>NZ_FOCZ01000038.1 GCF_900110245.1 Niastella yeongjuensis
GACTGATACTTGTACGGTAATTAGGGGCAGTCATTGTCGTGACTGCTCTTTTATTTATTTACCGGTAAGTCATATGGCTTAAAAAAACTCATATAGTGTTCTGCCTGTTTTTAAACTACCGTTCCCTTTTGGTACGCCACACCTGTTAACATCACAGAGCGCAACCTTCGTAATAGTTTTCGAGCAATGTGAATGATTGCAAAGGTGCCTTTCATCCTTTTGGTCAGCGCCTGATAACTCTCCATCAGGGCCGGATCGATTCGTATGGCTGCCCAAGCTGACTCTATCAATGCCGTACGTAATTTTTTATGCCGTCTTGAGGTAATACCTCGGTCCCGGTCTGTTTCTCCGCTACTGTTTTTATCAGGGCAGAAACCTACAAAACTATTCAGCCGATCAAATCCCTTAAAACGGTTGATGTCACCTATTTCCAGTAAAAACAACATCGCCGTAATGGGGCCGATACCAGGAACACTGGTTGCCAGGTTTGCAGCTGAATTATACTTGCCCTTCCTGAGTTCCCGCAGTTTCTTTTCCACCTTCAGCAGCAGTTGACGCAATAATTTGATCTGTTCCAGCATCAGTAACAGGGTATCACCTAATTCTTCCTTTAAACCCTGCTCCTGCACCCACTTCAAGAAACAATTGCTCCAGCTATTCCTGGCAAAAGCAGACGGTATTTCAATACCCTGGAATTTCAACAAACTTTTCAGCCGGTTTTTACTTCGGTTGATATCTCCCACCAATGTTGAACGGTAACGTATCAGGTTTCTTTCCTTTTGAAGCGTTTCATCCGGTATATCAATCCCTTTTAGGTCTTCAGACTCCAGGTCACGAGCAAGTTTCAGGGCATCTACCGGATCGGTTTTACGCTTTCTTTCTTTATCAGTGGTTGACACGTCTGCCGCGTTCACCACTATACAATCCATTCCCGCTGTTTTTAACCTCCTTTGTAAATTAAATCCCCACGAACAACTCTCATATACACATTTAAAATCAGCCCCACTATAATGACTGCGCAAATGTTTAATTAATGCGTCACTATCAGCTGCCATACGATGATTACCAAGACAGATCCCTTTATACACCTTGGCTACCTGGTAGTCCTTTTGATGCACATCGATCCCTACACAAATCGTTTTACCG
>NZ_FOCZ01000037.1 GCF_900110245.1 Niastella yeongjuensis
GCAGAAGCGTTGGTACTTCTGTTGTTAAAGTAGTTGAGTATAGTCAAATAGTGGGTTTCAATTGATCTGGCAACGGATCTGAAAGAATCAATACCAGCGGCTTCTACTTCATTATACCATAAAGCCAGCTTTTTAAAAGCCTCTTCTTTGCACTTGCAGGAGTTAAATATGATAGTCAGTTTCATTGATAGATCATAGGCCGCCTTTATTGCCGGATAGCGCTCAAACATCAGTGTAGCCCGCCGTTTTTGAGAATATGTCCAATGTTCTTTGTGCTTGAATAGCAGGTAGCGGCTGCGTGCCAGTAATTGTTTGGGAGAATCACCATTGGGTAATAACTGTGGGATATAGGTAATTCCTTGCTTTTTGGCCAGGGCAATCTGTTCATTTTCTTCATCAATCGCCTGCCAGCGGTGTTTGATACGTATTTCCTGCACTGCTTCAGAGGCCAGTTGTTGCACATGGAAGCGGTCTACAACACGGTGTGCGTAAGGGAAACAGCGTTTGACGATCAGGTGCATACCAGCTGCCATATCCAGGGTTACTTCCTGCACCCTTTGTCTCAATCGCTTGCTAATACGCAGTAATACTTCTATAACCTTGTCGGCCTGGGTGCCTTTGATCATAGCCACAATAGCGCCTTTCTGACCTTTGGCTGCTTTATTGGTAACTACTGTATAAAGCTCATCATTGGATAAGGCTGTTTCATCAATACTCAGGTGAGTGCCCACGTTCTTCTCAAAAAGCATCCATTCTTTGGCATGCTCCCGCTGGTCCCAATCTTTGTAATCGCTGATGTGATGCTTGTATTGCTGCTGAAGTTGACTACCATCCATCTGGTACATCCGGGCCAGTTGATGACAGCTAATCGGATGATCGTCCAAGTGTATCTTTTAAAAAAAGCGCGAACTCTTTGGTGAGTCGTGCTCCTTTCATAACCAGATCCCAGTTACGAGATACAATTTCTCCTGTAGACTGAACTTCCCAGCGGCGGCGCTTTATACTCAGTTCTACTTTGTTCTCCCGTATCGGAAAGTCCTGTACCCGAACTTCCGGGTAAAACCCTTTTGAGTGAAGTGTTTGGCCTGCATATTCGGCCGGAGGTAGGTTCTTTTCCTCTAAAAATAAAACGAATCCTACTTTATCTTTTACAAAATGAGTTATATCAAAATATTCAAGTGTCCCTGCTGGTAAAAAATA
>NZ_FOCZ01000035.1 GCF_900110245.1 Niastella yeongjuensis
TGACCTCCTAATGTTCCATCGATCGAGGCGTCCTGTGGTGCAGCGCCACTGATGGCCTTATAGTCGCCATTAAAGTAGTTCAGCATTACATTATAAGCCGTTTTCCCTACTACACTACCAGTGCTTCCATCAGCTTTTAAAGTAAACCCAACAGTATCATAGATAGCCGGATTGATCGACTTCATCCACCCCTGCAGGTTATAGGCATAGTTTACTCCCTGCACCTGCTGCTCCCCTAATACCGTACGGGCCAATGGTCCATGGTCATAGTACTGGTAGTAGGCATCATTCATACCATTTGGCGACCGGCAGTTGAGAAGTTATTATGATGCTCTTTTTGCTATACCGATCTTCGAGTAGTTGTAACAATGTAAGTCTTATTTCCTGAGTCATAGGTGTCTGGCCAAAATCATCCAGGATAACGAGCGTTTGGCGTTCCAGGTGATTTAGGAACTTTATATATGATCCATCCAGTTTGGAGAGCGTTACTTTTTCGATCAGCCTGTTCATGTTAAGGTAGACGGTTTTATATCCCTGCAAGCCTGGTGTCCGAATGCGCAGGCCAGGAAGCTCCGTAGCCCCAGTGATCAGAGCATTTTCGCCTTGGTGTAAATATCGCCCTTCAGCCAATAGGGCTACTTGTTGTTTGGTCAGGTTGCGCGAAGCGCCACATTCAACTTGTTCCAGGTTCGCCGGCAGGCGTAGTTTAGCCTGTTTCAGATAATAGGCTGTCTTTTCGTATTGCAGAAACTGTTTCTCCAATAAGAATATTATTATCAAAATTTTCAGCAATTGTATACATAAATATTTATTTTTTATCCCAATAACCTTCTGGCAAAGGGATGAGAGTGTCGTGTTGAGGACCAGATTTTAAGAGTGGTTACTTGGATGAAATGAAAAAAATAGGCTGCGGTGACCTCCTTGAATGAACTGGCTTCTTTCTAAATCCAATTATTCTGATATACTACCAACGCTACCACTTTTTAAGTATTTTAATAATTCATTCCAATTTTCGATTTTTAAATATTTTAACCGCTTACCATAACCACTATAGGGTATAAGGGCATATATATTGAGCTGTTTGACGATAAAATTCACCTTCGCCAGTTGATCTTGTGAAGCTTTTTTTCTGCCAAATATTTGTAGTTTATTGCTTGCATAAAATGTCACAAAAAAGTCATCGCCAGTTAATATTTCTTTTGAATAAGGTCTATAGCTATGACATTGTTTTATATCACTATAAAGCATATCAACTGTTTTTGTAAACGACGTATCAAAATTAACTGAAATTGAAAACACTCCACCAACTGAATTATCCATTGTTGCTAAATAGGTAGTCACAAATAAGGAATCTTTGGCTCGTTTTACTAGAGAGTATAAAATACTTTGTGTAAATAGGCGCAAGTAACTGCTTAGAGCCGGCATCTGTTTTCAAAGATAGTTAAGAACTGATGAAGAATAAG
>NZ_FOCZ01000034.1 GCF_900110245.1 Niastella yeongjuensis
CTTAGGTTTGGCTATCGATTCCATACACTGCTTTTAATGAGCTAAGCTAATGTTCCTTTTGCTCTTTAAAGAGATGTACTTGGTCGAGAGGATACGGTATAACAACTGAATACAAATAGATCCCGTACCTTTTGAAGCATCGGGTTGTCCAGTGCCTGGTTTTCCAATGCTGACAATTCCAGGTCAGTTAAAAAATCCCTATCCTTTCGTTTAAACTTTAACTGAAACCCAATAAATGGATTTTTGTCCAGCCACTCATTTTTTACCGCCCACGCCACCATTTTCTTTAAACGCTCCAAATGCTTCATAGTGCCGTTATTAGTACACGGATCAGAATCTTTGATAGGAGAGGAGCGGATATAAAATTCAAAGCCGGTAACAAATTCATAGGTCAGATTTTTAAGCAGTATATCATCTTTCTTCAGTTGTTGGGATAGAAAAACCTTCAGGTACTTTTCGGTGGTGTAGTAGTTTTTCATGCTGCCTTTCTTTAGCACTTTTTGCATGATGGTGTTATGCTGGCTTACGACCCACAAAAGGGAATGCTCAACTTTTTTCTCTTTTACAATTCCTGCGTAGGCATCCTTTACAGCCGCTGCCGTTAATGCTTCGCCCTGCATTTGCAGTTCCCGGTAATGACGGGCCAATTTTCCTCGTACCTCTTCGAGGTAACTATTGAACTTTTTGAGTGCATTGTTTTTGGGCCAGGCTTTGCCATAGCCGGAGTTCCAATCATTAGGGGAGAGATATTCTTTTAGTGCCAGTTCGCAACGGGTACCGTTTACGGTAATCCTTGCGTAGACAGGTGATTTGCCATTCAATTGCTTGTTGTTACGCATTACAAAGTGTACTCCAAATGTTCCTGAACTTGTCATACAACAGATTTTTTGTTTTATGAATAGTTCCTCACACCTGATTGCGAACGCCAAAATGAATGTAACTCGCTACCCATTTGTGTTTGCCGCTATCCGGTGACCTAGGTGACCTCAAATATAAGGTGCTGTTGCAGGTCACCGGACAGTTCACATACCGTTTGGTTCTATTTGCATCAAAATGATATCAAAAAGTGAAAAAAGGCTTATAAAACATGCGTTTTATAAGCCTTTGGGATGTTTTGTTATCCGTTTCGTCGGGCAGACAAGATTCGAACTTGCGACCCCTACGTCCCGAACGTAGTGCGCTACCGGGCTGCGCTACTGCCCGAAAAATTGAGTTTTCGGTTTACTAATTTACTTAAATTCTATATTACTCAATAAATTACGGATTTATTCGACTTCTTTTCCTCGCTCAGGTATGAACTGGATTGAAACCCGAAAATGACCCTTCACAATCAATTTGGGTCTAAAATGGGTCTAAAATCAAAGACACGCAAAGGGGACATTAGCATCGGGAACAATAATGGGCGTATAAGACTAAGATGGCGGTATGCTGGGGAAAGATACTCGTTAAACCTGCCTTATGCCTATTTGCCGGAGAATATGTATCATGGGGCTATAAAAGCCGCTGAAATCAAGTTAGACATTGCAAAAGGGTGTTTTGATCCTTCGTTGGAGAAATACAATCCTACGCCTTTGGTGCTCCCACAGCCGAAGACTGAGATGGCTTCTACTCTTAAGAGAAGTGATGATGCTGCTGTTTCAATTATTGATCTAGTGAGATATTTTAACGAGTGGGGAACCAATGTTCGGAATATAGATATTAATAGAACTACCTATTATCTTAGAACAAGGAGTTTTTTAGAAAAATGTAAAGGCGCTCCATTGGAACAACTTCCCCTAAAACTAAATCAGGAGAATTGGTCTGTTTCTACATATAATGAACGACTTTCCTTACTAAATAACTTCTTTTTATGGCTCATTGATTCCGAAATTATTTCAAAAAATCCACTTAGAGGTGTTCGTAGGAAGAAGAATAAGAGGAAGCGGAAAAATCCGAAGCGTGAGCCATTGGAAGAGAAGGAAATCATCCAGATTCTGGATGCCATTAAAAACGATACTTATTGTCCTACCGCCTCAAATTTTAAGCATTCATTTTACTACCCCTTTCTAGCGTTTATATTCTTTACTGGTGTAAGGAATGCCGAAGCCATTGGGTTAAGGGTAAAGCATGTAGATCTGGGAAACAAACGTGTTGAAATTTCTGAAGCTTTTGCTCGTACTATTAAGGGCTCTAATCATTCAGCTAGAATCCAGAAAGGAACTAAGACGGAAAATTCAAGATTCTTGCTGTATAATCCGATCCATCCTGACCACCTGTACCGATGATGCTGACCACTTGTTCCGGCCATGCTGACCACCCCTTCTCTAAGTAAGTTGATT
>NZ_FOCZ01000033.1 GCF_900110245.1 Niastella yeongjuensis
TGACCTCCTAATGTTCCATCGATCGAGGCGTCCTGTGGTGCAGCGCCACTGATGGCCTTATAGTCGCCATTAAAGTAGTTCAGCATTACATTATAGGCCGTTTTTCCAACTACACAGTATAACCCAACCAACTTAACTCAATAGTTGTATCGGTATAATAATAATAATAATGCATATCATAGATTTTCTTCGCCAATTACCCAACCTTGTCCAATCAGCTCATTGGTACGGTGTAAAAGATCAAGCTGGCGAAAAAAATTGTTCAGCTCCCCTCCTTTCTGCTTCGGTTATCTGCTTTACAGGCTCCTTTTCTACAGATCAAGATTATGCCGTACAGCCTGTTGCCTGTATTCCAGTTTCAGGGTTACCCGCATCCTTTCCAGTCCTTCAACACTAAGGCCACCTAGAAGCCCAAAATTCAATTCTTGATACTGCCAGGTTATATATTCCCGGTTTTCTGCATTGAGTGCTGTTGTCATGTAATAGCGTTTTAATGGGGTTAAATAAAAAAGGAGGCCTATTAAGACCTCCTTAAGTTTTTATGATTATCAATTCTGTTTTGCCACATTACCAACCTGATACTAACGGACGCTTGTGCCTGATTAGGCGTCCTTTCGCCACTTTTTGGGGGCTTCCTCCTAGCACAGGAGTGCCAAGAGAAACAGAATTCTTTTCATATAAAGGTTTATGCTATTTTACTGGTTGGCTGGTGGTTATTATAGAAGCATTCATTTTCTGACACTTTTTCCAAGCTCGGCACCTGGTGCCGCATCTCTGTTTGCGTATGGGTTCTCGATGATCAACTCTGCAGTATCGCAGCTGTTAGTGAACTTTACACTATCGGCTTTATAGGGAATTAACCAATGGCATATTCTGATGTCTCGATTCACTCCTCCAACATTTTATCTTTATAGAAATTAAAGATCTTCAACTCACGAGCGTCACCCTCCAAGATTTTTTCATAAAACTCATCCTTTTCCTCCGACCATTCTTTGAAGCTAATAATATCGTTATTCTCAATTCTAATCTGCGATAACGAGTCAATTCTAGCTAAACTAAAATCCCAATATTTTGAAATTCTATTGTCAATAACCTCAAATAGCTCAGCAGGAAATGCTAATGGAAAGCTATTTATTTCATCCCCCTGCAAATAGTAAAATAAAACATTAAACAATTTAGTAATAGCAAAAACAACATAAATTCTCCCTTTAGTTATTTCCAATTCAGATTTTTCTGCCCATTGCACAACTCTTTTGTCGTGTATTTCTGGAATGACCTTATCAACTAAGCATTTAACTTTCATCTATTTAAATTTAAAATCAGTTGTATAACCGGTTATAGGATTTCTCACATAATGAACCACAGATTTCCCCCCTTTTGGCCCAACGCTATGATGCCATTTCTCCCATCCCAAATATCTCGGATCCTTTAATGTAAGGTTTAAGTTACGGCCCATGCCTTGCTGAGCTTCCGTTAATGCTTGCACATCCTGAGCACTATTGGGCAATCGTCGGAATACATTTTTATTTGCCCCATATTGCTGATTTCGAGCAAGCCTAGCAGCTTCATCTAATGAACCGCTCATATTCTTTAACGGAGCTACTTGTGGCTTATTCGTAAATGTGAATTCCTCAGCCACTGAAATAGACGAAACTTCTCCAGAAACCGGAACCCTTCCTGGACTAATAAACAGACCCCATACCATTGTCGCAAACTGAACGTGAAAATCGGGATTGTTCCAATTTTGTTGGGTATATGACTTTGTTCCAGAAGCCACTTCTCCAACAGCTACAACAGGATCAGGATGGGTATATAACCAATTATTCAATGATTTTAATCCACCGACAATTCCATCCTTTATATTTGTCAAAGTCCATCCCGGATTACTTACTTCATCTATTGCATCAATGACCAAGTTGCTAACTGGTGCTAATACATAGTTATTGGCTGCAGCGTTTAATCTATTTAACACGTTTCCTTCGCCTTCGGGTAAAGACCCGGGTTTATATTTTGCAAGATCAACAAATCCTTTCCTACTAAATGCAGACGGCTTAGGTGGAGCGGCGGAATCCCCTAGTATGTCATTGTTTAGAATCGGGTTATTATTAAATGCGCTATACTGACTTAAGCCAACTATCGGTCTAGGATCCAAATTCCACCTCCTCCCAATCCTGCTATCATACTCCCAAAACTCTGCGCCGTATGAGTTATCATTAAGTTCTGTAGACCTCTCCTGTCCATTAAACCCATACCCATACCCACCTACATTTACACTCCTACCCCGCTGCAACATCCCAAACGGATAATAATCCTGCGCACTTACGACCTGCGGATTAAAATAATCAACGG
>NZ_FOCZ01000031.1 GCF_900110245.1 Niastella yeongjuensis
ATCCTGAGTAAGGCGGGACCGGAGGAATCCTGCCTGAATTTGTCGGCACCATCCGATAAGGCTAAATACTCCTCAGAGACCGATAGTGAACCAGTACCGTAAGGGAAAGGTGAAAAGCACCCTAAACAAGGGAGTGAAATAGTACCTGAAACCGTGCGCCTACAAGCGGTCGGAGCCAGCAATGGTGACGGCGTGCCTTTTGCATAATGAGCCTACGAGTTACTCCTCACTGGCGAGGTTAAGTACTTAAGTTACGGAGCCGTAGCGAAAGCGAGTCCGAATAGGGCGTTTAGTCAGTGGGGGTAGACGCGAAACTTTGTGATCTATCCATGGGCAGGTTGAAGTTGTGGTAACACACAATGGAGGACCGAACTCATTAGCGTTGAAAAGCTATGGGATGACCTGTGGATAGGGGTGAAAGGCCAATCAAACTGAGAGATAGCTCGTTCTCCCCGAAATGTTTTTAGGAACAGCCTCGGATATAGATGTTTGCTAGAGGTAGAGCTACTGATTGGGCTAGGGGGCTTCACCGCCTACCAAACCCTGACAAACTCCGAATGCTAGCAAATTTCTCCGGGAGTGAGGCTGCGGGTGCTAAGATCCGTGGCCGAGAGGGAAATAACCCAGATTAGCAGCTAAGGTCCCTAATACGTAGTTAAGTTGATCAAACGAGGTGGGACTTCTATAACAGCCAGGATGTTGGCTTGGAAGCAGCCATTCATTTAAAGAGTGCGTAACAGCTCACTGGTCGAGAGGTCCTGCACGGAAAATAATCGGGCATCAAACTACGAACCGAAGCTCTAAGATTGCCGCTTGGCGGTATATCGGTAGGGGAGCATTGAAACAGCATAGAAGGTGTGCGGCGACGCATGCTGGAGCGGTTTCAAAAGAAAATGTAGGCATAAGTAGCGATAAAAGTAGTGAAAAACTACTTCACCGTAAGACTAAGGGTTCCTGATCAACGTTAATCGGATCAGGGTTAGTCGGGTCCTTAGGCAAACCCGAAAGGGGCAGCTGATGGAAAACTGGTTAATATTCCAGTACTCGCTTTAATTTCGATGGAGTGACGCAGAAGTGAACAGCACACGAGGGAGACGGAATTCCCCGTTTAAGCACGTAGCTATAGGTTTTACTGGTAAATCCGTAAGATTTGGCGAAATGTGAAAGTATATGAGGGCTTCGGCCTGATTGAGTGCTCTAATAGCTGCCGAGAAAAACTTCTAAGGTTAGGTTAAAGCGACCCGTACCGCAAACCGACACAGGTAGTCGAGGCGAATAGCCTAAGGTGCTCGGGTGAGCCGTGGAGAAGGAACTAGGCAAATTGTGGCTGTAACTTCGGGATAAAGCCAACCACCTTCTGGGTGGTCTCAGTAAAATGGTTCAACCAACTGTTTAACAAAAACACAGGGCCCTGCAAAATCGTAAGATGACGTATAGAGCCTGATACCTGCCCGGTGCTGGAAGGTTAAGGAAGGGTGTTCGGCGCAAGCCAAAGCTCCTGACTGAAGCCCCAGTAAACGGCGGCCGTAACTATAACGGTCCTAAGGTAGCGAAATTCCTTGTCGGGTAAGTTCCGACCTGCACGAATGGTCTAATGAGTTGAACACTGTCTCCTCCACGAGCCCGGCGAAATTGTAGTATCGGTGAAGATGCCGGTTACCCGTCACGGGACGGAAAGACCCCGTGAACCTTCACTACAACTTTGCATTGATTTTGAGCAACCGATGTGTAGAATAGTTGGGACGCTATGAAGCGGTGCCGCCAGGTGCCGTGAAGCGGTCGTTGAAATACCAACCTTCGTTTGCTTAGAGTCTAATCCCTTACGGGAAACAGTGCATGGTGGGTAGTTTGACTGGGGTGGTCGCCTCCTAAAAAGTAACGGAGGCTTGCAAAGGTTCCCTCAGTACGGTTGGTAATCGTACGCAGAGCGCATTAGTAAAAGGGAGCTTGACTGTGAGACAGACAAGTCTAGCAGGGGCGAAAGCCGGCTAAAGTGATCCGGTGGTTCTGCATGGAAGGGCCATCGCTCAAAGGATAAAAGGTACTCCGGGGATAACAGGCTGATCTTTCCCAAGAGCTCATATCGACGGAAAGGTTTGGCACCTCGATGTCGGTTCGTCACATCCTGGGGCTGGAGAAGGTCCCAAGGGTTCGGCTGTTCGCCGATTAAAGTGGCACGTGAACTGGGTTCAGAACGTCGCAAGACAGTTCGGTCCCTATCTGTGATGGGCGTTAGAATATTGAGTGGACATGACCTTAGTACGAGAGGACCGGGTCGTACGGACCGCTGGTGTATCTGTTGTGCCGCCAGGTGCAATGCAGAGTAGCTACGTCCGGCCAGGATAAACGCTGAAAGCATCTAAGCGTGAAACCTTCCACGAGATGAGTATTCTTTTAAGGGTCGTCAAAGACGATGACGTTGATAGGCTACAGATGTACAGATGGTAACATCAAAGTCGAGTAGTACTAATTACCCGTACGCTTTAATTTTTTTAACAATTTTGAATACGAATAATATTTATTGTTAGTTCTATTACGATCGCATTTACAACTTCCCAATATGTAATCTTATTACGGTTTAGACATAACATCTTAACTAAAGATCTTATGGTGATTATACCGAGGGTGTTCACCTCTTCCCATTCCGAACAGAGAAGTTAAGCCCCTCATGGCCGATGGTACTACACAACAATGTGGGAGAGTAGGTAGTTGCCATATTTATTGTAAAAAGCCTCTTGACTGGTGTC
>NZ_FOCZ01000028.1 GCF_900110245.1 Niastella yeongjuensis
GCTCTTTAAATTATTACAGAAACTGCCCCAATCGGCTTACTTCTAAGGGGTGGTCAGCATCACCGGATTGGTGGTCAACATCGCCGGATTTTACAGCAGTGAAAATGATGGTGTATTGCGGGTAAATGATGCCATGGGAAGATTGGTGTTCAGCCGTACTCTTGCTACCGGTAATCAAAGTATTACCCTGCCGGCTTCTTTGAGCGGTATGTATTACTACAGCATTCAGAACAACAAAGGACAATTAACCAGTGGTAAACTAATCATTCAGTAAGACGAATACTAAAATAAAAGAGGGTTTTCGCCTGGTGGCGAAGCCCTTTTTTTGTTTATTACTTATTGGAAAAATTATTCCCTTCCGCTTTAGTTTGCTGGAGAAATTACTGAGGTTGTTGGGTGTTATGGAATTTGTCTAAATTTATACTTCTAAGTATCATTTTTCGGGCAGTAGCGCAGCCCGGTAGCGCACTACGTTCGGGAGGATTGGATGATCTGCATCAATACCCCATATAATCTCCTCTTTACAAATTACTTAGACGGTTGTTTGATCTTCTTTAATCTCAGGTTTTGTGGTTTGATACCCAAATGTGACCCAAAATGACATTGTAATATTTTCAGCTTAACAATTACTTTCGTTTTTATTTCAAAGCTGCCGTTCTGATTTTCTTTTTCTTTCCTGCATATTTATATCGTGTTTCATAATTCTTTAAATATTTCAATAGTCTTTTAATTTCTAAATACCTCTCTCTTTCTATTTTTTCCTCGTCCTCTTCTAAATCTAGAACTTTATCAATATCCATTTCTGGCTTCCATTTGTAATGAATATAAGCATTTCGCTCCTCCGATACTTTCATAATTATCTTAAAATATTCATTTTTAATTGGAGGTAGTCCTAATAACCTTAATAGCCACGTACATTTACCAATTATGTTTACACTTTTGATTATTTCATTACACATTTTCTTGTCAATGTTCTTTCTTTGACAAGCAATATGGACTAATCCATTTAAAGTATGTTCTATAAAGGTTGCAAATAATGTTATCGAAATTTCAGTATTACCAGCCTTGAATTCTTTCTCCGCAACATTTAAAATTGTTTCCCGGTGGTCAATTATGATTTGAAAATCAATTTTATTAATATGCCCTAAAAGCTTTTTACGTAATAATTCCTTATCATTAAAATCAGTATCTTTTATCTTACCCTCTCTATAAAGATCATTTACAAGGTTAGGAAGCACAATACCAGCCACATCCTTTACAAACTTATTTCTTTCTTTTGGAGTCATAACTTACTGTTGGGATATAATTTTAGCATACAGTCTCTTCCGTCTCATCCTCATCATTACAAAAATCCTGTTTTGCACAAGCTGAAAGCTCTTTTTCAGTCACTTCTCGATCAAAGAGCCAACGCATTTGAGGATCTGCATACAATCTATTTTTTTCAAATTGACTAATCCACTGCTGAAACATTTCAATGAGATGAATATTTTCTATCTTTTTATGACCTTGATTTTTTTTGATTAAATCTTTTAGTTCCAAAGGAATTGGTATTGCTTCGACACCAAAGTAAAAGAAGTGATTAGATAATAAAGCATTATTCCCGCTTAAATCTCTCTTTCTGTTTTCTTCATTGTGAACTCCCTTTCTAATAATAGGTTCGTTCCCGTTTGAATAATCATATATGCAATCACCAACCTTTAGTTGCCAATCTTTGGTTTTCCATTTTGGGATTTTATTTAATAATGAAGTTTGACAAAAAGAATCGTATTCATTCAATGTCATTATGTCTGTTATTTTCATTGCATAAACAAGACTCTCAGAGAAATCATAGTATTTCCCATCATTTAATTTGACATTCTTAGAACCAGTTCCAATCACCCAGTCGTTAACCTGCGCATTTTTTCGAATCGCAGGCTTACAAATTGTCAATGTACATAGTTGCCAAAAGGGATTGGGAGCTGCACCATCATCTATTCTTAACACATACGAGTAAATTTTTGTCATCTTTTAAACTATTATTTTTCTTAGTTATGATGAAAACAGGCATTGCCTAAGTCCATTTATATATACCACTAGCTGAATCGCCCTAGAATAGGTGGATAGGATTGGACATATGCTAGAATTTGTGTTTCTAAATTTTGATCTGTCGTGGCCTTTTTAAAAACCGATAAGACAACATTCTTTATATCCATGGCAAACCCCTCAGCAGTAAATATCACAGAATCCATACCGTCCTTTATGTATGTTTCAAAGTGGCTATGCCCATTCTTTTCATGAGCCAATAGTATTGATCTTATCCTGCCGCCGTAGGATATACCTAAATTATTAGGAATAAGAGAAAATGAATGAACAATTCCACATCTCAAAACAACATACATCTGCGTAGGCAAATCTTTATCGCCACTCTGATAAGTGAATTCTTTATACAAAATATTTACCTGCGCAAAGTAGTCTTCAATAAAATTTATATACCTAACCCTAGTAGAGTTCCCTGTTGTCATGTTAGTTAAGTAATCAATCATAGCCGATCCACATAGAAATGTCCATGGATCACCTCTATGACTTAATGAAATAATCTCGTCACAACGGGCAAGGAAATATTCTTTAATACTTATTATTGTCATAATTTAAATTTGTACCTATTCTTTCAATAAGACAAGGTATCTGCCTTTAGTTATATTAAATAAAACCACCCTGTAAATAGATGTCAGATCAGTTGCTTTTCACATAAATGGTATCAGATATTGTCTTCAAATGATCGTCAATTTTTGCGTTCCTTAATTCATCTTTAATAATATCCCTTATTGTGCGTTCATTTGTTTCGTCTTTTTTTGAAGTATCAGTATTGACTAAAAGGTTCTGGCCTATTAATACGAGCAAAAGAAAAAATACTACTCCTATTAATATTCTGTCAACCTTAATTTTTGATAGAAGGGAATTGTACGTAATCGTATCAGTTGAACTTATTTGTTGAGATTCTACTATTGCAGCCTGATTATTTTGTTCCTGAATATCTGATGTTATAGTATATCCATTATTCCAGCTGTTCAAAGAGATAACAAATACTCGCTCAATATCTTCGGAAAAATAGTCAATTGTTTCTCTGATTGAGCCGTAATTAGAAATTGCACCAACGACTAAGATAGAAAATGTAATGAGAAGTGAACCGCTTCTTTCAGAGTAGTCAGTCAAGTATGCCTGTGTGTTACCAGTTAACATAAAACGTCTTTGAAAGATGTCATTTATTACACCATATACGACGTTTTGATAACTATTGTCACTGTCTCTAAATCGTCCACTAATTTCAAAAAACCTCACTAATGAACGACTCAAGTCACTTTTTAGTTGATAATAATCAGTGTTTTCCTTTTCAATACGAAAAGTACATTTGAATGTCAAAGGTTTCGATGCATAAAACCCGGCTTTCATATTCATTATCAGTATGCTTTATTTTTTTAGGATTAATAGTTTTGAAACTATCACAGAATACATGTACCAGAAATTTATTGATAGAGTTATAATTTCTTGTTGACACGGTTTGCCATAAGTTTCTGAGCTTTGTCTTTCAATTCGTATATATTGTCGATGACTAGTTCAATTATGTCAATGGCAAGACTGAGTTCGTCGAGGCTAGGGGTAGCAAGCTCATGTACAGCAGCATTTCCAAGAAATCTTAATTCATGTAAAGCTTCTGCATTATCGGACGTTAAATGCCCTTTAATAGCGAGTCCATAAATTCTACCGTCAAGGTTTTTACTTTTTACATGTTTTCCATTGGAGTTGGTATATGAGCCTTCTGTAATTGCTTTATCTATGCATATTCCTTCTAAAATTGCTCTAACTCCTACACTGCAGAGAAGCGTGAGATTATTGTTATATGCGTCGATTGTTTCTTGGTAAACTTTTTTAATTTCTATAGGCAAATTGCGGTAAGATTTTATCATTCTGCTATGAGCGCCGCGCTTAGGATATAATTCTTGAACAGTAGTATCTTCATCTTTATGTTGTTGGTAGGAAACGTCGTTATATAAAGTTCTATAACTTATTGTATCACATCCCATGCATTGAATAATTTGATACGAGGTTTCGTCCCACCAACCTGTGTCCTCTTCATGATATTTCCTTTCTTCTTCTTTAAGCACTTTGTGGTTCGTCAGCCTTGAACAAGTGGAACAAAAACTTTTCAATGTCGTTTGTTTTTCTTTTGACATAACTTGCTATTTAATAAGGGTACAATGGATTGAATTAGTAAACATACATTTATATTTACCTTCTTTAATCGCTTCGCAGCTTATACTTTATTACCTTTATAAACTCACAAAAAATACTTTTTAAATATCATTTAATCAACCTTTTAACCTTTTTATAAATTCCACTATTAAACGAATCTTTATCCTTAGACAAGTGAGATCTTCTGTGGCAATTTGGACAAAGAGCTAAAGCATTTTCAATAGTATCAGGGCCACCGAGGGCGATAGGGATCATATGATGCACTTCTAAAAAAGGATATCCATCAGGAAGATAGAACGGAGCATCCGATCTACAAGCTTCGCATTTTCCCCTTGCATTTTCTAACACCCATGCTCTTACAGCAGGGTCACGAAAATAAGCTGTAATGGTGGTTTCAGTTTTTAGTGGATTCTGCTGCCCAGTCGGCTTGTTGTTTAGATTAATACTTCTTCTTATCCGTTTGGTTCTTTGCTGTAACCTTTCATTATCTGGTGTTGGTTCAGCATCGTTGGAAATTATAAACTTGTTTCTTTTTAACGATTCAAGAATTAAATCAGCGGTGTTCGATCCAACATTTTTAGCAGGCTTATATCCAGTAATATACTGCTCGCCTAAAGTATCTAACACATAAGATATATTCTGCATCCGGTATTCAAAAGAACCCGCTGTTCTTCCATTTAAAGCACCTGACAATAATTGGTTTCGATAATCGGATTTTCTATAGAAAACAGCTTCGTTTTCCTTCGTAAGCATTTCCAAATAAGCCTTAACAGAAGCATCAAGTTCAACTTGTGTCCAGTTTTCTTTAGCCATTGCTGATCTTTTTTCTGATAAGTTAAATTCAATAAGGATCTTCAGGCGGTTCTAAATCTTGTTCTTTCTCTATTTTATCTAACTCTTCTTCAAATATTTCTTCTTTTGTAAGCATTTCATATTTAAAGCTAAAAACGAGAAGCGCAATTTTTCTTTTCGAAATTTTATATTTTTCAGAAATATCGTCAATTGCTTTATTTGAAAAGTACCTTGAACTATCAACTGAAAAGTTATTTGCAGTCATCAAGTGGTAATCTGTAAGAATATGATTTAAACTATCGTACGAAATACCCTTAAGAGTAGATAGAAGAACTATTCTTTCGGAACAATTAAATAATTTATCTATTGTTTTTTGTTCATGTTTTACATTTTTAATTAGTTTACCCTTTGGTCTGGAACTGTTACACCCACCAACAATAATAAATTGAATTAATATAAATGCAAGTGCCTTCATTTGTTACATTTTAATGATTTACATCAAGATCTGTTCAATCACTCGCTTCATTTAATGCTAATAATATTAAGTTATGGGTAAAATAATATTGCACATAACATCCAATTATAAATAGATATTATAAATCCAGCAATTTGTAAATTGCTAAATCATTATTTGCAATTTCTGTTTCAAATTTCTTAATTGCATTCTCTATTGGTTTTTTAAGGTATAGACTACGTTCCTCTTCATTAATTGGTTCGTTTATCAACTTATATGAAGCAGGATTATTGTCAAATAATTTTGTAATTACAATACCACTTCTATTATTTATACCTAACTCGTTAATGACCTTTCTGCCATCTTTCAATAATAATTTTTCAATCTTATTTATTATTAATCTCTTACTAATTCTTTCAAATAACCAATCAAAACAATCATTACAATTGAAGTATCGAATAATTTTTAAAAGATAATTTCCTGCTGGCTGAATATCTAATATTTTAAATGGAACCCTAGCCTTTACATCAAACAATTGAAAATGTATAAGAATTTCGAACTTGTTACATAAGTCATAAATATATTTATCATCACATACATTTGAAACAAATGTCTTAAGTACTTTAATTATAAGACAACTTAGAACCCCATCCTTATCTAACTCAACACATAAATCAATAAAATTCGCAAAATCATCTTTAGAATTGGGGAGAACTATATTTAACAACTTATCATAAACCTTTGATTTTTTCTCAAACTCCAACTCCTTAATAAATGAAGCGGCAAAATATTCCTGTATTGATCTATGAGGAAATGATATCAAGAGACCATCTTTAATAAGTATAGATATAGAAGTAACAAGATCATAAAGCACTTCTTCAGCTTCAAAATTGTTTATACTTTTTTCAATTTTTTGTATACTTGAAATCAATTCAGACAAAAACAATTCTTCAAATGTGAACTTCCCTTTAAAAAAGGTAACATACGAAATGGTAGCAAGAAGTTTTTCGAATTGAATTCTTTGCAATCCAGATCTTCTTTTCCTAGAAAATGAATTTTTATTAATTCCATCATGCTTTGAATACAACGTATCAAAAACGTTTTTATAAAATTCGCTTTTATGTTCTGGTATCTCAGGAAAATATTCAAATGTCACTATGAACATGGACAAAAGCAATGGGTTTTCTAAAAATTTTAGATAGGGTTTGGATCTCTCTGAATTTACCACCTCTAGCATCTTCCTTATTTGTTCTTTGGTTTTTAATTGCATCTTTAAAAACATCGTAACCTCATCAGAAGTTAGATCATTTACACTATAATTATGAAACCTTGACAATCGCTCGGCTGAGGTGCCCGGCCGAGAAGTAATAATATAGTGGTTGTTTTTAAATTTATCAATAAAATCCATGAGTTGATCTTCAAAAGAGCCGACTTTTTCATATGGGATTTCATCATAACCATCAAGTATAAATAAAAAATGTCCATTTTTTAATGCAGATACGATTTTGTCCTCGTTATGTTTAATTTTTAAATTTAATATTTTAGAATTAATATAACCTTCAAAAGTCGAATTTGATGCATTGATATTTCTCAGCTCGATAAATAGGGGTATTTTTATATTTTCCTTAATCGCGTTTAAATAAATATATTTCGATAAAGTGCTTTTACCTGATCCGGCGACACCTATTATAGTTACATATTTATTAGTTTCCAATTCCGTAATTGGTTTATGGAAATAAGTCTTAGAGTAGCCAACTGAAATTGGGAAATACACATCATAAAAAGGTACCTTAGTTTCTCTGTAAATAAAATTATGAGTATAATAAAATTTCTCCGCCTGATTTATTAAGCTTTCCTCCAACCCTACTTCAAATAGATCATAGACCTCATCTTTGGCCTTTTTAAATATATCTATAAATGTTTTAACCAATTCTATAACTCCAATTTCTAACGATGGTGTCATATCCATGATACTGATTTAATTTCTATTCGTAGATCAAGTAATAATACGATAAAGTAGCTTAAATATATTTTCCCTTTTTCGATTTTCCTCTAATCAATGCTATTTTATATAAATAATTTATTTTAATACAAGTTCGTAATTACTTTCTCAGCCATGTTTCGACAAATTTCATAATCCCTTTTATTATCTATAAGCTCCCGCTGATATATGGCACAAATCAGTCTATCATTAACAATAGTCATTATAGAAGCTTGAATGACATTGGTTCGAATGTTTTTATTACTTGCAACTAAATTTATTTTTGTCGCCAGTATTAAATAAAAAGATTTGGCTTTAATAGTGGAATCGGCTAACAGAACAGGAGTTCCTATATTTAAATCCATGACAACACCCTGCTTTAAAAATTCACTTTTCACTTTATTTTTAACTTTCACCGCCTGCAAAGAATCTTCGGAATTTGTGAACGATTTAATCAAACTTGATTTCAAAGTATTCAAGTCAATTCCAGAAGCGCTTTTGTTATATAGAGATTTCGGAATGAAAATCTTAATCATTTCTATAAAGCTATAAGCTTCATTTCTTTTAGCTTTAGCGATTTCATTTTCTGGCAGATATAATGCTAGAATTTCGTTGTTCCCAGTCGATAATGTAAGCGCATTGTATTTTACATTTTCGTTCTCTTTCATGGCTTCCTTAAATGGAATTTGTGCCTTAAATTTTATCAATCGGTTACCGACCATTAAAGAGTCCTGAGATTGACAGGGAATGTGAAATAATGCCAAAATAAAGGCTATAAGTGCTTTTTCCATATATGAAAAATAAATCCTCCGCTATTTAAAATCATAGCAGGAATGTCTTATAAATAATTCCGTTATAAAGCGGCAATTACTTCTCACGTTTAAAAACATATAGTTGCTATTATGTAGCCTAATTAGTCGGATGAATGTCAAACGCAATCCAATGCTTTCCTTCCTGACGAGAATCCCTAGTCTTATATTTTACTTTCATCCCAACAATTGGTTGCTTGAATTTTAAGTCTTTGTATCGAAAAAAGAATTCTTGATTATCATCACCTTTAATGAAACCAATTTCCTTTTCATTAATAACCCTGAAAATCTTACCCTGATAAGATACATTATTTCTTGGAAGTAATGATTTCCAGAAGCTCAACAACTCCTTATACAGCCTAAAAGCATCGACATCTTGGTCAATTAACATGGCACCGCTTAATTGTTCAAGAGATTGCTTTAGTTCCTGCGGGATTCTAAACTGTTGATCTTGTCTTATTTTCAATGATAATAAAAAATGTTTATAGGCTATCCCTGTATTACCATCCTGAATAAATAATTTGCCTAAAAGGAAAAATAAAGCATCCTTTTTCTCCAAATCGCCTCTGTTGAGAGCAGCTACAATCAACATTTCCTTTGCAATTTTATAATCCCCTTTTTCATAATAAAGCTCTGCTATCTCTTTTTGTATGAACCATTCCTTTTTCTGTTTAACAATTTTTTCTAGTTCGAAAATAGCATCGTCTATATTCCCAAAGCTCCTTTTACAAAGCGCAATTCTTCTTGCAAACCAGATTTCATTATTATAATGAAATCTGGGTATTACTTCATATGCATCTTGACAAACATTCAAACAATTTACATAATCTTCAGTCTGATACAGGGCATTCGAATATGCTGAATACCAGCTTTCTTTATCTGAAGCTAATTCTACTCGCCTCTCTTTCCCATTTTTTTCAAAAACGGATGTCCTGCAATCTAATGTCAGCAAATTCACATCAATTGCTGTTACAATAGCCAGTATTTTTTTCCAATTCTTATTTGCTTTTCCTTTTTCTATCCTAAGACATAAATTAAAGAGTCTCGAAAGCGAGCTATACTTTGAATCATTTTTCAATAAAGGAAATATTCGTAGAATTTGTTCGAAAATTTCATCTTTTGAGTGACTATCACTTTCTTTGGATTCTTTCCATCTTTCATTCTCCAAATCGCTAAATACAGTATCTAAATCATCTTCAGGAATATCATCTGAAACATGCTTATTCTCTTCTTTCACCCAATAATACAACAACCAGCCGTAATCATTTGCCAAGTTTACACTTACATTTCCGGCGAAAATATCTATTTGCAAAAACTTTAAAAATTTAAACCCGTAATCAAAGTAACCTGATTTCCCAAATAACCTTATCATGCTGCCTAAAACAAAATCATCTTTTTTAAGCTTTTCTTTTAACCGAGTATTCTTCCTGAAACCAATCACCTTTAATATTTCAAAGACATAATTAACTGCGATAGATGGATCTAACCTTCCTATTTCTACTATTTTTCCAATCAAACGCATCAGCAAAAGATCATAATAATCATCTGAGAGATTGAGACAAGGTAATAAAGAGAGGATATTCTTAATAATTATATCTATTTCGTCCGTTTTTTCCGTTTTAATAAAGTCATCTAATTTAGCATAAACCAACCATGCATAGGAGCTTAAAACTGCTTTGTGCTGGCTTGTTTCAATGGAAATGCCATATTCTTTTACAAAAGAAAAAGCCTCATTAAATAGTTTTTCATGCCTATGAGCATCTATTATATTTTTTACTAAATGCTTTCTCGACGACACTTCATCACTTGAGAAATCACCTACTGTGTTCTTAAAGCTCACAACAATATTTGGATACTTTTTATCTTTTGCGAGTTCAGTTATATACTTGTCGAAAGCATCAATATCCTTCATAGGACTCTTTAATTTTTTGAAAAACATCTATTATTACAGATAGTAAATCTTTCGAATTATACTTAATTGGATAAAACTTCGTAATGAAGCCAGAATTGTTGAAAAATAAATTCGCAATAACAACCTCCTTATCTCTTGAAAAAGAAAATTGATAGCTATAATTCTGTGGTGTTACATCAAAAGCAGCGATATATTTTAACGAAAGATCTTCTCTCAGTCTCATATAAATAGCTTTTACAAATGCTTGATTAAATACACTAGAAAAATCCTTCTGTGAGTTATTATACAATAGAAAAAGTATTCGGTCAGATAAATTATTCTTTTGAATAGGCGCTACTCTACTTATTTTCGCGGCAGAATTGTAATGAAATGAAATTCTAGCCTGCACACCATTATTATCCTGAAAATGGTATATTTCTTGATAATTATTATGATCTATCTTTCTCACCCTAATTTCAGTTCCTAATAACCTAATTATGCAAAAAGCAAAAAGGTTAAATACAAGTTTGTCATTGCTGGAAAGGTTAAATAAAACAGCTTGCGCCTTAATCTCTTCAGTTATTTTTATGTCAAGCAGATCAATATCGCCCCTTTTTTGTAAGGTAATATCAAAAGCAGAAGGATTATTGTCAATGTTAAGATAACTCAAAGGATTAATAGACGGTGCGTTAATCAGATAAACTGAATTAGAGCCACACTTCAATGCAGTATACATCCATCGGAAATATTCATCATTATCTTTTCCTTTATCAGTCTCACAATCGATAAAAACAGAATTAAATTTTAAAAGTTGTGCCTTATGTCCTGTTAGGGAATACGCATATTTGACTAATGCGGTATTGAAATATTCATCTGCCTTTAGTTGGTGCCGCCAGTTATTAAAATGCAGCTTTTCCTTGGGAAAATGTTGCTTGAAACTTTTTTTTGCCCGTATGTTAATAAGCAATCGTTGTTCTTTAGAAATTTCTTTTGATTCGGAATTGAGATAATCCTCGAGAATTATTATGGAAGTAGTCGCTCCTAAACGGGGAAAGAAAACCGAGACCCTTCGAAACACTGCGCTTATCACACCTTTTCCTTTTACTGGCTGATTAAATAGTTCAATTTCTTCATTAACTTCAGTAATTACCCCCAATTCGCCACTAAAAACTTCATGTAACATCCCATCTAAGCCATATTTAATGCTATTGTTTAAAATAATCCTATCGCCCGGTTTTATATTGCCATTTTTTCCAAGTAAAGCACGTATGCGATTATTTGCTTCGTGGGCTTGCTTATTTGAGTACGTAATAAACACTTTATTACTTTCAGATTCACTAGCTAGATACTTTTCTTTAAATTGATTGTCATTTAAACAAAACAAGCTTTTTTCATCTGCTTTTATGATCAGCTCATTAAATAAACCATCATCTAGATTTTGGTAAATATTTAAAGCTTGCTGTATGAATTTAGGTTGACGATCTCTATTATATATATCTTTTAATTCGAGCGCACGAACATTTAGACCAAATGCTGACTGCAAATAGGAAATAGATATCGCTGAAGCATCTTTTGGTCCTCTAAGAATTTCCTTTTCATCTCCAACAAATATCACCTTTCTCTGTTTTATGGTTTGAATTTCAGTAAAGCTGATAAAGTCAGTCAATAATTTCCCTGAGCCAAATGAAACTAGACCATCTTCCCAATAATGATCTGAGATTAACTGACTTTCATCAACAATATAGATAACCTTTTCCTCGTCAGTATTGGCTTTTAAGGGGAAAACAGGACTTTCTGCATCTCCTTCGAACCATTCATCTTCGGGTATTTCTATTTCACCTTTACCCCGGACTTCTGGAACTGATTCATCTAGATCATATATATAACTATAAATACTGCTAAAATATAAGCCTGTATTCCAGTTCAAACGTTCAGCTAATCTGCTACCCAATGTTAAGGGGCGAAGGGAATAACCACTTGACTGTAATAAATCTAAAATCTCACCAACTATGAAAGATTTACCTGTACAGGCAGCTCCTGTAAGAATAAGAAGATTTGTCTCAGGATCATTAATAAACTCCGTTACATATTTCAAACATTCCTTTTGAGACTGAGTATGTTCTACATTTTTTTTGCGTTGACTTTTAGGAGTGAGTGTACTTAGATGATATAAAAGTTTTGAAACATTTGCATACCTGTTTGAAATCTCCATTTCCATAGCCTTCATTATAATCTTACTCAACTCATCAGAAACAGATGAATTTATCATTGAAGGACTTTGTAATTCTTGTTCATATCTAGCTCGTGCTGAAATTGGAATTTGACCAGTGACGCAAAAATATAATGTAGCTCCAAGTCCATACACATCTATATGAGGTCCTTTTTTTCCTTTTCCCTCATACTGTTCAGGTGGAGCAAATCCTTCGGAAAAAATTGCTGTATGCTCTACATGTGTTTCAACTATTTCTCTTGCAGCTCCAAAATCAATCAAAGTTGCTTTTCTGGTGTTTTCAATAAGGATGTTCTGAGGTTTAATGTCTCTATGCAATTTACCCTTGTCATGCACAAGCTCTAAAGCCCCGCCAATTTGTTTAATAATATCAATAGCATATTCTTCATCTAAAAATCTACTGTTTGTTACCAGCTTCTGAAGAGTAGTTCCATCGATATAATCCATTACAAAATATGCGGTATTATTCTCTTCGAAGAAATCTGTTATTCTAACAATATGGTCATACTTAAATAATGCTAATTGCTTTGCCTCTTCAAGAAAATTGGTTCTAAACCTAGTATAAAACTGTGAATACTGATATATAGGAACTACTTCTTTCCCTCTTCTATTACATAACATATTAGGGAAATATTCTTTTATTGCAACAGTTTGTTCAAGGGCTGTAAACTTTGCTAAATAGGTAATCCCGAAACCTCCTTGTCCTAAAACATCAATGATTTTATATTTTCCGTCAATTTGAAGAGTCTCTCCTATATTTAATGCATTCTTATAAGCAGTCATTGAATCGTTAGATTTATTGCAGTTGCTACTGTGAAAAGTATATTAAGCCTTATGAACAAGTAGATACAAAATAGCATTTTTTTGCATTCCTAACAACTGTTAGCCTCATGCTTTAACAAAATCAAACATATTAAATCAATTCAATAACCATTATTCCATGATTTATCAGTAGTTTATATTTGCACAAATCGGGAATCATTAAACCTTTTTACTGCAAAAGTCTTAATAACCGTTAATAACAGCCGGTTTACGTCGATTTATATCTTAGATAAGAGATATAGCGTTCGGGTTACACAAATCAGCACCAGAAAAAAGGATATTACCTAAATCTTGTTTATGGCATGTTTTACTTTAAGTAGGCAGCAGGTATTTCCGCCACTGCCTAAACCTACAACCGGATATCAACTACAGAAAGCATTATTTTACATCATTCCTTTATCCGCAAATGAATAGTAAAAGTTTCTGGTAACGATAATGTGATCATGCACGGTAATATCCAGCAGTTTGCCGGCTTGTGTAATCTTCTTGGTTAAATCCTTATCAGTCGTGCTTGGGTGGGGATCACCAGATGGGTGATTGTGAGCAACTATAACTGTACAGGCATTGGCTTTAAGGGCAGCCATGAATATTAATTTAGGGTCTGCAACTGTGCCTGTCACTCCACCAGTTGATAATTCATATATGCCTAACACTCGATTCTTACAATTCATAAGTATGACCTTAAATTGCTCCTGCAATTCAAGTTTATTTTCATCCCATGTTTGTAAAAGGAAGTTATACGTGTCTACAGATCCACGCAATTGAACCCTGTCAGATGATCTTACTTTTGTCTTATATACAAGCTCGACTTCAGGAGCTGCTAATTGTAATAGGTGTTTTTCCATAATAAAGATGAATAAATTAATCGCTACAATAATTTCAAAAAAGCCCCCGGCCAATACCGAAGGGCTATTATATTTTCCTTTAAATGATGCAATACTTTATTTATTCTTCCAGAATTTAACTATCTGGAAACCCGGTTACTCCTGATATCACTCATTTCTAACCTTGACAATAAATTGTATACACTTGTCCTATGCCATCGCCCACCTTTTCTGAAGGTGGGCACGTTCTGCCTGTTTAGTTCACAGGCTATTTTCCTTGTACTATAAATTCCATCTGCATTTAGTTTAAAAATAATCGGCTGAAGGCTCTTAGCAAATACAATTGCCGCTTCTTTGTTCTTTTGAGCAAGGACCCTGCCATGCCTGCCTAACAATACACCTCTCATTTTCGCCGCTTGCAAAGCCAATTTTGTGTTTTCACTTATCGTGCGGCGTTGTTCCTCCGCTACTGCCGCAAGGATATGAATTGTGAAGCGGTTCGCATGAGGATTGTCAGCAACGATAATATCAACAGGCAACTTGATATTATGAGCGATTTCCTCTACATCTCTGCCTAAACGGTCAAGCCGGGCGACAATTAAAGCTGCATTGTGCTTCTGACAAAGCGCAAAGGCATTTTCTAAAAACACTCTTCGTTTCCTTGTTGACTTTACTTCCTGAATCTCCATCAGCAATTGATAGCCGTTACAGGTACAGTAATGCGTGACTGAATGTTGTTGGGCTTCCAGTCCTAATCCGCTTTTTCCCTGCTTTCCAGTCGAAACACGATAGTACGCAATTACCAATTTCATGTGATCTACTCTTAATCAACTTAAATAAAGTTTAATTATTCTTCCAATATTTCGTTATCAGGCAATCCCGTTGTTTCCCGAATAACCTGCAACGCTGCAGCCTTGGTGAGATTATCGCTGTTTTTCTGAATATACCGGGAAATGGTAAATTCAGTAGATCCTAATGCATCCATTAACCGCCTTCGGATTACAGGCGTATTTATTGCGATCAACGCTTTTTGACTTAGTTTCATAAACGATAAAGGTTTGTTTAGTACTTGTTAATTGATCCTACTACTTTAAGTATAGCCGTAACCTGATCCAAACTTCTTTCAATGGGAGTAAATCTTGATTGATCCGGGTTGTCTGACACAAGAACTATAGAGCCTATTGAAGTACTCTGATAGATCCTTTTCACTGTAATATGTAGGTTGCGGTCTATAATAAGGTAATAGTGCCCCCAGTCGAGGATCTCCGGGTTTTGTAACCGAATAATTATTACCCTGCTGCCATTTTTAAATGTGGGTTCCATACTTTCACCCAAAATCTCAACAGCGCCTTCTGAAGGGCCTAAAAATGGGGCATTAATCCGATCTACAATTAATTCCGGTTCATTACCGGTGAAGATGACGGTTCCTGCACTTGCTATTCCATCCAATTGTGGCAGTGCTGGCTTGTTGGGATCTAATGGTAATCGTAATGTGGCAGGCTTTCGGATTTCCAATTCAAACCCTTCCAGATTCTCTTTGATTTCCACTTTGTCGAGATACCTCTTCAAAATGAAATAACTGTTAATATCACTTGGCTTAGTGCCTTTCTCCCATTTGTATAATGTCTCCTTTGCAATACCAGTAGCTAAAGCAATTGCGGGCATTTTGATCTTTAGTCTAACTCTTAACTCCTTCAGTCGAGTTCCAATGTCAATATCATTATTTGCCATAACCGGTTTATTTACAGGTTTGCAAAATTTGAGTGGCCGATTTTAAAAGACATAAAACATTACGATATATATCCCAAACCTGTTGTAAACAGATCACATTATCCCGCCAGTCCCCTGAATAAGAAATGCTCGCTTCATACCAGCTATCCAACTCTCTATTAATATATACCGTTGGGAACTTATTAAAGAAAGTTGCTATTACTTGTTCTGGATTAGCTATTTGGGTAGTATTTAGTAAACAAGGTTTATAAGCACTGAAAAGTTTTCCCTTAAGATCAGCATCGTCTGTATATTTCAGATTAATTATAAACAATGCCTCTATTAGTAAAAGTAAGTGGTCATGGAAAATAATCAGATTGCTTCGTTGTTCTGCCTCCTCATACGAAGTACAATCAGCTGATAATGCGATATGTAACCAATCCTTTATTTCATCGATGATAAAAACTAGCTTGTCCGGTTTAAATACTTCCTTAAGTACATGGAGGGGATTTTCACCCGCATATTCTATCAATTGCTTAGCCTTATTGGGCAAGTCTTCGTTTTCAACGGTGTCAATGCCAGCTACCGGAATGATTGAGCCGAAAGGTCGTTCTGTCTTTATTGATTGTGCTTTTGGCTGGTCATCAATCCTGAACTTTCGTTTCTCTCTCCTGCGTTGGTGTCTGCGTGTCTTTCTTTTCATTACATAAGCAGCCTCAATTATTCCCTCGACCTTCTCATAGAAATAAATATGATTACTACGCTCCAAAGGCTCAAATGAAATACTTTGCGGGCTAGATATTACTGCCACCAACCATCTCCATAATATTTCCCGCACATCTTGTAAGTGAAAACAGTCAAAGAAGTCTTCAAGGACAATATGTGGATTGCGTTTTTCTTTCTTGGTTAATCTTAATGGTTCTTTATGCCATTGTGGATGATTATTCAACGTTTTCATAAATAAGTTTAAATGTGTTAAAAGAATATTTTTATCTCAAACAAGTTGTACGAGTAAAATTTGCCCAATACGGAGTACAATAGTTCGTCTTTAGCGTTAACAGCAACCTCTTCTACCCAGACCTGCATTCCGGGCTTCAAATTGTCGTATTCAACTCTACAGCGAACCATGAAAGGACAAAACAGTTTTCGCAGTAACCCTACGTGATTAATCAGAAGGATACTGTTATTATCACAATACTTGGGGATTAATGCGTTTTCCATAATAAATAAATAAGGCTGGCGATAGGCCAGCCCTTGTTTAGTTCAAAAACCAGTTAGTGGATTTACTGTCCAATGCTCCTCTTAGCAGATCCACAAAGTGGAATGAGTTTACACTCCTGTCAATAAAGGTGTCTATATAGGATGACTTATTTGCACCGGTGAATAAATTGTACAACCGCCAAAGATTAATGCTGCCATCATTCATCCTACAAAATGAATTATCCCGGTAATAGTCTTTAGCTACAGTACCCAATTGCGTATCACTTAACTGCAAAGGGATAATTTCGTTTTTCATATTAGAAGGGAGATGATTGTACATTCTGCACTTACCTATTAGAATTGCAAACTGTTGCTCCGTTAATCCGTAATTTGATAGAGCACGCAAAGCATGAATGTGATAATTGGCATTATACCCTTCAATCATGGTACGGATACAGGCTTTAAGCTGTCCGAGACTCTTAACTTTTAGATCATTCAGGTAGCCGTCCGTCCAAACACATAAATTGGTGCATACTTTGTTCTGAAATCCGATGAAGATCTTAAAATGTTCATCAGCTCCTTTTCTGGCGTAAAGATTATCCAGATTGTAAGCCTTAACCCCGCCAATTGTTAAGGAAAGCTGGTTTCCGTCAATTTCGTCCTGAATAGTGGGAATTTCTAGCACGAACGCCATTCGCTCATAATATAGCGTTTTTTCATGCTCTAACAAGGCGTTAGCGGGCTTGTCCTTAGCTTCGGGAATTCTACCCTTAATTGCATGCGAAAGCCGGATAGAAGGCTTTAAAAGCGTTTCTCCAACATATATTGAAGATGCTACATTAACGACACTTTCGATAAAATCCGCATGCGAAATTACCGGCTCATTATCCCGTGTAAATACAGGAATAACATGTCTGGATTTGATTTCTTCCAGTGAACTTTCGATTGTGTTGGCCTGAATAAAGGGTTTATCAGTAGAAACAACGGATGGTTGTAGCTGCTCTTCAAACAGTGCTACTTCATTATTATTAAATGCTGCCGTTTCCATTAGAATGTAAGTTTTGATGGTTTAAGTGGGCATCAGCTGTCATTAAAGCAGGCTGTAACTCCTTTTTCCGTTTTGTAAACTGGGCGTTATGCGTTTGCTGGTATTCAGGATGCTGTATATATAGCCTACCTAGTTCCGCTATACTGTTACAGGAATTGATTTTTTCCGTAAAGGCATGGTTTTCTGGCTCGGTGGATCTTCCCTGATTGCACCAGTCAAGTATTTGCTTGCCGGTTTCAACAGTGATAAGAAACTCAGGCTTATCAACAAACAAGCCGGTGCGATCCTTGGAAGCCTTAGCCAAATGTTTATCATTAATCACTTCCAATGCTATAGTCATTTCATATTCGTACCCGTCCCTTATCTCATCGTCTAGACCAGCCTTCTCTACCTTGGTTTTATTCCCCTCAGTAATCATATTATATCCCTGTTTCTTCCTGTTGGTAGTAATAACATGACATTGCGATTGTAGAATGGCGTTTAGCCACTTTTGATACAGTGGAGTTGCTTTGGCCCAATCCTGATACCTGCCTCCTAATGAGTTCTGATATTCTAACAGCCCTCCCTGTCCTTTCCATACATGAGTAACAGAGTCAATTATAATAACCTCCAT
Organism: Niastella yeongjuensis; assembly: GCF_900110245.1. GTDB lineage: Bacteria > Bacteroidota > Bacteroidia > Chitinophagales > Chitinophagaceae > Niastella > Niastella yeongjuensis. Next base: position 18,605 of record NZ_FOCZ01000028.1, read on the forward strand.
ACCGGCATTTTCACAAATCCTGATGGCTTCCATATATCTGTCCGGGGAAAAAGGTGGATGCAGGGACAAGGATTTGAAATCTCCTAAATGGGCATATAGAGAGGCTGAATCATTTTCGGTATCGATGACGGCTATTTTTTCCCAGTTACCAGTAATTCCATAAGCGATTAGCAACGCGCCATATGTTTTGCCGAAACCAGACGGGGAAGCGATATTAAGCCGTAGCTTCACTCTTTTTCGTTCTGCAGTTTGTAATTGCATTGGTCTGTTTTTAGATTAATAAATAAAAAGGGCGAAGATTGCTCTCCGCCCTGTCCTAACTACACCACTGAAGCCGTTTGTATTGACTTCTCCATACCCTCCCGTCGCTCATCACCCGGTACGTAGGTATAAGTATGCGTAAGGCTCAATACCTCGCCGGTTTCCTTAACTGTGTAATCATAGGGAGTACATTCAACTCGCTCAATTTTTCCGGGCAATTGTTTGCCTATAAACGTTCTGGCTACTTCCTCACTAAATACAGACGATACGGTACATCGCTTAGCGGATGCATAAAATCGCCCCGTTTGAGCGGATTGTATCATTTCAATATCACCAGAGAGTTCAAGAGCTACAAAAGATTTTCCGTCCTTGTTCTCGCGAACAAAGAAATTCGTTACGGTAACCATAATTGATAATTTTGATTATTTTAATTACTTGCCGGCATCCTCATATTGAAAAAGATAGGCAGGAAGGTACGGGGAGTACTCGGCGGTGTCAATTGCAAGGGAGGGAGGTGTTAATACTGAGTACCTTTCTTTTCACATATCGTGAATTTCTGCATGCCGGATTACAGCGTAAATGCTATAGAATTAGGCATTAGAATACTATACCAGATTACTGAAAAGAATAAATAAAAAAGGGGGTATAATACCCCCTCCTATCTCTCATATAGATAATGCTGCTTCTCTATTCGATAACTTAAAGCTTAGTTTGAGATTTGGAAACTACTTTACCGTCAAGAAAAGTGACCGTAATACTTTTGGTATTATCAAGATCATACCAAGCTATTGTCTGCTGTTTCGCGCTTTTTCCATTGACTTGAACAGTGCCACTGCTAAGCTCCTTTCCCTCATCTCCCAGCAATTGTTTGATTTCATCGAGAGGCATATCCGCCTTTATAGCCTGATAAAAAGCGTAGCTTATACGGGATTGCTCAGGCTGCACCGATTTCCTACCAATCAAGTTATTGACGTATTCTTTTAGGTTGTTTGCAAGAACCTGCACATTGGCGTAATACTCCTGCCTGACTTTTAACCATTCACTTTTTCCCATCTTGAACAGTAGGGAGCTGTTATAGCTGTCTTTGGGTGGTTTTTCGTCTTCGAACTTGCCATAATGCACCATATCGTGGGAATATTCCAGACCGGTAAATTCATAGATTAGCTTATTGGCACGTACAGTATATACCATACTGAATTTTACACCACCGGAACTTACGACGGGCGTAAGAGCCACCGTTTTCACTTTTGAATAAGTCAATGTGCCGTTCGTTGAGAACTTATTACCGCCCATTTCCCGAGTAAGCACCGATCCTACTGGTAAGTTAATGGCCACCATTTCTGTTTGTTTGGCGTTGCTCAGATTATAGACCGCCTTCAGATTTTCGCCATCAAGTAGAGTATGACCCCATTTCGTCAGATAGTCCCTGACTTCCTGTAGATTGCTGGAATTGATCTCTACTGAATCATGAATCCATACAAGCCCGGTTTGAGGATCAGTAGAAAGATCTTGTCCGTTTGAAATGGTAGATGAAATTAGTAATAGTACAAATAAAGTGTACCGCATAGGGAGAATTTTGTCTTTTAGTAATTAATAAATGAATTATGGGGCGACTAAACCATGTTCCTCGCTGAAAACTTGGTACAACCCGAATGGATGCAGCTTAATTGCTGTAAAGGATCGCTGAAGTCGTTTGTGAAGTATGCAAATTCGTATTCTGAGAATACGGTAAATTGAGCTTGTTGAAATTACAAACGCTAATTGTATCGATTTATTTTGATTTTAAACAGTCAGTCAAATAGTATAAAAATTAGTGACTGACCGAATTTACATCATCTATCCAGATTGTCTTGCGCTTCTTATAAGAAGCAGGTCAAAGTATCATAATTGGCAATCCCTATTTATTAAATATACAGGCAATGACTAAACCAATTACTATTCTAGGCTAATTAGCAACAATAATAACCGCGTGACTAACCAAGCAACATTGCTTGAAGAAATAATAGAATATCACTTTACTTAATCTATTACTTAGTCAGTCACACAGATTATATTAACCCTGACTGACTGCCCACTACTTACCTGCCTGATTCTTAAACCAAGTCAGACCCGGCACTTCCTTCTCGCCATACTGTTCTACAAGGATTCTTCTTGCTTGTTCATAAGAAGCACCTTCCTTTCTCACTTCCTCAATCCTTTGCACCCAAACCTCTACATCATATTTATTACGATTCCCGCCTCCTGCAATAATTGAAATTTTCTCTCCAGAATTACTGAAAAGGAGATTTTCCGGATTTAGCTTTAACACTATCGAATCCTCTTTTTCACCTTTGGGTATATAATTATTTTTGAGTACTGTAAGCAGACGTTCATCGGCACTTGTATGATGTCTAAGCTCCAACAATGACCTTATTTTAGCTTCAATTGCTTGGGATCCATTTAGCTTATTCTTATCAGGAACATTTTTCTCGGAATTTTTCACAGTATGATGGAGAATTACAATTAAGGTATTGTATTCATCTGCCAATAATTTCAATTCGGAGAGTTCTTTTCTTATTTCCACCCAATTATTGGGATTCCCATGAAATATATCTGACCAAACGTCAAAGACAACCAAATCATATGGGGTTTGGGCAAAAGCCTCCCTTAAATTATTGAGAATATTTGAAGTGTTGAAAATAAAAAACAGAGTTTCAATACTTTTTCTTTCTGCCTTACCTATCTGTCGTTGAAGCAATGCGCCAACACCTTCCAGTTCATCTTCCGTACTAACATAAATTGCCTTTCCATGTTTAACATTAAGAGGATAATCTAAAAAGGTCTTTTTTTGCATGGCAACAGCCATTGCAAGCTGTCTAAGAAAAAGAGATTTGCCACAATCACTTGCTCCGGTAAACCCAACAAGCCCCTTTGCCGGAAAGAATGGCTCCCAAAGCATAGGGACTTTTTCAATATTAAAATTTAAAAGATCAAGACCTGAATAAAATAGCTTTGGTTTTTGATCATGCTTTAATTCCGCTCTAGCTTCTTGCATTGTTTTCTTGAACATATTATTGTTTTATGGCTTCAAAACTACAAATGCAGGAAGTAAATAATTACTCTATCGTACTCTATAGTAGAGTAGAGATTTCCAAAATGGTTGATGTACTTGGGGATTATTGAATTTTATTTAGAAAATAGTTTTGAACTATAGAGCCTATCTCTTTTTAAATGACAGAAGCACCTTCCCAACTAAGTCTCGGTCCGACTTTGTGACATCTTTAGCAAGAGTATTCATATTTTTGCTAATCTCATCTTCTCCTGTTCTGCAAAACAACGCTTTAGTAATTTTCCATTTCCTAGCTTTCAAGGAAGAATCGAGAATTTTATCGTCAAACATTTTCTGGATAAAGAAATGTAATGAAGGCTGCGTTGCAATCCATGTAATTTTACAATCTAGGTTGCCCTCCATACCGAATGCCTTATTGAAATCACCAAATTTCACTGAAGGAGAAATACATTCATGCCTTATCAATGAATTATATAAGGCTTTTATGATTTTACTGGAATTTTTCAAATCCGCGCACTTAAACTTAATATCACTTACACCTTTGTCAGGTTGTTGATCTTGCTTCTTATTCAAATATTCCAAAAGCTTATTTAGAATAACTGCATAATAATTTAACTCAAAATTTATGGCATTATTAATTGAATCTTTTCGCCACACGGGTAACGGTTCATGGGTTTTTGATTCTTCACTACATACATTACCAAACTCGTCTTCAGAGATACTCTTGCTTATTTCAACCTGAACAAACCTTTCATAATAGTTATTATCTTGACTAAGCATATCATTCACTTGACGAGAATATTTTTCAATTTCCTTAAAAGATTCGTCTGGTGGATAAGCAACAATCAATTCTTCAATATCATCCATTATCTTTTTGAAGTCAAAATCTTCTATATATACTGACGGTGTACTTATATTATATAGTCGTGAAGCTAATGGTCCAAAAACAGGAATCATTGTTATTAAATATTTTAATAATTCGACAAAATACTATTCAATATTTTTGTAAAATAGACATAATTTTCATAACTTAGTACTATGATTTTGAATAACATATGAGCAAATCCCGCTTTTTACTTCTGATAATTTCTTCACTGTAAAGCATCTTCAAAGTCTTATTATTTCAGTATCACCAGTAAGTAACCACTTACATGGTTTGATATATCATTTTCAAAATTTAAACAAAATACAATTGAATCAAAAACATGAATGGACCCCTTATTGGAGTGGTCGTGGAATAGCGATGATGAATACCATGGAATACAAATCAGGCAGTAATTCAAGCACAGCCTATACGAATCATTTGTCTTTCGCTAAAAAGTTGGATGCATTGATTAGCGCATATCCATACGATAAATTATACAAGGATTTACGAAATCAAATGAAGCATGGAAAGTCACTTTCCACAAAACAATTGCAAGTGATTGAGGTCAACTTTAATCAAAAAATAAACAATTAGACTTATCTAAAGCCTAAATCAACAGAGACATTTTTCTCTTCATATCTGACACCAAAATTTCTTGGTATTTAAAAATTATAAATTTTAAAACCAAAGAAAATGATCCAAGAAACATGGAGAGATGTAGTAGGCTACGAAGGTCTATATCTTATCAGCAATCTAGGAAATTTAAAAAGTATCGACAGGATAATTAAAACGAAAGATGGAACATGCTCTTTTAGAAAAGGAAGAAATATTACCATCAGGAAAAACAATTTTGGATATTATGAAAGCAGGGTATACAAAAATGGAAAGAAAAAATCAGTTTTTCTCCATCGTATCATAGCAGAAGCTTTTATACCTAATCCGAATGGCCTTCCCCAAGTTGATCATATAAATGGTGATAAGCGGGATAATAGAATATGCAATCTTCGATGGGTATCTCGTTCACAAAACATGAAAGCAGCTTATGAACTTGGTTTATGCAAAAATCCTAGGCATAATCGAAGGCAGGTAATTGACACCTGCACTAATAAAGTATACTCTAGTATGCTTGAAGCCGCTAAAGCTAACGACATTCCTTACGGTGCTTTTAAGAGCCTTATGTATGGAGTGTCTAGGAACAATACTTGTTTGCAATTAGCTGCGTAACACGAAAGGGAAAAAGTATGCAATCATGCACCCTTCCCTTTATTTTTAGACCTAAGTCGATAAAATAAAAACCCGCCATTGTAGAAACAATGCGGGTAATGGCACATGAAAACAACACACTTCACAGGTGATTAACACCATCCTTAACAACTACATATTTGAATATCATTTACTTTTATCGCTTATTGAAGGGAGAGCGACTGCAGGCTTTGTAACACTTACATAATTACGCATTGCTGTTTCTACAGTGGTATGGCCCATCAAGTAGGCTACATCAGTCAATGCCATTCCCTGCTGTACAGCCCTTGTGCCAAAAGAGTGTCTGGCAGCATATAAATCCCTATCTGCTAACCCAAGTTTCTTCAATACCGGCTTAAGCACACGCCGTTGGAGCATCCTGTCATCGATGGACTTACCTTTGGGAGAAGGAAAAACAAAATCATTGGGCTGCTTACCAGTTACCTGACAGCTTAATAACTCTACTAGCTTGTCCGTTAATGGCAAGTGTAAAATCCGGCGATGTTGACCACCAATCCGGTGATGCTGACCACCCCTTAGAAGTAAGCCGATTGGGGCAGTTTCTGTAATAATTTAAAGAGCTGGTTTACAAAAATAGGATTCTATTTCTTTCTTAAGGATTCTCCTTTTAATTCTAACCGATGGGCGGCATGTACCATTCTATCCAGTATGGCGTCAGCCACGGTGCTATCACCTATTACTTCATACCATTTAGCTACTGGTAATTGTGAACTGATGATGGTAGCCTTTCGGCCATGCCTGTCTTCAATAATCTCCAATAAGATCATTCTGGCGGTGTTGTCTAGTGGTTGTAATCCAAAATCATCCAGGATG
>NZ_FOCZ01000027.1 GCF_900110245.1 Niastella yeongjuensis
GATCAGCCGGATCAAAAAGGATGACAATACGGTTATCACCTATACCTACGGTACAGATGGAAACCGCATCAGTAAATCTGTTGTAAAAGGAGGGGAAACCGAAGCAACAACAACCTGGTATGTACGTGATGCCACTGGCAATGTGATGAGTGTGTACGAATCCGGTAAACCTACAGTAAACGTCGGCCATCTGACCCAGTCGGAGCTGCATTTGTACGGCAGCAGCAGGCTTGGGTTGCTAAGACGGAGCCTGGATGTGGCTTATCAGTTGGAGAATAATCCTTATCCGACGAAAATCACCATGCCATTGCTGGGGTCAGCCGATAGTATTACTTTTGTTCGTGGTGACAAGCTCTTTGAATTGAGTAATCACTTGGGGAACGTACTGGTGACGCTGAATGATAAAAAGTTGGGTGTTTCATCTAATAATAATACCGTTGATTATTTTAATCCGCAGGTCGTAAGTGCGCAGGATTATTATCCGTTTGGAATGTTGCAGCGGGGTAGGAGTGTAAATGTAGGTGGGTATAGGTATGGGTTTAATGGTAAAGAGAATGATAATGAGGTGAAGGGAGAGGGGAATCAACAGGATTATGGGATGCGGGTATATGATACGAGGTTAGGGAGGTTTTTGAGTGTGGATCCGATTACAAAGCAGTATCCTGAGTTGACGCCTTATCAGTTTGGAAGTAATAGCCCGATTTTCAATATTGATCTTGATGGTCTAGAAGGAACAAGTTGGTGGTATAGGTTTCTTACAGATCCTGCAAATACGCTAATGACTGGTACAACCTGGGATGACCTAAACGCTGCGGCAGGAGACATAAATAATCAAGTACCAGCAACATCTATCATTAATGGAACAATTCAGGCGGCAACAGGCAGAAATCCAAGTAATTTGCAACAAAGTGCCTCAAGAATGGACGGGCTGGGACAAGCTGTTATTGGGAGCATATTTCATATATCTGCAGTTCACGCAAGTACCCCTCCTGTTAATTCTGCTGCTACCCTAGAGAAGCAAATGGCTGAGAATGCAGCTGCTAAAATGAATAAGGCTACCACAAGGGTTCATGAAACTGCTAGCGAATACGAACAAACAACTGCTGGTGGGAATGCAGCAGCGGCAAAAAATATTAGGGGACTTGTTTATGGAGATGCTGGAGTTGTAGCCAAAAAATATAAGGCTGCATTAGATGGTGATTTGTCGACTGCAGCAGAATTAAGAGTATCGAAAATGCTTAAAGGAGAAGGCAAAATTGTTTATATTAAGGATGATATGGCAGGCATGAAAAACGGAACCGGAACTTTTGATTTTGAAGTTTATTCTTGGGAGATTGCTCCCAGAAATGTAGATGTTAAAAGAATTTCAGCATTTAAAGAAATGGCTAAAATGCTTAAGAAGGGAGTGAATCAGGTGGGAGCTGGCGGAGAAGTTATAGTTGTTAGACCTGCAGATGCACAAGGTACATATGCGCAATATATAGATTTTATTAATATTTTTAAGCCAGATAAACCCGTTTCTATTAGGGTTGTAAACGAAGCAGATTTGCCCAAATTAAATGATTAGGATATGAATTTGAAATATTTAATAATAGGAGTGCGAGATACTAATATTCAAAAATTGGAAACTTTTTTGAATGAAGAGGGGAAAGTATTTGAGCTTTCAAATGTAGATGTTACAATCGAAGATGTACGGGACGATCTCTTAATGGTCAAAAAATTCCTCATAGAAAATGATTTAAAAGATGATGATCCTTTTTTTAATGAGTTTGATATGATGCCATACAGCCTGCAAGTTGACTTTACCGTTGTACCAAGTTATAAGTATTTATTAGTACTAGAATCTTATGTCTTTAGCTTAGCTCAAATGATTTCAGCGACTTTGAAGGTTGAATGTCTAGTTATGTTTGAGAATATGCGAATGCCGATTGGGTTATTTAAGGAAGGTGTTCTGATTGACACTTTTCATAATTACAATTCTGAGTTCTTTAAAAGCAGATATTGGCGACCCAGTGCAATCTCCATAAACTTTACCCCATAATGGCGCAAGCGTCCGCTTGTACCAGGTAGGTATGTGGCAATCTAGTTGATAACAGAAGGATATTAAATCATAACAATTGAAGGAAGTCTTAACGGGCTTCCTTTTTTTATTTCACCCCATTAAAACCTATTACATGACAGCACTCTTTACCTTTCAATTAACCTACTATACAAAACCTATATTTAAAATGTTGTGTAGATGATGAGTGAGTTTTCACTCATTATGTTATAGAGTAATGTGCACACCCCGCTGGGTTTCTACTCGGCGGGCTTATTTTTTATTATTTAACCTAAAACCAATCTTATTGTATTTGTTATGGAGGTTGGCAAAGTGGTTTAGTGTGGACCCGTTACAAAATAAATACCCTTCGTATTCGCCTTATAATTATAGTTTAGATAATCCAATTTATTATATGGATATAGATGGGAGAGAAGTAAAACCAACTCCTGCGTTCCTGGCTTCAAAGTATAATACTAGTTATGAGGACCTTAAAACATTACCTTCGTTTATTGAAATACTAAAACCATATCAAGGTAGTAAACTTAACCTTGTTTTGGATATAAACCCATCGATGCTGAAAAAAGGGGATTTTGCAAGAACCTATGGTGCTAGAGGCACATGGAAGGTTAAAGCGCCGCATGACTTTAAGTGGGTAACATCCGCTTCTGAAAACTATTCAAACGAACTGTTGAGCAGGATTGATGTTTGGGAGTCTCACGGAAACACATATCAAAGAACTCTTGACTATAACAATTTTTTTATAGCTGCTACAATTATTCATGAATCAATTCATGCCTTGGTTGCTGCTGATGTGGAGAAATATATGAAGGAGGTGGGTATTAGGGATCCAAATCATACCCTGCTTAATAATCATAGAGATCTATTTGTAAAAGCATTAACTGAATACGTTGTTAAAATGAAGTTAGGTTATTCAAAACAAGATATAGAGGATATGGTTTGGGAAGTACAGAAGCTTCAGAACAATTTAATAAACAATTTGAAGAGTTAGCCAATAAAAATGATACGACAAAACAAGAAGAAATTGATAAGTATAAAGCACGGCTACCCAATTTGTCACTTAACGTAGGTAAAACTACAAGGCAAGAATCCCAAGAGGGTTCAGAGAAAGATACTACCACGGGAGGTAATTAACCAATACTTAAACTATAAGTAATGAATAAGCTAATGAGTTTTATTTGTCTATTAAATATTCAATTTTTAATAAGCTAACATTTGAATGGGCAAAACAAAACTGATACAAGCTACTTTGTGGTTGGTTCTGATACTCTTGTAGAGGCTGAATCTCCGAAAAGTATAGGGTATTTAAGGTCGTTTTGTGTATATAGAGAGTACTTTGATGCAAATTCATTTTTGGAAAAGAACTTATTTGGTAATAACGTTTTTCTTAAAAAAAAAAGATATGGTATGTAAAAAAGGAAGGCAAATGGAAATTATTTTTTTTGGAAAAAGAATTTAAAAAGCGTGTTCTTTATTTTGAGAATTACAATTTCATGCTTGTTCCATGGGAATTTTTTTATGAGAATGGTAAGAAGCTATACAAGTATTATATGTCGATTAAAAACGATTATAATGACCGAAATCCTAATGAATACGTGGTGTTTTCGCCAAATAAAGGTTTTGTTAAAATAGTGAATAATTCTGTAGAACTTGTACGGGTAGACAAAAGACCTAAGGTGTTTTTTGAATGCAGATAGTGCCCCTTTAATTGCGCAAGGATGCCAATGTTCAGTAATCAATCGCAAGTGTCCGTTAGTATCGGGTTGATCTGTAACAAAAGAAGTAAACTTGCCAGCAAGGATTGGCAAATCTGGAATGACCAACGCGCAGGCTGGAAAGTCTAATCCAGGAGGCCGTTTCAAGTAATGATTTACCGGTTAGCGCAATAAATCATTTCCCCCTTAAAGATTTGATTGTTTTTTGCATTACTAATAGGTTGCTTTATTGGTTAGATTTGTCAATACCGTGGATTAAGTGTGTTAAAATGGATGAGAATTTTATTGAGCTTATAAGAAAAATATCACAGGATAGTAAGGTGGACCAAAAGCTAAGACATAAATTAATAAAAGCTGTACAACTTAAGTGACAATTGGGGCTATAATGGCGCAATATCCCCCGAACTGGCGTAAGGCTGCCATTTTTCAGTAACCAGGCACAAGCGTCCGTTTGTATTAGGTTAATATGTGGCAATTTCTTGTTGATAATAGAGATAATAATAAATCATATAATTGAAGGAGGTCAATACGGCCTCCTTTTTTTCATGTCACCCCATTAAAACGCTTTTATATGGCAATAGAACTCAATACGGAAAACCGGGAACATATTATTTGGCAATACGAACAAATCAACTTTGGTTTTCTGGGTGGCCTTAAAATCGAAGGATTGGAAAGGATGCGGGTAACCCTGAAAGTGGAATATAAACAACAGGCAGTACGCCATAACCTGGATTTGTACAACAATGAAAGCCTGGACAAATTGGTACGCCGGTGCGCTGAAAGGTTTACACTGGGTACAGCATATATTTCAGGGGCCTTTGCCACCCTGATAAACCTGTTAGAAGCGTACCGGCTGGAACAACTGAAATTACTGCCAAAGAAAAAGAACCGGCACGGCAACTTACTGAAGCAGAAATAAAAGAGGTTGAGGCATTCCTGAAGCAGCCCGATCTATTGAGACGTACCAATGAACTGATCGGGCAAAGTGGGGTAATTGGTGAGGAGAATAACCGGTTACTGATGTACCTGGTCTTTACCAGTAGGAAAAGGGAAGAACCACTACATGTAATCAGTTTGGGAAGCAGTGGCACAGGTAAAACACATTTGCAATCAGGTGTGGGTGAATTAATGCCGGTAGAGGATGAATATGGAAATTTCTATGGTTTAATTCCGGCCAATGAAAAATATTGGATTATCAATGGAGTTGATCATATGCCAGCCACTTAGCAGGATGTATTAAATCCAGGTGTTATAACTTTTGTTCATAAATATACTCTTATTCGTCCTGGCTCGTATGACAGATAATATTGTCAGACGCCTCACAGTACATGGAAACTTTAATAGACGGAACTATAAATGGCCAACCCAAATAGTTGAACTAGTAACAGCATAAACCATATATGAAAAGAATTTTGTTCCTCTTGGCACTCCTATGCCTCGAAAAGGCCCTCAATGCCCAATATGTCTACACCATCAAAGCCGATAGTGTAAAGATCACCAACACCTGCGATACAGCGGAGTTGATCATCGAGAACCATACCCAAACCGTACCTGGTTTTTTATTCAATAAGGGCCGGGGAAGAACGGAGTTCAGACGGGCACTAAGCCTTAGTGATTCTTCGCTGTTATTGGAAGGTGACACCTTGGTGCTTCGTGGCAGTACCACTGCAAACAATGGGGTAAGCATGGCCGCCAAAACTGTTCAGTTAGGGCAGTCGGTGGGAGCATCGGGGAACCCCGCTGGGGGGCCTTGATACCAGTGAGTCAAATAACATCGCTGCCCATGGCGCCATCACCGTTAAATACACAGGCAGCACCTGGGTGGGCATAAGCAAATATTAAGTTTTGTTCGGGACAAGGTTGTTAGACCGACTCTTTCTTCGGGTCTGCACTTGATCTGCATAGGGTCTTGTCCGGAATTTCTTTTGCTTTTCCCAAAGAAAACAGGGTAATCTCCTAAGAGAAACCCGAACAAATCCCGAACAAATTTGAATTCGAGGCACTTTAAATAGCTGTGTCTCAATTGAATATGGCCCTTTTAAACCGGCGCATGTCTTATAACCAATTGTTAATCAATTCGTATTGTCAATCCCAATACTATACATTTGCGAGGCAAAAGAGCCAACATCGCAGTTCAATGGAAGACTTACCAATCAACCTGCCCCCTGAGATCCAAAAACCAAATTTCCGGGCCCTGGACGGCCTTAGAGGTGTAGCTATTTTAATAGTTATTTATTCGCACGTACTAAGGGCTTTTCCTCCCGGTAGTAATGATATCGGTTTAATCGGCGTATATATTTTTTTCGTGATCAGCGGCTTCTTAATTACCACCCTGCTGCTTAAAGAACGATTGAAATATGGCAACATCAATTTGAAAGGATTTTATTTGCGAAGATGTTTCCGTATTCTACCAGTAGCTTTTCTTTACCTGATAGTAATGGCTTTTTTAAATACGATTTATAAACTGAATATTGAGAGATCCTTCTTTTTATCGAGCTTCCTCTTTGTAAGAAATTTACCACTCCAACAACACGGTGAGATCTTTACCGGGCATTTCTGGAGCCTGGCAATAGAAGAACAATTCTATTTGATTTTCCCCTTTTTTATTGTCTGGCTTAGTTTACGTAACTATAAAAGATTAGTGCAATATTCAATTTTGATGATCTTGCTGCTGTCTTATGTATGTGTAAAAAAGCTGGATACCGATTTCTTTCACGTGCCCGTGTCAGTTCATTTATTAATAAGCTGGCTGTTTAACCTTTTTGGAAAAGGGACCGTATTGATCCTGATTGGTTCGCTTTTTTCAATTTTATTGGTAACCCAAAACAAATTTATAAGGCTTGTCTATAATAAAGCCCCTGATTTCCTTTCCCTGCTATTATTCCTATTGGGCGTTATTATCTTAACCCCGGTATTCCCCTGGCATGCTCCACTGATTTCTTCAACGGTCTTCGGAATAATGATGGCATTCGTCATCATCCTTAACCTGAAAGAACGGTCTCTTATGGGCCGGCTGCTGGAAAATAAACCTTTAAAAACGATTGGTATCTTATCTTATAGCCTGTACATCTGGCAGCAAATTTTCACTTATAAACAACCCTGGCACGAGGCCGGAACCGATCTATTACTCATTACAGCAAATCTCATAGCCCTGGGAATAATAGCCTGGATGTCGTATTATCTGTATGAAAGGAAAATACTGGCCTACAAAAACCGGTTTAAAAGGGTTTAATTACACCAAAAAATAAATTATTTTCGGCCAATGCACAAGGAAAGAACATATCGCTGGGCCATTATGTGTAATGACTTCGAATTAGAAACCTGGGCTTATAACGCTATACAACAACTATTGCAGGAATCTCAACAAGAGTTTGTAGCTTTTATTGTTCCAAAGGACGTTCAGGCGCCCACGACCTCATTTGTAAAAAAACTCAGCCAGTATCCTTATAAACATTTATTGTTCCGCTTCCATAAAAGATTCTTCCTCTACAATGATGCCTATGTAAAAAAGCCCTTGACAGCATTGCTTGATCCCTCAAGATATCCGGTAATTGAATGCGTTACTACCCAAAAGAAATATTCAGAATACTTTTCGGACGAGGATATAACTACTATAAAGTCGTTAGAACTTGATTTTGTGGTGAAAATGGGGTTCGGTATAATCAGGGGCGAAATACTGAATTGCGCCCGGTATGGCATCTGGTCGTACCACCACGATGATGAACAGGTAATCCGGGGCGGACCGCCGGGCTTTTGGGAAATATACCATAACCATCTTCACCAGGGAGTTATACTTCAACGAATAGCTTCTAAGCTGGATGCAGGAAAATTGATAAAGAAAGCCCTTTTCCCGGTTTTTTCTCATTCCTATAATTATCACCTAAATCTTATAATGAATGAAAGTTCCTTTTTACTTAAAAAGGCTTTTATAGATCTAAAAACAAACCCTTCTTCATTTGACAACCTGCCTGATATTACAACTACAGCACCTATATATAAATTTCCAACCAATATTACATTTCTCCTTTTTGGCCTGAAACAATTAAAGCGAAAATTTGCTTTTCATTATGAGCAATTATTTAAAACGGAATTCTGGAAAACAGGGTTGTTGAAAAAAAATGTCGATCCCATTTCAACTGGGCAGATCAATGAAAGTAATATTACCTGGGTAACCGCCAAAGACCGGCTGTCATACCTGGCAGATCCATTTGTTTACAGTTTGCAGGGAAAAGAGTATGTGCTGGCCGAGGAATATAGTTACAAGAAACAACAGGCACATATAACACGTTTCGCCGTTGATGCACCTGAAAAACAGGAAATATGCATTGAAGAGCCTTTTCACTTGTCGTACCCTTACATCTTTGAAAATATCGATGGGGCTATCTACTGCCTGCCTGAAACTGCGAGTGACAACAGTGTACGTTTATACCTTTTAGATCCAACGGCCAATACCTTCCTGTTTAAAAGACAGCTCTTACAAAACTTTCCCGCAATAGACCCCACGTTGTTTTACTTTAATAATACATACTGGCTGTTTTGCACCCGTGATGAAGAATGTTTTAATACCCATTTATACCTTTTTCATGCCGATACGTTAGATGGTCCTTTCCGGAGCCATCCTAAAAATCCTATTGTTTCCGATATTCATTGCGCCAGGCCCGGCGGGGGGGTACTTGTCAGGAACGGCAAACTGATCCGGCCGGCCCAGGATTGTTCAAAAACCTATGGGTGGAAACTGAAGTTCATGGAAGTAACTCAGCTTAGTACCACAGATTATGCAGAAAAAGAAATTTCGGAAATAACTCCTGAACAATTTAATCATGTCAGGGGGCTGCATAATATCTCAGTTAGTGACGCCCTTACTGTGATAGACGCCAAGTATTACCAATTCTCCCGGATAAATTTCATTAATATTCTTACCGCAAAACTTAAAAAACTTCAAAGGAAGCTGTTTCGTAAATAGCTTACAGTCGTTAGTGCTGAGCAACCTCAACGTCCCGGTAAATTATCGGTGAGTTATCGGCCAAATGGTCGGTTATACAACCTTTTTGTTTGAATTTTACAATCTGATAAGAAATGATTCGTCTCCCCGTTTATAGGCAGGCGATTGGGTAGTATGGAATTTATCATGTAACATTTCCGGGGACTTTGCTACAAACTGTTTTTTCTTTGCAACGATGTATGCGATTCTTGCCTCATATGTGCGCCATTGCCTGATTTCAGCTATTTTTTAAAAAATATTGTATAGAAATAGGGGTGTCCATCATCCCCGTTGTCAAATATGCTCAAACCTCAATTTTTATGATTCGACAGTTGATGTGTTTTTCTTTTGTTCCGGTTTTTAAAAGTAATCAAAGCCATGGATTACTGAAATGGATTGTTGCACCATCAAATAAAGCCCTGCGCTTTTGTGTAACCTGTATGGTATTGTTGTTTGCTATGGGCCCGTTACAGGCTCAAACTGGTAAATACACCATTAGCGGGTATGTTAAAGACGAAGGCAGTGGTGAAGTACTGATCAATGCAACCGTTACCATGCAACCCGGCGGAGTGGCTGTAATAACCAATTCCTACGGTTATTACTCCGTAACCCTGCCAGGAGGTAAATATACCATGCTCATTACGTATTCGGGCTATAAAACGATTCAAAAAGAAATTGAGCTGAAAGGCAATACAACCACGGATATTACCCTGGCTGCCGGTGGCAAGGATATGCAGGAAGTGGTGATCACCGGGGAAAGGAAATTACGCCGTACCAACACCGTAGGTATGGGTATTCAACAGCTGAGTGCCGCCCAGATAAAAAAGATCCCCGCCTTTATGGGCGAACCTGATGTAGTAAAAGCCCTGCTTACCCTGCCCGGTGTTACTACCGTAGGTGAAGGTTCTTCGGGGTTCAACGTGCGCGGTGGTAATGTCGATGAAAACCTCATCATCATGGACGAAGCGCCGGTATACAACTCTTCGCACCTGTTGGGTTTCTTCTCTGTATTTAATCCTGATGCGGTGAAGAACGTGACCATGTATAAAAGCGCTTTTCCTGCTGAATATGGCGGCCGTACCTCCTCTGTACTCGATATTCGCATGAAAGAAGGTAATAACCAGAAATATCATGTAAATGGTGGTATCGGTAACGTGTTCAGCCGGCTGGCTGTGGAAGGTCCTATTCAAAAAGACAAGTCTTCTTTTGTGGTGGCTGCCCGTCGTTCGTACATCGATGTGCTGGCTAAACCTTTCCTGAAAGCAGAAGACCGCAACAGCACCATGTATTTTTATGACATAACTGCCAAATTGAATTATGAGCTGAACGAAAAGAATACCATTTATCTCAGTGGTTATTTTGGTCAGGATGTATTTGGTTTTGGCGACCAGGTAAAATTCAAATGGGGCAATACCACCGGTACATTCCGCTGGAACCACCTGTTTAACCGCAAATTATTCCTGAATACAAGTATCTATTATTCTAAATACAATTACAGCCTGGCGTTTAAATCTGATGATGATGTGCAACAGGGGTACGACTGGACCTCAGACATTCAAACCTATGGCGTAAAACCTTCGCTTACCTGGTTTGCCAGCAATAAGCATACGATCAAAACAGGGGTGAACGCCATCTATTATAATTTCTACCCTGGTAAAGGCGAGGCCAGCAGTGAAGGTGCCAAAAGCCAGATCATTCTCGATCGCCGCTATGGTGCAGAAACCGCCGCTTTCCTGGAAGATACCTGGAAGTTGAATCCTCAATGGCAAATACAGGCCGGGGTGCGACTGAACCGCTATGCTTACCTGGGCAACACCACCGTATATCATTTCAGGGATACCACGCCCAACGTGCGCAAGCCGCTCGACTATGCTGAAAAAGTAACCAGCAAAAAAGCGGTTAACGACTGGGTATTCTTTGAGCCCCGTTTATCATTGCGCTATGAGTTAAAGAAAAATACTTTCTTCAAGGTTGGTTATAGCCGCACTACCCAGTACTTACACCTGTTGAGCAACACGGCTTCACCAACTCCGGTTGACTTATACTTCCCCAGCACCAACAACATAAAACCATCATTGACCGATCAGTACTCTGTTGGTTTTGTTACGCTGCCCACTGGTTTGCCGGTAGAGATCTCTGTGGAAACTTTCTACAAAAAGATGGATGACCTGCTGGATTATATCGACAATGCCAACCTCAACCTGAACCAGGTGGTAGAAGCCGACCTGCTTACCGGTAAGGGAAAATCTTATGGGGTAGAAGTGGAAGTGAAAAAGGAAACCGGCAAATGGCAGGGTTGGGTGAATTATACCTTGTCAAGATCATTGCGTCAAACGCCGGGCATCAGCAATAATGACTGGTACCTGAGCCGCTTCGACCGTACACACGTGGTCAACAGCTGCGTAATGTATAACAGAAGTGAAAAATGGCAATTCTCGGCCAACTTTACCTTCGGTTCCGGTACACCTTCTACCTTCCCCGATTCGAAGTTAGATATTCAGGGTCTGCCTATTCCTTACAACAGTACCAATAAACGCAACGATTTCAGATTGCCAGCTTATCACCGCCTGGATGTATCGGCTATCATGCAGGGGCACCAGGGTAAAAAAATGAAGCAGGAGTGGGTATTTGGTATTTATAACGTATACGCGCATAAGAATGCCTATAGCATCTATTTCCAGCAAAACCAGGATGAACCAGAAAAGAAAGAAGCGATCCGCCTGTCGATCATCGGCTCACTGATACCATCTGTAACCTGGAATTTCAAATTCTAATGCGTTCATTCTTAAAAAATAATAAGATGCGAAACAAAGCAATCAAATATATTTCTGTTGTTCTTTTAGGTGCTTCTTTAACTGCCTGTGAACGGGTGATCGATCTCGATCTGCCGGATGGAAGCGGCTTCCCGTATGTCGATGCCTGGATCACCGATCAACCCCGCGTGCAAACCATCAAGCTTTTAAAAGCTACCGAATATATGAGCCAGACTGCGCCTGAAGCCATCGGTGACGCGCAGATCACGGTAACGGATGTTACGGCCGGTAAGTCGTACCCATTCACCTTTCAAAATGGGGCTTACAATTATGATGCTACTTCAACCCCCATTGGTGTGGTAGGCCATACTTATAAATTAAATATTAACTGGAACGGCGAGCAGTTTGAAGCAACCGACGAACTAAAGCGCTCTTCCATCATCGATTCGCTTACTTCTGAATTCAAAAAAGCAGACGGAGAAGATAAAGAAGGTTATTATGTAAAACTGTATGCGCATGACCCAACTGGTGGAATTGATTTTACCTGGATCCGTACTTATCGCAATGGCGAATTGAACTACCATGTAGGCGAAATGCTCAGTGCTGATGGCGCCTTTGGCAATGGCGATGATAACCTGTCCGACGGCTTTGCATTTATACCGCCTTTCCGCGATGGCGTTACCTCTGGTGAAAAGCCTTACGAAAAAGGAGATGTAGTTGAAGTATTGTTCCGCTCCATGTCAAAACCTTCGTATGATTTCATGCAACAGGTACAGGCACAGTTAACCAACGATGGGTTATTCGGTAAAGTATTAACTAATGTGCCCGCAAACGTGGTGAACCAGCAATCAACCAGCAAAACAAAGATCTACGGTTGGTTTGGTACGGTGGCGGAGGTTTCGGCCAGTAAGAAAGTAGAGTAGGGCTGAAAGCGTTGATAAAGTTAACAAGTTGACAAGTTTAAAAGGCGGGCTTCCGATAGATGGGAAGGCCGCCTTTTTTATTATTCACCATATAAACCTGTTAACCGCATCAACCTGTCAACCCTATCAACATATCAACTATTATCCCTATCTTACGATGCGAATTACTTACAGCCAGGATTAGGCTTCCCTTAGATCCCATCAGTAGCAACCAAAAACTAAATCTTTATTCATGAAACAGGTTGCCGAATTCTTTAGAAAATTATTTGATTATTCCGACTGGCCGCCGCGCTGGCATTGTGGTAAATGGAGTGAGTTTCACGGGTGGTTGTACATCGTCAGTGATCTGATGGTGTGGAGCGCCTACTTTGCTATTCCATTTATAATTATCCGGTATATTTCCAAAAAACACGATGCCCGTTTTATCAGGCTGTACTTTTTATTTGCGGGTTTTATTCTTGCCTGTGGCGCAACCCATTTTTTTGATGCGGTTACTTTCTGGTATCCGGTATACCGCTTGAATGCCCTGGTACGGGCCATTACCGGTATTTTAAGCTGGACAACCGTTATCTGCATTATCAGGGTATTACCGCTGGCCAATAATTTACGTACCTCGGCCGACCTGGAAGCGGAGGTGGAACAACGTAAGAAGGCAGAGGAAAAATTCCGTAACCTGTTGGAATTGGCACCAGATTCCATTGTGATAATGAATGAGGAATGGGGTATTCAGCTGGTAAACGCGCAGGCGGTGAGCCTGTTCGGTTATACCCGCTCAGAAATGATTGGCAAAAGGGTCCGTATGCTGATGCCCCTCGATTTTGTGGATGTTAAACTATTGCAAACGCCCGGCAACCGGATTACCGTAAGGGAAGAACTGATGGGTACCCGTAAAGACGGAACGCAGTTTCCGGTTGAGATAAGCCTGGCACCCCTTGTAACGGAAGAAGGCCTGTTGATGGCAGCGGTTATCCGGGATATTTCTGAAAAAAAGCTGATGGAAAAAGCCATCCGCGAGGCCAATATTACCCTGGAGAAGAAAGTGCAGCAACGTACCGCTGAACTGGAACGTAAAAACAAAGAGCTGGAACAGTTTGCGTATGTAGCCTCGCACGATCTGCAGGAGCCGCTGCAAACAACCTCGGGTTTTGTTCAGTTATTACGCAAACAATACCAGGGCCAGCTCGACGAGCGGGCCGATCAATATATTGATTACGTAGTGCAGGCTTCGGGCAGAATGAAAACCCTCATCAAAGACCTGCTCGACTACAGCCGCATTGGCCGCGGCAACCAAAGCCACCAGGTTGATTGCAACGCAATCATTAAAGAGGTGCTGGCCGATCTGCATACCATGATTGCCGATAACGATGTGTTGATCAATGCCGGACAATTACCGGTGTTAAGCAGCGCATATCCTACCGAGCTAAAGTCGCTTTTTCAAAACCTGGTGATCAATTCCATCAAATTCAGAAAGCCGGGCATAAGACCGGTCTTACACATTGAAGCGTTTCAAACCAACGGTTACTGGCAGTTCTCCGTACATGATAACGGCATTGGTATCGAAGAACAATACCAGGATAAGATCTTTATCATCTTTCAACGGTTACATACCCGGTCGAAGTACGAAGGGTCGGGGATAGGGCTGGCGCATTGTAAAAAAATTGCAGAATTGCATGGTGGTAAGATCTGGGTTCAGTCAGAACCTGGTGTGGGAAGCACATTTTATTTCACCATTGCTGAAGTTGTAAGTGATCCTGTTGTTAAATCGCTTTAGTATTCCTAACGCATAGGAGAAAACGTATAAGATATAAATTAATTAGATTTTAATTCGGGTTAAAATTCTATCTTTAGTGCGTCCGCTGTTGAAACCATAAACCCATCCAAACACCCCTCACATCGAATAATTAACCTATTTTGAAACCATCTTTGTTATGAAGATGAAACTGAATTGTATTTTACTGGTTGATGATGATGAACCCACTAACTTTTTAAACAAGCTGGCGGTGGAGGAATTGGAATGTACCGAGCACATCAGGATCATTCCGGGTGCCCGTGAAGCATTGGATTATTTAACCTGTGCTGGTCAACCGGCTCCGTTAAACCAGGATTGCCCGGCACCCGAAATTATTTTTCTCGATATCAATATGCCGGCTATGGACGGCTGGGAGTTTTTGCAGAAATATGAAACCCTGCCTGCGGCACATAAAAGCAGTATCATTGTGGTGATGTTAACTACCTCCTTTAATCCTGAGGATGAGTTGAAAGCCCGCAATATTCAATCGGTAACGGAGTTTCGCAATAAACCATTAACGCCTGACTTGTTGCAGGATATTTTACAGAAGTACTTTCCTGATAAATATTAACCTGGTATTTCAATCTTTAAAACGCAACCTTTTCCCGGTGAACTGATGATCTCCATTTTGCCATTCTGCATTTCAACGCGGCTGATGATATTGTTCAACCCAATACCCCGGTTTTTTTTACGGGTATCGAACCCAACACCATTGTCTTTGATATTCAAGTGAAGCCAGTTGCGCATGGTCTTTAATTCTATCAATGCCTCCGTGGCGCCTGAATGTTTTAAGATGTTGTTCAACTGCTCCTGTACTATCCGGTACATAATGAGCTTTTTGTTGTTCGACATATCTTCAATATGGTGATCGGTAGCTTTTATTTTTATTTTTAGTTCATTGGAGATCGTTATGTTCTCTATCAGTTCCAGTAAAGCTTCTTTCAGGCCAATATCGCCCAGGGAGGGCGGTACCAGTGTTTTTGACAGGATGCGGATCTCGTTAATGGCCTTGGAAATATTTTCGTAGCTCTTGCTCAGTAATTCCTTCCGGTGGTCTTCTTCATTCAACGCCATGTCAACACAGAGTTTGGCAGTAGCCAGTATCTGGTTGATGTTGTCGTGCAGTTCACGGCCAATTTCCCGGCGTTCCTGTTCCTGGGTTTGAATGGTCACCTGCGTGATCAGCTTCTGGGTTTCTATCTGGTTACGCACCAGTTCTTCCTGCATTTTCTTACGCTCGGTTATATCCATCATGGCGCCCAGGATGCGATAAGGTTTGTTGTGTTCGGTCTTTAAGATATACCCCCGGTCGTACACAGATTTGTAAACGCCGTTGGCCGATTTATACCGGTATTCTTCCTGCCAGTGGTCGCGGCCTTCCCGCATACAATCATCGATGGTTTGCAGAACGCGTTCGCGGTCATCAGGATGAATATTCTGTTGATGCCATTCAATATTATTTTGAACGTCGGTTGCAACAAAACCAAAGATGGAAGAAATGCCTTCATTCCAAAGCACATCGTTGGTACGAAGGTCCCAGTCCCAAATGGTATCGCTGGTAGCTTTGATGAGGGTGTTGTACCGTTCAAAATTCTCCACTACTTTTTGCAGGATCTTTTTACGTTCAATGCTGTATTGAATGGATTTGGTAAGTACTTTTTCGTCCAGTTCATCTTTCATCAGGTAATCCTGAGCGCCCAGCGAAATGGTGTGTAAGGCAACCTGTTTGTCTAATAAACCCGATAAAACGATAATGGGTATATGCCGGGCTTCCGCATTCAACCGTTCAAAGGAATTGATGCCATCACTATCGGGCAAACTCAAGTCAAGAAAAATGAGATCGGGCTGGTGTTCACGTATCAATTGAATGGCTTCTCCGAGTCGTTCGGCCCGGAATATATTGTTAGTGGGAAGTTTGCTTAACTTCAGGTACTCACAAAAAAGAACAAAATCAGTCTCATTGTCTTCTACCACCAATATGTTTAAGGGATGGGACGCTGCGAGCATAGCATTGTATTGAGTAGTGGATGTTTGTACTACCCCAGAGCTTTTAACCATGTAATTGTGTTAGTGAACCTTTACTATAACCGCATTATGGCCGGCAATAATAAAATCATTCACCGTGCTACCTGTAACCGGGTGTAATCTACTCCTTTTGTGCAAATAATTTTGCATTATAGGTTCCAAATAATAAAGGAAACTACTTACCTATGTGGAAAATAGATAATCTGTTTGTGTTGTAATTACGTGGTATACCCGCTTTTTACAGGTTCCAGTCAACTATTTGATTTACCCATTCCTGTTTGTATGGAGCTACCACCTTAATGTAGTTGTCGGTGTACCCTTCCATCATGCCGCTTTTTTCGTTTTCTTCAAACAACACTTTACGTGTTTGTCCGGCATGCTGCTGGTTAAAGTATTGGGTTTTCATGTACGACAAATTGCGCAGCTTTTTATTGCGCTCGTGCCGTTCTGGTATGGGAACAACGGGGCCCAGCGTAAGGGCGTGGGTGTTATCCCTTTCTGAGTAAGTGAATACGTGCAGATAGGTTACATCCAGTTCGTGCAGAAAGTTGAATGTCTCCTGAAAATCTTCGGCTGTTTCGCCCGGGAAACCGACAATTACGTCAACACCGATGGCCGCATGCGGCATCAGGGTTTTTATCAGTTTAACGCGTTCGGCATACAGTTCCCGGCGGTAGCGTCTTCTCATTAAACCCAGCACCCGGTTACTGCCGCTTTGCAGGGGAATGTGAAAGTGCGGCATAAAGGTATTGCTGTTGGCTACCAGTTCAATGATGGGGTTTGTCAGCAAATTAGGTTCAATGGAAGATATGCGGTACCGTTCTATGCCTTCCAGTTTATCGAGCGCCAGGGCCAGTTCGTAAAAGTTCTCTTCGCGGTTACGCGGACTGGTCCCATCATCCTGCGTTCCCTTCCCAAAATCACCCAGGTTCACCCCGGTAAGAACGATCTCTTTTACGCCATTGGCGGCCAGTTTTTTTACATTGGCTACCACGCCTTCAATTAAGTCGCTGCGGCTTTTACCCCGCGCCATGGGAATGGTACAGAAAGAACAATTATAGTCGCAGCCGTCCTGCACTTTTAAAAAGGTGCGGGTGCGGTCGTGGATGGAAAAGGAAGAATGAAATCCATTTACGTCCTCGATATCGCAACTGCATATTTTGGCGGCATCACCCTTGGTGAGTTCTTTTAAATGGTGCGCAATGTTGAATTTTTCAGCAGCGCCTAACACCATATCCACCCCGGGGATGGAAGCAATTTCCTGTGGTTTCAGCTGGGCATAACAACCGGTGATCACCACCAGGCTTTCCGGCGATTTGCGTTGAATACGCCGTACCAGTTGCCGGCATTCCTTATCGGCATTGTCGGTCACCGAACAGGTGTTTATCACATACACATCTGCAATATTTTCAAAAGCTGTCTTTTCAAACCCTTCATTTTCAAGCATACGCGAAAGGGTAGAGGTTTCTGAAAAGTTCAGCTTACACCCTAAAGTATGAAATGCCACTGTTTTTTTTGAGCCCATAGCGGGCGCAAAGATACATTAAGTTCCCGGTTGCCGGTTACCGGTTCCCGGTTTTCCCGCTGATAGCCTGCTACAATTACTTATTAATTAAGAATTTCTGGCCTGGTAACTGGCAACTGGTAACTGGTGACCATTTCCACCCGTAACTTGCTTTCCTTATGAAAAGAATACTAACCGGTTTTTTCTTACTTACCTTTCTTTTTGTCGCTTCCTGCCAAAACACGCCCGGTACCGGAAACGACTCGGGCAATGAAACCGTGAACACCAGTAAAAAGGGCAAAGCTCCAGCTCCTCATAATTACAGCAAAGGAGAAGATAATCCCCGTACTGGTATTGACAATGAGGATGTTATTAACCGACATCCTGGTCATCTGATTTACACGAAACACGCCCGTTGTCGCATGGGCTGCCGTAATATCGATGAGGCTGAAGTAGAGGAGATTCTCGAAAAAGGACGTATCAATTACCGGAAAAGCGAGCCCGCCGGCCGGCCCGACCCCAAATATGCGCTCGAAGGCACTACGCACGACGGGCAGCAGGTGCGCATCATTTTTGCACCCGCCAAACGGGGTATGGTGGTCATTACCGTCATCGACCTCGATCATGAATGGAGTTGCGATTGTAAATGAAACAACCAGTCATAAATTGATCTGGCTCAATACTTTTTAAAATCTTCCCGCGTTTCAACCTTCAACACACATGAGAATCCTGCGTTTTATCTATTGCCTGTATGCACTGGTTATGTTTGTCGCATGTATGCTGCTGGTTATACCACTGGTAGTAGTGGCCTCGTTTTTTGGAAAACTGAGAGGGGGGAATTTTATTTACCGGCTATGCAGTTACTGGGCAAGGGCATGGTTCTTTTTGATCGGTATCAGGCACCGGAATTTTTATGAGCACCCCCACGATAAAAACAAACAATACATTTTTGTAGCCAACCACATTTCTTACCTCGATGCGCCGGTGATCGTTCGGGCCCTGCAACAACGGGTGCGGGTACTGGGCAAGGTGGAAATGTCGAAAGTGCCCCTGTTTGGATTTATTTACCGCAATACCGTGGTAACGGTCGATCGCAGCAGTGCTGCCCACCGGGCCAACAGCGTGCGTATTTTAAAGTCGGTGATCAAAAAAGGCATTTCGATCTTTATCTTTCCCGAAGGCACGTTTAATGAAACCGGTAAGCCGCTAAAGGAGTTGTACGATGGCGCTTTCCGCATAGCCATCGAAACGCAAACCCCCATAAAGCCATTGTTGTTCTTAGACACCTGGCGTCGCATGCACTATCGTTCGATCTTCAGTTTAACCCCCGGCCGCTCACGTACCATATTCCTGAAGGAAATACCCGTTACCGGACTTACAGGAAAGGATGTAGAATCTTTAAAACAACAGGTTGCTGCCGCAATGGAGCAAAAGCTCAGGGAATACAAAGCGGGTTGGGTTTCTTAGTTTAAAGTTGAAAGTTAAAAGTTAAAAGTTGAAAGTTAAAAGTTGAAAGTTTAATGCTTTTAGTTCTAAGTTCCGGGTTTTCAATTCCGCGTCGCGGCTTTTCTGCCTTCTGCCTTCTGCCCTCTGCCTTCTGTCAGAACTTCGTATCTTGAGCCACGAATGAGTACCTCCGTTTTGTTTGCAGAAGTCATCATCCCCCTGGCCTTACCCAAAAACTATACCTGGTCGGTGCCTGAGTCGTTGCGCGACCAAATAAAACCCGGCGTACGGGTAGAAGTGGTATTGGGTAAGAACAAGAAATATGCCGGCGTGGTTAAGCGGTTGCATACCGAAAAACCCGAGGCGTTTGATGCAAAAGATCTCCTCAACATCCTCGATGCCGAACCGGTTATTTTCCAGGAACAATTGAAGTTATGGGAATGGATGGCCCGCTACTATATGTGCAGCGAAGGGGAAGTGATGGCGGCAGCCCTGCCAGCCCATTTTAAATTAAGCAGCGAAACCGTGCTGGTTTTCAATGAGGAGTTTGGCGATAATTTTTCTACCCTCGATCATGATGAATACCTGGTAGGGGAAGCCCTGTTGCTGAAAAAAGAACTGAAGATCGGCGAGGTACAACAACTGCTCGATTCGCATAGGGTATATCCTGTTATAAAACGGCTCATTGAAAAAAAAGTGTGTACGGTTTGGGAAGCCCTGAAAGAAACCTGGTCGCCCAAAAAGGAAGTCTTTGTATTGCTGAATCAGAAATACGACAATGAAGAGGAGCTGTCGGCCCTGCTGAACGATGATAAAAAATTACAGCGCGCCGAAAAGCAACTGGAACTGTTGCTCAGCTACCTGCATCTGGTAAAAACAGAAGGCGAAGTAACCAAACCCGAATTGCTGAAGAAAAGCGGTGCTTCGGATGCACAGTTAAAAGGACTGGTAGACAAAAACATTTTGTGGCTGGAGAAACGGCAGGTAGACCGCCTGCAATACCTGCCGCGCAATATTCAAATAGATTTTGATTTAACCCCTGCACAGGAACGGGCTTTTGATGCCATTACAGAACAGCTGGTAAGCAAACCCGTGTGTTTACTGCATGGCGTTACCGCCAGCGGTAAAACCCAGGTGTACATCAAGATCATAGAGCGATATATTCGCCAGGGAAAACAGGTGTTGTACCTGTTGCCTGAGATCGCCCTTACTTCGCAGGTGATCCGCCGCCTGCAAAAGCATTTTGGCGGCTATATTGGTATTTATCATAGCAAATTCAACCAGAATGAACGGGTGGAGATCTGGAATAAAGTAAAGTCCGGCGAGTTGAAAGTAGTCCTGGGCGCCCGCTCCTCTCTCTTTCTGCCGTTTACCGATCTGGGTTTGATAGTGGTGGATGAAGAACATGATACGTCGTATAAACAGCAGGACCCCGCACCGCGTTACCATGCCCGTGATGGCGCTATTTATTACGCCTCCTTATTCCGGGCAAATGTATTGCTGGGCAGCGCCACGCCTTCGGTAGAAAGTTATTTCAATGCCCAGTCTCAAAAATACGGACTGGCCGTTCTTGGCGAACGTTTTGGCGGGGTGCAATTGCCTGCCATCGATATCATCGATACCAAAAGAATGTTTGGGGCCGATAAGAACAAGATCATTATTACGCCGCCCTTAAAAGCAGCCATCGATCAGTCGCTGGAGGAGGGAAAACAGGTGATCCTTTTTCAGAACCGGCGGGGGTATTCGCCTTACCAGGTTTGTCAAACCTGTGGCTGGATCCCGCATTGCCGGTATTGCGACGTTACACTGACCTTTCATAAGAATACGCATAAACTGCATTGCCATTATTGCGGTACTGTATATCCGCCGGTACATGCCTGCGAAGCCTGTGGCAGCGATAAATTCGCGCAGCGCAATTTTGGTACGGAGCGTATCGAAGAGCAACTGGAAGAAATGTTCCCCAAAGGGCGCGTTGCCCGTATGGATATTGACAGTGTGCGGGGGAAAACCGCGCATGATAGCCTGATCCAGCAATTTGAACAGGGCAGGCTCGATATTCTGGTGGGTACGCAAATGGTTGTAAAAGGTCTGGATTTCGAGAACGTGAACCTGGTGGGGATCCTTGATGCAGACAGCCTGCTGAGCTTTGCGGATTTCAGGGTGAACGAACGGGCATTTCAGCTAATGGAGCAGGTGAGTGGCCGTGCAGGCAGGAAAGATAAGCAAGGTAAGGTGTATATACAGGTATCCAACACGCAACACCCCGTGTTATATTATGTGCAGCAGCACGATTATGGTTTGTTTTATAACCAGGAGATTGAAGGACGAAAGGTGTTCTTTTATCCGCCCTTTGCCCGGCTCATCATGCTTACGTTAAAGCATAAATCGAAAGAAGTGGTAGAGGCGGCCGCCCAAATGATGGCATTTTCGTTACAGGGCGATTATGGAAAATACCTGGTTGGCCCGGCAGAACCGGTGGTAAACCGGGTACGCAACCAGTACCTGATGGAATTGCTGGTAAAACTGCCCAAGGATGGTGAGCTTATACAGCGCTGCAAACGAACGATCCTTGAGCAGATCGCCATACTGCATAATGACAAAAGATTCAGGAATGTAGTGGTGATCCCTGATGTAGACACTATGTAAAGCAATAAAGGATTTGAAAATATAAAGCCCCAACAGTAACGTCGGGGCTTTTTTTATGCTTGTACTAAACTCTAACTCTTAAGCAGGGTTACCACCGCCGCCGCCATTGTCGCCGCCGCCATCATCATTGGGGCAGGTCAGGAAGCCTTTGTCGGTAGTGCCGTTGTCGAAATTCTCATTGATGGAAGTTGCTGTTTCAACGATCTGGTCTGCGCTGAAATCTTTGCTGCAGCCGCCCAGCACTTCCTCTGCCAAGGCAAGGAAATCTGACACCGTATTGCCTTTGAATGGTCCGCTGGCAATGATCATATCGCCCAATGCTACGGGCGACTGGCCAAAATTGTCATCAGCATAATCGAAGCCAACTGATAATTTCAGGGCTACGAGTTGTCCTACCAGTACATTTTTAAGCGAAGCCGGATCGGTGTAGCTGGCTGTTAACGCAGCGCCTTTTCCACCGGCAGGCAACAGGTTCGTAATGGCCTGGGCCGAAGTCAACTTTACAAAAAATTTGTCGGGACAACCTACCGTTAAATACTCCCCAAATGCTGACTGGAAATTGGCATGTAAATAAGTACCGGGATTGTTACCAGCGGGTGAAGCGCCCCAGCCACCCTGGGTATAGGTGCTTAATTGTCCGCATGAAGAAGCAATGGTAACAGTTTTTTTAGCGGAAATCTCAGTGCCACTTAAATCGGCTTTCGCTTTGTTCGACATTTCTTTTTGACACGCAAACAGGAATGTGGATGCCATAACGGTCGCCGAAAAACGGATGAACGTTTTTTTCATAATTCTAGTGTTTTACGAAGGGTATATGATTCATGGTCAATATTTAAAGCATGTGTAAGTGTATCTACCTAACTGCCTTAAATATTATATTCCGTTCAAAAGTAAGCGCCATTTTTAACCCCGGCAATCGTAATACTTCGAATGTTAATATGTTTTTTAACTAATATATTGCAGAAATTCCGGTCTTATTTGATCAGGGTATTCATTTCATCGTATTCATACAGGTGTATGCCGGCTATTTCTTTGTTGGCGGCGGCCACCATCGATTGGGCAATGGCTGCAGCCTGCATAGGCCTGTATTTACGCCAGGCGCCAATCAGCAGGAAAGAAAGGACTGGTCTCAGGAAGGTACCAAGGCGTTCGCCCAGGCGGAATTCTTCTTTTCTGCCCAGTAGCAGGGATGGGCGAAAAATATGAACGCTTTCGAAGGGAAGTGCAGTTATATCTTCTTCAATGCATCCTTTTAATTGCAGATAAAAGTTAGCTGCCACCGGATTGGCGCCAATAGCAGACACCATTAAAAACTGACTGAAACCGTGTTGAACGCCCAGGCGGGCAGTGATGATGGGAATATCGTAGGCTACTTTTCGGTATTCTGTTTTATTGCCTTTTACTTTTTTCCGGGTAGTGCCAATGCAGCAAAAGATCACGTCTCCGATATCTATCCTGGCTGCTATATCTTTTTCATCATTAAAATTAACTACCTGTATGTCTACTTTAGGATGATTAAGCGTTAGGGGTCTGCGTACCAATAACCTGACTTTGCTAAAGAAATCGTTTTGTAACAGTTCCTGTACCAGGTGCTGACCAATTAAACCGGTAGCTCCCAGTACAACGGCGGTTTTTCGATGCATAATTTGTTATTTTGCCCTGCTGATGACGCAAATTCAACAAAATATTCCGCTTCGGCAATACAACACACTGGGTATTGACACAGTAGCCAGGTACTTTGCCGCCTTTTCTTCGGTTAATGAACTGAGTGAATTGATCGAAAATAATCCCAATACGGGAATCGCGCCCCTTATTTTAGGTGGCGGGAGTAATATTCTTTTTAAAAATCATATGAACGGATTGGTGCTAAAAAATGATATTCCGGGGTTGAATATCGTAAAGGAGGATGCCGATCATGTTTATGTAAAGGCCGGAGCAGGGGAGGTCTGGCATAAATTTGTACAATATTGCCTGCAGCAAAACTGGGCAGGTGTAGAAAATCTCTCCCTGATACCCGGTTGTGTAGGGGCCAGTCCCATGCAAAATATCGGCGCTTATGGTGTAGAGATCAAAGAAGTTTTTGAGGAGCTGGAAGCGTTTCATGTAAATGATAAAACGGTGCAGGTATTCAGGGCTGCCGATTGCGCCTTTGGTTACCGCGAAAGCGTGTTCAAGGGGAAATACCGCAATCAGTTTGTTATCCTCAATGTTACTTACCGCCTCAACAAAAAGCCTACATTCAATACCAGCTATGGTGCTATTGGGCAGGAACTGGAACGGATGGGGGTACAGGACTTAAGCATACAGGCTGTTTCACAAGCGGTGATCAACATCCGCACATCCAAACTGCCCGACCCCGCGAAGATTGGCAATGCCGGCAGTTTTTTTAAAAATCCTTCTGTGGATGCTGCTTTCTACGAGCAGTTAAAAAAAGCATATCCTCACCTGGTTGGGTATCCCAATGCCGATGGAACTGTTAAACTGGCTGCCGGCTGGTTAATTGAACAAAGTGGTTGGAAGGGCTATCGCCGCGGCGATGCCGGAGTACACGAAAAGCAGGCCCTCGTGCTGGTTAACTATGGCAATGCCACCGGTCAGGACATTTATGACTTGAGCGAGGACGTCATGAAAAGCGTGCATAGCAAATTTGGTGTGGAGCTGGAAAGGGAAGTGAATGTGGTGTAGCAGAATAGTTGTACGCAAATATTTTCGTTTGCTGGTTTAGTCCTTTGGGGTGATTTACTTGTTTATATATATGTGGACGTTAATTATTGCTAACTAATATTGCCATATATGTCTGACAAGAAAAAAGACTCCAAAGAAAAGCTAGGTGAAGCTAATGGGGAAATGACTATATCAACTACTATGAGGGATCTAAGCAATGATCCTGTTATTGTTAAAAAAGTAGAATCTGCTAGAAAAACAATCGAAAAATACGGGTTGCCTAAAGAGTTGCTCAACGATTAGGCTTAGTGAGAATGTAT
Organism: Niastella yeongjuensis; assembly: GCF_900110245.1. Lineage (GTDB taxonomy): Bacteria > Bacteroidota > Bacteroidia > Chitinophagales > Chitinophagaceae > Niastella > Niastella yeongjuensis. The sequence goes on from NZ_FOCZ01000027.1 coordinate 24,826, forward strand.
TAAAAAAGCATCTGCCTACTGGTGGATGCTTTTTTATTTTGCCTGTATGGATTAAAATATAAACTGCATCTACATGTATAAATAACCCAAATGAAATTCCTGTACCCTTGTTTGATTGTAGTATTCATTGGGTTGCATAGTAACGCTCAATCCGTAGAAGATTCCGCCCGCCAAATTGCTAACGACACTTCAGTTTCAATCTGGGAATATAAATCTTCTCCAAAAGTTTTTTACTTGGTTGGAAAAATTCTGGCAAAGCGAGATGTAGCAAAAGGTGTTTTCCTGATCCAGTCATACGGAAATCCCGACTGGGAAAAGCCATGTCTTGCATGCAGATATGAAAATTATGGATTCAAATTCGTGTATCATTGGGATATAATTTATGGTACGAAATCAGCGTTTATTGATGGTTATAATGAAGTTTCGGAAGCATACCTGAAAACAAAAATTGGTGCCAACGCTTTTGCCAGAATTGAAGTATTGCCTTTCCATTATTTTGACCCATCTGCCATTTTAAGAAAATTCTATTATTCAAAAAACAGGCAACGGTTTTATGACTTGGAGGAGTTGAATGATTCAAGAATATCTTTTAATTATAGTATTTTATCTTCCTTACCACATTATTATACCCTTCAAGCGTGTAAACAACGCCGTCTTTATCGATAGCCAACGCTGCCGGATAATTGAACCGGGCATTGGCTGCATTGCCATTTTTGTAACCCGGCGTACCATTACCGGCAATGGTTGTTACGGTGCCATCGGGCGTTATTTTACGAACGGCATGGTTCTCTGCATCGGCTACCCACACGTTGCCCGCATTGTCAACCTGCACTTCCACCACATTTAGAAATTGTGCTGCCGGTCCTTTTCCATCTTTAAAACCTGTTGTGCCTGATCCGGCCAGCACGGTTACATTTCCTTGCGGATCTATTTTTTCTATGACAGAACCTCTGTTAACTGCCACATATAAATTGCCTGTAGAATCGGCGGCAATGGGAAATATGGACGTTGTTTTGCTGAATGTAATCCCGGTAAGATCATCGCACCGCTGCCTGCCAGGGTTGACACTACCCAGCCTTTGTAGATAACGGAGTCGGCGTCTGGTCCCTTGGATGTATCAACGGGAGTTTTTGTGGTATCATTGGTTGATGGAGCTGGATCATTATCCTTTTTCTCGCAGGAAGGCCAGATATAGATGACCGATAGAAAGAGGCTCGTTTTTACAAAAATGCCGACATGCTTTTTCATAAGGGAAAGGGGAATAAGGAACCAAAACTAAGACAAATGAAAACGCCGTCCCGATTTTAATCGGGACGGCGTTATACTTTTAATATTAGATTAAATATTAATTAAAGTCATCATTGTCTTCTAACTCTTCATCGCTAAACGAAGTGGTATTGCCCAGCATAGAGCCCATCAGGTCTTTGAACTCAATACGGCTTTCCAGTATCTTTTTACTGATCATGGAAAAGGCAGCCAGTCCATGTAACACAAACTCCATCAACAACGCGGCGTCTTTTTCATTGGCCTGTTTGAAATACTTTTTCACCAGTGCATGCAGGCCGTCTACCTTATACAATTGCTGTATTTTGTCTTCGTCCTTTGTATGGAACATCAGGTTTAGTGAATTGCCTTTGTCGAACCAGGTTGAAATGGAACGATAAGGATTTTCTTCGGCGGCCTGTTGGTTGCGCTTTTTCTTAAGCGTTTCCGGATTGGGAAAGTACTGGATAAATTGCGAGCGAATGGCTTTATCGAGCAGGTTCATGGCTACCTGGTAAGGACCTTCCTGTTCGCCTTCATACACCAGTTCTATTTTACCGGTAATGGAAGGGATCAAACCGATCAGATCGCTGAGCCATACCTGTGTGTGGTTTTCTTTATTGATCAACGCACGGCGTTCGGCAGAGCTCACGGCATTTTCAAATGCGGAGATACTTAACCGGGCCGATACCCCGCTTTTTTTGTCAACCAGTTCGCTGGAGCGGGCTTCAAATGAGATCTGTTCTATCAGTCTTTTTACAAGGTCACTCATTTGTACCTTGGCCTGCTGCTCTTTTAAAATATCGGCTTCCTGTTCGGTAATGGTGAGCGCGGTGTCGATGGTTTTAGGATAGTGCGTCAGGATCTGGCTTTCAATCCGGTCTTTCAACGGCGTTACTATAGAGCCGCGATTGGTATAGTCTTCCGGATTGGCAGTGAATACAAATAAGATGTCTAACGGCATCCGCAGTTTGAACCCACGGATCTGTACATCACCTTCTTCCAGAATATTGAAGAGGGCTACCTGTATACGGGCTTGCAAATCGGGAATTTCGTTGATGACGAAGATGCCTCGGTTGCTGCGGGGAATAATACCATAGTGGATCACGCGTTCATCGGCAAAGCTTAATCGTAAATTAGCAGCTTTAATGGGGTCGATGTCGCCAATAAGATCGGCTACGCTTACATCGGGAGTAGCCAGTTTTTCACCATAGCGTTCGCTGCGGTGAACCCAGTGAATAGGCGTGTCGTCGCCATATTGTGCAATCAGGTCCTTGGCATGAATGGAGATGGGATTCAACGGATCATCGTTGATCTCAGTGCCCTCGATTACGGGGATGTATTCATCGAGTAATTCGATCATTTGCCGGGCCATACGCGTTTTTGCCTGTCCGCGTAAACCAAGGAACAGAATGTTATGACGTGACAACAATGCTCTTTCTACATCGGGAATAACGGTTTCTTCATAACCAATAATGCCGTTAAACGTGCTTTCGTGTTTTTGTAATTTACCTATAAGATTCTTTCTGATCTCATCCTTAACCGACTTTGGTTGATAGCCACTCTTTTTAAGTTCACCCAGGGTTTTTATTGTTGGTATGCTCATAGTAATAGTTCGTTTCGTAATCTGTCTGATATGTTAATATACCGTCTTTCTTTTTCCATTTTCAAAATCGCGGAATATAAAGGCGCCTAACCGGTCGAGCGAAGCGAAGAACGCTTTGCCACTGTTGGTTTCGGTGAATTCCTGTACAAACCGTTGTAAATACGGATCTGTAGCGATCATGAATGTGGTAATTGGCACTTTTAGTTTTTTGCATTGTGCGGCCAGGTTCAAACAACGGTTGGTGATCCGGCGGTCGAGCCCAAAGCTGTTTTTGTAATAGCGTTTGCCGATTTTTAAACAGGTGGGTTTCCCATCGGTGATCATAAAGATCTGTTTGTTGGGATTTTTGCGACGGCGCAAAATATCCATCGCCATTTCCAAACCGGCTACGGTGTTGGTATGGTATGGACCTACCTGTAAATAGGGAAGGTCTTTTATTTCAACTGGCCAGGCATCGTTGCCAAACACTACTATATCGAGTGTGTCTTTGGGATATTTAGTAGTGATCAGTTCGCTCAGTGCCATGGCTACTTTTTTAGCCGGCGTAATGCGGTCTTCGCCATACAGGATCATCGAATGCGAAATATCGATCATCAGTACAGTGGAAGTTTGTGATTTGAAATCTGTTTCGCGAATGGCGAGGTCATCTTCCTGCATATTAAAGCTCTCGATGCCGTGATTGATCTGCGCATTGCGAATGCTGGCGGTAAAATCGATCTGTTCCAGGGTATCGCCAAACTGAAAGGGCCGGGTTTCGGGATTGATCTCATCACCGCCGCCGGGTTTAAACGTATGGTGATCGCCGGTTTTGGTTTTCTTTAGTTTGCCGAATATTTCTTCCAGCGATTTTTTGCGAATGCCCTGTTCTGTTTTGGAGGTGATCTTGATCTCGCCGTTGATCTGGTTCTCCTGGATGTAACCTTTTTCTTTTAATTCATCAATAAAATCGCCCATGCCATACTCGTTGTTCGTAAGCTCATACTCTTTATCAAGCTGGTTCATCCAGTCCAGTGCTTCACTAACATCGCCATTGGTATAGGTAAGCAATTGCATAAAAACATCCAGCAATTGCTCAAACTTCGTTTTGCCTTCCCCACGGGGATCGAATTTGGTGAAATGGTGTCCTATCACTGCTAATAATGTTTTAAGGTACAATGAATTGATCTGCTGTCCTCGGTATCGCCAGGGCTTGATTAACCCAATTTAAGCATTATAATTCATTCATTGACGTATGTAATTTTTGTTAACACTACAACAAACTACGGCAGCAATTGTTGCATAGCCCTTTAAAACAGGCGTGCCACGGTTTCAAACCGTGGCACGCGTAATCTGTTTATTTTAACCTTCTTAAGGTTTTGCTGTATCCACGGCTTTTGGTGAATCTGCCGCTTTTAATTCAGTAGGAGCATTTTCAACGCCGCCTTTGCCGCTTCCGGCACCGGCACCACCGAATTGTTTTTCCCAGTCAGACATTTGCATCATCATTTGGTAGCTCGATACGATGTCTTGTGCAAACACTTCCTGTTTTTCTGACAACAATCCGCCTTTATTGTTCAAATAACCGGCGGCGTTCATGGCCAGGCTTTCGTTATTGCCACCTTCATCGCCTAATGAACGATAGTATTTCATTTGTTGTTCCAGGTCAGTTTTAACCGACTTGCTTACTTTTTTAGCCAGTTCCAGGTCACCACTGCGGTACGCTGCGTACAGGTACGTCATGGTAACGCGGTTGTGGAAATTGCCACGGTTGGAGGTCATACCATAAGGCAGGTTGCTTTCCAGCACCTGGCTGTCGTATCTGCGTAATTCCTTACGGGCTGAGTCCATTTTACCAGCATCAACCAATGCCATTCCCAGGAACGCATGCGCCTGACGAATGCTGTTCAGGTGACGACGGTTTTCCTCATCGAAATAAACGTTTGGTTTGACAGCATTGCCATATGCAAATTTCTCAGTGAGGTTTTTGTAGGAAACATCCAGTTCCACGTTGGTGCCTTCAACAGGTACCAGGCGGTAGGAGAGCCCTTCCATACGAACATATTTTTCCAGTCCCAGGTCTTCCAGCTCCTGTGTAGAAGTGAAGTAAATAGGACGTTTCCATTTATTGCCCGCAATAATGGCCAGTACAGCCAGGTCATTCTTTTGCAGGTAGCTGCGTTTGATGTCGAGTTTCAGTTCGCTTACCACGCTGTCGCCGGGATTCAGCGGCATGTTCTTTTTCACCCACTCCACATCAACCGGCACGCTCACTTTGCTCACTGGTATAATGTTGCCCAGGTCTTCATCGTTGAACTGAACAGTATTTTTAGGATCGTCGCTGGCGGTAACATTTTTCAGGATCTCGTACAGATCGTAGTATTTGTTCTGATCGTATCCAGTCAGCAATTGTGCGTTCACGCGGCTCAGGTAAGAAGGCGTGAATACCACGTTGCGTTTGTCTCCTTCAATTTGTTGCGGTGTAAAGATCACGTCGGTAGGCGCGCTTTCATTTACTTTATAACGCAGCTCATTGATGTACCAGTCGGTTCCCAACAGACTGTAGTTGATCACGCGCAGGTCTGGACGGATCTTTTCCACTTCCTGTGCATACCACAGCGGATACGTATCGTTATCACCAAAGGAGATCAGGATACCATCCTTGGTACAGCTTTCCAGGTAATCTTTACCAATGTCGCGGGCCAGTGTTTTCTTGCTACGGTCATGGTCATCCCATTCCTGCGAAGCCATCAACACCGGTACGGCCAGTAAGCAAAGACCTACTGCGGCATATTCTGCAGTAACACCACCTTTCAGGTATTTACCCAGTTGTTCTCTCACCCAAATAACACCTAAACCTATCCAAACTGCAAAAGCATAGAACGAACCTACATACGCGTAGTCACGTTCACGTGGCTGTTGGCCTGATTGGTTCAGGTAAACCACGATGGCCAACCCTGTAAAGAAGAACAACAGGAAGTTGATGAGCCAGTCGCGTTTGTTGCGGTTCAGGTGATAGATAAACCCTAATACACCTAATATAAATGGCAGGAAGAATAATTTGTTGTTGGCTTTGTTGGTAGAACCGGCTGTATCGGGCAGTTCATCTGGCGTACTGTGGCCAAATCTTTTGTCGATAAAGTTGATACCGCTGTTCCAGTTACCATCGCGGCGGTTGCCAAAGCCCTGGAGGTCGTTTTGTTTACCGGCAAAATTCCACATGAAATAACGCCAGTACATCCAGCGGAACTGGTAGTCGAGGAAGTAGCGGATGTTACTCAAAAATGAGGGTTGTCCGTCGCCACTTAAACCACCGAAAGTACGGTACACATACTCCTGGTTACGCTCATTGCCATTGTCCCACATGCGGGGGAAAATGTGCGGTCCGATCTTGTCAACATCCCAATCCGGGTGTTGTTGGGCCAAACCTTGTTTATCTTCTTCGCTTGGTGCAGCGCTGAAATCCTGTTTGCGGGTTTTACCGGCAGCCACGTATTTGTCTTTTCCGTCTTCGGTTCCTTTTACATACAGATCGCCGGTTGTAACAAATGGCGAGCGGTAAACAAAGTCAGGACCGTACAGAATGGGCCAGTCGCCATATTGTTCACGGCTCAGGTAGCCCACCAGGCTCACGGGGTTGTCAACATTGTACATATCTACCGACGGGTTGGCTGAAGAGCGCACCAGGGTAGTGAAGTAAGTTGAATAACCCAGTATGAGGAAGATGGTAGACCAAAGACCGATCTTTAAAAAGGAAATGATGTTTTGTTTTACATAATAACAAACACCAATCAGCACCCCTAATCCTACTAACAATAAAACAAAGGTTCCACCGCCATGGATGAAGGGGAAACAGAATAATAAGATGATAGCAGATAACCAGATGGCGAAAACAGTGAATTTTTGGATCTGCGCATCGGTAAACAACAGACCAAGCACCAGTAATGCAGCAAGCAGTACAAAGTAAGTACCGAATCCTACAAAGAATGGGGTACCCAGGCTGTTTACAAAGAACTGGTCAAAAAGACCGGCGCCTTTGATAGACCATTGAATAATAGCTACCTGTACCAAACCGGTGATCACACAACCCATAAAGAAGGCGGCCACGGTTCCCCAGGTAGTTACTTTATAGCGTTTGAAGTAATAAACCATTACGATGGCAGGGATGGTCAACAGGTTCAACAGGTGCACCCCAATTGACAATCCCATCAGATAAAATATTAATATCAGCCAACGGTCGGCACGGGAGAATTTATGACCGTCGAGTTTGTTTTCTGTGTCTACTTCGTGTTCCCATTTCAGGATGGCCCAGAAAACCGCGGCGGTGAACAGGGACGACAATGCGTACACCTCACCTTCAACGGCGCTGTACCAGAAAGAATCGGAGAACGTATAGGCCAGGGCGCCCACAGCACCGGCACCCATAATAGTGATCAATTGGTTTTTGGTTAAATCAACACCATCTTGTTTTATCAGTTTACGGGCAAAATGGGTGATGGTCCAAAACAGGAATAATATGGTGAAGCCACTGGCGATGGCATTCATGAAATTCACGCCGAGTGCGGCATTGGTAGGATTGTCGCCAAAAAGGATAATGAAAAAACGGCCCAGCAGGATAAAGAGCGGGGCTCCAGGGGGGTGTGGAACCTGAAGTTTATAGGCACTGCTGACAAATTCACCGCAGTCCCAGAAACTGCCGGTTGGTTCCATAGTGAGCACGTATACGCTACAAGCAATCAGGCACACGACCCAACCCACTATGTTGTTCACTCGGTTAAAATTCATAAAGTGTTGGTTTAAAGAATGGGCAAATATATGGTCTTAGTTTTAAGTTTCTAGCTCAAAGTTTTTGTTAACTATTAGATTTCTTGGGGGTTAGAGCCCATTTTTAGAAAATAATTGTGCAGGAACCGCGATTCGGAAACAAGGTCCCGCGATCCGGGAACGTGCACCCTGTTTTTCAGGCCGAATTTTGACTCCATAAATGATTGATTATGGAGAACAAGCAGATTAAAAGCACGTTTTTATTGGGCGGCGACCTGGAAGTGAACCGGATAGGTTTTGGCGCCATGCGTATTACCGGCCCCCAGGTTTGGGGAATGCCCGAAAACCCGCAAAATTCCATCGATGTCCTTCGCCGGGCGGTAGAACTAGGGGTAAACTTTATCGACACGGCCGATCAGTACGGTCCTTTTACCTCCGAACAACTGATCGCCGAAGCCCTGCATCCCTACCGGAAAAACCTGGTAATTGGAACAAAAGGCGGGTTGGTACGTTTTGGTCCCTGGTACGACTTTAATTATGACGCCAGTCCCCAGCATTTGCAGGACGCGCTCGAAGGCAGTTTACGCCGGTTGAAACTGGAACGCTTTGACCTGTATCAGCTACACCGTATCGACCCGGGAGTGCCCGCTGAGATCAGTTTTGCGTTTTTACAAAAAGCACAGCAGGCCGGCAAGATCAGGCACCTGGGCCTGTCGGAAGTCGGCGTAGAAGACATCAAACTGGCGCAGCAGTTCTTTAAGGTGGCTTCTGTACAGAATAAATACAGTGTCGATAGCCGGGAATGGGAACCGGTGCTGAAATATTGCGAACAACAGGGCATTGCCTTTATTCCCTGGTTCCCTATGGCTGGCGGCGATGTGCACGGTATTGATACCTTGCAACAGGTGGCCGACGGGTTAAAGGCAACGAAACACCAGGTGGCATTGAGCTGGTTATACCACCACTCGAATAACATCCTGCTTATTCCAGGGACTTCCAATGTAGCGCACCTCGAAGAAAATATGAAAACGGCATCCCTGTCGCTTTCGGCAGCTGATAAACAGAAACTGGATGAATTGTATCGCCCTGCTTAACGGCCATTAATTTTGGTAAATTTATATGTTGAAATATACGGCACCACATATCATTCAATCTATTTCTGAAATTCACCGGGTGCTTGGGTTGCCAAAACCCAGGCATCCGCTGGTGAGTTTTTTCCGGTTCGAACAAATGGGCCTGCGCGATGAAGAAACACTGAATTATTATTCCGCGCCTTATTATAGTATTGCCATCAAGAAGAATTTCAAGGGGAAGATGCGTTACGGCCAAAGCTTTTATGATTTTGATGAAGGCATGATGTCATTCATCGGACCCGGACAATTATTAGGTTCCGCTGTGGGCGTCATTCCGGCCAACGAAGGTTTTTGCCTGCTGTTCCATCCCGATTTTTTAAAAGGGTATCCGCTGGCTGCCACATTAAAAGACTATGGCTTTTTTTCTTATGATCTGAATGAAGCGTTACACTTATCCGAGGAAGAAGAAAAACTGGTAGAAGGTATTATGTTGCAGATAGAACGGGAATATGAAGCCACTATAGATACCCTGAGCCAGGATGTGATGATCACGCACATTACTTTGCTGCTTCAATACTGTCAGCGTTTTTACAACCGGCAGTTCATTACCCGCAAACCCGCCAATAACGACCTGCTGGCCCGGTTCGACCAGATTCTGGAAGAATATTTTGAAAGCGGATCAGCCATTTCGACTGGCCTGCCCAGTGTGCAGTACCTCGCCGGCAAACTCAACGTGTCGCCCGGTTACCTTGGTGATCTGCTGCGGGCCATTACCGGACAAAGTACCCAGGGCCATATCCAGAACAAAGTAATAGAAAAAACAAAGATCCTGCTGGCAACTACAAACCTCTCCATTGCAGAAGTTGCCTATACGCTCGGTTTTGAAAGACCACAATCCCTCAGCAAATTGTTCAGGAATAAAACCAACCAGTCGCCCACCGAATACCGGAGCAAAATGAATTGATTGGCCATTATTCCGGTGGATCTGTAAAAATGTATCAATGTTCCCTACATCTGTATAAATCGCCCTGCCTGCCTGTTTCTAGTTTTGCCTCAACAAATAAACGTTGATAACAATGGCAAAAACAATCTTTATTACCGGCGCCTCCCGTGGCTTTGGTAAATTATGGGCTGAAGCATTATTACAAAGAGGCGATAAAGTAATAGCAACCGCACGCGACATAAAGTCGCTGGATGACCTTGTAAAAAAATATGGTAATAATATTTTACCGCTGCAACTGGATGTAGTTGACCGCGCTGCGGGTTATGCCGCTATTCAAAAAGCAAAGGAACATTTTGGCAGCATCGATGTGTTGATCAATAACGCTGGTTATGGTTTGTTTGGCAGTGTGGAGGAAACCAGTGAACAAGATGCCCGCAGCATAATGGAAACCAACTTCTTTGGTTTACTGTGGCTTACCCAGGCTGTATTGCCCATTATGCGTGCGCAGGGGCATGGCCATATTATTCAGGTATCTAGTGTTGTCGGATTGATTGGTATTCCTGTGCTCGGCGTATACAATGCTTCGAAATTTGCCGTAGAAGGGGTGAGCGAAACACTGGCCACCGAAGTAAAGGGCTTCGGTATTAATATTACCCTGGTTGAACCGAATTCTTATTCAACCGACTGGGGAGGTTCTTCCGCATCACATGCAGCTGCTATGCCTGAATATGAAGGAGTAAAGACCGCATTTTATGCTGCACTTTCCGATGACATGTTCGGGATTCCTGAGGCAACAACCCCTGCCATGTTGAAATTGATAGACAGTAACAATCCGCCTTTGCGTTTATTCCTTGGTAAATATAGTTACCCACTGGTTAAACAAAACTACGAAAGCCGTATGGCCGAATGGGACACCTGGAAGGAAGTGGCTGACAAAGCCCATGGAAAGTAACTTAATTTTATAGACTTGTAACATCGCAATCTACGCTGTACTTTCGGCGTAGATTTGTGTAATTGTATCAATCATGGAGCATTTTAAAAAACTGGCCGATATACATCATTTCAATGCATTCCCGCCGCCGGAAAGTCCGCTGTTCAGCATTTACAGGTGTGAAAGGACCTGTGGGTTGGGCGACAGGGAATTCACTTCTGATTTTTACATGATCGGATTCAAGAAATTGAGGGCCGGTACCATCCTGTATGGCCGCACCAAGTACGATTCCGATTGCGGCAGCATGATCTTTATAAAACCCCGCCAGGTAATTGAATTCAAAAGTGTGGAGTATGACGACAACGCATTTATCATCTTCATTCATGAAGATTTTCTGAACGGGCACTTCCTGCACAGTGAGATCAATAAATATGGTTTCTTTGATTATGAAGCCAATGAGGCGCTGCACCTGTCACCAACTGAAGAAAAGACCATGTGGGACCTGTATGGTAAAATAGAAACGGAATACTTCAATAATACCGATGAGTACAGCCGGGATATTATTCTCACACACATCGACTCCATTCTGAAATATTCGCAGCGGTTTTATAAACGGCAATTCATCAGCCGCAAAGAGTTGTCGGGCAAAACAGTTTCTAAGTTCAACGATGTATTGGGCGCCTATTTTAAAAACGGGCTCGAGGAAGGATTGCCTTCTGTAAACGTACTGGCGGCACAACTCAACTTATCACCCCGTTACCTGAGTGACCTGCTGAAAAAGGAAACCGGCAAAACCGCCATCGAACTGATCCATATCTATTTGATCAACGAAGCCAAGAACCGGCTCAAAACCGATGATCAAAGTGTTTCAGAAATAGCCTATGCCTTAGGTTTTGAAAACCTGCCTTATTTTTCAAGACTGTTCAAAAAGGAAACGGGTATCAGCCCGAATCAATATAAAAAGGGGTTGATAAATTGACTTCCCTTACCAATTCACTCTCGGGTTAACCCGTTCATCAAATTTAAAGATCTGAAAAGCCAGCATCAATTCGTGTGAGCCATTGCTGAACTGTTTCAGGGGTGATAACGTATAGTCGTATGCGTACGATACGTTGAAATTACGGGCTACGTGCAAACCAACCATACCCGAGATGGCATCCTGGTAACGATAGGAGGCACCTACCCAAAAAGTATTTGCGATCATACATTTGGCGTTGAAGTCCCAGCCGGCAGGGTTTGAAAAATCGCTGCGTAACAAACCTGAGATCAATAACTGGGTGTTGTCGTATTCATTCAGCATAATATTATAACCGCCGCTGAGTATATACTGTCTTTTGTAAGTAGACAAGGAGTTTTGTGTATTGATAAATGTAGACTGTATAAGCTGTTGTGCAGAGACGCCTGCGAAAAAACGGCCTGAATACAACATAATACCCATGTTCAGATCGGGCGACCATTTGGTGCCGAAATCCTGTAACACCGCCGGGTCAAGCGCCTGATCGGGATAGATGTTTTTCGACGGATCATATCGCAATTGCTGAAACCCGGCCGACAAACCCGCCGAAAGCGCTATCTCATCGGTCAGCGGTAAGTGCCAGGCGTATGAGAGATCTAAACAGTTGGAAACATAGGGGCCTATTATGTCCTGGTAGGCCACCATGCCAATACCATGATGGCGTTCAACGGGCAGTAGTTTAAAAAATGTTTCCCGGTCGTCTTCTTCGGGCAACGATTGGGGTGGGGCCTGTTCAACAGAATACCCCAATGGCAGGTTGGCGGTAACCCAGGTGGTAACCGGAGCACCCTGAATGCCGTTCCATTGGCGGCGATGGCCAATGCGGATGTCGGCATAATTCTCCAGACCTGTCATGGCCGGGTTGGATAAAAAGTAGTTCAGTACATACTGGGTGGTTTGCGGCCGGCTTTGTGCACCGGCAGACAGGCAGCCAGTGATCATCAGCCCCAATACAGCTGCTGTTTTTATATGGTTGTTTATGCGAAACATATGTGAAGGTTTAGGTGAGTAGTGGTTATTATTTTAACAGGTTGATCCAGCCATTGACGGGTTGACTGCCATCTTTCAGATCGAGCACATAGTAATACACGCCGGCCGGCAGTTCATGGCCGCCGCTGGTGCCATCCCATTTAAGACCCGGTCCTTTTGCCTCGAAAACTTTATTGCCGTTGCGGTTAAAGATCTGCACCATGGCGTTAGGGAATTGGATTAGCTCTTTTACCGTCCAGTAATCATTGATGCCATCATGATTGGGCGAGAACGTATTGGGCACCTGGGTTAGATCGATCAACTGTACGTTGATCTGAAAATCTTTCTCACAGCCCTGTGCAGTAGTAACAGCTACTTTATACAAACCCGATTGGGTTACTTTGGCTACCGCGGAATGATCGCCCGTGCTCCAGGCATATGTGCCATTGTTTACAGCAGGCGCCGTTAATTGAAAGTAATGGGTATTGCCTGCCATCATCGGACCTGCGGAAGAAATAGCGCCCGAAGGGTAGGGGTTCACTGCTACTGCAATGGCATCGCTCACCGGAGACGTACAACCGTTGTTGTCTGTAATGCGAACCGAATAATTGCCGCTTTTGTTTACCGTAATATTGGCTGCATGGCTGCCGGTTGACCATTGGTACGCAGTAGTGGCAGCAGTTGAAAGTGTAACACTGTTGCCATCACAGAAAGACAGCGGTCCGCTGGCGGTAATAACAGGTTGCGCAGGGATCGGGTTCACTGTTACTATGGCGGCATCGCTTACAGGCGATTGACAGCCATTGGCATCTGCTACCTGTACCGTATACGTGCCTGCCTGCGTAATTAAAATTTGTTTGTTGGCACTACCATTCGACCAGGTATAAGTAGCGGCCGAAGGACTGCTTAAGGTAACTGCACCGCCCTGACAAAAAGTGGTGGTGCCGCTGGCTGCAATAACCGGCTTGGCTGGTAATGAATTTACCGTAACCACCACTGCATCACTGAGCGGCGATGTACAACCATTGCCATCCGTTACTTTCACGGTGAAAGCGCCTGATGCGGTAACCGGCAAACTTTGGCCCGTATTACCATTTGACCAGGCATTGCCTGCCAGGGCTGAGCTGGTTAAGATGACAGAGCCACCATTACAGAATGTAGTAGTGCTTCCCGGTGTAATAACCGGTTTTGCCGGTAAAGGATTTACGGTAAGCAGGGCGGCTGTGCTGGTTTCAGTTCCACAGGTACCCGTAACCACGCATTGAAACAGACCAGTGCCCAGTCCGTTTACATTGGCAACGCCCAATGCATTGGTGGTGGTACCGCTGTACAAACTGCCGTCATTGATATCGCCGCCATTGTACTGCCATTTGTAAGTTATGTTGGTGCCGGTAGCGCTTACGGAGAACCCGGTAGCTGCGGCATCGCAGATGGTTATGGGTTGAGGCGGTGTGCCGATCACTGTTTTGGGTTGAACGGTAACATGTACCGGGCCGGTTGAGGCCGAACACCCATTATCGTTACTCACCTGCACGCTGTAATCGCCGGTTTGCGTGATCTTTTTATAGCGGGTTGTCTCTCCGGTCGCCCACAGGTAATTATAAGGCATTTCATATTGCCATACATCTACATTGCCGCCGGTGTTTTGTGCACCGGTTGAAATGTAGGCATGGTGGCCAATTACCATGGCAACGGTGCCGTAGCGGCCGCGGGGAATATCGGCTATGCGTGCCCAGGTGAGGGTAGCCGGATCCAGTTGCCACATGTCGGTTTTGATAGGACCATTATTTCCTGTGCCCACATAAGCCTTATGGCCATCAGTAAAACCGATGCCGCCGCCACGTGGTCCACCGGGAAAATCAGGCAGGATGGTCCAGGTATCGGAACCTGGGTCGTATTGTAAACAATCCGCCGATTGAGGAGCGGCAGGATTACTGCGGGTAGAGTTGCCGGTGATAAGATACCCTTTGCCATTCAATGCAAAGGCTGGTGCATAGCTCATGCCGAACGGCATATCATTTTTGCGTGTCCAGGTATCTTTCACCAGATCGTATTCCCATACTTCAGCTACCGTAGTGCTGCCATTCAATCCACCGGCAATGATCAGTTTGTCATTTAAAAGAAAGCCCTGCACCCTGTTTGTTACGTTAATGGGACCGGTTGACTTTTTTACCCATGAATTGTAGGTAGGGTCGTACATATACATGGTTTTGTCTGTGCTGCCCAGGATCCATCCCTTGCCATTCCATGTAATGGCAGGGGCAACGCCTATTGCCTGTAGCATATTGGCCTGTTGCGCCCAGGTATCGGTTACAGGGTCATATTTCCAAACCTGATTGGGGGCCGCACTGCCTCCACAAAAATAACCGGTAGAACCAACCGTAAAGCCGGAAGCGTATACTGTAGACCCTCCCGGAAAGTCGCCTTTCTGTGTCCATATATCACCACCTGCAAATAAGGTATCAGGCGTACCCTCGCAAAAAGTGGTACCTGCTGCTGAAACCCTGATAGGCGTTGTGGTAAAATTGGCTGCGGTAACCGTAAGCGGCGCAGTGCTGAGTGTGCAACCTTCTATATCACTTATAGTGGCGCTGTAATTACCAGGTGAATTTACGGTGAAAGATAATTGGGTTGACCCATCTGGCCATTGAACGGTATTAGTGGGATGGTATTCCCAGATCTGTCTGTTGCCAACCGAGCCAAAACATACAATGCCCTTATCGTGAAAGCCAAAAGCTGCGGGGCCCCATTGAGCTGGCCCGGTGTAATTAGATTTCTTGGCCCAGACACCGTTATAAAACTCCCATAGCTCTGCAGTAGAGCCAATAACGTTGGCAAAGCCACATACTATGTAAGCATGCTCCTGAATGGTAAAAGCCGCAGCGGTACGCCGGCCCTGGCCTGGCAGATTAGCCTCTGCGAACCATGTGTTTAGAACAGGATCATATTGCCAGCAGTCGTTGGCGTTATTGGCGCCGCCTAGTAACCAGCCGGTAGCTACATAACCTTTATTGTTGAGGCTAAATGCAACTGGCTCCCTTCGTCCAGTGCCTGGAAAGTCAGCAATAGGGGCCCAGGTATCGGTTGCCGGATCATACGACCAAAAAGTAAGCGGATAAGTACCTGACTTTGCCCCTAAGCCTACATACCCTTTATTACCAACCGAAAAACCTGCCGCCGCAGTGGTAGCACCACCGGGATAACCGGCTTTGGCCGTCCAGGTATTTGCAAAGGGGTCATATTCCCACCAATCACCAAAAGTGGTAGTACCGTTGTTGCCCAGGCCTACATACCCTTTATTGTTAATAACCATACTGGTCGCAAATACGCGTCCGCCAGTACCGGGAACATCTGCCTTTTGTGTCCAGGTTGAGGTGGCTTCATCGTATTCCCAGAAATCTGAACGAAAAGTACCGCTATTGGTTCCTCCTCCAATATATCCCTTTGAACCAATCGCAAAACTTACACCTTCGGTACGACCGCCTACGGCTATGTCAAAATCCCGTTTTCGCACCCAGATATTCCCCGTGTCGGCATACAGCGTAAGGCTTTGTCCCGAACACAACACCGGCGTATCGGCCGGGATCACCGGTGGCAATAACGCTTTTTCTTTTATCACTACCGGATCTGAAGTCAGGTTACAGGCGCCGCCGTCAGTAACAGTGACAGTGTACGTACCCGCACCCACTATTATGGAAGCAGTGTTCACGTTGCCGTTTGACCAGGTATAGGTTAACGCGGGGTCCATTTTAATGTACAGGGTGGTTGTTCCGCCCGGGCAAACCGTGGCGGCTTTGCTGATCACAACAGGTTTTATGCATTGCGCAGTTGCCTGTTGCAAAAACAACATCCATGTAATGAATAGCGTAAACAGGAAAGAGTAAAACTTTTTCATGTGGTTATGGGGAATGTTGATGTTAGTTGGGCTTAAGACATGTTACAGTACATGCAATTGTTTCAGTTCTTCCGTTGAAACGGTTGGCGGAAAAATGTTTTGTTGCAATTTGCTCACTACCAGTCCGGCTACTTTGGTGGCAGCGGCTGCAGTGGTAAAACCTGTATTACCGGTTTGACCGGGAACGGTTTCCTGGTGGATCATTTTTTTAGGACCCGAGTAGATATCATAACCAAAACTGTTGTTGGCCTGTTTAAAAACCTGGTAATGGTATTTTTTGGCCACAGGAGTACTGTCGGCAGGTGGTTTTGGAAGGATATTGCTGGCCGATACGGCACTAAAGAAACCAGTGCATACAAACAGGGTAACCAATTTTTTCATGGGGGTAAATTGATAAATGTAAAGTACTGATCAACAGCAATAATAGGTTGCTACAAAATCCGATGCAAGATAGTCTGCGAAATGATATATGTAAATGAAAAGTATGTGAATTGCGGGTAGCTGTATGCAAATGGGAACAATTTGTATGTAAAAAATCTGGTATTTGATTAACGTTGAAACATTTGTCGGCCATAGAGCGATGGCCTAAAATGTATGAATTATGTCCTTTAAGACAAGGCAAACAGTTACTAGCTTTGTATTATGGCAAGGAAACAGGTTGTAATTGTAACCATCAGCAGTAATATGCTCGTTGTGATTGCCGGGCCTACCGATGTTTTTTTCATCGCCAACAAGATCCTTGAAAGCCGCGGCATCACCGATGGCTATGAGGTGGTGGTAGCAGCTGCTACGGCCGATAAAAAAATTGATACGGGCACGGGGATGAGCATCGTTTGCCAGCAGGCGGTAATGGACATAAATACCCCTATCGATACCCTTATCATTGGTGGATATGACGCCCGCGATTCCAGTCAGCCCGCATTGAAAGATTTTTACGACTGGTTAGCTACGCGGGATGAGAGAAATACCCGGCGGATCGCTTCGGTCTGCAGCGGCGCCTTTGCCCTGGCAAAAGCCGGCATTTTAGACGGACGAAAAGCAACCACCCATTGGTTCTACGCCGATAAACTAAAGCAGGAATATCCGGAAGTACAGGTGAACGGCGATCCTATGTATACGCAGGATGGGCATGTGTATTCTTCAGCAGGCGGTTCCTCGGGGATTGACCTGGCCCTGGCAATGGTTGAACAGGATTTTGGGAAGGATATAGCGGGCAGTGTAGCCAAACGCATGGTCTTTTATTTGAACCGGCCCGGGTTCCAGGCACAATTTGGCAATTTGTTACCGACTTACGATTCCCAACACATTGCGCAAAAAACACAGACCTGGCTCACCGAACATTTACACGAAAAACTGGATGTAAACCAGGTGGCGGAACAGATGAATATGAGCACCCGGAACTTTACCCGCGTGTTTACCAAACAGACCGGTATGCCGCCGGCAAAATTTATAGAAAAACTAAGGGTAGAAGCGGCGCGCAAATACCTGGAAGACACTGATATTTCCATTGAACGAATTGCTGACTTATGTGGTTTGGGCGGACTGGTCTCTATGCGACGAACATTCTTACGCCACCTCATGACCACACCTTCTGATTACAGGCGTTCGTTCAGAACTTCCCTGAAAGAAGCTTAATACTTTATTGAACCTGTTTTGAACCTGGCCTTTGCGGGTATCGGGAGGTTATTGCTATAACTAAAAATATACCAACTGGTATAAAGCAGACATATGACACCACTAAGAAAAAACCTGCTGATCGTAACTGTGCTGCTGGCGGCAGTAATGGAACTGATAGATGCTACGATTGTAAACGTGGCCCTGTCGCATATGAGTGGCAACCTGGGCGCCACCCTCGAGGACACTTCCTGGGTAGTTACATCGTATTCCATTGCCAATGTAATCATCATTCCCATTACCAGTTTTTTAACGGCTAAGTTTGGCCGGCGAAACTATTACATCACCTCGATCCTCATTTTTACGATCTGCTCCATCATGTGCGGCTCGGCAACTGATATCTGGACGCTGGTCTTTTTCCGTTTCGTACAGGGATTGGGGGGAGGTGCATTGCTTTCCGTATCACAGGCAGTGATCTTTGAACAATTTCCCAGGGAGAAACAGGCAACAGCCGGCGCCATCTTTGGCATAGGCGTTTTTATTGGTCCCACCATTGGCCCTACACTGGGTGGTTATATTGTAGACCATTATTCCTGGCCCTGGATCTTTTTTGTAAACGTACCGGTTGGGATCCTGGCTATCATTTCCTGTTATAAATTGCTTACAGAGCCGGCTATAAAACCAGTAGTGAAAAAGATCGACTGGACGGGCATTTTATTGCTGGCCGTAGGTATTGGAACTTTACAAACAGTGCTGGAACGGGGTGAAACAGAAGACTGGTTTGCCACTGCATACATTGCGTGGTTTACAGTGATTGCAGTAGTGTCACTGACCGCCTTTGTTATCTGGGAATTGAAAATATCCAATCCTGTGGTAGACCTGGGTGTGTTGCGCAGTAAAACATTAAGCATTGCGGCAGTACTGACCTTTATTACGGGTGTTGGGTTGTACAGCTCTATTTTTATAACACCGGTTATAGCGCAGCGGTTATTAGGTTTTACACCCTTACAAACCGGATTGATGATGCTTCCTGGTGCCCTGTTAGCGGTATTGGCGTTGGTGTTTTCGGGGAAGATCATGCAGCGGGGCCTTTCACCCGTATTTATTGTGGCTGCCGGTTATATCTCGTTTATATACTTTAACTGGCATATGGCCCATATGAGCCTCGATGCTTCGGAAGGATACATTAGTACCACACTGATCTTCCGGTCGGTGGGTATGGCATTTTTGGCGGTACCGCTTACCACGCTGGCTGTGTCATCGTTACAGCCAAAAGATATACCTCAGGGCGCAGCGCTCAATAATATGATGCGACAGCTGGGTGGCTCTTTTGGGATTGCTGTCATTAACACGTACTATACCCGGCGCACAGCCGTTCACCGGACTGACCTGGTTTCCAATATCACCATTGAAAACCCGGAGGTAACGGAGCGTATTAATAACGCAGTACATTATTTTCAGTCGAAAGGGGCTGGTTTTTTTGAAGCAAAAGCCCAGGCAATCGGGCTGCTCAATGCACAGGTGGTAAAACAAACGTCCATGCTTAGTTATCTTGATGCGTTCTTTTTCCTCGGTGGACTTTTCGTTATTACCATGCCCCTGTTGTTGTTTGTTCGCACTAAAAAAAGGGCCATGGCAAATGTGGTGATCTCTGATCATTAATAGGAGTACCATTATTCGAAAAGAGAATCCTTCAATGTAAGAGACATGAAGTAGGAGGTAGGAGGTAGGAGGTAGGAGGTAAGAGGTAGGAGGTAAGAGGTAGGAGATACGAAGCTCGCGAGTTTCTTACTTCTTACTTCTTACCTCAGCATGTCAAAACACAAAGAGAAAGTATATCTAAATAACTGACCTCTGTTTGCAATAATTTCCTTTTGGGGCAATCCGTGTCGCAAATAACCCTCATTTTGTCCTGATCGCCCTCCATGCAAGTCCTGTTTTCGGTGCATCTTTGTGAGAACAAAACAAATTTTATGTCAAACAATTCAGTTTCGTTGCACAGAATGATCAAGACATCACCGGAAAAGGTATACCGCGCATTTACCGAAGCCCTGGCAATCGCCTCGTGGTTACCTCCTTATGGATTTCTTTGTTCCGTACAAGAGATGAATGTAAAAACCGGCGGCACTTTCAAAATGTCATTCACCAATTTTACAACCGGAAATGGTCATTCGTTTGGTGGTACTTACGTAGAAGTTAAACCGAATGAGTTTTTGAAATACACCGATAAATTTGACGATCCTAATCTGCCAGGTGAAATGATCACTTCGGTTTGGATTAAGAAAACCATTGCAGGTACCGAATTAAAGGTTGAACAGACAGGCATTCCGCCTCAGATCCCCGCTGAAATGTGTTACCTGGGCTGGCAGGATTCGCTGGATAAACTGATCAAACTGGTAGAACCCAATATCCCGGACGGTATGTAAGATAATAACGGGGCTGTAAGTAAAAATTCTTATTGCCCTTTTTTTCTTTTCTGCTAATCTATGTTCATGAAGTTTACTACTTTTTTCAATACTTCATCATTCCGCATGATCCGGTAATGCCCTTCCCCTTTGATACAGAAAGATTGTATAGCGGTCGATTGATTCAGGAAGTTTACAATTTGCTCTTTTTTGACAACTCCGTCGTTCTCATCATAGATCACCAGGATATTTTTGGCATTTATTTTATCGATATGTTTGAAAAGATCAAGCTGCAGCAGGTCGAACTGCAGTCTTTTTACGACGAGTTGGTGTACTTTGGGCATCACCTTATTGGGAATGCCAAATTGCTGAAATGTTTGCTGGAAGAATTCAGGAGCACTTACCGCGGCGCTAATCATTACCAGCCGGGGTACCTGTAATTTTTTGTGCACTAAAGCCAGCGCAGCGCTTAAACCGCCAAGGGAGTGGCCAATTATTGCATGTACAGGGCCAATGCGTGCCAGTAACTGTTCAAGCGTATGCATCCACTGTACAATGTTTGTTTCTTTACCTGCTGACGCACCATGGGCTGGCGCATCCCAGCTTATTACTTCATAACCGGCATTTACCAGTGTTGTTATCATTTGTTTAAAATCAAACGGGCTTCCTCCCCATCCGTGCAGTAACAGCACCTTTTTGTCTGACTGCCCCCACCTGTAGATCTGTACAGTGATAGCCCGTTCATCAAAAGGATAACGGCTAAAGGTCATTTGCGTTGAGGCTGCGAGCCTTCCAACGGCCAACTGTGATTCCCGCAGCTTTCGTTTTGGCGGGCGGCTGTACATGGAAAGGAACAGACGGGCGGTCACACCCGGTAAAGCCAAACCCAATTTCGATAATAGGAATGCTGATACCCGAAGGGACATAGGCAATACGAATTGCTCCATAAAAATTGAATTTATTTTTTTATGAGTCGCTGGTCAATAAGCGTCATCAGTTTTTCTTTATAGTTCTTGCTTACAGGGAGACTGTATTGCTGCAGCGTGACTTCATTGCCGGTAAAAGACTGGATCTTATCAATGGCAACAATATAAGACTTTTGTATACGCAGGAACTTGCCTACCGGCAACTGTTCTTCCAGTGTGCGAAGGGTGGTGAGTGTCATGAATTTTGCCCGCGTAGTATGAATGGTGCTGTAGTTTTGCGTCGCTTCAATAAATAATATTTCCTGGTAAAGGATCTTCTCATAACCGTTGTTGGCGCGGATAAAAAAATAATCAGGGGCGCCATCCTGAGTTGCTGTTTGTTTGATACTCATGAGTTCCCGGGCCCTGTTCACAGATACTAAGAAACGCTCGGGTGTAATGGGTTTTACCAGATAATCGAGTACATTCAGTTCAAATCCTTCCAGCGCAAAATCAGAATAGGCGGTGGTGATGATCACCAGCGGTTTTACCGTAAGTGTCTTTAAAAAATCAATGCCTCTTATTTTGGGCATTTGTATGTCCAGGAAGATAAGGTCAATCTGTTCTTTTGCGAGTATGGCATTCGCTTCCATGGCACTCCTGCATGTTGCCACCAGCTGCAAAAAGCCTGCTTCTGCTACCAAAAGCTCCATGCCATCTCTGGCAAGGGGCTCATCGTCTACTATAATGCAACGTATATTCATGCTATTTGTATACTTAAAAGTACCTCATATTTACTACCTGTATTGGTAATGCGTAATTGATGCCGGCCATGGTACAAAAGCTCCAGCCTGCGTTTTACATTTTCCAGTCCTATGCCACTGTAGGTTTTGTCTTCCATGCCGGTGATCGTATCATCAACCGTATTTGCTACGTGGAGTTTAAACAGGGGAGGGCTAAAAGTAAGAGTAATGTCTATCTGGTTGTCTTTATCGGTAAAGGTGGATACGTGTTTAAATGCATTTTCAACAAATGGAATGAGGATCAGGGGTACAATTGAAAACCTGTTTACCTGTTCGTCTACCTGGTAATACGTGGTTACCATATTGCCTTTGCGCAATTTTTCCATTTCTATATAGTTGTTCAGGTAAGCCACTTCTTTTTCGACTGGTATTTCTTCAGTTTTGCATTCATATAACTGGTAACGCAGCATGTCGGCAAATCGCGCCAGGGTGCCGGATGCTGCCTGAGGGTCTTTTCGGATCAGGATGTAAATGCTGTTAATGGCATTGAATAAAAAATGTGGGTTCAGTTGCGAACGTAAAAATCGCAATTCATTTTCCGTGCGCATTTTTTCATTCAGTTGCGTTTTACGATCGGTCTGGATCTTGTTTTTTATGGATTTGACAGCAATTAACAGACACAGGGTATAAAAATTAGCCAGTGTATTATACAAGAGCATACTGCGTGTGCCGGGGGCCTGTTCATTAAAGATGTACTGGAGTGCCGGCATCAGGCAAAAAGTAGTAAGGGATGTCGCTGCTATAAAAACAACCAACAGTGATCCGGCAAATGCTATATAACGTCTCGTCATTAAAAAACGGGGTATCAGCCAGTATAAACAGCTATAGAAGGTGCTTGCCTCTGCAACAAAGTAAGTGGCGGTAACCATTAAACCCCACAAAAAAGGCATATCAAAACTGTACATACAGTAACCCGTCCAAAAAAGAAAATAAACGAGCCAGAATGATATATGACTAATAATCCGCCGCACCCCTCCGGTTATCATAAATAGGTTAATTTTCGGATGTAAAGTTATGGACACCACTGTGGAGCGGCAACTCGTATTGATGAAACTGGCCTGGCAGTTGATGAAAACCTCCTATTTATCAATAACAGTCCATAAAACCCGGTAAAAGATTATCTTCAATCCACTAATTTATATATTAATGAAAAACGTTATTCTGATTGTCCTTATCACTTTATTTACTTCAAATGGGGTATGGTCGCAAACGAAACAATACGAAGTGTATGCTTTGAAATTTGCATCATCTGCGCACCCTTGGCCAATAGCTGACTGGGTTGACAAAGGGCCTAAGAATGACAGTGTGCAGATCGATTTCATGATCTGGTTAATAAAAGGAAACGGCAGGAATATATTAGTTGATGTAGGGTTTTTAAACGATATACCCAATGCAAAAGAATTTGCCATTGTAAACTATGTACGGCCCGATTCAACCTTGCAAAAATTGGGATTAAAACCAGCTGACATAACTGATGTCATCTTAAGTCATCCACATTGGGACCACATAGATGGGCTTGATCTGTTCCCCAATGCGCAGGTATGGATGCAGCAGGATGATTTTTACTATTATGTTGGGGCTGCCTGGCAAAAAGGCGGCTCTGCTGGCGGATTTAATAAAAGAGATGTAAGAAAATTGATCGATAGAAATCTGGCAGGTAAATTAACGCTGGTTAATGGCGATAGCCAGGAAATAATTCCCGGGATAAAAGTATTTACCGGTTCAAGACACACATTCAATTCTCAGTATGTATTGGTTGAAACGGGTACTAATAAAGTAATTTTGGCTTCCGATAATATCTGGGTATATTACAGTTTGGAACATATGCAACCGGCAGCAGCAGGTGGTACGTATGACCCCGCAGGATATGTAAATGCCATGCAAAGAATGAAAACGTTGGTGACTAATCCTAGGTATATTATTCCCGGTCATGATGGGAAAGTATTTTCAAATTTTCCGGTTGTAAAGGAAGGGGTGGTGAAGATTGATTGAGCTATAAGTCTATTATGATGGGTAATATTTTATTTTGGCCATTCTTTGATCAATTGATGGAGATAATTGGTAAATGTATTGCCTCTGCCGAAAAGCGAAAACCATCTCCGATCTTAAGAAAGCCTGCTTATTTAGGCGGTAAGCCGTCTTAAAATGTGAGGTTGCCTTCTTAGTTCAGGTTGAGATGCCAATATTCTAACTGACAGGTCCAATAAATCAGTTTGCAGCTCCAATAATTGAGTTCAATGCCTCCCGCGTCCATTTTTTGGCGACTTGTTTCAATTATTTCACAGAATAAATGAGTTTATGTGGCAATATGCTGTTTTATAGTTACAATAAAATGGTTGAAGGCCTCAATAAATCAGCTGATAGCCCTCATAAATCGCATGACAGCCTCCATAAATCGCATGATAGCCTCCATAAATCCATTGCATGATCCCTTGTTTTTATTGTAAGCTCGCCCGATCCAATTGTCGTTTGTACTTAACTGATTGTAACTCCTACATAACTTATTTTGATTAAGAAATAACTCATTGTAACTATCGCATAACTTATTATGAAGGTTACTTTGCCTAATGTGTCATTCAATGAGGCAAAGACGTGACTTCAAAAGTTCATTGCATGATTCAATAGGCTGAAGTTGTCAAATAATAAGCTGAAGGGCAAATTGAGGATCAGATTGAAAAGTTGGGGGAATTAGGAGAAAGTCGTTGTTTTGCAGCCAATAAAACGGACGAGAAACATTGGAAAAGGATCAGGAAAAAGAATTACTAGGCTATTTTTTACCAGCAGGGACACTTGAGTATTTTGATATAACCCATTTTGTAAAAGATAAAGTAGGATTAGTCTTATTTTTAGAAGAAAAGAACATTGCTCCGGCCGAATATGCAGGCCAAACGCTTCACTCCAAAGGATTTTACCCCGAAGTTCGAGTACAGGATTTTCCGATTCGTGAAAACAAAGTAGAACTGAGTATAAAGCGCCGCCGCTGGGAAGTTCAGTCTAC
>NZ_FOCZ01000030.1 GCF_900110245.1 Niastella yeongjuensis
GGCAGAAACCGTTAATAATTTATAACTACGGCCTGCATCGGTTGGCTGCACGGCAGGAGCTTCTTCCAGGATGGCATGTGCATTGGTGCCCCCGATGCCAAAAGAACTTACCCCTGCCCGTAAGGGCCAGTTGCTGTTGCGAGCCCAGGGCTGCAGGCGGGTGTTCACATAAAAAGGCCCCCCTGCAAAATCGATCTCCGGATTTGCTTCCTGGAAATGCAGGCTCGGCGGCAATTGTTTGTGTTGCAGGCTCAGCGCTGTTTTAATAAGCCCCGCCACCCCGGCTGCCGTATCAAGATGTCCAACATTTGTTTTTACAGAACCGATAGCACATGTATGTGCTTTATTATTATTATTATTAAATGCAAGATTCAATGCCTCTACCTCAATAGGGTCCCCTAATCTTGTAGCTGTACCATGCGCTTCAACGTAAGAAATGCTTTCCGGCGTCACCCGGGCATATTTCTGCGCCCTGGTGATACAATCTGCCTGGCCTTCCACGCTTACCGCAGTAAAATCAACTTTCCGGTTGCCGTCATTATTTATAGCACTCCCCTTTATAACAGCATAGATATGGTCTTTTTCATCTATGGCATCCTGCAGCCTTTTCAACACTACAATACCAGCCCCTTCAGTGGCCACTGTACCACTGGCATCCTTATCAAAACTGCGGCAATGACCGTCTCTGGAGAAGATCATACCTTCCTGGTAGAAGTAGCCGTATTGTATTTCGCTTCTCAGGGTGATACCGCCTGCAAGCGCTACTTTCGCCTCTCCCAGCAGCAAACTTCTGCAGGCAAGGTGTACTGCCACCAGGGAGGTGGAACAGGTAGTATTTACCGCTACAACAGGCCCTTTCAGATTCAGTTTATAAGAGATAAGACCTGCCAGAAAATCTTTATTGCTGATATTGTTCAGACCAAAACTATCCATGCCCTCCGTTCTGTTTTCCAAACGGGCATGCAATCGCCAGTTTGAATCGTCGCCGCCTCCTACATAAATTCCAATCGGGCCTTTTACTACGCCCGGGTAACATCCGGCATCTTCAAGTGCTTCCCAAACACTTTGATGAAGCACCCGGTGCACAGGATTCATCAATTTCGCTTCCACCGGTGTGTAATCGAAAAAGGCAGCATCAAATAGATCTTTCTCCTTTAAAGCAGGTACAACGGGAATATGGTCCTTATTCTGAATAGTCACCTCCTCCATCTCGAGTGCCACCATTTCATCGCGCGACATATGATGCAAAGACTCGACCCCATTAACGAGGTTTGCCCAGAATTCACGCCAGGTACGTGCGCCGGGCACGGTACAAGCCATTCCCACGATCGCAATCTCAAGGCCTGTATATTTGTTATCTGTCTTCATCAATATTATTTAATAAGCTAACCGTTCTATCCATAATATCTACCGATGCATCCACTTCATTTACCGTACTCTCATCGATCACCGCGTCATCGCCAATAAGATATTCGGCCAATGCACTAATGGTGGTGAACCGGAACGCCGTAGCTACCGTTATTTTTCTGTCGGTTGTTTTATTGATCATGTTTACCATTCGAACGATCTTAATGGAGTTGCCCCCGATATCAAAGAAATTATCGGTTACCCCTATCGTGTCTTTTCCCAACAATTCACGCCATATCCGCACCAGCTGTTCCTCCATATCATTACGTGGTAAGATATAAGGACGATCTTCGGCTTCACCCAACACTTCAGGCACCAACAACTGTTGCCTGTCTATTTTACCATTGGGAGTTAACGGTAATTTTGGTAATTGTACAAAATGCGAAGGCTGCATGTATTGCGGCAATTTATTCCGTAACCACATCCTGAGATGTTCTTGTGGCAACGGCTGTTTACTTACGAAGTAAGCAATCAACTCCTTATCACCCGCTGTTTGCTCCCGTACCGTTATCACCGCCTCATCAATCAATTCATTGTCGAGCAATGCAGCTTCAATCTCCCGCAATTCAACCCGATGACCATTTATTTTTACCTGGTCGTCCCGGCGGCCTATGTATTCGATATTGCCATTGGGCAACCATTTGCCAAAATCCCCGGTCCGGTATAGCCGTTCGCCCGGTATAAACGGATCGCTGATAAACCGCTCCGCCGAGAGTTCCGGTTTATTCATATAATGAAGGGCTACCCCTTTGCCGCCGATATAAATTTCACCTTCTGCACCTATCGGCAAAAATTGCCTGTACTGATCAAGGATATATATGCGGGTATTGGCAATGGGTTTACCAATCAGTACTTTTTCTGCTGTTCGATCAACGTGGGTACATGCCGACCAGATGGTGGTTTCTGTTGGCCCGTACATGTTATAGATGGCTACCTGCGGCAGATCATGGTACAGTTCCCTGACCAGTGCCGGCTGCAAACGCTCTCCGCCCAGCAGTAGCTTTTGTATCGATCGCAGGGATGGAATGTCTGTTTTTAACAGCATAGCCATAGAAGGCGTACACTGTAAATGCGTGATCTGGTGCTTTTTCAATTGTGCATGTACTGAATAATCTGTCCCGGAATGCGCGGCCCGTGCATTATAGGCATCTTTGAGGGAAGTGAGGTTTTCGAGACTTTCCATGGCATCGGCATACTGCACCCCAAAATCTATAAGGCAGGCAATTTCATCTACCCCAATAACACTCAACTTTTCGAGCATTTTCATACAGCTATCCTTTGTACCTATAAGGCTTGCTGTATTTACATACCTGTTGAACGCATGTTCCAGCAGGCTTTGCATATCCTCCTCGGAATAATTTTCCGCTTCCAGATCAATATTCAGATCAGTTGCCAGCGATTTTAACAGCCCTACCGATGTACGCAGGTAATTCATAAAAGGTGTACGGGCCTTTTCATAGGTGCTTTCTGTGTCTTTTCCTATGTAGGTATGCAGCATCAGCACCACCTGTGCTTTACTGCTGTCGTGGCCACTTTCGGCAAAAGCTTCGCGATAGGCTTTTATCTTTATTGCCAGCCCCTCCACTGTTTCCCCCAGCAAGTGGGTCAGTACCTTACCCCCCATGGCGCCGGCTTTTTTAAACGTTTCAATGCTATTGGCAGAAGTGATCCAGATCGGCAGTTCCGCCTGTACGGGTTTAGGGAATATACCTGTGTGCTTCAGCTTGCGATTTCCATCTTCAAAGGCGATGGCCTCCCCTTTCCACAATTGCTGAATGGCCTCGATCTTAGTATACATTTCTTCATGACGGCTTGCATAGCTGCCGGGTGAAAGCACAAAGTCACCCACATGCCAGCCAGAGGCACAGGCGATGCCTGCACGGCCATGTGAGATATTATCCACTACCGACCATTCTTCAGCTACGCGAATAGGATGATGCAACGGGATCACTACACTACCAGCCCTGATCTGAATGTTTTTGGTAACAGCAGCCAGCGCTGCTCCTAATACCGACGGATTTGGATACAAGCCACCGAACTCGTGAAAGTGCCGTTCGGGCGTCCACACAGCGCTATAGCCGTTCTTATCGGCATATCCGGCGCCTTCAAACAACAATTTATATTTATCATCTTCTGTTCCCGACTCTGCATTTCCAAAGTAAAAAAGACTGAACGAAAGCGGCTTTACCGCCTTCTGTTCTATACTGATAATATCCTTCACTTCTTTTTGCAAAACCACCCGGTAGCCGTTGGTAAGGGTCCAGATCAATTCCAGTACCGAGATATCGAACGTATTATTGGTGAGGGCCAGCAAACTGCCCGGCTCTCCGGTAAAGACGGCATTCATGCCTGTAAAAAAGCTCACTACATTACCATGTGTAACTAAACAGCCCTTCGGTTTACCGGTAGTACCGGAGGTATAAATACAATAAGCCACATCCGATGATTGTATTTGCCTGTCCACATCGTGACTATTATACCGCGAAAGCTTTTCTTTCATTTCCAGCAATGCAGCTTCGTTCAACACTGTTTTGCATTGACTGTCTTCTATGATATAATCTATCCGTTCCTGCGGATACGATGGATCAACGGGCACATACGCACAGCCGCTTTTCAGGATACCCAGCATGCATAACAACATCCACTCGGTTCGCTCCAACTGCAGCGCCACCAGATCACCGGTTGTAAGTTGACAGGTGCTTGTCAGGTAGTCTGCTATCTGATTCACTTTTTCATTCAGCTGCCGGTAAGTAAAGGACCGGTCTTCTACTATCAATGCAGGGTGCTCCGGCGTTTTATGAACCTGCTGTTCCAGCAACTTTACAATAGTCGTATCGGGAAATGCGATGGCAGTCTGATTAAATGTTTCCAGCAATGTTTTCTTCTCTTCCGGCTGCAGGTAATCTACCCGGCTAACAACCTCAGCTGGTTTTTCAAGTACTGCCCCGGTCAATTGCACCAGGTGATCGAGCCATTGTGTGGCGGTATGCTGTTGATACAGATCGCTGTTGTATTCAATAGTTGCCTGCAGGCCATCTTCCAATTCTGTAAAATCGAAGGTGAGATCCAGCTTACTTACCCAATGCTCCGCCTGCAGGTAGCTGCCGACCTTAATATCACCAAACTGTTGTTTTGCCTGAGCGGTTTTAATATTCGCGTTCTGCAAAATGATCATCACATCGAACAAAGGACTGCGGCTCAGGTCGCGCTGCAAATTCAGGTCATCTACCAATTTTTCAAACGGATAAGCCTGATGTTCATAGGCGCCCAGGGTTACCTGTCTGGCATGTGCCAACAATTGTTCAAATGTGTCTTCGGCCCGAAAGGTAGTACGCAGTGCAAGGGTGTTTAGATAGAGCCCTACCTGGTCTTCCAGGTCAATATGATCCCTTCCGGCAATCGGACTGCCAATGATGAGATCAGTTTGGCCGGTGTACCGGTACAACAAGAGATTCACTAAAGACAACAACCCCATGAACAGGGAAACATCATGTCGCCGGCACAAGACCTTTAATGCCTGACAGGTATTGGCATCGATCCGTTTGGTTACCCGGCCACCACGGTATTTTTTCTCTGCTGGTCTTGCATAATCTGCGGTCAACGCCAGCACGGGCAGTTGTCCCGAAAATTGCTGCAACCAATATTTTTTATGGGTTTCAAAAGAAGGACTCCGCAACTGCTTGTCCTGCCAGGATGCGTAATCTTTATATTGAATACGCAAAGGTTTTAACGATGGCGCCGCTCCTTTAACAATCTCGTTATAGAAAAGCAACAACTCATTGAATAAAACCTGCAGCGACCAGGCGTCGCTGACAATATGGTGCATTACACAGGTAAATATAAATTTATAGTCGTCGACCTGATAAATACAGGCACGCAGCAACGGCGCTGTTGTGAGTTGAAAGGGATACTGTATATCGGAACGGATCGCATTATCCAGTGCGTCGGTTTCAGTCTCCTTCCGAAGGTCCCGGTATGCAAGTTGAAAACCGGTTTCATCGGCCGCATGAATGAACTGCCTGATGTCGCCCTGCCGGTCGGTCCTGAATGAAGTGCGCAATATTTCATGCCGGTTTATTAAAGTCAGGAATGCATCTTCCAAAGCGTCCACACTCAGATCACCTTCCAATACATACACTCCCGGCATATTATAGGCACGGCTGGCCCCTTCAAACTGGCATAGGATCCACATCCTGTACTGTGAGGAAGATAAGGGATAACTTTCCTGTGGCGCTACAGGCTGTATAGCGGCATCTGTTTTATCAGCATTCAGCGCTGAAAGATATTCAACGATCTTTGCTTTGTTCTCCTTAAGCTCAGTCAACAGTTCAGCAGGCAGTGCATCTCCATTGAATTTCACTTTCAGATTATTATTTTCCAGGGCGATAATAATATCCCGTTCCCTTAATTTTTTTAAAAGGCTTTCCATTGCTGCAATATGAAATGATTGAGATTAGATCACTATTTCATTATCCGTTTTTACAGTCGAAGCGGCGAAGTATATCCGCTCGTCGATCTTTGCGGCCAGTAAGCGAAGCGTAGTATTCTTTAAAAAGTCGGTCAGGGTAATAGCACTATCGAACTCATTTTTTATCCTTTTCAACAACATCATGGCTTTCAGTGAATCACCGCCGAGTTCGAAAAAGTTATCTTCAATACCGATGCTTTCTATACCGAAGAAATTCTCAAAAAGCACCGCCAGTTTCTTTTCTGTTCCGGTTCCGGGAGTTATATAAATGGTCGATAATCCGGCACGTTCTGTCTTTATGTATTCAACAGTTTCATTTATACCACCGTTCAGGTAAGTTTCTTTTTTTACTTCATACACCCGGTGCATGCGGGTCGATAAGTCTTCCACCGTTTGAATCATTACGGGACAACCTGTATTGCCCAGGCTCCATTCGAACAGCGCTGTGACCTCATCGGGTTTCAATGCAAAACGCACCAGGCCACTTTCTTTCTGCAATTCTTCTTTCGAAAATGCCATCCCCCCCAAACCAATGATTCGCCATGTTGGAAGTTCTGCCAACCTCGACAACAGAAAATGATCCATATACAGATTGGCAGCGGCATAGGAACTAAAGCCCAATCCACCCAGTACGGTCGATAAACTGGAAGTGATCCACACAAAATCGGGATTCCTTTCCCGAAAAACCTGATAAATATTTTCTATGCCTTTCACCTTGGGCGCAAGCATAGCCAACGCATTGGCCGGTGTAATATCTTCTATCAGTTCAAAATAATGGTCATCAATAATACCTGCAGCATGAATGACCCCGTCTATCCTGCCTGTTTCCTGCTCTACTTCCGCTACCACTTGTTTCATTTGAGTATTATCAGCTACGTCTGCACGCCAATAGCTTACTTCCGCGTTCATCCCTTTAAGGATTTGGTAATGCGTTAGGTTTTTGCCCCTGAGTAATTCCAGCGCTGACCTGCCCGTTATTACCAGCTTTGCATCGTATTGTTGCAGCAGGTATTTGCTCAATACAAAACCTACATTCCCTAATCCACCGGTTATCAGGTACACACCACCGCGCTTTATCTTTCCGGGTACGCTTTTTATAACCTGTGTATTTTTCTGAAAATCCTGTATCCAGCGCTGCCCATGGCGAAGCGCCACAATGCGTTCCTTGCGGCCTTCCTGCTCACGAATTGCAGCAGCTAATTGCGGAATCCACTGATCCAATGGTTCCGACGGCAACAGATCGATATTAAAACAGGTCACCGAATATTCCTGTGGCAGCACATTCACCAACCCCAATAATAATGATTGATTGTAGTGGCCCGTTTCCGTGCCCAGCACTTTGTGCAAGCCCTCTGTTAACACAGCAATCCGCTTCTCCTGAAGCATACCCGCCCGTAACAGCGATTGTACCAGGTACACCAGGCCAAAATATGCCTGATTCGGTTGCGGTTCTACTCCTATTCCCCATGCGTAAAGTATATCAGTAATAACAAAACCGGCTGCCGACAACTCGCTCAATAACCAATCAAAATGGAATGGCATAGATGCTTCTATCTGGTACCGGTTTTCAGCCAACTGCCTGTTTTCATTTCCACAGCACACTTCAATTACATCCTGCCCGTCCTGTGCCAGCTGAGTTGTAAGCCTATCCGAAAAATTATTATCAGTAGAAAAAAATAAATAGCTGCGACGGGTATCCGATTCATTACTGCCTGCACTTTGTACCAACCGTTTCCAGGAAGGATAATACACCCAGTCTTTTAATTCCTTGTTTTCCGTCAGGCCCAGGTTCAACCCCGCCTGTAAATAATTTTTGATGGGATCTACCTCTGTGGGATATTTTACCGGTTCAAAACTATAAGTAGGTAAGGATATTTTTCTGCGTTGCTGGTCTTTGTAATAACCGTTCCAGTCGATGGCGACTCCCTTCGCCCATAACTCACCGATGCGCCCGGTAAAATATCCATGGTCATCGGCCGTTTCTTTTACGCTGCGTACCAGGTTCATCGCCACTGGTGCTGTTTGCGCCTTTTGTTGTTTTAACAAACTGATCAGCGAAT
>NZ_FOCZ01000025.1 GCF_900110245.1 Niastella yeongjuensis
GAGGCTGTCTCAAAAGTAATTTGAGGCGGCCTTTTTTCATTTTCAGTTTTTAAGGCGTGTTTATCCACAAAAGCACTGTATAACTAAAGCTTCTTAGGGATTAGTAATAAGAACTGGTTTTGTTGTTTTTAAGGGTATGGCAAGAGGAAAAACATTATCGGTTGTATTTAAAAGCAACTTCCAGAACCAGGCGATGTTACTTCCGCCTGATTTAAATGAGATGATTGCAGCTAATCATCCAGTTCGGGTTGTAAACGAAGTGTTGGAGAAGGTGGATATAAGTGAGTTGATCAAACAGTACAAACCTGGTGGTACCAGCAGTTACCATCCCCGCATGCTGCTCAAAGTGCTGGTATATGGATATATCAATAACATTTACAGTAGCCGTAAAATTGAAGAAGCAGTATCACAGAATATAAACTTCATGTGGTTAGCGGGCATGAGCACCCCTGATCACAATACTATCAATCGCTTCCGCGGACAACGTCTTCAAAAAACTTTACAACCCATCTTTACTCAGGTTGTCTTATTGTTATGTGACGAAGGACTACTGAGTATCAAAGATTTATACACAGACGGTACTAAGATAGAAGCCAATGCCAACCGGTATACATTTGTATGGGGCAATACAATCAAACATAACAGGGAGAAAATAAAACAGCAATTAAATGAATTGTGGCAATATGCCAAGTCTGTTGCAGCCTCAGAATTAGATGATACAGATCCATCGGGCTTTGACAAAATAGATTCAGAAAGTGTTACCCGGACCGTAGATGCGATTAATGCTGCGCTTAAGGATAAGAAAATAGCCAAAGACAAAAGGCAAAAATTAAACTATGCAAAAAAGAACTGGCCAGCCAACCTGGATAAATATGAAGAGCAGGAAAAAACAATGGGTGAGCAAAGAAACAGTTATAGCAAAACAGATAAGGACGCCACCTTCATGCGCATGAAAGAAGACCATATGAAAAATGGCCAGTTAAAACCAGCCTATAACGTCCAGATCAGTACTAATAATCAATACATAGCCTCTTACAGTATCCATCAAAACACTACTGATACTAATACCCTGATTGACCATCTTAGCCAACACATAAGCAACTTCAAACAAAAGCCCAATAACGTTACCGCTGATGCAGGTTATGGAAGTGAAGAGAATTATCAATGGCTGGAAAAAAAGCGCATCACAGCTTATGTGAAGCACAACCAGTTTGACCGGATGCAGAATGAAACAATCCGTAATAAAACTCCATTTAGTATAGATAAGCTTATCTATGAAGAACAGAACAACCAATACCTTTGCCCAATAGGCGAACCAATGAAACATGTTGGTTGGACGATTGAAGAAACAAAAACAGGCTATCCAAAAGTGATAGATAAATATAAGGCTTCAAACTGTGAAGGCTGCTTTTTATATGGAACCTGTCACGGGCAAAAAGGTGATCGAATAATAGAGGTCAGCCTTAACAACCAACGCCTCAAAGAAAAAGCGGAAAAGCGATTAAAGAGTAAACGAGGCATCCAAAAACGCAAACAGCGTTGCTTCGACACAGAACCTGTGTTCGCAAATATTAAATATAATCATAATTTTAAACGCTTCATGCTACGAGGTAAAGAAAAGGTAGCAGTTGAAACCGGTTTACTGGCACTCGCACACAACTTAAGGAAGAAGGCGGCCTAAAAGCCCTTGAATCACTTCGAACTTTTTAAAAATATCTTCCGAAAACATCTACTTTAAGAAAATCTTACTTCAATTCTATTACGCTCTATACATCGCCATAAAACAGAAAAAAGGCGCCTCTTACTTTTGAGACGCCTTCACTGTCGCAATTATACCAGTACTGTGCCGCCATCGATGGTAAAGGTTTGTCCGGTGGCAAATTGATTATGCATCAGGAATAAAAATGTCTGTGCAATTTCTTCCGCTTCTCCTACCCGCTTTACCAGTAGTGAATTGCTTACTGCACTATACAGATTATTTCTATCAGTTTCTGACAGGCTATTCCACAAATTGGTTTTTGTTACACCTGCTACAACCACGTTTACGCGAATGGGCGCCAGTTCTATAGCCATGGCACGACCAAAAGCTTCAACAGCACCGCAAATGCTGGCAGCTAATGACCAGCCGGCGCCTGGCCGCTGACTTACAATACCACTGATCAGTCCTATTGATCCACCTTTTCTTATTTTGGCAACCCCATATTTTACAACCGCCAATGCGCTCCAGTACCGGAGTGTGAAAAATTCTTTGGCTTTATCAATGTCCATATCGTTTAAAGTGATAAACCGAAGGTTTTCACCAGCGGTGTATACTAAATGATCGAATTCACTGCTTTGCTCAAAAAACGCTTTGATGTTTTCTTCCTTGCGAAGATCGACTGCATAACCTTTGCTTCCGGCCGGCAGTTCTTTCAGTGCTTTGTCAATATTTTGTTGATTACCTGAAACGATCATTACCGAGGCGCCTGCATTGGCTGCAGCTTTGGCTGTGGCAAGCCCTAAACCTGAACTTCCACCCAGGATAAGCACCTGTTTACCTGCCAATGTTTGTGTTACTGTATCCATTGTTTAACTGTTTTATGGATACAAAGTTCCCAACACCTGTTTGCCTGGGATTTACCAAATGGTAAATAATACTAGCGGATATTTTTGCGAATGCGGCTTAACGATTGTTGCGTAATACCCAAATAAGAAGCTACATCACTCAGGGGAACACGCAAGGCAACATCTGATTGCCGCGTAATAAATTTCTTGTAACGGGTAGTGGCATCTTCGCCCATGTAAGAATTCCTGATCTGTATTTTATCCAGCAGGGTTTGTTGCGAAATACTGCCGATCAAATCCGATAGCCAGGGCAGCTTTTTATATAGATTCAACAATTTGGCTTTTGAAAAAACGAGCAGCTCTCCATCGCAGGCGGCTACGATACATTCATGGGCAGGCACATTATTGAGAAAGCTGTTCAGGATGGTGCAAAACTGGTTTTCCTTTAAAAAGAACTGGGTAACGGAGTTTCCTTTTTCGTTGGAGGTAGTGATCTTCAAAACTCCCTGTGCAATAAAAAAATATTCCCGGGCTTTATCGCCCATTTGCAGCAACACTTCTCCGGCTTTTACAGATCGTGGCTGCAGGTGTTCCCTGATAAGCGCCTGTTCGGTGTCAGTTACGCTACGAAACAATTGCAAAAAACGAAGTAAGGGAAGTGCCGGATCGTTGTTCATATAAATGAGATCGAAATCAAATGTAGCAATTAAAAAACAAAGCCATCCGCGACTGTACAGTCGGGATGGCTTTTAAGACTTTAGTATTTTACTACCATCTGTTGTTACGGCCACCAGAGTTGCCGCGACCACCACCGGAGAATGAATTACGGTTGTCGGTCTTTGGTCTTGCTTCAGAAACAGATAAAGATCTTCCTTCAACTGGTTTTCCTTCCAGTTCTTTTATGGCTTTTCTAGCCTCTTCATCTACTGGCATTTCCACAAATCCAAAACCACGCGATCTGCCGGTTTCTCTGTCTAAGATTACTTTTGCAGAAGTAACCTGACCATATGGAGTAAATAATTGCAATAAGTCATCATCATTTACCTGAAAACTCAGGTTTGAAACATACAGGTTCATACGATTAAATTAAAAATATTAAAAATAAACTGAGCACTAACAAAAAGTAGAAAAAAGCGAAAAGTTACAAAAACCTGTAAAGATCGTTTCAATTACTTAGTGCTGTAAGTCTCAATCGTTGGTATTAAAGATAACCTTTTAATAGCATTAAAGCGCAGATAACTTTGTCATATCTGTACCACTGAAGATCCGTGCAAGACTTTGATCTTTCGATTTATAATATCTTTCCAGATTGGCTTCGCCAACAATACGCCAGAAGTTTTTTGCCTTCAATTCAGTGTAATCACCTGTAGTAATAAACAAACCTACTACCGGATTCCGTGTTTTAAAGCTCACTTTTACGGGGGCATTTTCGGTGTTCTTCTCCAGGAATTTCTCAATTTGCTCTGATGTCATATTAAAGTATTTAAATGAAAAGTGCTAAATACACTCTTCATGCTTACGATCTTACCTTCACAGATTTTGAATGGGAATTCAATCAAGATAGGTGCAGGGACGAAAAATAAGTGGTGCAAAGGTAACTTTTATTAACCAGAAGGCGAAAACACGCTAACTCGTTCATTATATGCATATTAGCTGTATATTTGCCAATCTTCCTAAAAATTCAACCAATGAAAATGGACATCCGCCAGTTGGTATTTGCCGCCACAATTGTACTTTCTTTATCGTCCTGTGCCCGTAAAATAACCGAATCAGGCAAGGGTTCCTTTTATGCTGATAAGTTTGAGGGCCGCCCAACCGCCAGCGGTGAAAAATTCGATCAGGATAAAATGACCGCCGCGCACCGAACGCTTCCCTTTGGCACAAAAGTAAAAGTGACAAACGTAGCCAATGGCCGTTCCGTAACCGTTACCGTTAATGACCGCGGGCCATTTGCCGCCGGCCGTATCATCGACGTTTCGAAAAAAGCTGCCAACAAACTCGATATAGTAAATGCCGGCGTAGCGAATGTCAAAATCAGTTATAAACGCAAAAAGAAATAGTCCCCCACCAACCTCCCCCCAATGGGGAGCCAGGGAAGAGCTTTTTTTATTAATTATAATTCATTGAGATTGCTTTTTCTGCCTCCAGTTTCTTTTGTACCAGCAATCCATGCAACACTTCTGTAGACAAGCCATGCAGCGTAAGCCGAAAAGCAGCAGAAGTAGTAGGCAATGGCACCATGGGATGTTTATTATTCAATGCAACCAGTTTTTCCGGACAGTTTAAGATGGTGGCCGCATACAGCCCAATCACCTCGTCTAATTGCAATGAATTAGAGGCGCGCCAGAAATCATTGTCGGTTAAAAAGAACTGGTATACCGGGGTGAAGATCTCGATGGCATTGGCCAAATCAAGGCAATTGGTCCATTTGTCACGGAAAGGTGCAAATGGAAAATTGTCATCCGTAGTAATGGCGCTGAAATTAGGTTGCTCCACCTTTTGAATGGCAACCCCTTTTTTAGCCATGGCATTATTCAGGTTGATAATAAAATTGTACAGATTCAGGTCATGTTGCAGGAACAGGTTATCCTTAACCGCATTCAGGTCCATCGGCTTTAACGGGTGCATAGGAATATCCTCAATATTATGCACATTGTCTTTTATGAATCGCAATACTTCAGAACCCAATACAAAATGGCGTAGGATGAGGTAGTTCGCCTCCGGGGAAATAAAATATTTCATCCCAATGTACAGGCTCTTGTGCAACATCTTTGGCGCATTGATCACATTCGGCATAATAGCTTTGAAGATCTGCAGCAACATGATGCCGAGCCGCGCAAACACCCTCACAAAAGGATACAGGAATTGTTTTGTTTTGCGGCTGCTATCGTACAGGAAAGCCGCTTTGGCATCGGGGCTGAACGGAATGCTTTTATCGAGAAACAGGGCATGCCAGTGACTGGGGTCGCGGGGATTGTTTTCCAGTTGCTCGAAGTATTCACGTTTGTGTAACATAGAAATTGGTTTTAGTAATTGCCCAGCTCCTGCAATTGCATGGCATACAGGCGCGCGGTTATTTTTGCGGTTTTAACAATTCTGGCAGCTATGGCTTCCTGTAACAGTTCAGATTGTATGGCCTTTTCAAAACGCTCGAAGTGGTTGTCATTGGCATCGCTTGTTTCGTGATAAATAAAGAACGAAACCTGGTCATCGTGTAATTGCAATTGTTCCTGAATGGCACGACCCCATTTGCCTGCCAGCCTGTTCCCCAGTCCCTCTATAATAAACATACCGCCGAGCAGATCGAATGGATTGGGCTGACTGGCCTTATGAAACATAAAAGCGCTCAACGCTTCGCTGCCGATATTCTTTTCTCCCTGGCGCAGTTCTTCATAAGTGCCACCACAGGCGAGATAATTCTTTTCCAGGATCTGGTAATCGCGGTGCTCATCCCGCGAATGGGTGATAAAGGCAGAGCGGATATCAAAATATTCAATCGTAATATTGGAAGCAGCCCGGGCAATCCATTGAGAACCGTCAATTACCTGTTGCCGCAGGTTCACCAACAGTAATTTATAATCTTCCAGGCTGAGCGAACCATTATAGATCTTTTGTACAATAGGTACTTGTCGTAATGACGATTCAAAATCAACCCAAACCGAAGTAAGTTGCCGCACCAGCCATTCCTGTACCGGCAGACCACTGGTACGAATTACGGGTGCTTCAATAACATCGCTGGCATGAATGGAAAGTGCAGCCGCAGCCGACGCAGGCGCTACCACCGTTAACTGCATAAAAGAGGTAATAAAGCGGCCGCTTTCCGGCACCATACATATCAATTTTTGTCCGGCCTTTAGCTTGCCCGAATACAACAATTCTTCTAACATCAGGAAGATAGAAGCAGCCCCAACATTTCCCTTGCTATGCAGGTTCGTAAACCATTTTTCAGGCGGAATGGTACAACCGCCTTTCTGCAACAGGTCTACGATCTGCGGCCTGAAGTATTCAGAAGAATAGTGGCACAGCAACCAATCCAGCTGACCGGGATCAATGCGGCCTTCATCGATCAAATTAAAGAAATGCTTTACGCCCAGGTGCACGATATTGTGCACTATCTTCAGGTCCTGCTTCAGGTTTATAGCCGCATCGTTATCAGCTTCACTGAAAGAATTATAATCGATCCAGCTTTCTTTTCCATTGTTCTTATTCTTACCAGCGTACATGCATACATCGTACAAATGGGCATGTGAGCGAAGATCTATCCAATCGATCTGCAAACTAAACTGGTGACGCGCAGGCTGGTTTTCCAGCAACAGGGCCCCTGCCCCATCCGATAACATCCAGCGCAGGAAATCGGTTTCCAGGTCAAGCTGGCTCTTTTCCTTAACTATGGCCTGCTGTTCGAAACGTTGGGCTTTAAACATCCGGCTGGGTAATTCACCGGCACAGGCAATTGCCTTATCGGCTTCGCAGGTCCTCATATGCAGCCAGGCATTTTTAATAGCCATCATACCGGCAGCGCAAACACTCTGGTGACTGGCAATTTCACATTGGTTCAGTTGAGCATCGGCGTGTACCATGCTGGCAAAACCAGGCACCGGCAGATCGCCTTGCGTGGTAGCAGCCGATAAAAATTCAATCTCATTTTTAGCCACTCCGGCTTTTTGTAAACAACTTTGAATAGCAGCAGCCGTCATACCACTTACGGTATGGGTAGTTTGCTGATTTTTATCGAGGGCGTAATAGCGGGTAGTAATTCCATTTTGTTTAAGCATTTTTTGTTTGGTGCGGGAAGGTTTGCCAAACAGGTAGCCCAGGTACTCTTCAACTTCGTCATTTGAGATGGACGCACCAGGCAAATACGCACCGGCGGCCGTAATGTAAACGGGGTTTAGGGAACTCATATTTCAAAATATGTTTATTAACGCTGCTGTGCAGGTATTTATGCAGGTCTTATTAAAGAATATACCCACATAAGTCGGGGAAAAGCTTCTGATATGGCTGCGGGAATAACCGGTGTTACAATTGATGTGACCTGTGGAACAACTGCGGCGTTGAATTACAGAGTAGGTGCATCAAGGGATGAACAAGAAGGGAAAGTAATGGCGAGCTGACCAACATAATGACCTCTTTTATCTGATTGTATCATAACCGCACAGTAGCTTTGCAAAAACGAACATTTTGGGCGGGTTCAACGCCATTAATTGCCTGATTACTACATAGATACTAATTTGGCCTGGTATACGCTTCATTTGAAGAAAGCATGTCTTTTTATGTTAAAAAACTACTTCATAACTGCCTGGCGGAACTTAAGAAGATATTCCATCTTTTCTTTTATTAATATCTCAGGACTGGCGCTGAGTTTTGCAGCTGTTTGGCTGATCGCGCTTTTTGTGGCGCATGAAGTGAGCTACGACCGGTACCATGAAAATTCCGGCCGCATCTACCGGATCGTGTCACACGGAAAATGGGGCACTGAAAAATTCGACATCACCGGCACCTCGGGGTTGACCGCAGCCGCCATGAAAAAAGATTTTCCCGAAGTGGAAGACGCTGTTCGCATATACGCCGAAGGCGGCGGTATTCTTTCATACGAGGATAAAACAATAAAAGAAGGTAATATCTATTTATCAGATCCTTCTTTCTTTACCACTTTTACCTGGCACTTCCTGGCAGGCAGTGCAACTGCTTTGGAAAAGCCCAACAGTATTGTATTAACCAGGTCCCTGGCTGCCAAAATGTTTCCCGATCCTACATCGGCACTCAATAAAATGGTAAAACTGGATAAAGACCTGCTTACAGTTACCGGGGTTATCGATGATGTACCAGATAACTCTCATCTTACATTTCAGGCTATACGGCCCATCCCTCCCGGCTTTAAAGCCGACTGGAATGTGCTGGAAGCCTACACCTATATTCTGTTAAAGAAAAATGCAGCCGTCGACCGGCTTCGCGCCAAGATGCCGGCCTTTGTGATAAAATATCTTTCCACCAATGCAGCAAGTATTCAATACACACTGGAACTGCAACCCTTAACTTCCATCCATTTACAATCGCACCTGGCATACGAATTAAGCGACAATCACGACATCAAATACACTTACGTGATCTCGATCGTAGGTTTGCTGGTATTGCTTATTGCCCTCATCAATTATATCAATATCACCACTGCCCGGGCTACCGTTCGATTGCGGGAGGTGGCCGTTAGAAAGATAATCGGTTCAGACGGAAAAAACCTGATTGGACTTTTTTTAACCGAATCGTTCATAACCATACTTTGTTCCGCCGCCATCAGCCTGTTGCTGGTAATAGTAACCATGCCTTTGTTCAATTATGTTACCGGCAAACAATTATCCATCTGGCAATTCGGGATTCCCCAAACACTGCTGTGCATATTCGCCTTTTGTTTTGTTACCGGCTTCATTGGAGGCTGGTATCCGGCTTTTTTCCTGTCGAGGTTCAAAACTATTCCGGCATTGAAAAACCAGCTGGGTGATGTAAAAGGACAAACCATCTTCCGGAAAAGCCTGGTGCTTTTTCAGTTTGCCATAACCGTAGTGATGATCACTACCTCACTCATCATTTATTTGCAGTTGAATTTTATGAAGAGTTCCGATCTCGGGTTCAACAAAAAGCAACTGCTCACCTTTCACCTCGATTCAAGGTCTGCCCGTAAACAGGCAGATGCGCTTCGCGCTGCCTTATTACAAAATCCCATGGTGAAGTCTGTAGCCACAGCAAGCAATCCCATCGGGAATAATAACATCGGCATGACTGACTACAGCATAGAAAAGGATGGGGTGTTTGATAACCATAGCAACCTGGCCTACTATATAACTATTGATCCAGATTTTATTCCAGCCATGCAGATCAAATTACTGGAAGGACGTAACTACTCGAAAGATATCGCATCTGACAGCAACAGTGTAATAGTGAATGAAGCATTTGTAAAAAAGCAGGGCTGGGCATCGGCCATGGGTAAAAGAATTTCAAGAGGTACTACTACTAAAAGCAGGGACACCACCAACAAAACCATTGCGGCCCCAATTATCGGTGTGGTAAAAGATTTTCATATATATTCCCTGCAGCATCAGATTGGCCCCATGATCATGGAACTTCCCCGTGAATCGGCCGACCGGGATAATATCTACGCAAGAATTGATGACCGCAATCAAGGGCAAACCATAGAATATATTGAGAATACCTTTAGAAAATTCGATGCGGCTTCTCCGTTTGAATATAATTTCCTCGATCAGAATTTTGCCGCCCAATACGATGCGGAACAAAAGCAGGGAAAGGTATTGCTGGGGTTCACTATTCTCACTATAGTGATCTCGTGTTTGGGTTTATTTGGCCTCATCACTTTTACGGTTGGAAAAAGAGTAAAAGAAATTGGCATTCGTAAAGTGCTGGGAGCAAGTGTTCAAAACACGGTACTGCTGTTAACCAAAAGTTTGTTACAGGTGGTGATCATTTCCCTGATGCTGGCAGTGCCTGTGTCCTGGTTGATCTCGAATAAATGGCTGGAAGATTTTGCCTACCGCATCCCATTGCAATGGTGGATGTTTGCCCTGGCCGGGATCATTTCATTGATCATAGCTTTTGCTACGTTAAGTGTACAGGCTATAAAAGCCGCACTGGCCAATCCTGCGCAAAGTTTGAGAACGGAATAAAAAACAGAAATGACACAATAGGGTTTGAGCATTTGACAAATGTCTAATTCTTCTAAAATTGTAGTATCTGAGCGAATCAGGCACCATGTTTGTGCTTGATTCGCTCAAATACTTTTTGAAAACCAAAATATCCTTATGATGAACAGTCTTAGAAGAATCTCCAAAGATGTCATCAGCATCTTTACATCCGTGCTAAATACAGGAAAACTAACAATTCGTACTATCGCTCCAAAAGGCGCGCTGACATGCAGTTCCGCGCGGCCAGTAATAATCTCAACCATACAGTTTGGAAGAACAGCCACCGTTAGGAATAGCGACATGGTTTCATTAACTGTGTTTCATGATTCACTTCAAATCATCGGTATGGCTTAGCGATTATTTACAATTCAGTTAAAGTGAATATTTGTAAATAAGTAAATACCAGTTAAATGGGATTTACTACACTGTGATACCCACCAAATGCAGGTCTGGACACAACAAACCAGCGCTGTATAACAGTATTGTTGTGTGATATAATCATCAGTACGCTATGAAATCTGAGCCTTGGCTTTCCGGGGCACCGGAAAGTAGATAGAAAGATCAAAACAATTACCTGTCCCGATGCGGCAATCTGTTAACACATTACAGTCTTTTTTAAAAAGCAACTGTAACGTGAAAGGGAAGTTCTATGCATTAACAAAGTAAACCGACAATAAAAACCTTTTTAAAATCTGAAAAATAACCTACAATGAAAAAATCAGGGTTCAAAAGAGACAATTTATTTCGTAGCAATAAGCGCGTACTATCCGTTACCCTTATGCTTACTACCTTGGCTGCCTGTCAAAAGAATTTAACTGACCCCATAGAACCCCTTATAGATGATGGTTCTGCAAGTACCGAAATGGTGTCAACAAAATCAATACTCGGATTAGGAAGTTTGATCTGGCAGGAAACTTCAGACGGAAGCAGTTTTTTAAATACCCTTTGTAGTAAACAGACTGCCACAAGTTATGGCATGGCGGCCT
Source organism: Niastella yeongjuensis (assembly GCF_900110245.1). Lineage (GTDB taxonomy): Bacteria > Bacteroidota > Bacteroidia > Chitinophagales > Chitinophagaceae > Niastella > Niastella yeongjuensis. Next base: position 11,222 of record NZ_FOCZ01000025.1, read on the forward strand.
CAACAAATCAGGCCTTTAATGGAACAAGATCAGCTCGTTTTGAATTGAGGGCTACCGATCCGGAAACCAAGGGAGGTACAAGGACCGAGATATCTTTCCCAACACCTTTAACCAATAATTTCTGGTATTCCTATGCGTTGTATATGCCCAGCGCGCAGTACAAAGATGAAAAATATGATGAAGTTATCAGCCAATGGCATGGTGGTGGTGGCATTACCCCGGCCATTGCTTTGCGTGTACAGTTAGGGCATATTTACATGCGAACACTTGACGGCGCCAAAACAGATCTTGGTGTAGTTGAAAAAGACAAATGGCATACTTATGTATATCATATTATCCACTCATCAGGTTCTGATGGCCTGATCGAAGTTTGGAAAGATGGCCAAAAGATTGTAACACGCAGGGGTGCAAACATGTATGCGCTTACCGGTGACTTCCACCTTCCTAACTGGAAAATGGGTATTTACAAATCGGACTGGAATGGCACAAAAACTACAACTACCACGCTGAGAGTATTGTATTTCGATGATATTAAATACGGCAGTGCATTAGCTTCCCTTACCGATATGTTGCCCGTTGGCGGCAGTGGTTCCTCATCCTCAAACGAACAACCACCAGCACCCATTAGCGTTACGTCATTGGTACTGGTAAATGCAGATACAGAAAAGGATGTACTAACTATTTCAAGCGGTTCAACAATCAGCCTGAGTGCTTTGAAACTGGCAAAAGCAAATATTCGTGCGGTTACATCCGGTACTATTACTAATGTAAAGTTTGAGTTAAGCGGAACACAAAGTAAAACCTATACTGATGTTGCAACACCTTATACACTGCACGGTGATGATAGAAATGGTAATTACTGGTATGGCAACTGGAACCCACCTGCGCCTGGCACTTATACATTGAAAGCAACTCCTTATGATTCAAAAGGTATAGCCGGTACTTCAAAGACCATCAGCTTTACGTTTTCAAAATAGCTTTAAGTAATTAATAAAGATGGGTTAAAAAAGGCTGCCCGATTTTGTATCGGGACAGCCTTTTTTAAAATTTATTGCTGCGATTTAATATAATGATCAGTGGCCTCTTTTATAAAAAGCGCCAGCTCCATACTGGGCATTCCATTCACCGGGGTGTAGCGATTGTCAGCCACATACAGTTCCCCCAGCTTTCTAAAATATTCCAGTTTACCTAATTCTATCTTTCCTCCGGTTAGCCGAAGAATGATCTGGTATCGCCGGGCTATGCATGCCTGCACCTCCTTACTGGCCGGGTCGCCGGTCATGAGTGCTGCCAGCCGGCCGGTCAACTCGTTTAGTTCGCCTTTCATAGATTCCATTTCTTCCTTACTGAAACTGCGAAGTGTATCTTCCACTTCTATAACCGTTTGTTTGCCCCATTTTGACATGGCCTCTGTTCTATAAGCCTCCATCTTTTCGCGCGGTATGCCTTCGTATAAATCTTCAACCTGTAACATAGTGTTGTTTTTTAGTGTTACCAATGTTTTTTCAATGGTACCAACCAATGTGTTTATTCTTTCCTTCCGGGCCAACAGCGCTTTTTTGTGATCTTCCAATGCCTGTATCAGATCAAATGCAGGATCATCGAGAATGGTCTGGATGTCTTTCAATGGAATATCAAGTTCACGATAAAAAAGGATCTGTTGTAAACGCAACAGTTCTTTTTCGCCGTAAAGCCGGTACCCGGCCGCAGTACGTACAGAAGGTTTTAGTAAGCCCATCTTGTCATACAGATGTAAGGTGCGCACACTTACACCCGCCAGCCGGGAGAGCTTCTTTACAGAATAGTTGTCCATCGTTTGGATTTATACCTCGCAACAAATGTAGGGTATGACGTAAGGTAAGAGTCAAGAAAAAAGAGCGATTTTTTTTGGGGAAACTGCCCACTTTAATCTCCCTTGTTAGATCAGGAATGGGATTGAGAAAACCACCATATAAATTGATTAACAATCAAATACGAAACACCCGACACATTCCAACAACTATACTTCATTGAAAGACAGTCGTTTAATTGCCCTCTAAGGCATTTTCGTTCGGGATTTCTTCGAGTCTTCCCTGGGAGAATACCTGCTTTCCTTCGGTAAAACCAAAAGAAGTCCCGAACAAGTTAAGGTACAGACCGGGCGCAAACCCGAAGAAATAGGCAAGTTAAACAGCAGCATTTTTATTCGAAAAAAACAAACAATTCGTAATGGGATATGTTATATTTGTATATAACAGGCACAATCATGGTTAAACGATTTATTATACCACCAGACACGATAAATCGGAATAAGGTTAAAGGATAGATAAGTAGCGCTTTAGGCAATTTTAAACGAATTCAATAACCTAACCATTTTCACATGAGCAAATATGTACAATTTTTTCTCTCAATAACTTATGCACTAATTACGGCTTCAGCATTGTATGTTCTTATATTCCTTCTGGGAAAAGGAAAACCTGAATTGCCAAGCTGGATCATTTACACAATGATTACCAGTTGGGTTATCATTTGCATTTCAGCTGTTTACTGGTTTACCGATATTAAACTTTTTTTTTACCAGGTAAGAAAACCTATCCTGGAAGAAGAACGGCGACTGGTTTCAGCCATGCATGAAGTACAAAAGAAAGCTAATGATAATAAAAACTACCGGCTTCGTGTTGAAGAAAATACTGGTTTGAATGCTTATGCAACCGGTTATCATACCATTGTTGTATCGAAGGATTGCATAAAGCACCTGTCTCACGGAGAATTATGTGCATTACTGGCCCATGAAATGGGACACCTGCGTACAAAAGATTGCACAGCTTTACTCGCTTATTATTTCGCCAAACAGCCACCTGGCTTTGTAGCCGGTATTCTAAGAAGAGGGTTAAAAGTTGCGGGGGGCAGTATTGCAGGCTTTGCCAGGCAAAGCCTTTTGGCGCTGTTGATAGCAGTAATTGTAACGCTGTTTATTCTTTCCAAATCAGCTATACTCTATTACTTGTTAGCGGTCATTTGTTTTCTTCTCTTTCTATGGTTGCTTAATGCTGTATATTCTTTTTTATGGTTAATCAACTCACGATACACGGAATACCGCCAGGATGCATTTGCCCACAAATTGGGGTTCGGCCCACCACTTAAACAGTTGTTACGAAAATTCCTTGAAGAGAATTCAATTGCACGGGTTGACCAATTCTATATTCTAACCCGTTCAACTCATCCCCTGATACATAATCGGATCAGAAGGCTAGAGAAATTGGAAGGCCTTAGAAAATAAAATCACCTACTTTATGATACTGCCTCCCCCATCAAATGCTGAAATTGTTTTTTATTATCCTTAATACCCCCTTCGGCCATAGCCAGTAAGATCGGCCGCAGTTCGTCGGCAGCCGGTGTTAAACTGTAAATAGTAATGGGCGGTTTTTCCTGCTCCTCTTTTTTGGCTACAAGGTTGTCTTCTTTCAATTGCTTCAGGTGTTGCGCCAGCATTTTTTCCGTAATAGCAGGTATTAACTTCTTTAACTCGCTGTAGCGTTTGGGACCGCTCATGAGGTAGTACAAAATGGTGCATTTCCAATTCCCGCCAATCTTGTTCATTACATAAGTAATGGGACAGGCCAGTTCTGAGATGCCTTTATTCTGATTACGGGTCGATTGTTCTTTAACTTTTGTCATGTTACTTACTTTGGCGTCAGTACTTGTATGGATCTTTGCCCAAAGATAGCTTTGCATAAACAATAAATCAACTGGTATGAAAATCACCATTACCGGTTCGCTGGGCAATATCAGCAAACCATTGGCAGAGATCCTGATAAACAATGGACATGAAGTGACCATTATCAGCAGCGACCCCAAAAAGATCAACAATATTGAAGCACTTGGCGCCAAGGCAGCCATAGGCTCGGTGTCGGATGTTGCTTTTTTAACAAACGCATTCAAAGGAGCAGATGTTATCTATACCATGGTTCCACCTAACTGGACTGTCAACAATTACCGGCAGTACATCCGGGAAACAGGGAACAACCTGCGGGAAGCCATTAAAGCATCAGGAGTGAAACGCGTTGTAAACTTAAGCAGTATTGGGGCACATTTAAGTGAAGGTACAGGCCCTATTGCAGGTATGCATGATGTAGAACAAACGTTGAACACGCTCGATGACGTTGCCATCAAACATTTGCGTGCCGGCTTTTTCTATATCAACTTTTTCTTCGACATCGGCACCATCCGCCATATGGGTGTAATGGGTAATAACTATGCAGGCACCTCCACCATAGTGATGGTACACCCAAGGGATATTGCCGCAGCTGCCGCACAGGAATTGCAGGGCACCTTTGAAGGCAAAAGCTTTCGTTATGTAGTAAGCGAAGAACGCGAAGTGGCCGACATTGTAAAGGTGCTGGGAACTGCTATCGATAAACCCGATTTGTCCTGGGTACAATTTACCAATGAGCAAACCTATGGAGGCATGACGTCAGCCGGTATGTCACCAGCAATTGCCAGTGTGTATGTAGAGATGGGCACTGCCATTAACAGCGGCATTCTGTTCGAAGATTTCCATGCGCATAAACCAGATGTATGGGCAAGTATAAAACTCGAAGACTTTGCCCAGGAGTTTGCAGCGGTATATAATGCACAGCAATAACCCCTGTTAAAAAAAATAGTCCCGCCTGAAAACCCACAGACGGGACTCTTCCATTAGAACCACTTATGCAAGTGAAAACTCTTTGTTAATTGTAAGTATTACTAAATTACTGTATTATAACAGTCCGATACACCGTTAAATCACCCTAAATGTGCTGATGTTAATCATATTTTTATTACTTTTACGCGCAAGGAAATGGTGTCTTCCTACTTAACCGTCCGCCTCTGGCGAGACTGATGGCGCCTACAAATACATAATGGCTTACAAGGCCCTATAAAAACTATTTGTAGGATGATAAAAAAACTCAACAACCGCTTCGAACACCTTACTATCTTTCATCACCTGCTTCGCTGGACGCTCCTGACCATTCCGGTTTCCTTTATTGTGGGCTCACTGGTAGCACTGTTTTTATGGCTGCTTGAAAAAGCCTCGGAACTGCGCTGGCAACATGGCTGGTTGTTGTATTTATTACCGCTCGCCGGTATTTTGATCTATGCCGTGTACAAGTACCTGGGCAAAAATGCAGAGGCTGGCAACAACCTCATTATGGAGGAAATTCATGAACCGGGTGGCGGTGTTCCCAGTCGCATGACGCCCCTGGTGCTGGGCACCACGATCATCACGCACCTGTTTGGCGGGTCTGCAGGCCGGGAGGGAACCGCTGTACAAATGGGTGGCAGTATGGCCGCCCTGTTGGGCCGCCTGTTCAAATTAAATAAACAGGATGTAAGTATCTTATTAATGTGCGGTATCGCCGCTGGCTTTGGCGCTGTGTTTGGCACGCCTGTAACCGGAGCCCTGTTTGCATTGGAAGTGCTTACCATCGGCCGCATAAATTACAAAGCCCTGCTGCCCTGTTTTATGGCCAGTGTACTGGCCGATTTTACCTGTTCGGCTTATGGCATTCATCATACCGCATACCACATTACTTTTAAAGCGGTGGCCGCCAGCAATATCTCCTTTTTACATTTTGATTATTTATTACTGGCCAAAGTGATCCTGGCCGGGGTTCTATTTGGAATGGCAGGCTATCTTTTTTCTGAACTCTCTCATACGATCAGGAACTACAGCAATCGCTTTATAAAAATAAAATGGCTGATCCCCGTAATCGGCGGTTTGATCATTATCGGTTTAACGTTTGCGTTGGGCACCCGGGATTATCTCGGTCTGGGTGTCACCAACCCTGATCCCAATGGCGTATCGATTGTAACTGCATTTACACCGGGCGGTGCCGGATATTTCAGCTGGTTCTGGAAGATCCTGTTTACGGCTATTACCCTTGGGATGGGTTTTAAAGGCGGTGAAGTAACCCCATTATTTTTCATTGGCGCTACACTGGGGAATGCCCTTGCCGTGCTTACCGGTGCCCCTGTTGATTTAATGGCCGGACTGGGTTTCATTGCCGTTTTTGCCGGCGCCACCAATACGCCTGTTGCCTGCACCATTATGGGGGTTGAACTCTTCGGCGGCGAGTACATTTTATACTACGCCGTTGCCTGTTTTACGGCCTACTATTTCAGTGGCCATACAGGCATCTATTTATCTCAACGCGTTGGGTTATCAAAAACGCAGGAAGGGGAATCTGCTACCAATACAACGTTGAAACAGATCAGGGAGAAACGGATCAGTAAAAGGAAATTCTTTTGATACCCCTATCCTTTCTTCACTACCCTAAAACCCTGGTTGCTGAATGAAGCCCGTATATGCACGGTCCCTATGTTGTAGGAATTAAATGCATGACAGGCATTTTTACTGCACCACCAGGAGCCGCCACGGGAATGAGCGACGGCAGGCTTTTCAGCGGTCGATATTTTACCTGTACAAAATTCAAACACATTTCCGTACATATCATACAAACCCCAGGGATTGGGCTTAAAATGGCCCACAGGCGAGGTGTACATATAACCATCGGTTGTATCGGCTTTTTTATGATCGTGGCCATGCCAGATGTTGGCATATGACTGAATGGCTTTGTCGTTGTCGCCAAAAAAATAATTGGTGCGTGTGCCCGCTCTGCAGGCTATCTCCCATTCGTCGAGCGTTGGCAACCGCACCTTTGCCCAGTTACAATAAGCCTGCACATCGTGGTAACTGATGCAGGTAACGGGATGCTCCATGCGGTCCCTGATGCCGCCGCGGCTGCTGCCATTGGGATAGCGCCAGCAGGCGGTGCTATCGCCCAACCAGCGGAACTCTTCCAAACCCGGTTGAAACACCAGGGCATTGTGCATTCTTTCGGCATCAGTTACATAACCGGTTGCCGCCACAAAAGCCGCAAATTGCCGGTTGGTAGTTTCGCAGGCGGCTATCCGAAAACTATCTACCGCTACTTTGCGCAGCGGGCGTTGGGTATTGGCGTTCTTACTCACTTCATAAATGCCTTTTGGCACCAGCACAAAGCCGGCACGTTGCTGCGCCATCAGTGGCTGCCAGCAAAGCAGCAATGCCAATACCAGCCAGCTATTATTTTGCGTGTAACCCATCGTAGAAATTAGTAGCCCGTTGAATGATGAGGTCTTCATTGGCTTTATTATATACCAGGTAAGCAGCGTATTCGCCTTCTTCCACCGCATACAATTTCTTATAAGAAGCAGAGTTCATGAATTCCGGATATTTGTTTTCCTTCATCAACAACATCAGCAGGGTGAGGATATAATGGTCTTTCTTTTCCTTATTATAAAATGCGATCAGGTAAGGGATCATTTCGGTGGCGTTCATTTCAAAAATAGCTTCCTTAAAGTTCCCGCCTATGCGGTTGTTTTTTTCGATAAGGGGCATCATCAACTGAATCACGGTATCGCGGCCCTTCCTGAGAAAATTCAATTGCCGGTCACTCCAGTCGTATTCGCCAAAGATATCTTTCAAATGACCAAAGATGCGCTGGTCTTCATTTTCTCTTATCGGAAGCGGGTCACAGTTCTGGCTATAGCTTTCAGGGTGAATCATGTGATAAGTGAATTTCTCGGGCATTGAAAGCGAGGCATACTGCGTTTCCTCCAGCATTTCGGTAGACGATTCACCTCCTTCCGGATCTTCCACATATTTTATTTTCCTGATCAGCGCTTTCACTTTATCCAAACCGTAAGGTGGCACTGTTTGATCCTCATCTATAAAAAGCGCAGGTTCATAAACGGAGGAAGTTGCAGCAGAATCATGTACGGAAGATGTTGCAGCAGAATCAACGGTTATTGTAACAGAATCTTTTTTAGGGGTTGCAGGGTTTGCGGTATTTTGCGCAGCTGGTGAAGAACAGGCTGCCAACCATAACATACAACCTACGGAATAGTAAACGGTTTTCATGGAGACAAAATAAAAAAAAGACTGTTGAAAAAACAACAGTCTCCCTATATTCCCATGTGACTTTATAGTTATTTAGTAAACCCATCTGCTTCTATGATCGCATCTGCAAATGCTTTTGGCGCTTCCTGCGGCAGGTTATGGCCAATACCGCCTGTTATAGTGTGGTGCGCATATTTGCCTTTGAATTTGGCGGCATAATTCGCAGGATCAGGATGTGGCGCTCCATTGGCATCGCCTTCCAGGGTAATCGTTGGCACGGTGATTACCGGGAAGGTGGCGAGCTTCTTCTCCAGATCTTCGTATTTGGCTTCCCCTTCTGCCAATCCCAGCCGCCAGCGATAATTATGAATGGTAATGGCTACGTGATCGGGGTTATCGAAGGCTGCGGCTGATTGGGCAAATACAGCATCGGTGAATTTCCAGTCGGGTGAAGCGGTTTGCCAGATCAGCTTCGCAAAATCGCGGCGATTGGCCTCATATCCTTTTTGTCCGCGCTCAGTGGCAAAGTAATACTGGTACCACCATGCCAGTTCCGCTTTGGGCGGCAGGGGCGCTTTATTCGCCTGTTGGCTGCCGATCAAATACCCACTTACCGATACCAGGGCTTTTGTACGCTCAGGCCAAAGAGCCGCTACAATATCAGCAGTACGTGCACCCCAGTCGAACCCGCCGATGATGGCTTTGTCAATTTTCAGGGCATCCATAAAAGCGATCACATCTACAGCCAGCGCTGCCTGTTGTCCATTGCGCGGAGTGGCTGCATCGAGAAAGCGGGTGGTACCATAGCCCCGCAGATAGGGTACATACACATGGTAACCTTTTGCCGCCAATAAGGCCGATACTTCTTTAAAACTATAGATATCGTAAGGCCAGCCATGCAATAAAATTACCGGTTGTGCATTAGACGCTCCTGTTTCGGCATAACCAATATCGAGCACGCCTGCTTTTATTTGTTTAATTTGATCGAAATTGTTTTGATTGTTCATTTTCGCGGCATTTTGCGCCTGTGAGAAAATTACAAAGAGGGAGAAAACAGCGGTCATTAAAAAACGGCCTATCCTGTTATTTGTATTCGGTTTCATGCTATTCTGATAATTTAATGTTTACTAATTTAATTAAGGGCCACCACTGCATTGGCCGTTGGATATAATTTCCTGAACATAACGTAGGTTACCGAAACCATAGCAAAGGCAACAACAGCATCTGTTGTCGCTGCAAAGCCCAGCACACTTATTTTTGAGAAGAAGGCAAAGGTGATATCGAAGAAGACGCCGGCAAAAACCCATTCTTTTAACCGGAGTAACCTGTTTGGCGTTAACAATACCAGTACACCTAAAACTTTAGCAACACCCAATATGTATATGAAGTGCACAGGATAACCCAGTTGCAAAGTGATGTCCCATACGAGCGGATTTTTTGTCAATTCACAAACGCCGCTTGTTCCAAACCATAATGAGGTCAATATAATGCCTGTCCAGTAAATTGCTTTTGTTGATTTTAAGTTCATGATCGTTGGTTTTGTGTTTATTGATGACACAAAGATGGCCCGCCGGCAAGGGCGGGAAAAGCAAAAAACCGCGAAGTGGACGAATTGATAGGCGGGTTAGACAATAGCAATTACAAAAAAGGCCGCCCACTGTTCATGGCGGCCCTTACAATGGTAAAGAAGGCGGTCAGCTCTTTCCTTTTAATGATTTTGGTCCGTCATACTGGTATTTGAACCAGTTGAAATACACTTGGCCTCCATCGGTTTGCTCGTTGTAACTGAACAACACCAGCCGGCTTCCTTTCCAGTTGCCCCAGGTTGCTTCAAAGGTGTTACCTACGGGCACATAAGTTTTATCATCTGCACTATAATACAACTGGCTTTTGTTGGTAGCCAGGTCCAATGTCACTTTCAAAAAAGCTTTGTTGCCACTGAGTTCATGGGCAGTAGAATCTTTTCCGTTATTGCAATAATACAAACAGGGCTTTCCATTTTTTTTGCAAACACCCACCAGGTAATGTGTTTTGCCCATCACACCCAGGCCAGCCTTTTGATCGTTTTCCATTTTGCTGAAATCGATCTCGGTGCTGGCTACACCGGTTCTACCCATTATTTTTTGGGTGAATAGCGGCTAAAATTATCGTAGGCGGGGAAATCCATTTTTCTATAGATCTGGGTGATGATGTGCCAGTTTACCATGTCGTCTGATTCCAGTACAGGGATGCCCATAAAGTGAAATTCAGAACAAACCATATAATACTTACCTTTTACCTGTATTACGTCGGGGTCGGAATAATCGGCGTTCAGAACAGGATTGATGTAGGTCCCGTTCCCCTGATCGCCCCAGGTGCCGGTCTGCGTTTTTTGCGCCAAAAGCGCCACCGGCGCCAGACAAAGGACCAATAGGAATCTCCGCATAGAAATCGTTAGGTTTTTATCAGGTGCCGAATATACTCAAAATCAGACTTTTCATAACTCACCACTCCCAATCGTACTTTTGTGCTATTCTTACCCTCAAACGGGTTATTTCTCCGGAATAGCCCGTGCTAGCTTTGTGATATCAAATTAATTGATTCAAAACAAAGTACTATGAGCAAGATAATCTTCATTACAGGCGCCTCAAAAGGATTCGGAAAATTATGGGCAGAAGCATTTTTAAAACGGGGCGATAAAGTAGCCGCCACCGCCCGCAGCCTTTCTTCTTTAAATGAGCTGGCTGCTGCTTATGGCGATAATATATTGCCGCTGCAACTGGATGTAAACAACCGCGAAGCCGTTTTTAATGCCGTTAACAAAATTGAAAAACATTTTGGCCGCATCGACGTTTTAATCAATAACGCCGGCCATGGTTTATTTGGCATTACTGAAGAAACCACCGAAGCCCAGGCAAGGGAACAAATGGAAACCAATTTCTTTGGTTCGCTTTGGGTAACACAGGCAGTGCTTCCCATCTTCCGTAAACAGAAAAGTGGCCACCTGGTTCAAGTAAGCAGTTATCTGGGAATAACCACGTTGCCGTTGCTGGGTATTTACAATGCTTCCAAATTTGCGGTCGAGGGATTGATTGAAACCATTGCTAAAGAAACGGCCCATTTAGGAATTAAAACAACATTGATAGAACCCAATGGATACGCAACAGACTGGGCCGGTGCCAGCGCCACCCGCACTGCCAGCGATATTGCAGACTATACACCGGTACGGGAAGCTTTTTTCGGCGCAACAAAAAATCCCAATGCCTGGGGCAAACCGGAAGCGACAGTTGCACCTATTCTGCAGGTGGTAGACAGTACTAACCCACCACAAAGATTATTGTTGGGATACAATGCTTACCACGTTGTTCAAAAAGTGCTCACCCAACGTTTGAAAGATGTAGAGGACTGGAAGGACGTGAGCATCGCCGCACATGGTTAGTAAGCAATGCGGTTAATTCTATAAATTTATGGTCATGACACATTACAAAACATTGAGCGAACTGCATATTGGCAATGGCTGGCCGCCGCCAGAAAATCCATTATTCAGTTTGGTAGCATGCCAAAGTGATTGTCCACTTGGCAACAGGGAGTTCACTGCCGACGTATATATGATAGCTTTAAAGAAACTGCAGGCTGGTGTGATCCTGTACGGCCGTACGCCCTATGACAATACCAACGGCTCTATGTTTTTTATGAAACCGCGCCAGATCATTGAAATGCACAACCTGCAATTTGAAGAAGACGGTTTTATGATCCTGATCCATGAGGACTACCTGCACGGGCATGAGTTGTTCAGCACCATACAGAAATACGGCTTCTTCGATTATGAAGTGAATGAAGCGTTACACATTTCACCCAAAGAGGAAGCTGTTATGTGGGAGCTGCGCGATAAAATACAGGCTGAATACGATAACAACCAGGATGAATACAGCCGGGAAATTATGCTGGGGCATGTGGCAAGCATCCTGATGTATTCGCAACGGTATTATAAACGGCAGTTCATGACCCGTACAGACCTGTCGGGCAAAACCGTAACAAAATTCAACGCTGCCCTGCAGCTTTATTTTGCAGATGACGGTTTACAAACCAAAGGTCTTCCTTCGGTGAATGCCATGGCGGAACAATTGCATTTATCACCCCGTTACCTAAGCGATCTGTTGAAACAGGAAACCGGTAAAACAGCCCTGGAGCTGATCCATCTTTCACTGATCTCGGAAGCAAAGAACCTGTTGAAAACAGCCGATCGCAGTATAGCAGAAATTGCCTACGATCTTGGGTTTGAGAACACCTCTTATTTCACCCGGTTGTTCAAAAAACAAACAGGCATGAAGCCGCTTGAGTTCAGAAAAAATGCACTTCTGAATTAATCAATTCCCTCACCCATATACGCAGAAGCCCCGACGATATCGGGGCTTTTTTTATTTATTGTATCTTTGATCATTTCTGATCAATACCGAAACAATGAAAATAAGCAACCCATTGCCAAGCGAAAAGATCAGCAGTTATGTAGACAGGATCCTGATCATTGAAGAAGTGCTGGTCACCAATCCGTTTACATTACCCTTGTACGCTAATGGGGCGCCTACCCTTCTATTTCAAACCGCTAAAGGGACCATCCAGAATAACAGCAACAACCTCACGCTGTTTGGACAAACGGTTTTTCCTGAAACCCTCACTATCCGCGACAACTTCACCCTCATTGCTTATTTCTTTAAACCCTTTGCGTTATTCAGCCTCTTTGGCGTTTCTGCCCAGGAGCTCACCAACCATCCCATAGACCTGAACCTGCTGGAAGCGACCAAAACCCGGGAATTGCAGGAACAACTATTGAATGCCGATTCCACGACTGCCATGCTTGCCCTGCTGGATGAGTATGTGTTCAGCCTGATCACAAAAACCAAAGCCGATTGTCAGCTGATCCGGTTCGCCACCCTGGCCATTGCCCAAAACGCATCGAAAGACGCCCTGTTAAAAGTGCAGCAGGAATTGCATATTACTGAACGCACCTTTCAACGGATGTTCGAAAAGAACATCGGGATTGCCCCCAGCCTGTTCAGACGCATTTCCCAATTCAATAATGCTTTTCAACAGCTCAACAGCCGACAGTTCGGCAAACTCAGCGACATCGCCTTTACCAATGGCTATGCCGATCAAAGCCACTACATCCGCGCTTTTAAGGAATTTACCGGCATTACACCCAAAGATTACCTGAAATTCAGCCAGTCTGAATAATGTCGGGTTTGTTCTATTTTGAGGACCTGGCCTGCAGTTTCTTTGTGTTATCAATTAAAACACAAAAACAAACTCATGACTAATCAAATTTATCCCTGTCTTTGGTTCAATGGACAAGCCCAGGCAGCCGCTACCTTCTACTGCTCCATTTTCAAAAACTCAAAGATCACCGCCGACAACCAGATGGTGGTGACCTTTGAACTCAATGGCAAAAAATTTATGGGGTTGAATGCCGGTCCGCAGTTTAAATTTAATGAAGCCGTATCCTTTGTGGTGGATTGTGAAACCCAGGAAGAGATCGACTATTACTGGGAGAAGTTAACCGCCAACGGTGGTAGTGATGGCCAGTGTGGCTGGTTAAAAGACCAGTTTGGGGTAAGCTGGCAGATTGTGCCCACTATTTTGCCCAAATTGTTGAGCGACCCGGCCAAAGCACAAAAAGTGATACAGGTGTATATGCAAATGAAAAAGTTCGACATAGAAAAGTTGGCAAATGCCTAAGAAATATAATAGAAAGTCTCCCCTTACAGCGGGAGACTTTTTTCATTAATTCGGTAAGTTTGTACAAATCATTGCTATGCTTTTAACTCAATCACAAGCGCCCGATTTCGAATTATATGCTACGCCCGACCAGAAACTCAAATTAAGCAGCCTGCAAGGTAAAAGGGTTATTCTTGCTTTTTACCCCGCCGACTGGAGCCCTGTATGTTCAGACCAGATGGCCCTTTACAATGAGATGCTTGATTATTTTCATAAAGCCAACGCGCAGTTATTAGGCATTTCAGTGGATGGGAAATGGTGTCATATGTCTTTTTCGGCCGACCGGAAATTACACTTCCCACTGCTGGCAGACTTTGAACCCAAAGGCGCTGTGGCAAAAGCCTATGGCGTATACAATGAAGAGATCGGTGAATGCAAAAGAGCGTTGTTCGTAATAGACGAAAACGGAACTATTGCCTGGAGTTACCTGTCGCCCGTGGGTGTAAATCCCGGCGCAGATGGCATTATGGACGCGCTAGAAGAAATGGATAAAAATAAAAAGGTGTAAGCATGGCATTACGAACTCCGGTAAACGAAACAGATTATCTTTTTGGCCCAACGCAGGCCCCTATAGAACTGGTTGAATACGGCGATTACCAATGCCCTTATTGCGGAAAAGCGTACCCGATTGTAAAGGGCCTGCTGCAACAGGTGGGTGATCAGCTGAAATTTGTTTTCCGCAATTTTCCGCTTTCAAAAATCCATCCCCAGGCCCGGATGGCCGCCATTGCAGCGGAAGCCGCCGGATTGCAGCATAAATACTGGGAGATGCACGATGTTATTTATGAGAACCAAAAACGGTTGCATCACACCGCATTACTGGAATACGCAGCCAGCATAGGTTTACAAATGGACCAGTTTACAGCCGATATGGAGCGCGAAGACCTGGCTGCAAAGGTGGATGGCCACTTTTACAGCGGTATGCGAAGCGGCGTAAGCGCCACCCCTACTTTTTTTATCAATGGAGAAAAATATACCGGCAGCTGGGAAAATGATGATCTGTTGAAATATATCAAAAGTACTTTTCCTTGAAATTGACGTACTTTCGCCGCATGGCGGAAACTACATTTTCTATTGAGAACACGCTTTCGAATTTACAGATCGACGAATTGAATGAGATGCAGAAGGCATCGCTGGAAGCCAATAAAACCTCCAATGGAGTGGTATTACTGGCCAATACCGGTTCTGGAAAAACGCTGGCTTTTCTGTTACCCGTAACGCAATTACTGGAAAAAAACCGGCCTGTAACCCAGGCTTTGATCATTGTGCCCTCCCGGGAACTGGCCCTGCAAATTGAACAGGTGTTCAAAAAGATGGGAACGGGTTTAAAGATCACCTGTTGTTATGGCGGCCACAAACGGGAAACCGAAGAAAACAACCTGTTGCAGGCTCCCGCCCTCATTGTAGGTACACCCGGCCGGCTGGCCGATCATATCCGCCGTGGTAATATTACTACCACTCATATCGAGACCCTGGTACTGGATGAGTTTGACAAATCGCTGGAAGAAGGTTTCGATGAAGAAATGTCCTTTATTATAAGCTCCCTGCCCGCCCTTAAAAAGAGGATCCTTACTTCAGCCACCGAAGCTGTGGAAGTACCGGAGTTTGTAGGCCTGCAGGAGCCCGTTAAAATAAACTACTTAACAGGCGAACAATCACCCGCCCTCGCTGTTCAAATGGTTAAGAGCGACGACAGGGACAAAGCTGAAACATTGTTCAGACTGATCTGTTACCTGGGCAATCGCTCCACTATTATCTTTTGCAATCAACGCGAATTTGTAGAACAGGTAAACACTTTTTTGAAAGACAAAGGCATCGTGAGTGTATTTTACCATGGCGCTATGGAACAGCGCGACCGCGAAGTTGCTTTAAGCAAATTCCGCAATGGCAGCTCCAATGTACTAGTGACCACAGACCTGGCTGCCCGTGGACTGGACATTCCCAATATCCGTTACATTGTACATTATCAACTTCCCACTTCACAGGAATCTTTCACCCATCGTAATGGCCGTACGGCCCGCATGGAAGCCAGCGGTACCGCTATCTTGATACTGGCACCACATGAATATTTACCGGAATATATTACCCCCGAACCGGCTACTATTGAACTGCCCGCCGATGCTGAGTTACCGCAAAAACCCGGATGGACAACCTTCTTTATAGGGGCCGGTAAAAAAGACAAAGTGAATAAGGTAGACATCGTTGGCTTTTTTACCAATAAAGGACAGCTGAAAAAAGAAGACATCGGGTTAATTGAAGTAAAGGATTTCTTCTCCTTTGTGGCTATACGCAAATCCAAAGCCAGCCATACCTTGCATACGATCAAGGATGAGAAGATCAAAAACAAAAAGATAAAGATCGATATAGCAAAGTAAACCTGCCTACAATCAGTAGTTTATTAAGCAGATATTTGTTATATTTAGTAAATCGAATCTGTTCTTCGAATTACTAATCATCAACATTACCATTGCTTAGCTCGTTTCATACGCATAAGAAGCCACTTAAAATTGGCTTGATTGATCTGGTAAGTAAAGGTCCTGCCAGTACTTTATGGGCTAAGATCATGCATGCTAACCTGGCCAGTATTATGCCCCAGGTAATTGCTACCTGGTGTGAGCAGGAAGGTCATCAGGTTACCATGATCTGTTATACCGGCTATGAAGACCTGAGTAAAGAACTTCCAACAGAACTGGACCTGGTTTTCATCAGTTGTTTTACACAGGCAGCATTGTTGGGATATGCGCTTAGTAATTATTACCGAAAGCAGGGCGCGGTAACGGTTCTGGGTGGGCCACATGCCCGATGTTATCCGGATGATGCCATGCTTTATTTTGATTATGTACTGGGCTTTACCAATCGGTCTACCATCACAGAAATACTGAATAACTGCACGCCCCAGCAACCCACAGGAAAACTATTAAGTGCCGGTAAACAACCGGCATATTTTTGTGGCGTAGAGGAACGCTGGAAATTTATAGAGCCTACTTTAAAAAAAGCACCCTTTCTTCAAATTGTACCCATGCTGGCCAGTGTGGGTTGTCCTTATACCTGTCCATTCTGTATAGATTCAACAGTGCCTTATCAGCCCTTGGATTTTCAAACCATAAAAACAGATCTGCAGTTCCTGCTTACAAAATATAAAAAGCCCTGGATAGCTTTTCATGACCCGAATTTCGGCGTTCGGTTTGAAGATAATATGGAAGCCATTGCTTCGGCAGGCGCTCCTAATAGTTTTCATTTTATTGCAGAAAGCAGTTTATCTATTCTCACACCGCCACGGCTTGACCGGTTAAAACAAAATGGATTCTTTGCCCTGTTGCCAGGCGTGGAGTCGTGGTACGACCTGGGTAATAAATCGGGATCTTCACATATTTCAGGAACAGAAAAAGTCAACCGCGTATCCAACCACGTTAATACCATACTACGCTATGTACCCTATGTGCAAACAAATTTTGTGCTGGGGCTTGACAGCGATGCAGGTAATGAGCCATTTGAACTGACCAAGCAATTTATTGACCAGACGCCCGGTGCTTTTCCGGGCTTCTCCCTGCTTACCGCTTTTGGTGAAGCGGCCCCCCTGAACCTGGAGTATCAACAACAGGGTCGGGTACTCCCTTTTCCTTTTCATTTCCTTAACAACCACCTGGCAATGAACATAAAACCCAGAAATTATGACTGGGTAGACTTTTATGACAAGGTCATCGATGTTACGAGTTATGCGTTTTCTGCCAAAGCCATTTATCGCCGGTTTACCCATTCAAAAGGCATTACTTCGCGTTGGATGAATTTTATGCGGGCCATTTCCTCAGAAGGATGGGGACGGTTAAAATTCTATAAACAAATAAGACAGCAACTTGTTGAGGATAAGGGATTCAGAAAATACTTCGAGGGAGAAACACTGCAATTGCCAGCCTTTTATTCCAATATCATAAAAAAAGACCTCGGTAGCTGGTGGCAATGGCTGCCCGGATCCGCGCTTTCCCACAACGCAAATGCCTATCGTGACAAAACGATGACTGCAAATAAATAAGCTCGAATTACCGAAAAATTTGCGTACCTTTACTATTATCCATTTGAGCTTCGCATATCGTATTGGGCTTTATTCTTTAAATAGCCACACTATTATTTCCCTATTTATTGCATTACTCAGGTAACTCAACCCGCAGCTATTATCTTATAGGCTGCCTGGATAACAGTACGAAACAATAATCCTGCACAGCAGGAATCACTAAAATTTTAATATGTCAAAATCCCAGGAAACATTTAACAAAAAAGAAAGAGAAAAAAAACGCCAAAGAAAACAGCAGGACAAACAGGAGAAAATGCTGGAACGTAAAAATAACAAGGAAAAAAAGAGCCTTGAAGATATGATGGCTTACGTTGATGAAAATGGTAATTTAACCTCTACACCTCCTGATCCAAAGAAAAAGAGAATATTCCGCCAGGAAGAAATGCAGATCAGTGTTCCTAAACAGGAAGAAAGACCTGCAAATGAAAGAAGAACCGGCGTGGTAAGTTTTTTCAACGACCACAAAGGATTTGGATTTATCAACGACAGTATCACTAAAGAACGAATATTCGTGCATGTGAACGAACTGTCAATCGCAATAAAAGAAAATGACAAGGTTACGTTTGAGGTACAAAATAGCCCCAAGGGCCTGGTTGCCTTAAACGTAGAGCTGGTGAAATCCTGATAATTTAATTATCAGGTCTCCCCTGCTTATACATGTTGTTTTATGAGATCAATTAATTGCTTTTTACTAGCTACACCTGATTGCCGCCAAACAGGCCTACCATTTCTGAATAGAATAAGCGTAGGTACGCCACTGATCTGGTAGGCCTGAGCTATTGCGGGCATTTTATCTACATCTATTTTAACAATCCGGGCGCTGTCGCCAATCTCCGATTTTACTTCTTTCAACACCGGCGCCTGTACTTTACATGGACCACACCATTCCGCAAAAAAATCAACCAGCACAGGCTTATCATCATGCAATAAAGATTGAAAATTCTCTTTCATACGTATTATTTTTTAAAACTATCCTGTAATTTTTTTATCAGTTCTTTTTGTTCTTCCGTAAAAGAATCGGGCAACTTCGCTTCCACTTTTATATACAGGTCACCAACCCCCTGTTCATTGTACACCGGCATCCCCTTTCCTTTCAACCGGAACTTTTTGCCGTTTTGTGTACCTTCCGGAACAGTGATGGTCACTTCCCCTGAAAGTGTTGTAACCGGTACTTTGCCGCCTGCCATTAATGTAAAAGCATCTACCGGCACATCTACATGCAGATCGTTACCAGTTCTTTTAAATACATGATTCGATTGTATATGTACGGTAATAAATAGATCGCCGGCTTTGCCTGAGCGGCCTTTCATTCCCTTTCCCTTCGATTTTAACACCAGCCCTTCATAGGCGCCCGGCTTTATTTTAACCTTTAACTTTTCTGTACCCAGGTCAATAATGCGTTCGGTACCGGTAAAAGCTTCCTGCAAGGTTATGGTTGCTTCCCCTTCAATATTCCGGCCTGGTATTTCCTGTTGAAAGCCGCCATAACTTCTTTCAGATCCACCGCCGCCAAAAAAGGAGTTGAAGAAATCTGAAAATCCGCCGCCACCAAAAAGGTCATCGGCGTTACCGTTATATTCGTAATAACTTTGTCCGCCACGCTGGCCACCAAAGCCACCACCACCGGCACCACTGTAATCAGCGTTTTCATACTGCTTCCAGTTAGCGCCCAGCGTATCATACTTCTTACGCTTTTCAGGATCGCTCAGCACTTCGTTAGCTTCAGTCACTTCCTTGAATTTTTCCTCGGCCTTTTTATCACCCGCGTTTTTGTCGGGGTGGTATTTAACAGCCAGCTTGCGGTAAGCTTTTTTTATCTCGTCCTGAGAAGCTTTTTTATCTACTCCCAATACTTTATAGTAGTCTTTATATTCCATTATAATCTGCTGTTTTGTAACTGATTTGTTTCAAATACTGTACCTTTTCATAAAGTAACCCGATAAGCGTATTGACAAAAGTCAAATTGGCATAAAACACAAAATTATTATAACATTTTGTCCCTTGCTGCCATCATAGGTTTTAACTATCAATTTATAGAATTAATTGATTTCGCTTATTTCCCCAAATTCCTAATTTTAGCACCCCTACCCAATAAAGCAAATGTTCTTCAATACCATAAACTTATAACAATGGAAAAAGATTCAAAAGACATCAGTAAATGCCCCTTTCATAATGGCAGCCTGAAACAGAACGTTGGCGGTGGCGGCACCCGCAACCGCGATTGGTGGCCCAACCAGTTAAAGCTGAATATCCTGCGTCAGCATTCGGAGAAATCAAATCCTTTGGGCAAGGAATTCAATTATGCGGAGGCATTTAACAGTCTTGACCTGGAAGCAGTAAAAAAAGACCTGCACACCCTGATGACAGACTCGCAAAGCTGGTGGCCTGCGGATTTTGGGCATTATG
This sequence comes from Niastella yeongjuensis, assembly GCF_900110245.1. Taxonomy (GTDB): domain Bacteria; phylum Bacteroidota; class Bacteroidia; order Chitinophagales; family Chitinophagaceae; genus Niastella; species Niastella yeongjuensis. The sequence goes on from NZ_FOCZ01000025.1 coordinate 31,351, forward strand.
GTCCTTTGTTCATTCGCATGGCGTGGCACAGCGCGGGTACTTACCGGGTATTTGATGGCCGCGGTGGCGCCGGTTCCGGCCAACAACGTTTTGCGCCCCTGAACAGCTGGCCCGATAACGTGAGCCTCGATAAAGCACGCAGACTGCTTTGGCCCATTAAACAGAAATATGGTAATAAACTCTCCTGGGCCGATCTGCTGATCCTTACCGGTAACATTGCCCTGGAGTCGATGGGTTTTAAAACATTTGGCTTTGCCGGCGGACGCCCCGATGTGTGGGAACCCGATGAAGATGTATATTGGGGTGCTGAAAATACCTGGCTGGGTGGCGACATCCGTTATGCGCACGGTTCACCCGGCGTGGTGGAAGGCCATGGTGTATTATCTGCCGATGAGCCTGCTGATGGGGATATTCACAGCCGCAACCTGGAGAAACCGCTGGCTGCCGTACAAATGGGTTTGATCTATGTAAACCCGGAAGGTCCTGATGGAAATCCTGACCCGATTGCTGCTGCAAAAGATATTCGTGATACGTTTGGCCGTATGGCTATGAATGATGAGGAAACAGTTGCCCTTATTGCGGGCGGACACAGTTTTGGCAAAACCCATGGTGCGGCACCTGCTACCCATGTTGGTAAAGAACCCGAAGCGGTTGACCTGGAAATGCAGGGCCTTGGCTGGAGCAACAGTTATAAATCCGGAAAAGGCACCGATACCATCACCAGCGGCCTGGAAGTTATCTGGACAAAAACGCCTACCCAATGGAGCAATAACTTTTTTGAAAACCTGTTTGGGTTTGAATGGGAACTGACTAAAAGTCCTGCCGGCGCCCACCAATGGGTAGCGAAGAACGCAGACAGCATTATCCCCGATGCGTATGATGGTTCAAAAAAGCATTTGCCCACCATGCTTACCACCGATCTTTCTTTGCGGTTTGATCCGATATACGAAAAAATTTCCCGGCGCTTTTTGGAAAACCCCGATGCCTTTGCCGATGCATTTGCACGTGCCTGGTTTAAATTAACGCATCGCGATATGGGCCCGCGTGCCCGTTACCTTGGTAACGACGTGCCTAAAGAGGAGCTGCTTTGGCAAGATCCCATTCCTGCTGTTGATCATACCCTGATCGACGAGAAGGATGTGGCTGCTTTGAAAGAAAAAGTTCTGGCATCCGGATTAACCGTATCAGAACTGGTGTCCACAGCCTGGGCTTCGGCTTCCACTTATCGTGGTACCGATAAACGCGGTGGTGCTAACGGCGCCCGCATTCGCCTGGCCCCGCAAAAATTCTGGGTAGTGAACAATCCACCTCAATTACAAAAAGTATTAAGCAAACTGGAAGCCATTCAAAAAGAATTCAATGGCGCGCAATCAGGTGGCAAGAAAGTTTCATTAGCCGACCTGATCGTACTGGCCGGTTGTGCCGGTATTAAAAAAGCGGCTAAAGATGCCGGATATGACGTGACCGTTCCATTTACACCTGGCCGTATGGATGCTTCACAGGAACAGACCGATGTGGAATCGGTAGGTTACCTGGAACCGCATGCTGATGGTTTCCGCAACTACCGCAAAACCAGATCGCATGTTTTAACCGAAGCCTTGCTGATAGATAAAGCGCACCTGCTTACCTTAACAGCGCCTGAGTTAACGGTACTGGTTGGTGGCCTGCGTGTGCTGGATACCAATTTCGATGGCAGCAAACACGGGGTGTTCACAGCACAGCCCGGTAAACTCACCAACGATTTCTTTATAAACCTGCTCGATATGAACACGGCCTGGAAAGCAGCCACTGAAGACAGGGAACTGTACGAAGGTACTGACCGTACTACCGGTCAGGCGAAATGGTTAGCTACCCGCGCCGACCTGGTATTTGGTTCCAATTCAGAACTGCGGGCCATAGCCGAAGTTTATGGCGCTTCAGATGCCGGGGAACAATTTGTAAAGGATTTTGTGGCCGCGTGGAATAAGGTAATGAACCTGGACAGGTTTGAGATATAGTCTAAATTCTTTATACATCTAACTAAAACGACTGTCTATCGGTTAAAGACAGTCGTTTTTTTTATTTTTCATACCTACGTGCTTGCACTTGTGTAGTCCCAGGTATATATTTACTACCATAACTACCACAATCAAATGCAATTGTCAATCCGTCCTATGCTGCTGGTGATGCTCGTTAGTATCCCGGCATTTTTGCGTGCGCAAACTTTTTCGGTTCTTAAACACATTGGACCTACCCAGGGTGCCTCGACGCCAAGGTTTATTACAGTTCTAAATGGCATTAATTATTTTGTTGCCAACAATGGCATTGGTGGAGATGAATTATGGAGATCCGATGGTACCGATGCAGGTACGGTAATGATAAAAGATATTTATCCAGGTATAAATGGTACTGTAGTGGTCAAAGACATCAGTTCGGGTAGTGCAGGTTCCGGCGCCAGCAACCTGTACAATTTCAATGGCACCCTGTTTTTCAGCGCTAAACGGAGTAACTACTTCTTCGATTTTTCTTATGAATACCATTACAGTACCCGCGGGCGTGCCGTCTGTTTTAACACCCTCTATTTTGCTGCTGCAGATGGCGTCAATGGATCGGTAATGGAACCGGTGGCGCCGAATTATACACCAGCGATGGCACCAATACGGGTACTGTAATGGTAAAAGATATAAACGGATTGGCATCGACCTCAAGCCTCAGCAATTTAAGAAACATAAACGGCACCCTCTACTTTACAGCAAATAACAATATGACAGGCGCTGAACTGTGGAAAAGCGATGGCACCAGGTTCAACTGGTAAAACAGTAATTTATAAGGAAGATCTTATAATAGTAAAGGCTGTCCGCCAGTGTTTGGTGGACAGCCTTTATTTTTTAGCAGTAATGCATTAAGGAACTGCCGGCGTTGAATTCTGATTCACTATTGGCCAGATACCGGGCTTGGGGAAACTTACCCCTCTGGTATTGCCACGCTTTGCTGAATCGGATCCAAAATAGTACAACGGCCAGCCTCTATAGGTAAGCTGGGTTTTACCAAACACATCGATCTTACTAAAATCGGCTGAATTGAACAGTGAGGGTACACCCTGCACCTGACCTAATGTATCAATCGGCCAGGCTGCGTTGTTACTGAAATCCTGCTTCGTAAACAAATTTTTATTGAATCTGTCGTTCGTATAAGCATATAAGGTGCGGCCGTAGGCATCGGTAAGATACGGCACCACTTCATCACCTTCCACGTATTTGCTGGTATAATGTTTTGTATCGTTCCCTATTAACTGCGTATAAGCCAGCATTACCGAATAATCAGGTTTGGCAGTGAACCACTTGCCACCAAATGCTTCCCCTTTTATATCGCCGGCTAATGTATCTTTTGAATAATAATACAAAGGCCAGCCTTTATAGGTGGTTTGCTGCTTTCCGTCTGTGCGGGTAATGGTCGAAAAATCAGCAGCGGCAAGGCCATCAGACAAATCGGGTGCGTCTACATAAAATACAGGCCAGGTGGTAGCACAACCGCCACTGCAGGCTGATTGCCCATTGGCATCACTTGAAAAGAAATAAAGTGTTTTTCCATTCACATCAGTGAGAATGCTACCCAACTTATCGTTTTGCTTAAGTTGCACATTTTTAATTGCGGGAGGCGGCAGTTCTTCATGGTCGTGAGTACAGGCGGTGGCGAGCACAAGCAGGCTGCCCGCTGCCCATACAAGCAGGGAACGTTTCATAATAGGTTTTTTTCTTTGATTATTAAAGGAAAAGGGATTGCAGAGCGCTCTGCAACCATTGCATTCTGGTTAACACTATAAGGATACGTGGAAGTAAGCCTGCGGGTTTCCTTAGCTGCCCAAAAAAATTAAAAAGCCGTTAAATTGGGGATATCTTTCTTAAAACGACGTGGTACAATTTTTTAGGCTGTATTTACTATGGTTTGAACCGATGAAGCAAATAAAGATCATAGGGCAGGTTCTGGTAAAATGTTTTAAGAATTTTATGGATGATAAGGTCCTCAAACTGAGTTCATCCCTTGCCTATACTACTGTTTTTTCATTTGGGCCTTTACTGGTTGTGATCATCTATTTTTGCAGCATCTTTCTAGGACAGGAAGCAGTACAGGGAAGGATCTACGACCAGATGAAACAATTTGTTGGCCCCGATGCGGCGCTTCAATTGCAAACGATCATCAGGAATGCCTCCCTGAGCGGAAAGGGAACAACAGCACTGGTAATTGGAATAGTAACCTTGTTATTCAGTGCTACTGCTGTATTTGCTGAAATACAGGATTCCATTAATACCATTTGGGGATTTAAGGCAAAACCGCAAAAAGGTTTATGGTTATTCATCAGGACCCGCTTCTTATCTTTTTCAATCATTATCAGCCTTGGCTTTTTATTATTGGTATCCCTTGCGGTAACCACCATTGTGGAAGGCCTGAGCGACCGGTTAAAAAGCCACTTCCCGGATGTTACTGTTATTGTTTTTTATATTTTAAATTTAGTGATCTCGTTTCTGGTGATCGCTACCCTGTTCTTACTGATCTTTAAAGTGCTGCCCGATGCAAAAACAAAATGGAAAGATGTGTTGCCGGGAGCTATAGCCTCCAGCCTGCTGTTTATGATAGGTAAATTCGGAATCTCCTTTTACATTGGCCAAAGCAAGATCGGCTCTACCTATGGCGCAGCCGGCTCACTGGTTATCTTGTTATTGTGGGTATATTATTCTGCCATTATATTATACCTGGGCGCTGAATTTGCAGAGGCCTGGAGTTCGCATAAAGGTACTTCCCTGCAACCCAATGATTATGCAGTAGCTTTGAAGAAAGTTGAAATAGAAACTGATAAGGATAATAATACTACCGTAAAAGAAACCAACAAACAGTCGGACACTAAATAAAAAAATCGCACCTTTTCAGGATGCGCCTCCCTCTTCCCCATCGACATAGTCTTCTCCTTTATCTTCTATACTTTTTCTTTCCTTATTCAAAAGGGAACTAAGTGGCCCTTTCATATTTTCCTGGGGATCAGTTTTATGAAGCGTTTCAGGATCGGGTTGTGAAACCGGGCTATCTTTCTTTTCCTCATCCTGTTTTTTGAGATCTTTCTTGTTATTATCTTCCATAGTCAAGCTTTACTTACCTACGAAAAAAATTATGCCAGCCTATTTTTTGTAATAAACATTAAAGGTTTGAATAAGGACCGTATCAAGGTCCAGGGTATTTAAAAGGGGGTTGATCATTAAACACATTGTTCAGCTTATAAGTACGAACTGGAACTTATTAGAATACAATTTCATATATCTTTCTGGGGTGTGCTAAAGTTACTATTCAATTTTAAAATGTGCAAGCGAATGTGCCAGACCGGTATTGGCTCACTAAATATTTATTATCTTCCCAAAACAAACACTTTTATATGGCATCCGTAAACAGAAGAAATTTTATAAAGAATTCCGGTCTGGCTACCTTACCTATGCTGGTGGCCAATCCTGTGTTGGCAATGGGAACTACCAATAATCAATCTGCCGCAGGTACGCAGGTCATTAAATTCATGGGTGATGGAGAAATGTTTGAACCTGTTGATTACCTGAACATCTTACAACAGGCAACCATTGTTCGGGATTCCTATGGCGCCGGTGGGTCGGTTGAGGCACTGGAAAAAAAGTTTGTAGAAATAACCGGGAAGGAAAAAGCGGTGTTTATGCCCAGCGGTACTATGGCCAACCAGCTGGCCATAGCGGTATTAAGTGGTGAAAACAGCAAAGTGTTTGTGCAGGATACCAGCCATATTTACCGCGATGAAGCAGATGCTGCCCAATCAGTTTATCAAAAACGCCTGATGCCCCTGGCAAAGGATGAACCTTTTTTTACAGCGCAACAACTGCAGGCTGCGGTAGAAGCCCTGCCATCGGAAGAAGTATTTAAAACCGGCGTGGGCGCCGTATCTATTGAAAACCCGGTACGCCGGAGCAACGGACGAATGGTACCCATTGAAGAGTTGCGAAAGATCAGCGCTTACTGCCGCGCTAACAACATAAAACTACACCTCGATGGGGCCCGGATCTATATGGCGGCTGCCTGGTCGGGTATTTCTGTTAAAGAATATGCCTCCCTATTTGATACTATTTATATTTCATTGTACAAATACCTTGGCGCTGCCGGCGGCGCTATGCTTTGTGGTGATAAAACTATAATTGATAAAATGCCCCATCTGATAAAAGTGCATGGTGGCAGCATGTATGGCAACTGGAGCAATGCCGCTATGGCCCTGCATCGCCTGGAAGGTTTTGAAGGCCGGATGAAAAATACGGTGCAAAAAGCCAATGAGTTATTTGAAGCGTTAAATAAAATTCCCGGCATCACCATAAAACCCCTGCCTGGCGGCACCAATATTTACAGCTTTGCTTTGTCGCCTAAGATAGAGATCACCAAACTAAGAGACGCATTAAACACCAACTATAACATCCGCATCGGCCGGGTAAATGAAAAGAACGAAGGTTTTATTTCGGTAAACGAAACCCTGCTTTACCAGGATAATAACTATATCATCAACGCTTTTAAGAAAAGTATGGCATAAATAAAAAACCTCCCGATAAACCGGGAGGTTCAATATCATGCTAAAATCGATTTACGCTTATGCCGTTTTTTTCGACTGTTCTATATTGGGCAGAAACCCGGTGATAATGCCAAGCAAAGGTAAAAAGGCACATACCTTAAACACATAACCTACACTGGTCATATCAGCCAGTTTACCTAAAATGGCAGAACCAAGTCCACCCATGCCAAAGGCAAAACCAAAGAACAAACCGGCGATCATTCCCACCTTACCGGGTACCAGTTCGGTTGCATACACTAATATTGCAGAGAAAGCCGAGGCGAGAATAAACCCAATGACAATGGAAAGCACGCCTGTCCAGAACAGGTTGGCGTAGGGCAATAACAAAGTAAACGGCGCCACACCCAAAATGGAGATCCAGATAATATACTTTCTTCCAAAACGATCGCCCAGCGGTCCACCCAGCAAAGTGCCTGCAGCTACCGATGCCAGGAAGATGAACAGGTGTATTTGCGATTGCTGTACAGTGAGGTGGAATTTATCGATCAGGTAAAAAGTAAAATAACTGCTCATGCTGGCCATGTAAAAATACTTTGAGAAAATGAGCACCAACAATATGGCCAAAGAAGCGATCACCCTTGACCGGGGTAATTGCAGGTGTGCTACCGGTGCAGCTACTTTGTTTTTCTTTCTCAGTTCCAAATGATCTTTATACCAGGCACCTACTTTTATCAATACAACAATAGCCAGGATAGCAACCAGTCCAAACCAAATGATGTTGAATTGTCCGTAAGGTACAACGATCAATGCGGCCAGCAGGGGCCCAATGGCAGCGCCGGCATTTCCTCCTAACTGGAAAATGGATTGCGCCAGTCCTTTTTTACCACCAGAAGCCAGGTGTGCCACCCGCGAAGATTCAGGATGAAAAACAGAGGAACCCATCCCCACCAGGCTTACACTAACCAGGATGGCTATAAAGTTGGAGGCCAGAGATAATGAAATAAGTCCTGTTAAGGTAAAGCCCATGCCTATGGCCAGTGAATAAGGGCGGGGCGTTTTATCAGTAAAATGCCCCACAAAGGGTTGCAGCAAAGAAGCGGTTAATTGAAAGGTAAAAGTGATCAATCCGATCTGGGTAAACGACAAATGATAACTATCCTTTAGAAGCGGATAAATAGACGGAATAACCGACTGCATCATATCGTTCAGCAAATGCGAAAAACTGATCGTAAACAGAATGGAATAAATAGTTGTTTGCGCCAGTGCTTTGGGATCAATAACTGCCGGGGTATTGGTTGTTTTCATCATAAATAATCAGATCATCTGATGTTTAAATACAAATCTTTTATTGCGATTTATGTCCGATAATTCTTTCAGCCGTATTCCAGGCCTTTTTGGTATCGTTTCCTTCAATGGCTTTGAGCAATTGTTCGTGTAAGTTTTGCGTTTGACGGAAATCGGTAGTATCGTTATGTATGGTAAGGAACCAGTTCTTTATCTGTACCGTTAAGGTTTTGTATAGATCTGCCAGGATCTCGTTTTTGGCAGCCACCGCAATGGCGGTGTGAAACCGGATATCTGCCTCAACACATTCTACCAGCTGGTTCTCTGCAGCCGCTTTTTTGCGTAACGCCAGCCAGTGCCTGATTTCCCTGAGGTCATCTTCTGTGCGGTTAACAGCCGCCTTTTCGGCGATCTTCATTTCTATCAACTGCCTTATTTCATCGATGTCTTTAAAATCAGCCCGTTTTAACCGTTGCGGCAATGGCTCCTTAATTCCTTCCGCTCCTTCTACAAATGTGCCCAGTCCCTGCTGTACCCGCAACAGGCCCGAATTCACAAGGGTTTTGATAGCCTCACGAATGGTAGAGCGCCCAACCCCAAAAGTTTTCATCAATTCGGGTTCAATGGGCAGCTGTTCCCCGGTTTTATACTTCCCCAGGGCAATCTGTTGTTGCAATTGAGCAGCTACTTCGTCTGCCAGTGAACGGCGTGGAATTAAATTGTTCGTCATATCATCTGATGATTGCAAAGGTAACGCCTTCCTGCTAAATTCTCCTATTATTTAGGCATTTAACAAGTATTTACCCATTTAAACTAATTAATTAGTTGTTTAACTAAACAAATAGTTATAGGTTTGTTGCATGCAGCAGCTACTTCGATACACCCTGTTGATCGCGGGCCTGTACCTTTATTGTAATGCGAATGCCCGGCAGGACACAACCGGTACCAAACCGGCAGCGGATTCAACCAAAACAAAACAGTTAAAAACCGTGGTGATAACTGGTCAGAAACGGTTTATCGAACACCAGCTCGACAAAATAGTAGTGAATGCCGGTGCCCTTGTTTCAACCGCAGGTGGCAACGCCATAGATGTGTTGAATACAGCGCCAGGCGTGTTGGTAGATGAAAACGGCGGTGTAAGTTTAAAAGGCCGCGATGGGGTAATTATTTATATCGATGACAAACCAACCCGGTTGAGCGGTACAGACCTGGTAAATTATTTGCGGTCGTTATCGGTTTCCATGATCGATCAAATTGAGTTGATGTCGAACCCCTCCTCCCGGTATAATGCAGATGGTGCCGCCATCATTAATATAAAGCTAAAGAAAATAAAAACCCACGGGTTTAACGGGAATGCAACCGTAGCAGCTTCACAAGGCCGTTATTCCAGGGCGAACAGCAGCCTGCTGTTTAATTACAGGAACAGGAACCTCAATATCTTTTCAATCGTGGGGTATGGCATCTATAAAGGCTACTTCAGTTCGAACCGGCAAAGGGTGTATACCTATCCCAATAATTTATTGTCTTATACGCTGTTTCAAAATGTAAACGAGATCCATCATGACCAGAGTTTTAATTATCACCTGGGCCTCGATTATTTTGTAAGCAGGAACACTACAATAGGTGTGTTATACAATGGGCTAACGGTGCCTTATAGAGAAACCGGTAAATACAATAACCAGTTTAACGGCAATTCAGACAAATCCGATTCGTCTGTTTTTTCAAACAGCCGCTTTACAACCAACACCAATCGAAATGCCCTGAACCTGAACCTGCAACATTTTTTAACAGGGCGCCGCCGGGAAATAAACATTAACCTCGATTACCTGCAATACAGTCAGCACGCCAATCAACACCTGGAAAGTGAAGTGCATCACCTCAATGATACCCTGACAACAATATCCGCATTGATTACTGAAAGCCCTTTTACAGCCACTATATACAGTGCAAAAGCCAATTACACCGATACGTTATTCACCAATATTAAATGGGAACAGGGCGTGCAGGCCATTTATTCAGAAAGAAACAATACCAGCAACTATTTTAATCAATCGGGCAATGACCTGTCTCCGGATCTTCAGTTAACAAATAAGTTCCGGTACCGGGAAAATATAAATGCAGCTTATATAACCCTGCAAAGAAACTTCAAGCGGTTTTCAGCGCAAGCCGGCTTACGGTTGGAAAGCACTGCCGGGAATGCCTTGCAATATAATATGGCTGCCAAACCCGACACCTCTTTTTCCCTCCATTATGCCAACCTCTTCCCCACCCTGTACCTGATGTATAAACTAGACAGCAGCGGTAAAAGCTCATTGGGGTTTTCGGCAGGCAGAAGAATAGAACGGCCGAGTTACAGCGACCTGAATCCTTCTTCTTTTTATTTCGACAGAAATACAACCAACACCGGTAACAGCTTGTTGCAACCCGCCTTCAGCAATAACCTGGAATTAACCTACTCGCATAACCGGTTTACCGCTGGTATCAGTTATAGCCATACCAAAGGAATAATAACCCGTGGATTTAAACAGGTGGGCGATGCTTTTATTTCCCTGCCCGTGAACGTTGATCAGTTTATAACTATGGGTACCAGCATAACCTGGACGCTCAATATTACCCACTGGTGGACGGCAAACATCAACCAGGAATTCATCAACCGGCATTATAAGGGCGCTATTTTCAATGAAGGATTATATGCCGATAATAACCTGACCACTTTTTTTCTAAAGACCTATAACCAGTTCAAATTCAGTCATGGCTGGTCAGCCGACATTACCACCACCTACCGGAGTAAATTGTTATTGTGGCAAACGACAAACCAGTCCATTGGGCAGGTATATGGCGGGGTGCAAAAAAAGCTCAATGAAAAGGCCACCCTTTCCCTGTCTGGCAGTGATATTTTTCATACTTCAAAAACAAGAAGGCTGACAAAAATCCAGTATGCGGAAGTTTATTATTATCTGCAAACCGACACCCAACGGCTCACCATCAGTTTCAGCTACCGTTTTGGGAAATCGATTAACCGGCGTGAACGGAAAACAGGTATTGAAGCGGAAGCAGGAAGGGTGAATTAGGGGAAGGACATTTATCTATATTTATACCTCATCAAAATCCTGCACATGAAACCATCCATCTTCTATGTACCGTATTAAATCAGCAATTGTACTATGTGGCGAAATGGTTAAATTATACATATTCATTACTTTTTTTCCATCTGTTTTGAATATTATCGAATGAAAATGAAGCCCAATTCCTCCATGCTTATAGGATAACAGATAGTAATCACCATATTTGTATATATAACCAAGCTTTCTGTGAGGCCATAGGAACGGGCCGGCATCACCAACACTAAAAAATGTCTTTGAGATGGTGAACTTACTGTCGTTTTTCTGATTTAAATAAGTTCTTACAAACCGGGGAAGTGTTTTATATGATCTGATCCGAATACCGCTTTCTGAAAATGCTTCCACAATCGGCAAAACCGTATCCCGGTAAATCTGAAAATTGGAAAACTCATTTACTGTCGCCCGCCTCGAAACAACCAAATGATTAGCGTTTATAATCGCTTTACCATCTGTCATTAAAATTATAGAATGATAATGGTGCGACTTTTCCCGGTGGCTATACGTCAGGTTGTAATTGGTTCCGGATCGCCTTATATAAATAGCGTTGTGGCCTGCATTCGAGGCATTGAATAATTTATTGGCGACACCGGAACTTCCTTCTCTCAGGGCTACATAACTTTTAATAAATCCCGGAAGCTTATTATATGAAATATGTTCGCTATTGTGAAAGTCTTTTTCAATGGCTTCTATCAGGCTATCCTGACTATAACCCCTAAGTGCTCCCAACAACATAAGAAGAAAAATAACATGCTTTCGCTGGGACATCAGGGTACGATTTAGTTTTGTTTTCAGGGATTAATTACCACCTGCGAATGTATATCGTGAAAACCAAATATGCAAGTCAGTTAACATAAAATATTAATATAACCCCTACCTGTAATTTCCGTTTTGTATAAAAACTTTTCCCGATAGCGTGATCCGGGCTGGCGACAAAAATCTATTATTGTGTCATTTTACCATTGGCGGAAATTAAACCCGTTTAAAATCTACCTCATTAAATTCATACTGAATACTGTCCTTGGCCAGCACCTCCAAATGACTATCGTACCCTACCAGTAAATAATGTTTAAAATTTTTCCTGGTGAGCTCCTGGTACCATTTTTCTTTGAACCATTCCGTGTTCTGCACTTCATAAAAGTAAGGATTGATACAAACACCATCCTTCCGGAATGCAGGGCCATAGGCATCCCAATCGTCTGTATCTTCCAGGAAGGTTCCATCAGGGGCTTGTATCAGGTAATCCTTATAGTTGGATTCCTCAAAATTGTAATTAAAGTACCTGCTTTCAGCAAAGGGTTCGAAAATGATCCTGACCCTTTTTATTGAATCATCAGGTAATTTCACCACCGTGCTTGCGATCAGGGTTGATTGTGCCGATCCTTCTATAAAAATTTCATAGGCACCTGCTTCCCAATTCACCGCAACGGGCACCAGCTTACGTTTTTCCTGCATAATTGTTATTTTATTTACACCTTGTTATTGTCTCTTCATAACCAGACCCGTCTTTATTCCAGGTAAGATCGATGGAATGCGATGGTTTATCTTTTTTCAAACGCTTAGGCACCTCATCAAAAGGAACATACACTGCATACTCCGGATTTTTACCGGCAATGGTCAGGGCAGCGAGGCCCCTGTTATTTAAAGTCACTACTTCACCGGTGGGTCTTTTTGTATAGGCGATCACCAACAGATCGGGACTCAATTTATCGTTGCCTATAGCCTCTCCCACTGCCCTTACTGGTTGTCCCACAATTTCATCGGCCGCCTTGGAATATAAGGTACTAAACACGGGTGAACATCTTTCCTGGCCAAACATGATGTTGTCAGGAAAATGAGTGATCTCCCCTACCGAAAAGGGATCGAAATTAGACAACCCGAAGATATCAACTTTTATTGTTGGATCATTTACATACCCATACAATTGCCAGCCACCCAATAACCTGATGGGATCCTGACTGATATAAACCCCTACTTCAGGATCGTAATATCGAAATCGGTTATAATAAAGTCCCGTCTCCACATCTTCATATTGACCAGCAAACCGGAAAGGCAGTTCACCATTACGCCCCTGCAACAATTTCGTTCTGCCATAAATATCTAACGTTCCCGCCCATACACCTTTTCCTGCTGCATCATACATACAATAGGGCGTACCCAAATGATCACCTATAATGCTGTAGGTTTGTCCGTTTACCATTTTGGCAGCCAGTGAATGATATCCTTCATTAAAGATCCAGGTTATGGCATTGGTATTTTCAAAAGCATTGGCAGGATTCGGTTCCGCTTTGTCATAGGTAATTTCTCCCCATTCGCTTACCACCGCCTGAGGTTTTTCATTTACGGAGTATGTCCATTCATGTAATGGCTTATCATTGTCCCATACCCATCGGGTTATTGTACCGCCAGTTGTTTTGGAGATGCGGCGGCCCAGTGCATCATAGGCAAATACCACCTCCTTACCATCGGGCCGTATTACTTTTTTCAAATGTCCATTGGCATACCATTCGTACGATGTTGTTTTGAAGGTACTCTTTTCGGTTTTACCAACCAGGTTCCCAACCTCATCGTACTTAAAAGTATATTGCTCACTTTCCAGCAAAGCGCCGGAGTTGTTATAGGTGCGAGCTGATTTTCCTGTGGTTTCATAAATATTTCCGGCAGCATCAGTTGACCTGTGCACAATGCGATTATCGGCATATTGCGCAAATACCAGGTTACCCAGCCTGTCATGTTTGAAATGTGTATTCCCCTGTGCAAGGGCGTCAAAAATATTAGTCAGGCGGTCATTAGCATCCCAGGTATATTTTTTCCAGCTTTGTATTACGTTCGCCTTATGTACCTGGTGTTCATTGGGCCGGCCCGACTGATCGTATTGCCATTTGCTGGTCAGGCCGCCAGGTAATAGTCTTTCTAGCTCCAGCCCTGCCTGGTTGTATTTCATTTGTGCTTCCCACAATAGCTCCTGCTGCTTTACCTGCATATTCGCTACCAGTCCCAGCTTATTTCGCTGTAATTGAATGTCGGCACCCAGGCTACTCGTTACCTGTATGCGCTCACCGGTTTTATTATACCGACTTTGTACCTGGTATTCATTCTGCATTTCTGTTTCCACCAACCCCATCTTATTGCGGGTAAACGTAACCTGGCTGTGTTCATTGATCGCTTCCCGCAGGTTGCCATTTCTATCATACGAAAATAATTCCCAGCTGCCGTCTTCATGTTCTGCGCGAATAACGCGGCCGTTGGCATCATACTCGTAATTAGTAAAACGGCCATCGGGGCGAACGATCCTCACTATTCTACCTGTAGCATCCCGTTCATAGGTGCGTTGCAAGCCACCAAACCCGGTTTCATTGACAATCTCGCCACGCTTGTTATAACGGAAAATAAAATGCCGGCCTGCTTCGTTTACCACAGCATTCAGCCTTTGTTCCGTATCATACAAAAAGCGCAGCTCCGTCTGTTGCTGTTTTTGTTTGGCCAGCTTTCCCAGCGGGGTATATTCGTATTGTACGGTATAATGTTTATCTGCTGCCTGAACCACTTCCTCATACGCATTGTACGCAAGCTTTACCGTATTGCCGTCTGGCAGATAAATATTGCGCATGCGGTTTAATGGATCAAATTGAAACTGCCGCACATGGCCTGAGGTATTGGTAGATTGTATGCAGTTTCCCATTGCATCGTACTTCCAGCGCGCCACCGATCCATCGGGCCATTGCAAACCGGCCAGGTTCTCGTCCTCATCATACTGCAGCAGGGTTTTACGGTTACCTGATTCAACAACTTCCGTTAATTGTCCTTCTTCATTATATTCATAGCTTATTGTTTTTCCGTAGGGATAATTTACAAATTGCAGACGGCGGGCTTCATCATACCCGAAGGTCTGGCTGCTGCCATCGGGATTAATGGTAAGAACGGGTTGATTGTATTCGTTGTAATGATATTGAATACTGTTTCCATCAGGGAATGTTTTTTCCTGTAACAGACCGCGGTCATTGTAAATGTACCCGGTGATATTACCGGCTTCATCAATTTCCCGGTACAGCTCAAAATCATCGGTATACTCCGTGTAGGAGTGATTGCCATAATGATCGGTTTGCTGTACACACAGGTTGTTCTCATCGAAATAATAAATAGTGGTCTCCCCCAGCGAATTGGTTACTTCATTATACCCCTCACCATATTGGATGAACCCTTCCAGAATACCGCCATCACCCCAGGTATGCACACAACGATTGGCATCATCATACTCCCAATAAAAAGACTGACCATTCCGATCGGTCTTTTTTATCATCAGGTGATCGCGGTACTCCAGCTGAACGGCCTGATTCAACGCATCCTCAATAGTTACCAGGTCGCCTGATTCATTATAAGAATAACGAACCAATACCTGTTCAATCGATTCGTGTTTGAGTGTAACACTGGTAATGCGATGAAATTTATCGGTGGTTAAGAACAATTGCCGGCCAACGGTGTCGGTTATGGCATGCAGATGAGGTCCGGCATAATGCAACTGGATACGATTGCCACTGTAATTCTCTATAAACGACAGCCGCCAGATCCCAGGTTGTTTATCATGGTTGAAATGGTAATACAAGTGATCGTTATAATCTTCCACCAGAAAATGGCCATTGGGTTTACGCCGGATCAATACTTTCTCCTGCGGATCATAAAACACATCACCTTCTGTTAACAATGGAAAGGCCACCAGCCGGCCATCGGCCATCATCATCGACAAACAATGTTCTTCCGGCCATTCCCTGATCCACCGGTCATAATTCAGGTGAACGCCATGTCCCAATTGATCTTCCACAGCAGCATCACTATCCCAGCTGCGGGTAAATGCAAAAGGAATTGGCCCCGGCAATTCAATATCGGTATAAGTATAGTTTACGCGGCCGGTAATCAGATCTATGGGGTCGAAACCCATTTTACACAGCCAGGCGCTTAGCTTTTTGGTGGAGGGAAATTTCTTAAGGAGCTTCTTGTTTAACGCCCTTAACAATTTACCGCCTATTTTACCCAATACTTTCATAAAACAGCCAAATACAAACGCTTTTAGCAAAGCCATCGAGCTAAAGTTTGGCACCAGCGGTCCGCCCACCAATACAGGTTTGCCCCATTGCAGGGGAATACAAAACGAAGTTGGCAGATATAAGGAAGGAATAGGTTTGAATTTTTCTCCAGGTTTGAACGAAAGTGGTAAGCCTATGTCGTTACACGTCATAAGCATGTATCCCGCCCCGCTCATGGGTGCGCCATCTACCGACACAGTTTGGCTGCCAAAGAAATTCTGGCTGTCATTTCCAATAACGGGTTCTATGGAAAAACCAACGCCAAACGGAATATGCACAAACGTGATGATCATCCCGGCCGTATCGGTATTACCACGCGGCACATGGTTTATTTTTACAGTAGCGCCAATAAAGGGTAGATAATCAAAAGGATCAATCACCAATCCGATATAAGGGTGAGGAAGCGGGACAAAAGGCATCGGCGTATTCACAAAATGGATATCAATCCCGATCACAGGTTTAAGGTGCGTGTTCGCAACGTACATAACAGGCTATTGTATAATGGTTATTCCTACGCGAAAATGGTGTCCTAAATTAACAAATTTCATTCCTATTACCCTAATGGATATGGGTATTTTTCTTTGCACCTGTTATTTTGTGACAAAATTGGCAGTAGTCATTTATTATAATTAAATCAACCGGTTTCCTTAGCCCGATTGATCAGTGTAACGATATTATTCACCTGAAATTTATGCAGCTACTGATCTTATGCTTGTTGGGCAACCGGCAGCAACCTTACCCAGATCACTGAAAGTAATGACATTGAGGTTTGGCCCGTGTTTTCACCGGATTCAAAATACCTGCTGATCGGCTATCTTACACTACTGATGACCGCTGTAATGTAGACCAGGTAGTGTTTCCCTGTGCAATGAAAAGCCCGGCCAATTTGGCGCGTCCTTCCTCGCCATTATTAATAACATATTCCAACTCCGGAAGCGTTAACAATTTTATGTTCACCATTTTAACCGGTTCCAGCGATAGCTGTACTTCGCCGGGAATAATAGGGTCGGGCAACCCGATAAAAGCGCCCACTCTGCCTTCGGCATTTTTGAATTCGGCGGGCACATCCACATCATAAAATTCAGTGGTAATGTAAGTAAGATCGTTGAGGAGGCTGATCACATTTCCCTGATCGGCCATTACCTGTGCCGCCTGGTATACCAGCTGAAACTGCCAGGTGGTGTTCACGGGAACAGTGAGTTTTTCTGTAGCTACATATACTTCCAATCCGAAGCCATTGTATGCCGCATTGGCCGTATTGGTCTCCAGATCGTCATAGGGATCGCTAAGGCCATCGCTGGCCAGAATAGTGCGTTCGGGCGCATGGATAGTCATAAAGGCCTGACGCATCGCAGGCCACATGGGACCACCCATAAGAGCCGGATTAATAATGTGCGACACTACATAGGGATCTACTTCTCCGATCGATTTCCAATGACTGTCCCTGAGTTCGCAGGACTTGTCGAAATGTTCCTGATGGGTTTGCATAGTGATGAAGTTTGGGCAATAATTGTTAAGGTAACAGGAAAACGCAGGTAGTAATCATTAATTATTCATGAACAAAAAAAATAATAACAATTTAATGCCTTTAGATAAAGGCCATGTGGGAATTCCCTATTTTTGTTCTCCTTATACAATCCGTATCACACCCATTCATCTCCAGCTCATTAATTTAATCTCACGCCCCACGGAATAACAAATAGATCTTTCACCATTTAAAACATAGAAAATGGAATTTAACAAAGTACTATTTGTGGTTACCAGCCACGATCAGATGGGCAACACAGACAGAAAAACAGGCATCTGGATCGAAGAATTTGCCGCTCCGTATTACTACTTCCTCGACAACGGCAAAGAGATCACCATTGCATCCCCAAAAGGCGGTCAGGCACCCATTGATCCCAAGAGTAATGAACTGGAAAACAGAACAGAAGCAACTGTTCGTTATTTCAGTGATCCCGAAACACAAAAGCGCCTCGCCAATACAAAAAAAATAAGCGAGGTCAACGAAAAGGATTTTGATACTGTGTTTTATCCCGGTGGGCATGGACCTATGTGGGACCTGCCAGATAATAAAGACTCCATCAACCTGCTCGAAAGTTTTAATCGCGCTGGAAAAGTAATGACTTTAATGTGTCACTCCCCGGTGGCTTTGATAAATGTCAAGGATACCAATGGCGAGTTGCTTATTAAAGGGAAACGTGTGACCGCATTTACCAATGGAGAAGAAACTACAGCCCAATTAGATAAGATAGTACCCTTCCTGCTGGAAGATAAATTACGCAGTAAAGGCGCTAACTATCAAAAAGGGGAAGACTGGGCTCCGTTTGTAACCCGCGATGGCAAGTTGATCACCGGTCAAAATCCGGCCTCCTCCGTATTGGCAGCAGAAACGGTAATGGAAGTATTTAAAAGAATGGCAGCAACTATGCCGGCTGGTGCGGTATAAAAATTTGTTATTCCAGTAGACCTGTACCCTTTTCTTCTGTATCTCAGAATAATTTTAATTGTACATTTTCAACCCCACCCTCTTCCGCAAAATTAGAGACCCCTACACCCAACAACCTGATCTTCACTTCCAGGATGTCGGTTTTTAACAACAACTGTAAAGCTGTGGCGGCAATGGTTTCCTGGTCGCA
The DNA here is from genome assembly GCF_900110245.1 of Niastella yeongjuensis. Taxonomy (GTDB): domain Bacteria; phylum Bacteroidota; class Bacteroidia; order Chitinophagales; family Chitinophagaceae; genus Niastella; species Niastella yeongjuensis. The sequence goes on from NZ_FOCZ01000025.1 coordinate 50,015, forward strand.
GACCGCCGCAGGGAGCGTTTGACTACGGGTAAGTGTTTTGAAATCGCTGTAGCGTATTTTGATCGTGATGGTTTTTCCTTTGAGGTCAAATTGTTGCAGGCGATTGCTGACAATAGCAGCTAACCGGTCCAGTTGTTCCTTCATCTCTGCCGGATTATCCAGGTCATTTAAGAAGGTATCCTCAGCACTGATTGATTTTGTTTCCCGGTTGGGTTCAACAGGCCGCTCGTCAATGCCCCGCACAATTTTATAATAGAAACTTCCGGGTTTGCCAAACAAACGCACCAACTCTACTTCAGTTAGTTTCTTAAGATCGGCACCAGTGAAGAGGTTCAACGCATTCATTTTATCTGCGGTTACCTTTCCTACGCCGTGAAATTTATTCACGGGCAGGCTTTCCATAAATGCTTCTACTTTATCGGGCGCAATAAAGGTAAGACCATCGGGTTTGTTCATATCCGAAGCGATCTTTGCCACAAATTTATTGATGGATACACCGGCAGAAGCAGTCAATTGCAACTCATCACGAATGGCTGCCTTTATTTGCATCGCAATACCAATGGCTGAACCGATCTGTAGTTTGTCTTCAGTAACATCGAGGTACGCTTCATCTAATGACAGGGGCTCGATGAGATCGGTATGCCGGTAAAAAACTTCCCTTACCTGCTCCGATACCGATTTATACACGGCAAAACGCGGTGCAATAAAGATCAACTCCGGGCAAAGCTGAATGGCCCGCTTGCTTGGCATGGCAGAACGTACGCCGAATTTGCGCGCTTCATAACTGGCCGTTGCCACTACACCCCGGTTTTCGGGCAATCCGCCTACTGCAATGGGTTTCCCCCTTAATTCCGGATTATCCCGTTGCTCCACCGAGGCATAAAAGGCATCCATATCTATATGAATAATCTTTCGTTGTGCCATACCGGCTGCAATTTAATTTCCACATAACGCTTCAGCAAACTTCTTTGTAGTGCGTGCCGTCAATAATTTGACACCAGTGGCCGTCATTTCAGCAGCTTTGTTATCGGCAGGGATGATCTTTTGGCCGTCCATAAAGCGGATCACCTTGCCATCTTTTACATACACCCGGTATTCACTTTTTTGAATTGGTCCATTGGCCGGACCACCAATGAGCGATTCAAAGATGAAGATCAGATTGCCATTGCGGTAGTAATACTCGGTATCCCAGCCACCGTCGCCAATAACACCGGTTTCCTTTATTTTTACGATCTGTTGTTTATCCAGATAATATTCCATGCGCCCATCTTCCACACAACCCGGAGCATCGAAAGTGTATGTCTCTTTTTTGTAAGTTTTGTTGCTGTTTATTTCCTTAAATGCTGCGCGGATCTCCTCCACCCCTGCTTCGGTTGTTTTTTGTTGCGCGTAGATACCAGTGCAGGACATAGTGAATAATAAGGCAAAAAAGGCTATACGTTTGGTCGTTGGGTACATAAAAGAAGATTGTGAGCAGTGAAATTAGTAAATTTCCCTTCAAAAGCAGCTAGTGTAACAATCGTTACCATTTCTTAATTTTTAATATACTTTTTTTGCAGAAAGATTCAGTCACCTAAAAACCTACAATATGGCAGACGCTATTCAGTTAGTACCCGGCAACACACTCATTACCGCTACACCGGAAGAAGGCAGGCAACTGGCCATCAAAATGTCGAGGCTGATCATAAAAGCTACCCAGCCCGATGCTGGCATCCGGGAAATGCTTAGGCCCATATATGCACAGGACGCGGCCATGCTTATTGCAGCCGGACAAACAGTAGCCATAGAGTTTGCTACTATTGCAGCCGCCAATAATTACTGGAGAAATAATGGATAATTATCAAAGTGCCATCGTTAGTCAGTGTTTATCCGATCTGGGTAATGAGCTGCTGCAGGAGATCATTACTCATGGGGTGATAAAATCTTTCGATACGGATGAGTTTGTGATTAAACAGGGACAACTGATCAAACACCTGCCCATTGTACTCGAAGGAATACTAAAGGTGTTTAGCGATGAAGACAATTATCAGTTCCTCTTGTACTACATCCATCCCGGCGCTACCTGCATTTTTAGCTTTGCGCATTTCTTTGGAGAAAAAAAACTGGCATTTTCCGGCACAGCGGAAATGGCCAGTTCTGTATTGCTCATACCTGTTCAAAAAGCGCGGGAGTGGATGATAAAATATCCGGTCTTTAGCGCCATGATCTTAAAGGAATATGAGAAACACTACTACGACCTGTTGGAGACCACTAAACAGCTCCTTTGTTACAACCTTGAAGAAAGAATACTACAATATCTGCAAACAAAAGCTGCCATCACGGGCGATACGTTATTAGCAATCTCACACCGAACTATAGCCAGCGATCTGGCTACATCGAGGGAAGCGATTTCGCGCGTAATGAGAAAACTCGAAAAAGACAATAAAATACAACAGTCGGGAAGAAAGATCCAGCTGTTGGCTGGTCGTTAGTCATAGGGCCAATGGTGAATCCACGAGAATTATGCGCCAGAATTAAAAGGAATGACGTTTTTAACCCTCCGAATGTCGCATTCCCCCCGCCCATCTTTTGTTATTGTTCCCGAGATTTGTAGCCTACTAAAACGAATGCCATGCAAAAGATCATTCCACATTTATGGTTCAATACAGAAGCCAAGGAAGCCGCCCATTTTTACACATCGGTATTTCCGGAATCAAAGATCACCCACTCCAGTGTGTTGAGCAATACGCCATCCGGCGATTGCGACATCCTTGGTTTTGAGTTGTGGAACCATAAATTTATGGCCATCAGCGCCGGTCCTTTGTTCACCTTCAACCCATCTGTTTCGTTCATCGTAAATTTTGATCCGTTGTTGTTCGGTTCAGCAACTGAACCTGAAAAAGCAGCCCGGGAAAAATTGGATGCAGTATGGAACCAACTGATCGATGGCGGCACAGCGCTTATGCCTATCAACGAATATCCTTTCAGTAAACGTTTTGGCTGGGTAAAAGACAAATACGGGGTTTCCTGGCAACTGATGCTCACCAACCCCGCAGGCGAGCCACGGCCAGCTATCATTCCTTCCCTGCTGTTTGTACAAGACAAATGCGGCAAAGCGGAAGAGGCGATCAACTATTACCTGTCGGTTTTTAAAAACAGTAAGGCCGGCAACCTGCGCCGTTATCCCGCCGGAATGGAACCAGACAAGGAAGGCACGGTTATGTTTGCCGATTTTATGCTGGAGAACAGCTGGTTTGCAGCCATGGACAGTGCCCATAAACACAATTTCGAATTCAATGAATCCATCTCCTTTTTGGTAAGTTGTACCGATCAGGCCGAAATAGATTATTACTGGGAAAAGATCTCTGCGGTGCCGGAAGCAGAACAATGTGGCTGGTGTAAAGACAAGTTTGGCGTATCCTGGCAAATATCGCCAGCCAACATCCAGGAATTGATGAGTAAAGGTTCACCCGAACAAATAGCCCGGGTAACAAAGGCATTTATGCAAATGAAGAAGTTCAATTTGGCCAAATTACAGGAAGCGTATGACGGAAAATGATGAAAAAGGGTATTAAAGACACTTAAATAAATGCATTTTTCCCCCTGGGGATTATATGTAAAATCAGACAGAACTCAGGACCGGCAAGGGTTTTATAATTCCACCCGGGTCGTGGGCATCATAAAATCGGCTTTTTGTTGATTTTCAGGTGCCGCTGGCCTGCATTACTTTTACATCATCAAGCCGCCCACGGCGGACCAAGCGGAGCGAAAATGTGAAAATGACAAGTAAACAAGGAAATTGCTCCCTACAACACTAATTTTATCTTTTTTTCATATGGCAAGCAATCGTTAGAGGTCGTCTGTTTCTACAGAGGACTTTTTTCTTTTACCCCTCCCCTAATTTATAGTAGCAGTTGTGAACGTATCCTATTACGCTTCTCATCTTCCCATCTACCGGATCAGATTGAAAAGTTGGGGGAATTAGGAGAAAGTCGTTGTTTTGCAGCCAATAAAACGGACGAGAAACATTGGAAAAGGATCAGGAAAAAGAATTGTTAGGCTATTTTTTACCAGCAGGGACACTTGAATATTTTGATATAACTCATTTTGTAAAAGATAAAGTAGGATTCGTTTTATTTTTAGAGGAAAAGAACCTACCTCCGGCCGAATATGCAGGCCAAACACTTCACTCAAAAGGGTTTTACCCGGAAGTTCGGGTACAGGACTTTCCGATACGGGAGAACAAAGTAGAACTGAGTATAAAGCGCCGCCGCTGGGAAGTTCA
>NZ_FOCZ01000039.1 GCF_900110245.1 Niastella yeongjuensis
CAAATCAACTTACTTAGAGAAGGGGTGGTCAGCATGGCCGGAACAAGTGGTCAGCATCATCGGTACAGGTGGTCAGGATGGATCGGATTATACATAATTGCGAGGCAAAGGCCGCAGCCTATTACTGGAAACGAATATTCCCCGACTTCCTTGAGTTCAGACGTGAACGATATGGACCTCCTCCCAATAATTTATTGAATTACGGATATGCTATACTAAGGGCCATAGTTGCCCGCAGCCTGGTAGCATCTGGTTTATTGCCAACGTTGGGAATTCATCACCGGAATCAATATAATGCCTATTGCTTGGCAGACGATATTATGGAACCATACAGACCTTATGTTGACCAGGTGGTTTGTCAGATCATTCGAGGAAATGGAAGATTTCTTGAGATGACGCCTAATATGAAAAAGGCTTTACTAAACATCCCTGTCATAGATGTGCAGATAGACGGACAAAAGAGCCCATTAATGAACGCAGTACAACGAACAACGGCCAGTCTGACTAAATGCTTTGAAGGAAAATCAAGAAAAATCTTATATCCGGAATTAGGGTGAACCCTTTTCCGACATATTTTTTCAATCTATATGCATGGAGGGGAGTTTGAACGTTTAAACGCCTACCGAATTATGTGGGTTTTAGTCTTCTTTGATCTGCCAACAGAAACCAAGAAGGACAGGAAAATATATGCCAAGTTCCGTAAGGAGATCCTGACATATGGATTCCAGATGTTCCAGTTCAGTATTTATCTGCGGCATTGTACCAGCAGGGAGAATGCCAATGTACATATAGAACGGGTTAAAAAGATCTTACCGGCTAAAGGCCATGTGGGCATTATGTGTGTGACAGACAAACAGTTTGGGATGATGGAAATATTTCGAGGCCATGATCAGGTAAAAGCACCAGAAACAGTACAACAGTTGGAGTTATTTTAAAAACCCGCATTTTAGGATTTAAAAAAGAGCTATTCTCATCCATTTTCTTATCCTAAAAAACAGCTCAAAAGCACAGCAGGACTGGGTT
>NZ_FOCZ01000024.1 GCF_900110245.1 Niastella yeongjuensis
CATAGCCGAGATGTTCATCAAGTTCACCTTTGAGCATCTCTTCCACACCCTGCTTGTAGAGTTCACTGAAAAAAGATTGGAAGTCTTCCTTGCTTTTGAATTGCTTAAAAAAGTCCTTGGGAATTTTTGATTGTTCTTTGTCCATAAATCTGTATTAAAGGTAATAAAAAATGGGGCCAAATTTTGCGCCGCTCCCCAGGCAGGTTCCGCTTCGTTCGGCTCCGCTTCGCTCCGCCTCACTTCGCTACACCTGCCTGGGGAATTAAACCCCTAATACAGTTACTTAATAACGTTTACACAAAGAACTTTATACTACCTTTTACTACAAAAACCTGGTTACCTGTATAAGCACTTACTATAAAGTCCTTATTCCCCATTGTCAACATTGTAACCTTATCAAGTTGAGATCCTATAGTTTGTTCAACTGATTGAGAAATTGCGAGATTCTTTATTAATAAAAGAAACAGGATAAAAGACATTCTTCTTTGCATATAAATAGATTTAAAAACCATTACCGCTAAGAGCTTGATTTAATTTAAGCTTAAATAATCCTGCCTGGATATAATCTGGAATAGCATTTGCCCTGTTATAATCCATTTGCGCACCATGAGACGCTCCATTTCTCCATGCATCAACTGGATTTTTTACTCTATTATAAAGGTTTTCCATTTGAATGGCGTCCGAACTACTCCAAGTTCCAGAACCTGGAACCATTCTTCCTATCTGGGTTTGTGTAGTTAAGGCCGCCTCCTGTTGCACGATCAACATCGATGCCTTTGCCTATGGGTTTATAGTTAGTATTTAAGAACAATTCCTTTTCAATAACCTCCTTCATTTTGCTATCATATTTTTCATCCCGACTAATTACTTCCACAGTATGGTAATCCTTTGAATTTATCGCACTATAATATCCATATGCCAATGCCTGGTCATCCACACTCTGTCCTGCAATAGCATTGGCAAAATCTTTTTCATTAATATGTTCAAAATCTTTTTTATTATCACTAAGCTTGAATAAGGCTCTTAAGTCCTTTTTATTTTCACCCTGAAATGAGCTCTGTACCATAGATAACTCCCTGGAAGCACTTGTTTCGTTATTACCACCCAAAGTATCTCCTTTTACATCGTTATACCAAATTCGATTACCAGCAAAGCAATTGCATTAGACTTATCGACTAAGTCTACTCGTTTATGATTACCAAATGTATTTACCATTTCTATGGCAATTAATCCCTTGTAAAAGACTGTATCATATAATTGAACATCATTTGCCTCTTTCAGATGAGAACCTAAAAACATACGAACTATTCCTATAAAATATACATTACTCATCAATTCCTATGTTTATTATTATCAAATCTAAAGGTTGAGGATCTATCTCTATTATCTTGATCATTTATAATATCAAGTGTATTAGTCTTTATTGGACTAACCTGCTTAGGTAAAAACCCCTTATTTGTATATGAATATCCTTTTCTACTATGCACGATTCCCGGCTTATAGTAATATGCCAGTCTGTTCATCTCCAGTTGTTTGCCGCCATCTGTATTTCCGCTACGTTTGTAACTTCCCCTCACCTCGATGATACTGCCAGGTGATGTATTCCCGGTTATCTATATTGAGTGCTATTGCCATCTTAATAGTTTTTTAATGGGGTGAGCCAAGCTGTTTTAAGCCTGGCTTCCGTTTTTCTGTTAATTACTTATCGGATATCCGGACGCTTTGTTTCGTAATATTCGAGGAGGTTGCAGGGCCTAATTATTGAACGATGGCATCCTTGCGCCATTATAGCGGCAACATATTTTCTATGTACTTACATTGGATAACTTTTCTGATCTTTCGATTTCACAAATTTCAATGTATCGACTCCCCATATTCTCGTAATATCCTTCATTACTAAATTCGTATCATTAATTTTAAGGATTATATATTTTTGCCCCAGCGCTGTCATCAAGGTATCTCCCTTTATTTCATATTTTACAGTATCAATAACATAATCTCCATAACTAACAAACTCTCTTTTCCCTAATGAATCATACACAAATTCACGTAGATAATGGGGCTTAAAAAAATTATATTATTCGCAACTTTAGCATCCCAATACTTTAAACTATCTGCTGTAAGTAATCGAATATATTCCGACTCATCATTGCACCTTAATTCATTTTTTCGTAAAAGAGCACAACCGCAAACTAATACTAAGACTAGACATCGCATAGATTTAATTTTTCTTTTTAGAAGGTACTGACTTTTTTTGAGACGCATCTGGTGTAACAATTACAGCATCTAAAAGTGCAGTTGCTTCCACTTGTTGGTCCTTTTCATTATAACTCAATGAAGTATATGCACCAAGACTGGAATTATTTAAATTATCGATCTTTTTCTGCACCTCTTCAAAAAGCACTCCTTTACTTAGAGCTTCGTTTAATATTGCTTAAAATTGCATCCAGCACAGTGGTAATGTTATTTTTCATCTGCTGGTACTCCTGTTGGTCAGTAATCGCATAGGTAAACTCTTTACTTTCACCTGCCCCTGGGAGTTTGGTTAAATAACCTGCCTGAAACAGCATAAAGTTATGGCGTTTTACCGTGCTAATGGGCATGTGCAGTTCTTTACTGATCATCCTGTTGGTAAAACTATCCTTTAGTTGCTGCTGCAGGTGCTGTTTTAACACTTCATAGTAGTTCCTACAGGCACCTGGTTGCTCATCGCTCTTACGCAGTAATACTTCGTTCATTAACTGGTTAGCTGCTTTAATGTCTGCTACCGTAGTTTCAATGTAAACTTCACCCGTAGATTCATCTTTCTTTTGCTCACGTTGATACTGGTGATAGAAAGTAATTACTTCAATGAATGCCAGATAATGGGCATTGGTTCTTCTTGGCTTAAATACACTGGGTGGCAGTTGCAACAGTTCTGCATAGGGATTTCTTACTGTAATAGGCAATAACACCCGTTGCACATTCTGAAGTAACTGCTTAACCTGCTGCTGTCCATAAGAATCTATTTTACCTGCACTCTTTAACCTTTGATAATGCATGATCTTTTCATCCTGTTCCTTTGTTTCATCCAGGTGTACCAGGAAACTCCTATTACTATTATCCTCATACACCGATTCTTTTGTAGTGCAACCCGCAACGCAAATTGGGCCTTCCACCCGTAGGTGTACTGTTTGTGCCTCCCCAGCCTGGTTTTTGTATACCACCGTTTTGGTAATCACCTTTTTACTTTGAAGTTCACGCAAGGGGTATAACACCTCTCATGCTCCATCGAGATCTTCAATCAGGATTAGTTTGTTCCTCAGTTCCTGCTTTCCAAAATAGTACAGGGCGTTTTCTGACAGGCTTGTGATCTGGATTACATCTTCCACCGGCATTAACTCCCCTACCTTTTCCTGTAAATGTGTTTTACCCATACCGCTGCTACCAAGGCTGATCACATGTAATGGTCCTTCCCGTTTCCTGCTTGTAAATACCAGGTACATCAGTAACCTGTTATTTTCTTCCCCTATCACCCCAATTTGCCCGATCAGCTCATTGGTGCGCGGTAATAGATCAGGATGTCGTAAAAACCTTTCAGTTTCCTTTCTTTCTACTTCGGTTAACTGTTTTACTGTCTCCTTTTCTTTTGTCAGTAATTTCAATTGTTAAACTCAAAAATCAATTATTCTTGCTACTGAGACCGCTTTCCAGCTTACTGATTTGAGCGTTATTGCCATCACGCAGCGTTTAAAGAAGTAAAACAACAAAGCCAAGCAATTACGTTTGACCTTGTTATTTTACTTCCATCACTGAATATCCGAACGCTTTATTGTGTAAAGCTCGTGGAGGCTGCACTGTGTAAAGTTCGTGGAGGCTGCACTGCATTTTAATGTGGTGAAATAAAAAAGGAGGCCGTTTTATGACCTCCTTTATTGGATTATTTTAAAAACCAGTTGTGCGTTAGAATATGTGTTTTTGGTTTTACTTTTTTAGCCCACCAACTTGACTGATACATTCTCCATCAAAGTAGTAATACTTTAATTTCTTTAATCTCCTGTTCAAAGTTTTCTAACTTTATATCGTCCATGGACATCACTATTTTATTAGAATTCTTACTTAATAATTCTACACTATTTATTCCATGAATACCCATCATGCCAGTAAAAGCTTCTGTACGAATATCCTCATCCTCTTCTTGGTCATTAAAAATTGTAAATAAAGTACCCAAAAGCCCTTTATCATCTGTGGCAAAATATGCCTGAGCCAATCCTGAAACACAAGTAAGTCTTAAGTCAAAATCACTAGCCTTATCTGTCAGGGTTATCAACGCAGCTTGCCTATACTCTGGTTTTTTTATTTTCAACCCAAATAGCAAGCAGTATAGCGCAACCCGCTTTATCTCACTTCGTTTGTCATTTAAAAACTCAGAATAGATTGTCTCTAATAAACGTACATTGTTAGTTTTTTCCTGATAAGTCAAATCATATAAATATGAATAAAGTTTTGTTTCATTTTCCTTTATACTTTCAATATCTTTCCTGATTCTGTCAACTGCCATTTGATTACTGTTTTTTAACATTAATGTCTTTATTGTACTTATTGGCAGCTCTTTGCAGAGCTCCAGAATAAGAATCATATGTTTTTTGAAGAGATGATCTCAATTCTTTTGCTTCTTCAAGTGCACTTCCTGAGAAAACATCAGTGTTAATCATTTTATTTAATTCTCTTATTCTGCCATTTAGATTTTTTAAATGATTAGTGATGTCGGACAAATGGTCCCAAACTTTGCCATATTTAACAATAGGGTTACCTGCCATATCTCCAATGGCAGCATCTAGATGAGTTTTATCTATGCCTTTGAAAGCATTTTGCATTTTTATTTTAAATGTAGCCAATTGTTCAGCTCCAATAGAAGAAGAACTTTGCACAACAGGCTCCTCGATAATTGGTGCTATCTCTTGTACTGCATTTGGGGTTGTAGCTTGAGAAGGTACACCGTTGTTTGCAGCAGTAGCTTGATTATTAACGGCAGTAACTGGCTCCTCATAAACTCTTGGCGCCGCAGGTCTTCTTGCTGCAACCACTTCTCCAAACACCCCTTGAGCCAACAATCCCAATGCTTCACCTTGTGCTTCAGGGTCTCGATCAATAATAGCCCTTTTTGCAAGATTTACCGAATTTTCAAACATTCCAAATGACGTATACCCATACACTTGCACCGCAACCTCTGCTATTTTACCCTTCGCCACATTATTAATTGCATCCTGAGTCTGAGTTTGGACATCACCGGCTCCCAAAGATCGTATAAACCCTGATAGTCTAGGATTTCCGTTTGCTTTTGCTTTATCAGCGAAGTAATCAGTCAAAGGCTTCCATTCTCCTCCATCCAAATCAATCCCATCAATGGGCCTATTACTGGCAAATTGATAAGGCGTTAATTCTGGGTAACCTTTTGTCAATGGATCAACAGAAAGGAATTTACCAATCCTCGGATCATACACCCGCATCCCATAATCTTGTTGATTGCCCTCGCCCTTCACCTCATTATCATTTTCCTTGCCATTAAACCCATACCTGTACTTGTCTCCATTGGGAGAAAGATAAGAGCGACCCGGCTGCAACATCCCAAACGGATAATAATCCTGCGCACTTACCACTTGCGGTTCAAAATGATCAATCAAAGAACTATTCGAAAGGGAAGATACACCAATTTTCTTATCATTTATAGTGACCAGTACGTTGCCTAAGTGGTTACTCAATTCAAAGAGCTTGTCGCCACGAACAAAAGTAATACTATCGGCTGACCCCAGCAATGGCATGGTGATTTTCGTCGGATAAGGATTATTCTCCAACTGATAAGCCACATCCAGGCTCCGTCTTAGCAACCCAAGCCTGCTGCTGCCGTACAAATGCAGCTCCGACTGGGTCAGATGGCCGACGTTTACTGTAGGTTTACCGGATTCGTACACACTCATCACATTGCCAGTCGCATCACGCACATACCAGGTTGTTGTTGCTTCGGTTTCTCCTCCTTTTACAACAGATTTACTGATGCGGTTTCCATCTGTGCCATAGGTATAGGTGATAACCGTTCCATCATCCTTTTTAATCTGGCTGATCTTTCCATACACCGTCCAGCTAATACTGGATATGCTGTCTGCCGTGTTTTTAATCAGGTTACCTATTGAGTCATATTCATAGTTACCTGCTAACTGTGCATCTATATCTACATCGTAGTTACCCGAGGGCACCGTATCATGCACGTAATCCAACTGATTGGTACCCGGCTTATAGTAGTAAGCCAGTCTATCCATCTCCAGTTGCTTGCCACCATCTGTATTTCCATTACGGATGTAACTTAAAATGTTCCCATTGGCATCATAGCTTACTCGTTCTCCGAAGTCGCTGGTTGGAGTAAGATCACTCCAGGCATTGCCTGTCTTCTTCCAGGCATCCATGGCTACCAGGCGATTGAGCTGGTCGTATTGATAGTTATACAACAAAGGATTATTCAACGCGCCCACATTCACTGCCATGCTGCTGATGTTGCCATTGTACAGCGGGCGGTATTGCCCTCCCAGCGTTCCATCGATCGAGGCGTCCTGTGGTGCAGCGCCACTGATGGCCTTGTAGTCGCCATTAAAGTAGTTCAGCATTACATTATAGGCCGTTTTCCCTACCACACTACCAGTACTTCCATCAGCCTTTAAAGTAAACCCAACAGTATCACAGATAGCCGGATTGATCGACTTCATCCACCCCTGCAGGTTATAGGCATAGTTTACTCCCTGCACCTGCTGCTCGCCTAATACCGTACGGGCCAATGGTCCATGGTCATAATACTGGTAGTAGGCATCATTATCCCAGTTTACACTATCCGAACTGGTGAGCACATTCGTGATCCGGTTCTCGGCATCATACACATACCGGTGATAGAAGGCATCCGGTAGTCCGGGCTGATAACTTACCTGGTTTACCTTTCCACTTACCAGGTCAAAATCATAGGCAATTTTCTTTAACCGGTTGTTGTTATCGTTCATTACCCCCAACCGGTAATCCTGTAACAGGGTATCTACATTTCCTAAGATATCGTAGCTGTAATGGGTAGCTGTTGCATAATGAATATTGCTCAAATCACTGGCCGTATTGTACAGCGCTGTCCAGGCAACCCGGTTACGTAAATTCTTTGCACCGAATGCAGGCAAGGTGGTTCCAAAGTAAGCAGCATCATAGGTTGTCTGGGTGATCTGTTGGGCCGTTCCTGCCGCATTTGTTAACCAGTTTTTCAGCGATTGCTGATCCCTGCTGATAGGGTCGTCCATAGCCGTGCTGCTGGCCAATTGCCCAACCTCGGTAATTCGGCCTATATCGTCATACTTCGTATAACTGTATTGTGTACTGTCTTTCTGTTTTGCGTTCTGTGAAATACTCAATCTTCCCAGCCTGTCGTACCAGAAGCTACTGGTTCCGCCATCGGGCGAATGTTGAGAAACCACCTGGTTCAGCGTATTATAACGATAATCTGTTACCAGGGTATGCGCCGGCACATGTTCAATCTGGGCCGCACGCGCTGCCACTACCTGTTTTAACTCCGTGGTATCGGTTATTTCGTGTACACCGGCCGGTGGCACAGTACGTACCAGGTTACCGGCCTGATCGTAATAGTACAATGTATAATGATACTCCCGTTTCGGATGCGTAACCGTAAATGATTCATACCTATACGCCTCCAGACATTTGTTGATGTATTTCTGTTCGAATGCACCGGTCAGGGAATCGCTATACACCTTTGAAATTTCAGTGCCCTTGCTTACCGCAAAGAAGGTACTGTCGGTACAGGGCCCTGTATACTCTATTGCTACCGGCGGCATCAGCGGATCTGACTTACCGCACAATTGTGGCCCATTATAAATATCATAACAATGGCCATCACCTGCGCAAACCAGCGCTGTATCGGTGAGATCATACCAGGCATATCCATTTAAATCATTATCGGTATACTTCGGTGTCACAAACTCATCTACTCCAATGGCCCACGGTACGCGGGTAACTGTTTCGTCTGTAGCCCCCAATTGTACCGGGTTATCGTAACAACTGAGACCCGGGCGTAACACCAGCATCAACATGTCCTGGTTATTATTACCTGCCAGGGTAAAGAGCCCGCTTGTATTTTGTGCTATACGGCCCACACTTTGGGTGCCCGACAAGTTTGTTTCCGTCGCTCCTGTTACGGAACCTGTTGCATCAACCCGCTGCCAGATAATATGCGCACTGTTGTTCCCCGTTTGCGCTACCATATAGCCGCCGTCTGCCGCCGGGAATACCGATGAGGTGGCCATTCTGTCGCTGCCGGCTGGTATATTAAATCGTTTATACGATACTACATTGCCTGTTTTTGTTAACTGGATCACACCAACCTGGGCATTTACCGTACCCAGTTGTTTGGCACTGTTCACCATCACCATATAGCCGTTCTCTGTTGGATAAATATCCCTGAACCAGCAACTCCTGGTAGTATCGGCGCCATCAGCATAATGCCAGGAGCCCAACAGATTACCGTTATCTTTACTTACCCGGTGCACCACACCAAAATACCGGTCACCCAGGTTGGGATCATAAGCTGCACCGCTTACCAGCAAGGTATCATCCTGTTCCAGCAATCCATAAGAAGGCACACCATCATAACTTAACGAATCGGTTTCATTGGGTATACATACCGTACTGTTATCCTGCAAACGGCTGGTTCCAAAACGGCGTGTCCAGCTTATTGTGCCGTCCGGCTGTATGCGGCTTAATAAAAACTCACCATGACCCGCATGCCGGTTATATAAGCCCAATGCCGCATAACCACCGTCGCTGGTTTGTATAATATCGTATCCATGTTCACCAAACGGAGTACTAAAGCCGACTGATCTTGACCAGAGCACTTCACCGCCATTGTTTGTTTTTATGATCCACATAGCACCCGTTTCATAATGACCCGAATGCGTTGTACCTATTGCTATATACCCATTATCTGCTGTACGGCGCACACGTAACAACGTATCACTGCCCATTCCGCCACACTTGATCGCCCATTGTTTAACACCAAGACTATCTGTCTTTACCAGCGTGCCCTCTTTGGAAGACTTGTCCCAAATACTACCTGCCATAATATAACCGCCGTCAGGTGTAGGTTGAATATCATACAACTTACCAGCATCTGTACTTTCTGTTCTATACAAACTGCCTATATGCTGGTCTGAACATTTTACTTCATGAGTATATAAAGAGGAATCGGCACACTGACTTATAAACTGCAGGTACTGCCAGGTTTCCAGTGAATAACCAAGCTGGTTATTCATATAGTTCTTGAACAGGGTGTTCCGTTTTATCTGAATGGAATCAGCTCCATCTGTAATACGTACCGTATCGTCCGGGAATTCCTGCTGATAACTTTTGTACAGGTTGTTCACCACCGTACAGGAAGTGCAGGATTCGCCTGAATTACACTGAAAAGCCGGTGGCAAAAAGATCGGCTGAGACAGGTACTGGCATGATACACCGGCATCCGTTGACACGATTCCCTTTTTACACAGATCCCGCAGTTGTAATAGGTCCGAATTGCTCATGGTTACGCCCTGCGTTCTTAGCATAAAGGCAGCGAAAGAATCATCAGCGCCATCACTCAGCAAATATTCATCATACTTTCCATTGATCAGCTGGCATTCGCATTCATCTGGTTTTGTATAAACCGGTTTGTTGCTATACACCGGCTGTTTATCATAAGGCGCCGGGGCCGTGATCATGTAAGGATTACAGGTGGAGTTATTAGTTATATTATGTTTAAGGTTGTAATCTTTAAGAATGTCCACAAAACTATTATATCCCATGGAAGCTTTACCGGCAGGCAGGGAACTGGCGCCAAATGGATGACCGGCATCGGATGCCATTATACACAGCGCTTTTAACAATGGTAAGATAGTATCCCGCAATGCAGCATCCAGATAATTACAGGGGGCCAATTGCGCCAGCCATTGATTCGCCAGGGCCTCACTATTATCTATGTAAAATGTATTCAGTGAATCCTGGCCTCTTTTGATCGCATCTTTTACAGAGCCCTCGTCTTTTCCCTGCATTATATATGCCAGCTCATTCTTTTCTGCAGTGGCTTTAGTATCTATACTAAACCGGGGCGTATGTCCATTATTGTACAAAGTATCATATAAAGGCATGGTTTTATAAGCCTGGTTCAGGGGCTTACAATCTTTTGGATCATTTATGATCGCATTTACCAGGTCCTTTTTATAACTGAGATACAACTGGCGGAAACTGCGCCACGCCATATCGAGGTCTCCTTCACAGATCTGTGTGGTATCCAAAATATGACTAATAGTTTCAGGGCTTTCGTTGGAATAATACCTGACACAGGCCGCATTACCCGAATCACATTTCGCCATTATGGTGGCCATTCCCCACATACTCACAGTCGGACCGTCCTTAAAGGTCAGGTAAGCATTGAGCTTTTTGTCAAGATTTGTCTTTTGCGTTGCATCCTGGGTAAATGGATCTATATTGCCGGGAATGTTAGTGTATTTACTATTACTGCCCGTTGGGTTTAGATACCCTCCTTTTTCGGCATCCCTGAAATTGTCGATCGCCTCCATTTGCCTATCCCACACATTGCTGGCATGCAGCGATTCCATCTTTTTTAACTTGCAATATTCCGGGTGATAAGGCAACAAAGCTTCGGCCCAGGTACTCCGGAAAAACTGCGTAAAGTCACTTACACTCAGCGAACCGGGATCCACCATCAGCCCGCTTTGCATATCAAATACCTGATCAGGCTGACCGGCATCATTCGTATAGTGCACGTCATCGAGCCTGTAAACCGGCACATACCCTATACTGTCTTTAGGGTCAATATAAAACACAGAATACTTGTCTCTTTTTCCCAGGGTAGTATCAGCATATTGTCCATAAGGCGGCGTCACATCCTGCAACATCGCACTGCGAATATCCGTATCATCGGACGTGCTATCGCCGCACAACACATCACAGCCATGGACGGCGTTCGTATAAGCGGTTTCTATTTGCGTTCTGAATTCGGCTGTATCAGCAACGGCAATACCTCCTTTGGTAATATATCTATTCCGGAAGCTTTCAAAGGTACCTACACTATCCCGGCAGGTTTTACAATCGGGCACACAAGTAGTATTGGCATTTGTAATCAGGTCGCGCTGCTCTTTAATGAAATCCTGCATCGATCTGCAGGTATTATTCGGCAGGTAAACACTATCGCGATAATACAAATAAGCATCCCGGTTCACGGTAAGCTGTTTGGTTACCTGGTAGCTGCCTTCCTGTAATTGCAATTTGAAATTCAGCTCCAGCGGCTTTGGACTGCAGTCACTTGGAATTCGATCGAATGAAAAATTATGTATTACCGTATCAAAGGCCTTCCCTCCCTGCAATAGCTGGTTATTGCAATTATCGGTAATGGTTATTTCCAGATCGTACAAACAGGTATAACAGATCTGCGAGTCCTTACAATTCATATCGGTCACCAGAGATGGGTCTAACCGGTAACGGAAATCGAAACTATCGGTTTGCGCCACCACCAGTGATTTCTGGTTTACCATACTCCAGTTCTGCAGGAACCGGGAACCCGAGTCGGCCAGGTTCTCTTTGATCACCCGTTGCGCATTCGATGGCAATTTGGCCATATTATCAGGCCCTATGCCTGCCAGTGCGGTTGCAATGGTACGGCCATGCATATCCACATAACTTACGCTGTACTGGCCATTGGCGTCGCGCACCATGTTTTTAAAATAGTGTGAATAATCGCCGACATCGGTTCCAAACAACGCATCCAGCTCACTCTGATCGGGTGTACCATAATAATATTTGGTTTCATGCTGGCTGCCCAACTGGTAATCCGGGCCTACTCCACCCTGGCGGCTGATGCGGCCGGTATTGTCCTGGGTATATTCTGTTTCGGTAAATGGATAATTCTTTGCATCGGGAATGAACTGGTTCATCCCGATTGTCTTATTTGGATTTTGGGGTGAATAATACAAACTGGCGCCGGAATCGGAACTCATTTCCCCGGCGTGAATATTACAATATGTATCTGTATTACCCAGCGTATCATAAAAACGCTGGGTATATTCTGCATTATTGATACTTACATTGAACCCGGCAGTGTATTGAATTACATTTTTTAATGAAGGCGCCGGCATTACCTGAATGGCTGGCCGCCCCTGATAGTCGTAATAAGTTTCGGCAACAATTGTTTTATTATTGGTATTGTCTTTGGTAACGGTTTGCCGGTTGCGCAAACTGCCATCGTAATACTGCACCACCACTTTGCGTTTTCCTTCTTCCGCAAAACTGATGCTCGATTGCCAGTTCAGCGGTCGTTCATGGCCTTTAAAATCGTATTGTCCCATAGTAACAGGCGAAGCATCTGAACTCCAAATGGCATTCAGGACCGATTTAGCTGCACCCAGCTGTACCGGCCGCACTCTGATAAACAGGGTACCGGAATTGTCGTATATCAATGGTATATTATACGAGTTACCGGCTGTACTTACACGCGTGGCATTCTGGTAAAAGATCAGGGCCGGACTTAACGGGCTGCCATATTTTTTATTCGCCAGGGCCGACGAATCTATATAAGTCCATTCCAGATCATATTGGTCAGCGCCCCGGACTGCCGTCCAGCTTACCGGCAGTTCATCTGCACTCACAGGTGTATTCACTGTTATATTGGTAACTGTACTGCTACAGCTGAAATTATATCTGGGTCGGGCTGTCAGTTGATTTTCGACCATCAATACCGATGACACATTCCAGGTTGCATTCCCTGTATCTACCGAAAGTATTTTTACCGTTACCTTTCTTCCTCCATAAAACGCAAAGCTATTGCGGGCATTGTAGGTATGGCCCGTATCGTAATTAATGGTTAACTCCCTTACCATGGAAGCCGTATCATTTCCATTATTATACGATATAAGCAGGCGTACCTTGGCTGTAAAAGCCGTGCGCAGGTACACATTCGACGCTTCATTGATCTTCAGCGTAATGACGTTCTGCACCGAATACCCGGTATCAACGCCAATGGCTGCCGCATTATAAAAGGCTGAATCCTCCACCGTAACCGAGGAATCCTTCACCAACTGGCGTTTGCTGCCATCAAGGATGGCCCGGGCTACAATGCCTCCGCCATCGCCTGCGTGTACAATAGCCGCTGTACAAATAAGTCCTATCAATACTACTATGCGGTATAATCTTGGAATGTGCATTTGAGTAATGGTCTTTTGGGTTATAACTTTTTTACGGTTATATCTTAACCAGGTGTTACCCCGGGAAAAGGTTTATTTATAAGTTCGAAGATGCCAGATAGACCTGGTAATCTTTATACTGTTCTGTTGGCTGATAGTCTCCTTTTCCCCGGCGGGTAAAGTAGATGCCCTCATCGAAAATTGAATCTGTAAACTGGCCCTGCCGGTAATTACTGAACAACACTTCAATTATTCCTTCCGGCTGATAATCACCCGGTTTACCGGTTCGGGCAATCTGATCTTCAGTCAGCAGCCCTTCCGTATTCAACTCATACCTTACTTTCTCAAAATACCCGGTCGATTCATTGATCGTCATGGCAATTGATCTGTATTGCATACCCGAAGGGAAATAGATGTTCAGCCTGGCCAGTCCATTATTCCGGACCAGTTCTGTTCGAACGCCTTCCATATGGCTCAGGATGGTGTCTACCATACTGATCGGGTCTGTACTCTGCGCTGGTTTGGGGGTTGATAAATAGATCAGCTTGTCTGCCTTTATCACCTGAATAGTATACTTCTCTGTTGTAATGGATTCCACTTCATCCATCACCAGCCGTACCCGGTTCCTGTCCATGGCCAATTCACCCGACATGGTTTCAACATTTTTATCCGGCTGGTTTTTATTGGCATACCGGTATAGCAGGTTAACACTTAAATAAGAGGCGTTTTTATAGGCCTGCTGTACCTTTTGCAGGAACCCGGTAACCCTGCTGCCTGTTGTATCAACCGATATCGGTGCCGCTTCTGCTGGTGCACCGGCCATCAGCATTCCTATTGTTAGTAATAGCAAACCAAGCTGCTTCATATAATGAGTTTGATCTTTTAGCAATTGTTTATTGATGTTCCTTTAACAAGGCGCTTCTTGATTCTTTTATCGTTTGCACGCCACGCTCTGTTTCCTTCTTCACCCGTACCAGGGTGCCATCATCGTCGTATTCATAAAAAGTAGCGTAGTTGTTCTCATCCAGCTCTGCCATCAACCGCAGGTTCACCGGATTGTACACGAATGATTTCATTTGTGCATTATAGGGATGTATGCGGATGTCATCAAACCAGGTAGTGGCAGAATCCGATGCTTTCAGGGAAATGGCCATCTGGGTGGCATTTGCCGGAATATCAACCACTGCTTCATAACGCTGCCAGCCTTCTACCAGGTTACCTGAAGGACTCAACGTAACCGTTGACAAATCACCACCTGCCACAAACTGAACCAGGATGTGATTGCGGGTATACGCTTTACACAAACAACTGTTGTCTTCTTTTACCCAGCCGCCCACTATTATTCGTTTACCCGCCAGCGGGGCAAATTCGGGCACTATGGTATTTTTGGAAGCCCGCAATCCTTTCAGGGATGAACCGGCGGCACAGGCGTCTGGAGCCAGCGTTGGTGTAAGCCTGGCGACATCGGCATCAGCTGCCGGTTGCAGACTGGCATCGATACTGATGCTGCTGTTAACGGGCACCTGCAAACTGTAGAGGCCCGTATGTGCCTGCGTTTTGGTGAAAGAATTCTGAAAGCCTGAAAAGTCAAAATGCTTTATTTCACCGCAGGTGGTATCACAGGTATTTATTTTGAAACCATAATCTTCAAAACCTTCATACGCACCTTCCTGGTAATGGCTGTTCTGCAATACCGCCGTTGGCATGGTCAACCCATATCCATATAAACCGGCATTGTAGCGTCCCAGCGGGTCCTTATTTTCCAGCTCAAATCCTTTTCGATTAAACAGCGTAGTGGCACTGTTCCATACCCAACGGGTGGTATCATTGGAAGGCACCCAGTTATTGTCCTGTAAGATCCAGAAGGGCGCAAAATCTTTTATAGTACCATATGTACGCGTGTTTACATTCACCGATGGTAAAGCCTTTGATTCGTTCCGGCTGCCATAATACACATAACCACGCAACGGGCGGAAGTTGCCCAGAATGCCATATAGATAGGGATTTACCATGGTATCTGTGATGGCGCTGTAACAGGAACGGGTAATATTTTCGGAACAGTTCAGGGTTAAATTATATGTCAGCAAAATACCGCCCGTATCGGAAGCAGGGGCCGGCGTTACATACGTCACCTCTATTACCGGCCATTTTGCAGGATCCGCATAGCGCTGCGAGTAATACGTTGAATAATAATTTCCATAACCAGTTTGCAAATAAGCAGGTGGTTCATAACCTGCTCCGTAACCAGTATTGGTTGAATGAAAATCGCCTGATCCCTGCGTTAACATAAAACTGGCTGAAGTATATGAATTATCCCGATACCCATTTACATAATCCAGTACATTAAGGGTATCATTTTGAAAAGGAACTTTCTTTTTTAATTCCCGGTGCCAGGCACTGGTAATTATTCGTTCATGCACAGCTTCCAGGGAAGTAGTTGGGAAATATCCCGGATTAGCCAACGACACACTTAACGTATCGGCAAGGTTAACCGAATTGGCATTGGTATAACCAGATCCATGACCACGCTGGTCGGCCTGCAGGATCATGTTGGCCGATAAAATATTGGCATCGGGCGGGATCTGGTCAAGCCGGTTAAAATTCACCACGGCAATGGCGTTGCGTTCATAACCACCTACATCCAATCCATTTTCCACCAGCAACCGGTCCGATGTTGCATCTCTTGTTGTCAGAGAATCGTTGAAGGCAGGACACTGCTCTGTTGAAAGCAGGTTGGCCGAATAATCAGCCGCAATCCGAACAGTAACAGTATCGGGTCCATGCACTACCCCATTGGGGTTTTTAAAGGCAACACCTTCGGGGGTACAACTGCCAATGGTATAAGCATTAAACGATGCATTACTTCCCGGGCGCCTTATAAAATCTACTCTAACATCTCCTATATAGGCAGTGTATACATCATCATCGGGTCCGCTTTCTGTATAAAACACTTTATCGAGATTGGCCTGTAACAGCGAACAACCACTGAGGTTGGTAAGTCCAGCCTTATTCAGCACATCCCTGACTGTCTGTGGCGACTTGTATCTTCTAGAAAATAATTGTCCATTATTGATCAGATAATTAAAGAACGGTTGAAAACAGGAACAGGCTTCCCGGTTAAATTCGTCGCTTTCATCTGTGGGCACGCAGTTCTGGTCCTTGTCCGATTTTCTTCTGTCCGCCACTTTCCAGTATTGTGCCATTTCAGCGGCCCCGGCATTGATCACTTTGGTATTGTTATCAAATACCAAATGATACTTACCTGCACCATCCGGTACCAGCGGGCTGTTCAAAGAGGTCACCGTTCCCACTTCTCCATTCACATTGCGGTGTCCGGAACGGATCACCTTAAACGTTACATCATTTCCCGAGAAAGGAATTCCATTGGCATCTACCAGGTACAAATGTGGTGTGCCCCCCTGTACAGTACTGGAATCTATCACCCATAACTTGTAGGCCTTGGGGAATGTCGCATACTCATTTCCACAGCCATCTTCACTCATCGATTGTTTGCTATACACCAGCAATTCATCACCTGCTGTTAAATAAGAGGAAATGGGTTGTACCAAACCTGATTCATCGATTTTACCCATCTTAACTGTCAAATGCTCCAGCGTAGCGCCTATATTCTGATAGGCAGGTCCCATTCCTTTATATACCCAATGGGCAGGATACGTGAACTGGTATACCGGATCATTGAATTCGTTTTGCGTTCTGGTCAGTAAGGGATCGCCCGTTTCTGAATCGTATAATATATTCCGGGTAGAGACCTTGCTGCCCTTTTCGATATGTACCACGCTATCGATGATACCGTAACGGTAGATCACCTTCGTCATGGCAGCTGAGCGGAATTCGTTCTCTTCCCGCTGAAATAGGTTTAACAAACTGGGAATGGCAACAGGCCAAACGCCGGCAGCAAACAGGTCAACGTTCACATTCACGTTTCCACCGATTGAAACTGATTTCTGGTCGCGCATATCCGCCATCAGCTCTACATCCTTACCAATAGTAGCATCAGTATCTACCTCACCATTCGGGTTAATGACTGCAACGGTATTATTCAGGTGTTTAGATTCCGTAGATAAATTATCTACATGATAAAAATTCTCCGTATAAGTTATAGGATGCACCGCATCTGTTTCGGAATAGGTTGCTTCCGTGCGCAGTTTCCCGTTCATATCATTCAACTCCACTTTAAAGCCCTGCGAAATGCTCAGGTTGCTGATTGAATTGATGCGCAGGAAGGTTTTCAACACAGGCCTGAACCTTTTCTTGGTATCATCATCCAGCATCGACCTGTCGCAGGTAGTGGGGAAATCATAAGAAGTAAAGAAGGTTGATTCGGAGTAACCATTTGCTGAACGGGTATTGGCAGTATGAATGCTGCGGGTGCGTACTTTACTGTACCCAATCGATGCGCCAGGGTAAAACGATTCACCTAAAGGCTCTTCACTGTATAACATGGAAGCAGGTGCCAATGCTGAAATGCGATCCTGGTACTCTATAGGCAGGTGAAACGGATTTTCTTCACCCCCGATAACCGGTTCCCAGGAAGCTACGCCACTGCTTATTCTGGCAGGTATTCCATTGATATTTTGAATGGTGGTATAATCATAGGTTTGTCCATAAACCGACTCCTTCATTTTATTGCTGGTCATATCGCGCCAATGGTCGTAGATCAAAACGCTTTTTACGCGCAAGCCACCGCCGATCTTTTTAAACGTGGGCGCATTTAAGCGCACAAACGACCGGCCGATATCTATTCCGCTGACCCAATTATTTCTTCGCACCGAGTTGGCAAAACCTTGCAGCATGGTAGTAAAGTTGCTGATCTGTGATACCAGGATCTGCACACCTGCGTTGAAATCAAGATCATCCCTTACTTCAGAACCAGGATAGGCTTTTGAGGGAAGATTAAGGCGCAGAAAATTAATGGCAGCCTGGGCCAGTGCGCTTTCCGAACCACCGCCATCGGCATTTTTGTTTATTCCACCAATTTTAATATAAATAACATTGGAGTCGCCCGTGAAGCCATACCAATTGCCAGCCGCAAAATCGGGTTCAGCATAACAGGGAACATACTCTGAGCCATTACCTAACCCCTCGGTAGCCGGCATTTGCACAGACAACCGAAAATATAATTTACTCAGGCCTTCCAGGTACCGGGCATACATTTCACTTTTTGAGTGAACCCGTTGCGGGACCTTTACAAAAACATACAGATTATCCTTGGGATCGAAAAGGGACCAGTTATACAACAATGGCGCAGGTGTACTGGTAGCCCCCTGACCTAAACCTACAATCTCCATCATCTGCGTAGCCCGGCGGTTCTGCACATATGCATAGTCATCGCTTTCATAATTTACTTTAATGCGCCCGCCCGATGGCAATTGAATAGAATCCAACATCCAGGCGCCGGCATTATAAGCTGCCTGCGCACTATCCTGTAGCGCGTAGGGATAATCTGCATTGTTAACGCCTTTCGGATTTTGTGCAGGGTCTTTATAAGTGCCCCACTTATCAGATGCATTAGTGCGATACGCAGGGTTATTGGGATGATAATTGAAAACGTATGGATTCAGCTGGCCTTTATCATTGTTATTATAAGTAAACCAGATCTTTTTCAATGTCAGCTTACCATCATTGTTTTCAGGCATGTTTATACCAGGGCAAAGTTCATTGCTGTATTCAAAGTGCACCGTTTTGATGGGTATGGCCCCTGGGCCTTTCTCTAAAAAGTCAGCTTTTGAATACAGATCTATCTGTTTCAGACAAAAAGCCCGGCCATTATTCCTCTTGTTCCCCGCTTCATCTATCTCCAGCATATCCTGCCGGTGTTCAAGGGTAAAGGTGGCGATCATCGTCTTTGACTCAATAGTATGCAAATACCATTGTTCTTTTTTGCCATAGATATAATGCGCCTTATCATCTCTGGGATAGGTTTTCAGTCCTTCGTTATAATTGGCTTTTTCTGAATAAGGGGCACGCCATTCAAATGGAGCGGCTATACCGGCTGCTTTTGAATAATTGAATTTCACGGCATCGCCCTGGTCATCATCGCTGATGCCATCCCCGGTTACATCCACGTAATCGGGCGACAGAATACCCGTAAGCAAATAAGAATGGGCATAGCCGGGCATTTCCTGCCTGCTGTAGTAACCATCTTTTCCACTTTTGTTACCCGTGCTGTTTTCCGTTGGTGTAAAATCAGTCAGTCCTGTTTGCACATCGCCTTTTCCTGCCTCAACGGCAAAGCTCACCTCCTTTTGTAAAATATTATATACCGGAATCCCATATACATATTTCCGCCCATCCGGATTCAATACATCGATCTCGGAAATATGAGAGGCTTTACGGAAATTATTTACCCTGTCTTCCCGCACTACTCCAGGATCTACATTCAAAGTATCTTTAGTTGGCATCTGGAATAAATATTTCCGGGGGACCTTTATTTTATGATTTAGGTCCAATGGCCCATTAGGGGTCATTGGTGGCCGCCAGAACCACTCAGTATGCGCAGACCCCCAATCATCGTAATACTCGATCCGCATGTTATACAGCTCATCTTTTACCAGGTTTAATTTTACTGAATCCCAGCTGTTTATTTTTTTCCACCTGTCCATAAGCAGGGTATCATTAACAAACAAACGCATCCCATCATCAAAAGTAGCCGCAAACTTATAGGGCCCTGTAACCGGTGCCTTAAACCGGCCCAGCCAACGCACAGAAAAATGATCTCCCTGGAAAGCAGTACCTATAGCGGGCGTTCCTTCCCCCCAATTGTAAAATGGCATTGAATCCGGACGAATGGCCGAAGGATCACCCTTCAAACTTTCATTCCGATAGTAATAAGCTTTCGTACCAAGACCATTACCATCTGTTTCATCAGGAAGTTTTACCGGGCAGCTCTTTGGATTGAATTCGTTGATCCCATAATGATAGATGTATTTATCCAGGCCAACCGCCGTTGCCTCTGCGGCAGTGAGATAAGATATTACCTGCGACCGTTTGTCGCGGGTGGTATGAACAACGCTGTCTTTTCTAAGCGGAATACTGCCTACTTTCTTCTTTCCGCTATACCGGTCGAGGGTAGGCATGGCAATTATGAAGGGCGTCAGACTATTAAGCTGAAACAAAGACGGCGTTACTACATCATCGCCGCCAATAGCATTATAATAAGCGGTTGTATTGATAGCTTTTTCAGCAGGGTTGCGGAAATAAACACCTTCATACAAACCACTGTTCTTTCGAAAACCTATTGTGGAACCGATAACATTCTCCGCCTGCCAGGGGCCGGTTTTGGTGGTAGAATAGTTGGCGTTTAAGTCAACCCCGCCATGTAAAAACATACCAGGCCCAATATCCAGGCTTACTCCGCCACTGATGGTTTTGCTTTGTGACAGGTGGTCAGCAATAAAACCTATATCGCCCCGGTAAGGCCTGAAGCTGCCACCCGTGCCCTCACCCGAAATGGAAAACACGTCGTACGTATAGGAAGGAACTGCAATATGGGGTACAGCCGGTTTTTCGCGATAAGGGATTTCTTTTTCCCGGTTAAAATCGGTAAGCGCATTCCAATTGCCACTCATGTTCTGGTAGTTCAGGTAACCGAAGACCGGCAGGGACAATTCCTGATCTGAACTTCTTATTGACTCCTGTCCATAATAACCGCTTACAGACCAATCGGGAGAAAAACCGGTGAACTCCGAGCCAAATTTAAGAGTTACACTCACATTGTAATTCGTCATGGGCATGGTCATATAAGGCATGGCAGCAGGCCAGGAATATGACAACGCGTCGTAGGAGCCACCCTTTATATTGTCTCCATCCTTATTCTTTGGATTCAGGTTCATGCCCAACTGAACGGTTCTTAAACCAGTGCGCGAATTATAGGGCGAAGAGATGGAGAACCCACCTCCTACGTCACTATTTTTATGAGCCAGGGAATTGTATCCAAGGCTGGGCGTGACGGTCACCCCTTGTTGTGAATTGTTTGTAATTGACAACCCGGCCGTTAACCCCCCGAAAGATTTAGCGCCGGCGTTGATGGAAGCATTCAACGAGGTTTCCATTCCCCAACCGGTATAGGTTGTATGAAAGATCCCAAGACTCCCCCCTAACCTTAAAGAATCCGTTTTACTTATAATGCTCCCAATCTTAGGCAAGCCTACTATCTCCCCGCTGGCTCCTATATTAACACCCCAGCTTACATTAGGCTTAACAGACGCAACCTTCTTCATAGTATCAGCTCCGCCATTAAAATCATCCGGCACACCCCGCAAATTTCGTGTGATGCTACCCGGGTTGATATTCCAACCCAATCCTACCCAACTGGCATCTTCATCCATGGTAATGCCACTGTGGTAACCGATGTTGACCGGGTAACCGCCAACATCCAATAATGGAATGTTATAGCTGAAGTCGCCGGAGAACAGGTCAACCATGTTGTTGCTATTCACCGAAGTGAACGACTGGCTCTCCGGTTGTGTAGGTCCGCCAATGAAACGGCCTCCCCCTGCTCCGCCAGCTGGCGGAAGGGGGGAATTTGCACCACCCTGATAAAACTCATCAGCTTTCTCTCTTTTTAATGGCACGTATCCATTTGTGATACCTGTGCCACTAAATATCTGTGATGGATATTTTGCAACTTCTCTGTACGAAACATATCGCAATCCTATTCGCTCGGCTATTGTTAACTGAACAAACGAAATGCTCAACAGGAATAAGGCTATGTGTTTCTGATACCGTATCGCTAAACTCAGGATCATAGTTCTGGGGATGTTAAGTGGTACTTCTTTTATTGATGCAAATTCTCTATTTCAACAGCTTTAGCACAGTTCTTACATGCTTACTTCGTCACTGTGAATTTTACCGTCCAGCTTTCATTGCGACTGTTTACAAAACGGAACAGGTATACTTTATTTGCCTGTATGCGCCTGTTATTCCTCAATGAAACCTGCAATTGGTTCTGGCCGTATTGAACAGGCATGTTTCCCTCCTGCACTACCGGATTGCCCGGCTCTTCTATGCTGGTTATGGTATATTTGATTGTTGTGTCCGCAGCAGCATTATCATACGTAATGCGCAATACATTACCCGCCGTTGCGATCACGGCATCCTGTCCACGCTTTACTTCCACAAATGGGGTTGGCTTCTCCGTTTCAAACTGTGGCCTGGATTGGGTAACCCGGAACGTCCAGATATCACTCAACGCTACGGCTTTGCCGCTGTTCATGGCTACCACTCGCCAGGCATATACCTTGCCTGTGTCCAACGACCGGGTAGAAGCCGGATAATTGTAGAACAGGTTTTTCGTATAGGGCGATGCATTCAATGGCACATTCTGTTGTATGGCATCTGCCTTGCCTTGTCCGGGTAATACTTCCACCAGTACCATGGCATAACCCAGGTCGTTGAAGATCCCAAGGGGTGTTGGGGGCAGCCAGGTGAACTGAGGATAAGGTGTATTCAGTTTATCTTCATTGGCAGGTGTATTCAGCAGGGGCGGACTTAACGGATCCACATTTACCGCAATACAGTTCTCTACCAGGGTAAGGCCTGTTTTTTGTGCATTCACCACGGTGTAACAAGCCTGGTACCTCCCTGCAGGCAACATACCATTGGGGTCCATATCAACATGTGCGGCCGGAATGCTGTACGAATATTGAATAGGTGAAAGATCGCGCGCCTGTAATTGCCGGCCTCCTTTGCCCAATGAAACGGGCGCCGAAGTGGCGGTGATCACGGGCTGGTTGGTTTGTACATCCAGCAACACCAGGTTCACCTGCACCAGCAGATTGCCTGTGCCTGAGTTTACCAGTACCATATTCCATAACTGATTTTTTACCAGCACACCTGCAGGAGGCACCTGTAACGTCATGCTAACCTGTGCATGCGATACAAAACCTAAACCCGACAGCAGTAAACAAAACAGTGTCCATTTTTTAAACATAAAATCCTGTTCAAAATGTTTTAAAATAGGTAGCCCTGCCCGTATTATTGGGCACAAGCTGTTTATTCATTCCGGGGATAAATCCCTTCTCCCCTGAAAATTGTATTTGTCCCAACTTAGGGATCTGTAAAGTGGTCTCTGCAGAATAGCCCAGTTGTTCTATATGATAAGTCGTTTGATAATTGTATTTAAGGCCGGCTCCAACCATTACATACTTATTGATATTGTACGCCGCTCTTCCCTCCAGGGTATATAACCGATAATCCTGATTGAAAGCACCTGAGGCATTCGATTGCAGCGTTAGCTGGTTGATAAAGGCTGATTGGCTCAGCAACAGGTTCTTTGTATTGAAGTATACAAAACCCGAATCGGTTGACCGGTTATAAAACTGGGTGTACACCAGGGCTGAGTTCATCATCACGCGGTTCACCTGGTAAGAATGGGTAACATTACCGGTCAGTGTATAAAATAGATTTTCGCGATACAGGCCATCACCCAGTTTGGTGATCTGGCTGCTGGGAAAATATCCCACTGACACTACGGGCCATTTGTTCCGGCGCCAGGTGGCCTGCACGCTTTTAAATACGGTAGTGCTTTTATACTGGCTGCCAATAAAAGGATTGCTGAAATCATTGGTATTGGCACCCAGCACCAGGGTCAACTGGCGTTTAAAGAACAACTGCTGCACATTGGCGCTCCAGGCCGTTTGGGCAGAACCATCGGTAAACGTGCTGAACGATTGAAAATTCGCGCCCATACGTTTAAATGTACCATGTACCGTTGTTTGCGTTTTGGGGAAGGTTCCTTCAGCCTTCAACGAATAAGCTTCATTATTACGATTGCCAAGCTCCAGCATCTGCGCGGGCAGGCTGTTTGCACCCGATGAATCTTTTGCATACACGGGATAAGAGGACTTGGCTACTTCAGCTGTAAAGATGATGTTCTTTGTAAGCCGGTAATTTCCTTCGAGCGTAAAACCCATCAACCCTGAGGAAGGCGTTTGAACGGAAGTGTTTTGGACCGTATCTACTGTACCTGCATTGTATAACTGCCGCTTGCCGCCAAACCAGGTAAAGATAATATTGTTGCCATCTTTCAATCCCCGGCCATAGCGCAATACCGTCAGGTATTGGCCTGATTGCTTAGGCCCTTTTACAATAAAATCACGAAAACGATAATCAACGCTGCCGGTCGCCAATGCATAATAAGCATCAGGATTGTATTCAGCCTGAAACCCATTCACGGAGATATTCTTTGCCGACAGTTCGGAATAATTTACCACCGTTCTGCCCACCCCAAAAGAGCGGATGGCCATTAAGGTTTTATAGCCTTTGGGGAGAATGGTATCCGTGATCTGGTTTTCTTCCATGATCTCTTTCAACCTCGCCGGGCTTTTTGCCTGATCAATTTCCCGGCAAACTTTATTGATCGATTCCTGCGATTGGCCTTTGGCCGATTTTATCAGTTGTTGTAAAACAGTTACCCGGGCGCGTAACGAATCAAGTTGTTGTTTTCGTAGGGCGTAGGTGGTTTCAAGTGTATCTATTCCAATTTTAACAAATGCCGAATCTAACAACCCTGTACCTGGCAACCGGTAACTGGTATCCGGTTTTGCGATGCGGGCCAGTGAATCGCGCAGGTATTTCTCTCTTGCTTCTACCAGCTTTTGCAACAGACCTGGATTTTTTATCCAGCTGTCAAGGCTACGCAGCTTTATTATAGTTTCATCCAGCTCCAGCTTCAAACTATCAGGTACCCTGGGCGATGGCAATGATGCCAGGAACTTTTCCCGTACCTGCGCCTTTATTTTTTGGGAGAACTGGGTATTGTTATAGTTCAAATTGAGATCGGAAAAATTCCGGAACAGCTTTGAATTGGTGAACCGGTTTGTCAGGTATACCCGCATGGGGTATTTCCCTTTCACAGTAACATCCAGGTAGGTTTGTACCGTATGCTGGTAAACATTCTGCTCGTTATAAGGCGTATCTATATTGGAATAATAATTCACATTATACATGAAATTCCCATGTACCTGCAAAAAAGGAATGCGTGCTGGTTTTGCAGGCTCGGTAAACTTTACCGGCTCGCGTTCAACCGGCACATAGATATATGCGTAAACAGGGATCTTTATAATCGATTTACAATCCCGGCGCTCCAGGAAGTAAGTGGTAGGTTCATCGGCTTCCGGCTGCGAATTTGAATCTAAAGTTGTTGCTGCCTTAGGAACTGACGTATCAACCGCATGCGACGCCTTAGCTGGCTGCGGCGCAACCGGCAACTGGTGTAACAAATTATTGGTTGATGCTTTAACTGAATCCTTTACAGCATTTGCTTTATTTTTTACTGATGACAAAAGGGATTTGGCTGGCCTGTTGAGGTCAGACTGGTTTATCTGGGTGTAAGCTGACACCCAGCAGATCATTACCAATATGGTTACAATTCCCTTTTGCAACTTGATCACTTTTAATTTTGAGAAACGATCATCCAGGCATTTCCACTTGCAACTACAGTAACATATTTATATTGCCCCGTTATCGTATATGGGTTTAGTCCATCAACACTTTCAGCCGAAGCGGTGGCAACATATACTGAGTTGCTGCCTGCTATTTTTTTAATAGTAAAGGTTTGACCTTTGCGGCCATCCGCAGGAGGCAGTGTTACAGTTACTGGATTATTAGTAGCGTCTGCAAAAAGATATTCATCAGTATCACCAATGGCAATATCACTCGAAATAGTACGAACAGCTGATCTATGGCCTGAAGTGGTTACAACGTTATTAAAGCGGCCTGTACCGTTTACATCCAATTTGGTTGCTGGAGCGTTTGTACCGATGCCAAAGTTGCCACTAGTATCTATACGCGCTCTTTCTGATAACAATTGAAAAGTTGGACCAGCAGATGCCTTTTCTGCAGTAGAAAAAATTATGCTACCGGGTGTACCTGCACCGGTGCCTTTTCCACCGGCGATGGTTATATCTCCGCCAGGTTGATTGTCGCCATAAGCTCCCGAGCCATGGATAGTATAGGCAAAGCCAGGACCCGCAACATTATTTCTTTGCACCCCTGAACCGAAATAAATGTCCGTGATATAATGTCCATTACTGGGATCCTGGCCACCACACACAAACTGACGCGGGTCTGTAGTTGTTGTTCTAGGACCAATAGCAATAGATTCCGGACCTGCATACGAATCCATCCCAAGTACGATTCCCCGATCTGTGGATCCTAAAATTCCTATACCATCGGTCACAGTGTTATTAGCGCCTGCACCAAACGCATAAACTCCATTTGAAATCACCGTACAATTCCGACCAAGCCCTATAGCACACGCTCCGCCAACAATCATATCCCTTCCTATACTGATAGCATTGTCCCCAACGTTACCAGGAACAATAGCAATATTTACCCTGCTTTCCATGTTAATAGTACCCGAGGTCCACATATTGCCATTAAACTGGGCCAGATATCCTTTGTCCTGTGTTGTATTGAATAACCAGTTACCACCGGTTGCTATCCTTCCTTTTTCAGTTCCATTTTGCAGGAAAGTCAACGGGTAATTATCGTTGGTACCTAACAACCCGGTAGCCCCCCCCGGCCCTTATTAAATAAAAAGCCAGGAACCGTTTGTGTATGGTTTTCAATGATCAGCTCGGCAGTATCACAACTGTTCGTGATCTTTACACTGTCAGCCTTGATGGTATACACATATTGAGCAAAGGAGCCCCCGCCTATACCCATGAGTATAAGCAATAATAATAAGCGATTCATAAATGTTGGAACCCAGACATATGCTGAATGGTAATGATTCTTTTTTTGCAACATTTGGTTTATCAATTTTGAGATACGACAATCCAGGTACCTGAATTAGCCACAATGGTTATATATTTTTTACCCGCCAGCGGATATGGATTTATTCCATCAACAGACTGAGAAGATGCACTGGTGATTGTTACTGCATTGCTGATGTTGTCATCTATTCTTTTAATGGTATAGGTTTGGCCATCCCGTCCGGTAGTGGGGGGAAGGGTTACATTTACAGTTGCGGTACTGGCAGCGTTTACAAAAACATACTCATCTGTATCGCTAATTGTGGTGTTGGCTGTAATATTACGTACGGCAGATCTATGACCTGAAGAGGTAACAACGTTATCAAAGTGGCCCGTACCATGCACATCCAAGGTAGTGGATGGCGTACTTGTACCTATGCCAAAATTCCCATTGGAATCTATTCGCGCTCTTTCTGATAAAGTTTGCAAGGTTGTTCCTGAAGAAGAGACCTGTGGCGTGGAAAAAATAATACTACCGGGTGTGCCTGTGCCGGTACCTTTTCCACCGGTGATGGTAATATCTCCGCCGCGATAATTAGCGCCATATGCCCCGGAACCGTTTATTGAGTAAGAAACGCCAGGACCAGAGGTATTACTTCTTTGCACACCCGAACCGAAATAAACCTCTGAAATATGTTTGTACATGCCATCCGAATTAGCATCCCAATCACGATCTGGACCGCCGCAAACAAACTGGTCCCAGGCGGTGCTTGTAGATGCAGATCCCAAAACAACAGCACCTTTATGAGCATACGAATTATGCCCAATAGCTATTCCCTCAGTTGTAGAACCAAAGATCCCTATTCCCCGAACCACCGTGTTACCCAGACCTATTCCTAATGCCGTAAGGCCAGTACCATCTACCTGAACACCGTCCCCTATGCCTATTGACCGTGAACCGACCACATTATTGCCGCCAATAATAATTCTTGCATCTTCCTCTCCAGGTTCAAACGGAGCAATGAAAACATTCTTCTCTTGATATAAAATACCAGAATGCCAGATGTTACCCTTGAACTGAAAAGGATAACTATTATTTTCAACCGTGTTAAACAACCAGTTACCACCTGTATCTATCCTTCCTTTTTCCACTCCATTTTGGATAAAGGTCAGCGGGTAATTATCGTTAGTACCTAACAATCCGGTAGCCCCAAACCGGTTACCACCCTGCATCCAAACGTTTGACAACTTCATTGTATCGCTGCCGATCAAAAAGGTATTATCTGTCAGGTTTTGAAATACTTTTCTAAACTCAGTTCTTCCCCGGCCTTTATTAAACAAAAATCCAGGTACGGTTTGCGTATGGTTCTCGATGATCAATTCAGCTGCATCACAGCTGTTGGTGATCTTTACGCTGTCTGCCTTGATGGTATAGACATATTGAGCATTGAGAACTTGTATCGCGAATACGAACACAAGCAAAAACAGGAAATGCTTCATCTGAGATTACATTTATAATTTAATTCAATATCGATTACTTGATCACCCGTATTTTATAGGTATCCGCAGCAAGCGGGACAGCATTTGGGCTGGCATTATAGGCTTGCAGGGTTACCAGGTTAGGCGACGTCACAAAGGCCGTAATTATTATGCAGGGCAGGTTTATTCCTCCATTGTTAGCACTTACACTTACTACATCACCCGGTTGCGCACCGGCAACAGTTGTAGTTGTTATAGCCGGGGTAAAACTGCTTAACGAGCTGGCATTAAAATTGGTAGTTATTTGCCCGGACAAGGTCTTTGAAAGCTTATTACGGACGCCGCTTTCAGTTATGTAAAGATCGGCACCATCATATTCAATGGCGCCATCTTCAGGCGTTGCAAGAAGAGGGCCTGCAGTAAGTTTAATAGGTGCAGTACCGGCAACTGATGTTCCTGCGCCTACATGAATATGTGCCTCGGGAGCTGTATTTAGAACACCTATATTACCGTTAAAAATTGAGTTCCCATCTCCTAACAGGTTTAAAGGATTTGCCTGTCCGAAATCTTGAGCTGGCAGGAACTGAGACTTTGAAACAAAAAATTTCATTGCATTAAGAGAAGCTTTAGCCCCATTAATACTCATCTTGATAGTATGGTAGTGTGTATTGTCAGTATGCCCCATTATTATCATATTTGCATCTGTGGCAATATCACTCACTATGTCCAATGGGCCTCTTGGCTTGCTATCTTTGAGAATATTAATACCAATATCACCTACTGATTTCGTATGGCCATATAAATAAATACAGGTATCTCCTGTCAAAACAAGTGGGGCAAATGCTTTGTCATTGGTTTTAATACTAAAAGTCATACCATCGTACCGCGGATCATTCTGAAAGCTATTAGAAATAGCATTACTAAAGACCGGCCCTGCTCCTACTTTAGAAAAGCGTAAATTGGCAACATTACTGCCTTCCACCGGAGAACCTAACTCAAGAAGCTCACTCGGATTATTAGTACCTATCCCAATTTTACCAGTCCCGGTAAATACCACATTATTTCCATTCAAGGGTAATTCACGGGTATTCGTTAATTGAGCAGCAGTACTACCCGCATCATTCCCCAATACAATATTACCGTTTGCTAAACTTGTTCCATTATTAGCATGTACCTGAGGTAAATACAAAGTATCTCCACCGATAAGATAGGCGCTTTCATTTAGCTTAATAGCACCTCTACGGAACTCTGTTCGCCCCTTTCCTTTATTAAATAAGAAACCAGGAACAGTCTGTGTATGGTTCTCAATAATTAACTCAGCCGTATCACAGCTGTTGGTGATCTTCACACTATCTGCCTTGATGGTATAAACGTATTGGGCAAAGGAGTCCCAGCCTATACCCATGAGTATAAGCAATAACAATAAACGATTCATAAACGCTATGATTATAGTTTTTATAAATTAAATAAACTCAGGGACTTTACATCCCCCAAACCAATATGTATTGAATGACTATGGCGGCGATAATTCAGCTGATGTGCCTGATCGTTGATTTAAAACAGAAGCGTAAAATGCGAATCCAGTTCCCGGAGAAACATACGGACAGGAGTTACTGCTACAATTCATAAACTGATTGTGGTTGGGTTACTGAAAAATAATTTTGGGGATCCTGGAGCGTGCTATCAAAACAAATGTACCAATTCAGTTGCTACTTGTTCATTGATCAAAATTAGCTTTGCGTTACCAAAAACAAGCTAACGTTAATAAACGTCGCCAAAGATAATTGTCCTGTTTCAATTTGCATTACAAAAATAATAAGTGTGTATATTTTGTCAATAAACGTATTTAAACAACCGATAACTGTGCAAACAAAAATCGGCGAATACCTGGCACAAATATATCCCGATAAAAATTCTGCAGGTAGTAATCAGAAGCATTTAGTTAGACACGAATACACGAACACCATAAAAAAAGGACCCCGACGATACCGCCGGGGACCTGCCCGTTTAGCCTGATGCTTCATGGCTATTATACTATAAAGGATAAAGGTTGAAATGACCCTACCCCCTCCGGTTATAAACTAATTTAATTCAACCCGAACCTGCCTGCACCATTCAAAGTCTCATCATTAATCGGCTGCATCTGCATGTTATCAATGGCCCATCATTTCAATAACTATATCATCATTTTTGATGTGCGTAAATGTTACTGGGGCTTTATTGCCGCGATGAGGCTCTCTGCCTTCTGCCCTCTCCCCTCTGCCTTTTTTCCTTAAATTGCAGTGGTATGCGACAACTTGCAGCTATATTATTTGCCGATATGACAGGGTATACCGCCCTGATGCAGGAAAATGAACAACTGGCCCGCAGCAAACGCCAGCGCTTAAAAGAAGTGCTGGAAGTCACCATTCCCCGGTTCTATGGGAAAATTTTACAATATTATGGCGACGGCTCATTGAGCATTTTCAACAGTGCCATCGATAGCGTACATGCCGCTATCGAGATCCAGCAATTACTGCAGCAAACGCCTAAAGTTGACCTGCGCATCGGCATCCACACCGGCGATGTGACCATTGAGGAAGAGGCCATTTACGGCGATGGCGTTAACCTGGCCTCCCGTATTGAGTCGCTGGCCGTGCCTGGTGGCGTTTTTGTCTCCGAAAAGGTATTTGACGAGATCCGCAACCAGCAACATATTCAAACCCGCGAACTGGGGTATTTCGAACTGAAAAATATAAAACAACCCATCCGGGTTTTTGCCATCGCCAACAATGGCATTGTAGTGCCCGGCCGCCACGAAGTGCGCGGTAAAACGGCTGCCCCCAACAATCGCCTGGCAGTATTGCCCTTTGTCAATATGAGCGCCGATCCTGAGAATGAATATTTCAGCGATGGCATTACCGAAGAACTGCTGAACGCCCTTACCCGTGTGGATGGCCTGCAGGTTACTTCGCGCACCTCAGCCTTCGCATTTAAAGGGAAGAACGACGACATTCGCGACATTGCCATTCAGTTGAACGTTGACAAAATTCTAGAAGGTAGCGTTCGCAAAGCAGGCAATCGTGTTCGTATCACTGCCCAGCTGATCAATGCAGCCGATGGTTTTCATATCTGGAGTGAAACCTACGACCGTAAACTCGACGACATCTTTGAAGTCCAGGATGAGATCAGTGCCATCATCACCAACAAACTAAAAGAAAACCTGACCGTTTCGCCCAAACCAGTCCCTGCCATTAAATCGAGTATTAAAAATATTACCGCTTATACCCACTACTTAAAAGGACTTCATTTCAAAAATAAATTAACGCCCGGCGATACCCGCAAAGCCATTGAATGTTTTAAACAGGCCATTGCTATTGAATCTGCTTATGCAGAGGCATATGCCATGGTAGCGCAATCGTACTGCGCGCTGGGTACACAGGGACAAATGATACCGCATACGGCTTTTGAAATTGGCCATCAGTATGCCGATAAAGCCCTGGAACTGGATGATACCATTGCAGAAGGACACATTGCCAAGGCGATGCCCTATCTATATTACGAATGGAAGTGGCAGGATGCATACGATGCATTGCAAAAAGCCATTGAACTGAATCCCGGCGCTGTAGCAGCGTATGACCTGTTGGGCTTTTATTATATCGCGAAAGGACAAAAAGCAAAGGCCGTAAAAGTGCTGGAAGAAGCAGAACAAATCGATCCCCTCTCCCCCACCATCATTCGCTCGCTGGGCATGATGTACATTTTTGCCGAACGCTTCGATGATGGTATTGTTCAGGCAGAAAAACTGCTGGAGATGAACCCCGAAATGCGCAGCGCCATCGAATTAAAGGCATGGTGTATTGGCATGAAGGGCGACTGGCAAACGGCCCTTGACTATTTTCAGGAAGTACACCGGCTTACCGGCCACCCGTTGAAAGGTTTGATGGGTCTGGGCCATGCCTATGCCCGGGTTGGCATGACAGACAAAGCCCTGGAATGCATTCAAAAGCTGGAACAACGCGAACTGGATGAGCCCGATTCTGTGATCGACGGTGATTTTGCTGCCATCTACCTGGCGCTCGGCAACCTCGATAAAACATTTTATTACCTGAATCTCTGCATCGATAAACGTCTTGGCCCAGTGGCCTGTTTTATTGAATATCCACCTTACAAAACAGTAAAAGCTGACCCAAGATTTGAACAACTAAAACTCCGGATGGGTATACCTTCTGGAGCATAGACTTTCAAATAGCGCCTTTTTGAATTACTTTTGACCCTTTAAAGAATTGTAATATTCAATAATCCAGGGTCCTGCGCCTTAATTATTGAACAACACGGGTAATATGGCGTTATTAAAAGTTTCCAGGATCAGTAAACAGCTCGGCACAAACATTGTCTTACAGGAGATTACGTTCAATCAGAAGAAATTTCAAAAATTGGCGATCGTGGGTGAATCCGGTTCGGGAAAAAGCACCCTGTTAAAGATCATTGGCGGATTGATCCAACCCGACGCCGGAGACGTTTTGTTCGAGAACAAACACGTGGAAGGGCCCAATGAAAAACTGATCCCCGGCCATCCCAAAATGGCGTATTTGTCGCAACATTTTGAACTGCGCAATAATTACCGGGTAGAAGAAATACTGGAATATGCCAATACTCTGCCGGAACAGGAAGCGGAAACCCTGTTCGAAGTATGCCACATCCGCCATTTACTAAAACGAAAGACCGACCAGGTTTCCGGTGGTGAAAAACAACGGATCGCTATGGCGCGGTTGCTGATCGGTGCACCGAAACTGTTCTTATTGGATGAACCGTTTTCAAACCTCGATAACCTGCATCGCAATACGTTACGAGCCGTTATTCGTGCCATGGGTGAGAAACTGGGCATTACCTCTTTAATGGTGTCGCACGATCCCGTGGACGCACTCAGCTGGGCCGACGAGATCATTGTAATGAAAAGCGGTCAGATCATTCAGCAGGACACCCCTGAAAAAGTATACCGGCAACCCGTTAATGAATATGCAGCCGGACTATTCGGCAAATTCAATGCTTTTACCAAAACAGAAGCGGCAGCCTTTGGCGAAATACCCAAAGCCTACGGTAATGGCAAACGGTTATACATAAGACCCGAAGCGTTTACCCTGGTGGCTAAAAAAAGTAAGACTGCTGTTGCCGGAAAAGTTACCGAAGTATCCTTCCTGGGCAGTGGCTATGAAATTGAAATTGCATTGGCCAATAGTATGATCACTGTTAGAACAGAAAATAACTCAGTAGAAAAAGGCGATGCCGTTTTTGTGACATTTAAAAAATAACCAATCATGGAAACAACAACTACCCCGGTCAATTCCTTTCGTCAGAAAGAGATAGTAAGACAATATACTACT
This sequence comes from Niastella yeongjuensis, assembly GCF_900110245.1. Lineage (GTDB taxonomy): Bacteria > Bacteroidota > Bacteroidia > Chitinophagales > Chitinophagaceae > Niastella > Niastella yeongjuensis. Next base: position 33,808 of record NZ_FOCZ01000024.1, read on the forward strand.
GCGCTGGACAAACACATCCAGGAGTTAAAAGCCGGTGAGGTAGAAGTTATGTTCGAGATCAGGGATTTCGCTAATATGCTGCATATTCACCCCGTTCATTTAACTAATACCATCAGGGAAGTAACAGGCAAAAGTGCCTGTGATCTTTTTGAAGAACGGCTGGTAGATCTGTCCAAAGAAATGATCGCCACTTCCCCCCTTTCAATAGGCGAAATTGCCCGCCAGCTAACTTATGATCCTTCCAACTTTGTAAAATTCTTCAAAAAATACACCGGTATGACCCCAAAAAAGTACCGCGATAGTTTATAGTTGAAGGCCCCCTCCCGACCTCCCCCGGTGGGGGAGGAGAAATACAACCTCGCGCAATTATTCAACCTGGCAATTTTCCAAGGCTCCGATCATGCACCTGCTTAGAGCTGTATTTTTCTCTGCCTTCTGCCCTCTGCCCTCTGCCCATTCTTAAACAGTCACCATTTTTTCTGAAGCAGTCACCATTTTTCCTAAAGCAGTCACCACGCCTACCCCGTTAATTGTTGCCAATTTTGTGTCATAACAAATAGCACAATATGTCAACATCAAAGATCGCATTGGTAACCGGCGGCAGCCGCGGATTAGGAAAAGATATGGCAATCAACCTCGCCAAAAAGGGGATCGACGTTATACTCACTTACAACAATAATGAAGCAGCCGCTGCAGAGGTGGTAAAAACCGTTGAAGCATTGGGCCAACAGGCAGTTGCCCTGCAACTCAACATGGCCGATTTGAAGTTGTACAACGCGTTTGTACAACAGGTTGTCACTACTTTACAATCCAAATGGAACACCAATGTGTTTGATTTCCTGATCAACAATGCAGGGATCGGCGGAGGTGTACCCTTTGAAAATGTAACAGAAACATTTTTTGATGAATTTTTGAACGTGCACTTCAAAGGCGTTTATTTCTTAACACAGAAACTTGCCCCTTATATTAATAATGGCGGGCGCATCATCAACATTTCCACCGGCACCACCCGGTTCGTAAACCCCGGCTATTCCGTATACGCATCTATGAAAGGCGCCATGGAAGTATTGACCAAATACCTGGCAAAAGAATTTGGCGCTAAAGGAATTACTGCCAATATAGTCGCACCTGGCCCTATTGTTACGGACTTCAACAATGCCACCATCCGTAACAACCCCAAATTGCAGGAGTTCCTCAGTTCGTTATCACCATTAAATCGCGTGGGTGAAGCAGAAGATATCGGTCCGGTGGTTGCGTTCCTTTGTACGAACGATGCAGCCTGGATCAATGGACAGCGAATAGAAGTAGCAGGCGGGATTAATTTGTAGAGATCTGATAAAGTTCAAAGTTTAATGTTCAAAGTTTTAAGTTCTATGGCTGCTTCATATTGTGGAGCAGCCTTCCCTTTTCAACCTTACGGTATGTACCCGTCTATATGACCCTTATAGGTGACTTTTTATTTCTCATACCCCTCAAATCAAAAACTCAAAAACGCCCGCACATTCTCCACTACAAAACCCGGATATACACCCAGCCAGCCTAACAAACACATCAGCACCACCAGCGATGCATAGGTAGCCACGTAGAAGAAAGGATGCAGGGTTCTTTCCTTCACCGGTGTTAACGGTGGCGACGCAAACAACGTACTGATGACACGTAAATAATAAAACAACCCGATCACACTGGTCAGCACCAATACCATGACCAGCAACCAACGATGCTGTTGCACCCCGGTAGTAAGTATAAAGAATTTAGCCGGAAATCCTGCAGTTAATGGAATGCCTGCCAACGACAACAGGGCTACGGTAAAGATGGCGGCCATTAACGGGCTTCGCCAGAACAATCCGCGGTAACCACTCAGGTCATCGGCATCTCTGCGGGCTGTTGATAGTAAAGTTATGATACCAAAGGCCGACAATAAGGTAATGGAATAAGCCACCAGGTAAAACACGGCCGCGCCAACACCGGCATTGCCCGACAAAAACGCCACCAGCAGATAGCCAAAATGTGCAATAGATGAATAGGCCAGCAGGCGTTTGACGTTCTGTTGCATCAGGGCGAGGATATTACCTACCAACATACACGCAATGGCCATTATGGTAATGATGGTAACGGCCAGTACATTTTGTTGCAAATGGATGGCATCTGCAAAACGTATCAATACGGCAAAAACGCCAATCTTCGATACCGTGGCAATAAACGCCGTCACCGGCGCCGGCGCCCCCTGGTATACATCTGCTGCCCACAAATGAAATGGTACCAACGCCAGTTTAAATCCGATGGCCACCAGTATTAACCCAATGCCCATCACAAATAAAATCGACATACCCGATGCATCGATAGCTCGGGCGATGGCCGAGAATTCCATACTGCCTGTTTCCATATAGATCAATGCCATGCCGAACAACAGAAAGGCAGACGACAAAGCCGCCAGCACCAAATACTTCACGCCTGCTTCCACCGCATTATTACGATTGCGTAAATAAGCGATCAATGCATACAGACTTACGCTCAACAATTCCAACCCAATAAACAATGAAATGAAATGCCGGCTAATGGTCAACACTGCTGAACCTAAGGTAGCCAGAAATAGCAGGATGTAGTATTCTTTAGGATTCTCTTCGCGTTCTTCAAAATAAATATAAGAAAGTAAACCAACCACCAACACCGAAAATATAATAAGGCCCGTAAACAGAGCGGCCAATCCATCTACAACCAGCAAAGGCGGCACTTGCCGGGGCAAGGTATCCCGCACATACCACATAGCAAACACCACCCCACACATCATGATAAACCCCGTAACCTGGATCACCGTATGGCTTTGTTTAAATGCGATTAGCAGGATCACCACAATCGCGGCCGCGGCAAGTATGATAAATGGAAGTATTGCTAAAAACTGGAGATAGGTCATAGCTAAATTTTGAAGTCATTAAAAGAACACAAAACTTAAAACTTTCAACTTTAAACTTTGAACTTAAAACTTTCAACTTTGAACTATAAACGAACTACCTGTTCAACCACTCCGCTTACCAGATTAAACACCGGCTGGGGAAACAATCCTAAAAAAACGATAGCTATTGTAAGACTAGCCATAATGATCCATTCACGGGCGCTTACGTCGGCCGGCGGATCGGTAATGGTTTGTATTTGCCCGAAAAATACTTTCTGCATAATGCGCAATGAATACAATGCTGATAGCACCAACCCTAAGCTGGCAATGACCGATAACACCGGGTTTACTTCAAACGCACCTAACAAAATGAGAAACTCGGCAATGAAGTTTCCTAACATGGGCAAGCCTAACGATGCCATCACAAACACCATCGCCAATGCGCCCATATGCGGCATGGCCGTCCATAAGCCACCCATTTGATTGATATCCCGGGTATGCAACCGTTCCTTTAACATGCCAGCCAATGCAAACAGGGCTCCTGTACTAACACCATGGGTAAGTAATTGCATCACCACGCCTTGCAGCGCCATTTGATTGAAGGAAAAAACACCCAGCAACACAAATCCCATGTGGCTGACCGAGGTATATGCAACCAACCGCTTGAGATCGGTTTGTGCATACGCCAGTAAGGCGCCATAAATAATACCCACCACACCCAGCAACATTGCCCACCCTGCTATACCTGCCGACGCGTCGGGGAACAGGGGCAATACAAACCGAATGATCCCATACGCCCCGGTCTTTAGCAGCAAACCTGCCAGGATCAAACTACCGGCAGTGGGCGCTTCACTGTGCGCATCCGGTAACCAGCTGTGTAAGGGCACCATGGGCAGTTTGATCACAAAAGCGATCAAAAACCCCAGCATGATCCAGCGGGCAGTAGCGTTATTACCCAGGGTTGTATTTAATAAAGCGAAATAATCAAACGTGTAATTGCCGTTGTTCTGTTGTCCATGAATGAAATACAAGGCAAGGATCGACAGCAGCATCAGCAGTCCGCCCGTTTGGGTAAAAATGAAAAATTTATACGCCGCATTGCGCCGGTTGAAATCACCCCAAATGGCAATCAGGAAATACATAGGCACCAGCATCACCTCCCAGAAGAAATAAAACAGAAAAAGGTCCATGGCGACAAAAACGCCACCTATACCAGCCAGGGTCCATAACAGGTTGAAAAAGTAAAAGCCGGTCTTCTCCCTGATCTCGCGCCAGGAACAGAGCACCGCCAGGATACCCAGCAAGCCAGTAAGCAGGATCATTACAAAACTGAGCCCATCCATAGCCAGGTGAAACCCGATGCCAAATGCAGGGATCCAGTTTACCTGGTAATCGATCAACCAGGCATTGCCGTCAACAACCGGTGTATGCCGGAGGTACCAGACAACGGGCAGCAGAAATGCCGCGACCACCGCCACCAGTGCCGTCCATTTACAGGCTAATGGATCTCGTTGGGCCACCAGCCAGCAGGCAACGCCGCCAATGAGTAATATACTTATCATCCAAACCAGTATCATAAAAACAATTGAAGCGTGATTATAAACAGTATACCAGCCAGTACCCCTACGATATACATACGCAACGAGCCGTTCTGCGAAACCGACAACCAGGTATTCATTCGCATACTTCCCTGTGCAATGGCGCTGTACAACCGGTCGATCACATCGCCTTTATTGATACGGGTTAAAAAAAGATATGGTTTCACGAATACAAAACTATACAGCTGATCAAACTTCCAGCCGCTGAATAAGAAATTGCGGGTGGCCGATAATCCCGGCGATTGCTGCCAGCGAACACCCGACTTTCCATAATACAATACATACCCCAGATAGATGCCCGCCAATGTCACCAATGCAGCTATGCCCTGAAGCAGCGCTTCGGATGGTTCGTTTTGCTTCATCAGGGTTTCGGGCAGCACCCGTTGTACATGATCTGCGAAAAGGGTTACCTGAAACATGTTATGCGGCCATTCAATAAAACCAGCTGTTACGGAGAAGAATGCCAGGATCAGCAGTGGAATGATCATACCCCGGTTGGGCTGCTCATGAATGGGTGTTTTCATTTCTCCCCAGAAAACAACCAGCATCAGGCGGGTACTGTACAAGGCTGTAATAAATGCACCAGCCAATGCCATGAACCACAACACCGGACTACCGCCTGCAGCGCTCCAACTGTACCACAGAATAGCGTCCTTGCTATAAAAACCCGCACTCACCAATGGCAAAGCACTCAAGGCTGCGGCGCCGGCCAAAAAAGTAATATATACTGCTGGCATTCTTTTACGCAGTCCGCCCATCATAAAAATATTATGTTCATGATGCAGGGCTTCTATCACCACTCCTGCCGCCAGGAATAACAGGGCTTTGAAAAACGCATGGGTAAAGAAATGAAAGACAGCAGCGCTCCAGGCACCTACCCCCAAAGCCAGGAACATATATCCGATCTGACTGATGGTAGAATAAGCGAGTATTCTTTTTATATCAGTTTGCGCAAGGGCACTGCAACCTGCAACAAACAACGTAATAGCGCCAACGATCGCTACAATAGCCATCGTCACCGGCGACATCAGGAACAACCCATTCATTCGGGCAATTAAATAAACACCGGCCGTAACCATGGTGGCTGCATGGATCAGGGCGCTTACCGGGGATGGACCAGCCATAGCATCGGGCAGCCAGGTTTGTAAAGGCAACTGTGCCGATTTACCCATACCGCCTGCCAACAATAATATAGTGATGAGCGTAATGGTTGAGCTGCCGGCTGCAAAATGACCAGGTGCCTGCTGCAATATAGTAGTCATGTTCAGTGAACCCAGTTCTTTAAACAACAGGAACAAACCGATCAGCAAAGCGGTATCGCCAATACGTGTGATTAAAAATGCTTTATTGGCGGCCCGGCAATTAGAGGGCACATCGTACCAGAACCCGATAAGCAGGTAACTGCACAAACCAACTCCCTCCCATCCCAGGTACAACAGCAACAGATTATCGGCCATTACCAGTAACAGCATGGAACATACGAACAGATTCATACAGGCAAAGAATCGTGCATAATCGGCATCCCGCCACATAAAGAAAGTGGAATAAATATGGATCAGGGCCCCTACAAACGTTATTATGAATATAAAAACAAGCGTTAACGCATCTACCCGCAGACTGATATCAACCGTCAACGTCCCCACTTTGAACCATGACCACAGCAATTGCTGCCAGGCGCCACCCGACGGAGGTGTTTGCAGAAACGCAATACCCAGCACAATGGAGATGATCGCGGCTATACATACTGTACCGGCGCCTATGGCTGCAATTACAGGCTTAGATAGTTTTCTTCCGAACAGGGAGAGTACTATGAACCCGATAAGCGGTAAAGTGGGTATGTATGTGAGGAGTTGTTGCATAGTTGACAAGTTAACGAGTTGACGAGTTATGGTTGCCGGTTACCAGTTTCCAGTTACACGGATTCGCGGCAACAAAACACCAGAAAACCGGCGACCGGTAACTGGCAACCGGTAACAGCATCAACACCCACTATATAAGCATTTTACTACCAAAGCATAATTTAATCCCTTAATTCCTTTAGTCTATCCACATCCATTGTTTTATGCTGGTGATAGATCTGGAGCACGAGTGCCAGTCCAACCGATACTTCTGCAGCAGCCATGGCCAGAATGAACAGGAACATGACCTGTCCATCGGGTTGCTGCCATTTTGATCCTGCGGCTACAAAGGCCATCCCGGCAGCATTCAGCATGATCTCTACCGAAATGAGCATAAAGATCACATTCTTGCGGGTGAGCACCCCAACCAGCCCCAGGGTAAACAATACGGTGGCCACCAGTAATACCATTTGTGCGCTATTCATGTAATGCGGTTTGTTCGTTTGTAATAGCTTTTGTTTTGCGGGTACGTTTTGTTTTTTGTTGGTCGCCCTGGCCATTTTGCAGGAACCGGTGCAATTCTTCTTTTTTATGTTTACCAATGTGTGCAGCGCCCACAATGCCGGCCATAAGTAAAAATCCGGTCAATTCAACAGCAATGATATATTCACCATATAAGGAAAGTGCCAGCTTACGCGGTTCCACTACCGCTATCTGCATGGGCTCCGTGTCATTTGAAAACAGCAGGATGATCATTTCTATCAACAACAGCAGTACAAGTACGGCAGGCATCACCCACACTTTGGGTTTCAACCACTCCCGCTCCTGCCGGGCAGTTTCGTTACCCAGGTTCAGCATCATCACTACAAAAATAAACAGCACAATGATAGCCCCGGCATAAACGATTATTTCCAGCGCAGCAACAAATGGAGCGCCTAACGACAAAAACACCATAGAGGAAGCGAAGAAGGAAACCGCCAGGTAAAGCAAGGCATGTACCGGGTGATACCGGGTGATAACCATGAGGGTTGACAGCACGGCTACTATTGACGATATGTAGAATAATGTTGACAAGTTGATGGAGTTGAAAAGTTGACATGTTAACCAGTTGACGAGTTGACAAGGTCTGCTCGCGGTTTTGGCTTACAGCTTATGGCTTATAGCTTAAAGCTGTGCTCACGGTAATAAACTATGCACATCCACCGGTGCTTCTTCATTTACGCCTTCTCCTTTTTTCTTTACGCCAGCTTCCAAACCGGCCACGCGGTAGAAATTATAACCCGGATATTTTCCCTGGCTGTCGATCAACAGGTCTTCTTTTTCAAACACCAGGTTTTGCCGGTTGTATTCGGCCATTTCAAAATCGGGGATCAGTTGTATGGCATAGGTTGGACAGGCATCTTCGCAAAAGCCGCAAAAAATACAACGTGAGAAATTGATCCGGAAAAAATCGGGATAGCGACGGCCATATTCATCTTCCGTAGCCTGTAAGGCAATGCAATCGACCGGACAAGCAACTGCACACAAATAACAACCCACACAGCGTTCCCCGCCATCAGGGTCTTTCGTCAATACAATACGGCCTCTGTACCGCGGATGCAAGTCTACTTTCTCTTCAGGATATTCAATCGTTTCCTTTTTACGGAACAGGTGTAAAAACACCAACCACATGGTTCTTATATGACTTAGCATAATCTCCTTTTTTTAATTTGTTGAAGCCTATTTGTGAATTATCACTGATGAGTATGTTGCCGAATTTTCGGACAGCTAAAAATTTCACGAGGCCCACTCACTACTCACTACTCACTACTCACAACCTCACCCCCCTCAACCATAAAGCGACCGCGCCGGTTATTAAAACATTCGCCAGCACCAGTGGCAACAGTATCTTCCAGCCATACGAGACCAATTGATCGTATCGTGGGCGGGGTAATGAGGCCCGTAACAAAATGAACAGGCCTATAAAGAAAAACAACTTGATCGCAAACCAGGCAAGCGGCGGCAGAAAGGAAGGTCCCAGCCAGCCACCAAAAAATAATGTCACGATCATGGCTGAGATGAGTGTAATGCCCAGGTATTCGCCTATAAAGAACATCCCGAATTTCATTCCGGAATATTCAGCGTGATACCCGGCAATCAATTCACTTTCCGCTTCCGGAATATCAAATGGCAAACGATGCGTTTCTGCCACACCGGCTATTAAAAAAATAATAAAGCCTACTGGTTGCGTTACTACATACCAGAGATGCTGCTGCGCCATCACAATATCCCCCAGGTTAAACGAACCGGTGAGCATAACTACCCCCATCAATGACAATCCCATAAACACTTCATAGGCGATCATTTGTGATGCACCCCGTAAGGCACCCAGCAAGGCATATTTATTATTGGAAGCCCAACCACCTAACACAATGCTATACACGCCAAGCGACGACATAGCCAGAAAGAAGATAATACCGATATTGAGATCAGCTACCACAATACCTGGTGCAAAAGGAATGATCACAAAACTCAACAACACGCTGCCGACCACAATGGCTGGTGCTGTTACAAAGATCCATTTATCGGCAAAGGGTGGTATCCAGTCTTCTTTGAAAAACAATTTGAGGGTATCTGCCAGCACAATCAAAATACCCAGCGGTCCGGCGCGGTTGGGGCCCAGGCGGTCCTGCCATAGGGCCAGCAAACGGCGTTCCACCCAGATCAATCCGGCCGCAATATTCAGCAGCACGAATAAGACGCCTATTACTATCCATATTTGTTGTGTTGTTGTCATAAAAAGCCTTCTCGTTTTAAACTATCCGTTGCCGGTTGCCAGGTACTGGGTTCCAGGTTTCAGGTTTGACTCGCAGCCTGAAACTTGCTGTATTACTTTAAACTTTCAACTTTAAACTTTAAACTTTCAACTTTAAACCTATATTTACTTTAACCTTTCATCTTTAACCTTCAGCCTGTATTCTACGGCTTACCGCTGCCTTTAATCAAACTAACATACCCGTTCCAGTTCATCACCGGCATGTTTTGTAATCCTGCTGGTATCAACACCAGTCCGTTTGGTAAGGAGCTGTCTATTTGAACCTGCAAGTCATAAGCCTGTTCAAATACTTTTACCGTTACTGTTTGGCCATGACCCAATCCAAGCTGTGCCGCATCATTTGCCGACAGCGCCACATAGGGTTCTGGCGATAATTCCCGAACGCCTTCTGCATACGCACTTAGTTCTTCTGACCCAAACAAATGGTATTGCGGAAACAACAACCATTTATTGTTGCGTACTACAAATGCTTCGGGGATGTCTTTAAAATAACCTGGTTTGGCATCGGGTATATAAGCAAACAGCAGCTTACCGGCCTGTTCGTTCTTTAAAGCCCCGCCTGGCTCCTGCTGGTATTTATTCACCGCCTGAATGGAATTCCAACCGGGCGACCAAAAAAACGGAATCAGCGGTGATGGCGGCATCCCGGGATATCCCTCCATCGTAAAACTGAATGGCGAGTCGTCATCCTGTTTCGGTTTGGGTTCGCTTACGGCCAGGTTCGACAACATCGCCGTGCGACCGCTGTAGCGGTGCGGTTCACGTGGCAGCGCCTGTCCGTTTATCCGAAAATCATGATGCGGCGCGGAGTCGCTGATACCTGCAAACTGTGGCAACAACTGCTCGGCCTGCGCCAATACATCTTCCGGGTGGTACACGCCATTGTTTGTATCACCGGCTCGAACAGCTTTCATTTTCAACAGCCATTTCCAACTTTCCCGGAGGGTAGTATGGCCAGGCATAAACACCTGGAAGAACCGTTGCGCCCGGCCTTCATAGTTCACCAGCGTACCATCTCCTTCGGCAAACGTGGCCGCCGGGATCAGGATGTCGGCTTGCTGTGTTGTGGGGTTATTTAATGAATCGAGTACAATACAATGTTCTACACTATTGAAAAACAGGTCAGCCACAAGAGCGGGCACGTTCCGGTACAGATCATTTTCCAATACAATAGCAGTTATATTCTTTTCCCGGGTAGTACGCAAAACAGCACTCTCAAAACTGGGCGCCTGCATCATGGCCAGTCCCATGCTGTTGCACTCCGGCATTACATAAGCCAGTCGCACTTCGTTACCAGTGGCTTTACAGGCAACTGCAATATCAAAGGCAGCACGGATCAACGCTTCGTTATAACAACTGGTACCGCTGATGATCACCGGCCGTTTGGCCTGCTGCAAAAACACGGCAATATCTATAATATAAGCCAGGGTATCTTCATCTACCAGCACCCGCGGCAGCCAGCCATTCAACTGGTGTGCAATGGCAAATCCAAGGCGGGCAAGATCATCCGGCGCATGGCGCAATACACAGGTACTTATTTCATCGAGCGGCGATGCACTGATGGTACAATTGGCAAGGAATCCTTTTTCATGTTGCACCAGTTCATGAATGGCTGCATCGTGCCACATGGGTATACCTTCATTGTGCTCCAATGCCTGGTGCGCGGCGGTTTTCAGCACGCTTTGCCGTACCGACAAGGCCATTACCGGCGCCGTGTTCCAGATATCTTCTCCCAATACCAGGATCGCATCGGACTGTTGGATATCCTGCAGGGAAGCAGGCTGAACCGCACCCGTTTGCATCACTTCTACAATCCGCCGTTCAATAAACCCCACATTATCACTGATGCCCTGATAAAAGTTTTCCCGTCCCACCAGTTGCATCAATGCGGTATTACTTTCTACTGACGCACGCGGCGACCCAATGCCTATCAACGTTTGACCGGATAATAATTTTCTCATGTGACCCATCAAGGTAGCTTCGTCCACCGCTTCCACTGCCTGGTGGCGCACAAGCGGTTGTGTTATACGGTTCGCACTGTTTACAAATTCATATCCAAACCGGCCGCGATCGCAGAGGAAATAACCGTTTATCTGGCTATTGAAGCGATTGGTGATGCAACGCACTTTTTCATATCGTTCGCCCGCAATGGTATTACAGCCAACGCTGCAATGCTGACACACCGAAGGTGCTGTAGTAAGGTCCCATTTGCGGGTATAATGTTCCCGTAAAGTTTTATCGGTAAATACACCGGTTGGACAAACCTCCGCCAGGTTACCACTGAATGGACTTTGCAATACGCCATCCCATTCACGGCCAAAATAAACATGGTTGTGCGCAGCAAAAACATTCAGGTCTTTACCACCTGCATAGTCGTGGTAATAGCGCACGCAACGATAACACTGTATACAGCGGTTCATTTCATGGTGAATGAATGGCCCCAGGTATTGATTGGTATAGGTTCTTTTTTTAAAATGGTAGCGGCGGTAATCGTGCCCCGTCATTACCGTCATATCCTGCAGGTGGCAGCTGCCGCCTTCATCACAAACGGGACAATCGTGCGGGTGATTGGTCATCAGCCATTCTATGACCTGACTGCGAAATGCCTGCGCGGTTTTATCGGCCACCGATACCCGCAAACCCTCTTTTATGTTTTCCATGCAACTCATCATCAGTTTGCCATGGGTATCGTTCTCATCTTTAAACACCTTTACCGCACATTGCCGGCAGGCGCCCACACTGCCCAATGCCGGATGCCAACAGAAATAGGGTACATCTATACCTAATCCCAGGCAGGCTTCCAGCAGGTTTTTCCCTTGCTTTACTTCGTAGGTTTTATTATCTATATAGATGGTAGACATAGTCAGTAATCTTTAATTCCTTTTATTCATAAGGGCACTTATGTAATGAAATGTGTTTCTCAAAGTCATCTTTAAAATATTTCAACGCGCTTTGCAAAGGCTCCATAGCGCCGGGCGCCAGTGCACAGAATGTATTGCCCGGTCCCAGCATATGCGTATGCATTTCCAACAACTCCATGTCTTCGGCTGTGCCCGTCCCCTGTTCCAGGCTCAGCAACATTTTTTCTACCCATGGTAACCCTTCGCGGCACGGGGTACACCAGCCACAACTTTCCTGCGCAAAAAAATGTTGCAGGTTGTGCACAAAACCCACCGGACAGGTGGCATCGTCCATCACTACCATAGTACCGGTACCCAGGCGGCTTCCGGCTTTTTGTACATCGGTAAAATCCATTTTTATATCGAGGTGTTCGGCTGTTAAAAAATCAGTAGAAGCGCCGCCAGGCAATACTCCCTTTAGTTGATAACCATTCTTCATACCACCGGCATATTCTTCTATCAATTCACGAATGGTTACGCCCATCGGCAGTTCCCAGCAACCCGGATTATTCACTTTTCCGCTCACGCCATATAGTTTGGTGCCGCTGTCTTCGCTATAACTTAAACCCTTGAACCACTCTACCCCATTGTTTACAATATGCGGAATATTACAAAGCGTTTCTACATTGTTTACAATGGTTGGTTTGCCATACAAACCACTTATTTGCGGATAAGGCGGCTTGGCCCTGGGCGTGGCCCGTTTGCCTTCCAGGGCATTTAACAAAGCAGTTTCTTCGCCACACATATAGCGGCCTACACCGGTATGCAAATACATTTCAAGGCTGAACCCGCTGCCCAGGATATTTTTTCCCAGAAAACCCGCCACATAAGCTTCATGAATACTCCTGCGCAGCAACTGGGCAGCCTTTTTATAGGCCCAACGTAAAAATATAAACGACACCCCGGCCTGAATGGCATAGGCAGCCAGGATCATCCCTTCAATCAGTTGATGCGGGTTCCCTTCCAGCAATAACCGGTCTTTAAAAGTACCAGGCTCCATTTCATCGGCGTTTGCAATAAGGTACTTGGGGTGCGGCGCATGCTCATCCATTGGTACAACGCCCCATTTTATACCTGTGCTAAAACCGGCGCCGCCCCGGCCTTTTAATCCGCTGTCCTTCACCAGCGTTTGCACTTCCTTTGGCGTCATGCTGCCCAGCGCTTTTCGCACAGCTGCATAACCACCCGTCATTTCATATTCCCTGATATCAAATGGCGGACAGCCGGGATGTATATATTGTGTCAGCGGATGTTCCATATTACTTCACGTATATTGTTTTAAAATGCGGTCAAGCATGGCAACGGTTATATCTTTATACAGGTCATTGTCTATCATAAGTGCCGGTGCATGGTCGCAACAACCCAAACAGGCATTGGGCAACAGGGTAAAGCATTGATCGCTGGTAGTTTCACCAAAATGAATGTGCAGCTTTTCCTGCAGCGCTTTATAGATGTCGCCATATTTCATAACATAACACGAAATGCTGTCACATACCAGGATCACGTGCCGGCCTACCGGCTTCCGGAAGATAAGGTTGTAGAAAGTAGCCACACTGTCTACTTCGGCAGGGCTCATTTGTAAATAGGCGGCAATTGCATTCACACTGTCATCGCTGATCCAGCCACGCTGGTGCTGTACAATTTTCAAGGCTTCAATAACCGCAGCGCTTTTATGCGGCACCAGGCTTACTTCATGGTCAATGAACTGGCGTTCGATATCCGTCAGGTAGTGCGCCTGTTGTTTAACCTCATTTCCTTTATTTACTTTTTCCGTTATCATAACTGGTCAACGATCAATATCCGCCAAAACAAAATCAATGCTTCCCAAAATGCTTAACAAGTCACTCACGGTATACCCTTTACTGATATACTGCAGCATTTGCATATGCGGGAATGACGGGGTACGAATGCGCACCCGGTATGCAGCCGTATTGCCATCACTGATGCAGTAATAGCTGTTGGCACCCTTGGTGGCTTCAATACAACTCATGGCTTCACCAGCCGGGATCACCGGCCCCCAGCTCACATTTAGAAAATGCGTGATAAGGGTTTCAATATCCTGCATGGTAAATTTCTTTAAGGGTGGCGTAGTAAGCGGATGGCTCGATTTATAATCACCTTCCGGCATATTCCGCAAACACTGTTCTACAATGCGCAGGCTTTGCCGCATCTCTTCTACCCGCACCAGTGCGCGATCGAAGCAATCGCCATGTTGCGCGGTGGGAATATCAAAATCAAACCAATGGTAGCCGCCGTACGGTTGCATTTTACGAAAATCCCATTCAAATCCACAAGCCCTTAATCCGGGACCGGTAACGCCCCACTCTATCGCTTCTTCCAATGTATATATACCTATGCCCTTGGTGCGTGCCTTGAACAAACTATTGCGGATCACCATTTTTTCATATTCTTTGATCTTTGCAGGGAAGTATTCTACAAAATGTTGTACAAGGCGTTGCCAGCCGGTTGGCAGGTCCTGCGCCACGCCGCCAATGCGGAACCAGTTGGGATGCATGCGCCCGCCACAAATGGCTTCAATGATGTCGAATATTTTCTCGCGATCGGTGAACATGTAAAACACCGGTGACAATTGTCCCAGGTCCTGGGCAAAGGTGCCAAACCAAACGAGGTGACTGGCAATACGGAACAGTTCGCACAACAGAATACGGATCACCATGGCCCTGTCGGGCAGCTCGATACCCGCCAGCTTTTCAACAGATAATAAATAAGCGAGGTTATTCATAACGCCGCCCAGGTAATCTACCCGATCGGTGTAGGGAATGTAGGTATGCCAGCTTTGGCGTTCAGCCATTTTCTCAGCCCCGCGGTGATGAAAACCTATTTCAGGTATCGCATCCACAATATCTTCGCCATTCAATTGCAGTATGATGCGCAGTACGCCATGCGTTCCCGGGTGTTGCGGACCAATGTTCAGGAACATATAATCGGCGTCATCGCCATGTTGCTTCAGGCCCCAGTCTTCGGGTTTGAACCGGAGGGCTTCCTGTTCGCGGTCCTGTTGTTCATCATACAGTTGAAAAGGACCCATTTCGGTTGCGCGTGCGGGGTGATCTTTTCGCAAAGGATGTCCCTCCCAGGTAAGGGGCATTAAAATACGGGTTAAATGCGGATGGCCATCGAAGTGGATGCCAAACATATCATACACTTCCCGTTCGTACCAGTTGGCATTTTTAAATAACGCAGTGATGGAGTATAAAGAAGGGTACTCGCCGCGTAATGCAACTTTCAATCTGATGAATTCATTACGTTCAAACGAGAAAAGCACATAGACTACAGTAAAATCGGCCATAGGCAGGCCATTGAAGCGGTTCCTGTTCCGCTCATCGATCCCAAACAGATCGTACAACATGCGGAATGGTCGGGCGACGGTTGTTTTCAGGAATTCAACAGCGGGTACAATCTCCTCCTTCGACACCCACAAGGTGAGCACCTCGTCAACCGTTTTTTGCTGATAGCGTATGTCAGCACCTAACCGTTGTTGCAGCTGTTGCAATATGACATCGGCATCATCCATAACTCATCATACCTCATCAACTCCTTTAAAGTGTATCATATTCATTCTTTCTTCCCGTTTCCTGTCTTTCATGGAAGTAAGCGCCGGTTTAATAACGCCCTGTTCACCAATGACCCAACTCAATGGCCGTTTTTCTTTTCCCACCGATTCTGCCAGCAACACCAACCCCTGCATAAATGCATCGGGTCGGGGCGGACAACCGGGCACGTACACATCAACCGGCAAAAATTTATCAACGCCCTGCACTACACTATAGATATCGTACATACCACCACTGTTGGCACAACTGCCCATCGAAATCACCCAGCGTGGTTCCATCATCTGATCGTGTAACCGCTTTATGATGGGTACCATTTTTATAAAGACTGTTCCGGCAATCACCATTACATCGGCTTCACGTGGCGTACCCCTGATCACTTCCGCGCCAAAGCGGGCTACATCATATTTACTCGTAATAGCAGTGGCCATTTCAACAAAACAACAACTTAACCCAAAATGAAATGGCCACATGGAATTTTTCCTTCCCCAGGCCACCAGGCTTTGCACAGACGTTAGCATAATACTCTGGCTAACGGCTTCCTCCATACTGCCGTTACCGGAAAAACTACCGGTTGTATCATTTGTTTTACTCAGCCACCATTTCATTGTACACAAATTTTTCAGTTATGATGAGTTGTTAGTTCCTTATATCTCCTTAAGATCTTCTTCGCATCCACCCCAATATCCAGCGCGCCAATGCCCCACTCATAGATCAATACCACTACCAGCTGACCAATAAAAATGGCCACGCCGGCATAGCCAAACCAGCCCAGTTCGTAAAAACCCAGCGCCCATAATATAATGAACACGGCTTCTACATCAAAGATCACAAACAACATGGCAACGAGGTAAAATTGAGCAGAAAACCGAAGCCGGGCAGAACCACTTTGTTCTATACCTCCTTCGTATGGCTTATCGGTAGCGCGGTCGTGGTGATGTTGACCTAAAATATAAGACAGGAAAAGAATGGCAATGAGCAGGATGAATACGATCCCTGCGTATAATAGCAACGGCCATAATTGATGATTACTATGGATTTCATTTCCCGGCATAACATAATACTTCCATGGTGGGCTTCTATGACATGCATAAACGTCCCCAATATGAATAAAACCAAAGGCACCAGGCCACACTGCCACAATAGTACGATCAAAAAAAGTTAGTTGCTTTAACTGGTAATGTAATTTTCAAGATGTTGAATGATGGTGTCTTTCTGATCGATGATGTGTTTTACCAGGTCACCGATTGAAATAAGTCCAACCAATTCATTGTCATCGATCACAGGTAAATGACGGATGTGTTTGTCAGTCATTAATTGCATGCAGTAGTCAATCTTTGTATCAGGAGTTACAAACACCGGGCTTTCGGTCATAATGTCCATTACCCTGGTCTCTTTTGAGGATCTTCCTTTTAATATTACTTTTCGGGCGTAGTCACGTTCTGTAAAAATACCATCCAGCTTACCACATTCTTCCAAAACAACCAGAGAACCGAGATTCTTCGCTTCCAGTGTTTCTAAAGCTTCGTATACGGAGCTTTCCGGATTCACCGTGTATACCACATGTCCTTTGATTTGCAGTATATCTCTTACCGTATCCATGGTAATAGTTTTAAGAGCTATTTATACTGTTAAGTTATTCAATTTTTATTAAATAAAAAATTATTCCAAATCGGGTCAGCATTTCCACAGTCAATGATGATCAGGATCATACTCTGCAAATGCCATCGGCCGTATAAAGCCATTAACTTAGTAGAAATAACCAACATGAAAAAGTATTGCATCCTGCTGCTTATGACAGGTAGTATCTGTCTCATCGTTTCCTGTGGGCAGGCAGGTACCGAAACAACCGGCAACAATAAGATGAACGACACTGCTGCCATCGCTTCTTCTGCGGCTGCCTTTGATCTTTCCAAAGCAAAGGAATGGATTGAGAATGATAACAAAAAATTCCAGGAAGAAGCAAAGAAAGGCGATTCAAATGCCATGGCCGCACACTATGCTTCGGACGGGTGGTTAATGTTTGATAACAGCGAGCCTAAACAAGGAAATGAAATTGCCGCCGGCTGGGGCGGCGCTATCAGAAGCGGTATGAAGGAATTGAAGATAAACACCGTCGATATTGTTGGCAATGCCGACCTCCTGGCTGAGACAGGCACGTTTGAAGTGCTTGGCGAAGGCAGTAAAGTGCTTGACAAAGGAAAGTATGTGGTAGTATGGAAACCCGAAAATAATAACTGGAAAATTTACCGCGATATCGGCAACAGCAATATGCCGCCACATAAATAACAATCAGGTATCGGCAGGTTTTCAGCCTGCCGATTTGCTATTACCCACGATACAAGCCAGCAATACCAAAATCAATGCAATGGCATTGGCCACTGTTCTTATGCCATGTAACTGGTTCCACGAATTTTCGAACAGGGTCCGTTGCCGGCTCAATGCTTCGGGTGAAGCTGATGGAATGTGAAAGGCGTCCAGTGCATTGTTCAATGGCACATTGCCAAAGAAGGTAACACCAAACGTTCCTACTCCATACACCAGCGTGGCACCCAGCAATAAATAAAAACGAAGCGGGGCCGAAGGATTATACTGTAACCAGGTGCTAAGTGGCAGCAACACCAGCGTACCCATAAAGCTCATAAAGAAAACCGGGTTCAGGATCTCTCTGTTGATCGATTGCATAGCCGACAGATAATTGGCATCGGTCAACTTGCCGAGCCCGGGATTTACAGAACACGAATAAGCATAAAAGAGACCGGCGATCAATGCGGTGGTAAAAGCGGCAGCCAGTAAGGCCATGTTGGCGAAAGTCATGAAAGGTGGTTTTATATTATGGTAATTGAAAATATTGTTTTATTAACCCCAATGCTGCGGTGTCAACAACAGTAGTTCCGGTCCGCGGCATGCTTCCCTTACTCATTAAATTTACAATACGTTTGCCCTTTTCAGTAATGCGCGTATCTGCCAACGGTATTTCCCAGGCAAACCGAACAGCAGATCGGGCACAGGAACCCAGATCACTATGGCAATGAGCACAATTCACATCCAGGTAAGCCCGTACCCTGTCTTGTATACCATACTTTTCATTTTGCCAGGCGGGTAATTCAGCAAATTGCTCCGGGGCCACATTATCCATAACACCTGCTTCCCACAAATACTTTAACTGGTTTATGGATTTATTATCCCGGGTAACGGTAATATTCAGGTTACGTACTTTCAACCCCACGGGCATTAGGTTGTTATCAGCAGTGTGACAGGAAGCGCAATCCCGCGGGCCCGGTATGCGATAGGAAATTTTCCGGCCCCTGCCGTTTTCATCGATCCAGCTAACAGGCGTATTTGATCCGCCGGTGGCGAGCGTGGCATCTGTCTGCTCCGGGTTCCATACATAGGTGCCGGCCATCCACTGGTTGTTATTTTTTATCAGCAGCCGGGTTTCAATGAGTCGTCTGCCTTTTGAAGGCGTTCTTTTATCCCTGAAATAATAGAAGGTTTTAACCAGGATGGTACCATCGGGGAGCTGCGGTAATCCATCGTTTACGGCAGTGATGGGTTTGACTGCCGGCACTTTTATAAGCCGTTGTTTTTCGGCATAATCAGTGAACAGGCCAGTGGCCAGTTCGTACTGTACGAAGCCATTACCCGGCGTAAGCGTTACCGGGTTGCCTGAAAAAATATTGTATCCTGAAAGTTTTGGCGGTAACAGCCCCGAATTGTCGGCGCTGCCTGCGCCATACGCCATTCCCGCTATGATAGTAATTAATAAGGCGAAAACTATTATAATCCGGTTCATAATAAGTGTGATTATTATTGAACTCAAAATTATACCGGGCCAACAGCGGAAAATAGAATAAAACCGACACGGGGTAAACAAAAACCACGCTTAAGCGTGGTTAATATCTTTTCTCTGTAACATCAGTAATTTTAAATTCGCCATGGTCTACAATTGTAGCCATTTTTATCTGTAAATAATGACTCATGGTTTAAAGCTACTATTAATTCTCCCACGCATTCCATGTAATCAGATCAACTTTCCCATTTGTAATCGAATATATTTGACCAGAGGTAGTATCGCGATACCTGATATTAAACGTCGCATTTTTTCTAAGCGCTGTATCTATATTCAGAATATTGACCGTGCCTGACTCAACCACGCCAAACTGGTCAATTCTTCTTCCACTATAACCAGACGTTATTTTGGCCTGTTCACAAGGAACAATATATTGATAGATGTCCGGATAAACAGGATATGTTCCTTTGCCGATACTTAACGGAATCGAAATTTTAACAGGCTTATCAAACATAATCGACCTGATATAAATTAACACGGTCTGAATCCGGTTACTACCGCATGTTGCCATACCGGTAGTTACATTGTTTGTATTGACATAAGCCATTGTTTTATCCTGGAAATTAAAAGAGGCTGTATTGCCATTATATTTTAACGTGTCCTTTATCAAGGGAAGGTTGTCTATCTTAACGGTGGTAAATGAGCCTGGTATACCGGACGTTAACTGATAACCGGTAAACTCCAGGTAACCACTGATGGTCTTTTTTACGGTATCGAATTTTGTAAGGTCAAAATACCCGCCAGCATCCGAAGTATCTATATCAGAGTAATAATAATATGTGTTGGGAAACCTAACGCTGGCAATATTTTCGCCATTTTTAATAAGCGGATATCTTTTTATCGGATTGGAAGGATCAAACACAAACCCTGCATCGAATTTGGGCAATTGCGGATTATATGGTAAATCGCCATTAGGCGCGTGTATCCTGTCCTTGTGCTTTATTCATCCGCCTGTAAAACAACTATTTTCTCTCAAATCCCCCAACTTTTAAACCTGATCCGTTTTTTATAGTAAGGCGGATCAAGGAACTGACGTAAATAAAAAAAGGACCACATTACTGTGATCCTCTTTTTTGTGGAGTCTGCCGGCGAAATGTCGAACCATATAAAGGCTTTCTTTCGGCGGCTATATCAATTCAAACATTGTCTGACAACAAATTATTAAAAACCAGACAGGCAACTCCATTAACAATATGACAATGTGAGATGGCCTGCATGGGACTAGCATTCATTTGTATACAGCTTGGGATAAAAAATATTAGAGTTAGAATCCAATTGTCCCGACCCAGTTGGACAAGTCCGCAGAAATGCTACCTTGTTTGTTTTTATCACTTTCTGAAATGCAGTTCAGGCGCGGGATTGGCTGAAAGATCGTATTTACCTTGGAGGTTAGAAATAGCTCTTTTTCGCGATTATAGGTCACTCCTTCGGGAAAGACGAGCTTTTGTAGTTCCTCCTTTGCTAGCATCGGCCTTGAAGCCCAGTTGGTAGGGAGTTGCGTGGAAAGTGTTATACCTTGACGGAAGTAGGTTTTTAGGTTAGAGCTTTCTACGCCAGGTTCCGATATAGTTTTATGTATTTCTGTTCTTTCCTTCGCCAGTTTAGTTCGCAATCGGATATATACACCTTCAGGTACCTTCTTGAACAAAGAAAAGTCATCTTCCAACTCTTCATAAGTTTTTTCTATATCTGCCGATTGGGCTTTGTACATTTTTTGATGCTCCAAAGCCACATCGAAGGCCCTTTTTGCGTTTAAAGGCACAAATAGCTGAAAATATGATCCTCATGCCATAAACTCCAGGTATTAACACCCATTTTATATTTGTATTTTTTGATGTATATTGCTGTTTAGACCTCTTTTGTACCCTAAAATTAACCCTGGTGCGACATCTTATCGCCTTAATGGCATTCCTATTTGTATTACCCAAATCATATTCTCAGGTAAGGTATTTAACCGCAGATGAAACTGAATCCTGGCCTAAACAACCGATTTCGATTCCCGATGACTACAACAGGATATCCTCTTATGTATATCTGATTAATAAGGATGAGTTGCCGAAAATATTCTCTGGCGTGGCTTACACAAAAGAAGAAAGACAGGAACTGGGGATTAAGGCGAATGACAAGCCTGATTTTCTGCAAGTGTCCATTAAAATAAAGCATCCGGAGATTAATAAAGAAACCCCAATCGCTATTCCGCTTTTTATATATGATATGCGGGACAAAAACAAAGCCAAGAGCTTTTCCGGGTTAAATGGAATGTTCTTAAATGACATTAAAAGTGAATCGCTTAGCTCAAATATTGTAGGGCAAATTGATATAAATGCTTTGATCTCTAATTCTTCTGCCAGGTTTTGGCAGGGGGTGGCAAAAATTTCGGCCGACCTGGGAAAATCTGCTGTATCGCTCGCGATGGGAAACCCCAAAATACTTGTAGACTTAAAAGCTAAATTATCGGGATATCTTGACTCGGGAATATCAGCTTTGAATAATTTAAATGGAGGTCAGCGGGAAGAAAATCATACCTTTTTTATTTCACTTGTTGACAGGCAAAAAGGGCAGGAATTTGATGAAATTGTTACTGCTGCAAGGCTTTATCAAATCCATTGGTCAACTAATGAAGTGCAGAAGTCAAACTTTCTGGCGAGGATAAAAGCCGATAATGCGCTTCCCGCTAGTTTCGGAACATCTGTAAGCAACAAAACTGTACCCTACATTCTGGTTGTTGAATCAAGGACCCGTCAGAAATTAGAGGTAGGTACACCCGTTTTTGACAAAGAGTACAATAACAAAATAGCTACAGAGTACGAATCCTTTCATATCAACGATCATGATATGCTCCTTGCTTACAGAAAGAACTATAGCACAGCTTATAATGCTTACACCTATATAAACGCTTATAAAAGCAGATTGGCCGCCGGCCAGCCCGACATAAATGCTATTACAACAGCTATAGATTTTAGTTATCAATTTAAAACATCAGTACAAGCCGAGAATGAAAAATATGAATCTGATGAGGTAAGTGAAGATATACAAAAGCGTTACTACGCCATTAAAGATAGATATTCTGCGATTGATGTGTTGGTTAATAATCTTTATGGCAGTGCAGATCAGAACAATGAGCTGCAGCGGGCCAGTAGGATTTTGACAGCTATTACAAACCCGATAGAGACCGAGGGTTTGAGTAAAGATAAATTGTATGCAGAAATCACTAAACTTAATGAATATGATTTACTGTTAAAAAATACAGGGATTCAACCTGCAACTCCAAGTTACCAGGAATGTAAGCGTTTGAGGCAAGACTATGAAAACAGGTTAAATGACATGCTTACTGCAGAAATGCCCAAAGATGAATCCAAAAAGAACGCATTCTTTGAGAGGACCAAAGTGAATTATCCTTCATGTGTTGGTTGCGTAAATTTTGCAACATCACAATTAAATGGCAGCAAAGGGTTAAGAAAAGCACAATTGACTAAGCAGTATAAAGAGCTTTCTGATAAGGAGTATGACCAGTTTTCTTCCTGCAGAAAAAATATAGAAAAGATGTTCCCTGTTATTAGTCAGAGAATAGATTCCCTGGAAGATTTTGACAAGCGGGTTGTTATTGAAAGTTACAAATCTTTAAAGGAGAATATCGGAAAATGGAAAGAGTTCGTTTCTCAAAAGCCAGATAATGCCCAGCCGGAGGAAATTGATCAATGGATATCCGGAATAACAGAATCAAGAAATCGCATCAGATATGCGATTAAAGATCTTGTTCGAAAGAATATACTGGTTCAGGCCGACAATTGTATAGCGGAGTGATAATTCTTCCCGCTTCGGGCGCTTCAGATAACAGGTTATTGCAAAAAAGTAAAAGGCTGCCTCTCATGCGATCATTCATTTATTATACCATATTGTTTTTTGCCTGGTTCGACTTCGTCCAGCCTGCCCGATAAAAAAATGAAGCCCTTCAGATCGTTGAATTTGAAGGGCTTTTTAATTTAAATAATATTGAATCCATTCTTACGTATATGCAGCCGTTTCTATCATCATAAAGGAGCGCGATGAAAACACCGGCAGGTATTTTGTTTTCAAAGCTTAAGATACACCAACCAAAAATAGCGTGGTAGCATGTTGTTTATGTAGTAGGCAAGCATAAGGGATAATAAAAATGAAGGCAAGTATTCAAAAACATTACGATTTCCATGAATTTTTTATTATAGGAATCTGAAAAATGCTCAGGACAATGATAATGAAGTGCTTTATAAAAAGTTTTTGTTGATATTTCAATTGTACAGGTCTGCCCATCTGCAACATTATCGACAAAGCCAGGAATTTTATGTTGTGAGGGGAGCATTAAAACAGCAGAATCTGATAAATATGAAACTAAATTACCTATACTATCAGGTAAATTTATTCTCTTTATGATGAGGCTGTCAAGAATGTTGCCATTTTCAAAATATGTATATTTATGTGCTACCCATTGACTATCTGAATATCTTAGTATGGTTGCAAAGTCCGGGATAGTCATAGAGCTAATCCATATTCTTAACTCAAAACTATCCACTCCCTTATAAATTTCAGGCAGGTTAAATTCTTTCGTTCTAACTTTACTTATGTCGATTTCATTGTAAGGCATAAGTTTCATCGTATCAGTAACAAGTGTCTTAAAATACTCAATTTTATCAGACGACTTAGTCTTACAAGAAATACCTATGCATGTCAAAAAAATCAGGTAAAAAAACAGTTTCATAAAAACGGGTTACAAAGTTGAATGGCCTGGCGTCGTTTCGTCACTTTGCCCCCAACCAACAACCAAAACCTAATTAAGAACTAAAGTACAAAACTTATTTTCCTGCACAAAAGCATTCGTACCCCACTTCCAATACATTTAAAATAAAATCAAAATGTCACATAGAAGAAAAGGACAATTGACAGTTGCGACTGAATGGGCTAAACATCTAAGAAAATATCTTCGCAGACAATTTTGGAAAGGCGAGAGAAGGGCTGGACAAAAACTTATCAGAAAAGAGATTTCTGATTCCCCAAACAACAGCTAACAAAATATTTACAATATGGCGCTGGATATTAAATTCAACATGATCCAAGATTCGTAAAATGGTTCGAATATTCGGTAGACATAAAAAAATAAAGCCCTGCAATGCAGGGCTTTCCTATTCTGTGGAGTCTGCCGGCGAATTGTCGAACCATATTAAAGCGTTATTCATGCGTATTTTTCAACTTAAGTTATTAATAGACAAATATTTCTATAACGAACAGGTCCCCGTTGTGTAAATTTCAATTCGAATGCATCTTAACTGAATATGCGAAAAGCTTCCATTATCATATTATCACTGCTCCTCTTTTCTCAAACGTATTTATTCGGCCAGGAAACAAATGCCAGGAGAAAAGCAATAGACACGTATGCTTATCAATTAGATACAACAAAAAGTAGTACAGACACAATTACTTTTTTATTTGACACTATTCAGGTGAAAGCTCAGGTTCAAAACAACAGGATAAGTGCAACTTGTTTATTTAAGCAAAGCAAAAGCCTGCTGACAATTAACTTTTATTCAAGAGGCAATATATTAGTTTCTGTAAAAGTCAGGGAACAAAGTCCTCACATGAGCGACATGTTTTCCAATTCATCCTTCTATTATGACAAAGGGCAACTATTTGACGTAGAATATTTTTATACAGTCCGCCCTTGTATGGCAATACCAATGGACAAAAGCATTTACGAGCAGTATGGTTACAATCCCAATTTGAATGCAGACTTTCTAAAGCAATTTGTATTGCGGCTTTATGGGAAAATAAAGTCAATGTAAATAGGATGTGAATGTAGTTGAACAATCCCCCAACTTTTCAACCTGATCCCTGAAAACCCAATTGTGCAGGCGCTATTCAGTGATGATGCGGGTTTCAGGGAAATAAAAAACGGCAGTACAACTAATTTTGTACTGCCGTCCGGTAGAGTGGGAGTTGACGGGCTCGAACCGCCGACCCTCTGCTTGTAAGGCAGATGCTCTGAACCAACTGAGCTAAACTCCCTTTATAAACTTTTTTGGTTAACTCTTAACTTCTTCTTTTCCAAAACTTTGCCTTCTCTCTTTTTCTCGCTACCCTTATTCCGTTTTGGGAGTGCAAAGATAAGGGTTGTTGCATTTCCACCAAATTTTTCTGCATTGATAATGAATTTTTTTTTCAATAAATTGCGGTAACCTCCCTGTCTAAAAATGAACTATCGCATTATTCTTCCGCCGGAAAATTTAAAACCCTTCGTCAGGTACTTCTGGGTCCTGGAGAATAATGTCGCTGCTGATTCCGCCATTACATTCAGTCCGCTCGCCGATGGTTGTCCCGGCATTATGTACCAGCAGCCCGATAAAGGCACTTTCAGTTTAGAAGAAGACAACAAACAATTAGCCAGCATTTTCCTGTATGGACAAACCATTCAACCGGTTAAAATGGTACTCACCGGCAAGGTGAGCACTGTAGGAATTTGTTTGCAACCACACGCCCTGCAATCAGTGTTTGGCATCGATGCGCACGAGCTGACCGGCACCTGTATTGACCTTGCGCTGATACAACACAAAAAAGAAAGAGTACTACAGGAGAAATTATTGGCGGCTACCAGCATCGAAAAACAGATCAACCTGATCTCAGCCAGCCTGTTGCAATCTGTGGAAGCACACAGGGAAAAGCAGGATGCACTCACCGGTTTTGCCATCTCAGCGATCATGCAGGGCAAAGGCGCTGTTTCCTTTGCTGAACTACAACAACAATTACAATTGTCTGAACGCACGCTGGAACGGCGGTTCAAACAATCCATTGGAGTATCAGCCAAACTATTCGCCCGCATTTGCCGTTTCCAGGAATCGCTCAGCCAGCTTCGAAAAAACAACTATCAAAAGTTATCAGATATCGCCTACGAGAATGGCTACAGTGATCAATCGCATTTCATTCGAACCTTTAAAGAATTTACCGGCGTATCGCCTTTTGATTATAAAAAGCAGTTAAGTGAAGTAGCGGAGAACTTTCCAAAGGTGAATAATGAATAGCAGGATGTGCTAAAAAGAAAAAAGGTCCTCTGTAGAAACAGCCGACCTCTAACGATTGCTTGCCATATGAAAAAAACGTAAAATCAATTTGATGGGGTGAAGCGCTTCGCTTCGTGGTAACTTCACTTTTCTCTTTTCCTCTTTTACCGTGTTACCGTCTTTGATGATGTAAAAGTACAACGTGGCATCTCTTCTTCCTAACCAGGGTTTTCGGGTAATCATGATGCCTAACGACAGAATAATACTATAAAACACTTATCCCTACTACATTTCCCGTCATTTTTCATATGATCTCAGCCGATTTTTCATCTCCATAATTTCCTATTTTTATTGCAGAAATCATTTTAAACAGCACCGCCAATAAACATGGACAGACTTACTTTAAAAAAATATCACAAATCGCCATTCAAAGAACACAAGGAGTTTCTTGAGTTCTACATCAATGATAAACCATTGTCTGAACAGATTGATGCGCTTTATTATTCAAATAAAAAAAGTATCCTGGATAACTGGACCGGTGTTTTAGGAACTAATAAACACCATGCAGAGATCGTCAAAGTAAAACAGCTACTAAGTAAACCTGTTTCGGATAAAGAAATAAGAGCTATTTACGCCAAATTGAGTGATGCCGATTTTCCATATTACTTAGAGAGAACAAGAGAAGAATTAGCGAACCCCGAAATAATTGTTTATTGTTGCGCTGAATGTGGCGACTACGACTGTGGCGGCGTAGCTATTACGATTGACAAAACCGATCAATCTGTTATCTGGACAGTTTTGGAATCTGAAAAGCAGCCGTTACGTTTTGAGTTTGAAAAGTACTCTTACTATGACGTTTTGGGTGTTTATTTAAACCAATTGCTCAAACGATAATTTTATTATATCAAAGATCTAAACTTACTGCAGAAACTACAACAAAACTACGCCAACTACTCTTCGGAATTCGAGAAGGCATTGAGGTACCATTGCAGCCGAACAATTCACCGGTATAAACGTTAAGGATACTGGAATTGTGTTAAAAACCATACATTATGCCAAACTTCATGACAAACCTGATCGAAAAAACAGTAGTGATAAATGCCCTGGCGACCGATGTTTGGAAAGCGTTGACCCAGCCGTTCCTGATGAAACAATGGATGGGCGAAGACGAAATGAATTTACATATTCAAACCAGCTGGGTGGTTAACAGTCCCATCACCATTACAGGGTTTCATCACCTCCCATTTGTTAACAAAGGCACTATATTGGAATTTGATGAAGAAAAGGTATTGAGTTATTCGCACAACAGTTCTTTGTCCCGCCTGCCCGATGAGCCGGAAAATTATTCCGTAATAAAATTCAACCTCTCCCCTGCTGAAACACAAACCGCATTAACACTTACCATTAGTAATTTCCCAACAGAAACCATTCACAAACACCTGGAATTTTACTGGCAATCGACCATTGTACTGCTAAAGAAATTTATAGAAAACACCAAACTGATTTAGCAACCCGCCCCGCGAATACCCACCCTAAGGCAAAACCGGTGAAAGCGGAGAAATACCCATTTTTGTATTACCTACACTTTATTTATTCTGAATGAGCCATTTACGTGAAAAACTACCATTATTAAAAAGCAATAAAAGAGCTTGCTGCGCGTAAGGTATTTTTATAAATTTGTAACGGAATAAACCATACTATATGGCTATTGACGCGCCGGTAAAACCACATTATGAAGAGGATAGCGATGTACTTACCTCATTGGACGAACCCTACAGTCTTATTGTATGGAACGATGAAGTAAATACTTTTGAATGGGTTATTGAAACCCTGGTTGAGGTATGCGGCCATTCAACGGAACAGGCTGAACAATGTGCCTACATCATCCACTTTCAGGGAAAATACGCTGTTAAGCAAGGATCTTACGACGATTTAAAACCCCAATGCGATGCCATTACCGACCGCGGTATTGGTGCCACACTTGAAGTACTGACCTGACTTTTGCTGCTCACAACTTAAGAAATACACCACTGTTTTCAACTGTAATTCCGGCATGCCTTTATTTGCTTTGGATAATGAATTGATATTCCCCCCTGTTCACCTGGCTGAACCGGATGGGTTATTGGCTGTAGGCGGCGATTTATCAACCGAACGGTTGTTATTGGCCTATCGACAGGGCATTTTTCCCTGGTACGAAGGACAACATATTTTGTGGTGGTGCCCCAACCCGCGTTTCATTTTAACGCCCAATACCCTGAAGGTGAGTAAAAGCATGAAACAATTGTTCAAAAAAGAAGCCTTCACTTTTACTATCAATAAAGCATTTACAGAAGTCATCAATAATTGTAAAACTATTGACAGGCCCGGTCAAAGCGGCACCTGGATCACCAATGCAGTGAAAGAAGCTTATACCAGATTACACCGGCTGGGTGTTGCACATAGTGCGGAGGTTTGGCTGAACAATGAACTGGTGGGTGGTTTGTATGGAATAAGAATGGGCAAAGTGTTTTTTGGCGAAAGCATGTTCAGCAAAGTAAGCAATGCCAGCAAATATGCTTTTATCAGCTATGTGCACCAACTGCAACACGAAGATGTTGAGTTGATCGATTGCCAGGTTTACACGGAGCATTTGGAAAGCCTGGGCGCACGCATGATCCCCAGAGACGAATTCATTCAATTATTGCAGGAACTGATACCTGAAAGTTGACCAGTTGATCAGTTAACCGGTTGATCAGTTGACCGGTTAACTGATCAACTCATCAACTATTTAGCATAAGTAGCCACAGAGTAATGTTTCAGGGAAGTAACTTTTAGCTCATTATTTTTCACGTATACTTTTTTGTACTCGCGAAACTGATCGTGGTTATCCATAAACCCTACAATACAGGCATATTTATTATCGCCTTTCTGAATAACGGGTTTAGGCACAGTACCAACATTGGGCAGGAACAGCGTATCCTCGCCTTCCATCTCTTCGTACTTTAACTTCATTACGTACTGAAAAGTTTTAGACGTTTCATACAGCTTCACGGAGAAATACCAGTCATTTAACGGATTTTCTGTTTTCTGTTTGTACTCAGCCACTGGCTCAGTACTTACTGTAGTACGATACATGGGAACTTTTTCTGCAGGCGGCGATTGCGCAGCAGTTGCCGTTGAATTGGCAGCAGCATCGGCATTGGCTGTTTCTTTGGGTGCTGTCTCACGACACCCGGTAGCGATCAAACAGCAAAGCAACAAATTACGTTTTTTCATAGTGTGGCTTATTTTACAAAAGCGTTGTCGTAAAACTTTCCGCAAGTTTAATACCAAAGTGGAATATTAAAGGAAGAAAAGGGCAGAAGGCAATAAGCAATGGGCAATGGGAAATGGGCAGAAGGCAGAGGGCAGAAGGCAGAAATGAAAACCCAAATTCGACGACTGTATTTGCTTTCAGCGCCTGGTACTCGTGGCTGTATTCAGCTTATGGCTTATGGCTCGTCCTTGCATGCCACTATTTTTTCCTACTGAAAAATAATTTTCTTATTAGGATATCGCTCCACGTACTGATAAACAAGGCCCCTGATATAATCATTCTCCGGGTATTGCTTCAGGTAATTCTTCAATTCTTCCCGGCTGGTAATGCCTACCCCTGCAGGAATATACCCCATACCATAGAATTTTCCTTTCTCCATTAAAATGCAACTGTGTTCGTCGCGTTCATTACCTGCATCCACCACCGCAAATGTAGGCAGCCGGTCTTCGAGCCATTTCAAAGCTTCGTGCACCCGTGCATTATAGATTTCCGCCGGTTCTTTGTGATCACAGGCTCCTAAACAGGTATTATCAGGTACACCCGTACAGGGCCCCGGCGCCGTTTGCATAAAACACAACTTGGCACATAAAGAAAACTGCTCTATCAGCTTGTTCAGCAACCGGTGTCCTTCCAGCAACAGGTTGAAAGTGTACAGGGGCTGCATGTGTTTCTTCTTTTTATCGATAGCCAGCCGGATGTACCCGCTGCTGTCTTCAAACATATATAACCCATAAGTATGGGCAAACCGTTTCTGGCTGTTGTTGAACTCAGGCCACAGGCGTTTTATCTCCACGCTTTCCAGAATAAACGCCATCAGCTCGGTACTGCAGGATTGATAGGTAATGCTGTGGATATGCCGCAGAAAATCCTGCCGTTGTTTACCTGAACCATTATGCGTGAAATGACTGCTCACCCGGTACTTCAGGTTCTTGGCCTTGCCCACATAAATAACCTTACCGGTTTGATTATGGAAATAATATACACCCGGCGTATAGGGCAGCTGGTCAACCTGCTCTTTCGGCAGGTTGGGCGGCAGGGATTGCTCTTTGGCGCCCCGTTTTATAAACTGCTGAATGTGTGGTTCGGCGTTATGTTGCAGCAAATGTTCCAGCAAACGAACGGTGGCATCGGTATCGCCCCCGGCCCGGTGCCGGTTGTAAATGGTAATGCCAAAATGATTGCAAAGATTACCCAGGCTGTAAGAGGGTAAACCCGGGAATACTTTTTTCGACAGGCGTACCGTACACAGTTTACTACAAGTCAGCTCAAAGCCTGCCGTATTAAAATGATGTTTTAAAAAAGAGTAGTCGAAGTTTACATTGTGGGCAACAAAGATCCTGCCTTGTAACAGCTCATAAATTTGCGGGGCCACTTCTTCAAAACTGGGGGCAGCAGCCACCATTTCGTTCGAAATACCCGTTAAAACCTGTATATAATACGGAATGGTACGCATGGGCCTGACGAGGGTCTCAAACCGGTTTATCACAGATTGTCCATCGTGCAACACAATAGCGATCTCCGTTATGTCGTTATTGGCAGCGTACCCGCCGGTTGTTTCTATATCAACGATAGCGTACATAGATTAATCGTAAAGTTACAAATAACGAACGAAACCGGCAGCGCGGCCACCAGCCACCCTTTGAATCATAATAAGCTGATTATAAGCCGCTTTATATAATCCTACCCCGTGAGTGTTTAATCCGTCCCACATTGTTAAACCTCTAAAATCCGTTGTCTATGCAAAAATTCGACTTGCACCAAGCCAAGCACGAAACCAGGCAGGAAGCCAACGAGAAGAGGACTAAAATTGCAGTGATCGTATTGTTTTTCACTGCACTGGTTCTGTTTTCGTACTGGTTCACACAAAGCTAATCGCTTTCATCATTAGGAATTTTTACGTTTCTGTATGAAGTGCAAAGCCGATAACCGTCACAAGTACTGTCTTTGTGCTTCATACTTTTTTCCCATTTCAGGACTCATTCCGGTTCCACAACCTTTATTTTCACTTTTTTATATACTATACATTTGCAGGTATTGCAGTTGTGTATTAAATTTGTTGTGGTTCTCAAAACAATAGCCTGGAATTACCCCCAAACTTGGATTATATCCTTCCTGAACAACCACGGCTTTAATAGTAATACCCTTTTTTATCTTTCGTAAGCCTGTGAAGACCGTTTGCATGATCGTACTACGAAATTTTTAAACTCTAAAAAAACGTAGCGTATGAAAAAGACAACGCATAATTTCCATCTGGGCGAGAACGGCAAGGTAGCTTTATTAGCACTCGGCTTTTTATGTTTTATCATGTTGCTGTCGTACCTGTATTGGTATGCATAGTAACCAGTTAGTGCACCTCCCTTACTGAAACACAAAAGCTTACCCCCAGCCCGCTGCGGTGGGGAGTATAACCTATTTTGTAAGCATCTGGCGTAATTGCGAGGTGCTTTTTTATAGCCCTATCCTAGCCCCGCCCCATTGCCTAGCGCCTTCTCTCTCTGCCCTCTGCCTTCTGCCCCATTGCCTACTGACCTTGATTTAGTACCTTTGCCCTCCCTTAAAGCAGATTATACATCTATGGAACTAAGCAAGAATTATCAGCCCGAAGGCGTAGAGGACAAATGGAGTAAGCATTGGAAATCAAAGAGATATTTCAACAGCACCCCCGATGAGCGCAAGCCGTTCACCGTGGTAATTCCCCCACCCAACGTAACCGGGGTATTACACATGGGTCACACCCTCAACGAAACGGTGCAGGACATACTGGTGCGTAAAGCCCGCATGAGCGGCTTTAACGCCTGCTGGGTACCCGGCAGCGACCATGCCTCAATTGCCACCGAAAGCAAGGTGGTGCAAATGCTGGAAAAGGAAAAAGGCATTAAAAAAAGCGACCTCACCCGGGAGGAGTTCATGAAACATGCTTATGAGTGGAAGGAAAAATATGGCGGCATCATCTACCACCAGATCGAAAAACTGGGCTGTAGTGTTGACTGGGACCGGGTTTCCTTTACCATGGATGCAGATTATTACAAAGCCGTAATCAAGGTCTTTGTTGACCTCTACAATAAAAAAATGATCTACCGCGGCGCCCGCATGATCAACTGGGACCCCGCCGCCAAAACCGCCCTCAGCGATGAGGAAGTGGAATATAAAGAAATACAGGGTAAACTGTATTATGTAAAATATGCCGTAGCAGCGGCCGATGGCCAGCCTACAGCCGAATTTATTACCATCGCCACCCAGCGTCCCGAAACCATCATGGGTGACTCCGGCGTTTGCGTAAACCCCAACGACGAACGGTTTGCCCACCTGAAAGGCAAAAAAGTGATCGTTCCCCTGGTAAACCGCGCAGTACCGGTGATCTTCGACGAGTATGTTGATCCCGCATTTGGTACCGGTGCCTTAAAGGTTACGCCTGCCCACGACATCAACGACTATAACCTGGGGTTGAAACACAACCTCCCTGTAATTGATACCCTCAACGAAGACGGCACCCTGAATGAGGCTGCCCAGGTTTTTGTGGGTATGGACCGCTTCGAAGCCCGTAAAAAGGTAGTGGAGACTTTACAAGAGCAGGGTTTACTGATAAAAGAAGAAGAATACACCACCCGCATCGGGTTGTCGCAACGCAGCATGGCGGTGGTGGAGCCCCGCATTTCCACCCAATGGTTTGTGAACATGAAGCCGCTCGCTGAAAAAGCGCTGACTGCAGTAACCAGTGGCGAAGTGAGAATTCACCCCGGTGATAAATTCATGGCCACCTATAAATATTGGCTGGAGAATATAAAAGACTGGTGTATCAGCCGTCAATTGTGGTGGGGTCAACGCATCCCCGCCTGGTATGACGACAATGGCAATTGTTATGTGGCTGAAACCGAAGAAGAAGCCGTTCGCCAGTGGTCTACCAATACAAATTCCATAAACCCTCCCGGTAAGATCGATAACCCATACACCTCACATCCGTTGAAACAGGATGTAGATGTGCTCGATACCTGGTTCTCGAGCTGGTTATGGCCTATTGAAGTTTTCAAAGGCGTTACCCATCCCGGCAACCCGGATATCAACTACTACTATCCTACTTCGGTACTGGTAACCGGACAGGATATCATTTTCTTCTGGGTAGCCAGAATGATCATGGCGGGCATGGAATTCATGGAAGTGAAACCATTCAGCGATGTGTATTTCACGGGCATGGTGCGTGATAAACTGGGCCGTAAAATGAGTAAGCAGCTGGGTAACTCACCCGACCTGTTGATGCTGATCGATAAATTCGGCGCCGATGCGGTTCGCTTTGGTATCATGATCTCCTCACCGGCTGGTAATGATCTGTTGTTTGATGAAACATCGCCCGAACAGGGAATGAGATTCAATAACAAGATCTGGAACGCGCTGAAGCTGGTAAAAATGTTCGAAGCCAGGGTGAGCGATACAGCTACTACCGGTTCTACCTCTTTTGCTATTACCTGGTTCGAAAACAAACTGCAGGCAGCCAAAGCAGAATTGGAGCAACACTATAAAGATTTCAAACTCAGTGAAGGTTTAAAGACCCTTTACTCGCTGATCTGGGATGATTTCTGTAGTTATTACCTGGAATGGATAAAACCGGGTATGGACCAACCTATGGATAAAGCAGTGTATGAAAAAACCGTATCGTTCTTTACAGAACTCATGCTACTGCTGCACCCTTACATGCCATTTGTTACTGAAGAGATCTATCATTTGCTGGCTCCGCGTACCGAAGACTTGTGTGTAAAACAATTAACAACTGCTTTATCATTTGATCCCGTAATTTTGAAGGAGGGCCAGTTGTTAATAGATGTAATTACCGGCCTGCGCGATGCCCGGATCAAGAACGAGATCAAAATAAAAGAACCGATCAAACTGTATATACAAAGCGACAACAATGAGCTGTACAAAGCCATTGAGACTATCCTAAAAAAACAAGTCAATATTGAACAGTTATCCTTTGTTACAGAACCTGTAGTGCAAACCATTACAACTGTAATCGACAAAGACAAATTTTTCATTGAGACTGAACGCCCTGTAGACACAAGCCAACAAAAAGAACAATTATTAAAGGACCTGGAGTACTACAAAAAGTTTCTGGAGTCAGTTAATAAAAAGTTAAGCAATGAACGCTTCATACAATCTGCAAGGCCGGATGTCGTTCAATTAGAGCAAAAGAAAAAAACGGATGCTGAAGAAAAGATCAAGATTCTTGAGGAAAGCCTGTCAAACCTCTAACTCGAAGCAAACCCCGGTTTCAACGATATGCAAAAGCATGCTGCTATTGGCAGTATGCTTTTGTTGTTTCAAACAGCGGGCCGTTTGCCAAACCAGGTACAGTCTCGACCAACACATTTTGATGGAGATGATGGAAAGCCGGACCTCTGGCAAAACCAGTGTAATGGAGGGCATTTCCAACACCACCGAAATGGTAAGCTTAGCGGTACCGCTGGCTGTGGTGGCCGCCGGACTTATCGACAACAACAAGATGACCCTTAAAAAGGGATTGTATTTAACTGAGACGGCAGCAGCCTCCCTCTTCGTTACTTTTGGAATGAAGTATGCGTTTCAGCGATCACGACCCTATTCAGTAACTCCCGGTCTTACCAAAGTCTCGGGGGGTAGTGGTCCGTCCTTCCCGTCGGGACACACCTCCGCCGCCTTTGCCACCGCCACTTCACTCACCCTGGCGTTTCCCAAATGGTATGTAGCCGTACCGGCATATGCCTGGGCCGCTTCAGTTGGTTATTCAAGAATGTACCTGGGTGTGCATTATCCTACCGATGTACTGGCAGGTGCCGTAATAGGTGCCGGCAGCGCCTGGTTAATGTACAAAGCCAACAAGTGGCTGTTCAAAAAGAAACCCAGCGCGCAGGAGTTACATCCAGCCTTCTAAATTCATACAGAATTATGTAGTACGTTACGGATGAAAGTTTTTATTATGATCATCCGTAACCTGCTACTGATAGTAGCATGCCTATTGCTTTTAAAGCCCGCAGCGCGGGCTCAAAGGACCAGTCTTGACATGCAGGTGCTGAATGAAATGATGGAGAACCGGCATGAAGACCCGGTTGAGCTGTATCAGCAAATTTCAAACACCACCAATTACATCAGCATGCTGGTGCCGGTAACAGTACTGGTAACCGGTATTACCCGCAACGATAAAGTCACCATCAACAAAGGCCTGTATATGGCTGAAAGCCTGGCCGCCTCTTCCCTCGTTACACTTGGTTTGAAATATACATTTAAGCGGAACCGCCCCTTTGCCGATCATCCGTTCATTGTACCTGCCAGTAATGGCGGCAGCCCTTCCTTTCCCTCGGGCCATACTTCGGAAGCATTTACCACCGCCACCTCCTTAACTATGGCTTATCCCAAATGGTATGTGGCCGTCCCTGCCTATGCCTGGGCAGCATCGGTAGGCTATTCGCGCATGTACCTGGGCGTTCATTACCCCAGCGATGTACTGGCCGGAGCAATCGTTGGCACCGGCAGCGCCTGGTTGATGTATAGAGTTAATCGTTGGTTAACCAGAAAATATTGTAAAGGCAGTTTTAAGTTGAAAGTTCAAAGTTGAAAGTTTTAAGTTGAAAGTTTAAAGTTATTGGGTTATCGAGTTATTGGGTTGTTGAGGCTGCCTCTGGCGAAAATTGAAGAACAGCAGCGGGCAGCCCAAATCTTTCAACTTTAAACTTTAAACCTTAAACTATAAACGCACAAACCTAATAACCTACGAACCGGGGAAGCACCTACCGTCCCAACAAATTAATCGGTAATATAAACTCCCACTGATTGGGATCATACCCGCGCAGCTGGTTCAGCATACGGCTGTAGCGAATCCCGAAACTGACGTTGTATTCATTCCACCATTTGGTATCGAAGTATATTTCACCACCGGTACTCTTGAATTCGAGGTACCGGTTATCTCTGTAGAATTTTAAATACGTATAGTCATAGAACGCATTGCCGCGCACCCGCTGAAAATAAACAATGTTCCCTATGCCCCAGTCAGGATACAGCAACGGAAAGTGATAATTGAAACCCAACTTGTACATATCGGGGATCGAATACTGGTTAACTGCCGGGTACCCGCGGGAGATGGGAAAACTGTTGCTGAAACTGTAATCGCCAATGGTATCGCGTTTTTGATAAGCACCGGTTATAACCAGGTTATGCGTACGCGCCACACCCGGCAAATACAGGGAGGCGCTTGTTAACCATTGAAACCCGCTCAGGTTGTTTACAATTTGCCGGTACCGCGACAACAAACTAAAGCCAAACCGCGGGTATATATGCTGTTTGGCCACCTGCGATTGCATCGTAAAAGAAACGGAGGCATCAAAAAACTCGAACTGCTCATCGGCATACTTATTCTTGGAAGCCTGCGTGTAGTTAACCTGGTGATGGTTGATGCCACCCGAAATATTCAACCGGCGATACAACCGGCCACTGTTGAACGTAAAAGGGAATTGCAAACCCAGCCGGCCGTTCAACTCATTCCACGTTCTGTAAGGCGTATCGGTTTCCTTCCGGTCGAAGGTTTCGGCCACGCCCAGCGTCAGGTACGGGAACCAGGCGCCATAAACAGCCGTAGCGCCTATTTCTTTATACTTCTCATCGGTATTGTAATTGAAATACACCTCGGTTTGCAGCGTGTTCAGCACGTTTTCGCCAATAAGCGAGAAGGAATAGTCCGGATCGGAAATATAAGGCCGCCAGCTGTGAAAATTAACCAGGTTAAACGCCTTGTGGTACCGGCTGATGGGGTATGGCCGCGCAGTATCAACGCCTATGGGTTGCCCTGATTGTATACCAGCCAGATCATAAGGTGTTGCCGCGGCCTGCGTAAACGCCTCAGCGCTTACTGGCTGCCAGTTTTCTCTATTCACAGGTTGTTGCACCAGGTGATAACCTGCCGCCGTAAAAGCCGTATAAATGGCCTTGTTGTTCATAGCGCTCCACTGGTAATTGCCGGTGCCTTTATTGGCCGGGGTTTGAACCGAGTATAACTGTTTATTTACCAGGGCTAGCAGCTGGTCCTGCTGGTGCCCCGCAGCAGTAAACGTAATAGTATCGCCCTGTACAGCGGGGAAACCTACCACCCTTCTGGAAACAGGTAATAATTCTTCTATAGAACCATCGTTGATATTCACCAGCGCCAGCGTGTTTTCACCGGTATTGGTGCGAATGGCCGTTACTACCGTTTGGGCCGAATAAAACCGGGGATGGCTATAAAACAATCCTTTGGGATTGGGCACTATTTTCACCACAGCGCCTGTTGAGGCATCGAGAATATGCAAACAGGCGGCGCCGCCGGGTTGTACCTCTACTGCCACAATCGTCTTTCCATCGGCAGAGATATCAGGCGCAAAGTATTTCGACAAATGCGTAATGGCCCTGTCCTTACCCGTATGTACATCCAGTACCCGCACTACACTGTAATCCTTCCAGGCCCAGCGCACATCGGCTTCATAGGCCGCGTATACAATGCGCCCGTTGCGATAGGAAAAATAATTATCCAGCGAAATGGCCTTTGTCTGCAGGCGGGTATCCGTACCGGTAGTAAGATTGCGTAAGTAAAACGCGGGTATTTTTTTATAACTGCTTTTCACCAGCACCACTGTATTGCCATCAACCCATTGCGGAAACTCCTCATCGCCGGCAAAATGTTTTTGTTGTTCGGCCCAGTCGCTCACCGCATCATTCCCTAACGAATCGCTGCTGGCTTTAAAATAATTGAGTGCATTTTGGCGGAACTCCCGGTAAGAAGTATTACAGTATTTTTTTACAGCGTGTTGAAATGGATAGAACAACCCGTTGAACCGGACAGCGTCATCGGTCACGTTCTTCCAGAATTCGGGGCCGTACTTTTCGCGGCCATAGGCTACCTCCATATAACCCAGCCGGTAATGATCGGGTACAAAATCACGCAGGGAGCCATTGCGCAGTTTCATCCAGGAATAGTTTTTATTGGCCATCCATAACGAGCGGTAGTCATTAAAAAAGGCCGATAACCGGCCCCTGCCCTGCTGGCTCTTTAATGTTTCCTGGTACACGGCATCGCCTTCCCAGAACCAGTTGGGCACCGCCGCGCTGTTGGCGAGGGCAAGCCCTTCCTGTCCGAACAAATAATACGCAACCCGTGATAGTCCCTTCCGGAAATTATTAAATTGCTGCACATGCCTGAACTCGTGCAATGCCAGCGAGTGCGACCAGGGCGTGGTACCCAGGTCGAACGGGTTTTGCGGCGGCATCAGGTAAAACTCA
Organism: Niastella yeongjuensis; assembly: GCF_900110245.1. Classification (GTDB taxonomy): domain Bacteria; phylum Bacteroidota; class Bacteroidia; order Chitinophagales; family Chitinophagaceae; genus Niastella; species Niastella yeongjuensis. The sequence continues at coordinate 72,864 of NZ_FOCZ01000024.1, forward strand.
CTGCGCCAGGGACCCAATGACACATAGGCATTGGAGATAGTGGTATAAGGATGTAAAACAATGCTGATCTTGCGTAAGCGGCTGCCGATGGTGGGCGCTGTTTGTATGGCCAGCTTTTGTACGGTGGCCGCTACATCGGTTGCCTGTTTTTCCAGCCCCAGCCCTTCAGGGAAAACAACACGGATGCTGTCGTTATTGATCTGGTTCCATCTGGTAGCGGGTTTATAACCGCCAAACTGTTGCGACTGCGCTAATGAAATTACAAACAGGCAACAGATGAAAAGAAATAGTTTTCTCATTCTAAGGGACTATGTTAGCCTGAAAATAGGAAAAGTTGACGAGTTAACAAGTTGACAAGTTGACGAGTTAACCAGTTAACCAGTTGACAAGGCCATTTAAATCGGCAGTCGGCAATCCGCAATCGGCAATCGGCAATTTTGACCTCGCATAATATGAAGCCTGTTAACTGCTCAGCAACCCACCCCCGGCCCCTCCGCCGGACCTATTGCGCAGGCAGGGTCTTCCCTTGTCACTTGTTAACGTGTCAACTGGTCAACTGATCAACTATTTCTGCCTTCTGCCCCTCCCTTCTGCCCTTTTCCGTATCTTGGCGCCATGCTTTCTTTATTAGCTTTGGCTATTGCGCCCGGCGCCGCTATTACTATATATGTTTATTCGCGGGATAAATATGACCGGGAGCCATTAAAGCCCCTGCTGATCTCCTTTTTGCTCGGTATGGTGGCCACGGCACCCGCCATTCTTATTCAAACCTTGTTGAAACCGGTGCTGTTTGTTCAGTTTCCCAACTTCGATATCTGGTATTACTTTTTATTGGCATTTATTATCGTAGCCTGGAGTGAGGAAGGCAGCAAGTACCTGATGCTGCGGCTATATGCCTATCGCAATCCGGCCTTCAACGAACCCTTCGATGGCATTATTTACTCGGTAATGATCAGCATGGGTTTTGCCACGCTCGAAAATATCGGTTATGTATTGAATTATGGTTTTACTACGGGCCTCATCCGTATGTTCCTGTCGGTACCCTCGCATGGCGCTTTTGCCGTATTGATGGGCTACCATGTAGGACTGGCAAAATTCGACAAGCCGCATGCCATCATACACATGGCAAAAGGTTTTCTGCTGGCCGCTTTCTTTCATGGGGCCTTTGATTTCTTTTTGTTGTTACAGAACAGCACCCAGGTAAAAAAATATGTCTCCAACTGGCCGCTGATCGCCTGTGCACTGGTAGCCTGGTATTTTGCCATCCGCATGTCTATAAGATCTATCCGCCTGCATGAGGAGCTGTCGAAACAACAGCACCAAAAAAACAACGAGACAATTGCAGAAGAAGTGTAATACTTTTGCCGCTTATGATAAACATTCGCCTTGCAAACGAAAGCGACCTTACCACTGTTGAACAGCTGGCGCGGGAAATATGGCCTGTTGCCTATGATGGCATTGTGCCCCCGCAACAGCTGACCTATATGCTCGATCTCATTTACAACAATGCTGCCCTGCGCGACCAGCTGAACAACCAGCAGCATATTTTTTTAATGGTAGAACAACATGGGAAACCGGTTGGTTTCGCCTCTTACTCAACCGTAGCACCCGGCATAAGCAAACTGCATAAAATATACGTGCACCAAAGCACCCAGGGCCAGGGTATTGGCAAACAACTCATCGATCACATTATTGCGCAACTGCAACCTCAATCCATTCACACCTTACGATTGAATGTGAACCGCTACAACAAAGCACGTTTCTTTTACGAAAAACTGGGTTTTGAAATCAAGAAGGAAGAAGATGTCGATATCGGAAGTGGCTATTACATGATAGACTATGTAATGGAGAAGAAGTTATAAGTTGAAAGTTATAAGTTTAAAATTCAAAGCCTGCAAAACCAGAAACCCTGAACTTTAAACCTTGAACTTATAACTTTGAACTTTAAACTTTGAACTTTAAACTATTCACTTTCCCTTCCCATCGCTGCTAATTTCATTTTCCTGGCTACTTCATGCCCCAGGTATTTTTCAATCCTTTTTTCGACAATGATAATAACAGGGGTAAGAATTATCGCCATCAGGAATTTGTAGGTATAGTTCATCATACCAATCGCCAGGATCTGCTGCCAGGTAAAGATGCCTGAAAAAGCGATGAACAATACGATGTAGCTGTCTACCAGTTGCGATACAACGGTAGAACCGGTAGCGCGTAACCACACGTGTTTTTCGCCGGTACGTTTCTTTATTTTATGGAACACGGTCACATCTACGATCTGGCTTACCAAAAAGGCAACCAGGCTGCCGAGAATGATCCGCATACCCTGACCAAAGATGCCATCAAATGCGAGTTGCATATCGGGGATGCCCTGGTCTTTTCTGCTGGCTACCCAAAAATCGGCCGCAGGTACATGAATGGCCAGGTAAAACATCAGGAAGGCATAAGAAATAAGTCCAACCGCAATAAAACTGATGCGCCGTACCGCCTTGGGACCATAAAATTCATTGATAATGTCGGTCATAACAAACTCCAGCGGCCACAGTAATACCCCACAGGTTAGGGTAAAAGCCAGTCCATGCTGACCGAACATAGAAATATTGGCAGGATTGGTACCCAGTAACTTTTCCAGTGAAAACAGTTTGGTGCCTATACATTCCGCAATAAGGGCATTGGCAACAAAAAAAGCTGTAAAAAATACAAAAAGGCGGGTCGGTTTATCCTTAATAATGGATTGGATCATTTTAAAAAAAGTATTATCTCGGGAAATAAAAAAAGAAAATTAGTTATTAATAGCCATTTAGGTAAATGTTTCCAAACAGGTTTGCGTTGCAGCCAAAAAGCAAGAATAAAGCCGTTCACCACTATATTCAACAGAAAAGCGATCAAAATACCTAAAATTAACACCAGGGATACCAAATCATCGGAACGCCCTTCCTCAAGTATGGGATAAAAGCGCATGACCCATACCAATACGAAGCAAACATTACAAATAAAAGCCACCCGACTGAAAAATATTAAACTTTGCATATAGCCTTAACTTGCTGTAAAATTGCATTATTTTGCCCAACTATTAATTATTTGCAATAATGAAGAAAACACTCTGGCAACAGGTAATGCCACATCTGATATCCATTGGTATTTTTCTGATCGTAGCCTTATTCTTTGCAAAACCGGCTCTTGAAAGCGGTGTAATAATGAAACAGGGCGACATTACCAACTGGCAGGGTATGGTGCACCAGTCGAATCTGTACAAAGAAAAACATGGCCGTTTCCCGTTGTGGACCCCCGCCATGTATGCAGGTATGCCGGCTTACCAGATAGCTATGGATGGCCCCTGGACCCCATTGAATTTTGTAGACAGGGCCTTGCAGCTGGGATTACCTAAGCCCATCAACATCTTCTTCCTGGCCTGTATCAGTTTTTATTTTTTAAGCATGTGCCTGCGCATTCGCCCCTGGGTGGCTGTTATTGGCGGGCTTGCTTTTGCTTATAGTACCACCTTCCCCATCTTCATCTCTGCCGGCCACGACACACAAATGCTGGCCCTGGCCTATGCACCGGCGGCATTGGGAGGTATCATCTTATTATTCGATAAAAAATACATCAGCGGGTTTATTGTTACCGCCCTGTTCACCAGTATACAGGTGGCACAGGGACACCAGCAGGTAAGCTATTATATGTTCCTGGTTATGGGCATTATGGTGCTGTTCTTCCTGATCCAGGCATTCCGTTCAGGGGCCATAGCGCAACAACTGAAAGCCGTAGGATTTACAGCCCTGGCAGCGATCCTGGGCATTCTCATCAATTCATTAGCCCTGATGACCGTGTACGACTATTCAAAAGAATCGAAACGCGGCGGTCAGCTGGTAATGGATAAAAAACAAAGCCCCAACGATGTAATGAACGGCGACAAAACAAAAGGGTTGAGTAAGGAGTATGCATTTGGCTGGAGTTATGGCTGGCAGGAATCCCTGACCCTGATGTTCCCTGGTGTTCAGGGTTATGGTTCACACTATGAGGAACGCGATGGCGATCAGTTCATGTATCCCAAACTCACAGAGAACTCCCACGTAGCTAAATTACTGACCGAGAAACTAAACGTACCCGAAGATCAGGCAGGTAACATAGCACTGCAATTAAGCGGCAATTTATACTGGGGCGATCAGCCCTTTACCGCCGGCCCTATTTACCTGGGCGCTATTGTATGTATGCTGTTCCTTTTCGCCATGGTATACCTGGATGGTAAACACAAATGGTGGATCCTGACAAGCGCCATCCTGGGTGTATTGCTGGCATTGGGCAAACACTTTCCGGCGTTCAATTACTTCATGTTCGACTATTTCCCATTCTATAATAAATTCCGGGTGCCAACCATGGCGCTTGAAATTACCGGACTGGTGGTACCTGTTGCACTGGTACTGGCGTTGGAAAAACTGGTTAGCAGTGCCACTGTTGACCTTAAAAAATTACAACTGGCCGCCTATGTTGTCGGCGCAGTGTTTGTGATGGCAGCAACCGTTTACTTTACTTCCGACTACAGCGTAGAGAATAAAAAACGCACCGCTGCCATGACCCAGGTGATGAGTGGTGGCGCCAATGCCAATATACAGGCCGAAATGGAAAAGGTAAACCGGGAGTACCCGGCCGAAATAGACAACCACGTTTATGAAAACTTTTTATACCAGACCAAGGGCGATGCAGCTACTGCCAAAAGCTTACTGACAGCCTTGCGCCAGGACCGCCAAAGCGCTTTTGGGTCTACCATCGTGCGCTCGCTGATCTTTGTGCTGCTGGCCGCAGGTATTATCTATCTTTTTGCTATTAAAAAGATCAATGCCCTGGTGATGCTGGCAGGTGTGGGTTTATTAACTGTCATTGACCTGCTGGGCATGGACAGCAACTACCTGAACAACTATAACTTTGCCAGCAAGGATAACTATGAAGCATCAGAGTTTCCTTTAACAACTGCCGACCAGGCCATTCTGCAGGACAAAGATCCCAACTTCAGGGTACTGAATATGGGATCAGGCCAAAATCCATTCATTGGCGATTCACATACTTCCTATTATCACAAATCAATAGGTGGTTATCACCCCGCACGTTTGGGTATTTACGACGACCTGATAGAATACCAGTTCTCCGGTTCACCCAACCTGAATGTGATCAACATGCTGAATACAAAATATATTATCCAGCAGGCACAGCAGGGCGGCGCTATAGCAGCCCCCAATCCGAATGCATTGGGCAATGTATGGTTTGTGAAGAATGTAAAATTTGTAAATGGTCCTGTTGAAGAAATGAAAGGCCTGAACAGTTTCAACCCGGCCGAAGAAGCCATTGTTGAGAACAGGTTCAAATCAAATATCGATGGCTGGCAGCCGGCAGACAGCAGCAGCGCCGCCACCATCAAACAAACCGATTTCGATTTCGAGAACATTAAATACGAAAGCAACAGCAGTGCACCGCACCTGGCCGTGTTCAGTGAAATATTCTATAAAGACTGGCACGCCTACATCGATGGCAAAGAAGCACCCATTGCCAAAGCCGATTACGTGCTGCGTGCCCTGTTGATACCTGCAGGCAAACACACCATTGAATTCAAATTTGAAGCAAAAGTGTATAATACCGGTTACAGCATCTCAACCATTACAGGCTGGTTACTCACCCTGTTGATCCTGGGATACCTGGTATGGCTGGTAAAACCAATGCTGAAAAAGTAGTATTGAATACGGAACGACCTGTAAGGTGCGCCATTTGAGCTTGTTTTTATAGAAAGTTTATGCGCTCCTGACAGGTCGTTTTTAAGTTAGCAACCAGTCCTGTCAGGACCGCTTAAACCCATTAATTGTGCGTAACCCAAAGGCGGACCTTACAGGTCTTCCTCATTTTAAATAACCTATGAGTATAGCTATTGTTATTATAACGTATAACCGGCCCGACGATGCACTGGAACTGGCCCAAAACATCAGCCAGCTTCAAAATGTGACCACTTTGTGCAGTGAGGTTATCTTTGTCAATAACAAATCAACAGTGCCGTATACGGCGCTGGAAGCGTTTATAACGCAGCATCCGCAGATCCCTTTCCGCTATTTCAAAACAGAAGAGAATTTGGGCGTTTCCCGCGGACGAAACTTTGCCATTCAGCAAACCACCGCCCCCTACCTGGTTTTCCTCGACGACGATGCCCTGTTCAGTAACCTCGACGCCCTCCAGTATATTCAGCAGATCTTTACCGGCTGGGTCATCGAAAGCAACCGCCCCACCGGCATCATCTCCTTCAAAGTATATTACCATTCAACCGGAGAATTACAAAAAACCGCATTCCCGCATAAACAATTCGAGCGCCGTAAAGACTGGCATCATTTTCAAACGGGGTATTTTGTAGGCTGTGCCCATGCCATTCACCGCGATGTATTCGCAAAAACGGGATACTACCCTGTCAATTTCTTTTACGGCATGGAAGAATACGACCTGAGCTATCGCGCTATCGAAGCCGGCTTTGATATTGTGTACGACGATCGGGTGGTTATTTTACATAAGGAATCGCCGCTGGGCCGCCAGCCAAACCATGAAAAGCTTCGGGGTATGTGGGTGAATAAAACCAAAGTGGCCTGGAAATACCTGCCCTTTATCTATTTCGTTACCACCGCCATTTTATGGAGCTTCGAATACCTGAAAAAGACCGCCTACCTGCCCGGCTGGTTAAAAGGCTGGTTCCAGATCTTTGGCATCCCCGGCAGTGAAAAAAGAAAGCCGGTCAATAAAACCGGCTTGAATTATCTTAAAAAAGTAGAAGCACGTCTTTGGTACTGATATTGCGAGTAGTGAGTAGTGAGTAGTGAGTTGTGAGTGGTGAGTTGTGAGTAGTGAGTAGTGAGTGGTGAGTAGTGAGTGGTGAGTAGTGAGTGGGCTCGCGAGCTTTGAGAATACTTTATTATCTTGCATCTCCCAAATTCTTCTGCCTTCTGCCTTCTGCCTTCTGCCTTCTGCCTTCTGCC
>NZ_FOCZ01000023.1 GCF_900110245.1 Niastella yeongjuensis
AACTGGGGGCTTATTCTTCATCAGTTCTTAACTATCTTTGAAAACAGATGCCGGCTCTAAGCAGTTACTTGCGCCTATTTACACAAAGTATTTTATACTCTCCGGAAATCCATAGCAAAGAAAGTTCAAGTAAAAAACTTTACTATTTCACAACTTTTCAACCAGAGTTTTTCCCGTGAATTACTAAATGTCGGCAATTTGAGTTAAGCCGGGTAATTGTTGTTATTTTGTCTTTACAATAACCCCTCACTATGAAAAGGCTATTACTGCTTGTTACTTTTTCTATACTGTGTCTTTTTTCCTTCTCTCAAACTAATGTACAACAGGATCCCAGGGTAAATCAGATTTTAAAAGGCGCCCTTGCCTCCCAAAGCAGTTATTACATTTTTGGCAGAACTACTGCCTCCGCGTTTATTAACATAGCCGTATTAAATCAATCATCCCATACTTTATGCTGGTTTACCTGCCACGGTCGGTTATTTGATTCTACTAAACTAACCAACCAGGAATTTGAACTGGTAACTTCAAAACTATCGGACCCTTTTGTATTATATCAAAACATTTGTGATAAATATCTGGCTGATATTGCCGCTGCTAAAGATATTTACCGGGTGTATGGCGATGTACAGCTGTTCGATAAACTGAATGGCAACTATCGTGCACTGTTTGCAATGGAAAGGGTGCAAGCGGCTAAAACCCCGCTCCAAAAATTAATAGCAATAGAAAATATCAGGAAGAAGATTCTTACCCAACTAGCTTATCTGAACTGTGTAAGTCCATTGGGGCTGCACGATGACCCGCTTTATAAGATCAGTAAAGAGCAGGCAGGCGCCATGATACAAACAAAGGACAGCACCGTATATTATAATATTGACCCCACCAGTGCTATTGCCAAAATTAGTCTGTTTAAAAAGTCTGCAGGACAGCTCTACATCCAGAACAGGTTTTCTGAAATAATAGACAGTGTAGCCATACAACCGGAAAAATATGATCTTTTACAGAAAGAAAAGACAGATGTATTTCTGTTATACCGGGGTTGGTTAGAGCTACAATTTCAGGGGACCTTATCTGCAATAAGGCGACAAAGTGCCGGGCTATACAATCAGGTCAGTGTTCAAAATGAAAAAGAAGTTAAAGAACTCTACAACCAACTAAATGCTAATGAGGCAAAGATTAATCAATTAAACTCGCCCGAGGTAAAGAGCATAGAGCAGGCGGTATATGAAACCTATAAAAATGAAATTTCTGAGATTGCTTATATGCCCTTATTGGGTATAGCGTATGAGTTGATTGAAAAAAGGGGGCAGAAAGAATATGAGTTAACCAATCACTTAGGAAATGTGCTGGTCACTGTAACCGACAAGAAAATTGGCGTATCTTCCCCTTCAGATAGTTCTTTGATCGATCATTATGAGCCAGACATTGTAAGTGCGCAGGATTATTATCCGTTTGGAATGTTACAGCCAGGCCGTTCTTATCTTTCTCCCAACGGAGATGAGTACAGGTATGGATTTAACGGAAAGGAAAATGATAATGAGGTGAAAGGCGAGGGTAATCAGCAAGATTATGGGATGCGAGTGTATGACCCGAGGGTGGCGAAGTTTATATCGGTGGATCCCCTTTATAGAGAGTATCCATGGAATAGTTCTTATGCTTATGCCGAGAACAGTCCGATTCTTTTCAACGATTTAGATGGATTGGAAAGAGTAAATTACCTGAAGACAAAAGAGAATGGAAAAGCGGTTCTAAAGCCTATTAACACGACTGATGTTTATGTTTGGACTTGGAAACCTCACTGGGGTGGAACTAAGCTTGGGTTTACGTTATGGGAACTGGTCAAGAACCTAGATAAAAAATATGTTACTCATGAGCCAACAGAAGGTACCGTTGAAAAATTTGATAAAGTACAATTTGTAACTTATGATCAAACCGTTAGCTATGATAGTTATGAAGATATGGTTAAAGGAAAAAATGGAAGTTCTGGTCATGAGCGTTCCAAGTTTTATTTAGCTAAAGGGATGCAGAATGCAAGAGAGGAGAACATGGCAAATGGCGGGGGTGGCATGTATGTGAATTTGTATAAAATTCCAAAATTTACTATAGATCCAAAAAAATTCGAGTATTTCTTTGGTAGAGTCGTGGAAGGATCCGAACATAATATAGTGCGTTCAGCTCAAAACCTTAAAGATTTGACTACTTTAGGCATTAAAACTGAAGGACAGCTAATGAAAGTATTTGATGAAGCAATTTCTTTAGAAGGAGGCGTAGTAAAATCAAACAAATTTGGAACATCAATAATAAAAACTGTACAGATAGGAGATAAAGGAGCGATTGATGTTACTTTTTTTTATGAAAATGGAAACATGAATGCACTCCCCAAAGTTTCAACGTTAATACCAAAAATTGCAAAAGCAACTAAATAAATGAGTGTCTTACTTGAAACAATTACGGAAGAGGAATTTAAAAAGTCAGTTCAACTTTTTAATGACACAAATACTGACAGACGATTTCTAAAAATAAAAGCAGGTAAAAGCGAATATGCAATTGGTTGGAGAAGTGATTTACTAAAACCAGTTATTCTTGAAATACTTTCTAATGTTTATATAGTGGGTATAGATCAGGATGTAGCAGTAGTCGACTTTGAAAAGAATATAATATTATTGAAAATTGATTTGTCGTTTAGTTTATATGATATCCAATTTGTGAATGGTCGATTATTCGTTTTGACAGAACTAGAAGTTTTGGAAATGTCCATTACTAGTTGGCAAGTAGTGCAGACATATTTATTGCCAGATTATTTTCAAGAGATTTTAATTGTTGATGGTTCATTAAAGGCGAAATGTGTGGATGGTAGCATTGTAGACTTAGCTTCTTAATAGCAAAAGCAATACAAATATTTGAAAGCCTTAATGCGAAAGTAGCATTGGGCTCCTCAGTTGCCCTAAGATTGAAGTGTTAGAAAGGGTGCAGCTGGCCTTGCAGATAGAGTATTGACAAATTGACTTAAAATCAATTTCCATCCTTGAATAAATTGATATTAATTAACTTCTTTAAGCACATATTTTTCGATTGCCTTTAAAGTTTCAGCCACGTTATTATTCGGATAACTCTTTTTTAAAAAATCAGCAAAAATTTCCTTTGCCCCTGGCCCCTCCCAATCCATCACCGTAAACGCCTTTAGCAAAGTCTGCTGCGGCTTCTCATTAAATGCACATAGCACCAAATAAGGCGGACTGTAATAAAACGAGTTGTCCCACAGCTTTTGATAGAATTGGGGGGTCATGCATCTTTTAAAGTCCAGCACCAGGTCATATAATTTACACGTAAGCGAACCTAAGTTTACGGTTTCGGCCAAATAGGGAAGGCCCTCATCATGTAAAAAGGTGTACAGGTATTCCAGAAACGCCGCTTCCATCATGTCCAGCAGATCCCGGCCATAGTAGGCATATTCCGTTTTGAATAGGTCTAAAGAAAAATTATCCCGGTTCTTATCAATAATGAACTCAATCAGGGATTCTTCCTTTTTTATAATGTCCTTTACATCAGGACCGAAAACCTGGCCTCCAATCCCGGCAGCATATTTAGGTTTTGAAAACAGATCAAAAAAGAAGCTCTTAAAAAAGATGCTTTTTCGGTCAAAAGTCACTTGCACGTATAAGGGATACATCAACTTACCATGAAAGTTGGTCTGTTTAAGGCGGTCGTTGTAATACGTCTTATATGTTACCTGGTATTCCTTTTCCATTGTTTACTTCACTTAACGCTGCTTAACGAATGTAAGCATGTTTATAAGATTTCCGGTCGGTGTCAAAACTTTTTGGGGTCAAATCAATGCAATTTAACACAAAATAGTTTTGGTAATACGGAAAACTGTCAAAACAATCGTATATTAGTATTGGGGTTGTCTTACAGGGCAGTGAGAACGAAAAAAATGAGGGAGGTAAGATGGAAAAACTAACACCGAAAAAGGTACAGGAAATGCTACGCCAACGGGGAACTATAGTTACCCTTGAACAAGCTACCGCTATTTTAAATTTTATTCGGAAATTAGCTAACATAGCTATTTCAAACTATCTACAAAAGTAAGCGTATGAAGATTGCAGATTTGTACATTAGGGTGAGTACCGATGAACAGGCAGACAAAGGCTACTCACAACGTGACCAGGAAGAGCGTTTACGCAGGTATTGCCAAATTCAAAACATCGAGGTCCGCAAGGTGATTTATGAAGATCATTCGGCAAAAACCTTTAATCGGCCAGAATGGAACAAGTACCTTATTTTCCTGCGGAAAAATAAGAACACCGCCGACCTGGTGCTATTTATCAAATGGGACCGGTTTAGCCGGAATGCCGGTGATGCTTACCAAATGATCAGCACCCTTCGAAAACTGGGAATTGAACCGCAGGCCGTTGAGCAGCCGTTAGACCTTTCTGTTCCGGAAAATAAAATGATGCTGGCTTTTTATCTGGCCGCTCCTGAAGTTGAAAACGATCGCCGGGCATTGAATACTTTTCACGGAATGCGCCGGGCCAAAAAAGAGGGTAGATACCTGGGCATTGCGCCAACCGGTTATATAAACCGAACCTCTGAATCCGGAAAGAAATACATTGAACCGCACGAACCACAGGCCAGCATCATGAAATGGGCTTTTGAGACACTTGCAGAGGGTTGTTTTAATGCCGAACAGATCTACAAAATGGCGAAGGAAAAGGGCCTGAAGTCGACCAAAAGCAATTTTTGGATGAATATTAGAAACCCGTTGTATTGTGGCAAAATTGTAATTCCAAAATATAAGGATGAGGAAGCGCATACCGTAAAAGCACAGCATGAGCCGCTGGTTTCTGAATCTGTATTCTACCAGGTGCAGGACGTGTTAGACGGCCGTAAAAGACATTATCGACCAATGTATGTGGCAAATACAACATTGCCGCTGAGAGGCTTTTTGATCTGTCCTAAATGCACCAAGAAACTTACCGGTAGTAAATCAAAAGGAAGAACACAGGACTACTTTTATTACCACTGCACTAGTGGCTGCAAATGCCGGTTCAGGGCAGAATTTGTGAACGACATATTTGTGAATGAACTGAAGAAGTTTGTCCCCCGCCCGGAGTATTTGGAACTATACCAACTAACCCTGCAAGAAGCCTGGTATGACCAGTCAAATCATTCGCAGGACGACAAAAGACAAATTTCCAACCAGATCACTGAATTGGAGGGTAGGTTAACCTATTTACGCGACCTGCTTTCAACGCAAAAAATTGAGCCGGATGACTACCGGAAAATGAAAGCAGAATACACCGATAAAATCGAAAAGCTATTGGGAAAACTGGCCAATTCAACGCAAACACCAGTAGACTTTGACGGCCTTTTAAATACAGGATTGCAGAACCTGATGAACTTGGAACGACTATACAAAAACGGAGACATTGTAAAAAAGCGGGAAATAATTGGTTCGATATACCCCGAAAATTTGACGATTGACGGATTTGGAGTTCGAACCGCTCGACTCAATGAAGCCGTTTCGCTGATATACAGTCTGGGTGCGGGTTCCAGGCCAAAAAAGAAACAGGACAAGAGGAGAAAATCCGTCTTGTCCTGTCTGGTGACCCCGTCTGGATTCAAACCAGAAACCTTTTGATCCGTAGTCAAATGCTCTATTCAATTGAGCTACGGGGCCGTGTTTTTCGTGAATGGGCGGCAAAAATATACCTAATTGTTATTCCACCCAAATAAATCATACAAAATTGTAAATAAAATTTTCCTTTTGTACTGAATCACAGGCTTTAGGCCATTACATTACTTAACTTGCCCTGGCAGATCAAATGCGTTATCACCTAAAAGCTCCCTGTTATGAAAATTCAGTGCTGGTCAATCGGTAAAAATCATGAATCCTACGTAAAAGAGGGGATTGAAGACTTTACCCGCCGGTTATCGAAATACTTTCCTGTAGAGTGGAACCTGATTCCTACCCCAAAGAACGCAGGTATGCTCAGCGAAATGGACCTGAAGAAAAAAGAAGGCGAAACCATCCTGGAATGGCTTAAGAAAGACGATTACCTGATCCTACTCGATGAACGGGGGCAGTCGTTTAGTTCTCCTCAGCTGGCTGATTTCCTGCAAGCCCGGGCCAATGACAGCGTTAAAACCCTCGTTTTTCTCATCGGTGGCGCTTATGGGGTTGATGATGCCGTGTTTAAAAGGGCAAATACTACCTGGTCGCTTTCCAAACTCGTATTTCCCCATCAGTTGGTTCGTTTGATCCTGGCCGAACAATTGTACCGTGCATGCACCATCCTTAGAAACGAAAAATATCATCATATTTAAACGCCGGGGTAAACTTAAAACTTAAAACTTTAAACTTTGAACTTTGAACGCTGAACAAGCTACAACAAGGTATCAAAGTAGTAGAGTTTCTCCCGTTTAGCCGATCCGCCAAATATACCTAACCCGTTTTCAATATTACCGGTTGGGGATACCAGCTGGTTGGTAGGCACGGAGCCGAAATCTGTTTTATACTTCTCATACAATTTCAGGTAATCGTACAATTCCTTGCTTACAGATTTTAATTGCAGGCGAACACGGCCCTTTTGCTGCGGGTCAACAAAAAACTGTTTGTCTATATAGAGTGTGGTGGAATAATAATTACCATTGAATGAAGCGTCAGGATAGAAAATGCGTCTGAACGGATTGGTGAGTTTGTCCAGTTTTACATTTTCCGACTGGTTGTCCTGGGTAAATACATTCAACCGGGTAAACTTGTTCAGGCCAACGGTGTCGGTCTGGATCTTAATACCCGGGTTGTTCTTTATTGTTTCAAAAAGCTCTTTGCCCGCCTGGTTGTCGTAGCTGTAGCGTTTCCCCTGGTAAATAAAATAGTGATTGTTGCGCACCATTTCTTTTACTGCTTCAATAATGTAAAATTCATCATAGTCAGCCGAATCTTTCCAGGTGATGTTTACACCCAATACATCTTTGTCATTGAATTGGGTAGAGAAAGAGTCTGCTGAGATTAAACGGGGTAAAGCGGGTATATACGTGGAGGCGCTCACAAAACCCAGGGTAGGGTGGTTGATGTCTATCCGGTAGTTCGTAGTGGCCTTAAAACGCTTTTTATTGGTAAATACCGACGTGGGGTTGTTGATGTATTGTTGGGAGTAATTGGGCTGTAAAACCCAGCTGGTGTTGTTTTCTTCGGTAATGGTAACGGTGGCATCATTGACCTTTTCGAATCGGATGAGGCTGCCGTTTTCAACTTTAATGGTTTTACCAATCGGGATTTTTACGGAATCCAGCGCAGTGATCTCGGCCAGTACCACCAGTTTGCCATCTTCAAACTGATCGCTTGAGAAATTCTTTTTACAGGCACTGAATAAAAGCGTCAGCATAAAAAGCCAGATCAAAGAATTATATGTTGCGCTGTGTTTTACCATGTTGTTAAAATGTAACGGTGTACGAAATATAAGGCGTTACCTTAAAGAACTGGTACTTGGTAGTTACAACCAGTGACCGTTTTCCCAGGGTGCCTTCCAGGTCATACACATACTGGCTGGGCGAACCATAAATATTATATACGCCAACTGTTAATCGTGATTGCAATGGCCCGCCACCTAATGAATGGTAATTGCTGGCCGATACATCGAGCCGGTGATAAGGCAGCGTGCGATACATTTTGGCGTTGGAGGAATGATAGATCAACCTGTACTCCCGGGGCGCCAATGGATCGCTGATCTGTTGCGCATCGTCGAAATCAGGGTACACCTGGTTAGGCAGGTTATATACGTCACCGGTAGCAAACATCCAGAAAGTGGAGAAGCTCCAGTGCTTGTCGCATTTGAACGTAGCGGCCGCATTGATCTCATGCCGGCGATCGTATTTAAACGGAAATTTCGCACCATTGTTCAGGGCTGCAAATTTCCGCCAGTTCCATGATAATGTATAACTAAGGTGTAAATACCATTTGTCGGTGATGTGTTCCGCTTTTGTTTCCAGTCCATAACTCCAGCCCTTGCCCAGTTTTACGCTTTGTCCCCAGTCAGCTGTATTTAAAAACAGGTTTTGCCCTTCTGCGTAGTTCGTCACGTTTTTCATTTGCTTATAATAAGCATCCACATAAACCGAAACCTTTTTATTGTTGCGATGGCTGAAGCCCAGGTTGTACATATCGCTTTCTTCCGGTTGTAATTCTCCTGTACTGGGCACCCAGGCATCGCTGTTGATACCCATATATGGGTTGGTGACCATGTGCAGGAATTGGGTCATGTGATTATAGGATGCATCGAGCTGGTTATGGGCGTCCAATTTATACACGGCATACAATCGCGGTTGCCAGGCCGTGTATTTAAAATCACTGTGCTCGTAAAATGAAAGACGCACACCCGGTCTCAGGAAGAGCTTCTTATTTATATGGAACTCGTTTTCATAAAACAAGGCCAGCTCACGGAAGGAGAGTGGCGGGAAGGCATTGAAATCACCAGGCCGGTCGGTAAAATCAGGCGACACGTTGGTGTCGAACGGACGGATCCTGGTATAAGAAGCCTTGGCGCCTACATTGATCTTTATATCGTTGTTAGGGGATATTTCCAATACAGAACGTGCCGTATATTGATTAATGCTGGAATAAGTGTTGTAAACACGGTTCTGCACCAGCCGGCCGGAGCTGTCGTACAAATTATACCGGAAGCCCGCCAGGTTATCGTAATTGCTGATGTTAATAGAGGAGTTGATGAATGCACGTGAACTGATCAGCCTGTTCCAGTTTAAGGTAGCAGCTTTATTACCCCATTTTTGCTGGTTGTTGGTATAGTTCTGATGCAACTGCAGGCCATCGTGCCCGGCATAGGCATTCACCATGATCTTGTCTTTTTTGCCTATCCATTGCGTGAACTTCACATGCAGGTCGTAAAAGTTAACATCGATGCCCGATTTAAGCGCCCGCAGGATCGGGTTGATCCAGCTTTGGCGGAATGAGACCATGATGGAGGAGCGGTCTTTTTTTATGGGGCCTTCCACCGTAAAGGAACCGGCCAGTAAGCCGGCGTTGGCTTCCCCCTGCCATTTCTGCATATTGCCATCCTTCGTCATTACATCTATCACCGATGATAAACCGCCGCCGTACCGGGCCGGGAAATTCTTTTTGTACAGGTACATCGACTTTAACGATGTTTTGTTCACTATCGACAGCGTGCCCAATAAATGCGTTGGGTTGAAGATGGGATTGCCATCCAACAGAAAAATATTTTGATCAGGACTACCGCCGCGCACCAGCATGCCATACGTGATCTCGGGGATATTCTTTACGCCAGGGTCCAGGTAAAAAGACCGCAGCACATCTGATTCACCCAGAATTATATCGTAACCTACCGCATCTTTGGAGGCTTTATTTTCTTCCACTTCGGCAGCCGGCGGCGAGTTGGTGACCGTTACTTCTTCGATGTTGCTTTTGGGTGTCAGGAACACATCCATCCGGGTATTCCCTTTCAGGTTTACTGTTATGCGGTGGGTTTCATAACCGGCATAGGAGAGGTACAATTCATTCCTGCCTTCAGGAAGTAACAGGGTAAAGTACCCGTGGTTGTTGGAATAGCTGCCGCGTTGCCGGGCCGGTTGCCAAATGGTAGCATCGGCCAGGGGTTCGCCGCTGACATTTTCTTTTATTATACCGTAAACTGAATACCACGAAACAAAGAAATCCTCCGGTAATGGAGCAGCGGCCGGAGTAATAATAAGCTTGTTGTTTTTTTCTATCAGGTTTATTTTCTGGCCATCCAGCACCTGGTGTAATACGGCGCCAATAGTTTCGGGCGAACCGGAAAGAATAATAACCCGTCCGGTATCTAAATAACGGGCTGAGTATTCAATGATAGTGGGACTGTGCAGGTTGATATCATCCAGAAAACTGCGAATGGAGCCTTTGTAAAAGCCTGGCGTATAGGGACGCGAAAATAAGCTAACCCTCTGAGCCTGGGTTAACTGTGCAAAACTCAAAAGAACCAAAAATATGCAATACAGTCTTTTCATGCTATAACTCAAGCTATAGCCTGCGATTCACCTGGTTTTAATGTGTCCGGTATCTACAAAGAACTAACTTAATTTCGATAAAATAGTGTTTTATCGTTCTCTTTTTTTACCTGTAAACCAGTGATCAGCTTGAGTTCTTCCAACACCTGTTCCAGCGGTTGGTTGTTGAAGTGAACGGTTACCGGAATAGCATTGGCAGTAGCCTGCAGGCCGGGAGCCAGCTCTATAGGTTCGCCGTAGTAGTGGGAAATATCCTGTAGCACCTGGGGAAGTGCCGTGTTGGTGAAATTAAGTTGGCCTGTTTTCCAGGCAATAAAGTTGGAATCAGCCACCTGGTTCTGATAGAAATGGTGGTCCTGTTGTAACACCGCCCGTTGGCCTTTAATGAGAATAACCTTATTCGCTTTTTCTTTTTTATCAGTAACATTCACTTTACCGGTCATAACCACTACCTCATCGGTTACATTGGTTGAATGAACCAGGAAGGAGGTGCCAAGTACCTTTACTTCTGAGTTGTCGGTTATTACTAAAAAAGGTTGATGTTCATTAGGTTGTACAGTAAAAAAGGCTTCGCCGGTCAGCTCTACACGGCGTTCATCTTTTTCAAAATGTGGCTGGTATTTTAAAGTACTCCCCTTACGAACCACTACTACCGATTGATCGGGCAGGGTAAGGGTTTCGTTTTGGGTCATGGCAGTATAGGTTTGCCATTGTGCATGATGGTACCACCAGTAACCCCCGGCAGCCAGTACTAAAATGGCGGCGGCAGCTTTGGCCGAAGAAGAAAAAAGAACAGAGATAATGGAATGGAAAGGCTTTTTGTCCCTGGCGGTCAGGTGTGCGATCTTATCATCCAGTTTTACCCAGGCTACCTCTGCATTAAATTGAGGTTCAGCCAGTAAAGGACCGCTTTTTTGCCAAATGACAGCCATGTCATTATATTCCTGCTGAAGGGCAGTATCCGATTTCAGCCATTGTTGAAGCTCCTCGGTTTCCTGTGGTGTAGCCGAACCCTGAAGTTGCTTGGCTATAAGATTTACTATATGTTCTTTTTGGCTCATTCCGTTCAATGTACTGTTGTAAAAACATTAAATTATTGTTTACCCCTACATTATGACGACAAAAACAAAAAAATTGTGCAGAAGATAATAGATAATCCCTGTTTTTGGCGGATGTACGACCGTAAGATCTTTAATGCCTTACCCATTTGATTTTCAACCGTTTTTATAGATATTCCCAGGGAATCACTGATCTGTTTGTAAGTGAGATTACTTACCCGGCTTAACACAAAAACTTCCCGGCATTTGGGGGGTAAATTTTCGAGGGCATTCTTTAACAGGGTATCATAATCGGTTTCTTTAGCGGTGGGCGCCGGGCGTTCGCCGGGCATGTCTATAACTTCCTGGCCATTGAAATCGCCCAACACGGTTTTCTGTCTTTTTTCCAGAAAACTCAGGCAATTGTTGCGGATGGCCGTATACAAATACCAGGTAAGCTCTTCGGAGCCAATGAGGTTTTGTTTTTTCTCCCAAACCCGTAAAAAAGTTTCCTGAACAATATCCTCGCAACTATGTGGTTCTTTTACGATAGTAAAAGCATACTTGCAAAGCGGTTCGTAGTACTTGTAAAATATCTCCTGAAATATCCGGTATAATTGGTTTGGTTCCTGCATGTGCACGTACGGGAATCATTTCATTAAATGTAATAAAAAGAATAATGGTAATGGTATTGGTATAGGATAGCGACACAATATACAAGATACCCGTCAATGTGCAATAAAGGAGAAATAGCTATTTGGTGTTACCAATAAAAGGCGGCCGGGAATTTTGCTGGGAAATAACATATATGTACCGGTTACCCGATTTGCCGCCAAATTTTACCAAACTTATTTTGGCTGTATGCTTTAATATTCGATATTCGTTCTGTTACTACTATACGGGGATTTTAATAACTGCAAATAAATGTAAGCCCTCTGCCATGGCGCAACAGGGGTGATAAGTATTGAGGAATGAAACATAATTTTCAGGACAAGTCTCTTTTACTGGAGTTTAAGAGAGGTAATACACATGCGTTCCGGGTCGTGTATGATATGTTTTTTCCAAGCCTTTGTTTCTTTGCAAAACGATTGGTTGACAATGATGGGGAAGGAGAGGATATTGCTGCCGACAGCTTTGTAAAATTGCTGCACCGGCACGATAGCTTCGATACGCTGCCAAACATCAAAGCATTTTTGTACATCACTACCCGTAATGCCTGTTTAAATTATCTGCGCTATACACAAAGAACGCACTCCTCGAAAAGAGAACTGAACAGACTACAGGAAAAAACCGACGAACATGCACTAAGTCACATGGTGCATGCAGAAGTGCTGCGCGAAGTGGAATTTGAAATTGAACAACTGCCAAATCGCTGTAGAGAAATATTTAAGCTGATCTATTACGAGCGCCGGTCAGCCGATGAAATAGCAGCGCTATTAGGGATCTCGATCAATACCGTATGGGTGCAACGGGCCAAGGCCATTCAACTGATCCGCACCAACCTATTAAAAAAAGGAATGCTTTCCGCACTGTTAGCCTTTCTCATAATTAATCGGGAATCATAATCGAAACGTCCTCCTCTCCGCCAGTTGGCGGAAGGCCGGGAGGGGGCCTGCAACATGTTACAGGCAAGCTTGTTTCTTTTATTACAAACGGACTATTTTTCCACGTTGTATAAAGGAACAACATGGAAATAGTGTTTCAATATGTATATCAGCCTATTGCATTATGGACACCGAATTGAATACATCTGGCATGGAGGAAATAGAATATTTAGCAGGACTACTGCTGAAACAGTTACGGCATGAACTAACCGAAACCGAACTGCAGTATCTGGAAAACTGGAAAGCCAGTCATCCTTCACACGCCCTTGTTAGTGAACAGGTAAATAACAGTGAACAATTGCTGACCGATCTGCTGGCCATGAAACAGGTTGATATGGAAGCCCGGTGGCAGCAGATCACTGCACAAACTGGTGTAGTAAAAAAGCCGGTGCCATCGTATCGCCGCTGGTACACATATGCCGCGGCCGCCATGGTGTTATTGATTGCCGGTGCTATTACCTGGCCTTTCCTGACGCCGAAGAAATCAGCCCAACCCATAGTAGAAAATAAAGGAGCAGCCGAAACAGGCATTGTGCCTGGTGGCAACAAAGCTACGCTCACCCTGTCGAAGGGATCGGTTATAGAGCTGGAAAATGCAGCCAATGGCAGGCTGGCACAGGAAGGAAATGCCGCCGTCACCAAGTTAAATGATGGCGAACTGAAGTACGAACAGTCGGGCGGCGCTTCAACAACCGAAACCGTTTTGAATACCCTGACTACGCCCCGGGGTGGACAATACAGTCTGGTATTGCCCGACGGCAGTAGGGTTTGGTTAAATGCCGCTTCTTCAATAAAATTCCCGGCACAATTTTCAGCAAAAGAAAGACGGGTAGCCATTACTGGTGAAGCTTATTTTGAGGTGGCAACGCGTCCCGGTGCAACAGGAAAGCGGGAGCCTTTTATTGTAGATGTGCTGCCGCCAACCGGTAAGGGGGCAGGGGCAAAAGTAGAAGTGCTGGGGACCCGGTTTAACATTATGGCCTATAATGATGAAAGCAACATAACCACAACCCTGGTGAATGGAAAAGTAAAAGTGTCTGTGCCAACACCCGGCGATAATGACAATTTCAAATTTTTAGCGGCCGGACAGCAGGCCCAAATACCGACAGGCGGCGATTATATTAATATAGTGAGGGTAGACGATCTGGATGATGCACTCGCCTGGAAGAATGGGTTGATCTCCTTAAACAACTCCGATATCAAATACATTATGCGAACACTTTCCCGCTGGTACAATATAGAAGTAAAATACCCGGGTAAAGTACCGGCTTATAAATTCTCCGGTTCCATTTCCCGCGCTGCCAATTTTTCCACCGTTATCCGAACACTGGAATATAACGGCGTACACTTCAAGATGGAAAAAAATGTAATCAGCGTGCTCCCTTAATTATTGCATCGCCCATTGAACGCAGCCGCGCAGAGGTGTATTTATCTCTGCCTTCTGCCCTCTGCCTTCTGCCTCGCCTTCAAAAAAACATCTGCACCGGTAATGTGCATACTGTATTAACCGGATGATGATGTTCGAAAGGAGCGAATAATGAATAGGCCATGCAAACCCTCACAATCAGTATGCATTGGCTTAACCAGTTTCCGGTAATTGTCAATATGCGGTCACTACCAGCGCAGAGTAGAACACTAATCATACAACACCATGATAAACCTTATCTTATGAAATGTAGACGATGACTTGTTGATTAAATGGAGTGATGGATAGCGACGGATTGGAATTGCGGGCCTATAACATTTATCATCACCTGATACGGCGCCTGTATAAAGGTACAATTTCAGTTATACGTTTTCCAAATTTCACCCGTAGAAACATTTTGCCAAAAAGCTGAAATCGTGATATTTTTTTTGAACCAATATATAACTGTTATCCCTGAACTTTCAACTTTGCACTTTCAACTTTGAACTTTAAACTTTCAACTTTGAACTTATTCAATAATAACTTTACTCCGTTCCCTTGCCGTAATGTTAAAATACTTTTTAAACGCCTTTGAAAACGCACTCAGATTGGTATAGCCCACTTCTTCCGCCACCTGCGATACCGAGAACTTTTTACCTGATAATAATTGCCAGGCTTTTTCCATTCGCACATCCCGTAAATAATCGGCCGGACTGCTTTGATACAATTGTTGAAAACCGGTTTTTAGTTTATAATCGTTCAGGCCTGTAAGCTGCGTAAGTTCTTTAAGGGTCCAGTCTTGTTTAAGGTCTTCTGCCATCTTCGTTTTGGCGTGGTGAATGGCTTGTGCTTCGGGCATGGAAAGTGTGATGGGGTCCCATACAGGCTGTTCGGAAATGTTTTCGAGGCTGCTGATCAATACATCCAGCGATCGGGCATGCAGGGACGCTGCAGAGCGTTTGCCGGCCTGCATCAATTGATGTACATGCGACAGCAACGGACGGCTGGCCACCTGGTTCACCGGGGTTAACATAGCAGGTTGCTGGTGAATAACTTTTTTCTGAAAATCATTCATCAGAACTAAAGGTGGTAACTTTTGAGACAAAACATATACGGGATAGTGAATGTCGATGGAGAAATACACACCTGCACTTTGAAGATGGATCCGGTGATTTTGAAATGGAAAATACAATAAGTTAAACCCCTGTTCATAAAACACCAGGTTGCCCAATCCTTCAATATGATACTGTATATGGTTAATGAGATGGAAACGTAATTTCAGTAAAGGTTCAAATTCCTGCATGATGAACGTACAGGCCCGGTTCATCAAAAAATGTTGTAACCTGATAAAAATACCATCCCCCTGCAGTTGTTGAAAAAGCACATAACCAAAATCACCCGATGCCGTAACTGAAGAAGCGCCCGGGATAAGGTAATGGGCTACTGTATCAGGAAGCTGATCAGTAAAAGCCAGCTCTTTATAATTATCGGCAATCAATTTTATTTGCATACCTACCAAAGTTTTATGGGCCATTAGCACTAAAAGATTCACAACGTCCCGCCGGATTGACAATAGGATACACCCCAAACAAATGAAGGGTTATGTATAAGAGAATAGCCTTTAGTAAAGGGTTACCAATCAGGTGAAACACCTATTGTCAAACGTTAGAAATTGTTCCGATGTGCAGTACATTCATCAGGCCCAATATGAGGGATTGTTGTAGGTATGCTTATATGCACAGTAGAGAAAGCACCGCACCAGCTAAAGGTAAGGGAATTTTATTCCAATCAATTACGAAATCAGATTTAATTTCCCCTGGAACGGTATTGCTTTCTGCCCTCTGCCTTCTGCCCTTCCACAACTGACCATCCGCGATAGTTTTAATCGAACCGCAACAAAAAACAACCGCTGAATTTGGTTTCACCGCAAAAAAATAGTTTACTTTACCAACAAACGTTGATCCCCCACTGCAAGGTGATTTTGAGCGTGCAAAAACATCACCTTTATCCAATACCCCGGTTTTTTTTGAAAAAAGTCACCCTATCTTATCTTATATATGACAACCTCATCCCCTAATTTACTTTGCCAGTCCCTTGACGTAAGGAAACAACAAGCTATTGTATTGCAAAAAGAATTGATGCCGGGTTATCACATCAGTCTGCGCCCCGTATCCGTATACGCCGATAACGACATTTACGCTATTCACGAATGGCTGTCGTCAGGCTATTCCCACAAGGCGGGCCTGCCGGTTGACCAGTTACGCGTATTTTTCATTCTGCTGGGCGAAAGCACCTACGCACAGGCCTTTATGGTATTACTGAA
Organism: Niastella yeongjuensis; assembly: GCF_900110245.1. Classification (GTDB taxonomy): domain Bacteria; phylum Bacteroidota; class Bacteroidia; order Chitinophagales; family Chitinophagaceae; genus Niastella; species Niastella yeongjuensis. The sequence continues at coordinate 16,387 of NZ_FOCZ01000023.1, forward strand.
TTACGATACGCCTATAGGCCAGTTGGAAGTGTACCAGGTATTGCAGGATGAATTAAAAGACGCCGTTGATGCCCGGGAAGGCGATTATAGAATATATGTTCCTGTAATGCCCGTAATAGCAGCACTCCCCGATATAACCATCCACATGCTGCAAACCTGTCTGCATTATTTCTTCTCCTGTGCGGAAGTGCACCGGGTATTTTGGGTTATACCCGAAAACGATAAGGAACGGAATAAGCTAGCCGCTAAAACGGGCGGGCTGCTATATAAAACTTCAGACCAGGTAAACATCGATGGCGAACAACCGGCAAATGTATACCTGTATACCCGCTCCTAAGTGTTTACGGCAATACTACATATTATTTAAATTTGTCATTCTCAATGGCCCATGGCTTGTTATTTAAAGTAGAGGGATTATAAGACGCTAAAATCATTGAAAATAAATTGTTTGGGTAATGCTTTGCTCAATTTGGGGAGGCATGACCTAAATGGGGATTATACATTGTATTTTCTTCAACTGTTTATGATAAAACAAGACCCAAAACTGTATGAATTACCCGCAAAAAATCGGAACGCCGTTTGTCATTAAGAACGGCATTATTGTATTGCCCCGGGCTGCTAACCAACCCCAACGAATGTTAGCCGATCAGTTGCCATGCAATTGTTATGTTGATCGAACACCTAATTTTAAAAGTAAATTCTAAAATACCTGATTATGGCGCGCTCAAAACCCAATACTACTCGCTCAAAGCGGCAGGATGTAGCTACGGTTGTGCCCAAAAACGGCAAACACCTCCCAGCCAAAAAGAAACCCAAAATAGTTGAATCAGAACCTGACCCGGCTCCGCGTGAAGTAAGCGATTTACTCGATCACCGCGAGTTGTTGCATGTACTTACCCAGGTAAAGAACGGGAACTTTAGTGTGCGTATGCCCATTGATCAGGTAGGCCTGAGCGGAAAGATCTGTGACACCCTCAATGAAATTATTTCCCTCAATGAAAAAATGACGATGGAGTTTACCCGTGGCGGTAATACCATTGGTAAACAGGGTAAGCTGAACCAGCGAATCGAGTTGCCCAATGCCCGCGGGGCCTGGCGTACCGGCGTTGAGTCGCTGAATATCCTGATCTCTGACCTGGTGCATCCCACCATTGAAATAGCCGATGTGATCAGCTCGGTAGCAAAAGGAAACCTCTCCAAAGAAATGCCGCTCGAAATTGGCGGGCACGTACTGCAGGGGGAATTTGCCACCATTGCCAAAGAAGTGAACGACATGGTGAAACAGCTGAACCTGTTCTCCATGGAGGTTACCCGTGTGGCGCGTGAGGTAGGTAGTGAAGGGAAACTGGGCGGACAGGCAAAAGTAAAAGGCGTAGGCGGTGTTTGGAAAGACCTGACCGACTCCGTAAACCAGATGGCCAGTAACCTTACCGGCCAGGTTCGTAACATTGCCGAGGTAACCACCGCCGTGGCAAAAGGCGACCTGTCGAAAAAAATTACGGTAGACGTAAAAGGGGAGATCCTCGAACTGAAGAACACCATCAATACCATGGTGGACCAGTTGAACTCCTTCTCCTCTGAGGTAACGCGGGTGGCGCTGGAGGTAGGTACCGAAGGTAAACTCGGTGGTCAGGCACAGGTAAAAGGTGTGGCCGGTACCTGGAAGGATTTGACCGACTCCGTAAACAACATGGCGAGTAACCTTACGGGTCAGGTACGTAACATTGCCGAGGTAACCACCGCGGTGGCGAAAGGTGACCTGAGCCGTAAGATCACGGTAGACGTAAAAGGAGAGATCCTCGAATTAAAAAATACGATCAATACGATGGTTGACCAGTTGAACTCTTTCTCTGCCGAGGTAACGCGTGTGGCGCGTGAGGTAGGTAGTGAAGGGAAACTGGGCGGCCAGGCAAAAGTGAAAGGGGTAGGTGGGGTATGGAAAGACCTGACCGACTCCGTAAACCAGATGGCCAGTAACCTTACCGGCCAGGTACGCAACATTGCCGAGGTAACCACCGCCGTGGCAAAGGGTGACCTTAGCCGTAAGATCACGGTGGATGTACGGGGTGAGATCCTCGAGTTGAAGAACACCATCAATACGATGGTGGACCAGTTGAACTCCTTCTCCTCTGAGGTAACACGGGTGGCGCTGGAGGTAGGTACCGAAGGTAAACTGGGCGGTCAGGCACAGGTAAAAGGAGTAGCCGGAACCTGGAAGGATTTGACCGACTCCGTAAACGGGATGGCCAGTAACCTGACCGGCCAGGTGCGTAACATTGCCGAGGTAACCACTGCGGTAGCAAAGGGTGACCTTAGCCGTAAGATTACGGTAGACGTGCGTGGGGAGATCCTGGAATTGAAGAATACCATCAACACCATGGTGGACCAGCTGAACTCCTTTGGTTCGGAAGTAACGCGTGTGGCGCGTGAAGTAGGTTCTGAAGGTAAACTGGGCGGACAGGCAGATGTACCCGGCGTAGGTGGTACCTGGAAAGACTTGACAGACTCTGTAAATAAAATGGCGAGTAACCTTACTGGTCAGGTACGTAACATTGCCGAGGTAACTACGGCGGTGGCAAATGGTGACCTGAGCCGTAAGATCGATGTGGACGTGAAAGGGGAGATCCTCGAGTTGAAGAACACCATCAACACCATGGTGGACCAGCTCCGCGGTTTTGCATCGGAAGTTACCCGGGTGGCACGTGAGGTAGGTAGTGAAGGTAAACTGGGTGGACAAGCCGAAGTACGCGGTGTAGCCGGTACCTGGAAGGATTTGACCGACTCGGTGAACATGATGGCCAGTAACCTGACCGGCCAGGTACGTAACATTGCCGAGGTAACCACCGCGGTGGCGAAGGGTGACCTTAGCCGTAAGATCACGGTAGACGTGCGCGGAGAGATCCTGGAGTTGAAGAATACCATCAATACCATGGTGGACCAGCTGAATGGGTTCGCTTCGGAAGTAACGCGCGTGGCGCGTGAAGTAGGTTCTGAAGGTAAACTGGGCGGACAGGCCGACGTGCCTGGTGTAGCCGGTACCTGGAAAGACTTGACAGACTCTGTAAATAAAATGGCCAGTAACCTTACCTCGCAGGTACGTAACATTGCCGAGGTAACCACAGCGGTGGCAAATGGTGACCTGAGCCGTAAGATCGACGTAAACGTAAAAGGCGAGATTCTGGAGTTGAAGAACACGATCAACACGATGGTGGACCAGCTCCGCGGTTTTGCATCGGAAGTAACACGTGTGGCCCGTGAGGTAGGTACGGAAGGTAAACTCGGCGGACAGGCAAACGTGCCTGGTGTGGCCGGTACCTGGAAGGACCTTACCGACTCGGTAAACCAGATGGCCGGTAACCTGACCGCCCAGGTGCGTAACATTGCCGAGGTGGCCGTAGCGGTGGCGAACGGCGACATGTCGAAGAAAATTACGGTTGACGTACGCGGTGAGATCCTGCAGTTGAAAGAAACGCTGAACACGATGGTGGATCAGCTCCGCGCCTTCGCATCGGAAGTAACCCGGGTGGCCCGTGAGGTGGGTACCGATGGTAAACTGGGCGGACAGGCATTTGTACCAGGTGTGGCCGGTACCTGGAAAGACTTGACGGATTCAGTAAACCAAATGACCGGTAACCTGACCGACCAGGTGCGTAACATTGCCGAGGTAACCAAAGCGGTGGCGAGTGGTGACCTGTCAAAAACAGTGGCCATCGACGTAAAAGGAGAGATCCTTGACCTGAAGAACACGATCAATACGATGGTGGACCAGCTACAGGGTTTCGCATCTGAAGTTACCCGTGTGGCGCGTGAGGTAGGTACCGAAGGTAAACTGGGCGGACAGGCAGAAGTGCGTGGTGTGGCCGGTACCTGGAAAGACCTTACCGACTCGGTGAACATGATGGCCAGTAACCTCACCAACCAGGTGCGGGGTATTGCCAAAGTGGTGACCGCGGTGGCAACCGGTAACCTGAAACAAAAATTGACCATTGTATCGCGCGGTGAGGTAGCGCAACTGATCGATACCATCAATGAAATGATCGATACGCTGGCCACCTTTGCTGACCAGGTTACAACCGTTGCCCGTGAGGTAGGGGTGGAAGGCCGGCTGGGTGGACAGGCGAGTGTACCCGGTGCAAGCGGTATCTGGAAGAACCTGACCGAAAACGTAAACCAGCTGGCGCAGAACCTCACCACACAGGTGCGTTCCATCTCAGAGGTGGCATCGGCGGTAACAAAGGGTGACCTTACCCGAACCATCCGCGTAGAAGCGAAAGGAGAGGTGGAAGCGTTGAAAGATACCATCAACCAGATGATCACCAACCTGCGCGAAACAACCTTGCGTAACCAGGAGCAGGACTGGTTGAAATCGAACCTCGCGAAGTTTGGCCAGATGTTGCAGGGACAACGTGACCTGAAAACGGTAACGCAAAAGATCCTGTCTGAGCTGGCCCGGGTAGTAAGCGCTCACTTTGGGGCCTTCTACATATTACGTCAGGACGAGGATACCAACAACGAAGTAAAACTGAAACTGTTTGCAGCTTACGGCTACAAATCAGATAAAAATATTCAAACCGAATTTGGAATAGGCGAAGGCCTGGTGGGCCAGGTGGCGTTTGAAAAAGAACGGATCATCCTGAGCAATGTGCCCAGTAATTACATTCGCATCAGCTCGGCTTTGGGCAAAGCCAAACCAGCCAATGTGATCATCTTACCGGTGTTGTTCGAGAACGACGTGAAAGCGGTAATTGAACTGGCTTCACTCGATACCTTTAACCAAACCCACCTCGACTTCTTAAGCCAGTTAACGGAAAGTATCGGTATCGTATTGAACACCATCGAAGCAAACTCCCGTACGGAAGAACTGCTGACCCAGTCACAATCGCTGGCCAGTGAGCTGAAAGTACAACAGGAAGAGTTGCGCAGAACCAACGATGAGCTGCAGGATAAAGCCCTGTTGCTGGTAAAACAAAAGAACGAAGTGGAAGCCAAGAACAAGGAGGTGGAAGAAGCACGCCGTTCACTGGAAGAAAAAGCCGAACAGTTAACCCTGACCTCGAAGTATAAATCGGAGTTCCTGGCGAATATGTCGCACGAGTTGCGTACACCGCTGAACAGCCTGTTGATCCTTGCGCAACAATTGTATGAGAATGCGGAAGGCAACTTAACGGAAAAACAGATCCGGTATGCAAAGACCATCCACTCGTGTGGGGATGACCTGATACAACTGATCAACGACATCCTCGATCTGTCGAAGATCGAGTCAGGGTTCATTACCGCCAATTTTGCACCGGTACGTTTCTTCGAGATCACTTCTTTTGTGGAAACCACCTTCAAGCCAATTGCGGAAGCCCGTCATTTGCGCTTTACCATTGAAACGGATACCAATTTGCCGGAAAATATGGAGACCGATATACAACGGTTGAACCAGATCCTGAAAAACCTGTTGTCGAACTCCTTTAAGTTTACAGAAAAGGGCGAAGTGAAACTGAAGATCTACGACGCCAAGAAGAACTGGAAACCGGGAAACTCCATCCTCGATAATGCACAACGTGTGGTGGCCTTTGCCATTCATGATACCGGTATCGGTATTCCGCTGGAAAAACAAAGCATCATCTTTGAAGCCTTCCAGCAGGCAGAAGGAAGTACCAGCCGTAAATATGGCGGTACCGGTTTGGGCTTGTCCATCAGCCGTGGTTTAACCGAACTGTTAGGCGGTACCATCGAGCTGGATAGCACACCGGGGCAGGGAAGTACCTTTACCCTGTTCCTGCCTATAGACAACGTATCGGGTGTGGTAACCCGCGAAGCGCCATCGAGCCTTACGGAATACCAGTACCAGCTGGGCAACGACAGCGGTGAAATTGATACCCTGCTGAATTCGATCAGGGTTACCGGTGAGGGGGCAGATGCCGGCGGTATGCACATCGTAAACGAAATGATCAACGATACTGGCGACGACCGCAACAATGTGGCGCCAAGCGAAAAAGCCATCCTGATCGTGGAAGACGATATCCGGTTCGGCAAGATCGTTATAGAAAAAGCACACCAGTATGGGTTGAAAGCCATTGTGGCCACCAACTACATCGAGGTGTTTGACTTCATCAACCGCTTTACACCCATTGCCATTACGCTGGATGTGAAGTTGCCCGATACCAGCGGCTGGAAGGTGATGGAGCTGTTGCGCAACGACCTCAGCTACCGGCATATTCCGATCCATTTGATTTCGGGTGAAGAAAACCGTGCGCTGGCATTAAAACGCGGTGCCCGCAGCTTCCGCCTGAAACCATTGGACAATGAATCGCTCAATGACCTGTTCGACGATATAGTGGCCTTTAACAAGAAGGAGGTGAAACAGATCCTGGTGGTAGAAGACAATGAACTGGATGCTTCGCAAATTGTGAAACTGCTGAGCACCGACAATATGCAGGTAACGCTGGCCGGAACCGGTGAAAAAGCCATGCACGACATCAACAGCAAGGATTTCGATTGCATTATCCTCGACTATTCATTGCCCGATCTCCCCGGACATGAACTGGTGAACCAGGTGGCAGAAAGAAAGCCAAGGCTCACCCCGGTGATCATGTACTCAGCGAAGGAGTTTAATAAAAAAGAGTTGCAGCAACTGAACAATGTAAGCGGGAAAATATTATTGAAGGGCGTGAACTCACTGGAACACCTGTTGGAAGAATCGGTACTGGCGCTGCACATCAATCATAAAGACCTGCAGGCCGAAAAACGGAAGGTGATTGAGAACATCAGGAAAAAAGAGGATATCCTCACCGGTAAAAACATTCTGGTGGTGGATGACGATGTACGGAATCTGTTCGCACTAACTACGGTATTTGAACGTTATAACATAAATGTGATCACGGCGGAAAGTGGTAAGGAAGCCATCAATATTATCAGGGATGATAACCCGAAAATAGATATGGTGCTGATGGATATCATGATGCCTGAAATGGATGGTTATGAAACCACGCAGAAGATCCGGCGCGAACATAAGAACAGTACACTGCCTATTATTGCGGTAACGGCAAAAGCGATGAAGGGCGACAGGCAGAAATGTATTGAGGCAGGTGCATCGGATTATATCACCAAACCATTGAAGATCGATCAACTGTTATCATTGATGCGGGTTTGGTTCTATAAATAGTAAATTAAAAAGCCCTATTGCCATTAATCATTGACCATTGAGATAACTAAGAAACCGTAACAATGCGTCCAAAAATTCTATTAGTAGATGACCGTGAAGACAATTTGATGTCCATGGAAGCCATTCTGGCTCCCGATGGCTATGCATTTGTAAAAGCTGCATCGGGCAGCCAGGCGTTGAAGATCCTGTTGAATGAAATTGACTTTGCGCTTATTTTGATGGATGTAAAAATGCCAAACCTGAACGGGTTTGAAACAGCCGCCCTTATCTACGAGCGTGAAAAACTGAAACACATCCCCATCATTTTTATTACGGCTAATAATTATGGTGAGGAAAATGTTTACAAAGGCTATCGCATGGGGGCAGTAGACTACATCTATAAACCCATTAACTCCGAATTGCTGCGGGCTAAAGTAGGGGTGCTGGTTGACCTGTACCGGAAAAACCATCGCCTTATTGAGCAGGAAAAGCGGCTTACGATCATTAACCGGAACCTGGAAATGGAGGTCACGGAACGGAAGGCCTCGGAAGAACGGATCAAAGAGCTGAACCGGCAGTTGCTCGAGAACATTGCCCTGCTGGAATCGGCCAACCGCGACCTGGACCGGTTTGCATTCATGGCCTCCCACGATTTACAGGAGCCCCTGCGCAAGATCCGCACGTTCAGCGACCTGTTGTTTGTAAAGTACCAGCCCGTGCTCGATGGGCCGGCCATCAATTACATCAACCGTATTCAGAGCGCAGCGGTACGGATGCAAACACTCATCAGCGATATCCTGGCATTCAGCCGTATCAACAATGAGAAAGACACGTTTGTAAATTATAACCTCAATATCATTTTACAGGAGGCCATGGATGAGCTGGATGCCACCATCCAGGATAAAAAGGCAATCATTGAAATTGAGCCGTTGCCTACCATCGATGTAAATCCCGGGTTAATGCGGCCCCTGTTCGAGAACCTGCTGAGCAATGCGCTGAAGTATAGTAAAAAAGACGAAGCGCCGGTGATAAAGATCCATTCGGAAATTATTGCCGCCACTACCTCCAATAAAGAACCGGTGAAGTACTGCCGCATTTATATCCAGGACAACGGCATCGGCTTCGATCAGCAGTATGCCGAGCAGATCTTCGACATGTTCAGGCGGCTGCATGTGCACAGCGAATTCGAGGGCACGGGCATTGGTCTTACCCTTTGCAAAAAGATCGTTGAAAAACACAATGGGTACATCTCGGTGCAAAGTAAGGTGAACCAGGGTTCTACTTTTATTATCTCATTGCCTGTTCAGCAGGCTATGGTTGAAACGCCCGGCGAAAGCAATACCAATACAGATGCCGACGTATTTTTGTTATTGGGAAAGAAATAAGGGAAGAAATTGAAGGCCCCCCTCCAACCTCCCCCCAATGGGAGGAGGTTGGAGGGGGGCCTTGTTATTTTTAATTATTGTGGGTTCAACACAAACATGGAACGGGGTGGAAAGTACAGTACTTTTTTCCAGTCGATGGTGAAGATCTTTTCGAGAATGACTTTTAATTCTGTCAGCGTATGCGGCTTTATGGCATACATGTTCGATCCTTCGCGGTAACAAAACTCGATATTCTGCAAATCGGTCAGTGAGGAATATACGATAATGGGAATGGAATCGTATTTCCTGTTTGCCCTGATCTCACGAAGGCATTGACGCCCGTCCTTGCAGGGCATCAGCAGGTCCAGGAAAACTATATCCGGATTATTTTCATCTAACAGTTTAAAAAGAATATCGCCGTTTTCGGCCCTTGACAGGATCACTTTGAACGAAAGTTCTTCGACCGCCAGTGAAAATATCAGGTAATCCTCGTCGTCATCCTCTGCTATTAGCACATTTGTTGGATACTGATTATACACGTTCATATATATACTTTTTTTTTCCTGCCATCCCGGTTTTAATGGGATCACTTTTACATTTACAGCACGCTATTTTTTATTAAAAGCAATAATTTACGACAAAATACGAATACCGAAAATACAATCTAAATCCCAATGATGGAATACATTTTTTAGATTAGTGTTTATAAAAACAGTAAAGTATGCAGGAGAAAACCAGGTATATTATATTGTTTTACGACCACAGCGAAAACGTACTCTCTATGAAGCAGTTGTTGCAACATCTACCGGTTCCTGTAGAAACGGATTGTGTAGAGAATTTTCAACAATTATTAGAGGTACTTGACAACAGGTTGCCGGACCTCATTATCGTATATGTTAATAATCCGGTTAAAGGGTATGTGTCTCACCTGAAAGACATGCGTTTTAATATCGGCATCGATGAGATCCCGGTGTATGTCTTTTCAGAACTACCCGAAAAACAAACTTTAATTGAGTTGATGAGTTAAAGAAAAGAGGCACCCCGATCTATCGGGGTGCCTCTTTTTTGTATGGGCTCACTCTTTTGAGTTATCAATAATGCCAGCGTACAAAAGCTTCCATAGCCGCGTACTTGGTCAAACCCAATTGGGCGTACAGGTTGGCGGTATTGGCGTTTCTGTCCTCCGCACGTTGCCAGAACTCGCGGCTGTCGCTTCCCTGGAAGGGTACACTGTCTTTTTGCGACTGGTGAATAAAGATACCAAAGCGTTTTTTCAACACCTGGTCGGGGCTCATGGGGATGGCCATTTCAATTTCGCTGAGGTCCCATTCCTGCCAGGCGCCTTTATACAGCCAAACCCAGCAATCCTTTATCCATTCATCACCAGCCTCTTTAATGCGGCGTAACGACTCGAATACGATATCCAGACAAACCTTATGGGTACCATGCGGGTCGGCCAGGTCGCCGGCTGCGTACACCTGGTGAGGTTTTATTTTACGCAGCAGTTCCATGGTCAATCTGATATCCTCTTCGCCCATTGGTTTCTTTTCAATGGTGCCTGTTTCGTAGAAGGGCAGGTTCTGGAAGTGGATATTCTCGTCTTTGATTCCCACGTAGCGGCAGGTGGCCCTGGCCTCACAACGGCGTATTAAGCCTTTTACCGACCTGATCTCCGGCGTATCTATCTGGTTCGATTTCTTGAATCGAAGGTATTGACGGGCTGTTTCCTGGATCTCCTTCGATTTTTTACTGTCAACTCCGAACATGTCTTCGAACCCTACGGCAAAATCCATAAAACGGGTTACAAACTCATCGGTAACGGCAATATTGCCCGATGTCTGGTAGCCAACATGCACCTCATGCCCCTGGTCGTGCAGGCGTTGGAAGGTGCCGCCCATAGAGATGATGTCATCATCGGGGTGGGGGCTGAAGATCACACAACGCTTGGGGAAGGGTTTGGTGCGTTCTGGATGGTTGGGTAAATGCAGATCAGGTTTGCCGCCGGGCCAGCCGGTGATGCTGTCACGCAACATGTAATACACCTGCAGGTTGATCTCGTAGGCATCGCCTTGTTCAACCAGCAGATCACCCAGGCCATTATCACGGTAATCGTTATTGGTTAAACTCAACAACGGTTTGTTCACTTTCAGCGACATGTTCACCACTGCCTTGCGGATCATCTTGGGCGTCCAGTCGATATCACCGGTAAGCCAGGGCGATTTAAAGCGGGTGAGGTCTGCAGCGGCAATTTCATCCAGTATGAACAGGCTGTCGTTGTGCTGTTGTAATAAAGAAGCGGGTATTTGTTCCGTAACATTATCCTCAACCGCTTTTTGAACCACTGCGGTTTTTGCCGGGCCCCAGGCCATCAGTAAAATGCGCTTGGCCTTTAAAATGGTGCTTATGCCCATGGTAATGGCCAGTCGGGGCATTTCGGAGATATTGGCAAATTCATGCGAATTGGCAATACGGGTTGAGTTGTCTAATGTAATAAGCCGGGTGCGGGAAAGTATGCTGGAACCAGGTTCGTTAAAACCGATGTGTCCATTGTTGCCAATACCCAGCACCTGCATGTCTATTCCGCCTGCATCTTCTATCATGCGTTCATATTCCAGGCAATACTTCTTCACTTCTTCTTTGGGGATCTCACCACTGGGGATATGAATGTTTTTAGGGTCTATGTCAATATGATCGAACAAATGCACATGCATAAAGCGGTTATAGCTTTGCAGCGCGTCGTTGTCAATTGGATAATATTCATCCAAATTAAAAGTGATCACATTCCTGAAGCTCAGGCCTTCTTCTTTATGCATTCGCACCAGTTCTGCATACGTAGACCGAGGTGTTGAACCGGTTGCCAGGCCTAATACACAGGGTTGGCCAGCCGCCTGTTTGCTGCGGATGAGTTCGGCAATTTCCCGGGCCGCGAATTTTGAACCTTCTTTTAGATCGGGATAAATACGTACAGGTATCTTCTCAAACGAATCAACCATGCTCATAAATAATCGGTTTTTATAGTTGCGCTAAATTAAAGCTATTTCCAGTATTCATCAGGAAATGCGGGTTTTGTCGGGTAGAAAAACAGGGCAAACGTTTGTGTGTATTACTCAAACGTTTTGTTATAATTAGTACCCCATAAAGTATACCGTTTGCATTGGGTTTGTAACCGGGTTTCAAAGTCGCTCCAGTTGCGTTTGGCGGCCGGGCTCCACAACACTTCGCTCAGGGCGCTTACGCGGGGGAAGATCATATACTCCACCTTTTTGGGATTGGTTACATATTCCGTCCATAAATTAGCCTGTGCACCCAGTATGTGTTTGCCTTCCGCTTCGTTCAATTCCTTCGACACGGGTTCGTAACTATAGATCTTGTTTACAGGCACATAACCACCAATGGTTAAAGAATCTTCTTTCTTTGACTGGGAATAATCAAGGTACATATACCCTGTGGGTGTCATTATCACATCGTGGTTTTGTTTGGCTGCTTCAATACCACCTTTCTCACCACGCCAGCTCATTACCACCGCATTGGGCGCCAAACCACCTTCCAGTATTTCATCCCAGCCAATAATGGTTTTTCCTTTGCTGTTGATGTATTTTTCCATCCGTTGAATAAAATAGCTTTGCAATTCATGCTCATCTTTCAAATGCAGCTCCGCTATTCTTTTCTGGCATTTGGGGCATGTCTTCCAGCTTTCCTTGGGGCATTCGTCGCCACCAATGTGTACATATTTAGCAGGGAATAAAGGCATTACTTCATCCAGCACATTTTGTAAAAAGGTAAATACGCTGTCGTTACCCGCGCAGTAAACGTCGTTAAAAACACCCCATGTCTGCTGAACCTGATAAGGGCCGCCTGTGCAACCCAGGTAAGGGTAAGCAGTTAATGCGGCAGAAGCATGGCCGGGCATTTCAATTTCAGGCAATACGGTAATATAGCGTTTGGCAGCATACTCCACTATTTCCTTTACTTCCTTCTGGGTATAAAATCCGCCATAGTGTATGCTGTCGTTACCAGTGCCGGGGTGGTGGCCGATAATGGTACCATTGCGCCAGGCGCCTGTTTTAGTAAGATTGGGATATTTTTTTATCTCTATGCGCCAGCCCTGGTCATCTGTTAAATGCCAGTGGAAGTAATTCATTTTATGCAAAGCGATATAATCTATATATCGTTTTACAAACGGAACAGGAAAGAAGTGACGGCTTACATCGAGGTGCAAACCACGGTATTGAAAGCGTGGATAGTCTTTTATGCTAAGGTATGATATTGCTAAAGACGAGGCTTTTTCTGCAGGTAATAATTGCAACAGGGTTTGTACACCATAAAAAGTACCTGTTTCATTATCGCCGCCAATGTATACGCCTTTGGCGTTTACTTCCATATTATAAGCGCCGGCAATGGGATATTCCATCTTGTCATAGTTCAGGATAATCCCCGGCACTTTACCAGCTTTTTTGGTGATGGGTAAGGTAAAACCATACACCTGTTTCAGGTAATCATTTAAAAAATTAGCAGAATTCTCCAGACCGGAACCTTCCAGGATAATAGGCGTTTTGGCCGTGATGGCAAAGGTGCCTGCTGTTTCAGGCATCTTCAGTTCTGCTGGCTGGGGAATGATGTTGACCTGGGCACGTAGGTGCATAGACAGGATCATAGTGGCAAAAAACCAAACTTTTTTCATAATGAGTAAAAAATGTTAATACGATTTGTCACTAAAAAGTGTCAAAACCGGATATTTTGTAATGAAAAATGAAGTACACCTAGCTGTAGGGGCAGCCTGGCTTTAAGTGTTGAGTTTGTGCAATGCGATTTCTATTGAACCTGAGAGGCTGCAATATACGAGGGAATCAGTAGTTATGCAAATTGTTGTTGAAGTGAGATGGTTGATTGTGAAGGGGCTAACGAGGTTGAAAAGTTAAAAGGTAGAAAAGTTAAAAGGTTGACCAGTTGACGAGTAGGGCTTTCCCTGGTTAACTCATCAACTGGTTAACTGATCAACTATAAGCTATTTCAACACAGGCAATACTATATTGCTGCTGTTTGTTCCATCATGATAGATCCTGATCGTCGCTTTCTGAAAATCACTGTCATTGCATTCGTAAATGTTTACAAACTTTTGTGGATTGCGGTCTGCCAGCGGGAACCAGCTGCTTTGGATCTGGATCATCAGCCGGTGTCCTTTTTTGAAAGTATGCGCTACATCGGGCAATTCAAATTTTACGGGTTCAATCTTATTGGGTTTAAAAGCTTCAGGTATGGAAAAGCTTTTGCGAAAACGACCGCGCATGATCTCGCCGCGTACCAGCATCTGGTAACCACCCATTGGGTGCGGACCGCCGGCATCACGGCTTTGATTGGCATCATTACCGGTATATTTAAAATCGTCGGGGAATACATCGATCACTTTTACTACAAAGTCGGCATCGGTAGTGGAGATGCTGGTGAGCAGATCGGCCACCACTGTACCACCCAGTGTAAGGTCGTTATTCAATACCTCTGTTTGAAAGGTCAGTACATCGGTACGGCGGCTGGCGAATCGCTGGTCGTCAGTCATGTAGTCGCGGGTGCGCGTAAAATGAATGTCTTCAGTATAAGGAACTGGATGCGCCGGATCACTTATGTATTCAGTGAAACTTGTTTTGGCTGCCGGTTTATCCCAACCCAGTTTGCCATCGGCTTGCAGGTAAATGCGTTCGTCTTTTTTATCGGCAGGCGGCCAGGTCTCGAACTGTTTCCATTCGTTGGCACCGCTGAAGAAGATAGTAGCCTCTGCCAGCTTCGAAATATCACCTTTGCCTTTCAGGTAATAATTGAAGAAGGGAATTTCAATATTGTTCTGGTACCAGATGCTGGTGTTTGACTCAAAACGAACATTGCCCATATGTGTACCATCGGGTGATGCCCATTGGCCATGATACCAGGGACCCATTACAATGCGATTGGTATTCTTTGCTTTTTTCTCGATGGCTTCATACGTTCTCCACGCACCAAAGCAATCTTCTGCATCAAACAAACCACCCACCACCATGGTAGCAGTACCGGTAGGTACATTGTTGGTGAAGTTCCGCACATTGCGGGCTTTCCACCAGTCGTCATAATTGGGATGAGTGTACAGGTCTTTCCAAAACAGCAGGCTATCACCGGTGAGCTTCATAAAATTCTTTAAAGCGCCAACACGCAGGTAAGATTCATAGTTGTCATTCTCGGGAATACGAATGGCCTGGCGTGGACCTACTTTCGTAGGTGTAGGACGTGGATAGCCAAAACCACTGCTATAAAATGACCAGCCATCCATAACGAAGAACGCGCCATTGTGATGGAAGTCGTCGCCCATAAACCAGTCGGTAACCGGTGCCTGCGGACTTACTGCTTTTAATGCCGGGTGGCCGCTAAGCGCTGCCATGGTTGAATAAAAGCCGGGATAGGAAATACCCATCACGCCAACATTGCCATTGTTGTTGTTGATGTTTTTTATCAGCCAGTCGATGGTATCGTAGGTATCGCTGGCTTCGTCTATGTCCTGCGGTGTTTTTTTATTGGGGTTGAAAGGACGTACATCAACGAAGGTGCCTTCGCTGGCCCAGCGGCCGCGCACATCCTGAAAAACGACGATGTAGTTTTCTCTTGCATAATACCGGAACTGACGCAGCCAGAGTCCCCGGTTGAACTTATCTTCTCCATAGGGGCTGCAGGAATAAGGCGTTCTGCTCATCAAAAAGGGATGCTTTTCTGTGGCATCTTTAGGAATGTATAAGGCGGTAAATAATTTAACGCCATCCCGCATGGGGATCATAATTTCCTTTTTAATGTAGTTGTCGCGAAGCCAGGCAGAATCCTGTTCATTTTGGGCTTGTGCGGAAAGGATAAAGAATAGGGCGGTAATTAAAAGAAGCGTTTTTCTCATGTTTAGCTCTTAATTTAGAAATTTAAATGTAAGTTGAAAAGTTGACAAGTTGACCTGTTGAAAGGTCAACGGGATTAATGATCCCCTATCAACTGGTCAGCTTATTAACTTATTAACTTTAACAGTCATGTCATCAACACGTAGAAAATTCCTTCACTCATCCTTATTAGGATCGCTGGGATTATTTGCCGGCAAAAAGAGCATGGCCCACCCCGTAGATACCTTGTATGCCCCCACAAAGAATGAACCCATCGTGATCTCTACCTGGGACTTTGGCAAGGCGGCAAATGCCGAAGCCTGGACGGTTTTAGGCAAAGGCGGACGTGCGTTGGATGCGGTAGAAGCCGGGGTAAAGATCCCCGAAGCCGACCCCAATAACCAATCGGTAGGTTATGGTGGATTACCCGATCGTGATGGCCGCGTTACCCTCGATGCGTGTATTATGGATGAGCAGTATAACTGTGGTTCGGTGATGTGCCTGGAATATATCATGCACCCCATTTCGGTTGCCCGGCTGGTTATGGAGAAAACACCTCATGTGGTACTGGTTGGGGATGGCGCTTTGCAATTTGCGCTGGCAAACGGGTTTCAAAAAGAAAACCTGTTAACGCCGGAAAGTGAAAAGGTTTGGAAGGAATGGTTAAAAACATCGAAGTATGAGCCTGTTATAAATATCGAAAACAAGTTGCATAAACCCGCAGGCGAAGGAAATATGCCCGGTGGCCCCAATAACCACGATACCATCGGTATGATTGCCATGGATGCCAGTGGCAATTTCAGTGGCGCCTGTACTACCAGTGGCATGGCTTTTAAAATGCATGGCCGGGTAGGCGATTCGCCCATAATTGGCGCGGGATTGTATGTAGATAATGAAATTGGCGCAGCTACTTCTACTGGTGTGGGGGAAGAAGTGATCAGGATCGTGGGATCGCACCTGGTGGTAGAGTTGATGCGGCAGGGCCTGGCGCCGGAAGCCGCTTGTAAAAAAGCCGTAGAACGCATTATAAGCCGCAGTCCGGCCAAAGCAAAGACCTTGCAGGTAGGTTTTATAGCCATCAACAAAAAGGGCGAATACGGCGGATATGCGTTGCAGAAAGGGTTTACCTATGCAGTGAAATCGGGGAAAGAAGAGAAGCTGATTCCGGCTAAAAGTATTTACTAGATAAATGTGGCAGTTACCGGGTACCGGGTACCGGTCACCGGGGTATACAATTGGGAGGTCCCGACTATTTGCAAACTGATCGAATGCCGGGACCCGGAAACCGGAAACTGGCAACGGGTTCTTTAGTCTATAAAACAACAACTTAAAACCAGCGCATTACGATATGTTACTAGAAGTTTGTGCGTTTAACTTACCATCCTCCATCATAGCAGAAAAGGTGGGGGCAAAGCGGGTAGAGTTATGTGAGAACCCGGCCGATGGCGGCACCACGCCTTCTTATGGAACCATAAAACAAACACGTGAAAAGATCGGCATTTCATTGTACCCGATCGTTCGGCCGAGAGGGGGGAACTATTTTTATGATAAAGAGGAATTCGAGATCATAAAACAGGATATCCTGCTGTGCAAACAACTGGGTTGCGATGGAATATCAACCGGTGTGTCAAAGCTAAACGGGGAAATAGATACCGACCGGTTGAAACGAATGGTGGAATGGGCCTATCCTATGGGCGTAACCTGTCACCGGGTATTTGATGCCACTCCTGATCCTTTACGGGCGCTGGAGGATATTATAACCTGCGGGTGTGAACGCATTTTAACCAGCGGACAACGATCTTCAGCTCCCGAAGGAATCGACCTGCTCTCCAGCCTGATACAACAGGCCGATGGCCGCATTATCATTATGCCCGGTGCCGGCATCCGTTCCGGCAATATTGAAACCCTGATCAATGAAACAGGCGCTACAGAATTTCATACCTCCGCCAGAATGGTATCCCCAGACCCCGTTACCTTCCGCAATCCCGCCATTCTTGATGCTACCAATTGGTATATAGCCAATGAGGAAGAGTTAAAAAAGATCATGGAAGTACTGGGGAGAAGGGCAGAAGGCAGCGGGCAGAAGGCAGAGGGGGAACAGCCGTAAGCACCGGTACGCGGCATTCGCCGTCGCGATTAGCGCGTCAAAGAACTCAGCCCCCAGAACCTAATAACTTAAAACTTGGAACCTAAAACTTTAAACTTTAAACTCCCCCATTGCCCATTGCCCATTGCCTTTTTCTCTGCCCTCTGCCCTCTGCCTTCTGCCCTTATTTAATCTTCGTTCCCAACCAGCTGTTACGAAATTGCAGCATATCACTGCTAACGCTCATTCCAGCCTGTTCATACGTGATCAGTGATATCATTGGATTTACCGCCAGCGTTATTGGAACCGTTTTGTTTTCATTGCGATGTTTGTAATGAACGTTGATCACGTCGCCTGGTTTATGCGTGGCGATGATCTCATTAATGTCGGCCGCACGGGCAACCAGTTTACCATCTATCTGCATGATCACGTCGCCAAAATCAAGACCGGCATTGTACAAGGGAGTACCTATAATGGTGTTGTTGCTGATCTTTGTGGTGTTTTCTTCGTATTGCACGGTACCCAGCCAGGCTTTACCGGGAATTGATTTTTGAAATCGCAGGCCGGCTTTCTCCAACAGGGGGCCATAATCGAACGATTCATGTCCGTTTACATAACGGGTAAAGAAATCGGCAGCAAAGGCTTTGTCGTGGGTAACATCAGCCAGTACTTCTTCTAACCCCGGAACGGTATACGCGATCTCTGTTTTGCCAAAGCGTTTCCATAAGGCGGTCATAAAATCATCCAGCGTGAGTTTGTATTTGGTACGCAGGGTGAGGTCGAGCGCAAGGGCAATGGAACCTCCGTATGGATAATAAGAACTGTACATGTTGGGGTAATTGGTTCGGTCAACCGCTACACCTGCATCTACAAATACAGCATCCTGGCTCATTTCAACAGGTGAAAAACGTTTGGCACCGGCTGCTATTTCCTTGGCATAGATCAAACCAAAGAAAGAAGCCATCAATCCTTCAAGGGGTTTTATGCCGGATCGGCAAAGCAACAGTTCCCCATAATATTGCGTAAACCCTTCCGCACACCAGAGCTCATTGCTCATATTGCTTTTTTCAAAATTGAAGGGCTCCAGTGTTTTCGGACGAATGCGTTCCACATTCCAGCAATGGAAGAACTCATGCGCAAAAACGTCCAGCTGGCTGTTGTCGCCGGTAAAATCTATGGGAAGAGAGATCATGGTAGAGTTGCGGTGTTCCATTCCATCGCCGTCTACAAAAGGATTAATGCTGGCAATAAAGGTATAGGTGCCAAAATCGTAAGCGGGCACTTCGCCAAAAACAGCCAGTTCTTCTTCGGTAAGGCGTTTTAATTTATTGGCAAAGGAGCCTGCCTGCGCATCGGTCGCTTCTGCTTCCAGTGCCAGTCTGAACCGGTAGTCTTTACCATCGGGGTTTTTGATGTTCCATTCTTTCCAGTGCAGGTTGCCGATCTTGGTGGGGCAATCCATCAGGTATTGTAAACCGGGTGCAGTAAAAGTAAGGGGATCGTCTGTTGGTTTCAACTGCGTGGCGATGGTCCATTTTTTATCATTGGGAATAGTGAAGGTAACGGTGATAGGGGTTTTGTCGAAGCCTTTGATCCACATCATTGTCGAAGGCATGTTGAGGTGAATGCTCGACGGATCGATCATGGAGTAAGTACCATCGGCCCAGGCGGCATAGAGGGTATAGTCAATCCGCACGGTGCCGTTTTGTTTGGGTACTTCATAAACATCCCCGTCGATGCGGTTGATGGGGAGGGGAGCGCCGTTCTGATCAAACGCTTTCACATCGTATACGTTTTTTCCAAATTCATGGGTAGCATAGCGGCCCGGTGAAGAACGGCTCATGCGAAAAGTGGCTTTGCCGGCCGGAATGCCTGAAGCGGTTACGCTGATGCTGGCTTCGTGGTGATTGATATTGGGAAAGGAAAGGGCATAATTGATCTTTTGGGCGTAGGTATGCGAAAACCAAAGTACGGCAAGGATCAGGAACAGTCTTTTAGTCATAATCGTATCGTGTTGTAGGGATCAGGCTACAATTTACAGGAAAATGTGCCTTTTCCTTAAATTTGGTAACAAATGTGTGTACTATGACGGATCGCGAATTGCGTTTTATGCAGGCCGCAGTAGACCTGGCCAGGAACGGGATGAACAAGGGAGTAGGAGGGCCATTTGGCTGTGTTATTGTAAAGGGAGATACTATTGTAGGAAGGGGTTGTAACAGTGTAGCCAGTTCAAATGATCCAACGGCGCATGCTGAGGTGGTGGCCATACGCGATGCCTGTAAAAACCTGCAAACTTTTCAGTTGACCGATTGCGAAATATATACGTCCTGCGAACCCTGCCCTATGTGTATGGGTGCTATTTACTGGGCGCGGCCAAAGAAAGTGTATTTTGGCGCCACCCGTCACGATGCGGCGGCTGCGGGTTTTGATGATTCACTTATTTATCAGGAATTAACGGCGCCCTTTCACGATCGTATTATCGAATGCGTAAACCTGGGCCGGGAAAAAGCGGTAGTTGTATTTGATGAGTGGAATGATAAATCCGATAAGGTCACTTATTGATGATGGGGGATCCGGGTGATGACCACGTAGGCAATCACGATGATGATAAGAATAAATGCAATGGCAACATATACCCAGAAGCCGTTGTTGATCTGTCTTTTTTCGCGGCGGTTCTTCTTTTCTTTGATGTAGTGGGTTAATTCTTTGTTCAGCTGATCAACATATCCTTCCAGCTTTTTATTACCGGTCATTTGTTGCAGCCCTTCCAGGGCTTCGTTCTCAAAGTCATTGTCAACCATCCACATCTCCACCTCATGTTTTTCCTGGTCACTCAGCTTACCGCTTAAGTAATCCATCAACTTTTGGTTGTCGATGTCTTTGTTGCTATTGGCTAATATGTTCAGTAAATCGTTGTTCATTGTTTCTTTCGTCAATGTACGATCATTAGACCCGGGTTTTTATGATTGGTTTAGTTTCCGTTCCAACAAGATCTTCAAATTGCGTTTGCCGTTCTGGATATGGCTTTTTACCTGCATCAGGGTAAAACCGGTTTGGTCAGCAATTTCATTGTACGATCGTTTTTCCAGGTAAAACAAAGTTACGCACTGTTTTTGTTCTTTGTTCAGTTCCTGCAGGCTTTCCTCCATCATTTCCAGCTGACGGTCTTTTTCCAGGTGTGGGGCCATACCGGGATCATTTTCGGGCGTAATGGCCATTTCATCCTTGATCTCGGCCGGTGTGCGGGCTTGTTTATCGCGCAGCTTCATGAGGCAATGGTTCTTGGCCACCATATACAGCCAGCTTTTAAAATACTCCACCTTGTATTTGTGCAGTTCGGTGATGGCTTTTAAAAATACCTGCTGAACACAGTCCTTAGCCTCTTCCTCATTTTTAAGGTATTTCATGCAAACCCCCAGTAACAACAGGGTATAACGTTGCAATAATATCCCCAGCCAGTGGTTATCGCGACTGGAATAAAAGGAGTTTAGCAATTGCTGATCGCTGATATGTGAATTAGGGTCTTGTTTCACTATGCGAAAATGCGTTTTTCTTACTACTAGGATGCAGGACGTTTAAAATTCCATACATTTTTTTAACGCCCTCCCTTAACGGAAATAATTCTTGTTTATTATGTGATAAGGGGGCAGAGGGCAAAAGGCAGTGGGCAGAAGGCAGAGGGCAGAAGGCAGAGAGCAGAGAGGGAACAGCCGTAAGAACCGGTACGCGGCATTCGCCGCCGCGTCGCGGAACTAGCAACATAGAACTAATAACCTACTAACCTACGAACCCAATAACTGCATCTTAGGAGCACAAAGCTTCTGCCTTCCAACTTTAAACTTTCGACTTTAAACTTTAAACTTTCAACTTTCAACTCAAAAACTACTTCCCATTACCCATTGCCTTTTTTCGTTATTTTGCTTTCAAACACACCAAAAAATATATGGCATATGCTATATGCAAAGTTCCGGTCGCTCCCTTACGGGCCGAGCCGGCGCATAAAAGTGAAATGATCAGTCAGCTTTTGTTGGCAGAAGCGGCGCTCATTTTGGAAGAAGCAAAAGATTTTATAAAACTGCAGTGCCTGTACGATGGATATGAAGGCTGGTGTCAGCGCAGTCAGCTGGTAATAACTGATGCCTGGAATAACAGCAGTCAGCCGACATTGCTCACTTCCGACTGGATCAATCCCATTACCATAAATGAAGCGCCGGCGCATGTGCCCATGGGCTTACCCGTGCTGGATGTAGAAAATGCCAGACATGTATCCGATATACTAAGAATTAATTATGGTAAGGTGGCTACGTGGGATACGGCCAATGTAAAACCGGAAGAAGATGCCATCAGGGAACGGGCTGAACAAATGTTGAATACACCCTACCTCTGGGGCGGACGCTCGGTTTTTGGTATCGATTGCAGCGGGTTCACGCAACTGGTCTTCCGTTTTTTCAATATTCCGCTCTTGCGCGATGCCTATTTACAGGCTACCCAGGGCGAAATAGTTGGCTTTTTACAGGAAGTACATTGTGGCGACCTGGCCTTTTTTGACAACGCCGATGGCCGTATTACGCATGTGGGCATTCTGTTGAACGATCATGAGATCATTCACTCCTCCGGCAATGTACGCATCGATAAGATCGATAGCGCGGGGATCGTGAACGTAGATACAGGCGTTCGTACACATCAATTGCGGATTATAAAAAGATACTTTTAGTTTTTTAAGGAAAAGGCAGAGGGCAGAGGGCAGAAGGCAGAAATGAAAACCGCTGCCTCTGCCTTCTGCCCTCTGCCATTCTAATTAGGCATCTCATCCGCACTCGGCCCATAACTACCGGGAATAGGAATATCCAGTAACCGCAGAAATACGCCCAGTTGCGCCCGGTGGTGTACGATTTGACAAAACGTCATTCTGATCACTTCAGCTTTTGTACTCACACTATAAATTTCTTCTCCATTGCGTAAGGTCCAGTTGGGCAGCAAGTCATCTTCCGTAGCTTTCTCCAGGTGCGCTTTCCCTTCAGCATAAGCTTTTTCGAACGCCTCCAGTATACCGGCAGTAGTGTCGATTATGGTAGGTTCATATGGATTGGCGGCAAAATCAAGTTCGCTGGTGGTGAGGGTAAAACTCACCCAGCCTGGCAATTCTGCAATATGGGTAGCCAGTTGTCTGATGGTCATGCTTTTTTCCTGCGGCTTCCAGCTGAATTTGTCATCCGGGATCCTTGACAGCATTTTGCGCGTAGTTTGCGCTTCCTGCTCCATCTCTTTTAAAAGCATTGGGATAATTGACATAGTGTGGTGTTTTTGTTGATACAAAGTAACCAGGGGTTGGTGACAACCCTATGTCAGCAGGTGGCAGGAAAAATTGATTTTATTTTAAGTTACTCTATGTTGGACTGGCCCTTTTTCATTTTATCGAGTATGGTGTCGAAGGTGGCTGTTGAATAACCCTGTTTGATCATAAGACCGATGGCTTTTTCTTCCAGTTGTATTGCCTGATCAACATTTCTGTCTACTCTATACTACAAACGGGCATAGGTATCCAATGCGTAAGGGCTTTCGTAAAAGTCGTTGGCATGGGCTGCCCATTGCAATGCTTTTCTAAGGTAGGTGATATCGTTGGTCATGCTGTAAAAAGCGCGGGCGCCATAACTTAGGTCCTGCTGATAACGTGGAGCAATGGCTGTATAACTGGTCCTGGTTCTCAGTATCATTCTTCCCTGTGAATCTCTGAGGGTGTCTTTAGGAGCATCTGGTTTCATGGCTTTGGCAAACTGAACGGAGTCATACCTTTTTATAGCAGCGGTATTTACCCGCATGTTGAACTGATCGTAATAATCAACGGCCGCATTCAAATAGGCCGCCGTATCATGTACGCCTTTGAAATATTCCATCAGGTTATAATGATAGATCCGGTCACCAGCCGATCTGCTGGTACTTTCTGAGCGGGCGAAATCGGCTACCTGTATGGCTTTGCCAATTTGCTTTTCCTGTATGGCGTGTTGCCGGCTTTTAAAAATGATCTGTTGCCTGATGGTTGTTTGTTCGGTTTTGGGTATGCCCAACCACGCCAAAGGGTACAAGGAAGAATTTTGGTGAAGTACCTGGTCGGCCCTGGAGTTTAAGATCGGACTCATTCTATAAATCCGTTGCAGGGTGGTTATCGATTGCAACGAGTCGGCGGGTAACTGACTTACATATTGGTCCAACAGGTCGTCGGTAGGCAGGGAGATCAGCTTGCGTGTCAGCATCAGGTTATACAACTTGTCAGGATCCATTTTGCCGGCAAGGGCTGCCTGTTCACTTTCTCTTATTTTGTCTGCTTCCAGGTATCGATAGCGGGCAGTCGTGATCTCCTGTACATATCTTTTAGAGTCGGTGGTGCTCATGTTCATGCGATGCACCAGGGTGCCCCATTTGTCGAGGAACAGCACAATGTTGCCGTCGGTGGTATAGTTGTATTTCTCTTTTATATAGTTGAGATCGGGGTGGAAGGGAGAAACGCGCAGGGCAACAAAATTAGCTTTGAGCTGAAGTTGTACAGATTCGGATTGAAGCCCTTTATCGGCGACATCATTGCATTGCTGGCATCCGGCCGATTCTATTAATATGAAAATGAGTTTGTCTTCCTGTGTGGCCTGTATAAAAGCCTGTTGCAGGGGAGTATTGGCAGGAAGGAATTGAGCGCTGGCAAAACCAGGTAAAAGAACAATGAGCAACAGCAACCGAAGGTTCATATGAATAAAGTTTGGCCTACTAATATAACCAAATTATTCCGGGCGATGGATAGCGTATTTATTTAATACGTCGCTGTTATCTTTTATTCAGGTAGGAGGGATGAGGTAGGAGGTAAGTATGAAGTAAGAAGTAAGAGGTATGAATTTTTGAGTTTCGCACTCCTTACTTCCTATTTCTTACATCGCATTATTTCTTCTTGAAAGTGTCGTTGTAGGTTTTCATGGCATCTTCGATAATGGCCAGTGCTTTGGCTTTATCGCCGAATTCATTTACTTCTACTTTTTTATTTTCAAGTGTTTTATACTCTTCGAAGAAGTGGCGTAATTCATCAAAGAAGTGTGGTGGTATTTCTTCAATGTTGTTATAGTGTCTTACGCTGGGGTCGTTGGCAGCAACAGCAATGATCTTGTCGTCGCCATCGCCGTTATCGATCATTTGCATAACACCAATTACCTTGGCTTCCATCAAACACATTGCCTGTACGGGCTGAGAGGTGATTACTAATATATCGAGTGGATCTTTATCGTCGCCGTAAGTTTGAGGAATAAATCCATAGTTACATGGATAATAGAACGAAGAATAAATGATACGGTCCAGCTTCAACAAGCCGCTTTCCTTGTCAATTTCATACTTAGCCCTGGACCCCTGCGGAATCTCAATAAGTGCATTTACAATTCGTGGAGCCTGCTCACCAGGAGTCACGCCATGCCAGGGATGGGAAACAGTTGTCATATTGTAATTTAAAATTTAAGCAAATCTATAATAAGTTCTGCTTCATATGGCTGGTAACAATCATGTGTGAACCCAATTAAAAAAATCGGGCCGGATATCAGGATAGTAATAATTGAGCGATTCGTTAGGGGCGCAAAGTAACTACATAAAAAAACAACCGGCAACATTTACTGTCATGGTCTGGCTGTTACATTTTAATTACCGACTTCAGGTCAACCAGCCAGGTATCCTGCTGGCGAATGATGCGTAAAGTGGTGGTATCGGCCGGGTTAGAAGTATGGTAGTATTTATATTCAACGGTTGAATCGTTGTCGCTGGTAATGGCAACCGGTCTGATGGTAGCTGATTTATATTTGTCTTTTTCTTTGCTGCTCAACTGTTTGTAATTAGTCTGTTGCTTTTCGAACAGCAGGGTATTGGTAGAATCTTTCAATAAATAAAAGGCTGCTTTGTCATAATCCCCGTCCAGTGAGGCCCTGATGAATTCGGTACCTGCATCCTGGGCATTTTCCGCTTTTTTAAAACCTTCGCTCCCTGAATTACAGGATAAAGTGGCCAACAGGCAAAAACTGCCAATTAATTTCTTCATAATCAACAAAAATAGGCACTACGGGGGAATTATGCTATGCTTTTTTAGTGTAATGTGTTTAAAGTGGGACTTTTCGGAGTCTAAGGGGCAAGCAAGGAGCAATGGGCAGAGGGCAGAAGGCAGAAGGCAGAAGGCAGAGGGCAGAAGGCAGAAAGAAATACACTGCTTCGCGGCCTACGCGACCCCGAGCTCCCATTGCCTTTGGTTTTCAATTTCTGCCTTCTGCCCATAAAAAAGGAAGTACAAAATCAGATCAGCCTGACTCCATACTTCCTTTTCTTATTTCAGAACAACTTACTTGTTAAGTTCAGAACAACTTACTTACTTTCTTCTGATCTGTCGGAGGAACGCTCCTTCCGGTCGCGCCAGTGCTCGCGTGGGCGCTGATCGGGGTGAACGTCGGTTTCCTTGTGGTCCTTGTCGTAGGCCCTGATAATGGCTTTTACGAGGCGATGACGCACTACGTCTTCTTCATCCAGCTCAATGTGTGCAATGCCATCGATGTTCCGCAGAATGCGGGCGGCTTTCTCCAAACCACTGCGTTGATTTTTCGGCAGGTCAATCTGCGTTAAATCGCCGGTAATAATGGCTTTGGCATTGGCGCCAATACGTGTCAGGAACATCTTCAGCTGCAGATCGGTTGAGTTTTGTGCCTCATCCAGAATGATAAAGGCATTATCGAGCGTACGGCCCCGCATATAGGCCAGGGGCGCAATTTCAATAACGCGGGTGCTCATATAATATCCCAGTTTATCGGCGGGTATCATATCGTCGAGCGCGTCATACAGGGGACGCAGATACGGATCGATCTTTTCTTTCAGATCGCCCGGTAAGAAACCAAGGCTTTCACCGGCTTCTACCGCAGGGCGGGTAAGAATGATCTTTTTAACCATTTTGTTTTTCAATGCCCGAACGGCCAGGGCTACAGCGGTATAGGTTTTACCGGTACCGGCAGGACCGATGGCAAATACAATGTCATTTTTTTCAGCCACCTGTACGAGTCTTTTCTGGTTTATGGTGCGGGCCCGTACGGTTTTTCCATTGGGGCCAAAAACAAGTATGTCGTTGGGATTGCGGTCAATAAAATTGTCAACGGTTTCGGCATCGTCGCCGCCCAGGATCTGCTCAAAATAGTTCTCGCTCATGTGGCCGTTACGCTCCAGGTATTGAACAATGAGGTCAATTTTTTCCTTTGCGCTTTCCACTTGCTCAGGTGAGCCACTTAATTTGATTTGGGTTCCTCTTGAAAGAATTTTAAGAAGCGGGAATTTTTTCTTGAGAATATCCAGTTTTTGGTTGTTTACACCAAAAAACTCAATAGGGTTTACAGTTTCAAGGCTAATGATTGTTTCTGTCAAGCTGCATCAATTTAGGTTTCACAAATACAGGATAGTGTCCTGATATCCTTCTTATTTCAACTATTCCAAATATAATTATTTAGAGTAGCATTTTCGTAAAGTTACTTATACACAACATGTGGAAAATCTAAAATGTTGTGGTGTTTTCGTTAAATAATTACCTGTAATTACGCAGACTTTTTGTGTAATGTATTGTGTGTTGGAAATGCAGTGGGAGCGGTATGTACTAAAAGAAAAATGTCCCGATGAATCGGGACATTTTCTATATGATAGTAAGTGGTTTGGCACTTATTTACTGATCTTGATCTCTGTTATTTTTATCGGCGAACCGTTTTTGTCATAATCAATCTTGGTGCAGTGTTGCAGGATGTTCGGTTCACTAACATCTTTCGAACAGATCTTTTCCAGCTGATTGGCACCATTGTAAGAATATTCATTCAAAGGTGCGCCAGTCATGTAAGGCAGGGTAGCAGTAACTGGTCTTGAGCCACCGTTGTATTGCCACATTGGGAAAATAAACGGAATCTTCTTCTGTTGACGGTTATCTACTTCCCAGTTGTCGTTATCGAATTGCAAAACACGGCCGGGAGAGCTGATCTTTTGCAGTTTGTCGCCATTGTATGAGTAAGTCCAGGTATCGGTTTCCTGACCAACACCTGCAGGAATTACCTGTACAGTGGTGATTTGACCGGTAGCATTGAAATTATATACCAGGTCGTATTCTTTTTGACCTGAAGGCTCACCGCTTCCGCTGGCCCGCAGGAAATATTTTTCAATTTTGATTTCTTTCACTTTCTTTTTGGCAATGAAAGCAGGGTTAGGCGTGAATGGCAGGCCTGGGTGTGATGACAAATAGAAATTGATACCTGCATAATAATTGCTGGTGCTGAAGTCGAAGAAATCATCAGCGTTTGCTGCTACAGTTTTGCTGTTTACAGGCGAAGCTGAAGTTACTCTTGAATACTTTTTAGCACCATCGGTGATGGTTTTACCATCATAGCTCAATGTCATTTTTGATGCATCGGGCTCAAAGTGTACCAATTCACTTCCATTAACGGTGAATGGCAGGAACTTCGATTTGTTTGGAAAATAAACAAATACCGCGGGATTACTTTGTCCGCTTACGCTTACTAACAGGCTGTCCTTTTGGTCCTGGGTTTTCCATACTCCTTCAACATCGACTTTGTTTTGACCAAAGCTGACTGCGGAGATGATGAGCAGAAGTGTGGTTAGGGAACACTTACTTATCATAGAACGGTTTTTAAAATTGATTGATAAAAATAATTGAACTCACTTATTTTTTAATGTTGACAATACCTTGGTTTAGGGGCGTCCCGGTTTATGCGGGACAGGGCAAATCATGGACCATTTTTCACTTTGAACAGTTGTTACAACTTTTGTTTTATGACTATATATTGTATCTACTAATTCGCTAATATAACAGACGAATCTGTTATTTAAAAGTGTATTGTAAAAGAACTTTGGTTGTTTGTCTGTTATTATTAAATGGTTAAACCGGTAATCAGGTTTGCTCACTCACTGTACGTTACGCACACTGCTTATATAATACCGACTTATTTGCTGTAAAGAGAGAATAATTAAATACTGCATGGAGATGAATGCTACTCGGAGTACGTAACAGGCTGGCTGTGTGGTTTTCCGGCTTCCATTGTCTAACTATACCATGTAACAGTCCACCCGGTACATAGGATATGGTTATTGTACAAATGAAAGTAAGTAGAATTATATTCATCATAGGGTATTAGTATGCAGCGGCAAATTAGTAAATTAACTAATTTAAATACCGGTAAAAGATTTTTTTTATTATAAAAAGATCGGTTTATTAATAATAGTTTACATACAAAAGCCGCCGAAATAGTACTTATTCCGGCATAAAGATATAACGCAGAATTTTAAACGGCAGTATATCCTTTTTGAAATATGTTACAATAATTTGGCTTGCTTAAACGCTTAGTACCTTCGTTTTGAGGGAATAACCATGGAAGATATTACTGCGCGGGGTTTACAGCCCGTCCTTTTCCGCCTTGGCCGCCCTGATCATTTCTGAATAGCCCCAGCCTTTCGCCAGCGCTTTCATGGACATGGTTAGCCGTTTTGTTTTGGTAGCTTCGGTTTTGGCGCTTTCGATCCAGGTGCTGAAGTAGCGTTGATGGCCTTTGGTTAATTTATCCCATCCGGTTTTTGCATCCGGATCGTCCTGTAAACAGGCCAGCAGATCGGCATCGGTTGGTTTTTCTGTTTTATCTTCCTGTAACTGTACTTTTACCATCGCACCTTTACGTTTTCCAATACCTTTTCGCATCTCGGCATTTACAGCCAATATAAACCGGCCGCCGCCCATGGGCATAATGGCTATCCCTTTTATGGAAAAACTGTCTAATTTACCTTTAACGCGAAACGCTTTCTTGTTACCGGGCTTTAATTGCTCCCCGATATCGGCCGGAATTTCAATATAAGTCCAGCCCGTTTTTTCACCCTGCTCGGCAAATTGTAATAATGTGGTGGTAAATGTTACCATGGTTTGTTAGTGGTGCTAATATATAAATTAATAGGCAGTTATTAAGTTATTGGGTTATTGGGTTATTGGGTTAAATGTTTAAAGTTGAAAGTTTAAAGTTGAAGGTTTTAAGTTTAAAGTCGTTGCGTTTAGGTTCTAAGTAAAAGTTATTGGATTAGTTAATTATTGAGTTCCGGGACCTTGGTTCCGGGCGTTGCAGCACAGGGGTGTATTGGCTTGCAGTTTACTGCTTATGGTTTACAGCTAAAAAGCAACAGGCGATGCTAATATCAATTAGCATCGCCTGTTGCTTTTTTAGTTCCGGCTAACCTTGAACCCGGAACTCTGAACTCAATAACCTAAAAACCCAATAACTTAAACTTAGAATCCAAATGCAGGATTCTCCAACTTTCAACCTTGAACTTTAAACTTTCAACTTTAAACTTATTGCCTTTTCACAACTTTAATCACTTTCCTCCCGCCTCCCTGATCAATCTGCACCGTATACGTTCCCTGTATCAGTCTTTGTCCAATGGTTGTTTTATTAAGCCCGGTTCCTTTTTCAACCAGCCGTCCCAGTTGATCAAAAATGAAATATTTAAAATCGCCGGGGGCGGTTATATTAAATACATGATTGCTGGGGTTGGGCGAAATACTGATGGTATTCAACCGGTCGGTATTGGGGGTGAACAGGGTAGTAACAGCTGCGGCGCAGCTTACGCCTGTTACCGAAGAAGGACCCTGTATATTGATATTGTCGATGTTGGCCAGTCCGCCGCTGCCGGTGGCCTGCAATCGGAGATCGCTGGTGCCGGCATTCAGACTAACATTGGCCTGCGAGGTTGTCCAGGTGGTAAAGTCGGCAGTAGCAGGGAAGCTGATGGCCGAAGCTGCAGTACTGCCATTAACGAGCAAGCTGGCGGGCCGGTCGCTGCCGCCACCATTGGAGTACCGCCACGAAATAGTATAGGTGCCGGCGGTTGGTACGGAAATCCGCCAGTTGACACCGCTGCCGGTTGCGTTATTGGTATTGCAGAAACCAGCGCCGGTAAACCCGGCATTGTTGTTATCGATGGTGCCATCCACACTGCAAAAACCAGTCGTGCTTTCCTGAATGGTTACGGTTGAACCGCCGCTGCTGCTACCGGGGAAATAGATATTGGGCACAGGCGGTGCGCTCATGTCACCACCCAAATAAAAACCCGGATGTGGTGGTTGATTGTACGCCGAATTCTGCCAGGCAATGGCAACCCGGTATTGCGGATCGTGCATCAGGGTGTAAATACGGTTTGACGCAGTAGTGGTAGTAGTGAAGATGCGTAAGGCGCTGTTGTCGGAAGTTCTTAAGATCACTTCTTCGCGCCAGTCGCCCAGGATATCGCCCGATAAACAGGGCGTGGCCTTGGTGCCGTTGTTGCTGGCGCAACCACTGGCGGTTAACAGGGTGCTGGTACTGCTGGTACTGTAATTCCATTTGCTGATCGTGATGTTATCGAGCAGTTCACGTTGCAGATCGGCATCCCACCAAACAGCAAAGTTGATAGACGGTTTGCTGGTGGTAATGCTGGTGCCGGTGCAGCTGTACAGGTTGCCACGGGCGGCCCACATTTCATAACCTTTATAACGGGGATCGATGTCTGCAGCCATGGCCCGGCCTACATCGGCAGAAGCTTCTGCCACAGTGAAGATGCGGGCGCCGGTACGGGCATCAACAAGGGCGGCGCCTACCTGGCCATTACTGGCCGGGGTTTCATAACACTGCCATATTTCCAGACCTGCGCGGTCGGGGTTCATATCACTCATGTGCAGGGCATCACCATGACCCATGGCATTGGCCCAAAAGCCGGTGCCATTGTCGTTAACAGCACTGGAACCATTGAATACTTCATCTTTCCCGTCGCCATCGGCATCGCCAACTGTCATCTGGTGGTTACCCTGACCCGCATACGCACTGTTGCCGGAGTTGTTGCTATCGAAGTTCCAGCGCTGGGTAAGCTGGCCGTTGCGCCAGTCCCATGCTACCCGGGTAAGCCGGGTATAATATCCGCGGCCGAATACCATGCTGGGTCTTGCACCGTCGAGGTAGGCAACGGCAGCAATAAAACGGTCAACACGGTTGCCATACGAATCGCCCCAGCTCGATACCGTACCACGTGCCGGCAAATAATTGGTGGTGGCCATGGCGGCGCCGGTTTGTCCATTGAAAACGGTCAGGTATTCTGGTCCGTCCAATACATAACCGCTGGAGTTGCGGTAGTCGGCGCTGGCGCTGCCGATGGTAGTGCCCACACCATCCACGGTGGCGTCGGCAGTTTTACAGGCCATTTCCGCTTTGCCATCGCCATCAAAATCGTACACCAGAAATTGGGTATAGTGCGCACCGGCACGAATATTTCTACCCAGATTAATACGCCATAGGCGGGTACCATTTGTTTGATAGGCGTCGATGTACACATTGCCGGTGTAGCCCGATTGGGAATTGTCCTTCGAATTGGAAGGGTCCCATTTTACAATAAATTCGTAATCGCCATCCCCGTCGAGATCACCAACGCTGCAGTCATTGGCGCTGTACGTGTACGCCACACCGTCGGGAGTGGTACCACCGGCCGGGATCTGAAGCGGAATGTTCAAATAATTTTGGGACCATACACTGGCGGCTTCTGAGGCAGTCTGTTCAACCCCATTGATCACGGGACGTACCGTGTAGGCACTGTTGGAAGAAATGTTATCTACGTAATTCGTAGAATTGGTGATGGGGGTGGTGTTCAACAGGGTAGTGTTGCGGTATACATTGAACCCGATACCGGAAGGATCATTGCCGAATAATCGCCAGCCAATATATACCTGGCTGGTACTGGTGCGAACGGCTACCACACCGCGGTTCAAACGTTCCATTTGTTTTTGTGCTGTTGACCGCACCGGAACAAGGAACAACAATAAGAAAATGAAAAGTAAACAACTGTTGGTTGTTGTGGAAAGGTTGTAGCGAAAAGGGTGTAGTAATCCCTTGCTCGCAGGATAGGTAAATGCGAACTTCATATGGCTGAGTTTTAGTTAGAAAGCATCGGGACGAACATTTCCAACTGGTTGGGTTGCTGGCAATCGTTGTGTTGATCTGGGAGCGTACGGATAGTGTAGGAAGTTAGTTGTAGAATATTGCAAAACCATCCTGATCTGTTATGTGAAAAGCCGCACCCCTGTTGATTTTAAAATAGTTTAATACATAGTAGCTTTAACATATTTACTTTTGTAAGCGAAGCAGGGGTGAAGGCGGCTTAAAATCACAAAAACCTAATTTTATGCAAGAGTCTATTATAATAATTGGCGCCGGCGCTACCGGCCTCATGGCTGCCCGTAAATTATCGGCAGCCGGTTTTGCGGTAACGGTGCTGGAAGCAAATGATCGCATCGGCGGACGGATCCATACCATTCAGCCGCCCGGTTTTTTAAAACCCATTGAAGAAGGGGCGGAGTTTATGCATGGCAAACTACCGCTGACTATGGAGCTGTTGAAAGAAGCAAGAATTCCCCACCAGCCCGTAGGCGGAGATATGATACGGGTAAAAAATGGCGAATGGTCAATCCAGGAGGAGTTTATTGCCGGTTGGGATGAATTGATGGACCGTATGGCCAGCCTGAAAACCGACATGACCCTGACCGATTTTCTGCAACAATACTTCGGCGATGATAAATATGAATTGTTGCGGCAATCGGCGCAACGATTTGCCGAAGGGTTCGATGTGGCCGAACCCAGTGAGGTAAGTGTAATGGGATTGCAGGAAGAATGGAGCCATGAAGAGGAAGAGCAATACCGGATCCCCGGCGGATATACCCAGGTGATGGAATACCTGCGACAGGCAAGTATAGCAGATGGCTGTAACGTGCAGCTTTCAAGCCCGGTAAAAACCATTCGCTGGCAATCGCACCAGGTAGAAGCCATCACTGCCGACGGGCGCGTGTTCACCGCACAAAAGGCACTCATCACGTTGCCATTGGGCGTATTGCAGGCCGCGCCGCAACACAGCAACGCACTTTCATTTGAACCGGCGATCAACGCGCAAAAAGAAGCCTGGCAGCAAGTAGGATTCGGGTCGGTGGTAAAAGTGATCATTCAGTTTTCAGAACGCTTCTGGTTACGGTATAGTCAGGATATCGGTTTTATCTTAAGCGAAGAAGCCATCCCCACCTGGTGGACACACTTACCCGACACCGATGCCATCCTCACCGGCTGGCTGGGCGGACCCAAAGCCACCCGTTATACAGCCGCAGACAACGACAGGGTACTGCAGGATGCACTGCAATCACTGGCGAATATCTTCCGCATGCCAGTTGATGAAATACGATCATTGGTAACCGCTTCGCATATAGCCAAATGGCAAAACAATCCGGCCAGTGTAGGCGCTTATAGTTATAATAAGTTGTTTACAAACGATGCGCGTGCCTTATTGAATAAACCAGTTCAGGATACTTTGTACTTCGCAGGCGAAGGTTTATACGACGGTATTAATGGAGGCACAGTAGAGGCCGCTTTACAATCTGCAGTAGACGTGGTTAAATTGATGGTTTAAAGTTGAAAGTTGATAGTTTAAAGTTTAAAGTTAATCGTAATTCTACTAGTTCAACCAAAAACTTCATCATCCCGCATAGTTGTTTGGCTACTAAATAACAAGTGGCAGCATTTTTGTTATACAGTGGTCGACTAATTGTTACCTATGAAGAAGATTGGTGAGGCAACCTTTCTGATTGTAGCGGATGTTATACCTTATGTACCATTATTCATCCGTTCTTTATTATTATTCTGTAGCAGATCTATTGTATCTGAAGAACAATCTTCTTTAAGGAAGAGCTATCCCCGGAATAGCATCTTCTGTAGTCACGCCTTGTTTGAATATTCCCCTTTAGAAAGAAAAGCAGTTGTTGTTTAGCCATGTCGATATGAATGAATATCGCATAAAGTCTTTTGTTTAATCCATACTCCTTACCTCGGGCGTAGTAGCCGGTAGAGAGTCGGCCACCCGGTTTGCTACGCCCAAATGTTTAATTGTATTGTTTACAATAAACATTGTTGTTAATGTATTGATACTACCCTTCGGCTTACCAACATGAAGAAGCCCCGGCGGTACCGTCGGGGCTTTCTGTACTACGTGCACTGCGAAAATTGGGTAAAACTGTAATCATTTATTTGCTTAAGAAACCATCGATACCAACATAGATACAGGAAGCCACAAAAGCGGTGATCAAAAAGATCACAAAGGTGATCAGCGCAATGTGTTCCGAATTGCTGTAAATTTCATTACCACTACTACTGCTGCTTTGGGTATTTGCCGGTTTCATAGTTAAATGTTTCCTATATCCATTTAAAAGTGATGCCTCGACCACGTGCTATTGATCATCAATGATTTAGTAAAAAGAAGTGTGGAAAAGTGGACACACATTAGGTAAATGGGAAAAGGCAGAAGCAAAGGGCAGAGGGCAGAGGGCAGAGGGCAGAGGGCAGAAGGCAGAAGGCAGAGGGCAGAAGGCAGAGGGCAGAGGGCAGAGTCTCAATCAAAAACTAAAAACTGAGAACTAAGAACTAAGAACATGAACTCAAAACTTTAAACATCAACCCAATAACCCAATAACCCAATAACCCAATAACCCAATAACCTACACCTAATAACCTATAAACTTAATAACCTGCCTGTTACGAATATCAGGCAGGTTACGACAATAAATTCCCGGTTATAAACCAACAAAGTTTATAACAACTAAAAACGATCAACTAAAAAATTAGCTAACATAACTTGCCTGATGCTCCCGGCTTATGCGGGACCAGGCTTTGGGGGGAAGCAGAAAACCAGGTGCGGGTTATATACTCCGCAACTCTTCCTCTATCAGATCATGAAAGGTAGTCTCCTTATCCATCACCCAATTTGGCAGAGTCTGTGGCAGTATCTTCCAACTGTCTTGTTCCTTTTGCATGCGAAACAGGATACGGTTACCTCTGTCATCGCTTACATCCACAGTAAATAATCCTTCATTGGATCCGCCCAATTTCCTGAAGTTAAATTCCTTCAACCGTCCATTCACTTTCACCAACTTGGTGAAGTGGATATTTTTCTTTACTTCAATTCGCATAGTCCAAAGTATGTAACAAGTGAAACACAAAGTTATGAGCAATTCTCATGCTACAATTATAAAAAAACACTAATTAATTTATTTTTTATCGGCTACACGCCGCTGCCCGTCTGCATTTTACGCTGTCCTATTATTTTTTAATTGTCAACATGTCATTCTTTTTTCTGTATACTTTAATACTCAATTGTAATAAAACGGTTTAGGGCACCAGTTAGTAAGTTGTATTATTTGTCAGTGCATAAGTAAAGTACTTACTGCCGAAAATTAGAACAACTAAAGCTGAACATTCCACCGCTTATAGTGTAGCGGCTACCTCTTTCGGCTTTTTGTATTTGGCTTACCGCTTACAGCTTACCGCTTACCGCTTACCGCTTAGAGCTTACAGCATTACCACTCCCAAATCCGCTTACTGAAATAGCATACTTTTCACTTTCTTGTCATGCCCGTACACATCTTCCCTGAAGTTCAAACGGCCGGCATCATCTACCCAGGCTGTGTAGTAGGTGATGAACACTTCGGCTTTGTCTTTCAGCTTCACCACTTTCTGTTCTTTGGCATTCATGGCATCTGCTATTTTGGTGGCATCCCAGTCAGGATCATTGCGTAACAGGTACCCGGCCATCTTTTGGGCATCGGCCAGGCGAATGCAGCCATGACTGAATGCGCGTTTCGACTGGTTGAATAAACTCTTGGCCGGTGTATCGTGCAGATAAATATCAAAGCTGTTGGGAAACAGGAACTTCACCTTACCCAATGCGTTTTTATCTCCAGGCAGCTGACGAATATCAGGAATGCCATCGCCGTCCTTATCGCCCTGGTCTTCCATTTCGTTCTCTTCCAGGTAATTTTTATTTTTTTCTATCTCAGGTAAGATCTCATTGGTTACAATCCGGGGAGGAATATTCCAGTAGGGCGCAAATACCACCTGGTTAAGCGTGCCGGTAAACTGGGTGGTACTGTGTCCATCCTTGCCTACCACTACATTCATATCGAATTCCTTTTTACCATTTTCAAATAAGTGTAAAATGAACTCAGGGATGTTGATGATAAGGAGGGTGCCATTGGGTTGGGATGGCATCCAGCGCATGCGGCCCATGTTGATCAGGATCTGCTCGATGCGGTTGCGCAGGGGCACGTTCATTTCGGTGATCAGGTCCTTGTTCAGCGTGCCGGTGCCCTTCATCCCGAATCGCTCCTGGATGTGCGTTATGCCTTCGGCCAGGGTGTCGTTAAATACGTTGGACGTATCATTGCCAGCCAGGTCGCCGGTCATTTGCAGGTATTGTTTTATCAGGGGAACGTGCAGCGAGGATTTGCCTTTCTTCAAAGCCTTCGCTTCTGCAGGAATGGTGGGCAGGGTGCCTCTTTTATTCAGCTCCACATATTTCTGCAGCTGCATTTTTAGTGATTTGTAATTGGTATTGATGTCTTCGAAATACTTATTGTTTTTATGTTTTTTAGAAAGCAGGGAATCGGCCAGTTGCAGGGGATCGGCTTTTTTAAAGGGCACGAGCCGTTCCAGCTCTTTCCGCTTTACATATCCTTTCTCAAAATTTTTGGAAGCATATTTGAGTAGGCTATGGGTAAGTTGTAATTCGGTTTGTCGCAGGCCTTTGTTGTCGGCGCTTACAGTAAAACTATCAGCCAGCAACCGATTCATTTGTTTTTCAAGGCTTTTGTTGGCCAATGTGGTATCGCCTGAGTAGGTGAGGTAGTGATCGAACAGGTTCCAGAAGCCTTGTGCTTCTTCAGTAAACCCTTCGCTGGTGAACCAGGCGTATTGATAATTGCGGGCATTGTAAAAGCTGATCATCCGGTTGGCCAGGGTATCGGTCAGATGGTGCCGGGCGATGAAATCATCCAGGGCGGCACTGTCCAGAAACAGATCTGAATAAGAGTTGGCTTTTGTAATGCTCAGGTCCCGCCTGGAAATGTTCTTCAGGGCATTGGGGCCGGTTTCACTTTCGCTTTCTCCATTTTTGTTTTCAGCACCGTTTCCACAACTGGCAAACAATAGGGTAACAAGAAATAAATAGAGGATGTACTTCATACCTCATGATAAATGAAATCTTATACCATCGGGAAATTGGGCACTTCTTTTCTAAATTGATAATTATCAATTGACCGCAGGGGCATGGTTATATAAGGGTGTAGAAATGCTTCTACACTGTTCGGTTCATTGTCACTACTTATTCGGGCTCAACACAGGCAAACTATAGGTTAACTATACTTTCATCAAAGGTTTGCACTAATAATAACGCAGCGATATACTGCAGATATCCCGCCTCTATATAGAGGCGGGATATCTGTGAGTCATCTTCGGGATATCAGTGGAATATCTATGGAATATCTATTATAATGACATGAATCTGAACTGGTTCCGGAAGGGCAAAAACAGGGTGCTGACAGGGAGGGAAGTAGACGAAAGTGTAATTATAAGTGGTCACATTCCGGGAGGTACGGCAACCGGAATCATTCAACAACAACGTCTTATCTTTAGTAAATCAAAACTAACAACACATGAGAAAATTCCTGATTCTCTCCTTTTCCCTTTTTCAATTGCTGTCTTTGCAGGCACAGCAAACCCAAAAACCACCCTTACACGCAAAAAACTGGCTGGCAATTACCGGCAAACCGCTGGCGGCAACGGCTGGTGCTGCTATTTTTCAAAAAGGTGGCAATGCCGTGGATGCAGCCTGCGCCATGATCGCGGCTACCTGCACCATGTGGGATGTGTTGAGCTGGGGCGGCGAAACCCAGGCCCTGATCTATAACCCGCATACGGGTAAAGTCATCGGCATCAATGCGCTGGGTGTGGCGCCTACCGGTGCTACGCCGGAGTTCTTCAAAGGCAAAGGTATGAAGTATGTGCCTGAGTATGGTCCGCTGGCAGCGGTAACGCCTGGTACGCCCGGTGGTATTTGCACCATGCTGGCTGAATACGGCACCATGAGTCTGAAAGACGTATTGACCCCTGCCATGCAAATGGCCGCCGGTTACCCCATTGAAGCGCAAACCGCCAATAGTATGGAACGCGGAAAGGAACGGATAAAACAATGGCCTTACTCAAAAGCTGTTTTCTTACCACATGCTGGCCAGGAACGGGAAGCGCCTGAAGCCGGTGAGATCTTCAAACAAAACGATCTGTTGGAGACACTCCGCAAAATGGTGGAAGCTGAACAGCAGGCTTTGAAAAAAGGAAAGAACCGAAAAGACGCGATCTATGCGGCCTACGCCCGGTTCTACACCGGTGATATTGCCAAAGAATTTGTACGGGGTTGTCAGGAACAGGGTGGCCTGATTACCGAGGCCGACCTGGCCAAATGGAAAGTGCGAATTGAAGAACCCATGAGTGTTAATTATAAAGGTGTGGATGTATATAAATTACAACAGTGGACGCAAGGTCCGGCGATGTTGCAGATGCTGAACATCCTGGAGAATTTCGATTTGAAAAGCATGGGGTATAACTCTGCCCGCTATATTCATACCGTAACGCAGGCCATGCAGCTGGCTTTTGCCGATCGCGATTTTTATTATGGCGATCCTTACTTTGCGCCGGAAGAACCCATGAAAGGGTTGTTGTCGAAAGAGTACGCAAAGGAGCGCGCTAAATTGATCAACCCCACTAAAAATTTGTCACCAGCCCTGCCCGGTGATCCTTATCCGTTTGAAGGACAAACAAATCCTTTCGCAAATTTCTTACAACAATGGAGCAGTAATAAACCTCTGGTGTATACACCGCCCGACGAAAAGTATATGGAGAAATTATGGTTGGGTACTACTTCGGTAGAAGCGGCTGACTCAGCAGGGTGGGTAGTTTCGGTTACCCCCAGCGGGGGCTGGCTGCCTGCCTGTATTGCCGGCAAAACCGGAGTGGGCATGAGCCAGCGGATGCAAAGTTTTGTGCTCGATTCGGTACTGGATCCTTTTAATGTGGTGGAACCGGGAAAACACCCCCGGGTAACGCTTACCCCCACACTGGCCATGAAAGATGGAAAACCATTTTTATCTTTTGCGGTGCAGGGCGGCGATACACAGGACCAGAATCTGCTGCAGTTCTTTTTAAATGTAACCGAGTTTGGTATGACCGTGCAGGAAGCAGTAGAAGCGCCCAATGTCAACACCAATCAATTGTACCTGTCATTAGGAGGGGAGGACCGTAAACCTAAACCCGGTTCATTACTGGTGAACAGTAACACGCCCGACTGGATCCGCCGCGAGCTGATGAAGATGGGTTATAAGCTGATGTATGAAGATCGTACAAGCGGACCAGTGAATGCCATTTACTTCGATAGCAGGCATGGAAGTATGTGGGGCGGTTCAAGCAATCATGGTGAAGATTATGGGGTAGGGTGGTAGTGAAATCGTGGAAAATTAACTACATATCATACTGTTACACACGCAATATGAAGCTATAATGCACTGGCATAATTTTGTTAATGCTATTAACAAATTGCCGGGAAATTGAGATGTTGCAGATGTTGAATAAAAACAAAATGCTGACTGAATTCAATTCAAAAATAACGCATGGAAGAATAGAGATGTGGTAGCACGCCGGGTGCCTGGGTAGGCATCCGGCTTTGTTTTTTTATCTCCTCCCCCTACAAGGGGCTTACCACCCGGACGTTTAAAATTCTTTCTCTAATAATACATTTCTTCGTTGGGCCATCAGTCTTTGAATTAAATCCTGTTCAGTATCGCCAATGTTCAGCATGTTGCCAATGCGTACAAGCAGCAGTTTCTCTTCTTCGTTGATCTCCCCATCGGCAGCACACAATTCTATACACCAGGAAAGCAGCGCCAAATTGTTATTCGATTTAATGATGCTGATCAGGTATTGGAGATATACGTCTTCATCGGTAATGCTGTTTTGGTACGATTTGAACTTGCGCATTTCATCCTTGAAATTGAGTTTTTTCTGCAGATCAATGGAAACGAGTTTGTCGGAAATGTTGTTTAGTTCAGGTTCATCAAATTTCCCATCCTTCATACAACAGTAATAAAACAGGTGAACAATTCCTTCTTCTGGAGCTTTAATTAAACCGGTGTACATAAGTATTTAATGTTTGTGGTCAATAAATCAACTATTGAGCCAGGTGATGGAAGGGCAGAGGGCAATGTTAATAAAGAAATTTACGAAATTTATAAAAGATTGCCCTGGGGAATTGCCCAATTAACTATATTTACTTATCCCAATAATCCCAAACATCCCGAAATTTTCCAGTTCAGATTTTCCTTATCCCATCAATCCCAGCCATCCCGAAATTTCCAGTTCAGATATTTTCCCATTCCAGAAAATTATGCCCATGACCCTGTCAGCACGGAACCGAGATGTTATCACTGAATTTCAGCGAGGTCACTACATCATGGTAAAAGAATTGTACGAGGAACATTATGCACCGTTACTCGATTTTGCCAGTCAGTTAATAATAAATAAAGAAGAAGCGCATCATATTGTGCAGGAAACTTTTATCCGTTTGTTCGGCATGCGCGACCGGTTCAGCACCCTCCCCGACATAAAAGCCTTCCTGTATATAACGGTACGGAACATCTGTTTGTCCTATATCAGGGCCGATAAAGAAAAAGATCCCGGTGGAGATGCTGCCTGGTTCAATCAGGCATTGATAGCCACCGCCCGTTTCGATGAACCGGTAGCCCGGGAAGCCGTGTTGCTCCAAATGCACGAACAGTTGCTGGTGCTGCCGGCTCAGGAACAGATTGTTTTCCGGTTGCTTTTTTATGATCGCCTGTCCATCCAGGAAGCAATGGAGGAATCAGGGCTTTCAGCGGTAGTGGTAGCTCAACGCCGGATAAGCGCCATCCGGATATTACGCGCGCAATTAATTACGTCCAATCTATTTTCAATCCCCCTCTTTATATATTTTATTGCTGTTTTTTGTTCAAGGTCTAAAGTTTAAAGTTTTATGTTTAAGGATAAACTAACTTCCTTTAAACTTTTAACTTACAACTTTGAAAATACCCACATGAAATTCAGGAAACCGCTCAAATGGTGCAAAGCGTTATTGCGCAATTACCTGAACAATGCAAACGTATCTTTGAGCTGGTTTGCATGGAGGGTAAAAAGTACCAGGGGCAGCCTTTATTGCCGGTGTAACCGAAAATACCGTTAAAACGCAGCTGCGCAGGGCATTTGCAAAACTTCGGGAAAGTCTGCGCGACTATTATTATTTTACCGTTTGTTACCTGTTTTGTATATTTTATTGTCTTAATATATTTGACACCCCCTGATGTTTTATTAGCATACTTGCTATGAACAATTATATTGATATGAATGACGTCGAGCAACTCATAATAGATAAACTGACGGGCCAAATTGGTGAGGAGGATGATTTCAACAGGCATACACATTGGTGGTGGTATGGTATTGCCGCTGCGGTAGCAGGCATTGTTATTGTTTCGCTGTTTTTGTTGATAAATCACAATCGTAATAAAATAGCACCGGCTCCCGGAATACTGGTAAAACTGGCAAATGGAGAGGTGATGCATACCTCTGTTCAAGATTCTTTAGCCAGCTGGATGCAGGATGTACGCAAGGCTAATATCGACCCCAGCGCCCTCAATACCGTAATGGTACCCGCCGGTAAACAATATACTTTTCACCTATCTGATGGTACTAAGGTGTGGATGAATTCCATCTCTTCTTTGCAATTTCCTTTACTATTTACCCAGCCTCAACGCAACGTAACAATAGCCGGGGAAGCTTATTTTAAAGTAGCGCACGCCAGCCAACCCTTTACCGTACAGGTGAACGGCCTTACCGTAACGGCATTGGGGACAGAATTCAATATCAAATCTTATAATAAAGAATCTACGTACATATCGCTGGTGACCGGCTCTGTATCGGTTCAAAATGGTTTAGGCGAACGTATTGTTTTGTTACCTGGTGAGGGTGTAGTTGTGGAGGACCGCAACAGTCCATTACGTAAAGAAAAGTATGACGAGTCACTAATGCTGGGCTGGATGCAGGGCGTTTACTTTTTCACCAATGAAAAACTGGAACACTTAGCTGTTATCGCCAAAAGATGGCTCGAAATAGAAATACAAATAAAAGATCCCACCCTGGCCGGTCTCCGCTTCACCGGCGCCCTTGATCGCAATAAACCCATCAGCCACTTTTTGAGTTGGCTTGCTTCTTCAGGTGGTATCAGGTATGAGATCGTAGGTAGTAAGGTGGTTATTTCACGGAAGTAGGTGGGAAGGGCAGAGGGCAGAGGGCAGAAGGCAGAGGGCAGAGGGCAGAAGGCAGAGGGCAGAGATGAAAACCCAATTCAGCCGTAAGCCTCGCGATAAATTTCAACATGTAAGAGGTGTGAAGTTCGCGGGTTTCCTATTTCTTACTTCGTACAATTCAAAAAACGAATAGGGCGATCCTTATGGAGCGCCCTATTTTAAAAATGCATATAGTGTTGGTTAGTAAGCGAGCTGTTTACATGCCCAGACCTGACTTCACTTTTTCGAAGAACGATCTCTTTCCTTCTTTTGAGCGGTGGGGTGTATAATACTGTTCAACCCTTTTCATGATCGCATTCATTTTTTCGGGGCTCAGCGACGATTTTAATACGTAGTCAAGCGCACCATACTGCAGGGATTCTTTGGCTACCAGGCCGATCTCCTGTCCGGAAATAATGTATACCATGATGTGTGAGTCGAATCCTTTGATCTTTTTCAATAACTCTATACCGTTCATGCCTTCCATGTTATAATCCATAAACACAAGGGCGGGTTGTTCCTTTATCTGTTGCAGGCAATCATCGCCGGCAGTAAAGGCCGTGATATTGATATAACCGAGGTTAAGCAGGAATTGCTGATACAGGTTCAGGCAAAACAGATCATCATCTACAATAAAGATCTTCAGGTTCGGATACGAGGCCATGGTTATAGGATTTACTTTACGTAAACGCATGGCAATACCAGGTATTGCTATCCTACGGTCTGGATGTGCAAAACTAATGCTTGTATTGGCAGTCTAATAGGTGTTTGTGCTTAAAGTAGGGGGCTTCGCCTACGCCAGGGCTATGGCGAACGAGGTAGAGCAAAAAGAAGAAGGGGCTAATCTATAACTATCGGCTGTACGTGGTGATTATCACCATAACGCACTGCTACTTTGTATATGCCGCGGGGCAGGTGATTCGGCAACAAAATAGTGTGGTTTGAATAAAAATCGGCATGGTACAAAAAGTGTTTAAATACCTGTTGTCCTGCAAGCGAGTACAGCTGTACGGTAAAAACACATTGTTCTACATTGTACAATTGTAGCCAGAATTTCTTTTGT
Source organism: Niastella yeongjuensis (assembly GCF_900110245.1). GTDB lineage: Bacteria > Bacteroidota > Bacteroidia > Chitinophagales > Chitinophagaceae > Niastella > Niastella yeongjuensis. The sequence goes on from NZ_FOCZ01000023.1 coordinate 60,198, forward strand.
GTAACCAGGTTTGGGTACACGGTAATGCGTTGAACGCGTTTGTTCGAACGGTCGTCGGTTAGTGTCAAGGTGCTCATAGAAGGTACAAGGATAATAGTATTATTGTGCGCGATGAAGTTAGTGCTTATCCTGATAGGTGACAATAGTATACATACGCGATTTTAACGTACAGTTGACATTTCCTTCTGTGTGATTAGAGAAATATTAGAATGAGATTAGCTATGTGATTAATGTTGTATGGTAATTACCGCATCGATCATAGGTTAATTGCGTTTTCTGTTATTAATTGATGACGATGATCTGTTCCAGGCTTACCTGCTTCTGTACCAGGTATTGTTGGAACCGCGAAATCAATGTTGCTCCACCGGATAAATAAAAGGTGGCATTCTTCCAGGCCATCCAGCAATTGGGATGCATATCTTCCATCCATTGAATGGCATTGTAACCGGGCGATTCGGGTAATTCAGGCACACTGTCGATCAACAGCTTTAACATACTTAGTACTGCTTCATATTCGGGATGCAATTCCAGTATACCAAAATATTCATGATCGTTTTGCAAAGCGATCCCTTTGAATGCATTGAATAATTCAACAGTTGATTCATCACCCACAAAGAAATGATGGGTTGTTTGATAATTGTATACCCGGTTTGCCGTTATCACGTGCGACAAATCCTGTTCACTGGCTGCAGGCAGTTCGACGTTCATGGCTTCGTCGGCCTGTTCACTGCCGTGGTAATTAGATAGGTGAAACATTGTATATGTTTTGTTTACGAAACAGATAATTTACCTTTACAAAATTAAAAAGGGGTTAACTGCACGTTTTTATACAATACGGATAAATATTTACATCAAACGGATTTTATGGGTGTCAATGTATATGACGAAAATGGTCGCCAGTATAAAGTGGGCGATGTGTTTTCGAATAAAATAGTAGAACAGCCCCTGGTTACAGAGCGAAGAGAGATCTACAGCTTTCCTTTTGGTGATGCAGAAATGGTGCAAATGGCTTTCTCGGGTATCTATATAGTGTATGGTGATATGATGCTGTATGAAACCAAACGCCTGAACTGGGAGATAACCGGTGAAATGGACCTGGTTGAAATGCATTTTACATTAGCGGGTGATGGCAGCATGAAGAACCTGCTATCAGGAAAAGAACATCATTTCAAAGCCAACGAGCACAATATGCATTATACGCCCGTATTTTCCGGCACCGGTCAGTACGGCGGCAAGCTCGATAAATATAAATTCCTGGAAGTGCATTTTACCACCCGCTTTTTCTTAGAGCTGGCAAAAGACAGTAGCCCTTCCTTAATGGAGTTTGCTGAAAAAGTAGCCAATGGAAAAGAACAGGAACTGAGCCGCGAAAACATGCCCATTTCATTTGCTATGCACCAGTGCCTGCAGGACATCATGAATGTAAAAGTGAGCGGTGGATTGAAATTGTTATTCCTGCAATCGAAATGTATTGAATTACTCACCTTACAGGCCCAGATGTATGAAGATGCCGCGCGCGCTCCCCAAACACCTTCATTGATCCTGAAACCCGGACATGATACCGATAGCATTCACTTTGCAAAAGATTACCTGTTACAACATGCCGCCCAACCGCCTTCATTAAGCGAGCTGGCCCGCATAGCAGGGATCAATGAGTTTAAATTGAAACAGGGATTCAAAGCCCTTTTTGATAATACCGTATTTGGTTACCTCACCGATTATAAACTAACCCAGGCACGCGACCTGCTGGTGGCCAATGTACCCATCAAAGACGTGGCCGACAGACTGGGTTATTCTTCAGTACAACACTTCAATAGTGCGTTTCGTAAAAAGTTTGGCGTGCCGCCGGGGAAAATGAGGGGGTGAGAAGGGCAGAAGGCAGAGGGCAGAAGGCAGAGATGAGCTCGCTATTATTTTGATTGCTGAATAATTGCGAGCCCACTCACCACTCACTACTCACTACTCACTACTGACAACTGACCACTCACTTGCAGCTTCCCTGGAAATCGCTACATTCACGTTGTATAAAAGTTGTACACCATGAGTATCGTTGTTAAAAGAATATACGAGCCGATAGCATCGAAAGATGGTTATCGCATTCTGGTTGACCGGCTATGGCCGCGGGGTATTAAAAAAGAAAAGGCTGATATAGATACCTGGCTCAAAGAAGTGGCGCCTTCTACCGAATTGCGAAAATGGTTCCATGCCGGTGAAGGGACCTTTGTTGAATTTAAAAAGAAATACCTCGCTGAATTGAAAGAGAATCCCGCGCTGAAAGACCTGAAAGCATTAGTGAAAGAACACAAGCAGGTAACCTTATTATATGCTGCTAAGGACGAAGAACAGAATCATGCTCATATCCTTGCTGATCTTTTAGGTTAAGAAGTTCTAAGTTTAAAGTTATAAGTTGAAAGTTTAAAGTTCAAAGTTTAAAGTTTTAGGGTGTACATGGTTCGATGGCTTGAAAAGAGGACTTCCAACTTTCAACTTTGAACTTTCAACTATAAACTTTGTACTTTTTGTATTCTCCAGATCTGGATGGAAGGAAAACAATTGCCAGAACAACAATCTCCTGGTTTTTGATTGGGGCGTCCACAATCGCACCAGAACTGCTGGTTGGCTAACAGCATGTATTCATCCAGTCCCCGGGCCAAACCGGCCGAATGTTTTGCCGGACCGTTTGCCTGCATTACTTCCCAACCATATTTGCCAGGCACTTCTTCCAGTTTATTGTTTACAAAATAACGCAAAGGATGGCGGTGGGTTTGATCGGCCCAGTAGACTTTTATTGCAGCCGGGTTGCGGTGATCGAGGGTCAACAAGGCAGCATGATAGCCATCGCATACCGATAGCAGGAATACACTGAAGCCCCGTTCTTTGCCAATCCGCCGTAATAAAGTATTCCATAAACTTTTCTCTAATGCCATGGGGGGGAGGCCCCGCGAAACAGGATCGGCCTTGGTAATAGGTACCCATTCATCTTTACGTAATGATAAAAAGCGAACCGTATCGTAACTGCGGATGTAATGACCATCGTGTAGCCGTTTGGCGAGATCAGTAATGTCGTTGTCGTGACCATTTAAAACCCCATGGCGGCTATACAAACTATCAGGAATGGAAGACTCGCCAAAGATCAGGTAATCCAGGCCCGCCCGTACAGTATTTATGCATTTATGCCGGAAGCCCGGGCGCCAGCCGGAATCTTTAGGTTGTTCAGGCAGGGCGGTATTGGTAAGAAAGAATTCTTTTATTCTTTCCACGTCATCGAGGGAAAACAACGAAGTGTGTTGAATGGAATCTTTATACAAAGCAGCCTGTGTAGTGGCCACCTGTTTAGGTGAGATCATAGAACCGGATAATACAGCTACAATAACAGGGCACAGAACCAGAACGTGTAATTTCATCAGCGTAAAATTACAAACAGCCAGGGGAAATTACACAGTTATTTTTTTCCCTTCAGGTTATCGATCGTTTCCTGAATACCTTGTTTTTCGCGTTGTGTTTTGGCCAGCACCTGTGCCTGTTCATAATTCAATAAAGCCTGTTGGTTATCGAAACCATTGTACAATTCACCCATCAGCAGAAAATAAAAATGACTGTTATTGCTGGGCAGTTTGGCTGCTTCTGCTAAAGCAATTGTTCTTCCTTTGGCCTTGTACAACGCAAAGATCCTGTTCAGGGCCACTACGGGTGAATAATTGATCAGCAACAATTGATCGTACAACTGCAGGATGTTCTCCCATTTTTCGGTAGTGTCTTCTTTGATACAATGCCAGTAAGCGATGCCTGCTTCCAGGTGGTAGGAGCATACATTATTACCGGTAGCGGCATTGTTCAAAAAATGAATGCCCTGGTTGATGAGTGCGGTGTCCCACAAAGCTGTGTCTTGTTGTTCGTACAATACCTGTGCGTCATTGTGGTCTACCCGGGCGTTGAAGCGGGAAGCATGAAAACACATCAGGGCCAGCAGGGCATTTGTTTTGGGGCTGTTGGTGCGTTCGTATTCCGTTAGCATAACTCCCAAACGCATGGCTTCAATACAAAAATCCTTGCGCAGGATGGTGTTCTCTGTTTGAGAATAATAGCCTTCGCTGAACAACAGATAAATAATTAACAACACATTGTCGAGCCGGTTTTCGAGTTCCGTCTCGGGCAGGGTATTGTCGATGGCGATCAGCTGAATATTTTCGTTCCGCAGTTTTTCTTTGGCACGGAACAACCGTTTGTTGATGGTTTCTTTATTGGTTAAAAAGGCTTCGGAAATTTCATCGATGCCAAAACCGCAAAGGATGCGCAGTGCCAGACCTATCTGTGCTTCACTCGCAATAGCAGGATTACAAATGGCAAACAGCATTTGCAGCTGGCTGTCTTTTATATTTTGTTGGGAGAAGTTGATGGCATCAGGTTCTTCGTTCAGGGGTTGTTGGGCTTTTATTTCAGGGATCACTTTTTGTTCATAGATCTTGTGCCGCCTGAAATGATACAGCGTTTTTTGTTTGGCTACGGCATACAGCCAGGCTGCAGGATTGGGTGGCAGCCCTTTAATACCCCAGCTTTCCGATGCCGCCAGAAAGGTTTCACTCACGATGTCTTCGGCCATTTCAATATGCTCCAGTCCAAACTGCTTACTGATAACCGCCACCATTTTGGCGAACTCCTGCTGGAAGAGTTGTTTTAATGATTCGTGTTCTTTCATAGGTAAAGTTTAAAGTTGAAAGTTCAAAGTTTAAAGTTGAAAGAACGCCGCGGGTTTGCCCTGAACTTTCAACTTTAAACCTTCAACTGGCTATTTTCTATTGAAATACCGCTCTTACTTCCACACTGCCGTCGTAATCCAAAGCCGGACAACCATGGGCCAGTGTAACTGCCTCATCGATGTTTTCTGTTTTTATGATGCAAAAGCTACCCAGGCGTTCCCTGATCTCTACAAAAGGACCATCGGTTACCACACCGCCTTTTCTCAATACCTTACCATCTGTTTCGAGGCGAATACCGGTAGTACCTAATTTACCCTGTGCGGCGATACCGCCTACCCAGTCCTGCCATTTTTTGGCGAGGGCCTGCATTTCGGTAGGTGTTACATTGCTGAAGTCATAACTGGGCTGACGGAAAATTAACATGAATTCTTTCATACTGTTTGTTTTTAGTCCCGCTGGTGGGGAAAGTTAAGATTTTATATTATAGAGATGCAAACTGTCCCGGTGTGTAGGTTCCAACAACAGCTGGTTGCATGAAAGCGACGTTTACCCGGTTGTAACCATTAATAGCGATGATAGCCAGGGTGAGGTCGATCATTTCTTCTTCAGTAAAATGTTGTAACGTTTCATTGTGTACTGCCTCGTCTATATGGCCATTGAGTTTGGTGAGTGCTTCGGCCCAGGCTAATGCAGCGCGTTCGCGTTCAGTGTAAAAAGTAGTTTCTCTCCAGGCATCCAGCACCAGCAATCTTTGCACGTTTTCGCCCTGTGCCAGCAGGTCTTTGGAGTGCATATCGAGGCAAAAGGCACAGCCATTGAGCTGCGATACCCGATAGTAAATTAAATTCTGCAGCGACAGTTCTACCGATGATTTGTGGCAATAAGCACCCAGGGTGTTTAAAGCTTTCAGTCCGCGTTGTCCATTTTCGTAAATGTTAACTACCTGTTTCATTTGAGGTGATTTTATCGTTATTATTAATTGTTTCTATACAGTAATAATGACCGGTTCAAACCCAATTGGACAGGTTGGACTAAAAATCTTTTCACCTTTCTGCATAGAGGTGGATGAATTGACTGCTTGTAAGGATATGATGCTGCAGAAACCTGCAAGGCGGGTGTCATTGCAGATTAAAAACCGCATAAAATGCGTTATTGGCTTGTTATTATGCTCCTTTTTGCGTTAAATAAGGTTATATTGCAATACAACCACTACTAACAGTCTATGCTTAAAAAAGAGCGTCAGGCATATATATTGCACCAGGTGCACCTGCATAATAAGGTGTTATCGTCTTTGTTGAGCCAGGAGATCAGGGTTTCGGAAGACACCATCCGCAGAGACCTGCAGGAACTGGCGGAGGAAGGAAAGATCATTAAAGTTCATGGCGGCGCCCTCAGCCACTCATTCAACGAAGTACATTACCCGGCCGACAACGTTTATTCACAAGACCATAAAAAGATCATTGCCCACAAAGCGGCGGCCCTTATACAGAACGACATGTTTGTGCTCACCAGTGGTGGCACTACTATTATTGAACTGGCCCGTGCGCTGCCGCGCCAGTTAAAGGCAACATTTATGTCGGGCAGCATTCCGGCCATACTGGAATACATGCAACATCCCAACATCGATGTAATAATGATCGGTGACCGCATTTCAAAAAACTCCAAGATCACCATTGGCGCCGAAGCCATTTCCAAGATAAAACAGATCAATGCCGACCTGTGCTTTTTAGGCATCAATGCCATCGATCTGAAACATGGCACTACCGACAATGATTGGGAAGTGGTGCAATTAAAAAAGGCCATGATCCAGTCGGCCCGGAAAACCGTTTGTTTAACCATATCGGAAAAGATCAATACACTACAACCTATCCATATCTGTGACGTGCAGCAGATCGATGTGCTTATCACAGAGCTTCCACCCGACGATCCCAGATTGAGGCCGTATATCGACCTGGGTATTCAGGTATTATAAGCGCCTGCCCGGCATCACAGGGCGCTTACCTATCAGGACTTATGAAAACAATGGTAACTGAACAACTTCAATGTAACGATTGAACTAAAAAAAGCCTATCCCTATTTCACGCACAGATTCATTGACCCAAAAAAACTGTATGAGAAAATTCACCAGGCTGCTATGGGCAGTAAAAAAACCAAAATGTAATAGTATGAGAAAATGGAAGCTTTTTAGTGTGACCATGTTTGCCGTGCTTAACATGATCACAAACACCCTGATGGCCCAGGGCGGACCCCTTAGCGGAACGGTGCTTTCAGAAGATGGTGCCCCGCTGGCCGGAGTAACGGTTACGCTGGTTGGTACCGACCGCGCCACTGTTACAGATATCCAGGGCAAATTCACCATTGCTGCAAAAGAAGGCGCTCTGCTGGAATTCAGCCATGTGAGCTTTTCCAAACAAAGAATGAAAGCGGCTGCCAATATGCAGGTTCGCCTCACACTGGGCGATAATGGCCAGATGCAGGATGTGGTGGTTACCGCAATGGGTATTAAAAAAGAGCGAAAGGCATTAGGGTATTCGGTTACCGAACTGAATGCCGGGGAGTTGATGAAAAATAAAAATACCAACGTGGTGAACTCGCTGGTAGGTAAGGTACCAGGTGTAAACATTACCCAGTTCAGCGGCGCAGCCGGCGCCGGCGCCTCTATCACCATTCGCGGTGGTAACTCTACTTCAGATGGCAGGCAAAACCAGCCGTTGTTTGTGGTCGATGGCGTAATATATGATAACTCTACCGCGGTTACCGGTAATTCAGGTACGGATGGCGCCACCCGCAGTAATACTACTTATTCGAACCGGGTAATGGATATAAATCCCGAAGATATCGAAAGCCTGTCGGTGCTGAAAGGCGCTGCAGCGGCAGCCCTGTATGGGTCACGGGCTGCTGATGGTGTTATCATCATTACTACCAAGAAAGGAGCGGAAGGCACGGTGAAAGTGAATGTGGCCAGTAAAGTGATCACCAGTTGGGCGAATAAATTGCCTGAAGCACAAACGCAATTTGCAAACGGTGCGTATGCCAATAACGGGGTGCTTAACAATATTACCTATAGCAACTGGGGACTGCCCGTTGCACCAACAGATACGCTCTATGATAATATCGGTAATTTCTTTCAACACGGGATCACTTACGATAACAACGTAAACGTATCAGGCGGTTCCAAGAACGGTTCTTTTTATTTATCGGGTTCCAACTTTAATCAAACCGGTATCCTTCCTAACACCGGGTACGATAAAACTACCTTTCGTTTCAATGGCGATCAGAAATATGGGAGACTTACGCTGAGCGCCAATGTTGCGTATTCCGTTGCCAATACCGACAGAACCTTAACTACTGCCGGCTTGTACAGTGGCGGTGGTAATGGCACCATGGGTGCTATCTATGCCTGGCCCCAGGTGTTTGATATGACAAGATATCAAAACATCGATGGAACGCAATACCGCAAATTTGCCGGACCGATAGAGCTGAAAGACGATGTAGACAACCCGTACTGGATCGTCAACAAAGATAAACTGACCTCACAAACAAAACGTATTACGGGAGGCATCAACGCCAGTTATAAAATTGCCAACTGGTGGGATGTGATAGCACGTTTGGGGTACGACCAGTACAATACGAATGATTATACTTATACCGCTCCGGGTTCTGCCGTGATGCCCTTGTATCAGAATGGCCGGCTGAGCAAAAATCTGCTTGGGTATGCCTATACCACCACTACTTTAATGAGTAACTGGCATAAAACATTTAAAGGTTTCGATACGCACCTGATGTTGGGGACCACTTCAGAAAATACAGATATTTCAAGCCAGAACCATTGGGGATACAACTTTGTTTCTGCCGGCAACATCAGCTTTACCAATATAGCACCCATCAATCAATTCTTTAAAGATGCAGTGATCAAAAGACGGTTGGTAGGCGCTTATGGCGAAATAGGTGTTTCTTATAAAGACATTGTTTTTCTGACAGCCACCGGACGTAACGACTGGTCATCGACACTGCCTGTAGAAAACAGGTCTTATTTCTATCCTTCTATCAGCGGTTCTTTTGTGTTTACCCAGGTAGTACCTAACATTCCTTATCTTTCTTTTGGTAAGGTGCGGGCCAGCTGGGCGCGGGTTGGTAAAGACGCCAATCCCTATTCTACACTTACTTATTTGAACAATCCGATCACTTACGGTTCATTTATCGGAGTGGGTAATCAATACACCAGTGGCAATCCTTTTTTATTACCTGAAATTCAGGATTCCTGGGAAATTGGCGGTGAGCTGCGATTCCTGAATAATCGTATTGGTTTGGATTATACCTATTATCACAGCCAGACATCGAACCAGATTGCCCAGCCCCGGTTATCCAATGCCAGCGGGTATATCTTGAAGTCTATCAACTCCGGTTCTGTAATTAACAAGGGAATGGAAATATCGCTTACAGGTAAAGCCATTGCCCAAAAGGATTTCGGTTGGGATGTAATGCTGAATTTCTCTTATAACAAAGGCAGACTGGGAACCTTCCTGCAAGGTGTATCCTATTTCTATCCTACAGACGCTCAATTCGGAACAGTAAAAGCGGCGTCTATTCCAAACGGCGGGTATTTCCTGGGAATGACCGGTACTACTCTTTTACGTGAGACGGATGCAGACAAAAAGGAGATCCCCAATGGTCGCTACCTGGTAGACCCTACTACCGGATTATATAAATTGAACACCAATAACCCAATTGTAGGTAACCGGGAACCGAGTTTTCTTGCAGGCTTTAATAATACGCTCCGGTACAAACATCTTAGCCTGTCCGTGCTGTTCGACATCCGCAAGGGTGGCGATATATTTAATGGAACAGAATATGCAATGGTGTTGAACGGGTTAAGTAAAAGGACCCTGTTGAATGATCGTCAATCGGTAACTGTAAGCGGCGTCAACAGTGTAACAGGAGCTGATTATGAGCAAACCTACGAAGCAGATAAAACATATGTCATTGGTGGCACTACCTATTCCGGCAAGGCTATGATACAACGGTACTGGACAAGTACAGACCCTGGAGTGGGTAGCTATGCGCAAAATTCCACGAATTTTATCACTTCGGTAAACTGGGTGAAACTCCGTTCCTTGTCATTGAGCTACGACTTCACCAGCTTGTTAAAGAATAAAAAGATCTTCAAAGAAATTTCGGCAACGGCCATAGGTTACAACTTACATACCTGGACCAACTACAAAGGAATGGATCCTGAAGTAAGCGCAGCAGGTGGAACAGGCGGTTCGGGTTCAACAGGTATCGATTACCTGGGCGTGCCCGCAGTAGCCAGTTTCACTTTCGGAGTTAATATGACGTTTTAACCAAAATGACTAAAAAGCAAACTATGAGAAGTCTTAAATATATCATATTAGGTAGCCTGCTTGTATTGGGTGTAACCTCCTGTAAAAAATGGCTGGATGTAAATACGGACCCTAGTAATCCAAGCAACGCAACCGCCGCAGAGCAAAACAGGTTACCGTGGATTCAGAAATTTTATTGTTACTCGGCAGGTGTTACCAATTTTCGTACGTCCTGCATAACCGGCGTTTATTATAGCACTACCTCTACTGCTACGGGTAACGTCAATTCATTCAGCACCACGTGGACGGCCCCTGGTACTTCCGTTAACATCACGCCGTATCAAACCTGGTTTATAGAAGTGGCTGCCAATCTGAACGACCTGTATAATTCAGCCCAGAAAAAGAATGCCTGGCATTATATGGCTGCGGCTGATGTATTTCATGCACTGGGCTTTATGCAAATGCTGGATCTCTATGGTGAAATGCCCTATACCCAGGCATTGACCGAAACACCAAGTCCTACATTTGATGATGGCAAAACCATTTACTATGGCTGTATGGAAAAATTGAATGAAGCCATCGATCTGTTCAGCAGAACGCAGGATGCCACAGCGCCCAAACTGAGTAGCGGGGACATGTGGAATGGCGGGGATGTAAACAAATGGATAAAATTATGCTGGGGATTGAAAGCCCGCTATATGCTGAAGCTGTCAAAAAAATCAGATCTGTATAATGCTGACTCCATATTATATTGTTTGTCGAAAGGGCCGCAAAGCATTGCCGACAACGTAGTGCTCACTGGTTTAAACAACAGTACGGTACTCGATTATTTAATAACAGACCCCGTTGTAACAAACGGCAACTTTGATTATGCGGCTTTTGGCAGTGCTAACCGCCTTACCAAATATTATTGTGACCTGCTGACGAATATGCGTGGCGCCGGTATAGCCGATCCCCGCATGACAAAAATTGTACCTGCTACCATGGCTGGTGCACAATTAGATGGCAGTGGCAAAGCAATCAATTATACCTGGCTTCGTTCGATAGGTGTTGATTCTTATGAATCGGCGACCCGATTAGTAAAAGGCGGTCCTGCTTCAATTTTGCCGGCCGCTTATGCCGCTACGAACACAAACGTAAAATATACTATTTCCAATGCTACAGACAAAGCGAATTTTGTTGCTGCGCAGGTTACGGCGGGGCGTACTTATTCGGTCGTTGCAGATACTGTAACAGTTACCTATAAGGCGGGGTCTCTGTATATAAATAGTACTAACTATCTATATGCCGGCGATACTGTTTATGTGAATATGCGCAGCAGCGCATTGGCTACCTCAGGTATACCTACTCAGGGTGAAACCAATGTTAGCTGGTATCCTAACCAAGCTGCATTTACTGCCGGCGTGGTCGCGTCTACCGGCTCTTACCAGGTTCGTCCGGTTAGCGACCAGGAGATCCTGACCTATCATGAAATGCTTTTTATTAAGGCGGAAGTGTTAATGAGAAAAGGAGATGTTGCCAATGCTTATACGGCTTATAAAGCGGCTATACAGGCGCATCTGGATATGATGCAGGCGAAACTCACCTCATGGAAAGCAGCGGGGTTTGCGACTACCAATCCGGATATGGCGCCTATGGATGCAAGTGACATTACTGCGTATATGAATAGTACAGCGGTGGCAGGTGCAGGTGATTTGACCATGTCGGACATCATGCTGCAAAAATATGTTGCCATGGGTTGCAGTATTGAAAACTATAACGATATGCGCCGGTTTAATTATAGTGCCGGTAACGTAGGGCCCTATGGTGTAGTATATCCCGGGTACAAGCGTGGGCCGTTATATGCTGGCGCCGCTCAATATACGGGAGGCGACCCATCAAATCCCAGGTATTGGTCACGCCGCTGGGCTTTACCTACAACGCTTGAATTGAATTATAACTTAAACAATGCACTGGCCGTAAATCCACACGCAACAGATCCAAATATCTGGAGCATGCCGGTTTGGTGGGATTGTGCAACGGATGCTGAGTATAATGGTTTCTTAGGTAAATAGTTTAATGAACTAATATAAAAGGCCCCGGTGAATATCGCCGGGGCCTTTTTTTACAATACTTTTTCCATAAAGATAGCGCCGGGCATGGGGTTGAACCGGTAAGGTTCAATAGGGTAGAACCCTGCAGCGGTATATAGTTTGATAGCCGACTGCATTTCAGGAATCGTATCGAGGCGGATAGCACGATAGCCTAAATGCTTCGCTTCATCGAGTGATTGTTGTAATATCTTTTGACCCAGCTGGTGGCCGCGATAAGTGGGGTCAACAAACATTCTTTTCAATTCGGAGATCTCGCTGTCTATCTTTCTAACACCGGCACAGGCAATCGCTTTTTCGCCATCATAGGCCAGTAGCAATACACCGGTGGGCAGGTTGTATTCCACATGAATTTCTTCCAGTTCCCGGTCAACATCCTGAAAGTTCAATTCAAAAGAAAGGGATTTGATGTATTGACGAAATAATTGTTTTCCGTTTTCGAAATCAGTGGAGGTAGTTGCTTTTTTTATAATAAAAGAGTTTCCATTGCTCATGGAGCAAAGGTATGATTCCGGGCAATGTGAAAATTAGAACAGATAAGCAAGAGATGGGTAGATCAGATTGCCGGGCTTAATTAATAACTACCGCTTTGGAGCTTGTTATGGTAATCATGGAATTGTTCATTACCTGCTTTTTCATAACCGCAATGCCTAGCGCAATGCCGCTGAATGCGAGCGCTTCAAATACACTGGTTATTTCATTGCCTTTGGCGCCATTGGGGTCTGCGATGGCACGGGGAATGTGCAATAATATAAGCCAAAGAAAAAGCATGGCGCTTGCCAGCAGAACTATCTTTCTTCTTTTGATCTTTAGAAAAATGGCGGTGCCTGTACCTATTAACGCAACACCGGCCAGATTGGCCCAAAAAGTATGATCGGGCACCCAGGCTGGTACCAGCGAAGCGACAAATTCAGTATATAAGAAATGGTCGATGCCAAATAACAGTAAGGTTGTAGCAAAGAAGTATTTGCCCAGTGGGATCAGCTTTGCAAGCGTCGCAAGCCCGGTGGTCCCGCCCGCTATTCCAGCCATCACAAAGGCGCCGCCGGAGAGGGCCAGTTCTTTGAGTGGGTCGGTCCACAAACCCAGGTGAGCGGGGGAGTTAGGTTGAATAAACAGCGTAAAGGGTAATTGGATAAAAAGGAAGCAAAACAATAAAAAGCCGCCCAGCAACAAGGAAATGGTTTTTGTGTTTCGGTCCAGTAAGATCAACACACCGGCTGCGATCATGGCTGCGCCTGTCAGGTAAGCGAATACAGGTGTTTGCATCCATTGGGGCCAGGCAGGAAGAATTACCGGGCGAAAGGCGGAATAGATGAAATGCTGAATGCCGAGGCCCACTGTGCCCAGTCCATAGAAAAGACGTGCGGTAGTAATGCTGGCAGGTTGTAAATAAGCAGGTATCATATTGGTTGGTTTGAAAGTATGTTGAATTATACTTATATCATACCTGGTAGCAGCTCAGTTAAATTTATTAAATAATCTCAATAAGTGGGGAAATGCTTTTTGTTAACTTGCAATACATGAAACCAATAAAGATTGCTACCGCACAATTTGAGAACCGTAACAATGATAAAACGTATAACCTAAGTGTTATTCGCCAACTGGCTGCCCGGGCAAAAACGCAGGGCGCCGACGTGATCGCTTTTCATGAATGTTCCATTACCGGTTATTCGTTTGCCCGCCATCTGGATAAAGAACAACTTACCGCCATTGCAGAACTGATTCCCGATGGGGCAAGTGTGCAGGCCTTAATAGCCATAGCCCGGGAGCTGGACATTATTATCCTGGCCGGGTTGTTTGAAAAAACAGCGGAAGGGACCTTGCACAAAGCATATGTCTGTGTTGATCAAAACGGACTGGTGGCGAAGTACCGGAAATTGCATCCGTTTATCAATCCACACCTGGTGCCCGGTAATGAATATGTGGTGTTTGATCTGTTGGGTTGGAAATGCGGCATCCTGATCTGTTACGATAATAACATCATTGAAAACGTACGGGCCACCACTTTGCTGGGGGCGGATATTATTTTTATGCCGCATGTTACCATGTGCACGCCATCACCCCGGCCAGGTGCGGGTTTTGTTGATCCGGAATTATGGAAGAAACGGGAAGAAGACCCAACCACGCTGCGGGCAGAATTTGATGGCCTGAAAGGCCGCAGCTGGTTAATGAAATGGTTGCCGGCACGCGCTTACGACAATGGTGTATACGCAGTGTTTTCGAACCCTATAGGTATGGATGATGACCAGTTGAAGAATGGCTGTTCCATGATCATCGATCCGTTTGGAGATGTGGTGGCAGAGTGCCGCCAGTTGGGCAATGACATTGCTATTGCAACCCTGACCCCGCAAAAATTAACGCAAGCCGGTGGCACCAGATATAAGAACGCCAGGCGTCCGGAATTGTATGGAGACATCATAGCAGCGCAACATGCAAGCGTTCAAAAAGTGGCCTGGCTGAAGGAGGAATAAATGCACTAAATTGAGCCGTGTAAATAGTCGGCTATGATTAAAAGAACTATCCCATCCTCCGGTGAGTCGCTTCCGGTAATTGGTATGGGTACCTATAATACCTTCGATACAAATGAACAGGCAGCAACTGAGCAATTAACGCCTGTATTGAACACCTTTTACAAAGGTGGTGGGCGTCTGCTCGACAGTTCACCCATGTATGGAAATGCAGAAAGGATAGTGGGCTCGCTTACCAGCAAAGCGCCTTATGCGAATGAGTTGTTTTATGCTACCAAGGTTTGGACAAGCGGATTGAAGCCAGGCATCAGGCAAATGGACGAATCGTTTGATCTGATGCACCGGAAGGTCATCGATCTGATGCAGGTGCATAACCTGCTTGCCTGGAGAACACACCTGCCGGTGCTGCAGGAATGGAAAGCCGCAGGCAAGATCAGGTATATAGGCATTACGCATTATACGCAACAGCATTATGCTGAACTGGAGACCGTGATGCGTACCGGGGTTGTTGATTTTGTACAGTTCAATTATTCCATCATCGAACGGGTTGCGGAAGAACGGTTGCTATCCGTAGCAGCTGAACTGGGCGTAGCGACGCTCATCAACCGGCCTCTGGGACAAGGACGTTTAATTGATCGTTTTAAAGGCAATCCATTGCCGGCCTGGGCTGCCGCAGAGCTGGATGTTCATAGCTGGGGCGCATACCTGTTGAAGTATGTTGTCGGTCATCCGGCTGTAACCTGTGTGATCCCTGCCTCTTCCAATGCCAAACACATGGCCGAGAACATGAAAGCAGGGGAGGGATCTTTACCCGATGAGCGGACACGAGCTAAAATGGTGGCATACATTCGAACATTGTAATGCCTACACCCTTTTAAAACGCTTCTTGAAGTTCAGGAATTTCTTCTCATATAAGGAATACGACAAAAAGGAAACTATCAACAATGCGGTAAGGTTTAACAGCAGCAGCCAAACATTGGTGCCGGCATTGTGCCAGGGTTGTTTATAGGTGAACAGCTGTTGCCAGATGTACAGGCTGTAAGAAAGGATGCCCAGTTTTTTCATCCACTCAAACTCAAGCAAGCGACCGAACATAGCCCGTTCTTTCAGATTGAGAACTATCACAAAGGCAATTATAAACCCAAAGACGGGAACAGAGAATATGCGTATTTGCGTGGGAAGTGTTGGATATAACAACATACTTCCAATGGTAAATAATAACAGCGAGCTGAATGCAGGCGCCTTGTTGCAAATATGGGTGATGAACCTGTTTTCGGTTAATAACAAAATGGAGAAAAGAGAGCCGGTAAGGATCAGTACGGTTCCACCCCCAAATAAATTAACCACCCAGGTTATTGCCCAATGAATGAAACCGGGTACCTGTAAATAACCGGTATCCAGTTTTCGGGAATTTATAATGGACAACAAAGGAATAAGGATAATCAAACACACAATTAATCTTTTGTAATTGCGCAGCGATAGTGATACCAATAAGAAGGGAAACAGTAAATAAAATTGTTCCTCAACGCCCAGGCTCCAGTAGTGACCGGTGTACCAGTCGCGATTGGGCAGGATAGGTAAGTTTTTTATAAACAACAGGCAGTTTAAAAATGAGCTGCCGGGAATTTCCAGTTTGAACAGGGCGTTCAAGCAAAGCAAAACAAGTAGGAAGCCGTAAGCCACAGGCAGTATGCGCAAACATCTTCGAATATAAAATCCCTTCAAACTGATACTGCCATATTTTACCCGCTCTTTTAGCAACAAAGTGGTTATTAAAAAGCCGCTGATCACGAAAAAGATGTATACCCCAATAAGTCCCAGGTAGCTATTGCCAAGAAAAGGCGTGAGCACGTGTGCCATTATTACGATCCCTATCGATACGGCCCTGAGCCCGTCCAACGCGCGGAAACCGGGTTGTTGAATGGCTGCTGGCAGTTTGATTGTCAGGTTTTGCATTGCCAGCAATTACGAGCCAAATCAGGTATAGGATGCCGCCGATAGATAAAACAGATAAAAAACGGGATTGTACAGGCTGGTTTGTTATTGAAGAGGAGTAATTTCATTGCAATAATTGGCATATGAACGGTACCCTCAAAATATTCCTGTATTTGCTGCTGCTATTACCCCGCATTTCCCGGGCGCAGTCATTCCCGTTTACCGATAAGAATAAGGGGTTACAAATCTTGTACAGTGCGGCCGGTCCAAAGCTGGATTCTATTGCAGCTCATTTACTGGCGAATGATATAAAAATGGCGACCGGCAACCAGCCGCCCGTTATCACGGATATTGCGAATGCAACAGGTAATGTAATTGTAATTGGGAATATTGCTTCCCCTCTCATACGGCAGTTTGTTGGCCATCGTACTGAATTGGATAGTCTGCAGGGACGGTGGGAGTGTTATGGAACAATGGTAATTGATAATCCCCAAAGCAACGTTTTAAAAGCATTGGTGATTGCCGGTAGTGATGCACGTGGTACTGCTTTTGGCGTATTTTCCATTTCAGAATTATTGGGGGTATCTCCCTGGTACTGGTGGGCCGATGTTCCCGTAAAATGTAGAGGGGAATTGACGATTGAATTATCTCCTAAAATTTCCCGGCCACCTAACGTAAAATACCGAGGCATATTTATCAATGATGAAGATTGGGGATTGCGGCCCTGGGCTGCCAAAACATTTGAACCTGAAACCGGGGATATAGGTCCGAAGACTTATGCCAAGGTATTTGAATTGCTGCTGCGTTTAAAAGCGAATCTTATCTGGCCAGCCATGCACCCCGGTACTAAAGCCTTTTTTAGCTATCCGGGAAATAAAAAGGCAGGGGAGGATTATGGTATTGTGATTGGTTCTTCCCATGCTGAACCTATGTTGCGAAACAATGTAGGCGAATGGGATGAAAAAACAATGGGCCCCTTTAATTATCTCACCAATAAAGAAAAAGTGTATCAATATTGGGAACGCCGGGTAAAGGAATCGACAGCCATCGATGCCATTTATACCATGGGAATGCGTGGCGTGCACGATAGTGGTATGGAAGGTGTAAAGAGCGCCAAAGAAGCGGTGCCTTTACTGGAGCAGATCATAAAAGATCAGCGGGGATTGCTGGAGAAATACCGTGGCAAACCAGCTGATTCCATTCCGCAGGCATTTACAGCCTATAAAGAAGTGCTGGATATTTATGACAATGGATTGAAAATTCCTGAGGATATAACCCTCGTTTGGCCTGATGATAATTATGGGTATATCCAGCGGCTGAGTAATGCGGAAGAACAAAAGCGTTCCGGCGGTTCCGGCGTTTATTACCACGCTTCTTATTGGGGCCGGCCGCATGACTATCTCTGGCTGCCTTCAACACATCCCGGATTGATGTATGAAGAACTGGATAAGGCCAGGAAGGAAGGCGCCACCCGGTTATGGGTATTGAATGTGGGTGATATTAAGCCACTCGAATATAATATAGAACTCTTTTTAAAATTGGCTAATGATCCGCCGTCTGAGAATCCTATAGTGCCAGGAACCTGGTATAGATACGGGCGGGTAAGGAATTCATTTAACGCTGACTTTGTAATGCGTCAATATTATCAACTGGCGTTTGAAAGAAGACCCGAGTTCATGGGCTGGAGCCGTACAGAGCCTACTACACAAACTACCTCCACCCAGTACAATCATTTCTATTATGGCGATGAAGCGCAACAACGGATCGATAAGTACGATTCATTGGTAAAAAAGGCAAGAGGACTTTGGTTGAAAGTAGATTCAAGCGAAAAGGCAGCGTTTTATCAATTGGTATATTACCCGGTAGTATGCGCCGCCTGGATGAATAAGAAATTCCTGTACCGCGATAAAGCCATCTGGTATGCCAGACAAAACCGGTTAAGTACTTTTGATTATGCTGCACAGTCAAAGGCTGCCTATGATAGCATAGTGAAAGAAACGGAATACTATAATAATGTTTTGTCGGGTGGTAAATGGAAAAACATGATGTCGATGAAACCGCGTGACCTGCCTGTTTACCAGGAACAGGAAATGCCCGCGTTCACTATTGACAGATCGGCCGGCTGGAGTATAGCGCCGGAGGGATTTGTTACAAAAGACTCTTCGTTGATACCGGGAAATGGGACCTCGTTGCCCGCTTTTGATAACATAAACAAACAGCGGTATTTTATAGATGTTTTTTTGAATGACGACAAACCCGTTGAATGGAAGGCTACTGCTTCTGATAACTGGATCAGGCTTTCCAGGAAATTGGGGTCGCTGAACAGGGAATGGGGGAAGAACCAGCTGCGTATTTGGGTAGACGTTGACTGGGATAAAGTGGGTAAAAGAAAAGAATTGACCGGTAAGGTCCTGTTTACAGGCGGCGGTAAACAAATGGAAGTGAAAGTGCGTTGCCACAGGCCGTTTGACAGGGAAGATGTATCATATGGCGAGTATGTTGAGAATAATGGTTTTGTTTGTATTCATCCCATAAATCAACAAGGCGCTGAATGGGCTACTTATGGGACGCGTATGATGACTGATTTTGGTTATACCGGTGGGGCAATAGAATTTGTTCGTTTACCAGATAAGCAGGCGTCAAATTACTCATTAAATAAGGACTCCATAAAAAAGAATGCTACCTGGGTTTCCTATAGGTTTGATACCTATACTTCCGCAGCGCCCAAAATTACGGTTTATACAATACCTACCCAGCCAGTCAATAATAATTTCAGTATGCGGTATGGTGTTTCTGTCGATGAGGGGCCGGTTAACATAGTTGATTTTAAAACAGTGGGAAGAAGTGAAGAATGGAAAGAGAATGTTTTACGTAACCGCGCCGAACGCACCATTTCCTTCCCACGCCTGAACAAAGGCAGGCACACGCTGAAAATATATGCAATAGACCCGGGTGTTGTGCTGGATGAGATCCGTATTGATCTGGGTGGTTTGAAAAAGGCCTACAGTGCTATTCCTGCAACTACTCCAAGGGACTGGCACTATAGATATTGATAAGGGTTTGTATACTAACACAAAAAGCATCCCGATTCGTCAGGATGCTGAAATGGTACAAACAGGTTGTTTGCCGTTAATTTTTAAACGAATTCGGTCTGAAGATGCCTCGCAGGAAATGCTGGTACTCCTGGTCGGTTTTACCGATGCGTGCATTCACCAATTGTTCAATATCAGGACCCGCCAGATAGCGCAAACGATGGGTATTATCCGTTACTGCGTTATAGATCAGCCGGGCCACGTCATTGGCCGTGAATGTATTGGAACCTTCAAAATTTTTGAAAAAGGCGGCCAGTTCTTCACTAAAAGCCTGGTAGTCGCTCAATGACGGATCATACGCAAATGACGTAATCGTTTTTTCATTGAAAGGTGTAGCAATGTAACCGGGCTCTACCAGTTTTACTTTAATGTTCTGCGATTCCAGTTCATAGGCCAGCGATTCGGTAAAGCCTTCCACGGCATACTTGGAGGCAGAATAAATAGAAAGCAGGGGCGTGGTTAACAGACCGGCGCCGGAGGATACATTCAATACTACACCGCCTTTGTTACTTCTGAAATGGGGCAATATGGCCCGGGTTACATGCATTAGCCCAAATACATTCACCTCAAATTGTTCCTGGATCTTCTCAGGCGACACGGCTTCAAAGAGCCCTTGCTGTCCATAACCCGCATTATTGATCAGCACGTCTATTTGCCCGAATTTTTCGATGCCTTGTTGAACAGCGGTTTGAATAGAAGCCGGTTCGGTAACCTCAAGCCGCGTAACAAAAATGTTAGGCTCTTTAACGAGGTCCTTTTCCTTTTCCGGATTACGCATGGTGGCAATTACATTCCAGCCTTGTTGGGCGAAATACAGGGACGTAGCTTTCCCTATACCGGAGGAGGCTCCGGTAATGAGCATTGTTTTGTTCATATGTTTACGTGTTATTTTTTAGCGGCCGATACTTTCGATGGATTTACTCCATAGAATTGTTTGAATGCAAAGGAAAAGTGGGCGAGGGTTTCAAAGCCCACTTCATGGTACACCTCTGTAGGTCTTTTTTTCTTTTCCTTAATGAGATAATGCGCTTCCTGCAACCGCCGCTCCTGTAACCAGCGATTGGGGGTGGTATGAAAGATCTTTTCAAAATCGCGTTTAAAAGTAGCAAGGCTTCTACCTGAGAGATACGCAAATCTTTTCATTTCTATATTGAAACTAAAGTTTTGTTGCATAAATGCTTCCAGGTCTATTTTCCCCGGCTGGTCAAGATCGAACAGGATGTTTTTGAAAGCCGGGTTTATTTGCAGCAACAGCATCAATGCTTCCTGACGTTTCAGGTTAACCAGGTGTTCGGGCAATGGTGTTTCGAAATAAGGCAGCAGCGTTTGAAAATAATTCTCCAGCAGCAGGCTGCTGTTCAGCTTTAATACCGCATCCTTGTCGGGAAATGGTTCTTCAAATCCCTGGTTGTATTGCCGGCTGAATTGGGCAAGGGTAGCCCTGTCGAACACAACTGTGATGGACCTGAATGGAAAAAGCCCGTCGTTTAGTTTTATGAACTTGGCTAAAAAGTTCTTTCGATAAAACAGCAGATCGCCGGGGACAAACACTTTTGTTTGTCCGCCGTCTGCCACGTGTAATTTACCTGAAATGATCTGACACAATCCATGTTCACTGATAAACTGTTCGCCTACCACTTTTTTTGATCCAAAGTGAGTATAAAGAACGCCGGGAATACTGGTTGTGGTCGACTGCGCTTTTTTCATAATGCTCTGCTGCGATTGACAACACAAAGCTGCGCATAAAATTTCTAATTTCCTTTCGTAGGAAGCTCAAAATTTATTTCGTGGAAAGCTCATCACTCATCTTTACCGGTAAAGCTTATCCCTGATCTCCCGCCAGGTTATTATCTGGATATTGTTTTCCTTCAGCAATCTGGCGCATTCCCCACTTGAGAAAAAATCGAATTCTGTTTGCCGCCAGGCCGAACCCCAATCGGTGAATCCTTTTGTAACGGATTTCATTTCTTCGTTGTCGTAGGCGGTGTGAATGATAAAATACGTAAGGCCAACCGGCAAACTGCGTAAGGTTTGAGCATAATAAGCGGCCGGGTTTGAAGCCATCATGTCGGGTAAAATGGTGACTATAGAATCTGCTATGACCTCATTTTTTGAGATCAGGCTTTCGAGTTTGACATTCAGTTCTCTTTCCATTTCGCGCGCAAGGAACACAGGTATTTTATATTCCCGTCCCACCTTGATATAAGCTTTTATAAAATCGGGCTTTCTTACAACGGCAAACATATGGGCATCCAAATGAGTGGGGTCAATGCCGAATTGTATGGCTCTTCTAACCTGGTTGCGTATTTCTTCTTCTACCTGGGTGGAGGCTGCGAATTGTTTTACACTGTCGACTGATGAATATAGAAACCCTTCTTTGTTGATGAGGGTAGGCGCCTTGGTTGATGGCGTTACCGGTCCCCATTTATAATTACTCCATTCGCTTGTAAGCGTAATGTGTAAGCCAAAATCCATACCGGGGTGTTCCCGTACGTATGAAGCTATCTCTGTAAACCAGGGACAGGGAACCATAATGCTGGCAGAATTGATACAACCTTTTTCCATAGCCGTAGTAGTGGCCAGGTTTACGGAGTGTGATACGCCAACATCATCGGCGTGAAGGATCAGTAGTTTGGTGTTTTTCGGATAGCCCAATCGTTCAGCAATCGTTTTTTGTTGGGCTTCCAGTGATGACACCCAAAGAGCGC
Organism: Niastella yeongjuensis; assembly: GCF_900110245.1. Classification (GTDB taxonomy): domain Bacteria; phylum Bacteroidota; class Bacteroidia; order Chitinophagales; family Chitinophagaceae; genus Niastella; species Niastella yeongjuensis. The sequence goes on from NZ_FOCZ01000023.1 coordinate 82,512, forward strand.
AGGTTGCAATCAGTAATAATTTTTTCATATGTGAGGTTTTGGCCTACTAATATACCCAATACCGGTAATTAGTAAGCTAAGTTTACACACTTATTTCCCAAAACAACGCGGATATTGGCTGAATCGACACGTTTATCAAATTTAGCTTGGTTATTTCGTTTAAACAGTTAACTTCAGTTAAGTACCTACTGCAGTAGTCCAGCATTTTATTTTCTTCATTTCTGAAAACCTTATAACATGTCTCATCCCAAACAAAAGTCCGCTTCACAAATCGGAGCGCCTATTTCTGCTCAGGAATATCAACAGCTCACTACAAATTTCGCTCAACGGTATCCCAATCAAACCCCTTCTGTATTTTTAAGCCGTGAGCATTTGTTAAACACCATAGAAGGAGTATCTGACCTGTCAGGGATCCTCTTTGCTTATGGATTAAATGATGCCAATGATCCATCAACCCGCAGGATCATTCTGGTGCCTGCACGCAATTTAACGAATGGCGAATCAGGCGGCATACCTGTCATTCCTTCAAAGGGATACATATGCGAAAATGGAGAAAGAATAAGGTTCGATCAGTTTATGCAACTGTTGGGAAATCATGTGAGCGATTTTAAAAAAGTAAAAGAAGAGATCCCGTTAACGAAGTTGCCCAGAGGTTATTTCTGGGGTATCAATAAGCTTAAAAAGTTATTGGAAGTAGACCAATGCGGAGGACTCGTTTTCCATTTTGGTTACAATCCTGAAATGCGTGCTGCCTGCCGCCAATTCCAATGTGTACTGGAAGTGGTGGATGGAGATAATAAAAGCTTGAATATGTTTTTGGAATATGGCCAGTGCAGCCCGCCCTGCGATATTGATCCAAACGGCCCTGGCGTTACCACTACTGGCAGCGATTGTATAGCTTCTATTGCAGCAGAAAGATTTGTTAAAGATGCTGAAGATAAGTTGAATGAGCTAAGAGCTTTCCGCGACAACTGGCTGGTAGCACAGGAGAATGGACAGGCATTGTATGAAATGTATTATTACCTGTCACGGCCATTGGTAGCTGAAATTCAGACCCGGGCAGACCAGGAAGCCATTTGGTACGACATCTATCATAATGGCATCAGCAATTGCCTGGATCTCATTCGTGAAAACAGGAATGAAGAAGCAAAGGTAAGTTATGTAAGCATGATGAAGGACCTGGCACACCGTTTTTTGGGTCAGGAAGTTACTATAGAAGCATAGTATAACCTTAATCGATGTACGTTAAAATATAAGGCCGGGCTGATCACCCGGCCTTTTTATTGGGAGCGTTGTGTATGTTGCCAGAAAAACTCATAACCGGTTGCTATAATTTTGATGGGATAAGGTCTTTTAAAGTCGTAGGCATGATTGAACAGGCCGGCTATTATGGCGTAGTAAGCAATGATCAATAAAGTTAAAGACCATAATGAGATGGTTGTCCACCGGACCGGCTTTATAGTGAACCAAAAGCGATTGATGGAATAGATTAAAATAAACCAGCATAGAAAATAAGTGAGCAGATCAATTATAAATTCAACCACAAAGAATTGATAGGCGAGGGATGTGTGCCAGGCGGGCCCGGAATATATTAGTGGAAAGCCTTTGTACATGGTTGCGGGTGCATCTTCGGGTAAGGCGTACCACCATTTGGTAATGAAGACGAATGAGATGATGGTGAGCGGGATTATCAGTCGCAGGGAAAGGGTTTTCATATTTGGCAATTCTGATAAAGATGCGGAGGCTTTGTTTTTCCATATGGCTGTCACAAAATGCGCCTGCGTACAAATTTTACCCGTTCATCTACCGTTGTAAGGGGGAGCAGGTTGATCTCATACCCCAATTTCGAATATACATTCACCATCATGTCATAAGTAGCTATTGCCTCTGCTTCGGATTGCTTACGTTCCTTATCATTTGTATAGATCCCGGGCCATGGTGGTGCCAGGAAAACCTGTTGGTTATACCGGAAGTCCAGCGCTGCTTTTTCAACGTGTGCAGGCACTGGTAATTGACTAAGCTGCAGGTAGCCCATTACATCGGGGATGCCTCTGTCGAACAACACAGGGCCCTGTGCCTGCTGTGCTTCGCGGTAGGATCGCATTTCCCAGCTCAGCATCAGTTCGGCAAATGCGGATTTATCGAGCCAGGGCAGGGCGGTGCCGCCGATGGCCACCTGGTCCTGGATGATGGCGCGGCCGGCTTCGGGCATACCATGGATACCCTGTTTTGCCAGGGCATTGAGGAGGGCCGTTTTGCCGGAACCGGGTCCGCCGGAGATGAGGTAAAAGTGTTGCATGGGCTTGAAGGTAATGGAATTATCAGTTTTGGTTGTGCAGCTGGGCATTGAACAGCTGCAGTACTACAAAATAGGGTAGGAATAGGTGAAAAAGGGGCGCGGATATTACTACAAAATATTGAAATAGTAATCGTTACGCTGAAAAAAAAGTCTAACTAAATTTTTCTGATTTTTTTGTCAGTTTAAAACCTACACCTACATTTGCCCCGGAGAGATGGCAGAGCGGTCGATTGCGGCAGTCTTGAAAACTGTTGACTGTAACAGGTCCGGGGGTTCGAATCCCTCTCTCTCCGCTCGGCTCAGTTAACTGAGATAAACTTAAAGATAGAAGTCCTGCAAAATCAATGATTTGCAGGATTTTTGCTTTTTAGGCATACCTGGTTTTACTGCACTTTATGGGGGATCAGGTTGAAAAGTTGGGGGATTGTTCAACTACATTCACATCCTATTTACATTGACTTTATTTTCCCATAAAGCCGCAATACAAATTGCTTTAGAAAGTCTGCATTCAAATTGGGATTGTAAC
>NZ_FOCZ01000029.1 GCF_900110245.1 Niastella yeongjuensis
ACCTGCCTGGGGAATTAAACCCCTAATACAGTTACTTAATAACGTTTACACAAAGAACTTTATACTACCGCTTCAATAACTAAATTCTAATCAAAACTTATCCAATATGAAACTTAGTCAAAAGGTACTCAAAGCAATAAACAATCCGGCTACTCGCCGCCGATTAATGGATGTATTGGGTTGTACAGAATTTACCATTTCCCGGTATATTCAAAGGAATAGCGATAACCTTACTAAAGCTGCCGCAATGCAGGTAATAAGGGAATTGACCGGCTTACCTGACAGTGAAATTTTGGAAGGATCTATTACCAATACAATTTAGTCCACAACAATAATTCCTTTGTTTTAATAAGATTACTAATCAGAGCCATTAATCGAGTAGGAGGCGTAGGATTAGTTCCTACGCCGACCTCTCCCACCACCGTACGTACCGTTCGGTATACGGCGGTTCCTTAATTTAGTTTCCGTGCATTCAGGTAACAGTCCGTCAGGAACACATATCCGGCCTGTTTCAGACGATCGTTGGTCACAGAAGTCGAGAGAATCCAGCTATTCGCAATATGCCAATAACCTCTTCTCGTATTGGCCCATTCCCACGCTTTTGCTTTGGCGATGCCAAGTTTCGTGAGATTAGCCTGCCTGGTGCGCACGCGTTTCCATTGTTTCCAGAGCACCATCCGGAGCCTTCTGCGGTACCATTCATCCGTTTCAATCATCAGCGCCTTCATATCCGCCAGCTTGAAGTAGTTAACCCAGCCAGAGATATACAGTTTGAGTCTTTCCTTCCTCGTCGCATTCCCCCATCCGTTGCTTCTCGAGGTGAGTTCCCTGATCTTTGACCGCATCTTCTCCACACTCTTAAGGTGTATGCGAAGACGGCATTCTCTTTTCACATAGAATGAGTAACCAAGGAATTTCACGTTTCTAATGTATGCCACGGTGCTTTTATCGAGATTGACTTTGAGCAACAGTTTCTTTTCGATGTAAGCCACAAGGTTTTCCATCGTGCGTGCGGCTGCTCGTTTGCTTTTGCATAAGATCAGTAGATCATCTGCATAACGGACAAAGCGGTGGCCACGACGTTCAAGCTCCTTATCCAATTCGTTAAGCATGATATTGCTCAACAACGGACTGAGCGGTCCACCTTGTGGTACACCGACAGTTGTTTGTTCAAACTTGTTCGCAACAACAACACCGGCTTGCAGGTATCTGTGGATCAGCGAGATTACCCGCCCATCCTTAATTGTTCCTGATAACACTTCGACCAGTTTACTCTGATTTACTGTGTCAAAGAACTTTTCCAGATCCATATCTACAGCATACTTATAACCTTCAGTAATGTACTGTTGGCATTGCCGTAGCGCCTGGTGGGCACTGCGCTTTGGTCTGAACCCATAGCTGCTTTTGGAGAACTGCTTCTCATAAATCGGGCTTAGCACCTGGGTGATCGCTTGTTGAATGACCCTGTCTACAACAGTGGGGATGCCTAGCTGTCTTTTCTTGCCATTCTCTTTGGGTATCTCTACCCGACGTACTGGATTTGGACGGTATTTACCGTCCAGTATAGATGCTATTAACGCGTCCTTCTCTTTGATGAGATAGTCCTTTAAGGACTCGACTTCCATCTCATCAATACCACCTGCTCCCTTGTTTTGCTTTACCCTTTTATAGGCGGCGTTCAGGTTTGCCGGTGACAGGATTTGCTCAAGCAGGCCATACCCTGTTTGCTCGATACTTGTAAGGTTGTTTTCAGTTATCCACATGGAAGTCTGCACTCCTCATAGTCTTCGGGTTCCGCCCTATTTTTCTGTAGGCAGCTATCTTGCGATATTTTCTGCTTTCTACCTTTCATGCAGTAACATTCATTTACTACTTACTTCTTAAGGTTCAGCCCTTCCGGGAAGTGGTCGTTCTCCCGTACTATGGCCTCGGCTGACTTCTCACAGTAAATCTTATTTCAACCGTGCTTCATACGCAATGTTTCCACACGTCTGTGAGATCTCCCATGGTAAGACGATAAACCTCCGTTCCATATACCCGCACCATTTACAGTGCCGTGTCCGTGTAATCTTTGGACTTCGTCTTGTGATGCAGACTCGTCCTCACTGCATCTGCCTGATAGTGTTCGTGTTCCTCGGGCCGGAACTTTGCCGCCAGCTTCCTTCAGATTCCACTTCGCAGTGGACACCCTTGCTCTTGGCTAATGGTTGGCGATTACATACCCCCATAACGGACTTTAACCGTCAAGTTTATCGCCATGCATGGCGCACATCAGAAGCCCCGATGTTTCTACATCAGGGCTTTATTACTTATTCGTCCATCCTACAACCGCCAATGATCCACAATATGCTTTAGTAAAAAGTACCCGTAGGTGGCTATAATTATATATAACAACCAGCGCAGTACTACCGAATAATATTCCCTTACGTTATGTTCCGGGAAAAGTAATACTCTCCTTTCCTGAACAATGTTTTTGGGTTTTTCATTAACAATCTTTCCTATTCCATCCATGCTCTGGGATATAACATTCTGGATTGGAGTAATATTTAGAGGAGGAGAAGTGACTTAAAGATTGTCCAATTTTTCTTCAAATTGTGTAAACTTCCCGGTTAATCCGTTTACAGCAGTAACCAGGTCGCCTATGGATTTTGCGAGTGTTTTTTGTTCCTCCGAAAATTCATTCAATACGATCTCTAAGCTACTAGCTTCCACATTTTCAGAATTTTTAAGCTCCATATTTGAAAATTTTAAGTGAATAAATATTTACAATTTTGGCCTTTGTCTTTTCCTTTTACGCTTGGCTTCCTTTAATAATTCAGGATTAACTGACTGATCTACGTACTCCGGTTTCAGCAGATCGCCTAACAACTTATCAAGCTGCTTTACTAACTCTGACACCTCAAAATCTTCTTTCCGCTCCGAATGAGCAGTTTTGATTAATAGTTTCTGAACCGGAGTATGTGCTTTATCTATATCCCTTTGAATTGCTATTTCCTGCTGTTGTTGTTTCTCTTGTTTAATTGTTAGTTCCTGTTTCAGATCTAGAATCCTTTCAATCTTCGAAAGTGAAAAGCCAACTTCACTGCCCTTTATCTTTACTTTTTTATCATCGATGAAAGAAATGCCCCGGCCTTTTAGCACCTTATAGCCAAGAGATTTCATTTTATCTTCAAATTGTTGAATAGTTTTAACCTGCTGTAAAGTGTCGCGGATGTTGGTTTTAAGTTTTTCCTTTCTGTTGTCAAGCCGGGGAAGATTCCGGAGTTCTTCTGATAAGAATCGGCGGGCACTTAATACTTCTCTTAATTGATACTGCTTTTCAAGTTGCCTGCAAAGGCTATCCATTCTCCTGTAACTATGACTATCCTTTGCCACTTTCCCATCAAAACCCACCCTGTTTGCAACGATATGTATATGCGGTTCGGTGGTGTCCTTGTGCAGAATAATGAGGTATTGATTGTCTGTAACCCCAAACTGTTTCGCGCACTCTTTCCCCATCTCTATTAGTTGTTCGCGGGAAACCTTATCACCTGGTGCAGGCCGTAGGGAGAAATGAAACACCGGTTTTTCAACTCTTTTACTCAATTTGGCAACATCCAAAAACTGGCTGGTAAGTTCGTCCAGGTCGCCAAAACATTTATTGAATTCCAAAATCTCAGCCCTGTCTTTGTGTTGCAATTGATCTTTCAGCGCTTTTAAAACCTTCTGGTTTTCACTTAAACCAATTTTATCTTCCAAACAATACCGGATGGATTCATAAAAAGAAGCGCCGGTTCCCACATATCCGATCATTGTAAATGCAATTTTATATTAGCGGCTAATTGTTTCAACTCGGCTGATTGAACTTTTAGATTTGCTCGTTCCAGGGCTGTTAATTCCTCGAATCTGTTTCGCTTTTTAGCAATCTGATTGAGGTTTGCAGCGATGTGATTTAGCATTGCAGTTAATTGTAAAACCTGTGGTGGCAATGCTTTTTCCCGCCTGTCAATTTTACCGGTCAATGCTATTTCCCGCATATACTCCGATGTGGGCACCTTTGCAATTTTAGCTTTTCCTACTATTATAGATCTTTCATATGAGCTACATTTAACAGATATTATCTGATCTTTTTTCACGGCCTTTTTATGGCGGCCTCCCTTATTTTTTGTTTGTTTTTCCAACTGCTCCATAATCATTACTCCTTGTTTTTATCCGCCGATAGGCGGATCCCGTGAATGCGATAGCATGAACGGCCAGCGTTTTGGTATTACCAAAACATAGCTGGCTACCCGAAATTCAAAGCCTCTTGCCTTGTCTTTGGCTTTGCCTTTGGCTGTGTTGGTGATGGATAAGCCAGTCATTTAAATCTTTATGGCCCTGATAGAAATCACTGCGATCAATGTATTTATCGTGATTCCATTGCAACGCCTGTTTGGTACGATTCATACCGGCACTGTCCCTGTCTAAAATCAAATGAACCTGGTTATAATGTTCCATCAGGGAACGGCTTTTCTCGAAAAAAGAAAGTGAGTTTAATATGAGGCAATTTGACAGTGGGGTGGTTAGACTTTTATTGACGGTGCAAAAAGAAAGGAAGTTGAAAAAGCCTTCAAACACTGCAACATCATCACTTCGATTGTCAACAAAAGTTATATCCTTAGGGGAACTGCTGCCCTCGAAATTTTCGCTTCGCAGCTCATATCCGCCAGAATTGTTTTGAAATCCGATTACTGTGTGTTTTTTACCATACAAAAGGAAATCCACTTCTTTGCAAAACCGGTTGGCAATTTCCAGCAGGATGCACCTTTTTTCCAGATAGTTCAACAGTTCTTTTGCAGCCAACTGGCGGGAATCCAGTACAACAATTTTGCTGCTTTCGGTCTCTTTCTTTTCACCAGCAAACCGGGAATTGGCACCGGAAAGATTGTCCGATATAGTAGGCGGGTGAAAAGAAAGAACCGGGCGAGCCTGGTACTCTGACAAACGGCCAAGCAACTCACTAACGGAACAATTATGATAAAGGGTCCCCAAATCAATCAGATCACCGCCCTTGCCCACCGCATGATCGTACCATACATTCTTTTGCCGGTTCACCTTAAAGGATGCTGTTTTTTCCTCCCGTAAGGGCGATAGGTACCAAAAATCCTGGTTATGCACCTTTTTCGGATGGTGGTTTAAGTAAGCCAGGTAATCTACCATGTCTATTTGCTTTGCATCCTCACACGAAAAGTTTTTCATACATCACGTTTTTCAGATTCTTTAGACTGCTTAATTTTCTCCTTCTTAAATTTTGGAGGTTTTTCTTCCGTCCCTTCTTCACTTCGTATAGGATCACGGCCAAAAACCCTGGGATTATTCAAGCCATTGTTGCGAATACTGTCCTTTAAATCGAGCCACAAGCGGATGTTATAATCGGCTAATTCCTGTAACTCTTCCGATGTTAATTTGTGAGGGTTTGAAACCGTGGCAGAAGGTTTCCCTCCAACCTGTTCCTCAAACAGGGAAAAGATATTGGGAACAAAGCCCTCCCCAATCTCTAGCGACTTGCTAATAAAAAAGCTATTGCCGTGCAATTTGATCTGCTTTCCTGTGCTTAACTGGAAAGTTTGTCTTTTAAACTCAGCCATACGGTTGATTTTTAATTTGTTAATCAATAACTGTTAAAAGCTTAATGCGAAGCATAGGGGCGGGTGAAAAGAAAAACTACTTTTCGGCTACTCGGTTGGTTTCAGGATCAATAAACGGGTTCCCGCGCTTCTGTTTCAGGTAATCCATTACCTCTGAACGCAGGAAATAAACCCTTCCTCCCTGTTTATGGAAGGGAAGGCCCTGCTTCATCCATTCATGCAGGGTGACCAGGGAAATGCGGAACATATATGCTACTTCCTTGCGGGTAATTAGCGGTTCCTCTTCTGGTTTGTTTGCTGGGTGGGCTGTTTTTATGGGCGCGTTTTCCAGGCATTCCTTCACCGCCTCTCTGATCCACCGCCGAAAATCATTTTCGTTCGGAATAAATAAAGTGTCCATAAAGTTTAGTTTTATAGACGCAATATGAGTTAGAATTGAAGCAAAGTCAATGCTGGATTAGTCATGGAATTTTTGGGATTGAAGATTAACCGATTATGCAAGGTTAAAGCGGATTAGATGCCGTTATTAACTATAAAAATACTCCTGTAATGCAGCTTCGAGCTTCAGCACGTTAGGGTTTTTGTCTGGAATAATCTCATCTGCCTTTTTAATATCTGTCTTCTGAATACTGTTATGCTGCTTAGATTTGAATGGTTCAAAATGAAGCCGAAGGATAGCGGCAATGTCAGTATCAGAGAATCTTCTAAATAACTGCTCCGCCCTGGCTTTTTCCGTAGGGGCCTGCACATTTTTGAGTAGTTTGAAAAGTTTAACAACCTTATTCAGGTGATTTTGGTTATTCAACTCAATGTTTCCAGTTACAAAGGAATCGGTTATTGCCAGCATACGTTCTTCTGTTCCCGTCAGAATCTCCTCAATACGATCATTTATTTTTTGGGAAAGGTTTTGAGCAATACTTTCTATTTCTTCCGGGTTAGCCATGCTTGCAGCGGGTAGCATGTCCTGAACTCCCTGCTTAATTTCTTGTTGTACGGCAGCTTTTTGTATTGATTTTAACTCCTGCTGCTTTTCCAATACCCATGCCTGGGCAATCTCTAGCTTTTGAAACCGAGCCTTGCTATTATTCAGCTTCAATCTGCCAGAAATCTCATGCTGCATAAACCTTAAAAACCCTTGTTTGTCAGTATATGCGGAAAAATGAAATTCCAGATAATCAGGTATGTGGCCAGGAATGTATTCATTCAGTTTATTAAAAAACTCATTATAATACCTTAGCCCAAAGGGTTCTTTTTGAAAATATAGAAAATGGTCGGATTGGTAGCTTCCAATTTTGTATTGAAAATATGGACTAAATATGCCTGGTGTTTGGTAGTTGCCTGATCGACCGAATAGGTCAGAAATCATATTCCGGATGAACATATTAGAAAATAATCTCTCCTTTACACTCATAGGTAATTGTTATGGTTAAAGTTTTTAATTAAAACTGAGAGAAGCGATCATTAAATTACTGATTTTCATTTAAAAATCAATTTGCTATTTGTGTGCTATGACTTAAATTAGGGTATTGGAAAATTTACTAAGTATTCCTCAATTAACATGAAAAGAAGTTTGCCCATGCCCTTGTACGGTATATGAAAGATACAACGCATTGGTAAACCGGTTAGATCCAAAATTTATTGATTTAATTCAAACACCCCATGGCATCTAGTGCAGACAGGCAAAAACATTATAGGCTTTTTTCATCACCTACCCCTGATAGTCCATTTTATGATGACTTTGTAAAATATTATAAACAAAAATTTAAAAATGAGCCGCAAGCCCAAAAAAAATCAGAGGAAAACTTTAGACAAGCGGTTTGCATAATCAATACACAATTAAAAAATGGAGCAGGTTTATTAGTAGATAGCGAGTTTCGATATTTTTTACCAGAATTTAATTCGCGAAATTTTAAGTTCGGATTTGGATCAATGCCCCCAGCTTTCGTAGTACTAGAAGGCTTTTTTTATTTCAACAAAGACCTTTTTCTTTTCGAACTATTTCCAGAAGAAGATTATTTATTCTCCAGCTTTGACTTTATCGATTTTGTTACATCAGAAAAATCAACCAAGTCAATTGATTATTTAAAAGACTCCATTGAAGACAATGTTATATATTCTTACAACATTCTGAATAACCTTAAGGAAATCACATTCAAATCCAACGAAGGAAATGAATTCATTTTTGCAGGGGTCTCAATGATTAAACGTAAGGATGAAATAAATTTATTTATAGTTGCAGGAGAAAAAGCAGATATCCCCACAGAATCAAAGAATCTGCCTTCATTAGAGGGCTATGATATTGGAAGAAACTATATTATGCCAGCTGATGATAGAAAACGAGAGGTAGTGCAACTTTTGAATTACCCAGATTTTAGAAAAATATTTCTTTACTTAAGAATAAACCTTGATACCAAAACTATTGACACAAGATATATTCAAAAAGATGAAGGAAACAGTTTTTCAACAATAACAGATGATTACGATATGTTATTGCGTGCAATGCATGGGAAAAAGGAATACGATGAGTATATACTTAATTCTATAAAAGAATTAAATAGTTACAATGCAATACTTGAAGTAGCATATAACTGCCTTTACCTGCCAGAATATTTCGATCAAAATGAAGATGATATTGTTGTAGAAGAGCATCCTACGGCGCTTTCCTCGGAGAAATTAAAACCCAGTTTATTTAAAAAAGATAAAAAGTATTCTTCTGATCATTTTTTCAAGACAAAAGATATATGGACTTTAGATAAAAACAACAAAACATTAAGTAAGCAAAATTTCTCAGCTGATGAATTAAAAATAGAAATGAGTGGATACTGGAAAAACCTTGAAATAGGGCAACAGGGAAAAGACAAAAAAGGAAATGCCATTCATAATAGGACATGGGTAGACCAAACCTTAAGTTGGTATGAATCAGATCCTGCGTCTAATCGTGAAACAAAAATTCAATCTTCTTTTACCAAAAAAGGATACATATACATATTGCACAATCCATCTCATCCTTCTAATGTTTTTAAAATTGGTTTAACTACTAAGACCGTTGAAGAACGAGCTAGTCAACTATCTGGCACTCCTTCCGTAGATAAATTTTTAATTGCGCATAGTTGGCTAGTAAACGATTGCGTTTTAGCTGAAAAATTAATTCACCATGCACTCAATAAATATAGAATGAACGAGCGAAGAGAATTTTTTAAAATTGAATTTTCTGAGGCTTTAAGAATTATTGTACCGATCATTGAAAACCTGGATAAGTAAAGATCCATGCTAATTATAATTCAATTATGAATGCCCGCTTCTTAAAAGATTTAGGATATAATACTGCAATACAGCTAACAGAAATACAAAGAAAACACAATGTCGTTACCAGTGTGGAAGGATTTTTTAGTCAGCAGACCATGAGTTCTCCATTGGAAGAAATAGAAATGACATTGAAAAGGGCCAAAAATCTTATTTTTTCAAAAGACATTTATGAAGAAGAGCCATTTTATCGAATAGGATATAACTATGCAGATACAGATCCAAGCATTGGGACTGTTTTCGAAAACTTTTTCTTACCAGAGATGAAGGAGGTGGGTTTCATAAACATTCGGAAATATATACATGAGTATCAAAAAGGAAACTTAGAAAAAAAAACCTTACTGAATGAATTGAATACAATATTTACTAAAGTTGCGCAAGGTAAGGGGATTTATGCTTGCCTTCCCTCATTCGAAAAAATGAATTCTATTTTGGAAAGCCATAAGATTCTGTTTGCTACCCTTAAAAATGCTCCATTCTATGCCGTTGAAAGGGAAATCAATATAATTGAAATAATTTATAGTTTGGGGCATTCTCCCAATACTACAATACTTACTCTTGAACAAAAGGATAAGGTAATCCAAAAGTTAAAGTTTGAATTTGAAAAATTAAAAACGCCAGATAAAAGGGAAACAGTTAAAGATAGGATTAGTCAGATAGAAAAAAGATTATCAAAACATAATGAGTCTAATGACAAAGAAGACCTCAACCTCTATTTACAAGGTTATTTGATTGCTACTAGGGGTGAAAATCCAGATTTGTTTAATATATTAAAACGTAACAGTTCCTTTGTCTTTTTAAGTTCATGGAATTTACATTTTGCGAATGAAGGTGGACTTTTTTCGGCAAACCATGTTGAGAACACACGAACCGTATTAGAAATGATTCTTAAGGGATATGCTTATGCTTCACACTTAAAATTCCTACAGGAATTTATAACTGAAAATGAATCAAAAAAGATAGTTGAAAACTCAGAAATAAATGAGTTAGAGGGAATACAAATTAAATTGAAATGGCTTGGTCAAAAAAATCAGTATTATGATTGGATTCGGCATTTAAAAAATGAAGGTTTAATTGGAAATAGTTATGAAGAGCTCGGGCTATTTACAAAACTCTTTGTGGATTGTTTTCAAAACAATGCCTTAGCCACCATTCAAAAGGAACTTGGGAAAAATAAAATGCCAACAAAAAATAAGCGAATTAAGGGACCTGAAAAAAAGTAGTACGGCAAATAGTACGGCGTACTATTTAGAATTTATGAATTTGCTTTGTTTTGCAATATAAACATGATTCAAAATGCAAATAAAAAGCAAGTTTAATATCAAAATTGAGCCTAAGGATTGGGCATACTTAATTTTAACGGCCATAGCGTTATTGCATTTAATTAAAGGCGATGTCATATCTGCCTTAAAAGTATTGACAAAATAAACTGAAGTTAATATGAGTAATACAGGGGGTGATATGCCAACAGAATGATCAATAAACGAACCTTTACTAACAGTTACAATTATTACACAACCGTACATAATACACAAACTTTAAACATACGCCCATATGTGATTAAGATCAAGAAATCATTTAATCCTGATTAATTGATATAAAAAATACGAAATAAACGCTTCATATTTCTTCCAACCTAATATCTTAGTGGCTGTCATTATTTCATTTAGACAATACAATAGAATAGCCATGCGCCTGATAAACTTCTCCGTCAATAATTTTCGAGCTATCTCCGGAGGTCTCAATAATAATCAAATCAATTTTGACGGATCTAATACCATTTTCATTTTTGGGCAGAATAATGTAGGAAAGTCAACATTTTTAGCTGCATATGACTTCTTTTTTAAGTATCCCTCCGGGAAGTTTAAAAAGCGACACCAGACAAGCATTTAAATTTACGGTTCACCAAAACTGAAAATTGATGCTGGAAGCCAAAGGATCCAATCCCAAACGAACCGCCCAGGAAATGTTTTCCTTGGTACAGGAACAACAATCAGGGGAATTGCCGGTTAAAACATTCTGTGAATTGAAAAAAATATCAGAGGCCATTTTTTACTACTGGCGAAAGAAATATGTGAATCATTCAAAACCCGCCAGTGAGTTGCCAGGTGAAAAATTTAGCTTGTTGCAACTGGAGGATGATGGCCCAAACGATGCCAGGTTGTTCGCAGAATATAAAGGGCTGAAGCTGTACCGGGAAGTGCCTGTAAGTTATTTAAAAGAATTAATGCATTAAGGGTGTTACAGATTAACCATGCCAGCCGGTATCTGCTGTATCATAAATGGACCGACATGCGCAAAAGCTTTGATGGGCTGTGCGGGCTTGTAACGAACGAGTTGAACATGGCGATTAAACTCGGGGATATTTTTATTTTCTTCAACAAACGCCAGACGCATGTAAAACTACTTCAATGGGAAGGCGATGGATTTAGTCTGTATTATAAACGACTGGAATCAGGAACTTTTGAAATGCCGGGACTTATGCAGGAGGGCACGCATAGCGTTATCAGCAGCAGGCAACTGGTGCTCATCTTGCAGGGTATCTCCCTGAAAAAAGCGCACTACCGCAAGCGATATATTGCCGCCGGAAGCCTCTGAGAATTGAATTATCTGCATTGGGAGTTTGCCAGAGTTAAGTACGCTATTGTGAAGGCCTTTATTTTTTAAAATCAGTTTTTTGTCCGGGTTTATCCACGTTTGCGCTGTATAACTTTTGTGCCGCTCATCACTGAGCAATACCTCCTGGCTGTTCTATCTTTGGAGTAATGGCAGCCGGTGGCGAACATATCAACTACAAAGAGCTGTATGAAGCATTATTACAAATGAATCAGCAACTGCTTCAAAACAATCAGCAGTTGCAATCTTCCAACGAAACATTACACGCTCAATTACTCACGCTTCAATACCAGATACAACAGCTTACCAAACTTGTTAAAGGCTTCAAATCTGAACGATTTGTACCATTAGGTACATCGCAACAACAAAAAGAGTTGGGCCTTGTTTTTGAGGAATCAGCAGCCCCCGGCACCAATCTGGGTGACGTTCAAAAGATCAGCTACACGAAAGTAAAAAAGCCGACTGTTACGCCTGAGCCACAAAAAGGCCTCCCTGCTGTATAATCCGATCCATCCTGACCACCTGTACCGATGATGCTGACCACTTGTTCCGGCCATGCTGACCACCCCTTCTCTAAGTAAGTTGATTTGATTATTCCGGTGATGTTGACCACCTATTTGTTGGTTTGTTCCGGATCATTCCGGTGATGCTGACCACCCTGGTGCACAAAGTTGCCAGATGTCATTCCGGCAATGTTGACCACCATCGTGACTTTACGCGTCTGCCATTCCGGCGATGCTGACCACTTCAGGCGCTTTTTCTGTAATCGTTTTGCTTTGCAGCTTTTTGAACATCAACTGCAAAGAATGGCTGGAAAAACGATTACGATGAGTA
>NZ_FOCZ01000008.1 GCF_900110245.1 Niastella yeongjuensis
TTACGGTCCCGGGGAATATTCAGTACCAGGTCGCCTAATGTTTCCGTCTTTACTTTTTTAGGATAGGAGCCATTGCGGCTGTTGCCAGTGTTGTGGCCTTCTTTGCTGTGTTTCTCATAGCCGAGATGTTCATCAAGTTCACCTTTGAGCATCTCTTCCACACCCTGCTTGTAGAGTTCACTGAAAAAAGATTGAAAGTCTTCCTTGCTTTTGAATTGCTTAAAAAAGTCCTTGGGAATTTTTGATTGTTCTTTGTCCATAAATCTGTATTAAAGGTAATAAAAAATGGGGCCAAATTTTGCGCCGCTCCCCAGGCAGGTGCAGCGAAGTGAGGCGCAGCGAAGCGCAGCCGAACGAAGCGAAACCTGCCTGGGGAATTAAACCCCTAATACAGTTACTTAATAACGTTTACACAAAGAACTTTATACTACCAATTAAAAGAAAGACCGCCATTCAATTTTCTCAACTCCCTTCTTTCAATTGCCAGCACTCGTCAGTCAATTTAATTAAGAACAATTTTCAGTAGATGGGACCATCAATCAAATTATAGCTGCCTCCAATTTACTTACTACCTCCAGATCAAATGGCAGCATTCCTAAATCGAATGATGGCTTCCATAATTCCAATGGCAGCCTTCCAAAATGGAATGATAGCTTCCATAATTCAAATGACAGCTGTCTTTTTTCAAATTACAGCCTCAATAATTATGTTCCCAATCGGAATAATTCATTTTTTGTCGGCATGTGCTAATTTTTTCACGAAATAAATAAGTTATATCTACAATAAGTTAGTTGGTGATTAGCATAAATTGGTTGAAGGCTAATATAAATTTTCTGGAGTTACCATAATTCACAGGATAGCTTCCATAAATCGAATGATAGCCTCCATAAATCGCATGATGGCTTCCATGAATTTATTTTAACCAAAAAAAAATCAATTGCCACCTGCACATGGCTGATTGTGAGTTGCGAATAGCTCATTATGACTCTCCAATACACCATTGGCAGTATCGATTAGCCCATTAGGTGAATTAATGTACTTATTGTCACATCGGACAAGACAAAGACGTGAAATCATAATTTTTTCCGTCATTCAATGAGCTGATGTTGTCAGCCAATGAGCTGAAGCTGTCAAAAAAAATGTGAATTAGATAAATCGATCAAAGTGATACAAATCTACTGATATTTGTGTATTTTTTAATATATTTGGATAGCCGCAAGTAATTCAAATCGATTTTACGCTCAAATAACAATTGCTTCTTTAATTTGTCCATATGACAACGGTCACTTACTTATGGACAAAATGGGTTCAGATATCTTTATTTTTTAATTTCAAATAGCCAGTATTGACAGGGGCTTAAGGGCGAACAAAAAATATTTTGGTACTGAAATTCGTCCAAAAGTAAATCACCGTTTGACGCTGGACATTTGGCTAAAGAAAGATCCAGATCTCATGAAATTGGTAATTGCGTACTATCGTGTATCAACTGGAAAGCAAGGTAAAAGTGGATTAGGACTGGAAGCTCAACAACATGCAGTGAGGCATCATTGTAATAGCAATGGATTTCAACTGCTGATGGAGATTCAGGAAGTAAAGTCGACACGGAAACGAAGAGTGTATTTAGAAAATGCGTTTGCACTTTGTCAAAAGCATCAGGCAGCTTTGATTGTTGCCCGGCTCGATCGTTTAGGCCGTGATGTAGAGGAGATCGCACGCAACATTAAACTACCGGTTGATATCATCGTTGCTGATAATCCCCATGCAAATCGCTTTACAATACATATTCTGGCTGCAGTCGCAGAAGAACAACGTCGTTCAATAAGTGAAAATACAAAATCAGCGCTGCAGGCAGCAAAACAAAGAGGGGTATTATTAGGGAAGAATGCGAATGCACTTGCATTACAAAATAAAGCAGCGGCTTATAAATTTGCGAAAGAACTTCAACCGCTCCTCTTTAAATTAAATGAAGAGGGTATTTGCAGTACAAGAAAAATAGCAAGTGAATTAAACAGATTGAAGGTGCCAACATTCAGGCCGGGAGGGCGATGGCATAGAACAAGTGTTCATAATGTACTTTCGAGATTAGAAATGACCAAAAATAAAGAGGCTGCCCCACACAAATAATAATAAGGAACAATGCATGTGTAAGTAAATACGCTTTTAAAATGGTTTAGAACTACCAAAACACTACAGCAGAAATGATAAAAACTATCAATTTTTTGGTACCTTCACCCTATAAATACTTCCCTCCACCCAGTTTATTATTCAATTTTTCGATACTAGCCGAATGAACGCGGACATCCGAAATAAAGCTTTTACACAAGATCAGATTAACAAGATTGGGAACACTATAATATACTTCTCAAATAAAATTCCTGATCTAAATAGAACAAAGATCTTAAGTCTGCTTTTTATAATTGAAGAAGCATGCATTAAAAAGTTTGGACACCACTTCTTTGGTATCGATTTTCAACTTTGGAAATCCGGACCGATAATAAAGGATATTTTCATTGACCTGTCTTATGAAACACCGATACTTTTAAATGAATTTATCAAACAGGAGAGCGAACATTCCAGCAATTTTATAGCCAATAAGACATTTAACAATGATGAATTCAGCGACAACGATATTGAACTAATGGATTTGATTATCAATTTTGCTAGTGAAAAATCTGCATCAAATTTAGTCGATCACACGCAAAGCCCGCATTCACTTTGGAGGAAATCGGCTATTCAATATGGTGTTCTCGAGTCCCTGGAAACTGATCTGCTAAATAGTACAGAATACACGATTGACTTTAGTCTTTTATTTGATAACTCCTCCATGCCTTCATATTTAAAAGAGAGATTTGAAGAATCGAAAGAAAATCTGGAATTTGTGAAGCATTTAAAACGATAGGGCTTGTTTTTACCAGGACAAATTATTTATTTCCCGGATTTTTTCTTCAAGAATGGCAATACCGCCAAACCCAAATACTTCATTGTTTTAGCTAAAAATGAAAATGATATTATTGTCGGCGCTTTGCCAACAAGAAGTAACAACGTGCCTTCGTTTGTAACGGTACCGCATGGGTGCATTAATATAGATGAAAGATGTTATAATTGTTATGTATTTGAGAAGGACAAGGTCGTGGGTAAAAAAGGATTTAAGTTTTACGAACCCACATTTATCTATGGCCATCAAATTGAGGATTACAAAATTGCAATTTTTGAGCAGGTGTATCCAATAGAGGGGGTGGATTACCATATTTTGGATCTATTGACTGATGCGGAATTTACATCATTGAAAAACTGTTTGCTGAATAGTACAAGTGTTAAAAATAAGATCAAAAATTACCTCCGTTAAGTATTTACTTCTTCTTTCTTAGTATATAAGATTGATAAATAATTGGTTACATTGAATTCTTGGGATATTAGCAAGAAAATAGTTGCTTTGTACTCATATGAACTACACAACATTTATCCAACCTAAGGAGGCAGCTGAAAATCTGAATAATCCTAACTTTCTTTTTATTGATTGTAGCTATTCCCTGGCTGATAAAAACTGGGGAGCAACCGAATATGAGAAGGCGCATATTCCCGGCGCTTTATATGCAGACCTGCACGATGATCTTTCTGGTGAAATTATAGCTGGTAAAACAAGCAGGCACCCATTGCCGCAGAAAGAAGCGCTGGTAAAATTATTTTCAAACTGGGGTATAGATAAAAATGTGCAGGTGGTTGCCTACGATGCTACTGCCGGGTTCATGGCTGCTGCCAGGTTATGGTGGTTGTTACGTTGGGCCGGACATGAAAATGTAGCGGTATTGAATGGTGGAAAGGGTGCATGGACTGCAGCAGGATATCCATTGACCAATGCGGTAAGATCTCTGCAACAAAAGGACTTTGTTGCCAGTTTTAATGATAACCTGCTAGCCTCTGCAACGGAAGTGCTGGCCTCTATTGAAGCAGGTAATACCTGTCTTATTGATTCCAGAACTGCCGACAGATATGCCGGACAAAATGAAACTATAGACCCTGTGGCCGGTCATATCCCAACTGCTGTATCTAAACCATTCAATGCCAAAATAGGAGCAGAAGGCGTAGCTGAGCCTTCCGTATATAAAGAACATTTCAAAGACGAATATGCGAAAGGAAATGTTGTGTTTTATTGCGGCTCTGGTGTAACTGCAGCATACAATGTATTATTGTCTGTATATGCCGGTTATCCGATACCGAAATTATATGCAGGTTCCTGGAGTGAATGGATCACAGACGCTGCCAGACCTGTAGTAACAGGTGCATAATGCCCGGTGAAAAAAATATTGAAAAATGATAAAACCCAACCCATGTTCAAAAAGCTTTTTTCATCCCATGCCAAATTAGTAGAAGATATCAGAAATGATAACTACAATAACTGGGAATCCCATTTCAATAATTATAACAACACCAATAGTAAAAAAGCCGATCCTGTTAAGCTGCAATCACTGGGACTGGAGATCTATGAAAAACACCTGCAGGATGTTATTCAGGATTATGCCATCACTGATGACGAGAAAAAAGGGCTCATCAAAATAAAAGAATATTTTCAGCTGTCCGATGCGGCCATCAATACCGTTAAAAGCAAGTACGCAAAAAATGCGGTTGCCGGGCTTTCAAAACAAAAACTGGCCGACAATCATTTATCCGAGGAAGAAATTCAGGAGATTGGGCTGTTTGCAAAAGAGTTGAATGTTTCAGATGAGGAAGTAACCCGCATTAATCAACAAAATGCATTGGAATTATATCAGAATGCCGTTAGGGATGTGATCTCAGATCAGCTGGTAACTGCTGATGAACAACAAACATTGAAACAGCTGGCGCAAACACTGGGTATCGATATCAGACAGGCTACCCTTGATAAAAAACTGAAGGAAGATTATTATTACCTCGTATTATTAAATGCCCTGGAGCAAGGTTATTTGCCGCAATGCAAACAACCTACTGTGGTAATACAAAACGATGAAGTTGCTTACTGGGAAATCAGTTCAAATTTCGTGTTCGCAAGAACCAATACAACCGGGTATTTCAGCCAAAGCAGCAAGGAAGGATTTAAAGCAACAAAAGGCGTATCGTACCAATTGGGTTCCAGCAGAAACTCGCCTATCAGGGAACATGTACTTGACAACCTGCCGGGTATTTTTGCCATAACAAATAAAGGGGTGGTATTTGCTGCGCAACAGCAATCCTTTGCAATCCCATTTACTCAATTACATGCATTCGATACGTATACTGACGGCATTGGTTTACAAAAACAGCAAACAGAGCTGCTTTTACAATTTTATGATAAGCAAATGTCAGAAGTGATTTTTAAAGTGCTCACCAACGCTATCAATGCCCACACATAAAAATAAAAAGGCCCCGACATTGTCAGGGCCTTTTTATTTTCTGGTTGTTTACTTCTTCGTAAACATAATGCTTTCACCCTTACTGGTCTTATTATCCAATAATTTTATTGCATAAGTGCCCTTCGGCAGATCGCTTACATTAAGTTGTACCTGGTTGCCGGTGGTGGTGATCCTGGTTTTTCTTAATTCCACGCCAGACATATTTACCAACACCATTTCTTTATTCTGCAGATCAGTGGCCGTTGTTTTTACATACACAAAATCCTGGGCCGGGTTGGGGTAAACGGTCAGGGAGAGACTGTTGTTGGCGTTATCTGTTGCAGTAGTGCTCTTGATTGTAACGACTTGCGAGTAAGGACCATCGCTTCCTTTTTCTACTGCTTTGATGCGGTAATACTGCACATCACCGGTTTTGTTTACGTCCGCATACATATATCTTGTGCTGCTTGCACCAGCTTTTGCATTGTATGGCACGTCTGCAATTTTGCTGAAGGTATTACCATCATTGCTTTTTTCCACCTCAAAGTGATTGGCACCATCATTGGTAGTTTCCCATACAATTGTATTTGCCAGGGTGCCTGGCAGACCTTTAACAGACAGGAATTGCACAGGCAGGGTACTCATTATTCTGGTCGTCATACCCTGTTGGGCAATACCGGCATCGTACATGCCATCAGTAGGAACGGCCTGATCGAAAAAGTCTTTGTCAAGGCCAATGCCAGTGTTTTGTCCAATATTTAAAGCTGCGCTGAATAAGCTCAGGGCGAAGTCCCATTGATTAGGATCGCTGTCACTTGTATTGGCGAACACCTGATCGTTTGCATTCAATTTCTTTTCTGAACCATCCATATTAAAACCCATAAGTCCACCAGCCAAATGATACAGGTTACTTTGGTGGATCAGCTGTGGGCCGTTAAAAGGTTGAATGTTAGGGTCGGTGATGTTGGAACCGGTGGCTATCCAGAAGATATTGTTCTTCATGGTTAGCACGTTCGAAACCCAGGGCGTTGATGCTATGCCTATCATGTTTCTGACATCAGGCAAACGAGGGGCATGTGTTTCAATAACATTGTTATTATAAAACTGCAGGTTCCGCACATCCACACCATAACCGTTATTTGTGTTTATCCAGAATACGTGTCCATTATTGATCAACAAATTGTATCCAACCACATTGTTGAGCGCCTGTTGGCCAGATGAGCTGCCGAACTCCATAAAGCCCAGGTTCTCGCTGCATTTGTTATACAGTATCTTATTATTGCTAACCGCCCCATACATTTCAATAGCGCCACCGTCGATTTGATAATCGTAGCTATTGCTGTAGCATTCCTGAATAATATTTCGGGTGATGGTATTGTTGGAGCCGCCGATCATGATACCCATGGCACCGAAATCGTCCCATTGAACATCGGGTGTATTCAGGATCATTCGCAAATTCATGATGGTACAATCTGAAACGGTATTATCGCTTCCACCATCGATGGATACGCCGCAGCCCAACTTTGAGATGGTAACGTTCTTAATTACATTATGTGAACCGTTGCCGTTGGTACCGTAGATATAAACGCCGTAACCAACATTGGCGGTTACATTATGATTCCACCAGGGCGTGTAATCATCAGTCAGCTCAAGACCATCAACCACAATGTAATTGGCCTGGTTCAGCCGGATGATGGTTCTGTCGTAGACGTTTTGTTCCGTGGGACTGTTTACGTTGTACTGCATCTTGGGCGCATTGCCTGCTCCATAGCCCATGATCACAATGGGGGCGCCGGCGCTCCCCGAACTGTTGATGGACAGGGTGCCGGTATACCATTGGTCGCGTTTCAGGAAAAGGGTGTCACCGGGCTTGAAGTAGTTGATGTACCATGGTATATCATTTATAGATCTCCATGGGTCTGTCATTGTTCCTTTGTTTAATCCCCAATTTGAGGGATCCACATAATAGTTAGTGGCATAGGAATGCATGGTCCCTAACAACAATAGTGCTATGAGACACAGGGATACTGGTGTTTTCATTGTTTTTCAAAGATTAATCAGGCCTTTAAAATAATGGTGTAGCAAAACTAGGTCATTCAGAAACCTGGAAAAACAGCTATATCTGTCGTATAAACAGTTATGCTTATTTTGGTGCAATGAGCAACATCTATTGTGCCAAGAATTACGACGGGCAGGTAATTCCCCACATTAAAAATAAACCTGATTTGCGTTGATGTTGCTACGTCATGTAATAATTTCTTAATATACAATCACCAAAAACCCTTAATAAGTTTGCACCTTCAAATAGGTGTAGGATGGACAATTCTTATATTTTAAGATTACAAGCTGGCGAAGAAGGGTGCTTTGAAGAAATATACTACCAGTATAACCAGTTCCTGTATTCTTATTTTTATAAACGAATACGGTCGACCCAGGTTTGTGAGGACCTGGTGCAGGAAACATTTATCCGGCTGTGGAAGTACCGGTCAAACCTGAATGCTTCGCTCTCATTCGATATTCAATTGTTCAGAATTGCCAAAACCACGTTGATAGATATTGCGAAAAGAGCGTCAAAAGCGCCAGTGTCGTATGTTTCCCACGACGAGCTGCCCGATGTGGCGGCCGAAGACAACTTTCAGATCTCCCTCGATAAAAAGGAGAAATTGCAGTATTTAATTGCCGCCCTTCCCCCCGTAAGAAAGAAAATCCTCAACCTCAAGATCAATGGCTATTCCAATAAAGAAATAGCCATCCAGTTAACGATCACCGTAAAAACGGTGGAAAATAACATCAATTCGGCCTACAGGGAATTGAGAAAACTCTCGAATTTAACACCATTGATGTTGTTGGTGTTTCTCCACTAACTCCCAATCTTACCAAATTGTTACCACTAGGTGTTTTTTTTCACTTGTTACGTATTGCTGGTAGATACCTCCCGGAATGAAAATAGACGAACAAGTAATCATGCGTTTTTTCAGGGGCGAATGCACTGAGGAAGAAAAAAGACAAGTGGCCGCTTACCTGGAATCGCATAAAGAAATATTGGATGGCTTTTTTGAAGAAGATGACTGGACACAATCACTGAACAGGCTGCCTGATGCTACTATCTCTTATAATGAAGAAGAACTATTGCAGGCCATTCAGGGAAAACTGCATGGGAGAAAGCGCGGGTTATTAAGGCATATGCAGCCATTGATGAAATGGTCGGTAGCAGCCTGTTTTGCGGTGCTGGCAATTAGTGCGCTTGTTTATTTTATGCAGCGGCCGGCAAACGATAACCATGCAATGGTATCAACAGGCACTGGCAGCTCTATGGTCAATGACAGTGTAATATGGACAAACAATTCCAGCATGGGTGAAAGCCGGTACTTATCGGATGGCTCGCTGGTATTGTTGCAGCCAGGAAGTGTGTTGCGTTATAAAAAAGATTTTGAACCGGGAAAAAGATGGCTGCAGCTTAAAGGGCAAGCGAAGTTTCAGGTTGCAAAAAATAAACAACGCCCGTTTACTGTATTCGCAGAAAATGTAAGTACCACTGCTATTGGAACCATTTTCACTGTTAATAGCAATGATAAACTTAAACGCGTTACCGTAAAGCTGGAAGAAGGAAAAGTACTGGTGAAAGATCTGAACCATCCTGCAAATGCGTTATACCTATTGCCAGGTGAGTACTGTTCTTTTGATGGAAAGGCATTACAAAAAACAGATTCTTTGTACTATGTTATGAAACCGGCCGCAGCCTCGGTGGTGCATGATAAAAAGTATTACTTCATAGATAGCACCTGTCAGCTGGATGCATCACATGTAATATTTAAAAACACAGAACTACCATCCGTTTTCAAAGCACTTAATAAATTGTATGATATAAAGATCGTTTATAAGAATATGCCAGACTCGGTGTTGTCAAAATCGCTTTACTCGGGTAGTTTCATAAAAGCAAAAATGAAGGCGGCTGATGTGTTACGGATTGTCTCCTTTATCAACGATCTGAATTGCCAGCGAGTGGATTCTAAAACATACCTTATCGGTTCCAAATAGATTAATAGTCAAATAATAAAAAATACTCCGCAATGGAGCCGGGAATACTATGCCCGGAATAAACTAAAAACTGTAATACAGAATTAAGATGAGCAACAACAACAGCATAATGAAACGGGTAGCTGGCATGGTATGTAGCGGATTACTGATAGGTATCACCACTTGTATCGGCACTGCTGCTACAGCACAATCAAAAACACCACTTCCCAATGATCCCTGGGCGCCCACTGCTATCAACAATATGCCGCCAGTGGCCAGCCTTACCAATGGCGTATGGTTAAAAGGTGATCTGCATTTGCACTCACGTCACAGTAAAGAATCATCCAACAATCCTGAATCAAAGATCATAAACTTTTGCAAAACTGTTGGTGTAGACTATATCTGTATCACCGACCACGACAACCATGTTGATGGTGATGTTCCCAACCATACCTGGGCAGATCCGGAGTTTAAATCAGACTCTGTACTGTTGTTGTATGGGGCTGAGTGGACAACCACCCGCGGACATGGCAACGTTTTTTCGGCCCACCCTTATGATCACCAACGACTGTATTTTGTACGCGACCAACGCGACGTTGTTATTCAGTCTGTAGTAAAAGAACTGGGTATTCATTTATCGGCCAATCATCCTATGGGGCCTAAAGATCATTTCGGTTTTTCATACGACATGGTCAGCTCCATGGAAGTATGGAATTCTGCCGTATGGAAAAAAAATGAGAATGCGCTGTTGATCTGGGACGACATGCTTTCATCGGGTAGAAAGATCACCGGCAGAGGTGGCAGCGATGCGCACCATGGTGTTCCTGACTCGCCAGACAAGGCAACGCCCAATAGCAAACAGGCAACGGCTAATTATGTAGGAACGCCTACTACCTGGGTGTTTGCTACCGCGCGTACCAGAGAAGCCGTTGTTGATGCACTTACCAATGGAAGAGTATCTGTTAGCGCGAACCCCTTTGCGCCCCGCGTTGAATTTTATGCTGACCTTGACCAGGATGGCAAAATGGATATGATGATGGGTGACAATACCAAACCCACTGGTAAACCTGCCAAATTCCGTGTACAGTTAACCGGTAAAACCGTAGCAGATTCCACCTATACCGTAAGCGTAGTAAAGAACGGTAATCCGTTCGGCACCTTTAAAACAACCGGTAAAAATCCTGTGATCGAATTTACAGATACACCGGCGACAGTAGGACGCACCTATTACCGGGTTGTGGTAGAAGGGCCATCAACACCTTATCCGCAAGTACCGGTATCCCAAACCTTGAGTGGAAACATGGTCGGTTTGTCGAACCCGATCTGCTTCAACTTCGATCCTAATTTTTGATTGCGGCGCTGACTAAATAAACATAATCAGAATCATTTTAAAAACACTCCGCTACGGAGCAGGGCTTGTATTGCCCAAAACGGAACCAAAATTGATAGCTATGCACGTAACACCAAACAAAAAACAACACACACAATGGATGCTTCTGTGCCTGTTGTTTTGCATTGGTTTTGCTAATGCCGGTATGGCCCAGCAAAACAAAGTTTCCATCAAAGGTATTCTGGTAAATGAAACAGGAGAAACGGTACCAAACGCAACTGTTTACATTGCCAATACAGACAGCAGCTTTTCCAAACAGGTAAAGGCCGATGATAAAGGGGTCTTTATATTTTACAACCTGAATCCCGGCGATTATCACATGCGCGCAAGCTCAGTGGGTTATGCCCCTGCAGCGAATGACGTGCATTACGATGGTAATACCGTACTCACCTTTACTTTCAATCTTACGCCGTTAAGCAGCAAGTTGAATGAAGTGGTGGTGGTAGGTTATGGCACCGACTCAAAACGGAACCTTACCAGCTCCATTACATCTGTTAGCTCAGAAGATTTTAATAAAGGGGTATACAGCGATCCTTTGCAAATGTTGCAGGGTAAGGTACCTGGATTATCTATCACTCGTAGTGGCGACCCCAACGTAGCTTCTTCCATTATATTAAGAGGACCCTCTACCTTGCGCGAAGGCGCCAATGAACCCTTGGTGGTGATAGACGGTGTACCCGGTGCTGACATCAATTCAGTAGCCCCTGGTGATATTGCCTCTATCGACGTACTGAAAGATGCTGCCGCCACCGCCATCTATGGTAACCGCGGCGCCAACGGTATTTTAATGGTAACTACCAAAAAAGCAAAGAAAGGACAGGCCCGCATCGCATATGATGGTTATGTGTCAGTGGACAAAGTATCGAACCGGATCGAGATGCTCACCGGCGACCAGGTGTACCAATTTCTGGCCAAAAATGGCCAGTCGCTGGCACCCAAAGATGACCTGCATGCCAATACCGACTGGCAAAAGGAAATTCAACGCCCCACTGCTATGTCGCAAAACCATAATTTGTCGGTGAGTGGCGGCAAAGAAGGTACCGCGTACGCGGCCAGTATTAACTATTTCAAGCAGGAGGGGATTTTAAAGAACAGTGGCGTGGAGCGTGTTACCGGAAGGGTGTTTTTGGAACAACAGGCCCTGGATAATAAATTGAAACTGGGCTTCAACGTTATAAACAGCGTTAATAACGCTACCACCAATCCAGCTCAGGCTACGGTATTGGCACAGGCGCTCCGGTATTTGCCAACCGTACCGGTTTACAATGCCGATGGAACTTATTTCGAAAACCGTGACCACTCCGGGTATTACAATCCGGTAGCGATGCAGAATAACGCTTTCGGAAAAAGTGAGAGCAAAAATTTGATTGCCAGTTTTACAGCCGCGTTGAAGCTCCCGTTTGGGTTCAGCTATAACCTCAGCGCTTCTTACAAAAACAACCAAAATGACTCTAACACCTACCTCACCAGCTACCTGGGTGTTTTGGGCGTAGGAGTAGCGGGCGGTCAGGCAACGCGTTCTACCTATAAGAACACCTCGAAGATCCTGGAGAACTTTTTGAACTATGAAAAAAAGTTTGGAGAGCATTCAATTAAAGCGCTTATCGGATATTCTTACCAAAAAGATGTAACCGGAAATGGATTTACCGCCAGCAACTCCAATTTCGTTGTCGATGACCTGAGCTATTACTATTTGGGCGCGGGTAATCCCAACCCTAACTATGTAATTAATTGGGGACCCAATAGCTACCGGGAGAAGTACCTCATTTCTGATTATGGCAGGTTGAATTATAATTATGCCGATAAATACCTGTTGCAGGCATCTCTCCGGCATGATGGTTCCTCGGTTTTTGGCGCCAACAATCGTTGGGGTTATTTCCCGGCGGTATCAGCTGCCTGGCGTGTGATCAGTGAAAACTTCATGAACAGGCAACATATTTTCGATGACCTGAAATTACGGGTGGGCTATGGGGTAACCGGTAATTCAAATGGTATTGATGTAATAACGCCGTTGCCTCTATACGGACCTTTTGGTATTGAACTGGGACCCAACGCAACCCCCGGTACTGGTACTATAAAAAATGCCAATCCGGATCTGAGATGGGAAAAAACAGCTATGGTGAATGCAGGACTTGATTTTGCCTTGTTGAAAAACAAGATCTCGGGTACGTTGGAAGTATATTCAAAAACAACCAGTGATCTCATCTTTAATTATCAAACTGGTTACCTGGCAATAAATAATATAACCGCCAATGCAGGCAAAATGCGGAATACGGGTATTGAGTTTAGTGTAAATGTAGCAGCTGTTAATACCAAAAACTTTAGCTGGAATTCATCGCTTAATATGTCGCATAACCTGAACAAATTGGTGTCGCTTACTAATGATATCTACCGATATGATTCTATCAGTACTGCAGCCGGTACCGGGGCAGGACAAACGAATGTATGGTTACAGATCCTGAAACCCGGCCTTCCGGTAGGACAGTTCTTTATGTATAAATATGCAGGTAAAAACGATCAAAACGTATCGCAGTTTTATGATCGGGATGGTAAGGTAGTAGGCGCACCCCAGCTTATCATTTCGAGGGACTACTACAGAGCAGGTACGGCGCAGCCAAAATTACAGCTGGGCTGGAGCAATGCATTCCGTTATAAAAAACTCGATCTGAGTATGTTTTTCCGTTCAACACTGGGCAATAAGATCTACAACCAAACCAAAGCCGAGTTGTTCAGACCCAGTACAGTGCCAACGTATAATATACCTGTAGCAGCCTTCAATGAGAGTAAAAGCGATGATTATAGCAATAACAATTCTGACCGTTTTCTCGAAAGTGGAAGTTATGTTCGCTTAGACAATGCTACTCTGGGATATACCTTCTTAAAACCGGTTAAGGCTATACAATCAATCCGGTTGTACGCAACTGCTAACAACCTGTTCGTAATTACCAAATATACAGGCATCGATCCTGAAGTGAACCTGGGCGGTCTTACACCTGGTCTTGATGTGAGCAGCTATTATCCCAAGATCCGCAGCTTTATGTTTGGCCTGAATGTAACTCTTTAGTAGATCTAAATATTTATACAATGAAACGCATTAATAAAATAGGTTTATTCATATTATTACTGGTTGTTACCGGTAGTATGTCTTGCCACAAACTTACCATAGAAACGCCCGGTTATTTAAATACTGATAACTTCCCACAAACCGAGGCTCAGATCTATTCTGTTGCAGCCCCCGTATATATAAATTTTAGAAAAGAGATACCGGTAAGCTATTGGTTCCTGCAATCGTTAAGTACCGATGAGTCCATTTTGCCGGTACATGGCAGCAACTGGTTAGATGGAGGCCAATACCTTCAGTTGCACTTTCATACCTGGAACAGGGACAATAACATGAATAACCAGGCCTGGAACTGGATCCTGACTACTATAAGTTATTGTAACAATATCTTACAGGATGTATTGCCGGCAGCACCAGATAGTATACCCGTGAAAAAGCAGATTGCTGCCGAAGTAAGAGGGATGCGCGCCATGTCGTTTTTCATTATGATGGACCTGTGGGGCAACATACCCATGCCCACTACTTATGGCGGTACAGATTTGCCTGTTACTACCTCCCGTAAAGACGTGTTTAATTTTATAGAAAAAGAAGTAAAGGAAATTTTGCCCGATCTGAGCAGTACTACCGGAGCAGCCACTTATGGCAGACCAACCAAATATGCGGCTTTCGCCCTGTTGGCCAAAATGTACCTGAATGCACAGGTATATACAGGAACTGACCGGTACAATGATGCTGTAGCGATGTGCGACAGCGTTATCACCAGTAATAAGTTTGATCTGGAAGCGGATTATCTCAATATGTTCAAGATCAACAACGGACCTACCACCGGTGGTGCTAAAGAATTTGTTTTTGCTGTTCCCTTCGATAATAAAGTTCAAACGGCACAGTTCTTTAGCCGGTATTATATGCACCGTTCTGCTGAAGTACAGAAAAAATACAGCCTGCCTACAAAAGCAAGCGGACCCGTAAGTACTACTGCCCCCTATTACGCTTACTTCAACGATGCCGGTGATCAACGCAATAACATCTGGCTTACCGGAATTCAGAAATATTACAATGGCTCTGATATTATCATTAAAACTACCAAGAAGGGGTACGACGAGTCTTATACCGGTGCCGATGGCGGCGATCCTTACGATTTTCATTTGAACCTTACACCTGATGTTAAGATCAAGAG
This sequence comes from Niastella yeongjuensis, assembly GCF_900110245.1. Classification (GTDB taxonomy): domain Bacteria; phylum Bacteroidota; class Bacteroidia; order Chitinophagales; family Chitinophagaceae; genus Niastella; species Niastella yeongjuensis. The sequence goes on from NZ_FOCZ01000008.1 coordinate 14,991, forward strand.
TTTGGAGACTTTTGATGTAGGTAATGATGAACTGGCCTGGGCCATGGGTTATCGTTGTATTAAATATTATCCCGACAGCACGTCTACCACAAGGAACCAGTCTAATGATGTACCTTTCTTCCGTTATTCAGATATCCTGTTGATGAAGGCGGAGGCTATTTTACGGGGCGCTACCGCTACATTAGGTGCAACGCCGTTAACACTGGTAAACAGTGTACGTACCAAACGAGGTGCAGCGGCCTTTACTTCGGTTGATCTGGAAGGTTTGTTTGGTGAAAGATGCCGGGAGTTTGCCTGGGAAGCCTGGCACCGGAACGATATGATCCGCTTTGGAAAATTTGAAGACAAATGGATGTATAAAACAGACGCGGATGTAAGAAAGAGAATATTCCCCATTCCTTCAAGCGCCATATTGCTTAATCCAAAGTTAGCACAGAACGATGGCTATAATTAGTTTATTTGCACATAATAAAACACACATTGTTATATGAAAGCATTGGTTTGCCTTGCGATGGGCGCATTCGCTTTTCAAATGAGCGGTAACCCGGGTCTTCCCGATAATACGCCTATTAATAAGATACAGGTAATAGGCTCGCACAACAGTTATAAAAGAGCCATCGATCCGGCCCTGTTCAAAGTGTTTATGGAAAAAGATTCCAACAGGGTAAAAGGACTGGCCTATGCGCATATTCCCATCGAAGAGCAATTGAAAATGGGGTTGAATAACCTGGAGATCGATTGCTATCGGGATGAGAAAGGTGGTAAATACGCGCATCCAAAAGGGTTAGACATGGCAGCCGGCCAGGCGCCTTATGATCCCAATGGGGAAATGCTAAAACCCGGGTACAAAGTATTTCACGTGCCTGATTTTGATTTCCGCACCGATTCATACACCTTTGCAGGCATATTGACCAAGTTAAGGAACTGGTCAAAAGAACATCCGGACCATAACCCGGTTTTCATTACCCTGGAAACAAAGGGTGGCAGCGAGGGGTCTAATACCGAGGAGCTGAATGTAAAGGCTATGGATGATCTGGATGCAGAATTGGTAAAGAATCTGGGCAAGGAATATATTATTACGCCAGATGATGTGCGCGGCAAATATGCAACTTTGGAGGAAGCCGTACTAAAAGGCAACTGGCCAACGTTACAGTCAGCCAAAGGTAAATACCTGTTTGTTCTGGATGACCATGGCGCCAAACGGGCTACTTATATGGAAGGGCATCCTTCTTTAAAAGGACGTATCCTGTTTATAAATGCAGAACCCGGTACACCTGAAGCGGCTGTGTTGATCAGAAATGGTTCAAAGGAGCCTGGGATAAAGGAACTGGTACAAAAAGGATACATCATCCGTACCCGGGCCGATGGCGATACAAAACAGGCGCGGGTGAACGACCGCTCTTATTTTGATGCGGCCTGCAGCTCCGGTGCACAGATCATTACAACTGATTATTATCTTAAAAGCACCTTCTTTGATAGCCCTTACCAGGTTTATTTTGAAGGAAACAGTAAATACATTCGCTTAAATCCGGTAAACAACGCTGGTAATAAGAAATAGTATCGTCCAATGTAAGATTTTCAGTAGATACAATGTAGGGCTTCATCAGGTATAAAAACCTTTGATGAAGCCTTTGTTGTTTTTAACTTGTTAAGTTCTTATCGAACTAACGAACCCGGTATTGAATACCGATTAAATACCCTCTTTTGTAATTACTTTTCTCAATTAACATCCTGTTAGCTACATAGATTTGCGTACCTGCGTTTAATAAGTTAGTAGCCTTTGCAAACAGGCGCCAATGCGATTTGATGGTTTGTTCTAAGGAAAAGTCAAGCGTGGTATAGCCTTTTTGCCAATTGTCTAAATTATACCAGCCCGATATTTCATCGATGCGGCGGCCCGTATACACACCTGTGACCTGTGCAGTAGTACCATAACGGGGCAGGTGATAGCTGATACTGAGGTTAGCCAGGTGTTTCGATTGTCCCTGTAACGGCCGTTCCTGTGTTTTGGTAACCGTGATAATGTCTGAGGCCGGATTTTGTGGGTCTTCCCGCTGTTTGAATTTCTTTGTTTGTCTGATGCGTGAATAAGTAAATGTATAATTGGCAATTATACCCAGGTTGCCGATATATTTCACAGCAGAAAATTCAAACCCCAGGTTATTGGCAGTGCCATAGTTGCGCAATTGCTCCGTTAACTTACCGGCCGGAATATAGGACTGGCCATTGGCAGCGATGGCATACAGGGTATCCGTTGCACTGAGCAATGTTTTTTCGTAGGGATCTTCAATCCGTTTATAAAAGGCAGTCAGTTGCAGCGCATCTATAATCGCTGGGGCATACAATTCATACCGAAGATCGAAATTATCGGCCGTGCTTCTTTTCAGAAATGGATTGCCCGCTACATTGTAATTGTCGAGGTCCATGTTAAAAAAAGTAATGTCATAGAGCGATGGCCTGCTGAGTGCTTTATAGTATGACAATTTTATGCCTTGTTTGGGGGTTAATACATAACCCAGGTGAACCGAGGGCAGCCAGTCGCGATACCGGATGCTGATGGCTTTGCCGAATGGCGTGCCGGGATCAGCCTCGGAATGCACGTGCTGGGTTGTTTGTTCCTGCCGTAAGCCTGCGGTAATGCTCCAGCTATTGGTATGAAATTTCGCCTGCAGATAAGCGGCGCTGATGTTTTCTTTGGCGGCATAGGTTCCCGGTGTGTTCACGGTTCCCAATGGGTTTTGAGGCCCATTGTTATTATACCAAACCGCATCGTATATATTGGTAAACGGTTGTCCATTACCACTGGTAATGGCAGGAACAAAGGTGTAGATATTATAAAAGTTATCGCGTTGGCGGTATTGCAGCAAGGTGCCGGCGCTTATATCGAGTTGTTGTTTGAGTATGGCCGGTTTATAATGCAGGGTAGCATAGATGTCTTCCTCCTTTTCGGTATTGTGCAACCAGGTTCTGCTTAATGGCGCCAATAGCACCGGTGTTTGATGTACCTCATTATCTGCACCTACAATTCTTCCGGTATTGGCAGTCAGTTCGGCCCTGTCGGGGTAATTGCCATATGCAATGGAGTATACGGTTCTCCAGTTGAATGACAGCTGCTGGTTGAATTGATGATCGCCCTGCAAATTCAGGTGCTCGATGCTTTGGCGGTACATACGCGAGCGTTGCAGAATAGCTATGCGGCCGGTGCCAGGGCCTGTGCGGCCTTCAGCCAGACTGGTATCCACGGCATCACGGGTTTCTGCATCCAGTTTGTTTACATACAATTGATAAAATCGCAGCTGATGCCGGGCATTGAACCTGTAGTCAAACGCGGCATAGATATTTTTTCGGGTGCTGGTAGTAGAAAAATGTCGTTTTACAAAATCGGTGATGCCGGGTACATTGTTGGGCTGGGGTTCACTGTTTTGCAGAATAAGAAAACCATCAGCGCCGGTATGTATGTTCTGTATACCGCCCATAACTATTACCCCCAGCTTCTGATGTAGAAACCGTTTCGACCAGCTGATATTTCCATGAACATCGGGCAGGGGATGTTTGGTATGAAAAGATAAATTGTCATTGGAGAAATCGTCTGAACCGGCTACATAATTGGGGCCATATCGTTCGTATGGCGACTGCTTTTCAACTGCCCTGGTTTTAAAACCCAGGTAAGGTCTGTCGAAAAAGAGTTGACTGTAACCGGTAGCCAATTGAATTGAAAAGTTTTTTTGCTCTGGAACAGGTCGCGTTACAATATTAACCAGTCCGCCAATGGCGTCGCCAGCCATTTCGGGCGTCAATGATTTATATACTTCCACGTGATCGATGAGGTTGGCCGGAAACAGATCGAGCGATAAATAACGGTTGCGATCATTAGGGCTGGGAATGGCCATGCCATTTACCGTAGTGTAACTGTATTTGGGGTCCATACCGCGGATAACCGTTTTGCCGGGTGTGCCGGTTTCATCGCGCAGCACAGATACACCACTTACACGTTGCATCATATCGGCTACGGTAATATCAGACGACCGTTCGATGGATTCCCGGGAAATAATATTCACCAGCGGTACGGATGTTTTCTCCAGCATGCTGCTGTGCACCATATCGGTGTGCGCTTTGCTGCTGATGACTTGTACCGTATCCAGGTGTTTTGGAACAGGCTGTGCAAAAACAGGGTGGCCGCATAGTATGCCGGCCACCCTGATGATAATTTTAAGCTTGTATGAACGTATCATTAATGCTGATTCCCTTTGTGGTCTTGCTGAAACGCGCCAATGTCTTTACCGGGCGCCGTAATTTCTGTAGCGCCATACACGGCATCCTCTTTTACAACTGCCAACGGTGCGAATTCTGTATAGCCTTTGCCAATAGCAGGTGAGCCAGATGCCAGGTGAAAATCATAAGTGCCGGCATAATCATGGCTGATAAAATCGTACCCTGCTGGTACAGGCAACGGAAAGTTTACGAATTTGGGATTGTTGGCGCCAGGTGTGGTACCATTACCACCGTTAATATCGGTTGACTTTGCTTCTGTTACATAACCAGCTGGTAAAAACTGCGAAGTGATTTGTAAGCTATCGCCATAGTTAAAAGTATAGCCATACTTTACATTCTGCAGGTCAGCTGAAGGAACGCTGCCATTGGCGCCCATGATGGCCAGTCCAAAGGCGCAGTTCACCAACAGGTTGTTGTAACTGTTACCCCGGCCCTGGTTTTCAAAATCAAGCGAACCGCCTTCGCCTACTTTAGCCTGGCGGTAACCGGTATTTACAATGGTATTGTTGTACATGTTCATGTTAGCCTGCGGCGACAAGCCACCGGCATTGGCTGATTTAAAAGCATTACCGGTTCCACCCACAACCAGGTTGTACGCAATATCACCAACGCTACCGCTTTTTACGTTTACACATTCTCCGGCCTGAAAACCTACTTTTTCAAATGTATTGCGCATGATCTCGTATTTGCAACCTGCTACTCGCACCATATCATCAAAGGAACCGTACAGCCAGCTGTCTTCCAGTACGAAATTACTGTTGGGATTTTGCAACAGGATACCATAGCGCGCTTTATTAGGACGTGGATCAGTAGCCGGCGCCAAACCACCCAGGTATTCGAGCCGTGTCCATTTTATAATAATGTCGCCGGCGGTTGTGCCACCCTGTATACCGCCCCAGTATCCTTTAAAGGCTGGATCGGTATTGGGGTTCTGCGGATCTTTTGCCGGATCTGAACGAAGCGCCGGGTCCTGCACCGTAAATACTACCGGTTTGTCTTTAGTGCCCAGCACAATTAATGTACCGTTCACCTTTATACCGGGGGCATGATTTTGCGTACCAATGGCCGTAGCGCCGGTAGAAGGACCGGCAAAATATACTTTTACCCCACTTGTATCAATAAAGTATCCCCGGCATTGATCACAGCATCACCATAGTTGCTGTATAAGTAATAAGTGCCATCTGCTTTTAATGTTCCCTTGATCGCCCTTCCGTTTGTATTGAGCGTATCGCCATCGTTGATATAGCTACCCAGCACAGGTTGATCAGGTGTTAGATTCACTTCCGCATCTTTTTTGCAGGCGGCGAATAGTACCATTGCCAAACCAAGAGCGGTCAATAATTTTTTTTGCATAGATAAATGGGTATTTATATTATTTGTCATCGTCATCATCGTCGTTTGATTTAACCGGTTTTACAAACGCTGCGCGCACTGGGGTTGGCATAATGGAATGTTCTCCTTTCACAGCCTTCCAGGTAATAACATTCATAACCTGATCTGGAATAACATCCTCTTTCGAAAAGTCAAGCCCTTTCGACATGGCTGCCAGTTTTGTTCCACCGGGGTTTGTTTCATTGAGGTCTACATTGGCAGGTAACGACGTGAAGGCTGTACCATCGGATTGCGTATTGAAGCAACGCCACATGGGAATAGCGGCGGCATCGTATTGTGTCATAGGCGGCATGCCCAATATCAGCTCGATGGTGCGCAGCATGGAAGAAGTTGTGTACATGGTATGGTCTACAAAATTCCTTTTTACAAAACCACCGGCGATGTAAGCGGGTGAACGGTGTGCATCTACGTGATCAGGGCCATTTTGGGCATCATCTTCCAAAATGAATACAACCGATTCTTTCCATACAGGGCTTTTGCTCAGGTGTTCTATAAACATCCCAATGGCCAGATCGTTATCAGCTACGTGTGCAAAAGGAGAGGGGCGCCCTGCGGCCATGCCTTCCGTGTGATCATTGCCAAAGCGAACGGTCATCAGTTGCGGCAAAGAGTTGCGGGCTACAAGTGCATCGAAATCTTTTTCCCAGTTGCGATAACGGACGGTATCTCTTATATGCAGGTTAAAGCCTTCGAAGTTGGTAGCAAAATGTCCATTCAGCACCGGGATAGAAGCGCTCTTTTTAGTGGCAAACTCCCCATATGTTTTAAAACTAACCCCTGAACTGCTGGCCTGGTCCCAGAGATATATTTTATTCAGCTTGGTGGAACTTTTGGCCCCAAGGCCTCTGCGGCCATAGCTGGTAGGCCAGTTCTTTTCCATATAATCGGTAGCATAAGCACCCATGCTCCAGTTATGACCGTCGGCGCTTACTTCTCCATCAACATAAAAATTATCGAGCAACACAAATTGTTTGGCAATGGCATGTTGGTTAGGTGTGATCTTTTCACCAAATAAAAGCAGAGAGGTATCGCCATTGCCACCCGGTACATCGCTCAACACCTGGTCATAAGTACGATTCTCCTTGATAATATAGAATACATGTTTAACAGGAGAAGGATCACCCACTTTTTGTGGAACCGGGTTGCCGGCAGCAACACCAGCGGCCTGCGTTTCCGCTTCTTTTTTATAAGGGGTATTGTGGTATACCGCCTGGGAGTATACGGATAGTTGTTGTTCGGTAGGAATGGGGATAATGCTCATGGTACCCGTTAACAAACCACCGCCAATGTATTGCACCGTTTTAGGCTGCGTACTGTCGCCTTCGTGGATACCTACGGCCTGTTTTTTTCCAATAGGGTTGGGACCTTTGGGATTGGCGAACGATGAGAACCCTTTTCCATTGGAAACATATAGTTTCTTATCAACTACTTTAACACAGGTAGGGTACCAGCCGGTTGGGATGTAGCCTTTCGAAACACTGTGCCCCGGTTTACTTACATCAAATACTGCGAGGCAGTTGTTATCGGCATTGGCGATAAACAGGGTTTTATTATCATCGCTCAGGGATACGCCATTGCTGGTGGAACCGCTCAGCCGGGTGGGATACAATGCAGCATTTAATGTTTCCACCACCTTTCTTGATTTAATATCTATAATAGATACATTGTTGTCATTGGCATTCGCGACATATAAATACCTGCCGTTCTTCGATAAACACAGATCGTTCGGGTTATCACCCACACCAATACTATCCGTTATTATATTCTTTTTGGTATCAAAAACCATTACTTTATCGGCGCCCCACAAGGTGAGGTACAGTGCTGTGTTATCGGGCGACAACAAACAGGTATAACCTTCTGAACCCAATGGCAGTTGTTGCACGGTTTTATGGGAGGCCAGATCGATCACATACAAACTGTTGTTTTCTTTGGTGACAACATACAGCAGCTGTTTCTTATCATCGAGTGCAATACCCGTTGGCGAAATTTCAGCCTGTGGGTAAGGGGCGCCCAGCTTAAATGTATCGGTGGGCACCAGTTTATTATTACGGATAGCATATTGAAGGATCCAGTTATCATTACCACCGGAAGCATACAGGTTTTTTTCATCGGCGCTGAAAACGAGCCCGCCCCAGGAACGGCGGATCACTACTTCATCAAGTTGCTGATCGGTACGCACATCGATCAGTTGAATGGTTTGCGTGCTTTGTCCGTTGTTGGTAACGGCCGCAAAATGCCGCAAAGAGCTGATGGCAATGTTCAATGGCAGATCGCCCAATGGCAAACTTTTACCTGCCGGGGTTAATGACCAGCCATTGGGAAGATGTACCCGTTTGCTTTCAAGGGTAGAGAGATCCTGGCTCTGCGCCCGCAGGGCGGCAGCTGCCAGAAAAAAGCATAATACCTTTTTCATTGACTAATAATGATGTTGTAATAAATAAATTACGCAGGCAAGCGGGCAGAGGCCAAGGGTTTGGGGCGGTGAAGCTATTAATTTATGTATTATGTATGTATTAACAAATTGTAATGTAGTTGGGGGAGGTTGACCTGGTTGATAAAGTTGACGGAGTTGATAGTATGGGCAAGTGAGTGGCCCACTGCCTACAGCCTACTGCCTTTTTTCTTCTTCACCGCACTAACAACCTTTTCCCCATTATAATAAGCACACACCTTTTTCATTAAACAAATAGGGCATTCAGGTTCGGGGTGACATATCTCCCGGCCCAGGAACGACATCGCCATACCGGCATCCCATTCTTTTTCAGGCAGCAACTCCATTAATTGTTTTTCTATCTTTTCAGCATTATCAGTTGTAACAATGCCCAATCTGTTTGAAACCCGTATGGTGTGCAGGTCAACGATAATTCCCTGCGGCGATGCTTTTGCGCCACGCCGGATCACATTGGCTGATTTTCTACCAATGCCCGGTAATTCAACCAGCGATTCCATGTCAAGCGGAATATTGCTGTCTGTTTTTATTTCCTTAGCCATGTTCACCAGCCATTGCGCCTTATGCGCAAAATTCCTGACCTTACTGATGAGCGGGAATAAAGATTTCGGATCAGCTTTGGAAAGGGCTTTTATATCGGGATATGTTTTAAAGAAGTCCGGGGCCAATTGATTGATCAAACTATCGGTTGCCTGTGCGGATAAAACAACCATTACAATCCACTGATAAGAATTGGCAGCATCGAGGGGATGCTTTTTGTTTTTATACTTCTTCAACAATGGCTTTATTTCAATGGACCAGTCAATAGCGGAAGATTTCATATAGCAAATATTATATATAAAGCTACCGAAATAGAAGAAAGGTTTTTCAAATAACCGGGAAAAGTATAATTCTTGTCGTAAAACATATAAGTGCGCCAGCCGGGTGCTATGGAACTTTGTGTTGTAAATAAAAACAATCGTTATGACAACAACACAAAGCAAAATATCCCTGGTAACCGGTGGTAGCCGTGGCTTAGGAAAAGAAATGGCGCTGGAACTGGCAAAAAGAGGCCAGGATGTTATCATCACTTACTATTCCAAAAAAGAGGAGGCCGAACAGGTTGTACAGGAAATTGAAAAAATAGGCCGCAAAGCTGCAGTACTGCCGTTGAACACGGGTAAGGCAGATAGCTTTGGTGAATTTGTAAAATCATTCTCCGCCACCTTAAGAAGTAAATTTTCTACCGATCGTTTCGATTACCTGATCAACAATGCCGGGGTAGGGTTGGTAGTTCCTTCTTTTGCTGATACTACCGAAGCCCAGTTTGATGAATTGATGAATGTACATCTGAAAGGAGTTTTCTTTCTTACCCAAAAACTATTGCCTTTTATAAATGATGGCGGTGGTATTGTGAATTTGTCAAGTGGTTTAACCCGCACTACCTTTCCGGGCAGTGGCGCTTATGCCAGTATGAAATCGGCTATTGAAACGCTGACCCGGTACCTGGCCGTTGAATTAGGCGGCCGCGGCATCAGGGTAAACATTGTAGCGCCGGGAACAGTGCCTACTGATTTTAGTGGTGGCCGGTTGAAGAATAGCCCCGAACTGCAGGAGCATATTAAAGCAATTACTGCGCTGAAGCGGATCGCACAGCCTGATGACATTTCCGGTGTGGTAGCCTTCTTATGTTCCGATGATGCTAAATGGGTAACAGCTCAGCGGATAGAAGCCTCTGGTGGACTGCATTTGTAAAAAATGTTTACCTTAACAGTAACCTTTTAATGGTATGTTATGGAATACGTAGATATCAACTCGATCCCGGAATTACATGAATTTTATCAGTATGAAAAGCCTACTCATCCGCTGATCACTATAATTGATTGGGCGAACGTAGACAGGAGCAAAAGAAAGAAAGGTGATATTTATTACCGCCTCAATATGTATGCGATTTCGTGTAAAAAGTTTCAGGGTGAATTTAAGTATGGCCGTTCTACTTATGATTTTTCAGAAGGGTCATTAATATTCACTGCGCCGCATCAACCGATACAACCCGACCCCACCATAGAGGTGCGGGAAGGGTGGGCGCTCTACATTCATCCTGATTTCCTGAATGCTTCAAAAAAAGGAAGTGCATTGACCAGTTTTTCTTTTTTTGGCTACGAGACCCATGAAGCCCTGCATATATCCGATGCGGAAAAAAATATCCTGGAAGAATGCCTGCACAACATTCAAAGGGAAATAGTACAGAATCTGGATAGTCATACTTATAATTTGATGCTGACTTATCTCGAGCTCTTTTTTGGTTACTGCACCCGGTTTTACGACCGGCAGTTTTTAACCCGGGTTAAAGTGAGTAATGATACCGTAGAGAATTTTGAACGGCTGTTGAAGGAATATTTTGCCCAGGATACGCTTATTGAAACCGGATTACCCGATGTGAAATATTTTGCGTCGCAATTAAATCTGTCACCAAACTATTTATCCGATCTGCTAAATAAATACACCGGTAAAACAACGCTGGAACACATTCATTTAAAGCTGATTGAAAAAGCCAGGTCGTTGTTGTGGAGCAGTGAAATGGCCATTTCGGAAATAGCGTATCACCTCGGCTTCGAGCATCCTTCACATTTTACCAAGTTATTCAAATCGAAGACAGGTAAATCTCCAAAGGAGTTCAGGCAGCATTAGGAGATAAGAGGTAAGAGGTACGAAGATAATAAAAAAGGTGAGCTCGCATTTTATAGCGAACTCACCTTTTTTATTTCTTACTTCCTACTTCTTACTTCCTGCTTCGCTAATTAGCGTCCCACCACACTTTTATATAGATCAAAGATATGCCCGGGAAGTTGGCATTTCTTGTTACTTCTGAGCTGGGGTATAATAACCGTTCTGGCATTCTGCCTGCGCCTAAAGTGCTGGCAGCAGAGGTAACAAGGAAGTCAGGGTAATTGGTGCGGCGCCATTCCGTCCAGGCTTCAAAACCCTGGTTACCGGTCATGGCCAGCCATTTTTGTATAATGATGGCCCGGACCTGGTTCTGCGTGCCTGCAGGCCATTGTGCAGCCGGGGCAGCTGCCACATAAGTAGTTGCGCCCTCGACATTATAAGCATCAAAGCTTGCCGTGATGCCATTCGTAAATAATAGTTGGGCAGTTTTACCGGTATTTAACCAGCCTCTTGCCACTGCTTCTGCCTGTAGAAAATTACTTTCTGCGGCCGACATCAATTTAACCGGCGCATTGGCGGATTTGTCGTTCTGTCCGGTGGCTCCGACAACTGGCGAGGGTAATGCTATTGAGTCATTACGGCTGTTGGTTCGGTAAGTTCCCTGCTTGATGCCAACGATGGAATCGATCCGGGTTTCGTTAAAGAACACATTGATCCTGGGGTCATTATTATCTGTCATAAATTTAGTTACCGTTTCACTGGCTACCATATTTTGCGTGCGACCCAGGCCAAGCATTTCAGAAAACAATGGATTTTGATTACCACCAATGGTACTGTAATTGATCTGTGCATCGTCTTCCAGGAAAAGTGTACCGGGGTCGCTTAGTGTGGCTATGCCGGCGGCTGCTTTTTGTGGTGCTATTTCAGATAAACGCAAATAGGCCCTTAATTTAAAGGTATTGGCAAAACGCAGCCATTGCTCCATATCGCCCTGAAACAGGAGGTCGTCGTTTGAAGGAGTTACTTCCGCGTTCACATCAATTAATGAAATGGCACGGTCTGTATAAGCGAAGATGCTGTCATAGACCTGTTGCTGTGGTGTATACGACGGATTGGTAACATTGGTAGTGGCGGCCTGGGTTAAAGGCACATCACCAAATGCATCGGTGGCTAACTGCATGTCATAGGCTTTCATTAAAAGCGCAATGGCTGTATATTGATTTAAACTTGCCTTACCCTGTGTCAGGGTTAATATTTCCTGTATATCCTGTAACCCATCGGAATACATCATGCGCCATACCCGGTCGAAATCAGTAGTGGAGCTGGCGTATTGATCGATACTTCTGTATTGTGAAGAAGTGGGATTTTGTGTCCAGAACTGCGCCCAAAAATTGCCATAGATCTGGAGCGGGTTCCCCAGTACATGCCCTATGGCTGCCTGTACTGCAGGCAGTAACAGATCTGGTGAGGCTGTTGTTGATAAATTAGGATTCGTATTCACATCCAGGTATTTCTTACAGCCGGCAAAGCCGGTAGCAGTAAGTATCAGCAACAAGATGCCGTATTTTTTTATATAATGAGTTGTCATAGTTAATTCTTTTTAACGGTTAGAAACTGGCGCTTATGTTAAACCCAAAATTCCGTTGTGATGGCTGGGCAGTGAAATCGAAACCTTGCAGGTTGGTGGCGCCTGCAGAATTGATTTCCGGATCTACATATTTATTGGCAGAGGGAACCCATAAGAACAGGTTGTTCCCAAATAAGCCAAAGGTCAGATCGCCAAAGGGCCCATTTTTAAGCGCACTTTTCTTCAGTTTATAACTCAGGCTTATTTCCCGTAATTTGACATAGGAAGCATCGATCACATTCCGGCCATAAGGCAGGTCACTGAAGTAATTCTGTGGCAACATTTTGATCGATGTATTTTCCACCAGTTTATTAGTGGGGTCCAAATAAACAGAGTTAGGGAAAACATAAGGCTCGCGGCCATGTTCTGCGGTTTCCCAGGCGGTACCATTGAAGTCGATGATATCTTTGGTGCGCGAAACAAATTGCCCGCCGCTTTTTCTATCAAACAGCACATTAAAGCTCCATTGTTGGTAGCGTATATTGGCGCCCAGTGAGGCGATGTATTTTGGATTGTAGGAATCAAAATAAACAGCACTGGGGGTTTGAAGTGGAATGCCGGTTTTGGGATCAACGATCACCCTGCCCTGGTCATCATGTTGAACATCTACCCCATAAAAAGTACCGTATGGTTTTCCTTCAGCGGCAACAGCTGTCATATCTGCCAACCCACCCAGTGAAACCTGGGTTACGCCTTCCTGTTGCAGGTCAACTACCTTATTGCGGTTATGGGTATAGGTGCCATACAGTTCAAGCGAGAACCCTGATGAAGTGCGGATAGGGGTACCGCGCAAACTTATTTCTACACCCTTGTTTTCCACTATGCCGCCATTGATCACCTTGCTGGTGAAGCCTGATGCTTCAGAGATCGGAATGGTAAGGATCTGGTCTTTTGACCTGTTTTTGTAAACGGAGAAGTCAACATACAGGCGGTTGTTCCAGAGGTTCATTTCCGCGCCTAATTCATAAGCGGTAGTGATCTCTGGTTTTAAGTTCGAATTGCCGATCCGTCCGTACCGGGTAAGACCGGGTACACCGTTAAATGGAAAAGTAGTGCTACCGAAGCTTCCATCAATTTCAGCCCGCGCATAGTAGTTGTTAAGCAGGAATGGATTGGCATCGTTACCCACCTGGGCTACACTGGCCCTTACCTTTCCATAGTTTATGATATCACCCAGTTTCCCGTCTTTCAACAATTCTGAAAAAACAAAAGAAGCGCTGGCACTGGGATAGAAAAAGGAATTATTGTTTTCAGGCAGGGTAGATGACCAGTCGTTGCGTGCGGTAAGGTCAAGGAAGATCATGTCTTTATAGCCTACTGTTGCCTGTGCATACAAACCCATTAACCGGCGCTGGCTGTATTCATTGTAATTGTATAGGGGACCATTGCTGTTGTCGAGGTTATACCAGCCCGGTACAATAAGCCCGAACGATTCGTTGGTGCTTGCATCCAGCAGGGAAGAGGTCCTTTGCCGCAGGTTGTGCCCAATCATCAGGCTTCCGGTAAAATCGGTACCGAAATCTTTTTTGGCAGTGACCATCAGGTCATGTACCACTTCACTTACATTGAAAGTATTTTCCCGGTATTGGCCAACATCTGAATGTATATTTTCCGGGCCATAATTACCCGTTGTTTCATCCCAGGGGAGGAAACTAAACTTGGGATATTTAAATCGTCTGCGATCGCTGTATACGTCGGCACCGATCCGTTCTACGATGTTCAACCATTTCAGTGGTTTCCAGGTAATGGTAAAATTACCAACCACGCGGTCTACATCATTTTCGTTCCTATAGTTTGCTAATAACCAATAAGGGCTTATGGTATAAGCTGCATAATTGCCATACACTTGTTCACCGCGGTCATTCAAAAATCCGTACCCATAATAGGGATTGTTCATGTCGTCCATTTTATCAAGCGGTATATCGCGCGGAGTTTGCAACACATTGTCAAACACTGAACCGGGGCCTTGTCCGCCCTGTACCAGGTTGCTGTTGATCCGGCTGTAATTAATGCTTACGCTGGCAGAAAAGCTATTGGTAAAATTGGCATTCCCGTTAAACCGGACGTTGTACCGGTCGTATTTGTCTTTATTGGTAGGCATGATACCATCGGAGTTCAAACTATTGAGCGATAAATAAAAGGTGGTCTTTTCGCCTGAACCGGCAAATGAAACCGTATTGCTGATGCCTTTACCCAGCTCAAAGAAATCCCTGATGTTATCTTCCTGTGCTGAATATGGTTTTTTTAACCGTACGCCATTGATCTCCTGACCCCATTCCTGTAAGGAGTCATTAAATGGAAAACCCCAGCTCCAGTTTTCCTTGGGATCGTTATAATATTCATTATTTCCGTTGGCATCAGAACCAATCTGATAACCCTGGCCATAGCCATTTTGCAATTTGGGCAGTTTCAATACGTCAGAGAAAGTAACGGTTGAACTAACGGTGATCTCATTTTTTTGTCCTTTGCGGCCCGACTTTGTTGTAATAACAACGGCGCCGTTAGATGCCCGGGAACCATACAGGGCTGCTGCCGTTGGGCCTTTCAGCACTGTTACGGATTCAATATCTTCCGGGTTAATATCGTTCCCACGGTTACCGAAATTAACGGTGCTTCTGGGGTCAACCGTTCCGCTGTTTTGAGTGGTGCGTAAATCGCTGCCACCGAGGAAATCTGAGTTATCGATAGGAACACCGTCTACCACAATTAGAGCCTGGTTATTACCACTGATAGAGGAACCCCCTCTCAATACAATGCGGGTAGAGCTGTTGGGGGCGCCCCCAACACTGGTAATATTTACCCCGGCCACCTTGCCTTGTAAGGCACTTAACGGGCTGGAGCTACGCCCATTAAGCAGTTCATCGCTTTTTACTACAGGGGCTGAATAACCCAGTGAGCGTTTGTCGCGCCGGATAGCATTGGCAGTAACAATTGTTTCCATCAGCGTGCCGGCTTCAACCTGTAAGGAAACATCGATAACGTTGCGGTTCTTTATTGGCACTTCCATGGCCTGGTAGCCTACAATGCTGAATACCAGGGTGGCATTGCCATCAACATTAGAGAACCGGTACAAACCTTCTGCATCTGTTGCGGTACCTGTGGAGGATCCTTTTACAGTTACAGAAACACCCTGTAAGGGTTGTTGGTCATTTGCACTGGTAACTTTACCACTTACGGATATAAATCGTTTTCCCGGGGTATTGTTTGGATTAGCAGTTGTGTGAAGAGATAAATTAAGAAGAAAGAGAAGGAGCATACATGGAAAGACCACTGAGCTGCTTTGGTTGGCATCAATGCTTTTCATACACAGTTAGTTTAAATGGTGTACAAAAAATCTGGTAAGCCACTGGTAAATTTGTGCCATGGCTTCACAGATTTTAACAATTGATTCGCAGAAAATTTCATGCCCCGGTTATTGTCAACTATGCTTGATGCGGGGGAATTATTTAAGCGGCGTTAATGGGGTAGACTGATTGGGGAGAATTAGTTAACGGGTTGACAAGTTAACAGGTTGATAGAGTTAACAGGTTGATAGAGTTAACAGGTTGACAGGTTGATAGAGTTGATGGAGGAAGATGAGGAGGTGAGTGGGAGTTGTCAGTGGTGAGTAGTGAGTAGTGAGTGGTGAGTGGTGAGTAGTGAGTAAGCTCGCGAATTTCCGGAGTTCCGAACATTCGCAAACCTACCAAACTATTAGATGTCTGAAAAATCGGGAATTCACTCACCACTCACTCACCACTCACTACTGAAGCATTAAGCTGTATTTCTTTCTGCCTTCTGCCCTTTGCCCTCTGCCCTTCTACTGCCTGTTTCTCCCAAAAATAGCACCTCGTATCAGTGCAATGATCAATGTAAATACGGCAGAACCGACAACAGCCCATACAACGGGAAAAGTTTTAGCACCCACTTTTATGGCGAAGATCTCAGGCAGGCCAAATTTACCGGCTATCCATAGCCCAATATAGGCACCGATAAAACCAACGATGATGGAAACAAAACAACCGCCCAGATCGTAGCCTGCCAGGGATTGCCCTACGCCGCCGCAGATGGCAGCAATAACTAAAAGTATAAGCAACTCAGTGAGTGTCATAGCAAAAGGTTTTTTTAAAAATAAGCAATTGCAATTTGAATGCCGCAATAAATGTTTATTTTTGCATCCATTGAAAAACAAGTTCAAACTTGTGTTATGTAATCGTCTTCACATATAATCCTTTCTGATTGAATGCGCTATACAAAGCGCGTTACACTATTCTTTTTTCTATACTGATAATATATGCCATCCGGAAAATACGGTCGCACGTATCATTATCCCTTTTCGCCGGGCACTACCAGCGATGACCGGATAAATTTTGATTACTGGAACGACCTTCAACAAATAAAAACGGTAGTACATACCGAAAAGCTCGACGGTGAAAATAACTGTCTGAACAAATGGGGCGTGTTTGCGCGATCGCATGCAGCGCCAACCACATCACCCTGGACGGCCACTTTGCGCGAATTCTGGCACCTGGTAAAAAACGACCTGGGCGATCTGGAAATATTTTTAGAGAACATGTATGCCGTGCATTCCATCCGGTACCAACAGCTGCCTCATCATTTTTATGTTTTTGCAGTACGGGAGGCGGATCGCTGGCTGAGCTGGGAAGAAGTACAATTCTATGCCGCCCTGCTGGAACTGCCCACCGTGCCAGTGATTGAAATAGAGAACACACCCGGTAACAGGCCATTATTCGAAGAAAAACTGTTGCATAAGACCGCTTCGGCCGGCGTTTTTGATCCGGTTGATACAGCAACGGGAAAGCTCTGCACCCTGGAAGGCATTGTAAGCCGGAATACGGACGGATTTCACAACCATGTATTTGCGCACAACATTTTTAAATGGGTGCGTAAAGGGCATGTAAAAACAAATGAGCACTGGACCCGCAACTGGAAACGGGCATCATTGAAACACGAAGGAGGTAATTATGTGGACTTTAACAACCGATAAAAGCTGGGAACAGCTGTGCCAGCAGTTCAGTTGGGTGCGTGATATGGAGAACGTGCCGCAAGACCCTGTATACCATGCCGAAGGTAACGTGGCCATTCATACGCGTATGGTGCTGGCGGCCCTGGAACAACTGCCGGAATTTAAACAATTGCCGGCACAACAGCAGGAAGTGTTATGGGCTGCAGCCTTGTTGCATGATGTAGAAAAACGCAGCACCACAGTGCACGAAGCAGATGGCAGCATTACCTCGCGCGGGCATTCAAAAAAAGGCGCCCTTACTGCGCGGCAGATCTTATACACGCAACACCCGGCACCATTCCAGGTACGGGAACAGGTTGTGCAACTGGTGCGCTACCACGGCATGCCCATTTGGGCCATTGAAAGAAGAGAACCGGCCCGGGTGATCTTTGAAACCAGTGAAATGGTAGATACCCAATTACTTTCTCTTTTGGCAAGGGCCGATGCATTGGGGAGAATTTGCAACGATCAGGCGGAACTGTTATACCGCATCGACCTGTTTGAAGCCTTATGCCAGGAACAACATTGCTGGGGGCAGCCTAAGGCTTTTCAAACACCTCATGCCCGGTTCCATTATTTTAATAAAATGGACAGTACGCCTGATTATGTTCCATTCGATGATTTTGGAGCAACGGTGGTACTCTTGTGCGGATTGCCCGGCGCGGGTAAAGACACCTACGTGCAACAGCAGTATAAACACTGGCCGGTGATCAACCTCGATGAGATCCGCCGGAAAAACAAGATAGCGCCCACCGATAAAAGCGGAAATGGTACCGTTGTTCAACTGGCCAAAGAACAGGCCCGGGAATATTTACGCCGCAAACAACATTTTGTTTGGAACGCCACCAACGTAACCCGGCAAATGCGGGCGCAACTGGTAGAGCTGTTTGTTACCTATAAAGCCTATGTAAAAATGGTGTATGTAGAAGTACCCTATAGCAGGCTGCATGTGCAGAACAACAACCGGGAGGCGGTAGTTCCGCGCAATGCCCTCGACAGGCTGGTCTCGAAGCTGGAAGTACCGGCTGGTTGGGAGGCGCTTGAGGTGGTTTATTGCGTGAAGTAGGAGATATTTCCTACCTCGTACCTCCTACCTCTGATCACTTACTTCATCAAGTTTAAAAACAAAAGGGGACTTTTATTTTAAGTCCCCTTTGTTCTATGGAACAAACTCACTACCATCAGGCCGGCGAACTCTTTCCAGTAAAAAAATGTATTTGATGTATTGGAAGGGTATCCACAGATCATCGTAACCAGTTGCTGGATTATAACTATGCAGACACACTTTATTGGAATCTGTATTGGTGTCGGTAGGGCATTTTAATAAACAAAACTGCTCGCCTTTATAATCGATGATAAAAACCATGGGGCGGTGCAGGGGAATTTCCTCCATATATTTAATGGGTAACAGCCGGCCCAGCACCATACTGCCGCCAGGGATCGCCCGCTCGCTGTGGTCATTCATACTATCGCCCTGGTTGGGAAACCAATAGTATCGTTCACCGGCAATTTTATCCGGCGCATCGAGATAGTATTTGGGTTTGCCCAATGCTTTTTTCAGTTCCTGATCGTCCTCGCTGTTAAGAAATTCCATACACATCAGTTTGAACAATAAAGGTACGTTTTACGCTAGGGAAGTGATGGAGCTGTTAGCTTTATGATAATGGAGGCAATAACGCTGACTAAAACCAGGAGAACGATCCATGTTCTGTTTTTGGTTTTACGATCGACGTTTTTGTCTTTCTGGATTTTTATCAAACTCCAGATCATCAATCCCGTTAATACACTGCCTGCAGCGCCAACTATTACTTTATTGTTAACCGCATACACGCAGATCATAAGTCCCCCCACGATAAATGGCAGCAGGAATTGAAGCTTTTTGAATAGGGAATTGCTTTTGATTGTGATGGGGTGTATTTGTTGCAGGGTAGCTTCCAGCTGTTCATAGTGCTCAATTTGCACGGGAATGATAATGGTGCCATTGTTTCGGCTGCCCTTAATGGTAAAACCACCCTTGGGATGTTTGGCAATTTCAATCACTTCGGTAACTAAAATCGAAATATCAGGGGTGTTCAGTTGCTCCCGGCAAATAAGTTGGTCGGAAATAGTCAGTTCGTAACTTTCTGCCATGACTTTTTGCTTTTTTATTCCGCGCCAGAGAGAAAATGAGAATGTTCCCAGGATTAAAATAACCGGGAAAATATAATAAGTAGCATCTACATAGACGTTGCCACCCTGAACGATAAAGATCGTGAAAAAGAAGGTTAAGGATATAATAATGGTGGGAATTGCCCGTAGCAGGATTCTTCTGGTTAATCCTTCCGTGTTGAGCTTGAACGTTTGCATAAGGGTTAAAGCGGATTTGTGGTAAAATAATACAACTGCAATATATGGTTTCTTTATCTTTGGTTGAAGTTCCCTGGCGCCTGTACCCGTTTAAATGACTGGGTATGTATACACTAACTGTTTCTGAAAATATCTTGAAGATGGTTTGCGGCCTGGGCGTTCTGCAGGGAATGCTATTGGCTGCCCTTATTTACTTTCATCCCAAAGGTGATAAGTCGGTCAATTTTTTTCTGGCGTTGTTTATCATCAGTGTTTCGGCCGTGATCGCTTTGCCCTATCTTGTTCAAACCTTTGGCTGGCAGCACAGTTTCTTTTTGCAGGGTATCCCTTTGTTACCCGGACCGTTTTTATATCTCTACATCCGAAGTTTTAAAGAAACCATTACGCTTAAAAAAGCCTGGCCACATTTTATACTTTTCTTTGTCTGGCTTATTCCCACCTACTACAACATTGCTAAGTTTTCGAAACTATATCCCGGTGCTGAAATGATCCCGGTTGAAGTGTTGCGCAGACCCACTACTATATTGCTTGTGATGGGCCGGCCTGCCATCTCAGTCATTTATTATTTTCTGGCGCGGCGCGAACTGATCCGTTATCAGCGGTCTATCCGGCATTTGTTTTCCGAAACAAGCCGGATCGATCTCAATTGGACCCGGTTCCTGGTAAATGGCTTCCTGATCGTAGCCGGTGTTTTCTTCATCACTTTTCCACTCATCCTCACTTTGCCTGATAAAGTTTTTTTACTGCTGTTGGTCAGCATGGCTGTGGGTGTACCTTATATATATATGGCCACTTACCTGGGCATAAAGCAATATACTATTTGGCAGGTTCAACCCGGGATCAACAAAGAAGCGACAGAAGCCACCATTCAGCAGGCTGAAGAAATAGAGGAGAACAATGGCACCCATGATACCAATGGCCAAAAGACAAAACCGGTAAAACCCGCCCCAATTGACAACCGGCTGGAATTACTGGTGCAGCGGATCATTGTTTTGATGGAAGAAGAAAAGCTTTACCAGGAAGCCGAACTGACATTGCAACAGGTGGCCGCTAAACTACAGGTACCCAGTTACCAGGTTTCGCAAGCCTTGAATGAAGGCATGAAAAAGAACTTTTATGACGTGGTAAACAACTACCGGGTAGAAAATGCGAAGCGATTGCTGCTCGATGAAAAGAGTCGCAACTACACCATCCTTTCCATCGGCTTTGAAGCCGGGTTCAATTCCAAAACAACATTCAATACCGTGTTCAAAAAATTCACGGGCACCACACCCACCGAGTTCCGCGATAAACAAAACGCGTTAACAACCGCCTCCTAACGCTTCGTTTTTCATACTCCATCGTTCGGATTTATGAATCGGAACGCCCACTGCGGTCGTTCGGATAATTCAACTCATTACTGGTTTTCAATTATTTATTGGTTCGAACAAACGAATCGGTCAATTCGAACAGGTACTGTCCGTTCGGATTGGCTGAATGGAACCGTAACGCCTTTTGCAGACGACAACTTTGTGTCGTCAACCAATTCAAAAAAAGATCAAAACCAATTTTATGAGCAAAAGACGGAGATGGTTCAGGAGTATGCCGGTACTGTTATTAGCAGGCTTTCTGCACGGTTCGGCAAAATCACAAACCACATCCATTACCATCAGAAGCGCCATCGATATGGCATTGGCCAATAACTACACCTTAAAGGCCGACAGTCTCAACAATCAGGTGGCACGTGATAAGGTCAGCATTGCCAAAGCTGACTTTTTGCCACAGGTTAATTTCTACAACAAGATGGAGTACAATGCGGCCCTTCCTTCACAAATGCTGCCGGGTAATGTGATCGGACAACCGGAAAAGGACCTGATCCCTGTTCAATTCGGGACCCGGTATGTAATGGGAAGCGGAATTGAAGCAACCCAAAACATCATCAAAAGAAGCAGCCGGTTGCAGGTAGCTGCTGCAGAACTGAACACCGGCATTACGCAAACCCGGCACTTATTGAACCGCGAAGACCTGGTGTACCAGGTAGCAACAGGTTATTATGACCTGCTGGCCACTACGGAAAAAATAAACACCACTAAAAAGGATTATTCCAACATTCGCGAAATCGAGCAGATTGCCAAAACTCAATTTGAAAGCGGCGTATTGAAGCGAATTGATTTTGAATCGTTACAGATCAATGCAGCCAATATTCAATCGCAGCTCGATCAATTGCAAACAACCTACAACCAGCAGCTGGCCTATTTTAAATACCTGCTGGGACTGCCCACAAATGCCGTTGTATCTATAAACAATGATATCACCCGTATACCCGGTTTAATGCAAAACGGCGGAACCCGTTTATGGGAACGGGAGGATGTTCACCTGTACCGTCAGCTGATAGAATCAAAAGAACTGGAGGTAAAAACCATCAAGGCCGAAAGAATGCCTGCGGTGAATGCTTTCTTCCGGTTTAATTATCAATCGCAATTCAATCAACCCGGGGATGCTATAAAAAGTGACTATGGGTTTAAAAGTTCTACCGTGGGCATTAACACCAGTATTCCCCTGTTCGATGGATACAGGAGAAGGAACAGGATGCACGTAGCTAAAGTGGAATTACAACAACTGCAATTTCAAAATGAACAGCAACAACAGTTGGCCAGTACAGAATGGGTGAGTGCCAGCGAAACGCTGAACAACGACCGGCAACAGGTGCTGATTACCCGGGAGAACCTGGTACTGGCTGAAAAAGTATACACCTCCCGCAAGGCCCTTTACAGCGAAGGTGTAACAACGCTGATTGAATTACTCGATGCAGAAAGGGAATTAAGTCAGTCACGTAACCTGCATACCCAATCCCTCATCAATGTACAAACCAGCCTGGTAAAGGCACACAAAGCAAACGGAACATTATTAACTGAATTTGTAAAATCAATATAACATGAAAAAGAAGATCATTCAAATAGCAGGTGCATTATTAATTGCCGGCAGCATCGGTGTGGTGCTGGCCAATAACAAATCAAAGATCGATGCGGCGGCACAACCCGTAAAGGACAATGCGGTAATACCGGTTAAAATAGCAGACGTGATATCAGATTCCTTCAGCACCGCATTTACCATAAACGGAACCACTTCACCAGCCAAAGAAGTAAAGATCGCATCGGAAGTACAGGGTAAACTGGTAAACTTATATATTAAGAACGGTGATGTAGTGCGGAAAGGACAGGTAATAGCCCAACTGGATGCCGGTGTTTTTTACGCGCAGTTGAACAGCATTGAAACTTCCCTGGCAAAAAACCAGCTCGATATTAACCGCTACACCCATTTGATTGAACTGGGGGGAGCCACACCCATGCAGCTGGAAAATGTAAAACTGCAATATGCTTCGTTGCAGGCACAGAAAAAAGAAATAGGGCAACAGATCGCGCACAGGCAGATCTTTTCACCCTTCAGTGGAAAAATTGAAAATGTTACGGTGGAAACCGGTTCGTTTGTATCGTATGGCACCGTGCTGGCCCAATTGATAGATAACTCTGCCCTGAAGATAAATGTATACCTGAGTGAACAGGAAGCCTTCAAGACAACAACCGGCCAGGCGGTAACCGTCAGCAGTGTAGTGTTGGCAGAACCGCAAACCGCTCACATCAGTATGATCAGCGATAAGGCCGATGCCGGTGGTAAGTTTTTAACAGAGATCAGTTTGCCCAACAATGGAAAGGAAAAGCTGAAAGCCGGTATGCTCACCGATGTAACCTTTTCTACCGGTGTAACTGAAACTGGATTGTCTATCCCCGTTAGTGCATTGATAGCCGGTACCAAACAAGCCACGGTGTATGTGGTAAAAGACAATAAAGCACAACAACGGGTTATTAAAACAGGTTTTGTTACACCGGTTAAAGTGCAGGTGCTGGAAGGTTTGCAGGGCGGGGAACAGGTGGTGATTTCAGGACAATTGAATCTGGAAAATGGAATGGCGGTGAGGGGAAGCAAGTAGGAGGCAGAAGGCAGAAGGCAGAAGGCAGAAGGCAGAAGGCAGAGGGCAGAAGGCAGAAGGCAGAGGGCAGAAAGAAATACACACCTGCGCAGCAACAGATCAGTAACAGACAATTCGAAACCTGGCCTCCCCCCAACCGGGGGGAGGTCGGGAGGGGGCCTGCAACAATTATAGAATAGTCAACTTTTTAAAAACACAAACATGTCATTAACAGAATTATCAATAAAAAGACCCACACTTATCGTGGTAATATTCACAGTGCTGGGATTAATAGGAATAGTAAGCTATTTCTCTATCGGGTACGAATTGCTGCCCAAGATGTCGAAACAGATCATTACCATCAGTACCAAGTATCCGGGGGCAGCGCCTTCGGAAGTAGAGAACTCGGTTACGAAGGAAATTGAAGATGCGGTCTCTTCGCTGGAGAAACTTGATAACATCAAGTCAAAATCACTGGAAGGCCAGTCGAATGTGATCGTGGAATTTAAAGCCGATGTAGACATTGACCAGGCGATGCAGGATGCACAACGGAAAGTAAATGCCATTGCCTCGCAATTGCCCGAAGATGCAAAGGATCCCGTGATCAGTAAATTCTCGGTAGATGAAGCACCGATCATGAAAATGTCTGTGGCCGCTAAAACCGACAACCGGGCACTGTACGATGTAGTGAAGCAACGGATAGTACCGCTGTTATCAAAACTTGCAGGGGTGGCCAATATTGGCATCATGGGCGGTGAAGAAAGACAGATCCGCGTAAATATCGATCGTACTAAAGTAGAACGGTATGGACTGGATGTGCAACAGGTGTTGAAGGCAATAGAAACCTCCAACCTCGATTTTCCGGCAGGTTCTGTAAAGAACATCCAGGGAGAAACCACTATCAGGCTGGCAGGTAAATTCAAAAACCCGAAAGATATAGAAGCCGTAGTGATCACCGAACGCGACGGAAAAGCCATTCACCTGAGTGATGTAGCCGTGGTGATCGATGGCATTAAAGAAACAGAAACAGTAAGCCGGTACAATGCCAATACAGCCATCGGGTTACTGGTATACAAACAAACCGATGCCAACGCAGTACAGGTAAGCCGCCAAATGCACGAAGCCATCCGGTCATTGGAAAAAGAATACAAAGCCGATGGATTAACCTTTGCTGTAGCACAGGATTCTTCGGAGTTTACCATGAAAGCGGCCGAAGCCGTGAACCACGACCTGATGCTGGCCATCTTGCTGGTGGCGTTGGTGATGCTGGTGTTTTTGCACAGCCTGCGAAATGCGGTGATCGTAATGATCGCTATACCCGCCTCCCTGGTTTCTACCTTCATTGGTATTCACCTGTTTGGTTTTACGTTCAACCTGATGACATTATTAGCCCTGTCGCTGGTAGTGGGCATATTGGTAGACGATAGTATTGTGGTGCTGGAAAATATTCAACGCCATATGGAAATGGGTAAAGACAAACGCAAGGCGGCGCTGGAAGGAAGAAATGAAATTGGCTTTACGGCCATGTCTATCACGCTGGTGGATGTGGTAGTGTTTCTGCCCATTACAATGGTAGATGGCATGATCGCCGATATCTTACGTCAGTTCTCCATGGTAGTAGTGGTATCTACCCTGATGAGCCTGTTTGTCTGTTTCACTCTTACTCCCTTGCTGGTATCACGTTTTGGTAAACTTACGCACCCAAGTCGGAAAAGATTAGGCGGACGTATTATTCTGTGGGTAGAGAAGAAGATCAACTTACTTACTGATAATTATACCATGCTGCTGAAATGGAGTTTGGGACATAAACGCTGGGTATTAGGTATTACGCTGGCATTGCTGGTAGGCTCCTTCTCATTGGTAGGCGGAGGTTTTATCGGGAATGAGTTTGTGAATATGGGCGATAGGGGCGAACTGGTAGTGAAAGTGGAAATGCCGAAAGATGCCACCATTGAACAAACCAATATGAAAACCCAGGAAGTGGAGCGGTTTATTTTAACGAAAAAGGAAGTGGTGAATGTGTTCTCCTCTATGGGAAAAAGCGATAACCAGTTTGCGGCCCAGGGCGAACGCCATATTGCAGAAGTGAGCGTAAAGCTGGTTGATAAAGGAGACCGTTCAATCAGTACCGAAAAATTCTCACAGAACATAAAAAAGGAATTGCAGGAACGGATCACCGGCGCCAAAATCAGGATCGCGAATGTAGACATCATGGGTAGCACCAGCGAGGCGCCTATTCAGGTAGTGCTCAGTGGTAGTAAAGTAGATCAGCTGCTTGCTTATGCCGATACCGTGTTACAAAAAATGAAAACCGTTCCGGGCGCTGCCGATGCAAAGATCTCCATCGAAAACGACAAACCGGAAGTAAGCATCCGCATCGACAAAGAAAAGATGATGGCCCTGGGACTGCGCATGGACCAGGTAGGTAATACAGTGAAACTGGCATTCAATGGTAACAGCGATGCGCAATTATCGGAAGGACAATACGATTATGACATCACCGTAAAACTCGATGCCTTCGACCGGGAATCTGTAAACGATCTGCAGCAGTTATCCTTTGTGAACGGGGCAGGAGAGATCATCAGACTGAACCAGTTTGCCACCATTGAAAAAACAATTGGTCCGGCCAAGCTGGAACGTAAAGACAGGATCAGCTCTGTTACAGTGTCTTGCGAAGTAACCGGCCGGCCGCAGGGAACAGTAGGCGCAGAGATAAAAGCTGCCATAGAAAAAGATCCCATACCAGGGGGTATTGCTATAGAGTATGAAGGCAACATGAAACAACAGGCGGAGGCATTTGGCAGTATGGGTTATGCCCTGATCGCTTCAATCATATTTGTGTACCTGATCATGGTGGCCTTGTACAATTCTTATATCTATCCATTTGTGGTGTTGTTTTCTATACCGGTTGCCATAGTAGGAGCTTTACTGGCACTGGCGTTGGCCATGCAATCGCTCAATATCTTTTCGCTGTTAGGTATTATTATGCTGATAGGGCTGGTGGCCAAAAACGCGATCCTGTTAGTGGATTGCGCCAACCACCTGAAACAACAGGGAATGGGGACTATAGAAGCGTTGATAGAATCGGGCCGCACCAGGTTACGTCCCATTCTGATGACAACCATTGCCATGGTGATAGGTATGCTGCCGCTGGCATTGGCGAGTGGGGCAGGGGCCGAATGGAAAAATGGTATGGCCTGGGCATTGATCGGTGGTTTAACCAGCTCTATGTTGCTTACACTGGTAGTGGTTCCTTCTATTTACCTGATCATTGACCGCCTGATTGCCCGTTTTAGCCGTAAACCCAAAACAGCTTTATCATTAGCAACAGCATAATATTCAAAATATTTAAAATTAACACCATGGAATTTTTAGTTGCCTTACCAATAATTGCCTTACCATTTTTCTTCCCCGTTGTAACTGGCTTGATGGCAAAAAGCCTGGGACGAAAATTCTGGTTATGGTTCTGGTTGGGATTACCTTTGCCCTTTGTAGCGTGCGTTATCCTGCTGTGTTTGCCGGTACGCAGAATAGAGAGAGAAAATGAATTCAGGATCTATTAAACGCTATAACATGAAAATGCCAATCAACAAACGGTTAAATGAAGTGTTGTTGCAGCACGAACAACGCAGAGCATTGATCCTCGTGATCATCTTTGCAATAGGCATCTGCTACCGTTTGCTCGATCTGT
This sequence comes from Niastella yeongjuensis, assembly GCF_900110245.1. Classification (GTDB taxonomy): domain Bacteria; phylum Bacteroidota; class Bacteroidia; order Chitinophagales; family Chitinophagaceae; genus Niastella; species Niastella yeongjuensis. The sequence goes on from NZ_FOCZ01000008.1 coordinate 42,368, forward strand.
TTGTGTTGAAAATAACGGACCCAGATGCGCCTAAAAATACGTTCGGTATTGCCTGGCTGTTTCCAGTAACGATACTACTTTTTGAAGTAGTATCGTTACTGGTTATCACCAAACATTTGAAACGGAAAAAACAGCCACCCCGGGGAGCGCGGTATTTTAATACGATCATTGAAGTGTGTTTGCCTTCCTGTGTGATCTTTATTATAGCCAGACAGTACCCGCAATACAACGTACTCAGTTCGCCTGTAGTGTTTATTTATTTTATCTTTATTATACTCTCTACGCTGCGATTGAATTTCTGGCTATCATTTTTTTGCGGGTTATTTGCAGCCACCTCCTACCTGATCTTAAGGGTAGTGTTGAATGCCCATTTTTATTCGACTGATGCCGTAAAAGTAGCCATCCTGTTAATATCTGGTATAGCGGCCGGACTGGTGGCCCGGCAGATCAGGAGCGCCATCAATAGTTTATTAAAGGAAGCAGAAAAAAGGAGTATGGTTGAAGATCTTTTCGGCCAACAGATCTCGGCAGAGATCGTTGAAAAAATGCTGGAGAACGATGGGAAAATAGAAAGCAAACGGATGCAGGTCGCCATTATGTTTATCGATATTCGCAACTTCACGCAGTTTGTGGTGGGTAAAAGTCCGGAAGAAGTAGTTCAATACCAGGATGCATTTTTCAGGATAGTGATCGATACCATAACCCTCTACAATGGCATCATCAACCAGTTTTTAGGCGATGGCTGTATGGTAACTTTTGGTGCACCCGTGCAATTGGAGAACCCGGCAAAGGCAGCCGTTGATGCTGCCGTACGGTTGTTGCAGGAGCTGAACATTGTATTGGAAAACGGTGGGTTGCCTGCTACCCGCATCGGCATAGGCATTCATACTGGTGAAGTGGTGACTGGCAATATTGGTACTTCGCAACGCCGGCAGTATTCCATCACGGGCAGTGTAGTGATCCTGGCTGCAAGAATAGAACAATTGAATAAACAGTTCGGTTCCCAGTTGCTGGTTTCTGAAGAAGTGATCCAGGCAATGGATGAACAGGTGGCTGCAGCGGCCGCTACCAACTTCGGTTGTGTAGCCCTGAAAGGCTGGCACAAACCGGTTACGGTGTATGGGCTGGCCTAGTAGGTTAATCAGGCAGCAGAGGAGGTGTTAATGATTTGGATGCCCAGTATTAACTCAAGCTTGGCGATGGTTTCAAGAGTCAGATTCTCCTGGCCTTTTACAATTTTACTTATTTGTTGAGGTGATACATCCATGCGTTCTGCAAGGTCTTTTTGGGTAAGTTTCTGTGCTTTTAAAGCGCTTAACACCTTTACAGCGATAATAGCAGACCTTCTTAGCCATTCGCGGTTTTCAATGCGGTATTTTATCTTTTCTAACAAGTCAGAGGACTCATTAGATTCCAATTCTGCTAATTTTTTCATTAAGTCACTCATGTTGATATTCGTTTAAATCCTCAGGGAAAAGAATGGAATTATTCCGTAGAAATATTTTAGTTTGTTCCAGTTTTATTAATTCTTCCTGCAAATGTTTTCTTTCCATATTGTAGGTTATCTTAATGGCTCCACCCGTTACCAGATAACAATTTTGAGGCATTCGGATAGCATATACCCTTAACCAACCTCTTTTTAACCGTGCCTTACTTTTTTGAAGGGCGCAAATAACATACTCTTGATTATTGAGTGGCTTGAAAAGATGCTGGAGGCAATTGGCATTCCCTGAAAAGCCTTGTTTTGCATATTCGAATAAGGCTTCTCCTATTTCTTCTACCTCGTCTAATGTTTTACGTACAGCTTCTTCAATAGTCATTTTTCCAAAAAAGCCGGCCCAAAGATCATATTTGTGTGATTCGAAGAAGTTGTACAAGTATTCAGGGACATACATTTGGTCAAAAAACTCGTCTAACTCATTTTGTTGCTTGCCATCAAGATGAATAGCCCAAAGTCCATTCTCTCCTTTTTCTTCCACAAAGATACGTACCATTTTCATAAAGTAAACTTATAGGTTAACATTTTTTTCAACATATTTATGCCCTAAAACGCCTGAAAAGCAGGCTGGTGGTGTTTTAGCATATGTTGTCGTTCCCTATAATGGTAGTATTGTTGTTTGACTCCCTCTTTCCTCTTTAAAGGATAGAAATGATTACCTGGTTGGAATGTTAAATATAGTAAAAAGAGATGATGCGTTGATGTTTCAGCGTTAAAAATTGTAAGTTCAAAATCTTACTTAAGAAGAAAGCATATTATTGATCTGGGATCCGCTTAAATCGAATTCATATTAAAAGGCAACTTCCTTATTCTTTTTCCCGTTAAATCAAAAATAGCATTACACAACGCCGGTGCAAATGGCGGTAACCCCGGTTCGCCAACGCCGCCGGGTTTTTCTTCATTTTCCATAATGTATACTTCAATGTCGGGTACATCAGGCATGCGTGGCATCAGGTATTGATGGAAGTTGGTTTCAACCGACTTGCCATCGGTAAAATGAGTTTCATGTGTAGTGGCAGCGCCCAGGGCCATTACAATACTGCCTTCCACTTGTTGTTTAATAATATCCGGGTTTACGTACCAGCCACAATCCATTACGGCTATGATCCGGTCGATCTTTAGTTTGCCGTCTGCCTGTTTGGATACTTTTACCGCTTCACCCACCATGCTTTTAAAACATTCGGTGATGGCTATGCCCCAACCGGAATTTTTTTCGCGGGTACGCCAGCCGGTTTTTTCTTCCAGCATTTGAATAAGGGCCTCGGCGCGTTCATCGCGCAGGTGCTGGCGCCGGTAATCGAGTGGATCTGTATTGGCAGCATACGCCAGTTCATCCATAAAACTTTCATAGGCAAAACCATTGGTAGATGAATAGACCGAGCGCCACCACATAACGGGAATGGGCGATTCAGTAGGTACATCGGAAAAACTATAATGCTCGAGCCCATTGATAAATACTTCGGGTAAGCCTTCGGTAGTGCTGCCATTGAAATTGCTTTTATCGGCATGCGGCCATTGGTGGTCCATATTCTGCGCCGCCATTTTAGCCTGAAAAGCAGTGATGCGGCCTTTGTCGTTCAGTCCTGCTTTGCATTCGTATACTGCACCGGGGCGAAAAGGTCCTTGTGTCATATCATCTTCACGCGTCCAGACAACCTGTACCGGGGCTTTTATTTCTTTTGAGATTAGTACTGCTTCCGTAGTATAATCGGTAAAGGCTTTTCTGCCAAACCCACCACCGAGGAAAGTCATATTCACGGTAATATTTTCCATGGGTATTTTGAGGCGTTCTGCCAGATCGCGTTGGATCCAGTCGGGGCCCTGAATAGGACCCCAGACAGTGATGATATCACCCTTTACGTCGGCTACGCAATTCAGTGGTTCCATACAGGCATGTGCTTCGTACGGCGTTTCGTAAACAGCTTCCAGTTTGCTGGCAGCTTTGGCGTAAGTGGCGTCGAAGTTACCACCTGTGCGTTGTGATAGACCGGGTTTCTGCAGGTCTGCTTTCATGCGGTTGTATAGAGTGGCCGTGTCCAGGTGTTCGAACCCGGTAGCATCCCATTCTACTTTCAATACTTTACGGGCTTGCATGGCGGCCCAGGTATTGTCGGCCACAATGGCTACCCCTTCACGTAAGCTATCGAACACTGGCATTTGTACTTTGAAAACATGTTTTACGCCGGGCATGGTTGTCACGGCGCTGTCGTCATAACTTTTAACCTTTCCCAAAAAGTAAGGACATCGTTCCACTACTGAATACAGCATGCCGGGTAGTTTTTTGTCGAGCCCAAATTCAGCCTTGCCGTTTACCTTGGCCGGCGTATCCTGCCGGGGTAATGGTTTTCCGATGACCGTATAATTTTTGCGTTCTTTGAGGGCAACCTGTTTGGGTGGTGTGCCCTTGGCAGCTTCTTCTACCAGCTCGCCATAACCGAGTTTTTTATTGGTAGGGCGGTGGATCACTTCTCCATTCAATGCATAACATGTTTCACGTGGTACACTCCATTTTTTTGCAGCAGCATCGATCAACATTTCGCGGGCAGTAGCGCCGGTTCTCAATAAATGTTTATAGGCGCCGCGTACGGTTGAACTGCCACCTGTGATCTGACTGCCGCCATATTTAGTCTGGTGACCGGGACCAAAGGCGATCGACACCTGGTCGAGCGAAACTTCCAGTTCTTCGGCAATCATTTGCGGAACCGCCTGAAAAGAACCCTGGCCCATTTCGGCGCGGTGGTTGATGATAGAAACCTTTCCGGTTTTGTCGATAGAAATAAATGCATTCAACACGATGCCGAGGTTATCAGCAGTTTCGGCGGTAATAATGGTACTTTCTTCTGCCAGGGCAGGAAAGTAAAATCCTATGGTAAGTGCAGCGCTGGTAAAAGTAGACAGCTTTAAAAATGCACGGCGGTCGATGGAATGTTTGGGTTGCATAACATGGATGGTTAACGATTAAAAACTTTTAGCCGGTTGTTTCATCATGGCCGCTGCCTTGTGAATGGCCTTCCGGATCCGGGGGTAAGTACCGCAGCGACAGATATTTCCCTGCATGGCAAGGTCAATATCATGATCGGTGGGATTGGGATTGCGTTTCAGCAAAGACACGGCCGACATGATCTGCCCGCTTTGGCAATACCCGCATTGCGGCACCTGTTCTGCTATCCATGCCTGTTGTACAGCATGCATGTTATCGGAACTTATTCCTTCAATGGTGGTAATTTTTTGATTGCCTATAGCCGATACCGGCATGGAGCAGGAACGAATGGCATTGCCATTGAGGTGCACCGTGCAGGCGCCGCACTGGCTCATGCCGCATCCATATTTTGTACCGGTCATATTCAACAGATCGCGCAAAAGCCATAGCAACGGCATTTTGGGATCAGCTTCTACGGCCTGTATAGTGCCGTTGATACTGAGTTTGTAGGAAGCCATAATGGAGGTGATTTAGGATAGTATTAAGATACAACAAACCCGATGCGGCTTCCAACAAATTATTCTAATGGTAAAGGAATTATGCCCAACGCCGTTGGTCGAATTTGTATCAAAATATATTTGTCAACTGTTGTAACTTTAATATAGCAGAGTACATAAAATATCTCCCATATGAAAGAAATACAGGCCATTATCCAGGCCTATGAGGTGGCGCAGCAGCAGGGCAAACAAACAGCACTGGCAACAGTAGTACATGTACAGGGTTCTTCTTACCGGCGGCCGGGCGCGCGTATGTTGATTACGCAGGACGGCCAGCTGACCGGAGCCATAAGTGGTGGCTGCCTGGAAGGCGATGCCTTACGCAAGGCCCTGCTGGTGATGGCCCAGCAACAACCCATGCTGGTGACGTACGATACCACCGACGAAGACGACGCTAAATTAGGGGTAGGACTGGGATGCGAAGGCATTATTCATATTGTGATAGAACCCATACAACCGGAGCTGCCCGATAATCCCATTCAGTTATTAAAAACTATCAGCGGCCAGCGGCAGCATGCCGTGCTCGTAATGCTTTTTTCTTTGAACGACCGGCGCGAGGTGCAACCCGGTACCTGTTTATTACAGTTGCCCGGCGAAACCATAACGGCCCGCATGACCAATGAGGCGTTGCAGCAGGCATTGACCACAGACGCCAAAACCGCTTTTATAAACCAGGTGTCGGCCACCAAAACATACATCTCGGAAGGAAAACAATTCACGGCCTTTATTGAATTGGTAAAACCAGCCGTTTCGGTAGTAATCATCGGAGCTGGGAACGATGCCATACCAGTTGCACAAATGGCGCATTTACTCGGCTGGCAGGTAATCGTAGCCGATGGACGGCCTGCTTATGCAACCACCGCCCGGTTCCCAACAGCCAACCAGGTGCTGGTTACCAAACCTGAAAAAGTAGTAGCGCAGGTAGTGCCCGATGCGCAAACCGTGTTTGTGCTGATGACCCATAATTATAATTATGACCTGAAAGTGTTTCGGCAACTGCTCAACCAGCACATACCTTATATAGGCATGTTAGGTCCGCGCAAAAAACTGGTGCGCATGCTCGATGAATTGAAAGGGGAAGGGATAGCGCCTACCGCCGAACAACTGGCATCCGTTTTTGGACCGGTAGGGTTAAACATCGGGGCCGAGAACGCCGAAGAAATTGCATTAGCCATTATAGCAGAAATAAAAGCAGTGACTGCGGGCCGGAACGGGGAATCGCTGCGCAACAGCGCCGATACCATTCACCCGCGGGTGGAGAAGGAAATTGAGGAAGTGAGGGTGGGTTGACAAGTTGATAGGTTGACAAGTTGACAAGTCGACAAGTTGACGAGTTAACAGGTTTTTATCCCGGGAAAACGCTATATAATCCCGGGAAAAAGGTATAAAACCCCGGGAAAACAGCATGAAATCCCGGGATACGAAGCAAAATCCTGGGAAAATATGGTGAAATCCTGGGTGCAAGCAAGCTGAAACCGATTGATTCAAAACACATTATCACTTAATAGCCCTTTTAGGGGGTAGGGGGAATGACCATCTTTCACACCGATATAATAATCCTGGCGGCAGGCGCATCTACCCGGTTGGGCCGCCCCAAACAGTTACTGCCCTGGCAGGGGGTGACGCTGTTACAACATGCGGTGCAAACTGCACGCACGGTAACCACGCAACCCGTGGTGGTTACGGGCGCCAATAGCGAGCATCTGGCGGCGGCGATAGATCCCGGTCAGGTGAAACTGGTTTTTAACGCAAACTGGGAACAGGGGATCGCTTCCTCTATCCGCTGCGGTTTACAGGCTTTATTGAACCGCACGCCCGAACCGGACCAGGTGATCTTTATGGTTTGCGATCAGCCTTTTGTAACGGTAGAATTATTACTCGATCTCATCAATGAACAACAGAAAAGCCACAAACCGATTGTGGCCAGTGCCTATGCCGGTACGCTGGGCATTCCCGCCCTGTTTACCAAATCCCTGTTTTCCCAACTGCTTGATTTACAGGGTGACACTGGGGCCAGACGATTGATTCAGCAATATGGGGAAGAGGTGGCTTCGGTAGCATTTCCGGAAGGAAAGATTGATATCGATACGCCAGGGGAATATCAGGAACTGGTTGAGAGGTTAACACGTTGATAAGGAAGGCCAAAACTTGTCAACCTATGAACTCCATCAACCTGCCAACTGACTAACTTCACGTCCCGATTGTCCCCTTTTTAAGTTAATTTTACTACTTCAACAAGCAGGATAAATGTTAATTGATCAGTTCAACAGAGCGCACGATTATTTACGGATTTCATTGACCGACAATTGTAATTTTCGCTGCTTTTATTGTATGCCTGAGGAAGAGTACGAGTTCACACCCGCTTCCAAACTGATGCAGGCGCATGAGATAGAGGCCATCGCGAAAACATTTGTTGGGCTGGGAGTAAAAAAGATCCGGCTTACTGGTGGCGAACCACTGGTACGGAAGGATGCCGCCGATATCATACTTGCGCTGTCGAAACTGCCGGTTACCTTAACCATGACCACCAATGGTGCCCGCCTGCATGAATTTCTGCCCATATTAAAACAGGCCGGTGTTACTTCACTTAACGTAAGCCTCGATACGTTACAGGCCGATAAATTTCAACTCATCACCCGCCGCGATCAGTTTCAGCGGGTTTACGACAATATACACCTGTTGCTCGAAAACGACATTCGCGCCAAAGTGAATGTGGTGGCAATGAAAGATTTCAACGATCATGAGATCAATGATTTTGTTCGCTGGACGAAAGACACACCTGTGCATGTACGTTTTATCGAGTTCATGCCCTTCCAGGGGAACAGGTGGACGAGCAACAAAGTGCTTACCTGGCAACAGATACTACAAATTGTTGAATCGGAATTTTCATTCCTTCCGCTGAAGGATGAATTGAACGAAACTGCAAAAAAATATATAGTACCGGGGCATGCCGGCACCTTTGCCGTTATCAGCACCATGAGCGCGCCATTCTGTGGCACCTGCAACCGGATGCGCCTGACCGCAGACGGCAAAATGAAAAACTGTCTTTTTTCAAAGGAAGAAACGGACCTGCTTTCGGCATTGCGCAATGGACAGGACATTATTCCTTTGATCCGCCAGAGCGTTCATGCCAAGGCCAAAGAACTGGGCGGACAATTCAGCGCCGATTTTGAACACATCGAGGCCAGCGCTATTCAGAACCGCAGCATGATCACCATCGGAGGTTAATATCACCAACATGATTTCTGTAACAGAAGCAAAAAATATGATCCGCGCCAATGCCACGCCATTGACGCCCGTTACCATTCCATTACAACAAGCCGCGGGCCGGGTACTGGCAGCCGATGTTTTTGCCGTCACCGATATTCCGGCTTTTGATCAATCGGCCATGGACGGCTATGCCCTGTCGTTTGCCGGTTTTGAATTGCACACAACGCTGACGATCCATGGTGAAGTGCCTGCCGGTGCGCCGGAGTTGTCGCTGTTGCAGCCCAACCAGGCCATGCGCATTTTTACCGGGGCGCCAACACCCACCGGTGCCGATACCGTGGTGATGCAGGAAAAAGTGCAGGTGAACAATAATCAACTGTATATTCTCGACGATCAGTTGAAAGCAGGGAATAATGTTAGAATAAAAGGTTCCGAAATAAAAGCCGGCGAACTGGTTTTACCGAAAGGACAAAAACTAACGCCGGCGGCTGTGGGTTTTCTGGCCACCACCGGTGTGGCGGAAGTAACCGTTTACCCAACCCCGGTAATGAGTATAATTGTTACCGGCAATGAATTGCAGCAACCAGGTAAAACCCTGCAGTATGGACAGGTATACGAATGTAATTCCTTTCAATTGCGTGCCGCCTTGCAGTCATTGCAAATAGAAGAGGTGCCGTTATTTGAAGCCAAGGATGATCCACAGGTAGTAAAGGATACCTTGCAATATGCATTGGACAACAGCGATGTGGTGTTATTAACCGGTGGGGTAAGCGTAGGCAATTATGATTTTGTGCCAGAAGCCGCTGCCGCCTGTGGCGTAACCACCCTGTTCCATAAATTAAAACAACGACCGGGTAAACCTTTGTTTGTAGGCAGAAAAGGAAACAAATGGGTGTTTGGTTTGCCGGGTAATCCCTCTTCGGTGCTTACCTGTTTTTATGAGTATGTAATAACCGCCCTGGAGGAGTTGATGCAAATACCGCCTGTTTTGAAAACCATACAGGTACCGTTATCAAAGACCTATTCCAAAAATGCACTGCTTACTTTTTTCTTAAAAGGTTATTACGATGGACAAACCGTAGTACCGTTGGATTCACAGGAATCGTATCGCCTGCGATCTTTTGCCATGGCCAATTGCCTGGTGTGTTTGCCTGAGGAAAAAATGGAATTCCCTGAAGGAGAATTGGTAGTCGTTCATTTATTACCAGAGTAAAGTAAATTTGTACTATAAATTATTTTTATGCCGGTTCAGGTTATTGTGTTTGGACAGCTAACAGATATTCTGGGACATCAGCCAGTAACGATGGAAGATGCGCCTGATACCAACACGTTGATCAGGCGATTGAATCAACGCTACCCGGCACTGGTAAATGCACCTTATATCATTGCGGTTGATAAGAAGATCGTAACCGGGAATACAACGTTAACCGGGGGAAATGCGGTTGCTTTGTTGCCACCGTTTGCGGGAGGATGATAGAAGGGCAGAGGGCAAAAGGCAGAGGGCAAAGAAGGGTTTTCGAATTTCACGAATTAAACTTTCAAGTATGGCTACCGAACATAAGATCAGGAATATCTTTACTACGGGACCGATATCGGCTTCCTTTATTGCCGATAGCATTCAAAAGCACGATACAAAAACAAATATTGGAGGGCATAGTATTTTCCTGGGGCAGGTACGGGCCGATGTGATCGATGGTAATAAAGTAGCGGCGATAGAATATACGGCTTATGAAGAAATGGCCCTGGAAAAAATGCATCAGATCCGCGAAGCAATCTTTGCCAAATATCCGCTCGTTTGTATGCATGTGCACCATAGTTTGGGTAAAATTGCAGCCGGTGAGATCTGTTTGTTTGTGTTTACCTCTTCAGCCCATCGCAGGGAAGCGATCGATGCCTGTACCGAAACGGTGGAAAGAATAAAAGCAGAATTGCCAATTTGGGGGAAGGAGATCTTTGAGAATGAATCTTATCAATGGAAAGAGAATAGATAGCACATGAACAATATTACCAATAAAGTCTCCAGTTTACGACAGGCAACTGCAACAGCAATAGTAAAAGTATCCAAACAGGAAACCATCGATGCCATTCAGCAACGCAAAGTGCCCAAGGGCGATGTATTTGAATTCAGTCGCGCTGCCGGTTTGCTGGCGATAAAAAAAACAAGTGATGTTATTCCCGATTGTCACCCGCTGCCTGTGGAGTTTGCCGCAATAAGCCATGCCATTGACGGCCTGAACATCATTGTAACCGTAGAGGTGCATACCATTTATAAAACCGGGGTAGAAGTGGAAGCCATGCATGGCGCCTCCATAACAGCGCTTACCATGTACGATATGCTGAAACCCCTGGATAAAGGAATTGAGATCAGCACCATCAGGCTTGAAAATAAAAAAGGCGGCAAATCGGATTTCAAAGATAATTATTCCAAAGACCTGCGTTGTGCAGTGGTCGTTTGCAGCGACAGCATTGCAGCCGGTGCTAAAGAAGACCGCGCCGGAAAAGTGATCCTGCAAAAATTAAAACAGTTTAATCTCAATGCCGGTATTTACATGATCATTCCCGATGAAGCGGCTGTTATTCAGGCGAAAGTAAAACAGCTGGTAGGTGAAGGATATAACCTGGTGCTGTTTACCGGCGGCACAGGACTTTCTCCACGCGATGTAACACCCGAAGCCATTACTCCCTTGCTCGATCGTCCCATTCCCGGTATTATGGAAGCTGCCCGTCAATATGGACAACAACGCACGCCCTACGCCATGTTATCGCGTGGTGTGGCCGGGTTTATTCAGAACACATTGGTGATTACGCTGCCCGGTTCTACCAAGGGAACTGAAGAAAGCATGGATGCCCTGTTCCCATATATCTTCCATATTTTTCGTGTTGCAGAAGGCATGAGACACGATGGATAAGTTGACACTGTTGTAGAAAAAAAGCTACACTTTTACCCTCTATGTAATATTGGTAACGGTTAACACGGTTGCATACGTGGTACAGTATTTTGATGCTTAATGCAATTCTTCAATACTATCCACTTTAAAACCTTAAGTTATGCACAGCAACCGTGATAAATTAATGAGCGCAGCCTCCGGCCAGAGGCTGGCATCCGTTGTAGGAGGAATCATGTTAATAGGCAGTGCATTGAACAAAAATTCTTCCAGACGATTTTTAAAAGCTGCCGTTGGCTGTTACCTCACGTTTAAAGGAGTGGCCGGAAGGCGTACCATGGGTGAAATGTACCGTTCTTTTGAAAAAGTGGCCGCTGGCCGTACACTCAATATCAGGGTGTCGATGGTCATTAATAAACCCCGGGAGGAAGTATTTGCCATGTGGAGAAACCTGAGCAACCTGCCTTTGTTCATGAAACACCTGCAACAGGTAGATGAGCAGGATGAATTGTATTCGAACTGGACGATGGTGCTTCCGGGTAAAATAGGGACCATGCAATGGCATGCAGAGATCGTGAAAGAACGCTATGGTGAAATGATCGCCTGGCAAAGCCTCCCCGGTTCATCAATAGATAATGCAGGTAAAATAGGTTTTCGTGACTCGCTGGGTGGACGAGGTACTACTGTCGATGTAGTTTTCACGTATCATGCGCCGTTAGGAAGAGCAGGCGAACAGATAGCCCGGTTATTTACCCCGGTAACCAAACGACTGATAGAAGAAGAAATAAAAGGGTTCAAGGACTTTGTAGAAACCCACGAAACGATTCTGATCCCCCGATAAACGAAATTAAAATGTGAAAATGGAACGGCTGTTCTATTTTCACATTTTCCCCTTAATTAGGTACGTATTGTTTAAGATGTACCGAATCTTCAAAAAAGGACGTAAGTACCAATATATCTTCAGGACCACATAAGGTCATCTCATTCACATCAAATACCGGTGCAATTACTTCAGGTGGTGCTGCAACCGGCAGCATGTTGTGCAGGTTTTCCAACAGCTTCTTTTCACTCAGTGCCCCGGTAGCCGTTGACTGTTCCTGTTGCGGCCAGATGTTCTCATATACTTCTTCCTCATATGTTTTACCAGATAAGAACAGAATAGGGATCAGTTTATTCACCTCCCGTATTTTGCCCGCCAGTAAAAGATTCGAATCGGCTGATCTGTTATTATCAAGTAATACCAGGTCGGGGTTTTTATCAGCGTAATATTGCCATGCTTCCGACGTATTCATACAATACCACACGCGGTAACCAGCCGTCTGTAACACCCGTTTTACAAAAAGGCCCAACACCAGGTCATCCTCTGCCAGTAATATAGTAACAGGTTTCATAAAGAGTATTAATGACTTTTTCGAACATTAATTGTGTTTACTAACAAATTTTTTAAAAACAGGTTTCACGGCCATGCCGGAAACCTGTAGTAATAGGGGTTATTTAACATTACTATAAGAGATGTCCTGAAAAAAGGTAACTAATCCTTCCATGTTAACCTGCAATACAATAGTTTTATTATTGTTGGTCATTTCTACAAAGTAATTGTCTTCATCTTCAAATGCATTGCCATATAATTCCATATCGGTATCATTGAATTCATTATCGTCGAACAGGATCACTTGTTGGGGTGTATACCCTTTGAAATGTTTTTCAATGTCTTTTTGGACACCTACAGGAAGATCATTGTAGCTGGCGGCCGAAGTAGTGCCAATGAGGGCATTCTTTTCATCATAAAAGGCATTCATCTCTTTTCCATTCAATGTAAAGGAAGCCTCTTCAAAGGTGCCGCGCTTCCAGCTTATATTTTCAGCTTTGGGAAAATCGACCATAAACTGCTGTACAGTCATATAGTTGGGCGTAGTGAGCATTTTCTCTCTTTTGATCAACCTGTTTTCTTCACGTTGCGCTTTGCTTGTTTTATGTAGAATAAACCCGGCAGGTTGATTATATACATATTCATCCTGTGCAAATGCGCCTGTAGCGGTAAATACCAGCAGGCTGCCGACAATAATTACGTTTTTCATACAAAATTTTTTAGCGTCAATGTTGTTATTTAGCGAATATAAGACGGCAGTAATGGGAGAGGTTTGCTGTAGAAAGGTGCGATTAACGGGGCAATAACTGATGTTAATGAAAGGCACAAAAAAAACGCGTAACACCATATATGTTACGCGTTGTATTCAAATTTTAAAATTCTTACAGATGCGATAAGTGCGGCATCAGGTGTTTCCGCATAGCATTGGGATATGCTTCTGCATTGTTATCATATAATATTTTAACCAGGTCGCCATGGGTTACCGAACCAACGGAAGTATGATCGAGCTTTGATTCATATTCCACTACGTATTCAAATACCGGCATCAGGATGTCCTGAAAACGTTTCAATGTTTCATTACCGGCCATATCATACAGTGTGGAATGAAAATCAACTTCGCAACGAATGCGTTCAATTTGGGTAGTGGCTTTTTGTTCGCGTTCAACAATGACGTCCAGTCTTTTCAGTTGCTCCTCCGTTTTGCGGCGAAACAACAGATCACCCAACCCAACTTCCAGCACTAACCGCAGTTCGAATAACTGTTTGCGCACATGTTCATCCAATATAGTGGGGTGTATGATCAGTTCCAACCCTTTCATTACATCGGGCTGGGTAAGTATCATACCTCTTTTCTTACGAGATTCAATCATGCCAAGCATGCGCAGACGGCTAAGCGCTTCCCGCACAACGTTTCTGCTTACACCCAGTGCCTGGGCTATTTCCGTTTCTTTCGGAATGGGGTCGCCCGGTTTAATGGAGCGTTTAATGATGTACTCGCGGAGGTGGTTCTCCACCTGGTCGGCCATCGTGGTATAAGCGATAGGTTTGAGTTTAAACAGGTCTTTTTCAATGCTCATATGTTCAAAAATAATAAAAAATTAGCGGAATATGTAATACTTAATGGTGGATTGGTTATTTAATATTAAAACCGGTTACCCCCATTTACACAATCGATTGCGTATAGGGATGGCCATACAGCCTGTTAAGCTGCCTGACGGGTTAAATATCCTTAAGTGGTTCGAAGTGATGTTGGTTGTATAAGATATTGAAATGATGCACGTTAAACCTTAATCGCATGGGAAGGAATCTCCCTGTTCCAGGCCCCTGCTATATGCAGAAAACAGGCCACAAAGTTATCGTGGCCAATTTGTAGCCCAAATTTATTTGGTTTAAATAGTAATAGTTCTATATTTGTTATATGTAGAACATATCTACGTATTGAATTGCAAAACTAACGTCAAGCCATTTATGAAAAAGATTACCTGGTTACTTATTGGTTGCTGGTTAATGATTAGTGCCACTGTATTTGGGCAGTCGAATCCCCTGGTGTCGGGAACTGTCAAAACTGTCTCCGCCGAAAAATTATCAAACGTTACTGTTACTGTAAAAGGATCTAACCGGGCTGTTGTTACCGATAACAATGGTCATTTCGAGATCAGGGTAAATTCATTGAAGGACACCCTGGTATTCTCCTATATAGGTACGCAGCCGAAAGAAGTGGCCATAAACGGCCAAACGGTTGTGAATACTTCCCTGGATGCCGGGGCTACCTCCCTCAGTGATGTAGTGGTGGTTGGTTACATGACGCAAACAAGGAACAAAACAGCCGCTGCGGTATCTAAACTGGCGGCTGAAGAAATGGTCAATACCCCTAATCCAAACCCCGTACAGGCCCTTCAGGGAAAACTGGCCGGGGTGTCTGTGCCTATTGTGAACGGGCAACCCGGTTCAGGCGCCAATAACATCCTCATCCGTGGTGGTACCAAACTAAATTCCTATGGCACGGGCGTGGGATCCAGTGGTGGTAGTGCCAACAGCAATGTCGATGTATCAGATCCATTGGTAGTGATCGACGGCGTGTTCCGCTCAATGAGCGATATCAATCCCGATGATATTGAAACTTTCCAGGTAATGAAAGATGCCGCTTCCACTGCCGCCTATGGCGCCCGTGGCGCAAATGGCGTAATTGTCATAAAAACAAGATCGGGCAAGTTTGGCTCAAAGCCGGTTGTCACCTTTAACTATCGCCACAACTGGGAAACCATGATGCGCGATTATGACTATTTAAGCGCCAAAGATTACCTCACCCTGGCCCGTACCACCGTTAAAAACACATTCGATGCGTTGCCAAAAGACGCCCTGCTGAACAATGGTAATTTCTCGGCCGGTACAAAGGTTTTTACTGCAAAAGGGGAATATAGTAATTCCATCAACTTAACCGCTTTATACGATAATATTGTTGCTGTGGAAGGACAGGATTATGTAGACAATCTGTTGAGCAAGGGCTGGCAGGTAATGGATGATCCTATTAACCCTGGTACCCGGTTATTGTATGCCGACAATAATTATCAGGATATGCTGTGGAATACCGGCCAGACCGATAACTATAATGCCAGTGTGAATGGTGGCACTGAGAGTGCCAATTATAACGTATCACTGGGCTATATAAACCAGGGTGGTATTTTTGTGGGTACCAATTACAAACGGTACAATGTCCTGGGAAATTTTGGTTTCAAAGTCTCCAAAAATTTTAAACTGGAGGCTTCCATGAATTACCAGAACGTGGTTCCCAATTATGTAGAGTCTTATACCAACGACCTGGTGCGGGCTACGCGTATCACCCCCCTGATCCGCACCTTCCGGGATGATGGTACGCCCACGTTTGGTGAAGTAACCACTACCCGCAACCGTTTTCACACCCTCAAATACGACGATACCCGGGTAAATACAGAACGCATCATCTCCCGGTTGGCCAGTGATATTACCATTGCAAAAGGTTTGCACTACAGACCGGCTGTCTCTTATGTATTGGAAGACTACCGGTATAGTTTATTCAGAAAAGCATATCCCGGTTCGGTGCAGCTGTCAACCACCCGGCAGAAATATGAGAACACTGCTAATATGCGTCAGCTGATGGTTGACCAGATCTTACAATACGATCATTCCTTCGGCAATCATAACCTGAGTGTACTGGCGGGATTCAACTATACCCGTGTACGACGCGATACGGTAAGGATAGGGTCGCAACGGGCCACCAACGATTATGTATATACCATAGAAGAACCGACCACTACCAGCATAAACGGGCAAACCGTAACAAACGTAACTGATCTGAGAACCAGTATACTGGATCAACGTTCGGCCAGTTACTTTGGTCAGTTCAGTTATGACTATGATAACAGGTATCTTTTAGGCGGCTCACTTCGTTACGATGGCTTCTCCTATTTTGCCCCCGGCAAAAAATATGCAATGTTTCCTTCTTTATCAGCAGGCTGGAACGTGCATAATGAATCCTTCTGGAACAGTAAATATGTAAGCGCATTAAAGCTGAGGGCGAGTTGGGGCGGCGCCGGTTTAAACGACCTCGATGTAACGGACACCTATGGCAGCTATTTAGGCACTACTTATGGCCAAAGTTCCGGTATAGTACGCGATAACCTCGCCAACCCCATGCTGGTGTGGGAAACAACCCAAACCACTGACCTGGCTATTGATGCCGGTTTCCTGCAAAACAGGATCATGCTGACGGTAGATTATTATAACAAGTTGACCAAAAACAGGCTTGCCTCAAAACCGCTGCCTTATGAAGGGCCCTTTACTGCTATAAAATACAACAACGGAACATTGCGAAACAGGGGGGTAGAAGTAGAGTTATCAGCCACTGTTTTAAAATATCAGGCATTCACCTGGAAAACCAATTTCTCCTTTGCATTTAATAGAACAATAGTAGTTGATCTGCCAAACAATGGACGGGCTAAAAACCGCCAGAATGGTGGTACCATTTATGATCCTGCATCAAAAGGTGAAATTGAAGTAGGCGGTATTGCCGAAGGGGAGCGGCCGTACAGCCTGTATGCATTCAAGGTAGATGGCGTTTTTTCAACGGACGCAGAAGCAGCTGCCTGGGGTAAAAAAGATATGATGGCTTCTCCTGATGGCCAAAAAACTGGCAAACATGCCGGTGATTACATTTGGGCTGATCTCAATGGTGATAACGTCATCGACACCCGCGACATGGTATTCATGGGCTACCGGGCACCCGACAAGATTGGCGGTATGCAAAATACCTTCACTTACAAAAGCCTCACTTTACGTTTTGCCATGGATTATGCACTGGGGCATGTGATAAGCAATGGCGCTTTGGCCCGTTCGTTAGGTCAGGGCCGGGCATACAATGAAGGTGCTCCCGCTGAGGCGCTGGGCAATGACATCTGGAAACAATCAGGTGATGTAGGCAAGAAATACGCCCGCTTTTCTTTTGCTGATTACGATTTTGGACAACGCAATTACATCCGTCAGGTTACCTCGGTGGGTACCAATAACTCCTACGGCGTTGATGTAAGCACCATGTTCGAAAAAGGCGACTTCCTGGCCTTCCGTGAAATATACCTGGGTTACGAATTTCCAAAAGAGCTGGTGAAGAAAACGCGCCTCAGTGGGATAAATGTTTTCGGCAGCATTTATAATATAGGTTATCTCACCAAATACAAAGGGGTAAATCCGGAAACATACAGTGGGTTCGATGCGATCGGTTACCCGCGTCCACGTCAGTTTTCACTCGGCGCCACTGCACGGTTTTAGTACAACCTATTGATAACGATTGTAATTACAAAATATGAACAAATTATTGCTGACCATTATAGGCTGCTCCCTGTTGTTGTTGACAACCAGCTGTGATAAATTGCTCGAATCTAAATCAGAATCAGTTATTACTGAAGCGGACTACTTTCAAAGTGAAAATGATTTTGAACCGTATGTTACGGGGATCTATATGTTTATTCGGGGATCGGCCAGAACCGGCCCTCAAAACATCACTGGTATAGCCAATAACATTACCTACGGTACCGAACGCAGTGAAGAGCTGGTATCTGCGCTAAACGCCCGGTTTTCACAGGCATGGACGCAGAACATCACGCCAACAACAGGTGCATTCGATTACGCTACCTGGTACAAAGCCATTGGCAACTGTAATTTACTGTTGTCAAAGATCGAAAATTTCAAGTTTACCAATGAGGCTACCAAAAAACGAGTGGTAGCAGAAGCCTGTTGTTTGCGCGCTTATTTTTATTTCAGCCTCATCCGCATCATTGGCGATGCCCCGTTGATGCTGGAAAGTATCAGCAGTGAAAATGTGCCCCAGTTACCCCGTTCACCGGCAAAAGAAGTAATGACACAGATCATTGCCGATCTGGACCAGGCTATTTCGCAATTCCCCGACAAAACGATTACCAGTAAATACCGGTTCTCTTATCCGGCCGCGCAGGCATTAAAAGCCGATGCCAAATTATGGAGTGCCAAAGTACTGGAAGGCGGATCGGCCGATTTCAATGACGCCATCACTGCATTGGCAGAAGTGGAGAAAGCAGGTCTTACCCTGCGTAATGATTTTGGCCAGATAACAACCACACGCGCCAATTCAGAAGTGCTGCTGTCTGCTTATTTCAACCGCGATGAAAGTTTCGCTAACTATGGCCTCAATGCCCTGCCTTATCAAACCGGTATTACAGGCGCTTCCAATATCGACAGCATTCCGTTTTGCGTCACTACTACCAACGGGCAGGGTGCTTACCAGATCAGCCCTAAATCAAAAGCGCTGTTTGCCAGTGGTGACAAACGCATTCCATACACCTGGATCACCGAGCGCCAGGGAACTACCTTAAAGATCTCCTGGATCACCAAACTGCCCGGTAACAAATATTTCGATGACCGCGTATCTGATAATGATGTGATCGTTTACCGCCTGGCTGAGATCTATTTGATGGAAGCCGAAGCCTATGCCGGTATCAGCAATACCACAAAAGCGATCGAGTACCTGAATAAGACCCGTAACCGCGCCGGCATTGGTGACTATACCGGTGGTACCGATAAATTAAGCGTGGAAAAAGAGATCCTGAATGAGCGTGGCCGTGAGTTTTTCTTCGAGAACAAGCGCTGGTTCGACCTGGTTCGTTTTCACAAAGGTGGTACCATCGATGTATATACCTATGTACCCAACCTGGTTGGAAAAACAACGCCTTTGTTCTGGCCACTGGCCGCCAATGTACTGGCTAATAATGGTCAGTTAAGACAAACAGATGGATATTAATTAAAAGAAATGGAACCATTAAACGCAGCAGTCATCAGGGGCAATTGGGCCACCTTATTAATACCCATTAATAACGATGACAGCATCAATTACCAGCACCTGTCAGCAGAGATCGATACATTGATCACCATGCAGGTGAATGGGATTTATTCAAACGGAACAGCCGGTGAGTTTTATAACCAGACGGAAGAAGAGTTCGATACCATCAGCCGGTTACTGGCCCACAAATGCAATGCAGCCGGTATGCCGTTTCAAATTGGTGCCTGCCACACCAGTCCGGTAATGGCGCGTGAGCGGGTGAAACGGGCCGCGGCCTTGCAGCCAGGCGCTATTCAGGTTATACTGCCCGATTGGTCGGCCCCTTCCATGCCGGAAGTGATCAACTACCTGCGGGTACTAACCGAAGCAGCAGCGCCGGTGCCATTGGTACTGTACAATCCGCCCCATGCAAAAAAGCGGTTGAGCCCGGAGGAATTCTTTCAGTTGAAAGAAGCCGGTATTAACCTGGCTGGTTGTAAAACAGTAGGGGGCGATGCACAATGGTATGCCGCCATGAAAAAATGGGCACCGGAACTATCCTTGTTTGTTCCCGGACATCATCTGGCCACCGGAGTAAGTTTAGGCGCACATGGTGCATATTCAAATGTGGCCTGCATACACCCGGCAGCTGCACAACAATGGTACAACCTGATGTTAACCGATCTGCCGCAGGCATTGCAGATAGAAAAAGGCATTCAGCTTTTTATGAGCCAGTATATTCAGCCATTGATCAGTACCCGTGGTTACAGCAATCAGGCTGCAGATAAACTGCTGGCCGCCATTGGCGGCTGGGCAAATGTGGGCACGCGTTTACGCTGGCCCTACAATGGCATCGATGAAGGCGAGGTTAATAAACTACGCCCCATCGCTTACGAGATGATGTCGGAGTTCTTTGCTTTGAATAATGAAAACACACTATGCAACAAATAATAAATTATTGCTGCCTCCTTGTTTTGGTTACGCTTATATGGTTACCCAATTCCGTTTGTGGCCAGACGGAAACAAAACCCGATACCCTGTCGCTGTTTGTGTCTGGCACAAATGGATATAAAAGTTATCGCATCCCAGCTATAGTCACTACTACCAAAGGCACGCTGTTGGCTTTTTGCGAAGGCCGGAAGAACAATGCGGCCGATGCCGGTGACATCGATCTGTTATTAAAGCGCTCTACCGATGGCGGTCGTACCTGGAGCCAACAACAGGTTATCTGGAACGATAGCACCAATACATGTGGCAATCCCTGTCCGGTAGTAGATGAAACAACCGGTACCATTTGTTTATTGAGCACACATAACCTGGGCGATGATAAAGAAGGCGATATAATAAAGAAATTAAGTCGCAGTACCCGCACGGTATGGATCACCAGAAGCAACGACGATGGATTGACCTGGTCTGAACCCGAAGATATTACCGCTACCACCAAAAAGAAAGAGTGGGGGTGGTATGCTACTGGTCCGGGTATAGGCATACAAATAAAACAGGGCCCGCACAAAGGCCGGCTGGTAATACCGTGTGATTTCAGTTACGACGATTCAACCACCATTCCTGCAGCAGGCCATGCGTCCATGGGTTCACATAGTATTTATAGTGACGACCATGGTACTACCTGGAAGCTGGGCGGCAGTATAACTCCTAAGATGAATGAATGCCAGGTAATAGAAGTGGCAGATGGCAATGGTACTTTACTGATGAACATGCGCTCGTACTTCCAGCGCAACTGCCGCGCACAGGCCCTCAGTTATGATGGCGGCATTACCTGGACGGCCCCGGTTGATGTGCCTGCACTGGTGGAACCGGTTTGCCAGGCAAGTATATTCCGGTATGCATGGCCTAATAAAAAAACAAAAAGTATCATGCTGTTCCTGAACCCGGCATCTGCCAAACGAATGAACATGACCGTCAGGGCAAGTTATGATGAAGGACAAACCTGGCCGGTTATCCGTACCCTATATACAGGTCCCTCGGCTTACTCCTGTATGACCCTGTTACCCAATGGAACAATAAACTGTTTATACGAAGCGGGGAATAAGAATCCCTATGAAACAATCATTTTTCAAAAACTGATCGCCAAAGAACTGTTGAATAAGTAAAATAAAAACTAATGAGCACACACATGAGTCATCTTAGCGGACTGATATCTGCACCCTTTACACCAATGAACCCAGATGGAACCATCAATTTTAGTAAAGTGCCCGATGTAGTGAACCTGTTGATCGAAAATAAGGTAAAGGGCATGTTTGTTTGTGGCAGCACTGGTGAAGGCCCGTCCCTGACTACAGAGGAAAGAAAAGAACTGGCAGCCGCATTTGTAAAAGCGGCAAATAAAAGATTACTGGTTTTTGTGCATGTGGGGCATAACAGTATCACAGAAGCCCGGCAACTGGCGGCTCATGCGCAGCAAATTGGCGCCGATTATATTTCCGCTACGCCTTCTACCTATTTCAAAGTAGATTCCATTGACCTGCTGGTACAGTGCCTGCAGGAAATTGCAAAAGGGGCGCCCTCCTTACCCCTATATTATTACAATATTCCGGCATTAACAGGGATCAGTCTCGATATGGTGAAGCTGCTCGAAAAAGCAGGACAGTCCATCCCTACATTCGCTGGTATTAAATATACAGCGCCTCTGATCCACGACTACCAGGCCTGTGTTAACTTCGACAAGAACAAATACGATATTTTATATGGCACCGATGAAATGTTGCTGGGTGCCCTGGCAACCGGCGCCAAAGGTTTTATTGGCAGCACGTATAATTTTGTAGCGCCCCTGTACAATGCCCTGATAGAAGAATTTAAAAAAGGTAATTTGTCAGAAGCCCAGCGATTGCAATATATTTCAGTGGAAATGGTACGTGTGATCGTAAAACATGGCGGACTGCGGGCACAAAAAGCCATGATGAAACTGATTGGTCTGGATTGTGGCAATGTTCGTTATCCCTTGAATCCATTTAAAGAAAATGAATACAAATTACTGGAAACCGATTTAAAGGCTATTGGCTTTTTTAACTGGGTTAGCAAGTCGAAGGAGGCTGTTGCCTCTTAAGTAGAATATGTCAGTTGTGAGTGGTCAGTGGTGAGTGAGTTCGCGATTAATCATTCATCTGAACAATAGCGAGCCTACTCACCACTCACTATTCACAACTCACAATAACGAATGCTAAATGAAAAAATATTTTTGCTACATATTTCTCTTCTTCATTACCCTCAACAGCAAGGCGAATGACATCCCCAAGCCCTACCTCCAATGGACACAGCTACCGGCAATTCCCGATCAGGTAGGTTTTGCCGGTTCATTTGCCGGTGTATCGAACGGGGCGTTGCTGGTAGCGGGTGGATCTAATTTTGGCATTGGCGGCACACCCTGGAATGGTGCTGCGAAAACCTGGTCCGATAAAGTCTTTGTACTTGAACAACCTAATGGTAAATGGAAAGAAGCAGGCAGGTTACCACATCCGCTTGCTTATGGCGTTTCGGTAACCTGGCAGGATGGTGTAATTGTCGCCGGTGGCAGCGATGCAAGCATGCATTATAACGAAGTGTTTATGCTGCGTTATAAAAATGGAGTTATAGAAACCGAGAATCTGCCTGCGCTGCCTGCACCAATTGCCAATGCGTGCGGAATTGTAATAGGTTCAACCTTGTACATCGCGGGAGGAACTTCAGGGCCCAATGCTGCCCAGGCCGCAACAAATTTCTGGGTGCTGGACCTGGCGCAACCTGCTGCCCGGCGCGCCTGGAAAGTGGAAACACCCTGGCCCGGACCGGGAAGAATGCTGGCCGTAGCCGCTACGCAAGAGGGTGCTTTTTATATATTAAGCGGTGCTGCCATTAACAAACAACCAGGTGATAGCACGGTGCATCGTACCTTTTTAAAAGATGCTTACAAATACATGCCCGGCAAGGGCTGGAGTCGCATTACCGATCTGCCGCAATCGGTAGCCGCGGCGCCATCGCCGGCATTCACTACAGGGCAAACCCATTTGCTGGTGTTTGGTGGCGATAACGGACAATATTTTGATCGGAACGCAACACTGCAACAAAAACATCCCGGCTTTTCAAACGAAGTGTGGATGTATAATTCTATAACCGACTCCTGGAGCACCATAGGAAATGTTTTTACAGATCATAGAGCAGATGCTGAGCAGAATCCCCTTAACAGTACCTGGGCGCCAGTTACCACTACAGCGGTTGTCTGGAATGGTAACCTGGTGCTGCCAGGTGGTGAAGTGCGGCCTGGCACCCGTACCAACCGGGTATTAATGGCCACCCCGGTGCAGCCACCCGGTGGTTTCCGCCTGCTCGACTGGACCATCGTTGGCATTTACTTTTTGCTGGTGATCGGTATCAGTGTTATTGTATCGCGCAATATGCAACGTACAACCAGCGGTTTCTTTTTGGGAGGTGGTAAAATTCCCTGGTGGGCAGCAGGGTTAAGCATCTTCGGTTCCAAACTGAGTGCGCTTACTTTTATTGCCATTCCGGCAAAAGCCTATGCCACCGATTGGGTGTACCTGTTGAACAATGTAATGATTGTGGTAGTGGCTCCCATAGTAGTATATTTCTATCTGCAATACTTCCGCAAATTAAAACTCACCAGTGTATACGAATACCTGAACATCCGGTTCAACCGGCAGGTAAAATGGCTGGGCAGTTTAACCTTCGTATTGTTTCAGGTAAGCCGGCTGGGTATTGTAATTTATTTGCCCGCATTGGTGTTAAGCGCTGTTACGGGCATCAATATCTTTATTTGTATCGTCGGCACCAGTTTAATAACCACAGCATACAGTGTATCGGGTGGTATCGAAGCCGTGGTTTGGACAGAAGTGATGCAGGTGGGGGTGTTGCTCGGTGGTGCTTTGGCTACGTTGTTCTTTATTGCCGGTTCGTTACATGGTGGTTTTGGCCAGTTGTTCACCGAAGCCATGGGCCACGATAAATTCCGGCTGGCCATTCCCGACTGGACGATCACCGAACCTGTATTGTGGGTGGTGTTTGTAGGCGGTTTCCTAACGCAATTGGTTACCTATTCGAGCGACCAGGTAGTGGTGCAGCGTTACCTTACTACTTCTACCGAAAAAGAAGCTAAGAAATCTATTTATACGAATGCAATACTGGTAATACCGGCCTCGCTGATTTTCTTTAGCGTGGGCACGGCGTTGTGGGTGTATTACCGGCACCATCCTGCTGCATTGAACCCGCATGGCCGTACCGATGATGTGTTTCCGTGGTATATAAGCAACGAGTTGCCATCGGGTTTGGCGGGATTGGTAATTGCCGGTTTGTTTGCCGCTACCATGTCAACCATCAGCAGCAGTATGAACTCTATTGCTACAGTGATCACCACCGATTTTTACCAAAGTGCCAGACCGGCCAGTACAGACAAACAACGTTTTGTATTTGCCCGCTGGGTAACCGTGTTATTGGGAGCGCTGGGTTGTTTGATCGCTATTTATATGGTGTATCTGCGCAATGCTTCTATCTGGGACCAGTACATTAAAATAATCGGTCTGTTTGGTGGTTGCCTGGCCGGGATGTTTGTAGCGGGGATCTTTTTCCCGCGCATTACCAGCAAGGGTATTTTTATTGGGTTTGTGGTAAGCGCTGTTTGTTTATATTTTATTCAGGCAGCCAATATCATCAACTTCTTCCTGTACCCCGCCGCCGCCGTCCTGATCTGTGTGCTGGTAGCCTACCTTGCCAGCATGAAAACCAATAGGCAATAGGCAATAGGCAATGGGAGGCTTCGGCGGGCCAGCCAGAAGGTAACGCAATAAAAATCCCCCGACGGTACGTCGGGGGATTTTTATTGCGTTCAAATGTTTTTTCTTGCCTATTGGTAGGAGTACTCAATCTTCCCAATCATCATCTTGTTCTTTGCAAAACACTCATCTCTTTGTTTCAGCCCCTGATCATTGTATCTGTAATACCATTTTTGATAATCGGCTCCGCCGGCAGTAGTTACCAGCATCATGCTTAGGTTGCCAGCTTCATTGTATTCAAAAATGTAATCAGGCATCAGTCTTTTGGCGCGGTTGTTATATCTTACTACATCGGTTAACCGGTTTTTATCGTCGTAGTAGTAATACACTACAGGCAATTCAGTGCCCCCGTGTACGCTTCTTTCTTCCCCTACATTGTCTTTTTCATCGAGTTTGAAGGTAACTACCGTAGTATCTGTGCTGTTTTTTATTTTCAGCATCTTTTCGGGTTTGCCATCTTTATAAAAATACAGGTGTTGTTCCCGGGTGGAGTAACCGCCAGGGGAAAACGACATATTGGTAATACCTGTAATAAGATTGTTGGCATCGTAAGCGTACTGAATGATCACCTTATTGCCATCGGTAGTATCGATGCTTTGGGTCAACAGACCTTTCTCATTAAAATAATGCGTGATCTCGTCTTTTCCACTCAGGCTGGTAGAAGTTTCGGTAGTAATGGAGCTGGCTGAAATAGCCTGGGTGCCGCCAAAACCTTCAATGGGCTGATTATTGCCATCGAAACTGGTCATTTTTACCGATTTTACTTTATTGGCCTGGAATACCGCTCTTTTTTTGACAATTTCATTGGTCATTACCAGGTCATTGTAATAGTGCTGACTATAGGCGGTATGAGCAATAAAACTAATGAGAAGAGATAGTCCCAAAATTCTGATCATATTATAAACAGCTTAATTTTTTGCGCTTTAGTAACGAATAATTTCGTCCAATAATACAACGGAACAGTGAATTTTTCTGTAAAATAACCTGTTTCCTTATTTTTAGTTAAAATTTCCACCTTTGTCACACAGTAAAGAACGTCACGAGAAAATTTGCCTAAACTGTAATGCTGCGCTGCATGGAAGATTTTGTCATGTGTGTGGACAGGAAAATATTGAGCCAAAAGAGACAGTCTGGGGCCTTGTAAGCCATTTTTTTTACGACATTACCCATTTCGACGGTAAGTTTTTTAGTACTACCCGGTACCTGATCACCCGCCCTGGCTTTTTACCAAAGGAATATATTGAAGGCCGGCGGGCCCGATATCTGCACCCCATCAGGATGTATGTTTTTTCTTCTGCATTATTCTTTCTCTGTCTGTACTCAGTTTTCCATTTTCATGGGGAAGAAGGAGGGGAGAAAAAGGACAAAAAAAGCGACATCATTGCATCGATACCCGATTCTGTTAAAGCCAGGGCCCTGGTGAATGCAAAGGACAGGGAAGACTCTATCGTGGTGGAGCGGGCCCTTGATCTGGCCCGGCCCTATATGCGAACACCGGAAATAAAAAAATCAGACACTGCGCGCGTCTATTCAAAAAAGTTCAGGAAGGAGCGGTTTATTGTAAACATGACCAATCCCGATCAACGATATGCTTCAATTAAGGAGTATGATTCCATACAGAAAGCGCTGCCGAAAAACGAAAAGGATAATTGGATAGAACGCCATGCCAAACACCGCGAAATTGAATTGAACGCCCGGTACAACGGCGATCAAAAAGCAATGTGGCGCGATCTGCTGGAGAAATTCGTTCATACCTTTCCTTATCTGTTGTTCATTTCGTTGCCGTTGTATGCCCTCTACCTGAGACTATTATACTATCGCCGCAAACAGTTCCTGTATGTAACACACGGTATATTTTTGATATATCTGTATATCTTTACCTTCATTGACCTGTTGGTGTACTTTGGATTGAACCAGATACACGAATCAATGGACTGGGGTTGGATGGGCTGGATAGAGGCGGCTGTATTATTATATGGAGTATGGTATGCCTACAAAGCCATGCGAAAATTTTATGGGCAGGGCACGGGTAAAACACTGCTCAAGTTTTTTATCCTGAATACCTTAGCTTTCTGTTCGATCATTATCCTGTTCACGGGTTTCTTTTTATTTGCAGTGTTTAAATTTTAACAATTTGGTGATATATGGCACAACAACAACAAGCGGTGGCGGATGCATTCATGCGCCTGGTAGGTATTATGGACGATTTACGGGAGAAATGTCCCTGGGATAAAAAACAAACGATACAAACGCTGCGGCCCCTGACTATTGAAGAAATGTATGAACTGGCCGATGCCATCACCGATAAGGACTGGAAAGGTATTAAGGAAGAGATGGGTGACCTGATGCTGCATTTGATCTTCTATGCAAAGATTGGTGCTGAGCAACAACAGTTTACCCTCGAAGAAGCCATCCATGGCGTTTGCGAAAAACTGATTCATCGCCATCCGCATATTTATGGCGATGTACAGGTAAAAGACGAGGAAGAAGTAAAACAGAACTGGGAAAAGCTGAAATTAAAAGAAGGCAAGAAATCGGTGTTGAGCGGTGTGCCTGTTTCGCTTCCTGCCGTGGTAAAGGCAACCCGCTTGCAGGAAAAAGCCCGCCAGGTAGGTTTTGAATGGGATAACCGGGAACAGGTTTGGGATAAAGTAACCGAAGAAACCGAAGAACTGCACGAAGCAGTCGCGGCCAATGAACCCGATAAAATAGAAGAAGAGTTTGGCGATCTGCTTTTTTCCCTCATCAATTATGCACGATTTTTGCAGATAGATGCGGAGAACGCATTGGAAAGAACCAATAAAAAGTTTATTTCGCGGT
The DNA here is from genome assembly GCF_900110245.1 of Niastella yeongjuensis. Lineage (GTDB taxonomy): Bacteria > Bacteroidota > Bacteroidia > Chitinophagales > Chitinophagaceae > Niastella > Niastella yeongjuensis. The sequence goes on from NZ_FOCZ01000008.1 coordinate 70,230, forward strand.
TCACCCAAATGGAACAACTGGCATTGCAACAGGGCAAACCCCTGGCTGATATGACCCTGGCTGAAATGGATGCCATCTGGAACACGATCAAAAAACAAAACCCCGATACTTGAATCATTTGCAGCAAAAACTATTTAACAGGTATACCTATACACTATTGGCTGCCATTGGCCTGTTTACACTAGCCTATATTTTGAACAGGTATGTGACCGATGTTACTTCACCCCGGTACTTTGCCCGGTTAATTCAAAACAGGATCCAGCAAAAGGAACAGGACTTTCAAAAGCTCGCAGCCGACACGGCTTTAATGGGCTCGCTGGTAGATCAAACGTATAGTGAAGCCACGCTGCAAAAACTGCTCGATAACAAGAAGGGATACGGTTTATACATTTATGATGAAACCGAATTTGATGTACCGCCCGCATTGCTCTTCTGGAATACACAACTGATACAACCGGTAAAACATTTATCGGAAGACAGCATGAGCAGCCGGATAGAACGGCTGTCGAATGGGATCTATGTACACACTGCCCGCATTCTGTATCTGCGAAACGATCGCCGGCTTATTGCCGAAGCATTGATACCAGTAATGCGCAAATGGCAGTACAATGTGGAAACGGAGAACCTGCAAAAAGAATTTGTTGACCTGAAGGGCGCTACCCGGCAGGTTGATATCTCCAATACGGTAACCGATTTTCCGGTAAAAAACATTTCGGGAGAAGTGCTGTTCTACCTGAAGCAGAATACCCTGTTTGGTAAGCCGCACAATACCTGGGTGATCTTAACCACCATACTCGGCTTCTTCCTGTTGTTCCTCTTTCTGCACCAGGTGGCGGATATTGTTAGCCGTACCTATGGCATCTGGTATGGGATTTCCTTACTCGCCGGCGTGGTAATGGCCATGCGGTTGATCGTGTATGGCTTTCCCAATATTCTGGCTTTACGACAGTTCGAGTTATTCGATCCGGCTATTTATGGGTCAAGCTTTATCCTAAGCTCACTGGGCGATCTGTTGATCAATGCCCTGCTCTTGTGCTGGGTGATCACCTTTATAAACCGGCGGATCAATATCTCCTCTATCCGCCCGTACCGTGATCCCTGGAAAAACTGGGCGGCATTAATAGCTTCGGTAAGTGCGCTGGTAATTGTGACATTTATGTTTGCCGCCATTTTGCAAACCATGGTGTCGGATGCGAAGATCTCTTTTAACGTTACCAACTTCTTCAGTTTAATAGCTACGCCCTATAGTTTTATTGGCTTTATAGTACTGGCAACGCTGGCCCTCAGCTATTTTTTCATGTCACAGATCTTGTTAACGGTGGCAGGGAAAATGGTAGGCGACCGCAATTACTTTATGTTCATCATTGTGGGTGCTATTGGCTTACTGATCCTCACCTTCACCAGCAACAACAGCATTGTAGAGTTGTGTTTGTATGTGTTGCCCTGGCTGTTTGCGTTTATGTGGCTGATGCAGCAACGTATTTTTGCGGGGTTGAACTTCAGGCTGAATGTGTCGGAAGTATTGTTCTGGTTGTTTGTATTCTCCGGTTCCATGTCGGCTGTGATCATTTTTGAGAATGGAAAAATAGAACTGGAAGACCGCAGGCATTTTGCCGAAAAGCTGGCATTACAATCAGACCCCATGAGTGAGCACATCCTTAGCTTTTCGCTGACTTACCTCGATAGCAATTTCGTGGTGCAGAATATGGACAGGTTTCGAAAATCACAAACCAATGCATTTCTTAAAGACAGCATCGTCAATAAAAACAGGGATGTAAATTTCAAATATAACCTGCGATTATTCACTTTCGACTCTACCGATGCGCCGCTGTTCAACGATGAGCAGGCTTCGTACGATACCCTGAATACGATCTTTCAGATCCAGGGTAAAAAAACGGCTATCCCGGGCATGCGGTATTTTGAACAGTCGTTCGATAAATTTGGTTATATCTACCGGCGTGATGCCTACCGGGATACTACAAAGCTCGGAACGCTGTTTGTGCTGGCCGATCCCCGCAGGTATAAATATGAGGCGCTAACACCCGAGCTGTTCCGGTCAAACAACCCGTTGCTGCCCGAGCAGTATTCGTCTGTGTATTCTTACGCCATTTACGACAACAATCGTGACCTGATCCTGAATTTCAACGATTATGCCTTCCCTACACATTTGGCTAACTCGCTTATACCACAGAGTGAATTTGAACGCCGTCGCAATAATTCATTTGAAGAATTGTGGTACCGGCCTTCGTCAGATAAAGTAGTGATCATTGCCCGTAAAAGCAATACGTTCATCGAGGCCATTACCTTGTTCGCTTATCTGTTCAGTACCTTTTTGTTTTTGCTGGCCTTTTACCAGTTCAGCTCACTCATCATAAAAAGCCGGTTCCACTGGTCGGCATTGCGCCAGACCCTGCAGTTGAGCATCCGGTCGCAGATCCACAGTACTATCCTGATGGTGAGTCTGCTGTCGTTTTGTGTAATTGGGGTGGCTACCATTCTTTTCTTTATAAACCGGTACCAGCGAAATAACCAGGACCGCCTTACCAGGGCCATGCAGATCATGGTGAACCAGGTTCAAACCCATATTAATTCACAACACCCCCAGGACCTCAGGGACACGATTTTTTATGAACCGGTTTTCAGTGAAGGAATGGAGCGGTTGATCCAGGAGATCTCAGACGTGCATGGCATGGATGTGAACCTGTACGACACCGTTGGTGGTTTGCGGGTTACCAGTAACCAGGATATGAATATCTATTCCAGCGGTGTATTGAGTACCAAAATGAACCCGCTGGCGTATTACCGTTTGTATCATTTGCAACAGATCCAAACCGTAACCAACGAACAGGTGGGCAAGCTCGATTACCTGAGTATTTATTCACCCATCCGAAACGAGTTGGGACATGCAGTAGCTTTTTTAAATATTCCATCATACAGTAGCCAGGCAGAGTTGAAGCAGGAGATCTCCAACTTCGTGGTAACGGTGATCAACCTGATAGCTTTTATCTTTTTGATAGCGGGTGGTATTGCCCTGTTGATCACAAACCGCATTACCCAGTCGTTTACCATCATCAGTCAGAAGATGCGGGAAGTGAACCTGGGTAAAGAGAACGAAGCCATTGAATGGAAACGCGACGATGAAATAGGGGTATTGGTGCGGGAGTACAATAAGATGGTGACCAAACTGGAAGACAGTGCCGAAGCATTAGCCAAAAGTGAGCGCGAGGGCGCCTGGCGGCAAATGGCCCGGCAGGTAGCGCATGAGATCAAGAACCCGCTTACGCCCATGAAGCTAAGTATACAATATTTACAAAAAGCGATAGCCAATAATCAGACAGATGTAAAAGCGCTTACTACCAACGTAGCCAAAACCCTGGTGGAGCAAATCGATCACCTGTCGAAGATCGCTTCCGACTTCTCGCAGTTTGCGAACATCGGTAACCCGAAGAATGAAGTATTTGACCTGCATGAAATGCTGCAGTCATTGGCTTCTCTATACAATACCGGTGGTAACCTCGATTTTAAATGGTCACCGGTTGAACAACGGGTGCTACTCTTTGCCGACCGCACCCAGTTGAATCGCCTGTTCACCAACCTGCTGCAGAATGCAGTGGAAGCGTGCGCCAACCGCGATCACCGGGTTATTAGAATGAATGAACACCTGAACGGAGAATTCATTACCGTAAGCGTAACAGATAATGGCGAAGGCATTCCGGAACAAACGCAATCGCGCATCTTCACACCCAATTTCACTACCAAAACTTCCGGTACGGGATTAGGCCTGGCCATGAGTAAAGGGATTGTGGAGCAGGCCAAAGGCGAGATCTGGTTTGTTACCAAAGAAGGAGCAGGCACTACGTTCTATGTGAAGATCCCGTTATTAAGAGCGAACTAGTAAAAAGTTTTAAGTTTAAAGTTGAAAGTTCGAAGTTGAAAGTTTAAGGTCCTTGTATTGAACTTTAAACTTTCAACTTTGAACTGTATTCTATATATTTTTAGCCTTCTTCCTATTAGCTAAATATTCTTCAAATTGTTGAAGCGAGTAACTACTAAGATTCTGTTGTTTTGTTAAGCCGCCTTTCTGCGCAGCCAAAACGCCATACCGGCAATCGTACCCGTCAATAGAGTGTGCATCGGGATCGATGGAGATCAATACGCCTTTTTCGATGGCATAATCAATCCAGCGCCAGTCCATATCCAGCCGGCGGGGGTGTGCATTCAATTCAATCACCACCTGGTTCTCCAAACAGGCATCGATGATGGTTACATGATCAACAGGGTAGCCGGGGCGACTGAGCAATAAACGGCCCGTCATGTGACCCAGGATGGTCGTGAAGGGGTTACGGATGGCGTTCAGTAACCGCATCATGGCTTTGTCTTCGGTCATTTTTAAGTTGGAATGCACCGAGGCGATCACCAGGTCGAAAGTAGCAAGCACATTGTTGGAATAATCCAGGGCGCCATCGCCTAAAATATCGCACTCTATACTTTTGAATATTTTGAATGGCTTGAATTTTTCATTCAGCTCATCGATGTAGCGGTGTTGTTCGCGAATACGTTCTTCCGTTAACCCATTGGCATAGGCGGCGCTTTTACTGTGATCGCTGATCACCAGGTATTCATAGCCCTGATCGATGCAGGCTTTGGCCATATCTTCCACCGTATGCACACCATCGCTCCACTGGCTGTGGCTGTGAATAATGCCTCTGATATCGCCGGGTTGTATTAAGGTAGCCTGACTGTTTTTTGAGGTCAGCGCGGTTGCTTTTTCCCGTAAGGCGGGTGCAATAACCGGTAATTGCAGGGCGGAAAATATTTCTTCTTCCGATTGATAGGAAGCAGTAGGTTTCCAGCCCGGTAAGGCCTGACAGGCAGCAATAAAATCTTCGCTGCCGCTGGTTTGGAACAGCACGCTGTTGAATGTTTCGGGAGTTGCCCGGTAAAACTTCAGCAATACGTTCTCGGGGCCAAGTACGCTAAAGATGTCTTCCAGTGTTTCCTGGGTAGTGTAATTATTGTCGCCGAGGAAGGCCAACAGTTCCTCATTGGTGGCGGTGGTTACCCATTCCAGCCGGTCAATGATCTCTACCTGACGTCTGAATTGTCCGGTAAGGGCAAATTGTTGTTGGGGGAATTGTTTCTTTAAGGTGGTGTCAATGGCAATGGCATACACTTCCGTTTCGGCATACAGGTGGCTGCCCTGGTTCTTCATATAGAACTCGATGGAATCCTGCACATTCTTTTGTGTTTTCTCACCAAAACCTTTGAAGAGGGTTAACCGGTTTTCATTGCAGGCATATAACAATTCACCTACTGATTCAATTCCCATCTCTTTCCAGATGGTAGCTATTTTTTTCGGTCCCAGCCCTTTGATGTTCATCATTTCGAGCAGTCCGGGCGGGGTTTTCGAGATAATATCTTCCAGGGCGCCCAGTTTGCCGGTGCGTACTATTTCAATTACTTTTTTAGCTACAGATTCACCAATGCCTTTTATGGAGGTCAGTTTATCTTCAGGCATCTCTGCAAGTGGGTTTGTTACTTTTTCAATAGCAAAAGCGGCACTGGAATAGGTTTTCGACCGGAACGAATTCTCCCCATGCATATCCATTAATTTGGCCAGCAGGGAAAATTGGTCGGCTATGAAGTAGTTGTCGATCATAAGGTGATAAGTTGAACTGCTGCTAAATTAAGGCTAATTGGTGAGGAAATGCAAGTGAATGGTGAGAGATGCAAGTGAGTGGTGAGTTGTCAGTAGTGAGTGGTGAGTTGTCAGTAGTGAGTGGGCTCGCGAATTTTAAAGATTTCTGAAAAATCAGGCGCCTCACCCATTATTGACAACTGACTATCCACATTGGGTAATCATTCCGCTTAATGCTTTGAAATTATTTAAAATGGAGTCACCAAGGGGTTGTAATTGTTCTAAAGAAGCATAGGCGAGTTTATGAGCAATTCCAATTGCACTGTCAATTTCAATAACGGAGCCTCTGGCAATTTCAAAAAATCGTTTTCTTTCAGCTTTTGATTTCCGGGAACAACCCTCTGCTATATTCAAGTGTACCGACAAGGCGGCTCTTCTTATTTGCTGCACCATGGCGAACTTTTCATCGGCTGGAAAAGTTCTTGTTATCCTATAGCATTCCATGGCCAGATCCTGTGAATATTGAAAGACATCCAATTGGGTATGAGCAAGCTGTAAAAACATAGAACGGATTTAAGTTTAATGGAATGACGAGTAGTGAGTGAAGTTCGCAAATTTTCGGAGATCTGAAAAATCGGAAACCCACTCACCACTGACCACTGACCACTCACTTGCAGCTCACTCACTACTGACAACTCACCACTCACCTTACAGTTCTATAACCACATCATCCTGTTCCACAAACACCCCTTCCGATAACACAACCCGCTGAACAACCGACGCACTCGGTGCCACAATAGTGCTTTCCATTTTCATAGCCTCGATAACAAACAGGGGCGTATTCTTTTGCACCGCATCGCCGGTTTTAACCAGTATTTTCGACAGCTTGCCTTGCAAGGGAGCACCGATCTCATTGGGTGCACTCACTTTTTTATGCGTGGGTTTTACGGCAGTAAAGCTTTTGTCTTTTATGAATATAGAACGGGTTTGTCCGTTCAGTTTGAAGAACACCTGTTTATACCCATTCTCATCTACCTGGCTCATATGTAAAAATTTTATGAGAATGCTTTTGCCCGGGGCCAGTTCAATGAGCGTTTCTTCATTGGGCTTGAGGCCATAAAAGAAATTGGGAGAGGGGACATAGTATACTTCCCCGAACGACAATTTAAACTGATGGTATTCGTCGAATACTTTGGGATAGAACAGGGCGCTTAGCAGATCGAGATTCGAATACTGTTTGCCATATTTGGTTTCGAATTGTTGTTTTTCTTTTACCAGGTTCAGCGGTTGTAAATGGGCGTTGGGCCGGTCGGTGAAGGGCTGCTCATTTTTGAGGATCAGCTTCTGCAGGGTTTGCGGAAAACCGCCCGGTGTTTGTCCCAGGTCACCGCGGAACAAACCGATCACTGAATCGGGGAAGGAAAGGGTTTCGCCTTTATCGAAGATATCCTGCTCGGTGTATTCATTAGCTGTCATGAACAGGGCCATATCGCCGACTACTTTTGAGGAGGGCGTTACTTTTACAATATCGCCAAACAGTTTATTCACTACTACATAGTTCTTCTTGATCTCGGTAAACTGGTTTTCCAGTCCCAATGAACGCGCCTGCGGCCGTAAATTGGAGTATTGTCCGCCGGGGATTTCATGATCGAATACTTCGGCGGTCCCGGCCTTTAATTGCGATTCGAACGGATAATAAAATTCACGCACATCTTCCCAGTAGTTGGAAAGCTCATTCAGTTTATGCAGGTTCATGGATTGTTCGCGGGGATGGCCCTGCATCATGGCCACAATAGAATTGAAATTGGGTTGTGAGGTCAAGCCCGACATGGAGGCAAGCGCCACATCGATCACATCAACGCCGGCTTCAATAGCTTTTAAATAAGTGGCAGACTGAATAGAGGAGGTGTCGTGGGTATGCAGGTGAATGGGAATGTTGATCGATTTTTTCAACTCACTCACCAGTATGCCTGCCTGTATTGGTTTTAGCAGACCGGCCATATCTTTTATGCCCAGGATGTGAGCGCCGGCATCTTCCAGGCGTTTGGCCAGGTCGATGTAGTATTGCAGGTTGAATTTTTGATTGCGTTTCGGGTCCAGGAAATCGCCGGTATAACAAATACAGGCTTCTGCCAGTCCACCGGTTCTTTCGCGAACGGCATTGATGCTTACCTGCATGCCTTCGAGCCAGTTCAGTGAATCGAAAATGCGGAAGATGTCGATGCCATTCTTCCAGGATTCCTCGATAAAGGTTTCAACCAGGTTATCGGGGTAGGCGGTATAGCCTACGGCGTTAGAACCGCGGATCAGCATCTGGAACAGGATGTTGGGAATGCGTTCGCGCATCAGTTGCAGGCGCTGCCAGGGGCATTCGTGCAAAAAGCGAAGGGCTACATCGAAGGTGGCGCCGCCCCACATTTCCAGTGAAAAGATCTCCGGATGGTTTTTAGCCACGGTTTCAGCCACCTTCAGCATATCGGTAGTGCGTACCCGGGTAGCCAGCAGCGACTGGTGTGCATCGCGGAAAGTGGTATCGGTATACTGAATGGCGGGATTGTTTTTTAACCAGTCCAGAAATTTCTCCCGGCCCATTTCGGTAAGCCGGTCTTTGGAACCTTTGGTGATGGCTGGTTGTACGGTATCGGGTACTACCGGGGTGCGAAAGGTGATGGCTGGATTCACAGCCGGCACATCAGGATGACCGTTCACAATAATTTCAGCCAGGTATTGCAGGGCCTTGGTGCCGCGGTCCATGCGCGGTTCAAAATGAAACAACTCCGGATGGTTGTCGATAAAATCAACGGTAGCGAGCCCATTTTGAAAGGTAGTATTTTGTAGCACGTTCTCCAGGAACGCAATGTTGGTCTTTACACCGCGTATACGAAACTCTTTTAGCGTACGCACCAACCGGTCACAGGTTTCTGCGAGGTTGCGGCCACTGGCGGTGATCTTTACCAGTAAGGAATCGAAGAAAGGGGAGATACTAACGCCGGGGTAGGAGCTGCCTTCATCTAACCGGATACCCGGACCGCCCGCATTGCGATAGGCGATGAGCGTACCGAAGTCGGGTTTAAAGTTATTGGAAGGGTCTTCGGTGGTAACGCGGCATTGAATGGCCACGCCGGAGATCTGTAATTGGTCTTGCGAAGCAATGTTGATGGGGGCATCGGTAAGCGCATATCCCTGTGCTACCAGGATCTGGCTTTTAACAATATCTATTCCGGTTATTTCTTCGGTAACCGTATGTTCAACCTGGATGCGGGGATTTACTTCAATAAAATAGATGTGCTCGGCTTTATCTACCAGGAACTCGACAGTGCCGGCATTGTTATACCCTACCTGTTTGCAAATACGAATGGCATAGTCGTGTAGTTTTTGACGCGTTTCGGTTTTCAGTGAGATGGCAGGTGCTACTTCCACTACTTTTTGAAAGCGGCGTTGCACGGAGCAATCCCTTTCAAACAAATGAATGATATTGCCATGTTGATCGCCGAGGATCTGTACTTCTATATGTTTGGGTGATTCAATAAACTTTTCAAAGAACACGGTATCGTTACCAAAAGCAGTTTTGGCTTCATTGCGTGCTTCCAGCATGGTTTTTTCCAGGTCTTCTTCATGGCGAACCACCCGCATGCCGCGCCCACCGCCACCTGCAGCAGCTTTGATGATAATGGGGTAACCGATACGGCGGGCTTCCTGTAAAGCAATATCGGCTGATTGAATATCGGCCTGGCTGTCTTCGATCATGGGTACGCCGGCCTGTTTGGCTACTTTTTTGGCAGCGATCTTATCGCCCAGTTGGTCCATGATATGCGCAGTGGGGCCAACAAACACAATGTTTTCTTCGGCACATCTTTGCGCAAAGCGGGCGTTCTCTGACAGGAAGCCATAACCGGGATGGATGGCATCGGCTTTTTCGTGTTTGGCAACGCTGATGATGGCTTCAATATCGAGGTAAGGTTTTAGCGGATCATCATTTTTCCCGATCTGATAGGCTTCATCGGCTTTGTAACGATGGAGGGAATACCGGTCTTCGAACGTGTAAACGGCAATGGTCTTAATGTTTAACTCTGTAGCAGCACGCAATACCCGAATGGCAATTTCGCCGCGGTTGGCAACAAGGATTTTTTTAAACATGACAGGCAGTTGTAGTTTTTGTTATTGATCGATAAAGGAATCCTGAAAAGCGATGTTGTTTGGCGATGCATCAACAGGGTTGGGTTGGGACTGTGGGACGGATACACGAAACCATGTTGATGATTTCATAGGAGACTTAAAAAACAATACCAGGGTAGAAGGAGATAAGTGGTTTTATATAGGCTTGTATAAACAGGAATGAGGTTACTGATAAAGCCGGTGTAAAAATAAGAAGGGAAAGGTTATGATTGGTGATAGTGGAAAGGTTATTTAATTGAGAAGAGGCTTTAAGTTTCAAGCTGTAAGCAATAAGCTTTAAGCAATACACCGTTGCGCGCCGTACCTCCTTGAACTTTAAACTTAATACTTTCAACTTAAAACTTTGAACTTGTAACGCTGAAACTCGCTCTGGTAGCGGGTTTCAGGAGATATACCTAAGCATTGAGCGAAGTAGAACAAGTACAATAAAAAAGTCCCCCCGGAACCGGGAGGACTTTGATATTTTTTGCTTTCAAAGAAGCGGTCTAATTACTTAGAAGCTTTTTTCGCAGCTTTCTTCTTAGCAGCTTTCTTTTTAGGAGCAGCTTTTTTTACAGCTTTCTTTGCAGCTTTTTTAGCGGCTTTCTTTTTAGTTGCCATGTTTACGTGAATTTAACGGTTAGTAAATAGAATTTAACAGATGTAAAAATATAAACTATTTCCAAACCGCCAAAAATTTTTTCACTAAATGTGAAAAAATCCCTATGCAGGCAACTTTACGAATAATGAATTACGCTACTGTTACTACGCTGATGATAGTCTTGTCGTTCTTTGTCTTTCTGAATTCAACAACACCATCAGTCAATGCGAAAATGGTGTAGTCTCTTCCAAGACCAACGTTTTTACCAGGATGGTAAACGGTGCCGCGTTGACGAACGATGATGTTACCAGCAATAGCTGATTGACCACCGTAAATTTTAACGCCTAAGCGCTTACTTTGTGAGTCGCGACCGTTCTTTACGCTACCTTCCCCTTTTTTATGTGCCATGGTAGATTGTTTGAAAATTTTTTAAAATAATGTCTTATTCAACAGAACCAACATTCAAATAACAAAAACCAAATTCATGTCCGGATAACTCAAATGCACTTGCTCAACAAATTTGGAGCTTGCGATTTGTTTATTGGAATGTATTAAGCGATTGCTGTTACCTGAATCTTTGTGTAGTGCGTGCGGTGGCCGTGTTTCTTGCGGAAACCCTTTCTTCTTTTCATTTTAAAAGCGATTACTTTATCGCCCTGAACCTGATCAAGGATTTCAGCTTTAACAGTACCTTTTACTGCACTGCCTACTGACAGTTTTCCTGCGTCATCTAACAACAGGATCTCTGAAAATTCAACTTTGTCTCCGGCTTTACCGTCTACACGCGGTACATATAAAGTTTGGTCCTTTTGAACCTTAAATTGCTGACCCGCGATTTTAACTATTGCAAACATAGGTTTCCAAAATTAGGAGTGCAAAGGTAAGGGTTTGAAGCAGATTGCGAAGGCTTTAAAGCGATTTTTTTTACGATTTTCAGGGCGAAAATGGCCGCTATTTCTGCAAATTAAGAAGAAATACTGATTATTAGCCATTTACAAGAATGCCCCAACAACCTTGAATAGGATATAATATATTATATATGTAGCTGATTTCCGGTTACCAGACACCGGTAACCGGGAAACCGGAAACCCGTAACTGGCAACGGTGTCTAATGGTTTTTTAACAGTTCCATTCCGAACAATCAGACATTGAACCAGTTAATAATAGCTTTGCGTGAATTACTGCAAATCAGTCTTTGCGTATTTCACTAATTGATGTAGGTTTGTTTTTCCTAACTGATGGAATACGGGATTCAATGAAAATAAAATCATTTCTGGCAAAACCTTTTGCCCACTACATATATAAAGGCGTAAAAAAGGGCATGACCACCGCAGTAGCTGATCAGGAAGCCATCCTGAAAGAGCTGCTTAAAATAGGTAAGGCAACTGAATTTGGTAAAGAACACCATTTGCAGGATATAAATGTGCATGAAGAATACGTTCAGGCCGTGCCGGTGCGTGACTACGAACAGTTCAAGCCTTATATCGAAAAAATAAAGGAAGGTAAACACAACGTTCTCTGGAAAGGACTGCCTATTTACCTGGCTAAAACCTCCGGCACCACCAGTGGTGTAAAGTATATTCCCATAAGTAAAGAAAGCATCGACAACCACATCAACACGGCCCGCAATGCCCTGTTGTGTTATATTGCCGAATCGGGTAATACCAACTTTACCGAGGGTAAAATGATCTTTTTATCAGGTTCGCCCGAACTGGAACGCATAGGCGGCATCCCTACAGGTCGGTTAAGCGGTATAGTGAATCACCATGTGCCCAGCTATCTGCGCGCCAACCAACTGCCTTCGTACGAAACCAATTGCATCGAGGACTGGGAAACCAAGCTCGATAAAATAGTAGCCGAAACCATTAACCAGGATATGACCCTGATCAGTGGCATACCACCATGGGCGCAAATGTATTTCGACAGGCTGCAGGAAAAAACCGGAAAGAAGATCAAGGAAATATTTCCCAACTTCTCTGTGCTGGTACATGGCGGCGTAAACTTTGAGCCCTATCGCAACAAACTGATGGAAAGCATCGGTGGCAAAGTAGCTACTATTGAAACATTTCCTGCATCGGAAGGCTTTATGGCTTTCCAGGATTCACAGGATGCCGAAGGCTTATTATTAAATACAAACAGCGGAATATTCTTCGAGTTTATTCCTGCCGGAGAAATATTCAACGCCAACCCAACCCGCCTTACACTTAAAGATGTGAAAGTAGGGGAGAACTATGCATTGATCATAAACAACAATGCAGGTTTGTGGGGGTATAATATTGGAGATACCGTTAAATTTGTTTCCACCAATCCGTACAGACTGGTAGTAACAGGCCGCATTAAACATTTTATTTCGGCATTTGGCGAACACGTTATAGGGGAAGAAGTGGAACACAGCCTGATCAAGGCCGCAGAGGAAGAAGGCGTGCACATTACCGAATTTACGGTAGCGCCTATGATTGCGCAGGGTAAAGGAAAATCATACCACGAGTGGTTCATTGAGTTTGAGAACAGGCCTTCCAATTTAGACAGGTTTGCTGAAAAAGTAAATGAGAACCTGCGCAAAAAGAACATCTATTACGACGATCTTATCGCCGGCAATATATTGTTACCATTGCAAATTCGCCCGGTTAAAAAGCATGGGTTTATCGATTACATGAAATCCATAGGTAAATTAGGCGGTCAGAATAAAGTGCCCCGGTTAAGCAATGACCGCAATATTGCAACGGCACTTGAAAAATATGTAGAGTAGTTTTAACGTTAAGGCTGTCTGATTTAGCTTACTAAAAAACTTATTGAAACCGGAACATGTCGAACAGTTTTCCACAAAGACGCATAGCAATATTCGGCTCAACAGGCTCAGTGGGTAGTCAGGCGTTGGAAGTGATCGCTTCCAATCCCGACAAATTCACCGCCGAAGTATTGACTGCTTTTAGTAATGAAGAGTTGTTGATTAAACAGGCCTTGCATTTCAATCCCAATATTGTAGTAATAGGTGACGAGCACAAATATAAAATAGTAAAAGAAGCCCTTTCCAATACCGATATAAAAGTATTTGCCGGTGAAAAAGCACTGGAAGATGTAGCCGGTATGGATTGTTACGATATGATGCTGGCAGCTATTGTTGGCTTTGCCGGCTTACGCCCTACGCTATGCGCGCTGGAGGCAGGAAAGGCTGTGGCTCTGGCCAATAAAGAAACACTGGTAGTGGCAGGTGATATTGTGATGCAGAAGGCCATCGAAAAAAGAGTACCTGTGATCCCTGTGGATTCAGAACACTCCGCTATATTTCAGTGCCTGGTAGGCGAAACCCGTAACAAGATCGAAAAAGTGATCTTAACGGCGAGCGGCGGACCATTTCTTGGCAAAAAACCTAATTACCTGGTGAATGTAAAGCGCGATCATGCGCTGCAGCATCCCAACTGGCAAATGGGCGCCAAGATCACCATCGACTCCGCTACTTTAATGAACAAAGGGCTTGAAATGATTGAAGCCAAGTGGCTGTTTGACCTGGAGCCCGATCAGGTACAGGTACTTGTTCACCCCCAAAGTATTGTACACAGCCTGGTGCAATTTGAAGACGGCAGCATTAAAGCTCAGATGGGTTTACCCGATATGAAGCTGCCTATTCAGTATGCCCTGGCTTTCCCACACCGTATACCCAACCAGTTCCCGCGGTACAATTTCAGAAATCCCGCCCAGCTTACATTTGAGGAACCCGATACCAAAACATTCCGCAACCTGCAACTGGCCACCGATGCCCTGTTCAGGGGTGGAAACCAGCCCTGTGTGCTGAATGCCGCCAATGAAATTGCCGTATTTGCATTCTTACGCAATCGTATCGGCTTTTTGGATATGACCGACCTCATAGAACGAACCCTGCAATACGTGCCGGTTATAGAAAAACCCACACTGGAAGAATATTTTGAAAGCGATGGGGAGGCCCGTAATTTTGCCGCCTCTCTTATTAAGCTGTAAATATTGAACCGGAAGGCGTTTTACGTGTTGTTCATACAGTGCCGCTTACTGCTTAAAGCATAAGCTGATAGCTGTTTTTCAGTTAATTTTTTTAAGCGGTTAAGGGATTTGCGGGATAATTCAATATTTTGAGCGTAATTTAAAATAAACACACCGCGTTTTAGCAATCATATGATCACATTGTTAGCAATAGACTGGGCTGTAGTAGGTATTAAAGCCGGACAATTAATATTATGCTTATCCATACTGGTCATCTTGCATGAGATGGGCCACTTTTTGCCCGCCAAATGGTTTAAATGCAGGGTAGAAAAATTTTATCTGTTCTTTGATCCCTGGTTTTCCCTGTTTAAAAAGCAGGTAGGAGAAACAGTATATGGAATAGGTTGGTTGCCCCTCGGCGGTTATGTAAAGATCTCCGGGATGATCGACGAAAGCATGGATAAAGAGCAGATGAAGCTGCCACCAGAGCCTTATGAGTTCCGCAGTAAGAAACCCTGGCAGCGTTTGATAATCATGATCGGTGGTGTTACGGTTAACCTTATACTCGGTTTCTTTTTGTTTGCCATGATCCTTTGGCATTATGGAGAAGAATACCTGCCCGCTAAAAATGTAACTTATGGTGTATATGTAGATAGCCTGGGTAAAAGCATTGGTTTGAAGGATGGCGACAAGATCATGGCGGTGAACGGAAAGGAGATCGAGAACTTCAGCCGTTTGAGCACCGATATCATCCTGAATGAAGCAAAAACCATTCAGATCGTACGCGATGGACAGAATATGGATTTATCCATACCTGAGGGCACCATCAGTGCACTGATCAAACGTAAAGGCGATCCGCTTGCCTATCCCCGGTTCCCGGCAGTGGTAGACAGCGTTAACAACAGCGCTAAATTCACGGCAGGAGCTTTACAGAAAGACGATCAGATCATCGCATTCAACGACCAGCCTATTGGTTCGTTTTATGAGCTGAGCGATATAAAAAAGAACTATAAGGATAAAGAAATTGCATTGACCGTACTGCGTGGCGCCGATACAGTGGCCGTAAAGGTGACACTGGCAGCCGATGCCAGCATTGGTTTTTATCCACGTCCGCCCGATAAGTTCCTGAAATTTGAAACAAAAAAATATTCCTTCCTGGCTTCCCTGCCGGCAGGGGTGAAAAAAGGCTGGAATACCCTGGTGATGAACGTGCAGAACTTCAAACTGCTGTTCACCAGCAAGGAAGTAAAAGCCAGCGAATCGCTGGGTAGCTTTTTGACCATCGGTAACATGTTTGGGGCCCAATGGGATTGGGAACGCTTCTGGACGATGACAGCCCTGTTAAGCATTGTGCTGGCGTTCATGAACATTCTACCTATTCCGGCCCTGGATGGCGGTCACGTACTGTTTACCCTGTACGAAATGATCACCGGCCGCAAGCCAAGCGATAAATTCATGGAATATGCGCAAATGGCGGGTATGATCCTGTTGCTGGGCGTTATGGCCTACGCGCTGGGCCTCGACTTCTGGCGCTATTTGTTCAAACACTAGCATTTATAAGATATTGATAAAAAAGCCCCGACGGTACAGTCGGGGCTTTTTTTATGGCCCATATTCCAGTTTGAAAATCACCTGACAAGGACCTCACAAGGACATGACAGGGACCAAACAGGGACCAGGAAGGGAGTTTATCCGGATTAGGTCCGGGTAATGTTGCTGTTTGGTTTGGGTATCCCGGGCGCCAGCCATATAATAAGCATTCGAATGGTACCGTAATGGTACTGGAATGGTAGTCAGATGGCCTGGATATTGCCTGGGGACTGCCTGCGGTCTCCCTGGAACTCCCCTTAGCTGTAAGGCAATGCCCAGGCAATGGTTAGGCCATTCTCAGGCTATACCCACGCCATTACCCTCCATTCCGGCACCATATTGCTGGATCAATAGTGGTAAATGATTGGTAATGACGGGGAAAAATTATAAATTTGTGGTTCGTTGTTTAATCATGGGGTCGCTTTGGTTTTGACAGCGTAGATCTTTGAAGGTGTAAGCATGTCGTGCGTTGGATAATTAGCACGTTAATCTGAATATTCAAAACTCAAATGGCAATACACAATTTGCCATGGCTGCCTAATCAGTGATTAAGTAGTCATTAGGGCCGCCGGGAAGGTTGTTCTGTTACCAATCCCCGCCGCCGACTCAAAACAAATACAGAATGCTGTGACCGTAGGCTGTGCCGGTTACAAAAGACTATCCAGCTAAGGAAGCAATTGGTTCGTCCGTCTCCTGTTGTTTCCCGACAAGTAATGCCGGAATAAACATGTAGAAAGCTTTTGGAGGATATGTTTGGACAGGGGTTCGAGTCCCCTCGACTCCACTTCGAATGTGTAATTATATTAATGGATAACTTTGCGAAAGGTTATCCATTTTTTGTTTCTTCCAATCTATGTTATATTATCCATCATATTGATAATCATTGCAGATAGCACATGGCTATTTCGTGGGTATATAAAAGCATCAGTCCTCATTGAGTATAGTTATGCATTGTAATTAAAATTCATGTGACAAAAAGTTGGCTATAGCTGAACAGACATCGAACCCCTTTTATGGAGTATTCGAACACAAAATCACGTACATCGAACCCATTAAAAAGCATAATCCACCGATCTAATGTTTAATAGATGTCAATGACACGTAAAGAGAGTTCTGCAATTCTGTTGAAAAAGTTTATAATTTCTTTGGCTTGTTTGAATGTGATAAAAAGATTATCGCTAATGATGAAGGTTATTAGTTCTTTGAAGAAGGGTACTTCATCTATAAGCGCTGATTCTGGTATTTGTTTTTTTGATGGAGCAAGCGTCTGAAGTTGGCGGTCAAACGGATCGGGCTCTGTGTAGATTAATTGAAGGCTTGAGGAAATATTTGTAAGGCTGAAGCACGATTCGTCGTATATGATACCGTGAGGAAACAAGTAATTTATTATCTCCTTTTTTTCGTTAGTGGAAAGCATCTCATATAATTCACTTATTTTGGATATATTAAATATTCCATGCTTTACCGTATCCATAATTCTATTGATCGCATTATTTGTAGTTATAAGAGCCTCTTCTAATATTGTCTTTTGCACATCACATTCATTTTTCATAGACCTATAATCCGCAACGTCTATACTATCTGATAAGAGAAGAGATTTGATTTTATCAATCTTATAAGATAGAATTTCAATCTTGCTGGTCAATTTCACTTTTTTATTCCACGCTTCCTTAAGGATATTGCTAACTACTTCGGCAAGCACTTTTTGGTAAATCTTGTCAAAATAATCTATAGGGATAAGCTGTTCCAAAAAGGATTTGAATTGCTGATGCACTTGCTCTATTCGAATTCTTGGATGTCGGCTTGTTTGGCAATGATAATAATAGTATACAATCTTTCTCTTACCAGTAGATCCACTTCCTGTCATGAACTTACTGCATATAGGGCATCCTAAGAAACCACGCAGTGGAAAATGATCATTACCGCTACTATTTCTCTGGTGTTTTTTTCTTAATACCAAAACTTGTTGCACCCTTAAAAATAACGACTCCGAAATGATAGCGCGATGTTGCCCCAATATATAAACCGGTTTTGCAGCACCTTTCTGCTTTAACAAAATCTTCCCACAATATACCGGGTTTCGGATAGCACGCCAGAAGCAATTAGAACCCTTAGTAAAACCTGACTTTGTTAATGTTTGATATATCTGTGAAACAGGGAGAATACCCTTTGCAATTTCATTGAACGCCATCTTCATTAAGGTTGCATAGGGCTCAATAGGTTCAATATATTTGGATCCCTCTTTAGTTATTTTATTAATATAGCCTACAGGTGCAAGTCCCATCCATCTGCCTTCCTTAATTCCTTTTTCAAGTCCTTGTTTGATATTTAATCCCCTTCTTTCGTTTTCCACCTGAGGCAATGCCAAGAAAAAAGCCATCATAATTTTGCTTTCCGGAATTCTTGTATCCAAAGGCTGTTCAATAGCCAGGACCTCAATGCAAAGAAGGGCCAATTGTCTGATCATATAATAGGCATCACCTGTGTTTCTGCTGAAACGATCCCATTTGGTTACCAATAAGAGCCTTGGTGTGGTGAGTTTTTTACTTTTATATTCTGCAAATAGTCTGTTCCAGGCTGGTCTATTAAAAGTTTTTGCTGAATAATCCTCGAAGACAATTTTGCCTATTTCTAAGGAGTTGATAGTACAGTAGGTTTTTAACACATCCTCCTGATAACCCTGAGAAAAACCAGTTAGTTTTTGTTCCTTGGTGCTAACTCTAATATATAAATCTGCAATTTTTGTCATTATACAGATTTATAGTGAGGAAAGACATTTTAATCAAAACAGCACTTTGTTAAATACGTGGCCACCTTTTTTGAGTAACTGCTGTTTCTGAATCGTAGTGCTATTATTTATTAGACAAATTTTGGGGTAGTATTATTGCATGTGTTAACAAAATTCTTGGCGATAACTGCTGAAATGAATCAGTGGAGATATTATGATGAAAATCGACAGAACTTTCGATTACTAAGGTTATGTTTCAATTTAATAGATAAATATGTTGAAGTTTTAGAAAAAATGAAAAGTTTTACGAGGCATTAATTGTAAAAGTCCAAAAGCGAAAAGATTGGGTTGCTGAAAAAGATGCCGGGCGATATTGGAAAAACGCGAAAATTTCATGACTCATGTATGGTAGCCAATTGCGGCTGCAGATATACTCAACTTAGGAATTCCGTTTATGTGGTTATTTGAATTTCTTGCTGCGATTCAACTTCTACCTGATTTTCAATTCTCACAAGGTTGTAGATGTCAACTTCAATTTCTGTATTAAGAACTTCAAAACTTACAACTATAGAATAGGGAATTTCTTTATCTAAATTTTTTTCCCAGCCTTTATGCCCTTTTACAGCTATAAGAAATTCTTTTGGAAGTTGATTGGATTTTTCAATGCACCAGTCTTTTTGAACAGTGCTATCTTGGCGTTTGACACCTTTTAACTCTCCGTCTTTGCCTTTTGATCCAATAGTCCACTTAAATGATTCTGGTTTGAGATCATCAACATTATCTGTATTTTCTTCATCAAGATTCGGTTCTTCAAAGTCTTCTTGAGTCTCGTTATTTGCTGCGAGTATTCTTTCGGAAAAAGTTTTTTGTGTTTCTCCTTTTCGCGAGGTTTCCCAATCAAGCCACGCGGAAAGATAAGAATTGGTCTTACGTCTAGTAATGCGGGGCTCTGCTTTAAAGGAAAGTGTTATTTCTATTAATACATCATAATCATAGCCGGGTCTGGTAATTTCGTTAGGAAGTTTTACAAGGTATAAATCAGAATTTTTCGGATTTACAAGTCCGGATGCATAAAGAGTAACTCTCCTTGTGGAATTGGAAATTGCTCTTTCAATGTTTGGTATGCCATAGCCGTAGTGGCTGATAAATTCCTCAATTTTTTCTGCTGCAGAAGGTATTCGAGCTGATTGAACAACCAATGCCCGGTACAATAAAGTTGTCTCATGCGGATATAAGTTTTGTAAAGATGCTACTATATGAGTGACCTTAGGAGTTGTAAATGATGTCCCAACGACATCTCGTCCAACTGCTGGACCGTTATCCCGGGTTGACCTTATTAGATTCGGAGATGATTCGGTATGGGCAATTACGTTGTCCCCGGTGGGTTTGTTTATTACAAAATCGCCTCCATATTCAACAACGTCGGGTTTAATCATTCCCCATAAGCCAAGTCCTGATCTAGAAAAAGCAGAAGGTAAATCTCGAGAACCAATGCATTTAAAAACTTCATCTTCAAACTCTGAATCAGAAATTGATCCTACGGTTAATGCAAAGCAACTATATCCCGGATTTGTTATCTTGCTCTTCCCATGTTTCAAAAATGCAGGATATACAACACCATCTGTTAAATAATTTAATACACCGGGAATTTCAGGATTATTCGAGTGTTGAGAAATATTGCCCGCGGCTATGCAAAAAAGGATATCATTTTCCCAAATTAACTTGTCTATTGTAGCAGACCACAGCGGCATATGAATGTAGTTTTCCGGTCGGCCATTGGAAACAGAAAGATTAAATATCCTTGTAGGCTTGAATCGGTCAACAATCATTTTCATTAAATCCGATTCATTAAGGCTGCTGCTCAACAGATTTTCATCATCTAAAATTCTCGCGTTTTGTATCCAGAAGGGTGCTTTTACATGGGTACCATTTGACGGTAATCCAATTGGAAACAACACAGCTCCTGCAACTCTTGTTCCATGGCCACCGTTTGAAACCTTATCAAACGTGTCTAGATCATTGGGTACATATGAGATAGATAAAGTTCCATCAATAGCGGGAGCTAGTAATCGGTGACCTTCTTGAATACCGCTATCAATAACACAAACTTTCGGAAAATTCTCATCGGGGGCTGCTACTTCTATTTCAAGTAGTCTTTCAAGCTCAGTAGTCCCTTGAAAACTTAATAGGGGATCATGCTCCAATATGTTAAATATGAACGGAAAATTTAAGGCTAAGTCTTTCAAGCCAACACCACTTATACGTATTTTACATCCAAAGCCATCGTCAAATTCGGCATACTGGCTTACCAGGCTAACAAAAACTCCATTATGGGGCCTGATGAAATTTTCGAAGGCCGTCTGTCTTTCCATGCACAATTCGTCTTTTGCAACCTGCCATTCTTGATTTCGGTCTTTCCAACGCGCCACTGACGAGTTATATGAGTCGTCTGGTTGGTTACCCCCCTGTGTTGGATAATCAGGAATTTTTAGGTAACTCGATATTGCGATGTATACTACTATTTCCCTTTCCTCTTGTAATCTCTCCCATTTGGCCAATAGATTAGCGGACAATATTCTCTTTAACCTTTCAGTGGGTTCGGTTATCAAGTCAAATATGCCTGCAGCGGAATCTTTAAACTTTTTATTGCTTTGGTTCAAAAACTGTTCTAGGCGATCAGAAAATGTCTTGAGGTCGTCACTATTCGCTCCAAGTATAAAACCTTCTTCTTCTTCTGAAATAACTTCAATTCCAAAACTTTTTAGTGATTCTACGTCTTTTGCTAAATCTATATGAAGAAAAATCGGAATTGTTTTTTTATCAGAAATCTCAGGTAGGCCGCTTTCCTCTCTTTCTTGAAGATTTAGCTCCCAAGATTCTTTTACAGATTGTAACTGTGCAGTCAGTTTATCAAAATGTTCCTGTCGATGCTCAATATTATATTGTGTTTGCTGGGCCTTTTTGGGGCCCCCTCCAAATCCAATGAAAGGCTTTTTTTCTACAACCTGAACCAGGTTTAGGTGTTGAAACTCAGGCATATTATTTCTTAATTAAAATAGCATTCTCCCTTAAAGCGGTGATCAGATATTCTTCTTCCACCACTTTTTCGCCTTTTATTATTGCGAATTTTGCGGCATCGTTTGCAATTTTGACAACTGTGGCTGCTGATGCACCAATTAAAGAATTTATGATGTTATGCCAGTTTATGTGTTTCGAGAGGGAGACCGCTGAAAGTGTCTGAATTAGGATCTTTGATATCTGATCTTCGCTAGGTTTTGGCATTTCTATTATTTCATCAAACCGGCGGAATAAAGCATGGTCTATTATTCCTTCAAAATTTGTTGTAGCCACCAATATCCCAGGAGCCTTATAGTCTTCCAATAAATTAAGAAGTAGGTTTACAAGCCTGTGCATTTCGCCGACATCCTGCCCGGTGGTTGATCTTGCTTTAGCAATGAAATCAAATTCATCGAGTAATAACACACATGGAAATGACTTTATTGATTCAAACAGTTGGTTAAGGTTTGAAGCTGATTCCCCAAGATATGATGATATAATTGCTTCAAATCTCACCTTCAAAAAAGGAAGCCCTATAGTCCATGCAATCCGTTCGGCAGCCATGCTTTTACCGCAGCCAGGTGCGCCATATAATAATATTTTTTGTTTAGGTGATAAACCATAGTGCCCCAATCTATCTTTGGCTGCAAACTCCTTCTCAATTCTTTGAATTTTTCCTTCTACGTCCAAGGGAAGTACCATATAGTGCCTAAGTGAATCTCTATCGACATGGGTAGCCAGCGGTATATTATACCTTTTGTCCTTCGGAATAGAAATTCCTTGGGGTAACAAGGTCTTCAATTCACTCCTAAAAGAGGTGTAATTCTTGATATTCTTTTTTAGTATTTCACTTAGCTTATTGGCCAGTTTGATATGCCCTTTTTTTGTTTCATCTTCAATGATCTTTTCAGCAACAAGAACTATATCTTCTGTTGGCTCTCCCTCAATGGATCGGAAAAGTCTTACTAATAATTCTTGATTCATGCTAAAATTTAATAAAGGAGTTCAAAAATCTTGCAAAAGCATCTTTATTTGCAAAATAAAGATTTCCATGGTTTTCGGAGACATTTTTTAAAGGGAAAGAGTTCTAATCGTGGCATGGTATTCAATTCTTGGTCATTCATATAGTAATATTTTATTTTATTTAATGTGTTTAAAGTACAGTTACTGGTAGTTCTTCGGGCATTGGTGAGTGACATTTCAAATTAACATGTTTCGTCTTTCCAGCAGATTTAACATTAGTTTTTTCTCCCCTCGGCCTGGGGAAAATTATTGGAGAAGAAAAGTTTAGACGACTTTTATCTTCTCCAAAAAGCCCTTGCATTGAAATTTACGTAATTTATGCGATGTATCGATTCATAAGTGAAAGCCTGAGAATCACCGGCGCGAATAATGGGTATAATATTGATTTTGAATTGACTTTAATGAATATAAACGCTATATTGTGAATTTGTGCATAACAACCCAGAGTTAGTTGTTGGAGTCGTCATTTTGTATTCCTTTATTAATATACCTTTTTTAAATTACAGAAATTAAACACTAGTCAGGGAATGATAGTCATCCAAAAAAAAATGGATTTGGCAGATATCGAAGGGTTGTATGAGCAATATGGAAACGAAAGTGCTAAAAACCTTGTTGATATTCAATTACCCAATGATTTCCAGGAAGAAACCATTGGCGTTTTACCCTCATTAATTCAATTTATCGCAACTGTTATTCGAGATCATAAGTTAGAAGTCTTAAAGACGCGATTTAAAAATGATGAGGAAAAGCAGGGACTTATGGATGCGGCAAAATCATACTTGTGGTACGTATGTGCCTGCCTGCACTGGCTGAATAGGTTTGAATATCTTAATGGCGAATCAGTAAAAGATGATGTACGGGATGTAAACAGGCAAGTCAATGAGTTAATGAGAAACTACAAACCTATTGGCCATTCATTTATGTTGACTTGTTTTGACCATCTTCCCAGGAATGTGGGCTTGGTAAAAATGTTCTATCAACCATCAAGTTTCATGATGGTTGACGAAGTTATGGTGGAGCAATATGTAAACCAGATCATTGTCAATCTTGCTACTAAAATTAACCGACAAGTAATCGGGCAGCTACATCCATTATTGAAACCACTAAATGCCATTATTTATGAATTATTCAAAAATACGGATGACTGGGCTACAAAGGACAGATTTGGTAATCCAATTGAACCAAGCGTACGAGGGCTTTATTTTCGTTACTATAAAAATTATATAGATAAAATAGAAGAGTATTCAGAGAAAAATGCTTCCCTGAACCGGTATTTTATGCATCCTATTTATAAGGCCGATGAGGAAAATAAGATATCCTTTATTGAGATTTCAATATTTGATAGTGGTGATGGTTTTATTGGGAGGTGGCTTGGTGAAAATTATACAGAAAATACATCAATTGATGAAGAGGTTGATATTGTTAAGCGCTGTTTAACCAAATATCAGACCAAGGAAGACGGTAAAAAAGGTATTATAAAAGGAATGGGCCTTGATAGGGTACTCCAAACTATTAATGAGCGTGGATTTTTAAGAATCAGGACAAATAAAGTACACGTGTTTAGAGATATGGTACAGGACCAATATGTGGCCAGTTCTGATGCCGGGACTATTAAGCTTTATGATTGGAAAACCTTGCTTGATAATCAATTTACCCCATATTATAATACAAAGGGAAGTGTTATTACGATAATCCTACCCCTAGATGCTGTAAGCTATAATAAATAAACCCTTGCTTCATGTCCGAGCTTTTAATGTACAGCGCCGCTTTGCCAAATGGATCAGCTATTAAAAACTACACTTTAGTCTTCATACCACATCAGAAGATTGCTTTTGATAAGGTTTTGAACGACTTAAAAATTTATCTTCAAGAGCATATAATTCCGGATCACGTTTTAATTATTGCTGGGGAAAATACCCGCGATCAATTTATTGAATTTATAAAAGAAGAACAGGCGTTAAAAGATATCATTCCTACGCGTTATCACCAGGATAATATGTTTACAAAATTTGTAGGCATTTATTTGTTTAACGAGTTTGGCGAATTGAGATTATTTAATGGATATAAAGTAAAGGATGGCAGGCTTTTTTCAAATTTATTTAGGATTGGGTTAACCCAGATATTCAATAAAGGTGGACTTATAAGCGCACAGGAATCCCATCATTTTGTATTTCCTTCTGGTAAACATTGTGACAAATTTTTAAGGACCGGTAATGTTTTGATAAAAAGCCAAGACATCTATTTTATCGCATTTAATCTATTGAATAAATATAAAAATGAATACAGTATCATTTATTGTGATACTTCATCCATTAATTCATTGGCATTTGCTCTTGTTGAACTTAAGCGGAGGTTAAGTAATAATTTTGTATGCCCACATATTGAAAGTTATGGTTCTTATAAAGGGTTTGAGGAGAGTGAGTTTGTCGATAGACATAAAGCACTTTTCTTAATTTCTTCTTCAACATCTGCAAATATTATTGATAGGTTGAAAGATAGATATGTGGATGAGGATAGGATTGTTTTGGTGTTTTGCCTTGCTCCTAAAAAGTATGAAAAATTGGTGATGTGTGATCTTCAAAAAGATC
Source organism: Niastella yeongjuensis (assembly GCF_900110245.1). Taxonomy (GTDB): domain Bacteria; phylum Bacteroidota; class Bacteroidia; order Chitinophagales; family Chitinophagaceae; genus Niastella; species Niastella yeongjuensis. The sequence continues at coordinate 95,564 of NZ_FOCZ01000008.1, forward strand.
AAATTAATCAACAAGGCATTGAACCATTTAAATCTTATGGATTTAATGAGAAATGTGAATTGTGTGATTCTGGGTCAATGCCTGTAGCCATTCAAGGAGATGTTTTCCTGTTAGAAAAACCTTTAGTAAATAAAGTGATTTTTAGAACTAATGATGCTCCAAGGAATTTATCAGAATTTATGGAGACCTACCACCATAAGAATACGTTCGGTGTCCATTTTATTAAGGCCAACTACTTTGAGAGTTCTGTTAGTAGCAGCGGATCTGTGCAGTTTGGGTATGAAGTTTTTTTTGACATTCAGGCCGTGTTTGAGGATCTTGCTAAAGGTGGGAAAATGTACAGTGGATTTAAAGATAAGTTGGATCGGTATATACACCAATATGTGCCCTCGAATACGCGATATCTTATTCATCTAAATGATACAGGGTCAGAGCTATTCGCTCGTTACTTGAAAGAGAAAATAGGAAGTGTCGTTAAAGATGAATTTATTCCTGAGCTGGTGCCGATGAGTGAAATTGGTAAAATGGATGAGAATAAAGAAGGTGCTGCATTAATTATTTGCTCTTCAATGGTGTCTGGCGGTAATTTGATATTTGTAAGCAAAGAAATGCGCAAGTATGATAAATTATCTTTGATCTATCTTATCGGTTTCTCCCGTACTGAAAGTGAAGACTACTTTTCGTTTATCAAAAAGAATTTGACACAGGGGGAACGAGGAACTGATACAAACTCCTTTTACAGCGTCGAAATTATTCATTGCAACAATGACTACAGGAATACTTCTTGGATAATTGAAGAGGATTTTATAAGAAGTTTTTTACTTTTTAGTGAAACTTATGGAGGTGATGATAAAGCATATGTTATTGATCATTTTAAGAAGAGGCTAAGTATTCTTGCTGAGTCTAAAAGGCTGGATAAAAGAGGGCTTCCTGATGGCCTTTTTTACGCAAATGCTTACCATGGAAATCCTTTGCGAATTAATAAAAATTTCGCGTTCTACAAGTTTACAGGTTATGATCAACAGGTTAGCCAGGCGGATATCTACTTTACAATATCAACTATAATTAATAAGCTAAGACACTCTAAAGATCCTTCCCACCGCTTACATCAAACGGAATATGTTCGAAATCTGATTGATCCTGAGAATTTTTCACGCTTTAATGACGGCATTATCCAAGCTTGTATCCTTCGTGCTGCGAGGCCTTCGGAACTTGCTTACGAAATCGATAAAGAGATAAGTAAAAAATTTTTAAACATTTTTAGGCCGATTGTATTACACGCAAGGGATCATTATGGCGAAGCCTTGCTTGAATTTTTGTATGCTATCTGCATTAGGAAACTACGGCTTGAGCAAGAAGTTTTAAAAGAACTTTTGGCTTTTGTTAGAGAACAATGCAAGGATAATAAAATTGTCATGGTTCTTTGTGCCTATATTAGTTTAATCCAAGTAGAAAAAGACCCAGAAGCGGTAAAAAATTATAAAGTCAACTATGATCTTTTATAACGAAATAATTTCTTCAGCTCTTAGTAGGATTGATTTTAAAAAATAACTATTAAAAATATTACTATTTAATATTCATGTTTTTTATGCAAATTTTTCTTTAATTTCTCCCACGCAGGTATCGCCTGATGAGTAACAGCTTCATCTATTTGTTTTATTACTTCGTCATTTTCTAACGAATCTTTATAATCAGCAAACCGAGTATTTGCTTTTTTCAACTGTTGATTGAGAACATTTAGTGAATCATGCATGCTGTTCTTTTCTGAATCGAATTTATTATAGCCGATTTCTTTACCGAAAGCATAGGCGCCCGCAATTGACGAACCTATAATTGCAAGAATTGCAAGAAAAGTTCCAATGCTAATCACAATATGTTTTTCTTCCTTTTTAGGTTTAATTGGCACAGTTGGCCTATCGTCGTTAATTGGGACAATATTAGATTTTTGGGTTTGATTAGTTTTGTCCATATCGGTCTGCAAGTATAGGGCTTTTGATTTTATTAAAAAAGATTGTTGAAATAAGTAGGTTGTAATTTGGATAGCTCATATACTTCTAATTTCCTGCATCTATTAATATAATTATGCACAAAAGGGGTGACTAGTGAGTTTTGACTTACTGTATCAGCCTAACTATGAAAGTAACCTCTCTCTGTTACATAGATGCGCTAATTGTTCACAAATTGTGACCTAAATTGTTGTTTTATGATTGATTTAAATCAATAATCTAATGATGGGTAATATGCGAAGTATAATAGTGTGCTGCGCGACTTAGGGTGTTTTAATGGTTGAGTCATTTCTAAATTGGTTCTTTCTTCCTTAAAAATGCCAGTATAATGTGTAAAATTATTGATATGTAACTAAATATGGAAAGTCTAGATGGGTGAGTAAAGCGAAGATGATAAGATAGGGCAGGGAGCGAAAACTTCCGATAACATCAATGGGATATGAATTTTCCAAATAAATTATTTTCATTTTGGGTATATATGAATTCTTGTATTACCGGCTATTAATCAGGTTACAAATTTTGTCAGGTTCTCGTAGCTATTGTGAGGAGGATGGATTTGCTACTGTATTTGGCCTCGCAATCGCCAAAATGATGTTATAAAAAGTTTGTATATGCGATTTTATAGATTTATCAACTTAAAATATTGATTCTAAGCAGATTCAATAAATTTAATAAAATTAAGAAAGTCGGTAAGGGGTTCGATGGGACTCTGGTCACCTCCACGTAAGCGAATGGTCAGATCTGATCATTCGCTTTTTTTGTTTATTATGGGTTGTTTCCTCGGTTCGTTTTGCCTCATATTGAACTTCATTAATATTTTATGATAATGACACTATACTAATCTTTGCTCCAATAAACCTTTCCATGCTGTAAATCCTTGTTTGGCGCTGGAATAATCATGAATAATTCTGCTGAAATTCAGGTGATCTTTTCTGAGGTAGCTCTGTTTGCCTGTGTTCCTCATCTCAGTTAACACATCCTCAATATCCTTCAATCCGTTTCGCAATGCATCCATTGTTTTTTCAAAATGCCATATATAAGTAGCTTCTTCACTATTTAGCGTTTCCCATACAATGTGATATTTCTTGTCACCCTGCAATAGAAACAAGAATGAAAAAGGCTGCAATACAAATCTTATTTTTAATACCGATGAAAGGTGTTGTGTAGCGAGGAATTTAAGATGGTGGTAATGTTTAGAGTCTTTTACATTTAAGATATCATCAAGTAAATCCTTGTCAGATTTAAACATTCCTTTTAATGAGGGGTGATCTAGCAATGTGTCGCTCGTATTTAGGATTGGGCTTTCATCGTTGTACCCTTTAAATGGCAGGATTTTCTTTTTTACAAATTCAAAACGAACGCTATCGATAATACTACTATTTATTTTGTTGATGTCCTCGGAGGATGCCGTTGCAGATAATATCTGATGTTCGTTGTAACGAATTTCAATTTCAGTGGTGATCAATTTTTTCTTCAGAATTTTTATAAAGTAGTCTTTGACCGCTTCAAACTCGGGTCGTATATCCGGATTTTCAACTTCAAATAAGATATCCTGCCTTAGTTCTTCAATAAATATATTAAAAACTACACAGGCATTTGAGAATTGAATCTTTAGAAAGGGTACTTTCATGATTTTCTTAATTACCCATTCAGCTGGTTTTGTTACTGGTTTAAAAACTTGATGTGGAACATCGTCGCTGGGTTCTTCAGATATTTTAGGTGTTGTAGTAAATCTCTTAAGTTCAACACCAGTTAATAGCCTGGCTGTATCAATAGATCGAAATCTTATTTTATCGATAGGCTGGAATTGCAGGGAAATTTGATTGCCGGTGTTGATTTCCGGATTGGCGGCATAGTCTATTATTTCTGCCTTGATCTCACCATTTTCCTCATCATAATTCAGCACTCTTATTTTCCATGCGACCTCTGTTTTAAACTTTTCTACTTGTATAGGGAGATCAAGTTGATCTATCTGTAATATAGTTGCATCCGTATTTATGAAAACTTTATCCTCATTGAAAACCAGCATCAATTCATCCAACCGCTGTATTTGGCCGGTATGTAAAAGTCTTTGATAATACCGGCTTCTATTCCTGAATAACTTTTCTAAGTAATCCACATGTTTGTCCCTGTAATCATAAATAATCGGAGTAGCTTCTGTGCGTTGAACCCTGCCAAGATATTGAATCATTTTTCCCTCAAATGAAAATGGATATGCTAACACTAAACAACCCAGGTTTGGTATATCTGCTCCTTCACCCAAAAATTGTCCGGTGGAAATTAGTACCTGAAAATTTCCGGAGTTGATTTGGCTGAACTTGGTTTTCTTTGCCGATTCGGGATCTTCACCTGAAATAGTAATGACCTCGAATTTATTTTTAAGGTATTGGTGGAGTGTATTGATATGTGCTTTCCGTTCGGTTAATACCAGGACTTTCTTTCCGGTATTTAATTCGCTTATGATATCATCTATGATAAGGCGATTCCTTGATGAATCGTGAATAAGTATCTGGAGCAATGTTTCTGCTTTATCAGTCTTGTAATCAAATGGAACCAATAATTCCGTTTCCCGAATTATTATCGAAACTTTTTTGACAGGCGTGTTGTTTTGGGTGGGTAATTTCATTTCATGAATTACCTCCCCAATATGAATGAATATTAACTTCTCATCATTATTCTTTCTGATGGGCGTAGCTGTTAATCCATACAAGTAATAGCAGTGGAAATTTGATATTACTTGTCTGAATGTTTTCGCAGGTACATGATGGCATTCGTCGATAATAATGGCGCCAAAGGAGTTAAAAATATCATTGGACGCATTTATACCTGCAACGCTTTGAATCATAGCAACGGTTATATGTGCGCCTATTTTTTGTTGCCCTTGTACAATTTTGCCAATGAAGGGTTCTGCAATTCCCAGAAATGACTGAATACGCTCAATCCATTGATCAAAAAGCTGCTTGCGATGTACAATTATCAGTGCAGGTTGCTTTTTTTGAGCTATAATTGATAGGCCAATAATGGTTTTTCCTGAACCGGGCGGGGCTACTATAATTCCCATCTCTTTTTTTATTGCTGTATCGACCGCCGCTTTCTGATAATCATACAATAATGCTTTAAATGAATACTTTAATTCTGTAAGTTTTTTTCGTTCGTCATTTAATTGATAAGAAATGCGCTTTTCTTTGCAATAAAGAAGTAGTTCTCTAACAAACCCTCTAGGAATAAAAATATAACCATCACGTTCTTCAAGCATTCTGAAGTAGGACTCTGTGCCAAATGTATTTTTACCCAGCTTCTTTTTTATGATATATTCAGAATTAACGAAATTGAGGTTATCTCTTAAAAAATTTATCAGGCCTGAATCTAATTGTGCTCGCGGGATTTTAATAATGTTGTTTAACGTGATTTGGAGGACTCCTGGATTTGATGTAACCGTTTGTATTTGAGTATGATCTGAGCCTGTCAAGGAATTGTATACCTCTTCCAATTGGTGGATACCCACTTTCTTTATAGTTCGCAAAAATGACCATTGGTCTGGATAAGGCATATACTTATCCGGATCTACAAAACAAGAATTATTATTCTCCAGCGATTTCTTTTGCAATGGTAATGCGATCAGATTGCCTAGCCCTTTGCCAGAATGTGAATCCTGATTAGGGAATAACCGGTCATAATTAGAATTTTTATCGAATGGGGAAATGATGCCTGTTGATTCTAGAATGTGAAGCATGATCTTCCTGCTTTTAAAGGCAGGATAGCTGTTTTCAAAAAACATCCATACGTGGCCTCCTCGTCCGCTTCTAGAGCGTTCAAGATATACCGGTAGCTTATATTTTTCACAGGCATCAATAAACAACTTCACTTCATCCTGCCAGCTTATTTTTCCAGATTCAGTTTCATCAAAGTCGGCTGCGATGAAAAAGGAAGAATTATCTGCTAAAAGCGGATAAAGACCAATCACTTCTTTGCCCGATAGGTGATTTAATAATCTTTGTTCGGTTAACAAGGAATAGGACTTGTTAGGAAAATCTTTCAGCGTACCGCCTTTCGCTTTATAGGTGGCATATTCATCCCAATTCAAATCATAAACGGGCGTATAACCACTTCGGCCATCTCTTTCCCAGCGAATGGCAAACACATCTTGTCTACCTTTAAAAAGAGACATGAAAACATTCAATGATTCATTTGCTGATGGTGTAATCATTACTTAGTTCGTAAATACTTTTCGGCTAAATTTAATGTAAACTATTAATGTGCCCTTATGTGGTGCTGTTTATTTTGTAAGTGTTTGATTATTAGTAGTTTGCTTGCAGTTTTGTTTGTATTGGGCAATTTTTCTTATTATTGTCTAGATGATCGACGATGAAATCCGGCAAAAACTTCAAAATATCATTAGCGGAACTCTCCTTGAAGAGCAAGAAGATCATTGCACAGCAATCAGAAATCTCCTTTGCCAAGGCTTTGGCTCAAATCCAACTGTTAAAAGAGAATTCGAAAGTAGGTCAATTGTCAAAGAAGAACAGGCTCGCTTCTTAAAAATTCACGCAGAAACTAATAAGAGTGTACAAGGAGTTTTTTTTATTAAATTAGCAAACAGGAATCCTTACAGGCTTCTATGCTATTTATCAGAATGAACAGGCTCTGTTCTTAACCCCAAACCCACAATTTAATAGAGATCAATTCTTGATTATTGTGAGGTAATCTTCGTGATAATCACAAACCTTATTTCGATGAGGAAATTCACTAAAAGTATAAGCGCTTTTTGGGGGCTTATCAATGAATGCCAGGAATATTATACCAAAAATGCCAGAGATGCTTATGGCGTTGCAAATAAGAACTTTCTTGCCATTCAATTATTAAATGACCCCAAAAACTGGATTAATGCATATACAATAAATGTCGCTGGAGTACTCGCAGTGATACTCCCTATACGTGACCCGCATTCGATAAGAGGGCAATCAAGAAGTGAATATCCGCAATTGGGTTATAATAGAACAATCATGATTAGTAGGAATATGGCAGGAGAATACAATACTGAATCGGTCATCCTTCTTACGGATAGCCCAACTGGACTCACAGGAAGCATTATACCAGATCCCTGGTTGGTCAATTCCCTGCAGCGCCCGCATTGCGGCGCTTTGATGGCGGACGTTGCGTTTAGCGAAAGTTCAAAGCCAGCGCTAATACCTGATAGGGTATTAAAGGAGGAGCCTGATAACACCTTGGGACTGAATTATGGAAATGAAAAGATCAGCGATATAAAAGACTATTTGAAATGTTTCGATAATAATCCGAGTAGTGATCATGTTTATGATTTTTTGGTTTGTGTGATGCAACCGGAGCCTGGTACGCGAAGCCCCTGGGGTTTTGTTGCTAGAGGGGTTGGTAATCCAGTTGATGTGGGTCACACGTTTCTTGTGGCAACCGAAAAGACGCCGATGAAAACGGTAGTCAGAAATGCCGGATTCTATCCTTCCAGTTTCGTCTGGCCTTTGGGACCATCTGCAAAGGGAATGCTCAATGATGATTCCTATCATGAATTCAATATTGCTTTACGGATTACTACTACCAGTCATCAGTTTACCCAAGTGTTATCCTATTTATCAAGGGCTAACCTCAAAGGATACCTGTATAATTTGAATTCTAATAACTGTACGACTTTTATCATCAATGCATTGCGCGAGGGCAATATTATCCTTCCCAGGACGACCGGACATTGGACAAATGGCAGTGGGTTAAATCCTGGTGATTTTGGAGAAGATCTTCGTGAATTAACATTAACATCCAATATGACCTTACTAACGAAATATCAGTCACACCCTAACCAGGGTAGTTGTGTTTAAAATATTTTAAAGTATGAGACGATTAAAAATGTTGTTTTTGTTCCTACTGTTTATCTCTACGACCCAAGCACAGGCGATTAACTGGAAACAGACCCATGACTGGAAAATTTATGCATTAAATAGATCAGCCGCCCTATCGTATTCTGTGGATACACTTTCGCAAATTAGGCATATAATGCTCGGAGACAGTGCTGTCATTTTTCTACTTTCTCACGCCAAACTGCTACCTAAAGAGAAATACGCGGCCTGGCAGGGATTTTACATTGCCACTTATCAAACAGCCGACCATGAATTGCGAAAGGTGATCTTCAGTAATTATGGTGGGTTTCTTTATGACTCCCATTCAAATCGCTACTATGAATTATTGGAAAAGCACCGTGAGAAATGGCATAAATTGATCACAAAAGACCTGGATGAGTTATTTAACCCTAAAATTGAGTAAATGAGAGCCCAGCGGAAATTTAAGAACCTCTTCTTTTCTTTTTTAATAGTTATAGGGTATTTAAGTTTGAACATCCTCCTATTTGTTCCTGACAATAAGGATGGCGGCATTCTCTATAGTTTATCAGTAACATTAATTTTTACGTATTACCTGGCGTTGGGAAGTGGAGTTATCTTACTATTGCTGCGAATGGTAAAGATGTTAAAAAATAACCAAGTGTTGATCTATGTTTTAGTGGGATTAATGAACTTTTGCCTGGCTTTTACCGGGATCTTGCTATATCATTATGGGAAGGTAGATATTGAGGGGGTACATCATAGTATAGGTAGCCTTTTTGTTGGATTTCTGATGTTCGCAGACACTTTTATCTTATTCCCGCATCATGGGTTACTTTGATCGTGCTTTTAAACTGCCATGCAGCTTTTTTTCAGACATTTTTTACCAATGCCTCAACTCGTTGATTTATGTCGTCTAAAATTTTTTCAATGTATTTTTCTGCAAACACTTCAAGTTCTTCAGTTGTATGAAGCTGACGATAAACCCTTTCATCCCATAAATTGCCGGTTCCTAACCCGATAGAATATTTGTATTTGTCTAAATTTATTTCCAATCTATATCCTATATTAAAAGCCTTAATACCCACTTTTTTAAAACCATCCAGATTGAATTGAACACCAAGCGACCATATATCCCCTTCTTTTGAAAGAAAATTTCCAAGATCGGTTTCGGTCATGTTATCTCCATGACTTTTCCCATTATACCATGTGTCAACAGTTATGGCGTTGAATAAAGGTTCTAGTTCAATTAGTTTTTCGTTAATAAGCTCAATTAATGCCTGTAGAATGTTTGAAAAGACATTTCTTATTATGTTACGATTTTTGGACAAGTCAGCTTCTTCTGTAGATATTTTTTCCAATAACCCCTTTAAGCGTTTCATTTTTTCATCAACAGGTTTTACAGGTAAGCTTATTTGTTTACTGAATTCTTCTTTAATCGTATCCTCATTGGGTAAAAATTCTTTCCACTCATCAGGAACAACATGTGTGTATTTGTATTTCGCAACTCCCATTGGTTTTGATTTGCTTTGCAATGTATATTCAACGATAATTTTATCTACATCCTTGCAAAGCAACAACCCGATTGTTGGATTATCGCCCTCTTTTCTTAATTGTTTATCGATTGCAGTTATATAGAATTCCATTTTGCCAGCATATTCAGGTTTGAAAGAATTAACCTTTAACTCGATTACAAAATAGCAATGTAATGCTGTATGATAAAACAATAGATCGATATAATAATCTTGATCACTAACTTGTAAGTGGTATTGTTGATCAATGAAGCCAAAGTCGTGACCTAATTCCTGAAGAAACTTTTTTAGATTGTTTATGAGCGCATTCTCCAGTTCTCTTTCTGACGCATCTTCGGATAACATCAGAAATCCAAAATTATATGGGTTTTTCAATAGATCGGAAGCCAGGTCAGATTGAGGTTTAGGTAAAGCGGTTTGGAAATTGTTGTTAACCTTGCCTTGCTTGTTATATAAATCAGTATCCATGTGGTAAATGAGTAATGATCTTGCCCAGTTATGTGCAGCAGTTTGTTGAACATAAAAAAGTGCTTCCTCCATGGATTTACATTTGGTAAATATTTGGATATGGTGTCCCCATGGAATTAATCCCAGCATTGCAGGAGATAGTCCAACAGGTTGTTGGATAAATGAGGTTGTCAAATCTGATGCAAGTTGTCCAACAGGCTGTTGGACTAATTTAGAATGGTTAGTATAAAACTTGTAGAACTTGCAGATATTGAATAGGTTAGATCTTGAAAATCCATTATTTGCCCTAAATTCCGACTTTAAATCTTCCGCCAGTTGGGAAATGATTTTTTCTCCCCAATTAGAATTTGCTACTTTTTCGGTGATGGCTTTTCCCAGATCCCAGTACAAACAAATCATTTCTGAGTTAACTTTTAGAGCAGCATTCAATTGTCTGACTCTGATCTTATCCTTCAGTTCGGTCAGCCACTGGTTATATTCTGGTCCTGTAATCTTTTGAATACCCATAATCTGTGGTGATTAATATAAGAGCGATTAAAGATCTATATTAAGGAGAGGGAAAGTCTCATCAATATGTACCAAGACAAAATGCAAATTGTAATACGGCCGTATAGTAGAAACAATTCAGGACTACCTTTTGACTAAAAAGCGCAAAGGTATTTTGCGTCGGAATAAATAAAAGGAAGGATAACTTGATGATATCCAATTATATAAAAGATATTAAATCTCTTGATAACTCCAAAATTGGCAATAGGCGAAAATTTTCGAACAGAGAAGATTATACAAATTTTATTGATTCAACAAACGACAAGAAATCGAGTAGGGGTTCGATAGTACTCCCCTCGACTCCACGGGATATAAGCCACTGAAAATCAGTGGCTTATTAGTTTTTAGTGGGCTTGCTATCGAACCTGATTGAATATTAGCGCATACGAAGCCGTAAGATAAATGGAATGGTAAACCGAATTAAATAAAATAGCTACCGTGCAGTCGTTTGATCTTTTCACTTCTTTTTTACATCATCCTTTGTTATATCTATTATATCACTAAGCGATGGATAGTCGGTATACCCTTTCGGGCCAACGCCATAAAATGTGGAAGGATCCGGAGCATTGAGTGGTGCATCCGTCTTAAAGCGCTCTACCAGATCGGGGTTTGCGATAAAAGGAGCGCCAAAAGCAACAAGGTCAGCGAGATTATCTTTGATAACTACATTACCGGTTTCCCTGGAGAATCCTTTATTAATGATTATGTTCCCATTGTATAAGGGCCTGAAATGTTTTGCAATTTCAGCAACGGCAAAAGGATGATCTGCTACTTGTGTATATGGCTCTGTCAAGTGAATATAAGCCAAATCATAAGAATTCAGTTCGCGAACGATATATTCGTGTACAGTGATACTTTCTTCGTCCAGCATCATTCCTTGTGCATTATGCAGGGATGGGTTAAGCCTTACACCTACTTTTTGCAAACTGATTACTTCTTTCAATTCTTCCAAGATTTCAAAAAGGATTCTCGCCCTGTTTTCAATAGTACCCCCATAAATATCAGAACGCTTATTGGAATACAGATTAAAGAACTGATGTAATAAATAACCGTTAGCGGCATGTAACTCAATACCATCGAATCCAGCAGCGATCGCATTCTTTGCACCCTGTTTAAAATCAGCAATCGTCCTGTGAATATCATCGAAACTCATTTCCCTTGCTGTTAAAGTATCCAGAAAACCATTAGCGCCATATGCTTTATCATATGGGTTAAGCGCTGATGGGGCCAGAGGCAGGTTTCCGTCCAGCAGATCTGGATGAGACATACGCCCAACATGCCACAATTGTGCAAAAATTTTACCGGCCTTTGCGTGAACGGCATCAGTAACCAATTTCCATCCTTCCACCTGTAGGTCTGTATAAATACCAGGTACATTGATGAAACCAATGGCTTCTCTGCTAATATATGTTCCCTCTGTTATGATCAATCCGGCGGAGGCTCTTTGTTCATAATATTTAGCTGTAAGTTCCGTTGCCATGTTACCGGGATTATCCGATCTGGTACGTGTCATAGGAGCCATTACGACCCTGTTTTTAAGCTGAAGTCCATTTAAATCAAATGTTTCCAGTAAAGGTTGTTCAATCATTTTTATTTAATGTTAAGATCACTGTTAAGTTAGCTGGCAAGTATGGCACGTTGGAGCTAAGCCAACTCTTCTTAAAAAAGTCGGGAGAAGTTTGGGGATTCTCAATTCAAGCTGACAGGCAACTTCAGAGATGCGGACCAACTAGGATCACGATAGGTTATTAAAATGTATCCCCATCAGAAATGGGGATACTTAAATCTGTTATATTGCTATTTACCATGTGCTTTTGCAGATACATCTTTCCATTCTTCCCATGTAGCCAGCCGTTGTTCATAGACCTGCTTTATCCATGGATAAGCGACTTTACCAAGTGTCAAGCGCAGTGGCGGGTTTTTTGAATCAATTAATTTCAATATTGCTTCGCGCGTAGCTTCAGGTATTCCAATCGCATCTTCAGTTAATGAGCCAAAAAATGCCTTTTTCAGCTCGTCATAAACTGGATTAGCTTTAGTATGAACCGCAGATGCGCCACTCCAATCGGTGCCAAAAGTATTAGGTTCAATAATCGTGACGTTAATTCCAAATCCCTTCACCTCCGCTGATAAGCTTTCGCTGATGGCTTCAACCGCAAATTTGGATGCATTATATAAGCCGAGAACAGGAGGGGATACAACTCCCAGTACGCTTGATACCTGAATAATATGGCCATAACCTTGCTCCCGCATGATAGGGATGATTGCTTGTGTCACCCACAATAAACCGAAAACATTGGTTTCAATTTGATCCCGTGCCTCTTGTTCAGTGGTTTCTTCAATTGTACCAAACAAGCCATAACCTGCATTATTAATAAGAACATCTATAGAACCAAAGTGTTCTTTGGCTTGCTTTACCGCTGCAAAACAGGCATCATGATCATTGACATCAAGTTCAATGGGTAAAACAGAGTTGCCATAAGCGCCAGTTAGATCTTTCAATGCAGCCAGGTTTCTTGCAGTGGCTGCAACTTTATTTCCCTGCTCTAATAAGGCTTTTGCCCAGATTTTTCCAAAGCCTTTGGAAGCACCTGTAATAAAAATCGTCTTTGACATTTGAATGAATTTAAAAATTTACGACATAGAAATTATTGGGAAACCAGTAAGAGCACTTATATCAATTATTCTTTATTCAGTAGTTACCGGAACACCATATCTGGAGGCCGGCTTTTTTGTCTGTGTTGCACTGAAAAGCTTTAACCGTGCGTCCTCATAGACTTCGTAAAGTCTCTTATCTTCAACTGATGGCCAGGTTACCGATTCTTTAAGGTCGAGACCTGCCAGTATTGCATCCACGCAATTTTCAATTGTCATTACAGATTCCGGATTAAGAGAAGATATCGGAACACCGCCTACTTCCCATATCTCGGTTGCTGTGCTTGCCGGAAGGGCTAACTGAATAGTAACATTAGTATCCTTAAATTCTTGTTGCAGGCCATTGGTAAACTGTACAACAAAGGCTTTTGTGCCACTATAAATAGCACTTATGGGAAGAGTATGATAACCAAGTACTGAAGCAATATTGATCAACGTCCCTTTATTACGGCTTTTAAAACCAGGTAGAACGGCATTAGACAATACAGTCAAAGCAACGATGTTTACGTCGATCATTGCCAGTTGTTTTTCAGCTGGCGTATCTGTAAATCTGTTCATTGTTGATGTGCCCGCGTTATTGATCAGCAATGTTATGTCAAGGTCATTAACCAGCCGGTTTGCAACGGATTCCAACTCTGCCGCTGATGCGAGATCTGCGATAATTGTAGTAACGTTCACACCAAATTGGTTACGGATTTTTGCTGCAAGTGATTCCAGGCGATCACCCCGGCGGGCAATAAGCTGCAGATCGTAACCTCTTTCTGCCAATCTTGCTGCAAATACTTCACCCAATCCTGATGAGGCTCCTGTTACCACAGCAGTACCCACATTTTTACCTTCTTTCATTTTATTTTGTTTAAGATTTAATACAATTTTATCCGGAACGAACTGATGACAATCTATAAGTTCGATCAGGGCTTTGTTGGAATCATGCGGAAGCAATTGGTAGCGCAAATGTACTTACTTACATGTAAGTAGCAACTTATTTTCTGTGTTAAACTTTTATTAGCAATTGTATATTAAGTTGATTTTGGGAGAATATTATCTATAATTTATAAGGCAGTGTCTTGATTTGTAGATACTTACATTTATAAAACAAATCCATTTGACTACTTACCTGTAGGTAGGTAACTTTGTGGAATAATATTTTGGAGCATGTTAGCTAATACAACGAAAGAAAAAATAGTGGAACTGGGTAGAGGATTTATTCAACATGGAGGGTATCATCAATTTAATTATAAGCAGATTGCCACTGAGCTTAATATTAAGAACGCTGCCATACATCATTATTATCCATCTAAAGAAGATCTGGGCCTTGCAGTAATTGAAAAAGACAAGCAGTATTTTGAGCAGATGAACAAACGTGTAGAAGATAAAATCCCAATGGAAAAAATTGAGGCTTTATTTAAGATTTACTATGATTACTTTAACGATGGCAACAAAATATGTATTATAGGTACATTTAGTTCTGCCTACAATGAAATTCCGGAAAAGATACAGAAAGGTGCAAAAGATTACCTTGAGCTTGTAAATAAATGGCTCATCACTACATTTGAGTCAGGACGTAAATCTGGTCATTTTAAATTTAAGGGAACTGCTAAGGATCTTGCCGATTTTTGGGTGGCAACGCTTACGGGCGCTATACAGATCGGTCGGATCCGTGGGGCTGGGTATTTCAGACAAATACTAAAAAATCTGAAAATGACATTAGATTCAGATTGCTAATATTATGGTAGTTTCATCTGTTAACCCACAGAATATATCTTAAAATGTTAATTTAAGGCTGTTTTATATTTTCAATAAAGAACAAAAAATCAACAAAGGATTCGATGGAAGTCCCAAGCGAATGGTCAGGTCTGATCACTTGCTTTTTTTGTTTTAGGAATATCTTGATTGTCAAAAATATATCTCACGTTTTTGGTCGAGTCATCTTCATCGTCGTCTACTACGAAAATGTTCAATGGGTTGGTATGCATTTTTATAAGGAATCATAGCTTGGTCGGTTTGCTATCCTAAATGTATTAGCGGCACCTGCAAAGGTGTTAAGCTGTTGTAGTGTTGCTTTTTTGTTTAATTGCCTACGGGTATTTGGCTTGCTCTGGACAAACTGAATTTAATTATTAAACATTCGCCTTTTACTTAAAGGCTGCTAGAAATTATAAATTTTAGCAATATAAGCTGCTATTATTTTGGATAGCGTGATAAAATAATTAAACCTTGCATATACACAATTAATTTCAATTAAAATGTGGGAGAACTTAACTTATAAAACAGCAAACAATTTAGTTCCTCCGATTGATATTTGTCTAATACGGAAGCCAATGGGCCACCTATTACGGACGAATTGTTCTGGTCATAATTGGGTGCTACATAGTAAAAGCGTATGCGATTGTAAAGCTGGCAGCAGCAAGGGCTAAATTGTTTTATGAAATATTATTTATTGTTAACGTTTCTAATGCCGCTTGTAGTCAATGCCCAAAATGATTCCATTATTTTCAGGAATGGAAATACTATGATTGGTGAAATGAAATCATTGCAAAACGGGGTTCTTACAGTTCGGACTGGTTATTCGAAAAATGATTTTACTATCAAGTGGTTGGAAATTTATAAGATAATGTCAAACACAAGATTGTTGTTGACATTGAAAGATGGCCGTCGCATAAATGGCAGAATCCAAAGCAATGCTGACGGAACTCAGGTAATCATAAGCGATGAAGGAATGTCTGACCTGACAATAAAATTGGATGATATCGTTTCTTTTACCGGTTTGAAATCAGCATTTTGGAGTCGATTTAAAGCGAGTATAGATATCGGTGTAAGTTTTACCAAAGCCAATAATTTGAAACAGTTTTCTGGCCGTAGTGCGGTGGGCTACCTTGCAGATCGTTGGCAGCTTGATGCAAATTTTAATACCCTCAATTCAAAACAAGATAGCATAACTGATACTAAAAGAACTGATGCGGCTATCTATTACAAATATTTTCTACAGCACGATTGGTTCCTTGGAACCTCTATAAGTTTCCTGTCCAATACAGAACAGGCATTGAAACTTCGAACAACGGGCAAGTTAGGTGCCGGTAAACTAATTGTACATACTAATAAAACATATTGGGGTATCGGAACGGGTTTGTCTTTTAACAACGAAAGCTTCACAAATGAAACTACGGGAAGAAACAGCCTTGAAGCATATTTTGGTACTGAACTGAATTTATTTGATATCGGCGACTTCTCGCTATTATCTAACTGGTACGTATATCCTTCGCTAACAGAATCCGGGCGATGGCGCTCAGATTTTCAACTCGATGCCAAATATGCGTTCTTAAAAAACTTTTACTTTAAAGCCGGAACGACTGTCAATTATGACAATGAGCCTGCAGTTGCCGGAAAGGAATTTGACTATGTAGTTCAATTTACCATTGGCTGGCAATTGTAAAATATCACCCAGTTGAGCGCCTATACAAAAACGGTGACATTGTAAAGAAGCGGGAAATAATTGGTTCGAGATATCCCGAAAATTTGACAATTTACGGATTTGGAGTTCGAGCGCCCGACTAAATGAAACCGTTTCAGTGCTCATACAATTGAGCTACGGGCATAAAAAAAGCTTCCCGAATATCGAGAAACTTCTTTCGTGACCCCGTTGATACAATTTCCAATAAATTTTTAGGTGACTTAACTAGGCTAGCAAAGATTGCGGTTTAACACCCAATGCTTTGCGGGCCTTTTTTGTTTATGGGTGACTAATTGCAAACTTAAACCTGTGAGTATGGAAAAATTAAATTGTGAGTTGGTCAAACGGCTCGACCTGGTCGAATATTTGGCGTTTTTAGGGCATCAGGCCGAAAAGGTCAGAAACGGAGAAAAATCATTTAATTCGGCTTTGATTAAAGGACTGTTTTTACAGAAAGCACAACCGATGTACCCTCCACTCCGTGCTGAAATATCATTCACTCTTATATAGGCAAGATCTGAGCCCACATTTTTGTCTTTCAGTCATCAACTACTATTGTTGATAATGCTCGCGTTGAGCATTATCATCAGGTCCTCATCTTCGAGGTCTTCAGATACAATGGTTAGTTTAACCGATGTTCTATCTCTCGTATTGAACGAGTTATTAATAGACTGAAGGCTCTCGAAGTAACTCAACCGGGATGCAGTATTGTAATTCAGCATCCTTTTTTTTGATGTGCAGAATGGTGGGAAGCACTCGTCGGTCGTGTCTCTAATATGTATTCAAATAAGACTTGATAAAGTACTATTAACTGTTATACGGGTGGATGGAATCGCTATTTTTTGCGATAACTCTTGATCAACAGCATGATATAAAATTATAAGGTATGAAAAAATCATTTAGTTGTTTTACAGGTTGGGTGTTGATATCAGCAATTGCCATGGGCCAGTCACAGAATACTGCTATAAATCCTGTTCCGGTTAAAGAACATTATACTGTATCCGGGGGATTGTTAGGAGCCTATAATTATAGTCAGTTGCGTGTTTCTGATAATGATAACGTGAAGTATGACTGGCGGTCAGGATGGGCAGCAGGTTTATGGGTAAATTTTTCTGTATCGAATAATTTTTCCATCGAGCCGCAAGTGGCTTATAAATCATTAGAATATAAAAGTGATGAGACTGCATTTTTTAATAATGGCACCGTTGATTATATATCAGTGCCCGTGCTTTTTAAATTTCATTTTGGGCGCAACCTGGCATTATTATTAGGTCCTGAATTTGATTTCGCAACCAAAGTTGAAGACGACAATAATACCTATGATAAGGAAGACATCACGAACACAAGCATTAACGGTACAGCAGGATTAGAATTATTTCCACATGGAAGGTTTTCTGTTTATGTCCGTTATTTTCATGGATTCACGGACATGAACGATGCTGACAATTCAAATACGGTTGGCGAATTTTATAATCAGGGTGTGCAAGCTGGGTTAAAATTCAAACTATTCGGAAAGCATATACTGGCTGACACAGATGGTGATGGGATTAAAGACAAAGATGATAAGTGTCCTGGTGTAGTTGGTTTAACGCGATACAATGGTTGTCCTATACCTGACACAGATGGCGACGGTGTAAATGATGAGCAGGATAAATGTCCAAACCAGACGGGGCTGGCCAAGTACCAGGGTTGTCCTATACCTGACACGGATGGCGACGGTATAAATGATGAACAGGATAAATGTCCCAATCAGGCAGGCGTAGCAGACTACCAGGGTTGCCCGATCCCAGATACTGATGGTGATGGTGTTAAAGATGATGTGGACAAATGTCCAAATCAGGCTGGTTTAGAAAAATACCAGGGTTGCCCGATACCTGACAGTGATGGAGATGGCATTAATGATGAAGAAGACCGTTGCCCTAATGAACCAGGTGTTCCTGAAATGAAAGGCTGTAAGGCAATAGAAAAATTTGAAGCAAACAGGGTTACATTTGCTACTGGCAAATCAGTGCTGACGCCGCAGGGTAAAAAGGAACTGGATATAGTCATTGCTTTTATCCAACGTGCGCCGGAAGGACTGAAGATCAGCCTCGTTGGCCATACGGACAGCACCGGTTCTGATAAGATAAACGTACCACTCTCGCAGGCAAGGGCCGATGCAGCAAAAGCATATCTCGTTTCAAAAGGTATTGATCAATCAAGGATCGCAACTGAAGGACATGGTTCATCAGAGCCTGTGGCTTCGAACAAAACAAAAGCTGGCAAAACGTTAAACAGAAGAGTAGAAGTGACTATTCAGTAATTTCGGGACATGGTATATACAAAAGCCGTTTCCTATTAAATGCACAAAGAACCAAATACGGGAGGCTATAATAAAACGAGTTTCTACTACGAAAATGTTCAATGGGTTGGTATGCATTTTTATTACCGCCAGGCTATAAGTGTTGCAGCCATCGAACAGTTTCTGCCCTCCTTGTCTGCCTCCGACGAATCTACTCGAAACCTCATAATTTTTTTAGAGAACGATTAAGTAAATTCAGTTTGTGCAGCTTTCTTCATCAGTTTTATCCTGTTCTATATATAGTAAAGCTGCTATCAGGGCTTTGCAGGTGCCGCATTATGTTTAACTGTTAAGTCATATTTCTATTTAAAACAATTCGTACTTTTTCCTTATCAGGGAGAAAATTGAACAAAAGATTATGCGAAGCAGCTTGAAATATCCTGCAATAATTATTCTTTTTTTATTGGTAAGGGAAGCCTGCTTTTCTCAGAACGATTCAGCCGGGAAAAAACCAGCGTATGACTCCATACAGCCAGTTTATGACTCTATAGAAATCAAACACGATTCGGCTACAAACAGGCTGTTTAATTACATTAAAATTTTTGGCGACAGTGAGCGAAGGAAAAATCTTCTTGAATATAGTGAAGATACCATAGCAACAAGGCAGGATGAAACTATTGAATTAATAAAAAAACTGACTTTGGAGGCGCAGAGCTATCTGGAGAATGGCATCGACACAACTGGATTGACTGATGAATTAAAAAGGATCAGGCTGTGGTACGAAATTACAAGCGACGGAGTATTCATCAATACAGGTTCCATACAAACCCATCGAAATCTGGAAACATCTTATAAGATTATAAGGGAATTGTTGATCCGGACCACAGCAAGGAAATTGTCACTGGATAATTATTATAAAAGTTTGGCAAATTTTAGAAATGAAATAGATTCTCTTTATCAACAAGAAATATTATACAGGTTTTCTTCCGATTCCGCGGTGTTAATGCGTTATGTGGAAAGGTTGACTGTTGTTTCGCAGGAGATCAAACCAATCGACAGTTCCTTAAAAAAGACCTTAATAAATATATCAGAGTTGCAACCAACCGTAAATTTACTAGTGACTAAATTGGCTGCAAGTATTGAACAGATCGAGCTCTTTCAACAAAGGCTTTCCGCCAATACATTCAAACGTTCATCCAATAATCTGGGTGGTCCCGTGACATACAGTCGCCCATTTAACGAGATCATTACTTTTTCAATGATCAAAGCAAAGTTGTCGTTTGTATTTTATGTGAAAAATGAAATGGGGAAGATCGTGCAGCTGTGTATACTTGTTATTGTGTGCTCGGTTTTCCTGTTCAATTTAAAAAGAAACGTGCAAAGGCGAAATCTGCTGAACAGCAATGCTCCGGAGAACCTGGTGCTGAAACACCCCTTTCTATCGGCTTTATTCATTGTCTTGAATATTTTCCAGTTCTTCTTCATTGACCCACCATTTATTTTTTCTGTATTGATATGGATACTAACTGGCCTGTCAATGACCTTCCTGCTAAAAAATAGTATTGCCAGGTATTGGCTTGTTGCCTGGTTGATCCTATTCGTTCTTTTTCTTTTTGCATGCTTTGATAACCTCATTTTACAGGCGACAAGATCTGAAAGGTGGATAATGGTAGTGCTGTCAGGCGTTGGTGTAATTTCTTGTACTACGGTAATAGTAAATGGGCCAAGGATTCAGCTCAAGGAAAAATTACTGATCTGGTTTCTTGGCTTTGCAGTGCTCATGCAAGTAGCGGCTATTCTATCAAACGTATACGGGAGGTATAATCTATCCAAAACATTTCTCACAGCCGGCTTTTTTAATGTAGTGCTGGCGATATTATTTTACTGGGCGCTGCAGTTTATAATCCGGGGGCTTGCTCTCACTGCCCGTGTGTATAACAAGCCAGACAGACAGTTATTCAATATAAATTTTGATCCTGTAAGTGGTAAAGCTCCCCCAATATTCTATGTGCTCCTTTTTGTAGGATGGTTTGCTTTATTTGCCCGGAATTTTTACGCTTCAAAATTTATCTCTGACCCAATAAAGAATTTCATTTTGGAGAAAAGAACAATTGGCGAATTTTCCTATACTATTGGAAGTTTGTTTGAGTTTATTCTGATTCTCTATGTGTCAGGAATAATCTCAAGGACAGTTGCATTTTTCGCTGCAGGGGAAACCACTACGCAGGAGAGCACTGGCAGGAAACGTGGATTAGGCAGTTGGCTATTGATTATTCGAATTTCAATTATAAGTATTGGCTTATTAACAGCTTTAGCCGCAGTTGGCGTACCAATGGACAGGCTTACCATCATTTTAAGTGCATTAAGTGTTGGTGTTGGCTTTGGGTTACAAACCCTGGTCAACAATCTGGTAAGTGGTCTTATTATTTCATTTGAAAAACCGGTCAGCGTTGGCGATATTGTAGAGATAGGTAAGCAATCGGGAGTAGTAAAATCAGTTGGATTTCGAAGTAGCATTATCACAACATCCGACGGGGCTAATGTAATAATACCTAACGGGGATTTGCTAAACCAGCACCTCGTTAACTGGACGCAGGAAAACCCTTCCAGAGCGGTTAATATAACTGTAGCTGTAGCATATAGCACCAACCTTGAGCAGGCAATTAAGATATTAAAAGCGCTACCTGGGAAGGATGAAAGGATTCTTGCTATTCCGGAGCCTACTGTAATGATCAGGCAGTTTACGGGTAGTTCAATTAATATTCAATTATTTTTTTGGGTAAAAAATATAAACGATTCGGAAGCAGTAAAAAGTGATATTTTTTTGGCAATTGATAGTGCCTTCAAAGAACATTCAATCGGAATGCCCTTATACAATAAGAATGATAGTTGATTAAGTTGTTGTGACGGGTAATTATAATATTAGTTTATTTAAGTGAGCAGAATAGAGTTAAGCGGTCCTTTGCTTCCTTTTATAAATGCACGCAAAACCAGGCACATAGGACTCATATTGCCTGTTTTGGTAAATTGATGCATAAAAAAGTTGGTTATTCCATCCCTTAGAAACTTTTATTTATAATATTGTTATAGGTAAAAAAACAATCTCTATTCTAATACTGAAATTTGTACTGCCTGTTTGGCTCTGTATCCCCATCTGTTAGGAACGTTTAATGGAATAAAAGGCAATATAACAATGAACAAATTTTATAACAATACACCTGGTACTCATTCAGCACGAGCATATAGTATGAATGCCAGGGAGCTTGCATTCCTGTTCCTTTTTATTTTTAATTCCTGTAATGACTCAGCAGAAAAGGAAGGCAATAAAAATGATGTTTCAGATACCACAAAGCAGGTAACAGCATTGGACACAACAGGATCGGATACAACAGCGTTACAAGATAAAACAGCTAAACTGCAGGATAGCTTTCTCACTATGCTTCGCAAAGCTCAAAAGCCCTATGTTGGCGACTTCGACACCATGCTGAAGCGCCGTATCATCCGTGTACTCGTTCCCTATAGCCGCACGCTCTTTTTTAATGATATGGGTAGGGAACGTGGCATCACTGCAGACAACTTCAGGGAATTCGAGGGATATTTAAACAAAAAATATTACAAGAAGCCCCACAAAATACCTTTCACAGTTGCTTTCATTCCAACGCCACGCGATCGTTTGATTCCTGGCGTTGTTGAGGGACAGGGTGACATTGCTGCCGGGAATCTCACCGCGACAACCATGCGCTTGCAGCAGGTTGACTTCGTGGCGCCAAAGGAGCAAGGAAGGGTATCAGAACTTGTACTTACCCGCAAACAGGATCCTCCTATTACGGGCGTAGAGCAATTGTCGGGCAGAACGGTTGATGTGCGAAAATCTTCGAGTTACTTTGAAAGCCTGCAAGCGCTTAATAAAACGCTCACTGCGAAAGGTAAAATGCCTGTTAAGCTAACCATTGTGTCTGAAAACCTCGAAGATGAGGACCTAATGGAAATGCTCGACGCGGGCATTATTTCAACCATTGTAGTGGATGACTGGATGGCAAAAATGTGGGCACAGGTACTGCCTAATATTAGAGTGAATGATGTTGCTGTGCGGAGTGAAGGGTACATCGGTTGTGCTTTTCGTAAAAGCAGCCCCTTACTTACAGCCGAATTGAAAGATTTTTACTACCGGTATGAGAAGCAACTAGCCAGTATGCCATATCGCCTTAAGAAGTATTACCGGCAGGTTAAACTGCTGCAGGACCCGACAAACTCCGACAATGCAAAACGCTATAAAGAGATCGTTCGTTTGCTCGAAAAATATGGGGACAAATTTGACTTCGATCCCTTAATGCTTGCAGCTATAGGATTCCAGGAGTCCAAACTTGACCAGAAAACCCGAAGTCAGGTAGGAGCGATTGGTGTTATGCAGGTAATGCCCAGTACAGGCAAACAAATGAAGGTGGGTGACATCGCCATCACCGAGCATAACATACACGCGGGGGCCAAGTATATGGATTTACTCATGACGACGTATTTTAAGGATGCGCATTTTGACCAATTTAACAGATCTCTGTTTGCGTTTGCATCCTACAATGCAGGTCCTAATAGAATAGTAAGATTACGAAAGATAGCTGCGGAACGTGGGCTCAATCCTGATGTATGGCTCAATAACGTTGAGATTGTAGTTTCAGAAAAGATAGGCCTGGAAACTACTACCTACGTTCGAAATATTATGAAGTATTACTATTCTTATAAACTTATGCAGGAAAGGAATGAAGTGGCTCGTGACGAAAAACAAACGTTGCCGCAATAAATTTTACATTCCCCCCGATAATATTACATCCAAAGGCTAATAATTCTAAAACGTACCTTGTATGTAAAGTTTGTGTAGTTGAAGGCAACGTTTACAATAGAAAAGCCACGGTTTTTACGAGCCGTGGCTTTTCTATTGTAAGCATTTATTTGATTGATTACTTTTTTAACGAAGCCATATTAATCACGAATCTGTATTTTACATCGCCTTTCAGCAAGCGCTCATACGCTTCGTTGATCTGCTGAATGTTGATCATTTCTATGTCGGATACGATATTGTGTTTGCCACAGAAATCAAGCATTTCCTGCGTTTCTGCAATACCGCCGATCATTGAACCTGCAAAACTTCTACGGTAAGGGATCAGGCTGAATGCTTCTACCTTAAGCGGATGCTCAGGCGCGCCCACCAAAGCCAGCGAACCATCAATCCGTAACAGGTTCAGGTAAGCATTGATGTTGTGCGCTGCCGAAACGGCATCTATCACAAAATGAAGCTTACCTGCATACTTTGCCATTTGCGCCTCATCTGTTGACAACACTACATCATCGGCACCCAGGCGTTTTGCATCTGCTACCTTCGATGGGGATGTGGTAAATACAATCACTTCTGCACCCATAGCTTTAGCCAGTTTAACGCCCATGTGCCCCAAACCGCCAATGCCAACAATACCTACTTTTTTGCCGGGGCCTACGTTCCAGTGTTTCAGCGGCGAGTAGGTAGTGATGCCCGCGCACAACAATGGCGCCACGGCCGCCAGATCAAGATTTTCAGGTACCCGTAATACAAAACCTTCAGTTACCACAATGCTCTCTGAATATCCGCCAAAGGTTTGCTTGCCAAGGTGTTTGTCGGGCGCGTTATATGTTTGCGTGTGGCCTGGTTCACAATATTGTTCCAACCCTTCCTTGCAATACTCACATTCCCGGCAACTATCCACCAAACAGCCAACGGCTGCCATATCGCCGGGTTTAAATTTTGTTACATGACTGCCCACACTTACAACCCTTCCAACAATTTCATGACCAGGTACACAGGGATATATTGTGCCGTGCCATTCGTTTCTTGCCGTATGCAGATCCGAGTGGCAAACGCCGCAATATAATATTTCAATTTCTACATCATGGGGCGTGGGGGTTCTTCGCTGTATGCTCATCTGTTGCAACTGTGCATCTGCCGCTGCTGCGCCAAATGCTTTCACCGCTTTTGTTTGGATCTTTGTGCCTTCCGCTGTTGTTTTTACTGCTTCCATTTAAGAAGTTTTTTGAATTGGATAAAAATTAGGTGGTTCTTTTCAGCTTTGTTCAATACAAAGGTCATTCATCCTTTATTGAGGATGGTAATGACTATCAAACCAATGATTAAGATTTTCAAATAATTTCAGTACGCAACGTGGAAGGGGCCATTCCAGTCATGCGCTTAAAGAAGTTATTAAAGTAGGTAGGGTATATAAAACCAAGCGCATAGGCAATTTCTGCAACCGTCCAGTCGGTATGTTGAAGCAGCGCTTTTGCTTCTGTAACAATACGTTCAGCAATATGTACAGTGGTTGGTTTTCCGGTTACTTCTTTAACAGAACGGTTTAAATGGTTTACATGAACATTGAGGGCCTTTGCATAATCGTGTGCTGTTCTTAACTGAATCGGCCGATCGGCACTTTCAATCACAAACTGTCTTTCTAAAAGCTCCAGGAATACAGCGGTAATACGAGAGGCTGCGTTTTTATGCTGGTCGTAATTTTCAGAAGGCTGCAGCTTTAAAGCTTCGTGGATGATAAGATTAATATAGTTGCGAATAAGATCGTCTTTGTAAATGTAGCTGGTCTTTTGCTCATCGATCATTTTCCGGTAAATGGTATTCAAAAACTCTCGTCGTTCTTCACTGATCTTCAAAATAGGGGTGCCCCCCAATTTGAATAAAGGTGATTGTTGCAGAATTTCTGAGCGAACAGACGTTTTTAAAAACTCTTCCGAAAAAAGACAGGTGTAGCCTGAGCAGGTTCTTGAAATGGTTTCCCAGGAATAAGGAATGTGCGGGTTGCCAAAGAACAGGAGAGTGCCGTCCATCTCAAAACTTCTTTCGGCATAATGGATCCTGCTTTTGCCTGTTGTAAGGCAGATCTTATAAAAGTCTTTTCTGCTGTATATACGAGTGGCGTTGCTGTCACTTTCAATTTGATATACGTTGAAGCCTTTTAATTTAAGTTCATTATTGAATGAAGAAACGGAACGCACTTTTACTTTACCCATTCGGTAAAGTTAAGAAATTCAAGCAAGCTTTTGCGGTTATAGGCCTGGATAATCCTTCAATTACTGAATTGACTGAAGAAGTCGTACCGCTGAATATTAAGCTTATGCGGCCACAGGAGTTGTTGTAGGGAATGAATGTCTGATTTATCTCCTAACGAAAGACAGCCCCCTCCAATGCATAGGGTATTATCATTTTGGAAGACCCGATAAAAAGAATGACAACACCATTGAGCTTGATGCTACCGCCGAAGCCGCAGTCGTTAATAGTTTGAGAAAAAATGATTTGTATTGGTTCCATGCTTGCAAGTGACTGAATTTTAAACTACTTTGGTCGCCATAAATTCCCAATCTAAAAAGCTTAATCAAACCGTACTGTGAAAAAATGTTTATCGGCCTTTTTATTTCTTTTATTACAGCAATTTGCACAACAAACCACCTTTGCACAGAACAAATCAGGACCGGCCACACCGTTAGAAGCTCCCCAATACGAAAAATGGTATCCTGTATTTCTTGATCTATACGCTTCGTCCCCCGCATTTATCGACAGTAAGGGCCGGGTAAAGCTGGCTTTCGACTCTATCTACACACTGTTAGATAAAGGCCAAGCAAAAAAGAATGTATTTGAAGGGGAATACATGGTCCTTGTTAAATCGGCAAAATCAGGGAATGACGAATATTTTATTACTGATCGCAAAGGCAACCTGAAACCCTTTCCCCCAGACATAAGGGTAGTATATACGAGTGGTAACCGCGTAATTGTACAACAGCAAAAGTTGAGGAAAATGGCTATTTGGAAGACAGACTTTACACCCTTAACCCCGTTTAAGTATGATTTTATCAGACCTTATTCCGAAGGACTGGCTACGGCTGAATTGGACAACTATTATACCCTGATCGATGAACAGGGCATCGAAACTATCCCAATGGACCATGCTTTATCCAGCAAGGATAGCACAGGTGACAAACAGACTACTTATTCTAACACTGTTTCAGAAGGATTAGTTGCTTATGCCGGCGAGGGAAAGTTTGGGATAATGGACAAGAATGGAAAAAATAAAACTGCCCCCATATTTGATTTTCTGGAACCTTTTCATAACGGCATGGCATATGCAATCAAAAAGGATACCTGCGGGTATGTAAATAAAGATGGAAAGTTTGTGCTCCCTTTTAATAAAGCGCACACTTATATTACCAACTTCTCCTGCGGATTGGCTCGCGCCAGAAGTGATGATAAAGCATTCGTTTATTATATCAATACCAAAGGAAAAATGGCGTTTCCGGGAAGATACTTGTCGGGCGGTGATTTCAGCAATGGTTATGCCGTAATTTCGAACGACAAAACGCTAGAAAAAAAGCAGATCATCGATACGCACGGTAAAGTAGTATACGAAGGCTTTTTTGAAGATGCCTGGTTCGGGCCAGACATGATCGTAATTACCACGGAAACATCGTTTGCAGGATATACAGTGCAAACGAATAATTATAAATACCTGGACTATAATTTCCATACCATCTGGCAACCTGCTGCAGACAAAAGGATCATCACCAATTTGAAAGCTTTACCTGAAAGTGAATTCCCGGGAATAAAACACGCATTACTCGGTGTGATGAACTGGCATTATACCTTGAAGGACGTGGAGCCATTCCTTAATAAAGCAGCTCTTGTACAATTAAGATTGTCAGTGACCGACAGGTCGTTTGTTTTTCCTCCGGCTATTCTTAAAATGACTGACCTGGAAGACCTGGACCTTTCTTACAGCGGTCTATCTGATATCCCGGAAGATATCGGCAAATTGGTTCATCTGAAGAACCTGAAATTGGATTACACAAATGTTCAACATCTTCCCGAAAGCCTGAACCTGTTAAAAGACCTTCAATCTATCAGCGTGGTAAGCACCAAACTATCAATGGAAGAGATCATGGCATTCAAACAACACCTGCCGGGAGTAAAGATCATCATTAAAGAAAGTTTATGAAAATTAGTTCTTTAAATACCGTTTGCCTCGTGGTCCTGATTATCATTCAAGTGCCTCTCCTTGGCGTCGCACAAACAACGCCGTTGCTGGTTCCCTTTCGAAAAGGGGGGCTGTGGGGATATAGCGACACAACCGGGAAAATGATTATTCAACCCCAATTTACGGAAGCCGGTTTTTTCAAACAGGAAGATAACCTCTACTTTGCCGAAGGGAAGATCAATGGCAAAAAAGTAATTATTTCATCTGATGGAAAATTTATGGAAGACGATACGCCTGCCTCTAACATGCATATGGGTGAAATGATGGTTTTTGATAACGGTGAAAACTATGAAAAGCAGGACGACCCTTCTCTCGACAGGAATGGTTTGCATGGTTTCAGGTTCAACAGGAAAACGTACACTTTAGTGTCGTCACCGGTGTATGAGATATTTTATCATTTTTTCAATATGGACAATTGCGCGTTTGTTAGCCTGAAAAGCACTCAGAAGATTGGCGCTGTTGACAAGAGTGGTAATATCCTCATCCCATTTGAATATGAAGGTAATGTCGAAGTCATTGGCGATAAACAGCAATATGTTAAGCTGAAGAAGAATGGCAAGTACGGCATTATCTCACTCGGCAACAAACAAATGGTTCCGTTTGTATGGGAAAAGATCGAGCCGGTTAATGAGCAGAGAACCCACTTCCTTGTAAAGATGAACTTTGTCTTCAATCTTATTGATATCAACAATAAAGGGGTTTATCCAACCGAAATTTACGATGCTGTTTACAGCAACGGGTTAATACTGGCGTCTTATAATAATTCATTTGGCTATCTCAATGGCGATGGTAAGATCGTTATTCCTTTCAATTATCTCAACGCCAAAGCATTCGGCGTTGCACCCGCTGTAGAAGGTTTTGCGTGGGTGAGGAACAAGGCGGGTGACTGGTTTTTTATCGATAAGAAGGGACGAGAATATTACGCTAATTAAATTTTATTTTGCCTGCTTGTCTGATCCGGTTATTCTAACAAGCCGCCGTATACGGAACCGTACGTATGAGTGGTGTGAGATGTGGCCGTGAGCCCATGGCCACATCTCAATTGTTGATGCATATTCTTATCAATCTATTGTGTATCTCCCGACTCACCCGGATGATATACTGTGCCATCGATCCCAACGACGCAAGCTCCGGAATATACGGCGCGATTCGTCTGGAATGTCCATTTCACCACGCCGCTTGCAGCATCCATGGCCATCACCTGGCCGCCCGTTGTTCCAAAAAACACAGTGCCATTGGCCACCGTGGCTTGCGTGGCAGCGGGGTTCGCGGAAAGGCCATCAAGATACCAGATCCATGCCGACCTGCCTGTGGCCGCATTAATGGCATAGTTCTCGCCATCATTATTCCCCGCGAAGACGATGCCATTGGCATATACGGGACTGGACCACAGTCCAACGGTGATGCCGGTTGCACTCTGGTAACCCATATATTGAATGCCATTAGAGGCGAAATTCCATTGGAGTGCACCCGTTGCACTGTCAAGAGCATAAATAGAGCCATCAAAGTCACCGCTGAAGACTTTACCGGCAGCAACGGTCGGCGAAGTACTGCCACCATGCTCGCGATTGTAATAGTGCCATTTTTCCGCACCGTTGAAGGCATCCAGCGCCACCACAGTATACCCTTCCTGCCCTGCATAAACCACACCGTTCACCACCGCAGGGTTCGACCGACCAAGCCCACCACTCTGATAGCCCCATACCAATTTACCCGTGGTTACATTGATAGCGCCGACAGAAAAGGAACCAAGGTAGGTAGACACGTATACCATACCGTTGGCGACTGTTGGACTCTCGACAACGTTCACCAGGTCGTTCGTATAATATTGCCAGTTCACGTTGCCTGTTGCCGTATCAAGGGACACGAGGTTGGCGGCGCAATAAACAAACACTGAACCGCCACTCACCGTTGGACAGGAATACACCGGCTGGCTGAACCCATGCCTCCATTTCAGCGAACCTGTAGCCGAATCGACCGCATAGAGATAGCCGTTGCCACTTCCTACATAGACGGTGCCAGCAGCCAGCGTGGGACTGCTGCGGATGGATCCGCCCATGCTGAACTTCCAGCATTGTACGCCCGTTGAAGCATCGATCGCATAAAGATTGCCGTCGTCTGACCCAATATATAGCAGCTTATTCTGGACAACACTAACCCTGTATTCTTTTATAGAGCCATCTTCTGCGGTAACATTATAAAATACCGGCTGTGTAAAATCTTTTTTTTCGCCTGAGTTGGGACTAAGCCGCACGCCGGTATAGGTAACATAGGGAGTAAGGCCACTCAACGGTAGCGGACCGCTATAAGGGACGGTGATCGTATCGTTGGTAATGATGCCGTTGATGGTTGTACTAAGTCCCGGGTTCTCCTGAGGTCGCAGTTGAAAGGAAATGATCGACTTGTCAGTGGACTGATTCCGTACCACCACCACCCAGGTGTGGAGCATGCCATTTTGGGCTGTCACGGTATAGCGCACGGGCGTCGAAAAATCCTGCGGCGTTTTGTCTGCTGGCGACAGGCTGGCGCCCTGGTACGTGATCGTAGGCACAAGACGCGTGAGCTGGATGCCCGGAGGCACCAGTACACTGATAGTGTCTTTGCCTATCACTCCATCGACATCCACGGTGAGCCCCGTATTAAGGGTGCGGGTAAAAGTAAAAGCTTTGATAATATAAACAGATGAGGAGGGGTCGTGGTGATCGCTCTTTTTACAACCAGCGATAAGCACACCGGTAGCCACCACTAACAGGCATAGGGTATGAAATAAACGCATTGAGGCAGGGTATTTGTCTGACAAGATACGAAAAACAATTTGTATGCGGTCAGGTCAAAGCCGACCTGCGCCACCGTTCCTGGTGATCTGGGTAACCTGAATTCCATTCCGGTTTAATATTCGAACAGCCAGGTCTACAGAAACTTAATTGTTAATCCTCCATCTCTTGGTTCGATAATTCTCTTAAGTGGAGCGGTTATAAAAAGCCCCTCAATTTTTGAGAGGCTTTTTTATTTGGTAACGTGAACCTATGAATCTATTAATTAGCTTTTATTTCTTCCCACCCACTCGGAAAACGAAACCTGCACTTGCATTGGCATGCTTGGGAAATATATAATAGAGACCATTGCTTGTGTTGTTTCCGGTACCAACCGTATAAGCATAACCAACTTCACCTTTTAATGCCAGCCAGCTGTTGAGATAAAACAATGACCCGGCGCCGGCGCCAACGCCAACACCGAATTGCGTAGGTGCTGCATACTTGGCATCTGTATCTTCACTGGTCGATTCTTTAACGCCACCCGCGAACTGAAAAATGATATTGGCTATTACATAGGGTTTTATTTTTCGGTCTGCATCATTTGATAATAAATATGAACCGAGATTTATTTGAAAAATGAATGTCGGTTTTGTTGTGCCATCAACGAGTGCATCTAAATTATTATGATCTAAGGTCCAGAATTGAAATTCATGTTTGGGAATATATTGCAGCTCATATCCGCCAATGAAGCGTTTGCCTTCTGTTTCGCTTCCAACAGAGAGGGAATATCCCATTTTCGTTCCAATGCCTTCGCCCATGGCGTAAAAGCGGGTGCCTACACCATAAGTCCGGCCTTCTTTTCCAAAGTAATTGGCCTTTTTATATTGTGCGAAGCTATTGATACCAATAATCAGGATTAACAGGGTTAAATTGATCTTTTTCATCGTTTGTAGGGTTGTTATTATTTGGCTTTTAAGAGGATGTATTTGAAGGTACTGTTATAACCTGCGTCAATAAACGCCAGCATATCATTCCATTTGGCTGCTGGTATATTTTTTGCTTTATAACATTTTATGATATTGATATTCACCGTTCCGTTCTCTTCCTTTGCATTGCAGATAAAGCTGCCGGCTTCATTATCTACCTTTTTATTTAATTCAGTCAATCCTTCGGCTGTATAACCGGCTGGTATTTTAAACTGAATGTTCCAGGTATAGGTTTTGGGGGAACGTACATCGATATCATATTTACGTACTCTTTCCTCTTTTTTGATCTGTAACTGCGAGCCTGTTAAACCTGAGAGATTCACCAGGTATTTTTTACCTGCTTTTCTGGTAAAATCCGTCAACTCGAATTCTTCTTTACAGGTTAGTATATTTTTCTTTTGGGTGCGTCCGTCGTTCACTACCGTAAAACGCACATTGGAAACCGGCTGATTGAACTCGCGCTCCAGCGATTCTTTTACATATTCGGGCTTCTGTGTATTGTACTCCTCTTTTAAAGAGCGTACGGAGTTGTTGTATTCGTCAACCTGTTTGCTTTTCATCTTTTCTGTTGGGTCTGCACCGCCATAATTCTTATAATCATCTAACATGTAGGTGGTGTATTTTAATGCTGCGGAAATGTTCTTTGATTTTTGAATGCCCCTGTAGGAAGAGGTGCGGGTGATCTGCATCTTTTTCATATCTGCTAACAACTCAGCGCTGATGTTGTATTCGATAGTATTGTCGGCTGTATTTGTTCCGGGCAATGTAAATGGTTTTATCTCCGGAATACCGTTCTTTTTGGCCGGTTTATTAATAATGTATGCTTCGTTGTTCAACAGGTTTTCTTCCAACTCGGCTGGGTTTGAATAATCAGTCAGGTTAAAGTAAAGTTTGTCCCCTCTTTTAATTATGTACCTGATCTCTTGTTCAAACAACACCTGGTTCAGCTGACCAATATTGTTATTGATGGTTATGATAAGGTCTGATTTAATGTCACGCTGATACAACAAGGAGCCAAAGATGTATGCGAATTTTTTATCGCTCAAATAGTCGCGCATAAATACCACCTTATTCCGCAACAGGTAATAGGCCATATCGATATATTGCTGTTCTGGCATTTTTTTGCCATCCAGTTTAACCAACTCGCTCCACAGTTGGTCAATATACAACTGGGTGGTATAATAGTAACTTGAAAAAGGCTGGTCACCAACCATTTCATAATCTTCCCATGCTTTGCGAGCCAGTTCTTCTTTACTAAAACCGGTTTTCACTTCGCCTTTTACGCCTACCAACGCCCCTTTTACATCATCGCGATTGGAATAGATAACCTGGAATTTAACCAGCGGGTATTGTAAAAATGGACTGACAAAATTTACATCTTTTTCTATATCCCTGTCTTTGTCTATAAATACATACCGAAAAAAACCTTCAGTAGTACTTTCTTTCTTAAAGACCGGTGCGCCATTCAGGGAAAGTGATTTAAAAAAGGCCTTATCATCCGTTTCTATAGCAATCTCATTGTACAGTATTGGATATTCCTTGTTACAAACTTCATAATTGGGGCTGAATTCAATGTAACCTGAAGTGGTTACATCGAGTTTACTTTTTGTAGTAGTTACGTATTCCAGTATGTCGCCGGGTTCCAGGTTGCTTACAGGCACTTTGTAATACTGGTAACTTGAACGGCCTACTTCCTGATCGAAATAGCTTTTGAAGTATTCAGGAATATCGGCGTTACCTTCCACACCCACTGCATTTTTCAGATCGATATTAATTGCAGTATCTCCAGGTTTGGTTATACGGGCAATAAAGCCATCTTCTTTTGAACCATAACGGAAGTAGATCTCAGAAAAAGCGTTTACGGCGTTGTTGTCGTTCAACCTGATCTTAAAATGTGTTTTCTCAAAAAAATACAGGCTACGTTCGCGGCGGGAGAAAAAACCACCGCTGCTTTTTCTGTCGAACAAGATGTTACGGGAGTATCCTATAACAACAGCCGAATTATTATTCCATTTAGCGGGTGTTGTGTTATTATTAAAAACCTGGGGTTGTTCTGTCAGCATGAGGCTGGCATTTTTTTCGATCACATCCAGAAAGTCTTCATCAATATAACTTTGGGCCAATGTGCGGGATGTTTGGCAAATACACAACAAGGCTATAATAAAAGCAACTGTTGCATGCGATTTATTGTTATTCATGGCGCTGGTTATTTAGTGGTAACACTGAAAAAGTAGCTACTGAACGTTTTGATTGATTCAAGGAATTTTTTCCAGTTGTCAAAGTCTGAAAAATTTATGGTACTATTCTTTAAAACGAGCGTTTTTTTAAGGGTGATCTTATTGCCCGATACCACATATTCGCCGGTAAATTCGTAACCATTTTGTTTCAGCTCAATCTTTTCCGGAACGTCAGCAAATTGCTGGCCGTCAGATATTGTTAATGAGAACTCGTCTTCAAAGCTCAATACATAGTCGAAATCGTACCCGCTTTTTCTTTTTTCATCAGGCATATATCTTTCCAGTGTTTTGGGAAAGAAGTCGAGGTTGATGTATTTATTACCCGAGATACTTTGTACTGTGTTGTTTAAAACAATGTTGCCTGAAATGGTCACGGGGATATCTCTATTGGTGAGGTCACTTGTTTTTATGTCCGATGCCTCCACATTGTCGTTATTAAATTCAAGATAACCGTTCAGGAATTTGTCGCGGCCTGAGATGGGCAGGGCCTGATAGAGCTGATGAAAATCCTTGCGCTCATTGCCGGTAAGCTTTACGTTTACATAACCATTGAGCAAATCATTAGTAAGGGTGAAATCGGCTTTAGTATAAATTTTATGCTCGTTGCCGGTTGTTGATGGTACTGTCTTTATCTCAAATTTATCACCATCGGCTACCAGCGCTTCTTTGCCTTGTATGCGGTAAGCGTTTTCGCCAAGAGGTATATATTTTTCTGTAGCATCTAAAAAGTATTCCTTGCCTTTATAATTCAGGGTAGTAATGGCGTGGTTGTTTACGCATAAGGCCGGCAGCGATTGTGGGTAAGGCAAATGTCTGGTGCCAATCCAGGTAAAGTGGGCATCGTAACCAGCCTGCTTTAGCAATTCGGTAAGCAGGTTGGCCATTCCTTTGCAATCGCCATATTTGTTGTTCAATACTTCCTGGGCCGATGCGGGAATATAACCCGAGTACCCATCTTCGTATGCGATGTACCTGATTTTATCCTGTAACCAATAGTAAATAGCTTTTATTTTGTCAAGGTCGTTGCTAGTGCCAGCAGTAATTTTTGCCAGGGTAGCTTTCAGCTTTTCGGGTTCGTTATTGCACATTTTGTACAACCGGTTATTCCAGTTGTATACATCGGCTGTTTTATCAAAGCCCTGTATGGATTCACCTTTAACCTGGAACGATTTAACCAGTACCACAATGTGTGGGTCGGTATAGTCGCGGCTTATTTGTTTAAATTCTTTTTTATGCGCCGGAAGTTCATGAAGGGTAAACGCATAGTTGGTGTAGCCACCCTTTTTTGTTTCTTTCTTTTCTATCTTATACCCATCAAAACAGTAGGTTTTAAATTCTACCGATAACCACTCCGGCACCTTAAATTCAAATACCTGTTCAGTAACAGGATAGGGGAGGTGAAAGAATAAGCGGGGCAGGTATTTGGCATCAGTGTATTCTTTTTTTACTGTAATGCGGGACACACTGCCTTTATCGGCAAACCGGATGGGATAATATTGAACACGGCTGTCGTCAAAGAAAATATTTTCATCGGTCAGTGAGCGGTCAATGCCGGCCCTGTCAGAAGTGACAAATTTAGAACCGTATTTAACAGCCTTCTGAAAGGCCTTTAAACGAATGAATTTATTGTAAAACTCCGGGTATGTAAGACTTGAATATTTCTTCAGAGAGAGAAATTCCATAACAGCATCTTCCTGAACGGTCACCACTTTATCTTTTAAGGTGTTCACTCCTTTGTCGAAGGTGAACAAACGGTGCGAGGAACGGCAGATCACATTGTCATCCTTGTAAACCCGGGCCAACCGGTCGGCTTCAGTTGCGTCATCGACAGCAATTTGTGCATGGCTCAGGAAGAACGTAACCAGACAAATAGAAGTAAGAAAAAGAAATCGGACGGGACGGTTGAGGCAAAAGGCTACAATTAATGGGTTTTCAGGCCTGCGGTTTCCTGCTAAGGGGTTTTTCATGTACGCATTAGTTTGGGCTGTGCAATTTTTTAAGAAATAACGCAGATGTAACGGTCTTGCAGCTTTATTATTTTGTCAGAGGGGAAGAAAATAACATAAAGCCAGTTGGAACGCCGATTTCGGGCGTTTTCCCCGTCTTTTGTTTAAAAGTTTATCGAAGTATTGCGGGTTTTCAAAATCTAATAAAAAGTATAATCCACCGAACTAATGTTTAATAGATGTCAATGACTCGTAAGGAGAATTCTGCAATCCTTTTGAAAAGTTGATAGTTTCTTTGGCTTGTTTAATTGTGCCTTCTTCTCAGGTGTAGAACAAGCTGAAATGAGAAGATAAATTGCCAGAAATAGGTGCGTCATACAAGTGTTACTAGGCATTCCCATTTAAACAATTATTCAAGATCCTTATATTGCTTATCAGTCACCTTTTGCAGCCACACCGAATTTCCTTTTTCAGCATTGGTGACGATGGCAATATGAGTAAGTTTAGTATCAGGAGAGGCTCCATGCCAATGCTCCACTCTGGGAGGACATTTTACAACATCTCCTTTTTGTATTATTCTCACTCGCATACCTCTTTCCTGATAATAACCTTTTCCTTCTATAACCAGCAAAGCCTGGCCACCTGGATGCATATGCCAATTGGTTCTTGCGCCTGGTTCAAACGTTACACTTGAACTGACACAATCCAGCGAGTCTTGAGGTTGTATCAATGGAAAAATCCAAACAGTGCCTGTAAAACGATCTGCAGGCGCTTTTTCTCCTTTGGGGAAAATGGACGTATCCTGAGCCTCTGCCTGATTAGACACGGCGACAAATAATACAATCATTAGGTAAAATATTTGTCTCATCTTATTTATTTTTAATTGCATGAGAGTAAATATCAATTCGGTCATTGGTTATTATTATTCGTTTTAACGGGTCTACGAAGATGTGAGAAGGTGAGTGAGCCCATCTTCCATTTGCCGCCCTCTTTAATATACACCTCGGTCACCATAAAAGGGTTGGTCACTTCATTTCCGCCCACTACCGCCACCAGGTCAATATCATTCAGTAGGATAGCAGTGTTACCAAACATATTGACTACGACAGCGTAAACTTCAGCTTTCTTGTACCAGATACCCCCGCTTTTAATGGTATTCAATTCCTGGGCTTTTCCCCATGTTCCTCCCATGTGAATAAACATCGATTTGTTATCAAAGAGCAGATTTAAAGAATCTACGTTTTTTTCAGCCATCCAATTCCATTTCTGTTTTGAAAGGTTGATGATTGCCTGTTGTTCTGGCGTGTTATTCGTAGCAGTTTTAATTGTTTCGGTTGGTGGCTGTTGTGCGTAGCACAATTGCACACTCATAAATACTAGAAACAGTCCGATAATTTTTGCTTTCATGTTGTTTATTTTTTTGTTTTTCATTATTTCATCCATTACGGATTATCCTGGCTTCTTACTTGGTTAATGAGACTGCCTTTTACTTTATACTTATGTTTATCATACAAGTGAAGATTTAAACATTCAGTTTTCTTTCGCCGAGCCATTTTACCATGGCCGGATCACGATGATCAAAGAAAAGGCTGGCTTTTGTATCAAGTGTTTTTATGGCTTCCATGTCGTCCGAACTCAACTCAAAATCAAAAATGTTGAAGTTCTCTTCCATCCTTTCTTTGCGAACTGATTTTGGAATCGCAATCACACCTCTTTGAGTGAGCCAGCGAAGAATAACCTGTGCAATTGATTTGTTGTGTTTCTTTCCAATTGAAAGAAGTATATCATTTCCAAAAATGTTGTTTTTGCCTTCTGCAAATGGCCCCCACGACTCTATTCGAACATTATTTTCCAGTAAGAATTTTTGTGTTTCAATTTGCTGATGAAATGGGTGGGTTTCTATTTGATTGACTGCCGGAACAATTTCATTGTGAATAATCAAATCAATAAGCCTGTCGGGATGAAAGTTGCTTACACCTATTGCTCTTATCCGGCCCTCTTTATACAAATCCTGTATGGCTCTCCATTCTCCATATACATCTCCGAATGGCTGATGAATAAGATACAAGTCGAGGTAATCTAATTGTAATCGCTTTAGCGAATTTTCAAAAGCCTTCTTTGTTCCGTCATAGCCATTTGATTGTATCCAAAGTTTTGTAGTAATAAACAGGTCCTCTCTGAGTACACCACTTTTTTTAATGGCCTTTCCTACTGCTTCTTCGTTGCCATAAGACTGAGCAGTATCAATTAAGCGGTAACCTGTAGTTATTGCATCTAATACGCTCCGTTCGCATTCTGCCAGGTCAGTTACCTGGAAAACTCCGAACCCCAGAATGGGCATTACTACGCCATTGTTCAATGTCACGTTCTGCATACTTATTTATTTAGTTATGCAAAGGTGCGGTCAATATTCTTGCCCTATAGTATATATATTACGGATTTCTCTACCAATGTTCCGGGTACAGGAGATAAGGTATATTGTGTTATTTAGGCGCTACTCCTCCATTATTATTCCACTTGTCCCATGCTGCTACAAATTCCTTATACGACAATGGGGGCGGTTTGCGGCCCGCGCCCATATTCCATCCGGCCTTTACCAGGGTGTCCCTGGCGTGTTCTAATAATTGCGCTTTATTCTTATGCCCGTTACGCTTGTAGTCCATAATTTGTAACGCAAGTTCACGAGGCGATTTACCTTCAAAAACCATTTTCATATCTTCGGGAGGAAGTGCCCATTTGGGATTACCAGGCGGTGTGTTTAATCCGGCGGAATTGTTAGGTTGATGGCAATTTGAACATTTCATTGCGTAAACTCCTTTACCGTCTTTCCCTCTTATTGGTGACATGGTGTGTAAATGGCTGTCATCTCCTTGTAGCGGTATATCACCGGCAGGATGGCAATTCATACATCGGGGACTTTTTAGTACCTGGTATACCTTCATAAAGGCGTCTACAGATGCGATGCTGTCTTTATTATTAACTTCTACGACCCATGCCTTTTCATGACTTGTATTACTCCTGAACCCGCTGGTCAACAGCCCACTTACAGTTACAATAAATATTATAATAATAGCAAATTTTGCATGTCGAATATTAAGCCTTTTTTTCCCAGGTTTGATTTCCATGCTGATCTGATTTAAACTCTCAGAAAATGTTATTCTTACTAAGAACCATTGCGCTGCATTTCGGCTGCCAAATGAATTGCCTTTTTGATCCGCAGGTAGGTGCCACATCTACAGATATTTCCCTCCATAGCTAACTCTATATCCTTATCTGTCGGGTTCTTATTTTCTCTTAGCAGTACCGCCGCTGACATGATCTGGCCCGCCTGACAGTATCCACACTGAACAACATCCAATTCCACCCAAGCCTTTTGCAAAGGATGGTCATTGTTTTCTGATAATCCTTCTATCGTTATTACATTTTGTCCGGCAGCCCTGCTGATTTTTGTCACGCAGGAACGAACAGCCTCGCCATTCAAATGAACTACGCAGGCGCCACATTGTGCCACGCCACATCCGTATTTTGTTCCTACCAAACCAATTATATCTCTGAGTACCCATAGCAACGGAGTATCAGGATCTATATCGAGTTCGTAATTTTTATTATTGATATTTAATTTGATCATATTTGGAAATTGACAGTAAGCATATAATTAGAATGACCTTTTGTTTTCCGGCTTACCAGCTTGCCTTAAAAACTCGTCAAAGTACGGCTGGTTGTAATACCTTTTATTTGTACTCCTATACAGTGCATTAGCCACAGCGCCAAATACCGGCGGAAACGGTGGTTCGCCCAGGCCGGTAGGATCAATATCGTTTTGAATAAAATGTACTTCAATTTTCTTTGGCACTTCACTATGCCGGATCATCCTGTACCGGTTAAAGTTGTTTTGTTCTGCTGCGCCATCTTTGTGGCTTAGCTTCCCATAAAATGAATTGCCGATGCCATCAACAACAGCTCCTTCTACCATGTTAGTCGCTGCATCAGGGTTTACAACAATACCACAATCAATTGCGCTAAAAACCCGTTCAACATAAGGACGGCCGTTTTGCATAATGATGTCAACTACATGGGCCGCATACGAATTATGGCAGAAGTAAGCAGCGACACCACGACTGTATTTTTTATTTTCAGCATTATTCCATCCTGATTTTTCTTTAACCAAATTTAACACACCTGCATATCTGTCAGCATCATACTCATTGTTTTTCCCAACCGGTTTTTCTTTGGCTCTTTTCAAAAGTTCCAATCTGAAATCAATCGGATCTTTACCCATCACTTCTGCCAGTTCATCTAAAAATGATTGTTCTGCTGCGGCATTGAAATTTGATCTCGGCGCCCGGAATGCACCAATTGTAATATTGGAGGGTATTTCCCAACCTTCAGCCAGATAATTGTCAATTGCCCCGGCAGGAAATCTATTGGCATGAATGGCATGTTCAGGAATACCACCGCCCTTAACATGAAAGGCGATCAAATTTTTGTTTACATCCAAAGCAGCCCTGTAAGTTGCCGTATACATGGGGCGATAGATGCCATAAGTCATATCATCTTCACGTGTATATATTAGTTTGACTGGGGATTTTACTTTTTTAGAGATCAGGGCCGCTTCTATCAGATAATGTGCATATGCCCGGCGGCCAAAGCCTCCACCCATACGCGTCATTTGAATTTCTATTTTGTCAGCAGGTAATTGTAAAATCTTCGACAGCGTAGGTTCTGTCCAACCAGGTGCCTGCAATGGACCTACCACTAAAGCCTTTTCATCTGTAACATATGCGAAAAAATTCATTGGCTCCATGCAGTTGTGCGCCAAAAACGGTGCATTATAAGTGCGTTCAATGACCTGAGCCGCATTTTTAAAAGCTGTTTCCGGGTCTCCGTCCCTTCTTAGTTGTTGAGCTGGTTTCTTTGCATACTCCTGCATTTTTTCCAATTGCGTACTGGTGCTTTCAAGTCCACCTGGTATTACAACCTCTTTCTTGCCACCCCGGCCAGCTATAGTTTCTTTAGAGTCCACGATAGGCTCCCAGGTTACTTTTAGTTTTTTACGGGCATTCATCACTTCCCAGGTAGTATTTCCCACCACCACTAGCAGTTCATTGAATGTTCGTGTATCAAAGCCGGCCTGCTCATAACCATCTTCATATAATTGTTGGCTAAAAACGTCGATAATGCCCGGCATTTTCAAGGCTTCAGCTGCATCAAAAGATTTAAGTTTCATCCCGAAGGCTGGGGGATGTTGGATCATGGCAATCAGCATCCCTTCGTGTTTATAATCTAACCCAAAGAGAGGTTTGCCAGAAACGATTTTCAAACTCTCGACATTCTTCTGAGAGGTTCGCACTACTTTAAAATCCTTTACATTTTTTAGCGTAACATTTTGGGGAATAGGAATGCCTGAAGCTTTTGATGCAAAGGAGCCATACGTTCCGGATTTACCGGTTTTTCCATGATAAAGCATCCCTGCTTTAGTGGTTACTTCTTCCACAGGCACGCTCCAGGTTTGCGCTGCCGCCTCAATCAACATATGGCGTGCTGCGGCTCCTGCTTCGCGAAGTGGTTTCCAATACATCCGCACTGAATTGCTTCCTCCTGTAAACTGCGGCCCTAATTTTACACTATCGTGCGGCCCCATTTCTACCACTACCGTTTGCCAGTCTGCTTCCAACTCTTCGGCAATGATCATAGGAAGTGAGGTCATCACGTTCTGCCCAAATTCCGGGTTGGGATTAAGTATTTTTATGATATTTTCAGGAGTAATTTTTATATAGCCATTTAATTCACTCCATTGCTCCGGAAGGTCGCTCACTTTTGATGGATCTGCGAGTCCTGGTCCGGGAAACCAGGCGAAGCTGATCATAAGACCGCCACCTGCGAGTAATGAAGACTTTAGAAAGGAACGCCTGTTGAGAATAGACCTGGATTGTTCCATTTTTTAGCGGTTGTTAATTTAAGCAAAACATAATCAATGCAATATTTCGGCCATTGACTCTCCAGTGAAACCGTTTAGATTGTCTTGTATACTAAAGTTCCATGATTTTCCTGCACTACTGGTATCTATATTCCGGTTTTATCTACCAATATTCCGGATTTCGGTTCCTGAACACCTTAAACCTTTGATAAAGCGGTAATTTTAGATTGTTTTAAACCGGACATTTATGGATAATATGCGTCGTTTTGAGACTATAGGTCAGTACAATGCATTCAATAATAACGAAACATTGCACCCATTAGTCAGTGTGGTAGATTTGTCTAAAGCCAATCCAAGAAGTGGCTCAAAAATGTATTTCGGCTTTTATACCATATTCCTAAAAGATGTGAAATGTGGTGATATGGTTTACGGTCGGCATACGTACGATTATCAGGAAGGTACATTGGTTTTTCTTGCTCCTGGACAAGTAGCTGGCATCAATAGCAATGGAGAAATTTATCAACCCAAAGGCTATGCACTGATATTTCATGCAGATTTATTACATGGAACTCCACTTTTAAGACGTATTCAGGACTTTTCATTTTTTGGCTATCAATCAAATGAAGCACTTCATTTATCGGAGCGTGAAAGAAATATTGTTTTGGATTGTTTTTCCAAAATTGAATATGAATTGGAGCACGCTGTGGACAAACACAGTAAAAGGCTAATTGTATCAAACGTAGAACTCTTCCTGGATTATTGTGTCCGATTTTATGATCGGCAATTTATTACCCGCGAAAATGTGCATAAAGGGACTTTCGAAAAGTTTGAGCATCTATTGAACGATTATTTTCATTCTGACAAACCACAAACAATTGGTTTGCCTGCGGTAGCTTATTTCGCTAATGAATTGAATATATCGGCAAATTATTTTGGAGATCTTATAAAAAAAGAAACTGGCAAGACAGCGCAAGAATA
This sequence comes from Niastella yeongjuensis, assembly GCF_900110245.1. Lineage (GTDB taxonomy): Bacteria > Bacteroidota > Bacteroidia > Chitinophagales > Chitinophagaceae > Niastella > Niastella yeongjuensis. Next base: position 138,222 of record NZ_FOCZ01000008.1, read on the forward strand.
TATTCAATCAAAAATTATTGAAGTTGCGAAAGAAAAAATTTTTGACCCAAGCATAACAGTTAACGAAATTGCCTTCGATCTGGGGTTTAAATATCCTCAACATTTCACCCGTTTATTTAAGCAGAGAACCGGAGTATCGCCAAACGAGTATAGAAAGCGTAATTGAGACTTTTATTTTGGACGAATAATTAAGCGAATGGTCAAATCTGATCGTTCGCTTTTGTTGTTTTAGGAATAGTTTGATTTGAAGTATTTAGTGATGTATTTTGTGTCATTACTATGCGAATTGGATTATTTGCAACGACCTGAATTATTACCTATTGCGCTTTATTTGATGAATAACTAAAGTCATTGAATTTCACCTGGGCCTGTCCGCTAGCGAACAAACCGATCCTCAGTGCCAGAAAACCTTTATAGTTGTTGTGCTGTAACGCAGACACGACTATATTATCGGCTACGATGCGCCAGTTTCGCCCATCATCGCTCAATGAAAAGCTGCAATGTTCCTGGTGGTTATCTATCCTTAACCTGATTGGACCGGCAACACTTCGTGGGAATGTTTTAGTTATCCCTGACGGATCATAAAACGTGATCTGTTGGGTATCCGCTGTAATGCCGGTAAATGCCTTATCGTTGTAAAAGAGAAGCAGGCCGCCAGTACTACCAGGTTGGGTGGCTATCGTCACCTCGGTGCGGTAACTGGTGTCTGTGGGGATGCAAAGCAATATACGGCCATTAGCCGGACTGGTCCCTTTTCCTTCCATATATAGGCTGTTATTACTTAGCTGTACACCCAGGGTATTACGCTGTCGCCACAATGTCCATTGCAGTCCGGGGTCTTTACCCGCAAACGGGTCAGACAGATTAAAACCACTGTGCTGCAATTTAGAAGAAAGTTTTTTTGACGGCCTGGAGGCTAATTTAAACCAGCCTTCTTTTGTCCATTCAATCGGTTCCACTAACGTATATCTTCCAAGCGTATAAAATCCCTTTTTATAAGCATGGTAAACGATCCACCAATTTCCGTTTACATCGTCAATGAGGGTGCCGTGTCCTTTTGACCACCACGGCTCATCAGCAGAATAAGTATGCACAATAGGATTGTAGGGTGAATTTTCCCAGGGGCCATTTATGTTTTTGGAGCGGGCCGATATTACCATATGACTGGTTGGCGGCCCGGCTGTGCCACCCTCAGCGCAGGTTAGGTAAAAGTATTCGCCATGCTTTATGATTTTTGGTGATTCCAGCCATTTCCCTTCTGTTTGCCACTTTTTAGGAAAATCCCAACCTGTATAAACATTTTCCATAATACCCTCTGTAGCCAAACCGTCATCCGTTAATTTAATACGGTTACCGCCAGATGAAAACAGGTAACGTTTGCCGTCTTCACCAACAGCATGGCCAGGATCTATTTTGCCTACCTTCAGGTCGATGGGCTTGCTCCAGGGACCGGTGATCTTATCAGCCCAAATCACGTAATTCGTACCCGAGGCCGGGAAGTAAATATAGAAACGTCCTTTATATTCCACCAGGTCGGGCGCATAACCTAGTCCTGGTACATCTGGCAGGGCGCGACAAACCGGTTCCCAATGCTCCAGGTCTGTGGAGTGCCAGATGAGCAGACCCGGCGCATTTAGGAATGGCGAGTGAGTCATGTAATAGTCTTTGCCATCCCTGACAATAGTAGGATCAGGATAATCGCCAGCCAAAGCTACTTTTGGATAAGTCTGTCCTACGCAATCGGTAAAATAAAAAAACAAACCACACAAGGCGCTTATTTGATAGATCAGTTGCTTCATAGGTAAGGATTTAAAAAATCATCGACATTTTCCAGTTGTCAGCAATACGTTGCGCTTCTTTTTTTGTGATCTGTATAATGCCTGGATGTTTAGGTATTGTAAAATTGGTAGCCTTCATTATGCCTTCGTTAAAATGTCCCAGGTTAGTGAATTTGACAAAATCAGTCGTTTCACTGAAACCGAAGTTATGTGGCTTGATACTGTAAATGTCATAGACCAATATCCATTTGTTTTCGCCAATCAGCTTATAAATAGTTGGTGCTTCGCAGCCACGCGGTTCGGGGTCTATGCGGCGACCTTCGTATTGATAACCTGTATTGATAGAATCCGAAACCGCATGTTCGATATGTGATCCACCGTCGTGAGATGCAAAGAACAAATGAAATTTATTTCCCACTTTGGTAATATCTGCATCGATGTAAGCAGCCGGGCGAGGATAAGCGAACAACACTTTAGGTGCAGTTTCCATTTGGGTGAAATCCGGATTCATATAAGCATAATAAACCTGTTCCTTTTCGGTGCCATGCCGCATACTAAAATAGATCATAGTCTTATTTTGCTGCTCATCATAGATCAACTCAGGAGCCCAGGCACAGCCAATGTCGGCCAATTCAGGCGAAACCTGGTCCACACGTAATACTGTATGTGACCAATGCACCAGGTCTTTGGATTTCATGAGCACCAGGCCACGGTTGTTTCCCCAGCCGAACTTGTTTTTTTCCCGTTCCCATTCCGTTGTGCGATAACCCGCCTGCTGTGCATAAATGTGCAGGTCGGTCAGTGCCATATAGAACATGCCATCAGGTGCACGAAAAATGTAGGGGTCACGAATGCCTTTTTGTTCCGCAATGGTATCGCCTTTAATTACCGCCTGTCCGTTGTTTACATCCGTAAAGCTATAACCATCCTTACTCAAGGCGAAATGCAGATCGTGATCGGCATCTCTGAAATAAACCATCAGGTAGGCGGCCATATTTTTTTCCTGTGGAAGTTTAGTTTTCTTTTGAGCAAATGCAGTAACAGTAGTTAATAGAATAAAGAGCATTATAAGGCTATGCTCTTTCATAAGCGTTTTAGGCATCATTGGCTTGCAATTGTTTGTTATACAATTATAACAATAATTATGCAAAATTACCTTCCTGTTGTATCCTGCACTATGCTGTTGTATAGAATAGGTATAACCCAGGTGATGAGGTATTGGGCCAAATAATTTTTTATTTTCCCACCCCCATGTCTGCCTCAATATTGGGTCTTCTATTAAAATAAACACTAAGTATGTACCCAGGTCTGACCCTTGAGGATAAGCCCCGCCAATACGCCAGTCGCCTTGACATCGAAATTGAAAAGTTCAGTATCAATGCGGGGGATGTTACACCCGTTTATCTCCAATTAGCCATTCAACTGCAGCAGGGAATAGAGGATGGGCAATTTGATTGTAATAAACCACTGCCGTCGGTTTATAGATGTAACCGGACGTTAGGCTTGTCGAGAGCCACTGTATTTCGCGCGTACAAATATCTCAACAGGAGCGGCATGGTTCAATGGAAAAAAGGAGAGGGCTTTTTTGTTCAACATAAATTTAAGTATTAGTAAGTATGATGTATATATATTCTTTTTATTAAGTTCAGCCTCCCTTTCAGAATAGTACAGGATAGCTTGCTTTTTTCGATTGTTTAATTTGGATATCTCATAGCTTGCAATAGAAAGTTGTAAATTAGTAAGCCTGTATAACGAGCTGCCATATAACGAAAAGGCTCTTGCTCCCTCTATGGCCTTCATCCAATAATATTACTGGTTTTACCCATTTTATTACCGCTTATTTCCCGGCAGATTATCAAGTTTTGCAATCCGGCAAACAACCAGCATACAACAAAAACAATAAGCAGATAAACATATGGATTTCAAAAAAATTTCCGGAGAAGTAATTGACTTCTTATACCAGTCGCACAGCAGTATCAGACAATCAGGACTAGATAATTCACTGATTGTACTAGCAGAATTACGGGTTTCTCAAATAAACGGCTGCGCCTATTGCTGTCGCTTTCATGCAAACGAACTAAGATAATTGCGAATGGTCAGATCTGATCATGCGCTTTTTTATTTGGTTGATACGGAACATGCTCCATGTCAGGAGCAGGAATTTTATTGAATATTTTAATGTGCAGGCGACTGTTGAAACATCTGTGTCATTAGATTATACAATTCGGGATGTTTTTGCTTAAACCTTTCAGGATCTTCGAAAAAGTATTCAGATGCGACAGCAAAAAACTCAGCTTTATTTTTTGAGCCATAAATATTAATATCTGATTTGCCGGCTTTGATTGCTACAATATTTTTTGCAATCAATTGTAGCCAGGGTATAGTGAATTGTCTATTCAGCAAGGCCTCCGGTATTCCATCAACAGCGCCATCTTCTTTATCAAGTAAATGAACAAATTCATGAATGCCGGTGTTTTCTTTTCCAGATACATTTGCAAAACCGTTGCGTAATGCGAGTTTAGACAAAATCATAGTCCTTTGCATAGCCCCATCTCCAACCATTCCTAATACATGACGATCTGCACCTTTTGATAGAAAACTAATTTCATTAAAAGAATTAGGATAAAGAAGCACTTCACTCAAGTTATAATAACGCCATTCGGGAAACCCAAATATTGGAATTACTCCACTGGAGGCAACTAACAAGGTATCAAGGTCATCTACATTTGTATCAACCCCTGTAATACGGATATAGCCAAGGAACTCTTTTATTTTTTCTTCAAAACGAATTTTCCCTTTATCATCAAGTGTGCGGTAAAAAGCAACGTGCTCAGACAAGATTTTTTTATAGTCGGCTGGCAGATCGGCCTTCTTAATCGGACCTTTATACAATGCCAAAACAACTACAACCAAGGCAATTATTATTAATACGAAGATCGGTGTCATAATTCCATATATTCTTTAAGCTACAATAAATGTAGAACAATTACTGCTATCCCTGGCACCCAAACAAAATGATTAGAGGCCATATTCTTGTAAAAACATTAATTCTGCTTCATTTTTATAAGGCGGCGACAGGACAGGACAATTCTCCAAATAAAGGGGAACGCATAATTATACCTTTTAGATATATTTAATTGATTGGATAAAACGACAAAAAAGGAGAGTAGGGGTTCGATAGAACTCCCCTCGGCAATTTTCACTCCAGTAATGTAATATGTTCGGAAGACTTTTCTAATAAAAATTATTTAGCTTACACGCCATGAAAAAAAATATTGATCTAGTAACCCGTCTTCGTGCAACAATGCCTGTTTCACCTCCTACACTCACCGCAACACAACCCAACCACTTTGATGATCTTCGGAATGTTCCTGGCAGCCCGGCAAATTTTATCAGGGGAATTGATATCTCGCATTATAATGCCATTACCGATTGGACTGCGATAAAAAAAGCTAATGTACAGTTCGTATATATAAAAATCTCTGAAGGCGTAGGTACCCCCGATGAAAAGGCAAAAGCGAATGCGCTTGCTGCCAAAGAAAATGGGCTTCAAATAGGGTATTATCATTTTGGAAGACCCGATAAAAAGAATGACAACACCATTGAGCTTGATGCTACCGCCGAAGCCGCAGAAGTTAAAATCCTGCTCACAGATTTACCAGCTGCCGATCTACCTCTAATGCTCGATCTGGAAGATACCACCAGTTTTGATTCGTCATTGGCACCCAATGAATACCTGACATGGGTTGAAACATTCCTGAGTTTTTTCTTTGATCCTGCTAATCCTTCCACAAATCCATTGATCTATAGCAGAAAAGAATACCTGGAAAGAAAATTACCACCCACTCATACACTGGGCACCCGGTATAAATTATGGCTGTCAAGGTATACAGACGATCAAAACAACGCAGTACCGGCCAAAGGTTGGAACCAATGGCACATCTGGCAATTTTCTGAGAAAGGTGTTTTGGGTACCAACGGCAACCTTGACCTGAACTTAAAAAGGGTGACTGATTGAAAGCTGCTTAAAACACCTCGCCCAACGAAAGATAAATACGGGTAAAGCTTTTGCTTATTCAAGGCTTTTCTAATTTTTCCTATTAATAAAAAATCCTCGCGCCAGGAGACGCGAGGATAAAATTAGAATTAAGATTACAACTATTTTGCTCTTACCACCTTGGTAGTACCTAGCTGCTCTCCATGCTCACTGTTCACTTTCAGAATAAATACCCCTTCCGGTACACGACTGATATTCAGATGTACCTGCTGCGGGTGTTTGCCGGTGGGTTGATACACCTGCTGTGCAGCCACACGACCGGTTTGTGCATCTACCAAGGCAATCACCAGTTTAGCGTTGCTGCCAGCGTTGATTGCTAACTGCAGGGTGTTACCGGTTACAGGATTCGGATAAACAACCAATGATTTTACCGGTTGCACTATGGCTGTTTCTGCCGCAACGCTTCTTGCTGCCAACGACGCACTGGATACAATACCATAATTAAACTGCTCCCAACCCTGTGCCGCAGGCCTGTTACAGGTCATAGCCTGTGCTGCATTTTCAGAAGACATATAGTCGCCATTGCTGCCACGCAGTGAAACAGTACCATTGCTGTTCACAATCCAGTCAAAAGTTTCCCAGCCCTGGAAAGCAAAACGGTTACAGGTCATAGCCTGTGTACCGTTTTCTGAGGATACATACAAACCGCCATTCTGCAGCGCAATTTTACCATTACCGGCATCTACCACCAGGAATTGGTTCCAGCCCGCTACAACAGTCGCGTTACAGAACATAGGATTCACACCGCCTTTAGAGCTCACATACTGACCTGTGTTACCCTGCAACCAGATGGTTTTGCCAACAGGCGCTTGTGTGGAAGGAGCAGGATCAGTGAATAATTGTAATACTATTTCCCTGCTTTCCAAAGGGCAAAATGCAAAGCTCCAATTGGTTACATCGCTCGAATATAAATTTACATATTTGATCAGGTTGGCCTGGTTAATTTCAACAATATAAAAATACCTGTTTGACAGATCTTGATTTGAATAATTAACAGCTTCTAAAAATTCGATGGGGTTTTGAAAGCCAAATACAGTACAAAGCTCGTTATCTTTTACGTACTCAATTGAGTATCGCCATTCACATTTATTTGCCTGTACGCCAGGGGTTAAAAGTTGTGCGGCATGCTCATGGTCAAAATAAATCAGATAACACGTATTGTTCAGGGAGAGACTATTTAAGATAAGATAATATAAAAGCGAGTTTTCGCGGGACGCCAACGATAATACCCCATTCTTTTTTAAAAAGGTACCGAAATCCTCTAGTAACGGTTCTTCCATTTCAAAACTATCATCAAATACAGACTTATTTAAAAATCTTGTATGCGTGGCAGGTAAGTGGTATTCGAACCTGTCTGCAAATTCTTTTTCAATGAATTTTACTTCATTCATAGGGTGCGGGTTACAGTGGCAATAAATATAAGAACGAGATTGTTAAGAAAACCTCAAATCAGCCGACCCATTGAACACATTTTTACAATTTGTCGTCATAATTTAGTAGTGTGGGTTAGGTATTCAAATTGAGCTATTTTTCATATAATTACAAACGAACGTTAATGTTCCTTTGAAAATGAACGAGATATATAAAAATAAATTAATAATCCTGCGGCAACGAATTCCCATTGGGCTTTGTGATGGCTTAGTTTTGATTGAGAGTGTAAGTGGGGATCTGGAAAAAGCAGAAAAGCAGTTTAAAGCCGATATGGTTACACTTTCAATTGATTCAATAAACGACAATACGAATGGTTAAATATCGGGAATTTATAATACTGATTGTTTGCAGTTATTTCATCTCTAAAGTTCTATATAATTCTTATCAGCGGGATAATATTTTTGCCCTGATTCTTTATTGCATTTTGGGTGCAATTTGGCTTTATTGTTTTGGAAAGATAATTAAAGAAGGTGTTATTAACTATAGAACAAAACGCAAGTTTCTTAGCTTTTGGAAAACTTTCATTAGTTTATTTTCTTTAGTTCCGGCGATCATTATTTTTAATTATTTTGAATCCAGGCTGAATGTGCCTTCACTTTTGCAAGCCGATAGGCACGGCGTTTATGCTGATTTTAAAACTAATGGAACTTATTTTATCAGGAGTGGTTCCTGGGGTTCAAAGAAACACTTCTATGGGAAATACCATTTATACGATAGTATTATAGAGCTTGATAGATCCGGCCTTGATGATGTGCTGATATCAAATAGGTTCCTTCTTAAACATTCAAATCCTGAAGAAGAAAAGAAAAAGCCAGACAATGACAGATTAAGTACGCCGGAATATTTAATTCAGATTAATAAGAGTGGAGCTGAGATCAAAGCTAGATATATGGGACGTGACACAACAGGTGTCGAGCTATATATACCTTACAGGTTTGAAATAACAATGGATAATAAAGTAAAAAAATCGGCCAAATAAAGCATAATTAATATTTTGCGCCCATCTTTAAATGCCTTGCCAACCTGAACTTAAAAAGGGTCATAGATTGAAAGCTGCTTAAAACACCTCGCCCAACGAAAGATAAATACGGGTAAAGTTTTTGCTTATTCCAACAAAATGATAATCCGTAAAACTGGTAAGTGATCCGTAGAATCGGGTAAGTCCAATTTACGCATTGACCGCACCTTTGTATCAATAAAAGGTATATCAAATGAGCAAAACAGTAATTATCACAGGGGCCTCATCAGGCTTCGGCAGGGAAACGGCTAAAATATTTCAAAAAGAAGGATGGAACGTTGTTGCAACGATGCGTTCACCTGGAAAAGAGCAGGAACTGACAGAACTGGAAAATGTACTGGTTACGCGTTTGGATGTGCAGGATTCTGATTCTATCCAGCATGCTGTAGAAGCGGCGATTGGCCACTTCGGCAGTATCGACGTATTGGTGAATAATGCAGGCTTCGGTCTGATGGGTGTCTTCGAGTCTGCCAAACCTGAACAGATCCGCAAGCAATACGAAGTGAATGTATTCGGTTTGATGAATGTTACCAGTGCGGTATTACCTATAATGCGTAAGCAGGGGCATGGTACAATCATCAACATTTCATCTTTCGGAGGCCAGGTAGGTTTACCTTTCGGCAGTTTATACAATAGCAGCAAGTTTGCAGTGGAAGGCTTTTCGGAATCGTTATCTCATGAGGTTTCCTCATTTGGGATATTTGTAAAGGTCATTGAACCTGGCGGTGTTAACACCAATTTCAGAAATGGGATAGAAATGATCCAAAACGGAGTACCGGAATATAACCCGATCATGGGCGGCTTCTTCGGGCGTTATCAGTCAACGACCGCACATTTACCCAAAGCCACACCTGGGGATGTTGCGCAAACAATTTACGATGCTGCAACCGACAACAAAGCACAATTGCGCTACGTTATCGGTAAGGATGCCCAGTTTTACATTGATACCAAATATGAAAATAGCGATTCTGAATTTGTAAAAATAATGCGTGACCGGTTCGTAAATTAGTAAATGGTTATCGACTTGCGGACAAATTGAGTTATGACACAGAAAAAGTATGTTGATATTGAAACCATCGGCGAAATACACGAATTATGGGATTGCGGTAAACCGCGGCACCCATTGGTGGCGGTGATCGACCTCACCAAGTATCATTTTCGTGGGGACAGGAATGGACTTTCCTACCGGCTCAACTTTTATACAATTTTCTGCAAAAAATTCAATGGTGTACTACGTTATGGTCGGTCATATTATGACTTTAGCGAGGGTTCGCTCATGTTTACTGCACCCGGCCAGGCCACCACGCCTACGCCAGCACCATCACTGGAAGAAGGCTGGGCGCTGTTTTTTCATCCTGACCTGATCCATCATTCTACCTTAGGTCAAACGATAGGTCAGTATTCCTATTTTAATTACGAATCGAACGAAGCGCTGCATGTTTCAGAAGAGGAAAAACTCGCCTTGTATGATTGTGTCAGAAAGATCGAACAGGAATGTGGTCAAAACGTAGACAAGCACACAAAAACCCTCATTCAAAACAATATAGAATTGCTGCTGAATTATTGCAGCCGGTTTTACGATCGTCAGTTTTATACCCGTGCCAAAGTCAACACCGATGTTGTGCAGGCTTTTGAAAAATTGCTGAAGGATCATTTCGCCCAGGATACGTTGATCAACAGCGGCCTTCCCGGAGTGAAAAAGTTTGCTGAACAGTTGAACCTGTCACCCAATTATCTTTCCGATCTGCTGCAAAAATTTACCGGTAAGACAACGCAGGAACACATCCATTTGCATCTGATCAACAAGGCGAAAGCATTACTTTGGAGTACGGATAAACCGGTGAGTGAGATCGCTTATATGCTTGGCTTTGAAAATCCGCCGCATTTTACCCGGTTGTTCAGGCAAAAGACAGGCTACTCGCCGAGCGATTACCGCAACCTTAATTAAGGGTTACAATTCCATTTTTCAAATTAGAATTCACCGCCGCTAAAGCGAATGGTCAGATCTGATCATTCGCTTTTTTTGTCTAATCAATATCTTATTAGTTGTGTACTTAGTATATCTAGTTGAATTGTAGCATATTACAATTTTGATCGTACTTTGTTTCCACTTTGTTCCTGCTTTTTTAATGGTTTATCTTGCTCCTGCCTGTGGCTCCAAATATTTTTGACCGGAACGATTGTATTCAGTTAACCTCAACTATTGCTATATGAAAAAATGTAAGCCGTCCGGTCTTAAGGAGCTGTCTTTCCTGCTTGGAATTATGTTCCTGCAAATCGGCTTTTTCAGTTCCTGCTGCAAAGAACTACCTGTAAATAACCCCCATGATCCACATCATCCTGCCGACCCCGTGGTTACCACTACCCGGTATTATATCGACAACGACGGGTCCGACTCGGCCAATGGCCTAACGCCGGCAACTGCCTGGAAGTCGCTCGCTAAAGTAAATTCGGTAACCTTTCAGCCTGGCGATTCTATATTGTTCAAAAGAGGGAATTCCTGGACGGGCACCCTGGTGATCAAAAGTTCGGGTTCCGCTTCGGCAAGAATTACGTTTGGAACCTATGGATCGGGTGATAAACCCAAAATTGTCGGTGACAACAGCACCCTTTCAGCGGTATTGATCCAGGATACCAGGTACCTGACATTTGAAAACTTTGATGTAAGCAATCCGCGCGCGGTGCGTCCACCCGACAGATCTTTATGCGGAATTTATGTTGCCCTGGCCACCACCGGCGTTTATCCCGGCATAGCTATAAAAAATAACGATGTGCACGATGTAGAAGGCACGCCCATCACCAACCGGCATTTGCAGGCTGGCATTTTTGTGCGTTCTAATTCGGCGCAAGCTTATTTCGATAGTCTGCTGATCGAAGGAAACAAACTGGAACGTTGTTCGTCACGGGGCATTATGATGGGCGACGGCAGCAATAAGGATACCACCTACTATAATAATAATGTGATCATCCGAAGCAATACGATCAACAGAACAGCTTTGGAAGGCATCATTGTTTATACTTCAAAGAATGTGCTCATAGAGTACAACAAGGTTTTAAACGCAGGTGCTTACACGCTTGGCGTGAATATGAATATTGTGCTGGCGGGTTTATGGGGCAGAGGAAAGAACATGATCATTCAATACAATGAGGTTGCCTATACGAAACTCACCAACCCGAGTCCTTATTCCTCTATGGATTCCGAAGCTTTCGATATCGATCTCGGCAGCCCCGGCTATACGATTATTCAATACAATTATTCTCACGATAATGAAGGCGGGTTCTTTCTGCACATGGGCGATCCTGGCCCTGATTTTACTTATGGAATTGTACGTTACAACATCAGTCAAAACGATGGACATGCTTTTGGTAACAGAACGTTTGAATTGCATAGCCACCCCAATGGAAAAATAGTTCCCATTTCTATTTATAACAACACCTTCTATGACGATACAAAGATCGGCGTGCTGGATAGAGACGGGGGAACGGGTGTTCATCCCGGCATCGAATTCCACAATAATCTTTTCTATGCAACCAGCTTCCAGTTCGATGATCAGGCCAATATCGTATATGACCACAACGCCTATTACCAGGGACAAAAAGCAGCCAGTGATAACAATGCGCTGGTAACAAATCCCTTGCTGGCAGGACCAGGTACTGGCGGGGATGGCATCAATACCGTGGATGGATATAAAGTACCGGCCACTTCTCCGGCTATCCACGCAGGGCTTTTGATAAATAATAACGGTGGAAAGGATTTCTTCGGAAACCTGGTTTCCAACGCACAAAACCCAACGATGGGCGCCTATGAATGGGGGAATTAAATCTTGTGGGCAGTTTGTTCACGAATTGTTCCTGTTATTATCGGATTTTAATTAGTGTCATTGGTACAGTACCAATACATTTACGTCGATATTTTAAAACCAAAATTTATTGCAAGTCATATGAAAATGCAGCAATTCTTTAGTATTGTATTGCTTCTGATGACCCTTTTTGCCAGGGTGCAGGAAGTGGATGCACAAAACACATCAGTAAAAGGAGTGGTTGTGTCGGATCAAAACGAACCACTGGCTGGCGCTACCGCCACCGAGAGCGGGACCCAAAACGTGGCGATCACGGATGCCAACGGAAAGTTTTCTATTAACCTGATCAAATCCTCATCAAAACTCACTGTCAGCAGTGTCGGGTATTTAGACCGCACACTTACTGTCAACAGTCAAACCACCTCCATTCAGGTAATATTAACGTCCACATCAAAACAACTGAATGATGTGGTGGTGATCGGTTACAGTGTGCAGAAAAAAGCCAATCTGTTAGGCGCCGTTTCATCTGTAAACACCAAAGACATTTCCAAAATGGCGGTTACCGGTGTTGCCAACATGCTACAGGGACGTGCAGCCGGTGTGCAGGTTACCAATGCCAGCGGTGATCCGCGAAATACCGGAACGGTGGTGATCAGGGGTGTGGGGAACATCCGTGGCATGTCGCCATTATATGTGATCGATGGCGTGCCCGCCGTTGGAAATACAGGTTTCAATATCAACCCCCGTGATATTGCAGACATCCAGGTGTTACGCGATGCCTCCTCTGCCGCAATTTACGGGTCCCGGGCAGCAGGCGGTGTTATTCTTATCACTACAAAAAAAGGCGCTCGTAAAGAAAAAATGGCTATCGATATCTCTGGGATGCAGGGATTCAGCAACGGTACTTTTCTGCCCAAATTATTGGGAACGCCCGATTATAAAAGAGCATGGTCTGCAATTATTCCCTCCGCTGTTAATTGGGATGAATCGGTAAATACCGATTGGATAGATTATTTATACCGCACCGGAAAAGAGCAGAACTACACCGCTTCTATCAGCGGCGGAAGTCAAAAGCAGAACTATTACATTTCAGCCGGCTACCGGCGTGTAGATGGGATTGTTACCAATACCTGGTCAGAAAGATACAGCCTGCGTGTAAACAGTGATTACGATCTGGGAAAAAGAATAAAGGTGGGTGAACGACTTAACCTGTATAATTATTCGGATAATCCACCGGTGATCACCGGCGCAGCGGCCAATGCCTATGCGTTGCCCTTCAGATCGTCGCCTATGATGCGGCCTAAAAACGACGATGGCACCTGGGGCGGCCTGCCTTCACCGGGCAATTACAATGGTGGCAACTGGGCTGCTTATGTAAACACCACCAACAGAAGATACAATTCACTGGAAGCCGAAGGAAACCTGTACATAGATGTTGAACCCCTCACCGGATTACATGTACGCGCTACGGGTGGCGGAAACTGGAGTACCAGCATGGCCCGTCAGTTTGAACCCAAATGGTATGTATCTGGTCAATCCAATCAACCGCAGGACAATCTTCGCAAACAAAGCAACCTTACGATGGCTTATGTTGGGAACATTGTGGCTTCCTATGATAAAAAGATCGGTGAGCATGAGTTTAAATTGCTGGCCGGGATGGAAGGAAGAAAATCTTCTTCAGATGACCTTTCCGGATCGATCTATGCCGTGAACTCTGCCTATTCTGTTCCGGTTATTTCCGATGCCTTCCCTGTTGGTTTTTCAGAATCAGCTGCATTGAGCAACGTACCGGCAAATACCAGCGGACGTAGTTCTGATATGAACTATGGCATCTCCCGCATGGAAAGTTATTTTGGCAGAATTAACTACGCTTTTAAAAATAAATACCTGTTAGAGGCCAATCTTCGCCAGGATATAAGCGACCGCTTTGCACCCCGTTACCGAAAAGGCAATTTCCCTTCTGCTGCAGTAGGCTGGCGAATGATAGAAGAAGATTTCATTAAAGATAAAATAAGCCAGCTGTCTGATCTTAAACTGCGGGTTTCCTATGGAAGCCTGGGCAATGACGGAGTAGGCAGCTATGTATACATTCCTTCGCTCGCAAACTATGATAAAACACAATTCAACGAATTGCCGGGAACGGGTACTGTAAATGGCTGGGGCATTGGCCGCGTTGCCAATGAAAGCATTAAGTGGGAAACGGTAACCACCGCTAACATTGGTTTGGATGTTGGCCTGTTCAAGAACAAACTGGGCCTTACCGTGGATTATTATATCCGTGATACAAAAGACATGCTGTATCAACGTAAGCTGCCACTGAGCTCGGGTATGGGCGGCGGCCACTCTGCTTCTGACACCTATGCCCTTGATATGAACCTGGGTAAAATGCGGAATAAAGGGCTGGAACTGACTGTTAACTACAAGGATAATTTTGGAAAACTGGGCGTAGAACTCGGATTTAATGCAGCCTTCAACCGCAATAAAATACTGTCTTTCGGTGGCGAACAACTGCCATTGGATGCAGGTACCGCCGGCGAATACTGGTCAGGCACAGTTGCCCGTACGCAACTGAACTCACCCATTTCTCAATTCTATGGATTTAAAACAAACGGACTGATACCCGATCAGAAAACCATCGATGAGCTGAACGCAAAAGCCCAAAGCAGCGGCAATGCATTCTATTATGCAAGTGGAACGGGGCCTGGCGATATCTGGTATGCAGATATTAATGGTGATAATGTGATCAATGATCTGGACCGGACCGTTATCGGCAACCCGCTTCCCAAAATGACCTATGGTTTTAACATTGGGCTGTCCTATGAAAACTTTGACCTGGCCTGTTTATTCAATGGAGTATATGGTAATGATGTATACAATGGAATGAACGGTTATTATGGGAGTGTATATAACGATTTCAATACAACGTCGCAGGTATTCAACAGTTCCTTTATGTATGGCAACGGACTTACCGGTCAACCCAGGTGGGGTTATTTAAGTAATAATGCCTTCCAGTATGATCCCAATGGCAACTATAAAAGGATCTCCGATTATCATATCCAGAAAGGATCATTCCTGCGTCTGCAGAATTTACAGATCGGTTACAACCTTCCTGAAAAATTGTTGAACCGACTCAAAATGTCACACGTGAGAGTATACTACAGCGGACAGAATTTATTTGTGCTGACGAAAGTGAAAAATGTTGATCCCGAAGTTGGATATGCCGGTGCCAACAACAGCGCCCTGTCGCAGGGAATTATTTCTGCCGAAGTGTATCCGAAAACAAGATTGCATTCATTCGGAATTGAATTCGGGTTCTGATCATTCTTTCAAACAAAAAATTACAATTAATGAAACGAAACATTATAAAGTTTTCCATCATCCTGGGTTTAAGCGTTTCGCTTTTTGGATGTAAGAAAGATTTTGTAGACGACTCAAAGCCATACAATGTATTGAACCCGGATATTTTTCCGGAGACCATGGCTCAGGTGGATTACTTCCTCAACTCACCCTATGCCAACACGCATTGCCTGGAATTGTTTGGCTTTTCAGGCTTGGGCCGGTTCTTTTATAACATCGATCATACCGGTGATGTGGCCTGGCTGGGTACCAGCGAGTGGAATGAATTGCAGGTACTGCGGATAAATTCGGCTAACAGTTATTCAGGCGCACCCTGGAGAGGGTTGTACCGGGGGGTGCAACAGGC
The DNA here is from genome assembly GCF_900110245.1 of Niastella yeongjuensis. Lineage (GTDB taxonomy): Bacteria > Bacteroidota > Bacteroidia > Chitinophagales > Chitinophagaceae > Niastella > Niastella yeongjuensis. Next base: position 154,009 of record NZ_FOCZ01000008.1, read on the forward strand.
GCGCACCTTCATCGACCAGATAGTTCCCAACTTCAAAGAAAAGAAGGGCGCTGCCATAGCTGCAGCCGATACCCTGGCATTGAGATATAAACTCGGTGAAGCGTATTACCTGCGTGCCTGGCATTATTTCTTTCTCATGAATTTATATGCACAGGAAGTGGTAGTGAAAGGAAACGGCGATAATACGGAGCCAGGTGTTATCCTGTACACGTCGGATGTAAAGATCGGTGACCGCCAGGATGAAATGCGGCCACGCAGTACCGTAAAACAATGCTGGGATTATGTAATAGCCGATCTGAAAACTGCCATGGCACAATTGACAGAACCGGCTACCGGCGCCAAAAAAAGCTGGACCGGTGTAGACAAAGGCCGCATCGATTATTTTGCCGTTGAAGCATTGCTGGGCCGGGTATTGATGTATGAAGAACGTTGGGATGAAGCCCGCGATGCTTTCCTGGACATTGTTCAAAACGGAGGTAAATCATTGATGAACTTCCAGGACTATTATAATATGTGGAACGGCAATCCGCAATATGCCTATACCGAGAACAACAATACAGAAGCACTGCACCAGATCACGATCGTACGATCGGGCGACAATGCCATGGCCGGCCCCTCAACGGCTTCAGCCGTAAGCCTGATCTTTACACCCTTCTTTGACAATGGCATACCTGGCGGCGCCACCCCGGGCTATGGCAATATGTATATGCACGATAGAAATTTGGGCCGGTTTGGATTCCCGCAAAATTATTACCCGGTTATGAAGAACCTGGGTACAGCCGGCCGCACTGTTGAAACGTCCTATATCGATTCATGCCGCCATATGAAAACGTTGAAACGGTATGACGTAGATCCTGATCCCCGCTTATGGGTAGGTGCTTACCAACCCTGGGTAGATTCTGTAATGAACGGTGCCGCTAAAGTCGCTGTATTACCTTATGGCGCTACAACTGAAACAGAATACCAGGTAAATGCGCCGCAAAGCAGCGACATCATCAAACATGGCTGGACGCTCCGGAAATTCAATTTATATGATGTGCAGGCAAGCCAGAACCCGCGTATGCATGGTGCTGATTTTTATTTTACCCGCCTGCCTGAAGTATACCTGAACCTGGCCGAATGTTATTGGAAATTGACCGGCAATAATGCAGATGCGAATGCACTGGAGTATATCAACAAGGTACATCGCAGGGCATGGAACCTGCCAAATGGCGCGGTTCAACCGGGCGTGGATTATACTGTAGTGTCATCAGCCGCAAAGATCACCAAAGCAGCACTCCATCCCAATACATCCGATCCTGCTTTCCAGGACCAACTGGCATTGAATGCGCTGTATTATGAAACATGGGCCGAAACATTTGGCGAAGCAAAATGGTGGTTCAATGTAAGAAGATGGGGGCTTGGGCCAAATGAGGCAAAGTCATATGAAACGAGCAGGGCCGGAGCCATTACCTGGAACTCCGATAACCAATATGCATTACCGATTTATCAAACCGAAAGAGACAGGAATGCCAATTGTGTACAGAATAAGGGTTACTAGTATACTGATGCTGATGGCAGCCATGCTGCTGACCCTGCTTTGTTTGGGCTATCGGGCTACCACCCGCATTGTATGGCTCGATGAACTGGATCTATCCAACGTAGACCAGTCGGCAGGGAAAGCAATGGCTAATCAGTCAATGTGGAAGACACCCCTGTCAATTTCCGGGGAGAAATTCAACAGGGGTGTTGGTACACATGCCGAAAGCGTATTCAGAATAGATCTCGATGGAAAGACCATTTCATTCAAAGCCCGTGTAGGTTTGGATGATTCGCCACCCGAACATGAATGGAAGCAGGCAAGCGCCGAGTTTATCATCACCGGTGATGGTAAACTCCTCTGGCGTAGTGGTATCATGCATGGAAATGAAAAAGCAAAGCAGGTAACCGTTTCAACGAAGGGGATAAGATCACTCATTTTACGCGTAGACCATACCGGTGATGGAATTGCAGGCGATCGTGCGGATTGGGTAAATGCCTGCTTTGAAGTGGAAGGTGCCGACCCTGTTTCCACAAAAAGAACAAGCGAGGCTGCCTACATAACAACGCCTGCACCTGCAAAGATGCCGGTGATCAACGCCCCCTATGTATATGGCGCCCGTGCAGGCCATCCTTTTTTGTTTACCGTTCCGGTAGCAGGTGAACGCCCTATCGTTGTTAATGCAACCGGTTTGCCAGAAGGATTGGTGATAGATAACCACACAGGCACTATCACAGGTAAAGCCATAAAGAACGGAACCTATAAAGTAGCCATCACCGTACAAAACAAATATGGATCCGATACAAAAGAACTGGATCTGGTAATAGGAGAGACAATAGCGCTCACCCCACCGATGGGTTGGAACAGCTGGAATGTTTTTGGCGCCGGCATCGATGATAAAAAGATCCGGGACATGGCAGATGCCATGGTAAACCTGGGCCTGATCAATTACGGCTATGCCTATATTAATATCGATGATGGGTGGCAGGGCCAGCGTGGCGGACAATTCAATGCCATTATGCCGAATGAAAAGTTTCCTGACATGAAAGCCCTCGTGAATTATGTACACAGCAAGGGCATCAGGATCGGGATCTATTCATCACCCTGGGTACAAACCTATGCTGGTTATATTGGCGGCGGGGCAGATACAAGAGATGGAAAGGTGATCAATTCCTCACGCAGATATGGCGCCTTTTCTTTTGTAAAGAATGATGTGCAGCAATGGGCCGAATGGGGCTTCGATTATGTAAAATATGATTGGGTTACCAATGATATTGCCCATACCGCAGAGCTCAATTACCTGTTGCAAAATTCGGGCAGGGATATCGTATACAGTATTTCCAATGCAGCCCCGTTTGAAGGGGCTGCAGACTGGAGCCGCCTTACCAATGCCTGGCGCACCACCGGCGACATTCACGACTCCTGGTGCAGCATGACCACGATCGGATTCATGCAAAGCAAATGGCAGCCATATGCCAAACCGGGTAGCTGGAACGATCCGGATATGCTGGTTGTTGGAAAAGTAGGGTGGGGAAAAGACCTTCATGCCACCCATCTTTCACCTGATGAACAGTATACACACGTCACCCTTTGGAGCATACTGGCCGCACCATTATTGATCGGCTGCGATCTGAAACAGGTAGACTCATTCACCCTACGCCTGTTAACCAACAACGAAGTGATTGCGGTTGACCAGGACCCGGCAGGCATACAGGGAAAAAGGATCAGTTACGATAAAGAAAGAAAAACCGAAATATGGGCCAAACCTTTACACGATGGCTCCCTGGCTGTTGGGTTGTTCAATTTGTCAGACAACAAACAGGAGATCACCATTGCGTGGGATCAATTAGGTATCAGGGGCCCGCAAACAATCCGTAACCTATGGAAACAAATTGATGAAGGCGTACATGAAAACAGCTATGATGCCCAGGTACCCTCGCATGGCGTATTATTTATGAAAATTAAACCTGTCGATTAACATGAAGAACCAGCTCTGTTTTAAAGCAGCCCTATTGTTCTTGCTGGCAAGCACCTCCGTTACACTCGCCATAGGCCAGCAGTACAGAGAGTTACCCTTATGGCCCGAAAAAGCCGGGGTGGAAGATTATGCCGATGCATTGCTTAAAGTGTTTATACCCGAGAAAGGAAATGGGGTGGCGGTGATCGCTTGTCCGGGTGGGGGGTATTCCGGGTTGGCCCTGGAAAAAGAAGGAACAAAATTTGGGCCCTGGTTCAATGAACAGGGAATTGCCTGTATTGTATTGAAGTACCGGTTGCCCAAAGGCCGTACCACCGTTCCGTTGAGTGATGCAAAAAAAGCCATGCAACTGGTAAAGGAACATGCGGCGGAATGGCATATAGATACCAATAAACTGGGCATCATGGGTGCCTCTGCAGGGGGGCATTTGGCTGCCACCTTAAGTACGCATGGGGCCGCCAGTGAGCGACCCGCTTTCCAGATCCTGCTCTACCCGGTTATCTCCATGAAAGAAGGGCTTACGCATCCCGGTTCGCGCAAATCGCTGTTGGGCGAAAAACCAAAGCGCCGCCTGGTAAAGGAATATTCCAATGAATTGCAGGTAACAGAACAAACGCCGCGGGCATTCATAGTGGTGAGCGATGACGATAAAACGGTATCCTCTCTTAACAGTATTTACTATTATGAAGCATTACATAAAAATAAAGTACCGGCCGAGCTGCATGTATATCCAAAAGGCGGGCATGGCTGGGCGTTGAACGACAACTTTCTCTTTAAAAAAGAATGGACGGCCGCATTGACGAAGTGGCTGCAGGCACTTTCAGGAAATTAACCAGGCAGGTAGCATTAAAAAGATTAACAGACATGATAGTGATAAGGAAGAAATGTATAAGTGTATTGTTCTTTGTTCTTTTATTGATCACCAACAGTGAAGCCCAGACAGGTAAAGATGACCTTCAACCTGTAAATAAAATAAAAAAGATCGGCGATAAACTGATCCGCGAAACACCTTTTGCCTACAAGCTGATATTGCCAATACATACTCAGGTGTTCAATGGACTGAACTTTGTTGATTTTGGAAGAACGTTCGGCAAAGGAAAAGAAGCCGTAGCTTATGGCTTTACGCAGCTGACAGTTTTAAAAGATACCCTGTTCACCATAGAAATAGCGCACAATGATGCCTGCAAGGTCTGGTGCAATGGAACGCTTGTGTACGAGAAAAAAGGGGGACGGGATATTGAAATAAAACGGGATGAAAGAAGCATGAGCATGTCGGCTGCTTTTCCCGTACACCTCAAAAAGGGAAGCAACAGTCTTTTAATAAAATCAGCTACCACAGGAAAAGAATGGTGTGTGTTTTTACAGCCGCCCAGCGAAAAAGATGCCGTGCTCGATGGCCCGCGCGCGTATCCGGCAATAGGATTGAAACACGTACAGCATGTAGACAGCAGTGTGGCCTCCCTCAGTAACTGGCTGGTGATCGGTCCATTTGCAGCGGGCATAGATACTGAACATGAGCCGGAAAAGGAATGCCGGTTCGGCACCATGTATCCCGGGCTTGCCGGCCCCATAACCTGGACGGTTCCCAAAACAGAAGTGCTGGGCGATGTTATTGATGCCAAAGCTTGGGGTACCACGTACCAATGGAATTATCACAATGGCGGCGTAGCCTGGGCAATGGAACAACTGAGCGAGCTGACCGGCGAAAAAAAATACGATCAGTGGGCCGGCAATTTCTGCGATTTCCAAATGGAAGGAATGCCTTTTGTTGATTACCAGGTAAATAAACTCAGGTCGTATAACTCGGCAAATGCCATGGTCATCAATTCCAGGCTTCTTGATTTTACATTGGCCCCTTCATTACCACTTATCTATCGCCTGCGAAAAGAAAAGAACTTTAAAAATGAATCCATCTATAAAACCTACATCGATAGGATGATGGAGTATGCGCGGGTTGGCCAGATAAGAAGTAAAGGCTATACGAACTACACGCGCACCACACCGGAGGAATACACCGTATGGGTGGATGATATGTTTATGGGTATTCCATTCTTAATGCAGGCAGGGTTATATACCAGTGATCCCGAACAAAGGAAATTATTTTTTGATGATGCTGCCAGCCAGATCCTGGATTTTTCAAAACATGTGTGGGATAGGGAGGCACGGCTTTTCATGCATGCCAGTTATTCATCGCGCCCACAGGTGAAATTGCCTTACTGGTCTCGGGCCAATGGCTGGGCTATTTGGGCCATGACCGAGGTGTTGATGGCGTTGCCCAACGACCATCCCAAATACAAAGCCATTCTGAACCTCTACCGCGATTTTTCCAATTCATTGTCCCGTTACCAAAGTCCCGAGGGATTTTGGCACAACGTGATCAACCGCGACGATTCGCCCGTAGAAGTGTCTGGTACAGCCATCTTTACCATGGCAATGGCAAGAGGGGTACGACTCGGCTGGCTGGATGCAAAAAAGTTCACCCCCATTGTTGAAAAAGGATGGAAGGCCACCGCTTCTGAAATTGAAGACGACGGTACTGTGCATAAGATCTGTGTAGGCACTATGTGCTCAGAAGATGTGAACTACTATATGACACGGCCATTTTATGACGACGATACCCACGGCTCTTTTGCCGTGATCTTTGCAGGGATGGAAGTACAGAAAATGTTGGACCAGCAAAAAAAGTGAACAATTGAAAAAACTAACGATCCTGGTTGTTGCAACCACCTGCTTTTTATTTTGGGTTGGATGTAGTACGCACAACAGCAACATTCAAACAAGGCCATCCCGTTTAAATAAAGAAGCAATTGCTTTGCTTAAAAAAGAACTGGTTGCAAGCGAAGCGAAATATGATGATGGCAAAAAAATGATCTGGTCCATCACAAAGGAAAAGCATTACCACAGCGACCTGGACAGCGGGGTAAAAGTGCATGACACGCGCAGCTCCATACAATATGCGGCTGCGTTGATGCATACCGACGATGCGGCGTGCATACAACGTGGAATTGATATTGTAAAAGCAATATTGCCCTTGCAGGAAAAGGATACAAGTCAACCATATTGCGGGGTATGGCCATATTATCCCGAAGACCCGTTAAAAGGCCGTAAAGCACCCGTTGATTACAACTGGGCCGATTTTATATCGGTATACTTAATTGATATCTTACTGACTGCACCAGCGCATCTTAATGCAGCACTGAAAGCGCAAATAAAAGAAGCCCTTATTCTTGCGGCACGCTCCATCATGAAAAGAGATGTGAAAGCAGACTATACCAATATCTGCATCATGGGCACCTATGTTTGTTATGTGGTGGGGAATTTATATGAGGTGCCGGACATAGGCAGGTATGGAATGAATAAGCTGCATTATTTTTATAATTATACAAAGAACAGCAAGGGTTTCACCGAATACAACAGCCCCACCTACACCGTAGTGGCCATGAATGAACTGCTGCGAATGAAACAGGCAATCATCAACCCCATGGATAAGAAAATGGTTGATGAATTGTATGCGCTGTGCTGGAGCATGATCGCGCGGCATTTTCACCAGCCTTCCGGCCAATGGTGCGGCCCTAACCTGAGGGCCTACAATGACCTGCTGACACCGGAACTGAAACAATTATTTTATTATGCCTCCCACGGTCAGATTGAGCTGCCTGGCGTTTATCCAAGAGAACCGCATGTACTGGAGCCGCATGAGATCCCTTCCAATATAATTCCCCAATTCCTACATCAAACTTTACCCCGTATAACAATCGACACCTTTATTGCAGGAAATTACCTGGCCCGGGATCATGCGGGGTATGGTGATGGAGACAGGCAGGCAAAAGATATTGTAGGGAAATTATATGCACATCCTCAATATGCGCTTGCCTCTGTTAACCAGGGTTATTGCTGGAACCAATGCCGGCCATTGATAGCGCATTGGGGCACACCGGAAACACCTTCTTATTTGCGCGTGCGTTTTTTGCACGATCTGTATGACTTTTCTGCCGTACACATTAAGAGCGTGCAGGATGCTGAAAACGTACTATCCATTCTGAATGTAGCATATAACGGCGGCGATAAGCACCCGAATATTGATCGTATAAAGGATTCAGCCATTACTGCTGCCGATCTGCGCCTGCGCATAGAGACCGGTGGTGATATTAGTACTGCTGTTTTTTCAATCATCGATAAAAAGAAAAATGAATTATTGTTCACCTCTGGTCCAATCAGCATGGCAATTCAAATTCCTTATAGTAATTGGGGTGAACTGCAGGGACATTGGGAACTGGGCGGTTCGGCAGATAAGAAATGGGCAGACTATGTCATTTATTCGGGCAGTAAAAAAATAGTCAACCTGGCTGCCATGCAGGAAGCAGTAACCGGGTTATTCCTTTCTGTGTTAACTGGTAAAGAAGAATCAAAAGTGCCGGAGATAACGGCAACTACAGATAGCAACTATCTCCGGTTATCGGGTAGTGGTCTGGCAGTTCGTGCCCTGAAAAGGCCAAACGATGAATTCAGAATAAAAAACGATTTCGAAACCGATCCTAAATAATTATGCAGGTAAAACATTTTATACTGGGCGTCTTATCCCTTTTGTGTGCGCAGCTGGCCATCAGCCAAATGAAAGAGCCGCAGGACTGGGCAGGTTACGAAGAAGTACTGGGTGTAAAGAACGGATTGAGAAGTTATAACTATGAGGTGAACCTGATTGAGTCATCGGCGCCGGCCAACGTATTCTGGCCGGGCGATAAGATCCGGTTGAAATTTCAGTTGATCAATAATACTAACCAGCCCATCGGGGTGGAAGGGAAGATGTATGTGATCCGTTATGGAACAAAAGGGATCCCCAACGATACCTGGCTACCCAAAATGGTAAAACTGGATTATCAAAAGGCGGTGCCTGTTACCCTGAATATTGCGGCTAACGGCTACCTCAATACTGATTTGACCATTGATGATATTAAAGAATATGGCGGCTATGCCGTAGTTTTTGATCTGGGTAAGTACGGGCGCAGGCTGGGCACCAGCTTTGTGCTGAGCATGAAACCTTCGCCGGTGAAAATGCAATATCCCAAACAATCGCTCGATTACCTGGGGGTTGATTTCCTGCGGCGGGTAGGGGTGCAGGCCATTCGTTTTGGGGTGCCCTATATCGCAACCACCAATCCGAACTACCAAACATATATGCAGGAGTTGAAGCGCCAGATGAAGAACTTTAAGGACAACAACATTACGGTAATGCTGATGTTTGGGGAGGGACAAACTGCGCAATCCATGCCGCTTGGCATTAGCCGGCCACACCTTGACAGCAGCGGAAAAATGCTTCGCACCAAACAGGACCTTGCCTGGATGCCGGACATGGATGCGGATTTCAAAAAATATGTAAAAGAGTTATGCCTCGATTATGGCTGGCCCAATGGACCGGTTACCGCGGTCTGTTTGTGGAATGAACCCTGGGAAGGTACTTCAATCTCCGGCTGGCAGGCAGATATGCTCCGGTATCGCGAGATCTATACTAAAATGGCCGAAGCTGTACTGGAAGCACGAAAGGAAAACAGGGATGTGCTGGTAGGCGGCGGTGATTCCAATTCCAATGTATGGGATAAGTTCTTTTCCGATGGTACTTTGAAAATGTTGCCCATTTTTGATTTCCTTTCCATCCACTATCAGGGAATGGAATCGCCGGTATTGTATCCCGAATGGAACAACCGCAAAGAGTATAAAGGAAAAGTGAAGATCTGGGATACGGAAAGCTGGGTGGGTAATACAGATGATCGTATAGGGCTGGTAGTGGCTGCGAACCGTTCGACAGGCTACGACCGGTCAATGGGTGTTTATGGCGGTTATATGTATTCCGGCGATCCGCACCGCTCAGTGCAAAGCATGGGGGTTAGAACGAAGAATGGAACAGAAACGGTCCCGAAATTACACAACACCTGGTCTACTGCTGCTGCCATGGGTGCTGTGCAAAACCTGATCGGTGAGCGCGGATTCAACCGCCTGTTGTTTCAAAATGGCCTTCCCTGGGTAATGGTGTTTGATGGATACAACAATAACAAAGAAGATGGCACCCTGGTTATCGCCGGCGATCTGGGCGACGCATTTGGCGCCACCCATGTCCTTTTCCGCAATGTGCGAAGCCTCACCGAAGCCAAAAGAAGACAGGTTTTGTTCAACCAGTTAAAAACTACAACGGATGATGCCGCACGAAAAAATATAGAAGGCGAACTGGGGCAATATTATCCCATCACCGATGGTAAAATGACGGTGAAAGCCGATCCCTCTTTTTCGCTGTATGATTTTTATGGTAACCAGGTGGCGCCGCAAATTGGGTTCTTTACCATACCGCTGAATTACCAGGGCTATTTTATTCGGGCAAATGGCAGCAGCGGCGCATTCGACAAACTGGTAGCAGCTGTCAGCCATGCAAGAATAGAAGGATACGAACCACTGGAGATCATTCCAAAAGATTTTACAGCCCCTGTTGATACAAAGCCGGGCATGCAATTGCAATTGACGAATATTTTAAACCGGCCCATAAAGGGTAAATTACATGTTACCATTGGGAACCTGGAATTAAACTATCCGCAAACAGTTACGTTTAAACCGAATGAGAGCAAAACCATCGCCGTTACAGTAAAGAGCGGCGCTGCCAGTAATGACAACAGCTATCCCCTGCAGGTACATTTCGATGCGGGGAATGATGGCTTTGCCCAACACTATGAAGAGATGCACGTAAACTACATTGCCAAAAAGACTATTAATGTAGATGGCGTGTTAAACGACTGGACCGGTGTTATTCCGCAAACAATAAAAGGAGCAGGCAAAGCCAGTATTTCATTGACAGACGCGGCCTGGCATCCGTATGAAAAGATGGATAGGGTAGCTGAAGGACTGGCCAATACCTACATGGCCTATGATGACAACTATTTTTATTTTGCTGCCCGGGTAGCCGATAATACTCCGAACAAGGGTGCGCCCCGGTTTGAATTCCGTGATGATGACCAATACTTTTATCCAGATACCGCCTACATGCAAACTATGTATGCGATGGGATCGGCATTGATCAAGCAACCGGTTGAGGCTGATAATAAAGGCGCGTTGCAATTGCCCGCTGGTGGCCGGGTGCTGAATTATTTTGAGAACACGGCTACCACACGTGCTATCGGCATGGATCTCGATCTGCCGGTTGACAGGTATACCCGGACCGCATTCTATTTTCCCGGCATCAACCAAAGAAATGTTTTAATAACTATCTACGACCGGGAAAGCGGAAAGGAAATATTGAATACCACCATTGAGAATTGTTGGAACGGAGCTTACCTGAACCTCAATTTGACTGGAAAGCTGCGTATCCGCTGTTCCGCTACAAGTTGGGATAGCTGGAGAAATACTACAAAGCTGGCAGGCATTTTCTTCGACACTACCAATGAACTTATCGATACAACTAACAAAAATGCATCAGCCATACTGGTGACAAAAGATTTCGATACCCAGGGCAACTGGATAGGTATTTATGGGAAAGCAGGGTATTACCTGCCGGGGTCAGCCACCACATTACCCGCAAACATGCAATGCACCCCCGTTTCACAAGACGACCTGGTGCCCCTGGTATGGCCCAAAGGAGTGCGGCGTTTTTCCTATCGCAAAACAGGTACGCTGCCCGATGGAATGATCGGTGAAAAATTTGACAACATCCTGATCGCGTTCAACGTGATCCCCATTGGTGAAGATGGAATGGAGGCGGCTGCAAAAGGCACAATGCCGCGTTATACCGGTTATAAGTGCACCGACTATGAATATGCTTTAAACACAGTTGCCGAAGAATATGGCGGTGGTTTTGAGATCTGGCGAATGTTGGTGCCCGGTATGCCCCGTAAACACTTCTTCCCGCGTCAGCCCAAATCGCCGTTTGATGGCGCTGTAAAGAATGGCAAACTGATAACCGTTCGAAAAGGCAATACACTGTATACGGAATGCGCCATTCCCTGGAGTGAAATTCCCGACGTGAAACGGATCATTGACCAGGGCGGGAAAATAAAATTCTCCGCCAGGATCAATGATGATGCTGCCGGTGCTGCCTGTATGGAGCTGGCCCGTGACCGCAGCGTTTCAAAAGTAAATTCCCGGGCTTTTCATCCCGACTGGAAAGAACACTGGGCCAATGAAGTAGAATTTGGTGTAGAAAAATAATACAAACCATGATCAGATATATAGTTTCAATCCTGTTCATCCCCTTCGTGATGGGGTGTGGTGCGACGGCAAATGATCAGCAAAACAATGCAGATGTGCTGGCCTTTGTGAACCCATTCATTGGCACAGGCAGCCATGGCCACACCTTTCCAGGCGCCGCTTATCCCTCGGGCATGGTACAACTGAGCCCCGATACCGGCCTCGAAGGGTGGGACAGGTGTTCGGGTTATCATTATTCAGACAGTTCCATAACAGGCTTTTCTCTCACGCATCTTTCCGCTATTGGACGTTCCGACCTGATGGATGTAATGCTGATGCCTGCTGTAGGAAAAATAAAATTGAATGCGGGCACCAGCTCAAAACCCGGTGACGGATACCGTTCGCGATTTTCGCACGATGAAGAAACTGCCTCACCTGGTTATTACAAAGTAAAACTGAAGGACTATGATATTACTGCTGAATTAACGGTTTCTCCCCGTTGCGGTTTTCATCGTTATACTTTTCCAGCCAGTACAACCTCCCATATCGTGTTGGACCATTCTCGTCATTATGCTACCGATTCGGTGCAATACACCACACTGAATGTGCTGGATAGCTGCACTATTACCGGCGAAAGAAAAACAAAAGGCTGGGGGGAACCGGGTGAAAAATACCGGGCTCACCAACAATTGTTTTATGCAATAAAAGTGTCGAAGCCATTTAACGCTTCTATTGCAGTGGATGAAAATTTTATCAAAGGGAAAACAGCAGCCGGCAGAAATGTAAAAGCCATATTGAATTTTGAGACGTCGAAAAACGAAATGGTGCTGGTGAAGGTGGGTATATCGCCTGTAAGTATCGAAAATGCGCTGGAGAACCTGTTGACCGAAATTCCGCATTGGGATTTTAACGAAACACTCACCCAAACGCAGTTAAAATGGCAACAGGAATTAGCCAAAATAAGGATCAATGCGTCAGAAAAGATCAAAACAATTTTCTATACGGCCCTGTATCATTCATTGATAACGCCGGAAGAACTACAATAAATATAATTATTGCAGCAGGGAGTCGAAGTCCTGTTCGTATACAACCTGGCCATTAAGCTTACTCACTTTTACGTAATCCACGGCGCCACAGCCCTTGAATCGCAGGATCAATTCATTGGCTGACCCTATGGGTTGCGTGTAATCGATGTTGTAGATCTTTTGTCCATCGAGATAGAAGGTGGATCTTTTATTTTCTACTCTGATACCCATCACATGCCAGTCGGAAGCGTTAAAATTGAATTTGCTCAGATTATAATCGTCGCCCTTGATATTCTTTTCACCGCTGATGAATTTGATATACGCATAACCTGCTTCATTCAATGCAAAACCATGTCTGCCTGTATTGGAAAGAATGTACATCATAACGTCTGAGCGAGGAATGGCGAAGTCTTTTACCGAATTACGAACCCTGGCCTCAAACATAAAATTATCACCATCCACCAGCTTGTCTTTATAGTAAACATAACTCACAAATAAATGACCGGGGCGCGCTTCCGGTACTACACTATCCAGGGGCAGGCTCACATATCCTTCTTTTTTATACGCCTCATAGATAGGCAATGTTCTGAAAATACCTTTTCGTTCGTTACGGGTGAAAATAGACCAGCCGGATTTTCGGTTTTCAATAAGTATGCTTTTTATAGTGCGTCCTTTGTATTGTACCTGGCAATATCCATCTCCCTCATTGATGTAAGTAGCATTTACTTTTCCCACAGGCCTGCTTAATTGTTTTTCCGCAGTATCGCCATTTGCTTCTTCATAAACCAGCTTGATATCTTTCAGTAAAGATGAAGGAATGCTATACGAAAATGTGACTGTCAGGGGGTTGACACCTTTGGGATTTGCCGCTGTAAAACTTATTTTCGACAACAGGTAGTTTGTATAAATTTCTTTGATCTTCAAAGTATACAAAAGATATCCCGAAAGGATTAATAACAACACGGAAAGCAGGTAGATATATATCTTGTTCGATTTTTGGGCTGGCGTTTGTATTGAATTGAAAATGGGAGTTGTAATCTCTTCTTTTTGTCCGGTTGCCTGCTCTGGTATGTTAATTTCAGTGGTGACCGTAGCTGCCTCTTCTATGCGGGTCTTTTTGATCACAAAATCAGTATATCCGGCATATCCTAAAAAGCGACAAAGGGCATCCCTGGTGGCCAGTTGGGGATTGCCTGTACGCTGTTGAAAAAATCTTTTAAGTGTATTAGCATTTACCGTAACATCGGTAGACTCAAGGATCATATTCTCCAGTGTCTTGAATTGATCCAGGTCCCAGCTCTCCGGTGCTCCCCAGGAAACAAAGCGGGTAGCATATTCCCTAATTATTTCTTTTATGTATCGTCTGTCTTTTATTTCATCCATATTCTTGTAAATATAACTTCCTTTTCTAAAACCTGCCAATGAAAATGCCATCAGAGGGCTATTCTCAAACCGGGAACGCGCAGTCATGCATAGGACATTTTACTGGGGGTGATACTTCCCAACCTTTGAAATTGATGAAACTGTAAGAGAGGTTGGTTTAGAACTCCCTCGGTTAGCACATTCAACCCTTTTACATTATTTTAACTGCACCACCTTTTACTTATTCCCCAAACAAAGGTCTTATATATGTTGGTATTAATTTTAAATACTGTACATATAAAAACGGTAATTATGAATATAAAAATTTTGAAAATACTATTTGTTGCTGCCATTAGCATATCTCTGTTACCGGGATGTATTATAACCAGGGAAAGAGGTTATCACGATCATCATTATAGACACCATGAGCCATCACGTTATTATAGGCATTATTAAAATCCGGCCATAATATTTCAATACTGCACCAGCTTTCGGGTTGGTGCATTTCTTTTTTAGGTATACCCGGTTTATACGTTCCTGTCGCCAGGAAAGCCATACTCGGTAGATTATCTGGGAAGCAGGCACCAACTGCAGTTGGGTTTGCAGTATTCGTTCTAAGAGGGTTCGGCTGAACTCCCTCGACTCCACGAAATTTAAGCCCCTGATTTTCAGGGGTTTTCTTATTGATAGATGAATTGAACTTACAATGGATCAAAAATATTATTTGCCCAACACGCATTATCTTTGCGGCATCTATGGCAAACAAAATGACATACGAAGAACTCGTAAAAAAGCATCCTGGCTCCCTCGTGGAGAAGATCGTGACAGAAGTAGTGAGCAGAGATACCGTTGAGGTTTACTTTGAAGATGAGGACGACGAACAGTGGGCAGTAATAAAAGTGCATGTTTATGAAGAGGACAAGGAGATGGCGATACGCCTGCTATCTGATGACAAATGGGTATTGTGGTTTGGATACTATGATGACGAGGATGAATTCATTGAACTGCTTCAGCCGCTTACTCAGCTGGAAATCGACCTGATTCCCAAGGGGCTTCAAAAAGTTATGAGTAAAGTCGTGTCGAGTGAAGAAGGCTTGCGGCTTCCAGGAAATTTTTTGTCTAAATAAGACCGGACAATGAAAATGGAGGATTGATTGGCGAAGGGTATGAACATTAATGCAGGCTAAAAAAGCCCTGAAATTCTTATATATAAATTTCAAGGCTTTTTCATTAAGAACGCCAGGCATTAACCGATAATAACTTTTGTCTCCAATTGCTCTTCCAGCCCATAAATTCCTCCTTCTCTGCCGATCCCTGATTGTTTGAACCCTCCAAAAGGAGCCAATGCATCATGGTAAATCGTATTGATAGCCACCCTGCCGGCATTGATCTGTGCGGCAACCTGGTTAGCACGCTCTATATTGGAAGAACTCACATAGGCATGAAGGCCATAGACGGTATCGTTGGCGATAGAGATAGCTTCTTCTTCAGTTCGATATGTAATGATCGACAGTACAGGACCAAAAATTTCTTCCCGGGCAATCGTCATGTTATTGGTTACGCCGCAGAAAACTGTTGGATTTACATAATAACCATCCGACAGTCCTTCAGGCCTGCCTAACCCACCGGCGAAAGGAAGGCGATCTAAAAATGAAACAGCTCGAAAATTTGGGCCGATCTTTAATTTTATGTTAATGGCTGTAGTGGCTGGCTTCAGTTGTTAATTTATTTATTTGCATGCTATGTAGGTCAACCCAGGAAACAGCCTGATAAAAAATAAAATATGAAAAAAGTAATTGCAGCAATCAACATGACGATTGACGGGTTTTGTGACCATACCTCAGGTGTCCCTGACGAAGAGATCCATCAACATTACGCTGACCTGTTGAGAAGTGCCGGCACCGCCTTATATGGCAGGATAACCTATCAGCTTATGGAATTTTGGCGAACCGTGCTGGAAAATCCCACCGGCGATAAAGCAATGGACGACTTTGCTGTCGCAATAGACAACACCCCAAAGATTGTTTTTTCCCATACACTGAAAAGCGTAGATTGGAAAAGCGCGAAATTAGCAAGCCAGGACCTTGAGAAAGAAGTTTTGGAACTCAAACAACAATCGGGTAAAGACATTTTTGTGTGCAGTCCGAGTTTGATTGTAGCTTTAACGAAACTTAATTTAATAGACGAATACCAGCTTTGTGTTCACCCTGTTGTTGCTGGAAGTGGGTTACCGTTATTTAAAAACATCAGCGAAAAAATTACCCTTAAACTCATAAAGACCAAAACGTTTAGCGGTGGTGCAGTTATTCTTTATTATGGGCCGCTAACAAGTACAGCGCAGGCATAAAGTTTCCTGTCACAAAGGTGGGATAAGTTATTACTTACATTGGCGTCAGTGCTTGTTACAATTAAGACAAAAGAATTAAGGCAATAAACTAAAATACCTTCAAATCCATAGGGTCTGAAGGTATTTTGCCAATAAAATTCCAAGATCAACAAGTACGCTAAATGCAAAAACCGGGATAGTGATGTTAGTTGGCTTCGGAAGTTTTTTTTGCTTTATGCTTGTCACCACGTAAAGTAATGATCCGTAGCGATGCCAATAACCGGATTACGGGATAAACGGGATCTACTTCATGCCAGCGTTTACCAAAGTTAATAGCAGTAGGGCTTTTGTGATGATTATTATGATAGGATTCGCCAAGCATAAGAAAGTCAACGGAAAACAGGTTTTGGGAGGTGTTCTTTAGTTTGAAATTGGTATACCCATATTTATGGGCAAACCAGTTGATGATAGCGCCATGAAGCGGCCCCATAACAATTACAATAGGTAATAACAGCAACCACCAGAGGGATGGGCTTAGCCAAAGAAATAATGCTGTATAACCAAGTATCCAGATTACACGGGAAAAAGTAGAGTGGGCCCATTTATCAAATGCCGGCCAATCGGGCAGATTACGAAGAAACTGCTCTTCTACTTCATATTCATTTTTATAGATACTGCTATAGATCTGCCTGGTGCGCACCATCATTTCCAACATATTTTTTGAATACTCCGGCGAATGGGGGTCTTTTTCGGTATCAGTATAGGCATGGTGCATCCGGTGCATGACAGCATAGGCCCGGGGACTCAGATAAGATGAGCCTTGTGTCAGGTAAGTAAAAATAAAAAACGCCCTTTCCCAGAATTTATTCATGGTAAATGCCTGGTGAGCGGCATACCTGTGTTGAAAAAAGGTTTGACAAAAAAGAGAAGAATACCAGATGATAATAAAAATGATCAGCATCCACATAGTGTTAATTTTTGAAATAGAACATGCGGAAAACTGATTTCATTTCTAAAGCGCTGATAAGCCGGAGTGAAAATAAAAAAGTAATACACAAAATCTATCGGGGCGCAAGTTACAGCAAATAACGTTAATTAAATTACAATGCGGAACTCATCTGTGACAGGGCTCATAATACACCCGGTAATTCTGTAATTGTCAGGCCGACCTATCTGCTAAAAGATTATATTGTAGTGACTTTGCGAAAAAAATAATGAACTATTATGCGAAAAGAGATGAAATCATCCCGTAGAAAGTTTATAAAAAATATGGCAGGCACTGCAGCTGCGCTGACTGCAGGGAGTATTACCAGCAGTTTTACGGCCAAAAGTTATCGCAGAATTATCGGGGCTAATGACACGGTTCAAATGGCAGTGATTGGCTGTAATGGCCGGGGAGCAGGTATGGCGGCCATCTTTGCCAAACAGCCGCTTACCAATGTGGCGTATATGTGCGATGTGGAAGAAAAGGCCCGTCAAAAGGGGATCAATGAGGTTGTAAAAGCTGGAAAGCAGGCCCCTAAGGGTGAGAATGATTTCCGAAAGATGTTGACTGACAAAAATGTAGATGCTGTTTACATTGCCACGCCCGATCACTGGCATGCACCTGCCTCTATCTTAAGCTGCGCTGCCGGTAAACACGTGTATTGTGAAAAACCCCTTTCGCACAATCCCCGGGAAGGCGAATTGGCTGTTGCAGCAGCAGCAAAGTATAAACGGATTTTCCAGGTGGGTACACAAAGAAGGTCGTGGAAATTGCTTTCTGAAGGTATTGAGCAGTTGCACGCAGGCGCTATTGGGAAGATCTATATGGTCAAATGCTGGTATACCAATAACAGGAAATCCATTGGTATAGGTAAACAAACGGCGGTAATGCCCGGACTGGATTACGAGCTTTGGCAGGGCCCTGCTCCCCGCAAACCATACCAGGACAACCTGATCCATTATAATTGGCACTGGTTCTGGCATTGGGGCACAGGAGAAGCTTTAAATAATGGTACGCATGAAATTGATGTGGCGCGTTGGGGGCTGGGACTTGATTATCCGTTAACGGTGAACTCTACCGGAGGCCGCTATTTCTTTACCGATGACTGGCAAACGCCCGATACGCAGCTCATTACGTATCAATGTAAGGAGGCGACCGTTTTATGGGAAGGAAGAAGCTGCAGTCCTTACAAGGTGCAGGATGCCGACCGTGGGGTGTTGTTTTATGGTACCAAAGGTGTAATGCTCACGGGGCATGATGGCTACACCGTTTTTGATGAAAAAGGAAATGTGTTGAAAGAAATAAAATCAAATGCAGTTGTAGATGGTCGTAATACCGCCAGCCCCAATGAAGGACTCGACGCAGTACATATTGACAATTTTTTAAACGCCATCAGGCAGAATACTCCTGTCAATGCAGATGTTACAAAGGGATTTAAAAGCACATTATGGGTACAGTTAGGTAATATCGCCCAGCGGGTGGGGCATACCCTCCATATCGACCAGCAGAATGGTCATATTCTGCAAGATAAAGAGGCGATGAAATTATGGGGGCGCGAGTATGAACCTGGCTGGGAACCGAAGGTATAACATGTAAATCGAAAATTATCTATATGTCATCAAGGAGAAACTTTATTCAACTGGCCTCGCTTGGGCTTGCTACTGCTGCCATGCAGGTCCCTTTGGCAGGTATTGCTGCATCCGCAGCGCTGAAAAAGCCCAATTTGTCCCTTGGTATTGCGGGATATACTTTTTCCAAAATTGAAATGGCGGCTGCAATTACAATGATGAAGCGGCTGGATGTTTCCAATCTGTCCCTGAAAGACGTATATCTCCCTTTATCAAGCAGTGATGAAAAGATCCGCTCAGTGGTGAGCGAGTTTCAACAAAACGGGATCAACATTTATACTGTGGGGGTGATCTATATGAAGAGCAAGGAAGCAGTTGATCAGGCATTTGACTATGCAAAGAAAGTGGGGGTGAACATGATCGTTGGCGTACCCACCTACGATCTGCTGGATTATGCAGAAACAAAAGTAAAATTGCTGAACATCCGTCTTGCCATCCACAATCACGGTCCCGAAGATGAATTATACCCTGGTCCCCAGCAGGTATATGATCGAATCAAAGACCGGGATCCCCGTATGGGCCTTTGCCTGGACATTGGTCATGCTACCAGGGCGGGGGTAGACCCGGCTCGGGCTGTAAAAGCTTATAAGGACCGGCTTTTTGATCTTCATATTAAAGACGTGACCGCAAATACCAGGGACGCAAAGACGATAGAGATCGGACGAGGGGTTATTGATTTTGAAGGGTTCATGAAGGCATTACGCCAGGTGAACTACAAGGGAGTGTGCAGCTTCGAATTTGAAAAGGATATGCAGGACCCCCTGCCGGGACTTGCCGAGTCGATGGGCTTTTTCAAAGGCACAATGGCTTTGATATAGGTAAAACATACGTTTAAAAATAGATTGCATGCCAGAAATTAATCGCCGTACATTCTTACGACAGTCAGCCATTGTAACTTCAGGAATCGCAGCCAGTGGTCTGATTACAATTCCTTCCTTCGCCTCAGTTACGTTTAATGCCGAATCTCCTGTTGCCACAACTATCTATGGACAAATCCGTGGTTATACGGACAATGGTATCAATGTCTTTAAAGGGGTACGATACGGCGCAGATACTTCCAAAAGGCGTTTTATGTCACCGCTTGCTCCAGAAAAATGGAGCGGCATTGTAGATGCGGTTGACTATGGCGCATCTTCACCACAGGGAGGCCAGCGGGGAGGAAATATGAGCGAAGACTGTTTATTCCTAAATGTTTTTACTCCTGGTCTCCGGGATAAAAAAAAGCGCCCTGTACTGTTTTACATACATGGAGGCGCATATTCAGGAGGCTCAGGTTCCAGTCCACTTTATGATGGAGTTCGTCTTTGTAATCGGGGTGATGTAGTGGTGGTATCGATCAACCACCGGCTAAATGCCTTTGGTTATCTGTATCTCGCCCGTTTCGGTAAAGATGAACTCGCGGATTCCGGAAATGCAGGTCAACTCGATATTATTATGGCATTAAAATGGGTGCGGGATAATATCGAAGAATTTGGTGGCGATCCCGGGAATATAATGGTATTCGGACAATCGGGTGGGGGAGCAAAAATTGCTACTATGATGGCAATGCCTGCTGCAAAAGACTTATTTCAAAAGGCAATAACAATGAGCGGTCAACAGATAACGGCAAGCGGGCCGTTAAATGCAACATTAAGAGCGCGGGCAATTTTAGATGCATTGAAAATTTCTCCCGAAAGGATAGATGAAATCCGGACAATACCTTTTCAAAAAATTGTAGAAGTCCTTAACACCAAAGATCCGGTTCTTTCATTTGGCGGCGTGTATTTCGGGCCTGTCCTGGATGAGCGATCATTACTACGGCATCCCTTTTATCCCGATGCTCCGGCCCAATCATCGCACATTCCAATGATCATTGGAAATACGCATGATGAAACAAAGGCTTTCCTGGGCGGCGATCCGACAAATTTTACAATGACATGGGAACAAATGCCTGAAAAGCTGATACCCAATATGCGTGTTGATATTCAGCCTGAAATGGTAATAAATGAATATCGGAAATTATACCCCCAGCTGTCCCCGGGCGACATATTTTTTAAGATCACTACGGCATCGAGATCCTGGCGGGGAGCTATCATTGAAGCTGAAGAACGTGCTAAATCCGGCGCGCCTACTTATGCTTATCAATTGGACTGGGCAACGCCAAAAGACAATGGAAAGTTCGGGGCTCCTCATGCATCAGATATTCAACTGGTGTTTGACAATATCGATAAACCCGGTGCAACGGCCATTGGGCCTCAGGCACAAAAAATGGCTGACATCATGAGCCAGACCTTTATTGCGTTCGCCCGTACCGGTAATCCCAATAATAACAGCATACCTAAATGGGAACAATATAAATTGCCGCGGCGACAAACAATGGTGTTTAATGTACCGTCTCATTTGGAAGATGATCCGCGGGGCGCTGAAAGAAAGATATTTGAGAAGGTGCCTTATATCCAGGCAGGAAGTTGATTTTCAATTAGACTTAAAAGATATTTGATGATACATTGCTCAAACAAACTCTTTCACATTTTATCGCTATCTGCTTTCTTTTTTTTCTTCTTTTCTATAGCTAATGGCCAGTCGACAGTCAAAAAAGATTCTTTTAAGAATCCCATACTTGGCGGAGATTACCCCGATCCCACCATCATGCGTGATGGAAAGGATTATTACATGACACATTCTGCTTTCGATTATGTGCCCGGTCTTACTGTGTGGCATTCTACAGACCTTGTGAATTGGGAACCCATCAGCTATGCACTTACCACTTATTTAGGCCCGGGTTGGGCCGCTGATATTTCTAAATATGAAGGCAAATTCTATATTTATTTTACAGTTGCCGGAACGGGTCGCAGCAATTATGTGGTGTATGCAGATAGTCCTTACGGACCCTGGAGCAAGCCGATCGATTTAAAAGTAGGGGGGATCGATCCTTGTCATATCGTTGATGAAACGGGACAGCGTTGGCTGTTTTTAAGTGGCGGCAACCGGGTAAAATTGTCAAGCGATGGCCTTTCCATCGTTGGAGCTGTTGAAAAGGTGTACAGCGGCTGGCAATACCCCGAACAATGGGATACAGAAGGGATGTCACTGGAAGGACCCAAACTTAAAAAAATTGGGGCCTATTATTACTATCTGAATGCCGAAGGAGGAACTGCAGGTCCTCCCACATCGCATATGGTTGTAGTAGCCCGTTCCAAATCAATCAATGGCCCCTGGGAAAATGCACCTAACAATCCGCTAATACACACCTACCAGGCTGCTGACAGATGGTGGTCGAAGGGACATGGTTCACTCATCGATGCTCCGGATGGCAAATGGTGGATTGTTTATCACGCGTATGAAAACGGTTTTCAAACGCTGGGCAGGCAGACGCTGCTTGAACCGGTTGAAATTACCAGTGATGGATGGCTAAAGGCGCCAACCGGAACCGGAATAGAAATGCCGTTACGCAAACCCATAATTAATGGAAATCCCATAAACCGATTAGCACGACTGAATGAGTTTCGTATTGGGCTTGACTGGCGGTTTTACAAAAAGTATGATTCCACGAGAATTTCCGTTAACAAGGATGTGCTCACTTTAAAAGCTCAGGGCGCAACACCTCACGAATCTAATCCGCTGCTCTTTGTTGCTGATGCGCACAATTACGAGATCAGCGTTAAAATTGAAAAAGATGCTGCTGCTGTGGCAGGAATCGTATTGTTTTACAACGCCGATTTTTATGTAGGCGCAGGCTTCGACAGCAAACGAACGCTTCGTTGGCGAAAGGCCCAGCAAAGAGGCGGAAGTGAACATAGTGGAAAGAATACGCTGTGGTTGAAAATTCATAACAACCACAATATCATAACCGGCTACTATAGCTATGATGGAAAAAACTGGAAAAAAGAAACTTGGGGCATGGACATATCGGGTTATCATCACAATACCCTGTACGATTTTTTGAGTGTGATGCCGGGCCTTTTTGCCTATGGTGATGGAGAAGTGCGATTTAGTGATTTACAGTTTAAACAGCTGGAATAAGGTTAGGAGTTGTTGGTTTATTTGACGTCCAGTAATTCCACATCAAATACTAATATGGAGTTGCCTGGAATGCTGCTGTAATTATCACACCCATAACCCAGGTAAGGCGGAATGATCAATTTTATCTTTCCTCCCTGTTTGAGAAGGGGAATACCTATTTGCCAGCCTACAATTACATTTCCCAATGGAAAACTTGCTTCTCCTGAATCGAAGGAAGTATTATTGGTGAATTTACCTGTATAGTTTGCCGTCACAGTTGAATTAATGGTGGGGGTTGCTCCATTGCCCGGCTCAATGATCTGGTAATACATTCCACTAGCATGTTTGGTAGCTGTAATGCCATTGGCACTAATATAACTCTGCATTTTGGCATCATCTTCCGCTACAGTGGAACATCCGCCGCTATCCTTATCTTTCTTACTACTGCATCCTGTCAGCGCCAGGGCCAATATCATACCAGAAACAAGATTAATTAATCGCATTTAAATTATTAGTTTGAGCGCAAATATAATGGAATACGAGGTTCTTGTATAATCTGGGATTTCTCACGATCTGTAACATATTAGCTATTCTTGTGATCTGGCATTGGCGAAAACGTGAGGCGCAGGTGGGAGGTATGCCTTTCCTTTCAGCTTCACCGGACGGCAGCGAAGAAGGTGTTTCGCTGCCGTTTTTTATTTTGGTGAAAGTTTCCATTGGTGTTATACTGTAAGGAACGTTTCTCCATCTGCTGGTACAAAGCATTGTGCGGATAAACCAGCTTCTGCAATTGCTTTTTTGATATCAGCACGGGTTTCACGGCTGTGGTTGGTATTTTCAAGATGTACCACGTATACCTTCGCTTCGGGCGCATATTTACATACAGTGATTACATCCTTAATATTCATAACAATGGGATGGCCTCCGCTTTGGTCTAAGTCCATGCGGCCACCGCCTCCGTTTACAATGATGTGTTTGGGATGATAAGTATCTATAGCCTGTTTAACATCATCGCACCAGATGGTGTCGCCGGCAATGTAAACATCGTTTAATACGTAGCCGGATACAGGTCCTATTTTTTCTGCAATCCCAGGGGCGCCGTGGCGGCCGTTGGTGCGGTGGATGGTAACGCCATTCCAGGTAGCAGTATCGCCTACAGGCATCGCGTTGGTAAAGCCTTGTTCATTACGTACGGTGGCTTCATCAGCAGGCTGGCAATAAACTGGCGTATTTTTAGGAAGCAGTTCCTGGGTATGTGGGTCCCAGTGGTCCTGGTGCATATGGGTGACCAGCACCGCATCTGTTTTGGCAACCACTCCTGCCGCAGTTATTCCTGCTGGCAATGCTACCAGGGGAATGGGAGTTTGATTGGTTGTAAAGGGGATAGGAGGGAACGTGCCGACATCGGCCAGGAATGGGTCTGCCAGCAGGTTTTTGCCATTGATATGCATCAAGAGCGTTGCATGGCGTATTAATTGTATTTGCATCATAAAATTCATTTAATTTTGTTGTTACAAATGTCAGCCGATAGGGGAACGTTTTCATGAAGTTGACTTTTTTGTAACCTGTTCACTTTTTGGTAACCATGGATTATGATCGTTTTAAATACTGTGGATTAAATGTGGCGCTGGACGTATTGTCGGGCAAATGGAAGCCGGTGATCCTGTTTCATCTTTTTCACGAGGAAGAGGTGCGCTTTACGGAGCTTTGGCGAAATATTCCGAAGGTTGCCAAAAAGGTATTGCTGGAACAACTGAAACAAATGGAGGAGGATGGGGTAATTATCCGGGAAGAAAGGAATACGTTTCCGCCGGAAGTCTATTACAGAATCTCTGAGAAGGGGAAAGCATTAGGGCCGGCCCTGGCAGCCTTGCAAAACTGGGCAACGGAGCATGCGGCTGAAGAAGTGGCGGCGATGAGGGCTGCGAAAAAAGTGGCGCTTTAAGTATTGACAGCTTTAGATTAAAAAAATATAAGAATAGAAAAGGGAATGATCAGTTGTGGTCATTCCCTTTTTTGTTATAGAGAACATTTATTTGAGCACCCCATTTTCTCTTACCGGCAAAAACGACATTACATTATAGTTGTCATAGTTGATCGCAGTTCTATTTACCCGGCGCATCATAGCCAGTATACCGTCCTTTCGTAATGGCTGTATAGAGATGGGCCAGCTATCGGCAAATGACTGAATGCCGTTTGGTATAATGTACCATAATTGGGTGCCATCCATTTTTATTTTACTAACGGTTCCACGAAATCCATTCTCGGTGAATGTTTGTAAAACCGCCAGGTTGCCATCGCTTGTATTGCAAATGGCTGTAATGGGATCGGGAACCAGTTTGCGATCGATGAAGAGACCAGCAGGTGAAAAAACAAAAATACCCCGGGCGCCTCCGGTGGCCACTACGTAATTACCAGCGCTGTGTTTAATAATGCGCATAAAGCCAAGGTAAAAATTCAATCCGCCAAAAACAGTATTTTTCCAAACAAGGTCACCGGAACTATTCAATTTGACAATCATTACCGAATCGCAATAGGAACAGGCGGTCGATCTCTTTCTACCGGCAACGATCACTGCATCCTGCTCAACTACCACCTCTTTGGCGTTCTCCATACCTTCGCCATACAGCGACCGGTCCCATTGCATATCACCATTGGCATCGAATTTCTTTACCCGGGCACCCTCTACAGTAAAATTATTCTGATCCTTTGCAGGGTATGAGCTCACCGCTACATAACCGCCATCAGGCGATGGAGTAACACTTAAATAATAATCATCGGCAGCAGTGGAGATCCTGTTCCAGATGAAGGAGCCATCGGGTTTCAGTTTGATCAATTCATTATTCCTGGTGAAACCTGTGGTGGTACCGGTAAAAATATAATTGCCATCACTGGTAGGCTTCATGGTGGTGAGCCGGTAACTGGCTGGCAAATATTGGAGCTGTCCTTTTTGCTGCAATAAACTGTCGAGCTGCATCAGAAAAAAGCCGGCATCATACCCGGTAGAGCCGAGTAATAAAAAGTCACCGGCGGCTGTTTCATCAATGGCAACAGGATCGGCATCGTGGCCTTCCCCAAAAGTTATTTCCTTATACCCAGAGATCACGGTTAGGGTCTTCTGAATAGTATCGGTAGCCTGGTTATTGTCGTTTACTTCCAGGGTAACGGTATATCTTCCACGTTTTGAATAACGGTGTGCCGGATTTCTTTCGGTAGAGGTGTTACCATCACCAAAATCCCACAAATAAGTAATGTTGGCCGTTGAGTCTGAACAATTGCGGAAGTAAAAAACAGAATCGATATAGGCAGCGTCACCTGGCCCAATATAGGTGCTATAGATGGCATGGATATCCGTTGAGAAACAGGCAGCGGGTTGCTGTACGTTGATGATATTGGTTTTTTTACAGGCCACAGTCAGGGTAACCAGCGCCAGGCAAACGAGTGGTTGAACCGGGAATTTAGGTTTCATGGGTTACAGTTTAATATTTTCTATCAGGATGAAGGTTTGCTGGAATGAACTGGCCTTGCTAACCGAGATCAGTGAATTATCATCCCTGAACAGTTTGTAAGGGGTGAATTTGGTTGGGTAATTGCCTGTATTGGTTGTAGAAGGGTACCTGAAGATATCTATTTTCTTTAACGGGCCATTAGCAGCATAAATTATTGATCCATCACTATTGAATGCGAAATCTGTATAAGAATCAGCATTACTGGGATACTGTTTTAAATAGCGATCAAACACAAGCGATTTATTAAAGATGTTACCGGAACCTGAGGTAATGAACCGGCTGCCATCGGGGAACGACCGTACAATAGCAGGATCCATGGTGTAGTCCATATGGTAAGTGTCTTCTTTTTTAACCAACGGAATACCATCGGTCGTAAACGAGTAATAAAAAAGACTGATGGGGAATTGGTGAATGGTGAGATCGATCATTTCAACAGCTGTTCCCTCCAGGGCAACCAGCCTGGTTTGATCGTAATAACCGGTTCGCGCCACCAGCGTTTTAGAAGCGCGATCGAATATTTTTACGCAATCAGCATAACCACTGGAAGCATTGTCGGAAGAGGAAACATATAATTTACCGTTCAACGCCAATACTGAGCCAATGCCAAAGCCGGCTACATAGATCCTGTCTTTCAATTCCAGGGTAGCGGCATCGAGTATCTCAACCCAGCCATCGTTCAACGGTACATACAATTCATTGCTGCCGTTATAAGTACCCAGGGTACAGTAACCAATGGTGGTAGGAAATTCTTTTGAAAGCAGCGGCCTTCCACTTATATCAACTATATGTATCTTCTGCTGTTCGATAATATAAAGTTTCTTTTGTGCTTTGCTGAATAGTACATCGGTGGGTTGACAACTCAATACGCTATGGGGCCGTTGGTAAGTAACACCGGGAGCCTGCGAATTTGATGGTACGGTGTCCCTGTCAATAATCAGATAATAGTTAATGTCTTTAGCCAGCGGCATGTTGGTTTCTGTAAAGCTGGTTACATTGATGTCTGTACTGGTAAAGACAGAATCATATACCGGCGCGAACTTATCGTTCTTCAGGTAAGTTGCCACCCGGGCAATTCGGTATTGTTTGAAATGGGTACCTGTGAATTTTCTCCAGGTTAAAACAAGGGTGGAATCATTTATAACTGTATCGATCTTCAATGCTTCACGCTGGGAAGGATTCACTACAATGACATCCTCCTTTTTACACGCCAGGAAGCATATACCAAGGAGCAGGTATAGGGTTATTTTTCTCATGTTGGCAGAATGTGGGGACAAGCATGTTTTATTGCCGGGAACAAAGATATTTTAAGGTTCCGTCAAATGCAATTTTCTCCAATAAGTGTGTCGTTTTGGCGTATAGGCGTGTGGTTTTTGGCAATAAGTGTGCACGTTGGAACTATTAGGTAAGGCGCGCAAACTGATTAGCTGGGCTCTTTTGTTTAATCCACCTTTTTAAAACTTTTTTTTATTTAATATTGTCCTCTAACCGCAATGCGGGTTAACCCTTAAATTACAAACCATACACCCATGCCCTGTAGCGAACTGAAGATAATCTTTAAACGATTTCCGGTTATCTTCCTGGTCATATTCTTTGCGTCGCCGCTTTTTGCACAGCCATCTATTAGTTCGTTTACTCCATTAGCTGCACCGGCAGGTGCAACGGTAGTGATCAATGGCAGTAACTTCAGCACCACAACAACGGATAACATTGTTTTTTTCGGCGCTATGCGCGCGGTAGTAACCGCTGCAACAGCTGGCAGCCTTACCGTTACCGTTCCGGCCGGCGCAACTTATGGTTATATAACGGTCACCAGAAGTTATCTTACTGCTTATTCGAAGTTACCTTTTAATATTATCGCCGGTGCCAGTCTCACCCCGGCATCATACGCCAAACGGGATTTTCAATATGGTACATTTTCTCCCAGCAATTTTTTAGGCCTGGTAGCCAGTGATGTGGATGTTGATGGTTACCCTGATCTGGTGGTTGCCAACAAGGGTATGTTGTGTGTTTCCGTTTTAGAAAATTCACGTACTCCAGGTAATACGTACATGTATGAAAATGTATGGCCAGCCTTAAATGGACTTGAAAAGCTCGCTATTGGTGACATCAATGGGGATGGCAAACCCGACATTGCGCTTAGTTCCGTTTTGGCTAATCAATTTTCAATTCATTTAAACATCCCGAACCCAATGGCGTATACCTTTAACAGATTCGATTTTCCGGCAGGGCCATCAAGCGTACCGTTTGGAGTAGCCATCAATGACGTGGATGGCGACGGAAAACCCGATCTGGTAATGGCCGACGGCAATAGGATCGTTGACCCGGTTACCAATACAAGTCATGGAACTATTTCGGTATACCTGAATACCTGTCCCACCAATACCACCTGGTGGCCTACTTTTGCCCCGGCCGTTGTTTATAATACCGGTGATAATCCCCACGAAGTTTTTGTAGGAGATATGGACGGCGACGGCAAACCCGACATTGCTGTTTCTAATAACGGATCGGCCAGCGTTTCCGTTTTTCGCAACAACAGCACACCCGGTAATGTTGCATTAACAGGCAGGCAGGATTATGTAGCAGGCAGTAAACCGGAAGTAATAACCATGGGCGATTTGAATGGAGATGGAAAAGCTGACATGGCTGTCAGTAATTTTGCCTCCTCCACTGTTTCTTTATTTACAAACACCAGTACAACAGGGGCTATTTCTTTTGGCTCCAAACAGGACCTGATGGTTAATTCTCCTATTGGCATAGCCATAGCAGATATAACAGGCGATGCAAAGCCCGATCTGGTAGCTACCGCTACTACTTCAGCTTCAGTATCTGTATTTGAAAATACAACAGCCGGAGGCATACTTTCTTTTGCTCCTAAAATGGACTATGCTGCAGGGAACAACCCGGCTTATGTAACTATAGAGGATCTTGATATTGATGACATACCTGAGATTTGTGTTACCAATGGGACCACAGGGACTGTCTCCATCTTAAAGAGCGCTCCTTTGATACTTACTGTTGAATTAGGAAATGATACTACTCTTTGCCAGGGTGATTCGGTTGTGCTAACTGCCCGTAATCAACCGAGAGGTACCACCTATCTGTGGAATACGGGTGCTGTCGATAGCAGCATTACGGTAAAACAACCAGGGGCTTATTCGGTAACGGTAACCAATGGTAAAAGTACTGCCAGTGATAATATAAACATCACCTTCAAGCCCTCACCAGTATTTAATTTGGGAAGTGATATCATCCTTTGCGAAGGAGAAAAAAAGCTGCTGCGGCCTGTGAGTGCATCAACCTACCTGTGGCAGAATGGTTCGCATGCCGATTCAATGGTTATAACCCAGGCAGGTACTTACTGGCTGCAGGCTCAAAAAGACGGGTGCACAGCTTCAGATACCCTAAATGTAAGTTATAAACCAGCGCCTCCGTTTAACCTTGGCAATGACACTGCTATCTGCAAGGGAAGTACGGTTACATTGGATGCATATAGTGCCAATGCTACTTATTTATGGAACAATGGCGCCAATACGAATACTATCAGCACAAGTGAAGCAGGTACATATTGGGTAACAGTAAGCGGCCAGAATGGTTGCAGTGCTACTGATACCATTCGTGTCAGATACCTGGTATTGAATCCCTTCCTCGGAAAAGATACTATGCTATGTGATAAAACAGTCATTGTTCTTAAACCCGAAGCCGACAATGCCGCCATTGTTTGGCAGGATGGATCGAAGGGAGCCACCTATACTGTTACGCAACCTGGTACCTATAAAGTTACTTTAACCAATCAATGCGAAACGGTAAGCGATGAAATTACAATAATAAGGGGTCTCTGCGAACTGTTTATGCCGAATGCATTTACGCCCAACAGGGATGGAATGAATGATGTTTTCAGGGTAAAAGAACCAGCATTTATCAAAAGTTTCGACATGCAGATCTTTAACCGGTGGGGCCAGTTGGTGTATAAATCAAAAGATGCCGGCAGGGGATGGGATGGGACGTTTAATGGCAGGATACAACCTGCGGGAAATTACGTTTGGATGATCACGCTCACCGATATTTTAGGGAATAGCAAACGGTTCAGAGGGTCTGTTCTATTGGTACAATAAATCAGGTATTATGTGCCCCGGCCTTACCGTCGGGGGAACCGGTGAGATCAATAACATTATAATTTTATGATCCCTTGTTTCAGGGCATATATTACCAGTCCGATTCTGGTTTTTTGCCCAAATTTTTCAAATAGTCCATCCCTGTAGCTTTCAACCGTTCGTGGACTGCAAAACATTTTTTCGCCGATCTCTTTGTAGGTAAGTTCCGATGCTGCATATTGAAGAAATACCAGTTCCCGTTCGTTCAATTGGATGGCCATGTTTTGTTCTTTGCCACTTGATAAATTCAGCAACAATTTATGGGTTATCCAGTCAGGGTAATAATATCCTTTCTGCACCACTGCATCCAGCGCTTTTTCCAGTTCGGGCGGACGAACATTTTTAAGCAGGTACCCTTTAGCTCCATAACGTACCATTTTGATCAGGGTTTCCTCTTCATCCTGCATGGAAAGTGCCAGAATAAGAATGGCGGGGTGGTATTGGGTTAACCATTTGGCTGTTTCAAAACCATCCATATGCGGCATATTGATGTCGAGCAGCACAATATCGGGTATGTTTTTAGGGTGTCTGAATTTTTCTATCAGCATTTTCCCGTTTTCCACTTCATATAAGACATGATATTGCCTGAACTTTTGTATTATGCCCGATAAGGCTTCTGCAATAAGAATATGATCATCCACTACTACAATGCTGTATTCCATATTATAAGTTTATTTCAGTGTCCGGAATAAATAATCGCATGCTTGTTCCTTTGCCTACAGTGCTTTCGATAGTAAACCGCGCATGAATGATCTCAGCCCTTTTACGCATATTGCTCAGGCCAATGCCCGGTCCGTTCTGCCTTTCTATTATAAATCCTTTTCCATTGTCTGTCACATATAACTCTAACCCGTCTGTTTCCTGTTTAAGTGCAACGGTCAGTACCGTACAATCGGCATGTTTCAGGCTGTTCTGCAAAAATTCCTGCAAAATGCGCAGTGTTACATTTTTAACAGCATGACCTGCTTTTACAGGAATATGGAAGGGTTGCAGGTGCACGGTACATCGGCCCGTACCTTCCATCCTGGCGCATTCATTATGGATGAGTTGATACAGATCGGTATGAAAATAGTTGACGTCGGTGAGGTTTTTTGACAGACTTCGCAGATCGCTCAATGATTCATCAATAATTGATGAAATGGCATCCATTTTCTTTTGATGCGCCGGATCGGCTGTATCTACCTGTGAGGTATATAATGCGGCCAGGGTTAATTTCTGCCCCACGTTATCATGTATTTCCCGGCCAATATGCTGCATGGTCTGCTGTTGCACTTCCAATTGGGTTTGTAATAATTCCCGGGCAAAGGTTTCATTCATTCTGTCTATTTCCTTTATGTGTTCCATTTTTCTTTTCCGGTAAATGATCATTACGGCAAATATGGTAAGTGCCAAAGCGATCATAATAACAGAGGCCGTTTCTATCAGGAGGTACCATTCTTGCGCATCATCCATATAAAGGCAATTGAATAGGTGCTGTACAAAATATAATTCAATATGCTCGTTACAACTATCAACATATGCACAATTGATGCAAACCCCTTCGTGTAGTACAGCCAATTCCCCATAACGAATAAGGGAAGGGTACCCATATTGAACAACAGAAAAGCAAACAGCATATAAAAAAACGGATCTTTCAGGAAGTCTAACGCGGCCGGATGCTGCAGCATTTCATAGAACTTTAGAATAATAGAGATGATAATAAGTACTGAACCTAATGAATAAGCAAGTACATTGAAGTGATCTTTGTCTGTAAAAAAGACAGCTGTCACTACTGCAAACAATACATACGCAATGGAAGCAATGAGGGGGAATTTTTTAAACGATTTTTTTTCCATGGCAAAGTACAGGATCATCAGGTACAACAGGTGTTGTAGCGGTATCTGTATATTATAGGCCAGGGCATTCAGGATATTTTTTTTTACCCTGAAGAACGTTTCATAAGTTTCCAGTGAAACTATGATAAAAAGCAGCAGGGGGAACCAGCGCAGGTACCTGCTTTTTTTTATGGTTCCCCATGCTGCCAGTGAAGCTGTAAATGCGGCTATTTCAAAATAAGTGATGTATTGATTCATGTAACAGGAAATTGGTGACCGTTTATCACTGGTTCGAAGATGACGTTGATCCATACTGTTTATCAATATAATCAAGCAGTCCTGCTGCTTCTTCGGAGCAGATCGGGGGGCAAAGCTGGCCCTGGTTTTTTCCCATATCTATCTCAGGATTGGAAAAAGAATCATCCGCAGAAAGACTGCCTAATATTAAGGGCTTTTCTGTTAGCGGCACCTGCCGCAGAACAGCGCTTTGGGGTTTGATGCCCGCTTTCAATGTATACCTTGGGTCAAAATCAACATTCGCTCCATTAACAAACTGTGTAGGCACCATGAAAAGCGTATGGTGGTTCCTGTATCTGACGTTTGGTATATTTTCCGGGTAAACGGCATAAAAAAACCGGATGCCCAGTTTTTGGGTATCGATATGTAGTTTGTGCGAATACTTCTCTATCTGGCAGATATATTTTTTGAGCGTGTCAATGGAATACCAGCAGGCACGGGCATCCTTATTGTCGGGGCCCAGCAACTGAGGCCGTGTTTTGCCATATCTGCCAACTCCATCCATAAATTCCTGCATGGTTAATCCGAAAAAGGACTCGTAACAACATTCGCAGGGGGTTATCGGAGCGGGTTTGTTAATAATAGTTGGTTGCGAGGTCAGGTAACTGAAAAACAGTGTGAGTGCAACGCCCAGGGCAGCGCCACAGGCCATAATGAAGAACCTTTTCATTCGATTGTTTTTAATGGTTTAAAAGCTGGTTTATTCACCCAAAATTATGGAGCATGCATAACGGTTGCGAGCAGGACCTTGGAAGAAAGGAGGCAGGCTGATCACCAATTTACGTGCTGATGCTGTACAGACCTGCATTTGCCAAATCAATCTACTATTTTCTTTCCGTTTATCCAACAGTCAGGTTCCGTTAAATAACGGAAAAAATGACCGTCGGTAACACTTCTATATTCCGTTTAGCGCACCTTGTTAGGTTTAGCCGGTTCCATCAATTTTGAACAACCACGGCACACTTCCTCTCCTTTGAGAAAAACCATCGCATTAATCATTTTTTTAACATTAAAAACCAACAACATGGTAACACCATTGAAGAACATGGATGCCTTGAATTTTAAACCCGCGCTCCGAAAGAGCCTGGTGCCATTGACCGGCGCTGCCAAAAAGAAGCCTGCCTTTAAATTTACTATTGCCAAAGCTGAAACGCTCTTTTCCCAAAATGTAAAATTGAAAGGGGGCGGTGTGGTAAAGGTTACCGCGAAACGGAACAGTCAGGAGACAGGCAATATCAAAAAAATAGGGAAACTGCCGGAACAGAAGGACCAGCAATGGAATTGCGAGATCATCCAGTGGCAGGGCAATGTACATACCAAAGACCCGGTTATACTCAATTCGAATTTCGACAAACTCTATCCCGGCGTTATCTATCCCTATGAAAGCATTGCCAATGGTGACTATAAACCGTTGCCCTTTGGCCGTAAGCCTTTAAGTATAAATGTAGATGGCGTACATTTTAATAAGGCGGCCATTGTTGTGCAAAACCCTACCAAAGGCACCGTTAGACAGGCCATTGTTGATATTGTAAAAACAAAGACAGGGGAGGGGAGTGCCCGTTCATACGGACAAAAATTTGAAGTATATAGCGAAGAAGATCTCTTTGTCCGCACAGGCGGCAGCGGGTACTTTCTCACTGCAGGTGGCAGTCACCAGATAGACTATAAAAACAATAGTAAAAGCCATAAATATTTTCTTGAAGTATACCAGGCTTATTATACCATTAGTGTAAACGATAATGTACACGAGCCAACGGATTTTTTTGTAACCAAAGAAGAGCAACCTACTGCAAAGGATGCGGTGGCTGCAAAAGACATCAATCCTAACTGGGTATATGTAGACAGTATGACCTATGGCAGAATGTTGCAGGTGATGTTCCAGAGCGATGAGTCGTTTGATGAAGTAGGTATAGATATCGAAGGGCATGCCGACTTTCTATTTGCAGGCGGAAAGGCGAATTTTAATATGAAGCAACAAAGTGTATTACAGAATACATCGGTGGAATTGGTAGCTGTTGGTGGTAATCCCGTATACAGCGCCCAGGCGGTAAATGCTTCTTCACTACAGGAATTGAAGGAGCGGATCGATAAATATTTTACGGGGCACGATGATGAACAACCCATTTCCTATACCCTGCGAACGCTTGACCAGGAAAACGTAGGCGCCAACATGATCACCGATTTTACAAGCAGGCAATGTGCACCCCGGGCATCCAAATATGCAGTAACCTGGGATAATGTACAGTGTATTAATGCTGATGATGAAAGCGGCGGCGAAGAAGTAAAGGCCATGGTACGCATCAGGGCTTTTAGCGGAAATGGAAAAGATATACTGGATGAAGACAAGTTCAATAATCCAATCATAATTAATAACAGCATCAAACAAACCGGGTTGCCCATACCGATGCCCTGGACCTTTACCAAAGGAACTGAAGACCATCCCATTAATTTAAACTCAGGTGAGCAATATGCACTTGGTAAAAAAATTGTTTTCACCGTTGATAAGAATGACGACAAGGCCAAAATTGGTATACGGGCAGATATTCTTGAATATGACGGCGCTTTTAGTGGAAACGATGATTTTGCGGATGCATTATGGGAAAAAAAGATAACTGAAATTACAGGTAAAGAAATCGTCAGGTTAATGTGCACGGATGATGATTCCCGCATTCAGTTTAATTTTACCGTAACGCCTGTTTATGACTAAACCATAAACAAGCAATACTGGCGGCAGGGCCGGCGTTATTATAATCTATTATAAGTTTACCGGCCCTGTTTTATGGTATAAGGCCGAACGTATAAAGTTGCTGTAAAAGAAGTGCTCCTGTTCACAATTATACGCTGCTTCTGCAAACAGGGAGGCCATATCCGGAAGTTGATTGGCCTCAACCCGTGCTAATATTTTGAAAAAGCAATACATAAGGGTCAACAAAAACTTTTGCCACACTGGAGATTCAACAGAAATATAAAAATCGGTAAAAAGCCATATGCCCCCTATAGGTAACATGCCGTTTAAGTGATTGAAGACCCGCTTTGCTTTATCAGCGGTGAAATTGTCGAAAAGGAACGGGGTTATAACAACATCAAAGGAGTCATCTGCTTTAAATTGCTCAACATCGCCGTGAACAAATTTTATTTTATGGCATCCCACATTCTTTTTCTTTGCCTTACGTAGCATTTTTTCTGATATCTCAATAAATGTGATCGATAAAGGAGCGGTTTTCAGCTTTCCTAATTCCTCCAGAATAGTCCCCGCACCACCGCCTACAATTGCGATTCTGGGTCCTGGGAAGTTATAAGGAAGAAAACTGAACTGGGAATCGCTGAGGGCAGAGCCAAATATTAACCGTGCCAGCGGTTCATAAATACCGGATACATGATCATAATTGTTCGGCTGCATTACATTCACATTGTATGTTTTATAACCTTTGTTACCATCAGGCTGCAATGGCCATCGCTAAAATGCCGCACATGGCTTTGAATAATAACGCGCCATCGATCAGCACCAGGTAATATATCAGGCTATGCCTTTTCCGCATGGTGTAAACTACATACAACATTAACACAAACGGCAGGCAGTTAATAAAGATTCTGACAGGCATAATCCCTCTATAAACTGTAAAAAACAGCAGTGATAACAATCCGATACCGAGCAGGGGGATAAGAATGAAAAAGATGGTATGCCGGAGCCCAAACCGTACAACAAAGGTTTTGAGTTGTTTGTTGGCATCTGTTGGGTAATCCTTGATATCGAAAATTATGGCGTTTACAGTGCAGAACATCCAGTTTTTTACAAAGAGGAATAACCATAGTATGGAATCGGGATAAATGTTCCCTTTCTCGATACTAGTCATTATTATTGGCGCGAGATTGGCGTAGCCTGCCCATACAAAGCCAATCACAAAGGCTTTTAACCAGCCCACCCTTCTTAAATTCATAAATCCGGGCAGCAGGCCGTAATATAAAACTGCAGTAAATAAAATAAAGCCGGGAAATGCCCAGTAAATGAATGGCAGGCGCTGTATGTGATCAAAATATGAGAAAGACAAGCTTATAGCAATAATGACTGACAAAGCAAGCAATATCATTTGACTATAATGAATAAAACGCCGGTGCCTGGCATACCACCGGCTTCTCGGGTCAGTTTTTTCCGTGTTGATCGGCTGATGCTGATATGCGTAGGTGTAATAAATCACTGGTAACATGAATAGCAGCGCGTAATAACGTAGCGAATTATATGGCATTTTTAACTGCACAGCTGCTTCAATATTGAAAGCAATAGCCAAAAAGCCAACAAAATAATTACCCCAGAAAAGGAGTCTCAGGATCTTATTCATATCGATTCGAGAACAGGAATTGTACAAAATTAAGCAATCGCTTAAATAGTTTGGCCAAATAAAAAACTATT
Organism: Niastella yeongjuensis; assembly: GCF_900110245.1. Classification (GTDB taxonomy): domain Bacteria; phylum Bacteroidota; class Bacteroidia; order Chitinophagales; family Chitinophagaceae; genus Niastella; species Niastella yeongjuensis. The sequence continues at coordinate 191,155 of NZ_FOCZ01000008.1, forward strand.
GTAGTTTTGTTACAAAAGATAAAATGTTGAAATGATAAAGAAATGTTCAAAATGCGAAACGGCGTTTAATTGTCAGAACGAGTCAAGAGGATGTTGGTGTGAAGAAGTTCAGCTGTCAACCCGGCAGTTGGACTATTTAAAAGAAAATTATGAAAATTGTCTTTGTCCAAATTGCCTGAAGGAGTTTGAGACATTTAGTAAATTACCGGAATGATGAAACAGTGCAAGTAAAGCATCGGTTCGACTCCATTCCTTTCCCTTTGATTCCTTCTATGGCTATATAAAAACACAAAATTTGCACGAAAATGTAAAACAGGTTTTTTCGGAGTCGATGCAGAATAGTCTTTCTTAGTCCGATTAAAAACCCAATCCCTGCTGACATAGGGTTGTCACTCGCCCCCTTTATCTTTATAAAGTCAAACAAATAAAAATAATATGACAACTCAGGAAGCAGCAGCCCGTTATCACGAATTGGCCAATCAACGGAAATTTATTGAAATTCAAGACAGTCTCTATGATGAAAACGTCGTATGCCAGGAGCCCGAAAAGGCAGCAGCGATGGGGATGGCCATCTTAACGCATGGTTTGGAAGGAGTCAAAGCAAAAGGAATTGCCCGTAGGGCCGCCATGGAAACGTTACACAGTTATACCTGCAGCGAACCGATCGTTGCCGGTGAGTTCTTCAGTGTAGTCCTTAAACAGGAGGTCACATTCAAAGGCAAGCCACGTATGTCACTCGAAGAAGTTGGCATCTTCCAGGTAACAAACAATAAAATTGTGAAGGAACAATTCTTTTATTAACGGTCATAAATGATCTGTCACTATAAAGGAACCTTTAGGTCGTAGAACCTGAAGGTTCTTTTTATTTCAGTATCTTTGAGTATTATCATTCTTGTCTACATCCAACTACTGGATTTTGATAGGCGGAGCCGTTTGCATCCTCCACACCCGCACCATTACAAAAAAGAAAGTTTATTACCATGAAACAGACATCTATTGATGAGTTTTTTGACCTGGTGGTCAAAAGGAAAATGTATTCCAGCAAAGCAAACCTGCAGTTTTACCTGGACATCCTTTTCAAAAATGTTACACTGGCGGAGAGAGAAGTGTTGGATGTGGGCGGCGGCAGTGGCTTACTCTCCTATTATGCGGCTGTTAAGGGAGCCAAAAGAGCGGTATGTCTGGAGCCGGAGAACGCCGGTTCTACAAATGGAATGATAAAGGGTTTTTATGAATTGCGAAAGGATTTTCCTGCATCCCTGCCTGTTGAACTGGCTACCTATACATTACAGGAATACCTGCGACAGACAGAGACTGAAACATATGATGTAGTGATCATGCATAATTCTGTTAACCATCTCGACGAAGAGGCTGGCATACATTTGCTGCATAGCGATACCAGCTACAAAACCTATTTATCCATTTTTGAAAATGTATTCCGGATAATGAAAAAAGAGGGTGTTTTAATCGTGACTGATTGTTCCTGTGTTAATTTTTTCAAGGATATAGGAATGAAAAATATTTTCACGCCTACCATTGAATGGCATAAACATCAGAAACCCGGCACCTGGATAGCGTTATTTAAAGCGGCCGGTTTCAGCAATCCAACAGTAAAATGGCTTTCACCCAACCGGCTCCGCAAGCCCGGTACATATATAATGGGCAATTACCTGATGTCGTATTTAACCAGGAGTTATTTTAAGGTGACGATTAGTAAATGAAAATTGGTGATCAAAACAATTTCTGGTGTTTATATTTTATAACGGGTAGTATTTGTGCAAGCGTATCATAATAAGTGCATGCACTCCAAAGTTGCCTGTTTCCTATTACATAAAGCCTTTTTTTAGCTCTTGTAACTGCTACGTTGAGCATGTTAGGAATTTCAGAAGCCCATTTTCTGGCGCCATGATTTTGCGGACCGGTTCCTAATACCAGAAATACGATGTCTGATTCCTTACCCTGAAAAGTATGAATGGTACCGCATTCAATAGGCTTTTTAAATTCCTCTTTGCAATATTCAGCGATTGTTTTAAAAGGAGAAATAACATATATCCCTTTTCTCTGTACAGTTAAAGGAATATCCATGATCATACTTTTTAAAGCTTCCATTTCTTCCCTCAAAACATTTCCGGTTATTAGTTCTATTCCCTGTACATCTACCCAACAACTTTTCAGCGAAATATTAATTGGCTGATCAGGTGTCACTTTTACCATTTGGCCCTCATAAGCTATTTGATTGGAGATGGAGAACATAGGTTCATTACAACGCCTGTGGGCTCTTAAAGGGATACCCGTCCATACCTCTTTATCATCGGTTCCTACATAGGTTCCGATAGGGGTAATCCTGTCTGCCAAAAACTGGGCAGAATGTGTTGATGGCAGCCAGCAATTATCCTTCACGTTATGTTTTTCCTTTAGCATTCTTTCCAGGCCTTTAGGCATCGTTACAATAGGCGGTATCTGTAATGTGTCGCCAATTATTATACATCTTTTCGATCGCCAAATAGCTCCGCATGCCGATTGGGGTGTTGCCTGGCCTGCCTCATCAAGCAACAACCAGCCTATTCCTCCTTTTCCTGTGTTATTAAACTGTCGTTGAACAGAGGCCAATGTTGTAGAGACTAACGGAACACAAAAAAAGAAGGTGTTCCATAAAACTGACGTTAAATCATTCTTTATTAATTCGGCATTATTCCCCTGCAACATAGCGATGAATGCGTTCAGGTTTGACCTGAAATATTTTGCATTCACGTGAACAGCACATTCGTGTAATTCCAGGCTTTTTAAAAAGATCTTGCTTCTTAACCTGTTTATCTCGTCAGAGGAATAAGGTGTTAGTTTATGAATTTCTTCTATTGGGAGCGTAGAGAAAGAACGATCCGGCAAATTCCGGGCTGGAATGTTGTATTTCTCTTGTAAGGTCTTTGCTTGTTTTTCATATTTCTTTTCCAGCTTTTGGTTCTTTCTATTGCCAAAGAGTAATTCCTGCAGTGTCTCATGATGTGCAGATGCTTCGGTTTGAAAGGTCTTGTATGCTTCAAGCAGGGATTTTAGTTCTTCGACAACCTGTTCATAACGATCGAGATGTTCCTCCCGCTGTGAAGGGAATTCGTATTGGGCCTTCAAGTAGGCATTAAAGCCATTCCCCTTATTGAACCAAAAGGCATTGATAAAAATGCCTCGATTCTTGCTATTGCCAAGCACTGAGCTTAAAAGAGCCCAACATGAATCAGCCGGATGAAGGTGTTGGGCGATTTCGGAAAAATAACCGGCATCGCTAAAGGCATCTGCGTCTATATTTTTTAGGAGCGGTAACTCTTTGGAAATATTCTCCACGGCAGTATTATTGTTACTGGCAACCAATATGCCGTTATTCCCAAATACGTCGCTATTGGGTTCATAATATCCAATGTATTCTGCTACTTCGATCCGTTTAGTGGAAAACAATTTATTTATATCTGTGGCCAGTAATTTTTTGGCCCTGCTTACGATTACATCTACTATAATTTCTCTTAATAAAGTCGTTTTACCAGTACCCGGCGGTCCATTTATACCCATCAGTGCGTCACCGTTTTTTAAAATTGGAATGCAGTAATGAAGGGCCGCTTGCTGCGCACTGTACAAGCCATGTTCCGGCTTCGACGGCCAGCGACCCGGGGTTTGAAATTTCGGATCGATACATTTAAGCATTAGTTCCCTGTTCTGTAAATTGTATCGCTCATTTATATTAATCTCGCCGGTTAAGTAAGTAGAAAGGGGGATCCCCAGGTCTTTATGCTGGTTGATCAGGTTATTAAGATCATCCCGGTAAAAGCTGTTCAGGAAAGGCGCTTCCAGGGTAGCCTGTTCATACACTTCTTCCGAGACACACAGGATTGGCAACTCCATTGGTAATTTTCCATTCACTAATTCATCAAGATCATCTAATTCTTTTTCCAATTCCGTCCAGGTAACAAAGGACCTGCTTACATTTTCTTCCTCATAGCTATCTTCGTTTTCGCTGGTATCCTCACTGTTTTCTTCTTCATAATTATCATCTTCGTATTCTGGTTCATTTTCTTCAGCCGCGGGCTTTATTTGAAACCGTAATATAAATTCCGAATGGGCTTTTTTTAGGAGGTCTGGCAATTCTTCAAAGCTTTTACCTTCCTTCAATATTTTTAATCCATAAGCAAATGAAGCCCTGATGTAGGTTCTTTCTGCAGGCATACCGTTGTCATCCAGCACAAGGGCCGCCAAACAGGTAATATCGGTTAATGGCTCCTGATTCGTATTTTGAGGGGAGGGCGCTAAGATGGTGAGCCAATCAACCACTGATTGTTTTGGGGTGCAGAAAAAATACAAGGTATGTTTCCAGCGTTTTCCTTTGGTCTTTAAGAATTTCCCACTTTCCCAGGGAAATGTGTCACCCAACCACAGTTCTGTGAATACCTTCTCGTCCTTCAATTTAGGAACTGGTACATCCGGAAGATCAAAAGTTTCAATCGCTCTCCAGAATTTTAAAACGTTCGAATAATGGGTCATTTTTGTCGGCATAATAACTCCTTATTATATAACACATTAACAATTTACTGAAAATAGAGACATGGGGGAAATATTTTAGGTTAGTCTTTCGTGAAAGATAAGTTGATGTTATATGGATGACGGCCTTTTACCAGGGCCAGCATGGAAGCGTTACATAGTTATTCCTGCAGCGAACCAATCGTTGCCGGCGAATTCTTCAGTATGGTTGGCGTATTTCATGTAAAGAACGGCAAGGTCGTCAAAGAAGCGTTCTTTTATTGAGGATTTAAAAAAATAACTGATGAAAAATAAGCCAGGCGCTTGTAAAAGACCTGGCTTAACCCGTATCAAATAGTAAGATAGAGAAGCTGGTATTTGATTGTGTTTTTACAATGTAGCGCTTCTTTGAATGGTTACATTTCTCGCGCGCATAACGGTATTGCCTGTTGGGCCGGGAGTACCTGATGAACCTTCCATTTGAAGGTCAATAATTAAGTTAAGTGGTTCATTAACGAAGTTTTGCCCGGTTTGTGTTGATACTTTCGATCCATCGATCCAATATTCAATGCTTACGTTATTAGTAGTACCAATTCTTGTTAGATAGGCGGTATACGTATGCCAGTTAGCCGGTCCTGAAATCGTTGTACCAACACTTGACCACTGGCCATTTTCGTTTTTGTAGGTGTTTGTCCAGTTGGTTGTACTTCCTTTAAACTCCATAATGTCACTTTCGGGCGGCCATTGATTGGCGCCGTTTAACCAGAAAGCCGGCCAGGTGCCTTTAACAGAAGGGCACTGAAACTCACCGGAGACCCGCCATTTAGGCCATGACGAGCTAACGTTTACCTGTTGTTTGGCATAACAAGTGCCAGAAAAGTAATGAATGGCTGGTTTATCACTAACAGTTCCAGGGTATGCCGTCATAGTCAGGACTCCACTGGACGTGGCAATATTCTGGCTTCTCATACGAGCTGATCCATTGTGATCTGAACCCCATGGATATAGATTGTTCCAATAGGTGCTGTAAGTACTAAATGAAGTGGTGGGCAGGATGGTTACCCAACTGAGCTCAGTTTCTGCTTTGCTAGTTGCTGAATTGTTTTGTGTAACTGCTTTCTTACAGGATGTACCCATTATAACAGAAAGAAAAACAATAATGATTAAACGTAATTTTTTCATAATGGCTTTTTGATATTAGTTAAATGGTAGCCTCTCTACAATAATTGAAATTTGACAGGTAAAGCAAATCTCAATTAATATTTATAGAAGGAGGGGGGACATTTAGTAAAAATTGGGGGGTAAATTATTATTGTCCCCAACCTGCCATTTCGGGATTGCGCCTGGTATGAGCCTGGTTTGCTTCTGATCTTGTTCGGGTCTTGTTCGGGGTTTGTTCGGGAACACCCGAAGTAAACCCGGCGTAAACCCAATGAAAACCCGAACGAATCCCGAACAAAAGTGGGTAAGGTGTCGGTTAAATGTATGTATTTCAATTAATTATAGCTGTTTAAAGTTGGGGTGTGAGTCATAATCAGCTGTCAATCAATTTATACTGGGACTCTCTCACTCCCATTTTTACCTGATGCTTTCAGTTAGCATTAGGGGAGAATATTTGTAGTGTTAGGACCATCGGCTTATTTTGCTTTATATTGTTTTTAAATTTTCTATAATTTAAAAAGTATCCTAACATCCGGATGACATACATCGATACCGTATTACAAGAGCGGCTTAAAGAATTCTATGAAAAATCACGGCGACTGACTATTCTTACCGGGGCTGGTTTATCAGCGGACAGTGGCATTCCCACGTTTCGGGATAAAGATGGATTCTGGACAATTGGTTCAGTTAATTATATGCCCGAAGAAATGGGGACCTATGAAATGTTTCTCAGGAAACCGTTGGAAGTGTGGAGATGGTTCCTGTACCGGTTCAATATTTGTTTAAAAGCGCTTCCTAATACGGGACATTTTGCCATTACAGAACTGGAGGACCTTTTCGCGGACAGGTTCAGGTTAATTACGCAAAACGTTGATGGATTGCATTTCAAGGCGCATTCATCAAAAGAAAGGACATTTTTAATTCATGGCACACTTGAAAATGCACGTTGTGGCAATGAATGCAGCAGTGAACTTTATCCTTATCCGCAAATTCCGATTGAAAAAGACCAGGAATTAACTTCCGCACAAATTGAATTATTAAAATGTCCGAAATGCGGAAATTATTTGAGACCGCATGTGCTTTGGTTTGATGAAAGATATAACGAGAAGTATTTCAAACTGGACAGTTCAATGCGGGTAGCAAAAGAAACAGGGCTGTTATTGATTGTGGGTACATCTGGTGCTACAACCCTGCCACAACGGATCGTGGAAAGCGTATTAAGCAGACAGGGTATTATAGTAGATATAAACCCCAATGAAAATTACTTTTCCGGACTTGCTCTGAAGAAGAAAAATGGGTACTGGTTAAAAGGAAAAAGCAGCGATGTGCTTCCTGAATTTGTTCATTTTTTCAGAACTCTCATGACTCAATAAGAAGCTGTTTGTTAATACTGAAATACTTTAAAATAAAAGAACCTTCTTTAACGAGATTAATTGAACCGGGTCGAGGGAAAATCCTGGGCCACGCAGGCTGGTAATAAGAAAATTACCATTTTATCAATGCTGCGATAACGTTAGGTCAGTATGTGGCATTAAAATAGTTTAATGCCGATAATTTTTTACCATAATTTGAATGGTGTACAGGATTTTTATTTATATTAGCTAACAAAATGTTAACGATCTCTTTGTTACGATAACCGAATTGACTGGTCGTTAACGTTACCCCTCCCAATCGTTACCCGCTTATTGCAGATCAATTTTGTGTAATCACGAAATGACTTCGTGATGCTTAATTCTATGCTAAAGCCTGTTTTACCCTCTGCAAATAACTAATTGAACCAAGCAACGTTTTATCCTGATTCAATAACCATTTAATAATTATCTTATGAAGATTTTAAACTTCCTCAACGGAGTCCATCCCATGTCTCCTGAGTTAATCAGTCATCTATCAAAAATTTTGAAATCAAAAATCCTTAAAAGGAATGATTTTATATTACGTGCCGGAGAAGTGTGTAGGCATGTTTATTTTGTAGATGAAGGGTTACTCAGATCTTTTTATTTAAAAGATGGCAATGAAGTTTGCAAATGGTTCATGAAAGAAAATGATGTGGTTTTTGCAGTAAGAAGTTTTTTAAAACAAATGCCAAGTTTAGAATCGATCCAGGCACTCGAAAATTGTTCACTACACTACATTACTTATAGCGAATTACAGGATATTTATATCCGTTTTCAGGAGTTTAATGTGCAACGTGGCGTTCTAACAGAAAAGTATTACATCTTAAGTGAAGAACGAAATGATATATTATTATTACCTGCACCCATAGAGCGGTATAAGTTTTTACTGAATAATTACCCGGAATTGATTAGTCGAATTCAACTGAAACATCTTGCGTCATTTTTGGGAGTATCGCCCAGAACTCTGAATCGGCTCAAATTAAAAGCGAGGAAATGAGTTTAATATTATTCTACAATGATCATTTCTCCATTTACCTCATGTTTGATTCTTATTGATGTCTACAATAGAAATTAATTGGCTCGCTCATTATAGAGAAAAGCATTGGGTAGATACCTTTTACTGCTAATCTTAGAAAATTCCATTGTTAAAAAAAACGCCAAATGGCGTTTTTTACGTTAAAACAGCTCCGTAATTTTATTTCAGGTTGATAAAATATAGCGCTTGTGCGAAAGAGTGACCATGAGTTTCGGAAGTAATGTTTGAGGATGTTGAAATCTACCTACGAAACCAAACGCGGCCCGAGCCACTGTTGTTTTGAAAGGTAAAATCGTAGTATTGGTATGGGTATAGTTAATAGAAGCAATGGCCCGTTTATCCGTAACTCTTAAACGCTGTGTGCTATTTTTAAACAGCCTGGCCGGGGCGGTTTTGTCCTTGTCGTCGTCCCGGCCTTATTTGCTGCCATTCCGGAAATGACATGATTCCATTATTGACTTTATAATTATTAGAATGAACAACACTTCACATCTGCCGACACAAAAAACTGATCGATCATTGTTACTCTATACAGCCTGTATAGCTGACATAATCCTACAGCCGCTTTACCGTTTTGTCCAACGGAGAAATTTATTTGCATATATAGATATGCTACATGAAATAACAGGTTGGGCTATTGAATTTCATTACGACTATCACCATCATTTAACAGACTGGGATGAATTTGAGGAATCTAAAATGAATATTTATAACTCCAGTTCCTGGGATGAGTTTCTTATCTTCTGGGCTAATGACCGGTTTAAAAAATTTAAAACACGATTTGGAATGACCGGTGATCACCTGAATTCCGGAAACCTTCAACATGCAGGTGCCAAAGCAGCTAAATTAGTTATTGTGACCAATAATAATCGCTTGTCCTCCATATACAGTAATGTGCACATACAAGTTGCACATTTGGTTGCTGACGATTCTAAAGGTATCCCTTTTCACCTCGCTGGATTCTTTAATGCCGATACCTTAGCAGATCAATTGTATACATTTTTTGATAAGGAAGATGCAAGCCAGTCTTTCGTGCGTGAGTTGTTGCGAAAGCACAATTTTTAGTCTTTTATGACTTCATATTAAACCACTTGTCTATGAACTTTGAAATTATGGAATCCTTTATTAAATCTATCGATGATAGATTGCAACAAAAATTACCCGTTAAAACAAAAGATGGTGAAAGATATTTTCGGGATCGGTTTTATTGGGTAGTCCACAAGTTTAAGGAACAGTATTTTGTTGGTGGTAAAACGCTCGATACGAATGCGGTCTTAGATCAAATGTTTTCGTTTATTTACAGTAGTGTGGGCGATTTAAATTTAAGCAAGCTGCATGATTTTAAAGTTGCTTTGGCGTGTAGTTTGTTCGCCACCGCCGATATATTTGGTTGTAGTATAAAAGTTCCATCAGATTTTTTCGAAGATCAATTCTTAAGAGTAATAGATCAGCGGTTTCACCGGCAAAGTGCTAGTGTACTAGACCACGCAGTCTATTTAACTAATGTTTTGGTTAACGCAGGCGTAGATCATAATAAAGCAATAGAAATAATTGAGGCTGGAATTATGTTTGCGGAAATCTGCCCCCGTTACAACTTCAGTATACCGGAATTTCAGCTGGCAGTAATTGGCGGAATACTGTCCGAATGTGAGCGATTAAAGATCGATATAATTTATGAGCAACTCTCTCGATATGGTACTTTATTGTAGGTATATGTTTAATGGTACGGCCTTCCCTCGTCTGGGGAGGGCCTTTTTCTTCAATAAACAAAAAAACCTTGAAATATGGATCACGCCCAAAATAGAAAAACTAAAATTGCTATAGTTGATGACCATAACATCATCCGGGAATACTTATTATATGGCCTTACGCTTTGGGATTATGCTATTGTAATAGAGGCGTGTAATGGACGGGAACTGTTAGATAAATTATCAATGGATAATCTGCCGGATATATGCATCCTCGATCTTAATATGCCTGTGTTAAACGGTCATGAAACGATCAAAATATTGAAAAAGACCTGGCCTTGTATTAAGATCCTGGTATACTCGATGGAGATCACTAAACAGACACTTGCCAGCTCCTTAAATGTCGATGCTGTTGTTTCAAAAGAAGAGGGTTTTACTGGTGTAAAAAAAGCTTTACAAGTCCTTGTTGTCTCCAATAATTGACTTTAATTTCGCATTAATAATCTAGCTTGTGTCCATGCTTCGAATTATTGCTTTAGTCCTATTGCTTACTTCCTGTCACCGGCTTCCATTGCCTTCAAGACCACCCGGCTCTATGACTGGTCGCGAATTTTATCAAATGGCTGACAGTATGAAGTGGGATCAGCGGGAGCCCATTGCCCGACAGCAGATTTTAGCAGGGAACCTGCCCCCGTTTCTAAGAAAGCTAAAACCTGTTCATACTTCCATCACAGATAGCTCAGGCCGAAAGATCAGGGCAGTCTTTTATGTTACTCCAGATTACCTTAGCGTTGGAAGCAAAACAAACTGGGCAAGGATTCCGCTAACGCCTATGACCGCACAAGCCATTGCCGACAGTTTACACTGCTTTCTGCCTACCCGCAAAATGGTGAATGACATCTATACACAAGCCGCTGTAATGCTGGAACCAGTCCCTCTATATGCATACCGCGATAGCGCCATCACTTTCTGGCATCATCACCTGATCATTGAGGGACAGCGTAAAGGGAAAAAAGGGCTGATAGCCGGCATAAAAAAAGATGTGGTGAGCAGTAGTAAAATCACCGGTAAAAACGTAGTAATATATGGATGGCACCAGCTGAACGGAAAGCCAATTCAACCACTGTATGGCGGCCATGTCAACTGGTATGTAGATTACAGTCACGGCATTCGTTTGGTTTCCCGCAACCTAAAAATTGCCGGGCGGCGCATGGATTATATGGATGTTCTGTCTCATCCCATCTATAAAAAACTGCTGATCGATGAGGATTCTGTGCGTAGCTATTGATAAGTAGATAAAACTAAAAAAATGGATAAATTAAATAAGGTATTGGAAATATTACAAAGAGAGCAGGAAAGAGTTATTATAGCACCCCAGATTGTTACTGAGAATGGAAGAAAGAAAATAACCTGGACAAATGAATCCGAAGATGAGTGTTATATATATCCCAATGATATTTCAATTGCCGGTGATAAAATAGCCTGGTTTCAATCGAGTATAAGGGATAATCATCTTGTAAGAATATATGAAGATAATTTTTCACTCAGCTGGGAGCCTGAAACCTATAACCCTGTATTTGGATGTTATTGTCTGTTAATGGAATGGTACAAGGATCATTTGATTTTTATATACCAGGAGAAGCACTGTATTTATATTTGCTCCATAAAAGATAAAGAAATAAATCATTTTCACTTCCATGGCGAAGATATTGAAAGAAGGGACAATTTGATTTCTTATGCAACCTATATGGACAACCCTGTTGACAAGGTTAGACTCATTCAAATACCAGAGCTGATTCATGTAGAACCCATATCTACTTTAGAAGCGGAAAAATGTGGGTTAATTCCACAAGGCTTAAACAGACCAGGGAATTTTTTAGCGCTTAAACCATAAGTTAGCTGTTCCTATACCCTGTACTTTTCCATGGCTTTTCTGCATTTCATCAATTATATCCTACCCGTAGTCATTCCTGCTTTTTTACTTTTCCCGGCAATACTTTCTTTGTTCTGCATCTGCACTACCACTTTAATTGAATAATTGTATGAAGATTGTATTGCTGCCCCTTTGGCTGCTGTTTGCACCTGCTATTTGGGGCCAGGTAACCGGTAAGCTTACTACCGTCAGCGGACAACCTATCGCCTTTGCCAATGTACTGCTGTTGAAAGTGGCGGACACATCACTTGCCAAAGCAACGCTTACCGATGACAAAGGGAGTTTTCAACTGGATAATTTATTGCCCGGGATGTACCGGCTACGTTTAAGCAGTGTTGGTTTCCATACATGGGAATCAGCTCCATTTGAATGGAGTAGTGCTCAACCGGGGAGAGATTTTGGTACGCAGGTTCTGCGGGAAAACGCCAGGGAACTGGGGCAGGTAATTGTGCGGGCGGAGAAACCCCTGTTGCAGCAGCAGGTCTTTGGTACAGTGGTAAATGTGGAGAGCAGTGTATTGACCAAAGGCAGCACAGCCCTGCAGTTGCTGGAACGATCGCCGGGTGTCGTGATCGATTACCGGAACAACGGCATTGCCCTGAACGGTAAAACAGGGGTTGTGGTGATGATCAACGGCAAGGTGATGCGGATGCCGATGGAGCAGGTGGTCACCCTGCTGAATGGGATGAGCGCGGATAACATTGAAAAGATCGAATTAATGACTACGCCTCCTGCCAAATACGAGGCATCGGGCAGCGCAGGTATGATCAATATCGTATTGAAGGAAAACCGGAAGGCAGGTACCAATGGTTCTGTTTCATTTACTGCGGGCTATGGCTGGGGCGAAAAGGCAAATGGTAATTTGAATCTTTCACACAATGAAAAAACATTAGCTGTACATGGTACTTACACCTATTCCCGCGACCGGAGTTATAACCACCTGTTTGGTGCAGGCACCCAGGATTTTCCGGTACTGGGCGGAGAGATGCACGGTTTGTTCTGGAATACCCGAAAGCCTACCCAGAATAACCACGATGCTTCAGTAGGCGTCGATTGGCCGATCAACCCGCGCACAACCATTGGTGGCGGCATTCAATATAGTAGCCTGCACATCAGCGCTGCTTCTTTTAACCGGCGGGAAATGACCATTATGCCCGATTCATTATTGCTGTTCACCGGTAATATCAATCTCCGTAACCGCTGGCAGAGTATTGTCAATTCAATCTACATCGAGCGGACAATCGGGGCAGGGAACCAATTAAGTATGGAAGTGGATTATATTCATTATAAAAATGGAAACCCCACTAACGTACACAGCATTTTTATTGATGAGCATGGTAACCTGGCCGGTACCAATAATGATACGCTTTTTTCACCCAATCAAAAAGGTTTTGCCAACACCATTATACAGGTTGGTATGGCGAAGGCCGACTACCAGAAACAAGTAAGCAAGAAGACAAAACTGGAAACTGGCATCAAAGGCTCTTTAACCAGAAATGGGAGTGTTTCAGGTATTGAAAGCCTGGTGGGCAATACCTGGGTAACACGCCCCGAAACCACCAATGATCTTGTGATGAAGGAATGCATCGGGGCTGCTTATGCTTCGGTGAATATGCAATTAAGTCCCACGGCTTCGCTAACGGTGGGCGCCCGGTATGAATATTCTCATACCCTCATCGATAATCATATTCCCGGTGAAAAACCCATCGATAGAAGGCTTGGTACTTTATTTCCCAACCTGTTACTGCAGGGCCGGTTTAGTGAAAATTCAACATGGCAGGTATCCTACACCAGGCGCATCAGCCGGCCTTCCTACAATGACCTTTCTTCGTTTGTGGCCTATAATGATCCAATGTCGGTTTTTACCGGCAATCCCTTGTTGAAACCTTGTATCACCAATAACCTGAAATTGGGTTATAGCTATAAGCGCTTTTCTTTCTCTTTGTTAGTAAGCAGAGACGATCGGCCTATCGCCCGGTACCAACTCACATCGAGCCCTTCGGGCGACCTGATGTACTTATCCCCGCAGAACCTTGATTTTCAGAACAACGGAACCTTGCAGGCCAGTCTGCCGTGGAAGGTGACCAGGTGGTGGAGTATGAGTTATACCATGCTGGGCAGCTGGCGCCATTTCAGGGCGACCTATCCAAAGATACCGGCTGAAAAGAAATATGTCGCTTATTCAGCCAACTTTACACAAAGTTTTACACTGCCCCGGCTATTTACGATGGAGATTTCGGGCTGGTTCAATTCATCTTCCTACGACGGCACGGTGAAAGTGAATTCCTTTGGCGCGGTCAATGCCGGCATCCGAAAAGACCTGAACAACAACAAAGGAACTTTTCAGTTGTCGATTTCGGATGTTTTCAGTACCATCAAATACAGGAGTTTTTATGGTAAGTTGAGTGAAGATGCCTTTAACGGGAAAAGCGAGGTAACGTACAATCCCGAATCAGGGCATTCACCCATTATCAAATTAACATATTCCCGGTCTTTTGGAACCGCTGCAACGCGTGCCAGAAAACAGGGCGCAGGCACACTGGATGAACAGGACCGGATCAGAAAAAATTAACATCTATACATTGCCAGAAGTGCTTTTTCTTTTAATCAATTCTTCAATTTTTGACTTTACAAAACTTTCCAGGTTTGCATCTCCCTTACACCTTTGGATAATATATGGAGTTTCTTCCTCAATATCTGCTAATGAGTAATCGTACAGGTTCTCCCAAATATTCAGTTCAATAAGCAGGAACCTTTTATTGAGTTCAGGATCTTTTCTTAATTCTTCCAGTTCGTCTCCTCCATCTTGTGTTAAAGAGAAGTAATGCTGAAGATCAATATTAATGGCATCAAAGTATAGGTCAATTACCTCATGCAGCGTTTTAATTCCATTTCCTCTGTATGATTCTGCAAGTGTTAATATGGCAGCGCCGCTTTGGGGATGCCTTTTTTCATAAACAAGCTGCCAAAAGCTGATCTCCTGTTCCTTTGTCCAGTTAAAGCCATAATAAGAGTTCCAGTATCCTGCTAAGATGGCGCTTTTCAGAATATAGATACTTATTGGTTCAAGTACCGGGAATTGATCAATGAATTTTCGAACCGGCTCATATTTAAAACAGGTATTAACAAAATCTCTTATGGTCCTGGCTTGTTCACTTAAGTCTGTTCCTGGATAATATGGGTTCAGTTCATACAAAATAGGCATGGCTAATTGGTTTGTTCATGTATTTGATTCCAAAACTAATTCTATTACTCTCAAAACGCAAGCCGCCATAAATAGTTGCTTTTTTGTACATTTCGCCCATGAATTATAAAATAGCTGTGTATACCGACAATTATAAACAATCAATAATCGATCTGATCCTTCCGATTCAAACTGAAGAATTCAACGTAGCAATAACAGCCGCCGACCAGCCCGATCTGCAGGATATTCCCGGTTATTACCAGCAGGGCACTGGAAACTTCTGGGCAGCGATCATTGACAACACCGTAATAGGCACCATTGCATTGTCAGATATAGGCGACCAGCAGGGCGCCCTGCGAAAAATGTTTGTTCATAAAGATTACCGGGGCAAAGAATTTGGTGTAGCTCAGGCGCTGCTGAACACACTGCTCTCCTGGGCAAAAGAAAAAGGGCTGCAGGAAATCTTTCTCGGTACAACCGATAAGTTTCATGCCGCCCATCGCTTTTATGAAAAAAATCATTTTCATCAGGTGACTGTCGACTCGTTGCCTGCTAATTTTTCACGAATGGCAGTTGACAGTATTTTCTATAAGTATAGCTTTAAATAAGAGCTATGGCTGCTTCACAAACACATAAGGATCTTCTTCCACAAAATCACTTTCTTTGGTTTCGATGGAGATTACTTTATTTCCACTGATCTTGAATTGTACAGAAAAGATACCGTATTCGATATTGTCATATTGCAGCAGCCACTCATTCGAATCCATATACGAAAGGGTAGCGGTTAAATTTGCATGGCTGTTGAATTTCACCGATAAACTTTTTTTATCGGCCCTCAGTTTAACATCCAGTGACCCGTACAATCCGTTTGTATAATGGCCCACATAGGACGTTAAGGGTAGTGAAGGTGCTGCGCCTTTTACGCGATCCTGCCAGCCGTGAATGGTTTTCAGGGTGTCGGCCATAGTATTATTAAAATCCGTCAGGTATTTTTTACTTCTGTTTTGATAGGGCATGCCGGTATAGGCATCCAGCACCTGGGCCCGCAAGGCGCCATATAAACCCTGATTGTCGTTGTTCGTAAGCACTGCGATACCCAGCTTTTCTTCAGGAACAAAACATACCACGCTTACCATGCCTGCAGCACCGCCTGTATGCCAGTAAACCTGCCGGCCGTTGTAATCGCCCACTATAAGGCCTAATCCATATCCTGCGATGTGGGTTGGTACTACCGATGATTTCCGGCTGGTAATGGGGGTATTGATATCGCGTGTTTTTTGTAACACACTAAAAGGCATCACCCGTTTTCCTTCATAACGGCCACTATCGAGTTGAAACAACAGCCAGTGCGACATATCGCTCACATTGCTGATCAAAGAGGCAGCTGGTGCCAGGTTATCCCAATCGTCCCAGGGCACCTGGTTCAATTGGCCGGTGAAACTGGTTGTATAAGGTTTCGACAACAGACGGGTATCAGTCAGATTGTGTATGCTGGTAAAGGTATGCGTCATTTGCAAAGGCGTTAGTATACTGTCCTGGATGTACTTTTGCCACGACTGACCGGTTATTTTGGGAATTACTTCGCCTGCCGCTAAAAAGCAACTGTTGCAATACCCGTAATGGCTGCGAAAACCGGCTTCAGGTTTCAGCAGTTTCATTTTATCCATGATCTGTTGTGAGGTAAGGCGGCTGTTCCAAAAGGTAAAATCACCCTGAAAGGTTTTGGTGCCAATGCGATGGCTCAACAGGTCGCGTACTGTTAACAAACTGGTGGTGGTGGCTTCATATAATTTAAACCCGGGAAAGTATTTGGTGAATTTATCATCCAGCGACAATTTTTTGTCATATTCCAGCTGGCTGAGTGCGGTACCGGTAAACAATTTGGTATTGCTGGCAATCATAAACAAGGTGTTCTCATCAACGGCTTGGCGGGTAGCCGTATCTGCCACCCCATAGCCTCTCATAAAAGCAACCTGACCATCTTTTACAATTACAATGGCTAACCCCGGTACGTTCCAGTCTTTCATTCCCTGGCGGATGTAACCATCCAGACTATCGGTAATAAAGGCAGGTGTTTGGCTGAAGAGGTTTTGGCTGCCGGCAATAAGCAATAGCAGGAACAGTAATTTGCGCATAATCGTAGTTAAGTTGGATTGTACATCGAAAATAAGGAAAATGATACGGTCGGGGTATCTAAAAAAAATCCCCCGGTTGATGAATCCGGGGGAACTCCTCATTTTTCTTGTACGTCTACTTGATTAAACCTTCGTTACCACTTGTTCGTGCTAATTCTATGATTGCGCTGCGATAATCAAACACAGCTTCCAGATAATTTAATTGTGCGGCTGTTAAAGCCAGTTCTGCATCGGTTAAATCGAGCCGGGAGGTTACGCCCTTTGCATACCGGTATTGCACAATATCGTATCCCTGCAAGGCTGTTTCTTTTACTTTCAATTGCGTTTGCATGCGGTCGTATGTTTCCTTTAAATGAGCGATCACCTGTTTTACCATTGTCTTCAGCGCCTGTTGTGCTTCGGTGACCCTGATGCCTGATTGGGTCTGCGCCAGTTCCGCCTGCCGGATCTTTGCCTGGTTGCTAAAGCCCGTGAACAATGGTAATACTACCTGTGCCCCGGCAAAAGGAGTGGAAGGCCAGTTGGTATGTACGAAATCAAATTGACGCGTTTGTGTTTGCAACTGATATTGTGCTATTGCAGACACCACTGGCAACCGGGTTGCTTTGGCCAGCGTCGTTTTCTGTTCACTTACCTGTTGTTGTAATAGCAAAACCTGCAAATCGGGCCGCTGCTGCAATGCCTGACTGTATAATTCATTTTCTGCAGGAATAGCTATGGGTGCAATGGCAGCCAGTGAATCGGTGAGGGTGATCTGCGTAAGCGAATCCATTCCCATGAAGGTGATCAATTGTTGTTTGCCTGTTTCAATAGCATAGTTGATTTTGAGCAGATCCGGTTTCAGGTTTTCCACTGCGGTATAAGCCCTTAACGTATCAACACGCAGGCCCCGGCCCTGGGCCAGCAACGACCTGGCATCGGCCAGCGCTTTTTCATTACGCAAGAGGCTTTCCTGTTGCAGTTTCAACCGTTCTGCCAACACCAGTATGCCGAGGTAGGTTTGTTGTACTTCAGCCACTACATCAATAGCTGATTGCCGGTACAGTTCCCGGGATACCTGTTGCTGTAATTGCGCTGCTTTGCGTGTTGGGGCCGCTATGGGATTATAGAGCGGATAACTGGCGCTGATCACGCCCGAAAACTGGTCCCGGCCGCCAAAACGGTCATAGGGAACTTTACCGGTATTGTCGGTTGCTCCAAATCCAAAGAACGCGGGCAACGCAAAGTAATGCAGGTACTGGGCCCCCAGTTGTACTGCTGGCAACGAAAGGCTTTTCGCTACCCGTACCTGCTCGCCGGCAATGGAAATGTCCAACACATTGACTTTTAAAGTTCGGTTGTATTGTTTTGCCAGCTGTACGGCATTGGATAAACTGATGCTTTTTTCCTGCTGCGCATTGCCTGCAAACGGGGTAAGTGTTGCAAA
Source organism: Niastella yeongjuensis (assembly GCF_900110245.1). Classification (GTDB taxonomy): domain Bacteria; phylum Bacteroidota; class Bacteroidia; order Chitinophagales; family Chitinophagaceae; genus Niastella; species Niastella yeongjuensis. The sequence continues at coordinate 209,612 of NZ_FOCZ01000008.1, forward strand.
CAGGAGGAGATAAGTTAAAGCATGCACAGGTTTTGCTTTCCGGCTAAAATAGCTGTACACGGCAGGGATCACAAAAAGGGTAAGGATACCGGCGAATACCAGTCCGCCTACTACTACAATACCCAGTGAAGCACGGCTGCCGGAGGAGTTACCCAAACTGAGTGCAATGGGCAGTGCGCCGAAGATCATGGCCAGGGTAGTCATTAAAATGGGTCTGAAGCGGGAGGCGGCTGCCGAGATTACAGCTTCCTGTACACTCAGGCCTTCTTTTTTCCGCTGGTTGGCAAATTCTACGATCAGGATCCCGTTCTTCGTGATCAAACCGATCAGCATGATCATGCCGATCTGACTGAAAATATTGATAGAGCTATCGCTTACCCACAGGCTGATAAGGGCACCTGTTACGGCCATGGGTACGGTAAGCAGAATGATGAACGGATCGACCAGACTTTCAAACTGCGCCGCCAGAACCAGGTAAATGAGGATTATGGCGAAGATGAATGCAAACACCAGGCTCGAACTGCTTTCCTTATAATCACGGCTTTGGCCTGCCAGTGTGGTGCTGAATCCTGCAGGCAGGGTTGCTTTTGTGATGCGGTCCATCTCATTCAACGCTTCTCCCATGCTTACACCCGGCGCCGGCGTAGCCTGTATGGTTACGCTGTAACTTTGGTTGTACCGGTAAATGGCGGGTGGACTAATCCCTTCCTGTAACGACACCAGGTTGTCTAATGGTACCATTTCGTTATTGGATGATTTCAGAAATATAGAACGCAGGTTTTCGGGGGTAGAACGTTCAGCCCGTTCCAGTTGACCGATCACTTCATATTGGCGGTCGTTGTAGATAAAGTAGCCATAGCGGCGTCCGCTCAGTGCCAGCTGCAGGGAACGACCGATCTCCTGGGTTGAGATGCCTAACTGGGCGGCCCGCTGGCGATCGATGGAAATACTGATCTCAGGTCTGTTCACTTTGAAGTCAGGATTTACGAAACGCAGCTTGTTACTGCTGCCAATAGCACCGGTGAGTTTGGGCATTACTGTTATCAGTTGTTTCAGATCGGGTGCCTGAACTACATATTCAATCGGCTGACTGGATGAAGAGCCACTGATAGTGGGTAACTGGATCGGTATAACCATCACATTGCGGAACCGGGTGCTGGCGGCCATCAGTTTTTCATACACCTGTTGCTGCGTCATACCGCTTTTACGGTTATGCGGTTCTTCCAGGTAGATCGATACATATCCAGTGTTCACTGGTTGCGCCAACGAGCCTATGCCTGCCGCCACTGCACTATAGGTTAAATTGTGATACTGATCGGGAATGGAATCAGAAACATAATTGCTGATCTCTTTCATAGATGCTTCCATGCTTTCAAAGGAAGCGCCTTCTGGCCCAATTACCACCAGGCCCAGCATCGATCGATCTTCCAGGGGAGCCAGTTCTGATGGCAATTTAGGCGCCAGCCGCCAGGCGATACCAAACGAAAGAATGAGCAAGGCGAAGCCCAGCCAACGATATCGCATGAAGCCTTTCAGCAGCCTTTCATAGCTGTTATTCAATTTTACAAAGAAGGGTTCCGTTTTACGGTACAGCCAGCTGTGGTGGGCGCCTGCTTTCAGCAGGTAAGCGCTCATCATGGGCGACAGGGTAAGGGCCACGAATGCGGAGATCACTACAGAGCCGGCTACCACTACCACAAACTCTTTAAACAGTTTACCGGTAATACCGCCGAGAAACACGATGGGGAGGAACACCGCCCCCAGCGTAATAGTGGTGGATATTACAGCAAAGTATATTTCGTTTGAACCCTTCCGTGCCGCTTCCAGCGGTGTCATGCCAGCTTCTATTTTCGAATAAATGTTCTCGAGTACCACAATAGCATCGTCAACCACCAGCCCAATGGCCAGTACCAGCCCCAGCAGGGTAAGCACATTGATGGAGTAATTCATGATGTACATGATAAAGAAGGCAGAGACAATCGACACCGGGATGGCTACCAGCGGGATCAGCGTACTGCGCCAGTCGCGCAGGAAAATGAAAATGATGATGGTCACCAGTCCGAATGCGAGTATCAGGGTTTCTTTCACTTCAGAAAGGGCATTCCTTACAGGGGCGGTGTAATCTTTACCCAGGTTGATGTGATATTCCTTCGGCGCCGTTTTGAGGATCTCTTGAAAACGTTTGTTGAATTCATCAACGATGGCGAGAGAATTGGCACCGCGTTGTGCCAGTACACCCATACCCACGCCATAACGGGCTCTGTTTCCTTCTGCTACGATCAGCGCCGTGCGTTCATTCTGTGAACCCATGATGGCCTGGCCTACATCCCTGAAACGAACGATGGCGCCGTTCTTTTCGCTGATGATCATGTTATTGAAATCTTCTTCCGTCACCAGCCGGCCCAGGGTGCGTAAGGTCATTTCCGTTTGCTGTCCTTCAATACGGCCACTGGGCAGATCCACATTCTCACGTTGTAGTGCAGCCTGAATGTCGGCAGGAGAAAGCCCGTACGAAGAAAGCTTTACCGGGTCCATACGCAGCCGCATGGCGCGCTTGCGTTCTGCATACGAATACGCCAACCGTACACCGGGTATCGATTGCAACCGCTCTTTGATATCGACGTTCACGAGGTCGGTAATGTCTTCCAGGCTTTTGGTATCGCTTTGCACGTTCAGGAACACCAGGAAATCGGGCGGACCTGATTTTTCCACGATGGAAGGTTCAATGTCTACAGGTAATTGCTGGCGTGATTTGGAAACCTTGTCACGCACATCATTGGCGGCTGCTTCCAGGTCGGCATTCAGGTTAAATTCAACCGTGATGATGCTCACCTGCTCCCGGCTTATTGAAGAAAGTGCACGAATGCCGTTGGCTTCCGCAATGGCTTCCTCCAACGGTTTGGTTACCTGCGAAGCTATAATATCGGCACTTGCACCGGGGTAAACAGTGGTTACGGTCACTACGGGCGAATCGGTTACCGGGTACTCACGGGTACCCAGGAACGTATAACCCACTATGCCAAATAAGATCAATAGAACTGACATCACCCCCGCCAGTACCGGCCTGGAGATGCTCATTTGTGAAAGGGCGCTCATAAAATTATTTGAAAAAGTAAAAGAGGGTACGAGGCTTAAGCCTTATTCTTTTATTTGAGATTAATAATGCGAATAGCTGAACCGGGCGACAAACGCAACTGGTTACTTACAATAACGGTATCGCCTGCCTGCATTCCACTGGTGATCTGCACAAGCACTGCATCACGCTGGCCCACTGTTACCGGCGTGAGCTGCGCTTTGCCATTTTTCAGCAGAAAAACGGAGTATCCCTGTGAAGAAGGCATCAGACTTTGACTTGGTATTTGTAGGGCATCATTGGTGGTATGCAGGGCAATGGACAAATGGGCGCTTTGTCCGGCCACTAGTTTACCGCCGGGGTTAGGCGTTATAGCTCTTACCAACAGGGTTCTGGTAGTATGATCTACAAACGATTCCTTGGAGGTCACGGTAGCATTGAATTGCGTGCTGTCACCTTCAACCGTGAACACCTGCCGGCTGCCCGGATTAACCAGGTTGGCGTACTTTTCAGGAACAGCAAACTCCACTTTTATCTGTGCATCATCCACGATTGTCGTAAGTGGTACATTGGGCGCAACCAGCGCGCCGGGATACGTGCGAATGATACCGATCTTTCCGGCGAAAGGTGCCCGGATGCGGGTTTTATCGATGGTGGTTTCCTGTTGTCTGATCTCTGCTTTTATCACCGCCAAATTGGTAGCAGCCTGGTCATAGTCCTGTTGTGAAGCGGCATCGTGTGCTATCAGGTCTTTCAGGCGGCCTTCGTTGAGTGCTGCCAGTTTTTCCTGTTGATGAAGCCGCTCCAGTTGGGCTTGCAGATCTGCATCGTCTAATTGAAAAAGCAGGGCGCCTTTGGGTACTGTATGTCCTTCTTTCACGGGAACGTTCACCACTTTTTTGGTCAGCTCGCTGGAGACGGACACTTCCTGGTTGGCAGCAAGGGTACCTGCGATCTCGATCAATTGATTAATGGCTCCCGGGCTAACAATATGAACATCTGCAGGAATGCCCGGTGCAGCCGCAATGGCTGCAGGGCTTTCCGGTTCGTTCTGGTTAGCCCGGCTGGTGCACGCATTGATAAGGGTTATAATGAAGAACGATAATAAAAGAAAAAGAGGGGGAGGTAATAAGCGGTTCATAACGGGGCTGTTTAATTGATACATTGAAATGCTTCGATATATTGGGGCTAAAAAAGGTTATAATTAGGAAAGTCGGTGAAACCAATTTCGCCGTTCCTGGTGTAATAGGCAGAACGATCTGCTTCCACCAGTGGCCAGTTGTTTTTAAAACGGGCTACCAGGTCGGGGTTACCTATAAAGGGCCGGCCAAAGGCAATCAGGTCTACCCAGCCGGTAGCCAATGCTGTTTGTGCAGCTTCTTTTGTAAAGCTCCCGCACCAGATAATGGTGCCGTTAAAGATCTCGCGCGTCTTTTTAACAAATTCATCCGGCAGGTGCGTCTCTTCGAATTTAGTAACCTGCTCCATGTTTCCTTTAGGCATCAATTGATAAAGGAGATGGATGTAACCAATGCCCCTGCGATTCAGTTCAGAACATAAATAGAAATAGGTGGCTTCGCCGTTAGGATCGTTTGGCATGCTGTTGTAATGTCCAAATGGAGAAAGCCTGACTCCGACATTACCGGCACCCAATTCCTGTATAGCAGCATCAACTACGTTAAGCAAAAAGCGGGTCCTGTTTTCGAGAGATTGGCCTCCATATTCATCGCTGCGGGTATTGAGGCTTGCATTCATGAATTGTTCAAACAGGTAACCATTGGCTGCATGAAGCTCGATGCCATCAAATCCGGCTTCTGCTGCATTGCGGAAGGCCTGTCTGAAATCCGTTATGAGTGCCGGCAACTCTTCGGTTTCAAGCTGTCTCGGGGTACTTGCCCGCACAAAGGTCAACCGGCCACTGGCATCATGTGCAAATACATCGGAATCGGCAGCCCGTTCATTGGTAACACCCCATGGCGCCTGCCCACCAGGCATCATGGAAATATGTGACATCCGGCCTACATGCCAGATCTGCATAAAAATTTTACCACCATTCCTATGAACTTCAGTGGTTACCAGTTTCCATCCTGCAACTTGTGCATCTGTGAAGATGCCGGGCGTCCACAAATAGCCTTTGCCATGAGGTGCTATATCGGTGGCTTCAGAAATAATCAATCCGGCACTTGCACGTTGTCCATAATATTTTGCTATCAAAGCATTAGGAGTATCGCCTGCTGATGTACGTGTTCTGGTCATTGGGGCCATTACTACCCGGTTGGTCAATTGTTGTGATCCCAGGTTGTAGGGATCGAATAAAGAATTGTTTTTCATTGTAGTTCTTGCGTAAAACGCTTTTTGTGACCACAAAGCTCCAGGGTATTTGATTCAGTTCCAATAACTTACATCTAGGTTCGCTACCTTACTTCAAGGTTCGTATTGCTCATTTACAGGCATTTATCAAATTGTAAAAATTCCATAAAACCAACCTTTTGACAGAACAGTGACACTGGCTTTTAATTTTGAGCACAGAATCTTACTGTATTTTTGCAATAAATCACAATAGTTGGCATATAACAGAACTCTAAGAGCAAACTGGTTAACAAACCCAGATGCATGTGCGGTTGAAATGGCGTTGGTCATGATCAGCGGAAAGTGGAAACTCAGGATCTATGATGTATTGAAAAAAGGCGAGTCGGTAAGATATTCCCTCATCAATACCGAGCTGAAAGATATTTCAGAAAAGACACTGACTGCTCAGTTGCGTGAAATGGAGCAGGATGGAATTATTACCCGGGAAGTTTATCCGGAAGTTCCACCACGCGTTGAGTACCAGTTAACTTCTTTAGGCCGGTCTCTTCAAACTGTTTTTGATGCGTTAAACAACTGGGGTTTGGCGTGTATAGAATTTAAAAAAGCCGAACAGGATAAAGCAATCAAAAACCCTCTGGGGCTTCAAAGCTGATCTTTTCTTTGGTGGTTGGATGTGTGAATTCAATATGAGCAGCGTGGAGATACATTCTTTTAGCTGCCATACCATACAGGTCGTCGCCAACAATGGGGGCATTAAGACCCAGTTCATGCGCCGAGTGCATCCGCAATTGATGCGTTCTTCCGGTAAGCGGCCAAAAATCAACTTTGGTCATAGCGTTGTATCTTTTTATCGCTTTCCACCTGGTAATGCTTTTTTTCCCGTTTTTAAAACAAACCAGTTGCCTTGGCCTGTTTAAGGGATCAGGGCGCAAAGGCAATTCGATCTCACCTTCTGACTGCTCAAGCTCTTTTGAAAGTAATGCCCGGTAACGTTTTCTTACCATGCCCTTCATGAATTGTCTTTGGAGATGCTTGTGTGCGTATTGCGTTTTGGCAACCACTAACAGACCAGAGGTATCCATATCGAGCCGGTGAACAATAAGCGGCTCAGTTTCTCCTAATTGATCTTTTAGCCGGGTGTATACAGATTCTTTGATCTTTACTCCGGGAACAGAAAGTAATCCGGCTGGCTTATTCACAACAACAATGCTTTCATCTTCATAAACTATTTCAAGCTTGCGTCTATCTTCCGGAATACGTAAAAATGGATTTTCTTCAACAGGTATTCCTTCCAGCATATGTGCCAGAATAGGTTTGCACTTGCCGGTACAGGCGGGGTAATATTGTTTATGTTTTCTGATCTCAGATTTTGGCGCAGCGCCCCACCAAAACTCCGCCATAGCAAGTGGCTTATAACTATTCGCAAATGCGTATTGCAATAGTTTGGGAGTGGCGCATTCGCCTGCGCCGCCGGGCGGTTTACCAAAAGCAGTGGTGCTGAAGATCTCCTGTAAACTTTTGTGTTGACCGTCTTTGTTTAAAAATACATACTGGTCGAAAAGCTGTTGTTGCAGGGCTGCCGATTTTTCCCTGCGTTCATTTTTTAAACGTTCGACGTCATTTTCAAATGAAGCCAGCCTGGTTTGCGCAGTTGCAAGAGTCTGTTCCCAATTGTTAGTGAAAACGGCAAGTTGATGTTTGTCATGCAAGCTCTGCTTTATAAGGTCTGCTTCAATCACTGCATACTCCTGCGGACCCAGGCTATTCTTATGTTTGTCACGGAGCTGCCTGCGGCGCTCTTTATTGCTTTTTAATTGATTTTTGAAAGCTGAAATTTCCTGTAAGGACTGTGCTGATAATTTTTGAACATCTGTCTTTAGCTGTTGGTAGTTTTTATTCGACTCAATTTCCTCAACGCGGGCATTGATAGCATTAATGATCTCTATCCCCTGGAGAAAAAAACTGTTTTCGACCAGCATATCGAAGACTGGCGGAACAAATCTTGGATGATCGTTTGAGTCTGCCAGTTTACCCGAGAAAGCGGAGAGATACCCCACTTTACCTTGCGGATCCTGCACCACCAGAACGCCAAACATTTTGCCGATAGCCACTCCTTCTGCATTAGTGCTTAGTCCAAAATTATGATCAAGATGGGTTTGTGTTTCGAGATAATGTTGCAGTTCTGCAGCTGCTATTTTTGTTAAAGGATGGGGCTCATAATAAAAAGGAAAAGTAAAACGTTCAGGTAATTCAATGTCATTGATCGTCTTATCAGAAAAATAGGATATCCTGCTGTGACTATTATCTCTCAACTGCTTTATTTCATTTAAGGCGCGAAATTATCATATTCCGGGCACCAATTGGAAAAACTTTGCCTGGTCAATGGTGGTGCCGGCTTTTCATTGTCTTTGCATCTTGTAGGAAAATTCGCTAAATTCAGCTCTTAGTCATTAAAAACCAAAGACCTATCATGAAATTTCAGCCCAGGTAATCATTTTGTTGAACAGGGCGTATGATTGAGTGCTTCCAGGCTATAGGAAATAAACCGCTTCATTATTTCATTACCTTGTTCTTTACCCACCGCACCGGTATAAGCTTTTACAACTGCATTAACGACAAGGGCTGGATTATCTTTAAAAATAACATGACGGCATCCGTGGGCAGTAATACCCTGACGGTTAGGCTGCGCAGCTACAAACTGCTTCTGACTGATGCTCCATCTTGTAGACCTGACCGAATCAGGAAAATTGATTTCCGAAACTATATCAATGACAGGGACGGTTGCCGGGAAGGGCGTTTTTTTCAATAGCTCAACCGTATTCTGGAGATTCAGGGACTGGTAGTAAAAGCCCAGGTTCTGTTTTTTTACTGTCGCCGAATCCTTTATTCTGTCTTTCATTTCATCAGCAACATAGGTATCGGTAAACCAGCCAACATGATTGGCATCGACCAACACTACAGATTTTACCGTTGCCGGTTGTTTTGCTGCTTGGAGTGCTGCATAAAAGCCCCCATAGGAAGATGCTATCAACATGATTTTACCATTATAGCCTAATTTTTTAAGCGCCGTTTCCAGTCCCTGCAAACCTTGTTGAATTCCATGTTTGTCCAGTTCCTGGTTACTGGAGTCCAACTCGCTTTTTCCAAAACCGGCGCGGTCATAAGTAATGAGCGTTGCATGTGTAACAGCAGCTATTGGCTTTAAAATAGTGTCCCAAATAGTTACATCTGCTCCCGATCCGTTGTGAAATAAGATCGGCATCCCTTTGCCTTTTATGATGTGAAAAAAGAGCCGGTATCCCCCCACATCCAGTAATGTATCAATTTGCTGGGCCTTGCCTGAATTGGCCATTAATCCAAAGATCGCAAGTGTTGTAAAGAAATACTTTTTCATCATTTTTAGCTGGTTTGTACGCTTAAAAAAGGACTTAGATGCATACGCCTCTACATTCCATAAAATTCGACCGTTACGAATATGTTACCAAACTTACGGGGGCGGATAAGTTATGATTATTTTAATATGTGTGTGGCATCATATTTGTCGACCGATGTTGCTACTTTAATTTATCCAGTATTATGAAAACTAAAGCTATTCTTTACGTACTGCTACCCATTATCATTTTAGCAAGTTGTAAAAAAGATAACGGTAAGGCACCAGACCCCCTTGGCCCCATCAATTACGATGATTATGCAAAGGGCGGCGTTCACCTCGAGATTGTGAATTCCAACCCTACTGACTACAAAGACGATCAATTGTATGTTGGTGTAATGGGAAAAACCACTGGCGCCAACGGCCAAAATGCCTATATCGACCTGAAGACCGGCAAAACGGTTCTGCTGAACAATTTGAGCGCCCTGCCGCAGGTGGTTAATCCAAATAATCCAACTGACGGCGGTAAGTTTATCGTTATCGGTACAAAAATGTCGGATATGCCAGTTGATCCGGCTACAGGCCGACATTCCATACCTATTCCCTTTATACAAAGTGGACGCATCCTGTTTTCGATTGGTAAGCCGCTTTATTATTATGTTAATCCCGGTGGTACCAGCCTGGCTGCACCCACTAAGAGCACCAATGCCAAAGACCAGAATTATGGGACCGTTTTTGATTTTATGGAATTCACTTATTATGACAACGGCGGCAGTGCGCGGGTTTTTGTAAACACCTCCCGGGTTGATGCCTATGCCCTTTCTGTAGGCTTTGAGCTGAACGCCCTCCAGGGATCAAATGGGACCGTACAAAGAACAGGGGAACTCATGAGCCATAAAAATACGATTCAGGCTTTTAAGGACTTTAGTAAGCCGACAGACTATAACCAGTGCATAAGGCCCTTTTTTCAGGACATCGTTAATCCGGGCGCTATGGAGGATGAATCGGGTAATAAAATATTTACCCAGACGGCTTCTTACCAACATTTTCAAACCTATATAGACAGCATCTGGACGAATTATAAAAGTAAAGACCTGGTAATGATCTTAGGCAAGGGAAATGTTGGCAAAACAGATCAAAATCTGGTTATCCGCGGACGGGTTGACAACAACAACATATTCAATTTCACCCAAACCCAAACGGTAAATGGAAAAACCGTTGTAAAAGGCGGAACCCTGCCCATTAAACCAACTACATCGGATGTATTGGGTGGAAATGCAGGTACCGGGGCTTTCAATAATTCGTCACTGGATGGGCAGGCAGGTCATGAGCTGGATAATTCTTTGCGTGTGACATTTGTGGCTGCCTTAAACCGGCACAGCCTATTTACAGATGCTGCAGTTGATCAGATCCAATATCCGGAGGATGTGTCGAAATTTTATAAAACAGCACCCTATAATTATTATTCGGCGTTCTGGCATGCGCCCGGTGTGTCATACAATCGCCTGCAATATGCGTTTTCTTATGACGATGTAGCTGAACAATCTTCTACGATCGTTGGTGATAATCCTGCCTATTGTACCTTGTATTTTGGACCGGTTCCCAATAATTAGGATAGCCTAACACTATAAAAAAACCTCCCCTGGCTTAACCGGAGGAGGTTTTTTATTTATTTCAATTACTTATGGAAGTTTATGTAATCGCAATACTTTACTGGTATGAGCACGCACCTGCTGCGCAAGGGCGGGGTCCTTGCTCAAAGACTTGCCGTAAGAAGGGATCATTTCTTTGAGTTTCTTTTGCCATTCGATGCTGTTTACCTGATTGCTGAAACACTTGTGAACCAGGTCTATCATGATGGAAACTGCGGTGGAGGCACCGGGGGATGCACCAAGCAGGGCAGCGATACTTCCATCGGCAGCACTTACCACTTCGGTACCGAATTCGAGTACACCGCCTTCTTCTTCATCTTTCTTGATCACCTGTACCCGGTAACCGGCTACGGCCAATTCCCAGTCTTCTTTACGGGCATTCGGATAATATTCACGCAGTGCATCGAGCCGCGCATCTGGTGTTAACCTTACCTGATCGATCAGGTATTTCGTTAATGGAAGATTACGCGCACCAGCAAATATCATTGCCTTGATATTACTGAATTTTATAGATTTTATAAGATCGAGCCATGACCCGCTCTTTAAAAACTTTGTAGTAAACCCTGCATAGGGGCCGAACAACAATTCCCTTTTCCCTTTTATCCACCTGGTATCCAGGTGAGGAACAGACATAGGAGGGGAGCCAACTGCCGCAGCGCCATACACTTTAGCAGCGTGTTGCTTAATAATGGCCGGATTGGTACAACGCAACCATTGTCCGCTTACAGGAAATCCGCCAAAGCCTTTGGATTCCGGGATCTTTGATTTTAGCAATAAAGGAAGTGATCCGCCACCTGCACCGATAAACACAAATGATGCGCTTATAGTGTGGTAGTTGTTGTTTTCTTCATTCACCACCCGTACGTTCCATTTATTGTTTTTCTTCTTCAGGCCGGTAACTGACTGCTTGAATTTAATGTTCACATTTTCCATCGCACCAAGACCTTCCAGCAAATTCTTTGTCAGTGTACCAAAGTTGACATCAGTACCAAGGTCCATTTTTGTAGCAGCAATAGGCTCATCCGGTTTTCTTCCTTCGATAACCAGTGGCACCCATTGGCTGATTACGTTGGCATCTTCCGAATATTTCATCCCCTCGAACAGGTGACAGCTTTGCAGTGCTTCATAGCGCTTCCGCAAATAGCTTACGTTCTTTTCGCCCCATACAAAACTCATATGAGGAATAGGTTTGATGAATAGATCAGGAAGTTTGATGATCTGGTTGTCTACCAGGAAAGCCCAGAACTGTTTTGATACCTCGAACGAATCCGCAATTTTAATTGCTTTCGAAATATCAATGGATCCATTTTCTTTTTGAGGGGTATAATTTAATTCACAAAAGGCGGAGTGGCCTGTTCCGGCATTGTTCCATGCATCAGAACTTTCGGCTGCTGCGCTGTCCAGTCGTTCTACTATCTCAATCCTTAACGCAGGATTCAACTGTTTCAACAACATGCCCAGCGTAGCGCTCATAATTCCTGCGCCTATCAGTATAACATCGGTTTCTACGGTCGATTTGTTTGCCATCTATTAAAACATAAAATAATATGCCAACGCAAGTTAAAAATAAATTGTTCAATTAACACTAATTCCGCCATGTTGTTTTGGCGTATTAACATCGACACTTTGCAGATGTGCCTATTAATCACCTTGTTAATCTTTTATTAACCCCACATTTTTAACTTGGTACAGTTAATGTTCTTATTAGATTTTTAAACCTTTTTATGAAAAAACTAATCCTATCAGGCCAATTGGCCCTTGCTGTACTTTTAGCAGGTTGTTTAAAGACCCAGGAAAACAAACTGCCATCTTCCGATGAAAACAACAACAATCTGCCTAACGCTCGTTCGGCAGGGCCGAACCAGTACCTCGGGGTTACCTGCGGGTTTCAATACAGCTCACAACTGGGTGGGCCTGTCAGGCAGCCAACGAGGCAAAACATTTCGCTGTACAACCCCGACCCGAATAATCCAAATGCTACCTGGGACGAATGGGTAGCACAGTTAGCCCAGGCCGGTGTTGATTTTGTTTGTCCAAACCTTACCGGTTCCCAGCCTAACACCAATGGAAGTCCCACGAAAATTACACCCATGATCAATGCCATCAATGCCCGTGGCCTTACCAACCAGCTTAAGCTGGCTGCCTTCGACGATAATGCGGCGTCCTGGGTTGCCCAGTGGAATATGGCAAATGGACGTGGATACGGGTATGCACAGAAATTTGACATGGCCGATACCAGTAACTGGAAGTATATCTACGATTATAATTACAAGGTATTTTTCCAGACGGTACCCGATGCCAACCGTTTTAAAATAAACGGCCGCCCTATCATTATAATCTGGACAGGCAATACCAATACGTTCCTTACCAATGTGAACGGTAATGCTTCCCGGGCGCTGACCTATGTAAGACAAAAATGCCAGGCCGACTTTGGGTTTAATCCATATATCATCCTGTCACAGGATTTCTTTACCAATGACCCTACCTGTAACAACCCGGGTATTGCCGATGACAAGGAGAGTTGGTTTACGCCGCCTAATAAAAGTTTTTCATTGACTTCATTCAACGGTACTTCTATTGGTGTGGCTGTTCCTCAGTTTCAGCATCCTGGTGTCAATACCTACATTAATCCCAATCACGGGCAAACTTTTGATAACGGCCTTACCGGTACTGTGGAATCGGGTGCCTTGTTAACCTTGTGTGAAGGCTTTACCGATTATGAAGAAGAAGCCGCTATGTGGCGTGCAAGAAATATAGACGCCAATAACAATTCATTAACCTACGATCAAACAGGTTATGATTATCCCAACCAGCGCATCAATATATTACGCAAACACAGTCATGATCCTTTCCCGGCTACCTTCAGACTGGAAGCAGAAGGCTGTGATTATTTTGGCGGTGCGGCCGGTGGTAACGGTAAAACCAATTTTTACCGTAATGGCAACATTGCTATTGCGGCTACCAGCGATAATAACGGCGCCTTCCAGATAGGCTGGATACAAAATAATGAGTGGCTGGAATGGCAGGAAGTGCCGGTTGCTGCAGGTTCCCCCCATTTGCAAATAAGAGTGGCCAACCCTAATAACAATATGCAGGCACACCTGGAAATTGATGGCGTTGCCGGGCCGGCAATCACACTGCCTAATACGGGCAGCTGGTCTGTGTGGACAACCTTCGACCTGGGAAGTATCGGCAGCTTTGCAACCAATTCATACCACAAGATCCGGATTGTATTCAATACCGGGAATGTAAACGTGAACTGGATCCAGCTGGTGCCGGGAAGTTGAGTGAGTTAGAAACTTTTATAAATAATAACGGCTGTCCGCCGATGTGGACAGCCGTTTTTATTGTATGTCATCTCCGGATTGATTTACCTGATCACATTCACGATGCCATTCAAAACTATTGCTGGTGCCTTTGACCCCAGCGGTTGTAGAACTATTGCGAAATGACCTCGCATTTTGTCAACTCAATTTATCGCTATCCGCCATTCCACCATCAGCTGCCAGCCTGCAGATTGTACCTCATTCAATTGTGTTTGTTCCGATCCGCCATTGGCTAAATAGAGTTCATCAACGCCACGGCCGGTTTGCCAGTTGGCATAGCTTCCCTTGATGCCTATTGAGTGTATAGCAGAAGCGTGGTATAAGACAGTCGTGTGTAGGTTTATTCCATAGCCATTGGCTGTATGCCGGAAGCTTTCCGGGTGGCTGAACTCCCTGATCAGGTTCCAGTTGGCACTGGCCCGGTATTGTACCTGGCTATAACGGAAACCGGCATCCATGAATAATTGCTTAGTTATTTCGGTTGAACACAACACTTGTGCGTAAAGGCCTCTCCATTTAGTTTTGTAAGTGCTGTTAAGATCGGAAGCTCCCGATAAATAAAGCGCCTGATGAAACAAACCATATCCAGCCGATGGAGCAATTGAAAGTTTATTGGTCACCATTAGCTGATATGCCAAACCTGCCGACCAGCGATCAGCGCCACCTTTGCCTGCATTGAACTGTTGTGCATATGTGGTATTCGTGCGATTGTTGCCCCCATAATCTGTATCGGATACCTTGCCGGTTAAAAAGAAGGTGTGCTCGTATTCGCCTTCCAGCTGCCAGCGGTTAAAAAAGTTATACTGTAATTGCATACCGCTTATAGGGCCGCCAACATTTTTCCATCCAAGTTCAGATAGGATATTGGGGTTTTGTCCATTGGCATTACCTGCAATGGACCAGCTTAAATTTTCCTGGCTATAACCGCTTGTTACTGACAATTGCAATTTTTCCGGAAGGTTCTGTGCAATGCACGTGTTCATGCCCAATAACATCAACAGCCAGATAAACTTCACCATACTGTTCATAAATAAGAAGTCCTCCCGATGTGTCGGGAGGACTATAAATATTACTGGTTTACGCGGAATTTTTCCCATCCATCGATGGTGGTACGGTTGCACGTCATTGGTTGCGTGCCATTTTCACTGCTTACAAATAAGCCATTATTGCCCTGAAGGGAAATAGTGCCATCCGAATTAGAGATCCAGTTAAACTGTTCCCATCCCTGGATGGTTGCTCTGTTGCAGGTAATTGGGTTCACTCCATTTTCACTGGAAACATATTTGTTCATGCTTTGCAGTGCCACTTTGCCACCGCCGGCATCCACTACCAGAAACTGTTCCCAGCCTTGTGGGGTGGGGCGGTTACAGGTCATAGCCTGGGTACCGTTCTCACTGCTCACATACATATTGTTGGGACCTTTAAGGGTAATGGTTTGTCCAATGGGCGGTGCAGATGAAGTATTCAAACTGTATACCCGAACATAGTCAACCAGCATCGATGTAGGCAGAGCGCCGGTGTTAACGGCAGAACCGGGCAGATCGCCGCCAATTGCCAGGTTAAGTATGATAAAGAAAGGCAGATGAAAAGCGCCGGTGTTATTGATATTGTTGGCAATATTGCCGGTCACGTACAACGTATTGTCAACATACCACCTGATGCTGGAATTATCCCACTCCACTGCATATACGTGGAAGTCACCGGGGGTAGTAGTTGTACTGTTGCCATATTGCACATGTCCGCCGCTGTTCCAGTGCATGGTGCCAAGGGTGTTGTTGGAAGTGTTAACATGCTCCATAATATCAATTTCACCGCATTGGGGCCAGCCCGCACCAGTGTTGATATTGTTGCCCAACATCCAGAATGCAGGCCAGGTGCCTTGTACCATCGGCAGCTTCATGCGTGCCTCTATCCGGCCGTAGGTAACGGAAAACTTGCCATAAGTACTGAGCTTGGCAGATGTATAAGGCTGGCCGCCCATGCTTTGCTGTCTTGCTGTGATCACCAGGTTGCCGCCTGTTACGGTAGCATTGGCTGCCTGGTAGTATTCCAGCTCGTGGTTCACATTGGGGTTTCCATTATCTATATTCCAGTTATTAGTGTTCACATTGGTGCCATCGAACTCATCGTTCCAGATGAGTTGATAATTCACCGCCCTGGGTGTAACCACTTCTGTTTGGGCCGTTGTGTCACCGCTATGCATATCCTTTTTACAGGAATTGAAGAAAAGCGAAAATGCGATAAATGCGCTGGTGCCTACCAGCATGCGCAATGAATGTTTTCTCATGTTGACTGTTTTAATTATTGATTAACCCGGAATGCTTCCCAGCCACTAACGGAGGGGCGATTGCAGGTCATGGCCTTGGTTCCATTCTCGCAACTGATGTACATGCCGTTATTACCCTGAAGAGCAATGTTGCCATCTGCTAATACTGTCCAGGTAAACTTCTCCCAGGCATCGATGGTAAGTCTGTTACAGGTAATGGGGGCAGCACCATTTTCACTGGAAACATATTTGCCCTGGCTTTGTAACGCGATCTTTCCATCTCCGGCATCTACCACCAGGAATTGTTCCCATCCCTGTGCAGTGGGGCGGTTACAGTTCATGGGTTGTGTTCCATTTTCGCCGCTTACATACTGGTTGTTAAAACCTTTCAGGGTAATGGTTTGGCCAATAGGCGCTCCGCTGCCGTTGCCGCCATTTCCGCCATTGCCGCCATCACCACCGCCGCCAGTTGGAGAGCCTGCCCATTTAAAGGTAGCTACGGCACCCCCTGCTAATGTATAGGTGAATGATTGGTCGCCCGATTTTACTTTGAACGTCTGGCTTGAACCCGAGGTGTTCAGTGCAAGCAGCACGGTAGAGCCATCGGTGTTTTTGAATGCTACGTTCTGTATACTTCCGGCGATGTTGGAAGAAATACGTACAGCGCCCGGTTTTACAAACTGCGACGCGTGTGCAACAATATAATAGGAGGCGTTGCGTGAATAGTTATTGCCAGAAATGGTAACGGCACCCAGACAACTGGAACAGCCACCGTTTGTATGCGGATAATAGTTTGGATCAGCTGCCAGGTTCCATTCCAGGGCCACTCTGCTCCAATTTCTGGTGGAACCGATGATCACGTTGTTCACATGCCAGCTAAGGTCGCCGCCAAAGTTGCCGGGACCACCGATCCACTGCTCGGTGAAATAGATATTTTTGTTAGGGAACGAATTATGCACAGTAGAGAGCGCGCTAATATCGCCGCCGTATAAGTGAAACGCAGAACCATCTACATACTGGCTGGCGGTGGCATCGCCCAGGATCGCTGTTGGATAATCGGGCCGGTCGCAGTTGTGATCATAAATGATGATTTTCGCGCTGATGCCATTGTTGCGGAACTGAGGCCCCAGATAATTCTTGATAAAGTTAGCCTGCTCGTTGGCCTGCATTACCATTGACGGATTGTTGTAAGGATTGAGGGGCTCGTTCTGCGGACATACCGCATAAATAGGAATACCCTGTGCCTGCATGGCCTGTATGTATTTAACAAAATACCGGGCATACGCATCATAATAAGCGGTGTTCAGACTACCGCCGGTAAAACCGCCATTGCCGGTTGTATTCACCTTCATCCAAACCGGTGCGGTCCAGGGGGTGGCCAGGATCTTAACAGCGGGGTTGATGGCAATGATCCTTTTTAACACGGGGATCATGTCCTGCTGTTCAGCGTTCAGGTTGAAGTTGTTCAGGTTTACGTCTGTTTGACCAGCGGGCATGTCATCATAAGTAAACGTGTATGCGCTCAGGTCGGAAGCGCCCATGCTGACACGGACAAAGCTGGAAGCTACCTGAGAGGGGCCGAATACTTCATTCAGGAAAGTGGTTTGATTGGCGCCAAGACCATTAATGAGGCCGGCGCTTCCGCCGGTGAGGGTCCAGCCAAAACCATCTACGGTTTGGTAGGTAACCGACTCGTTCACTGTAATGGTAGTGGGGTTAGTACCACCATCGGCAGCGAAATTAATGGCCGTCTGCGGTTGCAACAATTTCGATTTGTCGCCGGTGGTAAGCCAGATGTTTACTGTTTCATTGGCAGCCCGGGCGATTGTAGATCCTTGTTCGGGCGAAATAGCTCTTTTACAGGAAAATTGGACCAGGGCCATGCATAGGAAGGCAAGGGCCTTCCATGGCCATGATGGTTTGCTTTGAGGGAACATAAGTTTTCTTTTTTAGTTTGGAAATGGTACTGAAATTGCCATTAAAACAATTTCTTACCAAAACACGTGGCATATCAAAAACACTACAATGCTCCGAATCTTAAGAATACTACCCCCTCAAAACCCCTACAACGGAAGTTGTTGTGGATTAATTAATGTGAATCCGCTATTTTACGCATACTACATCTAGTTATTTATGTGTATGCGTTCAACGCTCATTATCTTACTTGGCTGTATCTTACTGGCGGCCGACAGTAATTTTGCGGTCGATTATGTTGATAATACTGAAAATGAGACTTGTTAGGCTCTTTGAATACTATAGAGCGTCCAGCAATTGCATGGCAGCTTCTTTCTTCTTTTCCTTTTCCATTTCAATGATCACAGTAGGCTGGGCAACCCGCTCTTTACAATCCATAAGACCGCATCTTTCACAGGTAGTATGCACCATAAAGGCCGGAATAGCTGGGTCTTTAACAAAAGGCATGGTATACTGCAGTTTTTGATCTATCAACAATCCAATGGTTACGCTGACAGCATCCGGTTCTTCTTTTACAACTGGTTTCGCAATAGTTATGCATAAATATTTATTGTGTGTTTGCCAGTATTCCGAAATTTGTGCTTCTATAATAGGCGACCGGTATTTTTTGTTATTGGCAAGTTCTCCCACCCGCTTAATAGATTTGATAGAGACCCAGCGGTGACAATAGTGTTCATGTAACGCATTGGCGTAGGGATTGTGCAATTGTGACAAATGCAACTCTTTGGTCATTTCGAACCGGTTTTCTTCTTTGTTACCATTCATTCTTAAAAAGAACAGGTTCTCAATACCAAAATGCCTGGGTAAAATATTGGTTAACCGTTGCATCATCATCTCTGGCGTTACATTGTAAGAAGATATAAGGTCCATCCATGATTTAGGGCTCCATTTCGGCTGTGTTATGATCCGTTTAATATCTTCTGTAAAAAGTTCTTCAGGCATTAACAGGGCTACGGCGAAATACGATGCTTTGAAATTATTCAGCATGGTATCAAATGAAGAACTGTGGTTATTCACCGTATCATATGGCCGGTCGGTAAGTTGCTGAAACTGGAAACCCAGCTCCCTCGCTATTAAAAATAATTCCTGTGCTTTACTTAGGCCTTTATTCAGGAACAGCGTTTTTGTTTTTAAGGAATAATACGAGCGCAGTTTATTCAGCGCTTCCATATTCCCCATCTTCTTTTTATTGATCTTTATGTCAAAACGTTGTAGTATAGATACAAGCCGGTCCTCTTCCAGGGGGATCATATCTTCCAGTTCAAACTGGGTCCTGAATTTTTGTACGGCTTCTTCTATTTCCTCAAAATAATTATCCCTCAAATGCTGGTACGATCTCAGTGCCGCTTTATAAAAGCTCTCTTTTGACAGTTGATAGCTTCTTGAAATTTGTAACAACGTGCTGATGAATGCCGTGACCTTATCGGGTGTATTGGAAAAAAGATCGAGTAAAGCGGCAGGTGTTAAACCAAAATGCTCCCAGGGAATGGCGTTGATAAAATCTGAATTGATCAGGTCGATGATCGGCTGTAGTTTTTTACTGGCACGCAAGGAAACAAGGTAATCGTAATCAACGCCCAATGTTTTTGCCAGCACAATGATCTTGTCAGACTTGGGAAATTTTTTTCCGGTTTCTATATCATGCACATAAGAGAGCGACAACCCGGTTTTATCGGCCAGTTGCTGGTACGACAGTCCTTTTTCCTGCCGGAGTGCTTTTACCTTTAAACCAAAGATGAGGCGGATGCTTTCGTTTTCTGAGATCATACTGGCAAAATAAGCCAAAAACTAAAAATGCCGAAAATAAATTTATTAGCGAAAATTTCGCTTTCGATATATTTTTCTATATTAGTATAAAATTAGGCGTATGAGAAATCTTTCAAAACAACCCTCGCATGATCTCGGTACCGCCTGGAAAATTGCAGCGCCTTTACCCGGTGCTTACGAAAACATACTTACCAATGATGCATTACAGTTTTTAGTAGAACTGCAACGACGCTTCAACCAGGCCCGTAAAATTTTATTAATGGAAAGAACCACCATCCAGCATCAACTCAACCATGGATGGAAACCTCATTTTCACAATGAAACGGCAGCTATCAGGGAAGGCGACTGGACCATTGCTGAAGTACCTGCAGATTTGTTGGATAGAAGAGTGGAGATAACGGGCCCGGTGGAAAGAAAGATGATCATTAATGCGCTGAACTCAGGCGCCAGTATATTTATGGCCGATTTTGAAGACAGTAATACCCCAGCCTGGGATAATACCATTCATGGGCAGATCAATCTGAAAGACGCCATTAACAGAACCATTAGTTATGTTAATGAAAATGGGAAGGAATACCGGTTAAATGAAAAGACAGCCACGATGATGGTGCGCCCCAGGGGCTGGCATTTGGAAGAAAAACATATACTGATCGATGGCGAACCAGTTAGCGCCAGCCTGGTTGATTTTGGCCTGTACTTCTATCACAATGCGAGAACGCTGCTTCAAAGTGGCACCGGTCCTTATTTCTATTTACCCAAACTGGAAAGTTATAAAGAGGCCCGGCTGTGGAATAAGGTGTTTGAATTTGCCCAGGATTATTGCGGTATCCCGCAGGGAACTATCAAAGCTACGGTGCTGGTAGAAACCATCCTGGCAGTGTTTCAGCTTCATGAAATATTATGGGAACTAAAGGAGCATTCAGCCGGTATGAACTGTGGCCGGTGGGATTATATCTTTTCCTTCATTAAAAAATTCAGGAACAGACAAGGCTATGTTTTTCCTGACCGGGCACAGGTAACCATGACGGTTCCTTGTATGCGGATGTATACACAGCTGGTAATACAAACCTGCCATAAAAGACAGGCGCATGCAATTGGTGGCATGGCTGCACAAATACCCGTCAGGAATGATGTTACTGCCAATGAAATGGCCTTTGAAAAAGTAAAGGCCGATAAACTTCGGGAAGTTAACGACGGGCACGACGGTACCTGGGTAGCGCATCCGGGTTTGGTGCCTGTTGCGTTGGAAATATTTAATGCCCACATGCCAGCTGCCAACCAGTTACATCGGAAGAGGGAGGATTTTAGTTGCACCGAAGCAGACCTGCTGCAGGTGCCGGCAGGAACTGTAACAGAAGAAGGTATCCGTACCAATATATCCATTGGTATTCTGTACCTGGAAAGCTGGTTGCGTGGCAATGGTGCAGCCGCCATTTATAATTGTATGGAAGATGCGGCAACAGCCGAAATATCGAGAACACAGCTGTGGCAATGGTTACAAAATCATACCACGCTTGTCGATGGACGGGTATTCAGCCAGGACTTATATGAACGCTGGCGGGATGAAGAAATTGAAAAAATAAAACAAATGGTCGGTTCATTACAATACCAGCAGGGGCAATTTGTGCAGGCGATCTGTTTATTCAACAGGCAGGTAGTAAGTGACACGTTTGAGGAGTTTCTCACTTTGTCGGCTTATGATGCCATTCTTTTAAACAGGGAAGATAAAGCCTGCCAGGTACAGCTTAACAATATAGAAGAGCTGGAAGAGAAGCCTGCTGCCTATAAGTATGCCTGAACAGAACTGCATTACATCATCACTTAATAAAATTCAGTTTATGTCGAAGGATCAACAAATATTGCAAATGACAAGCGAATGGGAAAATCACCCAAGATGGATTGGAATTGAGCGTCCTTACACTGCTGCGGAAGTTTTAAAACTGAGAGGCAGAATAAACATTGAATATTCCCTGGCCAGCCAGGGTGCCCAAAAGCTTTGGAATTTATTACATACACAACCATATGTGGCGGCGCTGGGGGCACTAACGGGAAATCAGGCTATACAGGAAGTAGCCGCTGGTTTAGATGCCATTTATTTAAGCGGCTGGCAGGTAGCTGCAGATGCCAATGCAGCGGGGACTATGTATCCCGATCAATCTTTATATCCTGTAAATTCGGTTCCTGATGTTGTTAAGCGTATTAATAATGCATTGCTTCGTTGTGAACAGGTAGATTCAGTAAATGGTATAACAACTACCGATTGGATGTGCCCGATCGTAGCAGATGCCGAAGCTGGTTTTGGCGGCAATCTGAATGCATTTGAATTAATGAAGGCTATGATTGAAGCCGGTGCCTCCGGGGTTCATTTTGAAGACCAGCTGTCGAGTGTAAAAAAATGCGGGCATCTTGGTGGTAAAGTACTGGTGCCGACCCAGGAAGCCATTAACAAGCTGGTGGCGGCACGCCTGGCAGCAGATGTAATGAATGCTTCAACCCTTGTGATAGCAAGAACAGATGCGGAAGCGGCCAATTTATTGACTTGTGATATTGATGAAAGGGACCAGCCCTTTGTTACCGGCAAAAGAACCGGTGAAGGCTTTTATTATGTACGAAATGGGTTGCAACAATGCATAGCACGCGGCATTGCTTATGCGCCGTATGCTGATCTGCTCTGGATGGAAACATCGCATCCGGATCTTGGCATGGCAAAAGAATTTGCGCAGGGTATTCATGAACGCTTTCCCGGAAAGCTACTGGCATACAATTGCTCTCCGTCCTTTAACTGGCGGGAGCACTTAAGTGTGGAAGAAATGGAAACTTTCCGCGAGGAACTGGCTGCCCTGGGTTTCAGGTTCCAGTTTATAACCCTGGCCGGTTTTCATGCATTGAATACCTCCATGTTCGAATTATCGAGGTCGTATAAAGAAAAGGGAATGGCAGGTTTTTCTGAATTGCAGCAAAAAGAGTTTGCACTTCAGGCAGAAGGATTTAAAGCAGTAAAACACCAGAGCTTCGTAGGTACCGGTTATTTTGATACCGTGCAGAATATTATTCAACAGGGTATATCATCTACAGTTGCCATGAGCAATAGTACCGAAACGGCTCAATTTCATTAAAGTGATCAGGTAAAAAATTGTAAGGTAAAAGGCGAATAAAGTTCGGTTTGCGATTGGAAGTCGAAGTAACTCTATTCTAACGACACTTACAATTCTTTTAGTTTTTATAATGTTATATTCTTAATTGCATTGATGGCGTTTGTTCCGGCTTCAATGGCATCCATCACTTCAAATACTCTATCACTCCAGCCTGCAATTAAATGAACAGTAGCGCAGACAACCTGCGCAGTGAAATATTATTTCTGATTTTTTAAAAGAGCGATTGGTATTCAGCGATATAAGTAAAGAATTATTTTTTCTGGAAGTCAGTATGAAATCATCTGCACAGTTCCATTGCGTATCTGAGTTACTAATAGAGCAGATGTAATGATAAGTTTACAATAAAACGCAAACGGGAATGCGAAAAGGACTATTTTGAGCCGGTAAAAACAAACCCTGATGAAAAAAGCGTCGTTAGCACTTGCAACCATATTGGTTATTTTGACTTCCTGCAAAGAGAACAAATCAACCAAAGAAACTGAATCAACCAAACAAATCATCGCAACAGACAATCCTGACAGCCTGATAGGAAAGAAGGCCTATGTAAACCCCGTTGATAATAAAACGTATCAAACAGAAGGGGAATTCAAAGAATACCATCCGGATGAATATAAAAAGTATGATGGCCCTGTACAGCCTCTCCAGATTATTTTGTTGACCGATCAAAACAAAATTCCGGCCATGATCAATATCGATACGTTGGCCGACTTTATTAAAGGCGCCGATGATGTGGTAATAAAACAATTGGCTGCAGTAAAAGACACGGGGGAGATCCTTGTTCAGTTCACCTTATTTGCCAATAAAAAAGCAGGTATTCGAATGTCTTATAAAGGAAACCTTAAAACAAAAGACCTGACCCTTGTATCCAATAAATTAGAAGCGTATGGCAGCCGTATAAGAACAAAAAATGATTCCTGCATATTACAGGGCTTATATGGTATCAATGAAAAAAAGCAATAAGTAAAGTAACCCATTCCAGCCAGGGCCTTTCCGGTTAAATCGGAAAGGCTTTTTTTATTTTACGCAATCGTTTGCTCATGCATTTCCGGAGATATTTCTTTCTATTTCGAATATTCTAATCTTAAGTTTCAAAATGTTTCATTATTATTGCTCAGTAAACAAAATGAAACCAAAACGAAAGATTAAGTAATGGAAAGGAACTAAGAGTATACGAAACCGTAATACGCTTGATAAATTAACCTGAATAACGGGATCCTGCTTCCTGTGTATACGAATTAATAAAAACCTAAGGAAATGACTGACTTTCAACGATTGCTCGTCGTAAGACGACTAGCTACTGCTTTGCTTTGTATTGCCGTACTACTCTCAACAACCTGCTCGCTACAGGCCCAGCAACAAACCATCTCCGGAAAAATAACCTCAGCCAAAGACGGAACACCTATGCCGGGGGTAACTATTCAGGTTGCCGGAACAGGGCAGGGAGTCTCTACCAACACAGACGGCTCTTTTACCATTCGTGCCAACGCCGGCAGCAAACTTGTTATTTCTTATATAGGATATCTTGATAAAGAGATAACCGTAAGCGGGGCCAATGCTGGTATAATAAAACTCGAAGAAGATAGTAAAGCCCTGAATTCGGTTGTAGTGGTAGGGTATGGTACCCAAAAGAAAGTAAATCTTACGGGTGCCATCACCACGCTAAATATGGCCGATAAAGAAGGACAACCTATTACCAACGTTAGTAATGCATTGAAAGGTATGCCGGGCCTGTATGTAAATCTTGGTAACAGCCAGCCGGGGGTAGACCGTTCAACCATTCGCATCCGTGGTGTGGGTACCCTTAATGAAAATGATCCGCTGGTACTGGTAGATGGTATTGAATATTCAATGGATGAACTCAATCCCAATGATATCGAATCAATCACCGTATTAAAAGATGCGTCTGCCGCCATTTATGGATCAAGGGCCGCCAATGGCGTTATACTGGTTACCACTAAAACCGGTAAAGGAGCCTCGCGGGTGAATTATAGTTATTATAACGGGTTGCAAAAGGCAACGTATTTACCTGATGCCATCTGGGACCCTATTGCTTATATGAAATTGAAAAATCAGGCGGTAAAGAACGGTGGCAAACAAACACCTGATTATTCCGATGCCGAGATCGCAGAATATGAAGCCGGTATGGCGGGCGACCCTATTACCTATCCTTCCAATAACTGGTTCGATATTGCCCTGGGCAACGGTACTATTCAAAAACACGATCTGAACATTTCAGGTAGCTCAGATAAAGGGCAATACCGACTTTCTTTAGGCTATTTAGACAGAGATGGCATCCTGTTCGGACCGGGTAATCATGAAAATAAATATTCGCTGGGACTCAATACTTCTTTCAATGTAAACAGTAAACTGAAGGTAGGATTGACCCTCGATGGTTATTACCGCAATTACACCGAACCGTTATACAACAGCATCTGGCAATATTTATTCCGCACGCTGCCCATCCTTACCGATCAGCTGGCCGATGGTAGGTATGGCAACTCGTGGCTGCGTACACCCGGCCGTAATAACTGGGAACATCCCCGGATGCTTTCTTTTAATGGATTAAGTAATAAAAAGATCCAGCGGTTCCTGTCAACCGTATTTGCCGAATACAAACTGCCTTTCGATATCAAATACAATATCAAGTTTGGTGTAGATAAATATGATGGTTTGCTCGATCAGTTTACGCCCCGCATGCAAACCTTTAATCCAAAAACACTGGCTGCCACCAACTGGAACAGTCCAACGACTGCCCCCCGTTCGGCCAAAACGGATTATAACGACATGAACATCCACTTTTACAATACGTTGAACTGGCAGCATAAATTTAAAGAGCTGCACAATTTGTCGGTAATGGTGGGCGCCAGCTATGACAACTTTAGCACCGATACGTATTCTGCTACCATGGTCGGCTACCTGGATGGCACGTTGACGGCGCTCGATGCGGGCACTATACGGAATGCCATTGGGGGACATGATACAAAAGATGTACTGGAATCTTACTTCGGCCGGCTCAATTATGATTATGATGGAAAATATCTGTTTGAAGTGTCCTTCCGGAATGATGGCTCTTCCCGTTTTGCAGACGGCCGTCGCTGGGGTTTTTATCCGGCTGCTTCTGCAGGCTGGCGCATTGACCGGGAATCATTCTTTCAGTCGAAGTTCATCGATCTGTTGAAACTGCGGGTATCTGCCGGCAAGTTAGGTAACCAGGCCGTTCCATTGTACAGCTATGAACCATCAGTGCTGCTGTCGCAGGATTACAGTTATAACAAGGTGTTGTCGTCTGGCGCAGCTGTAATTGGTTATGCCGACCCTACCATTAGCTGGGAGTCTACCACTACCTATGATGTAGGTACCGATCTTGCTCTGTGGAACAACCGTATCAATCTTACGCTTGACTGGTATAAGAAGCGTACCAATGGAATTCTGCGACAGGTGAACCTGCCTGCCCAGGTGGGTAACCTGAATGGTCCGCAAAAGAATGTAGGTTCCGTTGATAACAGCGGTATTGAAGTAACCCTGGGTTACCACGATAAAATAGGTCAGGTAGATTATGAAGTGAACGGTAACATTGCCTATAATAAAAACAGCGTAGTTGACCTGGGTGGCCAGATCCTATATAATGATGGCACCAACTTATCTACCATCACCAAAGCGGGCACGCAAATGAATGCCTATTATTTGCTGGAAGCGGATGGCATTTTCCAAAGCGATGCCGAGGTGGCAGCCAGCGCTTTTCAAAGCAACGCTACCAAAGCCGGTTATATTAAATACAAGGACCAGGATAAAAACAATATCATCAATGGTGATGACCGCATTGTGGTTAAAAATTCCTCTATCATGCCTAAGTATACATTTGGCTTTGGCTTTAATGTAGGCTATAAAGGATTTTCACTCAGTGGATTTTTCCAGGGTGTAGCGGGGATCAAAATTTATCCCACTGCCAACCTTGCTTTTCCATTTAACAATGGTGCCAATGCTACCTGGGAATGGGCTACTGATGCATGGACACCCGATAACCCCAATGCGCGCCTGCCCATCGTTACTGAAAGCACCGGTAACCAGGACAATTTCCAATCATCTACTTTCTGGTTGCGTGATGGTTCTTACCTGCGGATGAAAAATATCCAACTCAGTTATGCCGTGCCAGCCAAATGGTTATCAAAAGTAAAGATCAACAGGGTAAATGTATTTGTCAATGCAGAGAACTGGTTAACGTTTACGAAGTACAAAGATTTCGATATCGAGTCTGTTGTGAACGCTTCTACTTTGTATCATTATCCAATGCTGAAGACATTAAGCGGCGGGGTGAATGTTACTTTTTAATAACCTGAATTAAAATATTGCTGATATGAAAAAGTTTGTTTTAATAATTACTATAACCGGATATATACTGGCTGGTTGCAACAAGTCACTGCTGGATACAAAACCAACCGACCGTTATGTTGAAAGTACCTTCTGGACTACACCCGAAGCAGTAACCGCGGGTCTTACTGCCTGTTATTCCTCCATGCGGGGAGCAGGCCTGTATGGCAGCACGGCTATTCCGTTATTTGAAGAAGCTGCTTCACCCAATGCGTATACCTATGGAAATGACCAGGGATTTAATTCTATTGCCAAAGGGCAGCAATCACCCACTACGGGCGGGATCATTACAAACCGCTGGGCCAGTTGTTATGGAGGAATTGGCCGTTGCAATACCTTCCTGGTAAAATCAGGCCCGGTGAACATGGACGAAGCTTTAAAGAAACGTATGCGGGGCGAAGTACAATTTTTAAGGGCATTATATTATTACATGTTACAGGTGCACTATGGTGATGTGCCTTTGATCCTCGATCCACCCGATCCTGTTACCCAGGCCAGTTTGGAACGCACTCCCCGCGCACAGGTTGTTGCCCAGATCCTAAGTGATCTTGACAGTGCGGCGTTGGTTTTGCCTGCTAAAAACGCCTCCGCCGACATAGGAAAAGCAACAAAAGGGGCCGCGTTAGGGCTGAAAGCAAGGGTATTGCTTTTTGAAGCCAGTCCTTTACTTAATACGGGCAGTGATAATAACAAATGGAAGAATGCCGCCAATGCTGCAAAGGCTGTAATGGACATGGCATCTGCTGCAGGATACGCTTTATACCCTGGTTACCGCGAATTGTTTTTACCCGCCTATGAAAACAATCAGGAAGTAATGTTCGATGTACAATACATGTACCCCGATCAGGGCAATTCATTTGACCTTATTTGCCGCCAGTATAACTCCAATGCACCTCTGCTCGATCTGGCCAATGCTTATGAAATGAAGAGCGGGTTACCTATTACAGATCCTGCTTCGGGGTATGATCCTACAAAACCATACGACAACCGCGACCCGCGTTTGTACGCAACGATCGTTTACCCGGGTGATGTTTATATGGGCGTAAAGGTTACAGACAGCCGTTTTGCCATTACCGGATACGGCATGAAGAAGTATAGCATCTACGATAATGGAACGCCACCTGCAGGTATGTCAGATTTGAAAGATGGCCAGTCGGAAACCAATTTCATCATCTTACGTTATGCTGATATTTTGTTGATGTATGCAGAAGCGCAGAATGAATTTGCCGGTCCTGATGCCACCGTGTATGATGCCATCAACAAAGTACGTAAAAGAGCCGGTATGCCTAATATTGTTTCCGGTTTTACCAAAGACCAGTTACGGGAGATCATCAGACACGAACGCCGGATCGAATTTGCAGGCGAAGCTTTATACTATAATGATCTGAGAAGATGGAAAACTGCGGAAGTGGCTTTAAATGCAACCATTTATAATTATAAAGGAGCCGCCATTGAAACCCGCAAGTTCAATGCAGCCAGAGATTATTGGTGGCCCATTCCACAAACACAACGCGATCTGAACCCTAATCTGGCGCAGAATCCAAATTATTGATAGTTAGCCTTCACATAAAAAAGGGCTGTCCGCTTAATCGGTCAGCCTTTTTCTATTTAACCCTTGGTTAAAAATAGTTGCCATTGTCAACTTATTTTATTTCCTTTGTATGGAGAAAAGGGAAATATTATGAAGACAATTGCATTGGATGACATTACTATCAGAACTCAATTACTGCCGGGTGACCTTGGTTACGTAGCCTATCTGCATGGCGATTTGTATACCAAAGAGAACGGGTACGGATTGAGCTTTGAATCGTATGTGTTGAGCGGCCTGGGCGAATTTGGCCACGACTATGATCCCGGGAAAGACCGCATCTGGATGTGTGAACATGAAGGCAAAAAAGTAGGTTTTCTATTGGCACAACATCGGCCAGCCGCGGTGCAACTTCGCTACTTTATCTTTTTACCCGAGTATAGAGGCGTCGGTCTGGGTAAGAAACTGATGACTGGATTTATCGATTTCATGAAACAGTGCGGTGTAAGTCACGCCTATCTATGGACTACCGATGAACAACTTGCCGCTATTAGCCTGTACACCCGCTTTGGGTTTAAACTAACAGAAGAAAAACCTTCCCGGTCTTTTGGCAAACCCCTCACCGAAAGACGTTATGACCTGCACCTGCCTAAAGAAGGAAAATAATTGATTGACAATGTCAACCAGTATATGAAAGACAAAACTAAATTGATACAGGATATCCGTGAGTTTAACCGGTTCTATACCCGGTTGATCGGTTTACTGGATGGGCATCTGCTGGATAGCAATTATTCGCTTGCAGAAGCACGCATACTCTATGAGATCTATACCGGAAGACAAATAAGCGCCTCTCAAATTGTTTCCACCTTAAGTATGGATAAAGGCTATGTCAGCCGTATTTTAAAGAAGTTTGAAAAGGATGGCCTTATTAGCAAAGAGAACTTTTCTACCGACGCCCGGGTTTCCCTGCTGGCGTTGTCGGAAAAAGGTCTTAAGGTGTTCCATACCTTAAACCAGGCGTCTAACAACCAGGTAGATACCCTGATAACTCCTTTGGCCATCACAAAACAAAAAGAATTGGTTATGCATATGCAGGAGATCATGCAGATCCTGAATGGACAACAGTAATTCATTGCTTCAATACAAAATCAGCCGCAGCTTTTTCTTCACCATTAACAATTACCGATACCTGGTGGGCGCCGGGATAGAAAACCCTTGTTGTTATCAGTTTAAACGACTGGCTGCGATCGATGGTCATCGATTCACCTGGTTGAAACAGGCGTTCGCTGATCTTGAAAACTTTCCGGGCCAGGGTCCCATTTGCTTTCAGGTAATAAATCCCATATTCAAGCCGCACGGTTTGAACCGCCTTGCCATTATTTTTAACAGTGAACTGAAAGCGTAAAGAGTCGCCTATCGACACCGTGGGTGTTTGTACTTTCAGTTGCGACAGCGCAAGCTGTTTACTTTCCAGTCCGTAATGTGATAAAATGCCTGCATGTCCTTTTTTTAGCAGGGTCCGGCTGCCATGTTTGATCACTGCATCTACTTCTGCACTGATGCCTTTCCATTTACCGGCGATGGTAATAACCAGGTCGGGATGGTCCTTGGCAATATCATTGAGGCTGTTGGCCACACTGCGGCGAACCGTTTCGGAAGGATCGTTTTTCAGGTTCTCGAAAATGGGCAGCACTACACGGGGATCTTTCTTCAAGTCAGGTATGCTCATGGCCCAGGGCAAACGCGGACGGGAACCTTCACTCGCCAGCCGGCGTACCGTTTCGTTTTTATGGGTTGACCACCGCACCATTTGCGCAAGCATGGGTTCGTAATAATTAAGCAGGAATGGTCTTACCGCAAACTCACAGCTGATGTACTGGGTAACCTGTTCCAGCGCCTTTACGGAGTTGTTATAGTCATTCAACCCATATGTTTCAATATAATCAGGTAAGAACATGTGCTCCAGACCACCCTTCGGAAATTCATGGCTTTTCCAGCGGTCCAGGACCTTATTGATAATGGTAAGGGAGGCCTTACCGAATGTACCGGGCATAAATTGGTGCATACACCGGGCGGTATGTTTCATCCGTTCTTTCAATTCCATCGACTCGAAAGCATCCGTAAACAGGGAACGTTTGAATTTCTTTTTATCAAACCCATCCAGGGTATGGCTGAATGAACCGGACAACCGGTCATAAAATGCGGGGGAGTATAGGTCTTTAAGCAGCGAACTCATATATGTATATTGCCTTACAAAACTATGGAGAAAACAGTTAAAAGCGGCATCCGCCAGTTGGCGGAGCAAGCAATACACCGCGTCGCGGCAACCCTGAACTTGAAACATTTCTTTTTAATAATGTGAAAAGTACATTTGTAAAATGCTGTGTTGCAACAAAATATTATATTCCTGAGTGGCCGATAGTTACAAAATCTACAACTTTGTCACCTTTTATTACATTTGACTTATTGAAAACGATTCTTGATAACCTTGGAACCCAACATACCATATGATGAGAGCGCCTTGCTGGTGCAATTACAGGCCGGTAGTGAAGCGGCATTTACGCTTTTGTACCAGGCGTATGCGGAGCGGTTGTATTATAATATCCTCGCCCTGGTAAAAGACGGATTAACGGCGGAAGAGCTGGTGCAGGATGTCTTTTCCAGTATCTGGCAAAAGCGTGAAACCATCCGGATCGACACCAGTTTTGGCGGATATCTGTTTGCTGCAAGCCGTAACCGGGTGTACGATTTTTTTCGAAAACTCGACCGGGATCATGCGCTGTATGCCGCTATCAAGGCTGCCGCTTCGTACGAATACAGTTATATTGAGGAGGCCCTGCTTGACCGCGAAAATGCCGACATTCTCCAAAAAGCCATCAAATCGCTTCCCCAGCAGCGCCGCCGCGCTTTTGAGCTGTGCAAAATAGAAGGCTGTTCTTATAAAGAGGCCAGCGAAATCATGGGTATTTCACTTTCTACGCTTAAAGACCATATGGCCAATGCCCGCGAGGCCATCCGGTCGTATGTATCCAAACATTATGAAATAACCACCATCAGCGTAGCCCTGTTTTATCTTTGGAACCGCCAATAGCGCCACCAATCAATATTACTCCAGCGTAAAGCTTTTGTTAAAAAAAAATTACTTTCCAGCCGATACTTTTTTCCGGCCGTGCGTCTTTATTAAAATTATATTTTGGACAACTCCCTGTTATTTGCCACGCTGTTCCGGAAATACCTGGATAATAACTGCTCGCCAGCAGAGGTGGACCAGCTGATGGACCTGTTAAAAGACGAGGCCTACAAAGAACAGGCAGATGAAATGATCGGGCGGCAGCTGGCTGTCCAAAAAGATGCTGTTCGTCCGGTTGACGGCGCGCTCAATGAACGGTTGTCGCTGCGGTTACAGTCGATCCTGGAAACGGAAACGCCGGCCGTACCAGCTAAACCAACCCATAACTTCCGCCGTAACAGGAGCTGGCTGGCTGCAGCGGCGGTACTGCTGTTGTTGGGCACCGGTACATTTATGTGGTTGAACCGTTCGACAATTCCGCCAAAACCGCCGGTAGTGCAGGAGCAGCCGAAAAACGAGTTAAAGAACGATGTGCTTCCCGGTGGCAACAAAGCCCTGCTTACTCTTGGAAACGGCACCACTATTATTCTCGACAGTGCCCATCCCGGAACCCTGACACAACAGGGAAATACCCGGGTAGTAAAACTGAATGACGGACAGTTGTTGTATAATGAAGCTGCCAAAAGCGGAACACCCCCACTCACCTATAACACCCTAAGCACTCCCCGTGGCGGACAATATCAACTGGTGCTGCCCGATGGAAGCACCGTTTGGCTGAATGCAGCCTCTTCCATCCGTTTCCCCACTGCGTTTACCGGCAATGAAAGAAATGTAGAGATAACCGGTGAGGCCTATTTTGAAGTAAAGAAAAATGCCGCTATGCCATTCACGGTAAAAATGAATAATGGGACCGCTGTGAAAGTACTGGGCACTCAATTTAATATAAACGCCTATGATGATGAGGAAACTATCAAAACAACCTTGCTGGAAGGGGCTGTTAAAATCACCAAAAAAGCTGAGTCAGCTATAATAAAACCCGGGGAACAGGCATCCGTATCCCAATCATCCAACAACATCCCGGTTCTAACAGCTGACCTGGAAGAAGTAATGGCCTGGAAAAACGGTTCCTTTCAGTTTAATGGAGCTACTATAGAGACCGTGATGCGACAGATCAGTCGCTGGTACGATGTAGAGGTTGAATACAAAGGAAAGATCTCCCTCCATTTTGCTGGCGCTATCTCCCGTAATGTAAATATTTCACAGGTACTGGAGATGCTGGAAAAAGCAGGCGGTATCAAAACTTCTATAACAGGAAAAAAAGTAATTGTGGCGCCTTAATGGCTCCGGTAAGATAGTGTTGACCCAACAAAAACCGGATTCCGGTGGAGCGGAACCCGGCGAATAGCCTGGGTCAACCATGTACAACTCATAGCAGAACTGCAAGATGACTCCCCCGATAGATCGGGGGAGATTGAGTAAACATTGTTTAACCCAAAACTGAACAAAGCTATGCTTTTTAGGGATCTATTTAAACCCATGCCAATGGGCAGCGGGTACCTAACCAAAACGTTGCGGCTCATGAAACTAACCGCCTTTTTATTGTTTGCCGGCTTTATGCAGGTAAGTGCAAACGGAATATCCCAAACGGTAACGCTTACGAAAAAGCAGGCACCGTTGGCTTCCGTTTTCAGGGAAATACAAAAACAAACGGGATACCGTTTCTTTTACACGCTCGAACTGCTGGAGAATACCGGCAAGGTAGACATCGATGTAAAGAACGCACCGTTGAATGTAGCGCTCGACAAATGTTTGGCGAACCAGCCATTGGTATACAGCATTGTTGAGAAGCATGTGATCATTGAGTTGAAAGCGCCAAAACCGCCAACCGCTGACCGGTTGGCAAAACCCGTGAAAGGTACAGTGAAAGATGCCGAAGGGAATCCGCTCGCCGGCGTTAATATAACTATAAAGAATTCTACCATTGGTACCACCACCAATGCTACCGGACAATTTACCCTCCCGGCAGAAGAAAAGGATGTACTGGTGATCTCTGCCGTGAGTTATGTAACCGTAGAAATACCGGTAGGCAAGGAAGAAACCTTTAACATTACCCTGGAATTATCGAAGAAGAATTTGAATGAAGTGGTGGTGATAGGATATGGTACCCAGAAAGTCGGTAACCTTACCGGCGCCATTTCCAATGTTAGTTCAAAACAACTCGAAAGCCGGCCACTGGTGAACCTGGCGCAGGGCCTGCAGGGTACCGTTCCCGGTTTGAATGTGGATTTGAATAACGGAGCACCAGGACAGGGTGGGTCGTTCAGCATTCGCGGAAACGGTTCATTAGATCCTACCAATGCAGCGCCGCTGGTGTTGGTGGATGGCGTGGTAATGGACCCCAATCTTATCAGTCCCGATGATGTGGCAGATGTAACGGTGTTGAAAGATGCTGCCTCTGCTGCCATTTATGGAGGCCGTGCTGCCTATGGCGTAATCCTCATCACTACAAAAAAAGGAAGACCCAATGCAGGCATGAAGATGAGCTACTCGGGTAACTACACCATATCGCGTCCTACACGCATGCCCGAATACCTCACTGGTCCGGAATACATCAATATGTTCAGGGCCGCACAAAGAAATTCTTCCGGCGGTACTTATCAAAACTTTACCGACCAGGATTCTATCATGGCGCTGGCTTATTATAAAGATCCGGCTAATAATCCAAATGTATACGTTGACCCGGCTAATCCCAGTTTTTACAGGTATGTAGGCAATACCGACTGGATAAAAGAATTATATCCCGGCTGGC
Organism: Niastella yeongjuensis; assembly: GCF_900110245.1. Taxonomy (GTDB): domain Bacteria; phylum Bacteroidota; class Bacteroidia; order Chitinophagales; family Chitinophagaceae; genus Niastella; species Niastella yeongjuensis. The sequence goes on from NZ_FOCZ01000008.1 coordinate 244,280, forward strand.
AACCCATGACGAATCATAACCTGTCGGTATCTGGCGGAGAAGGCAAAACAACCTATATGGCAAGCCTGGGATATTATAACCAGAAAGGGTTGTTAAAGGAAGCGCACCAGGAATATAACCGGTATAACGCCACGCTGAAAGTGAATACAAAAGCAACCAGCTGGCTGGAGTTGAACTTTAAAACCGCGCTCAACCATTCCGATCTCAATACCCCTAACGGTACCAAGTTCAATGATACCAGTTCCCTGACCAGCGGGTTCATTCCTACCGACCTTAAACCAATAATGCCCATCTATCATCCCGATGGTCACTTTTCCGGACAGGGAAGTTTTACCAATCAGTTTGCCTTAATGGCGTTGAATGGCCGGCAGAAATATTCTATCAATGATCTCTGGCTGTCTGGCGGTGTGGTAATAAAACCGGTAAACCATGTAAGGATTGTGGCCGACTACACCTGGAATTTTTATAATAACAACAGAACACAACATTATAAAGCATTTAATGAGTACGGCGTAAATGGCGTATTGCTGGGTACATATCCCTGGACAAGCCCCAGCCGGTTATATCAAACCGATAGTACCGATACCTATTATGCTTTGAATGGATATATTGAATATGAGAATACGTTTGCGAAAAAACATTATGTAAAGGCAATGGCCGGTTATAACGAGGAGTTGAAACAAAACAAGGGTTTTAATGTAACCGCCAAAAACCTGATAGATCCTACCATGCCCAGCTTGGTACCCAATTACGATCCGTCGCCGGTAATAGGAGGGGCTCAGAACCAGTGGGCCGTTAGTGGTTCCTTTTTCCGGGTGAACTACTTCTTCGATAATAAATACCTGTTGGAGGTGAATGGCCGCTACGATGGTACGTCACGTTTCCCACGCGGCAACCGCTATATTTTTGCACCTTCCGTATCAGGAGGCTGGCGGGTCTCTGAAGAAAAATTCTTCGCCCCGCTTACAAAATATGTTGATCAATTAAAGGTGCGGGCATCTTATGGTACGCTTGGCAACCAGGCTACCACCAAGCCATACCCGTATATTGCTACCATGCCGGTTGGGCAAACAGGATATGTGTTCGATAACAATCTTACCAGTCCTTATGTAGGGGCGCCCGGTTTGGTAAATGCCAATTTTACCTGGGAAAAGGTAACCACTTTCAACCTCGGTGCCGATGCCTCGCTGCTCGATAGCAGGCTCAATATCACCTTCGATCGCTATACCCGTACTACCAGCGACATGCTGGTGGGTTCCTTCCCATTGCCGGCAATCTTAGGTACGCCACCACCATCGCGCAATGCAGCTGAATTAAAAACAAAAGGCTGGGAGTTGAACCTGGTTTGGCGCGATAAAGCCATGCACGACCTGCATTACAGTGTAGCGTTTAATATGGCCGATTACCGCAGTACCGTTACCAAATATGATCTTAACCCAACCGGGGTTATAGGAAATGGTGTTTTTTATCAGGGTATGAAGTTTGGTGAGATCTGGGGATTTACAACCGATGGCTTTTTCCAATCGCAGGAAGAGGTGCAGAAATCCCCTTCTCAAAACGGTCTTGGTTATAGCCGCTGGGTAGCTGGTGATATTAAATACCACGACCTGAATGGCGATGGTAAAATTGATGTAGGTAAAAACACTGTGACCGATCCTGGTGACCAGCGCATTATTGGTAACAATACGCCGCGTTACCGTTTTGGTTTGAACCTGTCAGCCGACTATAAAGGATTTGATGTAACTGTTTTCTTCCAGGGTGTGCTTAAAAGAGATTACTGGTTAAGCGGTACTTACTTCTGGGCCTTTGCCGATGACGAATGGGGAGTTCCGGTAAAATCACAATTGGATAGCTGGACGCCGCAGAACCCGAATGCATATTATCCGCTTACGCAGTTTGGCGCCGGGTTCGATCATCAGCAGCAGACAAAGTATTTGCAGAATGCTGCGTATACCCGCCTGAAACAGGCTACCATCGGATATTCAGTGCCATCTACTTTCCTGAAGAAGTTCAAAATGGACCGCGCCAGAGTGTATGTTACCGGGCAGAACCTTTTTGAGTTCACCAAACTGCATGAAGGATTTGATCCGGAATTGCTGAGCGCTACGGCTTATCCGTTAAGCCGGGCTGTAACATTTGGACTGCAGTTGGGACTGTAATTTCTTAAAACAAACATCAAGGGAGAATGAAAAAGATCATTTCAATAATAGTAGTTTCTATAATAGCCTTCAGCGCCTGTAAAAAGGAGGATTTCCTCGACAGGTTTCCACAGGACTCCATCAGCGAGCCTACTTATTTTAAAAATGAGAACGACCTGAAGTTGTTCCTGAATCAGTTTTATGATTCATTGCCGGCGCAAAACCCGGGCTTCCAGAGTGCGTACAATGATTTTAATTCAGATAATTTTGCACAGGCAAAAATTGACCAGTTCCTGGCCAACCAGCTTACCATACCGGCAAGCGGTGGTGGCTGGACGCAGACAACCTGGTCGGCTATTCGCAACGTAAATTATTTTTTACAACGCTATAACAAGGCCGAAGCCGATAATACGATAAAAGGATATTACGCCGGTGAGGCCCATTTTTTCAGAGCGATCTTATACTGGCAAAAAGTAAAACTGTTCGGCGCCGTTCCCTGGTTGTCGAATGACCTTACCGATACATCTACAGCACAATTGTACGGCCCTCGTCAGCCGCATACGGTAGTGATGGATTCTATACTGGCCGATCTCAACTTTGCAGTAGCCAATGTCGCCGAAGCTACCAATACACAATTTGCCGGCCGTGTTACCAAAGACGTGGCCCAGGCATTAAAAGCACGCATCTGTTTATGGGAAGGTACGTATCGCAGATACTGGGCACTGGGCGGCGAACAGAGCTGGTTGCGTGAAGCGGCTACGGCATCGGAAGCATTAATAAACAGCGGCCGTTACGCTATTTATAAAACCGGCAACCCATCAACAGACTATTACAATTTATTCATTCAGGAAGAATTAAAAGGAAACAAAGAAGCCATCCTGGCCCGGCGGTATATCAAAGACGTGAATATGCAAAATACCACGCGCGATATCTCGAACGTATGGCCCGCACTGAGCAAAAACTTTGTACGTTCATTTTTATGTACAGATGGCCTGCCAACTTCGTTAAGTCCTTTGTATAAAGGAGATGATTCATTAGACCAGGAACAATTAAACCGAGATCCCCGGTTCACCCAGATCATTGCCACCCGGGGTTTTTCTTTCAAGAACAATGCCGATGGTTCAAAAGATCTGATGACGCTGCCCCGTATTCCTTCGATAGTAACAGGTTATGGTGCTGTTAAAGCTTATAGTCCTGATCCGGCACAATGGAATAGTAACCAGTCGACCCTCGACCTGTTTATCTTCCGCTATGCAGAAACGTTACTCATTTATGCCGAAGCTAAAGCAGAGCTGGGTGAGGCCGATCAAACCGTGATCGATAATACCATCAATAAGATCCGTGACCGCGTTGGCATGACCCCGATGGTCGTTGGTTCATTAGTGAAAGACCCCAGATCAGATTTTCCCGGAGTGCCCGTGTTGTTAGATGAAATAAGAAGAGAAAGAAGGATTGAACTGGTAGGGGAAGGATTCCGTTACGATGACCTGGTACGCTGGAAAGCAGGTAAATTGTTGGAGAACCCCGAAACCATTTTGGGGATGAAACTGGTACCTGCCATCCGGGCGCAATATCCGGCTGCACAGATCAGCAGCATTCAGGTAGATGCCAATAACTACATCAGGGTATATACCGATATTACAGCAAGGACCTGGTATGATAAACTCTACCTGCGTCCATTGCCAATCGATCAGCTGACGCTTAACCCCGCATTGGCGCCGCAGAATCCAGGTTGGTAATATATATGGTAAAGACACTAAACTGTAATGCTTATTAAAAAGAGAACCAATGAAAAAACTAATTATACCATCTTTAAGCTGCTGCCTCCTGCTGGTTATAGGCAGTTGCAAAAAAGATAAAGCCTTTTCAGAAGAAGGCGGCGATGTAAAAATTTATATGTCACAGGCAGTGAGCAATACAGCCGATGATAATGGCTACACCACCATTTCTGTTATTCAACGGGCAACGGGGCAGGCCGATAGCCTGTTTTCGTTTGATGTAAATGCTTACTTCGGTGGCTCCGGTTACGCACATGCTCCAGGTGATGTGCCCGTAACCTTTCAACTGGATTATTCCAAATGGGATTCCATCAATGCTGCACGACAAACGGCCGGGCTCCCGCTGTTTGAGAAAATACCCGACAGTGTATTTTCATTCCCTGCTACCACTGCAGTAATAAAGAACGGCAGCAACATCAGTGAAAACATTTCCTTTAAGATCAGTTCGAAAAGAATACAGAAAGATCATAACTATATGATCCCGCTGGGTATTGCAAGCGTTGGCAATGGGTATGCGATAAACACCTCGAAAAGCACGGCTTTTTTTGTAGTGAAAGCTGAAGATCCTTCGCTTGACCGTACCAACTGGACCATTAACGAATTCGATTCCCAGGAAGCGTCCGGTGAAGGGCCAAACAACGGACGTGCCATCTTTGTGTTGGATGGCAATACCACTACCTTCTGGACAAGCCAGTGGGATGGGTTTGAACCGCCGTTGCCGCATCATGTCTCTATCGACATGCATACTACTATTACCTTGAATGGAGTGATAATAACCCGCAGACAAAACGTAACCAATGGTTCGCCCAAAGCATTCAATGTAGATGTAAGTACCGACGGCAGCAACTGGAAGCCGGCAGGTACTTATGAACTGGCATCCGTAAATCCAAAACAATTCTTTTTGTTTGCCACACCCATGGCCGCAAGGTATTTCAGGATAACTGTTACAACTGTTTGGGGTGTAGCCAATTCAACATTTTTATCAGAGATAGGGGCTTTCTAAACTGTTTCTGTTTGTGCAAGCGACCCCGATCCCGGCTTAACTGGGACGGGGTTTTTTTATTTGGATGTGTTCATTCACTCAATCACATTCAACTGCTCCAGCACCTTTTGGTATAAGGTCCGTGAAATAGGAATATGAGTCTACGGGTTGAAATAGACGCAGCCGGCGGCACGCTGCTGGAAGCTGGAGATGCGGTACAAGACTCCAATGGTATTGATTGAACCTACACCACCACCCAGGCGAACACCCAACTGGCTGGTACTAAGATCACTGCCATTGCGACCGATGTTCCGGGCAATGAAGGAATATTGGACGTATCTTTGTAATGGGTAAGAATTCGGTTCCGGCCTGGCCGGGACCGAATTCTCTTTCCTTCAATTATAAATAAAAGATATGAGCAGGTTATCGAAGCGGCATTTTTGGGAGTGGTTCACACGTAACAATAAGGAATACCTCGACCTAAATAATAAATCTAAAAAAGAAGCCACCTACTGGCTGAATGAATTGAATACGCATTTACGCGCTTATTACAAGTTCTTTGAATACACACTGGTGCTGCCAAATAATGGAGATACCCCCGTATTTACCATTACGGTCCATGGCAAAGCAATGCACTTCGACAAAGTGGAAAAACTGGTAGCTACGGCACCGGAAATCCCAGGCTGGAACATTCAGGCACTGGAAGAACCCCGGGCCATTGACTTTTTTCTGGAAGAAAAAATTGAAGCATTAGGTATTCATCCCAGTGAGTGCAGCTTTTCATTTGAAAGTGACGATCCGGAAGATAAAGGGGTCATTGTATATCATCCTTTGTGTACGGAGGAAAATGAATATCCCTTTTTACAAATGGCTTCTACCGCCGTATATAATTTATTGGGAGAAAAATCATTTGCCCTGGATACCAGTTATGTAAAAGTGGAAAATCTGTCGCGTGCCGATCCTGATGACGTTTACCCGCTGGAAGAACTGCCCGTTCATATTGCCTTACGCAAACCAGCCCTGGTGGTAGGCCCCAATGGCACCCTGCAAGGTTTGTAGTAAAAATAATCATGGAAGCCCCGACGATACAGTCGGGGCTTTTTTTATTAGTTCACCCCCCGTTTTTTGTTGTTTGCCGGATTTATTTTACCACCCCGCGCCTTCGTTTTTATTTTAGGGTAACAAAAAAATTAAACAATGAAAACAAAAATTGCTTTGATCCTGCTCCTGATAGGAGCGTTTATTCTGCCCGGATGTGTTTTTTCTCTATACCCCCTGTATACCGAAAACGACCTGGTTTACGATAACAACCTGGAAGGCGTATGGGGTGATACCTCAAAAAATACCTGGAAATTCGAAAACCTGATGCAACATGAAATGGCGCCTTATAAAAACAAACCGGAAAGGGAGAAACAGGAGATAATAAAGGGGCAATTGATTAACAAAAAAACATATCTGTTAACCTGTACAGAAAATGGGGAAGCCCGGAAAATGCAGGCCCATTTAACGCAGCTCGATGATAACCTGTTTTTAGATATCTTCCCGGATGATTTAAATTTAAAGAATAGTTTTTTCGAGACCCAGTTTGTGCCGGTTCATACCTATGCAAAAGTTAAGATAACCGGCAACCGGTTCGAATTATATTTTTTAAATACAGATTTGATGGATAAGTTATTAGAGCAAAATACCATCAGGATTAAATACGAGAAGTTGAATAACTATAAAGTAATCACCGCTTCTACCGAAGAATTGCAGAAGTTTATAAAGAAATACGCCAATCGCAGGGACCTGTTCAATGATGCGGCGTTCTTAACCAAAAAAGCTTAACCAGGTGGGAAAATTGCGGCCATTCATAAATAACCTTTTTCAAAACAGGATGTTACAACATATCCTGTTTTGGAGTGTCAGCTATTATGACCTCATTCATTCGTTTTCTATCACCAATAACATCGAGACCATTGATTACATCTATACGGCTGTGTTCCATATCACCATTGTACTGGCCGTGTACGTCAATGGGTTTGTATTAATTCCCCGCCTGCTTGCCCGGAACAAGTATGGACTGTATGCCGTGTGTGTGCTGGCGTTATTGGCGGGAACAGCACAATTGAACATTTTCATCTATAGCCATGCGATCGATTTCTTTTTGCCCAACTATTTCTTTGTGTCAAACTTCGGATTTTGGCAGCTGGTACAGTTTGGATTTGTATACCTGGCGATAACCACTTTATTAAAATTATCGCGGGCCTGGTTTCGCCTTATTGAACTGGAAAGAGAAAAAGCCAGTACCGAATTGCTGTTCCTGAAAATGCAGCTCAATCCGCATTTCTTATTCAACAGCTTAAACAATATTTATTCGCTGGCGCTGAAAAAAGATACCATGGCACCCAATAGCATCCTGAAGCTGGCCGAAGTAATGCGGTACATGATCTATGAAAGCAATGAGAACGCGGTGCCCCTGCAAAAAGAACTTGATTACATCAATAATTACATAGATTTACAAAGACTGCGTACACGGGATAATGCCTCGATTGTTTGTACAGTCACCGGTGAGGCCGCAAACAGCTACATAGCACCGTTGGTGCTGCTGGTATTTATCGAGAACGGTTTTAAACATGGCATAAAGGCCACCATTCATGAATCGTTCGTGCACATACTGATAAATATAAGTGAGGATCTGTTGCAGATGACCGTAGAGAACAGCAAGGGCGTGATAGATGAAGTGGAGAATGACAACTTCCGGGGACTGGGCCTGGAGAATGTAAAACGAAGACTGGAATTATTGTACCGGGGAAAATATGAACTGACCATAAACGATACCAAAGAAAAATACAGGGCAGTATTACAGCTTCCCCTGCAAAAAACGAGTAGCCAATGAAAATAAGATCATTGATAGTGGATGATGAACCACTGTCGCAGGAAATTATTGAAACCTATTGCAAAGACCTGCCGGTGATTGAACTGGTAAAAACCTGTAACAATGCCCTGGAAGCATTGGAGGCATTAAAACAGCACGACATCAGGTTGATCTTCCTCGATATCAACATGCCCATGCTCTCGGGTATAAATATGCTGAAAACGCTCACCGCGCCGCCCGCTGTCATCTTTACGAGTGCCTATGCAGAATACGCCATCGATGGGTTCGATCTGGATGCGATCGATTACCTCGTAAAGCCGTTCTCTTTTGAGCGGTTTGTAAAAGCGGTTAACAAAGTACGGGACAAACTGGGAAAACAAACCCATAACGACCAGGACTTCATCGTAATAAAGGCCGATAAAAAACTGTACAAGCTCGACTTTGCCGAGATCAGCTATTTTACTTCCGTGGGCGATTATGTAAAGGTCTTTACAAAACAGGGGAAGGTGATCATTACCAATGAAACCCTTCGCAATATTGAAATGAACCTGCCCGCTGCCTTGTTTATCCGAACACATAAATCGTACATCGTTTCCATTAAAGCCATCCGGTATATAGAAGGAAACCAGTTAATGGTTGATGGAACCTCCATTCCTATAGGATTAACATACAAGGATGAACTGATAAACAGGTTTAATGCTTAATTTTAAGCCATGCACAAAATAATAAGCTTCGCCCTGGGAATTGTAGTATTAGTTAGTTGCCATACCTCAAAACAGGCTACAGGAAAAAACAACGATGGTTTTGTTCGCATCTTCGACGGAAAAACGCTGACCAATTGGGTAGGGGACCCCACCTACTGGCGGGTTGATAGTGGCTGCCTGGTGGGCGTGGTAACCCCGGAAACGTTGTTGAAAAGGAATAGCTTTATCATCTACCAGGGCAATATGCCCGATGATTTTGAGCTCACCTGTGAATACAAAGTATCTGCCAAGGGAAACAGCGGCATCAATTACCGCAGTGAAAAAATGACGGACGCCCCCAATGCCCTGCGTGGTTACCAGGCCGATCTGAACGGTCCCAATACCTATACCGGCAGCAATTATGAAGAACGAAAACGCACCACGCTGGCCTCTCAAGGTGAGAAAACAATCATTCCAACCATACAGATCAATCCTGATTCTTTACAATCGCAGATCAAAAACAACCAATGGATACCTAAACAGGTAGTGGAAACATTGGGTAACCCGGCGGAGTTGAAAGCGGCGATCAAAGTGGATGACTGGAACCAATACCGCATTGTGGTAAAAGGCAATCATTTGCAGCATTACATCAATGGCGTGCTTATGAGCGATGTAACGGACAACGATACCATCAATAGGCGCTTTTCCGGTTATCTGGGCGTTCAGGTGCATGTGGGCCCGCCGATGCGAATTGCGTTTCGCGATATCCAGGTGAAAAAACTTTGAGTATGGAATCTTTAATGATGGCAGTGGCAATAGTAGCACCTTTGTCGTTTAAATGATCGATGTCGAAGAACAGGCTGTCCGCTGACAGGGAAGGCGCGTTTTGCAGATTGATGTATTTGGCCTTCGTGTTATGAAGTAAGTCGGTTATCAACTGATTGCTCTTTTTTACCAGGTTGGTATCGAAGTAAGGATAGAACTGCCGGCAAACCGGCATGGTCACCAGTATGGTTTGAATTTGTTTTTGTTGAAGTTTGGTAATAAAAGCTTCGAACCTTTTATAGATCCTTCCGGCGCTGCTGGTATCTATCCAGTAGGTGTTCCAATCAATTAATTTTCGCTTGTACTTGTGTAACCGGTAATCAGGGTCTGCTTTCGACAGGTCGGCAAATTCGGCCCGGTAGCCCATAATGGTATCATTTTGATCGTTCGTGTTGTGTTCATTTAGCAAAAAACCACAGGTAAGGGCGTGAAATCTTTTTAACTTATATGATTTTATAAATCCATTCTTCAGGTTCCAGTGGTGATACAGTTTGGGGGCAGACTCTTCCCGCATTCCGGTAAAGTAAAAAGTGAAATAGTCAATTGGGAAGATCACGTATTTTAAATGAGGCAACTGGTCCAGGTTCTGCTCAATTATTTCCATGTCCAGTTCAATAGGTTTGCCCTCTTCGGCAAGATTCAGGGTTTTAATGGGCATTAAGGTGGGATTTATTCCATTCAACGTATGGCTGGTACCTGTTACCAGGCATTGCACACTTCCCTTGTTCTGCTCAAATAATTGCCTTTTATAAGTCACTATCCGGTCCTGTTCCTGGCGAACTCCAATCAGCAACAGCACCAGCACCGGGATAATAGACAGCTTCACTATTTTTATGATAAGTTGCTTCATTAGAACTGGAAATAAATGAATGAAACATTTTCTTTTTGAATGATCGAATTCAGCAGGAACATAGCCGTCAATGTATAGATAGCATACAACACTACCCTCGAGCTTAGGGCAATAAAGATGTTCCGCTTTCTGATCTCCAATCTTCTTTCATTTCTTCTGAACTGCCAGTCTATCACCAGCAGTGGTATTATATAAAGGAAAATAGACAGGTACGAGAGCGCCTCAGCCTGGTTATGGAAATTGGTAAAAATGCTTTTTGTGTAATCTAAAGCCGCAGCGATATCGTGTATGCGGAAGAAGATCCAGGCAAAGGTTACAAAACAAAAGGTAGTAAACATTTGCAGCAGCTCTTTACCATTGGGAAACAGGCGGTCGGCTGCCACCACTTCATTAACGTGTGTCCGGTTTCGGTTCATCAATAAAAGGGGCAGGAACCCACAGGCATGAATAAAACCCCAGGCAATAAAATTCCAGCTGGCACCATGCCAAAACCCGCTGACCAGAAAGATGATAAAGGTATTTTTTACCGCTTTGAGTTTGCCGCCTTTTGAACCACCCAAAGGAATGTACAGGTAATCCCTGAACCACGAAGAGAGGGAGATATGCCACCGGCGCCAGAACTCAGCGATGTCTCTTGAAAAGTAAGGGAACTTGAAATTACTCAACAATTCAAACCCGAATAATTTGGCAGTACCCAGGGCAATGTCTGAATACCCGCTGAAATCACCATAGATCTGAAAGGAGAAAGCGATGGCGCCCAGTATTAGGGTAAGACCGTTATGTTCCGTGTAATTATTAAAAATGCCATCGGCTATACCGGCAAGACTGTCGGCCACTACTACCTTTTTGAACATGCCCCATAAGATCAACCGGCATCCTTCGGCGGCCTGCCGGTAACTGAAGCTGCGCCTTTGCTGGATCTGGGGCAGCAGGTGCGTGGCCCGTTCAATAGGCCCTGCTACCAGTAATGGAAAAAAGGAAACAAAGACCGCATACTCAATAAAATTGGTAACAGGTTTTTGTCTGCCTCTATAAATGTCAAATACATACGACATGCCATGAAAGGTGTAAAAGGAAATGCCGATCGGCAGCGCTACTTCCAGTAAAGTGGGGTGTATATGTAGTCCCAGCGTGTCAAACCCCTGTTGAAATTGCAGCGCAAAGAAGTTGTAATACTTGAATACGGCCAGAATACCGAGGTTATTGATAATGCTCAGCCATAAAAAAAGGCGGGCCCTTTTTCGGTTAAGCGAGGCAACAGAAAAGCCATAAACATAATCAAGGAAGGTGCTTAGGGCAAGCAGCGCCATAAACTGCCAGCTCCACCAGCCATAAAAGAAATAACTGGCAATAAGCAACAACCCGTTTTGCCACGACAGGCGCTTATTAAATACAAACCAGTATAAGCCAAAAACAATGGGCAGGAACACCAGAAAGGCAAGCGAATTGAATAGCACTGGCTTAAAGTTTTGGTAATGAATGGTAGTTTAAATTTAAATAAAAAAAAGCATTCAGATGAATGCTTTCTGTAATGATCGTGGTCATAATGTAGCGGTTACTCAACCCCTTTTACTTTCATATCCAATTCATAAATAGCTTCGGATGCAGTGATAAATAATTTGTTTCGTTGTTTACCGTAAAATGCAACATTGGCTGTCCATTTTTCGGGGATATTGATATGCGCGATTTGTTGTCCCTGGTTGTTGAACACCGTAACGCCATTACCGGTGAGGTAAACATTCCCCTTGTTATCGATCGTCATGCCGTCAGAGCCAATATTCGCAAACAGTTGGCCGTCGCTTAAGGAACCATCTTTATTGATGGTATAACGGTAAGTTTTATTTCCATTGAGGTCTGACACGTATAATTGCTTTCCATCGAGTGTGCCCACAATGCCATTGGGGCGTTTCATACTGTCAATTAATGGTTGCGGGTTTTTGCTTCCACGCATCAGCACATATACCTTCTCGGCCTCCATGTCGGGTTTGGTCCTCGTCCACCAGCTTCGCTGATAATAGGGATCGGTGAAATAAATATTGCCGCCCGGCGATACCCACACATCATTGGGGCCATTCAGCTTTTGCCCATTCAGGTCATTGATGAGCACGGTAATTTTTTTATTCCGGTCAATTGACCAAAGCTGGTTCTGTTCATCGGCGCAGGAGATCAGGTTGCCCTTTCTGTCGAAATACATGCCATTCGAACGGCCGGCGCTGTCGAGGAAAACAGACAGGTTGCCGTCGATGCTGTATTTCCATATTTTGTTATTGGGCTGATCGGTAAAGTAAATATTTCCTTTGCTGTCGGTGGCCGGGCCTTCAGTAAAACTGAATTGCCGGGAGATGAGGCGCGGAGCAGCGCCATCGGCTATAATACTGGTATCTGAAGAACGATTGTTTTGAGCGTTTCCTGTTAAGCTACAGCCATACCATAAAGCAAGCAATGCCAATTTCTTTGAGGTGATTATCATGATCAATTTGATTAGACATTGAAGATACAACGTAGAATGTTTTAGCAGACAGTACAGGACGGGGAAAATAGGGTTGCGGATTAGATATGTATAATAAATTAATCATGTATTTTGTGCGCCCAATCATTTCACCCACATGTCCAATCACACATTACAGCAAGAGGCAGCATTGGTTCAACGGCTTTCGTCGGGTGACGAGGAAGCATTCAGGGTGTTGTTTGAATGGTACACACCCAAATTGCTGGCATTTGTAATTGGCATGACCAAATCGCAAACGCAGGCAGAAGAACTGGTACAGGATAGTTTTCTGAAGATCTGGACCAACCGGGCATCCATGGCTAACGTAGAAGATTTCGGCGGCTACTTATTTATTATCGCCCGCAACAAGGTCATGGACCATTTTCGGCGCATGACCACCGAAGCAAAAGTGAAGCATGCGGTTTGGAAAAACATCAGCGAAAGCCAAAACAGTACCGAAGAACATATAGACGCCAGTGAAAGCCGCAGACTGGTGTCGGCAGCTATTGAACAATTGTCTACACAGAAACAGACTATTTTTCAGTTAAGCCGGTACGAAGGACTTACTCATGAAGAAATAGCCGAAAAGCTGGGATTATCAAAAAGCACGGTCAAAAATCACCTGGTTGAAACACTTCGCCACATAAAAGAATTTCTCCAACGCCATACAGATACGGCTATTATGTTGGTTATCATGCATTTTCTAAAAAAGTAAAAAAATATTACAAACAGGCAGTCCTTTCTTTCCGCTGCTGCGTCCTTGTAATGTATCCTAATTAAAGCACATGCAACCCGACCGCTCCAGACTGAGGTATTTGTTGGAAAAGTACGCAGCTAACACCTGTACGTACGAGGAGTTTAATGAATGCATTGGCTATTTTGAGCAGGCGGCAGAGAATGACATTATTCAGGAATGGTTGCAGGAAGAATGGGACGTGGCAAATGGTTCGGCAGAAACATCCGGCGAATGGGCGCATTTGTATCCATTGCAAAAAGCCGGCAGGGTAGTGCGGTTTGGCAGTTGGATGAAGTTTGCCGCAGCAGCAATTGTCGTGATCGGTTTGTCAATGGCAGTATATTATTATCTGATACCGGCAGGCAAAACAACCAGTCAACCTGCGGTAGCCAAACAATCGAAAGAAGATGTTCCTGCCCCAACAGGTACCCATACCATTCTAAAACTGACGAACGGATCGGAGATCATAGTAGACAATGCACAAAACGGAAAGCTGGCAGAAGAAGGCAGCGCCAATATTAGTAAGGCTGCAGGTGATGAGTTGATCTATAATTCAGTAAAGAAAAATACCGGGAACATTTTATACAACACCCTGGCTACAGCAAAGGGCGGTAAAATAAGTATACAATTGAATGATGGAACAAAGGTGTGGTTAAATGCCTTATCCACTTTGAAATATCCGGTAACATTTACCGGCGAAGAAAGAAAGGTGGAGTTAACGGGAGAAGCTTATTTCGAAGTAGCGAAGAACGCAACCAAACCATTCAAAGTTAAACTGGTCAATGGGGGCGAGGTGGAAGTATTAGGTACGCATTTCAACATTAACGCGTACGAAGATGAGGCTGTTATAAAAACAACGCTGCTGGAAGGAAAGGTGAAAATGTCGTCGATGATGAATGGCGAATGGGAAATGCTGAGACCTGGCGAACAGGTATCCCTCTCCCAGTCATCCCACCTATCCCAACCCATCCCGGTTCAGACAGACGAAATAATTGCCTGGAAAAACAACCTATTCTGGTTTGAAAATACGGACATGGAGACGGTCATGAGGCAGGTAAGCCGGTGGTATGATGTGGACATAGTATTTGTGGGCAAAATAGACAAGCATATTACCGGCACACTGCCTAAAAATGTACCCATTTCAACTTTACTAAAAGTGATGGAAGAGTCAGGGGGCATACATTTTACCATTAACGGAAAAAAGGTGAGTGTAAGCAGGTAACATGAAACGCATAGCTATCATATTACTCGCGGTATGTCTGATGATCAGTGCAACAGGTTTCTCACAAACAGTTACGCTTACGGGCAGGGCTATGCCTTTGAGCAAGGTCTTTTTATCAATTAGAAAACAGACGGGGATCAATTTCATATTTACTAACGAATTGTTGCGTGATGCAAAGCCAGTGAATATCCATGTAAACAATGCGCCCTTGCAGGAGGTACTGCGCATTGTTTTCAAGGATCAGCCAGTGACCTATACAATGATCTCGAATATCATTGTAATAAAGCGAAAGCCATTGACCTATCCGGCAGCAATGATCATAACGCCGCCGGAAGACGATGGGTTGATGGACCTGAGAGGAACGGTACGGGGCCGGGGAGAAGCCCTGGTGGGCGCTTCGGTAGTGTTGAACAATACTACCCGCGGTACCACTACCGATGCCAAAGGATCATTTGAATTACGAAGTATACCGCGGAATGCCCGGCTGGATATATCCTATGCCGGATATGAACACACAGCGGTAGACGTGAGCGGGCGCAATGCTTTACAGATCACCTTGAAGGAAAACGACACCCGGCTCGATGAAGCACAGGTGATTGCCTATGGGAAAGTAAGTAAACGATTTAATACAGGTAACGTAACAACGGTTAAAGCGGCGGATATTAAAACACACCCGGTAACGAACGTATTACAGGCTTTGCAGGGACTGGTGCCGGGTTTGTTTATTACTCAAAACACCGGTATGCCGGGCGGTTCATTCACCGTACAGGTAAGAGGCCAAAGCGGATTCAACGAGAACCAGCCTTTGTTTGTGATCGATGGGGTTACCTATCCCGCCGGCGCGCGGTTGCCCTTGTTGAATATGGCATTGTTTGGCGGCAATCCACTGAATTATATTGACCCGGCGATCATTGAAAGTGTGGAAGTGTTGAAAGATGCAGACGCTACTGCCATCTATGGTTCCCGCGGTGCTTATGGTGTAGTACTGATCACCACCCGTAAAGGCAAAGCAGGTACGCCGCACCTGGAAGTAAATTCATATGCGGGGGTAAGCGTAAGAGGAGTATCGCCAAAGCTGATGAACACCCAGGATTACCTGATGTTGCGAAGGGAAGCATTTAAGAACGATGGAGCAACACCCGGTGCATTCGATTACGATATAAACGGCAACTGGGATACTACCCGCTATACAAACTGGTTAGATGAAGTGATGGGCCGGCAAGCTTTTACAACCAAAACAGATGTGAATTTTTCTGGCGGCAGTGGCAATACCAATTATATGATTGGGGCCGGTTATAACAAACAATACGGTATTCACCACGTGCAGGGCGCGTTACAAAATGGCGGACTAAATTTCAATTTAAATACCGGCACTGCCAATCAGAAATTCACGGTGAGTATGACCAGTAATTATTCTACCAGTGTAAACGACATGGTGCCGTATGATTTTTCAACCGACCTGATGGTGGTACAGGCGCCCAATGCGCCACCCTTATTTACCGCCGATGGAAAGTTGAACTGGGATGAAGGCGGCGGTGCGGCAGCACCCCTGTATATGACCGATAAAACAGTAGTGAATACCCTGCTGACCAACACAATGCTTAAGTACAATCCGTTCAAAGGATTTAATATTAATCTGTCATTAGGATACAACCATATCTCGGGCCGGGAATTACTGGCCAAGCCAACAGCTTATTTTAATCCTAACGATATGCCGGCCGCGCAAACAACCAGTTCGCTGGAACAGTTTTCGAACCGGATAGTAAATGCGGATCCCTATATTTCTTATACGGGGACTCTCTTTCCGAAAGGTACCATCACCCTTACCGGCGGCGCGCGGGTTCAGGATGGATTGCAGAATAGCAGCACGATTACCGGCACCGGTTTTTTTTCCGATGCCTTGTTGGAAAATCCTGCAGCAGGGAATAAGGTGACTACTACATATGTAAGAACACTTAATAAACAGGTTGGTTTTTTTGCCCGCATCAATTATATGTGGGACCAGAAATACATCCTTAATTTAAATGGTACCCGGGATGGTTCTTCCCGGTTTGGGCCAAACAAACCATTCGGGAATTTTGGTTCCATAGGTGCCGCCTGGATATTTAGTGAGGAGGGATTTATTAAACAGCACCTGCGGTTCCTCAGTTTTGGCAAACTGCGCGGAAGCATCGGCGTCACAGGGGGAGATGGCATAGCAGATTACCAGTACCTGGACCGCTATCAGCTGTTGCCCAATCAATACCAGGGGAGTACCATCGCTTTTCCACTGGCTCTGCCTAATCCCGATCTGGAATGGGAGTTGAACCGGAAAAAAGAGCTGGGACTTGAACTGGGATTTTTTAAAGGAAGGATAGTACTGGAAATAAGTGCCTATAATAATAAATGCACCAATCAGCTGGTGGCACAGCAGTTGTCGTCGGTTACAGGGTTTAATCTCATCCGGTTGAATTCACCGGCGCTGGTCCAGAACCGTGGGTTGGAAATAATGCTCACCACCAGGAACATCGATACAAAAGATTTTACGTGGAAAACAATGTTCAATATTTCCTGGAACAACAACAAACTGATTTCGTTTCCGGGCAGCAACGACGCATTGAACGAGTTTGATGGCAACCTGGTTGTAGGAAAATCACTGGGGAATAAACGATTGTATAAATATGCCGGGGTGAACCCCGAAACAGGATCGCATAATTTTATCAATGCAAAAGGTGAGCAGGGTGAGTTTTTGCCTTTCTTTAGTCCACAGCAACTGACGGATGAAGATAAAACGGAAAACCTGGACCTGGCACCGAAGTACATTGGTGGTTTGCGGAACAGTATTTCCTGGAAGCGGTTTACACTCGAATTCCTTTTCACTTTTATAAACCGGCTGGGCCTTAATTTTCAGGCACAGCAAATAGGAATGCCGGGAGCCTTCGACAATAACTTTCCGGTAGCGGCGCTCAGACGCTGGCAAAAGAAAGGTGATGTCACAGACGTAGCAAAAGCTTCTCAAACCATACTTAGTCGTATAAGCACACTGACTTACAGGGCCAGCACCGGTGCTTATGAGCCCGCAGCATACGCCCGGTTGCGCAACCTGTACCTGGCATACAAGGTTGACCGGGACTGGTTGAAAAAAAAAGCAGGGCTGTCTGGCCTGACCATATATATGCAGGGCGAAAACCTGCTCACTATATCGAAGTATAAAGACCTTGATCCGGAAAACCTGTCCTATTCGGCTATGGCGCCATTGAAGGTATTAACTGGTGGCATCAACATTAGCCTTTAAATGAAATGAATATGAAGTCCGGTCGATTTACATATCTCGTTTTGCTGGGCGTAGTGGTATGCACAGGGTGCAAGAAATATATGCAGGTACCATTGCCCACAGATAAAATAACCGGTTCGGCGGCTTATGCCAATGACAATGCAGCATCGGGGGTAATAAGCGGTATATATTCGAGGTTTGTGAATGCCCGCTTCTTCGAAGGGTCGTATGGTATACCCTGTTGTACATCGCTGTACACCGATGACATGGTTGCGGTAAAAGGGCTGGTAGGGTCAACGGACTTTCAGCAGGCGTTTTATACCAATGCCCTGAACGAAAGTATCAGTGGCTGGTACTGGTCGCAACTTTATTCACAGATCTATGTAGCCAACGTGGCTATCGAAAATATCAGGAATAATACAAACCTGTTCAGGCGTGATCAATGGTTGGGAGAAGCGTTGTTTCTGCGGGGCTTTATGTATTTCTATCTAACGAATTTGTTTGGGAAGGCGGCGCTCGCTATTAGTTCGGATTACCACCTCAATAATCAATTGGTACGAAGCCCGCAAAATGAAGTGTACAGCCAGATCCTAAAAGACCTGAAAGAAGCACAGACTTTGTTACCGGTAGAGTACCGGGATGCAAATGGCAATATAACGTTAGACAGGGGCCGGCCGAATAAATATGCAGTTACCGCATTACTGGCGCGTGTTTACCTGTATACAAAAGACTGGGCCAATGCGGAAGCGCAGGCAAGTGCCATCATCAACAGCGGTGTAACCTTTCAACTGGAAGCGCCGGCGGCGGTGTTTGGTCAGCACAGCCGGGAAATGATCTGGGGATTGGCGCCTGTTAATTTCGCAGTCAGCGATGCTCCGGATTTTTTGATGGAACCCGACTGGGTACCGGGCGCACATGCGATCAATGCTACGTTGTCGACATTACTGGTGAACAGTTTTGAAACCAATGATGTGCGATATACCAACTGGGTAGGTAAGGCAACATCTGGTACGCCGGCGATGGATTATTATTATCCGGCAAAATATAAAATAAGGGCCGGCACTACGGCTAATGAATACCTGGCGGTCTTTCGCCTGGCCGAACAATACCTGATCAGGGCCGAAGCAAGGGCCCGGCAGGATAAAATAACAGGCGGCAACAGTGCGGAGAGCGATGTAAATGTGATCCGTAACCGGGCAGGCTTGTCAACAACGACTGCTTCAGACAAACCAGCCATGCTGAATGCCATTATGAAAGAACGAAGGGTGGAGTTCTTTACGGAAATGGGCCACCGCTTTTTTGATCTGAAACGCACCGATGCCATCGATGGGTTGATGGCTGCGGTAGCACCGCAGAAAGGAAGCGCCTGGTTACCTTTCATGCAATACTGGCCAATACCCAAAACAGATATACTGGCAAATCCGAACCTGGCACAAACACCAGGTTACTAATAAGATATTTCATCGGGTGGTCTCATATAAAAACGGTCGATGGTAGCAAAAGGTAGCGAAGACGTAACATCAGAGCTATAAAATCCCGACGTTTTCAAGTCCCGGCGTACCGATCTCTATCGGGATCGTCGGGAACTTTTTTCCCGCTTTATTTTTTCCGGCCTTAGATATTTGCAACTCTTGCTTAAATCCTTGTACGTGTGAAGGGGCGTTCCTGCGCCAACTTTGTGTCATCAATCGTACACAATCAAAACACAAATACAAACATTTAAAACATTTCTTATGAGCACTTCATTAAAAAACAAAGTTGCCTTAATTACCGGATCAGCCAGAGGTTTAGGTAAAGCCATTGCAGAACGTTATGCCTCCTTAGGCGCCGACATTGTTATCAACTATTCCCGCGACAAGGCTTCGGCCGAAGAAGTAGTGAAGAACATCAAAGCCCTGGGCGTTCAGGTTATTGCCATTCAGGCCGATGTAAGCAAGGTAGCGGAGATCAAACGCCTGTTTGAGGAAGCAAAAAAAGCCTTTGGTAAAATTGATATCGTCGTTGCCAATGCCGGTATTGAAATGGTGGAAACACCGGTTACCGAATTTACCGAAGAACAGTTTGACCGCCTGTTCTCCATCAACTCAAAAGGCTCTTACTTCACTATGCAACAGGCAGCACTCAACGTAGAAGACAATGGCCGTATCATTTACGTAGCCTCCAGCACCACCGCCTTCCCGGTAAAAGGTATGGCCGTATACGGCGGCAGCAAAACCGTTCCCCGCTACCTGGTGAATGTATTGTCACAAGAAATTGGCCATCGGGGTGTAACAGTTAATTCCATTATTCCTTTCGCCGTAGACCATTCCGGTATCTTCGCTGATCCAAATAGTTATCCCGAGCTGAGAAAATCACTGCTCGATAGCTGTCCCATGGGGCGCCTCGCTGAAGTAGAAGACGTAGCCAACATCGCTGAGTTCTTTGCCAGCCCGCTGTCTTCTTTTGTAAATGGTCAGCACCTGCTGGTGAACGGCGGCGCTAATCAATAGCAGCAGTTGCACTTTATCATAAACAACAATCAAAACAACAACAAACAAAAACTACATAGTTATGAACTCGTTAAGCAATAAAGTAATTTTAGTGACCGGCGCTTCAAGAGGTATTGGCGCCGCAGTAGCCAAAAAATTAGTCGGTCAGGGCGCCAAAGTAATTATCAATTATGCCGGCAACCAGGCCGAAGCCGACCAAACAGTAAAAGAGTTAAAAGACATGGGCGGCGATGCCATTGCCCTGAAAGCAGATGTGAGTAAGGCTGCCGAAGTAACCGCGCTGTTCGATGCTGCCATTGCGCATTATGGCAGAATTGACGTGCTCATCAACAATGCAGGTATTATGATCACAAAGCTGTTGAAAGACACTACCGACGAAGATTTTAACCGTCAGTTTGAAGTGAATGTACGCGGCACTTTCAATACGCTGCGCGAAGCCGCCACCAAACTGGCCAATGGGGGAACTATTATAAATACTTCCACCACATTGACCCGGGCCATGATCCCCACTTACGCAACTTATGTGGCCACCAAAGGTGCTGTTGAACAACTAACACGTGTATTTGCCAAAGAAATGGGCGCCAGAGGTATAACCGTAAATGCAGTATTGCCCGGTCCCACCAATACCGAATTATTTATAAAAGGAAAAACACAGGAAATGATCGATCGGCTGGCTTCGCTCAATGCGTTTAACCGCCTCGGTGAAGTAGATGATATAGCCAAAGTGATCGTTTTCCTGGCCAGTGATGATGCCAAATGGATCAGTGGACAAACCATTGGCATAAACGGAGCTATGGCTTGATTAGTAGCAAGCGCCTCCTTGCCTCTCCGCCAGCTGGCGGAGAGGTTGGTGGGGGGCCTGCTTGCACATTTGACCAATTTCTTGCATCTTTATGCCAACCAAATAACCCCATGCATACAAGAATTGCAGAAATTCAATCGTACCTCCGGCACAATGATCATTCCCTGGCTGTAAGAAGAATACTCGATGCCTCGCTCGACACCGCCGACGGGGCATTGTTACAGGAAGCCATCCGGGTAAGCCAGTCTTACCGGCAATATAAACAGGGCGAATTACCCGCATCATTTTTTGAATCAGCCCAACAGCTGTTGAATAAGATCAATACCGTTACGGAGCGGTTTGCTTATCAATCGACCCGGTTGGTAACGGCGCGGGACATCAGCAAAACATACGGTTCAGGAAACTTTAGCCTGCAACCCATCAGCATACAGATAAATACCGGTGATGTATTGGGCGTGGTAGGGGAGAACGGGAACGGTAAAACCACCCTGTTGCGTTGTATGGCCGGGCAACTGGCATTGGATGGCGGAAACCTCGAATTCCCACTGTTGGAACATCCCGATCATTACGACATAAAACACCACCTGGCGTTTATTCCCCAACGCATTCCCCGGTGGTATGGGTTATTGAAAGACAATCTGCATTTTGCGGCCGCTATTTCGGGTATTACCGGCGAGGAGAATAGGATCATGGTCGATTTTATGTTGGAGCGACTGGATCTTACGCCCTATGCGCACCTTACCTGGACACAGATCAGCAGTGGTTACCGCACCCGGTTTGAAATAGCCCGCATCTTATTACAAAAACCGCGCTTACTCATCCTCGATGAACCGCTGGCCAACCTCGATATCAATGCACAGCAAAGCATTCTTACCGACCTGCGATTCATGGCCAAATCGGTACACAACCCTATGGGTATTCTGCTCAGCTCACAGCAGTTGCATGAAGTGGAAAAAATTGCCGATACGGTACTGCTTATAAAAAATGGGTCCTGTTTATTCAGAACAGGTGAGCAGGAAAAAACAGCCGCTGCTTTTGTGATTGAATTGGAAACTACCGCCAATAGAGAAGCCTTGCTGAACATCCTGAACGGCAACGGTGAGCTGCAATTCAATGGCGGTTTTTACACCATCACTTCAAAAGAATTACAGGCGCAGCAGATCTTAACAAAGCTGGTAACAGGTAACATTCCCATTACCTATTTCCGCGACATTACCCATTCAACCAAACGCTTTATTTAATACTATTCCCCATGAACATAAACAGACCCCTGATGCCAGGGTTCCTAAAAAGAGCTGAACAAAAATTATTACTCAATAAACCCCTTATCTGGAGCACGCGGGTGCATTTGGTATTATACTATGGGATTTTATATAATTTATTGCTGGCCGGTCTTTGTTTCGTAGCGCCAATAGATCTTACAGGCTATTCACATGCGCCTTACTGGATAGGTTTTATAGTTATCATTGACATCATCGGATTGACGGTATGGCTCATTTACCTGCTTCGGTTCAATGTGTTCAAGAAGTATGGGAATATCAAACCGCTTCACGCACTGGTAACATTTCTGATGTATTTTATTAGTGTGGGGATCATCGTTTTATCGGCGTTTGTTTATCCGGCCGTTGAATGTATACGGGCCAATGTGGCTTTTGGCGATGAGGAATTGGTACATGACATCAATACCATGAATATCCGGATATGCCAGCTGGAGCATAAGCGCCTGAATACACCCTGGAAATATGATACGGTGGCTCCAGTAAAAGATATAAAAGTTAAAGCCGACAGCCTCCCACGTGAAGTGGATTATGACACGATAGTGGCTCCTGTAGAGCCGGCAGTAATACCTGCACATGGATCTTATAAGCTGGATACGGCTACCTTTCAGGACAGGCTGGTGCACGCAGATAGCGTAGTTAAATTAAATGACACCATGTACCTCGATTATCAAACGCCCGACCTGCTATTTGTGTCTGCTTATAGGATGGAGGATGGTGATACGAGAGAAAAGCTCTTATCTTCATTTGAGATCTATAACCGGTCGATCAGAAATCCACCGGCATCTGGTGAAAATACTGCTATAGCCAAAGAATTGTTGCAATTACAAAACAAATACCTCAACAAATCAAATTCATACTACCCTGGTTATGGAGAAGAAGTTGAACCCGGAGAAACCACTAATGGATTAATACGGAAGAAATACCATATAGCTGACATCAGTACCAGTGTATATAACATCGCAAATAAAAAAGACACGTTTTCTGATACGAGCCTGGGGCTGATCATTCGGTCGTTTTACTATTTTACATTAGTGATCTCTTTATTGGTCTTTATTTTCAGACATACTACCGTGCGTACGTTTTTCCTGTCCCTGCTGACTGGTGTATTGCTGACTATTTTTACGGTGCTTATTGAGTCATTGGCCAATGGTGGTTTTGAAATGTTTATTGGTTCAATGATTGGCTACGCGCTCCTGTTTTTTGTGGGCACCATCTTTACGTTCTCGCTTGCTAAAAGAAGTAAAGTGAATGGCATCCTGATCAATCTGTTCATTTTTATGATACCGGTATTGCCCCTGCTGGTGGTGGATCTGATCTATGAATTAAAGAAAGAGCAAAATTATCGACAACATGGGAGCTATTATGGAGCAGAAGTAGAGCAATATTTCGCGTATGCAGAAATTGGCGGGGCGGTATTGTTGCTGGTGCTACTGGCTACCTACCTCAATAAGGTGTACCGCCGCTGGTATTCGTTGCCGGAGAATTAAGCATTATTACACCGTAAAATAACAGTCGTAACCGCCTATTTTGTATATTTCGCCCGTTTTAACGTTCTATTAATAATATATACGTCGACTGTAATACAAATTGCATAATGAACGAGAATACTATTGAAAGTTTGCGGGAAGCGTTGCGGCATTCGCCCAACAACACCCCATTGAGGTTGTTGCTGGCCGATACATTGCTGGGGCTGAACCACCTGGAAGAAGCGGAAGCAGAATACACCCTGATCCTGAAATCATCACGTCGCGATACAAAAGCTACCATTGGCTTAGCCAAAGTTTTCTATAAAAAAGGCAATTATTCCGCCTGTAATGTGATTCTGGAAGAATTTATTGAAAGCGGCCACGATGACATAGAGGCACTGACCTGGTATGCTAAAGGGCTGCTAAAAGAAAACTCCATTGCTCGGGCGGTCGAAACCTATAAAAAAGTATTGGCCCTCGACCCCAATTTCTTCGATGAAGAACTGGATAGCCAGTTACGGGTGAAGGGCGGCCGCCAGGAACCAGATGCAGAAGAGGAAGAAGAAATGTACGACAGCCGTTTTTTACAAAAGCCATCCATCAATTTCAGTGACGTGGGCGGCATGGATGCCGTAAAAAAAGAGATTGAACTGAAGATCATAAAACCATTGATGCACCCAGATCTGTATAAAGCCTATGGCAAAAAGATCGGCGGTGGAATTTTATTATACGGCCCGCCCGGATGCGGAAAGACCTTCCTGGCAAAAGCAACTGCCGGACAGGTAAATGCCAAATTCATCAGCGTAGGATTGAATGATATCCTTGATATGTGGATCGGCAACAGTGAGAAAAACCTGCATGAGATCTTTGAACTGGCCCGGTACAATACCCCCTGTATTTTGTTTATCGATGAAATTGACGCCCTGGGCGCCAGTAGAAGCGATATGAAACAATCAGCAGGCCGCCACCTCATCAACCAGTTTTTACAGGAGCTGGATGGCATCGATACCAGCAACGAAGGCGTGCTGATCATTGGCGCTACCAATACACCCTGGAACCTGGACCCCGCGTTTAGAAGACCCGGCCGTTTCGATCGTATTGTATTTGTACCACCGCCAGATGAAACCACCAGGGGATCTATCTTGCAGTTAAAACTTAAAAATAAACCAATCGATTCCATCGACTATGTCCAGCTGGCGAAAAAGACCGAACACTATTCCGGCGCCGACATCGATGCCATCATTGACATAGCCATAGAACTCAAACTGGAATCTTCCTTTACCGATGGGGTGGTAAAACCAATTGAAACAAAAGACCTCCTGAGTGCCGTTAAAAAACACAAAGCAAGTACCCAGGAATGGTTCATGACCGCCAAGAATTTTGCCATGTTTGCCAATGATTCCGGTTTGTACGATGATATCCTATCCTATTTAAAAATAAAAAAGTGACATGACGGAGCATAGTCTTTCGAAGGTTGGTATCCTGATTCAACAAAGAAAATATGACGCGGCAGAAAAGATCCTGAGACAACTACTGGCACAGGAACCTACCAATATTCAATACCTGGCGTTGTTGTCAGAGTTGAACCTGGCGCAGGAAAAAGTAGAGGAGTCGGCCAGTATTATTGAAGATGCCATTGGACTTTCACCAGATACGGCGCATTTATACTTTATTAAATCGCGCATCGATATACAAAAAGATAAGTATGACGACGGGGAGAAAAGCATTCAACAGGCTATCTCCCTCGATCCCTATACGGCAGATTATTTTGCCTGGTTCGCCAATATAAAACTGGCCCGCAAGCAATATGAAGAATCGTTGCGACTGGCCAATCAGGCCCTGGAAATTGATCCAGAAGACCTGCTGGCGTTGAATGTAAGAAGTACCGTATTAATAAAGCTGAATAGAAAAGAAGAATCATTTGCCACTATAGAAGGCGCATTGAGAAATGATCCCAACAACGCCTATACCCATGCCAATTACGGCTGGGGATTGCTGGAGAAAGGCGATCATAAAAAGGCGTTGAAACATTTCAAGGAAGCTTTGAAGAACGATCCCGGTTTCGACTATGCACAAAGAGGCATGATCGAAGCGCTGAAAGCAACCAATCCGGTATACAGGTTGTTCCTGAAGTATGCATTCTGGATGGGGAATATGGGAGCGAAATACCAATGGTTCTTTCTATTGGGATTTTGGTTTGGCAACCAGGCCCTGAACCAGCTGGCTGATAAAAACCCGGCCTTACGGCCAGTGCTTGTCCCGCTGATCATATTGCTGGCCATCTTTGCCTTTTCAACCTGGATCATAAAACCCATCAGTAATTTATTCCTCCGTTTCAATGCCTACGGCAAGTTCCTGTTGAACAAACAGGAGAAAATGAGCGCCAATTTTGTAGCAGTGGCCCTGGTTATTTTACTTACGGGTATAGGTATGTTCTTATACTCAAACCTGGATAAATACATTGTTTTAGGCGGCTATGGGTTTGCCATGATGGTCCTTTGTGGCATGATGTTCATGCCATCGAAGTATAACGCCATCATGTTGTATACCATTGCTATGGCTGTATTTGGATTAGTGGCTATCTGGCTGGCCTTTACAGACAACCCCTCCACTGCCACCGTGTTCGAGGCATTTATGATAGGGCTTATTGTCTTTCAGGTGCTGGTTAACTTTTTGGTGATCAGAAGAAGTAACAGATAAAGACCCAATAATTACAGGTTATGAGCAACATTTTACGCCAACATATCGAAGAGTTTGCACCATTGACCGATGAGGAGTTTGCATTGGTGCTGTCACACTTCACCTCCAAAAAATTCAAAAAACACCAGATCATCATCCGGGAAGGGGAGTATGTGCACAATGATTATTACCTCATCAGCGGGCTGATGAAAGTATGCCATGTAGATGCGGAAGGCAAAGAGCACATCATTCAGTTCGGGATGGAGCACTGCTGGATCACCGACCCGCAGGCCTACCACAACCAAACAACCGCCACGTTGCAGGTAGATTGCCTGGAGGACTGCGATACCCTGTTCATTACTTTACAAAACCGCGAAAAGCTTTGTCGCGAGTTACAGAAAATGGAACACTTCTTCAGAAAGAAAACAACAGATCAATATATTCAAATGCAACGCCGCATATTATGTTTGATCAGTTGCAGCGTTAAAGATCAGTATGAACACCTGATCACGAATTATCCCAGCCTTTTTCAACGCGTTCCTAAATCATTGATCGCCTCGTTTCTGGGAGTGTCCCGCGAAACCCTAAGCCGCCTCGCCAGCGCGTGATAATTGTCACACCATATTAGTGATAAATGTCCTTTACTCCCGGCAGTCCTGTATTGAATTTTGTGATAGTAATTAAAAGCACAAAACATGGAATACAGAAATTTAGGCCGGTCGGGATTAAAAGTACCCGTATTAAGTTTGGGAACAGCAACATTTGGTGGTACCAATGAATTCTTTAAAGCCTGGGGCGAAACAGATATCCGGGAAGCAACGCGCCTGGCGGACCTCAGCATTGAACGGGGTATGAATTTTTTTGATACCGCCAATGTTTACTCGCAGGGAGCTTCCGAAGAAATTTTAGGCGCGGCAATAAAGGGCCGCCGCAATAACGTGATCCTCGCTACCAAGGGACACTTCAATATGGGCGAAGGACCCAACGATAGAA
The DNA here is from genome assembly GCF_900110245.1 of Niastella yeongjuensis. Lineage (GTDB taxonomy): Bacteria > Bacteroidota > Bacteroidia > Chitinophagales > Chitinophagaceae > Niastella > Niastella yeongjuensis. Next base: position 271,801 of record NZ_FOCZ01000008.1, read on the forward strand.
GTTCATCCCGTTACCATCTGATAAAAGCAGCAGAAGACAGCCTCAAACGGTTGGGTACCGATTACATAGATGTATATTTTTTACATGCTTTTGATAAGGAAACGCCAATTGAAGAAACACTGCGCACTTTAGACCACCTCGTTACCAGTGGAAAAGTAAGATACATTGGTGCCTCCAACTTTACTGCCTGGCAACTGATGAAATCATTGTCGGTAGCCGAACGCCATAACCTGGAGAAATACGTGATCTACCAGGGTTATTATTCCCTCATTGGGCGCGATTATGAACAGGAATTGATGCCTTTGTTACAAGACCAGGGATTGGGGCTGATGGTTTGGAGCCCGCTGGGCTGGGGACGTTTAACCGGAAAGATCAGACGGAACAATCCGTTGCCGGAAGGACGTGTTAAAGCCGGTGGCCTGGCCGGAGCGCCGCCTGTGGCAGAGGAACACCTGTATAATGTGATCGATGTATTGGACAAGATAGCTGGAGAAACAGGCAAATCGGTGTCGCAGGTGGCCATCAACTGGCTGCTGAATAAACCCACCGTTTCAAATATTGTAATTGGCGCCCGCAATGAAACCCAATTGTTGGAAAACCTGAATGCAATCGGCTGGAGCCTGTCTCCGGAACATGTATTGCAATTGGATGCGGTGAGTGAGCAAACGCCCATTTACCCACACTGGGTAGGCAATCGCTAACCAATTTTTCCAAAAAAGCCGGCAGTATAAGCCGCCAGGTATTGGTTGTAATCGGCCTTAACCTGGTTGGCATATTGCCTGCCATATTCAAGAATAACGGGTATCCAGGCCTCGTCGCGGGCAAAAGCCATCAGCTCATCAGCAATGGCCGAACCCTGCCGGCCCGAACTTCTTAACTGGGCAGAAGCAGTGAGCAGGGCCATATTTTCCAGCACCTCCTTCATATCATCGAACCTGTTTTCCAAGGTCGCAAAGTTTATTTTATCAGCCGTTGGCTGCATTTCTTTTATAACATACGATTCGTTATTGAAAAGCACCGGTCGTAACAGGGCGGGTGAAATATTCTGCATCCGTTCCTGCACTGCTACCACCCGGGCAGCCTCCGATTGCCAGGCAGGCTGCTGGTTTTTGAAATGCACATACATACACGAGGGCAGGGATAGTTTCATATCCAGCAACAGGTATTTCCGTTCGCCATGTAAACGCTCCAGTAAAAAAAGATAACGTTTTACACCCAGGCTGCCAGTTCCGGCTATTCGAAAACCAGCATCAATTACCTGAAAGCGGTGGTGGTGCACATTCACCATCCAGCCATCAACAAACTCCGACAATCTTTTGGTAAGCGCCTCATCATCGATGGGGAACAGGCGCTTACGATCTACCAGCAGGCCGATATCCCCGTTCTTTCGGATGGTGCGTTCTTTTACCAGGTCTTTTTGTTTGCGTTCCCCCACTTTTAAAAGAAAAGATTGTACAATGCCTTTGGCGGTTTGTGGTTCAATGTACCGCGACCGGCCCCTGCTTAATACCAGGGCATAGGACTTCAGAAAAAGCAGGGCCATGTTTTTGGCTTCGGGAGCTCCTACACCCATCGTGTTCAGGCCAACAAAAATACTGGTCGTCATACGGGCCAGCTCCCAGGCAGCAGGCGCCAGGGCTGCTTCGTCAAAATCGTTCAGATCGAAGTACACCAGCCGGTTATCACCTTTATAACTGCCAAAGTTCTCCAGGTGGAGGTCGCCGCATACCCAGGTAAGGGGCCCGGCTGGCAAAGTATTGGCACTGGCCAGGTCCTCGTAAAACAGGTGGGCGGTACCCCTGAAAAAGTAAAAGGGGTCCTTTGCCATGGCCTGGTATTTCAGACCTGTATAAAAAGGCAGGCGGTTACTGTTAAAGTCTTGTATACGTTCGGCTACCGATGACAAGGTTATTTTTTTAATAGGAAGTTAATGCAATTTTTGGTTGGTCAATTGGATTTATTTTTGATGCATATCATTTGGTCCTTTCACTTTAAAAATTAATCATCATGAAAAAACTCGTTTTTGTTGTTTGCTTCTTACTCGCCTGCGTAGGAATGAACTTTGCCCAAACAGCTCCTGCAAAAAAAGAAGGCGCTAAAAAAGAACAGACCGCTAAAAAAGAGGCTGCCCCTACAAAAAAGGATGGCTCGCCCGACATGCGTTATAAGGCAAATAAGAATGCTGCCGCTGATACTACCAAACATCTGAAAAAAGATGGTACGGCCGACAAGCGGTATAAAGAGAATAAAAAGAAACCATAAGGCGTAAAGCCGGTACACAAAGGTCATTCCGATAGTATCGGGATGACTTTTTTATTTTGCTAAACACTTACCTTCATTCAAACGATAACAATGAGAAATTTATCTTATAGCTTAACGCTTGCCTGTTGTTTATTCACCTTTGGCGGCTTTGCGCAAAAGCAATCGAAAGGGTGGATCTCCCTCTTTGACGGCAAATCGCTTACCGATTGGAAAGTAGGAGATAATGCAGGTACTTTTACGGTTGACAGTGGAATGATCATTGCCCACGGAAATGTAGCCCACCTGTTTTATAACGGAAATGTGCAGAACCACGATTTCAAAAATTTTCACTTTAAGGCTGAAGTAAAAACTACACCCGGCTCCAATTCCGGTATCTATTTTCATACCACTTACCAGGAATCAGGCTGGCCATCGAAAGGATATGAAGTACAGGTAAATAACTCCCATACCGACTGGCGCAGGACCGGAGGTTTGTATGCCATACAGGATGTTAAAGAACAATTGGTGAAGGACAACGTATGGTTTACCGAAGAGATCATTGTGCAGGGAAAAAAAGTGACCATTAAAGTAAATGGTAAAACAACTGTAGAATATACTGAACCGGATAATGTAGAACGCCCTGCCGATATGAAAGGCCGTGTACTGTCCCATGGCACCTTTGCTTTACAAGGTCATGATCCCAACAGTAAAGTATACTATAAAAATATTCAGGTACAAGTGTTGCCAGAAACAAAGTAAAGGTTCAGGGTCCGGGAGGCAAGGTGCAAGCGTTCTTCTAATTTGTTTTTCTTGTGCCTTGTTTCTTGGGTCTTGTATTCTTTTTTATTCTATTTTTAGCGCTCCGGTAATTTTTTCAACCGCGAGCCGACTATGTTTAATAAAGTAACCCTATTAGTAACGAGCTATCTGATGATAGTTCTGATTAGTGCCTGTTCTTCATCCAAAAAAACAACCAAAACAACTGATGCCCCGCAACAACCGGCATCTCAAACAACCCAACAACCCCAGCCATCCCAAAAATCCCAATCATCCCAAATATCTCAACCTTCCCAGTCCCAGTCGGAGTTCAGAGCAGCCTGGGTAGCCACCGTTTCCAATATTAACTGGCCCAGCCGGCGCGGATTGACCACCGAAGAGCAACAACGGGAAGCCATTCAATTACTCGATTTTTTACAATCACATAATTTCAATGCAGTGATCTTTCAGGTAAGGCCGCAGGCCGATGCTTTGTACCAAAGCAACCTGGAGCCCTGGTCATATTTTTTAACCGGTAAACAGGGCAAGGCTCCTGATCCTTACTACGATCCTTTACAATTCTGGATAGAAGCTGCCCATGACCGCGGACTGGAATTACATGTATGGTTGAATCCTTACCGGGCTCATTCTCCCGCTGGTGGCGAAGTGAGTAACACTTCATTGGTAAAGAAAAAGCCAGAGCTGGTAGTGAAGTTGAAAGACGGCCACTGGTGGTTCGATCCATCAAAGAAAGGTACGCAGGAACATGGTATGGCCGTAGTGATGGATATCGTAAAACGCTACGATATAGATGGTGTGCACTTCGATGATTATTTTTATCCTTATCCAACTTATAATGGCAATGCCGACTTCCCCGATTCAGGCAGTTATAAAGAATATGTTGACAAAGGCGGTCCCCTTAGCCTGGGTGATTGGCGCCGCAACAGCGTAAACAGCTTTATTGAAAGCTTATACAAAAACATCAAGGCCGAAAAGCCATATGTGAAGTTTGGGCTCAGTCCGTTTGGTACCTGGCGCCCGGGTTATCCTTCCATTGTTGAAGGTTTTGATCAGTATAACCAGTTATATGCGGATGCCCGTTTATGGTTGAACGAAGGCTGGATAGATTATTTTACGCCACAATTATATTGGAAGATCAACAGTCCTACGGTAAGCTATCCTGTTTTATTAGGCTGGTGGTCGGGTGAAAATAAAAAAGACCGGCACCTGTGGCCGGGTATGAGTGTAGGCCGCGATACTACCCAGGCCAATGCTACCGAAATAATGAACGAGATCATGGTTACGCGGGGCATCCTGCCCAAAAGCAGTGGCGAAGTACACTGGAGCATTGGATCATTAACAAAGGATTCAAACCTGGCAAAAGCGATAGTGGAAGGGCCTTATAAAAAACAGGCATTGGTTCCTGCCAGTCCCTGGCTCGATGCTACAGCTCCCGATGCACCACAGGCTACTACATCCCTCGAAGGTGATTCACTTAGAATTAACTGGACGCATGCGAACGAACTGGATGTGTTTCGATATGTGGTATATTATCAGTACGCCGGCAAATGGAATTACACCATCCTCAATCGCCACGATCGTACGTACACAATAGGAAGAAATAAATTAACGGGACTGGGAATAACAGCTGTAGATAGAACAGGGAATGAAAGCCAGTGGACAAATGTGAAGTTCTGAGTTAACTGATCAACTCGTTGCCCGGTTGTCTTGATGCTTCAATATCTTTTAGTTTACTCACCAACTCCGTACCAAGCCCATCCACATGTTCTTCAATAAAAGAAGATAAGCGAGGGTCGTTGGTCATGGTGAGATAGCAGGCAACATTATCGATGATCATTTCACCGTTGTTTTCAGCAAGCAGTTTATCGATGAACTTTTTATTGTCTTCGATATTCAGGTTGGCAGCAATGTATTTATCAATTTTTAGAATGAGATCGAGAAAGAAATCAACGGAGGCGCCATAGATATTCTGTTGGCGGAAATCATATTTGGTAGGTCCGTAAATGTATTCGTTGCGTCCGGTCTTATTGGTCTTGATCCATTTTTTTAATTTTTTGGAACCCACGTAAGGCAATATCTCGAGGCCAACACTGCTACCCGCCATATTGCTTCTTGAGCTCCAGAAATTGATTTCAACGAAAAGATCCTTCGATTCAATCTTTACTTTTGGCCGGCTCTTTGTATACTTATAACCTTTCTGTTGATAATAAAATCCTATAGCCTGACAAAAGGCATCGAATATCTCAGCGGGCGGAGTGTGTTCGCTTTGATTGGTAAGGATACTATCTTCAGTCCAGAATGTTGTCATAAAATTTCGTCAAAACCGAGTGGATTTTACCAGTAATTTACCGATTATTTGTAAGTCAACTATGCTAATAACGATTTTACTGGCCAGTTGGTTGACAAGAAAATACAATTAAATGTAGATTAAGCAGATACAAATTAAAGAAGTACTGTGATCTTGACTAGAATCATTGAAATGATAAGTTAATTTCGAATATTTAGCAATGACCACCGTCATTGGTTTAACTTTTTTTATGTTGTAAATTCATACCTGAATTACCAGATGGAGATCCGTTAAGTGAGGAAGCTAGTAAAACTGTTGCGGTATTGTTTGAAAATTTAGAGGCAAGAACGGGACAGAAACTAACTGCCGGAAAAACAGAATACTGTTATCTTAACGCGAAAACCTGATTGGTTAAGCAAACGCTGATAGCATAATAGGTTTTAATTAACTGCAAGCTACCAACGTTAGATGGGGGCGAGTCGAGAGGCTCGCCCTTTTGTTGTATTTTGTGATAACCTGTGGCTTTCATCTCTGCTCTCTGCCTTTCCCCATTGCCCATTCACCATTGCCCGTTGCCTGCCCTTCATCTCTGCCCTCTGCCCTCTGCCTTCTGCCCTCTCCCTATAGCCTTTCTTTAATGATTATCCTAATCGTTCTCATCGGCATTATTATCGAATGCAGTCCGTCGTTCAATGAATGATTCAATTCGAGCAATGATTTTTCCAACAAATAAGTTTGCAGCATTACTCTGAAATCAGCGGTATCTGCCGGTACAAACTTTTGTCCTTTTACTGTGTCAAGATATGCTTTCATAAAAAAGCCACCCATGTAATGCGCCCACATGCGCAGGAAGGGAACATATTTAGGCATATTGTCCTGGATATGATGGTTTGCATGAAACCCTTCAAAGACTACATTATGAAAGGAGCGCAGCATAGTGGCCACATCGTGCAGGGGTGACCGTTTCAGTCTTCTTTCACTATAAGGGCGAAGCGGATCGCCGCCATATCCCTGGATGGCAATATCTTTCCCGGTCAGTAATACCTGGCTCAGGTTGTAAAAGCCGTGGATGCGGATCTTCAGTACGTCCAGCTTTTTACTATAGATCTTTTTAAAAACATTCAGCACATCATCCCGGTGTTTAAGCAGTTCTTCTGCTTCGGGTTGTAGTGAGGTTGGCAGGCGGCCAATATTTCTTTTCAGGTTTTGAAAAACTTCCCGCACCAGCGATACCATGGCCGAATACAATGACCGTTGATAATGCAGGGAGAATTCTTCGGGCCTGAAATCTTTCAGGTTAGTGCCCGATGCCAGCGCCAGGTGCATTTCACCCGTGCGCATGCCTATCAGGCGTGCCTGTTCAGCTGCTCGGCTGCTCAACAGTTCTTTCAGGGCGGGTGGCAATTGATCATAGGCCACCGGGTCGGTGAGGTTTCCCAGTGATTCCCACGTAGGCAGGTGCTCCTGGTTCAGCGCCAGTATTCTTTCAATATAATTGTACACGCGTTCCTGCATAAAGCTGTAGCCATTACCATGGTTCTCCATCATCACCTGCATCATACCTATGGTGATCATGCCTTTATCAGTGATCCACTCGGTAGCACCCAGGAATGGCGGAACGTACGCAAATTTCGCGTGTTCGCTGAGGAAGTGGGTTATTTCTGCATCGGGGTTTATGTAATAGTCAACCCGCCTGTATAGTGTGAAAAAGAAACTGTTATCATAGGTGATGGCGCTTTGATAGCGGTTGCCTTCGTATATTTTTGGTTTTATATCATCGTGTTGTGCTGCATAGGCAGCAAGGGTTCCGTTGTTGTAAAACTTTATCTGGTTGTTTTCTTTGGCGGCCAGTGTTTCATTGTTGACCAGGTAATGAAAAAGCCATTGCTGGTAGGTGGTTACATACACCGCATCGCATAAAATACCTTGCTGCCCACCTATATGCATATGGGCAATAATGGAATACGGAAAACTGTTCTCCAGTTTTTTTGCTACGGCATTCTGAACAAAAGTTACTGTCAACCGATACAATTCCGGCAAGCCGCTTTCATAAGTAACTTCTATCAATAATAACAGGGCCTCCGGCGAGGAGGGTACAAACATCTGGTTAATGATCTCTACATTGTACAGGGCTTTCGACCGGCCGGTAAACCATTTGGATTGTTTAAGGTAGCCCGGCAGAATAGCATTCTCCATTTCTGCCTTCGGGCCTTTATTGACAAGGTCTTTGAACTGATTTACCTGAATTAAAGGAATGACTTTATGATGATCGATTTCAGGGTGTGCTTTTTCCAGCGAGAACCACAGCCAGGTATGTGGGGCCAGGGTAAAGAAATAGGTTTCCGCTTTGCCGATGGCCGGGAATTTATTCCGGCTCATCAATTCAATTAAGGCAAAGCCTTTATATCCTTCCAATGGTACTTCCGCTACCTGTGCAAACTTCGACAGGTTCACCACTATTAAAAGCGTTTCGTCTTCATACTTCCGCAAAAAGGACAGCACTTTGGGATTGTCGACATTCAGGAAAGTGAGATCGCCCCGTCCAAAAGCCTTGTGTTTTTTACGCATGTTGATCATGCGTTTCATGAACCAGAAAAGCGAGGAGGTATTGCGGCGTTGCATTTCCACATTAACCGACTCGTAATGGTATTCCGGGTCCAGTATCAGGGGCAAATACAATTGGTGTGGGTTGGCATGCGAAAAACCCGCATTGCGGTCGGGCGACCATTGCATGGGCGTACGTACACCGTCGCGGTCACCCAGGTAAAAATTATCACCCATTCCAATTTCATCGCCATAATAGATCACCGGGGTGCCGGGCAGGGAGAACAGCAGCGAATTGAGCAACTCAATTTTTTCTCTGTTGTTTTCCATCAAAGGCGCTAACCGGTGCCTGATGCCGAGGTTGATACGTGCCTTGGGGTCCTTTGCGTACACTTTGTACATATAGTCCCGTTCTTCGTCGGTCACCATTTCCAGCGTAAGCTCGTCGTGGTTACGCAAAAAGATGGCCCATTGACAGGTGGCCGGTATAGCGGGGGTTTGATCAAATATATCGGTAATGGGGTAGCGGTCTTCCATTTGCAGCGCCATAAACATGCGGGGCATTACCGGGAAGTGATAGTTCATTTGGCATTCATCGCCATCCCCAAAATAGGAGGCGGAATCTTCGGGCCACATATTGGCTTCCGCCAGTAAAACGGTGCCGGGGAATTTAGCGTCAACATGTGCCCGTAACCGTTTTAGGAAGGCATGGGTTTCGGGCAGGTTCTCCCCATTGGTGCCTTCGCGTTCGTACAGATAAGGCACGGCGTCTAACCGGAAACCATCTGCTCCCATATTGCACCAGAAATCGATGAGGTTGAACACTTCCTGTTGCACCAGCGGATTGTCGTAATTGAGATCGGGCTGGTGATGAAAAAAGCGATGCCAGTAATATTGTTCCGCTACGGGGTCCCAGGTCCAGTTGCTGGCCTCAAAATCCTGGAAGATGATGCGTACATCTTTATATTGGGAAGGGTCATCAGTCCAGACATAATAATTTCTTTCAGGAGAACCTTTTGGTGCTGAACGTGCCCGCTGAAACCAGGGATGCTGGTCAGAAGTGTGGTTAATGACCAGCTCGGTAATAATTTTCAGGTTACGCTGGTGAGCTTCCTGTAAAAGGGTTTTTAGCTGGGCAATATTGCCATACGATTGGTTGATGTTGTAATAATCTGCAATATCATACCCATCATCGCGCAGGGGCGAAGGGTAAAAAGGTAATAACCAGATCGCATTTACACCCAATTCCTGTAAATAGTCAAGTTTTTGCATCAGGCCGCCAAAGTCACCAATGCCATCGCCATTGCTGTCGCAAAATGCTTTGATGTGTAGTTCGTAAATAATGGCGTCTTTATACCAATGCAATTTTTCGTTGAAAACGTGTTTTGTAGGTTCCATTTTTCGCCAAGTATGTATCTGTTAAATCACATAATTATTATGCCAGAACTTAAGGCGATAAATCATTATTAACAACTCTCCCCTCCACCGGAGGGGCCGGGGGAGGCAAGAATAGCATTAGCCTGAATTGATTATTATCAATTGTTCTATAGGTTTTGCACCGCATATACCTAAAAGTTGTAAATTAGTGTTAGCCTTTACCATTCAGGTATCGGTAAAGGTTGTAATAAAGGTTCTGGCTGGCATTCTGATTTGTAAGCGCAAAGCCGTTATTGGCGAAACTATATAAACGTACACCGCCGCATGCCCTTTGTTTTGAAATTATCCGTAACGGCACCCGTTGCTGTTTTAAAAACGCGTCTACGCTCAAAAGAACTTCCCTGTTTTTGTACTATTCCCAATGCAACAAAGCCATTTTTTAAACAATGGTTCATTCATGCCATTGATGTCACCCGTATCATGACGATCAGTTATGCCGAAGCCCGGCAGGTAATGACGAACTTACGCAGCTTTTTGGGGAAAGCAAAAAGCGAATCAATTACCGTAGAGGAGTTTTGTGCGTTTACTGGTGTCGGTAAAAGTTATGTTAGAATGCATTTGGTTTCAAGGGTGATGGAAGGGGAATTACAAGCTATAAGCCGCAATACAGCTTCAAGCCACAAGCTGTAAGCCAATACAGGAGAACTAATAACCAGGAACTTTAAACTTAAAACTTTAAACTTTGAACTTAAAACTTTGAACTTAAAACTAGCAAACTACCTCCTCATATACCTCCCAATTAACTCCCCATATCCCAACACATGTCCACTCATAGCCCGTTCCAGTTCCTTCCTGTCAGTTCTGGGCGAAAGGGTTAATTGTGTATCGAGGGCATATACTTTAAAAAAGTAGCGATGCACCCCATAGGGTGGACACGGACCGCCGTATCGGTTCTCCCTGAAATCATTGATTCCCTGCTCTTTAAATGGACTGTCCTCCTTTATATGGTGCGTAACCGGCATATTCCAGGCCAGCCAGTGAACCCAGGGCCTTATGGGCGCATCAGGGTCTTCCATGATCACCGCCAGGCATTTTGTAACTGCTGGAATATCAACAATATCTAATGGAGGATTCACATTGGCGCCGTCGCAGGTAAACCGGGGTGGAATAAACCCATGGGGCTCAAACTCCGGGCTTGAAACCTGTAAAGCGGTTATATCGCGAAAGGTCGATCTGGTTGAAATTTTGAAAGGAGATATTTTCATGGCTATACTTTTGATATAGTTGTTCAAACGTCACCGGGTTGGTCTCTTTATCCTTTTTTCAAATATATTATGGCCTGTAAACTTTAACAATGACGATGATCACTACATTGAGGTGATTACCGTTAAAGGTGATTGGGTATTCCTTTTGTTGCAAATCAATTAGCTATAACAATTTTGAAAGGTTACTCAATATCTTTTTAAACTCTGTCGTTATAAGTGTACAAATACCCACCATTAAACTTCCACAAAGCCCCTACGTCATACATAATAATGATTAGAGGCTGGTATATTAACCAGTAACGAAATGTATTACAGGTTTATATACTTGCAAACCGCTGTGTAGCCGTTGTATTATTGTGATGTGGTTTCATTCGCTCACTAAAAAATCACTGTTATGTCCAGCTTTCCTTTCAACACCAGCTTCTCCAGGCAATTCAGGCAAGAGCAACCTGTTACCTTTTGCGCTGAAGAAAAAACATACGAGCAAGTCGTTATCAGTACTTACAACCGCATGAGTGATGCCGAAATGAATGTACTGGGCAGTGCACTGAACGAACAGTTGTTCGACAATGCCATCATCCATCGCCTGTTAACGAAACTTACCCAAAAAGACAGCCGGGACGCACAACGCCTGTTGGCTTTTATTAAAGAGACTCACCAGGAATGTCGCCACCACGCCAGTGCAGAACCTTTTACGGCGCAATACTACAAACACCTGCTGGAGTTGCTGAAATCGTTCCAGGACCTGGTAAATGAGTACGATACCAATGGCCAGGAATTATTGCTTGGCAATTTGAACGCCTGTTATTTTAACGACAGCTTTGCCGTTAACCAGTCGGTAGACAGTGAAGAAGTAGCTACCATGCACCGTATTATTGAAGATTACCTGAACCAGGTGGGTGAATTCTATCAGTACTTTCACCTGTTGTTGCAAAAGGAATCTGAACAGGATAAAAGTAAAAGCCGTATTCAGGTGATGTCGCACATCGCTTATTACCTCGATACCCTCATCACCTGCACCGAAAAGATGATCATTAATATGGAAGCCACCCTGGATATGCTGGTAGAGTGGGAAACTTCCTTGCAAGGTCGTGAGTCACAGAGCCTGTTTAATTAACTTTCCTCACTGTAACCACCACCGCCTTGGAAACCGGCGTATTACTCTTCTTCGCCACACTATTTACCGGTACCAGCACATTGGTTTCTGGAAAATAGGTAGCCGTACAGGAAGGCGGAATAGGATAGGGCACTACAATGAATTGGCGCGCTACCCGTTCTACGCCCCCATGATGATTGAAAATATCAACTACATCCCCTTGTTTTAAAGTACGCTTGTTCATATCTCCCTGGTTCATCAATATTACCCGCCGTTCGTTATAAATACCCCGGTACCGGTCGTTCAGCCCATAGATGGTAGTATTGAACTGATCGTGGCTGCGGATGGTCATCATCAGCAACTCACCTTCGTGCAGGTGAATGGTATGAAGAGGCGCGATATTAAAATGCGCTTTCTTCGATATCGTATTAAAGGCGCCATCCCGGTTGCAATTAGGTAAGTAAAATCCACCCGGATCACGCAACCGTTTGTTATAATCACCGAACCCGGGGATGGTGCGCTCGATATCTGTTCTTATATGATCGTAATGTTGTAAGTATGTATCCCAGTTTACCGGACTGTGGTTCCCCAGCGTGGCTTTGGCCAGCCGGCAAACGATAACCGGCTCACTCAACAACTGATCGCTTACCGGCGTCAATACGCCTTTCGATAATTGAATAACTCCCATGGAATTCTCACACGAAACAATTTGTTCCTCCCCATTCAGCAGGTCTTTATCGCTGCGGCCCAGGCAGGGCAGTATCAGTGCTTCATGACCATGCACGAGGTGGCTTCGGTTAAGCTTGGTAGATACTTGTACAGTCAGTGAACATTTGCGCAGGGCGGTAGCGGTATACAAGGTATCAGGGGTGGCGGATAGAAAATTACCACCCATGGCAATAAATACGGATGCTTTGCCGCCATGCATGGCTTTGATGGCTTCCACCACATCGTACCCGTGTTTGTTGGGAGGTGTGAAATGGAAGTTGGCAGCAATGTTATCCAGGAATTGTTGCGAAGGTTTTTCATAAATACCCATGGTGCGGTCGCCCTGAACATTGCTGTGCCCCCGTACCGGACAGGTACCGGCGCCGGGTTTGCCTATGCTGCCTTTGAGCAGCAACAGGTTTACTATTTCCTTGATGGTATCAACCGCATTTACATGTTGTGTAAGCCCCATGGCCCAGCAGGCGATGATCTTTGTTTTATATTTAAGCAGGTCAGCCACTTCCTGGATCTGGGTCAGGGAGATACCGCAGGCCTGTGCCAGTTGTTCGGGGTTTTGTTGTTGCAGGTCATTGACGAAATCGGTAAAGCCTGCGGTATTATGCTCGATGAAAGAACGATCGAACACTTTACCAGGTTCGCGTTGCTCATATTGCCATAACAGGTATTCAATGGCTTTCAGCAGGGCCATATCACCGTTGATGATCACCGGTAGAAAAATATCGGTGAGGTGCGTATCCATACCCAGTAATCCTTTTACGGATTGTGGGTTGTTGAAACCCATCAGTCCGGTTTCGGGCAATGGATTAACCGCAATAATGCGCGCCCCGTTTGCCTTGGCTTTTTGTAAAGCGGTGAGCATGCGGGGATGGTTGGTGCCCGGGTTTTGTCCGAGTATAATGATCACTTCCGCTTCATACAGGTCTTCGAGTTTTACCGAACCCTTGCCTATACCCAGTGATTCACCCAGGGCTACACCACTGCTTTCATGACACATGTTACTGCAATCGGGCAGGTTGTTGGTGCCATAAGCCCGTACAAAAAGCTGGTATAGAAAAGCGGCTTCGTTGCTGGTACGTCCCGAGGTGTAAAAGATGGCCTCATCAGGACTGGATAACTTATTTAGAGCGGTGCCTATTTTATGAAAGGCATCGTCCCAGGTGATGGGTTGATAGTGTGTGCCGCCATGCGGCAGGAACATGGGTTGGGCAATACGGCCTTTCCGGCCTATTTCATAATCCGTTAAAGCCGCCAGTTCCTGTACACTGTTTTGGGCAAAGAATTCGGGCGTTAATTTTTTGAGTGTAGCTTCGTCCGCAACAGCTTTGGCGCCATTTTCGCAATATTCGCCCAGGGTAGAACGGTCATCATCGGGATCGGGCCATGCACAACTGGGACAATCGAACCCGCCTTTCTGGTTCATATGGTTCAACGCCTTTAAACCACGGGCAACACCAGCTTCACCCACTACCTGTTTTAGCGCTTCCACAATCGCCGGTATACCGGCAGCAGATTTCTTGATATGCCCCAGGTGTAATCCGGTGAAATGTTCTGGATTTTCGGCACCAGGCGTGTTTTTATTGTCGCTCATGTTATTCTAACGTGGTTCTGCTTTAATAACGATTTTTTGAGGATCTAAGTTTATTCGCTCCCCACCACTATATACATTAAACCTATCAGTACGAAGAAAACCAATCAAAGTGACATCGTGCTCGATGGCCATTTGAACGGCCATACTGGAAGGCGCACCAACAGCAGCTATAACAGGTATGCCGGCCATCACTGCTTTTTGTATCAGCTCAAAACCTGCACGACCGCTTAGTAATAAAATATATTGGTGTAAAGGCAGTAGTCCAGGTTGCATGGCCGCGCCGATTACTTTATCAACGGCATTATGACGGCCAACATCTTCACGCAGCAATACACAATCGCCGTTTACATTGAACAGACCGGCAGCATGTAATCCGCCTGTGGTTTCAAATACCACCTGTTTTTGTTGCAGGGTATGTTGCAGGCCATAAAACAAAGAGGCAGGTACTACCAGTTCAGGCCGCGGTTGGGTAAATACGGGTGCCGTCTTAATAGCATCGATGCCCGTTTTACCACAAACCCCACAACTGGAGGTAGTAAAGAAATTCCGTTCGGCCTGTTGTAATTGTGGTACTTCGCCGGGTTTCAGGGTAACCAGTACGCTGTTTTGCTGCGGCAGAATATGTTGTATTTGATCGATGTGTTGAACAATACCTTCCGTAAACAGGAAACCGGCCGCCAGTTCGGCATCATTACCCGGGGTACGCATAGTAACGGAAATATTTTTTTGTGCATACCCGGTAGATTGGTGCCAGCCCAACTGTATTTCAAGTGGTTCTTCCACGGCCAGTTCATCCTCCACCTCTGTTTGTTCACCGGCATTGATCTTTTTTATTTTAATATGGGCCACTGATGGTTGCATGTAGCAAAGTTAAGAAAAAGGGCAGTAGGGGAAAGGCAATGGGCAGTGGGCAGTGGGCAGTAGGGGAAAGGCAATGGGCAGAAGGCAAAGGGCAGAAGGCAGAGAGGAAACAGCCATAAGCACTGCCACACGGCATCCGCCATCGCGGTAACCGCGTCAAAGTATTCAGAACAATGAACCTAACAACTAAATAACCCAGAACTCAATAACCAATAACCCAGACCCCAATAACCTACGAACTTAATAACTAAATAACTAACGAACTCGGACTGAAAACGTTTACACCACTCAAAAGCTGCCGCGAACAAATTTCTGCCTTCTGCCCTCTGCCTTCTGCCCAAAAAAATATAAGTGTTCAATTGACAGATATGCTGTTTTGTCTTAGTTTCACAGTGCTAAAAAAAACGATTGCTATGCTGACTGCTGTCATCCTTTCTATACGCTACCAATACTTTACATTCATTAATTATTCATCTTAAAGCGCTTACATGAAACGTTTGCTTATTGCCTGTACAACACTGATCGCTTTTAACACACATGCTCAAAACAACCTGGTTTTTAATGTAGATGCTGCTAAAACTACTATTAGCAAACAGATCTATGGCCATTTTGCCGAGCACCTGGGCCATTGTATTTATGGTGGTTTTTATGTGGGAGAAGGAAATACCAAAATTCCCAACACCAATGGGGTACGCAATGATGTTATAGACGCATTGAAAAAATTGAAGATTGCCAACCTGCGCTGGCCGGGTGGCTGCTTTGCCGATACCTATCATTGGAAAGATGGGATAGGCCCCAAAAACAAGCGGCCCGGTATGGTCAATGCCTGGTGGGGTGGTGTTACGGAAGACAACAGCTTCGGTACCCACGATTTTTTAAATATGTGCGAACTGATCGGCACAGAACCCTACCTCGCAGGTAATGTAGGCAGTGGCACCGTGCAGGACCTTACCGATTGGGTACAGTATGTAAACTTCAACGGAAAAAGCCCCATGAGTGACCTGCGTCAGCAGAATGGCCGGGAAAAGCCCTGGCATGTAACGTACTGGGGTGTGGGCAATGAAGCCTGGGGATGTGGCGGAAATATGACGCCAGAACATTACGCCGACGTATATCGTCAGTATGCCACTTTTATGACCGGCTGGTCGAACGAGACCAAAATATTCCGGATAGCTTCGGGCGCCAATTCAAAAGATTATAACTGGACGGAAGTGCTCATGAAAAAGATCCCGCTCAATATGCTGGGTGGACTTGCCCTGCATCACTATTCAGTAATAGAATGGCGTAAAAAAGGACCAGCTGTTGATTTCAGCGAACAACAATATTTCGAGACCATGCAATCGGCCCTGTTTATGGATTCGCTGGTAACAAAGCACTCCGCCATTATGGATAAATACGATCCTGAAAAACGGGTAGCCCTGGTAGTGGATGAATGGGGCGGCTGGTACGATGTGGAACCAGGTACCAATCCGGGTTTTCTGTATCAGCAAAACACCATGCGCGATGCCATGATTGCCGGCGCTACCCTGAATATTTTCCATAACCACAGCGACCGGGTACGCATGGCCAACCTGGCGCAAACCATCAACGTACTGCAGGCCGTTCTGCTGACCAATGAAGAAAAGATGATCCTGACGCCAACCTATCACGTGATGGAAATGTATAATGTGCACCAGGATGCTAAACTGGTACCTTTGACTATTAAGTGCAATAATTACGTGGTGGGAAATGAAAAGTTACCGGCTATCTCTGCTTCAGCATCCAAAGACTCAACCGGCGCTATGCATATTTCCCTGGTGAATATCGATGCAAAAGCTGCCCAGGACATTAGCATTACGCTGGAAGGCGGCAACTATAAAACCGTTGGCGGCCGTATACTTACTTCGGCCAAATTGCAGGACCATAATACCTTTGAACAGCCTGCTAAAATAAAACCAGCTCCCTTCCAGGGCGCTGCATTAAAAGGCAAAACGTTGAGTGTTAAAATGCCGCCTTTCTCAGTGGTTGTATTGGAGTTGAAATAGGCTTTAGCCCGTATATTTGACAAATTTTCAAAGTAACCTATTTTATAAACTCAATAAGGGAAACCATATGAACAAATTGATTTGCCATGTAGCATTGCTTGCGCTGCTTACCGGTGCAGCATCCTGCGGCGGCGAAAACAAACAACCTTCAACAGAAAATTCTCAAGAAATGATCAAAGCAGGCGTTACCTCAAAAGACTGGGGTGAAACAGACGGAAAGAAAGTACAGTTGTTTACCCTTACGAATAAAAACGGGATTACAGTAACCATTACCAATTATGGTGGCGTTGTAACATCATGGGTTACTCCAGATAAAAACGGAAACAAATCAAGTATAGTAGTGGGTATGGAAAACCTGGCTGAATACCTGAAAAAGCCGCCTTATTTCGGCGCTATCATTGGCCGTTATGGCAACCGCATCGGAGATGCCAAATTCAAACTCGATGGTAAAACGTATACCCTGGCTGCCAATAACGGAAAAAACAGCCTGCATGGTGGTAACAAAGGTTTTGATAAAGTAGTATGGGACGCAACTCCATCTACCGATAGCATACCGGCGCTTACCTTAACTTACTTAAGCAAAGACGGTGAAGAAGGTTTCCCCGGCAACCTGAAAGTAACAGTTGTATATACTTTAAGTGAAGACGATGCGCTGAACATCGACTACACTGCTGAAACGGATAAAGCAACACCGGTTAACTTAACCAACCACAGTTACTTTAACCTCACTGGCAGCACCGAAAACACCATTTTAAACCACAGCCTGCAGATCAATGGTGATCATTATACACCGGTTGATACTACTTTGATCCCCACTGGTGAGATCAAAGACGTAAAAGGAACACCATTTGATTTTACCAAAGCTGAAACCATTGGCGCCCGCATCGACGCTGTACCCGGCGGTTATGACCACAACTTTGTGTTGAACCGTACCGACAGCACCCTGCAACTGGCAGCTACTTTGTCTGACACTGCCAGCGGTCGCAAACTGGAAGTATATACTACTGAGCCTGGCATCCAGTTCTACAGCGGTAATTTCCTCGATGGTACCTTCTCCAGCGGCGGCCATCCCGTGAAACTGCGTACAGCACTTTGCCTGGAAACGCAGCATTTCCCAGATTCACCCAACAAACCAAAGTTCCCTACTACCATTCTGCAACCTGGTCAAAAATACCATACTGTGACCAGGTATAAAGTTTCGTTGTAGTAAATGAAATAATTTTAAGGTGGGTCACTCTTTCTGAGTGGCTCACCTTTTTTTATGCCAAAGTGAGCCGCCCTTTAAGGGCAACCCACCTTAAAGCTTCTGTTTAATTTTATCCCAGCCTTCCGTGTCGCAGCTCTCTGCTCTCTGCCCTTTTTTATTCCACTAGTGGTTCATACCCCATTTTGCGTATTGGTGAGTATGAAGAATACCCCTGCCTTTAAAATTGGTTTGTTCGGGATTGGACTGGATACCTACTGGCCACAATTTGATGGATTGAAAGCACGGCTGGAAGGCTACCTGCAGGAAGTCCATGACCGCATTGCTACCGACCACCCCGGGATCGTTAATGCCGGTTTGGTCGATACGGCCGATAAAGCCTTTGAAGCAGGTTACCGCTTCCGGACAGAAGGCGTAAACCTCATATTGCTGTACGTAACAACATATGCCTTGTCATCGACGGTATTGCCGGTGGTGCAGCAGGCCAAAGTACCGGTGATTGTGTTGAACCTTTCACCCGAAGCCGCCATCGATTATGCCGCTTTCAATAAAATGAACGACCGCACCCGCATGACGGGGGAGTGGCTGGCGTATTGCTCCGCTTGTCCGGTACCCGAAATAGCCAATGTGTTCCTGCGTACCGGCATACAGTTTTACCAGGTGACCGGCATGCTGCACAACGATGAGGAATGTTGGAAAGAAATACTCGAATGGGTGGAAGCCGCTAAAGTAGCGCACACGATGTCGTTTAATCGCCTGGGTTGTATGGGCCATTATTACAGCGGTATGCTGGATATATATTCCGACCTTACCCAACAATACCGCTTCTTTGGCGGACATATAGAACTGATAGAAGTAGATGAACTGGCTGCCATCCGCCGTTCGGTAACAGAAAAGGAAATAGACGAACGCGTACAGTTGTTTTATTCCACCTTTGACGTACAAAGCGATTGTGCTGTAGAAGAATTAAAACGGGCTGCACGTACTTCCGTTGCGCTGGACAGGCTAACGGAGCAATACCAGTTAGGGTCCATGGCTTATTATTACAAAGGGACCGGCAATGAAGAAAATGAAGATACCATCAGTTCCATCATTCTTGGTAACTCTTTATTGACCGCCCGTGGTATTCCCGTGGCCGGCGAATACGAGATCAAGAATGCGCAGGCCATGAAGATCATGGACAGCTTTGGCGCAGGTGGTTCATTTACCGAATACTACGCCATGGATTTTAAAGAAGATATCGTGTTGATGGGGCACGATGGTCCGGGCCATATTGCTATCGCAGAAGGGAAAACAAAGGTGCGGCCCCTGCATGTGTATCATGGAAAAGTAGGGCGTGGTTTATCGGTAGAAATGTCGGTAAAGAACGGACCGGTTACCCTGCTTTCGGTTGTACAAGAGGGCAATGGACAACTGCAATTGTTGACTGCAGAAGCCACATCCGTTCCCGGCCCCATCCTGGAAATAGGAAATACCAATAGCCGTTATAAATTCTCCATTGGCGCCCGCCGTTTTGTAAACGACTGGAACAGCCACGGCCCCGCCCATCACTGCGCAGTAGGAGTGGGGCATATAGTTTCGAAGATAAAGAAGCTGGGACTATTGTTGGGTATGAACGTTGTTCAGGTTTGTTGAGGTAAGAGGTAGGAAGTAGGAGGTAAGAATACTCGCGAACTTCGTACTTCTTACTTCCTGCTTCCGTTATTTAAAAATATTAAAGATTCATTTTAATAACCAGCCATCATAATAATCATTTAATCGTAACGATCTCCCAATCCTCCGGTTTCTTAATTACATGAATACCGAGGTCGTGCTCGTACTTAATGAGGTCCAGCTCAAATTGTTTATTGCCGAATCGCAGGTTCGAGATCCGGATCTCTTTTATATAATCGGGTAGTACCGGTTTGTAAAAGCACAGCTTTTTTTCATAGCCATCATAAGAGATGCTTAAACAGGCCTGAATCAACAGGAATACCGCGGCCACCGACCAGGCTTGTGGTGAACAGGCCACCGGGTAAGCGGTGGGTGCTTCGCCCCGCCTGAAGGGAAAGCCGCAGAATAGTTCAGGCAGCCGTTGTAATTCTATGAACAGGGAGGCATCGAATAAACCCTGCATCAACCGCAGAGCGGGTTCCATGATGCCGTAGCGGGCCATTCCGTAGGCTGCTATGGCTGTGTCGTGCGGCCATACCGATCCGTTATGATATGACATCGGGTTGTACCTGGCAGCTTTTGACGACAACGTGCGAAGCCCCCAGCCGTTGAACATATCATCGCTCATCAACAATTTAGCTGCGCGTACAGCCCGCTCAGGTGTGGCAATACCGGAGAATAAAAGATGTCCTACATTCGATGATACTACCCGGCAGGGTTTTTTATCCCCATCGAGCGCCAGAATATAAGTGCCTAATTGTTCATCCCAAAACACTTCGTTAAAGCGTTGTTTCAGGTTCTCGGCCTCTTTAGTCAATTGTTCAGCCATTTCGGTATTACCTAACCATTTTGCCATATAGGCCGCCTGTATTTTTGCATCGTACACATAACCCTGTACCTCACATAACGCGATAGGAAAGCTGGCCAGATCGCCATTTGCGTGAGAGATGGAATCATGCGAGTCCTTCCAGCCCTGGTTGGCCAAACCGCTCTCTGCCTTGCGCTGGTATTCAACAAAACCATCCCCATCCATATCGCCATATACTTTTATCCAGGTAAGCGCCTGTAAAATATTTTCCCAGATCTTGTTGATGGTTTCCAAATCGCCGGTCCTTTTTAAATATTGACCCGCCAGTACAATGAATAAGGGAGTGGTATCTATACTGCCATAGTAGAGTTTAAATGGAATTTCACCGGTCTCGGCCATTTCCCCCGATCTGATTTCGTGTAAGATCTTTCCCGGCTCTGCATCCTGTAAAGGAAGTACTTTGGTAGCCTGGCGGGCTGCCTGGTATAGCAGAACGCCTTTTGCAATGTTGGGTGCTACCCACAGCGTTTCCAGGGCGGTGAAGGTACCATCCCGGCCAAATACCGTATTGTACCAGGGCACACCGGCATAAGGGTAACTGCCAAAAGGCGTTTGCACCAGTAAGGATATAAGATCGTTTTTCGACCGGTTGATCCAGTTGTTGAATTGCTCATTGTCGGTATAGATATCGGCAACCAGCTCCTTACTCTTTTCCATACCCGATTTGATCTTATCATAGGCAATGAAATAAGGTTCAAACTGAACCGGATTGGCATACACGGAAAATACAGAAGTACAGTTGATGCTGAAGGTGCCACCCTGTGGTAGCAGTTTGATCCTGTACGTGACCTTATTGTCTTTTATGGAAGTTGGTTCCGGATCAAAATGCAGGTTGGTTTGCCGCTCAATTTTGTCAAGACCGGTATAGGAAACCACCACATGGTCGTTGGCCGATGCAAAAGGCGATTGTAAAACGCCGCGTTGCTTCCTGTCCATGCCCCGCACTTCGAAGATGTCTCTGAAGTCGCAGTCAAAGGTGATTTCCAGAGTAAGTTCATACGAATCGGAACCATAGTTATACAGCATGATCAATTCATGGCAGGCCCCATCCTGCAGGAATTTACTACGTGAAATATGTAGCGTGCCTTTTGGAATAACTACGTTGTGTTCCTCATTAATATCGGGATTAGTGAGGTCAACCGACAGCATTTCGTTCTCGTTCTTTATGTTGGAGCTTAGCAGCATGGGCCGGTAATGATTTATTTCCAGTTCCATATCGCTGATGAACCGCGTGCCCTGGTGATAAATCCCCTGCACACAGGTCCCAAATTGTTTTATATCGCCCCACCGGTCAAAAATTCCAAACGTATCGCCATAGTTTAAAGTCAGCACACGATCATCAGCATACGAAGAAGAAGCGAGAATGTAGTACTTGTCGTCATGTAGTTTTACCAGGGTGTCGTGCTTTTTCATAAACCATTATTTATAACTGGGTTATAACTTATTTTCTATACGCTGGTGTTAAGTAAAAAGATCTTTCGGATTGTTTATGCAGCGCCTTTTCATACAGGCGTACATAATTCTGGGCCATTACGATGTCGCTGAACCTTCTTTCAAAAGTTTCGCGACAGGTGTCCCTGTTTATTAAATGAATATTTTTTAAAGCTTCTACTGCTTTATCCATAGTGTTTACGATAAAACCTGTTTTGCCATGTTCAATGATCTCAGGTACGGAACCATGATTAAAAGCAATGATGGGCGTACCGCAGGCCATGGCCTCTATCAGTACCATGCCAAAAGGTTCGGGCCAGTCTATGGGAAACAGCAATGCTTTGGCATTGGCCAGCAACGGGCCTTTTTCTTTTTCGCCAATTTCATGCAGGTATTCCACATGAGGTTGATCGAGCAGGTGACGGATCTCTTTGTCGAAATATTTTTCATCTGCCTTGTCAACTTTAGCGGCGATCTTTATTTTCATATTTGCCCGGCGTGCGATTTCAATGGCACGATCAGCCCTTTTTTCGGGGGAAAATCTGCCCAGAAATACCGCATAATCACCTTCACCTTTGCCATATTCATATAAATCCGCTGGTACTCCATGAAATACGGTGGCTATCCAGTTGGCCATTGGTAAAGGACGCCGTTGCGAATTGGAGATAGACACCACCGGCATGTCATTGAATTTTTCGTACAATGGTTTTAATTCCGGGATATCTAACCGGCCATGCAGCGTAGTCAGTGTTTTTTTATGACTGCGTCGCGTTACCGGAAAGTGTAAATAATCAGTATGAAAATGCAACAGATCAAATTCGTGCGAGCGGTCCATAACTTCCTGCAATTGCAAAATGTTGCCGGCCATTTGATCAACACAATTACTCAAACGTAATGCGGTAGGGGTTACAGATACCAGTCGGGCCCTGGTAATGGAATCACCCGAAGCAAACAATGTTACATCATGTCCCAATTTCACCAATGCATCGGTAAGATAAGCTACTACCCGCTCCGTGCCGCCATAATATTTGGGCGGTACCGATTCAATAAGCGGAGCTATTTGTGCAATTCTCAACATAGCCATATTTTAGTGAATCAAATAATATTAAGGTTCAAAGTTGCTGGCTGGGTATAAGGGAATGTTGAGGCCGGAACTGTAAAAAATGGGTAGGATTATAGGAATTACGCAATAAGGGTGCCAGGGGACGGGTTCTTATTTCTTGTTTCTAAACTGGATCGGTGTTACACCAGTTTTTTCCTTGAACAATTTAGAGAAGTAAAAGTTTGATTCAAAGTTGAGCTCAAATGCAATTTCTTTTACTGACTTGTTTGTATTTGTCAGCAGTTCTTTTGCTTTATGTATTTTCAGTTGTATCTGAAATTGTCCGGGCGCCAGGCCGGTATATTCTTTAAATATTTTTCTGAACCGCGAATAACTGATCTGCAGTTCATGTGCTACATCAACCGGTGAAATATTCTGCTCGATATTAGAACGAAACAATAAACGCGCTTTATCAACAATGGCTTCCACATCCTGTCCACTGAACTTTTCCTGTTGCGAAAGCGAATAAATGGTGCCTAATAAATGTAATACCGTACCGGCAATCAATGGCTGGTAACCTGCTTTCTCTTCTTTTGTTTTATCGATGATCTCCTGAAAAAGATGCAACAGGGTTTCCTGGTAACCAACAGGGATAACCGGCGTGGCGGGTGTAAAGAATTTTTTACTCAACAGGTTTTTTGCAATAGGTCCGGTAAAGCCTACCCAATATTCATCCCAGCCTGTTTTTTTATCAGGTTTATACCGGTGCCTTTCTTCCGGAAACAAAAGTATGACGGAACCGGAAGTAATGATTTGTTTGCCGCCGCTTTTCGATTCAAAAATGCCACCGCCCTTGGTGATGTAAATAACCTGGAACTCGTGTAGTATCCTTCCTTTGTCCCAATTGAAATTATGATGTGCCGGATGGGTATCGTAAGGGTATGCGGAACCGGCAACAATGTGCGTGCACCCGGTGTTCAGTACATTCAGGCCCCAGCTTTCATCAGTGGAACTAACCGGCAGGTATTTGTAAAAGTTTACCATCATTAATATCAAAAAGTACAACGCAAATATCAAATAGGGCAACTGCCCAACACAATAATAGCAATAATTTTAATCACACAACGGGTTGCTATGGATATGAATACAACAGACAGCCATTTAATAGCCTTATGGCGCAGCGGCAATGATAAAGCCTACCGTGTTTTATTCGATCGTTATTTTTATAAATTGTATAGTTATACCCTGAAACTGGTTTCCGATAAAAACGTGTCTGAAGAGATAGTGATGGACGTTATGCTGGCCATTTGGCAAAAGCGCGATCAGTTGAATGGCAGCCTGTCGTTGTCTGCCTATTTATATAAATCGGTGCGCAACCGGCTTATAGATCATTTGCGTAAACAAAAAGTGGCCACCGTATCGTTGGAGTTAACGGCTGTAGAGCCATCCAGCTCGTTTATTACCGACAGCCGTATACTGCATAAGGAACTCGAAAGTTTATACAGAAGTTCGCTGAACCGGTTACCACCGCAAAAGAAACGCATCTTCACAATGAGCCGCGAAGAAGGCAGTTCGTATAAAGAAATTGCAGATAGATTGTGCTTATCGAAGAATACAGTAGAAAATCATATGGTGGCAGCGTTGAAGCTTTTAAAAGAGAATATGTTATTGGGTTATTGAAATTTAAACTATAGTTACCTCTATACCGCGGCTCTCCAGCTGATTCACAAAGTGCTCCGATATTCCCTTGTCGGTAATGACGCGGTCTACTTCTTCAAGGCCGCAGATACGCCCAAAGCCCCGTTTACCAAATTTTGTTGAATCGGATAGAACTATCACCTTTTGCGATACATCGATCATTTGGCGGTTCAGGTGCGCTTCCATTACACTGGTAGTAGTGAGCCCAAATTCAAGATCGATGCCATCTACCCCCAGGAATAATTTACTGCAAAAGAAATCAGTGAGAATTTTTTGGGCATAAGGACCGGTTACGGAAGAAGAGCTTTTACGAATGATACCGCCCAGCTGCATGATCTCGATATCTGCGTGTTTGTTCAGTTCTGTTGCCACCGGTAATGAGGCGGTAATAACGGTCACATTCATTTTTTGTGGCATATTCTTCGCCAGTGCTAATACGGTAGTACCGGACGCAATAATGATGGAATCGTTGTCGGTAATCAATTGCGCAGCGGTAGCTCCGATCCGCATTTTTTCGTTCGACTGCAGTTTCTCCTTTTCATTAACAGGGCGATCGATGGTGTAAGGATTATTGATGGTGGCACCCCCATGCGTGCGAAACAACAGGCTTTTATCCTCCAGCAGTTTCAGGTCCTTTCGTATGGTCACTGAAGAAACATCGAGTTCCTTACATAGTTCAAGCACGTTAACGAAGCTTTCCTTGCTTAGTTTGTTCAGTATGAATTGATGGCGTTCAGTTTGTGAGATCATAATGGTTACACCAAATTAAAATAAAATTGTCAGATGATTGCAAACCAATTGTTTGATAACCCTACCTGCAGTTAAACCCGGGTGACACTGCCGGATAAAATATGCCCGATTCAGGGGAGATATAGTTCCTATCTAGTAGTTACCTGCTTTTTTTACTCAGTTATCATGCAGATATCCCGCCTCTATTAAGAGGCGGGATATTATTGGGACATCTCTGGAACATCTATGGAATATCTACGGGATATCTTTTATAGTTGCTTGAAGTTGAATAGGTTCTAACAGGGCAAAAACAGGGTGTTTGCTGCCTGTTAAACTGGTGTTTACAGGGGCAACCAGCCTTTAAAATTCCCGCAGCTCTAGTACCAGACTGGTTTACAAAGCGTCTTTATAGGGTGACCCCTTGATTTTCATGGGATCAGTGGATGGAACGTCAGTCCTGGGGGGCAGGCAATCGGTTGTTTAGAGTTTCGATATGTTTTAATTTATGGTTTCAAATTGTTTCACTAATATTGTTGTGTAATAAAATTGAAATAAAACGAAAGTTTTGGATATATAATGGAAGCTGAAACCGTACAAAACCGCCAGGCGCTTATAAACAGGCTGAATGCCCAAAAAGAATGGGACCTGATCATCATAGGAGGGGGAGCAACCGGCTTAGGCATTGCTTTAGAAGCAGTTAGCCGGGGATATAGTGCTTTACTGGTAGAACAGGCAGATTTTGCCAAAGGCACTTCCAGCCGCAGCACCAAATTAGTGCATGGGGGCGTGCGTTACCTGGCACAAGGTGATATTCAATTGGTTAGAGAAGCCAGCATCGAGCGGGGCCTTTTATGGCGCAATGCTCCGCACCTGGTAAAGAACCAGACTTTCATTATACCGGTCTATACCTGGTGGGACCGGTTGAAATACACCATCGGACTGAAATTATACGATTGGATCGCGGGCCGCCTGAGCCTCGGTGCTTCGGTTTTTATTCCGCGTAATAAAGCATTATCCAGGCTGCCCAATATAAAAACCAAAGGTTTGGTGGGCGGTGTACTGTACCACGACGGTCAGTTCGATGATTCGCGCCTTGCTATCAACCTGGTACAAACGATCATTGAAAAAGACGGCGTAGCCCTGAACTACATGAAAGTGACCGGGCTTATAAAAGACAATGGCCAGCACATTTCAGGAGTTACCGTTACAGATACGGAAACCAGTCAAACATATACCTGCAAAGCCAAAGCCGTGGTAAATGCCACCGGGGTGTTTGTAGATGAGATCTTACAGTTAGATAACCCTACGGGGTCAAAAAGTATTACGGCCAGTCAGGGTGTGCACCTGGTGCTCGATAAAAGATTCTACCCCGCCGATGATGCGTTGATGATCCCGGCTACCAGTGATGGACGGGTACTGTTTGCCGTGCCCTGGCATGGAAAGGTAGTGGTGGGCACTACAGATACACCGGTGAAGGAGGCCTCGCTGGAACCGCAGGCCCTTGAAAAAGAAATTGCCTTTATTCTGGAGAATGCCGCCAATTACCTGGTGGAGAAACCCAAACGAAGCGACGTATTAAGCGTTTTTGCCGGCTTACGTCCGCTCGCTGCGCCACAAGGCGGTAAACAAAAAACAAAGGAGATCTCGCGCAGTCATAAGATCATGGTAACGCCTTCGCACCTGTTTACCATTTTAGGTGGTAAATGGACCACCTTCCGTAAAATGGGGGAAGATATGGTAGACCGGGTAGAGCAGGAATTACAATGGCCGCATAAAAAAACAGGAACCCGGCATTTGAGCATCCACGGTGCCCAGGACAATGTTAATTTGAACGATCCTTTATATTTCTATGGCAGCGATACGCCCAATGTGAAAGCACTGATGAATGGACATGCCAATGAATTACTGAGTAAAAGTTTACAAATACACGAAGCACAGGTGATCTGGGCCGTGCAGCACGAAATGGCAAGAACGGTAGAAGATGTATTGTCGCGCCGCACCCGTGCCTTATTGTTAGATGCCCGCGAAAGTATTCGCATGGCGGAGCCCGTGGCTACTATTATGTCGAAGGAATTAGGTAAGGATGAGAATTGGGTTCGGGAGCAGGTAGCATCGTATACCAAACTGGCTGAACGCTATTTGCTAGTTTAAAGTTTAAAGTTGATAGGGTTGAGATTCCCCTCCTGGGAGGGGTAGGGGTGGGTTTATAATGTTAATGATTGCCGATTCACTCGTTAAAAAGATAATCTGTATAAATGAAAAGAAGATCGTTTATCTCTTCCCTTGGTTTATTGACTGCAGGCTGGGTATTGACGCCGTTTTCACCAGCAAAAGCATTTATTGGTGCTGATAAAAAAGTAAAAGGCGCCGTGCTGGCCAAAGGCAAAGGGCTGAAAGATGTAATTGTAAGCGATGGGTATTCCGTGGTAGCTACCGATGAATCGGGCAAATATGAAATGGAACTGCACCCCAATGCCGTAGCCATCTTTGTTTCTACCCCTGCCGGTTATGCGTTCCATCACGAAAAAGGATTATCACGCCATTACAAAATGGTGCAGGATATAAACCCCCGCAAAGCCATCAACTTTGAGCTGGAACCCCTGCCCACCGACGATACTGATCACCAGTTTATCATTTGGGCCGATCCGCAGGTGAAGCATGAAAAAGACGTGCAACGCATGATGGCGGAATCTGTGCCCGATGTACAGAAATTCGTACAGGCCGCCAATGGCGCTTTATTACATGGTATAACCGTTGGTGACCTGGTATGGGATAACCACGATCTGTTTCCCAGCTACAATGCTGCCGTAGAAAAAATGGGCATTCCCTTCTTTCAATGCATCGGTAACCACGACATGGATTACAACAAGGGCGGCGATGATATGTCGGACGATACATTTCAACAACATTATGGGCCCACCTGGTATTCTTTCAACAGGGGTAAAGCGCACTATGTGGTAATGGACGATGTGCGTTACCTGGGCAAAGACCGGGAGTACGATGGTTATATTTCAGAAGAACAGTTAACCTGGTTACAAAAAGACCTTTCATTTGTGCCGAACGATCGCCTGGTGATTGTGTGTGTGCACATTCCGGTTCATAACGAAGTAAAAAATAGCGATGCGTTGTATGCAGTGCTCAAGGGGCGTAATGTGCATATCATGTCGGGCCATACACACTACCACCGCAACGTGATCAAAAACGATATTTTCGAACACAACCATGGTACCGTATGCGGCGCCTGGTGGACGGGCCCCATCTGTGGCGATGGTACTCCGTCAGGGTATGGAGTGTATTCAGTGAAGGGCACCGAACTGAGCTGGTATTATCAGAGTACCGGTAAAGAAGCCGATCACCAGGTAAGTATCTATGTGCAGGACCAGGATGCAGCCAGCAAAAAGCTGCAGGTGAATGTGTGGAATTATGATCCGGCCTGGACGGTGGAATGCTGGGTAGATGGCGCCAAACACAATGACTTTAAACAGGAGAAAGGGTTTGATGCCCTGGCAGTAGCCTTATACGAAGGACCTGAACTGCCCAAACCCCGTGGCTTTGCAGAACCAAAGAAAACCGATCATTTGTTCCATGCGGTTATCCCAGCCTCGGCCAAACAGGTAAAGGTTATAGCGCTAGACCGGTTTGGGAAGAAGTATTCAGCTGAGTACAATGCTTAGTATTTATGAGAGTAGGAGGTAGGAAGTAGGAAGTAGGAAGTAGGAAGTAGGAAGTAGGAGGGAAGACAGGAAATACGGACTCTTCATAATTCATACCTCGTACTTCTTACTTCAGCAAAATATTGTACGGCGATGAATTTTAACGAAGAACGATTTAAAAAAAGTTAGGCCCGTTGCTGTAAATAATATGTTCTACATATATTTACAGCCCAACAAAAAATAGTAGCTATATGAAAAAAAGAATGCTTGGATTTGTTTCTTGCATAGCAATGATCTCATTGAATGTGAACGTATTAGCGCAACAGGTTACCATTGATAGTGCCGTGCGGCCTGCCGCTTATAAATTGCGGTACGGGATGTTTAAAAGTTATCCGAATTCTACAAAAGACATCATTTTTCTGGGCAACAGCATTACGCAGGGGGTCGATTGGGCCGAACTGCTGCAGAACCCGAATTGCAAAAACCGCGGCATCAGCGGCGACATCACCTATGGCGTACTGAAAAGACTGAGCGAAGTGACCGAAGGCAAACCGGCTAAAGTGTTTGTGTTGATCGGAATTAACGATATTGAGCATAATATACCCGATACGCTGATCGTAAACAACTATCGCCGTATCATCAGGCAGATAAAAGCAGAGTCGCCTAAAACAAAGATCTATTTTCATACGCTGCTGCCCGTTAATAATGAGTTCACCCAATTTAAAAAACATTATAACAAAGACGAGCACATCGCTTTTGTGAACACGGAACTGAAGAAGATTGCCGCGGAAGAAAAGATCACGTTGATCGATCTGCACCCCCATTTCCTCGATGCCAGTAACAAGCTCGACAAACGGTATACGCAGGATGGCCTGCACCTGAATGCGGATGGCTACCAGGTTTGGGCGGGCATCCTGAAACAATATTTGTAGTGAAGGGCAGAAGGCAGAGGGGCAGAAGGCAGAGGGCAGAAGGCAAAGATGCCGCGACGCGGATTGCCGCGCAGAGGTGTATTGGCTTACAGCTTGCAACCTGTAACCTGAAACATGGAACAGCGCACCAGATCACTAATGCATCACATAAATCACTAACGATCATATAAAGAGACTATGCCACAATACATCCTAAGTTTCGACCAGGGCACTACCAGCTCACGGGCCATTATATTCGATCAGGCCGGTTCCATCATCTCGATAGCGCAGAAAGAATTTACCCAGTTGTATCCGCAACCGGGTTGGGTTGAACACGATGCCAGCGAGATCTGGGCCACCCAACTGGCCGTTGCAGTGGAAGCCGTAAGCAAGGCCGGATTGAAAGCAACCGATATCGCCGCCATCGGCATCACCAATCAGCGCGAAACAACCGTAGTATGGGATAAAGAAACCGGTATACCCGTGCACCATGCTATTGTGTGGCAGGATAGACGCACCGCGGAATTTTGTGATCAGTTGAAAGTAAAGTCTGGCAATCTGATCCAGGAGAAAACCGGACTGATCGTAGATGCTTATTTTTCTGCTACCAAGATCCGCTGGATCCTGGACAATGTGGAAGGGGCGCGTAAAAAAGCGCAGGAAGGAAAACTGGCTTTTGGTACCATCGATACCTGGCTGGTGTGGAAGCTCACCGGTGGTAAAGTACACGCCACTGATATTACCAATGCATCGCGCACCATGTTGTTCAATATTCATACCTGCACCTGGGATGATGAATTATTGAAATTATTGGAGGTGCCGGCTTCTATGTTGCCCACTGTTCGTTCATCGAGCGAAGTGTTTGGACAAACAGAAGCGCAGATCCTGGCCGCACAGATCCCCATTGCAGGCATCGCCGGTGATCAGCAGGCCGCTTTATTCGGACAAATGTGCACGGAACCCGGCATGGTAAAAAATACCTACGGTACCGGTTGCTTTATGCTGATGAATATTGGCGACAAACCTATTTTATCTAAGAATAACCTGGTAACTACCATTGCCTGGAAAATTGATGGCAAAGTGCAATATGCGCTCGAAGGCAGCATCTTCATAGGTGGTGCCGTAGTGCAATGGTTACGGGATGGATTGGGTATTATAAAACATTCGTCGGAAGTAGAAGAGCTGGCCCGCAGCGTTGCTGATAACGGCGGCGTATACCTGGTACCTGCATTTGCCGGTTTGGGCGCTCCCTACTGGGACCAGCACGCACGCGGAACAATGGTGGGTATTACCCGTGGTACTACATCAGCCCATATTGCCCGCGCCTCTTTGGAAAGCATTGCGTTGCAAACCATGGATGTATTGACTGCCATGCAGGCTGATGCCGGCAACCCTATCAAAGAACTTCGGGTTGACGGGGGCGCCACTGCCAATGACCTGATGCTGCAAATACAGGCCAATGTGTTACAGGCAACCGTGATCAGACCAGAGATCACCGAAACCACTGCTATCGGCGCGGCTTACCTGGCCGGTTTAGCTGTAGGCTTCTGGAAAAACATCGATGAAATAAAAAAGCAATGGAAACTCAATAAAAGCTTTTCACCCGATGGCACCAATGCCAGTCAATTAACAAAAGGCTGGTTGAAAGCGATAAAGGCAGCGAAAGCATGGGCAGAGGAATAGTAGTGAGTAGTGAGTGGCTTGCTAATATTTAGAAGTCCGCCAACTTGTTAACTCTTTAACCGGTTAACTTGTTAACTTTCACAATTCATTGCCGAAAAGCAGGAAGCAAAACAAAACCTCCTTCAGGGAGAAAATCATCTAACGATAAACAATACCATATGTCAGCATTTTCTGCCGAAGTGATCGGTACTATGTTTTTGATCTTGTTAGGGGCCGGGGTTGTGGCGAATGTAATTTTGAAAGGAACCAAAGGCAATAGCGGTGGCTGGATGGTGATCACCACCGGTTGGGCGCTGGCCGTATTTGTAGGCGTTGTAATTGCAGGCCCCTATAGCGGGGCGCATTTGAACCCCGCTGTGTCGATTGCCCTGGCCGTTGCCGGTAAATTTGAATGGGCCAAGGTGCCGGTATATATTGGTGCGCAGTTATTGGGTGCCATGCTTGGCGCTTTTCTGGCCTGGTTAATTTACCGCGATCATTTCGATGCTACCAATGATCCCGATACCCAACTGGCCGTGTTCAGCACAGGGCCGGCTATCCGAAATACTACCTTCAATTTATTAAGTGAGATCATAGGCACTTTCGTGTTGATCTTTGTGGTTTTCTATTTTACCGATGCTGAGATCAAAGAACCCAAAACACCCATCGGGCTGGGTTCCTTAGGCGCTTTGCCAGTGGCCTTCCTGGTTTGGGCTATCGGTTTATCACTGGGTGGAACCACCGGGTATGCCATCAACCCTGCGCGTGACCTCGGTCCACGCATTGTACATACCTTATTACCCATTAAAGGAAAAGGCAAAGGGAACTGGACGTATGCCTGGATCCCAGTGATTGGTCCCATCATTGGTGCCGTAATAGCCGCTTTGTTATACATGACGTTGAAGTAATCAAAAAAACATATCATGAATCGCATTTTGGGTTTATCTGTAGTAGCAGGTTGTTTAGCTGCCTGCACGGCCTCCAAACATATGTCCATACCAGCCAACTATCCGGCTTTTTATAAAGAAGGTCATCGCGGTACCCGCGGCCTGATGCCTGAGAATACTATTCCGGCTATGAAGAAAGGGGTGGAAGTGGGCGCTAACTGTATTGAAGTGGATGTGTATCTTACCAAAGACGGTAAGGTATTGATCTCGCATGATCCGTTTGTGAATGTAACGCATTCCTTATATGCCGATGGCAGTGAAATAGCAAAGGACGATGCCAAAAAATACATCTGGCACCAAATGAATTATGAAGACATCCGCAAATTTGATGTGGGTTCCAAACCCTATGCTGCCTTTCCACAGCAACAAAAAATGAAGGTGGAGCTGCCTTTATTAGGTGAACTTATTGATTCCGTTGAGGCCTATGTTACTGCCAACAACCTGCCCAAACCTATTTATAACATCGAGCTGAAAACCTCGCCCAAATACGACAGCCTGCAGTATAATTCAGGTCCGGCCGAACTGGTGGATGCGGTAATGAAAGAGGTGAAGGCAAAAAATATCGGCAACCGGTTCTATATACAATCATTTGATGTACGCCCGCTGCAGTATGTGCACAAACAGTATACAGATCTTGTGATTGGCTATTTAACCGTAGGAAAGAACCTGGACAGCAATCTGAAAAGCCTCGGTTTCCTGCCCCATATTTATAGTCCGGAATCGAGCCTGGTGAACAAAACTATGGCCGATTACTGCCACAGCAAAAACATGAAGCTGGTTCCCTGGACCGTGAATGACAAAGAAAAAATGAAAAGCCTGATCGCCGATGGGGTAGATGGCATTATTACGGATTATCCGAATTTGTTTAAAGAGATTGGTCGTTAAGTTAACGAGAGGAAGGGCAGAAGGCAAAGAGGTCTCATCTCTGACCTCTGCCCTTTTCGCCCCACCATTACATTTGTGCCACTCCTGTCACTATATTGCAACTGAATAATCGTAAATTCACTAGCATGAGAGGTAGGCACCACATTAGAAACTTAGTTTCTTTTTTCAGTATTCTATTAATCCATTCGTTTTCCTTCGCCCAGCATTATACAGATTATGTAAATCCCTACATTGGTACTGCTGGTCATGCCCACGTATTCCTGGGGGCTAATGTGCCGTTTGGCGCGGTGCAACTGGGCCCTGATAATATCTTCAGGGGGTGGGACTGGTGTTCTGGTTACAATTATACCGATAGCATTATTAAAGGTTTCTCTCACACGCATTTGAGTGGAACCGGCATGCCCGATCTGGGTGATGTGCTTATTATGCCGTTTACCGGACCGGTTAAAACCGGCGATGTAACACAGGGGGCGCCAACAGCCGGCCCTTCGTCCCATTTCTCGCACAAAAACGAAAAAGTACAACCCGGTTATTATGCGGTTACGCTGGATGATTATAAGATCCAGGTGCAATTGACAGCCACCGAGCGGGTAGGGTTTCATCAATATCAATTCCCCGCAGGGGAAGCGGCGCATATCCTGATCAATCTTAAAGAAGGCATTGGAGATAGAGTGACAGCAACCCATCTCGAAAAAGTAAATGACTCCACGTTCTATGGTTATCGCTTTTCAAGGGGCTGGGCGCCAGACCAGCGGCTGTATTTTGCCATCCGTTTATCGGCTCCCATACAACAGTTCGAGAGCGACAGTATGAAAGGTGTTATCAGTTTTACTAAAGCGCCTGGTACTGTGATGCTGAAGGTAGGCATCTCACCGGTAAATTCAGTCAATGCGTTGGCCAATATCGATGCAGAGATACCCAATTGGAATTTCGCAAAGGTGAAACAGGATGCGGATGCAAAATGGAACAAGGAGCTGGGCAGGATCACCATCGAAACCAAAGATGCTGCTGCCAAAAAGATCTTTTATACTTCGTTGTATCATACCATGATTGACCCCGCTTTATTCAATGATGCAAATGGCGAATATTGGGGGCCAGATAAACAAAATCATAAAGCAACTTTTCAAAATTATACCATCTTCTCCCTGTGGGATACCTATCGGGCGTTGAATCCCTTATATACCATTATGCAGCCAGACAGGGTGAATGATATGATCAACACCATGCTGGCCATCTATCAGCAGCAGGGCAAATTACCCATCTGGCACCTGGCTGGTAATGAAACCAACCTGATGCCCGGCATGAGTGGCGTACAGATAGTAGCAGAAGCCTATTTGAAAGGGTACCGCGGATTTGATACCGCCCTGGCTTTTGAAGCAGTAAAGAATACCTCGCTGCGCGATGAGTTTGGGCTCAATTATGTAAAATCCCTTGCTTACATTCCCAATGACAGGGTACAGGAGTCGGTAGCCAAAGCCATGGAGTATTGCATCAGCGATGGCAGCATTGCCCTCATGGCAAAACAAATGGGCCGGGCAGCAGATGCGGAGTTATTTACCAAACGCTCGCATTATTACCGCAATTATTTCGATAGTACTACCAAATTCTTCAGAGGTAAAAACGAACAGGGGCAATGGAACCAGACTTTTGGTCCGGGCAGAACCAGCCATCCGTGGATAGATGATTATTGTGAAGGCAATGCCTGGCAATATACGTGGCTGGTTCCGCAGGATGTGGAAGGATTGATCAAATTGCTGGGTGGTGACACTGCTTTTGTTAACCGGTTAGATGAATTCTTTAAACTGAAAATAGAATTCGATCCCAAATCGCCGCCGGATATTTCAGGTATGATCGGTCAGTACGCACATGGCAATGAACCCGGCCATCATACTACTTATTTATACGCCTACGCCGGCCAGCAATGGAAAACGGCAGAGAAGGTACGCTACATTTTAAAAAACCTGTATGACAACACTACAGATGGTATCAGCGGCAATGAAGATTGCGGACAAATGTCGGCCTGGTACATCTTCTCTTCATTAGGCTTCTATCCCGTATTTCCGGCCAGTGGGGCTTATGTGTTAGGTAGTCCTTTGTTCGACAAAGCCACCATACAATTACCGAATAAGAAAACGTTTTCGTTAAAAGTAGAACAGAACAGTCCAAAGAATATCTATATTCAACGCGTAATTCTGAATGGCAAACCATGGCCCAATGCCTACATCATGCATAAGCAGATCATGGAGGGCGGTACGATGACGATTGTGATGGGAGATAAACCGGGACCGCCATTGAATATACCCAGATCTCAATACTAAGGAAGTTAATATGTGCGTAAGTTATTAAGTTCTTAGGTTGAGAAAACTAAAGAACTTAATAACTCAATAACATACGAACCAGTCGCAATATGAAAAAAATCAGCTTGTTCCATTTGCTTGTACTTCTTTCTACCAGTATTCTCGCTCAACAAAAGACATACGATATTACTTCCTTCGGGGCAAAAGGGGATAGCCTTACCAACAATGCACCCTTTATTCAAAAAGCCATCGATGAAGCATCTGCCAGTGGCGGTGGCCGGGTGCTGATACCAGCCGGGCGGTTTATGACCAGTGTAATACAACTGAAATCGGGGGTGGAATTGTATGTATCGGCCAATGCACAATTGCTGGGAAGCACCAAACGCAGCGATTATGGCAAGGAAAAAGCATCGGCACTGATCGTTGCCGACAACCAGCACCACATCTCCATTACCGGCACCGGTACAATCGATGGACGGGGCAGGGAAGTAGTGGCTGATGTTGACCGCATGTTGAAAGCAGGCACCCTGCAGGATCCCCAATGGCAAACGGTTAATCCCTGGGGACAAAAACGCTCGGCAGAATTTAACCGGCCACACCTGCTCACCTTTAATAAATGCGACCATGTTGCCATTAAAGGCATCTTACTAAAAGATGCGGCCTGCTGGGTAGAAACCTACCACGAATGCACCAACCTAACGATAGACAGTATCCGCGTGCAAAGCACCGCGTATTACAATAACGATGGCATCGACGTAGATAACTGCAAAAATGTAAAGATCACCCGTTGTACGGTAAATGCCGATGATGATGGCATTTGTTTAAAATCGAACAACGATGCAGCGATCTGTGAAAATGTAGAGATCAGTGATTGTGTGATCCGCTCCAGCGCCAGCGCGCTGAAGTTCGGCACCGCTTCCCATGGCGGGTTCAAAAATGTAATGGTAAAGAACCTGAAAATTTATGATACATATCGCTCGGCCATTGCGTTGGAATCGGTTGATGGCGGCACGCTGGAAAATATAAACATCGAGAACGTCAAAGCCACCAATACTGGTAACGGTATCTTTATCCGCCTGGGACACCGTAAAAAGGAAGCGCCCATTGGCAAAGTGCGCAACATCCGGATCGCTAACGTGCAGGTAGAAGTGCCGGCGGGTAAACCCGATAAGGGATATGAAATGGAAGGGCCTGTAATGAATTATCCGCACAACGTATTTCCCGCCTCTGTTACCGGGCTGCCAGATAATCCCGTTGAAAATATTTTGCTGGAAAACATCAGCATCAGTTACGAAGGGGGCGGCAGTAAACAGGTGGCGCATTTCGGTCTTGACTCGCTTTCAAAAGTACCCGAAAATGCAGGCGACTATCCCGAGTTCTCTATGTTTGGTGAATTGCCCTGCTGGGGATTGT
Organism: Niastella yeongjuensis; assembly: GCF_900110245.1. GTDB lineage: Bacteria > Bacteroidota > Bacteroidia > Chitinophagales > Chitinophagaceae > Niastella > Niastella yeongjuensis. The sequence continues at coordinate 308,983 of NZ_FOCZ01000008.1, forward strand.
ATATGCGGCATGCCAGGGGAATTATACTCAAAAATGTAAAACTGCAATACAAAAAGGAAGATTTCAGGCCCGCCATGGTTGTTGAGGATGTGCAACAATTAGTGGTGGAGGGTTTGCAGGTACCCAGTGGCCAGTCGGCCCCTGTGATCGTATTGAAAAACGTTCCAACGCCTGCTTTGTCAGCAATGAAGCTTCCCTACGACAACAGCAAAGCGGTGATGGAGGTGAAATAAGGCCATAAGCCAATGAACAGCAAATAGATAGACTTCTTTCCCCGTAAAATTTGGTAGTCTACCGCTCATGCAGGAAATTGCAGCCCTGTTATTCTCTCCCGATGTATCGGGAAAAGGGCTTCTCTCACCCTGGCAAGCATTGTATTCCGTTAACAAAATTAATTATGAGCATTCTTTCAAAATTTTCATTGGCAGGCAAAACCGCACTGGTTTCAGGTGCCAAAAGAGGTATCGGTAAATCTATTGCTGTAGCCCTGGCTGAGGCCGGCGCTGACATTATTGGCGTTTCTGCGACATTGGAGTTATCAGGCAGTAAAGTACAGCAGGAAGTGGAAGCTACCGGCCGTAAGTTTAAAGCCTATCAGGCCGATTTCAACGATCGCAAAGCTATCTATTCCTTTATCGACAAAGTAAAAGGCGAATGTCCGCCCGTTGATATCTTATTCTGCAACGCTGGTACCATTATGCGTAAACCTGCTGCTGAGCACCCGGATGAATACTGGGATGAAGTGATCAACGTGAACCTGAACGCCCAGTTTATTTTAAGCCGCGAATTTGGTAAAGACATGATCACACGTGGAAGCGGCAAGGTTATCTTCACTGCTTCTTTATTAAGCTTCCAGGGTGGTATCACCGTTCCGGGTTATGCTGCCAGTAAAGGCGCTATTGCCCGGCTGATCATGGCCCTCAGCAACGAATGGGCAGGCAAAGGCGTACAGGTAAATGGTATTGCACCTGGTTATATTTCAACCGACAATACCGAAGCTTTACGTAATGATCCTGAGCGCGCCAAATCGATCCTGTCGCGTATTCCTGCCGGCCGCTGGGGTGAAGGCGAAGATATGCAGGGAGCCGCGGTGTACCTGGCTTCTCCCGCATCTAACTATGTAACCGGAACGATACTTACTGTTGATGGTGGCTGGATGGGGAGATAGAGTTGACGAGTTGACAAGTTGACAAGTTAACAAGTTGAAAGTTGAAGGGAAGAAATGAGGAAGGAAGTTGAAAGGTGGCCGCGTCCCGGTTTCTGCCCTCTGCCTTCTGCCTATAGTTGTTCAAAGAACAAATACAAGAATTAAAACAAAAGATCTTTATAATGGATAACAGATTCGCAATAAGTCCTAATGAGGCAAAGCAAATGGATACGGCTGCTTTGCGTAAGGCGTTTTTGATAGATAAATTATTTGAAGCAGATGCGGCTCATTTTACCTTGTCGCATTATGACCGGTATATCGCCGGCGGTGTGATGCCGGTTAAAGGTGCTGTAAGTTTACCGAATCCAGAAAAGTTGAAAGCGCAATTCTTCCTCGAAAGAAGAGAAATGGGCATCATCAACGTGGGTGGTAAAGGAACCGTTACTGCCGATGGACAGAAATATGAACTGGACTACAAAGAAGCTTTATACATTGGTAAGGGAACAAAAGACGTGCAGTTTGCCTCTGCTGATGGCAGCCAGCCCGCCAAGTTCTACATCAATGCAGCACCGGCACATCATACCTATCCCACTAAAAAGATCTCCCGCGCCGATGCAGACGTGGTAGAACTGGGAAGTGCTGCTACTGCCAATCACCGCGTGATCAATAAGCTGATCGTGAACAGCGTGCTGGAAGTTTGTCAACTGCAAATGGGGATGACTGAATTAAAAAGCGGCAGTGTGTGGAATACCATGCCCGCCCATACGCATGACCGTCGGATGGAAGTGTATTTCTATTTTGAAGTGCCACAGGGACAAAGCGTTTGCCACTTTATGGGTGAACCGCAGGAAACCCGCCACATCTGGATGCAGAACGAACAGGCGGTGATTTCGCCCAACTGGAGCATCCACTCCGGTGCCGGAACATCTAACTATACCTTCATTTGGGGTATGGCCGGTGAAAACCTCGATTATGGTGATATGGACCATTGCGCTATCACTGAACTGCGCTAGAATAAATTGACCTGTAAGCCTGACAGGCTTTTGTTTTTATTGGATGACCTGTAAGGACCGCATAAACATTCTGGTTGTTTAAAACCCGATGGCGGACCTTACAGGTCATCATCTTTTCCAGACTGCTATATATTCCCCGCTCTTATTGAACCCGTTAGAAAAATATTTTTTAAATGTGGTGAATACATTTATATTAGGTGTAACGATTGACTGCCAATAATGATCCAGACTGCTATTCATACCGACAATCTTTGTTGGGAACGCCTGCTGCAAGGTGATAAGGAAGCTTTATACGAGCTGTACACCCGGTATTACCACACCCTCTTATTTATTGGTCTTAAAAACAGTCACGACAGCGACCTGGTTAAAGATGTAATACAACAGCAATTCCTTTACCTGTGGGAAAAACGCAATACCCTGATGGCCGCGAAAAATGTGCGCAGCTACCTCATCATTTCGTTTTTACGGCGGCTCACAAGCGATTGGGTAAAGGCCCGTCGCACCGTAAACCTGGATGTAGCGTGGAGCAAAAAAGAAGAAGAAGGGTTTGAAACTTCCTGGGAAGAAACGCTGATCATAAAAGACGAACACGATGCTTTGTGCAAACACCTGATGGCCGTTATCAATGCCCTGCCAGCCCGGCAACGCGAACTGATTTTGCTAAAATTCTACGAAGGCCTGAGTTATGATGCCATCACGCAAAAGACAGGACTCACACACCGCACTGTATATAATAAGATTCACGAAGCCCTGTACAGGATAAAACAACGATTGGTACAGCCTGAGGTTGTTTCGGGTATCCAATCACTTTTACTGTTATATGCTGCCTCCCTGTTTCATTTCTAAAATTTATTTTACCAATAACGGGTAAATCCGGTGAGCGGGGCACTCTGCTTATAAAAGAGGGGCCATGCAATCAAAGTACCGGACCGTTGAAGAGCTGTTAAAGGAGGAGTCCTTTATAAATTATTGTTTGCGGAACAATGAACGCGACGTTCATTATTGGGAAACCTTTTTAGTTGAAAACCCTGGTAGAAAAGACCTGATAGCAGATGCCGTACAGGAGTACCGGTTGTTGTTTACCGCCCTGGCCCAGAGCGACCTGGATGAACAATTGACACTTCTTAAAAATAAGGTGGAAGGCAACGAACGTGCCCCGGTTATTGAATTGAACCGTTCCGGCAACAGACGAACAGTTGCCTATCCACGATTTACTTCCATTGCCATAGCTGCATTGGCAATACTTACTGTTGGCCTTTATATGATCTGGAAATCACAACGTATACCTGTATCCCAACCGGAGCGGGTGCAATATGTATGCAAACCCGGTGAACGAAAAAGTTTCCAGTTTCCCGATGGTACCCAGGTGATCCTGAATGCAGGCAGTGAATTGTACCTGAACGACAAGTATGCCAAAAACACCCGCGAGGTATTTCTGAAAGGCGAAGCATTTTTTGAAGTGCGGCACAATGCCGCCGTACCCTTTATTGTACACACCGCCAGTATGGATGTAAAAGCGCTGGGCACTGCCTTTAATGTAAAAAGCTACAACAACGAAAACAAAACAGAGGCTGTGCTGATTCGCGGGCTGGCAGAAGTGACCCTGAAAAAAGACAACAACCGCAAGCTGTTACTCCATCCCGACGAAAAAGTGTTATGGACGGAGATCAAAACCGGTGTTTCCCCGGCAACCCTGCCCCCAGTTGATAAAACAGTACCGGAGCAAGGAGTGATAAAACCGGTGAAAAAATCAGATAACGGCGATGTAAAAGAAGTGGCCTGGGTGCAGAACAACCTGGCATTTGAAGATGAGCCGTTTGAAGAAATAGCCTATCAGCTGAATCGCTGGTACAATGTGAACATTCAGTTTGAAGCCAATGAGATCAGGCAATATCATTTTACCGCCACATTTAAGAAGGAGAAGATTGAACAGGTGCTGGAGATTCTAAGAACGTCGAAACGGTTTAATTACCGGTTTGAGGGGGATAAGGAGATATTGATTTTTAAGTGAGGAGTTGATCAGTTAACAAGTTGACGAGTTAACGAGTTAACTCGTTGACGCGGAAGAAATGAAGTTGGTAGTGTTGACTGAAGTAAGGTTGAAAAATTAACAGGCTAAGTTTTATTGCGAGATAACCCAACCCCCCCTTCCGCCAGTTGGCGGAGACGGGGGGAGGCCAAAATAGGGGAATGCGGCAACATTCCCCTGCTTAAAGCCGAAACAGGTTAACGCGAATGGTTTGCCTGTTTCCATTATTCATCTTTAAACTTTCTAAAGGTATGAAAAAATTTCATCCGCCAACAGCGGATACCTTGCTTTACGTGGCATTAGCCAAAGCTGTAAGGATTATGAAACTAACGACTGCTTTATTGATCATTGGTTGTCTGCATGTTTCAGCCAGGGGACTTTCACAGGAAGAGAAAGTAACCCTGTCGTTGAAAAATGCATCCATTCCTCAATTGTTTAAAAGCATAGAAAAAGTAACCGAATATCGATTTGCTTACAGCAACGATATTTTACCGCGCAATTTCCTGGTGACCATTGCGGTAAAAGAAACGCCCGTATCAACTGTATTAAGATCGGCGCTTTCAGCAAGCGGATTGCGGTTCAACCTCATCGATAATGAAGTGATCGTAATATCAAAGGATGTCAATACCCCGATGAGCATACCTGTCAGTGGTACCGTCACCAACGAAGCAGGGGCACCGCTGGCCGGCGTATCGGTGATGGTAAAAGGTTCAAACTCCATTGGCACCGTTACCAACGAAAAAGGGTTTTACCGGTTGGAGGCGCCTGATGGCGCCACCACGCTCATATTTTCTTCGGTAGATATGCAAACGACAGAAGTGGCCATCAGCGGCAAAAATGCCATCGATGTAGTGCTGAAAAAGAATATAACAGAACAGGAAGAAGTGGTGGTCATCGGGTATGGAACACAAAAGAAAAAAGACCTCACTGGTTCCATTAGTACGGTAGATCCAAAAATGTTGAACAAGATTGCCACCAATGATGTGCTGAAAGCCATACAGGGGCAGGTGGCTGGGGTAAGTGTCACCAGTGGCGGACAACCCGGTGCTGCGCCGGCCATCCGAATACGCGGCATCGGAAACTTTTCCAACAACAGCCCGCTGTTTATTATCGATGGTGTACAGGCGCCGGTGAACGACCTGGTGATCGCTGATGTAGAATCGATCCAGGTGCTAAAGGATGGATCAGCTGCTGCCATATACGGATCGCGCGCGGCCAATGGGGTGATCATCATCACCACTAAACGCGGCAAGAGCGGCAAGTTCAAACTGGATTACAATGGTTATTATGGGGTACAGAATATTGTAAAACGGTTCGATGTCACCAATACGCAACAATACCAGGAGCTGGTGAATGAGGCCAGTATCAATGCGGAACCGGCACAGGTGATAAAGCCGGCCAATGATCCCGGCTCACCATTATTTGTAAAGAACATAAATACCGACTGGCAAAAGGAAGCCTTCAAAACCGGTAATATCCAGGAGCATACCGTGGGTATTTCAGGCGGTTCCGATGCCGCTAAATATTATGTCTCCATCAACTACTTCGATCATGCCGGAACGGTAGCCGGTAAGGGCCCTGCTTATAAACGCTATTCATTCCGCATCAATACCGATTTTAAGGAAGGCCGCTTCAAGTTTGGCGAATCGTTCAACTATGCAAAGATCGATCAGCGTTTTATGACCTTTCTGCATACCGGTAATATTCTGGGATACATTGTAAATGCCATTCCCAGTTTGCCGGTTCATGATACTGCTACCCGCGACGGGTACAGCAGCTCCAGTCAAACCATTCATGGTTCGTATACGGCCAATCCTATTGGTTTTAACAATGTGCTGGACAGTAAAACGGAACGCTTCCGGTTTATTGGAAATGCCTATGGTGAATATGAATTTGCCAAATGGCTGAAATATAAATTGAGCCTGAGTTATGAAAGGACGGACTGGCGTGATTTCTATTTTGAACCCATTCACGATCTGGGTTGGTTTTATGTAAACAATATAGCCAAACTGAACGATTGGCGTGGTTCAGGAAATACGGGCACCATCGAAAACACCCTTACGTTTGATAAAGTATTTGGCCTGCATTCCCTGAATGTACTGGCGGGGCAGTCAGTGCTGGAAAGCAATCTGTCGCGCAGCTTTGCGCATGCCGAAGGGTTTAACCAGCCTTATTTCCCGGTGCTGAGCAATGGTACCTCCGGCATAACAGCAACCGGCGATGAATTCAGAAGCCGCCTCTCGTCTTACTTTGGCCGCGTAAACTATATCTATGATGATAAGTATTTATTAACGGCCACCATTCGCCGGGACGGGTCATCCCGGTTTGCACCCAGGTATCGTTGGGGTAATTTTCCATCACTGGCAGTAGCCTGGAAATTGCACAACGAGCATTTTCTGCAAACAGCGTTGCCTTCGTTTGTCAACCAGTTGAAGTTGCGCGCTTCTTATGGTGAGCTGGGTAACCAGGAAATAAGGGATTATCAATACCAGGCCTTTATTAACTCTTATGCGCATGCGGTGTTTGGCAATCAGCTGGCGCTGGGTGCTACCCAAACTCTTTTTCCGGCGCCTAATATAAAATGGGAGAGTATGATCAGTCGCAATATTGGTCTTGATGTGGAGCTGTTTAAAAAACTCACCTTCTCGGCCGAGTATTTTCGCAATACCGGTAAAGACATTCTGTTGCAGGTGGCGATCCCCGGTTCTACCGGTGTGTATCCCGGTGAATCTCCTTATATAAATGGCGCTTCTACGCAAAACTCGGGCTTCGAGTTTCAACTGGGGTATGCCGATAAAAAAGGAAGTTTTAATTATAACATCAATGCCAATATTTCGACCCTTAAAAACAAAGTGCTGTCACTGGGTTATGGCAACAATCCTATTTATGGGTATGGTAACCTCACTAAAACAGAAGTGGGACGTGAAGTAGGAGAGTTGTACGGCTGGGTGATAGATGGCATTTTTCAATCGCAGCCGGAAATAGATGCCCTGAATGCCAAATCGCCTATTAAACGATACCAGGAAGAATTGACGCGCCCGGGCGATTACCGGTTTAAAGACATCAATGGCCGCGATGCCAATGGTAAACTAACAGGCTCGCCTGATGGAAAAATTGATGACGATGACAGAACGTACCTCGGCAGCGCCATTCCTAAATTGTACTACGGCTTTAATGCAGCGGCGTCGTACAAACAATTCGATCTGTCGATAGTGGGGCAGGGTGTTAGCGGCACAGGATCTTCAACAGCATCCGTGCCGGTATTGAAGGCGGGGCTGGCTGGGATAATTACGGCACCCGGTTGCTCGACCGCTGGACACCCACCCATACCAATACCAATGTTCCCCGCGTAGTGATGTTCGACCCAAATAAAAACGGACGTAACTCTTCGCGCTGGCTGGAGAACGGCAGCTTCTTTCGCATCACCACCCTGCAGGCCGGTTATACATTGCCGCAACATATGCTGCAGAAAGCGCATTTGTCGAACCTGAGAATTTATATCACAGCGCAGAACCTGGTAACCTTTACCAAATACACGGGTTTCGATCCTGACTTTGCCAATAACAATGGCCTGTTCGACCGGGCTATCGATAACGGTTCATACCCCAACCGCCCATTCACTGCCAATGAAGCAGGCGGATTGCCGAATCCCAGGTCGTTTCTTTTTGGGTTGCAGGTGGGGCTGTGAGGGAAGGGCAGAAGGGCAGAGGGCAGAGGGCAGAAGGCAGAGGGCAGAGGGCAGAAGGCAGAGGGCAGAAGGCAGAAGGGCAGAAGGCAGAGGGCAGAAGGCAGAAAACATCATCGCGGCCTCCAGGAACACAGAGCGCAAGAACATAGAACCCAATAACTCAATAACCCAATAACCTGGAACTAAGAACTAAAAACTATGAACAATGAAAAGTAAACATATATTACTCACTGCCATTATAACTATTTCCGGTATGGCATGTGGTAAAGATTACCTGCAGCTTGACAATCCTAATCAACAACGGGTCACTACATTCTGGAAAACCGAGAATGATGCGCTGATGTCGGTGAATGCCGTTTACCAGGCATTGTATTACGATGGTACCTTTATGCGTTTTGCGCAATGTGCACTCGATTTACGGGGTGATGATATGATGAGCCCCAGTCCCTGGGATGTATTGTCGAACACGGGTTCGTTCAAGCTGTTTAACAATACCATTATGCAACAATGGTTGTGGATTGCCTTTTATGGTGGTGTTACCCGCGCCAACTTTGTATTGGCTAATATCGATAAAGTGCCCTTTAAAGATCAGAACCTGTACAAACGGTTAAAGGGGGAAGCGCTGTTTTTACGGGGACTTCATTATTATTACCTGGTGACCTTTTTCAATAATATTCCCCTGATAACAAAGTTCTATGAACAGCAGGAAGAATACTATCCGGCACAGGTAGCACCGGCAGTTCTGTGGGACCAGGTATACCAGGATTTTGATGAAGCATCCAAACTGTTGCCTGTTTCTTATGCGGGTGCCGACCTGGGCCGGGCAACCCGGGGCGCTGCACTTGCTTTCCTGGGCAAAAGCTATTTATTCAATAAGAAATATGAACTGGCATCGGCCAAATTTAAAGAAGTGATGGGTATGGGTGGTTACGAGCTGATGGACAACTATGGCGATAATTTCACCGAAGCATTTGAAAACAACAGGGAGTCTATTTTTGAGGTGCAGTTCAGTCGCGAGGCAGGAGGCATAACTCTGGGGTGGGTAAGTTCGCCCGGGGCAGACTGGAGTAAGACAACTGCCCGCGCTATTACATTTGGTCCTGCGCCTTTTGGCTGGAACGATGCGGCGCCCACGCAATGGATCGTTGATGAATTTAAAAAAGAAAAAACAAAAACGGGTGGGGATGATCCCCGCCTGCAGGCCACTATTTATTACAATTATCCCGGTTGTAAACTGTATGGACAATCATTTCAAACCGTATATGCGGCAGAGCCGGGTAAACTGGGTGTAAAGAAATATGGCAATGGCGATGGGAAGGTGCCTGATGAAAAAGACTGGCGCTCGGGCGTCAACGAGCGATTGATGCGGTATGCCGATGTACTGCTTATGTATGCCGAATGCGAGAATGAATTGGACCATCGTGCTGAATGCGCCAAATATATACAACGCGTGCGTAACCGGGCCAACCTGCCCGATCGGGAAACTGAGTTTGCAGCTTTGACACAGGAACAAATGCGCGATCGTATTGCGCATGAACGCGCTTTGGAATTTGCCCTGGAAGGTCACCGCTTTGATGACCTGCGCCGCTGGGGCTGGTTACAGAATGCCACCAGGCTGGCCGAACTCAAAGTACACGATCCCGAGTTCAATAGTTTTGTGCCTGGCCGGGAATTCTTCTCTATTCCTCAGGCTGAAATCGATGTGAATAAAAATTTAAAACAGAATACGGGATATTAGTTAGTTACAGGTTGCAAGTTACAGGTTGCCGGTTACCAGTTACCGGTTACCAGGTACCGGTTACCAGTTACCTGTTGCCGGGGCGTTTGCTTCGATTTCGAAAGCTGCGAACCTGGAACCCCATTAATTCAAATAACCAACTATAACTGTACTAATGACGTTATCTTTCCTACAGTTTCTTTTTGTGACGATCAGCTGCCTCCTGGCTGGTTGCGGGAAAAAAGCAGGCATAGCCCCGCTGGATACGGTGCCACCGGCTGATTCCACCTTTGATGTAAATTCCATTAACGATACATATGCCGCTATAGCCCCTTTTACTTACTATACCCATTGGGGACCATACAATGTACACGATCCATCCATTGTAAAAAGCGGGGAGTACTACTATTGTTTCAGTACCGATGCGGCGTATGGCACTACCGTAAAACCGGGCATTCAGATAAGAAGATCGAAAGACCTGGTGCAATGGCAGTTTGTTAGCTGGGCCTTTAATGCGTTGCCGGCAAAAGGCGCTGCATACATTACACAGGCTGGCGGAACGCCCTTTCAATCGTTATGGGCGCCCTATGTGCTGCAAGTAAATAACCAGTACCGGTTGTATTATTCACTGTCCTCCGCCCTCTTACGACTGAGTGTGATTGGTTTGGCCACTGCTGCGACACCGGAGGGTCCCTGGACCGAACAGGGAGTGGTAGTTAGCTCACGCAACGACTTTGCCGTAACCCAAACCAACGCCATCGATCCAACGGTAGTGGTTACCCCACAAGGCGAACATTGGCTGTATTATGGATCGGCCTTTGACGGTATTTATGTGCTGCAACTGGACGCCGCCACCGGTTTACCCGCTACCACCGGTGATAAAGGAAAACGCATTGCCCAACGCGGGTTTACCAATGGGATCGTAAATGGAAATATCGAAGGGCCGGAGATCATTTACAACGCCTCGCAAAACAAATATTACCTGTTTATTGCGTACGACTGGCTGGAAACAAAATACAATGTACGGGTAGCCAGGTCCGCCACACCACAAGGGCCCTTTCTTGATTTTAATGGAAATGATATCAACAACGAAGCAGATGATTACCCGATGATCCTGGCGCCCTACCAGTTTCAGGGACATGGCGGCTGGCAGGGCGTATCGCATTGTGCAGTTTTTGAAAAAGATGGCCAGTACTTTATGGCGCACCAGGGCCGGCCTTCCATCGATAAATTCTTTATGGACCTGCACATACGTAAAATATACTGGACACCCGATGGCTGGCCGGTGGTATCGCCCGAACGATATGCCAACGTGCCACAAACAGCTATTGCGCAAACTGAGCTTACCGGTGAATGGGAACAAATTGTATTGGGGTATAAAGTAGTGCCGGGCTATGCCGCTGAACAGGTAAATGCCGACCTGCAGATAGCCACTACCATTACCCTGCATGCCGATGGGACCATCAATGGCAGTGCCGCCAATACCTGGTCATACGCCGCACCCTGGCTGGAACTAAAATGGAACAACGGGGCATATACTGATAAAGTATATGTTTCCCACGAACGTGATTGGGAGAATAAGAAAAGTAGTACTTTGGTATATAGTGGGTTGAGCAATGCTGGAATTGCTACCTGGGGAAAGAAGCGTTGATTTGACAAGGAATTAAAGAACTCAATAACTTAAAAACATAATAACTTAGAATTCAGCATAATGAAAAAAACGATAACGCTTGTTTGGCTGGTAATAGGAGTACTCAATACAACTTTCTCTCAACAAACGCATAGCCTGGTGGTGAATGTTGCGCAACCAAAAGCTACTATTGACCCAACCATGTGGGGGATCTTTTTTGAAGATATCAATTTTGGGGCCGATGGAGGGATTTATGCGGAGATGGTAAAGAACCGCTCGTTTGAGTTCTTCAAACCTATGATGGGCTGGACGGTAAACCGAAAAAAGATGGTGGAAGGCGAACTGCTGGTGATCAACCAGGGCTCGGAAAATACCCGCAATCCCCGTTTTCTGCGGGTTACCATGAACAATGCCACCAAAGGCGATCTTGGTCTCACCAATGAAGGGTTCCGCGGTATGGGTATTAAGAAAGGGCTGCGGTATGACTTTTCAATCCTATACCGCCAACGGGAGGCACACACGAAACTGCATATTGAATTAACCGACACTACAAAAAGAGTGGTAGGCGATACGGTTTTGTCGTTAACCGAAGCAGGCGACAGCTGGCATAAAGCAACCGTAAGTTTTCATGCCAATGAGACTGTGTTGAAAGGCAGGCTGAACATCTGGTTCGAAGGCAATGGTACGGTAGACCTGGATATGATCTCTTTGTTTCCCGGTGATACCTGGAAGAACCGGCCCGGTGGGATGCGTGCCGATATGGTGCAATTGCTGGCCGGGATGAAACCCGGTTTTATCCGTTTTCCCGGTGGTTGTATAGTAGAAGGGTTCGACCTTTCTAACCGGTATCGCTGGAAGAATACGGTTGGTCCCATTGAAGAAAGACAATTGATGATCAACCGGTGGAATATTGAATTCCCCTATCGCAATGCACCTGATTATTTTCAAACATTTGGACTGGGTTTCTTTGAATACTTTCAGTTAGCAGAAGACATTGGCGCGGAACCATTGCCTATTCTGAATTGCGGCATGGCCTGTCAGTTCAATTCGGCAGAACTGGTGCCCATGAAAGACCTCGATCCGTTTATCCAGGATGCACTGGACCTGGTTGAATTTGCGAATGGCGATGTAAGGACCCAATGGGGTAAGGTACGGGCCGATATGGGGCATCCTGCGCCCTTTAACCTGAAGATGATGGGTATAGGCAATGAGAACTGGGGACCACAATATATTGAACGCTTAAAGGCATTCCAGACAGCCATTAAAGCAAAATATCCCAATATAAAATTGATCTGCAGCTCCGGCACTGATCCCAATGGGGAACGGTTCGATTACCTGAATGGCGAGCTGCGTAAACTGAATGCTGATTTTATAGACGAACATTATTATCGAAAACCCGAATGGTTTCTGCAAAATGCCCGCCGCTATGATAATTATCCCCGTACCGGTTCAAAGGTTTTTGGTGGTGAATACGCCTCGCATGTTGATAAAACGGTGGGCAACAACCGCAATACCTGGCTGGCAGCGTTGTCTGAAGCGGCGTTTATGACCGGACTGGAACGCAATGCCGATGTAGTAGGCATGGCTTCCTATGCACCGCTGTTTGCGAATGTAGATGGCTGGCAATGGGCGCCCGATCTTATTTGGGTGAACAACCTGCAGGCGTATGGCACACCCGATTACCAGGTACAAAAATTATTCTCCCTTAACAAGGGTTCCCAGGTAGTTCCCATTACGTTAAACAACGAGGCAGTGACCGGGCAGGACAGTTTATATGCGTCGGCCTGTATAGATGCTGCGGCCAATGAACTGATCATTAAAGTAGTGAACGCCTCTGACAAAGCACAAAACAACACCCTGCAACTGGATGGTGTAAAAAAGATCGCTGCCAAAGGTAAACTGTTATCGATGCAGTCTGAACTTACCGCGGTTAATTCTTTTGATAGTCCAGCCAATGTAGCGCCTGTTGAATCAACGATTGGAATAAAGAATAAAAAAATAACCCTGGCTACAGCACCTTATTCATTCAGTGTGTTACGGGTAAAGTTGGAGGGGAAGTAGGGGTAGGGGGTAGGAAGTAAGAGGTAAGAAGTAAGAGGTAGAAAATTCGCGAGCTTCGTATTTCCTACTTCTGACTTCTTACTTCATATTGTTAAAATACGCAAATGAAGTATTTGATCATATGCGTCTCACTCCACATTGCTATTTCTTTTCCGTTTCCAGTTTCCATTCCGGACGGATAAAATGGCACGTATAACCGTAGGGATTCTTTTGCAGGTAATCCTGGTGTTCTTCCTCTGCATCCCAGAAATCCGATTCCGGTGTAATGGTAGTTACGATGGGTTTGGAATAGATATGGGCGTCGGTTAATTCCCTGATGAGTTCGGCAGCGGTTTGCTCTTGTTCCTCATTGTGATAAAAGATAGCCGAACGATAAGAGGTGCCAATATCATTTCCCTGGCGATTGAGCGTGGTAGGGTCGTGGATCTGGAAGAAAAATTCCAGCAGTTGGCGGTAAGACAATATGCTGTCGTCGAAGGTTACCTTAATGGCTTCTGCATGTGTGCCATGGTTACGGTAGGTGGCATTGGGAACATCGCCGCCGCTATACCCAACCCTTGTTTCTTTTACTCCCGGCAGGGCCCGAATGAGTTCTTCAACACCCCAGAAACATCCACCAGCGAGTATGGCATTTTGTATTGACATATAGATATTTTTTTACTAAGAATTGAAATTGTCTGTTACCAAAGGTAATAACAAAAAGGCGGCCTCAATGTTTACAAACACAGCAGACCGCCTTTTGGGGTAATTTTATACTTTCTGGCCTTACTTTGCTGCTATTGGTCGCTGGGGCGCCGGTGTTTTCCCTTCGTGCTGTACCAGTAACGGAGTGGAGGATACCAAAGAATTGATATAAACTTCAATATTCAGATAAACCGGGTTGGTGCTGCTGCTGGTGATGGCATCGGCTGCATTGTTTTTGTTCACCCCATGCGAAGTTTCCCAGCTGTCGGGCATGCCATCTGAATCGGAATCGAGTGGGGCAGTACCGTTTAGCACTCTTCCCAAACCACCATTGATCAAAGGCATATCGGTTTCGCGATAAATGTACCGGCCCTGGGTGCCTCGCGAGTTTACTTCTGCAACAATGAGGGAATCAACCTGGTCGCGTTTGGGTACCGTAGGGCCAACATTGCTCACGATCCAGGAATAAGCCTGGGCCGCAGTCATGGAAGGACTGGCGGCTGGATAAGCGTAGGGTGTTGTTTTAAAGTTAGCCGCATCAAGGCCCGGGTAGCCGGTAGCGTTATAAGGCACCAGGCTGCCATCGAGCGTGCCGTTCTTGTTATTGTCGAAGTAGTTGCCGGCACCGTATAAATTAAACGTGCCGGTTCCCCTTGAGAAGGGAGTGGAAACGGTGGGTGGAGTATTGGGTGCACCCACAAAATAGTTGTTGATAATGTTTACTTCCGATACCCCGGATGAACCACCCATAATATAGGCGTCGCCTTCCCAGCCATAATTCATTTGATCGCCCAGGCGGTTGCCATTGCCCCAGTTGTACACCACATTGTTTACGAATTCATTCTTGCCCTTTACTTTGGGATTGCGGGTTTTGTTGCTGATGTACAGGTCCCTGATGAGGCTGACCTTGCCGCCATCGGGTGTTTGTATCAAACCACCGCAGGAATGGTTCTCCCGATGCAGCGCCTGGCCGATTATAGAATTTTGAATGGTGATGTTGTCGGGTGAGGTGTTTTTGTTATCCCAGTTGATGGAGAACACCTCATCCATTCCCCAGGTAAAGGAGCAATGATCAAAGATCATATTGGCACCATTCGCAATGCCCGAGGCGTCTTTACCGGAGTTATTGGTTGCGCCAAGGCGAATACGCAGGTACCGGCAAATGGTGTTGACGCTGTTGGTAAAAGTTACCCGTTTGCCAAAGAACACAATGCCATCACCCGGCGCTGTTTGTCCGGCAATGGTGGTATTGGCGGCCACTACTACATCGGAGGCCAGGTTAACAATGCCGCCTACACGAAAGACTACTATCCGGCCCGGTGTGCTTACTGCATCGCGAAAAGAACCAGCCCCGGCATCGTTGAGGTTGGTGACCAGGTATACCTGCCTGGTGCCGGCACCGCGGGCGCCGGTTGCAAACCGGCCAAATCCCTCGGCGCCTGGAAATGCCAGTGTTTGGGCATGGATTGAATAATTGGATATCAGCATTAAAAGCAGGGACAATTTACACGAATGGGCTCGTGCAATGGCAATGATCGTTTTTTTCATATAACAGGTTTAATTGATGACAAGGTTTATAGTTCTTAGGTTCTTAGGTTATTAGGTTTTTGGGTTATTGGGTTCTTAGGTTCTTTAATGCGGTTCTTTGCCGGTTAGGGGATGGAGTGCGCGACCTGTATTTGCTTACAGCTTACAGTGTATGATAACTTAATAAAGGAGGAGAAAGAAAATAATAAAGTTTAACTACCACGGGCATAGTGATAGCTGCAAAGGATAGGTGCGGCATGGCAAGTTAGTTCGTTTGGTTGGTTAATGGCAATTGTTATTAGTAAGTTACCCCTTCATTTTGCGTAAACTATCCTGTTTCATCCCGTAAACTCACTATGATCTATGCAATCGTTGCCGGAATTGTAAATCTGACGATTAACAATACAAGACAGGATGGAACAGGACGACTGTTGCAACAGCAGCCCCTAATTTTATTCTAATCAGGCGATTGTTAACTTACTAAATAGTGCCATTATGAGAGTTCAGCAACTTCAACCCAAAGGTATTTGGTTAATACCTCTATTACTTCTCTTCACAGTTTTTCAAGCAAGATCACAAAATGGTATCGTTGTAAAGGGTAAAATTACCGACGAAAAAGGTAATGCAGTCCCCGGCGCAACTATACAGGTAAAGGGTACAGATAATAAAACCCTTGCCAAAGAAGATGGTTCCTTTTCTATTACCGTAACAACTGGCAAAGAGACACTTATTATTACTTCTGTAGGCTTTGCCAAAAATGAAGCTCCTTTAAATGGTCAGTCCACCCTGGCCGTAAGCCTGATTAGCGAAAAAAGTACGCTCGAAGATGTGGTGGTTGTAGGTTACGGTACTGCCCGGAAAAGAGATATCACCGGAGCCGTATCTACGTTTAGCGCAAAAGGCATAGAAGAAAAACCCATTGCGCGGGTTGATCAGGCCCTGATAGGCCAAATGCCTGGTGTGCAGATCAAACAACAAACCGGTATGCCTGGCCAGGGTTTTAGCGTTCAGGTGCGGGGTGCAGGTTCTATAGGGGCCGGTACCGAGCCCTTGTATGTTATTGACGGATTTCCGCTAGATATGACGGCCCAGCAATCAAACGGCGGCTTTGTGGGAAATCCACTCAATAATATCAATCCCAATGATATTGAAAGCATCCAGGTGTTAAAAGATGCAGCAGCCGGCGCCATTTATGGTTCACGGGCGGCAAATGGTGTAGTGATCATCACAACCAAAAGAGGACAATTAGGAAAAGCCAGAGTAACAGTGAACGCTTATGCTGGCGCCAGCAAGGTGGCTAACAAACTGGATGTGTTAAGTCCGGAAGAATGGATTGCCCAGGCTACTGAACTGGCCAACTATAAATGGGTGACTTCAGTAAAGGATGGCAGCAGAACGGCTTCGCAAACCAATGCACAGCGTGCTGCTATACTTAAGTTAGCGCCTGGTGTCATCAACAACACTTATATGACAGATGACAGATGGACACAGCCTGGTCACCCGGGTTTGCAGTTTGTTGACTGGCAGGATGAGGCATTCAGGACCGCTAATTTTCAAAATTATGAAGTGAGTGCAAGCGGCGGTACTGATAATGTGCGCTATTTCTTCTCAGGAAATTACCTGAACCAGCAGGGTGTTTTAATAAACTCCGGCTATAAGAACTATTCGGCCCGGGCGAATATGGAAGTAAATGTGAGTAAAAAATTCAAGCTGGGCCTTAACCTGGCGCCTTCTTATTCCGAAACCAATTCGCCACAAGCTGAGGGTAAAGACAACCAGTTGATGAAATTATTCAACATGTCGCCCATAGTGGAAGATACGGCAGGGATATACTCCGGCGCCGGGAAGAATGCGGTGTATGGATGGGCAAGCTCCACCCCCAGTCCGGTAGCGGCTTTACAGACTTCGTCTAACCTGTTTAAGAACACCCGTCTCCTATATTCCATGTATGGTGAATACCAGATCATGAACGGGTTAACTGCGAAATCTACACTCAATTACGACGAAACAAACAATAGTAACAAACGGTATCTCTCGGATTTTGCTGGTGGTAACATCTCTGACTTTCTTAACAGTCCTGGTAAAAGGGCATCAGGTACTTATGCCGGATTCAGAAAGCAGAATTTTGTAAATGAGAACACGGTAACGTATAATAAAACGATCGCCGATGACCATACCATTAATGTAGTAGGTGGTTTCGCCTATAACTATGTTCATACGGAGAATTACACGTTGGGAACAATTGGTGGTAATGGTTTTGCCCTCGGGGATATTACTACACTCAATTACGCAACGGTGGCCAGCAATGGTACAGTAACCGGTAACACCACTGAAAGCAATAATACATTGGTTTCGATGTTTGGCAGGGTACAATATGCCTTTACTGATAAATACCTGTTGCAGGCAAGCCTTCGCCGGGATGCGTCTTCCCGCTTTGGTGAGAACTACAGATGGGGTACCTTCCCTTCGCTGTCATTGGGCTGGCGGGTTTCAGAAGAAAAATTCATGCGTAACCTTAATTTCGTGAATGACCTGAAATTAAGGGCGAGCTGGGGTCAGGCTGGTAACAACTCTATTGGCGATTACAGCAGCCAGCAATTATACACGCTCGCAATCTATAATTTTGGTGGCAACACCCCAGTGGCGGCCAATGGGGTGATCCCAAAATCAATTCCCAATCCTGATGTAAGATGGGAAAAGGCCAATACCTATGATGTAGGTTTTGATGCCACCCTGTTCAATAACCGTATCAATGTGGTGGTTGATGCTTATGTTAAAAAGAACACCGACCTTCTGCTGAGTATACCAGTAGTTGCTCCTTCCGGTTTCTCTAATTCACTGAAGAACCTGGGATCGGTTGAGAACAGAGGTGTGGAGCTGGCCCTGAATACGACCAACATTTCCAAACGTGATTTTCAATGGACAACCAATTTCAATATAGCTTATAACAAAAACCAGGTTACTGCATTGGGTGACGATGGTGCCGATATCAATATCACCACCAATGGACTGGGTGGTAATCCGCCTTTCCTGTTAAGCATTGGTAAACCCATGTATAGCTATTACCTGGTGCAAACCGATGGTATTCTTACACAGGACGACATCAACAATCCCAAAGTGGCCAAACTGAAAGGACAGGTTGTTGGTGATGAAAAATATGTGGATGCGCATCCCGATGGGATCATCGATGCACAGGACAGGGTAGCAGCTGGTCAGCCTTCGCCCAAGTTTACTTATGGTATGACCAATAATTTCAAGTATAAAAACCTGGACCTGAGCATACAGATGTACGGACAAAACGGTGGTACCATTTATTCATTCCTGGGTCGCGCAATCGATAACCCCGCTAACGGCCGTGCTACCAACTTAGGTGTTTGGAGAGACCGCTGGACAGCTGAGAACCAGAATTATAATGCTCCACGTGGTAGCATCGGTTACAATTATACGATCCCTCTGTTTACCACTGACTGGCTGTATTCTTCCAACTTCTTCCGGATCCAGAATATTACCCTGGGTTACAATTTGAAAAAGTATATCAAGGCCAATGCCATCAGCAATGCACGGGTATATGCTTCTGTGCAGAACGGGTTTATGTGGAGTAAATACAAAGGCGGTGTAAACCCCGAAGCGTCAAATACCAATGTAGGTGGTGGTAGTTTTCCATTGCCCGGCGACTATGGCGCTATGCCTTTAAACAAAACCATTACAGTTGGTGTAAACGTAAGCTTCTAAGTGTTCATCTTTAAATTGGCTATTACAATGAAACGAATAACATACCTCATATTTTTAGCTTCAATGGCAGGAATCACTTCCTGCAGCAAGCAGCTTGATCAGGAACCTGTTTCAGATATTTCAGTCACCTCCCTGTTTCAGAATGCGAATGATTTTCTGCTGGCAACAAATGGTGCTTATTCCAAATTGAAAACAGTTCCTACGAACTGGATGTGGATGGAGGAGATGCGTTCAGACAACCTGAATGTGACTACAGATGGTAACCGCGATTTTCAGGGCATTAAGAATTTTTCACCCAACCTTACCACAACCGGGTTTATTGTAAATGCCTGGCAAAACAATTTCAATGGTATTTCCAATGCGAATGTTGCCCTGGATGCTATTGCAACAAAAGGCCCCGATTATTTATCGCCGGCACAGATCACCAGGTACACTGCTGAATGCCGCTTCATGCGTGCCTTTTATTATTTTGACCTGGTGAAATATTATGGAAGGCTGCCGATTGTAGACAAGCCTTTATTGACGGATGAGTTTGGGAAAATTCCAAGATTTTCGTTGGACAGTGTATACAAATTTCTTATTGCCGATTTTGAATATGCTGAGGCTAACCTGCCTGTAAGCTGGCCTTCCGCTGATGTGGGACGCGCCACTTCACTGGCGGCAAAAGGAATGCTTGGGTTGGTATATATGACAAGATCCGGCCCTGTTCTTCCTAGTGGTCCCGGTCTTAACAGTAATGAATGGACCAAAGCGCAATCCTATTTCGACCAGGTAATCAGCAGCGGGAAATTTACTTTTGCTCGTACCTATCCCGAGATCTTTTCTTACACGAACGAAAACAATAAAGAGGTAGTGTTCGATGTTCAGTATGCGACTTCCATCAATGGCGCTGATTTCCCCAGCCAGCTGGTTCCGGATTCTTATTGGGGTGGCCCGGGCCTGGGCACTTCGTATGGCAATGGTTATGGCAGCGCCAACTATAATGTGAGTGCGAATATGACACAATCCTTTAGGAACAGTGCGGGCGCCGGTGTGATTGATATAAGAGATACGTTCTCAATAAAAAAAGCTTTTGTTACTACTACAGCCGCCAATGCCCCCCTTGATACTACGCGCCCCTTCATTAAAAAATACTTAAATGTAGCTCTTAAGGGTAAAGACCGCGCCGACTGGCCAGTCAACTTTATTGTACTGCGCTATACAGATGTATTGATGATGAAAGCAGAATGTATTTTACATGGAGCGCCGGGTCCGGCGGATTATGCCGACACCGTGGTGAGCTGGGTACGCACCAGAGCCGGGGTGCCCGCTGCTCCTGCCAAAGTAGACCTGCCTTATCTGATGGAAGAAAGACGCCGTGAGTTTTTGGGTGAGGCCATTCGCTGGAATGACCTGGTACGTGAAAACATGTTTGTTACAACAATGAATGCATGGCGCGCA
This sequence comes from Niastella yeongjuensis, assembly GCF_900110245.1. Taxonomy (GTDB): domain Bacteria; phylum Bacteroidota; class Bacteroidia; order Chitinophagales; family Chitinophagaceae; genus Niastella; species Niastella yeongjuensis. Next base: position 329,651 of record NZ_FOCZ01000008.1, read on the forward strand.
AGCGATGCGCTTACTAGTACTATTCAACAAGTAATACCTGAGTACTCCGTATATCCAATACCGCAAGCTGACATACTTGCCAAACCTGGGTTATACGATCAGAATCAGGGTTACTATTAATAGACATTAAAACTTATTAAGTCCGAAAGATGTATGCAACGAAGTAAAACTTCCTTACGTCTTTCGGACTTTAAATTGCTACTATATGAAAGTGATATCATTTGCATTTTTTTCAGCACTTTGTTTTTCTGCCTCCGCACAACCCGTAATGGAAACCGGCTCCCAAAAGCCAATGCCTGAAACCTGGATCGATGCTACCACCCACCACACTGTAGTACGGCTTACCAACAAACCTGGTAACAATGCCAGCTTTTATTTTCACAACAACCCGTTCGTTGGTAATAAAATGGTTTTTTACAGTACCGATAGTACGAATGGCCGTCAAATGTATACCGTTGATCTGAACACCCGTAAACTGGAACAGGTTACCCATCAGGCATCCCCTATGAATGGTGAGATCCTGGCCACCAAAGGGCATAATGTTTATTACCAGATGAAAGACAGTGTGTTTGTAACTAATGTAGACAGCAAGCAAACAAAACTGATCTATGTTTTCCCGGCAGATTTTAAAGCAACCGTTGCTACAGTAAATGCGAATGAAACCTTATTAGGCGGTTATCGCAGTTCCGATGCCGAAAGAGAGATCTACAGACTGAATCCTGAGAAACACGATTACTTCAATAAAATATACGAGGCCCGTTTGCCCCGTACCCTGTTTGTTATTGACATCAATAGCAAACAACTGAAACCAATCTTTACAGACAGCGCCTGGCTGAATCATGTGCAGTTTTCCTCAACAGACCCCAACTTACTGATGTTTTGTCATGAAGGTCCCTGGCATAAGGTTGATCGCATTTGGACCATCGATGTGCGCGATGCCAATAAAGGCAAAGTACAACTCATGCACAAGCGTACCATGGAAAATGAGATCGCCGGTCATGAGTGGTTCTCATCCGATGGTAAAACCATTTGGTTCGATCAGCAATTGCCACGGGGTACTAATTTCTATGTTGGTGGGGTGAACGTAAAAACACTGGAAGAGAAAAAGTATAAACTGGACCGCAACGAATGGAGCGTTCACTTCACCACTTCACCAGATCAGAAATTGTTTGCCGGTGATGGCGGCGACCCCGGCCAGGTAGCCAAAGCACCCGATGGCATGTATATCTATTTGTTTACCCCCGAAGGTGATCATTTTAAAGCCACCAAACTGGTGAACATGAAGCACCACAACTACAAACTGGAACCCAATGTACATTTCTCACCCGATGGGAAGTGGATTATTTTCAGGGCAAATTTCGAAGGTCAGTCAGAAGTCTATGCAGTTAAAATATAATTAACTATTTTGTCAATTGGTTTTAAGTCTCATTCAATGCGCAAGCCGCAATAGGGTAGGGTTTATTACTTAATGCTTGCGCCTTTTTCTTAATATAATACATATTCAATAAAACCAGATGATAAAAAGATTGATCTGCATCCTTACTTTGTCCTTTGTTTTAATAATTGGGAAGGCCCAGATAAAATGGCCGGCTGTTAACGCGGTGACCAAACCCTGGGCCCGCTGGTGGTGGCCGGGCAGTGCGGTAAATACAAGAAGCCTGAGTGCCAATATGACCCAGTATGCGCAAGTGGGTTTGGGCGGCCTGGAAATAACGCCCATTTATGGCGTGGCCGGTTATGAATCTGAGTTTATCGATTATTTATCGCCTCAATGGATGCAGGTTTTCTCTTATACGCTGCAGGAAGCCAAACGATTGAATATGCAGATTGATATCGCAACCGGTAGCGGCTGGCCGTTTGGCGGCGGTCCGCTCATTGGCGATGCAGAAGCGTGTAAGGATTTTGAATACAAAACCTGGACGGTAAAAGAAGGCCATGGTATCAGGGAATCGATAGAATTTGAGCAACAACCCTACCTCAATGCTATTGGTAATACCATCGCCGATAAAAAAGAATTATATCCCCCGGCAGGAACAACGGGTCCTAACATCCTGGCCATGCTGAAGGAAAGCCAGCATGTTACAAACGTTAAAAAACTGGAAGAGCCGGTGTATGCAAACAAAAATTTGCAGGCACTGGCTATTGACCAGTTAAAATATAAAAAGAACCTGCCCCTGCAGGTAGTAATGGCATACAGTGATGATGGAAAGGCCATCGATCTCACAGCACAGGTAGATGCAAAAGGTAACTTAAACTGGAAAGCGCCCGCTGGTACCTGGACGGTATATGCCCTGTTTATGGGCTGGCATGGTAAAATGGTAGAGCGGGCCGCCCCCGGCGCCGAAGGCAATGCGATCGATCATTTTTCTGAACAGGCATTGAACAAATACCTGAGCCGTTTCGACACTGCCTTTGTAGGCGCCGACCTGAGCCAGTTACGTGGTTTCTTTAATGATAGCTATGAAGTGGATGATGCGCACGGACAAAGCAATTACACGCCCGGCTTTTTTGATGAATTCAATCACCGCCGCGGCTACGATCTTAAACTGTTCCTACCACAATTATTAAAAAAAGAGCGCGACGAAACCAGTCTGCGCGTGTTATACGATTATCGGCAAACCATCGCCGATCTGTTGCTGGAAAAATTCACCATGCCCTGGCACCGGTGGGCGCAGGAAAAAGGAAAAATAGTGCGTAACCAGTCGCACGGTTCGCCTGCCAATATTTTAGATTGTTATAGTGTGGTTGATATTCCGGAAACCGAAGGCAGTGAATTGCTGCGGTTCAAATTCGCTGTATCTGCTGCCCATATTCTGAACAAACCCCTGGCATCGGCAGAAGCTGCAACCTGGTTGAATGAGCATTTCAAATCAACGCTGGGAGACGTAAAAACTGTGGTTGACAAATACTTTCTCGGTGGTGTAAATCATATTGTGTACCATGGCATTTGTTATTCGCCGATCAACGACACCTGGCCGGGCTGGTTGTTTTATGCAGCCGTACATTTTCAACCCATTCATCCGTTCTGGAAAGACTTTGGCACATTAAATACTTATGTAACCCGTTGCCAGTCGTTCCTGCAAAGCGGTAAACCCGATAACGACATTTTATTATACTTCCCTTTCAGTGATCATAATTCTGAACCTGGCCGCGACCTGTTGCATCATTATGATGGCATGAAGGGTTTTGAAAATACCGATTTTAACAAGGTCGCGGAAGACATGCTGGCAAAAGGCTATGCATTTGATCTTATTTCAGACAACCAGTTACAAAAGGTAACAGCAAGCGGCAGTGGGTTACAAACACCCGGAGGCGCTTACCGTACCATTGTGCTGGCTAATACGAAATACCTGCCGTTGCCCACGCTGCAAAAGCTGGCTGATTTGGCAAAAGCCGGTGCTACCATTCTTGTATACAACAATTTCCCCAGCGGTGTACCCGGTTATGGCCAACTGGCAGAAAGACAACAACAGTTTACCAATATAACCGCTGCATTGAAATTTGCAGGCGAGGGTGCTTTACAGAAAGCCACAACCGGCAAAGGCTCCTTTATAAAAGGGAACGATATCACCGCCTTATTGCAGGCGGCCAACGTATTTCCTGAGCCCATGTATGGAGCAGGATTACAATGCATTCGCAGAAGCATTCCCGGCGGTAACTATTATTTCATAAGCAACGCTACAGAAAACATCGTTAATGAATGGGTGCCCCTGGGTAGAAAAGCTGCCAGCGCCATTCAGTTCGATCCTATGACGGGACAAAGCGGTGTAGCAAAAACTAGAGTGAAGAATAACAAACTGGAAGTATATGTGCAGCTGGAACCCGGTGGAAGCTGTGTGTTGCAAACAGCCAATAAAGCCCAAACCGGTAAGCCATATTCATATTATACCCTCGCTGGTAAAAGCACCGAGATAAAAGGGAACTGGCGTTTGTTTTTCATGATGGGCGGCCCTGATTTACCAAAACCTATTTCAGTTCCTAAATTGGGTTCTTGGACAGAGATCCCTGAGCCTTTAGGAAAAGTATTTTCAGGAACAGCCCAATACAGCATAGAATTTGCCAAACCTGCAGGGGCTGCGTCAGCTTATGAACTGGACCTGGGCAAAGTGGCCTGGAGTGCTGAAGTGATACTCAATGGAAAAACACTGGGAACCTTACTGGGACCCGTTTATAAAGTAATCGTTCCGGCAGGGTTGGTGAAAGCCACCAACAATGAATTGCTGGTGAGGGTTACCAACGGCATGACCAATCGTATCATTGATATGGAGAAAGAAGGGGCGCCCTGGAAGAAGTTCTACAACGTCAACTTCCCGGCACGACTGGCAGAGAACCGCGGTACCAATGGATTGTTTACGCCTGCAAAATGGGAACCGGAAACCTCAGGATTGTTAGGTCCGGTAACTATTGCACCTTTAAAATAACCTTCAAATACTAGTATATGATCAAACGACTCGTTTACCTTATTGTATTAACCACCGTAATGAATGTTGCCATGGCGCAAAATAAAGAAGAAACTGCCGTGACCGCAGCAGTGGAGCATTTGAAAAAGGCCATGATCGATGGTGATAAAGCAGGCTTGCAGAATATTACCGCCGATCTGTTAAGTTACGGACACAGCAGTGGCAAGATAGAAGACAAGGCAACCTTTGTTGATAATATTGTTACGGGTAAATCAGATTTTGTAACCATCGATCTTACCAATCAGACAATATCCATCTCTGGCGATGCCGCTATTGTACGTCATACTTTATCGGCCACTACCAATGATGGAGGTAACCCGGGCAGTGTAAAACTGAATATTTTACTGATCTGGCAAAAACAAAAAGGACGATGGAAGTTGTTGGCCAGACAGGCAGTTAAAGTTGCTTCTTAGTTTGTAAGTTATTTAGTTCGTTAGTTTATAAGTTATTTAGTTATTGGTTGCCAGTTACCGGTTTCCTGTTACCAGGCCTAAATTTCGATCCCTCTAAAAGTAATCGGAGTTTCCGACTTTTTTTGCCCGGTAACCGGGAACTGGTAACCGGTAACAAAATATACGATTCTCGATTATGAAAAAATGGATTTTAATAGTAGCCGGCAGTATTGTTATATATAGCAGCAAGGCACAGCAGGCCATCAACCGGTTTGACCTGGTAACAAGAAATAACCCGCATGTAGATAAAGCCGATCCGCTGTCGTCCCTGTCTGTAGGAAATGGAAATTTTGCCTTTACTGTAGATGTTACCGGCTTACAAAGTTTTCCCGCCTATTATGAAAAAGGTGTTCCGCTGGGAACACAATCGGAGTGGGGCTGGCACAGCTTCCCCAATACAGAAAATTACAAGCGCGAAGAAACGTTGAAAGAATACGACCTGAACGGAAAAAAGATCACCTATTGCGTTCAGGTAAAAGAACCCGAGCGCAGCCGCAAAGCAGTAGATTACTTCCGCATAAATCCACATCGTTTACAATTAGGTAATATAGGGCTGGAGATCACAAAAAAAGATGGTCAGCTGGCTACTATTGAAGATATCAAAAACGTAGGTCAGGTGCTTGACCTGTGGGGTGGTTGTATAGAAAGCCGTTTTACAATAGATGGAGAATGGGTGAAGGTGGTAACGTATGCGCATCAGCAACAGGATGGCATAGGTGTATATATAACCTCTAAGCTGTTGAAGGAAAAACGCATTGCCATCAAACTGCACTTCCCCTATCCAAACGGGGATTTTAAAGATGCCGGTACTTTTGATGGCGATAGCACCAAACACCAGACTGTATTAAACGATGGCCTCATTCACCGCATCCTGGATACTACCAACTATTACGTGCAATACGGGTTTATGGAACCGGCAAACGTAACCATGCGCCGTAAACATGACATTATTGTACAGCCCATGCCAACTGCCGACAGCGTATTCAGGGCTTCGTTTTATTTCTCGAAAAATAAACCCCATAAGGCTGCCCCTGATTTTGTGGCAACCGCAGCCAACTCTGCCGCTGCCTGGAAAACATTCTGGACAAGCGGTGGCGCAATCGACTTTTCCGGCAGTACCAATGAGCGGGCAAAGGAACTGGAAAGAAGAATTGTATTATCGCAATATCTTACCAGAATACAATGTGCCTCCGATTTTCCACCGCAGGAAACCGGTCTTACCTACAACAGCTGGTATGGCAAACCACACCTCGAAATGCACTGGTGGCATGCCGTACATTATGCATTATGGGGTCGCCCTGAATTAATGGAGAAAAGTCTGGACTGGTATTTCAAGGTGGCCAATGGCGCTAAAGAGATTGCCAAACGTCAGGGCTTTGAAGGGTTGCGCTGGCAAAAAATGACTGATCATGATGGTAAGGAAGCACCTTCTTCCGTGGGCGCTTTTCTCATCTGGCAGCAACCGCATTTGATCTATATGGCGGAACTGGCGTATCGCGCTAAAAAAGATAAAAAGATCTTACAGAAATATAAAGACCTGGTATTTGGCACCGCCACTTTTATGGCTTCGTTCCCCACCTGGGATTCGGTAAATAGAAGATACAACCTCGGCAAAGGACTGATCCCTGCACAGGAATGTTTTGATGCGGTTCGTACCTATAACCCAACGTATGAACTGGCCTATTGGCAATGGGCATTGACCACAGCGCAACAGTGGCGCGAACGCCTGGGCATGCCGCGGGAAAAGAAATGGGATAACATTGTAAAGAACCTTTCGAAATGGCCGCAGGCAAACGGGGTATACCTGGCTACAGAAAGCACGCCCGATTGTTATACCAATGAACGCTATATTACCGATCACCCGGCAGTATTAGGCGCCTATAGCACGCTGCCTGCGTGTGACCGCCTCGATACAACGGTAATGAAGAATACCTACAACCTCATATTGAAAGTATGGAAATGGGAAACTACCTGGGGCTGGGATTTTCCATTGATGGCCATGACGGCTACCCGCCTGCACATGCCCGACAAAGCCCTGGATGCGTTGTTTATGCCGGTAAAAACAAACACCTTCCTGCTTAACGGACATAATTACCAGGACGATCGTTTGACGATCTACCTGCCCGGTAATGGTGGGTTGTTAAGCGCTGTTGCCATGATGTGCGCCGGTTATGATAATAACAAAACCAATAACCCCGGCTTTCCCCAGGACGGCACGTGGAAGGTGAAGTGGGAGGGGTTGAGGCAGATGTTTTAGTTGACGAGTTAACCAGTTGACGAGTTGACGAGTTGACGAGTTGACGAGTTGACGAGTTGACCAGTTGACGTGTTAACCAGTTGAGAAGGTTGAAAAGGGTTGACAAAGTTGATAAAGGCCGGGAAGTTTTCATCTCTGCCTTTTGCCCTCTGCCCTTTGCCCTTCTTGCAGCTTTCTTATGACACCAATTGTCTTTTAATAGCATTCACCCACCAGTATACCCAAGCATGTTCTACAAGTCATTATACTTTATTGCATTTCTGGCTACTATTACTTCTGTAGAGGCGCAATTGGCCAAAAGCAAAGCACCGGTACCGGCTGCAGTAAAGGGCATACAATCAGCTGGAGAACGGATTTTACACTACCAGGCTGAAGGAACAGACTTTGTAACGGTGAATGGGAAAATGCGTTTTAACCGCGCCTTATATGGCACCAATACGGGTTTTAGAATTGAGACCGGAGATTTGCCGGAGTTTGCTTTATACATGCCGGGTATGGGCGGCAATTTTAAACTGGGCCTGATCGCAGGCAATAAAAGTACCTGGATAACAGCAGCGAAATCAATTAAGGCCATCTATCGCCCCGGCTCTATGATGTACGAGGTGAAAGACCCGCTGTTGGGAAATGGCTCCCTGCAAATCACCGTACTGGCGCTGGCCGATACGGAAGGGATGATCATAAAGACCCAGTTTGTAAATGTCAGTAACAAGGTAGCCCTGTGCTGGGTGTTTGGCGGTGCTTCCGGAAAAAAGTTCTCCCGTGATGGTGATATCGGTGCTGATCCGGAGTCATCCTTCTACCTGCAACCGGATTATTGTAAAGACAATACCTATACCATTTCAAAAAACAGCTTTCATCTCTTATACGGCACCGGCCGGGTGTTGACTGAAGATGAGCGGTATGAAATACAATACAAGCCCAAGAACGAATTGCCTGGTGAGATCAATAAAAAGCTAAAGCAGCTCTCGGCTATTGTTCCGCCCACTTCTATCATTAAAGTAATAGACGCTACCCGGCAACAGGACCCGTTGACATTATATCAAAGCAATGCCTCGGCTACGCCGGCCATTGCGGGCAAAATGCCGGTGGTGAATGGCGCGCAGTATTTTTTGATACAACCTGCCGATACAATACAGGTTTCCTACAACAAGCTGGTACAAACTTATAATGAAGCAGAAGCTGCCCGTAAAAAACTGGCTGGTCGCGTTAAAGTAGTTACACCCGATCCCTGGATCAATACACTGGGGGGCGCATTGAGTGTGGCCGCTGATGGCATCTGGGAATCGCCTACGTATATGCATGGCGCAGTTGCCTGGCGGATGCGGTTACCAGCCTGGCGCGGCGCCTATGTGGCGGATGCACTTGGCTGGCACGACAGGGCAAGAACACATTTCAGCAGCTATGCCTTGTCACAGGTAACCACACCTGCAACCGGTCCGGTAGTATTTGATACGGCTTTGCACCTGGCGCGTCAGCTGGAGAAGATGGGCACATCCATGTTCAGCAGCGGCTACATCTGCCGCAATCCCAATGGCGATTTTCGTCCGCACCACTACGATATGAACCTGGTGTTTGTAGATCAGTTGTTAACACATTTTTACTATACGGGCGATACTGCCTATATAAAACAGCAATGGCCATTGCTGCAACGGCATTTAGCGTGGGAGAAAAGAAATTTCGATGCTGATAACGATGGCCTGTATGATGCTTATTGCTGCATTTGGGCAAGCGACGCCCTGCAATACAGTGGCGGCGGCGTTACGCATTCATCGGCTTATAACTACCGCGCCAACACTGTAGCGGCGCAACTGGCACCTATTGTAGGGGAGGATCCCACACCGTATCAAAACGAGGCCAACAAAATATTTGATGCCGTAAACAACCAGCTGTGGCTGCCTGAGCTGGGCTGGTATGCAGAATATAAAGATGCACTGGGCGATAGATTGTTACACCCGGCAGCCGGCTTGTGGACCATCTATCATGCCATCGATGAAAAGCTGCCTGACGGGTTTAAAGCTTTTCAGGCTTTGCGATATGTAGACAAATCCATTCCACACATTCCGGTGCGGGCAAAAGGATTACGTGATACCACCAACTATGTATTGACCACCACCAACTGGCAGCCATATGACTGGTCGCTGAACAATGTGGTACTGGCCGAGAACCTGCATACTGCATTGGCCTACTGGCAGGGTAACCGCTCAGAAGAGGCCTACCGGTTATGGAAAAGCGCCCTGGTTGAAAGTATGTACCTTTCATCGAGCCCCGGCGGGTTTGAGCAGTTGTCGTATTACGATGCCATCCGTGGAGAATTATACCGCGATTTTGCCGATCCCATTGGGATGGCCGGCCGGTCGCTGGTGGAAGGATTGTTTGGTATTACACCCGATGCATTGAAAGATACCCTGGCCATAAAACCAGGCTGGCCTGCTGCCTGGAATTCCGCCGCTTTGCAAACACCGGATATCGCCCTTGATTTTAAAAGAACAGCCAATACGGATCAATATATCCTGAAACCGGCATACCCCCATGCCATGAACCTGCAATTACGGGTACGGGCCTGGAAAGATGCGATTGAATCTATCACGGTGAACAATCAACCGGTGCGCTGGCATGGCGTTACTGATGCCGTGGGCGAACCTGTTGTAGAAATAACAACGGGTAAAGCCAAACAATATACGATCGTTATTAAATGGGCCGGTACACCGCTTCAACCCATGAAGTATGACAGTGTGTATGCCATGGGCTCACAATTAACAGCGGCTACACCAGCAGGTTTTATCCAGTCCATTTTTGATCCGCAGCAGATCCTGCAGAACATCATGTTAACCAGCAACCAGGTGCAGGCAACTGTACAGAGTGCGGCAGGAAATAAAACTGCTTTTATACAATTACGGCAGGGAGAAATGGTTTGGTGGTTCCCGCTTTGCTTTGAAGTAAAACAACCCCTTGAAATTATTGCGAACAGGGAAGGTGATGACGCTGATCTCCATTTCTATATAAGAAACAATGGAGCTGCTGTTGCTGCTAAAATAAAAGTGAATTCATTTGAACAAACACGACAATTGCCTGCGCATGCAACCACCGATGTGATTGAAGTATTAGCGGCTTCGCTGGTGCCAGGCAGCAACCGCGTTCAGGTTGAATGGGAAGGTAACCGAGTAGATACTACCATATTAAACTGGCAGGTAACCGCCAATGCTGCCAGCCGGTTCGAAAAAGTAGATCTTACTAAGTATTATAACGATAAGGTAACGAATATTTTCAGACAGTCGTATTTGTCACCAAGGCCACAGGCGCCCACTTTACAATTACCAACACAGGGAATAGGTAACTGGTGTTATCCGTTGGTGCAACCGGTAATTGACGATGCGGGTTTACGTAAGGCCGCTGTTAACAATGAGATCATGTTGCAGCAACATATTCCGCTGGCAACACCAGCCGATACGCTGGCAAAGAATATTGCGTTCACTTCAAAATGGGATAATTATCCTGATTCGGTGGTGGTGCCATTAGCCGGTAATGCGAGTCATGCCTATTATTTAATGGCCGGTTCAACCAATCCCATGCAAACCAGGCTGGTAAATGGTGAATTACGGGTACATTATAAAGATGGAACAACCGATACGCTGGCCCTGGTGAACCCACAAAACTGGTGGCCCATTGAACAGGATTATTTCATTGATGGTGTTGGTTTTACGACTAGTGCGGCCCGTCCGCTCCGGTTGCAATTAAAAACAGGAAAACTATATACTACGGCTCAGGAATATACTTCACTTAAAGGATTTTCAAACATGGCCATCGATGGTGGTGCAGCTACTATACTCGATATGCGGCTTGATCCCAATAAAGAACTGCAGTCTGTAAGCCTGCATACCATTGCCAATGATGTGGTTATAGGACTAATGAGTGTAACGCTGACACGTTAGGTTCTAATATTTTTTTAATGTCGTGCCACTTTTTAAGATGAACCTCCGTCTTGAGGTGCATGCGGATTTTTACCCTATTTATTCTATTCATTTTTACGGCACAATTTGTTACTGCTCAAAATAAAATAAGCGGTAAGATCGTTGATGGCCAAAACCGGCTGCCATTACCCGATGCAACGGTGACGATTATTAACCCGGTTGACTCAGCTGCCATTGGTTTTGCAGTGGCCGACAAAACGGGTTTATTTGAGATAAAAAACCTGGTGAAAGGAAACTTTGTATTAGGCATTACCTTCACTGGTTATGCGCCTTATACCAAACACCTGAATATTACCCAGTCACAATTTGTGATGGACCTTGATACTGTATTCATGCAACTGGATACCTCCTTGTTGATGGGAGCAGTTGTGGTGACGGCGCCTCCCATACAGATCAAGAAAGATACCATAGAATTCAAAGCCAGCGCTTTTAAAACAAAACCCAACGCAACGGTAGAAGACCTGTTGAAGAAATTACCGGGTGTTGAAGTTGATAAGGATGGTAATATTACTTCACAGGGCGAAGAGATCACTAAAGTATATGTAGATGGGAAAGAGTTCTTCCTGAACGATCCCAAGCTGGCTACCAAGAACCTGTCGTCGGATATGGTGGAAGCCGTACAGGTATTTGATGATATGAGTGAACAGGCCAAGTTCACGAAAATTGATGATGGCAGCCGCAAACGCACCATCAATATAAAACTGAAGAAAGATAAAAAGAAAGGTGTTTTCGGCCGCACCAGCGCTTCTGCGGGTACCGAAGGCCGGTATGAAGGCAGCGGTTCTTTCAGTACATTCAATAACTCGCGTCAGATCTCCATTCTTGGCGGAGCCAATAACATCAACAAATTAGGATTCACCAATAACGACCTGGTTAGTTCCATGGGCGGGATGAGTGGTGGACGAAAGGGCGGAGGTGGCGGCCGTGGTGGTGGCGGTGGTAATGCACCTGCTGCTGCTAATGGAAATACCAAATCATGGAGTGCAGGTATCAATTTCCGTGATGAATGGGGACGCAAATTAAATTTCAGCGGCAGCTATTTTGTGGCAAAAACCAACAACGGCAACTACAGCGAGAACTACCGGCAGAATATGTTTGGCGGAGACTCCTCTTCCTATGTAAGTTCAAAAAGCAACAGCAGCGATATCAATATCAATCACCGGTTGAATTTTAGACTGGAATATACTATTGACAGTATGAACTCAGTGCTGGTAACACCCTCGCTCAATTATCAAAAAGGCACCTCTGATGATAGTTCTACCTCCACTACCCGGGCTGTCAATGCCAGGCTGGATTATAAAGCTATCGATGGATCAACCCATAGCTCCAATACCCGCGATGGGGAAAGCTTTACCAATGACCTGTTGTTCCGTCACCGTTTTCATAAGCCAGGCCGCACCTTTACAATGGGTTGGAACACGGCGGTGAACAACAGCAATGGCAATGGATTTAATTTCTCGCCTTATCATTTCTTTGATTCAACCAAAACGGAATACCGTTTCGACAACCGCCAGCAGATCAACGATCAAACTACCCGTTCTTTTAATAACACCATTAGTTCGTCGGTAACTGAAATGATCGATTCAAGTATCGTATGGGAGTTGAACTATGCGTATACGATCAATAAAAGCAACAGCGATCGCAATGTATTTAATTATGATACTACCAATGCATTGTTCGACCTGGTTGATACAGCCCAAACCAACTATTTTGAGAACCTGTTTACAGCAAACAGGCTGGGGACCAATTTCCGGGTAAAAAAACAGAAGTTCGATTATCAGTTTGGCGGTGCCGTGAATTTTGCCACCATGCAAAACTACACCAGCCGGATTACTGCTGCCGGTAAGGATAGTTCATTTACCATGCGGCAGAGTTACACCAACTTCTTCCCGAACGCCTCTTTTAATTTCAACCCGGCGCCCCGTAAGAACCTGCGGTTTAATTATCGGGGTAGCACGCGTGCCCCAAGCGTAAGTCAGTTACAGAACGTGCGCGATGAAAGCAACCGGTTGAACATTCGCACCGGTAACCCTAACCTGAAACAGGAGTTTACCCATACCTTCAATCTTACTTACAGCACGTTCAACCTGACCAACTTTTTATATTTCAATATGAATGCAGGGGCCAACGTCGTTAACAACAAGATCGTAAACACCACCAGTAAAGAAGCGGAAGGGATCTTGTTAACACGGCCCGATAACCTGAACGGTTCCCAGAGTTTTAATTTCTCCGGAACGGTGGGTATCCCGCTTAAAAAAGTAACTACCGGCCGCCGCAGCCCCGTGAACCTGAACCTTACTTCGTCTGCGCGCTATGGCCGCGATGTGAGCAAGATCCTGGATACCGTTCGTTTCAACTATACCAGCACATTGGGCCAGCGCATTTCATTCAATTATTTTATCCAGGATAAATTAGACCTGCAGGCCAATGCCAACTTTAATTATAACAATGCGAATTACACAACGCAGGGTGCCACGGACTATAAATATTTCGATCAGCATTATTCAATAGATGTTACTTATACGATCTTCAAAAGAATAATGTTCAACAACGATTTTGATTATTATGTAAATACAGGGCGGGCACAGGGCTTTAACCAGGCTATTCCCATGTGGAATGCTTATGTTTCCTGCCTGTTGTTTAAAAAACAGAACGGGGAATTGCGCATCAGCGGTTTTGACCTGTTAAATCAGAATAAAAGCATCAACCGTACGGTGAATGAGTTGTATGTGGAAGATACCTATACCCGCGTATTGCAACGGTTCTTCCTGGTTAGCTTTATGTATAACTTCAAGAATTTCGGAAAAGATATGTTCTCGAGCCGTAGTAGCCGGCAGCGTACCGGTAGAAATTATTAGTAATGCGCCATCTCAATAAGATAAGACCTGTTGGCTAAAGCCTGACAGGTCTTCTTATTTTATTAATCTTTTGCTACACGCAACGTGAGTGAAGAGTCGTTTCCGGTCAATTGAACAAAGTAGATACCTGTTGGTAGTTGTGCAGGGAGATCGTACCGTGTTGGGGTGCTGCCGGCTTTTACCGTGGCTTTATGTACCAGTTGTCCGGCCTGCGTAAATATGGCTAGGCTGGTATACGTATGTTTCTTTGGTAATTGCAGGTACAGGTATTTTTTAACCGGGTTAGGATAGATGGCCACCTTATCCGTGTTTTCGTCATCAGGGCGCATAACCGGCTTGTCAGGAGGGGAGGACAGTACCGTGTTGTACAACGCATAGGCTGCGGAACCACAGCTGGAGTTGGTACCGATAGGCGCCAGGTGATAATCCATACAGGGAGAACAGGTATGGTCTAGAGGATGCGATACAAAGGCTATCTGAGCTTCCGTCGTCATATAAATTTTGGAATTACCTTGCTTTGATGACAGCCACCCACCACCGAAATTACTTTGCATCATACCCCCATGTACTACGAGGTAAGAGGGGTCGGTGCTGGTTTCTGTAAAGAAACCATCTTTGGAAAAGTTGAAAGAAGCGCATAGTTCAATTACTGATCCCTTGCCGATCTTCACCGAAGTGCCGGTTGTACCTGACGTCCAGGCACCTTTGATCTTCATGGCCCCCATATCATAAACGGCTATATTTATGTTGCCCTGTGAAACTGAACCTATAATATCCAGTATGCCGCCACCGCATACGGAAAGGTTGTCGATGGCAGATACAGGTGTCGTATTGCTACCAGTCACGGTCCCTGTTATAATAAGTTTGGCGGTATTCTTTACCCGTATTACTCCGGCCTTATCGAGCGTTATACTGCCTATCGTGACAGTTCCTGACTGTATTACCAGGGTACCATTAACAGTATAGGCGTTGCCGCTTAAATCGGTGGAGGAAGTAATGCAATAGGTAGAACCAGCTGCCAGCGTCGCTGAACTGACTGGCATGGATAAGCTGCCCACTGGGCAACCGCCGGTACATTGAGCAGCTGTGCTGGTATAAACACAGGTTGCTATTAAAAGCAGGTTAAGAGCTTGTATAACTTTCATAGGAACTGGTCTTAAAAGGTATTAGGTTGTGACGAAAATAACCTTCTCTTTTAAGTTCTCAAATAGCAAAACTCCGAATTTGACTTTATTGTTATGTGATGATATTTGGTAATTAGAGTTATACTGTAAGCGTGGTGGAGTGAAGTGGTTATAAGTTAAGAATTGTGATAATGGGAACGTTGATAGGGTTGACAAGTTGATCGGGTTTACAAGTTAACATGTTGACAGTTTAACTTAATAATACCGGCCAATTAACTTATTATCTACAATTAGCTTTTTTATCTCCGCTGCATCTATCGTTCCTTGTTTGCCGTATACGATCTTTCCGCCGGGTTCAACCAGTATGGTGTAGGGCAGGGCACCCGGCCATTTGGGATCTACGGTTTCTATCAATTTGTATTTGTCGTCTATGGAGAACAGATAGTTGGTGTTGGATGCCTGTTGTTGTTGCAGGAATTTTAGTACTTTTTCTTTTTTAGCAGGGTCATCGGCGCTGATGCTGATGAACTCGAAATCGCGCCGCCTGAACATGCGGTTGATGGAAATGAACTCCGGGAACTCGGTAACGCAGGGACCACACCAGGTTGCCCAGATATTGATCAGTCGTAATTTGTCGGAATTGTTGCTGATCAAATCTTTCAACCCGGCTTCATCGATGGTATTTACTGATACCGGTTCTTTGGCCCATTCTTCAAAGCCTTGTTTTACCAGTGATGTTTTCTCGGCCCATTTTATGGAGCAGCCAAAGACCTTGGTGGTTTCAACGGAAACCGGTTCGCCTTGCAACAGGGCGTCGATGGCATCGCGGGTATTGAGTTCCGTGGGTGTTTTGGTGGGCTTTTCTACATTGTCTATACGGCCCTGGTACCGGAGCGTACGGGTTTTGTCGAATATAAATACATGGGGAGTGGCTACAGGTCCGTAGGCTTTGGCGGTAGCCTGGGCATCACCATCGTATAGATAAGGGAAGTTGAAATGTTTTTGTTTGGCCCTGGCCTTCATTTCATCAAAATGATCGCTCATGTCGGAATACCCCAATTCATCTAACCGTACCGATTTGGGGTCATTGGGCATAATGGCCACTACTGCTACGTTTTTGGCGCTGTAGTCTTTGGTGAGTTGAATGATCCTGTCTTCATAGGCCTGGGCCGTTGGACAATGATTGCAGGTGAAAACAATGACAAGCACCTGTGCATTTTTAAAGCTCGACAAGGTATAGGTTTTGCCATCGATGCCGGGCAGTTTAAAATCGGGCGCTTTTGACCCAATGGCGAGCGTTTTGTGTTCGTCGCGAATGTTGTTTACAGGTGCCGCTACTATACATATAGCAGGCAATAGTAATAGGTAAAAAAGCGCGCTTTTCATAAAAAGGTTATTTATTAAAAGGTACGATTTTCTATCAATTCAGAAGCCGGAAGCAGGAAGTAAGAGGTACGAAGTAAGAAGAGCGAAATTCGAGCTCATCTTACTTCTTATTTCCTACCTCTTATTTCGTATGCTTAAGAAACTGAATGGATCAGAACGATACGACTGCGTCAAAGGCTTTCTTCGGTTGCCCATTCTTATCAAACAGCATAGGGTAGTTTTTACGGCCGGGAACCGGGTATTCATCCAACCAGGTATACCGGTCAGAAATGCCCCAGACGGTAATGCCGGTAACTACATTTTTGTATTCCCTGAAAATGCGGAATACCTTTTGGTATTGTTCCAGTTGTTGTTGTTCGTATTCAGCAGTAAAGGCATCATTGTCATCGGCCCGTTTGGTGCGGCGGTTCTTTTCCCAGGGGTAAACAGAGATGTCGAGTTCTGTAAACTGTATTTTCAAACCGAGTGAGGAAAGCTTTTCAATGGTGGTGCGCAACTCATTTTCTGTTGGTTCATATATTGACCAGTGTGCCTGCAGCCCCACACCCATTACCGGTACTTTGGCATCAACCAACTTCTTCAGTAATTGGTATACCCGTGCAGTTTTTCCGGGCCGTTCCGTATTGTAATCGTTATAATATAGAATCGCATTGGGATCGGCTGCATGCGCATATTCAAATGCTTTGGCAATAAAATCCTCTCCGCAGATCTGGTACCAAAGAGAGTTGCGATAGACGTGGCTGCTGTCATCTGCTACCGCTTCGTTCACTACGTCCCAGGCGTATACTTTGCCTTTGTACCGGTTCACTACGGTGGTAATATGGTCTTTCAGGCGTTGGAGCAATACTTCTTTGGTTACATTCTTGCCAGCCGCATCTTTAAACAACCAGTTGGGTGTTTGTTCGTGCCAGCACAGGCAATGACCGCGAACTTTCATGCCATGGTGTTGTGCAAAGTTTACGATGGAATCGGCCCGCGCCCAGTTATACCGGTTCTCCTCAGGGTGAATAGGCCCC
Source organism: Niastella yeongjuensis (assembly GCF_900110245.1). Lineage (GTDB taxonomy): Bacteria > Bacteroidota > Bacteroidia > Chitinophagales > Chitinophagaceae > Niastella > Niastella yeongjuensis. The sequence goes on from NZ_FOCZ01000008.1 coordinate 347,172, forward strand.
ATCTTCATATCGTTCTCAGGCGTAATGCTGTTGAATTGTTGAACGATCAATTTTGAATCAGGCCCGCTTAAAGAGCGCAAACTAACCGCTACACCAATAGGAAAGTAGTTGGCGTAATAATCTTTCAGGCCTTTTGTTTGCTGGGCGCATAGCGTGGCGCTTAGGACTAAGGCAACACAGACAAGCGATGTTTTTTTCATGTGCAAGGTTCGTTAGTTATTGAGTTGATAAGTTCCTGAGTTCTTAAGTTATTGTTGCCGCGCCGGCGTTTCTGCCTTCTGCTCTCTGCCTTCTGCCCTCTGAAACGATGGCGGCCCTAAATAACATTGCTTAACGCCGCCCCAGTCAACTACAATTTTCTGCAACACAATACCGGGATCAACTGCCCATATTTTCAATGTGTGTCTTCCTGCTTTTAATAGGTTATGTGTTGAGGTGCTAATTCGAATATTGTCACTCACCGATTGCGCCCAGGCCTTTTCTGAATTATCTGCATGTAAATTGATGATCTGAGGCGTTTGGTTGTCAAATGAAACTGCATACCGTAATCCGGTTGATTCGTTAAACGGCAGGGTAGGGGAGCAATATAACATTACTTTGGTAGCGCCTGAATCGGTAGTGAACAGGTCATATTCAAGGTGTGCGGAAGTTGGTTTTAAACTGGCCGTATGCGGGGAAGTAGGGAAGATGGTCATACCATTACCGGTTCTTCCAATAAAGTCAATGTGCTGCCAACGGGCGTCTTTCTCTTCCATCTTGTTGTTATACTGATCTGCCTCCATAGCAATATGCCCATCACATTCTACTGCAGTTTGATTTTTGAGCCCGGGGATATGTAACTTCTCCAGGATGGCAAAAACAGTCACTTTGTTTTTGTCGGGGCCATTAATGGTGATGGGCACCCGGTGTTTTCCTACCGGAACGGCCGACCATTCCACAAAGAACTGTATCCGTTCTTCTTTTGCTATTTGTCCATTGGTAGCTGATAGATGTAGCCAACTGTTTGTTTCGATGGAATACGTAAATGGTGTGGTGCCACGGTTAAACACATCTATGTATTGCAAGCCTTGTGTTATGTTATTCATGGCCGGCAGGTTAGCTGTAGCTGAATCATTGGGCCATACTGTTTCGGTCCCGGGAATGGAAACTCCCATACTGGCTTTCTCCATGAGGGTAATGGTTTTAACCTCCGGCATTTTATTGACCGGTGGTTGTTGCCAGTAGGTGTAACCGATATGCGTTTGGTCCATCATGTGGTCCCATTTACCATTGGCCATTACTTTGTTGTATTGAATGGTAAGCAGGGAATCGGTGAGGTAAAATTTACGAATGCTGTCTGCCAGGTCATTGGTGGCCGCACGTTCCTGTTTGGCATACAAATAGTTTTTACCGGCTGCTGCATATAATGCATTTAAATTGGCGCTGGCCTTTATGGGAAATAATACCAGTTGATAATATGCGTCCTGGTATTGGGCAGGCAGTGATCGGCCAATTGAATCGGCCATAGCGGTCAGCTTATTGTATTCTTTAACCGCATTTTCCGCTTCCTGGTAATTTACCTGGCTATACGTATCGGGGGACAACAGTTCGGGTTTGCGCCGGCTGTTGTATTGCGTGTATTTTGAAAGCAGGTAACCAATGAGATCGGACCTGCCGTTGTCAAATTGTTGATTAGCCCAATTGGCTGTGTAATCACGGATATGATCGGTTGTGTATTGCGAAGGCGCCCAGGCATAATCCAAAAAGAAGGAGATAGGCAGCTCCATGGGTTTCAGATCGCCTACGTTTACGATCCAGATGCGGTTCACACCATATTCATAGGCGAGGTGCATTTGTTCCCAGGTACGGGCAAGGGTGTTGGTGTTGATCCACTTGTAATTGCGTGGACCACCTACATAATCGAAGTGATAATAAATGCCATACCCGCCAGTGCGTTTGGGTGCATTCCATTTAGGCAGTTTGCGAATATTGCCCCAGTTGTCATCACATAATAACAGGGTGATGTCATCGGGTACCCGCATGCCTTTGTCGTAATAGTCCTGCACTTCTTTATACAGCGCCCACATTTGCGGCGTAGCGGAGGCGTTTTTGCCGGTTACGTTGGCAATGATCTTACGCTGATCGGCCACAATTCGTTCGAGCAGGGCGATATTGCTTTGCTGGCTCATGGGCATATCGCCATCGCCCCGCATCCCTACCGAAACAATGCTTTCATAATTACGATTGCGGCGAATGCCCTGTTCCCAGAATTTTTTTAATTGTACTTCATTGCTGTCGTAATTCCATTTACCGGTACCATATCGCCGCCATTCATCATGTGCACGCAGCATAGGTTCGTGGTGGCTGGTGCCAATTACAATACCGTATTGATCGGCCAGTACCGGGTTCAGGGTGTCATCGTCGTAAAAGGCATTGCCCCACATCGCCGGCCACAGGTAATTGGCTTTAAGGCGAAGCAACAGTTCAAACACTTTCTCATAAAACAAATGATTGAAGCCGCCAAAGGTGGCTTTGCTCCAGCCAGACAGGGCCGGTGCTTCGTCATTCAGGAAAATACCGCGGTATGTTACCCCGGGCGACTGTTGATTTCTGATAGCGCTTTTATACCATAATTCCGGGTTGGTTTTCACTGGTACATCGGCCCACCAGTACCAGGGTGATACCCCCAGTTGTTTCGACAATTCAAAAACGCCATAAGCTGTACCCCTTTTATCGCTGCCTGCAATCACCAGGGCGTTATCAATTCCCGGCCAGGGTTTGCTGACAACCTGCAGCTGAAATGCCTCCCATTTGCCTTTTATAGCGTTTACCTGTAATTTTTTGGTTTGAACCAGCTGGTGGATGAGTGGTGACTGATCGAGCGAACCGATTATGATAATGTTTTTAGCCGATGGGGGAAGGGCTTGCGAGGTATCGGGTTTTGTGCCGGTCACTTTTTCTATATCGGTTTGCAGCAGGGCGGCAGCCTTTTGCACCAGCCAGTGATCGGTGGTACTTACATAAATACCAGTTGCCTTTTTACCGGCCACGATGGGAAAAGCGCCGGTTTCATTTTTGGTAATGATGGCATCCTGTGCAAACAGGCAAAGGGTTTGCATCCAGGCAAGCAATATCAGGAGGATCTTTTTCATATGATGGCGTAAGGGGCTGGGCAGGCGTTTGTAAACCGTGTTACAGTCGTTGGCTGTAACACGGTTGTATATGATCTGTTAGCAATAACTTAAAAACCAATTGAGTTACCACCGTCAACGGGTAATACCACACCGGTGATGTAGCGCGATGATTCGGTAGCGAGGAACAATGCCGCATCGCCAATATCGCCGGGGGTACCCATAACACCCATGGGAGTACGGCCCATCGCTTTGTTTTTACGTTCCGCATCGGCATTAAATGCTTTCGACGTCATATCGGTGGCAATAAAACCGGGTGCAATGCAATTGATGCGAATACCCTGGGGCGATAGTTCCGTTGCCATGGCCCGTGTCATGCCTTCAATAGCTGTTTTAGAAGCCGAGTAGGCAATTACTTTGGGAATGCCATATTGTGCCGCCATGGAGCTGATGTTGATGATGCTGCCTTTTTTATTGGGCAACATGGCCTTTACCACCTCACGGGTCAATGCGAATACGGCTACTAAATTGGTTTGTATAACTTTTAGAAAATCTTCATTGGTCACTTCTATAAAGTCTTTCTTCATATTGATACCGGCGTTGTTCACCAGGATATCGATATGTCCAAACTGCGTTATTACCTGTTTTACCAATGAGGGAATAGCTTCCAGGTCGCTCAGGTCGGCCACAATGGGCACACAAAGGGAACCCAGTTTTTGTTTGGCCTGGTGCAGTTTTTCAGGGTCACGGCCTACAATGACTGTAGTGATGTTGTGCTGCACAAATTTCTCTGTAATGGCCAGACCAATACCAGAACCACCTCCGGTTACTATTGCTACTGTTTGATTCATTATATACTGTATTTAACTTCAATTATTACCTTATTATTTAAGAACCGAATCGCGAAACATTAAATGAGAAACGGTCTCTGCCCTCTGCCTTTTGCCCTCTGCCCTCCTATGTAAAGGGTTTCGCTGCATTCCAGCAGCTGAAAAATGCCACATAGAAGGCTGATATTTTTGATTGTTTACTACATATTTTAATTTTTTACAAGTAGTTTATCACAGCCGGTCAATCTCCTATTAGCAGTCGGCCGGTGGCCGCTGCAGTTTTTTATCAATCCTTAAAGTAATTAATATAAAGCTGCAGACTATTGCAAAGCAATATGTCTCAATTGCAGGCAGAGGGAAGCAGTCTCTATACTTTGTGTGTTTACCTTTCTGTGATACTAACGACTTGAAAGAACTTTTTAACTTTAACTATCAGTCTCAAGGGGAAGCAGGCTCTGCCGGAGGGCAACCTGCCAGCAAT
>NZ_FOCZ01000005.1 GCF_900110245.1 Niastella yeongjuensis
GCTTGTAAAGCGAATTTGCTTTATTCTCGGATACCGAAAACTGCGACCTTTTGATGATCACGAGAAAATAAGGTAAATCGCTCACGACTTCTTTGGTATCTTGCCAAAGAAACGTGGGCGTTCTTATTCGTGATCAGGGGTGTCGCAGCCCTTCGGTATCGGTAAGGACTAACCCACGTTTTTCTATTTTTCGCCCCCAAATAACAGTAAGTTTTCCTGCTCGGGTTAGCCTTACATGACTTTCAATCCATTCCTTCATCCTTAATTGAATGTTATGTGTAACGAGGTTTCACCAGTTTCATCCCAAAAAGTAATTCTCCCACAAAAATTATCCCCAGAAGAAATTACCAACCCCCACCAGGTTATATACGATTTGTTTGATTTTGCTCACCTACCCCGGATCCGGGAACTTCTATGGGACTTTTTTAAAACAACAGTAATCGGTAACTACACCCATGACTTGCATAGACGGGAACGAGAACTATTAGTAACGATCTATGAAAAAATAGAAAAATTAGTAGAAGCTGCTCACATCATCAATGAAAAACAAATAGAATCAAAAAAACCCGTTTTTGAAACGTACCCATATTCTGCCGAAAACATTAATTCAGTTAACCTGTCCAGACTAGCAGGATCTTACCAGGTTGAAATCGTCTTACAGGAGAAATTAAAGACGGTGGTAGAAACCATTATCCGCATAACTAACGCAGAAAAGCTATTCTGGTCAGCCTTTTCAACAAACAGCAGAAACCGGCCTCAGTTTGATTTTCTGGTTCTTTTGCCGCCTAATGCCAAATACTCATATAGCGAATATCTGACACAGGTACAGGCAAAATGTAGTGAAATCGGCTCAGTGCTTATCTGGTGTAATAAAATCAATGAAGTATTTAAACATATAAGGGTAGGACACATTTTTTATTCCGCAATCTGTACTGATCGCCTATTAGTGTATGACAACAATCGGTTACCTATACCGGAAAAACCGGTCATTGACGTTGCTACCATGAAGGTTAAAGCACGGAACATCTTCATTGATGTTTTCCAAAATGCAAAATCTTACCTTGACGGAGCAGAATACTTTGCCACCAGTAACCAATATAAACAGGCGGCCTTTTTACTGCATCAGGCAGCTGAACATTCTCTTCGGGCACTATTGGCTTCACTTACAGCCATGAACAGCTACGGACATAATTTGAAATCTTTAATAAGGCATACCTGTTTTTGTGCTCCTGACCTGGATACGATTTTTCCTAAAAACACTGACAAGGAAAAGGAGTTATTTAATTTGCTGAATGCAGCTTATGTTGACGCAAGGTATAGCCCCAATTATGAAATTAGCCAGGAACAGGTAATGTTGTTACTTGATCGTGTAAATACTCTCCTTGCGCAAATAGAGCAATCTTTTGAGGAAAGATTGAAAACGTCCGAAAACATTATTTTATCAGGCCACAGATAGTTTTATGGAGAGGATAGATTACATAGCTAATATAATAACTAGCACAACCCTTATACTAAAACCGGTGAGAACACCTATGTTTTGTTAAGCAAAAAAGGTGTTTTTCACGTGTTGGATCAATAAAGATAGATTGTAATTTCACGTAACAGATATGTTTGATGCCGATATATTAAAGTTACATGTCATTTTGTTGGACACCGTACCTAAAGGAACTTATTTGCACGATAACACTTTTAATCACTTTTAATATTGCAAATGGGCGTTTTTGTAAGTTATAGCTGGGATTCAGAAACTCATAGAAAATGGGTTCTAGGACTATCTGAACGTTTGAGGGAAGATGGAATCGAAAGTATTTTAGACCAATGGCATGCCATTCCTGGGGACAATCTTCCTGAATTTATGGAAACAGCAATCCGGGAAAATGATTTTGTAATTATCATTTGTACTCCTAAATACAAACAAAAGGCGGACAAACGACAAGGAGGTGTGGGTTATGAAGGTGATATTATGACTGGAGAAGCTTTTGTTATGAAAAATCGGAGAAAATTTATTCCTATACTTCGCGAAGGAGAATGGAAAGATTCTGCGCCGAGTTGGATATTGGGTAGTTATTACTTAGATTTCAGAGGAGGGAATTTTGACAGCAATTACGCTATTTTAAAAGACACGCTACATAAACGTTTACCTGAACCACCACCAATTATTGCTCAAGGATTTCGCATATTGCCAGATAAAAGTGTGTTGGATTCAAAAACAAAATTAATTTGGACAAATTGCGGAGATGTAACATTAGTTGACTTAAAAGATTTGAATTCGCTCTTATTATTAACAAATCAACAGACAGGTTGGGAATGGCGTCTACCATCAGACTCAGAAGTTCAAGACATTAAAGCTGCAGAAGAATATTATGCTCAACCTCCAATTATGGCAGAAGTTGAGAAAAGTCATCCGTTCTTTGGGACTTATAAAAAACTTTGTTGGACAAACACTTTTATTTCGAATGTAAAAGATGGTGACATAGCCCAAAGTCCCGGCAATACATTTAACGCAAATCAGTTCTATGGGGGCTTTTCAGGATATGCCAGTTCTTTAAATGTTAACGCAGGACAAGTAGCTTCGGAAGCCGAAACAATCAGACGAAGTTTTCCTGCAAGGTTTGTTCGTCCTGCGACTGAAGAAGATTTAAAAGTGCAGACACCCGATTTAATAGAGTAAGTTTTGGAGTGATTACTAAAATCAAATCATTATATTAAGGCAATGATAAAACAGTTATTAATAAACAGTCTCTAGTTTGTTGCTTTTAGATATTCTGTTTTGTTCTCCATGAGACCGATCTTTCTTCTGCGGTACTGAATCAGCTTTAGCCTTCAAATCTTCATAGCTTTTTCTAACATCTTCAATACTTCCCAACTCCCTCACTTTCTTTTATTGCTATTTGCTGCTGAAAATGCTGACCCAAATACTGGTAACCCAATTGGGTAAAGATTCAACCACTTCGATTATCTGCCCCTGACTGATATCATCAATTGAGAAAAATTTCAAATGAATTTTATAGCTAATCTTCTTACAGTCCGGCCCCTCGCATTAAGAAAGTAAAGGATTAAATATGACCCGGTAATAACCATGATTTTCGCCACTGGGGTTATCAATATTGAAGATGAGGAAATCATTGCTGCCATCACCGTCAAAATTGGCAACTACAATCCCTGCGCCCTGATCTTCATCGCCAAACCATCCTGCTATTTGGATTGGCCTTGTCCAACCTCCACTGATGTTTCCAAAACTGTCAATATCCCAACCTATCCGGTAATAACCATGGTTTGCTCCCGAAGGATTATCTATATGAAAGACAATTATATCCGGCTTGCCATTACCAGTTACATCCTTAATTGCAACTCCGGCCCCTTGTGTCTCGTTGCCAAACCAGCCGGGTATTGGTTGTGTTGATGTCCATGAAGCAATTGTACCTGTAGCTGTCATATCTTTTCCGATCCTGAAGTACCCTTGATTTGCCCCGCCTGGATTATCGATGTGTAAAACAATGAGATCAGGCCGGCCACTACCTGTTATATCGGCAATGGCAATTCCAGCATCGCTGCTTTCATCGCCAAACCAGCCGGGTATAGGAATATGTGAAGTCCATCCACCGGTTACATTACCGCTGACATCAAGGTCCCAGCCTATTCGGTAATAGCCCTGGTTTGCCCCACCTGGATTGTCAATATGCATTACAACGATATCAAGTTTTCCATTACCTGATATATCAGCAATAGCAATCCCTGCACCGGCTGATTCGTTTCCCCACCAACCCGGAATTGCAATCGCTCCGGTAAATGATGATGCCATTCCACGATTATCAAGGTCCCAGCCTATCTTATAATATCCGGTATTAGTGCCATTCGGATTATCTATAAAGAAGATTACCATATCCGGTCGACCGTTACCATTAATGTCTGCAAGGGCAACATCGGCTCCCTGGTTTTCTGAACCGAACCATCCCTGTGCCCTCATGGGATTACCATAGGCAGTTTTGAATGGGTATATTGTATTTACGCCACGAATATCAAGCGGACTTAACGATACCAGGTTTCCGATTGTATTAATGGCATCTGTTCCAAAGTTGTGTACCGGGAAAATATTGGACCAGGAGAGTGGGCTTAAATTAACGTTTAAGCCTGACCCGTAACGAAGATAACCTCTATTTTCTCCATCAGGATTGTCGATATGTAACAAAGCCAGCGAGGTGTTTCCTGCAAAATTGATAAGGCAGATGTCGCCATCCTGACTTTCCGTGCCAAACCACCCGGGAATCAAATTTGGTCCAACCCAATTGACCACTGAACCATTTGCCTTTAATTGTCCCAATCGTAAATAGCCTTTATTTTCTCCTCCCGGATTGTCAATATGAAAAAGGATGATGATATTATTTACTCCTCCAATATTACCAATAGCAATACCAGCCCCTTGGGTTTCGGTTCCGAACCAGCCCGGGATGGGAAACGGAGGCATCCATCTTCTAACGATACCGGTATTCCCTATTTCATAACCAATTCTGTAATAGCCCTGATTATTTCCACCAGGATTATCTATGTGAAATACGACCATATCCCAATAGGGGTTATCATTAAGTTTGACAAGCGCGACACCAGCGCCTGAAGTCTCAGATCCGAACCAGCCATCCACCTGGAAGATCTCACTCCATGAACTTACCTGACCATTATTTTTCATGTCCCATCCTATGCGGTAGTATCCGTGATTTTCACCCTTCGGATTATCTATAAAGAAAACAAGCAGATCGGGCCTGCCGTTGCCAGTGATATCGGTGACAGCAATTCCTCCCCCCTGATTATTTGTCCCAAACCATCCCGGGATCTGAAACAGCTCAGACATTCCGTTATCAGTTCCATCCTGCTTTGCACCCCAAATTATCCGGTAATAACCATTATTTTCACCAGCAGGGTTATCGATGTGGAAAATGACGAGATCGTTTGCTATACCAGATCCGGATATATCTGCAGAGGCCATTCCAGCGGCCTGGGTTTCTGTTCCAAACCAACTGATGGGAACGATGGTATCAACTAACGGATTTTTTGGAAACGCTTTTCGGCCATAATGCATAATTGAAGAATAATCATAAGCACCAATATCGTCGCCATCGTGGATATGCTGGCTGAACTGCGATTCCTGACCATTTAGTATATTACTCGAATTTACGTTCACATACTTATCTCTATCTTCTCTTGTCTGTTCATGAAACAAGCCTACTGCGTGGCCAATTTCATGAATGAGTGGCCCTGAGTTTAAATTAAGAGACTGTCCGTTTATATCCTGCCGGCCGCATTTTCTTCCTACCTGGCTATCGGAAACATTTTCGTTGTCGCCAAGTTTGAAGTAGACATAGTCATTCTCGCCGTTTCTTGGTATCAGGGTTATGTTCGTTTTAGTATTCCATTCTGCTATGGCTGCCAGAACAGCATTATAGCCTGAAGATCCTGCAGGAAAATCCATAGCATCTATTTCATACGGGATAATTCCATTTGGCCAGAGATGTTCATCTCCTGAGATACGAATACACATAAAATTGATTTAAGGTTTGTGTATAAACGTTAAATATATATTCATTGAAAAAAACAATAAGGACGTCCGTCAATAAGTTCAATAAAGCCTTTTGAAAGTTACTGTAGACTGCCCAGCAATCCATATTGAAGTTAAAGATTGAAAGCCGTTATTGGCACCGTTTTTTAACGGTATTTAACCCAGCAAAATACTCTTCATTTTATTACATTATCGCATAGCCAGTATTATTCATGAGTAATGTCAGTGCAGGATCGTTTAACAGTTTACCGTTTAGCTAATAAAATACATTTTAATATTTAATCGTAAGAAGCCCGGCAATCCGGGCCTCCTAAGCTATTTCATATGAAATTATGTGTTTTACGGAATAACGTCCCGTTTAGACTAGCATTATCCCTCCGCTTTTATTTCCTCAATGCGTCCATCTGGCTATTCCGCAAACACTTTCCCCCCCTTCGCCAAAAATAATAGGTCTTCCTTTGGAAAAGGCTTTTTCTTTGGCTCGCTTTAAAATGGAAGCCGAAAACTGGTCAAGTTCATCTTTAGTCATTTCCGAAGTGAGCTTTTCAGCACCTCCATACCTCAAAAATATCGGTTCTCTTTGTTGCTCCATATCATCCTGGATTTTCAAAACAAAGGTACAGACTTCACACATTTAACGATACGTTTCTCCCTAGCCGATTATGCTGACTTGGCCAGATAATATACAAAAAGGAAAAAGGCGTATGTCAGCAGAAAGATTCTTAAAATCGTCACAACCACCCACATTTTGTTTTTCGACTCCAAAAATAACTGGAATCTGCCTGGTTTGTGTTTATTTAGATTGGTACTAATTGTAAGCCTGATCTCCAACATACACTTTTCGATAACCTGCTGGATTTTGCTGGTATCCGGTTCCGGTGTACGCATCAGTGCGGGCTTATCAATCTTATTGTTAATACCATTAATTCCTTTTACCAGATCCTCTATTACCCGATTGGCTTTGGCGTGTTCTTCCACCAGTTCCTTTATTACCATTTCCAGCATGTCTTGCTGAGTTCCGCTCACTTTATTGTTTTCCATAAATAACAAGTTTTATAAAAAAAATTCTATAACCGATGCCGTTGTTGTTTCTTCTTTTTTCGCTTCAGTTCCATCAACCAATGCGGGTCTAGCGATTGCGATTGCTGTTCCCCCTGTTGCGGTTCAAATAGTATTTTAAACAACTCATCCTGCAATTTGAAAAAAGCGGACTGTTGAAGCTGCTCGAATTGGGCTGACATGTAAGTTTGTTCAATCAATTTCTGATAAGCTGTAAGACCTGGACGGGGTTGGTACTCTTGTATCATTTTTGCCCGCATCTTCTCTTCCTTCGGCACCATTTCAACTTTCTGTCGCAGCTCCAAAATGCGTTCGATTTTTGAAAGAGAAAAACCAACCTCGCTACCCTTAATTTTTACCTTTTTATCGTCAATAAAGGAAATGCCCCGGCCCTTTAAAACTTTGTAGCCCAAAGCTTTCATTTTCTGTTCAAATGCCTGATACGTTGTTACCTGCAGCAAGGTTTCACGAACGTCTTTCTTTAAGCGTTCCTTTCGAGAATCATGGCGAGGAATTAAGCGCTGTTCTTTCGATAAAAACTTTCGTGGACTTAGCACTTCTTTAAGGTTATATTTCTTCTCCATTTGCCGGCAGAAATTTGCCATCCGCCGGTAATTATTGGTGAGGTTTACGGCCTTTCCATCGTACCCAACCCGGTTGGCAACAATATGAATATGTTGTTCGCGGGTGTCTTTATGAAGCGCGCAAACGTATTGGTTCTGGTCAAATTTAAATTCTGCTGCGCATGCTTGTGCAATTTCTACCAATTGATCTTTAGAAAGTGATTCCCCAGGTGCAAAGCGCAATGAAATATGCATGACCGGTTTTTCTACCCGCGAGCTTAATTTTCGAACCTCATTGAACTGGCTGGCCAACTCACTTACAGTTCCAAAACAGTTATTATAATGTATTACTTCAGCCCGGTCTTTATGCTGCAAATTTTCATTAATTGACAGTTCCATTTTCTGTTCTTCAGACAGGTTTATTTTGTCTTCCAGGCAATAGCCGATACAACCGGAAAAAGATTGTCCTAACGTCATATTTCCTATCATTTCAAATAGTTTTTTATATCCTCTGCAAGCCGTTTCAAATCGCGGGATTGAATCTGCAAAGTGGCTCTTTCCAATGCATTTAATTCTTCAATTCCATTTCTCTTTTTGGCGATCTGATTCAGGTTTGCAGCGAGGTGATTTAATGTGCCGGCGAGTTGTAAAACTTCTTTTGGAAATACAATTTCCCGCCTGTCAATATGACCATTGAGCGATATTTCCCGCATGTATTGGGATACAGTAAGATTCACTGACTTGGCCCTGGTTTCTATTTTTTTCCTTTCTTCCCTGTCGCATTTTACCGGCAGCAACTGGTCTTTTTTTATTGCCTTTTTAGGACGACCGCCTTTCTTTTTCCTGATGATTTCATTCTGCTCCATAATCTTTTCCTCCTTATTTTTTTTGAATCCGCCGATAGGCGGATGATTAAAAAAGCCGTGAACCCCGCTTTGCGGGATGAATGGGCCAACATTTTGGTAATACCAAAATATAGCTGGCTACCTAAAACTCAAAGCCTCCTACTTATCCTTGGCTTTTGCTCCTGGCTCTGCCGGTGATGTATAAGCCATTGGTTTAAATCTTTATGATTCTTATAAAAATCACTGCGATCAACGTACTTATCGGCATTCCATTGGAATGCCTGTTTTGTGCAATTCATACCCGCGGTGTCCCTATCTAAGATCAAATGCACCTGTTTGTATTGTTCCATTAAAGGACGGCTCCTTTCAAAAAATGAAAGGGAGTTTAATACCAGGCAATTTGACAGTGGAGCGGTTAAATTTTTATTGACGGTGCAAAAAGAAAGGAAGCTGAAAAAGCCTTCAAATACCGCGACATCATCTGTTCGATTATCAATAAAAGTTACATCCTTGGGCGAACTGCTGCCCTTAAAATTTTCGCTGCGTAACTCATAGCCACCAGCCTTATTTTGAAAGCCGATCACCGTATGTTTTTTACCATATAAAAGGAAGTCTACTTCCTTACAAAATCGGTTGGCGATTTCCAGGGGGATGCACCTTTTTTGGATATAATTTAAAAGCTCTTTTGCGGCCAGCGGACGGAATTCCATCACAACAATTTTGCTGTCTGTGGCCTCTTTCTTTTCACCAGCAAAATGAGAACTTGAACCCGGAAGTTTGCCCGAAATAATAGGCGGGTGAAAAGAAAGAACCGGGCGGGCCTGGTACCCCGACAACCGTTCCAGCAACTCGCTAACGGAACAGTTATGGTACAGCGTTCCGAAATCGATCAGATCACCGCCCTTGCCGAACCCATGATCGTACCAAACATTAAGTTTTCGATTAATCTTAAAGGATGCCGTTCTTTCTTCCCTAAATGGTGATAAATACCAGTAATCTCCGTTTCTGACCTGTTGAGGCTGATGCCCTAAAAACGCCAAATATTCAACCAGGTCGAGCCGTTTGGCCTGCTCACAATTTAATTTTTCCATACACACAGATTTTTTGTTTCACAATTAAATGCCCACAAACAAAACGGCCCGCAAAGCCTTGACTATCAAACCGCAAGCTTTGCGAGCCTTGTTAAGTCTCCTAAAAATTTATTGGAAAATTGTATCGACGGGGTCACGAAAGAAGGTTCACAGCAATGTGAGCCTTTTTTTATGCCCGGAACCTTAAGACTGACACAGATTGGAATAACGTTGGAGTAATTGATTTTTAATTATTGAAAAGGGTTGGGTTCGGAAAATGAATCGGCCCTTTGTAAAATTTACGATCTTCAGCAGGGCCAACTTTTACGGTCATTTTTATAACCGCTGTTTTCCTCCCAATTGCCCCGGTTTTCAAAATTTGCAAACAATTTGCAAACAAAAGTTCCCGGAAAGTTTAAAGAGCTTTTGATTAAATGAAGTTAACCATTTTTATTGGCCTTACCTCCTTTTATACTTCATTGCAAAAGGTTATCAAGGTATAATACCGGCATCCAATAAAAATTGACCACCTCGTACAGAAAGTTCCTGCTTATCACTCCTGTTTAACAAATGGTTTCTTGCCCGGTTCCTCGAGACCGGCTATTGCTTTTTTGTGGGGGTTGATCACTAGGGTGATCCTGGAAGCTGGTTGATTGGCCGGCTCGATGGTAAGCCGGTAAGCGTTATTGGTGATATCGTCTCCTGCAATCGTTTCTGTTTTCAATGTTACTGGCTCGCCGGTGAGGGAGATGCAATAAGCCAGGATGCCCTTTGCCACTTTGAACCTGAATATAGATAAAGGCACATCCTTTTTCATATAAGCCAGCCCATAGCCGGTGATAATGTCAACAGGGGTTGTGGTTATACCGCTTACCGTTACTGGTTTGTTTGAGGACAGCATGGTGGTTAATTTAAAAGCAGTCTGTTTTTTATTGACATAGGTGTCCTTTATATACTGATACCCTGGTTTATTGGGAGGTGTCCATTTTTTCCCTTTGCTTTTTTTCGACCATGTACCCAGTTGGTGATATGCCATATCAAACACCGTGGTGTCGTTGAATTTATTGAGTTGAAAGGCATCTACCACCAGCACCAGGTCTTTATTCAACAAAGCGATCGTGCGGTCGAGGTGTACCGAATCGCTTGTTGTGGTTTCTGTAATAGCATAAGGAATGCCGTTTTCGGTACCTGTTGCCAAACATTTCCCCGCAGTGGGATTTTGCACAATTTCATTTAACACATAGGTATTATGAGCCAGACTGGTTTTGTAATAGCCGACCGAAAGTGGAGAGGCATAGTTAACGTTTTCGGGCATAACCGAAATATAATCCAGTCCCTTTAACAAGGCAAAATCCAATTGCGCATAGTGGAAATGCGTTCTTTTGATCTTGGGGGTATATTTAACAAAACAGGTGAGCATATCGGCGCCGGTACCGGTAACCAGTTTCGTAAGGCCGGCATCGGGGTAGCTGACACATTGATCTAACCCAAGCGGTGTATTAACATGGGGCAGGTTGGTCTCTCCGAAAATCAGCGAAAAGCCATTGAACATGGTACCGGTATATCTGCAAACCGACCGGTTATATTGTTTCAGCAGGGTGGCAAAAGCCGTGTCTTTAAATTGCGTATAGCCCCATTCGTACAAATATGCCTCGCCTCTTATATTCACCGACCTCGAATCGTGTATGGGTGGCAGCATGAAGTACGGTGAAGAAAGCATAAGAGGCGCGGTGAACAATCTTTTCAATGAGCTAATGTCAACAGGATAGCCATAATTTTGTATCGCCTGGCTCATCATGATCAGCGGATACAGGGCAAAAAATTGATAACTGGGAGAAAGGTCCAGTATCATCCCTTCTTTGGTAAACAATCTCGAAACCTGGCTCGTAAAACAGGAAACAGAGTCGATCAGTGCATATTTGATAAGCTTTTCGTCATGTGTAAACAAACCCGTAAGCCCTACTGCCGCAATGCGCCAGCATTGTATGTTATGTATGGTCGGTTTGGCAGAAGTGGTAATAAACCGGGCCGCAGGCAGGAGTAAACTGTCTGTTATAACCTGTTGCTCATGTGGTGTGAGCGTGTTCCAAATCAGGTCGGCGCTTTGCACCACATCTACCAGCCATTTCGAGTCATCCAGGTCCTGCGCATGCAACCGGCCCTGTTCGCTCAATGCTTTATCGGTACCTCTTCTGTTTCGGGCAGGCAGCGTGGGGTACAGGGCGGCATAAGCCATCAGTATATCCCTGGCTTTGCCGGCATATTTTAGATCCCCGCTCAATTGAAAGACTATGCCTGTTTCCAGAGCGCCCAATGCCCAGGAATCGTGTATGAGGGAGATGATCACGCCATCGTAATCCCTGGTAACATTGCCTAAATCGCCCAGAAACACCTGCCCGGTTCTTTCATCGTAATGCTCCCACCTGTAATCACCGATCAGCTTTCCGGTTTTAAGTTCATTATAGGTAACCGGATTGATATAGTAATCATTCCAGTTGCCGCCCCGGGAAGGAACCTCAAGCTTTTCTTCCAGGAATTTGTCGGCACTTTTTTTCAGGGACTGAAATGCCTTCTGCTTCCAGGTGCCTTGTTGTATGTCGTTCTTTATGGCGTTTACCTGGGCGTTTGTTAGTAATAGCGACGGATGCGTGACAGGCAATTGCGTGGTATCGGTAAGTGCTTTCGCAGCGGTATGCAGAAGCATGAGGAGGCAGCAGAGCAGGCCGGGGATCAGGAGTTTACTTTTCATGGAATGAAGATTGACAAAGTATATGAGCAGGAGTCCGTTTAAGATTAAATTTAAAATTATCGTCATACATTAACCGTTAGATGCACACTAATATAAGCAACCATTTTTAATAATGTAAGAAAAATCATCTAACCTATCATGGTAGGTCAAATTTATTTGTATGATCCGTTGTTAACCGATAAATTTATGAAGACCTTGATTAGTTAACCAACAACCTTTATGTTTCTTCTTATGAAAATGTTTTTACCTATCCTCTTTGCCATTGCATTCATTAACGCAAAGGCACAGACCAACAAAACTATCTCTCCATCTCCCTGGCAAAGTAATTTAGTGACGGTACATGCTGCAGACAGCTTTATTATTTCTCCGCATTTGCAATTTAACGGCTCTTCCCACCATTTCCTGAAAGGAGTGGCAAAGACATTGGGAGCAGGCGCCGTCACATACCAGGCCAGCAAAGTAACGGGACTGCCGTCGAAAACAGATGGTCCTAATGCCTCTAATGCGGTTTTACCGGCAGTAGGGGTAGGAATGGCCGTTGGCATACCTGAACTTGTTAAAGGATTCAGAAAAAACAGGTATCCGACCCTAGTATATGCATTTTATTCCAAAAACTCCGTTTTATTAAAGGGTGGAACCGTTTCCCTGAAAAAAAGAGGCACGGTTACCATTAAAGGAGTGGCCCCGGCCGATGGTTTCATGCAGGTAACTTTATTGAATGGCAACGATCTGAAATTGCTTGCGGGCGATGTTGACATTAAAGTAAAGCCAAAAAATGAAACAGTTTACAAAGGCAGTATGGCGGGAGCAATGAATTTAACAGTGGAGTCTAATGGATGCCTGCCGCAGGTCATTGTTTGTCAACCGCCAACAACGCAAACAACGACCTTTTCAGACCAATTCAATACTTATATAGTAACATGCACCACCTCCTATTCGCCCAATGAAGATAATACTGATTGTGAGGAAGATTATGATTGCGAAACTATTACAATTCCTAACGGCGGTGGTGATCCCGGCGGCGGCGGCGATGATCCTGGTGATGGTGGCGATCCTGGTGGCGATCCTGGTGGCGGTGGCGGCGGTAGCAATTCAGGCGGCATTTCAAATAATACGCAGGACCCCTGTGTCAACACCCCGGTAACTTCAGTCACTTCGCTTCCTGGATCTAATACAACAGCTCAGGCATTAGCCAACGCATTTGGCGCTAATAGTTCTTTAAATCTAATATTTAATGAGGTTGTAAATAACCCAAACGGCAAAGCAGGTCAGACCACGATAATCAACTCCACTACCATTGAAATTGATATGTCGAAACAGTGGTTAGATGGTTCGGCAAAAGAATGGGCAGCGGCTGCCGTTTTACACGAAATTTATCATGCATATTTGTTAGCACAAGATAATTTGCCTATTGATCCTAACAATCTCGGGGAATCTCATGAATATATGATGGAGCATTATACCGATGATATTGCAGCTGCATTAAAAAACATGTTCCCCGGTCTTAACGATGCAACGGCTACTGCTCTGGCGCTGGGAGGATATGGTGATGTACAGGCATCTAACCCTACATTATGGAACGACACTTTAAACAATAATAATCTTACAAATGCTCAGGTGACGCATGTAAATTCGTATTATGAAACCGCACTGGAGGGAACACCTTGTCACTAATATTTATAAAAAGATAATACAATATTATGAAGTCGTTTCTTGTACTGTTCTTTACTTTGGTTGTTGCCCATGGCTTTTGCCAGGAACAATCGAACCCGGCTGTAAAACAATTTCTGAACGAGTTCGTAAGTAATAACGAACATGCCAAAAACCTGTATTTCAAGCCAACTCTCCATCCCAAGGCATTAGAAAATAGTATACAGAGGCTGGATTACAAAGACAGTGACAGCGTTTTCAGGGATCACCATAATCGAAAAGTGGCTTTTGAATTATCCGCGGATGAAAAGAAGCTGATAAAAGAAACCTGGATATCACAACAAAATAAACCCTGGGATAGTACCATTCTTGAGCATGCCACTATATTCCGGGAAAAACCAATACCCGAGAATTTTACAAAAGAGCAAAGACTGGAGTATCTGCATCAGTTTGAAGGAAAAATAATTGTTCAGTTCTCTATGCCTGTGTTCCTCAGAAATGATTCGCTGTGCGTTTTCTATTATATAACCTATGGTGGCGGAAGCATTTTCATTTTGCGAAAAGAAGACGGAATGTGGGCAAAATATCTGGTAATACCCGTCTTTTATTCGTAACTATCGATAGTTATTATACATGACGAAACCTGCCTGAACGGCAGGTTTCGTCATGTATAAAATGATCAATTCAATAAAATTGAGGTATTTCGAACACTTAACTAACTCAAGATTAATTCAGTCAGGCGGTTCGAACTCCAAATCCGTCAATCGTCAAATTTTCGGGGTACATCGAACCAATTTCCCGCTTTTTTACAATGTCACCGTTTTTGTATAGTCGTTCAATATTCATCAGGTTCTGCAATCCTGTATTTAAAAGCCCGTCAAAGTCTACAGGCGCTTGTGCTGAATTGGCCAGTTTTCCCAATAGTTTTTCGATTTTATCTGTGTACTCAGCTTTCATTTTCCGGTAATCTTCCGGCTCTATTTTCTGGGTCGAAAGCAGTTCCCGCAGATAGGTCAATCTGCCCTCCCAATCGGTGATCTGGTTGGAAATTTGTTTTTTGTCGTCGTGCGAATGATTTGTCTGGTCATACCAGGCTTCCTGCAGGATGATTTGGTACAGTTCCAGATACTCCGGGCGCGGAACAAACTTCTTTAGCTCATTTACAAAAATGTCGTTCAAAAATTCTGCCCTGAACCGGCATTTGCAACCACCGGTACAGTGGTAATAAAAGTAGTCCTGCGTTCTTCCTTTTGATTTGCTGCCGGTAAGCTTTTTCGTGCATTTAGGGCAAATTAGAAAGCCCCTCAGAGGCAATGTTGAATTTGCCACATACATCGGGCGATAATGTCTTTTACGGCCGTCCAGCACATCCTGCACTTGGTGGAACAACAATTCAGAAACAAGCGGTTCATGCTGCGCTTTTACGGTGTGCGCTTCCTCATCCTTATATTTTGGAATTACAATCTTGCCACAATACAGCGGATTTCTAATATTCATCCAGAAATTACTCTTGGTAGACTTCAGGCCCTTTTCCTTGGCCATTTTATAAATCTGTTCGGCATTAAAACAACCCTCTGCAAGCGCCTCAAAAGCCCATTTCATGATACTGGCCTGTGGTTCGTGCGGTTCAATGTATTTCTTTCCGGCTTCGGAGGTGCGGTTTATATAGCCTGTTGGCGCTATACCGAGGTATCTACCTTCTTTTTTGGCCCGGCGCATACCGTGAAAAGTATTCAATGCCCGGCGGTCATTCTCTACCTCTGGTGCAGCCAGGTAAAAAGCCAGCATCATTTTGTTTTCTGGTACAGAAAGATCAAGCGGCTGTTCTACGGCCTGCGGCTCAATTCCCAGTTTTCGAAGGGTGCTGATCATCTGGTAAGCATCACCGGCATTGCGGCTAAACCTGTCCCATTTGATAAATAAGACCAGGTCGGCGGTGTTCTTATTCTTCCGCAGGAAAATAAGGTACTTGTTCCATTCTGGCCGGATAAAGGTTTTTGCCGAATGATCTTCATATATGACCTTCCGTACCTCGATGTTCTGAATTTGGCAATACCTGCGTAAACGTTCTTCCTGGTCACGTTGTGAGTAGCCTTTGTCTGCCTGTTCATCGGTACTCACCCTAATGTACAAATCTGCAATCTTCATACGCTTACTTTTGTAGATAATTTGAAACAGCTACGTTAGCTAATTTTCGAATAAAATTTAAAATAGCGGTAGCTTGTTCAAGGGTAACTATAGTACCCCGTTGGCGTAGCATTTCCTGTACCTTTTGCGGTGTTAACTTATCCATCTTACCTCCCTCATTTTTATCGTTCGCACTGTCCTGTAAGACAACCCCAATACTAATATACGAATGTTTTGACAGCTTATCGTATTACCAAAACTATTTTGTGTTAAATTGCATTGATTTGTATCACAAAAGTTTTAATATGGTGCCCGTATTGCTGGCCAGGCTTTCGGCCCTGATGTAAAGGACATTATAAAAAAGGAAGAATCGCTGGTTGAGTTCATTATTGATAAGAACCGGGATAATTTCTCTTTAGACCAATTCAAAACGGAATATGCCTATTATGGTCGGGATCTGCTGGACATGATGGAACCGGGTTTTCTGGAATACCTGTACACCTTTTTACATGATGAGGGTTTACCTTATTTGGCTGAAACAGTAAATCTGGGCTC
Organism: Niastella yeongjuensis; assembly: GCF_900110245.1. Classification (GTDB taxonomy): domain Bacteria; phylum Bacteroidota; class Bacteroidia; order Chitinophagales; family Chitinophagaceae; genus Niastella; species Niastella yeongjuensis. The sequence continues at coordinate 16,170 of NZ_FOCZ01000005.1, forward strand.
GCTTACCTGTAAGTTATATGATCTGGTGCAGGATTTCAAAAGATGCCTGAATCCTAAGTTATATCAAAAGCTGTGGGAGAACTCGATTTATTACAGCCCGCCTTATTTGGTGCTTTGTGCTTTTAATGAGAAACCCCAGCAGACGTTGTTGAAGGCGTTTACGGTGATGGATTGGGAGGAACCGGGTATTAGCGATAGGTTTGTTGAATTTGTTGAAAAAAACTATCCGGATGTTGGTGTTAGTGATTTAGTAATGGAAATAAACAAAGTATTTAAAAAATGACCTCTTTATTATTTCTTAAATAATCGTCTATTATGGATAACAACCGCTGCACGTTCCATGATAACCGAATCATGTTTACCTAAAAACGGAAAACTAGCGTTTATAGACCAAGCTTACTCAAAATTCCCTTAAACCGATTCAGATTGTTGTAGGAATATATTAACTTCCTGAAACAAAAAATAATAAAGTGACCGTAAACTGGGAAATATTTACCATCATTGGCACAGTAATAACCCTTCTAACATTTTGGTTAACCTTTTTTCGCAAGCCAGAAACGAAAGAAGAAATGGAAGCGCTTACTGTAACATTTATGTCTAACCAGACACTATCCCAACGGATAATTACCGATATGTATAAACTTGCAAATGAAGCAAACGGATGGCAAGCAGAATTTTCTAATGGAGTGACATATCAGGTGGCCTATGAAATGTTGGTATCTAACCATGAAAAAACGCTTTCTGATCGTTCCTTGGAAAACATAAAAACTTTGAAGTTGACAAAATCCCTAATAGCTTCAATGCAAAAGAGTTTGGATAGTCAATTTATCGAACTGCAAAAATTAGAAATGAGCATAACCGCAGTTAGGAAAACCTGGGGACTTGCAAATGGGAAACCTTAGACCCGCTTATTGACGTATTCCCGAATTGCAGGGCAGGTTTCGGCCCTAGAGTAAAGGAGATTATAAAAAAAAGAAGAACTTTAGTATGTGTAGTACTTAATACAAGAAACGAAATAAGTAAATGACGCAGCTCCTTTCTCGCTCCATCCTAAATATCCAATTGCAGCCCCTGGTCCAGATGCTATTTGTTCACCTAAAGCTATGTCATGCTGCAATTTTACACTTGCAATATTTCGTTCAACGTTAGATTTTTTACCAATGACTGCAACACCATGCATGTCAAGTTTTAAAATTTCCGGATTGTATATATCACGCCGAAGAACATCCTGAATTGGATCATAATTTATCGCTCTTATACCTTGCTGTTTTAATTCATTTGTTCTGTTAGTTAGTTCCCATCCTTCCAAGCCATCTAGGTCAATAGCCCAAATTGGTTTATTACTGGCAAATTGATAAGGGGTTAATTGAGCATAATCCTTAGTCAATGGATCCACACTCAAAAACCTCCCCAACCTCGGATCATACACCCGCATTCCATAATCCTGCTGATTACCATCTCCCTTCACCTCATTATCGTCCTCCTTACCGTTAAATCCATACCTGTATTTTTCTCCATTGGGAGAAAGATAAGCACGTCCTGGCTGCAACATCCCAAATGGATAATAATCCTGTGCACTTACAATGTCCGGCTCATAATGATCGATCAAAGAACTGTTGGAAGAGTAAGATACACCAATTTTCTTGTCACTCACAGTGGCCAGCACGTTTCCTAATTGGTTGGTTAACTCATATTCCTTTTCCCCTCTTTTTAGAACCGTCTCATATACTATGCCTAACAGTGGTATATAGGAAATTTCGGAAGTTTCACTTTTATAGGTGTCATAAACAGCCTGCTCTAGACTCTTTGCTTCGGGCGAATTCAATTGATTGATCTTCTCACCAATAGTATTTAGTTGGCTGTAGAGTTCTTTAACTTCTTTTACATTCTGAACATTCACTTGATTATACAACCCACCATTTTGGCGTCTTATTGCAGACAAGGCTCCTTGCCATTGCAGCTCTAACCAACCCCGGCATAACAGAAATACATCTGTTTTTTCTTTCTGTAAAAGATCACACTTTCCTGGTTGTATAGCTACACTGTCAATTATTTCAGAAAACCTGTTCTGAATGTAAAGCTGCCCTGCAGCCTTATTATACAGACTAATCTTTGCAACAGCACTGTTGGGATCAATATTATAATATACTGTGCTATCCTTGGTTTGTATATTGACGCCCGCCTGCTCTTTACTGATCTTATAAAGCGGGTCATCCTGCAGCGAAAATGGACTTACACAGTTCAGATAAGCCAGTTGGGTAAGAATCTTCTTCCTGATATTTTCTATTGCTATTAATTTTTGCAATCGGGTTTTGGCTGCCTGCACAGTTTCCATTGCAAACAGTGCCCGATAGTTGCCATTCAATTTATCAAACAGCTGGATATCGCCATATACCCGGTAAATATCTTTAGCAGCAGCAATATCAACCAGGTATTTATCACAAATGTTTTGATACAACAGAAATGGATCTACTTGTTTTGAAGTTACCTGTTCAAATTCCTGGGCAGTAAGTTTGGTGGAATCAATTTGCCTGCACGTTACCTTTCTCCTTTTTAGTAATGGAGGTTTCAAAATGAAATAATTCAAACATCTCAACATCCAGGGCCTCCGCAAGCTTTGCAATTGTTATAAATTCAATATTTGTCTTGCCGTTCTCAATCCTGCTGATATCGCCATTATTAATACCCGTAGCAACCTCAATATCTGACTGGGTCTTACCCTTTTCTTTTCTTACTTGTTTAAAACGCTTGCCGAATTGCTCTAACAGTTGAGTGTACTTTTGACTGTCCATTTGCTTAGTTATATAGGAAAAGTCAAAATATTTTATGGATATAAATTTGGGGTATAAGCCAGATTTGTAAAAAAAGACGTAACTTAGCCTTAATAACGGTAAAATCGAACCGGTATGTGTTTAATAACTATAGATACAAGTTAAGTCAACTTAATATAAATAGCTTGTAAAGCGAATTTGCTTTATTCTCGGATACCGAAAACTGCGACCTTTTGATGATCACGAGAAAATAAGGTAAATCGCTCACGACTTCTTTGGTATCTAATAACCTCGCCACGTAAAAAATTATTACTTATATGAAAAGACAGCATGAAACAACAAATTGACAACATTGACATCTTCTTCAATAGCGTTGAGTACTTTCAACAGCTAGAAAGGTCGCTTGCAACAAATCTCGGGCTTACAGAACTTAAAAGTGGCATTCAAGTGATTAGAGACAAAAATGGTTGGCGAGAAAACGAAAAGTCAATAGAGTATATATGGGTAGTTCAAATTTCACGTTCATTTGTTGGTTGGGGTGGCGTTTTTGCAATCAAGTTTAACGAAAACATATTTCGTGAACACTCAAACAAAGAAGAGCTTTTTCAGGGTGTTTTCATTTCGAATAACAACGGAATAGGAAACTTTTATTCTGAAATTTTACCAGATACCTATCAGGACATAATCAGACATTTCAACTTAAATCTGTTTGACGCTAACAAAGGAATTACGTTGGATGGTGTAAGCTATAATGTGCGAATCATTGCCTCGAATATAAATACATTCATTCAGGCCAACAACCCTAATACAGCTGATTGGAAAAGGTGGGAGACTGAAATTTTTACAATTGGAAGTAAATTGGCAAAAAATTCAAATAATAAAGAATTGATAAGTTTGTTTGAGTAAAACCAGAAGCCCGGGCAATCCGGGCCTCTGGTTTTACTAAATTTTTCCTATTTATAAAAACTCCTCGCGCCAGAAGACGCGAGGATAAAATTAGAATTAAGATTACAACTATTTTACTCTTACCACCTTTGTTGTACCTAACTGCTCTCCATGCTCACTGCTCACTTTCAGAATAAATCCCCCTGCCGGTACACGGCTGATATCCAGCTGTATCTGCTGCGCCTGTTTGCCGGTGGGTTGATACACTTGCTGTGCGGCCACACGACCGGTTTGTGCATCCACCAGGGCAATCACCAGTTTAGTGGTGTTGCCAGCGTTTATTGCTAACTGCAGGGTGTTACCGGTTACAGGATTCGGATATACAACCAATGATTTTACCGGTTGCGCTGTGGCTGTTTCTTCCACAGCGGCAACGCTTCTTGCAGTCAGCGATGCACTGGATACAATGCCATAATTAAACTGCTCCCAACCTTGTGCAGTAGGCCTGTTACAGGTCATAGCCTGTGCTGCATTTTCAGAAGACACATAGCCGCCATTGCTGCCACGCAGTGAAACAGTACCATTGCTGTTCACAATCCAGTCAAAAGTTTCCCAGCCCTGGAAAGCAAGACGGTTACAGGTCATAGCCTGTGTACCGTTTTCTGAGGATACAAACAAACCGCCATTCTGCAGCGCAATTTTACCATTACCGGCATCTACCACCAGGAACTGGTTCCAGCCCGCTACAACAGTCGCGTTACAGAACATAGGATTCACACCGCCTTTAGAGCTCACATATTGACCGGTGTTACCCTGCAACCAGATGGTTTTGCCAACAGGCGCTTGTGTGGAAGGAGGAGGTGTAGTGCCGCCACCGCCATCAGGAGGAGTGGTACCGCCACCGCCATTATCATTGCAGACGCCCACTACCGCCCAGGTAGTATTCGTACCCGGTACATCTGCACTACCGGCCCACCACTGATTGCGATACACCGTGCTGTTATACAGTACAATAAAACCGGGTGTTGCATATACTTTCGCTGCATCCCAGGCGGGCAGGCCGCCACAACCCTGCAGGGTGGAGCTGTTCCATATAGCAAAAGTGAAATTGGTAACTACAGAATCCTTACCGGAACGAATGCCCACGGCCTGTACAGTATAAGATTTATAGGCAGTTGGTGTAAACTGCACAGAAGTACCTGCCAGTCGTTTGCCATCAACTTTAACAAAGACCTGGGTAATCTCACTACGGGGGTCATTTTTCGTAACGCTCAGCGTAATGGGTGCCAGGCTGCTCACATTCAGAATGTTGCTGGATGGTGCCGTAAAGGCGAGCGAAGTGATGTTCGCACACTCTGAATTATCTGTCGCAAAAGGATGCATGGTGGCGCAACCACAGTTTATGCTGTTGTTACCACCATTCAGTTCCAGGCTCACCTGCTTGTAAGTGGTATAACGGGTATAGTGACCAATACGGCCTACCACCTGTGGTTTTTCAGCACCACCGCCACCGCACTCAATACCACCGTTAATGATATTGATGGTAGCACCAAAACCGGGCTTAATACCCGCAGCAGTCTGGTTAGCTGTTGGGTTGAATTTGCCGGGTATCATTACGTCATGGCAGGAAGGTTTGGGCGACTGCTGTGTCATCCAGAACCAGATACCGGTTTCAAATGCTACGATCCCATCCTGCACTACTTTTTCAGGATTGGCCAGCAGCACGTTTTTATCACCGAAAATAAACTCACTCACCTGGCCGTAGTTATAGTTATAACTCAGCTGAATAGGACCACGGCCATGATAAGATTTACCGGGCGCAGGCGGATACCGGGTATTGGTTTCATCGCGATAACCAATGTTGTTGGCACCCTCATACCCCTGCTCCTCACGGAAATACAGGCCCCAGGCATACTGACCGCCGGGTGCAGTAGGCCAGCCGCCGGTGGTTTCCTGCGAAATGTTGGCCAGGAAAGCCGCCAGCTCACGCTTGCGGGTGGTCAGGTCGCCTTCATTCAGGAAAGAACCATAGTCGATCGTTTCTGTAATGAGCATAGAAGTCGCATCATTAAAACCATCATCTGTGCGGAACACGATAGAAGCGCCGGTTGTTTTGTCAACGCGGGTCAGGCGATAGGAATTGGTGCCGCAATGGCGTTCAGCAATAATCTTAATGTTGCCCATGCGACGAACCGCTTCCGCAAAGTTGGCATAAGAATAGAAGTCTTTTGCTGCAGTGGTAGGAAGGCTACCCGCTCCAGAGCGGTCATCAGGGTTAAAGCGGTGTGGGAACAATACATTCCAGTCAGTGCTGGCTACTACATCAGTTAACATTTGCGCATGCGTGGTGTTAAAGATGACCATACCGCATAGCAATAGTATGGCCATGAATAGTCGCTTCATAAGATACGAGATTTTGGTTAATGAGTATTTTGATCCTTGTTACAAAAAAGAGAAGAACACATCTTAAAATACAATCTTAAGAACTTTTCAATTTCATTTCAGGGTGGAGAACCTCTTCTTTTCGGCAAACCACGATTTGTCGGTTTATTTCAAGATGTAACTTCCAATGCAGTCTGGAGTAATGCATATAAATCTGCTCTGAGCCGTTGGACCGGGGACTACTATAACACTATAGAACATTCACATTTTTCGCATACCTTTTCCTGTAATCTCTGGGGGAAAGGCCAGTCATTTTTTTAAAAACCATTCTAAAAGTTTTTACATCCTCATACCCGGTTATATTTACGACCTCATTTAATGGCAGATTTTTATCTTCCAATGCTTTTTTTGCCGCCTCTATCCTTACACGCTGAAGATATTCTTTCGGTGTATTATTGGTAGCAGCTTTGAAGCGGCGGATAAAATTACGCATGCCGGTATTAGCCAGGGCCGAAACCTGACCAATAGTTATATTAGCTGAATAATTTTGTTCAATATAGGCCTGAGACTTCAGAATTTCATCATCATTGTGTTGCCGCTGTCCTGTAAATATCGCAAAGTGCGACTGGCTTGCAGGGTCTATATCAATGGAAAACTGTTTGCTGACCAGAAGGACGGTTTCTCTTCCACAAAATTTTTCGATCAGGTATAATATCAACTTCAATGCAGCAAAAGCTCCTCCGCCGGTATAAATTCCATCCTGATCGGTAATAACCCTGTCTGACTTTACTTTAATCAACGGGTAACGTAATTGCATCTCATCAGTTGCCGCCCAATGGGATGTTGCTGTTTTTCCGTTTAACAGACCTGCCTCCGCTAAGAAGAAACTACCCACACACATACTTGCTATCTCTGTTCCGGATTTATTCATTTCCTTTATCCAGTTAACAGTGTCTCTATATTTTTTAAGGATAGCTTTACTATCTCCATTGAACCCCGGAACAATAATCAGATCGGTTCCAGTCACTTTTTCTAGTGTTCGATAGCAAATAAACCGGGCAGGAACATCCAATTCTATATTGTTTTCTTTTTCGCTCACCAGTTCCAGTTTAAATGCAGGTGATCGTCCGGATTGCTCAAGGCACCAGTTTGCGCCTGCAAACAAATCTATGACACTGGCGACAGAAGACGAATAAATATCTTCATGAACCAATAATGATATTTTCTTCATGGTATTTTCTGAATAAACTATTCAAATCTAATACTATTTCATGTCATAAATCCCCCCTTAAGAAGTCATAAATGCCGGTTCTATTTTTACCCTAACCTATACAATTTTGCCCAACCTGTTAGATGGAAAAACATTTAAGCAGACAAATAAAAAACGCAACAAATTATGACAACTAAAATGGAGCAAAAAGTGCCTGGTAAACCAAGCAAACAAGTGGAAGAGGTGGGCAATTGGTGGATTAAGATCGTTGCTGCATCAACTAAACATGAGTCACTGGACGCGGCGCGTGACTTTGGTGAAAACTGGGCAAGTCTTACTGCAGAGCCGGGCGTTGTGGACTACATCGAAACGAATGCAGGTGGGGTGCCGGCAATGTGGGCGGTTCCGAAAGGATGTATCGAAGATCGTGTGATCCTGTGCCTTCATGGCGGAGGTTTTTTCAGCGGTTCGATGTATACGCATAGAAAGCTTTTCGCACACTTTGCCAAAGCTATCGGTTGCCGGGCTTTAATTTTGCATTATCGCCGCTCCCCTGAACACGTCCATCCGGCCCAGGTCAACGATACACTGGCCGCCTATCGGTGGCTGCTTGACCAGGGAATCCAGTCAAACCATATAGCCTTTACAGGAGATTCGGCCGGAGGCGGACTTTCAATAACTACCTTATTGCTTGCCCGCGACAAGGGCCTGCCTATGCCAGCCGCAACGATGCCTATTTCTGCATGGTTCGACATGGAGGCTACCGGAATGTCGATGGAATCCAATAACGGCAAGGATCTTCTTCTTAACCGGGAATGGGTAAAATCTTTAGCAGATATGTTTCTCGGAGAAAACGGCAATCCCCGCGATCCCTATGCGAATCCGCTGTATGCTGACCTGAAAAGCCTTCCACCGGTTTATATGCACGTGGGCGGGGATGAAGTGCTGTTGGATGACAGCCTCAGGTTGGCAGAGCGTGCCAGGAAAGCCGGCGTTGATGTGAGCATTGATATCTTTCCCGGCATGCAACATACTTTCCAAATGGCTGCTGGCCGCGCACCCGAATCAGACGATTCTATTTCCCGATTTGTTGAATGGGTAAAACCTAAGCTCGGACTGGCTTAATTTTATCAGCGGAGAAAAAAAGGGTTCAGACCCTGACACAGACAGGACAAGACGGAACCCTTCCTCTTGTCTTGTTTCTTTTTTGGGGCCTACACCCGGGGCTTTAAAAATAAAATTTGGTGAACTGAAATTCAATCGTAAGATCGCGATAGACATGGGACTGACAAAAACAGAGATATTTACAGATAAACAGAACAAGCTGGCTCTAATGATGAAAGCCCTGGCGCATCCGGCTCGCATAGCAATAATTCAGCATTGCAAAGATTAAAAAAGGCGATGTAGTCATCGATCTGGGAAGCGGAGCTGGTAATGACGCCTTCATTGCCAGGCATGAAACCGGTGAAACAGGTAAAGTTATCGGTATCGATTTTACCCCTGCCATGATTGCTAAAGACAGGGAGAATGCCGAAAAATTGGGCTTCCATAATGTTGAATTCAGACAAGGCGATATAGAAAAAATGCCTGTAACTGCTAACATAGCCGATGTAATAGTAAGTAATTGTGTGTTAAACCTGGTACCGAATAAAGACGGTGTTATTAAAGAAATCCTCAGAGTATTGAAACCGGGTGGTCATTTTTCTATTTCTGATATTGTATTAGAAGGTGATTTGCCCAAGGAAATAAAAGAAGCTGCAGAAATGTATGCCGGATGTGTTTCCGGAGCCATTCAAAAGCAGGTCTACCTGGAATTGATAGCATCGAACGGATTTGATCACATTACAATTCAGAAAGACAAACCCATCACTCTTCCCGACGATATATTATCGCAATATCTTTCACCTGAACAATTGACAGCTTTCAAACAATCAGGAACTGGAATTAGGAGTATTACTGTGTATGCTGAAAAACCAATAGAAACGAAGTCCTGCTGTGGCCCAGATTGCTGTAATTAATAAACTACTCCTGAAAAAAGAATTACGCCCATAACCTAATTACAAAAAGCTATTTATGTCAGCAAATAATTGCGTGCCAGCAAAAGAAAGAAAACGGTTAGGTATTTTGGACCGGTACTTAACTGTATGGATATTTTTAGCAATGATTGTGGGAGTTGGGATTGGATACTTCTATCCTAACTCATCCAATTTTATTAATTCATTTTCATCTGGCACTACAAACATTCCTTTGGCAATTGGATTAATACTTATGATGTATCCCCTATTCGCCAAAGTAAGGTTTGAAAAACTGAAGGACATTTTTATTCCTGCATGGTTATCCAGAATATATGGTGGGGCTGATCCTGATCGGTTTTGCCCGTTGTATTGCCATGGTTAATGTTCAGCTTAAAGGGAAAACTGATCGTTCAGAGAGCTTGCGTAAAGGTGTTTAAAATTACGAAAATCTACATTGACTTATTTTTTGACGACATCAGCTCATTGAATGACAGCTTTAGCTCATGAAGTCACGTAATCGCTTATTGGATAATGCCAATGAGACATTGAAACATTACAATAAGTTGTTCGAAAGCTCCAATGGCTTATTGCGGACCCATAATAAATTATGCGCAAGTCATAATAAGTTATATAAGACTGGCAATGGATTTGTTGAAAGTTATAATAAGTTTTAAAAAGCTGTCATTCAATTTATGAAGGCTGTCATGCAATTTATGGAGGCTATCATGCAATTTATGGCGACTATCAACCAATTTATGTCGACTGTTAACCAGCTCATTGAAGCATCAACTAATTTATTCTATGAAACAATAGGAATAAGTGGTCAAAAAATGAGCGCAGGAGGCACTAAAATCATTTATTGCAGCTACAACCTGAATTATGGGATCGTTCAGATAGAATATTGGCATCTCAACCTGAAATATTGCAGGTAGTTGTTGAACTAAGGAAGCTTTCTGCTGAAATATGATCGCTTTCATAAAATTCAAGCGGGTAGGCATCCGGTCGATGGAAATAGCCATTGAATTGATGGCAGCTATAATTTATGAAGGAACAGTAATCTACCACCAAAGCGTGGCAATTACCGCGCATTGAGGAAGAGGAATGCTGCTTGTTGATTTTCCAACCGGCAACCTTCGTTACTACTTGTTTCATGTGATAACGTGCTTTAATTTCGATTAATTAAAGTTAACAAATATCCGGTCGTAACAAAAAAAAGACCCGCAAAACATTAGGTATCAAACCACTCGCTTTGCGAGTCGAAAAACCATTTTATCTCCCTTCTACTAAGCTCTATCGCCCAACACTTCATCGATCATGCCAAATGTTTTGGCTTCATGGGCTTTCATCCAGTGATCGCGGTCAGATGCTTCGTGCACTTTTTGATAATCCTGCCCGCTGTGTTTGGCAATAATCGAATACAATTCGTGTTGCAATTTTTTGATCTCCTGCACGGTGATCTCTATATCGGCAGTAACGCCCTGAATGCCACCCCGGGCTTGATGGATCATTACGCGGGCATGGCTCAGCGCGGAGCGTTTACCAGCGGCGCCGGCGCATAACAATACAGCGCTCATAGATAAAGCAGTGCCCGTGCAAATGGTGGCCACTTCGGGCGTAATGTATTGCATGGTATCATAAATGCCCAGCCCTGCATGCACGGACCCGCCAGGTGAGTTAATGTATAACTGGATGTCGCGTTTGGCATCCGCTGATTGCAGGAATAACAGTTGCGCCTGAATGATATTGGCAATTCTATCGTCAACGGCATCTCCTAAAAAAATAATGCGATCCATCATCAGGCGCGAGAACACATCCATCTGCGCCACATTCAATTGCCGTTCTTCTGTAATATAAGGCGTCATGGCCATGGGCATAAAGCGGTCTTCTACCCGGGCAATAAAGCCATCCACATGCTGGCTGCCAATGCGATGATGGTGTACTGCATAGGCACGAAAATCCTGTTGAATACTGGTCATAGTATCAAGTTTGTTTTAGTAAAAAATTAGGATTGGGAACACAGAATGTCAGGCTGAAGGCGATCTTCAGCATTTATGCGCTACTGCCTGTTGCCCATTGCTTATTTCCTGAAAAGTGCCATTATTTTCCTGCGAAAGGTGATATGCTCTATTTCATTGAACAGGTGCTGGTGTACCGATTCTATTTCGGTTTTTAACTGGCGGCGGCTGTACTGGCGAATGATGGCGTAGGTTTTTTGCTGCCACAAGAGTTGTTCGTGCAAGGCGGGTTGTAAAAGCAACCGCGCTTCAAACAGATGCTGGTCGGCCTCGCCGGCGTATTTTAAAAGATAATCCTCTATCTGTTGTATGTTATGCAAGGAAGTCCTCATAGCTCAACGATTTTTCTTTTACAAGATCTCTCACTTTTTCAAGGCACTTGTATTTTTGAACGGTGGCCGAGCGCTCGCTGCTGAAACCAAACAGCTTTGAGATTTTAGTCATGGGTAATTTATCGTAATAAAAAGCCCGCAGCAATTCCATACAACGCTGGCCCGAGTGGTGTAACAGGTTGAGCAGTTTATCAGATGCTGTAGTGCCGGGGTCTTCCATGGCTATCCCGGTCAGCGAATCATCCAGCGTTATATGGTTGTAGTGTTCTTTATTTTTCTTTGCCCACAGGTGTTTGGCAATACCAAGAAGATAGGAACGTTCGCTGTAGGTTAGTTCTACATTGGATGTAACCAGTTTTTCATAATAGATCACCAGCGCATCCTGAAAAATGTCTTTGGCTTCTTCGAATGAACCACCTTTGTCGCGCACATATCTGGCCACCAGCGGAAACGCCTCCTGGTACAGGTGCATAAATAGCATCTTCCTGTCTGCGGCCCTGTCTTCTATTATCAGCTCTTGCATCATAAACGAACGCTTTACTAATAAGTGGCGATTTTAGCACAAATATCACCCAAAATGTACAAATTTATTTTCACCGGCCATAAAATAAAACACCTGTGGTTGCCAGGATTGCCAAAACTAAAAGCCGCAGCGATTACTGCGGCTTTTTAGTTTTTTTCGCTTTCAATTCTCTATGATCGCAATTGTTGTTCCATAATCTTATAATTTTCCTTTCCAAGCGAATCACCCAAATCGGCTGACTTCTTATATAACATTAGCGCTTTTTCTAAATCTTTTTCACAGCCTATTCCTGATTCGTAAAACGCCGCAAGATTATTAAAAGCCGCAGCATGATTTTGTGCACAAGCCCTTGTATACCAAAAAATACATTTAGCTGGATTATACTTTGGGTTTTCTACACTTAAATAGTTCATTGTTTCATACTGTTGCGCCAAATCATATTGGGCGTCAGGATGACCCAAATGCGCTGCTTTTTTAATCAAAGTAAAATATTCGTTATAAATAATTTCCTTTTCCTCCTCTTTTATTTGACCAGACAATTCATACATTTTTTCATGTACCACCTTCGCTTTTAAATAAATGCTATTCCCTTTCATTATTTATTTTCTTAATGTCTTAGAACTTACGAACTCCGATTCTTTATGTTTACACAGATTTTGTTACAATGTCGGCAAACGGATGCTTGCGCCATTTCAGGAAGAACGCTAATGTACCACCAATATCATTCCTTTCTTTAATGAAAAATAAAGATCGTTTAAAGTACTTAAAAATAAATTTCGGTCAAATGTTATAATTAAATCTTCTGTAATCTTCCATATTGCATAATCCATTACACTATCTTTGAATTCCTCGATCACACTTTCGTAAAGACGTGCTATCATCAATTTATCGTCTATCTGGATTGCATAATCGGTTAAAATGCCTAAAGTAAGGTGAATCGATATTAACTCATCTGAATCAGTAAAATCAATCTCTGTTCTTCCTACTATATCAAGGTCCACTTCAGCATAAGGTTCCTCAGATGAAGAAAACTCTTTCTCCCATTTTTGAAGATTATCCCTGTCAAAATAGTATTCACCTTTTTTTATTGCCTGTAACAGACTTGCAACGTCAGAAAAAAGAACCAGCTGTTTATTTGAATTGATCAACAGTTTATCTTTTTCTTCATCTTGCAAATCCGCTCCAGCTACAGTATAATAGTATTGATTATCATATGCAATTTTCAGTAAGTACTTTCTGTACTTCTCCGAAACATTTTCCTTCATTTCCATTGTTTTTCTGAATATCTATAAAATTCAGTGGTGTGATTAGCAGGCACGAATGTATGTAGTGAAAATTACATATGCAAATCAATTAATAAAATTTACTCATTGAAGCTAACGGACACTAACACGTAAGCGCATAACCATTTATGTTCTGTAACCGTCAGGGACTTTTTGAAGTTTAACGAAATTTGTTTTTTTTAAAAAAGACAGTGATATGGAACCTGGAATAACCATTCGTTAATAAACCATTGTTAGGGTTTACGGTTTGAGCCCTGGGATTTGGGGAAATATATTGAAATGAATATCTTACTAAATAATTCATTTACTATGAAAATGTATATCTTAATAAAAGAGAATGTTCCAAATAAATTAGTCCCTGTAATTGCTGCACACGCCTCCTTAGCTTGTTACAAAAAGTTTGAAAAAGATAGTGATATGGAAACATGGATCAACTCAATATTTAAAAAAGTGGTGTGTAAAGTAAATGATATCGAGTTTGAAAATTCAAAAACAGAACCCAAAAGCCTGATACTGACAGAAAGTGCATTGAATAATGAAGAAGTGTGTATAGTATTTTGTCCAAGAGATGAATACTCCAAACAATTTAAATATTTTAGAATGTGGACACCTAACGTAGAGCAGTAACAGCAAGAAGCCCGGTAATCCGGGCTTCAACAATTTTCGTCTGTATTTATAGTTAAACCTGACTGGTATCTTATCGGTACTTATTCATGCAGGCTAAATATTTCCCATGCAAACGTTTTGCTACCGCTATAGGATCGCCAACAGGAACTTCACTATATGTATCCTGCTTATTAACCCATTGCCATTCCCAGGCTTTCATTTTCGCTTCAAATGCTTTTTGATCAAAAGGGCAATTACTTTCCAGGGCTTCGATAGCCGATGTAAAAAACTGTTGCCAGCGCGGCAGGTAAAAGCCTTTCAACATGCCCGACCATTGTTTGCAGGCATAATCATGCAGTCTGCTATCCTGGTCTCCCCATAAAGTAATCAGGTCGCGTGCATTCTTCTCATATAGTTTTTTTTCTTGTCCGGCAGCACCCCATCTTACCGCATCATTCAACCAACGGCCCAGCAGAAAGTCTTTTTGGGTGGCTAATAAAGTATCCAAATCATTGATCACACCTAAAAATTGATTGAACAACACGGTGAACTGTGCTTTGTCTTTTTCCTGGTATTTTTTTGAAAAATCCCGCTGAAGCGTATCCGCATAATTGGCCAGCACCTGCCTGGTCAGGTCAACGAGGTCATAACGAAATCCTTCACTGGTCTTTAATTTATCGGAGGCCTGAACCATCAGGTCCCAGGCAGGTAAAATATCCCCCGGGCGGTATCCCTTTACGGGATTTGTACAAACCGTTTTTGCGGCAAATGTTGGCCTGCCGGTTATAATGCTCTCCGGGCCTCCATTTGACACACCGGCATTGTAGACGGTGTTCTTCAGGATCATCCATGCCTTTTCTGCATCGGTGTTGTAAGCTCCATATCTTCGCAATACGTAGGCTTTAAGCCAGGCCGTTACATCAATCGGCTTATTGCGCCAGGTGTTTTCAAGCATCAGGGCATACATTACGGGATTCTGCTCAATAGCCTCGGGAGTAAGTCCAATTCCGCTCAACTTACCTGTTTGTGGCTGACCCAGTAGCGAGGCAGGTTTACCTGCCACTTCATCCATCCGCCCATACATACTGATATTGCCCCCGAAATTATGGAGCATACACCAAATCCAGGGTTTGCCGTAATACGCTTCTGTTTTATTCCACACGGGGTTATTCTCACTCCATAAGTCCAAAATGATCATTTTATCATCAGGTACTGCATTCAATAATGCCTTTATTTGAGCAGGTTTCCAAAAGTTTGACTGGAAATGAAACAACCACCCCTGCATGATCCATTTTGCTTCAGGGTCCCCGGCAGCCATCGCCTGATATACCTGATGGCTGATCCTGCACAAATAAGTGCTATCGTTGGTGGGCGGTTTGTTTTCGTTAAACGTATCTGAAGAATATAAATGATCGGTTCCGTAAACTTCTGTTTGTTCCCGGATAAATAGTTTGCCTATTTCAATAAAAAGGGAATCCTCCGGATCAAGAATAGACACAGCCGGAAAACCTGACCAGTTGGTTTGTTTGAGCAGGGCATTAGGAAATTTCTTTTTGAATGCAGGTGGAACATGTCCGGTAAAAGCTGGTAATACCGGCGTCATTCCCAAGCTTCGTTGTCTTTCCAGGATCTTTTTTTGCAGCGCTTCATGCTGTTGCATCCACGACATTGGTAAAGGACCGCCCCAACCATCCAGATTCCCCATCCAGAACCAGTTAAAATAGGCAGGGCCACTGAAAAAATTGTCCAGTTCATTGTCCGTAAATCCCAGTTGTTTATATACCCTGTACCAAACTATGTTCTGCCCCGTTAACGCCAATGGCATGTTGATTCCATTCAAAGCCATCCAATCAATTTCTTTTTCCCACCGGTCCCAATTCCACCAACTCATGGTATAATTGAAAGTACAGTAATTAAGATAGTAACGGTATGAATAGGGTGTTGTGCGTCTGACCTTAACCGCAACGGAGGGCAACGGGTCAGGAATAGCAAGATTGGTACCATTCCAGCTAATATCACAATGTGCATAATTTTTAAGGTAATAATTCAGGGCACTGGCAACCCCTACTCCATTGGACCCAGCCAGCACTATTTTTTTATGTCCTGAATACAATTCAAAAACATCCCGGCCATTGGCTGATTGTATGATCTTTACCTCAAAGCTGTTGTGCAACCTTTCAGGCAATATCCTTCTTATAAGACTATATGCGGCACGCGCTACGGTATCTTTGCCGGTCATTGCATCCGCTGCATGGGCGGTGAAGGAAGCCACAAACGCAATAGTCAACACAATACACTTCAATTGCATAGGGAATGCATTTTATAGTTTACCGGTTTTAAATACCGCAAGGACTGGCCTGTGGTCCGAAGCGTAGGTTTCGGGAATTACTTCGTACGACAATAATGGCCAGGTGTTCCTGACAGCAATATAATCTATTGTACGAAAGGGTTTCTCCACCGGTATCGTACCAGGACAATCGATCAGGCAGGTTCGTTTAAACAGGGAATCCAGTAAATTAATCGGTTCCGATCCTGCTACACTGTTTAAGTCACCACATAGAATAACCGGCATTTTTTCCAATGAAAATATTTTCAGGATTTCCTTCATTTGCACAATCCGGTTCTCCTGGCCTCGGGTAGCGTCTAAATGCGTATTGCCAATTATAATTTTTTGTCCATTTATGTTCAATACCGTGGAGGCTAGTATGCGGTTTTCCGCTTTTGTTTCTTGTGGAAGATGGGTCAATTGAGGCGCTTCCAATTCAAAGCGGCTAAGTATGGCTAATCCATAGTCACCACCCTCGTGATCGATGGCTTTGTAAAACTGGTAGTGCATACCTGTTTTTTCTGCAATTAATTTTGCTTCATCAATTTGCCCGCTCCGCGTTGTATTCTTATCTACCTCCTGTAATGCCACAATATCAGGCCTGGCCTCATTGATCACCCGCGCTATAGCAGCTATATCTATCAATCCTGGTTTGCCAGGCGGATTGGCATGATGAATATTATAGGACAGCACCCGGAGTTCCTGCAGATCAGTTTTATTTGCAGCCGTAGTTTGCACGGCCATTTTTTGTTGACAGGAGAAAAGTGGTAAAAGCAAAACGCCTGACAGTATGTATCGTATGTTAACCATTATTTTTTATTGTTGTTCCTTCATTAATTAATAACCTGCGTTGGCTTGCGCACTTCAGTTCCACCGCCCGTAATAATCACCGGCCCTTCTTTTTCCAGATCATCCAGCGTAGACGTTTTTTCCAGATCTACTGTTCCCTGTGATCTTGACTTTACCCAACGCCCCAGCCTTGCATTATAGATGCCGCCGAGTTTATAAAACCACCCTACGTTAGCAGGCGAAGGACGCAGCAGGCAAATGGTATTGGATCCCTGTTTGTAAAATGGTTGTTCTTCCAGCGTAACGGGATTCACCACATCATACCAGTCGGTATTACCTATGCGCAAACCCGCCCCTTGTGCAATATTCAGGATGGCGCCATTGTAACCGGTAATGATCACATCCAGTGGAATGGAGTTTTTATCAATTGTTGTACCCTGAAAAACGGCAATACCGTCAGTATATAAACTAACGCCATTGAGCAACAAGTCTGGATTGGCATTGCCCAGCCCATCGCCCGGTGTGGTTTGCGTATTTCTTGATACGATCCATTTTGCATTCGCTATGCTTGTAGAGCCAACGCCATTGATCAATTTTACGGAATTGCCTACATAAAAATACTGGCCTTTGTTAACAGTACCGCTGGCAAGATTAAATTTATAGGAACGGCTTCCGCCCATTGCCCAGCCATTAACAGGAACACCTGTGGGCTGATATCCTGAATTGGTATTATGTATTACTACGCAATACGGCGTCTGGGAAAAATCGATATCCCTGGTAGCCAGGAACTGAATATACTCGCCATTAGGGTCTGGCGTGCCTTCCACATCGGCCATGAAACCGGTAATGACAACGGGTATCTGCGTAACGGTGGAACTTAATGTTCTGATATCACTGGCATTGCGAATACGAAAATGTGGCGTATAGTTGCCAGCGTTATCAGCGGAGTAATCGATCACCCCAAAGAAATTGGCCAGACCTGGCAAAGGGTCATTGGCAAAGGTTGCGGTTGACAAGGTTTTGAAGGGTATGTTATCAAATCCGTCGTTCACGACTTTATCCCCGCTATAGGTTTCACCCGCCACCGGTGCAGGATCGAAACTTCCTTTTACGATCACAATTTCCGTGCTTTCATACTCATCAGGATTGGCAAGAATATAGGTGCTGGGTACCCTGTTAACGGGTATTGCAACGCCTGAAGCGACTTTTACTACGGCAGAGGGGTTTACACCCGAAACCTGTAACAATCCATCAACGCGCTTCATAACCCCACCCGACAGGTTTACGGTAACAGAATCACCAGGAATATATTGCGCAGCATCCTCGCCGATATCGATAGCAATGCCACGCAATTCGTTTAAACGCAATTTATCCTGCACCATTAACAGGCCGGATTTCAGGTTTTTACCTCTATGGTCAGAAACTACCGTACCGGAGATCCCGGTATAGCCTCCCATGGATCCGGCACTTAATGTAAGATCATTGCCTTTGTATAGGTTCCGCAGGTCGAAAATGGCAATGTAAGGGCTGACATCCGCGCCGGGAAAGTTTCCGGTTTTATCACATCCTCCCAATACCATCACCACCATTACAAGCAGTATGCTATGTTGGATAAATTTATTCATAAGTTCTTTTTAATATTTTTATTCAAACGGCTATTTTAATCATCAGGGTTTTTGCCACCATACCTGGGTGTTAATGGCATCGCCACCCATGTTTATTATTGCTTTGCCGTAATTAGTAGGATTGGTTGTTTGTACATAGACCGGGTAATTCATGCGGGCAGGCATTATTCCACCGTTTTTTAAGCCGGCTCCCTTAGGCAATACCGGGTGGCCTGTACGCCTGTACTCGAACCATTGCTGGAAATCATTGAGGAAAAGACTATAATATTTTTGCAAATGGATCCGTTCCATTTTACTATCGCCCGTTGCCTGATCCAAAGGAAGCGTATTATTCCATTCGGTGCCCTGTGCGCCTGCTATGTAAGCGGTAAATGCCGGATTGGTTATATCCGTGGGAAATTTGGGTACCCAAAAGTTGATGCCTGCGGCTATTCCTTTGTAATAATAGCTTTCTGCCGTTCCCGTAGTTATCCAGCCTTTTGCGGCTGCTTCAGCCAATATGAATTGCAATTCGGCATAGCTCATGATCGTGCCACCCGCCAATGGATTTTTCTGAATGGAAAAATCAGAGTTGCTGTAAGAATAAAAATAAGACTGCTTGGTTTCCCCACCACCGCCGGGGGCATAACCGCTTTCAATACCGGCAAATCCGGCAGGTCCCTGGGCAATGCCTAAACTGTTACGGGTACCGTTACCATAAGTGGTGGTTATGTCGAGCCGCGGATCGTTCCAGCTATGCAATCTCACAATGAAAAAATTACAAAGCGAAGGAATAACAAAATCAAGCTCACGTAACGAAGTAACAAACGGGTTGGTCAATGGGTCTGTAGTTACGATGGTACCATTCCATTTAAACACAGCAGATTCCTCATTGGAGGAGAAGACCGGAAACTCAGCCGGGGTTTCTGCTATCTGCCTGATCTTTTCGATTACCTCAGCAGCTACTTCGGATTTTCCCGAGATCCGCAACAGCAGCCGCAGACGCAGGCTATTAGACAATTTACGCCAAAGGTTAGTATCTCCGTGGTATAAAGGATCGCTGGTTGCCACAATAGGTGTACCAGTTGATAACAAAGTATTTGCCTGCTCCAGTTTTTCCAATAACCCCAGGTAAATGTCTTTTTGTTTATCAAAAGCTGGTTCCACCAACCCCTCCATTCCCTTATTTGCATCTTTATAAGGTACATCCCCATAGGTGTCTGTAAGCAATTGAAATACCCATGCCTCCAGCACTAAAGAGATCCCTTTGTAAGAATCGTTTTGATATGCAGGCATACTTGCTATTGAAAAAATGTCCCTGATATTGGTCAATTCCGAATACCAGGCATTCCAGGTTGCATCAGCCACGCTGGGGCGGAAATCGTACCTGAATATCGCAAACTCATCTTCACTTTGTGTAACCGTCACCTGCATTAATTCATTATTGAAACTTCGGTTACGGCCCATATTGGCTGCCAATACATTTACCAATGCAGGAGACAATAATTTATCAGGAGACGTTCTTATGATACCGATAGGGTCAGTATTCGTTTTTTCATAATCTTTATCACAAGCGCTAAAGCTTAACGCTGCCAGCCCAATGGATAAAAACACTATAATGCGTTTCATCTGTTTTATTTTATTAAATGACGTCAGCTTTTTCATTTCAATTTAATTAATACCTATGGTCAGGTTAAAACCATACGTCCGGGTAGATGGGAACTGCCCAACTTCAAGCCCCTGTACAATATCAGTACCGGACAGTGTACCAAATTCGGGATCGAATAAGGGCCAGGTAGACCAGGTGAACAGGTTACGACCATAAATACCCAAAGTAAGTTTTGACAATTTTACTTTCTTCAATGTCTTTGCCGGGAATGAATACTCGAATCTCGCTTCCCTTAGTTTAATAAAATCAGTTTTATAAGTTGCGCCTTCTCCATTGGGGGTACCCATCATATTGGGATAGAAAGAAGACCTGAGCAATTCGCCGCCTATCACTGTCACATCGTTTGGCCGGTAAGTACCGTCACTGTTTTCAATGACCCCATGCCCTTTGATGCCGCTGTACCTGCCGGGAACCGTTGCTTCCAGTTTGCCAAAATCTGCCAGGCGTGCATAAGTATAGGAATGCGCAACGGCGCCGTATTGGGCGTCGAAGAGCACATTCAAACGGAACTGTTTATACGTAAATTCATTTCCGAGGCTGGCCCTGAACTTAGGCATGGTATTGCCCAAATAAACCGGAGTAGTGGTAAGCTCGGGGATGCCGGTTGAAGAATATACTACCTGGCCGTCGGGTGCCCTTTTAAAACCGATGCCATACATGTCGCCCATGCTGCCACCCACTTTTGCTACAATTTGAGTACCCCCTACAGCGCCAGTCCTCAGCACCACAGCCGTATCATCGCCTGAGAGTTTTACAATTTTGTTCCTGTTAGCTGCATAGGTCATGTAAGTTGTCCACCTGAAATTTTTCAATTTGACTGGGGTGAAATTGACCGAAAGCTCGATACCCTTATTGTCTATTTGTCCCGCGTTGATCAACTGGCGGGTATAACCGGATGAGCGGTCTACAATGCGCTCCAGTATCTGGTTCTTCGTATTACCTGAATAAAGGGCAATATCAAAACCCAGCCGGTTATCGAATAATTTCACTTCAGCCCCAACTTCATAGCTCGTTGTTTTTAATGGTTTCAGATTGGGGTTTGGGATCATGGCCGGGTTGGTCAGTGAACTATCTGCATAGGTACCGTTCGCTGCCAGGTTATATAGGTAAGCTGTCCGGTATGGAGTAGTACCGCCACTGCCCACCTGCGCAGCAGACAAGCGTAATTTTAAGAAGGTGACCGGCCTGGGAAGCTTAAATAAATCAGAAGCAAGGAAACTTACACTGGCTGAAGGATAAAAGAAACCTACATTGTCTTTTCGATAAGGCGTAGCCAGCACGCTGCTCCAATCCTGTCTGCCGGTAACATCCAGAAAAAGCCAGTTCTTATAACTGGCCGACAACAGGCCATACATGCTGTTGATCTCAAACCGGCTCGTATCGGGAATACTCACGATGGCGTTTGCGGCATTGTCAAAGCTGTACACATTAGGTATTGTCAAACCATCCGCTCTTTTTTCTCCTTTGTAATAATGGTTTTTCAGGTTACTTCCACCTATTGACGTGGTCAATCGAAAATCTTCATTGAATTTCTTATCGTATTTCAACATGAAATCGCCCGTGATTTCCTGGGATACGATATCCTGGGTACGATAGGAACCTTTAGGCAGACTATAGGCCGACCAGGGACGGTGTTGCCAGCGGTCCTCATCAGTACGGTCTATGGTTCCCCGCACCATCAGACTCAATTCCTTTGTAAAATTGTAGGATAACTGAACATTACCGGTTATGCCATTACGTTTTGAACCATTGATAAATTCATACGATACAGCGTATGGATTTTCAGGAGCGGTAGTAAAAATATCCTGCAGCTGCTCATTTTCTTTACCGGTTACCCAGTAATTCCTCAGCCAGTTAATATCTGCATTCGGTACCCAGAAAACATACCAATACATCACAGACTGATTACCATATCCCACCCCTGGCAGGTTATCACTTGTTCTGTTGGTATAATTGGCTTTTACCGACAAATTCAGTTTGGAAGTGATCTTTGAATTCAGTGATAAGGAAGCGTTGGTACGGTTATAACCGGTATTGGGAAGTATCCAGTCATTTTTGCCATAGGAGGCAGAAACCCGCCAATCGGTATGGTCCTTTATCTTTCCATCGACGCTGAGGGAATTGGTGAGTGTTCTACCGGTTTCAAAAAATTCTTTGAGCGCGTTTTTATAAGGTACCCATGGTGTCCTTTGCGAACCGGTGGTTTGTGTAACCGGATCGTATTGAAAAAAACTTTGCCCGTTAAAAGGAGCACCCCAGGCTACACTGGTATTGCCATTGCTGACGCCGTCTACACTATTTCCATACGAATAATACGCCTCCCCATTTAAACCCTGTCCATATTCATACTGGAGGTCGGGCCAGCGATTAACGCTTTCCATAGAGCCGTTTGAGGTTAAACTGATGCCAATGGTTTTTCGTTTGGCACTGCCAGATTTTGTAGTGATTATAATGGCTCCATTAGCACCACGCTGACCATACAGCGCAGAAGCGGCCGGTCCTTTAAGAACAGTAACGCTTTCTATATCTTCCGGGTTAATATCATTGAGGCCGCTTCCGAAATCGGTAGGCTGCACCCCGTCTGAAGGACCAGCTGCATTACCACCGGTAGCAGTCCTCCGGCCGCTGCCACTGCTTATAACAACACCATCCACCACGATCAGCGCCTCGTTTTCCCCGGTTAAATTGTTCTCGCCCCGAAGAATAACTTTAATAGAACCAGCAGGCCCTGAATTGGACCTGATCATATTGAGCCCCGCCACTTTCCCAGACAACGCATCGAGCCAGTTGTTGGAAACCGCATCGGTCAACTGTTCATTGTCGATCTTCGTGACGGCATAGCCCAGTGATCTCCCCTGCCGCTTAATACCCAGGGAGGTAACCACCACCCCGCTTAGCTGACTGGCTGAAGGTTTGAGCCGGATAGTAATACCTTGCTGGTTCTGGCTGAACCGTTGCTCCAATCTTTCAAATCCAATGGAAGAAAATCCCAGCACCGTATTCGAGGCAATGGTAATGGAAAAATGCCCCTTTGCATCACTGATACCAATAACCTTTTCCCGGTCATTCACGAGTGTGGCATTGGAAACCACGGAACTGTCATCTGCATTCAAAATTCTACCTTCCACGGTAATAGATTGAGGTGCCTGCCCTGCTGGAGCTACCGAAATGGCTTTATAGTCCGGGTCAGGGACCAGGTAAACCATCTTGCCCTTAATGGTATAGGTTACAGGGGTTTTGTCGAAAATGCGGCTTAAGACAGCTTTTACAGTCGCATTGGATAAAGCGAACGTGATGTTTTTACCGTAAGCCTGCAGCGTGGTTTCGGAATAAGAAAAATTGAATGCCGTTTGTTTTTCAATACTGGTGCAGGCATCCTGCAACGAGGTGTTATTAAATTGAACGGATATTTTTTTATTTATATCCTGCGCAAATACCACCACACCGGACAGAAGTATCCAGCCCAGACAAATGGCATGCGTTGCTTTCATAAATTGAAAGATGTACGAATATCGCATTCGCTTTTTCTTCATACTTTTAATAATTGTTTGCATTATTTTATTAATACTTCTTTTTCTGTTTTTTCTACAACAACTCCGGTGGTAATCGAAATAACATTCAGCGCTTCCGCTGCCGTTGCATTATGGATAGTAGTTGTGATCAGGATATCCGCCGTTCGTGGTTGTGCAAACCGGATGTGGATGTCGTAATATCTTTCCAGTTCTGCAGCAACTTCCTTTAAAGATTGCTTATGAAATGCCAGGATGCCCTGCCGCCAACCGGCAACCGGCTCTGTATCGGGCAGCGCATGTACGATCGCATGCCTGGTACGGGCATCAAAATCCAATTGGTGCTGTTTGGTAAGTAATGAGAGTAAGCCGCCCTGCGGTTGATTATGATCCAGTACATTCACGGCACCTTCAGCAACAGCTACTTTAACAATAGGATCAGTGCCGCGATAGCGGATATTAAACGCCGTACCAATATCTACTGTGGAGATGGAGCCTGATCGAACGCTGAATGGCTGTTTCCAGCCGTGCTTTACAATAAAATAAGCTTCTCCTTCGAGTAGCAGGTTCCTGTTGGTTATTCCAAAATTTTTATTGTATTGAAGACTACTGACTGCATTGAGGTACACCTGCGAACTGTCGGGTAATACGATCATTGTTCTTTTCCCCGCTCCATTATGGAACTGAACCCATTCATGTTCCCGTTTAACCAGTTGCTGGTGTTTTTCATTTTGCTGCCATTGCCAACCTATCCATCCAATGGTCCCGATGAATACAGCGGCGGCTACCTGCCACCAGCGGCGTAACGGCATAAGCTTCCCCTTAGTTTCTTTCACCGGTATTGCAGCAGCCGGTTCAACAAGTGCAAGGAATTGCTGGTAATCATCAACAGGCGGTTCCTCTGGCATAAATGTTTCCCCCGCAACCTGCTGCCAGTCCATCAGCATCAATTCACGCAGGCTTTCCTGGTACGCAGGGTCGTACAGGTACTGTTGAATAATAGCCAATTGCTCCTGGGTGCACTGACCATTTAAATATAACCGGAGCAGTGTTTTGTCAACGGGTTGCTGTTGCATACAAGTAAAAGTTTATAGCTCTTACTAATGCATATCCCCTTTTTAAAAAACACCCCTATGGGGTAATGATTTGTTAACATGAGCGATCATAAAATGACGGAAGCCAGGTATTGGGCCAGCTGTGAGCGCAACTGTTTCAACGTAGCGGAGATCTGGTTTTCAACTGTTTTGGGAGAGATATTCAATTGTTCTGCTATCTGGCTGTAACTAAGGTTTTGCTCACGATGAAGCAGGAAAATACGCCGGCGCTGTTCCGGAAGCCTGACCAGACTTTCCTGGTAATGTTTCTCCAATTCTTTATAGAGAACATGATCGTTTGCGCCCGTAGGATCGACGGGTTCTTCACTGGCTTCCAATGCAAGCAGGATATCTATTCTCTTTTGCCAGGCTTTGATAAGGCAGTTACGGGCAATGGTAAATAAATAGTTTTCAAACGTAGCAGTATTGGTAATCAATTGCCGGCTTTTCCAGAGTTTTACCAGTACTTCCGTTGTAAGGTCTTCAGCATCTGTTTTGCCTTTAAGATAGCGATAGGTATACCGCAATAATCTTGGCCGGTAATAGTAATATACTGCTTCAAAAGCAGTTGTATCACCTTGCACCCACCGGCTTATTGCGCCCGAAATTTCCTGAGGTATATTGCTATACATAAATTAGTGCCGCAAAGAAAGATGATATTTATTAATATATTATTAAGAGATAACATCCCCTAAAATTTATTTAAAAGTTATTTTGGCGAGGGCACAAAAAAAGGAAATCTACCGATTTCCCTTTTTTCATTTCTCTGTAGCTATTGATCATATGCTATCAATACCCATAATCCTGGGTAATATTCGGATTGGCATCGATTGATGGCTGAGGTATTGGCAACAACTCGCTGTGATTGGGTTTGAACAACTGCGCTACATTGGTAATATAAGCAGCCGTGATGGAACTTATCCAGGCTATTTTTGTATATCCGGATGGCGTAGCTGATGCTGCAGGTTGATACAGGGAACTGCTCCAGATCACATCAGGGCATTTGGATTTGTAGAACATGGATTGCGGCAGCTTGTCATAAGGGGCTGTTTTGTTCAGCATTTTGGTAAGCGCCGCCCGGGTGTCCAATATTTTTTGGTTGATGAGGTTCCAGCGAATAAGATCGTATTTACGAATTCCTTCTCCGCCCAGCTCGAATGATCTTTCGTTTACAATGGCATTGAAAAATGCCTCTTTTTGAGCAGGGGTAACACCTATTTTGTTTGCGTTACCGGCGAATCCTCTTTTCCTCACTTCTTCAAATGCCGCTATAGCTGCCGGTGTTGGACCGTTGCTCAGTTCATTATCTGCTTCGGCAAACATAAGCAACACATCTGCAAAGCGGATCAGGGGCCAGTTTACACCCAGGTACTGCACGGCAGAAGAAGGCGCCGGATTGGTGATCCAGTCGGCCCTGAACTTTCCACTGGTCATATTGATCATCGTTTGAACGGTTTTGGTAGCGTCCGCAGCATTGTAGTAAGGGGCATTGGTTACATCCCTGCGGGTATCAAGGGAATCGAAAGCATAAAAATAAGTGGGCACCACCCTTATCTGTCCATTGCCCAGCAGGGTACTGTTGCCGGGAACATAAAAGCGTGGCCCGTCGTAGTACCCGATCTTACTATCTGAAACGCCATTGCCGCCAGCCATGGCTACTTCAAATATCACTTCACCATAGGGGTCTGTCTTATGCGCATCGATGGCATCTTTGAATACTGCTTTGAAAGAAGGATTCAGGGTATGCGCATCTCTTCGCTGCATGATATCGTTGCATTCATCCTTTGCTACCTGGTAATACGTAAGGTAATCATCCCGCCGTTGCATTTGGTTCGAAGGACGTCTGAGTGAATAACCACCGGCAAATAAAGCGATGCGCGCACGCAGGGCTTTGGCAGCGCCTTTGGTGATCCGTTCGTCGTTGGTGGCGCCGGCCTCATTTCGCCAGGGAAGCAACGTAGCAGCCAGTTTAAGATCATCGAGCACGTGGTTGTATATGCTGTCGCGGTCGGCTTTTGCGAGGAACAGATCCGGTTGATCGATGGCCGGGTCAAACAGTGCCGGCACATCGCCCCAGTTTCTTATCAGCTCAAAATAGAACTGGGCGCGCAGGGTGAGCGCTTCCCCATACAGTCGCTGCAGCTGCATCACTTCCGATGCCGTGCCGTTTTTATACAAGTCCATGTTGGGAATATTTTTGATACAAATATTCGCTCTTTCAATACCGGCATACAATTGGTTGAACGGGCCCTCCAATTGCGCATTGGTAGATTGCAGGTTATACCGCGACAGGTCCCTTGAACTGTTATCAGGTGTACTGGTGTTCAAAATCCCCAGCATTTCGTCTGTATCGTACGGGTAGAACGTACTAAGCCTGCTGCCATAGCCAAAGTCACCGGCGAGTTCATTGTACACGCCCACCAATGCAGCAGTGGCGTTGGTAACATTGCTGAATACATATTGCTCGTCAAAAGCAGATTGTGGTTCCAGGTCAAGCTGCTTTTTACAGGAAGTGATGAGGCCTGCCAATACAAAAGGAAGTGTTATATAAAAAGCGAAGTATCTGTTAGCTGTTTTCATTTTCTGGCAATTTTTAGTGATCATCATAATGAAAGGTTAAGGCCTGCAATGAATGCCCGGCTGCGTGGGTATGCTGCATAGTCTACTCCGGGTGTTACCGGTGTGGCGCGCCTGGTATTTACTTCGGGATCGTATCCTGAATAAGAGGTCAAGACTGCCAGGTTATTAACTGTTGCATAGATCCGTAACCGCGCAATTTTCGCCCGACTCATTATTTTGGCCGGCAGCGTATACCCCACGGTAATGTTGTTGATCCTTAGAAAAGAACCGTCTTCCATGGCCCATGAAGTGGGATAAAATGCACCGGTACCTGTTAACGGGATCCACATAGAAGCATTCTTATTCAATTCCTCCAGCTGTTCGGGCGGTATACCTGTTACCACCTGCTGCCCTCCTACAGTTACCAGTTTTTGTACCACATTGCCGTCGTTATCTATCGTTTTCCACCGGTTCTGCATCATGGCCAGCATATTGGTGTTTCGGCCATAGGCATTGGTGAATTCAACTTTATTGGCATTGAATATTTTGTTACCGTATACAAAATTCACAAACACGCTCAGGTCAAAGTTCTTATAGGAAAGCTGTTGGTTAAATCCGCCCGTAAACCTGGGATTGGCATTTCCGATAATAGTGCGATCGTTGTCATCAACCATGTTATCGCCGGTAACGTCTTTCAATTTCATCCACCCGGGTTGTGGTATTCCTACTGTTTTTGTATCATCCACCACACCGCTTTTCAAAGTGTATTGCCCGGTTGATTTGTCGTAATCAAAATCACTTACTTTATAAAAACCATCGGAAACATATCCATACATGGCACCTACGGGCTGCCCTACCTGAACTATATAATCTGCCGGCTGTCCGCTAACACCGAACCCTGAGTTCTGCAGGTAATACGATTGCCGGTTTGAAAGCTTTTCAATCCTATTGCGGTTAAATGAGATATTGAATCCTGAAGTCCAGCTAAAATTTTTATTCCTGACCAGCACGGCATTCAGTTGCAATTCTATCCCCTTGTTGGAGGTAGCGCCTACATTTTGCAGTTGGGTGGTATAGCCAGAAACAGTTGAAATAGGCACATTGATCAAAAGATCGTTGGTGGTATTGCGGTACAGGTCTGCTGTCAATTGCAGGCGGCTTTTAAACAGCGCAATGTCAATACCAATATTCCTCGAAGTGGTGGTTTCCCATTTCAGGTTTTTGTTGGCAAGATCCTGGGAGGCATACCCCGGCGATACCTGGTCGTTCAGGCCGTATTGTGCGCTGGTGGTAAAAGAAGTAAGGTATAAATAGTCACCAATACGGTTATTACCTACCTGGCCGTAGCTCACGCGCAGTTTCAGGTCCGATATCAGGGGTACCAGTGCATCCATAAATTTCTCCTGCGATATTCTCCATGCTATGGCGCCCGATGGGAAATACCCCCATCGCCTGTCGGCAGCGAATTTGGATGACCCGTCGGCCCGGGCGCTGAATGTAAACATGTATTTATCCCGGAACGCATAGTTCAACTGTGTGAAGAAAGATACCAGCTTACTTTCCACATTGCTGGTTTGGGGATACAGCGGCGTGGTGGCGCCCAGGTTAAGCTGTCCCAATGCTTTTTCAGCACTTATGCCCAGTGGATAATAGCGCAGCTGGTTGTTGTTATTCTTAACATTCACATTATAAAATTCATTGCCCAGCAGCACATTGATCACATGTTTCTCTTTGCGGAATGCATTTGAAAATGTAAATACGTTGCTGTTATTGAAGATCGTACGGTTGGCAGTGATTACGCCCACCATAGGAAGGCCCGCTCCCTGGTACCTCGAGATGGAAGTAAGTGTATCGTCAAAAGAATTTCTTTCCAGGTTATTGTTGTCTATTCCGGCAGTGGCTTTGAACGAAAGATATTTATTGAATGTATAATTCACGTATCCGCCGATATTGATGCCTTTTGTATAAGCCCGCCTGTATTGCGCATTGTTCAACAACACGGGATTGATGATACCGAGTCCATTACCCTGGTTGCTGGCATCGTAATAGGCAGGATCATAATCGTCGGCAGGTTCGCCGTCCATATTGAACGGCCGGTATTTTACGCTGTGCCGTAATGAATTGTAGGTAGAGACGCCTTCATCGGATGAACCGGCGCCTTTCGCTACCTGGTTGATATAGCGTACGGTCAACCCTGTTTTAAATTTATCATTGGCAGTGTGATCGTATTTAAAACTAACCAGTTTTCTGTTCAGGGCAGAGTTGATCATAATGCCGTCTTCATCATTACTGGTAAGACTGAGGTTGAACTGGTTATACCGGTCTCCACCGCTAATGCTTACATTATGGGTTTGCATAAATGCCTGGTGGCCAAACGTGTTCTTTTGCCAGTCTTCCGCCGGTATATCCTTATACTTTTGCAGGTCGTTGCCATATATATCGGCAAAGCTGGCGCTGTCTGCCGAAATGCCCCGGCTTCTTTCATACTGGTATAAAACGAAGTTGTAGGGATCCATCACATCCAGTTCGTGAGGCAGTTTTCTAACACCGGCCAGTCCGTTATAGGTGATGGTTGTTTTTGAATTCCGGCCGCCTTTGGTAGTTATGATGACTACGCCATTAGCGCCTCTTGCGCCATAAACAGCGGTGGCAGAAGCGTCTTTCAACACATCGATCGTTTCAATGTCCTGGGGTGATATCACAGACAGCGCATCTTCTACCTGTATGCCATCAACAATATATAAGGGCGAGTTATCCTGTGTAATAGAACCGCCGCCGCGTATTTTTATGGTAAAGTCTGAACCCGGCCTGCCTTCGGAGCTGGTGATCTGCACCCCTGCCAACCTGCCCGTCAATGCCTCCGCTGCAGAGTTCACGGGTATGTCTTTCAGTTGCTTTGCATTGATCGAAGATACAGCCCCGGTAAGGTCTTTTCTTCGCACGGCGTTATATCCTATCACCACGATGTCATCCATATTTTTTGTGCTGCTCGTCAGCACCACATTCAATGTTGTTCTGCCATTAACGGCTTCCTCCCTTGAAAGAAAACCCACATAAGAAAAAACCAGGCGGCTTGTGGCTGTTGGCGCCTGTATGGTATAATGGCCATCGTTGTCAGTAATAACTGTTGTTCTTTGTCCCTTCACGTTGATCGTGACACCGGCCAATGGCAGCCGGGAATCGGATGTAGTGACCGTTCCCGATATGGTGAGCGCCGTTGATTGTGCAGCAATCTGCAACGGCCCGATCGCTGTTACGATCAGTAAGTAAAATCCAAGGGAACAATTACGGAATATGTTACGGCACCTCATAGCAATCGTTTAAATTTTGTGATTTGGAAAAAGAAGAAGGGACAAGCGTTTTCAGGCGATAAGGCGAGTGAATGTTATGACAATTCTACAATTATAGTTTCTTAAAAACATTTTATATCCCATATTTATCTACGTAACCGTTCTCGATAACGTTCTCATTGATAGTACGGCAAAAAAAGGCAGCTTCCTGAGCTGTTCCAGACAAAAAAATGTAAACTTGAAAAATAATTTTACTCCACAAAATAGGTTGCCATGAAAAAATCGCTGTTGTTATTACTGTTTGGTATTGCTCTCCTTTCCTTTACAAAGCATCGTAAGAAGGTAAACATCTTTTCCATTGGTGATTCCACGATGTGCGACTTCAGTGAAAAGTATTTATCACAATTTGGCGGACCTGATTACCCCATTCGTGGATGGATGCAGATGGCTCCTCAATTTTTTACCGGTGACGTTGCCATTCATAATGCAGCGCAAAGCGGCAGAAGCACCAAAAGCTTTCGTGATGAAGGCTGGTGGAAGAAAGTGATCGACAGCGTTCAGCCCGATGATTATGTTTTTATCATGTTTGGCGCCAATGATCAAAAACCCGATTCTGCCCGCCATACCGACCCCGCCACTACCTATCGGCAGAACCTGATGAATTACGTCAATGAAACAAGGGCCAAAGGAGCCCACCCCATATTGTTTACCTCTATCGTAAGAAGGATCTTTGATAAAAACGGTAAGCTCACAGATACATTCGGCGATTATATCGATACGGTACGCGCGGTTGCAAAGGAGATGAATGTTCCACTGGTGGATCTGTACAAAAAAACCTGGGACCTGGTGCAAAGCTATGGGCCTGAGGATTCGAAAAAGTTGTTTCTATATATACAACCAGGACTGTTCACCAAACTGCCCGATGGAAAGAAAGACAATACACACTTAAACATGGAAGGCGCCACCAAAGTGGCTGAACTGGCTGTACAAGGCATTAAAGAATTGGAGCTGCCGCTGGCCCGCTATATAAAGTAAGCAATGGAAATTTTTAAACCCACCCCTACCCCTCCCAGGAGGATTAAAAAAACGGGTCTTATTGACCCGGTTTTTTTATTAAGATCATACCTGAGGCGGGGTCGAGGGTAATTCCTTTTTCGAATGTGCTTCCTGAGAGCGTTTGCCAGGCGCCAGCTGGTAAAGCTACCTGCGCTTTTTCGGTTGAAGAAGGATTCACGAGTACCAGTCCCTTTTCATACAGGCGCATCCAGGCGCCATTACCGGCAGAGCGGGCTTCCTCCAGCGGCTGGCCAGGATCGAGATCCATTTCAGCCCGGTAAAAAAATCCTTTGTAGGATGAGGTTGGATGATAACTGACCATTGCCAGCAGGCTCTGCGGACCACGGCAAAGCAGGTAATTGGCCAGCACCCATGTTGTTTGTTCTTTTGAAGCAGTTTCGGGGGAACCATTCAATTGGTTGATGGTCACATAAAGCTTGTAAGGTAACACTCTTTTCAAAAAATGAAACTTTTTCAGCCAGTCGCCACCGGTAACATTAATACCACGGTGGGTGAATCCGGTTTCATCGAGCCACATATCAACGGCATCTACAGCTTTTTGTATTACTTCAGATGAAGCAGACTTAAAGGTAATATTGCCTACCAGTGTTACGCCTGCTGCATGCAGGCGGACTTTTACATACCGGAGCCAGTCGATGGCGTTGTTATAATAAGCCTCGTCATTTTTTTTGCCAGTATATAATTGCTGCCATTGTCCATTCAGAAAGTGTCCCACACCTTTGGGCCCATTACTCAGGTCTATGTTATCCAGCGCAATCATGCGATAACCCTGCTGCACGGCAGGCATTATAAATTCATTAAAATAGTATTCCCGCACCTCGGGGTTGGTTATATCCAGCGGCGTTAAACCGCCATAATCGTAAATAAACCCATAGGCAGGTGTAACCCGGTCTTCTTTATAGATGATCCAATCGGGATGCTGTTGCTGGTACCAGGTGATTGTTCGTGTTTTATCGGGATTTCGAAAAGCAGGAAAGTAACGGCTTGCCACAACGCCAGTGGGCAGGGTGGGCGATTTTGCGCCCCAAACAAAATACACTTTGGCGGCATGTTGGGTATATACCTGTCTGTCGGTTATTCCGCTTTCAAATACCTGCGCCAGGGCTATGCCAGTAAGGGGTACAGCTGGCAAAAGCGTGCCTGGTATACTATCTGTCTGCAGTGGCGCCTGGTAATAAACGGCGGCACCCCGACAGGAATGTCGGGGCACCGGATAGTTTACTGCAACTGACACAAGAAGCATCAGGCAACTACTGATATGCACATGCGGCCTCATACGGTATACTGTTTATGCAAGTCGCCGGTAAGCAAAGCGGCTGACGCATCATCCAAATAGAATGAGCAGTCGGAATGCAATTGCAGGATACTTGCCGGAAAAATATTGCTTACCTCATTTTCAAGGCTATTCTTTACAGCTTCTGCCTTCCGGCTATCGGGTACAGAGCAAATAATATGCTTCGATTTCATGATCTGTTTAACCGACATGCTGATCGCCTGCGCAGGAACATCATTCACCGAAGGGAACCATCCTTCTGCAAATTGCTGGTGGCGGCATTTTTCTTCCAGGTCAACAATGATATACGGCTCTTCTGTAACAAAATTGGCCGGCGGATCATTAAAAGCCAGGTGGCCGTTTTCTCCAATACCTACCAGAGCAACATCGATG
Source organism: Niastella yeongjuensis (assembly GCF_900110245.1). Taxonomy (GTDB): domain Bacteria; phylum Bacteroidota; class Bacteroidia; order Chitinophagales; family Chitinophagaceae; genus Niastella; species Niastella yeongjuensis. Next base: position 49,775 of record NZ_FOCZ01000005.1, read on the forward strand.
GGACAGGCACTGATGGCTTCGTTCAATCGTTTACATTCCTGCAGCGGATCGCCTTCGCCATTGATCAGCCAGCTTGTTTTCAACGGGGTCACCTGATCGAGAAATCTTTCTTTCAGGTATTTTCTGAAGCTGGCGGGCGCAGTTACAGGCAGCCCGATGTATTCATCGAGGTGGAACATGACTACCCTGCCCCAGTCGATATCTTTTTCAGCAATAAGTTGCTTCAGCGTTTCAAACTGGCTGGTGCCGGTAGCCAAAATAATATTGGCCTGATCTTTTTCGGCAATAGCCTTACGGATAAGGGCAGCAGCGGCCCTTCCCGCAGCCTGGCCCAATTCCTGCGGGTTAGTTGATTGTATAATTTTCATTTGATTATTTTTAAAAAACTGGTGATCAGTAATCGCTGTTGTAACCGAAGGTATCTATACCCGTCATCCACTTTCCGTTTGAAAAGTCGGGAAACTCAACCGGGTAGCCCCCCTTCTCGATAGATAATTCAGACAAGGGCACAACCGCACTTAGTGAAGCGGATTCATATACATCTATCGGAACCCGAACGCCTCTTTTGATAGATTCAATGAAAGCATTCTGCACAAAGTAATCCATACCGCCGTGCCCACGTCCGGATTTAGCGGCTTCTGTGCCATGCTTTTTATACAGTTCATGATCGTATTGTTTCAGGTATTCATCTGCCTGTTCCCATTCGTGTAGTTTCGGACTTTTGCCATCAATGTAAATGCCGTTATTGATGTCCATCCAAAGGCCTTTGGTGCCCTGTACCCGGAAACCGCATGAATAGGGTCTTGGCAAACTGGTATCATGCGACAGTACAATGCTTTCGCCATTATTGGTTTTAATAATGGTGGTAACCACATCACCCAGGTTGAAATTGATCTTCCCAACAGGCAGGTCTTTGCCGCCATTATCTACAACATATTCATGCAGGCCTCTTGATTTCGAGGCAAAGGAGGAAAGTGTTACAAACCGGTTGCCAAACTGGTTATTTACCATTTTAGAGATGGGGCCGATACCGTGCGTGGGATACAGGTCGCCATTGCGTTTAATAGAATGCTCTGTTCGCCAACGTGCTCTTGAATAGGCTTCTTTACCATACAGCAGACCGCCGCCATCCGGTTGTTTGCCATTGTTGAATCTGGCAGCGCGCAGATCGTGCTGATATCCTCCTTCCAAATGCACCAGTTCACCAAATGCACCCTGCCGCACCATGTTCAGGATGGCCATGATATCGCGGCGGTAGCATACATTTTCAAGCATCATGTATTGCATGCCGGTTTTTTCACTGGTTTTTACTACGTCCCAATGGTCCTGCAGGGTAATACCCATGATCACTTCACAAGCCACGTGTTTTCCGGCATTCATGGCATCGATGGCCATGGGCGCATGCCATTCCCAGGGAGTAGCAATGAATACGGCGTCGATGTCTTTTCTTGCCAGCAGATCGCGGTAAGCATATTCCCCTTTACTGTATACCTGGGGTGCTGGTTTATTGAGTTTTTTACATAATGCCAGTGCCTTGTTCACCATATCCTCATCTATATCGCAAATGGCGGGCACTTCCACATCGTCGCGTAACAGCAACAGGTTCAGGTGCAGTTCACCCCGCTGTCCTACGCCTATTACACCCAACCGCAATTTTTCTTTTATCATACCGGCCTTTACACCTGGCATTAAAAACATACCGGCAGAGGTCAATGCAACGGATTTGATGAAGTGTCTTCTTTCAATTGGCTTGCTCATATGGGGGGTGTTGATTACAAATCAAATGTATAGACTATGCAGTACGATTTTCATTTTTCCGGCAAATAAAACAGCGAGAGCGTTTTCGATAACGTTATCATACATTTAATGCCCCCGAAAAAGGATCGTCATTTTAATTATCGATATTTTGCAAGCTACCTGGTCATAAATCACGATTCCGCATGCCAAAAAACAATACAATAACTGCCGTTGCCGCCCTCACCAAAAGCCAAACCTTTGTTTCGCTGCTTATCATTGGGGTGTTGTTCTTTATATTCGGCTTTGTTACATGGGTTAATTCTATTTTAATCCCTTATTTCAAGATCGCCTGTGAGTTGTCTAATTTTCAATCGTACCTGGTAGCTTTTGCCTTTTACATCTCCTACTTCATTATGTCGGTGCCATCTTCCTTTCTGTTAAAAAAGATGGGCTTTAAAAAAGGAATGATGGCCGGCTTCTGGATCATGGCTGCTGGCGCCTTTATTTTCATTCCGGCAGCATTAACAAGAGCGTATGAAGTGTTTTTGCTGGGGCTTTTTTCTATAGGCATCGGTCTTGCCATATTACAAACGGCGGCCAATCCTTACATTACCATCCTGGGTGCTCCGGAAAGAGCTGCCCAGCGCATCAGCATGATGGGTATTTGTAACAAAGGAGCCGGCATCATTGCGCCGTTGCTTTTTGCCGCGGTGGTATTAAAGTCAACTGACAGCCATCTGTTCAAACAACTACCGCTTATGCAAGAGGCCGAAAGGGAAGCCGCATTGACCGAACTGATCAGAAGAGTGATACTACCGTATACGGTAGTAGGAATAATTTTATTGGGACTGGGACTGGTGGTACGGTTCTCACCATTGCCTGAGATCGATACCGAGCATGAAAACGATGCAGTGGCCATCGCTAATTCCGACAAAACCAGTATATTTCAATTCCCGCACCTGATACTGGGCGCTTTTGCCATTTTTTTACATGTGGGCACCCAGATCATTGCCATAGATACCATCATTGGCTATGCCAATTCCATGCACATTCATTTGTTGGAAGCCAAGGCATTTCCATCCTATACGTTGTTCGCTACTATTTGCGGTTATATTTTGGGCATTATTGTCATCCCCCGCTATATCACCCAGCTCAATGCACTGCGGTTTTGTACTTTATTGGGCATTCTTTTTACGATACTGATCGTTTTTTTTAAAGGAGAGACCACCTTCCTGGGACATACAACAGATATTTCCATCTGGTTTGTGGTATTGCTTGGCCTGGCCAATTCACTGATCTGGGCGGGCATCTGGCCGCTGGCACTGGATGGGTTGGGCAGGTTTACGAAACTGGGTGCCTCTGTGATGATCATGGGATTGTGCGGTAATGCGGTGCTGCCGCTGGTGTATGGTTATTTTGCCGATCTGTATTCGTTGCGATCAGCTTATTGGGTGTTATTGCCCTGCTATTTATATCTTGTATTTTACGCTTTTAAAGGTTACCAGGTGCGCAAATGGACACTTACTTAATTTAAACAGTTTTTATCATGAATGAACGGCCCTTAAAAATATGCCATGCAAACATCATTACGCCTCATCGCATCATCCCCAACGGATGCCTGCTGATACAGGGAACCAGTATTGCGGCTGTTGCTGCGCATGATATAGAAATTACCGATGCCGACATAATAGATGCAGCTGGCAAATATGTTGCTCCGGGTTTTATAGACATCCATGTACATGGCGGTGGCGGGTTCGATTTTATGGATGCAACGGAAGAAGCCTTCCTGGCGATCGCTGAAACCCATGCCCGGTACGGTACTACTGCATTAAGCCCCACTACACTTACCGGTACGCAACAGCACCTGTTGCACACGCTGGAGGTATATGAACAGGCAAATAAAAACAACCATAAAGGGGCCAGCTTTATTGGTATGCACCTGGAAGGCCCTTATTTTTCCATAAACCAGCGAGGTGCACAGGATCCGCGGTATATACGCAATCCCGATCCAAAAGAATACATGGATGTGGTGTCACGCTCCACTGCCGTAAAACGATGGAGCGCTGCGCCGGAATTACCGGGCGCTATCGCCTTTGGTCAATACCTCAGGGCGCACAATATATTGGTATCACTGGCGCATACTGATGCCATCTATGAAGAAGTACTGGAAGCCTATGAAAATGGATATACACTGGCTACACACCTGTATTCTTCCATGTTGGGTGTTACCCGCCGCAACGCCATACGGTATGCCGGCGCTGTTGAAGCTGCTTTCCTGTTAGATGGGATGGATGTGGAGATCATAGCCGATGGCATTCACCTGCCTGCGCCTTTGTTAAAGCTGGTATATAAGATCAAAGGCGCTGATAAAACTGCATTGATCACTGATGCCATGCGGGCTGCCGGAACCAACCACACAGAAAGTGTACTCGGCCATCCGGAAACGGGGTTAAAAGTAATTATTGAGGATGGGGTAGCTAAACTTCCCGACAGAAGCTCGTTTGCCGGCAGTATTGCCACCGCAGATCAATTGGTACGCAATATGATCACGCTTGCCGATGTGCCTTTGGCAGATGCCGTTAAAATGATGTCCCTGACACCCGCCACTATTATGGGCATAGCAAACAAAAAAGGATTACTGGCGCCCGGCAAAGATGCCGATATCGTGATCTTCGATAAAGACATTACCATACATAACACTATTATCATGGGTAACCCCGTATACAACAGGCCTGCCGGTATTGCCTGATCAGCGGCGGGTAGATTCCCGTTCAATAAGTCTGCACGGCAGTATTACCTCCTCAGGAATAAAATTCTTTTTGGTGATATGCTTCAATAGCAATTCGCAGCTCTTTTTGCCTATGTCAAATGCAGGTTCGGCAATAGTGCTGAGTGTGGGTGAAATGATCGTAGAGATGGGATCGTTTGTAAAACCTATTACCCCTATTTCACTGCCAATGGCAATACCTCTTTTCTTAAGGGCCTGCATGGCGCCCACGGCTTTGCGATCGTTGCTGGCAAAGATGGCATCGGGCATGTCGGCCGACTGCAGCAGATGGTTTACATCCCCTTCCCCACTCTCCTGCGAAAAACCGGAGTACACAATCCATTCCTCCCGAACCGGGTACTGGTACTTTTCCAGTACCGACAGGTATCCCTGTACCCTTTTTTCAGTAAGGATCAATCCACGCGGGCCTGTTATATGCGCAATGTTGCGGTATCCGTTCTTTACCAGGTGTTCGGTGGCTTCCACGGCGCCATTGAAATCGTCCTGCATTACTTTTGAGGTAACGACCTCTTTGGCAACCCGGTCGAAGAAGACCACAGGAATTCCCATGTCGATCAATTCCTGAAAATGAACACTGGATAAAGACGATGTTGATACCAGCAACCCATCGAGGCTGCTCACGGAGAGGTTTTCAATAATGGATAATTCCCGCTCTTCAGAATCGTTGGTGAGGTACAGGGTGATATTAAATCCATTTTCGTAGGCAATTTCCTGGATGCCGGTAATTACGGTGCTAAAATAATAATTGGTTATAAAGGGCAATACGATGCCAATGTTATGCGTGCTTCCTTTGGCCAGCCCTGTTGCATTAAAATTGGGTTTATAATTCAGTTGCCGTGCCATGTCAAGTACTTTTTGTCTTGTTTCGGCATTCACATCATATGTATCGCGCAGCGCACGTGACACGGTGGCTACTGAAATATTCAGCATTTTGGCAATATCCTTAATGGTAACACTACGGTTCTGCATAAGTTACAACAAGTTAACGATAAAGTTAAACTAATCCTCCATTCCGGTAACGTTCTCGCTATTAAATCCGTACCGGCTGTGCCATTACACATCCCGATGATCTAAATTGCTAAAAGGACATCCAACAAGTGAAAGAAAAACATCGAAAATGAGCAACCCTATTTCCCGTCGCAGTTTTGTAAGAACAGGTACCACCTTTATTTCCGGCGCCCTACTGTTAAACAGTATTCCTGTAATAGGAAAAACAAGAGGGATGGATATGCTTCGGGTGGGTCTTATTGGCGCTGGCAACCGGGGAGCTGGTATTGCACACCTGATCAAAAAACTTCCCGGCATTTCCATTACTGCTGTATGCGATGTGATGGAAGACAATCTGCAGAAAGGACTTGCGCTCGCCGCGGACGGGGCTAAGCCCTATTCTGTTTATCAAAGATTACTCGAAGACAGGGACCTTGACGCGGTGATCATCGCAACGCCCCTTCATCTCCACTACCAGATGACAATCGATGCCCTGGATGCGGGCAAACATGTGTACGTTGAAAAAACCATGACCTATAACATTGAACAGGCGCTGGCATTGGTAAAGAAAGTGAACAGCGGCCGTTTGGTGGTACAGGTAGGGCATCAGTACCGGTATTATGCCTTGTATCACCGGATAAAAGAGGTGCTTACCCAAAAATGGGCTGGCACTATTACGCATTTCGAATGCCAGTACCACCGTAATTCCGACTGGCGCGTGCCGGTAAAGGACCCTGCGCTTGAACGGCAGGTGAACTGGCGGATGTACAAACAGTATTCAGGCGGGTTGATGGCGGAACTGTGCGCGCACCAGATCGATATCGTAAACTGGATGCTCGACAGCCATCCACTTAAAGTTACCGGTATGGGTGGTATCGATTTTTGGAAAGACGGCCGGGACACTTATGATAATGTACGAACCGTTTTTGTTTATCCCAATGGTATCAAGGCGAACGTTTCTTCCATCCTTACCAATGCTTACAATGGATATTGCATCCGCATATTGGGCACCAGGGCTACCATAGAAATACAACGGGAGAAAGCATTTATTTATGAAGAACCGAAAAAAAGTGAACTGGGAACGGTTGACGGAGTTACCGGAGCTACCGTTAAGGCCCGCACGCAAGGGGAAGCAGTGCCGATAGATTTCTTTTATCCCGATCGTGAACAACGCGATCCTACTTCCTACGCGCTGCTCAGTTTTGCAGATTGTATCCGCACCGGTAAAAAGCCGGCTTCAAATGTTGAAACCGGCCGCAATGCAGCCATTGCAGTACATATGGCTAACAAGGCAATGGCGGGTGAACGTTTTGAGGAATGGAAACCATCCTATTCGAAATAAAAATGCGATTGCCGTAATAAAAAAAGTAGAGGCTGGAAAACTCCAACCTCTACTTTTTTATTATTCCATTTTTGATAAATACTCTTTTAAATTAAACTCGGGATTAGGATTTTCGTTGTATTCCCTGGTTATCACTTGCTGAGATAGAAAGAGATCGTACCCTATCTGCAAACTTCCTAATTCGTTAAATTCCCTAACTAATAGACTTTCATTTTCCCAGCCTAAAACATCATTTATCTTTTTTAGCACAGCCGGAACTCTGTAATAGTTTAAATTATGTCGTTCCAAATTCCATACAAATGAATAGCTATCTATATCAAAAGACATAGGCAGCCAAATATCAGATTTTGTTGATAATGAAAAATATTGCTGAAATGTCCGAAAACCCTCTAAAGAAAATATATTAGAATACGTTTCTTCGCCCTCCTCTGTATAGATAATTGTATCACCTCTTATTCCAAACAAAAAACATTTATACAGAAAATTATCTGTCTCGATTAAAGTAACCAGATCCTCTACATTTTTATATTCCAGTTTACCTTCCTTACCTTCCAAAAATCTTGGAAGCAACATTTTGGATTCTATCAAAATGGACAATACTTTTTTTAGATCTGACAGAATCTCTGGATACGGTGGTGTGTCTTTGTCAATGTCATCTCCATACTTGTTGCTTTCAAAATACCAGCGTCCTCTATATTCTCCTGGCGTATAAAGTTTCATATCCTATAAATTAATATATTGAAGTTCCCCGTTTGGACAGATTACTTTTACCTTATCTCCGTTGGATGAAATTAAATGAATTTCATCAATAATAACATTATTTGTGTCCTTAAATCCTTTTTTATAAATCTGAAACGTGAACGCTCTTTTTACGCTTTCATTTTCCTTTATAGCTGAAATCTCATCTCCTTCTATCAGCCTAATCTCTAATATCTTTTTATCAGCAGGGGCGTTATACAATTGACTACATCCACTCTCTACTGAACTTTTAGTTATCGGAGCTGTATTTGTTTTGAACTGATAAGCCTCTGAATATTCTGATGAACCAACTGATTTTCTTACTCCTAAATCTACATCAAATGGCAAATCGCCATCAACTTTGTGTTCAAAGCGAAACAACGCTTTATCAACTCCTCTTGCAACTAATTCATCTGCTTTATTAAAAGGTTGAACTACAGCTTTAAAAGATTGATCATCTATAGCAATTTTTTTAATTAGATCGAGATATCCCTGTACCTGCTCATACGTTCCTTTCACAATTAACCGGCCCATTCGGAGTCCCTCCTCTCCCGAATTCTTCATCTGGGCTATCATTTTCTCCAAAGCATTTTCGTCTATTTTAAAAGATTTTAGCTTTGCTCTCAGCAATTCGTCAAGAAGTTCCCATTCACTCAATAATTTTCCGGCATCATCCGCATCTGTCTTCGATTTTTCTAATGCATCATCTTGTTCCAATTCTGCCTTCGCTTTTGCCGCTTCATCCTCTGCTGCCTTTGCCTTTTCTGCTGCTGACTCATCTGTCTTTGCCTGTTCTACTGTTGCCGATCCCAGTGCAGGAACAGCAGGTTGAACTGATGTATTTGTGGGTCCCTGCGTACCTGGCCGGACCTGGATACCCGTTTGTCCCCCGGTGGTAGTAGCCGGGCTATTCGTTGAACTGGAGCTACCCCCCGAAGCCGGGTCGGTCGTCGTTTTAGCACCACCGGTTTTCACCTGCGAACTAACGACTTCCGCCTCAACATTTTCCACCACCTCCTCTATCGATTTCACTACCGGCATTTCAGAGACAACCGCCCTTAGCCTGGCTGCCATCACCTTTGTCGCGTACTGTAGTGCATATTCCGCTAATAGATCGGTAATCTGCGCTGCCGCTTGCCCGGCGCGGAACAACATATATGCCTGCCCCATTTTATCAAATGCTTCTACCACTTCTCTTGTCTCGGGGCTTAAATTCTGCCTTAACAGCATGGGGCTTAGAATGGTCGAAAAGGCTGAACTGGTGAAATCCAGTGTGGCCAGTGTTACTGCGGCAGGTCCTTCCGCTAATCCCGCAGAAATTGCGAGAGCGCCAGTCACAGCAAACTTCACTGCATTAGCCCTTAATAAGGCGGCCGTTTGTTTGGCATCGACATCAAACAAATTCCATAAATACAGTGCCGGTATACGTATTATATCTCCTTTTTTAAATAACACTCCGCTGCCTGTAATTGAATAGTCCTCCCCAAATACCACTGTTATGGGGTCAAGCGGCGGCGGATTGATCCATGTAATGCCATTACCCAATGGATTCATGTTGATCGCGTATTTCCCTCTTATATCAACACCGGCATTCGGTGAAAAGACCTGCGCAAGTTTCTGTTCAATACGGAAACCTACGCTCCCGCCACCTGTTGTAAAATCAACCTGGGTAACGGTTGAAGTCATACTAAACGCACCGTAATCAAAACTGCCATTAATATACAGCCTGGTGCCCAGGAGGTCTTCTGCAGTAAGCCCCTCAACGTGAGTATCTCTCAGCTTAGCCATATTGAACAGGGCCGCCATCATTTCGTTATGATTATCCAGTTTGTCTTCAGTCGCGTCCACGTCAGTAATCAATCTTAACAATGCGGCCTGGTTTGTATTTAAGTACGTGGCTACGTCGTCCGCTTGCTTTACATCGGTAATTGTCTTGATCGTATTTATCAGTTGCCATTCGGCACATTCCATTTTGTGCCCTGAGGAACAGCCAGTTATTGCACTGCCACTTTGGGTAAGTACTTCTATGATCTTGATCCGTTCTGCTGCTGTTAGTGTGGCATACCTTTCCAAACACATTTCAGCCAGCTTGTTTTGCATGTCACTGCTCGTCTCAATCTCAGTGATCTTCAAATTACCTGTCTTCAGGAAATCCTGGAAGATAGCGAGGTATCCTTCAAACTCTTCTTTTGTTTCAGGCTGGTTCTTATGCTTACAAACAAAATCTTCATAAACGTCCTCATTCAGTTTTATCAGGTTGGCGATATTCATGACAACCTGCATGGGCATGCTTTCACATCTGGTATTGGCACCGATGAAATTGCTGGCCCATTTGCTGCCAGTAAAATCAGAATAAGTGCTCACTTCCTTGCTTATAGTATAAACAGGTTTTCCATCGTTCGATTTATTTGCAGCATCCTCCAGTATTTTTTCTGCGTTTTCAAAATCACCTCCAGCAACGTAATCGGGGCTCTTTGCAGAATTAAAGACATCGTCACCTGGCTGGAACCATTTGGCTTTTAAGTTGAAAGTCAATTGCTGAGTAGCATCGGATGGAGCAGTAAAACAAGGCCATGCGAGAATTACATTACCAGATGTTTCTTTGGCCGTCAGATTGTCAACATACGGTTTACTATTTCCATCATTATTTGAACATTCATATTGCAGGAACTTTTTTGCGCTATTACCACCTACAGCCGTGTAAACTTCAAACTTGCCATCGTTTTCAAGTGTAAATGAAACCAGTGTTCCGAACGGTATTGTATGTAAGAAAGCCTCATTTTCCTTAGGCACGAAATAGTTCGTTTCACTAAGGACGATATTCGTAGCCATAGCCGGAAGCGTTACCGGCATACCGCCTGGCGACAGGAACGTATACGTATTAGTACCTGCGTTTTTCAAATCCTTAAGTGCATCAGCGCTGCTTACTATCAACTGCGCATCCGCATCCTTCTCAAACAACCCAATCACCATACCCGGATCATGCACCTGATCCCACTGATACTTGGCAAAACGATCACCTGCAGGATAATCCATCACGTTCGATGGCAGTCCACCTATTTCGAATCCGTATTGATTATCGAACACGTGTTTCAACCTGAACACGCCATGTCCTATTTCATGGGCAGCCACTTTTCCATCAGCATCGTTAAACAGGTAACCGAATTGTTTTCCTCTCGGCATATCACCGAGCAGGTTGCTGGTACTATCACTGCCCTTCAATCCAAACAAATAGATCGCATCCTGCTGAACCGTACGCGCACTGCTATACGCGTTGTTCAATGCTTTCATTTCATTGGTGAGCATTGACAACCATCCACTTCCTGATACAGCCAGGTCACCATCGTTGTTTAGATCCCAGCTCTTATCGATGAACGGTTTGTCTTCCGTAACCTGGAAGGTGATCCCTACAGCATTATAGATCTTATTTAGCTGGCTGCTTATCTGATCTTTGTTAACCGTTGCTTCATTTACCGGCACCAGCACTACCTTAAAGGTCCGCTCCTCATAGGCAGCTATAAACAGTTTACCCAGCGACAGGTATTTGCCCCCACCCTGTGGATACAAGGCATACAATTCCTGTGCATCAGCGGCAGGTCCGCCCACGATCTTTATCTCCCAGCTAGTACTATCTGCAAGGCGGGTACTTTCATACCGGATTCCCTTACCCGTTACAAAACGGATGCTGTCTAAAACAAGGCTCTTATCCTTTATTTCCACCACCGCTTTTATCACATCTGCCTTCGCTTCAACAATTGCCTTACTGCTTACATAATAATCATCATTCAGCTTTTCGTATTCTTCTCTGAACAGAACGCTGGCTTTGTATTCCGGCTGGTATTCATCGAATGCGTATTGCTGGTGTTCATGCGGCACGAACTTAACAACAGCTTTGTCAGTCTTGATCGAGTTCAATTCAGCCGGAGTCATATTCATCACCTCGCTTGAACTGATCTTCGAAACATTTCCATCTTTATCAACTCCGTAAACAGTGCCGTTCTTGTCCTTTATGGTCGTCGGCACTTCATCTACCTTCACCTGTTCCTTCTTACCTTCACTATCTGTAACAGTTAATGTAGCGCCAGCGGCGGGTGTAGCATTCCCCGAACTATCCACCTTGCTGTTCAGCTCTACGGCAATATGGCTGGCATCAGGGATTACCATATCTATATAGTAGTCGGCAGTATCTACTCCGGTAACCACAATACCAACATCCCCACCGCCTTCTATTACTTTGTCGAGGTTTCCTATTTGCGATTCCTTAGGATCGTAGGTCGTTTCTATAACACCACCAATCAGTTGCTTGTCTGTATTAACAGTGATTCCCTTAAACTGAACCTTCACCCGGACCTGCCCCAGAAAAGGAACCGTTACATACCCAGCGCCGGTAAAAGTACCCTGTCCGCTTACCTGTAATAGTTTAACCGGAAAATCACCTGCTGAGATCACGTCGCCCGTGAGCAGCGTTTGAATGGGGGTACGGTTGGCAATATTTGCCTCCGGTTCCAATAGGCCACATTCTGTATTTACGGCACTGTCAGCAGCTGGCGTCACCAGTGTTTTAATATCGCTGTAGGTATAAGTAATGCCGTTATCGCAGGTACCGCCAACCCGGTATTCGTAGGTCTTATCTTTCTTGAGGTCGTACAACAACATGCGGTTAGCCGTGGTAGGGGAATTATACCAGGTAGCACCGTCCTGTCCCTTTTCCCGGTAGTCGACCGTAAAACTGGATTGGTTAGGATTAGCCGTCCACGTAATGGTTGCCCGGCCATTACTGAGTTCGTGCTGCACGTTCAGGGGCGCGGCACAATTATTCTGGCAGTTAAACCAGAAGATCTCACTGTATCCGTTGTTGCGGAAAGCATCTGACCCCTTTGAACCATCGGTTTGCTGCGCACGTACGCGCCAGGCATACTTGTGCCCGGATAACAACAAAGGTTCGCCAGGGCCATATAATAAGGTAGTTGCCTGCGTGGTAGTCTGGTACAAAGGCTGAACCGTACCAAAAGCTGCTTCCGGCGCCAGGCCATTGTCCCATATTTCTACAAGCGTGAATTCATATTCTGTATTGAATGCACTGGTTGGACTGTTATAATTACGCGGCGTCCATTGAAAGATGATATTTTGCGGATCTTTATAAACAATACTCTCAGCCGTTCTGGGCAAATTCAGTAAGGGCGGGTCGCTCAGACTGATCCAGGCCATGGCGCAACTGCTGCGGCCAACTACCTGCCCTGAACTAACCTCCACTGCCTCAAAGCAAAATTGATAGAACCCTTCGGGCAACTTACCACTTTGCACATACTGCGCACGGGTAATGCCCTCGAATATAAGATTGTCGGCATTGAAATAAGGAGCCAGGTCCTGTAAACTGATGCGGGCGGGAACACCGCCATCGAGGTTAATAGCGGGATAGTAAACATTATCCCGGCTGATAAGCTTGGCTGACTGTCCCTGTATGCTCATGCGCAAACGCACCTGCAGGGCGGGCTTATTTAGATCGGTATTGGTTAGCAGCAACACCAGCTTTTCATTGGTGCCATTGTAATAGTCGCTTACATTTAAAGTATAAGGCGGCAACAACTGAGGTACTATCTGTACCGGATACCGCTGTGCATTAACCAACTGCCCGAGGAATAAGCAGGCCATTACAATCAATAACCTGCTTATAGTTTTCTTATATAGGGTAACTAACATTATTTACGCTTTTGAGCTATGCCTTTTATTACAATATCAACACTCTGAGGATGCGGGTATCTTTTGCCGTTTCAAGCACCAGCGCATACACACCGCTTACTACATTTATGTTATAGGGAACCGTATACTTGTTACTGCCGCTTTTCCGCTGCTGGTTTACCACAGCGCCGGACTGCAGATTTATGAGTCGCAGACTAGCGTCAGCTGTTTCCTGTAAACCAACGCTAACAGTGAACTGCCCCTTGCTTGGGTTCGGAGTTACCGAAAATTCGATCACAAAAGGATCGGTAGCAGCAGAACTGGGATTATCGAACGATTGCCCTTCTACAATGGTAATGGCATTCGAGTATTCTTTGGTACAACTGCCCACGCCCGACCGCATTCCTACCTGGTAGGTACCTGCTTCATTAAACTGTATTTCGATCAATGAATCTGTTCGGCGTGTGACGGTAATATTGCCTGCTGGCACCAGCCATTCAGTTGTTTCCGGCCAGGGCTGGCTGATATTTACAAAAGTTACTTTTTCACCTTTGAATGCCTGTGTGCTGGCCACGAAATCTGCCGCCACCGTAGCATCGCTTCTGCTAATGCTTATACTACCACTTCCCTGACACCCTTTACTATCCGTTACCTGTACGTTATATTTACCGGTCTCGCTCAACGATACGCTTGCCGTAGCCGCAGTAAATCCATTGGTACCGCTCCAACTGTAAATCGCATTCGCATCCGCGATTGTTGCATTAGCCATCCACGCCTGGCCCGCACACAGTGTACGATCGGGGCCCAGCGCTACTGTAAGCGGCAAGGGGTCCTGTAAATTGAACGTTTGCTTTTCTGAACATCCCTTTGCATCGATGATCTTTACTGAATACGAACCAGCACACAATGCGCTTAGCGTTTGTGCGGCACTGCCATTACTCCACTGATAACTATAAGGCGCTGTTCCTCCCGACACCGTATAACTGATAGCTCCGTTACAATAACCGGTACAAACGGGTTGTATAACTACCGGGTTATTTACAGTAATGGGATTAGGCGTGGTTACTTTCACCTGTTGCTGGGTTTGGCAGCCACGGTCGTCTTTTACATAGGCCAGATAATTGCCTGTTGTTAACCCGGTGATATTTTCTGTTGTTGCGCCATTGCTCCAGGCAATGCTATATGGATAGGTACCGCCACCGATCACCGCAGTTGCCGTACCATCGTTTCCTCCACTGCAAACAACCTGCGTACTGGTTAACCCAAGCGTCAGTAAAGTAGGCTCACCAAGTACATAAGGTATTGATTCCAGGCTAATATTATTTTTATCGGTAATTTTTACTTTATAGGTTCCGGCCGTCAATTTCACTGCAAAACTGTCCGTCTGTGCAATGCTCGTCCAGCCGCCATTATCATTACGATACCACTGATAGATATATCGTTTTGAAGGTATTTCAATTCCCCCCTGCGCCTTTGCATACAATTCGCCATCGCCACCGTTTTTACAGGAAACATAATGATGTTCTGATACGTCAACTACTAATGGCGGAGGCTGTTGCAAATGAAACGTATCGGCAACTATACAACCGGCTGCATTTGCACCCGACGCATTCGCATAGTTGGCATCCCTGGCTGTAACGATATATCCTCCATCGCCTATTTGCTGTAATGTAGTAGTGAACGGATTGGTGCTATTGGTTACCGTACTTAATACGGAACCGGTAGTGCTGTCTGTCCAGGTTATGTCGTAACTATTCCCATTCAGAGGAGTTCCACCTATAATAATTGCCAGGGCATTACCATCGGTACTGCCAAATGCCAGCGGATTCGTCTTTTGCCTGTAATCCACCTGAACAGGCTCCGCAGGCTGGCTTATGGTTACCGTTTGAACAATTTCATTACCGGCTCCATCTTTCATAATACAATCGTTTCCATCCTTTATCCTAAGCTGGTAAACGCCGCTATCGAGCCCCGTAATGGTATGCCCGGTAGGCGAACCAAAGGCAGACCAGGTATACGTTTCATCCTGTGCCTGTTTATAGCCAGCGGAATAATTACCTACCCCACCATTTGCATTTAACTGGATCGTTCCATCGGCACCGGCGTAGCAGAATACATTCCTTCCATTATTGGTAAAACTTACAGCTGCAGGTCCTGGAAAAGAGGTGGTATCCGTATGGCGCGGGCCGGTGGAATAACAGGGAACGCCTTTGTATTTACCGATCAGTTCTATTTTAAAATTTCCGGGGCCAAACTGGGCCGGAAATGTATAGGCATTGGCGGCATCCAGGGTGACACCTGGTACCGTGGTATCCTGATTATTCAAATTATCACTCAGTATAATATTCAGGCTTTCTCCCGATTTCAGGGGCCGGTCGAATTGAACGCTGATCGTGCCATCCTTTGCGCCAAAACATTTGTTGGGAACATGTGTTACTGAAAGAATATGGGGAGAAGGAATAGTGGGCTTAAAAGTTTTCGGCTCCGAAAAGCAATATTCAACCGGGCTTACGCGGATAGCGATATTTGCATCGGGGTCTACGTTATCGAAAGCTGCACCTATAAGATCGTACCCGCAGATATCAATACTGGTTTTACCAAATGTATTGGTTGATGCTGGAAAATTAACCCAGCCGGCGCCGCCAATGTTGTATTGCCAGTTGTATACAGGCGCCGGATAACCAATCGTGGCATCAATATGAATGCGATCAGTGCTCGGCAGGTAGTTTTCCTTCTTGGGCACATCCAGCGCTATCTTTTCCGGATAGATCCATATCTGGCCGTTACTGCCCCAAACATCAGAAGGTGTGGTATATTCGCTGAAAAAATAACCGTTACTGTTATACCAGCCATCAAATAACCAGTCCTTATCCGAATGACCACTTTCGCTGCAGCCGGAACGGCCACTTTGATAGACGACACTATATATATGAATATAGTCCAGTTTCGTATCAACGTTAAAGTAAATTGAATCCCAAAATTCCTTGGGATTCGCACTACAATTGGGGTCAATGTTTTGTAGGTTGTATCCCTTTTTTCCATCCCAAAGGATATCCTTTTGGGCAACTGGTTCTGAAGAGGCATTCAAATAAAACGCCTCCGCCTTGTAGATATTACCCTCACACACAGCCCGGTAACTCTTGTACGGACAATATATTCTTGTGCGCATTAATAATTTATACCTTGGCTGGGCCAGCGTTGTTAACGCGGCTGCCTGCAATAAAATAACCATTAATAACAATACACGTGTTCTCATAGAAACGTATTAATAATTAACCGATACTTTTTTCATTTCGCTATAGGCACCCGATGCCAACACCGCCATTACACCATACTGGTAAGCAGTATTTACCTGCACTTCAGTATCGTATAACCCTTTTTGTCCCGCGGGCACCGATTTATATAAAGTCATGGCGCCATTGCCGGAAGATTTATACACCTGGTAATTACGCACCTGTTTCATGTCATCGCCCCATACCACTTCTATCCTTCTTTGATCGGGCTGCGCATAAGCATATAAACGAGTGAGCTGTAAAGACCCGGCAGCACCTGCAGCAACCGTAACAGGGAGCGATTCTGAAACCGTACTCAAACCGCCTTCGCTTTGAGCGGCTATGTAATAGTAGTATTGACCAGCGCCACTTGTTATGGTATCGGTATAACTGTTGCGGCTTTTTCCGGTAAAATGTTGTACAGCTGTATAATTGCTGTCAACCGCTGCCTTCCGGTATAGGATGTGCGCAGCAATATCTTCATCAACACTATTCACCCAGTTTAATGTAACCATATTGCCGGTAACTTTATATTTGGTGATCACTGCTGCAGAAGGTGGAATGATATCAGGCTTTTTTAATTCCACCAGCGCTGTAGGGGCCGACTGGTTAAACCGTTTATCAAGTGCTGAAACGGCATAGTATACTTTTTTGTTGAGCAACTTAAGACTGAGCTTGTCGCGAAATTTATTACCCCGCCATACTGAGTCAATAAGTGGCACCGGTTCTTCCTCTTTTTTCATAGACCGGTAGATCTTATACCCCAACAGATCGCGTTCATTGTTCTTATTCCACGTCAGCGTTACCACACCGTTGGAATCAACAACAGCTTTTAATCCTGCCGGTATGGCCGGCGCAATGGAATCAACCGGCTGTACCAGTACGGGAAAAGAGGTGCGCCCCTCGCCTTCTTTGGCAATGGCGGTTATGGTAAAATAACCGGGGTCGCCGACCATCCTTTTAACCGGTAGTGTACGCCGGGTGACATCGATACTATCCAGCCATACTTTATACGGGCCATCAGACTTATCCGACCTGTTTATCCGGAATCCGTTGATCAATCCATTGGCCTTTTCCTCAAACGCCCATTGCATTTGCAACAGGCCTTTATCATCTGTATAAGCTGATTCAATACCCGGTACAAAAGGAAGTATATTGGCCCCCTGTCCTTTTATCACTTCCGATGGCGGGCCTGTTTCTCCAAACGGATTGATACCCCGAACGCGATACTGACAAGCCACTCCATTCTCATGTAATGTATCGGTGAAGTACATCCGGCCTGAAGCACGTTTATCATTTTTTTCATTCAGATTGCTTACCGGCACATCGGACAGGCGGCGGAAAGTTTTGCCCCCATCTTCCGATTTTTCAACATAATACGAGGTATAGTATGTTTTTACGCGGCTGTAATCCCAGGTAAGCATTACTGTCCGGTTACCAAACTGAGCATCTATTTCCTGCACCGGTGGTAACGGTTCATAAGCTTCAGCGCCTATATATACAGCGGCCGTATCGGCTTTTGCAAGATTTACAGGCACAGCGGTTGTAAGCCGGTACAGGTATTTTTCATTAGGATTAACCTCATTATCAACCCAGCCCCAGCCTGCCAGCAGCGCTCCTTCAAAACTCATATCTGCCGCAAACATCGAAAAGCTGAACCGCTGCTCTGCTTCCTGCGACTGGCTGATGATGCGGCTAACGCCTTTTGCGTCGTTACCGGCAACCTGGAAGTCGCTTCCATACAAAGCCTGCGCCATTACGGCGGCAAAATTATCTTTCTTTGCCAGTTCCGCCCATGCTTCCAGCGGTTTTGAATGAATAGGCCCTGCGTTCAACACTTTGCGTTCAGGCTTATCCAGCATTTGCTTATTACGCAATACCGTATAACGTTCCAGGATAAAACCATATTGATTGGTCAGCTTCCAAATAGATACATCAGTAGCAGCCCATCGCAGCCGGATGGTATGACCCGTATTGTCGGGCCTTGCTATCATTTTTATTTGGGTGGAGGCCTGCCTGCCACGTTGCGCACTGGCGCCCGTGACACATAGCACTCCTATAAAAAATAGTATTATCAGGCGTTTCATAGATTATTGGATCGGGTTATAATATTGAACAATGTGCGAACTGCCATTTATACCGCCGGGTAGTACAAACTGATAATTCACTTTATAATATCCGGGTGTCATCATTGGATAGAATCCATTGATCAGCCATTCATAATCTTTCTGTTGCGGTGTACTAAGATACCTGCTTACTACCTGGGCCTGCAGGTCCAGGAAATCCTGTTTATAAATCCGGGGCAGATCGTATAGATAAGGCAGATAGTTTGTCACCAGGCGGTCGGTAAAATTGCCCTGACTTACCAGGCTCTGATAAGCAAGTATTACCGGTAATGAACGAACAGGAACAAAACCCAATTCCGTTGTATCCCGGTCATTAAAGACAATATCGCCGGCAACAGGATAAGTTTTGTAGTTAAGCGGATATATATACGACCTAAAGAAGTCATTATCGGTTAAGGCCAAAGGTTGCACCAGTGGAACGTTATTGGTGTAATCGGTGCCGGTCAGTTCGCACAGATCGAGCGGTTCGGCCCCTGATACCGCCTGTTGCAGGGTGAACAGGTCGGAAGACAGTTTCTTTACGGTACTGTTCCCAAGCTGCATTACCTGCATTTTTTCAGCAAACGTACCATACCGGCTGCTGTGGAAGGTATAATTCAGTAAGGTTTTACCGGTATCGGCGCGCACCACATCGGTTGCACTGTTACCTGTTATCTGCACGCTGTCACCGGCATCGGTAGTCGTAGAATTGGTAACAAAACCACCTGCACTGCCGGCAGAACTGGCTGAAGGAACACTTTGCAACACCAGTTCATAGGCCGCGTTGTTCTGTATCTTAAAGATATTAAACCGCAAACGGCATTCGTTTGAATCGTAAGTGAATGGCAGTTTGACTGCCGCTCCTCCGTTTGTTGAACGCACCATCAACTGGGGAATATAACCAGGAATGGAAAATAAATAGGGTTGTCCCCGCTTTAACTGAACAACGCCCTGGTTGGTTTCAGCGGCATAAAAATTCTGCTGTTCTACTACCGGCCAGGCGTAACTTATATTAGATAATGGAATACTTTCAGGTGCTTTACCTGTAGTGAAAGTAAGCGTACGGGCTTCTTCAGCTTTCTTTCCATCGATATACACGGTTTGCCAGGCGCCATTCTGATTTTCCTTGAAACTTACTTTCACATTGGCTGTTACCGATGTGGAAGGTGGAAGTATGTCATTTGAATAAAAGGTAACCGCATCGTTATTGGCATTCCATTTTAGCTTACCGGTGATGGTATTTCCATTTGCCGAAAGGTCGAACTGATCGAGTTGAATACGATAGGTGTGATCGCCCTTATCATCGGAAACGGGAATATCTTTTCCAATGGCAAAGTTGAAGGCAGCCTGCGGCGCAGCAAATACATCTACCTCGGCAGCATCTTTGGGAGTCACGTCAGAAATAACTGCAATACCTACTGGCGTTGTTTCACCTCCGCCTGCTACGATCTTACAATCATTTCCTATTTCCACCTTGAACCGCACATTCCCTTTCACCAAACCACCGAGTAAATTAAATCTCACACCCAGGTAACCTGCAAACCAGGCGGGGTTGGGAAGCTTCGCCTGCACCAACGCAGCCGCAGCGCCCTGAATAATAGGAATACGTGCTTTCAGGAACCACAGATTTACTTTAACACCCAGTTCGCCCTGTAAATAAGCATAGGCCTGGGCATTGGCGTACCAGCCATCCATACCAATAGGATCGCTGCTGCCTTCGCAATGTGCATCTCCATAATCTTTCAACATCATATCAAAACCAAGACCCGCTTTGAAATTGGCATACAATATTAAAAAAGTAATATCGCCTGTTTCAACAGTTACTCTCGAACCAAATGCAATACCACGACCTTCGCCCAGGGCATTGGCATCGCGCATGTAATCAAGCTGATCTATGTCCATACCCAGAATGTCTGCCACTTCGCGGGGAGGTGGAGGCGAGCCGGGAATATTAGTACCCAGCATGAAATAAGACTGGGTCTTTATTTTGAAACCGCCCAGGCCAAATTGAATACCTATGGGATCGGTTGGCGTTCCCATATATACATACCAGTCCTTGGGATCGAAGTGCATCACTGCCCATCCGGCGCGGTAATTATCACCAATACCCTGTAACAACCCCTTGGCTGCATTTACATATATGTCGAAGTTGGCATGGAAAGTATTACTTTGAAAATCATAGAACATACCCATATAGGCTGAAATACCATTTGCCATCTCCATGTCCTCATCCGGTGGTATCTCCCTGCCGGCCTGTTGCGGATTGGTGATCTTGAGTTTTTGCAGTTCTTCTATTTTATCAAGCTTAGCGGCGTCAGACAATCCTTCCAGTTGTTTGCTCACCGCATTTTCCACCTTATTGAACAGGTCAGCAGACTTTTCCATAAACTTGCTGGCTATGCCCGGCAGTTTGCCCATGAATTTGGCATTGCCAAAGAAACCGATATAGTTCATGCCGCCGCCGCGGTTAAAGGCCACTTCAAATTCAGCCATCCCCTGGATCACCTCAGATTTCACTACGTTAAAAAACACCCCGGCTTTTATCCCAAGCCCCAATGCGGAGTCGGGTTTATAATTCGGTAAATTTTCAAGTGTTGTACCTGATGCTGCATTCACTTTACTCATGCGGTAATAGGCCCCGCCTGTAAATCCGTTGATCTTTAAGGCGCCGCCTACCGGAAATCCTTCCGCCCATTTAGCAGACCCGTCTACAAACCAGTAACGGAATTTATTATAACCAAACATGCAACGCACTTTCACTTCCACCTTATTCAGCGCATCGAAATTCGCAGTGATGCCACCGGAAAAACCATCGCCATAAGTGGGATCATCCTGCATAAAATCAATCTCCCCATTAAGTGTAAGCCCTCCGATCTTGGCATTGTCGATCTTTATTTTCGACAGGGTAACTTTATCAAACTTCCAGTTACTGAAACCATTCTGTTGGTTATAGGTACAACCAATATTTAACCGGGTAGAAGCTTTGAAGGCGTTTTCAGACAGCGTAAGTTTTACCCCAAACGACAGATCGGCCCTGGTTGCATTGGCAACCAGTACGATACTATCTATCGATACCGGGAATTTCGCCACCTTGATCTCACCATCGTATCCAAAGTAATCAACCGTAAAATAGGGACTCACGGTCTTTAAATGCATATTACGAAAGGTGATCGCTTTCAGTTCGGCAATGGAAGAACCCGATCCATTACTGGCGGCAATGCTCATGCGGCCGTTTAAATTAGCTTCAGGCCGGAAATTGCCATCTTCAACAAGCAACTTTATATAGGAATTGGAGTCCAGGTCTACCCGGGCCTGCCAGAGTTGAAAATCGAGTTGCTTCTTTGGTTTTACAGTAAGCCAGTATTTATTATCTTCTGTTATAACAGCTTCGTATAAGAGTGAGTCTTTATCGGCTACCGGCAATCCCAGATTACCGCTAAAAGATGCTGACACCAGGTGATTGGCTTCAAGCCCGATGCTGACATCGTCAACCGAAAAATGCCAGCCAGATGCAGAACCGGTATTGTAGCGCAAGATGTCTTTTCCGGTAAAAAGGCCACTCACCCCATTATTATCAATGATCATGTCTTTGCCGCCAAAAGAAACCGGCCCCGTTGAACCGCCACGCCTGAACATTTTGGGCAGTTCAATTTCGATGGTTTGTATATACACGCCCCGCCACATAAAAGGATTGGGATAGTGCAGGTACTGTGCTTCATATCCCGATGGAAATTTCACATCGGGGCTATTACGAGTGTCGCTGAAATCGAAAACAGCATTTGTTACGGTAAACACGAAACCATCCAGTTTATTTACCTGGAATTTCGGCAAACTAACGGTGAGCAGAATATCGTTCCAGTCAGTGATGACAGTCTTAAACGCGCCACTCACTTTGGCTTTCGGATCAGTGATCTTACTTCCACTATTATCGCAGGGTATCAGCAAGGAACGGGGAAATTCAACCTGGGCAGTAACGCCTAACTCCTTAAATCCATTACAGTCTATGGTAAGATACGTAAGATCCCCTTGCGCTTGCCCGTTCTGCAAATTGAATCCACCTTTCAGGATCAAATTGGCATTACCGCCATGAATGGGTATATTACAATCACCCAGCAATACCAGTTTTGCATCACCAACTATACCACCACGATAAGAAAGTTTAAGCGAGCTGATACCAAAGAATAAAGGCTCGTCGCGTTGTGGTATGGTCACTTTCGCAAATACGGTAAGTTCCGCATACGTTTCATGGAACACAGCACTGCTTATGGCAACTTTATAGGTAATATTGTTGATGGTTCTGCGCAGGCCAACCGGCAACTCGTTCAAATCATCGGGCTGCAGCATCTCAAGCCATTTCTCAGCCTGCTCAACTTTCTCCACTGCACTTATGGCCATTGATTTAATGGCAGCAGAATCAGCAAAACCCTGATCTGTTGCAAGATCACCAGTATAAGCTTTTTTATTACTGCTATCAGCTTCAGGCCCTGCCGCCTTTGCTACGGAAAAACAAAGCAGCAGTAATAAACCAAAACAAAAACGTTTCATAGCGTACATTTAATTAATACTACTCACTATTTAAAAACTATAACTATACCCCATGGTACCCGTGAGATCGGTAGTATTTTTAGTTTGTTGTGTTTCACGAATTTGATTGACAAGACTCAGGTTCAACCGGTGTTTTTTGAACACCGTATAGGATGCATTCAGGCGTACACTCAGCACACTGCTTATTTGAATATTATCCTGTTTGCTGAAATTGTAAGAAGCAGAAAGACCCGATGACAGTTTCTTTTTAAACATTCTCGCCATAAAACTTACAGTAGGCCCCATGGTCATAAAGTCATTCCGGGCAATGGTGTTATAGCTTACGTTATAGGCTGCTGTCAGGTTCATCCCCGATTGTAACCACTGAATACCGTAAGAAGTGGCCAAATTATAAAACTGCGAGCTGTTGCCTTTGGCAACGGTGCCCCCCTGATCGTCCGATGCATCCTGGAAGTTCAGGTTCACATTCAGCGAATGCATTTGCTGCTCGCTTTTTTTAGCAAGTACGTTTACATTCAGATTGGCGTTTTGCGAGATCTGCGTAAAGTTCAGCGTATCCATTTGCTGATAGGGCAGTTGGTTAATGTATTCAAACTGCGGGCGAATATTCATATAGGTCTGAAAATTGGAATAACTAAAACTGCTCTGCCATTTTTCTGATGGCGCAAAATTTATATTGAGCGCTCCCACCACCCGCCGGGTAGTTCCTGATTTGCTGTAATCGAGGTTATCGCGTTGTACACCAACGTTTGCAGAAATACTGGCTTTGTCTTTAAAAAGGCTTTGGGCCAGGTTAACAGTTATATTTTCGAGGTCATTATTGAAATAATAAGTGCCATAAGTCTGATAGCCGGGATCGATGCGTTCATATCCCACCCCAATGGTGCTTTTGCGAAAATTATAATTCAACTGGCCTTTCAGGGCGTGATAAATGGCAGTAGAACCATTTCCCCCGGTAAAAGCATTTGTAATTCCCTTGTTGTGATTTTCAGTGGTATCGCGAATATCACGGGTCAGCACACTGGTCGCATACCCGGCTGAGACTTCCAATCCTTTCAGTGGCTGTAAGGCCGCCTCGTAATGTATGGCCAGGTTTTTTCCGGGAAAAATAAGCAGGCTGTCGGGGGGCACTAACAAGCTGTTTTGTACATCTTTTGCTGCGAAGGCCGACACCGCAACCCTGTACAACTTTTGATTATACCCAAGCTTCACACCGTAGCCCATGCGACGATAAACTGGCAATATATTGGAGCCGCTATCATAGGCCACTGCTTTCTGCAGGCGGCCGCCCATGGCGCTTATTCTCCAGGGACCATCCGGCGTTAGGTCAACCCCCGCGCCGGTAAACTGATGACCACTTAATGTATATGGCGAAAAACTCATGGCCACATCGCCGATGTGCGCGGCTATCCACTTATAAGTGGGATGCAAACTCAACCTGTTTGGCGGTGTCGGATACGTTAATCCATGCCCCGCATTGGTAAGGTTAAAAGAAAAAGGCAGGTTGATCTTACCAAACAGATTGGCATTCAAATTACCCTGTAAGAACCAGGTGAACGGGGCACGCCCGTAATTGCCATTACCACTATAAAAAGCAGCATTTGCGGCTACGCCCCCGCTAAAGCGGACAGGTTTTGCTTTGAATACATTTTTTAAGCTTTCAATATCTACCTGCTGGGCAATGCCCTTGTTACAGTAAACAACCAGTATGATGTATAATAAACGGGTAAAAATTCTTTGCATAGCGTTCAGGGTTTCGTTTTAAAAAGGGGCTTCATGGTCCTGTGTTATGGCGATTTCTGAACCTTTATATCTGTTATGATGTATGAATCGGGGCCGTTGTTTACGAACTGTTTTATTTGAACTGCGCCTTTACGCCCATCACTGGTTTTAAACAGTACCACACGGGGCAATATATCATTTGTGAATTGAATCCATCCACCTGACGTAAAATCTACCGGCATGCCCGCCAGTACCGCATCGTTTGTCATTGCATTAAAATCAGCCGCTGTAAGACTGGAACCGCAACCGCATAGTTCCTGTGAATTTATAATGGAAGCTGGTTGAGCGCCTGGAATAGCGTCAAAAGTGTAGCGATCAGCTGAATCGGGCGAAACAAAGCGGTTATAGGTAAAGTCCTTGTTCAACCCAAAAAACACCAGGTCAATGTCTTTTCCAGCAACAGACAGGTCGTCTGAAGCTTTAAAACTGCGTTGCAGTTTGGTAGAGAAAAAACAACCAACAGTGCCATGTGCGGAATTAATTCCAAATTTAACATCGCTGAAGGTGCGCAGGTTGGCGTTTGGTAATACATTTATGGTATGCTGAACAGTTTTGGTTTCTTTGTCGTTACCGGCAGTCAGTGTAATGGTATAAGAACCTGCTGAAGTAAAATGAATCGTTGGTTTTTGGGCCGTATCATTATCTATATCGCCACCGGTAGTTGTCCATTTCCAGTGGAGGCCGCTAACGGTTTCATTATTGAGCGTTGCAGTTAACGGCGCTTCATAATCGTTGTCGTCTAAAGAAGGAATGATCGTAAAAGCAGGGAGCAAAGCAGGCTGCAGCATCAGCACTTTAGAAAGCGTAAAATCTTTACGGCCATTGTTCACAACCAGTGTTAAAGTATGCCCGCCCGGGGTATTGAATTTTATAACACCGGGATCTTTTGCAGTAGAGGTAGCCGGCTGGCCGCCTTCAAATGTCCACTTATAGCTAACGCCACCGGTACTTTTATTAACGATAGTTACATCGGCCGGCACAAAATCATTTACCGAGGGCAGCGCATCGAACGCTATAGTTACCGAACTATCTATAAGGATGTCTGCTGTTTTGGAACTGCGATTGTCCGCATTCCAGGCTTCGAGCGTAACCGAACAATTGCCGGCATTGGCAAAGATGATCGTTCCCGGGTCTTTTTTATCGGAAACTGCAGGCTCGCCGCCGGTGAACGTCCATTTATAATTGGTGGCCCCAGTTGTGTTATTGGTAAAATTTATTTTTACAGGCGCTGAAAGATCGTTGTTCTCAATGGCGTATGCGAAATCAACAGTTAAGGCTCTTTCCTGTTCTTTTTTACAGGCCGCCATTGGTGCATACAACAACAACAAATACACGAAGTATTTTATAACGGGCTTTCTCAAGGTTGGGATTTAAGGGGTTAAATATGGTATAATGGCTCTTCACGCCATCGAAAACGATGGTAATACAATCGTGTGGTTTCTAAAAGAAACAGTCAATTTAACAGCAAGACTATGGAAACAGGTATGTTAGCCCGGAAAGAGCGGCTGATAACATATAGTACATATACTAATCGCCAGCATGGTATTTATAACCGTAGGCTCTACTAAGAAGAACGAAAGGGTTATGGTTTTCATAGTTAACTAACTAATGTCATTATAGGATATAAGTTTTACAGTAGCAAAACTATACTAAACTTCCTATTTATGCAAGCCAGGTAAATAAGTGTGTTGATTTCACCGTTTTTCGTGCAGATTCGGGCCATAGACGTGTAAGCAGGTATGGCTTTACTTCGGAAATTACTCAGTCCTTAAACTTTTTACCGGATTAGCTAATGCTGTTTTAATGCTTTGACCACTCACGGTGAGTAAGGTTACAATTATAGCGCCAGCCCCTGCTGCAGCAAATATCCACCAGGCAGGTTCAGTTCTATATGAGTAGTTTTCCAGCCAGTTATACATTAAATAATAAGCAGTTGGATGTTAACAGCAAAAAAGCGCCTGTTCGCTTTCGTTACAGTGTTTGTCCGGAATGTAAACATTTTTGCAACAATTGGTCAGCCTGAAGGGGCGGCGGTCAAATGGAGGTAACACCTGTTTCAGACTGAATTACCTTTTCTTTTTTGTATTCGAAAAATCGTTTCAACTTTAGAAAATTCAACTCAAACAGGTAATAGCTTGCTGCAGCTACCAAAATAGTAAACCCTACTGCCATAACAAAACCCGGAACCATGTTCATTTGGGGAAAAACGTTCCAAATGGCAGCGATGCAAAGCGGGTGATACAAGTATAAGCCATAACTTATTTTTCCCAAAAACAACATTGGCTTACTACTCAGGAACTTCTTAAGCCAACTTGTTTCCTGTAATGAAACTACATACCCTATCATACTTAAAAAGGTAAAAGCAAGTAAATTGTATTTAATTATCTGTATAATGCCATTGTTTATATCGGTAAAAATTACCAAAAGAGCAATTGTTGGAATTGTGAGGATCACAGAGATCAGTAAAAATTTATTTGCATTCTTATCAATCAACTTATTCTTTATTTCAAGAACAGCTAATAAGGCACCCATGGACAATTCATCTATTCTGGCAAACGTGAAATAATAAGCTTCATAATCATGCACAAACATAAAATACCTTACCACAAAAGCTATAACGATTATTAATACACTTGCACCCACAATCTTTCTTGTACTTAGTATATAAATCAAAAGTGGCCAGAACAGGTAAAAATGTTCTTCTACAGAAAGGGACCAGAGATGAGCAGGTCCCACATGTGGCCACCTGAACGCCAATGCAAAATCCTGCAGATAAGCCCAGCTATATACTTGTAGATAGAATGGTTCAAAAGGTTTTCCGAAAATTAAGGGAAGTATAATAAAGGTTAACGTCAGGAATAAGTAATAAAGGGGAAATATCCGTAAAGATCTCCTGACGTAAAAGTTGGAAAAATAACCACGCGATTCTTTTGTTACGATAAGGATACGTGTTATTAAAAAACCGGACAACACAAAAAATAATGAAACGCCCGTTCTGCCAAAATTTGCAATCTTGGTTAAAAGCGGGTGCAAATTAAATGCTGGCACAAAGAAGAAGTGAAAGAATATTACCATAAAGGCTGCAATGGCTCTAACCCCATCTAATTCTTTATGGTACTTTAAATTCATATAAAGCAGGGCTAAACTGGCATTATAAAATTACTACAAATAATAGCCTTTGAAGAGAGAAAAAGGCCAGAATATACAAACTAGTGCTATATAATACATAGCGGCTGCTAATATTGGGCAAAATGCTTCACATAAAAAAACCACTCGCCCGGAAGCGAATGGTTTTTTGTTTTTAACCCTTATTATTGTTACTGCTTCACAAGCTTCAATACTATCTTTTCAGTTCCCTGTACAATTTCTGCAAAGTACACCCCTGCTACCAAACGATTACCAGTTTGCAGGGTACCAGCCGGGGCCAGACCGGTCCTTTTTTCTACCACGCGACCCATTGCATCCGTGATAGTTATACCTACCGTTTTATTGCTTCCACTCCACTGTAAGTTGATGAACTCAGTGAATGCATTGGGGAACGCTTTTACAGTCAGCTTAGCTGCTTCCCGTTCAACAATTACGGTATTCTGATCAGGACTGGTCGCCGATTTCGCAGTGATGAGTGGTGCCTGTTCATACTTGATAGTGGCATAATCTAAATTGGTACCATTGCCGAAGCTCCTTCCTGTTACATACACATTGCCATTATTATCCAGGGCAATGGCGGTTGCCACATCGGACCCTTTACCAGCACCGTCATACCTGGCCACCCATTGCTGCACGCCTGCCGCATCGTATTTAATGGTAGCATAATCATCAGGATTTCTAAAGTCGCTGCTCCCATTGCTGCTACCAGTAACATACACATTACCTGCAGCATCCACTGTCAGGGCTGTTGCACCATCAAATGAATTGCCGGGGCCATTGTAAAACGCCGCCCATTGTTGCACGCCTGCACCGTTATACTTAACAGTACCATAGTCATCTCCACTTGTTCCGGTCACATACACATTACCCAACGCATCTACGGCTATGGCGTTAGCCCGGTCGCCAAAGTTAACGGGAGGATGATCGAACCTGGCCACCCATTGCTGCACCCCTAAAGTATTGTACTTAATAGTAGCATAGTCTTCACCGGTTACATTGCTTAAGCTATTTCCGGTAACATACACGTTACCCAATGCATCCGTTACCAGGGCAGTGGCATTATCGCTAAAATTAGCCGGACCATCATACCTCGCCACCCACTGTTGATTTCCATTTGCATCGTACTTAACGGTAGCATAGTCTCCCGAGATCGTATTGGCAAAACTCGTTCCTGTTACATATACGTTCCCGTTTCCATCTACAGCAATTGCTCTGGACTCGTCGATAAAATTAGCCGGGCCATTATATCGTTTTGTCCATTTTGTATTTCCATCCTTATCGTATTTAATAGTGGCATAATCAGATCCGGTCCCATTTCCCCCACTTAGTCCCGTTACATACACGTTACCATTTTTATCCACGGCAATAGCCTTAGCCTCATCCACACCATTACCGGGGCCATTATACCTCTTTGTCCATTTGGCGTTTCCGGCAGCATCATACTTAATAGTGGCAAAGTCGTTGCCGGTCCCATTGCCCGCGCTATAACCCGTTACATACACATTTCCATCGGCATCCACAGCCGTTGCACTGGCCTCGTCGGCACCATTACCAGGACCGTCGTATGTTTTTTTCCATATTTTATCGCCATTGTTATCGAACTTAAAGGTGGTATAGTCCAAACCGGAATAGAGCCGGGTCATTCCACCTGTCACGAGTATATTGCCATTCTTATCTACCGCCAGGGCATTTGCACGATCGGGACCTCCTGCCTGGTTGTTATATTTTTTAACCCATTGTTGCACTCCGGCCGGATTGTATTTAAGGGTGCCATAGTCCATATCGGTCCGACCGGTTATATAAACGTTACCATAGTTATCCAGGCCAATTGCTTTTGCGCCCGGACCGGTAAAAGTCGCTACCCATTGCTGTACGCCGTTTGTATTATATTTAACAGTAGCATAAGTAAACGTATCGTCTATGGCAACGCCGCCTGTAATATATACGTTGCCCGTTGCATCCAGCACAAGGTCGGTGGCACCGTCTCCGCCCTGGGCACCAAGACTACCCACACCTGCAAAGATCGATACCCATTGTTGTACACCGGCCGTATTGTATTTGATAGTGACATAATCATTGAGCGGGTCTTCCTCTCTCTCCCCTCTTACCCCGGTCAGGTATACATTGCCGGATTGGTCTACGGCAATGGCATTCCCCACATTATGCGACTTGCCCTGATAAAAGCTTACCCATTGCTGCACCCCTGCTGCATTGTATTTGATCGTTGCAATCTGGTCCGGGTCCCCATTATCTCCCTCGGAAGTGACAGAGAAACCCGTTACATACACATTGCCATTGCCGTCTACCGCCAGCGCTTTTGCTATATCTATTTGATTAAATGCCCCATTGAATCTTTGTACCCATGACAAATCACCGTCGTTCTCGTATTTTATGGTAGTGTAATCGCTGAACGTTCCCATGCCTGTGCTAAATCCGGTTATATATACATTGCCATTGTTATCTACAGTAATGGCTCTACCTTCATCAGCACCATTTCCCGGCCCGTTATATCGCTTTACCCATTTGGTATTCCCATTATAATCGTATTTAATAGTAGCAATATCGGTACCCGTTCCACTGCCTGCACTTGTACCGGTCACATACACATTTCCATCTTTATCCACCGCAATGGCAAACGCCTGGTCATTTCCATTAGCTGGCCCGTTATATCTTTTAACCCACTTTGTATTGCCATCACCATCATATTTTATGGTGGCATAGTCAAACCCCGTTCCACTACCGACGCTCCTTCCTGTTACATACACGTTCCCCTTGTCATCTCCGGCAATGGCAACAGCTTCATCAACATCATTACCAGGACCGTTATACCTTTTTAACCATTTTTTAGTTCCATCTTCGTTGTACCTGATGGTGGCATAATCCGCACCGGTACCAATACCATCGCTAATACCCGTTACAAATACACATCCATGGTCCACCACCAGCCCATTGGCCTGATTAAAAGAATTGGCATCACCGTTTTGCCGGTTTACCCATCTTTCGGTAACCTGGCTGAAACAGATCGCATACATAAAAAGAAGACAGGCAAGAAGCAATGGCTTCCTGATAAGTAAAACATTTGTCATAAATGAATCTTTAAGATTTAATAATTATGGCGTGTTTCCAGGGTAAGGAGCGGCCTTATCTTCATAAGGTGAAATTCAAACAGCAATACGGAATGTGACCGGGCAACAGAATAGTTTCCAGTTGAAAGACAGAAATAGGGAAAGAATATTATTTTAAATGCGTGTGAAGTATCAAACTACAGAACATGAATTTACAAAGTACGTTTAATTGCAACAGATAATCTATGAGCGCTATCAGTTTCTGAACTTAGTTCTACTAACGCCGCAATTTCAAAGATTATCACTCATTTATCTATTTGAAATTTAATTGTTAATCCATAAAAAAAGCCAGCAATATCAGCCAGCCTTATTAAGTTCTATAAGAAAATGTTTGAAAATAAATTTATTATTTATCTACGACCCCAATCTCCTGTACTAACAGCTTAACGGGAAGTAAATCCATAGTATGTATTTAATATATTTCATAATTTGGGAATTGTGTAGGTTTTACCACTATCCGTATCCGTGTACAACACAATCTAAACTTAGTATTTTATTATGACAATCGAACATTGCACAATTGACGACTTTAACCAAATAATCAAAGATATTATTGATTTTTGGGGAAGTGACAGGCTTTTGCACTTACATCACCCCTACTTAGTTTACGAATTTGGCAATACTGCGTTTGTGATTAGAGATAACGGAGTTGTAATTGCGTATCTTTTTGGTTTTTTTTCGCAAACTGACAGTGTTGGATATGTTCACTTGATCGGTGTTCGGGAGCAATATCAAAAACAAGGATTAGGCAAATTGCTATATGATAAATTTATACAAATATCCCGATCCAAAGGAATAAGGAAGATAAAGGCGATAACGTCACCAACAAATAACAAATCAATCAATTTCCATCAAAAAACAATTGGTATGACATTGCTTGGATCACCCAACCAGAACGGTACAAACGTGGTTCACGGATATTCGGCGTTAAGCCCGGAGACCGTTGTATTTGAAAAATTAATATAAAAGGAACGTCACCCTACACACTTATGGGGGGTATATGCACGCTTTTGGCCTAAATCGACGCGTTTATTAAATTCACCATACCCGTAGGATGTATTGGCGCTAACGGCGTATATTTAAGGATGGCCGTTAACCATACTTATTTATAAAAAATATTTAAACCTGTCTTTATGCCTGCCAAAATGAATTTCTTCCTGCTGATCTTCGTCCTAATGGCGATGATAAGTTGCAAAACCAGTCAACTGAAAAACGCAGCTGCAACAGAAACCGGCACCTTTAAGGTGGCAATATTTTATCCGAACGGGGATGATAAAACCTTCGACATGGACTATTATGAAAAGAAACACATGCCCATGGTTGCCGGATTATTAGGCAATAATTTAAAGTTCTATGAAATTAATAAGGGCTTAACCGGTAGAACTCCCAACGATAAAGCACCTTTTGTGGCCATCGGATATTTTTACGTTACTGATGTTGCTGAATACAATAAAGCAGTAGCACAAAACAGAGATGCCATTGTCAGCGATTTTAAAAACTATACGAACATTCAGCCTGTTATACAAATCAGTGAAATA
This sequence comes from Niastella yeongjuensis, assembly GCF_900110245.1. Taxonomy (GTDB): domain Bacteria; phylum Bacteroidota; class Bacteroidia; order Chitinophagales; family Chitinophagaceae; genus Niastella; species Niastella yeongjuensis. Next base: position 82,560 of record NZ_FOCZ01000005.1, read on the forward strand.
AAACAGGTGGGCTACAACCATAAATGATCCATAACGCAAAAAGGGGTTTATAGCCCCTTTTTGCTTCATCAATTTGTAGATTTATAACTTAAACCCGATAGACAGTCCTACTACCCGGTGTTTGTTGTCATTATCTGCTGAGCTTTTTGATCCTGATTGTAATTTGGCCAGCCCATACCCATAATTAACGGCTATCAATACGCTGTTCAGCTGAAAACCGGCGGTGCCATTGAATCCGTAATCAAATCTTCTCATTACACCCAAACCAGTACCTTCTTCATTATTAAAAGTGGAAGGATCATCATTGCTAAACGCTATCTTCTCTTTACTACTGTAGGCCACATTCAGGTATTTACCTTCTATTTTTCTTTTGCCGCCAACACCCATCGCTATATAAGGACCCGCGCCAAAAAAGAAATTTGATTCATCCGATGCCAAAGGCAATTTTATTACCAGATTTACCGGCACCTCTATGTATAAAGGATTGGCGGTAGCTTTATAATACGTAATATCATTGGGGCTGCCACTTTGAATTTTGGACCCTTTCCCCGTAAACAATATTCCAGGTTGAATGGCCAATACTTTTACAATGGGAATGTCTCCCATAATACCAACATGAAATGATGTCAACATATTGGCATCATCTACATCACCATTACTTTTGTAGGAGACATTGGCAAAATTTACACCGCCTTTTAGCCAGGCGGCACCGGTTTGAGCATAAGAGGATACACTAATACAACTGATAATGAACAAATAAATCAATCGTTTTAAAATCATACGTAGTTGTTTTACAGGGTTATTTGTTAAAAACGACCCTATGACCCCATCAGTTGCATAAAGTTTAATTGTTATTTGATCAAACCAGTCTATTTTCCCAAAATAACGGGAGCTTCCCAATTGTGGCCTGACTTTTTATGCGAATTCTTTTTAAACCAGGAAGTATGAAGAACCTTTTTAAAAGCATATTTGCTGTTATACTAACCATCACCGCCTGTAATAACAGCTTTGCGCAAAACCTACAAAAAGTGGTAATTATTCGCCATGCAGAAAAGCCGGAAGAGGGCGATAATCTTTCCTGCAAGGGATTCAACAGGGCGCTTCAGCTGCCGGCTGTTTTATATGCCAAATACAAAACGCCAGATAAGATCTTTGTGCCATCGATGGGCAACGGAAAAAATGCCAATCATTTAAGGATGTTTGAAACAATTACCCCATTTGCCATAAAATACAATATCGGCATCAACTCAAAATACGATGTAGATGAGGTAAAAGACATGGCGCAGGCCATTCTGAAAACAAAAAGTTATGCGCTGGTAGTATGGGAGCACGATAAAATTGATAACCTGGTGAAAGCCCTGGGAGCAGATGCCAAAGGAATGAAATGGAGCGGTGACGATTTCGATTCAATCTGGATAATTACTATTAAAAATGGTAAAGCAACCGTTTCTACCGATAAAGAAAATCTAAATCCGGCAAACGATTGCAGGTAGCTTACCCTTTCTTAAACTCAAATTGATTGACGGTCCCCGTTCCCATAAATTTGACTTTGGCCCCTACAATTCGTCCTATACTGTTTTTAAAGCCCGTGCGGTAGGCCAGTTTTTCATTGACGTAGATATCAAGCATTCCGTTCCTGGACTCCAATCGAAGCTGCACCTCCGTAGTGAAGTCTACACCAAAGGCCGACAGGTCATTCGTTTTTCCATTGATGTAATTCATGCCTATCATCAGGCCAATTTCTCCCACACAACCAATCCTCGTTAAAGGCACCATAATAATTCCTGCTGTGCCCATTACCGTAACAAAGGTTTGCTGACAAATTCCATTACTCTTTTTATACGTGTTTTGAAGCCGGGCCAATAATGAAAAGTTCCCGCCGGGCAAATCAAATTGCACCAGTGCATTCAGGGTCGATAAGTTGGGAACACTGTCATAGGGCACTTTGCCCCATATTCGTTTAAGGGTGGTGCTGCTCAATAAAACGGTAGTTTCTTCAAAGATCCTGTCACTAAGATTTTCGAAATCCTGACTCTGCCACTCACGGCTATCTCCCCATCCTAATTTTTCATCAATTACACTGCGGCATTTTGATAGAAACAAGCGCTCGTTATCCATTTTTCAGGGGTTGAACAATTTTGAACAAACTTGAAAAGGCGGTGAACATCCAAATTTTACTGATTTACAAAGCTTTGTTGCAAAACAGTCATTCAACAAATTAGTAAAGATGAAAAAAATTGGCGTTACCATTGGTGTAATCATTGTTATTTCCACCACATTCTTATCGTGTGAGGTTATCGGTCAGCAAAAATTGTGGGACGGTCCGGCTGCTTACCTGGGTCAAAAACCACCAGGCGATACGCCGGAGATCTTTGCCCAGGGGATGCTTGTCGATTCAGGCATTGTACTGGGAAAAATGAATTTTTCAACCGATGGCCGTTCGTTTTATTATTCTTATGCAAAACACTGGTTTAGCAGCGAGGGCGCAGGCACCCGGGAACTGTCGTTTGATGGACAATCGTGGCAAAAGCCGCATATTATTGCGGAGAACTTAACAAACCCGGCACTCTCTCCTGATGAAAAAACGCTTTACCTCGGGGCGCCTAAAGGCCAGGTTTGGGTATTGCATAAATCACCCCAGGGCTGGTCGAAACCGGAATTATGGATGGAGAAACCGTACGGCCTGTACAATTTCCAGGCTGTTCATAGTAATACGTACTATGTAGGTAGTAATGGTACTGCAGGCAGTAAGAGCGACTGGAGCACGTATGATTTCTGTAAGCTGACCATCTCCGGGAAAGATACTGTTATTAACAGCCTGGGAAGTACTATCAACACAAGTGGCTTTGATGGTGATTTTTTTATAGCCTGGGATGAATCTTATATTATCATTTCGGCCAAAGAAACAAAAACCTTTGAATGTGAACTATGGATCAGTTTTAGAAAAAAAGACAATACCTGGTCTGAACCGCAAAGCCTCGGACCTGCCATCAATGATGGATTGGCGCACCGGTTCGGACAATACGTTTCCCCCGATGGTAAATATCTCTTTTATACCCGGGGAACCAGCGAAAATGATTGTCATTTTTACTGGGTCCGGTTTGATACACTGCTGAAAAAACTTAAAGCCACGATGAAATGAAACTTCGGCTTCCCGTAGCTGATAATTCACCCCATTTTGAATATCGATTTTTTATTGTATCTTTGAATAACCAGTGAGAGGACAAAGAGGAAGGATTTTCCATTTTGTCCTTTTTTTATACCCCTAAACAGCACATCCAGCGTACATCAGCAAACGCCGCATGTATTCTGCATGAAAAACCCGTTCTATGAAAACGTACCCGGTTCTTGTAAGCCTGTTATTCTGTAGTGCATTTCATAAGCCGCCCACTACGCACTTTGACCATAGCAGCCTGTTTACCGCCAATCCCGTTTCAAACAAAAAGGATACCAGCCGGCGCACCAATAGTGACACTACCTCAGTTTTACCTACCACAAAGACATATACCCGGTTAACTTTCCAGAAAGCGGAACACATAAAAGCGGCCCCCGGTACCAAATCAGTGCTGTTTAACAAAACAGGTGATAAATTATACGCCATGAACCTGGAAGGCATGAGCATTTACGAATTTAACCAGGCCAACAGATCTATACAGCGGGAATTTAAATTCAAACCAACGGAAGGCACCGGCTGGGATTATGAAACCAACAAACCTATTCGCAGCTATGAAGAAAAGCCGGTAGAGGCTTGTCTGAGCCACGACGACAAGGTTCTTTGGGTTTCCCTGCATAATGCAGCAAGTATTGTACCCATCCCCACAGACCCGTTCAGCCCTTACAAGCCAGATACTTCCGATATTACGGTAAAACAAAAAAAGATTTATATAGAATATACCGGTTCTGCCAATATAGACTCCATACTGGTTCCGGTTATTGTTACAGGTAATACTCCAAAAGTAATTGCCCGCACGGCAGACAGTAAAAATTTACTGGTAAGCAACTGGCATTCCCACAGCGTAAGCGTGCTGACCACAGATACTACAGCTTTCCCTTATGCGAAAACGGTGAGCACTGTTCGGGTTTCTGCCATCCCAAGAGGCATCGTGGTTGATGAACAACGGAAAAAATCTTATGTAGCCATCATGGGCGGCAAAACTATTACGGTCATAAACAACGATACCTGGGCAAAGGAATCGGATATATCCGTAGCATCAAATCCGCGCCATATTGTATTGACCGACAAAGGCCGGTTATTGGTATCTTACAACAAACTGGCCCGCATTGCCTGTATCGATCCCATTGCCCACAAAACATTATTTTCCGCTACTACCCATGCACAGCCTCGTACGATAGCGTTATCAAAAAACCATCAGTTTTTATTTGTCACCTGCTATAGCAGCGACAGAGTAGAAGTATTTAAGATCAATAATAACAGCTTCACCAAAGTAGCATCCTTTAGCTGCCCCGGTCACCCTGTTGGTGTGGATATTTTTGAAGATGACAACAAGCTGGAGGCCTGGGTTTGTAGTTACCATAATGGAACGATCAATATTTTTTCTTTTGCCAAGAAATAATACCAGGTTACTCGGCCATCCTCACTTCCTTCTTCTTTAGTGCTTCCAGTTTTTGCCTGCCATAGGAGAACCGGGTAATGATCACAAACAGTACCGGCACAATAAAGATCGATAACAGGGTAGCCGAGAGCATGCCGCCAAAAACCGTCCACCCGATGGTTTTACGCGCGTTGGCGCCGGCACCGCTGGCAAACACCAAAGGCAGTACTCCCAGTATAAATGCCAGGGAGGTCATAAGAATGGGCCGTAAACGAAGTTTTACTGCTTCCAGGGTAGAGGCTAAGAGCTCCTGCCCCCTGTCCACCCGTTCTTTGGCAAACTCAACGATCAGAATGGCGTTCTTGGCCGCCAAACCGATGAGGGTAATTAATCCTATCTGGGCATATACGTTATTGGAAAGGTCTTTTATGAAAGTAAGGGTAAGAATGGCCCCAAAGGCGCCAATAGGCACCGCCAGCAATACAGAAAATGGCACCGACCAGCTTTCATACAACGCAGCCAGAAACAGGAATACAAATGCCACAGACAGTGCGAAGATGTACACTGTTTTTGACCCGGCATTTATCTCTTCCCGGCTTAACCCCGAAAACTCATAACCATAGCCGGTAGGCAATACTTTGTCGGCCACCTGTTGTAAGGCTGTAAGGGCATCACCGCTGCTATACCCTTCTTTTGATCCGCCGTTTACTTCAGCAGACCTGAACAGGTTATAGTGCTGGATCAGCGGGGCGCTTTCTGTACTGGTGTAAGTGGTCAATGCACTAAGCGGTAACATATTCCCTGCCGCATTACGCACATAATATCGCTGCAGCTCGCTGATATCGCCCCGGAAAGTGGTGTCTGCCTGGGCTACCACCCGAAAGTTCCTTCCATAAATATTAAAATCGTTTACATAGCGGCTGCCCAGGAACGTTTGCATGGTATTGAATACGTCAGCAATAGAAACCCCCAACTTTTTACATTGTTCCCGGTCCACATTTACCTGGTAACCGGGCGTACGGGCAGTGAAAAATGAAAATGCCCGGTTTATCTCTGGCCGTTTATTGGCCTCTACCACAAAATTCTGTACTACTTTTTCAAAGGTCTTCAGGTCATCCGTGCTTTCGCGTTGTTGTAATTCAAAGGTAAATCCCGCTGTTTGTCCCAACCCGGGTATGGGCGGTGGCGGAATAACTACTACATTGGCATTTTTAATGGCCGATAACTTCTTTTGTATTTCTGCAATGACGCCGTTTATCTGCAGTTGTTTATCTTTTCTTTCATCCCAGGGTTTCAATTGAGTAAACACGGTGCCCGCGTTCGGTTTGGTGGAGAAGGTAACCACATTCAATCCGCCCAGGGCAGCATAGTGTGCCACGGCCGGCATGCTTTTCAAAGTGTTTTGAATGGTGTTCAGCACATCGATACTGCGGGTGGTTGAAGAGGCTTCGGGCAGCTCGTAAGTGATGTATACACGGCCTTCATCTTCTGTTGGAATAAAACCCGTAGGCTTATTTTTAAACAGCAAAAAAGTACCTATCAGTATACACGCCAGCAATATAACTGCATAGCGTGCGCCTTTGATAAACCGGTTCACACCGCGGCCATAAGAATCGGTTGTGCGTCCAAACCATACATTAAACTTATAGAAGAACCAGTTAAGGCCTTTTGCATCTTTAGAGATATGTGTAGGCTTTAATAACAGGGTGCATAAAGCCGGCGTAAGCGAAAGCGCAATAAATGCCGAAAGCAATACCGAAATGGCAATGGTAATGGCAAATTGCTGATACAGCCTGCCCACAATGCCCGGCACAAAACCTACCGGTATAAATACCGAAGCAAGAATGAGGGCAATGGCTACCACCGGTCCCGAAATATCGGCCATAGCGGCTACAGTAGCATCTTTGGCTGACATCCTTTGCGCTTCCATATAATGCTGTACCGCTTCCACCACCACAATGGCATCATCTACCACAATACCGATCGCCAGTACAAAACCAAACAGCGTAAGCGTATTGATGGTAAAGCCAAGCGGAATAAAAAATATAAAGGTACCAATGATACTAACCGGAATGGCAAGTACCGGAATGAGGGTGGCCCGCCAGTTTTGTAAAAACAGGAACACTACCAGCACCACCAGTGCCAATGCCTCCAGCAGGGTTTCCACTACTTCATGTATGGAAACCTTTACCACTGATACGGCTTCAAAAGGAATAACATAATCTACATCGGAGGGAAAAGATTTTTTTAACCGGTCCATTACATCGTATACTCCCTGTGCGGTCTCCAATGCATTGCTGCCAGGCGCCTGGTAAACCAGCAGGTAGGAAGCCCGTTGACCATCTACATAAGAGTTATTTGAATAATTGAATTTGCCCAACTCTACTCTGGCCACATCTTTCAGGTAAACAATGGATCCGTTTTGCGGATTGCTGCGCACCACAATTTCTTTAAACTGGTCGGCGGTAGTAAGCCGGCTGTTGGTAAATACGGTATATTCAAAAGTCTGCACCGAGCGTTGCGGCGGCGCACCTACTGAACCGGCAGCAACCTGTATGTTCTGCTCCGTCAGCGCGGCAATCACTTCATTGGCGGTGATGCCTAATTGCGCCAGTTTATCGGCCTGCAGCCAAACCCGCATACTAAAATCATCTGCCCGGGTAAATACATCACCTACGCCTTTCACGCGCAACAGGGCATCCTTTACATAGATATTGGTAAAATTGTCTAAGAAGGGCACCGCGTGTGTTCCTTTAGGTGAGAACATGGCCACCAGCATCAGGATACTGGGATTACGCTTACGGGTGGTAAGCCCAAGCCGTTTCACGTCGTCGGGCAATGAAGGCGTAGCCACGCTTACCCTGTTTTGTACGTCCAGGGCGGCTATATCAACGTTGGTACCTACTTCAAAAGTTACGTTCATGGTGGTACGGCCATCACTGGTACTGTTACTTTGTAAAAAAGCCATTCCGGGCGTGCCATTTATCTGCGTTTCAACGGCCGTGGTGGTCGTCTGTTCAACCGTTTGGGCATCGGCGCCGGTGAACGCCCCCGTTACCTGAACCACAGGCGGCGTAATATTGGGATATTGCGCTACAGGTAAACCGTCCATGGCCAGTAAACCTGTCATTACAATCACAATAGAGATCACTATAGCGGTTACCGGTCGTTTTATAAATGTATTAGCGATCATAAAGTAGCTTCTTGAAAATGAGCAATATTACTTCGCAGCAGAAGGGGCCGATGCATTTGGTTGCCCAACCTGAACAGGCGCTCCTTCTTTTAATTTTTGCAGGCCATCGGTAATAACCTGTTCCCCTGCTTCCACTCCGTTGTTCACAACAACCAGGTCGCCAATTCTGGCGCCCAGGCTTACCTTTTTCTGATGGGCCGCCTTGCCATCGGTAGTATAAACAAAGTATTCCCCCATTTGCTCCACAACAGCTTTCTGGGGTATCAGTACTTTTTCTGTATTGGCATTGTTTAAGATCTGCACATTGGCCGTCATCCCAGCTTTCAGGTCACTTTGTTTATTGGGAAAAACCAGCCGGGCTATTATTGTACCCGTTTGCGGATCAACAGCCCGGTCAATTAAATAGATCTGGCCGGGGTGCGGGTATGTTTCCTGTCCGGGCAAAATCAGTTTGAAAGTAGAATCTTTTGTTCCGCCGTTTTTTCTTTGTAATTGCTCAAACCGGTACAGGTCTTTTTGATCTATCGACAGGTCAACAGCCATGGGGTCATCGGATGAAATGGTATTCAACAGGGTTTGTCCGGCCGATACGGCCGTTCCCAGTTTGGCCAGTGAGATACCGATGGTACCATCGAAGGGTGCATAAATGGTGGTATACCGTAAACCGGTTTGAACACTGGTGACGTTCGCCTGGGCTGCAGCTACCTGTTTTTTCGCAGCTTCCAGGGCGGCATCGGCATAATCTACCTGCTGTCTGGCAATGGCATCATGTTTTTCCAGCTCATGGTAGCGGTCCGCATCCTTTTGCGCTTTCGTCAGGTTGGTTTCCTGCACCTGTAAATTGGCCTGGGCCTGTTGATAATTGGCTACATATTGCTGCTGGTCTATAGTATATAACTTCTGCCCTTTTTTTATCCTGCTGCCATCCTTGAAAAAGATGCCGGTCAAATAACCATTCACCTGTGGCCGCAGCTCAACCTGGTTCAGCGGGGTTACGGTAGCCGGATATTGATCATAATATGCTGCCTTGCCTTTGATTACGGTATATACATTTACCGGAACGGGGGGCGGGGTGGCTGGCTGGCTGGCCTTATCATCTTTACAGGACGACAAAAGCCAACCGGCTGCGGTTATTATAATTGCCCATGAAAGCTGTTTGTTCATATGCATTAGCTTTTTATCAGTACGATAAGGTACCGAGTGCTTTTTCAACATCTATTTTACTTGATAATACCGTGTATAATGAATTGTAATAGTTCAGTTGTGTAGCGCGCAGTTCAGTTTCTGCAACAATAACGTCCAGGTAGGTTTTGATCCCCGACTTATATTGTAATGCCAGGGTGTTGTACACTTCATTGGCAAGGTCAAGGTTTTCTTTCTGCGCATAAAATTCACTGAGGTTGCTTTTATAGGTGGCCAATGCCTGACTGTACTCGGAACTGATATTATTTTTAAGGTCCGTCATTTCTACCTCATTCCGTTTTAACTGCAGGTTGGCCTGCCTGATATTATACATTCTTTTTCCACCCTGAAATAATGGCCAGGCTAATTGCACCCCGACATATGAATTGGGGAACGAATGGCTGAACAACTTTGAGAATTCATCGCTCTGGTAAACGACGTTATAATAACCAAAGCCCGACAACGTGGGAATAAAACTCCATTGATTGTATTTGACATTTGCCTGCAGCAGCCGTTGCTGGGTTTGCAATTGCTGATATTCTATGCGGCTTTCATAACGAATATGTTGTAACGTATCGAGCGCGATCTCTACTTCCATATGGGCCGTATCGAATGACAACTCCAACAACTGTTCGGCCGGATACCCCATTTGCATTTTAAGGTAGGCGTACTTGGCAACCAGTTGGTCCTGCGCCCCCTTGCGTTGGGCTTTTACATTGTTCAACGATATCCCCGCCCGTTTATAATCGGTTTTATCTACCAGCCCGCCCTGATACTGGTAGAACGCATCTTTCAAACTGCGGTCAAGGCGGGTAATGGTTTCTTCCAGTACCTGTATCTGCTCCTGGGTAAGCAGTACATCGTAAAACGCCTTTGAAATGGCGGCTGCTACGTCAATTTTATTGGCGGTAGTGGTTTGCCGGGCCGAAAGGCGAACATCCCGGGCCGTACGGGTTGCCAGCAATACATCGCGGTTAAAAATAGTTTGCGTTAATGCCAGTTGCGGCGTTGAATAATTTCGCACTCCTGTTTGTAACTCCCGTTTGGGCCCATTGGGATTGGTAAGATCGGGAAAAATAGTAACCGGCATTTTCAGATAATGCTGATAGTTAGCCGTAATGTTCAGCTGTGGATACCAGTCGGCCAGTTTGTCCTTGATAGTGGTTTCAGTAATATCTTCATCGATTTTGGAAGCCCTGATAGCAGGTTGATGTTCCAGTCCATACCGGATACAGTTAGGCAGGGTCGCTTCCTTCAGCGTGGTATCATTTATTGCCTGAGGGTACAATAATGAAGGGTACAGTATCAATAACAGCAGCAAAGAAGATACTCCATTCATAGAACGTGTAATAACAGGTGAATTAATAACGGCAAAAAAATTGGGTAGGAATAAAAACGATTGGGTAGGAGTAAACGGTAAAATTAACAGACCGGCTGATTAAATGTTACTATGCGGTCATTAACAATGAATTAAAATTAAGAAAATTCAATAAAAAAGACTCATTTGGGAAATTGAGGCAGAAAAAAGATTTATCCGGGGCCGCATTTTCTTTCATTGAATTGCCTTCACATTATTCAATTCTTCCATGCTGCCCCTAAGCCGCCCTGGCAAAATACGCCCTTCGTTGCCTGTTGTAGCATTGTTCCCTGGGAAACGCTACATTATTTTTTAACCACCTTGTGCAGGCAAGGAAAAATTCCTTTTATGAAGAAGCTATTTCTTTCATTATCCGCATTGTTATTCGGAATTATGATGACGCAGGCGCAGCTGGTAATTAAGCCGGCCGTCGGAGTTAATTTTACCGACCTGTCGAAAGATGAATCAAGTGGCGAATTTAAGGCCAGAACGGGTTGGCAGATCGGCGGTTCCATTGTGTTTGGAGAGAAGAAATTCTATCTTGAACCGGGCGTCTTTTATGTTCAGAAATCGAGCAAATTCGATTCATCAGGCAGTTCCCTTGAAGACCTTGAATTCAATATAAGCGGTATTCGCATTCCTGTAACAATCGGATACTCTTTGGGCAAAGAAACTTCGGCGGTCAAAATGCGCATTTTTGGCGGCGGGTCGGCCTTTATAATGACCAACACTAAAAATATAAACAAAGACGACCTAAAGAATGCCTCCTGGGGTTTATATGCCGGGGCCGGCATTGATTTTTCCATGTTTTTCCTGGAAGGATCTTATGAATGGTCGCTGACCAATGTAAGCGACGACATTGACAATATCGATGTTGGCAAAACGAGGACCATCTTTATTCAGGCCGGCATCCGGATAAAATTATAAGTAACTGTTTTAGGCGTAATACGGGAAAAATTATCTACGTACCCGGTCAGCTCACCACAATTTTAGTAATGGTATTGAAATTGTACTTTCTGAGCAGCACCTTCCAACAAATTGAGTTACGCCTATGAGCAAGCAAATCCTGAAACCTGTTTATGCCCCCCTGTGGATATTTGTATACTGCTGCGCACTGATTGCCTGTAATAAAGGAACTTTCAATGAATATAGTGGCACTGGCAGCGGCGAAAAAGCAGGTACAGAGAACACGGGCAATCCCGACATTCTTTATATTCAAACAAATAATTACGAAAAAGGACAGAACGCGATCCTTGCCTATAAAGTATACAATGAAGGCCATCCCACCCTGATGGAAGAAGGCCCGTTCTTAACCGGTGGCTCGGGCCTGTACGGCACGCAGGCCGCGGGTTGTTATGAATCGGACCATGAAGTGGTGATAACGAACGACAAACGTTTTCTGCTAACCGTTAATTCGGGCGATAACACCATTTCGGTATTCGCCATCCAGCCAGGCGGTACGTTAAAGCTGGTACCGGGTGCGCCGTTTTCTTCCAATGGAGAAACACCCGTGAGCATTGCACAATGGAAACAATATTTTATTGTACTAAATAAAAGCGACAATCCCGGAGTACCTTCCTCCTCGGCGCCTAATTATTCCGTGTTTACATTAGGAAGCAATGGAACGTTAACACCTGTGAGTAAAATGGAGGTGCGGTGGGGCATTTCACCCGGGCAGGTACTGGCATCCCGTACCGGCCCGTTTGTATATGGCGCCAACACCTGGGGCTATAATTATACGCCGCCGGGAAGCAGACTGAACCTGTTTTCTATTGCCGCCGATGGCGTATTGACAGACGGCCCTGAAGCGCCGGCCATCGATCCGCAGCGACCGGGTGCATTGGGTTTGTGTCAGAGCTGGCGGCAGAATGTATTATATGTGGCCTTTCCATTCGGAGGCCGGTTCAGCTATTACGATATGAATACAACCACCGGCGCACTTACACATGTGGGTGATGCGGATGCCCGCCCCGGGTGCAGCCGCTTTTGTTCAGACAATGCCAATAACCGCTTATTTACCGCCAATACAAACGATAATTCGGTAAGCATGTTCGAAATAAGCAACGCCCGCGCCCCACGTAAATCGGGTGAGCTTGCACTTAAGAACAGCGGGCCGGTATACAACACCCAGCATTATGGCAGCAGCACCAGCAGCGCCTGTGTTTCACTGGCTACCAGCAGTAGCGACCAGCTACTGTATGTTGTTTCCCAACATACCAACCCCGACCTCTCCATTGGCAATTTCAATTACCTGCATGTGCTGCATATTGTTTCCGCCGGTTTAGAGGAATGGGATGAACCGGTTGAGTTGCCCGTTCCCAATAACTACCGGGCAAGGGGTTTGGCCGTTTTACGATTGAATTAGTGAATCAATTACATAAGATCAGAAAGGCGAAGTATCCCTGCCGTTACGGTCAGGGATACTTTTTTTGTTAAAGTCTACGAATTATTCGTAGTAAATACGAATTATTCGTACGTTTACGAAACATTCGTAACTCAACTTGTAACAATGAAAAGAACCCATCTGTTTTTTGCACTCCTGATAACTTTATTTACAGCGCTATCGGCCACAGCACAGGAAGGTGAGCCGGTGCAGGTAACCGTTACTTATCAGTTTATTCACATAAACGATACTAATCACCGGGAGAACCCCATTAAAGAAAACCTGTCCCTTTGCGTTGGTGAACACAGCAGTAAGTATACCAATGCTATCAATGAAGTTTACCTTTGGAAATCAGTACAGGCTAAGCGGATGATGCCCACTGTACCGCCCGAGAAAAGGTATGTAGCCAAAGGCACTCCACCCGCCTTCGTTTACGGACCCGGTTATACTTATGACTGCCTATTTCAATATCAGAAAGACAAGAAGCTGTATAAAGTAGCTCAGGTGGGCGCCATATACTATCTTATTGAATCACCATTACCTAAAATAAACTGGAAGCTGGATAAGGAGACCCGTACCATTGGCGATTATACCTGTCAGAAAGCCGTTGGCGATTTTGCCGGTCGCACCTATACAGCCTGGTTTACTACAGCACTTCCCTTTCGCAGCGGGCCCTGGAAATTGAATGGCCTGCCCGGTTTAATATTGGAAGCCAGCGATTCCAGAAATGAAGTATCCTTCCTGTACAAGACCATCAGCAAGGATACTGCCTATAGAGATACCGAGCTGATCTATAAAGACGACCTGGTAAAGGCCGGTGAGAAAGCCTATGAACATGCTTTTGATACCTATCTCAATGATCCTATGGGTGTAGTGATCGCGCAACGGCCGGACGTACAGAAAGTCAGACTGGCCTTCATAGATTCAACCGGAAAATTAGTCGCAGACGAAAAGGCCCAGGTTAAACTGGAACAATACAGAAAAGAAAGGAATGCCAATTACAACAACCCGCTTGAGTTAAAAAAACAATAGCCCTTATGATCTCCGGAAATTAGGACTGGTCCTCCCGAGGCATCGGGAGGACCCGGGGATCCTTTACCCAAACCATAGCCAGGTTATAGCATGAAAAAACAAATCCGACTGCTCACCATGCTGTTGGCAATACTGCTGCTGACAACAGGTATCGCACACGCGCAACAAAAACAAATAACAGGACAGTTGAAAACAGCATCTGGTGAACCTATACCCAATGCCACTATCCTGCTCACCAACACTAAAGGACTCATTGTAAAATACGGAACCAGCGACAACAGTGGTAAATACTCGTTGACGTTGCCCGATTCAGCATCGGTTACATTCCTGCGAATTGAAGTAAACCATCTTGGTTATAATAAAGTACAATTGGCGCTTACCGAAGATAAAACCGTGTACGATTTTGTTCTGGAAAGAAAAGTAACAGAACTGCCGCAGGTAGAGGTAAAAGCGAAACCCTTCATCGATCGTAGTGGTGATACCCTGCGGTACAACGTTGCGTCGTTTTCAAACCCCGCCGACCGGTCCATTGGCGATGTATTGAAACACATGCCCGGTATTTCGGTAAGCGATAACGGAGATATTTTTTACAACGGACAACCAATTTCCAACCTGTACATTCACGGCGACGATCTGATGGATGGCAGTTACCGGTTAGCGCCCCGGGTTATCAGTAAAGACATGATCAAAAGCGTGGAGGTCATCCAACACGATCAACCCATAAAGATCCTTCAGAATAAGATACCCTCTGATGCGGTGGCTATCAACCTGGTGTTGAAAGATGAAAACAGCGTAAAACTCTCCGGCCAGGCGATGCTGGGCGCCGGGCTTCCGGAACAATATGATGCAGCCCTGAACACCATGCTCTTTAATAAAAAGATCAAGATGCTCAATTCGGTGAAAGCAAACAACAGCGGCATCGATTACACCGATGAGTTTATCCGGTCTGGCGGCAGTGCAGGTGACCCGGGTAATTCAAGACCGCCGTCATTGCTGTCGGTAGGCGGCCCCGTCCCTAACCTGCCCCGTAAGCAATATTATTTCAACCGGTCGCAGGCAGTAAACTTAAACAACCTCGTCAATACAAAAAAGGACTGGCAGCTTAGGACAAACATCCAGGCTTTTTTTGATCGCAATACCCTTACTTATAACAGCCAGCAGAACAACTACCTGAATAATGATACCATTCGCTACAATGAACAGCAAAACCTGGTGAACAATCCTTTCCTGGTAAACGGTTCCTTTACTACCACGGTTAACAAAACACACAACTATTTTACCAATAACCTTCGTTTTAAAGCCAGTGGCAATAACAACAATAGCTACCTCAATTTTAATGGAGCTGCTTTTGGCCAACACCTGCACGACCGGAATTACGATCTTTCAAATCTTATAAACTGGATGCCGGAGACGAAGGACAATAGCTATATTCAAATGAAGTGGTTCCTGAACTATTACAACAATCCGCAAATGTTGTACATCGACACTGGTTTAAACAGCGATATTCTGAATGAACACCTTCCTTATGCAGCTGTTGACCAGCAGGCTAAAACGCCTGGTCTTTTCAGTAATGCCGCTATCTCCTACACTGTAGGAAAAGGCGCGCTCAAAAAATCTTTTGAAGCTGGAATTACCAACGAACGGCAAACCCTGCTTTCAACACTGAGCCTTACCCAGAACAACAATGCCAAAACACCTTATCAGGGCGATGCAGGCAACTACCTGCACTGGCAACGGGATAAGTTTTACGTAACACCCAGCCTGACCATGATCAGAGCGAAATGGAACGCGACTGCAGCCCTGCCCCTGTCGTGGCAAACCATTCATTATTACCAGGATGCGTATGCACTGAACAAAAAGATCAATCGTTTCTTTTTTAACCCGTCTGCTCAGTTTCAATTCAAACTGAACGATGAAGATGAGCTTAGCCTGCGATACAGTTATACCAATAACATGGGAAATATTGCCGGCGTATACCGCGGCGCCATTATGACCAATTACCTGTCGCTGACAGCCAACGATGCCGATCTGCAGGAACTGTCATCTTCGGCAACAGGTATTAACTATAAGTTTCAACGGAGTTTGATCATGTTATTTGCGAGCGCAGGTATTAGTTACAACCGGTCGAAAGCAAACGCTATTCTATCCAGCTTGTATACCAACAATGTGCAACGCACGGTATTACTGCCTTATGAGAATGACCAAAGCACCTGGAGCGCCAATGCCAGTCTAAGCAAATACCTGCTTGCGCTAAGAACGACTGCTTCTTTAAAAACCACGCTTACCAGGAATTACAGCAACCGGTTTATCAACAATGAACTGCTGCCCTTTAACAACGACGCAATTATGTTCACTGCCGGGTTAGATAGCCGGTTTGGCATTATCAATTTCAATTACACCGGCAACGGCTTATGGACTTTCAGCCGCCAGCGGAATAAAGCGGAAGCAAACACCAATACCATCAGGCAGTTCGACCAGCGGGTAACCATGGGTTATTCTCCTGTTAAGAATCTTTTCCTTACTGTAACCGGCAGGCATCTTTATAGTACGCAGGCCCGGGTGGCCGATATCAGTTACCTGTTTACGGATGCCAATGCTCGTTACAAACTAACTAAATGGCGAATGGACCTGGAACTGGATGTTACGAATCTGGCCAATGTAAAAAAATATGAAACGCTTAATCTGAACGCTAATCAGTTCACCGTAAGCAATTTTCAATTAAGAGGCAGAATGGCCATTTTCCGGGCAACGTTCAATTTGTAACAACTACTATTCAACTTTCAAACTTTGTACCGGGTTAGCTATAGCAGCTTTGATGAATTGACTGCTGATAGTTAACCCGGCAATCAAAAAAGCCCCCACCCCGGCAGCTATAAATATCCATGCAGAAATGCTTTCGCGGTAAGCGAAACCCTGTAACCATTTATTCATAAACAACCAGGCTAACGGTGCCGCCACCAGGAATGCGATGCCTACCAGCTTCAGGAAATTTATGGCAAGCATAGCGACAAGATCAGGCACATTGGCCCCTAAAACTTTGCGAATGCCTATTTCCCGGGTACGTTGTTCAGCAGTATAAGCCGCCAAACCAAACAGGCCCAAACAGGCGATCAGGATGGCAAGCGAGGTAAACCACACCGCTATTTTTCCGGTACGTTGTTCAGTCCGGTACAGGTTATCAAAATCTTCGTCCATAAAGGAATAGTCAAATTCCTGGTTGCCCGAAAAGCGCTTCCATTTGTTCTCTATCTGGCTGAGCAGTGCCGGCAAATTGTCGTTATTCACTTTAATGGCCAGCACATCGGGCCGGTCGCCCTGTTTTTTTCGCTCGAAGGCGGTGGTCATGGTCAACACAACAGCAGCAACATTATCCCGAAGCGAATTGAAATTAAAATCTTTCACCACACCGATAATATGGTATTGCTTTTGGTTGTTGCCGAAAACAATCGTTTTATCCAATGCATCGCCTGAAAAGCCCATAACGCTGGCAGCCGTTTCATTGATGATCATGGCCGATGAATCGGATGACAGTGCCGGATTGAAATCTCTTCCTTTATCGAGACTCATACTCATCGTACGCAGGTAATCTTCATCAACCGGCCAGAATTCTGTTTGATGCGTATTGTTATTGGCAGACACGTAATTTGTCCATCTTCTGTGGCCGGTAGGCACAAACGAACTTAAAGAAGCGCTTGCTACACCGGGCACACCCAGGACCTCCTGTTTGAAGGTTACTCCCTGGTTGTTCAATGTATTTATATGCTTTACCAGCAACACCTGTTTGCGGTTGAAACCAAGGGGCCTCTGCTGCATATAACGCAGCTGATTATATACGATAAGCGTTCCAATGATAAGGAAAATGGAAATGGAGAACTGGAATACAACCAGCCAGTTCCGAAGCCTGTTTCCTTTGAAACCGGCGGCTGTTTGGCCTTTAAACACTTTAATGGGGTTGAACGCGGAAAGAAAAAAAGCCGGGTACGCCCCTGCCAGTAAACCAACTACTACAGTGATGCCAATAATAGCGGGCAACAGCCAGCCCAATGTGCTGCCGGTAAGGGTCAGATTTTTACCTGCTATGTTATTGAACAGGGGCAGCAATGCCCAGGCCAGTACGATCGCTGCCAACATGGAAAAACAACTGAGCAGCAGTGATTCTGAAATAAATTGCAGCATAAGGCCTATGCGGGGTGAACCCAATACTTTTCTAATGCCCACTTCCTTTGCCCGGGAAGCTGAATGTGCAGTAGAAAGGTTCATGAAATTGATACAGGCCAGCAACAGGATGAACAGGGCCACACCCGAATAAATATAGATGTACTGAATATTTCCATTCACCCCCAGTTCGTTGGCCCGGTTCGATTGCAAATGAATATCATACAGCGGGGTGAGATTTAATTTTATATAGTCGCCTTGTTTTTCCATTGCCTCTATGAAATCAAGGTACTTTTTCAGGAAGGCAGGGAATTTGCCTTCCAGCTTTTTGTAATCAGCCTGTGGCTTCAACAACACATAGGTATGAAAAGGGAAAAAGGCGGCGAAGTTTTCATTACCCGCAATAGGAAGCCCAACCATCGACTCAAAAAAATCACCCTCGAAATGGGATTGGGCAGGCAGGTTCTTAATAACACCAGTTATCTTTAAACTGGTGTTGGAATTGCGGTCGCCTACCCGCACCAGCACTTTGCCAAGAACATGCGTTGTTCCGAAATATTTTTCCGCCATCCGCTCGGTGAGCACAATGGTATTGGGTTCTGTAAGCGCCGTATTGGGATCACCCTCCAATAGCGGAAGGGTGAAAATATCAAAGATGGAAGGGTCACAGAACAGCGCATTTTTTTCCATCACCAGTTCATCCCCCTTTTTAAACCGTACCTCTTCATCAGCCAACAGCCTTACGGTGTTTTCTACTTCGGGAAAATTCAGCCGCAATGCGGCAGCTACCCGGGGAGCGGCAATGGCGCTGGAAGTAATACTGGTATTTATTTTTGTATCGGTGTTTACCCGGTAGATGCGGTTACCGTTACTGTTGTACCGGTCGTAACTGGTTTCATCGACAACATAAAAAATTATCAACAGGCATACGGCGACACCGATGGTCAATCCGGCCAGATTCAGGAAAGTAAAGCCCTTATTTCTTTTAAGGCTGCGGAAGGCTGTTTTAAAGTAGTTTCCCATGGCAAGCAATTAATTTTCTTTAAGATATTTCTTCCTGATGTAATTATAAGCCTTTTTCTCATTTATTGATTCGGGCTTTGCCAACAAAATGTATTTGCTGTAATATTTTTTGGCTGCAGGCTCGTTTTTTAAATACTGATCCTGTATACGCCCGCAATCGTACAACATCAATGGATTTTTAAATAAATAGAAAGCCGTGTCGTACTGGGCAAATGCCTTTTTATATTGTTTCAGTTCCTCATAGTTGTCGCCAAGTGCATGAAAATAATATTCAGCCGTATTTGATATAGCCAGCCCCAGACAGGTTTTTAGCAGCTCATTGCTTTTGTCAAATTCCCGTAGTTTGGCATATGATTTTGCCGCATAATAACAAAGGCGCAATGGTTAATCGGGTGAGATGCAGTGGATCTAAGATTCCATAAATATCAAGGCCCCCCGGTCCATCGGGAGGCCTTAAATTGTAACTATACTTATATGTCGTTTACCTTGGCTCCGGCACTACCACTTTAGGCCCATGCGTCAACAGGCGTAATAATAAACCGAACCGGTGTTGATACGCCTCACTAACGTTTCCACGCTCATCGAACAATTCATCTCTTTTTGCAGGTACGCTATAAGGTAAGGTCCAGGCTCGTAATGATTTGGCAACTGCTTCCATGGCATTGATCCCTTGCATGGCCTGAACTCCGTCTGCCCAGCATACCATCCCAATCATTTTCCCGGTTAAATAAGGTTCCGGTAATTTGGCGCTGCATTCCAGCCAGTCCAGGCAATTCTTCATAACGCCGGTCATGCATCCATGATACAGCGGCGTTAACCAAATATGTACATCTGCTTCGCGGAAAAGCAGGTTCATCCGTTCTACCGCCATGGGCGTTTTGGAAAGGGTATTATCAAACAACGGAATGGCGGAATCTACCATTTTGAACACATGGGTGTCGGCATTCAGGTCAAGCAACAGATCCAGCAGATAATTACTTAGGCGCTCAGAAGTCGAGTTTTCTCTTCTGTCCAATGCGCCGTTAAAGATCAGCACTTTCATGGCTATTTCAATTTGGCGATTACTTCATTATAATTTTTCTCCACGGCACTCCAGTCCAGCACAGACCAGAAGGCATCTAAATAATCAGCGCGTTTATTCTGGTATTTGAGATAGTACGCGTGTTCCCAAACGTCTACGCCAAGGATGGGAATGCCCCGGTTAGTAAGGTTGGTATCCATTAAAGGATTATCCTGGTTAGCGGTAGCCGTTACCCCAATGGTGCCATTGAATTTTACAAATAACCAGGCCCAGCCTGAACCAAATTGAGCCAGCCCGGCTTTTTTGATCTCCGCTTTTAAATTATCGAGGCTGCCAAATACCATGTCTATATTGAAAGCCAATTGACCACCAGGTGTAGTTTGGGGTGCAGGGGAAAGGATATTCCAAAACAGGCTGTGATTATAATGGCCTCCGGCGTTGTTCCTTACTGCCGGACTGTACTTACTGACCTCCTTCAATAGCTCCTCTAATCCCTTTGTTTCAGCAGGTGTGCCGGCGATAGCCTTGTTCAAATTATCGATATAAGCCTGGTGGTGACGCTGGTGGTGGATGGTCATGGTCTGGGCATCAAAATGTGGTTCCAATGCTTCATAAGCATATGGTAACGACGGCAATGTGTATGTCATCGAACAAAAAGTATTAAAGTGTTTGAAATAACACCACAAAGATTGGGAAAGCTGATTAATAAAACAAGGATTATCTTGTTTTATTTTAAATCGCCATTATACCATACGCAGGGATACCTTGGTATATTTTATAAATTGTACCTATCTTTGGCAGCGAATAAATCAAGCTATAGATTGTATAATGAAACAAAAAAGTGCTGATCGCATCCTCTTGTGTATTAAAATGAAAGGCGAGGCTACCCTGGCCCTTATTGCTTCCGATCTGGGTATCACCAAAGAAGGAGTTCGCCAGCATTTGGTTAAGTTAAGCGAAGATGGTTTGATCAACACGCTGAATAAAAGCGATGGCGTGGGCAGGCCCACTACTTATTATTTTTTAACAGATAAAGCCCTGGCCCGCTTCCCCGATTCCCATGCCCAACTAACGGTAGACCTGCTTCGCTCGGTAAAAAATCTGTTGGGCGAAAATGCATTGGACCTGTTGATCGGTGACCGCGAAAAACAAACTTATAGCCGTTATGAAAATGAACTGGCAACCTGTAAGAACATTCAGCAGAAGTTAGAACGACTGACCGCGCTCCGAACTGAAGAAGGCTATATGGCTGAATGGAAAGAAAGCGATGGGGACTGGTACCTGACCGAAAACCATTGTCCCATCTGCGCTGCTGCAACTGAATGCCAGGGCTTCTGCCGGGCCGAACTGCGAAACTTCAAACAATTACTGGGCAACGGCTATGAAGTAACCAGGGTGCAGCATATTATCACCGACGGCACCAAGTGTGTTTATAAGATCAGGGCAACTGACTTCTAAAAAGGCTTTGACTGGTTGTTTGTACGAACCTTTTTGTTTCCTATCTTCAAGTGTTTGCCAACGTCCATAACAACCTCAAAGCATATGAAAAAATTAGTAGCATCGGCCTTGTTGCTTCTTTGCCATGGCAGTGTATTACTCGCGCAAATTGATGAAAAATTAAAAGATGACATCCGCAACACCGGGTACATCCATCATCCCCTCCCACTTGATCACAGCAAATCTTTTGAAACCTTCGGTCTAACCAAAAAAGTAGTGACCAACGACCTGATTTGCGATATGGAAGACCTCAACAAATGGTCGCACAAAGGGATTGGCGGGATGTCACTCACCACGGAAAGAAGTATTGCAGGAAAACACAGTCTGCGCCTGGTAGCGCCCACCACCTACCCGCAATTCCTCGGTTGGGGATTGGGTTTTGGAACTTCCCTCGCCAGTTATGAGGTAGGCGGTGTTAATTGGGAGAAATACAACCGCATTCACTTTTACATCTATCCCCATTGCGAGGGCGCCCGCAGTATTTACCTTAATTTGTATGTAGAAAACGATGGCAAAGTAAAAGTACCGGATAAGTATGAACGCGAAGGCTATCATGAAATAAACCTGATCAACGGACAATGGAATGAATGTTTTGTAGAGATGAGCGAACTGGCCCGGGATAAAATAACAAAGCTCTCTTTTGCCATTGAAGTTTTTGGGAAAGAACGCACCATGGGCGATTCGCTGAAATTCGATATCGATAATGTATCGGTTCAAACCATTGAACACCCCGAAGTAGTGACCGGGTGGACACCCGCCGAAAACCGCATCATCTACTCCACTACCGGTTATGGCGTGGAAAGTAAGAAAACAGCCATCGTACGGGTGAATGGCCATAACGGTCAATTTCATCTGATCAATGAAGTAACGAATGCTGTGGTGTATGAAGGAAAGATCAACGCCACTAAAACAACTATCGGTGACTTTGAAACAATCGACTTCAGCGATTTCAGAAAAGAAGGCCAATACGCTATTCGCATTGGCCAGGTTACCAGCAAACCTTTTTATATAAACCGTAACATTTGGGACAATTCTGCCTGGCGGGTGTTGAACTTTATTTTTTGTGAACGCTGCGGGTATGCAGTGCCCGGCAAACACGGCGTTTGCCACAGTGACCTGCATGCGGTGGTAGATGGAAAGATCTTTCCTTTTAATGGCGGCTGGCACGATGCAGCGGATATGTCGCAGCAGGTATTGCAATCGGGAGAAATAGTATACTCATTGCTCGAAATGGCCAACAGGGCCAAAGAAAAAAATAACAAGGACCTGTTCCTTCGACTGCAGGAAGAAGCGGAATGGGGTATCGATTGTATCCTGAAAGGTCGCTTGGGCAATGGATACCGCGCTCAAACCTGGGGCACCAATTTATGGACAGATGGTTTTATTGGCACCGGTGATGATTCAACCAAACGCCGTCAGGTACATGTTCATAACCGAGCCTTCGAGAATTTTGTCTTTGCCGGCATAGAAGCCTATGCAGCCATGATGCTGGAAAACGACAATATGCTCAAAGAAAATCTGCGCAAGGTAGCCATAGAAGATTTTGCATTGGCAAAAAAACGTTTCGACAGCCTCGGGTTTAATGACCTGAGCAGTATCGGTGGCGGTGGTGATCACGCAGCTATGGCTTCCAACAGCCAGTATTCGGCCAACATATCTTTAGCCGCCAGTTTGCTGTACAAGCTAACAGGCAATAAGTATTATGCAACAGAAGCAGCTAAATCCATTCAATACACGTTGCAATGCCAGCGCACAGAACCGTTAGGAGATAAAAACAAAACCAGCGGTTTCTTTTATCGCGATCTGGACAGGAAATCCATTGTGCATTACACACACCAGTCGCGCGACCAGGTGTATATGCAGGCCCTCACCACGCTTTGTGAAACCCAACCCAATCATGCCGATTATGCCAAATGGGCAGCATCGATAAAGTTATTTGGGAACTATCTAAAAACAATTACGCAATACGTACAGCCCTATGGACTGGCGCCAAGTGGTGTGTATAACATCAACGAAGTAAAAGACTCCGTCAATTTTTACAAAGTACAGGTGGGCATTTTCAGTGGCGCCGCCAATGATTATAAAGAACAGTTGGAAAACGGGTTTAAACTGGACAATGAACATTACCTGAAAGTGTTCCCGGTTTGGTTTTCCTTTAGAGGCAATGCGGCAGTTCAATTGTCAACCGGCAAAGCGGCTGCCCTTTGCGGCAAGTTTTTGAAGGACAAAGAACTTATAAATATTGCCGAGCAGCAACTGTTCTGGATTGTTGGAAAAAATCCTTTTGGCCAGTCATTGATCTGGGGTGAAGGAAGTAACTATCCGCAACTTTATACCGCCTTGCCAGGCGAAACAGTGGGCGGCATTCCGGTAGGCATGCAATCGAGGTTTAATGAAGACAAACCTTACTGGCCGCAGTTCAACACGGCTACGTATAAAGAGGTGTGGGGCGCTCCTGCCGCCAGGTGGCTTTCGTTGATCGCAGAGTTTTAAAGCATATAAACTAAGTTATGACACCTCGGCACCAAAAATCAGCATACCATATCTAACACGCTAAAAGAAAATGAGTTGCACGCCAATTCAGTTATTAAGGAATACTTAAGTACCTGCTTCCGATGTGCATTTTGTTAAAATTCAGGGACCCACTTTGAATCCTGGGTCCCTGCTATTATTTTTAAACGCATGAAGCATTTAATACTCCTGTTAGCTCCTTTAGGGTTCGCCTTTTGCTCACATGCACAAACGATCGAAGCCAGCAGTCATTCAACCAAAGGCTATATCAAAAGCAATGGCACTATTGAAAACAGCTCTCATTCAACGGTAGGTTATATCAAAGAAAACGGCACTATTGAAAACAGCAGCCACAGCACCATCGGCTATTTAAAAGACAATGGCACTGTTGAAAACGCCAGCCATTCAACCGTTGGCTACATAAAGAACAACGGAACGGTGGAGAACAGCAGCCATTCAACCATCGGGTATGTAAAAGAAAATGGCACTGTTGAAAACAGCAGTCATTCCACCATTGGTTATGCCAATGATGTTAAAAGAGAATGGGCCGCTGTTGTTTTCTTTTTCTTTAAATTTTAATCTTAATAAGCGGTTGTTTGTTCCAATGAAGGCACCCAGGGCTTTTCTGTTCCCCATTTCTCATTGGGTGTTTCCGACGCCGTGATCACCAGTTCCCCGCCATGCATCAGCTCCTCATGGGTAAACCAGTTGCGATTAAGCGCTTTTCCATTGAGCGTGGCTTTTTGTACATAGCGGGCAGTGGGTGAAAACTGTTCTACTTTTATGGTGAAATGTTTACCACCGGGTTGATGCAGGGTCACTTCTTTGAACAATGGCACATGCAGGTAATACACCGGCCAGCCAACACAAGCGGGGAAAAATCCACAGCCGGCAAATACAAACCAAGCAGACATAGCACCGGCGTCATCGTCCATGGTACGAATGTACCCATCGGGCTGGTTACGATATACCCGGTCCACAAAAGGATCTATACCACGGCTGTTGTCATTGAAGTAATATTGCACCACTGTATCTATCGCATATTTGTGTACCAGTGCCTGTGACTTCCAGGGCTTGCTGGTAACATTATACATTAATGGCGCCTGGATATCCGGTTCGTTGGCATGGTTGTACAGGTCGTTATCGAAGAAATAGTCGAGTTGTTGCAGATAATTTTTTTCTCCACCGGTAAGCGATACCAGCCCTTTTACATCAAAAGGCACAAACCAGCGATATTGCCAAATGGTACCCTGGTATAAATTACGCGCTCCCACCCGGTCTATATCCCGCCGGTCGAGGTCTTTAAAGTCTTTTTCCCAGGCGGTTTTATATTCTGCTGCTTTTGTAAAAAAGCGTTCACTCTCTTCTTTACGGCCGGCCAATGCCAGCAATTGCGAAAGCGCCCAGCAGTCGTAACTTGATTCCAGGGCTTTATCTGGCGAACCAAAATCGAGGCGGTTGCCTTCCGCAATAAGAGAGTCCGCTATTTTATTGAGATCGATAGGATATCCTTTGCGATAAGCATCCAGCAATATCACAACGGCATGTTCGGTACGAACGGTATTGGAAGGCTCATGCCAGGTTGCATAATTCTTCTTACCGTATGGGTACAGGTTCGCAATAGAAAAAACCATATCGCGGTACTGCTGTGGGTATAATACTGACAATAAAGGCAATTGTGTACGATAATTATCCCAAATAGACCAGCCATTGTATACGTTGCGATCATTGCGCTGCAGGCTGCCATCGATGGCGCGGTAACTGCTGTCTTTTGCAGAGATCACATAAGGCGATTGGATGGTACGGTACAACAGGGAGTAAAACAGTTTTGTCCGTTCAGGGTCTCCTTTTACAGTGACCACACCCAATAAATCCTTCCAGCCTTTGACACTTTGCGCCTTCACCTGTTCAAAACCCGCATTTGCCAAATCACTTACTGCATGTTGTACATCTATCGAGGAAAAAGCAACATTCAATCTAAGTTTTTTACTGTTTGTTTGAACCAGCAATTTATGCTGGGCCGAATCCTTGAAAGAAACCTTTGTATTAAAATGAATAACATAGTACACACGGTAAACACCCACATTGCAGGTGGTAGTCGATTCTATCCAGCCGGAAATGGTAGTATCGGTGAGGGTATGTTCTTCCCCCATAAAACGGTTCGACAGGGTATGAGTGAGATCTATGTAAAAACCGGGCTGTCCCTGCACCGGAAAAGTATATTCCTCTACCCCATTGTTCTTATATACTGCTATGCGGGTATGAATGCCATTGGTAAAAGCAACTTCGTAGGAACCGGGGCCTGCCGTTTCTGTCGCTTTTGTCAGCACCCCATCCCCAACCAATGGTTTAATGAGGATATTGCCACCACTCCCCTTACAACCTACTCCTTCAAACCGATTGTGGGTAAACCCGAGAAATGTTTTTGCCCGGTGCTCATAGCCCATATGCAGATCGGGATAGGTTTGCGGGCCAATGCTCATAAAGCTGAAAGGATAAGACGCAGCTGGCGACATTTGACCCCGGTCACCAGATGACCCCAGAAAAACATTCACCTGGTCTGTTTGTGCAGCAGCATACTGAAAAGCAACAAGGATGAATACAAAACCCAAAAACTTCATTGATAGTAATTTAAGTGTAGATGGCAGGCGGCGGCAAAATTATTGCACCAGACATTGTATGTTAATGGGTTCTGCATTAAGATACCTTTAATTTTTACGTTTTGTAACCTTTCAGGCCTTCACCTGCTCTATTCTTTTGATGAGCCTTATTATTAAAATCATCAAAAGCAATTTTTATGGAAACAGCAGCATTAACCTCACAGAAAGTACACCGTGTTTATACACTATTGAAATTAACCTATGGGCTGGTACCCATTGTAGCCGGATTGGATAAATTCACCAATCTGCTTACAGACTGGGATAAATACCTGAACCCTTCCCTGGCGCAAATGCTCCCTTTTAGTGCACATACATTTATGATGATCGTTGGCGTAATTGAGATTATTGCCGGACTCATCGTTCTTGCCCGGCCTGCCATTGGCGCTTACATTGTAATGGCCTGGCTCGCAGCGATCGCATTAACCCTGCTTACCGGCAAAGGTTATCTCGACGTAGCCGTGCGCGACCTGGTAATGGCCATAGGCGCTTATTCACTGGCCACACTGGCCCGTACAGAAGGAAGACCCAAAGCACAGGAAGCAGGAAGCGGCGTACAATTCTCCAGGGGTTAAGTATTCAATCACTACTAATTGGTAAATTTGTAATATGGCATTTCTGATGTCGAATAAGAGCGTTCAGCAATACTCCGATGCCGAAGTCATTCGGCAGGTGTTGACAGGTAATACAGCCCTGTTTGAAATTATTATCCGCCGGTACAATCCTTATTTATATAAAGTGGGAAGAAGTTATGGCTTTAATCACCAGGATACGGAAGACCTGATGCAGGAAACATTTATCAATAGTTATGTGAACCTTAAACAATTTGCTGAACGCTCTTCCTTCAAGACCTGGCTGATTACCATTATGCTTCACCAGTGCTACCGGAAAACGCACAAATTCAATTATAGCAAAGAACAAACAGCCGATCTTTTACCCGAAAATTCATCGTTTATGTTTTTACCAACCAATCACAGCAACACCGACGATGCAGTCCTTAACAAGGAATTCAATAAAGTAGTGGAAGCCTGTCTGCAACAACTCCCCCAGGAGTACAGAACAACATTTGCTTTGCGCGAACTGGCAGGTTTAAGCGTTGCTGAAACCGCAGAAGCGATGAACACCACCCCTGCCAATGTTAAGGTACGGCTGAACCGGGCCAAAGCCATGCTACGCAAAGCCATTGAAAAGACCTATTCTACCGAAGACATTTATGAATTTAACCTGATTTACTGCGACCGGATAGTAGACGGCGTAATGAAACATATCGCCACATTGAAACCATAAGGTCCTTTCCCGGGACACCTCTATAGTATGCGCATTTTTTGTTAACTTGCAGCTATCATCCCCCCTGCACAACAGCTCCCTACAACCGCCCTGCGGCCCTTATTATTAATTTACCCCACGCTTGCCAAGACAACCAGCTCCCCGGGAGTTGCGTATAATTATGTCCATAACGAAAACTGATATATCCTATAGAACATGCGCATATTGATCGTTGAACCTGAACAGGCAATTTTAAAAGAACTGGAGCACATTTTACAAGGTATCATGGGTGAAGCCATAACCAGTCATTGCGGTGATATCCGCACTGCCAGGAACTGGTTTCGGAAAAACTCCGCACCTGATCTGGTATTTTCTGCAATCAGCTTCTCTGATGGTGTTAGCTTTGACCTGTTTAAATCAATCAGCAATAACCCACCGGTGGTTTATATGAATGCCAACGACCGGTTTGCCCTTGAAGCGTTCCGGCAAAACGGGATATATTATTTATTAAAGCCATTGGATAAAAAAGAAGTAGCCAAAGCGGTTTCCCGGTACCGGTACTTCGCTTCACCGGAAACAGCGCCTGCTGTTGACGAAAAGTTCCAGCACCGTTTTCTGGTCACTGTAGGAAAACAGGTAAAACTGGTTAAAGCCGAAGAAGTAGCCTATTTCTTTTCAGAACAAAAAATAGTGTACCTCATTACTGTTGCCGGGAACAAATACCGCACCGGGTTTACACTGGAACGATTGGAACAATTGTTAGATCCTGCGCTTTTCTTCCGCATCAATCGCCAGTTCATCATTCACATTTCGGCTATCGTAAAAATGATCCCCGCCAGCAAATCGAGGCTGCAGGTGGTATTGCGGCCCGACACCAATTATAACACCATCACCAGTTTTGGCCGTACAGACCCATTTTACAACTGGCTGCTGGGTGGATTCTCGATGCCTTAAACAACTGGTGTACCGGAGCAGATCAACCAGCATTAATAATTGACCACTCGGGTACCATTTTTTACCAATGGGTATTTTCTACTAAACCAAAGGGTATTCAAGCACAGTAATTGAATGCTAGAATTGACTTGATCAACTATCAATTAATCACCCAAAAGAAAACGAACAGTGAAAACCAATATCCGAAAGGTGCTTTCTCTAAGCGCGTTACCTGTTAAAAACAGGCACTCCTCCATCCTTGCACTATTCATCCTGCTCGGCACCAGTTGTACCTACGATAAAGAAGAGCTGTTGAACCCACCCCCAAAAAATGCCTGCGATACATTGAATGCTACTTTTGCCAAAGTACAGTCGATCATGACTACCAAATGCAGCACCTCCCGCTGTCATGGCGTCGCAGCCGCCAAAGGCGGAGCTGTACTGGAAACTTATGACCAGATAAAAGCAAAAGCAGACCGCATTAAACAAAGGGCCCTTATAGAAAAAACAATGCCCCCTTCATCGCCACTTTCTTCCAATGAAATAGCTGTATTACAATGCTGGTTCGATTCCGGCATGCCTAATAATTAAAACAAGATTTAAATCATATCACATGAAACATTCTATTATGCTGGCCGTGTGCCTGCTTGTTACCGCTTTGGCCTTTTCACAAAAAAAATACTACACCAAATCGGGACAGATCACCTTTAACGCCGGCACCTCCGTAGAAGACATCGATGCCAACAATGGCGCTGCCGTCAGTGTGTTCGATGCAGCAACCGGTCAAATGGAATTTGCCGTACTCATTAAAGGTTTTGAATTTAAAAAGGCTTTGATGCAGGAGCATTTTAACGAAAACTATATGGAGAGCGATAAGTTTCCCAAGGCCATCTTCAAGGGAAAGATCGTGGACATCGACAAAGTAAATTTCCAGCAGAATGGCACCTATCCCGTGACCGTTAAAGGGCAGCTCGATATGCACGGGGTAAAAAAAGACGTTGAAACAACCGGCACCCTGAAAGTGAATGGCGATGCGGTTGCCTCCAATGCCGGCTTTACCGTATTACTGGCTGATTATAATATCGCCATTCCTTCCCTGGTAAAAGACAAAGTATCAAAATCAGTGACCATAAAAGTGAACTGCAACTATAATCCGCTTGCTAAATAAAAAGAGTTTCATGAGAAAATTATTAACAGGTATTTTGTTCGTAGCTATATCAGGCGGATTACAGGCACAGGAGTTGCTTTCAGAGATTGACACCAAAGAAGAAAATAAGAAGGAATTTGTGCGCAATGCTTTTAAGTCGAGCCGGGTTATCAATGGCCATTCCATGGAATTTATAGGCAAAGGGGTGCTCGATGTACGCATCCTGCACCGTTTTGGCGAATTGAATTCAGGCGCCAGTAACCTCTTTGGTCTTGATGAAGCGAATATGCGCCTGGGTTTTGATTATGGTCTATCGAACAATTTAACCGTTGGGGTTGGCCGCAGTACTGCTGGTAAGGAATTGGATGGCTTTCTAAAATACAGACCTGTTTGGCAATCGACAGGCCCCGGTTCATTCCCTTTTTCCATTGTACTGGTAACGGGAATAACAGTAGGTACCATGCCCTGGAGCGATACCAGTCATAAATACAACTTCAATCACCGGATGGCGTTTTATAATGAAGTGATCATTGGAAGAAAATTCAGTGAACGGTTCAGTCTGCAGGTGTCGCCTATTTTTATCCACCGCAACCTGGTCTCGTTGGCGACTGATGAAAACGACGTATATGCGATCGGTGTAGGTGCAAGATTCAAATTATCCAAACGGATTGCCTTTGTGGCCGATTACCATTACGTCGCGAAAGGGCTGGATAAACACATCTACAAAGATCCCTTGTCTGTCGGTTTTGATATCGAGACTGGCGGGCACGTTTTTCAGCTTCATTTTTCCAATGCAACCGGCATGAACGAAAAAGCATTTATCACTAATACTACCAGCGACTGGGGCAAAGGCGAAGTGCGGTTTGGGTTTAATTTGTCGCGCGTGTTTTCGATCGGTAAAAAATAGTCGGCTTAGTGTGCGGGTTTACAGACCGACCGGGTCAAATAAGAGGGCATCCAGTTTGGGGGTGCCCTTATTTGTTACTATCAAATACTCTTGCATCAATAGAATCTTTAAAAACATTTGAATAAACTACATTGTCATCATATCCAAAAACCAGTCTAAAATCTGTAAGAAAGTTCCCACAACACCTTCTAATTTTTGAAATTACAATTTGACCTGGTTTTAAGTTGATAGTTGCAGCCCCTGTTAAACAAAGTCCAATTTCACTTAGATTTTTGTCAATTTTCACCCATTCTCCTTTTTTATTTTTTGCTTCCCGATGAATGAAATAAACAGAAAATGTCCGTCCAAGAAAGATTGTCGTATTGGAAATATTTTCAATGGTAAATAGAAATGAATGATAATTGATCGTTGAATCATGTATCATTTCACCATTTCTGCTCAAATATTCAACAGGAGCATTTACTTTAACCGACGTATCAACAAAAATGGTCAAATTCTCGCCAGTATACCTTCTGTTCATTAAATATTCAAAATCGTCTACGCACCTGGTATACCCTTCCCAATATCTTCTGCCTATCTTAACAGTATCTGACTTATGGCCAACATAATAAATACGATAATCGGTATCATACTCTCCAAGTCGGTATATTTTCGATGGCAAAATTGAAGGAGGAAGATGAGAAAAGATCAGTATCTATAGAGATTTGATGGCCAATTTTTAATGCAAGGCTTGTACCGCCCGCCTACCAGGTTAAGTTCTTTGAAATTATTTCCAGACATGAATTTTTTGATCAAATCCAACGTCCGGGCATCGACTGTTTCCGTGCGTAACATGCTAAATCTTCCTTTTTGATTTTGAAATAGATACACACGTCGCCGATAACATAATCTGGCAAATACTTAATTTCTTTCTTTAATACATCGTTTACATGATTTGAACCATAAAAATGTACCACTTCGTTCCACTCTTCTCTATTGCCACGCTCTATCACACGGTCAATGACGGCCAGATAATGCTTATCCCAGTCAATTTTATCATAATTCCAATCCCAAAATAAACGTTTTGGGAGATTTGGCTTCTGTCCATTTGCCGATTGTCCATTATTTTTAATGCTTGCCATGACTTCACTCAAGTAAGAAAATTGTGGGCTTTTACCAAAATAAGGTATATCACACAGTTCAGCGCAATTTCGAATTAAAAAATTATTCTGGAACCAGGTCGCTCAAACTAACTTCTAACGTACGCGCAATAGCCATTAAAGTAGAAAGAGAAGGATCACCCCGACCGCTCTCAAGCGTCCAGACCTGGCTGTAAGCAATATCAGCGATATCCGCAAACTCCCTTGTTGTAAGCCCTTTTGCTTCCCGTAGCTTCTTTAAATTTTCACCAAAAGCCTTTAATAATTTTTCGTCCTTGTTCCTTGTCATTTGCTTTGTAAGTTCCGGGGAAATCAAAAAAATATCGACTTTATATTTCAAGTCAATCTAAAAATTCCTTAACTTAGGGTCATAAAGAACGGCTGTTTATGCCGCTTCCCATTACCTCAACCATTAATTGCTTGCTTATGAAAACCAGGAACAAATCTTTATTTCACCCGGTACAATTTACACGAAATATAAATCCCTCACCCCGCTATTCAAAACCCACCCGTCTTATTGAAAAAGTTACCACCAACCCGTCAGCAGTGATCAATGAAGTATTTGCAGAAATTCCTATTGAAGATCTTACTGAGGACTTATTGCCCGACTGGCTACAGGTGGCTGTTATCAACACGGCAAGCCCTTATTCTTCCAATGATGGCCAGGAAATTCTTGCTGAGTTCTATGAGTCGCTTTTACAGCTGGTTGAGGCATTATATCTTCTCTCTGAAAATATGCCCAAAACTCAAGTTTTACATTTAACCACCGAACAACAAGCCAACCCAA
Organism: Niastella yeongjuensis; assembly: GCF_900110245.1. Lineage (GTDB taxonomy): Bacteria > Bacteroidota > Bacteroidia > Chitinophagales > Chitinophagaceae > Niastella > Niastella yeongjuensis. Next base: position 115,303 of record NZ_FOCZ01000005.1, read on the forward strand.
CGGAAGTTCTTCATGAATTCTTTACAGTATTTACCATTGACTACGTCCGCCGCGAATTATGTGATTTCCTCGATGCGGGCATTGGTTATGATGGTGACTACCCCGACGGCTTCACGCCCTGGCTGGCCTGGATGACATATAACCATATTAACTGTTTGATGGAGGCCGCTTTTCAATTGTATTTCGTTCAGTCAGTTCAGCATACTCACTTACTTATAGTAGACGGCGGTAAGCGCCTGCTTGCGGTTTAATGGCGTTTTTCCGCTTAGCAACGTTATTAATAGTCCTAGACAAATAGTAGACATTCCCTTGTCTGGTTCTAGTCAGATTTGTTCCATCTATACGACTTCCCCGGTAATAATGCCACTGGAATGCCACTGGAATGCCACTGAAATCCCACTCTTCAGTGCAATTCCAGTGCAATTATGGTGGGGGCCTGGTGGAATAAGTATCGGCTATCCACCGAATATCACATAAAGTAAACTGCATACAGACATGGGAATCAATAGCCGAAAACAAGGAAATCGTATAGCGTTGAAGGCTACTTCTTGTAGAAGAAAAAGGAAGTAGATCGTAGAACGTAGATCAAAAATAAAAACTAAATCGATATAGAAACCTCAATCCTTCAGGATTGACAGGATTAAGGCACAAACCTCGGCGTCCCCATGTCCAGCGGCCCCTCGCCGGGCCAGGGGCCATCGGGAATAACCAGCCCGGTATGCGGCCAGGCCACCCAGTTATTACGGGGCATGGCAGCCGCCGTAACCAGGTTCTGCAATACAATTTGCAGATCGTCCAATCGCCATACATCGTTATTGGGGTCGTCGGCATCACCAGTCGACGCATCGATCGCTTCCTGTCCGGTGCGCGATAATACCACCGTTGAACAAGGCGGGGTCCAGCAACCCAGGCCGCCAAACACGGCCTGCAGCCGGGCAGCGACTTCAATACCACCCACCGAATCCATGGTAACGGCACAAGCAACCGGTTTACCGAAAAAAGCCGGCGTATTTTCAAAAGCGGTAGTTACTTCAATAAACCGTTGCAAAGGTGAACTCCAGTTATTCCAGTACACCCCGGTTATCACCAGAAAGCCATCACAACCAGCCAGCAACGCATACACTTCCCTGATCGTTGGCAAACGATCGGTCAAAGTTAGTATGGCAGCCTGTTGTTGCAACCCGGTCGTAAGTACCTCTGCGGCCTGTTTGGCCACAGCGCCCGAATTACCGGCTGCACCCCGGAGCGAACCATTGATGATCATGATATTTTTGGACATAGTATTTCGCCTAAGCGCCCTCAAATTACTATAATTGACCAGAACAGTTACTTATATTTGAGAAAGCCACCTTGTACAATGCGTAAAACCATACTTTACACCTGCCTGTTCCTGATCTCGTTTTACCAAACAGTACGCGCACAGGAAAAACCAACCGTCATTCCTTTTGAATTGACCCCCTACAACAACATAAGCATCCAGGTTATACTGAATGGGAAGGATACCGTCCACCTGATGTTCCATACAGCAGCCGGTTCAGTAACCCTCATTGAAGAAAGCATAAAAAAGCTGGGTAGTCTGCATTTCAGCGGGGCCGACACCGTGAAAAGCTGGGGTGGCGGTGGCAACACTTCCCGCCATAGCGAAAACAACACCTTACAAATAGGCCATCTTACCTGGGAACAAGAGCCCATTTGGGAAGACAAATACTCCGGCCCCGGTACCGATGGTAAATTTGGCCCCGGATTGTTTAAAAACAAAGCCATCGAGATCGACTTCGATAAAAAAGTAATTGTGTTGCATAACCATCTGCCCGCTAAATCAAAACATTACACTAAACTAAAAACTACATTTAATAACGATATGCTGTTTGTAGAGGCCACCTGCAATACCGGCAGCCAAACCATTACCAACAACTTTCTGATACACACCGGCCATTCGGGCAGCATGTTACTCGACGATCAATTTGTAGCCAGCAATAAACTGGGCGAACAGTTAAAAGTGATCGATACCAAAGAACTGAAAGACTCCTATGGCCATATACTCAAAGTGCAAAAAGCCATCCTGCCTGGTTTCACCCTTGGCAATACTACTTTAAAGGACATTCCAATTGGCTTCTTTGAAGGAACGATCGGCCGTCAAAAGATGAGCATCCTTGGCGGTGATGTGTTGAAGCGGTTCAACATCATCATCGATGCCTCCCGTGCATTTGTGTTCCTGAAACCAAACAAGTTTCAAAAAACTCCTTATACCAGTTAAGCCTGTGACAATCGTCATGCCACATAGCCGTTAAGGCTGATTGTTTTACAAACGGCTGCAACCGATGCAACCAGAAGCAGTATATTCACTGAAATATTTCAAATGAGAAATATCTTTATATTGCTGCTGGTTGCTTCACTGGCAGCCTGTAAACAATCATCTACTATGAATACATATAAATGGCCGGCGGACGTAAATCCTCCCCTGGCGGAAAAAGAACCAAAGGAATTTATTGCCCATGGCGATAAACGCATCGATGAATATTACTGGCTGAACCAGCGCGAAAATCCCAAAGTGATCGATTACCTCAAAGCTGAAAACGCTTACCTCGACACGATGATGAGCGGCACCAATAACCTGCGGGATAAACTGTATACTGAAATGAAGGGCCGCATCAAGGAAAAAGATGAATCGGTGCCTTATAAAGACAATGGTTATTGGTACTACTCCCGTTTTGAAGAAGGCAAACAATACCCCCTTTACTGCCGTAAAAAGGAAAGCCTGGAGGCGCCTGAAGAGATCATGCTCGACCAGAATCAACTGGCGGAAGGGTTTAAATACTATGCCATCGGCGGAACGGCTGTTAGCGATAACAATGAACTGCTGGCTTTTACGGTTGATTCCGTAAGCAGAAGGCTCTACGGACTGATGGTAAAGAACCTGAAAACCGGTACTATATATCCTGAAACGATCCCCAATATCGAAGGCGATATCTGCTGGGCGGCTGATAACAAAACTATTTTCTATGTAAAGAAAGACCTCACCACCCTGCTGGGTTTCCAGATCTGGCGGCATGAATTAGGTACTGATCCGGCCCATGATGTAATGGTATTCGAAGAAAAAGACAACCGCTATTACATTGGGGTGTACCGTACCAAGTCGAAGAAATATGTAAGCATTTATTCCAACATGAACCAGGTATCCACCGAATACCGGTTGTTGGATGCAGCCCACCCTACCGGTGAATTTACCGTTTTCGAACCCCGGAAAGAAAACTTTCAATACAGCATCGAGCATTTTAACGATAAGTTCTATGTATTGACCGACTGGGATGCTCCCAACTTCAGGCTGATGGAAACGCCAGAGACAAAAACGTCAAAAGAACACTGGACAGAAGTGATCCCGCACCGGAATGATGTATACATCTCAGATATGGTGGTATTTAAAAACCACCTGGTACTGGGCGAAATGAAAGATGCACTGAACCAGTTGCGTGTGATCAACCAAACCGATCACAAAGACTACTACATCACGTTCCCGGAAACTGTCTATGCTGCTTTTCAAAATGTAAACCCCGACTATAATACGAACATCCTGCGCCTCTCCTATACCTCCATGACCACACCCCGTTCCATCTATGATTTTAACATGGATACGCAACAGCGTGAATTGAAAAAACAAACAGAGGTACTGGGCGGTTTTAAACAGGAGGATTATACAGCTGAGCGCCTGTGGGCTACTGCGCGTGATGGCGCCAGGGTGCCCATTTCCGTGGTATATAAAAAGGGAATGAAAAAAGACGGCAGCAACCCTTTATTACTGTACGCATACGGTTCTTACGGCTACAGTGTTTCCCCCAGCTTTAACAGCAATATCATCAGCCTGCTCGACCGCGGTTTTGTGTATGCCATTGCACATGTGCGGGGTGGACAGGAAATGGGTCGCGCCTGGTACGACCAGGGCCACCTGTTTAACAAGAAGAATACCTTTTTCGATTTTATAGATTGCGGTGACTTCCTGATCAAAGAAAACTATACCTCCACAGCGCACCTATATGCCAATGGAGGCAGCGCCGGCGGCTTGCTGATGGGTGGCATTGTAAATTATCGCCCCGACCTATGGCATGGTGTAGTGGCTGATGTGCCCTTTGTAGATGTGATCACTACCATGTCTGACCCCAGCATTCCCCTCACCACCGGTGAGTATAAGGAATGGGGCAACCCCGCGGACAGCGCCGAATACTTTTATATGAAATCTTATTCGCCGTACGATAATGTTGAGAAGAAAGCATATCCCAATATGCTTATAACAACCGGTCTGCACGATTCGCAGGTACAATATTTTGAACCAGCCAAATGGGTGGCCAAAATGCGGGAACTGCATACCGGTAACAACAAGATCCTTTTCAAGATCAATATGGACGTAGGTCATGGTGGTGCTTCAGGCCGTTTCGATTACCTGAAAGACAAAGCCTGGCAATATGCCTTCTTCCTGGCTTTGGAAGGCAGGCTGGATTGATTCTTGCAATTCTCCGATTGATTGTCACAACTCCGGGGGCCTTCCAATAACTAATTTTGTTTCATAATGTAAACACAACATCATGAACAATTCTTACTGGTTATTCGAAGGCTTTCTGACCATCCTTGCTGATGAGAAGAGCACTGATGGCCGTTATGACCTCATAGAAGGTGTCTTTCCGCCGGGCATAGAAACACCGCTTCATCTTCACAATCGTTATTCTGAAGTGCTGTATGTACAGGAAGGCGAGTTTACCGTGTATATGGAGAATGGGACGCATGTGCTGAAAGCAGGCGAACATGTTTTTATTCCCGTTGGTGCACCGCATGCAGTGGTGAACACAAGTACTGGTTTTTCCAAAGCGCTCGCGGTAGCTTCACCCAGTGGTTTTGCTGAATTGATCCGTTCGGTAGGCATTGCCGGTAAACAAAGCGATGGACAAAAACAACCCAATGACATGGGTGCGTTTATGCAATTTTCTGAAAAGATCGGTGATGTGTTTTTAGGCCCGCCCGGCAGCAGACCTGCGGTGAAATAGATCAGGCCAGTTCTCTTTTTCGATAGGCACGGGGCGTAATGTCTTCCATCTTCTTAAAGAAATTGATAAAATGGGCCACGTCATCGAAATCCAGCAACGAAGAAATTTCTTTTACACTGTGGCTGGAGTGTTTCAATAAGCTCTTTGCTTCACTAATGAATCGTTCCGCAATCAACTGCGAAGTGGTTTTACCGGTAGCCTCCTTCAGGTTACGATTCAGGTAATTCACGCTTATCGCCAGCCGTTCCGCAAAGGCGGCGGGATTGCGGATCAACGCCTCCCGGGAATAATTCCTTCCAATAAATTGTTTATTCAGCAATTCATTGAACGAGGACACTACCTGGGGGGCCCTTGCCATATGCGCAGCCTGCTGACCCGAAACCGGTAATAACTTTACTGCGGTAAAAAAGACCTCCTGCACCATATTCCGGATGGCATCATATTTATAAATAAAATCATCCTGCAGTTCGCTGGCCATTCGTTCAAACAAATTAACCATTTCTACCATTTGTCTGTCACTAAGCGAAAAAACAGGCAGGCATCCTGGTTGAAAGATCAAATAGTCGCGTACATAGGCACAGGGTTCTAAAAACTGTTCCGAAAAAACACAGGAGAACCCATCAGGTAAATCACGCAACAGCCGCCAGCCAAAAGGCACCCGCGGGTTGGTGATCATCAGTACATTGCCATTTACCTGCAGGGACTGGTCTGCATAGTCAATACTGATAGGCCCGTCAATCAGGCTAATGGAATAATAATCACTTCTGCCATAAGGTAATTCCCGGGGGCCGTCGTATCTTTTTCGCCGGTACAGGTTGAAATTTCCTTCCTGCCGTTTAAAGTCGTCACCCAAACTATTGAATGCACTTTCCTTAAAATGTTGTATTGTACGTAAGTGTTCCATTTATTGATTGCCTTCTACACAAAAAACGTGCTATCGGTCATTAAGGTTGGCAATCTGGATATTTTTTTGCGTTTCTTATTTATTGATCAAACTCATCTGCATACACCTCCTTATTCTCTCCATTTTTCAATCGCACATAATCAATGGCGCCGGTGCCGTTGAAATTGTAGACCAGTCCCATTACCTTTCCAAAATCATCTTTGAATGAAATGGAATACACGGGTTGTTCATCGAGGTAGATCGTAGCCTTTTTATTGACCACTTTTACCTGCAGGTGTTGCCACTGGTATACATTCCGGCCAAAAACCGACAAATCTTTATGAATGCCATCATCCATTACCTCGCCCATTTTCACGGCAATATCCCGTTCGCAACCCTTGCCCGTTATGCGTACAAAAAAGATGTTCTCCTCACATACGATCACCAGTTGAAAACCAGGACAGGGAACCGTTTGTAAACTATCGCAGGCAATACGCGTATCGATGGAGAAATTATCGCTTCGTGTATTATCAAATTCCCGGATATTGAAATAACTCAACACCTCTTCTTTCTCCATATCTACATCAGCAGCCAACAGGTCTTCACGGGTAAGATGCAAGGCGCCATCCTGTACTAAATTTTTCTTTCTAATATAAATGGGTCTGTTATCTTCAAATGAATTGCGTGTTAACGGGAACCAGCCATCTGTAGTAATGTGCACCTTAAAACGCTTCACCAGGGAATCGTTGGCAATCAATTTAGCCCGGTGAAAACCCGGGTAATAATAAATACTGGAATACACATGACCGGTGGGATCCAGTGGTACCCTATCCTGTGGATTCCAGGATTGTTGAAAAAAGAAACTGTCAGCTTCAACATTGCTCACATCATAATTAAAAATAATAGTACTGGGAACGCCCTGCGATACGGTTTTGTTACCGGTAAAAGTGACCGGTCCTTTTATCGCCAGCTTTTTGTGCTGTGGCCCGGAGCGAAAAGCGATCAGCCAGCAAACGACCGCAACAACACCTGCAATGGGAAGGAACAGCCAGGGTTTGAACCTGCCCGGCCGCCTGGGTATTGCCATCACCCGTTCAGGCGACAATTCCGCCGCAACCGTTTCCCGCTGTTTGAAGGCCTGCCAATCTTTATAACCCAGCACCGATACCAGCCCCTGCAAAGTGGCGGGGTGCGGGACCTTATCATAATCTTTTTTCCATAACCGTTTCAGGGTTGACAGGCTTAATTTAATGCCGGAGTTATCTTCAATGATAGTTGCCAAATATTCAAGATCGCGTTGACGCAGTTCTCCCTGTTCATTTCCGAACCGGAGTTTTTCTTCAATCAATCGCTTGCAATCGGCTATATGTTCATGCTCAGAACGGTCCATGCTGGTAATTTACACATAAAAACAATTTGACCGGCAAATGACTGGAACTTGAACGGCAATTGAAAATGAAGTGCTTACAGACTGGTGTTTATTGCAGCCAGATAAAATCACCTCATATGAAGAAAAATCATTTGCTGATTGGAGTTACTTTGTTTTTGCAAGGCTGGCATGCCAGTGGCCAGGCGGTTAGCATTCCTTTTACATCCAACCGGTGGAATATGAAAGATGCCCAGGCTTCGGTAGAAACCTATTTGGGAAAAGAATGCCTGTTGCTGAAATCGGGCACTGTTTATTTAAACGATCTGCAACTGCAGGATGGCATTATTGAAGCCGATCTCAGTTTTCCGCAACAGCGTGGTTTTCCCGGCTTTATCTTCCGCATGCAGGACCTGGTAAACGGCGAGAACTTTTATGTTCGTCCTCACCAGTCGGGCAACCCCGATGCCACACAGTATACACCGGTCTTTAACAACAACGCAGGCTGGCAATTGTATCATGGAGAAGGATATTCAAAAGCCTATTCATTCCGGTTCGATCAATGGCATCATGTAAAGATCGATGTACATGGCAGACAGGCGGAAATTTACCTCGATGACATGCAGCAACCCTTAACAAAAGTCACAGAACTAAAACGCGATCCCAAAGCCGGGAGTTTTGCGGTGTATTCGGGCGGTATAACGGCCAGGTTTGCCAATGTGCAATACACCATAAAAACACCCATTATACAGGCAGCCATGCCGGTACCGGCCAATGGCACCGATGGCCTTATCACCCAATGGCAGATAAGCAACCAGGTTAACAACCAATTGTTCGAGAACAAAAAACAATTGACGCCAGAGATAAAATCAGCTCTCACCTTTACCACGCAAACCAGTGAGCCTTCAGGCACCATCAACCTCGATAAATTTACCAACCCCAAAGACACCAATAAGGTGATGGTGGCCAGGGTGACCATAGAATCGGAAACTGAGCAAGTGAAAGCCATTGCATTTGGCTTTAGTGATTTTGTAACGGTGTACCTCAACGACAAAGCCTTATACGCAGGAAGGGATGCGTTTATGTCGCGTGATTATCGTTTTCTGGGAACGATAGGTTATTTCGATATGGTCTATCTGCCGTTGAAGAAAGGTAAGAACGAGCTTTGGTTTGTACTCTCAGAAATTTTTGGTGGCTGGGGCGTAAAAGCCAAACTGGAGAATATGGAGAAGATCTCGTTGCGATGACGGAAGAAATACTTTATGACTCCACGAAAAACGCTTGCTGTTTTTCGTGGAGTATTTACAACTCTGGAGCAACCCACCCCTACCCCTCCCAGGAGGGGATTTTTCAAAACAAGCATTCTACTTTCCCCCATCCACATCCCTGATAAATTTGATCACGCCATTCATGTACGTTTGCTGGTCGTCCCACATACTCATATGGCTGCCGTTGGCACAATACAGGTAAGAACCTTTTTGTACCTGCGTGCTCATCCATTTCATGTGCTCGGGGTCCATGGTATCAAATTGACCGCCTACTGTTAAAGTAGGTACTTTGATTTTCGGCAGATCGGCCTTGCGGTCCCAATTGGCGAGGCGGCCGCTTATACCAAATTCAGAAGGGCCCTGCATCATCGTATAAATGACGCCGTTAAGGTGCCTGAAAGACCGGTCCACGGGTTCGGGCCACTCTGCCAGGCGGCAGATGTGTTTGCTATAAAAATGGGTCATCAGCAGTTGCATGTATTTGGGATCACTGGTTTGTTTACGCGCTTCCAGTTGATGGATGGTATCCAGCACTTCGGGGTCCATTTGTTTTGCCAGAATACTGTCGGCATACTTACCATAGTCCGGCGCACTTGCCATCATATTACTAATGATCAGTCCTTTCAGGTTATCCTGGTATTTAAGTGCATACTCCATCGCAAGGATACCACCCCAGGAATGGCCTAACAGATAGAAATTGTTTTTATCGAGGTGTAATGCTTTTCGCACCTGTTCTACTTCTTCTACAAAACGTTCGGTTGTCCATAAGCTGCTATCGGTGGGCTGGTCGGCATAAGAAGAACCCAGTTGATCATATTCATAAAATTCGATGCCCTGTTCGGGGAAAAAGCTTTCGAAGCATTCCATGTATTCATGCCCTGCCGCCGGTCCGCCATGTAAGAGCAATACTTTAATGGTGGGATTATTGCCAAAACGTTTGGTCCAGACTTTAAAGGTACCCACGGGGGTTTGCACGGGGATCATTTTTATACCGGCCATGCGCACGCCTGTATCTCCGGTACTGAAGTAGCTGGTAGCTGCAAGTGGCTGTTTTTCGACGGGTGACTGGCAGGAATATAGAACAATGGTACCAAGTATAAAGGCAAATAGTATTCTCATGTGTAGTTATTTATGGTAAGATACGGAATTACCCTTTTGCAGTTAGTTTTGAATGGGTATGGGCCCTACATTTGCAGTATTATATAAAACTGAAATATCATGAGCGAGTTAATTAAGCAAATAGTTGAAAAAACAGGTGTACCTGCAGAACAGGCGCAACAGGTGGTAGACGTAGTAGCCAATTTCGTAAAACAAAAATTCCCGCAATTCGGTGGCCAGATCGATTCATTGTTAGGCACCAGCGGCGATAATTCAGGCAATACCGGTAGTGGCAACATCCTGGGTGATCTGGGTAGTAAATTGGGTTTCTAAAGAAATAATTGCAAAACCCCGATGATACCGTTGGGGTTTTGTGTTTGTAGCCCGTTCAGTCTACCTGTTAAGTGAACAATTAGCCTCCACCGTTGTTTATATAATATGTCAAATATAAACACAGCTCTTGATGATAAGAAACCCACTTACGACTCCATAGCCTGGCATTGGTACGATCTCACCTGCCCCTTTTGTTATGTCAGCAATAGCCGAAATAAGATATTAAAGGAAAACGGGTTCAACCTGATTGCACTTCCCTTTCAGGCGCATCCTGAAGTACCTGCTGACGGCATGCATATGGGCCAACGCACCGGACCCATGTATGAACTGCTGGAAAAAGAAGCCAGAGAATCAAACCTGCCATTGAACTGGCCTGCGCGTTTACCCAATAGCCGATATGCATTGGCGTTGGCCGAACAGGTACGCCGGAATAAACCGCACCTTTTTGCTGATGTCAAAGACAGATTATATGCTGCCCATTTTGCTTTGAATGAAGACCTGGGCTCAAAAGCCGTGGTAAATAACATCCTTATTTCTTTTGGGATCACGGAAACCGAAATTAACCAGTGGTTGCAAAACGATACCGCCTTCGACGACCTGCGCAACGCTGAATACAGCGCCCAATTGGTGGGTTTGCAAGGTACCCCGGCATGGATCCTTAAAAACCAGGTGGTACCCGGTTTGCAATCGCGCGCCTATTTCCAGCAATTACAGCCGAATCAATAAACATCTTTAGAATTGCTCCTCCTGGCCCGGCCGGGAGGATTTTTTTATCTAATCTGAAACATTTTCGGGGAAAGGGCTACTAATAAGCCGAATGAGCTAAAACAGTGCCCATGATCCATTTACAACAGGTACAAAAAAAGTACGACCAGAAGTTGATCCTGAACGTCCCGGAATTCAAACTCGACAAGGGTATTTACTGGATCTATGGCCTGAATGGCTCCGGTAAAACCACCTTTCTAAAGATCATCGCCGGGATGATCCCCTTTGATGGCGAGGCGCATATCAATACCATCAGCCTGAAAAAGAACGGGGTAAACTATAGAAAACTGGTGAGCTTCGCCGAAGCCGAACCCGTATATCCCAGCTATATTACCGGCCGCGACCTGGTTCTATTTTACCAGAAGATCCGAAAAGCCACTCCTTCACAAATAGACAGGCTCATAGCGTTTTCCGGGTTAGGCCCCCATCTCGACAATCCCATCGGCACCTATTCCAGTGGCATGGTAAAACGGCTGTCCCTACTGCTGGCCTTTATTGGCAATGCATCATTTATTCTGTTAGATGAACCATTGGCCACGCTCGATACGGAGGCTGTTCATGCATTACCTGACCTGATAAACGAGTTCCGGCAACAATACGGCTGCAGTTTTATCTTCAGCTCGCACCAGCCATTCTTATCTGCCTCGCTTCCTATCGACAAAAATTTCAGTATTACTGATCATACCATTCAACCTCTCCTATGAACATACAACGCCGGATATTATTTAAATCACTGGTAACACCGTTTTACCGCCAGAATGCGGCGCTGCTTGTTTTTGTATATTATATGATGACCCTGGCGATAGGCCGGGCAAACGGGGTAGGTTTGCTGGAATATCATTATTCGTTGATCAGGGGTATGCTTACCAATGCGCCTTTTTTACTGGCAGTATTGGGCCTATGGCTTACGTATGCCATCAAGTGCGGACAATTTGTTACCAACACCTTACAAAAGCCGGCATTTTCCTATTTATACCAGTTGTCGTTGCTTAATGTAAGAAAAGTGTACTGGTTGTTATTGCAGGTTCAACTGATGCTTTTTTTACCGGTATTGTCGTACCTGGTAGCTGTTATGGGCATTGGCTATCATGAACACTGGATTCCGTTCGCCAACCTGGCTTTTCTGTTTGTAGTATTTGTATGTGCTGTTTGCGCGGGATGGTACTTATACCTTTTACAAAGACAGGGAGAATTCCCCTTTGTAATAAAATGGAAGTTATCATCGCTGCTAATCCGAAAGTCTTATTCACAATTTCTGGTGAGATACGTATTGGAGAAAGGCAAGTTGTTATTCTTTGTTACCAAATTGTATAACTGTGCTTCGCTGTACCTGATGCTGGACGGTCGTGATCCGGCCCGGCATACCGATATTCGGATGATGGCGCTTTTCTTTAGTGCGGGTATGCTGGGCCATGGCATACTGGTGCACCGGTTAAAGGAAATGGAGAATACGGGTTTGTCATTTTACCGCAGCCTGCCTGTACCGGTTAGCCGCCGCTTTGCACAATACGGTTGGTTTTATTTTTATCTTTTTATTCCTGAGATCATCGCTATTATCTCGCGCACGCCCTCCTGTTTAACCTATGCAGAAGCGGGTTTCTTTATCTTTTTTGGGTATGGCATTTTGTTACTGCTTAACAGCCTGCAGTTGTACAATTATACCAACCTGAAGAATTACCTGGTAAATGTGGCACAACTATTCTTTGCCGTAATTATTGCCATGGTAACCCGGCAACTATTGACCCTCTCCATTATTTTCTTTGTATTGGCCATTATCCTGTTCTTCCACCGGTATTACCGGTTCGAACCACAGCAAAACCCTGACCTGTAATCTTATTCGGTTCTCAAACTCTTTATCGGATTGGCAACGGCTGTTTTGGCGCAATGTGCACTAATGAGACCAAACGCCAGGGCAGCTACTGCCCCCAGTACCATTAAATAAGGGACAATATTCTGCTGTATTCTATAGGCAAAGTTTTGTAAAATATGCTCCGTAGCCATATACGCCAGCGGCCACGCAATTACATTGGCAATGATGAGGAGCCAGGCATATTCTTTCAAAAACATCATAATAATACTGCCTGCATTCGCACCCAGCACCTTGCGTACCGCAATCTCTTTCATTCTTTTATTCAACGTAAACGCTACCACGCCCAGTATACCCAGCAGTACTATGATCAGGTTCAGCACAGTGGCCACATCGGCTGCAGTTTTCAATTGCAATTCAGATCTGTAAATCGTTGCAAACTTTTCGTCCATAAAGGTATAGTCGAAAGGCGCATTCGGCGTCATCGCGTGCCAGTGTTTTTTTATATCGTCCAGGGTTTTGGAAAGATCGGTGGTGTTTAATTTCACGGCCAGAAAGCGGTAAACTTTTGCCAGCTTAACGTGTGCAAATGCAACCGGGCCTATTTTGTCCTGCAAAGAAGAAAAATTATAATCCCCTACCACGCCACCGATCGTAACAGGACCAACCGGTGTTTGAATTTGTTGCCCCACGGCATTCTCAGTGGTCAATCCCAGTTGTTTAATGGTGGTCTCGTTCAATACCAGACTGCCATTGGCGGGAGATAAGAAAGTACCCGCCTTCATATGAAGACCAAATGTTGTTGCATAATCCTCATCGGTAGGAAAGATGGGCAAAACCAGCTGCTTCTCTTTTCCCGCGCCTGGCGGATAGAGTATGATCTGGCCAAAGGGCTTGCGATCTGGCAGTTCAAAGGTCAGTGAAGCGCTTTTTACCTGCGGTATTTGCAACAGGTTTTCTTTAATAGCCTCCATCTTTAACACGCCTGCTGTATCCCATTGTTTAGGAAAAGCCGTGATCACCAATACCTGTTCTTTATTATAACCAAGGTCTTTATTAAAAATATAGGAAACCTGTTTACTCAGGTTGAGGGCACAAATGAACACCAATACGGCTAATGAGAACTGCACTACCAGCAATGCCCGTTTTAAACCCAGGCCGCCTTTTGCCGTATCTATTTTACCTTTTACCGCCTGGATCAAATTGGTACTGCTCAACACAAACGCCGGATAGGTACCAGCCAGCAAACCGATCAATAACACCAACCCGGTCAATTGAATAATTTCAGGAACGCGGAACTGCCATACTGGTTTCAGGGTGGCATTGAGCATTTTTGAAAAAACCGGAATGAGCAATTGATAAAAGAACAAGGAGAAGATTGCAGCAATACAAGTAAGGATCAAAGCTTCCAACAGGAATTGTACTATTACCTGCTTTTTTACACTGCCAAATGTTTTACGCAGCCCTATTTCTTTTAACCGGTATGTAGAGGTACCGATGTTGATGTTTACATAATTGATGATCACCATTAACAAAATGAACAGGGCTATCGTAGACAGGATCATGATCATTTTGTTAACCGCGCCATTGTTATTTTTGAGGTGATAATCTTTAACCGGTACGGTATTGGCCCAAATGTTTTTCCAAACAAAATCTGCTGAGTACTTTTTGCTTAACCTGTTTATGGCATCATTCACTGCCTGCACGGTTACCCCCGGTTTCAATTCCACATAGCTTACCATATCTGCATTATTCCAGCTCAATGAAGGATCGCCCCCACTATAATACTTATTACCTGTAGTGGGCACAAACAGGTTATACGAATCATTATTCAGGGTAGTAACTGAATTACCGGGCGGATCTTTTAACACTGCAGACACCGTATATTCCTGGGTAATACCGGCTACCGTTGTTTGAATGCTGAGCGGTTTACCAATAGCGTTGGTAGTGCCATATAGCTTTCGGGCAAAAGTAGCAGTGATCACTGCCGAATTATTACTGATGAACGCATGCCCTTTATCTCCATACAACAGCGGAAAACCATACATGGATATCAGCGTGGTATCACAAATGGCAATATCTTCTTTAAAATGCTTGTCGCCATACGATACCACATTGGTGATCGGGTCATACCGGTAATAATTGGCCACCAGGTCTGGATATTCTTCTTTCAACCCTTTTGCCCACATGGAAATAGAAACTATTTCCGAGCCCAGGTCTTTTGTCTTCCAGGTTGATTTTATATAATATTGCCGGTCTGCATGGCGCAACTCACTATTTACGCTCTTCTGGTCCAATACATACATGCCAATGATCAGGGAAAAGGTAATGCCGATAGACAGGCATAAGATATTGATGGCAGAAAACAACTTGTGTTTGGTAAAATGGCGAAAGGCAATAATAAGATAATTTCTAAGCATAGCACTTCTTGTAAAGGTGAGGAATGCAGGCCGTGGTGGAAACCTCAAGCGCTGTGCCAGACTGCAACTGTTTACCCATAAGGGTTTGGAGCGGGCTGCCCGGATAGACAGGTGTACGAAAACGAACAGTTTGTGTCCGGTATTGCATAAAAAAGGGCCGACGATTCTGTCGGCCCTGTGATCATGGCTACACTTTATTTATTGTGACGAAAGCCTTACTTCGGCATGGCTACCCCATCTTTAAAGACCCGGTCAATACGGGCAACAATATCTTCGAGGTGCGCTTTGGCCAATCCCTGTTGTAAAGGAATGGCTTTTTTGATATCGCTGCGCAGGTCATTCAGGTGCGCGCGCATTACGCCCGACACATCATTCCTGGTAGGATCAGGGTTTACATAGAACTGGGTGCCGTTACCATTATTGCGGCCTACGATCTCATTAACCGCCCTGAAGGCGTTGAACGAAAGATCTACATACATCCGCTGCAGGTTGCGGCGATTGATATCGATCGGCTTGTTGGTGTATAGTTCGCCCCAGATGCTTTTCTTCAGGTCGTTCAGGAATTCACTGATGGTATACACTTTTTCGTTCTTGTAATCCACCTCGTTCTTCACCAAACCATTCAGGATGCCGGAGCCCAGCAAACGCCCGAGGGCATTGGACTGCGCCGTACCGAAGTAAAGCTCGGCATTGTAGCCGGTGAGTTTAAAAGTAGTATCGTTCGCCAGCCAGTCGGGTACATGGAACAGGTAGGTATCCAGGAACTTCATGGCTGCTTTTTGTTTGGCATAGGGTACCAGTTCAAAAACGGGTCCGCTTTGCTCCACGCTTTTAGGTGTAGTATAACGGCCGCCAATGCTCTTCAACACATGCATCATGTAGGTATTGTACTGGCGGAAAAGGGCATCGTCAGCTGCCTGCAGTCCCTCGTAGCCCTCATTGGGTTTACGCGTCCAGGCGCTGAGTTTGGGCAGGATCCGTTGCAGGTTCTTTATACCGTAAGTACTGGCTTTTATGGCATCATCGCCCAGGTCTTCACTTTGCGAACGGGGATCACTGGCGTTGATCTCATAACCATAGAACAAATGCTTGTTGTTGTTCAGGCTGTCGATAACCTGTTTGTTCAGGTACGGGGTTTCTGCTTCGGCATTGCTGAATTGCGGCAGCCACTGGTACCCAAATTGAATGGCCCATTTATCATAGGCGCCAATACGGGGAAAGATGCCTTTTTCTGTTATGCTGTCCTCTGGTTGTGCCACATAGTTGAAGCGGGCATAGTCCATAATAGAAGGCGTATGTCCGTTTGCTTCCACCCATTTTTTATCACGCAGCTTTTCAACAGGGACTGTAGAACTGGCGCCGAAGTTGTGCATCAGGCCCAGCGTATGTCCTACCTCGTGGCTGGATACAAAGCGGATCAACTGGCCCATCAGCTCATCATCGAATTCCATTTTACGGGCACGGGCATCGATAGCACCGGCCTGTACCATGTACCAGTCGTGCACCAGTGACATAATGTTATGGTACCAGTTGATGTGCGTCTCTATGATCTCACCACTGCGGGGATCATGCACATGCGGACCACTTGCATTGGCAATGGAAGAGGGTTTGTATACGATCACATTGTGGCGGGCATCATCGATGCTCCAGGTGCTGTCGTTCTCAGGTGCTGGTAATGCTTTGATGGCATTTTTAAAACCGGCCTGTTCAAATGCTTTCTGCCAGTCGTTCACACCGGCAATCAGGTAAGGCACCCATTTCTTCGGTGTTGCAGGATCTATATAATAAATGATCGGATTTTGTGGTTCTACCAATTCACCATGCAGGTATTTCTCCCGGTCTTCCGGTTTTGGTTCCAGTCTCCAACGGGTAATAAAATAGCGGTTGGCTACGCGTTGTGGTTCAGCATCGAAATCAATTACACCACGTGCAAAGAACCCAACCCGGGGATCGTAATAACGGGGTTTCATGGGCACTTTAGGCAACAGTACCATAGAGCTGTTCACTTCATACGTAGTAGGCAGTGTAGAACCGGGCCCGGCTGGCATGTAGGTACGCACCATCTTTACTTCTACATTAATGGGAAATGCATTCAACCCTGAAACGTATGATTTATCGGTTTGCACGCCGCCTAATTTAAGTCCCGTTCTTGCGTCGGGTCCAAAGTGAACGATCTCATTTTCTGTTTGCAGAAAAGAAGTTACATCGAGCACATAGGTTTTTCCGGCGCCTTTGTCACCCCCAAATGCTTTTACCGGGAAGGTAGCCACAATGGGTTGCAGGCTTGAGTTGATCACGGCACGATACAGGCCGTTCTCGGTGCTGTCGTCACTTTTATCGCGGAATACCATCCGCTTCATAAAGATGCGGTTGAAGGGGCCCAACTCGAAACGGATCACGTTCTCGTTGATCTCATCACCGGCAAAGACGGCAGTATAGGGTCGTAAGCCAGCAGGCGCTTTTGAAATGCGGTTCACTACCAAAATGTCGCGGTTCAACAGGCTGTCGGGTATTTCAAAGAAATACGTTTCGTCGATCTGGTGCACGCGGAACATCCCGGTTTTAGTGATCGCCTTTTTGGTGATCACGTCTTCATAACGTTTGGGTGCTCCGGGAGGTGTATTCTTTGCAGAATCTACTTTGGGAACGGTGTCTTTCGCGGCTACCGGTGGTGTTGCGGCGCCTTTTTTCTGCGCCATACCCAACACGGGCACACCCATCAATAAAACGATGGGAATAATTTTCAGTTTATACATATCTGTTATTAATGAAGGATCAATTCCTGTAATTTTTTGAACAATTCCTCCCCTCTCAGGTTGGCGGCTACAATTTTCCCATTGGGATCTATTAAAAAGTTCTGGGGCACGGAATGGATGGCGTACAATTTGGCCACGGCATTGTCCCAGAATTTCAGGTCACTCACGTGGTTCCATACCAGGCCATCATCCTTGATAGCTTTCACCCAGGCGTCTTTTTTATTTGCCTGATCGAGCGATACACCCAATACCGTGAAGTTCTTTTCTTTAAACTGCTTGTATGCTTTTACCACATTCGGGTTTTCTTCCCGGCAGGGTACACACCAGCTGGCCCAGAAATCGAGCAACACATATTTTCCCCGGAAGTCTTTCAGGTTAACGGTATGCCCCGCGGTATCGGGCGAGGTGAACAACGGCGCTTCGGCCCCGATACACACCTTCATAAAAACATCGATGGTCCGCTTCAACGAATCGCCTTCCTTGCTTTTTTGTACTGCCGGACTTAATCCTTTAAACAGTTTATCATAGATGCGGATATCATCGGGCAAATACCCTATAGCATCTTTCAGGGCTTCTACGCTTACAAGATAATTCGGATGCGCTTTGATGAAAGCAATTTCCTGTTCGCGGCGTTCGTCCCTGAGCAATTTTATTTCATAACGGCCCTGTCCTATACCATTGGTATCATACTTTCCATCCTTCTTCTGATCATCGTAGAAACGTTGTGTCCTGACTTCAATCTTATTATCAGCCTCAGCCAACGCCTGTTTTAATTCACCCCGCTGTTTTGCCAGCAGTGCAGAATCCTGTGCCAGGAGATTGCCTGTTATTAAGATGAACGTCGCAACAAATAAAAATTTCATGTAGTTTTTGTTTTTAGAGTCTGACCTGTAAGGTCCGCTTTTGGGTTTTGAAATATCAACCGGTTTATGCGGTCCTGACAGGTCAGACTTAGTGTACATTGGACCTGTCAGGAGCGCATCATCTTTCTGTAAGTTCAAGACCCGATGGCGCACCTTACAGGTCAGCTCTGTTTTAATAGATACGTGTACCGTTGCCTTTTTCCATATAGATCATTTTGGTAACGCGGCCATCACCACTAAACGATGCTGCCACGGGGGCAATAGTACCTGTACCACTGATAGGGTGCTGGTATATCTTATAATGCCCTGCATTGTAAGTAGCAATGGCTATTACATTCAGGGACGCCGCCGGAGGCGGTGTACCAACTGGCTCAGGAAACCTGATATGCTGGATAGCGGTCACCGTTTCACCAGCTGGTATATCGAACAAGGGAGTTTCCGTAGCAGTAGCCACATCCGTCATATAGATCTTGCCATTGTAGGCATAATAGATGAGGTCAACATCGTAATTGCCACCAATAACGCTGGCATTCATCAGACCGTGTTGTGGTTTCAGCGTATCTGAATTCATCACTATATAACCGGGAGAGCCATAGAACAGCGGACCAAACGATGCATTCAACTTGTACAGGTAACCGCTGTCCTGCGGATTACGGAATAGCACCAGGGCCACGCTGCGACTGCCGGCATAACCGGTCATCCATTGCAGGTTGCCTTTTACGTTCTGCAATTTTTTCACACCATTGCTATCGTTCACTACCAGTTCCTTGGGAGTTTGCCCGTTATACAGGAAAAGACTTTTGCGGGTAGGGTCCCAGCCAATATCCATGGCTGCATCAGCCACCACGGGCGACAGGTTGTTATAGGAGATGCTGTTATAGGTGAGAGGATAATTACCAAACAAAGTGCCTTTGGTCATGCTATAAGCCTTCCCATCGTTTATGAAGCCAAGGAGGGTGGAGGCAACGGGTTGAAACACGGCTTGCGGTTTGCGTACAGCCGGTTTTGAAAAGAACATACTATCATAGCTCATCACCCTGGCCCCATTGTCGACCCGGTAAATAGCCGCATCGTTTTGCGACACTACCATCAATGCTGAATAGGTGTTTTGGGTGGTGAGCACCGTTTTAAACTGTGGCACAAATGCCACTGACATCAAATTGCCATCCAGGCCGTTGCCGCCATTGAAGAAAGAGATCCAGTTGTCGATGCGACCGGCCGGGTAAATGAAATCCATATCGGTTTTTCCCCCGTTGTCTTTTACCAGGTACCAGCCGTTCATGGTAAGGGTGGTTATATTTACCACCATGTTTACCTGCCGTACTATGCCGGTGTTCTTATCTCTGGCATTGAACACAAGGATATAGGCTCCGGGATCATTCAACACTTCATAGTTCAGGTCTTTTGTGCGGGCAATGGTATCGGGCTTTATCAACCCCAGGCCATTTATCGCGTTAAAGTTGGTTGAAAAGAGCGTCCAGTAAAAATCGTAACTGCTTTCACTTTCTACGGCAGGCGTAGCTTTTAAAAAGTCCTGGTGGGTATACAAATTAAAAGTATCCTTCAACCCGGTTACTTTCAGGGTTACTACCGGCCCGGCACTGGTGCTGTCGTCTTTATTACAGGCAGCCGCCAGCAAACCAAACAGCGCTATCAGTATATATAATTTCTTCATTGTTGTTTTGCTTGTTGATTAATTAGGAAAGCTGATGGGTGTACTGGCAGGATTGTTTGATTCCCGTACCGGCGCTTTGCCCGAAGCGATGTTGGCCGGGTCGGCATTGAATGCCTGCAATGCATCCCGCAGGTAGTTCTTGTAGTGCGTGATTGCCTGGGCTGTAAAAATAGCCTGCCACCAGGCTTCATCTATCCGCACTTTCAGCACATCGATCATAAACTGGTGTTTACCGGTGCTGTATTTACCAAGCGTTCCATAAGCAGGAGAAGTAAAGTTGTCAAACTTCCATGATTCAAACCGCTCCAGCCTGTCGCTGAATATAATGGTCTTTTCCATGGCATTCTTTTCTCCCAGCATAAACTCATCGTTGGCAGTTATCCGAATGCGTAAGCGGCAGGAGCTGTCTTTCAGGCTGGCATCCCTGAGCAGGATGATCGGCAGGCTGCCGATGGCGCTGTCGGCCTGTACATACATGATGGCCAGTGCACCCGGATCGGTAAAGGACACATAGTGTTTACCGGCAATGGCGGGGTTCGATTTAGGATATGCGGTGGAGTCGATCACCTTACTGGTAACCGAATCATATTTATAAGTATAATCGAATTCCGGTATTTGTTCAACAGTAACCGATCTGTTATAATCTGTAATTCCGCCTATGGTATTCAGTTTAATATAAATGGTATCCCGGGTAACCGCTGCCGCCTCATAAAAGAAGCTGAAGCTTTGGGTAGTGGTATCGGACATTTGTATGCGATGGCCATCGTTGTACATCAGGTAACCCTCTTTTTTACAACCTATGGTAACGGCCAGTAGTATGATTATTATGAAACTATATTTTTTCATATCAATGATCACTAGTTGTTATGATAATTAAATTCCCGGTCGGGTTTAGGCACCACATACCTGGCTGCTGTACCGCTAAAGTTTGCCCAGCCTGCTGGTAAAGTGGTTACATTGTACCGTTTGTAGGTGAAGAAGGTTTGTCCTTCTGCATAAAATTCGCGTACATATTCCCTGATCATTTTGTTCCTGCGGTCTGCTTCCCAACCGGACGCACTGAAACCGCTGGTAAAGGGGATCCCTTTTGTATTACAATAAATGCGATAGACGTTTTCCGCTTCTGCTTTTGACGTAGCACACTCTGTTAGTATGAGGTACATCTCGCTCAGGCGCAGCAATGCAACCTGGTTGTTGGGATACTGGATCTGCGTATTCTGATAAAACTTTTTGTACTTGGCATAACTGCTCTGGTTGGGATCTGATTTATACGACCACTGACCTACCCACCGGGCGTCTGTTGCTCTTTCTGCTGGTGGAAACAGGTTGCTGAGGTAGTAAAAATCAGTACCCGGAAAGCTAAAGTCGTTCTTTGCCAGCGATCCTTTTTCGCCAAAATTCGCATCTACGGTAGTATTCAGGTTATAGTAATTCACGGCAACAATATGTTCACTGGTGAAGGAATAGTCACCGCCCTGCTGGTCTTTCAATTCACCCAGTCTGAATGTTGACAGACCGGCGTGATTTTTGGCATCGATCACCATTTGCGCATATTTGATGGCGTTTAAACGATTCACATCACTCCGTGGTTTCAGCCAGTTGTACACCCGGGCTTTCAGCGCCAGCACCCCATAATAGTTCATCCTTACCTGGCGGTACAAATAATAGTCATCGGATACCACCGGAACAATACTACCATTTAATGGATCCGGATTCAACTCGGGTAAATTATACTTCGTTATAGGATCTACGCCTTTCAATAACGTATCTGCCTGATCGAGGTCGGCCAGGATCTGTTTGGTAAAATCATCGTAACTCAATAAAGGAACAATGTCTTTCGATACCGCCTTCACATAAGGCAGAATAGGATCTGCTACCGGTTTATCGGGCATGGGACCAAACAGGCGCAGCACATCAAAATGGGCAAATGCCCGCAGGGCCAGTGCCTCGCCTTTGATCAGGGAGTAGTTATCATCGAGGAAAATATTTTTTTGTGCATCTATCTTCTCCAGGATGCTGTTCGCATCGGCTATTATTTTATATTCTTTGGCGTAGATGGCATCGAGCGCTGCCCTGGCACCTACATCCCGGTAATTGGCATTGACCAGGGCGGTGAGCGTGGTAAAATTGGGAGAAATTACATCCCAGTTCTTTGCCATAAATTCAATGGTACCCCACTCCATGGCGCCACCATATGAATCGCTGCTTTTCAGATCTATATAGGCGCCGGTAAGCGCATCCCGGAATCCCTTTTGGGTACTGAATTGATCGTCTTTGGTGCTTTGGCCTTCCGGTTTTACATCGAGCCATTTTTTGCAACCGGTAAAAACCAACGCGCCGGATATTAATAGTGTGATTGTGATCTTGTTCATGTGCATTCAATTAAAAAGTTGCGTAGAGGTTAAAGCTTACCTGACGGGTGAATGGATAATCGAGCCCACGTTCCTGGCGTACTGTTGAGATATAAAACAGCTCTCCGGTGTTAGCCGATACTTGCAGGGCCTGCATACCTATCCGTTTTAACAAAGCACGGTTGGTAACGTCGTAGCTCAGGTTCACATTCTGACAGGTAAAGGTTGACTCGTTCTGTACAAAACGTGATGACGGGTTTACCGGTGCCGTTTCATTCAATCCGCGGAACGCGGCATGATCGCCAGGTTTTTGCCAGCGGTCTGTAAACACGCGTTCATCCACATTCAACCATTTGTCGGCCTCTTCTATTTTATCGATCAGCGTTTGGTTATACAACTGGCCGCCAAAACGATACCCAAAGGAGGCATTGAAAGTAAAACCGCTATACCGGAACATAGTACTGAAATTACCACGGTACTTCGGTTGTGATAAACCAACGTTTACCCGGTCGGCTGCATTCCAGGTATAGGTCACCTCGCCAAAGCGGTTCAGGAATAATTCTTTACCGGTGCTGGGGTCAATACCCAGGGAAGGCACTGCATAGATGGCGTTTTGCGATGCCCCTTCCCGAATGATCTTGTTCGGTGTATTAACAGTATAGTCGTATTGCAATGCCAGTTTATCATTGGCTGCTTTCAACGCCTGCGACAGTTTTACGATCTTGTCTTCGTTGTGCGCTATATTACCTGTAACCGACCACATGATCCCTTTATTACAGTTACAGTTATTTTTCAAAATGGTAACACGGGCTGTTAATTCCCATCCTTTTTGCTGCAGCTCACCAATGTTCTCTGTATAGTTGGTAAAGCCATTACTGTAGGGCAATTCCAGTGAAGACAACAGATTCGATGTTTTCTCTGTATAATAATCGGCCTGGATGAAAATGCGATCATTTAATAACTGTGTTTCCAACCCAAGGTCTACTTTATCTGTTTGCTGCCATTGCAGGTTGGGATTGCCCAGGGTTGTTTGCGTAGCACCCACCCAGTTCTTGTACCGGTCGTTAACGATGTAGGAATAAGTAGCCAGGGGTTGATAGGTGCCAAACGCCTGGTTACCGGTAACGCCAAAAGAACCACGCAGTTTCAACCGGTCAATATAGGTAAGGTCTCTTAAAAATCTTTCCTTATGCAGGTTCCAACCACCGCCGATGGCATAAAAAGGCGCATAACGTTTGTCGGTACCAAATTGTGAGGAACCGTCTTCCCGGTAAGTAAGATCAACAAAATAACGATCGTCGTAAACATAGTTGGCTGTACTTACCAGACCAATACTGCGGGTAGTGGATTCAGAACCAGTGGGCGCAGCGCCCTGCTGGTATTGAAGCGCCCGGCCCAGGAAGTCAACCGTTTCATCGGGGAAGCCTTCTGCTGCAATATTATAGGAGGTTGATTTAGCTTCATTCATTTCCGCACTTACCCCAATCGTTAAGCCATGAACCCCTGCAAACAGGTTATTATAAATAGCCTGTGCCCGGCCATTTAATGTAAAGGATTTGTTGGTGCTGTAATTGTAGGATCCTTTACGGAAAACATCCGTAACAGGATACTGGGCGAAAGCAGAGTGCGAAGCTGGTTTAAAATCATCGCCTGAACCCTGCGTGCTATTGATACTAAGACCGGCATTAACGGTCAGGTGGTTTACCAGCCGGTAATCTACCTGGAAGTTGTCGACAATGTTGGTATAAGCCGTTTTGTTGAATGTATTCAGCGTGGCATCGTACATAGGGTTGGCGTACGGCTGGCTGCCTTTATTCGACTGACTCCAATAGGCATAGAGATAGGGTTTGAAGGACTGCACCACATTCCCCTTGTCATCGTACGGGCTCCAATACGGGTTCAGTTTGGCATAGGAAGAAAAGGAACCGTAAGGGCTTTCGTTGCTTTTGTTGCTACCGATGCGCAGGCTGTTGGAGAAGTTCAATTTATTCAGGCGATAGGAAATGGTAGCTGTACCGTTCACTGTTTCGCGTTTGCTGCCTTTCATTACCCCGTTGATGCGGTTGTATTGTCCTTCCAGTGCATAGCGGAAAGAGGCATCGCCGCCTTCGAGGCGAAGACTATGGTTCTGGTCGGTTTGTGTATGTAAAGGCTGGCGGAGCCAGTCGGTATTCAACCCGGCGTCTACCAGGCCCAGGATATCATTGTAATATTTTTCAAGTAACAGGTTATCTGCCGGTGATTTTGTTTTGTTCGAATAGTATCCAGATGCTTTTTCCAATGCCAGTTTATCGCGGGCATTCAACAGGTGATAGCTGCTTACATCGGGCAGGCTCACATTCACGCCGCCCCTATAGGTAGCCCTGAGTTTACCGGCCGCGGGCTGTTTGGTAGTGATCACCACAACACCGTTGGCACCGCGGGAGCCATATAACGCCGTAGCAGAACCGTCTTTAAGCAGGGTAATATTCTGGATCTCGTTGGTATTGATGTCCATCATCCGCTGCAGCGTGATGGGGAAACCATCCATAATGATCAGCGGGGCATTCAATGAAGCCGACTGGTACTGGAACTGCTGATCGCGCAGGGCCAGTGAACCGGTTGTTGAACCGGCCTGAAACTGATCGATGTTTGGCAGGTTGCGGGTACCACGTAATTGTATCTCAGGCACCGTGTTGGGGTTTGAACCGATGTTGTTATTGGCAACTACATTAAAAGACGGATCGATGTTACCCAGGGTAACAAAGATGTTACGGCCCTGGAATTCTTTGATCTCTTTTTCAGTAATAACGCGGGTAGCGCCGGTATAACTTTCTTTGGGTTTGTTGAAGATCCCGGTGATCACAATATTTTCCTGCACGGCGGCTGAAGGCGCCATCATAAGCCGTACAGATACTGTTTCTTTTGTAATTCTGGCTGAAACGCTGCCATATCCTACATAACTCACAGTAATCACATCTCCTGTTTCTACATTAACCAGGAAGTGCCCACTGGCATCAGTAGTAGCAACACCCTGCCTTCCCTTTATAGATACCGTGGCACCATGCATGGGTCTGCCTGCCGTATCGGTGATCCATCCTTCAAGCGGGCGTGGCTTTGGTTCTTGAACTGCCACCGGTTCATTCCGCACAACAGGTGTTATTGATACAAACCTTAATGTGCGGTATACCATTATGGTTTTACCTGAAATGTTGAACGACAGCTCCTGATCTTTCAGCACGGTGTTCAGAAAATCGCGCAAGGGCATATTCTGTACATCGTAAGTTACGCGCTTTGAATCGTCGAGCGTACCTTTCTTGCTAAAAACAACATAGCCCGTTTGCTTTTCAATGGCTGTAAATACCTGTTTCAGTTTTTGGGCCTTACCGGTGAGTGTAACGCTTTGGGCCAATCCGGTTGCATGTACCTGTACCAAAGCAGCAGTTAATAATAAAACGGTCAATCTCATAACCAGCATAATTTGGGCGAGGTTGTGGCGTCTTTCCTGCCTGCCAGTCCGTAAGGCGGCTAATGCCCCCTTACAGGCGGTTGCAAGCGGAAAGGACCGGCCACAATCAGCAGTTTTTTGCATAAATTGTGAACAGTTTTGGTTGTTAAATAATGATGATAACTACACATTGGATGCAACCTGAAACTTGCCCGCTTACTCTGCCAACTGGCGGATTCGGCGGGTGACACCCACCTTCTCCGCCAGCTGGCGGATACGGTGGGCAACATCCGCCTTCGCCAAGGCTTCGGCGGATAACACCGGAGGTGCAGCGAACACTTCCGGTTTGTTTTTTCATGGCGCTATCCATTTATTTTGACAGGCCCTGTTTGCACGTTGCCTGTTTTATTCGGAGCAATACAATCCCGTTTGGCCCAGCGTAGTGTTCTACGGGCCATTACAGCATCGTTCAATAATGATAAGGAGGTTAGGTATAACGAGGATAAGGGGTGGTCTTGGTCTGGTTTAACTTCAGGGCAGCACTATGAGTTTTCTGCCTTCCACTTTAAAATGTATATCTGATCGTTCTAACATGGTCAATAGATCGCCTAATGGAACGTCTCGTGTCATCTTACCTTCAAACTCAACGTCCGGTATGCCTTTCTGATAACTTACTTCTATATCGTACCAGCGTTCCAGCTGTCGCATGATCTCACCCAGCGAAGCACCTTCAAAATTGAAGAGGCCGTTTTTCCACGCTATTACCTCCGCTGTCTGAACAGGGATGGGTTGGGAAAGCTGGGATGTTTGGGATAAGATCGTTTGTTGGCCTGGTTTTAATACGACGGATTCCTCTTTGCCTTCTGCCCTTTGCCTTCTGCCCTTTGCCACTCTTACACTTCCCTGCAATAAGGTAGTATGAATGGCATTCTCATTCTCGTAGGCATTTATATTAAAGTGCGTACCCAGTACGGTCACTTCGGCCCCTCCCAGCCCGCCCGGCTGGGGAGGGATGGTTACTATAAATGGCTTTTGTCTATTGTGCGCCACTTCAAAATAGGCTTCGCCTGTTACGGTCACTTTTCTGGCTTCACCGGTGAATGCCGTGGGGTAACGTAATGAACTGGCGGCGTTCAACCATACTTTGGTGCCATCGGGCAATGTTACCTGAAACTGGCGTCCTTTGGGGGTGCTCATGGTATTATACGTCACTTCACCGCTGGCCGTATTGCTTGCATCATAAGCCAGTGCTCCCCCTTTCAATACTACCTGGGCGCCGTTTTGCGTGGCAACCACTCCGTTGCCCAGGCTGTCTAATACCACACGCGATCCATCGGCAAGCGTTAACACGGCGCCGTTTTTCCCGGGTGCTATTTCGGCAGCCTGTACAACATTGGCAGGTGGCAGCGTTTTGTTCGTTTTTGTCGCAAGGAGGTAAACGCCAAGGCCCAACGCAAGGATAATGGATGCGGCTGCCCAACCCCATTTGCGTAAAAAGTGTACGCGATGGACTGGCCGGGCATACCCTGGAATATCTACAACTACCGAATCGTTTGCATCAGCAACGACACCGGTGATCTGTTGAGCCCCTCCTTTCAACCGGTTTTTCCAAAAAGCAATATCTTCTGTATTATCAGGTTCAAACGTCCCTAATTGATCTTCAATAAATGAAACAACTGTTTCATCGTGGTTTTCGGTGCGCAACAGCGTAAGCAACTGATCAACCTCACTGGAAGTTGCCTGTCCACTGGAATACTTTCCCAATAAATAAATAATATGCTGACTATCTGTTGCCATAATTAAAAATGATTGTCCCTACAACCACCCGTTTATAATGACGATCGATGGATAAGGAAGTACCAAATGATTTAATAATTATTTAAGAATTTTTTAAAAAGAAGATAAGTGCCACAGCACCAGTGATATCGCCGTGCTGTAATAAATACTTGCGGATGTCTTTTAGCGCCAGGTTTAGCAGATTGCGAACGGTGTGGCGCGAGAGTTCGAGTTCCTGCGCTATTTCATCATAACTCATCCCCTGCTCGTGGCGCATCTTATATATTAATGCGCGTTGCGCCGGCAATTGCTGAACGGCCTGGCGGTAGAGTTTTTCACCAATTTGATAATCCAGCAGGTCCTGGGTGGTATTGCTGTGCGCCTGTTGTAAATGGCGCACGAGGTGTTGTTGCAGTTTTACTTCATGCTCCTGGTGTTTGAGGTGGTCTTTGGCGCGGTTGGCGATCATGCGGTAAACAAAGGCTGCCGGGGTTTCCACGGTGGTAAGCGTTTCGCGAATGGACCATAGTTTAAGAAATGTATCCTGTACAATTTCTTCCGCCCATAGTTCCGACCCCAAAAATCGCGACACGTACAGGGCGAGTTTAACGGCATAAGCGTCGTAAAACTCGGCAAATGCCTGCGCATCGCCGCGGGCTATGCGTTGAAAAATTTCTCTATCATTATGTAAGGCGCTACTATCCAACTATATACTCCGTTTTTCTCATGGGGGCCAGACTTAAGTATAAACACTGTACTTAAGTATAGCAACAAAAATATTGAATTTTATGGAGGGAGCGGCCTGCTTAAAAACAAAAACCGGGCGCCAAATGTGCTGGCAGCCCGGTTGCTATGCGGTTTTCGATAAATCAATGACCCACTTTCCACCAGGCAGTACTCCCTGGTTTTCTTTCATCGGTTGCGCGTACCACCAATGTATCGCCATTGTTCAAATCTCCAAACACCTCCTGACCTTTGTCGGTCGACATGCCCGAACGTACATCCACCCAGGTTGCTTTGCCTTCTTTTACCCTGATCACAAATTTGCGCTCCTGGTTGGTAACAACCGCCGTGGGCGGAAGGATAAAAGAATTGCCGGTGCGTTGCAAGCCCAGTTTTACATAGGCAAATGAACCGGTTTTCAATTCGCGGTTGCTATTGTCAAAAACATACTCCCACAACTCCGTTCTGGTTTGCGGGTCTATGCTTTCGCTTTTGCGGCTCAGGGCTGCCTGAAATAATTTATTGGGAAAAGCATCTACCCTGAAGTTGGCGGTTTTCGAAACGGCACCTGAAGCCACATACAATTCAGGGACTGCTACCCGCAAGCGTAATTTATTATTCCGTTGTACAGTTAAGATCGCCTGGTTATTACCCACCAGTGTTCCGCGGTCCGCATTCCTGGCAGTGACCACACCATCGAAAGGCGCAGTCAACACCAGGTATCCTGCCACTTCTTTATAAGAACGCGTCAACTGGCGCGATGCTTCATAACTGGCGCTGTCTGCCAGGTATTGATTGCGGCTCCGCTCCAGGTCAACAGGCGCTACAATACCCGGTGTTTTTGCCTGTGCCGCTTTTGACAACCGCTGGTATACATCAGCACTGCTCATGTATTTCGCTTTTGCCGCCTGTAACGATGCCTGAAACTCTGCGTATTTCGTTTGCAGTTCCGGTGCTTCAATAATGGCCAGTGTTTGTCCCTGGCGTACTTTATCGCCCATATCCACTTTCAGGTCTTTTACATACCCCTGCACCCGCGCAAAAAGTGCAGCCTGTTCATACGGCAACAATTCAGCAGGCAATTCAATATTCTTGGTCACATTGGTATCGTGTATCACAAAAACGGGAACGGTATCGGGGGCATTAACGGGGGCAGCAGCAGGCGTTGCCGGATCGTCGTGACAACCGGCGAGTAGCGTTATTCCAAGTGCTGCAATAAAATATTTCATAAGCCTGTACTTGCTTTTATTGTTCATTAAAGTTTTTGCTGTTCACATCATCCGGATCGAGGGAGGCAGATACATAATTCTTTTTTCCAACCGCATACTGATACAGCGGTGGTAAAAAGAACAAGACACTGATGGTTGAAAACACCAGTCCGCCAATAACGGCAATCCCAAGCGGCGCCATCTGGTCTCCACTCTCGCCCAATCCTATTGCCATGGGCAGCATGCCGGCAATCATAGCGAGGCTGGTCATAAGAATGGGCCGCAGCCTGCTTTCCGCTGCCACCAGATAGGCAGTGCGAAGATCACCGGCCTTTCGCTGCACTTCTGCTGCGGTAATAAATAATACGGCATTGGCAATGGCAACGCCAATGGCCATAATGCAACCCATGTATGATTGTATGTTCAGCGTTTTGCCGGTCAACAGCAGGAATAATAAAGAACCTGCCACTACTGCCGGCACTACCGATAAGATGGTAACAGCCGTACGAAAGGACTGGAAATACACCGTCATCAATAAAAAGATGACCACCACTGCCACCAGCAGACCGAACTGCAAACTGCTCAATGTATTGTTCAATAGTTCAGGCTGGCCACGGGCTATTATTTTAGCGCCTTTGGGAACCGGTGCCTGTTTGATCAGCTCATTCACTTTCTTAAAAGCACTGCCCAGGTCGCGCCCCTGCACATTGGCCGTAATGGTAAGATAGCGTTGCTGGTTCAACCGGTCGTACTCGCCGGGTATGGTAGTGCGTTTCCAGCTGGCCACTTCGTTTAACAGGTGCAGATTCCCGTTATCAGCTGCTACCGGGATCATTTCCAATTGCGTGGTATTGTTCATCCGGTATTCAGGGTATTGCACCTGGATGATGTAAGCCGTGCCGGTTGTTTTATCGAGCCAGTAAGCCGGTGAGGTAAAACGGCTGGATGAAGTAGCGGCGGTGGTAGACTTTGTTATCTGGTCGGTTGTCAGGTTCAGCTGCGCCGCTTTCACCCGGTCTACATCAATTTTAATAGCGGGATAATTAAGCGGTGTCGCAATCTGTACATCCTTCAGATAAGGCACTGCAGCTAATTGCTCATACAACCAGTTAGCTGTCTTGCGGCCTTCTTCCAGGTTTTTATTGACCACCGCTATCTCGATGGGATTTGTTGTACCCAGGTTAAGCACCTGCTCCGACAAATCACCAGGTTCAAATGAAATCTTTGCTGCAGGTATTTCCTTTGCCACCGCAGCCCTGAGCTGGTCTTTGAATTTGTTCAATCCAATAACACCGGGCTTTAGTTTTATCCTGGTAACAGATTCATGGGGCCCGCCCGTCCACAAATGAATATAGTTAACCGGAAAACTGGAAGGCTGGGTACCCACAAAAGCAGAAGTGATCAGCACGTTTTCCGGACCGGCAATTTTATTCACCTCCGTTAATAATTGCCGGGTAGCATCTTCCGTTCTTTCCATGCGCGTTCCCACTGGTAACCGCAAACGCACCTGCGTTTGCCCGGTATCGCTGGCAGGAAATAATTCTGTACCGATAGTAGTGAACAACAAAATGACTGCGGCCACAGATACTGCTAAAAACAAAACAGACAGCACCCCGCCCCTGCCCTGCAGCTGACGGCCATATTGCGCATATTTATTTTTGAACCGGTTGAAGCGGCCGGAAGTTTTCTCCTTATTACTCAAATGATGTTTCATAAGCCAGTTCCCCATTACCGGCACAAAGGTTTGCGACAATAAAAAAGAGGCGATCATCGCAAACCCTACTGCCAGTGATAAAGGCAGGAACAAAGCGCGGGGCACACCATTCATAAACAGGGCGGGAACAAATACGGCCAGGATGCTTAACAGGATCAGCAATTTGGGAATGGCTATTTCTTTAGAAGCATCTGCAATGGCCCTTGCCTTGCTTTTACCCATTTCCATGTGCCGGTGAATATTCTCGATGGTCACTGTGGCTTCATCAACCAATATACCAACCGATAAGGCAAGTCCGCCCAGCGTCATGATATTGATGGTTTGACCGGTGAGGTACAAAAACGTGGCCGAGGCTAGCAACGCCAAAGGAATGGTCAATACCACAATCAGCGCGCCTCTTCTATCACCCAAAAACAACAACACCATTAAACCAGTGAGCAACGCTCCTAAACCGCCTTCAAACAACAAACTCTTAAGCGCATTGATCACGTACCCCGACTGATCAAATTCATACGACACTTTGATATCCTCCGGAATGGCGGCCTGCATATCGGGCAAAGCTGCTTTTACCCGCTGCACCACTTCCCAGGTACTGGCATCTGCCCTTTTGGTAACCGGTATATATACGGAACGCTTCCCATTCACCAGGGCATAACTGGTGGTTACATCACTGCCCAGCGACACGTTGCCAATATCTTTTACATACACCGCAGGGCCGCTGCCCAGTTGCAGGGGCATATTCTGCAGGTCCTGCAAATTCTCTATTACGCTGTTCTGCGGAGTTATATACGTACTATCACCTATGCGCACATTACCGGCCGGACTGATCGTATTTGTTTTTACCAACGACTGCACCACCTGGTCGGGTGTTACATGATAATTCCTGATCTTATCGGGATCAACGGTGATCAACACCGTTTTCTGGTTACCACCAAATGGCGGTGGCGCCGACACCCCGGGCAGCGTTGAGAACATAGGGCGCACCTTGAATAAAGCCAGGTCGGCAATCTCACCCAGCGAGCGGGTTTCGCTGCTAAATACCAGTTGACCAACCGGCACGCTGCCTGCATCGAAACGGGTAATAAAGGGCGGCACCGTGCCCGGCGGCATAAAAGCCCGCGAACGATTCACATAACCCACCACCTCGGCCATGGCCTGGCTCATATCTGTACCTTCGTTAAATTCGATCTTTATAAGGGCAGCTCCCTGGATAGATTTTGAATCAACATATTTTACGCCGGTGATATACAGAAAGTGATATTCATAATAAGAGGTAATAAAACCTTCCATCTGTTCCGGCGATAATCCGCCGTAAGGCTGGGCCACATATACAGTTGGCAAACCCAGCTTTGGGAAAATATCAACCTTTGTATTACGCACCGCCAGCCAGGAGAAAAACACGATGCCGATCACGGCTACCAGTATGGTGATGGGATGCCTTAATGCGGCTATAATTAATTTCATACGCTGTTATAGTTGGTCAGTAAATAGGGCCAGGTTTCCTTTGGCAATGGCAATCGACAACAACGACCGCCATAATTGCAATTGCGCGGTGGCGTTGCTCAATTCCGCTTTTGTTAATTCATATTGCGACTGGTACAACCGGGTATAATCAATTAATCCGGCTTCGTAACTAAGCTTCAACCCTTCGTATACATCGGTGGCAATCTGTAGTTGAACCGGCGTTTTTGCCGCAATTTTCGCATCCTGCCGGTACTGCAGGCCGGCGCTTTCTATTTGTTTGGAAATATCCAACCGCGCCTGGGCCAACCGGGCTTCATCGGATCGCAACAGAAACCGGTATTGTTTTTTCTTCAGATTGAACTGGCTGAATTGTAGAACCGGAAAGCTTATTTGCAAACCAATGCCGGCATTGGTTCTGGATAAACCCCAGCCTTCGCTTTTATTTACTATACCACTGGCATCAACACCTGAACCGCGGGCGTACAGGTTTCCCCAAAGATCCAATTGGGGCACCCAGGCGTGTTGTATTTCCCGCAAACCGGCGGCTGTTGTTTTCTTCTGTGCTTCGAGGTTCAACAAATACGGATGATTATTGAAGGCGGCCGAATCGGCAATGCTCAGGGATGGTTTCAGGGTGGAATCTGTCAGAACGAGGTTTTCTGCCGGTGCCTCCAAGCCGGTTAACCGGGTAAGTTCTTCGAGTTTTTGCAGGTATGTTTTTTCCGTTTGCAGGTAATCGATCTCGGTTTGAACGATCACCGACTGGAACTGCGCGGTATCTATTCCTGGTTTCAAGCCGTTTTTTGCCAGCACCAATGATTGTTCCAGGCTTACTTTGTACCGGCCTGTAACGGCTTCCGAGATCCGAAGCACCTGTTTCAGGTACAATGCTTCCAGGTATACATTAACGGCAGCGTATTGGTATTGAAATAACTGTTCGTTATAAGCGGCATTGGCCTGTTTATACTGGGCGGCCGCTTTTTCAATGGCCGCATTGCGCTGGCCAAACGTAAACGGATTCCATTTTACCAGGGCTCCCAGGGCAGTACCGGGAATAAAGTTCATTTCATTGGTGGCAGAAGGCGGCCCGCTGATGGGTAGCAAAAACCCGGGATAACTCATGCCCGTAATGTTGTTGAAAGTGGCCACGTTCACCTGGTAGCCGGCGGTAAGATCGGGTACCAGGCTGTTTTTCGCCAATGAGATATTTTCTTTTACAGCGGCTGCCTGCTGCCGGTACGCTTCCAGTTGCGGCAGGTTATGCGCTACCTTCTCCAGCGTTTCTTTAATGGACAATTTTGCCGGTTGCGCATTACCGGACACAACGAATAAACAAAAAACCACAAAAGACAGCATAGCATGAACTCGACGATTCGATTGGCCTGATGCAAACATGCTCGATTATATTTTGGTTGTCGGATGCAAAACTGTGGCAGGAACCTGTATAAATCCTGTATAAAACAACAATTGCGGACCAGGCAGCAATAGCCTGCATCCGCAATCATTCCCGCAAATATTAGGAATTAGTCCACCAATTTCATGGTATATTTGAAAATAGTATGGTATTTAACCATAAGTTTATATAGCGAATAGCTACCCCCTGTTTTTTGGGTGACAATTGTGGTTCCTTATCATTTGAGTTTAATGAGGTATGGACGTGGCAGCAAACTCCTTTAAAGTTACTGCCAATTAACCGCCAGGGATGGTATCTCTGAAAATAGCGTAGTATTATTGGGATGCCAGCCTGAATGACTGGGGCGTTTGGCCTGTTATGCGTTTAAAGTATTTTATGAAGTGAGAAGCGTCTATAAAATCAAGGGTACCTGCAATTTGTGAAACGGTGTTGTTGGTATACAACAGCAACCTTTTTGCTTCACTGGTAATGAATTCGGCCAGTACTTCGGCCGAAGCCTGGTCAACGGCCTTACGACAGGCAGCATTCAGATTCTGGGGCGTGGTATTCAATTGCCCTGCATAAAACTGCACAGAATTCTTTACCACCGTACCCGCCTGGTTTTCCGCACCTCTTTCCGGAATGGAGAGATCTTAAAGGACTCAGCTGGCTGGGTTTTATCTTTTATATCTATACCTGCAGGATTCATGGAATCGAAGATAACTGATTATTACGGATCATACTGATACACCTCTATCAATTTGATAGGATTTCATACCCCTTCCTGCAAAATATGTTCGGCTACCCAACCTATTATAACTACCTGATTGCAATTCATTTAGCAGCTATTTCAAATATTCACCCCACTACTGGTATCCTCTTTGTCAAATGCTGTTCACACAATTCAGGTTCTATGGAACAGCAAAATCGAAAGTTTACAATAAAAGACATCATCGCCATTGCATTCATCTGGCTATGGGTAGTGGCCATTGCTTACCTCGTGTACGTAAAATACAATGTATTACATCATAAATAAAATATAGCAACATGATCATTCTATTCCTGCTGGCCGGCCTGGCATGCTTTGGTATTTTTTTTAAATCGATCCAATTCTTTGAAAATGTATAACCCTTTAAAACCAACAACGACGGTATGATCTTCATCACATTCATTATTTCCGTACTGGTATTCATTTATCTCCTGTACGTGCTTATTAAACCGGAAAAATTCTAATAGCTAAACTTACTGAACATGAATACTGAAATGATTGGCATTATTGCCACATTCCTAATCACCCTGATATTGGCGTTCCCCCTGGGGAAATATATTGCCAAAGTTTTTAAGGGTGAGAGAACCGTTACTGATTTTTTACTTCCTTTTGAACGGCTCATCTATCGGTTTTGCGGTATCGATCCAAACAAAGAGATGAACTGGAAGCAACACATCATTGCATTGCTTTCGATAAATATGATCTGGTTTGTGTACGCGCTTTTCGTTTTG
Source organism: Niastella yeongjuensis (assembly GCF_900110245.1). Classification (GTDB taxonomy): domain Bacteria; phylum Bacteroidota; class Bacteroidia; order Chitinophagales; family Chitinophagaceae; genus Niastella; species Niastella yeongjuensis. Next base: position 151,126 of record NZ_FOCZ01000005.1, read on the forward strand.
CTGTTCCAGGGCAACCTTCCACTTAATCCGGATGGCAACCCGAATATGACACCAGATCTTGCGTTCAATACCGACATCAGCTTTCTGGTAAACTGTAATCTGCAACACTACTCGGGTGAAACCGGCGCTACCTATCTCAGCCAGATGATAGTGATCACTTTTTTACAATTTGTAACTGCAGCAACAGGTATTGCGGCAGTAGTAGTGCTGTTCAGGGCATTTGCAGGAAAAACAACGGAGAAGCTGGGTAACTTTTTCGTATACTTTACTCAGACGCTCACCCGTATACTTATTCCACTGGCTATTGTTATTGCTACCCTGCTGGCATTCAATGGCACCCCTAACAGCTTTGCAGGTAAAGACAGCCTGGTAACTGTACAGGGCGATTCCGTTCAGGTATCAAGAGGTCCGGCAGCAGCCATGATTGCCATAAAACACCTGGGCACCAATGGCGGCGGCTGGTATGGCGCCAACAGTTGCCATCCGCTGGAGAACCCCAACTATTTCACCAACATGCTTGAAATGTTTGCACAGGTGGTATTACCCATTGCCCTGGTGTTTGCCATGGGTTTCTTTATTCAGCGCAGAAAACTGGCTTATGTCATTTTTGGGGTGATGACGCTTGGCATGCTCACCTTTATGATCCCGAATATTATTTCCGAAACAGCAGGCAACCCCGCCATTGCAAATATGCATATCGCCGATGCCGCAGCCATGGAAGGAAAAGAAGTGCGCTTGGGCGTTACCGCCTCGGCTTACTGGCAGGTGGTGACCACCATCATTTCTACCGGCTCAATCAACAGCATGCACGACAGCGCTATGCCTATGTCGGGCGCCATGATGTTGCTGGGCATGATGACCAACTGTTTTTACGGCGGTGTAGGCGTGGGTATTCTCAACTATTTTGTGTTCCTCATCATTGCCGTATTTATCTCGGGGTTAATGGTAGGAAGAACGCCAGAATTTATGGGAAGAAAGATAGAAGCGCGGGAAATGAAAATTGCCTCGTTGATCGCCTTGTTACATCCCTTCATCATACTCGCAGGCACGGCCCTTTCTTCCTACATACTGGTACACTTCCCCGATGCCGGCTGGGCGGTTAAACCATCCGCCTGGTTAAACAACCCGGGCAGTCATGGCTTTTCAGAAATGTTGTACGAATACACTTCTTCAGCCGCCAACAATGGCTCCGGCTTTGAAGGACTTTCAGACAACAACATCTTCTGGAATGTAAGCACCGGTTTTGTACTGATCCTGGGGAGGTACCTGCCAATCATTGGTCCGGTTGCCATAGCGGGTTTACAGGCCAGTAAGAAATATATACCCGAAGCCGGGGGCACCTTAAAAACAGATACGGCTACGTTTGGCATTATGACTTATGCTGTTATCATGATCGTGGCGGCACTGGCCTTTTTCCCTGCACTGACGTTAGGCCCCTTAGCTGAATTCTTCAATCTAAAATAATCCATTACCATGTCGAGCAATATAAAAAAGAATAAATTGTTTGAGGGCCCGCTGGTAGCAGCTGCCTTAAAACAATCATTTGTAAAATTAAATCCACGGGTGCTTTTCCGTAACCCGGTCATATTTACGGTTGAAGTTGGTACTGTCATCATGTTAATGGTAACGTTGTACTCAGCTGCTACCGGTGATAAAACACAGGGTTCTTTAGGGTATAACTTCGCCGTTTTCATCATCCTGTTACTGACCCTCCTGTTTGCCAACTTTGCGGAAGCTATTGCAGAAGCGAGGGGTAAAGCACAGGCAGACAGCCTGCGTAAAACAAGGGAAGAAACACCCGCCAAACTGATAGACAAGCTCAATAAAACAGCCGTCACCATCATTCCTTCCAAACAATTAAAAAAGGGTGATATTTTCCTTTGCGAAACAGGCGATATCATTCCCATTGACGGGGAAATAATAGAAGGGATTGCCACCATCGATGAATCAGCGATAACGGGAGAATCGGCCCCTGTTATCCGCGAATCAGGCGGCGATAAATCATCTGTGACCGGCGGCACTAAAGTATTAAGCGATAAGATCAAAGTTAAAGTTACTACAGCGCCCGGTGAAAGCTTTTTAGATAAAATGATCGCCCTTGTAGAAGGCGCTACCAGGCAAAAAACGCCCAATGAAATAGCTTTGACAATCCTGCTGGCAGGTTTTTCCCTGGTATTTGTACTGGTATGTGTAACATTGAAACCATTTGGTGATTATGCCAACACCCCCATCACCATCGCGGCTTTTATTTCCTTATTTGTTTGTTTAATACCAACGACCATTGGCGGTCTATTGAATGCCATAGGCATTGCCGGTATGGACAGGGCACTAAGGGCCAATGTGATTACCAAGAGTGGCAAAGCCGTTGAAACCGCAGGCGACCTGGATACCCTGTTGCTCGATAAAACCGGCACCATTACCATAGGAAACAGAAAAGCCACTAACTTTTATCCTGCGCCTAATATCGATAAAGATGCGTTTATTGAAGCCTGTGTATTGGCGTCGCAGGCCGATGAAACCCCTGAAGGAAAATCAATTATTGAACTGGCCAATTTGAATACCAGGTTGTTGCCAACGGAGGGCGCCCAATTCATTGCCTTTACTGCCGAAACCAGAAGCAGCGGGATTGACCTGCCATCGGGCAGAAAGATCCGCAAGGGGGCTTTTGATTCCATTCAAAAAATAGTAACACAAGCCGGCAATACCGTACCTGAAGAAACCACCCAACGGGTAAAGGCAATCGCCTCCAATGGCGGCACGCCACTGGTTGTTTGCCAGGATAATCAGGTAGTGGGTGTAATTGAATTGCAGGACATCATTAAACCAGGCATACAGGAACGTTTTCAGCGCCTTCGGAAAATGGGCGTAAAAACGGTTATGGTTACCGGTGATAACCCGCTCACGGCAAAATACATTGCCGAAAAAGCAGGGGTAGACGATTTCATTGCCGAAGCCAAACCCGAGGATAAGATGAACTATATAAAACAGGAACAGCAGGCAGGCAAACTGGTAGCCATGATGGGCGATGGTACCAACGACGCCCCTGCCCTGGCGCAGGCCGATGTGGGCGTAGCCATGAATAGTGGTACGCAGGCAGCTAAAGAAGCAGGCAACATGGTTGACCTCGACAATGACCCCACCAAACTCATCGAGATAGTAGAAATAGGCAAACAATTATTAATGACAAGGGGAACGCTTACCACGTTTTCAATTGCCAATGACATAGCAAAATACTTCGCCATTGTTCCGGCCCTCTTTATAACAACCATACCCGCTTTACAGGTATTGAACGTTATGCACCTTAAAACGCCTGAAAGTGCCATTCTTAGCGCCGTGATCTTTAATGCACTGATCATTCCGGCACTGATACCACTGGCATTACGGGGCGTTACCTACAAGCCTATTGGCGCCAGCGCCCTGTTAAGAAGAAATCTGCTCATCTATGGATTGGGTGGCATACTGGTCCCCTTCCTCGGCATAAAGCTCATTGATATGGTATTAGGATTATTTATGTAATGACAAACTGATCATAATGAAAAAATACTTTCTGCCTTCGTTAAAACTAACGCTGGTAACAATTATTCTCTGTTCCATATGTTATCCATTATTGATCGCCCTTATTGCCAAACTGGCCCCGGGCAGGGGCGATGGTGAAAAAGTAATGGTAAATGGTAAAGTAGTAGGCTACGCAAACGTAGGCCAGCGATTCTCCGATGACAAGTACTTTTGGGGCCGGCCATCAGCCGTAGATTATAATTCAGCAGGCTCCGGAGGTTCCAATAAAGGCCCATCCAACGCAGATTACCTGAAAACCGTTGCTGACAGAATTGACAGTTTCCTGGTACATAACCCCCAGGTAAAAAAAGAAGAAATACCCGCCGAACTGGTAACGGCTTCGGGTAGTGGCCTCGACCCACATATTTCACCCAAATCAGCCAGGGTACAGATAAAAAGAATTGCAGCCATAAGAAAACTGAACGAAGATCAACTGGTAACACTGGTGCAGCAATACACCGAGAAACCATTACTGGGCTTACTGGGCCCTGAAAAAATAAATGTACTTAAACTAAACATTGCTTTAGACAATTTAAAATAAAGAAGACAACTATGAAATATATTGTATTAGGCATTACGCTATTCACCGGTGCGGGCGCCATGGCGCAGGACACGTTGCCCGCGAAAATGGGAAATCTGGATATCAGCGGTTACTTTGAAGGATATTACTCTTACGACTTCAATAAGCCCGTTAACAATACCAAACCAGGTTTTATTTACAGCCACAGCCGCAATAATGAAATAAACCTGAACCTGGGAATGATAAAAGCAGCCTACACCAATGACAGGTTAAGGGCTAATCTTTCGCTGGCCACCGGCACGTATATGAACGCTAATTATGCTGCAGAACCTGGTGTATTGAAAAACATCTATGAAGCAAATGCAGGTGTAAAACTTTCCGCCAAAAGCAATCTTTGGCTGGATGCAGGTATCCTCCCTTCTCATATAGGCTGGGAAAGCGCGATCGGTAAAGACTGCCCTACCCTGAGCCGAAGCCTGGCGGCAGAGAACTCCCCTTATTTTGAAACAGGTGTGAAACTCGGTTATACGTCCAGGAACGAAAAGTGGTACCTGAGTGCCCTGGTATTGAATGGATGGCAACGCATTCAGCGGGTAGATGGAAATACCACACCGGCATTTGGCACACAGGTTACATTTAAACCCAACTCAACTGTAACCCTCAATAGCAGCACGTTCATAGGGAACGACAAGCCCGACAGTGTTCGACAAATGCGTTATTTCCACGACTTATACGGCATTTTTCAAGCCGGCACAAAATGGACCATCGTGGCAGGCTTTGATCTGGGCGCCGAACAAAAAGCAAAAGGCGCTTCTGACATGAACACCTGGTATACCCCGGTATTGATCGTAAAATATACGCCAGTCACCAAATTAAGCATGGCAGCAAGAGGGGAATACTACAACGATGAGCATGGCGTGATCATTGCCACCGGTACACCCAATGGCTTTAAAACATGGGGCTACTCAGCCAATATCGATTACAATATCATGGGCAAAGCCATGTGGCGGCTGGAAGTGCGGAATTTGAACAGCAAGGACCTGATCTTTACAGACCCCGATACTAAAGGGACACGTAATAACCTGGCAATAACAACTGCCCTGACTATCGGGTTTTAACAAGCAAACACCATCCTTCACCATAGTTCCCGGAACTTCCGTACAATACGCGAACCCGGGAACTTCCCTGTTTATACAGGCTATTGTATCTTTGCAAGTAATGGTAACCACAATTAAAACCAAGCTCTTTATTGGATTGGTGTTCCTGTTTATTGTGATCATCTGCTTCGGGGTATTAGGCATTTTTTACGTTAAGCGATTGAGCAGCGACGCCGGAATGATCCTGAAAGACAACCACATCAGCGTGGAATTTTGTAATTACATGTTTAAAGCATTAAATGAGCTGCCGGGCGACACCACCCAGTTAGCCATCTTTGACAAAAACCTGCGGTTACAGGAACATAACATCACCGAACCGGGAGAATTTGAAGCAACCGCCGACGTACGCGCCCTGTTTGATGAATTGAGAAAAGACCCCGCGGCATTCACCGCATATAAAGAGCTTCGCAAAGATATTTTCAAGGTCATAGATGTAAACCAGGCAGCAATCATTCATAAAAATCTGATTGCAGCCAATACCGCATCCCAGGCTACGTTATGGCTTACGATCATCGTAAGCATATTAAGCCTGGCAGCATTTGCATTCATCCTGAACTTCCCATCTGTGCTTTCAAGACCTATTCATTTACTCACCGAAGGGATCCAGGAAATTGCAAAAAAGAATTACAGCAAACGCATACACCTTGACCAGAAAAATGAATTTGGCATACTGGCCAATACATTTAATGCCATGGCCCAAAAACTGGATGAGTATGAACACAGTAACTTAGCCGAAATAAGACTGGAAAAAAGCCGGATAGAAGCCATTATAAACAAAATGAATAATGGCATTATCGGGCTTAATGAAAAAAGGCAGATATTGTTCTTTAACTCCGAAGCTGAAAAACTTTTTGGCTTAAAGGAAAAAGACATTACCGGCAAATACGCATCTGATATTGCCTTGCAGAATGACCTGCTTAGAACAGTACTGCAAAGCGGGGAAAAGAAAACGCTAAAAATTTATCTCGATAATAAGGAAGGATATTTTGAGCAGGAGTCCATTGTTATACAAACCGATAATGGTGTAGGCGGACAGGTGATCATGTTAAAGAACATCACTCCGTTTAAAGAGCTGGATGCAGCAAAAACAAACTTTATTGCCACTATTTCACACGAGTTGAAAACACCTCTATTCGCTATTAAAATGAGCACGCAACTGCTCGACGATAAAAGGATCGGGGAATTAAATACAGATCAACGGGAAATTCTGGAAAGTCTTAAAAAGAACACCGAACGGTTACTAAAAATAACCGGGGAATTGTTAAATCTGTCTCAGGTCGAATCTGGAAGGATCCAGCTTCAAAAAGAAGCCACCCAGCCGGCAATGATCGTAGAACGCGCTTTGCAGGCTGTACAGCAGCTGGCGGCGCAATCACAGGTACAATTGAAGCAAAACGTTGGAACTAATTTACCAGCTATTAATATCGATGAAGAAAAAACAACCTGGGTACTTATTAACCTGCTCAGCAATGCCATTAAGTATTCCAGTGAAAATGGATCGGTAGAAATAAAAGCCGAAAAAATAAATAACCAGTTAATTTTCTCTGTTGCTGATAGAGGGAAAGGCATCCATGCGCAATATGTAACCCATGTATTTGATAAATACTTCAAGGTACCCGGCTCAAATGAAAGTACCAGCACGGGGCTTGGCCTCTCTATCTCAAAAGAATTTATTGAAGCGCAGGGCGGCAGCATTTGGGTAAAAAGCGAATATGGTTCAGGAAGTACATTCGGGTTCAACTTTCTGTTGAACAGTTGAGAAAAAATAAAAAATATGAGTATTGCAAACGTTTTGATCATAGAAGACGAAGTAGATGTAAGGCAACTGTTAAAACGTGTGCTTTCGTTGGAAGGGTTTATTATTTATGAAGCCGCCAACTGTAAGGCAGCCTTGCAGATGCTTGAAAAAGAAACCGTCGATGTAGTGTTATGTGATGTTAAACTGCCCGATGGCAATGGCGTTGATCTTATTCCCCGGGTTAAAGCCCTTCATCCGTATATCGAGATCATTATGCTTACCGCCTACGGGAATATCCCCGATAGCGTACAGGCCATTAAAAACGGAGCATTCGATTATATTACCAAGGCAAATGACAACGACAGGATCTTACCATTGCTGTATCGTGCATTAGAGAAAAGCAAGCTGGAAAAAAGGGTGGCAATATTGGAGCAACAGGCCGCCAGCCGCTATGCCAACTTCGACAGCGTCATAGGCAAATCACAGGGAATAAGAGAAGCCAAAACACTGGCCCAGATGGCTGCACCCACCGATGCCCCCGTTTTGTTATTAGGCGAAACCGGTACTGGCAAGGAAGTGTTTGCCCAGGCTATCCACGCAACCAGTAAACGGAATACAAAAACCTTTCTGGGTCTCAACTGCAGCGCATTTAGTAAAGAATTACTGGAGAACGAACTCTTTGGACATAAAGCAGGCGCCTTTACCGGCGCCATAAAAGAAAAGAAAGGCCTGATTGAAGAGGCTAATGAAGGCACCCTGTTTCTTGATGAAATAGGCGAAATGCCGCTTGAACTGCAGGCTAAGCTGTTACGCATACTCGAAACAAATACCTTTATAAAAATTGGCGACACCAAACAAATAAAGGTGAACATCCGCATCATTGCCGCCACCAATAAAGACCTGCAACAGGAAATAAGAGAAGGACGTTTTCGCGGCGATCTGTTCTATCGCCTCAACCTTGTTACCATAACCTTACCAGCCTTAAGAGAAAGACAGGAAGACATTCCCCTGCTGGCAGCGTTCTTTGTAAAAAAGATCACCCAAAGCGCCTATCAGCATGTAAAAGGAATGACGAACGCTTTTGTTGAAAGACTGCAAAAACATGACTGGCGCGGGAACATTCGCGAATTAAGGAATGTTATCGAACGCTCTTTGATCGTTTGCCAGGGCGATACGCTGACCGTTGAACATATGCCCATAGAATGGCAATACAATACATTCAATACAAAATCTATATCTGCATTTGACCTTGCCAGTGTAGAATATCTTCATATTCAACGGGTGTTGCAATACGCCAAAGGAAACAAATCACAAGCAGCCAAACTGCTCAATATCGGGATCGCTACCTTATACAGAAAAATTGAAGAATATAAAATCGACACCTGATCTACAGTCAGGCATTTGTATACATTAATCTGTAAACAGCTTTATACTCCTTCCTGCCAAATTTCAATTTGAATATTGTAGCCAATATCGAAGTACTTAACTATTTTTTTTGAAAAGAAGCTTTGCGGGAGGTCGGCATCTTCCATGGCCGGAAGAATTTCAAAGTAATGCTCATCCGACTTTATTACCTTGAAAAAGCTGTCCGCTTTTTGTGCACTGGGATAGAGATATCTTATTTTATCTCCGCTATTAACTCGTTGTGATGATGTAAGGGATTTCCACATAGGTACTGATTTTTTCGAATGATACTGGATTATTATTCAGCGTAATGTGCAAAAATGACGCCAAATAAAAAAAATAAGTGTAAGCCTGTAGTTTTATTCCCTCATCCGAGGTCCGAATTTTATATTTGCGGAAGATGAAATATCTTTTTACCAGCTTTTTTCTCTGTTGTTTTGTATTTGCCTCAAAGGCCCAGCATACATTAAAACTTACAGTTACCAGCAATGATCATGAGCGGCTCGCCGGGGCTACCGTTGCCTGGAAAGAACAAAACAGGGCCGTACAAACCGATTCTACAGGCAATATTGTATTTATAAATATACCAGCCGGGGTACATACATTTGTTATCACCCATATAGGTTTTGAAGAAAAAATAATTACAGTGACTTTTCCGCTTACCGGACCGGATAACATGGATATAGTCCTGGAACCGGCCACGGAAGAAACAGCGGACGAAGTAATAGTTACAGCTACCCGTACCAGCCGCACCATTAGCAACCTGCCAACCCGCACAGAGGTGATCTCAGGAGAAGAGCTGGCTGAAAAAGGCAATATGAAGCCGGGTGATATACGAATGATGCTCAATGAAAGCACGGGTATACAAACACAGCAAACATCTGCCACCTCCTACAGTTCAGGTATTCGTATTCAGGGACTGGATGGCCGATACACACAAATACTGCGGGATGGTTATCCGCTGTACGCCGGCTTCTCCAGCGGTCTGTCTCTATTACAGATCTCCCCACTCGACCTGAAGCAGGTGGAGGTTATTAAAGGATCTGCTTCCACCCTCTACGGTGGTGGTGCTATTGCCGGACTCGTAAATCTGGTTTCTAAAACGCCGGGTGAAAAACGGGAGCTGGACTTTATGGCAAATGGCACTTCGGCCAAAGGGCTCGACCTGAGTGCCTTTTACAGCGAACTGTATGGAAAGATGGGCCTTACGGTATTTGGCTCCCGCAATAGCAACGCCCCTTTTGATCCCGCCGGTATTGGCCTTACAGCTATTCCAAAATTTGAACGCTATACCATCAACCCACGTCTTTTCTTATATGGGAAGAAAACAACAGCCGACGCAGGTGTTAGTTATGTTACAGAAGACAGAATGGGCGGCAACATGAATTACATCAAACATGGTGGCACCGGTTACTTTGAACAAAACAATACAGATCGCCTCACGGCACAACTGGGCATAGTACACCACCTCAATGAAAACAATACCATACAGCTAAAAACCAGTTACAGCCGTTTCGACAGGGTGATCAACATCCCCACCTACACATTTGACGCCTTGCAGCAATCTTCATTTACTGAATTAACCTGGAACAGGAAAGGATTGAAAACTGACTGGGTTATTGGCGGTAATATGCTTACAGATGACCTGAATGAAAGGCAACAGTCAACAGACCCATTGCGTAACTATCATTATAATACCATTGGCCTGTTTATACAAAACACCTGGTCGCTCAACAAACAGCTTGTCATAGAATCTGGCTTACGTGGCGATCATGTAAATGATTATGGATTTGAGTTGCTGCCCAGGGTATCTGTCATGTATAAGGTCAGCCCGGCTTTTACTACGCGGCTGGGTGGCGGCCTTGGTTATAAAACCCCAACGATCTTTACTGAGGAGGCCGAGCGGTTACAATTTCAGCACATCCTGCCTATTGCCGTTAACAATACCAATAATGAACGTTCTGCCGGCGGCAACTGGGACCTGAATTACCGTACCCATTTTGGCGAATTGGGTGTAAGTTTGAACAACCTGTTTTTCTATACGAAACTGAACAGACCGTTGGTATTGACAGATGCGGGGAATGGTAAAATGGCTTTTGACAATGCAAGCGGGTATATAGACACCAAAGGCATAGAAACAAATGTGCGGTTCACATATGCAGATTTTAAACTGTTCATTGGTTATACATATACCGATGCCAATACGCATTTCAATGAAAAGCAATGGCTGCCATTAACGGCCAGACACCGGCTCAATAACGTGCTGATGTATGAAGTGGAAGACAAATGGAAAATAGGTTTGGAAGCCTATTATTACAGTCGCCAGCAATTAAGCGACGGAAGCTTTGGCCAATCATATTGGGTAACCGGTTTGATGGCTGAAAAACTCTGGGAGCACGTTTCCATATTCATAAACTTTGAGAATTTCTCCAATACCCGCCAAACGAAATTCGATACGATATATACGGGTTCTATAGACAATCCGGTATTCAAGGATATTTATGCGCCTTTGGACGGGTTTGTAGTAAATGGCGGCATCAAAATAAAATTATAACTTCAGCAACAGGAACCCGGCCACACTGCCCAATAAAATAATGTAGAAAGAACTGATCTTTTTAAACACCAGCGTAAGCCCCAGGCAAGAGGCCAGGATCAATGTACCCCGCCAGTCTGAAACAGTTTCTACTAAAAGATGCCACCCAACCACAGCGATGATAGAAACAGAAGCGGCGCTCAGTCCATCGAGAAACACCCGCAGGCGCTGGTTCTTGCGGGCTGATGATACAACCCGGTGCAAAAAGAAAGAGATAAAGAAGGAAGGTAAAAAGATGCCCATACAGGATCGCACCAATCTTCAGAAAAATTAAAAACAGCTTTTGATTTTGAAACCGGGTATCTATCTGTAAAAGCAAAGGCGCATACAACAAGCCGGAGAATACTGCGAGCTTTTCTTTACCTATACTAATTCCATAATTAATCAGTCCAGCGGTTATAATCAACAACACTTCGTTTATGCCTGCCAGCGAAGCCACGAATACAACCAGGCAAAGAATGGTCAGCGCTATTTTATTTTTTAAGGTAGAAGCGGCCAGCCGGCATACGGTGGCAATCACCTGCGCCGTGGTGGCCGGGCGCAGTCCGAAAATAAAATCCTGTACATCGGGCAGTGTGCTGTATTTCTGATAAAAGAACCCAAAGTTGCAATTTATAAAAAAGCGGTCCGCCGGGGCGGACCGCTCCAATCCTTTGTGAGGACAATATGTGCCTTATAGCACTATGTTATTGAATGACCCTGGTAACAACGGGTGAATAGCTTCTTCTCCCATTGGTGCCAATGGCAACAACGCGGAACCAGTAGCGTTTGTCAGAAATCAATCCCTCGAAAGTATGACTACTTTGAGAGCTCCCTATTCCTATCCATTCGGTGTTTATACCGGGTTGCTCCTTAGTGTACTGATGTACATAAGCGAGTATACCCGACACATTTTTAGCATGGGTAGTAGCCTCACCGGCTGCACCCATTTCAACTTCCAGTATTTCGATAGCAGGTGTCTGATAATCCCTGGCGTCATTAGCTACATCGAAACCGCTGCTCAGGATCAACGTTCTGTCGCCATTACAGGTCACGGTCACATACTCAGCCAGTTCCTTTAAATAGGCCAGCACAAGGACCTTCTTATCGTTTTTAACAGACACCATTTGTTTGTCGCGACTCCCGGCTTTTACAAGCGCCGCCTGGTATTCGGGCAATAACTTTTTGAGTTCTGTCAGCGCAGCTGGTGGAGTTGGAAAAGCCGGATTATTTTCCATGTTCTCTATAACGCGTTGGCATATCATCGCAATGTCACCCTGGCGTTTTTTGTATTTAGCAATACTCTTACTCATGATCGTAAATTTTAAAAATTAAAAAATAGAAAGACCATACGCTATTATCAGTCTCTTAACCTACACTGTATTGGCCAATACAAGTCGATCTGTATACGAAGACAAATCTATCCATTACTACCACACGATGGCCCAAAATGGGACGGGCTTCGGAAACTGTTGGGACGGTTCGAGGCAAAAGGTGGGACGTAAGGTCACTTCCCCCAGGGAGTACCTATTCTTTTAGGGACGGCGTGAGGAAAAAGGTGGGATGAAGTATTTGATTTCAGGTACGAATGACAACTTCATTCCGGATTTATGACTGGCAGTATACTTACAATGCCCTTCTTCAACCTGAAAGTCAAAAAATAAATCCCAGGATTGTATAAAATTTTCCCAGGAAACTGATGTAAAATCCTGGGAAAACATATCATTTTCCCACGAAAACAAGGTAAAATCCTGGGATAACATATTATTTCCCTGGGAAAATCATGTAAAATCCCAGGAAAGTGTATGGTTTTCCCAGGAAAACAGGGTAAAATCCTGGGATACGGATCATTTTACCGGGGGAAAAAACAAGTGTAGATCTATAACGGAACAAGCCTTCTGACTGAAACAACTGTTTCAATCAGAAGGCTTGTTCCTGATAATTATTTTTAAGGAGATCCTATTGTTTCTTCAGTGAGGTGTTTGTCAGGGCAAATAAAAAAGGAAACTAACCAGAGCCACCATCTTATACACTCAATGTAGAAGTAGCTGTAAGATATATATTATTCTTAATATCTCATGTACGTGAAAAACACCCTATTTACTTTAAGGCTCCCACAATTCAATCTTGTTTCCCTCTATATCAAGGATATGAACAAACTTTCCGTAGTCATAACTTTCGATGTTATCCAACACCGTTACCCCTTCTTTCTTTAACTCTTCCACCAGTGCTTCGAGGTTGTCGACCCGGTAGTTGATCATGAAGTCTTTTGCAGATGGCTCGAAGTATTTGGTATTTTCTGCAAACGGGCTCCACAGCGTATATCCTTCCTTTGTTTCGTCTTCCTGTTTCCAATTGAACATTACGCCGTATTCGGTTACATCAAAACCCAGGTGGGTTTTATACCAGTCTTTCATTTTCCCGGGGTCTTTGCACTTGAAGAAAATGCCGCCTATACCTGTTACGCGTTTCATGGTGTTTGTTTTGCAGCAATTTAAGGCATTTTTGTTTAGTCTGTCTCCTCCTCCCGCTTCAATCGCCACCGTACAAAAAGCTGCAAATTCAACGACCGCTTTTGTTCCTTGCTTTGACTGGTGAATGCACTGCCAAACGGGACCACTATCGCCGCGCCCAGGTCGAGCGGGCCTAACTTATAAGCTGCTTCAAATTTGGCCATGATCAAATGGGAGTTCAGATACCTGTTGGTTAATGAATCATTCTTTACCGAATACATGGTGTCTGGAATAGCCACTTTATTCCTTGCTGTATCTACCGCCAGTTTTGATTGTCTTTGCACCAGGGTTTGCCCCAACGTTTGGTACCCGATGCCGGCACCAATTACAAAGTTTTCGTTGATATGGAGGTTGTATTGCAAGCCAAAATAAATACCGCCCGATTTTATAAAGCTGCTGGTGTGGCGTGTCCAAACATTTACCGATGTTACAGAATCGACAGCTACTTGTTTTACCGTGCTGTCTACCTTGATTACATTGTTGTTATAGGAGGTCCATTCAGCCGGTTTTACCAGCAATAAGACCTCGTGGTGTTCATTGTGCCGGCTCAGCCAAATGCCGGGGATCAGCAGGTTATAAGGTTGACTGCGGTTATTGGGACCGGTAAAATAATGGCCATCCCCATTGAGGGGAACAGTCCCTTTCCAATGCAAGCCATACTGCCAGTGCCAGGTGTGAAAGATCTTCCGGTTATCCTCCTCGTCTTTTTCTTTTCGCGCGGGTTGCACAACGGTACGTCCGTCTTTCTTGCTCACATCTGCCCGCACCACCTTTGTTTTTGTTTGCATGGTGTCTTTTATCCAGGGCTGGGCTGCACTGCCTTTATACACCGGCGTTATGGGTTTTCCTTTTTCAACTTGTCCGTTTGTATTTTTAACTACGTCGATGTAGTCATTATCGGGTGCCTTTCCAGCCATGGTGGTCAATAGTAAGTTGCCGGCGGTGGTGTCTTTTGTCCGGCGGGCAACATTTGCCGTATCAGGATGCGGAGCAGGGGTATTAACGACAACAACCCGGCTGGATGTATCGGGGTTTGTATGCGCTGCCATTAGGATGGTGTCCCCGGGCCTGGTTTGCGGAACAGGCCGCATTACCTTTCTTACCGGTTTATGATGACTGAGGTTGTTTTTTTTATGCGGGTTAATTTTTGCAGTTGCTGTTTGTTGTTTTGGCGGGTTATCCTGGAAGATCACATACCCTTTGAACATGGAATAATACAGCGAGGTGTTCTTGCGTATTTCCTGTAACAACATACCAATGGTGTACGATCCTTTTTTCAGGTTGATGATCTTATCGCCTTTTACCTTCGATGAGTTAAACGAAAAACGAATGGAGCTGTGCGTGTGTACATATTTTGTAAGCGAATCCAGTGTTATCGGCTTATCAAAATAAAATTGAGGTCGCTGGTTATTGGGTGCAGCGGCCTTTTGTTGTGCGAAGCAATCTACCGGAACAGTCAATACCAATAGTATAACCAGTCCCGCCAGGCATTTATTTATTACGTCCATTTCCAGATATTGTGACTTGCTTGTTCCCTTTATCTATTTTATACTCGAAAGCAAGGGTGTATGCCATTACATCGAGCATTTGTTTTAATGTAACACTATCAAACCGGGTGGTGATTCTGCGTTCGCCCACATTGCCTTTTAAAATGATCTTTATATCAAACTCCTTTTCCATGTGTTCGGCCACATTTTTAAAAGGCGTACTCTCGAACTCAAGGGAGACCCGTTTATCTTTTGCGTTTGGGGTAAGCGTGTCAGAAACAGCCGTAGTGCCTGTAGGTGCCGTATCGTTTGCAGCCGGGCTGTCGTTCTTATAGGTTGCGGGCGTTGCTGCCTTTTGGGCTGGCTTTTTTGTGGTTATATAAGTGATCAGGAAAATGGTTGCTACCAGGCCTGCACCGATCACCAATTTGGCTGTTCCCTTCCCTATCCATTTTTTGAAACCGGATGCCCTCACGGGTGCTGCAGGCGTCTGCAACAGCAGTTGTTGCATATTTTCCCAGGCGGCCTCCACCGGTATATCCGGTTCAGGATAACGGTTATCGCCAACCTCATTAATATGTAACTTTTTCTTATCCAATGTTTCTGTTTCTATTATGCTGTTCAAAAATTTCTTTCAGCCTGGTGCGGCATTCGTTCAGCTGCCATTTCACCGTACCCTCCTTCATATCGATCATCCGGGCTATTTCTTTTATTGAAAAACCTTCCAGGTAGTACAGGCTGCACACATACCTGGTATTGGGTGGTAACAGGTCAAGGTAATAATAAATATCCTTCCATTCCAGTTGTTTGAAGGGATTATTCACCACGGCATCACTGTTGTTCTCATTCAACTCAAAGGTGAGCCGGGTCTTTTTATCCCTGATAAGGGTAAGCGCAGCATTGCGCACGGTTGTGTAAGCCCAGTTAAACAGATCGCCTTTGGCGGGATCGTATTTATCAAAATTCCTGAACACTTTCAACATGCCGTTATTTACTGCTGTAAGAATATCATGGTTGTCGGAAAAAAAGCATTTACACAATGCAAACATGGCCGGGTAAAATTGCCTGTACAATTTTTCCTGACTCTGGGGGTCATTTTTTTTGCAGCCATCTATTATCTTCTTATCCAAATGATCCGGGGTTTATACTCAGTACCAACCGTGCCACGGTTTTGAACCGTGGCACGGTATACAAATTTACCATTTACAGCGTCTAATTAAGAATTAGTGGTGAAATAGTTACTCTGCTTGGGTCGGGCCAGGTAAAGCTATACTGACTACCCGTTTTTGTAAAGGAACCGGTATAAGTAACGCCACTTACATTCACTTTAAATTCATGGCTGCCATCCTGTATCGGATACAGTGTCCTCGTTGATGTTGCCTGCACCGGCCCGCTGAGACAGCTTCCCGGAACATATACACTCGAGTATTCTAAATAATAGCTGCCATTCGAATTGGAAAACCCGGTGATGAGGGTATTGTAAGTGCAGCGATAGCTGTTTTGCGTAGTCGCTTTAATTACCAACCCTGAAATATTACCGGTATCAATTTTCACTACGGAAAGATTGATGTGGTCGTTCAGCAATGTGTAAGTAGAATCATGCGGACCGCAGTTCTTACAGGTAGTATCCGTTTTGGTGGTATCGCGGGGAATGGTAGGGATCGTATCGTGCGGAAACCCACAGAGTGAATCTCTGTACAGGCTGTCGCAATAATTGCTGTCCACTACATTTACCGAAATCCGTTGCACCAGGCTGCCCATGCTGGCTATTACCGAATAAGAACCTGACTGGCGAAAATAAACGGTGGCTTTATCGCCATCGCTGGTAAGAGATACATTGCTGGAAGGGGTTACAGACCATTTGGCGGTTTGTCCGGAGTTATTTTCTACCGTAAATATTACCGGTTCTCCCTTTTTGATCCCTTCTGTTTTTGCAGCTTTTACCGAGTTTGGATCACTGCTGTGTTCTTTCTGACACGACATGTAGCCAATTACCCCGGTCAATAGTAAAATCGGGACTAATAAACGTTTCATGATGCTTTTAATTTTTGGGTATTTGATACAGAGTGATCACTGCTGTACTTAATAAACTACAGCCCCTGCCCAAA
This sequence comes from Niastella yeongjuensis, assembly GCF_900110245.1. GTDB lineage: Bacteria > Bacteroidota > Bacteroidia > Chitinophagales > Chitinophagaceae > Niastella > Niastella yeongjuensis. Next base: position 168,180 of record NZ_FOCZ01000005.1, read on the forward strand.
AGGTTGGAACAACCGGATATTTTTTTAAAAAAAGTTTCGACTTCGACTAACCATTTTTTAATGCAACAAAAAACGGGACCTGTTTGTCTTGTAATCGCTTCAACCTCATATCATGAAAAAGCGCCTTATCATTCAATTGCACAAAGCGGTCACGGCCGCCTTCATATTCAGTTTTATTTTCATAAGCTGCGACAAGGATAATGATAACGGTCCTGCCCCTGAAAAACCATTGGAGGTTGAAGAAGCCCCCACTGCCGGCAATTCGGCCCAGCCAGTGATCACCATCACCGGCAATACCACGGTACCCCCTTCAAAAACCAAATATAATTTTGTCTTCGACTGGGAAAATACCCAATTCATGCCCGTAGTGCCCGGTCACCCGGCCGTACCCGTTCCCTGGAGCGATCAAACGATCAGGAATTATGACCCCGGCCTTCGTTATGATTATAAAAAAAGCGATGGCTGGGAACTGGTATATAACAGTTTTTCGGATACCCTCGATGCCGCCGATCCCTTCTTTATACTCTACAATAAATACCGGGGCGTAATTCGGTATTACACCTATAATGTAAGAGAAAGTAATCCTACCGTGGCCAATTACCGTTCCATTGTAAATATCATGAGCGTGAATGGCGAAGTAAACGGGATGACCCATATGCTCAATTTTGCCGACCAGCTGATCGTTGATATGAATGTCAATTCCGACAGGGCTGTGCTTATGGAACCATGGCCCTTTACTCAAAACGCCTGGTATCTTTCCCAATATGAAATAGCGTATGATGGTAACCTGCATGATTTGACCTGGGACAAATTTCTGCTTGGCTGGAGCTTTAATTTTGTACGCCCGCTGGAGTTATCCCTCAACAACAAACCTGCCGGCAACAAAATGCTCTTTCTGCAAAGCCCCGGATTTAATTTTCTTTTTAACCTGGGTACCACTATTGGTACCAACATGCAGGCACACATAAAATCAGTTGGCGGGCTCGATGAACTGTCCGGGATCTTCTCCGGTTCCGTTGTCAGTAACCTGAAGCAAACCATCTTCGACAGTACTGCTGGCAATAAACTCAATGCCACCCTGGTACCGCAATTGAACATGGCCGATACCAAGGTTGATGTTCCTGCATTAATACGGCTCTATCCCGACGGCGTTGGATATATACGGCTTAACCTCGCATCACCAGGGTTCGATCACAGTAATGTGATTGGTTTCGGGCCTTCATTTAATGAACCCCTGGGTATTTTTTATCTGGGCGCCGCACCCGTTATCAACCATACGAAAGTAGACGGGCCTTTGTCTGAACAATACACACTCGATGTAGCCTCCATTGAATACAAAATAAATCCCTTCACACAAGCCTATGCGACTATACGCAACTTTCGCCAGGAGATCGTTGCAGTAGCTACCAATGAAACGCCCAACCTCACTGAAGCACACCTGTACCAGGGGCAACAGCTAAAAGCTTCAGCGCCCTTAAACATACTGGGTGTAAGGGTTTCCCTTGAGGTGGTGCCTAAAAATGGCAGTGCGCCTGTCAAAATCATCAAAACTTTTAAAGCGGACCTCCGTAACAGTTAATTTACAGACGGAAAGGAATAAATTTCGTTTTTTTGCATCTTTGTATATAAGACCAGCAACTTAACCGCAGCGCACAGCAGTCACAATAATTTCAGGGCACTTACCACATTCGGGAGGTGAATACACCATTCCCCTTACCGAAGGCATATTTCATTTGGTAAACCTTAAAAAACCTAACACGCAAACAGTATGACGATTACTGCTTATGAGGGCATGCACTCCTGGTACGGGCGGCCCCTACTCAAAGCATTGCTATGGAAGCTATTGATCTTTTTGATGCTGGCCATAGTTTCCTTCCAGGCCATGGCCTACGACAACATCTCTATAACCGGCGTGGTAAAAAGCGCGGCCGGCACTCCGCTTCAAGGCGTTTCTGTATTGATCAAAGGCACCACCACCGGCACCACCACCGATAACGAAGGCCGGTTTGAACTGAAAGGTGTTCCTGAAAAAGCTACCCTGGTATTCAGTATTGTAGGCTATACCTCCAAACAGGTAAAGCTACACGCTGCTGCCACTGTTTTAAGTATTGTGTTGCAGGAAACAGACAACCAGTTACAGGAAGTGGTAGTAACAGGTTACCAGAATGTTGACCGGAAATTGTTTACCGGCGCGGCCGCCAAAGTGAATGCCAAAGACGCCGAACGCAATGGCATACCCGATATTTCACGGATGCTCGAAGGCCAGGTGGCCGGTGTAACGGTACAGAACGTATCGGGTACATTTGGCGCTGCGCCTAAAATACGCGTACGCGGCGCCACTTCGCTCTCGGGTGAGAATAAACCACTTTGGGTGGTGGATGGCATCATCCTCGAAGAAGTGATAAACATCTCCAACGAAGCGCTTTCTACCGGTGATGCCAGTACTCTTATCGGTTCCTCCGTTGCCGGCATAAATCCCGACGATATAGAATCCTTCACCATTTTGAAAGACGCTGCAGCCACGGCCATGTATGGGGCCCGCGCCATGAACGGCGTTATTGTCGTAAACACGAAAAGAGGAAAGAACACCAACGGAACACCCCAGATCAATTACAGCGGCAGCTTTACTTCTTACGGAAAGCCTTCGTACGATCAATTCGACATCATGAATTCGGCCGACCAGCTTTCTGTACTGCTGGAACTGGAGAACAAAGGCTATTATAACCACAGCTCTATTTCCCGCGCAAAAGACGGCGGCATCTTTTATAAAATGTACAACCAGATGTATGATTATGATGCCAACACCGATTCATACGCGTTGAAGAATACACCGCAAGACAGGTTACAATTCCTGGAACGGTATGCAAAGGCCAACACCGACTGGTTTGATGTGTTATTCAAAAATTCCCTGTTGCAGGAACACTCCCTGAGCATGACCTCGGGTTCACCCAACTCCCAAACGTATTTTTCTACCTCGCTTATGAAAGACAATGGCTGGACGGTTGGTGATAATGTAAGCAGGTATACCGCAAAGTTTCGAAACAACTTCAGGATGAACGACCGGTTGCGCGGTGAAGTAATGGTAAATGGCTCCGTGCGCGACCAGCGTACGCCCGGTACCCTGAACAGAGACCCCGACCCGGTGCACGGGATCATTAACCGGTCATTCGATATTAATCCCTACTCCTACGCGCTGAACACCAGCCGGCTGATGACGCCCTATGATGCAAATGGCAACCGCGAATATTTTGTACGGAACTATGCCCCCTTCAACATCCTGAACGAGCTGGAAACAAATTATATTCAACTGAAATCGCTCGATCTGCAGGTGCAAACGGGGCTTACATACAAGATCATTCCCCAGCTGGAATACTCAGTCGATGGCTCCTATCGCTATGTAAACAATACGCGGCAGCATTATGTAAAAGAAGGTTCTAACATGGTTGAATCTTTCCGCGCCGATTACGACGCTACCATCGCAGCCAATAACATCAACCTGTATACCGATCCCGATAATCCCAATTCGCTGCCCCAGGTAGTATTGCCCGAAGGCGGTTTCTTTAATACCACTCTCGATAACCTGCGGAGTTTGTACTTCCGCCAGAACCTTGAATACAACAACACCTTCCGCAATAAACACCTGGTGAACTTTTTTGGCTCCTTGGAATTGCGCAGCATCGACCGGCAGAACTCCGATTACCAGGGCATCGGTTATCAATATGAGAACGGCGGACTGGTAAACCCGAACTATCGCTTCTTCAAAAAAATGATCGAAGGCAATGATCCTTATTTTGCCATGTCGTATGGCAAAGACCGGTTTGCAGCCTTTATGGGAAGGGCCGCTTACTCCTTCGATGAAAAATACAGCGTGAATGTGACCGGTCGTTACGATGGCAGCAATAAAATGGGTAAATCAACTACTGCCCGCTGGCTGCCTACCTGGAACATATCAGGCGCGTGGCACCTTGACAAGGAGAAATTCTTTACCGGTAAACTCACCGGCATCATTTCCGGCGTTACACTGCGTGGTACCTATGGCATGACGGCCAGCATCGGCGATGCCCACAATGCTGCTGCGCTTTATTATAACGGGATTGCCACCCGCCCGTATGATACCGAAAAAGAAACGGGCATTTACATCAACAGCCTCGAAAACAGGGAGCTGACCTGGGAAAAAATGTATGAGGAGAACCTGGGTACCGATCTGTTGCTGTTCAACAAGATCGACCTGACCATGGATTGGTACCGCCGCAAATCATTCGATCTTATTGGCCCCATCAATACTTCCGGCATCGGCGGACAATATGTAAAAACCGCCAACTATGCCGACATGGCTGCCCGGGGTTTTGAATTTACCATTGGCGGCAGCCCCATCAAATTGCCCAACAATGGTTTTCGCTGGCGAACACAATTGAATGTAAGCTTTAATAAAAATGAGATCACCAACCTGCGGGTAAACCCCAGCGTTTGGTCGAACGCACAACCCGAAGGCGGTATGCGGGTAGGTAATGCACAACGGGGCTTATATTCTGTTCCATTTGCCGGTCTCGACCACAACTACGGTTATCCGCTGTTCACAGACCAGGATGGTAAAACCTCTGCCAGTTATATCCGGTTACAGGAAGAAGACAAGGATTATCTCGTTTATAACGGTCCGGTAGACCCTACCTTAACCGGCGGGTTCTATAATAACTTTTCGTGGAAAGGATTCTCGCTCTCCGCACTGGTAACTTATTCAGCCGGTAACTATGTTCGGCCGCAATTGAATTTCGCGGCGTCCTATTCCGATATGTATACCCTCAGCAATCGCCTGAGCGACCGCTGGCTGATGCCGGGTGATGAACAACGCACCAACATCCCTTCTTTATTGGGCGTGTACCATGTTGCCAACAGCGTGGTGAACAATGACGGTACTGTTATAAACGGACAATACCCGTACAATGCCTATAATTTCAGTACCGAAGCAGTGGCAAAAGGTGATTTCATCCGACTGAAAAGAGTATCGCTCGATTATGAACTACCGGCCAAATGGCTGAAGGCGGTAAAAATGCGGAACGCACATCTGTCGCTGGCAGGTAATAACATTGCCCTGTTGTATTCAGATAAGAATCTGTATGGCGCCGATCCTGAGTTTATTAATAGTGGCGGGGTGGCAATGCCGGTACCTAAACAGTATACGTTGGCGGTGAAGTTTGGCTTTTGATTACGAAAGGCAGTGGGCAGTAGGCAGTAGGAAAAAGGCAATGAGCAATAGGCAATGGCCCCTTCGCGACAAGCCAGGGAAAAGCAACTGTGGGGGGAGGCCCTCAGCAACCAACAAACGAAATGCTACAATTGTAACATGAACTTAAAAAAATGAAGCACCTCATTATATACTCTTCTCTTCTTCTAACATTAGTTAGTTGTAAGAAATACCTGAACGAAAATCCTGATAACAGGACCGATATAAATACCATTGACAGGGTAGCCCAATTGTTGGTGACTGCCTATCCCGACAGGACGTATCTTTTTAATGAAACGGCTTCTGATAACTCGGAAGACAGAACCACCATTGCATCGAAAGAAGCGCAGCCTTTTACCGATTTGTATTTCTGGCGCGATCCGGAAGGTACCGGCGACTGCACTCCGGCCGAATACTGGCTCGCCTGTTACCGGGCTATTGCTTCGGCCAACCATGCCCTTGATGCCATCGAAACAAACAACTTCGGCGATAAGGGGCTTACCTATAAAGGCGAAGCGCTGATTGCCCGGGCTTATGCGCACCACATGCTGGCAATGCATTTTGCTGCGCCCTATGTGCCCGGCGGACCAAATGAAAGTATGGGCATCCCCTATGTTGACAAACCTGAAGATGTGGTATTTCAGCAATATGACCGGGGCACCGTGCAAAGCGTGTATGAAAACATTGAACAGGACCTCACCGAAGGGATGAAGCTGCTGAAACCAGGCTCCTGGGAAGTACCTAAATATCATTTTACGCCCCAGGCGGCGCATGCATTTGCAGCCCGTTTTTATTTGTTTAAAGGCGATTGGGATAAAGTGATAGAACAGGTAAGCGCCCTGTTTCCCGAAAACAATTTTTACGACAACCTGCACCAATATGCCGGCGATCTGTGGTCCCTTTCAGGCGACCAAATAGTACAGGAAAATACAAAAGCCGAACGGCCCTTTAATCTCCTGCTGGCAAACACCCAATCCATTTATCAACGCAAGGAAGGCGCCGGAGCTAACCGCTATGGCTTTGGTGAGAAAGTAAAAAACGAAGGAAATGGCACCACAGTATTTGGTCTTCCCTTCCGCACCAATTTCAGAAACTTTGACGAACCCAATTGGACGCCGGGTAAATACCAGGAATTTTTTTACACCACCAATATAGCCCAGGGAACCGGTATTCCATATATCATGATGCCTCTGTTCACAGTAGATGAAGCGTTGATGAACCGGGCCGAAGCCTATATTCAAAAAGCAAATTATCCCCTGGCTATTGCCGATCTGAATGAGCTCGCCCGCGCCCGGATCCGGACATATGACCCCGCTAAAAACGGACTCACCGTTGTCAAGGCAAAGACCTTTACCGGCAAAACGGATGACAAACAAGCCATGCTCGCTGCCCTGCTGGATACTAAAAAACGGGCATTTATCATGGAGGGCATTCGCTGGATGGACATCCTTCGCAACAACCTAACGGTAAAACACAACCAGATAGACCAACGCGGTACGGAAACCTTTATTGAACTGCCATCCGGCGACCCGAGAAGGGTGTTTCAATTACCAAAAGAAGTGACTACTTCAGGTGTACCTTTAAATCCCAGATAACCATGACACTGAAAAATATATTACATACAGGTTTATGCGCGCTGTTGCTCATGAGTGCAGCCTCGTGCAGAAAATCTTCAGCCCTCGATGTAGATATGTCGAAATACGTAATAGACAATCCGCCATCAACCGATCTGGACAACTGGATCACCGATAATTTAACCAACCCGTATAACATCCAACTGCAATACCGCTACGAACGGGACCTGCTGGGTGACGTGGGTAAGGATGTATCGCCGGTTAAGCTGGATAAAGTACAGCCGACAGCCCAGGCTATCATCAATGTATTTTTGAAAACCTACGAAAAAGTAGCGGGTGTGGCGTTCATTAAAACCCATACACCCAAACAATTTGTGTTGTTTGGCTCAGCATCTTATAATACCGATGGTTCCTTTACCCAGGGCTCCGCTGATGGCGGCCGCCGCGTAATTCTGTACGATCTCAATAACCTCGACTTTACCAACCCCGCCCAGGTAAGTACCAAAATGCTCACCATTCACCACGAATTCACCCATATCCTGAACCAGACTATCGCTATACAACCGGAATACCAACTGGTAACAAAAAGCGATTACCTCACCAACTGGACAGATGATAACAATACCGCTGACGTTGCCAAAAACCTTGGATTTATTTCCAGGTATGCGAGAATGAATTACAACGAAGATTTTGCAGAAACAGTAGCCTACCTGTTGACAAAGGGCCAGCTGTGGTACGACAGCTGCGCTAAAACCGCCAGCGCAGACGGATTAACAAAATTGAAAAAGAAAGAAGCGCTGGTAGTAGATTATTTCAAACAAAGCCTGAGCATCAACTTCCGCGATCTGCAAAATGAAGTAAGCAAAGTACTACGTGTTATCTACAATGACAAAAGCAAGAGCATTTTGTACGCCTGGCAAAAGAACCTCATCAACCCGCAGCTGACGATGAACTTTAACGAGCCGGTCTATACGCAATATGGCCAGTCGGCCAAATTCAAAGCGATTTGGGAGAACGTAAAAGCAGCGCTTAAAACGGCCAACTACACGCTCGATTCTTTTAAGGCGGTCTTTAAATCGCCCACGATAATACAAATGCAACAATCCTTTACCACCGCCACCGGCACCCCCCTGGTAGCCTGGTACGATTTCAATTATACCATTAGTGCCAATGATATTATCACCTTCACCCCAATCGACAGCAGCTCCAGCACCACCCTGCCATATGTAATTGCCAAACAGGCCGCAGCTGGTTTTGCCCCGCTGAATAATTACCTGAAGAATAACCCCTTTAAAACCGACTGGATGCCGCCAGGCGCTGAAGGCGGTGGTAATTACCTGAAGTACGGCGGGTTTTATGTAAACAACGAACCGGACAATTATTTCTATGGAAAATTATAACCTGATATAACCATGAAACAATTGCTATATATACTTGCTGCCACCCTGTTTGCCACAGGCTGCAAAAAAGACGACACAAAGATCTTCGAAGAAACACCCGAAGAAAGGATGTCGGCCCGTATCGATGAGCTCAACAGCGCATTGAACAGTTCCCAATACGGCTGGAAGGCTTCGCTCACCACCTCGGCCAAAGGTGGGTACGGATTTTATATGGATTTTAAATCGCCCGGATCCATCACCATGGTGGCCGACCTCGACAGCGCAACTGCTACCCAGGCCAACACTTCTACCTATCGTATAAAATGGGTGATGAATGCCACCCTCATCTTCGATACCTATAATTACATCTCCCTATTGCAGGACCCCAATCCCGCCACTTATGGCGGCAATGCCGGCTCTGGTTTGCAAAGCGACGTGGAATTCGAATATGAGCGCATTAATGGCGACAGCGTCCTATTACGCGGTTTTAAGTACAAGAATGAGCTGGTGCTGGTGAAAGTGACCGCCGAACAAAAGGATCGCTACCTGAGCGCTGCCTACAAAGCCAACATCGATGCCATTAATAACTACTTCGTTGGAAAAACATATAACTTCATCAACATCGCGGGGCTTAACAACAAAGTGCAATTCCTCTTCGACAAGGGGAATAAAACAGTCGTATTCCAATACACCGATAACAACGGCGAAGTAAAAAAAGCGGATGGTAAATTCAATTTTGAAGATGTGGGACTCATTTTCTCCAGCGGCGGCATTACCGTGAACGGGATCACTTTTGTGAGTGCCGGCATGGAGAACGGCTACTTCGTGCTATATGACGACCATGGCAACAAATACGTGGTGCATCAAAGCAGTGTGCCTATTTTACTAATGCAGAACCTGTTTGCCTATAATGGGCTGTACCGGGAACTATATATACCACCGAATCCGCCAACAGGTATCAACTCTGGTTTCAACAACGTATACTTTGCCTGTCAGGCGCTCTTTGGGCAAATGAATCCCAAACGCCAGCTGATAGATGTACGGTTTGTACTGGCCAGCTCCAATACCGCCACCCTTATTACTCACAACGGCTCCAATGCACCTACGTTTGAAGCCATTGCCACTTATCCGTACACGTATGTAAACGGCATGCTTACATTGAGCAACGCCAGCTACGACGGCAACTGGGCCCAACGTTCGAAGGAGTATAAACCATTGCAGGATTATTTTGCCAATGCTGTTTTTAAAGTAGACTACGTTACTACTAACAATCCCCTTTTGCCTCTGGTGGGTGGGTTGTATAAAGACAATAGTTCGTTTTTTTATGGAGCGCTGAGATAGGGCAGAAGGCGAGAGATAGGGCAGAAGGCGAGAGAAAGGGCAGAAGGCAGAGGGCAAAGGGCAGAGAAAAAATACAAAACGGGCTATCCGCCAATAAGTGGATAGCCCGTTTTTTATAGTGATAAGTTCTTAAGTTTGTTAATGCTTCGTGGCCGCGATGAGGTTCTCTGCCCTCTGCCTTCTGCCCTCTGCCCTCTGCCCTCTGCCCTCTGCCCTCTGCCCTCTGCCCTCTGCCTTACAATTTAAACTGCACCGTCACATAAAAGCTTCTCGCATCGGCAGGAACAATGCCCGGGCCGGGATAGCTATCGGCCCGGCGGGTAAAATAATGGGCGTTGGCCAGGTTGTTGATACTGGCAAATACCGTAAAGTGTTTATTAATATAATATTCACCCGAGAGGTCCATGATGTTGTAAGCAGGAACAAGGCCATCGATGGCATTGTCGGTATAGCTGGCGTTGGTGGCATCGGTATACTGACTGCCGGTATAGGAAAACTGGTAAGCAGCAGTCCATTTACGGCGACGCACAGACAATCCTGTTTTAAACACTACGTTTGGTACAAACTCAACGCGGCGGCCTTCGATAGCACTTTCTTTGCTGTTTACGTATTTGGCGCTGATGAGTGAGAAATTGGAAAACAACAACACACTGGTGTTTGCCTGTGCCCCCTTCAACCATTGCCAGATGTCGGCTTCCGCATAGGTTTCTACCCCATAATGACGGCTTTGCGATACATTGGTACGCAGGTTATAAATAAGAAAGTTGTTATTATCGACAGACAGGATGCTTCCTATTTTGTTATCATAGTTGATCATGAACACACTCACATCAAAATTCAAAATGCCGGCGTTCTTGCGAATGCCCAGGTCGGCTGAATACCCTTTTTCATCCTGCAGGTTACTATCTACTTTCAGGTTGGGATTCAGGGTACGCAGGTCATTAAAGTTGAGGGCCTTATAATTCTGGGATACATTGGCGTACAACTGCATTTCTCCCGGCAGGTTATAGGCAGCCCCTACCCCACCCAACAGGAAATGCCGTTTATTGAATTTGTTATCGGTTATCCGTTGCGGGTTAATGGGATTGCCCGACAAATCAAAGATCGCATTGGTATAATTTCCCTGCGCCCTTGTAGTGATGTTCTCGTACCGGATACCGGGTGTAATGCTCAACCGGGGTGTGAGGCGAAAAATATTTTCTGCAAACAAGGCGGTATTGTGGTTGGGGAAGGTATAGTCTGAATACCGCAGTGAATCGTTTGGATACGTAGGATTAAAAGTGAAATCGTCTTTTGCTCCGCCCGCACCGGCATTGCCAAAGCCCTGTTCGCGGTGCGTATGTCCTTCATAATAACGTACGCCTACCAACGCGGTGGAGGTTAACTTACCCAATTGGTATTGATACAACAACCGGCTTTCATTGCCCCAGTTGCGATAATGATCTATATATAAATTACGGTCTGAACCATCGTCGATGCGGTTGATAAAAGTGAGCAATCCCAGGGCATCGCGCTGCGCCATCAGACCAAAGAAACGCGTATCAATATGCAGTTTGTTGCTGATGCGGTAATCCAGGGAGGCAGAACCCAGGTTCCAGTTTACCTTAAACCAGTTGCGGGTACGCACAGACTGGTGTGGATCTTTGGCAAAATCAGCATCGGTCAATCCGCCGGGCTGATGTTCCAGGTAGCTCATATACGTGTATTGCAAGGTCATGGATAACCGCTGATTGAAATTGTAGGTAGTAGCGGCGTAGGCGGTATTGGAGTTGAATTCTGAATTGGGCCGCCAGCCATCGCCCTGCTTGTGTTGGTAGAAGCCATAGTAGTTCAGTTTGCCAACGGTTCCACCCACACTGGTTGAAGCGTTCAGGAAATTCCAGGAGCCGCCGGTTACCCGGGCGGTTACGCCCAGCTTCGAGGTATCGCCCCGGTTCATTCTGAAATTGATCATACCGCCAAACTGGGTACCGTATTGCAGAGAGGCGGCGCCGCGAACGATCTCTATGCGATCCACCGCTTCGGAGGGTGGTGTATAATAACTTTCAGGGTAACCCAATGCATCGGCACTCATATCGTAGCCGTTCTGCCGGGTATTGAAATTCGACACGCGGTTAGGGCTCAGTCCACGGCCGCCAATGGCCAGTTGTATACCGGCGCCATCGTTCTCCCAAATATTCAAACCGGCCACCTTTGCATAGATCTGGCGGCTGTTATTGGTTGCTTTATTTCCTACTACATCCTTCATCTCCACCACTTCAGTTTTCTTACCCGCATAAATAGCGGTGCCTTCCACATCGCGCAAACGGGTAAAACCAGTATGCTTCTGATCGCCCTGTTTCACCAGCACGGTATCCAGCGTTTTGGATTTTTGCGCCTGCGTAACAACCCCACACAATACAAATACTATAATAGCTACAGATTTCATCTTAATTTTTTTCATCCATGGGTAATATCCAGTTCTTATGACCGAACCAGGTTTCCTTTTCACTGGCAAGATTACGTGCACTATCTATAAACAGCCTGCTGCCGTGCCCGTTTAGGGTGACATAGCTTTCTACTGTTACCTGCGGATTGGTTATACCGCGTTCTTTATATTCAGTAGCCAGGATATGCGCATATTGCAACATCATATCCGGCTGGGTTTCCATCATTCGTTCCTGGTATGGGGTAAGGAATTTGCCATTGTTCACCTGGAACTTCCTGCCCGTAGCAGGGTCTTTTATATAAAAATAAGTAGTACCGCTTTTTTCCATCAACATGACCCGCCACGAAAAACGATACCCTTCTTCTGTCCAGAACAAGCTGCCGGGATACAGGAGAAAACGCAGGGGCATCAGCACTTGCAATAAGAAATATACGCTCAACGCCCACAATAAAGTAATACGAACAGGACGGCTGAACACCAGCTGCTTTTCTTCCCCACTGTTTGCTTTGCGCAGTACTGACCGGTGAAAGTCTTCCGAGAAAAAGATCAATGTGGCGCTCATCATGAGATAGGGGAATACGCCTATCTGGAAAATGAGCGCGGTGAGTACATGAAAGATGATCACCAAAATATAAGCAGGCCGCCGCGTGGGCCGGTACAACAATAAAAACCCGATCGACAGATCAAACAGCATGCCGCCCCAACTGAAAAAACAGGCTACACAGTCATGGTGCAGCAAGGAGCTTATAACGGGAACGGTTGGTGCCTTTGCCGGCAGCCAGATGCGGAGTGGCAGTGCTTCTATTAACCAGTCATGCGTAAGTTTAGACAATCCGGCGAAAAAATAGATGAGGCACAACTGGTATTTAAAGATGAGGATGGTCCAGGAAGGCACCTGTGTTACGCGCAAAGCGGGTTTACGCAATACATCCAGCGAGCAATAACGGTGCGCGGGCACCAGCATGAGCAGAAAGGAAAATATTGTAACGAGGTAATAGTGGTTCAGGTAGTAGGTTTTGTCAAGCATTTCTGCATAGCCAAAACAACAAAAGAATACTATGGTGGCAATGCGGTAAAACAGCCCCGTGCAAATACAAAATGCAGCTGCGGCCATTAATCCATACACCGTGTACATACAACCGGCGCTGCCGGGGTGTAACCATTCAAATCCATAAAAGGGAAAATGAAAACGGGGGGTAATATAGAAATCCGTTACCCATCCCTTTACAATAAAACGTACCGTACTTACAAACAATACAGCCCCGAAAGCCATGCGCAGCACGGCAAGCGGGGCTATATGCCTGTAACGTTTAAAATGATTAATCACCATCATCATCCTGGAAAGAGATCTTTACACCTAACGCGGAACTCATGTCGGCCTTAAGCAGTACCGTGAGTTTGCGTACCTCGGTATAGGTATCGTTGACAGTGGTTATGTTATTTTGTACAGCTGCCGACAAAGGATCTTGCAGGGTTTGCAGTTTTGCCAGCAGGGTATTGATCTGGTTTTTGATGGCATCGTTCAACGGCAGTCCGTTGTTTTTGGCTGTGGTAGCAGCTACTTTATCATCGATACCGCCGCCATTGCCGCCCAGGTACATAGTTTGTATAGCCTGCAATTGCGCTATCAATAAGGCAACAGAATAACCGCTGTAATACGCTTCCACTTTCTCGGGAGAAATGGGCAGTGTATTGGGTCCGTATTTACCAATGGGAATGCCGATCTTATAGTTTTGCAGTGTTACATCGAAGTCCTGCACAAAGGCATTGAGCAGCTGGCTCAGAGAGCTGCCGGCATCCACACCCGTTGCTTTGGAGAATTTATCGACATAATTACCGCCTGTGGCAGACCAAGCATTGGCTACTGCGGCCGCTTTTGTTTTCAGCGCACCAGCCAGGGCCTTCAGGTAATTCTTTGCACCGGTTGCATTGGCGTCTGTTGTAAAACGGGCCATTACATAATTATCGTTGTAGGCAAACAGCAGATAATCCAACGCAGGGAAGCCCTGGGCTGCAAAATTGCCTAAGCCATCCATGGTATAACTGGCGCCGGCGATATTGCTTTTTATTATAGCTGTATCGGCAGGGAATGAATTAGTGAAGTGCGTAGTCAGGGATTGGTCCAGCATGGGACCAAACTGGTAGGCACTCACGCCTTCCCAGGCTTTGTATGCATCCTTGAACGCATTTTTCATCGCCAATAACGAACCTGATGTGGGAAAGTTAGTAAATGCAGTAACAACGGTTTCAAGGCCAGCCGTAGCGGTAGCCAGTTGGTTGAACGCCGGCGATATCACATTGGCGCCCAGGTTCACCAGTACCGTGTCGGACTGGTTGCCGCCGCCTTGCGAATCATCGTTCTTGTCAGACTTGCTGCACGAAAACAATACCAGGGTGGCACAAAAGGTGCCTGTCACTACTGCCGCTGCTAATTTTTTATGTTTCATATCAATACGTTGAAATGATATACGGGAATCTTCAAAAAGATGGCAAATATAGCCTATTACCGGTGTGATTACAGATTGGTTTTAACTGCATCCCAGCCGTAGATACTGCTGATCTTGTCCTGGATGGCAGTGATGCCGGCAGGTGTCAGGCTGTAAAAGTTTGTACCGAATAAAGTCAATACCGCACCGTAATCAGCATCGCTGATCTTTTTGGTATTGTTGAATTTTAAACCAGTCCAGAAGCCCAGTGCTTCAGACATGTTGCCGCATACTGCAGCAGCGCCATTAGGCAGGTTGCCTTTTGCTTCGTTGGTTTCATGCACGGTAGCAGCTGCTTCCATTATTTCGAAGAATGGAATAATGATGGCCGCCTGCGCTTTTGCTGTATTCAGGTCATTGTTAGCCAGTGCCGCACGTCCTTTCAGGAAGGCGTTCATCAGCGTAGTGTTTGAATTGATACCAGTAAGGTTTACCACTGGTTTTGCAATACCGGAATCGATCTGGCTGGTATAAGAACCCCAGTATTTTACACCGGCACGGTTAGCTGGGAAGTTAACAGGTACATTCCACAGGAAAAACGCCTGGTCCCATGCATGTTGTTTGGCTTCGAGGCTGATGCTGCTGTTAAGGGAATCCTTCAGGTATACATCTGCTATCTGGTGGCCAATGAAAGCACCCATCATTAATTTGGTGAAAAACTGGCGCCAGTAAATACCATTGGCAGAAAGCAGGGTCTTTTTATCGCTTACGCCCGCTTGTCCATTGGCAGCAGGTTTACCGGTTGAGCTGGCTGCGCCAATACTGTCTAACGCAGCATTTACCACCACAGCTGCCGCAGGTATGGTATTTCCGGCCAATTGAAGACCGGAAGTATTCAGGTTATATTTAACGCCGCTAAAAGTGGTATCGGTAAAATAGTTGCCGGTATTGGTAAACATGCCTTTCAGTTTGGCAGCGCTTACCACGGTATTGGCGGTATTACCGGTATTGATCAGATTTTCCATTTCTGCCAGCATAGACAGATAAGTCTTGGCATTGGAAGAATCGACATTGGTGAAATAATAAGTAGTAGGAACAGTGTAACTGGGTGCATCATTATTATCATCTTTCTTACAACCAACAGAGAACAAGGTCATGGCCAGGGTAACATAGCCTGCCGCGAGTACCAGAGTCTTTTTCATGAGCATTATTTAATTGGAGCGCAAGATGCAAATCAACCATGTTTTCCCATTACGCAATCGGGAAATGGGTTTACGCAAAACGGAAAAAGCATGCTGCTCAATTAAAAAGACATCATTTTTTTCAATGGAGGCAACCTAAACGGGGGCAATATTCGTGAAATGCCGGCTTTTTGTTAATCGTTGGTTAACGGGCGCGAAAGCTCGCCCATTAGGGGGAGGCAAATAGGAGGCTTTTTCCATCTTCGTTTATTCTTCCACGAGTTTGATACCCGTTTGGGTAAAAATGATCTTTTTGTTTTTGTACAAATTGCCCGTTGTCATTTTGAAGGTCTTCTTACTCATTCCAAAAAAGGAATAGATCTCTTCGGGATCTGATTTATCGTGGTAAGGCAGGTAGCCGTTATTTTCCTGCAGCAACCGCATTATTTTACCGGCTTCATCTTCTACCCGTTGATACCCCATTTTGCCGGAACCTACATCGATGCGGTTTTCTTCCCGGATGTTTTTGATGTATCCTTTTAATTTATCGCCTACCTGTATTTCATGAAAGATATCATTGTGATGTAATACACCAGTATGCTGGTTGTTGATGATCACTACATAGCCGATATCGGTACGGCGGTATACTACCAGGTCAACCGGGTCCTGTTCTTTTACAGTGAGGTGGTCATTGCTTAAAAAACGCTCGATCTTTTCGGTGGCGGCCACGCGGCCCGTCATTTCATCGAGGTAGATCTTCACCAGGTAATGGCCTCCTACCCGCATGCCCATCAATTGTTGTGATTTGGCCACAAAAAGGTCCTTCATCAGGCCCCAATCCAAAAAAGCGCCCTGTTTGGTTACCGACACAGCCTCCAGGTTTACAATATCGCCCACTACGCCCAGGGGATGCTGGGTGGTAGCAATTAAGCGGTCTTCCGAGTCGTGATATACAAAAACTTTCAATACGTCGCCCACTTTAACGCCGGGCGGAACAAACCGTTTGGGCAGCAACACCACGTCTTTATCCTCTCCCAGGTACATGCCGAATTCGAAGCCCCGGGCTATTTTTAATGTGTTGAACTCGCCTACTTTGATGTTGCTGTTTGCCATTACCGTATTTTCTGCAAAGAACGGGAAAAAAAGGCAGAGGGCAGAAAGAATGACAGTGGGAAATACAGTTTTAAGTTGAAAGTTTAAAGTTGAAAGTTTTAAGTTGAAAGTTTAAAGTTGAAAGTTTCCGGGTCCTAAGTTTAAATTATTGGGTTATTAGGTTCGTAGGTTCTTGGTTGCTTCGCCCGCCGAAGCTTTGGCGAAGGAGGGGCTTTGGGAGGCGCACAGGGGGGGTATTTGCTTACGGCTGTTCCCCATTGCCCATTGCCTTTCTTCTCTCTGCCCTCTGCCCTCTGCCCTTTGCCTTCTGCCCTCTGCCCATTGCCTTCTGCCCATTGCCTTTCTTCTCTCTGCCCTTTGCCCTCTGCCCTCTGCCCTTTGCCTTCTGCTCTCTGCCCTCTGCCCTCTGCCCTCTGCCCATTGCCTTTCTTCTCTCTGCCCTTTGCCTTCTGCCCTCTGCCCTTTGCCTTCTGCTCTCTGCCCTCTGCCTTCTGCCCTTCTTCCTACTCGTCAACCAGTTAACCAGTCAAATACCCGACTTTTTCCCTATTACATAAATGCAATTCCCAAAAGCGTAACCTTAACAATTAACAGACAAATAGTTTTGCACTCCGATTTATTCACCCGCTAGTAACCACTAATTATGAATTGTTTACACAAACAATGCAGCAGACTATTGTCAGCTGCGTTACAGATCTTCTTTTGCCTTATGGTATCGCTGTCCGTGCAGGCACAGCCGATAAATACCAATAAAGGCGTTATTTCCGGACAAATTCTTACAAACGATAACGAACCGGCCGAAAGCGTAGCCGTTCAATTGGCAGGGACCGGCAAAATGACCCTTACCACCGAAAGCGGTTTCTATATTTTCAAAAACCTGCCGCCAGGTACCTATCATGTAAATGTAACCGTAAATGGTTTCAAGCCATTGGAAGCAACGGTTGTACTCGCTGAAAATGGCAAACAAAACAATATTTCTTTCAAACTGGAATTATCAGATGCGCAACTGGCCGAAGTAGTGATCAGCTCTGGTGGCCGCTATAAAGTAGACCGCGTATCTTCCTCCCTCCGTTTGCCCAGTTCCATCCTGGAAACCCCGCAAAACATTCAGGTGATCAGCAAACGTACCCTGGCCGATCAGCAGGTGTTTGATGTAGTAGATGGCATAACCCGCAATGTGAGCGGTGTATCACGTATGGGTCACTGGGACAACCAATATGCGAACATCCGCATGCGTGGTTCCAAGATCCCCGCCTTCCGCAATGGCATGAACATCGATGCCAGCTGGGGCCCTACTGCCGAAGATGCGGCCATGATCGAAAACATCGAGTTTGTAAAAGGACCTGCTGGTTTTATGCTCGCAGCTGGCGAGCCCGGCGGTTTTTATAATGTGGTAACAAAAAAACCAACCGGTTCTTCCCATCAATCCATAAGCATGAGCGCCGGTAGTTTCAGTACTTATCGTGCCGCGCTTGACCTCGATGGCAAACTGAGCAAGGACGGCCGGTTGTTATACCGCCTGAACCTGGCCGCCCAACAAAAAGATTATTTCACCAAATTCAATTTCAATAACCGCGTAGTGATTGCGCCGGTTATTAAATATCAGATAGACGACAAAACCTCCGTTACGTTTGAATACACCTACCAGGCTATAAAATTCCTGTCGAACGGTAACTACTCCTTCTCTAAAGAAAAACTGGCCGACGAAAAAGTAGCCAATGATTTCTTCTATGGCGACCCATCATTGCCGCCCGGTAAAATAAGGGACCACAGCGTATATGTGTACCTGGATCACCAGCTGAACGATCGCTGGAAAGCACATGCGCAGGTAGCCTATTTCAACTTCGCCATGGCCAGCGGCAGTATGTGGCCCGACTCGCTTTTTGCAGATGGCAGAATGACGCGTTATTATAATATCGGCGATGAAGCGGGCGAGAACCGTTTTGCGCAGGTTTCCATATCCGGGGAAGAACAAACCGGCAGCGTTCGCCATCGTATTTTGGGCGGACTTGATTTCGGAAATAAAAAATTCTGGGGCGATTTCCGCTCAGGTAATCCCAAAGTTCGTTTTGCACGCGTTATAGATCCGGTAACTAAGCAGCCTTATGAACCAGTCTTTAACATCTATAACCCTATCTACGGGTTGTCTATGGATTCCATTCCTAAATTCGATCGCTCGGTGAACATCCGTACGCGCTCCGGTTCTACTGCTTATGCCACCTATACCAACTATGCTTCGGCGTATGTTCAGGACGAACTGGGCTTCTTCAACAATAATTTACGCGTATCGCTTGGCCTGCGTTTCACCTATGCTGAAACCGTTGGTAAAACTGAAACAAGCGATATAAAAGACCAGGTATTTTCACCCCGTGCCGGTGTTAGTTACTCAATCGACAAACAGACTTCTGTATATGGTTTGTATGACCAGTCGTTTGTGCCTGTACCCGGTACCGATTTCTGGGGCAATGCTTTCAAACCTATAAAAGGAAACGACATCGAGTTTGGCGTGAAAAAAGAATGGTTTGGCGGCCGCTGGGTGAGCAGTGTGAGCGTATACCAGATCAACCGGATGAATGCTTTAGTTGCCGACCCGGATCCCACCCACACAAATGGCGCTATGACTTTCCAGACACAGCTGGGCGAAACCGAATCAAAAGGCGTTGAATTCGACCTTAATGGTGAACTGGTAAAAGGCCTGAACCTGGTAGCAAACTATGCCTACACCAGCTCTAAGATCTCTAAAGATATTGATCCCAAAGCAGTGGGCACTGTAACGCCTAATACAAACGCGCACACTACCAATGCCTGGTTAAGCTACCGCTTTAGCAAAGGCGCCCTCAACGGTTTTGGCGTAAATGGCGGTATTCAATGGCTGGCCGACCGGTATGTAGGCACCACCACCACCCCGAACATGCCTAACTATTTCCGCGCCGATGCCGGGGTTTCTTTCCAAAAGAACAAATTCGGCGTATCCATGCTGGTAAATAACCTGCTCGACAACCGGAAATTATTAACGGCCGCTTCGCTGGATACCAACCCTAACAGTGCGAAAACCTATTACTCGTATATAGTAGAAGCACGCCGTAACATGAGAATGACCGTAACCTATAAATTCTAGTTGGCCAGCACATGAAAAAACGTGGCAAATCCATATTTCGCATTGTAAACGACTGGCTGCATTTATGGCTGGGACTGGTATCGGGTATTATTGTGTTTATTGTAAGCATAACCGGTTGTATATACGCTTTTCAAAAAGAGATCAGCAGTGTAACCCAACCCTACCAGTTTGTACCTGTTGAAGAAAAACCATACCTGCCGCCTTCTGAATTAAAACACCTCGCCGAACTGCATCAGCTCGGCGATAAGGCCGGAAAACCCGGTAAGGTGATCAATGCAATTCAGTATCCCGGTAAAGGCAAGGCAGCTATTGCCACCTATCGCGATAAAAAGACAGGCTACATGATGGTTTACCTGAATCCTTATTCAGGCAGTGTATTAAAAGCAAAAGCCCTGGAAAAGGATTTCTTTCGCATCATACTCATTGGTCATTACAACCTGTGGCTGCCCCGTGAAATCGGGCAACAGGTAGTGTGCTGGGGTACCGGCATCTTTGTAGTGCTGCTGATCACCGGGCTTATTATGTGGTGGCCCAAGAACCTGCGCAAGGCCAATGTAAACAAGAGTTTCAAAATAAAGTGGAAGGCTTCTTTTAAACGCGTGAACTACGACCTGCACAATGTACTGGGTTTTTATGCGTTGACCGGCGCCCTGATCATTGGCATTACCGGTTTGTACTTTGGGTTTAAATGGGTGCCCAAAACCATTTACTGGGTAGCATCGGGCGGTAAACAAATGCCGGAAAGAAGAGGCACGGTGTTTTCTGACACCACACACATCCCGGTACAAACGGCCTTGTATTCACCAGAGGACAATGTGTGGGCCAACATGCGCCGCGAATATAAAAACGAAGGCAGTTTGCAGATCACCTTTGCACAAAAACAAAGTGATGCCATTACAGCCTCTTTTAACCCACAAGAAGGGACGTTTTATAAAAACCATACGCGTTACTTCGACCAGTACACTTTGCAGGAGATCCCCGGCAAAACGCTGTACAATAAGCCATTTGAGCAAGGCAGCGGCGCCGATAAACTGGTGCGTATGAATTACGATATTCATATAGGCGCTATTGGCGGTATTGCCGGCAAGTGCATTGCCTTTCTCATCAGTTTAATAAGCGCCAGTTTACCCATTACAGGTTTTATTGTATGGTGGGGAAAGAAACGAAAAGGTAAAGGCACAAGGAGCAGCACTCAAGTAGCAAGACCTGTAAGGTCCGTCATGGAGGCTTAAATGATCAGTAGGTTTAATCGGACCTGACAGGTCAAACCAATTATGCTTAATTGCATCAGCCAGCTGGCGGATGCAATTAAGCCTATTACAACCTGAAGCTCAAAGGATGCATCTTACAGGTCTTTTACATTTATAATTTCACCAGCAATTCATTCAGCCAGTTGTTATTGTTTAAGTCGAGCGGGATATTAGGTTGTATACCTACATTATCGATGCCCAGCCCCATATCTATTCTTCTTGAACGGGTGGTAGAATAATAACATTCAAAATCGGGGTTGTAAAAATCCCTTTCAACAACATTCGAGTAGTCAAGCACACCCATGGATGGTTCGCCGGCCAACACCACTTTTGTACTTTGCCTGGCTAATAATAAAAACTCTTCGGTAGTGCTGCCACAGCCGTGATTAACAACGATCGCGACCTTTGCGGGCATAGGCCATACATTGAGCAGGGTATCGGTATAATCCGATGCAAAATTAACGGAGGTACGCGCCTTCCCTCTTCCTATATTCAACAGCTGCATCATTCGATCGAGCTCTTTTTTAGAAATTTCAGCGCGGTATTTGTCAATAGCTTTTTCCCAGGCCGTAATATTATCGGGTGTCAGCAACAGATCAACACCTATGTTCTTAACCGGGTTGGTATAAATGATTGGCCGTAGAAATGACATGGAACGATCACCGCCGCCGCCATTGTTTCTCAGGTCAATCACAAGCCTTGGCATGGATTGTATATTGGCCAGGTTGGCCCTAACCACAGAGTCTATGTGTTTTGCTTCAAAGAGATCAAATGTCCTAATGCGCAGATAACCGGTAGAGTCATTTAACTTTTTGAAATAAGTATTTACTGATTTCTCTTCTTCAAATAAAAAGGTAACCGGTTCCTTTCCCGTGATGGCATTGGCTTTGGTCCAACCCTCCCCCGTTAATGCTTTTTGCAGCTCGCCCTGCATGGTGGAAATATAAGCGCTGTGGTTCCTCAGGTACCAGATGCCTTTGTATTGATTATTTCCCGCATCAAACAACTCAAACTTCACCTGGCCGGGTTTCCAGGTAGGCGCCCGGGATTCCAGGATCACCCCCACATACGAACGCAGGCCCTTTTTGCTTTTCATTACCCCGATTTTGTATACAGAGTCCATGTTATAATAGATCCCTTCTACAGCGTTTGTATCTGTTACTTGTGTCAACCCTTGATCTCCCGGCTTTATCGTTTCTACCGAATCAGGCGGCGGAATTTTTATGGATACATGATGGTCCTTAAAATAGCCAAGCCAGTAATCGATCACAAAATAACAGTCGGCCCCGGAGCGCGCCCGCTTTGCAAAAGCATAGGCCTGCCGGTTATGTTCCTGATAAGCGGCTTTGGTAACAGGGGTTACCTTATCAGCAAATCCAACATAATTGCGCTCGAAGTATTTTCGTACACTATCTAACGCTTTCACCCCATTTACAGGTTGACAAATACCTGAAATACTACATAACAAAAAGAGGACACTTACAAGGGACAGGTTAAATATTTTATTCATCTGGTAATGGTAAGATTCCCAAATTAATAAATATTATTTACAGGTTTTCAACTGATTGATGGGCGGATAACTGAACGCATTGTCGAGAAACCAGCGGGCTTTATAGATCTTCAGGCCTGGTTGTTTATAAACCGGCTGTTTACCCAACTCACCGATTTCATCGGTCCACCAGCTGCCGGGTTTACCATCGGGAATGATAATGATGGTCGGGAAACCTGCAGGTCCGGAACTTACACTTTTAATATGTGGGATCGATTCGGGCACGGAGATCAATTTCTTATCATTAAAGCGATATTGAAAGGTAGCTTTTTCAGTAGACAGCCACAATCCCTGCTGATTGTACATAGGAAAAAGATCATGAGCCCCACCAACAGGCAATGCAATTGAATCTTTTAATACCAGGTCCGGGTGCGTACAATCGAAATTATAGGTAAAGGTCTTTAATTTGTTTTGTGTGGCAGACCACAACACTTTCTGTTTCCTGTCCCATACTACATTGTGACCGAACTCCAGGTAAATGGTTTTGCTGTACACCTTATCGGGGAACTGCAAGGTGTCGGTATGAAATACCGTCATGAAATTGCCGGTACTGGAAGCCGCTACAATATTTCCATCGGGTAATATTTCTGAGGAATGCGTGTTGCCACCAGCATATGCATAGAACAATACTTTTTTGTCGGCAATGCGCACCAGGGCCACACCTCCACCCGATGCATTGGTAAGGATGGCTGTGCCATTATAGACCACTTTGGCATCGGAAGGATTTTTAAACCAGGCTACATGCTCCGGTTTTATCACGGGCGATTGTTCAGGCAACCATTCCCACACTATTTTTTTATTATCTAAATCGAGAATAGCCACGCGGTGTACGGATTGTTCGGCCAGTACAATGCATTTTTTGCAATTGTCGAAGGTTATGTTTTGGGCATTTGCCACTTCGGCTGTGCTTATGCAACAAAGGAATGCAAGGAAAGCAGCAAATTGGATCCGTATAAAATTCATAGTTTTCATTTCAATTGCAAAAGTAGGTGCCGCCTCTTATCCACCAAAAACGAGCTATTAAATAAAGGATAAACAATTGTTTGCTCTAAATCATTAATTTGGCTGACCATGAATATCGGTCAGCAAATATTGTTTCTCGTTAGCGCCCTGGGCGCGGTCAATGGTATTGTACTGAGCCTGTATTTGTTTATCAGTAAAAAAGGCCGGTCGGTCCCCGCTTTTTTTCTGGGTCTGCTATTATTGGCAATCAGCTTGCGGGTGGCAAAATCCGTGTTCCTGTATTTCAATCCGGCACTGCCCAAAATTTGTCTGCAAGCCGGGTTATCGGCCTGCTTCCTTATCGGGCCT
This sequence comes from Niastella yeongjuensis, assembly GCF_900110245.1. Classification (GTDB taxonomy): domain Bacteria; phylum Bacteroidota; class Bacteroidia; order Chitinophagales; family Chitinophagaceae; genus Niastella; species Niastella yeongjuensis. The sequence continues at coordinate 192,071 of NZ_FOCZ01000005.1, forward strand.
GCGTTGTATCATTTTTTGAAATCATCGCTGCAGGGTGTTACCCGCGTTCCACTTACCTGGAAATGGCACTGGGGCATTGTGGTGGGCATTTTATTACTGGGGGGTATAGATGTGTCCTATCAGGCTTTTCCCCATATCTGGAACAACATCATTGTGTACATTATTTACGGTCAATGGCTCGTATACCTGGCCATCTCAGGCTTTTTACTGGCTCCGGTTATTTTTACCCGTACACAACCGCTAAAAACCAACGAAAAATTCTGGCTGCTGGTGTATGGCGGTAACCTGTTCGTTTTTGTCGTTTATCTGCTGGCCCTGTTTAAAGTGATCTATGGCATTTATATCTGCGGCGCCCTGGCGTTCTCTTTCTTTTTATACATCACCATTTTCTTTTACCTGCACAGTGCCCACATAGAGAATTTGCTGCATCCTGCCCTGCCTGCATCACCCGACAAACCTGAAAAAAAGAAAATAGCGGCCACCGATGTACAGCTCTGGACTGAAAAACTGGAAAAGGTTATTCATGATAAAGAGTTGTATAAAGATCCAAATCTTAAACTGAGTGATGTAGCCCGGGCCATTAATATCTCTGCGCATTTATTATCGCAGCTGTTGAATGAGAACCTGGGCAAAAGCTTTTCTACCTATATCAATGAATACCGCATCAACCTCGCCTGTAAACTGATCATGACGAATGAGCTCCTTACTTTTGAAGCCATCGGTTATGAAGTTGGGTTCAACTCAAAAAGCACATTTTACACCGCCTTCAAGAAAATAAAAGACACCACACCGGCGCTTTTTAAAGAAAGCATACTAAAAACAAATTATAAATAACAGGCTGATCGTAGTTGGTTTGTAAATGACGACAGTACGGTTTTATACTTCCGTACGCCTGATTTCGCAAAACCAAACCCCACCTGTTGCCGTCATTATTAGGTTTGTGCAAATGCTAATAATGGAAAGAATGTACCTGGTTGTTACCATGCTGCTTTTCGGCTGTTTATCTGCTTCCGCCCAGGATTCTACCCGGGCCAACATATTGAAGGAAGTAGAGGTGGTACGCCCTACCTATCAACGCGAGGCAGGTAAACTGATCATGCATATTGCCGGTAACAAATTGTTTAAAACGGCCGCCAATGCCATGGATGTGCTGAAAAAACTGCCCGGGCTGGAAGTTGGCGGTGATGGTTCCCTGTTGTTATCGGGCAGAATTACGCCAGGTATTTTTATCAATGGAAAACCCCAGACCATGAGCGCCGGGGAATTACAACAATACCTAAACAACCTCTCGCCCGAGCTGATTGCCGCCATTGAAGTGATCAACAACCCTTCTTCCCAATATGATGGCGAATACAAAGGCATCATCAATATAAAACTGAAACCCGATATAACGCTTGGCTGGAAAGGAATGATAAGTGCCAGCCTGCAACAAAACCAATACCGGCAGGCAGACAATAACCTGCTGCTCACGTATAAATCAAAAAAGCTGGCTTACACTGCCCGCCTGGGGTATACAACAGGCACCACCATTCGCCGGTACTATGCGCTGCAACATTTGGCCAATACCAACATAATGGCCACCAACACCCAAATGCTCACTAACAATAATAACTACAGCGCACAGCTGGGTGTTGAGTATGCCATAAATAAAGACCAACAGCTGGAAGTGTTACTGAGAACATCCCACCTTAACTGCACCACCAATTCTTTCAATACCCTGCATACCACCGATTCGCTGGCCAAAGAGGTATTATTCAATACCAGTAGTAACAACAATGCCGATCCGGTACAGCACAATTATGCTGCTAACCTGAATTACACCGCCCGCTGGGGAAAAACACAATTACAGGTTTTGACTTCCCTGGCAACGATCGGCAACCAGCAAACAGAAGACATTCAAAATAAAAACACCCTCACCAACCAACTGCAGGAATACTGGTTAACCAATATGAAAAACGATATTTTTATTCGTACAGCACAGGTTGACCTGTCGGGTGAACTGGGCAAGGGAAAATGGCGAGCCGGCGTCAAACTGGCGCTTACCACTACCCGCAATGAACTGCATTATGATACCCTGAGTACAGCTAACCTGTTTGTGACGGACAGCAACCGCACTAATAATTTTCAATACGATGAACACATTACCGCCGGGTATATTACGTATGAACGAAAACTGAATAAATTCAACCTTATAGCCGGTTTGCGCGCTGAACATACACACAGTATTGGCAATGCGGTTACCCTGAGCCAGGTTACCAAAAGAAATTACCTCACCTGGCTGCCCAGCCTTACCGTCACTTTTGACATCACACCCAATCAACAGCTGCATGTATCCGTTAGCCGGCGGATCACCCGCCCCACTTTTCCGATCCTGAACCCGTTTCGCTTTTATTTTAGTCCGCTCAATTATTGGGTCGGCAATCCGTTGTTGCTGCCTTCCAAAACCAGTGCGCTTACCCTCTCCTATTCGCAGAAAGCCTTTACCGTAACTGTTAACATGGGCCGGGAAAAAGATCCCATGACACGCTATCCTGAATACAACCCCACCACCAATATCCTGGAGTACCTGGGCCGTAACCTGCCGTACAACGATTTTGCCGGTATTGAAACAAGCGCTCCTGTTGTTGTTACCAAATGGTGGCGCATGAGCAATACCCTTGCCGGTTATTATAAAAAAGAACAAACGCCTTATCATGGCGTAACCTATACCATTCCCATTACCTGGTTCACCGTCAGTGGCAGCCAGGTGTTTAGCTTACCCAGGGATTTTACCTTCGAGGTATATTATTATTACAGTTCACCCAACGGGGACGGGCTTTATTTTGGAAGACCGCTTTCTTATATAGACCTCAGTTTGCAACGGTCGTGGCTGAAAGGCAGGTTGAATACCAAAGTCAATTACAACGACATCCTGAACACCTATCGCGTACAACGTATTTTCAGGGAGAAAAGCATTATCGATAACCGGTTCACGCATTGGTTTGGGATAAGAAGAGCGATACTAACAGTAAGCTACAGCTTTGGCAGATCTACTTACAAGGGCAGGCAAATAAATAAAAATGAGGAAGAGAACCGGGCGGGCATGTAATGCATAAAAAAGCGCCCCGAAAAATCGGGGCGCCCCTTGAGCAGACTTTCAGGTCAGTGATAAAAATTGAATGGTGGGTTCGAGCATTCATCCATTAATAAAAAATCAGGCGGTATTATTCATGAATTGGACATTGGATGCATTACTCTTCACTGACGGCCCACCATTCAAGGTTATAATTGGCTTTTCATGTTGTTGATGTAAGGTTAGTTGGCTTTGCCGAAAAGCGATTCCAACTTTTGGTTCAGGGTTTCACCGCGTAAACCGGTGGCAACAATTTTACCTGAAGGGTCTACCAGGAAGCTCGCTGGCACGGCACGAATGCCATATAACACGGCTACTTCATTGTTCCAGCCTTTCAGATCAGAAACCTGTGTCCAGGGCAGGGCGTCATGCTCTACTGCTTTCAACCAGGGTTCTTTGTCTTTATCGAGCGATACACTGAGGATATCAAATCCTTTGGTGTTATACATTTTGTATTGTTTCAGCAGGTTGGGATTTTCTGCACGGCACGGTCCGCACCAGCTGGCCCAGAATTCGATCAATACATACTTGCCTTTGAAATCGGCCAGTTTTACTGATTTACCATCGGGTGTGCTTTGGGTGAATTCCTGTGCGGGTTTGCCTTCTTCTACCTTGCTTAACAGTTCGATACGGGCTGCGATCTCTTTGCCTATGTTAGAAGCTTTGATGGATGGATCCAGTTTATCGAACATCTTAATTGCTGAACCAAGTGTATTGGTGCTGGTATAGGCCAGTAATTCCTTGGCGCCTACATAGCTTTTTGGGTGTTCGCCAGGATAGGCAATACGGGCTTTGAATTCCCAGTTGTACTGGCTATCGGCCTTTGCCTGCAGCATTTTCGCAGTTACGCTATCACCAGCCTGTTTGGCATCATATGCTTTTTGAAACAACGCAATAGTTCTTCTGCGGTTGTCCATCAGCTTTTGGTTAAATGCTTCAAACTCCTGGGTAACACCTTTACCGGTTACTTTGGCATAGTACGTACTATCTACATCGTCTACTATCGAGATCGGCGTATTTTCAATAAACAGTTCGATCTTTACTTTGTAGGTTTTGGAAAATAAGAAACCGGGAACGGGTTCATTTACATGACCTTTAAAAGTAAAGCTGCCATTGGTAACTTTTACCGTATCGGTTTTGGAAGCACCCAGGGTGCCATAGTTCAGGTACACCACGCTATCGGTAAAATGAGCCACCTTGGCGGTGATCACAAATTGCGGCACTTTCTTTTGTGCTACAGCCGGGCTGGCAATCAACAGCAAAGCGGCTGCTTTCAGTAGGAATGGTCTCAGTGAAGTCTTGTTCATCTATCGTTTTGTTATAATTTGAATATTTATTGTCTTTCTGCCACATCGATGGGGTCTCCGGGAATGCCATCGATCTTTTTAATTAAGGTGCCCAGCTCCTGGGAGTCTATATCGATGTAATACAGTGATCCTTCCACTCCTGCTATCATGGTAGTGTTATCCTTCAATTTGATCATAGTTACATTTTTACCCCCGAAGTCGATGGCCAGTGGCCGTAAATCCTGGATAGCCGGGTCATATCTGTAAATTTTATCACCCGAGGTAAAATAAAAGAGGACCTTGCCGTCCAGACTACCTGCCCACTTGGTAGTGGGTGTAATGAGTGCAGGTTGAGGGAAAGTATGCTTATATTCAGGCGATATTAAAACATATCCCCTATATGCTGCTGTGAACTTCAACTCATACACGGAGCCATCGGCTGCCTTACCAAATGCATAGCCGTGTTCTGAAATCGAATGTAAAAACAGCATATCGAGTTTCAAATCCTGTGGGTCAAACTCCGTGGTATTGTCCACCTGGTAAGTGGGTGCATAGGCAAAAGCACCCATATAGGTGAAAGCAATAATTTTTTTGCGATTGATATCATAACCACATGATATCAGGTCGATAATTTTAACAACACGGGCGTATGCTTCATAATCGCCATTAGCTGGTTCGCCAAAAAAGCCATACACATCAGCACCATAAAAGGTTTGCCAGGTACCCTGATACATTTTCCCGTTAATAACGCCTTGTAAAACGCCATCACCGGTAGTTTCCAGGTAACCAGGTTTCGCCTTTGCAGGCCTGGTGAAAAAATTAGTGCGCAGGGTATTTATTTTCAGCATGGAATTGGTGCCTATGTGTACACCGCCATCGTCGGTATCGCCAAAAGTGGCCCAGTAACCCAATGCGGGTACGGGGTTGATCTGTAGCTTTACCGGATTAAATACCTGCAGGGGATGGCCGGGCAGGTCTTCTCCATTCAACGTTCTGTAAACCCGGGGTAAAACGGTGTTGTCTGGTTGAATAAAGCTGAGTTGCGAGATATTGTTTTCATTGCTCAAAACCAGGGTTCCCGTTGTATAGGGTGTTGTTATTTGAACATTGAAATTGCGAAAGTATTTCATCCCGTTCGAGCTGTCTGTAATTGTTAACAGTACAGGGTATACGTCGGGGTCCATAGTGAAATTATAGGAGAATGTGGGGCCATATAGGGTGGTATCCCATACTTTTTTGGGAATTCCCAACCGCCAGCTAAGCCCAAACCGGGAATTAGCATCGGTGGTGGTTAACTGGGGGGCAATAACCAGGTTTTGGCCAAGGGGTACCTTATACAGCGAATCCACTCCAATGCCCGGCTCAACAACCGGGTGATAATCGTAGTTGCCTTTATCTTTATAACAGGCCAGCTGTAACAGCGCAACCGCTGCAAGCATAACCAATAATAATCGTTTCATTAAAATATTTTTAAGCAGTTAACTTAAATCACTTTACCTGTCCGTTATTTTCATCGATAAAATAAAACTCGCCCGAACTGGGATCCTTTTCATACCGGAAAGAAATATTTGGCGATGCGATCTCATAAAAGATCTTATTGCCACTACTGTCTGCATTCAGTTTCATGTCGTATCCTTTATCGGGGTTATTGGCTATCCACGTGTCCGGACTGGTCAACAAAGCCGATAACCTGGCCGTATAATAGATCCAAATGGGTGCATTCTCACTTTTTGTGGAAACCTCGTCGGTTGTAGCGGCCAGCCGGAATAATTTATGCTTCACTATTGAATAAGGGCCGCCCGGCGTTCTGAACCACCAGGCTGGTTTTTCGAACCTGTTCGAGAATACCACCCGTACAGTGCTGACGTCTTTGATCTCTGTATTAAAATCGGCCGTTGGCACCAGCCGCAATACCAGGTTCAATGCGCGTTGCTCTAATAAGGGATCGGTGTTATAGATGATTATCGGCAACCACATGGATCCGGCATTTGCTGGTATCACATACTGGTCTTTTAAGGCATCAAAGTGTTTGCCCACTACAGCCGTTGTAGCTGAATCGACTATTGTTATCGAAAATGCGCGGTCTTTGTCTGAACGTTCACCTGAAATATTTACAGGTACCCAAACGGTATCTTTTGTTCTTTCAGGATGCAGGGCAAACGTATACAATACGCTGTCCTGGCTATTCACGGCGAAAACAATATTGGCAGTGCCCTGAAAGCCTTTTATCTCTTTTTTCTGACAGGCTGTGATCAATACAACAGCCGCCAGTAACAGGATCCAAATTTTCTTCATAACAGATGCGGTTGTTTAACGGTTACCAAATTCTATTTCATCATTAGGCAGTGGTAGGGTATACATCCTGTCAGATGCAGGAGTGGATCCGCCTATCTGGTTGGGAATATCCCGGTTCAACCGTTTATACATGTAAAAGATCTGGCCTTCGCCGTAAAACTCCTTTCGCGCTTCCTTCACCAATTCGTTTATCAACCCATCTTTGCTGGTCACCACCACATCAGATACCTGCCGGTTCTTTCGTACCGTATTTAAATAACCAACAGCCAGTGTGGGGTTTTGATCATACGCACATTCCGATGCGATATAATACATTTCAGTGAGCCTGATAGCGGGTATAACCAGGTCGTACGGATTTGCTTCAAAATCGCGTTTGTATTTTTGTAATTCATTCCAGCCGTAAGAGTTGGAGCCCGGCGGAACATCCTGAAACCACCCCGTGCGCCGCATATCCTGCGAACCACCATTCGACAACTCATACAACACATCTTTGTATTTGGATTCAACTACCAGGCTTTTTAAACCGGCATTGAAACGGAAAGCCAGGGTATCTTTCATATTCGGCGCATACCAGGCGAACACCAGCTCCTTATACATGATACGGTCTTTTTTCTTCGTATCTGATTGATTGAAATCGGAACTCTTTGTCCAGGGGAATTTATTCGAATTGATCACTTCCTGTGCATTACTAAGCGCTTTGGCCTTATCTTCCTTGTACAGGCTCACTCTTGCCAGTTCGCCGCAAATGGCGTAATAATTCATCCGGTGACGCCTGTTCTGTAAAAACAGGTTGGGATTCTGCTGCTCTGCCGGACGATTATCATTATCGGTTACATAGCTGGGGATATAAGCGGCTGAAAGAATAGGGTCAACCGGCCGCATCAGTTCCTTAGCCTGTTCCAGGTCGGTTACGATGCTGTCGAGCACATCGGTGGTACTGGACACTGCTGTTACCTTATTGGAGAACTGAGTTACATAAGGTATGACTTTCGCTGTTGGATTGATTTTGTATGAGGGTGCAAACAACCGTAACACATCAAAATGCAAATAACCACGCAGCGCCAGCGCCTCTGCCTTCACCAGGGCCCGCATATCACCAGTGAGCACGTCTTTGTTTTCTTCCAGGTGTTTAAGTATCAGGTTACAGTTGGCTATGCCATGGTATAAACCCGTCCACACTGTATCTTTTCTTTCAATAAAAAACGGGTCTTTATAATTGTAATTGCCAGTTGGCTGGTAATGCAGCACATCTTCCTGCGGTAAATAATAATTTTGCGCCAGTACTTCCGGGAAACCACAACTCAATTCATACCCATACAAATTCATATTGGTACAACTGGTGTAAATACCGTTTATCGCATCCTGATATCCTTCCGGTGATTTAAACAACTCCTCCTCAGGCACCTGTGATACAGGCGTTACATCGAGCCATTTTTTACACGATGTCAATGACAACAAAGTGATTGCGATCAATATATATTTATTCATATCACCTTATTAAAAGCTTGTTTGTAAAGAAAATGTATAACTCCGCGCAAAGGGATAATCGATACCCCGTTCGGCCTTCATGGTAGCCCAGCGCCAACCCTGGTTCATAGTAAAGGAAACCCGCAGACTGCGCATAGACAGTTTACTGTACAACCTTCTATCAAAATCGTACGACAGGAATACCGATGACAATTCCAGCAGGTCATCTTTTTGCACAAACCTGTCTGTAGCATTGGTGGAGTTAAGATCGGTGATGCCTTTGTAGAGTGCTTTATCACCCGGTTGTTTCCACCGTTCAGTCAGCACCCTGCTGTCGACGTTATTGTGCGGATCGGCATTCTCTACTCTGTCTACCAGGGTTTGGTTGTATTCCTTGCCACCGAACCTGGTATTGAAGAGCGCATACAACATCCAGTGTTTGTAGGTAACATTCGTTCCAAAAAAGCCGTATGCGGCAGGGGTATTGTCGCCAACCGGTACAATATCTTTTACATCCCAGGTGTAGGTATGGCTGCCATCTTTTTTAATAAAGATCTCTTTTCCGTTCGCAGGATCTATCCCTAATGAACGCACCGCATAAATAGTATTCATCGACTGGCCTTCAATAAAGCGCAACAAAGGTTCTCCCCTATAATTGTCCGACGTTTGCTGTTTATCGGCATTATCGTTGTATGTTTTCAACGAATTGGAAATTTTCAGGATCTTGTTTGTATTGCGGGTCATATTGGCGATCAGCGTCACCGACCAGTCGCGGCTTTTAAATACAGTAGCTTTCAGGTTCATCTCAACACCGGTATTCTTTATATCGCCCAGGTTCTCTTTATAAGAAGAGAAACCGGTTGAAGGGGGCAGCGTAATATCAGCAAGCATACCGTGTGTGATCTTTTCATAATACCTTCCGCTAACATACAGCCTGTCGTGTAACAAACCCAGGTCTACACCAACATCATAGTTGTTGGTCTTCTGCCACTTCAATGCCTCGTTGCCGTATGTGGTCACTGCTGCCCCAATTCCGGTTGAATACCAGTTACCGGTATAGTAATCATAGGTTGTTTTTGATTGGTAGGGTGCAAAGTTCACCTGACCCGTTACCCCTGTGCTGGCCCTCAGCTTCAGTGTGCTGATGGAACTGTTCAGCAAAAAATCTTCCTTGTGCAAATTCCAGCCAATACCCAACGCCCAGAAAGGCGCTACCTTATTGTCTGTACCAAATTTGGAAGAACCGTCTAACCTGCCCGAGATATCGGCCATGTATTTGTTCCGATAGGAATAGTTAACCGATAACAACGCACCTATCAGCCGGGTTTGCTGAAAGTCAGCAACCGGTGCACTGTTTGGTTTATAACTGTTTGCAAAAGCGATGCTGGTAAACCGGTCGTTTGGAAACCCTACCGCCGAAATAGATTTGGAATCATTGGTAGAAGTTTGCACGTTGGCTCCCGTGGCCAGATTGATGTAATGGTCACCCAGCTGCTTATTGTAATTCAATGTAATGTTCCCATCAAAGATGTTCTCATCGTTCGTACTGTAGTCATAACTACCTTTCTCCTTTACGCGGGTGGGATCATAGTTATAAAACTCATTGCTTAGCGGTGACATATAGCGATCGCCCGTGTACCTGCGTTTGGTAGCGCTGATAAGGGCCCTTAATGTCATCGCAGGGCTGATGTTCCAGTTGGCTGAAAACGCATCGATGAGTTCTATATATTTTGTTTGATCAAAATTGTGCAGGGTGCTGTTGTATAAAGGATTCAGCACAGCTGAATTTTTATACTGGGCAGAGTCTGACAAATGGGTATCTATTATCCAATTGTCTACGGCCTGTATAATATGGCCATTGGAATCGGTTTTAGGATAGTATGGGTTCATCGATACATAGTTGATGAACGAGCCATACGGCGACTCCGTGCTGTTTACCTGCGTAACATTCAGTGAGTTTTTGAAGATAAATTTTCTATTGGGTGCATACGAAAGCACAGAACCGATACCATACCTGTCGCGGCCTGAACCTTTCATTACGCCCGGCTGGGTTTGATAGCGCAGATCGATCCCATAGCGGAGGGCGGCGTTACCACCCTCGATGTACATGGAATGTTTTTGTCCGAATGCCGTGGTAACCGGCTGCGACAGCCAATAGGTATTCACCCCTGCCAATACGTTGGCGTATTTGTTATAATAACTTTCCTGTTGTACGTCAATTGGAATTGCCGAGGAATTGTACACCCCGGCAAGTTTTTCATACTGCAGTTTATCGGCTGCATTCAACAGGTGGTAATCACTTAAATCGGGCGTAGAAAACATCAGATCGCTGCTGTATGAAACCATCAGCTTGCCATCCTGCGGCGCCTTGGTAGTAATTACTATTACCCCGTTGGCTGCGCGTGAACCATATACCGCAGTAGCCGCTGCGTCTTTTAAGATAGTGATCGACTGGATGCGGTTAACATCCATATCGTATATTTTTTCAACCGTCACTTCATAACCATCCAGGATGAACGTAGGCAGATTTATATTTCCGGCCAGGTTATTACGGGTAAGCACCCCTTTATCGCCAGAGGGCAAAGAAGCGGAGCCCCGGATATTCACCTGTGGCAGGGCATTGGGGTTTGAACCGAGCAGATTATTCTGCTGTACCTGTACAGAAGGATCATATGCCTGTATGCTTTGTAAAATGTTTACCGGGTTTACCTTCTTCAGGTCTTCACCCGATACCGTAACCGCATTACCGGTAAAGCTTTCTTTTTTGATCTGCTGGTAACCGGTGATCACTACATCGGCCATCGGATCCTTGGCTTTTAGTTTTACCGACAGATCTCCTTCTTTTGCCCTGACCTCTATATTTTCAAAACCCACAAAGCTTACCAATAGTACAGCGCCCGGTTTTGCCCTGACAACGAAATTACCCTGCGCATCGGTAACGGTGCCCACCTGGGTGCCTTTTACCAACACGTTGGCGCTTGCCACCGGCGTACCCGATGCAGCATCGATCACCTTACCGTGAATTTCTACGGCAGGGATGGTATCAACCTTTTTTTCTTCAGCAGGCACAGGCAAGGGCGCCCTGTCGTTTACCACAATGGTCTTGTTCACAATGCTGTAGGTTACAGGTTGCGCTTCAAAAACCAGGTCAAGTACTTCTTTCAGGCCTTTGTTCTTTACGTCGATGTTTACGGGATGTGTTTTCTGCAACAGGCGCATGTTATAAAAGAACACATAGCCTGTTTGCTTTTTTATTTCCCGGAAAAGCTTCTGCAGTGGAATGTTCTCTTTGTTAACGGTTACCGTTTGTGAAAAACCCGCCGCAGATACCTGTAGGAAGCCCGCCAATATGAAAACAGCGGTTAACTTCATAACCAGAATAGTTTTGGACTTTACCCGCTGTGGTATGCGCACAGCTTGGTAAAGATTAGTAAAAATCATACTTTTAAAATTGGGTAAACAAATAACAGTTTCGACGCTTTTAGAGAGTTTGCCCAAATTCGGCCGGTTGCGTTCCAGCGCTTCCGGCTTCCTTTTTTATGGCAGTTAGTGTGTACAGTCAAATCAGGTCTTTCTCATGTTTGTGACAGTTTTGGTTTTGATGAACAATCGGGTTAGCAGTTAATATGAACAAGGTCTACGGTTTAAGGCAGTTGTTTAGCGCCTTACTTTTTTCATGGCAGTACTGTTATTTTTCGTCCTTCTATTTTACAGTGTACATTACTGAGTTCTAATATTTTGAATACTTCTGTTATGTTGCTGTTGCGGGGTATTTCCCCTTCAAATTTTTCTGCAGGTACTTTACCGGCATACACTATTTCCACATCGTACCACCGGGCTATTTCCCGCATTACAGTTTCCACGCTGGCTTCATTGAATACAAAGCGACCTTCCTTCCAGGCAACGGCCTCTTCCAGATCGGCATGCTCATCTACATACATTTGCCCATCCTTTCTTACCTGTGCCTGTTGACCCGGTTTCAAAAAAGCACGGACTTTGGGACTGATCATCGTTACCGCCCCTTCCAGTAAGGTGGTATTTATAGCAGCCTCATCATTATAGGCCTTTATATTGAAGTGTGTTCCAGACACTTCCACTCGATTCCCTTCATTGGCTGCCGGAGAAGGATTTATATACACTTTAAAAGGCATCTTCTTTCCTTCACCAGGCATTTTAACTTCAGCCACTTCAAAATAGGCTTCGCCTGTTAATTGTACTGCCCGTTCCTTTCCTGTGAAGCCGGCGGGAAAGCGCAAAGAGGATACCGCGTTCAACCATACTTTGGTGCCATCGGGCAAAACCACCTGATACTGGCCACCACGCGGGGTGCTGATCGTATTCCAGGCGATGACATCCTGATTGCCATTGTGCCGGGATTGATAGACCAGCTCACCATCCTGCTTTTTCAGCACGATGGCTTTTCCCTGCTGGCTGAGGGCACCATTGGCAGCACTGTCGAGCACGATCACTGAGCCGTCTCCCAAGGTTAATAGCGCTTTATTCCCGCCCGGCATCACTGGTTGGGTTTGGGGTTTAGGGGTCTGTACAATTTCGGGTACCGGATCTTTACGGGTCAATAAAAAATAACCAGCGGTGGCCATCAACATCATGGTGCCAGCCGCCACCCACCACGTGCGTTGCTTACGCCAGATGGGTATTACGCGTTCAGCAGTTGCTGAGGTAAGCACTTCCTGTACGTTGCTGTAAATCCTTTCGCCAACAATTTCCTCCTCCTCTTCAGTCAACGGATTGTATATGTTGTTACGCCGTTCGTTGTACCACCCTTCTACCCATTCTTTTTCTGCAGAAGAACAGGTACCCAGGCGATAGCGCTGTAACAGGTCGCTGAATTGGTTAGCATCCATAGAAATTCATTCAGGGTTTTAGGTTAAGGTTGAATTTAATTAGGCAGACAGGTTAGATAAGTACTAGTCGGAAAAAGGGAAAGGAGGTGGTAGAAGAAAATGAAGTTTTTTTTAAAAAATTATGAAGTTTGCAGGCTTCCCCCATTCCCCCCTCCAGTGAAGGGGAATGGAGATTTGATAACATTCTTTTTCAATTATTTATACACGAATGTGGCCATTATGAGCACAGCCAGGGAAGTATTGCCCAGGTTGGATTTAAGAATTTTCAAGGCCAGGTAGATCTGTTTTTTCACCGTTTCTTCTGAGATCTGCAAACGGTTGGCAATTTCCCGGTGGGTTAAATGCTCCTGCCGGCTCAGGCGGAACACCTCCCGCATTTTATCGGGCATTTTATCCATTACCTGGTCAATATTGGCAGCCAGTTCCCGGGCATATAATTCTTCTTCAATGGAAGGCATGGTTTGATTCGCTTCCAGGTAGGTAGTGAAATCCTCGAGATATCCGCCATGGATCATATTTTTCTCAATACGATCGATGCATTGATAGCGTACAGCGGTATGTAAATAAGCCCGGAGGGAAGTTATAGAAAGGGCCAGGCGGCGGTTCCATAAGGAAACAAACAGTTCCTGTACACAGTCTTCTGCTTCTTTTTGGGAACGAAGCACGTTCATGGCTTCGCGAAAAAGCGATTTCCAGTAACGTTCGTAAATGGCAGTAAAGGCAGCCTGATCGTTTTGCGAAAGCTGTTGCAACAGAACCTGGTCAGTATGTAGTTCGTGGTCAATATGCTGCATTCCCCCAATTGCCTTATAGCGTTGAAATTACAATAAAAATATATAACGCTTGTTAGCCTTATACAAAGTATTGCTAAACAGTGCTAAACGGGGGTTGTTTTTATTGTAAAACTTACACGTCTTAAAATCCGGGCAGAGCCCGATGGTTTTGCTTAAGGAACAACCATTTATTGGTAAAAGATCCTTTAATTTTTGAATGACCATCACTGTTAGTACGCAGGGTATATAACCGCTGGGGACAACTGGTGTTTGAAAGCCGCGGTATGGGCACCTATGTTTGGGTGGCAGAAGGGAAAGACCTGTTGGGAAATAGTATAAAAGAAAAAGGCAGCTTTTTATTGGTCCGTTAAAGCTGCCTTGTAACCAGTAAATGAAAACGCCCACATCACCAGTTCTTTTCCTGCTCCTCATTTATCCTTTCCAACCGCTGTGTGGGCGGGGTTCTCCAGTTAATATCGTATCGAACAAAAAACATCAACCAGCCGGTTCTTGCCAAACGCATTAAGTAAGGTTGTGCGACTATTAAAAAAACAGAATTAAAGGTGAGCCAGTAAAAGAACCGGTTATCCTGTAAAGAAAAACCAATCAATACCCACCAGGCTACAAAGGTGGCTACGCTTAACGCTATGGACGCAGCATAACTTACATAGCTGGACCCATAATAAAATCCTACTTCAATATTGAAAGGCTGACCGCAAACGGGGCACTCCTTGTTCATTTTCATAGTTGTTTTTAATGCGTAAGGGTTCTTGTTCTCGAACATGTCACCTCTTCTGCACCGGGGACATTTGCATTTAAACACAGTGAATACGCTGGGTTTTTTATCTGCTGTTTCTATATTAATGCTTGCTTCCATATATTAACTTTTTACGTGTTGTTTTCTAAATACTTCCGGGGTTTGGCCCTCATACTTTTTAAAGAACTTTGAAAAGTAGGAGTTGTCCATAAACTGCAGCTCTGTCGCTATTTGTGAAATGGAGAGCCGCGCATTCACCAGCAACCGTTTTGCCTCCAGCAATACCCTGTCCCTGATAAGTTCACCGGCTGAACGACCGGTAACGTCCTTACAAAGGGCATTCAGGTGATTGGGGGTTATGTATAACATGGCGGCATAGTCTTTCGTCAGCTTCTTTTCTTTATAATGCTGATCGATCAACTTTTGAAAGTTGCGTAATACAACGGTATTGTAATTGGTGGTTTGTTTGGTGGTATCCACACCTGTATGCCGGCTAACCAGGATAAATAATTGCACCAGCGCGGTTCTTGCCATATCATCCTTTAACGCGGCTGCAGCATTGCCTTCGTGCACGATCTCCTCAAACAGGTCCTGTAAAGCTGGCCATACAGATTCAGGCAACACGATCACTTGTTCCTGCACAATGCCGGAAAAGAAAGTGAATTGCTCCAGGTAGCGGGGGTTCGCTAAAAAATCACTGAGGTACTGTTCTGAAAAGTTTACGATAAAACCATCGGGCTGCCCTTCAAAATCCCAGCTGTGTACCTGGCCGGGGATCATAAAATAGAGCTGGCCGGGTTCAACCGGAAAATGAACGAAATCAATGGAATGACTGCCCCTGCCACCCGTGAAATAAACAAGCTGATAAAAAGAATGCTTATGCGGAAAACGCAGGTCTTTGTGTTCCTCCAGGTAATGGGGAAAGTGATCTGCCATGAAGTCTTTCGGCAAAAACCGCGACTCCTTTAAATTGTGTATACTATATATTGGCAGATGCTGCTGTGACATGGCCTTCAATTATAGCACAAAGCTAAAAAAGACCTACCACCAGCAAGGGTGATTTTTATGGGTTTTGTGGTACTTTTTACTGATTGAGTATTTTTCAGGCAGAGAACCCGGGTTTAAAACATCCCAAAAGCCACTACTGCTTCACCATTTGTCAATACTTTCTTTGCGCCGGTTGTTACATTGTACAAATTACAATTGAACTGGGCCTTGACAATCACATAATAATCGCCCGCAACATCTATGTATTCCGTATTGCTGAGGATCGTGAAAGCACTGTTCGTTTGGTCTTTTGAACCGGCATCGCTGTTCCAGATATTATCAGTACCGCTGGTACCCGCATTGCCACTGGGGTCTGTCCAGGAAATGGTTATCCCATCTGTGGCCGAAGCATCAGCTGTATAAAGATAGGTAGCGGGTTTAAAAAATGCCTTGAATTGGGCTGTAGTGGCACTCATATATTGGTGCATAATACCTTTAGTAATGCCGAATTCGGTTTTACCTGCTGGTAAAGGCGGATTGGCCCAGGTAATGCCGCCACCAAATACTACATCGTCAGAACCACCCATAGAGACACCGGGTTCATAATCAGTGGTGGTAGCAGTTATATTTACATTATAGTTTGTTCCATCGATAGTGGCCTTATAATAAAAACTGTTTGGCGTATTGCCACCAGTACCACCCCCGGTTCCGGCAGGCACTACCCCTACAGCAACCGCGCAATCTGCGCCGGTTCCAATTTTGAGGTGAAAACTGAAAATACCGCTGCGGGTAGGCTTCCCTACCCCCATCAGGGTAATTACCTGTAAACCTGTTGCCGTGAAGTTACCAGCACCTGCAAATGAAAATCCATTGGTAGCAGCTGTAGCATAGGTCCAGTCGCCGATTTTGGTAACATTTACGGTAACCGTTATCAGGGCATCCGCTCCCAACGTGGTACCTGCCTCAAATATACCCGTTACTGCCGCATCGGAACAACGGCTGCCAGCCGGTTCCAACGTAAATACAGCTGTTCCACCGGTAGTGTTGCCGCCACCACCGCCGCCAACGACACCGCCGGCACCCAGGGTGTCTTTAGACATTTCCTTTTGGCATCCAATATTTCCTAACAATAAAAGAAAAACGAGCAGGTGGATCAGGGAGAATTTCTGGCTATTAAACAGGCGGACCATATAAGCGTCAGTTTGGGGTTATTATTACTATAACAACAAAGATAGTAAATGGGCATGAGCAAACTACTATGATTTACCCCGTAGAAATATTATTTTGCGCCCATGAAAATACCCTTATTGATCCTGTTCCTGGCTGTTGGCAATTTTGTACAGGCACAGGACGCCCCTGATTTCCCCGATATGCGTAGCTGGATGCTTAATAACAACGACACGGCCGACCGCTACATTTTTGCCGATACTGCCCTGATCCGCATTTCCCCCGATACCAAACAAACACCCATAGATACCCTGTTTGCCGGCGATAATATAACTGTTACCGGCATAACAGCCAATGCCCTTACCATCCGTGGACTAAAAGGCCCCTGGCTGAAAATCAACTACACCAAAAACGGAGCTCCAAGGAATGGTTATATCTGGCAGGGCCTGATAAGCTGTATGCCGCTGCGCCGGGGTAATATTAAATTCGTGTATGGGATTGAACGCCGTGCTGATAGCATCAGTAAAGGTGATAAATTCAACATACGCCGGTTCCTGGTGCGGTTAAAAGTAGTACAGGATGGCAAGGTGCTTACCAGCCGGTCGTTGATCACCTATGATGATGAAAGCGCCAACTCAAGTTTTGGAAAGATCATGAGCGGCATGGGCCTTACCAATGTACAGAATATCATTGTGCTTGAATTTTCCGGAGAAGCCTGTGGCATACCTACCTACGATTATTACTTTGCATTTACAAAAAGCAATCAGTTGCTCCGCTTTCCTGATAAAGAAAGCATGAGTGATGCAGGTGCGTTCTATCACTCCGAAACCTTCACCTTTCCCAATGAAAAAAATGGCAAGCCAGATATGATCTGCTGGAATAGCGAGACAGAAGAAGCCACAGACAAAGTAGACAAAAATGGCGATGCCATTATGAAGGTTACTGAGAAGAAAAATGCGGCATATACCTGGGATGGTGTGAATGAAAAGATCACTGGCCCTGCAAATAAATAAAAAACAACGTACACTTTTTTTTAAAAGCCCCGATTGCATGATCGGGGCTTTTACATTTATCACTTTAATCAACAACTAACTATAACGCATAACGCTTTTAACTTTATATGCGCAATATTTAAATATTAACCGAACTGATAAAACAAGTTACATTTGTTTGAGTACACACATCAAAACAAACCTAACTATGAAATTATCAAACAACGACCTGCATAAAATTGCGCAGGTAAAAGTTATTCTGGAAAAAGAATATAAATGCGCTACCACCCAGGCTGAACTCGCCCGGCGCGTAAACACCAATGAAAGTAAACTGCGTAAAGGTTTTAAACTCGTAAACAACAAAACGATCAATGAATACCTCATTGGTTTGCGTATTGAAAAAGCAAAAGAGATGTTGGAAACAACCGATGAACCGGTAAAAGTAGTGGCTGTTAAAGTGGGCTACGATGTAAGCAACCTGGTAAAACAATTTAAAAAAACAACTGGTATGGCACCGATGGAATGGCGAAAAAAATTCTTAGGTAACAAACTCACCATCCTTTTCCTTTAGCCCACACAAAAGAAAAACCGGATTCGCCATGAATTTAACCGGATTCGCCAATCTTCAGGCATTAACTTGCAAGAGGTACTGGTAACAATACTCATTTTTCTTTCTCCTTTCACTGTTATAAACGGCATCTGTAAAACCTTCTTCGCAGGAAAGCACGTTACCCTTATAACCATTATAACATATTTAAATGAAAAAGGATCTGTTAAGTAGCAGCTACTTAACCAGGGAAGTTTTTTTGCAAAAACGGCTTGTAACTTCCTGGTTGAACAAAAGCCTGATCATAGAGCTCATTTGCTCGTTGTTGATCATTTTGTTTATTTATTCTTCGTTGAGTAAGCTATCGGCATACGACCGCTTTTCGGTTCAACTAAGTAAATCGCCGTTCATTACCTCGTACTACCAAC
Source organism: Niastella yeongjuensis (assembly GCF_900110245.1). Classification (GTDB taxonomy): domain Bacteria; phylum Bacteroidota; class Bacteroidia; order Chitinophagales; family Chitinophagaceae; genus Niastella; species Niastella yeongjuensis. The sequence goes on from NZ_FOCZ01000005.1 coordinate 210,747, forward strand.
TAGTGGCCTGGAGCATTCCAACCATTGAAATAGTGATCGCCGTATTATTAGCCTTTAAAAGAACGCGGCTTGTTGCGCTATACGCCTCCTTCTTTTTGATGAGTTTATTCACCGCCTACCTGGTGATCATGTTGAACTTCAGCTATTATATCCCTTGTTCCTGTGGCGGGGTGCTGGAGTATATGAGTTGGGAGCAACACATCGTATTCAATGCATTCTTCATTGTGATTGCCGGGGCAGGTGTTCTTCTAAAAGCAAACACCACCAAATCCAAAAATATTTACGCGTAAGTAAGGGGTTACCGAAAACCTGAAACAGAGTAGGTATAATAAATTAAAATGTTATTTATGAAAAAAATCAAATTATCACTGGCGGCTTTAACGCTGGTACTGGCTATTGCGGGTACAACTACTGTGAATGCTACTAAAGTGCAAACAGATATTCCCTCATGTAGTGAATTGGACCCTGGCACCTGTCTGGATCAGACTGAACCCGCCTGTTGCTGGGATGAGGGATTAGGCCGGGCCATCAATGACAGAGCAAAAACACATTAATCAGCAACTAACCACCGGTCCGTTGCCGGTGGTTAGTTCTCAACCCATTTTATATGCAAAACAAGCGGCCTGTAATAATCTTAACAACCCTTTTTCTTTCTTCATTTGCCATCATAGGATTACTTGCTTTTCTGTCGAGAAATATAATTGATAAAAAAAATGGGTTTACCCGCCGGTTACTTCCTGCTATTTTACAACCCCGCAACCGGCAAACATTCCCTTCCACGATCTACAGAATTTCCGGATCAAGGGCAGGCAAAGTATATTTACAAGGCAACAATCCCTATACGGTATATACTACCACTCTTTCTTTAGATTCATTAACCAGTATATCCCTCGATATACCACCTGAAAAAAGACTAAACTCAGGGACCCGCCATTTTCTTTATGGCCGGCATCTTTATATTTCCTGTAGAAGTTTGCCGGGGATTATAGACTATGACCTGGATGCTCAAAAAACAAGTAATCATATTCTTCCTTACTATTATACTAAGGAAGCCTGCATTTCAAACGATCAGTTTATTTTACGGGCAAACGACCGGAAAACAAAAGACCCCTTATTTGTAAGGATAAATCTGAACACCCCCACAGCAAGACAAGAAGATCATTTTAGTGAAAAAACGGGCACCTCTATTTTCCCCACGGATGGGATCTTATATTTCGACACCACCACACACCTGGCCTGCTATACGTATTTTTATCAGAATGGCTTTATATGTATGGACTCAAACCTCAATCTAATAGTAAAAGGAAAAACCATTGACACAATTACCAAAAGGGAAATAAAGATAGCGCGTGTAGGATCGTCATTAACCATGAAGCAACCACCTCAATTTGTGAATGATCTTGGCACCGTAGCGAACGGAAAGCTTTTTTTACAGTCGATGTTAAAAGCTGACAATGAGCTTCCGTTAGATTTTGCAGAGAATACCGTAATCGATGCTTATAGTGTTACTAACGGAAACTACATTGCCAGCTTTTACATCCCTCCCTATAAAGGGAACAAACCTTATCAATTTCATATTATTGGCAAGATGTTATATGCCATTTATGGTAAAACAGTAGTTGAATACAACCTTCCTGCTATTTAACAGGGTCCCCGATGATCAGCATTTTTATGGACCGATCCTGGTATTCAAGATGTAATCCATATTTCTTCAATGCCTCACTTAATGCATTGATGTCGTTCATTTGCGCGTCTAATGCAATGGTCACATTTTCAGTAATACCCGTTTCATCAAAAATTATTTTTTCCTGATTGTAATGATCAATCGTATCAAAAAATTTGGCAAAAGGAAGATTTATTACAGAACTTCCCTCAGCGTTATAGCTAACTTTTGGCCTGGCCGTTTTGTCGGCCTGAATATGAGTATTTTTATCCGCCGTAAGCACCAGGCATTTTTGGACCCTGTTCTCAAAAAACACATTGGCCCCAAACATTCTTTTCAGGTCATCCTGCATAATTTTTAAGATTTCATGCTGTTTCTCTTTAGACACCCGTAGTTCGTAACAAAAGGTATTATCCTTTCTCCATTCATTAAAATCAGCATTTGGGGGCATTTTAATTGTTTCCGGATGTGCAGATTCAATCACCCATCTGTTATAGGGCACTAATCCAGTGGAATCACCAAAGGCTATCCGATATAAAAGGCCAATTGTTACATTCGTTGCCTCCAGGTGTGTACCAACATTTTTTAGAAAATAAGGATAAGATGTGGTTTTGCCTTTTAAATATTTCGTAAGGGATGAATTAAAAAGTACATTATTACTGTCCATTTCATTGGCTACAGTAACAATATATCTTTTAAAGTCAATTGCGGAGAGCTTCTCCTTCTCCCTTAAATGAACCTCCTTCTTATTGATAAAGGCAGCAATGTTTTGTTCCGTAACCTGGGAGTAATCGGTAATTGCTTTTATATACCCCTGATCATCAATCCAAACGTGTGTACCCAATTCCTTTATTTGAAAATAATCGAATACTGCCTGTTTGATTGCACAGGGCAACACCAGTGGTTTGTTGGCCTTTTTTCGTGATTCATAAAACCTGCTGACTTTTTCAAGACTATTGGAAGCTATCAGCAACACCCGCACCGAATCTCCAAATCGAGTTTGAAAATTTTCCAGGTTGGGAATGTCGTACTTAAGACAGGACAAACAATGTGTCCCCCAAAAATCAATGATAACAGGCTTGCCCTTCCAGTCGGCCAGTGCCAGGGTCTCCTTTTTATAATTGATCAGCGTGTCAAATACAAAATTGGGGCTCAGTTGGTTTATTCGAAATGAATCAGTCTTATATATACTGACAGATTGGGCTTTAACAATGTTTACCAACAGCAGCAACCATATTATTGAATGTAGTTTTTGCATCGTATAAGGTTTACGTCATAGGTAATAAATTAAAACGGGTACGGACTATAAGCTCTGAATCAATCTAACGGTCGTTCTGCGGTATTCCTGACAAGTTAATTACATCAGGCGGTATGGGCAGTGCATATCTTGGGTCATTAGGGGGTAGTGTATATTTTTCACCATTCAATGTCCTGCTTAAGGTTATATTGGCTCCTTCACTGTTCAACCTTCTTAAATCGAGCCATCTTAAACCGCGGAACGGGGTTTCTTTTCTTCTTTCCCGTAAAATGATAGTCAGGGCCTCGCCTGCATCAGCCGCAGTAAAGGGAACAAACGTGCCGGTTCTCCAGCGCGCAATCATCAACTTATTCAGATCGCTCAGGGCAGCCGCCACGTTGCCAGCCCGGGCATAACATTCAGCCCGGGTAAGGTATACCTCATCGGTGGCAATACCACCAAATGCTTTATTTACGGAACTGGCTGTACCGCCTGTATAGGTGCCAACAAAATTTATCTGGCCCGAGGTACCTGTTTTATAAAACATGGTCTTTCGCAGGTCATTGTTATCATAACTCTTGTACAGGACCGAATCAACAATACAGTTAACCCCCAGCCCACCCTGCAGATCATCGTTTATGGTAGCCTGAAAAATAACCTCTCTGTTGAGCCCGGGAACGGGATAATTAGCTGTTGATGATAATGTATTATAGTTCAATATCGAATCAACTTTTTTTAAACAGGAATCTGCATACAGCAATGCATTGGGGTAATCCTGCATCACCAGGTAAAGCCTCGACAACAAGGCGTAAGCAGCGGGTTTCGATGGCCGTACCTTATACACCGGTACATCCGGCAGGTAATTCAATGAACCCTGCAGGTCTCTCAGGATCTGCTGGTACGTCTCCTGTAAACCGGCCCGTACGGATGTTTCGGCAATAGCTGTAGTTAACCGCAAGGGAATGCCTGCATAATCAGCAGCAATTGAACTATATGGCCGGGTATAGATCTGCGATACATAAAATAACGCCTCTCCTCTAAAATAAAGGGCGCTCCCTTTTACATTATTCCATTCCGTTGTTCCCTTCCTGTTTAATTCATACTCTTCAAGGCCTTCCAACGCTATATTTGAGTAAAACACGTTCCGGTAAGGATTATTCCAGTTGGCATTATCGGTAGGACTGTTGTTATAGATATCTGCAGCCCACACATACGCATTTTTATCATATGGACTCCATGATTGCCAGTTAGTATAAGGAGTATAATAATTATCAGCGCTGACTTCTCCTAATGACGGCCGGCTGTCATTAATAAGGGACGAATTGTCTAATAAAGCCTGAAAATCCTCTACTGAATTTGGTACGTCCAGCGATTTATTGGATTTGATCTCAATCCAGCCTTTTTTACACGACACGATCATCATACTCACCAATACAAACAACAATAATTTATAATTAAGCATGTTATAATTTTTATTGATTGAACAGGAACAGGTCAATCTGTTTTTTTCAATTATTAAAAATCGAATCGGACTCCCAATGTCACACTACGGGGCTGTGGCAATACTCTTGTATCCGTAAAGGGAACGGCGTCCGGATCTATGCCATATTTATTGGCACGCCATAAAATACCGAGATTAGTCATATTGCAGTAGAGATGCGCCCGTTGAAAGGGCAGCCGGTGGATCTTCTCTTTTTCAAGATCATAATTTATTACAATATCCTGCAACCTAACATGATCTGCCTTTTGTACCAGGATGTCTGAATTTGCATAAAATCTATATTCTCTGTTACCCTGGCTGGTAGGAAGTGTAGCGGGAACAGACGGCACATTCGTAAATGCTTCATCTCCTGCCTTTTGCCATCTGTTTACAAAATCCTTGTTACCAGCCCAGGCAATCAAAAACTGTCCGTAGTCAACAGAAGGCCTTCTGAAATAGTGCCCTAGTTTATATGTGATATTTACAGACACAGAAAAGCTGTTCCAGTAAAAATCATTTCTAAAAGCCCCTACCATAGTTGGGTTTACCGGACCGTTATACACCAGATTGGCTGGGGTAGCCTTTCCTAATGCAGTATTATAATCTACTTTTTCCCCGTCAACGTACCCCATTGGGTCACCGTTAGTTGGATCAAGTCCGCCCCAGGGATAACTGTAGATGCTTAATACCGGACGACCGACTAATGGCGACAAAACAATACCTGACATATCACCACTACCGCCCAGTATTTGTGCACGGGCATTAAATACTTTTGTATAATTTGTTACTTTATCCGTGGCATAGCTGAATAAAAAGGCGGGGTTCCAACCAAATCGATTACCCAATCCCACCTTGCCATTTAACTGAACATCAACACCCTGCCCTTTCATATTCGATACATTCCCTTTGAAAACGGTGATGCCGGTAGTAGGATCCATGGCCACATCACCGAAGAGATCATCACCCTTCTTGGAAAAATATTCAATAGTACCCGACAACACACTTTTCTTTAACGTAAACAACACTCCTACATTCGTCATATTTACTGTTTCCCACCGCAAAGCAGGATTGGGTGGATTAAAAACGGTAGCGTTGGTGGCCTTGGTTACCCCATCAGTGCCATACTGCACCGTTGTATAAGCAGTAAGATCTTTATTGATATTTCCATTAACGCCATAAGTTGCTCTCAGCGCCAGTTGATCGAACAGATTGCTTTTAAAGAACCCTTCGCGTGACACATTCCATTTAACACCCGTTGACCATAAAGGCAACAACCGGTTATTTGATTTTACGCCAAAATAATTGGTATTATCAAAACGGCCACTGGCTGAAAACACATACTTGTCATTATATGTATAAGAACCATTGGCATAATAGGAAAGAAATCTATCTGTTATATCGGTTATCGTACCTGGAGGAGGGAGACTTGCTAACGTACCCTGTGGATTCGTTGGAAACCGGGTTACCAGATCAACCGGTTTACTAACCGCCGTTTCATCATTGTACCCATAAAAACGAGTGGGGGTACTGATGGTATGCAGTTCCTTTACTTCAAAACCACCAATAGCGCTTACCTTATGTCGTTGCCAGGTATGGTTAAAGTTTGCCTGCGCACGCCCCGTATGGCCTTCCAGTTCGGAGTTGGTTTGATCCAGGATATCGCCTACCTTAACGGGGTATTTTAACGGATCGGTGGCACCACTGGGATTATAATAAAGATTGATCAGATTCCGCGTGAAATAAGTTGCCAGGCTTTGCAGGTTATTCTGTTTCTTCAATTGCTTTTCATACTGGTATTTCACTTCAAGATTAAAACTGGGTGAAAATGTTTTCCGGATCTCCAGGCTTGCCCGGTTATAGCTCTGTTGCGTTACATTGTGTGCCATATTGAGCTCATCCAATGGCCGGTATTGCCAGTCTAAAAACCCCTGGCTTTCCTTTAATGCTTTGTAGGTATCGCGGAATCCATAGTTAACCGGAAGCGCATGCCCGTTCTCATCTGCCAGTTGCTCATAAGGATAAAACTTCCTCCCGGCTGCTGAAGTGAAAACATCATTAATACCAGGGTTATTGTTCACCAGCTTGGTGTTTGTATACATCAATCCGGTATTCAAATCAACATTCTTAAACGGGGTAAAACTATTGGTAGCATTGACCGAAAACCGGTCGAAACTGTTTCCTACATAGCTGCTTTTATCTTTATCATAGCTTAATGTTACAAAGTATTTCGATTTGTCGCCACCACCCGATAAAGACAGGGCATTCTGCACGATCACCTCGTTCCTTAAAAAATATTTCTCAAACTGAGCTAATGCATCATTTTGTTTCCAGGCTTCTATTTGCTGATCGGCTTCAGCAGCGGAGATCAGTCCATCCCGCTTCTTTATCAACAATTCCACCACGGGGGTCAAAGGCGATTTGCTTAAGGAGCTTTCCTGACCGGCATACCACCCCCTTGAGAAAAAATCCTTTTCCGCATCAATAAAATCTGCGGAGGACATTAAAGGGAAATAATGCATATTGGGTTTTTCACCGATAGTAACATTGGTATTAAAGTTAACCTGTGGGGCCTTGTTAGCACTTCCTTTTTTAGAAGTGATCACAATAACGCCGTTGGCAGACCGCACGCCATAAATAGAAGCGGCAGCCGCATCGCGCAAGATGGTTATGGATTCAATGCTATTGGGATTGATATTGGAAATGTCTCCATCATAAGGAAAATTGTCCAAAACTATCAATGGTTGTGCAAAGCCAAAGATGGTGCTTCTGCCCCGGATAGTTAAAGTAGGCTGACTTGATGTACTGTTGCGGTTAAACGCCACCCCACTCGCCACTCCCTCCAACCGGCCCACTACATCTAATGATGTACTGCGGTTCAACAATTTATTATCTATCTGAACAAAAGAACCGGTAGCTCTTTCCTTTGGGATCTGTTGATAACCGGTAGATACTGATACAGACACACTGGCCATTTCACTTACTTCCAGCGTTAACTGTACAGACAGATTCGTTCTTCCATCCACTTTTATAGTTTGCGTTTCAAACCCCAGATAAGAGATCTCCAACACGGCCTGTTCCCCCACTCCCTTCAGATCAAAAACGCCATCGGCATTGGTAATACCGCCAATGGAAGATCCCTTTACTTTTACATTGGCGCCGGCGAGCGGCTCGCCTTTGTGATTTAATACCCGCCCTTTTACATCTACCGGCGGTGCTATTATATTCTTATCATCTGGTTTCTTATTGTCACCAGCCTCCCTGTTCTTTGAGATCACGATCGTTTTATTCTGGATCATGTATCTGAGCGGCTGGCCTTTCAGCGCCTGGGTCAACGCCTCTTCCAATGGAGCATTTTTTACATGTATACTCACTTTTGAAGCGTCTTTGACCACATCGGCCGGGTACAGGAACAAATAGCCCGTTTGCTGTTTTATGACGGTAAATACTTTTTCAAGCAATATGTTATCGCCTGAATATGTAACGGTTTGGGACACGCCCGTTGCGTTTACATTCAACAATACAATGGTTAACAGGATGGCAGTTAGTTTCATAATTCGTAAGAATTGTTTGCTTACGAGCGATTTTAAATGGTTAATGGGCTGACCGGTGCTACAAGCAATAAAAACCGGCAGGTAATTGCGAAATTGCATACCTTAGGTGTTGAAAGGTTGAATAATAGGATTCTAATCGGTTTTGTTATTGACCTTTTTCAGCCGGTGTGTTTCGTGGACATACCGGCTTTCTTTTATGGTCATACATGATTAAGAATTCATAGGTGTTTTTAATTTTAAGATGGCTAAGCGGGTTTTTCAAAAATGTTTTTTATTGAGCAATGTGCATAGGGGGAAAATAGAAATGAGGTTATTTAGATTGCTTAGTGTTCTTTTGGGAATTATCGGGTGATGCTGCCGGCACAATCAATTTTCTACCTTCAATTCTAAAATGCAGACCGGTCATAAATTCAAGGTTCTCAGCTACCTGGGGCAGCGTTAAACTCCGTTGCATGTCACCGCTTATTTTGTCGGAAGGTTTGGTGCCTTCATATATTACTTCAATATCGTACCACTTGATCAATTGACGCATCACCACGTCGATATCGGCATTCTCAAAGCTGAATACGCCGTTCTTCCAGGCAACAACTGCATTTACATTGACCTTATTTATTACCTGGGGAACACCATTGCCCACCTGTGATTGCTGACCAGGTGTAAGCAGGGTTTGATAATCGTTGTGTTTGATTTGTACGGAACCTTCGAGCAGCGTGGTTTTTATTACTGCTTCCTCATCGTAGGCGTTGATATTGAAATGGGTTCCTAAAACCTGTACATCTATTGGTCCTTTTTCACCGGAGACATGAACTATAAATGGCTTATTCTGATTGTGGGCTACTTCAAAATATACTTCACCGCTTATTTCAACCTTTCTTTCATTGCCGGTAAATGTAACCGGGTATTTGATGGAAGCGCCGGCATTTAACCATGCCTTTGTTCCATCGGCCAGTACGATGTCATAAGTTTGGGCATAGGCAGTAGTAAGCGTATTATATAAAACTTCCGGTGCTGTTGTTTTGACCTGGTATTGCAACGTACCGTTGTTATTCAAAACAACCGCTCCGCCCTGTTGGGCCAACTGCCCGGCTTTGGTACTATCAAGCAGTATGTTGCTGCCATCGGACAAAGTAAGAGCGGCCATTCGTTGAGCAGGCCCAATGATCTTTCCCGCTATCGTTTTTACTTCCTCTTTAACTTTGATGGTCTTATCATGATTGAAATACCGCCATAAAAAAATAGCAGCAGTCAGTATAACCAATACTGCTGCTGCTGAGGTTGCTACATCCCGAAATATCTTTCTCGTCGGCCTTCTTTGTATATCTACCTGCTTTCCATAATTCCGATTTAATTCTGCCTCAATAATGGCCCTCCCGCCATCTACATCAATAACATGTATCTCCTTCAACTTTTGAAGCTGGTAATCCCCATTTTTGAATTTCTCCACCAGTTCCCTGTTCCCTTCATCGGCTATAAACTCGTCGTACATTGTGCGTTCCGTTGAAGTAAGGGCTTCACCGATAACTACTTTAATGATTATTTCGTTGATGATGCTATTGTCCTTCATTACACAATGATTTATCAGGGTTATCAAAGCTCCGGGCTATATAAATACGGATGAGTGGAAACTTTGTACCAGTGCCTTTGTTAATTTTTGTACTTTTTTTGTGCAGTTCTGTACTTCCTGGAGGGTAGATATTAAAATCAGCGCAGTAACAAATTTCAAATCAGGGAATTAAAGAAGACCGTACGTGCTTACCATTAGGCAGCCATCATAAACAGAAAAGTGATGAAGATCAGGATCATGACCTGTTCAACCCCCAGGGTTAACCTAAGTGTTTTCATGGCAGCAGCGTTGGTATTACGGATCGTATTTTCTGACAGATTCAACATTTGCGCCACTTCCGTTCTGCTGAACCCATCCAGGTAAGTGAGCTTGAACACCTGTTGCATTCTGTCGGGCAACTGGTTAATGCGTTCGTACAGGATCTGCACCAGCTCAGCTTCCTGGTATTTCTTCTCTATAATGTTTTCGCTTATGTGTTCTTCTTTAACCAGCCGGTTCTCCATTTTCGCTTTCAACTTATCACGGCGTAAATAATCGATGCAGGCATTTTTTATAACGGTGTAGAAGTACACCTGCAGGTGAGACATATTGGAAAAATGATTATTCTGAGACCAAAGTTTGATAAACGATTCAGTCACAATATCCCGGGCTTCTTCAGTATTGGCAATAAGGCTGTTGGCAAACAGAAATAATTTGCGATAAAGTTTATTATACACCTCATTGAATGCATCAGAATCCTTAGCCAGGAATTTCTGCATAATTAGTTCATCTGTCATATTGTACTCTTTGGGGTGGTCAAAGGAACGTAGATAAAACAGAGAAATTCAGTTAGTAATGGCACCAAGTTATACATACGGCACCTTATAAGCAAAAAAAAATTAATTGCATTTGCAATCAATTTTTAATTCTCGGTTAATGATAGCGTTATCGTTATGTCAAATTATGCATGTGTCAAAAAAAAGATACATAAACCGTATTAGCAACACAACTTCCACAGCGGTTTATGTCATTTAGTGCGGTTTTTATGCAGAAACAAAAACTTGATAATTTATTGTAATAATTGCGGGGTACAGCATTTTTAATGCACAGGATTAGCGTACCAGTACAAAACTTCCCCGTTTCACAATCACCTTGCCGGTATAATCGATTGCCTGCACCATGTATACAAAATTCTGGGACGACTGCTCGGAACCACCCAGGTTTCCATCCCAGCCCTTGTTTACTTCACTGGTGCTGAACACCAGTTGTCCCCAGCGATTGTATACCCTGAAGTAGATCAATTGTTTAACGCCTGCCAGTATGGGGCGGATCACATCGTTACGCCCATCGTGGTTTGGCGTAAAGCCTGATGGCATAAAGATGGAAGCTTCGGTTTTAAATATTTTTACAGTGATCGTATCAGACCCGGTGCAGCCGATAGCCGTTTCCGCTGTTACCACATAGGTGATCGCCGCCGGTGCACCTTCATTGTACAAACCAACCGGATTAGGAATATTGGAAGTATTCAAACCAGCTGGCGGCTCCCAGGTCCAGCGATTGGCATTAGGATCATTTACCGTAGCATTGAATTGCAGGGGCTGGTTAATCACCACAGCCGTGTCATTACCTGCACTTACAATAATTGGGTTGGTAACATCTATATGAAAAGTATCTTTTAACGCGTTGGGGCAACCGGCATTGGTAACCGACAATACCACATTGGAAGTTGCTTTTGGACTTGCAGTGGTGCTTAAGCTGTATGGCAGTGAAGGCACTACCCCACTACCACCGGGCGATAAAGGCACATTGATACTCCAGGCATAATTGGTTCCGGTTGTAATTGTAGCGTTCAATACAGCCGATTTACCATAACAGATAGAACTGTTTACAGGATCTATAGTGGCCGCCGGCGCCGGCACATTGTAAAAGCGAATGGTTGCCACATCGCTTGTATCTGGCGGACAAACCCCACTTTTCACTATCGCCCGATAATACATCGTTTGAGAAACGGGCCCCGACTGGTAAGTAGGATTTTGATACGCTGGTGAAAAGCTACCCCAGCCGATGTTATTCAAAGAAGATTGCCAGTTCAATACTGCCCCGATATTGTTTATCAATGACAATAATGGCTGGGTTGTTTCATTCAAACACACATTGGTAAGGTCAGGGCTTATTTTACCGCCATCCGATTTGGGATCTACCGTTATAAAGGCCGCGGTACTTGTATCGATGGTACAGGCTGGCCCGTTTTGTACCAATGCCGCATAGCGGGCCGATGCAGTCAGATTCTGTGCGGAATACTTGTCATTGGCGACCGCTATTTCATTCCAGGTAATGCCATCGGTTGAAGATATCCATTTCAACACGCCGCCCACCTTATCTACCGCGGATAACGGAACGTTATTGATACCGGAACAAATGGTGGTGTCGCTCATTATTCTGCCGGCCACGGTAGGCGGCTTGGTAGTAATATCGATCGTATCGCGCAGATCGGCACAGCCGTTTACTTCATGACTGGTTACTTTGCCGCCGTTGGCGCCCACGGTTACATTGATAATATTGGAATTGGCCCCTGAGTTGATCGTCCATCCAGTGGGAACCGTCCAGTCATAGGTAGCGCCTGCCAGTGCCGGCACTGAATATTCAACTGTAGTATTGGTACAGGCTATTTGTTTTCCGCTTATCTCCAAACCGGCACAGGTATTACGCAGTGCCACATAAGCGTAGGCAAAGTGAGCACCGGGCCTGCAATTATCTGATTCAAAAGTAAGGTTAACCTGCTGGCCCCGGTAAGGCGACAGATCAAAGGTAACTTCGGTCCAGCCCTTCGTCCAAACATCATACAGCAGGGTGCCATTGGTATTGTTGCCCGAAAAGTTCATGAACGGAACAGGGCTGTTGCTAAACCCATTGGCCTTGGCTCCTGCAGAATCGAGCGTAGCGCCGGTGCCAGACCCGCCATTTCCACCTGCCGCATTATTGAAAGTGGGCAGATAATATCCGGGCGAGGCGCAGGTTATAATGCTATCGTGTGTAGTTAAAGTTGCTTTAAACAGGGGTTGTTCGTTTGAATTATGCGTCCCGTTTTCCAGCACCATGGCGTAGGCATAGGTCATGGTATAGGGATCTGTTGTAGAGCCGGGCGGCACATTGATAATATAAGTAATAGCGCGGGTAAAACCTCCGGGATTACGACCGGTTTGCCCCAGGGTACGTGAGGTGGCCGTTGAGCCCAGCATGATGGAATAATTGTAAGCATACCCGTTAATAGTAGGAATGGTGGAAAAAAAGCCAAACGGATCAGTGCCCGGCGATGTGATCACCTGTACGCCTGTATTACCGATAGAATATTCAGGGATCGTGGTAAGACCGACATTAGGCGCCGGATAACTTTGAGTGGGCCCGCCCATCAACCCGGTTGTGGCTGACCAAAAAGAAAGGTCGCCCGTTCCAAAATTGATGTTAGTTGGACAGGTCTGCAGCTGGGAAAAACCAGATGCCGCTATAAGGACCGCAGCAAAACTGAGTAAATATTTTTTCATCCAAAGTTTTAATAGGGGCCACAAAAAAGTCTTGTATTCTATTTTGTACGATAATTATCCTGAACTGGTTGGTCTTCTTAATTAAATAATGCTGTCACAGGATTTGGGGGCGAACCGCCCGTGGACCAAAAAACCGGGTTTTGAAGGGTTTAATTAGAGTACTTAAATATACACCTTAATACACAAAGTGCCATATTATGTATCGACCGGCGAAGGGAAAGTAACGATGAAATAAAAAACCCTCCCGACTAGCCGGGAGGGTTCATATTTTAAAAACCTGTTGGTTTTATTTTACTGATACTGTATGTACACCGGTTGTGGTTTTTCTGCCAGCACTTCCTGTGGTGTTAACATGTGGCTGTTCTGTTTGCGGATATCATTCTTATAAAACAGTTTGAAACCGGCAAACTGAACAGGTTCTCTCCAAACATATGCTTTGTAGCTATCGTGTTTCAGCGAAGGTTCGCCCCAGCCGTCCATATCCATTACGATCTGCACATTGGGGTTTGTTTTGATGTTTTTGTAATTGGTTACCATGTTCTGGGTAAAGCGGTGCACCACCAGGATCTTGGGGGGCAGGTTATTGGCTTTGGCCAGGTTAGCCAGGTAATCACTTACAAAGTTTACGTCAGCTGCATCCATGGTGCCAATCACAGAACCGGGTCTTTTGCCTGTTTTCATAGAAAACTCAGGATCGATACCGAGGTGAACGTGCGGCAATTTCAGGTATTGCTCCAACAGGGGAATTTCAGCCTGTACGTTGCTGAAACCTACCTGCACATCCAGGAAAACCAGGGCATTGATGCGCGCGGCCATTCCCAGAATGGAATCAATTTGTTTAAACGGCATACGCAACCGGTATTTGCCATCTCTGCCGGGAGCACCCTGGGCAGTTACAGCGATATAGTGAAGGGCGGGCTGAACCGGCATAGCAGGATCGGCTGCTTCCCATTTTTTCACTTCAGCACCCAGTTTTTGCAGCATTTCATCTGGTGGATATTCACCCAGTACACCCATATTCTTTGAATACAGGTTACCATAATAAGCTACAATTCTTTTATAAGGCAAAACAGCACCCGGGTTGGGATAAGCTGTTTTAACGGGCCACTTGCCAGAGGAATCACCGTTGGCCAGGTGCGTGTTATTACGATCGAAAAGCGCAGTGTCGAGCGTTAAAGCAGGTTTGGTTACATCAGCAACTGCAGGTTTTTCTTCTGCTTTGGGTTTTGCTGTTGAATCGGCTGTTTGGGCGCTACCGGTATTGGCCTCCCCACTGGAACAGGCATTCATAATAAACGGCAGACAGGCTGCTACAACCAGGCGACTAGGGCGCGTGAACCAGGTTATTGATTTCATTGAGTGTGTTACGATTTTGTGCGTTTTGTCAAGGGAAAATTGCGGGCGAAATTAAGTTAAAACACGTGATGAAAACAAGCTGTTCAAAAGTTTCACCGTGCTTTTTACACTACAATAACTAATAACTCTTAGTAACGCCGGCCATTACCTTTTAGTGTTTTTATAGGGGCGAACCAAATTCTAACGATTCCCTAATCACCCGGCTGAAAAATTTAGCAGGGCTGCAATCTGTTGAATTCCAGTACATATAAAAGAAAGTCAAAACTGATATGCATACCCTCAAAAAACCTTTTTTGGCATAGCTATTGCAGAATCCGGGAAACTTGTGTAGTTTTAATAAAACCCATTCGTATGATGAAAACGAAAACTGGATTGTTAACAGTCCTTCTTGCCGCCGTAGCCGCCGTACCTGCCCTGGCCCAAAATACTACAGCAAAGTATGTTAGTAATAAAACTACAGCCACTCAGGCGCCGGCTCAGCCAATGATCAATTTTGTTAACCAAAAGCCCACCATCGACTCAATGGTATCTGGTATTGATGCAAATAGTTATTTGGATCATGCTTCTTTCCGTGGGAAAGCCCGTGAAGGCAAATACTGGGTTGAGTTGTTCTACAGCAAGGCTAACAAAGAGATCATGAAAGCCAACTTCGTGTTTACCACCGATTCGTTGAACTTTAGCCGTTGCTATTATTTCAAAAATAATAGCGTGACTAAGATCTTCGACAACAACACTACTAATTTTTACCAGGTTGGTAACGTGGTATTAACTGAACAAGGCACTGTTGCGCCTTCCACAACGTCTAAGAAATTCAGCGAGTTAATTGCTGATACCTTCCAGTCGTTACAAGCTGGCTGTTTCCAATAGTAAATAGCCAATCTTTCCGTTTTAGCAACACTGTTATTGATTTAAGAAGATATTCGCTGCTTTTGCCCGAACTCCCAAGCATATGGTACATGCTTGAAGTTCGGGTAAAGTATTTTTAGGGGGTAAGTGATCACTACTTACCCATAATATCGATGGCTGCTGCAGCCAACCCTGCCGACTGCGCCTGCAGTTTTATTATTCCCGGCTTTCCATTCGACTGCACTACCGCCAAACACAATCCGTTGAATGCGGCATGTTCGCTGCCTTTAAATGACTCCAGGCTGGTTTGACAGCCATTATCAACGCCAGCAATAAAACCAGGACCAGTTATTTTGAATTGAATTTTATTGGCTGCATCGGGCACCAGGTTGCCCTCTTTATCCACCACTTTTACCGTAACAAACGACAGGTCTTTTCCATCGCCTTTTATCGCATTTCTATCGGCCTGTAAAATTATTTTCGCTGGCTCCCCGGCAGTTATGATCACCTGGGTGGCCACTACTTTTCCATTCTTTCTCGAAACGGCTTCTACCTTGCCCGCTTCAAATGGCACACGCCACATTACATGCAGGTCATCGCCGGCTTTCTTTTTTATGCCCTGCGATTTGCCATTGACAAACAGCTCCACTTCATCAGCATGGTTATAATAAGCCCACATATCAACCAGTTGCCCGGGTTTCCAGTTCCAGTGCGGGAACACATGCAATACGTCTTTGGTAGTGAACAGGCTTTGGTACAAATAATAAACATCTTTCGGAAAACCGGCCAGGTCAACTATACCAAAGTAGGAACTGCGGGCCGGCCAGGGATAAGGGGTCGGTTCGCCTATATAATCAAAACCCGTCCATACAAACATCCCGCCGATGCTTTCATACTTTAAAAACGTTTTCAGCGTAGCCATATGGGTAGCACCCCAGGGCGTGTAACAGTTTTCATAGGCAGAACAGGTAAGGTCGGTATTGGCGTTTTTTACAGGCTGGTCCCACCGCTGCGGCCACATGCGCATACTGTCTGAAGGCATATCATAATGACCTCTTGTTTGTATAGCCGATACCGATTCAGTTACGATAAATGGTTTGTGTCCCCATGTTTGCTGTACGGCATCCGGGGTCCAGCTTTCATGATGGTAGTTATAACCAATCAATTCATTAATGCCTGATTTTAACAGCTGATTATTATTGTCAATATGATTATTGGCGGTAACGGTTGGCCGGTCGTCGAGGCCCCGGATGATCCGTTGCATTTCGCGCAGATAAGCCACCCCGGAAGTATCGCCCTCTTTCGCATGTTGCTCCGGAATTTCATTACCCACACTCCAGATAAATACCGAAGGGTGATTGCGGTCGCGCAATACCTGGTCTTTCAGGTCCTGCTTGTACCACTCGTCAAAGTCTTTGCTGTAATCGAATTGCGTTTTCGACCGCTTCCACATATCGAAGGCTTCGTCCATAACAATAAAACCCATTTTATCGCACAGATCGAGCAACTCAGGCGCGGGCGGGTTATGCGAGGTACGAATACCATTCACTCCCATGCCTTTCAAAATTTGTAATTGCCGTTCCAATGCGCGGGTATTTACAGCCGTGCCCAAACAACCCAGGTCGTGGTGATTGCACACGCCTACAATTTTCACCTGTTTGCCATTGAGGAAAAATCCTTTGTCTCCATCGAATTTATAGCTGCGAATGCCAAAGGTGGTTGTATACTCATCTGTCACCTTGCCTTTGCTCATCACTTTGGTAACAGCTTTATAGAGGTAGGGATTTTCAAGGCTCCACAGCACGGGTGCTGCTATGCTGAATGTTTGCGGCAGGGTTTGTAAAGAACCTATGTGCAGGCCTTTTTGTGTTTGTGTACCAACAGGGGCACCTGCAGCATTGACAATGGTGGTGGTAACATCACAATATTCACCCGTGCCGGTTAATGAAGTGGTAACAGTAACTTTTGCAGAGGAAGTTGAAACGGATGGCGTAGTAACATAGGAACCCCAGTTCTCAATATGGGTAGTACCGGTTTTCACCAGCCATACATTGCGATAAATACCGCTGCCGCTGTACCAGCGACTGTTGGGTTGCTGGCTGTTATCCACTTTTACGGCAATCACATTCCTGCCGCCGTAATTCAAAAACTGGGAAAGCTCATAACGGAAAGAAATATACCCGTTCGGCCGCATGCCCAGCGAATGACCGTTGATAAACACTTCGCTATTGCGGTATACGCCATCAAAATCTATATAAATGATCCTGCCTTTATCGGTGGCCGGTACCGTAAATGTTTTGCGATACCAACCCAGTCCGCCCCGTAAGGCACCGCCACCATTATTGGTAGGGCTTGTTGAGTCGAATGGCAGCTCTATGCTCCAGTCGTGCGGAACGTTCAGTTTGCGCCAGGCCGCATCTTCAAAATCAAGATCTTTGGCATGGGCTACTTCGCCCAAATGGAAGGTCCAGTTGTTGTCGAAATCTTCCCGCACCCTGGCGGATTGTGCATACCCGGAACATTGGAAAAGGATACTGATAATAAACAGTGAATATCGAATAAGCTGCATGGTATTAATTTTCGGCAGCTAAAATACATATCCCTTACCAATATCCCGGTATGCAAATGTTTATAGATGGGGGTTAATTTATATCGGGGACCGGGAACAGGATGCCGCCAAACAGCAGGTAAGCCCATAACAGGGTCCACAGGATATTAAAGAACTGTGCACCGATAAATGCCAGGGCAGGCCGGCCGCCTTCAGTTTTTACCAGATCGCTGAAACGGGCTTCCAGGCCAATAGATACAAAGGCCAGAGCGAACCATACTGTACGCAGTCCTTTTAAGGTTCCGCCTACATTGGCAGTCACAGTTGTTGGGATTAAAAAGGAGAATAACAGGGATGCCGCCACAAAACCCAATACAAACTTGGGAAAGCGTTCCCATACCACACCAATGCCTGGCTTTTCTGCGGTCTCCGATGCAGTGTTTTTCCGGTAAGTCCACCAGATGGCAATAAAAAATGCAGCTACGCCGATCAATACATTCTGGGAGAATTTAACGATCACCCCGGCCTTGGCAGCCTTCTCTCCTACTGTTTCTGCAGCGGCGGTTACGGTGGCCGTAGTATCCAGGGTGCCACCCAGCCAGGCGCCGCCAACGATCTCGGGAATATGCAGCACTTTTACAAGCCAGGGTTGCAATACCATCATGGGAACCGCCACCAGCAATACCAGCGTAGTTACATACGACAACTTCTTTTTATCGCCCTTAATAGCGCCGGCAGCCACAATAGCTGCGGATACCCCGCAAATAGCCACAGCCGATGCAAGGATAACACCAAATTCATCATCTACTTTTAGTTTACGGCTTATCCATAACGCCACAAACCAAACCACACTTACCACCAGCACCGATTGCAAAAGCCCGGGCATCCCGGCTTTAATTATATCAGTGAACAAGGTACCGGCGCCTAAGATGATCAACCCTGTTTTTATAAAGAATTCTGAACGGGCTGCTTCTTTCATCCAATCTGGCAGTTTAATTACATTACCAAACAACAAACCCAGTACCAGTGCAAAGATCACATACTCTAATCCGTAATAATCAACCAGCTTGTTGCCCGCAATCACCTGCGCAATAATGGCCAGTACATAGATCAGAGCAAACCCGGCTGCAAAATTCTTAATGCTGCCACCCGATAAACCAATCGCAGTTCCGCTCAAAAGCAGGAAGATCAATCCTGTTTGAAGGATCACCAGTATGTTTTTAAGCGATAGCACTTTATTTACCAGGTCACCGGTAGTTTCCCATTGATATACCGGCAACTGCAATTTGAACCCGGTTACCAGGGTCGACAATAACAATATGGCCACAATGATGGTGCTGCCAATGGTCACGGCCCAGATGTCTTCGGTAAAAGCTGCAAAAAAGGATTTCTTTGCAGGAGCCGGTTCATTGATGATCTCGTTGGTGGTAAGGTTGTCTACGTTAGCGTTCTGGTACGACATGTTATAATTATTTTATAGCTGTAGGAATCCCGTTCCTTCAAGTTAATATTTTCTGTTTAATCTTTTTGTATATCTATATCAAATACATCGTGCAGGGTTCTGCGGGCTGCATGATACCCGCACATGCCATGCACACCCCCTCCCGGCGGTGTTGAGGAAGAACAGATGTATATTCCTTTGGCCGGTGTTGTATAAGGCGACCAGCGCATAGCGGGCCGGGTGTACAATTGCCGCAGATCGATAATCCCCCCGTTGATATCGCCGCCAATATAATTAGGATTATAGGCTTCCATTTCCAGGGTGTTGTAGGTATGCCGCCCAATGATCAGGTCTTTAAAACCCGGGGCGAACCGTTCTACCTGGTTCTCGATGGCGCTTGTCATATCGATGGTAGAACCATTTGGCACATGGCAATAAGCCCAGGCCGTGTGTTTACCAGCCGGCGCTCGTGTTGCATCAAACACACTTGGCTGGGCCAATAATACAAATGGTTTTTCCGGATGAATACCTGCAGCTGTTAACCGTTCTCCTTCAACAATCTCTTCTATAGTATTTCCGATATGTACGGTACCAGCGTTACGGCATTCAGGCGCGGTAAATGGAATAGGTTCCTGCAATGCCCAGTCAATCTTAAACACGCCCATGCCATACCGATAGCGTTGCAGTTGTTTTGTATAGGTTGGGCTGAACCGGTCTCCTGCGATCTGTAATAATTGTTTCGGGGTTACATCGAACAACACCGCATCTGATGCCGGCAATTGATCGATCGATCTTATATAACTGTTGGTCTCTATTTTTCCACCTATGGAAACAAAGTAAGAAGCCAATGCATTGGCAATGGATACCGACCCTCCTTTGGGCACCGGCCAGCCTTTCAAATGTCCGGCTGTCATCAATACCAGACCAATAGCCGAAGTGGCTGCATTGGTTAAGGGCTGTATACTGTGTGCCGCCATACCAGCCCACAAACCTTTTGCTTTTGCCGTATGAAATTTGCGCGACAAATAATTAGCCGATGTCAATGCCTGCAGACCAAACTGCGCCATTGCCAATGGGTGTTTGGGAAAATGGAAAGGACCCAATACATCAGGCGCTATCTCAGGCCATATTTTTGTAAGGGGTTTGATGAGTTTTGTATAAGCACCTGCATCTTCGCCCAGCAACCGGGCAGTTTCGTCAATTGATTTTTTTAAAACCGCGGCCGTGCCGTCATCAAAAGGATGTGCAGCAGCTACATCGGGATATATAAATTCCAACCCATGTTCATGCAATGGCAGTTTCGACATAAACGGAGACGCCACTGCCATGGGGTGAATGGCCGAACAGATATCATGTAAATATCCGGGTAAAGTTATTTCAGCAGTACGCAATCCACCGCCAACGGTTTCCTTACCTTCCAGCAACAGCACCGATACACCAGCCTGTTGTAAGGTAATGGCGGCAGCCAGTCCGTTAGGACCAGAACCTACTACTATAGCATCATATGTATTCATATCATTCATTTAATTTGAAAGGCAGAAGGCAGAGGGCAGAAGGCAGAAAAACCGCGACGCGGCCCATATCAGCCCTATCAACTATTTTTCCGATTTAAACAACACCTTCCCATCCCGTTGCACCAGCCACGAGGTTACCGGATTCAAATGGTACCCACCCATA
This sequence comes from Niastella yeongjuensis, assembly GCF_900110245.1. GTDB lineage: Bacteria > Bacteroidota > Bacteroidia > Chitinophagales > Chitinophagaceae > Niastella > Niastella yeongjuensis. Next base: position 231,631 of record NZ_FOCZ01000005.1, read on the forward strand.
TCCTGTCCCCTTGCATCGGTCAACTGTTTCATGGTGGGTTGTATATAACCGGTTTCATCGATGGCACGGCTCAACAACTCGGCTTCCCCCCCTTTCCATTCCCACAAATAACGGAAGGCCGTATGTGCTTTATCCAGCACCGGGTCCTGTAACCGTGCATCCTGCCAGGTCTTTCCGCCATTGGTGCTTACTTCCACTTTATATATTTTACCACGACCGCTCCAGGCAATGCCGCGTATTTCCATCCATCCTTTTTGCAGCTGCTGCGGATAAGCCGGATAGGTAATAATAGAACGCGCATCCATTACAAAGCTAAACTGTCTGATCTTTCCGTCTTTCACCCCCTCGGTATATTTGGCCGTTTCTTCCCGGGTCATAAATGGCTGGTCAGATAATTCAATGCGCCGTAACCATTTTACACTGGTATTGCCTTCCCAACCAGGCAGCAATAATCTGGCCGGGTACCCTTGTTCCGGGCGAATGGCCTCCCCATTCTGGGCGTAAGCGATCATGGCATCTTCCCAGCCTTTATTGACCGGTACACTGCGCGTCATTACTGCGGCATCCGATCCTTCCGCTAAAAACCAGCTGGCTTTGGACTTTACGCCTACTTCTCTGAACAGGGTCGATAACATAACGCCCGTCCATTCACTCTGACTGGTAAGACCGCAAATTTCCTGCGGTGTCATTTCTGCTTTACCACCCCGGTAATTGCCTGAACATTCTACAAAGAATATTCTTGTTACTGACGGAAACCGTTTCAGATCGGCCAGCGAAAACACCAATGGTTTATCCACCATGCCATGAATGGTTAAGCTATAACTGTGGGGGTCTATCACCGGCACACCGGCATGATGCCGCTCATAATGCAGGTCGGATGGGGTGATGGTCCCAAACAAATCCTGCAGCGGGGTGCGGGATGAAATATCCGAGGCTTTCTTCACAGGCGTTTCAAATTTCGACCGTGTACCCAGCGCTCCCGGTGGTGGCCCCAATACTTTTGTTGGATCAGCTATTTTCAATTCAGCGTGAGTGATCGCTTTTTGTACTACCTGCCCGTACGATGATTTCAACAACACCACGGCAGCCGTAGCAGCGCCACCCAGCAGGATCCTGCGGCTGATTGGTTTACTTAATTTATTTTCCTGTTTGTTTTCCACTGCCATGTTCATTGATTAGCAATCTAAAATTCATTAACGTACTTCCGGGCCGCCTTTCCGGTCATCGGGGATGAACCGTTTTTGTGCTGGCATCACTAACTTAGGCAGCGTTTTCGCATTCATCACGTCCTGCTCCCCTATTATTTTATTTGCCTGCAACAGAAAGGCCGTCACCTGATACACTTCTTCGTTGGTTAATGAGCCAGGTTCATTATAGGGCATGGCCCGGCGTACATAATCGAATAACGTGGTGGCATAAGGCCAGTAATTGCCGATGGTTTTGCCTTTGCCCGGCTTGGTACTGATCAACACCGGTCCTAATAATTTGGCATCACCAGAAGTGGTGTCCGTACCATGACACGCAACACATTTGGTCAAATAGATGGCTTTGCCTGCTATTGCATTGCCTTCACCAACCGGCAGTCCTTTGCCATCAGGCCGTACATCCAGGTCCATTTTAGCAATGTCTGAAGAGGAAGCCGGCCGGCCCAAACCAAAGCTGGCTGGCCAGTTTGCGGAGTCTGTATAGACAACCTTGCCTTCTGCAGATACAATTACATGCCTTGGTTTATTATTGCATGACCACATAATAAGAGAACCAAACACGATCCACAATTTATTCATACCCTTGCTTAATATTTTCCTGCCTGTAAACTGCTTTCCGATAATGCATATGGACGATTAATACGATCGAGCACTACATAAATGGAATCTTTGTTTTCATTCACACCTTTCAATATTACGCGTGAACCATCAGTAGTTTCATAGTGTAGCAACATGCGGTTTCGCTTTTCATTTTTAGGTGCTTCTGCAAATTCGCGGTCCCTTCTCGTTGATGCAGCCCGCTTATCTATCATCGCTACTTCATTGCCAATGTTTTTCCAGGCTTCTTTTGGGATGAATTTATCTACCGTGTCTTTTTGCTTTTTTGCTTTCTCTTGTTTCTTCTTATTCCGATCTGAATCCAGGTTCTTGTCGGTGCCCCCATCGCCCCCTACGCCTGCAGCACGATTTCTTCTGTCGGGCACTTCTTTGTATTTATCCTCCAGGTACAACACATTGTTTATTGTATCAGCATAGTAATGAAATACCCGTTGCCCGCCAGCCACACCGGTCAGCTCAAAAGTGCGGTTGATGTCGCGTTGCGGATCACCTCCGCCATTAGACAGATCGAGTGCGGTTGGTTTGTTGATCCGGAAAGTAAGACTGCTCCATTTTTCAAAAGTGGCTTCCTGCCAGCGAACGGTATCGATCGGATTGTAAGCAATGGGGGTATTATTGATGCGAAACTCTGTTACCGCATAATTACCGCGCAATTGTTTTACGCCTGCTACAGAAGGTTGTTTATAAGGATCGTACCAGAAGTTGATGAGTTGTAAATAGAACAACACCACCAGGAAGATAAAGATGGTAGCCGCTTTCAAACCCAACCTTCCATAACGCTGCCACTTTGCGTTGAACACGGGGTAGAAATTAACGGGCACCGTATCTCTTTCCAAAATAAGCAGGTTGTATAATTTCGGGAGATCGTTTACCAGTAAAAATGCAGCCAGCAAAACAAAATAACTGCTGTACACATGCACACCGCCATCATAGGCAAAATTCACATACACGATATCGCCAAGTGCACCAAACAACAGAATGGAGCCAATAGTGGTAGTACGCCTGAAGAACAACAGGCTTCCGGCCGCTACCTCTACCACACCGGCAAAGATCTGGTACCAGGGCACAATACCTATAGACAACCAGTACAATTTCTGGGCGGTCATATCACCCACATTGGTATTAAGCACGCCCCATGATGGATAAGGCATTTGCACGGGTAACAGCTTGGTAAAACCGAAACCAATAATACCAATGCCGGCCCGGTACCGCACTACTACCCGCAGCCAGTAATACAACAGATTGTATTCGGCACGTGCGGTTTTACGACGATTTACGATCCAGGTCCAGATAAACCCACCCGCAGCAGCAACGATCAGTGTAATGATCCAGTTGGCATACCCCAGCAACGTACTGCCAAACAACTTATTCCCAAACAGGTTGATACCCGATCCAAAACGCGCAATATCATACAGGTCGCGGTAGTGCAAACTCGTCCAGTCGATGTGCACAACGAGTTTATACCACTCTACACTATTAGGAATGGAAATGCAGACAAAGAATATAAAGGCTATTCTGAATAAGATCTTTTGGGTAGATGACCAGCTGGTAGCAACCGGTTTGGTGGTTGCAGCAGCACGGGCTTTTCCATTGTCATTCACCTGTGTTGCCAGCGGCGCTGTTTCTATGAATGTATTTTGTACGAGTGACATAGTTTTTAGTTTTTGGTCCTACAGTTTTAATGATTTACTCCGTCCCGCACGTTTTACTTCTTTCAACAGGTATTTTTTGTGGATCTGTTGCAGCGTAGCAAATACCGAATCTTTATTTTCATTGATGCCATACAACTGAATGGTACTGTCATTGGGTCTTGTATAATGCAATTGCAATTGCTCATTTTTATAAAACCGGTTCTTATTCTGCAGGGTCAACAACCGGTTCGCAGTATCTACGGTATAGCTGTAATAATGCCGGCCAATGGCGCCTTCCAGTTCATAGGATTTATCGGCATCGGCTGCATTGATCCGCTCCACATTATTCGAGTCGATGTGTACCGGTCTGTTCGACCTGATGCTGATGGTGTTCCATTCTTCAAACACCACATCCTGCCAGCGGACCGGATCATATTTGGAATAAGCAATGGTATCGGTATTGATGCGGAAATAACTTACATTATAAAGACCAGCTGTTTTTGTCAGCCCTTTTGTTACAGGAAACTGGTAAGGATCGTGTTTATAACCAGAAGCGGTTTTAAAACTATACAGCAGTACAAAAAAGAAGAAGGCCGCTCCTTTCAAACCCCACCGAGCATATACCTGCCACCTAGCTGTAAAAACCGGACGAACGTAATTGGGAGCGGTTGGCTTTTGTAAAACCAGTAAGTTAACGATCCGTTGCAGGTCCCAGCTCACCACAAAAAGCGCCAGTACGATCAAATATAAACTATACACCACTTCCCCACCTTCATAGGCAATGTTCGACATAAACACATTGCCCGTAAACAACAGGATGATCACCGCGCCTACTGAAGCGGTTTTGCGCCATAACAACAACAAGCCCGCGGTCACTTCTACAAAACCCAGGAAGCTCTCATACCCGGGCACGATACCCAAACTGATGCAGAACAATTTCCAACGGGTAAAGTCGCCGTAACTGGTATTGAGGTTACTTAAAGAAGGATACGGTGATTGCAAGGGAAACACTTTTAGAAATCCGTAAGCAATCACCCCGATCGCTAATCTGTATCGAACAATGGCTCTTATCCAGTAATACAAGTTATTGTAAGCAGCCGTGCGATTACTGTCGGCTACTGTCCAAACAATAGTACCTAACGCTGCTATCGCTGCCACTATACCCCAACCGGCAAAACTTTGCGCACCCGCAATAAACTGCGGCATATAGTGGGCCAACAGAAAGATATCGCTGTACTTCAGGTGCGCCCAGTTAATGGCAAATACCTGTTGGTAGTAGAGCCAGTCGAGCGGAACCACCTGTAACAAAAAATAGAGAAAGAAAAAACGGAAGGCTATTTTTTCATAGCCCTTCCATTGGTTGATATTTGGCGCATTCATGGTTTGAATGATTTATTAGTAATTGAAATTCTGTTCCAGTGAACCATCGATCAGTACTTCCGATGCGGGAATGGGCAACACATATTTGTTTTTATCGGTAACACCCAACACCGCCGCTACACGATCGGTACGCAACAGATCGAACCAGCGGTGTGGTTCAAAGGCAAACTCAATCCTTCTTTCATTTTCAATGGCCAGTAAGATCTCGCCCTGGGTAACCGCTGTGCTGGCAGTAAGCCCGGCACGGCTCCGTACCGCATTCAGATCATCCAGCGCCCCGCTAAGATTTTTTAGTTGCACACGCGCTTCAGCCCTGATGAGGTATTGTTCTGCTATCCGTAAAACATAAGCAGGGTCGGTGGCCGGACTGCGATAATACAGGTTGCCATACCACAACCCCTGAGCGGTTTTGGCCACCAGTGTATTGCGGTTGCCGCCAATAGTGGCATCATTCACCAGCGTCAAAAACGCATCGCTGGGCGCCCACTGACGTGTTCCATTATTTGCAGGTGGCTGCCATTGGTTGCGATGGCCATTGGTATAAGTAGTGCTGTACGATAATTCGAATACAGATTCCGGAGTGGCTACTACGTTGTTGGCAAAAAAAGCGCTATAGGGTTTCACCAGGTTGTAATTGGTTCCATCGCCAATGAGCTTAGTAGCATAACTTTCCGCCAACGCCCACTCGCTTTGGTATAAATGATACCTTGCCCGCAATGCCCAGACTGTTTTCCTGGTAGCACGATAACGATTGGTGGTTTCCGGTAACAGCGGCTCGGCTGCAGTAAGATCACTCAACACCTGCGCATAGGTATCCGCAACAGAACTGCGCTTGATGCCATTCTTATCGTTTGCAGAATTGGTAGGGGTCAACGCCAGTTGCACGCCACCCCAGGTACGCACCAGGTCAAAGTAAGCCAGCGCTCTTACAAAATAGGCTTCACCGGTCAACTGGTTTTTCAAAGACTCCGTTAATAAAGGATCGGTTAAATTGGGCACTTTGGCTATGATATGGTTAGCCCGGTTAATAGTAGCATAAATCGCATTCCATGCGGAGGCAACATTGGCATTGTCGGCCCGTACGTTATGGGAAATGAATTGTTGCACGATCGATTGTGAACCTGTCCATTGCACATTGTCGCCCGACAAATAACCAATAGATTGAAATGTTACACCATAATAACCATCGGCAGACAAAGCGCGGTACAAACCACGGGTGGCTGTTTCTGCTGAGGTTTTATCAATGATGGTTTGTCCGTCTGAAACCGAATCGATCGGCTGCACGTCCAGAAATTTTTTGCACGATACCAGCAACAGGGTCGACAACACCGGTACTATATGTTTAAATGAATTCATGTCAATAAATTTTTGAGAAGTTTACAACGTAACATTTACACCGAACTGAACAGTGCGTGGTTGTGGTGGTGTACCCAGGTCGAGGCCTTGTACATTTTGAATGCCCGTCACGTTCGATTCCGGGTCAGGTCCTGAGTATTTTTTGATCCACAATAAATTGCTGCCAACAAAATACAGGCGAACACCCTGCAAATGAGCTTTGGTAACAATACGCTGTGGGATGGAGTACCCGAATGTTACTGAACTTAATTTTATAAAGGAACCATCTTCCAGGAAACGGCTGTTTTGTTCCAACGTGTAGTTGTTTCCGTAAGCAGTTAACCGGGGCACATCGGTGATATCACCGGGCTGTTGCCATCTTTTCAACTGATTGGCAAACAAAACACGGTTGGCATCGCGGGTGCCACCTCCTTCACCAAAAAAGCGATTGAGGTTAAAGATCTTGTTGCCATATTGATAGGTGAAAGCAATGCCCAGGTCAAAATCTTTATAGCGCAGGTTATTGGTAATACCACCAAAGAATTTAGGGATGGCGCTGCCAATGATCTGGCGGTCGGAAGTGTTGATGGTACCATCTTTCACCACATCTTCAAATACAGCCTGACCGGTTTGCGGATCTACGTACTGTTGTTTGTACAACCAGAATGAATACAGGGAATATCCTTCCTGTAAACGGATCCAGTCACGGTTGTAATAACTGATGGGTGTAGGCAGTTTTTCGATCCGGTTCTTATTTCCGGAAATATTGAAGCTGGTTGTCCAGCTGAAATCTTTTCTACGAATGTTATTAGAGAAGATGCTTACTTCATAACCTTTATTGCTGATCTCACCCACGTTGGCTGCATAGGAGTTGAAACCAGAGATTGCTTGTATGGGTAATTGCAACAAGGCATCGGTGGTATACTTGTTATAGAAATTCACTTCTACATTCACCAGTCCGTTCAGCAATCCTACATCCACCCCTACATTTGCCTGGCGTGTTTTCTCCCATTTCAGATCGGCATTGCCTAATTGTTGTGGTGCAGTCCCGGGTTGATCGGTACCACCCGTTGCATCGGGATAACCGGCACCTCCGGTCCAAAGACCTTGTGCCGCAAAATTATTGATGCCATTCTGGTTACCCGTTAACCCCACGCTGGCACGAAGTTTCAGATCACTCAACCAGCTAACGCCCTTCAGGAAAGGTTCTTCCCGTAACCGCCAGGCTACTCCCACTGAGGGGAAATAACCAAAGCGGTTGTTCTCCCCAAAACGCGATGAACCATCGGCCCTGATACTGGCTTCTAAAAAGTATTTACCACTGTAGTTATAATCCACCCTTGAAAAAAACGACACCAGGTTACCCTTGGTAAATTTCTGGGAAGAAGAACGGTTCGCTGCTGAGGCAATTGACCGGAATGAATTATTAGGAAAACCGGAACCGGATAAAGAGTCAGTCCGTAAGGTATTACCCTGAATAGAGTTCCCTACCAGGATCCCCAATGCATGACCGCCGAACAGGTTCTTCCGGTATTGCAGGGTATTCTCATTGATCCAGGTGGTGTTCTGGGTTTGAATAGAGGTAGCCAGGCCATTTGTGGGCGCTGCGCCTAGTTGTGTTAAGTTGTTCCAGTATTCCGATTCATTATAATGATTGTAATCGAGGCTCCAGCTGGTGCGGAATTTCAGATCGGGTATTATTTCCGCATCCAAATACAGGTTGCCGATATAACGCAAACTGATCGTATTTACATCATAGTTATTGATCAGTACATCCAGGTTATCAAAACCTGCCCATCGGGCCGGTGTACCATCTGCATTTGTTTCGGGCAAATATGTTGGCGTGTGCAAAGCTGATTGCAACAAACCACCGGCCGGGCCATCGCCTGAACGCGCCTGGTTCCTGAAGGTGCGGTACAGGCTGTTGCTCACTCCTACCTGTACTTTTTCATTTACTTTCTGATCGAGGTTCAGTTTGAAGCTGGCCCTGCTGAAGTCAATGGGTTTTATATCTGCCTGCTGTTTGGTATAGCCACCACCGATATAATATTTAGTGGACTTGCTGCCACCCTGTAAGGAGGCGTCATATTCATTGAGCAAACCGGTGCGGAATACTTTATGCAACCGGTCGTATGTTTGTTGTTCTTCGGGCAATCCACGGGGTGCTGGTGTAGCAGCGGGATTGTCGGTCAACGCACGAAATGGAAGGTATTTGTATTTGGCAATACCTGCGGCGTCATTAGCAGCCAGTGCATCCTGGTACGAGTTGGCATAAAACTCATTCACCAGTTCGGCATGTTGCGGCCCGGTGGTTAAATCCCACAACTGAGGGGCCCAGGCCCAGCCTTGTGACGCTTTTACATTTATCCGGGGCGTTGCATTATAATTACCGCGTTTGGTAGTGATGATCACTACGCCATTGGCGCCGCGTGCCCCGTAGATAGCCGTAGCATTCGCATCCTTCAACACTTCAATACTTTCTATATCGGCAGGGTTGATGTCGGCAATGGGTGAAGTGGCACGTCCACCGGTGCTTACGGTTTGTAGGCTGGTGTTATTGATAAACACGCCATCTACCACATACAAAGGGTCGTTGCTGGCGTTGATGGAAGTAGCGCCACGTACCCTAATGAATACGCCATCTCCGGGTACTCCCGCATTGGAGTTGATCTGTACACCTGCCGCCTTACCTTGCAATTGGGCATCTACTCCGGCAACCGGAATGTCTTTTACTTCAGCGGCATTTACTTTTGAAATAGAACTGATGAGGTTTTTGCGTTGTTGCGTGCCATACCCCACTACTACCACATCGTTCAATTGTGAGTTGGTTTCGTGCAGGGTAATGATATTATTATCGGCCTGATTGATGGTTAATTCGCGCGGCTGGTATCCTACATAAGTAATGATGAATACCATCGGCAGCCGTTGACCGGTCAAAAATTGAAACGAACCCTTTTCATCAGTTGCCACTTCATGGGTAGTATTCTTGATGTGAATGGTGGCACCAGCCAGGGGCGCTTTGGTTTTATCGTCGAGAATTCGACCGGAGATGGTAATATTATTGGCATTCACTTTCGCAGCCTTCGCAGGGTCTGCAGGGGCATTTTCCTGCGAAAATGAAATAAACGGAACAAGCAGTGCGGGCAGAAGCCACGCACTAACAGCTTTTGTCATTATCTTTGTTTTGGTAATTAACAATAAGGCGGGGCAGACTTTGACTCGCAATCTCTATCCGCCCTTAACGCCTTGTTTTCCGCCGGGATAGCTCGCAACTATTCCGGCTTCTTTTTCCTTCCTATCTAACCTTTATGGGGCCGGCACGGCCTAAGCGACTTTCAATTCGTTTTAAATTGATGTTTGACCTATTCATACCAAATGAAATATTTATGTACAGCGTTAATTGATCGTCTGGGCTATGGATGAAACGTTCAGCAACAACAACAACGGCCCGTTGTAAGTAAAACAGGCGCCGGGGACATGATTATAAAATATGAATTTGACATGAGTGCAGTTTCAATCATTCAATAAACTATTTCCAGTTCAATTATGGTACAATATTAATACGTTTTACTTAGTCTACAAAATTAGTGGGTTTATTGTTTTAATTTTAATTTCTGCTCCAACGCAAAAAAGCGTGTATGCCGCACCAGTACTGGTGTTCCATACACGCCAAGAGATATATCTATTTTAAAATATATTACCTGTTAGTTTTTCCGGTCAGTTCTTTTATCACTTTAATTTCATCTTTACTGAAAGGTGTACCATCCTGCCGCAGGATATCATGGAACCACAGCGGCGGTTCTTTCATATTCGGCAAGGGTGTATCCCAGGCAAAAATGGTATTGGTTTTACCACTTACAAAACCCCAGTTGATAGCGCCTACCTTTTCTTTTTTCAACATAGGCATAATGGTTTGAAACACGCTGGCATAGTGCCGGGATCGCGTACCCAGCCGGAGTTTTGTATACCGGGTTTGGGTGCCGGAACCGCTATCAAATTTGTTGACTTTTATTGTAAAAATGTCTTTTACACGTTGGCCAATCAAAAGCCTTCTGCACTGTATTCAGAAGTGTATTGAAAGTCATCTATAATTCAGGCCATTATAAGAGATATTCCATAGATATTCCATAGATATCCCGCAGATGACCCGAAGATATCCCACCTCTTATAAGGGGTGGAATATCTATGGTTTGTGTTTGGTGAAAGGATTAGGCAACAGTAAATGTCGACTGAATCTCCCTGCACTATCCTGCCTTTCAGCCCTGAATTCTGCCTCTTGTAAAGAAGACTAAACCATAAGCCGGTAAAGGATGTTGATTAGCGCGTTATGGAGACCTTTTTTAACAACCTTAAGAAATTCCGTGATCTTTCTGAACGCAGTAAAGACACGCTTCTTCCCTTGTTTACCAGGATCGAGTATAAGAAAGGTGAAACATTGATCCGGTGCGGGAAGCCCTGCCAGAGTTTGTATATCATTGAACAGGGATATTGCCGGGCTTTCAATATCCAGGATGGGCTGGAAGTAAACCTCAGTTTTTATTTCGAGTTCGATACGGTGACCCATAAGAACAGCTATGTGTTCAATATACCTGCCGATTTTGCCGTGGTGGCCTGCGAACCCATGATCGTGCACCGTATTGATAAACCAGACCTGCTGGAAGCGACCAGGCAATGCCCGGAACTGGAAGAGACGGGGAAAAAGAACCTGGAACTTATTGCCGCCAAACAGGAACGACAAATGCAATTATTCCGCATCCTCACAGCCAAAGGCCGGTACGAATTTTTGGAACAGCACGATCCCGCATTATTGCAACGCGTGTCTATTTCGCAGTTAGCCTCGTACCTGGGTGTAAAACGGGAAACGTTAAGCCGCATCCGCAACAAAAGAATGCGGTCGCCCATTTTGTGACCTTTATCACGGGTAGCTACCAGTTATCCGGGCTTACTTTGTTATAAAGTAAGCCGTATATGAAACCTCATTCCGTTTATCTGACTTTCCTTATTATTCACTTAAGCGCATTCGCTTTATTTACCGGCACGCTGATCGCCAATATAGTCAACAGCAATCAACTGTGGCAGTACAGCGATAAAGACGCCGCTATCACCAGGGCCCTGTTCAATACCACAGGCAAATACAACCGCATTATGGGCATTTGTCTGGGAGTAGCTGTTTTAATGGGTATAGGCATGATGATCCAGATGCACCAGGTATATGGTCCGCAATTGTGGTTCCGGATAAAGATCGGGCTGTTGATAGTGCTGATGGTAGTAAGGATCTTCTACTCAAGAAACCTTGGCCAGCTGAAAAAAGGCATCAACAATGAAATAAAGGTCTCTTTTGCCGACCTCCGGAAAAAGATCTCCCTGTTTCAGTTGCTTTCAGTACTTATTATTGGCTGTATAATCATTTTAAGTGTAGCCAGGTTCAACTAAACTGGCCCCAGGGGGGTGGCTACCTTAAAGCGGCAAAAAAAGTAACTGCCTTTGCCCACGGTTGAGTCCACCCCTATTTCTCCGTCCATTGCATCGGCAAAATCCTTGCTGATGGCCAATCCTAACCCTGTTCCTTTTTTCTCATGTATACCGGGCACGCGGTAAAAACGATCAAATACTTTTTGTTGCAGGGAAACATCGATGCCAATGCCAAAATCCTGCACACCTATTTCAATATGACCCGCATCATGCTGACTGGCTTTTACCATTATATGATCATTTTGCGCAGAATAGCGAATAGCGTTGGTGAGGAAGTTATTGATGATCCACACGGCTTTTTCTGCATCGGCCCGTACCGCTGGCAGTTTATCAGCGAGCTGTTGTTTTATCTGGATGTTCTTTTCCCTTGCCGCATTTTGTACTGCAGCCAGCGCCTTGTTGATTATATCATTTACCGGTACCGGTTGCAGGTTTAATTGTATTTTCCCGCTTTCTACCTGCGACAGATCAAGCAGCTCACTTAGAATGCGCAACAGCCGCTGGTTATCGTCTTTCAGGCTTTGCACCAGTTCTTTTTGTTCATCGGTGAGTTTGCCAATGCGTTCGTCTTCCAGTAAACGCAAGCTAAAATCTGAAGAAGCCAGGGGCGTTTTTAATTCATGGGAGATGGTTGCTATGAAATTGGTTTTGGCTACATCCAGTTCTTTATAAGGCGTGATGTTTTTTAAGATAAGTACATGCCCCGTTTTCTCCTGTTCCTGTTCTATATCTATCTGTTCTTTGGTAAAATAGTTTTCTTTATCATTCACCACTATTTTGAACGGCATGCCGTTTTCTTCATTGGTCAGGAACCGGAACAGATCGTTGCGTTTTTGAATATCGGCCTGTGCATGCCCAACCACCTCCGCTTCTTTCAGATTCAGTAATTGCAGTGCCTGCTGATTGGCAAATAATACGGTACCGCTTTTATCGATGCCAATACTGGCATCTTTCAGGGAGTTGATCACCGTTTCAGCTCGCTTTTTTTCAAACATAATGCGTGCGAGGCTACTGTGTTCGTACGCGTCCAGCTGCTGGGCCATGTCGTTAAACGCTTTTGCCAGGTCACCAAACTCATCGTTGCGTTGCAGGTGAATACGCTGGCTGTAATTCTTATTGGCAATGGCCTTTATCCCTTCTGTTAATTTGATGATAGGGTTGGCGATCAACCCGGGAAAATTCACAATGAATGTAAATCCGATCAGCAAACAAAAAGTAATGATCATAGTGATGATCACCTTGGCATTGTCGACTGCCTTTTGCGACATATCATTTTTTGCATTGATGGCCTCGAGGTTGATCTGTATGATGCGGCTGATGTTCTTTTGCAAGGCCAGTTGCAGGGGCATCGAGTCGTCGTGTTGCAGGAAGGCGTTGTAATCCTGATGCAATGCATGCGTAACATCCGATTCACCCTTTTCCGTAACATTGCTTTCCTGTGCCGACAGGTTCTCTTCAAATACTTTGCGGGCGGTAGTCCGTTCTTTTTCCCAGGTATTCAGGGCATCGAGCATTTTGCGGCCATACTCCACACTTTTATTATTATCCTTTAACACATCCCGCGACTCCAGACTGATCTTGTTGAAATAATAAAAACCTACGCCGCCTACCAGCAGCAGTAATGTGAACAGAAAACCTACGCCCAGGGCTACTTTTGTTTTAAGCTTTAATGCCATTACGATAATATAATAATATCAATATCTTTTTCAGACAAGGTTTTTAACAATTGATTGAATAAGCTTGTCCTCAAAATTACCTGAAATAAATTCAAATGTGGTTTTCCGATACAAATCGTGGTGATCTTTTTATCGATAGCTGTTTGAATGATCTCGTTTGCAACGTGTTTACTTTTTACCTGCAATACTTCGGCGCCCAGTTCGGTAGCCAGTTTCAGGTTGTTTATCAAATGCCGTTGGGCAGCCAGCGGTATTTTATCCAGCTCTTCATCGGGTGTTTGCACATAGAGAACAAACCAATCGGCATTGTAATACGATGCCAGTCGCCCTGTTTTTCGAATAATGCGTTGGGCCGCTTCATGAGAAGAGGAAATACAGGCCAGGAAACGTTCGTGCTGCCAGGTTTTATTCTTGGTAACCGTATAATCTACTTTTCTTTCTACCTGGCCGGCCACCTCTTTCAACGCCAGTTCGCGTAACTGCAGGATCTTTTCGGGCTGAAAGAAATTCGTAAGCGCCTGCTGTACCTTATTATGGTCGTAAATCTTTCCCTCTTGTAACCGGGTAATCAGTTCCTGCGCCGTAAGATCGATGTTTACTACTTCATCGGCCAGTTGTAATAACTTATCGGGCACTCTTTCTTTTACTTCTACCCCCGTTATCTGTTTTACCTCTTCGTTGATGCTCTCGATATGCTGGATGTTCACAGCGGTAATTACATCAATGCCGGCATCCAGGATATCCACCACATCCTGCCAGCGTTTTTCATTTTTACTACCCGGGATATTGCTATGTGCCAGCTCATCAACGATCACTACCTCGGGATGTAATAACAACACGGCCTGCACATCCAGTTCATCGAGTTGTTTACCTTTATAAAACACCTGCCGCCGGGGAATCAGCGGCAAGCCTTCTATCAGGGCATGCGTTTCTTTTCGATTATGCGTCTCCACATAACCAACCTTTACGTTGATGTTTTTTCGAAGCAGGTCATGCGCTTCCTGTAACATCCGGTACGTTTTACCTACACCGGCGCTCATACCGATATAGATCTTCAGCTTGCCACGCGTAGACTGGTTGGCAATATCCAGGAAGTGTTGCACCTGTTCGTCTTTATCATTGGGTATGTTCATATGATCTTTTAAAAACTTACGGCTGCAGAAAAAGTAATGGCGCTATTGATGCCGGTAGTACTTTCATTGCTTTTCAAAAATATCTCGTCTTTGCTGCTCAGCATTCTTCCTTCCAAACGGAGTGCTATGTTCTTTTCCGGCAGGTAATCAACATTGGCAGAACACCCGGCTGTTTTAAACCCATTAGGTGTACCGGTACTGAAAATGACACCATGTTCATCACTATAATATTCTCCCCGGATGGCAATTGCCCATTTATCAACCGGTACATATTGCAAAATAGCTACCGGCGTATACCACGTATTGAGTCGGCGCCCGCCTTTTTCAGCTTGTTCCTGACCAATGTCAAAACCAAGGGTCAGACCGAATTTATCGCTCAGTTCAAACACCCCATATAAGTTATGAAAATATCGCCAAAGCCTTGCGCTATCAGGTTTATCTGTCCCTAAAAAGGTACTGTAATTCAGCATTATTTTATCTGTTGGCCTGAATTGCACCTGAGTGCCCCAACTCATCAATGAATTACCGGCCACACGCTGAATGCGTTGCCAGCCGTTCAATGCCATGGCGCTGAATAACCATTTATTGTTATTCGTTGTGTACGTAAGTTTAGCCCCGCTTTCATAATACGGGGAATTGTCGGCCGGTAAACTTCTTGTTACCGTCCAGCAATCTTTACTAATGGCGCTTTCAAAGCCAATATGCGATGACATAATACCTATATCGAACCAAAGGTTTTTGGTTCTGCTTAGTTTATAGCCCACATTGGCTTCATAAATATTTTTTAATACACCCGGTTCTGCTGCATAGTTGGCATTCATGTAGGTCCCTATGGCCACAGCTACATTTGCCCGTATGCGATCGGCCGTATAGTTTCCTTTCACAAATGCGAGGTTTACATTGAATTCATTGCTGCGGTTGTGACTATATATAAACCCTGGCCGGTTATTGTCTTTGGGTTTAGCGAAATCATAACTGTAATATCCTTCAACATAACCGCTAAAGGTTACCTGCCCTTTGTTTTCGTTTTTTACAGTGTCCTGCGCCATACCGGCTGTTGCCAGCAATAGCGCCAGACCATTTAAGATTCGTTTCATCCGTTGTTTAGTTATGAACCACAGGCAGGCATCACATTCTGATTGTTTGCCCGCCTGATGGTCTTATTTAATTACTTCAGTTCGTCCAGCGCCACATTCAATTTCAACACATTTACTTTCGATGGCCCGAACAAACCGAGCAATGGTTTTTGAACATGTGAATCAACCAATGTTTTTACTTTATCAGCCGATATTCCACGCACAGCAGCCACCCGTTTTATCTGCAAGAAAGCAGATGCTGGTGAAATATCAGGATCGAGGCCACTACCCGATGCCGTTACCACTTCAGAAGGGATCTCTTCTTTTTTAACGCCAGGGTTATGCACCAGGAAGGAATCGATGCGATCCTGTACTGTTTTTAAATAGTCAGGATTGGATGGGCCTTTATTAGAACCCGCTGAACCGGCAGCGTTATAATCTACCGCTGAAGGCCGGCCCCAGAAATATTTATCTTCAGTAAATTTTTGTCCAACGTTGGCATAGCCAACAACCCGGCCATGGGCCATCACGGTTTCCCCTTTGCCGCCACCCGGCGCCAGTTTGCCGGCCATGGCAATCAACACAGGAAATACCAATCCACATAAAATAATGAGGATGCAAGTGAGTTTAATTGAAATTAGAAAGTTCTTCATTTTTACAAAGTTTTTTGTTACAAGTTGCAGGTTGCAGGGCACAAGACACTTGAGCAGACATCCCTGTAACCTGTACCTTGTAACTTGTAACTTTTATTTATTTGACAACTCTATTTATATTCGTGTTCTTACATAAATAACCCCAGCAGCATATCGATGAGTTTGATGCCGATAAATGGAACGATCACACCACCAACGCCGTAGATCAACAGGTTGCGACGCAACAGCGCGCTGGCACCAATTGGTTTATAGGCTACACCTTTTAATGCCAGGGGTATCAGCATCGGAATAATGATGGCATTGAAAATGATGGCTGATAAGATGGCTGACTCCGGACTTTTCAAACCCATAATATTCAAATGCTGCAGGGCCGGAATAGATGCAATGAACAAAGCCGGCACGATAGCGAAATACTTGGCCACATCATTGGCAATGGAGAAAGTGGTGAGGGTACCACGCGTGATCAGCAACTGTTTACCAATCTCCACTACTTCAATCAGTTTGGTGGGATCGTTATCGAGGTCGACCATGTTCCCGGCTTCCTTCGCCGCCTGTGTTCCGCTGTTCATAGCCACGCCCACATCGGCCTGCGCCAGCGCCGGTGCATCGTTGGTACCATCACCCATCATGGCTACCAGTTTACCGGTTGCCTGTTCTTTGCGGATGTAGTTCATTTTATCTTCCGGTTTTGCTTCGGCAATAAAATCATCCACCCCTGCTTTTTCAGCTATGTATTTTGCGGTTAAGGGATTATCTCCGGTAACCATCACCGTTTTTACCCCCATTTTACGCAGGCGGGCAAAACGTTCCTGAATACCCGGTTTGATGATATCCTGTAATTCGATCACACCTTTTATTTCATTATCCACTGATACTACCAGTGGCGTACCGCCATCGCTGGAGATCTTCTTTACCCTGTCTTCCACTTCGAGCGGCATACCGTTGCCTGCTTTCATGGACAGATTGCGAATGGCATCAAAGGCGCCTTTGCGGATCTTCGTTCCATTGGGCAGATCAACCCCGCTGCTTCTTGTTTCTGCCGTGAATTTGATAAAGGTGAGCGGCGCCGCCTGCACAGATAACTTCTGATGACGGAATTGATCAACGGTTGAATTAGGGCTGCTTTGTTTGGCAGCCAGTTCCACTATAGATTTTCCTTCCGGAGTATCATCGGCTAAGGAGCTGTATACTACCAGGTCAATAAACTCACTCTCCGCTACATTTTTTGCAGGATAAAAATGCGTTGCTTTTCTATTACCGATGGTGATGGTACCTGTTTTATCCAACAACAGCACATCCACGTCACCGGCCGTTTCAACGGCTTTACCGCTTTTTGAAATTACATTTGCCCGCAGGGCCCGGTCCATCCCCGCAATACCAATGGCAGATAATAAGCCACCAATGGTAGTAGGAATCAAACACACGAACAGGGAGATAAATGCGGCAATGGTAATGGGGGTATTGGCATAATCGGCAAATGGTTTCAGTGTTACGCACACGATTATAAAGATGAGCGTAAAGGCAGCGAGCAGAATGGTCAATGCAATTTCATTGGGCGTTTTCTGCCGGCTGGCGCCTTCTACCAGTGCGATCATTTTATCGAGGAAAGTTTCACCGGGCTGGGTGGTCACCTGTACCACAATGCGGTCGCTTAATACTTTGGTTCCACCGGTCACCGATGACTTGTCGCCACCGGCTTCCCTGATCACGGGCGCCGATTCGCCGGTAATGGCCGATTCATCGATGGTGGCAATACCTTCAATGATCTCGCCATCCATAGGAATTACATCACCGGTTTCACATACAAACCGGTCGTTTAACCGAAGCTGTGAAGAGGGTACTACTTTTATTTCTTTTACATAAATATCGCCGGGTGATACAACCATTTTAGCGGGTGTTTCTTCCCTTGTTTTGCGCAGGCTCTCCGCCTGGGCTTTACCCCTTGCTTCGGCCAGCGCTTCGGCAAAATTGGCAAACAGTACGGTTACGAACAGAATGGCAAATACTACGATGTTGTACCACAGGGCGCCTTGTGTAGCATCGTGTGTGATCATTTGCCAGATCACTACGGCCAGCATCACAAAGGTGCCAACCTCCACGGTGAACATCACCGGGTTCTTCACCATTAACCGGGGGCTCAATTTTATAAAGGATTGTTTGATGGCCGTATTTACCAGCGCCGGTTCAAACAATTTTATTTCGCGTTTTCTTTTTGACATGTTCAGTTCTGAATTATTGTAATGAGAAATATTCTGCTATCGGACCTAATGCCAGTGCCGGGAAGAAAGACAATGCATTCACTATTACTATAACGGCAAAGGTCATGGCCCCAAAGGTGAGCGAATCGGTACGCAGCGTTCCCGGCGACTCAGGAATGAACTTCTTGTTGGCCAGTAAACCAACGATGGCTATAGGGCCAATGATGGGTATGAACCGTGCCAGGATCAGCACAATACCGGTGCTTACATTCCAAAAGATATTGTTATCACCCAGCCCTTCGAACCCGCTGCCGTTATTGGCATTCGACGAAGTGAACTCGTACAACATTTCCGAGAACCCGTGATACGAAGGATTATTCAGCCAGGCCGAAGGTTTCACAGCCCAGGCCACATCGGGATGATGCGCTACCATATAGGCAGCCAGCGCGGCCCCGCCTTTTACAAGGATTGCCGAGAGCAACCACACCATGGAGGCGATCTTGATCTCTCTGGCCTCTACCTTATGTCCCATAAATTCGGGTGTACGGCCTACCATTAACCCCGAGATGAATACGGCTATTATTATGTAGATATAATAGTTCAGGATGCCGACGCCACAACCGCCATAAAAGGCATTGATCATCATGGCCAGCAATTGCATAAGGCCCGAGATAGCCATTGAACTGTCGTGCATGGAGTTTATCGAACCGGTTGAAATGATGGTGGTAATGATGCTCCAGTATCCCGACAGGGCCGGACCAAACCGCACCTCCTTCCCTTCCATAGCACCCGTTGCCTGGCTAGCACCCAGTTTGGCAATAGCAGGGTTGCCATGTAACTCGGTAGCGATGGTTGGAATGAGCAGGCACAACATCCCCACCGTCATTACGCCAAAGATCACATACGCAAATTTTTTACGTTGTATATAAAAGCCCATGGCAAAGATCATGGCAATGGGAATGATCGTTTGCAGTATGAGTTCCAGCATGGCGGTAAAGTAGTTGGGATTTTCCAACGGATGGGCCGAGTTGGCACCAAACCAGCCACCGCCATTGGTGCCCAGGTGTTTGATGGCTACAAAGCCGGCTGCGGGCCCACGCGAAACCTGAACCGAATCGCCCTGCAGCGTAACAATGCTGTCTTTGCCATCAAAGCTGGCAGGGGTACCATTAAACGCCAGCAATATGGCAGCTACTATACATATGGGTAATAGGATCCGCGTGGTGGTTTTAACCAGCAGGTTCCAGAAGTTGCCCAGGTTATTGGTTGTTTTTTCTTTTATCCCGTTAAATAAAGCAACCAGCGCAGCAATACCGGTGGCTGCCGTTACAAACTGTAAAAAGGCCAGCACAAATAACTGGGTGAAATACGTTACGCCTGTTTCACCGGAATAGTGTTGCAGGTTACAGTTTACCAAAAAGCTGATGGCCGTGTTAAAAGCCAGGTCAGGCGTTTGGCCAGGATTGCCATCGGGGTTCAGGGGTAATTTGTCCTGAAACATCAGGGTAAAAAATGCATATACGAACCACAGCATGTTAATGCTGAGCATGGCTTTCAGGAATTGTTTCCAGTCCATGCTGGCATTCGGATTGATACCGGATACCCGGAAGATGAACCGTTCAACCGGGTTCATAAAATCGGTGATGGTGCGTTCTCCTTTAAATACTCTGGCAATGTATTTTCCGAGGGGAAATGCTATTAGCAAAGTAATCAGGAAGGTCATTATGACACCAAATAGTTCTGTATTCATGTTAGAGAGTTATTGTCGTGAAAGGGTAGTATTAAAATTTTTCAGGTTTAATTAATACGTACAACAGGTAACCAAAAACCAGTATTGACAAAATGAATAATGCGTTGATCATAGTTTATATTTTTTCAAAAAATTCAATTGATTTATAAAACAGGTAAAAACAAACGAGTCCGGCCGCAAAGAGAATCAGGGTGAGCATGGTTGTAAATTTTGCTAACCAAAAGCCAATCGGGTGCCGTAAAAAGGAAAAGAGAAGAAACTACAGCAAGAGATTAAAAGACAATCAGATACAAAGATTTTACTAACGAAGGTTCATGCGGTGTTTTTTCAGGACCATGCCATTTTGAAAGGGTGTTTTATCAAAATGGAAAGGTTTTACAATAAAAAATGCATTTCTTGCATTGTAATAATTGACCTCCGTCCCCTACTAATATTAAACCCGGAAAAACAAATCTTCCGGGTAAGGTTAAAACAAGTAAATAAAATGAGTTCAACAGTTTCACCGGCTGTATTCCACAAAAAAATCACAGCAGCGGGTATTTTGATCGCCACCGGTATTGTGTTTGGCGACATTGGTACATCTCCTTTATATACATTGAATGCAGTTTTCCATGGCCGCGTTGTCACCGAAGATGTGGCCCTCGGTGCTTTTTCGGCCATCTTCTGGACACTCTTTTTTCAAACCACGCTCAAATACGTAATCATCACCCTGCAGGCCGATAACAAGGGGGAAGGTGGTATTTTCTCCTTGTATGCCCTAATCCGCCGTTTCTGGGGCAAATGGTTATTGATACCGGCTATGGCCGGCGGCGCCTTCCTGATGGCCGATGGTATTATTACTCCGCCTATTTCAGTGGCTTCTGCCATTGAAGGGTTGCAAAAAATAAATCCGCATATCAACACGGTGCCTATTGTGATCGTGATCCTGATTGGTTTATTTGCCTTTCAGCAGTTTGGTACCGATAAGATCGGTAAGGTGTTTGGCCCCGTGATGGTTGTATGGTTCACTTTTATTGGTGTATTGGGTATAATGGCCCTTCGACATGAACCGGGCGTATTTAAAGCGTTAAACCCCTACTATGCTTATGTGATGTTGAGAGAAGTGCCGGGCGGTTTCTGGTTATTGGGTAGCATATTCCTTTGTACTACGGGTGCGGAAGCCCTGTACAGTGATATGGGCCACTGCGGTAGAAACAACATTCGCATTAGTTGGATCTATATCAAGATCATGCTGATATTGAGCTATGCCGGTCAAACGGCCTGGTTGTTACAACACGTTGGTCAGGAAGTAGGTACTGTGAGTCCGTTCTATCACATCGTGCCTGATGCCATCTACCTGCCTTCGCTGGTTATTGCTACCCTGGCTACTATTATTGCCAGCCAGGCGCTGATCAGTGGTTGCTTTACGCTGGTGAATGAAGCCATTCGCCTCGACATCTGGCCCCGTCACCGCGTATTGTTCCCCGGTCACATAAAAGGACAGATCTACATTCCTTTTGTGAACTGGTTGCTGATGGCGGGTTGTTTGGGTATGGTAATATACTTTAGAGAAAGCACTAAAATGGAAGCGGCATTTGGTTTAAGTGTTACGCTTACCATGTTGATGAGTACCGTGCTGATCAATTTCTACCTGCACGCCAAACGGGTGCCCATGATCTGGGTGGCGCTGGTTACCGGCCTGTTCCTGTTGATAGAATTGTCGTTTTTGGCGGCCAACCTGCAAAAGGTAAAAGAAGGCGGTTGGATAACCCTGTTGATCGGTAGTGCCCTGTTTTTGATCATGTATGTGTGGCGCAAGGGCCGTACCATCACCAATGGATGGAAGAAAATGGTTCCGATAGAAACCTATATTCCTTTATTAAAGGAGTTAAGCGTTGATGAAAAGATCGCTAAATACGCTACCAACCTGGTTTACCTTACCAGTTCCGGCACACCCCGTAAAGTAGAAAAGACAGCCATCGATTCTATTCTGTCTAAATCTCCCAAACGGGCCGACATCTACTGGTTTGTACACGTAAACGTACTGGATGAACCGTACGCCATGCGTTACCATGTCGATACGATCGTTAAAGACGACGTGTACTTCGTGGAATTCAACCTTGGTTTCCGCATTGAGCCGCGGATCGACTATTACTTTCAACAGGTAGTGAATGAACTGGTAAAAACCGGCGAAGTAGATGTATCGAACAGGTGTGAACAACATTATCAGGAAACCAAGATCGGTGACCTCCGGTTTTTGGTGATGGAAAGCTTCCTGTCGTTCGAAAATGCGATGTCGTTCTGGAAGAACTTTGTGATGAAAAGTTACTTCAACCTCAAATATTTGAGTGTAAAAGAATCCGTCAACTTCGGACTGGACCCCAGTAATGTAACTATCGAAAAATATCCCGTGGTGGTGAACGCCATTCAACATCCACCTTTGGTAAGACAGTAATGCCAGTTAACAGGTTAACAAGTTGACAGGTTAACAAGTTCCCTATTCGTGAAGCTCGCTATTAATGGCGAGCTTCTTTTCGTTAAAAACATGTCAACGGGTTAACTTGTCAACCCGTCAACTAAATACCGTATTCTTCCATCTTCCGATACAACGTAGTCAACCCTATCCCTAACAACACCGCTGTCTTCGTCTTATTCCCATTCGTATAGCGCAGTACTTTTTGAATATGGTCTTTCTCTACACTGGCGAGGGTAAGACTTGCAGCGCCTTTATCCTGTTTCTGGATATCAAAAGGCAGGTGTTCGGGCAAAATGGTGTCGCCTTCCGCCATAATGGTGGCTCTTTCCAGTACATTTCTTAATTCACGGATATTGCCTTTCCAGTTGTGCCGTTGCAACAACTGCAGCGCTTCTTTCTGGATCTGTAAAACCGGGCGGTTTTCTTTAGCTGCATAATAGACCAGAAAATGATTGGCAAGGGCCGCAATATCTTCGGTATGTTCGCGCAAAGGCGGTAAGGAAATGGAAAATACATTCAACCGGTAGTACAGGTCTTCCCGGAAGGTGCCATCTTCTACCATTTTACTCAGGTCCCTGTGAGTAGCCGCAATAATGCGCACATTTACTTTGGTGGTTTTTACGTCACCCAGTTTTATGAATTCGCCGTTTTCAATTACCCGTAGCAGCTTGGCCTGCAGATCGATATTCATTTCCCCTATTTCGTCGAGGAACAGGGTGCCTCCGTCGGCCAGTTCAACCAATCCTTTTTTGTCTTTGTTGGCACCGGTATAAGCACCGGCTTTGTGACCGAACAACTCCCCTTCCAGCAGGTCTTTGGCAAAAGCGCTGCAGTTGATGGCCACAATCGCTTTATCGCTCCGCTTGCTGTTGGCATGAATGGCATTGGCAAATACTTCCTTACCGGTACCTGTTTCGCCCAATAATAATACGTTGGTGCTGGCCGGCGCAATACGCTGCGCCAGTTGAATGGCTTGTTTTATGAGGGTGCTCTGGCCAATAATATCATCAAACGTATAGGCGCCTTTATCCTTGATCTTAATGGCCGATCTCTTTTGCGCGGTGGCTTTATCGAACGCCTGGTACAGCAACGGCACAATGCGATCATTGTCGTTACCCTTCGTTATATAATCGAACGCACCGTTTTTGATGGCCTGCACGCCATCAGGAATATTTCCGAATGCAGTTAGTAAGATGATCTCGATGAGGGGATATTTTTCCTTTAGTTCCTTTACAAAACGAACCCCATCTCCGTCTGGTAGTTTAACATCGCACAATACGATGTCGGGTTCTTTTTGCGCCAACTGTGCCCAGGCTGCTTTAAGCGTGCCCGCCTGATCAACAGTAAAACCTTCCAGTGAAATAATACGGCTTAATAATTTTCGCAGCTGTTCTTCATCATCGATGAGTAAAATATTGCCAGGCATAAAGTGATTTAATGCCCAAAGGTAATATGCAAAAAATGAAAAAAGTCCTCCCGATGTATCGGGAGGACCATTATATACCTATGAAGACTATTCCCTTTTTAATGTGTATTGTTTCCTCTTTTGCCCATTTTGTGTTGGCGGGACCTCTTTCTCACAGAATCGTATTATATATATTCAATATCGTACCATGCCAACTCTACCGGAAACGTAAAAATTGCCCAACCCTGGCAAAACCAATCATTAACTAATGGTTTTCAATTACTTGAACTCAAAATTGGAGAATGAAAATAAATAATTAATTGGAGATTTGTTAGCGTAGGACTACGCAAAATTGTTTCAAAACCGGAATTAACACTATTTTTTGGGAAATAAATTCATCAATCACCACTAGTCTTTTCAGTTATATACCCCAGTTTTGCTCTTTCCGGGTACTTACAACCTATGGGGTGTACCTTGTTTCTTATTATTTTTGACCATCAATACCAAGCAATGAGCATAACCCTGATCATTATCATTATTACAGTACTGGTTTCCATAACAGCGTTTTCGAATGATAAAGTTTTCAATGATTTTATTTTTGACCCGCCGGCCGTTACCTACAATAAACAATGGTACCGGTTTTTAACCTGCGGGCTTATTCATGCCAATTATGGCCACCTGATCTTTAATATGTATGCGTTTTATATGTTTGGCGAAAGTGTGGAGCGCAGCTTTATGATGGTGTTTGAGCAGAAAGGCAAGCTGCTTTACCTGTTATTATATATAACGGCCCTGTTTGCCTGTTTGGTGCCTACCTATTTAAAACACCGCACCAACGAACGTTACAGAAGTCTGGGCGCTTCCGGGGCTATTTCGGCAGTGATCTTTGCTTATATCGTTTTGAACCCTTTGCAGAAGATTGGACTGATATTTTTGCCGCCGCAATGGGGTTTGCCCGCCTTTGTGTTTGGCTTTGTGTACCTGGTGGTTTCCTCTTACCTCGATAAACGCGGTGGCGGTGGCATCAATCACTCCGCCCATATTTTTGGGGCACTGTATGGGATTGCGTTTTTGTTTATCACCAGTTATTTCCTGTCAGATTACCACGTACTGGAGGAGTTCATTCAAAAAGTACGCGCATTTGCTAGCTATTATTCGTAAGCTGTATGCGCAATACCTGTTTTGTTGAATCGGTAATTTTAAACCGGTCATCGATCCGCTGACCCACTACCCACAGGATCTTTTTATTGCTTTCGAGCACCCATACTTTTTCTTTATCGGTCATGGACAACTTTTGATCGATAAAGAAACGGGCGAGCTTTTTCTTCTTTTTTAAACCAAGCGGATAAAAATAATCGCCCTTTTTCCATTTGCGGAGCAACAGGGGGAATTGTAAGGTGCTTTTATCAATCAGGGCTATAGCCGGATCGTTTACCAATTGTACATTGGTGCTTTTTAATTGTGTTAACGCCAGCGCACCATTTTCGAATACAATGCGCTCCTCATCGGCATCTATCACCAGCGTTTGCGATTGTTCCGCCTTTACCGGCGCTATAATAAGCCAGCGCCTGTTTTTAATAATGCGATGGGTGGCCGATTGTACATAACGGCCCGATTCGCTGCCTAATAATTTGATCACTTCTTCTACCTGTGCCGCAGAGAAACCAACCTCCTTAATGATCTCATACACGATGGCATGCAGGGGTTCCGATTTTTGCAACTTCAGGATGGGGATATGCACTTCTTCGCCTTTAAATTCCAACAGTTTCTTTTTATGCAAGGCAAGGGCTTGTTCGTACAGTTGTTCCATATCGGCAAAGCGGCGCAGGTTACCAACCAGGTTATTTTCTGCTTCGGGGTAAATATGTTGCACCAGCGGAATAAGCTGGTTGCGGAAATAATTCCGGGAATATTTGTCAAGCGCATTGGAGCTGTCTTCTACCCAGGCTAAATTGTTTGCTGTGGCAAATTGTTTCAACTCCTGTTTACGGGCAAACAACAAAGGACGTACAACGTGACCTTGCCTGGGCAGCATGCCCCGCAAACCATGTATGCCGGTGCCTCTGAAAAAATGCATCAGCATGGTTTCTATGTTGTCGTCTAAGTGGTGGGCGGTTAGAAGGGCGGAAGGCAGAGGGCAGAGGGCAGAGATATTTTCCGATTTCAGTATCTCTTCAAACCAGGAATACCTTAACTCCCGCGCGGCTTCCTGAATAGACAGCTTATTCTTCTCAGCAAACGCTGCCGTATCGAATTCCTTTTTTAAAAAAGGGACCTGATAATTTTGGGCAAGCTGTTGTACAAAATCGGCATCGCGCTCACTCTCGGCTCCTCTTAGTTTAAAGTTGCAATGTGCAATGATGAAGCTGTAACCTGCCTGTTTGCACAATTCGCACAATACTACCGAATCGATACCTCCACTCACGGCCAGTAGTAAGGGATCGCCCGATGAAAAAAGATGATTTTCAGAAATGTATTGTTGAAATCGTTGCAGTAAACTCATGCAGAAATTTAAAAAGTTAGTTCTTCGTGCGCACTTCTCAACTCACCATACGCATGGTTGTCGCCTGCTTTTTTGGCGGCTTCCATCCCCTTTTCATACCATTGTATGGCCGCGTTAGTGTCGCCTGTACGCTCTAATAATTTAGCCAAATGATAATAAGAACCTATATAACCGGGGTCTTGTGTAAGTATTTCCTCAAAAATTTCCCGGGCAGTTTTATCATCTTCGATCTTTACGTATTCCAGTGCCAGCGCATGTTTCAGAAAACTATCGCGGGGGTTGGCCTGCAAAAATTCCTTCAGTTTGGTTATTCGGTCCATTATCCCTCAATTAAAAAAACAATAAAATATCAAAATGTATCTTTATGGCACTTATATTTGTATACATGATGGTTGCATAAACAACCAATGATTAAATACTAAATCTATTGCCAATGAAGATTTTAGTTTGCATCAGCAAAACGCCGGATACCACGGCAAAAATAGCTTTCACCGATAACAATACGAAATTTGCGCAGGACAACGTACAATGGATCATCAACCCGTATGATGAATGGTATGCGCTGGTTCGCGCCATAGAACTGAAAGAAAAAGACCCTGCTACTGTATTACACCTGATAAATGTGGGTGGTGCCGATGCCGAGCCGGTTATCCGCAAGGCCCTGGCCCTGGGTGGCGATGAAGCCATTCGGGTAAACACAACCAGCACAGATAGTTTTTACATTGCTTCGCAAATTGCCGAAGTAGCTAAACAAGGCAATTACGACCTCATTTTTACCGGTAAGGAAACCATCGACTTCAATGGTTCATCCATTGGTGGCATGGTGGCTGAACTGCTCGATATGCCTTATGTGTCACTGGCAATAAAATTTGAATTAAATGGCACTACCGCTACCATCACCCGCGAAATTGAAGGTGGCGAAGAAATGTGCGAGGTGAATTTGCCCGTAGTTGTCAGCTGTCAGAAAGGGATGGCCGAACAACGGATACCCAACATGAAAGGCATTATGGGAGCCCGCACCAAACCTTTAAAAGTACTGGAACCCGTTGCTGCCGATACGCTCACCACTGTGGCCAGTTTTGAATTACCGCCGGCCAAAGCGGGTGTTAAACTGGTCAATGCCGACAATCCGGCAGAACTGGTGCGTTTACTACACGAAGAGGCGAAAATCATCTAATTGATAAGTTGGATTGCCTTGTCAACTTTTCAACCTGTTAACTTACCAACTTGTTAACTTATCAACTTTAACTACATGTCAGTTTTAATATTCATAGATCAGGCCGATGGCCATGTAAAAAAAGCCTCTTACGAGGTATTAAGTTATGGCGCCAAAGTAGCAGAACAATTGGGTACTACTGCTGAGGGGGTGGTATTGGGTGCTGTTGCTGCGGATCAATTAGCAGCGCTGGGAAAATATGGGGTAAAAAAGATACATCATGTGGCCAATGATACCCTTAATCACTTCGATGCGCAGGTTTTTACAAAAGTAATTGCCCAGGTTGCACAGGCTGCCGGCTCAAAAGTGATCGTTTTTTCCAACAACGTTGATGGTAAAGCTATCGCGCCCCGCCTGAGTGCCCGCCTGAAAGCCGGACTGGTACCGGGTGCCGTAAGTTTGCCTGAAACTGCCAACGGTTTCACTGTAAAGAAAAACGTTTTTTCGGGTAAGGCTTTTGCAAATCTTACCATCAATTCCGATATAAAGATCATTACCCTCAACCCCAATTCGTACCAGGTGGTTGAAGGCAGCGGATCTGCGGAAGTGGTGCCATTTGACGCAACCGTTGATGCACCCAAAGTGAAAATAAAAGCTGTAAATAAGGCCAGTGGCGAAGTACCTTTAAGCGAAGCCGAAATAGTGGTAAGCGGCGGTCGTGGTTTAAAAGGTCCCGATAACTGGGGTTTGGTAGAAGATCTGGCCCATGCCCTGGGTGCAGCTACTGCCTGCAGCCGCCCGGTGGCCGATGAACATTGGCGCCCGCACCACGAACATGTTGGACAAACCGGTCTTACTATTGCGCCTAATTTATATATTGCAGTTGGTATTTCGGGCGCCATACAACACCTGGCCGGAGTGAACCGGAGTAAGGTGATTGTGGTTATAAATAAGGACCCCGAGGCCCCCTTCTTTAAAGCGGCCGACTATGGTATTGTGGGTGATGCGTTTGAAGTAGTACCCAAAATAACGGAAGCGGTAAAAAAGCTGAAAGGAATGGCATAAATTAACCTGGTATATTCAATGAAATGAGGCTAAATGATTTGGGCTCATTTTTTGAATAAAAACCCTTAGTTTCGTGCTTTCGTTATGAAGAAAATAGAGTTGGAAATAGTTGCCTTATCACACAGCATAACACAAACTCATTCTTATGCTGTGGTGCTAGGAGAAGTAAACGGGTTGCGTCGTCTTCCCATCGTAATCGGTGGTTTTGAGGCGCAGGCGATAGCTGTGGCTTTGGAAAAAATGCATCCAAGTCGTCCGCTCACGCATGACCTGATGAAAAATTTCATGAATGCCTTTAACATTGATCTTCAGGAGATCGTGATCTGCGACCTGCAGGAAGGCATCTTCTATTCTAAGCTGGTTTGTGTGAGTGAACACGATACGGTAGAAATTGATTCTCGAACATCCGATGCGCTGGCCCTGGCCGTGCGCTTCGGATGTCCTATATATACCTACGATAATATTCTTGAAAGCGCCGGTATTTTGATGGAAGACCCATCTGGCAAGAAAAAACAGCCCCGCGAAGCCGTGGCCGCTGAATCTTCTGCCGGTACCGACGACTTAAAAACGCTGACCCTGGATGAGTTGAACACCCTGCTGAACGAGGTGTTGGAACAGGAAGACTACATCCGGGCCATTGCCATCCGCGATGAGATCAACAGCCGCAAAAGACGAGGTTAGCATATAAATGATCGTTTTTCCCAATTGTAAAATAAATCTTGGGCTTCATGTTGTTCGCAAACGTGAAGATGGTTACCACGAGCTGGAAACCATTTTTTATCCATTGCCTTTAAAGGATGCCCTGGAAGTTGTAAGAACAGAAGGCAAAGGGCAGAAGGCAGAAATCCATTTAAGCGGGCTTCCTGTTCAGGGAAGAAATGAAGACAATCTTTGTATCAAGGCTTATAATCTACTCAAAAAAGATCATCCGGAGCTGGCCGGGGTTGATCTCTACCTGCACAAAGCTATACCCATGGGGGCCGGACTGGGTGGCGGTTCTGCCGATGGTGCCTTTACCCTGCTGGCACTCAACGATAAATTTCAATTGAACATTAGCCGTGAAAAGCTGCTGGATTATTCCCTGCAACTGGGTAGTGATTGTCCATTTTTTATCGTCAATAAAACCAGTTATGCAACAGGCCGCGGTGAATTGCTGCAAAGTATAACACTCGATCTGTCTGCTTATTCCTTTCTGGTAGTACATCCCGGGGTGCACATCAACACAGGCTGGGCATTTTCACAACTCTCCCCTGCCCCATCACCACAATCTTTAACGGAGCTCATTCAACAACCGGTAAGCAGCTGGAGAAATACCCTCACCAATGATTTTGAGGCGCCGGTTTGCAATTATCACCCTGATCTGCAAGCCATCAAAGATGCTTTATACGACGGCGGTGCGCTGTATGCCTCGATGACGGGTAGCGGATCCTGCTTCTACGGCATATTTCCTAAAGACCAGCTACCCGCCATACAATGGCCTGCACATTATCTTGCTTTCACTATTAAGTAACGCTTAATTAAATTTCAGACGGCCAAACTGCATCCTGGTTTTTGCCAGCTGGTGCGATTTTTCGGCATAGATGATCAACGTATTGTCGGCAACAGATCTGCATGAAGTTATTTTTGCCACCACATCCATTCCTTTATTACTGAAAATGCTTTCACGCTGCAGATCGCCCTTGCTGTTGATAGTAGCCATCACAAATTCAGAACTACTGAAAGTCTTTATGTATTTGGGGCCTTTCTCGAGGCTTCTGTCGATATTCTTTTTTACATCATTATAGAACAACAACAGGTTATTGCCCTGGTTCATCCAAACAAATGACACATTGGCGTTGGTAACCGTCTGGCGCTGGTGTTTAGGCACGCGTGCATAGCTGATTTTGCCATCTTTGCCATAATTGATCACCACAATGTCATCGGCCACATAAACAGGATACTCTGTATAATAACCTGTGCTGCTGTTATAAGTACGGTGAATGTACATGTAGTTGTATTCTGTTAGCAGGTCAACACTCCCATCGTTCCGTTTGTTGGTACCAATAATCCTGAACCGGTTGTACAAACCCGGATTGCTTTCCTTACGGCTGCCGCAACCATCTTTAGATACCAGGTCAACCAATTGTTGTTTTGGGAATTTCTCCATTTTCTTAACGGTGATCAGTTTGGTGTTTTTGTCGAACAACCCCATGAAGGTGCCGGAGATATTGCTGTTGTATAAGTCTTTGTACAAACCCATCATGGCAATATTGCCATCGTTGTTAAATTGTAACGCTATATCGTGTACGAATTTATCCTGCACGTCAATGGTGTGCTCGGTGGGTTTGGCTTTGTCTTTACTATAAATAAACACTTTGTACTTATAAGATGGCACATTGATGCCGTCTTCCCTTACTTTTTCCCTGCTCACTTCCCGGTCGTAATGCTTACACATCACATACACATCGCCCTCATTCGATATCTGAAATTCATCAATAACAACATACTTATCGGCATAAGGCAGCTGAATGGTCTTTTCCCAAATGCTGTTCATTTTGTTATCATACACACTAATGAAGAATTTCTCGTTCTCATTTTTCGCATAAGGCGCATTGGCCATCACCAATACTAGGCTGCTATCGGGTGAAGGCATTACGGTGATCGTAGCCTGATTCGATTTTTTTATAGCCTCATACTTTCCCAGCTCCTTTGCCCCTGTAACGGCCAGCGTTACCGGATCAATCTGCGCAGCATGCAGGGCTGAAAATCTTTCTTCCTTATCATATTGTTTACTAAACAACACCAGGTTACCCCTTAAATTGAAAATGTTGTTAAAAGTCATGTCCTTTTCGCTGGCAAACAGTTCCTTTTCCATTACCTGGTTTAGCTTTTCATCAAAACGGCTTATTACCGGAGAGATCGTAGATCCGCCCTGTCTTCTGAAACCAAGGGTGATGATATCTGTACCCGGTCCTTTTAAAACCTGGGCCATAAAGGGCGTGTTTCTGTTTTTCTTTTCAAGGTCACCCCACTCCAGCTTTCCCTTTTGCGCATATGGTTTAAAGTAAAAAAGAACAGCTGCTGAAATCAATAAGAGTTTCTTAACCACGGGCATTATAATTTGGTATTAATAAATCAGGCGCCTAAACAACGAGGGAAGACCCTAATTATTTTTCCATTATTACCGATTTAACAGGTCAATTACAATTAACAGGGCGGATTTCGACCCCTCACCTAAATTGATTATATTTGCACAAATAGCTTTTGTTATCCACTACAGAACCTACATACCACACTTTCTTCATTACAACCTCGATTTTCTGAACCATCGAGGCTAAGGTTACTAGCCCGACTTTGTCGGGAGGTTAATGGCATGTCCCTATGCCTGTTTGATCTGCCTTTTACGATCTGTTTTACCGGTCTTATAGCTTAATAATAATTTCTATTTCCCTTTTTATGGTTTCTACTTTATCAGCAAAAACGAAGCATTACCTCGATTTGGAAGAGCAATATGGCGCGCACAATTATCATCCCCTGCCTGTGGTATTGGAAAAAGGCGAAGGTGTGTATGTATGGGATGTCGATGGCAAACGCTATTATGATTTCCTGAGTGGCTATTCAGCCGTAAACCAGGGTCATTGCCACCCAAAGATCATTGCCGCCTTCATGTTACAGGCGCAACAGCTGACACTTACTTCAAGGGCATTTTACAACAATGCCCTGGGCGAATATGCCGAATTCATTACCCAATATTTCGGTTATGATAAAGTACTGCCCATGAACACGGGTGTGGAGGCAGTTGAAACAGCCATTAAACTGTGCCGGCGCTGGGGTTATGCCGTGAAAGGCATTCCCGAAAACAAAGCGACCATCATTGTTTGTGGTGAAAACTTCCATGGCCGCACCACTACCGTTATTTCATTTAGTACCGACTCTTCTTCACGCAGCCAGTTCGGTCCTTATATGCCGGGCTTTACGGTAATCCCTTACAATGACCTGCCTGCTTTGGAAAAAGCATTACAGGACCCCAATGTGGCAGGCTTTCTGGTTGAACCTATACAAGGTGAAGCCGGTGTAATGGTACCCGCCGATGGTTACCTGGCACGTGCCAAACAATATTGTGAAGCAGCCAATGTGTTGTTCATTGCCGACGAAATACAAACCGGCCTGTGCCGTACCGGTCTTATGCTGGCTTGTGACCATGACAATGTTCAACCCGATATCCTGATCCTTGGTAAAGCATTGAGCGGCGGTACGCTGCCTGTATCAGCTGTACTGGCAAACGATCCTATTATGTTAACCATTCGTCCCGGCGAACATGGTTCAACGTATGGCGGCAATCCGTTGGCCTGCCGGGTGGCTGTTGAATCACTGCGGGTGCTTAAAGAAGAGAACATGGCTGCGAATGCTATGGCCATGGGTGAATTATTAAGGAATGAATTACAGGCGCTGGCCTCTCCGCACATTTCTGTTATCCGTGGCAAGGGTCTGCTGAATGCCATTGTAATCGATCATGCCGATACTAATGCCGCCTGGAATTTATGTTTAACTTTAAAAGACAATGGGCTGCTGGCTAAACCCACGCATGGCGATAAGATCCGGTTTGCCCCACCGCTGGTCATTAACAGGGAGCAGATCATGGAATGTGTTCAGATCATAAAAAAGAGCCTGGAAAGTTTATAAACAATGGAACATCAGGAAGAACATTTAGAAAGCTCGGCCTGGCTTACTGATATTGTTATTGGCATGAGCGATGGCCTTACCGTACCTTTTGCCCTGGCCGCTGGCTTAAGCGGCGCTGTTAGTTCAACCGGTATTATTGTCATTGCCGGTATTGCTGAAATTGCCGCGGGTTCCATTGCTATGGGATTGGGTGGTTACCTGGCCGGCAAAACCGAAATTGATCATTATAACAGTGAGCTGAAACGCGAATACCGGGAAGTAGAACAGGTGCCCGAAAAAGAAAAAGAAGAGGTGCGGGAGTTTTTTGAAAATTTAGGTTTAAGCAAGGACATACAACAACAGGCAGTAGAAGAAATAGCGAAGGACAAACAAAAATGGGTCGACTTCATGATGAAGTATGAATTGGGGCTTGATAAACCCGATCCAAAACGCGCCACCAAATCTGCTATGAATATCGGCTTATCATATGTGGTGGGTGGACTAGTACCATTAAGCCCTTACTTCTTTATTGATACACCGGTAGAAGCGTTGAAGATATCCGTAGTTGTTACATTGATCTGCCTGTTTATATTCGGTTATTTCAAGAGCCGCATGACGGGTATTCATCCATGGGCGGGCGCTTTACGCGTTATGCTTATTGGTGCTGTTGCAGCAGGGGCGGCTTTTGGTGTGGCGAAAATATTCGAATGATAAAAAATTCGTATATTCATGGTATGAAAACTAACGTACCAGCAAAGGACGACAGCAAAAAACGCTATACCCTTGAAGAATTCGATCAACTGGAACGCGAACCTGGCGTTGAGTATCAACTCCATGAAGGTTATGTCTGGGAAGTAAACGAATCAGCATTGTCGTATAACAACCAATACTATACCGTTGAAGAATATCTTGAAATGGAGCGTGCTTCGCCCTGGAAGCATGAATACTATCAGGGTGAGATATTTGCCATGTCCGGCGCCGGCCGTAGGCATAACTTCATTTTTACAAATGTCTTTGGAAAATTGTGCGCACGGTTAGAAAATAGTCCCTGCCGTCCCTTTGGAAGTGATATGAGAATGCATGTTCCAGAAAACACCTTATATACCTACCCGGATATCTCCATCTATTGTGGTGACCCCATTACTACAGATAGTGATGAGGATACACTAATTCAACCTACCATCATTATAGAGATCCTGTCAGAAAGTACGCGGAATTATGACCGGGGCAAGAAGTTTAGTCGTTACAAGGACATCCCCACACTAAAAGAGTACATACTTATTGAAACCGAAACAATTGGGGTTGATGTATTCCGCATTGACACACATAACAATTGGGTGAAACAAGAATATAAAACGCTACAGGAAACAGTTCAATTACCCACTGTAGATGTATCACTTTTAATGAAAGACATTTATAGAGGTACCCGCCTGGTAAAATTGGTTAAATAATAATATATCTATTACTTCTTCGGCTCCTCTTTCAATTTAATATCGGGGAACAAAGCCATTAGCAGCATGAGCACGGCCGATGCCAGCATGATCCACAAACCGGCTAATTTATCAGGGCAAATACCACGATAACAACCGGAGTACATAATAAAGCTTTTTATGGCGTAAGATAAAATGAGGGCGTTAATGAACATATTCCAGCGTTTGGCCCACACTTTTGGGATAGCAAAAAATATAATAGCCACAATTGATACTACCACAAATACATTACCTGGTTTACCATAAACATTGTTTTCGGTAAAGAAACCGGTAAAGTTCTTATTAAGGTCGGGATGGTAGGTCCAGGGTAAAAAACCAGCAATAACCAACATAATTGCAGCTGCAATGCCAATCCATTGAGAATATTTCATACCCGCAAACATACTACATTACCCGTTACAGCGTACTGATCATCTCCACATCTTCCTGTTCCACCGCATTTTGGCGGGCCTTCTGACAAATAATCTTCCTACCTATCAGCAAAACAGTCAATGCCCCCGTAGCACAACAGGCCATTACGCCCGTCATAGGCAGGGCGGTATTGTTCTGGAACACACTTACCAAAGCAGAGGTACAGGCCCCGATACTCATTTGTATGGCGCCCAGCAGGGCCGAAGCGCTGCCTGCATTATGTCCAAAGGGCGCCAATGAAAGCGCCGACGCATTGGGAAAGGTAAAACCCTGGCAACACAAAAAAAGAAAGATGAGAAAAATAGTAACAAACAGATCGCTAAAACCGGTAAGGGTAAGTACCACCATTACCAGTCCAACAAAAGCCTGACAGGCCAGCGCCACTCTTATGATCTGTTCGCTGGTATAAGTGCGCAACAGCACACTGTTGATCTGGCTTGAACCGATCAATCCCATTGCTATCAGCGCAAAGATCCACCCATATTGTCTTTCACTGACTTTAAAAATGCCCATGAATACGGAAGGCGATCCGCCGATATACGCGTACATCCCGGCAGCTGCAATAGCTGCGGTCAATGCATAGGTATAAAATTGCGGGTGTACAATTATGCTGGCAAAACTGGTTAAGATTGGTTTCGGCTTCAGTGAGAAATTGGGGTCCGGCTTTTTACTCTCGGGCAATAAAAAATAAATACCGGCCAGGATGAGCGCATTGACAATCATCAGCAAGGCAAATACCCAGCGCCAGCCCAGGATGGCAGTAACATAACCACCGGCAGTAGGCGCCACAATAGGCGACACGGCTACTACCAGCATCAGCGTAGAAAACACTTTGGCATTGTCCTTTACCTCGAACAGATCGCGCACCATGGCGCGGGCTGCCACCATGCCCACACAACCACCCAGGGCCTGTAACAGCCGCAACGCGATCAATGCCTGAACCGAAGCAGCGAGGGCACAACCCAGCGAAGCCAGCAAATAAATGGAAAGCCCCACATACAGGGGTTTCTTCCGCCCAAACCGCTCCAACAACGGACCATAGATCAATTGACCGGCAGAAATGCCAATAAAGAAACTGGAGAGCGATAACATTACCTGCGATATGGTTGTATGCAGCCCTTTTGCAATGTCGGGAAAGGCCGGCAGGTACATATCAATGGAAAAAGGCCCAATAGCCGTTAATAAGCCCAGAATAAGAATCAGGTAAAATCGGTTGGTGGGGTTACTGTTCATCGGTGCAAAGCTACTGATGAATTAGTTTTTTGCGCTTACAAAAAAAGCCCCCTCCTTGCCTCCCCATTAGGGGGAGGCAAGGAGGGGGCAAGCTGTGATTCTTGGTTTAAAAAAGATTTATTCTGCTATAAACACCGAGCGATTGGCCCCATTGTTAAACTCCACCTTATCGTGGTTGTTTGACAGGTTGGCATTGGACACCCTGATATTTTCGTTTTTGTCGCCATTGATACTAAAGACCACACCGGCATTGGGTGAATATTTAAACCCATTCAGGGTGATATTGGAACCCGACTGCACATACACCACCGGATTGGCGTTATTACTTAATAAAGTAAGGTCCTTCATCCGGATACCATTGGCTTCAATGATCTCGGCCCCTTTGTTTGTCTTCAGCACAATATTATTCAGGTCGATGTCTTTTACCTTCATTTCGGGTAATCCTCTTATAAAAATCCCTCTGTTGGCCCCATTGCATACAATATCAGTGATCTGAAAATTGCGGAACCGGGGCGTAGCTTCCGTAACCGGCGGCACTTCTATCTTTTCATTGGCACCGGGTGCTTTGGCGAAATAATACATGTCAAACAGGATGGCATCCTGTACAATATCCTTCATGCGGATATTTTTGACATAGATATTCTCCACTACCCCACCCCTGCCACGGGCTGTTTTAAAACGAAGGCCAATATCGGTACCCATGAAAGAACAGTCGTACACAAAAATATTGCGGGCGCCGCCACTCATTTCAGAACCGATCACAAAACCGCCGTGCGCTTTGTAAACAACATTATTGCGAATAACTACATTCTCGGTAGGCCGGCCTCTTTTTCTTCCTTCTTCATCCTTACCCGATTTTATACAAATACCATCATCGCCTACATCGAACGTATTACCTTCTATCAATACATTTTTGCAACTCTCTACATCCAGTCCATCGCCATTCTGTGCATAATCAGGGTTCTTTACAAAAAGGTTACGCACGGTGAGGTCTTCACACAAAACGGGATGTAAACACCAGGCGGGTGAATTTTGAAAGGTCACGCCTTCGAGTAATACTTTTTTGCAATTGTTGAACACTACCAGGTTGGGGCGTAAAAAATCCTTGATGTCTTCAAAGTCTTTCAGTGTTTGTCCTGGCAGCAAAGCTGTTCCCCGTCTTTGATCAAACGCCAGT
Organism: Niastella yeongjuensis; assembly: GCF_900110245.1. Classification (GTDB taxonomy): domain Bacteria; phylum Bacteroidota; class Bacteroidia; order Chitinophagales; family Chitinophagaceae; genus Niastella; species Niastella yeongjuensis. The sequence goes on from NZ_FOCZ01000005.1 coordinate 269,294, forward strand.
TTTGTTTTGGCTGAGGGGAACCAGATGCGGTTATCGCTGCTTACCAATCCGCCTGACGCTACTTTTGTTTTCCATTGCGATTCAGTAAGCCGGTCTTTACCCACCATGCGCCATACATCGCCATTTCCGTCAATAACGCCACTGCCGGTTATCGCAATATTCTCCAAATTGGTACCCTGTACAGGTGATTGATTACGGGCAGAACGGCTTCCTTCATAGGTGCCTTCTACCAATGGATACTGATCAAAATCTTTTGAGAACAACAGGATGGCATCGCGGTCTATATGCAGGTTCACGTTGCTCTTCATTTCAACGGGGCCTGTTAACCAAATACCACCAGGGATCAATACTACCCCACCGCCTTTTGAGCTGCAGGTGGTAATGGCTTTATTGATGGCGTTTGTATTCAGTGTTAGTCCATCTGGTACCGAACCAAATTGTACAATATTAAAGGTATCTGGTTTAAAAACGGGCTGTACTGCGGTGGGCAGATTGCTCCAGGAAAAGGTTGTTTTCTCTTTGCTGGTTTGCGCCTGCAGAAAGGCTCCCGGCAAACATAATGCTACCAGGATGCCTGCTGCTATTCTCCTATTTTTTTTCATCATAAACACTACACGTGAACGGTTTTAATAACCGAAATTTTGTGAAAGGTTTGGATTCACATCGCGCTGGGTTTGTGGTATCGGCATCAACTCGGTTTTGCCTGGTGTCCAACCCATCGCCAAAGAATTAGTAAAAGTTAACTGGCTGCTTCCGCCCGTCCACCAGGTCACTGCTGTTATACCAATACCACCGCTTACAGTACTGCGATCAGGTCTTGGCTTATAAAACGAATTCAGAAATGGATTGAATTCATCTGCATTCGACCGCGGTGGTTTTGGCATAAAAAATAAAGTGTCTGGCAACTGGGTAACATCCCGGGCGTAAACAGGCCCATCTTCCATGTACGTATATGACGGTATTGCCGGACGATTGGTTGCAGTTGCTTTTGCCCAGGCATTTAATTTTGCCCTGGTTTCGGTAATGGCTTTATCCATTAAGCCCCACCGCATCAGGTCATACTTACGAACGCCTTCATCACCAAATTCCAGCATTCTTTCTTTTACCAGGAATTTAAAGAAGCCGTCTTTTGAGGTTGGAATAACCGGTGCTGCTTCTTTATAACTTCCACCATGACCGCGCAGGTTTATTTTACTTACTGCATCGATGGCTGCAGCAGTAGGCCCGTCGTTTAATTCATTCTCTGTTTCCGCATACCACAACAATACATCGGCAAAGCGGATCAACGGCCACGACAATTGCATATTCTGCAAGCTGTTATTGGTGGCTGGCAAAGTTGATTCTGCTGCTTTTCCACTGCTAAAAACATAACCGGGGCTGCTCACCCATTCTCTTCTGAATTTCCCATCGTGGATAGCGCTGATGGCATGTCCTATTTTAACGGTATCATAAATGATTTCATAAGGCACGCAGGTGATATCCCTTCTTACATCGGTTGAGTCGAACATATAAAAATAGGTGGGCAGTACTGCTACGGAAAGACCACCAGTCCCATTCACCTTTGTTCCGGTTTGAATACCCAGTTTACTATCTGTTCCACTGCCAGCTGCCATAGAAGCAATCATTATAAATTCACCGGAAGGATCGTTGGTATTATGCGCCAGCAGGTATTTTTTCCAAAGATCTTTGTAAGATGCTAACAGGCTGTGCTGTGCCGGGTTGGCAATGATCTCTGCACACTCATCATGTGCGATCTTGTAATAGTCCTTGTAATTGACCGCCCGTACCAGTGTACCACCCGTTACCGGTAATTGATAGCCACCGCGGGTAAGCGCAATTTTTGCCCGTAATGCTTTGGCAGTGCCTTTTGTAAACCGCTGATCGATGGGATCACCAATGGTACCCAGTTCGGTTCGCCAGGGTAAGTATGACTGTGCCTCTTTCAGGTCATTGATCAGGTGATCATAAATAGTATCCCGACTTGTGCGCGTTAATAACAGGTCCTTTTGAAATTGCGCTGGTTCCCATTGTACCGGAACATCGCCAAAATTGCGGACCAGTTCGTACAAATACTGGGCACGCAAAACCAGCGCTTCCCCATACATGCGTTGCAACTGCGCCTGCTGTTGCGCACTGCCTGTTGTGTACAGGCTCATCTTTGGGATATTGTAAATACACATATTGGCCCTTTCCACCCCCGTATACATCTGGTTAAACGGATTGGTAATATTCAGATTACTGGGAATGCCCAGGAACTTGGCCAGCAATTGCCCATCATCGGTTGTATTGGTACTGGTACCCTTTTGCATTTCATCTGAATCGTATGACCAGTAACCGCTGATGCGAATCCCGTACCCATAATCACCAGACATGGAATTATAGGCCCCCAGCACCGCCTTACGGGCATTGGGAACATTATCGAATATAAACTCAGTATCGAAGGAGGAAGTAGCTTCCGGCGATAAGAATTTTTTACATGATACAAAGGTGGCGCTGGCCATCACTATGATGGAGGCTACAATCGTTGATTTATATATTCCTGATTTCATTGTAATACTTTAATTGATTAGAAAGTAACGTTTATACCGGCAACAAAAGTCCTGGCCCGGGGATAAGCCGCATAGTCTACACCAAAGGTGGTAGGATCTGAGCGGCGGGTATTGGCATCAGGATCGTAGCCGGTATACCCGGTGAGGGTAGCCAGATTATTCACTGTGCCATAGATGCGAAAACCTGTCATCTTTATTTTCGAGATCAGATTTTTAGGCAGATTGTAAGCCAGCGTAACGTTGTTGATGCGGATATAAGACCCATCTTCTACTGCATAACTCTGGGAATAGAACCCGTTTACACTGGTAGAAGGGAACCAGATAGAAGCATGTTCATTTACTTTTCTCAGGGTCTCGGGGTCAGCACCAAGAATATAGCTTGTTCCTGAAATAGTTACCTGCCGCTGAATGGATTTACCGTTTTCATCGATCATTTTCCAGCGGCCATTGTCGATGGCCAGCATGTTTACCTGTGAGCCATAAGAACTCGCATACTCCAGTTTGTTTGCATTGAACACTTTATTTCCATATACAAAATTCGCAAACACATTCAGTTCAAATCCTTTGTAGCTAACCGACTGACTAAAACCACCAAAGAACTTTGGCTGCGCATAGCCAATGATGGTCCTGTCATTATCCGCATCTACTTTACCATCGGGTTTGCCATCGGGACCGCCAAGATCTTTAAATTTGGGTGAACCGGGTTGTAAAGGATCGGCGAGGATACCAGCGTTGGTAGCTGCATCTTTTTTCAACGTGTACTGGGTATTGTATTGCGGATACAAAGGATTGGAGAAAGGCGCTGCATCGAAATCGTCGAGTGTATAATATCCATCATTCACATAACCATACATAGCGCCTACCTGGTCGCCTACTTTTAACACATAATCAGCCGGGAAGTTATTGGAACTGAACCAGCCTGAATTACGCAGGATCTGTTTGTTGGGCCCCAGTGAGGTGATAGTATTCTTGTTAAAACTGATGTTGAAGCTGGCGCTGTAATTAAGGTCCTTTTTATTTATAATAGTTCCCGACAATTGTAATTCCAACCCTATATTCCGGGTAGAACCAATATTCTGGAACTGGGTGGTATAACCTGATGAGGAAGGAATAGATTGGTTCAGCAACAGGTCTTTCGATTTATTATAATAACCATCGATGGTTGCAGACAACCGGTTGTTTAATAACGACAGATCAATCCCTAAGTTCTGCGCAATCTGGCTTTCCCATTTCAGATCGAGGTTACCCAGGTTGGATGGAGTAAAGATCCCATTGAGCGCGCCATTCAAACCATAGCCTCCGTTTGCCGGTGACGAGTACTGTGTTCTGTAGGAGAAAGGCGTAATGCGGTTATTACCGGAAGCACCATACGAGTACCGTACGCGGAGGTCGTTGATGACGTTACTGGTAAAGAAATTCTCCCGGCTTATACGCCAGGATACGGCGCCTGAAGGGAAATAACCCCAGCGGTGGTTTTCACCAAAGATGGAAGTACCATCTGACCGCATGGTGAACTTGGCATAATAGCGTTGATCGTAATTATAGTCAACAGTGCCAAAGAAAGACGCCAATGCCGTAGGCACCCGGTTCGAACTGCCCAGTGGTTGTGGATAGGCTAAAGTACCGGGCGCGGCCAGTTGCAGGTTATTGAACGCTTTGTCTGCCGAGATACCAATCGGGAAATAACGGATATCCTGCGACGTACCGGTATTCACTGTCTTTTGAATTTCCTGTCCTACCAATACTGAAAAATAGTTTTTAGGACCCAGGAAAGCCGGGTTGCTATAAGTAAGCACATTCGAATTGCTGATCTGTGTACCTTCTGTGCTGTTCAATGATACCAACGGTTGTTTTTGATATGATTTGGCATTATTGGTGAGGGTATCATCAAAAGCCTGGTTCCGTGTTCTGTTATAATTAATGGCAGCAGTAGAACGGAAAGTGAGGTTCTTTAACAGGTTGATCTGAATATAACCATTTAAATTAAGCTGGTTATTCAATCTTCTTCTGGTTTCTGCATTGGCCAGCAAAATCGGGTTGAGGATATTAAATCCATTTCCGGCATTGTTCAGATCGAGCGTGGCGTCATAAGCGTCTTCTTCTTCACCGGGTAAAATAAGGGGTTTATACCGGGTATACTGCCGTAACCGGTTTGAACCGGCGCCACCAGCGTCGGAGGTTCCGGCACCATTGATCCGTTGATCGGTATACCGGGCATTGAACCCGAAATTAAAGAGGCCATCATTGCCTTTATGATCGATGCGGAAATTGAGGTTCTTTCTATCGAGATCGGAATTGATGAGAATGCCTTCCTGTTTGTTCGCAGTCAAACTTAAATTAAAGGTAGTATTGGCATTACCGCCCGACAAGCTTACGTTATGCGACGATTGCAAAGCATTCCGCCCCATTGTTCGCTCCTGCCAGTCGTAGGTGGGATAATCCTTATAGGCCTCCACCTGGTCCCAGGTAATGGGTGAATTGATGTACCGGGTAATGGAGCTATCGCTCCGCCACATACTTTTTTCATATTGATAGCCCACAAAATCATAGGCATTCATCATGGGTATCTTCTGCGCCAGTTTCTGCACACCGTAATACATATTGTAGTTAACAACGGTTCTGCCACCGGTATTTTTGCCGCCCTTGGTAGTGATCACCACTACCCCATTAGCACCTCTTGACCCATAAATGGCGGTAGAAGCGGCATCTTTCAGCACGTTGATGGAAGCAATATCCTGCGGGTTCAATACAGTGAGCGCGTTATCGGTGGGAACGCCGTCTACCACATACAATGGTTCGGAACTTTGGGTGATTGACCCCCGGCCACGAATATTGATAATGGCATCTGCTCCGGGTGCGCCTTCAGACATGGTAATTTGCACCCCGGCCAGTTTACCCTGCAGCACTTCAGACACGTTGTTCAGCGGGTTATCTTTCAGGTCTTTTGCAGTTACCTGCGAGCTGGCAGCCAGCAGGTTTGGTTTGGGCACAGCCTGGTAACCGATGATCACGATCTCGTTCATTGACCCGAAGGATTTGAAGAGTGTGATATCGATGGTCGTTTTCTGACCAACTGTCACCTCATGGGAGGTATAACCAACGGAACTAAAAATCAGTGTGGGATTTCCCTCGGCGGGAAGGGCGATGCTGTACTTACCGTCGTTGTCGGTTTTGACGCCTGTCTTACTTCCTTTTACCCCTACAGATACATCACCCAGGGGCAATTTGGAACTATCTGCAATTACACGCCCCGTAACGGTCCGCGTCTGGCTCCATGCTATATTCAAACAAAATAATAGGAGGAACCCTAAAAAAGGGAGTTTTCTTTTCATATGCAAGCTTGCAGTTTAGATTTGATTGAAAGCACCAAACCTATTGGTAAGCCGCTGAAAAGGGGTTCAATTTTTAATTTGAAAGGTTCATTTTTTCGTTAAACAGAATAGTGTCGTTGAAAATCAGGCAGTCATGAAAGGCAGTGGGCAGGAGGCAGGGGGAAATACAGCCGAAAGCCGAAGGCTTAGAGCCATCACAATAGCTCGCTGCGCACTGCCGCGAAAGCTTTTTGCCCTTTACCTTCTGCCCTCTGCTTTTTCACTACTGCCCACTGCCTCCTGCCTTTGATTTAATATAATCAGAAGGCGACACCTGGTACTTCTCCCTAAAGCAGGTACTGAAATATTTGGGATTACTGAAACCCGACCAATAAGCCACTTCGGCAATATTGGTACTGCCGGCATCGAAGTATTGTTTGGAACGTTGCAACCGCATATCGCGTACAAACTCTACCGTGGTGAGCCCGGTTAAACTTTTGAACTTTTTATAAAAGGCCGATCGGCTCATGTTCATACTCTCTGCAATGGTTTCCATATTAAAACCGGGGTCTGTCATTTTTTCCTCTACCACCCGGATCACTTCTTTCAGAAAAGTTTCATCGCCCGAAGTAACCACAATGGGTGACGGACTTAACTCCGTAGCTGGCTTCTTACTCACCAGGGAGTCGAATAATTTTTTCCGCTGCCGCAACAGGTTGTCGATGGATGCGATCAGGAATTCATTGTGGAAGGGTTTGGTAATGTAACAATCGGCCCCGTAGCGTAACCCTTCTATCCGGCTTTCAATAGAATATCTGGCCGATAGCAATACCACCGGAATATGGCTGGTATTGATGTCGTTCTTGATCTTATCGAGCATCTGTATGCCGTCCATCACCGGCATCATAATGTCGCTCAAAATAAGATCGGGGATCAGGCGGATTGCTTTTTTCAAACCTTCCTCGCCATTGGTGGCTACTTCAACCCGGTAAAACTCGCTCAACTGACTGCTCAGGAACGAGCGCAGTTCATCATTATCTTCTACCAGTAAAACCAGTGGTGCCTGCGGATCGGCTGGCGATTGTTGTATAGGCAGTTGTTCTACCTGTTCCTGTTCAGGATAAGCAGTCATTTCAGGATCCATTTGTTCAATAAGGAGTTCCTCCTGTTTATCGGGCCGGGCACCCAGTTTTATTTTTACAGAAACCGTGAGGCCGCCCCTTTCATTATTTACCGCCCAGATATCACCGCCATGCAAATGCACCAACTCCTTCGACAGGGCCAAGCCGATACCAGAACCCTTTTGGGTAGTGGCCGGATGATCGGCTTCATAAAAAAGATCGAAAATATCTTTGAGTTTGCCGGCATCAACACCTGGTCCCTGATCACTCACTGCAATTAAAAAGCTTTGCTCAACCGGTAGTTGGGAGATCGTGATCGAGATCGCTTTACCGGCGGGCGTAAACTTCACAGCATTGGCCAGCAGGTTAAAGATCACGATGTCCAGTTTTTCCGCATCTATCCAGGCAATTACTTCTTCCGGTTCGGCATTGATCTCCAGACTGAGCTGTTTACTTTTCAATGCTCCGGTAAAATGATCGCTGATCTTTTGTACGAAATTGACTACTTCTACCCTTGAAATATGCAAGGTTGCCTTGTTGCTTTCCACTTTTCGCAGATCGAGCAGCTGGTTAATGAAACGCACCATGCGGTTGGCGTTTTTACGCGCCACTTCTACCCAGGCTGTACCCTCAGTTGATAATTTCTCCTTGCGCAATAACTGCTCAATGGGATTAATAATAAGGGTAAGCGGGGTTCGCAACTCGTGCGAGATATTGGTGAAGAAATTTATTTTCAGGGCTGCCAGTCGTTTTTCGATGGCCACTTTATTGCGCAGCCTTATCATGGCCAGCGCATAGCGCCTGATGATCACCAGCAAGCTCCCTATACATATAATATATATAAGGTATGCCCACCAGGTTTTCCAGGGTGGCGGCAGAATGGTAATAGCGACACTTTTATAGGGCGTGTTTGAATACAGATCGGTACTGAGGCTTTTTACTTCAAACACATACTTCCCCGGTGGCAGGTTGGTATAGGTTGTTCTTCTTTGTTGCCGGTCGCTGTACCAGGTACTGTCGAAACCCAGTAAGCGATATACCAGCGCATGTCTGTTGCCCGCCCGTTGGTCAAGCATAGCATATTCGATACTGATGATATTCTGGTTGTATTTCAGGGTAAGTGCCGAATCATTTCGTCCCGGGCCTGCATCTTCATTATTGATCTGCAAATTGGTGAAGGCGATGCTGGCAGCCATGCGGTCGTTATTGAGGCGAACCGGATCAAAAGCAATACAGCCCTTGGTTGAACCAAAAACCAGTTGCCCACCTGGTAAACGCAAACAGGCAGCCGCTTCGGAAAAACTGGCTCTTGGCAGCCCGTCATAGGAATCAAAATTTCTGAAAATGAGCTGCTCCGCGTCAAACCTCGACAAGCCATTTTCTGTAGCCAGCCACAAATTACCCTGTGCATCTTCAGCACAACTCAATACATAATCATTGGGCATGCCATCTTTGGTGGTATAATTCCTGAATTGCAATGTCTGAAATGGCCGGTTACCCATGGCCAGACAAAAACCACCACCTGAAGTAGCCAACCACATCCTGTTTTTTGAATCGCGGAAAACAAACTGGATATCATTATTCCCGAGGCTGTTTTTATCACCAGGTATTTTTTGATATAAGGAACAGTTACCCGCTTTATCACCGGTTTGCAGCAACAACAAACCATTGGTAGTGCCTGCCCAGATGTTTCCATTTGCATCCAGCGCCATATGGCGGATCTTGGGATCAGTATCCTTTGGATAATTTTTAAACAATACTACAGCAGGAAGAAACTGTACGTTGCCGCCCTCTTCTTTTACCAGGTATACACCTTTATCAAAAGAACCGATCCAGATGCGGCCCTGTTTATCTTCCAGCAGCGAATAGATGTCGTTGCAGGGCAAGGTGCCGCCACCTTTTCCCGTGGGAAGAAAATGCTGCAGGTGGTATTTTGTTCCTGCTTTATCGAGCGGCATGGCCTTATAAATGCCATTTGCTTTGGTGCCCAGCCAGATATTTCCCAGGCGGTCTTCTATTATAGCATACACCAGCCCCAATCCCTCTGCCGGTTCGTTATCGAAAAGCCCGGTTATCCTTTTGTTGTTTTGATAAACATAATACTTACCATTTTTTGCCCCCACCCATAGCCGGTTATTGCTGTCATAAAAAATGCCGCGTACTTCGTTATCGAATTTGGTATTCACCTGGTCTGTCAACAACTGCTGTTTAAATACATTGGACTGCAGGATTATTTTTATGAGTTGCCGTTCGTTGGTAGTCAGCCATAATACCCCGGCTTTATCAAAATAAACAGTATACACATTGGCGGGCAGCGTGGTAATGCCGGCATCAGGTGTACTTAGGGTATAGTCAAATTTTCCGTTGGCAGCATTATAATAGCCGAAGCCACCACCCTTCAGAAAACACCACACCAATCCATTGTTATCTTCCCAGATCTTTACATGATTATTGATGACGTTCAGGCGGTCCGTATTCTGCCGGGAAAAATGATGAAATGCCTGGCTGACAGGATCAAACCGGATAATGCCTTCGGTGCGTGGTTCTATCCAGATACCACCCTGCTTATCTTCATACAAAGAATACAATGGAACCGCAGGCGAATAGGTATTGGTGGTGATCTTTTTATCATCCAGGTTAAAGGAGATCACCTGTCCGGTAGTTGAAGAGGCGTATATGACCCTTCCCAACCTGGATCGCAATAAACCCTGCAGGTGATCTGCTGAGAGTTGATAGGATGAAAAGTTGTTTGCTTTTTTATTATAAATGATCAATTGTCCATCGGCGGTACCGAAATATAATTGATCATTATCTTCATCTACAACTGTATAATCGGCGTCAGTGATGTGTGGGACGTTTATATTGCTGTTCTTATATTCACCTGTTGGGGAGGGAAGCAGGCAGTTCAATCCGCCTGAAGTTCCCACCCAGATCTTTTTGTCTTTATCCTCGTGAAAGAAATTGATGTCGTTGGAAGAAAAACTATAAGCAATGATACTGCCCGGCTTAATGTCTTTTTGCGGAACACAATACAATCCCTCACGATCGGTCTGTAACCATACCCAGCCATTGGCGGCCCTCAGTATTCTGCTGAAAGTAACTTTTTGTTTTTTATGCTGATTGACGAGATTATACAGGGGGAGGAATTGTTCGCTCTTTTTATCGAACCGATATACATGCCGGTCATATGCCTGGATCCATAAATGATCTGATTGATCTTCTACGATCTGGTCTATGCGGTCGTTTCCCAATTGTGAACTATCACCAGGAAATGATTTAAAGGAAATGAACGAACGCCCATCGAAGCGATTAATGCCATCCCAGCTTCCGAACCACATAAATCCTTCGCGGTCTTTAATGGTACTCGTAACCGCCTGGTGAGAAAGCCCGTTTTCGGTTGAGAAATATTCCACTTTACACTTGGGCTGGGCAACAGCTGTTGCTACCACCAATAAAAGCACTATAAGAGAAAAAATATTTTTGCAAGCCAATACCATATCAATAAGCAGTTCTTTAAATACCCGGCAACCGGCATATTTACCAATTTTATATAAATAAGGGCTTTTTTTCTATGCAAACGTTCCCGGTAATGCCCTCTTTCTATTAGGGATTTCGTGACAAACCGGATTTCTTCTACACTTCAACGCTCACTAACTTAGCTGTACAAACTAACCGTTAACCATAACCTTCCCGTAAGAAGGTATTCTTATCCTATCTGGTTTCCTGTTCTTTGCCCAGGTTTTTATGTGTGTAACAATGAGGTTCAGGCAAACCCAAAGGGTCGCTTGCGGGCGATCCTTTTTTTAACAACCCTTTTAGTATTTTATCGGGGGTGGCAAGGAATGGTATTTGCTTTAGTACCCTTATTCACTAAAAAGAATCACCATGAAAAGTATCGTTTTATTATTAGTGGCTACGTTTTTCACTTTTAGCTTTGTACATGCGCAAAAACCAGAAGTTATTACCAATAACAAGGCTGGCTGGCATAAGATCGGTGATGCCAAAGTTGATTTTAAAACCGATAAGGATAAATTCATTATAATCGGCAAGGATAGATACAAAGCCCTTCAGGTGAAGGTTAAAGATGCACCTGTACATATGGAAAGCATGCAGGTATCTTATGAAGGCGGTGGAACTGAGGATGTTGCCCTGAATACGCAATACAAACCTAATGCTGAAAGCAAAACCATTGAATTAAAGAATGGTAGTGCAGAAATTAAAAATGTAACATTTGTTTATCACACGGTCACAAACGGAAGTAATTCCAAAGCTGAAATAGAACTCTGGGGGTTGAAATAATTCAATGTTTATCCAGTGGTTTTTAACAACAAATGAGTCCCGACAATCGTCGGGACTCATTTGCTTTTGAACCGTAGAAACAAATACACACTTGTACAGCATGTTATTTTATAACAGTTCCTTCTTTTATTTCATCGGTAGCATGTAAAAGAATTTCATCACCACCTGTAAGCCCGCCAAATATTTCTGTGGAATCTTTTGCCTTCAATCCTTCTTTTATATCAATCAAATGCGCTTTCCCTTCTTTTACAGTAATTACGTATTGCCGTTCGGTTGAACGCACAATGGCGTTACTGGGAATAAGCAATGATTTTGCTTCAGACAGCAACGGCACTTTTACTTCTGCATACATACCGGGTTTGAATAGCTGCCTGTTGTTTTGAAGATCTATTTCAATAGCTTCTGATCGCAAACTGGTGAGGGCGTTTGCCGAACGACTGATCTTTGCTTCGTGCGTTTTCCCGGGCATGGAATTGAAAGCAAAACTCACCGGCCGGTTCAAATCAACCTGATCAACATACGCTTCAGGTATATATACTTCCAGCCTCAGCTTTTGCAAATGTTGTAATACCAGCATCGGCATATCGTTCGATTTACTACCCGGGCCTACCAGGGCTCCCACAGAAATATTCCGTTGAATGATCACCCCATCAAAGGGAGCAGTAATGATGAGGTAGTTCCTGAAGTTCTTCATCACCTCTACATTCGATCTTTCTGCCATTACAATGGCTTCATCGGCTTTCATGTGCGACAAGGCATTATCGAGGTCTAATGGCGCTACAGAGCCGGGTTCTTTGGCCGCTTCATTCAGACGGCGGTATTTTTCCTTACTAGCCACTGCATTCTCTTGTGCCTGTAAAAACTTTGAATTGGCCAGTTGTACCTGCGATTCCATTTCCGGCGCTTCCAGCCTTACCAATACCTGGCCTTTTCTTACCCGCGTACCCCTGTCGACCAGTACATCCTGTACAAACCCATTCACTTTGGCATACAGGTTTACTTCTTCAAAAGGTTTTAACTGTCCGGGCAATTTTACATAACTCGCCAAGGGGTTTTCGGTAACCTTGCCTATTTCGTATTTACTGGTTTCATTGGCGGCTTTTATAGTGAGATCAACCGGCTTTTCTACATGACCACAGGCGTATAACAGCACACTGATCACTAATACTGCACAAATATTTTTCATGCTTGACTATTTATTGTTGTATTGATTGTTGGGTTAATTTTCCATTCATTGCATGGTCTTTATGATTGGCTTCAGGCATCAGGGATGGCGATTTATAAGACGCCTTTCGCTGCACCCAGGCAAATACCTGTGGCAATACCAGCAGGGCAGCCAGGGTTGAAGCAGCCAGGCCACCTATAACAGCCCGGCCCAGTGGCGCAGATTGTTCACCGGCTTCGCCCATACCGGAAGCCATCGGGATCATACCGGCGATCATCGCAAAACTGGTCATTAAGATGGGGCGTAACCGAATGCCCGCACTGGTGATCGCTGCTTTTGTTGCATCGCGGTATTCCAGTCGTAATTTTTCTGCATTGGTAACAATCAGGATCGCATTGGCCACCGATACCCCTGTACTCATGATCATACCCATATACGATTGCAGGTTCAGAGTGGAACCTGTAAGCAATAAGGCCGCCAGTGAACCAACGATCACTGCCGGCACCGTTGATAAAACGGTAAACGACAATTTGAACGACTGGTAATTGGCTGCCAGCAACAGGAACATCACCAGCACCGCAAACAACAGTCCGCTTTGCAAACTGGCCAGCGTTTCCGATAACAGGCTCGACATCCCGCGCACTTCTGCAATCACTCCCTTCGGTGGAGTGCCCACCGCATGCAGTACATGCGTTACATCAGTGGTTGCGTTGCCCAGGTCTTTCTTGAAGATGTTGGCGTTTATTGTCAGGAAGCGCCGGGGACCCGAACGATCGTATTCCCCGGGTACATACGTGGTTTTAAATTCGGCAATATCACCCAGCACCGGACTATTCTGTCCTTTTATCAAAGGGATCTCCCGTAATTCGTCCATGGTATTCATAACGTATTCGGGTATTTGCACCTGCACCTGGTAGGTATAGGCTTTGTCTTCATCGAGCCACTGGTTCTTTTCACTAAACCGGCTCGATGAAGTACTGGCGGTTACCGAGCGGGCAATATCCTGCACGTTCAATCCAAACTGAGCTGCTTTTAACCGGTCGATGGTAATGGACACCACCGGGAATTTCAATGGCTGCGCTACTTGTACGTCCCGCAAGTATGGAATGCGTTTAAGGCTGTCCATAATTTTGGTTGCATATTTTTCAATCTCCTGCAGGTCTTTACCCGCTACCCTGATCTCGATAGGCGTGGCGGCCCCCTGGCTCATAATCTTTTCGGTCATATCGATGGGTTCAAACAGCACCTTTACATCGGGCACTTCGTGGCGGATGTTCTTGCGTAAAGCATCCTTCAGTTCATCCATGTTCACCTTATAATCTTCATCGAGGTTCACCTGCAATATGGCTTCATGCGTTCCGGTATTGAAGATATAAAGGTTGCTGGTTCCATAGCTACTGGGAATAATGCCCACATAGGCTGAAGTAATGCTTACATGGTGGTCCACCGTTTTATCGATCACCTGTAATACATGGCGTAGTTTCTCTTCTGTGCGTTCGAGCCTGGTTCCGTCGGGTGCTTTTATCCGCACCTGAAACTGACCGTTGTTCAGTTTGGGCATCATGTCTTTACCAATGACCACAAAAGCCGCGGCGGCCATAGCCAGCACCAACACCAGGTAAGCAACAACGGTGATCTTCCGGCGTTTCATGCCCCGTTGCAGAAAACGCATATACCGAACCTTTATCCGTTCAAACAGATCATTTTTTTCCGGTTCCTTATGCTCTTTATCCAGGTGCCTGTCTACCTGTTCCAACTCACCGGAATCGAGTGCCTGACCTGCATGGGCATGTACCGCACCATGATTATAATGCTGATACCTGTCGGCTTTGATGAGCCAGTTGCTGAGAATAGGCACCAGGGTTTGCGCTGCGATGTAAGACACGATCATGGTAAAACCAATGGAGAGCGACAGCGGCAGGAACATGGCTTTGGGCACCCCGCTCATGAGGAATGAGGGCGCAAACACCGCCAGAATACACAAAAGGATCAGCAACAAGGGGAAGGCAATTTCTTCGCAGGCATCATAGATGGCCTGTCGTTTATTTTTACCCATCTCCAGGTGCTGATGAATATTTTCAATGGTAACCGTTGCCTGATCTACCAGGATACCGATCGCCAGTGCCAGTCCGCTCAGGGTCATGATATTGATCGTTTGTCCAAACAGGCTCAACAACAACAACCCTATTGAAATAGAAACCGGGATGGTGATGATAACGATCAGACTGCTGCGCAGATCACGCAGGAACAACAACACCATTAAGCCGGTCAGCAGGGCACCGAGAGCGCCTTCTGTGGCCAGACTTTTAACCGCATTCACCACAAATACCGACTGATCAAATTCATAGGTAACTTTTACATCGTCGGGCAACAGGCTTTGAATATCGGGCAGCCTTGCTTTCAGGTCTTTCACCACCTGCCAGGTAGAGGCATCTGCAGTTTTTACAACCGGAATGTATACGGAACGTTTGCCATTGATGAGGGCATAGTCAACCGTAACATCTGCCGCATCGGCCACGCGGGCCACATCTTTTATCAATACAGGTACCCCGTTTTTGGTTACAATGGGAATGTCGCCAAACTCGGTTACATTTTTTACCAGCGTATTGATGGTAGTAACATACATGGTATTATCAAGCCGCAGGTTTCCCGATGGCGACATCACATTGAATTTGGCCAGGGCCGTTACTACTTCATCGGCAGTGAGGTTATAACTGCGTAATTTATCGGGGTCCACGTTCACGGTGATAGCCCTTGAGTTGGCGCCAAAGGGCGGCGGCGCCATCAGACCGGCTACGTTCGCAAAAGATGGGCGAATACGGGTTGCAGCCAGATCATAGATCTCTTTCAGGCTTCGCGTTTTACTGGAGATCACCAACTCACCAACCGGCAGCGAAGAGGCATCGAACCGGATCACCTGCGGCGGTAAAGCACCCGGCGGAAAAAACTTCATGGCCCGGTTTACCTGCAAGGCTACCTGTGCCGATGCTTCGGCCATATCGGTTTTTTCATAAAAGCTCAGCTTAAGCATCGTGAGCCCCTGAATGTTTTTGGTACTGATGTTCTTTATCCCGTTTACATACAGGAACTGGTCCTGCAAACGGGTGGAGAAAAAACCTTCCATTTGCTGGGCCGACATACCACCATAACTTTCAATTACGTAAATGGTGGGCATGTTCAACTGCGGGAAGATATCAACCGGCATTTTCAGCGCCGCCAGCACCGAAAAAAACAACAGGCTGACGGTGATCACTATATGGGAAATTGGCTTTTTTAAAGCCGAGGATACTAATGACATACTACCTGTTTAATTGGTGAATTGTAAAAGTGCAGGTACCTGGTTTCCGGTAATGGCTTTTTCGAACAGCGACTGGCAATACATGTACTTTGCTTTTATGAAATCTGTTTCGGCGCGGTACAACACACCCAGGGCTGTGTTCAACTCCAGAATAGTGGTAAGGCCATTCTTGTATAATGAAAGCTGTTGCCGGTAAGCCGCCTGCGCTGCGCTTAGCTGATGCGGAATTTCCTGCAATCGCTCTAATGCTGTTACCAGTTGTGCATCTACCTTGCTTTCGCTGAGGTTTAACAACATCTGCTGCCGTTGCAATTGCTTTTGCGCATAGTCAGTTGCTGCCTCCTGTGTTTTTAATTGTACCTGTTTCCGTTTCAGATCAAACAGATCGTAGGTAATGCCAAACCCCACCAGGTAATTGCCGCGTTCCAACCCAATGCCTTTCGACAGGCTCCTGAATTCATCGCGGCTGCTGACACTGCTGCCACGCCCCCACACTGCTCCCTGTAAGGATACGATTGGCAAATAACTCTTTTTTACCAGGCGTTCTTTATCGAGACTGTTCTGGTATAATGAATGGTAATAATTCAACAACGGATGATCGGCCATGGCTGAATCGGTGATCCTAGGAAGTGTTTGATTGTGCGCAATGAGGTGGTTGATGAAATTGGTGTCTGCCTGCAGCTGCTGAATGGGCAGATCGGCAATTGCCGACAGCATTAATTTGTATTGTTCCCGCTGGCCTTTCAGCTCTACATAATTCAACCGCAGCCTGGAGATCTCGGCCTCGGCAATACTGGTATCAACCCCGGCCTTGATGCCGCTTTTCGCCAGCACCAGTACCGATTGTTGTATTTCTTTGTTGCGCTGAATATGCAGCAGCTGAATGCTCAGCAATTCTTCCGTGCGCTGCCATTGTAAATAGTTATCGATGGCCAGGGCCTGCAACTGGTATTTACTCTGGTTGAATTTCGATTGCTCCACCTGTACATCAGAAGCTGCCACCTGTTGCCGTGCATTGTTCTCACCAAAATCATAGATCGTCCAGTTAACGGATGCAATGGCCAGATCGGTCAATATGGTTGAACTGTTGCCTTCATTGCGCACCCTTGAATTACCCGGCACAATACCATACGAAAAATAACCACCGGGTAAATTGTTATTGGTGCCCAGGTCGGCCTGCGCATTTAATTTAAATTCAGGCAACCGGTTGTACCGGGTTGCGTTTTGCTGGGCCAGCTTTATTAAGACGGCTGCGGAATCGGGTGTTAAAAAAGCAGACCGGGTATTTACCCGATCGAGCAATTGGCTCAGGCCACACGCACAGGTATCTGCCTGCGCCTGTACTTTCAACCCAATAACCGACAACCCCAATATATACAGAAGAAGAAAATTAGCTTTTCTAAATGATGTCATACGAATGGATGTAATGACCTGCTGGCGCGGAACAGCCGCCAGGTCATATAAAAGTTTCAAATAAGGAGAACCGGAGTTGACCCGCCAGCTGGCAGATCCCCCTTTCATTAATTGAGCCGGTAGTCTTTAGTAAGGAAATATGTATTATGTCGTAGGAGGCCCCCGCAGGAAGCAATGAAGCAGTTCGGGATTTTGTAATACCGCAACCTGGTTATACAAAGGTTTGGTAGCTACAATAAATTCAACTGCGGGTTGTTTGGGAATAGAGGAAACCTGGTAAGGGTCCTGATGGAGGTATCTTTTATTATACCGGGGTTGATGAACCGAAAGCTTTTTTACCTTGATGGAGATCTTACCGCCCTTGATATTCGCGGGATCAACATTGGTTATGGAAGTTACATGCGCGCCACTGGCATAACTAAAGGTATACTTGAGGTTCAGCTGAACCATTAAAAAAAGCAGGTATACCCCCAGCACGCTTAATTTGCCAATAAAAGAACGAAGCTTTTTAAGCCGCATGTGATAAAATTATAAAAAAATTCCAATGCTGGTATTCCAATAGTTGTTTTTAACCAGCCAATTGCAAGACGGTTATAGCTCATACCGGGTTGTATGCAGCCATAAAAAATGGCCGACTCCAACGAAGCCAGCCATTGTATATTTTTCTGAAACTGTGCCAGATAGCAATTTACTTATACCTTCTGTCCTTTTCCTCGATGGGGTAGTCATTGGCGCTCATATCGCGGCGGCGCATCAGTCCTTCTTCGTCAAATTCCCAGTGTTCGTTGCCATGGGTACGGAACCATTGGCCGCTCGCGTCGCGCCACTCGTATTCAAAACGAACGGAAATGCGGTTGTCGGTGTAACACCACAGTTCCTTCATTAATTTATAGTCCAGTTCCTTTTGCCATTTACGGGTCAGGAATTCCTTGATGGCTTCGCGGCCGGTAAAAAATTCAGTGCGGTTGCGCCATTCTGAATCTACGCTATAGGCCATGGATACTTTTTCTGGATTTCTGGAGTTCCAGGCATCTTCTGCCAGCTTTACTTTCGCCAGCGCTGTTTCCCTGGTGAACGGCGGTTTAATTGTTGTACTCATAATGCGAAGTTTTATTTTAATTAATTTGTACCAAACGGTCAAAAAATAAGCCTGCCTGTAATAAGGGGCAAAGCAAAAAATTTACTTCCCGGAAAAGCAGAGTTGCAGGTTCAACTCCACCAGTTTCCCCAATTCTTTTTCACCGTATAACCTTCTTGTAATATTGATCCCGTTCCACAAATTCAACAGGTGTTTGGCTAACAAGGCGGGTTGTATAGAGCTGGTCAATTGCCCGGCCTTCCAGGCTTTTGTCAATTCTTTATAGAACAATTTCTCTATTTCGATCAGTTTTTCTTTAGCAACTTTTTCCAGGTCGGGGTCCATACCGGTTGTTTCGCCCAGGATGTTTACATAAAAACAACCTTTTGTATGTTCCATAGGATCATCGGCATAAGCCACATGCAGAAATATTTCACGGATGGCATCAATAGTATTGGCGTGTTTTGCAAATACTTCCTTCATATTGCGGATAAAGCGCTGGGCAAACCAGTCGAATACCTTTACAAATAATTCCCGTTTGTTACCGAAAGCGTTGTACAAACTGCCTTTATTCATATCCATTGCAGCCAGCAGGTCTTCGGTAGAAGCAGCTTCATAGCCTTTTATCCAAAAGACTTCTGCAGCCTGCGCCAGTGCTTTTTCTTCATCAAACAAACGGTTTCGTCCCGGCATATTTACTATTTACCCTACAAAAATATTATTTTATACCAATCGGTCAAAAATAAAATAATCTTAAATAAATAAGGGGATGTAGAAACATCCCCCGTATAGACAAACTAATTGTCACTGAGAACCATTAAACTATTTCTACTTCTTAGGATCCAGCGCTGTCGTAATCCGGTCAGCCAGATCTTTTAAATGATCTACTGACATCACATCCTGGTAGTTGGGCAGGGACCGTTTTATTTCAGCAGCCAGTTCGCGCGCATGCGCCTTAACCACCGAACTGGCATCGCTGTCTGGTGCAAGGGCTCCTTTATCGGGAGGTAACAGGGTCAATAACTTGATAACGTATACTTTTTGCAGGTTGCGCCGGTTCAGGCCGATGGGTTTGTTCAGCGCCAACTCTGAAAAAATACCTTTCCGCAGATCGGTCAACATTTCCAGTACTGTATATGCTTTGGTGCCTGATTCTGCTTCCTGTATGGCCAGTCGGCTGATGTATTTGGCATCGAGCAATTGTACCAGGATCCCTTTCTGCACATTCTCCACACTGGCAAAACTGGTTGAACTGATGCTGTACAAATGCGTATCGCGCAGCCATTCCGGTGTAGTGAACAATTCTTTTTGCAGGAACGCCATTGCCCGTTTTTGTTTTTCTTTCGGCACAAAATCGTATACATCACCGGGTTGTTCAACCGTTTTGGGTGTTGTTAACACGCCGCCGATGTTCATGAGCACATGTCCCATATACCGGTTGTACTGATTCACCAGTTCGGTGTACATTTCTCCGGCCCGGGCATAGTTCTCATCCGGCTCCTGTGTCCATTTTATGAGGTTGGGTAAAATCCTTTTCAGGTTTTTGATACCATAAGAACTGGCCAGCATGGCATCATCGCCCAGGTCTTCATTCTGGTTGCGGGGATCCAGTTGGGTAGTGGCCTCGCCCTGCACAGCTTCAATCCCAAAAAAGTATTGGGAACCTGATTTTAATTTATCGATGATCCATTTGTTCAGGATTGGTTTTTCCTCTGCAGCTGTTTTGTTACCGGGAATCATTTTATACCCCCACTCTATTGCCCATTTATCATAATCGCCAATACGGGGAAAGATCCCTTTTTCGCTGATGTGGTCTTCCGGTTGGGCTACATAGTTAAAGCGGGCATAATCCATAATGGAAGGGGTATGTCCATGTGCTTCTACCCAGGCTTTATCGCGCAGTTTTTCAACCGGCACGGTAGAGGAAGCGCCCCAGTTATGCCGTAACCCCAGGGTATGCCCTACTTCGTGCGATGATACAAAACGGATCAGTTCCCCCATTAAGGAATCATCAAACTGTGGTTTATTGGCGCGCGGATCAATGGCGCCGGCCTGAATGAAATACCATTTGTACAGGATGTCCATTACGTTGTGATACCAGTTGATGTGTGTTTCCAGGATCTCGCCGCTGCGTGGGTCCTTTACACTGGGACCGCTGGCATTGGCAAAATCAGAAGGTTTGTACACCAATGCAGAATGGCGGGCATCATCGATGCTCCAGGTACTGTCTTCTTCTTTGGTAGGCGCTTCTTTGGCCATGATGGCATTTTTGAATCCAGCCTTTTCAAAAGCAGCCTGCCAGTCGTTCACCCCCTGGATCAGGTAGGGCACCCATTTTTTCGGTGTCAACGGATCTATATAAATGATGATTGGTCTTTGCGGTTCAACCAATTCTCCGCGGTTATATTTTTCTACATCTTCCGGTTTGGGCTCCAAACGCCAGCGCCAGATATTGCTGATTTTTTTCACTCCCTGTGGATTGGCATCGAAGTCTACATAATCGGTTGGCCACAGTCCAAAGAAACCAACACGGGGATCGTATGGACGGCCCTTCATGGGTTCTTTTGGCAGTAATACGATCGAGCTATTAAACTCAAATGTAGCGGGTGTCATGGCGGTACTGCCGGGTTTGGGTACTGAATAGGTTTTTACTGATTGGATCTCGACATTCATCGGGAATGCCCTGATGCTGTCGATATAACTTCTGTCGGGCAGTACCGGTCCTAATGTTGTCCATGACTTCAGATCTACCTGGTAACCAAACACCGGGTTGTCGCTGAGTAAATAATCAGTAACATCGATAACGGTAGCAGCTTTGTCCTTGTTGACCGCTTTTACCGGAAAGGCGGCATAAATAGGCTGAATGTTATTTGTCTCCAGTGTTTTTGACAGGCCGTTTGCCGAGCTGTCGCTTGACCGTTCTTTGTAGGAGATCACCTTCAGCATGATCTTGTTCATGCCGCCTTTTTCAAAACGGATCACGCTTTCGCCGATCCAGTCGCCCGAATAACTCACCAGCCTGCTCAGCGGATGCCTGAATTCAGAAGATGATTTGGCGATGCGGTTTACCGTTAGCAGGTCGCGGCCCAGAATGGAGTCGGGCAATTCAAATAACAGGCGGTCATCTATTTTATGCACTTTGAAAAAACCGGTGGCGGTTTTGGCGTCGGCTGTCACTACATCCTTATAGGGTTTCAGTCCATCCGGTTTTGGCAATAATTTTACCAGTGCAGCAACGGAATCGCTTTTTTTGATCTTTGTTGTATCGGCTTTGGTAGTCTTTTGCGCGAACGCAGAAAAACCGGCAACAACAAACAGGGCAATAAATAACAATACCCGTTTTGTAATACGTGTTGACATGTATTATATTTTATAAATCAGAATTAAATCAATTGCAGTTTAAAGTTGAAAGTTCAAAGGCCTGAACTTTCAACTTTAAACTTTAAACTTTAAACTTTGAACTTTCAACTTTTGTATTATTGATAGCCTGGCGTTTGAAGAAGGTTTTTATTGTTTTGTACGTCTGTCAGGGGTATGGGCCACCATTGTTTAAAGGGTTCCCAGGCACCGCCTTTTTGCACGCTTACTTTTGTCATGAGAGCATCCAGACTTTTGGTGCGGCGCAAATCAAAAAAGCGATGGGACCCTTCGGTAAACAATTCTACCCGGCGTTCTCTTTGAATGGCGCCTAATATTTCCGGTTGTGTAACTGCGGTGGAATTGGGCAATCCGGCCCGGGTGCGCACCGCATTCAGGTCGGCCAGGGCGCCGGAGAGATCGTTGTCCTGTGCCCGTGCTTCGGCCCTGATCAGGTATTGTTCTGCCAGGCGCAACATAACCAGGGTTTCCTGCGCCGTTGTATATGTTCCACCAGCTTTGTACTTAGATGCATAATAATATAACCCCATGGGTGTAGCGCCGGCAGCAGGTACAGTATCAATGCCTACCCAGGTAGTAAACCGGAGGTCATTGGGTTCAAAACTGCTTACCAGCGAATCGCTCAAACTTACAGGCACATTTGCGGCAATGGGCGTTTTGCCTTTGGGAAGAAAGAAACTTCCGTTGTCTTTAACCTTGTAAGGGGCAATGGTGGTTTGGAAGGGTACAATACCCCAGATGTTCTCTATGCTGTTCACTAAAAAAGTCTGCGCAGGATTTACTAACTGGTACGTACCTGCGTTACCAATGGAGACGCCTGCCTGTGTGGCTGCATTTTTCCAGTCCTGCAAATACAGGTATACCCGCGCCAACAGGGCAGCAGCGGCAGCTTGGTTGGGCCTGCCCCTGTCTTTTGTTGACACACCGTTTCCGTCGCGAAAATCAACGGGGAGCAATGTTTGCGCCTGTTGCAGATCCGACAGGATCTGTTTGTATACATCCGCCTGCGGGCTGCGGGCCAGGGCATTGTTCTTAAGATAATCTGACCCCAATACCAACGGCACATCGCCAAAGGCATTGGTAAGGTAAAAATACAGCAGGCCACGCAGGAAGTAAGCTTCTCCCAGCCACTGGTTACGATAGGTGAGCCCCTTGTTATCGGGGGTTAATCCTTCGATGGCCACATTCACTGTATACATTTGTTTGTACATACTGGTCCAGAAGCCGCTCACGTTGCCGATGGTACTGCTTACGCCATTCATATACAGGGCCAGGTAATTAACTGACGGCGAGAAGTTCTTTAGTTCATCTACATACAGGCCGGAATAATAATTAATGCTTCCGCCTCCATCGAAGATCCCGTTTACGTACAAAGCCCCATAAACACCGTTTAAAGCAGCTGATGCTGAATAATCGTTATCGAATACCGTGTTCCCTGCTATTCTATCGATGGGCAAAGGCACTTCGAGGTATTTTCTACAGCCCGACGCAGTAATGAGTATAAGTAAACAACCGGCAATAAATTTGCCCGATTGCATTGATATATATTGAAGTGGTTGTTTCATGTTTCAGTCTTTTTAATAGTTGACATTGATACCGATAGTGTATACCCGTAATGGAGGCGTGCGGCCGCCCAGCATATTCTCCGGATCGAGGTTGTGGTACTTCGAAATGGTATACAGGTTCTGACCTGCTGCATAAACCGATAATCCACTCATGCGTGCCCGTTGGATCAGCTTGGCGGGTAACCGGTAACTGATGCTCAGGTTTTGCAGCCGGGCATAGGTAGCCCTGCTGTAGGCACCTGTACTGCTGATAAAGTTAGCCTGGCTCAGCAAGGCGGCTAAACCGGCACTGGCCTTGGGCACATCGGTTACATCGCCCTCTTTCATCCACCGCCTGTCGGCAATATCTTTAGGATAATTCACATTGGTGGTACCCAATGGATACGACTGGAATGCCAGGTAATTAGGTCCCATTCTGTTGGTTACCGTAACCAGGAAATCCATACTTAAACTTTTATACGTAAAAGAGTTCAGTATACCGCCGTAGTATTTTGGTGCGAGGTCAACGAATTCAGTTCTGTCAGTATTTGCATTCAATTGTTTGGGGCTAAGGAAAGGGGTATAGTCGCCTTTCACGCCTTCGGAATTGATAAAATTGTACACACCGGTTGTGGGGTCAACACCTGCATATTTGAACAGCTTGATACCGGTAATAGGTTTACCGATCACATAGTTCACATTGGTCACCAGGTTTTCGATACCGGGATACGTTTCCAATTTTGTACGCGGCAGGGTTGCATTGATGCGGGAGGTCCAGCTGAAGTTTTTGGTGATGATATTTTTGGTATTTACTGTAAACTCACCCCCATAGCTATGAATATTCGCGGGCGAATTAATAAGCAGTGATGGGAAACCCGTAATACCCGACAACGTCTGATTGGTGAGTTGGTCGCCTACCTTGTTGGTGTAATAGATGGCCTCGATATTCACTACCCCTTTCAGCACATCCAGGTTCACCCCCACTTCTGTATTCTTATTGGTTTCCCAATGCAGGTATGGGTTCGACAGGTTAAGCGGCGTTAGCGAAACCCCATTATTATAGGCCTGGCTGCCAAACAGATAAGAACTCATATACAAATAGGGAGGAATAGCGCTTCCACCAACCAGGCCATAACTGGCCTTGAATTTAAGAAAGCTGATGATGTTGCGTAAGGGCTTGAACCAGGGTTCTTCACTAACAATCCAGCCGCCGCCAACAGATCCATAATTGCCAAATTGTTTATTGTTCCCAAATACAGAGGAACCATCGCGACGGCCATTTAATGAGAGTATATATTTATCGGCCCATCGGAAATTGACGATTCCAAATCCCCCGATATATCGTTGTGGCGAAACGTTGTAGCTAGTGGAGATATTGGCCGCAACGGCATTGGTAGGGTTCATCAGCAACTCATCTGAAGCAAAACCGGTGCCGGTTATCAGTATTCTTTGGTTCATGATATCCCGGATACTACCACCCGCAATCAGGTTCAACCGGCCTTTACCAAATATCACCGTGTTATATTCAGCCCTCGGATCGGCACTGAAGGTGCGAAGGCGGTACTGATTGATCGTGCTCCAGGTTTGTGCAGCGGTAAATGTGGCGGGGTTGTAATAAGATCTGGGCCTGCCGGCAAATTCTTTTGCCGTTAACAGACTATAACCACCCGCAGCTGTAAATGACAATCCCTTTATGGGCGTATATACCAGTGAGAGATTGGCCACCAGGTTATCGGTACCATTATTATATAAAGCATTCAGGATGGCGGCTGCATTGGAACCGGTTTCCCAGTTTAGTTTCCCATCGGGCAATAAAGGATAAGGTGAATTGGGCGCGTTGGTAAGGCCCTGTGCACCGGCAAAATCAACCGGTACCATATCATCTACATTGGTAGTATAAGCGCCCGAAAGGGACGTGGTGAATTTGCGGTCGTTGGTAGCTGAGTTTACATTGAAGTTCATGCCTCCTGCCCGTACAGATCCTTTGCTGCGTTGAATATTCGAGATCTTACTGTAATTAGCGCCCAGCAAAAAACTGGTATTTGAATTTCCACTCTGATACGTAGCATTCAACCGGCTCGTAGGCGCATGTTCGCCCAGATAAAAATCTTTCCAGTCGTAGGAAACGGTTGTATCCCAGGTACCATTCAGGTCGTAATCGGCGAGCCCGGGCCTGGTGTTATCGTTTGCCATGGCGTTGCGGCGTACAGCCAGGTATTCCTGGGTATTCATCATATCCACATACTTGCCCAGTTCTGAAAAACCGTAAGATGCATTGACGTTCACCGAAGATTTACCGGCTTTTGCTTTTTTGGTAGTGATGATGATAACGCCAAAAGCACCCCGGGAACCATAAATAGCTGTAGCATCAGGTCCCTTCAGAACACTGATCGATTCAAACAGGGTTGGGTCCAGGTAATTAAGGGCATTCCCATTCATCCTGAACTGGGGCAGGCCAAAATTGAGCATGGGCAACGTACCATTGGATGGATACTCTACCCCATCGATAATATATAAGGGTTGTGCCAGGTTGGGTACAGCAGCCGGTGAATTAGCAGCCCCGCCCGACAAGGTGTTAAGGCTTCTGATCTGCACCTGGAACGCGCCGTTTGGCACACCGGTATGTTGGGCTACGTACATCCCGGCCACCCGTCCCTGCAATGCCTGCAGTACGTTTGGCACGGGGTTACGTGCTATTTCTTTTGAACTGACAGTAGTGATATCACCGGTATTGTACCGCATGCTGGTGCTGCTGTACGCCGTGTACTGCACTTCATCCAGCACACTGGGCGATTTCTTCATTACAATAACGGTGATCTGTAATTCCGGCAGCTTTATTTCCCTGATGAGTTTTTCATACCCTATGTAAGATACTTCCAGTGTATAGGCGCCATTTTCAAATTCCGCCCCCAGTTTAAATTCTCCTTTTTCATCTGAGACACCGGAACTGATAAGCTTGCCCCGTTGTAATATGCGGATGGAAGCACCCACCAGTTGTTCTCCCCCTTCACCAATTATTCGTCCGGATATTTTTATGCCCCAGGCAGGAAGTGAGTTCAAGACGGTATTTATATTGGGGGGCGGGATGATCTTTGGTTTTATCACTACCACCTTATCGAACACTTCGTACGTAAACGGCTGGTTGTTAAAACAAAAATCCAACACCTGCTTCAGGGTTCCATTTTTTACATGTATGGTTACCGGCCCCGCTTTTTGCAATAGCTCCACCTTATAGTAAAAATTAACGTTGGCCTGCTTCTCTATCAATTGCAGTACCTGTTCGATGGGCGCATTCTTTTCAGAAAGCGTAATGTTCTGGGCCCTTCCTTTAGCGGCAACCTGCAAGCAGGCGCCCAATAACAGAATGGCTGTGATTCTCATGATTTTTAGCAGTTTGTTGACCGATCCATGGTCTGTTACGTAACGCCCGGGCAAAGCGACGCTACTACAAAGCAAAATTGACATAACTTTGTAAAGTTTTGGGTTAATTGATAAAGCAGTCTTTAGCGAGCTGTTTGTTATATCAGGTTAACTCATTCCAAACCTGGATCGCCTTCCCCGCGACCAGGTTTTTTATTTGAGCTTTCCTGAAGTACTTATTTCATAATGATGATTTTCTTGTTTTCAATTCTGAAATGAACGCCGCTGGCTTCCACGATCTTCAGCATATCACTGGCCATTACATTACGCGGGATCTTTCCCCTGAAATGCCCTTCCGGTTTCGGTCCTTCATACACTACCTCTACATCGTACCAGCGTTCCACCTGTTTCATGATCGATTCAATACTGGCATTGTTAAAATTGAATAAGCCATCTTTCCAGGCGAGGACCTCATCTAAATCAGGTGAATGGTTTATGGTGAGTGGTGAGTGGTCAGTGGTGAGTGGGTTCGCTACAACAATAGCCTGTTCTCCTGGTCTAAGAATTACGGATTTTTCTCTTCCTTCTGCTTCGCCCGCCGAAGCCTTGGCGTAGGAGGGCCGGCTGCCTACTTTCACACTTCCCTCAATCAAAGTAATCTTCTCAGTCGTTTCATCTTTATAGGCATCTACATTAAAGTGAGTACCCAGCACTTCTACTTCGGTTCCGTTGGCTTGTACTTTAAAAGGTTTTGCGGCATTATGCGCCACTTCCAGATAAGCTTCGCCATCAATGGTGATCTTTCTTTCTTTTCCGGGAAATGAAGTAGGATAAGTAATAGCAGAAGCGGCGTTTAACCACACCTTTGACCCATCGGGTAATACCAGCTGGTACTGACCGCCCCGGGGCGTGCGAAGGGTGTTAAACACAGGCTCGCCGCCTCCCCCCCGTTTTGCCGGGAGGGAATAAGCGAGCTGACCATTGTTCGATTTTGTTACGATTGCTATCCCCTGTTGCGCCAGTTTTCCGTTTGCGGCGCTGTCAAGAACGATGGTCGAATTGTCGGCCAGAATAAGTATGGCCTTGTTACCGCCTGGTAAAATATCTTTAGTTACTGCAATTGTTGTTGTGCCGGTTTTAGTTTCCCGGGTACGGATTATCCAGTAGGCAGCCACACCCAAAACAACCAAAACAGAAGCGGCGGCTGCAATCCGCATCCATCTTTTCTTCACAGTATACAGCTTAACAACGGGTGTTTGCGGGAGCGACAAGGGAGGCAGTTCATATTTATCGGGAAATACATCGAGACCATCCCAGGTAGCATTGAATAATTGCGTGATCGTTTCTTCCTGCATCGCCTGCCCCTCAAAACCCAACTCATTGATCAATGCATCCAGCTCCTGTTGCGTACACTGGTTTTGTACGTATTTATGATAAAGCGCTTCTAATTGTTCCTTACTAAGTGCCATTATATTTATATTAAATGTGCGGCCCGTGGTATAGATACGCGCGAGCGAATAGAGAGTACTACCTCGCTTAAAAAAAAATCCGTAGGAAAGGGGCAGTTATTGGGTTCGTTGGTTATTTAGTTTGAAAACTCAGGAACCTAATAACTCAATAACCTATTAACTTAATAACCTAAGAACCTTGTTTATGCAAACAAAAAGCAAGAATAAGACACGCCAGGTCGGTATGATTAGTGATGTAATTCCTGATGAACTGAATGGCTTCGGTCATGTGGTTGCGCACGGTATTTTTGCTAATGCCCATTTGCAAAGCAATTTCTTCATAGCTTAAATGCTGTTCCCGGCTCAGCATATATGCCGTGCGTTTTTGCTGGGGTAACTGTTCAATGGCCTGCTGGTATAATTTGTTCAGCTCTTTTTGCAACAGCTCGTCTTCATTGGTATTGCGCAGCGCCTCCATATTGCTATACAGGTTTTGCTGCAGCTGCCGGTCGAGCTTTACTTTTCTGAAAAAGCTAATGATATAGTTGTAGGTGATCTTCTTTATGTAAGGAGTGAGCGGGTAATTGGCATCTATCTGGTTCCTGCGTTCCCATAGTTTTACAAAAACTTCCTGGGTGGCCTCTTCGGCTATTTCTTTTGATTTGGTAAGGGTAAAAGCAAAGGCGAAGATCCGGTCTTTGTACAATTCATATACTTCCGCAAAAGCATCTGCATCTCCATTGATGATCTGCAATAACAGTCCTTTTTCGCTATTTGACAATTCAGGTGGCACGGGCAGTTTCTGTACTATTTGGTTTTATTGCAGCATTATTCCGGTAACAATTCATTGGAAGGCTCTATGTAGCAGGTTGATTAGCACTTAACCTTACAAATATAAGGCATTCCATTTTTTCCTAATGCTTCAAAATAATTTGGTATTGGTCGAAATAGCTAATAGTTTACCATTAAAAACGATATAGCATACTAATTTTTAGCATAGAATGTCGTTAATTGTCCAATTGTAACTACGGAAACGTTTCCGCAGAATTTCTTAGCAATTCGTCCTTTTTGATTGAATTTCACCGCTTTGTTTCCTCACCTTAATCTTAACAAATGATTGCGACGATTCGGAAATTCTGCCTGCTGCTGTTCATTTTGTGGCTCTGTTTACCCTATGAGTCAGCTGCCCAACAAAAAAGGATTTTCGGCAAGGTTTTCAATGCTTCCAATTTACCTATGCCGGGAATCAATGTTCAATTAAAAGGTACCAACATTGGCACCTTTACCGACACCAAAGGAGTTTTTACGCTTACCATTCCGGAAACCAAACAAGCTATTATTGTAGTATCTGCCGTGGGTTTTACCACCCAGGAAGTGGATGTTACCAACAGCAATGGCGAAGTGACCGTTTCATTGGCTGAACAGGTTACCCAGCTCGGCGATGTTGTGGTTGTTGGTTATGGCACCGCCCGCAAAAAAGACCTTACCGGTTCAGTAGGGTCGGTGGCCCTGTCGAGTGTTGACAAAACACCTGTATTTGGTACCGGCCAGTTAATGCAGGGCCGTGTAGCCGGGGTTCAGGTAACCCAAACCAATGCGCAGCCAGGTTCTTCCTTCACAGTGCGCATCCGCGGTACCAACTCCATTTCATCGAGCAGCGACCCGCTGTATGTGGTGGATGGATATGCCGGCGCTGACATTGCGGCTTTAAATCCTAACGACATCGTTTCTGTTGACGTATTGAAGGACGCCTCCGCCACAGCCATTTACGGCAGCAGGGGCGCCAATGGCGTGGTAATGATCACCACCCGCCGTGGCACTGCCGGTAGAAAATCACTTACGTTTGATGCGTATAGCGGTGTTCAGCAGGTAGCCAAAAAGTTGGATATGATGGATGCTAAACAGTACGCCGAATTCATGAACGAGACGTACGCTAATTTAAACCCAACAAGTAGCAAAAGACCTTTCAGCGATGCACAGGTTGCAAAGCTGGGCAAAGGCACCGACTGGCAGGATGAACTGTTCCGCAGCGCACAAATGTCAAATTTCAACCTGGGCTTTAGCGGCGGCAATACCGATTCCCGCTACTACCTCAGCATGAACTATTTCACGCAGGATGGTATCATCATCAACTCCAACTATAAACGGGGTAACGTTCGGTTCAACCTCGATTCAAAAGTAAGTGAGAAGATCAAGATCGGTCTGAATACCCAGATCTCTTACGACAATCAGTTAAGGGCAAATGTAAATACCACAGGTGGCAGTACCGGTGGTACCCTGCTCGATGCCCTGCTCTTCAACCCCGGTATCCCTGTTTACGACAGCACCGGCGCTTTCACTTATCAAAACGACCCTAAAGATTATTCCATTATAGCTGGTAATCCGGTTGCAGCCGCTACCCTCAACAGCGATAAAGCCAAGAACATCCGCTTGTTTGGTAATTTCTTTGCTGAATATGAACTGGCTAAGGGTTTGAAACTGCGCACCAGTTTTGGTGGCGAGTACCGCAATTACCGCAATGACGTGTTCCGTCCCAGCACTACCTATCTGGGCGCCCTGAGCGGCGGGGGTTATGCGCAGGTAGTGACCAATAACAACTACAACTGGCTGAACGAAAACACCATCACGTACGATAAAACGTTCAACAAGATCCATTCAATTAACCTACTGGGTGGTTTTACCTACCAGGAATTCAAGAATGCATCTGTAACTTCTACGGTAACAGGTTTGTCTACCAATATGCTGGGTACCGATAACCTTTCAATCGGCGGCGCCAACGACGGCTCCAATACCACGCTGAATACGCTGGCTTCGTTCCTGGGCCGGTTAAATTACCGGTTGTTAGACAGATATCTCTTCACTTTCACGTTCCGGGCCGACGGCTCTTCGCGTTTTGGCGTGAACAACAAATGGGGTTATTTTCCTTCGGGCGCTTTCGCCTGGCGTGTAAAAGAAGAGAACTTCCTGAAAGATGTTAACGCCATCAGCGACCTGAAATTCCGCGCCAGTTATGGAGCTACCGGTAACCAGGAGATCCCTTCTTACCTGTCGTTGAAACAATACCAGCCCAACACGTATTGGCTGGGCCAGGCCCGGGTAAATGGTTTCTCGCCCAGTAACCTGTACAATCCTAACCTGAGATGGGAATCAACCAGTGCACTGGACCTCGGCTTCGATCTGTCGGTACTGGATAGCCGGGTGCAATTGTCGGCCGATTATTACAGAAAGAAAACTACCAAGCTGCTGTATGATGTACTGCTGCCTGCCACTTCCGGTTTTAATGCCATGACCCAAAACCTGGGCAGCGTGCAGAACCAGGGGATCGAGCTGGCGATCAACACCATTAATATTGATAAGAAGAGTATTAAATGGAGTACTGCTTTCAACATCTCAGCTAACCGTAACAAGGTACTCGACCTGGGGCCTTATACATCCCAGTTTACCGGTAACGTGAGCTCGAATCTGTTCCCCGGTGGTAAAACCTCTTCTATTTTACAGGTAGGAAAACCAATCGGCGAATTCTATGGTTATGTATTCGATGGTATCTGGCAAAGTACCGACCAGATCACCAAAAGCGGAACCAAACAAAAGGTAAAACCAGGCGACCCAATTTATAAAGACCTCAATGGCGATAACGACCTGGATGCAACCAACGACAGAACCATCATTGGTCACGCACTTCCCAAATTCACATATGGATTTACCAGCAACCTTACCGTTAACCGGTTCAACCTGTATGTGTTGATCCAGGGCGTACAGGGTGTTGACATTCTTAATGAGAACAAGATCGAAATGGAAGCAGGCAACGCATATGCCAATAAGTTCGCTTATGTATATACTGATACCTGGCGCGGTGAAGGCACCAGTAACACGTTGCCCAGTGCAGGCAATACCCTTCGCCGTAACCTGGGTGTAACCAGCGATATGATCGAGAATGGCAGCTACCTGCGCTTCAAGACCATTACGCTTACTTACGACCTGCCATTGCCAAAACTGAGCACCGTGTTCAAAACAGCCAGCGTATACGCTACTGCCCAGAACCTGTTCACCATTACCGACTATTCAGGCTACGATCCCGAAGTGAATTCCTACCCCAACTCACAGGGCAATTACACTTCGCTGAGCGTTGACTATAACCCATACCCGAACATCAAAACCTATACAGTAGGACTGAAACTCGGATTTTAATGCGCGATCGTATTGCTTACTAGTAAAAGAACAATTATGAAAAAAAGTATTTTCTATATAGCAGGCGCCGGTCTTATGTTGATGGCCGCCTCCTGTAAAAAGAACCTGGAAGAAAAACCTTACAGTTTTCTTATTCCTAAAAATTACTATTTAAATGCTACTGATGCCCAAACTGCACTCAATGGCGTATTCAATGTATTTCAGCAACAAACCTCCTATCAGCGTACAGCCTGGCTTATTGGGGAATTGCCGGCCGATAATCTGGTGGGCACGTCCACCTCAGAACGCCTGGAGCTGAACCGGTTTACCTGGACACCGGCCAACGTAGAGATCAGTAACTGGTGGAAAACGTCCTACCAGGCCATCAGCCGGGCAAATGACCTGTTGGAAAATGTACCTAACATTACCATGGATACCACCGCCCGCAACAACATCCTGGGCAATGCCCGGTTCCTGCGAGCCATGGCTTATTTTGACCTGGTGAGGAATTTTGGCGATGTGCCCCTGGTGTTACGTCCTGTCACAACCGCATCAGACACGCTGTTGTATCCAATCAGAACATCGGCTGCTGAAATTTATAACACCATTATTGATGACCTGAAGTTTGCAGAAAAGGTTTGTCCGCCGGAGAATAAGATCGCTGCCGCCAGTAAAGGCATGGTATCAAAAGGCGCCGCTTCTTCGCTGTTGGCCAAAGTGTATCTGCAAAGGGCCAGTACCACTTACGCAGATGCGCAGGATAATCAGAATGCACTGGCTGAACTCAACTCAGTGATCAACTCAAACGTATACAAGCTGGTAGACAACTACGCTGATGTGTTTGACAATGCCAAGAAGAATGGCCCTGAGCATATCTTTTCTATTCAGTTTGGCCCGGGCAATAATGGCGCCAACTCCAATATCATTTTACGCATGTTCTACCCCGCTCAGCTGGGTGGTGCCGGCCCCTTCACGGCTGATACCACTTACTTCAAAACCGGCTATCAGGCAGAAGACAGCATCCGCAAAAACTGGAACATGGCCGACAAAGCAGATACTGCCAAAAACCTGCCGCCGTTCATTTACAAATACCGCGATCCCGGTTATGTAAAAGGTAGCAATAATTCCAATGTAAACTGGATCGTACTGCGTTATGCCGATGTGCTGCTGATGCAATCCGAAGCACTAAATAACATTAATGCCGCTGATCCTAAAAAATTCGATGGGGTGAATGCAGTAAGAGCAAGAGCCGGATTAAAGGACGCCGCGTTTCAACTGGA
Source organism: Niastella yeongjuensis (assembly GCF_900110245.1). Lineage (GTDB taxonomy): Bacteria > Bacteroidota > Bacteroidia > Chitinophagales > Chitinophagaceae > Niastella > Niastella yeongjuensis. The sequence goes on from NZ_FOCZ01000005.1 coordinate 302,705, forward strand.
CATGATCAATACGCCAACACAGGATGCATTCATCGACAGCCTGGTGAAGGACAGAGGCCGTGAGCTGTTTGTAGAAGGACACCGTAAGTATGACCTCATCCGTTTGGGTCGTTACAAACAGGTAATGGCTAAGTTAGGCTATACTGTTCCTGACTTCAGGTTCCTGTTGCCCATTCCGCAAACCGAGCGGGATGTGAACAAGAAGCTGAGTCAAAATGATGGCTATCCTAAGTAGATGATAAATGGTACGTTAGTTACATTAGGGCATCCTGAGCAATCGGGATGCTTTTTTTATGTTATGATGATCCCGGAATTACACTTTATTTCCCCATGAAAATGATCCGTATCCTAGGATTTTACCCTATTTTCCCAGGGAAAAGGTATATTTTCCTGGGATTTCACCTTATTTTCCCAGGAAAATGATACGTTTTCCCAGGATTTCACCCTGTTTTCCCAGGAAAATGACATGTTTTCATAGGATTTTATATCGTTTTCCCAGGATAAAACACTGCAATAACCTATGGCTCAAGTACTTTTATTTGTAACCCGCTTATAGTTTCATCAACCAGGATCTGGCAGGCCAGCCGGATGGTAGAATGGGCGGTGGTAGATCGCCTGATCACGGCTGCTTCTTTTGTATCTGTTACCGCCAGGTTCTCCCCGGCATTCAGCAGTTCCACCATACAGGTGCCGCAGCGGGCCATGCCGCCGCACTCCCCTATTCCTTCCACCCACATTTGATCTTTTATCAGTACCATCAGGTTCCGGTACTCACCAGCAAACGTTTCAACGGTTTGCCTGTTTCCATTGTACTCGATAAATAAAGTGATATTTTTTTCTCTTTCCATCATATTCCTAACTGCCGGCGCCCCTCGGAGGAGATCAATTCGAAATTCCATTTGGGCTCCCACACCAGGTTCACCTCAACAACATGATCGGTGAATTGCTGCGCCAGTACATTTTTAACGCCTTCCACAATAGCTTCGCCCATGGGACAATGCGGGGTAGACAGGGTCATTATAACCTCAATTGTTTGCGGTGTAAAGATAAGGTCATAGATGAGCCCCAGGTCCATAATATTTACAAAAAGCTCAGGGTCCATCACCGAATACAACAGCTCCAGCGCCTGCAACTTTTCCTTGTTATATATAGTATCAGTTACTACTTCCATTGGTATCAATTTTATAAAACAGGATCACGCCTACATTATATACATACAAACAGGCCGTTATTATCCAGGCTACCAGCGCAATTCTGATAAGTACCACACAGGCCAGTGAAATACCGGCAATCAGCAACAGCAAGGCAATTAAAAAACACCAGAATTGATATTGCACCAGCTGTTCCTTATACAAATGTTTGGGCATGGGTACTTTCACTTTTCCATTCAGTTGTCTGAACTTATTGTTCCATACAATAAAGGGAAGGGTTTTAAATGTTTTTCCGAGAATGATCCCTGTCATCCAACCCATAAACAACAACGTGCCCATTACTATTGCCCAGCGTTTATCGTTGCTGCCATACAAGAGCGGCAATACAACAAAAGCGCCCAGCAAACAAACAAAGGACAGGCCGGTCTGTTTCATTTGCCAGTCTGTTTTTTTGCGAACCCTGTTCTTATATACATCTGCCAGGTACAATACCCAGGCTACTGCGCCCACGGCTATGATCAATTCATAAAACAATCCCCGGGTTGAAATGCCGTTGAAATAGGCATCGGCGAGAAAAAGCACCAGTCCTCCGTTTTGACAATAAAACGCATATTTCATCAATGGCTCTTTTGCCGATTTACCCAGCAGGAACATGGGCACCAGCCGGGCACTAACGCCAGTGATCAGTTGCAGAAACCAACCTGCCAGCCCCGCATGGGCATGCAGCTTTAATACATCGATGTGGTTCATGGGGATGAACGGAAAGCGCAGGTTGATGGCCAGTAACAAGCCAACCACCACCGTAAACATCAACCAGGCTGCTGAGCTCACAATAAACTTAGCCGCCTGCCTGTTGCACTGACCAGACGTATGGTATACATTCACCGCATACAGGACGGCAGCGGTTACAACCAGTGCACCACCCGTTATCATGGGCCAGCCAACCCAAAAGAACCAGAAACTGATCACCAGTAAAACAGCGCCGGCAGTAAGCGCATAAAACGAAATAACCGCCAGCAATGGACTGTAGATATCGCGTTCGCATATAACCGGCATCAACTGGTAGCCGGCGCCGAAAATGATCATGGTGCCCCATCCTAATACAGCCGTGTGCACTACGGCCAGCAAGTGCGGACTAAAATAATGTCCCGTTAAATCACCGGCCGATAAAAAAAGCAACAAACAAAGCACCACGAAAAAAAGCGCCCCCGTGGCGTAAAAAGGAATTACTGCTTTCGGCGGGGGCGCTTTACCAATATTTAGATCTGACATAAAGGTTAAGATTGATAGATCAACAACCGGACATCGGTGTCACCGGCCGTATACACAAGAATGTTATAGGCTTTATCGCCCAATTCTTCCAGCAAATACACCGGTATTCTTTTGTGATAAACCAGCAGCGCATAACCGGTGGGCAGTTTGCCCAATGCCTCCAGGATCATTTGCATAGGCACCGGCATTTCATAAGGCCGTACATCAATGGTATGTAAACGTTCTGAACCAAACTGGTTGCAGGCATTGGTAAAATCTACCTGGGTGCCATGCACCACGGGTGAAGCTGTTTCTTCTTTCGCTTTATTATTTTTCCCTTTCAGGAACCAGGTGCGATAATGATCTGCCTGAACTGTTTCTGTAAAACAGGAAGCACCATTTTTCTGCAGCAGATCGATCAGCGGAAAAGGAATGAACGAATTGACAACACACAGCGCATTCCCTTCCTTTAACGATTTATACTGTTGCATGATCTCTTTTAAAGGATCTTTACCATTACTGATGATGGGCCGCACATCGATCGTTTCTTTTTGCGTGTCAGCAAGGGTGTTGAACCAGGCAGGGATTGGTTCCCCGCCCGACTCATTTGTACCCTCTTCTTCTGATGTGACCCAACTAAAACCTAACGGTGCCAGCGCTTTTTTGAAATCTTCCACCGGGCAGCCGCCCATTTTTGCCGCTTCGGCAATGCTAACCCGCCCCGCCATTAAACTGCGCAACACGGGGTTGCGCAGTTTTTCCAATGGTTTTGCCAGGGAAGCGATTACGTCAATACCTGCTTTATTGGCTTTTATGATCGCTGCTATTTTAGTAGTGCTGTTAATAACCATAAAAAATTGTTTTACTTATGCAGCCAGTTCCCGTTCCAGCCCAAGTGCTTTGGGGAACAGGATATTATTTTCCAGGTGAATGTGCCTTAACAGATCAGCCTCAAACTCCTGCAGTTTGCTGAATAAAAAGGAATAAGAGTTGCAGGCATTGGCCGGAAGTGTATAATCATTGGTGAGTTCGCGAAATGCATTCAATTCTTCACCGGTGTGTTCATGTTCAGCTTCCATGGCCTGCACCGGTGAAGCCACAGAAAACGCGCTCCTGAATTGCACGCCCTGTTTCTTTTTAGTCACCAGGTCTTTCACATAAGGGAACAATACTATTTCTTCTTTTTCCAGGTGCGATAACAGATCTGCCAGGCATTGCTGTACGCCTAATGCGAGGTGTACCAGTTCCGGATGGTGATCGCCATGTCTGTTCGCCACTTTCAGGGCCAGTTCTTCGATCATTTTGGCGTTCTCTCGAACATATTTGTGGTGAATGTTTACAATGTAGTCGGCCAGAAAATCGAGGTCCCAGGTATTGAAATCATGTTCGGCTTTGTTACGCGTGGTGGTGTCAAAGTTTTCTAAAGCAGTGTCCAGTTGTTCCGGGGTAATACCCACTTCTTCACATGCCTGTTTCACTGTTTTTTTACCGCCGCAGCAAAAGTCGATGCCCAGTTTTTTAAACACTTCCGCTTTGCGAATGTCTTTGGCAACAATTTGCCCTACGGTAATCCCTTTCTCAGCGGGCGCTGGTTTGGCCAGTGCTACGCGCCACCAGTCGGGTCCCTGCTCCAGGTAATCCCAGGTAAAGGTATTGCCTCGTTCACCCAGCAACTGGTAATACAGGGGTTTGGGGTCATGGTCGTTGAGGATGGTAAAAGATTCACCGGCGCCCAGGGCATCGAAGCATTGAAAAATTGTAGGGTGCTTTAACCGGGGTTCTATTTTTGTTACGTCGAGTATTTCCGCGATTATCATAATTCAACATTTATAGTGTTAGAAATATTATTTATCAAGTGGTATAGCGGCTGAGGTTATCAGGTAGTAAGCGGCCCAGGCAACAAAACCGATGAGGATCAAAAAGATCCAGAAGGGAATGCTTTGGGGTGTTTCACTGCCAATGATCAGGAAATTTTTTTGATCGCCTTTACCATAAGCATTTACCATAATGGGCACCTTGCCGTCTACTACGGCATTCTCTTTTATGCCCTCGATGGCAATGGCCGGACCGTTCCGCACTTCAAAAGGAATGATACGGATGCCTTCTTTGCCCGATGGATCGCGGCTTACGATGCGCAGCGTATGCTGGCCATCGGTTAACCGGGTGGTATCCAGTTCAAACTGAACAGGGGTTTGCAATTCAGCTACCGGTTTTAATTCGTCATCCACAAAAATGGTTACGGAGCTTTTCTCTTTCATATCATTCGTTGTTTAAAATGAATTGTTTAATATGACCGGGTGCCTGTTCGCCTGGCCGTATCAGCCACTTTACCGAATAATAAAGGGCCAGTACAGTAAGGGCCAGGGCCACACAAACAATTACATAATCCCATCGGCTTTCGGGGCCGGTACCATGTGTTATGCCTTGCAGCAGGCGGGGCTGCTGGCGTTTACAGGCCGGACAGGCCAACACCGGTAACTTCATCAACAAAACCACTGTCAGGAGCCAGCTAGCTTTCATTTTTTATCTTTTGTTAGTGATTGTACTTTTTCAACAAGCAGCTTTACCTGATCGGGCGTTACTTTTTTTGCGTTGTTGCCCCAGCTTGTTTTTTCATGATTCATGATGGCAGCTACTTCTTCGGGCGTAAGGTTGTTATTGGTACCTACCGGTGGCATAGGTCCGAAGCCTTCCTGCATGCGGCCCGTATAGCCATTCATAATGATGTCTACCATCAGTTCGGGATTGTTGTCCAATACCACTGAACTGCCTTTTAGTGCCGGGAAAGCGCCTTTTAACCCTTCCCCATTCTGCTGGTGACAACCCTGGCAATTGGCAGTGTACAGGGCGGCTCCATCCAACTCGATTGTTTTGCTGCCTCCCGTTGTAACCGCTTGTTGTTTTTTATACAGGAATTCGGGGGTGGCACGGCCATCCGGCAACGCCACCTGTTTCAGCGATTGCAGGTAAGCAACCAGGTCAAGCGCCTCAGCGGAAGCTACTATTTTTCCGCCCTCCTCATCTCTTGCTTCAGCAGGTACGTTTACCACCACATCTTCTTTGGCAGGGTTTTCTTTTATTATAAACAACCACGGATAGGCCGGCATAATGGATTGTTGCACTACTATGCGTGGATTATACAAATGCGTAAGGTGCCAGTCGATAGCGGGTTGACGCAACCCGATATTGGTAAGATCGGGCCCTGTGCGTTCCGTACCCATCAGCGTAGCCGTATTCCGCCAGGTATCTATGCGATGGTTTCGGGCATAATCGGCCGCAATACCCGGCCGCGTACCCCATACTTTATCCATATCCACATTGCGCACCTGCTGGGTATGACAGGCCACACAGCCGTTGGCGATATAAACAGCTTTGCCGCGAACAGCACTGGCAGAAAGAGGTTCTGATTGCGGCAGGGGCGCATTGTTCTCCTGATTGTGCAGCGCCGGTAGAACAGCGACGAATACGGTTAACGTGGCAAAGAGTACGGCCGCTGCCCTGAACAGTTTTTTGTGATTGTTAAATAGTTCCATAATCAATTATTCAGCACTAAGAATATTTTGTTCGTTGTTTTTGTGTTGGGTTTTCAGTTGTTCCAGGGCCAGGTCCTTAACATCAGGCACACCCGAACCGGAAAGCATTTTATACATGTTCCAGGCAAAGAACAGGTGCGAGAGCCACATGAGGCTGCCCCCTATTGCCCGCCAGAGCCAGTATGGCGCCATAAACACCACTCCATCGATAAATGGTTTGCCTTCCTTCCACATCAACCCTTTTAAGGTAGCCCCATACATCAGCGGTACCGTGTATACCAGCAGGCCTGCCAGGGCCAGCCAGAAATGGGTACCTACTGTTATTTGCGGCGCTTCTTTGCCGGTAAGGCGGGGCACAATGGCGTAGATACAAGCCCACAGTAAGAAAGAAATGATGCCATACATGGTGATGTGCGAGTGCGCTACTGTAAAATCGGTGAAGTGCCAGATCAGGTTGGTGGACCGGAATGCTTCGGCTGTACCCTGCAGCGAGCCCGTAAAATAAAAGATAACACCTACCAGAAAGAAAGGCAGCGTATAACTGGAAGAGATCTTATGCCGGCTGGCGCTGAAGGTCATCAGAAAGTTGGTAGTACCAGCCACCACGGGAATGATCATACCGGCGCTTCCTACAATGGCCACGGTTTGCAACCACCAGGGAATGGAACTGAATACAAAGTGGTGCGTACCGATCAATGTATAGAACACAATTTGCGCCCAAAACGCCAGGATCCCCAAACTGTAAGAGTAAATGGGCCGGTTCAGCTGCTGGGGCAGAAAATAATATACGAGCCCCAGTGTAAATAACATGAACCACATACCTACTGCCTGGTGCATATAATAACCCTGCACAATGGTTTCACCCAGGCCATCCTGCCAAAACGGTAAATAACCAACCGTTACAATAATGGCCGTAAAGATGAGTGCAGAAACAATATACCAGTTGGAGATGTAAATTTCTTTGGTCGTTCTTCTGGCAATGGTTTGTAAAAAATTGCCGAGCGAAATCAACAAGCCCAGGGCAAACAACGCCATTACCGGCCAGATCCATTCGCGGTACTCCCCACCTGCGTTATTGATGCCTGCCATTAAAGTGAGCGTGCCCAACACCAACGCTGCATTGATAAGAATAAGCGACCACCAACCCTTGCGGATACTCGCGATTGTATTATTACCCACGCGTGGCACTACATAATAAGCCAGGCCCAGCATGGCCATGGAAGCCCAACCCCAGAACACTACATTGGTATGTACAGGCCGTAACCGGCCAAAGCTCAACCAGCTTACATGATCGGCATCGGGCGCCATGAACTTGACGCCGATATACTCGCCCACACTGGTGCCAAACACCAGCCAAAAGCTGGCGCATCCTAAAAACCAAAGTACCAGTTTACTTAACTCCCCCGATACCGGTGGACGTTGCACGGCTTTCTTTTTGAGCGGAACAAAAGGCAGGCTGTCGTTGTTTTGCACATTGCCCAATAAACCTTTTTCATCATCAGCCTGCTCCCTGCCTGCCAGTTCATAATTGGTCAACTGGTATTCCAATGCCTGTTTGCGTTTAACCAGGGAGGTAACAATATCCTCATCCGCCGCTGCCAGCTGTTCAACCAGCTGCTCGGCTTCATCCCGCACCAGTTTATACCGTTGCTGCCTGATAACCCGTAATACCCTTGCTGCAAGGATCAATACCCCCACACATACGGGAATGGCAATCAACACCAGGGTGATCAACACACCTGTTTCACTCCACATGGAATGGACGCTCTTTGCAGTTGGTTGGGCCAAACCGTTTAGCGGTTGCAATAAAGCCTGGCTCAACAACAGCGCTGCCAGCAGCGCTGCCTTTTGATTGTTTTTACGAAAAGACAATAACTGTGTCAACTGACTACGGTCAAATTGTTGCAGATACGCACGCAGTGGCTTACAATGTCCATCCTGCCTGCTTTTACGGCTTGCAGCCAGCAGCTGCTTTACTCTGATGGCCAGTATTAAACTCGCGCCCAGCATTACAATAAAGAGTAGCAGCAGACAGGCGAGCAGCCCCGCGCTTGAATGAATGGAAAAAAACGCCTTCATATAGAATAATTAAATACCTTTTTATCTTCTATTGGAGCAAAAAAATATCAACGCTTAAGGAATACCAATTTATGCTCCAGCTGCTCACTGAATTCACCCAAATGGGTAGAGCGCAGCAATTTTGAGATGGCATCACGGATCTTTTTGAACTCATTGTGCAGGGGACATGGCTTTGTTTCTGAGCATTGTTTCAGCCCCAGGCCACAACCAGTAAAGATCTGATCGCCATCGATGACATGAACTATATCGGCAAGCGTGTGTTTGCGGGATTGCGCATCGAGATAAAAACCACCGGTAGGCCCTTTTTGTGATTGTATGATCCCCTTCCGGCTTAACTCCTGCAGGATCTTTGCAATAAAATGTTCCGGCGAATCAATGCCAGCCGCTACTTCCTTAATACCTATGCGCGAACCGTCAGCAGTTTTCTGCGCTATAAATATTACACCCCGTATTGCATATTCACAAGTTTTAGAGAACATATCACTGGCATTGTTTGACCCCACAAAGATAATCACAAAACAATAAAAGACAAATTTATCTTCTATTGGCGCTCAAAAAATTGGTGCGGCAGGCGTGAATTCGTTACCGGTTACCAGTTACCGGTCACCGGGTCCTTATTGCAGACAGCTGATTGTATTTTGTCTTCCCGGAAACCGGAAACCGGCAACCAGTGACTAAAACAGCCAGGTAACTATTGCTACCTGGCTGTTCCAATCTCTATCCAATTATTTTATTTATTTTCTTATTTTCTCAGCGATGCAAAGGAAGCCCGCAATTCTTCTGAAAACAATTTGGGTTGTTCCCAGGCTGCAAAGTGACCACCTACATCGAGTTTATTATAATGGAGCAAATTAGGAAAAGCTTTTTCAGCCCAACTGCGTGGTACCTGGTACAGTTCATCGGGGAATGCGCTTACAGCTACCGGGATCTTGATATTTTTCACATCGAAGAAAGGCAGTTTGTTTTCCCAGTAGAGACGAGCCGAAGAGATCCCTGTATTTGTTAACCAGTACAGCGTAATGTTCTCAACAATGTCTTCTTTGGTAAGACCGGCAGACTCCCCATTAAATACGCGGGAGATAAGCGCCAGACTGGCTGCATCATGATCGAGGATCCAGGCTGCCAGGCCAATGGGTGAATCGGAAATACCATATAATGTTTGTGGGCGGTGTGCCATTTCCAGGGCATAACTAAGTCCATTCTTGTAAAAGAAATCCAGTTGTTTATAGGCATGTTGTTCATCGGCCGACAACCCTTCAGGCATTGGTCCGCCAGCCTGCAGGGCCTTATTAATTTCAGCAGGCACGGTAGCCGCCATATTGGTATGAATGCCAATCAGCTCCGGTGGTGCTATTACCGCCATTTGTTCTGTTACCGCATCCCCCCAATCGCCGCCCTGGGCCACATATTTAGTATAACCAAGCCGTTTCATCAGCGTGATCCAGGCCTTGGCAATACGAACCGGGTCCCAGCCAGGCTCAGTTGGTTTGCCTGAAAATCCATGTCCTGGTAATGAAGGTATTACAACGTCAAAAGCGTCTTCTGCTTTGCCCCCATAAGCGGTTGGATCAGTAAGGGGACCTATAACTTTCAATTGTTCGATAATAGAACCGGGCCAGCCATGCGTTATGATAACCGGCAGCGCATTTTTATTTTTTGAACGAACATGTATAAATTGTATGTCAACGCCATCGATGTTTGTTACAAACTGTGGAAACGCGTTCAGCTTCTTCTCGGTTTTGCGCCAGTCATACGTGGCCCAATAACTGGCCAGTTGTTTCATGGTTGCCAGCTGCACTCCCTGTGTGGCATCTGCAACTAATTCCTTTTCTGGCCATTGAGTTGCCTGTATACGCTTGCGAAGATCGGTAAGCCGGGCTTCGGGAACATTTATTTTAAAGGGACGGATGGCCTCATGCGATGTTGGAGAACTGGCGGATTTGTCTGTATTACTTGTACTATTTTGTGCATTCCCAACTAAACCCTGCAAAATAAATACAGCTGTTAACAGCCCATTGCTCAGTGTGCCTGTAATTTTTTTCATTGCTAAATTTTTAGAGTTTCATTTTCAATTACCCCGTAAAAGTACACCGGCCCCTACCCCTGTTCCAATGACTTTGAGTCAAACTGGACGAATTAATAGCCCAACCCGGCAATTCAACACTTCATTTATACCAGCTAAAAAAGAAAATGCACCCTGCATGAAACTTACGAGGAAAAACACCACCAGTAAAGTAGAAAATAAACATTCACTCAATTATCACGGATTGCAATAAGACCTATCCGTTTGCGTTAGTGCGTCACAATTTAATTTTGTCCATGAAAACGCGGCAACCTGTCTTCTGTGAAAAACACCATAAAAAGGTGAGAAAAAACACCCCGCACCAACTTATCATTATTTGCAATATCAGTGTAATTATTTGCGTTAGCGCGCGACAAATTCAAAAACTCAATACCGTAGCATGAAAACAAACAAGATGGCCCCAGGATTCAAAAGACCAATGGTAATTCTTTTGTCAGCGTTGTCATTACTGGCAGCCTGTAAAAAAGATTCCGACTCTCCTGCAGACACCGATAAGGCATTGACTATGTACAGCATCAGGGAAACCGAGGTTTCACCCAATAATTATACCAACGAGTTAGTAGCCATTGACCCCGCTACTGCAGCTATAACAACCCTGTTAAACCTTACAGAGCAGCCCAATAGCTTTAACATGGGCAGCCTTATTTATTTACCTGCTACTAACGAAGTTGCAGGCATTGACTGGAATGGATATAAATTAGTGAAGATAAATGTCGCCACTAAACAAACAGCCATCCTTCCCCTTCCGCTCGGAGCCAACCAGGAATATGAAGGATTGAAGCTTGACAAAGCAGGTAATCTGTATACCGTTGGTAACCGCAGAAATGGACTGGATGCTACCTGGGAAATTACAAAGATCGATATTGCAACCGGGAACACCACGCCTATGGCTACCTTCAAGAAAAGCCTCATTGGGTTTACGTATATCCCGGCCACCAATGAGATTGTAGGTACCTCAGGAACTATTTTGCAGAAATACAATCTTACTACCAGGGATACATCTTCTGTAATAATAGCTGCCACAGGCAACCCCAATTATCTGGGTTTAACGGTAGATAATAATTCAAACCTGTATGGTTTCAAGGAGTTCAGTGGCGCTACCAACAATTCACAAATTGTAAAACTGAATGCTGCCACCGGAGCGGAAACCGTGTTAACCACCCTGAATGAAGAGGAACCCATTTATGACCTGCTGTTTATGCCAAAAACCAATGAATTTCTCAGCATCTGGGATGATACTTCATTGTACAGGTATAACCTGGGTACCAATACGTCCACGCTTACAGCACTTACAACAGATTCCAAAGTCAGCTTTTATGACCTGATCAGTAATTAAGTGGAACTATAAACAGTAAAAATCCCGTCTCACCCTGGTGCGACGGGATTTTGCTTTATGATTGTACTTATATTTAGGGCAAGTTTTTAATATGAAAGAAGACCTGCTTAAACTGATCGATATCCTGGGTACCATCACCTTTTCCATCTCGGGTGTTTTTGCCGCTATGCAGAAGCGGCTGGATATCTTTGGCATCCTGATCATTTCATTTATTACCTCTATCGGGGGTGGTACGTTAAGAGATGTATTGCTGGGCGACCTGCCGGTAAAATGGATGCGGGATATTGAAACACCGCTTATCATTCTGGTGAGCGCAATATGCGCCATCCTGTTCCGGCATATCATTAAAAACTTTCAGCAGACCCTGTTCATTTTCGACTCCCTTGGTTTGGGCTTTTTTACCGTGCTGGGCATTCAGAAAGGAATAAAATTTGGTTTAAACCCCGGCATTTGTGTGGTGCTGGGTACTGTCACCGGTTGCTTTGGCGGGGTTATCAGGGATATTTTATTAAACAATATTCCCCTGATCTTTAGGCGGGAAATATATGCAACCGCCTGCATACTGGGTGGTATTATTTATTTTATATTGTTTCAAACCCATTTCCCCAAAGAATGGTTAGACGTTACTGTTATGCTGGTGGTATTTATGATACGTTTTCTGGCGGTACGATACAAACTGGAAATGCCCGATCTGTACAGCGAAGACAAAAAAGGCCGTCCTTAAAGACAGCCTTCATTTTTTTATAATCCCAGCCCACCTAACATACCGCCGGCCAGGCCTTTCATTTCATCTTCATACGCCTCTTCGGCATTTTTAAGCGCCCGGTTCAGGGCGGTGATGAGCAGGTCTTCCAGCTCCTCTTTCCTGTCGGGCGTCATTAACTGGTTATCTATCGAAATGGTCTTTACTTCCCGGTTCCCGGTCACAGAAACCTTTACCAGTCCATTACCGGCGTCCCCATCAATGATTACAGCACCAAGCTTTTGCTTGCCTTCCTGCATTTTCTGTTGTGCTTCCTGCAATTTGCCAAATAGATCTCCGAACATATAATAAATGTTTAAGTCCACAAAGGTATCTTAAAATTGTCTTATCTTCAGTACCAACACCACCCACAGTGGTGCGCCATTATCTTAAACCTGTAAAATCCTGTTACATGAACACTATTTCACGCAGGCGTGTAATTAAAACGATTGCAACCGGCAGTGGTATCCTGCTGCTTTCTCCCAAATCGATCTTCGCCTCCCCTCCCCGATTTAAAGACAAACTAGGCATCGCCCTGGTAGGCCTGGGTTATTACAGTACCGACCTGTTGGCGCCTGCTTTACAGCAAACCAAACATTGTTACCTGGCTGGTATTGTTACCGGCACGCCAGCTAAAGCCGAAGCCTGGAAACAGAAGTACAATATTCCTGATAAGAATATTTACAACTATCAAAACTTCGACTCCATTGCCAACAATCCTGATATAGATGTGATCTACGTGGTGCTGCCGCCTTCCATGCATAAGGAATATGTGATCAGGGCAGCCAATGCAGGCAAGGAAGTATGGTGCGAAAAACCCATGGCACTAACAGAAGCAGAATGCAAAGCCATGATAGCAGCCTGCCGCTCAAACAAAAAATCACTGGCCATTGGCTACCGCCTGCACCACGAACCCAATACCCAGGAATGGCGCGGTATTATAAAAGAGAAAAAACTGGGCCGCGTAACGAAAATAAATTGTGCCGCAGGTTATCGCGATAACCGCACCGATCACTGGAAACAGAAAAAAGAAATGGGCGGTGGTGTGTTGTACGATATGGGCGTTTACGCCATACAGGGAGCAAGACTGGGCGCCAATATGGAACCGGTTGCCATTGTACAGGCACAAACCTCCACCACCAGACCAGAGATCTATAAAAACGGGCTGGATGAAACAACCATTGCCACTTTGGAATTTCCCGGTGGTGTACTGGCTGAGATAAAAACCAGTTTTGGGGAGAACATCAACTTCAACAACATCACCTGCGAAAAAGGGGAAATAAAAATACAACCCTATTCTGCGTACAATGGCCAGAATGGAACAAGCCCGTTGGGTACCATCAACCATCCTTACAATGTTCCCTACCAACAGGCCAAACAAATGGATGATGATGCACTGAGTATTTTAAATAAAAAACCCATGCTGGTACCAGGTGAAGAAGGGCTGCGCGACATCCGCATCGTAGAAGCTATTTACAGATCGGCAGCCACCAAACAACGCGTAAGTCTATGAAAAAGATCTCCGCTGTTTTTCTGTTGGCAGGTATTGCCCTCGCCGGTTCTGCACAACTACGATCTGTTACTAACAATGGCGCCCTCAAAGTAGTGGGCACAAAATTGGTGAATCAAAAAGGACAGCCCGTTATTCTTCGGGGAATGAGTTTGGGCTGGCACAACTGGTGGCCGCGGTTTTATAATGCCGGTGCCGTATCCTGGCTGCAAAACGACTGGGGCTGTACGGTGGTACGCGCAGCCATGGGAGTTGAACCGGACCATGGCTATATAAAAGAACCCACCTGGTCAAAGGAGAAAGTAAAAGAAGTGATAAACGCCGCCATAAAAGACGGCATTTATGTGATCGTTGACTGGCACAGCCATAACATCAGACTGAACGAAGCAAAACAATTCTTCACCGAAATAGCAACGGAATACGGCCATCAGCCCAATATCATTTACGAGATCTTTAATGAACCAGCCGAGATCCCCTGGCCGGATGTAAAGGCCTATTCCGAAGAAGTGATCAAAACCATCCGGGCCATCGACCCGGACAACGTGATCCTTGTCGGTTCACCCCATTGGGACCAGGATGTACATATTGTTGCCGATGATCCGATAAAGGGGTATAACAACCTGATGTATACGCTTCACTTTTATGCGGCCTCACATAAACAGGACCTGCGCAACAGGGGCATTTATGCGCTGAAAAAAGGCTTGCCCATTTTTATTTCTGAATCTGCCGGCATGGAGCATACGGGCAATGGCAATATCAATGAAGCCGAATGGACTGCCTGGATAACATGGGCAGAGGAGAACAAGATCAGTTGGCTGGTTTGGTCGGTAACAGACAAGGAAGAAACCTGTTCCGTGCTAAAACCCACGGCTTCCTCAACCGGAAACTGGGGTTTAAACGACCTGCAGCCATCGGGTATTACAACCCGGGCGCTTATTCGAAAATACAGCGGACTGAAACCCTGATAAGGTTGTTTACTGCAGCGGATCTTCCTGCAGGGAGGCACGCACCTCTTCTATCAGGGTGTCGGGGTCCCAGGAAAGATCAGCTTCACCAGTCAGGAATTGCCGGTCAGATTGAATAGTGGCTTCTATCTCTTCCATGTACTTTCTTGCCTCTACCACATATTCATCGGGGTTTCTGATGGCTGATAATCTTTTCAGGTTGGCCTCATCGTACCGGATAAAATTTCTGGCCAGGCGGCGGGCGGTGTATTTTCTGAACCCGAGCAGGCTCATCACATCTACCCCCACGCGCAAACTGGTATCCAGCGACTCGCGGTAAATATGCAAGATGCCTGCGTTCATCAGGTCGTAGGCATCGTACCGGTTGGCAGCCCGTACCAGCATATGTAAATCGGGGAAATGCTTTTTTACTGTTTCTATCATCTCCAGCCTTTTTTCGGGCGAGTTGACGGCGATAACGATGATCTTTGCCTTATCTGCCCCGGCAGCCATTAACAGGTCAACCCGGGAAGCATCGCCATAAAAAACTTTATACCCCATTTTCCGTAAGGTATCTACGCGGTCAGAGTCCATATCGAGGTAAGTGGCCGGAACGTTATTTGCCCGTAGAAAACGTCCGATGGTGCTGCCAAAGTGACCAAACCCTGCAATGATCACCGCATGTTTTTCATCGATCTCATCGGCTGGTCTTTCTTCGGTTTCATCTGTGCCCACCCGGGGCAGGATCAGCTTTTCATTAGCCATTACGATCAACGGCGTTAGGCCCATGCTGATAGCCACCACGGCAGTCATTATATTGATGGTTTCCAGCGACAGAATACCCTGTTGAAAGGAAAAAGAGAACAACACAAACGCAAACTCCCCTACCTGGGTAAGGCCAAAAGAGAAAATAAAATTCTGCTCCGTTCCCATTTTAAACACTTTGCCCAGCAATAAAAGCACCAGCGATTTCACCGCTATCAGGATACATACCCATAGTATTATTTCACGCAAATGCTGTGACACCAGCCCAAAATCTATAGATGCTCCCACGGCTATAAAAAACACCCCCAGTAACAATCCCTTAAAAGGTTCTATATCACTTTCCAGCTCATGCCGGTATTCGCTGTTGGCCAGCACTACCCCGGCTAAAAACGCTCCCAGGGCGGGACTCAATCCGATCCTGCCCATCAGCACCGCAATACCTACAACGATCAGCAGGGATGTTGCCGTAAAAATTTCCCGCATATTGGTTTTCGCCACCAGGCGTAACAAGGGGCGTACTGCTACCCTACCTACAGCAATAACCGCTGCAATGGTGCCCAGTACGATCGCTGCATGTAACCAGGCAGGCTGTCCGGCAACCCAGGTACCCGCTTCATGTGTATCATTGGATGGTTTATGTAGAATGTCTGTTGTGGCCAGCAAAGGGAAAAGCGCCAGCATGGGGATTACCGCAACGTCCTGGAACAGTAATACCGAAAAGGCGCTTTGACCGGCAGAAGTTCCCATCAGGCCTTTTTCTGCCATTGTTTGCAACACAATGGCAGTAGACGACAAAGAAAAGATCATTCCCAACGCCAATGCCTGCTGCCAGTTAAAATGAAAGAGCATGGCAATACCTGCTATCGCTGCCGTGGTTACTATTACCTGTAATCCGCCCAACCCCAGAATCGATTTACGCAGCTTCCATAACAATTCCGGCTCCAGTTCCAACCCAATTAAAAACAACATCATTACTACTCCAAACTCGGCGTAATGCATAATATCCTGTCCTTCGGCACCCACAAATCCCATAACAGAAGGCCCGATGATAACACCGGCGAACAGATAGCCTAATACAGAACCCAATCCTGACTTTTTTGCCAGCGGAACAAACAATACGGCCGCTCCCAGAAACACCAATGCCTTGTAAAAAAAAGAATGCTCCATATTACGCCAGGTTATTTTGTGAGTTTTCAATAAGGTCGTTCAAGCAGCTGGCCTGCATCATGTCTTCATCATTCAAACTATCCTGCTGTAACCGCTGCAGCAGCTGGCTGTATTTATGGCCGTATTCATTTATCTGTAATAATTCCAGTTTATGCGTTCCCGAAACCCAGAAAGGCGGCAGGTAGGTCATGTGGCAAAGCTCTGCGGTGCGTTCATAAGGCCGCAGCACTTCGGTAATGGTGCAATGCTGATAACCTTCCCGCTGATAGGCCTGTATACTTCCGCCGGAGGTGATCACATTAAACACTTTTTTACCCTTTAATGCATACCCGTTTTTACCATAGGCCCAGCCATGTTCCAGCACCAGGTCCTGCCATTGTTTTAACAAGGCAGGTGCACTGTACCAGTACAATGGATGTTGCCAGACAATGATATCATGCGCCAGCAACAGTTGCTGCTCACGTTTCACATCGATATCAAAATCGGGGTAATTTTCGTACAAGTCGTTCAAGGTTATTCCGTCTTGCTGGGGAATATAATGCAGGAGTCGTTTATGCACCCGGGACTTTTCCAGTACCGGATGAGCAAAAATTATCAGGATCTTCCTCATGAACCACTGGTTTTAAATAATTCACAACTTAAAGAGAAATGGAACAATTATCTAAGGTATCACTTAAATTTAAGGTCATAAGATGGAGAAACAAAAAACCAGATGGAGCCTGCCGGAATGGGGAAAATTGCTTCGGCATTCCTTTAACCGGCTACAGCAGAATGATCCTTTACGCATAGCTGGCGCCACTGCTTTTTTTACCAGCTTTGCGCTGCCCCCCATTATGGTGCTCATTTTTCAGTTCTTCAGTATTTTTTTCAGCAAAAAGCTGGTGGGCAGTGAAATGCGAACGGTGCTTACCACCTCGCTGGGTAAAGAAAATTATGAACAATTGCGGATCACTGCCCTTGGCCTGCGCAACCTTGCTCAAAACTGGTACATGGTAGTGTTAGGCGTTTTGTTCCTCATCTTTGTAGCCACCACTTTATTCAAAGTGATCCGCAATACGCTGAACGATATCTGGAATATTCGTCCTGAGAAATCGGGTTTCCTGTACGACCTTACGGTGCGTGGCCGGTCACTGGTGATCATACTCGCAGCGGCTATACTGTTTATTGCCGGTGAAATTATTGCCATAGCGCGTGAAGTGGCCGGCAAATATGTCGAAAGTGTATGGGCAGAAGGCGGTGTTTTCTTTTCCAGCATTTTAAACGAGCTCATTGGTGCGCTTACGATCATCGTATGGTTTATTGTACTGTTCCGGTTCCTGGCCAATGGCCGCCCCTCCTGGCGGGTAGCAACGGTTGGCGGCATCTTAACGGGTGTGTTGTTTTATTTTGGCAAAGCGCTGCTTTCCTATATGATGCGGCACAGCAACGCCGGTATCGTGTATGGCGCAGGTGCCGCCCTGGTTTTGATCTTGCTGTTTATGTTTTACTCTTCTTTTATTTTATACTTCGGCGCCAGTTTCATTAAAGAATATTCCCTGTTTACCAACGATCCCATTGTCCCTACGCATAAGGCCTATCAGTATGAATTGCATAAAGTGGACAGAGGGCAGAAGGCAGAGGGCAGAGGGCAGAGAGAAGAAAGGCATTAGGCAGTAGGCAGTAGGCAGTGGGCAGTAGGGGAATGGGCCCTCCTACGCCAAGTCTTGCGCCTTCGCTAAAGCTTCGGCTGCACGCAGTCGGCGGGCGAGGCAACGAATCCCACCAATCAAAATGATGAGAATAATAGCGAGGTTATATTTCTCCCCCTCCACCGGAGGGGGTCGGGGGGAGGCCCGAATCCGCAAACTCAGAACCTAATAACCTAAGAACCCAATAACTTCAACTTAGCACCCAGATGCAGGATCCTTCAACTTTAAACTTTAAACTTTCAACTTTAAACTTTCAACTTTAAACTTTCAACTTTAAACTTTCAACTTTAAACTTTCAACTTTCAACTTTAAAACCTGGCTCTTTCATACTGCACCGGCCATTCAACCTTCTCATGTAATTCATGTGCTGCTTGCAAGGGAAAATAGGGCTGCCGAAGCATTTCCCGCGCCATGATGATCATATCGGCATCGTTATTTATTAAAATGGTTTCTGCCTGAATGGCTGTGGTGATCATGCCTACTGTGCCGGTGAGGATCCCGGTTTCTTTTTTTATGCGGGAGGCAAAAGGCAACTGGTAGGCCGGCCCAATGGTGATTTGCTGATGGTGTGCCAACCCGCCGGATGAAACATCTATCAGATCGATCCCTTTCTGTTTCAGGATATGGACCAATTGTACAGACTCTTCCAGGTTCCAGCCACCCTCGGCCCAATCGCTGGCCGAGATGCGTACCAGCAAGGGCAGGTCATTTGGCCAAACAGTTTGAATACCGGCAATAATTTCCAGCAACAGGCGAATGCGGTTTTCAAAAGAGCCGCCATATTTATCAGTACGGTGATTGCTGAGTGGTGATAGAAATTCATGTACCAGGTAACCATGGGCGCCATGTATTTCAATTACTTTAAAACCTGCCCGTAAAGCACGGCCGGCAGCAGTAGTGAAATCGCTGATTATTTTTTGAATACCGGTTTCATCCAATGCAACCGGCAGGGGGTAATTATCGGCAAATGCGATTGCAGAAGGAGCTACCACTTCCCAGCCACCTTCTTTAATGGAAACTTTACCGCGTCCTTTCCAGGGCACATTGGTGCTGCCCTTACGGCCGGCATGCGCTAATTGAATACCGGGCACTGTTCCCTGCGCCGATATAAATGAAGTGATCTGTTGTAATTTTTCCAGGTGCTCCTCTTTCCAGATGCCCAGGTCATGCGGCGAAATACGTCCTTCCGGTGAAACGGCCGTAGCTTCCGATATAATAAGTCCTGCCCCGCCTATAGCCCTGCTGCCTAAATGTACCAGGTGCCAGTCTGTTGCAAAACCGTCTGTACTGCTATACTGACACATAGGTGAAACGGTGATGCGGTTCTTTATTTCAATAGATTTAATCTGTAGGGGCGTGAATAGCTTTGACATATACGAACAATTAGATATTAAATATACTTCATAAAAGGTGAAATGACGGTATTTGATTACACTTATAGCAAAGCCATATTTTTTGTTTTATCTTACCAGGCCGGTAACCCCATTCCTAATAACACCTAAACGTTATGTTTAAACTATCTGGCTCAGATATCCTAAAACAATTGAAGTTTGATCTGATAGGGAAAGATTCTTATCGCGGCATCACTTTTACCTATTCATGGATGGCCAACCAGTTCGGGCATTTTGGACTGGGTTTTATTCCAACCCTGTTGTTATATGCCGGTTTAAACAAACTACAAATGCCAGCGGCACAATTGTGGGCGGCCGTTATTATTTCGGGTACCTGGTTGTGTTTTGAAACTTATAATTTCTTAGGGCCTTTACTGAAATTCAAATCTTCCAAAAAAGTAAAGCTGAACGCAGATAATGGATATACCTTTTCACCGGCCTGGGGCAATGTAACGTTCGACACGCTCACAGACCTTTGCTTTTTCTGGCTGGGCGCTTTTTCCGCCAGTCTAACGTTGGCGCCTACACAAACTGCGTGGCTGGTCTTTGGTATTTTAATTATAGCATTACTGTATCCCTGCCGTTACTGGTACACTACAAAAATATACCTGCAGGCTGCACAGTACCCTGCGCAGTTCCGGTTAAGCCAATGGAGTTTCGCCATACCCGATCTGTATAAATCAATAGTTGAATCGTACCTGCAGGCTGAAATGGGTGGGCAACACCTGTTTATATTGGGATCTGAAAAAAGTGGCAAAACAAGTTTGGGTATTGGAATAGCTACCGAACTTTCCATCAAACACCACAGCTGTTATTATACCACTGCCATGAAATTGTTCAACCTGTTCTTTGATCCGCCCGGTAAAAAATATCCCAATTGTTTATGGACCTGGCAAAATGCTTCGGTGTGGGTGATCGACGATATAAACCCCGGACCGCCCATCAAAGAAACGATCATTAACATGACCACCTTTAAAGGCATACTGGACAACTATACGCTCAATAAAGAGAACCGGAGAATGATAAGGGAAAAGAATATCATTTGGGTAATGGGATCAGAAACACCAGACAGCGAATTGTATAAAACCTGGCTGCAGATGCTGGCGGAATTTGGGGTAGCCTCACAAAATATCAAGACAATTTATTTGGGCACCCCCTAATTAACTTAAGGCAGAATATGATTCTGGTAAGCAAAACTGACCAGGTGCGGCAGGCTTTTCACATCAAACTTCTTATATAAGGGTATGATCCTTTTTTCAATAGCCGATTGCGATACACCATAGTGGTGAGCGATCTGTTTAAATGAGTAGCCTTTGGCCACAAGCGCCAGGGCTTCTTTTTCTTTTTTACTTATACCAACATAATGGAATGCAGTTCCTTTTAGCTCGTCTTCAAAAGCCGATTTTTCAGGACCATACACATAACAACGCATTACTTTCCCAAAAGTAATGCTGTGGCTGATCTGGGAGCGGCCTATAATCTCCACTACCCGGCCGGCCTCGGCCCTGAACACCCCTACCCTGGAGATCAGGGGCACTTCGTGCCCTTCTTTATGCCGCTTCTTTACCTCGATGGCAAAGCTGTACTTTTCAAGATCCTCTTTAATGCGATGCAGGAACATCAGGGCGCGATCGTTCAATTCGTTCGAAAAGGGTGCGTATTCGGGTGTTGTACTGTTTATAATAGTAAACATATTGATCTCCTCATCTTTGTACCCCAATACATCTTCCCAACCCTCTGCATAGATCATCCGGCCCTGCTGAAAAGAATAGATGTAAACAGCTTCTTCGGGAAATTTAGGGATGGTTTGTTTGAAACGTTGTGCTTCCGGGCCCGACAAATCAGCCGGAACACCTGTAATATGAGACTTTGAGTAGTCTCCAGCCCCTGGGTTATCGCTCATTGTGTAAATAAGAAGATTAGCTAATGTTGTTACCTGCGGTTTTTCGCAGTTGTCTGTCGAAGGGTCCAGTATTACATTTGCGCTGTTGCTAAATTATAAAAACAGTAGTGAATTCAAAAATATCCCGCGGTATTCTTCCTTAATGATACTGGTTCCACTCAGGAGAAGCGGCGGACGGTTTTTCCACAGGTTTTATTATCGGGTTATAGTCGTGCACCGACATGCTGCAAAAAAGGATCGCTCCAGCGGTCCTTTTTAACTTGACAACATAAAATTTATTAATATCTGCAGGTGCTTATAAAAAGAAAAACCCTCCCAGCGCCGGGAGGGTTTCCTTATTAATAATTTACATATCCATTAATACCCACTATATTTTTTAGCATGGTTTTGCCCTATTAATACCTTATTAAGCAAAAATTAAGGCCGCAATTGTTTATTACAGGTTTTACAGCCATCAAAAACCTGCTATGCGTTCTACGATTGTTGCCATTTTTTGCCTGCTGTTATTCCATGCATGTAGTCACGCACAAAAAGCTGACTGGCAGTTTACCGGTAATGGCATTTCGCGCGAAGTGCTGGAAAACTATCTCGAAAAGTCCATTACCATGGTGTACCTGTTGGTACCGCATGCGCCCGAAGGCAGCCGCACTTATCCTTATCATGGGGATGATCTTCGCATGGTACAACACCTCGGTGCCAAATTCATTGGCCGCGCCATTTACCGCTGGGGCGGGGAAAGTTTATTAAACCAGCCTGCCTTCTGGGATACTGCCCAATCAATCATCCACCGGCTTCACCGGTATGATGGGAACATCATCTTTCAGGCCTGTTTGTTTGAGATCGTTACCGAACAGGTGAACCAGGTACCCATACCAAACTGGGTTTTTAAAGACTTTGGTTTGCCTGTTACAACAAGAAATTTTTCCTACACCGCTATGTTGAACCGGCAGGGCAAACTGGTTGATCACTGGCGCAAAGGAAGCAGCGTGCCTGATATCAGTGAAACCGAAACCCAACTCTGGTTTTATTACCTGGCAGGCGCATATATGAATGTAGGTTGTGAAGCCCTGCACCTGGGTCAGGTAGAACTGATCGGCATGAATGATCCCGACAAAAACGCCTGGGAAAAGGTGATCACTAAAATACGGGGGTATGCGAAAAAACATGCCCGCCGGCATTGGGTACTCCTGGATGCCCATGTTCCCTCTGGCGGCATGGTAAAAAACAATAAAAGCCTGCTCGATTTTAATTCATTCCCGTTGCGCATAAAAGAAATCCCGCAAAACCCATACGAAGGTAAATTGCAGGTAAACTTCCTCGACGGCATCTATACAAAAAGCAAAGGCGGCACAACGCCCAGCGGCTGGCCTTGCGAACACCTCCCCTACCTGGTTGAGTTTGATAATTTTGGCCGCGACAAACAACCGAATGTTGCAGACACCACCACACATTTCGTTTGGGGCTGGGATGAAATTTCCTGGCTTTCGCTGCAACCCGAAACCTATCGCAACCAATGGCTGCAATATGCTTTTCACTGGTTAAAACAAACCGATACCAACGGCCATCTTGAAATGCCAGGCTGCCGCATGATCACCTGCCCCAACGAATCGCAGGGCAGTTATCGCGCCAATACAAAAAGCGACGCCTGTCCGATAGGCTATTCACAGGAAGAAACGATCAAAACATTATGGGGCCAGTAACCAGTAATGCAAGCCATATGCAAACAGAATTGCTAACTTCATCTATCTCCATTTCCCGGCGATTCAATAATTATTCCAATACCCGGCCCGTGCCTGCAGATGAACCACTCCTTTTGCAAAGAACGGCCGATGGCGACCGGGAAGCTTTTTCAAAACTCTACAGCCATTATGTTCCTTTACTGTATAAGCTCTTGTATCCACTCACCAATGAGAACCGGCAGGATACCGATGAGATCATCCAGGATATCTTTCTGCAGATCTGGGAAAAAAGAGAGGTGTTGATTGCCATTCAATCCTTTCAGGCCTATGTATTCAGAATGGGCCGCAATATGCTGGTGAGCAGGCACCGGCGGGAAAAAGTAAAACAGCGTTACATCAGGGAAATAGAGTACCGGCAGCAGGATCAATCCGTGCAACCACTCGACCATGATATTTTGCGGATTGAATACAGAACGATGGTAATGGAAGCCATCAACTGTTTACCTCCCCGGCAAAAAGAAGTATTCAACCTTCGAACTTCCGCCGATCTTTCCTTGAAGGAAATAGCCTGCCTGTTAAAGATCAGTTTACCCGCCGTAAAGAAAAACCTGTATACGGCCATTCGCAGCATCAGGAAGCACCTGCACGAACAGGGGGGCTGGCTGCTCGCCTTTATCTGTTGCCTGATAAAAATTTTATAGAAGAATTTATTTCCATAGGTATACTTTATTACCTCAAAAGCGACAGTTATATAAGCCGCTGCTGTAATATATTAAATAGTATGTCTAACGAATTTGCTGAAGCCACCTTGTACAAGATTGCTACGGGGAACTATACACCGGAAGAACTGGCCGCGTTCCTGAAAGCATTGGAAGCCCTGGATGAAGCCGCATATGTACAGGTTTACAATAGATTATATGAGATAGTTGCCCAACAGTCACCTGGGCCTCCCGATGAACGGTTCAAAGCACCGGTGCTACCCATGCGCACCGGCATCCGATGGACAAAATGGCTGGCCGCAGCAGCAGTGTTGCTGGTTGCCGGCTCCGCGGTTTACTGGTTCACCACCAGGAATACATCCATTAAGCCAGTTCCTTTTGTAACGATAAAAACGACACCCCCGATCGATGCTGCTCCTGGTGGTAATCACGCCACCCTCACCTTATCCAATGGCAGTGTGATCCTACTTGACCAGGCTGCAACCGGTGATCTCGCTCACCAGGGCGGATCAAGGATAGTTAAGTCGAACAATGGTCAACTGGTATATTATCCAGCCACTACCGGCACTACCGCCATTGAATACAACACGATCTCCACGCCCCGGGCCGGCCAGTACCACATAGTACTTCCCGATGGAACGCATGTATGGTTAAACGCAGCCAGCTCACTCCGGTTCCCCACTTCGTTCACAGGCAAAACACGCGAAGTGGAAGTAAGCGGTGAAGGATATTTCGAGGTAGTTAAGAATAAGAACATGCCCTTTAAGGTTATTACTCCCCCCCTTCCGGGGGGGCCGGGGGGGGCCGTGCAGGTGCTGGGAACACACTTTAATATCAATGCTTATGAAGATGAAGAAGTTGCCAAGGTGACTTTGCTTGAAGGAAGTGTAAAAGTGGGCAGAGGGCAGCAGGCAGCGGGCAGAGAAGGATCAGTAATCCTAAAACCCAACGAACAGGCCACCGTAACCCAGCCATCCCTAACAACCCAATCCATCCCGGTTCAGACAGTGGACGTTCAAAAAGCCATCGCCTGGAAAGACGGTTTTTTCGAATTCAACAACCTACCACTGCCAGCTATTATGCGACAGATAAGCCGGTGGTACGATGTAGATGTGGGTATGGAAGCCAGCTATCCCGACAAACGCTTTGGCGGCCGGATCAGCCGGAAGCTAAACCTGGCCAGTATCATCAGTATGCTTGAAACCTATG
Source organism: Niastella yeongjuensis (assembly GCF_900110245.1). Classification (GTDB taxonomy): domain Bacteria; phylum Bacteroidota; class Bacteroidia; order Chitinophagales; family Chitinophagaceae; genus Niastella; species Niastella yeongjuensis. Next base: position 327,855 of record NZ_FOCZ01000005.1, read on the forward strand.
GCGTTCATTTTAAAATGGAAAACAAAAAATTGATTGTTATATGAAAATAGTAAACCAACCGCTGTTAGTAATGAAGATTACAGCAATTTTATTATTGGCCACCTGTCTGCAGGTAAGTGCGCACGGTTATTCACAAACCGTTACACTTTCCCTGAAGAACGCCACCATGCAAAAGGTCTTTGCCGAGATCTCGCGCCAAACGGAGGTGTCAATAATTTATGATGAAAAACTGTTCGAGCACTTTTTACCGGTTAGTATCAGTGTAAAGAAGGTTCCTATTCAGGAAGTACTGGACGCCTGTTTGAAAAACCAGCCTTATGCATACCGCGTAAAAAACACCATCATAACCATCCGCGACACTACTGCCTTTGCCAAAGCGGATGACAAACCCCGCGTCGTTGTCAGCGGAAAAGTAACTGGTGATAGTGGAGAGCCATTAGCCGGCGCTACGGTAGCCTTGAAAGGCAGTGGTACCAACACCACTACTGATTCGGCGGGTAATTTCGAACTACAGGTGGCAGATCCTGCACATGCCGTGCTCGTGATCAGTTTTGTAAGTTATGCCACGCGTGAAATACCCCTTGCCGGAAAAACAGTAATAAACATTACGCTTACGCTCGATGTAAAAGCCCTTACCGATGTGGTGATGGTGGGTTATGGCAGCCAGCGCAAAAGAGATATTACCGGCTCCACTGCAACCGTAAAAGCAGAAGAGATCGCCAAACGGCCACTGGTTCGGGTTGAACAGGCCCTCCAGGGTACCGTGGCTGGTGTTAACGTGCAAAGCAACAGCGGCCAGCCCGGTAATAGCCTTACGGTAAGGATCAGGGGCGCCAACTCTATCACCGGCAGCAATGAACCGTTGTATGTGATAGATGGTTTCATCGGCGGCAATATTGAAAGCATTTCCCTCACCGATATAGAATCCATTGAAATCTTAAAAGATGCTTCTTCTACTGCCATCTATGGTTCCCGGGGTTCCAATGGCGTTGTTCTGGTTACTACAAAAATGGGTAAGGAAGGCAAACCGCGTGTTGATTTCAACCCCTGGTTCAGCAAGGCAGAGATCCCGGGAAAACTCAAACTCATGAATGCCTATGAGTTTGCCAGCATGGTGAATGCCCGTGATGCCGACCTTGGTAATGGACTTAGTTTTTCACAAACCCAGCTCGATGGTTTTAAAAACAATCCGGGTACCGACTGGCAAAATGAGATCAGGACCAAACCCTGGATCAAGAGTTATCAACTCAGTGTTTCGGGCGGTTCTCCCGGCGTAAAATATCTATTCTCCTTTAACCTGCTCGACCAGCCCGGCCTGATCCTGAACCAGTATTATAAAAGGGCCACATTCCGGTCGAACGTAGAAGCAAAGATCAGCGACCGCATCAGCCTGAAGGTATACCTGAATGCAGTAATGCCAAAGAACCGCAACACCAATTATGCCGGTGATATCGTTGATCCGTTTGCGCAGGCGTATGAATGGGACCCTACTACCCCGGTACGCGATTCAGCAGGTAATTTTATTCTGCAATCATCACATGCGTCTTTGGGTATTAACCCGGTTGCACAGGCCACGAATCAGTTGGAAGATGGCAGCAGTACCTATCTCGCCGGGACCGGGGTACTAACCTGGAAGATCCTCGACGGGCTCACCTTTACCAGCAATACTACTTATGACCGCAATTCGTATTACAATCAATCATTGCGTGGCCCGGGCACCTCTAATTATCTGAATGGTTCCGATTACGCCCAAACCATTGCAGGCCGGACCTGGAGCTGGCAAAGCAGTAATTTCCTTACGTACAACAAGCGCATTGCTGATCACAACATCACACTTACCGCCCTGTACGAAAGAAAACAATATGAAGGCATGAGCTCAACGGCAAGGGCAACTAACCTTTCCAGTTATGCCAATGGCTATTACAACCTGGGACTGGGCGCCAGCCAGCAAACCAGCAGCAACTACGGCGCCGATGCGCTGCAATCGTATATGGGCAGGGTGAACTATTCCTACAAAGACAAATACCTGCTTACTGCCAGTATCCGTTCTGATGGTTCTTCGCACCTGATAGAAAAATACAGCACCTTTCCATCAGTGGCGTTGGGCTGGGTGGTAAGCAAGGAAGATTTCATGGCCTCTTCCAAAATATTCTCCGATCTGAAAGTGCGTGCCAGTTATGGCGTTACCGGCAACCAGGCGGTACCACCTTATGCCACCATCAACCAGGTACTTACCGGGCCACAGGGTCCCTGGGGCGGTACACCCGGTTATTATTTTGATGGCAGTGCACTCACCATCGCTACCATCCTTGGCGCACCGGTATCGAAGTCATTGAAGTGGGAGAAGAACACGGCTTATGATGCGGGTATCGATGCCGCTTTCCTGCACGGCCGGTTATTATTTACAGTAGATGCTTATTACAAAAAGATCACTGATCTGCTGTACAATTACCAGGCGCCTTTTTACAGTGGCGGCGGTTCTTACATCCGCAATATGGGTAGTCTGGAAAACAGAGGTGTCGAATTTGCCCTGGGCGGTACACCCGTAAACACACACAAACTACGCTGGAATACCAATTTAACGCTTTCGTTCAATCGAAATAAAGTGGTGAATCTTGGCGGGCTCGACAGCGTAGTGCTGGGAAATATCGGCTCGGCCCAAACCAACCACTCCATTCTCATCGTAGGCCAGCCGCTGGGCAGCTTTTATGGCTACCAGTACCTGGGCACCTGGAAAAGCAAAGACGCCAGCGCTGCGGCTGCTTTCGGCAACAAACCCGGCGATGCCCGGTATACCGATGTAGATGGTGATAACAAATATACTTCCGCCGACATGATGCTGATCGGTAACGGGAACCCCCGGTATTCGTTTGGATTCATCAACGATGTCAGTTACGGCCATTTCACCCTGAGTGTAATGATCCAGGGTACGCATGGCAACAAGATCTATTCAGGTACTTTCCCTTATACGTTTGGTGAACAGGGCGATGCCCGGCATGCCACCAACCGCGATGTACTGAACAGATGGACGCCGGGTAATGAGACCGATATTCCAGCCTTCAGCAAAACCGGACAAAACTTCGTAAACAGCAGCAGATGGGTATACGATGGCAGTTATATCAAACTCAAGAACCTTTCCATCAGTTACCAGGTTCCGCAACAACTGTTGAAAAACATAAAAATGCGCAGCCTGGAATTATATGTGAGCGGACAAAACCTGTTTATGATCACCGATTATCCGGGCTATGATCCTGAAGTATCCAATGCCAACTATGGCATCTATCCTTCTATTGCCCAGGGTTTGGAAACAGGCGTGATCCCCAATCCAAGAACATACACCTTTGGTTTACGGGCAGGTTTTTGATAGAATCCCCTCCTGGGAGGGGTAGGGGTGGGTTTCTTCTTTAAATTCAAAATAATCATACAATGAAAATATATCCATTCATATTATTTGCTCTTGTGGTAATCACCGGCTGTCAAAAGCTCGATGAAGATCCGAAAGGCAATCTTACTCCGGAAAGCTTTACCAGTCAGAAAGACCTGGATGCAGCTGTGGCTGGTATTTATGAAGTATATGCCTGGGATGGCGCTTATGGTTTCACCAGCCGCATGTGTTCTTATTTTGGGTCAGATGATCTGACTACCGACCCGGGTCTTAATAAACAGGACCAGCGCGATTTTGACCGATTGAACGGAAGCAGTACCAATGGCAGTTTGAATGCACAATGGGAAGGCCCCTGGCGTGCCATTTACAACGCCAATAACGTCATCGCCAATTATCAACGCATCAAAGGCGATGAAAACCTGAAAGCACGCGCGGCAGGCCAGGCTTATTTTTTAAGGGCCTGGGGATATTACATGCTGGTGCGCACCTTTGGACAGTTGCCGCTGGTACTAACGCCCATCGATGCAGATGCCCGGCCGCCGCGGGAAGAGGTAAGTAAAATTTATGAGGCTATTATCAGTGACCTGAAACTGGCCCAAACGATGTTACCGGCCCCTAACGCTTCCAACTATCCGTGGAAATCGGAACCCGGCCGCGCCAACCAGTTTGCAGCCACGGCGTTGCTGGCCGATGTATACCTTACTATGACCGGCTGGCCCATCAATCAAACCAGTTATTACGCACTGGCCGCTACAGAAGCAGAATCGTTGATCAAACAAAACTTTTACGATCTGAATACGCCTTACGACAAGGTTTTCAGCACCAATGGCTCCTCCGAGTCTGTCTTCTCCCTTTATTTTAAAGTGAGTGGCAACCTGCCCCAGCGCGGTTTCGGGGCCTCCTGTGTACCACTCGATGAATCAGGCATCGATGCGTCTGGCGGTTGGGATGATTATTATCCCGAGATCAACTTTTACCTTAAAGCCCCAGCCTGCACCCGTACAGATGCTACGTTTTATACCACACTTAAATTGAAGCAGCCCGGTAATGTCTTCAAGCTGGTTCCCTGGCATTCAACCGAAACCCATGCCGGCCATCCTTATTACAAAAAATTCAGGTCGGGTCTTAATGGCGATGGCGTAAAAGAAACAGACACGTCGATCCTGAGCATTCAGGCCAGTACCAACAAAGCACTTGATATTATCCGTTACCCAATGACCCTGCTGGATTATGCAGAAGCATCGGCCATGGCCAACAACGCCCCTACCGCCGACAGTTATAATGCCATTAACCTGGTGCGAAAAAGGGCGGGGCTTCCCAACCTTACGCCCAATTTATCGGCAACCGCTTTCCGCGATTCAGTGGTATTTGAACGCGCCTATGAATTTGCCGGTGAGTTTGGTATGCGCTGGTTCGATGTGGTGCGGTTACAATTACTGCCAACAATCAACGGCGATCGGCACGCCTCGGAAAATCCGATCGTGCCAACAGCTATCAACAACCGGTACCTGGCGCCCATCCCCTTTAATGAAATGCTCAGAAATCAAGCCGTCTGGAAACAGAATTCAGGTTATTGATCTGTTTACGGGCCAGTTATAGAAAAGCCGTTCCCGTTAAGTCGGGACGGCTTTTCTTTTAATATGTTAAATAGCTCCTAATAATAACTTTACTGGTATAGCTGCCCGTTGTAAAAAACGTAGCATTGCAAAATTTTTATCTGATGCACCCCAAACGACTGCTTATTCTATTCGCATTTGTTCCTTTTATTATAAATGCACAACCTTTATACAAGTATGGTTCTTTTGTGATCAAAGGCCAGGTAAAAAATTATAAAGAACCCCTGTTCGACTTTGGTATGACTACCTACCTGAATGGCGTCACCAATTCGGTTAAAGTACAGGCAAACGGAAATTTCGAACAGCAATTCCCGATTCAAAACAGACAAAACCTGTATTTATACCTAAACGATGATGCCCTTAGTTTTACCATCCAGGACAAAGACACGTTAATCCTTTATTGGGACGAAGCCGATTTCAAAAACACCTTCACCGTAAAAGGGAATAATGAGACCAGAACAAAGGAACTGACCGGACAACTGGCGATCTGGTATCAATTCCGTACCCCATTCATGAAATTAAATGATACCTTATACCGGAACACCAACTTAACAACCGATAACAAGTATGCCCTTATAAATGACCTGTTCAACCGGCATGTGAAGGCGGCAATCGATCCAGGTTATTCCAATTCACGTAGTTCAACCCTCCTGCTTTTACAATTATATTTCCAATATGCCCATGTGCTGCAGTCACAAGGACTGATACCCAGGTATAACCTGAAATTTATCAAAGACTCCACCCATCCTAATGATTATCTGCCGAATTACACCACGCAATATGAAGACTGGTTCTGGAATGTGCCCGAGTACAAAGATTTTATGTTTGATTATCTTCGTTTTACCAGGCCATTTAACGCCTATGTACCTTACAATAATATTCCGGAAAAACCATTCAACCCTACGCTCGACGAATATCATTTAGCCCTGGCCAATTTAAGCGCCCCCAACATGAGGGATTGGTTTATTACAAAATCGATCCTGCTTGGTTTCGAACATTACAATTTTACGGATGTAGAAAACGTGTATAAACTAGCCGCCAATACGCTTACCTCCCCTTTCCTGAAAGATACGTTACAGCATTTTTATGCCGCCATGAATCGTTTAAAACCAGGCAACCCGGCACCGGGATTTTCTTTAAAGAATGACCAGGGGAAGCTGGTCTCTTTAAGCGATTTCAAAGGGAAAGTTGTTTATATCGATTTCTGGGGTGTTGGCTGCGGGCCCTGTATCTATGATATAAAAAATACGGTACCTCAATTGCATGAACACTATAAAAACAAGGATGTGGTATTCATCAGTATCTGTGTTGATGCAACAGAAAGTGAATGGAAAGAAGCACTGAAACAATATAAATTAGATGGCGTTAACCTGATCGCAGAAGACTGGATAAAAAATCCGGTGTGCAAAACCTATAATATTAACGCAATACCTCATTACTTACTTATTGATAAAAGCGGAAAGATCAGTGACAACAATGGGCCAGGTGTCAACCGCCTCGATCTGGGAAGCGGGCAAAACCCCATAGATCTTTTACTGAAATAAAATTCCCTTCATAAAACAAAACCACCCGAAAAGAATTCCAGGTGGTTCACGTGTAGTTGCACGTGCTGACAAAACTGATTGCTGTTGTCTATATTACGGTTTTTCAAATGCTGATTCCAGGTCTTTCAGAAAGGCTGGCTGGTTACAGATCAGCTTTCCTGAAAAAGATCCATTTTCTCCACTGCCAATTAGTTTGATCATAACATGATTCCAGCCCTGGTGTAACCGGAGCGTGTTGGCTATAGCTTTCCCTGATTGCGCATTATTGATAATTTGTTTATCGTTCAGCCATACCTGTATCCCATTAGCGGTGTTCACTTCCATACTTACTACCGGAATGTTCGGTTCTATCAACAGATCGTCCAGCGACCGTGGGCTTAACACCCAAAAATCCAACGAGCGGGCATCGCCCTGCTTTTTCGCTTTTGAAAAATCAACGGCCAGTTCGCCACTCTTCAACAAAGGTTTACCGGCATAACTGCTGTCAGTCATTGATACACCCATGTTAGCGAGTAACAGCCGCATGGCTTTTTCTGCTTTATCAATCCGTGGTGCTGCAGGCAGGGTGGTAACGATCAGTTTGCCTTTTCCCATTGGCCGGCTGATCAAAACAGCACTGGCAGGTTTTGCTTCCAGTTCAGATCGCAACACCATACCCGTTTTCGCATACTCGGGTTGTTTATTCCATTTCAACCAGTCGGTTTCGCAGGCTTTTAACAATACCCGGCTTTGTTTTACCAGCGGACCGGCCATCGCCTGTTCCGTGATCTCGGGCGGCCGCATTTCTGAAAAATACAGATCGGCAGCGGTGACGCCGGCAGCGATGGCATCCGGCGTTTCTGTTACCAGCGAAGACACTTTTCTTGCATTCAGTTCCAGTTTAGCCGGAAGCAGTTCATTCAATACAGGTAAACTACCCGGTTGCACGCCCCATATCACTACGGTACCACCAGATGCGGTTACTCTTTCTATCAGTCCACGCTCAGGAGCAGTAGGTACATTCGCACCATCGATAAATAACAGGCCAGGTATTTTGTTACCGCCATATTCTTCAAAAGTCACACCGGTGTGTTGTAAGGAAGCGGCTAACGTGCTATTGGTTCCCCCCAGCAATTGTACCGATGCAACCGGTGTTACTACCGGCGGTTTTGCCGGAACCGGTTTAGGGTTCATCCATTTATTGACTATACCCGGCGAGCCTGCGTCTCTGATGGCATCAAACAAAGGCCAGGTACGGTATAACGGCAAGGATGCATCGTAACCGGGGTTCAACGTAGTACAATAAGGGCCCAGGCGTTCGGGTTGTACACCCGGTTCGCCTTCTTTGAAGTGAGTGAAATAAACACCATCGTTTATCTCAGGTGCGCGGGTAATATCCTTCAAACCCAATGGCAGGGGCCGCAAGCCATACCACACCATATTGAACACACTTTGATAAATAGCATTCCGGTCGCGCTGTCCAATCAGCGACTGATACGAAGAAGCAGCAACCCCTTCCATCCGGCCTTCAAACGATTCATAGGCGCGCATGCCATTGGTTTCCCCTACCTGGGCGGGCGTACCATAATAAGCCATACCAGCCTCTCCTACGCCCCAGGGTTTGCCATTCTTTTGCGCCCTGTTCATGGCGTCTGTTCCACCATAGTGAACAATGTATACCGGCAGGCGCCCTTCCCCATCGTCTTCCCCATCGGCCGAGATCCATTGGCGGGTAGGATCAACCTGGCGGCAGATCTCCGCCCATTCACCATAGTATTTTACCAGCGTGTCTTTCATCCCCGGCGGGTTATGCATTACACCCCGCACAATGGGCATTATTTCATTGGAAACACTCCAGCCAAACACCGAAGGATGATTGCGATCGCGCAGGATCAATTCTTTTAAATGTTGTTTGCTGTCTGCCCAGTACAGCGGCTCATTCAATTTAGGCCCCCCATCACTTGCCCACATCGCGGTTTCATCCAGTACCAGGATTCCCATCTCATCAGCCACATCCAAATAAAACTCAGGATAAGGTTGGGCATGTAACCGCACTGCATTTATTTTTGCATCACGCATAGCCTGGTACCAGGCCTGTGCATACCGGCGGGTCATTTGCGGAATACCTAAAAAATGCCAGGAGTCACCGCGCATGGTTATGGCCTTCCCATTCAGCAACACTTTATTTCCTTCCAGCGTTACCTGCCGCCAGCCAAAACGGGTACTTTTTGCATCCGTCACTTTTCCTTTCTCCCGCACCTGTGCCACCAGGTTATACAGCAGGGGTGTTTCAGTTGACCAGTATTTCAATTTTCCTTTCACCGCAGCTGCCAGCATTATTTTTGTTTCACTATGCGCAGGCATTTTTATTGTTTTAGCCGGTAATGACAAAGCACCGGCAATGGCATCCAATGAAACAGTAGCCGCTTCTGCCTTTTCATTCACAAGGGTTAGTTCTGCCTGTAACGTATCGGCATTAACCCGTGGCTGAATAAACACATTGGAAATATGCACCGCAGGCAGGGCCACTACAAACACATCCTGCCAAATGCCGGCAACATGCTGCCCCCAAAAAGAACCTGCCTGGTATGTACGGCGGCCATATTCACTTCTATGATCAAAAAGCGAAGCCTTCCGAACACCTACACAGATCTCATTTTCTTTGCCCGGTATAACGACATCGGTTATGTCCAGATCAAAAGGAAGAAAGATGCCGAAATGGGAGCCTGCCTTTTTTCCATTCACCATTATCACCGCATCACCAGCCACCGCTTCAAAATGTAGCTGGATCCGACGGCCCTTCCAGCCTGCAGGCACAGTAAATTTTTTCTTCAGCCAACCCATTTTACAACTCTCCCAGACAACCGGATAACTGGGATAACAACGAAAATCACCACCCTGCCCATCCCTGTTGGCAAAACTGTTTACATTCCAGGGTGAAGGAATGCGAATGGGTGTTTGCTCCCAGGCATTGTCATTCAGATCAGGCAGTGCGGGTGTTGGATCAACTCCTTCTTTAAAACCGGATGGTAAAGCCACCGGTTGAAATTGCCACAAACCGTTCAGACAAAGATCATCCCGATATGGTTTTTCGGCTGTTTGTACCAATCTGTTCGATGGAGCAAATACTTCCTTGTATTCCGTTCGCTGGCCATAGTGTTTCAAGGGCAAAGCCAGTGTTATAAAAAAGTAAAGCGATCGTTTATTCAGTAACATCATAGTTTTTATTGCATCAGGTAATTAAGCATGTTCACCAATAATTTTCCAGCTACCGGGTCTGTAGCGCCTTTTTCCAAAGACATTGTAGACACCATTGCCTTTCCATTGTCTTTTATGGTCATTATAGTAGTACCCTGAATCGTTTCCATGTGTTTTGCCCGTTCAGGCATTTCACCGTTTATGTAACCGTGGATCCTAATATGTTTCGCCAGTAATTCCACATTGGCAGCTCTGTTTACTTTCAGCACCGAATTACACACCGTGGGTATTTCGCGTTTGTTGTTATTGAAATAGCGCAGGTCCATCAGGGCGAGGCCATCAAAAACAGGTGATTCCGGAATATCCATATTCACGATCTCGCCTTCAGTGGGTTTGAACCAGCCCCGGATGTATTCAGGATAAAGCGCTTTAGCCAGCGACGGCCCGTTCAACAGCAACAGTTTCCCGCCTTTCGCCACCAGTGATCTTACCCGCTGTAATTGTTCGTTATTGAGGTCAGCCGAATCGATACCCGCCAGCACATATACATCGGCGGTTTGTTGCAGGGCCGCATTTACATCAGTGGCTGCGGTGTACCGAAGATTCAGAAAATCAAAAACCGGTTGCAGGTTACAACGATCGACCAGCACAATTTTCCTGGTGCCGGTAGCCGCATTCCATTCTTTGCGGGCCAGCACCAGTTTGTATTCATTGGCACTTACCTCCTTACCCTTCTCCTTAAGCGACAATAGCAGCTTGGCATTTACCCGCTCCTGCGGTAAATTGGCCGGTAGCGTAATGGGCGGCGTTACCCATTCCCGGCCATAATAAGCCACCGGGTTTACGGGTTGGGTTCCTGACTGCAGCAACTTTCCATCTTCCCCTACCAGTTTCCATTCCAACACCGATGCCGCCAGTTCTGTTCCTTCTGTGCGATCGTTTGCCACACAAATACGTACTGGTAACGGGGCGCCTTCGTAGAAATGCCGCCCCCATAATTCAGCGCTCACCAAAATCGGCTGCATGGCGCGTTGCATTGCATAATAGGCAGGATATGGTTCTATCTTTTTTGCATCATATACACTCCGGAACCAGGTGAGTAAGGCAAAATGAATAAAACCAGCGGCCTTATCATTGCTTCTCCTTAATGCTTCGGCCAATTCGCCGGTTATAAAAGATTGCGCTTCGAGGAAGTAAGCCGGGTTGTTGTATTCATACGCCAGGTCGCCTATCAGCGATTGCGGTGTTTGGTGCACCAGCGTGTAAAACCGTGTGGGATGGCCGGTTTCGCCATTGGGATAACCGGTTGACATCTCCTGGCTGATGAGCGGCCGCCCTGCTGTCCAGTTCTCCTGCTGAAACTCACCATTGAACATTTTAAAGATGTTGTAATCGTACCAGTTGATATAGCTGTGTACATCGTCTATATCCCCATCATCGATGCCACTCATAAAATCATCGCCAAATCGTTTGGCTTTGCCTTTGCGTTTATAATTAGAATCAAAACACATAGGCCGGGTAGGATCAACGGCGCGCATTCTTTTCACCACCTCTGAAATGATGGTCATTTTTTCTTTGGCGCGTGCCAGGTCGGGCTCATTATCATAGAACTTCATTTCGTTGTTCACCGTCCAGAACAAAAGCGAAGGATGGTTGCGGAATTTCTTAAGCATATCCATAAACTCATCGGCCCAAAGATCAATCAATGAGCGGTCGGGCATGGAGCTAGCCAGCATCAGCCAGGGCCAGGTGCCTTCAAAACTTACCCCAATGCCTTTGCGGTCGGCCGCGTCCATCCACAATTCATTATAGGGAGCCGTATGCGTACGCGTTACTTCCATATTACCCGCCTTCATCACCTCGTAAAACCGGTCGGCCAGTTCGCGGTCGTTGGGCGCCAGCGCAAAAGGTGTTTGATTACCGCCACGCAGCCAGTACTGTTTCCCATTCAGCCAGAAATAACCGTTCTTCGATTCAAATGTGCGGAACCCGGAACAGATAACGGTGCTATCGATAATGCGACCGCTTTGTAATACACTGAAGGTGAAGTCATACAGATTGGGCGTTTGCGGTGACCACAACAATGGTTTCAGGTCTTTTACAGAGTAGGTCAGCTTTTTTTCTTCACCCGCATGTAATACCGTTTGTGGCAATGCGTCGCCTTTGTATAACAAACTGCCTTTTTTATCAGCGATGTTAGTGGCTATAGAAAAAGTTTTATCCTGTTTGCTGGTATTGGCAATTGTAATATCAAAAGTGGCGCCCGTTAGACTGGGTTGTATAAATACATCTTTTATTTTAAGCGGATCGGTAATCACCAGCGACACCGGCTGCCAGATCCCGGCGGGGTCATTTCCGTAAAAACCATGCGCCAGGTCTTTCAGCATTTTGTTGGTCACTTCAACACTCACGGCCACGTCTATTACTTTATTGGCATCCTTTACGTCTTTTACGTAATCCCGGATCACTTTAACGGCTACCAGGTTTTTACCTGGCTTGAACAATCCTTTGCCATTCACTTTGAAATCGCCAAACATGCCGGTATGTTTACCTGCCAGCGAACCATTGATCCATACTTCCGCTACTTTCGATACGGCATCAAACGCCAGTTCGGTTTCCTTATCCTGGATCCCGGCCGGCAACTCAATCCACTGCCGGTACCAGGCCGCATTCGTTTTCTGGTAATCGAACGTATAGTTTTCGCATCGTTCAGTTTCTTTTCTATAATATACATCCGACACCCCTTTTGAATGCGGACCAAAAGTCTCCCCATGTAACCAGATGCGAATAGGATTCCAGAAATCGGGCACATGCATCGAGTGCCAGTTTTTGTCACCCACCGAAGGGGAAACGGCATCCTGCTCATTAGCCAGCTCGTATACCGGCATAAACAACCATTGTCCGTTCAATGAAACCGTTGTACGGGCCCCACTCAATTTGTTTATGGCCATCGCCTGATAGGCCTTTCGCTCAGTAACGCGTTTCTTTTCCTTATCGATTTGCGGCGAGCTGTATTCCTTACGTGGGATATTTTTGAAGTAATCATCTGGCAGTTCCTTTACCGCCAGGTCATCATAATCGGTAGGCAACCAGCCGCCACCCAGGATCACTTTGCCCGAAGGCGCCAGGCGGCTGTTCTTATCTGTTACATCTATCCGGGGTAATGTTTCATTGTTTAAAAACACCCGGATGCGATTATCACACACCTCGATTCGGAAGGTATACCAGGTATTGGCCACCGGGTGAAAATCGAGTGGCCGCAAAGCCAGGAATTCATCGGTGCCCATATAGCCCATGCGGCTCAGGTACAGATTATTTTGCAAACCACCCCGCAAGCCTATCACATACCGATCGTTGCGGTTGTATTCCCGAAACCCCGCCCATATCTGCACTTCTTCTTTACCTGCCTGCGAACGGGCTTTAAACGTAATCGCATAATTGGTCCATTGTGCAGTACCAAAACTGGCATACGCCTCTTGTGTACTTAATATACCATTGGTCAATTTACAAGTACCCCTACCAGTCTTTTCATAGAATGTCGGCTGCGAATTAAACTGCTCTACTAATGCAAAGCCAGTCTGTGAGTTTGCATGGATACACGATAATAGTAAAAGACTTACAACAAGTTTTTTCATTTATTCTTAGTTCTGAGTTCAAGGGCCTCCCCCCGCCCCCTCCGGTGGAGGGGGAGTTGGGAAGCCTCGCTAATAATTTCAATATGCCGGTCGGCGAGATTCCTTGCCGCGAAGAAGCCCACTGCCCACTGCCCACTGCCTACTGCCTTTCTCCCATTGCCCATTCCCCATTGCCTTTCTTCTCTCTGCCCTCTGCCCTCTGCCTTCTGCCCTTCTAAGGAATTATCCTAAACCCATCCACCTTTGTAGTAACACTCCCCGTCTTGGCATGATAGATCCTGATAAAATTGATCGCATTCAGATCGGGAGTACCATTGGTGGTTCCGGCGGCACTGATCGGTTTGGTGATCAGGTTCCAGCCATTTACGAGCGGGCCGATATTCCAGTTGTATTCGCTTACGTCATTGGTGCCACCACTTCCTATTTCAATTTGATTGGAGGCGCTTAGTTTGCTGACGTCAGAAACATAATACCAGAATTGAATAGAACCGGTAGCCGGAGATGCACCGGTATTAATGGACGTGGTAAATACTTTTCTAAATTCCTCAGTACCGCTGCCCACTGCCTGCAAGGCGCCTGTGCCTTCTTTTTTATCTGTTGTGTTTAGCGATAAGGTGTTACCGGATGTCCAGCCGGTAGTGGCATCACAACGATCCAGGTACAACGGTGTGGCCGAACTTAAATAAGGGGTAAGAATTGGGTTAAGCAGGTTGGCGATCTTTCTGTTACCCGCATCACTGGGATGTAACCCATCTGTATAATCGGCTGTAGTGACCCAGTTGGTAGTTTCAATATAGATCAACCTGCCATCGCCTGCATTTTGCCGGGCATTTACTGCTGCTTTGGTGGGTACCGATTTAATACCATTTAATAAACATTGCATCACAAAGATCTGGGCATTGGGGAACCTGGTGCGCACATTGGCCAGGAAGGAGGTCATAGCGGTTTGAAAAGTAGCATCAGGCACCTGTTTACCATTGTCGTTGGTGCCTAAATTGATCACTACCAGTTTGGGGGTGTACCTGGTAAAATCCCATGCCGGTGAGGAAAGATTATTAGGCGACTGTAAATTAAAATAACTCACCTCCATACCCGGGTAGGTGCCAAACCCATTGGTTAAAGTAATACCGGGATAAGCAATCTGCGTATGTTCTGTACCCATTGCCTCAGAACACACCCAGGCATAACCGCTTACGTTGGCCAGAGAATCGGTATAACCTGCGGTAATGGAATCCCCTATCCATTCAACCAGATCGGTGTTTACCGGTGTCGCTAATGTGGTAGCACCGGCATCGAGTACCAGCCCCTGGAAGTTAAAAACGTAATCATAGTCTTTCCCCTGAGCCACACTTACCGTGTGGTTTCCATTGGCTAACGCAGACGGGGTTAAATTGACCGTACCCGTTACACCGATATAACGTACCCAGGGGCCATTATCTATTTTTGCATAAAAATTACTTGTATTGCCCAGCTTTACTTTTACCGTTGTTCCGGTAAATCGTACCCTTATGTAAGCGCCGCCCCACTTGCTTATATATTGCGTGGAATTGCTAAAATCCCATCTGCCAAAATATTTGATATTGGTATCTCTCAGATTGCCGTTCCCCAGTGCAATGCTTGCAGACTTCGTTTGCAGCGTTTGATCATCAAATTTTTGAGTAGTTAACGCTTCCATGGTCTTGGCACAGTTATAATGCGCTACAGACATCAGTACCAATGTTATCATGCTGGCCATTTTCATCACAGATATCATAGTTCGGTTATTTATAGTTATGGTATGATTTCGATTCGATCCAGCCTGGTGGTGACAGCACCCGTTTTGGCATGATAGATCCGAAACCAGTTAATGGCATTCAAATTGGGCGTGCCACCTGTTGTACCTGCAGAAGCAAATGTTTTGGTGATCAGGTTCCAGCCATTTACCAGCGTGCCGATATTCCAGTTGTATTCATTTATGTCATTGGCACCACCGCTTCCTATTTCAATCTGGTTGGAAGTTCCCAGTTGGCTAACATCCGAGACATAATACCAGAACCGGAGATAACCAGAGGCAGCGGTAGCGCCGGTATTATAGGGAGTTAATACTTTTTTGAATTCATCGGTGCCGCTGCCAACTGATTGCAGGGATCCTGCGCCTTCTTTAAAATCTGTTGTATTTACCGACAATGTATTAGCCGATACCCAGCCGGTAGTAGCATCGCAGCGATCGGGCGAAATCGTAAACTTCGTACTATGTGTTGCCTGATAAGGGATCAATCCCTTCATCATTTTCTGTCCGTTGTTTACCAATCGCAGGTAGAAATCCGAGGACACCTGCACGCCGTCCGCGTCCAGTGTAAGGAAATATTTACCGGCCGGGATGTCAGCATTGGTTTCTGCACATTTAAAAATAGAAGTGGCTTCCTGCGCTTCATCAAACATGGCTACATAGGCGCTTTGCACACCGGTATTTCTGATACCGGCAAACATCTGCCACATAAAATCACCGTGTAGCCGCGGGATCTCGTTACGGGGTTTAACTGTTTGTCCGCTGTTATTGGAAAATGCGAATCCTGCGTATACGCAACCCTGATAATCTATATCTCGGGCAGAACACCAGGCCAGGTCGCTGGTATAGGAAGTTTGAAAATTGCCCCGTTTGCCTACCCACCACGGCATGATCATATCAGTTGCTTCGTAAGCCGTCACATAAGCCGTGTCGGTGGTAAAGTTGGCCACAGAACCGATGATCACATAACAACCCTGCGCTTTAAACCAGTTGATCTTACTCACCCAGTCTGCAGCGGCACCCCGGCCTGAAAAACCAACGCCCCAAAAACAAACTACCGGTTTGCCATTTTGTTTGGCATAATTGGGCGAAGCGGTCAGGTTCAACGTGCCGGTGAGGGTATTCGTCCAGTCGATATCGATAGGATCGGTGGCTTTGCAATCATACATGATATAAAACTTGCGGCCATAGGTTTGTGCCGAATTCTCCATCATGGTGGCAATACCGTCGAATTGTGCTTTCTTCACACTGCCCACTACAATGGAACTGCCGAAACGCTGCAGCGCAATACAGTCAATACCGTTCTGTTGCATCCACAGGCAATGTGTATTGGCTACCTGCTGATCATAAGAAGAAAACATTTTGGCAGGACGGCCATTACCCAGGTTGCCACTATAAGGGGATTGCAACACCCCATCCTGATAAAACGGAACGGGCGCATAGGAGTTGGTATATTCTGCTAGCTCAGGCCAGGTTTCAAAGTTCTGGTGCTGCCAGCTGTTATAGGGCGATCCATCGCCGGCAGCCGCAAACCAGCCCTGGTAACCCACGGTTAGTTTGCCCACCACATCGCCTGGCGGGGATAGCAATTCAACTTTTGCCTTTTCCTCCGTTGCCGGAAGGGCAGTTTCTGTAATTACTTTTTTTGCACAACCGCCTGCAATAAAAACAGCGGCCAGCAAAAGGTGTTTCTTTTTCATATAACAAGTGTTTAATGGCAATGGATTTGTTTCATCCGCTGCGTGCAGCACATAGGCACTGATGATAGCGGTGGGTATTGATTTGATTAATCTGGAATGAAACACAGGGAATAATATTAACATGATAAACCCACCCCTACCCCTCCCGGGAGGGGATTCCTTAAAACAAGCATTAAGCTCGCCACCGCGCTGAGGTGTATTCCTTTCTGCCTTCTGCCCTCTGCCTTCTGCCCTCTGCCTACTGCCTTTTAAACTCCTCCCGGGTAATATTCAAATACAACTCCCCATAACTGTTAGCTGGTTCCAGTTGCATGTCTTCATCCCATTTATTCCACGAGTCAACCAGAATAAGCCGGGTGGTGGTACTGGCATTCATCTTGGCTACGTTGCACAGTTTGCGGTACATATCACCATTGTCAGTGCGCGGGTAATTGGGGTTAACACTGGTTGGCTGGGTAATTTTCCAGTTATAGGCCGGTGAAATGTTAGGCACATAATCAACAGCCAGATTATCGGCAAACCATTGTTTTGAATATTTCCAGTTCTGGTCCATTGTCTGCGGCAGCATCCACCAGCGGTCCCAGTTATTGAGTTGTGAGCTGTACGACTGGTGATAGATGGCATCTACACTGTTCTGATACCGGAAGGGATAGCGGGCCGGTGGCGTCCAGCGGTCCTGCATACCTACTATGTACAATTGAACCCCTAATGCCGCTACCCGGCTGCGCAGCGTTTTATAGATCGTTGGATTGTCGTTCGAAAACAGCTGTTGCGCATTCATGATGTACAACAGGGCCTTGCCGTCTGTTTTCATATAGTTGGTGTTGGAAAGCAAAGCCGCTACTCGTAATACATCCTGGTAGAATTGCTCCAGTTTCACGGCATCTTTTTCCAACGGAGAGGTAGTGGAGATGGCATAGGTACCACTACTGAAATTATAGGCCAGGGCAAATTTCATATTGGTCGTATTGGCATCCAGGAATGATTTGATGACCGTGGAGTCTGATTTATAGTTGTTCGCATCGCGGCTGGCTGAGCGGAACTGGAACAGAAAATAATCAAGGCCCGCTTTACCGGCGTATTCAATGTGTTTACTCATCACGGCCGGTGGTACTACGCCATTGGGCATGGAATATTTGCCCACCACCGGTACTTCAGTAACATTAGCATTGAAGTTGCCAGTGTTATAATACCAGGCGCCTACCACAAAATCATCGGTTACGGGCACCTCTTTAATTTCGTAATTCAAAATGTTATCGGAAGCAAATTCGCCACTGTCTTTTTTCACACAGGAAGAAAACAACAACACCAGGCATCCGTATATGATAAAAGCAATTCGTTTCATACTATTTATTTATAAGCTTTGACAATAGTTACCGTAAATCCAGATGCAGCAGCTGCAGCCTGCAGGGATTGGATGGTGGTGCCATACCATTTCATGGCAGCCGTGTTATCATAATAAGCCGTCATGGCATTATAATCAGGCACCTTATAAGGCATTTCGAAACGCAGGCGGATATACGGGTTGGTACTTTCTTCGTTAAAACTTCCTACGTTCAGTAAACCCAGGGCACTTTGATAGCCATCGGGGTTTTGTGAATTGACGGTAAGCGGATACGCACCCCGGTCCGGGACATCCTGAAATAAAAGGGCCGCAAGACCCGGCGTTGTGTGGGGCGACAGGTTCAGTACGCGGGTCTGACGCTGCAAACACCAGGCTTCAAATGGCTGATCGGGATAATAATTCAACCACATTTGAAAATAGACCTTGTTGATATCGCCATCGGGCAGATCGGCCTTTACAATATGCAGGTAATTATAGAAACCCGTTCCGGTGGTGCCGAATCTGATACCGTTGACTCCTTTGTACGCATCGCGTTGGTTATTGGGCACTCCCCAGAAGGCGAAGTTGGCATCTATACCTTGTGCATAATAGGTTTCTGCCGGTTGCGCACCGCCCAACCCCAGCAGGGACGCCTGTGCTTTCAGAAACTGCGCTTCGGCATAATTCAGAATAATAAGCGGCCGGGCTGGATTGTTATAAATAGCAGCTGAATAATTCGAATACACACTCGCACCGGTAAGCCCATTCTGGTTATTCTGCCCCTGCGGACTTATCTGTCCTGCCAGGGTAGCCTGCCAGCCCGTGAGAATGGAATTTGATTTATTCAACCCATAAAAAGGGATTGGATACGTAACAACCCGCAGGGAATCATCGGCTGTACTTGAGAGTGTATCGGTTACCCGGTAACGATTGGCTACGGTTTTAACCGAATCGAAATAGTACGCCATTCGTGGATCTTTGTACGACCGCAGGTACATGAACATCATGTCGGTCATTTTGGGCCAGGTACCACTGTTGAAATTGGTTTTGATGTAATACCGGTAATACGGGTTCTCATTATTGTTCACGTTCTCATAGGGCACCTTCATGGTCTCGGCTTCAGCATTGATCAGTTGTGTTTCATTCGCCATCAATTCCCTTATAGCATCATCGGCCACAGCACCCAGGTTGCGGCGGCAGCGCAGGGCAATGCGCAAGCGCAGGGTATTGGCAAACTTTTTCCAGCTCAACAACGGATTGGCAGTATTACCATACACCACATCATACGTGAGTTTGTCTTTACTATTGTTTATATTGATCGTATTGCTGGCTTCTTTCAATACAGAAAGAATGCGGGTATATACTTCGTCTTCACTTTGAAAATTGATAACAGCCAGGTTGTCGAGGTTATTGGCTTCATCCATAGGAATAGGTCCATAATAACCTGCCAGTATGGAATAGATGTACATTTTCCAGATGCGGGCAATCTGCACCCGGTTGGTAAAGAGGGTGTCACCGCCATAGGTTTTCTCAACCTGCACCAGGTTTTGTAAAATGTTCACATAGCTGGTTTGCCAAATGCCCTGGTCATTCGCCGAGTATCGGGCGCCGGCCTCTATAAAATTCGCAATCTCCCACATATTAATATTGATGCCGCTGTTCAGTCCTGCGCCGCCGATCATATCACCGGTACGTTTAATGGCAATTGTTATAGACGATTCGGGTGATACTTTTAAAAACTGGGTAGGATCGGTATTCAGCTCCTCAAACTTTTTCAAACAGGAGCCAAAAACCAGCACCATCGCCGCCAGTAATATTATAGAAGTTAGTTTGTTCATTTCTTTCAGTTGTTGATGCGTGATTAAAAGGAAAGCTTGAGGGTAAAGCCCATAGTGGCATAAGGGAAAGAACCGCCTGATTCAATACCCATGGTACCATTGGTGGTACCGGCAGTTGATTCAGGGTCGATGCCAATGGGTGTTCTTTGAAAGATCTGCCATACGTTACGGCCGGTAACGGCTGCATACACCCCCTTCACGAAACTTTTGCCCAGTACTTTTTGCGGAAGAGCATAACCAAACACTATTTCACTGATGCGGATAGAAGTGGCATCGAAGGTGAGGTACGGCACATCATTCGTCACCTTGTCATTTCCCAGGATCGCCTGGGGATATACCGTTCCGGTAAATTTATCACCCACCAGGTAGCGGCCATTTTTATCGGTCATTTGTACGCCGGTTACCGGGTCTTGTTTAATGAGATAAGCATTGGGATAAGCCAGTCCTTTTATGCGGGAGGAATCCCAATAACGCGTAGGAGAAGAACCTACATTTTGTCCAATCCCCAGGCGTTCAGGATCGCTTTCGCCCAGAATAACATTACTGAGGAAATAATCATCACGTCCTTCGAGGCTTGCCACGGTAGTTCCCTGGAACATGGCGCGGCCATATGATTCGGAGAACAGCACGCCACCCATGCGGATGGTAGCCGTTACCTGCAGCGTAAAGCCTTTATAGTTGAAGGTATTCTGCCAGCCACCCAACCACCTGGGATTGGGGTCGCCGGTAATTACATTTGGCTCCACAACGGCCCGGCCGCTGGACGCTACCAGAATGGTATCCCCTACCCGGTACGGCCGGTTGCCCAACTGAATGCCAAAAGGCTGACCCACCATCGCGTTCACGGTCATACCTAAACGGCCGCCCATTTGGATCCGGTTCAACCCGGGCAGCAGTGCCACCACTTTATTTTTATTGGTAGAAAAATTCACGGTAGTACGCCAGCTGAACGTACGGGTTTGCACCGGCGTAGCAGCCACCGTAAATTCAAACCCTTTATTTTGTATTTCCCCGGCATTCACAATGCGGTTATTAAAACCGGTTTCATTAGGCGTTTGCGCTGAAATGATCTGGTTGATATTGCTGTTCCGGTAATACGTAGCGCTCAGGTTAATGCGGTTCCTTAACAACGTAAGGTCTAACCCAATTTCACGCGAAGTGCTTTGTTCCGGTTTCAGGCTGGGGTTCTTTAACGTGTTGGTAAAAGCCATGATTGGGTAACCCATGTACAACCCTTGTGTAGCATACGTATTTATTAACTGGTAAGGTGAGGTACTGTTACCCACTTTGGCAACACTGACGCGGATCTTACCGGAGTTGATGATGCTTTTATCCTGAATAAGTTCAGAAAAAACAAAGCCGCCACCGATCATCGGGTAGAAATAAGAATTACTGTTCAACGGCAGGCTCGACGACCATTCGTTCCGGGCCGACACATCGAGGTACAGCAGTTCTTTAAACCCAACCGTTGCTTTTCCAAATAACGACAGGGTTTTTAACCGGTACAAAGACTCCCCTACCGAAGGCACTGCATTGGCATTGCCTATACTGGGCATATTGTGCACCAGCAGCGTGTTTACAGATGCAAACCGGTCGAGCGTATTGCGGTTATCAAAACTCACCCCGGCCAACGCATCGAAACTGAGGTCTTTCATCAACGGTTTATTGTACATCAGTATACCCTCATAATACCAGTTGTTTTGGCGGCGCAGGTCATTGCTGTAAAAGCCATTGGGTGTTTTTAGTGCACCCAGTTCCCGGTATATATAATTGTCTACAGTAGCAAGGTCGCCTACCACCTGCCCCCTGAAACGCAAAGCCGAAGTAAGGTTGGCCGTAGCTGTTATACCGCCATTGAAGGCCGAGCGGGTATCTGCATTCGAATTGGCATAAATACTCCAGTATGGATTTTCCACATCGTTCACCTGTCCGGGATTCACGGCATTACCCAACGCATCCATATACGGCATAAAGGCACCGAGTTGTGCACTGCGGGCCATGTATACATAGGATGCCAGTGGATTATTCGGGTCCAGATTTTTGGTCATCCGGTTCTTTGTATTATAATTGGTATAGGCCAGGCGGGTATTGATACTGATCTTCGAACTCAGGTTACGCGAAGCAGTAAGGGTGGCATTGTGTTTGGTGATCTTGTTCAGGTTGTCGATCACATCATTCCCTTTTACCAGGCCATATGAAAGGCGAAAAGCGCCATTTGCGTCAGCCTTGCCTATGGACACGTTGGAGGTACTGGTATAGCTGTCCTGGTACAGGTCACTCACGTTGTTTGGCTGGGGCCTATAACCACCAGGAATGGGTGTGCCGGCAAAATTATTATAAGGCTGCCCCAGCATAGGAGCACCCCAGCTTTTGTTGCTGGAGCCCATATTTACCCCACCATTGGCCTGGTTCACCTTGCTGGTGCTACCAGTGGTCAGCATCCCAAATTCGCCTTCGCCCCAGGTATTCTGGTAAGCAGGAAACTGGGTGATCTTGTATTTCTGGATATCCTGGTTCACATCGATGCCCAGCTTTCCATCGGCACCGGGTTTGGCTTTTTTAAGGGTAATCAAAATGGCGCCGTTGGACGCCTTCGACCCATATAAAGCCGCACCATTGGGACCCGCCAGCACGGTGATAGATTCTATATCATCGGGATTAATATTGGCCACGGCATTGCCATAGTCCAGGTTACCCGCATCGCCCGGTCCGTTTTCGATGGGCACGCCATCCACTACAAACAGGGGCTGGTTATTACCTGAGATCGAACTGTTGCCACGCAGGGTTAAACGCACGCTGCCGCCGGGTTGGCCGGAACCGAGTACCTGAAGACCTGCTACTTTTCCTGAAAGGGCATTCAAAAAGTTTACATCCCTGGCTTCTGTCAGGGTGTTGGGATTAATAGTTTGCGAGGCGTACGTCAGCGATTTTTGTTTCCGGTTTACTCCAAGGGCAGAGATCACAATTACATCGTCGAGGTTTTTGGCAGAAAACACCAGCTTTATATCCAGGTTTGAACCGGTAGCTTTTATTTCCTGTCGTTCATAACCAATGTGGGTAAACACCAGCGTGGTTTCTTTGTCTGGCATCTTTAATACGAAAGTTCCGTTTTCGGTAGTAAGTACCTGTGCATTGGGGGTGCTTTTGGCGGAGACCGTTACGCCGGCAAGCGGCCGGTCTTTATCGTCCGTCACGCGTCCCTGCACCGTTTTGGTTTGGGCGTAGGTAATGGCTGCGGAAAAAGCCATTATAAGCAGTAGCAGTTGTTTCATACTGGCAAAGCAAATTTTAGATTGATAATGAAGTTGAAAATAGCTCCGAACGGTTTAATAATGGCTTAATCGCGGGTTAATACGGTCATTAATTGCGGTTCTTTTCGGTTTTTTATCCAGCTTCCCCCACTATGGTACTGATATGTGTAATATTGCAGTATATTGACACCAACTATTGCTGTACTGCCCCATGAATGTTAGCGGATTATATAAAGGGTTTGTTTTTATTGCCGGGTTCTTTTTTTTGATGCAGGAAGGGTTTGGCCAAACGCCTTCGCAGGCATATGGACTCCAGTTTTCCAGTCACGAAGCCGTTCCCGAAAAACGTACTTCTCTCGTTTTGACCGGGAAGGAACCGATCTGTTTTTCCAACCAGTTGGACCTTTCTTTTGATTTCAACTTTTTAGACGACCACATCACATATTTTGGTTATATATTCCGCCTCATCAATGATAAGGGGCAGAATATCGATCTGCTGTACGATCAAAAAAGTGCCAACTTCCGCGTAGTGGCGGGAGAAAACTTTACCGATATTTCTTTTCAGCTGAACGATGAATCCCTGAAACACGACTGGACCCGCCTCGGGTTTTCCATCAACGCCAAAGGCCAGCTCACCTGTAGGGTAGGCAATAAAGAATGGCACAGCAACGGCATTTCGCTCAAAAGCAAGTGTTTTACCCTGGTTTTTGGTTCGTGCAACGAGCATAATTTTGTTTCGCGCGACCTGCCCCCCATGCGACTGCGCAATGTTGAATTGAAAGAAGATGGAGAACAGCGCAATGCCTGGCCTTTATCGGAATCATCAGGTACCCTGGCAACAGATACCTATGGCCACCGGAATGGTACCGTGGAAAATGCCGTATGGATAAAACCCAAACATGAGGTTTGGGAAAACGCAGCCACCCTGATTGTACCGGGCCGGCCGAGTTTTGCCTTCGATCCCGTGCGTGAAACAGTGTATGTGGTTACTGCCGATACCTTATATAGTTTTTCTGCCCGGGGTCTGAAGCTTTCGGCTCAATCATTAGCCACTACACACAGCAACCTGTTGCCCGGTAACCAGTCCATCGTCGACAAAAGCACGGGTGTTTTGTACAATTATTATCCCGATCAAAAAGAGATTGCAGTGTACGATTCCATCAACCACCAGTGGGATTTTAATTTTTCAAAGGGCGATGTTACGGAGTACTGGCAGGCCAATAGCTTTATTACAAAAAACAATTACCTGTATATTATAGGTGGGTATGGCCAACTGAAATATAAAAACACCATTCAGCGCTGCAACCTGTCTGCAAAAACCTGGGATACCCTGCCGCACCAGGGTGATTTTCTGGCACCACGCTATATGGCTGCACTGGGTGTAACACCCTCCACAGATTCTGCCTATATAATTGGCGGGTATGGCAGCAGGGAAGGCGACCAGATGTTGAGCCCCCATTATTTTTATGACCTGTTGTTGTACGAGGTACCAAATAACCGCTTTAAAAAGATCTATTCATTGCCTGAACCACCCACGCCATTTGTATTTGGCAAATCGCTGATACTGGATTCAAACGGACAAAACTATTATGCGCTGATCTTTTCAAACGACCGGTTTAACAGCCAGCTGCAACTCATAAAAGGTTCTTTGCAACGGCCCGAGTATATCAGCCTGGGTTCGCCCTTCCCTTATGCATTCAATGATGTACGCTCGTATGCCGACCTTTATTATTGTAAAAAAACCAACCAGTTCCTGGCGGTTACCTTATATACTAATAAGGAGAAAAACAGTACCGAACTGCACATCAACCACATCGATTTTCCGGTAAACGAAGCAGTAAACACACCTGCCCCATCACCTGAAACCAATTGGAAAAATATCATTAGCATAGCAGCGCTGGTTGTAGCAGGTGCAGCAGGTATATGGTGGTTGTACCGGCGCAAAAAGAAAGCAGTTATACAGGTAGAAAATAAAACAGCTGTTAAACCAAACGGTACACCGGTTGTAACTACGGTTCCGCTGCCCGTTGTTGAACCAGAGTCTGCAGAGATCCCCAACCCCATTCCGGAAGAAGAGTATACAGCCCCATATGTAGAACACTTTTCAGCAGAAGAAACAGGACCGGCCCGCGGCAATATCAAATTGTTTGGACAGTTTGAAGTAGCGACAGCCAGCGGGCAACAATTGACGCGCCAGTTTACGCCCCTGTTGAAAGAACTGTTCTTATTGATCGTGATCGATTCGCTGCGGTACAACAAAGGTGTGCCGGCTGAAAAAATGAATGAATTGCTGTGGCACGACAAAGACGTTAAAGACGCCAAAAACAACCGCGCCGTTAACCTGGCTAAAATAAAGAACATCCTCGAAAAGCTGGAGGGTTGTACCATCAGCCGCGAAACGGGCGCCTGGAAATTTGAATTTGATCCGTCAGTTGTTCGTATTGACTTCTTCGATTACCTGCAGCTGTTTCAAAAACCGGGTGGCAACCTGGCAGCCACCGACACCAACAAACTGCTGCGTATTTGTTCAGCCGGCGCCTTCCTTGAACAAACTTATTATGAATGGCTGGACCCCTTAAAGGCCGAGGTGAGTAATTTCATTGTGGAAGCCCTGCTGCAATGCAATACTACGCTGGAACCGGGCCGGCACCGCGAAAAAAGCATCGCTATTGCCAATGCCATCTTCCAGTTCGATGAATTGAATGAACATGCCCTTCGCATCAAATGCAAAACGCTGATCGCCCTGGGCCGTCATACGCTCGCTAAAACCACGTACGACAAGTTTAGTTCAAAATACAGAGAAATTTATGGGGAAGAATTTGCAGAAAACTACCAGGCCATCATTCACACATAAAGTTTTCCACAAAACATTTCTCTTTTTCCCACTGCGCAAACTATCCAGTTGCGTTCCCTCATCCATTACATACACCATTTAAATATTTGCTGTAACAATTTAGTCCACCTCTTTGATAGGGTTATTGTTTGTATTATATTTGCACCAGCATATGAGAACAACTAACCCACATACACGTCCATATCTGGTCTACTTATATATGTCGTGCACCTATTGCTGTTGTACAGGATAACAGCTTACACTTTAACACCTTGCTAATAATGTACAGGGTCTGCTGAGCAGGCCTTTTAACATTGCTTTTCCCGGGCCATTCTATCACAATGGCCAGTGAATTTTTTTATCTATCTATCAACCTATATGCGTATGCTACAAAAACATGGCTTGCTCGTACTGTTGTTACTGTTCAGCAGCGGGCTTTTCGCTCAAACAAAACAGGTCCGCGGTGTGGTGCTGGGGGCGGAAAACAAACAGCCCCTCGAAGGCGCCACCGTTGCCGTGAACAATTCAGACCGTAAAACTGTTACCAATGCCCAGGGAATTTTTGAACTGGAATTAACAGATGACAAGGCATCGCTCACCGTTTCATTTGTAGGCAGAGAATCCTATCAAATTGACGTGAAAGCAGGCCAGTCCAACCTTACCATACTTTTAAATGCGTCCAATACCACGCTCGATGAAGTGGTAACCGTAGCCTATACTACGGTTAAACGGTCAGGTTATCCTGGTGCGGTTACCTCCATTTCTTCTGATAAAGTAAACAACCGGCTTACCCCCAATATCACCAATTCGCTGCAGGGATTGGCCCCGGGCATACAAACCAGTTCAGCCAACGGACAACCAGGTAATGCCTCTACCATCCGAATTCGTGGTGTGGGAAGTATCAATGCCTCCAGTTCTCCCTTGTTTGTAGTGGATGGTGCCCCATACGAAGGCGATATCAATGCACTCGATCCGGCGGACATTGCTGCTATCAGTATTCTGAAAGACGCCACGGCCGCCAACCTGTATGGTTCGCGGGCAGCCAATGGCGTTATTATCATTACCACCAAACAGGGAAAGAAAGGTGAGGCTGCCATCAACGCCACCTTCAACCAGGGCTGGAGCAGCCGGGCGGTAAAAGATTATGATAAACTGGGCACCGATCAGTATTTTCAATTGTATTGGGAAGCCCTGCGCAATAAAGCACTCTCCAACGGGCAAACTGCCGATCAGGCAGCCGCCACAGCCAGTAGTTCGTTAGTAGGTAATCTGGGTATCAACCCTTATGGTGCTGCTTTCCCCGAACCCGTTGGCCACGATGGTAAACTCGTTGCCGGCGCCAAACCATTATGGAATGATGACTGGGAAAAAGGCATGCATCAGAGCGCGCAATACACACAGGCGCAACTTAGTGTGGCAGGTGGTAGTGACAAATCCACTTATTATATAGGTGGGGGTTATTTGAAAAACGATGGTGCTTTTCTTGGCTCTGGTTTTAAACGATACAACCTCAGAAGCAATGTTACGCTGCAGGCAAAACCCTGGTTAAAAGTGGGTCTTAACCTCAGCGGCGCCAGTACTTCACAAGACTACCCCACGTCTTCCGATTCAAAACAGGCCAACGTGGTGTTGTTCGGTCGTACCATACCCAGCTTCTATCCTATTTATCAGCGTAATCCCGATGGCAGCTACAAGCTTGATAACAATGGCGACAAACAATTCGACTACGGCGCTTACCGGCCCAATGCGGCATTGCCAAAGTACAACCTCATCGGTTCCCAGCCTTTGAACACCTCCAGACTGACCAATGAAAATGTATCAACCCGCACGTTCCTGGAAGCGGCCATTACCAAAGCGCTGAAAGTTAAAACCAGTTTCAACCTGGATTATATCAACAAGAATTCGTTGTATTACACCAATCCATTGCTAGGTGAAGATGCCCCTATTGGTGGTACGGTGAGTAAAAGCAGCAGCCGTTTCCTTGCTTATACCTGGAACAATATAGCTACCTACGATCTCGATATTGCATCGGACCATCACATCAACCTGCTGGCCGGGCACGAATACTATTACCTGAATTCAAGCGACCTGAGTGGGAACCGGCAGAATTTTGCACTGAGTGATCTGGATGAACCAGTAGCAGCAGCCCAATTGATGGGTTTCACCGGTAGTTCAGACAATTATACCAAGCTGAGCTTTTTCGGCCAGGGACAATACAATTACCAGGGCAAATATTTCTTCACGGCTTCTATCCGCCGCGATGGTTCTTCCCGCTTTTCACCCGATAGCCGCTGGGGTACATTCTGGAGTACCGGTGCCAGCTGGCGCTTATCGGAAGAAGAATTCCTGAAATCAGTGAACTGGTTAAGCGCCCTTACCCTGAAAGCAAGCTATGGAGCTTCTGGTAATGACAACCTCTCCGGTTACTATGAATACCTTGCGTTGTATAATATTACCAGCAACCAGGGCAATGGCGGGGTAACCACTTCCAGTTTGCCAACACCCGGCCTGAAATGGGAAAGCAACCTGAACTTCAATTCAGGTATTGATTTTGGTTTATTTAAAAACCGTGTGTACGGTACCTTCAACTATTATAGAAGAACCAGTAAAGACCTGTTGTACGCCAAACCAATGGCCGGGTCAACCGGGTTCACCGCCATCAATGCCAACATTGGCGAGTTGCGCAATACCGGGGTTGAACTGGAATTGAATGTTGTTCCCGTTAGTACCCGCGACTGGCGCTGGCTGGTAGGCATTAACGTGGCACACAATAAGAACGAGATCACCGCCCTGCCACAAAAAGAGATCATCAATGGCACCAAACGGTTGACAGTAGGTTCCTCTGTATACGATTTCTACCTGCGTGAGTGGGCTGGTGTAGATCCGGCAACAGGAAATCCTTTATGGTATCAGACTACTGCCGATGGCAAAAAGGTAACAACCGGTACGTATTCATTGGCCACACAATACAGTGCCAGCTCTGCCCTGCCCGATGTAACCGGCGGTATTACCAATACCCTTGATTATAAACAGTTCACCTTGTCATTTGTATTCGCGTATAGCCTTGGGGGTAAAGTGCTGGATGCAGATTACATCAACCTGCTCACCGGCGCCGTAAATCCCGGCCGTAACTGGTCGCCCGAACTGTTGAGCCGCTGGACGCCCGAAAATACCAATACCAATGTGCCCCGTTTTACTACCGACAACCTGAGCTGGACATCCACCTCTACCCGCTTTTTATACGATGCTACTTATGCCCGGTTGAAACAATTGAGCCTGGGTTATAACATTCCTGCAACCCTGCTGGGCCGCATCGGGTTTAAATCGGCCAGGGTATATGGACTGGCAGAAAACCTGCTGACCTTCTATGGCCACCAGGGTATGGACCCCGAACAGTCAATCGATGGCACCACCTACTATCAGTATCCGCAAATGAAAACAATTTCTGTAGGGATCCAGGTAGGCTTATAACGTTCACTTTAAATTTTCAAACGAATGAAAACGTATAGATCATATATATACCTCGCAGCGCTGGTGTTCGGTTTATCGGCCTGCAACAAACAGTTAAACACCTCGCCCACCAATGCAGTACAGGAAGAAATTGTGTTGAAATCAGTGGCCAATTTAAGCGCCCTGTACGAAGGCTCGTGGCGGGCATTGATGGATGACTTTTATGCAGACATTTTTGGCAACCCGGGTTTTAAAACCCTTACCCTGGTAAGTGAAGCCATGGGCGATGATGTGAACCTGATCACTACCAAGTACAGCTTTGCACCCGTGTACCAGTTCACCCAAATGGTTGATAAAACCCAAAGCCGTAACAATGCCATCTGGAACCAGTTGTACAAGATCATCAACAGTACCAACATCATCATTACGAACGTAGATAAGGCAACTGGCGATTCAACCGCCAAAAAGGTGTTGAAAGGACAGGCACTCGCATTACGGGCCCAGCTCTATTTGACCATTGCTTCGTTTTACCAGTTCTCTTATTTAAAGGACCCTAACGCAAAAACGGCGCCCATCACTACTACGCCTGCTACCACTACAACAACCGGCAATCCAAAAGCAACCCTGAAAGACATCTATACTCTTGTGTTCTCCGATCTGCAGGATGCGAAAGGCCTGCTCGAAGGTTATCAGCGTACCGCCAAATACAAGATCGATAAAGATGTAGTGAATGGTTTGCTGGCACGCGCTTATTTGAATACAGGACAATGGCTTGCTGCTGCCACTGCGGCCAATGATGCATTGAAAAACTATCCCCTGATGGCGCCGGCAGATTATACCAAAGGCTTCAACGATGTAAATAATTCAGAATGGATCTGGGGCCATCCCGAAACACCCAGCCAGAGCGATGGCAGTTACAGCTTTAATTTCCTGGATGTATCGTCAGCCTCTTCCGGTTATTACAGCTTCATGGCCGATCCTTTCTTTGGCGATCTGTTCGACAATGGCGACATCCGCAAAACCCTTTTTTCCTGGGACCCTAACCCCGGCCGTGAAGGTTACCTGCAGTATAAAAAATTCAGGTTCCGCGCCGATAATACCGGTGACCTGGTGCTGATGAGAAGCGCTGAGGCTTACCTGATAAAAGCAGAGGGATATGCACGTGAAAACAACATCACCGAGGGTGCCGCCGCACTCAATGCCTTACGCACCGCCCGTGGCGCCGCCACCTTCGATCCTGCAGGTGCTACCCAGCAACAACTGATCGATGCCATTCTTATTGAACGCCGCAAAGAATTGTGGGGCGAAGGTTTTGCCCTGGCAGATATTATCCGTAACCAATTACCTGTAGTACGCAACCCATATGTAGATGGCAGCGGCGCCGGCAAGAAGGTAACCATTACTCAAACTGATGGTACCGTTAAAACAGTAGCCATCCAATATCATACGGCCCTGAAATTTGCAGATGGCACACCCTTCGTGGCCAACAGCCCGAATTATTTGTTTACCATTCCGCAAACAGAAGAACAGAACAACCCGAACCTGTTCAATTAATTGCTGACTTTCTCCTCCCCCTAATACAGTTAAAAAGGTTAGCCCAAAACAGGCTAACCTTTTTCCTTTTTATCAGAACTGGGTATTGAACCCAACAAAGGTCTGGTACCTGGGCTGCCCAATGCCTTCTGCCAGCACCGTAAATTGCGGCTCTGCAAATAAGTTGAATACCACTCCGCCCGCTTTCAATACTTTACCAACCCCCAGCCCTATTGGTACATTGTAATCTCCCGTCTTTAAATTAAAGGTCATAACACCCGTACTTCTTATGCAGAAGCCCGCCCCGATTTGCCAGATAAAGAACACCTGTGGGGTGAGTACACTAACATCCGGCCGGTCGTCGTCACCTGCAAAGGAGACCGACCATTGCAACAGAGAGCCGGCCTGTACAATTTTACTCTGTGCAAAAAACGCCAGTACCGACAAACCCGTCTGCCATTTACCCGCACCCAGGTCATGCGTTCCGGTGGGTATGGTAATGTTAGGGCCAACACCGAATTTATTACCATTTGATGAGGGTAGCGTATAGATAGCAAAAAGATTGAAATCGCCTAAGCCACTCACAGGCCCCTCCCCTTCGCCGGAAGAAGTTACAAACGGCATGGTGGCGCGTAAAAGCACCGGTCCTATAGGCTGCGAGTAACGAACAAGCAGTTGGTTGATCTGCCGATCGGGTAACCCATACAATTTTGATACGATGTAATCCTGGATATTAAAAGCTTTCACGTTTGCCATAGGGTCGTTGGCTCTTTTTAATTCTTCATCTGACGGTTTTTGTTGTGCGTATAATTGATTAACAGTAAAAACCATTAACAATACAATTCCGGGAAGTTTCATTACCCTCTTTTATAAACAGGTTAAGACACCGGCCGGATAGCTGTTCCGCCAAAACGGTTTTATTTTTTATCACCATGGCGGAGCCACCGGGGCTGACGTGTCTTATTTATAAAACATTTTTCATGGCAAAAGCAACAAATGGAAAATCCCAAATAACCACCGCCGCCAATAAAACATTCAAAGGCGTGATCAATATGGATGTCCGAAATTCCCAACCCGACTGGTCGGCATTTCTGGAACCCAATGCACCGGAGGGCGCACCCAATGTACTGGTGATCTTATACGATGATACCGGTTTTGCTTCCTGGTCTCCTTATGGGGGCAGAATAAACATGCCTACCATGGACAGGCTGGCCCGGGAGGGATTGACCTATACGCAATGGCATACAACGGCCGTTTGCTCCCCTACCCGTTCTACTTTTTTAACCGGCAGGAACCACCATCAGAATGGCTTTGGCACCATAGCTGAGTCTGCGATCGGGTTCCCCGGTTATGCTGGCAAGATCCCACTGGAAAACGCCACTATGGCTACGGTGCTGCGTGATGCGGGTTATAGCACTTTCTGGATCGGAAAGAACCACAACGTGCCTGTTGATTCCTTCGATATGGGCGCTTCCAAAAAACGCTGGCCGCTTGGTTTGGGTTACGATCGTTTTTATGGTTTTATCGGCGGCGAAACCAATCAATGGTATCCTGAGTTAATTGAGGATAATCATTTTGTTGAACAACCTTATCTGCCAAAGGAAGGGTATCATTTTTCAAAAGACATTGCAGACAAAGCCATCAACTTCATCAGGGACTCCAAACAATCGCAACCCGGTAAACCCTGGTACATGTGGTATTGTCCCGGCGCCAATCACGCACCCCACCACGCGCCCCAGGAGTATATCGATAAATACAAAGGCGTTTTTGATGATGGGTATGAAGCCTACCGGGAATGGGTATTGCAACGCATGAAAGAAAAAGGCATTCTGCCAACAGATACCCAGCTTACACCGATCAATCCCATGCCAGCAGGCACCTGCGATGAAGGCGACCTTGTACGCCCCTGGAATACCCTGAATAAAGAGGAAAAGAAATTGTTCTGCCGCATGGCCGAAGTGTTTGCCGGTTACTCGGAATATACCGATGCGCAAATAGGCCGCGTCATCGACTACCTCAAAGAATCAGGACAGCTGGAAAATACACTGATCTTTTATTGTGCCGACAATGGTGCATCGGGCGAAGGAAGCCCCAATGGTTCTGTGAATGAGAATACTTTTTTCAACGGCTATCCCGATGACATCAATCAGAACCTGGCCATGATCGATAAACTGGGGAGCCCAGATACGTACAACCATTATCCAACCGGTTGGGCAGTGGCTTTCTCCACCCCTTACCGCATGTTCAAACGCTATTCTAATTATGCTGGTGGCACCTGCGATCCGCTGGTGATCTGCTGGCCCAAAGGCATAAAAGCCAGGGGTGAACTGCGGCATCAATACCACCACTGTACCGATATCGTGCCTACCATTCTGGAATGTTGCGGTGTTCCCATGCCTGATGTAGTGGATGGCGTTAAACAAACCCCACTGGCCGGTGTTTCTATGAAGTACAGTTTCGATAACGCCAATACACCTACTAAAAAAGAAATACAATACTACGAGATGTGCGGCACCCGCGGTCTCTGGCACAAAGGCTGGAAATTAGCCGCCTTACATGGACCGCTGCCGGTAGGACTGGGCAATTTCGATAAAGACAAATGGCAATTGTTCAATACCGACCAGGACCGTTCTGAAGCCATTGACCTGGCTGAAGAATTCCCGGAAAAAGTAAGGGAACTATCGGCATTGTGGATGCAGGAAGCGCAGAAGTATAATGTATTCCCATTAAACGATCTCTCTGTGCTGGATTTCATCAAACTGGAATTCCATGCCGCCATTCCCGAAAGCGGCAGATACACTTATTATCCCGGCACAACAGAAATACCGGAAGCCTCGGCTGCGAGTACACATGGGCGCTCCTACAAGATCTTTGCAGAAGTAGAAGTTACTGGCGAATCTGAAGGCGTGATCTTTGCACATGGATCAAGGTTTGGTGGCCACACGCTGTTCATTAAAGGTGGCCAGTTGTATTATGTATACAATTTCCTGGGCATTCCACCCGAACAACGCCTGGTATGTAAAGCCCCCCAATCGGGCAAACATATCATGGGGGTTGAATTCACCAAGAACAAACAGGGTAAGTACGGCGAATCCATCGGCACCATGAAGTTGTATGTGGATGAAAAAGAACAGGCCAATGGTGAGTTTCGTACCCAAACCGGCCGGTATGCGTTGTGTGGCGAAGGTTTATGCATCGGGTACGACAGTGGCGATTCGGTAAGCAGCGAATACACGCCCCGGTTTCCATTTGTAAATGGAAAGGTGATAAAAGTTGTTTTTGACGTGGCCGATGACGTGTATGTAGATGTGGAAAAAGAACTGGCTGCAGTGATGGCAAGGGATTAATTGTTGTTTTTAGGGTAAGGGGCTGTCTGCTACTAAATAGGGGCGGCCTCTTTTTATTTGATGATGACGCCTGCCCCAATGGTCACCCTGGTGACAGCCTTTAAATTGCCTAGTCAAATGCCTGTTAGATTCGTTCCATCTATACGACTTCCCCGGTAATAATGCCACTGTAATGCCACCAGAATGCCACTGTAACGCCACTCTTCAGTGGCATTCCAGTGCAATTTCGCAGGCAGATTGGTGGGAGAAATAACGGCTTATCACCGAATCTGGCATAAGATAACCAGCAATCTTATATAAGAATCAATAGGGAAAAGCATATAGAACAAGTACAAGGAGATCAAACAATCAGGAGGTGCATTTCCGTTGGAGCCAGGAACGTCACTTTAGCTATAACGTTAGAGAAATTATTTAGCGGCGGGAGTTGAAGAAGAAAGAATAATCTACAGATATCGAGGATGCATGGAGGTTCTAAATCGATTTAGATTTTATTCCAGATCAGCTATCGCCTGCGTATAGTGGTTTAAGATTTACAAAAGGCTACGCGGCCTGATGACTGAGGACAAGTAACTTTCAAATATCTTCATAAAATATGGCATTTCCGAAGATAAAAAAGCAAAAAGCAGGAAGTACGAAATTCGTGTGCTTCCTGCTTCTTGTCAAAAGTCCTATTTCCTACTTCCTATTTCTTACTTCCTATTTCTTACTCCCTACGTCCTATTCCAACTCATGCCGGCCATCATTGGCCACTTTGGTACCATCAGCTGTTTTATAGATGCGCAACGCCAGGTATTGTTTGGCCGGCAGCTTTATAGAGGCCTTGTTTTTTTCGATGAATTTATACCGGTTATCTGGCATAGGTATTATTTCAAATTCTTTATCAACCGGGGTAATGGTCATGTTCCAGGTGTCGATGATATCTACCTTGAATTTGGCTCCATTGGTAAGATCTCTTTTAGGAAGCACAAAATCCCATTTGGCCGGTTTATCTTTCCCAAAATAAACGAGGTAATACTCACCTGCCTTTCCCGCCATATTGGTTTCCCAGTATTGGTCAATCGGTTCCAGTCCACCTTTAGGACCGCTTTCCACGATCTTTCTTAAAAACGCTATGCGCGCCGGGCTTGTACCGATCAACTTACCACCGTATGAGATCCAGGGACTCGATTTATATGTTTCCCCATGTGTAGCATAACCGCCACCGATGTAGGCATTCCAAAACCGGTAAGTCATTTCTTCGCCCGACAATTGTCCCCAGCGGCTTTCGATATCCCCTTCGTAATTGATCTCATCATTCACGATTGGTTTTTTGTACAGGTCGCGCAGCAAAGGCGTGCCCCACGGTGCTTTCACCACATTGTAATATTGAAGGCTTACATGTGTTACCCATGGTTTGGCGTAATCGTAAATCCTATCGGCATTGTGGATAGAGCGCAGGTGATGATAGGGGTCTTTCTCCTGTACCAGTTTAAACAGTTCGTCCCAATCTTCATCAGTCATGTTTCTGATAAAACTGTTTTCGTTGCACATGCTCCACCAGATATTGCGGTAGGCAGCATAACGGGCCACCATATAGCGGGTAAAGCGTTTGTTCACTTCCTGGCCCATCATATCAAAACCCCATTTGCCTTTATCGTACGGACGGAAAAGGATCATATCCGCTTCCACACCTATCCGTCTCAACTCCGCTACACAAGAATCGAGGTTTTTAAAATACGCGGGGTTGAACCGGGAAAAATCCCAATTGTCGCGGTTGGTGCCTTCGAATGGAAATGTAGTAATAGTGAGCGGACCGGTAATATACCTGTCTTTATACG
This sequence comes from Niastella yeongjuensis, assembly GCF_900110245.1. GTDB lineage: Bacteria > Bacteroidota > Bacteroidia > Chitinophagales > Chitinophagaceae > Niastella > Niastella yeongjuensis. Next base: position 364,073 of record NZ_FOCZ01000005.1, read on the forward strand.
GCGGCACAGCTAAAAAACGGGCTTTGTTGAAGGCACTGGCGGCCATTGTTTCTATTGTCTGCTTTTTTGTTGCAGAGTCCTGAAAAGGCCATTCGTAAATGGTGGTACCAAAAGGCCAGTACGGTGTTCCATCTTCGTATTGAAAATGATAGGTGGCCTTTACCCTTACCGGACCATGATTATTGGTTGCAGCAGGCGTACACTCAAAATTGCCCTTGCTGTTATTCAGTTCTTTTTTATTGCTCGTGGTAACATAACTCCAGGTACCTTCTTTATCGGGCATGAACCGGATCTTGTAAATACCATTGCCATCGTAATACCCCTCCTGCTCATATACTTTATCGCCATTGGTAAACCGGGCGAGCAATTCGGTCCCCATAAACGGATTACCAGTAGCGGGGCCTTTTAATGTCAATTCAAATACATCCCATTTTTCAATTTTGTCCTGCGCTATTATTTTACCAACCAATACAATCAGGAACAGGGTAGCCATTCCGAGTTTTTTCATACGTGGCACTATTTTTTAAGCCTGTAAGATAATACAGTGGTGAATAATAAAGTTCATTTTTACACTTCTTCTTATTCATTTTTAATGCGTATTTTAGGATTGATGTTGCCATGAAATAAATAACCTATGATCGTTCTCACCTTCACGCTGGTTTTAATTTTAGGCGCTGCCATAGCCGGGTTTATTGGATCTTTAACAGGATTGGGTGGCGGCGTTGTATTGATACCACTGTTAACCCTTGTATTTAAAGTGGATATTCATTATGCCATCGGCACTTCCCTGATCAGCGTGATAGCCACCTCATCGGGCGCAGCGGCAGCCTATGTAAAAGAAGGTATTACCAATATCCGGTTAGGAATGTTCCTTGAACTGGCCACCACCATTGGCGCCATTATGGGAGCTGTGTTAGCAAAACACGTTTCCACTTCCGGTATTGCCATTGTTTTTGGCATCATACTGCTTATTTCGGCGGCCACTTCTTTTATTCACCACGAAGCAAAGATTGATGGGGAATTGCCCGGCCGGTTATCAAACTGGTTACGGCTGAATAATGAATATCCAACCGAAACGGGCATGCAACCTTATACGGTGAAACATGTAACCGGCGGGTTTGTAATGATGAATGTAGCCGGGATAGTTTCGGGATTGTTGGGCATTGGCTCCGGCGCGTTGAAGGTTATTGCCATGGACAGGATCATGCGTATTCCATTCAAGGTATCTACCACCACCAGCAATTTCATGATCGGCGTTACGGCCGCGGTAAGCGCCGGTATTTATTTAAGAGAGGGGTATATAGATCCGGGGCTTTCGATGCCCGTTGTGCTGGGTGTTTTACTGGGCGCCTTCATCGGTTCTAAAATTTTATTCAAAGCAAAAACCCGGGTACTGAAATTTCTTTTTGCTATTATCATCTCTATTCTTGCAGTAGAAATGATCTATAACGGCATCACCCATAAATTGTAACCATGGGCAAACACAGGCATACACCTGAAGACAAAGACCTTGAAATAATAATGGGCAACCTGTTGCGATATGGCGTATTATTTTCAGCCATTATTGTGGTGGCGGGTGCCCTGATCTTTTTAAAACAACATGGTTTCGACCAATCACAATATACTTTTTTTAAAGGTGAGCCTGAACGACTAACGTCCTATAAACGCATTTGGCAAACAGCTTTTCAGGGCAGAGGAAGATCAGTGATCCAATTGGGGTTGCTGTTCCTGATCGCCACACCTATTGCGAGGATCCTGTTTTCCATAGTGGGTTTTGTGCTGGAAAAAGACCTGCTTTATACGATCATTACCGTTGCGGTACTGATGGTTGTATTATACGGGTTCCTTTAGAATTTCTTCAGAATTACCGGGGAACTTCCCTCCTTAATCCCCTTTTCTTTAGAAAAATGCACACAGCGACCTTGTTATCCGACATTGAGAAACATGTAAAAAGCTTATTCTCGCAATACCCACGCCCGAATTTAATTTATCATAACCTGCAACATACCGTTCAGGTTGTAACCCATACCAAAGAGATCGCTGAATTTTATCAGTACAATAACCTGGAGCTATTCAAAATTCTGGCCGCAGCCTGGTTTCATGACACCGGGTATTTGCTGGCCGACAGCAGCACCCATGAACTAAAAAGCATTGACCTGCTGGTGGATTTTTTATCGACCCGGCGGGTTGACCACCGCACCATTGAAGAAATAAGCAAGTACATAATGGCAACCAAAATGCCGGTAAACCCGCACACATTATCGGAAAAGATCATTTGCGATGCAGACCTGTATCACCTCGGTACCGATGATTTTTTTGTACATAATAAACTGGTAAAAGCCGAACTGGAAGCAAAACTGGGAAGAAAGATCGAAGACTGGAGCAACAGCACCCTGTCGTTTATGATCACCCATCATTTTTATACCTCTTACTGTCAGGAGCATCTTAATGCGGGAAAACAGAAGAACCTTCAAATACTGATCTCCCAACAGGGTGAGTAAGGCCCCGGCTGGCATACCTTTTTCAGCAATACTCCCTAAAACAAAATACCATGAGCACATTAACATATAAGAAAGTATTTAATACTTTTTCGGTTGATGATATTGACACAGCTTTTAAGTTTTATACGGGTATTCTTAAGCTGGATGTTGCCAAAACACCCATGAATACGCTGACGTTAAACATTCCCGGCAATGAGAATGGGATGATGATTTATGAAAAGGAAAATCATGAACCGGCCACTTTTACGGTACTCAACTTTGTGGTGGATAATGTGGAAGCTGCTGTGGACGAGCTGACTGCCCGGGGTATTGTTTTCGAACAGTACAACAGCGGCGAATTAAAGACGGATAAAAAAGGCATTTCCCGCGGCCAGGGCCCTGTAATCGCCTGGTTCAAAGATCCTGCCGGTAACTTTATTTCTGTTATTGAAAGTTAACGATCTATACTCGCGGATTTTATTATTTTTGAGGCTGTTGAGACCTTCCTCACAGCTAGTCTATGAACAGCTTGAACCGGCTTTTTTCAAAAGATGAAGTTACTTTACTGGCAGTTGAAGCAATCGGGCCGCGGTTGCTCGATACACCCTTGCGTGTTCCATTGTATACCGTTCTCTTTTTAACGGAGGGCAATGGCACCTGGATTGCCGATATTGGCAAATTTGAATTTCAGGCACCTGTATTGTTGTTTGCCACTCCGCTGCAGCAATTGTCCATAAACAGAAACCAGCCATTAAAAGGTTTTACCCTCCACTTCCATGGTGATTTTTACTGCATCGAATACCACAAAGCGGAGGTTGCCTGTAATGGCCTCCTCTTCAACAATATTTACATAGAGCCCTCGGTATCTTTAGCAGCCGACCACACCGTTTTTTTTGAAAAACTGTGCCGCGACCTGATCGAAGAACTGGGCGCTGCCGGACCCGATGAAATGGTGCTGCGGTCATACCTGCAATTGTTTTTGGCAAAAGCGAGCAGCATCAAGTTAAAATCCATGGAAAAGCCGGAGCCTGATAACGGGCGGGATGAAGACATGGAAGCTTTCAAAAATCTGTTGGAAAAAAACTACCTCACGCTGCACAAACCAGCCGATTATGCCGATCTGCTGGCCATCACCCCCAACACCCTGGCGAAAAAAAGCCAGCGGTATTTTGGCAAATCGCCTTCCCTTATGATCCAGGAACGATTGATCCTGGAAGCCAAGAAAAGATTGCACCTTACCCGGCAATCCGTTAAGGAGATCGCATTTGCCCTGAATTTCTCCGATGAATTTTACTTCAGCCGTTTCTTTAAAAAATTCACCAAGGTTTCGCCACAGGCTTATCGGGACAATATTGGGATTTCTGTTGTTGCTGATTTGGCTTGAAGAAAAAGGGCAGAAGGCAGAGGGCAGAAATAAAGGCAATAGCCAGTTATGATTGGGTTCAAAGATGCTTCGCGTATCTGCATTTACGCATTTTGAAACTAATGTGCGATCTTGCCTCGCTGAAATTTCTCTGCCCTCTGCCCTCTGCCCTTCTTGTCACAAAAGTGCATGACTTATCCATCTTTGTCCATGTTCCGGCAGTGAAGTAGTTAATAGTTTTGCTATATCAAAACGTCAACAACTATTATCTATGAATAAGTCTTTTGTAACAAAAATTGCATCGCTTGACCAGGTTGGCCGGAACGCTGTCAGATTCGGAATTGTAGTCGTATTTCTTTGGATCGGAGCTTTGAAGTTCACTACCTATGAAGCAGACGGTATAGTACCGTTTGTGGCGAATAGCCCGTTTATGTCATTTTTCTACAACCATCCCACACAATATAAAACACACATGAACCCGGAAGGCGCGATTGTCGTTGCCAACCACAGCTGGCATAGCCTGAATAACACCTATGGTTTTTCTTATGGGCTGGGTACGTTTCTGATCATATTAAGTGTGCTGGTAGCCTTGCATAAAGTATTTCCGTTAGCCAGTATGGTAGGAAGTATACTGGTATTTCTGATGACGTTGGGCACTCTGTCGTTTTTAGTCACTACCCCTGAGAGCTGGGTACCGAATATTGGTGATCCAGCGCACGGCTTCCCTTATCTTTCCGGCCGGGGCCGGCTGGTAATAAAGGATATCGTTATCCTCGGTGGGGCCATTATAACAATGAGCGAATCAGCACGGCTCTACCTTTCCCGCAAGGGTAAATAATCCATACCGTATATATCAAAAAGGCCTTCCTGGTTAAACCGGGAAGGCTTTTTTTATGTTGCTATAATTTTTATAATAGCATCTATTATTCCTGTGATTTTACAATTCACGGGATCAGGTTGACCTTTAGTGCCTGAATAAATCCTCCTCCTGCACAACGATCATTATTGACAGCAACAAGTACTATTCATTAATTAATCACTTTAATCATTTTGCTATGAGTAAGAAGATCTTGTTTATGGTATCGAGCACCAATGTTATTGGGCCTAAAAACCGCCGCACCGGAAATTTATTAACCGAAGTAGCCCATCCCTACGAAACTTTTAAAAAGCAGGGGTACGATATCGATGTATTCAGTGTGAAAGGAGGAGAAGCTCCCATTGATATGGTAGAACTGGATGATCCTACCAATAAGGCATTCCTGGCTGATGAAGGCCTCACCAAATTCAAAAACACTACTGGCATCGACAAGGCATTGGTAGATAATTACGACGCCGTTTTTGTACCGGGCGGTCTGGCCCCCGTTGTGGACATGCCAGATAACCCAACCGTTCAAAACATTTTATCTTCTATGTACGACAAAGGAAAGGTGGTAAGCGCGGTTTGCCATGGTCCTGTTTCATTGATAAACGTGAAGTTGAAAGACGGTTCTTATCTGGTTGACGGAAAAAAAGTAACCGGCTTTAGTATTGCCGAAGAAATGAATTATGCCAAAGAAGATGTTCCTTTTGAACTGGAAGATGCCCTCAAAGAACGCGGCGCCGACTACAGTTGTGTAGCCCCCTGGCAAGCCTACAGTATTGCTGATGGCAGACTGGTAACCGGTCAAAATCCTGCTTCTGCCCAGGGCGTGGCAGAAAAGGTGATCGCTATCCTGGAAGCCTGATCATTTTTTGAAGCAATAGCTGCCCTTCTTTCTCAAGCAGAAAGAAGGGCAGCTATTGCTCACTGATTGTTTTATTAGCATCAATAGAAAAAATCACCAATAATGGCAACAACTCCTGTTACTGTATTTGCCAAATGGAAAGTAAAAGCAGGTAATATGCCCGTTGTATTAAAACTGCTTAAAGAGCTGCATGCTGCCTCTGTAAAGGAAGAAGGAAACCTTTTTTACCAGGTTCATCAAAGCCGTACAGATAACAATACCCTTATTTTAACCGAAGGATATACAGATGAAGTGTCGCAACAGGCACATATAAATTCCGCACACTTTAAAAAGCTGGCCATAGATCAGATCATTCCGCTATTGGATGAAAGGGAGGTAACGCTGACCTCGCCCATAGAAGTGTAACATAAACATTTTTTACATATCAGGCAAAATAGCCTCCTGCGCCGGCCATGTTAATTATTATGTGACTGCCGGCATAGGAATATCATGGCAATATCTCTATATTGCGGCTACAACCATTTAGTAGTGGCCGCGTTATTTACATTACAGGAAGAAGAAATACTTACCCGGTTATCGGTGGGAGACACTGCGGCCCTCGAAATACTTATTCGTTCCTACTATCCTGTATTGTGCCGCTTTGCGGAAAAATTCCTTCCAGATGCTTCCCTCGCCAAAGATGTGGTTCAGGAATCCTTTATAAAATTGTGGAAGTCGAACAAATCGTTCAACTCCACCCAGGCGCTTAAAGTGTATTTATACACTATTACCCGTAATGGTTGCCTGGACCTGATCAGAAGCCGCAATCGGCTCGACAACCGGCACCAGCAGGCAACCATAGAGGCAGCAGAAACATTGGAACCGGTGTTAACAGAGATCATCAGGGCGGAATCTGTTGCGCTTATCTTTCAGGCCGTTAAAGCCATGCCTGCCAAAATGCAACAGGTCTTTTTCCTCAGCTACCGCGATGGTTTAACGGTCAGTGAAATTGCCACTCAGCTTGGCATGAACCTGAAAGCCGTAAAAAAACAGAAATATAAAGCATTGGTCGCTCTCCGCGGCCGGTTTTCAAAACGCAGCGAACCCCTATTGGGCCTGCTTACTACGGCAGCCCTGCTGGCTGATAAAAATCTTTAAAAAAAAGTTGAAGCCGGTGGGGGTCGATTTCTCCCGGGCGGCGTTTTATATATACCACCGATTGTATTATGTCATCAAGAAATGAAAACGAACTAATATATAACCAGGCAGTCCGTATGGCTGCCCTTATTCACAAAATGCGTGAAAAGCAACCGCTGCTGCCTGCTGAACAGCAGGAACTGGCCGATTGGTTGAACAGTAACGAATCCAATACGCAGTTGCTGGAAACCCTGCAAAACAGGGAAAACCTGACGGCGGAGCTGGAGGCATTGATGCAATATGACGAAGACAATGCGGTGGCTGCCATCTTTAGCGCACTCGGTGAACCATTACCGGCTGTTGCCCCAAAAGCGACAATAAAGATGGGCAGTTTTTTGGCGGCGGCCTCGTTGCTGGTACTTATTGGCTTGGCTTCGTGGTTCTATTTGCTTAAAACCGGATCAACAAAGAACGGCGGCCCGTCGATAGTTTATAAAACAATTTCAACAGCCCCGGGTGAACAACACCGCGTATTGCTGGCTGATGGCAGTGAGGTATGGTTAAGTGCAGCTTCTTCCATCAGGTATCCTGCTTCATTTAAGGGTGATACCCGGGAAGTGGCTATAACCGGCGAAGCGTATTTCAGTGTAACAAAGGACAAAACAAAGCCCTTCCTTGTTACTGCCAATAACGCGCAGGTGCAGGTAGTGGGTACCAAATTCGATGTAATGGCATATAGTGATGAAGACGCCACCAGGGTAACGTTGCTGGAGGGAAGCGTAAGAGTGGGCAGAAGGCAGAGGGCAGAGGGCAGAGAGGAGGAAACTGTTGTTCTTAAACCGGGGGAACAGGTATCGGTTTCCCGATCATCCGGGCTATCTCAACCCATCCCGGTTCAGACAGATGAAGTGACCGCCTGGCGTGAGGGACAATTTCGGTTTAATGAAACCGATATACCTTCTATTATGCGGCAGATTGCCCGGTGGTACAAGGTGAAAATCGAATATAATGGTGCGGTGGATGATATCCATTTCAGCGGACAAATTTCAAGAAAGGAGCATATTAATGAACTGCTCGATATTTTATCAGACACCCGCAAGGTGCATTTTGAAATGACAAACGATTCGACTATAGTAGTGATTCCCGGTCATAAATAAAAAGATCACCATACCCGATACCGTAAGAAAACGGGAGCGATTGCGCCGCTCCCGGAAGTAGTCCCGGCTGTATATAAAGCCCGATTGCGATCAGACAATTACATTCCTAACCAAAACTGAAGCCAAGTTATGCATTTCAAATCAGGCGGCAAAACCCCGTCAGGGTCCTTGCTGCGCAATATATTTTTGGTTATGAAGCTAATTGCCTTTTTTTTCCTGACTGCGATGCTGTATATGTGCACTCCTGCCCTTTCGCAGCGGGTAAGCATCTCAGGAAAGAATTTAAGTCTTGAACAGGTATTTATGGAGATAAGGAAGCAAACCAGTATTGAATTTGTTTATGAAAGCGCTTTATTGAAAACTGCGCATAAGGTAACGCTGCATGTGCAGGAAATGCCTGTAGAAGACATATTGCAGCACTGCCTGCAGGGGCAGGGGCTTGGCTTCAATGTACGTAGCAACACCATCATTATTTTCAAACTCGACGACGATACCCAAACAAAAGATCCGGTCAACGATGCCCGTGTTGTGCATATCACCGGCCGGGTAGTCGATGCACAAGGCCAGCCTGTGGAAATGGCATCGGTTATACTGATGCGTACCAATGCAGGCACCCAAACAGACAGGTTTGGTTTGTTCGTGCTGAAAATAAAAGAGCTGCAGGCCACCGATTCTGTGAACATCAGTTTTGTGGGACTGAAAAGCCACAGCCTGCAACCAGGCAATAAAAGGGATCTTGGCAACATCGTGTTGCAGTTGGCAGATAACGTGCTCGATGAAACGGTGATCAGGGCATACGGCGCTACATCTGAACGATTCCGCACCGGCGATATTGCCATGGTAAAATCAGCCGATATAGAGAAGATACCCGCACTGAATATAGTAGAGGCACTTGCCGGGCGTATACCAGGTTTGAATGTTTGGCAAAGTGGCAGCTTTGCCAGCAGTGTATACAATATCCAGCTTCGGGGTACAAATATAATCCCGCCAGATGCGGTTGCTGTTTCGAGAGCAAGCAGCATGGTGTACTTACTCAGCAAACCGTTAATGGTAGTGGATGGCTTGCCGATGGCGCCTGACCTGGTACATGCCTCGGGGAATAATTATGGCATGGATGCCAGCACCGGCCTTATAGGCGCCGGCGGCGGACATGATCCTTTGTATTGGCTCAACCCGCTCGATATAGAAAGCATCTCGGTACTCAAGAACGCAGAAGCCACCGCCTTATATGGTTCACGTGCCGCTAACGGTGTTATCATCATTACTACGAAAAAAGGCAAGCCCGGTAAAACAGCCCTGAATATTACCGTCAATACAGGCATCAACGTACAGGCAAAACGCCTGAAACTGATGAATACCCAACAATACCTGGCCATGCGTCATGAAGCCTGGGATAATACGATCAAAACGGGTCTCCCAGTAGCGGGGCTCCATTCGTTTGATCTGTTACAATGGGATACCACCCGTTATACCGACTGGCAGCAAGTATTACTGGGAAGCGCTCCTAACTCCAATGCACATCTTGAACTATCAGGGGGAAAAGGGCCTACTGCCTACCGGCTCGGCGCAGGTTATAACAATGCACGGGCCTCGTACCCCACCCCACCGGGAACGGCTGCATTCAGGGAAGAAAGAAGTACGCTGTCGTTACATATTTCAACACGTTCGCACAACAACCGGTTTAAACTGGTTACGGTGGCAAGTGGCGCTGCTTTTTATTCCTTTCAACCGTTCTACGATGCCTATAACTATATTTTCCTGGCGCCCAACGCACCCGCTATGCTCGATGAAAATGGCCAGATAAATAATAAACAATGGCAAACAGGCGCCACCGGTACCAGTCTGCTTACAGGCAATCCGATGCAATTGATGCGGTACACCTATCAGGCTAACTGGTCAAGTATGCAGGTGAGTTCCCATTTGTCGTATGAACTCATCCGGTCCCTGGTATTTTCGATCAATGCCGGCTATATCGGAAGCAATGGCAGGCAATTGCGGAAGACGCCGCCCATCTCCAGCGATTCCACCCTGCTTTCGTCTGTTCGTTCCTCCTCTTTTGGGCACAGCACCGATAACGGGTTCACTGTTGAGCCCAGCCTGCGTTACGAAAACAGCATGGAGCGAAACCACTTTATTCTGCAGGCAGGTGGAAGTTTTCAGTCAGACAAACAGGAAGGACACGTAACTACCGGCAGGGGATTTACAACCGATGATCAGATGGGCAGCCTGACAGGAGCCAAAACACTTTCTTATCTCAACAATATTGCAGTACGTAAAACATTGTCTGGGTGGGGACGTGCAAGTTATCTGTATGCCGGTAAATACCTGGCTGATCTGTCTGTTCGCCGGGACGGTTCCAGCAGCTTTGGCCCCGGCCGGCGATATGGAAATTTTGGATCTATGGGTCTTGGCTGGATCTTTACAGATGAACCCTGGGGCCGCCATTTACCGTTGCTTACGTTTGGAAAGATCAGGGGCAGTTATGGTATTACCGGCTGTCAGAATTATCTTCCCTATGCTTATTTCGCCACTTATACCAGACCTGGCACGGTGGGTTTTCCCCTGCCTAACTTCCTATATGGGATCTTTACCAATGGAATATATGATGGCGTGTCCAGCCTTACACTCACGCGAACGGCTAATCCAAATCTTGGCTGGGCCCAGGCCAATAGTGCAGATCTTGGCATCGATCTTTATTTCCTGACCGATCAACGACTGAAGCTGACATTTCAATGGTACCGGGAAATTATCGGTAATCAATTTGTCATTACGCCGGTTAGCGGGGTGGTGGGCAATCAAAATACATTCATAGACAATACAGCCGCCAAGGTAGAAAACAGTGGCATTGAAGCCCTGATCGATTACAGATCGTCCGTACACCCTACCGGTATAAACTGGAACATTCATTTTAACATAGCCGCCAACCGAAACAAACTGCTTGCCTACCCCGGGCTGGAAAGTTTATACCTGGATTATTATTATGACATAGGACAGCCGCTGATCAGGCAGGAGCTGTGGTCGTCCTTTCTGAATACAAAACTGGGACTGTATCAATATGTCGATCCCGCGCACCCGGCAGCAGTGTCCCATTTTGCCAACAACAACCCGGCTTTTACAGGCGGGCTGCAGGCCGGTATTTCCTGGAAGGGGGTCTCCCTGTCAATCAATTGCGTTTATGCCAAACAGCAAGGTTTTATCAACATGCAGGGCACAGGGCTTCCGGGTAATCTGGACCCAACCGGTATAGGCAATCAACCGCTCTCCGTAATACAGCATAAGCAACCAGGCGGGGCCTTCTATGCAGGTCCGATCTCAAACAACCTTACTATGGATATTAACTGGGGTGATGCTTCTTATATGGCCATAAAAAACGCCTCCCTCAACTACCGGTTCCCCGAATCCCTGTTGCATAAGTGGGGCATGAGCATCTATCTCAATGCGGAAAACCTGCTTGTGCTCTCTACAGCTTATCAGGGTACCAATCCTGAACAGGCCGGCTTAACGGACACGCAATTGCCTTTACGGCGAATACTGGTAACCGGTTTCACCATCAATCTGTAATTTATATGCAACGCTATATTACCATACTCTACCATTTGCTTTTTGCCGGGTTGCTGCTTACCGGGTTTACAGCCTGCAACAAATTGCTGGAGGTACCGCCGCCGCCTAATGAGCTGGGCATCGATCAGGCATTCGGCGACAGTGCATCGGCTGTTGCTGCTGTTAGTGGCATTTATAACCAGATGGGATCCAACGGTTATTTTCAATGCGGCGGTTTGTCGTTTTTTACCGCTCGGTCAGCAGATGATGTTATTTGCAGACAAATCCTCGATTACTTCGCACTCGACTCGCTGCTTTATACCGACACGGAGATAGATTACATGTGGGACGAAGGCTTCACCTGTCTGTTGACGGCCAACACCTGTATCAGGGCGCTTCAATCAACTACCAGGTTAAGTACCCCGCTACAGCATCAATTACTGGGAGAAACTCTTTTTTGCCGGGCATTTATCAACTTCTTATTGGTAAATATCTGGGGCGATGCCGTACCACTGGTTACCACTCCTGACCTGCAGGCGAACCGGAACGCCAAAAGCGTACCACGCCAACAGGTATACGATCAAATACTGGCCGATCTGTTGCAGGCCCGGGAATTGTTAACCAATGCATATCCCGGCAAAAGCAGGGCCCGCCCCAATCGAATGGCGGCAAACGCCTTGCTGGCAAGGGTGTATTTATATCAGAACCGATACGCTGATGCCATTGACCAGGCAACATCGGTGATTGCCAGTAACCTGTACCTGCCTTTACCCACACCCGTTTCGGCATTTTTAAAAGACAGCCCCGAAGCTATCTGGCAACTCATGCCCTCTGTTGGCAGCGGCGTATCGGGTGCCGTTGCAGATGTGGTGCTGTATCAGCGAAGCGCCACCAGTCTTACCCCTCAACTGCTGGCAGCCTTTGAACCCGGTGATCTTCGAAGACAGGCATGGGTGGTGAACAATGTTTTTTCAGGCAGCACCTATACAACCGCCAATAAATATAAAGACAAAGGCGCTACCGGAAATACCAACCCTACCGAATACTACATCATATTCCGGCTGGCAGAACAATACCTGATACGGGCAGAAGCTCATGTGCGTCTTGGGGAAACACAAGCGGCAATAGATGACCTTAATGTGGTGCGCGCCCGGGCAGGCCTGCCTGCACTGTTAACCACACTTACCCAACAGGAATGTATGAGTGCGGTTGAACATGAGCGGCAGGTAGAACTGTTTTCCGAATGGGGGCACCGCTGGCTCGATCTCCGGCGCTGGCCCGGCATCAACAATCCCAATATAACCAGGGCCGACGAAGTGCTGGGCGCTATAAAACGTGACTGGCAACCAACAGACCAATGGTATCCCGTTCCCAGATCAGAATTACAGGCTAATCAATTCCTGGTACAAAACCCAGGCTATCCAATCAAATAACCGATCAAAAGACACCTATATGTTGAACCTGGAATGGCTTAGAACATTTAAGACTATCTATGAAACGGGCAATCTTTCTGCCGCTGCGCAGGAGCTGTATATTTCCCAGCCGGGCGTAAGCCTTCACTTACGTTCGCTGGAAACCTATACCGGCTACCGCCTGTTTGAGCGCGAAACCAGGAAGATGATCCCTACCGAGCGGGCCATCATCCTGTACAATTGCATTTTCGATTCCCTGAACACCCTCACGCAGGTGGAACAAACGATCTGCAGAAATTCAAAAGTAGATAAGCCAACCATTGGTGTAGGAATGGGTTTCGAAATGTTTGAGCAAACCCTTGAAGAGCACATTGCAAAACTTCCCTTCAACCTTATTATGAAATTTGGGGAATACGGAGAGATGCTGCACGACCTGGATACCGGTGCGCTCGACCTGGTGCTAACCGCCAAAAAAGGACAACAACTAAACCTTGAATATACTCCGTTTACCAAAGAACGCATTGTGCTGATCTGCGGCAGTGAAACAGCCACCTCAGCATTGAATGAACTCATACTGGAAGGTAAAACAACACACATCAGGCAATGGCTGAAAGAACAGATATGGTTCACTACAGCGGCCGACATGGAACACCTGAAACATTTCTACCTCGCTAACTTCGATTGCCTGCCCGATTTCAAACCCAATTATGTAGTGCCCAATTTCGGTTCCATACTGCGTTGCCTGCAGGGAGGTAAAGGCTTTGCCGTGATGCCCGATTTTCTTTGTAAAAAAGAGATCGAAAGCAAAACCATAAAACTTGCCTGGGAAGGTTGTTCCCAGGTAGAAAACACGCTGCATTTTGCCAAGCGAAAAAAAACCATGCATCCAAAAGAGATCAGGCAACTGGAAGAACTATTGACCGGCAACTGGTTTGCATAAGCGTTCATCGCGCACTACCCACTTAGTAGTATTAACACTAGTTAACGATTATGCATAGATGTTTAACAGTGGGTAGTTCTAATTTAGCTGCCATAATTATTAACAACAGTAATATGAAAATACCGTCTCTTGGAAGCCTGTTCCTTCTGCTTGTTTTAGGAGCCTGCAATCAGCCTGTCGATAAAATAAAAGAAGAAGCGAAACTGATGCAATTAAGCAGGGAACTTTCAAAACTATCATTAGCCGATAGTACCGAAACAATTTTAAGCTACTGGGCTGATGACGCGGTGGTGATGCCACCGGGACACCCGCCCATAAAGGGTAAGATGGCTATTAAAAACATGTTGCTCGATAAAGCCCGCACGCCGGGTTTCAAGGTCAGCTGGGAACCTAAAAGCGTTGTCATTTCCAAATCCGGTGACCTGGCGTATATAACCGAAGAGAACCAGATCTCCGTATATCATACGTTAGGCAAATCCTTTATAAATGTCAATAAAGGAATAAGCATCTGGAGAAAAGAAAACGATTCCTGGAAAAAGCTCATCGATATCTGGAACACAGATCCTTTTTGCTTCAAAGAAGACAAACTTGTGCAAAATTAAACTCGCATAAATGAAAAAAACGTTCCTCATTGCCTTAACGGCAATCAGCCTGTTGGGCTGTAAAACCAACACAACGGAAAAAGCCACTGCTTCATCAACTGACTCCCCGGCCAATGAAGTAAAAACAGGCGGCAGTAAAATGATTGAAGTAGCTGGCAAATACCAGGTCTGGACAAAAAAAATAGGCGATGGTAAAATAAAGGTCTTGTTGTTACATGGCGGCCCGGGCGTTAACCATGATTATTTTGAATGCTTTGAAGATTTTCTGCCCAAAGAAGGAATGGAAATATATTACTACGATCAGTTGGGCAGCGGTTATTCAGACAACCCCTCAGATACCTCCCTCTGGCATCTGCCCCGGTTTATTGAAGAAGTGGAACAGGTAAGAAAAGGATTGAAACTCGACAGCTTTTATTTATTGGGCCACTCCTGGGGTGGTATGCTGGCCATGGAATACCTGCATAAATACCAGTCGCATGTAAAAGGTGCGGTGCTTTCGAACATGACCGCCGGCATGAAAGATTACACCACTTATACCGCTCAGTTAAAACAACAAATATTTTCCGAAAGAGAGCGCACGGTATATGATTCGCTCGATAAACTGAAGCAGTACAGCTCCCCTGCTTATAATGAACTGATGATGGGCAGGCTGTATACACAGGTAATTTGCCGTATGCCACTGGAACAGTGGCCGGAGCCTTTACTACGCGCCTTTAAAAAAATGAACCCGGTTATCTATCAGCAAATGCAGGGTGTTGACGAGTTCCATGTTACCGGCAATTTTAAAGATTGGGAATTTTGGGACAGACTGCCTGACATCAAAATACCTGTGCTGGTATTAGGCGGAATGAAAGATGAAATGAATCCAGAGGGTTTAAAAAGAGAAGGTCAGTTGTTACCTAACAGCCGTACCTATTTGTGTCCTAACGGCAGTCATCTGTCTATGTATGATGATCAGCAAAACTACTTTAATAATCTGACTCAATTTTTAAAGGAAGTAGACAATGGTTCCTTTACAGCAGATAAAAAATAGCCCCGTTTTTTAAGATCCGTAGTTTGAAAACCAACAATACCTGATAGTCTCGTACTATTAGGTATTGCTATCAATTGCTGCCTCTATGAATGTTCCAGCAGGCTGTAGCCTTTTCCCCGGATGTTCACAATTTCAACAGACGTATCGGGGCGGAAATATTTTCTGATACGGGTGATATACACATCCATACTTCTTGCAGAAAAAAAATCATCCTTCCCCCATAATTTAATAAGTGCAGTTTTCCTGTCGAGCAAACTATTTTTTACATCGATCAGCAATTGCAACAGTTCTGCCTCGCGTTGTGACAACTGAATGATTTCCCTGTTCCAGCTTAACTCCAGTCTGCGGGCATTAAATACATAACGGCCTATCTTTATTTCTTCGGAAGGATCTAAACGGGTATTGAACCCGTAGCTTCGCCGCCGCAATAATACTTTTAATCGCAACACCAGCTCTTCCATGGAAAATGGTTTCTTCATATAATCATCAGCCCCCGCCTCCAACCCACGAATAACATTTTCCGTTTCTGATCTGGCTGTCAGGAACATAACCGGTACGTTTTCATCTACCAGGCGAATTTCAGATACCAACGCAAAACCATCTTTCCTGGGCAATACCACATCGATGACACAGATATCCGGTCTCAATTCTTTGAATTGATTCCAGCCATCAATACCATTTAATGCAATATGAACGGTAAACTCGCGCATTTCCAGTGATTCCTTGATGATAGCTGCTAATACAGGTTCATCATCAACCAATAATACTTTGATTTTATTCATGAATTGGATCGTGCATGTGTGAGATGTGGGGTATCACGTCATAGGCCCCCGGTTTGCCGGAGGCCCTAATAAGACAGCGTTAATTTTTCAATGAATAATCCAACAGCTCGTAAAACTCACTGGCCTCCTTCTCTTCTTCCAGCCAGGGAAGATGCCCACAATTTTCAATAAAGGAGAATTTGCTTTGCTTCACTAGCTCTGCGGTCTCATATACAGTCGACTCACCTACCGGGTCCTGCCGGCCCTGTATAATATAGAGCGGGCTTTTGTAGTTGTGTAACCCATTCAATCTGGCAATGGTGGTAGCATTATAATTGCCGGTGGTTACCTGATCTATTTTTGAAGCACCTTTATTTGCCAGGCTGGAATCTAACAATTGCTTCGATGCCAATGCCCGTTCCCTGCTGAAAAAGTAACCCGGCCAAATGGCTTTTAATTCTGCTACCAGATCGCCTGCAACCGCGTGGCTGGCTTCGTCCCTGTCTTCCTGGTGCAGCCGAAAATTAATATTGGAATAGAAGTAAGCAAAAAACCTGGGCGTAATACCGCCCGGTCCCAGCAACACCAGCCGTTCTACTTTATCGGGATATTTAGCTGCATATGCATAGGCCAGCATTCCACCCCAGGAGTGCCCGCAAATGGTCAGCTTCGGCAACTTTAATTGCACTCTCACTGCTTCCAGATCTTCTACATACTTATCAACAACCAGGTTCAGTGAATCCATGTTGTTCATTACAGACCGGCCGGTGCCACGCTGATCAGGAACGATAAACCGATATCCAGTCATTTTGTGGCAGATCGGTTGAAGATAACCTGGATTGATGCCCGGACCGCCAGCTAACATCACCACCGGCTTGCCCGTACCATATTCGTTGATGTACAATTTGATCTTGTCGGGTGTAGTGATAAAATAACTTTTTTGCGCCAGCAACTCTGTAAAGGAAAAACTTAACAAACAAATCAGGAACCATGGTTTTCTCATAATTCAATTTTTCCTGCAAAGCTCCTGTAAACACCTGAAGATGTTCTATGAGATAATTAATGGGTGATATCACATTTGTTATAGAAAAGAAAATACAACTATGATTTTTCAGATTCTACCTGCACCACTTCATATTTATTTTTGCCATCAACCTGTACCGGCTGATAATATGTTTCTCCAATTTTAACATAAGTTTGATCACCCACCTTTACTTCTTCCCCACCCTCGGGCAGATTCTCTACTACAGCGCCGGCTGGTGGTGGTACTACTTTATAAGTAGTACCGTCTTTTTGATAATAAGCGCCCCCATAATAATAATTGGTAACATTGTTCACTACGGTCGTCTGGCTGTTGGAAGGAATGGTTGTAACAGTACCGCCAACCGGCGCCTGTACAACCGTATACCCTCCACCAGATTGTGCATACCAAACACCCTGATCATAGTGATATTTCTCATTTTCAATAGTAACTACAATAGCGGTAACCGTCAGGGCTGCCACAAAAAAGCCCCAGGGATGCCAGGCGGGCCCCCAATAATAAGGCCGGTACGGATGATACACATAAGGATGATAACAATAATACCTTGCTCCTCCATATACATACGGCGGTCTTCTGTAGGTAGCAATGTTATTCCGCTGCACCACCGTGTTTCGGTTATTGACTACATTTACATCGTGGCTTCTGTCAACATTTACATTGACCGTATTGCCACTGATATTGGTGTTATTGCTGTTGCGGCTGGCATTGTTGATGTTCCTGTTCCGGTCAATATCCCTGTTATTAATGTTGTTATTATTAATATTGGGCCGCGTACGTTCCGTGGCACCGCCATGCATGGGCTGCCGGTTAATTCCGCCGCCAGGTCTTTGTCCCCCTCCCCTTCTCTGCGCTGTTATGGGCTGACTGCTTACAGCAAGCAGCAACGCAAATAAGAATAGCGTACTGTATTTCTCTGATTTCATTTCTTTTTCTCCAATGATTTAATAATAAAACCATAGGTTACAAAAAACGTATTTCCTTCGAACCGGTTGCGGGCACCTGAACCGGATATTCGGTTGTTGTGGTTTTGCCTTTGCCATTATTTTAATATTATTTGGTTCTTATTAGTGTTGTTGGCTGGTATCCGGAAACACCCTTTGCCAGTCTTTTTGCATACTTACTACATGCCAGTTGTTTTTAGCGGCAGCGTTTAAAGATGCGTTTGATTGTTCCTGGTAGTAAAATTCCCTTGTTGAATCGTCGTGATTGATGAGTAGCTGATAGGATGGATACCGGCTGCCCTGGCAGAAAGTTAACATGGCGATATCGCCTTCCCCGCCTTCATTGCCACAGGCGAAGACAGGCCGTTGCCCGATGAAAGTGGCTATACCTGCCGGTTTACCTTCCTTGTCATTGATGAGGGTAAGGACTGGTTGGCGGATAACGCTTTTTATGCTATCGTTATATTGGTACTTGAACGTGGTACCTATAACCTGGTATTTGGGTATATCATAAAGCTGCCAGGAGATGCCTCTCACAAATTCAGCGGTACCACCCGTACAAATAAAAGTGGTAAAACCGTTTGACCGTAAATATTGTAACAGTTCCAGCTGGGGTTGGTAAATGATATCCCTGATTGGCACATTCAGGCGCGGATAGGTAGCATAGGCAAAAAAATCATGAACGGCCAATTCAAATTTATCTGCCGTCATACCGGTATGCATAGCTGCGATCAATTGTATGATGGCTTTATCACCACCGGTAGTAAAATATGATTTATTGCCTTCCAGTACAGCTTTAAATGGTTGTTTATTAGCCAGTGCCGGATTGTCTTTTACCATTCTTCTTACCCGGTACTGGATAAATAACTCCTGTACAAAGGGCTTTTCCGCCCACAGCGTGCCATCATTGTCAAATGTGGCTATCCGATCGATGACGGGAATAAATGTGTGGGAGGCTGTATCCGTTACTCCTTTTACATAAGCAATAATGGACTCTTTCAAAGGCCCGTTATTCCAGGATGGCAATGGGTCAGATACAACAGCGTCCGGTTTAGCTGATGGAGTGCCTTCTGCTTTTGGTATTTCGTTTCCCTTGTATTTACACCCGGTTGCCCAAAAAATCAACATTATAAACAGCAGGAGGCAACCGGTTGCCCATTTTTCACAATTCATAGACCGACTATATATACCAAAAGGACACGGAACAGCCTATTAGTCCGCCAAAAAACCGAAAAAAAAGCGGGCTGCTCAAAAATAACAACCATTTCTTGCGCCTACCGGGAAAAGATGGTTGTATTTATTCAGAGATGCTTCCTTTTTTCAATACTTACCTTTAATAAACGTCAAGAGGCTAATCGATCAGATCATTTTCTTTTAAGTAGTCGAAGATGAGTATATCGACATGTGAGATCTTGTCTTTGTCAGCATATGTCAGCCAGGCTATTTCTTCTATCTCTGACTGGGGAGAAAGTGTTCCAGTGTAGGCAGCGGTATAACAGGTCATTTTGACTATAACCCCTTCGGCATGGCCATGTGCCTGGGCTTGAAAAATGCCAAATGCTTTCAGGGTAGTTTTGTCAAGTTCAACATTCAACTCTTCTTTTATTTCACGCAGCAAGGCCTGTTCATCCGTTTCTCCGGCCTCCCGTTTGCCACCAGGAATGTAAAATTTATCCTTACCGAATGATCTTGAAGAAAGTACCATTCTGTTTTCAATTGCTATCCAGGCCAGTTTATCAATTATTGTCATACAGGAAGGTTTAGTTACACCTGCAAGTAAACAAAAATCCCCTTCAATTACGAAAGGGGATTGAAATTAACCATGTGAACCTGTACTGAGTCCTTTATTATAATTTCTTTCCATACTCCAGCAACATAAAGGTGCCGGGTATAATGGCTGGTCTTGGTTTTGGATTTGCCGCCGTAGGCGCCGGCGTATCTCCCAATTGCGCAGTGACCGTATACAGATGTTCTGTCTTGCTGTCAAAAGCCAGGGTTTTGGCGCCCCGTGCAGTAACTATGGTATCAACCACTTCAAACTTATCGGGTGCTAATTCTTTTACTATTGTTATAGTCCCTTCGCCATTTGAACAGGCAACCAACTTTGACTGTGCATCGAAGATGGCCCCATCTGTTAATTTACCGATGGGTAATCGTGCCACAACGTTGCCATCATCGGCATCCATCACCATCATCAACTGGCTCTTACGGCAGGTGCTGAACAACCGGTGGGTTTGTTTATCATATGCTAAACCGGTCGGTTCTTCACCGGGCGATAATTTAAACCTCTTTTTTATGACCAGCGTTTTACTATCAAATACCACAATTTCATTGGCATCTTCCAGGTTCACATAAATGGTACCGGCGCCATCTGTTACACCAGCTTCCGGATTGCCTCCTGCATTGAAAGTCTTGATTACTTTATTTGACAAGGCATCGATAACCGTAATGCTCTTAGCATCGTTATTGAAAATAAAAACCCGGTTCGTAAAGGGATCGTATAACAGCGCATCCGGGTCTTCATCAGTAGCAATCTGCGCCAGTGGTTGCAGCGTCTTAATATCAAACACCGTTACGTTATTGGCCTTGCCATTGGTGATAAACCCTTTTCCCAACGACTGAATGGCACAAATACCATGTACCCCTTTTGTATTTGGAATAACCCCGATCTTTTCATGGGTGTCTGCATTCAGCACTTCTACCTGGTTGTTATGAGAAACATATAAACGCCTGTCTTCTGAACTCACAGAAACATAATCCCAGCCGCCTTCCCCGCCTATCACTGTCTTTTTCAACAGTTCAATACCGGAAGTATGCGTTTGGGAAAACCCGCAAAGAGAATGGCATATAACAAGCAGTAAAATAAAAATAGAACGTTTCATTTATTGTGTTTTATAAAATAACCCCGGCCGGCAATGCACTGCTGCCAACCGGGGTAATGCGGGTTTCAAAAGGTATGGATTAATGCTGATTGCCGGAACCGTCGGCCTGATAGCAGCCGAGGTCTTTTCCTGGTGTAGCCGCAGCTGTTGCACCAAAGTTGGCATCAATTGGAATGTTAACTGGAATTGTAAAGCTGGTATACCCTTTACCCAATGCAGGTGAACCTGTTTTCAAATGAAAATCGTAGCCATCTACCGAAGCCTGAGTGGCAAAATTCATATTAGGCAAAGGATAATTAACAAACTGGGGGTTGTTCAGTCCAACCAATGCTGATCCGTCATATTGGATGCCAAAGGTATAACCGGCTCCCAGGAATGTTTTCATATCCGGAACATCAGTTGATTGCGGATAAGTAACTACCGCCTGCGCCACATTGGTGGGAACGATCTGCGCTGCCTGCGCTGCATTATCAACATAATTGAAGTTATAACCATAGGCTGTTCTGGGAATAAAGTCGCCGTTGTGCGGGCCGGTAGTATCTGCCAGGTACACTTTAGCTGTTACGTCATTTCCGCCGGCAACTCTCATCCCAAACTGACAATCTACCAACAGGTTGTTATAAGCCAGTCCCCTTGAATTGTTTTCAATTTCAATAGAACCGCCGCGGGCGCCAAAGGTCTTTACATTTCTGTAGCCCATGTTGATATAGGTATTGTTGAACATGGCAATCATACACTCTCTGCCGGTGCTGCCATCATTGGCCGATTTGGTACCGTTGGTAGCACCGCCAATGATCAGGTTATAAGCCATAACACCCTGCGTACCACCTTTGGCGTTCAATCCATCACCGCCGGTAGCGCCGCATTTTTCCATGGTATTACGCACCATAAAGATGTCGCCGCCATAATAACGGATAGCGTCATCGGGCGTACCATAGATCCAGGAATCTTCCATAATAAATTTGCCGCTGTAGTTGCCGAAATAAACAGCGTATTTATCACCCACGGCCGGACCTGCAAATGGAATGCTTTGCAAACCAGCGCCGGTAAAGTCAAGATGCGTCCATTTAAGCACCAATAACGGACAGGTAGGTCCGCACCAGATACCACCCCAGCCGCCTGCATAAGCAGAATCGGTTGTAGCGGTTGATGACCCGGTAGTTTTTGTTCTGGAAGGATCGGTAATGGTGATCGGTGCCTCTTTTGTACCTAATGTAACCATGGTACCATTTACAAAGAAGCATGCTCCGTTCTTAACCTGCACCGTTACCCCTTTCTGGATCAACAACGTATCGCCGGCATTAACGGTCACATTTCCGGTGACAGTATAGGTAAGGCCCGTTTTCATGGTGCCCTTAATTGCGCCGGATAACGGAGCGCTGTTGTCTACCTGCTGCCCGATCTGGATCTGCGCCTGCGACACTTTGCTGTCGTTTTTTGAACAGGCAGTGAATGCCAATGCAAGCACCAAACTGCAACCTGCAATTGTTACATGTTTCATTTGTTGGAATTTATATGTTAGAATTTAAATCTGAATCCGAGTGAATAAGAAGCATAGAACCGGTCGTATTGAACGGTCATATAATCAGTGCTCTCCTGGAATGGCAACTGCGTTTTTGTATGATAAGCATTGTTATGCTGCTTTATGATCAGCCTGAAGGGCGTATTCAGCAGGTTATTTGCTTTTACATATATGATATAGTGTTTGCCAAACTGCCGTTGCGCAGAAAAATCAAGATTGGTAGTAGGCTTTTCCCAGTTGTCGAACCCTTTGTATTGAGAGAGGGTATTGATCCTTTCTCCTGTATATACCAGCGCCAACTGTGCGTCGGTTTTATTTTTAGCACTTTTATACAACAAAGAGAAGTTACCTATATGTGCACTTTGCCCCTGTAATGGCCGGCGATCGGGCACGTTGGTAAACTTCGTAGTATTGTCCGGAGTAAGGTACACATATAACTTGGTGGCATTGATCACGGAGTTGGTGAAAGTATAATTACCTGATACACCAAAGTTGCCAAAGAATTTTCTGAAAACCAGTTCAACACCAAAGTTATTGGCGGTACCAAAGTTTTGCGGTGATAAGATCGGTGTAGCGCCATAGTTGCCACTGGTAGCTGAATAAGGCGCAAATGCATATTCAATTGGATTGTTGATGAGCTTGTAAAAAGCACCGATCATGAACTGGTCGAGCCCTTTGGGGAATAATTCATAACGCACATCAAAGTTGTCGATCACCGTATGTTTGATGTAGGGATTGCCTTCCACTAAATACGTATCATTGGAACCGCTTTTATCGGGGAACGGGATCAGGTCGGCAAAGGCCGGACGGAAAATGGACCTGAAATAAGAGAAGCGAATGTCCCTGGTTTTGCTGAATGCATATTTACCCTGTACGCTGGGTAAGAAATCCATGAAGTTGATATCTGCCGATTTACCAGGCAACGCATCGTTCAGCGACGACATATAATTCTGATGGGTATTCTCCACCCGTAAACCACCCAGTATTTCAAAATGGCTGCTAAGCTGATATTTGAGCATGCCATAGGCAGCATATACATTTTCATAGGCATGGTAAATGCCGGGATTTTGTGCTGCGTTTCCTAATGCTGCGTTGTAGGGAATAAAAGTGTATTTGCTGTCAGGAATGGAAACATATTTCTGGTACACAGAATCTTTATCATTCACCGGTGTAAGGTTGTAGGCATTGTCATAGTTATCCCTTTCTTTATGCCGGTACATACCGCCAAAACTTAGCAGGGCAGTTTTACCTGCAATGGCCGTTTTGTAATGGAAATTCAAATACCCCGCCAGGTCTTTATCTGTATTATGGATCCATTCACGCGATTCGTCTTCTGTTTGCAAGGTGCCTAAAGTATAGGTCCCCGCGCCGGCATTGGGTGTTACTTTCTGTCCCATTGAAAACTCGGCAATATCAGGCACTTCCCTTTTTGCCAGGGCCGCCGTCAGCGACCAATCGGTAGTAAGACCCTCCCACAAGGTGTTATTGCCCTGTAGGGTAATGTTGTTGATGGTTTGCAGATCGCTGCGCGTTTCAATTTTATTATGTATTGCATAAGGCCCTACAAAATTGTTTGGAAGCGTATAACCGCCTAACAGGGTATCGCTGGTTAACCGCACCCTTCTTTCATTCAATTGCAGGTGTGTGGCAAAGAGACTGATGGAGTTATTTTTATTGAATGCATAGTCAATCTTGCCTTCTACACCCGAGCGGTCTATGCGGGAATTGTACTGCCGGTAAAAATCATCTGAAATAGCTGGTTGCTGGGCTGTATGGTCATTGGGTGCCGGGGGTACCGTGGCGCTTTGCTGTAAGATCTGTGAATTACTTCCCCGGTATGTATTCTGATAACTGCCTGCTAATATAACGCCCAGCTTATTGTGTAAAAACCGGTTGCCCAGCGTCAGGTTTACATTTTTATTGATGGGCGGCTTTGACGCATCTGTAACCAGGTTGTTATAGGGAAATGCATCAACAGGCGCATACACGCCGGGTCCCGACAACTCGGCCGGTGATTTACTATTTACTGAGGACTTATTAAATGAATGAAAATCCCGGTTCAAAAAAAGCTGACTGTACCCTGTTCCCACATTCCCTTCTGCAATAAAACGATTGGGCGCACTTCTCATCACCAGGTTCATTACCCCACCGGTTGCATCCCCTTCCAGATCGGGCGTCAGTGATTTAATTACTTCTATCCTGTCTAACAGGTCGGCAGGAAAAATATCGAGGGGAACGTAGCGGTTCCGGTTATCGGGGCTTGGTATTTTTATTCCATTTACCAGGGTGGTGTTGTATCTTTTATCCATGCCGCGGATAATGGCATGTTGTCCATCGCCCGTACTGCTGCGTTCAATTGACACGCCAGAGATCCGCTGCATTACATTGGCAACGGTAATATCTGGTGAAATAGCAATGGTTTTGGAGGAAACAATATTGACAATGCTATTGGCCAGTTGTTCTCTTTTTTGCGCGTATTGATCTGAACCGCCATCGCGTACAGCTGATTTAGTAACCTCTGACAAGGTTACACCTTTCGGGAAAAGGTATATATCAAACTCTCTGGTATCGTTACCGGCAATTACAATGATGGTATCTACATCGGTATAACCAATATAAGAGATCTGCAGGTCGTAGGTACCATTGACAAGCCCTTTAAATGTAAATCCACCGTCCAGTGAAGTAACCACTTTCTTTAGTTCATGTTTGATCAATATATTGGCGCCAATCAATTGTTCCTTCGTGAGTCCATCATACACATGGCCTTTAATAGTACCAGCCAATACAGCGGTAGTGGTCAATAAGAAAGTAAAGACAGCAATTAGTTTTCGGTAAAGTGCGCAGTTGATCATCGCTGATTTTTGAATGTGCTACAAAAATAAAGGGACGTCAACAGCCTGTATTACCGGGGCTTATGAATTAATGCTTTAATGATGTTTCCTTAATTGTAAAGTAAAAATATCCTCAGAAATAAATCAGAATTACCAATTCAACACAAATGAATGCAGGCCACTGGCAAATAAATAATTGATGTTGATCAATGAAACGCGGGTAATTTGTTTTACAATAGAAAGGCCCAGCCCGTTATGGTTGCTGTTCAACGATTGTTTATAGAAGCGGGTAAATAAACGTTTTTGATCCAATGCCCCGGCAAAACCCGTATTGCTGATAACGAGTTTCGATCCCTCTAGTTTTATAAAAATATGACCAAACGGAATGTTGTGGTTACTTGCATTGCTCAGTAAATTGTTCAATAAAATATCCAGTAACTCCGGGTTTATGTACACGGTCACCTCCTCCAGTTCATGACACACTTTAATATGCTGGCTTTCCCATAACTCTGAGAACTGTTCCAGCTTTTCTTCTATCTTTCCCTTCAGGTTTATTACCTCTGTTGCTTCAAACTGATGGTTTTCTATTTTAGCCAGCAGCAATAAGGATTGATTTAACCGGGTTAATTTTTTAACTGAAGTATAGGCGCTGCGGGCCAGTTCACTTTGCTTATGGGAAAGGTCCTCTTCCTGGATCATCATATCCAGTTTGGAACGGATTATAGACAATGGCGTTTGTATTTCGTGCGAGGCATTTTCTGTAAACTCTCTCAACAACAGGTAATCCTGTTCAGCTTTTTCAGTAGCCATCAACAGGCTTTCATTCATAAAAGCAAATTCCTGGATAGTTGTTTTTGGGAAAACGGGTGTACCTGTTTTGCCTAATTTAAAATTCCGCATTACTTCGAGGGAATGATAAAAAGGCTTCCAAAGCCGCTTCAATAAAAACCTGTTGATCACAATAGCGATCAAAATAGTTATCAAAATGGTGAACACCGAAATGGTCAATAAAGTATGGGACAAATGCCGCATCCCTTCCAGCGGTTTGGCCACCGTTACCTTGTACCAATTGTTGTTAAACCGGAGCGGGAAACTGATCTTCCTGAAGTTGTGCATTTTCTTTTCCCGGTTACTGTACAGCCTGATCATTTCAAACTCCCGGGCGGCGGGTTGTTCGCCTGTTGGGTAAAAGTTGATCTGCTCCTCATCCAGTGCATACAAATTGGGCAGCGCGTGGTATTGTGTTACATACTCCTTTATCTTTGTTTCAATACCACCTAAATCGCCATCTATTTCCCGTAACAGTATTACTTTGATGAATAAAAACAGGGTAAGGCTGGAGACAAAAAAAATAACAACCATTACCAGTAAATTGATCAGCGAATAACGTGTCAACAATTTCATGGCTGCTCATTTATGGTAAACTTATACCCCATGCCATATACCACTTTGATATTATCTGCACAACCTGCCTGCACCAGTTTCTTTCGAAGATTTTTCAAGTGGGTGTAAATGAAATCATGGTTATCGTTCAAATCAATTTGTTCGCCCCACAAATGTTCTACAATGGCTTCCTTGGTTACTACCTTATTTATATTACTGGCAAAATAAACCAGCAGTTCGTATTCTTTGCGGGTTAGATCTATCTCTCCATTTTTGCCTTTTACTATTTTATCCTGGAGATGAATAACCAGATCACCGGCCATTATTTTATTTTTCCCTTCAAATGATTTACGACGGATGATCGCGTTTATGCGGGCAGACAATTCGGGTAAATGAAAAGGCTTGCTTAAATAATCATCAGCGCCCAGGTTAAGCCCTTCCAGTTTATCATTTAATGAATTTTTTGCGGAGATGATCAATACCCCGTCTACCTTGCCCATTTCTTTCAATTCATTTAAGATATGCAACCCGTTTCCCATTTGACCATTGGTCATCGGCAATGATATGTCCAACAAGATACAATCGTAATTTTTTGTTTGTATCCGCTCCATGGCGTCATTAAAATTATAGGCGGGTTCACAAATAAAATTATCCTTTTTAAGATAGGCACAGATGCTCCTGGATAATTCCATTTGATCTTCAATAACCAATAGTTTCATGTAAAACGTTTAACAGGCGCAGCAGATGAAATTTAAAAGAAATGTGTAATCCTGAAGGAATTCTGAAGCGACACTCAATTCACCCGCCCCTGTTCTTCTGCAGCGCCGCCTGTGTTGTGATTACGTTTCCGGTTATTGGTATCTTTCCCAAAACGATACGAAAAGGCGATCCCTATTCTTCGCGTATCTGTTTTAACCCGGCGTAGGGCAAGCATTTCTGCCGTAGTAATGTGATCGCGCCTGATCCTGGTGTGAAAGATATCATCGACACTTATCTTCAACGTACCCTTTTCCTTTAAGATCAGCTTTTGTATGCCGCCATTCAAATACCAGAACGGGTCGGTTTTTGTTTGGCCTTGTAAATGCCTGGTGGCAAATGTCCCATTCAATTCAGCGCTCCATGTTTTCGAAAGGCGAAACTGATTGCTGAACTCTGCTTCCCCGGAATAAATGTTATTATATATGGGCTCATTATCCGCCACACCTTTATTGATCAAATGAAACAAAATGAAGAAGGTATTTACATGCCAGGCCTTCGCTACATCTACCGACAACCAGGAAAATAAATTGAATGAATAATTTATACCAAAATTCTCAGGCCGGGTTACCCAAACATCGCCAACGGGTTGCACAATGGATTGAATCAGGTTGTTGACTTTTAGATAAGCCAGTTCAACACCCACAAAACTTTTATAATCGTATTTCAGTTCGAGGCTATACATATACTGAGGTTTCAGCCAGGGATTGCCTGTTGTATAGGAGTACCGGTCGTTATAAAAAAGAAAGGGGTTTAGTTGCTGGTAACCGGGTCTGCGGATGCGGGTACTATAACTTAAAGAGAACACATGATGCCCCGCGCTGTCTGCTTTCAAGGAAAGATGAAAGGAGGGAAAAAAGTTGGTGTAATCCCTTTTAAAAGCGGAATCCGCTATGGCTATATTCCCGGGCTGATGTCCCTGCATCCGGGTATTTTCCACCCTTAATCCGCCTTTTATGGCCCACCGCTTCCATTCTTTAGCGGAGCTAATATACCCGGCATTGATGTTTTCTGAATACATAAAATGGTCCGACCGGCCATAGTCTGGCAAATATTCAACCCCTGCTTTTTGAAACCAGCTGTTTTTGTAATTGGTGTTTACCCAGGAAAATTTAGCACCCGCCTCGATAACCACATTTCCTTTCAGGGGAAGGTTATAATCTGACTTAGCCGACCAGATATCGATATCGACAGGCAAACGGTACAACATATCATTGGCACTGCTGAGATTTCCGTTTACCTGGTATACCTCATTTAATAAAACCTGATTGCCATTCGCATGGATGTTCACATAATCAAGGTCACCGGTAATGGATGCACCTTTTTCATTGATGCGGCGTTGCATATTGAGGTTAACACCCCCGCTGTACCACTGGTAATTGCCGGTGGTGTTACCTATACCGGTAGAATCCGGTTGTTGGCGGGCGTTCAACTGATCGCTGTTGTAATTCAGCACATCTGTTTTAGGTCTGATACCGCCCGTTAACAAAACCCCAAGCGTTGTTTTAGCAGAAACATAATAATCAACGCCTGCCCGCAGGTTATATCCATTGGAGGAGTAGCCGTATCTTCTATTGAGCAGGGTGACTGCCCCCGTTCCATAATTTCGCTGACTGGTTTCGGTGGTATAGCCTGCATCTCTTGTATACCCTACATTACCAAATACATTTACTTTCTTTTTCCGGTAATTGAGGTTAAGGGAATTATTACTTCTGGCATACACGCCCTGGTTGTAACCAATACTCATAATTCCATTAAAACCCGGGGTCTTGTTTTTCTTTAGCTGTAGATTAATAACAGCCCCACCCGAGGCATCGTACCGGGCAGGTGGCGTGCTTATCAATTCAATTTTATCTAACATACCCGCAGGCAGCGAACGTAAATAAGCTGCCAGGTCCTGGGCCGACATATAAGTGGGCTTATCATCGATGAGTACCAGCACCCCACCCTTTCCATTCAATTGGATGTTACCATCCATGTCAACAAAAACGCCCGGGCTTTGAGCCAACACTTCCATGGCATTACTACCGGCTGCGGTGATCATAGCATCTACATTTACTATTATCCGGTCTGCTTTATGCCTGATCAGCGGTTTTTTAGCCGTAACGGTCACTTCTTTCAGGGCTTTGCCGTTGTTCTTTTCCTGGGCATTGCCGGTAAGGTGTAGCATACATAAAAAAATGATCCAAAGGATTGGAATAAGGGATTTCATAATAGTTGTTTCTACAAATTTTATGGGTTGCTCCCACCCCATAAAATCATAGTGTCGAATGCGGGAAAAATGGTGTTGAAAGCCGTCCTTTTTCCCCTTAAAATTTCATCACGCTGCCGGGCCAGTCCGTAACCGATTTCCCTTAATTCAACATTTTACCACCTTGTTTGCAAAAACTAGTGCGATCTTTATACTATGCGAGTAGCATCCCGAAAGATCTCAAATGAAGCCCTGATCATACATGCCATCTTCAGCATGGCGGTGGTTATGCTGGTAGTAACGGGCATTTATTTCTACTACCGGTTTATACTGGTAAGAACCGGACTAACCACCTATACCTGTCTTTTCCTGCTGGCCTGTATTTACACCGGCAGAGAACTTTGTATCCGGTTCTACCTGCGCAATAAACCGTTTCACTTTAGTTTATATACGGTATTAGCCCTGATGGCGATCATCACGATATGGCCACTGGCGGCAAAATTGGTTTTCAAATCACCGCATGATATTATTGAATTTTCCGTTACCACCCTACCCTTCCTTATTATTGGGCTGGTAATGGGTATTTTTATAAAGCTGATCCGGGCTTCTATACAAAAACAAATACAGGATGCACAGTTGGCCGCCGAACAAAAACAAAGTGAGTTAAACCTGTTGCAATCCCAGCTAAGTCCGCATTTTTTGTTTAACACCCTGAACAATATATATGGAATATCCATAACCCAACACGAACGGGTACCTGCTTTGTTATTACAACTAAGCAACCTGTTGCGTTATTCAGTATACGATACAAAAAATCAGTTTGTCCCTATTACAGAAGAATTGGAATATATCACTAACTATATCAGCTTTGAAAAACTGCGCATAAGCGACCGGCTGGTCTTGCAAACCGACATAGAAACAATCAACAACCCCGCCATTCCCATTGCGCCCATGGTACTGATCGTATTTATTGAAAATGCTTTCAAACACGCCCGGAATACCCTGGACGACAAGATCTATGTTCATATCGCTTTACAGATCACAGATAACGATATTGTATTTTCAGTAAAAAATTCCTATAACGGGTCAAAGCAGGAAAACAGCACCCCACAAGTCAGTTCCGGTCTGGGGCTTGCCAACACCATCAGGCGACTGAACCTGTTGTATGAGAAAAATTATCAATTGGACCAGTATATAACAGATAATATGTACATTGTTCAGCTTCGCCTAAAAATAAAATAACGGTATGTTTAACTGTCTTGTTGTAGACGATGAACCTATTGCGAGAGACATCATCCTCAATTACTGCAGCCATCTGCCACAACTTCGGGTGCTGGGCAGTTGTGGCAATGTATTTGAAGCAAAGGAGATCCTGTTACAACACCCCATAGATATCCTGTTCCTGGACGTCCACATGCCGGTACTGGATGGGATTGCCTTTTTACGAACCCTTAAAAACAAACCACAGGTAATCTTCACCACCGCCTATAAAGAATATGCCGTAGATGCTTTTGAACTTTCCGCCTGCGATTACCTGGTAAAACCATACTCGCTCGAACGATTCATCATGGCCGTTGACAAGGCGACAGAAAATCGAAAGGCTGCCGGCAACGAGGTAAATGAAAACAGGAACACCACACCTACCGATTATTTTTTTATAAAAGCCGACGGCAAAATTTATAAACTCCTGTATAACCAGATCCTGTTAGCAGAGGCAAAAGGAAACTACACAAGAATAGTCTGCGCCGATCAAACCCTGCTGCCCAATATGTCCTTTTCGTCGTTTGAATCGCTTCTGCCCCCCGATCTTTTTATCAGGGTACACCGGTCATTCATCATCAACAAATCAAAGATTGACCATATTGAAGGGAACATGGTAGAAAT
Organism: Niastella yeongjuensis; assembly: GCF_900110245.1. GTDB lineage: Bacteria > Bacteroidota > Bacteroidia > Chitinophagales > Chitinophagaceae > Niastella > Niastella yeongjuensis. The sequence goes on from NZ_FOCZ01000005.1 coordinate 395,633, forward strand.
TCAGCAAACACAGATACCCATCGGCATGAATTACAAAGAACCTTTTTTGAAAGCTTTGGGAATATAACCAATGCCTTACTTTCCTAATACCAACACCTGAAAAGTATTATTATCTTTTGTGGGCAAATACAGTTTATGAGTAGTTTCATCAAGCGTTAAAGTGCGCGCCCCTTTCTTAGTTGATATGGTAGCTATTTTGCTATAATTGTCTTTACCACCCTGTTTAACTACAGTGATACTGCCTTCCCCGTTGGAGGTATAAATATGGCTGGAAGATTCATCAAAGACAACGCCATCACAACCAGCACCAATAGGAATCTTGCTTATAATAGCGCCACTACCAGCGTCCAGCACCATTAGTTGCCTGCTATCGCTGCAGGCAGAAAATAAGCGGTTCGTCTTTTTATCAATAGCTAAGCCGGTAGGCGCTTCTCCCGGATTCAACGCCCAATGGTGAAGTACGCGCCGGCTTTTCAGATCGATCACTACTATTTCATTTTTATCTTCAATATTCACAAACAGGGTACCAGCACCATTCGTTACCGCTTCTTCCGGCTTTCCGCCCACTTCAATAGTTCCCATTACTTTATCATTTTCCGGATCAATAATGCTTACACTATTACTACGGCCATTACATACTACCAGGTGTTTTGAATATTCATCATACATAATGGCATCCGGATTTTCTCCCACAGGCAATTGGCCAAATACTTTGGCAGTTTGCAAATCAAATACGGTTAGTGTATTTAACCGGCCATTGCTGGTGTAGCCTTTATTCAGGTTTGGCACAAAAGCGATTCCATGTACCCCGGTGGTATTCCGAATAATTCCCAGCGAATCGCCGGTTGTTTTATTTACTATATTGACCTGGGTACCATGCGATACATATAACTTATCGGAACCTGGCTGAATAGCCAGGTAATCCCAGCCACCTGTTCCTGACAAATGAAACGTAGTAAGCAATTTCATATCAGCAGCAGGCTGGGCATTACCCGAAATTGCTGCAATTAATAACAGCATACTGATCAACCCTGATTGCTTTTTCATATTTACTTATTTTATGTGGTGGTAGTTTTATTTTTATAGATCATTCTTATGCCTGTCGGTAAAACGATCAACAACAGCGGTAATGCCATAATAAAACCGCCAATTACCGCTATGGCCAACGGCTGGTGCAATTGAGCTCCCGTACCAATACCCAATGCCAATGGCATCAGGGCGATGATGGCGCCCAGAGCAGTCATTAATTTGGGACGCAGCCTTGTTGAAATGGAATAGATAATGGCCTCATCGGTATTTTTTTCATGCAGCGATTCCCTGAACTGCAAAAAAGTAAATACTGAATTCTCACCAATGATACCAGTGATCATTATAAGCCCTGTATAACTGCCTACATTTAATGGGGTACCGGTAAGGAAAAGCGCCAGATAGCTTCCTGAAATGCCTAATACAGCGATACCTAAGATAAGTAGGGCTATACTAAAGCTTCTGTACAGAAACAGGATAACCGCGAACACCAGCAGGCTGGCTGTTACCAGGATCATCAGCAGCTCTTTAAACGATTGCTGCTGATCGGCATAGGCGCCGCCATATTGAATGCTGTATGACTGTGGCAAATGAATGCCGGCAGCCAGCTTTTGTTGTATATCTTTCATAACACTTCCCAGGTCGCGGTTTTCGAGGCGGGCAGTAACAACCCCCATCGATTGTAAATTCTCCCTTTCTATTTCAGCATCCCCTCCATTTACTTTTACAGTAGCCAGTGCAGTGAGCGGTTTCAACCGCCCGTCGGGCAGAAATATTTTCAGATCGTCTATATTACTGACACTCATTTTTCGATTTCCGGGATACACTAACCGGATAGGTACATATTGTTGTTTCTCGAATAAACTCCCCGAGATATTGCCTTCCAGTGAGGTTTGCAGCTGGTACTGGAAATTGGCCGGGGTTATCCCAAACTGCGCCAGTTTCGCATAATCAGGTTGTACACTTATCGAGGGGCCGGCAATAACAACGCCATCAAAGACATCGGCTGTGCCGGAAACGTTTGACACTACATTGGCTACCTGCTTACTCAACTGTTGTAATGTTTTTTGATCATTGCCATAGATCTTTATTTCTATTGGCTGAACAGAGGTCATTAAATCGCCCAGCATATCGCCGATTACCTGGCCGAAATCGACCCGTAAGGCAGGTTGCGATCCCTCAATTTGTTTGCGAATGTCTGTGATCACGTCTTCTGTGCCCCGCTTCCTGCTTTTTTTAAGTTGTATCAGGTAGTCGCCCCGGTTAGGTTCTGTAATAAAAAAACCCATTTGCGCGCCGGTCCTTCTTGAATAGGCCTGTACCTCCGGTATAGCCTTCAGGATCTTTTCAACCTGTCGCAATTCGCGGTCCGTTTCTTCCAGTGAAGTACCCGGTGGGGAATTGTAATCCAGCACAATACTGCCTTCATCCATCTCAGGTAAAAAACCGGTTTCTAACCGGGGTACCAGCAAGGCTATTAAAACTGCCAACGCCACTACAAAGGCAATACTGAGATAGGGGCGCTTTATAAAAAAAGATACCCAGTTCTGTGATCGCACATTATGAACGGCTGCCTGCTGCCCCGATCGTGGCTTGTCTTTGGTAAGCAACAGGTAAACGACAGGCAACCCTATCCAGGTAACAAAAAAAGAACACACCAGTGTTATGATCATCGTGTTGGTCATAACACTGAAATAAGCGCCAGCTACCCCACTCATCAATAAAAAGGGAATGAAAATAACAATAGTACTGATAGACGACCCCAGCATGGCAGGGAACAGGTAATGAATGGCTTTTTGCACCAGCGTAGTGGAAGGTTCTTCCGGATGTTCCTCATGGGTACGGTGTATTTGTTCTACTACAACAATGGCATCGTCAATGATCAACCCAACGGCAGCGGCAATGGCACCCAGTGTCATGATGTTAAATGTATAACCTACTGCATATAACACAATTAACGTAAGCCCCAGCGTAATAGGTATGGTAAACAGTAAGGTAGCGCTTGCCTTCAGGGATCGCAGAAAAATAATAGCCACCACAATCGCCAGCAACAACCCAATCCACAAACTGTCTGTAACGCTTTTTATAGAGTCGTTTACAAAATCGGCCTGGATGTAATAGGGAATTATACGAACATCAGGCGGTAATATTTTCTTCAGTTCACTGATCTTTTTTTCCATTGCCTTCGACAGCGTTACCAGGTTGGCATTAGGTTGCTTTACCACAGCCACCAGTACGCCATCGCGGCCATTGGCATTGATCTTTACAAACTCAACCCCTTCGTTTATCTGTACATCGGCAATATCTTTAACGGTAATAATCCTTTTGCCATCATTCTTTATTACAATTTGCTCCAGTTCATTTTTATTATGTACGGTTGCATCTGTAACGGTGAGATACAGATAATGATAGTCTGACAAATACCCGTTTGATTTTATAAAGTTGGTTTGGCTTAAGGCAGTGTTCACCATATCGGGCGTTATTGAAAAGGTGCCCATTTTTTGTATGTTCAATTGCAGCCAGTACTCTTTTGCTTTTCCGCCGGTTATTCTTATTTCCGATACACCTGCTACCTGCGACAGGAATGGTTTTACCGTAAAATTGGCGATCTGTTTCAATTCAATCGGCGATTTGGTATTGCTTTCCAGCGAATAACCCATTACCGGCAGAATGGAAGGGTTCATGCGGGCCACGCTTATTTGCACTTCCGGCGGCAACTGGTTTCGGATCTCCGCTATTTTTGATTCTATACGTTGCTGGCTGAGGTCTATATTCGCATTCCAGTCCATAAATGCCGAGATCTCGCAGCTTCCCCTGCTGGTAGTGCTTCGTATCATTTGAAGGTCGGGCACCTGCTTGATAGCTCCTTCCAGTGGTTTGGTTACGGTGACCATCATTTTATCGACCGGCTGTAAACCAGCATCGGCTATTACCTTTATTTTAGGGAAAGTGATCTCAGGGAAAAGGGAGGTTTGTAATTTCGTGTATACAAAGATGCCACCACCCAATATAAGTACCAGTAGAACGGTGAGCGGGTTTTTATGTGTAAGAAAGAAATTGTTCACCGGGATTATTTTATTGCTTTACAATTTTAATGGTGGCGGTATCGGCTAACCCATAATTACCAGTAAGCACAATCTGATCGGCGGCTGCAAATGCAGGCGCAACGATCTCTATCTGGCCGTTGGTTTCCAATCCCTTTTTTACCGGCACCTTCACCGCAGTAGTATCGCCCACTACCTTCATTACCCAGAATTCAGTTTGCGTTTCATTGGCCAACACGGCCTGTCTTGGTAAAAACACCGCATTGGTTTTGGCCGTTTTTATTATATCAACTTTGGCAACCAGGTTTACCGGTAGTTTATCGGTAGGTACTTTTATATAAATATTCTGGGTTTGGCTGGCCGAATCTACGATTGCAGTTACTGCAGTAATGGTTCCGGCCAGCTTTTGACCATCGGGCAGTTCCAGCTGTACTTCTTTTTTGCCCAACACCCAGGGCCTTAATTCATAAGGAAGGTTCATTACGAATACAAAACTATTCACATCACTGATCACCGCCAGTTGCTCGCCATCCTGCACATAATCACCTGCCTGGTGATCCACTTCTGTAATATGACCGGTTCGGGCAGCCTTTATGGTAATAAGTCCAGAGAATTTAAAAGTAGAATCAAGCTCGTTGATGGTATTGCCTATACTCTGCGCCTCCTTTGTTTTTAACACAAATAACACCTCCCCCTTGCCGGCCGTTTGACCAACAACAGCCTTTACTGTGGTAAGATAGCCATTGGCACTTGCCTTTACGACGCTTCTCTGTAAAAAGGTAGAGGTAGCATTCATTTCAATGGTATCTGCCATGAGGCCGGTTTGTGCAACAGTAACCGTTACGGGTGTAATTACATCCTGGTCGTCATCATTGCTATCGTCGGAAGCTGCATGTCCGCAGGAAACTAATAAGGTCGCGAATAATATATAAATTCCTGATCTCATAATGCCTGTTCGTATTACCTGTTCCAATAATTAATTTGGTTTATTATTTTCATTCTATTGATATAATTCTGCGTAACCAGATTTCGTGCATTGAAATAATTGGTAAGCGCCAGTATAAAATCAGTAACCCTGATATCCCCGGTACCCAATAATTTTTCGTTGACTTTTATCAGGGTGTCGGTATAGCGGATTTGCTGATTGATATTGCTGATAAGTTTTTCGATGGAGCGCAGTTGTTGCATCAATTGAAACAATTGTTGCTGTCGCTGGTTTACAAAAAAATCCCGTTGCGCCTGCCTGGTTTGTTCGGCCAGGTTCAACTTCTGGTATTGCAATTTTCTTTGATGGCCATCGTAAATAGGCACGGTGAGGGAAACGCCAAAGCTGGCGCCCCAGTTCTTATACGGCATATAATTCAGGGATGAATTATAACCGGCATCGGCAAAAGAATTGATCTTTGGTTTATAGTTGAGATCAACCAGCGCCCGGTCGTTCCTTATTTTTAAACTATCCAGAATGTATTGCCGGTAAAAAGCAGAAGTAGTGTAGTCGGGCAATGTATTCAATGACAATTTCGGGTCTTCCAGTTGCTGGGGAGTAGTGGTATCCTGGATGCCGGCCAGGTAGTTCAACAAGGCATAGTCACTGGCATACTGTACTTCCAGTTCAGAGGTAGTAAGTAATTGCTGTTGCCTTGTTACAGTAAACGACAGGTAATCGGATTGTTTAAATACGTTACCCTGGGTAAGTTTTTTCAAGAGGGTATCTTCGCGTGCCAACAGATCGTTTATTTCCCGGTTGTATTGCAATTGCAGCAAGTCGCCAAAAGCATTGATGTATTGATCTGTAATACTCCTTTTAAGATCCTGCTCGGATAGTTTGATATTATTAGCCGCCGATTGCGACTGTATTTGAAAACCGGCGATTTGGGTATTTACATTCCTGCGGCTGATAATGGCTTTGTTCACGGCAACCAAACCCGATACCTGTGCCTTGTTCGTAATGATCTCATCGTACCCATAGCCATTAATAACAGGCGCATACATGTTATTGCTGTTAGCGCTTACCTGAGGTCTTAAATTTGCCCGTACCAATTGGCTGTCAATTGAAAAGCCCAATACCTGGTTCTGAAAGTCTTTGATCAGCGGGCTGTTTTTGACTGCATTAGCCAGGTAATATGCAAGGCCATTTTGTTGTGCCGATACTTTTGTCACAATCAAAAGAAATAAGAACAAAAATCCCTTCATTTACCCACTTTTATATCATTGTATTAAAAATATGTGCCTAATCTGGTAAAATATTGAAGTAAGTATTGCCTTACAGGTTGTTCATATCACTTCCTTCTTCTTTATGTTCATTCTTAAATTCCAGTTTTCCAAACTTCCAGGTGAAGTTGATCCCAATTGAACGAAAAGGTATTTTGCGGATGGTAGTAGTAGTAAAACCCGGTCCATTTATATCAAGCTGCTGTTTTACATACTCATTAAAAGGATTGGTGGCCGTTAATGCCACACTTCCTTTTTTATGCCAGATCATTTTACGCATCGCTATACTGTAAGTAGTAAGGGAAGGATACCGGCCCTGTACCTCGTTGCGGGCTGAATTGAAATTACCAAAGAACTCACCTGCCAGTAAAGGACTGAACTGATAGCTCACATTCAGGTTCATGCGGTAATTGAAAGACGTGCGGCTTTGTCCTACATCTATTGCATTGATGATCTTCCGGTGAAAGAAAGATAAGTTCGTACGCAACCCCAGCTTAGCGGTAGGATGCAGATCAGAAAAAATATTCAACCCGGTATTGTTTTCCGTACCAATGTTTTCCCTGGTGCTTACCGACACATTGTAATACGTTGAATCACCCACTATCAGGGAAGGATAATATTTTACATACGGTTGAATATCCTGCTGGTTATGCCGATAAAAACCGGTCAATATCACCGAACCAATGTTTCCTATATCACGGCTATAGCTTAGTTCCACCCGCTGGCCCAATTCCGGCAACAGGTAAGGATTTCCTGCAGTAATATTCTTTGGGTCGCTTGTGTTTACAAAAGGGTTCAGGTCCTCATAATCGGGTCTTTCTATTCGTTTTGAATAACTCAGCTTGATCACCTGGCCTTCCTCTATTTTCTTTGACAGGAATAAAGAGGGCACCCAGGTATTATACCCAGGCTTTTTTACCTGTTGCTGTGCATTTGAATAATAGGAGTTTATTTCTGTGCGTTCATACCGGCCGCCTGCTTTTACATCGAATAATTTACCCACCGGAAAACTCAGCTCTGCATAGCCCGCATACACCTGCTGATGGTATTGCAGGTTGTTCGACAAACCAGCCGCATACAGATAATCTTTATTCAACGGGCTGTAACCCCAGGCGGCGGCCTCACTGCTGATATCGAAAAAGGTGGTTTTAACACCGGTGCCTAATTGAATTTTTTCTGACAATGGCTGGGTATAATCAAGCGTGACCTGGGTTTCATTTTCTTTACCGGGATTGTTGTTCATTACTCCATAATACAGGGAATCCTGCGGCATTAAAAACTGTTCATTGGCCGCATTGCCCCGGGTACGACCGATACTTGAATTGACCGCGAACTCCAATTCCTGGTCTTCCCGGGCAAAGGTCCTTTTATAATTGAATGAAAGGTCTACGTTGTGGGAACGGTTACGGCTGTCGGTATTGTTCAGCGTTACCAGGTTATTTAATAAACTGCCATTATAATTGCTGTTTTGCTGCACCTGATCAATAAGGCCATTGGTGCTGGTGCCAAAAATATCATAGTTAACAGACGCAGAAAAACTATTATGTTTTTTATACGTCCAGTCCAGTCCCATTCCTGATTGCAACCCATAACGTTTTAATCTTGTATTGCCGTTTTGCAGTAACAGTGTATTGGTTTTACCCACAGTATCGGTGGAATTACGTTCACTCGTGTAAGGCGTGCTTACGGGCAGTCTTGTATTTCCGCTTACAAATGCATTCAAGCCAATATTTTTATTTCGTGCATTGAAATTCACCGCCCCATTTTCAACCCGGGTGCCGGCAGTAAGGGACACATTGCCATTAATGCCCTTTGCTGTATTGGTTTTCAAAATTATATTAATGATCCCACCCATTCCCTGTGCATCGTACCGTGCACCCGGGTTGGTGATCACTTCAATACTTTTTATCTGGCTGGCCGGTATTGATTGCAATACATCTGCCACATTGCTGCCAAAGGCTGTAGAGGGTTTACCATTGATCAGAAAGCGGATACTGCCATTACCGGCCAGTTGCACATTGCCATCTACATCTACCGATACCTGAGGCACCTTCTTCAACAGATCGGTAGCTACCCCACCGGCGGTGGTAAGGTCTTTTTCAGCGTTGAAAATAAGTTTGTCAATTTTATTTTCAACCAATCTGGCTTTAGCGGTTACGGTCACTGCTGACAGGTCCTGGTCTTTCTTTATCAACCTGATCAATTTCAGATCAACCGTTTTCCCTTTTTGTACAGGTACTAACAGCAGTGTCATTTTCCGATATCCGATGGATTCTACAATAATAGTATAATCACCTGCTGGCACACTGGCAATGGTGAACAGACCGGCATCATTACTGGCGCCGCCGGTCAATATTTTACCTGATGATTTATCCATTACAGTGATAGTAGCATACTCCAGCGGGGTCTTTGTTACGGAGTCAACTATCTTTCCGGTTATTTTTCCATTTTCCCCTGCATGTGCAGTTGGTTGTGCCTGTAAGCCTATTGAGAGCCATATAAACAAGCAGATAAGGATTGCTTTCATTAAGTAGAGTTAAGTTGTATCCTGGTTGAAAGCAAACCTAAATGGGAAATTTGAAGACTTCTTGGCGAAGCTGGATAACTTTAAAAATATGTAATAAGCCAGCCTGAAATACGTTGTAATATTAGTACAATAGTGAATGCCTTAGTTCAGCATTTCAACAGAATCGTTAAAGATCTTTAGCTGTTAAAACCCCTGTTTTGCTTAGAAGTATAATATTGTCCGCTTGTTTGGTCATGAGTTGTATGGTGACTTTTTCGCAGGAAAAACCTGCTACTCCTTTTGATTCCATTCCTGCTAAACCACTTATCACCTGGCGCAACCTGATAATACCCGGCGCCATGATCACCTATGGGGCAGTTGCCATAAAGTTTGATGGCTTCCAGGACTGGAACGAAACCATTAAAGACGAGATCTGGACAAAACAACCTCATCAGTTAATACATATAGATAATTATTTGCAATGGGGACCCGCTGTCAGCACTTTCGCACTTGGCTTTGCCGGAGTAAAGGGCAGGCATAATTTTACGGACCGGGCGTTGATCTTCGGCATAGCCGAATTGATCCAAAGTTCGGTAGTTGCGTCTGTAAAAAAGATCAGTGGTGAAATGAGACCGAATGGGGAGAGCAACCAGTCCTTCCCTTCGGGGCACACGGCCAATGCTTTTACCGGTGCTGAATTTATGCGACTGGAATATAAAGATGTTTCTCCCTGGTATGGCGTGTATGGTTATGCATTAGCTGCCACTACAGGTTTCCTGCGAATGTATAATAATAAACACTGGCTAAGCGATGTAGTGGCTGCCGCGGGTGTTGGCATCTTGTCCACAGACTTCACTTATTTTATTTATCCGAAAATAAAACGGCTTTTTACCACTAAAAAAAGCGCCACTGCTATAATTCTTCCGACATATAACAATGGCGCTTTTAGTCTTTCGCTGGTAAAAAGACTTTGACATTATTTAAGCCTTATCTCGCTGATGCCACAGCCCTGCGGTACCATGGGGAACACATTTCCTTCTTTGGCTACCATTATCTCTAATAAGTAGGGGCCTTTGTGATTAAACATTTCCTGCACTGCTTCTTCTAAGTACTCGCGTTTGGAAACACATTTCCCCGCCATGCGATAGGCAGCGGCCAATGCTACAAAATCTGGATTCTCCATATGAACAGAAGCATATCGCTTATCACTGAAAAGCTCCTGCCATTGCCGCACCATGCCTAAGAACCGGTTGTTCAAAATAATAATTTTGATGTCGAGGTTGTTTTGCATGATGGTCCCCATCTCCTGCAGGTTCATTTGAAATCCGCCATCGCCAATGATGGCTATCAACGTTCTTTCCGGTGCACCATATTTGGCGCCTACTGCTGCCGGCAGTGCAAAACCCATCGTGCCCAACCCACCACTGGTTACCACACTTCTGCTATGGTTTAGTTTCGCATAGCGGCTTGCCACCATTTGATTTTGCCCCACGTCCGAAACAATGACGGCCTCCCCTTTTGTACAATCGTTCAGGATCCGCACCACCTCCCCCATTGTTAATTCGCCGCCGGCGGGATGCAGCTCGGGATAGATCACTGTTTCAAATTCTTCTTTGTAAAGAGTATGGAATTGCTGCAACCAGTCGGAATGGTCTCTTTTATCGATCAGTGCAGTAAGCAGGGGCAACGTTTCCTTACAATCGCCCCAAACCGGCACGGTGGCTTTTACATTTTTATCAACTTCAGCCGGGTCAATATCCAGGTGGATCACCTTCGCCTGTTTGGCATATCTGTCTAACCGCCCTGTAACGCGATCGTCAAACCGCATCCCGACCGCTATTAGCAGATCGCATTCATTTGTCAATACGTTGGGCGCATAATTGCCGTGCATGCCCAGCATACCCACATTAAGTACATGGTCTGACGAAATGGCTCCGGCACCTAATACCGTCCAGGCAGCGGGAATACCACCCTTTTCAATAAATGCTTTGAATTCCTGTTCGGCTCTGCCCAGTATTACGCCCTGGCCAAAAACAACCAATGGCTTTTTTGCACTGTTTATTAATTCGGCTGCCTGGGCTAAATAGAAAGGGCGAATTTCCGGTTTTGGCCGGTAGCTTCGAATATGATTGCATTTATTGTAACCTGCGTAATCAAATAACTGTAACTGTGCATTTTTGGTAATATCGATCAACACGGGACCGGGGCGCCCGCTGCGCGCAATGTAAAATGCTTTTGCCAGCACTTTGGGGATCTCTTCTGCATTCGTAACCTGATAATTCCATTTGGTTATCGACGTTGACATGGTAACGATGTCTGTTTCCTGAAACGCATCTGAACCCAGCAGGTGCGCATATACCTGCCCTGTAATACATACTACAGGCGTGCTATCGATCATGGCATCGGCTATACCGGTGAGCAGGTTAGTGGCGCCGGGCCCGCTTGTGGCGAACACGACGCCTGCCTTCCCTGATGTGCGTGCGTATCCCTGGGCCGCATGAATACCTCCTTGCTCATGCCGTACCAGGATATGCTTCAGTTGTTGCTCATAATCATACAGCGCATCATAAATTGCAATGTTGGCGCCGCCGGGTACTCCAAAAACTACTTCCACTTCTTCGGCAATAAGTCCTTCTATAACAGCAACGGCGCCTGAAATATTTTTATTTTCTTTCGAAACTAATGTCATAGCAATATTTATTTTATTGTTTATCCCGGATCAAATAAACCATTGGCAGGCCTAATTCATCTATGCCCGTAACGGCGGTGTTTTTTACAAATCCATAATTGGTAAAAAAATCTATGTCGGGGTTTTGGTCATACTCGCTTATCCATATTATTTGTTGTAAACTGCATACGGAAAGACATTTTTCAAACAGGCTTTTCTTTATCTCGATATCCTCAAACTTTTTCAATACGGCAAAGTCGGCTATCCGCATCACACTTTTACCATTCAACGTTTCGGGGCGGGTGCCCTTGGAGGTAAGACGTGCATACCCAGCCACCTCGCCATCTGCATACACTACCAGGAATTGGTTCGAGAGGCTGTTCATGTCTACATTTAGGGCACCTGTGCTGAACTTTTTCTGGATATATTCTTTCAACTGCACCGGTGCTACTTTACCGGTATATTTCTCCCTGGCAGTTGCGGCTGCTATAAACGATAAAGTTTGTTTACATTCATCTGTACCAATACAGAAACTGGTTACAATTGTATTTTCCATAACTTGACCAATTAATTTTTTCCGAACGCCCGGTTAACAATTTCCGTTTGCTCCGCGACGTGTTGCTTTGAGAAACCCGTCGCCGGACTGCTTGCTTCCGGTCGCGCAATGATTTGAAGATTTAAATTATAGTTGTGGAGCTTCCGGCACAGATATGGCCAGGCGCCCATATTCTCAGGTTCTTCCTGAACCCAGATAAATTCCGTTGCTGCGGTATATTTCTCTTTAATATGTTTGAGTTCATCAAATGGTGTGGGGTACAACTGTTCTATCCGCACAATGGCTACATCGCCGCGTTTATTTTCCTGCTGCCGTTGAAGCAGGTCGTAATAAATTTTACCGGAACAAAACAATACCTGCTTTACATCCCCGCTGTTCACGATTGCATCGTCGATCAGTTCGCGGAATTTGCCCTGCGTGAATTCAGTAATGGGCGATACACACAGCGGATGCCGTAATAAACTCTTTGGTGCGAATACTATCAGCGGCACGCGAAAATCGCGGTGTAACTGCCGGCGTAATACATGAAAGAAATTAGCCGGGGTGGTACAATTCACTAATTGAATATTATTATTGGCACACAAGGCCATAAAGCGTTCGATGCGGGCAGAGGTATGCTCAGGACCTGCTCCTTCATAGCCATGCGGCAGCAGCAGCACCAGGCCGTTACCCAATTGCCATTTTGCTTCGGCGCTCACTACATACTGATCTACTATTACCTGGCCTGTATTCAAAAAATCTCCATACTGGGCTTCCCATACTACCAGTGCATTGGGATTTGCCGATGCATATCCATATTCAAAACCCAGCACGCCATATTCCGACAACAGGGAATTATAGATCTCGAATTTTCCGCTGGCCCCTATATTGTTGAGCGGCACAAACTCTTCGCCTGAGTCTATGGCAGTTGCCGTTGCATGGCGGTGAGAAAAAGTGCCCCGCTTTACATCCTCGCCACTAACACGCACGGGGAACCCTTCTTTCAACAATGAACCATATGCAAGCAACTCTCCCATTGCCCAATCAAATATTTTTGTTTCCTGCACCATTTTCCGGCGGCCTTCAAACACTTTCTCTATTTTTTTCAGGAACGCCTTATCCGTTGGTAAAGTGGTGATCCCATTCCCAATTTCTTCAAGTATTTCGGCTGACACGGCTGTTTCCGGAATTGCATTCAGGCCGGTTTCATCTGCCTTTCGCAATCCCTCCCAGGCACTCCGGTACAAGGGTTTTGTTACAATATTTTCTATTTCTTTCGATTCATCCAAAAATGATTGCAAGGCATCCTTGAAAGCCACTTCAATTTCCTTTGGATATTCCTGATTGATGGTTCCTTCGGCTACCAGTTTCTGCGCATAGATCTCTTTGGGATTGGGGTGGCTATCGATCGATTTATATAACAATGGCTGTGTAAACCTCGGTTCATCTGATTCGTTATGTCCATACTTCCGGTAGCATAAAACATCAATAAAAACATCACCATGAAAAGTCTGCCGGTAATCGATAGCCAGCCCTATTACATACCCCAATGCTTCCGCATCGTCGCCATTAACATGAAAAACCGGTGCGGATACTATTTTTGCCAGGTCCGTACAATACGTACTGGAGCGTGCATCTTTATAATCTGTGGTAAAACCTACCTGATTATTGATCACCAGGTGAATAGTACCGCCCGTACGGTACCCTGCCAGTTTTTCCATTTGTAATACCTCATATACAACTCCCTGTCCTGCAATAGAAGAATCGCCATGTAAGATTACCGGTACAATCTGGTTATAGTCACCACTGTATTTGAAATCCACCTTCGAACGGGTGATACCTTCCACCACTGCATTTACGGCTTCCAGATGTGAAGGATTGGCGGATACGCTCAGGTGAACTGGCTGTCCGCTTACTGTTGTTACATCATTGGAATAACCTAAATGGTATTTTACATCACCGCTAAAACTGCCGTCATGGTCCTGGGTCTTTCCCTGGAACTCAGCAAAAACCTCCTTATAAGGTTTGCCCATGATGTTTGCCAGTACGTTTAAGCGGCCCCGGTGTCCCATACCAATAACAAATTCTTTAACGCCATTGCCGGCACCTTTTTCAATAAGCAGGTCCAGCGCCGGGATCACTATTTCTCCCCCTTCTAACGAAAAACGCTTTTGTCCGAGGAATTTAGTTTGGAGGAAACTTTCAAACACTACTGCCTGGGTTAATTTATGCAGGATCTGCTTTTTGTCATCCTGTGAGAAGCCAGGTTTGTTTCTTACACTTTCCATTTTATCCTGGAACCATTTGATACTTTCGGGGTCATTGGCATATTTATACTCCACCCCAATGGGTCCGCAATAAGTCTCTTCCAGCAACTGCCTAATGTCCCGTAATGTAGCGGCGCCCAGGCCAACTTCCGCGCCGGCTTTGAAGACTGTATCCAGATCAGCATCGCTTAATCCGAAAGATCCTAATTCTTTTCCCGGCAAATACTGCCGCCGTTTTCTGACCGGGTTTGTTTTTGCAAACAGGTGTCCTCTCGTTCGGTAACCGTCGATGAGGTTATATACATTTATTTCTTTGGTGAGTGTTGTAGTTGTTTCGGGCGATTCGATAGCACTGTCCTGGCTGGCGCCAAAATCAAATCCTTCAAAGAACTTCTGCCAGCCCATTTCTATCGAAGCAGGATCATGCTGATACGCTTCGTAGAGTGAGCTGATATAAGCTGCATTCCCGTTATTCAGGTATGTTAAGCGTTCCATGATTATTATATTTATTAATGGTAATACTTTTTAATAATTCCTGGTAATGATCAACCAGTGAAGACAGGGTAAAATTGCGGTTAAGTCCACTTGGGTTTGGCAATACCCAAACAATGGCATCACAAAATTTTTTCTCCTGTAGTCCCCACTCAATTGTTTTTAATCCTGAGAAAGCCTGCCAGGCAGGCTTACCCAGGAATGCTAAACGGGCGGGTTTATATTTCTCTATTTTTTGTTTGAATATTTCAACGGATGTGTCAAATTCGTTTTTTGATAATTCATCTGCCCGCACGGTTGCACGTGCCACCGCAGTGGTTAACCCATACCCATAAGTAAGTATAGTGGTATCATAGCGCGGTTCTATTTCATAGGGTGTAAAGCCTGACTGGTGCAGTACCCGCCAAAACCTGTTACTCCGGTTAGAAAAATGATGGCCTTCCATGGCGGACTTTAATCCCGGGTTGATTCCACAAAACACAACCTCCAGGTTTTTTGAAAGAATATCTGTTAACTGTGGGTTCATGTTAATTATGTGTTGAATACTTCCATGTTTTGGCAGCAGCTGGTACAAACAAAATCAGCACGGCCGTTACCAGCAACAGGAGGGCAAACGTCATAAATATGGCCCGGTTGGTTAACAACTGGCTTTGCTGGCCAAGATTCTGCCATAAAGCGCCAAGGGCAATACCCGATCCCTGTTGCGGCGAATATCCTTTTGAAACATACAGCGATTGATAAGTGTTCAAACGCGTCACTGTATTTTGATTATCTCCTGTAATGTTGCCCAAAAATCCTTCTCTGAAGTATTGATTATAGTATAACTGCAGGTTGTACAATCCTGCTATTGAATTAATAGTTGCAATAAACCGGGTACATGCAGCCAACACGATGCCACTGGTACCGCTAAACCCCGGTGCCGAGGTAAGAATATATATGATGACCGGCACAAACAGCAATCCCGATGCTGCACCCTGCAGAAACATGGGGAATAACAGGTTGGTAAAGGATAAGTCGGGGGTTAATATAAACCACATCCATATATTGAACAGGCCGAGGATCCCAAATCCGGTTACCAGAAAATACTGGATGGTCAGTTTTTTGCGAATTATCATCTGCGTAGCAAACACCGACAAACAAACCATGCCGGCAATATTGCACAACCCCAGCGTTATTACCTGAACCGGGCTCCATTTAAGGATACCAAATGCGTAGTTATAAACCAGGTTGATACTGTCTTTACCGCCATAATAAATGCCCAGTAAACAAAGCCCTGTTACAAAATGAATAGATTTGAAAACGCCGAGGTGGATCAACGGTCGTTTCAGGATGCTTTGTCTGTACAGGAACAGCAAAATGCCCACTGCGGTAATACCACCGCTTACACAAATACGCGGATCTTCAAACCAGTAGTATTTAGAACCATACACAAACGTATAGGCCAGTGCCAATAAACTACAAGCCATCAGAATAGACCCCGCCCAATCTACCTGGTACAGGGGAAACCGCCGGTGACCTGCATGTCGCCGCAGCATCAACAAAGCAATAACGAGCGTTAACAATTGTATGCCGATCAGGCAATAGTAAGTTCCCTTCCAGTCTGCATAATCAAGTACCAATCCTGCTATTAACCCTACCAGCACAATATTGCCCAGGATGGCCGGATAAAATACGGCTGAACCAATCAGCTGCGCCCGTGGTGTGGGCACGCGGGAAAAGATCAGGATCAACACCGATACGTTAATACTTCCTACCAGGATACCCTGCAGGAACCTGATAACAAATAACCAGGTTATATCTTGGCACCCGATACAGAGACAATTCAATAAAATAGCCAGCAGGATATTACAAATGAGGTACCCGCGCATTTCGAAATATCGCAGCAGGCGAAACTGCAAGGGTATAACGGCAATGATCCCTGAATAAGTGGATAGTAAGCAAAATGAAACATCTTCGGGTTGTGCGCCTAAATAAGCGGCAATATAATTACCGGTTAGGGCAAACAAGCCCAACTGCATGAGGGCAGAGAGCAGGATCAGCAATAACGCGATCCGGATGCCCCAGTCCCAATTGTTTATCCACGGTTTAAAATATGCAGGTTTCATGATCAAGCTCTTTTTTTAACAGCCACAATTACATTCATTCCGGGCAGTACGCTTTCTGCGTCCTTTCCTTCAAATTCAATTTTTACGGGTACCCGCTGAATGATCTTTACAAAATTGCCGGTAGAGTTATCGGGCGGCAACAACGAAAAACGTGCACCAGTGGAGCCTGCGATAGCCGTGATCTTTCCATTAAATACTCTGCCGGCTATCGCATCGATCCTGATCTCCACTGCCTGTCCTACGTACATCCCTTCAACTTGCGTTTCTTTATAATTTGCGGTGATCCATTTCTCGCCTTCATTTATAATACTCACCAGGGGTTGCCCGGGTTGAATTTGCTGTCCTTCCAGGATATTCTTGCGGCCCAACCGGCCGGCATAGGGCGCCCGGATAACGGTATACGACATATTCAGCCGGGCCAGTTCCAATGCTGCCTGTTTTCGTTTTATATCTGCCTGCAGCAATGCAAAATGCGTTTTCAGTTCTGCGATCCGCGCCACGTTTGTCTTTAAACCATTTTGGGCGGCGCTGTAATCACTTTCTGCCACATCGTACCGGGCCTTTACCTGTTCCAGTTCTGCTCCGGTTGCCGCTTCTTCGTTTACCAGGTTGGTATAGCGCCTGATGTCCTGTTGCTGTTGTACATACCTGGCCTGCGCGCCCTTTATCTGGTCCTCATTTACCCGGGTGCCTGTTTCCGCCGAATGTATATTGGCGGCCAGCACCGTTAGTTGTGCATTGGCATCTTCCATAGCTGCTTCGGCCACCTTTAACTGGGTACGGTATTCCCTGTCGTCCAGTATCACCAGCGTATCGCCCGGTTTTACCAGCTGGTGTTCATCAAAACAAACCTTTTGAATATAACCACCCGCTCTTGCGCTCACGGGGTTGATGTATGATTCCACCTGCGCATCATTTGTTTCTTCGTAATGCGCACTGTAACGCCAATATCGAATGAGAAAGATGGCACCCGCAACAATGACCAAGGCTGCTATTGCCGTTAAAACAATATTACCCGGGTGTATTTTATGTTTTACTTTTTCCATTTATCTGAATTGTTCCCTTATAAATTACCGCTGATGTAAAGGATGTTATAGTAAATGTTCAATGCGTTCGTTTGGGCCCTGATCATATTGAACCGCGACTCCTGGTACAAATTATCCGCATCCAGCAGGTCGGTCAACAACGAAAGCTGATTCAGGTATTTTGTATTTACGATCCTGTAGTTTACCTGCGCCTGTTCTACTGATCGCTCATTGACGGCAATCCTGGTAAGTGCCTCTGTGTATTTGATATAATAGGAGCTGGCCTCCGTACGCACATTGTCATTATTGGCCTGCTGTTGTACTTCCAACTCCCTTTCCCGGAGCTTTGCCGCCGCTACTTTACTTTTATTGTGATAGAGTGATGAAATGCTGTATTGCGCTTTCAACCCCACGAACCCAATGGCATAGGCCTGATTAACCGGCGGAAAGAACAGATAATTCGGGTAGTTCAATCCGTAAGCCGTATAAAAACCGATGCTCGGCTTATTACTACTTTCAACCCCTTTTACCCTGGCTTTTTGCAGTTCAATATTTTCCTTAATTTTTTGCACGCTATAAGCAGTAACACCTGCCGACTCGATGAATGGCAACAGGGAATCAATGGCTGGTTTTGGCATACCGGCCGAATCTACCGGTGCAATACGAACGGAATCAGGTATATTTAACAACACATCCAGTTTCCGGTTGGTAATGGTAAGATCATTTTCATTTTCCTGTAAGGAGAGTTGCACATTCGACAAAACCACCTCGGCACGCAACACATCACTTTTTGTAACCTTTTGGTTTTTGTACAGCGAGTTTATATTATTCAAACGGGTTTGCGCCCGGTTGAGCTGATCGAGAATCAGTTTTTGCAGATCGTTCAGTCGCACCAGCTCTAAATACTGATGCGCTGTTTGTAGCGCTATACTGCCCGACTGGTCCAGGGTATTCAACCTGGCCAGGTGAACACGGGATTGCTGCTCATCTTGTAAGGCCCGTTGTTTGCCGCCACTGTAAATATTAAAAAGCGCATCGATACCCAGGGCCGCCCCATTGGCTGATGGTTTTCTTGGCCCTGTTGTGGAGTGACTAAGCCCGTCTGTAAATAGTGTTAATTGAGAGAAACGCTGGTAAGAGCCATTGGCAGTAATGGCAGGTAATGCGGCGTTATAAGCATCTTTTCGATCTTCTTTTGCAGCGCTTTCTTCCAGTGTGGCCACCTGCACCAATTTGTTCTGGCTTTTTGCAAACCGGATCGCTTCTGCAAGCGTTAGTTGGTACTTGTTGCCATCAACAGTTTGCGCATGTGCGATCCCTGTCGTGAACAAAAAAATAATCAGCCCAAGAGCTATAATCGACAACCGGCGCTTACTGCCGATGTAAATGTTAGAACGCATATATCAAAGATTTCACGGACACAAAGTTCTAACTAATGTTGAATCAATGGTAGACCGGATCGCCTCAGTGTTCGTCGAAATGGCTTATGACAGCTTTTTCCGGTATTCAACCGGCGTCATCCCGGCATTTGCCCGAAAGAATTTACCAAAAACGGATTGGTCGGAGAAGTTCAGCATCCCGCTTACCTGGGACACCGTAAGTGTTTTATTCTGCAGTAAGACTTTTGCTTCCAGCATGACGGCTTCATCGATCCATTTTCCGGCCGACTTGCCGGTGTGTTTTTTAATGGCCGCAGAAAGCGACTTGGGAGCAAGATGTAATTGACTGGCATAAAAATCCAGTTTGTGGTGCTGCATATAATGCTGCCTGAGCAGTTGCCTGAATTTTGTAAACAACGGATGGGCTGTTGGTACAGCCGGTTCGTCACCTGCATGCAGGCGGTAATAGGCATCCACTTCATAGATCAATGCGAAGATGTAGCTGCGAATGATTTGTGTCTGATGAAAATCTGTAGTGGTTTGTGTTAGTTGAAACAGCTCAAATATTTTGGTGTATTTCGTCAAAAAGGGTTCCTGCAGGGGCAAAGTTGGGCGCTCAATATTTTCAAAAAAATCAAACCGCGTCAGGAATAAGGGGTCCACATGTTGTTCCAGCAAAAAGGTGTCTTTGAAAAAAACAACATCCATTTTCAACAGGTCGGTACGTTTTGTAAAAAACCTGATAACAGATGGGCCCAGAGTGATCATAGCCGGTGCATCGACATCCATCGATGACAGCCCTGCATTTAGTCTTACACCTCCCTCTTTTATAAAAACGATCGCATAACTTTCGGCGCGATAAGGTTCTGCGTAATAGGGATGTTTGCCAGCCTCCACAAAAAGATATTCCTTATTGGTATCAGGCACTGAGAACAGCCGGCTATGTGTTGAAAGTGTAAAGGTTTTTATCGCGCCCATGAGCGTAGGGTTTCATGAAGCAGTAAAGGTAAATAAAAAAGGACCGCTAGATAGCGATCCTTTTTTTGAGATTCCGACATCCGCTTACCGGCTTATCGGAGCTGTATGTCTGCTAATCAATGAAACTTCAATTAGTATCCATTCGTTCCGAACTCAGGTGCATTGTTGATCTGGTTCAGGAAGTTAAATGGAATAGGACGAACATAGTGTTTTGCAGGAATGAAATTCGCGGCAGCTCTTTTGTTGTAAGTCTGCAAGCGGGTCTCAAACGCTTTATTACGTTTCAACAACGCCCAGCGGGTGAATTCACCGCACAATTCACGGGCGTATTCATCAAATACATCGTTCATAGTGGCTGATGTTAACTCCATACCAGTACCCACGTTGAAGTCGGCCGGATTGCGAACAGCGCGTTTACGTAATACATTCAGGTAACCGGCAGTTGCTGCTCCGTCGCCAGTGGTGTGCATGGTAGCTTCTGCCGCTATCAAATACACTTCGGCCATACGCATGATCATAATATTGCCCAGCTTACGTTGAAAGTCGGCACCTAACCAGCCGCCATCGAAGTTATGATTGAACTTCTGCATGGCAGGGAATATGCCTGCAAAAGCGGGATTGGCTAAGCCATTGCCAGCTCTGTTCGTATAGTAAGTACTGCCTGTAGGATCTGAAGGATCGAACAGATCGTCGATATTAATGGTGGCATACGCGCGATCGGCCTTATCGGCGGCAGTGAGTTTGTCTTTGCTGAGATATACAAAGAACCGGTTTTCATCCTGGGCCAATGGATAGGGATGCACATTCGCATTGGCAGGCGTTGTTAAATTTCCCGCTGTCACTCCGGTTGTAGCACCTTTATTCCAGATCTGCGGAATGTATTGCCAGGTTGCGTCTTTGGAAGCATTTTTTGCATCCACATCTTCATAGGGATAGATCTTCTTGCCTATATTCCTGGGATCGATACCATATTTGTTACACATGTTCTGATCAATAGTAATAACGGCATCGATGTATTTTACGTTGGCAGGTGAAGGTACACCGCTTCCCAGGCTGGCAATAGCCTGAACACCTGAATAATTGGCAAAGGCTGTTTGAAAGGTATTTTCCCAGCGCTTATCATAGTTTGCATTGAAGCAATTGATCAGGTATTTGGTTGGTGCAACAAACGCCTGGTTCAAACGTCCATAGTAAGCATTGGAGGTGTTTGAGTTTACAGTCCTTTTTAAAAACCCATCCTTTGGATCGAATGCATCATCTATCTTGGGATAATAGTGCAGGTACAAATTGGGTTTTGAATTGGCGGTAGAAACAGAATAGGATGCGCTATAAGGGTTCAGTCCATATGCGGTGAATAATACTTCCAAGTTATTTCTGTTGTTGGCTGATGCAAACACCTTTGCAAAATCATCATACATAGCGGCGCCATAAGTGCCCATGTTGCTGATCAGGCTGTCGGCACATTCCTTTGCCCGAACCCAATAAGATTTTCCGCCTTCCTTCAGGTCTTCCCCTGCCCCCTGAGCATATACCCGGGCAAGCATTCCCAACGCCGCTTTTTTGGTCACGCGCTGTGGATTGTTTTCAAAAGGCGCCACTGGCAGGTTGTTAAACGCATCCCGCAGGTCGGAAATGATCTGTGCATAGATGTCAGGAACGCTGTTACGCGTAGGACTCAGATTTTTTGTAGGATCGTCAGTTAATACCAGTGGTAACTCACCAAACTGAACCACCAGCACTGAATAATAGTAAGCCCGCAGGAATTTTGCTTCTGCTACCAGTGTACTGATATCCGAAGCTTTACCATCTAAGAGGTTAGGCGCCAGCTGAATGGTCTTATTGCAATCCTTGATGGAACCCCAGGCATAATTCCAGACGTTGCCCACGAGGTTGAAACCGGTGGTCAGGTCCTGGTAACTTATGATCTCCTTATAGGTAATGCTGCTATTCGGGGATGTCCACATATCAGTGCCCACTTCTGAACATAGCCCATAGGGCATACTGATAATTGTTCCCCAGAGCCCGGTATAACAATTATTCTGATACGCTTTCCAGCCATCGTATTTACTGAGCTGGTCCTGTTCCGATAAAGAGATCGGGTTGTACTCATCCAGTTTACATGCGGTAACGGAAAGTGCTATGCTTAAACCGAAGAGGGATTTATATAGTAAACTTCTTGTGTTCTTAATTTTCATATAACGCTGTTTTTAATCATTCGACAATTAAAATGTCACATTCAGGCCCACCACCAATTGTTTAGTCAATGGATACTCGAGCGAACCGTTCATTTCCGGATCATACTGTTTTAACAAAGGACTCTTTGTTACAATCAAAGGGTTGGTAATAGTGCCATATACACGGAACTTCTCCAACGACAGCTTTTTTATAAGATCCCGGGGCATGTTGTAAGCCAGCGTGATATTTTTAACTTTAAAGAATGATCCATCCACATAGTTCAAACCGGAGAAGCCAGTTAACGAACCCGATGTTTCCAGGTAATTCATTACCGGGAAGTCGTTAGATGCATTCGTTGGGGTCCAGTAGTTAAAGTATGTAGGAATTGTTCTGGAAGGGCTTGCTGTGGTTGCAAAACCATTTGGCTGATACCAGCCCATCATATTATAACTGATGGTTTGTCCCCATCTGAAATAGGAGTATACGCTCAACTCCCAATTTTTGTAGCTGAATCCGTTCTGGAAACCAAGCGACCAGTTTGGTGAGTTATGGCCCACGATCTGGTAATCGGTAGGGCTAACGCCATAGGTATTTTTAGCAGCGGTGAGTGCAGGATTGAATTTCTGCGCAGCAGCCAGATCAGCATAATAGTAAACCAGGTTACCGTTTGCGTCGTTCTTGGTATATACACCTTCTTCCAGGCGGGTTAAACCGGGCACATCTACATGAATGTCGCCGGGACGTTTACCAAATGCAGCAGCATCCTTCTCCTGACCGATCTGCCAGATGCCATCCAATTTATAGTTGCGGAATGAGTTTACCGGCTGACCTATAGTAAGGGAGTACTGGTTATTATCACCATTAACGATGTTATTGGCAACACCACCGGTCAATGCCAGGATCTTTTCCTTGTTATAGGAAAAGGCAATTGCTGAGGTCCAGTTAAAATCTTTGGTAACAATATTACGGGTGTTCAATGCCAGCTCTATACCCTTGTTCTGCGTTGAAGCTACATTGATATTGGTCTTATACTGCGTAGAGGCGTTATACTGTCCGTAAATGATGGGGGCTGTAACACCGTAGATAACGCCTTTGGTCTTTGTGTTATACACATCCAGTGACATATCTATCCGGTTGTTCAGGAAAGAAGCGTCTACCCCGATATTTGTATTGTAAGACTTTTCCCATCCTAAATCGGGATTGGTAAGGTAAGCGGAGTTGCGGAACATGGGCACCCCAACACCACCCAACGACATATTGAGATATTCCAGGTTGGCCACAGAGCTATAAGGATCAATTTTTGCGGTGCCGGTAACACCCCAGCCTACCCGCACTTTTAGGCTATTCAACCAGCTCTTTGTTCCATCCATGAACGACTCGTCGGAAATGCGCCAGCCGGCTGAAACGGCAGGGAAGTTATCCCACCGGTTGTCCTTATATAATACGGATGAACCGTCGCGGCGGATGGTAGCGGAGAACAGGTATTTACCCTGATATGCATAGTTGATCCGACCAATAAAACCAAGCGTTTTCGACATGTTGAATTCCGACGTGGCTGTTGTAGTAGAGTCACCAGGCAGTTTGTACCATTTGTAATTGTTAAACTGTATGCCGGTTTGGAACATCTTGGTTTTGGTATTCTCGTTGTTATACCAGGTAGTGATGCCGGTTACGGTAAATGCGTGATCATGCGCCACCTTGAAATTATAGGTCAAAATGTTTTCCCATTGGTAGCCTACAGCACGGTCCTGATCAACCTCGCCTTTGGCAACACCGGCATTGTTGTAAGTATATGCTACGGAACCTTTCCCATCGAACCGGTAGGTATTATTGTAAGTAAGGAAGGTGCTCAAACGGCTCAAATAGCTTAATCCTTTCAATGGCCTGATCTCGATGTAAGGATTTATATACAACTTAAGGTTGTTATCTAAATTGCTGTATACCCCGGGTTGCTGGTTAAGCAACAGGTTATATACGTTATTCCCCAGATTGGTATTCAGGGTGCCATCGTCATTATAGGGTCTCGCCAATGGATCCGTTACCAGCGCGTTCTCCAGTTTATCCAGCGCTTTATTTCTGTTCACATAAGATGCGGTGAGGTTGGCTCCTACAGATACCCAGCTCTTCACTTTATGGTCCAGACGCATAGTGGTTGAAAAGAGTTTATAGTCGTCGCCTACATATTGTCCTTTTTCATTGGTGTAGTTGAATGACATGTAGCCTTTGGTCTTTTCGTTACCCCCGGAAATACCCAGGCTGTAGTTTTGGGTGCGGGCGTTTTTTTGGAGGAACAGGTCTGCCCAGTCTGCCCACTGGCCCTGCTGGTAAAGGTCCCATCTTGAAGCACCAAAGATCTTTTCATCATCTGCCGGTGATTGCCACAAAGCGCCGGTTTTTGTCCATTGACTGCTTGCGGCATCCCATACATAGCTGTAAGCATCGCGTTTGGTTTGCAGATAATCTTCGCCGGTACGCATTTTCGGAGTTACACTCCATCCATTGCTTCCGTAATAAGTATTGAAATCGATGGCTAATTTTCCAGCCTTACCGCTCTTTGTGGTAATGATGATCACCCCGTTTGCACCGGCAGAACCATATACCGCCGTGGAAGACGCGTCTTTCAACACTTCTATAGACTCGATGTCATAAGGGTTTAAGGTAGAATAGTCGCCAGGCAACCCATTGATAATAAACAACGGCGTACCGCTGGCATTGATTGACCTGTTACCACGTAGTTGAATGTTAAGCGGAGCGCCGGGCTGGCCTGATGGTTTGGTAATATCCAAACCGGCTACCCTGCCCTGCAATGATTCCATTGGGTTGGGGCCAGGGCGGGCAGTGATCTCTTCAGGTTTTACAGATGCAATAGCACCCGTAAGGTCTCTCCGCTTTTGAGCACCATAACCAATCACCACTACTTCTTCCAGTTTTGCATCGATGGGATTCAGCGAAATACTGACGTTGGTATTCTTTCCAACTGTTATCTCCTGTTGCAGGTAACCTACAATTGAGAATACCAGCACATCACCCTGATCGGCATCAATTTTAAACTCACCTGTTGAATTGGTAGTAGTACCCACTTTATTCTTTCCTTTAATTACAACAGACACATTATCGAGCGGGTTTCCTTTTGCATCAACCACAGTTCCCGTAATAGGAACACGTGCTTCCACTTCTTCAATAACAACAGGCACTTTACGTGACAGTACGATTGTTTTTCCCTTGATGGAATATTCAAGGGGTTGATCTTTCAGTACGATCTCCAGCACATCTTTCAATGGAAGATTGTTGGCTGTTATACTTACAGTTTTCGATTCATCCAGATCACGCTTGTTGTTGAATATAACATATCCGGTTTGTTTTTCAATTGCAGAGAAAACCTGTTTTAGCGACAGGTCTTTACCGGAGAGTGTAATGTTTTGGGCTGTTCCCTCAGCATGGGCCGAGAAGATAGCAACTGTAATAAATAAGATAGTCAATTTCATCGCGCGAAGCAGTCTTTTGGTGATGGTTCCGTTGAACCCTCCCCCACAATCAGGCAATCGATTAGCCAGGTAATGCCAGGGCATAGAAAATCCGGAACCAATTGATTTTTTTTGCATAAGTTGCAAACGTTTGGTTGTTAAAAAATGGAGAACTATAGACTTTCGTTTTGGGCAATTAAACATACTGCCGGAAGTGGTAACGACACTTCCGGTTTTGGTTTAACCCAACAGGTGTTATGTAATGTGTGATTTTTGCATAGCAATCGTTTTTATTTAGGCAGTATTATTCGCTCTTATAAGTACTTATCCGTAGCCGGATAAAAGTAAACGTTTACATTTAAAGACCAGCGTATTATACTTTACGCTGTTGATAAGGTATTTTTTCCTTATCGCTGGATCAACAACTTTCTTCCTTCCAACCGGCACTTCACGCCTATCTTTTCTAAAACCGTCACTAACTCGTTCAACGTGATATCTTTGGTCATCTTTCCATTCAGTTCCACATCGGTTGGGATCCCATTTTCATAAACCACTTCTATGTCGTACCAACGTTCCAATTGCGCCATGGCATCCTGGAAACTGATATCATTGAAATCGAACACCCCGTTTTTCCAGGCCATCACCTGATCTATATCGGTGTTATCTACCATCTTCAATCCGGGTTGTGCTTCCTGGCTGGTTGTTTTTTTCGCAGCATCGTTCAACTGCAATTTCTTTTGATCTATCAGTATCTGCGCCTGCTGACCGGGCTTAAGAATGAGCGGCGCTTTCTTACCGGGTTGACTGGTTTGGTTGGGTGACAATGTTATAGAAATGGAACCTTCTAATAATGTTGTATTGATTACCGGCTCATCATCATAAGCCTTTACATTAAAATGTGTGCCTAATACTTCTATCTGCGCCTGGTTATTTACATTTAGCCGGAAGGGCATTGCTGCGTTATGGGCTACTTCAAAATATACTTCACCAGTTATAGTAACCTTGCGCTCATTGCCGGTAAATGTGGTGGGATATTTTATTGAACTGGCGCTGTTCAGCCAGGCATTTGTTCCATCGGGTAATATCAAGTGGAATTTACGGGCTTTCGGCGTTGACATAACATTATATACAACTGCAGACCCGCTGCCTTCATACATTAATGTGCCGTCTACTATTTTAGCAGTTTTACCGGCTTGCTGAGCGATAACTCCATTTTGAATACTATCTAATAACACCTGTGATCCATCAGCCAGCGTTAAAATGGCACCATCTTTACCAGGTAAAATCTTATATGCCCCTGCTATTGGCTGAGGAGGATTTTTTTTTGTAAGAAAGTAAGTGCCGGCAGATAATAAGAGTAAGACAGAAGCAGCAACCCACCAGTAACGAATCACGCCCGGGATGCGGCGAATTGTTGCCGGTTGTGTGTTTTGTTGTTGCCAGGTTTCCTTTATTTGAAGGAAAGCCTTTTGCCAGTAATCGTAGTTATAGGGTTCAATAAGTTGTGACGGAATAGTATGCTCCTGCGCGAAAAAAGAATCAGCCTCGGCGATCAACTCCCCCGTTTGGTCGGCATTGATGATCGCTGCAATCCGGGAATAGTCATTTCCGGTGGCATGGCCAGCCCTGGCTTTCTCCAACAGTACAAGCAATTCGTCTTTTAGGAATTGTTCCATCGACATTTATTGAATTAGGGTCAAAAAAAGTACGCTACATTCCCTGCCCTGTTATAATGTACCGTGGGAAATGAAAACATACCTATGGTTTCAAAAAAAAATTATAAAATAATTAAGATTAGCAAAGCTGGCAGTAAAATACCATGCTGGGTGAGGTAATCCTTGATGAATTTTACTGAACGCACGAGTGAGTTGCGAACAGTTTGCACAGAAATATTCAGTTGGTCAGCCACTTCGGCAGCTTTTAACCCGGTTTCACGGCTTAATTGAAAGATTCTCCTCGCCTGTTCAGGTAACAAGGAGGTCGCTTCCTGAATCAGCCTGGCAGTTTCGTGGAGGGAAACGGTATTCTCCAGGCTGTCTTCTCCTTCAACCGGATTTTGTAGTTTGAATTCGTTGTATTTCTGGTTGCGGGAAACCTGCTTCGACAACCAGGTGTACGAGCGGTTATAAGCCATTTTAAAGATCCAGTTTTGTGGCACATCTACTTCGGCAAGCGATTCACGGTCAATCCATAAATACAGAAACACTTCCTGGATAATGTCCTTTGCCACGCCTTCTGACCTGGTTATTTTCATGATGAGCGTATGCAGGCGCGGCACATACCGGTGAAACAGGGTATTAAATGCTTCTTCATCTCCCTGCGCAATGCGCGAGAACAATTCTTTTTCGGTATTTATTTGACTATTATCCAACACTTTATCTCCCTATGACCGCTGTAAACTTACTTCAATTTTAGGATAAAAGGAACGCTCCGTTACTAAAAAAAAGCCACCGGAATATCCGATGGCTTTTTTTTAAAGTATAAAATGTAATCAAGTTACTGGCGGGCAATAATTTTGATCTCAACCAACTGGCCCGGTAATGCCAGTCCATTCACTGCAACAATTGTACTTGCTACACTTTTAGGGTTAGGATAAAATTCCGCTTTGTTGTTTTTGCGCGCCTCAAAAGCCGACTGCATATCCGTTACAAATAACACTTCTTCCACCACATCGTCTACTGTCATGTTGAATCTGGACAATAAGTTATTGATATTAGCATAGGTCTGCTTCATTTGTGCCTCCATACCATTAACCAACGCACCTTTTTCATCGTGGCCAAGTTGCCCTGAGATCCAGACAGTATCGCCCTTTTTTACCGCCTGGGCATAACCATAGTCATCTTCCCAGGGCATTCCGAAGTTTTGAATTTGTTTTTCTTCCTTTTTCATATGCCTTAATTTATTTAAATAAACAATTGGTTTCTTAACTAAGCATTTGGGTTCCGCTTAACAACATAGCAAACGACGGTGGCTAGGCCCGGTATCACAATAGCGCTTAAGCCAATCCATTTGGCTAACACCGCCCCCAATAAACAACCAGCTAAAAATCCGCCGATGACAACCAGTTGCTTTTTAAAACTGCTCCACACAGTTCCGTCACCAGTTCCCCAATTCCATATCAGGCGACCAAGGTCCAGGGAAGCCTGTGTAACATTTCCTGTCATCATGGTAGTTGGCCCATGCGTTTCTTTAGCAAATAATTTGCCGAAGGCATTTTGCAAACCCATTCCAAATACCGCGATCATCACTATAACATAACTTAATAGGTTTTGATCAATGGTTTTCAATAATGGAGATACAAGGGCCATTATTCCGGAGATCGTTAAAACGAGCCCCTCGATAAACAACAATTTGTACTTCCCTGGCGATCTTTCAGCCAACCAGCCACCAGTCATAACCGCCATCACAAAAACCGGAAAGGTGAGCACTTTAACCCACGATTCCACCGTATGGCTATCAGAAACGACCTGGGCTGCAAATACAATAAAGTTGCCGGTAACATGCGCCGAAAAAATAGAATCACCAGCAATAAAGGTGGCTGTATCGCAAAACCCGGCTACCCAGGCAAGCAGGAACGTAACCCAGTTGATACGGGACATTTTATTCAATTAAAGAGTTTATAAAAAATAATTCCATCAATAGAAAACCGGCCAGCGCCTAAAAAAAGAAGGAGTAGAAGACAGATCGTGTAGATGTAAGGGACATCACGCACTTCGAGGTTATCTTTTCTGTGCACTATAAAGTAGCCAATGCTGGTTACTCCTATGGTGGGTATTACCGCCAACCTTGTTGCCACTCCCAGTATAATAAGAAAAGGCACAACTGTGTCAGATAACCCGGCCACCAATCCATTTAGTTTTTCAGGCAGGTGTAATGGATTGGGCACGTGTTCCCGCTGTCCGTTCTCCAAACGAAATTTTTTCAAGCCATGCACCCGGAACAATTCAATTGCAAAAAGAATTCTGAAAACCAGGAAAGCGACATTATTAAAATCACTTCCAAGATCAGAATAAAAAACAAGTTGTATAACATGATCCATAATAAACTATTTAGAATGCAAAACAGGAACATCCAAGCGCGCCCCAGAAAGCGTTGAAATTGTTAACAGGTACTGGGTTAAGCCGGGCGCGGTCATGATCATGGCCATGAACAGTACAGCTGCCGCTGCAACAATGTACCTGCGAGGTAACAGCTGCATCAGCGCCGGCGAAGGCCTGTTGTGAGGCTGCGCCTGATCTTTTATTTTTTGCAGCCGAATAATAACCTCCATACTGGCTTACCGGCGACCAGTCGGGTGAAACAGGAAGCGGCGGAGGTGCCATAGAAGAGAAATCTCCTTTTGCATATACTATTTTTCCACCCAGGATCGTCAACTCGGCCTCTATTGCTTTTATTGCCTCATCGGCAATGCTGAAGTAATCGGCATCCAGCACCACTATATCTGCCAGCATGCCTGTTTTAATGCGTCCTTTTTTGTCCTGCTCTGTAGAGAACCAGGCGCTACCCTGGGTATGAAGGGCCAGGGCTGTTTCCCGGTTCAGTTTATTCCTTTCATCATATAACTGCATACCACCTACGCTTTTACCGGCAGTAAGCCAGTATATGGTCATCCATGGATTATAGCTGCTTACGCGTGTAGCATCGGAGCCGGTGCCTACAGGCACATCCATTTCCAGCATCCGTTTTACAGGCGGTGTCATGGCGGCCTTGGCCGCTCCATAGCGATCAGTAAAGTATTCGCCCTGGTATGCCATTCTGCTTTGTATGGCTATGCCACCACCTAGTTTTTTAACACGTTCTATATTATGTTCATCAATGGTTTCTGCGTGATCGATGATCCAGTGCAAACCATCAAAGGGAATGTCGCGGTTCACTTTTTCAAATACATTGAGAAAGCGGGTAATGCTTTCATTATAAGTTGCATGAAGCCGGAATGGCCACTTATTGCTTACCAGCAGGCGTACCACTCTATCCAGTTCAGCCTCCATGTTCTCAGGAAGGTCGGGGCGCGGTTGCAGAAAGTCTTCAAAATCTGCTGCAGAAAAAACAAGCATTTCTCCTGCGCCGTTATGGCGATACATATCATCTCCCTGATGTAATGGTATATTTTTTGTCCAGTGCCCAAAATCTTCCAGTTCTTGTTTAGGGTGTTGGGTAAAGAGATTATATGCGATGCGAACAGTGAGTTGTTCCTTTGCTTTCAACTCTTCAATCACCTTGTAATCATTGGGGTAATTCTGAAACCCGCCGCCGGCGTCTATGACGCTGGTTATACCAAAGCGGTTCAGCTCCCGCATAAAATGCCGGGAAGAATTTAGCTGTTGTTCATAAGTCAACACCGGGCCTTTAGCGAGCGTGGCGTACAGGATGAGGGCATTGGGGGAAGCGATCAGTAAGCCGGTTGGTTCGCCGTGCGCATCTCTTTCGATGATGCTACCGGGAGGGGCGGGGGTGTCTTTGGTATATCCTACCGCTTTCAATGCTGCCCGATTCAACAGTGCCCGGTCATACAAATGCAAAATAAAAACTGGTGTATCTGGTGCGATGGTATTGATCTCCGCAAGGGTTGGCATTCTGCGTTCTGCAAATTGAAATTCAGTCCAGCCGCCTACTACCCTAACCCATTGAGGCGGCGGTGTGCGTTGCACCTGCTGCTTAAGCATGCGCATCGCGTCGGCTAAAGAAGGCACCCCATCCCAGCGAAGCTCCAGGTTATAATTCAGTCCACCCCGTATGAGATGCGTATGGGAATCGTTCAAACCCGGAACAGCCCGTTTTTTATGCAGGTCTACTAATGCAGTATCAGGTCCTGCTAACTGCATCATAGCAGCGTCATCACCGGTTTTTATAAATTTTCCTTCCTTAATGGCTACGGCTGTAACTTCGGGTTGTTCCTTATTGCCTGTATGAATTTTACCGTTATAAAGGATCATATCGGCTTTCATGGTGCATAAATTTTGTTAGGTAACATTTTTAGTTATTGAAGCTGGCCATTGCTTCTTTTATTGCCTGTGTGCTGACCTCATAAAAAGCCGGCCCCGATAACAAGGTCATTTTGGTTAAAGGTTTATACGCAGACATATTTTTTTCCTTCAGGTAAGCTTGCGTGCGGTAAGCTTCAACCGCACCTTTTACCACATTGGATGCTACCACTGCCGTTGGCGATTCCACACCGGCATCTTTCAGGTTGCTGGCATGTGAATAACTGGTTACGCCAAGCCTCAACGCCTCACGCATGCCGATGGCGCCTACAGTGAACATGATGTCCGGATCGAATTTGTTACGATCGCCCAGGCCAATCAACAACAGTTGTTTGGCGGGCATAGTGCCGGGTGCAGGCGTGATAAGCAGGGTCTCATACAAATAACCTTTGAATTTACCGCTGGCACGCAGCCCGGTTATGAGGCCCTTTAACGCATCATCCACATGCAACATACCATTCAAATTGGCCGGCAGGGCAGGCGGAGTAGTGAGATCATTAGCCGTATACTCAAATACACAGGCTATCTGTAAAGGTGTAGCCTGCGCCGAAGGGCTTTGCACCTTCGCTTCTATGTCGATACCATCTGTTTTCCCAACGATGGAGCTGGTACCTATTTTAGGCAGCGTGCCCGTTTGTGCATTTGCCGAAATCGAAGTAAGTGAAAGAGAAAGAAGGTAAACACCCAATATATGTACGCTTACTTTATGGCAACGTGTACGCGTATGTGTACAATTCATTTTGATTTGGTTTTTTCCTGTTAAAATTTAAAGGTGAGCTGCGCATTGAAGTATTTGGAATCGACCGCTTCACTGATCTGTTGTTTCAGAAATGGGCCTATCTGAAAATACTGCACGCCCACACTTATTTTAATGAATTTTGAAAATGCATAATCCATGCTAAGCAACCAGGTGGTGCCTGTATAGCGTTGACGGCTGCCATTTGTCTCCAGGAAAATTTTCCCGGAAGGAGTATAAATACCGTCGTCCAAAGAATACCGCCAATTGAATACCATGTCCCATTGCAGAGAGAACATGTCTGTAAAATTGAAAGTGCCATATGGGTGCAAATCGATAAGATTAGCGGGGCCAATACGTGGATTGAAACCAAAATAACCACCTCTTGGATACAGTGGATTGAAGGTTTGTAAACTCCCATCCCCTTTTTTTCGATCCCCGGAGATATAATCGTTCCGCAGGTTGATGGTGGGTTTGAACCTGGCCCTTTCAAACGTATAGCCAATGTCTATAGCGGTTGTCCAGGCATTGATATCACCAGTGCCAAACTTTCCGAACTGGTAAGCAGCTTCCAGGTTATAGATAAATCCCCCACCATATTTCCAGTACCGTATGGCAACCGTGTGCCTGGTTTCATCGGCTGTACCTTCCGGATAGGTAACACCCAGGTGATGTGTGCCGAGGTAGTAATAGTCAAAATTTCCGCCGGCCGGTATGATCAGCCAGGTATAAACGCCCCACAGGTTTACCTGTTTTAGCGTCTTGTTGTCGAATACACCCGGTTGCACATCGTCATCGGCCATGCCCAATACGTCCAATCCGAATGAAGGCGCATGATACATGGCTTTAATGCCGGTGAAATACCGCCGCGCATTGGTGCCTTCACTCACGGAAACAAGCCGGCCGCTTCCATAATCGACCTCCTGCCGGCCCAGGCGAAAGCCAAGGCTGCGGTTTTCCCGATGCCAGGTTAACAGGTCAATAAAAAGATTTTGAACATTCAGTTGATCTTTATCAACAGGGGCGGGACCGAATTTGTTACCGGTTTCCAATGCACTGCGCAATTGCCCGAATATTCGTACCCGCTGCCCCCATTGCAGATTACCAAACAGGTCATACCGTTGTAACAGGGAATGATTGCGTCCATCATCAGGTCGCCAGTTTTCCCTGTGTGTAAAGATCATATCGTACCGCGCCTCGCCCCCAAACGAGAGTATAACGTCCCGCTCGGCATTCAATGGAATGAATTTGGTTCGCTCGAAACTGTTGAGGCTGGTATCTTTGGCGAGGTACTCGTAATCTTCGTTAAATCGTAGCAATTTGAACTGCTGTGCACCTGATACACCGGGAAAAACCAACATCCCTGTAATAACTAAACTTAAGCTATGCAGCCGCATTGTAAGTATGTTACCCGTCTTTAATGCTTAAGCATGGCATAAGCGTATTGTATTCCGATACCGTAAGCGCCGCCTAACCGTTGCATAAGACCGACTACGGCGTCGTATGTTTCCATACTCGCCCAATCGCGTTGCAATTCCAGCAGGTATTGAACACTTGTAATTGGCTGGGCACCTGCCTGTATCATACGTTGCATAGCATTTTCATGCGCTTCTACGGATACGTCGGCGCAGGCATCCGCCACAACATATACTTCATACCCTTCAGCAATCGCACATAATACTGGTCCTACAATACAAACGGAAGTCCACATACCAGCCATTACGATCTTCTTTCTGCCAATGCTGGTGATGGCTTTATAGGCCGCTTTGTCTTCCCACGTGTTCATATTTGTACGATCCAGGTAATTAGCCGTCTCCGGATAAAACTCCATGATGTCAGGGAATACGGGTCCACTGATCGTTTTTTCCGCTACAGTTGTTACCGTTGTAGGCACCTTGAAGATTTTTGATGCGCCGGCAATAACGGCCGAGTTGGTCCGCAATGCACCTACATCCATACTGCCTACTGAGAAAGCCATCAGGCCTTCAAAATCAATTAAAACAAGTTGATGGTTAGTGGGTGTTAGTAACCGATCTGAGATCGTCATGGTTGAATTGTTTTATAATGGTGAATTAGATATGGAAACCAGTAAGCTCACATGATGTAAGCTGTCTCTTTATTCCAAACCAGTGCCATAATTTGCCAGATCACCATCAAAACATTTTAGCCGTTTGATTTACAGTCAACTACAGATGACCAGCGTAAACAAACAACCATAAACATGCGCGGAATGTTACTCCAATATACTGGAGATATACAGGTATGCCTTCATTGTAGTTGGAGAAAGGAAACGCAACAGCTTACCCCAGGAACTTCTTTTCCACGCCTAGTTTTTTCATTCTCGCTTCCAGGGTTGTTGGTTTTATATTAAGCAGTTCTGCAGCGCCGCCTGCGCCCCGGATCCTGCCATTTGTGATCTTAAGAATATTCAGGATGTGTTCTTTTTCGCTTTGCGCCAGGCTTTTGATAACAACGCCGGATTGCTGAAAACCAGGCTGCCTTTCGAGGATTTTTTTGCTTGTGTGAATACTGGTAATGATCTTGCCGCTGCAAAGCATAACCGCCCGTTCAATAAGATGTTCCATTTCGCGAATGTTACCGGGCCATTGGGATTGCAGCATTTCAGTTATGATCCCGGTACTAAAACCGGTAACTGATTTATTGAACTTGTGATTATATTTATCAAGAAAATGACGGCCAAGCAGTACTATATCCTCTTTACGTTCGCGTAAAGGCGGTAGTTCTATTGGAAATACAGCCAGGCGGTAATATAAATCGCTTCTAAACCGGCCCTCCAATACTTCTTTTTCGAGGTTACGATTTGTTGCGGCTACAATACGCACATTTATTTTGATCACTTTATTACTGCCAACACGCTCAAATTCTTTTTCCTGCAATACCCGCAGCAGTTTTGCCTGCAGATCAGGCGACAGTTCCGCAATCTCATCCAGGAAAAGTGTGCTGCCATTAGCAATTTCAAACTTCCCAAGTCGCTTTGCAATAGCCCCGGTAAAAGCTCCTTTTTCATGTCCGAACAACTCGCTCTCTATCAGATGTGGAGGAAGCACTGCACAATTAACCTTGACCATTACATTATTTTTTCGATCGCTATAATTGTGGATCGAACGGGCAAGTAACTCTTTACCCGTACCAGTTTCGCCAGTGATCAATACCGTTACATCGGTCTTTGCAACCTGTTTGATGTTTTTATAAACCTTCTGCATCACTTTTGAAGCCCCGATCATGTCATCAAAATTGTAGGTAGACATCATTTCATCAGCCAGATCAACTTTTTCATGTTCCAGTTTCTCCTTCAGTCGTATGATTTCATCAGAATACAGGTTCGTCTCGAAATTCGGGGTAATTTCCGCCATGATACGATGAAATGCTTCCTGATCATACTTCTCATAAAATTTTTCGGCTGTATTGAAGAGGCTGATATAAAAATAACCATACGCTGGAAAGGTATAAGTAAACGATACCTGGGAGCGAAGCTCCAACCCTTCGGCAATTAAATCCGGTACAGGGATTTTTTTATCATGGCCAGCAGGCATTTTCAACCGTTTAAAGCGTTCTTCATTCAGATGCAGCAATCGAAAAAAATGGCTTTTGTCAATATATTGACATTCATTGCCGCCAACGTACAAAAACCCATACCCATATCCATCCAGGTTATCCTTTTTTTCGCATGTAAAATAAGCGAACCGGAATGCGAATCGTTGCTGCAGCGCCTTTGCAATACCTTCAAACCGTTGCACCCATGGCTGGGAACTGGTCAGGTGTTGAATCACGGAAAGCTGGATTGATCTTTCTTTTTCTTTTCTGTTTATGTCCTCGGTAATCAAAATATTAGCGACTGCCACAGCCAACTGATCTGAAAGCGCCTGCAACAGGTTAAAGTCTTTTTCAAAAAAAGCATTCTTTTTTTCCGATTGCAAAATCAGCACTCCTTTTACATTGGGCATATAACGGATGGGTGTACTCACCATCTCCTGAATACCATTTGCATAAATAAAATTCAAATAACCGGCTGCAGGAAAACTTTTCCTGGCTTCCTTTACATTAATTACAACCGGCCGGTCAGCTTTTAGCACCTGGTCAAAGACACCATCATTGATGGGATAATCCTGTTGCACAGTAGGTTGAAAATATACACTTTGCCGCCGTTTTTCTTCGGTATGCAACAGGAAAACCCGTTGTGTTTTGTTATCCGCATTCACCAATGCAATCACCATATCATTGAACGTAAACAGCGGTTTTATTTTCCGGGATATAACTTGTAGCAGGTCTTGCTTTTTGCGGATGCTTTTGATAGCTTCACTGATAGACAACAGTACGGTCTTTTCTTTTTCACCCTGTTCCACGTCTTCGGTTGCCAGTATGTTTGCCACTGCTACGGCTACCTGGTTGCCAACCGCTCTAATAAGGTTGTTATTAATACCGTGAATGGGAGCTTCGTCCGCAAAATGCAACATGAACAAACCAATTAAATCGCCGCCCCACCACAACTTTACTGTTAAACTGTGGTTCAACCCCGTTTGCTGCATTAACAAAAGCGCGGGCGATTCAGGATATTGATGTAAA
The DNA here is from genome assembly GCF_900110245.1 of Niastella yeongjuensis. Taxonomy (GTDB): domain Bacteria; phylum Bacteroidota; class Bacteroidia; order Chitinophagales; family Chitinophagaceae; genus Niastella; species Niastella yeongjuensis. The sequence goes on from NZ_FOCZ01000005.1 coordinate 432,809, forward strand.
TAAGAAGCCACGTTCATATAGTGAATATCGCCCCGGTGGTTGACTATTGGGTGAAGCGCGGACCCTTCCAAAGGCAGATCATGTTGCACGATCTGCATATAAAAAGGATGCGCCTTCCTTTCATCGGTTGCAATGTTCAGGAAATGCCTCGCCCTTTTTTTATATTTATCCACTATTAAGATCACCGCGTCGTCAAAATCAAGGATGGGCTTAATCTTGTCCCTGATCATCCTTGCGAGATCATTTCTTTGCCTGATGTGTACCAGGTCATCGATCAGATGCAAGAGTTTATTCAGGTCCCTTTCCTTGTGAATGATCTTTTCATTCGACAAAATATTATCCAATGCGATGGAAAACTGCTCTATTATTGTTCGGAACAACAATGTATCGGTATCGTCCAATTTGATGTCATTCTCGAAATTCAGTATCAGGCAGCCAAAAACCTTGCCCCTTGCTTTCAGCAACTCACACAGTCCTTTGTGGCACTCGCCTGCTTTTAGTATCGCCAGTGATTTTTCATTGTCGTAAAAAAGCGGGTCATTTTTATAATTGACGATCAGAGGCGGCCAGTCATGGTCAGCCCTTTGTAACAATGAGGTAAAGAGAAGTTTATTTTGGGCAATGTCATCAATACCATCCCCGGAACTATCTACAAAAGCATGTACTTCATTGCTTTCATCGACAGTCAGGAGGCAATAATTGTAAAAATGGAATATAGCCCTGACCCTGTTGTTAATTACCGTTAATATTTCCTCACGGTCCTCTGCCAGTGCAATATCTTTAATAACATGCAACAGCAGCCTTGTGCAATCATTAGACAACGACACAGACATCCCTGGTATATTTTGTTAAACTATTATGGTGAATTGAATGTATAAGACTTTGCCTGATTGGATAGTTATGGAAAACTATCCAACGACAAATTAAATAACAGTCTCAGTGATCAAGATTAATTTTACCTCCCTTTGGATATCTCCAATATTTTGGAGGCAGCTTTAAGAATGTTAATAATAGCGCATTAAAAAACTTAATTACCTGCAATTTAAGCAGATTTATATTATCATTATTAGGACTGCCAATTCCAGTCGATAACCTGCCTCCAAAAAGGCCAGGAAATAAAAAAGACCACCATTGCTGGCAGTCTTTCTGAGGTTCAATAATTTTAAATTACGCATTTTGTGGCAAAAAATGGAACCTTTCATAATAAGCTCGTTCTAAACTTTCGCGGTGCATGGGGTGGGCTATTTCAATCAATGCCTTGCCACGCTGTTTTAAATTTTTTCCAAACAGGTTAACGGCGCCAAATTCAGTAACCACCCAGTGAATATGCCCCCGGGTAGTAACCACACCCGCGCCAGGTTTTAAAAATGGTACAATCCGCGACTCCCCTTTTGAGGCAACGGAAGGAAGGGCAATGATCGGTTTGCCTCCTGGCGACAAAGAAGCACCACGCATAAAGTCCATTTGCCCGCCGATACCGGAAAACTCATAAGTACCGATGCTATCGGCACATACCTGCCCGGTGATGTCGATTTCAATGGCGCTGTTGATGGCGGTGGCTTTGGGGTTTTGACGAATAATGCTGGTATCGTTCACATAGGCAATATTCATCACCCGCACCGATGGATTGTCATGTACAAAATCATACAACTTACGGGTACCGGCCATAAAACCGGTAACCGTTCGGCCTACATTCAATACTTTCTTACTATTATTAATAACACCACTTTGAATGAGTGGGATAACACCGTCAGACATCATCTCGGTATGAATGCCCAGGTCTTTATGCCCGGTCAGGTTTTGCAATACCTGGTCGGGAATACCACCAATGCCCAATTGCAGGGTAGCGCCATCTTCAACCAGAGCAGCCACATTCCTTCCTATCTGTTGTACCGCCTCATTTACTTTCGATGAATAGTTGATCTCAGGCAGTTCGCTTTCTTCCCATACCATTGCATGGATCTTATTTACATGCACAAAACCATCGCCATGGGTGCGGGGCATACGCGGGTTCACCTGGGCTATTACAATGCGGGCGGTATCCACTGCTGTGCGGGCAATATCAACGGATGTTCCCAACGAACAGAATCCATGCAGATCGGGCGGCGATACCGTGATCAACGCTACATCTATAGGAAGAATATTCTCTTTGAACAATTGTGGGATCTGGCTTAAAAACACAGGCACATAATCGCCATTCTCGCTGTTACAAACTTCCCGGGTATTGGCAGACACAAACAGGGAATTAAAAAAGAAGCGTCCATGGAAATGGGCCTGGTTAAAATCCACATCGCCCATGCTGGTAATACTTACCAGTTCCACATCATCCAGTTCTGCATACCGCTGTTGTAAAGCTTTTATCAGGAATACCGGAGTGGCCGCACTGCCATGAATAAAAACCCGGTTGCCCGATTGGATCAATTGTACAGCCTCGCTGGCCGTTAAACCTATTCTGTTACTCATATACATTATTTTAATAAGCGCAATGCCAGCATAAAGTTAACATCTATCTGTTGTTCAACTTTTACCAGACCGGCCATTTTTCGGGGTGGTGTTAAATCAAAATCAGCAAACGATACTTTTTGTTTACCATATAAACGCAGGCTGCTTTCATCAACAGGCTGCACCGTATAATCAACATCCATAATGCGCGTTACCCCTGCCAGACAAATAGCCACTTTCCCTTTTACATGCGGAACATTGCCGGTGAAATTGCCAATGCTCAGCAAAGCTATTTTCATCAAAGGACATTCCCGGGCTTTCAGTGCTTTCCGCAGGTCTTTGTTCATATAGGGCTGCTGACACTCGAAACCATTTACATCGATGCAAAGACCACCTTTAATACCCAGGATGGCTTTGGATGCATCTTCCCGGCAAAAGCATACTGTATCTGGACGCAGGTAACTGGTTATGCCACACCGGAAATTGCTGATGTTCGTTCTGCCCTCGAAATACAGGTTACTTTCTTTCTCAATCAACCATTTTTCTTTCAGCACAATATGCGGTGGCCAGCAGAACGACAGCAGCATTATGATCAATAACGTTTTCATAACCTGTATTTAGCGTTTGTTAGAATCCTACTACAGCTTCAATAACATAGCCATTAAATTTGCCTGAACTGCGGTAATCGCCAACAGGGAAGGCATTGTATTTCTGTACCACATACTCCCCTTTCAGCAGCACGTTCTTTGTTACGAACCAGCCGGCAGCGCCTGCCCAGCGATCAACGTTTATATCGTCTGCAAAACCAGACAACTGGCCCCATGCTTTATTATACCTAACCCCGGCGAACAGGTTTTCCTGGTTGCCGAACCGATACACCACATCACCGGCATATTGCTGCATCAGTCTTACGGCAGTTTCAGTTTTTGCGCGGCCCTGTGCATTTTCATAAGTTCCAAACACTTCCAGTCCCTGCACTTTCAAAAAACCGTTGATCATATAGGCATCTACTTTTTTGCTGAACCCGGGGTTCAGCCTGCCCGAAAATGCGATGGCAGTTGAAGCAGGCAGTGCAGCGTTCGCTGGTGCATTTTCCATTACGTTCTGGTAATTGCTGCCGCTGCGGTCGCCCCCATACAGCGTTAAACCGGAAGCAGCAGAGTTGCTGTTGTGATAGAAGCTACCAGTTAACCGTACGCGTATGTCATCACTTATTTTTTTATCGATGCCACCTTTCAGAATGAGCGAAGGTTTGCGTTTAACATTATCATCTACCGGCGATTTAACCGCAGAGTCAACATTGCCTTTTATCATCCCATTGGTAACACCAACCATTCCAAACAAACCGTTCTTTTGCACATATACTTCGCCCCCGATCTCCGTTGCATAGGCGTCCATGATATAACTTTCCATAAATGGATTGTACAGGGTTTGGCCTCCATCGGAACGGCGGAAATGCGCATCGCCATAGTTCACTTCCATATGACCTACTTTTATGGTGGTCACTTTCATAATATCGTCCCAGATCTTTCCTTTGAACGGCAGTTTGTCAAATTGAATGTAACCGCCTTTTACCCAGGCTTCGTTATGGTGCCGGCTGCTGAGATAGGTTGTTACATTCAACCGGATGCCTTCAGCCAGTTGTACATCTATGTTCAGGTTAGCCTGGGCAGTCATGAAACCAGGAGCCAGGGGATACAATCTATTAGAAGTTTCAAAATTGGCAGCGCCATCGTTTTCATGTTTCAGGTTTTGAAACTGCTGGGTAAAGCCGGCGCCCAGTCTTATGCGCATGCCATCGTATGGTATAAGATTCTCTTTGGTTGTTTCAAATACGTTGATGCCGGTTTTATCGTATGGGCGCCAGTAAGCAGGGCGGCCATAGGAAAACTTTTCGTCCTGTGCCCACATGGTAGCTGGCAGGGCAAATAAAAACAGCATTACTTTTATTGCGTTAATTAAATACAAGCGTCTCATAATAGTATATTTAAATTGGTTCGAAGAAGTTAAATGGAGGGTGGGTGTTATATGGATCTTAAAAGCAGGTCGAATTTAACGGTTACAAATTCCCCGGTCTTAATAGCGCCCAGCATAATGGAAGGAGGTTCTACGTTATAGTCAGTCATTTTCAGTTTGTACGAGCCATTGTAGCTGATGCTTTTATCGGCATTCATGGTACCATTGGCAGTAAGCACCACATCCCTGGTAACACCCGAAATAGTAAGCTTGCCTTTGGCAGTCAATACATACCCGGCTGCGCCGGTAGGCTTTACCGTTACAGCAGCAGCCGTAAAACTGATATTGGTATATTTTCCGGTATTGAGTGCTTTGTAGGTATTTTTATCCATACCCGAGTGTTCGCTCTTCAGGCTTTCGGCCGGCACCATAAAGTTGATATACGATACACCGTTCAGCGTGCCCGTATTGGTTATATCGAACAGGCTGGAACAATATCCTTTATCGGATTTCATATCCCAGTCATGTACATTGGAAGTTCCTTCAATAACCAGTTTTACTCCGCCAATGGATTGATACTTAGTTTGTGCGTGTGCGATTGATGAGGTGAACGCAAAAAACAAGGTGAGGAGAAACAGCGTAGTGCGTGAGGTTTTCATTGTAGTAAGTTTTGTAGGTGATGAATTCCACCACAAAACTATTTTACCTCAGCTGCCAGGCATATGACCTGGATTGGCAGGCAGATGATAAATGTCAGCCTGACGGATGATTTAGAACAGCCGCCAGGCTGACCGGCTAAGCGCTAACACTTTCCAGTTCATCCATTTCTTCTGCGGAAAGCAGCAGATCTGCCGCTTTTACATTTTCTTCGGCATGGCTCACTTTTGACGTGCCGGGGATCAGTAAAATATTGGGTTCATAATGGTACAACCAGCTTAAGGCTACCTGTTGGGATGTAGCGTTATGCCGCTGGGCAATTTCATCGAGCTTTTGTAAAAAACTTATATTACCTGCATTGATGGGATTCCAGGGTATGAATGCGATATCGTGTTCTTTGCAGTATTGCAATTCAGGTTCCCAATCGCGTTCAACAATGCTGTACTTGTTTTGAAGGGACACTACCGGGAAAAACTCCTGTGCCTTTTTCAGGCTTTCGATGTTTACTTCAGAAAGCCCAATATGTTTTATCAGTCCTTCCTGTTGCGCCTTTTGTAAAAAGGTCAATGTGTTTTCATAAGGAACTCGGGGATCGATCCGGTGTAGCTGGTATAGATCAATGCGGCTTAACTTTAACCGTTTGAGGCTTCCTTCCAATACTTTTTTCAGGTGATCGGGGTGGCTGTTGATGTGCCATTCATCGGGCCCGGTACGTTCAAAACCGCCCTTTGTTGCAATAACCATTCCTGCAGGATAGGGATAGAGCGCTTCTGCAATCAATTCTTCCGATACATTGGGGCCATAACTATCGGCTGTGTCAATGAAGTTAACGCCAAGACCGGGTAATGCTTTTAAAACGCGTATGGCTTCGTCCCGGTCTTTGGGCGGGCCCCAAATACCTTTGCCGGTAATACGCATGGCGCCATACCCCATTCGATTCACGGTAAGGTCGTTACCGATCTTAAATGTTTTGTTTGTAGCTTGTTGCATATTGAAGGTGTGTTTTCCTTTTCAACATGCGAGTTGGGAATTTGTTTCGTTTTAATCTTATCTTAACCAGGCCCAGCGCTTTGCCCAATCCATCAACACCTCTTTGCGCCATTTCTTTATAGTAATACCGCCCTGTATGTTGCCATCATACAAATCGGGATCGCTGCGATCTGTAAACCAGTTCGGGCCTAATTTATAATCAGTTTTCCTTTCTTTACCCGGCCAGCTGTTATCAACTACAAACTGTCCGGCCAGCTCGGTGAATCCGGGGATAGATGAGGTAATTGTATAGGAAATCGTTTCTGCCTGTTTGGGTGCATACCGGACCACATAATTTCCTTTGCCCAGGTAATACCCGGCCCATTTTTGTTCGCCGATGCCGGCTTTTACATTCAATGAAAAACAGGCAGAGTCTGCGGGAATATTAACGACTGGTCCTTTTATATGAAACTCCAGCAAGGAACATACCGTTACCGTATCAGCCAGTGTAGTGTTCCGGTTGAACAGCATGCGTGGGCTGTGATTGAATGTCGAAAAACTTCCGCCCCAGCTTTCTTTGGCGGGGTCATTGGGGTTGCCATCCATCATATATAATAAGGAAGGCGTATCGCCCATTTTCACATTTCCGCCATAGTAGTTTTTAAAATCCTTTCCCATATTGCCTGCACCGGCCATGTGCTGATCGTAATAGTTAGTAGTGTTCACACTGTCGGGCATGCCCTTGGTTGAAAAGAAGCCGTAGTAAGAAGAATTGTCTTCAATAAACCACAGATCAGGAAAATTGGCAACAATATAGGCGTAGCTGTTGGCGCTCCATTTTTTGTTGGGCCCGCCTATCCAGTATACTTTTATATGCTTACGAATATCGGGTGCATCATGTAAGGCCTGAGCCAGATCATCCAGTCCGCCCCATACCAGTACCCAAAGCGGTTGAGTGCTTTTTTTTCGGGCGCAGGTTACTATCCAGCTGCTTCCTTCAGTAGTTTTTGTAACGCCAGCGAACGGCGCGGCGCCCTGTTTTCCCTGTTTACAAATGGCCCGCAACGCATCGGGTGAAGGAAATCCTTCGGCATGTTTTTCCAGCTTTGGCAGGTCCTTTTCATACAGGGCAATCATCTCGAGCAGGTTTTGTTTGGTGCCATGCCCATAGGAAGGAGAAGAGATGAGGCCTTCGGTATTAAACAGGTTGCTGTACATCAGAAAATGGATCATCGACTGATTATCGTCGGGGTCTGTGCCACCAATATCGGTACTGATGAGAATACGGGGTTTTACGGGGACCGCCTTTTGTGCGATTAATACCAACGACCAGCATAAGATACAGAAGAGACCAATCAGTTTTTTCACGTGCAAGAATTTAAAAGCGATCAATTCAGGTGAAGTTAAGCGATGTTCGTTATAAAAAAGACTGTCTCCCAACAGGCAGACAGTCTTTTTATAAAGGTCTTTCCCTTCAATTATCTGATCATATCATGCCAGTCGCTTTTGCGGTCGCGTTCACAGTCAATTTTTATTTTAAGGATCTCTCCCCCACCAATGGCCGGTGCGCCAAAGCCCCAGTTGGAAACATACAAATTACCATCGGGGCCATAGGTTATGGCAGTGGGCAGATTTAAACCGGAAACCAGCGTGCGCCGGTCGCCCGAAGGATCGATCCGGATAATTCTACCTGTACCGGGTGTAGGGTTTGCATTGCCTGTAGTATTTTCGAGCACATACATCCCACCTGCATCGTCAAAAGCGATCCCCACGATGGTACTGAAACCTTTTTTCACTATACTGATCTTACCATCGAGCGTCACTTTATATACATTCGAATTGCCGGTGATTGGGAATACACCCAGGTTGCCCACATAAAAATCACCCTTATAATAAGTCATAGCGGTGGGCACAATATGACCCTGGCTGGCTGAGATATCAATCAGGCGTTCAATCTTTCCGTTGGTAGTCACTTTCACGATCTCGCCATGGTTTGGTTCTACCGCATACAGGCTGCCGTTAACGGCTTCTATTCCATACCAGGTACCATCCGGCTCAAAATCATCTGGTTCGGGTTTGGCCACGGGATGGCTCATTTGCCATTCACTGAGATTGGCAATGATGTCCCAGGATTTGTCGGGGTGCACCTTTACAATTCCATTCGGGATGCCTTTCACCCCATGCGAACAGCCTGCCCCGGCCAACACGCCATACAGTGTATTGCCAATAAACGCAACATCCGCCACCCCACTCACCAGACTGCCCAGCGAAGGCGCGGTCTGGCTCGATGGCAACTTGTTGGCTACTACCCAGATCTGTCCGGACTTCTCTATCTTCAAAATCCGGGCGCCGGTTTTACTTCCCCGATACGGTCCTACAGGCGGTATCACCTGGGTACAGCTTGTTGAATCGGTGCCGCCAATACCGCCTTCTGCCACATACAGGTTGCCATCAGGGCCGAATGTCAGTCCGCGGGGATTATTCAATCCGGTAGCAAAGCTGGTAACGGTAGCTACCATGTCAGCCTGTTTGCAATCACAGAACTTGCCCATGTCCTTACGGCATGAAGCCAAAGCAAGAACAACAATAAGTACATAACCTGATCGTAAAGATCCTTTTTGTGCCATAAACGCCTCCTTATGTTTAAGTGATTAAAAGCAGCGTTATCAGCTTTCAGGAAGGACACCTATAATTTTCGGGGGAAGGAATTAAAAGTATTAGCAGCCCCTCAAATACTTCGCCAGATATTAAAATAAAGCAACATGTCACTACATAAAGGATTTTTGTCAAAGCGTTTCATACACACGGTCAGTAATAATAAATACCTGTTTAGTATAGGGTCGGCTACCTTTTTTTACGGAAACGTTTCCGTTGTTTTCCGATCCAACAGACGAGTAGGTACGCAGTAGTAACCACAACACAAGCAGCTGAAAATCAATTTTATTTTTTAGTAGTGTAGCAGTTTTGACGTAGTCGCTTTCTTGATACAGCCACCTGCAATGAGCAGTTTTGTTGTGGAATTTCAAGATAGCTGCCATGACAATAACCAAGCGACGACTGCCATATCCGGGAATATTACCCATCCGTTTTTACCCTTTCCAATCCGGTAAGCGCAGGCTTCCTGCTATTTGTTATCTGCAGTTTTATTTACTGGTAAGGCCCCATTTTCCAATCAATCATTCCTGTTGTTTCAAAAATAGGGATACCCAAACCCTATTGTCTCTTCACCAAAAAAAGGTTGTTTATGAGAATTAAATTGTTTGCTGGTCATTTGATATGGCCGGCCAAAAATCTATTGTCCTTAATGTTCCTGCTTGGATCTCTGGCAGCGATTGCCCAGACTCCATCCAACCGTATCCAGGGAACTGTAACTGATTTAAAAGGAGTACCGCTTCAGGGCGTAAACGTGCTGATTAAAAATGGTGGCAGCGGTACCATCACTGATAAGGAAGGGAAATACGCCCTCCTTGTTCAGCCCGGTAATGTGCTGATCTTTTCTTCCTCCGGTTTTTTAAACCAGGAAGAAAAGGTAGGCGACCGTACAGTGATCAATGTATTGATGCAGCAGAGCTCCACCACACTCGACGATGTAGTAGTAGTAGGTTACGGCAGCCAAAAGAAAGTAAACCTGAGTGGTTCGGTAGCCCAGGTTACCGGTAAAGACCTGGCGAACAGACCTGTCGCCAACGTAACCGGCGCCCTGCAAGGGGTTATGCCCGGGTTAACCGTGTTTAGAAGTTCAGGTAAACCGGGCGGTGAAGGATATGGTATCCGTGTTCGCGGATTTTCCTCCGCCAATGATGCCAATGCCCTGGTGCTTGTAGATGGTATTGAGCAGGACCTGAACCTGATAGACCCCAGCGATATTGAATCTATCTCCGTGTTGAAAGATGCATCTGCCTCTGCTATTTATGGTGCCCGCGCTGCCGCCGGTGTTATTCTGGTAACTACCAAACAGGCTAAGGCCGGAAAAACGCAGGTTACCTTAAGCAGTAATTATGGCGTTAACATAACTGCACGTCAACCCAAACGCCTGAATTCATGGGATGAACAAACATTGATCGACGAGGCCCGGTTAAACGCTACCGGTACCGCTGAGTATACTGCCGAGAACTATGAATGGTTGAAGAATCCCAATTTTTATTACCGTCCCAACCCTACCCAGGGACGCTGGGAATACTTTGATAACAATAACTGGATGCTGGAAGGGTTAGACAAATACAACCACCAGCAAAACCACTCGCTTTCTGTAGGTGGCGGCGATCAAAAATTGAACTACCTGTTTACCGGCGCTTATTACAAACGCGACGGCGTTTTGCGGTTTGGGCCCGATGACAATACCCGGGTTAACCTGAAACTGAATGTGAATGCCGAACTGAATAAATACCTTTCGATGAAAGTTACCGCCGGCTACATCAATTCAAGAGTCCTGGAAAATGCATTTGGCACCGACCAGATCATCAACCGCCTGTACCGGAGCCGCACCCGTCAGAGTCTATATGTTCCGGCTGAAGATACCACCGGCCAAATATATAATGGCGACCTGCAGATAAACCCTGTGGATATTGAAAAGAATGCCGGTATTGACACAAGGAACTATGGTACTTTCACCAGCCGCCTCGGTTTGCAGGTAAAAAATGTCATCAAGGGCTTAACCCTCGATGTGATCGGCTGGAGAAACCAGGGTATCTATAATGCGGAAAAAGACGCGAAGACCATTAACTGGTACGGCCGGGCTGCTATTCCAAGCCTGCTCCGGTCCTTTGTAAACTCGCCCAATTATATTAATGTCACAAAAAATAAGTCCTATCAGAACAACCTGCAAAGCTTTCTTACCTACCGGTTAAAACTCAACAAACACGAGTTCACCATTATGCAGGGTGGTTCATACGAAGAATACCGGAAAGATGAGCTCTTTTCTACTGGTCAGAATATGGCCAACAACAATTTCTTCAGCCTGAACTATGCTGATCCATTAACGGTGAGAAGCTCGCAAAAGATTGAAACCTGGGCCCTTGCCTCTTTATTCGGCCGGTTCAATTACAATTATGCCGGCAAATATTTATTGGAAGCATCTTACCGTTATGATGGAAGTTCGAGACTGGCCCCTGCACATCGCTGGGACATCTTCCCTTCTTTCTCTGCAGCCTGGCGCGTTAGTGAAGAAAATTTCTTCAGAGACAATGTTTCATTCATTCAGAATTTGAAATTCCGCGCTTCCTGGGGCCAGTTAGGGAACGGCTCACCGCTCGGTTTATATCCCTATTTGCCCCTTATGCAAAGTGGATTATCAAATCCCAATAACACCACCACGCCTTCGCTTGTTTTCGATAATACCCGCTCCCAATATATTTACCAGGACACCCTGGAGTCACCTGATGTAACCTGGGAAACAGTACAGCAATCAAACATAGGTATAGACCTGGGACTCTTAGACAACCGGTTAACCATTACCGCAGATTATTATGTAAAGAAGAACAAGAATATGCTGGCTTACCTGAACCTGCCAAACATTATAGGTATAGGTACTCCTGCTTATAATATAGGCGAATTGAAAAGCTGGGGAAAAGAATTGGAAGTTAAATGGCGCGACCATATAGGAAATGTAGAATACCGCGTAGGCTTCAACGTTTCCGATAACCAGAACAAGTTAATAAAATACGTTGGCAAAAACTCCGTAGGCACCGGCGGAGTGGTAAAATACCTGGAAGGATACGCCATCAACACCGTGTGGGGTTATCAAACCCAGGGTTTTATTCAAAGCAAGAATGATCTGGATGATTACAAATCGAAATTTACTACCCAGTATTTCACCAACCTGGGCCCCGGCGATATGAAATATGTTGACCGCGATGGAAGTGGTACAATAGGTATCGGTGATGGTACCCCGCAAAATCCGGGCGACCTGGTTTACCTGGGAACCATCAATGCCCGTTATAATTATGGCTTTGATTTTGGCTTCAGCTGGAAAGGGTTTGATTTCTCTGCCTTCTTCCAGGGTGCGGCACAAAGAAAATTCCTCATCAAAGAAGAAACCCTGTCGCCCATGTTTGGAACAGCTGATATGCCCTGGACCATCCATATGGACCGATGGACACCGGATAACCCCAATGCCTTTTTCCCGAGAATGTACGAGAAGGATGCACATAATTTCAAACCTTCCGACCGGTGGGCGCAAGATGGCAGTTACCTGCGTTTGAAAAATATTCAAATAGGCTACACAGTTCCGGTTAAAAGAACATTTATCCGCAACCTGCAGGTATATGTATCCGGACAGGACCTGTGGGAAAGCACAAAAGTGCTGAGCGTATACGATCCCGAAGTGGGCAATAACGTAGATGCTACCACCTATCCGTTTTACAGAACAGTATCCTTTGGCCTCAATGCCGGTTTCTAAAAAATGAATACAATGAAAAAAATCATTCTATCAATAGCTATACTGGCAGCAAGCATTTTACTGACTTGCTGTAATAAACTGAACCTCAGACCAGAGTCAGAAATCAGCGACAATGATTACTGGAACGGGGAACCAGACCTTATAAATGCATGCAACCGGTTATATGAAACCTTACAAGCCAACTGGCTCGACAACCGGGGTGATGACAATATCGGTACGGGTGCCAACCAAACCAGTAATGGTTCCTGGACAATACAAAACACCAGTGACGATTGGAGCTTCCGGTACAGGGACATCCGTACCGCCAATAATATTCTGGAAAAAGCAGGTAAAGCAAATGTTTCTGATCTTGTCAGGAACAGGTATTTTGCCGAAGCCAGGTTCTTCCGGGCTTATTCTTATTTTCTGTTAGTTCAGAAATATGGCGATGTTCCCCTGATATTACATACACTGGATTTGAATTCAGAAGAGCTGACAATGCCCCGCACGCCAAGAGCGGATGTAATGAAGGCCATTTATGAAGACCTTGATTATGCCTATGCCTGGTTACCTGGCCGCGATAATTTAGATGCCAAACAATGGGGCCGGGTTATGAAAGGTACCGCAATGGGTATAAAAGCAAGAATTGCCCTTTACGAAGGTACCCGCGAAAAGTTTCGGGGAGAAACCGGCTGGGAAGCGCATTTGCAAACCGCTATCGCTGCCGCTCAACTGGTAACAATGCAGGGACATGCGCTTTTTGCCAATTATGAAAAATTATTTCTTAAGGACGGCGAAGGCCCCACCAATAAGGAAAACATCTTTGTAAAAATCTACGGCATAAGCAACACAAATATCATACTTGGCCATACCTTTTCAAGAGACCTGGAACAGGGCAAAAACGCGGTTACCCGTAACCTGCTCCGGCAGTATTTGTATACCGATGGATTGCCTGCTTTCAATACAGACAATACGCCGGTGGCTACCCCTTCACCTTTATTTGTTCCTGAAGCAAACGAAACCGCTTACAATACCATCTTCGAAAACAGAGATCCACGTTTGGCTACTTTAGCATTCAAAAAAGGGGATTCAGCCTATAAAGGACCCTGGCAGCCTACCCTTACAACCGGAACACGTACCGGTTTCGCCAGCAAAAAAGGATTCAGTTTGGAGGACTGGACCGTTAGTAACGGGGGCGTTACCGACAGGATATTGATGCGTTACGCCGAAGTATTACTCATCCTGGCCGAAGCAAAATTTGAACTGACTGAAACTATCAGCGATGGCGATCTCGATCTTACGGTGAACGCCCTGCGCACCCGGGCCGGCATGCCAGTTAAACTCACCAATGCTTTTGTAACTGCCAACAACCTGTCTATGCGCGATGAGATCAGACGCGAAAGAACAGTAGAACTGGCACTGGAAGGTTTCCGCTATGATGACCTCATCAGATGGAAAACTGCCGAAACTGTTTTACCCAAGGAAATACTGGGCGCCAAATATATTGCGGGTGACTGGAGTGGAACAAATGTTAATACCCTAAAGCTCAACAGCGATAAAGTGATCATATCCGAACCTGCCAATACCCGTAAATTCCAGGCAAACCGCGATTATCTGTACCCGGTACCAGTAAATGAAATTACCACCAGCGGCAACAATGTTACCCAGAACCCCAATTGGCAATAACCTCAACAATACAAAAATGAAATACATTACATATAGTATCATTACCGGCTCCTTAATGCTTGCGTTGATGGCATGCGAGAAAAGGGCTTACCAACGAAAGCTACCGGAATTGGAACATCACTATTATGCTGTTTTTGTTCCCAACTCCAATGACACCATTACGTCATCAAAAAGAACCGACCTGATAAAATTGCCGGTACAATTTTATTCGGCGTTCACCCGTAATTACGATGCGGTGGCAAAATATACTTTCAGCACTACCGGCTACACCCTGCCTGCTGTACGCGGCGTAGACTTTGATGTAGTAGATAAAAACGGAAATGTGATCCCTGCTACCGATAACACGTATACCATGATATTCCCACAGGCATTACAAGCCATGGATACCGTTTACGTTAAGCTATTGAACAATACCGCAACCGGCGTACGGCAATTTGAAATCCAGTTACTGGATAATATTACCGACGAGTTTGAAGTAGATATTTTTTCAACCGCCTTTAAAAAGCCTGTAAAGATCAAATAGAGAGTAGTTGTAAAGCAAAAAAGACCGCTATCAGCGGTCTTTTTTGCTTAAAGAAGCTCTTTCATAAAAATAGATAACCGGCTGTTGTTTTCTCTTAACTTCCGAACAGGTAAAATAACCCTGTTGATCTGTTGCAAAGCAAATGGCCTCTCCCTGCGGTTCTCTTGTTACCGGTGTTATCTGTTGCGGTGGCCTGCCTAATGCTGCAGCCACCGTTTCCCCCACAGCCCGTTTATAATACCAGTAATATTCTTCACTGCGCAGAAAGATCTCCAATCCACTGATTGAAATATTGCCGCCTGTAACCAGGTGAAAGGGTAATGTAATCACCGGTTCCAGCACTATTTTTTTATGGGTAGATTGAGGAAATGATGCTACATAGATCCGGCTGCAGGTATCTTCCTTTGTGACGATGTACAGATCGCGGGTTAATGGATCCAGGAGAATGGTTTCCGCATTGTGCGGCTTATCGGGGTAATGCAGGGTAATAGTTTCTGCACTTTTTATGCTCTTGCGAACAGGGAATGCAGCCGTTGACAGATCCGGCTCCTGAAAACGATAAATGCGAATATTGCAATGCCATTCATTATTGTCGCCAATATCGGCCACATAGATATAAGTATGATCAGGCAATGGGCCGGGGCCAACCGCTATATCTTCCCAGTCGCGGTTAAGGCTGTTGCAAATGATCAGTCTGCCGAGGTCCTGCCCGGTAGTATTGGTAAGATAAATACAATTGGGATGCGCATTGTCCTGGTTTAAATACAGCATATTTTTATTTTGAAGACTGGCAGCGATGCCGGAGATCTCGCGCAGATTTTTTCGCTTCAATGGTATTATTTGAGGACTGCTGCTGAATTCCGAAGTTTTGTCGGGCAGCTCATTGCCATACTGTACCCCCTTGCCGGGAACACATTGCGATTGCCGGCAATGCGAGCAGGGAAAACAGGAATGAATGACAGCAAATGACAAGATGCATAAAGAAGTATTAATAAAATATTGCCAACGCGCTTTCATGGTTTCCTGGCTATCACAGATATGCTGGTAAAAAAGGTATGCCAAACCTATAACATTCGCCTGTAAAGGTGAATGCTGGTGTATTATCAGGAGGTTAAATCGGCCGGTTTAACCGTATAATTCTATGAAAGACCAGAATAGAAAATAATAAAAAAGAGGCGGTCCAAAATTTCTTTTGTGACCGCCTCTTTTTTATTATTGAATTATTTATTGTAAGCCATCAATAGCCACCATCTCATTTACGTCCGCTGCATAATCTACATTGGCCAATCCAAATCCAAACAGGTTAAGGAAATCAGCTTTATAACCCGCCAGGTCGCCAATAGCCGGAAGTGTTTCGGTATTTGCCTGCGCCCACAGTTCAGCTACCTTGTCCTGTATATCCGCTCTCATTTCCCAATCGTCAATTCGTATTCGGTTATTTCCATCTACAGGAATAGACTGGCCGCTGTATAAACGCTCTCTGAACAAACGATCTATTTGTTCAATACAGCCTTCATGGATTCCTTTCTCCTTCATTGTTTTATAAAGCAGGGAGATGTATAATGGAATGACAGGAATAGCAGAGCTGGCCTGGGTCACCAATGCTTTGTTTACAGAAACATAGGCCTTTCCGTTCACCTTTTTTAAACTGTCGGTAATATTAAAAGCGGTGGCTTCCAGGTGATCTTTTGCTTTACCAATGGTTCCTTTGCGATATACTGCCTCAGTAAGGCCGGGACCAATATAGGAATATGCCAGGGTCAAAGCATTTTCTGACAGGGCATCGGCCTGTAAAAGCGCATCCATCCACATTTGCCAGTCTTCGCCACCCATTACGGCTATTGTATTGTCAATGTCTTCCGGTGTGGCAGGCGCAATGGAGATCTCGGTTACCTTACCGGTATGAAAATCTACCGTATTATTGGTGAAGGTTTGTCCAATAGGCTTAAGAACAGAACGGTGGGTAACGCCCGTTTTAGGATTGGTCCTTACCGGTGAAGCCAGGCTATAGACCACCACATCTATTTTGCCCAGGTCCTTTTTTATAAGCTCGATGGTTTGTTTTTTGATCTCATCGGAAAAAGCATCGCCATTGATACTTTTGGCGTAAAGGCCTGCTTTTTTTGCCTCATTTTGAAAGGCAGCACTATTGTACCAGCCGGGGGAAGCGGTTTTGCCCTCTGACGGCGCTTTTTCAAAGAAAACACCGATAGTGGAGGCATTGGCACCAAAAGCACTCACAATTCTGGAAGCCAGGCCAAAACCTGTTGATGCACCAATTACCAGTACATTTTTAGGGCCGGCAATTGTTCCTTTGCTCCTGGTATAAGCAATTTGATTTAAAATGTTTTGCTCACAGCCTTTAGGATGGGCTGTTAAACAAATAAATCCTCTCATTTTGGGTTCTATTACCATAGCTGATTCTTTAAAGATTTCCGCAAAATATCATTTTTTAGGCACCTGGCAAAAGGAGAAGGCCATGGACCCAGACTGGCCATACTTATTCGTTTTATGGATTTCAGGAGGATCCGTGTCTCATAGGGATGCATTTGCGGCGTATGAAATGAGGAAATTTTGTATCGTTTTTATAAATTCCAGCACTTGCCTGTATGATCACAAATTATCTTAAAACTGCCTTCCGCAGCCTGAAAAAAAACATACACTTTACCGTAATAAATATCCTGGGACTTGCCCTTGGTTTGTCCGTTTGCCTGCTGATTGTGTTTTACGTATTGGACGAGTTAGGTATCAGAAAGATTCTGGGGGCCAGCATTCTATCGCTGGTGATTTTGCTTTCAAAAGATTTTCTGAAATGGATTGCGATCGCTCTTGTTATTGCGCTGCCTGCAGGCTGGCTGATTATGCAACAATGGTTGCAGGATTTTGCGTACCGGAAAACCATTCAATGGTGGGTTTGTTATCGCCAGCGGTGGCATACTACTTATTGCATTTATTACCATCAGTATGCAATCGCTCAAAGCTGCCATGATTAATCCGGTTAAAAGCCTTCAGCGTGAATAAACCCGTTTTGCAGTGTTTTAAATTAAGAGCGATTTAGCTATTTTTGGAAGCCATCTGCTATAAAAAATATGAACACCACAAATACCGTCAAAAACGATACGGCTAAACGACTGAAAGCGATCTTAACCGGTTCCATTGGTAACCTGGTTGAATGGTATGACTGGTACGCCTATGCCGCCTTCGCGTTATACTTCGCTCCCGTATTCTTCCCCAAAGGTAACCCCACCGCTCAGTTGCTGGATACAGCAGCCATTTTTGCGGTAGGCTTTCTTATGCGGCCTATCGGTGGCTGGTTATTTGGCAGTATTGCAGACCGTGCCGGACGTAAAACGGCTATGACCCTGTCCGTTTTACTGATGTCAGCAGGCAGTCTTATGATTGCGCTGGCTCCCTCCTTTGCTGCTGCCGGCGCCCTCTCGCCCGTTATCCTGCTTACAGCCCGGTTATTACAAGGCTTAAGTGTGGGTGGAGAATACGGCACTTCCGCCACTTATCTGAGCGAAATTTCTACAACTGGAAAACGTGGTTTCTATTCCAGCTTTCAGTATGTTACCCTTATCGGCGGGCAGCTTATTGCACTGGGTGTACAAATGTTGCTGCAAAAGGTATTTCTTACTCCCGAACAGTTACACAACTGGGGCTGGCGGATCCCATTTGTAATTGGTGCGGCGCTTTCCCTGTTTGCCCTTATCATCCGCAGGCATATGCAGGAAACTATTGTGGTGGAGAAAAAAGATGTTAAACGCGGATCCGTTATCACGCTATTAAAGGAACATCCACGTGCTGTACTTACCGTGGTAGGTCTTACCATGGGCGGCACATTGGCCTTTTACACCTACACCACTTACATGCAGAAATTCCTGGTAAATACAGTACATCTCAGCAAGGAACGTTCTACACAGCTGGTCTTCTGGCTGATGCTGATCTACGCGTGTATGCAGCCGTTGTTCGGGATGCTGAGTGATAAAATAGGCCGTAAACCGCTCCTGCTGGGTTTTGGGATCCTGGGCACTTTATTCACCGTACCTATTCTTACTGCTATCAGTCATACAACTACCGAGTGGGGTGCGTTTATCCTGATACTGGCCGCGTTGATCATCGTTACCGGATATACTTCCATCAATGCCGTTGTTAAGGCAGAATTGTTTCCTGCCGAAGTAAGAGCCCTGGGGGTAGGCTTACCTTATGCACTTACCGTTGCCATCTTTGGGGGCACGGCTGAATATATCGCATTATACTTCAAGAAAACCGGCAATGAGTCGCTGTTTTTCTGGTATGTTACCGGGTGTATCCTCATCTCCCTAATAGTATATGCAGTTGTAAGGGATACAAAACATACTTCACATATCGATAAAGAAATGCGCTGATGTTAACAAAGCCTGGTTTTCATTGGGAAAGGCTAAAATATTATACCATAAATGGGGAAGGAATTCCGCACCGTCTCTAATCATTTTCTAATGTACTCTATTTGTATTCATTGTAGTTTTGCCTGATGATGGCCCTATTTCGCAATAAACTGAAAAGGATTGTCGCCAACCTGAAAAGTGAAAGAGTAAAGTTGAATTTCATGCAGGCACTTCCCTATTGGACAGCGTCGCTTGTTGCCGGTTTGCTGGCGGTGCTGTATGCCAAATTATTTGCCTGGGTTGAAGAAGCGAACATTTTCATTTTACATCATTTCAAATGGAGCCTTTTAGCAATTACACCCATTTGTTTTGTGCTTGGCTGGTGGACCGTTCAACGGTTTTCCACTTTTGCACGAGGCAGTGGCATTCCACAAATTATGGCTTCCATAGAACTGGCAACGCCTAAAGAACATAACAAAATTGACCGGCTATTAAGCATAAGGATTATTGTGGTAAAGATCATTTCGAGTTTGATCATGGTGTTTGGTGGGGCCATCATCGGGCGTGAAGGGCCAACTATCCAAATAGCTGGTTCCGTGTTCAGGACCGTAAATAAATATTTACCCAGCTGGTGGCCCAGGATCTCGAAAAAGAATATGATCATAACAGGTGCTGCAGCCGGACTGGCAGCGGCTTTCAACACCCCGTTGGGCGGAATTGTATTTGCGGTGGAAGAATTGTCAAAAACACATATCAGTTATTTTAAAACGGCCCTTTTTACCGCCATTATCGTGGCCGGGTTAACAGCGCAGGCATTGCTGGGTCCTTACCTGTACCTGGGTTATCCCGATGTAACACATCTGTCGTCCATAGTCTTTGTTTGGGTAATATTAACGGCCATCATTGCAGGTCTTTTCGGCAGCGGCATTTCAAAGTTGGTCTTAAGCATTATGAGTTGGAAATCCCGCTTTAAAAAGAAATATCAAACAGTTTTCTATCTCATTATCGGTGGATTATTAATTGCACTGGCTGGTATTTTTATTCATCCCGATGCCATAGGATCGGGTAAACAGGTAATGACGGGCACATTGTTTACAAACGATAAGTATGTTCCCTGGTACATGCCCTTTATTCGTATGGAAGGACTGATCATGTCCTTTACCTCCGGTGCCGCAGGCGGGGTGTTTGCGCCTTCATTAAGTATCGGCGCTTCCTTCGGGTCATTGATAGCGGGGTTGTTACATCTTTCTTTAACAGACTCCAATTTGCTGATCCTGGTAGGAATGGTAGCCTTTTTAACGGGCGTAACAAGGACGCCGTTTACGTCAGCTATACTTGTACTGGAAATGACTGACCGTCACAACGTGATCTTTTACCTGATGCTGGCCGGTTTGCTGGCCAACCTCGTTTCTTTATTGATCGACAGGCATTCCCTATACGATCATTTAAAGGTCGGTTGCCTGAAGGAACTTAATCAATCTAACTAACTTATGCCGATGGCCATAAACGAGGCAGAGATAACCCTGCCCCATTTAATTTCTATTCTTTTATACTAATAAGCGACGGTAAAACGCTGGCGGCTATGTCTTGAATTTTCAATTTCATCAGCAATGGCTACCGCTACATCCTCAACAGAAATAACACTTCTTTTCTCTTCATTATAAACCGGTGTATCGAGCCCGGTGCGGTAAATGCCTTTTCTTTCACCAGAGGTACCCTGATGCATTTCAAGAGCAGGGCTTAAAAATGTCCAATCCAATTCTTTTTCATCTTTTAGGATATTCAAATAGTCCCGTGCTGCCAATGCGCCTGGTTTCCATTCTGCCGGGAAACCGGGAGTATCGACTTTTTGTACCCCCTCTGCGACAAAAAGACTACCTGCACCGCCAACAACCAATATGCGTTGTACACCTGATCTTTTCACGCCTTCCTGAATAGCCGCAGCCCCCTGTAAGAACTCGTTATACAAATTTGGATTGGTCCAACCCGGATTATAAGCGCTAATGACCACATCATTACCTTTTACGGCGTCGGCTATTGCAGCCGCATCCAATGCATTTGCCTGTTTAGCAGTTACCAGGTTATGCGGCTGTATCTTTTCAATATTACGTGCAATGGCAGTCACCTGATGCCCTCTTCCCAGAAGTTCTTTTAAAACGGCTGTCCCTACAAAGCCTGTGGCTCCAATTAATGCTACTTTCATCTTTTCATTTTAAGTGTTACTCAAATACTGTTATGTTTTATGTTACAGTTTTACTCAAAAAAATTACTCGAACCTCTTCACAAAATCTTTTACGGTGATTTTATCAAGCTGCTTAAGAAATAGTTCATCCGCAGTACTAAACAAGTCCTTCAGGTGATCGTTTATTTGCCTACCAACCGGACAATCAGGATTAGGGTCGTTCGCTCTGCCAAGCAACGGCGAATCGTTAACGGCCCGGTAAACTTCGGATAAGGTAATTTTTGATGAAGATTTTCCCAATGTATAGCCCCCTCCTTTACCTTCTTTACTTTCAATGAAACCCAATGCCCGCAGATTGCCAATTTCCTTGCGCACAATGGCCGGGTTAACATTTATACTGCCAGCAATAAACTCAGATGAAAGCAACTCTCCCTTCTTGATATCAAGGAGGGTAAGAATGTGTAAAGCTGTTGCAAATCGCCCATTGTTCATACTGTAATAATTTTAATTACAGTACAAAGATACGGATGCTGCTCTCTTTTCAAAATTTTATTTGTTAATACTTTTCTTTGAAATCCGCCTGCTACTAATTTGTCCGTTTTTATAATATTGGGCAGCTGTTTTACCGTAAAATAAACGGATAACTAAGGCAGACTGGCGTTTGCCCGCCGTCAGGTCAGCCCCAGAGTCATACTATTAGCTTAACTTGCCTGAGCTCTCATCATAAATTATACCTGCAATGAAAAAGATCATTCTGCTGTATTTAGCAGGGGTAATGAGCTTGCTAAATCAACCAGTTTTTTCTCAGGAAGACACAGCTGCCTTAGGCATGGCAGGTGACAACCTGGATCTTTATGCCGTGTTAACAGTCTTTCAAAAATCAAAAACCATTGAAGAGTTTGAAAAGACTTTAAATGATGAAAAAACAAAAATCAACAACCTGGATTTAAACCTTGATAAAAAAATTGATTTTATAAAAGTTGTATCCAAGAAAAAGGATAACTCGCATACGTTTGTACTTCAGGTTGATGTAACTAAAGATGAAACACAGGATGTAGCGGTTATTTTATTAGATAAAGACAAAAACAATAAAGTTTCTTTGCAAATAGTGGGTGACGAGGAACTGTATGGAAAAGATTATGTCATAGAGCCAAAAGGGAATTCATCTGTAACCCCTAATCCGGCATATACGGGTGAAAATCCTGTTACCGTAACTGTTCCGGCTCCAACTACAACGGTAGTGGTTGAATCTGCACCGATTGTACAATACGTGTATTCCCCTGCATACGTGCCTTATGTACCTCCTTACCATTACGGATATTATCCACCCTGGTTTGGGTTTGCAACGGTGATGGCAGTCGGCATTTATCGGCACAACCATTATCATTATCATGGTGGTTATTATGGCGGACATTATGGGGGCGGAAACGTTGTAATAAATAATAACAACTTTAATAATTTCAATAATTACAACAATAATAAAATGAGGTCTAATACCGTATCCAATAACAGGAATAATGGCAACTACGGTAATGGTAACAGAGATGGTAATAGAGGTAATAACAGAGGTGATAACAGGGGTAACAACAGAGGCGATAACAGAGGTGATAACAGAGGCGGCGACAGAGGTGGTAACAGAGGCGGCGACAGACCTTCTGCGTCAACCCGTCCTTCCGACGGGGCATCTAATCGTGCAGGAGTATCCGATCGTCAATCCGGCGGGTTCTCCGATCGTGGGTCAGGCCGGTCATCATCTAACTTTTCTTCAGCGGGATCTGGTAGAACCAGGAGCGGCGGCGGAGGAGGTGGAATGAGAGGTGGTGGTGGTGGCGGAGGCAGAAGACGGTAATAAGAAACACCCAGGCGAAATATTTTCACCTGATTATTTCAATGTATATAGCTTTTGTTATTGAACAGGCATTTCAGAAGCACTCATATCTCTTACGCAAACATACTTGTTGTCCCTTTTTTCAAACAGGCTCATATAGTTTCCGGAATTAACAGTTGTATTAGCAGAGTCAACTACCTGAAAATAGCCAATTTCCACAACCTGCCCCCCATCATTTGATACAAAAACTTCCTTGGTCTTAAACGTGATTTTGTTGGAATTTGAAGCCAGGTCCGACTTTAAGAAATCCAGGATTGATTCTTTGCCTATTAATGGCGCCCTGTTTTGATAATAACTTGTTGCATCATCTGCATAATAACCAATGTTCTTAAGTTCGCCTGCATTATAGGTAGTAGCATATTCATCTTCCTTGGCCTGGATTTCTTTTTTAATTTGTTCTTTATCTACCGTCCCTGCTGTGGGTTCCTGTTTTGCTGAATTACAAGCAGAGATATAAGTTATGATGCCCGCCAGTATTGTCATTTTCATGGTCTTCTTTTTCATAACTAAATTATTATCGAATTTGTAATGATTCATACCGAAATTATATGTGCAAGATAAACACAGGCTCAGCTGAAAAAGCATTTCACTTATGTTACTAACCGTAAAATGCCCGCTGGCTGAAATAGAAGCCCCTGCCTAAAAGTAGCAGGGGCCGTTCATTGAACAATCCTTTTATTTTAATTACTCCGCTTGGATTTCGATCTAACCCGAAGTGCCTTCTCCGTCAAATCTACTATTGAGTAAGTGATGAATGCAGGTTTTAATAATTCAGCGATCTTTTCCATTTCCTCCCAGGATAACATGATGTCCCGGCTCCATTTTTTTTTAAACGACACCTCGGTTTTAATCGTGTACCGGACAAAATCGCGCCCAGACGATTCGGAATAAGTTACACCTGAAAAAGTAATCGTACTATCCCTGAAGATAGTTTTGCCGTATATTTAGCCGGATTTTGAAAGATTAGAAACGCAGCAATCTGATACCATGAAATTGTCCGAAGCGATATCGTTTATTAAAAAAGGAATTGTTCCGAAAGGTCCGTCACAAATCTGGGCAGATCTTGGTGCGGGCAATGGATTATTCTCTGAAGCCCTGGTCTCCCTGTTACAACCAGGATCTACCATTCATGCGGTTGATCTGCAAAAGCGGCCTAACTACCAACATAATCCCTCGATCATATTTCAACAGGCGGATTTTGTGAAAGATAAATTGTCTGTTCCTATCCTCGACGGCATACTAATGGCAAATTCGCTTCATTACGTACAGGATCAGGCTGCATGCATCCAACAGTTAAAAACCCATTTACGCAAACGCACTGGCGTGTTTATCCTGATTGAATATGACACCGATAAAGGAAATGAATGGGTCCCCTATCCTGTTTCATTTGCCCGCGCACAGACACTTTTTGATGACGCTGGCTTTTCTACAATCGAAAAAATAGGAGAACGCACATCCATCTACCGCAGGGATAAAATGTATGCAGCTTTGATCAGTCAATAAGTTGTTTTTCTGATTGATAAAAGGATCAGGAAATGCGGGCAGGCTGTTTTCCTTTCAGTGACGAAGGACTGACACCATATTGTCTTTTGAACGAGCGTGAAAAATGGGAAATATCTTCAAAACCGAGATCAAGGTAGAGATCGACCGGTGCAACCTGCTTTGTGGTCATCAGGTTATAAGCAGCTTCCAATCTGCGCTTTAATAGCCAGGCTTGTGCATTCATACCAAAAGCTTTGCGCATATCCCGTTGAAAGGTGGATAAACTTCGTCCGGAGAGTTCTGCAAATTTTGCCATGGGAACGTTGAACCGGAAATTGCGTTCCATAAAAACGGTCAGATCAGGTTTATGCTCTTCGTGGGGACTTAATAGCCAGCTGCCGAAAGCAGCGTCCTGTTCTACAAGTGCTAGCGTGGCTTCTGTTAATTTAAGTGGAACCATTTGAGAGGAAAGAAAACTATTGTTCCGCAGATAAGGAAGCAGGGATTCGATCACTCCCTGTAAAGGAGCAGTTGGCTGTAGCGGAACTACAGCGCCATACCGTTGCTCATTCATACCTGCATCCAGCGGATGTTTCAGGGCCAGGGCTTCTACAAAATGCCGTTCAAATACAAAATATACGATCCTGAAAGCTGCCTCACCCTGAACGGGCCGCTTTTCGCATTTCACGAGCAAGTCCCTGCGAAAAAGAACCGTTTCGCCTTCATGTACGACCACCTCCTCTTCTGCAGTAGTATAATGGAGTTCGCCCGCGTACACATGGCAAAGCACGTGTTCGCGGACAAATTCCTCGGCCGCGAAAGTTGGAACCGTTCCCGTAAAGAGGAACACATTGGGACGATAGAATTCCGTTTTATCTCTCAGAATGGCCATATCTCAAATTTAACAAAAATATCGGCAGTAGGGTTTCCCTTTAATAGTCTAGTGTGCCTGGGCACTTGGTCGAATGGTTATTTCCGTTACTGCACTTTCAGCGGGTTGACCAACAGCATACACAATAGCGTTAGCAATAGCATCAGGATCGAGGCTTGGGAAATTAGCGGCATCGCCAAACAGTGTTTTTAGCTTTTCACT
The DNA here is from genome assembly GCF_900110245.1 of Niastella yeongjuensis. GTDB lineage: Bacteria > Bacteroidota > Bacteroidia > Chitinophagales > Chitinophagaceae > Niastella > Niastella yeongjuensis. Next base: position 458,430 of record NZ_FOCZ01000005.1, read on the forward strand.
GGTTATTTCCCGGGTAAAGTCTGTTGCAACAACACCGGGATTGATGACGGTCACGCGTATCTTGCCTGCTAACTCTTCCCGCAGACTGTCCATAATAGCCCGAACAGCAAACTTGGTACCTGTATATACCCCCGTTCCGGGATAAGTCTTTAGTGCCTGAACAGAAGCAATGGAGAGTATATGGCCATTACTTTGAAGCACATGAGGCAGTGCCGCATCGATGCCATAAAGAACTCCTTTGATATTCACATCAACCATACGGTCCCATTCATCGACCTTCCCTTCATCGAAGAAGGAGTTGGGCATAACGCCCGCATTGTTGATCCATACATCGATCCGGCCGAATTTTTTGATCGCAGCTTCCGCCAGCAATTGTACTTCCCTCCTTTTTGTCACGTCTGTAGGTACGGCCAGCATGTGTCCTCCACTTTCCGCTGCCAGCGCATCCAGTTCTGTTTTACGCCGGGCAGCAGCAACTACATGGGCACCAAGTGAAACCAGTTTCTTTGCAGTAGCTCTTCCGATGCCACTGCTGGCGCCGGTTATTACAATTACTTTCTCTTGTAGCATATTTTTCTTTTTTACAAAGCTAAAGCGTACTGAAAGTAGCCCGTTTGACCGGGTGAGTCAATGTTACTTGCCCCCAATGGTCATTTAGAAACCTGCAACGAAACAGGCATGTATTTTTATTAAAATAAAGCATGACGATCAATAATGAACCCGGGAAATCACTTACAGCACGTTTTTGGGTGTTGGTTGCGTTGTCGTTCATTAGCTGCCTGTTGTTTCTATGGCTGGCCTGGGAAGTACTGGCAGAAAAAGGGGAATGGCTCGATACCGTTGTGTGGAACTGTGTTAAGCAATGGACATCACCGCTGCATACCAAATTGGCATTACTGGTTACTTTCGGCGGCACCAATTTCTTTACGATCACTATCTACCTGGTAATTTTATTTTTTCTGTCTAAAAGAGGTCATAAACGAGCCGCGATTTATGTATTTGTAATTGCTGCCAGTAGTATTTTATTGGGCTGGGCTTTGAAGCTGATTTTTCATCGGACACGTCCCCCAATGCCGCATTTGCAATTAGCGATAGGTTATAGCTTTCCCAGCGGGCACACCCTCGGTGCCTTCACATTATGCGGTGTGTTGATCTATATCACCCTGAAAAGCAAGTGGTCATTTATCGCCCAATTAGCCTCCGCATTTTTACTGCTTTCATACGCTTGCCTGGTAGGACTTAGCCGGATCTATTTACATGTACATTTTACCACAGATGTTATTGCCAGTATGCTGGTAGCATGCTGGTGGCTCACGCTGTCGCTTATCTGTATAAAATTGATCCAGCGTTAAAATATCGCCTTAGCAATGCTGGCTTTTTATCCAACATACTATTATATCAAATTATTATAAGGGAAAGTCCCTGCTTTTCTTAATAGTCGCTGTTATTTCTTATATATAACAAAATGATATAAAGACAAAGTTTATTTTCGGGATAAATAATGAACCATTATGGACCGCTATGACAGCAGGATACTACAATTGCTTGCAGACAACGCCCGCATTACCGGAGCAGACATTGCCCGAAAAATAAATTTATCACTACCTGCAGTAACAGAACGATTACGCAAGCTTGACAGATCGGGGTATATAGAAAAGTACACGATAAAAGTAAACCGGCAACAGGTAAACCTGCAATTGCTGGCATTTATCCAGGTTTGGATCGATCACACCAAAACAGCGCCGGTAAAAGAGAATCTCATTGCATTAAACGAAGTGCTCGAATGCCACCATACGGCAGGCGATTATGATCTGCTGTTGAAAGTGCTGGTAAAAGATACGCTGGCGCTGGAAGAACTGCTGGTAAAAAAGATAAAATCCATAAAAGCGATAACCCGCACCAATACAACCATCATTCTCAACACCTATAAAGAAGAGGTTAACACAAAAAACTTTTAAGATGACAGCACCTGAAGTAAAAGACCTGGTCCATCAATTTGAAATTGGTAGGTTACCCAAAGAAAAATGGACACATGAAGCACATTTTGCCATGGCACTTTGGTATTGTTGCCTGCAGCCATTACCGCAGGCAATTGAATCAATCAAAGAAGGTATAAAGAAATACAACATTAGCATTGGTGGAGAAAATACCGATCACGCAGGTTATCACGAAACGATCACCGTTTTCTACACCAGGCATATAATTAACTACGTATTGCAAACCGGCGCCGGCCGGCAATTTGAAGTCATACTGAACGGGTTTTGGCAACAGGAATTTTTAAAGAAAGATTTTCCGTTAAAATATTATTCCCGGGAATTGTTAATGAGTAAAGAAGCCAGAAAAAACTGGTTAACGCCCGATTTACAGCCGCTAATGTTATAACCTATTACATTAATATAAGAATACCTATCTCCAAAAAGTAATTTCAAGTATTTGTCTTAAAACCTGTTGATTAATTTTAAAGTGCCTGAATATTCTTCTAAATATGTTATCTGTGTACATAACTGTAACTTGTATAAAAAAAGTTATCGGATCACTGTACTTTCTGCCAGGCAACTTCAGCAATTACTTTTCGCCCACCTTGTGTTGTATGAGTAACCACATACTTTATTTCACTGCCTGTGTATGTATAAAAGCGTTCCTGGTCAATACCCTCCCAGTTTGGATAAAAAGCGTGTTCAATCATAAACGTAATGGTCTTCTTCTCCTCATTAACTCTATACTTTCCAAAATGCGAATTACTGCCCTGCACCAACGCAGTACTTTCTTCCGGGGTGCATTTATTTTTGTCGCCTGATTCAATTTTAGGCCGTACCGCTTTTAGTATTTGAATGGCATAGTTACCTTTTTCATCAAACATCAACAGGCCCTGAGGATCTTTTCCATATGGATACTCCCTGCTGCTATCGGGATAAATATTAACAACAGATATTAATGTCCACGTTCCAGGCAATTGTTTTTGCAATGAGTTTATGGAAGGGTTACCCTTTTGCGCGTATAACATAAAGGAGAACCCTGACGCCAGCAGGAGTGCGATTACTTTTTTCATTTTTAATAATTTTATCGGTTCAAAATTATACAGATTAATTAGTTACCTTTCTGTACAATTTTTCACTAATTCTGTAAATTTCCTTAATGAAAGCAGAAAACATCTATGTGCCGTTTGAAGTGGAGTACAAAGAATGTCACAGTTATCCGCAAGCGAGACGAAGCAGAAACTTCTTTGAACTGATATATATTGTAGATGGTACCGGCGTTCAATACATTAACAAACTCAAATTTAACTATCGAAAGGGAAATTTGTTCCTGATTACACCGCAGGATATCCACTCTTTTGACATAGCAAACCTTTCCAGCTTCTTTTTCATTCGCTTTAGTGAACATTACGTAAAGACAGTTATTTCAAAGGATAAAGACGCGGTAAAGCGGATGGAATACATCCTTCAAAATGCCAGCCATCGCCCTGGTTGTATTCTAAAAAACAAGGCAGATAAACCATTTATCGCATCGCTTATTGAAAGTATTATCCGGGAGAATACGAATCAGCAGATCTATTTCAATAAAATAATTGAACAGATTGTAAACACGGTTATTACAATTGTAGCGAGAAATATTGCCTTAAAGCTTCCAAAGAATATAAAAGAAAACACCGGAGAGCCGGTGCTTGAAATATTACACTACATACAGCAAAACGTCTTTGAACCTGGCATGTTGAGAGCAGAAGTAATAAGCAGGCATTTTGGTATTTCTTTAGCTTATTTAGGGCGCTATTTCAAGAAGCAAACGGGCGAAACGTTGCAGCAATATATTTCCAACTACAAAATGCGACTGGTGGAATCCAGGCTTCTTCACAGCGATATGAGAATTAATGAGATTGTGTATGAATTTAATTTTACCGACGAAAGCCATTTAAACCGGTCGTTTAAAAAATATAAGGGAATAAGTCCAACGGAGTTTAGGAAATCGAATAGTTAAAAAAAGTAAATCACTACGCTTATTATACCTGTGGCCAATCCAGTCCATCTTTTTTGACGGCGGCCACCCAGGCGTCTTTATTTCCCTCTTTGTCGAGCGATACTCCTAACAAGGTAAAGTTCTTGTCCTTGTACATATTGTAAGCCTTCACATAATTAGGATTTTCTTTCCGGCAGGGACCACACCAGCTGGATTCTTTTTAAGGATTAAGAAAATACTGAAAGCACCTGGACCAGGGTTAATTACGGGCGCCAGTGAAATACGTTAGGATTTTTGACATTGGTAATAATGACTGCGGCGGCCGTTTCCCTGATCTATTTTCAGTTTGTATGAAAAAAAGCCGTCAAATCCATATGATTGCCAGGCTTTTGTCTTTTGATCCTTATAACTGTATGCTGCCTCACTTATGCTATATACGTTGGATAGCCGATCCTTATTGCACCAGCATCCCGGCAGAATGCCACTGTAATGCCACTGTACAGTGGCATTACAGTGGCATTCTGGTGGCATTACAGTGGCATTATTATCGTGGAAAATGACTATCTTGTATATGTATCCTATAAGTAAGACAAGAACTATCTATATAGCAATCTACTGTTCCATATGAAGAAAAGAACGCCATTAAACCGCAAACGGGTGCTTACCGATCCTGTTTTTGAAATGAGCCGGCAGAATAGTGCCGAATTTTCCCGTGCCTGCAGAGCTAACCGCTTGCTGCGTCGGGCCCTGATTCTGGGATTACGAAATAAGGCCGACCGTTATATTTCGGGCCGGCTTACAAAAACCATGTTTAAGATCCTGCAAAGCGACCCCGTAAGCGATCGCGGCGAACGAAGTGTGCCAAAGGGCGTAATAGGCATTCTGAAAGACTTTAACTTTAACCGCGACACAAGTCTGCAAAATGTTTTAAAGGCGCCCTATTCGATCATAATCAATAACGAGGCCAGTCGGGCCACCATCAGCTTTCCCTCCATTATTCCCCAGGCCATGATCGACACGGCGTCCGGTGCCAACGCTTTTATGCTGTCTGCCATGGCGGCGTCGGTAAATTTTGAAAAAGAAACGTTTCCCGTTGAACCCGTGCAAACCGATATCCTGGATTTGGACCTGCAGCGGCACGAAAATCTGCAGCTGCAGCTACCAGTTATTGAGCATCAGCCTGATAATACGGTTATTGTTGCATTGGGAATTGAATTCTTTCTCAACAATCGGGGGAGTATTGAACCCGTTGATAAAAAGCACAATGCCCTGGCTGTTGTAAAAGTTTTTTAGAAGCGTTGCTTACCGTAGGGTCAACCAACTATTACAAACCTGCTATTTTAACGTTTGAGATGAGCACATGCGTTGGACTATAGAAATCGGCGCCAAATTTAAACGTGCTGTACGTTCTGTTGCCTTCAAAGGCATGGTTAATGTCGTACGTTTTTTCCTGGTTGATGTATATCCGTAAACGTTCGCCCTCTTTTTTAAACGCCAGGTGATTTATTTTACCGCCTGTAGTATAGGCATTACTATTCACATGGGAGTTCAGGTCTTTGCCTTTACATTCCACATAGGCACTCCCGCCCGAGTACATCCTAAATTGCAAATAAGGGTTGGAGGGGTATCTATCGAAGTTCCCATCGAGCGCATCTTCAAAATCAACATACAGCGTACTGTTACTGCCACCGTCAATGACGAGGTCAAATTCAACAGTGAAATCTTTGGGAAGCCCGGTTTTTATTTTGGGAATATATAAACCATTGCCTGTAATGGAAAACCAGTTGCCGGGAAATTGTTGCAGGGTTACCACTTCACCGCTGGCGTTGGTGAGCCATTTAATAGGAAAATTCCCCTTTTTGGTTGAGTCAAAATGATCTACAAACAACAACGTGTTGCCTGGTACAAAATCATAAACCGTATTAATAGCTACACTGCTGCCCGGGGCGGTTGTATTTGTAGCGTCTGTGCCGGCCGGTTTGATCTTGTTTTTCTTTTTAAACAGTCCACCCACTTTATCGATGGTGCTGCCCACTTTATCGGCGGTATTGCCTACCTGGTCAACAGTTGATTGTGCGTGGCTACAAAATGGAATGGTTGCAAGAAATAATACAGGTAATACAGCAATGAATTGCATTTTGCGCATAGGTTTTGTTTTAATGGAAAAAATAAAATCGCTTTACTCAGGGTCCATTAGGTGGTTAACAGATCAGTCGGCGGGTAGTATAATTTATTACACTGGTAAGTGGGTAATTTCACTCAAACTGTTTAAAACCAAAAAAGGACCGCGATTAAGCGATCCTCAACGGGTAGCGCTGTCACCTACCCGGCGGTTACTCATTGTCCCACAGCCAGGCTGAGAGATACGAAGCGCCATCACTTCAGGCGTGCCGCATTCTTCAGGGGCCACGCAAGCTCTTTCCGCCTTCGCCAAAAATAGAGGGCTAACAGTACTGTGATCGCCGGTGCTACTGCCCCGAACTCGTCGGTGAACCATGCCGTGTCACCTTTGTCCGAAGTTATCGGTGTAAAAAAGGTTTGGATAAAAAGATTGTGGCTCGCGTGAAGCATAACGGCCGTCCAGAGGCTGCCGGACTTTAACCTGTACCAGGTGAAAACGAAACTGATACTGACTACCATCACAGTAAAACATAAGAGGCCATACCATGCTGGTGTTCCGTTATTATAATGTCCGAAAATCAGTAATGGATAATGCCAGACCGCCCAGATAAGACCGCTCGTTAGTGAAACCCCGGTGTAGCCCATCCGTTTGCCAAGTTCGGGCACCAGGAATCCGCGCCACCCGATCTCTTCGCCCAGCGCCGTTGCCATACTGCCCAATAGCCCGATCACTCCATTGACAACAAAGAAGATAACGATTAATAAGCCCGTAGGCAGACCTTCCCATCCAAATTCATGCGCCACCTGTGAAACAAATGCTTTGTTGTAGAAACCGCCAACGCCGCTAACCCAAATGACAAGATATGCTACGAGCGAATAAAGCAGCGGTATCAAATAACAGGCGATCATGTAGCGGCTTTCACCCCATTTCCATGCCAGGTCTAACATCTTGCGGCCCGACAGGCGACAGGTGATCAAAGTAGCTAATGCCGGACACCACATGATCCCATAACCAAAGATTCGGCCGGCTATTCTGCCCGCATGTGTCGCATGTAACGTCAGCAACCATACAATACTACTAGAAAGTATGGTTAAGGCGAGGTACATTGCAATCGGTTGTTGTTTAGCGGTATTAAGTGCCTTCATATTATAATTGCCGGTATAAATAATCTATTCCGGCATATGAATCATTATTGTTTAGTTATCTTATTAAGAATAGCAACCAATTCCGTTGGTCTAGAAAGAAAAGGACTATGCCCTGCCTGAATTTCATAAGTATTTGTAATGTGTGCTTCAGAAACCATTTGCTGTTGAAAAGGGTAGCTAATGGCTTTGTCCTCTGTTGTGTAGATGAAGTATTTGTTAGCTATAGCACTATAAGTATCACTACTATAATCCAGCGGAGTTCCTGCGGCAACAACTGGTTCCGGACGAAGTTTTTCTACCAATAAATTGATATCTTCAACTGAGCCGTCTTTACAGAATATCTCGCGCATATTTTCTTCAGGATTTGCGATAGTTACCGTACTCCCATCAGCAGAGAATCCTAAGGCGGAAGGGATCAATGTCTCAGAATCCATGGCAGAATATTCGAATACACTATTACCACTTTTTGGAATGAACCCAGCCACATAAACTAGTTTGGCTATTTTTTGAGGGACTTTGCAGGCTGCCTGGGTAACAATTGCGCCCCCTAGACTGTGTCCTACTAATACCACTGGAGTATTTAAACTATCTATAACATTCGTTACTTGTTTAACATACTTGTCAAATGTTATTTCAGATACCGGAGTATGGTCATTCCCGTGACCCAGCAACTCTACTAAAACTACAGTGTTACCTTCATCCTCTAAAGCTTTTTTCACTTTATCCCAAACAAATGATGCTTGCCAGGCGCCATGCACCAGTACGAAAGTTGAATGATGATCTTCACTAACGGAATTGTCATGTTCTTTTGAACAAGAATTTAGCACCAGGATCAATGCCATTAAGAGCACTATGCATTTCAATAATTTCATGTTTGTTATTTTTTATTGACAATGCAAATTTGAAGGATAAAAAAGAGAAGGATTTTGTGACTCAGCCCAATTATATGTCAAATTAGACCAGAATGGATATGGCATTCTATCTAATTTTCGGCAAACAGACCCAATATATTAACAGTTGCAAAGAATCAACTGTTAAGTGTAAAGTGGTTGCTTTATTAATGAAACGATTTCCTAAATAACAAAAGAGAAAACTTTGTTTTGTTTTTGAATCATTCATTAGACCTTGATCCCAGATTCGTCCGCCAGCTGGCGGACACAGAACCATAACTTCTTAAAAACAAAAAAGGACCGCTTTTTCAGCGATCCTTTTTCTGAGGTTCCGAGCAGATTCGAACTGCTGTAAAAGGTTTTGCAGACCTCTGCCTAGCCGCTCGGCCACGGAACCATTTTTCGTTACACCCAGAACCACTTCGTTCGGGGTGTGCGAAAGTAGGATATTATTCGGATATTTGACCACCTTTTTTAATCCTTTTTTATGCAACGCATTCCCGAATCAGAATTGATTATCAATAACCGGGGGGCAGTATACCATCTAGACCTGCGTCCCGAAGAACTGGCACATACCATAATCACCGTGGGCGACCCCGACCGGGTAGCCGCCGTGAGCAGGCATTTCGACCATATTGAACATAAACGCAGCCATCGCGAATTCATTTCCCACACCGGCGTGCTGGGCAAAAAAAGGCTCACCGTCGTTTCTACCGGCATCGGCCCGGATAATATCGATATTGTGCTGAACGAACTTGACGCCCTGGTAAATATCGACCTGCTCACCCGCACCATCAAACCTCAGCTTACCCAGTTAAATATTATCCGGGTAGGTACTTCCGGCGCTCTGCAGGCTGATATCCCAACCGACAGTTTTGTGGTTTCAACCCACGGCCTGGGCATCGATAACCTGCTGAATTTTTACCGGTATGAAGAAAACGAAGAGGAAAAACAGCTGTTGCAGTCCTTTATTACTCAAACCCAGCTACACCAACGTATCTCGCAACCCTATATTTGCGGCGGCAGCGCCCATCTTATTAAACATTTTGTAAATAACTTCCACCACGGCATCACCGTAACCTGCCCTGGGTTTTATGGCCCACAGGGACGTATTTTACGACTGGGATTGAGCAATCCACACCTGATCGACCGGCTGACCCAGTTCGCTTTTGGCCCCCATCGCATCACCAATTTTGAAATGGAAACGTCCGGCATTTATGGATTGGGCAAACTGCTGGGACACCATTGCCTGTCCATCAGCGCCATTGTAGCCAACCGGGTTACCAAACAATTTTCCAGCGACAGCCAGGCGGCCATTGAACAATTGATCAAAAAAACGCTCGATATCATCAACGACTGGTAATTGAACCAAGTAAATAACAATCTGTTATAATAAGATGGCGCCATTATGGTACTAACCCAGTTTGTAGTAATATTGCAAAGGAACAATCAACTATGGAATTAATCTTTCACAAATACCAGGGCACAGGAAACGATTTTGTAATTCTGGACAACCGCGACGAACGTTATAACGAATTGACCAACGAACAGGTTCGCTTTTTATGCAACCGCCGTTTTGGGATTGGCGCCGATGGCCTTATGTTATTGAACAATGCGAATGGGTACGATTTTGAAATGAAGTACTACAATGCTGATGGCCGCGAAAGCACCATGTGCGGCAATGGTGGCCGTTGCCTGGTTAAGTTCGCCTATAATATAGGCATCCATAAAGAAAAATACAGTTTTATTGCTGTTGATGGTCCGCACGATGCCGAAATTGACGAGGACGGCATTGTTAGCCTTAAAATGAAAGATGTGGACGAAATAAAGGACTACCACAGCGATTTCATTTTAAACACCGGGTCGCCTCACTACATCAAAATGACGCATAACGTGCTGGATTTTGATGTTTACAAAAAAGGGAAAGACATCCGCTACAGCAACACGTTCGCCAAAGATGGCATCAACGTAAATTTTGTGGAACGAAAAAATAACGATGAAATAATTGTACGCACCTACGAACGGGGCGTGGAAGATGAAACCTTGTCCTGCGGCACCGGCGTTACTGCCAGCGCCCTTGTCTGTTATCATAACGAACGGGGTTTCAACGATGTAACTGTTCAAACCAAGGGTGGAAAATTATCCGTTGAGTTCGACCGCACCGACGACGACGTGTATCGCAACATCTGGTTATGCGGCCCGGCCGAAAAAGTTTTTGAAGGAAGCCTCGATATTAAATAAAGAATTTCCCAGGGCCCCGACAATTTCGTCGGGGCTTTTTTATTTTATTGTATACCCCTTTTAATCAAAAAGCGCCCTTACCTTTGCGCCGCCTATGATTCAGTACTTCAAAAATATTAATTATCAAACCATAGCAATCGATAAGCCGGAAAACGGCTCCTGGGTGAATATTCTGCCACCACTGAAACAGGAGGAGTTTTCTGAATTATCTAATTCGCTCGATATCCCCCTCGAATTCCTTACCGACTCGCTCGATATTGATGAAAGGACCCGTTTTGAAGAAGCTGACAATGTAAAGCTGCTGGTTATTAAAACCCCTACTGAAAACAACTCCTTCAACGAAAGCGACGCGTACTACATCACCATTCCGATCTGTATCATCATTACCCACAACCAGATCGTAACGGTGAATTCTTTCGAGAACGGCGCTATCAAGAAGTTCCTGAATACCTTTCAAAACCGGCATCCCGATAACCGGAAGATGATGGTGCTGAAGATCATTGAAAAGATCATTCAGACCTATCTCGAATTTTTGAAAGAGATCAATCAACGCCGGAATATCCTGGAGCAAAAACTGTATGCGGCCAGCCGTAATGAGCAATTGTTGCAATTGATGCGCATTCAGAAAAGCCTGGTGTATTTTGTTACCGCCCTGCGCTCGAATGAAATGTTGCTGATGAAAATTGAGCGCACCAATTTCCTGGGGCTGAATGAAGATGAAAAAGAATTCCTGGGCGACCTGATCATCGATAACTCACAGGCGTTGGAAATGGCGAACATCTATACCAACATCCTCAGCAGTACGCTCGATGCATTTGCCAGCATCATTGCCAATAACCAGAACGAGGTGTTAAGGCGTTTATCGGTTATCACCATCGTGCTGTCGCTGCCCGTACTGGTAGCGAGTATTTATGGCATGAACGTACCTATCCCCTACGCACATTCACCCTTTGCATTTTATATACCGGTATTTTTATCATTATTGATCTCGTTGGTAATTGGCTGGTTCTTTTTAAAGAAAAAGTTATTTTAACCCATGTTCAACTTACGTGTATACGGCATCCTGCTCGGTGAAAACAAACAAGTGCTGGTAAGCGATGAATTTATCCGGGGTGGTAAATACACCAAATTTCCCGGTGGCGGTCTGGAATTTGGCGAAGGCACCCGCGATTGTTTAAAAAGAGAGTTCATGGAAGAAATGAACCTCAACGTACAGGTGGGTGATCATATTTATACTACCGATTATTTCCAGATGAGCGCGTTCAACCCCGAACACCAGATCATCTCCATTTATTACTTCGCCCAGGCACTGGAACCCATAACCGCTCCCCTCCGTCAAAAACCTTTCGACTTCGACGAACAACAACTGGCCGTTTATAAGGAAAAAGGAGAAACAGAAACTTTCCGCTTCATTGACTGGAATGATTTTTCGGAAGCATCTGTAACCCTGCCCATTGACAAGATAGTTGCCAAAATGCTGAAGGCAATGTAAAACGAGACCTGGTACTACAATCCCGCTACATAGGTATCTATTCTTTTCTTCTTTATTTGTTTGCCGGAAGGTTTGTAGCTTCTCTTTACAAATGCAACCGGCAGCGTTGCCTTTATACCATCTTTATCATAAATATAAATAAGGCCGCCACTGGTTTTTATCCCAAATACATAACCCGTTCCCTCACCTACTGACTCCTGGTCCTGCCGGGAAGGGCCCTGTACATAACTGATCGTTTTCACTTCGCTGGTTTGTGAAAATTGCACCCGGTTGGGATTGTGTGCATCTCCCCGGTCAGCAGTACGCTGTTCAATACAGGCATCGGGATGACTGTGATAATACACCAATGCTTTTTGTTTAAGATATAAGGAAGCTCCTTCCATCTCTTCAGCATCCGACAGTTCACCGGTAATACAGGTTACCCTTCCATCCGGATACACCACACCGCCATGCTCCTGGTGCGCATTGCCTGATGTGCAACGAGAAATAATATTATCATACATCCGGCGCATGATCCGTTTATCGAGTATGGGTACTATATTCTCCAACACCAATGGATCATTGATCTTACCATGTCGTATTAACCAGGCTACTCTTCTGGCTGTTGATCTTGAAATATTTGATACCAATGCGGTATCATAATCGGCGCTTAACTGTACAGAAGCATCGTTTAGTGGAATATCCTGAAATATTTCGTTATTGGTTTTCTTTGTTTTTATTACATAACTGTTTGGCTGGGCGGCGTGCACATCGCACCACAACAACTGACCACGTTCATTAAAATAATAGGCCGTATCATTCCAGGCTATGTTTGCAAAAACTACATCAGGGTGCAGCACTGAAAAAGATAATAAAATGAAAAAGGAGTGTTTGATAAATTGGCGAGAGAACAGATAAAGGTTCATAATGACAAGGTTTACAATATAAAATAAGATTCCTGTTACCACTTTTGCGTGCAAGTGATAGCGTTATGGGTCAGTTGAAAAGAAAAGTAATTCCTGGTAGTGGAGCAAATCCTGGCTAAGCAATAAACGGTGCAGTAGTGTACGAATCGGGCTGCAATATTATGCTGTACGAATTGTTCAACCAAAAATACAGCTTACAGAAAACACTTATATAACTTTAACGTTTCTTAATATATATGTAAGGAACTGATAACTATTTATTAACTGCCTGGTTTCGTAAACTACTAAAGGGTAAAGTTGCACACACCCCAAACTTATCATATAAATAGACCAGTTTATAAACGACTGTTCATGACTCAGGCGGGCACAGTATTATTCTTGTTTGTAACTGGTACTAAAACGTAAGGTAACGGCTTTGCTGATGATGGTACTATATAACGCAGGAATAACAACTAACGGTAAACAATATTAGTTTTTAAACAGCAGGCAGCCAAATTTTAGCCCTTCCACTTTATCACACCCCGGGCGTGACCAATTACTGAAAAATAATATTTTTATTTTTCGTTACGCAGAACCGGTTAAAACGCCCGGTCTTATCCTGGCAACCTTATCACAGGATTTTGCGTATTATTATGAAAAGGATGAAAATTCGGGTGTTTTCACCCTGATAAAAAGTGACGAACGTGACAGCTATTTTCAATAAAGTATTGACCATATTAACCGATCGCGAAAGAAAACAGTGGACTTTGTTCACCGGGTTAACGCTTATTGTCAGTATTGCCGATATCGCGTCCCTGGCGTTTCTATTGTACATCATCCATTTTTACACCCAGCCCGTTGATGCCATTCACACCTTTACACCCTTCCTGGGCAAAACAACAGCCAATGCCTTGTTCAACCGTTCTTCCCTGCTGCTCATCTCTCTGTTCTTTGTAGGGTTCAGTATAAAGAACCTGGCGGCTTATTTGATCCAGTCCTGGCAAACCCGCTTTGTGCACCAGGTAGCGAGCCGCATTTCCCGCAACAATATGTTACACTACCTGGAAGGGAATTATGCAGATTATGTCCATACCGACTCCTCGGTATTTACCCGGATCATCAGTTTGCAACCGCTTGAGTTTTGTCAGCATGTGCTTTTGCCCCTGCAACAGTTGTTTACTGAAATGGTGTTGATCCTGCTATCTATTGTGGCCATTCTTTTATTCAATGCGCAGCTGTTCCTGTTACTGCTTATCATCCTGTTGCCGCCTGTCATCCTCGCCGGATGGCTTACCAAACGTAAACTGCACACCGCCCGCAACTATATAAAAAACAGCCGCACGGAGATGTGGCAACGCCTGCATGAATCCATTTCAGGTTTTGTAGAAAGCAATATTTACGACCGGAACCAATACTTTACCGACCGGTATGCCACCGCCCAAAACCACCTGAATCATCACCAGTCATCACTGCAATCCTTACAGGCATTACCGGCCCGGCTGGCAGAAGTGTTTGCCGTGTTTGGCCTGTTGATCCTTATAGCCATTAGCAGTTGGTTTGGAAATGGACAATACGCCACGCAAATAGTAACCCTCGGCGCTTTTATAGCCGCAGCTTATAAGATCATTCCGGGTATAGCCCGCATCCTGAATGCGATTGGCCAAATACGCACCTATACCTTTACCATCAATGACCTGGTACAACCCAACAAAACGGCCGCAAAACAACCAGTCAGTAACCCACTACCGCCCATTGCTTCCATTTCATTTGAGCAGGTCGGTTTTTCTTACGACCATCATCCGGTACTGGATAATTTTTCCTGCCAGTTACAACCGGGTGACCTGGTTGGCATCGACGGACATTCCGGCAAAGGCAAAACCACCCTGTTGAATATGCTGCTGGGGTTTATTTCACCCCAAACCGGACAGATATGCATCAATCAGGAACCGGTAAGCAGCCTGCAACGGAAACAATACTGGCAACAAATAGCCTACGTTAAACAGCAGCCGTTTTTTATATACGATTCGTTGCTCGCCAATATTACGCTGAATGGGCAACAGCACCACGAACAAAGGCTGTATAAAGCCCTTGATATTGCCGGCATTTCAGAATGGTTATCCAGGTTGCCAACCGGTATCAATACCCTGCTTACAGAAAACGGGAAAAACATCAGTGGCGGGCAACGCCAGCGTATTGCCCTGGCTCGCGCGCTGTATAAAGAAGCCAATGTGCTTATCCTGGATGAACCATTCAGTGAGCTGGATGAAAAAGCCGAAGAAAAGCTCCTGCACCATTTGCAACAACTGGCTACTGCCGGTAAGATCATTATCCTGATCACCCATAATAAAAAAAGCCTGCAGATCTGTAATAAGCTGATAACCCTGTAGCAACCTGACTCTCCATTTTAGCGTACCGGCAAATAGGTGTGAATTTTATAGGTATGTAATTATAAATCAAACAATTTCTTATTGTGCAATTACCTGCCAACCGAAAACTGGACAAGTACCTTGGCTACTGCCTCATAGGCATGTTGCTTCCTGTTACCCGGCTGTTGGGCATAACAATGCGCAGAGACCATGGACTACAACAACCACCCAAACACCTGTTGTTCATAAAACTACTGGGGCTTGGCAGCCTGGTGGTTGCTTCTGACTCCATTCAGGCTATGCGGAAAAAGTTACCGAACACGCGCTTTATTCTATTAACAGATTCCAATATAGCCAACGGCATTGCCCCCTTCCAGGTATTCGATGAGATCTGGACCATCGATACCAGCAGTTTGTCGATCACCATCAGCACTTCATTAAAATACATAGTACGGTCCTGGCAATTGAAGCACCTGTGGGTGGCCGACCTGGAAGTATATTCAAAACTCACCACTGTATACTCATTATTAACGATGGCGCGAAACCGGTTCGGCTTTCATTTACAACCGGTATTCTTTCGCAAATTCCTCAATACCCATAACATCCCATTCAAACAAACAGCCTGTCTTGAAGACAACTACTACCACATGGCACAGGTGATCACGCAGGCTGAGATACAACCATCCACTGAATCAGTTCCCGTACGAACAAATGAATGGGATAAGCCCTATATTATTCTAAATAATACCTGTAGCAACCTGGCGCCCGTGCGTAAACTACCCGATGCAACCATGGCCGCTGTTTGTAACTGGATCCTGACCCACACGCATTTTCGCATTGCTTTTTTAGGAACCGGGAATGACAAAACCACCATCGATCAGTTCATAGATGACCACCTGCCTGTTTATAAACAAAAGGGAAGGCTAACCAATATTGCCGGCTCATTTGGCTTTGAAGCCTATTACCATTTTATTGCCGAAAAAGGTGTTTGCATGATTACCATCGATAGTGGCCCTTTACATATTGCCCATAAACTGGGTTTACCCACCATTTCTATATGGGGACCAACCAACCCCGCGAGTTATATAAAAATACACCCTGGCCAGGAAAACAGACAGCTATTCCTGTACAATAAAGTAGGCTGTTCGCCTTGTGTACATCACCAGGAACAACTTCCCTGTGGCGGTAATAATTTTTGTATGAAAGAAATTGCAGCCGGCAGTATAATTGAAAAACTTAACGGCCTGCTGAAACATTTACAGGAAGAAAAAGATCGCGTAGCCTCCCTGGAATCGGTTACAGGTTAGTGATCGTTCGCAGGGTATAAAACCCAAAGCCCCGGTTCCTGTCAGACAAATAAATGATCTGCGTTCCATTTACCAGCATGGGCTGCTTTTTAAGATCGGGGGTTGAAGTAAGTTGTTTATTCTTATAATACACCTGGTTGTTTTGTATGCGCACATCACTGGTGGAATAATTGTGTACTCCGTAATGTGTGCTGGTTTCATGGCTCCCGCTACCATCCCAATAACGATACACCAGCTGATTCTCCTTGATTGCGTATTCATATACAAATGGCAATGGCTGCAACAGTAAATAGGTACTCTTATCAGGTTTTGGAAACAGTTTACCGGCATCTGCCAGCAACAACACGGCCACTAAAGCAGCAAACAATTTTACAGAGAACTGCATACCGGCTGCCACCATCAACACCCCAAACAACAACAACAGTCCATACAAACGCGGGAACTGCAGTAACAATGGTTTTCCCCCCAGGGCAGAAACGGGGATAAAACAAACCAACACCAGCAAGGCCATCACCGTAACCAGGTAAACGGGTTTGCTCCTTGCCAAAGCCAGTAATGGCATCAACAGTAAGATCAAAGAATAGCTGCTGCCATTGGGCGACAACAACAGGCTGGCAGTTATCCAACCGGCAAAGGCCACAAAATCGGTTGCCTTTTTATGTATCGTAATACCTACACAACAGGCCAACAGCAGTGCTTTAAACAATACCATACAGATCACAAACACAGGCATACTGCTCAAAACTACCTGCGGATTTTGCACGGCATCATACACAAACAGGTTCTTCAATAACATAAAGGCCGACTGAAACAGATAGGTATAACTATCGTTCAGTTCTCCATTATTCGCCCGGGGAAAAATGGTAAACACATAATATTGCCAGGCTGCAAAACCATTCAATAATACCGAGATCGAACCCAGGAGCGCACAGACAGCCAAACAATATACCACCTGTTTGTATTGCTTTTTTGCCAGCAGGAAAAAAAGGATCACCAACGGGAATAATTTAAACACAATAGCTACGCCCCATAACAGGGCGGCAATAACCGGCTTGCCTTTTTTATACGCAATGTATCCTTCCAACAACAGGGCAAACAACAACAGGTAAGCCTGACCAAAAAAGATATTATTATGTAAGGGAATAAAAAAGATCACCGGCATTAACCATAGCACCCAGGGTGGTAGTGAAAGATATTTACCGGCACGGGCCAGCACCCATATAAACATGACCGCAGAAAACACATTGAATAGTATTTTAGATACCGCCACGGGAAATAATAAAAATGGCGCCAGTACTATTGACGTAAATGGCGGAAAGGGCGTGTACGAAACAAAAATACCCGAATAACCTTGTTGAGCTATTAACTGGTTCAGCGACCAGGTATCATATACCGTCTCATAATTTCCCCGTAACAAAGCCCTGCTGCCAAAATAATAACCGGCATAATCAGAAAAAGGCGCACTGGTAGCTTTAAATATAAACCAGGCCAGCATAACTGCCAGCAACAACAAGGGATAATATAACGCGTACCGTTTCAACCTGGAATTGGGTATCAATACGGTAAATGGAGAAAGGAGGTTGTTTTTGAAGGGAAATAGTCAGGCGATATTGCCTACAGGCAACTTGGCAAAGCCTTCCTCCGTAATTATAAGCATGGTAAGCGTAATAATCCCCACCTATAACCGGGCACACCTGATACAGGAAAGCATTTACAGTGTGTTGAACCAAACCTATAAGGACCTGGAGCTGATCATTGTCGATGATGGATCTACAGATAATACCGAGGAAATTATTCGAGCTATACCCGATCCACGCATTCAATATTACAAACTGCCACACAGCGGCCGTACGGCCATCTCAAAAAATTTTGCCATCCGCCGGTCAAAAGGCACCCTGATCGCCTTCAACGATTCAGATGATACCTGGGAGAACTCAAAACTGGAAAAACAGGTTACATTATTGGAACAGCATCCCCATATTGGGTTTTCCATTACCGATGCTGTCAACTATATAGCCGGTCAAATTTTATCGCCACGCACCTATGTTGTTAGTCAGGGTATTGAATATGCCAATATTTTCAACCGGATGAAAGAAAACCGGTTTGTGGTATACAACCCCACTATTCTGATGCGTCGTGCCTGTTTCGACAAAACCGGTTTATTCGATGAAACCATGCCCTTTGGGTCTGATTTTCATTTTAATATTTTACTGGCCTTTTATTTTGACGCCGCCATTATTTATGAACCGCTTTTATGGCGTTTGATGCACAGTGCCAATGATAGTATTCAGGCGCCGGTAAAAAACCTGGAAGGTTTCATGAATACCTTTGAATACCTGTACAACAATAACATGGTATCCAAAAAATACCTGTACAAAGCGAAAAGCCATGCTTACAGGCAAATAGGCCACTTATTTAAGCGGGCAAGCAATTTGACAGCCGCCCGCCAAAACTACCGGCAATCGTTAAAATACAATCTATTGCAGCCCCTCTGCTACTGGCTGTTATTAAAAACCTACCGAAACTGATCAACTTTCCCCCTAAGGCAACTCAACCAGTTAATTACCCGTATGATTGTCAATGACCTGAAGGTCAAGGTTACCAATGAATAAAGTAATACTATTCAACCCAAGAAGTGCCAGAACCAAACCCAGGATCCCCAACTCCATTCTTTCGGTAGCCGCCGCTATTGAAGGATTATTTGAGTATGCTATCGTTGATGGCAATCTGGAAACGGATCCCTGGCAAAAAATAAACAGCTATCTGGCTACCGGTCAGTACAAATTCTTTGGCTGTACCTGTATGCCCGGTCCGCAATTGCGGCAGTCCATACCAATTTCAAAGCAAATTCGGGAGCAATATCCGGAGGTCAGGATCATCTGGGGTGGTTACTTTCCATCAAATCAACCCAAGGTGGTTCTGCACTCCGGTTTTGTAGATTTTATCGTAAACGGTCCGGGTGAAAAATGTTTCCCAGCCTTACTGGCAGCGCTTGAAAAAGGGGACAACTGGACCACCATTCCCAATCTCATTTATAAAGGAGAGGAAGGCATCATAAAAACAGGCAAAGATGAATTGTACGATCAGGATGCGCTGCCTTCTTTGCCTTACGAAAGCCTGAACAGCTTTTACCCGTTGAAGCGCTATTTAGGCAAAACTTACCTGGGCACCCGCACCATCGCTTATCATAGCAGCATGGGCTGCCCTTTCAAATGTTCATTCTGTGCTGTGGTGCCCATTTACAATGCGCGTTGGCGGGGCAAAAGTGCGCAACTGATCTATGAGGATATTAAATACCTGAAGGATCAACACGGCGGCAATGCCATTGAATTTCACGACAACAATTTCTTTGTTTCGGAAAAACGAACGGTTGAATTTGCCAAACTCATTCAACCCGAAAATATGATCTGGTGGGGTGAAGGCCGAATCGATACCATCGATAAATACTCCGACAAATCGCTGGAGATCATGCGGGAGTCAGGTTGCAAAATGATCTTCTTTGGCGCCGAAACCGGTAATGATGAAATTCTGAAAAAAATGGATAAGGGCGGCACACAAAGCGCCGCACAGATCAGGGCCTTTGCCGCGCGGATGGCCAAATTCGATATCATACCTGAATATTCATTTGTATTGGGTACCCCTGCCGATACGCCAGAACAGGTGATGAAACAAATTGATCAGGATATCGCCTTCATCAAAGAGATCAAAAGCATCAATCCCAAAACCGAGATCATTATATACCTCTACAGCCCGGTTCCAACTGAAGGCTCTGACCTGTATAAAAAAGTACTGGAAAGCGGATTTCATTTTCCAGAAAAGCTCGAAGACTGGATCAGTCCCCATTGGGAAAATTTTGATTTACGTAAGAACCCGTTAACGCCCTGGTTAACGCCCGAAATGGTAGATAAGATAAAAGATTTTGAAACCGTGCTGAATGGCTACTACCCTACTGTTTCAGACATCCGCTTATCGGCATTCAAACGCGGCATTATGCGCAGCCTGTCGGCCGTTCGATACAAAACCGGTTTGTACTGGAAACCATATGAACTAAAAGTGTTGCAGTTATTGTGGAAATACCGGCAACCGGAAATTGAAGGATTCTAATGCGAAAAACCATTAAACAGTTAATGACCCGTTTATACAAACCGCTGCTGGTAAAATACCTGTCGGCTACCCGTCTGTATACGTACAAGGGTATACGACTGGTAATTCCGCCTGCTGTTTTTCATCCGGGCTTTTTCTTTAGTACCCGGTTACTATTGCGGTACATCGCCTCGCTTCCTTTGAAAAATAAATTGTTTCTGGAACTGGGTGCCGGCAGTGGCCTGATAGCCATGTACGCCGCCCGCCAGGGTGCCAGCGTTACAGCCACCGACATCAATGGGGTTGCTATTCATTCACTGGAAATGAACGCGCGCAGCAACCGCATTCCATTGACAATTATAAAATCTGATCTGTTTACCGATATTCCACAACAGAGATTCGATATCATCGCCATCAATCCACCTTATTATAAAAAACAACCCCAAACCGCAGCAGACTACGCCTGGTTTTGCGGGGAACAGGGTGAATATTTTCAGCAATTGTTCAGTGGACTGCATCAATACATCCATGCCAATTCGGTTGTATTGATGGTGCTGTGTGATGGCTGTGACATTGAGATGATTAAACAAATGGCTTTTGATAATGGATTTCAGTTGAATTGTGTACTGGAGAAAAAGAATTGGGTGGAGGTGAATTTTATTTTCAAAGTTAACAATGATCATAAATAAACTATATCATACATACAACAGGTACCGCACGCTGCAGACCGACGTCATCACATCATTGCCAATAGCGATATTGATGCCCCACAGCGCCTGCAACTGCCGTTGTGTAATGTGCGATATCTGGAAGGACAATAAAAACCTGAAGCAGCTCACCGAACAGGACATCACCGGTTTGCTGGGCACCTTTAAAAAGCTGGGCACCCGGGTGGTGGTTATGTCGGGCGGAGAAGCCCTGCTCAATGCCAATTTTTTCCGGTTCTGTGAAATCCTGAAAAAAGAAGGCATTGCCGTTACCCTGTTATCTACAGGCATTGCCCTGGAGAAAAAAGCAGATCAGTTGCTGCAATGGGTAAATGACATTATTGTTTCACTGGATGGCGATGAAGCCCTGCACGACAATATCAGGCAACTACCCGGCGCGTTCCAAAAAATGCAGCGGGGTGTGCAATTGATCAAAAGTATCAATCCAAAATTTCGTATTTCAGCACGTACCGTTATTCACCGGTTGAATTATAAGCACTGGATCCCGATTGTGAACAGCGCCATGGAAATGGGCCTCGATCAGATCAGCTTTTTACCAGCCGATGTAAGCAGCAATGCCTTTAACCGCGCCACTGCCTGGGACAACGACCGTCAGCAGGAAGTGCTGGTGCATGAAGAAGAATTACCGGCCTTGCAATCGGCCCTGCAGGAACTGATCAGTTATCACCAAACGGCCATCGAAGAAAGATTCATTGCCGAGTCGGCGGAAAAATTACAAAAGATCTATGGCTACTATGCGGCGTTTTATGGCAGGAATCCATTCCCATACAAGAAATGCAATGCGCCATGGGTATCAACAGTCATTGAGGCAGATGGTACCGTGCGGCCCTGCTTTTTTCACGATCCCTTAGGCAATATCAGAACACAAAACCTGGATGCTATTATAAACAGTCCAACGGCAGTGGCATTCAGAAAGGGATTGGATATGGACAAGAATGACACTTGTGTAAAATGCGTTTGCTATTTAAACCTGCCTCCCAGAACCAGTTTGTAAAGAACCAAGCGACATCATGAACAACAATATTCTCTTTTCACATTCCTACTTTTTAAGGTTCGATCCCAAACAATGGGCTACCGGGCAGCCTTATCCCCCGCTGGCTACTTTGTACGCGGCAGCCCTGATGCGTGAAAACGGCTATACCGTTTCTTTGTTCGATACCATGTTTGCACACACCGCCCAGGATGTGCAGCCGGTAATTGATGTGCAGGTGCCTGATTTCTTTGTGTTGTACGATGATGGGTTCAACTACCTTACCAAAATGTGTTTGACCAATATGCGGGAGGCTGCGTTCGAAATGATGAAACTGGCCAAAGCAAAAGGTTGTACGGTGATCGTATCCAGCTCAGATAGTACCGATCATTTTGAACAATACCTTTCCGAAGGCGCCGATTTTGTAATTATTGGCGAAGCCGAAATGACCCTGCTGGAACTGGTTCAGGCCATCAATAATAAAGCAACTAATTTTCAACATATAGCCGGACTGGCATTTATGCACGATAACGGGGTTACTAAAACACCCAGGCGTACGGTGATGAAGGACCTCGATGCATTGCCCCAGCCCGCCTGGGACCTGGTAGATATTACACCCTACCGCTCGATGTGGTTAAAAAGCTCGGGGTATTTTTCTCTGAACATCGCTACCACCAGGGGTTGTCCGTTCAAATGTAACTGGTGTGCAAAACCTATTTATGGCAATCGCTATAATGCGCGTTCACCGGAAAAAGTAGTGGAAGAATTAAAAATGCTGAAGTGGATCTTCAACTTTGATCACATCTGGTTCAGCGACGACATCTTTGGTCTGAAACCCGGCTGGGTGCATGTCTTTGCTGATTTGGTGGAGAAGGAACAATTGAAATTCCGTTTTAAGATCCAGGCGCGGGCAGATCTGCTGTTGCAGGAAGACACCATCAAAGACCTGGCGCGTGCCGGTTGTCATAATATCTGGATGGGCGCTGAAAGCGGCTCGCAAAAGATCCTCGACGCTATGGACAAAGGCACCACGGTTGAACAAATTTACCAGGCCACCACCCTACTGAAAAAGAATGGCATCAACCCTTCTTTCTTTATACAGTTTGGTTATCCCGGTGAAACACAGGAAGACATTGCCAAAACCATTCGTATGATCAAGGACCTGCTGCCTTATGAAATGGGCATCTCGGTTTCTTACCCTTTGCCCGGCACCCTGTTTCATGAACGCGTAAAAGCCGACCTTACACAAAAAGCCAACTGGACGGATTCCGATGAATTGTTGCTGATGTTCCGCAATACTTATCCGCCCCGCTATTATAAAAAACTGCACCGCTATGTACACCATGTTTTTCGCAAACAACAGGGTTGGGTGGCTTTGCGCAAGGCGATAAAGAACCCATTTGCGGCGTCGCGTACAGACTATAAAAAAATAGCAGCTGCCTGCCTACATATGCCATCGTTGCTGGTACAGCAGGTACAATTAAACCGGTATGTGCATGAATAAAACAGCCACTTTTAATGTACTGGCAGGCACCTACGACACTGCGTTTACAGAGAGCCTTATAGGCCACGCACAACGTACGGTGAGCCATAAATGGCTGCAACCGCTGCTAACCAGTGAACCTGGTATGCAGCTGCTGGAGATCAATTGCGGTACGGGCGCCGATGCCTGCTGGATGGCAGGCCAGGGTCATTCGGTTATTGCCACCGATGGTTCGCCCGCCATGATCGATAAAGCACAACAAAAAACCGCCCTGACAAATGGCGTTCAGCAACCCGCATTTCAAACCTGTTCGTTTGAGGAGTTGCACACTACATTCCCAAACCGGCAGTTCGACGCCATCGTTTCCAATTTTGCCGGGTTGAATTGTGTATCGCCCGCGGAGATGAAAAACCTGTCGACTCAGTTACAATCATTGCTGCGCCCCGGTGGTTACCTGGCCGTAGTGCTGTTTGGCAAATATTGTTTTTGGGACAGCCTGTATCACCTGTTGAAAGGCCAGCCCCGGCAGGCTTTCAGAAGGTTTACGAATAAAGAAGTATTGGTGCAATTATCACCAGGCGTACAACAACCGGTTTATTATTATTCCGTAAAGGCATTTGAACGGTTGCTGTACCCCATGCAATTGATTGAAAAAAAACCGGTGGGCTTATTCATTCCGCCCTCGTGGCTGGAAGGGTATATGCAACAACACCCACGCCTGTTTCATTGGCTGGTACAACGGGAGGAGACGTTAGGGAACTCATCCCTGCTTACCAGCCTGGCCGATCACGTTTTTCTGTTATTTAAAAATGAATCCAAATGAGGATCCTGTTAACACATGGATATTTTATAGAGGAAGATCCCAAGGAACAAGCCATCATGCGGCCGTATGTTCCATTGGGCATTTTGTATATTTCAGCCTACCTGGAACAAAACGGGTATGACAATGAAGTATTCGACAGTACTTTTTCTTCCTTCGATAAATTGTGCGCACAACTGCAACAGCAACGCCCCCATGTAGTTGGTATTTACACCAATCTGATGACGAAGCTGAATGTACTGCGCATCATCAGCTATATAAAAAGCCAGCCCGAATTACAGCATACGAAAATAGTACTGGGTGGCCCCGAAGTAAGGAACCATGCCATTAAGTTCCTGGAACATGGTGCTGATTTTATTGCCTCGGGTGAAGGGGAACAAACCATGCTGGAGCTGGTTCAATATGTGGAGGGCACCTTTACCGGTACGCTTAGCGAGATAGAAGGTGTGTCTTTCCTTGACGCTGAAAAAGGATTACAACAAAATAAAGAACGCACCAAAGTAAAAAACCTCGATGTGTTGCCTATGCCCAACCGGCGTAAAGTAAACCTGTCGTTGTATTTCGATGCATGGAAAGGACGGCATGGCACCAGTACCGTTTCCATAAGCACGATGCGGGGTTGTCCTTACAGCTGTAAATGGTGCAGCCGTGCGGTATACGGACAAAGCTACCGGCGTCGCAGTCCGGCCAAAGTCGCCGATGAAATTGCTTATATAAAAGCCAATTATACTGTTGACAGCCTTTGGTTTGTTGACGATGTATTTACCGTAAGCCATCAATGGCTGGAGCAATTCACCCATGAAATGACCAGCCGCAACCTGGTAACCCCCTTTGAATGCATTACCCGGGCCGATAGAATGAATGAGGAAGTGATCATCAATTTAAAAAAGAGTGGTTGTTTCCGGGTATGGATAGGTGCAGAAAGCGGTTCGCAAAAAATAATCGATTTAATGGACCGCCGCGTAGAAGTAGAGCAGGTGCAGCAAATGATTCAGTTAGCACGCAAACACGGGATGCAGGCAGGTACCTTTATAATGGTGGGTTATCCCGGCGAAACCAAAGAAGACATTTACGCCACCGTTCAACATTTAAAAAATGCAGATCCCGATCTGTTTACTATTACAGTAGCTTACCCCATAAAAGGCACCCCGTTATATGCCGAAGTGGAAGATCGATTTATTACCAGCCTGCCCTGGGACAGCAGTACCGACCGCGATATTGATTTTACCAGAACTTATAACAGGAAGTACTACGACTATGCCATTCAAATGATCAATTACGAAGTGAATTACCACAAGGCATTAAAGAAACCGGTTGCAAATTTATTCAAACTAACCAAGCTGAAACTACGCTCAACGCTGGCTAAGGGACATATGTGGATGGAGGAAAGGCGGAAGGCAGTTTCATAAGTTAACAGGTTGACAGGTTAACCTGTCAACCTGTTAACTTGTCAACTTATGAAACTATGAATTAACGTAAGCTGTTTGACTATTCAGTTTCTTTTCAAGAGAATCAAGCACCTTTCTTTGAAAAAACTCCGGATTAGGCTTGGAGAAATGCTTCCCGGTATGTAATCCCATACGAATACCGTGCGAATTGGTTTTCTGCAATTGTTCCTTCTTTAGCCAGCGGCGTGTGGTTACACGCATCAGCCAGTTGTCTATACTGTTTCCTGTTTTATTATCGAGCAGCCATTCTACGGCTCTCTTAAACCAGCCCGGTTTTGCCAATACGATCGACTCTTTGCTAACTGGCTGATTGGGGAAATAATTACCAGCCCAATTGTTCTCATCATAAAACCGGTCCATGGTACCATTGCCACAAACAGGCTTCAGGGTGATGAGTTCTGTTGCTGTGAATATATTCTGCTCATCGATGCGCAATGCCTCTTCATCTATGTAATAATTCATGCAATAGAAATGCTGATGCCCGGTAATAAAAGTCAGTTTTTTAAACAGGTGCATCAGGGTTCGGGCGATCCACAATCGGTTGGCATGCGTGATTATAAAAAAATCTATATCTGTATTTTGGTCGGCAAAGTTTTTAGACAACGATCCCGATATACCAATGCCCCGCACAAAGGGAAACTGGTATAAAAACCCACCCACTTTATAACCTTTGGTCAACAATGCAGTGGCTTTATTGTTACCATTAGTTCTTCTTGCACGCAGGGAAGGGTCTTGCTGCAAAGAATAAAAATTTCCCATGCGAAACACCCGGTTATCATCAACCAGTTGTTGCAGGGTTAACAGTACATCATCACCGGATACGGGTTGATCGAGGAAATGATGTATTTCGTCAAGTGTAAGCGGATAATTAAAAATATCAAAATAAGCTAATGCTTTTATGATACTTTGCTCGTATTGTACAGGCATGCAACAGAGTATTGATTTAGGCAACTGTATTAATGTAATAGCCGTATACTGTAATAAGAATACTATGATTCGTGAAAAAAGGTTGCCTTTGTTGAAAAGGACCGTCCTTCGGAAATATATTGATGGCAAAAGAGGCTATTTCCTTTGCAAACGGATACTTGATGTATTGTTTGCATCGGTTATAATAATAACGGTGTTGAGCTGGTTGTTGCCATTGCTGGCTTTGTTGATAAAACTTAGCTCAAGAGGCCCCGTTTTCTTTTTGCAAAAACGTACGGGCCGTGGGGGAAAATCGTTTACCTGTTACAAATTACGCACCCTGGCACATAACCCTATAGCCCATACTAAGCGTATGGATGTAGGAGAGGAAACGGCAACGGCACTGGGACGGTTCCTCCGGCAATCGAATTTGGATGAGCTGCCCCAGTTTTTTAATGTACTAACCGGCAGTATGAGCCTGGTTGGTCCACGCCCACACATGCATGCCGATTGTAATGCGTTTGCCGCCCTCATTCCCCGGTACAAATTCCGTAACCTGGTAAAACCAGGCATAACTGGTTTGGCCCAGGTAAAAGGCTATCATGGAAAGGTGATCAGCCGGGAGTGTATATATAAAAGGTATGAATGGGATGCCTGGTATGTACAATATGCCAGTTTTGGGCTGGATCTTAAAATAATTACCCAAACTGCCTGGCAAACCGCCCTGGCCGTATTGGGGAAGAAAAAGAAAAAACTCCCAGCTCCGGTTCGGCCTATAAGCTATACAGTGAAAGCCATAAGCCCAAAGGCTAAAGCAGAAAGCAAAACTCAGAACTAAAAACTTAGAACTCACCCTTTTACAGTAATTTTGTAGTAAAACACGGGGATTTCCGGTAGCATCGGGAACATATTGCATATGTTTTTGGTATTTTTTTGCATTTAGCTTTACCTGTTTGCCTGAATATCCCTACCTTTGCAAACTCTTTAAAAGGGTAGTTCATGAATAGCCGACGGAATTACGATATAGCATTTGTAGGACTGAAACCGGGCAATCATGAGTTTGAATATACCATCGACGATAAGTTCTTTGTAGAGTACCAGGAGCAGGACTTCCGCCATTGCACGGCCCACGTAAAACTGACGCTGGAAAAGCAAAATGGCTTTATGCTACTGAAATTTGAAGTAGGTGGCAAACTGGAGGTTACCTGTGACCGCTGTGGTAATAATCTGCCACTGGAATTGTGGGATGAGTTCAACATTGTTGTAAAAATGGTGGACGAACCAGATGTAATGAATGAACAGGAGGAAGATCCCGATGTTTATTACATCTCAAAAGGCGAAAGCCATTTGCACATAGCCGACTGGATATATGAATTCATAAACCTGAGTATTCCTATGCAACGGATGTGTGCTGATGATGAAATGGGCGGACCGCACTGTAATAAAGAAGTGCTGGAAATGCTCAGGAAATTAGAAGAACAGAAACCATCCACCAATCCTTTATGGAAGGGGTTGGAAAAGTTTAAAGATCTGGAAGACAATTGATTATTTTTTTTGAAGTTATAAATTTGAGTGTATGCCTAATCCAAAACGGAGACATTCCCAACAACGGGGTGCTAAAAGAAGAACACACTATAAGGCTGAGAAAGTAACCTTAAGCAAAGACAGCACTACAGGTGAAACGCATGTACGCCATCGCGCTCACGTGAGTGAAGGCAAATTATATTATAAAGGAAAAGTAGTTATGGAAAAGGCTTAATTCACTTAAGCCCTTTTTTTAACCTCTTTTATTATTATAACATAATAAGCCTCGTTGCCGGAAATGACTATCTGTTTAGACATGATGGGCGGAGACTTTGCGCCATTGGAGGCTGTAAAGGGTATCCGCGATTACCTGACAGAAGCTGCTAATCCGGCTCTGTTGTTTCTAGTGGGTGATGAAGCGCAGATAAATCCATTACTGCAGGAATATAAAATACCGGCCGATAAGGTTAAGGTAATTCACGCCCCCCAGGTAATAGATTATAATGAATCTCCTACCAAAGCGTTGAAAGAAAAGCAGCAATCGTCTATCGCTGTGGGCTTTCACTTGCTGGCTACAGGAAAAGCGGGTGCATTTATAAGCGCCGGCAATACCGGAGCCATGCTGGTGGGTGCTATGTATAGCATTAAACCCATGGAAGGTGTTCTGCGGCCTACTATTTCTACCATTATTCCCAAAGACAACGGAAACACCGGTCTGTTGCTCGATGTTGGTCTTAATGCCGACTGTAAACCCGAGCACCTGAACCAGTTTGCCCTGTTGGGTTCGCTGTACGCAAAACACATTCTGGGTATTGATAATCCGCGTGTGGCATTGTTGAATATTGGCGAGGAAGAAGGCAAAGGTAACCTGCTGGCACAAGGCACCTATCCCCTGCTGAAAGAAAATGACCAGATCAATTTCACAGGCAATGTGGAAGGCCGCGATGTGTTTCTCGATAAAGCCGACGTAGTGGTTTGTGATGGATTCACCGGAAATGTGATCCTGAAAATGGCCGAGTCAATTTACGAGATCACCCACCGCAAAGAAATAAAACACGAGTACCTCGACCGGTTCAATTTTGAATTGTACGGCGGCACTCCGGTTTTAGGCGTTGCCAAACCAGTGATCATTGCCCACGGTATTTCTAAAGCCAAGGCATTCGTTGCTATGATAAACCTGGCCGAAAAAATGATTGCCACCGACCTGATGGGTAAAATGAAAGCCAGTTTCGAATCGAAATAATCCTTCACCGTTCAACATATTATTAATCCCCGACCGCAACGTCGGGGATTTTTTTATTTACCTTCCTTTTATGAACGAGATCATTGGTTACCTGCGCAATTACATTCAATCTATTAACCGCTCCGTTTTTCTGCTCACTACCCTCCTGGTTGCCATTGCCATTACCTTAAATTATACCCTCAGCATAGAACCAGCTATTGTTGCGCTGTCTTCCTGGCCCCTGCGCATAGCCGGGTTCCTGATGCTGTTTGGGTTTATTTTTTCTACTGCCTGGGTATTGCAATTCCTGGCAGCCCCGTCCACTATTCCCAACGACAGGTTCTTTTTTGTGTTGCTGCTGATGGCGCCGGCCATTTTCGCCGTCAAGATCACCTTTACCGAAGTAACCAGTTACCTTACGGCGCACTTCACTTTCCCCTGGAACCAATATTGGAACAAAGTGCTCGACTGGCCTTTAAAACTACTGGTGGTAGCCCTGTCAGTCACCGCATTGTGGCGACTAGGCCGTTTTGAAGGCCCCATAGCCGGCGTACAGGCAAAAGGCTTTACTGTCAGACCCTATTTACTATTACTGACGGCGATGGTGCCACTGATCGCTTTTGCAGCTACGCAAAACGATTTTTTACATACGTATCCCAAGGTGCAACGCATCAATATGATCGATCAACACGTGCAGCATGGCATTGCCTGGAAAGCCTTGTATGAACTTTCCTATGGGATTGACTTTGTAACTATTGAGTTTTTCTTTCGCGGATTTCTGGTGCTTGCTTTTGCCCGCCTCGCCGGAAAACATGCCATATTACCGGTTGCAGCGTTCTACTGCTCCATTCACTTTGGGAAACCACTGTTCGAATGTATTACTTCTTATTTCGGTGGTATTATTCTGGGCGCAGTAGTGTACAATACGCGTAGTATCTGGGGTGGATTAATAGTACACCTCGGCATTGCCTGGCTCATGGAACTGGCAGGTTACCTGGGACATATTTATAAAGGATGGTAAATAAAGACCGCGATACTACAGTAAAGCGAGATTAGTCTGTTTTATGTAAGCACAAAAAGGATATTCCTGTGCAATAGCATTCAAACGTGCAATTGTTTCTTCACTGGGAGGAGTAGGAAGTATTTTCTCTAAACGTTTTTCAACCGGGGTAGCGTTTTCGAAGGGATGGATAGAAATGCTGCCTGTAGCAGATACCAAATTGAAAGTGGTTTTCTTTTTCATGCACAAAATTTACAAGTAATGAAAAAATGTAATTAAACAGGCTTTCCTTGGATACGTGCGCTACTTAAAAATCAGAGAACAGCTTATTCATTAGGCAAGAAAAAGAGAGACTCGTTAATCGTTCATTCAAATGGCTAGCGGAAATAATGAAAGGAAGAAGTATATATAACAATTAATCCGATCTATTCAAAGATAGATTAAATTCGGGTAAAGTGGAAGCTTTTAACAAAAAAAACAATTCTTCTCTAGGAAAAACAACGGTATAAGGAAATCTGGTTATCAAAATCATACAAATTGCTTCCCTGGATCATAATGGATCATGATCTTTCTGTTTATAGTAAACGCAAAAAGGATATTGCTTTCCTAATTGGTTTAGCCTTTCAATCATTTCCTCAGATGGAGGCGGAACAATGTTCGAAATAGTTTCAACAGCTGTTGAGCTGATCCGGATCCTGTTTGCGCGGCGTGTAAGCCTTCTCGAAATAACTGGCAACTCCATAGCAGGAGAATAAATGGTTACCGATGATTTTTTCATACGTTCAACTTTATATGGTTATCAGATGGTGGTCCCCAATGTAAATATGTATGGCTTCCTTAGGCCTTGCGGTATCAGCTACCTATCAAACATAGAAATAACCAAAAGGTTCATTGAGTACAGACTCTTTAATTGAAACGGGTGAGACTTAACATTTCAGTAGTAAAATTCCAGATTTAGAGCCGTAATAATGAGGTCATAAAGTTATTTAAAAATTAAATCTTTTTCTAATGCTATCCAAATTATTTATATAAGAAGTAAGAAAAAAAATTACGCCTGATGATCACTGAAAGACCGTCAGGCGTAACAAAAAATCTTCTAAAAATAACGTTGTTGGTACGTTAACTAATCTACAGATTGTAAGTAATCGATTCCAATTGCATTCGCGCCAGTTCCACTCTTTTTACCTCTTAAATAAATGGTGAACGCATTGAACTGAGTAAGGTTAACACCACTCAATGAGGAAATCGTTGAATCGGTACCTGACTTCTTTACAGTTACCGTCACAGCAGCAGGTGTAACAGGTGAGAACTGGTTATAATAACTTGAATATACATTGTCTGCATAAGAGCGACCAGAAGAGATGAGGTTATTGTCAAAATAAACATCTACATCTTCAATTTCAGGAGCTAAATGAAAAAAGCGGAAGAATGCTTTATCATTGGTCAGCATGGAGTAATCATCAGCAATTTTGGCAGCACCTACGTGAGTTGAATCAATGTTATACAATAACAACGTAGCATATTCTAATGAATCGTATAAGCTGTTGCTTATCGAAGCAACAATGCTATCGCTGCCAGCTTTTTTGAAACCGATTGCATAAACACCAGGGTCCAGGGCTGAATAAGTAGACACTGATCCCGCTGCTATCGCAGACGATGCCTGTTTATCATTAAACCAAACTTCAACTGCAGGGCTCCAGGGTGCCAGATGCATGAGTGAAATGTAAGTTTTGGGTGCACTCGTGGAATTTGAGGTTTGCTTTAAACAACTACTCAACGCCACAGAAACAAAAGCCAATACACCCAATACCCAAAAAGCATTTTTTCTTACTTGCACAGTTTTCATTTTAAGTTAACAAATTTTGATTGTCGCAGTTTTTATCACCTGAGTTGTAAATATTAGAAAATTCGCTCTCAGACTGCAAATTTACCAATTAGTTTAGCCAGATATAACGATTTTCTGGCCTTTATGACAAACAAGCACCTGCTTACGTTGCACCTTCTTATGCATATTAATTGATTATAAAACAAAAAGAGCCCGAAGGCTCCTTTTATAGTTGAAAAAAATATCTCAGTTGTGTCGCCAGCCGCCGTGTCCCTGGCCACGATCGCCCCGGTCGCGATTGTTGCCGCCATTCTGCTGGCCACCGCCAAAACCGCCATTTGGTCTGTTTTCCGTCACAGGGTTCCGCCGTTCAAATTGAGGCTGTTGCCGGCGTTCTTCAAACTGGCGGCGATTATTTTCTGCCTCTGCATTCCGCTGGCGCGTCAATTGCTCCCGTTGCTGACGTTCTTCAAACTGACGCCGGTTATTCGCATCATCGTTTCTCTGCCGCATCATTTGCTCCTGCTGTTGCCGCCTGTCTTCAAACTGGCGCCGGTTATTTTCTGCCTCTGCATTCCGCTGGCGCGTCATTTGCTCCCGTTGCTGACGTTCTTCAAACTGACGCCGGTTATTCGCATCATCATTTCTCTGCCGTATCATTTGCTCCTGTTGTTGCCTTCTTTGTTCAAAACCATCCCTGTTATTTCCCGGGCGGTCGTTATTGCCCCCAAAGCGATTGCCGCGGTTATCCGCTACCTCATTGCGTTGATCATGGCTGAACCGCTGAACCCGTTCGGGCGCATAGCGATTGTTATCGCGGTTTACCCGTGGGCGGTAAATAGCCACTTCATTATTGCGGAAACTTGATCTGCCGGGTCTGGCAACATCCCTGATGCCCACCGGCCGAATTGTTTGCCGCGTATACCGTTCCACTTCATGTCGGCCCGGGCCGGTTACGTACACATTCCGCTCGCGGTGATAATTATTAATGATGGTGGTATTGCTGATGAAGGTAACGTTGCGCTGAACGCCATAACAGTGGCTGTATACCTGCGGAGAGGCAATATACTGCCGGTCAACAAAACACCAGTAATTGCTGGGTGGTGAATAATTACCGAAAGAAAGACTTACGCCAACATTGAATTGAGGACCCAGTGGCGCCCAACCATAGTAATCACCGCCACTGCGCCAGCAAACCCAGGCTGGCGACCAATCATAGCCCGGCATCCAAAGCCAGCCATAGTAATCGTCGTAAAACCAGCGGCCGTAGTGAAAAGGCGCCCAGCCCCATGAATAATCCGATACCCACATCCATTCATATTCATCGGTCCATACCCAGTGCCCGTTGGTGCTGTACGGTCTGAAATCGGCCCCCATGTCGGGGCGCCAAACATACCCGTATTCGGGATAATCGATCCAGTTTCCATATGGCGCCAGTTCATCGTAAAAGGTCTGGTACGAAACCTGTTCTTCCACCTGGGCAGTCGCTTTATTCTGAACGCTGCCAAACAGTAATAACAAAAGTATTACCGGCGTACTGATTATTGCAATTCGTTTCATTTAGGTGAGTTTTAGAATACATGATCGAAGAAGTGCGGGAAACCGCTCAACCCCCTTCTTATCAGGTTAGAAACGAATACAATGCCGACGTTTAGGCACTTATGCCTTTTAATAATACTTTATGTGAAGGAAGCGATAAAACCGCATTTTAACGAAACGACAGTGCAACTATTAAACGGGTGGCCCCAAATAAAGAGCCCCATCAACCTCTCCGCCAGCTGGCGGAAAGGTTGATGGGGTTAATAGCTTAATGTATGTTGACCGGCGATTAATTAATTATAGTGGAACCCTTCGTGCATTGACTTATACAGGGAAGCAGGTTTCATAGCAGGTACAATGATGCGGCGGATGGTGTATAAAGGATCCTGCTCGTCGCGTTTTGAATACAGTTGGAACGCAGCGATCATGCCTCTCTTTTTCAACTCGGGAATAGCTTCAGGATTCCACAAGCCAAATGGATAGGCAAAGTACTGGATCTTTTTACCAGTAATAGCTTCCAGTTGTTTGGTTGGCTTTTCAATTTGCGTTTCCCAGTCTTTACCCTGGTATTTCTTTACATTATGGTGGTCCCAGGTGTGTGAACCGATCACATGGCCATGGTCTGAAAGATCCTTGATCTGTTCTTTGCTCATATATCGTGGGCGGCCGATTGAAACGGTCATCACAAAGAATACTCCTTTATAACCGTATTTATCCAGCAAAGGCTTTGCAACAGTATATTGATCCAGATCGGTATCATCGAAGGTAAGCATCACCGGTTTTGACGGCAATGGCGTTCCTTCGTTCAGGTAAGCATATAACTGATCGGGAAGAATAGTATGATAACCGCTATCGCTCAGCATTTTTATCTGCTCGGCTAAGGAAGCAGGCGGAATAATATAATCTTTGGCTGATTTGGAATCAGTAGGCTTCCAGTCGCGGATCTGGTGATAACATAAAACAGGTACTTCCGGGCGTCCCAAAATGGTTTTGGGATCAGCTACTTTCATTCCATCAACCGATGGCATCGGTTCGGAATTTGCTTCCCTGGCTTTGCCGGGAGTTGGAAGTTCCGGATTGTTAGAGCCGATTGCATCGGCCACTTTGGCTGAAGGGCCTTCGTGACAATTAGCTGCCATAAAACAGAACAAAGCAATTGTCAGAATAGCTATCAATTCAGGCTTCGAGCGAAATGTGTGTGTCTTCATAGAATGGCGCAAACTTACGTAAAATAGGCATTGCGTAAACGTGTAAAACCCCTTATTTGTTGTAGAATGTACGATACACCTGCCACTTTTTTTGCACATATTGTGTAGAGCTTTTAACCTTTGCAGTATTTACTATGCACCCTTACAAATTACCCTATATTGAAACGTTGAAAATACCATTAACGGAACAATAACGACGGTCATACCTTACCTTGCGACTTGAGAATATGAACCAGGTAAAAGATTATTATAAAATTCTGGAACTACCCACAACCGCTACGTTGCAGGATATAAAGCGATCGTTTCGCCGGCTGGCTCAGCAATACCATCCCGACAAAAACGACGGCAGCCATATGGCCGCTGCTCATTTCCGCGAAATACAGGAAGCCTACAAAACGTTAAGCGATCCCAAAAAGCGGGAAGCATATCATTACCAACGCTGGTATGTTCGCAGTACCGGAAAACCATTTGCCAGCGCTCCCCTTACTCCTACCCACATTTTGCAGGAATGCCGCCTGTTACAACAGTACGTAGCGTCCATGAATCTGTTCCACCTTCGATATGACGCAGTGAGCCTCCACATTCGCGAACTGCTTTCTGAAAGCGCCATGGGCATGTTATTGGAACAAAATGATGTGGCAGTTAATCAATCCATCATTCAAAGCGTGTTAACAGCGATTCAACCATTGCCCAAAAAATACTTTATACCAATAGCAAACCTGTTATTAAAGCTGGCCGGTGATGATGTGACCACCCGTTCAACCATTGAACAGGCCCTCACCAATAAAAAACAACGGCATATATGGGATAAATATAAATGGGTGTTGATGTTGGTTATTACTGCCCTTATTTGCTGGTTCATTTATCATTTATAGCGGTTGTTGAGTTATCTTTATTTTTACACTTTATAGAATTCATATGGCACGCACACCTTCTGTAATGACACCACTGGGAGCAACAGCACCCGATTTTACGCTGCCTGATACCCTAAGCGGGAAAGACGTTTCCCTGGCGGCAGCAAAAGGCGCCAAAGCCACCGTGATCATGTTCATTTGTAACCATTGCCCCTTTGTGAAACATGTAAATGCAGCATTGGTAAAGCTGGGAAATGATTATAAAGACAAAGGCATTGGTTTTATTGCCATCAGCTCCAACGACGTGGCCAGTTACCCCGACGATGGACCGGAACAAATGAAACTGGTAGCAGCACAACAACAGTATCCCTTTCCTTATTTATACGATGAATCACAAGAAGTAGCCAAAGCATATGAAGCAGCCTGTACGCCCGACTTCTTTGTTTATGATGGCAATCTGCAGTTGGCCTATCGTGGCCAGCTCGATGACTCACGCCCGGGTAACGACAAGCCGGTTTCAGGCGCCGATCTCCGTAACGCGCTGGACCATTTGATAGCAGGTAAAGAAGTACCAGCCGATCAAAAGCCAAGTATCGGGTGTAGCATCAAGTGGAAATGAGCAATTAAAAAGGGGGAAATCCGGGGATCAGCATAGGCACCCGGGATTTATACACTTTGTATTTTTCACCAAACAGGGCCGCCAGCTTTTTTTCTTCCAGCCTGGCGCCCCAAACGGTATACAGCGTTATAACCAGGCAGGCCAGTAAATTTTTCACATAAGGGAAAATAAAAAACAGCGACCAGATCGTCAACAAGGTGCCGAAATACAAAGGGTGACGCATATACCGGTTCAATCCGGTCAACTCCAATTCCACCGGTGCCTGTTTTGAATAAAAAACACTAATGCCGCTGAGTGAGAAGAAATATTTTTTAATCAATGCACCCATTATGACCAGTCCGGCCACCAATGGCAAACCTAACAACACCTTTAGCCATACCGGGGCCACATACAACAACCCGCTTTGCAAATACACCTGGTACACCAGAATACCAATTAAGGTAATCCCCGCAAATACCGAATAAGAAAAAGAGTAATATTTATAATATAACCCGAGCCACCGCTGCATAAACCGCTTCCACCAGTCGGCCGCCAGCAAACTGTGTAAAATGCCAAAAAGCAACCATAGCACAACGAGAATAATATGATTAATTAGAAGCATCTGGTTTGTTAAGTTACTGATTTTAATGGAAGGGCGTGAAAGGCAGAGGGCAGAAGGCAGAGGGCAGAGGGCAGAGGGAAAAGGCAGTAGGCCCGCCGAATCCGCCAGCTGGCGGATTCGGCGGGCAAGGCAGAAAGCAGAAATGAAAACCGCAAAACCGCGAATCTGGTACCGCAAGCTTAGAACTCGGGATATAAGATTTTAGTCGTGAGGTTGACATCTCCCCTCCACCGGAGGGGGCCGGGGGGAGGCTTCAACTTTAAACTTTCAACTTTAAACTCTGAACTTGGAACTATTTATCTTTGCGCCATGCATTATGTATCTGTAGAAGCACTTACCAAATCTTTTGGTATTAAACCGTTGTTTGAGAATATTTCATTTCATGTGGAAGAGGGCGATAAAATTGCGCTGGTAGCCCGTAATGGCAGTGGAAAAAGTACCCTGTTACGAATTCTCGCCGGCAGGGAAGTTGCCGATAGCGGCACCTCCTGGATCAATAAAGAAGTGACCGTAGCCCTTTTTGAGCAGGACCCCGTTTTTGACGAAAAAGGCTCTATACTCGACAATATTTTCTATCATAATCACCCGGTTATCAACGCTATAAGGGAATTTGAGGCCATTAGCGAAGAGGGTGATCCCGAAAAACTCAGTGATGCCATTGTAAAAATGGACGACCTCGGCGCCTGGGACTTTGACGCCAAAGTAAAACAGATCCTGGGTAAACTGAACATCCACCACCTGAACCAGCCGGTAAATACCCTTTCAGGCGGACAACGTAAACGGGTGGCGCTGGCTAAAACCCTCATCGATATCGGTTTCGACCACAAACACGTGCTGCTGATCATGGACGAACCTACCAACCACCTGGATATTGAAATGGTGGAATGGCTGGAAAACTACCTCGATCAACAAAACGTAACCTTATTGCTGGTTACCCACGACCGCTACTTTCTGGATGCCGTAAGTAATGAGATCTGGGAAATAGACGGCAGTGACCTGTTTGTTTACAAGGGCGACTATGAAAATTACATTGAAAAGAAAGCAGCCCGGCAGGAAAGCGATGCCGCCAGTATAGAAAAAGCACGTAATACCTACCGCAAAGAACTGGAATGGATGCGCAAGCAACCAAAAGCCCGCACCACCAAAAGTAAAAGCCGCCAGGACAACTTCTACAAAGTAGAAGCCAAAGCCAAACAACGGCTGGAAGACGCCCAATTGCAGTTGTCCATGAAAATGAACCGGCTCGGGGGTAAAGTAATAGAACTGAAAAAAGTATACAAGAGCTTCGGCGACAAACAAATAATGAAAGGATTTGATTATACTTTCAAAAAAGGCGAACGCATAGGCGTTGTGGGTAAGAACGGAGCCGGTAAATCAACCTTCCTGAATATGTTGCAGGGCCTTGAGCCTGCCGACAGCGGTAAGATCAATATTGGCGAAACAGTCATCTTTGGTAACTACTCCCAACAGGGACTGGTGATAAAAGAAGATGTGCGGGTTATTGAATTTGTAAAAAACATTGCAGAAAGCTTTCCCCTGGCCAGTGGTGGTGCCTTAAGTGCAGCCCAGTTCCTGCAATTATTCCTGTTTCCGCCAGAACAGCAATACACCTACATTTCCAAACTCAGCGGTGGTGAAAAAAGACGGTTGCACTTATTATCGATCCTGTTTCGCAATCCCAACTTTTTGATCCTCGATGAGCCTACCAACGACCTTGATCTGCCTACCCTTGGTGTGTTGGAAAACTTCCTGAGCGAATACCCCGGTTGTTTACTGATCGTTTCGCACGACCGGTATTTCATGGACCGCCTCGTAGATCACTTATTTGTTTTTGAAGGCGACGGCGTCATCCGCGATTTCCCGGGCAACTATTCTCAATACCGGTTATGGTTAAAGGATAAAGAAGAAGAGGATAAAACCGACACCAAAACTACCAAACAGGAAGAAAAAGCGGCACCCGTTAAGGAAGCGGAGAAAAAGAAGATGTCGTATAATGAAAAAAGAGAATTCGAACAACTTCAAAAAGATATTGCCAGGCTTGAAAAAGAAAAGCAAACCGTTACCGAGCAAATGAACAGCGGCTCCCTGCCCTTCGATCAGTTGCAACAGCTATCGGTACGTATAAGCGAGATCACGGATCAGCTCGATGAGAAGGAGTTACGGTGGCTGGAATTGAGTGAATTTAGTGCGTAGTTGATCAGTTCTTTCTACCACTCAACATCGATTCATCTCAAAATCCAATCCACCCAGCTATTTTTGATAAAAACAAAAAGTACATTATGAGAAGTATGCTCCTGGTTATGGCTTTGGCGGCCACCTCAGTCGCCTCGGCGCAAAAGACCGCCGACCCGAAGCCATTTGCCAATACAATAACCCCGGATGACCTTAAGAAACATTTGTACATCGTAGCAGGACCTGCCATGGAAGGCCGCGAAACGGCCACCGAAGGACAACGCAAAGCAGCCGCTTATATTGAAAGCCAGTTCAAGGCACTGGGGTTACAACCCGGTAATAAAGGCAATTTTCAATTAGGCTTTCCCATATACCAGGATTCTATAGCCAAAGCAGCCATTGATGTAAATGGAAGATCGTTTGCCATATTCAACGATTTTATGATCAGCCAAAATATGGCGCACACAAGCACTATTTTCTGTAACGAAGTAGTTTTTGCCGGCGCTGGCATCAGCGACAGTTCACGCAATGATTTTAAGGATGTTGCCGGTAAAATTGTACTGGTAATGCAAACCCCGCCCCCATCACCACCAACCGGTGGAGTTTCCAGTGCCCGTAACCGGTCGCGGTTTGGTCCATTTAGTGTAATTGAATCCGCACAAAAAAACGGCGCTGCCGCTATTTTAATAGTTCAGAGTAATTTTCCCCGACGCGGTGGTATGCCGTTAGGAAAAGGGCCTGCCTACCTCGATGGATTTCAAAATATGGTGTATCCCAATGCCTATTTTGTATCTGAAGATATTGCCAAAGCCGTCATGGGCAACGAGTTCGATGTCGCTAAAGAAGCTGTAAAAACCGGTAATGTACAACCTAAAACGTATACAGCTGAAGTAAAGCTGGAATTCAGAAAAGACAGAATAGAATTAGCGAGCAGCAACGTAGTGGGTTTTCTGGAAGGCACCGATAAAAAAGAAGAGTTTGTTTTTATCACTGCGCATTACGATCACCTGGGCAAACGCGGCGATTCAGTTATTTACTACGGCGCCGATGACGATGGTTCAGGCACCGTAAGTGTGCTGGAGCTGGCTGAAGCATTTGTAAAAGCAAAAGCAGCTGGTAAAGGTCCCCGCCGCTCTATCGTATTCATGACTGTTTCAGGAGAGGAAAAGGGATTATGGGGATCAGAATTTTACAGTGACCACCCATTGTATCCGTTAAATAAAACTACCGTTGACCTGAATATCGATATGATCGGCCGTACCGACCCCAAACGCAAAGAAGGTGACAGCACCAATTATGTGTATGTGGTGGGCGATGACAAACTCAGTTCAGACCTGCGCCCCATCAGCGAGGCCATGAATAAAAAATACACCAAACTGGAGCTTGATTATAAATACAATGCGCCCAAAGATCCTGAACGCATTTACTATCGCAGCGACCATTATAATTTCGCCCGTAAAGGTGTACCTATCATTTTCTATTTCAACGGCACACACAACGATTACCATCGCCCCAGCGATACGCCCGATAAGATCAATTACAACCTGATGGCTAAAAGAGCCCAACTGGTATTTTATACCGCCTGGGAAATGGCCAACCGCAATGACATGTTGAAAAGAGATATTCCGCTGACAGAACAATAAGAAATCAACTACTGATAAGAATAGCCAC
Source organism: Niastella yeongjuensis (assembly GCF_900110245.1). Classification (GTDB taxonomy): domain Bacteria; phylum Bacteroidota; class Bacteroidia; order Chitinophagales; family Chitinophagaceae; genus Niastella; species Niastella yeongjuensis. The sequence continues at coordinate 499,504 of NZ_FOCZ01000005.1, forward strand.
GGTTTACCCCGTGGCTATTCTGTTTTACAGGCAATCGGTTAAACCCATAACTTATAACAATACCTGAATAATTTACCTTCAAAATCAAACGGCGTGGTAGCGCGGGTGATATCTTTTATTTCAGTTGTATGGATCTGTTCTTTGTCCAGCTCGAACTTTCGGTAGTTGGTACTGAAGTAAATAATTCCCCCGGGTGCTACTGCCCGGATGGTTTTATTCAACAGTTCGGCATGATCGCGTTGAATGTCAAGGAAGTCTTTCATTCGTTTGCTATTGCTGAATGTGGGTGGGTCCATCACTACCAGGTCATACGAAGCGGGTGGCAATGAATCGAGGTATTGTTTTACATCGGCATGAACAAACTCATGGTTCTTTTCATTGTGCAGATCATTCAACCGCATATTTTCTTCAGCCCATTGCAAATAGGTTTTTGACAGGTCAACCGAAGTTACTTTGGAAGCGCCGCCGGCTGCGGCGTATACCGAGAATGAGCCGGTATAACAGAAAAGGTTGAGCACCCTTTTTTCATTGGCCTCACTCCGTACCATTCCCCGGGTTATGCGGTGATCGAGAAATAAACCGGTATCGAGATAATCGCTCAGGTTCACTTTAAATTTCAGTCCGGCTTCCTCTACAACAAAGTTTGCGCCTTCCTCACTCACCCGCTGGTACTGGCCCAACCGGCCTGGTTTACGCTGGCGCTCTTTTATGAACACATTGTCAACCGGCATTTGCAACACATCGCAGATCAGTTCAATACAGGCTTCCAGCCAGGCTTCATGTTCAACCTCTGCCATTTCAAATTTCCGCTTGTATTCGGCCAGGTATAAATTATCGCCATAGCGTTCAATACACAAAGCAAATTCAGGCAGGTCATGATCATAAATGCGGTAACAGGTAATGCCCTGGCGTTTTGCCTGTTTATGTAAATGCCGGTACACTTTGGTAAGCCGGTTGCGGAACATTTCGAATTTTTCGGGGAGCATGGAGGCAAAAGTAGTGAAAACAGCTGTAAGCTTTAAGCCTTAAGCTGTAAGCCAATACACATCTTCGCGGCGTGCTTCACGCTACAATCCGCCAGCAGGCGGATTCAGCGGACGAGGCAACCGAAAACATAGAACTAAGAATTAAGAACCCTAAAACTTTAATATAAACTTTAAACTATAAACTTTAAACTATAAACTTTAAACTATAAACTTTAAACTTTAAACTATAAACTTTAAACTATAAACTTTAAACTTTCAACTATAAACTTTAAACTTTCATATACCTTTTCAACCAAAGAAATCCAACAGCAGTAATAAAGCTGGTTCCACCCAACACCCACCACAACACATTGAACCCCGCATATTCGGCAATTTGTGAGCCCAGGAACGGGCCGGTGGTTTGTGCAATGGACCAGGCTATGGTATACAGACCTGCATATTGACCACGGTTGTGATCGGCGCTGCGGGCAGTCCAGAAAGTGTTCATAAACGGCAATACCAGGATCTCGCCCATGGTCATTACCACCATCATCAGTAATGCCAGGAGGTGATCGATGTGAAAGAGGTTCAGCATAAAATAGGCAATGCCTACCAGCACGGTGCCTCGTACAATATAAAACAGGTTCGAACGGCGGCCTTCCAGTTTAAAGATGAGCACCATTTCAATAATAGCGATCAACACGCCATTGAGTGCGCCTATTAAACCGATGAAGCGTTCATTAAAATGCAATTCAATTTTATAGTAGGCATTCAGGTTAGTAAACAACTGAAAAAAGCAACCAGCAAATAAGATCGTGAGCAGAATAAACCAGAGATAGATCTTATCGCGATAAGGCGAATGCGAAGGGTCGGCAACAACCGGTTTTTTAGCTGGCTTCACCTGTTTGGAAGGATGTAAGAAATACGACAACAATAATACAGCAGTGAGGTTGGTAATCCCATCCACCCAGAACAGCAATTCATAATTGATAGCGGCCAGCAAACCACCAATGGCGCTGCCAACAGCCCAGCCCAGGTTAATGGCCAACCGGTTCAGCGCATACGAACGGGTACGCGTATCTTCTTTACTATAGGCAACGATAGCCGTAGAGTTGGCGGGCCTGAATGCTTCATTCACCAGGCTCAACAAAAAAGTAAACAAACAGATGAGTGGAAATGATTTCATTTGCCCCAGCACCATAAACAGTATACCGCCTCCACCCAATGTGATCAGTTGTACGGAGTGAAAGCCAATGCGGTCTGTTAGTTTACCACCCAGGAAACCGCCCGTTACCGCTCCCAATCCAAACAGCGCCATTACAAAACCTGCCTGTCCAATGGTGTATCCCATTGCCGGACTGGTAAGATAAATTGTCATGAAGGGAAGAACCATGGTACCGCTGCGGTTCACTAACATTACAAACGACAGCCACCAGGTTGAGGGCGACAATCCGCTATAGGCATTTTTATATAGAGAAAGCGTTTTGGTTATCATGTGACTTATTATAAAAAAAACATCCGCCAGCTGGCGGATGCAATTTATAATAAATCTCACAGCAGACAGGGGAAAAACTTAACTACCGCTATTGCCAAACACTTTTTTCAGGATATCCGTAACACGGGCAGCAGGATCTTTACGGATCTTTTGTTCTTCCTGTGCTACCTGAAAGAACATACCACCCAGCGATTTCTCGGTAACATACCCGGCTAAATCGGGATTTATTTTATTCTTAACAAGGGGCAATTTGTTGTAAGCATCAAACACTGTTTTCCAGTAGGAGGTGGCTGATGTTTTTTGTAAAGCAGTATCAATTATGGGGCGAAACGCAGTGGTGAGTGCCGCTGTAGTTTTACCACGCAGATAACCGGTAGCCGCAGTATCGCTTCCTTTTAAAATTCCCAATGCATCACTTATGCTCATGCTTTTAATGGCATTCACAAAAATAGGCGCGGCTGATTTGCTGGCATCTTCGGCTGCCCGGTTCATTGATAAAATTGCGTTATCAACCAGTTTACCCATACCTGCAGCACGCAAGGCAGTTTCTACTTTTTGTGCTTCGGGAGGCATCAGCACTTTAATAGCGGCATTGGCAAAAAAGCCATCTACAGCCGATAACTTAGTGGCACTGTTTGTAGCGCCCACGCTCAATGCGTCTTTTAAACCTGCGATAATTTCATCGGTGCTTAAACCGGTACCAGTGGTGCTGCCAGTTGCCTTGCTCAGCACACTGCTGGCTTTTTTCAACAGACTACTTTGTGCAAAGGATGCAACACTCGTAAGAAGTAACAGGGGTAAAACTATTCTTTTCATAGAGATATTCATTAAATAATTCAGCTAAAATAACGTGTTAAATGATAAAAAGTTGTTAAGCAAACGGGTTATTTATCCCACATAAAATGCTCAGCCTTAGGCATATGCTCGAATACATGTTTTACTGTATCTGGCGGAACCGTGAGTTTGCGCTGCAGCACATCCATCCAGGCACCGTCAACAGTAAGAATGGCAGCCGTTTCATCGCCATTTTTCCTAATATAATGCTGAATGGTCCACCGCGAAAAATCGGGTCGTGTTTTCAGCAATTGAACATCAATAGTTATGACGTCACCCATTCTGATTTCTTTCTTAAAAACACATTCTTCTCTAAATAAAATGGGCCCAAAATGGTGTTTCACCATAAACGATGGGGTTAACCCATTTTCCCCCAGAAATAAAACCCGCACATACGCACCAAAATCATAATATACGGAATGCCGTAAATGAAAGTTGGGGTCCAGGTCAGACCAGCGAATTTCCAGAGGTTTAATGTATGCACTCATAAAATTTATATAAAATGATTCCGGCAAAATTAGTCAGTTATCAATATTATTAGTATTTTTTCAACACACACCTTGTTCTGTGCGATCATTAACCACCATGATATGTTTAACCGCCTTTTTTGCCCTGCAGTATGGCAAACTGGTTAACTATTGGCATTGTCGCATCGCTTCTATTTACACCTCCACCGCCTGCGATTGCGTAAAACAATTACTCGACAATCACAAAGACACCACGCACCACTCCTCAACCATCTTAAAAGAAAAAACAGAAGAAGTAGTGTTGTTTCATGAGCAACACACAAACTGGTCACCCACTGAAACACCTGTCATCTACGAAACAGCATATATAGATTTAATTCCAGAGATCTACTCCCCTGCTATCTTTCAGCCTCCCCGATTTTAGTTTTTAGTTCGCGGCTTACGGCCCCCCCAGCCCCTCCGGTGGAGTGGGAGCAATACAGCTGCGCGCTAAAACTCAACTTAATAATTTCTCAACTTTTTCTACTTCTGCTTCCGCCGCCGAATCCGCCAGTTGGCGGAGAAGGAGGGCCGCATGCGCATGCAATGCGCCGCGCAGATGTGTATTGCCTTTCAGCTTAAAGCTTACCGCTTATAGCTGCATTCTTCATCCATCAATTAAATCATCATGAAACCTAATCATATAACAGTCATAGCTATCTTCTTTTTTATATTATCCGCCTGCACTCCTAAAATGGCCACTCAAACACCCCAACCGGTTAACATAGAAGTAACAGATAAAAAGGGAAACCTGATCCTGCTTGGTAAAAGCACACGTGAACGGCTGGCCCAACCGCCATTCGATGTTTGGTACACTAAAAATTTCGAGGCTTATACCGTTGATAGCACCACGGCCAACCAGATAAAACCTTTATTGAAAAATAAACAGTTCTTACTATTTATGGGAACCTGGTGTGGCGACAGCCGCCGCGAAGTGCCCCGTATGTATAAAATACTTGATTACTGCGGTGTTAAACACTCACAGATCCAACTAATAACCCTGAATAACAGCGATACGGCGTATAAACAAAGCCCGGGACATGAAGAACGCGGTTTGAACATCCGCCGGGTACCCACCCTGTTGATTTTTGAGAACCAGCGCGAAGTAGGCCGGGTGGTTGAATCGCCCATTACCTCACTCGAAAAAGACATACAGGCCATTGTTACCGGCAAACCTTATGAACATCGGTATAAGGACCTTGTTAATCCCAAACCCGCCATGTGACAATATTTCACCTGCTTTTTCGTTTCATTCACTTACTTTTGACGCCTAAAATTTACGTAATGAAAAAATATGTGCTGTTGGCTTTTGCCGTTTTACCAGCAACTGCCTTGCTGGCCCAGTCTACTGCCAAGAAAAAGCCGGTTGCAGCTACTAAAAAACCCGCCGCCGCACCCGCTGCTTCTGCACCCGTTTTGAAAAATGCTGCCGATTCATTTAGTTATGCCATTGGTTTAAGCATCGCCAGTTTTTACAAGGCACAGGGCATAAGCAATATAAATAACACATTAGTGTTGAAAGCCCTTAGTGATTCCAAAGTGGATAAGGCCCTGCTGAACGAACAACAGGTTAACAACTGCATCGTTAGTTATATGCAGAAGGCAAACAGCGAAAAAGCATCTCCTAATAAAAAAGCAGGTCAGGAATTTCTGGCTGAAAATAAAAAGAAACCAGGCGTTGTTTCTTTGCCCAGCGGCTTACAATACCAGGTTGTAAAAGAAGGTACCGGTCCTAAACCAGGTATCGAAGACCAGGTAAAAGTACATTACCATGGTACCCTCATCGACGGTACTGTTTTCGACAGCTCTGTTGAACGTGGACAACCCATTACCCTCGGTTTAAAAAATGTAATTCCCGGTTGGACTGAAGCGTTACAATTGATGCCCGTTGGCAGCAAATGGAAATTGTTCATTCCTTCCGACCTGGCTTATGGCGATAACCCTGCCGGTCCTAGCATTAAAGCAGGTTCAACCCTGATCTTTGATGTAGAATTGATCGAAATCGTGAAAGAATAATACATTCCACATAAAAAAAGTCCCCTGACGATACCGTCAGGGGACTTTTTTTTATATATCACTTATAAGTTGATCTGCTTGTCTTTCGGATATTTCACACTATAACTTATCCGGTATTTCTTTATTTCACCCGGCGCCAGTTGCGGTTTCCAGGTTAAAATGCCTGTTTCCGTATTCACCGAAGCCCCATCGGATTGTAACAGTTCCACTTCTATATCTTTATTGGTAGATAAAGGATACTGGTCGCGCAGCTCCATTTGAACAGCCTCTTTCTTATTGTTCCGTACAGTTATTTCATAGGTAAAGGTTTGTTTTTTATTGCTGCCCAGGAATTTCACACTGCTGAAATCACTCAGCTTTTCCCGGGTGATCATTACCCGTTTATCTCTTCCCAATGTAAGACTCAGTGTATCCAGTACAGAATTCGCATCAATGGATGTTTTACCAATATAAGTCCCTTCGAAAATAATATTGGCTTCGCCCGGCAACAGGTTCAGGGCTTCCCAGTCAACAATTTCACCCACCAGGTAAGCGTCTTTGTCGAGGCGGGGAACGCTGTAGTATTTATAATGTGCAGGCACTTTAAAATCTTTCAAACTTACGTTCTGTTCTTTTCCATTCGATGGCACATCATACGGCATATCAATGTCAAACACCACATTCAGCTCATTGTCTTTTACGTTTACATAATCGCCCATTTCCTTCAGGGTTACTACTACCACCCCGCTGGCAGCCCGGCTGCCATACATTGCCGTTGCCTGCCCGGCTTTTAACACCTCTGTGCTTTTAATGGCCCGCTTTTCAATTTTGTTGTATTCAGCTTTGCTGATGATCGATCCGTTTACCACATATATCGGTTCTGCCTGTTCTTTTTCATACGCATCATCATCTTTCCTACTTCCATAACCAACCACTACAACTTCCTGCATGGCTGCAGTAGGTGCTCTCGTAACAGCCACACCAGGAATCATTCCCGATAAAGCATTAGATACCGGGTTCGGATTGGTAAATGCAAGGAACCAGGATTTAATATCCGGTGCATTGTTATGCTGAGCGGGAACCGACGTGGACAAGGCCAGCTTTACCTGTTGCCAGTCGATACCGGTAGATTGCGTTAGTTTGGCTTTATAAGCCAATGCAACGGGTTTATTGATATTTTCTACCCTGAGGTCATAAGATGGATTCCAGCTTGCAGCGGGCGTTACATACGATATGGTGAAGTCGTACTGACCGGCCATCGGGCTGTACAACTGCAACGATAACCTGCCGATCGATTTATTGTTCTTCTGTTCTTCCTCTTTTATCTGTTTGTTTATTCTGGCAACCGATTCCAACAGTTTCGACTCTTTCTCCGTGTACTTGCTGATCTCACTTTGCAATTCCAGGGTTTTTGTTCGGTAATAATCCATCATTTTAGTGAGTTCAATAACACTCACCCCTGTTTGATCGCCGCGTATTTCTTTATTCGCTTTTAAAAGGTCCAATAATTCCTTATCTGTTTTTATTACTACCTGAACCCGTGTTATTTCCGCATTTACAGATTCCAGGGAATCTTCCAGCCTTTTTACCTGGGGAAGCTTTTGTTCATTCCTGAGATAGTTGGTGGAGAATTCAACCGACAGAATGGTCACATTGCCGTTATTGCCTATTTGCAGGCTGTTAATGTCTATGCGGTTGCTGATATTATCTATTATCAGATCGTTATTGCCCTGGTTCAGCGTTACCCTGGCGCTGTGCGTCAATTCAGCGCCCACGCGGTACACCATAGCTGATTTCAGCACTGAAGAAACAATATTTTTATCATTGCCGGCCTGCGTGGTAAGCGCCAGGGTAAGGGATAGTATTGTGACCAGAAAGCCTTTCATATATTTCATATTTAGTGAGTGATATGGAATAGATGCGGCCGGTTTAAATATTACATAAGCCTGCAAAAAAAATCCCCCTGACGATACCGTCAGGGGGATTTTTTATATAGAACTTATCTATTTATAAAGAAGCTCATAATACTCATTCGCCATTCTTCCCGAATCGAACTGGAAGCGAACATCACGCATACCGTTCTTGGCTATCTGGCGCCAGGTATCGTACCGCTCGTAGTACATAGGCAGAACATCGTTCTCGATTATGTCATACATTTTTTCCAGGTCGTATTGGTCCTGCTCCTGTACGTTCATTTTGCTATAATCGGGCTGGGAAATCACAAAACCATTATGCCCCTGGTCAATAAACTCAGGGATCCAGCCATCGGAAGTGGAGAAATTGATGGCTCCGTTCATAGCAGCCGTCATACCACTGGTTCCGGATGCTTCGCGGGGCACGCGGGGGTTGTTCAGCCAAACATCAGCTGCCTGTTTCAAGCGTTTCGACAACGTCAACTCGTAACCGATCAGCACAGCTACGTTTTTATAGGTTTTGCTGAGGTTCACCAGGTAATTGAAGTCATTGATGGCCGGGTAATCCATGGGGTAAGGTTTACCTGCCCAAATGATCTGCACCGGGTGTTTGGTATTGCTTATTAATTTTTCAAAACGGGCTTTATCGCGTGTAAGCAGTTCGGCGCGTTTGTAACCGGCAAAACGACGGGCCCATACAATGGTAAATACATTCGGGTTGAAGAGTTTACCGGTTTGATCGGCTACAATTTCAAACGACCGGCGTTTGAGGTATTTCTTACGATCATCCCACCAGCTGTCGTTGCCTTCTTCTGCAGCCCGGTATAATTGTTTATCGGCCCAGTACCGCCAGTTTTGTGCATTGGTAATGGAAATGATCGGGCACACACCCTCGTATTTATTCCACATAGCCCGGGCTACTTCGCCATGTAATTTTGAAACCCCATTGGCCAGGTGCGCAAAACGCAATGCCACCAGCGAGTGGTTGAACAGATCATCCTGCATACCCGTGAGCTTGCGTACTTCTTCAAGACTAAGCCCGCAGAAGTAACTCATTTTATGACACAGGTTGATATCATGTTTTTCATTACCTGCTTCTTCCGGTGTATGCGTAGTGAACACCAGCCGCTTTTTCACTTCTTCCAGCTTATTGCCAAATTTCTTGTACAGGTAAAAAACCGATGATACACCATGCGCTTCATTCAGGTGATACAACTCGGGATTAAACCCTATTTCATCCATCAACTTGGCGCCGCCTACACCCAGTAATATAAACTGGGCCACTTTGGTAGCTACGTTCGCATCGTATAAACGATGGGTAATGGTCTGTGAAATATGATCGTTCTCCGGCAGGTCAGTGCTCAACAAAAAGAGCGGTGCGGTTTTAAATGTTTCCGGATTCAGATAATAGGCTTTCACCCATACCAGGTGATCGTGAATGGTAATTTGAAATTTGATGCCGGTATCTTCCAGGAAATGATAATATTTTTCCAGCCAGGTAACTTGTAAGGTATGGTCCTGGTTGCGGGCCTGATCATAATAACCATATTTCCACAAGATGCCAATGCCCACCATGTTCTGCTGCAACTCATACGCACTGCGTAAATGCGAACCGGATAAAAAACCCAATCCGCCGCTGTAAATTTTCAATGGCTGATGTACTGCATACTCCATTGAAAAATAAGCCACTCGCTTGCTGTATTTCCCTTCTATCGGGTAAGGAACTGTAAAATTGGTAAAACTCATATACACTGTTCTTTTTAACTTTCTGAAACTATGACGGGACGAATATAACGTAAATTCCCGCTGCCTGTACTAATGAGTGTTAGCACACTCAGTGTTGAAGCTGATGTTATTTTTTTGGTTTTGATGCTTTTTTCTTTGAATAACTTCCATTGAAAAAGCATTGTATGTCACGGTAGGTCCCGCATCGTCCGTTTTCTTTCATGGTAACCTTGTTGCCACTGGTTGTAAAGGTAAACTCCAGGGAACATGGATTATCACTTTTAACAAATTGCGCGGTAGTAGGCGAAATAAAACGTGCACTTCCTTTTAATTCACCATTACATTTTCCATCGTTCTTTTCAAAATGCACAAAGAATACCATTTCCGATGGGTTCTTTCCATCCCGTATAGAAACGAAATTTTTTGCATCTTCAACATAATCACCGGAAAATTTATGGGTAGCCGCCATGGTATCTATGGGGTTCAACACATCTTCTATAATATCTTCATTCGGTTCGGTTACAATAAGGGTAAAATTATCCCCGTTCCGGTCATAGAAGTAGATATTTCTTTTAAACAGTATTTCCTCGGCACTCTTCTTCGTTTCCCGGTAAGTGCTTATCTGAAATTTTGAATCGAGCATGCCATAGGCTGAGATATACCGTTCAAAACCGGTTTTCAGCAAAGGCATGGCCTTTAAGAATTTGTTATCATTACTAAAACAGGCCAGGTAAGCGATCCTTTTATTACCGGCAGTTACCTCCGTAAACAGATAACTTTCTTTTTCCTTTTCTTTTGCACGGCCCAATGCATAAAATTTAGGCGAGGCGTTCTTCCCAAAATCTTTCTTCCAAACACTGTCAGGCATAAACTTCTGGATCGTACTTACATCAAGCGCCAGGGTGGTGTTTGGTTTTCTTGCCAGCATGGTATCGGCAATCATATAGGGCAGGGCAGTTTCGGGGTAAAAGGCGATAAAATCGGCAACTGTTGTTATTTCACCGGCTTTTATGGTTGCTTTTTTGTCTTTGCAGGCAAACAAAGTAACTATCAAACCCAAACATAAAATGTATTGCTTCATAAATATATCCGCTGGCTGTTGATGGATAAAAGTAAGCATTCATCACCATTTCAAAAAACGCCATCCCCGGCCCCACTCCGCCAGCTGCAGGAAACCGGGATGCACCAACGTGTTAAAACGACCCGCATTGTTTGGAAGTAGGCATTTAATTTTTTAGATTTGTCTAAAATTTATTTTAGGTAAGCAATAAAAGCGTATGGGGCCAAAATATTCGAGCAGCAGAGAAAATTACCTGAAAGCCATTTTTCACCTGCAGGAAATACATGGTACGGTAACTACCAACCATGTGGCGGGTGAATTACAAACCCGGCCCGCTTCAGTTACCGATATGTTGAAGAAACTGAAAGCGCAGAAATTGTTACTGTATGAGAAATATAAGGGGTTTAAACTGAACACGGAAGGTCGTAAAGTAGCTCTGCAGATCATTCGTAAACACCGGTTGTGGGAATTTTTCCTGGTGGAAAAACTGCATTTCCGCTGGGACGAAGTGCATGAAATTGCGGAGGAACTGGAACACATCAGCAGTAAAAAGCTGATTGACCGCCTCGATGAATTTTTAGGTTTCCCTAAAACTGATCCCCATGGCGATCCCATTCCCGACAGCCAGGGCCGCTGGACGCTAACTCACCAGGTTGATCTGCTGAACCTGCCTGTTAACCTGGTTGCCGAAGTAAGCGGCATTGGCGATCAGAGTGCCGAAATACTGGAGCTGTTAAACCATAAACACATAGCCCTCGGCACCCGGCTTGAAGTAAAGAAAAAGTTTGCCTTTGATAATTCACTTGAAATAAAGATCAGGAATCAATCCGTAACCATTAGTGAACACGTAGCAAAAAACGTATTTGTGAAATATGATGAATAGAATAAAGGGGGAAGCCTCGTTAAGTGATGTACACGAAAGCGTTGATGTATCCCGGAAAAAAATTGGCTGGAAAAGAGCATTTGCATTTTTCGGCCCTGCTTATCTCGTAAGTGTAGGTTATATGGACCCCGGCAACTGGGCAACCGACCTTGCCGGCGGTAGCCAGTTCGGCTACTCGCTCTTATGGGTTTTATTAATGAGTAACCTCATGGCCTTGTTGCTGCAGGGCCTCTCCGCCCGACTGGGTATTGTGCGTGGGCGCGACCTGGCTCAGGCTAACCGCGAAGCATATTCCCGCCCCGTAAACTTCACGTTATACGTACTGGCAGAAATTGCCATTGCCGCCTGCGACCTGGCCGAAGTGCTGGGGATGGCCATCGGTATACAACTATTAACCGGTTTGCCATTGATCTGGGGCGTGGCCATCACCGTGCTCGATACCATTCTGCTCTTGCTATTGCAACAACTGGGCATCCGAAAAATGGAAGCCTTTATCATTGGGCTTATCGCCATCATCGGCTTATCCTTCCTTACCGAGATCATCATTGCCAGCCCCTCCCCTGCTGCGGTAGCTACCGGTTTTATTCCCCGTTTTCCCAATGCCAATGCCCTGTATATCGCTATTGGGATCATCGGCGCCACGGTAATGCCACATAATTTATACCTGCACTCTGCCCTGGTACAAACCCGTAAGATCACCAGGTCGCGCGAAGGCATTAAACAGGCATTAAAATTCAACTTTATCGATTCAACCATAGCGTTAAACCTCGCCTTCCTGGTAAATGCCGCCATTTTGATCCTGGCAGCCAAAGTATTTTTTGAAAGCGGGTTAACCACTGTGGCAGAAATAAAAGATGCACACCGTTTGCTCGACCGGCTGCTCGGTAATAAGTTAGCGCCGATCTTATTTGCCCTGGCGCTTATCGCGGCCGGACAAAGCTCTACGGTTACCGGCACCCTCGCCGGACAAATAGTAATGGAAGGTTACCTGCGTCTTCGCATCAATCCCTGGATGCGCCGGCTGCTTACCCGGTTGCTGGCTATTATCCCTGCTATACTGGTAATTGCCATTTCCGGTGAACATGAGGTAGACAGCCTGCTGGTATTGAGCCAGGTGATCTTAAGTATGCAATTAGGGTTTGCCATTATTCCACTGATCCATTTTGTAAGCGACAAAAAAACCATGGGTGAATTTGCCATTAAGCCCTATGTGCAGTTCGTAGCCTGGATAGTGACCGCCATCCTCGTTTACCTGAACATCCGTATGGTGTTGAATGAAGCCGGTGATGTATTTGCCCACTCGGGCAATATCATCTGGAAGATCCTGATCATTGCCGGTGGTGCCGCATTTGTGGGTTTGTTGCTGTATATAATTTTTCATCCGCTCATAAATAAAAGGGCCAGGGAAACTTCCATTACCATGCACCCGCATATGGAAGGTTTACAACAACTCGCCATTCCTGCCTATAAAAAGATAGCGGTGGCACTCGATTTTGGCAAACACGACAACACCTTACTGGCGCATGCTATTGGGCAGGGTCAGGGCAATGCAGAATACCTGTTGATCCATATAGTGGAAAGCGCCTCCGCCCGGTTGCTGGGCAAAGAAAGCGATGATTATGAAACGCAAAACGACGAGGCCCGTTTACAATTGTATGTACAACAATTACACGAGCAGGGTTTAACCGCTACCAGTCATTTAGGATTTCGCAACCGCGCCGGGGAAATCATCCGCATCATAAACGAAGCCCACGCCGATATGCTGGTGATCGGTGCGCACAGACACAGCGGGTTGAAAGACTGGTTGTATGGGGAAACCATCAACTCTGTGAGGCATGAGTTGAAAATACCTATTCTGGTTGTTAATTTATAAGACAGTTCAAAGTTTATCGTTTTAAGTTTAAAGTTGTAAGAGCGCCTTTCAACTTTGAACTTAAAACGATAAACTATTTCTTCTGTAACAGCAGATGCTTCAACCTGCTAAAAGTCTCTGGTTTTATATTAAGGTAAGACGCTAAGATCTTTTGCGGTACCCGCTGCAACATATGCGGGTGATTGTTCATATATTGAAGGAAACGATCGCGGGTAGACGTGTTTAGCTGATCGAAATAACGGGCATCTTTTTTAATGAACATTTGCATAATGATGACGCGGCCCAGCTCTTCCGCTTCGGGAATTTTATCCAGGGCCTCATTCATGCGGTCGTGCCGGATAGATACCAGCACGGTAGGCTCCAGCGTCTGAATGATCACATCAGACGGAACACGGTGGTGAAAAGATATTTCAGATTGAATAAAATGCCCTTCGGTAGCCAATTGCAGGGTTACTTCACCCCTGATGGAAGAAGGTACATATTTGCGAGCGAGGCCTTTCACAACCACATTCATGTAATCCTCCATTTCGCCCAGGTTCACGAGTTTCTTCTTTTTCTCAAATTGGCGGATCTCCAGGTAAGGTATCAATTGTTCCATCCCTTCGCGGCTGATAGTGGAAAACCGCTGCAGGCTTACCAGAAGGTGTTCAAAAACGTCCCTGGCAACAATATTTTTATCCCCCATAACAATTCATCATTTAAGATAAGGTGCATCTGATTTTTTACTTCTCAACAAATGCTTGAGCCGGCTGAAAGTTTCCGGTTTTATATTCAGGTAAGATGCCAGGTATTTCTGCGGCACCCGTTGAAACAACTCCGGATTATCGTTCATAAAACGCAAAAATCGCTCTTTTGTGCTATACCGGATGCGTTCCAGTTCCCATACTTCTTTTTGCAAAAACAACTCGGTTATGATCAACCGGCTCAACCGTTCCAACTTGGGGTAACGGCTGTATAGTTGTTCAGCTCTGTCGTGAGCAAGGGAGTAAAAGGTGGTAGGTTCTACGGTTTCTATCACGTAGGTACTGGGCATTCCGGAAAAATAAGATACGGAAGAAGAGATCAACTCTCCTTCTTTGGCTATCTGGGTTATTATCTCTTCTTTGCCTTTTAGGAAAAATTTTCGGGCTAACCCCTTAATCACGAAGTACAAATACTTTTCAGAATCTCCTATATCTGTTAGCCGAACTTTTTTATCAACCTGTCTTACTTCAATCGAATTGATAAGAGCCTCCAGTTCTTCCGCCGGAAGATCGATAAACTGGTCTATATACTTCTGTAATATAGCAACCATATTGCAAGTTAGAATTTATCAACAATTATTACTTTGGTTTAACCGGGAGCCTCATTTTTATAAGTACAACCATGTACGGGTTGGTGAAAAAACATCATACCTGTACGCTGTTTGGAAGCTAAAAAGCCTTTTGCACATTTGGCCATTCTGCTGTAGGTTTGCACCCTTATTTGAAGGCAAAAAAAAAGCATCTATGGCACAAAAAATCAATGTACAGAATCCTGTTGTAGAACTGGATGGCGATGAAATGACACGCATTATCTGGAAGTTCATCAAGGACAAACTCATCCTTCCCTACGTTAACGTCGATATTAAATACTTCGACCTGGGTGTTGAATACCGCGACCAAACCAACGACCAGGTTACTATTGATGCCGCCAATGCTATCAAACAGTATGGTGTAGGAATCAAATGTGCTACAATCACCCCCGACGAGGCCCGAGTAAAGGAATTCTCCCTGAAACAAATGTGGAAGAGCCCCAATGGTACCATCCGTAACATCCTGGACGGTACAGTTTTCCGTGAGCCCATCGTAATCAACAATATCCCTCGCCTGGTTACCAACTGGACTGCTCCCATCATCGTTGGCCGTCACGCTTTTGGTGATCAATACCGCGCTACCGATACTGTTATCAAAGGAAAAGGCAAATTGACCATGACCTTTACACCCGAAGGTGGTGGCGAACCACAAACTTTTGAAGTATATAACTTTAAAGGTGATGGTGTTGCCATGACCATGTACAATACCGACGAAAGCATCAAAGGTTTCGCCCGTAGCTGCTTCAACATGGCCCTCGCAAAAAAATGGCCTTTGTACCTGAGCACCAAAAATACTATCCTGAAAAAATACGATGGTCGTTTCAAGGATATTTTCGAAGAGATCTTCAACAACGAGTTCAAAACAGCCTTCGACGCAGCCGGTATCGTTTATGAGCACCGCCTGATCGATGACATGGTTGCCAGCGCCCTGAAATGGAATGGCAATTTTGTTTGGGCTTGTAAGAACTACGATGGCGATGTTCAAAGCGACACAGTTGCACAAGGCTTTGGTTCTCTGGGCTTAATGACGTCTGTTTTAATTACCCCCGACGGCAAAACCATGGAAGCCGAAGCTGCCCATGGCACCGTAACACGCCACTATCGCGACCACCAGAAAGGAAAACCAACCAGCACCAACCCTATCGCTTCCATCTTCGCATGGACAAGAGGTTTGGCCTTCCGCGGTAAACTGGACGGCAACCAGGCTCTTATCGACTTCTGCAACACATTAGAGTCTACTTGTATAGAAACAGTTGAAAGTGGTAAAATGACTAAAGATTTGGCCGTTTGTATTCATGGAAATAAAGTAGAACACGGAAAAGACTTCCTGTATACTGAAGAATTCCTGGATGCCATCGACACCAACCTGAAAAAGAAAATGGGTCTGTAATACATATCAGATCAACGATATAAACAGGTTATACCTCAATAAAAAGCGTTCCGTTTTCCGCGGAGCGCTTTTTTATTTGTGGAAAAAAACCGCCCCATAATTTTTAGGTATTTTTTTCTTTGACCTGCCCCTGCCTTCCCTCAGCCCAGAATTCCTGAATCAAATAACAGGGACCTAACAAGGACCTAACAGGGACCTGACAGGGACCTGACAGGGACCAGGAAGGGATTTTCTCCCTGTTAGGTCCGGGTTAAGTCTGTCTTAGGTTTTGGGATGTCCTGAACGCATATTGCATTCAGGTGGTTACCAAAAAGAAGGCCCTCCCGAACAGACGGAAGAGCCTTTTGTGATGATAATACCCCTTAACTTACCTATTTTAATTAGTTCAAAGTTTTAAGTTGAAAGTTGAAAGGCACCGCCGCGTCGAGGCTTTCGGCCCTCTGCCTTCTGCCCTTCCTACATCAATTATGCCTAACCCTCTTCCAATCGTAAAAACCCTGTTAAGGAACGGCCAATCCCCATTCCTGCGACATAATTTCCACAAAAAGGTCTCCTCCCTGGGCTGGAACCGGGAGAAGACCACATAATGATTGATTTAACCCTAAACTATGTACAGAACAAACGCAGAAAGCACTTCGCATGCTTAGCGGTTAATCATCACCTTGTTATACAGGGTCGATGATCTATTTTAATTGACAGCGCACGCAATAAATCCGTTGCGCCTACAGTTTAGTAAGAGTGTTAAAGATTCAATAATGTGTATGAAAACATCGAAGTGTGCGGGCAATGCTGTGCAATTTTTTCATAAGTTACAGCGTAGATGCCTTTATGGAGTGGCTGCAAAATCACCGGCTTAGATATTACAACAAAAAATATTTTGCCATTAGTTTTAAAAGCCCGAACGTTAAATATTGAATGTGAAAAATACGATTCCAGTATAAAAAGTCTCTTGCCAGGGGAACGCCCATGTACACGTGAAGGATTAAACAAAAGTACGGCCGGCGTTCCTATTTTATTTTAAAGGGCGTGCCACGGTTTGGAACCGTGGCACGCCCTTTATTTGTACATTTTACCTATTTATTTCTTCCTGTCAGCTCTCGCTTTCAAGGTCGCTACCGGCATGGTGATCATTCTGCCGATAGGCTCCTTACCCCTGTACGAAATCACCCGTATGGTAACCGCATCTTTAGGTACCAATACCGGCTGCGTGTATTTGGGATAAAAGCGATCGGGGAATGAATTATCAAAACTGTAGTAGAGGTCCAGTCCTTCTATTTGCGGGTTCAGCTCCACTTTCAGCTGATCTCCTTCCTTGTTCACATCAAAAACAGGATCGTACATACTGGGCGCATATTTGATCCCGGCTACATCGAAACGACCGAAATGAGCTTCTACCCGGCGTATAAAGTCATTCCAGTCCTTTTTCTCCTTAGGCGACCAAACACTCTCGGCCACGGCAAAAGCCCTGGGCCAGGTCATATACTGCGCATGACGCATGTTATAGATCTGTTCTGTCCACAGGTTTGCCTGTCCGCCCTTGATGTATTTGGGATCTGCCCCCTCAGGGATGGGTTCAAACTGGTAGCTGCTTTTCAACAGCACCGTTTTATACACCGGCGGCTCAATAGCACCGTCGCCCTGCATCAGGTCAATGTATACGTTGTTATTAGGGCTCATAACCACCTCATGCTGCATTTTAGCCGCTTCTGCCCCACCCTTCGACCCGCGCCAGCTCATAACGGCCGCATTAGGTGCCAGACCACCTTCCAGGATCTCATCCCAGCCAAGCAGTTTTTTCCCTTTCGACTCGATGATCTTTTCCACTCTTTTTACAAAATAGCTTTGCACCTCATGCATGTCCTTCAGGTTTTCCTTTTGCATCAGTTGTTTGATGGCATCGCTTTTCTCCCAGAAATTCTTCGCGCACTCATCACCCCCCATATGGATGTATTCAAAGGGGAATAGCTGCGCAACTTCCGTAAACACTTTATCCAGCGCTTCATATACTTTGTCATTGGCAGGGCACAGGGTATTATCAACCAGGGCATAAAAACCGGTATCGGTCCATTGCATGAATTTTTCGCCTGCACTAACGTGGTAAGAACCGGGTGTGCAGGAAAGTTCAGGATAACTGGCTACCATAGCCATGCTGTGACCGGGCACATCTATTTCGGGCATAATGTTCACAAAACGGTCGGCCGCATATTTTATCAGTTCTTTTATATCATCCTGCGTATAAAAACCGCCATAGGTACGCGGCTCATTTTCGGCGGGTGGCGTTAAAGTGCCGAAGGTACCGGTCCTCTCTACCCGCCAGGCGCCTACTTCGGTTAATTTAGGCAGCGATTTTATTTCAATACGCCAGCCCTGGTCATCGGTCAGGTGTAAGTGTAATAAGTTATATTTATACTTCACCATATCATCGATGAACTCTTTTACCTGTTCTTTGGTGAAGAAGTGACGGGCTACATCAAACATCAAACCCCGCCAGGCAAAACGGGGGTAATCGGTAATGTGTACACCGGGAATAACCCAGCTGGTTTTCTTTACCACCGATTTACTTTCAATTTCTTTGGGTAGTAATTGCACCAGGGTTTGCACGGCATAAAACAAACCGGCAGGGTCATTGGCAGCAACCTGCACACCGGCAGCTGTTACATCTATGGAATATCCTTCTTTTCCTAAGGTTTTATCAGCAGTGCGGTTCAATGTAAAACTGATCACATTGGTTTTAACCGTTTGGGGAGCCGTGGCCATGGTAAAACCAGTGGCTGTTTTTACCTGGCTTGAAAAATACCCGGCAATCCGTTGCAAATCGGCATTTTTAGCATCGGCCACTATTTTAGTTTGATTGGTAAGCACAAAACGGGCGGTCTTTTTTTCAAGGGAAACCGGCTGTGGAATGATGGAAATGTCTGAAGTGGTTTGGGATACGGCAGCAGCAACCATCCAGAAACTGGCAAATAACAGGCTGAGTGATTTCATTTTAGGCATTTAATTGTGGTGACGAGTTTAAAATTAAGGGAATTTCACCGCTCAGATAGCAGAAAATTAACGCAAACGATTGATCCTCTTCATGGAATGATCATTAATTTGTAACTTCCCAAAAACAATCAAAACACATGAAGAAATTGCTTGTTCCTACTGACTTCTCCGACACATCAAAGAACGCAGCTTTGTTTGCTGCGCAAATGGCCGCAGACATTCAAAATGCCAAGATTATATTAATTCATGTGTCAGATAAGATTACAGGTGGATCAGACGGTTCTCCGCTTACCGAGGACGATGATGACCGCCGGGTTATTTTAACGCAGGCCCTTAGCCAATTGAAAGACGAATTACTGGCAGTAGTACCTCAGGCACCCATTGAGTTTGCGATGGAAAAAGGTTCATCCCTGGTGGAGACCTTAACGCGTTACGTACGTTATCAGGCCATCGACATCGTAGTGATGGGTATTACCGGCGCTACCCGGCTCGAACAGATCTTTATGGGCAGCAATACCCTCGATATGGCCAAAGAAAGTGCCTGCCCGGTTTTGATCATTCCACCGGATGCAAAATACCGCACTATCAAAAATGTAGTACTGGCCAGCGACTTTAAAGAGGTGGAAACCAGCATTCCGGTAGCACCGCTGAAAGCCACGCTCGACCTGTTTAAACCAGCCCTGCATATTGTGAATGTAGACAGTGAACACTATGTAGAACTGACCGATGAATACAAGGCAGAAAGAAAAAAACTGGAAGTGATGTTCAAGGATTATAAACCTGAGTTCTCTTTCATCAGGCAGTATGATTTCTTCGACGCCATCAGCCAGTATGTAGATGATAAAAACATCGATCTGATCCTGATTGTGCCAAAAGACCGGTCATTTGTTCCCAGCCTCTTCAAAACCAGCCACACCAAAAGACTGGCCTATCACAGCCACGTTCCCATTGTTGCTATTCATGAATAAGCGGGGATATAACGTATTGATAACAGGCGTAGCCGAAAGGTTGCGCCTTTTTTTCTAAAGGCAGGCCCTCCTTCGCAACCCAAATCTAAGAACTCAGAACTAAGAACCATGCTAAGTTACAGTCATGAAGTTTTTTTCGAAGTAGCCACCCACCTCAGCTTTTCCAAAGCTGCCGATATCCTGTACATCAGCCAGCCCGCTATTACCAAACACATCCAGTCGCTCGAAAAACATTATAAAATAAGTCTGTTCGAACGCAAAGGCAATACCGTATCTCTTACCAGTGAAGGAAAAATTCTGCTTGAATATGTAGTAAAAGGCCGCGAATTGCAACGCCAGCTCGAGTTCGACATGAGTATTCAAAAAGACCTGCAACTGGCAAAAGGATCGTTTACGCTGGGCACCAGCACCACTATTTCCCTGTACGTGATCCCCCCGGTTTTTTCTGCCTTTCACCAGCAATATCCCAATATCGATCTGAAGCTGGTGAACCGCAACTCCGAAAACATATTAAAGGCGCTGCTCGATCATGAAATTGACCTGGCCATTACCGAAGGCCGCAACACCATTACCTCAGTAAAATATCAGTTCTTTTTAACAGATGAGGTAATACCGGTTTGCAGTGCCAAAAGCAGCCTGGTAAAAAAGAAAAACATCTCGCCAGAGGAATTAAAGACCATACCGGTGGCCCTCCGCGAAAGAGGATCAGGCACCTTGCTGGCCGTAACAGAAGCATTACAAAAATGCAAACTCAGCATTGCCGACCTGCAACACAAAATTGTTTTAGGTGGCACCGAAGCGCTGAAGAATTTTCTGCTCGACGATACCTGTCTGGGCTTTTTACCATTGCGGTCAGTAGCCCGGCAACTGAAAAACGGCGAACTGGTTCGGTTAACCATCCCGGGTTTAACCATCCATCGTTCCTTTTATTTTATGCAACGCCGTGGCTCTGAAACAGACCGTATCAATCAACTCTTTATAAAACTTGCCACCAGCCATTATAACAAAAAGTTATAGCATATAAGCAATCGGTATCGTTTCACTTGCAAGTGGTCATTACTTTTACATCGTCATCCATTTGACATTTGCAATGAAAACAGTACACACACTTACTTCCTTAACACAACTGGCCTGTTCGCAATGCGGACAAACATACAGTGCCTTTGAGCCGCAAACCTTTTCACCCTGCTGCAACAAACCCCTGGTAGCACAATACAATTTAGCTGAAGTACCGGAAAGAACGGTGCTGTATAACCGGGAAGCCACCATGTGGCGATATAAAGAAGTGTTGCCTGTTTTTGAAGAAGAGAATATCGTGAGCCTGGGCGAAGGCATGACCCCCATTCTTGAATTAAAACGGTTACAATCGGCTTACGAATTGCCTAACCTTTTTTTGAAAGACGAATCAAAAAACCCAACCGGTTCTTTTAAAGCAAGAGGATTAAGCGCAGCCGTTAGTAAAGCAAAAGAATTCGGTTTTCAAACCTGTATTATCCCAACCGCTGGCAATGCAGGAGGTGCATTAGCCGCTTATTGCGCCAAGGCAGATATAAAAGCCATTGTGGTAATGCCGCGTCATACGCCCCAGGTGTTTAAAGATGAATGTGAATTATATGGCGCAGAGCTGATACTGGTTGACGGGCTCATCAGCGATTGTGCAAAGAAAGTAGCACAGTTGAAAGATTCCATCAATTGCTTCGATATTTCAACCATGAAAGAACCTTACCGCCTCGAAGGCAAGAAGACCATGGGGTATGAAATAGCCGAACAATTTGGCTGGACATTACCCGACGTGATCCTCTACCCCACTGGCGGCGGTACCGGTTTAATTGGCATGTGGAAGGCCTTTAAAGAAATGCAACAAATGGGCTGGATCGGTGAAAAACTCCCCCGTCTGTATGCAATACAGGCAGAGAATTGTCAGCCCGTGATGCAAACCTGGAAAGGCTTACAACCCAACGCCAAGAATTACATAGGCCAACCTTCACTGGCTAACGGACTGGCAGTACCAAATCCATTTGCAGAAGACATGATATTGAAAGCACTGCGCGAATCGAAAGGACAACCGGTTGCAGTAAGTGATGATGATATGGTAGCTGCAGTAAAAGAAATTGCCTATAAAGAAGGATTGATCATTGCACCGGAAGGCGGCGCACTGTGGAAAGGACTGTTACAACTGGTGCAGGAAGGCACCGTGCAACGCGCTGAAAAGATCTTACTACTCAATACAGGTACCGGATACAAATACCTCGAAAATATTCTATAAGGGACGGTTAATGCGGGGCTGGCCAATGGCTGGCCCCTTTTTTAAATAAAAATTCCCCTGAGAAAACAATCCTTTCTCAAGGGAATAATTCTTTATCGACAGTATTAAACAGCCGGCTCCTGCTGACTTAAACAGTGGAAACTCCCCAGTCCCCAGATAATATCTGTGGAATCGATCCCGATCACTTTACGATCGGGGAAACTTTGCTGAATAATTTGTAATGCTTTATCATCATTGGCGCTGCGGTAGGTAGGAACTATTACCGCCGAATTGGCAATATAAAAATTGGCATAAGAGGCTGGTAAGCGCTGCCCTTCATATTCGATAGCATCGGGCATAGGCAACTCTATCACATTCAATTGCTGGCCATTAAACAACCGCATTTGTTTTAACTGACGCAGGTTGTGTTGCAGCAATTCGTAGTTCTCATCCTGTTTGTTTTCTTCTACCACCGTTAATACGGTATTGGCATTTACAAACCGAACGGTATCATCGATATGGCCATCGGTATCATCGCCCACAATACCTTCATCAACCCACAATACCTGTTCAACACCATAATAGTTATACAGGTATTCTTCTATCTGCTGCTGGTTCAAATGCGGGTTACGGTTAGGATTCAACAAACAGGCTGTTGAGGTCAGCAAGGTACCCTGTCCATTAAATTCAACCGAACCACCCTCCATTACAATACCAGGATGGTAAACGGGAATGTTATAGTGCTTGCCTATTAAAGTTGGAATTACATCATCCAGATCGAAGGGCGGATATTTATTACCCCAGGCATTATATCCCCAGTCAACGATCACTTTTTTGATATCCGCAGTAGGGTTTATTAAAAACGCCGGACCGTGATCGCGGCACCATGCATCGTTGGTTGGGTGAATAAAGAATTTGATCTTACCCAAATCGGCGCCTGCTTCGGTGAGGCATTTAATAGCAAAGGCTTTCATGGCATCGTCTACTACATTGATGCATACTTCCTCGCCTTTCGCCACTTCTTTTATAAACTGACTGTAGAAAGGATAGATCGTTTCAATTTTGCCGGGCCATGATGCTTCCTTATGCGGCCAGCTCAGCCAGGTAGCTGTATGTGGTGCAAATTCAGCGGGGAAATAATAACCGAGTTCTTTGGGTGTATTCATTAGCCTTTGTTCTTAATTGCTTTATTCGTGGTGATAAACTGCAGTTGCAAGTTTCAGGTTTCAGGGCTTTACTGCTATGGATTTCCCTGCAACCTGTAACTTGTAACCTGAAACTGCACTTCAGTTTGCCTATGCTTATAAGCCAATTATGCTTCGTCGTCTATATATCTTTTCGTAATTGGCTGGTAAGAGTCGATTCTGCGGTCGCGCATAAACGGCCAGTGTGTGCGGTAGCGATCGCTCAACTCGGTATTCAATTCTATCACATGCACTTCTTCTTTATCGTGAGAAGCCTCGTATAAAACAGTTCCAAACGGATTGCTCACAAATGAACCACCCCAGAATTTCATAGCGCCGTTTTGTTCCAGTCCAACGCGGTTTACACTTACTACGTGTACGCCGTTTGCCACGGAATGGCTGCGTTGAATGGTTTGCCAGGCATTGTATTGCTCTACATTGGTAGCATCGTCCTGCGAAGTAGCCCAGCCGATAGCAGTGGGGTAAAACAGGATCTCAGCGCCCATCAGTGAAGTAATGCGGGCAGCTTCAGGATACCACTGGTCCCAGCAGATCAGCACGCCAATGGTGGCAAATTTTGTTTTGAATACTTTATAGCCCAAATCGCCGGGTGTGAAATAGAATTTCTCGTAATACGCCGGATCATCGGGGATATGCATTTTGCGGTACTTGCCCAGGTAAGTGCCATCGGCATCCAGTACCGCCGTTGTATTGTGATAAAGGCCTTGTGCTCTTTTTTCAAACAAAGAAGCAATGACAACCACGCCCGTTTCCGCGGCTACTTTACCCAATGCTTCGGTTGAAGGACCAGGAATAGGCTCTGCCAGTTTAAAGTTGTCGTAATCTTCCACATCGCAGAAGTACGGCGAAGTAAATAACTCCTGCAAACAAACGATCTGAGCACCTTTGGCTGCCGCCTCACGTATTTTTTCAATTGCTTTTTGCAGGTTAGCTTGTTTTTCGTTGGTGCAGCTCATTTGCACCAGGCCTATTTTTACTTTTGTCATTTCTTGTTCTATGTTCTTTGTTTTAGTTCTTAATTCTTTGTCTGCATAATAACAAGGAACCGCCTGATTTGTTGAATCGGTATCTTATCAACTTGTTAACTTTTCCAACGTTGCCCGCCGAAGCCTTGCTGCCGTCGCCAGGGCTATGGCAGCCGAAGGGCATAGGAGGGCCACTAGGTTTCTACCTGTAACAGGGCATCCAGACTGCTGATGCCGATCTTCTTCTCACTGACAAACCCTTCGGCGTATTTCACCCCAATGCGTTTACCCATCATCCGGGCGCGGCCGGTTACACTGTCCAGAAAATCGGGGGAAGAAATATAGGTTTGTGGCCCTTCGTGCCCATCTACATCATTGAAAAACTGGGTCCTATAGGCCAGAATGGCCTCCATACGCTGATCAAATACATCGGTAATATCTACCAGCAGATCGGGTTCATGGTACCAGTCCTGCAAATAGTGCAATACATATTTGGGGCGCCAGCGCGGTTGTGGTTTACCACTTTCGTCTTTGGTTTCAATTTTCGCCAGTCCGGCCAAAAAACAGGAAGTAGCGATCAGCTGGCCGGCACGGCCATGATCGGGGTGCCGGTCGTCCAGGGCATTTGCCAGCACTACTTCGGGCTGATAGGTCCTGATGGCCTGTATCAGCTTCAATTGATGTTCTTCATCATTGCGGAAAAAACCATCCCGCATTTTCAGGTTAACGCGCACCTCCACTCCCATGATCTCAGCAGCTTTGGCAGCTTCCGCATAACGGGTTTCAATGGTACCTCTTGTTCCAAGCTCACCCTGGGTAAGATCGATGATCCCGCCTTTCTTGCCCCGCTTTATTTCATTGATCAGTGTGCCTGAACAGCTTAGCTCCACATCATCAGGATGAACGCCAATGGCCAGTAAATCCAGTTTCATAAAAAAATTTGAGCGGCAAAGGTAGTATTTAGTTCAAAGTTTTAAGGTCAAAGTTTAAAGATCAATCCCTAAGCGGGCACTTAAAACCTTAAACTTTCAACTTTAAACTTTAAACTTTCAACTTAAAACTTTCAACTTAAAACTTAAAACAGTAGTCCCCACCGGATAAGCGCGTCAACCTCCGCAGGGGCATTGTCTATACGCTCATTTGCCCGTTTTTTCCCAAGCCGCACAATGACTGTTTTTGTGGAAGGAATAACGATGACATATTGCCCTAAGATACCGCGGGCATAAAAGATCTGGGGTTTGCTGGGAATGATCCACCACTGGTAGCCATAGTAGGTACAACGCAGTCCGCTGTCATCGGGAATATTGCAGGGTTTTATAGAATTGAGGTAATAATCCATGGGAATGATCTCATTGCCCTTCCAGCGGCCGCTGTCCAGCATCAGCTGGCCCAGCCGGGCAAAATCGCGGGCATTGGAGTTAAAGCAGCAGTAGGCTTTTTCGTTCCCGCCCACCTGATCGGTGCTCCATAAGGCGGCGTGTTCGGCCCCCAATGGCTGCCATAACTTTTCAGAAGCATAGGCGCTGAGCGATTTGCCGGTGGCTTTTTCCAATATCAGGCCTAATAACTGGGTATCGCCCGATTTGTAATAATGCAGCGTCCCTGGTGGATGAATGATACCAACCCCGGTTGCTGTTTTATAGGCATCATGTCCGTAATATAATTCGGTGGTTACTGAAAAAGGGTTGGCGTAAGATTCGTCCCAATTGCTGCCGCTGCTCATGGTAAGCAGGTCAACAATGCGGACCCGGGCCTTTTCGCCGGTCCTGAATTCGGGCAGAAAATCACCTGCCGGTTCTTCCAGGGACTGTATTTTGCCTTCTTTGATGGCAGCGCCTATCAGCAGGCTGGTAATACTTTTGGCCATGGAAAAGGAGCCCGACAGGGAAGAATCGCTGTAGCCGTCCCAGTAAAACTCATACAGAATGGAATCGTTCTTTATGGCCAGTACCGCCACGGTTTCCAGGTCTTCCAGCATTTTCTTCAGCGAGGCCGGCAACGGGTTTTTATTGTAGTTGGCAGAAAGGTCCCAGGGCTGCGGTTCGCCTGTTACCACCGGGTTATTGGTGAATTTTTTATAATCGTCGATATCGGCAAAATTGTACCATACCGCTTCAAACAGGTAGATGCGGCCTGAGATAACTGCATAGGCGCTGAAGGCCACAATTATCACCAGAATAAGGGTCACAATTACGCGAATAAACTTTTTCATAGCAGTCGTTGTTAATTGAAGATAGTAAATTGAACCAACCTGTTTGAGCCATTTAATTGGTTATTAACTATTTTTTTGTGACTTGTGTAAAAAAAAGGAATACATAACACAATAAAAATTATTGCAAAAGCTCCGGCACAGTGGCAGTCCCTTTTTTTTGCTCTTTTCTCATTTTCGAGTAGCTTCGCAGGTCTTTATTCGAAAAAAGACGAAGTAAGTCAGTAATAGACAGTAATAGAATACTGCCGGAAGAATCAGAAATCGTAAAATCTAAAATCGTAAATCGAAATGGCATACGACGTAGTAGTTCTCGGAAGCGGCCCCGGCGGATATGTGGCAGCTATCCGGGCATCTCAACTGGGATTCAAAACCGCAATCATTGAAAAGGAAAGTTTGGGTGGTATTTGTTTGAACTGGGGCTGTATTCCCACCAAAGCCCTGCTGAAAAGCGCCCAGGTTTTTGAATACATTAAGCACTCTAAAGATTATGGTATTGAAGCCACTGGAACCGCTGATTTTTCGGCAGTAATCAAACGCAGCCGCGGTGTAGCCGACAAAATGAGCAAAGGTGTTCAGTTCCTGATGAAGAAGAACAAGATCGACGTGATCATGGGCTTCGGAAAACTGAAAGCCAAAGGTCAAATTGAAGTAAAAGGCGCTGATGGCAAATCACAGATCGTTGAAGCAAAAAATATCATTCTGGCAACCGGTGGTCGCAGCCGCGAACTGCCCAGCCTGAAAATAGATGGCAAAAAGATCATTGGTTATCGCGAAGCTATGGTGTTGCCTACGCAACCTAAAAGCATGATCGTGGTAGGTAGTGGTGCCATTGGGGTTGAATTTGGTTACTTCTACGCTGCCCTGGGTACTAAAGTTACCATCGTTGAATTCATGGACCGCATCGTTCCTGTTGAAGACGAAGAAATTTCAAAAGAACTGGCAAAGAACTTCAAGAAGAATGGCATCGAGATCATGACCAGCTCTGAAGTTACCAGCGTAGATACCAGCGGAAATGGTGTTAAAGCCAAAGTAAAAACCAAAGATGGTGAAGTTGTCCTCGAAGCCGATGTAGTACTGAGCGCTGTAGGGGTTGCTGCCAACATCGAAGGTATTGGTCTGGAAGAACTCGGTGTAAAAACTGAGAAAGGCAAAATTGCTGTAGACAAATATTACAAAACCAACGTACCAGGCATTTACGCTATCGGTGACTGCGTTCCTGGTCAGGCATTGGCGCACGTAGCTTCTAAAGAAGGTATCATTTGCGTTGAAAACATTGCCTACGGTGAAAAGAAATACAACCACCAACCCGAAGCACTGGATTACGGCAACGTACCAGGCTGTACTTATTGCACACCTGAAGTTGCTTCAGTTGGTATGACCGAAAAACAGGCTAAAGATGCCGGTTATGAAATTAAAGTAGGTAAATTCCCGTTAAGCGCTGCCGGTAAAGCTACTGCTGCCGGACATAACGAAGGTTTCATAAAAGTGATCTTCGATGCTAAATACGGCGAATGGCTCGGTACACACATGATCGGTTACAACGTTACCGAAATGATTGCCGAAACCGTAGTTGCCCGCAAGCTGGAAACAACTTACCATGAAGTACTGGATGCCATCCACCCTCACCCAACCATGAGTGAGAACATCAAGGAAGCTGTTGAAGTAGCTTATGGCGAAGCGATCCACATCTAATAAGAAAGCTTTACAATAAAAAAGGGGCATCTGAATTCAGGTGCCCCTTTTTCTTTATCGTCGTAGCGACAAACTTTCAACTTTAAACTTTCAACTTTCAACTTTCAACTATGAACCTTGTGCTTCCTTGCTTCCGAATACCTTCTTCAACAGATCAGTTACGCGCGAAACAGGATCTTTGCGGATCTTTTGTTCTTCCAGTCCAACCTGGTAAAAGATACCGGTGATGGCCTTATCAGTTACAAAACCACTTAAATCCGGATTGATCTTATTGGTGGCAAACTTATTATAGGTAGTAAATACATCACCCCAGTACTTGGTGGCGCTTACTTTATCAAGCGACGATTGAATAACAGGCTTAAAGGCTGAAGTCAGGGATGAAGTTGTTTTTGTCTTCAGGAAATTGGTAGCGGCCATATCCCCGCCTTTTAATATACCCAGCGCATCCGAAATGGTCATGCTTTTGATGGCATCAACAAATATAGGCGCGGCAGATTTGGTAGCATCCTCAGCGGCCCGGTTCAGTGATAAAACTGCTTTATCAACCAGGCTGCCCATTCCCAGGTCGCGCAAGGTCTTTTCTACCTTTTGAGCTTCCTCGGGTAACAAAATCTTAATAGCGGCATTTTTAAAGAACCCATCGAGGGCAGAAAGCTGATTGCCAGAATTCTGGGCGCCTACTTCCAGGGCTTGTTTTAAGCCGGCTACAATATCAGCAGTGCTCAACCCGGTTCCGGTACCGGTACCCGCAGCTGCCGGATAATTCTGTTCAATGGTTTTAATGATCTGCTGCGTACTTTCGCATCCAGTGAATACGGAAAGCAGTAATACACAGGATAATAATTGGATAATTCTTTTCATCATCAATTGTTTGCTGATTAATTTTTGCAAGATTAAGCCGTAAAATTATAAAAATGCAAATATCAGTTTGGGAAAAAGAAAGTTTTTATGCACCAAAAGATGTGATCATCGTGGGCAGTGGACTGGTAGGCCTTTGGTGCGCCTGGCATCTTAAAAAGAACGATCCGGCCCTTTCTGTAGCTATTATAGACAGGGGCATCATCCCCACCGGGGCCAGTACCCGCAATGCCGGCTTTGCCTGTTTTGGCAGCGTTACCGAACTGGCAGAAGATGCCGAACGCTTTGGGGAAGACAGCATGCTGCAACTGGTTGAAATGCGTTATAAAGGGCTGCAACGCATCCGCAAGGTATTTAAAGAATCGGCCATCGATTTTGACATGTGCGGCGGTTATGAATTATTTCCCGAAATACCCATGGAGAAAATACCGGTCCTGGCGTATCAAACTGACCGGTTAAACACTTTACTACACGAAATAACCGGTAAAAAACGAACCTTTAAACAGGCTGATGATAAAATCGATGCCCTCGGTTTACACGAAGTAGAACACCTGATAGAAAACAAACTGGAAGGTTACCTGCACTCCGGCAAACTCTGCCAGGCATTGTTACAGGCCGTTCAATCGATGGGCGTAACCGTTTTGAATGCGATCGAGATCACCGGGTTTGAAAAAGTAAACGATCATATAGAACTATACACCAATCAGTTTGTAAATTTCAAAGCCGGCAAAGTCCTTATCTGCACCAATGCATTTGCCCGCCAGTTATTACCTGAGTTGGATATTGTTCCTGCGCGTGGACAGGTACTGGTCACCTCTCCTATTGAAAATTTACCACTCAAAGGCACCTTTCATTTCGATGCAGGTTATTATTATTTCCGCAACCTAGGTAATCGTGTGTTATTAGGCGGTGCCCGCAACAAAGCCTTCGAAGAAGAAGCCACCACCGAACTTTCCATCACTGATACCATTCAACAAGAGCTGGAATATTTCCTCAGCACATACATTCTTCCCGGTTATACCTACACGATCACCGACCGCTGGAGCGGCATCATGGGAATGGGTAATGAAAAACTACCTATTGTAAAAGAAGTTTCCCCACAAGTTTTCTGTGCTGTTAGAATGAGTGGGATGGGGGTTGCGTTAGCACCGGTTATTGGGGAACAGATTTCTAAATTATTAAGTTGAAAGTTTTAAGTTGAAAGTTTTAAGTTGAAAGTTTAAAGTTCAAGGATTGGGATTATTGTTATTTAATTTGTTTTGTCAACTATTAAATAAGTTCTATATTTAATATATCAGGCTTTGTAGTAGCATTATAAACATTACTTCACTTTAAAAACTTTATAATGGCTACGTTTAACACATTTGAGGAAATTATGGCCTGGCAAAAAGCAAAAACACTTTGCGACAAAATTCACTCCATCTGTATTACAACAAACCTGTCAAAAGACTACAAATTAAAAGATCAGATCAACGGTTCCAGTGGGTCAATCATGGATAATATTGCGGAGGGGTTTGGTCGAGTTGGCAATAAGGAATTTATCCAATTCCTTGGCATTTCACTTGGTTCTGTATGTGAATGCCAATCACAGCTACACCGAATTCTTGATCGAAACTATATCAATAAGGCACTTTTTGATGAACTATATTCATTATCTGATGAAATCAGGCGAATGATTTTTGGGCTTATTAATCTATTCAGGCAGCAACTACAAGTGGTTTAAAGTTCAAAAACCGTAAAGATAAAAACGCCCATTCAACACCAAACAATCAACCACTTAACCTTTGAACTTTCAACTTTATACTTTCAACTTTATACTTTCAACTTTATACTTTCAACTTTATACTTTCAACTTTATACTTTCAACTTTAAACTTTTAACTTTTAACTTAAAACTTCGTCTTCGAAGAAATAATGGTCGTTGTGAAACCCAAAACAGCTATCAAAGCAAACGAAACTCTTAAACTGGCTGCTTGTGAAATAAACCCAATCATTGGCGGACCGGCTAAAAAACCTAAATAACCAATAGTAGATACAGCCGCTAAAGCAACACCAGGGGAAAAGACAGTAGATTTACCCGCAACACCGTACACAAGAGGTACTACAGAAGATACACCAATCCCAACCAGCATAAAACCCAGGGTAGCGGTTACCAGTGTGGGAAATGCAATAGCAATCGCCAATCCGGTGGCAATAACCAATCCGCTTATCTGCAACATGCGCAAGGTGCCTAGCCGGGTAACCAGTTTATCACCGGCAAAACGTCCGCCGGCCATGGTACACATAAAGGCGGTATAGCCGAGGGGGATCAATCCTTTTGACACCGCTACTACTTTTTGAAAATATACACCGCTCCAGTCGAACATGGCACCTTCACAAACCATACAACACATGGCAATAAGACCCAGTTTTAATAAAGTAGCATCGGGTTTGGCAAATAAGGGGCGGTCGTCATCGGCGTTGATATCCTGCCGTAGGGAGTTGCGATACAACAGCGCGATCATTAAAAAGGCGGCGCAGGCAACTATGCAAAAATGAACGAAGGGAGTTAAATGAAAATTGATCATGAGGGTTCCAATGGAGGCACCGGTAAAACCGGCCAGGCTCCAGATACCATGAAAAGAGGCCATAATGGAACGGCCATACAATACTTCCAGACTAACCGCCTGGGTATTTACGGCGATATTGAACAGGTTACCCATTAGTCCGAAAGCAAATAAAGCCACCACCAGCTGCCAGGTTTGTTGAACCAGGCCAATATTGACTAAAATAAGCGGATACAACACGGCTGCCAGCAAAACCATTTTCCGGCTGCCAAAATGATGTACCAGCCAGCCCGAAAAAGGCAGCGACACCATCAGCCCAACGGGCAGGGCAAATAAAACGGCCCCCAGGCCGCCATCACTTAACTGAAGGTGTTGTTTTATATCGGGAATGCGGGAGGCCCAACTGGCGAAACATAAACCTGCAATAAAGAAAAACGCTCCTATCGATAACCGGGCCGCTCTTTTTGAAACCAACGGCTGCACCAACATACTTTCCATGGCGCCAAAATTACTGGAGGTATTTCATCACAAAAACATTTTTGCATCAATTTCTTTAAAATACACAACCCATTGGCAACAATCATCGTATTTATATCAGATTGTGTTAGCGTAAAAAAGATAGATAGGACTTCGAATCAAAGGAAAAACGCAATAGATAAGATTTATAACCGTTAATGCAGTCTGATTAAGATATTTCTTTAAATTTACAGAACGGGTTTCCACTTAGATCACGTTCTTTTTTGGCTCAGTGACTTTCCAACCAATACATCAGAACACATTCAACTCTCTGGCTAGTAGCAATTAATCCCTTCCAAACCAGGTTTGTTTTCCTGACTTGTCACGGAAACAATGTGTTTTATTGACGTTTTAATACTTCAAACTTTATGCAAACCTCATCTGTTTCGCATAGCGATACCACTATGCAGGCAACGATTGGCCCTAATCGGAATGCCACAGCTGCTGCCATTTTGAATGGTGTAATTGAAAATACCGAAGGCTTTACCTGGATCATCGATAAAAGCCTTCAATACATTGTTTGCAATCCACACCTTCGCCATACGGTAAAACAATTGTGTGGTAAAGAGATCTTGCCCGGCTCCGCCGTCATCGATTGCCTTGGCCTGCTGGATCCTACCCAACACCTGCCCTGGCCGGCTATCTACCAGGAAGCCTTTAATGGTACAGCCCAACGATTTGCCCACCAGTTATCCATTCAACAGGAAACGGTTTTCTTCGATATTACGGTTACCCCGGTACGGGAAGACAATAAGATCATCGCCCTCTCCTGCTCGGCCCGGGATATTACCGAACGTAAAAAAGCCGAGGAAGGACTGCGCCAAAGTGAATTGAAATTCAGATCACTTATAGAAAACAGCACCGACATCATCGTTATGGCCAACGAGGAAGGGAATATCTTTTACGGTTCCCCTTCCGGCAAAACCGTGTTCGGGTACGAAGAAGCCGATTACATGGGCCGGCATGTATGTTCGTTTATACATCCCGATTATTTACCTACCATGGGCAATCTGCTGCAAAGCCTGATAGCACATCCCGATGAGCTGTACACGATCGACCTTAAGGTGTTCGACAAACAGGGTAACGAACGCTGGGTACAGGGACTGGCATCGAACATGCTGCAAAGACCCGGCATCAATGCATTGGTTGGAAACTTCAGGGATATTACCGAAAGAAAAAAAGCAGAAGAGTTAGTAAAGGAATCGGAAGACCTGTATAAGAACCTGTTTTATAAAAGCCCCCTCCCCATTGGTGTTTGCGATGCCGCAACCATGCAGTTCCTGGAAGTGAATGAAGCTACCATGCAGTTATATGGTTATTCGCGGGAAGAGTTTATGCAAATGAACGGCAACGCCATTGTATCACCCGAAGAACAGGAATTGCAATACGCGCTGCCAAAAGTGGAAAGTATTAACCGGCCTTCCATCTTACGCAAACACATTAAAAAGAACGGAGACATCATTTTTGTTGAAGTATGGGCGCATGCCATTAATTATAAAGGCAGGAATGCGTGGCTGATCCTGGGCAATGATATAACGGAAAAGATCCAGCTGCAAAACCAGCTGGTTGAAAAAGAAATTCAGCGGCAACAGGAAGTAGCCAAAGCAGTGATAGACGCACAGGAAAAAGAACGGGCCATGTTAGGCCGGGAATTGCACGACAACATCAGCCAGATGCTCACAACCGCAAGGCTGTACCTCAACTGCGCAAAAGACACACCCGCATTACAGGATGACATGATCAACCGCAGCCGGAACACCATCAGCGAAGCTATTGAAGAAATAAGGCGGTTATCAAAATCGATGATTGAAACATTTAATGAAGCAGTGGGACTGGAATTCTCTTTAAATGACCTTATTGATAAAATCCGGTTGGCGCAGCCATTTACCATCTCCCTGTACTTTGCTGTGCCCGATGAACCGCTGCTCGATCACAAACTGAAAATGACCATTTTCCGCATTGTACAGGAACAATTGAACAACACCATTAAATATGCCAGCGCTACCGAAGTGCAGGTGGCTATTGTTCAAAAGAACAGGCAGCTGCTGATCACCATTGCCGATGATGGCAAAGGGTTCAACACCAACCAAAAAAGCAAAGGCATCGGCATCACTAATATTATAAGCCGGGCAGAATTATTTAATGGCCGTGTTAAAATTGAATCATCACCCGGCAAAGGCTGCCGAATGCAGGTAAGTTTTACTATTTGATACTGAGTGTTCTGGGCGCAACTGAAAGATAATATAACATAGTGTTTTGTTGTTTTACACCGCAAAACGAGGCTGATGCCTTATTTTTGCGGTGTTTTTTTTATTTAAATGCACAGGGAGATTCTTATGGATAAGGCTTTTTTGTTCGACTTGAACGGTACCATGATCGATGATATGCAGTTTCACTTAAAAGCATGGTATCATATTTTGAATGATGATCTGGGCGCTAACTTAGGCTGGGAAGAAACAAAGAGCCACATGTATGGCAAAAACAGCGAGTTATTGATCCGCATCTTTGGAGAAGACCGGTTTACCACCGAAGAAATGGACCACCTTTCCATTGAAAAAGAAAAACGCTACCAACAGGAATACAAGCCACACCTGCAACTGATCCCCGGTTTACAACAATTTCTGGAACAGGCACATGCCATGAACATTCCAATGGCCATCGGCTCTGCCGCCATTATGTTCAACATTGATTTCGTGTTAGACAATCTGAACATCCGTAAATATTTCAGGGCCATTGTGAGCGCCGATGATGTAAGCATCAGCAAACCACACCCTGAAACTTATTTAAAGTGTGCAGAGGCATTAGGGGTTGATCCTGCTAATTGTCTGGTATTTGAAGATGCGCCCAAAGGCGTGGAAGCAGCGAAAAATGCCGGCATGCCTTCTGTGGTATTAACTACCATGCACGAAAAAGAGGAGTTTGCAGTTTACAACAACATCATCCGGTATACAAAAGATTATACGCACCTGTCGCCTGCCGACCTGGTTAAATCGATGGGCTAGTAAGAGATAAGATCTGTCAGGTTCGCCTTACCTGTTTGAATTTTCAGCCTGTTGCCGCGCACCTGACAGGTCGATATTAATTCGCTTTATCAATTCCATACAAGCCCTTCCATTGTGGTAAGGTCCTTTCCACAACCCTACCTTATCCTGCCCCTGCATAACGGAGTGATCTTCGTTCACGCCCCAGAACCATTCGCCGTGTTTATCATCACGAATGTATTGTTTGATGAACGCCCACACATTATAAGCATACTGCAGGTATTCATGCTGGTCACTAATTTGCCAGGCACTGTAAAAACCTACCAGTGCTTCGGCTTGCGGCCACCAGTGTTTTTCTTTGATCAGCCTGTTCTGTGAGGTTTCGTATTCATACCACAGGCCGCCATCGGTATCGAGTCCAATGATTACCGCATCAGCCATTTTAAGCGCTTCGGCCCGCATCAGTGTTACCAGGTTTTCATCGCCAATTGTTTCAGCCGCTTCCGGCAACAGCCAGCTGGCTTCTATATCATGCCCGTAGGAAACGGTATCTGATTTTACAGTCCAGTGTTCGTCAAAAAACAAATGCAGGTGACCGGTTTGCTGGTTGATGAGGTGATCGTGAAAAGTATGCAGCAGGGCGGCGATGTGTTTTGCCAGCACCTCATCGGGATATATTCTATACAGGGCGGTATATGCTTCCAGAATATGCAAATGCGTGTTCATGGTTTTCTTTTCATTGGCATCCTTGTGGCTTAAACGCAGATCAGCCACTCCTTCCCAATGCCGGTCAAAGGCTTCAAAATAGCCACCCTGTTTATGGTCATAACTTTTTTGTTGTATCACTTCATACAACTGAATGGCCAGGGCTTTGGCCGGTTCGTTTTTTAAGGCGCGATAATATTCACTGCAACCATACAATACAAAGGCCAGGGCATATACCTGCTTTTTTGTATCGTACGATTCGCCGTTACTGGTCACACTCCAGTAAACCCCGCCATACAACGAATCGATAAAATGCTCGCGAATGTAAGCAAATGCCCTGTCGGCCGCCGTGGCGTACCGCGGGTCCTTTGTTAAACTGTAGGCAGCGGAGAATGTCCACAAAATGCGGGCATTCAGTACGCTGCCTTTAGGTGCGTCGGGATATTTAGTATTGTTATTATCAATACGGCCGTAGAAACCACCCTGTTGTTCATCAACGGCGTGTTGCAGCCAGTAGTCGAGTATAGCAAGCAACTCGTGTTGCAATTCGTTTTTTAAAAGTTCCCCGTTCATGTAACGATTATACCACTTTTTTTGCTCAGCTGCGTGTTAAATATCCTGCTGCCGGGCCATTTTGTTATTTTCAATCATTTTATACAGGTTGCGCACCGAGGCGGCAGACGTGTAGCCATCTGCTGGCGTGTGCATCACATAATCAACCAGCTGTTCAATAGTCGATTCCGCCACATGCATGCGGGTATCAGACGACGCATAATAGATCAGCACCCGGCCATCGTCATCAACGATCCAGCCATTGCCAAACACTACGTTCGATACGTCCCCTACCCGCTCCTCCCCTTCAGGTGCAATAAAATACCCCCCCGGCTTGTAAATTATGCTGGTAAGATCCCGCAGATCAGTCATAAACAGGTACAGCGTGTATCGCATACCGGCAGCGGTGTTACGTACCCCATGCGCCAGGTGCAACCAGCCCTGATTGGTTTTTATTGGTTGAGGACCCAGGCCATTCTTTAATTCAGAAATGGTATGGTACACTCTTTTATCAACCACCACTTCTTTATGAATAACAGCCTGTTCCATAGAATTACTTAACCCGAATCCGATGCCGCCCCCGGTGCCGGCTTCAATAAATCCATCCTGCGGACGGGTATAAAAAGCATATTGTCCATCCACAAACTCGGGGTGCAGTACAACATTCCGTTGTTGGGGCGATGGTGTTTTCAGATCGGCCAGGCGCTCCCAGGTTACCAGGTCTTTTGTACGGGCAATGCCACATTGGGCAATAGCCGAAGACTGGTCTGCCGGTGAAGCATTGGGATCGCGCCGTTCGGTGCAAAACAAACCGTAGATCCAGCCATCTTCATGTTGCACCACGCGTATATCATAAATGTTGGTGGCCGCTATGCTTGTTTCGGGCATTAGTACGGGGTAATCCCAGAACCGGAACCCGTCGATGCCATTCTCACTTTCAGCCACTGCAAAAAATGATTTCCGGTCAGTGCCTTCTACCCGCGCTATCAGATAATATTTCCCATTCAGCTTAATAGCGCCCGCATTGAGCACCGAATTGATCCCGATGCGTTCCATCAAAAACGGATTGGTTTCCGCGTTGAGATCATAACGCCAGAGCAGGGGCGCATGTTTGGCAGTTAGCACCGGGTGCTTATACCGGCAATAAACGCCATTTTCTTCATCTGTTTTTTCATTGGTACGGTTAATTAATTTCTCATGTGACTTTTTGAGCCATTCCAACCGCTGCAAATAATTCTTGTCCATTGCGTTTCGATTTTAGAGTCTGTTTAGTTTTCCAGTTTTTCCCACCAGGTTCGTTTCAGCACCAGCACAATCACCACCAGTATGGCAACGGTGATCAGCAGGGGCAGTTTTAACCACAGTACTATGTACATAGGCAGAATGGTTAAACAACACTGACCAATGATCCCTAACACCACGTTGAACATATCCAGTTTGAACCGTTTGTTAGGCACAAAGGCAGGGTCTTCGTTTATAACTTTTGCCTGAATGGGTTTCCAGAAACCCCATGGTTTTACTGTTTTGTAAAATTGTTTCAATACGGTTTCTTCCGTGGGTGGGGTTAACCAGGTACCGATAAAACAACCGGCCAGCGAGATCAGGAACAATAAAGGCCAGCTGTACAAGGGCAGGGTATTTTTAAAAATATAGGGGAATACCAGCGCAGCTATAATGCCACTGGTCATGCCCCAGAAAAAACCACTGGCGTTAAACCGCCACCAATACCACTTCAACATATTGGCTGCGATATAACCGCCATATAACGCGCTCACAATCCATTGTAAAATGCTGTTCACATCTTTGGCAAAAAAGCCCAGCGTTACCCCAATGGCCACCACAACAATACCTACGAGATAATTGGCGGTTATTATTTTTTTTGTGCCGGCCTGTGGATCAACATACTTTAAATAAATGTCGTTCACTATATAGGCCTGGGCGGCATTCAGCGTACCGGAAAATGTGCCCATAAAGGCTCCTAATAAACCGGTAAGCACCAGGCCTAAAATTCCTGCCGGTAAAAAACTATTGATGGCAGCCGGTAATATTCTTTCAAAATCAGTCCCTGAAGCAGTACGTAAATCGAGCTGGTTATAATACAATAAAGCCAGTACTGTAAGGCCAATGATCATCGAGTACCGCACTGGCAATAATATAATGGAAACAAAACCCGACATTTTACTGGCGTCTTTAGGCGAGCGGGTCGACAATACCTTTTGCATATCGTAGTTGGGCGCAGGCCCGGCCAGACTGGCAAAAACACCTTTAAACAACATCATCATAAAAAAGAACCCAAATAACCCATACCCGTCTTCCATTATCTTTTTATTGGCATCCGGCACCAGGTTACTCCAGTCGAGGTTCAACTG
Source organism: Niastella yeongjuensis (assembly GCF_900110245.1). Classification (GTDB taxonomy): domain Bacteria; phylum Bacteroidota; class Bacteroidia; order Chitinophagales; family Chitinophagaceae; genus Niastella; species Niastella yeongjuensis. The sequence continues at coordinate 538,274 of NZ_FOCZ01000005.1, forward strand.
CCAGTTAAAGAATGGATTCGTCCAGTCGTGCGGAACAGACAGCTGCGTACCGGGACTATGTAACCGCAGCATAGCTATGACTGCAATGGAAATGCAGGCAATGGTCATGATCGCATACTTGATCACATCGCCCAGTACAATACTGTGCATACCGCCCAAAATGGAATAGAACATGGCAAACAGCGTAAACACCATTCCATACAAATGCGGTACATATTCCGGTGCTACTGTAAAAGGTACGTAGGCTGCTACCAGGTGCCAGGGAACAAATATTTCAATGAACTTGCCCAGGCCTACAAACCCGTAAGCCAGAAAGCCGAAACAACTTAAGAGTGCAAAAGCCACCACAACATTGTGTGAGCTTTTTACACCTTTGCCGCTGGCGCCAAAACGGGTTACCAGCCATTCGGCACCGGTACTGGCATTTGACCGGCGCACCCATTTCGAAATGAACATCATCATAAATACCTGGTTAAACACCGGCCATAACCAGGGTATCCAGATCGATTTCATGCCATATACAAAACACAGCGTCACCATCCACATAGTACCGCTGATATCAAACATATCACTGGCATCACTCAGCCCCAACATGTACCAGGGCAGCGCCTTGCCACCGAGCAGGTAGCTTTCCTTATTTTTTCGCGCTCTTTTACGCAATACCCAGCCAATCACAATCATAGTAGCCAGGTACAGAATGACAATGCTTATGTCCAGTATTGTTAAATTCATTCTTCGAATATCGTAAATTGCCAGTCGCGAAACAGCAAATGCATTAATTTCAGGTTCCTCCTATTGGCTTTCAATTTTCTGCCTTCTATCCTCTGCCTTCTGCCGTCTATTTAACCAAAATAATATCATCGTAATAAATGGTAGTTTTCGGGGCCGCTTTGTCAGTTGTTTTAAAATTGAGCCTGCTGTAATCACCTGAAATAAAATCGGCTGGTATTTTGAAATACATCCATTTCCCTTTTTCCAGGGTAACTGTTTTACTACCGAAACCAGTGGCGGCGCCAAAAGGGTCAGTACCCTTCCAGGGGTTATCAGGCACAATAGTAATGTCTACATCGGCAGCTTCGGTTCTTGCCCAAAAGGTTATAAACGCCATTTTATAAACCATGTTGAATGTGTTGTTGTTGGTGGTCCAGCTGCACCCCAGGAAAGTACTTAATCCGCCACCGGCATCGGTATAATCAGCCCGCAATACAGCCGTACCGGCTTTGGGGGCTACAGCAGTTGATATAGAAGGATTACAACTGAAACTCCACGATTGTATACTGCCAATGCCATAAGCGCCGTCTTTGCCCCAGTCATCATCAAACACAATAAAATTATTCGGTATGTATACAAACTCCTGCCCTGTCACTGAGGTACCTGTGGGGTTGGTAATATCCAGCTTTGCCCTTACCACGTTGGTGGAGGGCATCTTGATCACCAGCTTTGTTTTGGATTGTGACAAAATGGTAGCCTCATCGGTAGTACCATGAAGCACCACTTTATTCGCTACTTCAAAGTTTCTGCCCGTTAATTCAAGTACAGTGCCGCCCGTAAAATTATAATTCGAGGCTTCCGTTACCCGCGGAAGTGCCAGCACATTAAATTGTACCGACACCTGTTTCCCTTCGATATTGGTTAGAACAATGTTTTGATCTCCACCCGAGGCGGTATCTGGCACACGAAAAATAACCGCATTGGCCGTATTCAGGGTTGGATTGAACAGGCACGGCACATTGTCTTTCTCAAAAACAATGGTTTGTATATTGGCCAGATCATCACCGGTTAAGGTAAGTACATCACCGGCCGCACCCAGTAAGGGTGACAGTTGGCTGGCTGTTGGATTGTCCATTCCCTTTTCTTTTTTGCAGGCGCTGAACACCAGCAAGCCGGCAAAAAAGATTATGGCGATATATGAGGTTGTGTTTTTAAAATAGTTCATGGTAAAAGCTTGGAAGGGTTTAATAATAGGCAACAGGCGGTTCATTAAGCTTAGGGTCCGATACCGTTTCCGGTTGTGGTATCGGCAGAAACAACTGGCTGGGCGAGTTAAAATTGGCCCGCGCATGATTGATCGTTCCATTATCACTCAACGTACCCCGTTCCTGCGCGGTGATAATGGCCTTCGCTTTTTCAAAACCCTGCCTTTGTATATCGAACCAGTAATCACCTTCAAAGGCAAACTCAACCCGACGTTCATGCAGAATAATATCTTTGGTAAGCGAAGTAAGTTTTACGCCATTGAAATTGTTCCCACGCGTATGCACTTTATTGAACGCATCCAGTGCCGATGCATCGGCAGTAGACGCACTGGTACCTAATACCGCCTCGGCATAGATCAACAGTACATCCGCATAACGCAATATATACGTACAGATATCGCTTGACCCATTGTCACTCAGCTTTTCGCCATTGGTACCGGTGCCCACTATATACTTCAAAGCATTTGATCGGGTACCGTTTTTGAAATGCGTGGCATCTTCATATACCTTACCGGTGGTATCGTATTCAAATCCATTGGGAAAATTAACATTCGTCCAGTCGGCTCTTTTAAACCCGTGTTCCATGACAGACCACTTGCGGCGGTTGTCATCGGGATCATAAGCCGCCAGCATATCCAGGGTGGGATACACCGAGGAATACCCTGTTTTCACAACCGGTTTCAATAAGGTAGAAGGCGATGAATATACCTGTATGGGATTGGCAAAACCATACCCGCCTTCAGCTATCCATTGCAAAGCAAACAACGATTCAATATTATTATTGGCCTTGGAGCTGGTGAACATTTCTTCATAATTGGGATACAGGTCATAGTTACCCGAATTGATCACCTCCATGGCCGCCATTTTTGCGCTGTCATAATCCTTGCGGTACAGGTATAACTTGGCCATCATACCCGCTGCTGAATACTTACTCACCCTCCCCTTCTCTGTGGGGATAGCCGGTAAATTCTGTTCGGCATACCTGAAATCTTCCAGCGCAAACTGTAATACATCTTTCTGAAGGTAGCGGGGCACGGTATGTGGACCCGCCGCAGCAATAGTTACCGGATCAGTAATAATAGGCACATCGCCAAACGATCTGGTAATGGTAAAATAAGCCGCACCACGCATAAAACGGGCTTCTGCAATACCCTGATCAAGGTAACCGGCCTCTGTGGCAGTTCCTTTCTTTTGCTGAAAGGTATTGATCAGCACGGTGGCTGTACCTGCCACTTTGTACAACGATCGCCAGCAACTGGTCACCAGTGGATCTGTGCTTAAAACGGTGAACAGGTTATAACTGCCGCTTCCATAGTTCGGGCCCGTTTCAGTAAGCATATTACCGGCCAGCGTTTCTCCAATGGCATGAAAGGCTTTATCCTGATAATCGTACCAAACAGAATTGTATAAATAACCGGTGGCCTTTTGCACCTGCGCGGCAGTATTGTAATAGGTATCGAGCGTGGGATTGTTCTCCGAAGGATGATCGAGAAAGTCCTTTTTACAGGAAGCCAACGCCGTCACTCCAATGAAATAACAGACTATATGTTTATTGATCGTTTTCATGTTGAAGCATTGTTTAAAATTCAATATTAGCACCAATGGTTATGGTCCTTGGATTGGGATAATGCCCGTTGTCTACATTCTGCGAAAGCACATTCTTATCAAACGAACCAATTTCGGGATCATATCCAGTGTATTTCGTGAATGTATACACGTTCTGGGCCGAGAGATACAACCGGGCATTCGCCATTTTGGCCTTGCTTATCCAGCGGGCCGGGAAATTATAACCCAGCGAAATATTCTGCACCCGCAGATAGCTGCCATTCTCTATATACCGGTCAGAGTTGCGGGTATTGTTATTGTTCCATTGATTATAGCGGGGTATAGAAGCCTGAGGATTGGCCGTGGTATACCTGCTTATTACATCAGTGCTTTGGTTCAGGTAAATGCTGGTCATACCTTCTGTATACTTGCGGGTCCAGTTGAAGATCCTGGTTCCCTGCACGCCTTGTAAAAAGAAAGAAAAGTCGAAGCCTTTAAAGGTAAACGAGTTGGTAATGCCGTACGTAAAGGAAGGATTGGGATCGCCAATAAAGGTCACATCTTCGCTGCCTATTTTGTTATCTGGTTTGCCATCGGGACCACTGATGTCTTTATAACGGATATCGCCCAGGTAAACACCCTGCGGACCAACAGCAAGCCCCCAGTCGGTACCATTATTCAATTCATTCATATCGCGAAACAGGCCATCGGTAACATACCCATAAAAACTACCCACTGCCCGGCCGGCCTGGGTAATATTCACCACCGAACCATCCTGGGTAAAATCCTGTTCAGCGCCCTTCAACAACGCAGTGGGCGAATTCAACCGCACCAGCAGGTTTTTATACCGGCTGAAAACGATGCTTGTTTTCCAGCTAAAATCATTGCGCTGAATATTGTAAGTGGTAAGACTGATATCCACGCCGGTATTGGTCATTTCACCGGCATTGGTAACAGCCGGTTCAATTTCTTTGTAATCGTTCTTGGGTGGATTGGGGTCCAACCCTAAAAACATCGGCGGTACAATAGACAGGATCATATTGGTGGTGATTTTTTTATACACGTCTACACTTAACTCAACGCGTTTTTTCAGGAAAGAAAGATCAACCCCACCATTATACGTAGTTACCGACTCCCAGCTCAGGTCGGGATTGCCTACGTTGGCCGGAACGCCGCCAGGCCCAAAAGGCGCCACCGTAAACAACCTGATGTTGGTGGAATAGGCATTTTGTATGGGTGAGTTTTGATTGCCCACAGAACCGGCGCCCACCCGTAGCTTCAGGTAATCGATGAACTTCCAGTCCCGTGCAAACTTTTCATTGGTAACCGTCCAGCCCGCAGAACCGGCGGAGAAATAACCAATGCGGTTATTGGGTCCGAAGCTGGAGGCACCATCCCGTCTTATTGATCCGCTGATTGAATACCGGTTATCGTAGGTATAGGTAGCCCGCGCAAAATACGATTCCATGCTCCAGTCGCCCTTTTTACCACTTGTTTGCGCAGGCACCACGGTACCTGCACTGGTCGATTGCAGGTTTTGCTCCAGGTTGGTAACGGTGATCCACTTATTATCCCAATGCGAGGCCTGCGCTTCATGCCCCACTACTGCATTAACGGCATGTTTACCAAACGACTGGTTATAGGTCAGGTAATTCCTGAGCCCCCAATAAAAGTTCGTGTTTCTGTCTTCCCGCAATTTGCTGGGGGCCATCACTGCCTGGCCAGTCGCTTCATTGAGGTAATACGGTTGAAAGGCCGAGTTTTCATTCAGCTGATAATCAAAGTTCACCTCATTGCGCAGGCTGAGGTATTTGGAAAACTGGAGATCTGCATATATGTTCCCATATCCTTTCGACTGAACCGCCCGCACATCGCGTAACAGTGCCGTAGCAATAGGGTTACCATTCGCGTTGCCCAGGGAAGTACCGCCAAAGTTAGCGGAGGTAATATATTTCCCGTCGGAGCCTTTAACCGGTGTGGCCGGACTATTATACAAAACGATGGCCGTAGGTGTTTCCACCCCATCGGTTAAGGTTATCCGCTGGTTACTTCTCGACAGATTGGCACTAATGCCTGCTTTTAACCAGCTCTTTACCTGTTGATCTATACTGAAACGGGAAGCATACCGGTTGAATTTTGAACCAATGATGGTACCCGTTTGATTGAAATAGTTCAGGGAAAAATAATAAGTTGTTTTAGCCTGTCCGCCAGAGAAAGCCAGCTGGTGATTATCGATCTGCCCGGTTTGAAACAGTTCTTTTTGCCAGTTGGTACCATTGCCCAATAAGGAAGGATCTTTCAACTCGCCAATGGTATCAACCGAATTGCCGGCTGCCCGTATTTCAGGCACCAGTGAATTATAATATTCGGCATATTGCCGCAGGTTCATAACCGGTAATAATTTAGGTACCGATTGCCAGCCATGGTATACATCGTAGGTGAGCCTGCCTTCACCGCTTTTTCCGCGTTTGGTAGTGATGAGCACTACTCCATTCGCAGCCAGCGAACCATAAATAGCCTGGGCCGATGCATCTTTAAGGATATCGATGCTGGCAATATCGGCCGGGTTCAGGGTTGCCATAACGCTTTGGTCTACCTGACCGGCCTTGCCACCCAACTGGTCATGCGCAATGCTTTTGGTATTGCTAAGAATGGGAACTCCATCAATAACATACAGCGGTTCGTTGCCATTTACACTGGTGATACCACGAACACGGATGGATACACCGCCACCGGGCTGTCCGGAGTTATTGGTAATGCTCACTCCTGCTACCTTCCCCTGCAGTGCCTGGTCAATACCGGCTACGGGCAGGTCTTTCAGGTCTTTTGCTTTTATGGAGGAAACGGCGGTTGATACATCGCTGCGCCGCGCTGTACCATACCCGATAACCACCACTTCATTGAGTTTGCTTTCGGTTACATTCAGGGTAACCAGCACCGATTGTTTTCCTTCAATGGAAACATCCATCGGTTTCATGCCTACATATGAAATTTCGAGTACGGAGGTATTTTGTGGAATGGCCAGCCTGAACTGACCGTTTGCATCTGAAGTGGCGTAACGCTGACCGCCTTTTGCTTTTATGGTAGCTTTTTCAAGCGGAACGCCGTTTTGGTCGGAAATGATGCCGGAGATTGTTTTGGTTTGAGCAAACGCAGGCGCCGTTTGCGCGAGCACCCATAGCAAACCTATGAGTACCCGACAAAGTACTTTTTTTCTCATACAGCAATACAATTTGAATCAAATGTATGCCTGATTTATGCTTACTAAATAATACTATATTGACCTATCATTATATTTTTCCCGGTAATATATAGGCCTATTTCTAATATAAATCAGCTAAATCGTTGAAATAAACGCACTTTACAAAAAGCACTTCTATAGTACATTTATGATATTAATTATGCAACTTATTGTATAAATTTGATCAGCTAAACGATACAATTGCCAGCAAATGAAAAATACATTAATGCGGGAAATAACCCCTCTTACGCAAAGCGACTGCTTTACCCTGTTTTCCCGGGTTAAATCGGAGTTCGATTTTCCCCTTCACTACCACGAAGAATTTGAGTTGAATTTTATTCAGAACGCTAAAAATGCCAGGCGGGTCATTGGCGATCACATTGAAGATATCGACGAACTGGAGCTGGTGCTGGTAGGCAGCAATCTGCAGCATGCCTGGTTCACCCATCATTGTAAAAGCAATGAGATAAAAGAGATCACTGTACAGTTTCACAAAGACCTGTTCGATGAAAAATTGTTGCGCCGCAATCAGCTGAGCTTTATCCGTACCATGCTGGAAAAATCATTGCGCGGCATCCTGTTCTCAAAAGAAACTACCCAACAGCTGGCGCCTCGCATTATGGAATTAAATCAGAAACAAGGCTTTGATTCTGTGCTTGAATTAATGTCAATTCTACATGACCTGTCCATTTCGCGAAATATGCGTATTCTATCCGACGCCTCATTCAATAATACCGAACAATACACTTATAACAGCCGGCGTATTGAGAAAACGCTGGAATACATGAACCATAACTTCGACAAACCCATTACCCTGAACGAAGTAGCGCGGCTGGCCAACATGTCTGATGCCGCTTTCAGCCGCTTTTTTAAGCAACGTACCGGCAATACTTTTATAGACAGCCTTACCGAAATCAGGCTGGGCCACGCTTCCCGGATGCTGATAGATACCACCCAGTCGATAGCCGAAGTGGCGTATCACTGCGGCTTTAATAATATCTCCAACTTCAACCGCATATTTAAAAAGAAAAAGAGCTGTACCCCCAAAGACTTCCGGGAAAGCTTTTCCGGTACCCGCATCTTTATATGAACGGTAAGCCTATTCCTGATCATCGTTAGTATATTGAAAAGCCCGTGAAAGCAGGCATCCGGCGCTTGCAAAAAAATTGCAACAGCCAGCTGGCCCAACCGGGACGAGTGGCGCTATTAAAAAAAATAACTATCTTCATCACCCAGTTATATTATTGTTCAGTTTTTCTTATTACTTTAACCCAAAATTCTATCCGTTTCCACTATTTTAATTTCAGATTTTAATAGTATAAATGGACCGATTCACTTTCATATGAAACATTATTCCAAGCAAAAACGCATGCTTGTTGCGATTGACTCTATCATTTTTGGTTTTGACGGACATGAACTAAAACTACTGTGTATTCAGAGAGGATTTGAACCCGAAAAAGGCAAATGGAGCTTAATGGGTGGTTTCGTTCAGCCTGATGAAGATTTTGAAGCTGCGGGCGCTCGCATCCTGAAACAATTGACTGGCCTCAAGAATGTATATATTGAACAATTATACGCCTTCGGTGAACCTAACCGTGATCCGGAAGACCGCACCGTCTCCATCGCTTATTTTGCCCTGATCGATATTGGCAAATACGAAAAACAGATCAGCGACGACTTCCACGCTGAATGGTTCTCCCTGAAAAAAATACCCAGATTGATCTTCGACCACAGCCGCATGGTAAAAATGGCGCAGGAAAAGCTTCGCTATAAAGCAGCCTTTCACCCCATTTTATTTGAGCTGATGCCCGATAAATTTACGTTGCCCCAACTATACAACCTGTACACCGGTGTGTATGACACCGTACTGGACAAACGTAATTTCACCCGTAAGATCCTCTCTACTAAACTGCTTGTTAAACAAAAAGAAAAGGAAAAAGAGGGTTCTAAAAAAGGCGCCTTTTACTATAAACTGGATAAACGCCGCTACGACTCCCAATTCCATTCATTCTTAAATTTCATTCCCAACCCAGGTAATCTGAAATAACCCTTCAGCAAATAAAAAAAGGCAGTTCCCCGGAGGAGGAACTACCCTACTAAAACAGGACATAACTGGAGAGTTGCTATACCAACTGCGACAACATCTGGTATGCCTTTCTGGTATATAACGTGGCTTGCTTTCTCAAAAGGCAATGGGCAATAGGCAATGGGCCCTCCTTCGCCAGGGCTTCGACGGGTGAAGCAGTAGGTCATGTCAAACCATTACACCCTACCTGAGTGGTCTATAAATATGTCGGTTACTATAGGTGCTTAAATACGCGCGAGAAAAGGCGTATGGATATATCTGGGATAAAAGATACGATCAACAAAGATCATAATACAAAGCTCAGGAGCTATACAATCGGTTACACATCCTATATGTGAAAGAACCATGCCAAACTAAAGCCAGTCAATGTTTAGGCAATGGCTGTAATAAGATATTTATTTTTTAAATAAGAGAACTGAGTGTATAAACTCAGTTCTCTTTTCTATGTACGTTGTTCTAATTTGCCGCGTTTCGGCCTATTGCCCATTGCCTATTGCCTTCCCATCATAATATTCCTTCAATACCGCAAACGCCTTCTTCTTCCGCCCCTTCTGATCAATAAGCCCCTTGTTATTCCAGCCTTCCTGAAAGGTTTGGTTATTACGGCGGGGAGAACGGAAATCGCACAGGATCCAGGGCGACAAGCCGGCAAAATTATCGGGCATACGTTTAAACATAGCTACCTGTTCGCGATAATACCACTCCTGGTACTCTTCACTCCAACGTGTTAACGAGTCGCCATGAAATCCATACTGTGTTTCAGCGCCGGTTTCACTTATAAAGAAAGGTTTGTTATAACCAATTTCCCAATTGGCAGAACGGCATTTGTCGGGTAACCCCGAGTACCAGCCGAGGTATTCATTGAACGCAACCAGGTCAACATATTCTCCTAACGGATCGTCGATCTTATTCACGCCGGGCTGATAATTTACTTCCAGCGCAGCCGATACCAGCCGGGTAGAATCGAGTGAACGGGCCGAGCTGATGAGGTTGCGCATAAAATTGGTGCGTACGGGGTTTACCGGGGTTTCATTGCCAACAGACCAAATGATAATGCTCGCCCTGTTATGGTCCCTGGTGATCATTTCGGTTAGCTGGGTACGTGCTTTCTCAAACACTTCTGTGCTGGAGAAATCTACTGTCCAGTAAACCGGAATTTCTGACCATACCAGTATGCCCAGTGAATCGGCAGTACGCGTCATGTTTTCATTGTGTGGGTAGTGTGCCAGTCGAACCATATTACAACCCAGTTCTTTGGCCTGGCCCAGCAGTTGCAGGGCATCCTGTTTACTGTAAGCACGGCGTATTTGCGGCGAAATTTCTTCGTGTATACAAATGCCACGCATAAACAATGGTTTTCCGTTCAACAATACCTGTTTACCTACTGCTTCAATAGTGCGGAAACCAACTTTATCGGTTATACGATCGGTACTGGTATTGATAACGACATTGTACAATTTGGGCGTTTGTGGCGACCATAGCTCTGCTGTAGGCAAATTGAATTGCAGGGCCACTTTGTTGCCTGTTACCGGAAATGCTTTTTTAATTTTCAACTCCGGTATTTCAACCACTACTTCTTTAGCGCTTTGCCATTCATTCAACTGCACCCAGCCTTCTACCGGAATATTCTTCAGCGTTTTCAACGCGGCGCCTTTCTTGATGGCCAGGCTATAATCCTGTATAAATGACTGTGGTACTTCTATCAGTTGCACATCCCGGGTAATACCACCATAGTTCCACCAGTCGGTGTTTACGGTAGGCACTTCATCTTTATGCCGGGTGTTATCCACTTTAACCACCAGGTAATTGCCGGAGCTTTTAAGTATGGAATCGGGCACTTCGAAATTGAAAGGCGTAAATCCGCCTTTATGTTTTCCAAGTTTTTTGCCATTGAGGTATACATCTGCTTCATAGTTCACGGCGCCAAAATACAGGTATACTTTATTGGCGGGATTGCGCCTGGTGAAATCAAATGACTTCTTATACCACACAATGCCTTCGTAATACAGGAATTTTTCGGCTTGTGAGTTCCAGTCGCCCGGAACCTGTAACGTGTATCTGTCAGTGAATTGATGTTCCTTCCGATCGGTTTTATCAACAGGTATATCGGTTGTCCAATAAGCTTCCCGGTCATTTTCTTTCCGCTCCTGGTACCGGTAATCATAAAAGCCCGTTCCATAGGGATCGATTATATATTGCCAGGTTCCATTGAGGCTGGTAGTTGTCCGTGCCGGGATGTTTGTGATCAATGGGATCTGTGCGGATGCAATTGTACTGATGCATGTTGCTATTGCAACAAGTTGGGATGTTCTTCTCATATGATGATTTCTTGAATCGGCAATCGGAAATCTGCGTTGCGGCATCTCTGCCTTCTGCCTTCTGCCCTCTGCCCTTCTTCTCGTTAACTATTTATACATCTCTTTATACCGCTTACATGCTTCGATAAAGTAATAATCAGCATAGGTAAGCGGCACGTCCACTTCAGAATTGGCAGGTTTATGTCCTACACTGTGCTCCAGAATAAAACCACCATTGGTACCGGCAGCGGCTTTATAGGCAGGAGCAGATAAATTTTGGATGATGGTGGTGGCCACATCCCTGTATTCCCTGGCATCCTTGCTTTTGGTATACTGGCTCAACTCTAAAAGAGCAGAAGCCATGATGGCGGCTGCAGAGGCATCGCGTGGTGCATTGGGAATATCGGGTGCGTTAAAATCCCAATAAGGAATTTTATCGGCCGGCAGGTTAGGATGTTTTAAAATGAAGGCCGCTATGTGTTGCGCCTGTTGCAGGTAACGTACATCTTTGGTTTCGCGATAGCAAACCGTATAGCCATATAAACCCCAGGCCTGGCCGCGGGCCCAGGCCGATTCATTGGCATAGCCCTGTGCCGTTTTCTTCTCTTTTACTGACCCGGTGGTCATATCATAATTCAATACATGGTACGAACTGTAATCTGACCGGAAGTGGTTGTTCATGGTTGTATTGGCATGCGTTACAGCAATCTTATAAAAAGAGGAATCACCGGTAGCCTTTGTTTCTTCAAACAACAATTCCAGGTTCATCATATTATCGATGATCACCAGGAAGTCGGATGGATTTTTTGAATCCCATGATTTTATACAACCTATTGTTGGGTTGAACCGGGTGCTGAGCGATTTGGCGCTGTTGAGTAATATTTCTTTGTACTCCGGTAAGGGCTTTATGCGGTTGGCATTGCCAAAACTGCAATACATCATAAAACCTAAGTCGTGGGTGCCTTTATTGTATTGTTCTTTTTGTAACAGGCCCAGCATGCGAACCGCTTCGTTATACAACGACTGATCACCTGTTTGTTCGTACAGGTACAACAGGGTGCCGGGATAAAAACCACTGCACCACCAGCCGGAGTTACTGTTTACGGATTTGCCTGTTTGCGGATTATATGTTCTGGGAAAACTGTCGGGCGGCGTTGCGGACTTTAATACTTTGTATTGTTTTGCACCGTCTGCAAAATTGTCGTGGATGATGCCTGATAATTTTTTCCGGGAATCGATGGGCGAACTATTCTGTGCCAAACAAACGGTTATTGTTACCAGCATATAGCAAAGCATCGCCAATCCCAAAGCAGTTCTTTTCATGAAGGGATAAATTTCTCCCGAAAATATTAAAAATGGCGCATGGTTGTGGCGGTAAATTGGTCCCTTTTGAGGTGTAAATGAGTATGTAGTAGAATTGAAGTAGCAGAGCAGCCTTTAATCTCCTGTTAATTCAAAAATTAATTATTCTTTTAGCTTTACTTATCTTTCGGATCGTATTTTTGAAAGCCTAGTTTATATATTACGATATTATGAAGAAAGTACTTTTTGCAGCGACCGTATTATTGGCCACCCTGGCTGCCTGTAATGGCAATAACAACGCCGGTGCCAATAATGCAGGTGATACCAATAGCAATGGAAATGCCGCACCTCCGGTCATTCAATACGCAGTGGTAAACAAATATCCCCACGATACGTCCTATTTCACCGAAGGTCTGGAGTTCAATAAAGGTCAGTTATTCGAAAGCTCAGGCGGTAATGCCGATGAAAGCCCCTACCCCTCTGAATTCGGTATCGCAGATCTTAAAACCGGCAAAGTAACCCCCAAAGTAAAGCTCGATAAAACGAAATATTTCGGGGAAGGCATCACTTTCTTTGGTGACAAAATGTACCACCTCACCTGGACCAGCCACGTTGGTTTTATATACGACGCCAATACGTTCAAACTGATAAGAGAGTTCAGGATACCCGCCCAGGAAGGCTGGGGCCTTACACACGACTCTACCCACCTGATCATGAGCGATGGTACCAGCAACCTGTATTTTCTTACCCCCGACTCGGTTAAACTGGCCTACATTACACGGGTCACCGACAACAACGGCCCGGTAAGCAATATCAACGAGCTGGAGTATGTAAACGGGTTTATTTATGCCAACCAGTGGGAAACAAACTACATCCTGAAAATTGACGCCGAAACCGGTAATGTAGTAGGAAAGATCAACCTGGAAAATTTACAGAAAGAAGCAAATTCCCTGCGCCCCGGCGCCGATGTATTGAACGGGATCGCCTATAATAAAGAAACCGGTCAACTGTTGGTTACCGGCAAAAGATGGCCATTTATTTATGAGATAAAAGTGCAGTAATCAGAATCCCTTGCATCTTGACTAACTGTTACAGGTTTCAAGTATCAGGTTGCCGGTTACCGGTTGCCGGTCACCGGGTCTTTAGATCCGAAGATCACAACCAGTAATCAGCAAGCTGAAGTATAATAGACCGGAAACCGGCGACTGGTAACTGGTGACCGCAACTACTTCCCTATCACATAGATCAACGAACTGCATTGTTCCTTATGAAGGAGGGTATTCAAATTCGAAATAGAGCCCATAATACCGCCTTTGATCACGCTTTGTTTGCCAGTCTTGTATTTCTCACTTAACATGCTTACGTAAAAACTGTCGTACCACATGGGTTTTACAGCGCGTAAGTGGAGGCCATGTTTTTCTACCAATAACCGCATAGATTCGGGTGAGAAATGATACAGGTGGCGTGGCACGTCGTACGCGGCCCAGTTCTCCTGGTATTGAGAAGCATCGAGGCTGGTATAATTCGGAACCGCAATGAAGAGGGTGCCTTGCGGACGCAGCAATTCTTTCAGCCGGTCCATATATTCATTCAGCAGGTGCACGTGCTCCAGCACATGCCACATGGTGATAATATCGAAATCGCCTAGGGTAGTATCAAAGAATTTATCGGGGGGGTATACAAACAAACCGTACTGTTTGTGGGCATTTTCCCGGGCCACCTCACTGGGTTCCACGCCTTCTACCGCCCAGCCATGCTGCCGCATATGGTCCATAAAGGCACCAATTCCGCAACCAACATCCAGCAGGCGGGGCATGCTTTCCGCATTGGTATAGGATTGTACCAGTTTCCGTTTATTTTTTAAACTACGTTCGCGCACTCGAAGGTATAACCTGTTCACCAGTCCTTTGCTGGTATTACTGTGTGAAATATAGTCATCCGACTGATAATAAGCGGCTATATCATCCTGTTTGGGTACGTCTTGTGTAAATCGCATGGTACAACGGCTACATTCCCAGATCTCAAATGTTTTATGCGATACGGTATGGTCCTTTGTTGCCAACACGCGATGAATGTCAGACGAATCGCAGGCAGGGCAGGTAGTATAATGTATAGGTGACGACATCAGGTATTTATGGCCTGCAAAGAAAGGAAAGAATCCTTTAGTTTAAAAGAAAATTAAGGGGCTGCATTGATCGGTTGGTGATTTCCAGCGGCGGAAGTAACAAATCCGCTTTTATACACCCTGAAAAAGATCACCCCCAGCGCCAAAGCAGCCACAATCAGGGCAAAAAACCACCAGCCTTTCTTTTTGGGCTTCTCATTCTCCCAGGGGTAATGGTAAGGTTCGGCCTGGTCGGGAGCCTGTTGGGGTTCTTCCGCCGGTGTAATAGTAGTTTCTTCTGTTGCCGCGGGCGTACTGTCTATGTTGGAGATCTTGCGGGTCACTTCCTGGTCACCCACCAGCATGGTATGCTGGCTGTGAGTATGAATAACGCGATTGGCCGGCGTTGGTTCCTGTAAACTGGGAATACGGCCTGCCGATTCAAACACAATTTCTCCTGATATGTCTTTCTTCAAAGTCCCTATGCCGGCCCAATCCACAATCTGTCCTTCGCGCAATTTGCTGCGCAGTTCATAAGCCCATTCATTATACCATTTAATGGCTTCATAATCGGCTATATTCTGCTGTTTGGCCAGGTAAGTGAAGAAATCTTTATCCGGAGCATCAAAATATTTATCGAAACGGAAATGATAATCAGGGGGTAGAATACGACGGTTCACAAAGTCAGTTTGAGCCGGAATACGCTCAATATACATTGAACCCAGTCCGGGGATACTGATGCTTTTATGTTGAAGCAGATAACTTACCAGCACATTGTTCATATTATATCCTTTGTTTACTTCTGCAAAGAACAAAAATTTTCCGGTAATGGAAACACAAAATACGTAAAACCTTTATCCCCATGGCTGGTCTCACTACTTAACGCTCCCAACTCACCTATTTCGTATTAAATGAATAAGTTAAGCCCCCCATAAAGCTGAATCCAAATACCTGGTACTGGTTCCAGCGCTGGTATTCATCATTTAACAAATTATTAAGCTGGATCCACAAATTAAAGTTCTTGGTAATACGGAATTCGGCGCCTGCATTGAGGTCAAAAGCATTGTCTCCTTTCACGCTCTCGCCATTTTTGGCCAGGGTCCAGGGTTTTGTCCAGGTCCACAGCTCTGTATAAAAGAACAGGTCTTTGATCGCCTGCCAGCGAATGGCTGCATTGAATTCCATAGGAATTAACCCGTAGGAATTGTTTTCCTGCTCCAGTTTATAGTAATTATTCCAGGTGAACCCGGCGGTTGCGCTGAACGTTTCGCCAACGGTATACCCCAATTCACTGTGTAACGACAGGCTGTTCATCCTTGGTTCATACCGGATCAGGAAATTCTTGCCGGTAGAATCGGTTACGTAATTATTCACAAACAGCGGCATATTGTGGTAAGTAACCAGGCCCAGTTTGGTTGAATAAGAGAAATGATCACCCAACGAACCTTTTATGCCGCCATACAATTCAATGGAGCGTGTATTCATCAGGGTATCGGGCTGCGCCAACCAGGGGTTGATGGATGCCATGCGTTGGTAAGAACCTTTTTGATAATTCCCTACATACCCCAATTGCAGGGTGAACTTTTTATCATCGGTGGTGATATCAGCCATCACATCGGGCAGCATATGAAACTGCTTCTTGTCCCAGATGGGCAGTATACCAGCATGCAGGTACAGGTTATCGGTTTTAACCGATAGGGCTGCTGCTATCTGGTATAGATTATTCTGGAGCGTTGTTTTATTGCTTTTATCGCCAAACTTATAATTGGTAAGGTCGGCCGTAGCGCCCAGACCAAACGAGAACTTCTCGCCAAATGTTTTTTCCAGCGGCAGGTTTACTACCGTATTCATCTCACTTCCTTTGGGTGTATTGCTGATGTTGTCACTGAACCCGCTTACTTTAATGCTGGGGTGATAATTAAGCCCAAATTCTGTTGGGGCCAGGTTGCGGAAATCAATTTTTCCTTCAATGGTTTGAAAGCGTTGTCTCAGGTCATCTTTGGAATATATATTCTTCAACGTATCGGGTCTGAACCCATACAGATAATAATCGTCGCTGCGGAAACCCAAACTGCCATTCAACTCGAGGTTACTGGTGGTTTTATAAGTAGCGGCAGCGCCTACACTGGTTTGACTGTTCTTCTGAAAAGGCAGATCGCCTTTTGAGGTATAGTGATTGGCAAATACATTAAAGAAGGTTTGTTTACCATCGCCAAAGCTGAACCCGGCCTTTATATAGGGCTGGTGAATGTTACCAATACCTGCTTTTATATAATTGCTGTATTGCCACGAGTTAATGGAATCTACTTTCAGCGCCACGGGGTTTACACCAGCAGGCTGATAACTAAAAAACAAATTCTGCGCGGGTATATTGTAATTGAGCCGGGGTTTGGTAGTATCTACCGCGGGCTCGGTTGCATTAAAATTGATCTTCGATGCTTCCCGTAATACCGGTTTAAACTGAGAGGTTACATCAATGGTCTTTCCTTTATTAGGCTCCTGCGCCTGCGTAGCCACAGCGCTCAGAAGTCCTCCGAAAAGAAAAAGAGTTATGCTTGATTTATTCATCTGAAAACAATAATTCGGTGTAAAAATCTTGAAACGTCAAACGTGAAAGGGCTATCGAATCTTGAGTCTCTGTATTTATCTCTGCCTTCTACCTTCTACCCCCCTACCTTACTATTCTTCTTCTCTTCTTCCTGCGTTTGCTTCAGCTTCTTATCCGCCTCCTGCCTCAGGTCTTCCAGCTTCGCATTATCTACAATACTTTGGAAAGTAGCTTTGGCATTGAAATAATCCTTTTGCTTCAGGTATACATCACCTAATAACAAGTAGGCTTTGGTTACCCATGTTTCGTACGAACCTGATTTGTTCACCACTTCAAACGCCGCTTTTTCAGCATCGCTCAACCGGTCCTGCACAAAGAAGCAATTGGCAATTTCATACCGCGCTTCGGCACCATAGGCCGATTTGTTCAACGAAACAACCTGACGGTAATAAGTGATCGCCTGGTCGTACTGATTGGAAGTTTGGAACGATTTGGCAATGGCCATATTCGCAATCACTTTATCATCTGAACCGATACCTTTTTGCGTCAACAGGTCTTTGGCATTGGTAACAGCATCATTCCATTTTTGTAACTGGAACTGGCTGCGTAGCAATCCACGCATAGCTTCCAGTTTGTTTTCCTGTGTGGTGGTAAACTCTTTCAGCCTGGTAAAATATTTCTCCGATTTCTCGTAGTTCTTCAGCTCAAAGAAGTTCAACCGCGCCGCATTCAGCAGGGCTTTTTCACCAAATTTATTAGGCACCAGGTCAGATAATTTTTCATATCCTTCTGCTGCCTTTGCATAATCTTTTGCGTTATTATAGATCTCGCTTTTGTAGTACAAAGCTTCCAGGGCAAATTTGCCATCGGGAAAACGGGTAAGATATTCCTCAAATTTCTTGGCGGCAGCCGGGAAATTGCCATTATTGAATTGCACTTCGGCCTGCTGGTACATCAGCTCATCTTCCTGGTTGCTGGTAATTTCTTTACCCATAGAACGGGCAAACGCAACATAGTCGCTTGTTTTACCCTGTTCTACATATATGATCCGCGCGTTCTCCAGGGCAGCATCAGCTTCCGTTGAGTTGGGAAATTGTTGCAGTACAGTTGTATATTGTTTCAGCGCTTCGTTGTCATTGTTCAGGTTGTAATTAGCAATACCCAATTTCAAATAAGCTTTGGGCTTCAGTGATGAAAGCGGGTCTTTGATCACATTATTTAAAAAGGGAATAGCTTCGCGGAATTGTTCGGCTGCAATATAGGTATTAGCCACTTCCATATTGGCATCGGCCGATAAGTTCGATTGCGGGTACCGCCGGCTGATGGTTGCCAGCAGGTTGATCTTTTCCTTCTCGTTGCTAACTCCGGTGATCATGGCTTTTTGGAACGTGGCATAGTCACCTGCAGCCCAGCTGTAACTGATCACTTTGTCGTACATCGCCAGGGCCTTTTTGAAATCGCGGTTCATATAATAACAATCGGCACTGCGTACATACGCATCCTGCTCCAGCGTACCGGCACTGATCTTTGGGTCTTTTACCACCTTTTCAAAAAATCCCAGTGCCTGGTTATAATTCTCTCTTTTCAAAAAGCAATAACCCAGGTTGTAATTGGCATTGGCCGGATTTATTTCTATATAAGAGATAGGACGTTTCTGGTATTCGAAGAAGTAGCGGATGGCATCATCCAGTTTATTCAACCGGTAAGCGATCTCCCCTTTCCAGAATTGTATTTGCGGTAATACGCTGGTATTGTTCGCATCTCCCTCGGCTTTAGTAAGCAGGTCGCTGGCGCTTACCAGCATACCATCGTTTATTAATTCAGTGGCCCGGCCGTATAAAACCACAGGGTATAATTTCCGGGCATTGGCCGATGGGTTCTTTACACTTTCCAGTAAGGCCAGGGCATCTTTATAGTTGTTGGTACTGGCCAGCATATTCACCAGCAATTCCTTGGCTTCGTTGGTGTATTCCGATTGCGGATACTTTGTCAGGAACTCCTGTAATTCATCCAGGGCCAGATCCTGAAAACCGAGTTCGTAAGAAAGTTTTGCGTAATTAAATTGCGATACTTCCTGTTGTTTTGCATTGCTGCTGTTACGGGCACACATTAAGAACGCGTTGCGGGCATTGACTTTTTGCCCCGTTCTTAAATAGGCGTCACCCAGCAGGTACATGGCGTTCTGGGCCAGTGAATCTTCTTTTCCACCGATCTGTTTGAAGCCGCTTATTGCTTTATTCCAGTTCTTTGCTTCATAGTAACAATACGACAACTCGTAAATATCTTCCCTTTTTACACTATCGGCTTTGTTCACATAGGTTTCCAGGTAAGGCAGTGCTTTATCAAATTGTTTTTTCTCAAAATAAGCATGTCCTACCATCTGGCGCATCTGGTTATCATAAGCCAGGTTCCCTCTTTTCAATTTTGCTTCCGCATATTGCAGGGCCTGTTCTTTTTGTCCCAGTGAATAGCGGATACCCGCAATATAAAAAGGCACTACCCGGCCATAGGTGGGGTGATCTTCCACTATGGAAAAGGCAGTGAGTGCATCATTATATCGTTTTTCGTAAAAACAAATAAAGCCATAATAATAGTTGGCATCGGCATAATTAGGATCATCCTTCACCTGTCGGATGGCATCGAACAAGGGTTTGGCCTTGTCATATTGTTTAAACGTAAAGTATACATATCCCTGATGAAACTTCATATCGGCCACTTCGCGGTTGTTCAGGTTGGCGATAGGCGTAGTTTCGTATAAGGAACCGGCTGCCGCTAAATCGTCCTTACGGAAATAATATTCCGCCAGGTGAAAGCTCATCATTTGCACCCGGGCCGCATTATCTTCGGTTTCAATAAATTTTCGTGCCTGCAATACGGCCCCTTCCTCATTTTGCTTCAATGCACAAACGACGGTATAATATTTTATTTCCTGGGAAATAATAGCCTGATTGCTGCGGTCAGCAGACGTTTGTTGTAATTGCAGGTCTTTCAATAATGGATATGCCAGACTGTATTGCTCCCGCTGATAGAACTCTTTAGCTTGCTTGAAAGTCGCTTGGGGATCAGTTATTACACGGTTTTGCTGGGCATAGGAAAAATGAAAAAGACCTAAAAGGGTTATGAAGGCTGTCGTTTGTTTCATTCCAGTGTCCTTAAGGTGATAAGTTAAACCTGGTAAAGGTTCTAAATATTTTACCTTAAACCAAACATCGTTCCAAACAGTTGTGGATAAGTAGCAGGATTAACAATTCTTTTTAATACTAAATGTGAAAAAACAAATACCCTATTTTTGAGGCACCTTAAAAACGAACTCATGAAAAGACTTTTGAGCACCGCTTGTTCTGAAACGTCCTTTAACATTGCCGTATTGATATTACGGGTTACTTTCGGATTACTGCTCCTTATCAATCATGGAATTGACAAACTGAAGCATTTTGCCGAAAAACAAAGCAGCTTTCCCGATCCCCTGCACCTTGGTCATATGCCAACCCTGATGCTGGTTCTTTTTGCGGAAGTGTTTTGTACTGTTTTTATAGTATTGGGACTATTCACTCGTATTATGGCAATCCCTGTTGTTATCAACTTTGCAGTAATTGTTTTCCTGGTTAATAAAAGTTATTCCGGCCCAGCCGAGGGTGGCGCATTCTTCTTAGCCGCCTTTTTTAGCATTTTATTAATGGGCCCCGGCAAATACAGCATCGATGGCGCTATGGGGAAATAGCGAGTGGTGAGTTGTGAGTGGTCAGTAGTGAGTTAGAGTCCGTATTCAACGTTCGCTACTGACCATTAACACTCCTCAGCTCATTATTTTTCAGCCAGTCATATAAATAACTTTTCCATTCACAACTGACCACTCACCACTCACATGTTTACAGCCGAAACACAGATCCGTGTTCGTTATGCCGAAACCGACCAGATGAATGTAGTGTACTATGGTAATTATGCCCAGTACTTTGAAGTAGGTCGCGCTGAATCGATCCGCCAATTGGGTTTTACCTATAAAGACATGGAAGCGATGGGCGTTCTGATGCCCGTTGTTGAAATGCATTGCCGCTACCTGCGCACCGCCCATTACGATGACCTGCTCACTATTAAAACCACCCTGAAAGAATTACCTACCGATCATAAAATTGAATTTCACGTAGAAGTGTTCAATGAAAACAAAAAATTATTAACTGTTGGCCGCGTAGTACTCTTTTTTGTAACCGCTAAGGGCATGCAGAAAACGACTATGCCAGTGCAGTTGTACGATAAGTTAAAACCCTTTTTTGTTGGAAGTTGAAAGTTCTAAGTTTAAAGACCTCAAACGCAAGGCGACCAATAAATATCAATTTCGCGTTAAGCGAGCTACCTTCAACTTTAAACTTTAAACTACTTCAACACATTCAACACCGTATACATCTTCTTCACTATCTCCACCGGTGACCCATCGTAGTTATTCACGATGATAGAAAAAACGTATTGTTTGCCATCGTTTGCGGTGTGATAACCGGCAAAGGCACGCGCTCCGCCAATGGAGCCGCTTTTCATTTTCATGCCATTGTATTCAGGCAGCGCATCGTAGAAGGCGGGGTACCAGGACCGTGTTTTGGCATATTCCAACACTTTTACTTCTGCATGGGTGGTAACCCTGTTCTGGGGCGATAAACCACTGCCATCGATCATATGCACCGCACTTTTGTCGATGCCGTGTTCACTCCAGAAAGTACGAACCAGCTCAACGCCATCTTCCGTTGAGCCCAGTCCTTTTTTCTCGCGGGCCATCGTTTTTATCAGCACTTCGCCATACAGATTAATACTTTTACGCAGGAACCAGTAATTGATACTATCGATCGCGGGTGATAAAAGCGTAATCAATTCCTGTTGCATCACGGGCCAGCTTTCTTTATTTAACCGGCTTTGCGCATAGGTTTTATAGCTGCCCGTTACGGAAATATTTTGTTTGGTGAACAGTGCCAACAGCGCATGGTAAAATTGTAAAGGGGCATTGGGGAAAGCGCCCGAGATCACAAACGGTTCATTGCCGCCCGGTACAGTACCCTCGGTAAAACCGCTCGTTGAATAAGGGGCCAGGTAAATATATCCATTGTCACCACTCCCCTTTTTACCAGTGGTAATTTGATTGTTAAGCACGGCACCCTGTAATTGGGGAATTGTTTTTACAATTCTGGCCGGGTCTCCTTCATTAAGTCCGGGTTGTAACTGAAGGTCAAATTGATTTTCGCGCCAGTTAATAGCCCAGCAACCTGCCCCGTAATAATTCCCAATATCGTCCCAGATCCAGCCACCGGGAATGGGTTGCATGGAAAAGGCCGAATCATTCAGCAGCACACTTCCTTTGATTGTTGTAATGTTGTTTTGTTGAAGCGCCTGGGCAATTTTTCTGCAAACCACTTCTTCTTTGGTGTCTTTCCAGCGCCAGCTGCCCAGGGTAGGATCTCCATTGCCATTGACATGCAGGTTGCCATTCAGTACGCCATTCTCAATAGTGCCATCATATCCCAGTACGGTTTTGTACCGGTACGTGCTGCCCAACAGTTCAAAAGAAGCCGCACTGGTAAACAGTTTCTGGGTACTGGCAGCGGCCAGTCCCAACTGGGCATTGTGTTCATACACCGGTTTACCGGTTGTTGCATCTGTCACATACAAACTGATAATGCCATGCTTCATCTGTGCATCTGCTTCAAACACATTTACTGCATTCGCCAGTTTGGCCGTAATGGTTTGCGTTTTACCTATACTAACAAACGTTGTAATAAATACGAGCAGCAATAGTTTTTTCATAGACGGAAAATTAATCAAAAGTGGGAAGCTTCGTTCAAGAAGTTGCCTGCAAAAAAAGGCAATGGGCAATGGGCAGTAGGCAATGGGAAAAAGGCAAAGGGCAGAAGGCAGAGGGCAGAAGGCAAAAAAATTGCGCAAGATAAAAATTATGAGAATAATAAACAGTAGCGAGCCCACTCACAACTCACCACTCACAACTCACAATTTCCCTTACATTTGTCCCGAATAAATAGCTATGGAAAGAATAATCGCCTCCATAATAACCATTGGTGATGAACTGCTGATAGGCCAGGTAATTGATACCAACAGCGCTTTTATATCGCAGGAACTGAATAAAATCGGGGTTTGGGTAAAAAGAAGAGTGGCTGTGGGTGATAGCAAAGAAGAAATTGTGCGCGCCCTCGACGAGGAAAGCCGCGATACCAACATTATTATAATGACGGGTGGACTGGGTCCAACCGCTGATGATATTACCAAACCGGTGCTGGCCGACTATTTTGGCGGCAAGCTGGTGATGAATGAAGAAGTACGCAAACACCTGGTATATCTTTTTGAAGAAGTATTTCGCCGCCCCATTATTGAACGTAATCTGAAACAGGCAGAAGTGCCCGATGTGTGCACGGTACTGCCCAACGCCCGCGGTACAGCACCCGGTATGTGGTTTGAAAAAGCGGGCAAAGTATTTGTCTCCTTACCTGGCGTGCCGCATGAAATGAAGGGTTTGATCACTACAGAGGTGCTGCCCCGGCTACAGCGACGTTTCGAAATGCCGTTTATCGGCCACCGCACCTTATTGACCGCCGGTGTGGGGGAATCATTTCTGGCAGAAGCCATTCAACATTGGGAAGAAAAACTGCCGGCGCACCTGAAACTGGCCTACCTGCCCAACTATGGCATGGTACGGTTGCGCATTACCGGATGGAGCACCAGCAAAGCCCAATTGGAACAGGAGCTGGATACGGAATTTGCCACTTTAAAGAAACTGGTACAGGAATGGCTTGTTATCGACGAAGATGCCACCCTGCCCATGGCGCTGAGTAAATTGCTGCGGTCGAAGAACAAAACCATGTCCACCGCAGAAAGTTGCACAGGTGGGTACCTGGCACACCTTATCACGGCCATACCAGGCGCCAGTAACATATATAAAGGCAGCATAATAAGTTACGATAATGAAGTAAAGATCAGCCAGCTGCAGGTATCACCCGTCATTTTGCAAAAAGTGGGAGCGGTGAGCGAAGAGGTGGTGCTGGAAATGGCTGCAGGAGTGCTGGCAAAACTGAACACTGATTATGCAGTAGCTGTTTCGGGTATCATGGGGCCCGATGGCGGTTCACCCGAAAAACCGGTGGGCACCGTTTGGGTGGCCGTAGGCAATAAACAAAAGCTGGTTACCCAAAAATTTCAGTTCCGGTTCGACAGAGACCGGAATATTGAAATGACGGCCACCCAGGCGTTGAATTTGTTGCGGAAATTTATAGTGGAGAACGCGTAAGCAAACACTTGTTAGTATAAATCATTATCTTCGCGGCAACAGGATGTTGCGGTTTGCATATTAATTAATAAGTTCGCAGCTTCGGTTATCATTAATCCGACCCAAATCCAAAAGAGAATCGTAAACCATCCCGATAAATCGGGAATAAAACCTGCAATAGCATATGGCTCTAGTTGACCTGGTGATGCCTAAAATGGGTGAAAGTATTACAGAAGCCACTATTTTAAAGTGGTTTAAACATCCCGGAGAAACAGTAAAGATGGATGAGGCGGTACTTGAAATTGCCACCGATAAGGTAGACAGTGAAGTACCATCTATTGCCGAAGGCGTAATAGAAGAAACCTTTTTCAATGTAAATGATGTGGTGCCCGTTGGTACGGTGCTCGCCCGCATCAGGTCAAATGCTGCAGAACCAGCAACCAGCCATACCCCGGTAGTTACCAGTCCGGCGGTTGAAATAGCCGAAAACCGCGCTGTTCCGGCCGATGTGTACCATCAACCGGTAAC
This sequence comes from Niastella yeongjuensis, assembly GCF_900110245.1. Taxonomy (GTDB): domain Bacteria; phylum Bacteroidota; class Bacteroidia; order Chitinophagales; family Chitinophagaceae; genus Niastella; species Niastella yeongjuensis. Next base: position 563,156 of record NZ_FOCZ01000005.1, read on the forward strand.
CAGTGAAGTGTTCGCGCACCAACCGGCCGCACAAAATGGCGCCCGCTTTTTTTCACCCCTGGTATTAAACATTGCTACCAGCGAGGGCGTAAGCCTCAACGAACTGGAAACCCTTCCCGGTTCAGGAACCGATGGCCGTGTTACCAAAAAAGACATCCTGCAATATGTAGCCAATAGAAAAGCCGGCAAACCAGCCGTTGCGACAGCCACAGCAACCGTAACTGCTCCCCCGGTGCACAGACAGGAAGAATCAACCCCAACTATTTTACCCCAGGTTAGACAGGTTGAACCACCACCTCAACAACATATTCAGTCATACAGCGGAAATGTAGAGATCGTTGAACTGGACCGCATGCGTAAAATGATCTCCGAGCACATGGTCCGCAGTCAGGATACCAGCGCGCATGTCACCAGCTTTACCGAATGCGATGTTACCAATTTGGTGCACTGGCGCGATAAGGTTAAAAAACAGTTTGAAAAACAGGAAGGCGAAAAACTCACCTTTACGCCTTTATTCATAGAAGCCATCATTCGCTGTATAAAAAAATACCCCTGGTTGAACAGCAGCGTAGACGGTGATAAACTGATCATAAAGAAAGATATCAATATAGGCATGGCCGCTGCCCTGCCTACCGGCAACCTGATTGTTCCGGTTATTCGCAATGCTGATCAACTGAACCTGGTTGGATTGACCCGTCAGGTGAATTCACTGGCCAATGCAGCCCGCAATAACAAATTAAAACCCGATGATACCCAGGGCGGCACTTTTACATTAACCAACGTAGGTACTTTTGGCAGTCTAATGGGCACCCCTATTATCAACCAGCCGCAGGTAGCTATTCTGGCAACTGGTGCCATCAAAAAAAGACCGGTGGTAATAGAAACCGAACAAGGTGATTTTATTGCCATCCGCAACATGATGTACCTGTCGCTGTCATACGATCACCGTGTTATCGATGGTGCACTGGGTTCCACCTTCCTCGGCGCAGTAGCCAAAGAACTCGAAAACTTCTCTGCCGACAGAACGATATAGAAGTTGATTCTTAACTTATATTAGAAAAACCTCCCGATGTATCGGGAGGTTTTTCTTTTCTGCCCTCTGCCTTTTTTTACCTCCCATTTAACGGAAAATAATTAAACCATCCCTTCCCTACATCGTCTTTTTTTTGTAAATTGATAGTAGCGACAAACCCACTTATTGGCCTGTGGAACTATCGATTGAGAATGGCTTTTTTCTAAACCTAAACGTAATCATATGAAGACCCTTTCAGAAACATGGTTTGCCGAAGGCTACATAGATTTCGAGTTGAAGAAATACACACTTCTCGCCTACCTGCAGCAGGTAAACCAATACTTTACGGAATCGAAATTGTACCCACAATTATCTGATGTGATCTTTCATTACAACAACCTGCACGCATTAAAGGAAAACAAGAAATTCTTACAGGAACAATTCCCCAAAAAACTAACCGGAATTCAGATAGAGAAATTACAACTCCTGTACGAACAGATCATCGAAGATGATGAACTGATGCAGGAACTGGAAGACATCATTACTTTCTCGGCCGATAAATTAAAAACAGCCATCAGCAGTGGCACCGAGATCTATGAATTTGTGGAGGACAAGCTGAACATCTTTCCGGTTGGACTGGTGCCGCTCGATACACACGAAGGTTATTTCTTTCTAAGCGAAGGCTCTTACCGCCAAACGCTCGTGTATCAATACCGGCTAAGCATTTTTGAAAAACACGATGAAAAGTACCGCGCCATCAGAACAGAGTATGTAAGTGAATGGGAACGAAACATAGTGAATACCTACGAGAACATAAAAGCAGAACTGTTACGCCAGAATAAAGATCTGCCCAACCCAGCCGTATATTCAATCGAAACGGAGCTAACGTTCCCGATTTCGGAGACGTTATTGCCGGTTGCCAAGAGGAGTTTGGTGCGTTACATTTCTAAAGCGGCATAATCTCTGGGGAAACACGTTGAGGATAAAACATTATGAAGGAAGAAGTAGGAAGTAAGAAATAAGAAGAGCTTCACTCGTCAACTCGTCAACTTGTTAACTTTTCAACTCGTCAACCCAATCAACTCAAAAGCTCCTCTTCTCCTCCAACTCCGTCCCCCAATCAACGCCCTTCGACGTAGCCGGCACCCCTTCAGCCAGCCAGTGAGGCTCCGGTGCACCTTTCAAAAAGTGGTCGAAGTATTGAGAAAGGCGAATGCTAAAATCTTTACGGTTCTTTCTTTCTACCAGGTTATGATCTTCGCCATTGTATTGTAACATCCATACTTTTTTGCCTAACCGCCGCAAAGCAGTAAAGTATTCAATACCCTGGTACCAGGGCACTGCGCCATCGGCATCGTTATGCATTATAAGCAAGGGGGTGTTTACTTTATCTGCCCTGAACAAAGGAGAATTCTTGATATACAGATCGGGACGTTGCCACAGGGAATAACCAATGCGGCTTTGCGTGCGCTCATATTGAGCCTGGCGGTTTACCCCTGTTCCCCAGCGAATACCACCATAGGCACTGGTCATGTTCGATACGGGGGCACCGGCTTCAGCGGCAGCAAACATATTGGTGCGGGTAATTAAGTAAGCCACCTGGTAACCACCCCAGCTTTGTCCCTGAATGGCCATTTTAGTGGAATCGACCCAGGGCATTTTGGTAAAATATTTTGCAGCAGATACAACTGAGTTATAAGCGCTTTCACCCGGCTCGCCTTTTTTGTAATGAATATCTGGAACAAACACCAGGTACCCATTGCTTACAAAAAGCGGAATGTTTATGACAGAGGGGCTTGGCTCTGGTGCCCGATACACATACAGGTCATCGGAATTTTTTTCGTAGAAGTAAAGGATCATGGGGTACTTCTTTTTTGCATCAAAATTTTCGGGTTTGAACAACAACCCTTCCGATTGTTTGCCATCGAATAGCTTCCATTTTACTACTTCGGCTGTTAACCAGTTATACTCTTTTTGCTGCGGGTTACTAACGTATAAGAGCCTTACCATATTCGAATCCCAATAAATGGGTTTACTTCCGTTCGGATCAACATTTTTTGCTATAACAACAGTATCCAAATGCACAATCAAAGCAGGTGAAAACCGGTAACTTTCTATCGTATATAAAAATCTCTTCGGATTGTCTTTAGCCTGAAGTACCAGCAAGCCGTACTGGCATTCACTGGTGGCATCATAGTCGTTAAATTTCTCCCGCATGTTATGGAAACATATCCCATGCTCTTTATTCACTTCATCAAACAATTTTAAGGCTACTACCTGCGTATCGGTAATAAACTTTTCGTTCTTAGACAACGGTGTATAATGGTAAACGATCTTGCAAAAACGTCCGTGCCCGTTCGTGAAATTGTAAGGCAGCTTTTTTCCTTCGGGGTCACATTGCCAGATATCATACCGGTCGTATACATACACGTATTTATCGTTCTGATGCCAGGCCATAATACCATGCGGCGGCGGATCATCCGGATGGTCATCTTCTTCATCGTACAAAGGTACTTTAATGCTTTTGGTTATATTGGTAATGGTACCGGTTTTGACGGCATACGTGAAGTAGTTTTTCCGGGCAGCATCGTACCAGATCACATATTTGCCGCCGGGTGATATAGTGAAGAAATAGCGCTGTTTATCATTTACCAGTTTACGGATGCCATCGGTGGTAGAAATGATATACGCAGTTTTTTTGGCAAACCCCAGCCATTGGCTTTCTTTGCGATTGCCTTTTGTGGAGTTAGCCAGTACATACTCAACATTGTCATCATCATCGGGTATGGTAATGAACTCGGCATCTTCTGATCCTAATTGAATTACTTTATCGGCATCGCCATTCAATACTGCTTTATAGCTTCTTTGTAATTCATAATTCAACTGCACCAGCTGTTGCGGCTGCAGGTAATCATCGTTGTAATGCCAGATGTCTAACCGCGCTGTTTCAAAATCAACCAGCGATGTGTCTTTGGGTTTACGTACCGCCATCAATCCAAAAAACAATTTCTGTCCGTTTTTGCTGAACTCAGGCACCGATGTTTCACTAACCGTCAGGCCATTCTTTACACCGGTTGTTTTCCTGTCAACCCGCATCCGGGCGCTGTCCATACCGGTACGATAGTAATATAATTTATAGAACTTCTGCAAAGCTTTGGTACTGCTGTCGCGTTCGGCAATAAATGCCAGTTGGGAGCCGGCATCATCGAGGGCAAAACTTTTGGCGTCATTGAATCCACGGAATAAGGTATCTGTTTTCCCGGTAGCGGTGTTGAACCACATTACAGCCGCTTTACGCCCCGTATCGGTATTACTGCGGCTCGTTTCCATAACGAACGCATTACCGGGCTTACTGAAGTAATAATCGCTTACCAGGGGGAATTTCTTTTCTTCCCCGGTATATAAATTCCGCAGCACCAGTTCCGTGCCTTCTTCAACCGGTTCGCCCGGTTTTGGTTTGAACTCTTTCTTTGGTGCTTTTAAGGTGGCCAGTCCTTTTATTTTTGCTTCATCGGCTTTGTTGCGAAGGCTGTCGGCTACCCGGGTCAGGCTGTCGGCCAGGTGCAGCAAATTATTCAGCTGGGTAGTGGAATCGGGTTGTGTTACTACGGGTGGCAGCGATTTCTCCTGTAAATAAGCCAGCCATTGGCCGGTGCCCCTTTCAGGCGTTTTAAACGATTTTACGCGGGGAATACGCAATACACTGTCTTTACCCATTGCTACAATAGCCAGCGTGTCCATAGGCAGCTCATCGGGCTTTTTCTTTTTGATCCTGCCTTCGCGAATAACGGAAAAAAGCGGTTTTATTTTACAGATCACAAAGCGGTTGTCTGGTGTGATCTCAGCAGCATATCCCCGGGGAATTTCTTTTTTGTAAGAATTGTCTACAGCCTCTATAACCAGGGTGGCATCCCCTTCCTGCGGCGTTATGGTATATACCACCCATTTGCCATCGTTACTGAGGTAGCGCTCATTGATGCTTTGCCAGCTATCATACACGGCATGTGTAAGAGGTTTCTTTTGTGCAGATGCCGGTACACCTGCCAGCAACAAAAGGGCAATGCAGAGTAAGTATCTCATTAGTTATTCTGGTTAATAACTAAAATTAATACAAACCGCGCGCATCCGGGGTACCATTCGTATATAAAGAAAAAAGCTGTCCGGTAATGGAGACAGCCTTTTCAACAATAATATGAAACAGGGCACTAATTCATATCAGACGGATTTACACGCCGGTAAACAGATTCTGCATGCGCATCATTGGCATTACAACCTGAAATCAGGTAAAGCTTATTATCAGCAACGTAGTAGAACCTTTTATAAGGACTGCCCGGAGAGTCGTATACAAACGTTATGCTCCTGGTATAAATATCCTTAAGATTTGTCATACAGGTATTATCTTCTACGGTGTTGTCTGGTGCACTGGTATAACTACCCTGCTGAACAATCTGATTCTTGTAAATACTGGTATACGAATCCACCTTAAATATTAACAGGTTTCCATTGCCGGGTTCATAAAAAGTTTGGGGCACCCATGAAGTGGCTGTTGATTCCAGTTCCCAGGTACTTACTAATTCATCATTGGGATTATTATCTTCATCCTTATCTTTTTTGCAGGCAACCATTGCAGTGAGCAGCAATGCGATCACCAAAAAACTGTAGGTCTTTTTCATGTGCTAACGGTTTTACCTGCTGACAGGGAATTCATCAGCACCGTTGCATCGCGGCTTTTGCGTTATGCTCTTTTTCTGTTTTTGTATACCAGCCAGGTTTGTAAAACAACAGACATGATAATTAAAAATAACCCGATATAAAATGAACCTGATAAGAATTTATCTTCCCTGAACAGGAGAAAGGCCAGCCCAATGCCATATACAGGTTCCAGGTTATATGTAAGATTCACTGTAAAGGCAGAGATCTTTTTCAAGGCATTCATCGATAAGTTGAATGCCCATACCGTACAAAACAAAGCTAACACCAATAGCCAACCGGCATCTGACAAAGTAGGTAACAAATGGCTTGCAGGAAGAAAATGCAAATAGAATGGTAAGAGTATGGTAAGAAACAAAAAGCCGCCATTCAACTGGTACAGGGTAACGGTTTCGGGTTTGTATCTTTGTACCAATATGCGGTTACACACGGTGAACAAACTGGCCAGCAATGCAGAGATCAATCCAATAATGATACCCGTTTTATACTGCGGATCGAAATGAAAGATAAGATAGATGCCTGCGATCACCAGCAGGCCCAACAGCATTTCATTTCTATTAAATGGTTTACGGGTAATAAGCGGTTCCAGTATAGCGGTAAAAAACCCAATGGCCGAAAAACAAACCAGTGCAACCGATACATTTGCATATTTGATACTGGCATAAAAACTTACCCAGTGCAATGCTACAATTACACCTACGCCTGTTATACGCGCCATGCCAGCCATTGATACCTGCCGGCCATTACGTTTCAATAAATAGATCACCCATAAGGCTAACACGGTTATCAATAACCGGTACCAAACCAGCAGGGCTTCATTAAGGGTAATGAGACGGCCCAGTACACCGGTAAAACCAGCGAGGAATACAGCAGTATGCAGTTGTATAAAAGCTTTACGCATAGGATGGTTGAAGATTACAGTAAACGAGGCAGGAAGTTCGAAATACGAAGTAAGTGGGAAGAGGTGGAAAGTAAGAAATAAGAAGAGCCCGATAATCGGGCTCCCTAATTAGTTTCGAATTCTTACCTCGTAACTCTTACCTCCTACTTCATACTTCCTACTTCATAAACTTTATAAAGGGTGATTCTTAACTTTAAGACAGCCCCTGTTAATATAAATTATTATCTTATTTTGTTTTTGCCAGAACCTGTTCTGATTGGCCAACGGCAGCATAGTCTGCAATACCGCTGTTTTTAACCCTGTTCCGGTAGTCTTTGAAGAGGCTTTGCCAGCGCAGTTTCAATACGCCCCAGATCCCTTCTTTTACAATGCCTTTGTGCATTTTTGAAACCCCGAACTTGCGGTCTTCAAAAATGATGGGCACTTCTTTTATTTTAAAACCCAGTTTCCAGGCGGCAAATTTCATTTCAATCTGGAAGGCATAGCCAAGGAATTGTATCTGATCGAGGTTCAGTGATTCCAGCACTTCCCGCGAGTAACATACAAAACCGGCGGTGGTATCTTTTACCGGCATCCAGGTAATGATGCGGGTGTACAACGATCCGCCTTTCGACAGCATAATCCGGTTACGGGGCCAGTTAATGGTGCCGCCGCCTTTCACGTACCGCGATCCTACGGCCACATCTGCGCCGCCTGTTGAACAGGCTTCGTACAAACGTTGCAGGTCTTTGGGATTATGTGAAAAATCGGCATCCATTTCAAAGATGTATTGGTACCCTCTTTTCAAAGCCCATTTAAAGCCATGAATATAGGCGGTACCTAATCCTAATTTGCCTTTCCGTTCTTCCAGGAATAATTTGCCGGTGTACTTCACCTGCCGCTCTTTTACGAGTACAGCGGTTTGATCGGGTGAGCCGTCATCAATAACAAGAATGTGAAAATTATTGTATTGGGCAAAGATGATATCGATCAATTGACCAATATTCTCCTTTTCGTTGTAAGTCGGTATGATTACGATATTTTCCAAACAATTCAAATTGATATTGGAGTACGAAAATACAATAATTCAAAATGTGTAATTATGTAAATTACACATTTGCATTTAATTATCCCTTCTTTAACAATGACCTGTTAAAGATTTCGGTCAGTTTTGCCTTTGTGTGCATCGGAAAATCGCCTTTCATCATCCAATCATAATACTGAGGCTCAGCTTTTAGCACTTCTGTTACCGAACGGCCTTTGTGTTTACCGAAATTGAAGACCTCTACCCCATTCTCCATGATCATGCGCCGGGCAAAATCTACAATATTGTCATCGCCAATACAGGTGATAACAGAATCCACACTGGTTCCCAACTGGGGATATTTCTCAATTTGGGCTTCTAATATTTCCCAGGTAGCCACGGCATCCACTTCGGCACCATGGGCGCCTTCCAGGTTCTTGTTACAGTAAAATTTATATGCCGCGCTCAGCGTGCGTTGTTCCATCATATGGAATATCTTTTGCACATCGAGCAATCTGCGGTTGTTAAAATCAAATTCCAGCCCTACCCGCAAAAACTCCTCTGCCAGCAGGGGAATATCGAAACGGTTTGAGTTGTATCCAGCCAAATCGCAATTATCGAGGAATTGCTTTATTTCATTGGCTATCATTTTAAAGGTAGGCGCATCCTTCACCATTTCATTGCTTATACCATGCATCTCACGCGATACTGCCGAAATAGGAATTTCAGGATTGAGTAGCTTACGCTTAATCTGACGGGTGCCATCGGTTTGAATTTTCACAATGGCTATTTCAACGATACGATCTGAGCTCAGGTTCACCCCGGTGGTTTCAAGATCAATAACTGCCAGCGGCTTCTTTAACTGCAACATTCAACAATGATAATTGATAATGGTTATAAAATTAGGCGTATAGGTAAAAAATTACAAATTGCTCATACTTTTCCATTCTGGAATGCAGATTTTCTAAAAATGAGGTAACAATTTAGGGCTAATTTATTATTAGCCCGTTATTTGCTTTGCAAAAGTAAGCATATCTGCCCCATCATAATTACCCGAACTCATTAATAAAAGACAGGCATTTTTATAATTCTGTTGCTGAAGCCATTGCATCAGTCTTTCTTTTTCGTTAAACACCTGTAACCCGGTTTTTCCGAAACCGGCAACCACTTTTTCGGCAGGCAGTTCGGGCATGCGCTTCAATTCAAGGGCATGGCGGCTGTAAAAAACGGCGGCTTTATCGGCCGGGTCCATCGCGCCTTTGTACTCGGTCATAAACTGTTCGTTCAGGCTGCTGTAAGTATGCAGTTCCAACACAGCTACGAGTGTACGATTGGGAAACTGTTGTTTCACTGCCTCGATGGTGGCTTTTACTTTGGAAGGGGCATGCGCAAAATCGCGATATACAATGGTGGTGTCATTGCTGGCCAGCAGTTCCAGCCGTTTGGCAGCGCCGGTAAAAGAAGAAATGGCCGTTACAAAGGTGGCGGCATTCATATCCAGCTCGCGACAAGCGTACCAGGCGGCATGCAGGTTCAGCAGGTTGTGATTACCAAACACCTGTAATCCGGCGGTTTGTTCTTCAATGGTGAGAATGGTTTTTCCATTCGAAATGGTATGGAAAGGAACCGGGTAGGGCTGATAACGAATATCTTTTCGTTTGGTTTTGGTAACCAGTTTCTTTAACACGTCATCGGTTTCATTGTAGATCAGCAAACCGCCCGGTTCAATCTTATTTATAAAGATGGTAAACTGTTCCAGGTAAAAATCAAATGTGGGAAATACATTGATGTGGTCCCAGGCTATTCCGGTTAGGATGGCAATATGCGGAAAAAGAAAATGGAATTTCGGCCGCTTTTCTATAGCACTGGCCGGGTATTCGTCGCCTTCACATACAATGATGGGGGCATGCGTAACCTGCACCGACTGATCGAACCCTTCCAGGCGGGCGCCTACGAGGTAGTCGAAATCTTTTCCGGCCTTGCGCAGGGCATGCATGATCATGGAGGTAGTGGTGGTTTTGCCATGGCTGCCGCCTACTACCACCCGGGTTTTCTCCTGGCTTTCCTGGTATATGTATTCGGGGAAAGAATAGATCTTTAAACCCAATTCGCGGGCCCGCTGTAATTCGGGATTGTCCTGTTTGGCATGCATACCCAGGATAACAGCATCCAGACCAGCGGTTATTTTTTCGGGAAACCAGCCAAATGCGGCTGGCAGCAATCCTTCCTTTTGCAGGTTCGATTGGGCTGGCTCAAATATTTCATCATCACTACCGGTTACCTGGTAACCTTTTTTGTGCAAGGCAAGCGCCAACTGATGCATCACGCTTCCACCTATAGCTATAAAGTGTACTTTCATTTTATCAACAACGGATTTACGGCTAAATGTATTTAAGCTGAAACGATTACCAAAAACTTTTTGTATACATACAACAAAATTTTGCTCACAGGCTTGCAGATGCCGGATATTATTTGTTATTTTGGATAACTTACAGTTTTATTTATCCAATCCTCTCGAAATTTTCCTCTCCCTTAAGTCCGTTAACCTTTGAATGACCTGATGATCGTTTTCGCCCTTGTTTAATTCATCAGGCAAATTGTAAACTTTAAATATCACAAAAATGAAACGGACTATCGTTATCGTAGCACTGGTTATTTTCGCCTGCGCAACTATTACCTCATGCGCGGCTACTAAGGGCTCTGGATGTAAGGGAACGCAAGGATATGTGGGATACGGCGGCGGACGTTAAAATCTAAATAACCCTGATATTATGAAATAGGTTACCCAATGGGTAGCCTATTTTTTATTCCTGACAATTCCGGGTTCCAGGTTTCACTTAATATGCAGGCACTCTTACTATACAGCAGGGCCGGGTTATCTTTAAGGGTAACCCGGTTTTATTTTGGGTAACCCTTATAACAATCCTGGCTATAAGGTAGAAATGCAGCGATTATAAATCGGGGATATCCCGGCTCTTATAAGAGGCGGGATATTTCTGGGTCATCTCCGGGATATATACGGGATATATACGGGATATCTATATTATACACCTGAATATGAGACAGTTCTGTAAGGAGGTTCAATACTGAAAGATATGGCTGGTAATTGGGGAAGAAGAGGAGAACATAACAGATTAAGAATTAAGAACTTGAAAGCCGACACCTTGGAACCTGAAACCTGGAACTTGAAAGAGCCTGGACCTGAACCGGAACTGAAATAAAAAAACCCTCCGGCTATTAGCGGGAGGGTCAATTTCGTATGGCTTGCTGAAAAGGGCCATCCTGGGATCAGGACGGCCTCTAACGATTGCTTGCCATATGAAAAAAAACTTATTTCTTCTTTGTAGTGTCTACTTTCTTAGTAGTGTCAGCTACTGGAGCTGGAGCAGCAGTATCTACAGTTGCAGCAGCTGCTGTATCTACAGTTGCAGCAGGAGCAGTTGTATCTGCTTTTTGCTCAGTGTCAGCGCTTCCGCCATCATTACATGCTACAGCGAATAAAGAACCAATAGCTAATACTAACAACAGTTTTTTCATTGTACCGTTTTTTGTTTGTTAACAAATGATTTATGTACTTTAATACAGGAAATGGAAGAAGGTAACCCCGTAACCCAGATTTTTTTTATTTTTTTCTGAAAAAAGTTCAATCTTTCCATCCCGGGTGATTTTCAACCCATTTTTGCCCTCAAAGGCCTGAATTTTACCAACTGGTTGGGTTACTTCTCCTTAAATTGAGTATTAATTAATGGTTACAAAGCGTGAAAACAGATTCAATCGACGAAAAAGCACTGTTAAAAGGATTGGCACTGAACGACCGGAAGTCCGTTGAGACCATATATAAGTTATATTATAATATGGTTCAGGCATTGATTATCAACAACAACGGTTCTGTCGATGACGCACGGGATATATTCCAGGAAACTGTTCTTGTGCTGTACGAAAAGGCCAAAACAGGCTCTTTCGAACTAACCGCCCAGCTTAAAACCTATGTTTATTCGGTTAGCAGGCGGTTATGGCTTAAAAAACTGCAACAACAGCAGAAATATCTTCCCAATGTTCCGGGGCTCGATGAAACGGTTCCGGTTGAAGAAGATGTTGAAGGCCATGGACAGCGCAACTCAGAATTTCAGGTAATGGAAAAAGCTTTATTACACCTGGGTGAACCGTGCAGAAGTTTGATAGAGGCTTTTTATTTGCAGAAAAGAAGCATGACTGAGATTGCAGGCCATTTTGGATATACAAACGCTGATAACGCCAAAAATCAGAAATACAAATGTCTGATTAGGCTTCGGAAATTATTCTTTGCCGAATTTAAAAACAACGACGTGTGATGCAAGATGTACAATTATTAGATGCTATTGAACGATTTCTCCGTGGCGAAATGTCGCCTGAAGAAATAGCTTCCTTTGAGCAGCTGCGAAAAAGTAATCCGGAAGTGGATGAAAAAGTAGTGGAACACACTATGTTTTTACAACAGATGGACCAGTTCAGTGACTGGAAATCTTTTAAATCAACCCTGAACGACGTTCATAACCAATTGCTCGAATCGGGCGAAATTACCGAGAAAGCCCCTAAAGCCACCGTTATTCAACTGTTCCGTAAATACAAACGGGTAATGGCCGTGGCGGCCTCCATCGCTGGTATCACCACCCTGCTTATTGCCAGCATGGCCACCTACTACACCCAAAAGAAAACAGCCAGCGACCTGCAACGCTTACGCGGCGAATACAAATCGGAAATAACGAAAAAAACCAACGAAGTAATTACCAAGGTACAGGAACGCATTACCAAAGCACCTGAAAATACACCGGTGCGTTTTGGTGGTACCGGCTTCCTGATAGACGGCAAGGGTTACATTGCTACCGATGAACACGTAGTAAATGGCGCATCCAGCGTGGTAGTTCAAAACAGCAAAGGACAGGAATTCAGAACACGTATTATATATACCAATAAAGAAACCGATCTGGCCATCCTGAAAATTCAGGACGATGATTTCAGAAGCGTAGGCCCCCTGCCCTATGGCATCCGCAAAAGCGGTACCGACCTCGGCGAACCTTTGTTCATCCTGGGTTTCCCCCGCGAAGAAATTGTATACAACGAGGGGTACATGAGCGCCAAAACCGGTTATAATGGCGATACCTTATCATTCCAGTTGGGCGTATCGGCTAACCCGGGTAACTCTGGTGGCCCCGTGTTCAACAAAAATGGAGAAGTGGTGGGTGTTATCACTGCCCGGCAAACCCAGGCTGTTGGTGTTGTGTTTGCCGTTTCTTCCAAAAACATCTTCCGCAGCCTGGATGATATCAAAAAAGATACTTCATTTCAGAATATCCGTTTAACACTGAATTCTTCTATCAAGAACCTCGATCGGGTACAACAGATCAAACGGATTGAAGAAGGAGTGTTTATGGTGAAATGCTACTAATACAGGTGAAAGCTATAAGCCGTAAGCTTTAAGCTGAATACAAAATACATAATAAAGAGGCCCCTGATTAAAAACCAGGGGCCTCTTTATTATTGGTGGGACTTCTAAATATCGAAATTAACTTCTTTATTCCTGTTCTCAGCGATGGCTTACAGCTTATGGCTTAAAGCTTACAGCTGCCTTCTTTACTTCCACAACTTTGCCGGATACTCGCCCGCAGCAACTAATTGCTCCAGGTTTGCTTTTACTTCCGGTGCATCTTCTTTATAAGTAACGCCAAACCATTGTGCAGAGGTTGGGATCACTTTGATGGAACCCTTGTTTGCATTGATGAATTTGTCGGCTACGATGGGTATAAAGAACTCTGATTTTGGATTGGTAAGATTTCCATTATCACTCAAAAACTCATTGAACAGTTTTTCAGAATAAGGGAAAATGGATTGATCGAAACACCAGAAGTTCATAGATACCTGTGAATCCATAGGCAGTTCTTTGGGTTCCTGGTTATCGTCAACGAGGATCTTACCGTCTTTTTTGGCAATGTTTATACGCTCGGCAATAGCAACCAGGTCGCCGCTGGCATTGGCCCGGCATACCCCGCGGTTTACGGTACCATTGTCACTTAATGTTTTCAGCAATTCGTATCCAATAATAGAATAAGTATTGCCATTTACATTTTTTGTAAGAAAGGTATAAGCTTTTTCAAATGCATCACGACCATAAAAATCATCGGCATTGATCACCGCAAATGGTTCATTGATGGCATCTTTGGCGCACAGTACCGCATGCGCAGTACCCCAGGGTTTGGTGCGGTCGGCAGGTACCTGATACCCGTCAGTAAATGATTTCAGGTCCTGGTATACATAATCGATAGCAATCTTTCCTTTTAACGGGGGTTCTACTATGGCTTTAAAATCGTCAGCAAATTCCTTGCGGATAATAAACACCACTTTTTTAAATCCAGCGCGTATAGCATCATAAATTGAATAATCCATGATCGTTTCACCACCAGGACCGAATGATTGGATCTGTTTCATACTACCATAGCGGGAAGCCATGCCTGCAGCTAAAATCAAAAGAGTTGGTTCCATTATTGTATTTTTAAAAATTGAGTCACGAAAATATAAAAATATGTGATGAAAACTATGTCGGTAAAAAAAGTAATGACACAGCCGGTCGACATAACAAAAGCAGTAGTACAGCCAGTTAGCGACGAATTGCTATATAGAAAAAACGTTGCCATCGATGTATTGCGGCTCGATCTGATACATCCGGTCATTTCGGGGAACAAATGGTTCAAATTGAAATACCACCTGCAGGAAGCCCTGCAGCAAAACAAAAAAGGCATCCTCACTTTTGGCGGTGCGTGGAGCAATCACCTGGTGGCTACTGCCCTTGCCTGTGCACAGGCCAACCTCGCCAGTATAGGTATTATTCGTGGCGAACGCCCCGCCGTGCTTTCTGATACCTTACAGGAAGTGCAGGATTATGCCATGCAGTTACGGTTCATTTCGCGCGACAAATATGCTAATGAGGCCGCCATCATTCCGGAACTGCAGGACATGTTCACGGATTATTACATCGTTCCGCAGGGCGGACAAAGCCACCTGGGCGTACTGGGCGCTGCAGAAATAGCCAGGCTAACACAAATAGAAAGTTATTCACATATATGCTGCGCCGCCGGCACCGGCACTATGCTTGCAGGTTTAGTGCACGCCGCTTTACCACAGCAACAGGTAATAGGCATTAGCAGCTTAAAAATACCCGATGACGAAAACAACAGTTTGAACAGTTTTGTAAGGCCTTATGCATCAAACCCAAAACAATACGCCATTTTTTACGATTATCATTTTGGCGGCTATGCACGTAAAACAGATGAGCTGATAAGTTTTATGAATAGCACTTATCAGCAACATGAATTGCCCACTGATTTTGTATATACTGGCAAATTGCTTTTTGGCGTTAAACACCTGGTTCAAACTGATTATTTTCAACCGGGCAGTCGTTTGCTGCTGGTGCACAGTGGCGGCTTACAGGGCAACCGGTCGTTACCCGCCGGAACATTAACATATCTGTAAGTTGCAATATAAAACCGCTGTCGCAAAACCAGTATATTTGCGACGCCAAATCCTTTACCACCGATTAATTCAATAACGGCGAATGCGCAAACTGGCGGCTTTACTACTCATACTAACCTGTACCTTATGTACCAATAGCTGGGCGCAGGATACATTGCCTAAATTTTCTGTTGTAACCAAGGGAAATAAAAAAGCTATCATCAGCTGGGTAAACAACTATCCTGTTGTTACGCAAATAAGTATTCAACGTTCAAGAGACAGTCTCAAGGGCTTTGTTACCATCATGTCAATGGCCGATCCTACGGCTCCGCAGAATGGTTTTGTTGATGCCAAAGCGCCTGATATGAACCAGTTTTACCGCATCTTCGTGGTAAAGAATAATGGTCAGTTCCTGTTCACCCAATCAAAACGCCCTTTCTTCGATACCGTTAAAGTAGCCGTTGTAAAACAACAGCCTGAAAACGGCCACCGGGTGGTTATTGCCGAAGGTGTTTCTGAGAAACAGGCCGAAGAAATAAAAGAGAAATTGCAACCCAATACTACCACTACTACTCCCCCGCCTCCTGTTGTGGTAAAACCGCCGGAACCAGAAAAATTCTACTTTGTAAAAAAACGCGATACCCTCGTTGCCACCATCAACGCCAAAGAACTAAAGAAGTTCCGCGACTCCATGGTTACCAAAACAAAGGACACCATGACCTTTGTTGGACTGGATACCATAGTGCTAAAACCGTTTGTTCCCAAAGAAGTATACAAACCTTCCAAATTCGTATATACCGAAAAAGATGGGAATGTAGCCATCAACCTGCCTACGGCCGGTTTGCATAAATACTCCATCAAATTCTTCGATATGCAGGGCATTCCCCAATTCGATATCGATGAAGTAAAAGAATCGCCGCTGCTAATCGATAAAGTAAACTTCCTACGATCGGGCTGGTATAAGTTTGAGTTGTATGAGGATGGGAAACTGAAGGAGAAACATAGGTTCTTTATTCCTAAGGATTAAGGCTGGTGAGTAGTGAGTAGTGAGTAGTGAGTAGTGAGTAGTGAGTAGTGAGTAGGTTCCCGAATTTTCGGACGGCAGCCCTTTCGCGAGCCCGTTCAAAACTTTAAACCATAAAGCCCATACTGGAAACCGGCATGGGCTTTTATATTGTATTAACTTGTTAACGTGTCAACGTGTTAACGTGTTAACTTATCAACTCTACCATAAACACTTTCTCAAAATTCCGCTTCACTTTTTCCTTAACCTCGTTCAGGTCTAACTTTCTACCTAATTCCTTTTCCAAAGAAGTAACCTGTTTGTTCTGAATACCGCACGGAATGATATAATTGAAATAATTAAGATCGGTATTTACGTTGAAGGCAAACCCATGCATGGTGATCCAGCGGCTGCAACGAATGCCCATGGCGCAGATCTTCCGTTCTTTGCCAGGGATCGACGCATCCAGCCAAACACCGGTTTCGCCGGGTGACCGCTCCCCTTTCAGGCCATATTCGGCCATGGTTAAAATGATCACTTCTTCCAGTCCGCGCAGGTACCTGCCCAAATCGGTATAGATCTTATCCAGATCCAGGATGGGATAGCCAACCAGCTGCTCCCGGCCATGAAAGGTAATATCGCCACCGCGATTGGTATTGTAAAAGCTGATGCCTTTGGCCGCTCTTTCTTCTTCACTGATCAGCACATTACTCATATCACCACTTTTGCCCAGGGTGTATACCGGGGGGTGCTCCACAAATAATAAATAGTGGTTGGTATCGAGTATAACCTCCTCATTTTCAACGCCTACTTCCCCCTCAACGGCTGCCATGGCAGACTGCCTGTTCCTGATGGCCGTCTTTACCGCTACATTCTCTTTTAACAGCTGTTCCTGCAGGTCCCAGGCATGCTGATACTCCATATTTCCCAGGTCCCGGAAGTGGACGATCTGTTTATTACTGGTTTCCATATAGAAACAAAGTTACTACTTTATACAACTCCCCCTAGTTTGTTACCTTTGCCGAAACAGTGATACCCCATGACTATAAAGGATACCAATGTTTTCAATGATCAGGACGAAAATGCAGATGGTGTTGAAAGCGCGGAAGAACTATATGAGCGATTCAGTTTAGTGGTTGATAAAGGCCAGGAACCCATGCGGCTCGACAAATTTCTGGTGGCCCGCATTGAGAACGCCAGCCGAAACAAAGTGCAGCAATCTATTGAGAATGGCCGGGTTACCGTAAACGGTAAAACCGTTCAGGCCAATCATAAAATAAAACCGGGCGAAGAAATTATTGTATACTCCGACCGGGAGATGCACGGGGAAGAGATCATCCCGGAACAAATGCCCCTGAACATCGTATTTGAAGATGATGACATTCTCATTATCAATAAACCTGTTGGACTGGTAGTACACCCGGCCAGCGGCAATCCGCGGGGCACGCTCATCAACGGCGTAGCCTGGTATTTACAACAACAGAACAGCAGCATTTCGGCGGATAACCTGCCCCGTTTTGGCCTGGTTCACCGTATTGATAAAAACACCAGTGGCTTAATGGTGCTGGCCAAAACAGACAAGGCTGTTACCTCCCTGGCGAAAGAATTTTTCGACCATACCATTCACCGCCAGTATGTGGCCATGGTATGGGGCGATGTGATCGAAGATGAAGGCACCATCCGGGCTCACATTGGCCGTCACCAGCGCTTCCGCAAAATATTCGATGCCTACCCCGATGGCGAGGTTGGTAAAGATGCGGTTACGCACTACAAAGTGCTGGAACGCCTCGGTTATGTGACCATTGTTCAATGTGAACTGGAAACCGGCCGTACCCACCAGATCCGGGTACATATGAAAAGCATCGGCCACCCGCTGTTCAATGACGAATTATACGGCGGCGACAGAATTGTAAAAGGAACCGTTTTCACCAAGTACAAACAGTTTGTTGATAATTGTTTTGCTATTTGCCCACGGCATGCCTTACACGCTAAAACAATTGGTTTTATTCACCCACGCACCCGCAAGGAAGTAGTGTTTAATAGCGAAATGCCCGAGGATATGACGAAGTTGTTCGAGAAGTGGAGGGGATATGCGAAGACGAAGAATATTAGTTGATAGGGTTGACGCAGTTAACACGTTGACAGGTTAATATATTAAAAGCCCATTCTGGTAACCGGGATGGGCTTTAGTTTTAAGTTCTGAGTTCTTCCGCGACGAGGGTTTTCATCTCTGCCCTCTGCCCCATCTCACTGCCTACTGCCTTTGTCCGTTAAAATCGAAAAGCGTGGCGGTAAAAACAGATTTCTCTCTTTTCTTCATCACCACATCCCAATTGCCATTGTAGCGAAGTACTTTGGGAACGAGGTAGTTGTTGAATTTTGTCATTTCAACTTCCATGCGAACGTTGAAATCATATACACCGGCATCATAGCTAAGGTCGTAGTTGCGGGCAACAATTTCCCAGGTATTTATATTGAACCAGGTGGTCATGTTGTTTACTACCACCTTGTCTTTTTCTCCGGTTGACAGATCTGCCCGTGGTATACAAGTGAACACATAACACATTTCGCCTTTGAACTCATTCATATCGATGGTGAAATCATAGCGCGCAGCCACTTCATCATCGAACAAAGCCACTTTATTGCCAATGAAGGGAATACCGGGGATCCTTTTACCGGGATTAAAGAATAGCATTTTCAGTTGTTCCTTATGTTTAGCCAATCCACTTTTTCCCTGCGTGCTAAAGGAGGCATCTTTTACTATATTGGTTTCGCCGCAAATGGTGTCTGCGGCAAAAAACAAACCGGCATACATGCCGGCTGTATAATAGTTGAATTGATGATGCTTGTTGTAAATATCGCCCGTGGTTTGTTCTTCCAGTATCTGGGTATAGCGGCAGCCATGGCTCACCACCTGTTTGGTACGACTGTGCAGGGAAGCCGTTACCTGTTCTTTTTTATCGAACATCGCAATATCGTTCAGGGAAGTATATCCCAGTACTTTCAAATTGCGGAAGGCTTTGTAAAAAGTAGTATCGTTCCTGATGCGTTCAATAAAAGCAGCCACATTCAGGTTGTTGCGCACAACCACCTCCTTTAATGTAACCGCTTTGTTCTGCACTCTTACCAGGGAATCCTGGGCATAGAGCGGACCCGAAATGATCAAACAAATAAGAACGCGCCAGCAGCCTGGTAGCATGGGGAACACTATTTAGGAAAAATCATTTTATAGTCGGCCCTTACCTTGCCTTTTGAAATATCATCGAGTTTACCACGCAACAGTTTGCGTTTGAAAGGCTTCAGGTAATCGATAAATAATTTTCCTTCTATATGGTCGTATTCATGCAGAATGATACGGGCGGTAATGCCATTGAATGTTTTTTCGTGGGGCACAAAGTTCTCGTCTACATACGTAAGGGTTACGGTTTCTTTACGCATCACATCTTCCCTGATTTTGGGAATGCTTAAACAACCTTCGTTGTAAGCCCATTCTTCGCCATCGAGTTCTTTTATTCTTGCATTGATGAACGCCTGTTTAACGCCTGGTTCA
Organism: Niastella yeongjuensis; assembly: GCF_900110245.1. GTDB lineage: Bacteria > Bacteroidota > Bacteroidia > Chitinophagales > Chitinophagaceae > Niastella > Niastella yeongjuensis. Next base: position 582,817 of record NZ_FOCZ01000005.1, read on the forward strand.
TCGGGGTATTTTCCTTTTTCATCCTCTTCCTGGTTCTCAAAGATCTGCGCACTGTCTATTACAAATAAGCGAATATCTTTATTGATCTGTGGCGCAGCCAATCCCACCCCATTGCTGGCGTACATGGTTTCCCACATATCTTCAATCAATTTTGCCAGGTTTGGGTAGTCGGGAGTAATTTCCCTGCCCTCTTTTCTCAAAATATCAGCGCCATATGCTACGATCGGTAATATCATTCTTTAACGGTTGTTTTTAAAATCAGCTTGCAAAGTTACTTGAAAAAAACGAGCTGTTGTTAAGGCATATTACATATTGGAAATCAACTAATACTGCGTAAATATTCCTGTAACATGATAGTGGCTGCTATTTCATCTACCAGGGCTTTGTTCTGGCGTTGTTTTTTCTTCAACCCCATTTCAATCATAGCCTGGGAGGCCATTTTTGAAGTATAGCGTTCATCCCACATTTTTATGGGGATGGTGGGAAATTCTTTTTTCAGCCGTTCTACCGCTTTTTTTACCAGCGGTGTGGCGTGCGTATCGGTATCGTCCCAGTTTTTAGGTTCGCCCATCAGGATCAGCTCCACCGGTTCTTTGGCGAAGTATTCTTTCAGGAATTTGAATAACTGGGGTGTTTGAACCGTGGTTAATCCCGTAGCAATGATCTGCAGGGGATCGGTAACGGCCAAACCAGTACGTTTTCCGCCGTAGTCTATAGATAGTATGCGGGCCATTACATTAGTTAATTGCGTTATAAGCTATCACCAGGTCAATGATCACGAATACGGCAAACACCACACTGGCAATACCGTTGGCGGTCATAAAGGCCAGGTTCACGCGACGCAGATCGGTGGGTTTTACAATGGAGTGCTGGTACAGCAACATGCCCACAAAAACAGCCACGCCTACCCAGTACAACCAGTGAAAATGACCATACACACCAGCCATGATAACACAGGCGGCGCTCAGTACATGCAACAGTTCCGATACGCGCAGCCCTTTCTTTTTACCCAGCCAGGCAGGTATGGAATGTAGTTGTTTCGATTTATCGAATTCTTCGTCCTGCAGGGCGTAAATAATATCAAATCCGCTTACCCAGAAGATCACCGTGAAAGAAAACAGAATGGGCAGCAGAGAAAATACACCGGTCACCGCCAGGTAAGCACCAATGGGTGCCAGCGATAATCCCAGGCCCAGTACCAGGTGGCAAAGCGGGGTGAACCGTTTGGTATAGCTATAGAACAACACCACAAACAACGCTACTGGCGACAATAAAAAGCAAATGCGGTTAATGAACCAGGTGGTGATCATAAATGCCACAGCACAAAAAAAAGTGAACAACAGCACATTGTTTGCTTTTAAGATACCGGCTGGTATTTCGCGAATGGCAGTGCGGGGGTTCTGGCTATCAAACTCGCGGTCGAGGTATCGGTTGAAGGCCATGGCGGCGCTGCGTGCAAAGATCATACACAGGATAACCAGTGCCAACAAAATGCCTAACCGGCCATAATTGGGGGTGAACCTGAAAATGGTATGCACACTCCCTCCTGCATTGCCCAATGCCTGCCGGGCATCGGCCATGCCGCCGGTCATGAAGGAATACACGCCCAGCATAAAGCCGATCAGCGCAAAGGGCATTGCGAAAATGGTGTGCGCAAACTTGATCAGGCTGAGGTATTTTTTAACGGTGCTCATTTATTAATGTTGAATATTGAATTTTGACTGGTGATTGAAATTTCTTGCCTATTGCCCATTGCCTATTTTACTCCTAACCAATTCCCACAACACAATTCCGGCGGCTACAGAAATATTCAGGGAATGCTTCATGCCTAATTGCGGAATTTCGATGCAGCCATCGCACAGTTTGATCACATCCTGGTCTACCCCGGTTACTTCATTGCCAAATACAACAGCCACCTGCAGGTGTTGGTTCATATTGAACTGGTGAAGGGGAATGCTGTTCTGCACCTGCTCAATGGCATAAACCTGGTAGCCATCGTCTTTCAGCCGTTGCACGGCTTCAAGGGTTGTTTCGGCATATTTCCATTCCACCGTTTCAGTAGCGCCCAAAGCTGTTTTATGAATATCGCGGTGCGGCGGCTGGGGGGTATACCCACACAAATAAATACCCCGTAATAAAAAAGCGTCGGCCGTACGGAACACGCTGCCTACGTTGTGCATGCTGCGGATATTATCCAGCACCACTATCACCGGCATTTTTTCGGCCTCTTTAAATTCATGAACCGACTTGCGGTTCAATTCGTCCATACTTAGCTTACGCATGGCGGCAAAGGTAATTGAAAAAGGCAGAAGGCAGCGGGCAAAGGGCAGAAAGCCGCGACGCGGCGGAGGAAGGAAGTCAGAAGTAAGAGGTGGGAAGTCAGAAGAGTCCGAAATTACGAACTCCTGGGTTTTCCATATACCGCTGAAAATAGCGAGCTTCGTACTTCCTACGTCTTACGTCCTATTTCCTGCTTCTTACCTCCTACTTCCAGGCCCATAATCAAGATGGTCAACGCAATCAACCCCAGCAACTTGCCCCCAATTTACCCACATCCCTCAAACGGCTTTTTAAAACGGCAATCAAACCCTATATATTTGCCCCCATGTCGAAAGCTGCTACTACAGAAACTCCTTTGATGCAACAACACAGGGCTATTAAACAACGATATCCCGATGCGGTGCTGCTTTTTAGAGTAGGTGATTTTTACGAAACTTTTGGCGAGGACGCTGTAGTGGCTTCGCAGGTGCTGGGTATTACCCTCACCAAACGCAATAATGGCGCTGCCTTCAGCAGCGAGCTGGCAGGGTTCCCCCACCACGCCCTCGACACCTACCTGCACAAACTGGTGCGGGCCGGTTACCGGGTAGCCATTTGCGATCAGCTGGAAGATCCCAAAGCAGCGAAAGGCATTGTGAAACGCGGCGTAACCGAATTGGTGACGCCCGGGGTGGCCACCAACGACAAAATGCTGGAACATAACAGCAATAACTTCCTGGCCGGTATTCATTTTACCGAAGACCATGCAGGTATTGCCTTCCTGGATATTTCAACCGGTGAATTCTTTGTTGCCGAAGGCAATTCAGAATACATAGATAAACTGTTACAAACGCTGAAGCCCGCGGAAGTAATTTTTCAGCGCAGCTTTCAAAAGCATTTCAAAGAGGTGTTTGGTTCCCGCTTTTACACCTACACCATGGAAAGCTGGATCTTCGATGGCCCCTATGCCACCGAAAGCCTGCTGAAACATTTTAATACCCATTCGCTGAAAGGTTTCGGGGTTGAAGAACTTCCCCTGGGCATTGTGGCCGCCGGTGCGGTGCTGCATTATCTGAAAGATACCGAGCACCCCAACCTGCAACACATCACCAGTATTCAACGCATCGATCGCGACGACTACCTGTGGATGGACCGTTTTACCATTCGCAACCTGGAGCTGATCAGCACCGGACAGGGCGATGGCAACAACCTGCACAAAGTGCTCGACAATACGGTATCGCCTATGGGCGCCCGTTTGCTGAAACGCTGGATCCTGTTGCCATTAAAAGACATCAACCGCATCAACGAACGATTGGAGCTGGTTGAGTTCTTTATTAAGGAAGTTGACCTGCGTAACAAACTGATCCAACACATAAAACAATGTGGCGATATAGAGCGGCTGGTGAGTAAGATCCCGCTGAAAAAGATCAACCCGCGTGAAGTGCTGCAAATAGCCCGTGGCCTTCGGCATATTGAAGAAATAAAAAGTATCTGCAGCAATGCTGAAAGCGCATACCTGAAACGGCTGGCCGATTCGTTGAACGCCTGCCACAATATTGAAGAAAAGATCACCAAAGAGATCATCGACAATCCACCGGTGGCGGTGGCCAAAGGCGGCGCCATTCAACCCGGCATTCACGCCGAACTGGATGAGCTGCGCAATATTGCCACCAATGGGAAAGAATACCTGGTGCAACTGCAGCAAAAGGAATCGGAGAAAACAGGGATCTCGTCTTTAAAGATCGGTTTCAATAACGTATTTGGTTATTATTTGGAAGTAACCAATTCGCACAAAAGCAAGGTTCCGGCCGAATGGATGCGCAAGCAAACCCTGGCCAATGCCGAAAGATACATTACCGCCGAGCTGAAGGAATATGAAGAAAAGATAACCGGCGCTGAAGACAAGATCATGGCCATCGAGCTGGAGATCTATGAAAAGCTGCTGCTGGAATTACAGGAATACATTGCGCCCATGCAGGTGAATGGCAACGTACTGGCCATTCTCGATTGCCTGTTGTGTTTTGCGCACAATGCCCTGCATTATAATTATAAAAAACCTGAGCTGCACGAAGATGGGGTGCTTGACCTGAAAGAAAGCCGCCACCCGGTTATAGAACGCAATCTACCGGTGGGTGAACCCTATATCTCCAACGATGTATTGCTGGAACCGGCTTCGCAACAGGTGATCATCCTTACCGGACCAAACATGAGCGGTAAAAGCGCCATCTTACGACAAACAGCGTTGATTACGCTGATGGCACATATGGGCAGCTTTGTACCGGCTACCACCGCACACATTCCGCTTACCGATAAAATATTTACCCGGGTGGGCGCCTCCGATAATTTAAGCGGCGGCGAAAGTACCTTCATGGTAGAGATGAATGAAACGGCCAGCATCATCAATAACATTTCTTCCCGCAGTTTGATTTTGCTCGATGAAATTGGCCGCGGTACCAGTACCTACGATGGTATTTCCATTGCATGGAGCATTGCAGAGTACCTGCACCAAAGCCCCCATGCGCCCAAAACGCTGTTTGCCACCCATTATCATGAATTGAATGAGCTGGAGGACAAACTGCCCCGTATAAAGAACTACCACATCACCAATAAAGAAGTAGGTAACAAAATCATCTTCCTGCGTAAACTGGCCCCCGGTGGCAGCACCCACAGTTTTGGTATTCACGTGGCCAAAATGGCGGGCATGCCCGCAGCCCTCATTGACCGGGCCAATGAGATCTTAAAAGTGCTGGAGAAAAAGCACGAAGACCAGCCGACTACTGGCGGAAATATTCAAAACAAACTGCAGAACCAGGTAAAAGAGGTTGCCAGCCCCAAAGTACAGCTGTCGATCTTCGACTCCCACAGCGAAACCTTTGGCGATATCCGCAAAATGCTCAACGATATCGACATTAACCGCTTAACCCCCGTAGAAGCGCTTTTAAAGCTAAATGAAATAAAAAATCTGGTTAAATAAGGATCACTGGTCGCCCGAATGTGCTGCCTCATCGAAAAAAGTACCAAAGTTGTACCATTAATATAATCTTGTGCCGCAATAACCCGCTTGCTAACTCGTTTTTATAAGTAGTAACCCGTAGATCCTTTTAATTATTTAATTGTACCCCGCCCGTGAAAACTGGTAAACTCTTTATTATCAGCCTGTTCCTATTTGGCAGGCTGGCAGCACAATGCCCCGGCGCCTCAGGTGATCAAACCTCCTATGGCACCAACGACACCTGGATAGGATATGTCTATGACAACGACGATTTCACCAATTATATGGGCTTTATAAACGAAGGCGCACCCGGCCTTATGAACTTCGACCAGCACTTTGGCGACGTTGATGAAATGACCTATCCCACCAGCAACTGCAGCATCCGAACCAATAGCTTTTCCATCCGCTATAAGCTCAGAAAAAACTTTCCCGACGATACGTACGCGTTCACCATCAGCGGTGATGACGGGTATCGCCTGAGTTTGGATGGCGGCACCACCTGGATCATTGGTGACTGGGGCGGCCATGGTTATACCAGCCGCAGTGTAAGCGTTCACTTGAACGGGCCCGTAAATATGGTGATCGAATACTTCGACCAGGGCGGCGGTCAACGGATAACTTTTCAGGCCTGCGGCGGCATTACCGACGAAACGGTATACGGCACCAACAATATCTGGCGCGGGTACGTATACGACAATCCGGATTTTACCGCATGGAAGGGTATTGTATTTGAAGGTTCGGCTGCCAATCCCTTCTTCGATCAAAACTTTGGGGGCGACGACGTTACCTACAATACCAGTAACTGTTCTATAGAAACGCAATCGTTCAGCATCCGTTACCGCCTCAGGAAAACATTCCCCCTACTCACCAATATTACCTTCCTGGTAAGTGGGGATGACGGCTATCGGTTTAGTTTGGATGGCGGCGCCAACTGGGTGATCAACAACTGGGGTGATCACGTATACATGACGGGAAGTTACAGCACTGCCTTAAATGCCGGTACGTACGATATGGTGGTGGAATATTATGATAATGGCGCTGCCAACCGGGTGAGTTTTGATATGAACTCTATCATTCTGCCCGTGCAGCTGCTGCAATTCAATGGCCGGTTGCAAAACGAACAAACCCAATTGAACTGGACCACTCCCCTTTCAAGCAATACTGATCACTTTGTAGTAGATAGAAGTAATGATGGCCGCCAGTTCTTTAGTATTGGCGAAGTGAAAGCAGCAGCAGGAATAACCAATGCCAACGGTATCCGCTTCAGCTTTACCGATGCGTCTACATTAACCGGCACCCAATATTACCGGTTGAGACTGATTGATAAGAATGGTACGACTACTTACTCTGAAACCATCACTATAAAAAATAACACCACCGGCCAGGCAAGAATATACCCAACAGTTATTCAGCCAAACACTTCCCTGTGGTTACAAACCGGTAAACAACTCGAGAATGTGACCATCACAGTTACCGATATCATGGGCCGGGCTGTTATGCAACAACACGCTTCGGTATTACCTGGTAATCAAACCACCAGTTATTCGCTGCCGAATATGGTGAAAGGAACTTATGTAGTGAAAGTTAAAGATGCTATGGGTGTGCAATTGACCCAAAAGATTATTGTTCCTTAGTTCTGAGTTCAAAGTTTAAAGTTTAAAGCCGTAAGCGAATAGATATTTGCTTACGGCTTTTGGCTTATAGCTTATTGCTGTATTATAAATAACTCAACCACCACTGACTATGGCTGCTTTTGTAATTATTATACCAGCGGCATAAAGGGTATAAGATCAGTATCACAAGTGCCCAAATGAGATAAACTACGCCCAAACTATAACCAAATTGTATAGGCCTGAAAAAGAACGGCGATGGGCTAACAATATCTTTGGCTCCATAACCGGAAGCATAAAAGGCAATCACTGTTAAGATATGAATCAGGTAAAGATGCAGCACATAGTAAAAGAATGGCACCCGCCCAAACACTTTCACAAAGCTGGCAAAGCGGTTCTGTACATTTTCGAGCAAAGCAAGCGCAACCAGCGCTGGTCCCAGGGTAATACAGGTATACATTAAAGAAGGAGGATACTTGTGTACGTTCATGAACGACAGGAAGCTGGCCATAGCGGTTTTCTGTGGCGTCCAGGATAATGGATTGCCATAATCATTCATTAAGCGCAAGGCCACAAACAACACGATCAATCCCAGCCCTATGCCTACCAGTGCCTGTTGTCTTTTATGCGAATCAACAGTAGGTGCAAATAATTTACCGGCACAATACCCCAAGAACATAATGCCCGCCCAGGGAGCAAAAGCATAAGCAATAACCAGTGTATGACCGGGCGCAAAAGTATAGGTATCGAACCGTCCATCGTGCAATAGATCCCAAAAGAAAGGCACCGTATGGTTATGGGCTGCTTCGGGAAAATCGAGCAGATTATGTCCCAGTACAATCAAAGCGCCCAACGCAAAAATAACCCCATAGGGCAACCGTACTGCCAGTCCCAGCATCACCATGCTGATGCCAATGGCCCAGATTACCTGGAATATGATGGTATTATAGAGTGGGTTAAACGTCCAGCCAAATGAGATCAGCACCACTTCGATCAGGATCAGCCAGAGCCCCCGCTTTAATAAAAAACTACTGAGGGCGGACTTTGTTTTCCGCAGCCCTACCAGGTAAGAGGAGGTTCCTGCCAGGAACACAAATGTGGGCGCACAAAAATGCGTAATAAAGCGGGTGAAAAATAAGATGGGTGTGGTGGTGGCAGGATCGAGCGGATCGTGCTGGAATGCATCGGCATGAAAATAGTCCCGCACGTGGTCCAACGCCATGATGATCATCACAATGCCGCGTAATACGTCAATAGATTGTACCCGCTTTTTTACTGCAGTTAGCTGGTCCATACTGGCTATATTAATTAAGGGATTTCTGTTAAGGTACAAATAATCCGGGAAAACAGCTGTAAGCCGTAAGCTGAGCCAGTCGCGATCAACTCAAAATTCAGGATACAGATTTTTAGTCGCAAGAACGCTAACTCCCCCAACTCCGCCAGCTGGCGGAGTTGGGGGGCGCAAAAAAAGCGGCTTCCGACTTGTCGGAGGCCGCTGACTCATCCGCTTTTGTGCGAATGATTGTTTTAACTTAACCACAGCGATTGAAGGCAGAGTTGTGCAACCTTCGGATATAGTAATTCAAAAAATAGTGCCAGTTGTGCCTGATAACTTAAATAAAATGTTAAAGACCCGACCCGCGAATATTATTCAGTGCCTGAAAATCATCTTTTAACTTATTATAAAGACCTGCATACACTTTATAATATTGCTGATACCGGGCATGCAGTGTCACATTGGGGTTATATTGTTGTTGAATGTGGAAAATCCGGGTCGTTTCATTGGGTTGCATAATACCCAATGCCTGAAAACCCAGAATAGCCGCGCCAACAGAAGAAGCATCATCGCTGTTGATCAAATTGATCTCTTTGCCAAAAAGATCGGTTAACCATTGTAGCCACAATGGGGAGTTGATAAAACCACCGCTGGCATAGATGTGTTGTATGGTGCCCACCGTTTCCTGTACCGACGCGGCTACCTGGTACAGCGCATAATTGATGCCCTCTATAATGGCCCGCATAAAATGCGCCTGGGTATGGCCGCTATGTACGCCAATAAATACGCCTTTGGCGGTGGCATCCCATACCGGTGCGCGTTCACCCAAAATATAGGGTAGAAAAAGAAGGCCATCGGCACCAGCTGGTACCTGATCTGCCTGCTGCACAAACCAGCTTAAGTCGCCCCCGCTTGAAAACGGTTTCTTTAAAAAATGTTCTGTATACCATTTCAATAATACCACGCCATTGTTGATGGCCCCGCCGGATACATACAACTCATCGGTTAGTATATAATTGAAGATGCGCTCCTGCTTATCATATGCCGGTTTACTGGCTATCATCCGTACGGCGCCACTGGTACCAATGGTTACCGACAAGTCACCGGGCCGGGTGGCATTGCTGCCGAGGTTGGCCAGGCAGCCATCACTGGCGCCAATGACAAAAGGAATAGCTACATCGATGCCCAATTGCTTTGCATATTTGGCTTCCAGTCCTTTTATAATATAGTTGGGAGATACAGGTTCTGATAATTGGTCGCTGTTGATTCCAGCGGCCTGTAACGCGGGGGCATACCAGGTCTTTGTATAAATATCAAACAGCCCGGTGGCCGAAGCAATGGAATGATCTACCAGGTACTGGTTAAAAAACCGGTAAAAGATAAACTCCTTGATAGAAACGAACTTATGCGTAACTGCAAAAATATGCGACTGGTTATTGCGCAACCACATGATCTTGCACAAGGGTGACATGGGGTGAACCGGTGTGCCGGTATGGCGATAGATATCTTTATCGGCGGGTGATTGTTTTAAGGCTTCGGCATATTCCACACTGCGGGCATCGGCCCAGGTAATTACATTGGTAAGGGGTTCACCATTGACATCCACTGCAATCAGGCTGTGCATGGCCGCGCTGAAACTGATCCCCGCTATGTTACCCGAAACTCCTTTTACCACCTGTTCAATACAGGTCATAACGGCATTGAACAGCGTTTCGGGGTCCAGCTCATGATAGCCGGGCGCCCCTATCAGCGGATTATACGACACATACGCGTTACCGGTAACACTTCCCGAAGAGGTAAAAGCAATGGCTTTGGTGCCTGATGTTCCTATATCAACGCCTATGATAACATGCATATGACTTGCCGGATTTTACCGGTAAGTTAAAAGATTTTTCGCACGGTGGGTATATAAAACAGATGGCATATAAAAAAGCGGGCCGTCAGCCAACTGGCGAACGACCCGTCAATTCTTATTTGGTGCGCAATCTAAAAGCCTAGATCATTTCTTTCAGCTTCTCTACTACAAAATCGATCTCTTCTTTGGTATTATGTTTACTGAAGGAGAAACGTACGGTTACCTGGTTGGGATTGTTATTGATAGCCCGGATAACATGCGACCCCTGGTCGGCCCCACTGGTGCAGGCACTGCCGCCGCTAACGCAAATATTATTCATATCCAGGTTAAACAGGATCATCTCCGATTTCTCTGTCTTGGGGAAGGAAACGCTCAGCACAGTGTACAGGCTGCGGCCTAAGGTGTCGCCATTGAAAGTAACTCCGCGTACTACGCTTTTCACCTTTTCCATCATATATATTTTCAATCCCTTTATGTAGCTGCTGTGTTCTTCAAATTGGGCAGTAGCCAGCTCCAGCGCTTTGGCAAACCCTACAATACCATACAGGTTTTCGGTTCCGGCCCGCATATTGCGTTCCTGTGCACCGCCATGGATGTATGGTTTTATTTTTACATTTTCATTGATATAAAGGATACCCACGCCTTTTGGCCCATGGAACTTATGGCCGGCACCGGTGATGAAATGTACGGGCGTATTGCGCAGATCGAAGGGGAAGTGCCCTACCGTTTGCACGGTATCTGAATGGAATATGGCGCCATACATTTTGCACAGGTTGCCTACCGCATGCAGATCGAGCATATTGCCTATTTCATTATTGGCATGCATCAGGGTTACCAGGCATTTCTCACTGCTGTTGGCCAGCAGGCGCTCCAAATCTTCCATATCAACATGGCCATTGGGCAACAGCTTTACCTCGCTTAAAGCCGCTTCACCACTGTGAAACACGTGTTCAACTGTATGAGAAGTAGCGTGGTGCTCTATAGGCGAAGTAATTATATGCCGGCAGCCCAGGTCGCGGATAGCTGCGGTGATGGCCGTATTGGAACTTTCCGTTCCGCCAGAGGTAAAGAAGATCTCGGCCGGATGGGCATTCAGGATTTTCGCTACCGTCTTACGGGCAGTTTCAATCGCCAGACGGCTTTCACGTCCGTAAGAATAAATGGAAGATGGATTACCAAACTTATCGGTAAAATAGGGCATCATGGCTTCCAGCACCACCGGATCGAGTGAGGTGGTAGCTGCATTATCAAAATAAATACGCGCAGACTGGTTCGACATGTAGTATATATTAAAATAAAAATGCTCCGCCGGAGCGGAGCAAAATTGAATAAAATATTTTTTAATAAGACTGATTTACACCCACCCTATCAAAAACACGTATTAAGCAGAAATTGTTTAACAATTCACCGGGTTCGCCTGATATTTTTCAATGGAAAAGGCGGTCCGTTAAATTATTTATACCGCTTAATAAACCCCTGATCTACTCGACTTTACATAAATTCTTTAATGTCGTGCATTAACCGGAGCGCAATGTTGTTAGCAGTGGTTTCAAAACTGCTTTCCGCATAGATCCGGATAATAGGCTCTGTGTTGGAGGTACGCAGATGAACCCAGTCACTGTCGAATTCTATCTTTAAACCATCCTCGGTATTGATGGGCTGGTTCTTGTATTTTACTTTTATCTTCTCGAAGATCTCTTTTACATCGATGCTGGTTTGCAGCTCGATTTTGTTCTTCGAGATGAAATAATCAGGGTAACGCGCCCGGAAGGAGCGGATACCATTTTTATGGGTAGCCAGTGAACTCAGGAATAAACCAATGCCAATGAGCGCATCGCGGCCATAGTGGAGGTCAGGAACAATGATGCCACCGTTGCCTTCACCGCCTATTACGGCTTCCATTTCCTTCATTTTATTTACCACATTCACTTCGCCCACAGCAGAAGGATAATATTGACCGCCATGTTTAATGGTGATCTCTTTCAGGGCCTTGGTGCTGCTCATATTGCTCACCGTATTGCCTACCTTTTTGCTAAGCACATAGTCGGCCACGGCTACCAGTGTATATTCTTCGCCAAACATGCTGCCATCTTCACAAACAAAACACAGGCGGTCCACATCAGGGTCTACCGCAATACCAATGTCAGCTTTATGCTTGCGTACAGCAGCGCTTAATTCGGTTAAGTTTTCCGGTAATGGCTCGGGATTGTGCGCAAACTTACCGGTGATCTCTTCATTCAGCACAATCACCTCTTCAACACCCAATGCTTTTAACAATGGGGGAATAGCGAGTGCCCCGGTTGAATTCACCACATCTACGACCACTTTGTAATTTTTCAGGCGAATGCTTTCTACATCAACCAGTGGATAGTTTACAATAGTATCGATGTGTTTTTGAATGTAAGTATCGTTCACGGAGTATGAACCCAGCTTGTCAACAGCAACGAAATTAAAATCTTCGTTTGCTGCTTTTTCAAGCACCAGTGCGCCATCGGCAGCACTGATGAATTCGCCGTGTTCATTCAACAGCTTTAATGCATTCCATTCTTTGGGGTTATGACTGGCAGTAATGATAATACCACCGGCAGCTTTTTCCCACACCACTGCCAATTCAACAGTAGGCGTGGTTGAGAGCCCGATATCAACCACATCTATGCCCAGCCCCGTTAGTGTACTCACTACCAGTTGCTGCACCATAGCGCCGCTGATACGGCCATCACGGCCGATAACAATCTTATTGCCTGAACCTTTTTCAAGCATCCAACTACCAAAGGCTGCAGAAAATTTTACCACATCAAGGGGAGTGAGATTTTCTCCGGTTTTACCTCCGATCGTTCCACGAATGCCCGATATACTTTTAATCAATGCCACAATAAACAGGGTTTATACAAAAATAATTACAAATTTGAAAGCAAATCACAACGTATTTTACAGGGTTGGAGATTAAGAAAAGTGAAGATAAGCGAAAATTAAAGACATTTAAGATATGAAGGACAACATGTGGAAAACAATGAATAAAAATCACCTTTTCAATTAATTATGGGTTAAATTTCACATGTAATAAACGCCTGTTGTCTATATAATCCACTACATCTGCCTCGTAATTTATTGAATTACTCCCCTACTTTTGCTTAAATTTTCTGCCTTCATGTTCAACAGCAGCACCTGGTTTAAGGAGTGGTTCAATTCTCCTTACTACCATAAATTATATTTTGAACACGATGAAAAAGAAGCATCGGCATTTATTTCCAGACTGCTGAATAAATTAAACCCACCCGACAACGCCCGGTTGCTCGATGTTGCCTGCGGTCGTGGCCGTCATTCAAAATTACTGGCTGCACATGGTTTCGACGTTACCGGCATAGACCTGGCCCCCGCCAGCATTGCCATTGCCAAAGCACAGGAAAACAGCCACCTGCATTTTTATGAACATGATATGCGGCTGCCCTTCTGGATAAATTACTTCGACTACGCTTTTAACTTCTTCACCAGCTTTGGTTATTTCAGAACCGAACGCGAACACTACAACGCCATCAGGACCATTGCCAACGCCCTAAAACCGCAAGGCACTGTTGTGATCGATTTCCTGAACGTTCACTATGCAGAAGACCACCTGGTGCACAAACAGGAAAAAGTGATCGATAACGTTACTTACTACCTTACCAAATGGTACGATGAAACGCATTTTTACAAGAAGATAGAAATTGAAGATGAGGCACTGGATGCCCCATTGGAGTTTACCGAACGGGTTGTCAAATTCTCGCTGGGCGATTTCAACGACATGTTCGCCTATTATCACCTGCAACTAAAAGAAGTATATGGCGATTACAACCTCCATGCGTACGATGTAAAAACTTCTCCCCGCATGATCATGATAGCAGAAAAGAAAAGCTGATAATTACTTACCAGCTTTCTTATTATTGAACAACATATATTTCGCTGTTTCATACAATGCGTCTGTCAGCACACCCATGTCATGCATAATGGCAGCATGTGCAGCATCGTTAGGAACGGGATCATTGTTGATGATGGAAACCAGTTCTTCTTTTTTAGTCACCAGTTGCTTGCGGTATAAATACTCCCCTTTTACCACACCCGTCATGCTGTTATCGGGGTCAAAAACGAAAGCAAAACCCATAGTGGCAGAATCAAGCAGGTCTTTACCCAGCGTGGCGTTTCTGTAGGCAATATTACTCAGTCCGGCAATGGTTGGTAATACATCAACCTGTGAGCTGATGGTGTGAATCCGTTGCGGTGCGAGCATACCGGGAGCAAAGAACAACAAAGGCACATGCATGGTATTTAACCGTTGGGCCGTCCAGGCATGGGGGAATAATGCGTCGGCATTACCAGGAATACCATGGTCGCCCACAAAAACAAACACCGTGTTATTGAAATACTTTTCCTTGCGGGCCGCTTCCATGAATTTGCGATAACCAAAATCAGTATACCGGAAGGCGTTCATCTCCTCGTTCGATTCAAACCCGTACCGGGTCAATGAATCGTGGGAATAATTTCCCTTTTTAAACTCAGCCTGGTCTTCTTCCGGTATCGTATAGGGGCGGTGGTTGTCTGCGGTTTGAATAATGGCAAAGAAAGGTTTCTCCTGTTTGGCCAGTACTTTATTGGCTTCCAGGAACAGGTTCTTATCACTGATGCCCCACACATCTACCTTCTTTGCCGAATAATCGTCCTGCTCATATAAATGAAGGCTGTCGATGTTATTGGTGAGCACCCCGCGGATGTTGGCCCAGCTGGTGCTGCCCCCCAGAAAATAGAACTTCTGGTAGTCATTGAAGTTGTTGATGATGGTATGTTGATCTACCATGCCCGGATTACGGCTCGCCGTTTTAGGCATTTCCACATCGGGTATACCGGTAATGGTTGCCCATACGCCCCGGGCAGTTCCATAAGTAGGCGTAAAACAGCGGTCGAACAAAATACCCTGGCGGCATAAACTGTCAAAGAAGGGCGTAGTGTTCAGCGGATTGCCAAACATGCTGCTCTTATAGGCGCTGAACGATTCGCAAATCACCAGCACAATATTGGGTTTTGATGTCAGCGCACCTGGCCGTGGCGCTACCATGCGGCTAAAACTTAAAGGGTCGCTGGTGGGCGTAAAATGCAAATTGTTGCCGACAAGTGGCATTCCCTCTTTTACCTTTTGCACGTCATACGTGCTGTGTCTGAATTTCAGCGTGCTGAAAAAACTTTCAAAGGGGTTCAGTGAAACAGCCGCTTTATAGTCGCTGCCTTGTGCAAAAGCATCGCTCCAGCGTAACGGGTATTGGGAAAATTTGCCAAAAATGAAAAAACCGCACACTAAAAAACAGGCAATGAAGCCAACAATGCGGCTGCGTTTTGTACCCGTAAATGTTTGTTTACTTACCGATTTGTGTACGCGGTTAAAGAACCATATTAAAAGGGCTGCGGCCAGCAATACGCCCAGCACCATGCGCACAATGGGGTACGATTGCCAAACCATGCCCATGGAGATCTTTGCATCTTCCAGGTAATTCAGCACACTGGCATTCAGGCGCTGCTCCAGGTAGGCATAATGGGCAAAATCTACCGAAAAGAAGAAAAGGGCAAATACAACGGCAATACCGAGAATGGTCATCCAGAACTTTTTGCCCGCTTTACTGGTAAATGGATGTAATGGCGGAATACTGCCCAAAATGAGCATGGGCAGCAACAGGATGGAGATCATTCTTAAATCGTACCGGAGACCCAGGAAAAAAGCACCGCCCAATTGGCCCAGACCATAACTTTGCTGGTCACTAAGAATAAACAACCCCAGCCTCATGAGCGTGAATAAAATAAGGAAAATCAATCCAGTCCATAAGATCCACCGGATCAGTTTAGGAATATTCGACATATGTAGTGAAATAAGAAAATAAGGCTTAAAATTATAGTTTTTTATTTTTGTATTATATGATTGTTAATCCTCCCGCCTGTCTGTTAACATTTTGGCAACTAATTCAACCCGTTGATACCTGGCTGATCACTCATATTAACCAGGACTGGAGCAACTCATTTCTTGACACGGTTTTACCCTTTGTCAGGGAAACATTAACATGGGTTCCCCTGTATTTGTTCTTATTATTGTTTGTAACAACCAATTTTGGCATAAAAGGTTGGTGGTGGGTGATGGGTGTGGTATTGTGCGCCGCCGGGAGTGATCTCATCAGCAGCCAGTTAATAAAACAAACCATTTGGCGTACCCGGCCCTGCCGCGATGAAGTGCTTGGGCCTCAATTGCGATTTTTTATAAATTATTGTCCGGGCAGCTCCAGTTTTACCAGTTCCCATGCAACCAATCATTTTGCGCAGGCCACGTTCTTTTTTGCCACCTTACGCCCGGTTATGGGCAAATGGGCCAATCTTTTCTTTGTTTGGGCGTTTATTATTGCCTATACTCAGGTTTATGTAGGGGTTCATTATCCTTTTGACGTATTTTGCGGAGCGCTCCTGGGTTGCGGAATAGGGCTTGTACTAAGCAAACTATTTCATAAGCGAATAGGAATGCTTACAGTATCTTAGTTTAACCAAACCACCCGGTAAATGGAAATTTTTATATTATTGGCATTGATCTTTTTGAATGGTTTATTTGTAATGTCGGAAATAGCCCTGGTATCGGTTCGAAAAACCCGGTTGGAAAATATGGCCAATAAAGGCGATGAAACAGCCCGTAAAGCCCTTGACCTGGCCAATAACCCTGAATTGTTCTTATCGGCGGCACAGATCGGTATAACCCTTATTGCCATCCTTACGGGTGTGTACTCAGGCGAACGGTTTGGAAAATACCTGGAACCGTCTCTTCAAAGAATTGAAATAATACGGCCTTACGCCCAGCCTGTTGCCACTACCATCATTGTAATCATCGTTACTTTTCTTTCTATAGTTTTTGGCGAACTCATTCCCAAAAGGATCGGTTTGATAAAAGCCGAAAAGATCGCCCGCATTGTGGCCCTGCCGGTTTTGTATTTTTCAAAAGCCACCCACCCTTTTGTGTGGCTGTTGAATAAAACCAGCAACCTGTTCCTAAAGATCCTGAACGTAAAATCAACTGCCGACAACAACGTAACGGAAGAAGAAATTAAAGCCATCATCAGTGAAGGCACCGAACAGGGCGCTATTGAAGAAGTAGAACAGGAGATCATTGAGCGGGTATTCCACCTCAGCGATCGCAACATCACTTCTTTAATGACCCACCGCAGTGATATCATCTGGTTCGATCTGAACGATACCGAAGATTCCATTCGCGACAAGATCATCAATGATCCGCATTCGGTTTATCCCATTTGCGATAAAGACCTCGACAATATCAAAGGCATTGTCAGCTTAAAAGACCTGTACGTTACCAACGATTTCACGGCTTTTAAGTCTATCATGAAACCAGCCCTGTTTGTACCGGAGAACATTACGGCCTACCGCCTGCTGGAACGGTTTAAACAACAGCGGGTACCCTCCTGCTTTATTGTGGATGAATATGGCAGCCTGCAGGGAATGATCACCTTAAACGACATCTTAACCGCCCTGGTGGGTGAAATGCCGGAGCAGGACGATGACTATTACGAAATTGTAAAACGCAAAGACGGGTCGTACCTGGTTGATGCGCAAATACCTTTCTATAATTTCCTGAGCCATTTTTACAAAGCAGAATGGATGAGTGAAGTGGAACAGGAGTTTGATACCCTGGCGGGTTTCATCCTGCACCAGCTGGAACGCATTCCGCACATCGGCGATACCATGGAGTGGAAAGGCTTTCAATTCGAGATCATCGATATGGATGCCCAGCGGATCGACAAAGTACTGGTGACTGCGTCGGAAGAAATATTGGAGGATATGGAGGATGGTCCCGAGGAGGATGAGAGTTAGTTGGCACGTTGATGGGGTTCATAACGGGTGCGAAAATGAAGTAGGAAGTAAGAGGTAAGAGATAGGAAATAGAAAGAAAGGTTGAAATTTCGCGAATTATTTCTGCCTTCTGCCCTCTGCCTTCTGCCCTTCTGCCCTTCTGCCCTTCTTAAAACTGAAAACTTGCTTCCTTATCAGGATAGTTCAGCCTTGTACTTTTTCTGTTACCTGCAACCGTAACATGCATCAGATTCATTTGTTTATCGTATGACTCATACAGAATGGTATTCACCACGTCGATCTTTTTAGGTGCCGTGGCGGTATTATCCACTTCAAAATAACTCCATACGGCATCGTTCTCTTTTTCAAACCCAACAAAGGTCAGGGTCACCATTTTATTATCCAGCTTTAATTGCAGATGGGTTTTAATATACTCATTTACCAGCCTGTCGTTCTCTTTTTTATTGGCCGGCGCAGAAATATCTACTTTGGTATGGAATACATTCGACAGCGTTTTCTCAAAATCATCAGTAAAGATCTTACAGCTTATTTCCAGGTCTTTATCCGCGGCGTTGTAGTTCATTTCGGTAACACTTACAAACAGCGGGTGACGGGTACTGGAATCTGCCGGGTTGACTGAATGGCTTCCGCTAAAGAATGTTGAGGCCAGAAACAACCATTTATATAGGAGTATTACCATTAAACATGAAAATTTTAAGGTTACAAATCTCTTAATTATTTTAACACCTTCACGGCGCTATGCAGGATTTTACCATTTATTTTAGACTGGGAACTGACCACATTCTTACCCCCGATGCACTGGACCACATCCTGTTCGTGACCGCTTTGTGCCTGCGCTATCTGTGGCAGGACTGGAAAAAAGTGGTGGTACTGGTAACAGCTTTTACCATCGGTCATTCATTGACGCTGGCGCTGAGCGCCCTGGATTATATTCAGGTAAACGCCGGCTGGATCGAGTTTTTGATACCGCTTACCATAGCCGCCACCTGTGTAAATAACATAGTACAGCAAAAAGCGGTACAACAAAAGCGCTTACCGGTGATCTATTTTTTTGCCCTGTTCTTTGGATTAATACACGGGCTTGCTTTTGCCGGAACATTGCTGAGCCTGGAAGGCAAAGAAGGCATCATTGGCCGTTTACTGGCCTTTAATATTGGCATAGAAGCCGCACAGTTACTCATTGTGCTCATTGTGCTGCTGCTGTCATTTTTAGTAGTGCAATCACTTAAATTATCCAGAATGGTATGGTTGCGAGGTGCATCTGCCTTAATTTTGGTGATTTCACTCTTTTGGGCGTTTAAAAGATTTCCTAGCAATAAACACTACCATGATGAATCAGAAAAAACAGTTCTTGTTTCTGGCGCTTGCAGTGTCTGCACTGTGTAGCAGCGTACAGGGCCAGAACATTCAAAACAATCCGGGATCCAACCACGGGAACAAATTCGAGCAGTTGGGCACAATACTGCCTACACCCAACGAATACCGTACTGCCAGCGGTGCGCCTGGCCCTAAATACTGGCAGCAAAAGTGCGATTACGATATCAGGTGCGAACTGGACGAAACCAACCTGAAACTGACCGGCAGCGAGGCTGTTACCTATTTTAACAACTCGCCCAATACCCTTACGTATTTATGGCTACAGCTGGATGAGAACGAACACAGCTCAACCAAAAACGCCGGTTACCAGGGCAACAACACCATGCCCAAACAACTGAATGCATCGCTCGTAGACCGCTACGATGAAGGCAATTCAGACAATGGCTATGGCTGTAACATTGTAAAGATCACCGACGCACTGGGTGCGCCGCTCAAGTACACCATCAACAAAACCATGATGCGGGTTGAATTACCAACCGCATTAAAACCCGGACAAAAATTCGGCTTCAACATCAATTGGAATTACAAGATCTCCGATCGCATGACCATTGGCGGCCGCGGCGGATATGAGTTTTTCCCCGAAGATGGCAATTACCTGTTCACTATTACCCAATGGTATCCCCGGTTGTGCGTATACAGCGATTTTCAGGGCTGGCAGAACCACCAGTTCACCGGCCGTGGAGAATTTGCTTTAACCTTTGGCAACTTTAAAGTGCAAATGACCGTGCCTGCCGATCATATGGTAGGCGCTACCGGCGAATGCCAGAACTATGCACAGGTATTAACGCCCACACAAATGGCCCGTTATACCAAAGCCCAAACAGCTAAAGAACCTGTTCAGATAGTAACCCTCGACGAAGCTAAAAAAGCAGAGACCACCAAAAGCAAAACAAAGAAGACCTGGATCTTCAAAGCCGATAATGTACGCGACTTCGCCTGGACCTCTTCCCGCAAATTTGTATGGGACGCCATGCCAGCGGTTGTAGAAAGCAAAAAGGTGATGTGTATGAGCTTTTATGGCAAGGAAGCCTATGGCCTGTACAGCAAGTTCTCTACAAAGGCAGTAGCCCATACTATAAAAAGCTACAGCAAGTTCACGATCCCCTACCCTTATCCGGTAGCGCAAAGTATTGAAGCTTCCAATGGTATGGAATACCCAATGATCTGCTTCAACTATGGCCGTACCGATAAAGACGGTAATTACAGTGAAGCCACCAAATACGGTATGCTGGGTGTTATCATTCACGAAGTAGGGCACAACTTCTTCCCCATGATCATCAACAGCGATGAGCGTCAATGGAGCTGGATGGATGAAGGCCTGAACTCATTTGTTGAATACCTGACAGAAGAATTGTACGATAATAAATTCCCTATTCGCGGAAAAGGACCAGCCTGGGCCATTGTTGATTATATGAAATTGCCCAAAGATCAGCTGGAGCCTATTATGTCGAACTCAGAGAACATCATCGGTTTTGGCCCTAACGCCTATACCAAACCTGCTACCGGCCTGAACATGCTACGTGAAACCATTATGGGCCGCGAGCTGTTCGACTATGCCTTTAAGGAATATGCACGCCGCTGGGCATTTAAACACCCCGAACCAGCCGATTTCTTCCGCACTATGGAAGATGCTTCCGGAGAAGACCTGGACTGGTTCTGGCGCGGCTGGTTCTTTGGAACCGATGCCTGCGATATTGCCATCGACTCCGTGAAATACTTCAAGGCTGACCCTGCTGCTACAGTAAAAACCAGCGATGAAGTTGTTTCTAAAAAAGTAGATAAACCCATGGTTACCGCCTTTGATGACATCTCAAAACAACGTAACCGCAACGATAAGAATATCAAATTCCTGACCGATCAGGATACTACCCTGCACGATTTCTATTGGAGATACGACCGCGGGCTGGAACCTGTTGACACCTCTAATTACGAGGTGCCCGTACCAGCTATGGCCGAAGCGGTTGATGATGCCACCAAAGAAAAAATAGCCAGCAGGCATTTTTACGAATTGAGGTTAAGCAACAAAGGTGGTTTGGTTATGCCGATCATTATTGAGTGGACCTTTAAAGATGGCAGTAAAGAAGTAGACCGTATTCCTGCCCAGGTTTGGCGTCATAATGAGAAATACGTAACCAAGCTGTTCATAAAACAAAAAGAGGTGGCTTCCATTAAGCTGGACCCCATGCGTGAAACAGCCGATATCGATGATTCGAACAACTCCTGGGGCACCATGCCGACTCCTTCGAAGTTCACTATGTTCAAAGCCAAACAACAGGCGCGCGGACAATCAACCGGTATAACGCCTATGCAAAAAGCGCAAGAGAAGAAGAAAGGATTCTAGTTATAAAAGCAATAATACATCGATCGCTTCCTGTAACAACAGGGAGCGATTTTTTTTTGCGACAGACGCTGCCCTTTAATGGCAGGACTTTACAAACAGGCTGGCCACCGCTACCACAAAGGGTATCCAAAAGATGATAAAACTGCTTTTCATCTTACTAATATAGCATTCCGCCTACATTCCCCTTCATCACTCATGTAATTAAGAGAAGCATATGTTTAGCATAAAGATTATCAATGATATAAACATCTGATGGTAAACACTTATGGGGATAAATTGATGATTGGACATTGGTACTTTATACATTATTTTTGTGACAAGTGAAATTAAAATCTGCACATGTTTCTAAAATCGGATTTTTCTTTCTAATATAGTGTTCAATTCCTGTGAATTCCATCGCTTTAAGGCTCCAATCTCACCTATAACAACCTGTTGCGCGTACCATTATTCCTTAGCATAGCTTTTTGTAGCTGTAGGTCCTGACGTCTTTCCATTTATTATCCGGCCCAATTTCCTTTGAAGTAATTCAACTCCAATTTCTATGTCCCTGGCTTAGCTTATATCTAAAGACAATATATACTTATGAAGCAGTTTACCTCTACTCTCTTAATGCTACTGGCATGCATGTACATGTATGCACAATCAGGAACCCTTGATGGCAGTTTTAATGCGCTGGGAGCAACTCCTGGATATGTAATAACCGATATAGACGGAAATAATGATATCGTAAAAGCAATGGTTGTAAAACCCAGCGATAAAAGTATCTATGTTGCCGGTTATATCGACAATGGAGACAAAACGTTGTTTATCGCTCACTACCTAAGCGATGGTTCATTGGATCCGGCTTTTGGACCAGGCGGCGTAGTGAAGTACCAATACTTTACCTCTAGTTTTAATACCACTCTTGCCAATGCCATTGGGTTGCAAAGCGACGGAACGATAGTAGTTGGCGGCTGGACGTATGTAGATGCAAATCGCGACTTCTTTGTTGGCCGTTTCAACGGTGCTACAGGTGCACTCATAAGTCAAACTTACAATAACTTTAGCGACATCAATGACCCTACTGGTGTTGATGAAATCAATGCATTGGTGGTTCTGCCCGATGATAAAATAGTGGTAACAGGAATTACTGAAATGGCGGCTACGGGTTCAGATCTAACCATAGCCCGTTATACAGCGGCCGGCACGCTTGATAATACCTTTAATAACCCTGCAGGTTATATTGTACAAAACATGGCCGGAGATGATATAGGCAATGCTATAACCGTTGATAAAACTTCTGGCGACATTATAGTAGCCGGCGTTGCTAACGATCAGATCGTAAATTCGGATTTTGCCATCGTTCGCGTAACTTCAGCAGGTTTACCCGTTACCAGCTTCACCAGGGACCTCTTTACCGGAAGTTCGGATAAAGCCACAGCTGTTGCCATTGACCGCAATGGTAATATGGTGGTAGCAGGCGTTACCAACAATCCCCAGGATATAGCTCTTGTTCGTTTTACGCCTGCAGGCGCACTGGATCTCCTTAATTTTGGCGGTGGTACCGGTATTGTGACCACGGGTATTACCAGCACCAGTGGTGAAAATGTAAGCTCGGTAATTATTCAGGACGATAACAAAATTGTAGTAGGCGGCAACACCGAACGCGCAAGTGGTGATTACGACCTCGTGCTGGTTCGCTATGACAATGCCGGTAATATTGATGCTGCATTCGGCAATACCACCCCTACCCCCGATGGTAAAACGTTGCTGACCCTCTCAGGTGCCGATGAAGACCCGGGAGCGATGTTGTTATCTGGCGATAAAATATATTTTGCAGGCCACAATACCGATATCGTACTGGCGGTATTTACCAATAATAATTATGCGCTGCCATTGGTATTGTCATCATTCTATGCACAAAAGCAAACCAGCAAAGTAGTGCTGCAATGGCAAACGACCAGCGAAGAAGGCGTTAAACAATTTTTGATACAACGCAGCAGTGATGGTAAAACCTTCCAATCTATTGGCACAGTAGCAGCAACAGGCAACAGCAGCCTTACCAAAAACTACTCATTTGCCGATCAGTCACCGTTCATGTCTACCAGCAACTATTATCGGTTGTTGATGCAGGATGCTGATGGCAACTATAAATTCAGCAAAATACTCATCATTAAATTCGATGGTCAGTTAACCACCAGCCTGTCGGTATTCCCTAACCCAACCAATGACGTACTGCAGGTGCAGCTGCCCGATGGTATGACCGGCACCGTAGCGTTACAGATCATTGACCTCAATGGCCGTGTGATAAAACGGAACAACCTGGCTTCTGATGGCCACGCGCTGAACACCACAATGGATGTAAGCACACTGATAAGAGGCGTTTATATCCTCAAAGCACAAGCCGGTAATACTACCGTTATCAGCCGCTTTATCAAAAAGTAAACAACTAACAACAGCTCCTCTATAATGTAAAAGCCCTCCCGATGCATCGGGAGGGCTTTTTTTATATCTTGTACGTTCATTATCCGCCTACAGTTCCATCTTTGTACCTTACTTTCTTCTTTCCTGAATTCTTCTTCTCAAACTCTACCACTTCCTTTGGTTTGGCTACCTGTTTCTTTTCAGTGGTTGGCTGGGCTTTGGCTGTTTCTTCCAGTTTACCCAGTGTATATACTTCTGAGCGAACTACCTGGCCGGAAACGGGGTCATAATATTTCCATACCCCATGTTTTATGGCCGCGCCTTCATTTTTTACAATAACGGTGCGGTAGGTATCAAATTTATCGGGGTCTTCAATTTCCAGGGTGTCATACTCTTTATCGGGGTTCAGCGCCTTCCAGCTTTGTTCCAGCTTCAACTGGCCATCTTTGGTAAAATAGCGGCATACACTGTCCTTCAACCCCCATCGATAATATTCTATGCCTACCAGGTCGCCCATCAGGGAATATAAACGCCACTCCCCTTCCTTCCGGTTCTTTTCAAACCAGCCTTCTTCTTCGTACCCGGCCTCGCCGCGTACCTGATCATAATGGATCTTCCAGGGCCCCCATTTACGGTCAATTTTATCAATCCGGTTCAGCGTATCGCCCGATGAAGTAAGTTTATAGCTCTTCCATTGGGCAAAACTGCTCATAGAAAACATCAACAGGAGCACAAATAATATCGATCGCATTGTAACAGATTTGATAATGGTAATAAAACAACCTACCCTCGCAATAATAACGCCAGGCTGATCTATTCATTGCCGGTAACTAAAGTTGGTCCTTTGTTAAAGTTAGGTATTGTTCTGCTTTAGACAGGAGGTATGAAGTGAGAGGTATGATATAGGAAGTTCCCGGATTTTCAGCAATCCGCCAGCATTCAGGAGTCTGCGATTACAGACTTCTTCCTATTTCTTACGTCCTACTTCTTATTTCTTTATTTATCAAGCAGATACGTTAAAGCTAACTCGTATCCCTTTAAACCGAGCCCGATAATGCTGCCGGCCGATTTGCCCGATACGTGCGATAGTTTGCGAAACTCTTCCCTTGCATGTACATTGGAGATGTGTACTTCTACTACCGGGGTTTTTATGCTTGCTATGGCATCGCCGATAGCTACAGAAGTGTGGGTATAACCGCCGGGGTTCATAATAATGCCATCATAATCGAAACCAACCCGTTGTAATTCATTGATCAGTTCGCCTTCCACATTGCTCTGGTAATACTGAATATCCACCTGGGGATACTTGCTTTTCAGGGTTACCAGGTAATCGTCGAAGGAAGTACTTCCGTAAATCCCTGGTTCGCGTTTACCTAACAGGTTCAGGTTGGGACCGTTGATGATAGCTATTTTCATAAAAATAAGGAGAAAAGAAAGGGTGGATAAACCACCCTTATTATATTAATTCATATACTCTTTGATCATATTGATGAAGTCATCGAACAGGTAACGGCTGTCGTGCGGACCAGGCGTGCTTTCGGGGTGGTATTGAACCGAGAAAGCCGGTTGCTCTTTCATTCTGATGCCTTCGATGGTATCATCGTTCAGGTTCATGTGCGTAACCTCGATGTGTGAAGCTTTCTTAACAGCTTCAGGATCAACACCGAATCCATGGTTCTGGGTGGTCACCTCGCATTTACCGGTAAGCAGGTTCTTAACGGGGTGATTCAATCCACGGTGGCCATGGTGCATTTTAAAGGTATCGATGCCATTAGCCAGGGCTATTAACTGATGACCAAGGCAAATGCCAAAGGTTGGCACTTTCTCATTCAACACATCCTTTACAGTGGCAATGGCGTAATCCATAGCCGCAGGGTCGCCGGGACCATTTGACAGGAAATAACCATTTGGTGCAAAGGCTTTCAGCTCGCTGATGGGCGTTTTAGCCGGGAACACCTTTACATAAGCACCACGCTCTACCATACAGGTAAGAATGTGTTGTTTGGTACCGAAATCGAGCACGGCGATTTTAACCGGTGAGTTGGGATCGCCGAGGGTATATGGCTCGGTGGTGCTTACCTTGCTGGCCAGCTCCAGACCGTCCATGTTAGGCGTTTTTGCCAGTTCTTTTTTCAACTCCTCCACATCCAGAATTTCGGAAGAGATGATACAGTTCATGGCGCCTTTGGTGCGCACGTGGGTTACCAATGCGCGGGTGTCAACCCCTTCAATACACACAATATTGTTTTTGATCAGGTATTGATCAAGAGATTCAGTAGCCTGTTTACGACTGTATTGTTCTTCCAGGTTGCGTCCGATCATACCACGGATCTTTACGCTATCAGATTCAACATCAGAGTCTTTAGTTCCATAATTACCTACGTGCACGCTATTCATGATAACGATTTGCCCATAGTAACTGGGATCGGTAAATACTTCCTGGTAACCGGTCATACCGGTGTTAAAACAAATTTCACCGGTTGTAGTGCCAATTTTTCCAAAGGCTTTACCGAAATGAACGGTGCCATCTTCCAACAACAATACAGCGGATTTTTGTACAGTATTCGACATCTTTCGTATAAAAAATTTTGCAAAAATAACACAATAATTAACGAACTAGGACAAATTCTTGTTCACAGGATAGGGAAATTTTGAGGTAAGACTCAGTTTTCCGAAAGGGCAAAAAAAAGCAAGACTATTAAAAGTCTTGCTCCTTTATAAGAACCAATTCGGTCATTATTACTTCGCTGCTTTTTTTGCTGGCTTTTCTTCTGTTGCTTCAGCGGCAGGAGCGGCAGTAGTATCATCAGCTTTTTTACGGCTGCTTCCACCACGACGAGTTCTCTTCGCAGTTTCTTTAACTTCGCCTTTTCCTTTTCCGTAGATCTCGTTGAAGTCAACCAGTTCAATCATAGCTGTTTCAGCGTTATCACCCACGCGGATACCCAGCTTAATGATGCGGGTATATCCACCAGGACGGCCACCAACTTTTTCGGCGATAGTTCCGAACAGTTCAGTAACAGCCTCTTTGTTTTGCAGGTAGCTGAACACTACACGACGCTGATGCGTGGTATTATCTTTAGCCTTTGTGATCAAGGGCTCGATAAAGGTGCGCAGTGCTTTTGCTTTTGCCAATGTGGTGTTGATACGCTTGTGATTAATCAGTTCACAAGCCAGGTTTTTCAGTAACGCCTTCCGGTGGGAGGTCGTTCTGCCCAGGTTGTTAATTTTGTCGCCGTGACGCATGACAGATTGTTTTTAATCGGCTACACCGTGTCAGGAATTGTAACCTACGTTTTGAATTACTGATGTAAGAAGTATGAAATAAGTGGTCTTACTTCATACTTCCTACCTCGTGTTATTTTGAAAACTATAACTCTTCTTTATCCAGACCTAACTTGCTGAGATCCATACCGAAGTGTAAACCTCTTTCAGCCAGAACCTGCTCAATTTCAGCAAGTGACTTCTGACCGAAGTTTCTGAACTTCATCAGGTCTTCCTGCTCGTATTGAACCAGCTCGCTCAAGCTGTTGATCTTTGCAGCTTTCAAACAGTTGAAAGCGCGTACAGACAGATCGAGGTCTTCGAGTGGGGTTTTGAGAATTTTGCGCAGTTGCAGCATTTGCTCATCCACCACATCCTCTTTCTTATCTTCTTTGTTATCGAAAGTGATGTTCTCGTCAGTGATGATCATCAGGTGCTGGATCAGGATGCGGCTGGCTTGTTTCACCGCTTCTTCAGGGTGAATGGTACCGTCCGTAGAAACGTCCATGATCAGCTTTTCGTAGTCAGTACGCTGTTCAACACGGGTGTTTTCGATAGCATACTTTACGTTTTTGATGGGGGTGAAGATGGCATCAGTTGGGATATAACCAAATGGAGCATCTTTCACTTTGTTATCTTCAGCAGGAACATATCCGCGACCTTTTGAAACGGTCAGTTCAATGTCCAGCTTGGCTGACGAATCCAGAATACAGATCAACAGATCGGGGTTCATGATCTCGAAGTTTTGTGTAGCTTCTCCGATCATACCGGCTGTGAATTCTGACTTATTTTTAATGCTCAGGGTGATTTTCTCCTGGCTCACTTCATGATCTACTTTCTTCTTAAACCGAACCTGTTTCAGGTTCAGAATGATCTCCAGCACATCTTCGGTAATACCCTTGATGGTAGCAAACTCGTGGTCTACACCTTCAATACGGATACCTACGATAGCAAACCCTTCCAATGAACTCAACAATACTCTGCGCAAAGCATTACCAATGGTTACACCGTAACCAGGTTCTAACGGGCGAAACTCAAACTGAGCTTCGAATTCCGTTGCTTTTTGTAAAACTATTTTGTCAGGTTTCTGGAAATTTAAAATTGCCATATTATAAATTTCTATTTTTTACGTTGTAGAATGTGAGTGATTAAGGTAAGCGCTTTACTGATACGGATCAGGATTCACGATTACTTGCTATACAACTCAACAATCAACTGCTCCTTAATGTTCTCAGGAACGCTTTCACGCTCTGGATAAGCTACGAAAGTACCGCTCATCTCAGATTCGTTCCAATCGAGCCAGCTGAACTTTGCATTCTTACCGCGGAATACGCTGGTAATAGCAGTGTTTCCTTTATCTTTTTCTTTAACGCTGATGATATCGCCAGGTTGCAACTGAAAAGAAGGGATGTTAACCACCGCTCCGTTTACAGTAATGTGTTTGTGCGATACCAGCTGACGTGCACCAGGACGTGAAGGAGAAAGACCCAGGCGGTAAACAGCGTTATCCAAACGTGACTCCAGCAATTTGATCAGGTTTTCACCAGTTACACCTTTTAAGCGGGCTGCTTCTTCAAAGGTTTTGCGGAATTGTTTCTCGAGAACGCCGTAAGTATATTTAGCTTTTTGCTTTTCTTTCAACTGTAATGCATACTCTCCTGGAGCTTTACGCTTTTTAGAAGGACCATGCTGACCGGGAGGGTTGCTGTTCTTTGACAGATATTTACCATTGCCTAAGATAGGCTCGCCGAAAATACGGCAGATTCTTGTTTTTGGACCAGTGTAACGTGCCATGTTGTTATTTAATAAGATTTTTTGGTGACGATACACGATCATAAAAAATCTCAAAAATCAATCGTGCATCCTTTTTGATATATAAATAAATATAATGATTTGGGGCTTCCAAATCACTATATCATAAAATATTACTACACTCTTCTTTTCTTAGGAGGACGGCAACCATTGTGAGGCAGCGGAGTTACGTCTTTGATCATCGCAATCTCGATACCATTCTGAGACAAAGAGCGGATAGAGCTCTCGCGACCGGCGCCGGGTCCTTTTACATATACATCAACTTTTTTCACACCTGCATCGAAGGCAGTTTTTGCAGCGTCAGCAGCGGCCATCTGAGCGGCATAAGGCGTGTTCTTTTTAGAACCCTTAAAACCCATTTTACCGGCACTGCTCCAGGAAATAACCTGGCCATTCTTGTTGGTAATGCTGATGATAATGTTGTTGAAGCTTGCTGAAATGTGAACATCACCGTAGGTGTCAACCTTCACAATTCTTTTCTTCGCAGCGGCTTTTGCGCTGGGCTGTTGTGCTTTTGCCATAATTGTTAATAGGTAATCTTAAAGTTTTAAAATATTCCGCGTGAGCGAAAGCCAGATCAACACTCCGCCTGCACCTGCATCTGTAATTGACCTGTTATGGTGCATATAAAATGCCTCAAGCTATAAGCTTCAAGCCACAAGTCATTATAAAAAACGGCTTGCAGCTTAAGGCTTCTAGCTTGGTGCTATTATTATTTCTTAGGTGCTTTCTTTTTACCGGCAACAGTTTTCCGTTTTCCTTTACGGGTACGGCTGTTGGTACGTGTACGCTGGCCACGAACAGGTAAACCTTTACGATGGCGCAAACCACGGTAGCAAGCGATATCAAGCAAACGCTTAATACTCATTTGCACTTCAGAACGCAACTGACCTTCTACTTTCAGTTCGTTGGTAATAATGTTACGGATTGCATTCAGTTCGTCATCATTCCATTGATGAACTTTCTTGTCCAGTGAAATGCCTGCTTTAGTCAGGATATACTGGGAAGTTGCACGACCGATTCCAAAAATATAAGTAAGACCTATTTCGCCTCTCTTATTCTTGGGTAAATCTACACCGGCAATACGAGCCATATCTTTCTTTTATTATTTTTTTATTTAATGAAGCAAATCACAACTGTAATGAGTTAAGATTAACCTTGTCTTTGCTTGAAGCGCGGGTTCTTTTTGTTTATCACATATAACCGGCCTTTTCTACGCACAATTTTGCAATCGGCGCTACGCTTTTTAATTGATGCACGAACTTTCATAACATTTATTTATTTACAGTGCTTTTGAACTTATTTATAACGGAAGATGATCCTTCCCCTCGTTAAATCATAAGGGCTCATCTCCACTCCCACTTTATCACCCGGCAAAATTCTGATGTAGTTCATCCTCATTTTACCCGAGATAGTTGCCAGTATCTCATGCCCATTTTCAAGTTTTACCTTAAACATTGCGTTCGATAAAGCTTCTATAATAACTCCATCCTGTTTGATCAGCGGTTGTTTACCCATATAATTTTAAGGAGCGCAAAGATATGAATATCGCCCTAAAAAAGAAAAAAATAAGAAATAATTAAAAATAATTGCCTGTTTTCCCTTTAATTCCCGGCAAATGTATGCAAAAAAATACAAGGCGCATCGACTGGTTCAGGTGCTACAACATCCCCATTCAACACGCCTTGTATGTATTTAAAAAGTTGACTACTAACAACTTAATGCACTGCTGCGGACATCAGTTCCACCTTGGTCATCTGGTAATAATGGTTTTGCAGCTGATGTACACTGATTGCCTGGTTCAGGTACCGGTGATCTTCCCGCCACCATACTTCCAGGCTCGAAAAGTCGTCTTTTTTGGGCAACAACACCCTAAAAGAGCCTTTCATGTACTTGGCACTCCCATCCCCATTCTCGTGCCTGGTAAACCCCAGCTTCTCCATTTCCTCGTTATTCAGGGCAATCGGATACAACTCCCCCGGCCCATACCAAAACTCATTTCCGCCGGCTTCCACCAACGCTTTTCCTTCGGGTCGGTCAACATCCTTTACCATTCCCTCTCTTTGCTGGCCTTCATATTCGGCCAGTACCATATCTCCGAATTTAAGATCTGAAATTTTGATCATATGACAGCATTTTTAGTTGATTTCTAATTTACAAAAGGCTGCCCATATAACCATATTATCTTTTTAATTGAAGAATTATCGGTTTTAAAGAGCTGTTTTAGGTGCAAATTTCAGGGCGCCAGTCGCCGGTTGCCGGGCTTTTGCTTCGATTTCGAAAACCGATTGCCGCGAAACGGGAAACCGGTAACAGGTAACTGGTAACTGGTAACCGGTAACTGGTTTATTCAATTACAAAGGCTTCTGCCAGCTCCTCGGCCTTTTCCGCTACCGTAGGCTTTTTAGCAAGTTTGTGCACTACCTGCTTGTTTATGAAGTACATCATGATCATTACAACGGTCATAGATGACATTACAATAATGCCCAGCGTGCTGTAATGATGTATTTTTCCATCCGCTCCCTGGTTGATCACCATACCGGCCAGCATGGCTGCTGCCCCGCCGGCCAATTGCTGCACAGATGCATTAACGCTCATAAAAGCGCCCCTGTCCTTAGCCTGAGGGATGGCACTGATCAATGCGGAAGACGTTGACATTCTGGCCATAATACCGGCAAACATGAGTACATTTATTACAATCACCCACCCAAGCGGCGTTATACCCAGATTGGTATAAACAGCCACCATGGCCATGGTCAACACAGTTCCCCCAATAAACACGCTGTATTTGCCCAGTTTATCGCCCAGGAAACCTGCAAGCGGACCAAACACAAAGGTGAATATGCCCGAAATACCATATAAAACCGGCAGTTGCTCATTGGTTATTCCCAGGTTGTTTACACTGAAGGCACTGCCAAATGGCATTAACATATACCCACCGGTAGCCAGTAAAGTAGTGGTTAAAAATGCCAGCAGGTAATTGCGGTTGGAAATGGTATTGCCCATATGAACGATCGGGTTGTGATCGGTGCGTATCTTCAGGTGATCGGCCACCGGTTTCATTTTCAGGGCAATGATGATACCTGGAATAACGCCTACTATGGCAATCAGCCAGAAGGGTGAGTGCCAGCCATAATGGTTGGCCAGGAACAGGCCAATGGGTAACCCCAGCACCTGGCTGGCCGCAAAGGCCATTTGGATAAAGCCCATTACCCTACCCCGCACTTCCAGCCTGAACAGGTCAGTTACAATGGCCATACTCACAGAGCCAATGACCCCGCCGAATAATCCGGTTACAATACGGGCTATCAGCAGAAAATGGTAATCGGTAGCCATGGCACAAAGGGCCGTACCCATTAAAAACCCGATATAGAAAAATATGAGCAGTCTTTTACGGTCGAATTTATCGGCAAAGCCGGCTGCCAGTATACCGGAAACGAAGGCGCTGAAGGCATACCCCGACACCACATTCCCAAACTGGTGCGTTGAAATTTTCAATTTTGGCATCAGCATGGCGCCAAGCGGCGACATCACCATAAAATCAAGGATAACAGTAAATTGTAAAAAGGCAAGGATGGCTATCACAAACACCTCATATCCTGAAAAGGATGGTTTGGGTGTTTTAGTTGGTTTGGTTGAATTCATTTGATTCGGTTTGAAAATTAATTAATCAGGCAGTTCTTCACATAAGTACCCGGCATCGGTCACCATACGAATGATGTCGCCCGGCAATAACCATGACGTTTCAATGCGCAAAACATTGTCGATGTCATGCTCGTCCACATTCCACCGCAGAATGCCAGCTGTATCACCCATTAAAGGTGAAATACGATGGATATCTTTTGCAGACACCAGATTGGTTTTGAAAACCAATACCCGCAAGGTTCTTTTCGCGTAAGAAGCAAGTTTAATGTTATTCATAAAAATGAACATTCATTTACTTAATTGGACAAAAAAATATTAAGGTTTGAGCGCCTTCAATACCAATTGAAGGGTTTGGTCAACCGCGCTATCGGTGATCTTGAAATTGTCACTGGCCGGTGTTTCTCCCTGAACATGGAATTTTATCAGCTGATATAACGGGGCGAAAGCAACAGACCAGTATACTTCAAAAGGCAGTGGCGTGCATTCGCCTTTATTGATGGCGTTATGCATGAACTTACCCAGCACATCTCCAAAAGTTGTTCTCATCGTTTTTTTGATGCTATCATAAACGGGAGTATACCGGATCTGCTCGATGAATTGAACATCCAATGGATAGTTCAAATAAAATTCCAGCCTGTTTTTCCACTGAACGGCCATGCCCTCGGCAAACGACATTTTGGTATGAAGTCCGCGTAAACTGATGTCCATCATCCGGATGCTGACTTCAGTCGCGATCTTGACTACCAGGTCATCCCGGTCGTTGTAGTAAATGTATAAGGTAGCGGGCGACACCCCGGCGGCCTTGGCCAGTTTTTGCATGCTGAAACCGTCAAGACCTTCCTTTACGATCATTTCGATCGCCTTTTCGCGGATACTATTTTCCTTATTGGCATCTCTTGTGCGCATCGGGAGCAAATATAAATGAATATTCATTCACTATTAAACATTTTCACCGAAATTTCACCGAGGTTGGGAAAAACAGGCGCTGAATAGTAGCATAAGGCTAGTATACTGGCCTGGGTATTGCCTGAATACTCCCTGGGTATTGCCTTATAGCCATGGGGAATCCCAGAGAGGTTGCAGGCAGTCTCCGGGCAATATCCCGGCCATCCGGCCACCATTTCAGTACTATAACGGTACCATCTGACTACAATATGCGTTGGGGATATCCTAAAACCTAACACAGACTTCACCCGGACCTCACCCGGATAAATTCCCTTCCTGGTCCCTGTTTGGTCCCTGCGAGGTCCCTGTTAAGTCCTTGTGAGGTCATCTTGGAACCAGTCACTATTCGCCTACGCTTCCGTACGGAAATGAACCCACGCAGATTAAAAATGATCCCCGAAATTAAAATCTTAACAGTGACTTTTAATACCCTTAACATATTTCCTGGAGCGCGTACATTATAGTACCTTTGTAATCAGATACATCATGCAACGAAAACAACATGCCCGTTGTCGTAGTGCAGTCAGCCATGAACACAAATATTATGAAAAAAACAATTCTGTTTACCTCGCTGCTCCTGCTGCTTTTTGCAGCCTGCCGCAAAGCGAATAATCCAACGGTTTATGACCTGGGGGTAGACGTACAGAGTAACTTCGACAACGATAATGTGCAGGTTTTAATAGACAATCAGCCTTTAATAAAACACACGCAATTAAGCACCAGCAACCTGCTGGGTTTCGCCACCAGTATTTCTACCGCCAATACCGAAGGTAAACATATCATTAAAGTAGTAGTAAACGATACAACCGTACAAAGCGAAAGCTTTACCCAAAGCGGTGATCTGTATGTAGGCATCAATTATAACAAAACAACCGGCGCCATTACTTTTAGATTTTCCCCGCATCGGTTCGTGTACGATTAATTGAAAGGATTCTCTTCAACATATTTATCCTCCCGATTTGCCGGGAGGATTTTTTTTGCCCTTATGAACGCTTTTTATAGTTGATCACAGCCCAGGTGTTCAGCACCGCGGCAAAACCCAGCAAGGTAAAAATATGTGTGCCGATGTCTTTTAACCCACTCCCCTTCAGCACTACCATCCGCATTACATCGATAAAATAAGTAACCGGGTTGAATTTTGTAATCACCTTTGCCCAGGCCGGCATGCTATCTATAGAAGTATACAACCCACTTAATAAAATAAACACCATCATTAAAAAGAACGACAACAGCATAGCCTGTTGCTGATTACTGGTATAGGTCGATAAAAGCAATCCCAGCCCCAATACGGCTAACAGATACACAGCTGCAAACGTGTAGATAACCCCGAAGCTGCCCAGCGGCATAATGCCATAGGCCACCCGCGCAATGGTTAAGCCAATGGTCAAAATCAGTAAACCCAATATCCAGAACGGGATAAGTTTTCCCAAAATGAAGTGGTACTTCTTAACAGGGGTTACATTGATCTGTTCTATGGTACCTATCTCCTTTTCCCGTACAATATTCAACGAGGCCAGAAAAGAACCCACCATGGTCACCAGCACTACCAAAATACCAGGCACCATAAAATACTTATAGTTCATGGAGGGGTTGAACCAGTTACTACTGGTTACTTCCACCTGTAACTCCGGGCTGAACCGCGGCAACTGGACCCACTTCAACCGCACTTCCCGGTTATAATCCTGGATGATCGTTTGCAGGTAGGCGCCCCCCAGGTTGGCCTTTACGCCATTGATGGCATTGATGGCCATAAACAGCGTAGACTCGTTTTCACTGATCAGCTTCTTCTCAAAATTGGCCGGGATCTCCAGCACCAGGTCCGATTTATCGTGTTCCACCTGTTGCAGGGCATTGGTGTAAGAACCGGAATAATCCTGTAACCGGAAATAACCCGAAGCCGTTACTTTGTTCACCAGTTGCCGGGAATATTGTGAATGGTCATGGTCTACCACGCTCAGTTGAATATTCTTCACTTCATAATCGGCCGCCCACGGCAGGATCAGCAATTGTATGGAAGGCATCATAAAAATGATGCGGATGATAGAGGGATCGCGGAAGATCTGCCGGAACTCTTTTTGTAACAAAAAACGTAAGGTTCTCATATAAATAATTTATGCGAGTCTTATTTTGAAATTCCGAATGCTCAATACCAATAAAAACAACAGCATGCCGACAAGGATCAATGTCTCCTTCCATACAGCTGTTATACCCAGCCCTTTTATCATCACCTCTTTTACAATGTAGTAATACCATTTGGCCGGCACTATATTCGAAATGACCCGTAATGGCAGGGGCATATTTTCAATAGGGAACATAAACCCGCTCAACATGATCGTTGGCAGAAACATACCTGTCAATGCAATGAACATAGCGGTTTGCTGAGAATCGGTTTTGGTAGAGATCAACAATCCAAATGCCAGACAGGTAAGTGTAAACAAGATGCTTTCCAGGATCAACAACAACAAACTGCCATTGACGGGCACATCCAGTACAAACACACTGAGCAGCAAAATGCTTGTGATATTTACAATGGATAATAATAAATAAGGAACGGCTTTGGCCACTACTATCTTGAAGGGCTGCATGGGCGATACCAGCATAATTTCCATGGTGCCTAATTCTTTCTCCCGTACAATGGTGATGGCGGTCATTAAGGTACATACCAGCATCAACACCATGGCCATAACGCCCGGCACAAAACTATAGGCCCCTTTTAACTGCGGGTTGTACAACATCCGCATCTCTGTATTGATCGTATAAGGCAGGCGGCGGCTGTTGGTAATGCGGTCCTGGTAATCAAGGATAATAGCTGTGGCATAATTCGTCAATGTATTGGCCACATTGGGGTCCGATGCATCGGCGATCAGTTGTACCTGTGCGGTATTGAAATGGTCCAGGTCATTGGCGAAGTTTTCAGGAAAAACAACAGCCAGTTTGATCGTGCCTCTTTTAAACGCCGCTTCAATTTCCGGGTAAGAATGAATGTCTTTCACCACATCAAAATAACGGCTGGCGTTCAATTCACTGCGAAGCGCCTGTGTAGCCACATCGTTCGACTGGTCGAAAATAGCGATCTGCGAATTCTTTACTTCATTGGTCAGGGCAAACCCAAAGATCAGGATCTGCACAATAGGCATACCCAATAAAATAAATAACGTACGCTTATCGCGCAGGATATGATGGAATTCTTTCTTTACAAAAGAAACGAACTGTTTCATAAGAATGTTTTGTGAATAGTTAACCTGTCAACTCAATCACCGCTTCTTTTAGCCTGTCGTGCCAGTTTTAAAAACACTTCATCCATAGATGACACGCCGAATGTCTTTTTCAACTGCATAGGTGTATCCAATGCATCTATTCTGCCATCAACCATAATAGAAACCCGGGTGCAATACTCGGCTTCATCCATATAGTGGGTGGTGACAAAAATGGTGATCCCCGATTCCGCTGCTTTATAGATCATATTCCAGAACTCACGCCGGGTAACGGGATCAACTCCACCGGTTGGTTCATCGAGGAAAACAATTTCCGGCTCATGAAAGATCGCAACGGAAAATGCCAGCTTTTGTTTCCAGCCAAGTGGCAATGATCTTACAAGCTTATTGGCCTCTGCTTCCAGGTGCAGTTCCTGCAGCAGAAAGGCAGTTTTCTCCTTTATAAAGGCATCGGTTTTACCATAGATCCCCGCGTAAAACCGGATGTTTTCCCGAACGGTGAGGTCTTCATACAGCGAAAACTTCTGGCTCATATACCCGATGTTTCGTTTTATTTGTTCGGTTTGTTTATATACATCAAACCCTGCTACGGAT
The DNA here is from genome assembly GCF_900110245.1 of Niastella yeongjuensis. Lineage (GTDB taxonomy): Bacteria > Bacteroidota > Bacteroidia > Chitinophagales > Chitinophagaceae > Niastella > Niastella yeongjuensis. Next base: position 620,286 of record NZ_FOCZ01000005.1, read on the forward strand.
GCAGTACCCGAAGTGGGGATCGACAACCCGCATAACATACGCATGGCCGTTGTTTTGCCAGCGCCATTGGCGCCCAGAAAACCGAAGATCTCTCCTTTCTTTACCTCAAACGAAATGGCGTCAACAGCTGTGAAATCACCAAAGCGTTTGGTAAGCGACTCAGCGTGTATGGCAATGTTATTTGTGCTCATGGCTTTCCGTTTTCATCAATGCAATAAAACAATCTTCTATATCAGCTCGTATAGAATGTACATTTACATGGTCTAATTGCTGCTCTTGTAAGTAAGTAGTTACTGAAGCAGTTGTATAACCATCCTTTAATACCACATGGTGGTATTCCCCAAAGGGATAAGCATCCAGCCCCCCTTCGTACTGTTGCAACAGGTTCAACAATTGCAGCATATTGTCATCTTTTACCGCCACCAGCGGATGCTTGTACGAAGCGATTACGCCATCCGGCGTGTTTACCGATAAGATGGTCCCATTCTGTATCAGGGCTACACGGTCGCACAGGCTGGCTTCATCCATATAAGGTGTTGATACAAGAATTGTGATGCCCTGCTCTTTAAGACTGCGTAACATTTCCCAGAACTCCTTTCGCGAAACGGCATCTACGCCCGTAGTCGGTTCATCCAGGAACAAGACTGATGGTTTATGGATCAGGGCACAACTCAGCGCCAGCTTTTGCTTCATACCACCCGATAGCTTCCCTGCCCTTCTGTCTTTAAAAGGTTCTATTTGTGAATAGATGTCTTTAATGAGATCGTAATTCTCCTGGATGGTGGTATTAAAGATGGTAGCAAAGAATTCGAGGTTTTCTTCAATGGTGAGGTCCTGGTACAGAGAGAAACGGCCGGGCATATACCCTACCCGCTGGCGAATGGCTTTAAAATCTTTTACCACATCAAGGCCATCCACCGATGCAGCTCCACCATCGGGCAATAATAAAGTGGTAAGAATGCGGAATAAAGAGGTTTTACCTGCCCCATCGGGACCAATGATACCGAAGAGCTCACCTTTCTCTACCTCGAACGAAACACCTTTCAGGGCCTGAACCAGATCCTTTTTCTTACCATACTGCTTCGTGAGGTTATTTGCAACTACTGAAGCCATGTTTGTGCGTTTACGTGCTTATTTAAATAATACTTCGCCGTACATCCCAATCTTCAGGTAGCCATCATTCTTTACCCGCACCTTAATAGCGTATACCAGGTTGGCCCGTTCTTCTTTGGTTTGAATTGTCTTTGGCGTGAACTCCGCTTTGTCAGACACCCAGGTAATAGTGCCCGGATATTCGCGGTAAGCATTCGCCCCGCTATCGATCATCACTTTAACCGCCTGGTTCAATTTTATCTGCGGCAATTGCGTACCGGTAATATATGCCCGCAGGGTGAGCGTATCGAGGCTGGCGATCTTATACAATGCTTTGCCTGCAGCGGTTACCTCACCAGCTTCGGCATACTTGGTAATAACAGTACCGCCAATGGGGTTTATGATCTGGGCCTTGTTGATCTGGTCGCTCAGTTGTGCCATTCTTTTCTCCAGTGGTTTCTGTTCGCTGAGCACCGTTCGGTTTTGCGTGCTGGTGTTGGTCTTTTGTACATTGATCTGCTGCCGGGTAACTTCCATTTGATTTTGCAGCACTTCTACCTGCGAGTTCATATCATCCAGCTGTTTGCCCGTGGCGGCATCCTGTTTAAGCAGGTTCTCGATGCGGGTACGTTCATGCAGCATATTGTTCAGCTGCGACTGCTGTACATTCAATTGCTCCTGTAACAATTTTATTTGTGGCCGTACATCGGCAGTTTTATCGTGCAGGGCAGCTATGCTCGCCTGAACCTGTTCCTTTTGTAACGATAGGTTTTCTGCATCGATGATGCCTACCACCTGCTGGTTGGGAATTGCTTGCCCTTCAGCTACATTGAACGATAACAATTTTCCGTTTTGTTCAGCCGAAACGATCACTTCATCTACTTCAAACGTTCCCGATGCATCAAATTTGGGGGTATTGCGGTTACAGGCAGTAACAAACACTGCTGCTGCAAGAAGGGTTATAACAAGTTTGTTCATGTTCTTTTATTTTTTAAACAGTAGCGTGATTATTGATTGCCTGCAATAGTACGGGCATTGATCTGCGCCATTAACAGTTGCAACTGATGGGTAATGAGCGATTGTTTGGCCTGGTCTTCGGCATTCACTTCTTTTAAAAAATCGTTAACCGTGATCACCCCGTTTGTGAGTTGTGCATTGGCCGCTTCTTTTACCTGCGCCCGTATGCCAATGATCTGTTGGTCGCTTTGTATCAGTTGTGATAATTTATCTACCTCAGCCTGTTGTTGTTTCAATTGCGTATTGGTATTCAGCATAAACAATTCCTTTTGTACATCTACCATTCGCTGATTCACCTGCAGCAGCTCGCGTTCTTTTTTGGTTGTATACAAATTTCCCAATGCCCAGTTGAACCGCAACCCGGCGATATAAAACCAGTCAAAATTATTATTCAATAAATTCAACGCAGGCCGGCCATAACCGCCCTGGATAAACATACTGGTGCGGGGCCGGTTCTTTGCGCTGATCAACCCGTTTTGTACCTTGAATAATTCGCTTTGATAATTGTATAATTTCAATTCAGGCCTGGCTACCGGTTCTTGTACCAGGGTAGCCGGAATAACAGGTTGTGCCAATTGTATATCTACGGGTAATTGTTTGTTTACAAATAACGATAACACATCTACCAGCCCTTTTCGATTCGCCTTCAATTCTATTATCCGTTGATCGTTCTTCATCAATTCCGCCTCCAGGGTCAGCTGGCTCGACCGAAAGGCCGTTCCGTTCTTCACCTGCGCTTCTACCCGTTTAATACCCAGTTGAATATCGCCCTTTACATAATCCACCTGTTTCACCTGTTCATCTACCAGCAAAATACCGAGGTACAGCTGGTTGATGCGGTCTTTTACTTTATACAGTTCAACTTCCGCTCTCTGGTCTTCTACCAATTCATTGGCAGTTTGCACGTTTTTCTGCGCCGTGATATTGCCGCCATCAAACAACAACTGATTTAGTTCGGCCTGTACCTTATACTGGTCTTTACCCGGCACATCGAGTTTTATGCCCGGAATGGTTATTGGTATTCTGGTTACATCCGATTGATAAGTAGCCTGCCCCGAAACAGTAAATTGAGGAAAAAAACCCTTGTTCAGATTTTCTATGGTAAGATCGGCGGTCCGGCGCACCAGGTCTTTTTGTTTTATGAACGGATAATTCTGCCGCGCCAGATCATATGCCTGATCCAGCGTAAGCCGGTTATCCTGTGCCTGCACCCCAATGGCCAACAACAGCCCCATCATTCTTAAACAGTGCTTAATCATTAGGTTTAACCATTTAGTTAATAGCATGACAAAAAAATTTATTTCTTAATTGAGTCCAAGACAAACTTTACTACGGTTTTTTTGCGCATTTCCATCAGTTTCACAAACTCTTCGTCCGTTGCTTTGGTAATCCATTGTACCATGGGCCGGGCCAGGAAGGGGAAAATGCACATCGACACCATATTCACCATTAATTCAATGCCTTTAATGGGTTTTATTTCTCCTTTCTTTACCAGTTTTGTGATCAGTTCATCTACTTTATCGATCGGGGGACGTTGATTCCCAAAGATCTTTTTGATCGCGTCTTTAGGATTCCGGTTTATTTCATTCAGGATAAATATGGGTAATAACGGGTTCTGTAACAGGGTATCTATATATTCGCCTACGAACTTTTCTATCTTCTCGAACAAGGTAAGTTCCGACATCATAATGGAGGTTACCTTAGGCATAAACTTCCGGGCCTCTTCCATAAATATCATCTCGAACAGCTTCTCTTTACTGCGGAAATAATAGTGCAGCAATGCCTTGTTAATGCCTGCCTTATCGGCAATATCCTGCATGCGGGCACCATCGATGCCCTTTTCCATAAATACCTGTTTGGCGGCTTCCAGGATCTTTTGCTCTGTGCTTTTATCGTTTTTTCGCTCTTTGATCACTCGGTTTAACCATTTGGTTAAACACAAAGGTAAAGTCTAAAATCTGATAGTGCCAAGCTTTCCCGGAAAAAATAATAAAGAAAATATTATTCTAACATGCACGTTTTATACGTGCTAACACCAAACCAAAGACTTTATGAAAAATGGAGTTTTATTTATTTTACTGGGTATTACTGCGTTAGGTTCCTGTAAAAAATACGTAGAAGAAAAGGACCTCGATAAAGAAATAATAGTGGAAATTCCAGTATACAGTATTGGGTACGGGTATAGCACTGCCCACCCCAACTTCACCAGCCTTCCGCCTTATACTTATTTGGTTGACTTTGACAAAAGGGATTATCCAAAGGTAGATTCCATCACTTTAAATGCGCTCCTGGAAACACAATATGCATCGGACACTGCAGTAATCAGGCTTTTTAATGTAACTGATAATGTCGCCATCGAAAATTCATCCCTTTCCTATTCAACGCCCTATCGTGATAGTGCAAGGCTGATCAATACAAATAATCTTTACAAATCATTACCCGATAAGCGGGTGACACTGGCCATTCAGACAAGAGGCACCGGATTAGGGGGAGTAACCAGAACGTTTTTAAAATTAAGACGTAACTAACACCTCACATATTGAAAAGCCCCGATCGGGGCTTTTCTTTTACATGTCTAATTTCTTATTTTAACATATTCATTTCCTTACTCCGCCCAGCTCATGGTATAATCGGGATTTTCAATACCCAATGCTTCCCGGGTCAGTTGCAGCGGATGAAAAGTATCTACCATAACGGCCAGCTCTTTTGTTTCCTTCGCGCCAATGCTTTTCTCGACTGTACCCGGATGCGGTCCATGCGGGATACCTGCAGGGTGCAGCGTGATCATGCCCCGCGTTACATTCTTGCGGCTCATAAAATCGCCATCTACATAGTACAATACTTCATCGCTATCGATGTTACTGTGGTTATACGGCGCCGGTATGGAGTTGGGGTGATAATCGAACAGGCGCGGACAAAAGGAACACACCACAAAATTATTCGCTTCAAAGGTCTGGTGCACGGGCGGTGGCTGGTGTACACGGCCGGTGATGGGTTCAAAATCATGAATGCTGAAGGCAAACGGATAACAATATCCATCCCACCCAACTATATCGAACGGATGATGGCCGTAATGCAGGTTATACATCATGCCCCGCTTTTTGGCGCGGATCAAAAAATCGCCCTTCTGATCAAAAGTGGGCAGATTTTGCGGCGCCCGGATATCCCGCTCACAATAAGGTGCATGTTCCAGTAATTGTCCATATTTACTCAGGTACTTTTTGGGGAACCGGATGGGACTAAATGATTCCACAATGAACAGGCGGTTAATGTTATCCTTGAATTGTATCTGGTAAATAGTGCCGCGGGGAACAACCAGGTAATCGCCATAGCTAAAGGGCAATTCGCCATACATGGTGCGCAGCACGCCCTCGCCTTCATGAATAAAGATCATTTCATCGGCATCGGCATTCTTGTAAAAATAATCCTGCATACCGCCCTGGGGCGCTGCCAGTACAATATGACAATCATTGTTCACCAGCACGGGAATACGGCTTTGCAAATAATCGATGGCAGGTTTTATTTTGAAACCTTCAAAGCTGCGATGGCGCAGCATTTTTTCTTCAGCCACCTTTGGTGCCACATCGTACGAAGGCTCAGTTTTTATAATAGCGGTGGGTGGATGGCAATGGTATAACAACGAATAATCATTGGAGAACCCTTCGGTGGAGAACAACTGCTCTGCATACAGGGTACCATCCGGTTTGCGGAATTGGGTATGCCGTTTATGCGGAATACTCCCTAATTTATAATAATATGGCATAACAAGTTGAAAATTTGAATATGCTTACCCGTCTTCTCTGCCGGCTGGCGGATCCGGCGGGTGAAAATGAAATACAGAAGAATAATAACGTGTGGAATTGGGTGATTTATAGAGAAAGCTCAAGGGTTTTGAGCAGAAATACATATTTCCAACTCCGTTTATCGATCCAATAGGTAAAATTGCGAAAGAATGGCATGGCAGTGATCGTTCACATAAAGTTAATAAATACCAAGTGGAAAAAGCAATTTTGAAATTTGGGGCATAAAAGGGAAAAACCGGTAATTTGCGGCCCGAATTGAGTCAGACGAAATCCTAAATAAATTCAGATGAAACAGCATTTAATCCTTACCAAAGATAGACAGATAAAGGCTTCTCCTGAAAAAGTATGGAGCGTGTTAACCGAAAACCAGTGGATAGAGCAATGGCTGGGCGTGCAAATGATCACTGACTGGAAAACCGGCAGCCCTATCGCTTTTACCTTCGTATACAAGGATAAAGAAGTAAAAGACAAAGGCACACTGCTGCAGTTTGAAGTGGGCAAAGTACTTTCTTATAACTACTGGAGCGTATTTTCGGCAACGGAAGACAGCCCGGAGAACTATTCAGATATCACCTTCACCCTTACGCCCGAAGAAAATGGTATCCTGTTGCAATTGACACAAACTAATTTTGCCTCCCAGATGCTGTTCGCCCATGCCGAAAAGAACTGGGCCGATACCCTGGACACTATAAAAAATCTGGCTGAGTCAGCATCAGGTTACCGGTTGTAAAGCACCCGGTTGCCTTTTACCCCGGCAATTACCATGAAGCGAATAGGACTGATATCTGATACACACGGCTATCTCGACGACGCAGTTTTCAAACATTTCGAAAACTGCGATGAGATCTGGCATGCCGGTGATTTCGGGAATATTGCCCTGGCCGATAAACTGGCTGCTTTTAAACCGTTAAAAGGGGTATATGGCAACATAGACGGTCTGGACATTCGTTCGGTATATCCGGAAAAATTACGCTTTACCTGCGAAGGCGTGAACGTATATATGATCCACATCGGTGGCTATCCACCTAAATATAATACTGCAGTAAAAAAGGAATTGACGGCCGACCCGCCACAACTATTTATTTGCGGCCACTCTCATATACTGAAAGTAATGTTCGACGATAAACTACAATGCCTGCATATGAATCCCGGTGCCGCAGGCAACCAGGGCTGGCATAAAGTTCGCACCCTAATCCGCTTTGTTATCGATGGAAGTAATATGAAAGATTGTGAAATAATTGAATTAGGAGGCCGGGTTCTTACTTCGTAGTTATTTCACCTTCTCATTGTAGATCGCATCTAATAACCCGCCACTGAACGTATCTTCTCCCAGTTGCCAGAACATAATCCCATTCAGCTTTTTATACTTTGCATAAGCCGTTTTCAACCGCATGGATCTGGGATCGTCATACGTTACAAACAGTTTTTGTGCGGCATTATACATCCAGGGTGCGCTGGCAACCGGGTCCCAGTGAGCTACAAAGCCACTGTCTTGTGAAAGCATGGTTGGGAATGCTTTAAACGGCACCCCACGCTTGAACTTTCCCGGTTGGTACAAACCATTGTTTACACTGTCTACATTTTCAAATATGCGTGCATAGAAGGCAGCGCCGATCACCAGCTTGTTGCGGGGAATACCTATAGAATCGAGGTAGCGAATGGCATAATCGGTAGATTCTTTTTGCTGTGGTGTGGAATACAAAGGCGTATGGTGGCCGGTAACGGTACTAAAGCCATTGATGAGGTCATAGGTCATTAAGTTTACCCGGTCGCACACCTGCATTACTTTTTTCCATTCAACAGCTTGTTCGAGGAAAGTAGAAAAACCGCCGGCGGCAAAACTGATCTCCTGCGTTTTGCCAATGGTCTTGCGCAATTGTTTTACCAGCTGCGTAAAATTGGGTTTATCTTCAGGCACAAACCGGTGACCAGGGTAACCAGAGATGGCAGGGTATTCCCAGTCCAGATCAATTCCATCGGCCTGAAAATAATCGAGCAGGTTCTTTACAGATTGAGCAAATACCTCCCTGTCCTTTTCATCACTGAATACCTGAGAGCAGGTTTCGCAGCCACCCCATCCACCCAGGGATAACAAAACTTTCAACTGGGGGTTCCTCCTTTTTAATGATACCAGCTTTTGAATGATCAGGCTGTCGCGCGCATTGTCAACAACCAGCACGTTTCCTTTTAAATGACAAAAGCTAAAGATGATGTGGGTCAGTTTTTCAACGGCAAAACTATCAACCTGTTCCGGCGGACCAAAGTAATAAGCGATAACAGTAATTGGCTGTCCTTTTCTTGATTTTTGTGCAAACACATTGAAACAAACAGTAATCAGTAGCAGTGCTGTTATGGCGAAGCGGGTCATTTGTTGGCGTTTTATGTAATGTACACTGAAACATCGATTCAATGATTGCCATTCATAAATTAGGGCTTACGGGGATGGTTAAGGCCAAAACTTAACTATCCTAAGGATCAAAAAAAAGCCCTCCCGACACATCGGGAGGGCTTATAACAATTTATATAAAGTATATTATCCTTTCGCAAACTGAGAACGGATAACGTTCAGCGCACCACCTGCTTTAAACCATTCGATCTGTTGTTTATTGTAGGTGTGGTTGAGGGTTACCTCATCCTTGCTGCCATCTTTATGGTTCAGCACCATAGTCAATGGTTTGCCGGGAGCAAATGAACCCAGTCCAACGAAATCAATGCTATCGTCTTCCTGTACTTTATCGTAATCTTCTTTGTTAGCAAAGGTCAATGCCAGCATACCCTGTTTTTTCAGGTTGGTTTCGTGTATACGGGCAAAGCTTCTTACCACAATAGCGCGAACCCCTAAGTGACGGGGCTCCATGGCAGCGTGCTCACGGCTAGAACCTTCACCATAGTTTTCGTCACCTACTACTACTGAGCCGATACCTTTTGCTTTATAAGCGCGTTGGGTAGCAGGTACTGCACCGTATTCGCCGGTCAATTGGTTCTTTACTTTATCAGTTTCGTCGTTAAAGAAGTTTACAGCACCGATCAGCATGTTATTACTGATGTTATCGAGGTGGCCACGGAATTTCAACCATGGGCCGGCCATCGAGATATGGTCGGTGGTACATTTGCCTTTTGCTTTGATCAGCAGTTTCAACCCTTTCAGGTCAGTGCCTTCCCAGGCTGCAAATGGTTCCAATAATTGTAAACGTTGTGAATCACCGGCTACTTTTACAACAACTCCGCTACCGTCAGCAGCAGGTGCAGCATAACCAGCATCTTCAACTGAAAAACCTCTGGGTGGTAATTCAACACCGGTAGGTTCGTCGAGCATTACTTCTTTACCTTCTTCGTTTTTCAGTTTATCTTTTAACGGGTTGAAGGTTAAGTCACCGGCAATAGCGAAAGCGGTTACGATTTCTGGTGAAGCTACAAACGCGTGGGTTGAAGCCAGACCGTCGTTACGTTTTGCAAAGTTGCGGTTGAATGAAGTGATGATCGAGTTTTTACGTTTAGGATCATCGATGTGGCGTGCCCATTGACCAATGCAGGGTCCGCAGGCGTTAGCCAGTACAATACCACCGATTTTGTAGAAAGTATCGAGAAAACCATCTTTTTCAATGGTAAAACGTACTACTTCAGAACCTGGGGTGATCGTGAATTCAGCTTTAGCTTTCAATTTTTTATCAACGGCCTGTTTTGCCAGTGAGGCAGAACGGCTGATGTCTTCGTAAGAAGAGTTGGTACAGCTACCGATCAGGGCCACTTCCAGTCTGGCTGGCCAGTCGTTGGCTTTTACAGCTTCAGCAAATTTAGAAATGGGCCATGCCAGGTCTGGCGTAAACGGACCGTTTACATAAGGCTCCAGTTCATCGAGGTTTATTTCAATCAGCTGATCGTAGTATTTAGCGGGATCAGCATATACTTCTTCGTCAGGGCGCAGGTATTCTTTGATCTGCGTAGCAGCAACGGCTACTTCTTCGCGGCCGGTTGCGGTGAGGTAAGCAGCCATTTTCTCATCGTAAGCAAACAATGAGCAGGTTGCACCAATTTCAGCACCCATGTTACAGATAGTAGCTTTACCGGTAGCGCTTAAGCTATCGGCACCTTCACCAAAGTATTCAACGATAGCACCGGTACCACCTTTTACGGTTAAAATACCAGCTACTTTCAGGATCACGTCTTTGGAAGAGGTCCAGCCGCTCATTTTACCGGTTAATTTAACACCGATCAATTTGGGCATTTTCAGTTCCCAGGGCAGGCCGGCCATTACGTCAACGGCGTCGGCACCACCTACTCCAATGGCAATCATACCTAAACCACCGGCATTGGGCGTGTGAGAATCGGTACCGATCATCATACCGCCGGGGAAGGCGTAGTTTTCCAGGACCACCTGGTGAATGATACCAGCTCCGGGTTTCCAGAAACCGATACCGTATTTATTGGAAATAGAGGCCAGGAATTCGTATACTTCTTTATTTACTTCGTTAGCGGTTTTCAAATCTTCCTGAGCGCCGGTTTTCGCCTGGATCAGGTGATCACAATGCACGGTAGAAGGAACAGCCACTTTTGCCCGCCCACAGGTCATAAACTGCAATAATGCCATTTGTGCGGTTGCATCCTGCATAGCTACACGATCAGGCGTGAAATCTACGTAATCAACTCCGCGCTCATGTGCTTTTTCTGTAGGAAGAAACAGGTGGGAATATAATATTTTTTCTGCTAATGTAAGGGGACGACCTACCAGTTTACGCGCTTCAGCTACCTTCTCGGGCATTCCGGCATAAACCTTTTTAATTAAGTCCAGATCAAAAACCATGATTTTTCGTTTAAGAAGTGATCAAACGTATAAAAAAGTTTGGCAAAGTTACCTAAAAAATGGGTTGGCAGGGATTCAAGGCTTGCACAATTTTCCTGAATGTTTTAATTTAGAGGCATGAACCGGTTTCGACAATTTATAGAATGGCAGGCATTTGGCGTTTGTACCGCCATTGGCGAACGTTTGGGCATCGCTACTTCCCGCATTCGTACCTGGTTTATCTATGTATCCTTCCTTACAATGGGGTCTCCCCTCATTATTTATTTTATTGTTGCATTTTGGATGAATATTAAACGGTACATTTGGTCACTGCGCCGTAACCCACTGAAATATCAATAAATACCTTTGACCTCCACATACATTTCCCCGTAGCCTATTGCTGGTATGGATTTTACTATCATTTGATCTGTGCAAATACAGATCAATAAACATGGCTCTGTGTTTGACTTTGAATATACTGACACCAATTACGAACAATTGGTTCATGCAATGGGTGCAGCCCTGAAGGTCCCCATGCAAAATGACCATTTGTTATTTCCCGAAGCCATTGGCGCCGGCACCTTACGACACGTTCATGTGCCCAATGGCCTCCATGCCTATCTTATTGATTGTACCTGGCACCAGGACTGGCACATTCATGCCAGCACTTCGGCGGTAGAATATTACACCCTTCGGTTCGATGAACTCACCGTCCCCAATGCACTCACCATTTGCATTGGCGATGAAAAGTTACGGGAGAAGAACACCAGCAAGGCATTTGCTTACCTCACCAGTTCGCACTACAACTGGTCGTACGAAGGAACGGAAGGCTGTACCTACAAAGGCGTGAATATTGTTTTCAGTAAAAAGTGGCTGGCGCAGTATTTCGATGTGGCGCGGGTTGATGAAGTGTTGTCTTCCTATGTATCACTGAAAGCTGAAAGCATTAACATAGAACCGCTCGATGCCCGGTACCGCCGGTGGATGAAAACCATTTCGCATGTGGAAGAAGGCAACCCACTACGTAAGACAATTCTGCAAAACCGGATGATGCTGCTGATAGAACGGTTCTTCAACAGTTTGTTCGAGAAGATGAGCAACCCTGCCTATCGTTTACCTCTTACACACGAAGACATTGCCCGGGTAATGCATATTGAACGGCTGTTAACAAAGAACGTTCTGCAAACACCGCCCTCCATACAACAACTGGCTAAAATTGCCGCTATCAGTGAATCAAAGCTGAAGAAGGATTTCAAGACCATGTACAGTTTCCCCATCTATGAATACTTTCAAAAAGCCCGCATGCATGCGGCGCAGGACAAACTATTAACGGGTAAATTTTCGGTAAAAGAAGTGGCTATGGAATTGGGTTATAGCAACCTGAGCAACTTCACCATTGCCTTTAAAAAAGAGTTCGGCATACTGCCCAGTCAGTTACTTACCCCTAAAAAGCTCTCCGACTAACTGTTTATGAAATGTTAAAGTGCGTGTGTTAAGAAAAGTTTACTTTTTGCGGTTACTAATATGCCCATATTAGGTTAGGAAGAATAAAACTCCGGTACAATTTTCCGTGCATAAACTACAACCTACTAAAATATTTAGAGCCTCCCCGTTTTTTAATCCAATATTCCAAATCCGATAAAATGCCAAGAGACATTTTATCGGATTGCAATACCTTTGAAAGACAGGCTTTTAGCTCCCTTGTGGAGCTTTTTTCATCTTGTTTTAGATAACTGCCTTTCTGATCTTCACCAGCTTTTGTAATAAACCTTCCAGCAAATCGAGCCGCAGCATATTGGCGCCATCACTTTTGGCAACCGCCGGGTTGGGGTGCGTTTCAATAAATAATCCATCGGCACCGGATGCGATCGCAGCGCTGGCAATAGTGCCTATGAGTTGTGGGTTACCACCGGTAACACCTGTTGTTTGATTGGGTTGTTGCAAACTGTGCGTGCAATCCATAACTACCGGTGTGCCGTGTTCTTTCATCCAGGGAATATTACGGTAGTCCACAACCAGGTCCTGGTAACCAAAGGTGTTTCCCCGCTCTGTCAGGATCACATTTTCATTGCCTGCTTTTACAATCTTTTCTACCGCAAACTTCATAGAAGGACCGCTTACAAACTGCCCCTTTTTCACATTCACGATTTTACCGGTTTCGGCGGCAGCCACCAGCAGGTCGGTTTGGCGGCACAGGAAGGCAGGTATTTGTAAAATGTCGGCATATTTCGCAGCCATGGCGGCTTCATCATGCCCATGAATATCGGTAGTTACAGGCACCTTGTAGGCTTTCCCTGTTTTTTGTAATAATTGTAACCCGTTTTCGTCGCCCACGCCGGTAAAGGAAGAGGCGCTGGTACGGTTGGCTTTACGGTAAGAAGCTTTAAAAATGTAGGGTATTCCAAGGTTCCGGCAAATGGTAGATACCTTGTCCCCTACTTCCATCAACAGTTCTTCACTTTCCACCACACAGGGGCCGGCAATCAAAAAGAAATTGGTGGTATCGTATTGTTGTCCTGCAAAAAGGTCAGTAAGCATTTTTTTCATTGCGCGAAGGTAATTCATAGTTTCGAGTTCCTTACCGTACAGCAAACACCTTTGAAAATCAATAATATATAAAGGTGCATACTCAAATTTGCGCATTTGGCCTTTTGTTCTTTCTTTTGCGGCTATTACAAAAACTAACAGTTGTTTCTTAATGATTAGAGAAAGAATACTCGTAATTGGCGCATCTGGCCAAATTGGTGTTGAACTAACCCTGGCCCTGCGTAAGATCTATGGCAATAACAACGTGGTTGCATCAGATCTGCGGGAGGAAAACGAACTCCTGAAAGGCACTGGCCCTTACGTTAGCATAGATGTTATGAACAAGGAAATGCTGCACGTACAGGTGATCAGACAAAACATTACCCAGATCTATCTGCTGGCAGCCATTCTTTCGGCAACTGGTGAAAAAAATCCCAACCTCGCCTGGCACCTGAACATGCAGGGTTTGCTGAATGTGCTTGACATTGCCCGCGAAGAAAAGATCTATAAGGTATACTGGCCAAGCAGTATTGCGGTATTCGGCCCTACTTCGCCCAAGCAAAACTGTCCGCAGCAAACCATTATTGAACCTACTACGGTTTATGGTATCAGTAAGTATGCCGGTGAGTTCTGGTGTAACTATTATCACCAGCGTTACCAGGTTGATGTGCGCAGCCTTCGTTACCCCGGTTTGATCTCTTACAAATCTGCACCGGGTGGTGGTACCACCGATTATGCCGTGGAAATTTATCACGAAGCCCTGGAAGAAAAGAAATACACTTGTTTCTTAAGGGAAGACACCTATCTGCCCATGATGTATATGCCGGATGCCATCAGAGCCACCATTGAACTGATGGAAGCACCGACTGCCGATATCTCTATCCGAACTTCGTATAATGTGTCGGCTATGAGTTTCTCCCCCAAAGAAATCAGTGCCGCCATTAAAAATTATATTCCTGAATTTACCATCAGCTACGAACCCGACTACCGGCAATCTATCGCCGACAGCTGGCCGCAAAGCATTGATGATTCAGTTGCCGGTAAAGACTGGGGCTGGAAACCCGAATTCGATCTGAATAAAATGACGAAGGATATGTTGGAAAACCTTCGCCATCCATAACTGATCAGCACCTGTTTGTAAACATGTCCTGGCGAACCGTTGGGACATGTTTTATTTGGATTTAACCGGATTGTATATTACTTTTCAGGAACGATCGTATATAATCTGCAACCTTATATACCTTTCTCTGCATTTTTTCTGTTCCACTGTTAAAGAATATCAAAAGGCCCATAAAGTATAGTCTGGTCAGCCGGTAGGCTGATAAAGATCGGCATGTCAACTCCTTTTGTTAAAAAGGTGCAAATAATTCACTGTTTTTCTTTTGGCATTTAGTGCTATGTGTTGTCAACGGGGTTGTTTCAAAAAAAATGAAGCAGCCCCAACTTTTTATTAGGCACGAATGCATTAAACTTGCAACGGTTAAATTTGTTTTGATAAGTATTATGAAAAAGATTCCCTGGATCATCGGTTTTATTACCGTTCTGGCTCTAAACGCTACCGCCAACGCTCCTTTGCCCACCGGATGGTGGCGCGCCTCTTTGCAACGTACTGATGGCCACACTATTGATTTCAATATAGCCATGCAATATAAAAACGGGAAACCCCGCTGGTTTATCCGCAATGCCACAGAAAAGATTGAGGTAACCGCCATTGAGCAAAAACAGGACTCCATCCTGGTGCAAATGCCGGTGTTTGAATCGGAGTTCAGGTTACAGGTTGTAAACAACAATACCTTACGCGGCGTATGGATCAAAGGTACTTCCAACGTTACGCAGGTTATGCCGGTTACATTTGTATATAACCAATCCCAACGATACCCGCAGGCCAAACAAACCAAACAAAAGATTTCCGGCCGCTGGGGGGCCACTTTTATTGATAAGAAACCCTACCCCGCAGTGGTTGAGTTCAGGCAAAATGGCAAGGCATTAACCGGAACCGTATTAACACCCACCGGTGATTATCGTTACCTGGAAGGCGCCGTAAGCAACGACACCCTGCACCTGAGTACTTTCGATGGCAGTCATGCGTATTATTTCAGGGCCACTATAAAAAATGATTCGGTTATTACCGATGGTGAATATTTTTCGGGCGCCACCTCCATTGAAAAGTGGACTGCCTGGCGGGATGAAAAGGCAGAAGTGCCCGATACCCTGTCGGCGGTATATATGAAACGTGGGGAAGACCGGCTGCATTTCCGTTTCCCTGATCTCGATAGCAACTTTGTTTCTATGAGCGACCCACGCTTTCACAATAAAGTAGTGATTGTTCAACTGATGGGTTCCTGGTGCCCCAACTGTATGGATGAAACCGCTTTCTTAAGCGATTACTACAACAACAATAAACAACGGGGTATTGAAATGGTGGCACTGGCGTATGAAAACAGCACCGATTTTCAACGCTCGCAAAAAAGCCTGCGCCGGTTTCAGCAACGGTTCAACATCAGCTATCCTATGCTGATCACAGGCGTACGGGCAGCAGATTCATTGCGCACTGAAAAAACATTGCCGGAGTTAACAAGAATTAAAATGTTGCCTACCGCTTTATTCTTTGGCCGTGATGGCTCCGTGAAAAGAATTCATACCGGCTTTTATGGACCGGGAACCGGGGAACATTATGAGGCGTTTAAGAAGGAATTTTACGCTATAATGGATGAGTTGTTAAAGCAATAGGCGCCTGGGGCGTTAATGGCAGTTTCAGGTTTCAGGTTTCAAGTTCCAGGTCTCAGGTTTTAAACTATTGGGTTCTTCCCTGCAACCTGAAACCTGAAACTTGTAACATTTATCACAACGGACGAATCCAGATATTCCTAAAGCTCGTAGGATTACCATGGTCCTGCAGCACCAGCGGTTCTTTATCCCCATGTTTTTCATAAGTAGCAATACCAATGTATTGTGTGCTGCCCCAGAGATGGGCATCGTTTTGCACCAGTACGCCGTTGTGCAGCACGGTTATATGTGCCTGTGATTTTACATTACCATCTTCACTAAAGCGGGGTGCCGTAAAGATCACATCATAGGTTTGCCATTCACCGGGACCTCTGCTGACATTTACCAGGGGCGGCAATTGTTTATAAATGCTACCCGCCTGTCCATTGCTATACGTTCTGTTTTTATAAGAATCCAGCACCTGTAATTCATAACGGCCCATAAAAAAGATGCCACTGTTACCACGACCCTGGCTTTCGCCTTTTACTTCGGCGGGCGTTCTCCATTCAATGTGCAGTTGACAATCACCAAAGCCTTGTTTGGTATGAATTTCACCTGTGCCGGACGCAACGGTCAGGATGCCATTTTCTACTTTCCATTTGGCCGCGCTGTTGTCTTTCGCTGCCCAGGCATCGGCATTTTGTCCGCCAAAAAGAATGATCGCATCAGAAGGAGGATCGGCACTTGTTTTTCCGGGTTCAATTACTTTTACTTCGGGTTCCCAGTATTCGGTTAATTTAGGATCACCCTGCCGCGGAGCTTTTTGTGCCTGCAAGGAGTATACACAAAAAAGCAGGATACAGCTGTACAAGAATCGTTGCACCATTGGTTGAGTTTTTTGAAGAAAGAAAGCTATTAAATTATTGGGTTCGTAAGTTATTAAGTTTAGCTGTTATAACGAACACAATACGGCAATAACTGAATAACTAAGAACGCTGGATCACAAAACTCATAAACACCTGTTTTTCCATGGGCTCAACATTTACCGAATTTACTTTTGCATGTGGTGGTCCCTGTTTGCACCAGTGCACCAGTTCATCTAACTGATGGGCCGTACCGGTGGCCAGGATGTGCACATTGCCATTGGGCAGGTTCTTTACAATACCCGAAATACCCAGCTCCAGGGCTTTTTCCTTGGTACTTTGCCGGTAATATACCCCCTGCACCAGCCCTATCACAGTAATTGAAATGGTTTGTTCCATAACCTGAAAGTTAACCAATAATGGGAAATTCAAGGCGCTGCCTGCAATAAACAGGTCACGTATTACTATGATTATCAGCATAAATAAAGCTGATTATCAACCAACAATACAACAGGCAGCAGATAAAAACGACAAGAACGCCCGCCACTACCTGAGACAAATAAATTTTGCTACTTTTAAGCTCAATGAAACAGGATCCTTATGCCCCTTAGTAATGCGATAAGATCCATTACCCTGATTGTGGTTTTCTCATTCATCATGGCCTGGTTAGGGCAATACATGCTGTATCACTATAATATAGCGGAGGCAGTATGTTTTTCCAGTGACTGTCCGGCAACAACAAAAACTACGATCATAGGCTCCTTGTTCCTGGTGCTTTTATTCAGTGGGGTGTACCTCGTATTTATCAACCCCGACCTGGTAAGCATTCCCTGTATGGAAGTAAATGCGTTGCTGAGCTGTCTTACCGTAAATCTGATTTATTTCGATACCCCCAATGCTTATCTCACGCTCATCCCCTACAATGTGGTAAGCGTATATTTCTATTACCAGGTAAAAAAACAATTGAACAAACCTTTTGAGTTGTACCCGTTTGTTATGCAGGAGTTTTTTCTAATGCTGCTGCTGGTGTGTACTTATGTTTACCTCGATGCATTGTTTGTCACCAAGAACCTTGACCGGGACGTCATTATGTATACGGGGGAAGAAAAAATGCTGGGCCGGATCTTCGATTTCCTCGTTTGGGCCATCTTTATTTTACATGCCTTATACCTTTTCATTAAGCTGGTGTTAAAGAAACCGCTCCTGCGTGCTATTTCCTATTCTTATCATAACGATACAGCTGAAAGCCCTAAGCTTTAAGCGAATACAACCGGGTCGCGGCTTTCCCTATTGCCTATTCACCATTGCCTATTGCCTCTGCGATCTTATAAATGGGTTTATGGCGAACCGGAAAATTGCACGACCGGGCAATAAAACATAGTGAATGCGCCTTTTCATGCAGGGCATCGGCTTTTTCAACCATTTCCTCATGGGCAACTGTAATCGTAGGAAACAGGGTCACTTCGGTAAAATGGCCGCCTCCGTCTACCGTTTCTTCCATAGTACCAGCCGCCTCATCTACATACTCCAGCACTACTACACCAGCGGCAGAACACAAATGCAAAAACCATAACATGTGGCAGGAGGATAAAGACGCTACCAATAATTCTTCCGGATTATACCGCATAACATCGCCCCGGAAAGCAGGATCCGAGGAGCCCGGTATCACCGGTTTTTGCCCGGCTATAATAGTATGGTTCCTGTCGTACGAGGAATAAGATGCGGTGCCGTTGCCCCGGTTGCCCGTCCAGGTAATATTAACTTTGTAATGGTGTTCTCTCATACCAGAGTTTATATATGGTATAAATGGGATGAATAAGATGTTGCATGCGTGGAACCGGTCACGGGTTTGCACCGGGTAAACCAGGCCATAAAAAGCAGTAAGAGCAGAATGGCAAATCGTTGGATGCGTGATCGGTTTGGCATTAGGCAATGTTTAAGGGATCCCAATTCGCTTCCCGTAAGTTACACATTATTAAACGGATGCGTCAAATTTTATTTTGCAGAACTGTGTATAACCCGTTTTCTCACAAAAAAAATTTTGCCGTAACCTCGTATGTAGTATTTTTGCGCCTCGATTATGACAATACTCACTCACATCCATCATCATCATACTTACCTCAGCAGGTAGGCCGATGGTGCTTTGTGTAGTGCCAGAATATTTGAAGGGCTTACCGCATGGTAAGCCCTTTTTATTTTTAATAGGATTCAAAAAACAACGACATTCCAATGAAACTTCGGATCGCCATTCAAAAATCGGGTCGCCTGTATGAAGATTCCGTACAACTGCTGAAAGAATGCGGTATTGACCTGCGCAATGTAAAAGACCGGTTAAAAACTGAAGCAGATAATTTTCCCCTGGAGATCTTCTTTTTGCGCGACGACGATATTCCGCAATATGTTGAAGATGGCGTAGCCGATATTGGCATTGTAGGCGAAAATGTGTTGTACGAAAAGAACAAAAAAGCCGCCATTGTTGAAAAACTGGGTTTTGGTAAATGCCGTCTTTCTGTAGCCATTCCACGCATTCAGCAATATGAAGGCGTACAATCATTACAAGGCAAACGCATTGCCACCAGCTATCCCTTCCTCGTTAATGAATTCCTTGCAAAAAATAATGTACAGGCGGAGATCCATGAAATCAGCGGATCTGTAGAAATTGCGCCCGGCATTGGCCTGGCCGATGTAGTGGCCGACCTCGTAAGCAGCGGTTCTACCCTGCTCATGAATGGACTAAAAGAAGTGGAAGTATTGTTGCAATCGCAAGCCGTGCTGATCCGCAATAACAACCTGAATGCCGAACAGCAAAAACTGATCGAGAAACTGGTGTTCCGCATCCGCGCTGTTAAAAAAGCCAAACACAACAAATACATTTTGTTGAACGCGCCCAACGATAAATTACAAGAGATCATTTCCCTTTTGCCCGGCATGAAGAGCCCAACGGTATTACCCCTGGCCGAAACCGGCTGGAGCAGCGTACACAGCGTACTGAGTGAAGATACCTTCTGGGACATCATCGAGCAACTAAAAGCCGCTGGCGCCGAAGGTATACTGGTTGTGCCCATCGAGAAAATGATCATCTAACTTTTTAATTGTAATCATGCAAGTTTATCAATATCCCGAACGGAGTGCCTGGAAGGCTTTGTTACAACGGCCGGTAATGAATACCACTGCGCTGGAAGATTCGGTAAAAAACATTCTGCAGGCGGTAAAACAACAGGGCGATGCGGCGGTAAAACAATTCACCCTGCAATTTGATAAAGCCACCATCGACAACCTGGTGGTAACAGAAGAAGAAATCATCAGGGCCCAGGAATCGCTCGATTCCAAACTGAAAGCAGCGATCCTTTCGGCGAAAGTAAATATTGAAACATTTCATAAAACACAGCTCACGCCACCCGAGGTTATTGAAACGATGCCCGGGGTACAATGCTGGCGCAAAAGCGTGGGCATTGAAAAAGTGGGTCTGTATATCCCTGGCGGCACAGCGCCCTTATTTTCTACCATCTTAATGTTGGGCGTTCCGGCTAAACTGGCTGGTTGCAAAGAGATCATCCTGTGTTCCCCACCCGATGCCAATGGTCAGCTGCACCCGGCCATTTTATTTGCTGCCAAAGCAGTAGGCATTACCAGAGTATTTAAAGTAGGTGGCGTACAGGCCATTGGTGCTATGGCCTATGGAACTGAAACCATACCGGCCGTTTCAAAGATCTTTGGCCCCGGCAATCAATATGTAACCTGCGCCAAACAACTGGTGCAACAGGACGGACTAGCCATCGATATGCCGGCAGGCCCCAGTGAAGTAGCGGTGTACGCCGATGAATCGGCCAACGCCGCCTTTGTAGCTGCCGACCTCTTGAGCCAGGCAGAACATGGCAGCGACAGCCAGGTAGTGCTGGTTAGTTGTTCGCAGGCTGTTGTGAACAGCATCGAGCTGGAGATCAACAAACAGGTGGACGTTTTACCCAGAAAAGACATCGCCGTAAAAGCACTGGCCAACAGCAAACTCATACTGGTAAATAATGAAGCTGAAGCCATTGACCTATTGAATGCATATGCCCCGGAACATTTGATCATCAGTTGTAACAACCCAATGCCTATGGCTGAACAGGTCATCAATGCAGGTTCCGTATTCCTGGGTCATTATTCACCTGAAAGCGTAGGCGATTATGCCAGCGGTACCAACCATACCCTGCCTACCAATGGCTATGCAAAAGCATACAGCGGGGTAAGCGTTGACAGCTTTGTAAAAAAGATCACCTTTCAACAATTAACCCGGGAAGGATTACAAAACATCAGCAAAACGGTGATCGCTATGGCCGAAGCAGAAGGGCTACAGGCGCATGCCAATGCGGTTAAAGTTCGGTTATAGTTCCAGGTTCAGTGTTTAAAGTTCAAAACAAATAAAATGACATTCGATCTAAATAATTTACTAAGAGAAAATATAAAGAAGCTGGTTCCCTATTCTTCCGCACGGGATGAATTTAAGGGCGAGGCCAGCACTTTTCTGGATGCCAATGAAAACAGTTTCGGATCACCGCTTACCAAATGGTACAACCGCTATCCCGATCCATTACAAATAAAAGTAAAAGAAAAGTTAGCCTCCATTAAAGGTGTTCCCATCGAGAACATTTTCCTGGGCAACGGCAGCGACGAATGTATCGATGTACTGATGCGTGCTTTTTGCGAACCCGGTGTAGATAACATCCTTATTTGTCCGCCCACATATGGCATGTACCAGGTAAGCGCAAACATCAACGATGTGAACATAAAAAAGGTTCCGCTTACACCCGCCTTTCAGTTAAACATGCCGGCTATTGAAGAAGCCATCGACGACAATACCAAGATCATCTTTTTGTGTTCGCCCAATAACCCAACCGGTAATTCATTAGACCGCGATGACATAGAAGTTATTTTAAATAACTACTCCGGCATTGTGGTGATAGATGAAGCTTATATTAACTTTTCGCGGTTTCGCTCCTTTACCCAGGAGCTGGCCGATTATCCCAACCTGGTTATCCTGCAAACCCTGTCAAAAGCCTGGGGACTGGCCGCCCTGCGTGTGGGTATGGCATTTGCATCGCAGGAGATCATTCAGGTGATGAATAAGATTAAACCGCCTTATAATATCAACCAGGCTTCGCAGGAGCTGACCCTGCAGGCCCTGGAAGAAGTGGGCCAGGTGAATGATATGATCAGGGAAATTGTTGCCCAGCGCGATATACTGGCCAAAGACCTGTTAACAATCCCTTCGGTTCAAAAGATCTACCCCTCCGACGCCAACTTTTTGCTGGTTCAGGTAACAAATCCTAAAGCCATGTACAACTATTTGCTGGAAAAAGGCATCGTAGTACGCGACCGCAGCAGTGTGGAGCTTTGCGCCGGTTGTTTACGCATTACGGTGGGCACGCCTGCGGAAAACGTTTCCGTAGTTAATGCCATTAAAAACTGGAAACCAGTCTCATAATCGGCTGCTAAATCAGTAATTTTAGAACCCGCTTTATAAAAAGCGCTTTAAATATTCCATTATGAAAAAAGTCTTGATCCTAGCATGTTCAGTAGTTTTTGCAGCTGCTGCATTTGGCAGTGATACTACCCGGGTGAAATCATCATCGACAGGCACTGTTAAAAGAGACGAAGCGCCTTTAACTTTACCCACAGGTTTTAAATCGGTAGTTATTGCAGCTGATTTAGGAAGGGCCCGTCATTTAACCATAGCAGCCAATGGCGATGTGTTCGTAAAACTGGCAAAATTAAAAGATGGGAAAGGTATCATTCACCTGCATGATAAAAACGGCGATGGCAAAGCAGACGAAGTAACTGGTTTTGGCAATTATGTCGGAACTGGCATTACTATCAAGAATGGCTACCTGTATGCCTCCTCCGATGAAGACATATTTCGTTATAAGATCGATGAAAAAACCGGCAAGGTTGACGAAGGTTCCGAACAAAAGATCGTTACCGGTTTGTGGAACAAAAATCAACACGAGTCCAAATCTATCGTTCTCGACAATAACGGAAACATTTATACAAACATCGGCGCTCCCAGCAACTGCTGCCAGGTTCAGGATCGCGTAAAAGGTTCACCCGGACAAGACCCCTGCCCTATTCTGGAAAAAGCAGGTGGTATCTGGCAGTTCAAAGCAGATAAATTGAATCAGTCATATCCCGAAGGTGTACGTTATGCAACCGGTCTCCGCAACGTAGTGGGCCTCGACTGGAACACAGAAGTAAACAATTTGTATGTGATGCAACATGGCCGCGACCAGTTGTTCCAGTTCTTCCCTGAACTGTTCAATCAAAAAGAAGGCGCTGAAAACCCGGCTGAAGAAATGTTCCGCTTAACAAAAGGCGCTGACTGCGGCTGGCCTTATTGCTATTACGACAACGACAAACACGAAAAACTGGTTACCCCCGAATATGGTGGTGATCGTAAAAAAGCTGATCGTTGTGCCGACAAAACAAAATCAGTTGCCCAGTTCCCCGGCCACTTAGCCCCCAATGGTTTGTTGTTCTACACCGGCAGTCAATTCCCTGAAAAATATAAGAACGGTGCGTTTATCGCATTCCATGGCTCCTGGAACCGTGCTCCGGAACCACAAGCTGGTTTCTTTGTAGTGTTTATGCCTTTCAAAGATGGCATGCCTTCCGGTAAATGGGAAGTGTTTGCTGATGGATTCTCTCAGCTTCCTAAAGATGTTACCTCAGGCCGGGCAAAATACCGCCCCTGCGGACTGGCACAAGGCCCTGATGGCTCCTTGTATGTTTCTGATGACAACAATGGTACTATCTGGAAAGTGAGCTACAGCAAATAATTAAAATCAAAAAAGAATTCAGCTAAAGTATTCGTATGAAAAAAGTAATGCTCGCAATACTGGTATTGGTTATTGCTTCAGCCTTTGTATCGCAACAAACAAAACCACAACCAGGCGGTTTGAAAGCTGCTATGACCCGTGGTAAAACAGTATATGAAACTGTGTGCCTGGCCTGTCATCAGGTCGATGGTTTGGGTGTACAAAACATGAACCCGCCACTGGCAAAAACCAAATGGGTACTGGGCGATAAAAAAGCATTGATCAAGATTGTGCTGAAAGGCTTACAGGGTGGTGAAATAGAGATCGACGGCGACAAATTCCACAACCCCATGCCCCCCCAGGAATCTACTTTATCAGATCAGGAAATTGCAGATGTATTGACTTACATTCGCAACAGTTTTGGCAATAAAGCCAGCCTGGTAGCAGTGGGTGAAGTAAAAGCCATGCGGGCCAAGCTGAAATAATAGTGAACTTTTAAAATATTGTTTTGAAACGCATTCTATTCATCGATCGCGACGGTACCTTAATAAACGAAGCGCCTCCTACTTATCAGTTAGATTCTTTTGAGAAGCTGACCTTTTACCCGCACATGTTCGAATACATGGGCCGTATAGCCCGTGAGCTGGACTATGAGCTGGTAATGGTTACCAACCAGGACGGGCTGGGTACAAATGCGTTCCCGGAAGATACCTTCTGGCCTTTGCACAACCTGGTAATGAAAAGCCTCGAAGGCGAAGGCATCCATTTCAGCGCCGTACATATCGACCGCTCATTTCCCCATGACAATGCGCCTACCCGTAAACCCGGTACAGGCATGCTTACGCAATACCTGAACAACCCGGCTTACGACATCGCCAATTCGTATGTTATCGGCGATCGCATTACCGATGTACAACTGGCCAAGAACCTGGGCTGTAAAGCCATTTGGCTGAACCAGGATCCCAACCTGGGCGCCGGTGAAATACAGGATAAAGTGGCGGAACTGCGTCCGGTGATTGCGCTGGAAAGCACACACTGGAGCACTATTTACGAATACCTGAAACTGGGTTTGCGCCGCGTTATTCACGAACGCAATACCAACGAAACACAGATAAAGATAGAGCTGAATGTAGATGGCAGCGGCAAGGGCGCTATTTATACCGGCCTCGGATTTTTTGATCATATGCTCGATCAGATTGCCCGCCATGGTAAAATGGACCTTACCGTTCGTGCTAACGGCGACCTGCACATAGATGAACATCATACCATTGAAGATACCGGTATTGCATTAGGTGAAGCATTTGGCAAAGCCCTGGCCGATAAACGCGGTATGGAACGATACGGATTTGCTTTACCCATGGATGAAGCAGATGCCAAGGTGCTGATCGATTTTGGCGGCCGTAACTGGATCGTTTGGAATGCGGAATTCAAAAGAGAACGCATTGGTGAAATGCCAACAGAAATGTTCTTTCATTTCTTTAAATCATTCTCCGATGCTGCCCGTTGCAACCTGAACATCGAATGCCACGGTGATAACGAGCATCATAAAATAGAAGCGATCTTTAAAGCATTTGCAAAAGCTATCCGGATGGCGGTGAAGAGAGATCCGCTGTCGAACTATTTACCTTCTACAAAAGGAGTTCTTTAGTTATACCAGACCTGTCAGATGCACATTAGCGATCTGTTAAATCGGACAAATGAAGTGCACCTGACAGGTCTTTTAATTTTCAGGCAGCACTGATTTATTGTTTTCCTTCCTTCTCCCAATCACCCCCGCGATCCCTACACTGTAATAGAAATGATCATTCACGGTTTCGGTCACAGCTACCCGGTATTGGGCATTGAATATAAAGTAGGCTTCATTGAATAAATTCACCTGAAAACCGGTGCCGGCGGGAATAAAGGCGCCCCAATAGCCGCCATACCTGGAGATACCGGTGCCTATTTGCAAAAAAGGACTTACCCAGTATTTGTTGGAGAACAGCTTTCCTTTCAATGACACATCGCCTTCCAGCAACAGGTTATCCTGCTGCCCCAGCGGTACGCCATTGTCTTTCTTATAATTTAAAACGCTGCCGGTTAATGTAGAAGTGAAATCAAAATGCGCATTCAACCCGGTCATGTAATTCAGGGCGAGCCCGGGCGACATATCCTTTAACTTACCGCTTATTTTAAAATCATTGAAGAAGAAATAAATGCCTAACGTAGGTCGCTGTATATAGTCATCCTGGCTAAAGGCAGGCAACAATATTGGCAGGATGGCCAGCAGAAGTCCTACATTTTTTTTCATACCCGGTTTTGGTTTAAAGAACCTTCCGGGCAAAAATAGCCGGTACCTGTAAACTGAAAAAATTAATTATTACCAGCGATCCCGTCTTCGTCGGGTTTGTTTTTACCGATGTACTCAATCTTTACTTTCGTTAATCCATGGCCGGTATACCCCAGGGCAGTGGCGGCAGCCTTGCTCATATCAATGAGCCGGGGATTCGACGGGTGCATGCGGTCATTGATCCTGACCATCACACTTTTATTGTTCCTGAGATTGGTAACTTTTATCCAAATGTTGAGCGGGAAGGTGTTACAGGCAGCAGTCAGCTTTTTCTGGGTGAACACTACATCGGTGCAGGTACGCTGACCTTCAAATTTATCGGAATAAAAACTAGCCACACCAAATTGAGTTACAGGCACATTCCGCT
The DNA here is from genome assembly GCF_900110245.1 of Niastella yeongjuensis. Taxonomy (GTDB): domain Bacteria; phylum Bacteroidota; class Bacteroidia; order Chitinophagales; family Chitinophagaceae; genus Niastella; species Niastella yeongjuensis. The sequence goes on from NZ_FOCZ01000005.1 coordinate 646,563, forward strand.
GTTTATTCAACGCAACACTGTCCATTTTGATCTGTGCTTTTGACACAAAAAAAGAGCCCAGTAATGCCATTACAACCAATAATTTTTTCATAGTCTTAGAGTTTTTTAAAGGGTCTTACTGTCAAAATACCGTTGGCATAAGGTCCTGTCTTCCCCGTACACATCGTTATAAAAGCGAATACCTCCGTTCTTTTCCTCACAGGTAAAATACCTGATAAAAATGGGTACTCTGGAAAAACCGGCCACATAATGCTTTTCTTTCCTGTTTATCCAGCTCCGCAGGGTGTCGGGCGGAAACCGCAAGGTGTCATTTCTCACCAAAAAATCGGCCAATTTCATAAAATCCTTAATTCTTACACAACCATGACTCAAAGCGCGGTTCTCCTTTGAGAATAACCAGCGGGCATTGGTGTCGTGCAAATAAACGGCGTATTTATTGGCAAAGTTGAACTTCAACACACCCAATGAGTTATCATCGCCCTGCCGCTGTTTTATCAGGAAGGGGAAGTAATTTTTGTTATACTTTCCCCAATTCAGGCTATCGGGGTTCAGCACATTATCATTGTTGTCGACCACCATCAGGTTCTGTTTATTCAGATATCCCGATGGGTTGGCCTTGATCCTTGGTAACATTTCCTTGAAAATGATGCTGTAAGGGACCGTCCATTGCGGGTACGTAATAAAATTCACCACATTCGAGGTCAGCAATGGCGTTCTTGTTCTTGGCTGCCCAACTATAACGTTCGATTCCATCACCACCACATTCGAATCTACGATCTTCATGCTGTAGGCTGGAATGTTCACCCAGATATAAGTAGCTGGCATTGAATCTGGTAATAACTTATACCGGTCGAGCGTGATGGCTATTCTTTTAAATTTTTCCCAGCTGGTGTTGTTCAGGGCATTTACGGTATTGGAATTCAGCTTCCCCGTTTCCGGCAACCCCTTGTCACGCTGGAATTTACCGATCACCAGTTTCATGGAAGTGGTATCCAGGTAATCATAAGGCGAATTGAGCAGCCCCTCTTCAAACAGCCTTTGCTTCAGGTTGTTGATGTAATCCCCCGAAGTCTGGGCCGGGTAAGGGATGTACGTATATTTCCTCAGGGTATCCATTGATTGCAGGAAGTTCTTCAACCCGTATTTCAATGAATCATAGCCCTCATGTTTGGGCTCCAGGGAATGCATTAAACCGGCTACGTTCTTATATTGGCAAAGCGTATCGAACAAATTGAGATAGCCGGTCAGGGTCAGCGTGTCTTTGCGCAGGGTTACACTGTCGAAAGGCAGGCGGCCTTTGTGCAGATCGGCCATTATTCTGAAAAATGCATCGGTGAGCAACAGTTCACCCCGCGACCATAAGGCCGCATCTTTCTGCGCCTGGGTATCCAGTGCGGTTTGGGTGCGAATGTTCTTTAAAACGCTGTAATGATAGTCTGCAGGAAATAAACCATATTCAGTGGCATGGCCGATAAAATCAACCAGTGAGTCGCTCAGCGGCAGCCATTTATCCTGGCTGCTCCATACAGGTCCGTAACTTCTTTTTTGATAAATATCGTTTACGAGGGAATCTTTTGTCAGGTGCATGGAATCGTTCAGCACACCATTGCTGGCCAAAATAAATTCAAGGGAGGTTTGAATGTTCCGCTCAATGCTGACATTCAATTCCTTTGGCTGTTCTACAATGTCTTTGGCTTTAGGCGCCGGGGGTTTAGCTGTTCTTCCACCGTGGCAGGCAGCAACTATAAGCGCTACAATTAACAAACACCCATGCAGGCCTGAAATAATACCTTTTTTCATTTTTATTGATCCTGGTTATCCGGTATAAAGTTTAGTATCTTTTCACTTCTTAACCAATTGCCTTTAAACCGGTCGCAATGTTATACAAAATAGTGTTTAAGCTCGGTATTTACCTAATGGTGGTTTCGTTTTTTTTCCACGCCACAACCTGCCTGGCGCAAACAACAACTGTTAGTAAATACGGTGTGTCGCTTATTAATAAACCAGCTGACTATCAACTAACTGTACGCAATGATTCTGCCAAAAAGATGGTGGAATTGCTAAAGTTGATCCCGGGTTTGGTATACGATCTGCGATATGCGACAACCAATAATTTTACCCACTTACAACTATACGTTCCGGCCACCCGTTTCACCTTTTTACGGTTACCTGCCGCCCGGGCCCTGGCCACTGTGCAAAAGGAATTGAATTCCCGTGGGTATGGCCTTAAGATCTTTGATGCCTACCGGCCCTATAGCGTTACGGTAAAATTCTGGGAGCTGATTCTGGATGAACGGTATGTGGCCAACCCGGTAAAAGGGTCAGGACATAATCGCGGACTGGCGGTTGATTGTACGATCATTGATTTAAAAAGCCGTCGGGAGCTGGATATGGGAACCGGCTTTGATAATTTCAGCGATACGGCCCATCACAATTTTACGGCCTTACCAGCCGCTGTGCTGGATCACCGGAAACTATTAAAGGAAGTAATGGAGAAACATGGGTTTAATAAACTGGATACAGAGTGGTGGCATTTCTATTGGAGCAATGATCGGGGATATGAGGTGCTTGACATCCCTTTTGAAGAACTCGTTAAGTGAGTGGTGAGTTCCCGACTTTGTCGGGATGCCGGGAATCGGCATGATCAGTTGCGCGTGGTAAATTTCTCCGTTTTCTCATTTCCCGTAATATCTCCTTCGCTACGGATCTGGATCTGCAAATTAGCAATCCACTCAGAACAACCCTTCTCGTATAAGAATTCATTCACCTGATGGATCACCCGCATCACTTCTTCGTAAGTGCCTTCCAATACGGTTGCAAAAGGTGTTACTTCATGTTTGATGCCTGATTGCTGTATGATGGCAATAGCGTCATCAACCCACAGGTAAGGATGTTTATCCAGTACAATGGGTACTATCTGTATAGAAGCATTGATTATGTGGGTATGCATCAGACTACTCTTTTAATGCGTTGTTCCAATAACATCAGATCGGTCAATACCATGGCAGTTACTGCTTCCAGTACTACCGGAACACGCAAGGCAATACACAGGTCGTGACGGCCTTTTACAGAGAAGGTATCTACTTCGCCCGTATTCCAGTTCAGCGTTTCCTGCTCTTTAGGCGTAGAAGCAGTTGGCTTTATGGCAATACGGAATACCAGTTCATTGCCATTGCTAATACCACCCACTATACCACCAGCATGATTGGTGCGGGTTGTACCATTTGTATCAATGATGGCATCATTGTGTTCCAGGCCAAACATCCTGGCTGCGGCAAAACCAGTCCCGAATTCAATACCCCGCACTGCAGGGATCGCAAATACGGCATGACTGATCAATGATTCGGCTGAATCAAAAAATGGTTCGCCCAGTCCTTTAGGTACATTGGCCCGGCATTCTACAATACCACCAATGGAATCTTTGGCATCGATGGCTTTTTGTAATCCTTTTTCCAGGTCCTTTTCACCACCGATCTCCAGAATGTTGGCGGCAACGGCGATGTTCTGATACTGCAGCAGTTTTTTGGCAATTACGCCTACTGCTACCAGACATACGGTTAACCGGCCGCTGAAATGACCGCCGCCGCGATAATCCTCATACCCGCCAAACTTGTCGTGGGCTACAAAATCGGCATGACTGGGGCGCGGGAAGTCGCGCAACTTCTCATAATCGCCCGAACGCGTATTCTTGTTCTCAAAGATGATCGTGATGGGAGCACCGGTTGTTTTGTTATTGAACAATCCGCTTTTAAAAATAGGCAGATCGTCTTCTTTACGCGGCGTGGTCCCTTTTTGGGTGCCTCCTTTACGACGCTCGATGTCTACCAGGAAATCCTCCACAGTCAATGGCAACCCTGCCGGGCAACCATCAATATTCACGCCCACACTTTCACCATGCGATTCACCAAATATGGCCACTTTGAATATGCGTCCGAAACTGTTCATTATAGTACAATATCTACTTTAATTAATATGCTTTGCGATACAACCTCAAACTGTGATTTTACTTTCTGTTTCAGGTTACAGGTTTCATGGCTGATAGATTGTATTCCCCTGTAACTTGCAACCTGCAACGCCTTGTTACTTAGACGAAACCGGTTTCTTCACAACAGCACCTAATGCCTGAATATGCTCATAAAAATCCGGATACGATTTATTGATCGCCTGAGCTTCGCTGATCACGGTTTCGCCGTTTGCTTTCAGGGCTGCTACCGCGCAGGCCATCGCAATACGGTGGTCGTGGTGTGAATGCACGGCCGCACCTTTTAATCCATTGCCGCCTTTTATCAGCATCAGGTCATCCTGCAGTTCTATTTCTACGCCCATTTTGCCAAACTCTTCCTGCAGTGTAAGCGCCCGGTTGCTTTCTTTATGGGTAAGCCGTTTAACGCCTTCTATAACAGTAGTGCCCTTGCAATAAGCAGCCAGCGCTACCAGTGGCGGAAACAGGTCAGGACATTCAGTTGCATCAAATTGAAATGCTTTTAATGCGGCAGGTCCTATCTCTATCTGTTCAGACTGAATAGAGATCCTGGCGCCGCTTGCCTGTAAGGCTTGCAACACTGCACGATCAGCCTGGGTTGATTGAACGTCCAATCCTTTTACAACTATGTCACCCGCAATGGCGCCGGTAACCAGTAAAAAGGCAGCACCACTCCAGTCGCCTTCTACCGTATAGGTAATGGTCGAAGCAGCTGGTTTGGCAGTTCCGGTAAAATGGAATTGTTCATAATTCCGGTTCTCCACTTCCCAGCCAAACTGTTTCATTACCGTTAAGGTAAGATCGATGTAGGGTTTGCTTTTGAGATTGTTCACCGTAATGGTTACATCTTTTGCATTGGACGCAGCATAACCGAACAGTAAGCCAGTCAAAAACTGCGAGCTCAGTGAACCATCGATCGTAATATTTTTTGGTTGCAGCGGACCTTTCACCTGCAGGGGCAGTTTACCTTCTTTTGAAATGATCTCCACTCCCAGTTGCGGCAATACTTCGTCAAAGAAATCCATGGGGCGGGTAACCAGGCTGCCTTCCCCATTAATGGTAATGCGCTTATCGCTTAAAGCGATGATGGGGGTGAACATCCGAATACCCAAACCGCTCTCGCCGCAATTCACGGCATCACAATCAGCACTAACACCACCGCCGGTAATCTGTAAAGAACCATCGTCGAGTTTCTTTACTATGGCGCCCATGTCCTGGATAACACCCAGGGCTGCTTTATCGTCGTTTGAATGACCGGGATTGCGAATGATGGTGGTTCCGTTGAAGAGTAAAGACGCGGCACATCCCCGTTGCATAGAGCTTTTGGAGGCGGGCGCCTGAATGGAACCTTTTATTTCTGATGGTTGGATGGTTACTACCATAAAATTAAAAGTTGACCAGTTAACCAGTTGATCAGTTAACCGGTCAACTGACTAAAGTTCATTAATAATTGTCTCTAACTTCGTCATAGGTATTGACTGTACAACGCCCCTACCTATCTTTTCCAGCAACACATAATTCATATCTTTTTGCTCGCGCTTTTTATCCATCTTCAACACCTCAAATGCTTTGGGTTTATCGAAGTTGGCGAGCGTGGGCAATCCATATTGGTCAAGCACGTTTATCACGCGCTCACTGTCTTTAAATTTCACCAGCTGTTCAGAGATCTGGCAGGCGGCTGTCATGCCGATGCTGATGGCCTGGCCGTGACTGAGCTCATACATATTTTCAATAGCATGTCCCAGGGTATGGCCAAAGTTCAGCAGGCGCCGTTCGCCTTTTTCAAACTCATCAGCCTGCACTACGGTTGATTTTATCTCTGCATTGCGGCGAATGAGTTTGGCCAGTGCCGGTTTATTTTTCTGGTAATGGGTGAGTTTGTTCTTTTCGAGCTCTTTGAATAAAGACAGGTCTTTTATACAACCATGTTTTATGATCTCGGCAAAACCATTCACCCATTCCTGTTTGGGCAGTGATTTTAAAAAGCTGTAGTCGTACAATAAAAACTGCGGCTGACGAATGGTGCCTACCAGGTTTTTATAAATACCTACATCGATGCCGTTTTTGCCACCGATAGAGGCATCAACCATAGCCAGGATGGTAGTAGGTACAAAGCCACATTTTATGCCGCGCATGTACACGGCGGCCACATAACCGGTAATGTCGGTAACAACGCCACCGCCAATACCTATGAGCCAGGTGCTGCGATCGGCTTTGAATTCTATCAGTTGTTCAATGATAGAATCTACCGTGGCCTGCACTTTGTATTCTTCACCCGGCTTCAGGGTAATGCAATTCCAACCCTTCAGCTTTTTTTTATGGGCCTGAAAAACGTGTTCATCAGTGATCAGTACCGCGTGTTCCCGGCCAACCATTTTTTCCAGTTTGGAAAAGTCGGCATCGAAATAATAGTTTACGGTGGCTGATGAAAACCGGTAAGTTTTTGTTTGCATACAAGCTAATCAAATCTGAATTTTCTGAAACACTTCCAGCTCACTTTCCAGCGTCTTCGTTTTATGATGTTCTTCCTGTTTTTCAAGATAGTCCAACACCTGTTTTATACCACTGGGGCTTACACTCAAAGCAGCGAACCCTTCCTCCCACTCAAAATGGCTCTTGATGAAATTGCCATCATTGATCCAGGCGGATGAATCGGTACGAATGCTTTTCATGATCTGCGCCAGGTTCTGTGTTGGCATCATTTGCACCACTATATGCATATGGTCGTCTGTGCCATTCACCGACAGCACATTGATCCCATTTTCTGTTGCATGCTTTTTTATATGGGCAAATAAAACAGTACGAACAGGCTTGGTCAACAAAGGCTCTTTGTTCTTTACACAAGTGATTACATGAATGAACAAATACACTTTGCTGGTTTGGCTATTCATATTTACAGTCTTTACTAGCTGTTCATGATCTTATTCTGGTGGTTAATGCTCTCCATGTGTACAGCATCAAAATATTTGGTGATGAACTCTTTGCTGAGGTTCAGTTTTTCACCTTTCTGGAATGCTCTTTCCAGGATCTCGTTCCAACGGTTGGTTTGCAGAATGGTGATGTTGTTGTTCTTTTTGTACTCACCTATTTTTTCTGCTACTTTCATCCGCTGACCCAGGATCTGCATCAGTTCATCATCGAGGTGATTGATCTGCTGACGCAATTTCTCTAATGCGGCGTGATATTCGTCGGAGTTTACATCTTCTCTACGCCATGTGATGGCACCGATCATTTCGCCCAGTTTTTCAGGGGTGATCTGTTGCTTGGCATCGCTCCATGCTTTGTCTGGATCGATATGGCTTTCGATGATCAAACCGTCCATATCCAGGTCAATGGCTTTTTGAGCTACATCGAGCAGAATATCGCGGCGACCACTAATATGTGAAGGATCGTTGATCATTAATAACTCCGGATTGCGGCGTTTCATTTCGATAGCCAGGTGCCACATGGGCGCATTCCGGTATTCGGTATTACCATAAGAACTGAATCCGCGGTGGATCAAACCTATTTGTTTAATACCTGCTTTGGCTACACGCTCAACAGCGCCAGTCCACAATTCCAGATCAGGATTGATAGGGTTTTTGATCAACACGGGTACATCAACACCACGTAAAGCGTCTGCTACTTCCTGTACGCTGAAAGGGTTCACCGTAGTACGGGCGCCAATCCAAAGTACATCTACATCAAAGGTCAGTGCATCTTCTACCTGTTTTGCAGTAGCTACTTCTACTGTTACGGGTAAACCGGTGATCTTTTTTGCCTGTTGCATCCAGGGTAAACCTTTGGTTCCAATACCTTCAAAGCTACCAGGACGGGTACGTGGTTTCCAGATACCGGCACGCAGCATATCTACTTTCCCTGTCTTTGCCAGGCGGGTAGCGGTTTCCAGCACCTGCTCTTCTGTTTCGGCACTGCAGGGTCCACTGATAATGATCGGGCGCTTTTTCCATACCTGTTGCACGGTTTCTTTCATGGTTGTCGATGTTTGTTGCATATTGTATTTAAGTTGATAAGTTAAAAAGTTTACTTGTTTGACAGGGCTGCTGCCGGTTCGTTAACCTGTTAACTTATCAACTTGTTAACAGGCTTACTTAGCGTCGGCTGTCAGCTTCGTTCATTCGAATTCTTCTGCCTTTGTAATTCTTTCCGTCAATAGCCCGGATCATTCTACTCGCTACACTTTTGTCGATTTCGATCCAGCTATTCATTTCCTTCATATCTATACGGCCGAGTACTTCTTTTTGCAGTTCGCTCATATCTAAAATGAACTGCAGGAAGCTGGCTTTATAAAAACCATCTTTTGTACCCAGGTTCACAAACAGCTTGGTATAGTCGCCACCGCTGTTGAACTTACGGCCTCTGGTATCGGTGAAGGCGCCTCTTCTCTCACCGCCACCACTACCATCTCTTCTCACTGTCAGGCGTTCGCCATTGGTGCGTTCACCCCTGCGTTGTTCCCGTACGTTCAGGTCTTCGGCATTCTCGTAATATTTCAAAAAGCGGTCGAATTCCAGCGCGGCTACGCGTTTCAGGATCTCTTCCTTGCTCATGTCGGCGAATTTCTCTTCGAGCATGGGCACATACGCTTCATAATCGCCGTGGTTAACCTCCAACTGCAACAGTTTATCCATAAAGTGATAGAACTGTTTGCGGCAAACATCTTTGCCGGTTGGAATCTCCAGCTTGTGGAAAGGCGCCTGTACAATGGTTTGTATCTGACGCATTTTTCCCAGCTCGCGTACGTGTACTATAGACATACACACCCCGGTTTTGCCGGCACGGCCGGTTCTGCCGCTTCTATGGGTGTATACTTCCACATCATCGGGTAACTCGTAATTGATAACGTGGGTGATACCCTGTACGTCGATACCGCGTGCGGCTACATCCGTTGCTATTAAGAGCTGTAAGGTTTTCTCGCGAAAATCGCCCATTACCTTATCCCGTTGCTGCTGCGTTAAATCACCATGCAACGCATCGATATCGTATCCCTCGCGGGTTAATTTTTCGGCAATATCCTGGGCATCGGCTTTTGTACGTGTAAAAATGATGCCGTAAATGCCAGGGTTAAAATCGATCAACCGTTTCAGGGCTTCATACCGGTGTTGTGCACTGGTAATGTAGTACTGGTGGTCGATGTTTTTATTGGCAGAATTCACTTTTCCCACGGTTACCTCAATTGGATCCTTCATGTACCGTTTGCTTACCCGGCGAATTTCCGGTGGCATGGTAGCGCTGAACAACCACGTGGCTTCCCGTTTGGGGGTGTTCTTCAAAATGAATTCAATATCGTCCTGGAAGCCCATGTTCAGCATTTCATCGGCTTCATCCAGAATCACGTACTGGATCTGCTCCAGGTCAATAGCCTTGCGTTCAATTAAGTCGATCAACCGGCCTGGTGTGGCTACAACGATCTGTACACCTCTTCTCAGCTCGCGGATTTGCTGGCCTATTGGGGCGCCGCCGTATACCGCCGCCACAAACATACCGGGTATAAATTTTTTAAACCCTTCAACTTCGTTCACGATCTGCATGCACAATTCCCTTGTAGGACAAACCACTAATGCCTGGGGATGTTTCAACTGCTCATTTACCAAATGCAACAGGGGTAGCCCAAATGCAGCCGTTTTACCTGTACCCGTTTGTGCCAAACCCACCAGGTCTTTTGTTCCGCTCAGTAAAACAGGAATCGCCTGTTCCTGAATCGGGGTGGGGTTAACATATCCTAAAGCATTGGTAGCCTGTATCAGCCGTTCATCCAAACCCAATGCATCAAATGTAATCATAGTCAGAAAATTTGGCGCAAAGGTACTGTTATTATGGCCGTCGACCTAATTAATCCTGTTCAAAGAGCAAATGTCCGCCCATGGGGCTTTTCATTGAATATTTTCAACTTATTTCAAGATCCTTTTTATCTTATTTGCCTGTTCTATCAGCTCCAGCAGGTAGGCATAATTTTCCTTTTCCAGGCAGGCCTTGAACTTGCGCAGCTGGCTGATGTGTTCGTTCAGTACATCCAGTACATGCTCGCGGTTCTGTTTGAAAATAGGCACCCACATCGCCGGGTTACTTTTTGCCAGCCGTACGGTACTTTCAAAACCACCACCGGCCAGGTCAAAAATGGTATCTTCTTCTTTTTCCTTTTCCAAAACCGTATTGGCCAGGGCAAAGGAAGTGATATGGGAAATATGGCTGATGTACGCCGTATGCATATCGTGGCTGTCGGCATCCATGTACACCAGGTGCATACCTAATTGACGATAAATTGTTTCAATGATTGCAACTGCAGCGGCATCACTTTTTTCTTTTTCACAGATCACACAGCTGCGGCCGGCAAAGGCGTTCCGCACGGCAGCTTCAGGACCGCTGTATTCCGTTCCCCACATGGGGTGGGTAGCTACAAACCGGTGGCGCATGGGGTGATCGGCCACTGCTGCGCACAACGCATGTTTGGTACTGCCTGCATCGGCCACTATCTGTTTATCGGTGATCAGGTCCATTATCTGTTGCATTACAGGAATGGTAGCATCAACCGGTATGGCAACGTAAATGAGGTCAGCCTGTTTTACGGCTTCTTCCAAAGGCAATACTTCGTCTATTAAACCCAGCTCTATGGCTTTTTGGGCGCTTGCTTCGGTACGGCTTACACCAATCACTTTTTTTGCCAGTGCCCGCTCTTTTAAAGCCAGGCTAAAGGAACCGCTGATTAAGCCTACCCCAACTATGGTAACGGTATTGAACATGGTTGAATTAACTTTTTAATGCTGGTTTAAATGCTTTTATCCTTTGAATGCTTTCTGCAAATCTTTCTTCTGTACTGCACAGGCTTACCCGTATGTAGCCATCCCCTGCTTTACCAAAAATGCCACCGGGTGTTATGAATACACCGGTATTGTACAATACTTCATCGCTCAGTTCGTAACCGGTTTTATAAGCAGCCGGGATCTTTGCCCAAACAAACATGCCGGCCTGGTTTTTATCATACACGCATTGCAACAGATCGAGCAGGTCAAATACTTTTTCGCGACGCTTTCTGTAGGTAGCGTTCACTTCATCGTACCAGCTTTTGGGCAATTGTAATGCTTTGGCAGCCGCTAATTGCGCCGGCAGGAACATACCACTGTCCATATTGCTTTTAAAACGCAGCACCTCGTCAATGCGTTCTTTGGCGCCCAGCAAGGCCCCTACCCGCCAGCCGGCCATATTGTGCGATTTACTCAATGAGTTCAGTTCTATAGCCACCTCTTTCGCCCCCGGAACATTCAACAAACTGGTGGGGTTATCATTGAGGATGAAACTATAAGGGTTATCATGACAAATAAGAATATTGTGCTTCTTTCCAAAGGCCACTATCTTTTCGAATAGGCTGGCCGAAGGCAGCTGTCCTGTAGGCATTTGGGGATAGTTGATCCACATCAGTTTATATACACCACCTGCGGCCACTAACTTATCCAATGCCTCGAAATCGGGTTCCCAGTTATTGGCTTCGGTTAAATCATAATCAACACATTCACCACCTGCCAATTTCACGGCGCTTCTATAAGTAGGGTAACCCGGGTTGGGCACCAGTACTTTATCGCCTGCATTCAAATAGGTCATGCAAATGTGCATGATGCCTTCCTTGCTTCCCAGCAGGGGCAGGATCTCGGTATCGGGGTTCAACTCTACCTTATACCATTGTTTATACCAGTCGCTGATGGCTTTGCGCAACACCGGCGATCCTTTATAACTTTGATAAGCATGCACATTGGGTTTGGCGCTTTCTTCCTGCAGGGTCTTTATCACATCGGCATGCGGCGGCAGATCCGGACTGCCAATACCGAGGTTGATAACATTCTTGCCCTGTTTGTTCAACTCATCTATCTCCCGCAGCTTTTGCGAAAAATAATATTCGCCAATACCTTCTAATCGTTTTGATGTTTGCATGTCGTTGGTGTGAGATGGATTAATTGTTTGTTTTACCGTTTTTATACACGCCGTATATCCTCAACTCCTGGGTCACCGGTCTTATGTCATCGATAACAGTATTGAACTGGTCGAGGGTATCGAATTCCATATCGGCATAAAAGCTGTATTGAAAATCGGTACCGGGTATGGGTGAGCTTTGCAGCTTGCTTAAATTGATGCCGGCATCGGCAATGCGGCTAAGTACCCGGGCCAGGCTGCCACGTGAGTGATCGGTATGAAAATTCACGGAAGCTTTATTGGCTTCGGCTACCGGTTCTGCAACATCCTGCGGCACAAGAACCAAAAACCGGGTATAGTTATTTTTTAAAGTATGAATGTTGGGAGCGATTACATCGAGGTTGAAGAGGTCGGCGGCGAGTTTGCTGGCAATGGCGGCTATGTGTTTACTGCGGTGTTGCTGAACATGTTTAGCGCTTAGTGCAGTGTCCTCCGTTTCTACCAGCTTCCAGTTGTATTTGTCGAGGAATTCGAGGCACTGCTGAATGGCCATGTGGTGGGAGTGCACTTCTCGTATATCCTCCAACTGCACCCCGGGGTTAACTAACAGTTGTTGTTTTATGGGGAGGTATATTTCGCCGATGATCTGCAGGGAACTCTTTTGCAACAGGTTGTAGTTGGGAAGAATACTGCCAGCGATGGAATTTTCGATTGCCATCAGGCCACCATTGCTTTCCTTTTTGTTACTGGCAATTTTTACTACATCGCGAAAGGTGGCGCAGGGTATCACTTCTACATTTTTCCCAAAGAACTGGCGGGCTGCTACCTGGTGAAAACTGCCTTCATATCCCTGGATAGAAACCTTGATGCCTGTACCCTGCAAGCCATTACTTCCTGGCGTTGCGTCGGTGCTCTCCTGTTGTTGTTTTCGGTCGACCATAATTGCGGTGGTTTGTAAAAAGACATAAAAAAAGTCCCGGCTTTTTGCCGGGACTCTTTATGTTGAACTTTTTCTTTATTCTTATTTTGTTGTCAACAAAAGCATTCCCGGCCTATTTCTAAAATAGAAGCTAAAATAAAAGTAAAAGAAACGGTATGCCTTTGTGATATTCATTAGGTCAAAAATAATAACAAATTACTTATGTACAAATTTTTTTCAATTAATTCTACTGCGCCCAACCTCCACTTTTGTACCTAAAACCTTTACCCGGTGAGACTTTCAGCGATTTAAAAACCCGGTTTTCAACTAGACTATTCCAATCTTTTCCGCATTTGCTCATCAATTTTCTTAAACAGGTGGAAGGGTTTATAGGTTCGCCAGTTGGGCAGATCCATCAATTCGATGTAGCGGTTAAGCTTGGCCCGCTTGAAATCGTACTGCGTTTGCTCGGGCATGTTCAGCACCACTATCCAGCCATCCTCATCCGTAACCTCTTCAAACCATTCCTGGTAGTAATCCTTATCACCGCTGTGAAAGTTCAGTACATTCTCGGCTATGAAGATGAACTTGGTAATGCCTTCATAAAAGAATACATCGATCACCTCCCGCTTCAATTCCATAATGTCGTTCTCGATGGCATCGTTCCACTCCCCAATAAGTTCTATGATCGCATACTTCTCTTCATAGTCGGCCAGTAGTACTTTCAGGTACAAGGTGCGGGAACCGAAATCGTCCCACTGCGGATGTATCAGGTAATTATAAATAGCCTGGGTATAGGTAAATTCAGAATACACCTTTCCGAAGAACGGTGACCGCTCATCCTGCTCACTGGTATAAATGTGACGCCAATTGTAAAATGGTTCTATTTCGTGCATAATCCAATATTGACTTCTTCTTCCCTGCTCACTAAAAACTATGCCATAGGGCATGCTAAAAATGAAAGAAGGCTGTAGCAATTTACAGCCTTCGCAATGCGGTTTCCAAATATTTTTTATTGTTCTATTGAATGATCAGCTTGTCGGCAAATACAGGTTTTTTACTATTACTTAACACTTTTATCATATAGGGCCCTTTGGCCAGATTGCTTTCCACGGCCACCGGCACAACCTTTCCCCCGGCATTGACTACCGCAATTTTTTCAGTGATCACTTTACCATTCAGGTCAAGCAGCTGAATAGTGTAGCGGCCCGATTCGTTATTTTTAAAACTTACATATACCAGGTTGGTCGAAATCGGGTTAGGGTACAACCCTATTTTATCGTTGCGAACAATTGGCCGGTTTATCAATGGCACAGTTTCCTTATCATTGGGAAACGCCAGGTTACCATTGGCCAGGTCACTGGCATTGAATACCGTTCCCTCTATGTTGATGCGGGTGGCGCTCCAGGATTTCATATCTACTTTGTAATATCCTTCAGCGGTATTGGCGCTGCTTACGATCAGGTTGCCTTCATTATCAACCACAGCCCCATTGGTGGTAAAGCTGGCAGGCATGCCCTTTATTTCAGCGAGCCATACGGCTACCCTGCTTTGAATATTCACTTTATACACGTTACGGTAAGCAGAGATCATATACAGGTTACCGGCTGCGTCGGCAATCATATCGCCACCCCATGCCACTAATTTTGCATGAACCGATTTATCGCCATTTGATGCATCATCCAGCAAAGCACCCAGGTCGGTGATCACGGGCTTTTTACCGGTGGTGAACCTGATGAGGTGATTGGCATCATTGCTTAACGCATAGCCATCGCCATCGGCTCCTATAACCATGCGGGTAACATGATTGGCTTCATTGCCGGCATCTGTAACCTGCATAAAGGGTTCGTTATCGAAGTAATAGAACTTGGGCGTTTTTTCGTCCAGGTCAATATACCTGAGCTGGTTCATGAACAGGGGCGCATAGTACAGGCGGTTATGCCGTTGATCGTATGCGCAGGCGGCAGCTAGTGAAGCCACCGGCATGCTTGCATTGGTAGTAACAGTTACGCCATTTTGCGTAACGGGTTTTATCTCTTTCCCTGTTCGGGCATTGTATACCGTGAAATTCGTTTGTTTGGCATCGAAGATAGACCGGGTAACAGTGCCCGTTGTTAAGTCGATCTGTTTTACATCGGTCCAGTTGAAGTTCCCTTTCTCTGAGCTTGTTATTGCAAAAGCTGTTGTTTGTCTTTGTTGTGCAGATACCTGTATGGTTACTATAAGCATACAGGCAGCTAAAGAAGTGTGTAAAAATCTGTACCTCATAAGTATAAGTTTAATGATATGTTTCTAAAAGTTACAGCTTTTTACGGAGGTGGCAAGGGGGAGTTAATAAGTCGACCCGCCTACGCCAGGGCTACGGCGGGCGAGGTAAGTTAACATGTTAAAAAGGAATACAATATAAAAGCCCATTCCGGTAACCGGGATGGGCTGTATAGTTCTAAGTTTAAAGTTTAAAGTTTTAAGAACGTGCAGTGGCTCATTGCTTACAGCTAATGGCTTTTTTCTCTCTGCCTTCTGCCCTCTGCCTTTTCATCACCCTAACGAATCCACTGCCTTCTTCACACTGCCATATTTCAGCAACAGATCGCGGGCTTTATCGTAATTGCTGATGCCTGTTTTTTCCATGACCATTTTGGTGCCCCGGTCAACCAGCTTGCTGTTGGTCAACTGCATGTTCACCATTTTGTTATCCTCTACCCGGCCAATCTGGATCATAACGGCGGTAGAGATCATATTCAATACCAGCTTTTGGGCGGTACCGCTTTTCATGCGGGTGCTGCCGGTAACGAATTCAGGTCCCACCACCACCTCAACGGGCAGTTCGGCTGCATCGGCCAGCGGCGAGCCGGCATTGCAGGTTATACATCCGGTAATAATGCCTTTTTTACGGGCTTCGGTAAGGGCGCCTATTACATAAGGTGTGGTGCCGCTGGCGGCAATACCTATCACTACATCTTTTTCATCGATGGCGTGTTTCATTAAATCGGCCCAGCCCTGTTCCCAGCTGTCTTCCGCCTGTTCAACGGGGCGTTGAATGGCTACATCGCCACCGGCAATGATGCCGATCACCAGTCCCTGCGGCAATCCATAAGTGGGGGGAATTTCGCTGGCATCCAGTATGCCCAGGCGGCCACTGGTTCCGGCACCTATATAAAAAAGGCGGCCGCCGGCCAGCATTTTATCTGAAATAGCAGTCACCAGTTTCTCTATTTGAGGGATGGCTTTCTCTACAGCTACCGGCACTTTTTTATCCTCGTTATTCATACTGGTAAGCAACTCATTAATACTCATTTGCTCCAGATGCCGGTAATCGCTCGACTGCTCTGTAATCCTGGTAAATTCAGCTGACATATTTCTGTTGTTCAATGTTTTATTCGGGTTAGGCATAAGGTTTTTTCATTATTGTACATGGTATTGGATCAATCCTTCCATAGCGCCTTTCAGGATCTTTCCCTGCTCAAATTCATAGGAATGGCATAATTCATCGATAATATCACTAAACGCAAAAGCCACGCCGCCTACAAAGTTGATTGGGTGTTTCCAGCTTTCAGAGAGCTTGCACAGATGGGTAAAAAAGAAGTCGTTCAACCCGTCTTCAATGATATTTTCTATCATATAATGCCCCCGGTTCTCCGATAAAAACAGGCAAAAAGTAGCCATGTACCTGTTTGCCAGGGGTTTCCGGTATACGTTTTCTAAGATCTCAACGGGTGTGGTGTTATATCTTGTTTCAAACTTGTAACGCAGTTCTTCATCGAATGTATTGTATAAATAATACTGCAGTACTTTTTTTCCCAGGTAGGCCCCACTGGCTTCGTCGCCCAGAATATAGCCAATACCCGGGGCCTGTTTGGTAATGCTGTTACCGTCGTAATAAACGGCAAAAGAACCCGTGCCCAGGTTACAGGCCATTCCTTCCTTACGGCCATTCAGGGCCCTGGCCGCCGCCAGCATATCATCGCTCACCTCAATTGTTCCGGCCTTTTCAAACACCGTAGCCAGCGATTTCCTCACCATTTCTACATTAACCGGGTTCCGCATGCCGGTACCATAATAATGTATTTCCTCAACAATGGCCGATTTCGGCAAATGAGGCAGCAATTCCTGCTGCAATAAAGCCACCGTTTTTTCTTCATTAAAAAAATACGGACTAATACCCTGGGTAAAAACCGTTTTGGTGCTTTCTTTTGATTCTGCCAAAAACCATTCACATTTGGTGGCCCCACTATCTGCCAGCAGTATTGCCATATTTATAACCGTTTAGTCGAATAATTCCAAACCCTTGCTACACGCTTGTTTACACATATAGCCATCATGCGAAGGTAAGACGCATAGCTGAAACAACCATATCGTAAACGCCTCATATACCTTGCATAAAAACGCAACCCGGCCCTGTTTTCAGGACCCTGCCCCACCCTTTATTTGTTTGAAGTGCCGCTTTTATGCGGTCTGTAACCATTCAAAACAAAAAAGCGTTTCTTGCAAATTAATTATGAACTTCGCCCAAAATTTTCAGATTTCTATCCCTTGCGGTGCTGTTTCTTTGCTGCTCCGGCAAATTCACTCACAGCCCGGGTGCGAAACTGGGACCGGAAACAGCCGGTAATTATTTAGCAGCTAACACATATTTGTGCGCGATTTAATTACAACCGGCTTTGGGGAATGTTGCTTTACCATATGATGTATTATTGGTTGTGATTTACTTTCAAATTTAAAAAGGCGATTTATTTTTGCCCGGCCTTATTAAAACAAACTATACAATCTCAGATGAAAAGACTTCAAGTATGGATGCCTCTGTTATTTTCTGTGGTATTGATCGTGGGCATGTTCATAGGTTCTGCTTTAAGGCAGAATGTACCCGGTTCGCGCGGCATATTTAACAGTGGCAAACGTTCGGTATTACAGGAAGTGATGGACCTCGTTAACCTGAAATATGTTGACAAAGTAAATACCGACACCCTTACCGAAGATGCCATACAGGCCATGCTGGCCCACCTTGACCCCCATTCCGTTTTTATCCCCGCCTCTAACGTGGAAGAAATAAACGAAGACCTTCAAGGTAACTTTGAAGGCATAGGGGTTGAATTCTTCATCATCGACGATACCGTTCATGTTACCAATGTACTTTCCGACGGCCCCAGCGACAAGGCCGGTTTACAGGTAGGCGATAAATTCCTGAAAGTAGGCGACTCAGTGGTTACCGGCAAATCGATCACCGGCGATAAAATAAAGAACTTTTTACGGGGTGCAGGCGGCAGCAAGGTACAGGTTACCGTTTTACGCAATGGTAAACCCGTAACAACGGCCATTACCCGCGGCACTATACCCCTGTACTCGGTAGATGCTTCTTATATGATCGACACCACTACCGGCTACATACACCTGAATAAATTTTCCGGCACCACGTACGAAGAATTCATGAAAGCCATGGAAACCCTGGAAGCAAAGGGCATGAAAAAACTCATCTTCGACCTGCGGGGCAACGGTGGTGGTATTTTAACCGAAGCCACCGATATCGTTGACGAATTCCTCGACGACGAACGCCTGATCGTTTACACCCAGGGCAACAAATCGGAGAAGATGGAATACCATTGTAAACGCCCGGGGTTGTTTGAAAAAGGCAAACTGGTGCTGCTGGTTGATGAAGGCTCTGCCTCTGCCAGTGAAGTAGTAGCGGGCGCCCTGCAAGACTGGGACCGTGCCACCATCATCGGCCGCCGTACATTTGGTAAAGGCCTGGTACAGGAACAATATGACCTCAGTGACGGCTCTGCATTGCGGTTAACCGTTGCCCGTTATTATACACCCATTGGCCGCAATATTCAAAAGCCTTATAACAAAGGACGCGAAGCTTACAATGATGAACTCGCTGAACGTTTCGAGAACGGAGAACTGGTGAATGGCGATACCGTTACCAAACACAACGGCCCGGCCTTTAAAACAAAAAAAGGAAGAGTGGTATATGGCGGCGGCGGTATTACCCCCGATGTATTTATCCCCTTCGATACAGCTACCTTCAGCAGCAATGTATTTGTGCTGTTCGACAATCAACTGTTCAGCAAATTCATTTATATCTATTATCAGCAGAATAAAGCCTATTTCGATCAGTTCAAAACCCCGGCCGATTATGCCCGTCGGTATACCGACACCCGCACCGCCTGGAACAGCCTGGTAGCTTATGCCGCTAAAAATTCAGTGAACGTACCAAACGTTCCCGAACGTGATAAAGTAGAAGTAGAAAAACGCATCAAAACCTGGCTGGCCCGGCAAATCTGGCGCACAGAAGGGTATTATGAGGTGAGCAATGCGGATGATGCGGCTATTACGAAAGCGATGGCGGAAATGAAGAATTAGTTGACAGGTTAACAAGTTGACGAGTTAACAGGTTAATACATAATAAAAGCCCACTTCGGATACCGGGGTGGGCTTTTAGTTTAAAGTTTTAAGTTCAAAGTTCTGGGTCCGGGTTATTGGGTTATTGCATTATTCCGCGCAGCTTTTGCCCTCTGCCCTCTGCCTTCTGCCTTCTGCCTTCCCTACTGCCCACTGCCTACTGCCCTTCCATCCAACAACTCCTTCTTCTCAATACGATAAGAATAGATCAACCCACCGCCGCCACCCATGGCAATAAAGGCAAACCACAAAGCCGGGTTCTCATAATCATGCAGCATATTTGTAACGATATATGATAATGCCAGTCCGGCGCCGGCACCAAACAACAGCAATCCCCATTTCAAATTGGTATAGGGTGCCGGCCGGTTTATTTTTTCCTTCGGGTTCATACCCTTTTCCAACATCGCCAGGTTTTCGCGGCTTATTAAATACCTAATACCGAAGACCAGAATAAGTAATCCTAAAGAGGATACCATTAACCAGATTATAGCCAATACTCCTTTATCCATAGTTTTTGTTTTTTAAAGTGCTTTACAACTATGACTACGGCCGCTGACGGCTGGTTACAGACCCGGCTGATTTTTTTTCATAAATGAACACAGCAAGTATCGAAACCGAACACAAGGCAATATTCCATCTAAATAAAATACTGATAATCAAAGGGACTGATTTCCGGCACAGGGAGTGTCTATATAGGTGTAACCTGATCATTACTTACATCGTCATATTCATACTAATGCAAACCGGACCGGTTGATAATGAGATCATAAACAAAGTGCTGCAAGGCGAACAGGCACTGTATGCCCAATTGGTAAAACGATACCAGAATTACGTTTTTACCATTGTGCTGCGTTATACCACCAACCGGGAAGATGCGGAAGAAATAGCCCAGGACGTATTTGTAAAAGCATACCGCAGCCTGGCCGATTTCAGGGGTGAGTCAAAATTCAGTACCTGGTTGTATACCATTGTTACCACTACCTGCATCACTTTTTTACGCAAGAAGAAAGTACCCGTTCATTCGCTGGATACCGAGCAGGTGTTTGAACTGGCCGATAACCAGAATTCAGCTTTCCGGGCGAACCAGGTTGAACAAAAATCGAAAATACAGGTAATCAACGAAGCATTGCGATTATTGAGCATCGATGATGCCCGCATCATTACCTTATTTTACCAGGCCGAACAAAGCCTGGAAGAAATTGGCCGCATACTCGGCGTTGATCCCAATACCGCCAAGGTAAAACTGCACCGGGCCCGGGTACGGTTGAAAGAAAAAATGGAAAAGCATTTTACAGAGGAAGTAAAAGACATGGTTGGTTAATCAGTAACTTTAAACAGTATAAAAATGAACAAGCCGGAAAATATAGAGGAACGTTTGTGGGAGTATCTCGATGGTGCTGGCAGCGCTGAGGAGCGCTTGTTTATTGAACAACTCATTGCTTCCAATGCGGTATGGAGAGCCAAATACCAGGAACTACTGGAGCTGCAGGACCTGCTAAGCCATCGCCTGGAACTGGACGAACCCTCCATGCGGTTCACACAGAATATTATGGAGTCCATCAGCAAACATCATATTGCTCCTGCCGCCAAAACCTATATCAATAAACGCATCATCTGGGGAATATTCGGCTTTTTTATCTGTACCATTATCGCCTTCCTGGTAGCCGCCTTTGCTCAGATCCACTGGACGGGCGCAAGCAATACCGATAATTCACTTGTCAACCTCAATAAGATCAACCTCGACAAAGTAGATACCAGCAGCCTCTTTAACAGCACCTATACTACTATTTTTATGATGGTGAATGTGGTACTTGGGTTGGTGGCTCTGGATATGTATTTGAGAAGGCAGAAGGCAGAGGGCAGAGGGCAGAGAGAAAAGGCAGAAGGCAGTGGGCAGTAGGCAGTGGGCAGTAGGGAAAGGCAATAGGCAATGGGCAATGGGCAATGGAGGATCGGCAAACGGCAGGGTGCCGCGACGTGGCATCCCTGAACTAAGAACCCAATAACATAATAACCAAATAACCCGGAACTTTCAACTTAAAACTTTCAACTAAAAAGCCCATCCTGGATTCCAGAATGGGCTTTTATATTGTATTAACTTGTTAACGTGTCAACTCGTCAACCTGTCAACTAATCATTAAACTTCTTCTTCAACTCCGCCAGCTTCGCCTGGAACGGATTCAACGGCTCCTGTTTCTTCGGCTGTCCTTTACCAGCACCGCCGGCAGCAGGTTTGCGATCACCACCACCGCCACTGCGTCTTTCACCGCCGCCACCACCTTTCTGCTGATCTTTCATGGTGAGGGAAATACGTTTGCGGGGTACATCCACTTCAGAAACGGTAACCATTACTTTCTGGTTCAGTTTCACTACTTCATTGGGGTCAGACACAAAGGTGTTGCTCAGTTGAGAGATATGCACCAGCCCATCCTGTTTAACGCCAATGTCAACAAACACCCCAAAGTTGGTGATGTTGGTAACGATGCCCGGTACCGTCATACCAGGTTTTACGTCTTCAATGGCTTTAATGGTTTCATCGAAGCGGAACTCCTCGATCTGCGCCCGGGGGTCACGACCAGGTTTTTCCAATTCTTTTAAGATATCATCGATGGTGTATTCACCAATGCTTTCCGTAATGTATTGTTTCTTGTTGATCTTCTTGCGCAGCTCGCCTTTTTTGATCAGGTCTTCGAGTGATGCCTGTAAGTCTTTGGCCATGCTTTCTACCACATGATAGCTTTCCGGGTGAACCGAAGAGTTGTCCAATGGATTTTCAGCACCGGGGATCCGTAAGAACCCTGCGCACTGCTCGAATGATTTGGGTCCCATCATAGGTACCTTCTTCAATTCTTCACGGGTTTTGAAAGCCCCGTTCTTCGCACGGTATTCAACAATATTTTTAGCGAGTGTATTGCTTAAACCAGACACATATACCAGCAGGTGTTTGGAAGCCGTGTTCACATCAACACCCACAAAGTTCACCGCGCTCTCTACTACCCTGTCCAGCGCTTCTTTCAGGCGGGTTTGGTTTACATCGTGCTGATACTGACCAACACCAATTGATTTGGGATCGATCTTTACCAGTTCACTCAGTGGATCCAGCAAACGGCGGCCGATGCTCACAGCGCCCCTTACGGTTACATCCTGATCGGGGAACTCTTCACGGGCTACTTCAGAGGCTGAGTAAATAGAAGCACCGCTTTCATTTACCTGGAACACGCTAACCGGTTTGCCAAAATCGATGCTGCGTACCAGTTGCTCGGTTTCACGGCCGGCGGTACCGTTACCAATACCGATGGCGTCTATTTCGTATTTATCAACCAGGAATTTTAATTCAGATACGCTGCCCTGCCAGTCGTTCTGTGGCGGGTGTGGGTAGATGGCGGTATTGTATACCAGGTTACCCTGTGCATCCAGACAAACCAGTTTGCAACCGGTACGGAAACCAGGGTCCAGCGCCAGTACTTTTTTAGAACCTAATGGCGAAGCCAGCAACAATTGACGCAGGTTCTCGGCGAATACGTTAATGGCTTCTTCATCGGCTTTGTTCTTACTTGCCAGGCGGAACTCATTTTCAATAGAAGGTTTCAGCAACCGGTCGAACGAATCGTCGATCGCTTTCTTTACTTCCGTAGCAAATGGATTATTGCTTTTCACAAACGTTCTGTTGAGGTCGTCAACAGCTGTTTGTTTGTCTATATTGATGTCCATAACCAGGTAGCCTTCTTTCTCGGCCCGGCGAATGGCCAGGATGCGGTGAGAAGGACTATCGGCCAGGTTTTCGTTGAACTCGAAGTAATCACGGTATTTCTGTGCTTCCTCTTCCTCTTTTTTGCTGGTCAGTACTTTCGACGACAGCTTGGCTGTTTCCGTAAACTCCTGACGAACTTTATTACGCGCCTGCTCGTTTTCACTCACCCACTCTGCAATGATATCGCGGGCGCCCTGCATGGCTTCCTTGATATCTTTCACCTGCTCGTTGATGAATTTGGCGGCTTCTTCATCCATATTTTCAACACCCTGTTCAAAAACCAGTTTCGCCAATGGTTCCAGTCCTTTTTCAATAGCCTGGGTAGCCCTTGTTTTACGTTTGGGTTTGTAAGGAAGATAAATATCTTCCAGCTCGGTTGAATCGTAACAGTTTTCAATACGATCTTTTAGCTCGGGGGTTAATTTGCCCAGGCCTTCAATCGTTTTTACCACCGTTTCTTTGCGTTTATCCAGTTCAGAAAAATAAGCGATCTGTTCAACCACCTGGCCAATACCCACCTCATCCATATTGTTGGTCGCTTCCTTACGGTAACGGGCCATAAAAGGAATGGTTGCGCCTTCGCTTTGCAAATCATGAATATTCGTGATCTGCTTAATGCTGAATGATAATTTTTCAGCGATCTTCTGAATGTACTTTACTTCCATCTATTGAGAATTTGCAGTTTTTTTAATGTCTTACGGCTCACCCTGGCTCAGAATAAGGGGTCGCAAATGTAAGGCATGAAAACAAAGAAAAAACTTGTTTTTACTAACAACATTTTTTCCTAAAAAACGTACCAGATTTTTTATTAGGACTGCTCAAATGTAGGATTTATAAAAACATTGTAGGTAAGTAAAAAAAACCTATTTTTTAGCACCTCCCTGCCACCAAAAAAGGCGGAATGATATCCGCCTTTTCTAATGAATATTTTTTCTTATTATGGAAAACAGGAACTGACAACCCCATATATGCCCCCTCTGCATATTTTTATATCTCCATACCCGGTTTTATAGTTTTCTTTATTTTGAGCAGAAAAACTATAATACACCCGCAACGAAGATTTGTCTGGAAACTGCAGCGTATCGCCATAAAATAATCTAAATCCCAGGTAGCCTTTCCCTTTTACAGCGGTTCTTTGTAACACATCGAGTTTATTATTTACTACCACTACTTTCACCAGCACCGAATCAGCAAGGCTTAATTGAAAATACTGGTCATACGTACATGGGTTAGGACTAGGCATTAAACTATAGTCCGAAATGGCAGTTTCCACCGTATTATTCAGGTTAACACCGGCAGGAACAAAATCAAAAAGGGCCATTTCCCGCGCGTTTAAGGTGTTCTTAAATGTCCAGTCGTTGTCTTCTGGTCCATAACGGCCAAAATCATTACCGGCTACATCTTTCATCTTAAACCCCTCGATAACAATAGCAGCCTTGTCATTGTTTTTGTCGCTGTCTTTTTTGCAGGCAGCCGCCATCATCAAAATAAAAAATGCTGAAATAAGAATAACAGGTTTGGTTAACGGTTTCATACAATTAAGGATTAAAAAAGTAAGCCCTAAAGTATTAAAATGGAGCTACTATTGCAAGAATGTCTAAAAAAAGCCTGATCATGACTTCAATGTATATCCCTGTAACGCTTTGGCCAGAAATTCATTCACTACATCGGGCTTTGTAACTACCATAACATGCCCCTGTTTGGGGATGGTGAGGGTAGGATGTGTAAACCGTACCGGTAATATTTCATCGCTTTTACCATGAATATGCCACAGGGGTTGTGGAACCACGTCGTTTTGCCAGTTCAGGATAGCATCCACACTCCAGCGAATTAATTCCGAATCACTTTCGTTAATGAGGTCTAACAACATTATTTTATCGGCCTGTTTTTCCCGGGTAAATAACCGTTTGGTAGCAGCCGTTGACTTTAACAGCGATACCGGCACTATTTTATGCAATCCGATTTTACCGGCCATGCGAAAATAACCGGGTAATTCTTTCGATACAGGCACACTTGAAATAAGGATGGTAACAGCAGGTTTATACACTTTTGCTATTTCGGTAGCCAGCATACCGCCAAACGATAAGCCTACCAGCGCAAAAGGTTCATCCGTGTTGATGGTTGAAGCCAAACGCAATGCGTAAGAAGGGAGTGTATCAGCTTTGTCAGGTGATATCCAGTCCAAAAAAACAGCCTCACATCCAGTTGGCAATTGAATATATTTAAAAACCCGTTTATCGGCTGCCAACCCGGCAATAAAATACACTTTCATAGCAGGAATTTCCTATACAAATTTAACCCGGCAGATTGTTAAAAAGGTTGACGCGTTGAAAAGTTAACAAGTTAATAAACCCATCAAATCGGGAAGTGCTCTCAACTTGTTGTAACCCGCTACCACCCTGCTAGATATTAAAAACTTACCTTTGTCACGAACAAACAAAACCTACATGGATATTAAAAATAATATTCTCGAAACGATTGGAAATACGCCACTTATCAAGCTCAACAAGATCACCAGACAACTCCCGGCCACTGTTGTTGCCAAAGTAGATTATTTTAATCCCGGCAACTCTATCAAAGACCGCATGGCGGTTAAAATGATTGAGGTGGCAGAAAAGGAAGGCAAATTAAAACCAGGTGGAACCATAATTGAATGTACGAGCGGTAACACTGGCATGGGCCTGGCACTGGCAGCCTGTGTAAAAGGATATAAATGTATTTTCACCACTACCGATAAGCAATCAAAGGAAAAGGTAGACATTCTGAAAGCAGTAGGCGCCGAAGTAATTGTGTGCCCTACCAATGTGGAACCCGATGACCCACGCAGTTACTATTCAGTAGCCCGCCGACTCGCTAAAGAAATACCCAATTCCTTCCATAGTAACCAATACGATAACCTGGCCAACCGGCTGGCTCACTATGAAACCACCGGTCCTGAAATATGGAATCAAACCGATGGCAAAATCACCCACCTGGTTTGTACGGCCGGTACCGGTGGTACGGTAACGGGTACGGCCATGTACCTCAAAGAAAAAAATCCCAATATCAAGATCTGGGCCATCGATGTATATGGTTCGCTGCTCACCAAGTTTTTTCGCACAGGCGAAGTGGATATGAATGAAGTACACCCCTACATTTCCGAAGGTTTTGGGGAAGACTTTGTGCCGGAGAATTACAACATGAGCGTTATAGATCATTTTGAACAGGTGACCGACCGGGATGGCGCTGTTATGGCCCGCCGCCTGGCAAAAGACGAAGGCCTCTTCTGCGGATACAGCGCCGGCAGTTGCCTGCAGGGGCTTATGCAAATTGCTGCCAGTCAGCCTTTGACAAAAGACGACCTGGTGGTTTGTATCTTCCACGACCATGGCAGCCGTTATGTAGCCAAGATCTATAACGACCAATGGATGATGGAACGCGGTTTTATGGATGTCAAGACCTGTAAGGACATCATTAATGGACGAGCGGCCAAACAAAAACTCATTACCATTGAACCCAATCATACCGTATCCCAGGCGGTTGAGCTGATGCGTAAATACGACATCGAGCACATTCCGGTGATCAATGGCAGTGGCCCTGTTGGTGCCATCAGTGAAAGCGGATTATTCCAAAAGATCTTCTCCAACCCCGATATAAAAAATGCCACCATTGAAACAGTAATGGAACCCGCCTTCCCTATCGTTGATTTTAATACGCCAATTGAAAAACTGCGCACCCTCATCAATAAAGACAATGGCGCCGTGCTGAGCAAAGATGAATTAGGAAATTATCACATAGTTACCAAGTACGATGTGATATTGGCGTTAGGGAGTTAAGAATAGCAGAAGGCAGAGGGCAGAGAGAAATACGGCCATTATTACACACATAAATACAGCAAAGCCGGCATCCCTGGTATAAAGGTTGCCGGCTTTTACTATTTATAATGATTGCTCAAAATTCACGAGGCCATCTCTGCCTTCTGCCCATTAAAAACAAAGCGCCCCGCATTTAGCAGAGCGCTTTTGTGAAATCTTGTTCAGGTACTTTGGACGGTTTTACTAAGGACTGGTTTGCTGATAGAGATTTCTGGTTTTCACGATATTGGATACGGGGTACGGATCAAAAACCAAAAAAACTATAAATCAAGTAAAGGGTTTAGGGGCATTTTCTATGGTTTCAGGAGTAAGGTCGTTCGTGTAAATCCGGTACAGAACTTTTAAAGGGTACGTCAACTGCGTGTTGACAGTACAAAGATTCTGTTATTTTTCCGGTAGTTTAAGTTTATTCGATCAATGGCTATCCTTCTTCGTTTAATGTGTGGAAAAACCGGATTAAGCTTGTACAACACGCTGAAACCCTTACTGGAAGCGCCTTTCAAACATATATTTTTATAAAATATTTGATCTGGATCAACGATAAGTAAAATGTACTATGTACTATTTCGTAATACTCCCCCACCCATGCAGCAATACTACGCATATTAGTGCTGGATAGCTACGATTTTAGCAGTAAATACCGAACGATTTTAATCGAGTTTTTTTGCTCTTGTTAACATTTGTATCTGTATTAACTTTGTTACTGAAGTTGATTGATTACAAATCAATCTATTCCAATATCCAGGAAAATCGTTCGTGTTCAATATCCAGGAAAAATCAAGAAAAATCCGGTATCAGTCAACTTCACTTTTTAACAATCCGATATCATTCATAAAAAGCCATTATCCAGATCCAATGTCCATGACAAAACGAATATCCCTGTGAAAACCGTCGGATATCCTAATGAATAACCAAGTAATTTAAAATCCAACGTCCACAAGACCGAGGTAGTTCCAATTCCTGTGTGTTAAAAACCGTCTGCTTAACTCCAATAACCCCTCCTGCTAAAACCTACAATGCTTTTAGCAGGAGGCAGCAGCGGTCCTGAAGAAGGCCTTAATCTGTAAGCCTTTTACTTCTTACATCCTCAATAATTTTTATCTTTCTACTATTTCCGGTCAGAATCCCTCCGTTCACGATTGCCGCTTTCTTTACCTTTGCTTCTTATTAAACATCCCAACACATCTCATTCATCCCATAAATCCAGTTCAGATGAGTGTTTATATAGATCAGATGGGCCGACCGGTAGAATTGCCTGCTTCACCCCGCAGTATTGTATCACTGGTTCCTTCCATAACAGAATTACTCTATACTTTGCAGCTCGATGACCAGGTGACCGGTATCACCAAATTTTGCATTCATCCCAATAACTGGTTTCGCGAAAAAACAAGAGTAGGTGGCACCAAAGCCATCAAAACAAGTGTCATCCAGGAATTGAGACCCGACCTCATTATTGCCAATAAAGAAGAGAACGTAAAAGAACAGGTGGAAGAACTGGCACAGCACTACCCCGTATGGGTAACTGATGTAAACAACCTGGCCGATGCCATGGAGATGATAGAACAAATTGGCGCCATCACCAGCACCCAGTCCAGGGCAACCCGGTTGATCAGTCAGATCAATGCCGCCTTTTCCGACCTGCAAAACAAAAACCGGGACGTGAAAACCGGATACCTGATCTGGCGCAATCCCTACATGACCATCGGCAGCGACACCTTCATTCATGATATGCTTGGCCGTTGCGGCTTTAAAAACATCTTTGACCATACCACCCGCTATCCCGCCATCGATACCTGGCAGCTGGCCCAGTGCGACCTGTTGCTGCTGTCATCGGAGCCCTACCCCTTTCAGCAAAAACACATCGATGAACTGCAGGCCGAATTACCCAATACCCGCATTATTCTGGTTGATGGGGAAATGTTCAGCTGGTACGGAAGCCGCTTATTACATGCCCCCGCCTACTTTACGAGCTTATTGCAGCAGTTATAGTAACTTTGGTGAATATGAATTCGATGATTGACAACATTGATACAAACGAACCCAATAAGCCGTCCCGCAAAAAACCAATGTTCCCGGTGCACGACCGCTTGCGTGGGTATTTGAAAAATCATGGCCGTGAAGTAAAGCTGCCCGTATCATACAACGATCTGCTGCGCATTACCTATTCCCTTCCCCTAAAAGATAAAAAGGGCAACGATACTTATTGGGAAACGGTAGTGTATGATATGCGCGACTGGGAATACATTCGGAACGGTCTGGTTCAAATGTATGCGATCCTGAAAACGGAGGGGGATCTTACGTTTACCAGTCACCTCGATGTAGCGCGTATTGACTATTGCAGTTTTGGTAACTCCAATCCTTTTCGTATCCGCATCGTAAACAAGTACAACGATAATTACGATCACTACTATATTAAAATAGCTGATGCATCGCGTATATACGGGCTGGAGCTGGAACATATCCTTTCACCCAACCGCATTACGTACCTCACCAATCAAAACACCCTGGTAGAGGAACATATTCCCGGTATTCCCGGTGATGTATTCATTGACCAGCACCTCAGCGATCCGCATACCAACAAGATCAGGCTGGCCAAGGAATTCGTAAAATTCAACGAGCGTTGTTTTGTACGGTTACTGGGCGATATGCGTTCGTACAATTTTGTGGTTGACATTACGCCCGATATCGAGGACTATCAGTACCGCATCAGGGCCATCGACTTCGATCAGCAATCGTACGAGGGGCGCAAGAACTTATACATGCCGCAATTCTTTAAAGAGAATTACACACTGGTTGATCTGTGTGCCAAGCTGCTGAATAAAGAAAGCATTCACCAGTACCAGACGGAAGAACGCACCATGATGGCTTTTCGCGTTGCTTCTTCACGGTTCCGGTTAATGGAGTTATTGAACATTATGTCGAAAGACCATATCTCTGTGCCCGAAAAACTACACCAGCTGCGGGTTGAACTGGGCGACTATTTTCATAACCCGCAATTTTACAAATGTTCTTCCATGGGCCAGCTGGTAAAACGCCAGTTAAAACAAACCCTGCAAAAGAACTTAAAACTGATCCAGAAAAACCTGGGCAAGATCGAGGATTAATACAAGGCAGAAGGCAGAGGGCCCTCCTACTCCGCCAGCCGGCGGATTCGGCGGGCGAAGCAGAAGGCAGAAGTGCCGCAACGCGGTGAACTAAGAACAATGAACTAAAAACCCAATAAACTATTAACCCATTAACTCGAGACTTTGAACTTTCAACTTTGAACTTTCAACTATGAACTATAACCAACCATGCAATTCACTATAACCGGCTATTCAACCGCTTTATTTTCTACCTGGTATTTCATTGAAGAACTGCGGCTGTTGTTCGATGCAGGCGATGGCCTTATGTCGAACCTGTTGCAGAAAAGCAGGAAAATAGAACATGTGTTTATCTCCCATGCCGATCGTGATCATGTAACCGGTTTGCTGCAGTTCAATCAACTGAATGCCCGGCCAGGTTTCCCTGTTATCTACTATCCCAAAGACAGTGGTTCTTTTCCTGCGTTACAGGAGTTCTCCTCAAAGTTCGACCCGCATGTTGCCGGTACGATATGGACGCCTATCTCCGCCGAAAACGAAGTACGGATAAAAGAAGATATTTTTATCAGAGCCATTCCCAATACCCATACAGACGAAAAAGGGCCCGGTACCAGGAGCCTTAGTTATAAGGTCATTCAAACAAAAATGAAATTGAACCCTGAGCTTAGAAAATTACCTCAGGAAGATATCAGGCGCATTATTGAACAAAAGGGCAAGGCCAGGACCCATACCGAAGTACAAACCAATTTAATTAGCTACTCCGGCGATATGCCCATTGAAGATCTTACGCGTTGGGAGAACTCAAAAATACTCATTCACGAAGCTACCTTTTTGCTCGACGATGACACCATTACCCGGCCCAATCACCGGCACAGTTACCTCGATGAGGTGATGGAAATGGTAAGCGGGTCAAATATCGAACAGCTTATTCTCGGGCATTTTTCCTCCCGGTATAGCGATGAAGAAATTGATGAACGCATACTGCAATTGTGTAACAGATATGCGATCAACATTCCGGTGTTCAGGGTATTGCCCGGACAAGTGGCCACCAACATTTTGCGGGGCCAGCCATTGAATGGAAAGTAACACTTACGTCATGTAACAAATACACCAACATTCATTGCTAATTAACTATCTTCGCGTTGCATTAAAAAAAGCCATTATCTATTAAATATTTTCCAACGCTTTTGACAGTCAATTAAATAACAACACGCTTTAACACAGAAAACGATGAAGAAATACAAACCAGGAGTGCTCTTTGGTGAAGAACTCGAAGCTTTGTATAAAGATGCCAAAGAAAACCAGTTTGCCTTACCGGCAGTTAATACAATTGGCACTAATACGATCAACGCTACCCTTGAGACAGCCGCAAAAGTAAATTCCCCGGTAATTATTCAATTCTCTAATGGCGGTGCGCAATTCATTGCCGGTAAAGGTATGCCCAACGATCAGCTGCAGGGCAATATCGCCGGTGGTGTATCTGGTGCGTTGCATATACATAACGTTGCAAAATATTACGGTGTACCGGTTGTGCTGCACACCGACCACGCTGCAAAAAAATGGTTACCCTGGGTGAGTGGCCTCATCGATGCCGGTGAGCAATTCTTCAAAGAGAAAAAACAACCCCTGTTCAGCTCTCACATGCTCGATCTGAGCGAAGAGCCCATTGAAGAGAACATTCATACTTCTGTTGAATTCTATAAACGCATGGCGCCTCTGGGCATGGCTATTGAAATTGAGCTGGGTGTTACCGGTGGTGAAGAAGATGGCGTTGACAACAGCGGCGTTGAGAACGAAAAATTATATACCCAGCCACAGCACGTAGCGTATGCTTATGAGCAATTAGGTAAAATTGGCCCTATGTTTACCGTAGCTGCTGCGTTTGGTAATGTGCATGGTGTGTACAGTCCGGGTAATGTTGAATTGCGTCCGGAGATCCTGAAGAACAGCCAGGACTATATTCAAAAAACATACAAAACCGGCGAAAAGCCCGTATACTTTGTATTTCACGGTGGCAGTGGTTCTCCCCAGCATCAGATCCGCGAGGCCATCAGTTATGGCGCCATTAAAATGAATATCGATACCGATCTGCAATGGGCTTTCTGGGAAGGTATTCTGCTTAACTACAAAAAGAATGAAGGATATCTGCAAGACCAGTTGGGCAACCCCGAAGGTGCAGATAAGCCAAACAAAAAATACTACGATCCCCGCGTTTGGTTACGTAAAGGCGAAGAAAACTTTATTAAACGTTTAGAAATAGCGTTTGATGATTTGAATTGCATTAACAGAAACGCTTAATTTTTAGAAGTTAATTCCGGAATTCATTTCCGGGTTAAAATATTATGATCCAGGGCCCGGCGGTAACGTCGGGCCTTTCGTTGTATGGCACACTTGTACAGCCTATCTTTGGGCGAATAAATACAGCTGTAAGCCATAAGCTCTAAGCCGTAAGCGGAATACAGAACGCTGAATTTGGCTTACAGCTTTGCCTTAAAGCTATAAGCTGGCTTCTGAATTGCATTAACGATTGACAATTCACACAAACAAATAAACAAGTATGCCATCAAAAAAAATCATCGATCTGTTAGGTGACAAGGCCTCTTATCTGTTAGAGCACAAGAGTACTGCTATTGAAAAATCAACCATTACCCTCCCCTCTCCCAATCACGTTGAAGAAATTTGGGTAAACAGCAATCGCAGCAACCAGGTGTTGCGCAGTTTGCAAACCCTGTTAAGCCATGGTCGCCTGGCCGATACTGGTTTTTGCAGCATCTTCCCGGTTGACCAGGGCATCGAACACAGTGGTGGTTCTGCCTTTGCACCCAACCCCATTTATTTCGATCCGGAAAATATTATCAAACTCGCTATTGAAGGCGGTTGCAATGCCGTAGCCAGTACATATGGCGTATTGGGCATTATGAGCCGTAAATATGCGCACCGCATTCCGTTTATTGTAAAGATCAATCACAATGAATTTTTAAGCCTTCCCAACAGATACGATCAAACCATGTTCGGTACAGTAAGAAGTGCCTGGAACATGGGAGCAGTAGCTGTTGGTGCTACTATTTACTGGGGTTCTGCCGAAAGCACCCGTCAGCTGAAAGAAGTGGCGGAAGCATTTGAACTGGCGCACGAACTGGGCATGGCCACCATCTTATGGTGTTATACCCGTAACAATGGTTTTAAAGTAGACGGAGTGGATTATCACACGGCAGCCGACTTTACCGGCCAGGCCAACCATTTGGGTGTTACGTTGCAGGCCGATATCATAAAACAAAAATTACCTACCAATAACGGCGGTTACCTGGCTACCAAACATGGTAAAACATCACCGCTGGTTTATGAAAAACTCACTACCGATCACCCCATCGATCTGTGCCGTTACCAGGTATTGAATTGTTATGCAGGCCGCGTAGGCTTGATCAACAGTGGTGGCGAAAGCAAGGGCACCAGCGATCTGGCAGATTCTGTATATACCGCTGTGATCAATAAAAGAGCCGGTGGCATGGGATTGATCCTGGGCCGTAAAGCATTTCAACGCCCCATGAAAGAAGGTATTGAGTTGCTGCATGCTACACAGGACGTATATCTGGATAAAGATATTACCGTTGCATAAAAATGCTGAAGTAGGAAGTAAGATGTAAGAAGCAGGAAGATAATAAGAAAGGTGAGCCCGCTATTATTGCGAAGCTCACCTTTCTTATTTCATACTTCTTACTTCGTACTTCTTACTTCATATTTCACTCTTACATACCTTTCGACTTCCACTCCATTAAATTTTTATACACCTGTGGTGTAATGCGAAGGGCACCTATGCCCGACAGGAAACTGCTTGTATGAATACCCACTACATAACGGCTTCCACCCGATTTTACCCAAACTGGTGCGCCGCTTTGTCCCCGTTGTACCTGCTGGTCATAACGGATCTGGTTGGGCGTTACAGAGCTAACCTTCAAAGAAGCAAACCACAACTGGTTGGTCATATTCAGTAAACCTTCCTTCAGTCTTGGTGCTTCTTCCGGCATATCGGTCGGTTCTTCCATTCCTTCCTGGCTTTGCTCAGATTGTTGTTCATACTGACGTTGATACTGGCCTTCAAAAACACCACGTTGTTGCTGGAACTGCCGTTTCTGGAACCTGAAGAAAGCCTGCCGCGTATGTTGAATGATGGGGTAATCGGCCATATTCAATGTGGCAGCTTCCAGCAGTTCATCTTTCATAACAGAGAAACCAAACGTGCCTGTTTGAGTACCCAGTTGAGAATTATTTGGCAGAATAATAGCTGCATAATCCTGGTTGCGGTTTTTGCCTTTGGTCCAGCCTGCTACCGATTTAAAGATGCGGGAAACAGCAGAACCATAAGGACGGCTTTCACTGCTTAATCCGGGAATAACTTCAATGCTGCGTGCCCAGCCGCCATGTTCATGCAAATAAACACAATGCCCAGCTGTAATAACAGTACGGGGTCCAATTAGAAAACCGGTCCCATACCAGCGGGTGTTGTCACTGCCGGAAATGATGAGCCGGCAAATGGCCCTGAATGGAAAAGTGGTATTGTTGGCAGGTGTGCGGCCTTCCAACTCTTCCTGAATTTCGCCCATAACAGGTTGTGTTTGTTGCAGCTTCGCCAACAGTTCGCCATAGCTGGCAAATATGGCATCCAACGGTTGATCGTCTTCAGTATTTGTGCCTGCTTCCTCCATTATGTTTTCACGAAGCGCCATACCTGCCTGCGATAAAACATTGGTTGTTTCCCGGTGCATTTCTTCTGGTTTTAACATTTCAAAGCCACCTTCAACCTCTTCTGTTTCAAAGACCGGAGTTTCGGACAATACTTTTCTTCTTTGTTCAACTTCCGAAGCCAATTCGGAAAATCTTTCTGAATGACCCCCATTGGGTCTCTGTGACATGGTTTTTGTTGCCATAAAGTTTGTTTTTCAGGTTATAAATTTGGTTTTTAAATCCTTGAATCAAATTTTGCCTGTTCACAAAGGGAATGGAATAGTTAACAAAGCGTATGGCAATACGGTGTCATCATGCAGTTAATGCATGTGCCTGATCATATAAATAACGTATTAACTCAAAACAGTTCTTTCGGCAGAAGGGGCTGATGTTAAAAGAAGGTACAAACCAGGGCGTTTCGGTTTCAGGGACGCAATATAAAAGAAATAGAATATCTGAAACAATGATTGTGGTAATGCTTGTCGTAATTAAAAAGGTGAGTTTACTGTTAAACAGCAACTCACCTTTTATTATTGAATCCGTCCCTGAATTACCATTTGTGGTGACCATGGCCATGTCCCCGGCCATGATCTTCATAATGCCCACGATCTTCATAATGTCCACGACCTTCATAATGGCCATATCCATGACCATGACCGCGTGGGCCGTCGTAATAATGATGTTCAACATAACCACCACGTGGACCACAATCCCGTATTACCGGCTGGTGGCCTCTATAACCTCTGTAACGGGCATAAGCTACCCGATGGTCTGCATAATGCATATATGGTCTTGGACCGCTGCAAACGACTTTATAACCGCTATACAGATCATAGCCGCGGCAACGCGCCGGTAAATTGTACGAGAACTCCCAGTTAGGACCGTTCAGGTAAACAAACTGGCGCTGCGGAACATAGTAGTAACATTCAATATCGGGCAGGTAGTAATAATCAACCGATTCATAACCGGCAGGCCCCCAATTGGGTTGCGCACCGATATTCACGCTTACACTAACCTGTGCCTGTGACGAAATAAAAGAAGCTGTAGTTAAAAAGGCAAGTACTGGCAAAACTTGTAAAACCCGTTTCATAAATCATCGATTTGGTTACGAATAGAAGTCCAAAATACATGCCTTATCGATACGTTTATGTGGACAACTCTACAATTAACAAATTTTAAGATATAATCTGAAATTCAGCAGGTTAAACCGTTAAAACCAATATAAAATTGATTGTTGCATTAAGCCTTTGCATTTTATTAAGAAAGGCAGAGGGCAGAAGGCAGAGATAGCCACGCAATGCTATTTTCGTTTATAGTATTACGTCATTGCAAGCAGGAAGCCGTCGCGGTAACTATCAGGGGCAAAAAAAAGACAGCCAGCCATGCGGCCGACTGTCGTGATCTAGCAACCCCTAAACCAGCGAAATCGTTAAACAGGTAATTTTCAGAGCAACTTAACGATGCCTGTATGAACAAAGCTTTACCTGCCACTAATTAAAGCCGGTACTAAGACACCTCTTCCTCCGGGATATCTTTATCTATAATATTATATTTAATACACCCACGCGAGTTATCCAGCTCACATGATTGCATCTTCATAATCCGTATGTATTTTCTGTTCTTGAAAAACAGTGCCATGCAAAAAAAACATTACTAGCACAAATGATCAAATCCAGCGTTAAACGCTCGTCGTAAAAGCAGTACAAGACTAATAGGGAGGAGTTTTGCTATAACCGTTTGTTGATGCAAGTTAGTGTTTAGGGGAAAATAAAAAAATATTTTTTAGAGTTTTTAGTGTTAAAACGAATGAGCATAATTTTCACCAACTCCTTGTTCATCCAGCATTTGCGCGGATTCTACTTTTTCGTTTTTGCTCATCCTCACGGCCTTGTTCATATGTACTGCAATTCAACAAAATACATAAAAAAAATCCCGTTATAAGCGGGATTTTTTGTGAGTAGTGGGTAATGAGTTGTGAGTGGGCTCGCAAACTTCGGGAAATCCGGATAGTCGCAACCTCGCGGAAATTGAAAATGTACGAATATCGGGAACCCACTCACCACTCACTACTCACTACTTACAACTGACTTCTCCTTAGTGTTTTAGCTGCTAAAATCCTTTTTTAGATTCGGCAGCCGTACCTTTTGCATTTTCAGGTAACTGTATGGCCAGGAATTCGTTTCCCGACAGCACCAGTTTGGCAGCCTCCTGGATGTCTTTAGGTGTTAGCATATTCACATACTTTTCATAATGAACAAGTCGGTCGGGGTCACCACCCTGCGATTTTAACAGCAACAGCTTTTCCACCCAAAAACCATTGTCCTTTATGTTCTGCTTGTACGACTCCAGCCATTGTTTTTTCACCTTGTTCAGGTAAGTGGTATCAGGCCCTTTCGAAACCATTTCACTGAATTCGTTCTTAATGGCTTTTACCAGCGTATCAACCTTTTGTGGCCCGCAGGGCAACTGTACTACAAAACTGTAATTAGGGTATGGATACTTTTCCAGTTCGGCATAAGTACCCCCGCCATAAATACCCTGGATTTTTTCACGCAACTCTTCAATAATGCGAATGTTAAGGACTTCACTCAATGCCTGGGCTTTCATTTCAACAGCTTCACTATAAGGCATTTCTCCGGTGTAAAGACCTACTATCAGACTTTGTTCTTCTTTGCCCTTGTTAACCGTCAGTGTTTTTTTACCTGCTACAGGCCGAACTTTATTATCGACAAAATTGAATTTTTTACCGCTGGAAGGTAAACTGGCAATGTATTTTTCAATCAGCGGTTTTATTTCCGTTTCTGTAAAGCTGCCCGTAAATACAAACTGCATCCCGCTTACATCGCCGAAATGCTCTTTATTGATAGCCAGCACCCGGTCATAACTGACCTTATCGAAGTAGCTGCTGTTAGGCACTACTACCGGTGCTAACGGATTGTTATCGAACAATGATTTATACAACGTATCGGCAAATGCCGCCCGCGGGTTCGAACTGATAAAAGCATACTGTAGCTTATTCTTTTGTATGAACGCCCTGAATAAGGCCGTATCGCCGCGCGGCGCCGTGCAATGCAGGTAAGTGAGCTGGAACAGCGTTTCCAGGTCTTTTACGCTGCTGGTACCCCGGAAGCCCTCTGAAATGGCTGAAAAAACAGCTTCCACATTAACCGTTTTACCGGCCAGCACCTTACTTAAATCCGTAGGCGAAAACTGCCCCAGTCCCATGGCACTGGTAGCCTGTACCATATATTCAGCACTATACTTATCAACCACCCCATATTCGTTTTTACCACCGGGCCGGGTAGCGCCCATAATGATCTGATCGCTCTTGAAATCGGTTGGTTTTAACGTTACCGTAACACCGTTGCTTAATTTATAGTCAGTAGTGCCCAGCAGTGCATTTTTTGTAACAGCCAGTACCTTACCAGGCGTGGGTGTTTTGCTCAACAGGGAAGCTGCCACTGCTTTTTCCTCATACGGTTTAAGGTCGGCGTTTGCTTTTTCATCGATGATTGCCAACAGTTCTTTATCGGTTGGGGCCGTGCTGTCGTTTGTTTCCGGACCGCTCATATATACAAACAGGTTCTTCTGGTCTTTAATACCCTTCGATACCCCGTTTACTTCATTGAGCGTAACAGCGGGCAACATCGCTTTTACATATTCAAATTCCTTTTCAATGCCGGGTATGGGTTCCTGTACCAAAAAGTTGTTCATGTATTCATCCACAAGGTCGGCCGATTCTGTTTTAGTACGGTTGTTGTAAGTACGTTCATATTGCGCCAGTATCGTTTTTTTGGCGCGTTGCAATTCAGGTTGGGTAAACCCAAACCGTTTTACCCGTTCTATTTCTTCAGCCAGTGCATTCATGGCTTTTCTAACATCACCGGTACCAGCTGCAGCCATGGCATTAAAGCTCTCATACCCGCGGGCATACGAATCAAAATCAGCCCCGCCATAAATAAACGGTGGATCTTCTTTCTGGGTAAGTTCCTGCAGGCGTTCATTCAACATGGAAACAAACATCTGTTGAATCAGCTCCTGGCGGTAATCGCCTACCGTTACCGAAGCTTCTTTTTTAATGGCGGGATAATTTACAGACACCCGATAGCCGGTAGCCTCCTTATCGGTTACTATCATGGCCTGTGAAACATTGTAAGGTGGAACATCGGCGTATTCTCTTTTGCGTTCAGCAGTTGGGTTGGTCAATCCGGCAAAATGTTTCTTCACCATCTCCTCTGCTTTGGCCGGATCAAGATCCCCTACCACTATCACGGCCATCAGATCGGGCCGGTACCAGTCTTTATAAAAACGGCGAATGTTATCAACCGGGAAGTTTTTAATGATGCTGTCGATACCAATAGGTAAACGCTTTGCATACTTTGATCCTTCAAACAGATGCGGATACACTTTTCTGAAGATGCGGTCATTGGCGCCCTTGCCCATGCGGCTTTCCTCCAGAATAATAGCGCGTTCGCCATTGATATCTTCATCGAGATAGGTTACGTTATGCGCCCAGTCTTCCAGCACCTGGAAACCTTTTTCGAGGTTACCGGATTTATCTGTGGGAACCGGCAATATATATACTGTTTCATCAAAACTGGTGTACGCATTCAGGTCGTTCCCAAAGCCAACGCCAATATTCTGTAAAAAGGACACGATGTCATTTTTCTTGAAATGGGTGGTACCGTTAAAGGCCATGTGTTCGGCCATGTGGGCCAGCCCCTGCTGGTCGTCTTCTTCCAGAATGGAACCGGCATTCAATACCAGCCTTAATTCAACTTTCTGTTCGGGCTTTTTATTCTGACGAATGTAATACGTTAACCCATTGGCCAGCTTTCCGATTTTAACCTTTGTATCAACCGGTAATTTGCTTTTCAGGTTTAACTGGGCCGAAGTATGTTGAATAACAAACATACCAATCAGCAGCAACAGCCACCGCGCAACACGCAAAGAGTTCATCATGTTAGTTGTTTTTGGTACTACAAAAATATTGGGAGAGGCAATAACCTTAAGAGCCGTTGATAAAAAAAGGCAGAAGGCAGCGGGCAGAAAGGCCGCAACGCGGCAACCCAAAACCCCAAACTCAGAACCTAATAACCCACGAACCCAATAACGGCAACATAAGAGCAGAGAGCTTCTTCCTTCCAACTTTAAACTTTAAACTTCCAACTTTAAACTTTAAACTTTCTACTTTAAACTTTAAACTTAAAACGAAAAAGCCCGGCAATAATACCGGGCTTCTTATTATAACAAGTTTAGTTTATATCTACTTCGCTACCTCTTCAATAACATGTCCGATACAACCGCTGGGCATTTGTATGTGCAGCATGGCTGCCAGTGTAGCCGCGATATCGGTCATATACACTTCACGATTGGTTTTGCCTTTGGGTATATTCCAGCCATAGAACAGCAACGGAATGTGAGAATCGTAGGGGTTCCAGGCACTGTGGGTAGTACCGGTAGCGTAACCTTCCATATAGCCGGCCTGCAGCATCATCTGAATATCGCCGCTTAAATGCTGGTTATAACCATTGGCTACCATATCGCGTTGTTTAGCCGTTAAAGGCACTTCCATCAGTTTGTTCAGGTCAAACACCTGCCCTACCTCAGGCTGACGAATAAGGTAATTAATGATCGTTTTTTTAACCGCACTGGCATCCAGTTTCATAGAATCGATCAACTGGTGGTTCAGGTAGATCTGATGATTGAAATTACCAATGATCAGTTTGCCGTTACCGAATTTTTCGTTCAATATTTTAGCCAGCTCGGTATTCCATTTGGCGGCAGGCGCCAGTCCGCCAGGCAATTTATTTTCTTTGCTGAAACCAGGCACGTGTGCTACGGCGTGGTCAGCTGATAAAAACACCACGTATTGTCCTTTACCCACTTTGGCATCGAGGAAGTTAAAGAAGCTGCCCAGGTCTTTATCCAGGCGCAGGTAATCATCTTCCTGTTCAACTGAATTAGGACCGAATGTATGGCCGATATAATCTGGCGAAGAAAAGCTCACGGCCAGCATATCGGTGATATTGTCAGCGCCCAGTTGTTCGCCGATCACAGCTGCTTTTGCTATTTCAACCGTCATGGAATTACCATACGGAGTAGTGCAAATATTAGTGTAATTGGTACCTGCAAATTTCTTAAGATCGTATGGAAAAGCTTTTTGATCGGCGCCGAAAGGAGTGCCTTCATAGCTTTTTTCGTCGGCCGTACTTTGTACATAGGAGTTGATTGGGTACAACGTGTTCCAGCCCATTCCATAGTATTTATCTACGAGCTTCTGGGCATTGAAGTCCTGCATCCATTTAGGAAGCTCCTTCATGTAGTATGTTGAAGTTATCCAGTTTCCGTTACGGGAATCATACCAGTATGCCGCATTGGCTGAATGACCGGCAGGTAAAATACCACCTCTGTCTTTTACAGCTACACCAATTACTTTGCCTTTGAAATTGGTAGCCAGTCTTAACTCATCGCCAATAGTGGTAACCTTCATATTAAAAGGGCTCATAGCGCCGGGCAGACCTGCTTCCGCACCAACGGTTGACACAGTTGAATCTTCAGTACAGTATACATTCTTATTTCTTTGGGGATCGAACCAGCCGTTGCCTACAATGCCATGGATAGCCGGCACGCTGCCGGTATAAATACAGGTATGGCCACAGGCCGTGATGGTGGGTACGTAAGGGATCATGGTGTTTTCGCAGGAGAAGCCCTGGTTCAGGAAACGTTTGAAACCACCATCGGCAGCATAACGGTCATAAAAACGATAGAGGTAGTCCCAACGCATTTGGTCTATAACAATACCTACTACCAATTTGGGTCGGTTAACAGTAGTGGGAGCGGTTGTAGCCGTTTTTGTTTGAGCGGGTGAAATAAAACAAAACAGCAAAAAACAAGTAGTTGCTAATAGAAGGCGCATTAAAAAAAGTTTTGGCAAAGATAACCGGCTACCAAACCCCGTACATTAAAATTTCATAAAATCGGGCAGACAAACGATTGCTTAATCTTTTGATTGCTAACTTGTTTGAATGGCCCGATTTTACAAACTTTTAGAATATTCATTCAAATAATCGGGACCATTCGCCGTTAAACCAGGAAACCGCCCATACGGGCAGCCATTAAACCACCACGCAAGGTTATCAAAACATTAAAAACGCTACCTTTGCGCCATTCGCCAAAAACAGCAGCAATAACCCTTTAATTAAAATCCATATTATGGCAGATATTTTTGAAAGATTACTAAAGAATTATGGTCCAATAGGTCAACATCGTGAAAGGGCTCATGGTTATTTTGCATTTCCTAAATTGGAAGGTGAGATCGGGAGCAGAATGAAGTTCAGAGGTAAGGAAATGATCGTGTGGAGCTTGAACAATTATCTGGGTTTAGCCAATCATCCTGAAATAAGAAAAGCCGATGCAGAAGGTGCTGCTCAATACGGACTGGCATTACCGATGGGTGCCCGTATGATGAGTGGAAACAGCAACAACCACGAGTTACTGGAAAAGAAACTGGCCGAATTTGAAAGTAAGGAAGATGCCATTTTGTTGAATTTTGGTTACCAGGGTATGGTAAGCCTGATCGATGTGTTGTGCGGTCGTCACGACATTATTGTTTATGATGCTGAATGCCATGCCTGTATCATAGACGGTGTTCGTTTACATCCCGGTCACCGGTATGTTTTCAAACACAACGATATGGAAGATCTGGAAAAGCAGCTGCAACGCGCTACTGCCCTGATCGACAAACAAAAAGCCGGTGGTATCCTGGTTATTACGGAAGGCGTATACGGTATGGCCGGCGACCAGGGTAAACTAAAAGAAATTGCCGAACTGAAATCTAAATATGAATTCCGCCTGCTGGTAGATGATGCCCATGGTTTTGGTACCCTGGGTAAAACCGGCGCCGGTGCTGGTGAAGAACAGGGAGTGCAGGACGCAATTGACGTGTACTTCTCTACATTCGCTAAATCTATGGCTTCAATCGGCGCCTTCATTGCCGGTCCCAAAGCCATCATCGATTATATCCGTTATAACATCCGCAGCCAGATCTTCGCTAAAAGCTTACCTATGCCACTGGTAATTGGTAACCTGAAGCGCCTGGAGTTGTTACAAACCCGTCCTGAGTTAAAGGAAAAGTTGTGGGATGTAGCAACCAAACTGCAAAAAGGTTTGCGGGAAAGAGGTTTCGATATTGGCAATACTGATTCTGTGGTAACCCCTATTTACATGAAAGGCGGTGTGGAAGAAGCTACCGCCATGGTAATGGACCTGCGCGAAAACTATGGTATTTTCTGTTCTATCGTAGTGTATCCGGTAATTCCAAAGGGACACATCATTTACCGGCTTATTCCTACTGCCGTTCATACTGATGAAGATATTCAAAGAACGCTCACTGCCTTCTCTGAAACCAAACAGAAGCTGGATGCCGGCGCTTATAAAGTATCGGCTATTCCTGATATGGCAGAAGCTTAAACATATTGATTTACAGCATTTATTTTAATCCCGGGGTGAACCTCCGGGATTTTTTTATGTTTATTACCCAAAAGCCTGAGATATTAAATAAGAAATTATTCGAATAAGCGTTATTACTTATTAGAGATCAAAAGTTTCAATAGTAATTTGACGAAGTAAAAATTGCCAGGCATGTAATGAACTTTATTCCGGTACCCAAACATCAATATCTATGAAAGCGGTCTGTGTGCTGGCCTTGCTGCTGATGTTTATGACAGCTACAACGGCAAATGCACAAAGTAAAAAACTACCAGACAGTGTGAATGTACTGATCCGTTTGCACCCACGGGATGCTCAAAATCCCCTGGTTGATTCTGTATTGGTAATATTCGACCGTTTTGATCGTACCGGAGCCGGCATTGTAAAACGTATTTACCATCCCATCGATAATCAATTCACCATCTTCAAGGTGCCAGAAGGAAAGTATTATATAAATATTTTCTGTTTGGGCTTCTACCGCGACACTTTCAATGACCTGATGTTCGTAAGTAAAAGACACAGTAACAACCTGCGGTATAAATTAAAGCGAAATGATGAGTTTACGCCCGGCACTTATTTACCGGATATGGAAGTTGACTTCGCCAATTTAGCCATCACTAATATTAAGTCGTTCAGATAGTTTAAAGTTTAAAGTTTCAAGTTGAAAGTTTAAAGTTTAAAGGTTCGAGTTCCCGTTATTGGGTTATTAAGTTCTTGGGTTCTTAGCTCTTGAGTTCTTAGCTCTTGGGGTCTAAGTTCTGGGGGCAATGTTCTTAGGAGTTTGCTGCGAAGAAGTGTATTGCGTGTGGCTTGTGGTTGTATTTCTTTTTGCCTTCTGCCCTTTGCCTTCTGCCCTTTCCAGGGAGGTATAAAAAGCAAAAAGCCTCCTGACACCAGTCAAGAGGCTTTTTACAATAAATATGGCAACTACCTACTCTCCCACATTGTTGTGTAGTACCATCGGCCATGAGGGGCTTAACTTCTCTGTTCGGAATGGGAAGAGGTGAACACCCTCGGTATAATCACCATAAGATCTTTAGTTAAGATGTTATGTCTAAACCGTAATAAGATTACATATTGGGAAGTTGTAAATGCGATCGTAATAGAACTAACAATAAATATTATTCGTATTCAAAATTGTTAAAAAAATTAAAGCGTACGGGTAATTAGTACTACTCGACTTTGATGTTACCATCTGTACATCTGTAGCCTATCAACGTCA
>NZ_FOCZ01000004.1 GCF_900110245.1 Niastella yeongjuensis
AATTCTTTTTCCTGATCCTTTTCCAATGTTTCTCGTCCGTTTTATTGGCTGCAAAACAACGACTTTCTCCTAATTCCCCCAACTTTTCAATCTGATCCGATGTTTCATTAACTGTTGTAGTTGAAAATAATTTTCTATTTTGTCGGCGGATAAATCTAAAGGAGGAAAAAGCCTGGTGGATTTTGGCAAGCGATTGATTGATCGTTG
Organism: Niastella yeongjuensis; assembly: GCF_900110245.1. Classification (GTDB taxonomy): domain Bacteria; phylum Bacteroidota; class Bacteroidia; order Chitinophagales; family Chitinophagaceae; genus Niastella; species Niastella yeongjuensis. Next base: position 208 of record NZ_FOCZ01000004.1, read on the forward strand.
TTAGGAACAAATAAATTTCATGTATGAAAATTTGTCCGGTAATATTATCCTTTTTCTATGCTGGAACTGTTTTTTCACAAACAGATTATAAATTCACATCTGATTATTTTATATCAAATAATATTTCTCTAAATGTTCTACGACCACCAAAGGGCTATTCGGTTTATTATAACTGCGATTCGATGCTTTTTGTAAGAGGAGATTTTTCAGATACGATAAAGATTTGGACACCAGGGCTTGAATGGGCCCATAGTCTTGAACAATTCAAGGGGGTAATGACTAATCCTGAGTATGGAAAAAGCATTTTTGCAAAATCTATTTTATCGGATGGAAGGATTCTGGTTGATACTTATATAGAGACTAAGTTCATTTTTAAAAGCGATTCTCTATTTGAATTAGAAGACACAATATCTAAGCCATCAGAATATTTTGACTTAACAGTTAAGCACGTACAAGGCCTGATTGACGATGCAACTTATAAAGAAAAAAAGGACAGTATCGAATTAGTCTACAATGGCAAGCATGCATATATAGCAAAACTGATTTTTGCGAAGAACATGTTTAAGCCAGGTAAGAAAAAAGTGAAACTGCCGCGGAAAGTGAATTATCTGAAAGACGAAATCCAACTTGAAAAGCAATGGATAGAGGATGGAAAGAATTGTTATCTAATCCGGATTAACAACATAGAAAATGGTGATAAAACAACATATGCCTATGCCATTGATGAAGACTTGAAATTTGTTTGGTGGCAGGGATGTAAAAGCAGGCATTAAGATCCAATATCTTTGGTTATGTTAAGAAGGCGGTTAGAAAAGTCACAATCTGTAACACTGGGGCAAGCAATAAATTAAACCAATGACAGGGAATTGGCATGAATCAATTTATTCATATTTAAAAGATGGTAAATCATATATAGATTTTCGAACTATTCTATTCAAGATGAAAGAAGAAGGGATGTCTGCGCAGGATGCTTTCCTGATTTTTGAAGAAATCTGGAAAAAATTGGATAGCGAAGCAAATGAAAAGGACCGTGATGTAATTGCAGAAGTTACAGATATTATTGTAGGCTATTGTTACCCACGTTGGTATGTTTGGGACAAGAAATAATGGCATTAACAGTAGCGGTTATATCATTTTTTAATACCTGCGCGGATGTAACTGGTGGAAAGCCAAAGGCATCCCGGTCACAAATTCGGTCACAATGAGCGATTTACCAAGTGATATATAAGTTCTTGTTAAGTTATAAGACACTGTTAAGCAGCTAGGTGATAAAATGATCCTTTGTGGCATCTGCCTTACAAGCAGAGGGTCGGCGGTTCGAGCCCGTCAACTCCCACAGAAGGTTAAAGGTTCACTGATTAGTGAGCCTTTTTTTATGCCTTTCTACGTTTACATATTACGCTCTCCATCGTTAGATCGTTACTATATAGGTCACACAGGTGATGATTTGTCGCAACGACTACGAAAGCACAATTCCAATCACAAAGGATTTACTGGCAAAGTCGATGATTGGACGATCGTCTATACTAAAATGTATCCAACAAAAACAGCCGCATACCAGGCTGAGCGACAAATAAAGGCATGGAAAAGCCGTAAAATGATAGAACAGTTAATTGCTGGAAATAAAGAAATTTAGCTCAGTTAATTCAGAGCATCCCGACCTACGGTCGGGAGGGTCGGCGGTTCGAGCCCGTCAACTCCCACAGAAGGTTAAAGGTTCAATGATTAGTGAGCCGATGTTATTTGCCGCCAAAATTTGATGATGCAGCTGCGTTCATTTTACCATCCAGCACAAGTTTTACTACTTTTTCCAGGTCGTCAAGAGGAATAGCGTCTGTTGACCAACCATAAGGATAGGTGATGTGCCCGCCTGTTTTTTTGTCCTCTTCGCATAGTAGATATGCTGCGCCATCTTTTTCAATTTGAATTGCTTTTTCAACTATAAATCGCCTTTCGACCTTGTCACCAGCTTTGCTTAGAAGGAATACTTTGTATGAAATATCTAAAGTTTTTTTAGTGTCGATAAGTGACCTTCTTATTACCGCAGTTTGTCCTTTCCAATCAAATTGAGCAATGGCAAGCGTTTTTATTTCCATGTCCTGTTTAGGCAGCTTTCCATTTTCAAAGGCAGTTTTCAAAACGCCAAACAGGCTGTCTGCTTTTGCATACTCTTTTGCCGCGTTGTACGACTTCATTAGTTTGTAATAAAGCTCATAGTTGTCCTTTTCAAAATTTACGGCCTGTACGTATGCGTTTGCAGATTTCAGATAGTTTTTTGTATGCGAGTATTCAAGTTGGCCAATGCTTTTAAGTGCCTCCACGTAATAACTGTTTTGTTGGGGTACACTGTCCAGTGCTTTGTAATATAATTCCAGTGCTTTATCGAAATTCTGTTTTCCATGGTAAATATATGCCACCCAGTAAAACGGTTCACCGTAGGTATTGGGCAGTTTTGTAGCTTCTTCGAAACATGCCAACGCTTTATCTTCCTGCCCCTGATATTTATAGATCAGGGCCTTTTGGTTCATAAATTCCTGGCTGGAAGGGTTCTTTGTTAATGAGATCTCCACTTCTTTTAACGCTTCATCATATTTCTTTAGATAACAGAGGGAGAGTCCTTTATAAAAATGAACGAAACCGCTGTCAAGTCCTCTTGCCAATGCTTTATCGTAACACTCAATTGCTTTATTGTCGTTCCCGAGCTGAAAAAAAGCGTAGCCCACCTTATATAATTCGTCAGGTGTTAATTTGTCTGCTTTCTTTTCAAGTTTAATAAGTTCTTTATAGTTTCTGCTGTTGTAGAGGTCTGTTGCTGTCTGTCCGTATGAGAATGAATAGATCAGGGTCATCAGCATGAAGGGCAGGGTTATTTTCATAGTTGTTTTTTAAGGGTTGCACATATTTTTAGCGATCGTGCCGGGTCCAAACAAAAAATGCTGCAGGAGTTTTCTCCCGCAGCATAAATATAATAAATCCGTTTTACGGATTATAATACTAATAAGTAAGACTGTCTTTGCTTGTAGTTAAGTTCTTCAGCGGCGGTGCGAACTTGGTCAGATCGATACCTGTTACTGCAGCTTTGTATTCGTTCATATTTGGAATTCTTCCAAGGATTGCAGAAAGCACGACCACTGGTGTAGAGGCAAGAAGAGATTCTCCTTTTTTGCGCTCAGAATCTTCAACTACTCTTCCCTGGAAAAGGCGGGTAGAGGTTGCCATAACCGTATCGCCTTTAGCTGCTTTTTCCTGGTTACCCATACAAAGGTTACAACCCGGACGCTCGAGGTACATCATATTTTCGTATTCAGTACGTGCTGCGCCTTTGGGAGCATTGTCATTGAATTCAAAACCAGAATACTTCTGCAGTATTTCCCAGTCGCCTTCGGCCTGAAGTTCATCAATGATATTGTAAGTTGGAGCTGCTACCACAAGCGGAGCACGGAACTCAACTTTACCTTGTTGTTTTTCCAGGTTTTTGAGCATTTGGGAAACGATCTTCAGATCACCCTTGTGTACCATGCAGGAGCCAACGAAACCAAGGTCCACTTTTTTCTCGCCACCATAGTAAGAGAGTGCGCGAATGGTATCGTGGGTATATCTTTTAGAAACGTCTGCGTTATTAACGTCAGGGTCAGCGATCATTGGTTCAGCGATCACATCCAGGTCAATTACCACTTCAGCATAATATTTAGCATTTGCATCTGGTGTTAACGCAGGTTTTTCACCTGATTTAATCTCTGCGATCCTTTTATCTGCTCTATTGATCAAACCCTGAAGAACCTGCCGGCTGTTATCCATGCCCTTGTCAATCATGATCTGGATCCTGCCTTTCGCAATTTCCAGTGATTGGATCAGGGTGTCGTCTTCAGAAATACAGATAGAAGCTTTTGCTTTCATCTCTGCCGTCCAGTCTGTAAAGGTAAATGCCTGATCAGCAGGAAGTGTTCCGATGTGCACTTCAATGATACGGCCCTGGAAAACGTTCTCACCACCAAATTTCTGCAGCATTTGCGCCTGCGTAGCGTGTACTACATCCCGGAAATCCATGTGATCCTTCATTTCTCCTTGGAAGGTTACTTTCACTGACTCCGGAATAGGCATAGATGCTTCACCGGTTGCCAGTGCCAGCGCAACGGTACCCGAGTCAGCGCCAAACGCAACACCTTTCGACATCCTTGTGTGTGAGTCACCACCAATGATGATAGCCCACTCATCAACCGTAATATCGTTGAGTACTTTGTGAATTACATCGGTCATGGAATGATATTCGCCTTTGGGGTCACGGGCAGTAATAAGTCCAAACTCATTCATGAACTTCATGAGTTTTGGAATATTTGCCTGCGCTTTCTTATCCCAAACCGAAGCGGTATGACAACCTGATTGGTAAGCACCATCAACAATTGGTGAAATAACAGTGGCTGCCATAGATTCCAGTTCCTGAGCAGTCATCAGACCGGTGGTATCCTGAGAACCTACGATGTTCACTTCTACGCGAACATCTGAACCAGCGTGTAATATTTTACCTGGGGTGGTACCAACAGCATTTCTGTTAAATATCTTCTCAACAGCTGTAAGGCCCTGCCCTTCGTGAGAAATTTCTTTTGAAGGAGCAAATACCGCGGGAATATCAATGCCGAGCAGTTTAGCCGAAATGGTCTGGATCTTTTTACCGAATACGATAGCATATGATCCGCCAGCTTTGATGAACTCCATTTTCTGCGGCGTAAGCGCCTTGGAAATATCGATCAGTTCTTTATCGCCATTATAAAGTTTCTTCTTCTTTGTGTTGATCGTAAGCACGGTGCCGGTAGCAACGGAATAAACCTGCTCAAGAACAGGTTCGTTATTTTCATTGCGAACGATCTTCCCATTGGCGTCTGTCTTTTTCACCCAGTTTTTGAGGTCAATACCAATTCCGCCGGTAACATCAACTGTAGTAAGGAAAATGGGAGAAATTCCGTTAGTACCGCCAACAATAGGGGCTATATTTACAAATGGAACATAGGGACTTGCCTGTTTGCCCGTCCAAAGCGCCACGTTATTAACGCCAGACATTCTTGATGAACCCACACCCATGGTGCCTTTCTCAGAAATCAGCATCACGCTTTTGTCGGGATGTTGTGCCTGTAGCGCCCTGATCTCGGCCTGGGCCTGAGGGGTAATCATACATTTACCATGCAATTCACGGTCTGAACGTGAGTGCGCCTGGTTGCCCGGAGAAAGCAAATCAGTAGAAATATCACCTTCGCCGGCAATAAAAGTCACTATTTTAATTTCTTCAGGCACATCGGGCAGTTTTGTGAAAAACTCAGCCTGCGCGTAACTTTCAAGTATATCTTTAGCTATTTTATTTTCGTTTTTGAATGCCTCTTTCAGGCGGTCTGTATCAGCATCATAGAGGAATACCTGTGTTTTAAGAACTTTTGCTGCTTCTTTCGCAATAGAAGCGTCATTTCCCAGCGCCAGATCGAGCAACACCTCAATTGAAGTACCACCCTTCATGTGTGATAACAGCTCAAAAGCAAAAGCAGGGGTAATTTCTTCAACTGTGGCTGTGCCAAGAATGATTTCCTTTAAAAACTTAGCTTTTACGCCTGCAGCACTCGTAGTTCCGGGCAACACATTGTAAATAAACGTATTGAGAGAATCTTTTCTGTGTACATTTTTGAGATCTCTAATTTGCGCGATGATTTCACTTAGTAATTCGCCGCTATCGATCGGCTTCGGATGAAGATCCTGACTTTTTCTTTCTTCAATTTCCTTAAGGTACTCATTATAACGACTCATATGATTTTCTTTTTCGGGAAGCAAATTAACCGATGATGCCGAGATTACAGCTTCTTTTTTTCTTATATTTTTTTGAGACAACAGTTTGCTTGTTGTCTAATCCTGAAAAAGGCGACCAGGTTCCCACCTTTAATTTCTATTTTTGTTACAAGTATTTATCCACCAACAACTTACGTTTTAAATGCGCATAAGCAGTCCCTTAAATTGACATTGTTCATTTATCACTATACAACATCTCTACAGGAATAGCTAAATCCTCTTTTCCTTCCGCCTTCAGGTAAATGGGTACCAGCCCGGCTTCTCCCCTTTTATGAAAGTATTCAATTCGAAATGGATAAAATCCCACCTGTAAAGGAAGCAAATACATCTCGCCTTCTTCACGAATAAAATGGTTGCCTAATACTTTTTGGTTATTTACGTAAACTCTTGAGTGATCATTTCCACCACCCATTTCCAAAATATAATATCCTGCCTGTTCTATCTTAATGTAGCCGGTCAGGATACAAACAAAATTCTTATCGGTGGCCAACTTGTTTACATCAAAATCTTTATCCGCAATCCCCTGCTTTACCGGCTTGCTTTTTTTAAGATCAGGAAAGGAATCCCAGGTGCCCTGGTAGCAGGTATAATACAGCCCCCCCTGTTTTACCTTTTTGGGTTCGGCAATCGCCTTTAGGGTGTCGCCAACAACAAAACTGGCACTGTCCTGCTTATCATAGGCTGATCTTACCCCTATAGATTTCACTATAATTTTTGAGTCCCGAACAAGCGAAATCCGCGTTTCATCTCCGTCAAGGGTAGGTGAAGATAAAGTGGGTTCTGTGCCGTTGGTAGTAAAATGCAGGTACCTGTTGGCCATCAGGTTGAAACAGGTCAGGCTGAAGGGAACATTTTTCAGTACGATACCTCCTTTGGGTTTGATGGTAATCTTTCTGGAAGTAGCGTACCCCCCTGTTGAGGCATAAAAGCCGCCGTAGGAAAATTTTAGTCCGTCCCAGAATCCTTTGAAGTTTGCAGAATAGTGTGTCTCATTACGATAGGCAACGCATGTCCAGTCGAGCCCTTTGGGTGCTTTTCTGCGAAGCACACTATCCATTGCAGCTACTCCCATCTCCTGATAAGCGTTCCCTTCTCTTCCGGCAATATAAAGAGTGTTGCGAAGCACTTTATTGCTGTCCAATTTGCCAGCAGCTGTTTGGGTTAGCAAAAAATCGTTCCACCATAAACTGGGGTCAATCGCTATGTACGAGGTAAAAAGGTCGGGATCATTTAAAAAAGCGTGTATCACAAACAGTCCACCCAGCGAACCGCCATACAGTACATTTCCATCGTTTGAACCATTATATTTCTTATTAATGTATGGAATTAATTCTTTTTTAATAAACGAAAGAAAGCTCGTCGCACCTCCGGTATTTTCCCGGGTTTTTGTGGGTGTAAAATCCCTGTCGCGCATATTCACCCCGTTTGGTTTAGGATTGGTAATGCCCACCAGGATCATATTTTTGGGTATAAATCCTTCCCATTGTAGCATACCCCACTCCAATGTAATAAACCCGGTTATATCATCCAGACAGTACAATATTTCATATTTATCAGTGGAGGCGGGGTTGTAATTTTTAGGAAAGACTATGTGTAACAGCCGCTGCTCCTGTAAAATTTGGGAGTAAAGCGAATCAACTTGTGTTACCTGGTCTTGAGCCTTAGCCTGTATGTTTACAAGAAAATGCAGGGAGAAAGCCAGCATAAGAACCCTTAAGTTTTTCATTGGCAAATCAGCTTTTTGATAATTCATTCCCTTTCAATATCCCACTTTTTTCTAAAAAGTTGAAAGACTTTGCGTATGAAATTTCCTAAGCATATATATAATTCAGAATTTCTTCAAGTTTGAAAGTTTATTTTATGAGTCCACCTTTTTTGATTTTAGACGAATACTACGACTCATTGATCACTAAAAACATAAGTAAGAAGGAACTGGTTATTTTTTCAATACTCTTGTTTCTTTTTATTATAAGATTGGCCTTAATTGGTTTTATGGGGCTTATGCCTCAGGACGCCTATTATAGTTTTTATAGTGAACATTTGGATCTCTCCTACTATGACCACCCTTCGGGAGTGGCATGGATGTTATGGCTTTTTACTTCCTTGTTTGGGAAAAAAGTCTTTGTTGTAAAGCTTGCTTCAACTATCGTTACCTTAATAACGCAAGCTGCTTTTGCGACCCTGGCAACTTGTTTTCTCGATATTAAACGCGTTCTGCTGGCTGTTATATTTTTGTTTTCAACGGTAATGATATCGGTATTATCCCTGATAGCAACACCCGATGTTCCATTATTGCTTTTCTGGACGCTTTCACTTATCGCCTTATTTTTAGCTATTTTCAGAAATTATAAGAAATTGTGGTTAATAGCGGGTGTTTTAATGGGACTGGCATTTAACAGTAAGTACACCGCTGTCTTTCTACCGGCTGGGTTAATTATGTTTCTTGTTTTAAGTCCGGATTACAGAAAATTACTTAAGTCTTATTGGCTTTATGCCTGCCTGCTGCTTTTTATTATAACCGCAATGCCTGTTGTTATTTGGAATTACGATCATGGGTTTGCTTCATTTAAATTCCAGTCGGTTAGCAGAATGTCGGAACCCCGTAGTAGTTATTTTAGTATAACAGATTTTTTAGGTGTTATTGGCCATCAGGCATTTTTACTTATTCCAATATTATTCTTTTCTCTAATGGCAATATTCTGGTTGCTTTTTAAAAAGTACCGATTAAAGATAAGCGCCATTCCTGCAGAACAGCTATTTCTATTATCCTTCTTCGCCCCTGTTTTTTTATCTTTTTTGTTTGTTTCTTTTTTTTATTGGGTAAAAATCAACTGGCTGATGCCTGCTTATATCAGTGGAATAATATTGGTCGTCATCTATTTAAAACAAAAATGGGTGATGTACCAGCTTTATTGCTCCTTTGCTATTCATCTTGTAATGGCTGTTGAAATCATCTTCTACCCGGTTAAAGTCAAATCAGACGATACCTGGGTTGGCTGGAATGAGCTGGCCGCAAACGTAAACAGCATTAAGAAACAGTATCCCGGCTATTTTGTCTTTTCAGCTGACGACTATAAGACATCAGCCGTATTAAATTTTTATTTCGATGAAATGGTTTACAGCAAAAATATAATTGGCGAACATGCATTACAGTTTGATTATGTAAATACAAATATTCAGGCGTTAAAAGGAAAAAATGCGCTTTTTATTGATTCTCATCCTGACTTATCAAACTGCGGGGAGCATCCCTCCGTTTTGAACAAATACTTTGACCATATTACTCCTCTGCAACCAATCATCGTAAGGAAGAAAGGAGAAGTGATCAGGGTATTTTGTGTATATGCATGTATGAAATATAATCCTTCAGGAGTTCTGAAAGGCAGCTAATAGGTGTTCTTTTGGAAACGAAAGTCGGCGGGTATAAAATGCAATAGAACTATGGATAATAAAAGCAAATGATCTGACGAATATCCCCAGAGATCCGGCTGGCCATGAAGAAGGGCCGGCCACGAGGTGCTCCCAGCGCCGAGCCTTGGCGTGCAAACGTTACGTTATCCCAGTTTTGAAAGGTGGATACAATCGTCTCCGTTGTATCGGATAGCTGAGCCAGCGTGCGTTGGTGAACGGTAAGTTTCTGATCGGTGGCATATTGAAACTCGTAATAGGGTTCGCTTGGACCATCAGGCCAGATTACACCAGTTAAATCACCTCCAGGTAAAAATTCTTCAAGCATATTCCAGTTCCCGTTAAAGTTTACGGCGGGATATGTTTTTTTAATCTCCGCCAATACTTTTGCATGAGCGATATGGGCCATGTGGATTTGGGCCATATAGGCTGCCCGGCGATCAGGAGCCATGACGGTAGCAACATAGTGCTTTTGAGCAGCAAAAAGAGCGGACCAATTAGAAGCTTCCTGGGCATAGCCCCAAATCGACGCCAGTAATAGTGTAATAACAGAAAGTACTTTTTTCATCGGCTTTTTATTAAAAAATAACTACTTGATACTTAAAATCTCAATTGGGCTTATATGAAGGTATAGCTGCAGCTCCGGGAGGTAAAGAATGCAGCCAATCGTTATAGGCTTCTTCATTTGTAATATCAAGCCTGATTTCATTTTTTTCTGCGGAACTCCTATTTATAAAGTTCTCAGTTAAATATCGAATATTAATAGTAACATCTCTTCCAATTTTTATAATTTGTTCTTCCAAATCCTCGCCAATATGATTTACTAAAATGTGGGGATAATAATCACATTTATATTCTTGGAGAAGAATACTATAGATTAAACCCAACGCTTGTTCACTACCGAAATCGCCCTCTGCGGTACTAACAGACACAAATCGAAAAATATGTAGTTTCATAGTCTAAAAATTAAAGGGTTCCGGTTCGGTCTTTGTTCCATTTGGTAAAACGCTATTGATAACCAGGATTTTTAACTCCCGTCCAAAGGCCGTAATTTCAGCATCCCTAAGGCATTCGGAACGGACGCCCCAACCAACACAATTAATAAGCTCCATGAACTACAAGTCCTAAATTCTTCCAACCTTCACTCGTATAGTGAAAAATTTGAACACCGAAGCCGGATTTAGCAACATGGTATTGCATAATGGCATACTTGCAGGAGCTATCAAATACAGGCCTGGAATATGAAATAATTAACCTTTTCGGTGGCGGAGTGTGGTGGTATTTTTTAACTAAACGTTTGAAATACTTAATATCCCTTTTCGTGTAGCTCCGTTTCCCAGTCAGCACACTATCGACATTCAGTTGTCCATTTTTGGATCTGACAATTATGGTACTATCAAACTGCTGTTGCTTCCATGTAGCATTGTGCAATTTGCTAATGTTCTCGATAATAGAAAAAAAGACAGATGTATCCACATGCTCTTTTAATTCATTTAAATATCCACTAGTTTGTTGAATAATATCCCATCTATCTAACGAAATAGAATTTAATGGCTTAATAAAAAGAAATTTCTCCGGAATTGCAATAGTAAGTAGATCTCTTTCAGATTGGCAGTATGAGTTAACGTGAACCCACAAAAAAATGAAGGAAACAAAGAAATTTATTTTTGAATTTAAATGTGTCATTATTATTAATTTGGGACTATTTTAATTCTACTATTCGTACCAGGATCTTTACCGCTTTGCCTTCCTCCTGATCATTCATTACTTCCTCAGGGCCTCCATGGTTCCGCCCTAAATTGGTGACCTTTTTCATGAAGACGTGGGCTTTGGTTTTGTGTAAGGGCATTTAAAATAAAAAAAAGAAGATCCTCTGTACCTTTTTAGACAGCACCTAAATCAAACAACCCATCTGACCAAAACACCGAGTTCATGCCACTGATTGTTTACAAAGTGGAATATCATAGCTCCCCACTGCCCCCTCGATCTATAAGCTATTACAGCGTAATTGCCGCTTTTATCAAAGACCGGTCTACTATAGGCCACAATATTTCTTTTTTCAAAAGGAAGACTGTTGAAGTGTTTCAAATTAGGTGTTCGAGATGGCGGAACTTTTTTTAATACGTTTTTTACCGTCCGCTTTGATATCTTGTCGTTTTCCTTTTCAATTAAAATTACATTTTCAATTTCGGCCTCGGACCAATCCGAAGTATCCATGTGAGCACTGTTAGCAATAATCTCTAATATTACTCCTGTATCTACTATCTCTTTTAACTCTTGTATATTTGAACTATAACTCCACATGTCATCTTTAAATAGATACAATGTTTTTAACGGATTCCTGAAAACTATCTTTCCTGGGGCCATGGCTAATTCAACCAATCCCTTATATTTTTGTTGGCAATATGATTGAATGGAAAAAAAAGTCCCGAATAATACTATTAGAAGTTCTTTCATGTTATCTGTTTTAATTATTCAATCGCAGATACCTTTTTTAATCTGCCTACCGTTCCTTTTTTTTCTTCGTTACGTTCAGCGTTATGCACCCTTTCTGTTTCTTTATCGGACAAGTAATTCGATTCCATAGTAAAGGCAGGCATATTAATTCTCCCTATCATTGCTCTTATACCGTTATTGTCTACTTTAGAAAGTGTAAATATATATACACCAGACTTTTGCCGTTCTGCATATTGATCGTTCATAATTGTTCCTGGATCCCCGTGTACTCCTGTAAGATTATGGCCGATTTCATGCAAACTGGATGCCTCATATACTTGCTTTTCGTCAATTCCCAATTGGGCAAAAGCTTCTGTTTTCTTGGTATCGAGTGTGATTTTCCTATCGTTTGATGATGCCAAGCCTGTGCTTTTTCCGGACTCACCGGCTGTAACAATATTTCCATAACTATGTAATTTTCCGTCTTCGTTTACCTGATTCTCCGATGCACGATCACCCGCTTCCTGGGCATTATCTACTCCTGTTGCGGTAAGGTTAAATTTTACATGAATCACACCTTGTTTCGTTTGTATTTCAAAGGCCTTGCCTCCATTATTGTATTGTTCGATTGCTGCCTTAAACCCAGCAACTTGTTTGTCATTTAAACCATAGTAATAATAATTAGCTGTTACTAAATATGGATCTTCCTCTGTCCCCGAGCCAGTCACCACACCATCTTTACCACTAGGATCCGTGATATTAATCGGGTCATTAACGGCATAATTATATGGTGAGGTTTCAATATATTTCTGTGCATGTGGATCCGGAACATGCCACCTCCCAATCTGCGGATCATACATGCGCGCGCCATAATCATACCACTCTAGCCCACTACCGTCACTGAATTCTTTATCTTGCTTTTCTTTACCGTTAAACTTGTATTTGTTTTCCGCGCGATTAAAGGCTTTTGAACACAAAGCCGCCATCGTCAACCCAAAAGGATAATAATGGGTTTCTTCCAGCAACGGCCCGGAGCGGTGTACCACTGAAAGGTTATCAAAGAACACATCCCGGTTCCCGGTTTCATTGCTGACATATACATAAATGTACCCATTCTTTGTGATCGGGATCGCGGATTGCGCAAGCGTATTAAGTACATCAGCATTACCAACAGGAATGGCGCCAGATTGTGGATAGGTGCCTACATAATTAAACTGTTCATCCAGCAAGATCCAATTCAGGTACGCCCTTGGTTTGGTCGCGCTGCTGGTATCACGGTTATTCAAAAAAGAATTGATCGGCCCAATAAGCGGACTTGAACCCGTATTGGCCAATTCAGTTAACGTAGCTTTGGTTTCACCGGCTACTGAGACCAGACCGCCGGCTAAAGTACCAAGGATATCACTTACAATCGGGTTATTACCTGTACCAGAACCAGAAGGGCGGTAAAAGGACTTTACGCCAATATCGATCGTGTCACCACTCATCACCCGCAGCGTTAAAGATGGGCCAATCTTATTGCCACTACCATTGACCTTGGACACCCAGGCGTTGGGATTGGTGAGGGCGGTATCCACCGGGTAGCCGCCAGGCACTGAGCCTGTACTAGTAGCGGTAAGTGTGACATTATTAAACAGTGCATTTTCCTTCGAACGGTATGCCTGTTCCATGGTGGCCAGATAGCGGGCCGTATCTTTTTGTTCCGTCAATACCATCCGGGTATTACCCAGTTGGTCTTTCACAAAATAGTCCATCACCATCAGGTAAGTGCTGTCACCACCTGGTAGCATCTTTTTATACCGGCGTATGCGGCCCTCATCATGTCCTATCAGTTGAAGCGAATCACCCTCATAAAGAAAGGGTCCGATATAAGTACTGTGTTTAACGGGCTTACCAGTTTCTGCGATGATCTTTTCCAGCTTATTGCCCATCGCATCATAAACATAAGAGATAGTTCCTTTGGGCGTTATAATCCGTGCTGGCAGGTTCAGGTGGTTATAGATCACCCCTTCACCTCCCCCATTGGCCACGAGGTCCTTGTTATAATCGCGGGTCATACTGCCATTCCCGTCATAGGTATAATCGACGGTTGTTGCCGTTTTGCTTCCGCCCGCAGGATGTGTGGCTGACGTACGAAAATCGCCCAGTTTCGTGTTGGGGTCGGAGACAGAATCGATCACATTCAACAACTTGTTGCCGGTAGCGTAATAGTTATATTGGAGGTTATCGATCAACGGGCTGCTATTGAGTTTTAAACCCCAAACTTTCATACTCAGGATATTTCCGTTTTCGTCATACCCGCCGTAAGTTTTCGAGCTGTTATCGCCCAGTGCTACATCAAACTTCGTCGTCGAATTGTCCACATATGTACTACCATTAAACTGGCTATAATCGGCACTTACCAGCCGTTCTGCATCGTCATAAACGTAACCGAAGGCCCGCCGTTCATTATCGCCTTTGCTGCGCCAGCGAACCCCTGCAATCTTCCCGTCTAAACGAGGGCGGTCAAACCCCCAGTCGTAGGACAAGTCAAGGCCAAACCACCGGTTGTTAGAAGTTCCTAAAGCGTAATCGCGGTTGATGCCCTTTAACCAGCCATGGATGTTATAGATGTAATCCAGTTCTTCAATGGGTGCACCCGGCTGGCCAACTGTTTTTTTCTTCAGACGGCCCAGTGCGTCATATTGGTTAAAAACAATCAACCGCTCATCTGCCGCAACATCATTGATTGTTTTCAAGATTTTCAAGACCCGACCGCCGTGGTCGTATTCCAGTTTGGTCTTTATTCTCCAGGTGCCTGTAGTACCCGCTGCGGGGTTGTTATGGGCGTAGTAGCTGCAAATGATATTGCCCGAAAAATTATACCGGTTGGTAATTACTTCCTTCCCGGTTTTATGGTTGTCACTCTGTACCTGCACCAGACGGCCCCGGTCATCATAGAAACTGGAGGTGGCCAGAAAATCTCCCGCGGCTATATTGTTTGGATCAGGAAGCACTCGTACCCGGGTAAGCGTGATCAACCCTTTGGTAAATACTTTTTTCTGCTGTGCAGCAGTTGGTACAAATTCGAAATTTTGATTGTTACCAGAATCCAGTTTGGTAATATCAGTAGTGTCATAAACCACTGAAGGCAACGCACTGTAATCGTCATAATAGGTACTACTGAGCACGACCATGCTATCTGTTGGAACTGGAAGCGGGTTTCCGGCAACCGTAACAGAATCCGTACTTGCGGGTGCAGGCGGCGTATCTTCAATTTTGATAATTGTTGGAAAACCACTCGTCCGAAACCCCGGCTTCAGGATAACCGATTTTTTCGCGCTGATAACGGTGATAATCAATGGTACCGAACCGGCAGGCCTGGAGACGACGGGCGTATTGGTAATGATGATATTCTTTAAAGTCTGGTTGCCCATTGTAACCCGGTTATGGATAAATTCAGCGGGTTGCCCGGTCAGAGAATATTGCAGTGTCGAACGGTTGCCTCCATTGTATGTAAATATTCCTGTTGTAACAGGTCGGTTCAGCTCATCGTATAAAGTGACCAGCCACCGGTTCAACTGCCGTAAGTTGGCATCTTGCGAAAAAACGGGCCGGTCATAGCTGTCATAGACTGTATACTCCCAGCCACGACCTGGAATCTTTTTTCCGACCAGTCGGCCCCGTTCGTCATATTCATACCGGTAACACAACTCCTGCACGGTGCCGCTTCGTCCTCCGGAAGCCCCAAACGACCATCCATTCAAGACCAGCCAAACGGTGGCTTTTGGGGAAATAACAAAACGAAGCCTGCCAAAATCATCGAATACATTATACGTGTCGAGCCCATGGCTGCCAGCGTCATTTAGGGTGGTCTGCGCCGTGATACGAGTAAGTACCGTACGACCTTCAGAGTCTTTAAATTCGATTTTGGTATTTCCATTTCCCTGACCACTATGGTAAGTGATTTTATACAGGGTCCCAGGAGGATAATAGCCCGGTGACACTGGTATGTTGCTGGTGGAATCGGATGCATCATAAGACAGGGTATCATAGCCTATGTTCCAGACTCGTACTAAATCCGATTCATTGTTGACCGAATATTTAATTTCCTTTCCGCTTCCCAGCATACCATAGATACTGGCGCCACCACCACTACTTACCCATGAATTGCCGGGTGGTAATTCCCGGATTTGCCGGTTCAATGGTGACCGTTCAAAATAGGTGAGTGAATACTTACTTTCACCAATACAGCCGGGATTGCGGCTGCTGTCGCTAAAAAACGTCCCCATGGAAGAGTAGGGCTGGTTTTTGAAACTGCCATCATCTGTATGACTTCCGTTTATTTGTACGTAAGTTGGGTACGAAAATGTTTGCAGACCGAGGTCGTCATAATTAATGGATGACACAAGATCTTTAACTTCCGGCGATAATTGACGGATCACCGTTTGTAACGGTCTGCCCAAACCGTCCGCATATTCGGTCATCTCAGAAACCCGGGTGTAGTCTGCATTTTGGAACGCCGCTGAATCTAAAAAGCGGCCCTGTGCTTCCCGTGTACGGATATAGTTGATTAAGACGGAACCATACGGCATAGGTGAAACGGTTGTCGACGTAGCTGCAGGAGGCCCCGTCATCACTAAAGGTTTGCACGTATAGTTATACTTCATGGGTTGGGCATTAAGCTGTACGACACTAACCAAGAGCCAGAAAAAAAGCCCGATACCTATATGGAGCAATCGAAGTGGATTCATGATTTAAATGCGTTGGTTAAGAAAAGGAATCAAACGGCATTATTGCTTGCGTGCAGCTTTGAGGCGCATTAATTCGCGCTGAAGCCCCTCCATGTCTTTTTGCTGCTGCAACAGGTATAGGGTGAGTTCTTCAATCTTTTGCAACAGCGCCGCCTGCCCTTTTCCCAGTTCCCAACCTTTTTGAACCACCATTGCTGCGGATGGAAGGCCCGGCAAATGCCCATACTGGTTAATGTATGCCTGCACCTGTGGGAGCGTCAGCAGCTTGTAATTTTTTTCAAAGACATAATCCGGCCATATATCTGCATCTACTTTAATCTCCCGCGCCCGAATTCTTCCGTTGGCAAACAAGACGGTACTGTCATCATTAATGTTATCCGTGCCAATGCCCAACTTTGAAAGCACTGCATTTCCGTTCGATTGGATCTTTGCTTTTACTGTATTACTGGTATCCGCAAATTGAAGCAAATCATACAGGGTATTACTTCCCCATTTAGAGACGAGCCCACCTTCAAACTGTCCCCGGTTTTCCAGGTAATATTCCATTTCGGTAATTGTAAGAACCGCGGCGGAGGGAGCAAACGCTTTGATCTCAATCTTTGAAGTAGGGTTCACCCAGTCAGGTATGTGCAGGCGCAGACGTATAAATGGTGACGTAGTTGATACATTTTCCCAATCGGCATATTGAAAGTCAGCAAACTCACCTGTAGAATCGTAAAACCGTACATAGAGGCTATCGCAGCTATTCGACTCATAAAAATTAAGGTACAAATAACCTTTCGGCTGAGCCACCGAAAGCCCACCTTTGCCCTTCAGGTCGATAGTTAAGGTGGCATTGCCTGCAGCTGCTACCGTAATTGCAGCCCGGTCAAAGTCCCCATCAAACAAGCGTCCGGAATTACCATTTTCAACTGTGCTGCCCACCCGAAAGCGGGACGTTGCGCTATACAGCACATTTTCATTTAAGTTGTAGGAAATATTTGTTTGCCCATAATGTCCTGAGGCATTAAACACAGGATCTACCTGCGCCATCGTGGCAGTGGTGAGCAAAGTGATGATGCAAAGGGCTATATATGTTTTGGACATGTTTATTTAGTTTGATTGTATTTGGTATTTGTATTCTATCGTTTTGAGAATATTCTTTTCAGTGTCCCGTACCCGTATGAGCCGCCCAAAGCTGTCGTAATCATAATAGGTAATCTGGTTGCGGGCGTCGCAACGGCTACTGATACCTGCAGGTAATTCGTAAGTGAAACTGACCATTTGCGCCATCTTTGGATAAAGCCGCAGCTCATCAATCACTCCTGTTCCCGACAGCGTAACTGATCCTACCCCGCTGATGGTGTGGAGATAGCAACGCCAGCCGTGAATAGTCGCCCCCTCCTGGGGAATACCTAATGTTCCGCTAATGGAGAAGGGACTGGTGTTTTTTGTCCAATACGACAGGTAGTATACAGCTGTGTCAATCAGCCCTGAATGCAATATGCTGCCCGAAGACAACTGATAGGATTTCCTGCCAGTTACCGCCTGGGTATCCAGCCGCGCTGCGCTGCCCACTGTCCAATTTCCGGTACCGTCTGCTTCAAAGGAGGTGCAGGCGATCACCGAATCCGCTGCGCCAATGGTTTCAGCGATTGGCTGCGTTTTTTTATAATCCCAGATATAAGAAACAGTAACACTACTTCTTGGGTGGAGATCCGCCACTTTACCATTTAAATACAGCATCCAGGCCTCGTCGCGGTAACGGGAGTCTTTTATGACAGCGAGGTTGTTGTTGGCTTTTGACATCATGAAATTCGTATCGGGTACTCGCAGCATGATGACCTGCTTGTCCCACGGGTACGCATGCGCAGTAAGGTCTGTTGCATATCTATACAGGGTGAACGCTGATGAGAGTGTCTTGCCATTTCTATAAGTGGCGATTTCCATAAGGGGATTTTGATAATCCTCCTGGAGTTGAAGTACTGGTTTGAGTGTATAATCTGCCCCGGACTTTGCCGAAACGAGGCAAACCGTTCTCGCTGAGTCTGAAAAAGTTTTGCGTCGAAAGTTTACCAGTTTTTGCCGGTCCAGACTTATATAGCGTCTGTACTGTTGGAACACGCCATAACGGCAATTACCATCTGAGCAATTAGCCAGTGGGGTCACCATATTTGCGGAGTCTGTGCGAATCTGGTTCATGTAATAAGCCGTACTATCATCCGGTGTACAACCTGGCGTTATGTAGTCAAAAGCGTACTGGCTGTAGGTCGTCAGGGTATCATGGGTGGTACTGATTGTCACCTGCCGGCTGGGAGAATAATGAAAGGGGCTGCTATAATATGTTGTCTTCGTTACAGTGGCAGACAGGTTCGAATCTGGCGCCAGCCCCGAACGCATTAAGGGCGGAACATAGGTCGTTTCTTCCGTCGAGTCTCTAAACTTACGAAATGATGCCAGGCTATAGGAGCTGAACGTATGGATGTTATTTATGTTCGTTGATATGAAACCAGGTGTGGTAAGCCGTTCTTGTTGATAGCCCGGATAATGCCAGATATCTTTCACAATATGGCCACTGGAATCATAATATCCTTCATACTTTAGTTCGCCCCTCATTGGTTCAAAGGGAAGCGGGGCTTCGGGATAATTGGGAATGCCCGTATTACAGCTAAGGGGTTGTTTTACATATCTTATACACACGTCCGAAATTTTTGAATCCCAATACGCGCTACCATAATACCGAAACCAGGCTTTTCCGTTATTTGGCTGCGACACATACACATCGTTGTAGCCTATGTGATTACCGCTTTGGGTAGTAGCCAGGGGCCTGAGGCTGCTGGGTGATTTAAACCATGCCAGCTGCGTGCTTACATCGCACGAAGCACAGCCGGAAGGGGAACAGTTTCCCTGTCCGCCCCATACCGTTCCAAATGCATCGTTGCGAATGATCTGTATATAAGTAGGCCGGCTATAGAGAATACCGGTTGAATGCCCGCCCGGATTTTGGTTCAGGCGATACGAAAAATTGGTTGTGGTCTCAATTCCACTTACCGTGTCTGCATTGGTCATTGTTTTGATCCTAAGGCCACCGACCATCATGTTGCCCGACACCGGATGCGGCACCCACTCATGGATATCCATCGAGGCCCCGTTACCACTACCTATGGGCGAATTTTTTAGCGTTACAATTCTATAATTGCCGGCGACCAAGGTAAAATCATCCTCCTTTGTTTCGCCGGTATTAGCGTTCAATCCGTCTTCCCAGCCGTCGCTGACCCGATAGATGCGTACCTGCGCTGAGCCCCCCTGTGAAGAATTTGTAAGTGTTACATGATAGATGGCGCTGTTAAAGGTTACATATACGGTATCTGAAGCCGTGCTTTGTGTATAGCCCGCATTGCGGGCCACACGCATTTCATAGGTGGCCGTGTCGTATTCACACCAGGTATCGTGCGGTTCAAAGTCCATGATGGTATAGCCCCCTGTGGGATAGTCGATCCGGCTCAATGCACCGCCGCGCATCGCCGGCCAGGCTGCATCACGGTTAGCGCCATCGACCTTGGTTAAGCTTGTTGACTGGAATTTTATGGTCGGTATTAAGGTCTGATTATTATCGACACCGTTAGCAAAACCCCAATGATCTATGCCAAAGGTGAGACGACGCGGCACCGGTTCTGAGAAATAAGTAAACCGGTGTGGTGGAATAGCAATCAAACCATCACATGCTATTTCCTGGATGCTATCCAAACGCAGGCGGTACCGGTCGTGCGATAAGCTGGCAAAACCATATGTAGTACCCAGTACACCATTTAAACCGCTCGTAGAATCATACCAGTAAGAGGTGTACAACGAATCCCTTTTACAAATGGTTCCGCTGGCATTACGTATGGTAATGCTGCCCAAGGCCCTGCTTTCTGTATTGGCTGCATCATAGAGCGATCCGTCAGTCAAAAAGCCACCGGAAAGGTCTAATCTGGCAGAAGTAGCCGGAGTAAACAAAAGACTACCTCCGACATACGAAATTTTTGATAGACGCACCCCGTTAACAAAGTTCTTCACCAAACTATATTCAATATTTGACGGGCCGCCAAAATAACTGACGAGGGTGCTGGCTATTGGAAAGGTAGAAAGTGTATGATAGCTATATGATTCAGATGCGTATTCGAAGGTGATCGAGTCGGTAGCATCGGCAGTCACCATTTTATTCAAAAACCAGGAGCTTACCGCTGCGTTGGCACTGGCATAGTTATACTGCAAGGTGCCGCTAACGGTAATCTCGATGGGATCTACTGGTCCATGATTACCTGTTTTGCCAAAATAGTATTTAATACCATCCGGTGTAGTGATGATAAAACCACTAAAACCTGTGCCCACCGCAAAGTCGGGCTGAATTTTAAAATCGGCTCCCGGCACAAGAACAGGTATGCGATCATCATTAAAATAAAACTTGCCTGTGTAGCTCCCGAAATTAAAAAAATACAAATCCGGTTCTCCGTCTTTTCTGCCCGCCAAAAACTGGTTGTCATCGGCTATGTAACCATCGGAAGTAACTCCGAAGCTTCCAGGCGAATAACGCCATAAGTAGTTATGGTAGCCATAATCGCTGTAATACCCGTTTGTACAGCTATTACTGATTGCAATACCCCGGTCATCAGGTGCTCCGCGTACCGTGCGGGTGATTACCCCACCGGCATTTAATGCCCAGCCAGCGCCCACCCAGGATGAATTTTCCTGAACTTTAACCCCGCCAGCATGGTAACTGAGGGTTATGGGTAGTTGTAGTGGGCCGGATCTGATCTGATGGACCGGAATAGAAATATTCGGTGTCCCGGTATGATAACTGACCGGCACATCGGCAAACTTCCCCAGGGAAGCGGCCGTTGGAGACGCGATCATCACATTGCCCATGTTGCTGGTTGTATCCTGGGCACGGGCAGCGGAGATAGCTACAAGTAGAATGGTTAAAAGCAGTATTCGCATATAGTGTATTGTCGCTGGTGTATAGGAGCGGTTGTTACTTTATATTATAACCTACACGAAACTTAATGGGCTGGGTCCTCGGCACGGCCTGATAACTTAGAAAGTCAAATAACAATTGCAGCTTTGTCTTTTTGAAAAACCGGCTTTTAATGGATACCATTTTTGAAATACCTACCAGGCCGCTTTTTTGCCAATTATAAAATGCATCTGTATGAATGGAAATAGTACTGTCGTTATGTAAAGGTTGGTAATTGTATTCCAAACCTCCGCTGGCATAAAAGCTGCCTTTCAGTTTTACGTCAATGAACGATCGAAAGCCGATTCCCTGGTTGGTGATATGGATATGTTTGATATCCTTCCCCCACCCCATTTTATAGCTGGCACCAATACCTATGGTGCTTTTGTCGTTGAGCTTATACCCTACAGACAAACCAACATCAGTAGTAATTGGAAAGAAATTGTTTTTTGCCGTTTGCAGATTGGTACCATATTCAAATCGCTTCCAAAATGCCTTTGTCTTTTGTCCGTTAGGTTTGAAATCAGGCAATTCCATGTCGGCGCTGTTGGTACCCAGCTTTTGCAGTTTGTCTTTGAATGAGGAAAGCTTCACCTGGGCTGCCTGTAAATTTTGTTGAAGGATCTGCGTTGAATTCGGTCCCGCTGCCGATAACTGGGACTGGATCAATTGTTGGGTTCCCGCACGGGTTTGAAGACCGCCAATATTACCAGGAGCACCATAATCCGCCGGAATGGTAAACAATCCGGCAAGCTCTCCATGCGTCTTCATAAACTGCTGAAAGGCTGGCAGCTTTCTGAGTAAACCAAGCCCTTTTTCAATAAGCCGGTCTGGGGTATTTAGCAGTGCCTTGTATTCGGCTACTTGTGCATTATAATAGTAGGCCTTTTGTTGAAAGTCTTTCCAATCTTTAGTAAGGCCGGCGGGGAGTTTGGTAAACTTTCCTGCCGTGTTTTGTAACTGATCTAAGGATAAGCGCATTTGTTCCTTCCGTTGCGCGATAAAACTTTTCACTTCGTCTGAAACCTGCAACCGGGCTTGTAACTGTTTCAGTGCGCCTATACTGGCGGAAATTTTTTCATTTACCTGTGTAGATCCATTGAGCAAAGTCTGTTGTTGGGATAAAAAGGCAAGGCTTCCATTTACAGAATCTACCAATGGCAGGTACATGCCCTTTGGAGTTGGAAAATCTGTAGTGGATACACTTTGCACTTTAGCCATAAGTTGACTATAGAAGCCTTGTGTCTTTTGCAACGGTCGCATGACGTTGCCTTGTACCTTATTCAGTTTACGCTGGATTTTTTGTTCGGCTTTTTCCAGGCGGCTAAGATATTTTTCCGTTTGCCCGGTGAGCTTTTGATCGAGGTCTGTATATTTTTTTTCAATTCGGGTAATATAGGAATCAGGCAGTGTGGCAATACTGTCAACTTTGTTTAAGGCTACAACCTGGCCATTAATCTTCAGTATACCAACATACAATAACGTCCCTATAAAAAGCAGGCAACTTTTCATACAAGCAAACGTTTAGGTGAATTACTCCTTTTGTAGCAATTCCGTACAGCAGGAATGCTTCAATCAGGTATGTATAAGGACAATAGGTACCGGTAACATGGGGACGGGATTATCGATGATGCCGCTGAAGTAGGTTAGTGATAATCTTCTAACGGTAAACTGACACTGTTCTATCTAGTTAAAACAATCGAAATCACAAGAAGTACTATAACGTTTCAAAATAAAGTTCAGCACTAAGTATTTTTCTTTAGCGCTTAATACCGCCGTAAGAAGAAATAGAAAAAGGTGTTTTCACGGTTTATCTTACCTCATTGCTTTCTCGGGCGCAGAAAAGCAAGAGAGGCATCAGGGTGAATTCAAAGAGATGGCAACGAGGAGGCATCGACGAAGCAAAGAGAGGGCATATCGCTATAAGGGGGGGGCGTTAAACAGGCGTTTTGAATGAAGATTCTGTTACTCCCTTAGGAGAATGTACAGGAGTTATAGTTATTTAAAATACTAAATTTTTTAATGATAGCCCAAAAATAAAACAGAAGAAGAGAATAATGTAGTATTAAGTCTTTGGTATTGTGAAATGCTAAAAATCAAGCTCATTGGAGGACTGGGCAAAAAAAAAGCCTCCCCCTGGGAGGCTGCTAAACTAATCAAATACCATTAAACCATTAAACCTTATCCTATGCCATCAAGTTAGCATTTTTTTATAAGCTTACTTTCATTACCAGCATGAAGAACAATAAAATTGATTTCGGTCAACCGGATGCTAATAGTTGAAGGCGTTTCAATATTTCTGCGGGCAGCAGGTCATTTCAGGTTTACCCTAAAAACTTACGTGCCGACTCTTCTGCTTTTTTCCTGATATCATTGGTAACATAGCGCCCTATTGAAGTAATAGCTACAGCCATTGTTGCCACGTCATCGAGCAATCCGGCACCGGGAATAAAATCCGGTACGGCATCGATTGGGAGAATAAAATAACCCAGGGCGGCAATCGCAACTCCCTTTGCCCAAGTTGGCGTTTCTTCTGCCTTGAAAGCATAGTACAGCTCAAAGGCAGGCTGCAACACTTTGGCGCCGGCTTTTTTAGCGTGCTTTTTCACTTTTGCCCAAAAGTCATTTTCATTATAGTGGCTGCTGTAATCCTGTTCCATAGAGTAAAGTTTTAGAATTGTTTTTCTTTCACTAATAAGTAGCTGCTGGATGCTTTTTGTTACACCCCTAATGAAAAAAAAGGTAATTATTTCAACTTTCTCCGCAACCAGAAAAACATGGCCGGATATATTTGATCATTTTGGAACAAATCGTACAAAGATTGAAACAAAATGCGCTATCAGAGAATTGCTATTTATTTTACTTTACTTTTTCATTGAACAATGATATTTACATGACGAGATTTGCCATTCTTAAAACATTTGCTGCCAGTGTAGCAATATTTACAACCATCCGGATCTGTGCCCAGGAGAGACAAGCCCCCGCTTATCCGCTCATTACGCACAATACCTACTTTAGCATCTGGTCAACTACCGATCAATTGAATGCCTCCACCACCCAACATTGGACTGGCGCCGACAATTCCTTATTAGGATTGATCAAGGTAGACGGTCGTATTTTCCGGTTCATGGGCAGGGATAAGCCCAATTATAAAACCGTCGTTAGCGCTACAGATGAAGCAGGATATACCGTTCGCTATTCCGAAGCGCAGCCACAAGGCGACTGGACGTCGGCAAACTTCAACGATGCTGACTGGAAATCTGGCCAGGCGCCCATTGGCGACAACGAAAAGACCGCAAAAACCAGTTGGAGATCCAACCACATCTGGGTAAGAAGGTCTTTTACTATAACAAACCTCTCCGGCATCAATGAGCTTTTCCTGAAATTGAACCACGACGACAATATCGAAGTCTTTTTGAACGGGAAAAAAGTATATAACAAACTGGGCTGGACGAACTCCTTCCGATTTCATCCCATAAATAAAGCTGATCTTATAACCGGCCGGAATGTTATTGCCATCCATTTGGAAAATACGGCCGGCGGCAGATTCCTGGACTTTGGACTGGTGGATAAAGCCAAAGACAATTCAGACAACATTGCTTTAGCCGAACAGAAGCAGGTTGCCATCACTGCCACCCAAACCAGCTACGATTTTACCTGTGGCAATATTGATTTGAAACTGACCTTTACCTCTCCCCTGCTGCTGAATGACAGGAAGTTGCTCGCGCGGCCTGTTTCGTATATTACCTATGCCATAAAGGCCAATGATGAAAAGAAACACAACGCCACCATCTTCCTGGGCGCGTCCTCAGACATCGCCGTGTACCAACCGGCGCAGCAAGTGTCTACCCGGAAATATACTGCCGGCGGCTTGTCCATTTTAAAGACCGGCACCCTGGAACAACCTGTACTGCAAAAGAAATCGGATGATATGCGAATCGATTGGGGGTATTTTTATGTAGCCGTACCCCAGTCGTTCGGCGCCCGGCAGTTTATCACTAAAAGCGCAGACGCCGCCCGGGCCTTCGATAACGGAGCTGTAGCGTCAACCGCTGCTACCGGAAAATCGCTATCGCTGAACACCATAATTCCCATCAGCGCTGTAGGCAAAGACCCTGTTGAGCGACACGTGCTGCTCGGTTATGACGAGTTGTATTCCATCCAATATTTCAATACGAACCTGCGCCCCTGGTGGAATAATGATGGCAGACAAACAATAGAAGGTCAGCTGACTGCTGCGGCGAAAGAATATAAGACAGTTATGGAGCAATGTACAGCCTTTAACAAGGAGCTGAACAACAAGGCCACCAAAGCTGGTGGCGACAGGTATGCTCACCTTTGTGAGCTGGCTTATCGTCAAAGCATCGCAGCGCATACGCTGGTAAAAAGTCCCGAAGGAGAAATTCTGTGGCTTTCCAAAGAGAACAACAGCGGCGGCTTCATCAACACGGTAGATGTTACTTATCCATCGGCCCCGTTATACCTGCTTTATAACCCCGATCTGGTTCAGGGAATGCTTAACGGTATTTTCCATTTCAGTGAAACCGGTAAGTACAACCATCCCTGGGCTGCCCATGACCTGGGCACCTATCCTATAGCAAACGGTCAAACGTACGGCGAGCCGATGCCGGTAGAAGAATCAGGCAATATGATCATATTGACAGCTGCCATAGCTAAAGTGCAGGGAAATGCCAATTACGCAAAGCTGCACTGGAAAACCCTGACCAACTGGGTCGACTACCTGACAAAAGAAGGGCTTGATCCCAAAACGCAACTTTGTACAGATGATTTTGCCGGTCACCTGGCACGGAACGCAAACTTATCGGTAAAGGCAATCGTTGCCATCGCCTGTTATGCGCAGCTGGCAGAGCAATTAGGCGAAACCGGTACTGCAAAGAAATACCGCGCAATTGCTGAAAGCATGGTTCCCCAATGGATAACAATGGCAGATGCCGGTGATCACTACAGCCTCACCTTTGATAACAAAGAAACCTGGAGCCAGAAATACAATCTGATATGGGATAAAGTGCTAAACCTTCATCTTTTCCCACAGAAGGTATATGACACGGAAACCCAGTATTATCTTACAAAACAGCAGAAATTTGGTTTGCCACTGGATAGCCGGAAAACCTACACCAAAAACGACTGGATTCTGTGGACGGCCACTTTTGCGCCGCAGCAGGATCAATTTGAAAAACTGATCACACCTGTTTACCACCATGCACTTGAAACTGAATCACGCGTTCCCCTAAATGATTTCTACGATGCCATTACGGGCATTCGGGAAAACTTTAAGGCCAGAAGTGTTGTTGGGGGTTTCTTTATGAAAATCCTGGCCGATAGCATGCAGGGGAAATGATTCAGCAGACTCCACACTAAAAGCCTAAAGGTTCACTGATCAGTGAACCTTTTTTGTGTCTTTCAACGTTTGTATATTACATTTATCTTCGCCCGTAACAACCTAAATTTACAGACAGATGAGCATGAACCTGGAACTATACACTATTTCGGATTCAGACATAAGGGATATTGTGGAAGAACCATTAAGGCTTGAAATGTTACATTATGGACAAATTTTAGACCCGGAGCAATTAGACGATTTGGAGGAGCCCCATAAACAAAGCATTTCCGGTTGGTTACCAAAAATCAAACCGGACATCTTTTATATTGAAGGAATGTTTCAGTCATTACATTATTTACTCACGCTGGAGACTGAATGGGGTCTGGGAGCTTTTCCCTTGAATTTCTTAACGGGAAAAAGACTCGATATCGGGGAAATAGGTTGGGGCAAGGCTACTTTTTATTACGCTGATGAGGTAAAAGAAATAACAGAAGCCCTGAACGGTTTAAATTATGACGAATTGAGAAAAAGATACAATGCTGACTTCTTTAATGAAAAAAAGATCTACCCCAGAGGATATACATGGATGCCAACTGATGAAGAAAGCCTTTTAGATAAGCTTAAGGAAATAACCGAATTTTTCGGAAATGCCAAAGATAACAATCTCGGAATTTATAGGGTTTTGGTATAAGTGTTTTTTGTTCATATATCCGGCTTCATCGTTTAGGAACAAAATATCGTTGAGAACAGCTGCTGTTGGTACAATTTTGTAGCTTTTTGTGTCAACTTTGTAGTATGGGGGCCGGAACGCTCGTCCAGATTCCATTTTTTTATTCAAAAAAAGCTCGTTTTCTTTGATAAACATCATCCTGTTACAATGGCTGAAAACCGGGAAGTAACGATATACGACATCGCCAAGCACCTCAACATTTCTGCAGCGACAGTGAGCAGAGGGCTGAACAACAACCCTGCTGTGAGCAAGAATACCAGAAAAAGAATTGCGGAGGCGGCACTCAAGCTGGGTTATCAGTCCAACACATTTGCCAGCAGCCTGCGCAGCAAAAGCACGCATACGCTGGGGGTGCTGGTACCCCGGCTCAACAGCCATTTTATGTCGTCGGTACTGGCCGGCATGGAAAAAGCGGCCAATAAACACGGGTACAACCTCATCATTGCGCAATCGCTGGAAGAGGCCCAAAACGAAAAACTGAACGCCGACACCATGTTCAACAAGCGGGTAGACGGGCTGCTGATCTCGCTTTCCTACGATACCCGCACCCTCGATCACCTGGAGCCTTTTTTCAAGCGTAACATCCCGGTGGTGTTCTTCGACCGCGTTCACCCCCATGCGTCCAGCATTTCGGTTGTCATCAACAATTACGACGCCGCTTATAAGGTCACCAGCCACCTCATAGAACAGGGCTGCCGCCGCATCATGCACCTCGGTGGCAACGTGCTCAGAAACGTGTATAAAGACCGTTTCGACGGCTACCGCCAGGCGCTTAAAGACCATGACCTCCCCTTTCAGGAAAAATGGCATTGGGTAAGTGCGTTGTCTGAAGAAGACGGTACCGCAGCGGCCAGCCACATTCTCGATATGCCGGCTTCCAAACGGCCCGATGCCGTGTTCTCAGCCAATGACACCTCTGCCGTTTATTGTATGATGGCCCTGAAGGCAGCCGGCTTCCACATCCCCGATGATATAGCGTTTGCCGGTTTTAACAACGACCCTATCAGTAAAGTCATAGAACCTAATCTCACCACGGTTGACTATTCAGGCGAAACCATGGGCGACATCGCCGTAAACAACCTCATCAATCACCTCAAAGGCGTGAGTAATCTTTTTAGTACTAATTCTATTACGTTACGGGCTAATTTGATCATAAGGGCTTCTTCTTTGAAAGGCAGTAGGCAGTAGGCAGTAGAAAGCTCACGAATTTCAAATCATTTCTCTTACCTCTTACTTCTTACCTCTTACCTCTTACCTCTTACTTCTTACCTCTTACTTCAAAAAAGAAGAGGCTATCCGCCAATGCGAACAGCCTCTTACTCAAACTATGCTGTATACTATCTACTGATAACCCGGATTTTGATAAGCAGCTTTTTCATCGGCTGTCATTTCCATACCATCTATTTGTGCCTGCGGTATCGGCCGCAGATAATACTTAGGCTCAATGGTACGGGTTACGGTTTGTGCAGTGTGGTTGCTATAAGCAGTACCTGCAATTTCATAAGTGCCGCCAATGTCCTTCCATGTTTGGGTACGCACCAGGTCGAACCAGCGTAATCCTTCGCCGAAATATTCACGTGAACGTTCTTCCAGGATATAATTAATATCTATGTTAGCAGGAGTAGCAGTAGTCATTGCTACACTGTTATCGGCAAGGAATGCAACGTTGTCCCTGTTGCTGAATTTCCATTTACCTGCTCTTGCACGAATTACATTGATCAGTTCGCGGGCAGTTTTACCAGCTGCCGGCGTAGCACCTTTTACGGCAGCTTCAGCAGCTATAAAATAGAACTCGGAAAACTTAGCGATCTTGAACGGACGGGTACTGGTTGCATTAGGCTGGCCAAGACCACCGGCATTGTCAGTTCTGTAAACCCCCAGTTTCCATAAACCAGGATAAACGATCCGGCTGATGGCCCGGGGTGAGATCACAAAATCTGCCCGGTTCGGCAATACGCCTGCACCTACAGCATTAGAGCTTCTACCATCGAACGATGCACCTTTGCTTGCTGAATTAGCCGGCGGATACGTAATATTGGACGCCAGCGTCTCATCATCCAGGAAGGTAAGAACGGGTTGTCCCGGTGTAACGGCCATCTCATTGGCATTGTACAGGGTCGCATTGGCGATGCCACCTTTAGGCCAGTTGCCTCTGTACACGGCAGCAAAGGCACCATCGTAACGGGCATCCAGGGTTTTGTCGGCAAACGTTTTGGTAATAGCGCCAACAGTCGGGGCCATCCGAATATACGGGCGGCCTAAAGGCTGGGCGGCTTCACGTTGTACGGAACTTATTGCTGCACCGTTACCGTTTGCATCACCAGAGCTTCTTATAACGGTATAGTTGAAAGTCACCATCCAAACGGCTGCGTTTTTTCCATTGCCCGATTCTGTATCGAAGCAACTCAAACAGGAGCCGTTATAAAATTCATTTTCCTGTGTATGGTCGGCATACAGCAACATTTCTTTATTGCGGTCATTGCCCCCTACGTGCAGGTCATAAAACGTACTCTCAAGCCCATAGGTACCGGGACTGTTAATCCCTTGCACCGCTATATCATAGGCTTTCTGAAAATAATATTGTGCATCGTGGCTGTCCGGATCGGTTCTGTTTGCTGCCGGATACGTTGGAATGTTGTTGGGGTTTTGTAGCCACCAGGCATAGGTTAAATACGCTTTTGACAGGTACAACCGGGCCACTGTTTTGGTCACGCCACCGGTCACTCTTGGCGCATCGGGCAAATCATTGATGGCCTGCAACAGGTCGGGGAAGATCGCTTTGGTATATACTTCAGGAACCGTGTTGCGCACAGATTTGCGATATGGGGTTGAATTGAATTTCAACTCACCGGCACCCAGATCAAGCGGCACACCGCCAAATGTTTGCACCAGGTAAAAATAGTCGAAAGCCCGGAAGAACCTGGCCTCTGCGATCACCGCAGGCGTTATGGTACTTACAAAACCTGCATTTTCGATAATACCACTGGCGGTATTGATGTTGGAGAATGCTGGTCCCCATAATACATCCGACCGGCTGCTGGTTGGCGTTAAACTACCTACCCCGCTCAGGTCAACGTCTTTAAAGTTCTGGTCAGCACTCTGGGCATAGGTATATTCGTCGGTACCGGTTTCCAATGAATTATAAAAATAGGGTTGTCCGAATATATAACGCAGGTGGGCATATTGGGAGGTAATACCGCCCAGGATACCTTTTTCTGTTTTAAAGAAATCGGGGGTATAAAAACTACGCGGCTCTTCCTCCAGCACTTTTTTACACCTCGAAAATAACAGCATGGCACATGCCGAAAGCGTAATTGATTTTATAAGCAGCTGTTTCATATTCTAAATAATT
This sequence comes from Niastella yeongjuensis, assembly GCF_900110245.1. GTDB lineage: Bacteria > Bacteroidota > Bacteroidia > Chitinophagales > Chitinophagaceae > Niastella > Niastella yeongjuensis. Next base: position 31,006 of record NZ_FOCZ01000004.1, read on the forward strand.
TAAAAGGTCAAATTAGCACCCAAAATATAGTTACGGGTAGATGGTGTATTGTAACCAACAGTAAGAATGCGTCTCAACAGGTTGTTATTGGAACTGATAGCACCGGCTGAAGACACATTCTCATTACCATACGAGTTGGTCTCCGGATCCAGACCCGATTCTTTATGGAATGCTGAGAACATGACAAATGGATTTTGTACGGTAGCGTACATCCGCAGTTTTATATTGGATCTTTTAAACAGGCTATGGTTGAAATCGTAGCCCAGGGTAATGGTGCGGATCTTCATAAACGAACCATCGAAGTAACTGAGCGTAGTGCCATATTTTGGGTTATCACTGCTCACGATACCACCGGGTTTGGGATATTTTGCATTGGTGTTTTCGGGTGTCCAGTAATCTACATCGATATTATTACGACGGCCGCTCAACAAATTCAAATAACCGCTGGCACCATGAATGGTGCTGTAGAGAATACCGCCATGACGGTAAAAACCTACCACACTCAAATCAAAACCTTTATAGGCTAAACGGGTATTGAAACCGCCCTGCCAGTCAGGGTCTACGTCGATGATCTGTCTGTCGGCCGGACCAATAGCGCGTTCCGGTGTACCATCCGATTTATAACCACCGGTGTATTTTACTTTGATCATCCCGATGTTGCCACCAGGCTCCAATGTATTTAAATAAGCATCGTCTTTCTGCCACAGGCCTACGCGTTCGTAATCATAAATGGCATTGATGTTATGGCCTACAAACCACCAGTTTGCTTCGTCCCGGGTTTGTCCGGAAGCAAGACCTGTCAGTTTGTTCTTGTTCATATAGAAATTAACCCCTGCATCCCAGGTAAAACCATTTACATTGTCGAGAATCGTTCCATTCAATCCCAATTCAAAACCCTTGTTCTCCGTTGATCCAATGTTGGTGGTAAAACCGGTCACGCCTGATGTTGGCGGCAGGTCAAGACCAAGCAGGATGTCTTCTGTTTTGGTAATATAATATTCAATGGTACCGGACAAGCGGTTTTTCAAGATGCTGAAATCAAGACCAATATTGGTTGTTTTGGAATACTCCCAGCCAAGGTTGGGATTAAGCAATTGCGATAAATACAACCCGGTTGAATAGGAACTGCTTCCGAAATTGTAAGGTCTTGTATCCAGTTTACCCAGTGTGGCATAGGGCGCAATGGCCTGGTTGGAGGTTTGTCCAAAACCAGCCCGCAGTTTCAGGCTGTTGAAGAAATCGAGGTCCTGGATAAATGATTCGTTGACCAGGTTCCAACCCACAGACACGGCCGGATAGGTATGCCATTTATGACCTGGCGCCAGCCTCGACGACGCATCGCTACGCACCGTAGCAGAGATCATGTACTTGTTATCGTAAGAATACATTACACGTCCCATGGCCGATTTAAGCCCCCATAACTGGTAGTCCTGGTTGGCAGGGTCTACGGTGATCAGTCCGGTTGACTGGCCAATGTTATAAAACTGAAAGTCATCGGACAGGATATCGCGGCCTGCCATGTTAGAGCGGTTGTATTTACTTTGTTCTACAGAATACAGGGCCACTACATTGAAGGCATGTTTTCCAAAAGTGCGATCATAGGTAAGCAGGTTTTCCAGCGTCCAGTGAAGCGTTTTTTTGTTATCAACAGATGCAGAAGAGGCCGTGTTTGGATTGAGCGCATCACCTACGCCTGCCCCGGTATAGGAACCACTATCCGCCTGTATATAATCAAGCCCCAGGTTCGCCCGGTACTTCAGGCCGGTAATACCCGGTATCCTTACTTCACCATACAGCGCATTGTAAGAAGCAAAACCACGTTTTTCAGACACCCACTGATCATTGTTACGCAGGTTCTCCACTACATCTTTCGTATAAACGTACTGGTTGTCGGCAATCATGCGGATGCCTCTTCTCAACGAGCCGTCTGCATTGTATGGAGAAGAAATAGGCGTCATGCTTAATGTATTATATAAGCCTACCTGTCCGCCTTCGGTTTGGTTGTAGTTGGTATTGGTAGTAAAGCCGAACCGGAAATTCTTTCCTACGCCCTGATCTATTGATCCGCGCAATGCATACCGCTTATATTGTTGCGTGGGTATTACACCCTGGTTATTATAATAACCACCGCCAAAATTGTAACTGCCGGTTTCTGTACCACCTGAAAGACTGATATTATGATCGGTTACAATACCGGTTTGATAGAACAGGTCCTGCCAGTCGGTATTTACGTCGTCAGCTTCATCCTGTCCGTTCTGGTACTGGCCAGCTGCTTTACGCAGGGCTACAAACTGTGGCCCGTTCATCATGGGGTATTTGGCAAATACTTTTTGTGCGCCCACATAACCGCTGTAGTTGATACGCGGTTTTCTGTTCTTGGCGCCTTTTTCAGTGGTAACCAGTATAACGCCATTGGCACCACGGGAACCGTAGATAGCGGTTGCCGAAGCATCTTTCAGCACATCGATGCTTTTGATATCATTGGGGTTGATGTCGGCCAGAGAACCGATAAAAGGAATTCCATCCAGTACGATCAATGGGTTGTTGTCGGCACTCAGTGACCTGGTACCACGAATACGGATCTGCATGGTGGAACCGGGTCTGGTAGAAGTCTGAGCGATATCTACCCCGGGTAAACGACCTTGCAGGGCCTGTGAGATATTGGGTGATGGCACTTCCCGCATTTTTTCGCCGCCTATAGAGGCAACGGAGCCGGTAACGGCTTCTTTGCGTTGTGTACCATACCCTACCACTATTACTTCACCCAAATCGGTTGAAGCCGGTATCAGTTGTATATTTAAAATTTCGTTGCCATCGCCAACGGTAACTTCTTTTGTAACAAACGTAACGCTGGTAACAACCAGTATGGCTCCCTTTGAAGCCTGAATGGCAAAACTGCCATCGGCGCCTGTATTGGTTCCGGCACCGCCACCTTTTACTGTTACAGAAGCGCCCGCCACCGGCTGGCCGCCGTGGTCGGTTATTTTACCCCTGACAGTTGTAGTTTGAGCAAACGTTGGCGCACCTGCGAAACAACATAGCAAAACCAGCAACGTCATGGCAAGCACTTTTTCCCACAGCAGCCTTTGCGGACTGATCTTTTTGGGAAGGTCAATTTTATTCATAGTAATCGTTTTGGTTATAGACAATTTTTAATTGTTGTTATAATGGCTGTAGCGCGGCAAATAGCATCCCGGCTGCTGTTTTAAACAGCAGTGCACCTGGTATGGCAACGGGCCATAGGTCATTGAAAACAGCAGACAGGAAGCAGGAAAGTTTTCAGCAAACTATCCCGGCACCTGACATACGAAGAAAATATTATAGATAAACTGGTTGTGAAGAAGGCAATTAGTGTGTAGCATATGGCAATTTTTAAGTCGGTTTCAAGCGTTAGGCAGGGCAATAGGGAGCGCCCGGCAAAACGAAAATAGGAAAAAAACCAAAGAAATGAAACCGATTACATTTTTTTAATCAAAAATTTCAACCTGCCTATCCTGATCCTGGCAGTTGGTTCAATCGGCAATCGTTCGCAATTTTCTATTTAACTGTATAGTAAGGTTAATATTGTCTTTTTTCATGACTATTTGTATTGACTGCAACTTTAGCAACCGATTGCAAAAATATTGCATAAATGAAGGGCAGAGGGCAGAAGGCAGAGGGCAGAAGGCAGAGGGCAGAAAGAAAGGCAGTAGGCAATAGGCTATAGGCTATAGGCTATAGGATATAGCTTGACGCCTAACTAAAGGTGAAACCAAATACAGCAAAACAAAACGCTGAATGCTCTTTAGAGAAATTCAGCGTTTTGCTTTTATTCAATTTTAAACCGTCAACCTGTTTTTGCCTTTAACTTTCAACCTTAAACTTTAAACTTTCAACTTAAAGCCCGTGTATTACCCGGAAGCTGTATTCCATTTCCTATTGCCTTTCATCTCTGCCCTCTGCTTTCTGCTCTTTTCCCATTACCTTTCATCTCTGCCTACTGCCTACTGCCCACTGCCCACTGCCTTTCTTTCTGCCTTCTGCCCTCTGCCTTCTGCCCTGCCCATTACTTCGTTGGCTTTCTAAATACTCCTTGTCCGGTTGTGAGATAAGCCTGCAGGCTTGTTTTTATCCAGTGCGTCCAGCCCTGCTCACAATCCTTGTAACACTCTATATCGGGCGTAAGGCCTTCATGCGTGAATTGCAGCTCTGTATTACCATTGTTTTCATGCAGGTCAAAGATCAGCCGGGTGTTGCTCCATTCTTTTTTGTTGGTAAACCAGGGCATAAAACAATCTGAAACAGACCAAACCACGCGTTTACCAGGTACCAGTTCTGTTACGGTACAGTCGAAGAAAGCATCATTACCCATTGTTATCTGAAAGGTGTCGTTTTGCTTTTCGGAATTACCGGTAAGGTTCACGCCCCACCACCCGGTTATATTGCTGATCTTTTTGATAGCTTCCGATGCGCTGATAGGTGCAGAAAAACTGCTGTTAAAATCGTTTGCCATTGTATTTGCTTTTATAAGAGCAAAGCTAGGGCGGCGGTTAACGGAAGTATTGTACGAATCGGAACTCAGCTCGTATAATGTTTGGTAGCGAGCTCATTGAGGCTGTTTTGGAGATCGGTTGGGGTGGAACCGGTGAATCGTTTAAAGGCCCGGAGGAAATGGGACTGGTCGTAGTAATATTCGTAGATGTATTCTTTTAAATGATGCAGGTCGGCGCCGGTTGAATAAGCCTGGTAAAACTGTTTGAACCGGATGATTTCAGCCAGGTTCTTGGGGCCGGTTCCCAAATGTTCGGTAAACTTTTTATGTAACCAGCGTGAACTGTAGCCGGTTTCTTTTTCCAGCTGCGCCACGCTGATCAATCCTTTGGCTTCGAAAATACGATTGATACAAAAATCATAGATCAGGTCGGACGTTGCGTTTTCCAGTCGTTTGATCAGGAAATCCTGCAACAATTGCAGTTTCAGCGTTACGGAGCCCGCCTCGCCCAGTTTCGTTTGTAGTTGTTCTATCTGACTGCCCATCAGATCGGCCATTCCTATAATCTGATTTTTGACTTCGCCATACGGTAACTGAAATAAACGATACGCGCCGAGGGGATTGAATTCAACCACGATGGTGTCTGTTTGCGTATCTTCTTTGGGGTCCAGCATAACAGCCGAATCAACAAGACCGGTAAAGGACAACTCATTTTCTTTTTGGATGAAGGTCTTGTCTTCCACCCGGGCTACGAGGCCGTTCCGGCTGGTAAAGGCGAGTTTGAAATTGGCATTGGGAACAATCAGCTTTCTATCCAGCACGGGCAAACGTCCTGAGCTTTCAAACACCCACATTTTCGCCACATACGGGCTTAATAGCGGGTGTGGCGTAACCGGATTGAAGCTAAACGTTGTCATTTGTTTAAAGATACAACAAAGGCCCGACTTACGTCAGGCCTTTGAACCTATAAAAAAACAAACGCAAATCAAGAAGGTAATGACAACAACGGTACGTTGTTGCCGGAAGCCATCATCCTGGTTTTGCTACGGTGTACCATAGAATCCCAGAAACCGTATTTATACGGCGACATAATGAGCAGATCGGCATTTGTTTCCTTTATCTCGTCCTGGATGGCATTGATGATCTGGCGCGATTGCACGTTCTTGTAGTAGTAATTGATGCCCGCCAGGTTTTTATCTATAGCTTCATGATCTGCTTCGGCCGCCTGTAATTCCTCGATCGTATCTTTCACATAAAACACTTCTACGGTGGCGCCAAAAGCAGCCGCTATTTCATGTACATTTTGCAGTACCTTGTTTTCCACGCCTTTTTCCAGGTCGCACGCAAACAGGATCTTTTTAATGGGATGATATTTGGCGCTTACAGGTATAGCCAGCAACGGGAACTCCAGCTTGTGAATGGTGGAGGTAGTCGTATTACCCAGCAGGTCCTGTTCAACAGATTTGTTAGCCATACCCATAACCACCACTACCGGTTTGTACTGATTGATACAGGTTACCAGGCTGTCATAAAAATTACCCGAAGCCAAATATGGCTTCACGTTTACATTGAACTTTTTGCTCAGCGATTCTGCGGCTTTGTCGAGGTTCTTCCGGTATAATTCCAGCACGCTGTCGATATCATCACTGGAAGCCCTGGCATTTAAAAGATGGATGGAAATTTCGCTGTAGTTAAAGAGGATCAGTTCGTGGCCTTGTTCGGCTGCCACCGCTGCAGCATATTCAGCCGCATTTTCAGCTTCCGCTGAATAATCGGTGGCTATCAGGATTTTTTTCATAAAGAGATGAGGATTGTTCCTGATAATAACAGGGCCTGACCGGAATTGTTTACCGGTTTCCATTTTTTTTTGTCGCAAATACAATTAAAAATAAAGAAGAGCCGAACGCAAAGTTTATTTTTTACTATATAAAACAGGCCGCCCCCATGAATCGGGACAGCCTTTTAAACAATAGAAACAGAAAAACGTTAAGCCGGCATTAATTGGGTGGTGATACCGATCCGGTTCCAGGCATTGATGGTAATGATGGAAAGAATAACCTGCGCCAGGTAGGTCTCCCCCAATAGTTTGGCGGCCTGCTCATAAGTAGCATCACTTACATGGTTAAGGCTTATTAAGGTAACCTCTTCCGTTAATGCCAGGATGGCCCTTTCTTCTGCTGTATAAAAAGGTGCATCGCGCCAGGCATTCAGCCCATAGATCCGTTGTTCGGTCTCCCCTGTTTTACGGGCTTCTTTGGTATGCATGTCAATACAAAATGCACAGCCGTTTATTTGTGAGGCCCTGATCTTGATCAAATCCTTGTGTACTTTGGTCAGTGGTGAACCCTCGATGAATTTTTCCAATCCGAGAATGGCTTTGTAGCCCGCTGGTTCTACCTGATCGATTTTAATTCTTGTCATATCCTGTTGATTTTATTTTATTTTTTTGGGGATGTTCATCCAGATAACTGCGGCAAGAATAAGGGCCACTCCCATCCACTGGCTTACGAATACCTGTTCCCCCAACAGTACACCGGCCATTATAACAGCGATGGGTATCTCAATAGAAGCCAGAATGGCGCCTAATCCTATCCCTGTCAGCGGCATGCCACGCGTAAACAATAATGGGGGTAGAATGGTCCCGAAAAGCGCTACTACCAGGCCCCAGCTGTAAAATATACTGCCGGTAAATTCCGGGTTTATTGCGTTGTGAAAAACAAGGAGAATTACAACCAACCCGCCCAGGACCATAAACAGACTGCGTTTCAGTGGCGGCAGCCTTACCTCCAGGTTATTGGTAGAATACATTGTTGCGGTATAGCAAAGCGCCCCGAGGATCCCGAATACTATGCCTTTCCAGTTAAAGGAGATCGATTGGTTGAGTACGTTCGTGGCCAGGAGGGTGCCCATCATCACGATCAATACGGATAACATTTTCACCATACCCGGTAACTTTTTTTGAATGATCGCTTCCATCACCACCCCCATCCATACCGACTGGGTCAACAATACGATGGCTACACTTACCGCGATGTACTTCACCGACAGATAATAAAAAATACTCGTGAGCCCGAGTGAAGCACCTGCAAGAGTTAACCGCAGCCTGCTTTTTAATGACCCACTGGCAGTATGGGTTGCTGGTGGCCGCCGCAACAGGGTAAGGATAAACAATCCCGCAACACCCAGGCTGAACTGGGCGATGGTGACTTCTGCCGTATTGAACCCCGCCCGGTAAGCAAGTTTTACATAAGTGCCCAGCATGCCGTAGCAACCCGCGCCCAGCGTAATTAATACAACGCCTTTTAATTTATCGTTCTTCATGGCTTCAGTACATCTTCAATGAGGGATCGTACCTGTTGGTGTGCCCGGTCGACGGTTGCCAGCAGCACTTCTTTATTCAGTGATGTACCATCCACTGCTACCATATGGATATCATCGATGCCCATCATGTTGAACACGGTTTTCAGATAGGTCGTTTGAAAATTCAGCCGGGCATTAGGCTCACCGGTTTCATATCCCTGGCTGCCTCTTGCTACCAACAGCACCAGGGACTTATGTTGTAGCAACCCAACATAAGGTTCTGCCGGATTGAAGGGATTTATTCTAAATGTTTCGTTGAGTCGCATCACCTGATCGATATAGGCCTTCACCGTACTTGGAATAGACCAGTTATACATGGGGGTGCCCAATACAATGATGTCTGCCTCCCGTAATTCAGCTATGTAAGTATCGCTGGTCCCTAATACCTCTTTTTCCCTGTCAGTTCGCGCTGCAACCGGTTTTAGATTGGCAGCGATCCAGTCTTCCGTTACATGCGGCACGTTGGCATTGCCCAATTCCCGCAAATTGATCACGGCATCAGGGTGCTTTTTGCTCCAGTAGTTGGTAAATACTTCTGTGAGCGTTCTGCTGTGTGAATGCGCTTTCCGGGCGCTTGCGTTGATGACCAGTAACTTTTTCACTTTTCTTATTTTTCACAAAGCTATCCGGTTACTGGGCTATATTTGTAGCCCAGTTCTAACATAAACCACAGCCCAGATGTTACCATATAAATCATTGATCCAGCTTGACAGAAACTCCCCGCTGTCGCTGCATATACAGGTATGTAACAGTTTTATTGCCCTTATCTCCAATGGCACGTTACAGCCTTCCGCGCTCCTGCCCAGTTCGCGTGTGCTGGCTGAACTGATCGGCATTCATAGAAATACAGTAAAGCTGGCCTATGAAGAATTGATCAGTCAGGGCTGGGCCGATTCTGTGCCCCGGAAAGGCATCTTCGTACTTTCGAAACTGCCCGTCATTTCAAGAAGAAGATTGCCTGAACCCCAACGCGAACCGCGGCAACAGGATCCTTTTAAATGGAAAAACAAATTCGCCGGGTTCACCCCCGGCAGGAATTTGCAAACAGCTAAACTCACCATCGATGATGGCTTCCCGGACGTTCGGCTAACACCCATCGATGAACTAATGCGGGAATACCGCAGCATTTCCAGAAAATCGTATGGCAGGAACTTTTTAAAATATGGCAGTGCCAAAGGCTCCGAACACTTACGTTCTTCCATTGCACACTATTTATACCACACCCGGGGCATTACCGTTTCTCCTGAGAACATACTTATTACCAAGGGAAGCCAGATGGGCATTTACCTGGCCGCACAACTGTTGCTGAACAATGCAGACAATATTGCCGTAGGAGTATCTAATTACCTGCATTCAGACAATACGTTCCTGCATCAGGATGCTAAACTGATCCGTATTCCCGTCGATGAATATGGTATGGACATAGACCACCTGGAGAAAGTATTACGACGTAGAAGTATAAAAGCGGTTTATGTGATCCCCCATCACCATTTTCCCACCACGGTTACCCTGAGTATGGAACGCCGCCTGAAGTTGTTGAAACTGGCAAAAGAACACCGGTTTGCGATCATAGAAGATGATTACGATTTCGATTTTCATTACGAAAACAAGCCTTACCTGCCGCTGGCAAGTATAGATCACCACCAGAACGTGATTTATATAGGTTCAGTTACTAAAACAGTAGCGCCGGCGCTGCGTATTGGTTTTATGATCGGTCATACCCCGTTTATAAATGCAGCCGCCTCCTTACGGGAGTTGATCGACAAACAGGGCGACACCGTACTGGAGGAAGCATTTGCCGTGTTGTTCGACAATGGGGAAATGGAACGGTATTTCCGGAAAACCATTAAGATCTACAAGGAACGCCGGGACCTGTTTTGTAAGATCCTGCAGGCGGACTTCTCCAACACGATAAAGTTTAAAATTCCGGAAGGCGGGTTGGCCGTATGGGCGCAATTCGATCAAAAAATAAACCTGGGTAAACTGGCTGAACGGGCAGTAAAAAATGGGCTGTTGATCGACGACGGCAATTTTTACAAAAACGAATCCTTCTCCGCAAATGGCCTAAGGATGGGATTCGCCTCGCTGAATGCCACCGAAATGGTTACAGCACTCGAAAAACTGAAACAGGTAATATAAACAGCAAAAAGCCCTCCCGGCGATTATAACTGTTGACATTGATACGCAAACCGTTTGATTTGCAAGGCTTCCTGTTACAGACCGGTAACGTGGTATAACTTTTTCAGGTAATGTATACGATTTTATAACCTATAATTATTTACTATGAAAGTTTCATCTGCGTTGGCCGGAGGATTGGCTGGTACCCTTACTGTAGCGTCCCTGCATGAAGCCATGAGAAGAATTAGCCCCACTGCACCCCGAATGGACCTGCTTGATATGGACCTGTTGCGAAAAGGTTTAACAAAAATGCATAGAAAGGTCCCGGCAGACGGTCAACTGCAACGCTGGGCCGTAGGTGGTGAACTTCTTTGTGATACCGCCTATTTTAGCATGGCAGCAGCGGGTGGTAGAAAAAAGGTATGGTTGTGCGGCGCTTTATTAGGACTGGCAGCTGGCATCTCTGCTGTAGTGTTACCCAAGTCAATGGGACTGCCAACAGAACCAAGTAATAAAACAGTTGCCACAAAGTTCATGACCATTGGATTATACTTTCTGGGTGGCTTAGCCGCAGCAGCTGTGGCGCAACTCGTAGATCGTACCGACAAAAAAAATGAATATATAGAAGATGTTTATGAGTAACCGGATCACCGGCCGCTCTTAAGCAGGGCGGTCGGACTTAACCCAAACATTCTTTTAAACGTGCGATTAAAGTGCGGCGCATCCGCAAACCCGCCACCCAGCGCTACATGTGTGAAATTTGCATGCCTGTCAAGCCTTTTTAAAGAAGCCATCAATTTCGACCAAAGTATATACTTGCGAACAGGTATCCCTACCTGTTGTGTAAACAAATGGATCAGTCTGCCTGGTGAAAGATGAACTGCCCCGGCCAGGTCTTTTACGGAAACCACTTCCAACTCCGGCTGTCTGAGCAATTCCAACACCTGCCCAATTCGTTCGTCTAAGGGTTCGGGTGTATGTTTATGAGCAATTGAATGGAGAAAATGATTTGTCAACTGATAAATTTCATCGGTTGGATTATGTCCCGCCAGCAACGATTTTAATTGACTGAGGTATTCGTCAACCGACGCCAATGCGGCAATTCCACTTTTACCCAGATATTCTTTTTTCAGGGCGGCCCCTATATCAGTTTCCGGATCAATATTGATCAACACAAAGGAACTGCCATGGGTCCGGCATTCATGTGCCACATCAGAATTTATGATGACTGCCTGATAGGAACCCTGCCCTGATTTATAGACCACATCAATAGGCGATTCCAGCGCGATAGCAATTTGTATGGCATGATGGGCATGCACTTTGGTATCTGCACCCCGGCCGGCATACATAAAGTAACCTGGCCAGAAAAGCACCAGGGGGAAGTTTTTGTCCATGCTCATACCCGCGAAAATAGCCAATTCGTACAAGCCTGCGAAGACAGGAAGCAGGAGCTTTGCAAAAACAGACACACTATGTATGCAATTAATCATGCGGCCACCGCCTTACTTATTAAAAAGAACAAACCGGAATTGCCTTTATGGCCGCTGCTGATAGCAGTTCAGCTGGTGGAGATCCTTTGGGTTATTTTTAATTATCTGGGTATTGAACATTATACAGTGTTGGCAGGCCACCTGCACCTGGACTTTCTCCCCTACTCCCATTCCATTTTTTCAGGGGTGTTGCTGGCAGCAATGTCCTATCTCATCATTGCCAAAGGTTATGGCAATCGAAAACTGGCGATTGCCTTTGCCATCGGCGTATTATCACATATAGCAATAGACCTTATTTTTCATGAGCATGACATTCGCCTTTCGCCGTTTGCCTATTATCCCGTATGGGGATTGGGCATCATTAAATATCCATTGGTGAATTTTATACTGGAACTGTTTTATGGAATTGGCTGCTGGTGGTACTTCAGGGGCAATAAGCGTTTACTGGCTGTTATTATTATTTTCAACCTTGCCGATCTGCCCGCCATGTTTGCTTCCGGGGACATGTTAAATCCCTTGCAGTATTACCGGTTCCTTTTACCTACGTTTATCCTGATACAAATGTTGCTCACCTGGTATTTTGTCTGGCGCTATGCCAGATAAAATACAGCACCTACTTCATTTTGGATACAAATACCAGTATTCTGAAAACACCCGCCAGCTGGCACTGATTGAAATTTGTGTCATAATAAAACAACAGGCATTATGACCATAACAAATCAAACAGAGGTAGTAAACAATCCGGTTACGTTCAAATCAAACGGACTCAATATTGCAGGGATGTTATACCTGCCAGCTGATTTTCATTCATCCACACAGCCGCGCCCGGCCATTGTAGTAGGCCATCCCGGCGCCGGAGTAAAAGAACAGGCAGCAGGATTGTACGCCGGGTTGCTGGCAGCAAAAGGCTATGTTGCACTTGCCTTCGATGCCGCCTGCCAGGGTGAAAGCGAAGGATTACCCCGTAACTACGAAGACCCGGAGCAAAGGACAGAGGACATTAAAGCCGCCGTTACCTTCCTGTCTTCCATGCAGGAAATAGACGCCAACAGGATCGGTGTGCTGGGCATTTGTGCATCTGGCGGTTATGGCGTCGCCGCCACCGCTACCGACCACCGGATAAAAGCACTGGCCACCGTTTGCGCAGCCTGCATTGGGCACCAGTTCAGACAGGGCGGCGATGGCCAGCAAAGCCCTGCAGTGATCCAGGCCCTGCTCGACCATGCAGCAGCAGACCGCATCGAAGTAAGCAAAGGCAAACAACCTGGTGAGTTTCCCATATTCCCTGCCACTGCCGAACAGGCAAAAGAGTTGGGCCAGCACGTATATGAAGGCTGGGAATATTATTGCACCGAAAGAGCTTATCATCCCCGTTCCGCAAAAACATTCACCTGGAAAAGCGTGGAGCTTGCAGCCGGTTTTGACGCCTTCCGTTTCGCCGGTCTGATCGCTCCCCGCCCGCTGCTGATGATCGCAGGCTCGGAAACAAAAACATTATGGATGACGCAGGAAGCTATAGAAACCGCCAAAGGCCCTAAAGAACTGTTTATCATTGACGGCGCTACCCATGTAGACCTGTACGATAAAATGGAATATGTAGCTCCCGCAGTTGCCAGGGTCCTGGATTTTTACAACGCCAACCTATAGCATTCATCATATCGCCTCCATATTTGCAAACCAATTTTCATACATTTAAAACATGAAGCAGATGGCCGCCGTTCCTCAGCATATCAATTCCATTTCTGAACTACACCGGTTGCTGGGTTTGCCGAAACCCCTGCATCCAATGGTTAGCCTGGTGCACAACTGCAACGTAAGCATCGTTAAAGATCAGTTTCCCAAAACACTTTTACTTAACTTCTACAAGCTGTCATTTATAGAAGACATGCGTGGGAAGGTAAAATACGGCCAAAGCTATTATGACTTTGAGGAAGGCGGAATGGTGTTTGTAGCGCCCGGCCAGCTGCTCACCACAGCGCCTGACGCAGATGAATACGCAGGTTTCAATCTTTTTGTGCATCCCGGTTTTTTGCGTGGTTATTCCCTGGCCACAACCATTGAAAAATATCATTTCTTTACATATGCTGCCAACGAAGCATTACACCTGTCGGATAAAGAGCGAACAACGATCATTGCTCTTTTCCGGACCATCGAAGACGAACTGCAATCAGGCATCGACAGCTCCAGCCAGGATGTGATCATTTCGCAGATCGAGTTGCTGCTCAATTACAGCAATCGCTATTACAAGCGCCAGTTTACCACCCGCAAGGTGTTGAACAATGACCTGCTTGCTAAACTGGAACAGGTGCTGGATGCCTACCTTAACAATGAGCAGGCCCTTACAAGCGGATTGCCAACCGTGCAATACCTGGCCGGCCAGTTACATGTATCGCCTCACTATTTAAGCGATATGCTTCGTACCCAGACCGGCCAAAATGCGCAGCAGCTGATACACCATAAAATTATTGAGCGGGCAAAATTATTACTAGGCAATACCAGCCTTAGTGTGGCAGAGGTAGCCTATCAGCTGGGGTTTGAATACCCGCAATCATTCAACAAACTATTTAAGCAGAAGACGCATGTTTCGCCACTTGAGTTTAGGAAGACATTCAACTAAAAATTTAAAATCAATCAGACTAAAAGATGTACCAATCACATGATACATACAAGCACCTGCGATTTTAATCAGATAAAATTCCCGGTATTTGTGTTTTTTTTACCTGCAAATTTCGTTGCTTTGCTGCCTTAATTTTTTCGCGCACATCCCAACCATTCACCCCAGGAGATTCCAGGCAATGTTTCTCTGTTTTTTAAATTCTAACGAAACACCATTATGCCCTGGAAATTTATTCTTTTTAAACAATCATCCAAAAGAGATAAATCTGAAAATCATACAGACCCATGCAAAGAATCAGTCAGCAAAGCCCGGCAAATGGAAGACAAGTATGAATCGTTTATGAACGCCTCACCGGCTGAACAGGAAAAAATGTTTGCTGAACACAAAGCAACATCGCCCAGGGACAAATTCGATCTGTACCCAGATTGGGAAAGTATTAATAAGAAGTTTGCCACAAGCAGCAGGCCGCCAATGAATCTTTATAGCATGATGGCTGCAGCTGCCATGATCGGCATTTTACTAGCCCTTGCCTATTTATTTTTTACCGGGCACAAACTGAAAGAACCCACACAAGGGATTGCCAGGGCAAAAGGGCCTGAACTTATTTTAAGCAATGGGAGTGTCATTGACCTCGATAATATACCCAATGGCGCTTTTACAGCAAAAGGTATACATTATACGAAAACAGATACCAGTTTAATGTGTCGGCTACTGGAGCCATATCAGGTTGCGATCCCGGATACCCATAAATTAACGGTTCCATCAGGCAGGCGGTACCAGGTTACGTTGGCAGATGGTTCAATCATCTTATTAAATGCTTCAAGCCAATTGCATTTCCCTGTTCAATTTTCTACCAATGAGCGATGGGTTTACATGCAGGGCGAGGCGTTTTTTAAAGTAAATGCCGACCGGGTAAAACCATTTTTCGTTAATGTAAACAACGAAGTGTATACGATCGCCACCGGTACCGCTTTTAATATCAGGGCATATGAAGGCACCGAACATATCAAAGCCACGCTGATAGAAGGCCATTTATCCGTTAAAGTATATAGGAGCAGCAAGTCAACAACGTTACAAGCCGGACAGCAGGTAAATTATAAAGATGGAAAGTTTGTAAGCCCCGACCACCTGGACTTAAACCAGGTAATTGCCTGGAAAAAAGATATATTTCATTTCAACAACAGCTCTATCGATGAAATTATGGAAGAAATTGGGCGCTGGTATAATGTGAAGATCCAATACGAGGGAAAAAAACCATGTACTTACTTATATGCAGTACTAGACAGATCGATGTCTCTTGAAGCGATAATCGAAACTATGTCACTTATTCAGGTACACCTCAGATTAGAAGGCGACACCCTGATCGTATCGTCGCTTTAACACCATGCATTCACGCCGAATAATTACAATGCTGTTTTTCCTGCTTCCATGTTTGCAAGGGTTGTCGCAATCCATCCAGCCCGGGCAGGAAGACAAACGCTTTACCCTCTCGTATAACAAAGTACCGTTCATCCAGATCATTAAGGACATCTGCAACCGATATGACTATGTTTTTGTTGCCCGGGCCAATGTGATTCCCAATGAGTCAGTGAGCCTTCATGTTAAGGATGCCACCTTGCAACAGGTGTTTGAGGCATTATGCGCCAGGGTTCCGGTTACCATTCACATTATAAGTAACATGCTATGCATTGTTAGAAAAAAGGGGGAAGGCGTTGTGACGGACATGAACAAGAACCGGATATCAGGAGCATCGGTTACCAACTGCCGCACCGGAAAAGGCGTTCATACCGATTCAAGTGGACGATTTTCGTTGGAGGATGTCGAACCTCACGATACGCTTTTAGTTACCCATGTCAGTTATGTACCCACACGTTACCTGGTTAAAGACCAACCCATCATTAATATCAACCTAATAAAAGACGTTAATGTACTTCCCCTTGTTGCTGTATACAGTACCGGTTATCAGGATATTCCGGTTGAGCAGGCAACGGGTTCTTTCAGGCAGGCAAATATACAACAGGCTGCAGCCCCTTCTTATTTTAACCTGCAGGAAAGTTTTGCCAATAACTTAAGCGGTTATCTGCCTGAACTGAAAACAACCACGGGTCCACACCTTAACATAGGCTCGCTACGCGGGCGGAATACGCTTATCAGCAATGCACAGGCACTGGTACTCGTAGACGATTTCCCTTTCTACGGCGACCTATATATGCTGAACCCTGATGACATAGAAAGTATCACTGTTGCAAAAGATGCTGCCTCTACAGCCATATATGGTACCAGGGCCGCTAATGGCATTATTCTGCTCAATACTAAAAAGGCTAATTGGAAACAACCTCTCCGGATCTCGTTCAATAACGTGGTAACCGTCAACAGCCGGTCTGATATAAACTACACACCCACCATTCGGCCAGGGGACTTTGTATCGTTGGAAGAAAAGCTGTTCTACGAAAATTATTTTTCGCCTGCAATGCGTCAAAATGCTGCTATTTCACCTGTAGCAGAAACAATGCTAAACTATGAAACCGGTCGTATCACTAATGAAGAAAAGGAAGCCAGGCTGAATGTACTCCGCAGCCATGATGTCCGGTCAGATATAAAAAAATACTTTTACCAGCCTGGTCTAACCCAACGTAGTGGCATACAGGTGTCAGGCTATCGGGATAGCCTGGCTTTTTTTGGTTCAATGAGTAATGGCACTGCTTCTTTTAATGAAAGGGGCAATTCCCACATCCGTACCACCATGCTCGGCAATTTACAGTACCGTAACAAAAAATGGTCAGTCGCCACCGGGCTATTTTATTCCGGCAATATCATCCGGAACAACTTTGTATCTCCCCCCGCCGGCCCTGCTTACTTGTCACTGGCAGACAGTGAAGGAACACCTTTGTCAATACCTTACCTGTACAGCAACAAATTTGTTGACACTGCCGGCAGCAACGCTTTACTCGACTGGCATTACCGGCCCTTACAGGAATTGCATAATGCAGATAGTGTCAGCAGGTATCACTATACGATGGCCAACACCAAAATCAGCTACCAACTTACTCCTTCGTGGCAGGTACAGGGTTTGTATCAATTTGGCCTGTTAGGGTTGAACCAAAGAACAGTGTACAACCTCGAAACCTTTTATGCCCGGAACCTGATCAACAACTTTACACAGATCAACCCGCAGGGTATTGAAAGACCCATTCCACTCGCCCCCATTCAGGATTTACATGAAACCATAACCCGCATCAATAACTGGCGTTTACAATCAAACTACCACCACCGGTGGGAGAAATTGGAACTGACGGTAATAGGCGGTATTGAATCACAAAACACCAGGAGCAGCATCGATAGCAGACGCATCTATGGCGCTGACGCCCCTGAGGGAGAAAGGGACCTTAATTATCAAGCCTTCTATCCCCAATACTGGAAACCTGGTTTGCGCATACAGATCCCCTATATAGGGGTACACAGTGATTCAGCAGATTATTATTTCAGCTATTTTGGAAATGCCTTTTATACCTGGTCAAAGCAGGTAACCTTCTCCTTGTCTTTTCGCCAGGACCGGTCAAACCGGTTTGGCATGAATATAAACCGGGAGTTTACTCCTTTATGGTCGGAAGGTATACTGCTACACCTTAATAAGTTCCTTTTTTTCCCAGCCAGCTTCCCTTATATAAGTCTGCGTGCAACCATTGGCAAAACCGGTAACGATGGGTTAAAAACCTCCTGGAGCACTACTATCAGGCAGATGAACGATCCTGCCACCAATTTGCCCCTGGCATACATCGATAACCCCGGTAACCCTAACCTGTCATTTGAGGAACTACTGACATTAAATATTGGTCTGGATGTAAAAACGCGCGACAGGCGTATTCAGCTGAGTCTGGATGCATACCGGAAAAAAGCCCATAACCTGTTAAGTTATAGTATGGCCAATCCCACTTCGGGTGTTTCGCTGGTAAAATCCAACAGTGGCCGGTTAAATGGTTTTGGTATAGATGCCAATGTGCATACTATAAACATACAAGGACCTTTGACCTGGGAAACGAATGGCTGGTTAAGTTATACCACCAATAAGGTACAATCACGGGAGCTCTCATTAAGTGAGGCCTGGCAATATACCGACCCTTCCACCTATGTTCCCCGCAAAGGATATCCGGTGGAGGCCATCTTTGCCTTTCGCTCGGGCGGGCTCGATGGCAAAGGTGATCCGGTTGGTTACGAGGATGGCTACCGGAGTAAAAACTATCTGAATATACTTTCCGCTGATCCACGAACATTAAGGTATATCGGTTCTGCCACCCCCACCCTGTTTGGCTGTATTACCAATACCCTGCAATATGGAAGGTTCCTGCTTTCATTTCAGCTGGCATACAAATTAAAATATTATATCAGGCGCGCTTCCTTATTTGTTTCCGACCTGGACCAGGGAATTGTGCACAGCGATTATTATAAACGCTGGCAACAACCTGGTGATGAATTATACACTACGGTACCTGCGCTGGAATTCAATTTTGACGCATTAAGGGAGCAGTTTTATAAATACAGCGAAACATTAATAGAACGGGGTGACCATATCAGGTTACAAAACCTGCAGCTATCATATAACTGGGGAAATAAAGGTTTATCGGCCCTGAAATTAACGCGGTTAGAAATGGGTATCACGGCTAACAATCTGGGTATTATCTGGCGCGCAAATACTAAAAAGCTTGACCCGGATGTAGTGGCAGGCATGCCGCCGGTTCCCCGTAGCATGACCTTTTCTTTTAAGGCTCATTTTTAACCTGTTTATAGCATCAACATAATATGAATTACTTTCAAACCATATTGTTACTGATTGGTATAACGGGCAGCACCGCCTGTAGCAAAAATAAAAACCTGGAGACTGATCCTTCCAGCAGCATTACCACCATCAGGACACTGGCTGATTGTCAAAGCCTGTTAAACAATAAAGATCTTTTTAATGAAACACCTGTTTTGGGTGAAATTTCCGCAGATGATTGTTATATAGCTCCCATCTTTTTGAATTCCTTAAGTATACCGGAAAAAAATGCGTATACCTGGCAGGTTGAGATTTTTGAAGGACAAAAAAATGTCGCCGACTATTCCACTCCCTATGCACAGGTTCATATTGCCAACCAGGTACTCACTGCGTTGCCCCGGATAAAGGTGAGCAAGGTGGAACAAGCTGAAAAGAACAATATTGAAGGGACCGCTTATTTTTTCCGGGCGTATGCTTTTTTTAACCTGCTGCAATTGTTTGCTCCCCCCTACGATATTACCATAGCTGCGTCATCGCCCGGCATTGCCCTGCCGCTGACGCCAGATATCAATACCATCTATTCAAGGGCTTCCCTGGAGGCAAGTTATAAACGCGTAATTACAGATCTGCGGCAGGCGAAAAGCGGATTAATAGACAAGGTGTATCGTGACCAACCTTCTAAACCCGCAGCCGATGCGATGCTGGCCAGGGTATTCCTGAGTATGGGCGATTACCTCCAGGCAGGCGCCTATGCCGACAGCTGTTTACAGAACTATAATACCCTGATGAATTATAATTTGCTTGATCTGTCATTGTCCCTTCCCATTCCCAATTTGAACGATGAAATTTTGTATTACAGCAACATCCGCAACAATAATGGCATTTTCCTGAGGAGGATTTCCCGGTATTCTTTTGTTGATTCCATATTATATGGTTCTTATGCGGTCAATGATCTTCGTAAGAAGGTGTTTTTTAACAGGGATTCCACTAAAGTGGTGGGATACAAAGCCAGCTATACCGGAAACCAGTTCGCTTTCAGCGGACTGGCCACCGATGAAGTATACCTGATAAGCGCTGAATGCAAAGCGAGGGCTGGCGACCTGCCCGGTGCCTTGCAGGATCTTAACACGCTATTGGCAAACCGGTTTAGTCCGGATACGTTTCAACCTTACAGTGCAGCCACACCGCAGGAAGTATTAAAATTCATTTTGGAAGAACGAAGAAAAGAATTGGTATACCGGGGACTGCGTTTTACCGATCTAAGACGTTTAAATAAATCAGGGGCAGGCATAGTACTAAACAGGGTTGTAAATGGTATGATATACCAACTCTCCCCTAACGACCTTCGGTATACTTTACCAATACCAGATGACGCGCTTGACGGCAGCCTGATTGTTCAAAATCCCAGACAGTAGTGCATAACAAGAAAGTTTCCTGATCATTCGTACCTTTATTACATGGACAATACCCAACGTTTCAGCAACAGAGTAGAGAACTATGTGAAGTACCGCCCGCATTATCCCCCTGCTATTGTAAACTATATACAGCAGCAGTTTGGTTTTAAAACAGGCACTATTGCCGATGTGGGCGCCGGCACGGGCATCCTTACCAGCCTCTTCCTCGATGCGGGTTATGCAGTGTATGCTGTAGAACCCAATGCGCCCATGTTAGCTAAAGCAACTACGCTGTTGCAGGATTATCCTGGTTTTACGGCGGTACCGGGTACAGCAGAAAATACCACCCTGCCAGAGAACAGTGTAGACGCGATAATGGCAGGACAAGCATTTCATTGGTTCAACCCGGAAAATAGCAAAGCAGAATTTACCCGCATTCTGAAACCGCAGGGACTGGTGATGCTGGTATGGAACGAGCGCAACACCCAGGCACCATTTGAGCAGGAGTATGATGCTTTGATCAATAAATATGGAAAGGATTATGTACAGGTAAAACACCGGAATATTGAGCCTGCTGATATTGAGTCCTTTTTTGCACCGGCACCCATGGAGTTGAAAGTATTCGACAACCAACAGGTGTTTGACTTCGATGGTTTGAAGGGTCGATTGTTATCTTCCTCTTATATGCCCCTGCAAGGCGAAGCGGGTTACGAGGAAATGCTCACCGCACTCAACAAACTTTTCGACAAATACCAGCAGGCGGGAACTATTACCATTACCTACGATACCCGGTTATATGCCGGCAAGTGGTTTAACTGAGTTGCAAAAACGCACTTCCCGGATCTGCCCTTTGAACCAGTCTTTTTTATTCAATCGAACACCTAAAGAAATATTGCCTTTTGTCACTAAGGGGAAATCCATGTCGCTTTCCCCTTCTTTTTTGCCATCGATAAAGGTGTACATCTTTTTACCATCATACACCAATGCAACCCGGTGCCAGCTGTCTGCCGGGTGTAATTTGGTAGAATCGATCAGGGTAATGCCCTTTTTCGTTTTTCCGTTTTTTAGAAACCCATCGAGGTACCATTGTTTGTCTTTTGTCAGGCGGAGTTCGAGTGTTCCCCGGTTCAGGGAGCTGTCTTCGAAATGAACGAACCTTGGCGCCACCGGTCCGTCGCTGTCTGGCTTGAACAACACTTCAATGGTGAAGTGCGACCAACCTGCAAGCGGAATTTCAGGCAGTACCAGGCCATCAGTAATACCATTGAAATAAATGGAGCTATCGTTCCCTTCCACTTTGGTTATGGGATCGCCCAGCACAACCGGATTGAATCCACCGACTTGTTTAGGATCATTCAAATGCCAGATAACATTTTTATCGGATGCTTTATTATTTGACCGCAGATAACTGATCAGCACCTGCATATTGCGGATGTATTCGGGGGTGGAGATATATTCCTGGTCAGACAGGTCGCGGTAAGGAGAAGTATCGGTGGTATCGCCTACATTGGTGGAAGCGTAGGCATCGGTAGCTTCCTTTCTTTCTCCATCCCCTGCGTAGGGATTGCTTTTCATGGCATGTTTCACCAGCCAGCGGTTCTGACTGTCGAGCCCATCTATAATTGCTTTCACCCTTGTTTCGCTTACTGCTTCATTTTCCGCGTGTTCAACCCGGCTGAGGTGATAAAACGCCTGCGGCGTACCTGTTGCATCAAATGGAGCAGGAATTAAGGGAGAATGCTGCGACGCTTCTTTGGGTGACAGCGCACTTATTTTCGCATACTCTGTTTTCAGGTGCTGTAGATCCAGGTTGCTTTTCCCCGGCATATGAGACAATAAATTTGCATCGCTGGTATCTTTGTAATAATACCCATAGATCACATTGGAACCTTTGCGATGAACAAACATGGGTTTATCAGTAACCGGATCTACAAAGAGCGGATGGGTATATTTTCCGTTTTGCGTCATGCGTTCCGGCAGTCTTACCTTTTCCAGCCATTTGATGGCATCGGGGATATGCGCCAGGAATTTCCGGTCGCCTGTGTACTGATAAAACTTCAGCAGCAACAGGCAATTATTAAAGGTATAGCGGGGCACATAACCAGCAGGTTCGTAAGTTCTGGCACCTGCCACCTGCATATTCATATTGTACTGTTGTCCCCAGGCCCCATTTTTACCCTGTACCAGTAAATAGAAATTCATCCCCTTATAGATAGGTTCAAGAAACCTGCTATCTCCCAATGTTTCATAACACTGAATAAGAAACAATACGTTTTCCCAGATCACATCGTCGTTGAAGGTATAAAAGGAAGAATAGTCGGGATGGCCTGCTTTATTAAAATCGTGTTTAAGCGGGTATCGTTGCGGCCAGCCGCCATTCGGATACTGGCTTTTGAGGACAAAATCGATGGCTTTATCGAGCGCAGGTTTGTACCGGGGATCCAGTTTTTGCAGGTATAACCGCAGCAGAAAACGGGCCGCATCGGAGGTCACATCATCATCGTAGGTACTGTTGCCATAGTAGTGTTGAAACTCCTCTAACCGCCAGGCATTTTTGCCGATGGTGGCATACCATTTTTTGAGTGAGCGGTCGCCGGCAAAATCAATCAGGTAATTCCAGCCGCCTTCATTGCTCTGGCCCCAGATCATAGCCGCCCCTGCCCTTTCTGCCTGCTGGTAAAAGTATTCATTGCCTGTTGTTTCATAGGCATCCAGCAGCATGTGGCCAACGCTTACGGTGCCGCCGTCCTGCACCCAGATCATGGTTTTATAGGCCTCCATTTCTCCCCACCGCCTCGACAGATCGGGTAAATAATACCAAACATATCCGCCATTTGTACTTACGTTTTCCGACATAAACCGGGTGGCCTTGAGCATGGCCTGTTCGGCCTGTTGAGAAAGTGTTGACTGTTGGGCAAAAACTACATTACAGTACCCAATGGCAAGCAGGGCGATACACTTTATACGACTGGTGGCTGTCATAAAATCGTTAGAATATGTGAAGCAATCTTTTAAAAAACCTTTATAAATATAATACCAAAAAAAATCCTGTAACATTAAACTTACAGGATTCTTCTTTTAAGGAATCCCCTCCTGGGAGAGCCTGTCCCGCTTTGCGGGAGGAAGGGGTGGGTTTTTCTTTAGAATCCCCTCCTGGGAGAGCCTGTCCCGCTTTGCGGGAGGAAGGGGTGGGTTTTCTTTAGAATCCCCTCCTGGGAGGGGAAGGGGTGGGTTTTCTTTAGAATCCCCTCCTGGAAGGGGAAGGGGGTGGGCTTTCTTTAGAATCCCCTCCTGGGAGGGGAAGGGGTGGGTTTTCTTTAGAATCCCCTCCTGGGAGGGGAAGGGGTGGGTTTTCTTTACTGCATTTCAGTCATTGTTTTCAGCACCTGTTCCAGGTAGATGTCTCTTGCCAGGCTTTTTACCCAGGGCCCGGGTTCCTTTCCAGCCAGCTCCGTTACCTCCATCACTTTGCTGTCGGGCAATAGCAATGCTTTTTCAAACTGGCGGATTATTCTGCGACGCTGTACCAGGAAGGTTTTAAACTGTTCGGGCGTTAAGCCCTTTCCACGTGTATTCCGGAAATTCGCCAGAGAATCGTTGTACCGGCGAATACTGCGGAACGCGCTGTCCTTGCTCACACTTTCCGTTGCATGCGCCGCCAGCTGGTCTATATTGTTACCGGAATGAGTGGTATAAGCCAGCGGTTGTATACCGTCCCAGGTCATGGCAAAAGGCATGTCCCCTTCGTGGATGCCCTGTGTTTCATAAATATCCGGAAGCACGATATCCGGGATAACACCTTTCTGTTGGGTGGAACCGCCATTGATGCGATAGAATTTCTTTACAGTGAGTTTCAACGCGCCCTGTTTTTCCTGGCCCAGCTGCATTTCAGTTTGTACGGTGCCTTTACCGAACGTGGAACTACCAATAATAATCCCCCGTTTATAATCCTGGATAGCAGCGGCAAAGATCTCCGAAGCGGAAGCGCTTAGTTCGTTTACCATTACAGTAAGCGGGCCGGAGTATATTGCTTCGGGGCGGTTGCAGGTCACTACCTGCTGCATGCCATTGCCGGTTCTTACCTGTACTACAGGACCGCTGCCCACAAACAAGGCCACCATTTTAATTACCTGCACCACGGAGCCGCCCCCGTTGTTGCGCAGGTCGATGATGATGCCGTTTACGTTCTGTGCTTTCAACTTATTTACTTCCTTCTCTATATCATCGGCACAATGGGCGCCATCAGCATGCGCAAAATCATCATAGAATACGGGCAGATAGATGTAACCGGTTTTCCGGCCATCTTTTGTAATAACGGCGCTTCTGACGCCGGCTTCTTCCCGGCGTATTTCTTCTCTTACCAACGCTACCGTAGCGATGCTGCCATCCGCCTTGCGGACGTAAAGCATGGCTGTAGTACCTTTTTCACCTCTGATGAGCCGGGCCACTTCCCGCACTGACATCCCTTCCACTTCAGTAGGTACATCGTCCTTTCCCTGGGCTACCTTAACGATCTGGTCGTTGATGGCGAGCGCATTGCTCTTCCAGGCAGGGCCGCCGGCATCAAGGGAAGCGATGATCACATGACCTTCTTCATCTTCTTTTAAGAGGGCGCCAATGCCATAAAAACGATTGGCCATGCGCTGGTCGAATTCCTGTTTATCCAGTGGTGGAAAATAATCAGAGTGAGGATCTGTATACCGCACAATGCTGTTCAGGTAGTTACTGAAAAGCTGCTCTTCACTTTGCGCAAAATACCGGGTGAGTTTTCTGTCTAATTGTTTCAACAGGCTTTCGCTGGTCATCTGCTCCAGCTGTTTATCTGTTTTGCCGTGGGTAACATCGCCGGGTTTACTCAGTGCCCGTTGCTCCTGCAGGGCGGTTAATTTCTCCAGTACAATTTGTTTCAGGTAATTGTTCCATCTACGCTCGCGCTCTGCCTCATTCACCGGAAATTCCGCAGGTTCCTGATCGGGAAAAATACTATCCTTGTTATTGAAAATAAAGGGGTGGGTCAACAGCCGTCTGTAGATGGCAGCGGCTTCATTGTATCGCTTTGCATACAGGCTGGTTACGGCCGGAAAGAATTGTACGGAGTCGCCATGCAACTCATTATCCAGCGAAAACTTATAAGCGCCCAGCTGTTTGATATCTTCCTGCAGGAAGATGTATTTGCGATTATCAAGCGAATGCAGGTGTGCCTCCCATACGCCTACAGAGAACCCGTCATTGATCTTCGGCTGCAGGTAATGTCTTTGTTCCAACATAGTACCAACCTGCGTTAAAATACTACTATGTTCATCGGGAGGACCTGTGAAAGACTGCAGGATCAATAGGGCAATCGCTATAGTTACACTTTTCATTAAATACCAAACGGTTCCGGGGGCGATTTATTATTAAAATTGCCTGATTAACAATTAAATACCTATAAACCCGTTGCCGGGAGTAACTGGCTGACTGCTAGGCTAAAAGCAATTTTGCAGGCACTTGACCCCTTTTTCAGACAATACCGGCACCATTTTATTGCCTTTCGGCACCACCCTGTTTCACTTTTTTGGCAAACTTCGAATATGAAGCGGGTTAATTTTCAACTGCTGTCGTTTAACTATGCATCAAAATATGACTAAATAGGACAAACTATGATCTGCAACCGCAAGAATCTTTTGCTTTTGGTGTTAGCAGGTGGTAATTTGCGTTAGAGAATAGCGTAAAAATAAAGCAGGAAATAATCAACGTTACCAGGATAGGCCAACGATACAATAGTATGAATTTCAGTTTGCTACCCCTATACTTCCGGCCATCCTCCCTATAAAACATTAGACTGGTATCTACCTGGCGCAATGGTGCCACTTAATAGATTACCGTGCTGTACAACCAGCACCAATTTATCTTATCTACGGATAAGGTTTCCAGCCGGTCCGCGCTTGTTGTCTAACAAGGGCTTACACGGCGATTATTTACAACAGCTCAAATTCTACGTCCAATGACTACACGATACTTAAATATCAAATTCTCTACAAAGAAAAACAGCAAGCTGCAGGTCTTAAAAGTTAAAGAAAGCCTGCGGGACTTTGATTTAGAAAGCTGTAAAATTATAGCCCAATGGTTATCGAATCATATTAAGCTGCTTCAGGCAGATGAAAAGGCATTTAAAATAACGTTAGAGGACATGGGCTTATCTAACAGGGCCTATAATGTTATAAAGAAAAATGGGATCGATACCATTCACCAACTCCACAAATTGTCTCTAAATGAAGATAATATCAAGGTATTGGTAGGCGCTGGCCCGCTGGTATCGGCAGAAATACTTCGAACGATGCGTGCCCTTCAAAACAAATATATCTTAAAGGAGGTTCGTTAACTAACCTTATGTAGAACGACGTGCGATTAACCTTATCGATAATTATAAAATCGTTCTGCCATGCTTACCACGAGACCTTATTCTAATTATGTGCTGCTGGCTGTTGAAAGCATCAAGCTGCATATAGATAAAGATCCCTTTCAGTACCAAAAGTCTTCAGACCTGCTCGACCACCTTTGCACTCCCCACCGCAATGTGGCCGAGCAGGCATTTAAAGCCATGTATGGCTGCCGGATAAAAGAATACCAGGTAAAACAACGGTTAAATATGGCTAAAAAATTCCTGGAAGAGGGCATGTCAAAAAAGATCCTCGCGGACAAATGTTATTATGGTTCCTTAAGTGCGTTCAGTACGGCCTTCAAAAAAAAATTCGGTATTTCACCAACAGCATGGGAAAATAGTTTTAGGAATGCTCCCACTGCAAAAACATAAAGGAATCCTGCAAAAAGATAAAGACTCCCTGCAAAAAGATAAAATAGAGGTGTGTAACTTGCATACAGAATGAATGACGCTCCGGACATTGCCACCGGAAGAATAAAAGAAAAGGTTAAGGCTATTACTACTTCATAAGGCAATACTTGAATTTGGTTCACATAAAACTTTATCCAGCATGATTGCACAAACTATCTTCAAGCATCAATCTGACAGCCTTTATTCAAGCAAAACATTCAACATTAATTTTACCCGGTTTCAATTTTCCTGACACGGCTTAGCGCCGCCCTTTTCTAGCAATCCTTACCAGGTGGGCTACAGGCATTCTATTGCCCAATAGGTGACTCATTTTACTGATACGTAAAACTGATTTCTATGCGTGACGAAATTCAGGTGAACACATCATTGCCATTACAGACAGACATCAATAACGATACCAATAATTATATCGAAGAAGGCAATACTCCTTCCGGTCAATCTATAAAAAGACTATCCATCATCATACCTGCTTATAATGAAGAAAAGACCATCTCATTAATCATGAACCGCATTAATGAGGTGAAGCTGATACGTAACATCGAAAAAGAGGTGATTGTAGTCAATGACTGCTCTACCGATAACACAGAAGCGGCCCTACATAATTATATGAATACAACACCCAACCTTACGATAAACTTTTTCAAATATGTACGACACGATGTAAACCAGGGAAAGGGTGCGGCCATCCATACGGGTATAGCCCAGGCAACCGGCGATTACCTGTTGGTGCAGGATGCTGACCTGGAATACGATCCAGGTGAATACAATACGCTTTTAAAGCCTATCATTCTTGGATCGGCAGATGTGGTGTATGGCTCAAGATTTATCGGCGGCAATCCTCACCGCATTCTCTTCTTCTGGCATAGCATCGGCAATCGTGTGCTTACCTTTCTTTCCAACATGTTCAGTAACCTAAACCTGACTGACATGGAAACCGGTTACAAACTATTCCGAACCTCCATCATTCAACGGATCTATCTGCACGAAAAGCGGTTTGGTTTCGAACCGGAGGTAACACAGAAGATCTCGATGGTTCCGGGGATCCGGATTTATGAAGTGGGCATCTCCTACTACGGTCGAACGTTTGCTGAAGGGAAGAAGATTGGCTGGAGGGATGGAATTAGGGCGATTTGGTGTATTGGGAAATATGGGTTGTTTAATACCAAAACATTTGTAACATCAAAGAATAGAGAAAGGGCATTCAGATATAAACAGCACGAAAATGCACCAGTCTCATCCTTAAAGGACTAGTGTTGTGTAGGGTAAACTAAATTTAGAAAATATGAAGCGCAATACCATTATAGAAATCGTTATCATTCTATATGCTATATTATTTCTATATACAGGAATCAGCAAGATCATTGATTATTCTGTATTTAGAGAGCAACTTGCAACGTCACCGATACTTGCACCAATCGCAAAACCAGTAGCGGTTCTATTACCTTGGTCCGAATTTTCTGTCGTGATTCTGCTCATCATTCCTCGTTGGCGGCTAAAAGGGTTATATACTAGCTTGTTGCTTATGCTCGCATTCACTCTCTATATTATAGCCATTCTAAGCTTCAGCGAACATTTGCCATGTAGTTGTGGCGGAGTTATTTCAATGCTTTCCTGGAAACAACACCTGTTTTTCAACGGAGCGTTTATATCCCTTGCTGTGTGGGGTATTTTATTGGAACGACGATTTAAAAAAGAACAACGCGACGCTTGGAAAAGTGCGAATCCAGCAGTTGGGTATTCCGGATAAAACTTATGGTAACATTAGAAAACATTCGGAGAATTTAAGCTGATTGTCAAAAATAAACGCTAATCATTCATTATTTACGATATGACTGAACAATATAGTATACCAGCCAATGAAATGACTTTCAAGGAATTCTTATTCAAATACCGAGGGAACAGAATAATCTTAAAGTGGACAGTAGTCGCAATTGTGATACAGTTTGCAGTTTTCAAGTATTTGTATCCTTTTGCCAGCTTCATACATGGAGATTCTTTCGCATATATGATTGCTGCGGATAAAAATCTAACCATTAACACCTATCTTATAGGTTACGCGAAATTCTTACGCCTATTTAGCGTATTTGCTAAGCCTGATTACTTACTAGTCGCTTTTCAATACTTATTCATTCAATTCAGCTTGTTGTATTTATTGTTTACCCTTTTCTATTTCTATAAGATAGGCCGAGTAGTGCAGTTAATATTGTTGTGCTTTATGGTTTTTAATCCTTTGTTTCTACATCTCGGCAACTTAGTAAGCAGCGATTGCTTTTTCCTGGCATTAAGTGCTACATGGTTTGCTCTGTTAATTTGGCTTATTCACAGACCATCTAACAAAATCATCATTTGGCATGCTATAGTGTTATTTGTTGCATTCACGGTGCGTTATAATGCTATGATATACCCTTTCATTGCCTGTCTTGCGTTTGCCTTATCGAAATTGTCGCTTAGAAAAAAAATTACAGGCATAGGTTTAGCCCTGTTGCTCTGCGGATGGTTTGTTGGTTTAACCATGTATCAGTATAAAAAGCTCACAGGGCACTGGCAGTATTCTCCATTCAGCGGATGGCAACTAGCAAATAATGCTATGTATTCATATCGTTATGTCGACAAAGCCGAAAGAAAACCCGTACCCAAAAAATTTCAGGCATTAGATAACATGATACGCGAATTCTTTGACAGCACTCGTGATGTGGAAAAAAATAGAACTGAAGCAATAATGGCCAGTACATTCTACATGTGGTCTCCGGGAATGCCTTTAATGGTTTACAAAGACAATTTATTTAAAAGAGATACCGCTGCGAGTGATTTAAAAAAGTGGGCGAGCATGGGACCGCTTTTCAAAGAGTATGGTATATATATCATCAAACAATACCCATGGCATTTCATCAGGTACTTTATGTGGCCCAATGCTAGCAAATATTATGCACCTCCAATTGAATTTTTAGAGTCATTTAATAGCGGAAACGCAGCTGTTCCAGAACTTGCTAAACAATGGTTTGGATATAAAAGTCCAATCATAAAGACTAGGATGAAAGATTTGCGAGTATGGGTATTAGATATATACCCTTTTTTATCTGGCATTGTAAATATACTTATGCTTTTTGCTATACTTTGTTACATCTCGCTAAAGGGCTGGCAGTATAGCGGCCCTTTGCACAAGGGTATAATTATGGGCGGAGCCGTTTGGCTTTTAAATGCAGTTTTTACGATAAGCGCCTCATCAGCGGCTCTTCGATTTCAGTCATTTCCAATTTTATTGACTACAATATTCGTGGCCTTACATGTAGATTGGATGATACAGGTTATGGCCCAGTTGAAGCAAGAAGGCAAACGACTCGACATCGAGAAACAGATGGAAGAGGCAATTCCTCAGGGAGCAATTTAAAGACAATAAATTTCGTCGAGCAAGATTGACATGAATAAAATATTCTATTTCCTATAGTTGTTGTTGAACTGAAAATAAAATACAACCTAAAACAGCTAATAAAACATGTTATTTGATCAACCCATTTCAACGATACCATTTAAACAATGGCTCAGGGAAAACAAAGAAAACAGAAGGCTATTTTTGTTCTTTGTCATCGCGATGACAATATCATTTACCTGGATTAAGATATTGTACCCTTTCCCCAACTTTATGCCACCCGACTCCATATCCTATATTCAAGCCGCTCAAAACAATGACTTTATAAACATGTGGCCTATTGGATATTCAAAATTTATCAGATTTTTAGGAGCTGTCAACAAATCAGATTTATTCTTGGTTGCAGTGCAGTTTATTTTGATTCAAATTGCCATGCTTTATTTACTGTTCACCATACGATATCTTCTATTGCCGGGTAAATGGATGTTCAGAATTTTGTTCATTGCATGTTTTTCGAATCCACTTTTATTGCATGTCGCGAATTTTATATCCAGCGATTCTTTATTTATTGCAGTAAGTATCTTATGGTTTACCCAATTGCTATGGATCCTGTATCGGCCGACGATGAAATTGATGTTGACTCATAGCATTATATTACTCGTGACATTTACGGTCCGTTACAATGCCATTTATTACCCATTTATCAGTCTTGCTTTTTTCGGCTTGGCGCAAATTCCGAAAACACATAAACTGATAGGAATCGGTTTTACAATAAGCCTGTTATTTTCCTTTGTAGGATTAACGCAATATGAATATTATAAAAAAACATCCACTGTTCAATTCTCTGCTTTTGCAGGATGGCAACTCGCCTCCAATGCTTTATATGGATATGCTTACTCCCCAGAGTATCCGGTTTCGAAAGTCCCCGTACTCTTTAGAGGGCTACATGAATCGGTAAACCAACATATGAACATGCTCAATAAGCGAGTACTTAGGCCAGATGGAGATGTTGGTATATATTATCTATGGGATCCTCAGTCGCCCTTATGGACATATCTTAACGAAATCAGAAGGGACGACACGGGAAGCCTCTTTTTAAAATGGTCAAAAATGGCACCTCTTTACAGTGCATATGGTCGCTATCTCATTGCGCAAAATCCGACGGGTTACGTAAAACATTTTCTATTGCCCAACCTTCGTAAGTTTTATGTACCTCCGCCAAGTTTTATGGTGATCTATAACATGGGTAACGACACGGTAGACAGTAAGGCTGCTCTATGGTTTGGATGGAAAAACAATAAAGTTTTCACACGGTCAAAAACAGCTATAATACAGATCGTAGAACTATCTATAATCCCTATAGCGATTATTAACGTTTTGTTTTTGTTGAGTTGCGCTGCCTTCACGCTAGCCGGCGGTTTCAAGCGATCGGGTGGTTACGCCAGAAGGGCAGTAATATTGATGCTCGCTATTTGGTTTGTCAATATGGCTTTTAGCATTCTAGCTGCGCCTAATGAACTACGATACCAGCTATTTCCCTTGGTCATCACAATTTGTTTTACTTGCTTACTTATAGCTTGGTTATTTGAGCATGCATTCTCTAAACAAAATATCACTAATATCCCTCAAGACTCCAATCCTCTATCGAATTCTTTGAGTCATTAAATATGCACTAATATGAATGTTCTAGTCTGTATTTCGACGTTAATGCTTATAATGGGCTGCAATGACCATCTTGCCAAATTAAAAACCGGCAAAGAGGGACAGGTATTGCCACGTGTAAACCTATTGCTGATGGACAGTACGACTCAAATTAATACAAGCAATATACCTATCGGCAAACCAATTGTTATATTCCTTTTCAGCCCGTACTGCCCCTATTGTCAGGCACAAACCAGGGAAATTATAGATAAGCAAGCAGAGCTTTCTGAAATTCGGTTTTATATGGTATCTGCGTTTCCCATTAGTACACTAAAGGAATATTATAAAATGTTTAATCTCGAAAAATATCCGAACATTACTGTGGCACAAGATAAGCAGGGCTTTTTCCGGACATACCTTAACCCTCCGGGCTTTCCATATCAGGCAATTTATGGCAGGGATAAAAAATTGCTGTACGCATTTCTCGGTATAGTAAAACTGGATAATATTAAGGATTTCATTTCCCAGTAAAATTAGAAAAAACAGCAACAGAAAATACAAGCTGGAAAACTCTGTAGTGTAAATCGTGCTTTCAAAAATGAAATTCATTCTATTTTCTATAAGTAAAAATGAAACATTTAGATTGTCAATAGAATGGGTATACTCACCTTTATTTGAACAACAGACGTCGTTGTTCACCGCATATCCCGGGTTTGTGGTTAATAAAGGCTAGAAGGCAGCGTTTTGCACACTATACTAAAAAAAGGTGAAATGTACCGTCTAAATTCACGTTGATGGACACCACCGAGCTAGTTTCAAAAAGGGGTAAGCCGAAAACCTTTATAAACGAGTAGGCACATTAATTCATTCAAGTTTTGCTTTTTACATTAAAAAGCACATTTTTTATGAAAAGAATAAGAATTATGCTCATGAGCATGGTTGTGTTAGCTGCTGTAGGTGGCGCTTTGGCATTCAACGCAAAGAAGAATATCAGAACGTTCTGTACAGATCCTAATCCCGCTCACATTCCAGGTAATCTTGCATCTATTACTGCTGCGAATAATTGTAATGCGTTAGTATTGACTTCAACAACAGTACAACCTAACCCTGCTGGATTGAAGTACATTACTCCGACGGTTTTACAAGTTTGCCAATTCCCGGCAAATGCAAACTGTCCTGCGTTCTATTCAATTGGAGAATAACCTTAATCGATGTAACAAAAGCAATCTTTCATGTTCCGCAAAATGATCTCGTTTAAGATCATTTTAATCAACCTAAGGCTGGCGTCAATGCCAGCCTTAGATATTCATACCAACTGAAGTGTTGAACGTTGCCTTAAAGTTGTGACATTTAACCTGATTAAACGATAAGGATCGACTGAAAACCAACCAAAGCTTAGCTATAAAATTGCATAGCATTCAATACTAAATGTGGTCTTTCTATATTTAATAATTCATTGTACACCGAATACCATGAATTTCAATAATTAACTAACCACTATAAGAAATAAATAAAACAACTTATCGTCCTCCATTCTGTCGGTGTTTAATTAACGATTCTGAACGACTATAAAATACTTTACTTGATCGAATGTCACGGCGTACTACGTTTATTTATAGCTCGTTGCCATTTCCAGTTGAAATTACAAATGTGACAAACAATAGAAAAAACATTTATCCCATTAATTGATTTTTCATCATTACAATTCAACTCAATTAGACCTTTTTTCAATGGCTTTCCAAATCAAGTTCCAATCCGCTATCCAATCCTTTTCGAACAGCTGGAATACCGCGGGTCATCCACTTAGGCGCTGGCGCACCCTTTAAATAATGGTCAAAAAACTGAGTTATTCTGGCCGTAAAATCCTCCGCATTTTTTCCCATCACTAAATGATTGCCATCGTCATATTCAATTAACCATACTTTTTTGTTAAGATATCTGAGTGCCAAAAACAATTCAACTGCCTGTCCCCATGGCACTGCTCCATCAGGTCGGCAGTGAAACATAAGTAAAGGAGTTGTTATTTTATTCACATTGAAAATCGGTGAATTTTTGATCCATAGTTTAGGAGCTGTCCAAAATGCATTGGCATTATTTAGCGTACTACTCAGCCTTGCTCTTCCATCACCATTGAGGCTTAAGTTATTACTGACGTAGTCAGTAACCCCAGCTCCTTCACAAGCCGCGGCAAAAAGATTGCTGTGGGTAATTAGAAAATTTGTATGTCCGCCGCCAAAGCTATGGCCAGTGATGCCCATTCTTTTGTTGTCAATGAATGACATTTTCGACAAATATGTCGCTGCAGCCACTACAGAATTATATGCACTTGGCCCTGACTCGTACTTGGTAAAATAAATATCTGAGGTAAACACCAAGTAACCGCGACTTACAAACCACGGAATATCCAAAGAAGCGCTACCCATAAATAATGGCATAGGGCATTCGTACAGACGCCCTGAGAAATTTCTATAATACGTAACTAGTAGTGGATATTTTTTTCCCGGATCAAAATTTTCCGGCTTGTAAAGAATACCCTGTCCAGGACTCCCGTCTAATTGTCTAAAGTTTACTAGTTCTGCAGTAAGCCAGTTATATCCCCTATGAGGCTGAAGATCTGTTAAAGGCTGGTAACTTTTAAAATCCGTAGTAAAAAAGTAATTTGGTGCTTGGTCAAAGGTTTGACGACTTACAATCCAAGAGTTTGATTTCGCTGCCTTAATTGGCTCGATTCCACTATCAAATTCGTCAGGAAGTCCTATTCGTAGCCAATGATAATATGTATAAGGCCCCATTGTAAGTAATCTCGGTGGGCCTTTCTTATTTAAAGAAATCTGGTAAAAACCATTGTATTTTGTAAGCGTGTTATATGCAGCCATAATTAAGCTGTCTTTCGTAACTACAGTATTAGGCTTTGTGTCAGTTACCTTGAACTTGATGTGATGTTTTCGACCATACCCTTCGGTGATGTTAATAGCAGGATTCTTCCCTAAAAGATCTAACAACCAAATATCGAAATTATCATAAACTAGGATACCACGGTCATCCGGTAGCCATCCAGCCGGAAGGTCAACAGGAAACGTATTTGAATATCGTTTATCGAATTCATCCCGATATGACAACCATCCTTTGGGAATATTTGATGATATTTTTACCAATTGTTTTAAATGTAAGTCATAGCTAAAATATTGTTCTTTTCCTGCATCAAACCAGACCAAAAAATGGCCATTCGGAGAAAAATAAAAATAACTTTCTGGGCTATCAGATACATTTAACAAAGTACTTGAACCATCTTTCAAACAAACAAGTTTAAAAGAACATTTGTAAGGTAACCAAAAACGGTCTCCCAGTGTGTCTCTGTTATCCTTTTTCACGACAACATAATCTCCATTTTCAGCAAAGGCATATACCACTTCGCATTTTTTCTCCAAACGTATAACTCTAGCAACCGTATCTATACCTGCAGGAAAAACACACAAATAAGCTGGCTCTTGAGCTGGAGAGCCTAATTGAAAAGATTGAATAAGAGGATCTTTATAATTCCAAATATTTACTTTCACGGATCCTTCGATAGGGACGGGTCTTACCACATTAGTTTTTAAATCAAAAAAAATATAGCGACCGTCATCACTAAATCTGGCGCTGGGTTGTATCAATAGACTGGATTCAATTCCAAGTGTACCATTTGTAACTTTCAAAACTGCTTTATCCATTCCTTCCCTATAATACCAGATCGAATAATTTTGATTACTCCCCCTCTCCGAAAAGCTTGAACTGTCGAGGACCGTAACAATAGCTTGAGTACCTGAGTTATCCAGGCTAGCGCTCTCAATGCTTTGACTTTCTCCTCGATAAACGTCATAAACTTTCTGATTTCTTAAATTAACAATTTGTAACAATACCCTCTTTCCTTCATCTTTTACCACAATTAATCCTGTACCTGATTTATTAAAATAAAATTTCCTTACCGAATGGAAACGCACTTCCTTTTCGGTAAGTAAGTTCAGTAACACCATTGTTTTACTGTCATCTTTTTGCAGATATGCTATCCATTCTCCAGGGCTACCTTGTGGAAATTGAACGGACTCTACATTTGTTATATAATCGACTTGATTGGTGCCTAATAGCACCAAAAACAACGTGTCATTACGTGTAAACGCAAACTTTTTGCTATCTATTGAAAAAAAAAGACACGTTGCACTTGTAAACTGTTTATCCCAGTCTTTGCGAACAGACTGAACAATTAAATTTTGGCTACCTAATGGCTTATTAATGATTCCATAGGCAAAGTATAAGCCATTACTACAAATAGAAACGTCATTCATAGCGTCAAACCTAGGCCATTGTCTAATGAGTGATTCGTCAACGGCCGGCTTTTCTATTTTACCTTGTGCAGTATCGAGGGACACATTCTTTTTTAAAGTTGAGAATTGGCAGTAACTAGTCGAGCCAATAAATAAGGCTATCATCAATATATATATATGCTTCATAAAACGTAAAAACATATTTATCATTTTAAAAATGTAAAAAGCGTCCAATAGTACTATAAGTTACGAAATTTAGATTAACAGCAGTCAACTTCATGATACCCTTCTTGACTGCACGAAAAGATATAACATAGATCCGGTATCATTCTTAGACTATCTTACATCACATTGTGTTTCCTAAGCTCAACTAAATGTAGTTGCACATATTCTTTAAATTGTCGAATGTTACAAATGACATTCTCTTCCTTTCTGAAATATTTAAAATTCGGACTATATATAATTGAATAGTTATTGAAACGGTGAAGGCATAATTGCTTGTCGCGATCATTGCTAAAAACTAACTGTGTTTTTCCCGCGAGGTAACGTGCCCAGAGCAGACTTATGCTTATTTTATCCAAGTCACTGAGCTTGTTAATATGAAAAATTTCGATAAAGTTCTCCACTCCAGGTAATTCATCCAATATGTCACAAACGACACCATCAGTTTTATCCTCTTCCAATAAACCTTTTACATAAATCCAATCGCCAGCCAATACACCGAATTCAAGATCTTGTTTGTTATAGAACGGACTGTTATTTAAAAAAAAGGCTTGGAGTTCTTTGGAATCGATTTTCATCTTCAGATCCTTTTTATGGCAGCATCATAGATCATAATGATAAATGCAGACCTGTTCAGTGAGTGATAGAAAGTTCAACTAAAATTTACATTTAAGTCTCATTTTAGATCAATAATGCACCGTCGGTTGTTTGTCACCAGGTAGGTTCTTTTTTTGTCATTTTTTCGATTACCGTCCTATAATCTTTCAACGCAGATTCATTTTTGTCATTAAATGCCTTTTCCAATGCCTTTGTTTCCCACTTTAAAGCCTCATCAGACAGACCTTTATTGAACAACATATTGTATTTATATATTAAGTTGGCATAAGTATCAAATAAAAGCTCCGTTGAGACTGCAGCATCAAATTTTTGCGATACTAAATCTCTCATCCATGTTATCGCAAAATTTATCTGCTCAGCGCTATCACTTCGTTCAAAAATCATCCAAGCGCATTCATTTATTAATGCAACATCACCTAAATTAGTTACATCCATGTCCCTGCGTTGCATTCGAGCGCTGAAGGTATTGACATAGGCGGGGATATTATTCGAATATCTATAATACTCGCACTTTGCCTTCAGTAAGGCGCTAGCAGCATACTCCGCGTTGTATTCCGCCAAAATTCTATGATTTAGGGAATCCCACGCCGGCTCCATTTTCATTAACATTTGGAGGTCTTTTCCTTTGTAAAAATTACTGAGAAAAGGAGTGCAAATTTCATTCATTATTACCCAGTTGACTTTTGCGGCCGCATAGCCCTTTTTTTTCATTATGGCATCCGTTCTTTCCCCGTTAGGATAAAACAGCACAAAGAAAGGGCTCTGGGAATCTACCAAGGTGGAAGAGGCAAGAAATTCTATATTCGAAGTGGTAGACCATTCATCCTTTTTTAATTCAGTGAGGTAAGTGAGATAATCCTTTGAAAGTTTCATGTACAAATCGTACTGGCCGAGATTCCAAGCTACTTGAATCATTTCGGGCATTACTTTAAATTTTTTCTTACCATTTGAATAATCAGCTACAAAGGCTTCAAATTTTTTATAAGGATTTACTGTTTTGTTCCCTGATCCGGTGGCTAGCTTTCCATCTTCTATTAATTGAGAAACGGATTTATATCCCACTTGTTTATTTACGAGAGAACCATTTGAGGTAAAAAATAGGAACGTCGGAAGCACCGTAATTTTATACTTCTTATTAAGTTCAATTGCATCAGGATACCAGTTTTTAATTCGTTGATTATCATCACTGGTTTGATCCATTTGAACCCTGACTGAAATGAATTTATCGTTGAAATAAGTGCCAACCTCATTATTTATGAATACTTGTTGCTCCATTAGTTTGCATGGACCACACCAGGTTGCGTAAGCATCGACGAAAATAAATTTATTCTCATTTTTTGCTTTTCTTTTTATTTGTTCCCAGTTTAAACTATCCTCGAATTTTATCCCTCTATTGGAAGTAATATTTTCTATAGCAACCTGAGATTTTGCATCAAAGCATAGAACAATAAAGAGGATCGGTAACATTCTCATCTTCATATAAATTGAATTGGCCTTTCGGCTACGATTAAATAATCATTTTTAATACCGTTTACTGATAACCGTAAAGCGACTAAATACTGCAATCCACATTAAGAAGTTAAGCTTACCTGTATATGTAAAGTAGCCAGTAAACTGCAATGCGTATATCGTCTCGACCGCCGATCATTTCAGGAGTCGTTTAACCTTTAATTTGAAAGTCAAATATTTTAAACCTCAATTATGTCGCACTTAACTTGCACAACTGTGGACTCACCCAAGATTGCTATTATGCAAATAGCTAAGCTCGATATTAACGATACGATATCGAGTTTCCTCCTTGATAGAGCGTAGGACATTTTCCTCTAACTGCTTTGGAAGCATTAGCACCTGCTCAGATTCTATAATTAGGAAATGACCCCACTTCCCTAATAACCCAGATTTTGCTTAAGACTTTGGTTTTTTTTCAAATCAGAAAAAAGAATTGGATAAATCTGTTGATATGATTGCCAATGAACCGCGCCGTTGGACTTCATTGGTGTAACAATATTCATTACAGCGTCCACTTTACCGGTTCTTTTTAAATCAAACCATCGGTTAGCCCACTCTGTGAACAATTCGACTTGGTTTTCATGTAAAATGGCCGACATTAAAGAATTTTGATCATTTGCCGTTGTAGGGCTAAGCCCCGCTCTTGCCCGAATGACGTTCAAATCACTTGCCCCACCGTTTATATTTCCAAGATTCGCTCTTGCTTCAGACCTAATTAAATATTGTTCCCCCAACCTCAGTACCATAAAATACTCAGTCACCGTGGCCTCGATGTTTTTATACTTAAATGGAAAAAAGTAAGTTGTACCTAATAAAGTGCAACTATCTATCCAATTGCCAGCTACTTTTCTTTGGTCATTGAGCTCAAAGCTGTTCAGTAACTGACTACTCAAATAAACTGGGCGATCATAACCATTCGGAAGATCAGGGCTAAGAATAAAGGTTTTCGCCTCTTCGGTATTGCTACCACCCCTTACCGGTTGTAGCTGCCAAATTGCCTCCCTACTGTTTTTCAGAAATACATCATTTAGAGCTACGGTATCATACATCGTATTGTTTTCAATCAGGTCAGAAGCTGATGATTCAGCATCTGACCAATTGCCAGCGTACAATTGAACTCTCGCTAATAATGCAATAGCAGCCCATTTATTTGGTCGTACTCTTTCTGCCAGTAGGCTACTTGGGTAATTCTTAAGATTACCATTAAGATAATCGCTACTTAATAACTCTTTTGCATCATTAAGATCTATAATAATTTGTTGGTAAACTGCAGGTGTAGAAGAACGGGCGAGTGAGCCATTCACTTTATAGTCCGCGGACAATGCCAATGGCACATCTCCATACAAATTCACCAAATAAAAGTAAAAAAACGCTCTTAAGAATTTAGCTTCACCCAATAGTTGTTTTTTTACGCTGGCAGTAAGTGAAGTTGACCCATTCAAACCTTCTATTGCAGCGTTGCACTGGTAAATATAGGAATAGAGAGGTGACCATAGTTCTGATCCATAGTTTTGGGCAGGACTTAATGCAAGCAATGAATTGGTGTAATATGATACATAATTAGGCAAGGGATTACTGTTATATAAAACCAATTCATCAGCTGATAAGCCA
The DNA here is from genome assembly GCF_900110245.1 of Niastella yeongjuensis. GTDB lineage: Bacteria > Bacteroidota > Bacteroidia > Chitinophagales > Chitinophagaceae > Niastella > Niastella yeongjuensis. The sequence continues at coordinate 71,310 of NZ_FOCZ01000004.1, forward strand.
GCATATAAATTAATGCTACTATTTCCTGTCATTGTACCGGCTTGACTCATTTGAGTAAAAATTCCCGTTAACACAGCAATTGCATTATTATCCTCCTTAAATACGTTTTCGTCACTTATGCTAGTATATGGCGCATCTACTTGTACAATTTTTTTACAGGATGTTCCTAACACAATTATCATATTTAGGCTGATGAAAACATTTACAATTACCTTTTTCAAGCTCTGCCCAAATTTTATTTTATAATATATAGAAATCATAATTCTCTGTTTGATTGTTTATTCTTCTTTAAAATGTCAGCTGCACACCGGTAGTTATTGTCCGTAATGGCGGTAACGCTGTTATACTCTGGTTTTCAGGATCTAGCCCCTTATAATTTGTTATAGTGAGAAGGTTCTGACCTTGGACATATAGCCTACAATTTTGGATATGCAGTTTTTTCCCCCATTGACTCGGCAAGTTCCACGAAAAAGAAACATTTTTAAGACGAACAAATGATGCATCCTTAAAAGCGGCATCACTAAGATATAGGTAACCCAGGCCGAAAGAATAACCAGTCGTATAACTTTCGATAGGAGCTTGATCTCCGTTTTTTTGCCAGCGCTCCAATACGGTTGCAGGTTGGTTGCTGCTAGTTGTCGAAAAAGAACCGGGTGCTACGTAAGGAGTTGCACTATAAAAAACAGGTACTCCCTTTTGTTTGGTAAATTGGAAGAGAAAGTCAAGTTGAAAACCTTTGAATTCAATACTGTTTTGAAGACCACCGTAAAACTTTGGGCTTAAATCAACAAGTGCGAATCTGTCATTAAAATAGTCCGGAAGAGGTACGAGGGTTCCCTTTGCATCTGTAAATTGATATTTTCCCGTAGTCCTATCGACCCCAGCGAAATGAAAAACCTTTTTTGAACCTAGAGATTTGCCAACAACTAGATCTGAACTAGCATAACTCGAATTCTCAATATCTGGAAATGCAATTAACTTATTTTTCGGAATTGTGAAATTAAAAGAGCTATTCCATTTAAATCTATTGCTTTTAATATTAACTGTATTCAGTAAAAATTCTAAACTAGTATTTTGAACTGTGGCGGGAAAATTTTGTATTATTGCTGAGGAACCGGTCATTACCGGTAATTCGTATGGTAACAATTGATTGGAAGAGCGATTTCGTTGTAATGTTGAACTAAGAAGTATCCGGTCATTTAAAAACCCAAGGTCAAGTCCAATTTGCGCCTTCCTCGTCTCTTCCCATTGCAGGTAAGGATTAGATAATCCATTAGAAACTAAAGATGGAACGGTTTGATATGGAACTCCTACCGAGATATTATTATATAGACTTAGATAACTGTAATCTCCAATTTGATCACTTCCGGTGTTGCCATAACTTGCCTTAAGTTTCCCAAAACTCAACCATTTTAAATTCTTTTTTAAAAATGCACTTTGAGTAAAAACCCAAGCGGCACCTACACTCGCAAAATTGTGAAATTTATTTTTATCTCCGAAACGGCTGCTGCCATCCCTACGGAGGGCGGCGTTGAGAAGATACGTGTCTTCCCAATTGTAAGTGACCCTTCCGAAGCCAGCTACATATTTATATAACGAGTATCCTGACGAGGAGGTCAGAGAAAGTGCAGCTTGGGGATTGCGAAGAGATTCATCGTTACTATATCCTTTACCTGCATATAGATTATATTCCCAAGATTGCTGATTAAACGTAAAACCAGCAATCCCGTTAAGTATTCCTTTATTAATACGACCGTTGTATACAACCTGTGGTTCAGTGATAATGGACTTCATTGATCGGTTTCCGTATTGTGCAGCACGAGGGCTAGGAGTATAGTCCCGGTTTTCCGGAGCAAAATACCCTATTGAAACAGCGTTGTAATCATTGGTCTGTAAGCGTGAATAGCCGACATTTGCTTTTATTTCAAGCCGATCAAGTATATGGTAGCTTAAGTTGAAATTCCCCAACAGATTGTTCGTTCTGATGTCCGTAGTTTGAAAATAAACACTGTTTAATGGATTGGTCCAAGTAGAACTTCCTGAAGCATCCGACTCCCAGTTCAAAGTTCCATCTGTACTATACAAGTGCGGCGCTACAGGTGCCAAAGTAATTGCCTGATTAGTAAAATCTATACCTGGCAATTGATTGCGATTTGTCAAAAAGCTACCGGACAAATCCATATGAAGCCGTTGCCCCGAGGAACTATTATTTAAATCAAAATGCATACCCGCGCTTTCATTAGCAAAATTTCCAGGAAATACAGTCCCGCTTTTTGTATATGTACACCCGACTAGGTATTGCGCTGCAGGAACTCCACCCGACAATGAAGCGTTGATATTTGTATGGTGCGCGGTGCCGCCAATCAATTCTTTCTGCCAGTTCGTGTAATGCGAAGTGTCCCACAACGTTAGGTCTTTATTATTAAATGAAGACGCAGTCCAATCTATTCCATCGTTTTTGTAGGCCTCATACCGCATGTCGAGATACTCCCTGGTATTGAGCAACTCAATAAAATGAGCGACTTGCGACCATCCTTTTTGTATATTAATATTAGCCTTCGGTGTTCCTGATTTTCCTTTTTTTGTAGTAATAAGAATAGCACCATTGGCGGCACGTGATCCATATATGGATGTAGCATCCGCGTCTTTCAAAATATCAATTCTATCAATATCAGCAGGATTAATAAAGGCTAAGGCACTGGGATTAGTTCCGTTAATATTACTGGGAAAAAGAGCACCTTCATTTCCCGTTATTGGCATATTTGAATAATATGGCACACCGTCAATTACAATAAGGGGATCATTTCCTTTGGCTATACTGTTCTGCCCTTGTATACGGATCGTAACAGGGCCTCCGATGACACCACTTTCTTGAGTTATGAATAAACCGGGCACACGACCTTCTAAAGCTAATAACGGATTACCAACTGGTTGCTTTTCAATATCCTCAGCCTTAACCGTAGCCACATTTCCCGTCTGAAGTCTTTTAGTTGTCTGCCCGTAGGCTATCACTTGTACCTCGTCTAATTGGCTTGTTTTTGTTTTTAACTTTGCCAGAATTTCCTTTTGACCGCTTACATTGATTTCAAAAGATTCCATGTTAACACTGCTAAAAATCAGAACGGCATTATCGGAGACATCCGAAATACTGAATTCTCCAACTCCATTGGTAATGGTCTGCTTCTTAGTTCCTTTTACAGTTACCGTTACACTCGGTACAGGCTTACCATTTTCGTCAACGACTTTTCCGCGTATGTCAATCGGCAGGGCAATCTTATTATTGTTATCATACTGAGAGTCGTCATTTTTTTTTGGAAAGACAGTAATCATTTTCCCCGTTATACTGTAAGAAACTGGCTGATCCTTAAAAAGAAGATCCAAAACCTGATGCAAAGGCATGTCCTTTACTTGAACGTTAACTTTTTCTGTTTTCTTCACCCAGTCAACATTATAAAAGAAAATATAATCAGTTTGCTTTTCAATAGCTTTAAATATTTTGGTGAGTGGCGCTTCCTTTTCTGAAAGCGTAATGCTCTGCGAGTAGCTTCCAGCACTCACGTGCAGTGTGCAAACAAGCATTATAAAAGCAGTTATTTTCATGATCCTTACCGCCTGCCGGTATTTATCGTTAAGCAATCCGGGCCATGGCATGGGCATGCCGAAAGCCCGTTTTTTGCAGACACCGAAATGTTGCATAAATTCGAGTTTTGGTTAAAGAAATGACGTTCCTTAGTTGTTTTGTTAACCATGTTGGCCGGAAGTGTTGCAATCACTTTCGGCTCTTTTTTTGACCATTAGGCAGGTCATTAGGGCGGCTAATACCCTGGATAATTTCAATGGTTAACAGCTTTGCAGCTTGTAAGGAAGCAGGCGGAAGTTATTGGCAATTAGTAGTGTAAAGTTGAATAAGCGAATTATAGGAAAAGGAGATTGTGAGCATCGCAGTGATGAGCCGTGCATATGACAGCTACAATGACAATTTATTTTTTACGGCTATTTATTATTGAGTAACTATAATTTTTTTTCCCTCTATTCGAAAACGGATACCGTTTTGTTCCAGTACCTTCAATACTTCCGAAGCATTGGCATTGCGGGACAGTTTACCAGAGAACACTGGTTGAGGTATTTTGCCCTCATAAACGATCTCCATATCATACCATCTTCCAAATTCCTTCATCACCGTTTTCAGGTCTGCTTCATTGAATTGAAAATATCCGTTTTTCCAGGCAATGGCTTGTTCTGTATCTGCATGTTCTATCAGTTCGGCGATTTTGCCAGTTACGGCCGCCTGTTGTCCGGGTAGTAGTGTTACTGGCTTGCCACCAGTTGGCGTTACCTGAACACGTCCCTCGAGCAAAGTTGTCTTTATGGCTGCTTCATCTGAATAGGCATTGATATTAAAATGCGTACCTAACACCCTTATCTCAATACCGTTCGCCATAACAATGAAAGATTGATTATGATCAAGGTGTGCAACTTCAAAATATACCTCTCCGGTAATTTCTACACGTCGCGCTGAACCATTGAATGATACTGGGTAACGGACAGACGACGCGGAATTCAACCAGACCTTTGAGCCATCAGACAACTGCAGCCTGTATATCTCACCCTTTGCCGTTGTCAGCGTATTGTAAACAGCGTCTGCAGCTTTTCCTAACCCCTTAGCGTATGCAAGGCCCCCATTTTTATTAACCACTTCCGTATTGCCTTGCTGTGTCAATCTACCTACCCCACCGCTGTCCAGTACAATTGTGGACCCGTCTGAGAGTGTCAACTTCGCTTTATAGGTTCCGGGCGCTGCATCATGGACTATGGCCTCTGACTTTTGCTGTACTGTAATGCCTGGCGTGTTCTTTTTATTATTCCAGATATACAGACCCGCTGCAATGATCAGCATCGCCGCTGCGGGTATCCAAAATCTTGACGGACCACTCATGGATCTTACCGGTGCTTTATTCTCCTCTCTGATTAACTCGTGCACCGTCGCCTTCGCTTCGCCCGTCATAGCTTTTGCCTGTTCATATTCTTTCATCCTTTCCAACAACGAGTCCTGGTTAGTCAGGCTTTCAAGAAAGACCCGGTTACGTGGTGATTCATTCAGCCATACTTCGAGCGTGCCACGATCAGCTGCACTCAGCTCATCGCTTAGATATTGTTCTATCAGCCTGATCTTTTCAGGTAACCCATCGGGAAGCCCCAGTAGTTCCATGCTTTCAGGTTTACTATTTAATGATTTTTCTCGTCGAACGAATTAACAATTATATAACCCTCTTGTAATAGAAACAATCCTGAAAGATCAGATGTCCAAGAAATCTTTTAAAAAAAGGAAAAAAGTTTACATTAGCAGAAGTGCGGAATTATTGAGAGCCCGCCGTCTACCAATAATAACAAAGCAAGAAAATCCTCCTCAGACAATACAGCCTTCAGATATTTAATGGCGATATGTCTTTGCGTAGTAACGGTACTGGTGGATATGTTAAGCTGTTTGGCAATTTCACCAGCATGTAATCCCTCCAAATAAGTCAGCTTAAATATCTGTTTACATCGGTTCGGTAATTCTTCGATCTTATCATAGATCTTCTGCATCACTTCGGACTCGATCATGCGCAGTTCCACATTATGCTCATCGGCTATAACGGCCAGCCTGCTTTCGTATTCCTTTTTACCAGCCTGTTGCCTTTGTCGCCGGCGTAGGTAATTAAAACAATGATTGCGGGTAGTGATGTAAAGAAAGGCTTTAATATTAACCAGTGTCTCAAACCGCGACCGGAGGTTCCACAAACTAAGAAACACCTGGTTCACTATATCCCTAGCCTCTTCCCCATCACCAATCAATCTGGTAGCGAAGAATTGCATCTGCGGAAAGAATTCGTCAAATACCCGGTCAAATACACATTGCAGATCGCCCTTTAAACCTTCAATAATTTCTCGTTCGGTCATGTTAAATGCCATTACTTTGGTTGGTGTCAATAAAATGATATGGAACCTTTTTCATCATATGTGGTACAGTGTCCTTTAAATTAGCTTGAAATTATTGCAGGATAAAAGGTAATATGTGGAGGATACAAGTTTAGAAAGAGGATAACGTATACTGCTTGCGTTACTAAAGTAGATAACTACCTAAAAATAACGAAATTAAGAGTAATTCTTTGTTGCATTTAAAAGTATCTTCTACAACAATCAAAAAGATTGGAAGCGGAATTTAATTCCAGAAGATGTACCAGACACACTATATGCGCTACCAAATTTCTTAATTGCCTGTGTAAAATAAATAAAACCTTGTATTTATGAAATGTAGACGGCACAATAAAATTCTGAAGTGGTAAAATGTTGAGGTCAATCATCCCAACCATCGACTTGATCAAAATCAACATTTAAAGATTTCCCTGATTTTTATTAGTATTTTCCCCCTCATAAACCCTTTTTATTTAGCATATAGATCAATCGACAATCTCAAGAAAGTGGCGATACTGTAAAATGGTATGCCCGGTTTTCGCCGTTTTCTATATTTGAACCGGTTCAATAACCTTTAAATCAATCCTTGGCCGTTTTTCCATTTGGCAGTAAACATCAAGCGCTCTTTTAACTCCCCGTAGAAAGTCTTCTTCGTCTTCTTCAAAATCAATGTGCCAAATCTCAGCATCTTCAAATGCCGCACGTGCTATTTCCATTGGATTATCAACACCGGAATAAACTAATTTTTCAACACATGCTTCAAAATACTTATTGCCTATTGCATCAAATATGCGGGAACGATACATCCGGCCTCCCGTAATTTCTTTTCGAACCAGACCAGCAGCTCTGGAATTCGCACCGCCTTTTAACCCAAATTGCAAGCCTTCAATCAGCCATTTTTCAAAACAATCAATGGTTGAAATTTTATATCGTTTATCATTCCAATACAAATCCTCGAACATTTCGAACCAAAAATACTCATGCTCTATTGATTCTGAGCCTCTAGCTTCTCTATTCATACCTGATACTGCTCTCAAAATTGGATATCGATATTTTTGTTTTAGATAGTCAATTTGTATTATGGAGATAGGTGGCAGTTTTTCAATAATTCTTTCTTCATAAGGTAAAAGTTTCCAACTCATACACCGCTTTTTACTGGTTTATTGGAGTAAAATCCATACTCAAAAGACGTTCAGCAGACTTTATAAGGCAAAGTATATTCCTGTATGTATCAAGCACACTACAAGGATCGGTAATTTCCGTTTTCCATGGACCGAAATGATTAATACCAGCTTCTAACAAATCCTCCAATTCTCTCATGATATAAACCATGGGAAATTTTTCAAAAAACGTCACAATTACCTGTGTAGGGTTGGCAGCCTGTTCCTTACTAAGCAAGTTAGGCGTATAAACTTTTAGACTCCATGCTCTGATAGACGAATCCAATATTCTTTCCAGATTAATTACATACAAGGCTTCAATAAGTAAAAGCAGTTGATCTTTAAAGTTGACTAAAATCTGTTGATCATCTCCATCACTATAAGCGCTCTCCTCCGAAACCAATCCGATTTCCACCCATTCTTTTAAATAATCAATGGACCAAATAGCGGGATTAAAAACTTCTTTTATTACAAATAACGGATCATCATTCACATATTCAATTCGTCGTTTTCCCTTATTAAAGATTTCACCAGGGTCAGCGGCAGATCCCTGACGGATCGGCCGGACTGAATTAACATTATCACTTAAGGTAGTATTCAGTTCTGCTTCAGACTGTTTAGCTTTCAAAACAAAAGCAGCTTCAATAACCTCTTCTAATCCTTCATAAAAACACATATGATTGCTTCGTTCAAGCGGCTCACTGGAAATGCTTCCCGGACTTGAAATAATAGCAGAAAGCCACTGCCATAACACTTCCCGGGTCTCATTCAAATGATAAGTTTGAAAAAACTCAGTAAAAATAAGTAGCGGATCATTTAACTGTTCTTCAGTAAGGCGTAATGGCTCGTTATACCAATGGGGATGTTTGTTGTAGGTTTTACCCTTGAAAGCTGATTTTGTTGAATTGGGCAGTGGCTCAATCATTAGATAGAAATTAAAAGTTAATGAATATAATAATGAGCCTATAAAGGGAGGAAGTTTCGGAGCGGTATATAATGAAAAAACAATAGGATTGGAACCCGCCTGCCCTTTGTCACGAGGCCCTGACAAGGCCTACCATCAACCGATGGCCAGACACAAAAGACATAAGCGAGCCCAACCCTATTGTAAATATAAGGGCCGGGCATTACACTTACGCTCTCGCGTCTGTTGAAATTGTCAGGTTTCGTGGCGAGAAGCTCATAAGATAATGCCGAATGCTAGTAAGCTGTAATAAAAACACCGATATTAACTACATAGGCTAATCATTTCATTTATGATTACACTAAGATAGGATTTTATTTTCTATTATATGCGATCGCATATCAATTAGTTTTTAAAAATCCTTGACTTTTCCTTTTTACATATAAACATGACTAATCAGGAAAAAGAAATATTAAAGTTGAAATTTGGCTTAGCAGTTATGAAAAAAATTGATGAGAATAAAGCATTAGCCAAATCGAACAAGGAAAACGGAAAGGAAAGTGATCAATTAATTGACAGCTTACGTAAACTTGAAGCTTCATCCGGAATCCCTTATCCAAGTATTCAGAGAATAACAGTGGGTGAAAAAAACGCAAGTTTTACAACCATTTCGGCTTTAATTGATGGACTGGATATGAACCTGGATGAATTCTTTGCCAATTATTATTATAAGATATCAGACAGCGAAGTAGAAAAAAAGCTAAAAAAGAACAAAAAGTAACTCCGTTAGATAAATGATACAGGGGCTAAGTCTGCCTACCTGGTATTGCCTTTTGCAAATTGAAAACATTACGCTACATAGAAAAAGAGTCCCGCATTTCACGGGACTCTCCTACTAACAACACACTAGCCCTATTCCCCTTCATTCAGTACCGCTGTCTGGCTTACGGCGCCCATTACTGTCCCAGCTAAGGCCAAATAGCCTGCTATGTCGGTAATGATAGCTGGCAATGCCACAGGCGAAGCAAACACGGCAGCGCTTACTGCTGCCAGGGCCACGCCTATGTTGCGAAGTATTTTGAAGAACTTCGGCGTGGTTTCCTGCATTCTCGTTATAATACCCATGTCTTAAAATTTACTGATTAAAAAATAAACATTACACACTACTAATCGATTGCATAACCATATTGCGCAGCTTACCGGACAAAGTCCCTGCGCACTGGACCCAGGCCAATAAGGTGTGCCACGTAGCAGGCATGGAAGCTTCGATATATACATGCCTACCAGGGACACACAAGCGCATTACACTGGCAACTCCTCCCCTTTAGGGGCTGGGGGCGAGTATTACACAGGCTTATCTACCAGCAGTATGGTGGCCGCATTCCGCAGTCCCGACTTAAGCGGATAACTCCGCGCGTTCACCTGTTGGTAATACTCGATGCCCAGCATCGCTATTACGATATTCGTGCTGGCGGCTGGTAATGCCATTGTAAGCGTAGCTGCCTGCGTAGGATCGCTATTGTAAGGCAATTCATTCGTTCCCTGCATGGCATAATCATACGCTTCCGTGTCGAAATTGACAGCGGCAGCTGCAGCCACGATCCTGTAATGGGTCATGCCTCTGGCCCTTTCCACCATGTTACGGGGCACAAAAACGGGAATGTTCACTACTACTTCTCCCGACACCCGGTTGAAACTCATAGGGCAGCGCACAAAAAGTGAACTCGTAATACCTGCCCGTTCGTTGAACTGGAAATCCTTCAGCTCCTTAAAGTCGCCGGCATTTACCGTACGTTCACCCCTTTCATTTATGGGGTCGGTCTTTACAATAGTGAGTATTACCTCCAACAATCGCGCGTAGGTGATTCTGTCCTTCGCTATACTTGTTACTTCCTTGAAAATCGTACGCAGCAAGGTAGCTGCTTTACTGGCGGTCTTAAACTCCGCATTGTTCTCCCGTGTACGATCAAAAGCAGACGCATTTTTTATTCTGTCTGCCGATATTCCACGATTGGCTGTTGTTTTTGCCATTGAAATAAAATTTTTTTAGTTAAAAAATAGGCGGCCAAATGCCGAAAACATTTTACAAAAGCGAAGGTGGCCCCCTGGGCCCGGTCCTAGCGCCCAGGAATGTTCGAATTGATATCTGTCTGCCTGGGAATTTTGTTCGAATGATCATGCTGTAAAATTTGTTTTGCAACAAGTAATTAATACAACACAAATATGGCCCTGTAAAAAGGCGTTATATCATAGTGTAATCATAGGCTATGAAAAATATATTTTGAAAGAATAGAAAAAGACGGACTAGCTGGCGGGCATGTATACCTGATCTTGCAATGAGCGAGAATTGTATAAAAATGGCGGGCAGTATGGAAAATAAAAAAGATAGCCTCAATAAAAAGGCTATCTATCAGTTCGCTGACTGAGGCTTGTGAAACGTTATTTTAAAAGCAAAAAAACTTATCCCTGGCCATCACCTTGCAATTCATCAATATATTGTAAATAGCCTTTGCGAAGGCTATCGAGAAATTGTGTATACCCTCCTTTTTTACGACGAAGAATTTCCTGAAATACGGTGGTATAATGGGGAACTTTAATTTTAAAAACAAATTGAAGGTAATCGAAGATCTCCTTTAAGGTAGCTGAACCGTTATTGAATAAACCATTTGCTTTAGCAGAATAAACGAATTCCACGAAGGCAGATTTGTGATGTGTCCAATTAAGAGGGCGGACTTTAAACTTCACTTCCTCATTTTCAATTTCCTTTGGCGACAGCGCTTTTTGAAGATATCCAGCCAATAATTCATTGGCTATTATGCGGGAGAATATATAATCGATTCCGGTAGAAAATAATGGATGGGCATTTATATCATCGATGCAAAACGATAATGAAGCACCTTGTTTGTTACGTAAGAATAATTTATCATCAAACAGTGTTTCCCTGCACCGGTGGTATTGGTAAAAGAATTTATTGTCTATAAAAAAGTGTTGCACCCGGTCTAATTGACTTCGGTAAAAGATCTTAATATCCTCTTCGTTGCCTATCGGCCGGCTTGTTTCTAAACAGTATACATGCTGATAAAAAAGGAGCAAACTATAAAACTTCGGTTTTATTTCTTTAAAGAAAAAGATCTCTTCCGTGTCACAGGGAAAGCCGGTTTGAATAACATGTTCCTGCAGTAAGTTCATGGCATCCCTGCAAGCGTGCAGGGACTGTTGCGCCTGACTAAGCGAATTTTCCGGCTTGTCAAGAATGGCGGCCAGCTTATCAGTTAATTCCTGGAACAGGACTTCCCAAAAAGGCAAATGTTTTGTTACTTCCATTTTCATAGTAGTAATTTTTAGTCAATAGTTTTTATTACCGCATTCTACGATTTAAAAGGATCGAATACCAATACGCGTTACGACTGTTAGGGGGGAGTTGCTATTGACTTCAAATTACTATGTAATAGGCAGATAAAAATTGATATATTTTAAGATTTATTCATTTCCGTTTTATCCGGCTAAAATATTCACTCGTAATTCCCAAATATGAGGCAAGGTGTTTACTGGCTACCCGTTGAAGCAGTTCTTGTTGATTTGTTACCAGCCATTCATATCGCTCCCTGGGAGGTTTAGATTTTACAAACGATAGTTGATCCGATAGCAGGTAATATTTGCCGGTAAGCACGAGGCCTATTCGTTGAAACTCGGGAAACCTGTAATAAATTTCGTATAGCTCATCGTGGGTTATATAAAACAGTTGGGATGGTTCCAGGGCCTGGATGTATTCATAAGATGGTTGCTGCATATAAAAACTGGAAACGGAAAATACTACGTCACCCTCGCTCATAAACCACCTGTTAACGTCTTTTCCTTTAGACAGGTAAAAGCATCGTAACAATCCGCTTTCTATAAAACTCACCCGTCGTGACGTATCCCCTTCTTTTAAAAGGTATTCATTTTTGGCTAAGGTTTTCGATTTCAATGTTTTCCGTAAATGCTCCTGTAAGTCAGAAGACAAGGGTTGCACTTTATATTGGGAAGGCCCTGGCTCTTGAATCGTGTTTAAAAATTCAAGTATACGCATAGAAAATAAGGTTTAATGAAAGTTCATGAACAGGCATACAGCCTGTGTAATTAATATTTAAGGTAATGAGCAAACGAAGATGTCCGGCTGGAGTTATAATGGGCGACTATGTCAGGCTTAAAACACTTTTACAACAGCCAGGGCATTATGTTTTTTATCAACCGGTGTAATACTCCCTCGGTCGTCAAGAAAGAATTCTATTCCCAATGCAACAATAACAGTCTTATCAGGCTGATAGTCAATAACTGGAATCTGCAGCTGCAGGTCTTTATGATGCTGCAGGGCCAAATCCAAAATATCGGTTTGCACGGGTTCAACCGGGAACGCTTCTTTTTCTAAATCCACCGACGCCGCCAGGGCAGTCAGCATAAAAGCGTTGGCGCCAGATGCCGTGTCTATCATAGCCTGGGGAATAATGGAGGGAAAGCTGATGGTAGCCCGCATCAGCTGGTTATCGAATATAATCGAATAAGGTGCTTTTAAAACATTCTGCAGGTTGGTGTCGCGGTTAAAGTTAAACCCTTTCAGAGTGGTCAACACGCCCTGTGGCACCCTGCGTTCGCCCCGTCCGTTTACGAGGTCACTTTGAAGGATCTTAAACATTGTTTTAGTAAGCCGGCCTGAAACATAACGATCCGCCTTATTGCGCATTCCCAGTTTAAAAGCCTGCCGAAGCAGGCGGTTAGCCGTGCAGGCACGGGAAAACTCTGCGTTGTTTTGCCGGGTCAATTCAAAAGCAGGGTCGGCAAGCACCCGTTTGCGGTTTAATGGCGTTTTCTTCTTCATATGGAACTCAGGATTATTATACTGACAAGCCTACCCGAAGTTATCACTTATATACATACAATATAGCCATTTCCCGGAAATAATTGCACTGTAATTGCACTGGATTACCACTGTAACTCCACTCCTCAGTGCAATTACAGTGCAATTATGTTGGTAGTTTAATGGGAGTAGTACCGGCTATCCACCGTATATAGCATAAGGCAGACTACATATAGACATGGGGATCACAAGGCAAAATTGTGGAAGTCGTATTGAGCTGCAGGCCGATGCACATATGGCTCACCAATACTACCGGCTTGTTACACAATCAAATATCAGTTATTGTAACAGGGCGAACAACAACACTGCTCCTATATGGGAATGGAGGCATTTAATGCAGGTAGCGATTCTAAAATAGGCCAAAGCCTTTGTAAAAATGTGTTGCTTTGCAAACAACAATCCCATTTGCACGGTAATTTACTATGGAAGGGGCCATGCGGTGCTTGGGCGTTTATCTTTTTTCTGACATATATTTGTATAACAACGATTAAACAAATATGCATATAAAACTCACCTTATCTTTCCTATTCCTTTTTGTTCTATCTGGTTTTGGGCAAAAGAATGATAAAATGGACTTCAAAGCTAAATTCTGGATTGCATACCTGGCCAATGATACTATGTATGATCTCTTAAAATATAATGTTGCTCAAGACAGTATCATAATAACACGCAAAACAGACCCGGGGTTTTCAGGAAAATACAATATTGTATTTAGGCAGAAATTAGATAATACACAGAAAGCAAGTTTATCTAAAATATCATTGTTAATTAGTAATAGTAAATTTAATTCTTATTATTACAATCCATGCATAATCCATGGATCGACAATTGAATTTTGTTTTATGTGGCCTGACCAAACAAAAAGGATTACTGTAGCGAATTATTATTCATATAAATTGGGGCAGGTTGTCGATTTTGTTAATAACAATGTGCCCGATAAGTATAGAATTTTATACAACAAGATCAAGCTTCAGGCTGACTTTAAAAATTGTCTAAGCAAATAGTAAAATTAAAAGAGGTTTCATTCGTGCCTCAAAATGTAGTTGCTCGGGTGTTTACCTATATCCATAGAGCCTGGCTTCACGATGCGTTACTTATACACTTTTATTGTCACAATTATTGGAATCGGATGGATTCAATATAGAATTGATGCAGGGAACGAAAGATGGCGGTGTTGATATAATTGCCACAAAATTGCATGGTATCTCCGGGTATTACAAAACACTTTGGCAGGCAAAAAAGTATTCAAAAAATAAAGTATCAATAAACACAGTACGCGAATTAGCAGATAGCGTAAATGAGTTCAAGGCATCTAAGGGAATTATTGTAACATCAACTTATTTGACAAAGGATGCATTGTATCGCATAGAGCGTGATAAATATATTTTAAGTAAAGTAGACAGGGTAGATCTGGACAACTGGATCAACAGCATTTTGCGTCGGCATTTATAAACATTGAATGTAAAAGCACCTTCGTTAACAATCAAAAAGCATAAAGGCGGAATTAAACCCTAAAAACTCCTAATAAGACTTCGATGGTTATCCATAGAACTCGTTAGTCCGTTAATAAACAAAAAAAGCCGGTTAAACCGGCTTTTAGTATTACTTTAAGTTAGTTGACTATTTAGCTTGAGACTTTTTGAAAGATTCAGGTAGCCCGACTTTCTTTAAAAACGCAGCAGCAGCCTCCCTTTTCTTAATAAAGTAAGGATCATTGGCATAGTCCTTTACTGATTTATCAGTGACTGCCTTACTCTTTGCTGTCAATTTCTTTTTAGTTATATTTCCCATCATCAACTGATTTAATATTTCAAATTTAAGAATTTATTTGCCCTTTAGCAAGAACGCATCGAAATTAACACCCTTTTGAAAGGGTTGCCATGAGGAATTTATACTCCCTTGTATTTCAAATATTAAGCTAATTTGATCCCATAGCCTGGCTATCCCCATCTGATATAACCGCGTACGAGATTTGGTGCTTCCCCATGCTAAAATGATAGCTTGAGGATGGTCTTTCATGAATTCATATACCGTTGCAGCTACCGTTGCCAGCACTTTATCCCGATCGGAGTTATTGGAAATAGCAAGATCACTAAAATGCAGATCTTTATCGTCCCAATCGCCAAACGCGAGATTGTATACTTCCTCATTATAATCCACTAGCCTATAAAACTCAACTATCTTCTTAATATTACCATTAGGCCCATTACTGAAAAATTCATAATAATAGCTGGCTGGCCGTTTTGTGAAAGAATAGGTTTCAAGTTGCATTGCTATTGATTAACCGTGTTTAAATAATTATTAGCAAGACTGAATACTGTAATTGGCCGGTCTGTATCTAGCCAATTTTACGACCCAATAGGTTTTAAAAAAACGGGCAAATGTTTGTAAGATTAGTAGCAGAGAAAACCCGGAGGCTGGGCATTGATTAGTTTCCATATTATTGATTATTGGTATTATTTATTAAAACAACTTACTTGCCCTGTTGTACTAACTGCATCCCATCACTCTTTATCCACAATTCCTTTATCTTTACAACTTCGGTAAAATGAGGATATACTTGTATTTCGTTCACTTATGACCGAGAATGTTCAACCATTGTACCGGCAAAAAATGCATTAATGCGAAATGATCGGCGGGCAGTATGCGAAGGGATCCAGGTACATTAGGGTTAACAGATCCAATTTAATAGAACAATATAATGCCATCAGTTTGCCAATGATCATTTGCAAAGTCACCTAAACTTCTCCCGCAAAAATAGTTACCCCGTTAGTGAGCGTTACAGTAGTAGCGAACGTATGTAGGGCAATGTGGCACCCATGTATCTTTTGTATTCCCATACTGGCAATGGGAATGGTCTTTGTACCGGTCAAGAATGGTAAGAGCGGTGGGTACCGATAATGATCTCAGAACGCTTGAGCTTCTTTATCAAATATCAGTTTTTGAAACAAGGCGATCGTAAACCCATTGAACTGCTTGTTTATGGGATTGCAGCGTGAAAGTAATGAGCCGATTGGAAGAAGAATTAAATTCCGAAAGATGTACCAAACACACTATGCCCTACCATTTTTTTAATTGATTGCCTAATATAATTAAATCCTCGTATATTCGAAATCTGAACAGCAATTAAATATCGAACTGCTGAATTATTGAGGACAATCATTTTTGCTACCATCTTGACTACAATCAATTTTTTAAAAATTTCCTGATTTCCATTAGTAAATTTCTTTCCAATTGTTGTTTTAATAGTAGAATACCATATTAATCACTGCTTTTAGACAGCTTCCTACCACGATTTAGGAGAGTTCGTTCTATGCAATCCTTTTTAATCATTTAGCATTATCCATTCACATAGCTTCCTAATGCGTAACCCCGGCGCATTAAACATTTTCGTATGCTGCAAAACCATTGCAGCATATTATGAGTATTTTAATTAATAACTGGCGCATATAGCACCAACAACTTAAACACTCAAACAACCAAAGCTTTATGCTAAATGAAGCACCAATGGATAATGACTCACTCTTGATCCAACAATTTAAGGAAGGAAATGAGGAAGCGTTTAATAAAATTTATTACCAATTTAGCCACTCTCTTTATTATTTCGCCGAAACACTCATTAAGAATCGCGAACAAAGTCAGGAAATTGTCAATGATAGTTTCATAAAGCTTCACACCAGATGTTCGCATTTCGACACAATTCCCAACATAAAAGCCTTTTTGAATTTAACTGTGAGAAATGCCTGCTTTGATTGGCTTAAAGGGAAAAAGGTGGAAAACAAAAGGTTCGGAAGAAAGGTAGAAATCTTCGATGACATTCATGCTTATGACACTTACGAATCAGAGCTGGCCAGCATTCAATCGGAAACAATAGATAGAATCTTTGAAGAGGCAAAAGCATTGCCCCCCGTCTGCCGAAAAATTTTCCGGATGCATTATATTGACGGGAAGAAGTTAACCGCCATAGCCAAGGAACTCGGGCTCAAGAAGGGCACTATAAGAACACAACTAAATGTTGCAGTACGCAAGTTAAAAGGTTCCCATAAACTGCTCACCTTGATGCTCTTCAGCAAACTAATCCTCTTTTTTTTATAAAATAGTAAAATAGTTGCACAAAGCTTTCTTACAAATCTGCTGTCTGTCGTTTTTAATATAGGTAACAGTAAGATTTGAATAAAAGGTATGATCAGTGCACATCTATCAAGTAAACTGTTAAAGATGTTACACAACAAACAGATCCCCGCTCTTATCCTGAAATTCCTTCGTGCGGAATTGACCCCGGCCGAAGAAATTCAATTTAATGAATGGATCAATGCTGATCCAAGAAACGCGGCTTTGGTCAAAAATTTTGAGGACGATAGTTGGGTGTATCAGGAAATGAGAAAGTATGGACAAGGACCATCAGCAGCGGCGGAAAAAAATCTTCGGGCAAAGTTGAATCAAGCTAAAGGCGGGCCAGTGCCACCGATAGAAAAGAAAATAACACACCCATTTTTCCGGTATATGATGGCCGCCGCTGCAATTGCTGTAATCGTTGTGGGAACTATATATATAGGTAAGTATGGAACAGCAAAGAAAAGTGACACACCAACAGTTACCCGTGTAGATTCAACCAATGATCCCATGCCGGGGAAAGACACAGCGGTATTGACATTGGCAGACGGCACAAAATATACCTTAAATGATACAGCTGATGGCACTATAGCAAAGCAAGGCAATGTTGAGTTTTCGAAAAAAGGTGGTGTTATATATTGTAAAGCAGAACCGGGAAGTGTTGCCCCGAAAAACATAGGCTATAATACACTGGCAACTCCCAAAGGCGGGAATTACCAACTCGTATTACCGGATGGCAGCAGGGTGTGGTTAAACGCTGAAACCCAAATACAATTTCCAACCGTTGATACCGGCAACAAACGAATGGTGACACTGGTAGGGGAAGCCTATTTTGAAGTGGCGAAAAACAAAGCCAAACCTTTTATAGTAAAAGCGAATGGTGGGGATATAACAGTATTGGGTACACATTTCAATGTAATAGCTTATCCCAATGAAAGCTTTTCAAAGGCCACGCTAATCGAAGGAAGCATTGGTATTGCATCCGGAGGAGAAGTGAAATTGATAACCCCTTCTCAGTCGGGTCTTTATACAATGGGAAGCAAACCTACCGTCTTCAATGAAGACAATGTAGACAGGATCATAGCGTGGACAAACCACCAATTTTCGTGGAATGGAGATAGCCTTACTACAGCACTCCGTGAAATTGAACGTTGGTATACTGTAAAGGTAGAATACAAGGGAGAAACACCCACTACGATCTTAGAGAACCTTAATCAGCCCAAAAAGAAATCCCTGAAAGACCTGTTGAATGACCTTACTATCTACGACTCCAGTGTTTCCTATAAACTGGAAGGCCGAACAATATTTGTAAGCACCCAAAAGCGGCCATAAAAAAGAGTGAATACCATGTAACCTTGGGCCTTATCCGGAGGCTATTGGATAAACGCTGTAGCTGCACGTCTGCGCTGGCTACAGCCTTATCCAAACACGAATAAAATGAAAATACACTCTACAATTTATGAAGATCACCCGTACATTAGTTGTCGCCCTCCTATTGATCACCGCATCTGTACAGGGGCAAAAAATTACATATAATGGAGACTCCGTTGAGGTAGCATCAATCTTCCAAATAATTACAGACCAAACCGGGTTTGGATTCATCCCGAAGTCAGGTGCGCTCAACGGAGCCAAAAAGGTAAACATTCACGTAAAAGACAAACACTTTTTAAAATTTTTAACCGAAAACCTTTGTAAGGACCAGCCCTTCAATTATTATCTCTCCAATTCAAAATCTATAGTACTTTACCCAAGGGAATCGCCGGAAACTATACAAGAAAGCAACGAACCGGAAAGCTATGGGGGTCAATTTGTCGACGACAACGGAAAGGGTGTAGAAAATATCAGTATAGTCAATTTGAAAAATCAACAGGTAGTCAATTGCAACAGTCAGGGAAAGTTCCTGCTTCAGCATGTGAGCCCCGGCAATGTATTTAAATTCAGTGGGCCGGAAATTGAACCGGGATATTTTACGCTAACAAGCAGTAAGGAAATAAAGATCGGGGTAAAATATGCTGAGAAATTCACGAGTCTGGATTCAGTGGTAATTTCTACAGGAATTATAAATATAGCTAAAAAAGATATTGGATCCATCAATGAATTGCCCTCCAAGACACTCCAACAACGCCCCATACCCGATATTTACAAACGCATGGAAGGTTTTACGCCGGGTTTATTATTAACGGTGAACCAACACCCTAACACCTACCAGCCAAAAAAAGTTTCTATAGGCGGCCGAACAACCTTATTTTCCGGAGCAGACCCATTGATTGTATTAAATGGATTCCCGTTCCTTGGACGGCTGGAGGATATAAACCCGGATGATATTGAAACGACAAACTTTCTTCGGGACGCATCCACCACTACGCTCTGGGGCGCATTGTCCGGCAATAGTGTTATTGTCGCGAATACCAAACCTCTTAAATTTAATCAACGAACCACCATCACTTTCAATGCCTATGTGCGCACTAGTTCTGAACCTGATGTTTTTGCTAAAGATATGCTCCCTCCTGCTGACCGGTTTACAGTCGATAGCTTTTTAGCCCGTAGTGGTTATTATAACGCTTTCATCAGAAATCCGGCACATCCTTATGTTCCTGAAGCAGCCCTTTACATTTTAAACAACACCCTTTCCGATGCTAACCGCATGAACTTACGGCAACTGGATGTTCGGAATGATATGGAAAAATATTTTTACCGGCACGCTAATGACAAGCATTTGGCGCTGCAAGTATCGGGCGGAAAAAATAAAAATGCTTATCTTTTTTCTGCGGGTTTCGATCACGCGCTTCCAGCATTGCAGTTCAGCAAAACCCAGCGCCTGAATCTTAGCTTTAATTACATTACACACGCTATTGATGGTATGGAAGTAACTGCATCCGTAGCTACTACCTATAATAAACAACATAATATAGATGGCGAACCAGAGATCCCGGTAACCTATTCCAACCTTGTCGATGAGTCAGGAGAACCTGCCGTTCAAAGCTATAAAAGAAACAAGTTCTTTATTGACAGCGCCGGCGTTGATGCAAACAATCGAAACAAATTAAGAGACTGGCGGTACCGGCCACTCAATGAGTTCAGGACCCGGAACAATGACAAAATTTACACAGATAACCGGATCCAGTTAGGCGTTAAATACAACAAATTTGCATTTTTAAAAGGACTGGAAGCCGGCGCATACACACAATATGAGATCGTGGGCAGCAAAGACAACGACCTTAAAGACAAAGACGGGTTTTACGTAAACGACCTCGTTAACTCTTATACCCAAGTAAACGGTTCTTCAGTTGAACGGCCTATTCCTGTAGGTGATATTCTGGATTATTCCCAAACAAACCTGAAAACATTCAACATCAGGGCACAGCTTTCGTATGCCAAAAACTCACGCAACTCCACCTTTAATATACTACTGGGCAGCGACCGCATAGTAACAAGGGGTAAATACAGCGCCAGAAGAATATATGATTACACAAAAGATATGGCCGAAGGTCAGGGTAATTTGAATTATCAAATCCTGTACCGCCAGTATTACTTCCCTGCTTCCTCGCTTTACATACCTTATCTTAATGATGCAAAACGGACCGTTAGTAACAACATATCGTATTATGCCACGTCAAATTTTCAACTAAAAGGGAAATACCATGCCTCTGTTTCTGCCCGAACAGACCAATCCAATATATACGGATCCAATACCAACTGGCGGCTCAACCCATTTGGTGCTGTAGCTGCGGCATGGGATATAAGCGAAGAACGGTTCTTTCATCGCCGCCTGTTCGACTCTTTGAAGTTAAGAACAAGCATCGGCTTAAGCGGTAATCCACCTTTAGGCGTTAGTGCGGTACAAACAATAAGTAAGGCCATCAAAAATGAAAATGGAGATGTATTTGCAGACATCAACAACCCCTCGCTTCCCAATTTGAAATGGGAAACAGTAATGACTTATAATCTGGGGTTGGGTTTCAGCTTAGGCAAACAGATTTTGACTGGAACCATAGACTATTATTATAAAAAGAGCACAGACGTGGTTGATAACAAAACTGTCGATCCCACTGTTGGTCTTGCATCGATCATGGCCAATGCGGCCTCGATGGCCTCCCACAATATTGACGTGGTGCTATCCACCAAAAACATAAACAACAAACTATTTAGCTGGTATACTAAATTTCTTTTCTCCTATCTAAAAGAATTCGTCATTCAAACAGATACCACGCTGCAACCAGCCTGGGTCTATTGCGATCAAACCCGGTTTAGCGCAGTACCCAATCGCCCAATATACGGGATCTATAGCTTTCCCTCTACTGGTTTGGACAATGCCGGCGACCCGGTATCGAAAACAGGGGATAAAGACTATCAGTCAATCACCACCCATCCGGGGCCGGGCACGCTGAACTATAAGGGTTCGTCGACCCCTTCACTATTCGGGAGCGTTACTAATGAGTTTAGCTGGCAACAAATTGCGCTGTCAATCACTTTCATCTATAAGCTGAATTATTATTACCGAAAGCCCTCTGTAAATTATACCGGATTATTCAACGGTACCGATCCCGGTTCACCCGACTTTGCCAATCGCTGGCAAAAGCCCGGTGATGAAAACCGAACCTCCGTACCCCGGATGCAATTCCCCGGCAATAATTTCAGGGACTTTTTTTATATCTACTCAGACCAATTGGTAAAACGGGCCGATTTCATCAGGTTGAATAATATTTACATGAGCTATAACCTCCCGGAAAAAGTGCTTACCAAATTGTACCTGAGCCAGGCTACTTTATATACCCACTGCGATAATGCAGGCATTGTATGGCGGGCAACCAAATCAAATTATGATCCCGATAATTTAGCAGGATATCCCCAGCCTACAGTCTTCACATTTGGATTTAGAGGAACATTCAAATAAAAAACAAACAGATGAAACCCAATAACATTACCATATTATATTTAACGATCTTTTTTTTCCTTGCCGCCTGCCACGATAAAGACCTGCTGTCTGAAAATACAGACAGCAGCCTGTTGACCATAAATAGCGTTGAAAACGCGCAGGCATTGCTGGATAATACCTCGGTCATAAGAGAAACACCGGGCCTGGGCGAACTGTCTGCTGATGACTTTTACCTGGACGACACCCTGGCAAACAGCCAGGTGGAATTAAATGCCTATACATGGCAGGCAGACATCTTCCAGGGACAAACGCTTTATGGTGACTGGGCAATCCCTTACAAACAAATATTTTTTGCCAACTCAATTATTGAGGCCATTCCAAAGTTCTCCGGGTCAGCCAAACCGGAAGCCATCAATAATATAAAAGGAAGCGCAAAATTCATCCGGGCCTATGCTCATTACAACATAGCGCTTGAATTTGCCAAACTATACAGCCAAACAGCAGCTACCGACCCCGGCATACCCCTTCGGTTATCAGCCGATCATGAAATAAGGTCCAGCCGGGCTTCCGTAGAAGCCACCTACAACCAGATCATAAATGATCTAAAAGAAGCGCTGCCGTTGTTACCTGCTACCATAGACGACAACAGGAAAAACCGGCCTTCTTTGGCAGCAGGCTATGCGCTTCTGGCAAGGGTGTACCTTACCATGGCCGATTATGCTCAAGCCACGCTATATGCAGACTCATGCCTTAAGCTGCATGCCAACTTAATTGACTACAATAGTATTCCGGCCAATAGCCTGTTGCCTTTCACCCCCAACAATGCAGAGGTGATCTATCAATCCAGCCTGCTTTCTACTATCGGGTTGTTCTACCAGGATAATTTTGTGGTAGACACTACTCTCTATAACTCATACGATCTTTCGGATTTGCGAAAAAGCATCTACTTCACCACCAATTGGCAGGGTAAAGCAATTTTAAAACCTGGCTATAGCGGCGGCCCAATCAAATTTTCGGGTCTGGCTACGGATGAAATATTATTGATCAGGGCTGAATCGAACGCCCGGCTGAATAACACCTCCGAAGCCATGAACGACCTGAATACCTTGCTAGGCAAAAGATGGAATACCGGCAGTTTTGTTCCATTCACTGCTGCTTCTTCTGCTGAAGCGTTAGACCTGATTTTGGCAGAGCGGCGAAAATCGCTTATTTCCCGCGGACTGAGATGGATTGATGTACGCCGATACAATCTCGATAATCGGGGCATCGATCTTACCCGCCTGCTGAATGGAAAAAAATATACACTTTCGGCAGGCAATAACCGATTTGTATTGCCGATCCCGCCAGATGTAATTGCTTCCCTTCCTGAAATGCCGCAAAACCCGAGGTAGTTCTTACTTATTTTTCAGGAAAGTAAATTGAAAAACGCCCATGTGGCAAGGCGCATAGGCATTAGGATTGTAAATATTAGGCTGGTACCAGGTGCAATTTCCCGGACCATATTGGCAGTAGTAGTCAATGCCATAAGTACCTGCTGGAAAATAGGTATTCATTCCAAACTTATAATATTGTTGCAGACTTTCGCATGGAATTTTGTAAGTGGAAGCAAATGCCCCTGCAATTGCACAAATTACAGATGCCGAAATGAGCACCCATTTAATCTTTGCCATAAAAACTGGTTTAAGTAGTTAAAATAAAAAGACGCTATGTTTGAGTAAACATGGAGACAGGAATATAATCTATAAACAACTGAGGCGCACTTCTTGACAAAAGAGTACCACCAATTTGATGTGGGGCAACAATAAAGGCTTTAATACTATATATATCATGCCCAATTACAATAAACTATTAATTCAGGATTTTCTAAGGAGATCTGATAAAGCGAGTAATCCGGATGCAAAAGGGAAGATATTTGAAGACCTGGTAGTTTATTTAATGAAAAAACTGCGGGGCATCCGGGTTGAAGAAAGAAACGTTTTAGACAATACAAATGCGCAGGAACTGGATATCGTTTTTAGGAACTTACGGCATATATCTCCTTTTGATTTTTTAGACCCATATATTATAACTGAATGCAAAAATGAAGCTGTTCCATTGAGTAGTGCCAAGTGCAGGGAGTTTGTGGCTAAATTAAGGAGCAGGGGTGCCAACTCAGGAATATTAGTAGCATCAAATGGCATTGCAGGGCAGAAAAAAAGATACAAATATGCCAACTCGGTAATTATAGATGCCCTTACTGCAGATAAGATCAAACTAATAGTTATTGATAGAAATGAAATATTGAAACTAAACAGCACCCGGGATTGGGTTAAGTTAATAACAGACAAGTTCCTCGATTTAACCCTGAGACGGGCCATGGATTAAAAGCCAGCCCAATCCCATTTTTATTATTGGCCGTTATATATCTTTACCGCAGAAACTATATGTATGAAAAACACCGCCTATCCAAATCAACTTCAAAAAACCTTTGGCAATATTGACATTTATCTGTTCGATCAATTGCTGAAGGGGCGTTACGATAATTGTAAAAAAATACTGGATGTGGGCTGTGGCAACGGGCGAAACCTGGTTTATTTCCTACAGCATGGTTACGAAGTGTTTGGTGTTGACCCGCATGCGCAGGCTGTTGAAACAGTCAGGGGATTATCAGCAGCACTGGCCCCTGATAATCCCCTGAAAAATTTCATGGTTTGCACAGCAGAAGATCTGCCTTATACCGATGGAACATTTGACCTGATCATTTGCAGCGCGGTATTGCACTTTGCAAAGGATGTTCCGCATTTCGACAACATGCTGCAGTCTATGTTTCGGGTTTTAAAACCAGGCGGATACTTCTTTGCCCGGTTAGCATCAGATATCGGGATAGAACACCTGGTAAAACCATTAGGCAACGACCGCTATTTATTACCCGATGGCTCAGAACGCTTCCTGGTAAACGAACAGGTGCTGCTAAAATATACCAGTATGTTTGGCGTATTATACGAACCCATCAAAACAACCAACGTGCAAAATCTGAGGTGTATGACAACCTGGTGTGTTCAAAAGCACTAACCGGTGCCAATTATTATTTCCCTGCCTGTTTTTGTAAATCTGCAGGATACCTGGCGCCCGCTATCTGTATTTTGTTGGCAGCGTCCTCGATATTCTTCAAATCTCCAGCAGTCAGTACAACATCAACAGCCCCAATATTTTCCTTTAAACGCGACAGTTTAGTAGTGCCTGGTATAGGAACGATCCAGGGTTTCTGTGCGAGTAACCAGGCCAGTGATATTTGCGCTGAAGTTACCTTATGTTGCTCAGCCAGTTCTTTGATCAGGTCTACGAGCGCCTGGTTTGCCTTTCTGTTCTCTTCTGAAAAGCGGGGTAACCGGTTTCTGAAATCGTTGTCGTTAAACTTGGTAGTTTCATCAATGGCACCGGTTAAAAAGCCCCTGCCCAGTGGACTGAAAGGAACAAAACCGATCCCGAGCTCTTCCAATACCGGTAAAACGTTCTGCTCCGGCTCCCGCCACCAAAGGGAATATTCGCTTTGTAAAGCAGCAACCGGTTGTACGGCATGTGCCCTGCGAATAGATTCTATACCTGCTTCCGACATGCCCCAATGCCGCACCTTACCTTCTTTTATCAATTCCTGTATAGTGCCCGCCACTTCTTCAATGGGCACATTCGGGTCTACCCGGTGCTGATAAAACAGATCTATATAATCTGTTTTCAGTCTTTTAAGGGAAGCTTCCGCAACTGCCCTGATATTTTGGGCGCTGCTATCCACCCCCTGGTCAATTCTTCCATTTTTAAACCCAAACTTGGTAGCTATTACCACTTTATCGCGGAAGGGGGCCAACGCCTCCCCCAGCAACTCCTCATTGGTAAAGGGGCCATAAGATTCAGCAGTATCAAAAAAAGTAACCCCCGCCTCAACGGCTGCCTGCAGCAATTTTACTCCATCCTGTTTATCCGGTGCTTCGCCATATGCAAAACTCAGTCCCATACAACCCAGTCCCAGGGCTGAAACTTCCAGCCCGCTGTCTCCTAACTTACGATATTTCATGCGTTAAATTGTTTGTAATGATTAATTGAACTTGAATGCAAAGCTCCATTGAAATTTTGAACCGGCCTGTATACCAATCACTGAATTACCTACCATAATCACTGATTGGGTTGCCTGCAGGAATGTTATCCGTAGATTTGTGTTGCAAAACAAGCGGAATGGAACAAATAGTCAACCTGGATTCGGTGGCCCAGTACAATGCCATCAGAGGTGTAGAAACTTTGCATCCTTTAGTATCAGTGATGGACCTGAATGGCTTACATCCTATGGGCACCAGGCGGTATCATTTTAACCTGTATGCCATTTACCTGAAGGAACTGAAATGCGGGGAAATGAGATATGGCCGCAATCTCTACGATTACCAGGAAGGGACCCTTGTTTTCATTGCGCCCGGCCAAATGCTGCAAATTGAACGCAGGCCCGATGCACCGGCTTCCCCCAAAGGATGGGCCCTGGTGTTTCACCCCGATCTGATTAAGGGCACCCCTCTGGGCAGGCATATGCCGGATTATTCATTCTTTTCCTACGACGCCAACGAAGCCCTGCATTTGTCGGAAAAAGAACGCCAGATTGTGGTGGACTGTTTTGTAAAAATTCAATATGAGTTAGGCCATGCTATCGATAAGCATAGTAAAACACTCATCACTTCCAATATAGAGCTGCTTCTGAATTATTGCCTGCGTTTTTATGACCGGCAATTTATAACCCGGGATGATGCCCACCAGGGCGTTCTGGAAAAATTTGAATCGTTGCTGAACAACTATTTTAATTCAGGCAAAGCCCGGGAAAATGGATTACCGGCAGTTGGGTGGTGTGCCGGTCAATTAAACCTCTCGGCCAATTACTTTAGTGATCTCATCAGGAAAGAAACCGGCAAGTCGGCCCATGAACATATACAGGCCAGGGTGATTGACCTGGCAAAGGAGAAAATGTATGATGATAGTAAGTCTGTCAGTGAGATCGCTTATGAACTGGGTTTTAAATATCCGCAGCACTTTACCCGGTTGTTTAAACAAAGAGTGGGATCTACACCTAATGAGTACCGGACGTTAAATTAATTATACCGGACACCCATTGTCCATTTTCGAACACCCGCCTTCCGGTTCCCTTCCGCAACTTCCTGCAAAACAAGGGTTTTCGTTTTGGCATACAGGTTGACCCAAGCAAGCGTGAGCCATACGTGTGCCTGAAGGGAATTCTATAAGAAATCTTTTGTATGTTAAGAAACTATGTCATGATCGCCTGGCGGAACATTACCAAAACCCGCTTTTATTCCTTTGTAAATATTGCCGGATTAGCCACTGCCATCGCATTCACCATGCTGATCGCCGCGTTTATCTGGAGCCAGTTCCAGGTGAACAGCGGGCTGAAAAATTCCGGCAGACAGTACATCATCACCAGTAAATGGAAAAACCCGAATCTGGGATTCCCGATTGCTACCCTTGGGCAACTGGGAAAAGCATTGAAAGAAAATTATCCCAACCTGGTTGCCAATTATTACCGTTATGACGGTATTACTTCTGCGGTATCAAAAGGGGATAAAAATTTCCGGGAGAATTTGCAGGTAGGTGACAGTTCCTTACTGACCATGTTTGGTTTTACTTTGCTGCAGGGAGACGTGCATACGGCATTGAATGATCCTTTTTCGGTAGTCATTACAAAAGAAAAAGCGATCAAGTACTTTGGCAGAACGAACGTGGTGGGTGAAACAATTACCATTGAAAGCTTTCTGGGCTCCAAACACGACTTTCTTGTTACCGGGGTTTTAAACCCCATATCCGATAACTCGGTTACCACGCTGGTTGACAATTATCCCGGCAACTTCTATATACCCGCTGCCAACCTGAATTTCTTCGGTAGAAATATGGACTGGAACAATCCATTCATTGTAAATTATATTGAATTAAAGGAAGGCGTTACCCCAAAAGACCTGGAGAAGCCAATCGCTGCGCTGCAAAAGCAGAATGCCCCGCCACAGATCACGGCTGATCTTACTTCAATTCCTGTTCCTTTAAAAGAATTTTATTTGTCGGCCGACAATGGGCTCGTACGCAAAATGTGTTATGCGTTATCGGGTATTGCCTTGTTCATTCTGATAATGGCGATCATCAATTTTATCAATATGACTGTAAGCCGGTCAGCATCACGTATGCGGGAGATCGGCATTAGAAAAGTGCTGGGCGGTATCAAGCGCCAGTTGATACTACAGGCCCTTATCGAATCCACCCTCATCGTGTTATTGGCCACCCTCATTGCTTTTCTTCTCTATATTCCAACGAGGAATTTATTCGGCAGTATACTGGGCAAAGAAGTACCGCCCCTCTATGGGTTTCCGTTGTATTTTATCTTATTCCCGATAGTATTTATAGTAATTACCGGATTTATTGCGGGCATTTATCCGGCCTTTGTATTGTCGTCCCTGAAGTCAGTGGATTCACTAAAGGGTAAACTATCGGGCATCAAAGACAATATCCTTTTACGCAAATCGCTGATCGCATTCCAGTTTGTGACGGCCACCACGGCCTTCACCGGCGCCATCATCATCTCCAAACAAATCAACCTGTTCCTGAGCAATGACCTTGGTTATGACAAAGAATATGTATTGTCGGCCCAGGTACCGCGTGACTGGACATCGCAGGGCGTGCGTAAAATGGATTACATCCGCGATCAGCTGGCTGTAATACCACAGGTAAAACAAGTTTCGCTTTCCTTTGAAGTGCCCGACGGCAACAATGGGGGCGGCGCTGCTATTTACCCATATGGCTCAGATTCAACCACAGCCATTGCCAGCCAGCTGTTAACAACAGATGATCATTTCCTGGATGTTTATGCCATACCATTAAAAGCGGGCTCTTATTTCGAAGGACAGGCTACTGATTCGGCGAAGGTCGTTCTCAATGAAACAGCGGCCCATGCATTGGGCTTCACCAACGCTGCAGATGCCATAGGCAGGCAGGTGCGGTCTGCCGGCGATCCCACCATCTTTACTGTTAAAGGAGTTACCAGCGACTTTCATTTTGGCTCCATGCAGCAGAAGATACCCCCCATCGCTGTTTTCAATGTGCAATTTGCAACAGTCTACCGGTACCTGTCGTTCAAAATACAACCGGGCAATATCCCTGCTTCCCTCGATGCTATACAAAAAAAATGGAGCACCCTCATGCCGGATGCGCCCTTCGAGTACAAATTCATGGATGCTACCCTGGCCAATTTATACAAAACGGAAATACAACTGCAAAAAGCCGCTTATACGGCAACGATACTTGCTTTGATCATTGTGCTGTTGGGTGTTATCGGGCTTGTATCATTAAGTATTCAGAAGCGCACCCGGGAAATTGGGATTAGAAAGGTATTGGGTTCTTCCATTACCGGTATTGTATCGCTGTTCCTTAAAGAATTCTTTGCGGTGATCGCTATTGGTGGATTGATCGCCTGTCCGCTTGCGTACCTCATTATGAACAACTGGCTGCAAGGCTATGCTTACCGCATCGAGATCACGGCAGTGCCGTTTATTATGGCTATTGCAGGGCTGGCACTCGTTACCATGCTGCTGATCTGTTTACAAACGATAAAATCGGCGTTGCTGAATCCTATAAAGGCATTAAGAACGGAGTAAAAAGAAAAGGGCTGTCCCTGGTGGACAGCCCTTTTCTTTTTTAATGAAAATAGTATAACAACAAAGTATCTGCTCTTACACAAAAGACACTGTCATTTTTTCGTTCTGTTATTCCGTATCTGACTTCGCCATCTGTAACCTCTTTTTCCGTCAGCCTGATCCGGCGTACATCGGGCAATTCCAATGTACTTTTAAACAGGGTGTCTTCATCCAGTTCTTTTTTACTGTACCCCAGCTTTCCTTCCGGTTTATAAACAGCAGCTCCGCTGAGGCTATCCCTGAAATACATTCCAGTAACCAACGGCAGGTACACAGTACCGTTGTATTTCAACAGGTCGCCGGAATAACTGTAACCCTCCCCCACTTTCTTATAGCTGGTTACAGTAATGTGCTCAGGCGCCGGCGGTTGGCTGCTATTGCCCTTACAGGAGGCAATAGCAGTTATTAAAAATAATGAATGCAGTTTCATAATACTTATTGTATAGGTTCTGTTTTTGTTTGTGTGCGTTCTGCAGCGGTCCGCTTTTCAACGATCACTTCAATTTTACCTTTATTGGTCTTACTCTTATTGGCCTGGTCAATGATCTTTCCCAGCACATTATTCGAGTAGTCGTTAGCAGGGTTCGTACTGGAACTGGTTCCATAGGTAACCCCAAAACAACCTTCTGATGCGGCCATTGAGGTAGTGCCGTTCGCATGTTCGTAAGTACCCCCCACATGGATCATTACACCGGATGCCACGTCATTTTGTTTTCTGTAACCCAGTTCCACCGAGGCATCATTCGCATCTGCATGCATCACTTCCGACCCGTACTGGGTAAGCTTCAATGCCTTGGTGCCATTGCCTTGGGGATAACCTTCCGGCATCACTTTCGCGGTATAATGGTTCACATTTCCATCTTTAGGCTCAAACGCAACATTCGTAAGATTCATTGTGCCATTTTTGGAATCCCCGAGGCGGACCGCATAGGCATCGCGGGTTACCGAGAAGGTCATTTTAAAATTCTTATCCTCTGTGTCTGTTACGGTAACCTTATACAAAGGTATTTTGGTGAACTGTTCTTTAGTGGCGCCTGTATAACCAATGATCCTTTGCAGGGTGGTTCTGCCCGTTTTTTGCTTGGTGATCGTAATGATCGGGTATGCGCCGTCCGGGTCCATTAACACCACCGGATTGTTCAAACAGTACGCATATGGGCTATGTGCAGGTATTTTAACCGCTTTCGGGTCAACACTCTGCCAGATGCTTATTCTTGGGTTATAGTACCGTTCGCCGTAATAATACAATCCTGTTTCTTCATCCAGCTCTTTCCCGTTGAAAAGATACGGCGTCCGTTGGGTATTACTGTGTTCTTCAACAAAAGTTTCCCCAAACGGATAGTATTCCAGGTGCTGATATACTTCACCGGCGCCATCCGTGATGTAACTGGTTGTACCGAGGTGATCGGGGTGATAAAAATACAGAAATGCGGCGCTGTCTGGTGTATTTCCACCCTTCCCGTTCTTATAATGCCCGTAGGCATAATGGTTGCCCGGATTGGTTCCACCAGCGTTGCTGTTGCTGTTGTTATTTTCATTGCCATTACCGTTGTTCGACATCACTTTATCATCATTTCCCCTGGCATCCTTACCGGTTATACTGGCTGTATTGGCATTGCCATTCCCTACCAAGGTTTGCTGATCACGAGCCATTCCCTGCAACATATTCTTTTCTTTCCTTGTAAAAGTTATGGTATCGGCTGCATCCGGCGCTTCTACCTGGTGGTCCCAATTATGCAACAACCGGGTGGCTATGCGCTGATTGCCTACAAAATAATGATTGGAGTACTGGCCGCTTTGCACCACCACAAATTCATTTACATATACCGTAAAATTACCCACGCCGCCGGAATTACTATTGATATCTCCATTCACAAAAACCGATTGCCCGGAACCCTGTCCTTTCAGCACCCTTTCACCGGAGCCATCATATGTATAACTGTTCAACTGACCATTCACCGATACATTACGTAAGCGATTCTCTTCATCCCAAACCATTTTCTGCCGCTGACCCGATTTATCGTCTGTCCAGCCGGTCATGTTGCCATTGGCGTCGTAAGTATAGGATTGATCGCCGATGTGCGTAGCCGTATGCGGCTGTTTGGCATCATAGGTGTATTCCATATCATACGTGGCCTTTTTCTGCGCGATCCATTTATTGCCTCCGCCATTACCCGGACTCTTGTCAGTTGTTTGGGTTTTACGGGTAATGCTTCCTACGGTATTGTATTTCATTGTGAGGTTAAAGCGGTCCTGTTCATTGGGGCCTTTATAATAACCATCCGCCGTTGTTAACCGGTACAGATCATCATATCCATAATTGTAAGCGGAAGAACCGCCCATCAGGTTATTGCCGGGTACCGGGGCATTGTTCACCAGGCTCAGGATATTTTCTTCCTTATCGTACGAATACACGTTGTCCATGATGCGCCGTCCGTTACCAGCCGTCACCTGCATGTTTTGCAACCGGCGGCGTGTAGGTTCAATGGTATAATTGGTTTGGGTATTGTTACCATAGGCATCGAACACGCGTAATTCGAACTTGTCGTAACCCCGTTGTTGTATAAAGGTTGTTGTAACGCCCGACCTGTCGCTGTTCATAGATAGCAGCTGGCCGCCCAGGTTGTATGCATAGCGCACCACTTCACTATCCGGATAAATGAGCGATATCAACCTGTTCCAGGTATCATAATTCCATTGCGTTACATACGTACGTTGACCGTGATTGGGAATAACAATGGTGCGTACATTCTTTACCATTTCGCCCAACGGCCCGTAGAAAAATTCCTGTGCACCGGTAGCATCTTCCTGTACTACAATTCTGCCGGCCCGGTTATAAGGAGCACCAACAGGTCCATACGTGTACCGCACATTATTCTCGGGGTTTTTCGGATAAGTAATACCGGTCATCCGGTTAAAATCATACGCATAGGTAATAGCCATACTGTCTTGCTGCAGATTGGCGGTAGCCATTTTAATGGTATTGCCGGCCAGGTCAAACGTATACCGGGTAGTTCCCTGATCGGGGTGCGTGAGGCTGACCCTGCGGCCCAGCATATCGTACCGGGTAGTTGTGGTGGTGCCGATATCGTCTGTTGACGTCAATTGCTGGTTGACAGCGTCGTACGTGAAACTGGTCCATACATCGCCATTACCGGTATATTTCTTTTCTGCAGCAGTAAGCCCTCTGATGTTGGCAAACATTTCAGACAGCTTACCATTGGCATCTTTCGTTTTCGTACTGAACTGCTGCTGTTGCAGGCGGTCTTTACCAAATCCATAGGTGAGGCTGGTTACCGCCCCATCGGGCAATGTGGTGGTCAATACCCTGTTCATTACATCGTAGGTAGTTGTCGTTGGGTTTATATTATCGTAGCGTTTATTGAAAACACCATTGCTGCCTTTATCTTCTACAATGGGGTACCATGTGGCAGCCTGTCGGCCCAGCCCATCGAATTGTATCCGGCCCGAAACGAGCATCTGTTCCTTATCATCTTTTCTTACGCCCTGGAATAAACTGCCGTCTTTTTTGGTTTGCAGTAACCGGCCCAGTCCATCCATGAAAGTAACTGTTTCCAGATCATTGCCGGGATGAGCAGGGTCGTAATGTGCCGTATACGCCCATGGCATAGCCGCTTCGGGATGATATTCGAAACGAAGCGTATAGGGTTTACCTGCCGCCAGTTCATAAGGACCTGTTATTTGTGTTATGCGCCCCAGGTCGTCTAACTGATATGTAATGCTGTTCTTATTCAGATCTATGCTTTTCAGCGGATGGCCAAACCGGAAATCGTACTCCGACTGCGAGCTGTATCCGAAGCTGTTGGCTACGGTAACCGGGTATTGATGTACCTGGCCGTCGTATGTGTAGGTTTGTTTGAACCGTTGTCCTTTTGCATTGGCAGGCCCGGTAACACTGGCCAGGTTGCCATAATCATCATAGGTCAGGTTGTGAACGGCTGCTGTGCCATCTTCCAGGTACTGTTTTATCTCTATAACATCACCTGTTTGCGGATCTATTTTACTTTCGCGTTTGCGATAAGTTATACCTGATCCTGTTATCACAATTGACTTTGGCTTACCAACAATGTATTTATTAGCCAGGTTGTGATAAGTAACGGTGGCACTAATGTCATCGCCAGCCCCGTCATCACCAAAATCTGTATACAGGATCGTATTGCCTTTGGCATCGTAACCGTAGGTCATATAGGTTGACTTGCCGGGCTGCGGCTGCCCTTCATAATACAACAGGTCGGTGCGCATCAATGCCACAAAAGCGGCACCGGCATTATTGGCTTTGTAAGACTCCGGTAATGCATCACCCGTAAGGATGTCTTTTAATGCATACTGATTGATCCGTTCGTGGTATTTTTTTCCATCGGCGCTTTGCAACAGTTCCGACAGGATCACTCCTTTCATGTAATAATTGTCGTTGCTGTGGGTTTGCGTAGAAAAAGTATACACCGCGTTGTTATTAGCCGCATCGTGGCTTCTTGTAACTACCTTTTTAAATCCATAGAATTCGCGTTCATCCCGATCGAAATAACCACCTTCATAACCGAAGGTCGTTAACAGCGTATCGGGGCCATCACCGGCGAAGCCGTCGTATACTTTTACAGACGACAAGGTCCATATACTGTTTGGCATGGAGTAGGTATTACCCACGCGCTGATAATCCATACAGAAATAAGCACCCATTGGCCGGCTTACTGATTTCAATAAATTGGTACGTCCGATGGTAGAAAGCGCTACTGCCAGGTTATCATCTTTGGAAGAAGTAATATAATCGGGGTTACCATCGCCATTGATGTCCTGGATCTTTGCCAGGTCGCGGCTCATACCGTCGCCCAGGTTTACACTTGGGTTCACCGTGAATTTTACCCCAAAGATCATAAACCCAACGGTAAAGGCCAGGTTGCCTGATTCAGTGGCACTGCTATTGAGGTCTAAGGTACTGGCGTTCGTCCAGGTGAGTACCTCTGTGCTGAATCCATTACCGGTATTAAGTCTTACCTGTAATGCCTGGGTGCCTGAACCAATGCTCACCAGGTCGGGTAATCCATCACCGTTCATATCCTGCAGCGACTTGCCCGAGTTGTTATCTGAACGCGACAGGCTGAAGCCGATGTTAATACTGTTGTTGCCTTTTACCAAACCCAGGCTTGCACCGCCGCTTTGCGACTTGCTCGATCCAGCCTGGATCTGATCGACTTTCCAGTCTTCCTCAGCTGCAAAACCATAACCCAGGTTCAGCGAAACGCCATGACTGGACTGGTTAACGCGATCGGGCAACCCGTCGCCATTCATATCTATATAAGAGAAATCGGCCTGATTAGTGCCGTTTACGACACCGGCATTTCCACCCAAACTAATCTTGGCACTGCCAGCATTTGTTTGGGCACTACCGGCATCAACCCGCACTTTACCACCTGGTGTTCTGCGGAAGATGGCGGTGGGGATATAGGAAGAACCGGTAAGACTGATTCCCGTAGTGTTCGTACTTGTTTCCTGGATAGCAGCACCTGGTGCTGTTCTGGCCGACAATCCTCCCCTTGCATCTGTATACTGGATCTGTTTTTCGCCAATTATATCAGGGTACTGATCACCGTTCAGGTCCATAAAATCGGTAAGCGTTTTTGAAGTAGATGTGGAAACACTCGCGCTGCCGCCTACACCGCCAGCACTGGCGCCTACCGTAAAGGAGAGGCTTTTTATGCGGCTCACCTTATCTACTGCGGGTGAACCCGTGCCATCTGTATTGATCTGCAGCAGGCTAACGTCATCAGCACCCTGACGGCTGCTGCTCATGTTGGCACCTTTAACAAATACCTGCTGATCGTAACCGCTCCAGCGTTGCTGGTTCGCATTTCCGATCAGTATAATGAACCGGTCCTGTTTTGGATCGTAGGTTTGTGAAGGGTCTAATTCATTTCCATTTTTATTGGCCAGCGCATCCGGATCTACATTTTGTTTTGCTTTGATCTGGTCGCTGGGTCTCAACAAACTTTCATCGACCGGTGTTGTTTCCCAGCCGTTATTGCCATTCCAGGCAAACTGTCCCCAGCCGCGATAAAAGCTGCCGAAGATGATGTCTTCTTCCCGGTTGTTTTTGGGGATGGTTGAAAATAACCCCGCCGTTACGTTGGCGCTTATATCGCCACTTAACACTGCCGTAGCACCGGCGATTGCAGCTGCCATGGTATCATTGGGAACATGGTATTCGATATAGATCCGGTCTTTATTATGAACGCCAACATTCAGAGCGTAGTTACCGGTTTGCAATACACCATTCACAAACGGCATACTCACCTTGCCCAGTAATTTGCCGGCCGCCTTCACTGAAAAAATAATATCACAGGTATAGGCACTGGCAGGTATCAACACCGGGTTTACGGCCAGCTGCGGCGTTATGGTGATGGTATGCAGGGAAGTATCTGCCAGCGTCACTTCATAAGGCGCGTTCAGCTGCAGCATATTTGCCAGTATCGTGCATTTAGGAACGGCAAATGCCTGAATTGGAGTAGCAGTGAGATCGATAGCCGGATCACTGACAGCAATGAAGGTCATGGAAGGCTGCCAGCTGATGGCCGTCCAGTCGATATTCGTTTGCGATGCCACTACAAAACTATACTGCTCATTATTGTTCACGGTAACATTATCAACGGAAATCGTTGTATTTACTACCTGATCGCTTTTATAGGTTTGCCTCCAGATGGTATCTGTGGCATTGGAAGTAGTGCGCAGTACCACCAGCATTACATCATCGGTAGTTACCGGTTTAATAAAAGGCCCGCTGATGCGCACCTTGCCATTGATGGGCGGTGTCAGCTGCTGCGTACTACTGAGGATAAACTCTTTGGCGGCATCATAACGGTACAGGGTGCTGCCATTGGCATCTGCCACCTGCAGGTCTTTTCCTGCGTATTCAATCACAGGCGCCCAGTTCACCGAATCATAGGAGCCATTTTCAATAGAACCGATCCTGAAATAGAGGCGATCGCCTTTTTGCACCTGTAGTCCATTCAACCCGGAAGGCTGATGCACCGAATAGTCATCGGCACTGATATTTTCACTCCACAATTCCCTGCCCTTCCATTGCACACTGGCCCTTACGCCATCAGCAGGCGTGGATGCCCTGTCGGGATCAGAACTGGGCAGCAACTGCAACGGCGCCGTTACATTGATGGTGCCGCTGAAAGGCGCCTGCCACATCCTCACTATATCCTGCAGGGGATTATTATTGATAGCCTCCTGCCGTTCATTGGCCAGTTCTGTTGCATCGATCAGGTCTTTACTAATAGTTACACCTGCAAAAACAGGACTTGGAGTACCTGTGCTGGTGGGAGTAAAAGTTATAATGCCGGAAGTTGTATCCAGGTGGTTGAAATACACCTTTCCATCTTTAACAAGATCTACCAGCTGATCACCATTGGCTTCGGTAAAATAAATGGTCACCTTTGCCGTGGAATTGCTGAAATTGGCGCCGGCCATCAGAAAGCCAAATGCATTGGCTTCCAACCCAACGGTATAGCCCTGCGTTTTATCTTTCTGAAATACATTCAGGCCTTCGATCGCTATTTTATCACCAAAGCTGGTTTTACCGGTCACCCCAGACTGGTTGGGCCGGTAACTTAGTGTATTGTTGCCATTGAGGAATAATTTATCGGGCAGTCCGTCGCCATTGATATCGATCATTGCCAGCATGCCCTGGCTCTGCGATTGAGCATATGAAAAAGAGCCACCAACGGAATTGATCTTACTGGTTACATCGGCGCCAAACCCTACAGAAACGGTAACTCCGCCGCTGACGTCTTTGGAAGCCGTTCCACTCAATGCAGAAGCTTCGTCGGTAAATCCGCTGACGTGGGTAAGCATATTACCATGAACATTATCGGAACCGATGGTCCAGCTGCGGGAAGTAGCCAGCGGCACCAGCGAACTTCCGGAGGCTACATCATTGTAATAATCGAAAGTATGCTGGTTGAAGAATTTTCCGGCAGCATCATATTGTTGAATGCCTGCCAGCAGTGTTTTATAAAAAGCGCCTTCTTTGTAGGAAAATTCATAATGGCGGATACTGACGCCATCTAATTGAACGTCGATCCGCTTTAACAGATCGGCTGTAACCTGTTTGAAACCATTGTTAGCAGCGATGGCCACATCTTTTCTGCCCGTGCGGCCATCCAGATCACGGTCTCTTTTGAACACAACGCTATACCGGCCTTCTTTGCCATTAAAACCGGTGTAGGTTATGCGGCTTACATACAATTGAACGCCGGTAACGGCACCGCCTGATACACCGGCATCATTCACCTTTGTATACTGGTAACTGATAAAATTGCCGTTCAGATCGAGTACTTTCTTTAAGGCCCAATGCGCTTTATTGCCAGCCCCATCACTTAATGAACTGGCGGCGTCGGGTCCGGTATCGGGGTCACCGCCGTAAAAGAACCTGGTACCTTCCTTGTCGGTCACTTCCCACCAATATTTTTGCGGGCTGCTGCCATGCCGGATGATCTTATAGAAAGGTTGTTCGATACGCTGATAAAACTGTTTCTCTGAACTGCGCGCAACCAGCTCACCTTTATGAGCAACCGGGCTGAGCTGCTGCCCGTTCATCGTGTAAGTCTCCGTTTCATTCTGCCCGTCAAACCGCGGTACGCCCCACCGGGTATCGATCCCTATGGATGGAACCGATAGTTCCCATCCTAAACCTAACCAGCCATTGCCACCACCGCTGTTGTAACCAACAGACAACTCTGGCTGCAACCCCGCGCGGCCATTGGGGATCTCAATCGGGTAACTAAGGTTGGCTGTTCCCATACTGGTGGCTGCAGGCGGCGCTATCATATTGACGGCTTCCCCCGGGTTGGCTGCTTTAATTCCTTTCATCGAATTGGAATTATAAGCTTCCACCTGTGGTGACTCAGGTACTTTAAGCACCCCATTGATGATATCTGTAAAATGAAGGGTGCGGGAATACACTTTGCCTGCCAGCAATGAAACGCTGTCGCGGGAAAGTTCTGCCCAATGCCCTTTACTTTCATCAAAATAAAAAGAACGGACATCTTTTGCCGTATAACCATCGGGAATCTTTGCTGCATCATAACCAAGGCTCAAATGGGCCGGTTTGCCAAAGAGCGAACCATGTGGCAGGAACCGGAAGCCGCCGCCATCAGGGGTTACATTCACCATATTCATATCCATTGCCGGCAGATCGACCGCGCGTAGTGCGGTAAGGGAAATAGTGGCCGCCTTTTTTAATGCGCCGCCGGGAATAGTCAACACGGCGCCACCGGCCGCAATAACAGCGGCCTGGTTTGGTTGCAGCGCGCGTTGGGTGTGCACAACAGCACTTTGCAGCTCATATTTGTAATCGGCCTTTTGCCCGGCTGAGAATGTAACAACCTGTTGTTTTTTCTTTCCGTTGGCATACGTCACTTCTACCAGGGATTGCCACGCGCCTTTTCCATCGGCCGGCCGGTTAACAAGGGCCTCGAAGGCACCTTTCCAAACCCTGGCTGGCTGCCCATCGATGGTGATTTGGGCACTATTCTTTCCTTCGCCGGTAATAAAACCACGCACATAACCCTGGTTGTTATAATAATTTATTGAAGGCTGCGTAATGATGAGAGAGGTACGTTGTTCGTCAGTCGCCGCTATTTCAATACTCAGGTTCCTTACTTTATAACTATAGCCTGCATTCTGCGGTAATGAAAAGCGGATAATGTTTTCGCCTTGCTGCAGCCAGGAAGTACTGATCGGTTCTTTCTGGCGTGCCCAGCCCTCTCTTTTCTTCACCAGGTAGCCACCTGCAGCCAGCTGGTCGTTGATGCTCCGGCTTACAGCGGTATAATCCTGCACACCATCCAGCTCGTAGGTAAGCCATACCTGTTCGTTACCCTGCAACGGTTTATCCAGGTATACGTGAAAGGAGTTGTCGGCAGGATTATCAATCTGATTGGCTGCATTCACGCCAATCAATCCTTCGCGTTGCCGGGCATGGTACAAACGACTGGCGCCGGCATTTTTTTCAGGACCTGGTACTTTGCCACTGGCAACTGTACAACATAAGATTGCTATTAAGAAGAAGGGGATCTTCCTGTAAGTAAAAAATGACATGGAAAAAGGATTAGGGTTAAAGTATAAGCAGTTTACGGGATTCCAGGCCGTGACTGGTTTTTACCGATACG
Organism: Niastella yeongjuensis; assembly: GCF_900110245.1. GTDB lineage: Bacteria > Bacteroidota > Bacteroidia > Chitinophagales > Chitinophagaceae > Niastella > Niastella yeongjuensis. Next base: position 111,108 of record NZ_FOCZ01000004.1, read on the forward strand.
GTGTATAAACCCGGCGATATCATGTGACCGGAAAAACGGAATTCCGTATTATTGGTCCCGGTCATTTCCTGTATTTTATTGCCTTTGCTGTCGTAAATAGTCACGTTCACCGTTTCAGCCTTTGGCAGCGACACACTGATGGTAAAATTGCCATCGGGTGATGGTGACGGATATACAGTCATATGCTGCTGCGGGTTACCGATCACGGTAACCGTATCGGTGAACACACAACCTGCGCGGCTGGTTACGCTCACTGTATATATTCCCGGCTCGCGTACGGAGATGGCAGCACTTGCTGAGTTGAAACCACTGGCACTTTTCCATTGATAGCCCAGTACCTCTCCTGCCGGAATGTTGCGGCCTGCATCGAGCAGCAATTCATTTGATGACGCAAGCAGTTGTACCGGCGCCAGCCCAATATTTAATTGTTGTGCTTTGGGCACTGGCATAGTAAGGTAGCGTTTGGATTGATGCCCCTTGCTATCGGTGAGTACAACACCGTAAGTACCCATGGCGAGGTCACTGATCTCTGCTGTGGAAGCCGCATTCGGAAAACTACCCTTTACCACCAGTTCTCCCAGGTTATTGGTAATGGTATATTGAAAGGGAGCCTGGCCACCAATGGCCTGAAATCTGGCTTTTCCATCCTGAGCAGCACAATCGGGACTATCCACCACTTTCAATTGCAGCAGCAGGTCCTTCGGTTCAACAAACCCGAAAAGATCATTACCAGAATGATCTGTGTCCCATTGCACATTTTTGTACATCGCCATTCCGGCGGCTGTAAGCGTATCGGCAAAATAATACCGGAGGCTGTCAACAGGAAAACCGGGGTAAGCACCCGGATTGATCACCAGCCAGTATTGGCTGCCGCGTAAAGCAGACTGATTCAGTTGAAGGGTTGTTTTCATATCGCCGGAGGTGGCGCCACTCGCACTCATCAGCCACTGCCTGTTGATTATGTTAAGCTGTTTATCGCTGGTCAATGAAGTAGTAAGGGCTTTATTATTATCGCCCCAAATGAGGAAGTTGCCGTTCGTGATCGTATCGGCATTGGCGCTGTTGCTAACCATAAGTTTTCCATGGCTGATCACCAGCACGCTGTCGGCATCAACTGCACTGGCTGCCTGTTTTTGATGCAGCGAAAAGAAATCATCCCTCCCAAGCGCTGTTATGTGATGGCTGTAATCTTTATTCTTTTCTGCATTCCAGAGTACAGCCTGTGCAGCACTCACATAGTTGCCGCGGGTAAGCGGAATGCCATATTTAACCGCCAGGTAAGTTTCGTACTGGATCTGGGTCAACACATCCAGGCTTCTGTCGAAGATCAGGAGTTCAGCAAGCTTTCCTTTGAATGCCGGCATGCCTGATTGTGCCCCGGAAGAACCGAACAGCATATAGCCATTGGTACTTAGCTGCAGGCTGGGATTCCAGTTCTGAATAACCGTGCTTAACAGGGCGAACTGGCCGGAAGCGCTGATGCTGCCAGTACTGCCATCGGGCCCGGTGATACGGCGGGTAGTCATCATCGTTTTATGCGCCGTTGCATTGACTGCACCCCAGATGCCTGCCTCTACGGTATCTGCAGGCTGAAACACTGCCATAATGGTCATTTCCTGCATACTGTCCGCATTACAGGGAATACTTACAGAATCAGTTTTGCCATTGAATGTAAAAGCGGGATTATAATTCAGGGAAACAGGTTGCAGCACCGGTTGTCCAAAAACCGATGCATCGAATCCTTTGCCAGTAGCATCTATCCAGCTGCCTGGCCTGGTGCCTTTGTTATCTGCACGCAACCATACAACAGGATGATCACTGCTGTTCAGGAGCTGCGCAGTAGCATGGAGACTCGTCAATAAAAAAAAGGGAGAAATAAAAAGGGTTACATAACGGGTCAGACCAGTTTTAAACGGTCTATTGTTAACGTTATACATAGGGGGATTGAGGTTTACTGTTTCAATGGATTTGGGTTAACGGCGTGTAAGGTATAAGGTTATTTGTTAATGCGCAATATAATTATATATATTTTATTTGTCACGAGCGGGATTACTGTTCAAACATTGCTTATAACTAACAGATATACTTACTGTTATAGTTAATTAAATGTCGTATGTTAATTTCTACCGGATAGTAGTTTTACCTGGGAATAACCCCACGGTTTTCAATATTATTTGCACTTGTTAGTTAGTGTTATATTACAGCAACAGCCCTTCGCTACTCCAGATACCGGTCTACGAATTCCTGTCCGGCCTTATCTTCTTTGTGTACATAAGGCCGGATGATCAACCGGTTGCCGCGCTGATAAGTAAAAAAGCGGTAGATCCAGTTGCTCAGTACAACCAGCTTGTTCCGGAAACCAATGAGGTAAAAGATGTGGACGAATAAGTAAGTCATCCAGGCCAGGAAACCAGTGAGATGGATATTACCCGGCAGGTCGCCCACTGCGCCGTTTCGACCAATAACTGCGAGTGAGCCTTTGTTAAAGTATTGAAAGGGAAGAAAAGATTTTTTACGCAATCGCCTGGTGAGGTTTTGGGCCAGGTGCTTTCCCATCTGAATGGCAGGCTGCGCCACACCCGGATGCCCATTGGGATATTCGGCGGTTTTCATCAATGCAATGTCGCCTATGGCAAACACATTACTCAATCCCTTCACCTGGTTGAACTCGTCGACCAGGATCCTGCTTCTTTCCAAAGATCCGGCCGGCAATCCATTCAGGAGTTCACCGGTAACGCCGGCTGCCCAAATGAGGGTTTGCGCCGGTATTTCATCGCCGTTGCCCAATGTTACCAATTTACCATCGTACGATTTAACCCGCGTACTCACTTTTACAAGAATTCCTTTTTTTTGCAGGTAACGCATGGTCCAGCTGCTTGATTGGGGCGACATGGCCGGAAGCAACCGGTCATTTCCTTCCACCAGGTAGATGTTCATCTTCTCAAAATCGATTCCTTTATAGTCACAGGGTAAAATGTATTTACGCATCTCGGCCAGTGCACCGGCCACTTCTACTCCGGTAGGACCGCCGCCCGCAATGACAATATTCAGAAAGCTTTGGTGAAGCGCTGCATCATTGATCATATTCGCCTGCTCGAAAACCTGTAACAAATGACTGCGCAAATCAAGCGCATGCCGCATTCGCTTCAGGGGAAAGGCATATTGTTTGATCATTTCATTCCCGAAAAAATTAGACTTGGTGCCGGTAGCAATAACCAGGTAATCGTAGGTAAGATCGCCGATGAGGGTAGAAACTGTTTTTGTAGCCAGATTGACCCCTGTTGTTCGAACCAGCCGGAAATGGAAATCTTCCTTACCGGTAAACATTTTCCGCATGGGCTCTGCAATGGCGTCCGGTTCAAGGCCTGCAGTGGCCACCTGGTACAGCAGGGGCCAAAAGCCATTGTAATTTTGCCGGTCGAAAAGAACGATTTGAAAGTCTTTGCCTGATAAATTCTTTATCAGGTTCATTCCGGCAAAACCGCCGCCGATTATAATTACGCGGGGTTTGGTAGTATCAGGAATATTCAATGTGAAATGATCGATATAGAGCATTGCATAGCTTTTTGGATGAAGAAGGTATTTTATCCTGAAGCTGATCGGAGATCCATGCAGTTACGTTGGTCCTGTTTGTTTGCGCTTTTCCGAAATGCAAGATAATGAAAAAGGGCTGGCCTGTAACTGGCCCTTTTGAATGCGTATCATCGATCAATCACATAAGAAAACGTTTCCAGCAGGGAAACAACCATTTGCGGGGTATAAAGATGGTACTGGGCAAACGAAGCATCGTCACCCACTTTAATGGTAAAACTGTTATTCACCGCAGCCAGTTCCCTGAACATGGCTTCATCAGTATAATCATCGCCCACTGCCAGAATAAAATCGTATTTACTCCCGGTTAAAAATTGTTTAATGGCAGCTCCCTTATTGATCCCTTTTATTTTAACCTCCACTATTTTTTTACCTGAAAAAACTTCCAGCTCTTTACCCGGGAGCTGGTTGTTGAATTCCTGGTAAAGTTGTTCAGCCAGTACACTTCCTTCGCTGGCATTGGCATTACGATAATGCCACACTACAGCATATTCTTTCTCCTCGATAAAAGTAGCCGCACATTGCTGAACATATTTGTTCATCACCTGTCTCACGCCCTCCTTCCAATTGTCAGCCCCGGTTTCTTTTTTCAACCATGGTTGTCCTTTCAATTTTACACAACCACCATGTTCAGCAATAATATGAATATTCAGTGTTGCAAACCATTTATCGAACCAATCGCTGTTCCTGCCACTGATTATACAGAGATCATTTTTGCTGGTATTTAATTTCTTCAGCACCTCCATTAAATTATCACCCGGTATGGCATCAGAAGGGTTGGAAAAGAAAGTGATCAATGTGCCGTCATAATCCAGCAGAATAAGCCGTTTACTGGCTCTCCTGTATTGTTCAATGAGATCAACCTTTGAATAATAATCCAAAAACTTCACTTAAGTTCATTTTAAACGTGCAAGGTAAAAAGGGATCCGAAGTCATTCGTTAAAACAAAATTAGAAAAAAATTAATTCAAGGTTCTGCCTTCAATTTCAGGTAAATTTGCAAAGCCCCCTACTCCACTAATTCAACAGGCAATAGTATCCTGCAGCATTTGTAGCGTAATTTATTTAATTAGGTTTTAATCCTAAAACGCATTAGCACCACATATACAAAAGGTATGAAAATTAATCTGGCATTAATAACATCTATTATTGTAGCAGTTGGACTGGTTGCCTTAGGCTTCACTATTTTTCAGATCTCCAGTGACCGGGAGCAACTAAGAAATGAACTGGAAGGAAAAACCATCCGGGTTGTTGAAGACTTCTACAAAGCATATTTTGAAAGAGTAGAACAGGGAGACAGTCTTCGATACAGCAAGATCACCGACAGCGTCATCAATCAATACCGGTTTGCCGGCATAGCAGTTTATGTTAGTCAGGACAGTATTGTTCCCCTGAACCAGGATGTTAAACCATTACTGGCGCCTTCTACAGATTTTATTTCGCAGGTAATTTCTGCCGACTCTTCTATGGGCCGGTTTATCAGGATAAACAATAACAATTATTACGTATATACCAGACTGATACAAAAAGCAGACCTCCCTGCAGCGGCGGCTGTTTTTTATACAGATGCAGAATATATCAAAAACCTTACAAACGGCATCTGGTTCCGCAATTTCTGGCGCTGGTTTTTACAGGCACTGGCGATTTCAGTAGTAACGCTGCTTATTATCAGATGGGGAATTTTATCGCCGATCAACAAGGTAATTGAATGGGCCAGAGCAGCCAGATTGGGTAATTTTGAGCTGTTGCAAAAGCGTCCGCGGGTAAAGTTCCTGGAACCGTTGTATAAGGAAATTTCGGGCATCGCCAAAGCCATGCAGGAAGCCAAAGCTGTAGCACAGGAAGAAGCAAAACTCAGGACCACAGCCGAATCGGTATGGACGCCCGAACGGTTGAATGAGGAAATGAAAGTATTGTTGCAAAATAAAATGATGGTGGTGATCTCGAACCGGGAGCCTTACATGCACGTACGGGTAGGCAGGGAAATAGAATGTATTGTTCCTGCCAGTGGTATGGTTACGGCCATGGAGCCCATTTTAAAGGCCTGTGGGGGTCTTTGGATTGCATCGGGCAGCGGCGATGCCGATAAAGAAACGGTAGATGAACATGATAAGGTATCTGTGCCGCCGTATGAGAACAAGTATACATTACGGCGCGTATGGTTAACGAAGGAACAGGAGAACCATTTTTATTATGGTTTTTCCAATGAAGGGTTGTGGCCTCTTTGTCATATAGCCCATACAAGACCCGTATTCAGAAAAATTGACTGGGACTATTATGTGGAAGTAAATCAATTATACGCCAAAGCCGTATTGGAAGAAATAAAGAATGAAGATGATCCCTTTATTCTTGTTCAGGATTATCACTTTGCCCTGTTGCCCCTATTTATTAAACAGGAACGGCCGGATGCGAAAGTGGCTATCTTCTGGCATATACCCTGGCCCAACCCCGAATCGTTTGGGATCTGCCCCTGGCAGAAAGAATTGTTACAGGGAATGCTGGGCGCCGATCTGATTGGCTTTCATACCCAATACCATTGTAACAACTTTCTCGAAACGGTTAACAATGCGCTCGAATCGCGGGTAATATGGGAAAGCTTTTCGGTGAAAGTAGGCAACCATTTTACCCTGGTTAAACCCTTCCCCATCAGCATTGCTTTCACTTTGAAAAACTATGAAGCTGAGCCAACTCCCCGGCAGGAACCAGCCGAACTGTTAAAACAACACGGTATAACGGCGCAATATATGTGTATTGGGGTTGAAAGAATTGATTACACAAAAGGCCTGATTGAAAAGTTCCTGGCTGTTGAACGATTTTTAGATAAATACCCTGATTACCAGGGACAATTTACGCTGGTGCAAATTGGTGCAGTCAGCCGGTCGCTTCTGAAAACCTATTCAGACACCGTAAATGCAGTAGAGGCTGAAATAAACCGGATCAACGGGAAATTCAAAACAAAGAACTGGCAGCCTATTTTATTTCTTAAACGGCACCACAGCCATGAAGAGATCATGCCTTATTACAAAGGCGCCAATTTGTGTATGGTAACTTCCCTGCACGATGGCATGAACCTGGTGGCAAAAGAGTTTATCGCCTCCCGCGACCAAAACGACGGGGTACTGATCCTCAGCCGGTTTGCAGGTGCTTCACAGGAACTCCATGGCGCCATTATCGTAAATCCATACGACATTGAAAAAACTGCCGATGCCATCAAACAGGCGTTGGAAATGCCCAAGGACAAGCAATACCAAAAAATGAAGCAAATGCGCCGGATGATCATGAATCATAATGTGTATGCCTGGGCCTCCAATATTTTAAGATCCATGGCATCTATTCAGAATTGATTTACCGGCACTTAAAAATATTTTTCCCAAACCTGTCACAAAACAAACCCGGCCGGATCATAGGTAAGAACAAATCTTAAATTTATGGACGCACCGTTTCTTACTCCTATTGAAAATCCCAAAGGTTTGCTATGGAAACTCCTTTATTTCTATTGTAAAAAGAAGTTTGGTAAGGTAATGACCCCATTAAAAGTAATGGCAGCCCGCATGCCCCTTGGCTTTGGTTCATTCTCCGGAAAAATCAACCAGCTGGATGGCAAATTGCAGTTACCAGCCGAAACCGTTATGCTTGTTCGCCAGAAAGTAGCAGAAATAAATGTGTGCCTTTTTTGTATCGATATCGGCCGGGCCAAAACAATTGAAGCCTCCATGGACCAGGCAAAGTTTGATGAGCTGGCAGACTATCAGACAAACAACCGTTTTTCTGAAAAGGAAAAAGCGTTACTGGATTTTGTCACCAGGCTTGCCCGGGACCGCAAAATGGAAAAAGAGCTGTTTGATAAACTGGCCAAACATTACGATGAACGTTCCATCTGTGAGATCGTTTGGATAGTAGCCACTGAATTTTATTACAACATCGGGAACATCGGGCTTAATGTTCATTCAGATATGTTTTGTGATATCACCAAAATGCGAAAAAGCCAGCGGACATAATGGGCCTGGTTATACCGTTCTGAATTTTAGCTTATCCGGATTACGGACAAACAGGATACGGGTAATAACAGATCCATCCATTTCAAAATATTGAATAGAGTCTACTTCTTTATCTGCCTTACGGAGTATCAGTGCTGCTGGTACTCCGTTAACAAAGGCGGGCATAACTTCAAACTGATCGCCCTGGTTTTCGGGAAGCTGCATAACACCCAATAAGAACTTTTGTACTTTTTCAAAGCCAAAGATAGGTTTAAGCGCAGCAGTTTTCTTGCCACCGCCATCACCGTAGAGTTCTATGTCACTGCGAAGGATCTGTTCTAATGAAGACCGGTCCTGGTTTAATAAAGACACCAGGAAGGCTTCAATGAGTGCATGGTGTTTTTCGAAATCAACCGGGAGTTTTGGTTTGCGGCCAAGCTTTTCGTACGTGCGGTGCAGGGTTTGGCGGCAATTTTCCATGGTAAGCCCGGTGAGGTCCGCAATATAACTGTACTCCTCTGTAAAGCTTTCCCGTAATATAAAAACGGCCCGTTCAACAGGATTCAGCCGTTCCAATAAATAAAGCAGTCCGTATTCTATGGTTGGTGATTCAGGCGCTTCTGTAGTAATATAAGGCTCTGGCAGCCAGGTTCCGGTATAGGTTTCCCGGATTGTCTTCAATTCATTGAGGCGTTTAATACTTTTGTTTACAACCATGCGCCCCATATAGGCTTTCGGCTCCTTTACATGGTCAATGGCCAGCCATTTTTCATAAATGTCCTGAACAATATCTTCCGCTTCCTCAATTTCGCCAAGCATGCTGTAAGCAATTTTGAACAGGTATGGACGGAGTTGCAGGACTTCAGTAGTTGTTTCCATTTCTTTTAAATGCTATAACAAAGCTATTGAAAAAATGAACAACTATTGCCTGGCCTGTGCGCAAAAAGCGTTCAGGCAACAAGGGACCTTATTTCCCCGAACTTAAGCATGCGCCAAACGCTCCGGTAGCATAATTCAGTTCTCTTGTTTCATAATACTCATCGTCAAACTCGATATTGACCGCCATTACAACATCCCCCTGCTCATTTCTTTTCCAAACTGCGCCAACTATATACAATTTGGTCTGTTGCCTGTACCGTAAGTACCGGGTACTTTTCTTTATCAGTTCGGATATTGGTTCGGGACAGGCCAGGATCAGGTGTACGGTCCCGTTTTCATTATAGACAACCGCGTTATGGGGCGACGGAAATTCAGGATGGCCGGGTGGATAAATGACAACCACCTTTTTAAAGTCTGGTGTTACCATTCCATGTATCCTCATTCCCGCCGAATAAATAAGGTGCTCTTTTCCCTGTGCTAACCATTTTATTCCTTTAGTGCTTGCGGTGGAATAATTTATTTTCGTCTTCATATCATACCCTTCCAGCACATCCCTATTACTTAGATCATTTGTAAGATCCACCGTCAGGTCAATATTGTTTGAAGCTATCAGATGAAATGCGGTGATCATAATTAATTTTTAAGCAACTATCCTGTTTCCATTAATAGGAATAAGTATAGAAATAAAAGTCATGGTGAGCATTTAAGACCTCCTTCTTTAATGCAACAAAATCATAACCTGATATTTCAAAATAGTTTTCCTCCTCCTTATGTACAGCATCAAAGTAATCAACCATCACTTTTGCCTGCTCCAGATATTTTGGTTCTTTTATTTCAGCAACCAGTTCCTTGTCATCAGAAAATACATAAGTTAAAGCTATGTACCAATCTATTAAATCAATTACCTGGTCTTTTGTTAATTTATAATTAGGACCGTGTTGCTCCACTTCTCTTTCATCATTAAGCCAATCAAATGAGCTGAAACAATAATCCGTCATCTCCCAAATAGTGAAGCAATACCTCTTAATCCAATTACCAAAAATAAATGTCAGTCCACAATCTATATTATCATCAACTTTTTCCCATAAGATTTCATCGTACAGACGTATCAATTCCTCAAGAGATACCTCCTGGCTGTTTTTAAAATAGCCAGGATAATCTCCCACTATTTTTTTAGCGTTTACTCCATACAGATCCAGACTTGCACTCATTGTTAGTTTTTTTATATGTTTCCATTAACACGAATAAGTATAGAAATAAAAGTCATAATGAGCATTCACCACCTCTTCCTTTAATGCAACAAAATCATATCCTATTACTTTAAAATAGTTTTCCCGGTCCTTATATATAGCTTCAAAGTATTCAATCATCCTTTTTGCCTGTTCCAAATATTTTGGTTCTTTTATTTTAGCAAGCACATATTCATCATCAGAAAATACATAAGATAAAGCTATATACCAATCCATTAAATCAATTACCTGGTCCTTTGTTAATTTATAATTAAGCTCGTGTTGCTCCACTTCTCTTTCATCATTAAGCCAATCAAAAGAACTAAAACAATAATCCGTCATCTCCCAAATAACGGAACAATATCTCCTGATCGCATTTCCAAAAATAAATTCTATTCCACGATCTATACTATCATATTTTCTTTCCCATAAGGTTTCGTCGTAAAGACGTATAAATTCCTCAAGAGATATCTCCTGGCTGTTTTTAAAATAGCCCGGATAACCTTCCACTATTTTTTTAGCGTTTACTCCACATAGATCCAAACTCGCGCCCATTGTTATAGTTTTTTTTATTAAGAAATATTACGTTTCACGCCCAGGAACTGATCGCCCCTGAAATTTGCTTCCCAGGAATAGGCCCCCAAATCTTCCCCATGATGAGCGTAATAGGGGAAATACACAAATGAATATTCGAAAACAGGTGTCGTATCATCTTTTTTAAATAAACCATTATAAGTAATATCGAAAGGTTCAAATATGACATCTTTCAGAAATTCGTCTGAAAAATATTCTTTATTGTTTGCGTTAAAAAAGGCCTTCATAACAGTTTGTGCATTATCCAGGTTCTCATTGATTTCCTGTTTTTCACCAGTGAGGTATTCTATGAAACCGGTTATCTCCTCCCAATCAACTTCACCACCTGGTCTTTTAACTTCAACTTCCAGGGCAACCGCATAGTTATCAATTAGTGAATCATCCTCCATGACCCACCAGCTATTATACCGTTCATCATACACGAAAGTATAAACAAGGCCATTAACTGTTAGCTCTTTTACGTTGTTCATATAGTACAATTCTTAACAGGTAACACCTATGAAGTGTATGTTTTTGAAATTTGCCACGTAAAGAGGCTGACTTAGTTCAGGATCATTATCCTTCCCATGCTGTGGGTAGAAGTAAAAATCATATATTAAATCACCACCTTTATGGCCATGGAAATGAATAGATGAAAATTTAAAGACAAGATCCTGAAAGAATTCGCTGTTATATTGCTTTTTATTTTTAGCCCTGAAAAATTCCCTTATAACAGGCCGCGCACGTTCCACCCGATCACTCGTCATTTGCGGTTTAAAATATAAAAAGCCTATAAAATCCGTCACGTCTTTCCAGGTGCGTTCGCTATCCGAGTCATTGGGGTCAACTAACAGATCGATTGAATAGTTTTGGATCAGCATTTCATTCCCGGCGCTACGCCATTTATTCACCTGCTCATCAAAAACAAATTCATGATGAACACCTTTCACTATTAATTCTTTTATTCCTTCCTTCATAGGATTATGTTATCATTTAACGCATTTATTACCTACAGTCCATTAAGCTCAATTATCTGTATTTCCGGAACATCGTACAGCTCATGTTTAAGTACATGATACAGGTAGGTATTTATCCTCAGCCATTCCTCTGGGATACTATTGTAATTGATGTAATTGCTTAATGTTCTGTGCTGGTTAATTTCCAGGAAGTAATCATTAGCCTCGCCCGCTGATAGTATTATTGCAAAGCCCATAATAGCAGGTCCTATATAAATTGCTGGTATTTCTTCATAGATCTCGTAATCTTTGCCTTCAAAAGGCAAACCGCCAAAGACTCTTTCAGAAATTATTTCAGCTACCTCTTCTAAGGAAAGGTTTGATACTATTTTAGCAACCGCCCTGATAAGGGGCATTTTATTTCGTTCCATTATACAATATTTTAACTCCCTGCGTATCAGAAACGCCAGGGCTGCGGGTACATATTGGCTGAATCGTGGTCTGGAATTATTTCACCCGTAACGAGGGTGTGAGATGAACTAAGCTGGTGAGTATACGAACACAGGAAAGTACTTTCACGATCATAAAGGTTTTCAGGGTAACGGTGTTAATGCGGCACAAAAATAATTAATCCGGCTATAATATGCCAGTATTGCCGGGGAATTTGTATAGGCGTGTTGATTTGGGGTTTATTCGTGCAGTTTTGAACAATAAGCGTGCATGTTACCCAAACGCCCTTAACCTCTCTAATAAAACAACAGGACAAGAGGGAAATCCCGCCTTGTCCTGTGGAGTGATGAGTTGTTACTATTATTGAACGCTGAACTTATAGGAGTACCGGTTATTACCCAGTTGAACACTGGCAAAGTACATTCCGGCAGACACCTGTTGCAGATTCAGGATATGATTGCTTGTACCCTGCATGGCGCGGCTGTTATATTTTTTGATGATCTTTCCCTGCATATCATATACAAACAGGGTTACAGGCTGATCATGAACCGACTCGGCCCTTACCACCACATTATGATTATAAGAGTCATAACGAATAAAGGCAGCATCTTTTGCTATTATATTTTCGGTAACGACTACCGGTGGCTTTTGTGGACTGGTAGCCATCCGTAATTCGAATGGCATGGAAGTGCGCGAAGTTACAAACTCACTGCAATTGTTAGAGGTGGTAACGGCATTTAAAAATGTTTGTTTGAACGTATAAGTTTGTGAAGCAAGCGGCACAGGCCCGTAAGGCGAACAAGGCATTGTATATGGACAAGCGTTGGGATAATAAGAACCGCGCACGGTAGCCGACCACAACAGATTATTCGCGGGGCCATACCATTCAGCTTTTGTGTTTACCTCATCACACAAAGCGGTAAACCCGTTTTGAAAGTCGCCATTGTATCCCAGGTACCAATTGAGGTTGTCATCTTCGAAAAATGGTCCGTTTACCAATTTCTCCCTGAATATTTGTGGGAAGGCTACATGTAACCAGGCCTGGCCGGCAGAACCGATCTGGCGGGGGAAGATCCAGATCAGATCATACTTATCTTTCGGTATAAACCTGACTACTATACGCTGGAATCCGGGGATAGCACTGATATCCATGAAGGTTTCACAATAAATTACCTGAGAGCCTGCCGGGAGGGCGGGAATGTCGGTTTTGGTAAGGCTTCCACCCGGGAATTTTGTCTTGTCGGCACATTTAATAAGAACGATGAAAAAATTATCCAGGTGGGTACTCGGGATCGTTGGTTCAGAAGTAACGCGCCGGTAAAAGGATAAAAGGTAAGGTTCCCCTATATTCAATCCGCCTGGTGATGCGTTGGGAATGTTTCCAACTATTCCTTCCCCTCCAGCATCTCCCCTCGCCCACATAGAAGCCACATTGGTTCCGGGCGGTAAATAATCGAGGGGTTCAGGAACTCTTATATTCAGTTGAGGCGAACCATGTGAAGCATCCCAATTGGCCAGAAAGGGAGAAATGAACGGATTGTTATTGGCAGGTGTGCCACCCGATATGGTAAACTGGCTATTCAGGATCAGGTTACAGAATCCATGTCCGGCCCAGCCCGGGCATTCACTAATTGACATGGGTTTTACATTCGGGGTTTCATTGACATTGTCCTGGGCGGTTACCAATTCGAATATGGCCAGGCAGGCCACCAACAAAAACGCAGGTAGATTTTTGAGCATAAAAAAAGGTTTTAATGGTTAAGATGTATTGTGTAATGCCACTGCTGACATTGCACAACCCTAACGTAATTTAAAGGCTTAACCGATTCATAAAAGCTGGAGTTAGTAAGTGCGCGAATTTGGACAGAAAGCGTGCGATTTGGGCTGTAAAGTGTGCAGGGCAGCTACCTTTTAATGGCCTGGGTATTGCCTGACCATTGCCTGGAGATTGCCAGGGAATTGCCTTGTCCTGGGGAGTATTGCAGGCAATTCCCCTACCATTCTCTGGCTATTGGCCTACCATTCCGGCGCCATAACGATGGTAAATAACACGGAAAACAGCCAGGCGGCGGCATAAAATGGCTTTTCCCATCTAATATTTAAAAAAAATCACGCTACATTTTGGACAGGAATATTCTAATCCGTAATATTGCATCCCATTTGAAGAACGGGGTTTACTGAATATAAGTCTTTGATTTTAAGGAAGTAAAACAGGTTCTTTAGAAGGAAAAGCCCAGATGGCGGAACTGGTAGACGCGCTAGACTCAAAATCTGGTTATCGCAAGGTAGTGCAGGTTCGATTCCTGTTCTGGGCACAAAAAAACCTGTAGATCATTATCTACAGGTTTTTTTATGTTATATTGAATCATATCAAAAATTCATGCTAGAAGCCATTCCCTCCATATCAATAAAGAATTTCAAATCTATTCGTGATCTTCAAATATCAGATTGTTCCAGAATTAATCTTTTTATCGGTAAGCCAAACGTAGGTAAGTCGAATATTTTGGAAGCTCTTTCTACTTTTTCGATTCCTTATTTACGGGAAAATCCAACCCGTAAGTTGTCTCATTTAATCCGCCTTGAAAGTGAAACAGAGCTATTTTATAATGGAAATACAGAATCAGCCGCGGAAATTGATATTGCAATAGGCTCTTGTGCAATGGCATTTAACCCCAAAGAAGGTTTAAAAGCCAGATTAAGTTTACATAATCAGTTGTGGGAAGACCTTAGAATAGATGATAAATTGATTGTTAAAGGCATTAATACCCCAACTTCCTTTGATGTTCCTGTAAAAAAATATCAGTACAAACACAATGTTGCTTATAAACGATCTCATTCAAAATACCTGGTCCCTCCATTCGGAAGTAACTTGCTCTCAATTATCGAGAATTACGATGAGTTAAAGCAACAAGTAGTAGCTCTATTTCGTGAATACAATCTGGAGATTGCTTTTGATAAAGGCAGTCAAACAATTAAGGTAGTTCAGAACAAGCAAGATGGTTTGTTTTTAATACCTTATAACTCGATTGCTGATACACTGCAAAGAATTATTTTCTATAAGTCTGCAATAGCGTCTAATAATAATAGTATATTACTATTCGAAGAGCCTGAAGCGCACTCATTTCCTCCGTACATGACGCATTTAACTCAAGAGATAATTTACAAAAAGGATAATCAGTATTTTATAGCCACACACAGTCCCTTTATCTTAAATGACCTTCTTGAAAATGGCAGGGACGAATTAAGCGTTTATATGGTAGATTTCAGGGATGGGCAAACTGTAGTGAATCGCCTTTCATCAGATCAGTTATATGAGATATTCCAGAATGGAGTTGATCTTTTTACTAATAGTGAAAGTTACTTATAGTATGGATTTGTCTGTTATCCCTGAATGCTATGTAGATACCAATCTGATTGAAACATTAGTACCTCCAAACAGAGGTTATAATCATCAAAAAGGATGTGGAACTGTTACGAAGGTTATGCAAGAGCACTTCGCTGATAATTTTGCCTTGGGCATTGTCGATAAGGATAAGCAGGAGTTGGATTACCTGAAAAAATTCTTGTTAGTTTTGGCGAAAGGAAACATTGAGTTGTATAAGCATAATAGTCGGAATCACTACATTTTAAGAGTAATCCCGGCTATCGAAAAGTTCATTTTGTATAACGTAGATAAAGCAGGGATTAATATTGAAGATTTTGGATTACCTGCTGATTTTGACAAGTTTCGAAAAGCAACTAAAATGGTTAATAGTAAGAAGGACGAAAAGTTCAAGACGCTTTTTAGAGTGCTCCGTGATCACCAACTTGAAGATTTCAACTTGCTTACTAATTGTATAAAATATTTGCTTGCCCATCCTTTTAATGCAGATTTAGAGGCTTTAAAGGCGTTGTAGTTAAATCGCCCTAGGTATAATTGCGCCAAAACTTTTCTGACCGAAAGTCCATTATTTATAAAGTAGTGAAGCTCAAAGGGGCTTTGTTCCTTTTCTGGGCCCACGAAGCCTCGTAAGTCAAAAAGATTTGCGAGGCTTTTTTGTTTTATGTGTGGTCGTTTTTGTGTCGATTTTTGGGATCAAGTCAAATTGGTTTAATCTCCTTTTTGTGAACACGTCAACTTATTTGCAATTGAGGATTTTCAGCGTAAATGGAATAAATATCAGTAATATGAAACCGCTGATAAATATGTAATTATGCTTTAAGAGAAAAGCCGTGACTTGTAGCATGTCTTGAACCCGTTCTTTGAGCATGTCCCATACCGAAGGTTTATCGTCTTCTGAAGAGACTATTGAAGGGGCAATAACGTCGACTTCGAGTTCCAATGGAGGCAGTGGGGCAATTAGGGGTTCACCGAATATATAAAGTTCATTGTCTACGAGCGCATATCGTTTTACCCGGTGAAGTATCAATTGATTCAATATGCCTACAAAATCTCCATAGCTAATACCCTCGCCCAAACAAACTTTTAAAACAGAGGTAGTGTCGTGTGTATATGTTATTTGTTCAATCTTATGCAAAACAAAATTAAGTTTGTTGTTATAATTAAACGTTTCAATAGGCTCACCCATAGGGTCATACCAGAATTCTACCGGGATTATTTTCTTGCCTTTTATGGCGGTCATAACTGTGTATCTTGAAAAGGCTAGAACATTGGGTAAAGGTTTTTTGTCTTGTGGAAGAAATAGTTTAATGCAATTATGTCTAATTATTTCCTGCGGACCCATGATCCATAGCAATATAGGAAGCCCTATCAGGCTGATTAGCCCGGGAACATACAATATTTTTTTTCTGGTCATTTGCTATGAGATGCCAGTAAAGTACATTTCCACATCAAAGGATATTTCTTTTCTGCCATCGCAGCCCTCCCCTTTAGATTGTTTCACAATATTGCCCGCTACAGTTGGTTTCACAGGGTAGGAAAAGTGCCACAATGGAACTAGAAAATATCTGATCTAATGCAATCAGTTGATTTCTATTTCCTTCTTTGAAATGGATACAACTTGTAAATTCAAGGTTTCTCCCATTTTTGTCTTTGGGAACAGAACATTCAAAACCAATTTGTGGGACACTGTCCCACTATTATGGAATAAGTCAGAAGTAAGATACAGTTCAAGTTATAACCTCTCTCGCAACACCATGTATCGCCTTAATTGCCTCAGTGTATGCCAGGATGCAGGCACGTACCAATGAGATCAGACGGAACCAGGAACTTTTTGACCTCCGCTATGCTTTTTACCAGAAGGTGCGCCGTTTCAATTCCCTCACGCTCCATTTCTCTTTCTCAGACTGCTTAGTATAAAAGCTGATTTCAAGATCAGAATCAGCTTTTAGAATCTCATAATAATGGCTCCAGGTCAATTTGTGGGACAATGTCCCACTGTTTTGAAAAGAAAGTTAGATCTTCCAAAGCCTTTTCCGTAGGCTTGGGTCAGGTCTGTTGAAAGCCGGTCAAATAGCTGGCTTCCGTATTCCGCCTTTAACAGGCACACTAACGGGCACGTAAATAGGCTCTTTATTTTTCTGTGACACACCCTTGACACAACAGGGTTTAAATAATTGATATCCAGAAGTTAAGAATTCCTGTTCTGGGCACGGCAGAAAGCATGTAGATCATCGATTTACATGCTTTTTTGTTTTATATGGGATCATTTTTGGGTCGGTTTTTCACGCTTATTCCCGCTTTTGTTGACACGTAAATGACAGCGGGGTGGCTGTAAATATAAGGGTTAGCGGCAGTCCGTCTTCATTTTCCAATATAAGGTTCGCATTC
Source organism: Niastella yeongjuensis (assembly GCF_900110245.1). Lineage (GTDB taxonomy): Bacteria > Bacteroidota > Bacteroidia > Chitinophagales > Chitinophagaceae > Niastella > Niastella yeongjuensis. Next base: position 128,532 of record NZ_FOCZ01000004.1, read on the forward strand.
ACCTGGTCGCTGAGACCGCAGATCAGGTTTTTAGCAAACGCGCTTTCAGGCTGAACGTTGAAATTGTCGGGGAGTCCGATTCCTTCGTTGGCAATGGTGAGTTTGTAGGCAAACACACCAGCTGTTTCGAGCCTCACTGCTACTGTTCCTGGTTTATTTTTAGGAAAGGCGTTGTTTAATAGATTACCCACCGCTTCGTTGATAATTAGACCGAGCACCACTGCCAGCTCGAAATTGACAGTTAACTGCTTAAGGCTCGATTCGAAACGGATACCTTGCACGTCGCTATATTCGTTATTTAAGTAATAGAGCAGTTCATCGATATATTGGGATAAGTTAAGGTTACTGACGATCGACGCCTGATCAAGTTTTTGATGCACCAGCAAGATTGCCTGTACCCGGTGTCTGGTGTCGCGGAGTGCAGTTTTTGCATAGGTATTGGTGAGATAAGCAGACTGCAGATTGAGAAGGCTGCTAATCATCTGCAGATTGTTTTTTACCCGGTGATGAATTTCCCGCGTTAGCCATTCGTGATGGGCTGAGTGCTCAGCGGATGATGACTTCGCTGCGCTCAATTGATTTTCAAGGGACTCCGCCTCTGTCAAGGCATTATCCAGCCGCTTGCTGCTCCTGCGTTGGCGGCCATAATAGTACACTGCAGCGGTGGTCGCAGTGACTAACAGGATGGTAAATATAAAAAAGTCGGGTAACATTATGTTATCAGCTTAGAACGTCTATAGATTCCACATACTACCTTGATTTACTTACCATGATTATTCTTCCCGTTTTGTCACAACAGTAATAATTTAAAATTCCATATTCTATGTTGACGGTATCTCTTTGGGAACCTGGGCTAACATAACCTTCTCTACGGGTGGGGTACTTCCAGAGTGATATTTCAGTATGCCACTTAAAATTTCAAGATCATTGACCGTGTAACGCTCGACCTGCATCTGATATTCAGACCAGGATTCTACAAAATAAAACTCGGTAATAAGTGTTGGAACCATTACATTCTGAAATAATCCTACCTGTGACGCTCCATTTCGCATACGTAATTGACTGAGCGTTTCAGCAGCCGTTGTAAAACTCCTTATATCTTGTTGCGCAACGGTGTATTCAACCCAGACTAAAACTGGCCCATCAACAGCAGTTATTTCTAATAGTGGTATGACAGCCAGAGGAGCTTCAGGTATCGTTAAATCTTCTGGAACAATACTATCAAGCCTATATCTAAAAGCCATTAACAGACTCAATGACAATAACCCGGCTGCGCAATAGAGAGACATTTTTAAGGAATAGTTATCTGCAATCCATCCCCATAAGAAGCCGCCACTTGCTAAGCCTCCTTGAAAAAGAAGGAGGTAAATACTAATCGAACGGGACAACACCCACTTGGGAACATTCGATTGAATTAAAAAATTGAAAGTGGACATTGTCATAAGCCAGGCAATACCCGAAATAAAAAATCCTACATAGAGAATATACACATTGCTTATATGATACATCGATAGAAGTACCAAAATGACGACGACAGTCGCCAAAAGCAATTTCTGATCAGCACCAAGAATTCTGTTTATTTTTGAGAGCACAAGCGCCCCGACAATTGCACCCCCACCTATGCAAAAAAGCATAGCTCCATAAGAATTAGCTTCGAGCTTCAATTTGGTTGAAACAATGATCGGCAATAGAGCGAACATTCCGCTTACGCCGATTGCGAAGATTACAGACCGAATCAAGACCGGGTGCAATTTATTTGCATACCGCATATAATTAACGCCAATACGCATTGCAGCAAAGAAGCGCTCCGTTTGAAGTGCAGTCGAGACTGGCGTACCTGACCAGAAAAACACGACAAAAAAAGTAATCAGGAAAAAAAATGCGTTTAAAATGAAAATATAAGATGCAGCGTAATAGCTTAAAATTAATCCTGCCAATGCGGGGCCAATAGCTCTTGCAAGATTTATGCTTACACCATTCAGTGCTATAGCTGATGCTAAGCTACCCGGAGGAACAACAAGAGGAACGATAGATTGCCACGCCGTTTCATTTATGGCCGGTCCCAAAGCAAGTAAAAAAGAGAGAGTTAATATGAGATAAGGCGATGTATATCCCAGAAAAGTGCAAACAGATAGGATGGCCGCGATAATAAACATCCAACTTTGGGTGATAAGCAAAATTTTGCGCTTATTAAAAATATCGGATAGCGCCCCAGCCGGAACTCCCAGAAGAAATATTGGGAGGCTTGTGGCGGTAACCATGAGGGTAACGAATATCGTAGAGTTATGTGCTTTTGCAATTAACCAGCTGGCGCCAGTATTTTGCATCCATAGACCAAGGTCAGAGAATAATGCCGCAAGCCAAATTGCGGTGAACACCCGATATTGAAATGGCGACCAAAAAGAACCTGTTGCTATAACAGTCGATGCGTTGGTAACCGTACCAGGTGTTGTAGTGCCTTTTTTGTCTGTTTCTGCCATGTTTAAAATTTATATGAAATTCGAGCAAGTAAAAAGAACAAAACTTTACCATTGCCTGTATCGGAAATAAACCCACCTGGCGGACAAACGCTATAGCCCAGAAGCATACTGAAATTTCTGTTAATCTGGTAATCACATTCCAAAATGTATTGAGTGCCAACAAATCTACTATCACTATTATCATCGGGTCTTGAAATGTCGACACTTGGATTATACAAAGCATCGTCTGTGCTATATCTCCACATCCAGTCAAACTCAATGGCAATGATCAATCGTTTTTTGGGATAAAATCTGAAGCCTGGGTGAAGGTTAATAAGATTTGCAGGGCCAATAGGAGCTGCAAGCCCGAAGTATGGACGCGGATACAATGCATCGAAGGTCCCCATGAATCTTCTGTTGTTATCGTTTCCGGCAATGATGTTACTTCCAAAAGTAAAAGTAGGTACAGTTTTTACATTAGCAAGAGCGTAACTTAGCTCATTTGAAAAGTAATAAGAACTGATGGGTTTGTTACCGAATGATCCGAATTGATAAGAAAATTCCAGATCATAATTGAAGTATTTTTTGTATTTACTGTAATATTTGGCTCCTATAGTATGTCGAACCTGCCTCGCTGTACCTTTTTCAAAAGTTGCACTATCTTTTTTTGAATAAAAATAGTAAATATCACCACCGGTAGCGGCCGTAAGGTTATTTTTATGATATACTCCTCCCAGCCAGGCATTGTAATCTACCAGATCATCGAATACAAACATTTTATTAAGTACGGGTCTTACTAAAAACATCTCGGTATTGCTTTGGGGAGTATTATATCTTATTAAACCGCCTTGAAAATTTATTCGGTTATTTGGCATGTCGGAGACTGCAATCAATCGACCGGTTCCGTACAACAGTTCAAATCGACCTGCTCTAAGCATTAGTTTACGCGTAGAATCCTGCCATGGAATTGCCTCTAAATACAACTGATGAAAATCAAGTTCATTCTTGTCAGGTGGACCAACCGGCGTCTCCTTTCCGTAGACAATCCCGCTTTTTAATTGCGCGAATACACTGACATAATTTTTAAATTTAAAATCAGCATGGAGCATGACTCGTTGCAATAGATAACCATTCTTATCATCAGATGGAACATCTCCCCAGTCTTCATTTTTATAATGTTCGTATTGATAACGCAATTCCCCACCAATCGATAAGAAGAAACCACTGTGAAAGTCGATGTATTTTATTCTGTCAAGCAATTTTAGTTTATTTGTGTCATTTTTAAGATAAGAATAGTCTTCTTCATGCCTCAACACTTTAAAAGGCTCTTCATGACTTTGTGCCAGAGCGTTTGAAAAGGAAGAAACATAAACTATTATAAAAGCTATGACACAATTGTAATTATTAACCTTCTCCTGCATTACTTGATAGCATTGATTTTACATACTGTACTCCTATTCCATAGGTTCCTGCATGTTCCTTCACAACAGCGGTAACTGCGTCGTAGGTTTCCTTTCTTGCCCAATCGCGTTGCAGCTCCAGCATAAATTGCAACCATGTTACTGGTTGAGCACCTGCCATTATCATACGTTCAACAGCCATGGTGTGTGCCTCTTCACTAACACCGCCCGAGGCATCAGTAACAAAGAAAACATCCAATCCTTGTTCGAGTGCTGACAATACCGCCGTCACGAGACATACTTCAGTCCATAATCCGGCAACGATAAGCTTTGGACGATTATACTTCATTACCTCGTCCACGACACGCTGATCTTCCCAAGAATTCAATGTACTCCTATCAATTGGTTTCTGTTCAGGATAAACAGCCTGCAGAGCGGGGAAAAGGGGACCACTAAAAGTAGTTGTAGCTACAGTTGTTAATATCGTTGGCACAGCAAATACTTTGGCTGCTTTTGCAAGCCCAACCACATTATTGATGAGCAATTCCGCAGCAATGGATTTTGTAGCAAAAGCCATCTGTGGTTGATGATCAATAAGAAGAAGTACACTGTCGCCTGGCACCAAAAGACGTTTACTTGGTATTGCTTCTAGTTTGTTCTGTTTCATGTTATTTACTTTTCTTTTTTATGGTGTTAATACTGTCTTCATTAACTCGATATTGCATACAACTTCAACATTCAACCCCACGTCAAGAACATTTCCTCCAATAATTCTTTGAAAAGATACGTCGAACTCAAACCTCGGGATAGTGCCTGTAACTTGAAACCCAGCTTTTCTATTGCCTGAAAAATCATCGGACGCTCCAAAATACTCGACGCCCAGAGTAATTGGCAGAGTCGTTTTCTTAATCGTTATTTGTCCTTGCAATTGGAAATGACTACCAACCGCTTTTGATAAATTTTCGCCCGAGAAAGTAATGTTTGGATATGTCTCAACCTCTAAAAAGTTTGCTGAGCGTATGTTTTGATCGCGGATATCATTTTTTGTAGTAATACTATTTGCGACTAATGATATATTAAATGCCCCATCTAAAAAACTCTCATCAGATGAGGTAGCTCCACCCTCAAATTCCAAAAACTGTCCTTCCACCATTGAGATTTGCAAATGTCTAACGGCAAAACGGATATTACTATGTCCAGGATCAATGTGCCATTTTAATTTATTTATTTCTTCCATATCGATTTATTTTTCCGTTTATTTATGTCCAAATGGAATTGGCATTTTAACTAAGCCTGATATTATATTAATGCTCAAGGCAACTATTGCAGTATTGTACCCGAATGATAGTAATGCATGTATTAAGACAAGACGACGAATGTTTTTTGAAGCAATTGGAATGTCGGGGGTTTGAAAAGTCATCCCAATACTAAAAGAAAAATATGCGAAATCGAGATAGTCAGGGTTGTAGTTATCAGGGAAGCCCAATATATCCTTTCTGGCATTTTCTACATCTTTTCTGGCATTGTTTACATCTTTTTTAGTGTTGTCTACATCGGCTTCCAGAGATCGTCGTTCTATGTAATACTGGCTGGCATATCGAATAGTAAATAAAGTATGTATAAGAACCCATGAAAATGTAACTGAAAAAATTGAAAGCCCAATACCGGAATAATAACTCCAGGATCTATCGCTTGGGAGCAACTGTAACAAAAAAATGACACCAAATAAGCTAACAATTGATGAAAACAAAATGAAAAAAAAGACAAGAAAACCTTTTAAGTCCTGCTGCCTCACAATAGTTTTCATTTCAGTAGATTGGGCAGTTATTATGGTAGGCCAATACATGCATAAGTTTATCAAGACAAAGCAATTCCAAAGCAGCACTGTTTGAACCTGAATACGAAGCGAGTTTCTTGTAAAAACAAATACCACAGCTACAAATATCAAGCTGATAAGCAGTCTTGAATGCTCAGGCATGACATGCAATCGTTGTATGAAAATGTTCTTATTCATCTTCTAACTTAAAAGGCAAAACAAGAGCAGCCTAAAGCGCCCCAAAATGATCTATAGTTACTAATCGGGATATTACTGAATCTGGCAATGTTTTGATTATGACCATGTACATTACAACTTCCAGCACAGGAATGAATTGATGCCAAAATATTTTCTTTAGCCGTATTAAGTTTGCCCATATCCAGGTTACCATTCGCTCTTACAATGGAATGATAGCCACCGTATATTTTAACGGGCGACCAATCTGGTAAAACAGGAATCGGTTCGGGAGAAAAGGACGAGAATTCGTCTCTGGCAAAAACAATCCTGCCATCAACAATCGTTAAACTTGCCTCAATATTTTTTATTTCTTCGTCTCGAACTTCAAAATAATCTTGATCAAGCACAGTCAGGTCAGCAAGTAATCCTACTTTAATATCTCCTTTTTTATCTAGTTCATTCGAAAACCAGGCGCTTCCTCTCGTGTAAATCTGAAGTGCAATATCCCGATCTAATAACATTTGGTCGTTGTAAAGCTTCAGGCCGCCGACAGTTTTTCCTGTGGTAAGCCAATACAGAGATATCCAGGGGTTATAACTGTTCACACGGGTTGCATCTGAACCGCCGCCAATCGGAATACCTGATTCCAACATCCGTTTAACGGGAGGCGTTTCAAGTGCTGCTTCGGTTCCATATCGATCAGTAAAAATCTCACCCTGATAAGCCATACGGCTCTGCACCGCAATTCCGCCATCGAGTTTTTTCACACGGTCGATGTTGTTTTGATCGATTGTTTCGGCATGATCAAAAATCCATTGAAGACCATTGAAAGGCGTATCTGAATTGACTTTTTCAAAGACATTTAAAAAGCGAGTAATACTTTCATTATAGGTAGCGTGAATACGAAACGGCCAGCGTTTTTCAACCAATAGTCTGACAACTTTTTCCAGTTCATCCTCCATTTCATCTGGTAAGTCTGGACGAGGTTGAATGAAGTCTTCAAAGTCTGCCGCAGAAAATACAAGCATTTCACCGGCACCGTTATGTCTATACATGTCATCACCTTGATAGAGGACAACAGTCTTTGTCCAGTTATCGAAATCCTCAAATTCATGTTTTGGTTTTTGAGTAAATAAATTATATGCTATGCGAACTGTGAGTTGTTTATTTTCATTTAATTTATTAATGACCGTATAGTCTTCAGGATAATTTTGAAATCCACCGCCAGCATCTATTATGCTTGTAATCCCTAAACGGTTTAACTCTTTCATAAAGTGCCTGGTAGAATTCATTTGGTGTTCTTCGGGAAGTTTCGGTCCCATGGCAAGAGTTGCGTACAAAATGGTCGCATTGGGTGTTGCGAGTATTAATCCCGTCGGATCACCATTTTTATCCTTTTGAATCTCCCCTCCTGGAGGTGCTTTCGAGTCTTTTGTAAATCCTACAACACGCAAAGCAGCGGCGTTCAGGAATGCACGGTCGTAAAGATGAAGGATAAATACAGGCGTGTCGGGAGAGATGGCATTAATTTCCTCCAAAGTCGGCAGTCGCTTCTCGTTGAATTGATGGTAGCACCACCCTCCTACGACCCTCACCCACTGAGGTGATGGAGTACGCAGCACTTGTTCTTTTAGCATATTCAATGCTTCTGACAGAGATGGAACTCCGTCCCACCTAAGTTCCATATTATAACTTAAACCGCCTCTAATGACATGTATGTGAGAATCATTGATACCCGGAATGGCGCGCTTCTTATTCAAGTCAATTGTTTGGGTTTCGGAGGTTGATAACTTCATTATCTCCTGGTCTGACCCTACTGCTACAATTTTATTTCCTTCGATTGCAACTGCTGTTGCGCCTTTATTCGCGGTATCGAAACTGTGGATTTTTCCATTAAAAAGAATTATATTAGGCGTCATAACTTACTACAATTTTAAAGAATTGTATTCTGTAATTTTATTTAATATGCCGGTGCCAGCTGTAACAAAAAATGCAGTCCCGGCAAGTAGACTTATTTTTGTTAATGGTTTAAAACTGGTCATTGCTTTAGACTGTAACATTAGTTGAACACGGTACGCCTCAACTGCTCCCTGAACAATCCTTTCGCTCAATTCATTTGGAACAGATTCAACACCCGCGTCCTTAATATCGGCTGCGAAGGAATAACTTGTTACACCCAGTCTTAGCGCTTCGCGTAAAGCAGTTCTGGAAACAGCGATCATTAAGTCAACACTAAACATATTCCTGTTTCCTAAACCAATAAGCAAAAGTTGATCGGCAGAAATTTTCCCTTTTGGGGGTTGAAGGTGTAATGTTTCCAGTTCACGGCCTTCAAATTGACCGGAGCTTCTCATTGCGGTAATAAGTCCATCCAAGGCGCTGTCAAGGTGAACCATGCCATTTAATTCAGCGGGTAATGCAGGAGGATTAAAAATATCGCCTTCCACATACTCGAATAGACAGGCAACCTGCAAAGGGGTAGTTTGTGTTGATGGGCCTTGAACGACACCTTCATATTCAATTTCGTCTACTTTACCCCAGATCTTTGTTGTTCCGAATGGCGTTACTGTGCTCGATTGCGTTGTTTCATTACTCATGATCTAGATTTTTAGAATTGAATGAATAAATGTTAATTTGTTCTAAACGAACTCTAACAAACCATTTTTCAGGTTTTCATCTAGTTTACCAGTGCTTCCCCTCTCAATTTTAATTTCCGCCTAATGGTATTCGGTATGCAAACAGATCAGATAGTTAATTGCTTTCGTAATTACGCATGTCCATATTAGAATTTAAATTGTCCTAGTTCCATGGCAACTTGCCTTCAATCTCCACTTCAATTGACAGGCTTAAAAATGTCCTTATAAGAACAATCATCGCGAGGATTAAGACTTTATTCATTGTAGGATCAGTGATAACCGTAGCGATAATGTCACCAGCCACCAATATTTCGAGTCCTAAAAGAATAGCTTTACCTAACTCACGACGCAAAGTCTTATAATTTCTCGGCGTGACACTTTTAATAGGAAATAGATATCGGCCTAATGCAATTAGAACTCCAAAAGCAATAGTTGCCACACCCAAAAGTTCGAGACCTCTGGCAACAAAACTTAAGTATATTCTAATTTCTTCCATCTAATTAAAAGGTTATGTGTCGTTAGATATACTTTCAATGTGCTATCTGATTTTAGTTCTTAATCATGATTTACAATTTGTATTTCAAGTCAGCTATTATCATATGAAGATAAAAGGGCTGTTGCATCTTTGAGTTCTTCCTGGCCTATAGTGTGACCCATGAGTGGATAGATTTTTGTCGTTACTATGGCATTCATGTGCTGGAGGACGGTCGCCGACTCGAGCACCCGTTCAACCGGAACATGTGGATCGGGATCGCTGCTTCCAATAAAGATGGGCATATGGCCAAAATCGCCCTTATAGTTTTGAGTATAGATTTGATCGCCGATGAGTCCGCCTGTGAATGCAAGCGCCCCGGCGTAAGGAGCTGCATTCCTTGCAAGGAATTCGAGCATCAGGCAGGCGCCCTGGGAAAAGCCCGCAAACCAGATATCATCTTCGGCAATGCCGCGGTTCTTTACTTCCTTCACCATTCGTCCTACGACATCTAATGCGGAACTCAGCCACGGCTCATTGTGTTGTGGTGGTGCCAGGAAGGGGAATGGATACCAGGTATGATTGGTTGCTTTTGGGGCAAACAGAGCAAAATCCCGAACAGGTAGCGCATCGGCCAGTTGCAGAATATCTTCTGCAGAAGCACCGCGGCCGTGGAGTAAGATCATTGCATGCTGAGCTGGGGGAATGCCTTCGCCAACAAAATCAAAATGAAATGTGTGCATGGCTTAGAAGTTTACTTTAGGCAACTGTTTTTCAATGGCGTCCCGATCGGGTTCATATTGGAAAGGGAGCTTCAGATGAGTACCTAACTCATCAAGGGATTCGTCGACAGTAAACCCGGGATTATCGGTTGCGATTTCGAAAAGGACCCCACCAGGTTCCCGAAAATACATCGAATAGAAATAATCACGGTCAATCTTAGGTGTAATCATCAATCCTCTTGCGGAAATCCGGTCATTATACTCCTGTTGGACTGCTTCATTCTGGACACGGAAGGCAACATGGTGATTGGTGCCTGTACCGCTTAGACCGCGAGGTGCCTGAGGATCTTCAATTAGATCAACGATGGCAGCTGTGAGAATGTTTTCAGTTTTAAAGCGGTACCTGTTCCCCTCCTGTTCGCTGAGTTCATAATCGAAGACATCGGTGAGGATGGAAGCTGTTGGTTTGATGTCGTTCAGGGTGAGCGTTACGCTGTGAAATCCTTTCGTAGCTGCATCAGACCAGACGCCATTGCTTGTCCAGGGTATCCGGTCATCGAGGTATTTTGACTCGATGAGGTTTATGCGTAGTCCTTCGGGGTCCTGGACGGGAAGGACGGTTTCACCCATTCGTTCAATTACAGGTCCTGTGGGATACAATCGGTCTCCCCAAAATGCCAGGCTTCCCTTGGGCACAGAGTAGCCAATCTCGGTGGCCATCCCGGCTCCGGAAACGCCAGGATAAGCTCTCTCCCATGGAAAAAAGGTGAGGATAGTGCCAGGCGCACCCTCTTGGTTACCATAGTAAAAATGATAAGTGCCGGGGTCATCAAAGTTGACGGTGCGTTTGACGAGTCGCAATCCCATTACCCTGGAATAGAAGTCGTAGTTCTTTTGGGCATTACCCGAGATTGCTGTGATATGATGAAGACCTAGTATCATAACAGATTTATTGTAGGTTCATTTATTGTGGACATCCGGCATCGATCCAATCAGCTATTGCCTGTACTTGCTCTATGGTGAATTTTGTAACGCCGCCGGCGGGCATTTGCCCAAAGGGGCCGCCCGGTCCAAAAAGGGGGCCTTCTCCTCGTAGGGCCATGATGATGTTGCTGGATTTGGAGTCTCCTTTTTTCAGTATAGGAAGAGAGTTGCCAGTAACCGGATCCTTTACTCCCGGGACCGTCCCGTTGCAAAAAGCGTCATAAGACAGGGTTGCCCAAAAGGCTTTATGCGGTGAATTCAGCGGTGGTGCACCTGGAATTATATTATCTGCCATGATCTTCTCAATGAAGGCCTGGATTTCTGAAAAGTGATTTAGTTTAGTCATACATTGGCTTTTCTAGGAGCAGGCGTATCAATAGACGAGCCTAATTTTCATACCATTGATTTTCAGCGATTCATTCTTTTCCTGATTTTGCTGATTTGCGATATTTCAGGAATTCGCAATCGTTCATAAGAGGGTATACAATTTCGACTTACAATCAGTTGATTTGGAGCGATCCGGTTTTATGGCATGTTAATTATCCATTATGACTATTAAACTTCATTCAATGACTGAGCAACTAACTGCCGGGGCGTTCGCGCCATTTGAAGAAAAGACCTTTCGGACAATATGGACTGGTGGATTTGTGTCAAATATTGCTGCGTGGATGCAAAATATTGGAGTGAGCTGGGTCGCGGCGGTCTTGACGACGTCGCCGTTTCTCCTATCCATGATCCAGGTAGCGACGTCCGTGCCGGCCTTATTCCTTAGTTACCCTGCAGGCGTAATAGCCGATCACGCGGACCGGCGAAAGCTCCTGATCGGAGCACAGGTATTCTTTTTCATGGTATTGCTGGTGCTTACAGTTTTAACGCAGCTCAATTATTTAAATATGGAGGTGCTGATCATTTTTACCTTTTTAATGGGTTGCGGATCTGCATTCTCAAACCCAATTTGGCAGGCAATTACGCCGGAGGTCGTAAGTCCTGGCAACCTGAAAGCTGCCGTTGCCCTGAATGGCGTGAGCTTCAATCTGTCCCGTGCTATTGGTCCGGCACTGGGGGGCTTGTTGTTAACTTATGGCGCAATCCAATCAGTTTTTTTATTTAACATAGTGGCATTCGTGTTGTTGATTTGGATACTTTATCAATGGAAGAACCAAGAGATTATGGCTCCGCCGGAGTCATTTGCGAAGGCCTATGGCGAAGGGATAACGGCTGTTCTCAAATCCCGTAATTTTTTAAAGCTCATCGTTCGAACCATTGCCTTTACGGCTTTTGTTGGTGCCCTTTTTGCATTGTTGCCGCACCTTTCCAAATATGAGTGGCACCAAACGACTATCCAGTATATGATGTTGTGGGTGTTTCTTGGCGCAGGCGCCATTTGCGGCAGTTTAATTTATGGCAAGATGACGGAGCTTCTCCGTTCCTATCAACTTGTTGCCGTGAGTTGCATAGGGGTCGGTGCAACAATGATCTCCCTTGCGTTGACTGGAACCAACTTATGGCATTACGGATTGATTTTCCTGCTGGGTTTTGGCTGGATATGGTCAACCTCGACCTTAAATGTGCTGGCGCAATTGTATTCTCCCGATGCCCTTCGGGCGCGATTCCTTTCGGTGAACATCACCATATTTCAGGGATCACTCGCGTTGACCAGTCTATTTTGGGGATGGGTTTCTAATGAAATTGGGACGATAGCTACCGTTGAAATGTCAGGGGTCCTTATGGTGGCGGCCAGCGTTGTGCTGTTATTTTTTCCGATGGAAGAACCCAGTGCAGATCCGGGAGAAAAAGTGGCGTGTACTGCACCCATTTTAATCCCCGCCGAACAGCAAGCGAAAACCAATACCGACTGAAAATGGTGCAATCTGGGCCTTCAGCGAGCCGTCAGCATCAAAAAATTGTAAATTTGTACCATTTATGAGCATACGCGGCATTTTCCCAATTGACAACTGGAACTTTCAAAGTGAATCTATTTTAACGGATTTGCCGCCGGAAGATTTTGCATTGTTGACAGCACATAAAACTGAACAGCTATATTCAAAAGGGGAAATTATTTTCAGAGAAGCGGCCTATCCCGCTGGTATTTTTTACATTATAGAGGGAAAAGTAAAAAAGTACAAAGTCGACAAAGAGGGAAGGGTGCATATTATTTATGTAGCAAATCAGGGTGACATAATAGGTTATCATGCTATTCTTTCAGAAGACAGGTACCCCGATTCCGCCGCTGCATTGGAAAAAAGCAAAATTGCATTTATTCCTAAAGAAGATTTCCTGATTACTATACAACAATCTCCAGTATTAAATAAACGCCTGCTGAAAACTTTGAGCCATGAATTCGCCGTGTTGGCAAATAGTATTTCAGTTTTTGCTCAAAAATCGGTTAGAGAAAGACTGGCTTTACAGCTGATCGTCTTACGGGAAAAATACAAAGTGAATTTTCAGCCTGGCATGCCTGTAGAAATTAATATCAGTCGGGATGACCTTGCAAATATTGTAGGAACTGCTCGCGAAAGAGCTGTACGTATCCTTACCGAATTTAAAGAGGCAGGTATATTAGAAACAAAAGGCCGGACAATTATTGTACATGACGTCAACCAACTTATAAAAATTGCTAATTACAAATAAAACTCTTTTCAGGAGATAGCCATTTATAGCCCCGCGCATATTCTCACCACCTGGCGCATTAAGCATTTTCATATTTTAAAAATTGACAAAAGTCACTTTTTGGAGTGACAATGTTAACCGCTTATGGTTGGTAAACAAAGTAATTTTGCATGTATGCATTCGGCACAGGCTTACCCTAGCACAATAGATTATTGGTTTAGAAATGATTCCCATTTAAACAAATTATACCCTGAATCTATTCAATTGTTGGCCGCAAGGCATTGGACGCCTTTAAATATTATCCAGTTAGTGATTCCCTTTCTTGTAACACATCCAGGAATTAAGGTATTGGACATTGGAAGTGGCGTAGGGAAGTTTTGTGTGGCAGGGGCCTACTATAAACCGTATGCTTCATTTTATGGCGTTGAACAACGCAAAGACCTTGTAGATCATGCTGAAAAAGCCAGGCTCTTTACATTGTATGAAGCCCACAGTTAAAACACCACTTCATTTAGAAAACTGGTTTAGCACTGATGCTGCATTACATAAATTGTATCCTGAGCCGATTAGATCATTAGCCCGCATGCATTGGTCGACGTTATATATTAGTCAAAAGGTCGTTTCTTATCTGACACCGGGCAATAACGTAAAAGTGTTGGACATCGGCAGTGGGGTGGGTAAATTTTGTCTGGCGGGCGCGTATAATAAGCCAGCAGTTTCCTTTTATGGGGTTGAACAACGAAAAAACCTGATAGCATATGCAGAAGCAGCCCGAATAAAAATGGGTTTAAAAAACGTACACTTCATTCATAGAAATTTTACACAATTAGATCTCAATGAATTCGATCATTTTTACTTCTACAATGCTTTTTTTGAGAATCTGGATGGCACCGAAAAAATAGACAACGAGCTTGCTTATTCGAATGAGTTATACAATTATTATAGCATTTACCTGTATAATCAATTGGATAAAATGCCCATTGGAACAAGGGTGGCACTTATTGTAGTTGGGGTGATGAGATACCACCATGCTTTCAACTGGCAGAAACGCATTTTGATAATTTATTAAAGTTTTGGATAAAAATGTAGACCTATGATGGCTCGTTTAACTCCTACCCCATAGTCTGTAAGGACTGCAATGAGCATGCAGGCTTATTTAGTTTTCGATGAATATTAAAAGAAAATGAATAACCCAAACAACTTTAAAAATGAGAAAATAACACCTGGCTGACTCCAGGCCAAGAAGAAATTTTATGTTGATTATAAACCCGATTCAACTTTAACATCGAGCTAAAAATCGTAAACTTGCTATGTGTAGTGATAGTCTGTAACTCTGTGGATTGCGAAGGGTTAAAAATTAATCTTTTTACAATGAGAGAAAGACTATTAATAGTTGAAGACGAATTCATCGTTGCCAACGATCTTCGGATGATGCTGGTGAATGCCGGGTATGAAGTCTGCGGAATTGCGGCTTCCGTTCGCGCAGCAAAGGAATGGGTAGAAAAAAGTAAGCCTAACTGGGTGCTGTTGGATATTGTTTTGCAAGACGGCAGTGTGGGTACTGATCTTGCTCAATATCTAAGAGAACGGAATATTGGCTTTATTTATGTTTCTGCGAACACAAACGAAAGTGTTCTGGAGATTGCCAAGTCGACCCAGCCATACGGATTTCTGGTTAAGCCATTTCGGATGAACGATCTGCTAATTATGCTTGATATTGCACGAAGCAAGCACAAACATAACCTGGAACTCGCGACCCAGCGAGAGATGCTATTTAGAAACCAATTGCGGCATATTACAAAGTTTACCGTTAATCAGGAGCAGTTGCTGTCGTTCCTGCCAGGCCTGTTTCGGTCATTTATTCCATTCGACGTAATGACGATCGCTGTTCTAAGCCCCAATAGGACCAAGAAGGTGGAAGTTTGCTTTGTCCAAACGGGATATGAAGAATATGAGCTGTTGCCCAATGAAGAAGTGGCAAGATTAATTCAGCGGGTTGGTCCGATTACCATCGATGAGATAGAAATGTCACAAGGCTCACAGTTACTCAATGGAGAGTCTTTTAAGCAGCAATTATCCCCTAAGACAACGGATGGTGTATTGAGCAATCATTTCCGGCTGGAATCAAAACTCAATTTTGTCCTCGAAACGGACGCCCAACATTTGGTCTTCTCCTTTTATAGCCGAAACCCGGATGCATTTAGCCAAAGACAGTTAGAGTACCTAAATAAGTCTGAAGGACATCTACGTGAACTGTCAGGGGCACTTCTGCGGGCGTTTCAACCGAAAACCAAGAATGCTGCCATTAAACCAGTACGGATCGCGGTCACGGCAATGGCGCGGGATGGTGAGAAGTTCCCGGGCATTATTGGTAAAAGCCAGGTCCTTCTGGAGTTGTTGAGCGGTATCGAGGCGGTAGCGGCTACGCCTGTCTCAGTACTGATCATGGGAGAAAGCGGAACTGGTAAGGAACAGATCGCCCGGAGTATTCACTCCCTTTCTACACGAAGAAGTAAACCATTCCTTACTGTCAATTGCGCGGCACTTCCTGCTGAGCTGATCGAATCGGAACTTTTTGGCCATGAAAAGGGGGCGTTTACAGGCGCTGTGGAAAAAAGGGTAGGCAAGTTCGAGGCGGCAGATGGAGGGACCATCTTTCTCGACGAAATCGGTGAGCTTCCAATAGCGTCCCAAGTAAAGTTACTTCGTGTGCTGCAAGAGATGGAGTTCGAACCATTGGGGAGTAGTAAAACAGTAAAGGTCAATGTTCGGGTAGTGGCCGCAACGAATCGCGACCTCGAAAAGGAGATCGCTGCCAATAAATTTCGACTCGACTTGTATTACCGCTTGAACGTTTACCCAGTTTCACTCCCACCACTGAGGGCCAGGAAGGAGGATATTGTGCTTTTGGCTCAATATTTTTTGAAACAGAGCGCGGTGATGTTGGAGCGCACGGAAGTTCCGGCAATTAGCACTAATGCACTACGGCAACTGGAAGCATATGACTGGCCAGGGAATATCCGGGAACTCAGGCACCTGATTGAGAGAACGATTATCAGGACCACAGGGCCAATCATAACTGAAGTCGATCTTCCAGCTTCCAGGCACCTTACACAATCGAATACTTACTTAGAGGGTGAGTACCGGACACTCGAAGAAATGGAGACCGACTATATATTACAAGTACTCCAGAATTGCCAGGGCAAGGTATTTGGTTCGGGTGGGGCTGCAGAAATTTTAGGGTTGCCTCCGAGCACACTCTCCTCCCGTATTAAAAAGCTGGGCATCCGAAAAGAGTTACATTTTAACAAATAGTACACCCCTAGATAGTAGTAATGCGATGTTATACCG
Source organism: Niastella yeongjuensis (assembly GCF_900110245.1). Taxonomy (GTDB): domain Bacteria; phylum Bacteroidota; class Bacteroidia; order Chitinophagales; family Chitinophagaceae; genus Niastella; species Niastella yeongjuensis. The sequence goes on from NZ_FOCZ01000004.1 coordinate 145,159, forward strand.
CATTGGTCCTTCCTGGTAAAGTAAGTTGTTTTTTGTTAGTAATATTAAAACGGATGATGATCGTAGATCCGGCATCCGTTGTTTGGAAAACGATTTCGCCATTCAACTGGCCGGCGAAAAACTCCATCAGGTCGTGTCTGGAAAGATGATGTTTGTTGTTGGGCGCCGGTTCCCGGGTGAGTGCATGCCCTTTGCTAAAAATAGTCAAAACGATCGTATCGATGCTGTCCTGGTCAAGTTGGAATTGGAGCGTACAATCGTTTTTGACTTCGTGGCAGGTATACAATTGCGCATTTGAAACGGCTTCGGTAGTGATCATTCCCAGAAGGACTGCCTGCTCTACATCAAGATACAGTGGATCTCCACCTACCAGCACCCGGATAGTACGGCGAGGAAAAGATGTTTCTGTAAGGAATTGGCAAAGGTCGATCAGGTAGCCGATCATTTCGATTTCGCCAAGATTTTGCGAATGATATAAGCGGTTGTGGATAAGCGAAATGGTAAACATTCTCGCCTGGCTGTCTTTGATAAGATTGAGGGCCTCATCATCAGCGATAAGGGTCATTTCTGAATTGAGCAGCGATATAGTGATCTGGAGATTATTTTTCACACGGTGGTGAATCTCCCTGAGTAATCGCTCCTGTTCCGCGGCGAGTGCAGCCAATTCGACGTTTTGGGCGTCAATTGCTTTCTGACTCCGACCAATCAACCGAATGGACCGCATTTCTATAAGGTAACGGCTAATAATTACTCCGATTAGTATAACAACAAGCCCAACAACGACTAAGCTCAACTTCCTGATGAGAGCGTCTGCCTGTAGGGATTTGGTTTGAAGTCTGCTTTCATTTGTGAGGAGGTCAAGTTCGTGAGCATTTCTTTTCAGTTCTTCGATAATCGTTTCCTCCCTGTATTGGATTTGCAATACATCGATATCCATGTCAAAGTTTCGCCTGTTGATTGAGTCGGAGAGTGATCGAAAACGCTGGTAATGCCGGATTGCGGATGGAATGTTCCCCCGCGCAGAGTCGATTCGAAATGCCAGGTTTTCCGTAGTGCAAAGTAAATCCGGATCATGCAGATTTTCCGCCAATGAATGCAAAGCCTTGAGCTGCATTTCGGCTTCGTCGTATCTACGGGTTGAAACTAGTAGCGCGATGCTTGAGCGAAGCCCGTATTTCATTACGTTCTGATTAGGACCAATCCCAGCGATGTGGATTTGCATTTGGTTGTAGGATATCCCGGCAGCATTTAAGTTGGAAAGCGCTAACTCCGCCTCAATTTTATTTGCCAACAAAAAGACAAGAATGGTATAAGCGTCCGCTGGTGACAATCGTAATGCAGGCTCCAGTACTGCGAGGGCTTTCTCCGGCAGGTGGCTTTGATTGTAGGCTAACGCCAACAATCCAGATTGTGTAAGAATAGAGAGGGTGTCATGATTTCTTTTGGCGTAAAATAGCGACTGTTGAAAGCGGACGGCAGCCTGGCCGGGATCATTCAGGCTCATATAAATGTTGCCAAGTCGTTGGTGGGCATCATGGGCATATAGGAAGGCCTGTTGGATGTCCCCTAAATCTGAGCCTGTTTTGTCAAGGTAGTGCTTGCTTAGGGCGAGGTCCAGGCGAATGATAGTGGTATCGGATGTTGCGAATTGTAGCATCCGGGTGAGGTTTTGCTCCACCGTATCGTAGGTGGGTTGCGCTGATATGAACGAAGAGGAAAATATGACCATTAGTATCGTCGCCAAGGCAATACAAGTTATTGTGAGTGATCTGCTCCTGTTTGCAAGAATATGACGTAACTCAAATGCCATTCGACGAATGATTTTGCGACAACATAATATGACTTTTCCATTGAAGTTTGAGCGTTAACCCGTTATCATTCATTAAATCAAGGTGTCCTTTGATCTGTTCAGCAAGACCGAGCATTAAACTAATCCCAAAGGTGCTGGAATCAGTAAAGTCGAATCCATCCGGCATGCCGATACCGTTATCGACAATGGAAAGCTGTACAAGGTTGTCGACGGTCTCCTGAAGGCGTATTGTGACCATCCCTTGTCGTCCGTCGGGGAACGCATACTTAATGGCGTTAGTAATAGCCTCATTGATAATAAGCCCAAGAGGGACTGCTTGCGATATCTCCACGTTCAGGTGTAACACGTCGACCACAAACTCAACCCGGCCAGATGTCCGGAAACTTTCTTTTAGGAATTGGATCAATTCGTTGATGTAGCTACCAAGATCTACTGAAGATGCTGCGTCACCTGTGAACAGACGCTGGTGGATAATAGAAATGGCATTTATTCGATTTTTGCTGTCGCGAATGATTAAGGAAGCGGGCTCGCCTCGAAAGTCAACGGCTTGGGCATTCAGGACTGAGGTCACCAGCTCCAGGTTGTTTTTGACCCGCAGATGGATTTCTTTCAATAACCATTCCCGCTCAGCAATGAGGCGTTTAAGCTCAAAATTTTGTTCGGAGGTGGCCCGCTGGCGGGACTGGATTTCCTGTTTGATGTGGGTTTTCAGCTCGTAGCGACTGTATCCAAGCGCGAATACCATGAGTAGCAAGATGACGCATCCAACGATAAGGTTACGAACGATGTTCTCGTTAAGGAACTTTTGCTTTTGCAAGGTTGTCTGCCGGGTGAGCAGTTCAACGAGTTGGCTGTCAAGCTGTAAGTTTTGTCTTTTTTTCCGATGACCATGTTCATCTTCCAATCGTGCAAGCTGGCGTACGTATTGAATCCGGGTGGCAGAATCAAACAAATGTTTGGATACTCTCAACAATTGCAATGCCGCCTCCCAATGGCCATCTGCCGAATCCAGCCGAAAATGCAGGGCTGCTATGCTGGAAGAAGTTATCAAAGCATTTGATGTTGCGTCTGGCGGGGTCAATACATCAAAAAATTTCCGGGCTTTTTCGATCTGGCCCCGGTCGATCAATTCATTGACGGCATTAATCTGCTTTTGCCATGACATGGTCGCCGACGGCTGATTCAAACCGGCCCGACTTTCTTGAACCTTGTCAGTTCGGCCATGTTGCTGACTATAACTTTGAGTAGTTACAACTAACCAACAAAAGGCGCATAGTATCAGATTAATACTAGCAGTCATTGTCAAAAAGCAGTTGCTGGATCAAAAATAACTTATTACTTAATCGGGAGTTACAGGAACTATCGGCCTGGACTCGGGCAGGAACAGGTTTGAACCGGATCGCTTGAACGTCGGCCGGGAGGAACTTTTATAAACGAGTTTCAGTAAATAATATCATAGGTATCATCGAGGCCTATCGAACATTGTTGTATCTCCAATAGCAACACCTATACCGGTTAAAGTCAAACACCAAAGTTATCTAACTTGCAGCATTTTGTATATTAAAACAGCTGATAAAAGGCGCTCCCTTGACAATGTGCATATTTTGCTGGCACAGGATTTTAGGGAATAATTATATGCCTACATTATTTAATGAACTACCAATATTGCCTGAAGGGTTTTACTACTATCCTGATTTTATTAGTCAAGCCGAAGAACAGCAATTGATGGAGATCATTCAACAGATCGAATTGCATGCAATGGTTTTTCATCAATATACTGCCAAAAGAAAAGTGGCGAGCTTTGGCTATGATTATAATTTTTCCACCCGCAAAATAACAAAGGGCATTTCAATACCTGAAACTTTTAATTGGATAATAGACAGAGTGTCAGAGCAATTAATGGTCAGCCGGGACCAGATAGCGGAATTGCTGGTAACCGAATACCCGGTTGGGTCGGTGATCAACTGGCACCGCGATGCACCACCTTTTGAAAGTATAGCCGGCATTTCCCTGGGTATTGATTGCATATTTAAATTAAGACCTTATGAAAAATCGTTACAATCAAGAAAGTCAATCATTTCCTTACCGGTAAGGCAAAGATCTCTCTACATTATGCAGGGACCTGCCCGAACCGATTGGGAACACAGTACAGCGCCCATTACAGATATTCGATACTCCATTACTTTCAGAACGTTGAAACCGGGTTAATTTCTTTTATTATCCCTGGTGTTTAAGAACCGCCTTATCAGCATTTGTGACCCTACCCAGCCCCCATAAATCGGCACATTTCCGGAACTGCTGGAAAAATGTAAAACAGTGACTCAAAAATGACTCACTGTTTTCTATATATTGTGGCTCAGGGTGGCTTTGTTCCTGTTCTGGGCACGATAGAAGGCATGTAGATCATCGATTTATATGCTTTTTTGTTTTATCCATGGCTAATGCAGGATAAATATACCGCCTCGACAACTCCGCTGAACCGTTCTTAATATTCCATTTATTATAATTTCCGGCAGCGTTCCCGGGGGCAACTCCATTGGCTGACTTAAAATAAATTCAATGGGATTTCCACTCCTGATCATTTGTATTTCGCTGTTGTCAGGATTATCGTATGGTACTTCTTCATTCCACTTTAACCCCGATGTCATAGTGAGCAGGTGTTCAATAGTCAATAGAGATTTCAAACCAGTATCCTGCTTTTTATATTCGGGAAAAAAATCAAAGACCTTTTGCGTGGTGCTTTTTACTTTACCCTGCTGTACAAGCATACCAAAACAGGCAGATACGGGTATTACATGTCGAATGAGCGCTTAACAATATGATAATAACCCTTAATATGGGATCATCTGTGCATTTTTGCACCTTTGCGCGGAAATTGTCAGTTAAAAGATAACCGGCCAGATGTTGATGCACAACGACCATAATACTTTGGATACCCCCATTCAACTGAATGATCCGGCGGTGTTTGATGTGGTGTACAAAAGTTATTATCATCCCCTTCGTTTTTATGCTGCCAAATTTGTTCAGCCCGAAGATGCAGAAGACATCATTGAGAACCTGTTCCTGAAATGCTGGAACAGACAACAGCAATTCGATTCAACCATCCACATGCAGGCATTTCTGTATCATGCCGTAAAGAACGCCTGCCTCGATCACATAAAGGTATCAAAGAACGCAGCACAACGTCATCTTCGCATTGCCCATGCTGAAGAAACAGTTCCTACCGATCATTTACACAGAATTATTCATGCCGAAGTACTGGCCGAAATATACCGCGCCGTGAACGAGCTGCCGCCACAATGCAGTAAGGTTATTAAAATGGGTTTTATTGAAGGCATGAACAATTCAGAGATAGCCAGCACATTGGGTTTATCGGAACAATCCGTGAAGAATTACAAAGGCCGTGGCCTCATTTTGTTGAAAAACAAATTAAGTGGCAGCACCTTTGCCCTCCTTTTATTGCTTAGCCAAATGAATCATTAATTTTTCTCCTGTACACTAGGTACTTTCCTTCTGTTGCATCGTATTGCTGTAAACACGCGCACAAATGGCTTATAGCGATATGGAACAAATGCAGCGGATCATCTACCTGCTGTCTGGTCATATAAAAGGCAATCTGAATTTTCAGGAAACAAGAGAACTGGAAAACTGGATAGCCGACAAACCGGAGAACCGTGCGCTGTTTGAAAAATTGCAGGATAAAGGCTATCGCGACCAGTTATTGGCTCAATGGCAACCACAAGCTGCCGAGCAGTCCCTGCAACGGGTAAAACAAAAAATTGCCAGTCAACAGAAACCAGCCCGCTGGCCACGCTGGGCAGCAGCTGCGTCTTTGCTATTGGCGCTTGCTGCAGCTGGTTATTATATATTACTACATAAACAACCACTGCCAGTTGCAACCAAAAAGGTGCAGCAACCGGATGTGGCACCCGGCCGCAACCAGGCTACCCTCACCCTGGCTGATGGGCGCAAGATCGTACTCACCCGGGAATTGAATGGACAACTGGCCCTACAAGGACAAACCACCATTACTGCCAATAATAAAGACGGCATCGTATATACCACTGGTTCAACCAGTACTGCAACTTCCATAAGCTGGAATACGCTTACCACCGCAAGGGGTGAACAATCACCTTATCCATTAACCTTACCCGATGGTTCCAAAGTGTGGCTGAATGCCGCTTCTACCATCACCTTTCCAACAGTTTTCAACGCCCATGCGCGTACCGTTAAAATAACCGGTGAAGTTTATTTTGAAGTGGAACATAATGAAAAACATCCTTTCCGGGTTGAAGTTAAAGACCAGTTGATAGAAGACATCGGCACGCACTTTAACGTAAATGCTTATGATGATGAACCGGCATCGAAGACAACTTTGCTGGAAGGAAGTGTGAGAGTAGGCAGAAGGCCCTCCTACGCCAAGGCTTCGGCGGGCGAGGCAAAAGAAAAAGATCAATCAGTAATACTGAAACCAGGTGAGCAGGCGGTATCGGCCCCCCATTCACCATTGACCATTGACCATTCACCGGATCTTGATGAAGCGATGGCCTGGAAAGAAGGGATGTTCCGTTTTAGTTCGGAAGATCTCGGCAGCATCATGCGCACCATTTCCCGCTGGTACAATGTAGAAATAGTATTTGCCGATCCCGCAGCCAGATCGCTCCGGTTCGGCGCGCTGGTCAACCGTTTTGCCAATGTATCGCAGATCCTGCGTATGCTGGAACTCACGAAAGAAGTTCATTTTAAAATAGAAGACAAAAAGATTATAGTCATGAAAAACTAAACCAGACAAGTATGTAACAACACATCATCCCAAAACTAAACACCCTGGATGAGTATAAAAAAACCGGTAGTGTTGGTAGCACTGCCGGTGGAATCCTGTTCATCCTTTCCGCCAGGGGCGGATAAATTCTGCGACGAAACAAAATTTATGATTCACAAGATGTTCAAATGTATAAAAAATCTTCCCGATTTTTTCGGGTGCCTACGGGCTTTATCAAAAAATTCCTACCGGTCATGAAATTAACGGCTCTACTTCTTACCGTTACCTTCTTACAGGTAAGCGCAGCAGGTTTGGCACAGAAGATCACCTATGTGCATAAACAAGCTACCTTAAAACAGGTATTTGATGAAATTCACAAACAAACCGGTTACAGTATTCTGTGGTCGTCACAGACCGTGAACCCCCGTGAATTGTTTGATGCCAATTTCAACAATGCGCCTATCGACGAGGTACTGAACAAATGCCTCGCCAACCAACAGGTGAGTTATACTATTGAAGACAAAACTGTAGTCATCAGAAAAAGAGATCAACGCACATTTATTCAATTGACCGTTGATTCGGTGCAGGGAGAATTAGCCCCACCCATAACCATTTCCGGTAAAGTATTTAATACAAAAGGCGAGCCACTAAGCGGTGCCAACGTAAACATCAAAGGAACGGTTATCGGCGCCATTGTAAACAATGACGGCGAATTTACACTGCGGGTGCCCGATGAAACCGTGGTGCTGGTGATCAGTTATCAGGGATACCGGCCAACAGAAGTGCGGGTACGAAATAACTATAACCCGTCCATTGTGCTGGAGACTGTTAGTGAAAACCTGAATGAAGTGGTAGTACTGGGATATACGTCGATAGCAAAAAGAGAACTCACCGGGGCTGTGTCCTCGCTCAACCCGCAGATGATCACGCGGGTACAAAGCAATAACCTGGTGCAAAGCCTGGTGGGTGTTCCGGGATTGCGCGTAAACGGCGGGGCGTCCGGCGTAGGAGACGTACGGATACGGGGCAACCGGTCGTTACTCGCAAGCAACAGTCCGGTTATCATTCTCGACGGTATGCCTTATAATGAGTCGCTCAACACCATTGATCAATACGACATTGCTTCCATCGATGTGTTGAAAGACGCATCCGCCACTACGCTGTACGGTTCAAAAGGCTCCAATGGTGTAATTGTCATTACCACTAAAAAAGCACTGAAGGGCAAAACCAGTATTACCCTCGACAACTACACAGGGGCCAATATACACGTGGATGGCAACCTGCACCCCATGAATGCCGAACAATACATCCAGTTTAAACGCGATGCCAACCAGGCCGTAGGCATCTGGAACTCACCTGCCGATGATCCCAAGATCTTCACAGCCGTAGAACTGGCCGGTTTTGGCAAGGTGAATAATACCGCTGCACAGGATTATTACAACAAACTGGGTTTTCAAACCAACAGCACCCTTACCATTATGAATGGCGGCGAAAAAGGTTCGCAAAAAATATCACTTAACTTTTTCGACAATAAAGACCGCGCCAACACTGGCTACTATAACCGGTACATGCTTACCACCAACATAGACCAACAGGTAACCAAAAGACTGAAAGTAGGGGTGAATGGCCGGTTGTCCTATGAGTTCAGGCAAAATTCACCCGGCATTGGCGGCAACCTGTTGCGGTATCCGCCCACGGTTGATTTCTATGATTCAACCGGTCAGCTTATCACAGCGCCACTGGGTGATCCCAATATGCGCAATCCTTTGCTTGACCTGAACCGCGACCACAACGATTCCCGGTCAAAAGCCTGGGTGGGTTTGTTGAAAGCCTATGCCAGCTATCGCTTCTCAGATGCCCTTACTTTCAGCACCAATGCTTCGCTGAACGCAGTATTTACCTGGGCTGGCTCGTATGTAGATAACCAGAGCGCCACGTATAGCAACGCGTTAAACAAGGCAACGATCGACAATGAAAACAAATCATTCATTGCCTGGAACAATGTGCTGAATTTTAAAAAGCATTATGGCGACCACTCCATCGACGCTACCGCGGTCTTCGAATTGCAGAATCAACAGGATTTTTCAAGCGATATGTCGGGCATGGACATTACTCTTTCGCAATATAAATGGTATAATATAGAAGCGTCACTGCAAAACCAGACAATCAGTTCTAATTTTTTGCGCACCCAGATGCTGTCGTATGTAGGCCGGGTACAATATGGCTATAAAGACAGGTATCTGTTATCATTGACTGCCCGTTCTGACGGTGCGTCGCAACTGGCACCGGGCTATAAATGGCAATCCTTCCCTGCGGTTGGTTTTGCCTGGCGGGCAAGCGATGAACAGTTTATGAAAACAATGCGTTTCATAGACGATCTGAAATTCAGGGCCAGCTATGGCGTATCGGGTAACAATTCCATTGCTGCCTATGCCACACAAGGCAGCCTTACCACCCGCTATACCATCTTTGGCTCAACCAATGGCGATATCCCTTACGCTACTAATGAACCCAATCAGCAGCCTGTACCGAATCTTAAATGGGAGTCTACCAAATCATTAAACCTGGGTGCAGACTTTACCTTGTTGCACAACCGCATCTCAGGTACCTTCAACTATTTTATTTCCAACACCTATGATCTGTTGAACAGGCGTAAACTCCCTTACACTACCGGTTTCAATACCGTGTTCGACAATATCGGCAAATCGAGGAACCGCGGATATGAAATTCAATTGACTGGCAATGTGATTGAACACCGGGACCTTACCCTGAACGTAACCATGAGCTTCTACCACAACAAAGAAGAACTGACAGAATTGTATGATCCACGACTGACGCAGGATATTGCCAACGGTTGGTTTGTGGGTTACCCCGTAAGCGATGTTACCTACGATTATACGGCCCTTGGCATATGGCAAACCAAAGAAGCGGCAGTAGCGGCCATTTATGGCCGTACGCCCGGTGAAATAAAAATAAAAGACCTGAATGGCGATGGAAAAATCGATGGCAACGACCGCAGCATCGTAGGTGTGGAACGCCCCACATTGCAATCATCCCTTATTGCCAACCTTACCTGGAAACATTTTGACGCAGCGGTAGACTTTTATTCAGAATACGGCGCTATTGCCAATGACGCCAATACCGGCAGCACATTCGGCGGCAGCATTGGCCGGTATAACGTTTCGGTAATCGATTACTGGACGCCCACCAACCCTACAAACAATGCCCCCCAGCCACGTGCAGGTACTTCAATCGCTTACCTGAACACTATTGGCCGGCACAGCAACGATTATGTACGCCTGCGTAATGCCACCATCGGGTACACCTTTTCAAAAGGCATGTTGAAGGGCATTGAAAAATTGCGCATCTATGGCGCCGTTACCAATCCCTGGCAATACTGGTCGTTCCTACATGAAGGCGGCCTTTCAGACAGGACCATTATTGCAAACCTGGGTGTAAACGTGTCATTCTAAAAACAGAACCATGAAAAAATTAACAATACTTCTCATTATAACAGGCATGCTGGCCGCTATGACCAGCTGCAAAAAAGACTTCCTTCAGGAAGAAGGCTACGGCGCCACCACTGCCATTTTTGAAACCCAGGAAGGTTTGATCACCCTGGTAAACGGGCAATACAACAGGCTGCGCCTAACCAAAATGTATGGTTCACAATGCTGGGCCTACCTCACAGAAATGGGAAACGATATGTGGCTGAAAGGCGGCAACAATACCCAGCAGCAAATGAGTGAATACCGCACGCTGGACGCCACCTCCTCCAGTTACAATACCGACCTGTGGAACCACCTTTATAAAGGTGTTTGGAATGCCAACTACTTTTTTGAGCAGGCCGATAAAATAAAATGGACATCCGACGATATCAGGAATAAAAACCGGGGTGAGAACCTTACGTTAAAAGCTTTCTTCCTGTTCAATATCGTGAATATCTGGGGCGGTGTATACCTGCCACAAACTACTTCATATGAAGACGGCCTGGTTGCAAAACGCAGTCCGGCAGAAGACTTTTATCAGGAGATCATAAAGGAACTGAATGAGGCGCTGCCGCTGGTACCTGCTACTTCCACTGAAAGCGGCCGTGTTACCAAACCAGTGGTAGAAGCATTACTGGCCCGGGTGCATTTATACCATAAAGACTGGGATGAGGTGGTGAAATATGCCACGAATGTGATCAGCAATTATAACTACGGGCTGATATCCGGCTGGAAGAACCTGATCAACAACAGTACCGACAGAAGTAAGGAATTCATCTGGCAGGTAAACTATGGCCCTGATGTTAAATATACCGGCGCCAACGACAACTGGTATTTCCTGGCCTATGCACCATTCATCGATCAGTTCTCTGGTATTCAAACCGAATTGAACTGGACCGGTTATGGCGGCTGCCAGCTCTACCCCACCCTGTATAACCTGAGCCTGTTCAACCGCGATGCAGACGCCCGCTGGAAAGATGGTTATCAAACAGTATGGTACTACAACAAACCTTCCAACAAACTGTCGTTGCAGAACACCATACACGTTGATACGGCCTTATACTTCGTACCCTTTGCACTCACCGCGCAACAAAAGACCTGGGCCACCAACCGCTACATCGCCAAAGACCTCAATGACCTGTACAACACAAATGGCATTGCTAAAGACCCTAAAGTATTTATCGGGTTTAAAAAGTTCGATGCCAATGACCGCCCGGGCGCGTTAACTACCAACAATGTGGCCGAAGACTATTCCATCATACGCCTAGGTGATATTTACCTGATGCGTGCCGAAGCCAATATGAACCTGGGTAAAAACGACCTGGCAGCTGATGACATCAATGCCATTCGCCTGCGCGCTGCCGTGCCCGGTTATGAAAGTGTGATGACCAATATCACAGCGGCTGATATCAACCTGAACTTCATTCTCGACGAACGCGCGCGTGAGTTGGGTGGTGAGAATATGCGTTGGTTCGATCTGAAACGCACCGGCAAACTGGTTGAACGCGTAAAGCTGTATAATCCCGAAGCGGCACCGTATATAAAAGAATTTCATAACCAGCGGCCCATACCACAGGCCCAGTTCGATGGTATGCCCGACCCTTCCACTTTAGGACAGAATGAAGGCTATTAATTTACTCCCATAAAAACTGACTAATGAAACGAACGATATATCTGCTGCTGGTAACCCTCGTTGGATTTACCGCCTGCAAAAAAGATGCACCATCCAGCGCCCGCCAAGACCTGCAATCAGCCATCGATGAAGCCATCAGCCTCATCGGATCTTCCACAGAAGGATTGGTACTGGGCCAGTTGGCACCCGGTTCAAAAAGCTCCTTACAGGCAAAAGCCGATTGGGCAACATTCATCCTGAACAGCTCAGGCAATGACGATGCATTTGCCAATGCATTGACAACGCTGAACGCCGCCATGGAAGAATTCAAAAACAACACGGTAAAAGCCGGTACACCCAAGTTCGGTGTGAACGCCTTTTTCAACCTGGGTTCCTGCGACAGCCTGGTGCCCGACAAATCGCAATTCACCATTGAAGTAAAAGCAAAGCTTACCGATCTCAATACCGATGGCACCGCCAAGCTGGGCGCTTTTATTACCATCGATGATAAAGCAAAGGGTATCCTGTTCCGTTATACCAATACCGGCGCTGTGGCTGCGTATGTATTTACTACCGCCTACATTGGCGCTACTACAGCCGCCAATACCGTAGTGCCCGGTCAATGGTATCACCTTACGTACACCTACAATGGCACCACCATCACCATTTATGTAAATGGGGTTAAAAAAGCTACCGCTAACGTAACCGGTGGACCGCGGCCAACCATCATTGCCGCCAACTCTCCTACCCGCCTGGGTATGAGCCGCAACAGTGAGTGGACAGCCACCGACCTGCGCAGTATGCATGGCAACCTGAAAGACGTTCGTTTCTGGAACCGTGCCCTTACTGAAGCAGAAGTAAACACATATATGAACAAAACTCTCACCAGTGCCGAGAACGGCCTGGTAGCTTACTGGCCCTTTGATTTAAACCTGGGCAATAATGTGACCGCAGCAATCGGTAACTTCACTGCTGTTGGCACAAATATTACCTGGGAATAGATTAAATAAAGACCTGTCCGGGGGACCTAGACCCCCGGACAGGTCTTATCATCAACATTAGAACTGCTTTATACACATGAAAAAGAATTTTTTGCTGCTTTGCGCTGCAATAGCACTTTTCCATTGTTCCATGGCACAACCCGGCACCAACGAGATGTGGAGCATTGGGAAGAACGAACGGCTGGCATTGGCGCCCAATGGCTACAAACAGTTCATTGCCCATGACTTTGGATTTGAAAACAAATACTTCTTTGTAGGCCATTCGGTTGACAGTATCGATTTTCCTTATGTATTACCCGGCCCCATCGATACCTGGGGCGGCACCTGGGGCACTGCCGGCTGGCGAACCAACCAGGTGAATATCCTGTTCACCAATAGCAATTATTCAGCCGACTATACCGGCAACCTGCATATTGCCTTGCGTGACTATGCCAAAAAATTCCTGCCCTTACTCAAAGTGACCATTAACGATCATGATGAATACATTCAACTTACCGCCAATGGATATGATGTAGCGCAACAACCGCACCCCGGCATGACCGAACCAGGTGTAGATACCTCAGCGCTGCAAGGCGATCTGTCAAAGGCCACGCCCCGAACCCTTACCATTCCTATTGCGAAAGGTATTATGAAGCAAGGCGGTAACCGCGTTACCATCACCATACTGCAGGGCTCCTGGATCCTGTTTGACCATGTAGCAATGGACGGGATCAATGCTATACCGGCAGAAAAACCCGGTCAACTGTTTTTAGAGCAGGTGAAACCGGCCGCCTATGAACTCACCGCCAGTGAGAAACGTTACCAGCCGCTGCTGGTAAAATGCCATCACCTCAGCCAAACACCTCAATTGACGGTGTTGCTGGATGGAAAGCAAATATTTTCAGAACGCGTGGAAAAAGGCACTTATCAGTTTGAAGCTTTGATGCCGGCAGTTACAAAACCAACCAACAGCCATTATAAAATACTGGAGAATGAAAAGCTGATTGCAGCAGGAGATCTTACACGCGCCCCTCAATCAGTACAAACCCTAGCCGATTATGTAGATACCCGCATGGGTACCGCCCACTCCCGCTGGATGATAGCACCCGGTCCCTGGATGCCCTTCAGTATGGTAAAGATGAGTCCCGATAACCAAAGCAATGGCTGGCAATCGGGTTACGATCCTATCTTTGAAAGCATTGGCACCTTTAGCCATATTCATGAATGGACAGTGGGCGGTGTTGGTATTTTTGCCAGCAATGGCCCACTGAAAACAAACATAGGCGACGAATTTAAACCGGGCTCCGGATATCGCTCGGCCATCGACAAACGAACAGAAGAGGCGCCCATTGGCTACTATAAAGCACAACTCACCGATTACGACATCAAGGCAGAAATGACCGCCACTACCCGTTGTGGCTTACTTCGCTTTACATTTCCCCAAAACCGCGACAGCGCCCGGGTATTGATCGATCTGCATATTCCCACTGAATATGCGTATCAGCTAAAAAACATTTCGCTAAAGAAAATAAACGATCATCGTATTGAAGGTACATCGCATCAATACTCCTCCGTTTGGGGAAGAAGCGCTGACCAGGATTATACCATCCATTTTGTAATTGAATTTGACCAACCCATACAAAGCATACACGGCTGGGTGAACGGCCAGGTTCAAACAGCCGATAGCTTTGTAGCCAGTAACCCAACCGATGCAGGGTTGTCTGTTCAGTTCAACGCAAAAATGCATCCGGTTGTACAGGTACGTTCTGCCATTTCCCTGGTGAGTTTGGCCAATGCCAGTGAAAACCTGCAAAAAGAACTGGCGCAACCATTTGGCTGGAATTTTAATGCCGTTCGTGATCAACAACGTACCACATGGAACGACCTCTTCAACCGCGTAACCATCACCAGCACCAACCGGCTGGAGAAAGTTCGCTTTTACAACGCACTGTACCGTTCTATTTGCGGCCGCAATACCTGGAGTGATGTTAATGGCGAATGGAAAGGCACAGATGGTATCATTCATTCCACCGGCGGCAAACACGTTGCCCTGGGCGGTGATGCCTTCTGGAATACCTTCTGGAACCTGAATCAATTGTGGAACCTGGTAACGCCCGAGTGGAGCAGTAACTGGGCCCAATCGCAACTGGCCATGTATAAAGCCAATGGCTGGTTAGCCAAAGGTCCGGCCGCCATGAACTACATACCGGTAATGGTAGCTGAACATGAAATACCGCAAATAGTTTCTGCCTGGCAAATGGGCATCCGTGATTTTGATGGCGGTCATGCACTGAAGGCTGCGGTGAAGATGCAAACCACACCTGGACAAAAAGTATTTCAGGGTTATGCCGGTAATGCCGACCTGGAATCTTACCTGCAACATCATTATGTACCCTATGATAAAGGCCGCTTCTCCAACTCTATGGAGTATTCGTTTGACGACTGGACGGTTGGACAACTGGCCCGTTCATTGGGCGATTCCACTACCTGGCGTCAATTCAATGAGCGCGGTTACTGGTGGAAGAACGTAATAGACACCGCGGGCTATTGTCACCTGAAAGACAGTAATGGAAAATGGGCGGATAATTTCGATCCATTTAAAAGCGGCGCCAACAAACAATACGTAGAAGGCAACGCCTGGCAGTTGACATTCTTTGTTCCGCAAGATGTACCAGCGTTGATCAAAAGCATTGGAAAAGATAAATTCATCAACCGCCTGCAATGGGGTTTCCAACAAAGCGAGCCCTGGCGGTTCAATGGCATGAACGATCAGTATTGGGATTATCCCGTTGTACAGGGCAACCAGCAAAGCATGCATTTTGCTTTTCTGTTTAACTGGGCCGGCAAACCCTGGCTCACGCAACAATGGAGCCGTTCCATACTCGATCGCTTTTATGGTTATACTACCAACGATGCCTATTTGGGCGATGAAGACCAGGGACAGCTGAGTGCCTGGTTAGTAATGGCCACATTAGGATTGTTTCAAACCGATGGAGGTTGTAATACCAATCCCATTTATGAGATCGGCAGCCCCTTGTTTACACAAACCACTATCAACCTGGGGAACAGGTATGGCCGGGGAAAACAGTTTACCCTTATTGCGAAAAACGCTTCCCGTACCAACCAGTATGTACAAAAAGCAACCTTAAATGGTAAGGTGTTGAACAGTTTTCGTTTTCCTGCCACAGCACTGTTGAAAGGCGGCTCGCTGGTGCTGGAAATGGGCCCCGCGCCGAATGAACACTGGGGCATAGAATAATAACAATATTTATACTATTACATAACGACCCGATATATGCGTGCAGCATTAACAATAATAACGGGCCTGGGAATGCTATTTTCATTTGTACACCAAACCCAGGCACAGCAAAAGCAACCGGTTGACTATGCCGACCCTATGGTTGGCACTTCTGAATCACGCTGGATGTTGAATCCCGGCGCTACCCTGCCCTTTGGCATGGTACAATTAAGTCCCGATAACCAAAGCACCGATTGGAAAGCCGGGTATGAATATACACTCGAAAGCATTTCCGGCTTCAGCCATATTCATGCCTGGACAATGGCCGGTCTTTCGGTAATGCCTACCACCGGAGTAGTTAATCCGGCTATTTATCCACCCGATGCCCCTACGACTACCGGGCGTACAGCCGGCCACCGTTCCCGCATAGATAAAACCACAGAACGGGCCAGTCCGGGTTATTATGCGGCAGACCTCATCAACTATAATATCAAAGCCGAATTAACCAGCACTACCCGGGCGGGTTTCTTCAAATTCACTTTTCCCGAAACGCAGGATGCGCATGTGCTGTTCAACCTGTTGTTCCCGGCAGAGTATCCTTTTACTGTATTGGATGCCACCATTACCCGCGTAAGCGATACCGAAATAGAAGGCTATTCCAAACAACAAAGCGGCAACTTTATGCGCCTGGGTGGTTTTAATGACTATACCGTGCATTTCGTAGCCCGGTTCAATAAACCATTCAAACAATTTGGTGGCTGGAAGGGGAAAGAGATCAATAAGAACATTACCCAACTCACCGGTAAGGATGACATAGGCGCCTGGGTTGATTTTGATACCAAACAAGGCGAAGTGCTGCTGATGCAAACCGGTATTTCGTACGTAAGCATTGAGCAGGCCCGGTTGAACCTGAACCAGGAAATGAACCCGTTTCATTGGGACTTTGAAGCAGCCAGAAGGAACGCCCAAACAACCTGGAATGAGTTGCTGGGGAATATCAAAGTAGCTGGTGGTACCGAAACCAACAAAAAGAAATTCTATACCAATTTATACCGGTCGTATTGTGCCCGAAGCATATTGAGTGATGTGAATGGCAAATACCGGGATGCCTGTGAACAGGAACGCCAATTGAGCGATCCCCATTCACCGGTCTTTGGCTGCGATGCCTTCTGGAACACATTCTGGAATTTAAATCAGTTGTGGACACTGGTAAATCCAGACATAGCCAATCAATGGGTGCAATCACAACTGGAAATGTATAAAACCGGCGGTTGGCTGGCGCGTGGACCAGCAGGGTTTGAATACTCCGGTATAATGGAAGCCTCGCATGAAATAGCGCTTATTGTGAGCACCTGCCAGAAAGGTATTGGCCGGTTCGATACGGCTACTGCCTGGCAGGCCCTGCTGCATCAGCAAACCACCAATGGCACACCACACGAATGCGGAGGCTATGCCGGTAATAAAGACATACAAACGTATATGCAGCTGGGTTACATTCCACAACCCGGGCATGTATCAAATACCTTAGAGTATGCTTATGATGACTGGTGCGTGGCGCAAATGGCTAAGCGCCTCGGTGATACCAGCCGGTACATTCAATTCATAAAGCGGGCAGCGTACTATCAAAACATCTTCGACCCGCAAACGTTATACATGCGGCCGAAAGACAGGGAAGGCCATTGGCTCGAAAATTTCAATCCGCTCAGCACTGGTGGCTATACAGAAGGCAATGCCTGGCAATACAGCTTCTTTGTACCGCACGATGTAAACAAACTGGTGAACCTGATGGGCCGCGATACCTTTACCAACCGGCTGGTGTTTGGCTTTGAACAATCGTCAAAAATGAACTTCAACGCCATTGGCGACAAACCCGAACGTGTATACATCAATCACGGCAACCAGCCCAATATGCAGGCGGCGTATTTGTTTAATTATAGCGGTAAACCCTGGCTCACGCAACACTGGGTACGGGAGATCATGAATAAGTTTTATGGCACCAACCCTTACAACGGCTGGCCCGGCGATGAAGACGAAGGCCAAATGGGTTCCTGGTTTGTGATGAGTGCTATGGGTTTGTTTGAGACCGATGGCGGCACCAGCACCCAACCTATTTATGAAATTGGCAGTCCGCTGTTCAACAAGATCACTATACAATTAGATCAGCAATATTACCCGGGTAAAACATTTGTGATAGAAGCCAAAAACACCTCTGACGCCAACCGCTATATTCAGTCGGCAGAATTGAATGGAAAACCGTTGAACAAACCGTGGTTCTATCATACTGAACTGGTTCAGGGAGGTAAGCTGGTACTCACCATGGGACCGGTTCCCAATAAAAGCTGGGGCAGTAAACCCGGCGATGCACCCCCTTCTATGTCTACTACCCTTCCCTAAACTGAAAACGAAACATGACAAATAAAACAAGCAGGCTGGCAATTGCATTTGGTTTATTAAGCAATCTCTGTTCAGCGCAATACACAGGTAATGCCACCTACGTTGATCCTTTTATTGGTACTGCAGTACAAGGTCATACCTATCCTGGCGCTACCAGTCCGTTTGGGCTGATACAGGTAAGTCCCGAAACCGGCAACGTAGGCTGGAACTATTGCTCGGGTTATCATTACGAAGACAAAACCCTCATGGGTTTTTCGCATACCCATTTGAGCGGAACCGGGTGGATGGACCTGGGCGATGTGCTGGTGCTGCCTTATACCGGAGTTATAAATGGTTATCCCAAACGCCCGCACTTCTCACACCAGACAGAAAAAGCACAGCCAGGATATTACACGGTTAAATTAGATGACTACGGGGTAAAAGCAGAACTTACCGCCACCCAACGGGCAGCCTTTCATCACTATACTTTTAGCGGCAATAAAGGCAATCTGCTGATAGATCTGAAGCATGGCATTGTACCCGACTCTGCCGCACTGGAAACCCATGTGCTAAAAAGCCAGCTAACGATCGAAGACCCATATACCCTTACAGGTTATTTGTATACAAAAGGCTGGGCTGGTGACAAGCAGGTATACTTCATCATGCGGTTCAACCAGCCTGTCGCCGGCAAACAATGGTTAACTGACAGCAATGCTACCCGCAACCAGCAGTTGGTGTTGCAATTCGTGAACGATCAATCACTGCTGTTGGATATGAAGATCGGTCTGTCAACCGTAAGCATTGCCGGCGCCCGCAGCAACCTCGATAAAGAGATACCCGGCTGGGATTTTGGAGCTGTGCGTAACAAGGTCTATCAAACCTGGGACCGGATGTTAGGTACGGTTCAGATAGCGGGAACTGAAAAAGAAAAACGCATCTTTTATACCGGGTTGTACCATAACCTGGTTGTTCCTAATAACCTGGCCGATGTTGATGGCCAATACCGCGGTGCCAACAACGCCGTTTTTACTGCACCCAATAAAGCCTATTTTTCTACGCTGTCATTATGGGACACCTTTCGCGCCACTAACTCTTTGTATACCTTGCTGTATCCGACTGTTACCAACGATATTGTACAAAGCATGATCGCCCATTATGAAGTAACAGGAGTTCTACCAATCTGGACTTTATGGGGCCATGAGAACAATGGCATGATCGGCAACCATGCCATTCCGGTGATTGCAGAAGCCTGGAAAAAAGGCATTCGCAAGTATGACGTAAACAAAGCCTGGGCAGCCATAAAAGCCAGCTCAACGGTCAATCACACAAAATCCGACTGGAATATTTATAATCAATATGGCTATTATCCCTGCGACATCGTGAAAAACGAATCAGTGTCCCGCACATTGGAGTGTAACTACGATGATGATTGTGTGGCGCAATTGGCTAAATCACTTGGAAAGAAAGCAGAGTACGATATCTTCTCCAAACGCGCCCTGTACTACAAAAATGTATTCGACAAAAGCACCGGTTTTATGCGCGGCCGCAAAGCCAATGGAGAATGGGATGCTCCTTTTGATCCCTTGCGTTTTTCCCATGCCAGCACCGGCGGCAACTATACGGAAGGAAATGCCTGGCCCTACATCTGGCATGTAATGCAGGATGCAGATGGATTGATAAATGCTTTTGATGACAAACAAGCCTTTATTAACAAGCTCGATAGTATGTTTACTTTTCAATCAACTGCTTTTGCCCAGGGCGCCCGTGGCCGTATTGGACAATATGTACATGGTAATGAACCCGGCCACCATGTAGCCTATTTGTACAGCCTGGCCGGCGAACCCGCAAAAACCCAGGAGCGGGTGTATGAAATAAAAAATACCCTTTACAACGATACGCCGGACGGTTTATGCGGCAATGACGATTGCGGACAAATGAGCGCCTGGTACCTGTTCAGCGCTATGGGTTTTTACCCCGTAAACCCTGTCGATGGCCGATATGTTTTGGGCACGCCTTCTTTTTCTAAAATGGCATTGCGTACCGGCAAAAAAGAATTTGTGATCACGGCGACCAATTTGTCGGCCGAAAACAAATATGTACAACAGGTAAAGCTGAATGGCAAACTATATGACAAACCATACATTACCCATACCGACCTGATAAAAGGGGGCAATCTGGAATTCGTAATGGGCAACAAACCTGTTAACTGGCAAAAGGAAATGACTGCCTCTTTTAACTGGTTCCGTCAACACCCACCAGACAGCACGCAACAACGTTTCACTGAACGCTGGCAGCAAACAGCCACGCTGGACAGGTACGGCTTTCAATTAAGCGACACAGCCTGGAAACAATACCGCACCTGGTGGGTAAATGATACCACTAAAGCTGCAGCAATGGAAAACACCCGTCCTATTCTTTATTACCTGCATAAAGCCGTAAGCACATCGGTTGATGAAATACGTTCTACCTCTGTGAAGCAGGGTGCCGTGATCTGGAAGCTGTATAACATGGGGTATATTGTAAAAACTAAAGATGCCTGTTTTGGCATTGACATCAACCAGCCGGGATCTGCAAAACTGGCCACCATATTAGACTTTGTAATCTCCTCCCATGTGCACGGCGATCACAGCAATGCTGAATTACTCGATGCCCTGACTGCCGCAGGCAAACCGGTATATTCACCGTTCTATTCAAAAGGGGTATTAATTAACGACACCCGGTCCTTTTCGCATGGAGAAGTGACACTTCGATTTACCATGAATGTGCAGGGCGATGTGCCGGTGATCACGTCCCAGATAGACTGTGGCCCCAGCGCTCATAATTATACCATTTATCACATTGGTGACTCCAGGTCGGTGGCTGGTTTCAATCCTGATAAACACATCAATTTGTTTATACTTCATATTGAAAACGCCATGGACGTATTTGATGCTGTTGCCAGGGTAAAACCTGACATTACTGTGTATGACCATGTAATGGAACTGGGACATGCGGTGAACAAGTGGCGCTGGTCGTACCAGTATACCTACGACAAAATAAAAGGATTACCACCTGCTAAAAGTTATGTACTGACCTGGGGTGAGAAGCTGGTTGTTGGGAAATAGGAAGTCGGGATCCATCAAATCCAACACCCACTGATTAGATAATTTTCCTGTTCTGGGCACACGAGTTTGTAATAAAGCATGTAGATCATCAATTTATATGCTTTATTGTTTTATCCATGGTTAGTGCAGGATAAATATACCGCCTGGATAACTCCGCTGAACCGTTCTTAATATTCCACTTATTATAATTTCCGGCAGTAATTACTATCACTAACTGCCTTGCTTTATCTATAAAGATCCGTTGGTCACCATTACCAACACATGCTATAATGTTTACCGGGCTTCCTTGTGCAGTATCATTAAAAAGCCAGAACTGGTATCCATAGTTCATATCACCCCTATCCTGTTTTAAATGTGGTTGCACTGATACCTCAACCCACTTCCGTGGCACAACTTGTTTGCCATTCCATTCACCATTATTAAGATACACCAGCCCGAATTTCAACAGGTCCCTTGAACGCAATCTCAATCCAGAGGCTGCTGCATATGCTGTTGTTCCCGGATAAGTAAACCATTCGTACTGCGAAATTCCCAAAGGCTTAAAAAGGTTTTCAGCGGCAAATTCAGTTAATTTTTGCCCTGAAGTTCTTTCTATAATAGCAGCCAGTAACTGGGTAGTACCACCATTGTACTTCCATTGCATTCCCGGGGCCAACTCCATTGGCTGACTTAAAATAAATTCAATGGGATTTCCACTCCTGATCATTTGTATTTCGCTGTTGTCAGGATTATCGTATGGCACTTCTTCATTCCACTTTAACCCCGATGTCATGGTGAGGAGGTGTTCAATGGTCAATAGAGATTTAAAACCAGTATCCTGCTTTTTATATTCGGGAAAAAAATCAAAGACCTTTTGCGTGGTGCTTTTTACTTTACCCTGCTGTACAAGTATACCAAAACAGGCAGATACAACGCTTTTTGAAATGCTTCTCAAGTCGTGTAAACTATCCCTGGCATGGTTCTTAATGCCTGCCCGAAACGTGGTCCCTGAAAGTATCCTGTATAGCTGTTATAGTGAAAGTCGCCATTATCTTTTGTAGTCTCTTTGTCTAAACGATAGATCTGGCCAACATTTTTATGAAACTTATCATAGCTTACTTCATCGTTTACATACAACATAATAAGCATTGTACAAGCCAAACCAAGACTTAACCCTGCAATATTTATGAAGGAATAGATTTTATTATGCAGCAGGTTCCTACATGCGGTTTTGAAGTAGTTTCTAAACATGGCAACAATTTGAGACTGTGTTTTAATGTTGAGAAGGCACACGTATCGTTCGCCAGGAAAAGCGCCAATCGTTGTGCCAATTCTTCAAATCCTTGCAGCCAATGGCTTTAGAAACCTCAGACGTCCGAAAGTGTGCGAAAACGAACGGTTTTTGTTCGCAGGCGTACAGAATGGCGTCAATCCCTTTTGCACAATTTCAACCATGACAAAACGGAGATCTCCGGCATGCTTCGATTTTTGCATTAAAAGCCTCCGCTAAAGCATTAGTGCTTCAATTCAATTACAATAACTATGATCAACATACTGTTTATTGCCTTTCGAATCGATGAAATAACATCCGCCTCGGGGGCCTCTGTAATATTTTCTGCGTGGAGCTGATTCGGCAGCCCTCATGGCGCGTGCTTCTTCGCGTTCTTCTTCGGCAGCCGCCTTTTTTAATTGTGCGGTATAGGCTGCAGTGGGTATAAAGTGGTATTGCTGGCCAGTTACCAGGCGTGCGCTGTCCTCGTGTGAAGGCGCCAGTTCTTCCCAGTCAATAGCCACATAGTCTCTCAATACATAACCACTGTGCTCACCAAAATTTACTTCTACCCAATCCTCGTTATTTTCTACCTGGTAGGCTTTTATGTAACTAAGGCGGAGCAACTTACCTATGGTGGGGGCTTTGGTATCAGGTTTGGTTCGCACATTTAGGGTGTCACCGCTGATCCATGCATAATTTGATTTTAGTTGCTCAAAAAATGCTTTATCTTCAGCTGCTTTCTTTTTCGCCAACGCTTTCTGGTCCATCTCTTCCCTGAGCGCTTTAAATGCTTTCATTTCATCCCGGTAATAATGTACTGGATAGGTTGGATCTTCCTTTTCAATCCTTACGCAATACCGTTCTATGTCGTCGTACACGTTGCTGCCTCCGAACGGTGCATAAGAACCCTTATAGAGGTAAGTCAATCTATCCAAATCGTTTTCCGCCTCTCCAATAAGCCCCAGGATATTTGAACCGAACTCCGTTTCGGGTACACGTAACACGATAATCTCTTTCCCGTCAACGGTCTTTTTTTTAACCCATTGGGTAAAATCGTGTGTTTGAGCTGAGGCAGAAACAGTAAGTAGAAGGGCTGCAATTAAAATGGCGAGTAAGGGTTTCATATGGGGCAATTGAAGCAACAAGATAGAAATTAAGAATGAATGTGCACAATCATATTAAATCACTTGCAATCTCAGATCTCTTTTATCGTCTTTCTTCAGTAATGATAAAAACAGTTGAATCATCAGAATAAGCGCAAACACCAATCCGATGAACAGGAAAACGGTACAAATCGCTTTTATTTATTTTTTAAATATATCTGACCGAATGACACAGAATAAAAACGTTCCCAATAGGGCTGCTACTGTTGCTATGAACATATCTATATTACTTTTATTTAAATAGGACATCACTGAATTACCAGGTTACAGGGCATAATACTTTAAAATAGACATTGTCCATATTTTTAAACCTTATTTCATACTTTCCCTGACACCTGTTAATGGCACTGCCTTTTGCCAAACATAATAGAAATTTTCTTGGGTAAATTTCACTGTACCTCCATCCATTTTGTTCTTTTAGCTTGTTTGTGTTTTTATCGACCGGAACTAAGACAATATCCTGTTCTGCATTTCTTAAATGGGTTTGCAACTTATTATAAAAACGAGAGTGTTCCAATGACGGATAATAGTAAAGTAAATTATTTACTAAACAGGAAAATTCAGCTGCCAGTAAAAACAGGTATCCATTATGTGAACATAAAAAATTTAAACAACTGGTGTCATCTTTACGCACATAATCAAGACTTTCTTTGGGCACCAAAACATTATTTAAATAATGGCCATTTTCTTTAAACTTAATCAAAATGGGATCTTTTATTTCTATTGTATCAACGATATATAGCTCCTTTTCGATACTCATTTTTTGAGCAGCGCTTCCAAAATAAATTAGACAACAACAGGATATTAATAACAATCTAATTTGCATTTGTATCTGTTTTTGATGGTGTGGTCGTCGCTGGCGCCCCAGTAACTGTACCAGTTCCGAAATTTGCAGAAGCCACCTTATTACTTTTTTCAACAACGATCTTTGCCTTTGTAGAGCCATCTGATTTTACTTGGGCATTATCATATATGACGTAACCATCCCCACGGTTCCCTTATCAACTAATAATTTTCCCACCCTGGCATAACTTAATATGGCAGATATGTTTCGAAGCGTAAAATAGATCGTAAACAGTGTTGAATTGAAACTAAGAGCCTGTTAAGCAAGAGTATTCAAAAACAGGTAGACTGGAAGGTAAATTTACTATACGGGAACGGAAAAGTATAGGGTAATAAGGCGTCATCTATCAAAAAGTTAGGTGGTTTCAATTATCGGGTTAATGGGTCGGTTCAAAAGTAATACATTTCATAATCCATCGGCACATTTTTTAATATTCGTGAATAGATGCCAATGAGCGCGCAGATTTTGGCGGTAAACGTGTAATCAATGGTGTTGTAATTAAGCGGGGCTGGCAGAGGAAAGGGCTCACCCCTTCCAGTTAGCGCCCCTGTTGCCAAAAACCAAGCCTAAGGATAAAATTCTCGAACACCACCTGATTATCAGCCAAAACATCTTCTTTTGGATATTTTAAACGTGCTTATAATTTAGTCTTTTAAAGATGTTAAATGTGATACGTATCAATACAACTCCGATGATCAGCGTCCCAATAGATAGCAACCCCATAGCCATCAGCCAACGGCCGTAATCGCTTCCCCTGTTTGCAAATTTCAATGCCGAAACGGTAACGATTATCAATGGTGATGACAATCCCCAAAATGAAAAGCTGAAGGAGGGTTTGTGTTTTATATTCAGTGTATAAAGGCTCAGGGCGAGCAACAATCCAGCCCCAAGAAAGAATAAAGCCTGTGAGAACCGGGAGTCAATATGGATATAAGAATCATAAGCCATAAAGACCAATGCGCTCAATGCCGAAAAAGTAATGATCGCATTCCTCAGATCTCTTTTGTCGTCCTTCTTCAGTAAAGACAAAAACAGTTGAATCATCAGAATGAGTGCAAAAAGCAATCCAATGAACAGGAAAACGGTACAAATCGCCTTTATAACAATTACCGGCAAATAATAACCTGTAATAGGAACATCCAGCGCCACGGTGATCGGAAGCACATAGGATGGTGTCATCTTTTCAAAAATACACCGGTAACAAAGCCACTGAATGGCAATATTCCAAATAAACGCAGCGATCAAAAATGTGCCCAGGCTCCATAAAACGATGGTGACCGCTGGATAAGCTGGCCAGAAGATGGTAGACAGGAAAAGTATGGTAATAGGGAAAATAACAA
Organism: Niastella yeongjuensis; assembly: GCF_900110245.1. Lineage (GTDB taxonomy): Bacteria > Bacteroidota > Bacteroidia > Chitinophagales > Chitinophagaceae > Niastella > Niastella yeongjuensis. The sequence goes on from NZ_FOCZ01000004.1 coordinate 171,125, forward strand.
AATAATGCGGGGAAAGCGGATCTTTTAAGGCTGCCCTGAATACCTGCGGATGCTGAGCAAACTGATATAAAAAGAACAGGGTCAGCGCCAAAAACAGCAGCAACGAAAAACCATCTACATAGGCAAGCAGGGAATTGGGTATATGCCACCGCACGCAGGCCAGCTTCCAGGAGAATGACAACCCATTAATGCTTGCTATAATCCCAAATGTACAGACCGGTACTATATTTAATAAAGACTTTTTATTACCATCGGCAGACATGTCAACACGCTTTAGTACTTCTTATTAGATGCAGTCCCGCAGCCCCTGTGACAAAAACAACTGGAAACTGTCACACGGCCACAATACCGGTGTCAAAGATGTATTTCAGACATTCTTTATATTTGTGTATGACTATAGACCCAACTGCAAATGTGTCCACAGGCGATGTGGATGCGCTGATCAGTGAACTGGATGTTCAGTTTGTATGGTTGTCCCATTGCCTGGTAAGCCCCGGTTTCCGCCTTGACATGGGCGGATCCGATTTTCCCGGCATCCATTATAACCTAAGTGGCAGAGGCTGGATGCTGATTCAGGGATTGCAGCCAATTGAACTGGCACCTCACACCCTCATCGTTGTTCCCAGTAACCATCCATTCAAGATTGAAGTGTTCCCGGAAAACGAGCACGCTCAGGAGTTGACAACAGTCAACTGGAAAGATGTTATGCAGAACAAAAATAACATTCACCAGTTCGTGGCCGGCGACCCCATGAAGGCTGAAATAAATCTGGTCTGCGGTTTTTTCAAAGCATCGTACGGCCAAACCATGGACCTGTTTGCCGGACTGCAATCCCCTATTATTGAAACATTTCACACAAACGAGCAGTTAGGCGACCGGTTGCGGATAGCAGTAGCTGAGTTCCTGAGCCAGGAGGTGGGTTCCAGCGAAATGAGCAGCCTGCTGTTAAAACAGGTGATCATTCTTTTGTTACGGCGATCACTGGCCTCGATCACATTATGGAGTGAACGTTTCTCCATACTTCGGGATGCCCGCATTGCGAGAGTAATAGCGACAATTGCGTCAGACCCCGGGGAGGGTCATACCGTAAAAAGCCTGGCCGACATTGCATGTATGAGCCGCTCCAATTTCATGACCACCTTTACCGAAATAATAGGCAAAACGCCCATGGCAACTTTACGGGAGTTTCGCATGCGGCATGCTGCCCGGCTGTTAAAGAATTCGAATCTATCTATTGACCAGGTAGCCCGGGAAAGCGGTTATCATAGCAAGACCAGCTTCGCACGGGTTTTCCGTCAAACATTTGGCAAATACCCCAATGAATACAGAATAGACCCGGCTAATAAACCAATGGAGTCTCAAAACAAAGACCGAAAATCCTGAATTGATAGCACAAAGTCCTAAACTATCGCAGCGTCATTTTCCGATGCCTCAGAGTGCCTAATTTGAGCCTCCAATTAAAGCGCAAGCGAGGCATGTCAGGTATGTTCCCGTTCGAAACCAACCATTACAATACACAGGAAAAAGCAGTTATTGAAGCAGCTCAAAATGGATCCCGTTCAGCCATAGAAACGTTGATCAAAAAATACCAGCAATTCGTTTATAATGCAGCATTAAAACTGGTACGTAACCCCGAAGATGCAGCAGACATCTCACAAGAGGCGTTATTGAAAATGCTGATCAAACTACCCCAGTTCAATTTTAAAAGCAGCTTTAAAACCTGGTTGTACCGCATTGTTATGAACCATTTTCTCAATGCAAAACGCTGCATTGGGGAAAATGAAGTGTATTCCTTCGATGAATTGGGCGAACTGTGCGACAATCTTGAAGAAGAACTATCGCCAGTAGAACAAAAGAGTAAGAAGGAAGAGATCCGGTATATAAGGGATAAATACATGGCCTCAACTTTATTATGCCTCAGCCGCCAGCAAAGGATCATATTGGTCCTGGGTGCTGTATTTCGCATTCAATCCACAGAGGCGGCCCAGGTACTTGATATCACACCTGAGAATTTCAGAAAACAATTGCAACGGGCCAAAGAAGACCTGTTTCAATTTATGGAAAATAAATGTGGATTGATGGACCCGGCCAATCCCTGCAAATGCCGAAAAAAAACAAAAGGCTTTATTAAAGAGGGATTGATCGATCCTTCCAGTTTACAGTTTCACCGTAAAGCCGTGCAATCGATCAATGCCCTGGTACGGAGGAAAAATAAATCGCTCGACAACTTAATGGAGGGAAAATACCTGCATTTATTTATTGATCAACCGTATGCTAACGAGCTTAAAAAGCAGGCGCTTGTAAGGCAGATCTTAGAAGATGCGGAAGTCCGGGAGATCTATCAACTTTCTTAATATAGAAAAAATATAAGGGCAATGGTTAATGGTGATTTTGTGGTGAAGTTTTATAATGAAGTAATAGCAGGATTGTCGCAGTACCCCAAAAGGCTTCCCTCCAAATATTTTTATGACGCAACAGGTGACAATCTTTTCCAACAGATCATGCATAGTCCCGATTATTATGTTACCCGCTGTGAACTGGAAATATTCACGACACAGTTACCTGAAATGACGAAACTGGTAATAAAAGACGGGTCGCCTTTTGATTTGATCGAATTGGGACCGGGAGACTGTTACAAGTCAATTCACCTGATGAAGGAGCTTACCAGGCTGGAAACAGATTTCAACTATCTCCCCATCGATATCTCCGGTGCCGTACTCGACCAGATCAATACGACCCTGCCTCCCTTGTTACCCAACATGCCTGTTCAGTGTATGAATGGCGAGTATTTTCAAATGCTGTCTAAAGCCAAATGGTATTCTTCCAACCGGAAAGTGGTGTTGTGTTTAGGGGGCAATATTGGGAACATGACTGTGGAAGAAAGCCATACGTTTTGTAAGGCCCTGCACAAACATTTAAATCCCGGCGACCTGGTGATCATAGGTTTTGACCTGGTGAAGAACCCTAATGTGATCAGAACGGCTTATTACGACAGGGAAGGCATCACCAGCCTGTTCAACCTCAACCTGCTCGAGCGCATTAACCAGGAACTGGAAGGCAATTTCAACCTGAATGATTTTGAACATTATTGCAGTTACGAACCTGAAACGGGCGCCTGCAAAAGCTTCCTGGTGTGCCTGGCAGACAGGATCGTGCGCATCCGTAACAAAGAAATCATCTTCAAAAAGGATGAATACATCTGGATGGAGATCTCCCAAAAATATAATCCGGGACAGATCAGCGAGATGGCATTGAGCAATGGCTTTAAACCTATAGGTAATTTAATGGATAGCAAACGATGGTTTGCAGATGCCTGCTGGGAGGTTATTTAATGTAATTATATAACGCTAAAATTTATACAGATGAAATCAAACACTGAACAGATGACAGACGCTTTTCCGCTCCCTACCAGGCCCGAAGACATTATCCCGTCGCTGGTTGACCGGTTTAATTCCGGCGATGTCAGGAATCAGATGGCCCTGTATGCACCAGATGCCGTATTCGTCGCAAACGACGGGCGAGTTATCACCGATCACGAAGAGATCGCTTCCATTATCGGGCGCGACATCAAGCTCGGCCTGCCGTTGAAGACCAATGTTCGCCACGTGTTCGTTGGCGGCGATACCGCACAGATAATTGTGGACTGGTCCATCGAGGGCAAGGGTCCCGACGGCAAGGAGATACGCCTGGGCGGATCGGCATGCGATATCGCGCGCCGCGGTGCAGATGGGTTCTGGCGGTACATTATCGACAATAATCAGGGAACAGCGGTGCGACAGCCCGCCTAATGTTTTGTTTAGTTAATGCCTGTTTTAAGGTATCCCCTCCTGGGAGGGGTAAGGGGTGGGTTTGCCAAAACGAAAACCCACCCCTTAACTAAACGAATAATTAAATACACAACGATGACAGACCTTAGAGACAAGTACCGGCGCGTTCGAACGAGAAGCGAAGAAATTTGTGCTACCCTGAAGACGGAAGACTATGTGGTGCAGCCAGTGGCTGATGTTAGTCCACCTAAATGGCACCTGGGCCATACGACCTGGTTTTTCGAAACATTCGTCCTGAAACCAGTGAATGGCTATAAAGAATTTGACCCGAGGTACAATTACGTTTTCAACAGCTATTATGAAACAGTGGGTGTGCGCGTGGTCCGTACAAACAGGGGTAACCTGAGCAGGCCTTCCGTAGCCGACGTTTATAATTACCGGAGGTACATAGATGCAGCTATGTTAAGCTTACTGGAATCAACCCTATCCCCTGAAATGACGCAGCTTATCATACTGGGGTTGAACCATGAACAACAACACCAGGAGTTGCTGGCTGCAGACATCAAATATATTCTGGGTAACAATCCTTTGCTGCCGGCTTTCGGTGAAGCCAACATTACAACGCCTGTTGTTCCCGACAAAAACTGGATTGACATGAACTGCGGCCTTTACGAAATAGGCCATCAGGGATATGGCTTTTGTTTCGACAATGAACTGGGCAGACATACGGTGTACCTGCCTGCTTACCGCATAGCTACCGAACCAGTCACCAACCGGGAATATGTTTCGTTTATACAGGACGGTGGTTATCAAAAACACCAGTACTGGCACGCGGAAGGCTGGGATTGGGTAAACAACAACAAGATAACTGCCCCTATGTACTGGCATGCTATAGATGATGAATGGTGGTGTTATCAATCTTCCGGTCTGCAATTGCTGCAGCCGCACGATCCGGTTTGCCACATCAGCTTTTATGAAGCGGCTGCCTATGCGGCGTGGAAGGGTATGCGTTTGCCTACTGAATTTGAATGGGAAGCGGCAGCTTCACAATTCTCCTGGGGCCAACGCTGGGAGTGGACAAACAGCGCCTATCTCCCCTACCCTGGTTTTAAAAGAGCCGAAGGCGCCGTTGGAGAATACAATGGTAAGTTTATGGTAAATCAAATGGTGCTGCGAGGTGCTTCTGAAGTTACTCCGCAGGGACATAGCCGGTTAACCTATCGTAATTTCTTTCATGCGCCATTACGCTGGCAGTATACGGGTATACGCCTGGCTGAACATATATAAAGAGCAAGAGCGGCATAATGCCGCTCCATTTCCTGAAAACCTGACTTCCTCCTGCTTACAAACTTTCATTCATGATCCCTGCGTCTGCCGGCGGGTAGTCACCAGTGCCTGCCGGTACTGTAGCATCGTCTGACAGATACGATTCAATCACAATCTCCCCTTGTAACAACTTAGCTGCCGGGCAATTCTTAGCTATCCAAAGCAGCTTTTCCTTTTGCTCCTCCGTCACTGGCTGGCCAAACGATACGGTTCTGTAGATACAGGTTTTGAAAGGTTCCTGTTCCTGCCACATGTTTACCGAACAATGGATGTCGGTAATATCCCATCCCTTTTTGTTGATATACATACGTAAAGTAGTCAACGTACATCCTACCAAACCAGACAGGATAGCCGTAAACGGATCAGGACCAATATCCTTACCACCGTTGAAGGGTGGCTCGTCCAGCACCAGCTGGCCCGACCTCCAGTTAATGACAACCTCCTGCCGGTCTTTTACCAGGTTACCGGTAATATCCTTTGGGAAGAGTCGGATGGTTTTCTTTTTATGTATCATGAAATTTGATTTTAGGATTTATACATATACTTTGGGCCAGTCGATCGGTACATTTGTCATTGCGTACAGCAGGTTCAATGTCCAGATATTACCTACTGCGAGTACCACATCCACCAGGTGTCCCTGATCATATCCCGCTTCATAAAAGTCTTCAAGGATCGCGCCTGCTATTCTTCCCCTGGTCATCGCTATGTTATGCGCTAAGGCCACTAAGGTTTTTAGTTTCCTGTCAAAACTGATATCATTCGCCCGGATGTTCAGGATCTCCTCCTCCTTAAAGCCCAGGCGGTTGGCGATGGCCGTGTGAAAACTCAGGCAATACTGGCATTGATTTACCTGGCTTACGATCAGATTCACCGCTTCCCGCTCCCGGTCGCTGAGCGAACTTTTTTGTGTCAGATAGTTAAAATAATTCTCGAGCCCATTCTCACTGCTTGCAAAAGCAGCAAAAATGTTCGGGACTTTGCCGTACAGCCCCTTTACTTCTCCAAAGATCTTTTTGTCCTTATCTGAGATATTTTGCTCAGTAGGTACTACAAACTCAGTCATAATAAATTCTATTTATTTATATAGAAACCGTTTAAGAGCACCGGGTGCTTAGGGACGAACGCGGATGATCGTTTTTCCTTTGCCACGTTTAGTTGGATTGAAAGCAGCAACTGCCTCGTCGAGGGAGGCGATGTTACCGATGTTTGTCTGCAACCGGCCTTCCCGGAACCGGTGAACGACCTCATTCAATTGGAAGCGATTTGCTTCAACAACGAAGTCAATGGTAGTAACGTTAGCAGGCTGCGCCTCAACCGGGCCGGCGATGGTCACCAGCGTTCCACCGGCACGGACCACTCCCAAAGATCGCTTGGCGATGTCGCCGCCGAGGACATCAAAAACCAGGTCTACCCGGTCAATAGCTTCCAGCTTGTCGTTATCGAGGTCAACATACTCCTGGGCACCGAATTCAGTGGCCGTCTTACGACCGTCTGCCCGCCCGGTACCGATGACGTATGCGCCAGCTTCGCGTGCGAGCTGTACAGCCATCGAACCCACTATGCCGGCCGCACCATGTACAAGGACGCGTTGCCCCGCCTGAAGGCGACCATGGTCGAACAACCCCTGCCAGGCAGTAAGACCCGGCATCACCAGGGCGGCACCCACTGTAAAATCAACATCACCCGGCAGCGGTGCCAGGTTGCGCGACTCAACGGCCACATATTCCGCCAGGGTGCCATCGCGATACCAGTCTGTAAGACCGAACACCCGCTGCCCCACCGATAACCCGGTTGTGCCATAGCCAAGGGCAGTTACCACGCCGGCCAGTTCGTGGCCGGGGATCGCTGGCCTCCGGTCATGGTCGGCACGATCTGTCCAGGTGGAAGGCCACGACAGTTCATCGCCGGTGATACAGGCAGCGTGCACCTGCACAACTACATCGTTTATAGTAGGCTGCGGCTCAGGCCGTTCCACCAGTTTCATACCGGCTGTTCCTGCAGCCTGATCCGTTACAACGATCGCTTTCATAACAGGCCTCCTTTTTTGTTTACCGGCAGGCACCCTTTCAATGAAGGCGTGTTGCCATACATTACTATTTTCATTTTTTTAGATTGAAGTGATCACTAGGTATTTTACCTATTGCAAAAATAGACCCACAAAAACTGCAGGAATTCCAGTTTTGAACGCTAAAAGTCCGGATTTAAAAAACAGACTACATTTCTATTATGATGTTTATATAGAACCAGAAAAGAGGACGGTGTGACAATATCTTAAAACTGCCGGTTGATGTATGCATTCGAAGTTGATATGCAATTACTATTCCTCTGGTGGTGAGAAATATTTTACCATCCACAGGCATAATTTTTTCAGCTTAATATATGTTCGTTCCCCCACCGCCTTTTTTATAGCAGCTATACATAATTGAAAAATAAAGCAGGGAGCAGGCTCTAATCGCCGCTTTTCAACGGGTCGTTAACAACCACCCGCGCTGCATTTTTATGCATTTATTTTCTTACTATAAAAACAGACAAATATGTTTTACCACGTAAAAGAATTACAATTCAATGCACGGGTATCTAAACCTGATCCTGCATTTGCATCGCTTTTATTGGAACAATTTGGTGGTGCCAACGGTGAACTCGCTGCTGCCCTCCGGTATTTTGGGCAGGCATTTGGCGCGCGGAAACCATTTCCCGACAAATATGACCTGCTGATGGATATTGCCACCGAAGAGTTCAGTCATCTTGAAATAGTGGGTGCTACTATTCAAATGCTGCTCACCGGCATAAACGGTGATCTGAAGAACGCAGCTGAAAATTCCGAGATCATGCGATTGCTCGATGGCAAAGCCGCCAAAGAACAAATGATACATGAAGGTATGGTGGCCCCTCAGTTCCTCGTAGGCAGCGCAGGCACCCCGGCTTTTACCAATACACAGGGCGTTCCCTGGACGGCCGCCTATATCAATGGCGATTGCACCGGCGATCTTACTGCAGATCTTAGAAGTGATATAGCAGCTGAATCACGCGCCAAAATGGTGTATGAATACCTGTTACAGTTTACAGATGATCCTTACGTAAAAGAAACGCTGATGTTTTTAATGACCCGGGAAGTTGCCCACTTCCAGATGTTTGAAGCAGCATTGGAAAACATTAAGCCAAACTTCCCACCCGGTGTATTACAGAGTGATCCCCGGTACAGTAATCTGTATTTTAATATGTCTACCGGAAATGATTACACGGGTCCATGGAATACCGGTAAAACCAGTGAAATGGGAGAAACGTATCAATATGTGGAAGATCCCATCAGGTATGTAATGGAAACGCATGGCTTACAGGGGCAGCAACCACAAGGCACCAACCGTACCATGGAAATGGTAGAGCAGGCCGACCGGGAAATGAGCCAGCAGCGTAGCGAAGAAATCAATAATGCCGCCCCTATCGATGAAGAACAGGAATGGAATATGCCTTCAGATAAAACGGATGAAAAAGGGAAAACAAGATCAAAATCAAAAGGTAAAGGAAAAGATAACATATAGTTACTATGACAAGTTATAGCCAGAAAAGTACATCTCCGGACTTGCAAAGCAGGCTTGTAATAGATATTGTTTACTATACAGATCCGCTTTGTTGCTGGAGCTGGGCATTGGACGCTCAACTGACCAGGCTGGAAAAAGAATGGCACGGCATCATTAATTGGCGCTATTGTATGGGCGGATTGTTACCCGCCTGGGACCATTATACAGACAATTACAATAGTGTGCAACGGCCTGCCCAAATGGGCCCGCTATGGATGCTGGCCAGTAAAGAACTGGATATTCCCATAGCCCATCGAATTTGGGTAGAAGACCCGCCGGCATCGTCGTACCCGGCCTGCATAGCCGTAAAATGTGCACAATTGCAATCGCAAAAAGCCGGAAAGCTATACCTGTATCTTGTTCAAAAGGCCGTTATGCAATACGGCCTGAATATTGCCCGGCAAGAGGTATTGTTGCAGGTGGCACAAGGCGTGGCTGAGATAGACAGGCAATTTTCGTTAACACAGTTTAAAGAAGACATGCAAAACGACCGGGGCCAGGAAGCATTTCGTAAAGACCTGCAAGAGGTAAAGTACAGCGGTATTAACCGGTTCCCTTCGCTGCTTATAAAGCAGAGTGCAACACCCGGAATTTTGATAACAGGTTTCAAACCAGCGGAACAATTGCTTCAGATCATAGAAAATGTTTTTTGATTAAGAACCTAAATAATAGTTTATGGAAACGATGTATAAAGCAGACAAGAGAGAAGGCAAGATGGCAAAAATACTTGAAGAACAAACTTCAAAATTACCATCCGACGTGTTCCTTTGGGCATCGGTTGGCGCCATGACAGCGGCATTTGTATTACAACTTGCCCGTCAAAAACACATGAGCTTATTTATAGGCCAATGGGCAGCGCCTTTCCTGTTATTCGGCATTTACAACAAGTTGGTAAAACAACGCGGGCACGACAAAATAGACAAAGCCTGACATGTAAGTGACATTAATCTAAAAAAAGGATCATATAACCTATGATCCTTTTTTTATTGAGCCCCGTTTCGATATCACTATTGTGCCTTTTCAGTGAGGTCGTGCCTCTACCTTCACCGGTTTGCTTTACATGGAATAATATTCAGATGTTTCAGGAATACCAGGAGTTAACATTCAGTTAACATACCTTGTCTAACTTTCTTGTGCAAACGAATATTCCATAACCATTAAACTTTCAAAATGAAAAGAATCATTTTCATTCCATGCCTCTTTTTGCTCTTTACGGCCTGTAAGAAAAATGTAGTTGAACCTACTGCCACCTCCTCCGAACCAACCGCGCTGTATCAAAAACTTCAGGAAGCAGGATTTTCAAAAGAACACATCAAGGATATCGGCAAATATTACCTGGTAGAAGGTGATATGTTATTTGATAAGAATAACACTGATATGGATTTTTTTGATGAGTATTTCAAAGACCAACCTTCTGCTACCGGTGACAAAAGCGGAGCGCGCCACTTTGTTACCCCTACCCAGGTGTCTCAATACAATATTGAGAACATGAAAATGGACATCGCCGAGTTTAATTTTGGTGATGAAATTCTTGACTGGAAGAAATCATCCGCTACTGCTATGGGCTACTGGGCGGGCATAGCTAATACCAGCATTAATTTCGTAAGGTATCCTTCTTCTTATGGCGGCGACAGGTTTATCAATGTAGTTGATGATGCGGGAACACTTCCCGACAACGTTATTGCTGCCGCAGAATTCCCATCTTCCGGCAACCCAGGCTTCCAGATCAGGATCAATCTGGACTTTTTAAGCAACATGACGGTATCATCGGGCCAGCGCGTATACAACCTGGTACATGAGCTCGGTCACTGCATCGGGTTCCGCCATTCAGACCTGGCCAATTATACCGAGGCGCAAAATGGTGCTATTGCCATTCCTACTACGTCAGCAGGTATTGACAATTTCTCTGTAATGAAAGCAGGGACTGCCCTTAACAGCTGGGCCGGTTTTTCTTCTGATGATATTGTTGCTGCCCAATCTGTGTATCCGGTGGGTCTTGGTTATTCTAACTGGCTTACGTCGCCTAATAGTGGTAAATACCCTGGTTACAGCCACTATTTTATTCTCGATTACAGTGATCCTATCAACATTACCTGGAATGCTTCTCTGGTAAGCACACCTACGGTAACATTACAGGTTTTTCAAAATGGCGTGTTTAAACAAACCATTGGTATTGGAATACCTAATACCGGATCTTACAGTTATCCTATTATGAATGTGGTAGGAAATGGCGCCCACAGTGCGTATGAAATACAGGTAAAAATTATTTCAGATGCCAGCTCATTTGTTACTGACTTCAGTTCTATGTTTGATATTGTGTCTGACTAGTTGATAATTAGTTTTTATGTAAGAGGCTGTCTCGAAGAAATTTGGGGCAGCTTCTTTTTATTGGCGTCCAAGCCTACCCAAAAGGATCGGCTATCCGCCGTATATAGTATAAAGCAGACCACATACAGCCGTAGGGATCACAAGGCAAAAGCCTATAAATCATATTGATTTATAGGCTTTTGCAGGTATGGTTGGCCGGTACCATTTCTTTTTAGCGAAAAGATGCTTTATTTTAGGGCCAAAAGAACATGGGTGTTAAAAGAATTGTTGCCAATATCGCTACGGCAAACGTTATCGATGCAGGTAAATTTTACGGAGATCTCCTCGGTCTCCATGAGCTGATGAACATCGGCTGGTTCGTAAGCTATGGCGCGGATACAAAAATGACTGTCCAAATCAACTTTGCTTCAGAGGGAGGCTCAGGAACGGTCGTTCCCGACTTATCTATTGAAGTAGACGATGCAACTGCAATTTATACCGATATGAAGCAGGCCGGGTTTACGATTGAATATGAATTAACGGACGAACCCTGGGGCGTAAGAAGATTCTATGTGCGTGATCCGTTCGGAAAGCTTGTAAATATCATGTCTCATATCTAAAGGGCTGAACAGGTAGAACTGAACGAAAAAAATTGCCCCCAATAAGTCAGACACTTAAGGGGGCATTATACATTTACTTTGGAATTCCTTTCTTTATTAGTCTTTTAATCCCAGATACGTTTTTACCGCGGAATAATTAGACCAGTCTATTGGAGAAGCCAATCTTGCCGTAGTATTGCCGGGTACGATCATATACCGGTATTGTTGATACTTCTTACCATTGTTGGTTAAGGTACTCGCATCAAAATTAGCATACAACTGAATATTCTGCGTATAAGCCGACACCTGGATGCTGGACTTGGTATATACATCAAAATAAGGCATCGGATAAATAACCGGATCGCTTATATCCTTGGTATTGATGTACGCTTTTACATCGGCGGTACTCAGCAGGGCCGCAGTAAGTTTAGGTACGTTAATAGTTGCATAGAAGCCGATCGTATCAATACCACCGCCTGCGGTGTGGAGGGTATCGGGCATAAACGGCACATCCAGCCATGTGGAATAGATCACACTGCTGGAGCCGGTGCCGGCATCACCTTTAGGGCCAGCAGGACCGGCAGGACCCGCAGGGCCAGCTGGACCAACGGCGCCATCGGAGCCATCTTTACTGCAAGACATCATGAACACAATTAAAAAAAGCCCTGACAGGAGGACTAACGGTGAAATACGATTACAAATTTTCATACTTGAGAAGGTGTTAACGGTATGAAGCGTTAAGGATTCATACCTGATTTTGATTTTCGGACGCGAAAATACACATTCTACTGAACACTTTACAGGATTGCAGAGGATTCGAACCTTCACAAAGGGTCGCCGCATAAGCATCTTCTTGAGATTTGAGATTTTTATTGGATATTTACCACCCATTCATCATATTAATTATTTAACCCAGATATCCTATAAAAGATGTCGCAGCATTTGTTTCAAAAATTGTACTGGATACCCGTATTTATTGCATGGTTATTCATTTTATTGAAATACCGTAGCATCCTTAGCTATAAGTTTAAACTGCTGAAGCCGGCCAACCGTTCTTCTAAAGCTTTATTACTTCCATTGATGGCCATCCTGGCTGCGTTGATCACATTGGCCCTGGTATTGCCTTTTTCATACGACGAATCTTTTACCTTTACGCAATTCACTTTCCCCGGTCCACAACAGGCTTTATTTAATTACCCGGCCCCTAATAACCATGTTTTTCATTCATTATTGACCTGTATTACCTGGTTTATTTTTCAATTTACACATTCAGAAATCGCGGTAAGAATACCAGCCCTGTTCTTTTCTGCATATATTTTGTATTTTGTTTTTACCCGATACCTGGAAGGAAATTTATACGCAGCTGTTTTCTTTGGCATTTTGTACCTGTTCTCACCTAATATTATTGAATTTGCATTTCAGGCCCGTGGCTATTCTATTCAGATCTTCTGTAGTCTTGCTACTTACTATTTTATAACTGATAAAAAAACGATCAGCAATCTGCCTTTCTTTGCCAGACTCAATCTCGTATTACTGCTCACAACTATTGGGCTGTTCACCAGTCCGGCCTATCTCTATACAGCAGGCGGTATTTACCTGATGTTTGTTACACTTAACATCAGGGACATCAAAAAAGAACCTTTTTCTTTTGCCTTGATAAATATTTTTTATGGGCTTACCGTTGTTTTATTATATACTCCTATTATTGCTTCTAAAGGTTTACATACCATTGTGGCCAATCATTGGGTAGGCCCGGTTGACGGTTTCACACTCAAAAACGTACTGGAACATTTAAACAACCTTGTCAAATTTTTAACCCTGCCCCAACAACTGGGTTGGATCGTGATCGTTTTATTTGTTTTGAACAGTATAAAACAAAGGGCATATTACAACATGTATATATTGGTTATACCGGTAGTTTTAATGTTCCTACTTAAGCAGCTTCCGGTTTACAGGGTCTTTCTGCCTATTGGTTGCATTATGTTAATAAATGCCTGCATGGCAGTAACCGGCAGTAAATTATTTCAAAGGACCACAGCTATCCCACTCTCCTTTTTACAACAGGCGCCGGCCATAGTACTGATTGCAGTCAGCAGTGTGCTGGGCTATTATTATTTTGATAATTATCACCCAAAGGACGATCTGTCACACGCCTATCGATTTAAGAAAATACAGGCTGTGCTCCCTTTACATGACAAGGTATATTCTAATGCCCTTGGCGATAGCTGGGCTATTTGGGAGATCCTTTCGGCATCTACGAAACTCCGTGGCATTGAATGGATACGCGAAATTGAAAAAGATATAAAGGAGTACGATCTTAAATCGGCCCTTATATTATCAACCGTACCATTAGAGAATATGAAGGTCATTGATTCAACGACAGATGCCGATGGCCGAAAGATACTGATAATGGAGGGTGGTAAGTAGTAAATCATTTGCGCCGGTACTATACAGTGACTAAGTAACTTTAGTTTTTATTTAGCTCTGGAATTTGATAAAGCAGAGCTACTATATTTGCCGAAATAATAGAAAATGGAACACTTGTTTAGGTTAGCCGAAAGAGTCACTGATCATTTAAACGAAGAACTAAAAGCTAACAAGCAGTTGACAGACTTTATATCGTTCACAGAATCCGTAATAACAAATACGACTGTGAAGATCCTGTTTTCCAACGGAAAGAAGGATAAGATCGTTTGTTATCTTAGTCTTCATCCCCTTGATATGCCCTGGAATTTTCAGATTAAAATAAATATTGACGCAGCTCCTGAATTCGAACTTAATAAATGGAAACAGGAAAAGGCAAAAGATAATGAGGTCGCTTATGAGGTCTATCCAAACCTATTAAAAGACCCGGAAGGCAAAGGAGATGAACTTGCAAAACAGATTTCAGCCGATGTGATGAGCGTCTTCAAAGAAATTAAGTTAAAATAAGGACAGGAGATTATGGTTACACAGATCCTGATTGGTATTTGTCTTTAAATTTTTTTCGCCAGGGTGCATCGATTTCCCAGTCTCCAGCCATAATACAACCATAAGGCATGATCTCATCTACCACTTCGCCAAGTCCGAATTCCTGCATTTGGCGTTTTACCGAATGGGCATCTTTATAGGCACTTGGTAATTCAGAGACATCTATGTTGTTGGAGAAAAATCTAATATCAAGCCCCTGCGTTTCTTCCGCAAAAACCTGTTCAATAGTTTTGCCGGCTTTTGTCCTTTTATGAGCTTTTCTACTTACGTTTCTACCCGCCCCGTGCGGTGCAAAACCCAGGTTGCTTTCAGTTGTTTGTCCCTTTACAATCAAAACAGGCATACTCATATTCAAAGGGATCAGGCGCAAGCCATTTTTGCTATCAGGAACAAATTTGTCATCCAACGGCGTGGCGCCTTTGGCGTGATAAAACAGGTCTTCGTCCTTAAATACAAAATTGTGTTCATTCCAGAACCTGTCCACCAGATCTATTCTTAGCTTTTCAAGGGTGGCATTATGAATAGTGGTATGATTAAGTTTTGTCCAGTCTCTTACTATTTGTAACGCCTCCCAGTATGATTTACCTTCATTGGTATCATAGGGTATCCAGGCATTTTTAGGAAGCGTTTGGGGAGAGATGTCTTTTCTAAACATTTCAGCCACTTTCATTCCCTGTGTATAAAGGTTTGCTCCAAAGCCACGGCTTCCATGGTGGGTTACCATCATCGTTTGGCCGGTTTGTTTCGATACACCTACGAATAAAAAGTGGTTGCCATCGCCTTGTGTTCCTAAATGAGATTTTGCCAAATTCAAACCCGCCTGATTGTTAAAGAATTTGTTTGCAACAATTCGCGCTTCCAGGTCTTTTGGCAGTTCAGAAAACTCCAGCCGCCCACCGCCACCAAAATGCGTAACAGAATGTGCTTTATCTAAAACTTCTTTAGGAGATATGTTGCCAAAATTAGTCATCATTACAGAACAACAAATGTCTGCACTATGCATAGCCGGGTGAATAGCGTTTTTTGCGGCCACTACCCCGCCTACAGGAATTTGCCCAACTTCCCCGGTAGGACATGCATCAGGCATTACAACACCCTTTACCAATGTCGGAGTCCTCATTAGCACATTCATTGTATCAAAAACCTGTTGCACATTTGAGATTTCGGCCTCAGTTTCTGCTTTAATATTCTTATGAAAAGGTAACGGCTCGGCAAACGGATCAATAATAGCCGGTGCAATAGTCCTAACGTATGAAGCAAGGGCTTCCCCTTCCAGGTTATGTTGATTCGCATATTCAATTGCTTCTTTAAACCATTTTGAAGGTCTGTAACCCAATTCAATAAGTTCCTTTCCGGTTATCATTTTGTTAGTATTATTTCAGGGATATGTTTATCACTCAATTCCTGCTGCAAATTGAGACCGGTCTACGCAATGCATCTGCGCAGTATAGAATATTATTTTTTTTGATCTATTTTAGCCTTTCAAAGCCTGATCATTTATGCAAAAATCCCTGCCCCTTACACTTCTTTTATTAATAGCCGCGCTGTTATCCCTATCCTCCAGTGCTCAATTGGGCATCATAAAAGACCCCGATGGCTTCTGCAATGTAAGGGCCGAGGCCAGCAATCAATCCAAAATTGAAGACACCCTTACAAACGGACGGTTTGTTTTGGCACTTGAACAAGAGGTAAAAAACAACTGGCTGCTGGTAGATTATCACAAAGGAAAAGACCTCCACTCCGGTTATATACATAAATCGAGGATTGTATTTCTGAAAGATCTTACCGCCTTCAATGAAATTACGGCCACAGATACCCTGGCTAAATGGCAATTAAACGAAATGCAGATAACTATTAAGTCGGGACCATTTTCAAAAGCGAACAGAAAGATAGATGGTAAAATGGCCTGGGGTAACGATGGCCGTGTGCCCCGCACTGAATATAAATCCATCCAGTTTAAATCAGGCACACAAACGCTTAATTTCCCTAGATCAGGTTTCAATGACCTGTTTGAGATTAGCCCTGTTAAGCATACAGCTGTAACTCTCGATAAAACTACCGGCAAGGTGTATATAGAGGCAGAAAACAGCGATGGCGCCGGCTCATATCTTGTAGTTTGGGTAATAAACAGCGGTAAAATTGAATGGCGGGAAGAGTTTATTCCGTTTTAACCGGGAAAAAATGGAGTAACAAAATTCCCATTCTGTAGCTTTAAATGAATTCAAACCTGCTTTAAGAGAACCCAAATAAGACATAAGGAATTAGTTCCCGAAACTACCTTTATTTATTTTTCTAATACTAATAAAGCTATCCACGCGCAATCCACGTACAAGCAACACACTTCCATTTGAATTTATCTCATTTAAACTCGCTACTGACATATTGCACAGAAGGCAAGCCTTTTTCCATTCCTTTGCTTTTATCAAAATAGGATTGAAGGAGTCTGTCAAGCGAAGAAATGATCTCATTATTTATGGCCTTACGGGTGATGAACTGCCGGTTGTAAAACCGGTCGCTGAAATTCAACAGCTGTTCTATTTGCGATACACCTGAATACGGGAATAATGATGGTGTTTATTGAACCGCAAAGTTGATGCATCTTGCCCGGCAAAAAGTAGCCAGATTGGTAATTGTTGTAGTCAGGCAGGGGTTTTCGTATAAATCTGTATATTGTTGCATAATATGAAAGAACAAAAAGGGAAACAGGAGGGTTTACAGCATGATGAGCTGGGAATAAAGATCCGCTCAAACGACAATCCTTATCTTTCAGCCGATCTTCAAAAAAAGCTGCTGCAACCTCGCAAATTATCTTCTTATTTTATTGTATTAATTGAAAGCGGCACCATAACATACAATATAGACTTACAAGATTTTACGCTTACTGACGGGCACTTGCTTTTTGCAATGCCAAATCAACTATTGACGCCACCCGCTAAAACAGATAATCTTAAATATTTCAAGCTGCTGTTTGATGAAAATACATTGGCATTGTTGCCACAACAATTTTCCTTTTTAGTGAACCCACTAAACGCTCAAACCATAGTACTTGACAGTGCTGTAAAAGAAAGAGTAATAAAGGTGTTTGGAATTTTAAATCAGCTATTTCTCCTGGATAAACAGGAGACCGACACTGAAATAATATTAGCTTATTTGAACACCTTGCTATCAGAATTAAACAGCGCTTATTTCAAAAACAGGGAACCTGTCAATCTCTTAAACACCAACCTTTCAAAGTTCATCGAGTTCAAATTAGTAGTGGAAACATCCCTTACAGAGCAACCTTCTATCAATGCAATTGCAGAAAAATTAGCTTTATCTACAAACAGTTTATACCGAATTGTAAAAGAATATTCCGGAACATCGCCAAAAGATTATTTCATTAACCGTTTGATGACCGAAGCGCAAAGAAAATTGCGTTACTCCAATACCTCTATCAAAGATCTGGCCTACGAATTGGGTTTTAATGACCCTGATTATTTTTCAAGGCTCTTTAAAAAAAGCACTGGAAAAAGTGCAAGTGATTTTTTGCCCAGGCAGGATTTGTCGGGGGAATAGAGTGAATTGTCCATTTCCGCTATTTTTTGGCCTGCTACTTTTGCCTTATAAAATTCATACAGGAAATGAAATTTGCATTAGTAACAGGAGCTAACAAAAGCATTGGCTTTGAAGTGGCACAGCAGCTTGCCCAAAAAGGAATTTACGTTTACCTCGGCAGTCGCAATTTAGAAAATGGCCTTGAAGCTGTTGGTAAATTAAAAGCGAATGGCTTAAACAATGTAGAAGCTATTCAGCTCGACATTACAGATGACGAATCAGTAATGAAAGCCCGTAATGAAATAAGTAAAAAAACAAAAGTATTAGACATACTTATTAATAATGCGGGTATCCATGGTGGTTCTCCACAAACGGCACTTGACTCAACTATTGATCAGTTTAAAGCAGCTTATGATGCAAATGTTTACGGCGTGGTGCGGGTTACACAAGCATTTATTGATTTATTGAAAGAGTCGTCAGAACCTCGTATTGTAAATGTAAGTTCAAGTCAGGGATCAATTACCCTGCACAGCGATCCAACATATAAATACTACGACTACAAAGGCGCTGTATATCTTTCTTCAAAATCAGCCTTGAATATGTACACTGTTGTTTTGGCATACGAATTAAAAAATACCAACTTCAAAATAAATGCCGTTTGCCCGGGGTTTACAAAAACAGATTTCAATAGACATCGTGGTACCGGAACTGTTCAGGATGCCGGAAAACGGATAGTAAAATATGCGCTGATTGACAATGATGGCCCAACGGGAAAATTTTTTAGTGAGGAAAATAATCCGGAAACAGGAGAAATACCCTGGTAACCTCAAAAAAAAGGACCGTCCTTGCCGAGACAAGACGGTCCTTTTTAATTTTATACAGTTCTATTTTCCGGCGAGCGCCTGCTTGCCAAATTCAATCAATTGCTGTCCATCTACATACCCTACCTGTTTCATAACCATTTTACCTTCAGGGGTAAAGTACAACAGGGTAGGATACACGGTTACATCCCATTTTTCAGCCAGTTCTTCTCCCTCTCCTTTTTCCATATCAACCATATAATTGATAAAATTCCCATTGTAAAATTCCGCAGCCTCTTTGTCTTTGAATGTAACCTCTTTGAGTTGACGGCATGGAGTACACCAGGCAGTATATGCGTCCACAAAAATGTATTTGCCATTTTTCTTTGCCAAAGCTGCTACGTCCTCCCATTTTCCATTTACAAATGATATTTTCTTTGCAGCCGGCGTCCTGTTTTCTTTTTGCGCAAAGACCATGCGTGATCCGATTGTCAACCCAATTAGGCAAATGACTAAAAATACCCTACTGCTCCTGGCTTCCGACATGATTTCTTAGTTTAAAGGTCCTTTTTAATAGTGGCCGCTACGGTTTTCAGGAGATCCGCGTTCATCCGCTGTTTGAAATCAGGATTGATATATTCAAATTGTATTACGCCTTTTTTGTCCAGAATATATACAGAGGGTACGGGAAGCAGTAAATCGATGTCTTTTCCATGGGTGGATTTTAACAATGTTTCCCAGTATCCCATTGGCGCTTTGTAAGCGAGTCCGAACTGTTTAGAAAAGCTAAGGTCTGCGTCTGACAACAAGGTAAAAGTTAAACTTTCTTTTTTTGCCGATTCCATAAGTCCTTCGGGCGCATCCGTACTAACAGCGATCAATTGATAGCCCAGCTTTTCCAGTTCCGGCGCAGTTTGTCGCAAGCCGGAAAGCTGTTTGGAACAATAAGGACACCAGCCGCCACGATAAAAGATCAATACGGTTGGTTTTTCAGAGACCGCCTTGTTCAGATCAAAGATCTTCCCGGAAACATCAGGCAGCTGCGTCACAGGGATCTTCTCACCATTGAGCAACGGACTGATATCTTCCGGCTTTTGCGGAGTTACGTATGATACCTGTTTCAAATCACTGGACTGATCATTCTGTGCCTGGGCCAATCCTGCTGAACATGCCAACGATATGGCAACTGCTATAGATTTAAGTCTGACGTTCATTGTACTTTTCATTTTAAGAGTTATTGGGTTAATTGCCTGTACGTTTTACTGATACTTACATTTAAAAAAACTAACAAGGGAACGTTTTTGTGCTTCCTAAATTGTAAGTAAGCATACCGGTAACACAAAAATAATGTGAGTTATAACCAGCCAGGATGTTTTTATTTCCCGGTTTGTTGTAGAAATTTCCCGGCTTAATAACCTTGCACAGCTCAAGCATCTAGTATTTTTACTATAACCAGCCCGTTACAGTGAATATTTTACATTTGCACCCTATTAAGCTCTTTTTATCGTTAACCAGTAACCAATAACTATAAACAAGTAATGTCAGAACAATTATACTTTTTCAAATTCGATAAGGAAATTGCAAGAAATAAACTATCTGCTTTGATCAATGAGGATGATAGTTTTTCTTACAAACAATACCTCTCTGAAAATCCCGAAAGCGAAGAGAAAATCCAGTTCAATAATGTAACAAACAAGATAGAGGAAAACATTGAGCTGCTCTCAACCGAGGAACTCTGGAGCCTGTATAGTTGGTTTTCTGAAAGAATCGAAAAACTAAATACCGATATTAAATACGACTATTTAGATGATAGAGCGCTTGAGGAAATGCGTAATTATGGTTTAGATTTATTCTACGACTTTCCTACTACAACAAGCGTAAGAATTTTTTACGACTTTTTAAGAGATTACGATACATTAACAGATCATTGGATTGAAGATACTTGCGGACCGGATGAATTAAATGGGTTATTAAATTATATTATTTGCTATACCGGTGAATTGACGCTTTTCCTGAACAAGTATTATTATGAATGGGAAGATGGTTGTGAGGAAAACTTGAAAATAGAACAATTAATTCACGATATCAATTCAACGTCCAATAGTTATTTTCATATTTTGGCATTATTAGAATTCGAAAACCCATTGGAGCATTACAATGAGACTATGCAATTAGTTCCTAAATTGACTGAATTTCGTCAAGCCAACAAGGATAAATCTTCTTATTCACTACCTACGGAATTGTATGAAATCGAAAAAAGTGTAGGTAAAATGCTCAATGTTGCATCCTTACTACACATAGCTTCATACATTAAAGAAAAAATCAAGAACTATAATGGGAAAATCACAAGAATACATTCGTTTTAAAAAATAACTATCGCTAACAAATAAACTTCGCTAACCATCACAGAAAAAGACTACTTATCGCGACCGATTTAAAAGTGCGATGAGAATGAAATTTTGTTATCCTATTTCCAGGCACCCAGCAATCTTCTGAGTACAATAATCTCTCCGGTATGATAACTGGTATGATCCGCGATCAACATCGCTTCCCGCAACAGATTCTGTCCATCTCCGTGTGCAAATGGTTTATACAGGTCTACATCAGGATCATTCAATAGTGCTACAAATTCCTTCAGGTCACTTTTAATCTGCGCCAGGCTATGTTTCCAAGAGGCATCGTCTTTGGGCGCTTTTTCCTTTGGCCAGTAATCATCTGGCCAGTTAGGAGAAGTATGTTTCGCATTACGGGAAAACTCAAGGATATCCCATTGTGTAATGCGAATGTGCTCTACCAGTTGCCAGATACTATAAGGCATCCCCTCAGGCACCTCTCCCCTCAGAGTAGGCGGTAGTCCTTTTACAGCATCCTCAAAGGTTGCATGTGCATGTCCGCCGGCAAGGAACTGTTCCAGTGTCTTTACGATCTCTTTTTCATGATTGCGGGCCGTAGTCATATTAAAGACAATTTAAGTGATAATATGTATAGGCATGCACTAAAAGAATGCCAGATCAAAAAATCCGCCGGCTATTTTCTAAATTTGAGCGTTGGCAATACACATTATTGCTGCCCCGCTTTACTTTTAAAGTCCGCGAGGGTGTTTCCATCATAACGGCACAACACTCCCTCAGATGTATTAATCCAAATACTTCCATCGTCAGCTGCAAAAAGCCCCAATAAAGTTGAAACGGGTACTCTTAACATAATTTCCGTTACTGTGGTTTTTTTATTGTACAAGGACTTTTGATCATAACGGGAAAGTGCCCAGACACCCCCATTCCCACCAGGATTTACCTGACGAGTAGTCCAGATGTTTCCTTTTTTATCTTCGACTATAGCATTAACACCTCTCTGCGATACGTTTGTAAAGGTACTGCCGTCATAGCGCCAAAGACCTTTGTCACGCCCACCGTTGACACGAAACCAAATATTGCCGTTTTTATCTTCGATTATCGACCAAACGTTGTAAAAAGCCTGGCCTTCATGAATTAAACGGGTAAACGATTTTTCGTCATAAACGAAGGCTTCACCCGTTTTTGTGCCAATCCATAATTTCCCCGTTTTATCTTCAATGATAGTAGTAATATCATTATTGGAAAATCTTTCTTTAGTTGTAAAATTTCGAAAAGATTTCCCATCGTAACGGCTTAGTCCACTTCCCCCGAACCAAATATTGCCGGCTTTATCTTCGTAAATACACATAACCGCATTATTAGCAAGTCCCTCCCTGGTTGTAAAATGTTGAAAGGATTTCCCATTGTAATAATAAACGCCTGAATCAAGAGAAGCGAACCAAAGGTTTCCGCGTCGATCTTCCAGTACGTCCCAGAATCTCTGCAAACCTAGTTTATCTGTGAGATTAGTATATGATTTTCCATCGTATCGAAAAACAGCGCCACCAAATAAGCTGTTCGTGCCAGCAATCAAAATGCTTCCATTTCTCTCTTGCCTTATATTACTAACCATTCTGAGAGGTACGTAGGTGTAGATTAGGTGAGACCCGTTGGAAGTGACCGTGTCTTTGGTTTCGGACTTGATAATATTCTTTTTTACCTCTGTGCGATTCTGTCCACAGGAAGTGTGAAAAACAGACATTAAGAACAAAGTATAGAGGAGTACGTATTTCATAATTTTTATATTTAATTATTGGATCAGAAAAATTGCCAGACCTGGCTGCTGCATTACTTTTTTAGATATTGAGCTGGTAAACGACGTACAGCGAAACTACTTTGATCCTCTCAGCCTGAAGGATTACGATTGTAAATTAAAATGTAACCTTTGTAAATTATTGTAAATAGATGGACGATGAACGGATTGCGATGCAAAGAAGATGACTAAGCTGCTCAGAAACAACAACTTGCGTTTCTTCAATCCTCACCAAAACGTAAATAAAAAATCAAACTCATGGAATGGAAAGATACTGTTACTGTCATTACCGGTGCCAGCTCCGGAATTGGCAAAGCCACTCTTGAACTGTTAAGAAATGAAGGTAGCCTGGTATACAACCTTGATAATATGCCATCTGCACAAGCTGACCCCTATTTTATTGATTGCGATGTAAGAAATCGACTGAATGTAGAGCAAGCCATTAAAACGATTTATGACAAAGAAAAAAGAATCAACTTTCTGTTTTCAAACGCCGGGCGACATCTTTTCGCAAATATTGAAGACACCAGTTATGAGCAACTTGAATCACTGGTAGGCATTAATCTGATGGGTACTTTCTATCTATTAAAAACAGTGATCCCTCTTATGAAACTGCAACAAAAAGGTAGTATTGTTCTAATGGGTTCCGATCAGTCCTTCGTTGGTAAAGCCAATAGTTCCGTATATGGAATGACCAAGGGCGCCATTGCTCAACTCGCCAAAAGCACCGCTATCGACTATGCTCCATTTAACATAAGGGTGAATTGTATTTGCCCCGGAACAATTCAAACGCCCTTACTCGATAATGCCGTAAAACAGTTTGTAACCCTTTCAGGACAGGAAACAACTGCAGTATATGCTTCGCTGGATAGCGTTCAACCACTAGGACGTATTGGCCGACCCGACGAAATTGCCAGGACTGTTCGTTTCCTTTTATCGGATGATAGCTCTTTTATTACAGGAGCATTGATTGCTGTAGATGGTGGGTATACGTGCCAGTAAGAACAACATTAATCATTTTGCCTGCATCGTGTCAGAAGCGGACAGGCATAATCAGAACTGGCCTGAATATATTTAATAATGGAAACAGTAATCTAATTGTAAAATATGTGATTACTATTCAACAGCAGCTTCATTAATTATTACAGCCAGGTCAAGGCCATGTTGTTCATAAACATGCTTTGCTTTATTAAAATCGAGATGGCGGCCCGGATTACCATGGTTGGGAATATGATAAATCTCATTTTCTTCTCCAATAATAAATAAATTTAATTCATCTGCAATTTTACAGACATTCGCATACAATGCATCATCCGGCCCTACGCAGTCTATAGAGCTTCTATTTTTATCTACTCCACAAACATAGCTCCACCCTTTAGAAGTATTATATAGTATTACCGGATAAAAGAGATTTGTCCAGGTGCCCGATTTATCAAAGTTGTAAGAAGGATTATTTAAACAAAAATTTTCAAGTTTGTCAACATCTACCGGCACATTATCAATGGCGGTCATTATTAGGCTATAGGACATTTTATTGTGTTTATTACAGTCAAATGTAAACTACTTTTTTGGGATCAGCCATGCTTCTTTGTAACTCGTTCCTTTCCGAAGGAATTGTTTTTCAACCAACCAGCGATTTTGCTCCGCCAATTTAGTCGGGGTGGCTGCACAAATTTCGAACCATTATTTAGAGAATTTGATGGAAATTCAAAGGCTTAAACAGTTTTCAGGAAGGAGAAGTTCAGAATTCTATTTTACATTTTTATTGATTGGCGGTTGATAGGGATCGGGAGTACCAGCATTTGATTAATAGACACATCTCATCATGGTGTTTCGCCAAGCAAGCATCTTTTAAATTCTATTTTTGGGCAGATTTATCGGCTTATAAAGAGGAAAAGGAATTGTGAATAGTGTCTTTAGTTTATAGAAGGAAACTCCCGGGTCGGAATTAGCCGAACAGGAAAAACCCGCCTGTGCTTCTACATAATCATTTAACTATTTAAAAGTAAACATGAAAGCAAATAAAGATAAAAGCAATACAGATGGTAAGAGGAACCAGGGGGCATCCTCTCTGTCAAATGTTTTGCCGTTACCAACTCCCGGGTTCCATGGCCATATTGGCAACACCTATGCTGACTCTGAAGCGGATAGTATTTCTTTGCCCACACCGCCTAAGGGAGCGCCCAATATCCTGGTGATCCTGCTTGATGATGTTGGCTTCGGTCAAACAAGTACGTTTGGAGGCCCAGCCAACACACCCACACTTCAAAAGCTGGCAGATGAGGGACTTCGCTATAATCGCTTTCATACAACCGCCTTGTGCACACCATCCCGGTCAGCATTGCTATCTGGTAGAAATCATCATTCTGTTCACAACGGTGTCATCTCGGAAATGGCTACCGGCTTCCCGGGATATGATGCGCTATGGCCGAAGGAAGCAGCATGTGTTGCAGAGATATTGAAGGGTCATTACTATAGCACCGCTGCCTTTGGCAAGTGGCACAATACACCCGACCACGAGCTCAGTGCAGCAGGGCCAGAAAAACTGGATTCCCACCGTGCCTGGCAGGAATTGGTTTTCGTATTTTCGTTTGTACCAACCCACTGAAGCCTATTTTGATCGTTCATGGCCACTGCCCGACTTTGAACAGATATAATCAAAATCATAATATTGGAAAGACCCTCACATCAACTAATATCGGGCTTGACCGAATTCTATTTAGCTTTTAGTTGTTAACTTCAGCATTAGTAAATTTTCTTTGGCTTCGGTTCCGGGCGGACACAGCAACAATTCGGTCGGGTGGACTGGACAAATGTCGAACTGCCTCCTTAAAAGTCTTGTTGAATTTCAGAGAATTAAACATATTATTCGTATGGAATAAATGGCTCTATCTTTTTTTGGAATTACTGCGCGATTTACAAGACATCCTGCTCGCGGAGATTGTCAGGCGAAAGTACGCTAACCCCAAACCATTGTTGCATACCGCTCACGCCTAGGTTTTTTGATATTGGTAAAATGTCTATTTTACAGCAATTTCTTTTCAATGATCAATATTACCTCATTTGAAACGCTTGATAAGGCCATCAAGCTGGCTGGCGGAGAACCAACAGTACTGGAAGCATTGTGGGATGGCGACACATCTGGATGGTATTTGTATTTGAATTTACATGTAATAATAAAAAAACTCTTTTCTATTAAAAAAGAAGTTAGGTATTTAGGTACAATTAGTCTGGGCGGAGACATTAGGTTGTTCAATGGAACCGTACCACCCTGGCCTGAGGCTGAACTGGCAAAAGAATGGGGCAAGATGGCCAATGAAAAATATGGATTGATCTTTTATTTTCCATCTGATAAAGAACCGGATAATAATTGCCCTGGTTGGGAGCAACGGCATTTAGCCATTCAATGTGCTGATTGTGCTAAGATGATCATCCCTACCGATAGCCCTTACTTGTCAAAGGAAATTTGTTATAGTTGTCATCTAAAGCGAGAATTCAACAATAAAATAAAAAATGCCGAGCCTTACGATGATGGCGTTAATTTGTTCATGGTAAAAGATGAAGAGTATAATCATTTAGGTTATAGTAGTTTTTTAGACGGATTTTCCATGGCCCCATTCATTGATGACACAGTGCAATCCCGACGGGAGAAAAGACTAGTTGATATCGTTACTATTGATGAGCTGGATATTTCGATTATAAAAGAAAAAATTGAACAGGCACTTGATGAAAAAGTGGCAGTTTATAAATCAGCTGAATTCCCTCCAGATTTTCCTGAAAAATTTAAAAGTAATATAAAACGACATACTGTCGAATACAAGGGAAATAAATATGAATTGATAGAGCGGTTAAACGAAGAGCATTCGAAAATTGACGGATTAGTGTGGGCGCTTGAAATGGTTGACAAGGCCATTTCTGGGAATTATTGTTTCAAGATCTATTTCAAGAATGGGTTTACTTACCGGGATGATGCTGTATTACGGTTTGTGAACTTTGTTAGTAATGGCTCAACCTCCCTGGCGGCGATTGTGCAGCAGTACAGCGGTATATTAACGGAAACGGAGGTGCAGGATACAGTTACAAAGATGGAGAAGGCTGGTTGTTTGATAATAGAGGGAGAAATTGTACAGACTACAGATGTAACCAGGAAGCTGTTGTAGATTCATAAGGTTTAGGATGTAAGCTATTGCGCCTAAGATTGAGGCGAAACCATAAAAACAAATTCCCGACGGTAACCGTCGGGACTACTTGTTAGTCGGGCAACTGGACGAAGTTCGAACCTACTGATACAAGATTTTAAAGCCTTAGCCAAGAGGACTTTTGTGCTACGTTAATACGTATCTGAAGAAAGGAATCGTGAAATAATATTAAAAGTCCAGTAAAATGACGAAAGCTTTAAAGCATCTTCTAGCGGTAATGCTTATACATTTCCTCCTTATTCATTTTGGAATTTATTACATTACTCCTCCATTTCTTGTCAAAAATGAAATTCAAACCTTTTTGGATAAAGAATATAATAAGAAATTCAAAGTAGTTAAGGTAAAGACAGAATATAGCCCTGACCTTTTTCATCAGCCAACTGGATATTCTCTGGTGTTAAAAGATAGCGATGGATTAGAGTTTGATAATGTCTATGTGCAAAACAACAAAGAAGTCAGTGCATTACGAAAGAATTAAATATATAATATATTTAGCCGAGATTTGGCCGATTAGTCTTCTGAATTTCTATTAAGAGAAATTAAAAAAGAGCCAGGCTGATATTATGCAAGTGTTGAGATTATTGCATCCTCTTGTTGATATATTTGCATTTGCAGGATCTGGGCATACTTCACAGTTAGATGCAAATGTTGTTTTATAATTTATAAATAATGTATGAGAGCTATTTTTTTAGCAGTATTCATGGCAATTTCATTGATTTCCGTCGCAAACAAAATAGACGAGCTTAAAATTGAATCAGAGATAGTGCATTTTGTTGATGAGCTTTCAGGATACACTACAGTATTTCCAAAATCGATTCCTTCCGATCTGTCGCATATCAGATTCTTGAAAATCGATATTGATAACAATGGATCAACAGATCTTCTTGTAAATGATCGAAAAATTTTTGCAATCGTTGATGCTGGTAATGACAAATTCGAATTGAAATACGTAGGTACAGAACATAAGGAAAACAGGTTAGTCAGAATAGACACAACAGGCACGATGCCAATCCTGATAATCAAAAAGCAAAATGGTTATCAAAACCGATATCAACCAAAATTCGCTGAAATGCTGGATTCCATAACATACCAGTTTAATGGTTTCATCGAGTATAATAGTAAGCCAAAGGAAATAAAATTAGAAAGAATTAAGATTAGCAGTGAGCGATGCTTTGGTTCCTGCCCAATATATGAACTTACCGTTGATAGTAACAGAAGTGCAGCATTAAATGCTAAGGCATATATGAAGCATGAAGGCTTACTGAAAACTAAAATTGACAAAAGTCTTTCGATGAATTCATCAGTTTGTTAAGCTATCTAAATCCTGATTCTTTAAAAGCCGACTACTCTATTGATGCAACGGACAATCCGGCAATCAATATTGAAATTAAGTATAACGGAACCTTAAAGGAAATCCACGATTATGGGTTAGAGGGTAGTTTGGGATTACGACAGTTTTATTCTTTAATTGAAAAACTAGTCGAAAATCAAAAATGGCGGTAATTAAGTCTATTTAAACAAGAATACTTCAAACCAAAAAGAGCCTTCAAATCCAATGACTTGAAGACTCCTGTAAATTTCTGTCGGGCCGGCTGGATTCTAACAACAATAACATCACTGCCACCGATGATTAAAAAAAAGAGCCCCGTTTTCACGAGACTCTCTTATACTAATTTTTACAGTAACACCTAATAGCCATCATTCTGAACAAGCGCAGGCTTATTCAGGTCTATCTCCGGCTGTGGCAATGGCCAGAACTCATTATTATCTTTATAGATCGTCTTCAATTCCGGATGCTTGGGGTTTTGAACAAAATCATTAAGCGTTTGTTTGGCGATGCCCCATCTTCTTAAATCAAAATACCGCTGCCCTTCAAGCGCCAGCTCTACCCTTCTCTCATGCCTGATCCGCTGACGCATGGCATCCTGAGATAATGCCGCAGGCAATGCAGCCATATTCACCCCAGGCCGGGCCCGTACATCATTCACCTGCTGGTAAACACTCGCATCTGCACCTACTGCTTCGTTCTGTGCTTCGGCATACATAAGTTTTACATCCGCATACCGCAGCAATACATAGTCCTGGTCATCGAGCAAACCGGGCACGGGGTTTTTAACCGCCGGATCGATAAACTTCTTAGTGGGATAAAATCCATCTACCCACTCTGCTACACCCGGTGTTGCAGTAGTACCGGGATAAGGCCAGCCTTGCGCGGCGCCATCACCCGGGAAAAAGAAAGTCATTGTTTTCCTGGGGTCATTGGTTTCATATTCATCGATCATACTCTGCGTGCCCTGCACATCCTTCCAGCCGGGACCAATCAGCAACACGTTCAAAGAATAGCCATGTGGTACAGCCGGTGCTTTGAATTGAATAGAAAATAGGATCTCAGGACTTGACGTTTGCGCCGGTTTGTAAAAATTACCGGCATAATCGGGGTTCAATGAAAACAGTCCGGCATCGATGATCTTTTTGGCCATGGCTGCCGCTTCGGACCATCTCTTTTCATATAAGAACAAACGCGTCATATACCCTTCTGCAGCCGCTTTTATTACATGACCGGTGGTGTATTTCACATCTGGCAAATAAGCGATCGCTGAATCCCAATCCAGTTCCACCTGTTTCAAGATCTCAGCCCGGGGGCTTTTTGCCTTTGTGCTTTTATAGTCTATCGTAAACGGATCCTCCAGCACGAGGGGCACATTGCCATAGGTCATAGCCAGGTAGTAATAATTAAAACCCCTGATGAAGTACGCTTCCCCACGATACTGATTCAACTTATCGCCCGACAGTACTTTGTTTACATTCACCAAAAAAGTATTCACTGCGGCAATAGCCCGATAACAATTGTAATAGGTAGTATTGGGGAAACCATTGCTGGTAGGCGACAATCCAGCTACCGACGCTTCCTGTGCACCTGCCAGGCTATGCTGGCTATAGGAATTATCACTGAAGTTCTCCCACCACATAGGGGCAAACTGGTCTACCCCACTGCCGGCATTGCTGTAAAAAGTGTTGTACAACCCACTCAATGCCAGGTCGGCATCGCCGGGTGATGTCCAGAACACGGTTGTAGATAACTGATCGGGCGGCGTAAGGTCTAATTTTTTACAGGAATAAAAACCGGTAATGGTTAGTAACAATATAATGGACGGAATATATTTCTTGCGATTCATGTTTTTCTTTTTGCAGGTTTAAAATTCTACAGCAGCGCCAAAAGTGAAGGTCCTGTTTTGTGGATAATTGGCAAATCCATACCAGGCATCAGGTTTATAACTTAAATTAAGCCTCTCGGGATCTGCGCCTTGTTTTAAAGGCGTGAACACGGCGAGGTTGTCAACAGTAGCGTACAACCGTAATGATTTTACTCCGCTTATGAATTGTATGGGTAAATGATAACTTACCTGCACATTTTTTATGCGCATGAAACTCGCATCGTATAAATGGAAAGTTGACTGATAGTTGGTGATTTTCGGATAGCCATAAAAGCCGAGGTACAATTTGGGCATGGTGGTGGATGGATTGGTTGGTGTCCACCGGTCGAGCCAATCAGTTGTTGGCGGTGCCCCCTGTGCAAAAGGATCTGTTCCCCATTTATACAGATACACTTTGTTTCCCTGTGATCCATACAACTGCACGCTTATATCAAAACGTTTATAACTTCCTCCGAAGGTGAACGAATACTGAAAGTTCGGATACTGGCCTGCTACCACCTTACGGTCATCGGCATTTACAATATTATCACCAGTCACGTCTTTATACTTGATATCCCCAGGCGTGGGTGCTCCACCCAGTGAAGATTGATCGGGCGATTTGTTGATCTCATCCTGGCTTTGAAAAATGCCATCCATCTGATACAGGTAAAAAGAGTTGATGGGTTCTCCATTTCTCATGATCAGCTGGTTATCCGGACCGGTTATTACATCCTTCCCAAACGATACCAGCTTATTGCGGTATTGTGAAAAATTGGCCATCGCAAAATAAGAAATGTCTTTGTTGATCTTGTCCTGGTATTTCACCTGAAACTCAAACCCTTTATTACTTACTGCGCCGTCATTAATGGTAGGTGCATTCAAACCAAGCCACTGCGGCACCTGCGAGCCCCGTAAAATATCGTAGGTATATTTATTAAAATAGTCGGCCGAAAAACTCAGGCGGTTGTTCAGTACCGACATATCAAAACCCAGGTCAAGACTTCTGGTTGTTTCCCAGGTAAGCGCCGGATCAACCAGCGTATTGGGAACAAAACCAGTGTTTACATTACCGGCAAAGGCATAATTGTTTTGACTCAGGATGGGCTGATAAGGATAATTACCAATGTTCTGATTACCCAGAATACCCCAGGAGCCGCGGAGTTTAAGGTCGTTCAACCAGCTTACATCACTCAGGAATGCTTCCTTCGATACGCGCCAGCCACCAGAGAAGGAATAGAACAAACCCCAACGATTGTTTTTAGGCAAACGGGAAGTTCCATCATACCGCACACTGGCACCGAACAGGTATTTATCGGCAAAGTCGTAGTTGGCGTTTCCATAAAAGCTTTGGATGGCCCAGATGGAAGAAGAACCACTGTTTGTTTGTCCATTGGCAGAACCGGCATTTAATTCGGTCAGGTAATTGGTAGGATAACCTGTTCTGGCCGCATTTTGATACGTGTAATTATCCACTTCTTCCTGTGCGCCGGCCAGTAAACTGATACTATGCTCGCCCAGATGCTTCTGATAATTCAACTGGCTATACAGCGTTGTATGAATTTCATCATTGCTGCCCTGAGAGTAACCCAAGGTGCTGCCCGGGTTGTAATTACCAGCCGGTGACAGATCATTGAAATAATATACAGGGACCGTAGGCACAAAGGTGCTGGACTTATTGTAATCGAAGAAAACACCGGCGCGGTTTTCCCATTTCAGGTCTTTGGTAATATCCACATCGAGCGACAGGTTGCCCTGGCCATAGTAATCCGGATTTTTCGTTTGCGCCATAGTAGCTGTCAGCACCGGATTTTTATTACCCATTTCTGTTGAATAGGCTTTATAGATCCACAAGCCATCCTGGGTACGGGCCGGGTATAATGGCGACTGCGACAAGGTAGCAATATACAGGTCGGTACTGTTATTGAAAGGATAGGTACGGTTGCCATAACGGAATTGCATATTGGCACCCAGCGTCACTCTTTTGTTGACGCGGCTGTTCAATCCCATGCTAAGCGTATACTTTTTATAATCAAAACCCAGCATGGTACCTGGCTGGCTGGTATATCCCAAACCTACACTATAAGTGGTACCTTCTTTGCCACCGCTCAGGTTCAGGTAATGGTTTTGTACCACCGCTGTTGAGAACATATCATCCAGCCAGTTGTGGTTGGGATATTTCTGCCGGTCGGTCGCGTTCTTATACAAATCGATCTGCTGTTGGGTATAAACAGCCGCTTGTCCTGAATTGGCAGCTGCTTCATTCAACAGCTCCATATAGGTTGCTGAATTGGTGACCAGCTTTGGGAGTCTTGTTGGGTTAGAGATACCAACATTATAATTATAGGAAAGCGAAAAACCACCTCCCTTGCCCTTTTTTGTTTTAATTACAATTACCCCATTGGCGCCGCGTGAACCATAGATAGCTGCCGAGGCGGCATCTTTCAATACGCTCACCGATTCAATGTCATTGGCATTGATGGCAGATAAACTACCCGGTATCCCATCTACAATAACCAGCGGATTGGTACCTGCGCCGCTGAACGTGCCCACCCCTCTTATTAAGAGCTGCAGGTTTTCGTTACCGGGTTCGGCTGAGTTTTGGGTAACCGATAACCCTGGCAATTGTCCCTGCAATAAAGCAGCGGGATCTGTAGCCACCCGTTTGGTAAGATCATCGCCCGAAACAGTGACCACAGAGGAGATGTTTTTGTGTTTGCTTTGGGTGCGGTACCCCACCACTACCACATCTTCATTTTGCACCGCAGTCGCCTGCATTGCCACATTAATTGTTTGATCGGCATCAGGCGCAACAATCTGCTGCGATTGATAGCCGATATAGGAAATAGTAATTACTGTACCTGTTGGTACATGTAAAACAAACTTTCCGTTTTTGTCGGTACTAACAGCGGTACTTTTGTGTGTGCTGGTAACCACGCTGGCCCCTTCCAGCGGTTTCCCGGAAGCAGTTACCGTTCCGGAGAGGGTAACAGCAGGAGGATCTTGTGCAAAGCTGCCGGTTGCAGCGAATAGGAAAATGAATAAAAAAGAATGGAAAAGTTTCGGGTACCATTCAAAGGAAGACTGGCGTATGCGGCAATCATTTGTACTTTTCATACAGTGCAAGCATTTGAAATGAATAAAAGAAATAAGTAACCTTAATTTATAAACAGACTGCTTCGGCAATAGAATACCTGTCACAGAAGCAGACATATTATGCCCTGTGCTGAGAAAACAACACAAAAAAATGCAATAAGAAAAAGATTGGAGTTAACGTCGTGAAAGCACCATTGCCCCTATTCATCAGACCCATTCACGAATAGTCCGCACCCCGACTGTACTATACTATCCTATACTACCGTACAAATATATTATTAACTTTTTATTTACTTACAAAAATTTTTTGATTAGAGTAGATTCCACAACCCGTATTTAACCGCTGTTGGCCGGAGTGAAGGAAGTGCAGGTATTGGAATCAGAATGGGAAAATCTGGCCGCAAAAAGTGTATCGATATTTTTCTGAATACCGGACTTTAAGCAGACAATAACTTTTTGTAGTTTGGCGGGATGAGATTGAAAAAACTGTCGATAATACCGGCCCTGTTTATTTTGATGAGTTGTGCCAGGACAACAATTCTTAAAGATGGTTATTCTAAAGCGCCTGTAAATCCCAAAGTATTTAAGAACAGGGTTTATTTTGACAAATCAATTTTAACTCAGGTTGATACCACCGTTATTTATGAACTATATAATGACAACTTTTATGTAGGATTTGAAAAGCAACCGGATGTTTTAGCAAGATTCAATTATAAAGATGTAAATACTATTTATGGAGTTTATAGATTTTATGGAAACGGTTGTTTTAGTCTCTTTCACCTCGACAGAAAAAAACCCGAATTAACATCCCAGTTTTTTGACCCCGCTTATACTGGTTGGAGGGGGGTACTTTATAAGAAGAAAAATAAAATACTAGGAGATGAATTTACTCAAGTCGGACCAAATAGCTGGCAATTAGGTAAACAAATTCAAGAATTTATATTTAACGGAGACACACTTATTGTAGATTTTAAAAATGTACATAAATATACTTACATAAAACGCCACATCGAACCCAAACTACTGGAACATAAGGCAGACTGGTAAATAACTCAATCCTTGCCTCCTCCCGGGAGGGGATTTTTGAAGAATATGTGTAAAATGCCCCTATTACTAATATATTTAGTAACTTGCAGCCAGAAACATTAGCAAATTCAACCAATAGTCATGGCTGCAAATCAGGATACTTTTGCGCGATTGCAGCAGGATATTCTCTTGCTTCAAGGTTTTAAGCCGGCCACTACGCAAATCACCAACTGGCATGGCCTGGAACAGCTTAAATCAGCATTCCCGAATGGCGTTTTCCCAACTGGCGCTGTTCATGAATTCTTTTGCACTGGGCCGGAAACGGTTTCTACCTCTGCAGGGTTTGTTAGCGGTATTTTATCCTCTTTATTAAAACAACAGGGCGCCACCATTTGGATCAGCCCTGGTAAAATGATCTTTCCTCCTGCCTTAAAACATTTTGGCATGGACCCCGAAAAAGTCATTTTCATTCACCTTAAAAATGAAAAGGAAAAGTTGTTTGTGATGGAGGAAGCGCTTAAATGCGATTCGGTAAGTGCTGTAGTGGGTCAAATAAACGAGATCAGTCTTACAGAAAGCAGGAGATTTCAACTGGCGGTTGAACACAGCAAAGTAACCGGGTTTTTAATTCGTCAAAACCCCAGAAATATAATGACTTCCTGCGTCACCCGCTGGCAGATAGCCCCCTTGCCAGGTGACGATACAGCAGGTTTACCAGGCGTAGGCTTTCCCAAATGGGATGTACAATTATTAAAGGTGCGAAACGGCAAACCCGGCCGTTGGGAAATGCAATGGCAATCAGGCAGGTTCCAAGTTACGCCAAAATATAGTTTTGAAATAAAAGTCCCAATACGGAAAATAGTATGAGATGGAGAAAAGATATGTGGCAATATGGTTTCCGTACCTGGCTACGGATTGGTTTGAGCGCCAACATCCTGCATTGAAAAACAATGCATTTGTTTTATCGGCACCTTCGCATGGCAGAATGATGATCACTGCAGCCAATTCCGATGCGCAAAAATTACTGATTCGCGAAGGAATGGTATTGGCCGATGCAAGGGCTATATGCCCTACCCTGCAATATTTTGATGATAAGCCAGACCTTACCGGTCAGCTGCTGCAACGAATAGCTGAATGGTGTATCCGTTTTACGCCTATAGTAGCCATAGATCCGCCGGGTGGTCTTATATTGGATGCGAGCGGCTGTTCCCATTTATGGGGCAGCGAAGAAGAGTATGTATTGGATATTATTAAGCGATTGGCAACAAGAGGTTATTTTGCAAAAGCGGCCATGGCCGATACCATTGGCGCCGCCTGGGCTATTACCCGCTTTGGAAAAGAAAGGGTGGTTGAAAAAGACAATCACCTGGAAACCCTCCTTGCTTTACCGCCCGAAGCATTGCGACTGGATGAAAATACCATAGCCCGGTTACATAAACTGGGGTTGAACCAGATCAAACATTTAGTGACTATTCCTGCTGCTTCATTGAGACGCCGGTTTGGGCCCCTCCTGCTTCAACGCATAAACCAAATAGTAGGAAGAGAACACGAATTTATTGAACCTATCATCCCGCCGGAACCTTACCAGGTGCGTCTGCCCTGTATAGAGCCTATTGCCCGCGTTGCAGGAATTGAAATTGCGTTACGCACCCTGCTGGAACAATTATGTGAGCGCATGCAAAAAGAAGGGAAAGGATTGCGTACCGCTTGTTTTAAAGGACATCGCCTGGATGGCAAAATAGCAGACATCCAGATCAGTACCAGCCGCGCATCCTGCAACGTCAATCATTTGTTTCATCTTTTTGAAATGAAACTGCCTGCATTTGAACCTGATTTGGGTATTGAACTTTTTTTACTGGAAGTTACCCGGGTGGAAGATTATACACCTGCACAGGAACAATTCTGGAAAGAAAGCGCGGCATTAAATGATCAGCCCATTGCTGAATTGATTGACCGGTTAACAGGAAAGATCAACCCGGACGCTATTCAACGCTACCTGCCCGACGAACATCATTTACCCGAACGTTCCTTTAAAAAAGCAACATCACTTTCCGAACAACCAACCACCCAATGGCCAACCAACAAACCACGGCCCATACTCTTGCTGGAAAGACCGGAAAAAATTGAAGTAACGGCCCCCATCCCCGACTATCCTCCGCTGAATTTCAGGTATAAGGGACAGTTGCATAAAGTAGTTAAAGCAGACGGTCCCGAGCGTATTGAACAGGAATGGTGGCTTGCGGAGGGCGAACATCGGGATTATTACACCATTGAAGACGAACAGGGTTGCCGGTACTGGTTGTTTCGTGCCGGTCACTATAATGAAGAAAAGAAACCGCATTGGTTCCTACATGGCTTTTTTGCTTGAAAGCATATTTTATGGAATACACTGAACTACAGGTTACCACCAATTTTTCGTTTTTGCGGGGCGCATCGCATCCGCATGAATTGGTAGAGCACGCAACAAAGCTCGGTTATAAAGCAATTGGTATTACCGACCGGAATACCTTAGCCGGCGTCGTTCGCGCATACAGCGCAGCCAAAGAACATGGAATAAGGATCATTACAGGCTGCCGGTTAGATTTGCTGGATGGGCCGAGCTTACTGGCCTACCCAACCAACAAAGAAGCTTATGCGCTGTTAACCAGCTTACTTACTTTAGGTAATACCCGGGCAGAAAAAGGCGAATGCTTTTTGAACAAGGAAGATGTGTACAGCCACTCAAAAGGTCTCCGGTTTATCTCCATACCGCCAGACCATTTGAACGAAGCATTTGCCTTTGACAATCTTTACATAAATACGTTAGAAGAATATCGGGAAGCGTTTGGCAGCCATCTTTACCTCGCCGCTTCAAAAAGGTATGGCGGTGATGATCAAAAACAGCTTTTCCGACTGGCAGAATTGTCTACCCGCTATCGCATCCCGATGGTAGCCACCAACGACGTGCATTATCATATTTCAACCAGACGGCAATTGCAGGACGTGCTGACCTGTGTGCGTGAAAAATGTACCATCTATAATGCGGGTTTCCGGCTTCATGCCAATGCAGAAAGATTTTTGAAACCTGCCCAGGAGATGAACCGGTTGTTCCGGCACTATCCCGGTGCCATCAAATACACGCAGGAGATTGCAGAAGCCTGTACGTTTTCCCTCGATGAATTGAAATATGAGTACCCGGATGAGATCTTTACTGAAGGCCGTAGTCCGCTGGAAGAGTTGACCATTTTAGCCTGGGAAGGTGCCAAAGAATATTATGGTAACATTATACCTCAAAAGATCATTGACAACATCAACCATGAACTTCGTTTCATTGAGGAAATGAATTATGCCTCCTATTTCCTTACTGTATATGACATCGTACGTTTTGCCCGCCAACAGGGCATCCTTTGTCAGGGAAGAGGCTCTGCCGCGAATTCCACCGTTTGTTTTTGTCTTGGTATTACTTCGGTTGACCCTACAAAATTTGATCTCCTGTTTGAGCGCTTCTTATCAGCTGCGCGCAACGAACCACCAGACATAGACGTAGATTTCGAACACTCGAGGCGCGAAGAGGTGATTCAGTATATCTATAACAAGTATGGCCGTGACCGGGCGGCTATAGTCGCCACCGTTACCCAGCAACATTCAAAGGGGGCCATCAGGGATGTAGCAAAAGCAATGGGACTTTCTATGGATGCTATCAACCGGCTTGCCAGTTCCGTAGGTTCGTTGGGTGCATATTCCGAGCAGCCGATGGATGTAACCCGGATTACGGAAGAAGGATTCGATGTACGGGACAAACACCTGCAAAAAGTATTAGACCTTACCCGGCAGTACGTTAATTTCCCCCGTCAGTTGGGCCAACACACCGGTGGTTTTGTTATGACGAGAGGAAAGCTTTCAGACCTGGTCCCGATCCTGAATGCAAGGATGGAGAACCGCACCTGTATAGAATGGAACAAAGACGATATTGACGTTTTAGGATGGCTTAAAGTGGATGTGTTGGCGCTGGGTATGCTCACCTGTATTCGCAAGGCGTACGATTTGGCCAAAGAAAAATATGGTCTCCATTTAACGTTGGCGAATATCCCACAAGACGATGCGGCGGTATACGACATGATCAGTGCCGCAGACACCATTGGCGTTTTCCAAATAGAATCGCGGGCACAACAATCCATGCTGCCAAGACTAAAGCCCCGCTGTTTCTATGACCTGGTTATCGAGGTGGCCATCGTGCGGCCCGGCCCCATCCAGGGCGACATGGTGCATCCCTATCTACGTCGTCGGAACGGTGAAGAACCGGTGGAATATCCATCAAAAGAACTGGAAGATATTCTGAAACGCACCCTGGGCGTTCCCCTGTTCCAGGAACAAGCCATGAAAATAGCCATTGTAGCAGCAGGCTTTACCCCTACAGAAGCTGATCTGCTGAGAAAGAGTATGGCAACGTTTAAAAATCCCGGAATGGTTTCTCATTTTAAAGAGAAGCTTATTAAAGGAATGGTGAATAACGGCTATACAACGGAGTATGCTGAACGGGTTTTTAAACAACTGGAAGGTTTCGGTAGCTATGGGTTCCCGGAAAGCCATGCAGCCAGCTTTGCACACCTGGTGTACATTTCCTCCTGGCTTAAATGCCATTATCCCGATGTGTTTGCCTGTGCCATCCTGAACAGTTTACCGATGGGTTTTTATCAACCCGCACAGCTGGTTATCGATGCACAAAAACACGGGGTGGAAGTAAAGCCAGTCGACGTTAACTACTCCCATTGGGATAATACACTGGAAGAAAAATCAGGCAAGTATCATGTGCTTCGGCTTGGCTTCCGCCATATAAGGGGAATGAAGGAACAGGACACACAGACGCTATTAACCCATAGAACAAAACAATATACCAGCATCAATGAATTGCGGACAATAGGCATTTCTGACACCACCCTGGAAAAGCTGGCCGATGCAGATGCATTCAGGTCTTTGGATTTGGCCCGCAGACAAGCGCTTTGGGAAGTATCAACAAAAGACTCCCCTACCGGTATATTTTCTAATCAATCGAACAATGAGCAGCATCCTGTTATTTTACCGGAAATGTCACCCTTCGAGCATGTGCTGCAGGATTATCAGGCCACTGCGCTTTCTATTAAAGAACATCCGGTGAGTTTTGTACGGGAGAAGCTGAAGCAGCTTCATGTATCATCCTCCGCCGACCTTGAAAAAGGCATTGACGGCAATATAGTGAGAGTGGCTGGATTGGTATTAGTGAAACAAAGACCAGGAACAGCCAAGGGCGTTTGCTTTATGACCATTGAAGACGAAACGGGTACCACCAATGTGATCTTCTTTCAAAACCTGTTCAAAGAATATCGGAAAGAAATTGCCTTATCGAAACTGATCATGGTAGAAGGAAAACTACAAAAACAGGACGGCATCATCCATGTGATCGTTGAACGATGTTATAATTTCTCGAAGCTTTTCTGGGAAGCGAAGCAGGAAAAGACAACGAAGGGAGATGGCCAGGAACAGTTGAGTATGTTTCCGAAGGGGAGGAATTATAAGTGAGATTGGGCTTTTAATATTAAAGAAAAAAGGATCGAACAACTAGAATTTATTTAAAATCTGGCTCTCATAAGTGATTAATGAGCCGCAGCGGGTGCTGCGGCTTTTAAACTGTTTTAATTCTAACAACAATTAGAAAGAAGGGAACTCCCCTATTACTTTAATAATTTCACCACTTCCTAAAACATGTATTCCTTCATCAAAGGTAAATTGCTCCCCAGCAGTAAATTGGCTATCATTTATCATTCCCTTAATAAAGGTTATTTGAACAATACTTTCATTCCCGGTTCGAATAAGGGCATTTCAATTAAATCAATTCGACCTGAAATTTTTGTTTTTTCATCTTTAAAATTGAAAAGAGGTCTATAACCATTTACGATAGGTTTATTTCGGGTATTTTCCCCCGAAAGCAATTCGATTTTAGCTAATATTTTAATTAAATGATACATGATTCATATTTTACAAACCCGGTCCGTTAAATGACGCGCTCGCAACCAGTACAATAAGAATATTACGGACCGTTGACTTTTTTATCCGAATAACGACCTAAGAAGCGGAAAGCACAAGCGGACGCTTGCGCCATTTCGGAGCATTTCGACCCTAAAAAATTCAAAGATCTAAATTTGACAAAGTAGAGTTAATTACAGTTTGTAATTCAGTATTTGAGATTTTCGAATTATACAGGCACAAAATTCTTCCATCATTTTCGCAGCGTGCAATTTCATATGTTAAATTTTCAAGGCCGAGATTGTTATGAACGTATTTAATAATCTCGTCAATATTTTCCGATAAAATATTTCCATCGGTAAACAAAAGCAATAAGCCTCGTGCAAATTCTTCCGATTCGCTAATATCCTGAAGTATTGAAGAAGGACAGAAATCAATCTGGTTAATGAGGTATTTGGTTTTACCCAACTTGAATTCAGAAACCGAACTAAAATCATAACCTATCGAATAATTTTCTTGAGGTGCAATCGTCAAAACAATCACTGGTCTATTTAAAAAAATTTTACATAATATATTAAAATAAAGTTTTTCAATCGTAGCCAATTCTTCCAAACTGTTATAAGAAGTATCAATTTTTGTTATTGTTACATTATTAATTCTAATATCCATCCTTATTCATTTTTAAGTTCTACAATTTTTTGTCCGGCTGCCTCCCCGGCACTCGAACCTATAAAGGAACCTCCTATACCACCAATAATTGCTCCGAAAAAACCGCCAACCGCAGTACCTACAGGACCACCAAAAGAGCCGAAGCCTGCACCGATCGCTCCCCCTCCTTTAGCCCCTAACCATGCTCCAGTCCATCCACCAGCAATCTTAGACGATGCAACAATAGTATTATCGCCTGATTTGTGTTCATCAACGTCCTTTGCTATTGCATTTCCTAACTGCATCCCGTCGGCGGCAAGGGCTAATGGTACCGCTACTTTATTTATCCCTTCCAATACCTGACCTGTTGTTTTTAAAGCGCCAAACTGACCAGGTGTAAGTTTAATGTGAGGATCAGGAACTCCCGTTACTTTCGGATTAATATTTAAATGCGGTTCCGTCATTCCCACATGCGGTCCATCTACTCTAATTACAGACTGAGCACGTATTTTTCCAGACTTATTAATGGAACCCATCATATCTCTTATTCCTGTAACTGTAGAAGTTATCGGTGGTTCAAGTTGAAAACGCTGATTTAATCCAAAGGAAAACCCCTTTGCAGTGTTACCGACAGCATTAGCTACTCTTGCAGGCCAGGGAACACTAGAATCTCCTAATGGGTCTGCATGAAGTATGGGATTATTCAACATAGCTGTATATGGAGACCACGCTTCTGCACTTTCTATTTTAGGATCTATTTGTAAAAATCTTCCGATCTGTGGATCAAGCGTTCTATAGAAAGCATCATATTGGTTAATATCTAAATCAGTAGTATGTTCTATTCCGTTAAACTGTTTCTTGTTTTCAGCATAATTTGGCATTAACGCCTTCGAACTTATCCCCGCCATCGTCAGTCCAAACGGATAATAATGCGTTTCCTCGAGTAATGGCCCTGTATGATGAGTTACCGACAGGTCATCAAAGAACACATCCCAATTTTCCGTTTCATTGCTCACGTAAATATACAAATATCCGTTCTTAGTGATGTCAATACCACTTTGAACCAGCGGATTAACCGTCTCGGCTGCACCTACTGGCTTAGCGCCACTTTGCGGAAAGGTGTTTACATACCCGAATTGCTCATCAACCAATATCCAGTTCAGGTAGGCTTTAGGTTTATTGAGGATGTCGTTATTATTATCCTGGCGGAAACCTGTCAATGCACCCTTCAGCGGACTGTTAACCGGATCACTTAAATCGGCCAAGGTTCCCTTTGCCACTCCCGAAGTCGACACAATTCCACCTGCCAGGGAAGCAAGGATATCATTGAATAGGTCAACAGTTGGCTTTGTCCCCGGATTATCATGATACAACGATCTTACCCCGATATCCACCACATCGCCTGCCATTACTTTCAGTACAATACCTGGTCCTTTCTTTTGAATGTTACCATTCACATATGCTACCGTTTCATTTGAATCTTCTGCTCCGCCGCCCGGAAAACCTGCAGTACTGGCCGGATACTGGCTTACATCCAGGTTATCGAATAACTGATTCTCCTGGGTACGGGCGCCGCTTTCCATGGTGGCGATATAATTATGTTGATCTTTTTGTTCGGTTAATACCATCCGGACATTATCCAGATGGTCTTTTAAAAAGTAATCCCAGGTAAAGGAAACGAAGTTCCCGTTTTCGTCACGTACAGGCCGTATTCTTCCTTCTTCCTGTGGTAAAAACTGCAACACATCATTTTCATAAGTACCGAACAGATAGAGTGTAGTTTTATCGGGCTTGCCTGTTTCGTGTACCGTTTTCTTTAATTTATTACCAGTAGCATCGTAAGTATAATCTATACTTCCCTTATTTTTTATAGTAATGGTTTGAGGAAGGTTCAGGTGATTATACGTAATAGCCGTAATGTCTTTATTCTGATCAACCGTGAGGTTACCATTGGGATCATAATCGTAATCAGTAGCCGCTGCTGTTTTAGTTCCGCCCAATATATTGATATAGTCCTGAGAAGTCCTGAAATCGCCCAATTTCGTTTGTGCATCATTCTTATCATCAACTACATTTTGCAATCTATTCGAGTTCGGCAGATAGGTATAATGCAACTGATCGATATAATCGCTGCTGGATACTTTTAAACCCTTTTGTGTTTGGGTAAGTATATTGCCATTGGCATCATAGGTCAGGTTCGATACAGAAAAATCGATTCCTGCATTTACATTGAAGCCTGAGTTGAATTGCGTGAAATTGGCGCCGGTTAGCCGGTTCACATTATCATAGGTAAAATCGTATTTTCTTACCTGCCCGTCGCCTTTGCTTTTCCATACCGTACCCGCAATGTTCCCACTATATTGAGCGGCGGCATAATTACCCAATGAGCCGATGGCTGGCTTATCATACCCCAGATCAAAACCAAAATAATGCGTAGTATTCGAAGTGCTTTTGGCATAATCCCGGTTGGCGCCCAGCATCCAACCTCTTAT
This sequence comes from Niastella yeongjuensis, assembly GCF_900110245.1. Taxonomy (GTDB): domain Bacteria; phylum Bacteroidota; class Bacteroidia; order Chitinophagales; family Chitinophagaceae; genus Niastella; species Niastella yeongjuensis. The sequence goes on from NZ_FOCZ01000004.1 coordinate 214,783, forward strand.
ATTGTAATCATAGGTCAACGTTTCTATGCCGGCGTTGTTATTAAATGCCGGCGATAGTTTTTTGGTTATCACTTGTCCCAACGCATTGTAGGCCATTGTTGCAACCGCCTTCCAGCCTGTATTATTCAGGTTCTTTTCTACGGCCATTATTCTTCCGAGATCATCATAACTGTACTTTGTTGCCAGGTCGTAGTGTTCTCCATCACCGCCGCTTTTCTGATGTTTTATATGACTCCGCAGCAACTGACCCGAAAAACTAAACTGGTTCGTGACAATATCCATTGCCCCGGTATAATTCATCGTTTGTACCTGTATCACCCTTCCCTTTTCATCATATAAATTGCAGGATGTTATGTATTTGTCTTCGCCTAACACTTTTACTTTTGTCCACGTGACCAACCCGGTCAATGAAGCACCCTGCGTTACAGGGTCCGGAAAGTCCGATGCACCTGCGTCCAGGTAAGGTTCATACCCATGTACCAGATCTGTTGTTGAAAAATTGGTATAAATACCATCATAATTATCATAATAGGTATGGGTAAGCAGGGTAAATGCAGCGCCGGCAGGAATGGGATCGTTGTTTATTAACGTTCCATCGATCATGGTGCCGGGAGAAGAACCACCCGTTTGTCCTGAAAATAATATCTGAGCACTGAATTGAGGGCCGGCTTCAAAACCATCCACCAGGGCAATACTGTTGATGGCCTGTTTATCACCACTAACCGGGGATGGTTCACCGGCATTCGGCAATACCAGGTCGTTCACCAGGGCGGGAGTAGTTCCGCCACCTGTATTCGCTGGTGTGTTAACCAATGCCTGCAATGCGACAGCTGTTCCTGTATAAACTATAAGCCCTGTAATTACAGGCCGGTTCAAGCCGTCGTACAGGGTAGTGAGCCATTGGTCATTCTTTTTCAAATTAGCATCCTGGGTAAATACCAGCCGGTCCCTTACATCGTAGATCATTTGCACGGGTTTCGCTCCGGGCACCTGTTTCATGGTCAGCCGATCGCGCTGGTCATACTCATAGCGAAAACATTGCTCCTTTAAGATATCTCCATTCAACGACGTTATGTTCCAGCCATTTTGCATTAACAACACAACACCTTGCGGCTGTATTACGGCCCTTAAAAGGTTCCCATCATCATAGATATAATAGGTGCATAACCAATTGGTATGCCCGCTCCCACTGCCATCATCGGCCAGGGCTGTATGCTGCACTTTTTTAAGGACCACCAGGCCTTCCTTATCTTTAAATTCAATAACCTGTTTACCTTGTTCGTCGACTGTTATGCTTTTATACAATTCCCCGGCAGCATACACACCATTGGTGCCAATGGCGCCAAAATCGTTGAGTACGTCTGTTATTGTCCAGATCCTTACTTCATCCGTTGAGGTGTTCAAAAAATACTTTGCTTTTACTGACCGGCGGTCATTTTCATTGGTCTGGGCGTAAGTGCCAGTCCAACTATCACCTGGCGCAAACGACTCCGTTATGCGGTTAAACGGAGAGCTTTCATAATTAATTTGTCCATAGTAAAAGGTTTCGCCCGGGTATTGGACCGCTCCAAAAGCTGCCTGTTGCTGATAGGGATCCAATTTGAACAATCCATCGTTTATGGAATTCAAACCACTGGTATTATTAGCCGCAAAGGGCAGGTACTTATACACCTCCCTGCCCAATTCATCATACTTTACAGGGCTTATCAGATCAACAGGATTGTTGCCATTTGCACTTGATAAAGAACCCTGTTTTAATACCGATTGCAGGGGCCGGCCTAATCCGTCAACATATTGAGTCGTTTGTTTCACGGCTTTTAGCGGTCTTGCAACCAAAGTTCCGGGATCAGTTTCCGGGGCGTTAGCCTCCCAGCTTCGAACATAGTTCGCTTTCATCCCTGCGCTATAGATATCCTGAAGGGGCTGGGGTTGTTGCGCACAGGCGCCCACAGACCACAATATAAAAGCTATATAAACAGTCAGCCTGGTTGTTAACCTGGTCATATTTATTAGGATAATGTTAGTTATTAAATAACAGGTTTAGCTTTTTGCGGCGATAAAGGATCATCTGATCCGGTGTCAATACCGCACGATATAATGAGTCCCTTGTATTTTCTGTTATTTGCAGAAAATAAGTGATCGGGTCGCCCTCACTGTTGGCATATTGCTTCCAATACTGCATTTTCCGCGTATGGATGCGCATATTGATGATATAGATACTATCCCGTTGTTGGGTGGTAAGACCAAGCGTATCCATCATCCGCCTGGCTATTTTTTGAGACCGTTGTTCACCAACATCCGATTGCGCGAACGTTTTCCTGCTACTTACAATAAAGAAGAATGCAATAAGAATATATTTCATAAAATCATTTAATTGACAATTGGACATCCGAGCGGCGAAGTAGTTATTTCCTCCAATGCCCCTGATGTTGTACCATCACTGAATTCATAGCCATAATAACATTGCCACACATGTACATCTATCTGTATTTTTTCGTAATACACCTTTCTACCAACTTCACATTGATTATTTATGCATTTGTGATCAATCCCATAGCAATTTCCGGTATTACATACGGGGCAAGCGGTTGTATTGGTAGCTATTACTATCCAGCGTTTACCTTGATTTGAACAGGGGTTCTTATCTTCCTGTTCCTGTTCCTGCTCCCCACTGTTAATCCCATTCGTATTCTTACACCGCACCGGAGTAGTTGTATTTTGCCAGTCGGGCTGCGGAGTACAATTACCACCTGGCACATTCACCCACTGGGTAGTATTATATAAAGGGCTATTGGGATTTCCATCTTTTTCCTCTGCCTGCATACAATAGGTAGTATGAATGTTATCACTGCAAGGTGTACAACGCGTTGCACCGGTGCGTTGCCATAAAGGAACCCTGGTTGGATAAATCTGGTATTGATAGTCATATTGTTTTAGAATATTCTTATCCTCATCCCGCACGCGCAACAACCGGTTTAATCCATCGTACTCGTAATTTGTGATCTTATTACGGCCATCACATTGGCTGGTCATGCCGATCATGGGCGCGTAGGCATAGGTAGTCATTAATGACCCTGCCGGATAAAGCCTTAATTCATCTATTAATCCACCATTACCCGGAATAACAACCTGTGTTACGCCAGAAACCTTATGCTCGAAATACGTCCAGCCGTTTATTGTTTTTCCCCGCACAACATTTACTTGTGTACCAGAAATATTAAAAGCTGCGTTCTGGGTATTCCAGTACGAAACAATATAGGTAGCATTCTGATCAAGGCCGCTTTTGGTGATGGCCCCATTTGACAAATCGTAACTTTTATTGCCCGTAATACTGCCGGATGTATTCCGTTGGCTGCCGGAAACCGCCCAGCCACCCGTGCCATCACTTTCAAAACCGGTGTAGGCAATCTCAGCAGTGGAAGCATTGACCGCTTCGGCGACCGGGTAACGATTTTGATAATCCCAGATATATGAATTTGTTTCCCCGGCTGCTTTTCTTTGTTCCAGTATATTCCCTGCAGCATTATAATTCAATACTTCATAACGCTTTTCAAAGGGATAATTTAACTTACTGATATTTACCGTTGCCAGATGAGGAACTCCATTAGCGGGGTTCACCCTGTACAAATTCACCAGATCCTCTGTTTGTTTACCATCCCTGATGGTTATTTGTTCCACAGGCACATCGATCATATTTTTGTTTACGAGGCTGTTGATGCCCTCCCAGTCGGCGACAGTGGCGCCCGCATTGTTCAAATGGGTGGGATTCTCATTGATCACATCCTGCGGATATTTTGCCATTTTTGTCAGCGTACCACCTTTACTGGTATAGGTAGTCACCTGGGTAGGCAACTGGTGCATGGTGTTATCATATTTATTCTCCTGAATGGTGGTAAGTGACAGGTTCCCATTTTCATCAAACTCTTTGGTAGTGATCTTATCATTGTACACCCATTCTGAACGAAATTCATAACTTAAACAGGTTACATTTTGAAAATCGGACAAACTTCCCGTGGTGGAATTACAGGAGGAGCATAAACTAGCGCCCGCACCTGTAGCCACTAAAGAAAAAAAGGTTTTGGAACGGCGCAGGCGTGGATCGTATATCCAGTTGTTATTTACCTGCTTAATTAAAACCCGGTTACCATTGATCATTTTATAATAATTGGTGAGGGCCTCCTTACCATTTATGCCAACACTCGTATTGGACAAAGGGCCATTCATGATCTGGTCGCCCGATATCAAATTGGCATTAACATCCTGTTCAACCCAATATTGATGTTCGATCAAGCCATTGGAAAGATCAGCTTTATCCGATTCCAATACGGTTGGATAATAAATATGCTTCCCATCGTAAGAAAAGAGATCATAAAAACTTCCCGAGTTAAATCGTACATAACTGCATTCATTATAAACACAGGAGCCCAAACCACCACCAGAAACCAGCACATGGTTTGTATAATTGGTCTTGTTATAAGGGAATTGATTATAGGCAATCCCACAGGACTTAGTAGGTTCTCCCAGGGTTGTATAAAAAAAGTTTTTCTCCGTTGCAGGACCAACATTATTAACTGAAACGATCTTTTTAACCCTGACACCAGGGATCTCCCTGTTAATTATTACCGGAGCATCGTAATAATGTAACTCTGAATGGGAATTAACCTGGCTGAAATGAGTAATCCTGAACTGATAACTTTTTCCGGCTTTCAATTGAACATCTTCCTTTAAAAAAGGAACATTTAAATCAACACGTTCATCTATTATTGCATTACCATCCTCCAGTAACACAAATTTTATGTAGTAATATTTTGAATCCTCCGGATACACTTCTATTCCGTCCTTAGGATGGCAGATAACCGATACCGAGCCGATGTGGTCATTGTTTACAACGACCACATTCGAATACTGATCTTCGCTACTTCTCTTAAATATATCACCACCTTCCCCGTCAAATCTTAAATAGGCATTGGGTTTAATTTCATCCGGTGGAAATCTATTATCGCTGAGAATAAGATGAGGTTCGTAGGTGATCTGGTCGTACCCGCCTGTAGGGTAGGTTAGTTTTTGCAGCATGCCCATTTGGGAATATTGCCAGGCTGGGCTGCGATCGCCAAAACCATACGATTGAAAAAGATTTACCCATTGCTGGTCAACGGGTTTGGAGATCATGGTAGGATTGAACTTACCATTATAAAAACCCATGTAATCCTGCGAGTACGACAGGCGGGGTGGCAAACTGGAGATGGAACCATAATCAAAACTATATTCTTTTGATGGACTACTGGTAACCTCATCAGGCGTTTGCACAACCTTCATCAAAAAAAGCCTTTTATCGATAGCGTCTGTACTACTTTTATTACTATAATCATATATAAAGGAATACGCTTTTATTGCTTTTGGGGCAGTGGCATCGTAGATCACCATTTTACTCAGGCATTTATCCCCGCGCAGATCCTGCCTGTCGTCATATAACAATTTGATCAAACCGCCGGAGTTTGAGCTTATTTCTACCGGATATACTCCGTCATTAGTGTTCACGGTTTCACAGGAAACAAATCGTTGTGTCGGCTGATCACAGGCGCTCCCTATAGTGTTTAACCCGTTAAACGATTGATTTATTCCCGACTCATAAATAACATGGCAGTTTGCGTATTTGATCGATATCACATCGTCATCAGGATGAACGATCCTGGTGAGGAACCAGGCATTTTTGTACATATTTCTGTCGAACTGGTTACCCGAACAGTTATTTACAGACCGGGACGTTTCAACTGCGTCAAAAAAGTATTGGACCCCATCAGGTGCAGTTACTTCAAAAGACCCATATCCATTATTTGTTATAAGCAGGTTATTCTGTTCTAATTTTTGAATCTGTTCGTTATCGTCAATAAAAAACTGTCCGGAATAACCCATAAAACTAAATGTAAAGATATCGGCCTGGGTATCATACCCATCCTGGATGGCTGCATTTACAAAATTAGTAGCCGTGCAGCCTTTTGTTGATGGAAAATCTGCCGGGACCTGGAGTTTGTTTGTATAATCATCAGCTTTTCCCAGGATCATTCTATTGATCATACCGCCTGCATTGAGGAGCCATCCCAGGCCCTCCCTGGAAGCAACGGCGTCGATCTTTAAACCGCTGGCAGAATAACTTAAACTTACCGGCAACTTCAAATGCGGGGTCGTTAAAGTATACAAGGGAATTTCGGTACGCAACTCACCCGTTACCAGGTTTGGAACAGCCAGTCCGGCCCTTCCTAATTCAGCAGCTGTAGGAGACGGCGGAATGATCTTTGCAATATTTTGAGCCGAAACAATGTTACAAATCAGAAATACGCCAAGAAATAGTATTTTTCTCATAATCGATATCTATACGTATGTATGTGTGTGCTGTTGCTTAATGTCCAAAGCAATTTCCGTTTCCTTATATAGGGGAATATCATTTTCCTTTTTCTTCCAATAATTTTACTTTTTCTTCAAGCGCCAATATCTTTTTATTTTGCTCAATTGCATACAAGGTCAATTCTTCAATCTTCTTCAACAAAAGAGCCTGATTCTCAACAAGACTGACACCTTCTTTTTTAACAGTTTCTGCTGACGGAACTTCTGGCAGGTGATGATTTTGTATCAGGTAGCTTTCCACATCAGGAAGGGTACGCAACTTGTAGGTGGGATCAAATACATAGTCTGACCAGCTAATCGTGGTATCATTAACTTTATATCCTTTTGCATTAACAGTTCCATCAACTTGCAGTTTATAGGTATCACCAGGAACTATACTTCCAATGGCCACATTACCATTGTCTCCAAGTGTCATTACTCTTCCCCAGTTAACATTTGTTCCATACCCCCAGAACGAAAGGCCATTACCGTATCCGTCCTTCATATTATAAATAGCCCAATCCATATTCTGACCTTCATTGGTCTTACCCGGATGTCTTAACATCAGGGTGCCGCCGATATTATCATTATCATAACTGGATTGAATATATACTCTGCCCCCATTTGCCTTCAATTGTATATTGGCACCTGCTGTTTTATTTTCGATTTGAAAATCAGTTCCCTGATCAAGGCCCATCCATAGATTCTGAATACCGTTTCTATAAAAAGATAACATTTGCGGAGCCGAAGCAGTCGAACTTTTGAAAGTAAGGATGTTTCCATCATTAGACTCAATTAATGCTTTACCTGAAACGTGCAACTTTTCGGTGGGGGAACTTGTTCCTATGCCTACGCCAGTACCCTTTACATATAATTGGGCGAGTGATACGGTATGGAATAAAAACGTTCCCAGTAGGGTTACTACAACTGTTTTAAACATATATTTATATATTATTATTAAAAAGAACATAAATACCCCTTGATAATGGAATATACAGACAAGCAATATTGTTATGACACCAGCAACATGATTAATGCCAATGCAATGTATTTACAGATCAATACTGGTCAATACGAGAAATCTATGCTATATAGTGTCTGTGAAAAAAACTTACGTACATCTGACATTGGAGAATCGAATCAATTTTGAGGGACAAATAATTAGCTTTTTTGTATGGTAACCAGTAAGGACACTGATTCCTTTTTTAAGCGTTTCCATGTCATTTGATTTTGGGGGTACGCGAATATATATTACATTTAGTATTAAAAGACAAATCAGTTTGTCACAATCGAAAATTTAATTTCTCTATTGATATAGCAACAGTGGCGATCTGGTGTTGGATGTGCCACAATTAAGCCCAGAAGTTAGTACCAGTGAGTTCCAAAATCAAATGACAGCTATCATAAATCAAAGCAGGCTTCCCTATTCAGTATTAAAGGGTCAATAATTCAACTTGCGGACCCAATAATTTGCCTTGAGGGGCTCCTGCGCTCTTTTTTTGACGTCTTATTCTAATTATTTCATAGCATAAGTTTGCAATAGCCCCCATATTCAGTTTTACAGCCATCATAAATCAAATTGAACCTTCAATAATTCGAATGGTAGCCTCCATAAATTGGTTGAAGGCTAATATAAATTTTTTGGAGTTACCATAATTCTTATGACAGCTTCCATAAATCGAATGACAGCCTCCATAAATCGCATAATGGCTTCCGTGAATTTATTTTAATCGAAAAAAAAATCAATTGCCACTTGCGCATTGCACATTGTGAGTTGCGCATTGCTCATTATGACTCTCCAATACACCATTGGCAGTATCGAATAGCCCATTAGGTGAATTAATGTGCTTATTGTCACATCGGACAAGACAAAGACGCGAAATCATAATTTATTCCGTCATTCAATGAGCTGATGTTGTCATCCAATTTTCTGAAGCTGTCAAAAAATATTCAAAGCAGGTTTCCAGGCCAAGTGACCACTTATTTATGCTTCCCGGACTTCGTTTATTCCGGTTCGTTGGGAATTTATGAAGTTTTAATCATTACAACAGCAATAAGCTAACTGGTGTGTTTACCTGCTGGTAAAATACCGTCATTTCATACTGCTGCCGGCAAAAGGGCAACAGCTTTTCGATAAAGGGCTTGGCCATGAGCCGCTGAGGAGTAGAAAGCAGAATAGCGGTCCCCTGGCGAATAAACCGCAGCAGTATCTCGTACAACTGATCGAATTGTTCCGGGTCGTAATTGATGTCGCTTAGCAGTAATACGTCTGTAATGAGCCCTGCAGGCAGGTAGCTCCAATCCAGCAGCTGACTGGTAACATTAGATAGCTGTAAATGCTGTGCAGATCTGGTCATAACGGCAACTGACTCCTGCAGGTAATCGCTGACGCAAACCGTGTTGGCATAACGGGCTGCTATAAAGCCGGGCAGGCCTAGTCCGGCGGCCAGTTCCAGCACATTTTTATGCCGCACCAGTTCAGGATGCTGATGAATAAAATCGGCCATCGCCAGCGCAGCCGGCCATAGTTTGGTCCAGTGTGGAAAGGGCACCTGTGCCTGTACCTGTTTTTGTTGAAAGTAATTGTCCTGTACTTCCTGCGCATCGGGTACAAACAGCTCTATGGTATAACCTGGGCGCTCCAGGTGTTGTAGTTGCAGTGATACTGACATGAAAGTGTTAAGGGGGGGAATTAACTACCGGCAACAACTCTTTTTCGGAAATAATATTTTCCGCACTATTGCCCATATTTTACGCCACATAGGTATTTGTTTATTCTGAAGCATCTTCTTCTTTAACAAAGATACGTTCGGGAAGTTTGCCAAACACAAATTCTGTTACCTGGCACAGCCACATGCGGTGATTTACCTCCCTGCCATTGTATTTCTCCATCAAATAATAAGCGCCACCAACGCTGGGATCACATTTCCCGGTCATTACCAGCACATCTGCGCCTTCAAATGGTTCTTCTGAAATATTTAACACAACAGATGTGCCGCGTTCTGCCATTAAGTCGAGCATGGTATCGGCCCCATCAACCATTTGCAGATCGCCGGCATTTCCACCCTGCTCAATGTATTCAGGCAGATCAATGAACCATTCATCTCCATTTTTTACGAACAGGTAAGTTTCCATAATCAGTATTTTTTCGTACTTCAAATATAAAAAAAAGGTCGTGCGTAACGACCTTTTAACTCGCAAAACATATAAATGTTTGTGTAGATACTTCTACAATTTTTCACCAGTCATTTTTATTATTTACCGGTACCAGCTTAAATACTTTTCCAGTTGTTCCACTTGGGCCCAGCATGGAGGAAACAGTTAAATAGATCTCGCCCTGATTATCCTGTCCAAATCCGCGCAGAAAATAGCCGGTATCATCAGGGTGGCTTTTCAGATTTATTTCATCATAATTCCAGGTAGCGGCCCCGGAGGTTTGCGACATAAACAACTCGCCATCTCCAACGGTGAACCCTTGTGAGAACGTGCCGAAAATGTATTTTCCATCCCAACCCTTCAATTCTTTGCCCCGGTATACATTACCGCCAATGATGGTAGTGGCCCTGCCGCCTATTGGATTAGCCGCGTTATTCACTTCTATTACCGGATCAATCAACGGATTACCCAGGTTATCTACCATTGGGCAGGAACCCAGCACCTGCGTATCCACCGCAGCATCAAAGCAGTGCCGTCCTTCTTTTACATTCCAGCCATAATTTCCGCCTTTTGTTACCACACTTACTTCTTCCCACAATGACTGTCCGGCATCGCCTACCAACAGCTTATGATCGCCGCCCATATCGAATGAAAACCGGAACGGATTGCGGAAACCATAAGCATAAATTTCATCTTTACCGTTTTTGCCCACAAATGGGTTATCTGCCGGTATTCCATAAGGACTGCCATTATTGATATTGATGCGCAGAATATTGCCGAATAAATTGGAGTCGATGTCCTGGCCATTGCCGCCTGCATTGGGCAGATACCAGTCGGTAACATGCCCTGGCGCAACATCATCGGCGGCACCACCATCACCAATGGAAATATACAAATAGCCATCCGGGCCAAACGCCAGCGTACCGCCGTTGTGATTCGATTGGGGGTCATCCATTTCCAACAAAACTTTTTCAGAATTCATATCTGCCATATCTGCATTGGCCGATACTTTAAATTCTGAAATGCGGCTCAGGTTATCCCAGTTAACACCCATTTGCGGTCCACCGGCACGGGGTGGCAACTGATAATACACAAAGAAGCGCCCATTGTTTTTATAATCCGGATGGAAGGCCAGCCCTAATAAGCCTCTTTCATCATAACCGGGATCCAGGGGAACCAGTTTGCTGGTAACATCCATAAAAGGTACTGCCAGTTTTTCACCGTTCTTAATAACCCAGATCTTTCCAACCTGATCAATCACAAACATCCGGCTGGTATCATCGGGCGGCGTAACCAGGCCAATGGGGGAAACAAAATTATCGGCAATCAACCGAATGTCTACTTCCCCGTTGTTGTGATCAATGGGGTTATCATGCTTTTTACAACCCGTCAACATCAATGCAAGAAACGTTGATGCCGCAAAAAACCGGCAAACAATGGAGGAATTAACTCTCATGATAGTTTAATTTTTTGGTTTCAAAAAAGGTTTGTCAGGCCACGAACAGCCTGAACATAACTATTGAGAGTTATTTCTTAGTGGGGAATGGTTTGGTGTGTAAGGTAAATTATGCAAAGCTTGTACCCTGTTGGGATACACATTATAAACCCACCCCTACCCTTCCCGGGAGGGGATCCGTCACGGTTGATTTTTCATAATAATCAAATTGGCTATCAATCCCGTCCAACCCGTTTGATGCGAGGCGCCCAGTCCCCGTCCATTGTCACCATGAAAATATTCGTGGAATAAAATGTAATCCCTGAAGTGGGGATCGTTCTGGAATTTGGGGTGTGAACCCAATACAGGGCGTTTGCCTTCCTCATTACGCTGGAAGATGCGCAACAACCGGCAGGCGATCTCATTGCCCACCTGCTTCAACGTTAGGTAATTGCCCGAGGCAGTTGGATATTCTATTTTAAAATCATCGCTATAATAGAAATGATATTTACGCAGGCTTTCAATAAGCAGGAAATTCATCGGCATCCATACCGGTCCGCGCCAGTTGGAGTTACCGCCAAACATGGCACTGTCACTATCGCCCGGCACATAAGGCACACTCATTGGTACCCCGTTTATATTGATATTATATGGGTATTTGGCATATTCTTTCGATAGTGACCGAACTCCATAATCGCTTAAAAAAGCAGTTTCATCGAGCATATGGCTCAACAATCTTTTCATGCGATGGCCACCCAGTAAACCCAACAGGTGGGTATCCTGTTTACCTTCCTCGTACCAGCGCGATACCAGCAAGGCCAGATCGGGCCGGTGCCGCAGGAACCAGTTCATGCGTTCGGCAAATACCGGGTTATTGTCAAGCGTGTCGCGGGTGATCACTTCTACTGCAAACAGGGGGATCAGTCCCACCATGCTTTTTACTTTCAGTTTTACGACCTGGTTATTTTTTATGCGTACCTGGTCATAAAAGAATTCATCTTCCTCATCCCACAAACCGGTATTGTTCTTACCCATGTTTGCCATAGCGCCGGCGATGTACAGGAAATGTTCAAAAAACTTGGTAGCCATTCCCGTGTAAGCCTTATTGTGGGTGGCCAGTTCCAGTGAAATATGCAGCATGTTCAGGGCATACATGGCCATCCAACTGGTACCATCGGCCTGTTCAGCATGTACCACTTCGGGCAATGGAGCACTTCTGTCGAACACCCCGATATTATCCAGCCCCAGGAAACCTCCTTCAAAGATGTTATTGCCTTCTTTATCTTTCCGGTTCACCCACCAGGTGAAATTGATGAGCAGTTTGTGAAAGAGCGATTCCAGGAATGCATAATCTTTTACGCCTTTTGTTTTGGCATCCATCCGGAAGATCCGCCATACGGCACCTGCATGAATGGGCGGGTTGGCATCGCCTAACGACCATTCATACGCAGGCAGCATACCCGAAGGGTGCATATACCACTCTTCGGTGAGCAATTGCAATTGCTGCTTGGCAAAATCCGGGTCCACCAGGCCAATGGTAACACAATGAAAACCGAGGTCCCAGGCGGCATACCAGGGAAACTCCCATTTATCGGGCACCGAGATGATATCTTCGTTATTGAGTTGCTTCCAGTCGTTATTACGCCCCTGCCAGCGTTCCGGCGGCGGCGTAGGACAAGAAGGATCCCCATCGAGCCATTGCTGTACCTTATATGAATAGAATTGTTTATTCCACAGCATACCGGCTATTGCCTGCCGGAAGATGAGTTTTTCATCTTCATCAGGAATGCTCTTTTCCAGATCCGCATAAAAAGCATCCGCCTCTGTTATGCGCTGGGCAAACAGGGCTTCAAAGATGGCTTCAAATTCATCGAACGCATTGGGATGGTGTTGATCGCTTAACCGCAATCGAAGGGTGTGGGAGGAACCGCCGGGAATGGTCAACTCATAATTAATGGCTGCCTTGGTACCCATCATGGCGGGGTTCACCGATTTCTTACCCCGGATCAAAAAGTCCTCGATCCCGTCTTTGGGATATGGCCGTTGATCGTCGTTATTATACAACCGCTGGTTATTGCTTTCATTCTCGCAGAACAACATGGTACCGGCACCCTGAAAATACAGGGATGATACCTCCAGCCGTTCGTGTTCTATGCGAATGGAATGATCGCCGTTCTTGTATAATGTAGGTTTATAATCATGGCGGCCCCACGTCCAGGTATTGCGAAACCAAACGGTGGGCAATACATGCAAGCTGGCAGCGTCTTTACAGCGGTTATGAATGGTTATTTTTATGAGGATATCGTCAGTACCGGCTTTGGCATACTCAACAAATACGTCGAAGTATTTATCCTCATCGAACAAACCGGTCTCTATCAATTCAAACTCCGGTTCCTGGCGGCTGCGGCGGCCATTTTCCTGGATCAGCCATTCGTAGGGGAATTCCTGTTGCGGATACTTGTACAACATTTTCATATACGAATGGGTAGGCGTGGCATCGAGGTAATAATAGATCTCTTTTACATCTTCGCCATGATTACCCTGCTGGTTATTCAAGCCAAACAACCGTTCTTTCAGAATGGGATCTCTTTTATTCCATAACGCCAGTGAAAAACACAACAGCTGTTTGTCATCGCTTATACCGGCAATGCCTTCCTCGCCCCAGCGCCAGGCTTTGCTGCGGGCCATATCATGGGTAGTATATCCCCATGCGTCGCCTTTGGCGCTGTAATCTTCCCGAACAGTACCCCATTGCCTGTCAGATACATAAGAGCCCCATCTTTTCCAGCTGGGGTCCTGTAATCGTTGTTGTTCTGCGTTCATTCTGTGCTATTTCCGCAGACAAATGTAAAGTAAAACGTGTGGTTGGTTGAAGCTTTTGGGCCTTTTTTACAACTTACAGTTTAGCGTTAACAAAAACGTAGTCCCAGACTGGCTAAAGTGCGACCCATCGTACGTGGCAATTTGGTAGCGACCGTTAAATGTCACCGCATTTATATTCCGTTTAAACGCAACCGGGTCATTCAACACCTGCTGTCCGGAAAAGTTCAATGGTTTCAGTATATATTCCGGTAGTATATTGAACAGGTTGTTTACGGCAAAGGAGCTTCCCAGCCACGAATTGAATTGATAACTGAGGTGTGCGTCGGTAACAATTTTGGGCTTAAACACCATTTTTATGTTCCGGTCGAGCCCGGCACTGCGAAAGATGGCCGGACCAAACAACGTATTATTGAGATTAAATCCCAGTTTCCCAACAGTAAGGTCACCACCGAGGATGGCTTTGAATTTTGGTCTGCTCGTTAATAACAATGCTTCCTGCATATAATCAAAGATCTGCTGCCCGGCCTCTTCAATTAGTTTGGGATTGGCCACTACCCCTAGCAATTTATTGGCCATCGTATAATTACCCGCGAGGTTAATGGTTACGTGGCCGGTATTGAACACACGGATATTTTTAAAGGTGGCTACCAGATCGAGCCCCTGCGTATTGGTGCTGATGCCATTGGTAAAAAAACTAACGCCAATGATCCCATTGGCGCTTAATACCGTATCGAGTGGCGTATTGTTATCTGCTGTATGTGCAATATCCGAACTTAAAATAATCCGGTCTTTAATATTGATATTATAATAATCGAGCGTTAAACTGAAATAACGGGAAGAACGCAGACCAATGCCAGCGGTGAAATTCAGCGATCGCTCGGGTTTTAGGGCGGGCACTCCCAGCACCTGGGCCTGCCTGCTTTTGTTACTCACCACGCCTTTAGTTTGCACGCCCATACCGGGCGTAAAGATCTGTTGTACTATCTGCAGGTTTACCTGGTGCAAACCCGGTGCCCGAAAACCGGTTGACAGGGAAGAACGTACAGACAGTTTATCGCCCAGTAATTTTTTTCGGCCACTCACCTTCCATACAAAGGCGCCGCCAAAATCATTGTAATATTCCTGCCGGGCCGTAGCATTTACCAGCATTGATTTCGATACATCATAGCTCACATCCAGATAACCACCCATATTAAACCGGTTCGACGTTTTGGCGTTGAGGTTAGCAATGCCTGAAAAAGAAACAGGTCCTGTGCCTACGCTGGAAGCCCGGTCGCCGGCCATGATGGTAAAGGTCTCATTCCGGAATTCGGTACCCAATGCAATGGATAAATGGTCGTTAATGGTATGGGTGATATCGATATTCCCAACTACGTGGTGAAAGCCATAACCTCCGGGGCGGAAGGTGGTAGGACTTTGCGCACCCAATGCGGGGTTCCAGGTATTGTCGACCGAATACAATTGTTTGTTACCGCCGATAGTAGCGCTTACATCCGTTGTCCAGCGTGTTTTTTCCTGTTTAAAACCCAGGGTGGCGTTATAGTCGTTCAGGTCACCGGCAAAGGTTGGACCAAACCCCAGGTAAGTTGAATTGGTATCGTGTAATAAATTAAAGGGGTCCTGTTTCCAATAATTCGTTCGATAGTTGGCATAACTCTGTATGTTCTTGTACACATACGCTGCATTCGCATAAAAAGTAGCGTTATCATCTAATGGGATGCCGGCGTTTACCAGGAAGCGGGCAGCCGTAATGGCGGGTGTACCATTTACATTGCGGGCGTCGGGAAATTGTGCCAGGTAGGCTTTTACTTTTTCCAAACCGGCAGCAGTTCCATCACCCAGGTCTATATTGTCCTGTTCGGCATCTACTTTACCCGGCCGGTTGGTGCGGTTCTCTTTTTGAAAACTGATGGTATAATTGGCGAAACCTTTCGTACCGATGTTCACGCCGCTGTTGATGCTGTTGCCGATAGAAAAACCATCGCCCCTGCTCGTAATGCCGGTATTGGTTTTGAAACTGGTATACTCAAAACGGTCTTTCAAAATGATGTTCATTACGCCGGCAATAGCATCGGACCCATACTGGGCAGAGGCACCATCGCGTAAGATCTCCACCCGTTTGATCGCTTCCACCGGAATGGCAGAGAGATCGGTTTCGGTTTCTCCGCGACCGGGTGAAGTTTGTATATATACGAGTGAACCGGGATTTTTTCTTTTTCCATTTATCAGGATCAACGTACGACAGGGCCCCATATTCCTGATCTCATAGGGGTCTGACAAACTGGTAGCGTCGTGCACCGGCATGTTCACGGTGTTGAACGAAGGCGCGCGGTACTGCAATGCTTTATCGAGTGTTAACTGACCGGTACTGATGAGGTCAGCACCATTGATATTATCTACAGGTAAAGACGTATTGGTAAAAGTGCGCTGGCCGGCACGACTGCCTACTGCCACCACTACCCCACTAAGGTCGGTTATAACATTATTAAGGGTCACATTCCGCACCATTGCTGCTTGCTGTATTTTAACCGTAGTTACATAACTGCTGTACCCAACGCTGCTGTAATAGATCTTATGATTGCCTTCATTCAATGGCAGCCAGTAGTTTCCCTCCGCATCGGTTACGGTTCCTTTGGCGCCAATCACAATAACAGACACGCCCGGCACCGGTTCGTTCTTTTCATTGCGAACAGTTCCGCGTAATCCGGGTTGCTCCACATCCGGCGACTTTTCACTCTTATCTGTATGGCCGGGAACTTCCGAAATGATGATCTGTGTGGGTGATACTTTTTTGTAGGTCAATCCGAATGGCGTTAGCAGCGTGCGCAAGGCTTTATCGGGATTGTTGCAGGCGGTGGTATCGGGGGTTACATTTTTGTTTTGTACCAGTTGTTCGCGGTAGAGAATACTTAGGCTGAATTTCTTTTCGAGGGCAAAAATCACGTCTTTCAGGGGAAGACTGTTTGGGGCAATCCGCTGCCCCTGCACGGCCAATACCATGCACAGGGATAAATAACATACAATAAGCCATTTGTTAAAAAGGCTTTTTCTCATAATCATTATCCGCTTAGCGCTTTTTCCTGTTTTAGCGCGCTGCGTTCTATAATAGTTTTGGTTCCGGGTTCAACTTATCTAATAACAACCTGGTTGTTTGTTCTGATAATTGTTGTATGCAGTAATTCACGCAGTACAAACAACGCTGTATTTCCATCCTGTAATTCCAGTGTTCCTGAAATGACCTGTGTTTTCAGTTCCGGTCTTTCTATAGTAAAATCGAACCCAAAATATTCTTTCAAAGTTTCACAAACATCCTGTACTGTCGCTTTTTCGAACCGGTATTTGTGCTCCATCCAGGAAGTGAACAGCACCGGGTTGGCAGTACGGGTTGTTATTTTCCCTTGCGCTGCTGCATACTGGCAATACTCGTTTGGCTGCATAATGGTGCTGGCATTGCCGGCCGGAATACTGAACCTTACTTTCCCCTTTTGCAGCAGTACACCGGTTGTATTGTTAATGCTCTTTACATTGAACTCGGTGCCCAGCACTTCTATTACTGCATCGCCGGCATATACGGCAAAAGGTTGCGCTTCGCCGGCTTTATCGATGTGGCGTACTTTAAAAAACGCTTCTCCCGTTACCCATACTTCCCGTTTGCCATTGCTGCCCTTTCTGTTGAACCGGACAGAAGAATTGGCGTTCAGCACCACTTCTGAACTATCAGGTAACCATACCGTTTTGGTAGCTGCATATGGTGTTGAAATATATGTGTAATCCGGCTTTCTTACATAATACAACACCAATGTGCCTGTAAGCAAGGTAGCAATTACCGCTGCTGCTTTCATCCACCATCGGCCTGATCGCCCGGATTGTATGGGAATGGCCTGTTCGCTGGCGATTGTGTTGTCGATCCGTTGTTTCAGGTTCCCGTAATAGTTATTTGGCACCTCCTCCTTTTTAAAATCAAGGGTGCGGATGATCTCCATTGCTTTTAGTGCCGCATCCTTTTGAGTTGTGCTATTCATCCATTTCATCCAGGCCTGGTTGTTTTCCCCTTCAGGGGCCAACACCCAATTGATAAAAGACTCGTCTTGTAGAAAGTCTTCGGTTCTGTATTGAGAGTATTTGTCCATTATTCGTTGTTTCTTGACTATTAACCAGCTGTTTCAGGCTACAGGTTTCACGGGGCGTTAAACAGTATTTTCCGTGCAACCTGGAACTTGTAACCTGTAACTTGTAACTACTCACCACTTCCAAATAACAATATTCCATTCTTCCCCGTCAGGAGCTACGTAAGAATGGATCGTTTCAAACCCTACCCTTTTGTGCGCATGCAGCGAACGCTGGTTGCGGGTTGCGATCTCAGTTATGGCAAAATCATATTTGTCGTTAAAATAGCTACTATAGGCCTTGTAACAGGCATCAAATACGCCCTGTCCCCGGTAATCGGCCGCTACACAAACCTGTCCTACCACCATATAATTATAATCAGCAATCTTTTTATGCTGATAGGTTACCGCGTCAAATAGGTCGAACATAGGAAGCAGAATGGGAATATCGAGCCGGGAACGAACGGTCATAGCCAGGATGTACCCTATAACCCGGTCATTATCTTTCGCAATTACATGCGCCTCCAGTTCATTCATTTTATACAGGTCGGTAAAACTGTGCGACACCGTTACAAAACCTTGCGCTGCTATCTGCTCCTCAGTTAATCCAACCGCCAGGTTTTGTTTTTGCAGTGCCAGGATCTGCTCCAGTTCTTCCTTTGTTGTTGACCTTGTATAGGTAATCATGTTCTTGTAAAAGGGAAGCTGGCCCGTACGCCAGCCCCCTTGTTTTCAGGCAATCTACAACTTAAAATTCAGCGTCGCCAAAAACGTTGTTCCCAGCTGGCTGAAATGTGATCCATCATAAGTTACCATACTATATCTGCCGTTGAAAGTAATGGCATTGACATTCTTTTTCACCTGCGCCGGGTCGCTTAAAATAGCATCGCCATTGCTGTTCAAAGATTTCAATTTCCATTCCGGCACTATATTGAATATGTTATTTACTGCTATCGATGCATTTACCCGGTTGCTGAACTGGTAACCGATATTGATGTCGGTAAGTACCTTGGTTTGAAACTCCAGCTTCAGGTTTTTATCCAACCCGTCATTATGGAAAGTAGTAGGTCCAAACAACGTATTGTTCAACAGGAAATTCCATTTACCAACGGTAAGGTCACCGCCCAGCACCACTTTGTATTTGGGCCGGCTGGTGGTCAACAGGGCTATCTGGATCTGATCAAGGGTGCTTTGACCAGCATCACTGATCAGCTTAGGATTGGTAACATTGCCCTCGAGGTCATTTTTGAGGGTGTAGTTACCGGCCAGGTTGATGGTGAGTTTGCCTGTATTGCCTAAGCGAATGTTTTTATAGATGCCCACTACATCGATACCTTCTGTTTTCGTATGAATACCATTGGTAAAGAAGCTCACGCCAACAATGCCATTGTTCCGCAACACCTCATCCAGTTCGGTATTGCCGGCTGCGGTATTGGTGATGTTGGAGCTGAGGATGATGCGGTCTTTTATATCGATGTGATAATAATCGACAGTAACACTCAGGTTCCTGGTGGGGTTGAAGCCAAACCCGGCAGTGAAGTTCACCGACTTCTCCGGCTTTAAGGCGGGTACCCCCAATACATGCGCCTGCGGACTTTTATTACTTACAATTCCCTTTGATTGAATGCCCTGTCCCGGTACAAAACTTTGCTGGGCTATCTGCAGGTTTATCTGATGTAAACTGGGCGCCCGGAAACCGGTTGAAACAGAAGAACGAATGGTCAGTTTATCACCGATTACTTTGGCCCGGCCGCTGATCTTCCAAACAAAGGCACTTCCAAAATCACTATAGTACTCCTGCCGCACGGTTCCATTTACCAGCAATGCTTTGGTGATGTCATAACTCAGATCGAAGTAGCCACCGATATTGAAGCGATTCACTTTGATGGCGTTGATCTCATTTACACCGGGAAATGAGTTGGCGCCCTCACCGGTATAGGATGCAGTATCACCGGCAAAGATCTGGAAGTTCTCGCTGCGGAACTCACTGCCAAAACCAATGTTCAATTTATCGGCCACTTCTTTGGTGATATCTATGTTGCCCACTACGTGGTTAAACGCATAACCGCCGGGTTTGAACCGGATAGGACTTTTGGAGCCGAGGGAATGGTTCACCGTATTCTCTACCGTGTACAATTGTTTATTTCCGCCGGTGGTAAAGCTGATGTCGTGCATCCAGCCGTTTTTGATTGTTTTGAAACCAACCGTTGCGTTATAGTCGTTCAGGTCGCCTTCAAAGGTAGGGCCATAACCCACGTATTCAGTACCGGCATCGTGCAGCAAACCATAATCTTCTTTCCAGTAGGGCGTGCGGTAGTTGGCATAGCTTTGCACTTTTTTATATACATATGCCGCATTGGCATAGAAGTCGGTATTGTCACTTACAGGGATACCTGCATTCACCAGGAATTTGGTAGCCGTGGCAGTTGGTGTACCGCTGATATTTTTGGCATCAGGAAAACGGGCCAGGTATTTCTTAACCTCTTCCAAACTGGCAGCCGTACCGGCGCTCAGGTCGTTGTTGTCACCTTCGGCATCTACATTACCACTTCGGTTGGTTTTGTTTTCCCGTTGAAAATTGATGGTATAATTGATAAATCCTTTACTGCCGAAATTGGCGCCACCATTCAAACTGGTCAAAATCGAAAATCCATCTCCCTTATGGGTTACGCCGCTGGCTATTTTAAAATTAGTATAATCGAAGCGGTCTTTCAAAATCACGTTCATTACGCCGGCAATGGCATCGGAGCCATATTGGGCAGAAGCACCATCGCGCAGGATCTCTACCCGTTTGATGGCTTCGGTGGGGATGGCTGCCAGGTCGGCGCCGGTCTCCCCGCGGCCGGGTGAAGTTTGAATATACACCAGGGCGCTGGGGTTTTTACGTTTGCCATTCACCAGTATGAGGGTGCGGCTGGGCCCCATGTTCCGGATCTCATATGGATCGAGTAATGAAGTAGCATCGTTCACCGGCGTATTGACGCTATTGAACGAGGGTACCCGTAATTGCAGGGCTTTATCAAACGACAATTGTCCGGAGCTTTGCAGTTCCGAAGCATTGATATTATCAACTGGTAATGGTGTGGTGGTGAACGTTCGTTGCGAGGCGCGGCTGCCTACTGCTACTACGACCTCGCTGAGGTCGGCGATGGCAAATTGCAGGACGATATCCCGGGTAACGGTGGCATTGTCTATTTTCACCGTCATGCTATAGGGATTAAAACCTACGCTGGTGATAACCAGTTTGTGGGTACCCGAAGGTAAAGAAAGGCGGTATTCGCCCGAGGTGTCGGTAGAAGTACCGCCTTTATTACCGCCGACAACAATGGATGCATTAGCCAGCGGTTCTCCACTTTCGCTAGTTATCTTACCTTTTAGAACGCCCTGCGCGGCGGCCATATCGATAAGCAGGAATAGCATAGCTGCCACCTGCATGGCATATATTAATTTTCTCATGTGACTGATATTAATGATGGTTTACAATGAAATGCAAGCTCGCATCATAATTTACCGCGCGGGTTAACAGTTAAGAGGAAGTCACGTGAGAAATTACCCCATGGGAGAAAAGTTTTTTTAGATATTTCTTTTCGGAATATAAGTTGGGGGAGTTGAAAGTTTTAAGTTGAAAGTTTTAAGTTCTAGGTTATTGGGCTATTGGGTTATTGGGTTCTGAGTTTTTTCATTTCTCTGCCTCAGCTACGTATTTCTTTTTGCCTTCTGCCCTTTCCCCTACTGCCCTCTGCCTTCTGCCCTTTCCCCTACTGCCCTCTGCCTTCTACACTCGCAAGGAACCTCTAAACCCTCTCGCGGCATAGTAAGAATCCGCTCCGTTATGGTAGGTGAATACCGTATTGTAACGCCGGTCGCCAAAGATGGCGCCGCCCAGGTGCCTGATGTCGGCGGGGGTTACCAGCCAGCTGGAAGTTTTTGTATCAAACTCACCCAGTTGTTGCAGTGCGCGGTATTGTTCTTCGGTCAGCAGTTCAATACCCATGGCTTTGGCCGCATCCAGGGCGCTGTCTTTGGGTTTGTTCTCTTTTCTGGCGTCCAGTGCTTTGCGGTCGTAACAAAGGCTTCTGCGGCCTTTAGGGCTTTCTGGCGAGCAATCAAAGAAGATGTATTCATCCGTTTTTTTGTCATACCCTACTACATCGGGTTCGCCGCCGGTGGTTTCCATATCATCCAGCACCCACAGTTTTTCAGGGTCCGACTCCAGCCTGGCCTGTACATCGGCCCACACTATTTCCTGATGGCGGTTTTTATGCTTCTCAAAACGGGTTTTCAGAATGGTGAGCAATTCGGTGCGTTGTGCGGGTGACAACTCTTTTTTGGTTTCTTTCATGGCGTTAGTTATTTAGTGAAAGGAGCTTTCTGTTGGCAGGTCTGAAATACCAGGATACAATGGTAAGTACTATCAGTAAGAGGGGGCCGAATAATTCTGCAGGGGCATCGTTTACTGCCAGGTGAGAAATAACAGCACCGCTCATGACAAAGAAAAAACCGGCATACGCCCATTCTTTTACCAATGGAAATTTAGGTACAAGCACCGCTATTACGCCCAGCATTTTCCAAACCCCGATTATTATCAGTAAATACATGGGGTAACCCAACCGGCCGAACATAGCGGCTTCGTCTTTGTTTTGTAGTAATTGCACGATGCCTGTTGCCGTCATGCCCAATGACAGCCAAAGCGTGGCTATCCAATAAATGATCTTGTTTCTTTTTCCGGATTTGCTTTTTGTTTGTTCCATGTTGATTCGTTTTTTTAGGGTTATTTAATCATCCAGTCCTTTACCATTAAGGATCTGTTTCAGGTATTTCTCAACCCGCGCTTCGCGGGTTTTGGCTTGTTTAGGTTGAGAAAAATAAAAGATATAGGCACGTTGCCGCCCGGGTGTCAACTCTTTAAAGGCTCTTTTCAGGGCGGGCATTTTGTCCAGTTTCGTTTGAAACTCTTCCGGTACCGCATAATCGGTTGTCTTTTTTAAAGTCACCTTCATGCCGGCTCTTTCTACCTCGATGGCTTCCTTTATATATTTCTTCAGGGTGGGCGCCAGCCTGATGATCTCTTTTACGTTGGTGAACCGGATCTGGCGGGCGGATTGCACATTTTTTGTTTGCTGAATGAGGATCCCCTTGGGATCATTCAACAAAGCGCCTTTGAAAAGCAGCAGGGCACAGTAATCCTTGAATCCATGGATCAGTACAATGTTCTTTTTAGCATCCGAGTAACTGGGACAACCCCATTTTAACTCTTCGGTGAGCCCGCAATCGAGCACGATCGAACGCAATTGCTCATACTCATCGTGCCATTTTTCTGATTTAAAAAAGAAATCAACCCGGGGGTTCATGATACTTGTTGCCATAGTGTGTTATTTTAATTGACGAACAATTTCTTCAATCCGGTTATGTGCCATGTTTATGCCCATTGCAAATGGCAGTTTAAGCACCTGGTCGCGTTGTTCAACCGACTCATAGATCACATGCATTTTAAGCCTGCTGGTTTCTTCCGTTAGTTCTTCAAACTCATAGATCTCCAGCTGAATACCAAAGGGGGTGTTCTCCATTTCAAAAGTGCGGGAGATCTTTTTGTTCGGCACAAATTCATGTATCACGCCATTGAACCCGTGTTTGTTTCCTTTGGGATCGGTGGTTTCCAGCTGATAGCTGCCATGTTTTTGACAATCGAACTTCAGCACTTTTGTGCCCATCCATTGTTCGATGATCTCGGGTTCTATGTACGCTTTAAAAAGCAATTCAAGGGGCAGGTCAAATTCGCGGGTGATCTCCAGTTCCTGTCTGCCGTTTTCGGCATCGATCTTTGTTTTGCGTTCCATGTTATTTGCTTTTGTATTTTTTCATGATGTCTTCAATCTTGTTAAAACGGTCGTCCCACATTTTGCGGAATGGCTCAATGAAATCGGCCACCTCTTTCATTTTATTGGGGTTGAAGTGATAGTAAACCTCCCGGCCGTTTTGCGTTTGTTCCAGCAACTCACATTCAGTGAGTATTTGCAGGTGTTTTGAAACGGTGGGTCGGGCCGTATCGAAATTCGACGCAATGGCGCCGGCGGTCATCGACTGAGAAGCCACTAATAATAATATGGCTCTCCTGGTTGGATCGGCTATTGCCTGAAAAACGTCTCTGCGCAGATTCATTATGTAGCTATTTGACTACAAATATAAGCGTAGCTATTTAACTACACAATTTTATTTTACAATTTTTCAGGCAGTGAGGAATAATAAGATGATCAACAGCATCAGGGGGCCGGGAACTTTTTCGCGCAGGATGGAAATGGCGCGGCCCATCAGCTTATAACAGGCTTTTACCGAAAGGTGCATGTTGCGGGCGATGTCTTCAAAGTTCAGTCCTTCATAATAACGCAGGTAGATCACTTCTTTTTGTTTGGCAGTAAGGACGTTCAACACGCTTTCTATGTGTTGCCGTAACTGTCGCTGGTTTTCATTTTCCAGAACTAATGTTTCAGGGGTCAGTTGCAGTTCGAATGGATACCCGGTTTCATCTGACGGGTTCAGTTCGCGCAACCGGTTTTGTTTTTGCAACCAATGTAACATGGTGGTACGTACGGCCTTGAACAAGTAGCTTTTTACAGACGTATGCATATCGAGTTTATGCCGGTTGGTCCATAGCCACACGAACACGTCGTGCAAACAATCTTCCACTGCCGGCAGGTCGGCAATGAATTTCAATCCGTATTGCGTTAAAGGCTGGATGTATTTATTGTAGAGAAGGGTAAAAGCATCATAGTCCCCTGACCGTATGGCAACGATCAGCGACTTATCTTCCTGTGCGCTGTGTGAATCCAAGGGTGTCCGGGTCATGAGCCCTGTAATTTAGCAACAAAATGCACGTGACTGACATTTGGATAATATATATGTGTGTAAGTAAGCGATTTATTCCCTCAAAATCCAGCTTCGGCCCATTCATTTCCCGGTTTATCTTCTTTTAGATTCTATAGTTCGTTGAAACTCAGGAATTGATTAGCTTAGCTTTAGAAGGGCAGAGGGCAGAGAAGAAAGGCAGTAGGCAGTGGGCAGTAGGAAAATACAATGAGGAATGGGGAACAGCCAAAAGTTGAAAGTTTTAAGTTTAAAATTCAGAGTTCCAGGTATAATGCGCACCGCTGAAATGTATTGCTTACGGCTTACCGCTTAAAGCTTACAGCTATATTATGGTTTTAGTAAAATTTACATATGCGTTGAAACGGTTCTTTCCCAAACTGGCTGATACAAAAGTCGATGGGAAGACCATATCGGCTATTTTGCAGGAAATTGAGGCCAGGCATCCCGGGGTTACCAAATATGTGCTGGATGACCAGGGCCGGCTGCGGCAGCACGTGAATATCTTTATCGACGGCGTTATGATCAAAGATCGCACTAAATTAACTGATCCGTTCCTGGAAAACAGTGAGATCTATATTATGCAGGCCCTGTCGGGCGGGTAGCAGAAATACTTCAACAGTTTTTCAACATTCAATATTTGCCAAATGAAATCAACACTTTTATTGGGAACACGGAAAGGGTTAATTGCCTATCGCTTTCAAAACGGGAAGTGGACAATGGAAAGCTGCTCTTTTGAAGGCGTGCCCATTTCTATCGCTTATGCCGACCCGCGCAATGGCACGTGGTGGGCCTGCCAGGACCATGGCCATTGGGGCGTTAAACTGCAACGTTCCAAAGACCGGGGCAAAAGCTGGGAAGAAGTGACCGCCCCTGCCTATCCCGAAGGGGAAGAAGTGAAAGACGGCATGCCGGCCACCACCCGGTATTTATGGGCGATGGCACATGGCGGAAAAAACTACACCTCCCGGTTATGGATAGGTACTGATCCCGGTGGGTTATTTGTGAGTGAAGATGAAGGCAACAGCTTTCAACTGGTTGAATCGTTATGGCAGCACCCTACGCGTAAAGAAGGCTGGTTTGGCGGCGGCCGCGACCTGCCCGGTATTCATTCCATTGTTGTTGACCCGCGTAATGAAGATCATATTCATATAGGCATCAGCTGTGCCGGCGTGTTTGAGACCACCGATGCCGGTAAAAGCTGGGCCATCCGCAATAAAGGGATGAACGCCGATTTCCTCCCCGATCCTACGGTAGAAACAGGCTTCGACCCTCATATTGTTGTGGCGGCCCCCAGCAACCCCGATATGCTGTGGCAACAAAATCACTGCGGCATTTTCCGTAGTACCGATGCAGGGAAAAACTGGATCGATGTAAGCGAGGCTGATGGTCCGGCCCGTTTTGGTTTTGCCCTTGCCGTTGCCGGCGACAATCCCGACCAGGCCTGGGTAGCACCCGCCGACAGCGATGTAAACCGCACGGCCATTCAGAGCGCCCTGGTTATTTGCAGAACCGATGATGGTGGCAAAACCTGGAAGCAACTTCGCAATGGTTTACCCCAGGAAAGTTGCTTTGACATCGTTTACCGCCATGCCCTGGTAAATGACAGCAACGCCGTTGTATTCGGCACTACCACCGGCAACCTCTTCTTTTCACCCGATCGGGGCGAGCACTGGCAGGTGATCAATAATTATTTGCCGATGATTTATTCGGTGCAGTTTGCGGAATGAGAAGAAGGGCAGAAGGCAAAGGGCAGAGGGCAGAGAGAAAAGGCAATGGGCAATAGGAAAAGGCAGTAGGCAGTAGGCAGTAGGCAGTGGGCAGTAGGGGTAGAAAACCCTCCTACGCTCGTCGACCGCCGTCAACCTCAACAACTCAATCAACTCCGTCAACCCTATCAACTTGTTAACGTGTCAAGTTGTTAACGTGTCAACTTGTTAACTTGTTAACGTGTCAACTTGTTAACCCTATCAACGTGGTAACTTGTTAACTACCCAACCACCTGCCCATACCTCCAATGCTCTATATACTGCCCATCCTTCAACTTTACGATGTCGATACAATGCATGGTAATTCGTTGATGGGTGGGCGGATTGTTTAAGAAGTCCCCGACCTGAATGCCGGAGATCGCTTTGCGGGTTACTACCGTATCTCCTTCAGCGATCTGGTCAAAGATCTCCACCTTTACATCAGTCAATGCTTTGTGCAACACCTCAACGATATAATCTTTGATCCCTTCCCGCCCCGCGGGAATATGCAACGTGGCCGCGCTCCGGTTCACAAAATCAACTGCTACAATTTCTTCAAATGCCTGTATGTTTCCCTGTTCAATGAATTCTTTATTGAAACGGGTGACTACCGATTTGTTCTTCTCTTGTAATGTATTCATATAACAAAGGTAGTATAGGGGCCAGGAGTGCCGGTAACGTGCATGGCTCAGAAAATTGTTATTTTAGTTCAACCCTGAGTTTGAGTGAGTTATAATTTTTTTCAAAAAGTTTATCCACATACCGTAGGGTGGCCCTAACATTTGGGTACATATATAAATAGTATGGATAAGCAAGCATTTCTCAGGATGTTGGATAAGTACCAGGATGGCACCGCCAGTTCTGCGGAAAAAACATTGATAGAAGAATATTACCGCCGGCTGGAAAAGGCCGGCACCACTGAACTATCGACGGAAGAAGAGATCGCCCTAAGACAGGCGATGTATAAAAATATAACGGCCGGCATGGAAGAGCGGAACACAATGGTTGTTCCCTTCAGAAGAAAAAACCATGGCCTGGCAGCAGCGGCAGCGGTATTGTTGATAGCGATCGGCGCTGGTAGTTATTTCTGGTTATTTAAAGATCACGCAGCCCAACCCGGCAAAAGCGAAACAGCGAAGACCAAAGCGCATGACCTGCCTCCGGGAAAAGATGCTGCCACACTAACGCTGGCTGACGGACGCACCATCATACTCGATTCTGCCAGCGGCACCATCTCCAAACAGGGTGGCGCAACCGTAATCAATTTGAACGGACAGGTTTCTTACGCCAAGGCAGGCGACAAAAACGAACAGGCACCCGTAGTATACAATACCATCACTACAGCAAGAGGGAATCAGTATCAGCTGATTCTGGCAGACGGTTCAAAAGTATGGTTGAACTCGGCCAGCTCCCTGCGCTTTCCCACCGCTTTCACAGGCAACAAGCGGGAAGTGGAACTGGATGGAGAAGGCTATTTTGAGATTGCTACCCTTCGGCTTCGCTCAGGGCAAAAAATGCCTTTTCATGTAAAAACCAACACCCAGGATATAGAAGTATTAGGCACGCACTTTAATGTGAATGCCTATAAAGATGAAGAAACGACAAAGACGACGCTGTTAGAAGGGAAAGTGAAAGTGGGTAGAGGGCAGAAGGCAGAGGGCAAAGAGCAAGTCGTAATTCTTAAACCAGGTGAACAGTCCATCGTCTCCCTGTCATCCCAACAATCCCAACCCATCACAGTTCAGACAGCAGACATCGACCAGGTAATGGCCTGGAAGAATGGCTGGTTTGAGTTTGACAATACAGATATAAAAACCATTATGCGCCAAATAAGCCGCTGGTACGATGTTGACGTGCGTTATGAAGTAAAAACAAATAACGAAACATACGGCGGCCGTATAAGTCGTAACCTAAATCTTTCCAACATTCTTAAGATGTTGGAGACTTATGGTGTTCATTATAGGCTGGAAAATAAAACATTGGTAGTAGTTAAATAAAAGAACTGATGTAGATACCCGGTCACTAAGGACGACGAACAAGCATTACAATTTGGCAGTAGGCAGAAGGTTGTGTGAATCCCGATTCATCGGGAGGGGTTGCAAGGGGTTTTAACAATTGAGAGAACAGTGCATCAATCAACAACTATCAGGCATATATACTGCAGTCATTGCACTTCCGGAAGCTTATTGCCAATTGTAGTTGCGAGCAGAGAACATTTGACAAGCTTTGTAAAAAAAATTGCCGCTTCGTGGCCAGACGAAACGGCGGTGTTCAGTAATAATAAACAAGACTGTTGAGGAATTATTTATTCAATCACCAAACCAAACAAAGTTATGCAAATAACTGCTATAATCCGTTTACGTAGATATACGAACGGGTTAATCTCCTGGTATGCCAGCCAGGAAATGCACAAACTGCTTAAGGTCATGAAGTTAACAACGTTGCTGTTATTCATTACATGCTTGCACGCAGTTGCCCATACCAGTGGGCAGACTGTAACCTTGTCGCTAAAGAACGTACCGGTACAAAAGGTGTTCAAGGCGGTATCGAGGCAAACAGGCGTGTCAATCGTGTACTGTGAAAACTTGTTTGAAGGGTTAGATCCCGTATCCATAAACGTAAAGAACGCCTCTATAAAAGACGTGCTGCAACAGTGCCTCACCGGTGCTCCTTTCGACTATAATGTACAGGGGAATACGGTGGTGATCCGGAAACGTTCTGCCATAGAAATAAAAGGCGATCTCAATACCCCACCGCCCCTACCCGTGCCCATCAAAGGAAAGATTGTGAACGATAAAGGCGAACCCATCTCCGGCGCCAACGTTCAGGTAAAAGGAACAAAAAAAGGTACCAGCACCAACGCTGAAGGAGAATTCACCATCGATGCCGACAAAGGCGATGTGCTCATCATTACAAACATTGGCTATGCTACCCGGCAAATAACCCTGACCGATATAAAATCATTGAACATTACGCTTGCCGTAAACTCACAACAACTGGGAGAACTGGTTGTAACCGCCCTGGGTATTCAACGCCGCCAAAAAAGTTTGACCTACAGCACTACAAAAGTCAATAACGCCGAACTGACAACGGTAAAGAACATGAACCCCATCAACAGCCTGAATGGTAAAGTGGCGGGGTTACAGATCAACCCCAGCTCATCGGGTGCAGGTGGTTCTGTTCGGGTGATCCTGCGCGGACAAAAATCAACGCGTGAAAACCAGCCGTTATATGTAATTGACGGGGTACCGCTTACTAACTTCTCCACAGCACAACCCATTAACCTGTGGGGTGAAAGTGGTGGCGTGAACACACCAGGCCGCGATGCGGGCGATGTACTCAGTTCCCTGAACCCGGAAGATATTGAAAGCCTTACCGTGTTAAAAGGCGCCTCAGCGGCTGCCCTGTACGGTAGCCAGGCGGCTAACGGGGTGATCATGATCACCACAAAAAAAGGCCGCGCCGGTATGGCCAAAGTCGACTTCTCTACCGCCCTCACGGTGGAACGCCCTATGTACACACCCGACCTGCAATACAGTTTCAACCAAACCAATAAAGACAATATTTACAGTTGGGGCCCTGCCGGTTCAAACCCCGATCATGTGAAGGACTTCTTTAAAACCGGTAAAACCTTTATCAATACCATTGCTTTCACCGCAGGTAATGAAAAAGCACAAACCTATTTCTCTTACTCCAATACCAACAACACCGGTATTCTGCCTACTAACGAATTCAAACAACATACATTCAACTTTCGTCAAACATCCAAATTCTTTAACGATAAGCTGAACGTAGACGCGAATATCATTTTCAGCACACAGAAAACAAACAACCGGCCTGCATCAGGTTTGTATTACAACCCGCTTACCGGTTTGTACCTGTTCCCCCGGGGGCTGAACTTCGACCAGTATAAGAACAATTATGAAAAATTCTCACCCGTCCGCATCATGAACCTGCAAAGCTGGTGGAATATAGATCCCGATAATAACGTGGGTGGTGCCGATAACCAGCAAAACCCATACTGGGTGTTGAACCGGGATGTAAACCTGGGTAAAAAAGACAACCTGTTTGCCTCGTTAACGCTGAAGTATCCCATTACCAAATGGTTGAACGTACAGGCCCGTGGCAGCCTGAACCGCAATTACGACAATTACGAATTGCGCGCCAATGCCTCTACACAGATCGTGCTGGCCGACTACAATGGCCGTTATACCTACGATCAACTGACCCGCACGTTGTTATATGGTGATGTAATTCTTTCGGGCAATGTTCCGGTTACCGACAAGATCGGATTCAACTTCAATGCCGGTACCAGCATCAACGATCAGAAACAAGACCGTACCTACATCGATTCAAAAGGCAGTGACCTGGCTTATGCCAATATATTCACCTTAGGCAACCTAAACCTGAACCCGGCCCTGATGGTACAACCAACCGGTTTGCGCCGCCAGGTTCAATCGATCTTTGCCACCGGTACATTCGATTATGACCAAAAGGTATATCTGGATCTAACCGCGCGTAACGACTGGTCATCAACACTGGCTTACACGCCTAAAGCAAAAAGCGGTTACCCGTATTTCTCGGCCGGTATCAACACCATCATCAGTGAGCTGGTGCAAATGCCGCAATTCATCAACTATAGTAAAGTGCGCTTCTCATTTGCAAAAGTGGGTAACGACGTAGAGCCGTTCTCTACCAACCCTACCAATACCATCAGATCGGGCAGTGTGCAAACAGTTCAGGAAAGTCCTTATATGGGTACTTACCTGAAACCGGAAGATGCCCGTTCTTTTGAAATAGGTACCGAGTGGAAATTCCTGAACAACCGGTTAAGCTTCGACTTTACCTGGTACCAGACCAATACCCGTAACCAGTATTTCGATTTCAGTGCACCAAGAGGCAGCGGCTTCGCCCGTTTCTTTGTAAATGCCGGTAACATCGAGAACAAGGGTATCGAGGCGGTAATAGGTTATGATGTGATGAGCAAAGGAAATGTAAAGTGGAACACCAGTGTAAACTTTACCCGCAACCGCAACAAAATAATACAGTTGTTACCTGAGCTGGGCGGCACGTATGAGCTTACGCTGGCCGGGGTAAACAGCTATTCGCTCCGTATTCGCGAAGGCGGTTCTTATGGCGACATTTACGGCATGAAATTTCAACGGGCAGCCGATGGCTCCATTGTAGTGGATGATAAAGGAAAACCACAATCGAGCGGCTTTGGTTTTGTGGGTAACCCCAACCCCAATTTCCTCGCCGGCTGGAACAACACCCTTGAGTATAAGAACTTTGTTATATCGGCGCTTATTGATGGCCGCTTTGGAGGTAAAGTGATGAGCATTACCCAGGCGGTACTGGATGAGTACGGCGTATCGAAAGTAACAGCGGATGCCCGTAACAACGGCGGCGTTCACATTCCAGCTACCATGCTGAATGGTTCCAAATGGAGTGGCGCTATACCTGCAGAAGCTTTCTATACTACGGTAGGTGGTCGTGCAGGAATATCTGAATATTATATGTACGATGCCACCAACATCAGATTGCGTGAACTATCAGTGGGTTACAAACTGCCCTCAAAGTCAAGTATTATAAAGGATATGCGCCTTTCACTGGTAGCACGCAATCTTTTCTTTATTAAAAAAGAAGCGCCTTACGATCCTGAGTTAAGCATGAGTACTGGTAACGGGTTACAGGGCATCGATGTGTTCTCCATGCCTTCTACCCGCAGCATGGGATTGAGTTTCCGATGCTCATTCTAGTAAGGCTTTGTCATTGCTGAGTAAAGAAACAGTTACAAGTTACAGGTTACAGGGAAAATCTGTTTCAAGAGCAAAAACCCTGAAACCTGCAACCTGGAACCTGAAACAACAAACTTAAAAGCACAAAAATGAACAACTTAAATAAATATATTCTTTCTATAGCAGCTGCAGCATCCCTTGCGGTAAGCGGTTGCACCAAAAACTTCGAGGACTTTAACAAGAATCCTTATGGTGCCAGCAACGATGACCTGTTGCCCGATTACGGACTGGTAGTAGGTCAGTTGAAAGAAGCGCAACGCTCCATCTATGTGTATCAGCCAGCCTGGGTTACCCAGCTACAGCAAAACCTGATGGGCGATGTATTCGGCGGTTACATGATGACACCTACCCCATTCAGCGGCAACAGCAACAACACCAACTACGACCTGGTCGATGGCTGGAACCTGTATGCCCTGAACCCGGCATACAGCAGTCCGGAAGCCAGCGTAATGGCCCCGTTGTGGAATGTACAACAGATCACCAAAACAGCTGCGCCCGACCTGTATGCCATGTCCAAGATATTGCAGGTAGAAGCTATGCACCGGGTGAGTGACATTTTCGGCCCCATCATGTACTCGAAGTACAAAATCCGGTCTGAAGATGGGGGTTACGATTACGACTCTCAACAGGAAGCTTATAATAATTTCTTTAAAGACCTGAACGAAGCCATTACCATATTGACCCCGCTTCGCGCGAAGAAGTCTACGCCTACTTTCACCAATGCCGACATGGTATATGGTGGCAGTTATGAAAAATGGCTACAGTTTGGCAATTCATTGCGTTTGCGCCTCGCCTTACGTATTGTGAAAGCGGATGCCGCCAAAGCAAAAACAGAAGGCGAAGCGGCGCTGGCTATTGCCGATGGTTTATTAAGCAAAGCCGATGACAATTTCAGTGTGAACATCGGCGCAACCATTCACCCGTTGAACACCATCAGCGGTGCCTGGGAGGATATTCGCATGGGCGCTCCCATGGAATCGATCCTTAAAGGATATAACGATCCCCGTCTGCCCAAATACTTTTTACCGGCTGAAGATTCGATGGTGCTTAAAGAGTTCAAAGGTATTCGCAATGGTATCGACATCGACGCCAAAACCCGTTACCAGAAATATTCAGGTCTTGTAACCCTTCCCAGTAAATTACAATTGATGACCGCCGCCGAAGCCTGGTTCCTGAAAGCGGAGGCCGCCGCCCGCGGATGGAATGGCGCCGGTAGTGCCAAAGACAATTATGAATCTGGCATCAGCACTTCATTTGATCAATACAATTTGAATGCAAATGCCACCTCCTATATCAACGACGCGGTGAGCACCCCGGCACCTTATATTGATCCCAAGTCAGTTACTCCCGGTCAAAACGATGTGAAGGCCGGCGATCCCTGGCTGAGCACGATTACCATTAAATGGGATGATGGTGATTCTTTTGAGAAGAAACTGGAAAGGATCATTACGCAGAAATGGATCTGTATATTCCCTGATGGACAGGAAGCCTGGAGCGAGTTCCGCAGAACAGGTTATCCTAAACTGTTCCCGGTGGTGATCAACAACAGCGGTGGTAAGATCTCTACTACAGTGTTTGTCCGTCGTATCAACATACCACCCGATGAATATTTAACCAATCCCAAAGGTGTGGAAAGGGCCCTCAAAACACTGAAGGGACCTGATAATGGCGGAACGAGATTGTGGTGGGATGTGCAGTAGGGTTGATAGAGTAGACAGGGTTAACAAGTTGACAGGTTAATATTTCAGCTGGCCTTGTTTGTTGAAGCCTGGCGGGTGTTCAGCAGACGGGTTAAAGAAAAATAGTAGTAAAATTTTGAGCGATAGCAACACTCCGGCGGTTGAGAACATTGCAACCTATCGATCGCCAGGAGTAAAACGGACGAAAAGACCTTAAGGGGAGTTCTTTTTTGTCCATCTGCAGATTTCTATTGAACCTCCCGTATACAACAACGGGAAGAAGCTTCTGTGAAAGCCGGGTGCAAAAGAATAAAAGGGTTTGAAGAAGGTCTCTCTTATTCGATGCTGATGTCTATCCCCGGCTTCCCTGAAGCAAAGAGTTAAGGAGTAAAAGAGTTTGAAGAAGGTCTCTTTTACTCCTTTCTCTTTTTAAATGACCTACATATCCGCAACACTTATACAAAATAGTTAATATAAATATCTTTTTGGCAGTTTTCTGTTCTGAACACTACCACGTAGGTTAATTTTGTCTTAACTTTCGGGTAATACGTGCAACATTATCCTACGCATACTGACAATGAGTTACTGAGAATGCTCTCTCAAAACGATGAGTTTGCCTTTGCCGAAATATACAATCGGTATTGGAAGCATTTGTATTTTTCAGCCCACAATATACTACAGGTAAAAGCCACCGCACAGGATGCCGTACAGGAAGTATTCATTGCCTTATGGAAACGCAGGAACGACATTCAGATAGAAGCATTACAACCGTATTTGCACCAGGCTGTACGCTTCCAGGTTTTTAAAGCCATCAGGGCCGAAAAAACCGACCAGGATTTCTTTAACCGACTGGCCCTCATCACCCGGGATATCTTGTTTGAAGATCCCGTACTGTTCAAGGAACTGGAAACCTTATACCAGCAATTGATAAACGCCTTATCACCCGATGAACAGGAGATTTTCCGCCTGCACCGCGACAGCGGCCTCACCTATAAACAGATCGCCGAACAAAAGAACATTTCCGTTAAAACAGTAGAGAAGAAAATGAGCCGGTCGCTGCGGGAGTTGCGTTTTGGACTGGATGATGCCATGATGGTAATCACTACGATTTATTTGTTGAAGTAGGGAGAAGGGCAGAAGGCAGAGGGCAGAGGGCAGAGAGAAAAGGCAGTAGGCAGTGGTGAAAGGCAATGGGCAATGGCTGTGACGCGGCAACTTAAAACCTACGAACTTAAAACTTTCAACTTAAAACTTTAAACTGGCTTTCCTGATCTTCCGTACATTCGCAGGTATGAACAATCAGGAGATAATAGATCAAACGATAGCACATGTAAAGAACCAATTGGCTAATGCTGAAGGCGGGCATGACTGGTGGCATATTCACCGCGTATGGAAAACAGCCCGGCATATAGCCGCTGCTGAAAAAGCCGATGAACTGGTAGTAGCGCTGGGTGCCCTGCTGCACGATATAGCCGATTCAAAATTCCATAATGGGGATGAAACCATTGGACCGCGTTTGGCCAGGGAATGGTTGCAGTCGCTGCAGGTAGTGGAGCCTGTTATACAGCACGTAGAAAATATCATTACCCATATTTCTTTCAAAGGGGGCAATCACCAGCAACCTTTTAAATCAAAGGAACTCGATATTGTTCAGGATGCCGACCGGCTCGATGCCATTGGCGCCATTGGTATTGCCCGGGCATTTAATTATGGCGGATTTAAAAACCGGCTGCTGCACGATCCTGCGGTGTCTCCCAACCTAAACATGAGCAAGGAGGAATACAAGCACAACAATGCGCCTACCATCGCTCACTTTTATGAAAAGCTATTGCTATTGAAGGATAGAATGAATACTTCAACCGGAAAGCAAATGGCTTTGCAGCGACATGCCTTTATGGAAAGTTATCTGAAACAGTTTTACGGTGAATGGGAAGGGGAACTATAATTAGTTATGCATACTGGTGTCTCTTTGCATAGAGCCACTGGTATCTTTTTGTGTTGACATGCTGGTATCAGTTGTAGTGCTTTTAGTGGCCGTACTGTCGGCAGTTGGTTCTGTAGCCTTTTGTGGTGGATTACAGGCACCAGAAACTGCTAATACGATTATTAATGCAAAAAGGATGTTTTTCATAAATTAAAAGTTAATACCCTTATTGCATCAATTCCTTTGCCAGCCTGTGGTACAAGAATTGTAGAACCGATTCGACAATTGCCCGGTAATTGAAGGTGGCCCACCAACCTTAGTATAATTTTTCCCCGTTTACTGTAACATTTTTCAGCTTGAAGTTGGGTATTATCGAGGTGTCTATCTTCAAATTATTTTTTGCTTTGATAGTGAGGTTCTCGAATGTGAAGTCAGATAATTTATAGTTGAACGCATTTGCATTCCCACGATTTTCGGCAACGCCTACATTAAAGAAGTTGTCACAATCCAGTTTGATATTGCGCATGGTAATGTTGCGGCTATAAGAATCCCTTGACGCTTTTTCGCCTTTCAGATCGAAGAACTGGGTCCATGGGCGTACAAACAGGAAATTACCGATGTCACTGCCTTCAATATCTTCTACCAGAACATATTCATAATCCTGTGGAGTATCTGGCCGCATTTTAAGCCAGAGCAACCGCTCGGCATTGTTTACTTTTAACCGGCGCAGGATGATATTGCGGTCATGGATAGACTCACTTCCCAGCGTCAATACGCCGTGACAGAATCCATAAATACAGTCCTCGATGATAATATTCTCGTTGCTTCCATTGTTTGGATCTTTGTCGGCAAGCGGACCTTTGCCGCCTTTCAGTGCTACGGCATCGTCGTTTACTGACAAATAACAATTTTTGATCAGGAAGTTTTTGCAGCCATCAATATCAACCGCATCGGTACTCGGTGCCCTTACCGGCGCTTTTGGCGAATAGATATGAAGGTTGAGCAATTTTACATTTTCACATTTATACCAGTGTGTAGTCCAGAAAGGTGAATTCACGCATGCCACTCCCGAAACCTGCACGTTCTTACTGTTCGATACATATAACAACCTCGGCCGCATTTCATCCATATTGGTGCAGTTGGGATTGAACTGGCGTCTTAACCAAAATGATTTCCAGTAACGCAATCCGTTTCCATCGATGGTCCCTTTTCCAGAAATAGTGAACCCATCCAGGCCATCCGCATTTACCAAAGCCGCAAAATATTTGAGTGTTTGTCCTTCCATGCGGGTCATAACCAATGGAAAATCGCTGATATCATCGCTGCCTTTCAATTTGGCGCCTTCTTCCAGGTAAAGATGTGTGCCTTGTTTAAAAAACAGGGCCCCGCTCATAAAAGTTCCTTTTGGAATAACTACTACCCCACCGCCGGCTGCTGCAGCTTTGTCAATCACAGCCTGTATTCTCTGTGTCTGAATGATAGTACTGTCGTTTTTTACGCTATAGTCAGTAATGCGGTATGACTTGCCCAGTTTATGGATGTCGGTAGGACTATTTTGTCTGAACCAATCCGGTATGGGTGTGCCGTCGGGGAATGTTTCCTGCGCAAATGCATGTACGTGTAGAAGGATGGCAACCAGGAGTACCAGGGCAAGCTTGATTTTATGCATACTCATAAATATTCTCGTTAGATGCGGCCCTTTTCAAGGACCGGTAGTAAGATAAGCGATCCCCGCAAGATTATTTGAATAATTCGTTTTACTCATCCTGTTCTATCCTGATAAGACATAACAATTTGGTAAATACACTATAAATATACCACATCGTTAATTAAATAAACTTTGTTCCCGAAATCGCCAGGGGAAACCATGATAGATATCCAGGAAGTAAAAGCATTACAACAACAGCTTTCCCTTACGGAGGACGAAACAGCCTACGTGAGGTTATTCCGCATTTATTATACCGCCCTGTTCCAGTTTTCCCTGTCGTTTGTAAAAAACAAGCCTGCTGCAGAAGAAATAGTTTCCGATGTTTTCATGCAACTATGGCAGATCCGTAAAAAACTCGATACCATCAGCAACCTCACTGTATATCTGTATACCTGCATCCGCAATCACTCCCTCAATTATCTCAGAAAAAACAAACGCGAATCCACCAGCTCACTCGATGATGCAAGTCTTTCTATTCCCAGTACTACAGCCGATCCTGAGCAATTGTACATTACCACCGAGCTGGCCAAAAAGATCGATGCTATCATTGAGCAGTTACCAGAGAAATGCCGCATTATTTTTAAACTGGTACGTGAAGACGGTTTAAAATACCGGGAAGTAGCAGAAGTATTGGACATTTCCGTAAAAACGGTAGAAACCCAGATGGGAATTGCCATGAAAAAGATCAACCTCGCCATTCAGCCCCTCACCGATCCTGAACTACTCTCGGCCACACGCCTTCGCTGCCATCAAAATTAAATCGCCATGTTAAGCTAATATTAACTGTTATTTTTCTTTCAGGGTAACAATTGTAATAATGTGTCTTACTACCAAACTATGATAAACCATTAAATCTTAGTGTTAGCTGATGGAAGAAAAACGATTATGGGAACTAATAGCAAAAAAAGCAGCTGGTGAAGCAAGCGGGCAGGAGTTAGAGGAATTGAATCAGCTGCTTGAAAAATTCCCCGAGGCCATGTATTCGATTGAAACGATTGGTCATTACTGGAACGCACAAAAAGACCAGCAGGCTATTGCCGAAAGAGAGGAGGCGCTGGCAAAACATATCAGTCGCTTTCAGCAGGAAAAAAGTATGGTTGAATCCGCCATTAATAACAGACGGGCGATCGTACGTACACTTATGATTGGAACGGCAGCTGCAGCTGCGCTTACTATTATAGGTGTAGGCGCCTGGTATTTTAAATTGAACGACCGTATAACAAAAGGAACAGTCAAAACACTGGCAGCATCGAATGGCACCAAAAATCATGTAACCCTGCCAGATGGGTCCAAAGTGTGGCTGAATGCAGGTTCTACGCTCACCTATGAAGAAGGGTTCGGTAAAAAAAAGACCCGTGAAGTAAAGCTATCAGGTGAAGGCTTTTTTGAAGTGCGGCACGATGAGCAACACCCGTTTGTTATACATACTCCTCAGGTGGATATCCGGGACATTGGCACCAGCTTTAACGTAAAGGCCTATCCAACCGACAAAACCACTGAAGCTACTTTAATAGAAGGCGCTATAGAGGTAACATTGATAAACGGCGACCAATCGATCGTACTATCGAAGCCAAATGAAAAAGTGATCGTAAACAATAAGGCTGCTACAACCATAACCAAATCCGCGCTGCCGCCAACCGATAGCCTCATAGCCGAAACAGCCTGGATGAATGACATGCTGGTATTTCGTAATGAAACATTCGGGGACCTGGCCGAAAAAATGGAAAGATGGTATGATGTAACCATAACATTCCAGAACGAATCAATTAAACAACATAAGTTCACCGGCATATTTTCAAATGAAACGATAGAACAGGCACTGAACGAATTAAAACAGATTTACTCCTTCAAATACAAAGACAGCAACAACACTATCGTAATTTATTAATAAGCGCACCTAAAAAATTAAACATAAGGTATGAAAAATTTGAGACCAGGAATTGGTATCAGGGCATTGTTTTGCCTAAAACTAAGCCTTGCGCTGATATTGATCTTTTGCCTTCAGGCCGCAGCCAAAGGATATTCGCAAACCGATCCCCGCATAACCTTTACGGTTAAAGATGCAAAGATCAGCGAAGCGCTGCTTACCATAGAAAGAAAAAGCAGCTTCCGGATCATTTACAGCGAATTTGACCTGCCTGCCACCAGCCATATAACGCTCAGTGTAAAGAATGAGTTGTTATCGGAAGTATTGAAAAAAATGCTCTCTGTATACAAACTCAAATTCAGGATTCTGGAAAACAAAGCAGTAATCATCTCCCAGGAGCAGGCCAATAACCGGGTCGACCAGATCAGCCAGGTAACCGAACAATTGCCTGCTGTAATAACGGTCAATGGAAAAGTGACCGACAGCAAAGGGCAGCCCCTGGCCAATGTATCTGTTAAAGTAAAAGACTCTCAACTAGGCACCCTTACTGATGACCAGGGCAATTTCAACCTGCGCTTCCCCGATGAGCTGCCACATGCACTGATCATCAGTTCTGTGGGCTTTGCCTCACAGGAAATAAAAGTAAAAGACGGACAAACCCTTTCCATAGTATTGGAAACTGCTGCCGGTGATCTGAATGAAGTGGTCATTGTGGGATATGGCAAGCAAAAAAGAAATGCCGTTACATCTTCCATTTCATCCGTAAAAGGCGAAGCAATTACCAAAGCGCCTGTGGCGAATATCAGTAATACCTTAGGAGGGCGCGTATCAGGCGTACTATCGCGTCAGTCAAGCGGAGCGCCCGGTGAAGATAATGACCAGATCAACATCCGGGGTATTGGTACAACCGGTAATGCCAGCCCCCTGGTAATTGTGAATGGCATACCCATGGATTACAATCAGCTTAACCCTAATGAGATCGAGACCATAACCGTATTGAAAGATGCAGCAGCAGTGGCCCCTTATGGTTTGGCAGGCGCCAATGGCGTAATACTGGTAACCACCAAAAGAGGTAAGGAAGGAAAATTCTCCCTGAACTACGATGGCTATTATGGCTATCAAAAAACCGCCAATATGCCGACGTTCCTCGATGCGTATGGTTATGCCAGTATGTTAAATGAAGCCAATCTGAATTCGGGAAATCCGGCGGCCTATACACCAGAGCAATTACAGAAGTATAAAGATGGAAGCGATCCCGATCATTTTCCCAATACAGATTGGGTAAAAAGGATCATCAGCCCGTCTTCGCCCATCACCCGGCATTCACTCTCGCTCACCGGCGGTGCAGAAAAAGTGCGCTTTTACGCC
The DNA here is from genome assembly GCF_900110245.1 of Niastella yeongjuensis. Classification (GTDB taxonomy): domain Bacteria; phylum Bacteroidota; class Bacteroidia; order Chitinophagales; family Chitinophagaceae; genus Niastella; species Niastella yeongjuensis. The sequence continues at coordinate 255,637 of NZ_FOCZ01000004.1, forward strand.
AATCTGGGTTATTTGTTCCAGGAAGGTGTGGTGAGCCCGATCTATTTCAAGCGTTACAATGCTACTGTAAATATTGATGCCAATGTAACCAATACCACCATTGCTTCTTTTGATTTGAACGGTTCGTTATCAAATCGCAATAACCCCAGCGGCGCCAGTGGTTCTTCCATCTATAGTAACATTACCGAGTATCCTCCTATTCTTCCGTTACAGTTTTCCAATGGTTTACCAGCACATGAATTGCTGCCGCAGATCTATGAAAGTGGTTACAACCGCGAGAATTTAAAGAACCTGAATGCCAAACTAACAATAGAACAAAAGATACCCTTTGTAAAGGGCCTGTCGTTAAAAGGTGCTTTTGCCTGGTTTGGCGGCGATACCACTGATAAAATATGGACAAAGCCCGTAACCTTTTATGGCCTCGATGCAACAAACCAGTATATTCCTAAAACTGCCGGCCCAGCTACCGGTTCTACCTTATATCAGGGGCTTACACAACTGCAACGCACGGTATTGCAGGGCTACATTACTTACGACCGCACCTTCGGCAAACATGCCGTGAACGCCCTGGCTGTTTATGAAAAACAGGATGCAACGCTGGCCAACTTCTCTGCCAAACGAGGTGCGTATTCGGTAAACCTCGATGAACTGTCTTCGGGCAGCAGTAATAAAAACGATTACGACAACAACGGTTTCTCCGGGCGTAGTGCGCAGGTTGGGTATGTATACCAGGTGAACTACGGGTATAACAATAAATACCTGGTGGGCTTTTCGGGCCGATACAATGGTCATTACTATTTTGCTCCCGGCAAGCGCTTTGCCTTCTTCCCTGCCGCATCTGTTGGCTGGGTGCTTTCTGAAGAAAATTTCATCAGAGATCAATTCAACTGGATCAATAACCTGAAAGTAAGGGCCTCTTACGGTAAAGCGGGTAACCTGGCCGGTAACCCCTTCCAGTACCTCACGTCTTATGGACTCAGAAACAGCTATGTATTTGGAAGCACAACTCCAACACAGGTACAGGGTGTATATGAAAATGCACAGGCCAACCCCAACATTACCTGGGAAACTGCAAAGAAAGCGAACATCGGTCTGGACGCCCTACTCTGGAAAGGAAAACTGGGCTTTACGATAGATGTGTTTTCCGAAAGAAGGACCGACATGCTGATCAAACCCAATGCTGTCGTTCCCGTTGAATATGGCATTGACATCTCACAACAAAATGCCGGTATCATGGAGAATAAGGGCATCGAGTTGAGTGTGAATACCGCACATAGTTTCAGTAACGGTATTAAGCTCGATGCAGCGTTCAACTTCTCTTATGCCCGAAACAAACTGATACAAACATTCGAAAGTGCCAGCACCTATAATAATCCAAACACCCGTACAACCGGCAGGCCTTATAAGGCGCAGTTCGGATTACAAGGCCTTGGCCTGTTTCAGCAAAGCGACTTTGAAGCAGACGGCAAAACTTTGAAAACCGGTATTCCCAAGCCAACGTTTGGACCAGTATATCCAGGTGATATCAGGTATGCTGACCTGGCTGGTGCACCCGACGCCGATGGTAAACCAACCGGCCCTGATGGCAAGATCGACATCAACGATTACACCATGATCGGACAACCCCTGTTCCCGCAGATCATTTATGGATTAAACCTGAACGTTTCCTGGAAAGGTTTCGACTTAAGCACGCTGTGGCAGGGTGCCGGTAAAGCTTCATTGTACCTGAATAATGAACTGGCTTTCCCTTTCTATAACGGAGCAAAAGTGTTTACGGAACAAACCGACTATTGGACACCTGAGAATACCGGAGCCAAATATCCCCGTCTTACATCAAACCCAAGCACCAACAGCACACAGGCCTCTTCTTTCTGGATCAGAAGTGGAAATTACCTGCGGTTGAAAACAGCAGAATTGGGTTATTCCCTGCCAGCTTCTGTAATGAGGATGCTTAAAATAAGATCTGTACGGGTATTTGTTTCAGGACAGAACCTATTCACTTTTAGCAAATTCAACTACCTCGATCCTGAATTAGGAAGTGATCGTGGCCGTTATTACTTCCAGCAAAAAGTGTATTCTTTTGGTATGAATGTAGGATTTTAATTCGTGTACGTTTAATAATACAATCATGAAACATTTCGTCATAGTATCGTCGTTCCTCTTTTTGATGACAGCATGCAGTGAAAAAGACCTGGATATCACTCCGACAGACAAACTGAGTGATGCTACCGTGTGGACAGATTCTGCATCTGCCAGTTTCTTCCTCAATGATGTATACAACTCCCTTAATGCAGGTCCTTATCCCACCGTTTTTACCAACCTGCCCAGCGAGATCAGCAACGACCCGCTCGACAACTTCACCGATAATACCACCTATGGTCCCAGTTCAGGGCTTGCCTCTGCTTCTTTATTCGACAACAGCAGTTACGGCCCTTTGAATACCTGTTTCGATGCGCAGTGGAAGAACATGTATGCGAATATCAGGAAGTGCAACCTTTTTATTGAAAAGGTAACAGCGGCCCCGTTTGCCGACAATACCAAAAAAACAATGCTGGCCGAATGTCGTTTTTTGAGAGCTTACTATTATCGGCAGCTGATGGACCTGTACGGCGGTGTTCCCCTTATAACCGGGGTGTTGTCGAATGATGGTTCACAGGATATTTTTTATGCCCGCAATACCTATGCTGAATGCGTTGACTTTATTCAAAAAGAGTGCGACGAGATCTATGCTGATCTGCCCCTTACCGTTACCGGTAAAAACATTGGTCGTGCCACCAAAGGAGCAGCCCTGGCTTTAAAAGGTGAGGAAGAGTTATATGCCGGCAAGTATGAGGCTGCTGCAGCCACCCACAAAAAGATCATCGACGAAATGGGCAATGGCAAAGTGTACGACCTGTTTCCCGATTATGCCGGCCTGTTTTATGCCAACAACGAGAATAACAAAGAAGTGATCTTCGATATTCAGTTTGCACCGGTTATAAAGATCAAAACCATCAACCAATACTGGGGCGTGGTAGAGCTGGCCAAAGGGGGCGGCTGGGGCTCCTGCGACCCTACACAAAACCTGGTAGATGAATATGAATTTACCGATGGTAAAACGGCGGCCGAAGCCTCTGCCGATTATGATCCAACGCATCCATACCTGAACCGGGAGAAACGTTTCTATGCTTCTATCATTTATGATGGTTGTACCTGGAGAGGAAAAACAATCTATACACGTACCGACGTTCCCAATAATGCCAATGAAATAAACCTCACCAATAAACCGGGTAATGCCGGCCGTACCGGTTATTTCACCAAAAAATTACAGGATTCTACCATTGGTTCTTCTCCCAGCACACTCGATGGAACCAATGTGATCGTATTGCGGTATGCCGAAGTATTACTGAACTATGCCGAGGCGCAGAATGAATCAGTAGGACCCGATGCCAGTGTATACGATGCCATTAACAAAGTACGTAAACGTGCCGGTCAGCCTGCATTGCCTGCAGGGCTCAATGTAGATCAGATGCGTCAACGTATCCGCCACGAACGCCGGATCGAGTTTGCCTTTGAAGGAAAAAGGTTTTACGACATCATGCGCTGGAGAATAGCCGAACAAATATTCAGTCAGCCCATTTATGGGATGAAGGTCAGCGTATCGGGTAACCAGCTCACCTATGATAAAGTAAAGGTGCGCACCATTAAATTCGACCCAACGAAAAATTATTTACAACCGATCCCACAGGCAGCGATAAGCCAGAATACAAAGCTTAGACAGAACGATAACTATTAGCTCATGCAAATGAAAAATAAACTGATCACCCTGTTTGTACTGGCCGCATTGCCCGGCCTGGTGCAGGCGCAGCAAAAGCCCAACATCATATTCATTATGGCCGATGACCTTGGCTATGCGAGTATCGGCGCTTTTGGCCAGCAAAAGATACATACGCCCCACCTCGATAAAATGGCAAAGGAAGGAATGATCCTGACCGACTTCCATGCCAATTCCATCTGTGCACCAACCAGAGCCTCGCTTATTACCGGGCAGCATTCCGGTCATAACATCGTAAGGGATAATTATGAACTGGGTGGGTTCGAAGATTCTGCAGAGTATGGCCAGTTGCCTTTACCAGCCAACACCCCAACCATTGGCACCATGCTACAATCCGCGGGTTACACGACTGCGGTGTTTGGCAAGTGGGGCCTGGGAGGCCCTGGATCATCGGGCATGCCTACGAAACAGGGCTTCGACTTTTTCTATGGCTACCTCGACCAAAAGCAGGCGCATAATTATTATCCCACCCATTTGTGGCGCAATGAAGTATCGGAAAAACTGCCCAATGAATATTTCAGTTCACATCAGCAATTGGGTAACAAGGACCCGAACGATCCGGCCTCATACGACGCCTATAAAGGAAAAGTATACAGCTGTGATACGCTGACAGGCGAGGCTTTGAAATTCATGCGTACCAACCGCAACAAACCTTTCTTTATGTACATGGCTTATATACTTCCGCATATGGCCATGCAGGTGCCCGACGAATATGTGAAGCCTTACCTTGGGAAATTCGAGGAAACGCCGTACAAGGGTGGCTATCTTCCCAACAGAACGCCTAACGCCAGCTACGCAGCCATGATCAGTTTGCTGGATGAGTACGTGGGCAGGATCATCGATCAACTTAAAGCATTGGGGCTGGATAAAAACACCCTGGTGATCTTTACCGGCGACAATGGAGCAGCCGTTGGCGGTGGTTTAAATGCCGACTACTTCAATTGTACCGGTAATTTAAGAGGCAGAAAAGGTTCGTTGTACGAAGGCGGTATCCGGGAGCCATTCGTTGCCTGGTGGCCGGGCAAAATACAGGCGGGCAGTAAGTCTGAACACATCTCCGCCATATGGGACCTGATGCCTACGTTTGGGGAAGTGGCCAGCGCCAAACCACCCAAAACAGCAGATGGCATTTCATTTTTACCAACCCTGTTAAGCAGAAAGGACCAGCACGAACATCCTTATTTGTATTGGGAAATACATGCACCCATGAAAGGAATGCAGGCCGTACGTTTTGGCGACTGGAAGGCCGTGCGTAAAGGAACACATGTCAATGCCAATGCCCCCATAGAATTATACAACCTGAAAGACGATGTTGCTGAGAAAACAGATGTGGCTGCACAACATCCGCAGGAAGTGGCGCTGGCACGCAAATACCTGGCTTCGCGTGAGCTGGCCATTTTACAGGAGTGGAACTTTTATCAGTTCAAAAATAAAGGCGACGACTAACTAATAATAACATTAACAATAACAGCATGCAACTAAAAGATCATTTCAAACCAGTAATAGCTATGCTGGTGCTGGCTGCAGCCGGTATTACAGCTTTTCATACAGCACCCAAAGCGCACTTCATCAATGTCAAAGAACCGAAAGACATCAAAGCGTTCTTTCATTACTCCGCTGACAGAATACCGTTTGTAAGCTCGCATCGCGGCGGCCCGGCAAAAGGCTTTCCTGAAAACTGTATTGCCACTTTTGAAAACACCATTCAAAAAACCTGGTCCATACTCGAGTGCGACCCCCGGTATACAAAGGACAGTGCCGTTGTATTGTTGCACGACCCCACCCTGGACAGAACATCGACCGGTACAGGTAAGTTGAACGAACACACCCTGCAGGAAGTAAAACAACTGAAGTTAAAAGACAGACAGGGAAATGTTACCCCCTACTCCATTCCGACACTGGATGAGGTACTGGAATGGGCGAAGAACAAAACCATCATGGTGCTTGATCAAAAAGATATACCAGTAGAGATATGCGTAAAGAAAATACAGGAACACAAAGCCTGGGCCAATGCCATTATGATCGTATATAAACTGGAAGATGTAAAACGCTGCTACGAACTGGACAATAGAATTGTAATGGAAGTAATGGTACCTGACAAGGATGCTGCCGCCAAACTGGAAGCGACAGGTGTTCCCTGGGAAAACATAGTGGCATTTGTAACGCATATGCAGCCAAAAGACAAAGACATCTACAATTATGTACACAGCAAAGGCGCCCTTTGCATTATTGGAAGTTCCAGAACGATCGACAAGGATTTTACCAGTGGGAACATTTCTGAAGCCGACCTGCCCGGTAAATACCGTTCCCTCGTAAGCGATGGCGCAGATATTATTGAAGCCGACCTGGGCATTGAGGCAGGCGCAGCCCTGCAATCACTGATGCCTGCCAAAAGCAGTAAGCGTATATTCTTTAAATAATGACAGAAGGAATAAGAATGGCGGCTGCCGATGTAAAAAATATTTACATCGGCAGCCGCCATAAACGTTACTAATAAAACTTCGGTAAAGGGTTCAACTGTGTATTTTGACGTTGATGCCAATAAGGATAAATCGGGTATTGTTCACTCGCCTCATCCAGTTTTTTAATTTGATCAACAGTCAGGTTCCAGCCAACTGCCAGCAGGTTGTCCTTAAGTTGTTCTTCATTTCTGGCGCCAATGATAATATTAGAAACCGTTGGCCTTTGCAGTACCCAGTTAAGTGCAACCTGAGCCACTGATTTATTTGTTTCTTCAGCTACCTGGTCTAAGGCATCCACAATTTTATACAGGCGTTCCAGGTCTGTTTCCGGTCCATGGTGCCCGCCCTTGCTTCCGCGGTTATCGGGTTGCGTTGTATTGCTTCTTCTGAATTTGCCGCTTAATTTACCTGAGGCCAGCGGGCTCCACACAATGGTACCAATGTTTTGGTCTACCCCTAACGGCATCAGTTCCCATTCAAACTCACGATCCAGTAAGGAGTAATAAGCCTGATGCGCGATGTATTTACTCCAGCCATATCTTTCTGAAACGGACAGGGACTTCATCAAATGCCAACCGGAGAAATTGGAACAGGCAATGTAACGGATCTTTCCGCTGTTGATAAGCGTATCCAGTGTTTTCAACGTTTCTTCTACAGGGGTGTTGCCATCCATACCGTGCAGGTGATAAATATCAATATAATCGGTATTTAACCGGCGCAGGCTGTCTTCTACAGATCGCAGTAAATGAAAACGGGACGATCCATAATCGTTGGCGCCGTCGCCCATTACGAAGGTAGCCTTGGTAGAGATCAGCACTTCCTTGCGAATTCCCTGCAGTGCCTTACCGAGGATCTCTTCTGCCAGTCCGGCTGAATAAACATCTGCTGTATCAAAGAAATTTACCCCGGCATCCATACACAGGTTTACTAACTTCTTTGCTTCATCCAGCTGGGTTGTTCCCCAGGCCTTAAAAAAATCGCCCTTTCCTCCAAAGGTGGCTGTTCCGAAACTAAATACCGGTACATTTAATCCCGATGCACCTAATTTTCTATATTCCATAATAATGCAGTTTAATTCAGTTCTGAAATAATTCCGGATCAGTAACAACAATTACGTCAAAATGTTGGTGGCCATTCGAGCTGTGGCAGATTACAACCCCTGTACAAACCCCGTTAAACTCTCCTCCTGCCCCAGGTTCAATTTCTTTTTAAGGCGGTAACGGCTTACACGTAAGCTATCCTGCGAAATGCCTAACAGGGTGGCCATGTCTTTACTGGCCATATTCAATTTAATAAGCGAGAGCATGCGCAGGTCATTGCTGGTAAGCTCTTCACTGTGTCTTTTCAGGTTGTCGAAAAACGGCTGGTGCAGTTGTTCAAAGGTTTCGCGGAATTCGTTCCAGTACTGGTCGTGATTAAAACTCTGGTTGATGTGCTGGATCAGTTGCTGCAGTTGTTTCTTCTGGTCGCGTTTGTCGTCTTTTACCAGCAACTCCAGTTTATTACGCAGGTCATCGAGCGACTGATTCTTTTGAATGATGTGCAGGGTATAGGAGGTCAATCCCTTTTTCTTTACTTCCAGTTCTTCCATCAGCCTGTCTTCCTGCAGCTGTCGATTGGCCAGTTCAACCTGCATCAGGTCATTCTGGGTTTCATAAATATGCCGGTTGCGTTCGCTTACCATTTGTTCGTTCCTGATCTTTAACCGCTGGCGGCTGAAGGTTACCCAACCCAATATCACCAGCAACACCACTACAATCACCACGGCTGTGGTAACGATCAGGGTAATGTTGCGGGCATTTTCCAGCTGAACGATCTCAACGTTCTTTTTATCTATGTCGAACAACACGCTTAAGAAAGCGGTCTGCCGGTTATTTTCTATTGAATACAGATCGATGGTAGCCCTGCGGGAAAGATCGATATAAAAATAAGCACTGTCTTGTTGCCCCAGCAAATTCCAGGCTTTACCCAGGTCGCGGTAAGCCGCCTGTTTCTGATACAGGTCATTGGTGCCGTTGGCACGGGCCAGGGCTTCATTACTTTTATTGATCGCATCGTGGTAGCGGCCTGTTTTGCGATAGATATCACCCAGGTTATTGATAACTTCGATACCAGCTACCTGGTCGTTCGCCTGATCATATAGCTTCAGGGAGTGATCGAAATAATACCAGGCGGAATCATATTTTTCCAGGTCTTCATAAATGCTGCCGATGTTTTCATAGATCTTGGCCACTACCGATGGTTGTGCCACATCCCTGCATTGCTGTAAAGCCAGGCGTTGAAAATAAAACGCGCTGTCCACCTGCTTTTTCTTTTCGTACAGGTGACCGATCTTTCCATAGGTATCGGCCAGCCCTTCCTGGTCCCTTAATTTATAATAAATAGATAAGGCTTCATCGTATTGTTTGCGGGCAACCGGCAGCTGCCGGTTCTGGTAATAAACCAGTCCCATATCGTTCAGGTTACGGGCCAGCTGTTCATCATTATTTGTTTCGCGGAAGATCTTATCGGCCTGCACGTGAAAATCGAGCGCTTTCGGATAATTTCCCAGGGAATAACATACCTGTCCCATCTGTTGCAGACAAATGCCCATGGTTTGCCGGTCTTTACCGGCAATGGCCTTGCTGTACATTTCTTTCAATAATAAAAAGGCGGAGTCAGGAAATTGTTTGCTCAACCGCTGGGTATGTAATAATTCAGTGCGGTCATTTTCCTGCGCCTGTACAGGAGGAAATTGCAATAACAATATTGCAAACACAGTCATCACCCAACCAAAATAATTAACCCGGAAGCATTTCATGCGCATTAGTTCTGGTATGCAAACTTAGAACAGGGAACGCATACCCGCTTCACTTAACAATTCGGTAATGTTTCGGTAATAAATTGGTAATGACGTTTTTTGTTCTTTAAGATCATTTGACTATCAACTATTTGCTGCTGTCCTGTTAACGTTGTTGCGGTGTTGTTAACGGTGCTGTTAACGCTGTTACAGTAGGTGAAGGGCAGAAGGCAGAGGGCAAAGAGAAAACCGCTTAACGCAGCATTGTGTTAAGCGGTTTTCTCTTTAAAGATATTCCCGTAATGTATTTTTTCTCTGCCCTCTGCCCTCTGCCAATTCTTCACACCGGCAAAATTTCCTTAACCTTCCTCAGCATCTGTTCATCGGTCAAATCCAACCTAAGCGGCGTAATAGAAACGTAATCGTTTTCAACGGCCCAGCGGTCGGTCCCTTCTTCAGCCGGTTCCAGGGGCGTAACGGTAAACCAGTAGTGTTTACGGCCCATGGGGTCTACACCGGGAACAATCTTTCCATCGTATAACCGAACAGACTGCCGCGTCCATTTGAGGTCTTTGGGCTGTGGCGGAAAATTTACATTATATAGACCCAGGTCTTTATTTTCAAACAGTAAGGCGAGCGTTCTTTCTACAAATGGCGCCAGGGCTTCGAAGTCGGGCTCTGTTTTACCTACCGGCGTACTTAAGGCAATGCCCCTTATTCCTAACAGAACGGCCTGTTTGGCTGCAGCCAGTGTACCCGAATGCCACATGGAATTACCGAGGTTTGGTCCCATATTAATGCCCGATAACACCACATCGGTTTTAGCATATAAATGACTGCCCAGGGCCACACAATCGGCCGGCGTACCATTTACCCGCCAGGCCTCGATGCCATCCCCTTCAAAAACAATAGGTGATTTTTTTAACGACAATGGCCGGGAGTGGGTAACCGCATGCCCCATGGAACTTTGCTCCACATCGGGTGCTATTACCGTTACTTTTCCAAAACGGGACGCTATACGGGCCAGCGCCGCAATACCCGGACTATAAATTCCGTCATCATTGGTTATCAGTATAGTCATAATAAATATTGAACATTGGATATCCAATAGTCAATATTATAATTGTGCCAACCGCGTGGTACAATTTTGTAAATAGATCTATTTACAATGAAAACCATTAACCTCATACACAATCCCGGCGCCGGCGATGAGGCGCATTCGAAAGAAGTACTGGTAAAGCTGATAGAAGCTGCAGGTTACGTGTGTAGATATAGTTCTACAGATAACGGGAACTGGCGAAACATACCCAATGAAACCGATTTCATTGTTATTGCCGGGGGAGACGGCACCGTGAAAGAAGTGGCAGCAGTACTGCTGAGGAAAACGCATCCGGTGAAACGGCTGCCGGTAGCCATTCTGCCTTGCGGAACTGCCAATAACATTGCAGAATCGTTAAATATAAAAGGAGAGCTTATCGACATCATCCGTTCGTGGGGCATGCCTCAAACAACCGCCATCGACGTGGGTGAAATTTTCGATATAGAACAACAACCCGATTTCTTTATCGAAAGTTTTGGGTATGGGCTGTTCCCCTATCTGATGATGGAAATGAAAAAGCAGGGCAAAAACGATATACCGGATAAAGAACAGAAAATGAAAGCTGCCCTGCAACTGATGCATGACATCACCCATACCTACAAACCGCATTATTGTGAACTGATCATCGATGGAGAAGACCATTCAGGCGAATACCTGATGGCAGAGGTGATGAATACCCGCTTTATAGGACCCAATCTTTTTTTATCACCGTATGGGCACCCCGGTGATGGTACATTTGAAGTAGTATTGATACCGGGAAAAGATCAGGCAAAATTCGCTGCATACATCGACAGCAAACTTAACGATGCTGAAGTTGTATTTAAATTCATCACCATTAAAGCGGAAGACGTACATATAAAATGGAAAGGCCGCCATATGCATGTAGATGACGAACAGCTTACCTTAAAGGAAAACACGCCGGTGCATGTACGAATTAAAAAGAACGCATTAGTATTCTTAATATAACTGGCAACAATCATAAAAATTCGTGACCGTCATCATTAAAAGTTATACGAACCTGTTATACATTCGCATTACGGGTTTTTCATAGGATATTTAAAAAAATCAGAGACTAAAGCCCCGATTTCTATCGGGGCTTTCTTTTTTTTATAATTATAGATGATCGTTATAAATACAAACGCCTCCCTTCGGCGTAACCGAAGAAAGGCGTTTACTTTTTAATTTATTTAATAAGTTTGGGCAGGCAAGCCGTGCCACGGTTTCAGTTCAATAAATTCTCCAGTTCTTTCTCGTTTAAAATGGTAATGGCGCCATCGTGAATCTCGATCAGCTTCTCGCTTTTAAATTCACTGAGTGTTCTGATCATGGAGGCGGTTGCCGTGCCAGCTATGGCTGCCAGGTTTTCCCGGCTTATATTAATGGAGGTTTTGTATTTTTTGTTTACGGTGATCAATGCATCGGCTACTTTTTTGCGCAGGGAGTTATAAGCCAGCCCCAGTAACAGCTGTTCCTTTTCGGTAATGTTCCTTGCCATCATGGTCATAAAACGAACCACCACTTCTTTGCGGGTGTTCATTAATGCATCGAACTCATCTTTGGGAATAATGGCCAGCTCGGTATTCTCCATGGTTTCGGCCCGTTCTTTATAAACCGTTCCTTCCAACAGGGCCACATAACCCAGGAAGTCGCCTTCGCCATAGATCCCTACGATCAACTCCTTCCCTTCTTCATTGGTTTTGTATGTTTTTACTTTTCCTTTCTTTATATAATAAAGCCGCGCCGGACGATTCCCTTCCACGTAAATGATCTGTTTTCTTTTGTATTTGCATACATCGCGGTTATCGCTCAGTAAACAGAGAATATCCCGTTCATTGCCGTTTTTGGGAATATCGTGCAGATGATGACCGTTACCATTAATAGCAGCTTCCCTTGGCACAAACTCCTGTTTAAGCCATTCAGCACGCTTTAAACGGCATTCTATTGCCTGTAAAAGCTCGGTCTTCTCAATGGGTTTAATAATGTAATCATCTGCACCTAATTCCATGCCCTTGCGCATTTCAGCGCGGTCGGCAGTGTCTGACATAAAAATGAAGGGCGTGTTTCGAATGGTGGGATTTTTGTGAATGAGGTGAAGGACACCATAACCGTCTAATTGCGGCATTAGTACTTCGCATAAAATGAGGTCGGGCTTTTGAAGCAACGCAATCTCTATTCCTGTTTTTCCATCCTCTGCAGTATACACCTTGTAATTAGCCAGCTCGAGGATCTCTGCAATATTCTCTCTGGTCCCGGCATTGTTTTCAATAACAAGAATCTTCTTCATGTTTTGGTCGGGTTTTAAAAAATGAGCAAAAGCTGTTTACCTATGCTATGGCAAGCACGGTCATTGACCTGGTCGGTCTCGGTCTTCTAAGGAACAATATGAGCTATTCTTGAACGGGTTTGGATAAGGTTTGTAAGAACTGCGTTACGGAGTAATGTTTCAAAAAAAGAACGGAGAGACAATCTTTTCCCTATGGCCTCACTGTAACGAAAACTAATACAGTGTTGATAGTTGAGTTATTTATTTATTTAACCTGCAAAGGATCGGGTTACTGCTATCGAATATGAATCGGCTGGACTATGTAACTAAAGATAACGTATTTTACACATCATCCAATCGACATCATAATTTTTTTTATGAATTCATCAGGCTAATAACAGTGCAAATAATATACTGTTTGGATTATTGTTTCCAGGTAAGACACGGTGAGGATGTGCAAAGTTGCATAATTCTATTATTTTTTCATCCTGTTCCATCAGGTTTTTTTGAAAAAAAATGCGAATACGTTGTAGCCCTTTAAGATATGCTGACCTTCATCATTGTGTTACTTCATCGAGCAAATACAATACAGATCTGTAGTTTCTGCCTGATGATTCAGCTAATGCCATCTCGCAGGTTTTAGCTGTTGAGTAACAATCATTGACTTGTGCATTATTCACTTCTTCCACTTCGGCACGTGTAGCAGCTGCTGTTAACCCCGGATAATAAAATCCGCGATCACCAGCCATACCACAACAACCGGCAGTATTGGGAATAACAGGCACTTCAACAGTTTTTTCGGCTAGCTGTAAAAGGTTTTTGTTCAGGTTCATTTTGTGCAATGAACATACAGGATGAAATACAGCCTTGTCTTTTTTCTTTGTGATAGTTAACCGGGGTAAGAGTATATCTGTAGCAAATTGCAGGCTGTCGATAATTTGTAACTGGTCGAACCGCTGTTGGTTCTCAGGCGACAAATACGGCCGGCAGGTTTGTAAGGAATGTGTACAGGAAGTAATATCGAGCACAATGGGCAGGCTTCCGCTTTTGCTCCAGTCCCATAATGTATCGATCGTCTTATTTACAATGAAGCGGTAGGCCGGTGTAAATCCTTTGGAAGCAAATGGCTGCGCACAGCAGGTGCCGGTAAGGTTATCGGGGATCAGCAGGCGCACGTTAGCCTTTTCAGCCAGCCGGCGGCAAACATCCACAATAGATTCCTGTTTCTCCATATCGCGGCCCATGGTGCGGCTGATACAGGAAACAAAATACACTACATCAGCCTGTTGGGGCATTTGTGATTTAACCGTTACAGGCGCAGTTAATTGTTGCGGCCACAAGGGAAACGCCGGCGCTATTTTGCGCATGCCACTGGTTAATTTGAACATGGCTTTTTTGCCGAACACACTGTTTACCAAACCGCCACTGCGTAAACCGGTTTTTATAAGCCGTTCCACCAGTCCGAAGTTTTTGGCCACCTGCATGGCAATGGCATTACCGGTTTTGGAATGATTTTCTTTCCGTAACCGTTTAACCAGCTCACCGGTATTGATGGCAACCGGGCATTCGGTGGCACACATGCCATCTACGGCACAGGTATCCAACCCATCATACGCGTAATCTTTCAATATGCTATTATAGGTATGGGTATCACCTGCCTTTTTTAAACGTGATAAGGATCTACGCAATACAATGCGCTGCCGGGGTGTTAGGGTAAAATGACGGCTGGGGCATTTATGTTCGCAATACCCGCACTCCACACATTTGTCAACCTCTTCTTCCACCACGGGCAGCGGCTTCAGGTTCTTTAAATGACAGGTATTATCCGGGTTAATGATCACACCCGGGTTCAGGATATTATCAGGATCGATCAGGGCTTTCAACTCCTTCATAATGGTATAGCCCTCTGTGCCCCACTCTGTTTCAACATAAGGCGCTATTTGCCTGCCTGTACCATGCTCCGCCTTTAACGCACCGTTGTACCTTTTTATGACCAATTCCGCCAATTCATCATTAAAGGCGCCAAAAACGGCAACCTCTTCCGGGGTATCTATCGACTGCGATACCAGGAAGTGCAGATTGCCTTCCTTGGCGTGGCCGAAGATAATGGCGTCGAAATATTTGTATTTAATAAACAGCTGCTGCAGGTCTTCCACACAATTGCCCAGGTTTTCGATGGGAACGGCAATATCTTCCAGCATTGCCGAAGTGCCTTTTTGCCGCACCGCCGCTACGGAAGGATACATGCCCTTGCGCAGCTTCCAGTAACTGGCCTGTAAATATTCGTCGGTAGTAAATTCAGTTTTATAAGTGATGGGCAGCGAATCGAGGTACTGTGCCGCCCGGGCTATTTTTTCCTGTAAACCGGCTGCCGTGTCTGACTGGTATTCACACAAAATACCTGCGCTGTTTGCCGGCAGGGTTTTCAGAAATGCCGGTGCACCCGCCAGGTCTTCAATAGACTGAATAGCGGCCCGGTCCATAAACTCCAGCGCTTCGGCATCGCTGTCGCGCAGGGCGGGAACGGCATTACAGGCTATTGCTGTTGAAGCAAAGAACAACAGTCCGGTACTTTTATAGGGTTTATCGGGAATGGTGTTCAACACTGCTTCCGCAATAAAGGCCAGGGTACCTTCTGCCCCAATCAGCAAATGCGCCAGTATATCCAGGGGATGTTCGTAATCGAGAAAGGCATTGATGCTGTACCCGACCGTATTCTTGATCTTATACTTGTCCCTGATCTTTGCAGACAGGGCCGGGCTATTCTTTACGCGTTGCGCCAGTTGTACAATGCCGGCTGCCAGCTGCGGCTGGGTAGTTTCAAATCTTTTATAGTCGTCCTTGTTTTCGGTATCAAATACTTCCCCATTGGGCAGCACAAATTTCACATGCTTCAGCGTATGGTAGCTATTATTCACCACACCGCAACACATACCGCTGGAGTTGTTCGACAAAATCCCCCCCATCATGGCGGCATTGATGGATGCGGGATCTGGCCCTATTTTCTTTTTATATTGTTTCAGGAAAAAGTTTACGCGGCTGCCCGTAATACCCGGTTGCACGCGTACTGCGCTCCCCTGCTGCTCGGCCTTTATCAATGGCCAGTTGCGCGACAGATCGACCAAAATGCCCTCAGTAACCGACTGGCCCGATAAACTGGTACCGCCGGTACGAAAAGTAAGCGAGGTTTGGTGTTGTTTGGCCAGTTTAAAAAGCAACTGCACTTCTTCAATATTCACGGGGTATACAATGGCCTGTGGTACCAGCGTATAAAAGCTGGCATCTGATGAATAGGCATGCAGGTCGATGGGACGGGTTTTTAATCTGTCTGCCGGGAACTGTGCTGCCAGAGCCTGTTGTACTTGCTTTTCCTTTGTCATAGGGGAATCCTCACTAATTTCACTCCGCAAGTTACGTCATAGATGCTTAATGACGAACGCCTGACGAAAAACAGGCTTTCCGTCAGGCGTTGGTCCAAATTGCAGAAAACCGCAACTTATGGCCGGTAATAATATCGTTGGGCAGTGGTGTATATGCCAATATGAGGTTCCCATATCCCCTGATATGAAATGGAAGTGAGGTTTCCACTAGCATCAAAGGTGTTTGTATAAGTGATTAGGACAACATTGTCTTTTTTAATGGTTTGCACGACATTTCCAAGGATATAGCCCTCATAGCTCTCAGTCCCGATCGTAATAAAAGGAAAAAATTGCTTGGCACGGCTATACCAGAAAAGGTCACCTATCCATTGCGCCATAAACTTTTGTAATTCCTTAGGGGTTTCACCGCTACGTTGATAGGTATAAATTTCAGGGACGCGCTGGTTAAGGATTTCTGTGGTGGTGGCCAGGTTTCCCGATGCATCGTATTCATATTTGTCAATGATACTATCAGGTTCGGCATTGGGAATGGGAAAATATTTTTTAAATACCGGCTTTCCACCTACCAGGGCCACCTGGAAATAATCCTGCCCGTCATAATAACCGGGATT
Source organism: Niastella yeongjuensis (assembly GCF_900110245.1). Lineage (GTDB taxonomy): Bacteria > Bacteroidota > Bacteroidia > Chitinophagales > Chitinophagaceae > Niastella > Niastella yeongjuensis. The sequence continues at coordinate 272,045 of NZ_FOCZ01000004.1, forward strand.
TTTCTTTACCGAATCAAGATAAGTGATGAAGGTGGTGTCCCCGCGCTTGTCGTATTTTACGGAACCTTCGCTGGTGGCCACCAGGCCATTTTTATAACCGGAGATCACTTTGGCCACCTGACCGCTGGCATCGCGCACAAATTCCATCCGGCTGATGTCAAAACCTCTATAGGAAGTAACATTTTCATATAACGCCAGCTGGTAATTGCTGTTGTAGGTAAACGTAGTTGTAGCGGTATCCCTGGTGTATGTACTACTGTTATAATCCTTACATATCACCTTTCTATTAACAGAATCAATGGAGATCTCCATGCTATCCTTCGCATAATAACTATTAGTTGCTGATACCCTGGAACTTACTATGGTTTTCAATTTGAACCAGGTGCGGTCAGCCGGGATGGTATCGTTCGGGTTGGTATTATCGTTATCGGAGAGGCCACTTTTATGACACGAAAACAACACCAGGCACATCAGGCTTGCAAAAACGAGCAAACAGCGATTCATGATAATTGATTTTTGGTGCTGCAAGATAAGATTTGCAACCCAAAAATGTGCCTCAATACAATAATGTACTAAGGCACAAAGGAACACATTATTGCTTCTGGATCCAGTCCAGCACCTGTTGCGCATCCTCTTTCCAGTTAGGCAGTCCTAAAACATGGTGGTTACGGCTTGGCACTTCCAGGTATTCCGTTACCGATCCGTTATTTTGTTTATAGCGTTTGAAGTTGCGTTTGTTAAGGGAAGCGGGAATGATGTTATCGGCAGGACTGGACACAATAAGCAGGGGCGCATGGGGTTTGTTGAAATCAACTTTGGCGGCGCTGGAAAGGCCATCCCGGGCCAGCAGTTTCGATTCGGGTACCACATACTTATCATATTCTGCCCGTTGGGTCGCCTCCGGCATACCGTTAGTAAAAGCGTATTGCCAGGTTTTGAACGACATCAGGTAATCTTTTTTGGTAGAAGTGAATAAACCCAGCGAACCTGTGCCTGCTTTGTAAAACGACAACTCCAGTGGTATAACGCCCTGGGGCGGAACCGGGTGAATGGCCACGCCGGCAGCGCCATAATCGCGATTGACCAGGATCTGCGTCATCAATCCACCAAAGGAATGACCGATGATAATTGGCTTTTCGGGCAACTGTTTGGCGATGTCGATGTAATTATTTAATACGGTATTCATGCGCAGGGTGGCGATAGGTGAATTGGGATGCTGGCTGCGCAATACATCGGGCGCTCCTTCTTTTAAAGGCCAGGCCGGCGCCAGCGCCGTGTATCCTTTACTTTCAAAAAAAGTTACCCAGTTGTCCCAGCATTTGTAACTAACAAAACAGCCCGTTACAAACAGAATAGTTTTTGATTGAAGCATGATGGTTGGTTTTTTGTGGGGGCTATGAATTTACTTAGAAAAAACCACACACAGATTTTAATTTTTTATTAAGCACAGTTTTTACATCCACAATAAGCTCTGCATGTCATAAATGTGTAACCGCATTTTAGAAATAACAATTTAAAATATGCGTGACCATTTGCGCTATTTTGGTTAAATTCATTGAATATTCTTTTACCGCTGAAACAGTGCCTGGCCATATTGTTGCTTGCAGTACATCTGTTTAACCTGGCAGGCTATACGCTGTTGTTTGAGTATTTCATGCAACAGTCAGACAAACAACTAACCCAACAACTCGACAATAGCCAATATAACGATAGCGGGCTTATTGAAGTAAAGATTGTCTTGCACGCACCTTATCTTACCAGTTGGAGCGCTTATGAACGGATAGATGGCGAGGTGGAGGTGAATGGTGTTTTTTATAATTATGTAAAAAGAAAGGTACACAACGATACCCTGTACCTGTTGTGTTTAGCGAATAAAAACAAAACCCAGTTACATTCAGCCCGTCTTGCGTATGCTGCCAACGTGAATGATGTACCCACCCAGGCAAAGGATACTGGCGCGTTTAAAAAAAATCCGGCCGGTTTTGAGTACCAGCAACCGGTACAGCTGTTTACAGTAGCCCTTCTGCTGAATGCAACCGGTGAAAAGGCGCAACAACCCGCCCCACCGGTAGTACTACCCTATATAAACGCACCATTCCACCCACCACAGGGCTAACCTGCTAACGCTTATTCTTAGTAAACCTGGCTGGGAGGCAACTCCCCTGCCCATTTATCTACACGGCTTACTGATCGATGGACCATTGATCACAGGCCTCAATATATACATCCCATGACCATTGCCTTTCCTCGAGCATGGCTGGCCATATTTTTATGGCTGGCCTTCTCTTGTTCTACGCAACATTCGCCCAATAAAGACATGATCAACCTGTTACAAACTGTTGCCGAAAGTGAAAATGTACCCGGCAATGCGTTTGCATCAGAAAGAAAAAAGGTGTTCTATGATTCTTTGCTGCAGGTGGCCAGCACCTATCCTGATTCAGCGGCCGCCAGCTTTGGTTTGGGGAACACTTTGCTGGAACTGGGACAGGAAGAAAAAGCAATCCCCCTCTTTGAAGACCTGTTAAAGGGACTGCCTTCTTTTCTGATGGACAAAAGACAACTGGTTATGAAAAGCGTGGCCATTGCTTATTTGCGACTGGGTGAAAGAAAGAATTGTATTTACAATCATAACGGCGAATCCTGTATCTATCCCATTGCCAACAAAGGTATCCATGTAAATAAACAAGGGGCCGAAAAAGCTATCGAATTGTACACCAGCCTGCTGCGATACGATGGCAGCGACCTGGAATCAAGGTGGTTACTTAATATAGCGTACATGGCTGCGGGCGGTTACCCAAAGGAAGTACCGCCAGCCCTGCTACTGAACTTACCCGCCACCGATAGCAGCATTACCGTTAAACCATTTCAGGACATTAGCCCAAGACTTGGATTGAATATAAAGAACATGGCCGGCGGCAGCGTGATCGATGATTTTAATAACGATGGCTATGTCGATATTGTTACCAGCAGCTGGGGATTACAGGAAGGCATGCACTGTTACATCAATAACCGGAATGGCACTTTTACTGATGCCACTGCCGCCTCGGGTTTAAAAGAACTTACCGGCGGATTGAATATGGTGCAAACCGATTATAACAACGACGGACTGAAAGATATTTTTGTGTTGCGGGGCGCCTGGAAAGGTAAATATGGGAAAGAACCTAATTCCCTATTAAAGAATAACGGGGATGGAACCTTTACCGATGTCACCGTAGCAGCGGGTTTGTTATCCTTCTACCCCACCCAAACGGCTACCTGGGCCGATTTTAACAACGATGGCTGGCTCGATGTGTTCATCGGCAATGAAACAAGTTTCGGCGGAGAAAGTAATCCCTGTGAATTTTACCTCAACAACAAGAATGGTACCTTTACTGAGATGGCCGTAAAGGCCGGTTGCTCAGTGATCGCTTTTGTAAAAGGCGTAACCTCGGGTGATTATGACAACGACGGTTTTCCGGACCTGTTTCTGTCTACATTAAACGGGAAAAAGATCCTGCTGAAAAATGAAGGTCTTGCAAATGGCGGCATTCATTTCAAAGATGTTACTGCAGCAGCCGGGTTGAGCAATAATGTTACCGCTACCTTTACTACCTGGTTTTGGGATTATGACAATGATGGCTGGCTAGATATCCTGGTTAGCGGGTATGAATTCAACCGGTCACTGGCCTGGTATGCAGCCGAAGAAGCATTGCATTATTCTAAAAGCCATTCCGGACATATATTCCTGTTTCATAACAAACATGATGGTACGTTTGAAGACGTAACGGAAAAAACAGGTTTGAACCACATTGCTTTTTCCATGGGTGGAAACTTTGGCGACATCGATAATGATGGCTGGCTTGATTTCTATATGGGAACCGGCAATCCGCAGTACGCTTCTTTGGTACCCAACAAGCTGTTTAAAAACATACAGGGTAAACGCTTTGCCGATGTTACGCTGCCAGCCCGTGTAGGCAATCTGCAAAAAGGCCACGGCGTTTCCTTTATTGACCTGGACAATGATGGCGACCAGGACATTTATATCGAGATGGGCGGCGCTTATGTTGGGGATGCGTATGAGAATGCTTTATACATAAATCCCGGGCAAAACAACAACCACTGGTTATTGTTATCGTTACAAGGTAATGAGTGCAACCGGGCAGCGATTGGTACGCGACTGAAGATCACTTTTTCTGAAAACGGAAATAAACGGGTGGTATACCGTGATGTTAATTCAGGCGGCAGTTTTGGCGCTAATCCACTGATGCAACACATAGGCACGGGCGCAGCCCCCATCATTGATGAAGTTGCCATACAATGGCCTGGCAATTTGTCAACCCAGGTATTTAAAAATATACCGGCAGATGAATTGATCTCCATCAAACAAGGCGTGCATACATTTATTACCAGGCGCCTGCAGCCATTTAACTTTAATACCATAACACCTAATATCATAGATTGTTTTCCGGTAACAAAAGCTTCAAAACTATTTTAATTTAAGGGCTAAATAATACTGATTTTCACTACGTTAAACCTGCTAAAACTGCCATCGGGAAAGTTTGGCCTCATGATTGCTATGTAACCATATTATCTTCAACTAAATAATACCGGTACTGAATGTTTCAGGTATTGGTTAATGCGCTGACAGTACGCATACAAACTCTTTCCGTATTCACCCTGCCACATTTGTAGCAGCTGATGTATTCAGCACGAGCCTATTTATTTCAATGAAAAAAAGGAATTGACCAACTCGGGTTAAACCTGAGCGGTCATCTTTTATCCAAACCACAAATCTATTATCAGAAAAGTATGAAGCGCGTACAAACGACGATACTATATATAGACGACGACCAGGATGATCTGTTGATATTTGAAGAATCTGTTAATACTTTATTTCCTGATATCACCCTTTTTAAAGCACAAAGCAGTGAGGCGGGTATCGATATCCTGAATCAGCTTGAGCTTGATAAAAAACCCTATCCTTCCCTGATCATGATAGATATGAACATGCCTAAAATGGACGGCAGGCAAACCTTACAGCATATACGAAGCGTTGAAAAATGGCAGGAAATTCCCGTAGCCATTTTCACCACCTCCGCCAACCGGGATGATATAGAATTCTGCAGACATTATGGGTCGGCCTGTATTACCAAACCCATGAACTTTGCCGACTATAGTTTAACCTTACAAAAATTGTTTAATCAGATCACACTGCCCATCCGTTATTGACCTTTTGTAATAACTACCGGACCCAATAAGCCCGAGGGCATTAAAGGTGCATCGGGCTTAAAAGCTATATTGGTGCGGGTGAGTCTTTTTTCAGCGGGCAAAGCGGCATCACCGATCAACCGGTTGGGCCAGCAATTCACTACCACTATCTCCAATACATTACCGGTTGGTTGTAACAAACCGGTAACGTCAATGCGCCAGGGCGCCGTCCACAGAACGCCCAGCGCCTTACCATTCAGTTTTATTTCGGCAATATTGTGTACCACACCGGTTTCCAGAAAATACGAAATACCGGGCTGTATGCTGCCCGCATCGAAATGTTTTACATAGGCAGCTTTGCCGGAATAATATTTTATGGCTGGTTCGGGTCGTTTGGTCCAGTCTTCCAGCGCAGGAAACCCGATGCTGGCTGGTGCGCCCCAGGCGGGATCAAAATGCACCGTCCATGCGCCGGTCAGTTCCTGCACGGGTGTATAGGAAAGAAAATTGGAGCTTGTACTTTTAACAACCGTTTTTTGTACAACGCCTTTTTTGAAAACGATGAACCACGATTGAAAAGGCGCAAATTCCAAAGGAATACTGGTATAACCATCTGCCTGTGTATAGGCGTTAACCGGTATTGACTTACCGGTTGTTGCATCCCAGATCTCCGGCTGGCGACCTTTGATACGGAACCGGCCATTCCCCTTCGCCTCCTGTTTATTTCGATTCGCTATAAAATAGATGTCGGTATCGCCTATGTTACGATGGATAAAATCTATAAAGGCATTGTCGTTGTCGCAGATAAAATCAGGCCCTACCCTTTTTTCTTTCAGTACTTCCCGGAGGGGAACATTCCAGTAGATCTTTCCCTTGCCGGTTGCCTGTTGTTTTATGGTGTTGCCATCACATTTACCCCAAATAGCTGCAGCCAGTTCCTGTACCCGTGCATCACAATGCGGATAATCTTTCAGGCCACTGTCTTTTTCCGGTTTGGGGCCAACCACTACAGCACCGGCCAACACCAGTTCTTTTATTTTTTGAAGTACGGGCACGGGCATATTGGTATTGTCCCGCAATACTAAAATATGATAACTCATGCCATCGGGCAGAACCAGCTTGCCGTTTTTGACGCTTACCCGGGTCAGCAGCACTTCTTCATTGCAAACATCGTAATCGTAGCCTTTTCCTGCAGCGGGATCAACGTGTTTGGGCAGCACGATATTCGGAGTAATGTCGCCGTTATAATATAAGATATCGGCAACAAACAGACCCTGTTGCAACAGGTACTGGCACCGACTGATGTAATCAAGGAAGGGCCCCGCCTGATTCCACCAGGTTACGTTGGGATTAAAGTGCGTGCCCGCACCATATTCAAAACCCGGTTTGCCATCTTTTGGCCGCGTGGCGGTGGAAGTATGGAACAGGAAACGATTGATGCCTTCACAAAAAGCGCGGTCGGCCGCCTGTTTCATATTACCGGGATAATCGTACCAGTGCCGGAAAGAAGTGAACGATTCGGCCGAGGCTGTTTTCTTTCCATAGATGTGCGCCGCAGCCGCTACCATTTTGGTTACTTTGTTCTGGCCCTGTTCTAACCGCACTACGCCATAGCCCAGTTTTTCATCGAGGCCGCCTTCCTCATCATGTTTGCCACCCAGCCAGAACTCGCCCTGTGGCATATCGCTTCGGCCCAGGTTCTTTAATGCATCCATACACATGGTGCCGGAGCGGCTGGGACCTGCTGCTTCATTCTGCACCTGTAGTCCGTTCCGGTGGCACAGATCGGCAAAATATTTATAGTGTTCATCAGCCAGGCAATCGGCTACCGTTTTGCGATAGTCGTTCAAAAAGCGATCGCTGATCTCTACGCTGCCGATGATGAACCCATTCAATACTGGCAGGTAGGGCGCAGGATCGTATCCACGGTATTTTTTGAATTGCGGAATGAGGTTTTCTGTCCAATTGGGAAAACCGTCTTCAAAACTATCATCACAGAAATATTGCAGGGTTTTTCCGGCATATTCGCCTGCTTCCTGCAACAAGACCTTTCCTAAATTTTCAAATTGCAGATCAACACCGGTATGGCTTAACCAGTCAACCGACAGCCCGCTGGCTTCGGGTTGTGCGATCATTACTTTGGAACCGGTCATCCTATGACCGGTACGAATGATGGTCCACTCACCGGCGGGCACCTCCCAATTAAGTTGTCCATCGGCGGTTAGCCGGCCGGTAAGATCAATCACTTTATCAACCGGGATGGGCTGATCGCCGGGCATGGTTTCCCAGGGTGTAGACACCGGCCCCATCACATCATTCGCTTTTATAAAGTTGCTGGCATCCTTGCGGTTGGTTTTGGCAATAAAGAGTGTTGACCGTTTATCTGTTCGTAATGGATTGTTGTTGGCTGTGGTGGGAATGGCTATAATGGCCGTATCGCGATAATCAACCTGCTCCAGGGGCAAATCGATGTATTCTTTCCAGCCGGGCGCGTTTACCAGGTTATCGTACCCGTCGCGGTTACCGGGTAGTGGTAATTTACCGGAGAAGGTATGCGGCCCGGTTACCGTTAGTTTTGATTGCAGGAACCAGCGGCATGCATGTTGTGGCGGCACCCAGGGCCCACCCATACACCAGCCTGAACTCATGTTTACCCCAAATCGTATTCCCAAACGACTGGCTTCCTGCAAGGCAAACCGGTACAGCTCGCGCCATTCAGGCGATAAGAACAAGGCGCCCTGTGGCACTGTAGCGCCGCCGAGGCCACCCGCCGAATTGATCATCAGCACCTCTCCCATGCCTTTGGCTTTAAATTCCTCCAGGTCGCGGGTAATGCCTTCTTCATCCATAAGACCATTGAACCACCACCAGTAACAACCAGGTTGAAATGCCTGGCCGGGAAACGAAAACATCTTTTTCAATGTACTTATATCAGGCACGTTGGTAAATCCGGGCAGCCATTTAGTAACACCTGTTTTCGCAGATGCCACATGTGCGGTAGCCAGTGACGAAAGTGTTATAAATTTGCGACGATCCATTTATTTGTTATTAGGTTATTAAGTTATTAGGTTCATAAGATATTGGGTTCGTATGTTATTAGGTTACCACCTAACAACCCAATAACACAATAACCTAATAACCAAATAACTTTCTCTTTTAAAACGTATTAAACACTAAACACCACCAGCTACTTTCAACTTTAAACTTTAAACTTTAAACTTTCAACTTAAAACCAAGAACTTACTTCTTCCCGAAAAACTTCTTCTTTTCACTGAATGCCGGAGCTAATGACTTAACAGCTTCGGCTGCTTCTATAGCTCTGTCTGCTTCAATTACATCAACGCCGCTTTTGATGATCTGCGCATAGGCTTTGGCGCGTTCTTCTTTAGTTGGCAATTTATCGTAGGTAGGGGCGCTGGAGATCATACACATCACCCCGCGCTGATGCAACAGGTCTATCAGTTCTTTATTCTCCGGTTTATCTTCGGGCCCAATATAGGCCATGATCTGCTGCCAGGGAATGCCGGCCTGTTCATATTCTTCCAGGGCCTGTTTTGTTTTTACAAACGCTTCGAACATGATGTTTTTATTATCGTCATAATAAAACCTCGCCTGTTTGGCATTGTGCACGGTAACCATTACCCAGGTCTCGGCATGATGCTTTTTGATCAGTTTCGCCGTTGTTTCCATAGGCACATCTTTTTTATCGAGGCTCAACACCGTTCTTCCCTTTGCCCAGACAATGGCTTCTTCGAGCGTAGGCACCCGGTAGGGCGTTACGTTGCCATTTACATCTTTCAGTTGCAGCTTTTTCACTTCCGCCCAGGTATAGCTGTTTAGTTTTCCCTTACCGGTGGTGGTTCTGTCGAGCGTATCATCGTGCAGCAGCACAATCACACTGTCTTTTGTAAAGCGGGGATCTATTTCAAATATGGCCGGTGTAAACTGCAGGGAATGTTCAAAGGCTTCCAGGCTGTTCTCCGGTGCGCCAGTATCAGGACCACCACGGTGCCCGCTGATCAGCGGCACATCGTGACCGGTATATTTAAAGTATTGTTGTAATTGCTGAGGCGTACTGATGTTAAGCACGTTTATTTTTTTTGACTGTCCCACTGCCTGAACAGCCATAAAACAACTGGCCGCTATTGCGACTTGTATACCGGCTCTACGAAGATTCATAATGTATATATTTTTTGCTAGCAATCAGAATTTTGAATTGAGGTACCGCAGCATGAAACCGCCATCCGGTTCCAGCGTGAACATACTGGCGGCGGAATTTTCCATAAAGAACATGCGATAATTGCGCAAAGGCATTCCCAGTTTATGCGCCAGGAACAACCGGTTCACGCCATTGTGGGCAGCCACCAGGAAGTTACCCGCAGTATGCTGTTGTTGTAACGACTGAAAGAAGGCATCCATCCGCTGCACGATCTCCGTAGCGGTTTCACCCGTACCACCGGCCCGGTTGCTGGCAGGATCGTTCATCCAGTTGTACCACAGTTCGGCATTCTCCGCTATAAATTCCTCTTTTGTTTTTTTCTCCCACCCGCCAAAATCGGCTTCTATCAACCGGTCATCTTTTATCACGGATGTGCCCGTCGTTATTTGCGCAGTAGTATAAGCGCGTTGTAACGGGGAGGAAAAAACGCCATCCCAGGTAATGGATTGTAACTGCTGACGCAGGGTTTCGGCCTGTTTCAGTCCTTTTTCGGTAAGTGGAAGATCTGTCCTTCCGCAATAACGGTTGTTATCGGCATTCCAGGCGGTTTCTCCATGCCTGATCAAATAAATATTAAGCATATACTGTTTTGCTGATATAGCCTTTGCCGGCCAGGATATCGATAAATTGGTGGTAGTTCTGTTGATAAACAGCACTCGCTCCCGGTTGCGGATGCACTTCTTTTTCAATCTGTGTTAATGTGTTGGCCGCTTCGGTGAGTGACGTAAAATGCGTTTGTGACGCAGCAATAATAGCAGCCCCTACGGCACCCGTAACGTGTTTCATTTTAAATACCGGTAATTGCAATACATTGCTCCTGATCTGCAACCACAATTCACTGTTGCTGCCGCCCCCTGCGGTGAATACCGCCGACACCCTTTCGCCCGATAATTGTTCAATCACTTCATACGCATACTTTTCAATATAGGCAACGCCTTCCATACAGGCTGCAAACAATTCGGCAGGCGTTAAACCCACCGGGTGAAAACCGGTTGCCTGCGGCGCTATAAAAGGAAAACGTTCCCCTTGTTGTTTCAACGGCCACGCCAGGTGTTTGGTGGGAACCAACAGAGCGGCTTGTTTTGTTAATTCACCCAGGTCATTGCCAAAATCGCGTGTCACCCAATCGGCACCGGTATTACTGGCGCCACCGGGCATCCAATATCCTTCGGGATGGCGGTGACAATACAAACGCCCCTGCGGATCGTTGATCTCCTGCGTAGTCACTCCTTTTACCACCAGCGTGGTACCAATGGTCGTGTTCCAATCGCCCACCTGTACCGCGCCTGAGGCGATCTGCGCCGCACAACCATCGGTCATACCAGCTACTACCAGCATACTTTTGGGCAATCCCAATGCTGCTGCCAGTTCCGGCAGTAACGTCGCTACGGTTGTGCCGGAAGGTTGTACTACCGGCAACCAGTTTTGTTGAATGGGTAATTTTTCCCAGATGTAAGCAGGCCATTCTTTTTTGCGTACATCATAACCCGATTTCAGGCCATTGGTATAATCAGTAACCTCATACCGGCCGCATAATTTCCCAATGATGAAATCAGCCGCATGAATGAATTTGCCCAGCTGTTCCACTTTATCGGGATAGCGGTTAATGAACCACATCATTTTGGGCAGCCCGCTGCTGGCATTAAATGCAGTATACCCATTGCTGTTGGCCGCCAATGCCACTTTTTTACAAAAGCCGGCTTCTTCTACCGAACGCGGATCGCTGTACATAATGGCATTGTACAGCGGATTGTTATTTTTATCGAGCGGAATTATGGTACCTGAGGTAGAAGTAACAGATATGGCCAGCACATCATTTAGATTTATCGTTGCCTTTACCTCCCCTATTACCTGTTGCAAACACAACATACAGTCGTTCCACCATAACTCCGGCGATTGTTCTTCGCGCGACTGATTGCTTAAAGGAAATGCCTGTTCGCCACTTCCCAGCACGGCTCCGGTTGCATCTATTAAAACTGCTCTTGCGCCCTGAGTTCCTACATCTATACCTATGAAATATGGTTTATTCATGTTGGTTCTGATTATTGAAGACCTGTAAGGTGCATCATTTAAAGCCAAACCTAAGGAGAGCCCAATTGCACCTGACAGGTCTTTTTATTTTAAGCTTGCGCCCATCGCCAGAGTAATTGCCTCTTAATAAATGGGTCTACAATTCGAGTCTCTGCGGGGACACGACCTGTCAGGTCCAATTCACCATGCTGACAGTTCAAGCCCCGATGATGGACCTTACAGGTCTGCCTTATTGCATGCTTCTAAAATTTATCCTCGTCTTCTTCCACTCTTTATACAACCTGGCATAATACTCCTGTTGTTGGGGATGCACCACTTCAATGGTATCATCAAACGAAACCTTCGCATTCAACGCTTCATTACAAATGAGCGCGCCGCCAATAACCGAAGATTGTTCAAAACCCCGCCGTACCTGTACTTTCTTGTTCAACAAACCAGCCAGCAAACTGCGCAGGGCCACACTTTGTAAGCCGCCGCCGCAAGCCCATACATAATCGGGCTGGTGACCGGCCACTTCACACAATATTTTATAATTCTCCGCAATAGAACAGGCAATATCCAATATGGTAGCCCATACAAAATGCCCACGCGTTAACTGATGCGATACCGGGGTGGGAAAAACAAAGCCGCCTTTTGTCAGTGGTGTTTTTTCATCTGCCACCAGCGAACCCAGCGAGGCCATACAAAATGCATCTTTGGTAGCAGCCAGTTCCTGCTCTATGACCGTATAACTTTCATTGGGATAAAAGATCTCCTTCAACCGTTGAAAATTCAAACCCGTTACACCCGCATTGGCTTCAAACACCAGTCGATCTGGTTCAATATCCCTGCTCGTCCAGGTACGTTGGTTCGCATCGAGCAGATAGGTATTCACCAGTTTTACAATGGGCGTGGTAGTGCCCGACACGATCACAATGTCTTCTACTGCAGGCTGCGTGCTTTTAATAGCGAGCTGCGTATCGCCACCGCCTACTACCACTACGGCTTCCTGGCTGATGCCAAAATCAGCAGCAACAGCTGGCAACACCCGGCCCAACACGTCGCCCGACTGATGTAATGGCGACAGCAGGGAACTGTCCAACGCAAACAGGTCGCAGAGGTCTTCACTCCATTCCCTGAATTGCACATCGTACAACAGGGTTTCCGATGCCTGTGCGTGTTCGTATTTTATAATGCCACTTAACTGGTATTCCACCCAGTCACTGATGCTTACAAAATTTACGGTGTGCTGCCAGATCTCTTTCCACCGCTTTTTTATACCTATTAATTTGAAAGCGGAAAACAAGGAGGTCGGATACCGGCCGGTCAGTTTGTAGACGATCGTTTTATCGGGGATCAGGTCTTCCCACTCACGGCCGCGGTGATCGATATTGGGCAAGCCGATCAGCGACTCGCCGTTTTTGCCCAATAAAACAATGCCCTCGCGCTGACTGGTAGCCGTTAACGCCTTAATGGTAACGCCGGGCAATTGACCGATGACCTGTTTTGCCAGGCCAGCTACCTGTTTCCATAAGGCATTGGCATCGAAATACAGGGCATCGGGATATTTATCATCACGGATGTAGGGAAGATCTTCCCGGGCCACGGCCAATACCGTTCCATTGCTGCTGGTTGCAGCCACACGTACATTGCCGGTGCCGATATCGAAAATTATGTATGCTTCTTTTGCAGTCATGGTAAACTTATATCTGAACAGTGAGTAATTCTTTATTGGCCAGTCTGGCGCCGGTTCTTTTTTTGTCAACGTACCAGTCAACCAGGGTTTTATTTAAAATAGTTACATGGTGATCTTCCACTTCAAAGGTGGCGCCCGCAATGTGCGGTGTAGGCAGCACATTGGGATGATCGATTATTTTATAATCGATTTCATCGGGTGGTTCATGATCGAATACATCGAGAATGGCACCGCGGATAGTACCTTCTTCCAGTACCCGTAACAGGTCGTTGCGTTGTACCACTACGGCACGGGCGGTATTTACAAAGATGGCGTTCGGTTTCATTTTCGATAACAGCGAATAATCGATCAGTCCTTTGGTTTGCTCGGTAACCGGCAGGTGAATGGAAACAATATCACTGGTAGCAAATACTTCTTCCAGTGAAACGGAGCGATAAGCATTATCATAAGCAGTTACATAGGGATCATAAAACTGAACCGGACAGGGATAACATTGCAGCATGGAAGCGATCAACTGCCCAATGGCGCCAAAGCCAACCAGCCCCACTGTTTTACCAGCCAGCTCGGTGCCTTTGAACTGCAAATAAGAAGTGTGCGCACCGGCAGCCCAGTTGCGTCCTTTTAACCATTCCACACCAGCCAGGGTATTGCGCATAAAGGTGATCACATTGGCTATGAACATTTCGGCCACGGCCTGTGCATTCCGTGCGGGGGTATAAAAAACAGGGATGCCATGCCGGGTAGCGGTTTCAAGAGCTACATTAGAGGGCGTTCCCCGGCATACACCTATAAATTGTAATTGAGGATGGGCATTTATTACGTCGGCTGTCACGTGGTCGTGTTCGGTTATCAATGCATCGGCCGCTGATGCGGTTAACAATGCCGTTAATTCATCGGCATAATACGCCCGGCCATTGGGTTTCCAGGGTCTGTAAATTACCTCGCCCAACTGTTCCTGCAATGTTATTAACCCGTTATCATTGTACGGCGCCGTCACAAGTATCTTCATAATTAAACGCTTTGATTTTATTCGGTATGTCAGATAGTAGTTTCCAATGTTGCGCTGTCCCGTTTAACATGGTGCAATGTTTTAGCATTATCGGGCAGCGTAATAAATTTTGTTAGCAAGGCACTTATAAAATATAAAACAGCCAGTATCCAGATGATGCCTTCTTCCCCCACAGCGCTAAAGGACAAGCCTACCAGTGCAGGTCCCACAAAAACCGGCAGGCCTGCGCCCAGGTTCAGGATGGCGATGGCAGCGCCTTTGTCTTTTTTCACCAGTGAAGGAACCAATGCCGATAGTGGCACATAACCAGCCAGACAGGCGCCCCATAAAATACCGGCAGCCAGTACAACCGTGAAATTTCCCGGTGCGGCCTGTGGCACATAATACAGGGCCAGCGTGGTAATAGCACAACCAATACCGCCAAACCACATAATGGTATTGCGCCAGCCAAGGCGATCACCCACAAAACCAAAGATCAGGTTGAAGATGATGTTGCTTGTAAAGATGGAACCCCAGATCTGTAACCAGGTCGTTGTATTGAACCCGTGCCTTTCCATATACATAGGTAAAAAGACCGGGAACGCAAATTGCGCCGTGGTGTTGATGATGCGTACTATACCGCCGATCAACACTTTCGGTTCTTCCTGTACGATGGTGAGGCCTTTCAACAGCTCACGGGCTTTGCTGCCTGCTTCGTTTCCGTTTGAACCGGTTTTAAAAGTTGCTTTATTCAACAGCAAAGCGCAGCAGGCGCCGATCAACACCCAGAAAACAGAGCTCCATAGGGTATTGATGTAACCCAGGCTTTTTATGGCCCAGCTGCTGTAAAAAGCACCCAGCACATTCAACCCGCCCGTAAACACAAACCAGAACCAGCCTACGGCCCGGCCCAGCTTTTCTTTCGGGCTTTGATAGGCGATCCACACCATAAAGGAATACGCAAATAAGGGGTAGCCAAACCCACGCAATGCATAGGTGATGATCATAACGGGAAAGTTCAGCTGTGCCAGTCCGTACCCCACAAAACCGGTGGTACCGGCCAGGTATAATAACAAACCGGCCAGCATGGTTTTCTTTGGACCAAACCCTTCTGCCAGCACCCCGGAAAACCAGGCCGAAACGGCTACAGTGATGCCATAGGCGGTGAACAGGGTGGCGTTTTGTTCAAGGGTCATACCCTGTGCTTTCAGGTATGGACTTAACCAGCCGGTTTCCATCCCATCGCCCATCATGAAAATGAGTATACCTACATAGCCCCATAGCAGGGACAGGGGAATGCCGGTTTTATCGGCAAGTTTGTTGTTGGCAGCAATCATTAGTAATCGTTTTGTTATTTTGGTAGCCTGCTCGTTAATCTGTTAACTGGTCAACCTCTCTGCCTTCTGCCTTTGTTTAAATTCTGTTTCAATTTCTAAAGCATCAGCCCGGAATTATTAACAATTGACAACCTTTATGGCAAAAAAGTACCAGAGTATGCCGAAAATGGCCAAATAGCGGCAGGGTACAGTACCCAAGCCAGGCGATTTCGACACCAAAATAAACAAAAATAAATACAATTAAACATTATTAAACCATTATTTAAACACAAATAAGCGCGCAATCGGGTGCACTAATATTATCATTATTTAAAAAATTAAAGGATATATAACCTTTTTACAGAATTCTAAATAACTTGCTGCTGAGATTTCAAATCCCACTTAAGATGACTATTACCGATAGACACCAGCTCATTATTCAGAAATTGCAGGAAAAGGGACGGGTAGATATTCAGGAACTCAGTGAAGAACTGCAGGTTTCGGGTGTTACCATTCGCAAAGACCTGAAACTGCTTGAAGAAAAGAACCTGTTATTCAGGACGAAGGGTGGCGGTTCCATCAACAACCCTTATGCGGCAGAACGCACCATTAATGAGAAGGAGTTTATCAATGCAGAACAAAAGAAGAGGATCGCAAAAGCGGCGCTTACCCTGCTTGGTCAGAACGACAGCATTATCATAGGTTCAGGCACCACGGTATTTGAACTGGCGCAGGCACTTTTTCCGCCCAAACACATTACGGTGATCACTCCTGCCCTGCGGGTAGCGATAGAATTGTGTAACCGCCCCAATGTAGATATTCTGCAAATAGGCGGATTGATCCACCACAGCTCGGCCTCTGCTGCCGGTGCCTTTGGCGAACGTTTGCTCGAAGACATTTCCTGTGGTTTATTGTTTATGGGAGTGGATGGTATTGAACCGGAATTCGGTTTAAGCATTACCAACCTGGCAGAAGCCAGTCTCGATAAAAAGATGATCCAGGTAGCGCAGCAGGTAGTGGTGATGGCCGACAGCACCAAGTTTGGCCGCCGTGGCATTGGCCGCATCTGTGGGCTCGACCAGGTAGATTATATTATTACCGATGCAGGTGCTCCTATGGAAGCCATCCGGCAACTGGAAGAAAAAGGCGTGAAAACCATCATTGCGGAATAACAGGCTCACACCCTATAATTGTTTTTCAGGAATGGGATATTTGTAGTATACTATAATCACGTACTTTCGTTCTTTCTCCACTGGAGGTACAATCTTCAAACTCCTTTTTTCTTCGCCTTTTACGGCTTACTTACAGCGACGTTATAGCGACCTTATAGCGACGCAAATCCTCTATGTTTCCTTTATGGTATCTCTGTGCCTCGTCTGTTGCTTCTCCAGCCACGAGGCAGCAAAGGGACTGCATTGAGGCAGAAGTAAGGAAGAAGTTCCTACAATATCATCATTGGAAATCAAATAATTACAAAGCTGTCCATACTTTGTCTACACTTGTTTTTAGTAATCGTGTTGTGGAAATACGTGTTTTGCGCAAGATTATTTACCGATGCCAGCACCTTCACGGCAATAGCAGAATTGCCGAAGCTGGCACCGGCATTACTCCCCGAATCAATGATATAGCCATAAAATTTATCAAATCAGGAGAACGGGTACAAGGCTTTGATTCATTTATATGCGTCTTAGATAAGCCAAACAAATAACCCTCCCGACTCTTCGGGAGGGTTCTATTTTTAATCATGTTCTTCTAATACTTAACCGGCGTTTTCGCTGGCAGCATTTCCGGTTTTTTCCTGTACCGGTTGAACCGTTACGGGTACTGGTTGAACCGCAGGCACAACAGGCGCTGCTTCTTCATCAACCCAATCGCCAGGCAGGTAGCCCTTATACTTTAACAGGTAAGGGTTCAATTTCTTTTTAACCCATTTGGAGATGATCTCAAACACCAGGAAGCCAATGATAATGGAGATGGCCCATTCCATAAAGCTAAAGGTTTGTTTATCTACCACCGTTTTTTTAGCGGTAAGCCCCCACAGGTTTTTTATACTGCGCGTAGTAAAGAAATGTGCCACCAAACGGGTAGAGGCCATCCCAATGGCAAAGCCAATAAAATTGCCCGTATAGTTGCTGTACACATACTGCATGAACTTTTGGCCGGTATTGTTTTTCATAGATCAAAGTTTGGTCTTACTAAAATAATACCTTCCTTTCGCAAACGCCAGCATGTGAAAAAAATAACTATTTTACAACACTACCAACCGGCGGCAGCTCAGTTCCAGCATCTTTTTAAGCTGTTTTAAATTTCTTCGGCTGGCACTTCGAATGGCCAGTTTCCAAAAAGGCGCTATGGGTTTAAATGCAACGGGAACGCCCCGGTTGCGCAGGGTCATACACGTGGCATTTTCATTGAGCGCCTGCCAGGCCACCGTGGTTTCCATACCCATGCCATTGCCACTGGTTTTCATGATCATTTTTTGACCGGGAATGATCTCCACCACTTCATACACCTGTTGCAGGCTGCGTCGCAGGATCTGTTCATTAACAACCAGTCTGGCACCTGCCCGTAAGGGCGCATCATTGTTCCATTCCACTGATTTTATATGGGTGCACCAACTGGGTGCATTGCCAGGGTCAGAAGCAAATTCAGCTACTTTTTCTTTAGGGAGATTGATAATAATCTCGGTTGATACGTCTACCATTTTTTCAAACTTCAAAGAATAATTTAATGCGATACTGAAATGAGGAGGATCAACAGTGACTTCTGATGGTGAGAGAGGTAATGCAAATGGAAAATAAAGTTAAATATTAAATGTTTACACACCAACTGATTTCCTGTTAAGTTATCATAAATCAATCATTTAAGGTGTTTTGCTCGTTTTAGCAGCACCCTGTACCCTTCCCCGTGTACGGGCCATTTGTTACCTTTGCGCGATGGATTATTTCAAAAGGCTGTTGGATTTACTGAAGACCGAGCGTGAAGAAGACCGGCAATTGTATTTAAAACTCAAACAAACTTCATCCGTAAATCAACGCAGGGCCAATGGATTGACCTGGTACCCCATCGCCATCCGCGACCAGGAAATGAGCCGCGGCGATTACTTGACCGTTGAAGTGGAACGCACTACCCATCACGAGGTGATACACCAGTTACGTTTTGGGATGCCAGCTGTGCTGTTCTCGAACCACGATGCTGAAAATAATAAAGTAGAAGGCACCATCTCCTTTGTGAATGGCAATCGCCTGAAGATCACCCTCCGCACCGATGAACTGCCCGACTGGGCCAGCGATGGTAAACTGGGTATAGATCTCCTGTTTGATGAAAACAGCTACGATGAAATGCAGAATGCCGTTAAACTGGCTTCCTCCCTGGCTGAAAAACCAGCGGAAGGCCGGTTGATACAAATACTTACCGGCGCTAAAACGCCTGACTTCGACACAACTGTTTTCTCCCCCTCTATTGGAGGGGGCAGGGGGGAGGGCCTGAACCCATCTCAACAAGCTGCGGTAAATAAAATATTGCAGGCCAATGACCTCGCCATTGTACATGGTCCGCCGGGAACCGGCAAAACCACCACCCTGGTACAGGCAATAAAAGCCATGATCAAAAAAGACAACCAGCAAATACTGGTGGTGGCTCCCAGCAATACCGCTGTTGACCTGCTGAGCGAAAAACTAAGCGATGAAGGGTTGAATGTATTACGGGTGGGAAACCCGGCGCGTGTATCAGAACGCCTGTTATCACTTACCCTCGACTACAAGATGACAGAACACAGCCACATGAAAGAAATAAAACGCCTTAAAAAACAGGCGTCGCAATTCATGGATATGGCGCACAAGTATAAACGCCATTTCGGCAAGGCCGAACGCGACCAGCGTAAAGCCTTGTTTGCCGAAGCACGCAACATCATGAAAGAGGTTGATAATTCTGAACAATATATCATCAAAGACCTGGTGGCCAAAGCACAGGTGATCACCGCTACCCTGGTAGGCGCCAACCATTATACCGTACGCAACCTGAAGTTTAATACTATTGTAATTGACGAGGCTGGTCAGGCACTGGAACCCGCCTGCTGGATCCCAATACTCAAAGCACAAAAAGTAGTGCTGGCCGGTGACCATTGCCAGTTACCACCCACCGTAAAAAGCGCAGAAGCAGCCCAAAACGGACTGGCCACTACCCTGCTGGAAAAATGCGTGGCTTTACACCCCGAATCGGTAGTACTGCTGGAAGAACAATACCGTATGCATGAAATGATCATGGGTTATTCTTCTTCCACGTTTTATTCAGACCGGTTAAAAGCGCATGCCTCCGTAGCCCGCCATGTGTTGTTCAACAACGACAACCCGCTGGTATTTGTTGATACCGCCGGTTGCGGCTTCGATGAAAAGACCGAACAAACCAGCACCTACAACCCGGAGGAAGCCGCCTTTTTATTCAGGCACCTTACCCAACTGGTTTCGTCGCTAGACAGTCATTATAAACCCGAGAACTTCCCCAGCATCGCCATCATTTCTCCATATAAGCAGCAGATAGATACACTGAAGGAACAGTTCTTAAGCTCACCTGCTTTACAACCTTAT
Organism: Niastella yeongjuensis; assembly: GCF_900110245.1. Taxonomy (GTDB): domain Bacteria; phylum Bacteroidota; class Bacteroidia; order Chitinophagales; family Chitinophagaceae; genus Niastella; species Niastella yeongjuensis. Next base: position 292,047 of record NZ_FOCZ01000004.1, read on the forward strand.
ACAAATAAGATCGCTATCAATACCATCGACAGCTTTCAGGGACAGGAACGCGACATTGTTTACATCAGCATGACGCGCAGCAACCCCGATAACCGCATCGGTTTCCTAAGTGATATCCGCCGCATGAACGTGGCCATGACACGCGCCCGTAAAAAACTGGTAGTGATTGGTGACAGCGCCACCCTTTCGCAATTCGATTTCTATTCCAATTTCATTGCGTGGGCGCAGGATAGGAATGCCTATCAGAGTGCGTGGGAGTTTGCTGAATAGTTTAAAGTTCAAGGTTGAAAGTTGAAAGTTGAAAGTTGAAAGTTTAAAGTTGAAGGCGCGCACCCAGATCTTTAAACTTTCTACTTAAAACCTGTATTTCTCGCTAACTGATCAACTGGTCAACTGGTTAACTCCCCCCTGTCAATAAGTTCACTGTCAATTTTTTCACCGCTACCCAACTCCCACGTTACTTCACCTGACTTCCTTTCTCGAATCGTTAACTCACTTGTTAACGAATAGCAAATCTTGCCTGATTTTATTTGGAACATTCATTCCAATACCATTACCTTTGTACCGGAATGATCGTTCCAATATAATTTAATCAATCAACAATCAAACAAGTTTTATGAGTCGTTTACAAAATAAAACCGCCCTTATTACCGGCGGAAACAGCGGGATAGGCTTTGCAACAGCAAAAGAATTTCTTGAACAGGGCGCTACCGTAATTATTACCGGCCGTAGCCAGGCCTCACTGGATGAAGCCAAACAGGCGTTACAGGGAAAGGTGCATACCATTCTTTCCGACACCAGTAACCTGGGCGATATCCGTGGCCTTGCCAAACAGGTTCAACAGATCACTCCGCGCCTCGATGTAGTATTTATCAATGCCGGTATTGGCAAGTTTGCACCTATTGAATCGGTAACTGAAGAACATTATGATGAGCAATTCAATATCAATGTAAAAGGCGCTTACTTTACTATTCAGGCATTATTGCCGCTGATCAATGATGGCGGTTCTATTATTCTGAATACTTCTATTAATGCTCACATGGGCATGGCCACTTCCAGCGTTTACTCCGCTACCAAAGGAGCGTTGCTTACCATGGCCCGCACCATATCAGCTGAATTATTACCTCGCAGAATCCGCGTAAATGCCATCAGTCCTGGCCCGGTTACTTCTGAATTCCTGAAAAAGGATGGTTTAACTACAGAACAGATCAATGGCTTTAAAGAAGTATTAACAACCAAGGTGCCTATCGGCCGTTTTGGTGAGGCCGCAGAAATTGCCCGCATTGCCACCTTCTTTGCATCAGATGATTCCAGCTTTGTAATAGGCACCGAAATCATCGCTGATGGTGGGTTCATCACGTTGTAAAAAAGTGGTAAATTTGGAACAAAGATTCCAAGTAAGCTTAATGCCAAAGACAAAACAATTCGACGAAACGGAAGTGCTGATAAAAGCCCGGAAGATTTTCAGCCAGAAGGGATACAACGGCACTTCCATGGATGACCTGGTTCAGGCAACCGGTTTAAGCCGGTCGAGTATCTATGATACCTTCGGCGACAAACATGGGCTATTCCTGAAAAGCCTTAACCAGTACCGCCACGAGCAGCAAACTTCCATGGAGAAACAAACTGCCAAAACAACGTGTCCGAAGAAAAAGATCCGTGCCATCTTCGATTATTTTGTGAAAGATATCCTGGCCGACAAAGAAGGAAAGGGATGTCTGCTGATCAATGTAAGCCTGGAACTGAGTTCGGTTGACAATGAAGTAATCAACATCTTCCATGCAAACATGGATGAAATGGAACAACTGCTGACTTCCCTGATCAGGGAAGGACAGGCAAATGGAGAGATCTCAAAAAGGTTCACCCCCAAAGCCATGGCAAGACTTCTTTACAATTCCTTAATGGGCCTGCGGGTAACCGGTACCAACAAGCCCGATGCAGACATGCTGCGTGATGTAGTTAGGTTAACGCTGTCGATACTGGACGAATAAAGATATCCCAAACGAGGTAGGAAATAGGAAGTAGGAAATTCGCGAACATCTTACTTCTTACTTCTTACTTCTTACTTCTTACTTCTTACTTCTTACTTCTTATCCACCCTCGGCGGCGCTTTAAAGATCGTTTTCCCAATCGGCGGCATGGTATCCCCCAATAAAAATCCCCAGGGTTTCAGCGGCGTAATGCGATCAAAGATCACTTTTATTATAGCCGTAAGCGGGATCGACAAAAACATGCCACCCACACCCCAGATGGCCCCGCCTATAAATACCACAATGATCGACATCAGGGCATTGATGCGTACCTTGGAGGCAACGATCCGAGGAACTATGTAATGGTTGTCGACAAACTGTACTACTGCATACAAAATAAGCACCCATACCACATAGACCGGCGACTTGCTGGTATACGCAATCAGCACGGGCAGCGCCACGGCAATAATACCCCCTATAAATGGAATGATATTTAACAGCGCACCGATGATGGCAAGCAATATCGCATAATCAATGCCCAGCAGTAACAAACCGGCTGTATTTAAGGTGGCCACAATAGCCGCTTCGAGCAAAAGCCCTACCAGGTAACTCTGGATCAGGGTTTTGGTTTCGAACAATACTTCGCTTACGGTTTCGTGGCTTTCGCGGCGGAACAGGCGGGATATAAAATCGAGCAGCAGCGGTTTATAAAAAAGGAACATAAACACATATACGGGGATCAGCAAAAACAGCTTCAGGATGTTAGTGACCGTAACAAGTGTTTGTCCCAGCAAAGCGGCCGATTCATTTAATTGTTTGTTCTCGGTATCCACGATCCAGCTATCTACTTTACCCTTGCTTATATCAAATGTGCGGGAGGCCCAGGCGCTTACATCCTTCAATAGTATATTGATTTTTTGTTGCAAAGCTACCAGGGTATCGCCAAAACGCATGGACTGATTGACAACAAAATAAATCAGTCCGCCAATGAGCAGCAGCAGCACTATAACTGCAATGAATATGGCCAGTACCCGGTTTACCCGGTGATGGGTAAGCCTGTTCACCAGCGGATTTAATAAAACGGCAAATACGGCGGCATACACAACGGGCAGAATGATATCGCGCCCAATGTATAAGATATAAAAGAATACAAAAAGCCCTACCACTACCTGGGCTGCAATAATTACAAAGGGAGTTTTGCGGACAGGTTCCATAACATTCATTTAGAGACTGGGTAACATTTCCTTTTTGTTACTATACAATTCCCGGGCCGTCATTCCCCACCCTGTTTTATGGCAATTTGCCCATACCACTGTAGATTTGTGAACTATGATGCAGGATAGCCTTTTACTCGTTTTATGCCTTTTGTTTGTTATTAGTATCCTTACCATGCTGAGTAGCAAACTGAAGGTAGCCTACCCCATCTTCCTGGTAATAAGCGGCCTGCTCATTAGTCTGATCCCGGGCATTCCCCATATCACGCTGGACCCGGACCTGGTCTTCCTTATTTTTCTGCCGCCGTTGTTATATGCTGCTGCCTGGAATACCAGCTGGAACGATTTCTGGAAATTCAAAAGACCTATCAGCCTGCTGGGGTTTGGATTGGTTATTTTTACCTCCGCCGCTGTGGCCTGGATCTCGAATATGCTGATCCCCGATTTTTCACTGGCATGCGGTTTTTTGCTAGGCGGCATTATTTCACCCCCTGATGCCGTTGCTGCTACTTCTGTTTTGGCGGGTTTGAAAGTACCCAAACGGATCACTACCGTTTTGGAGGGCGAAAGCCTGGTAAATGATGCGGCGAGTTTGATCGTGTTCCGTTTCGCATTGGCTGCTGTAATTACCGGTCAGTTTAATATGTGGGAGGCCACTCAAACATTTTTCGTGGTGGCCATCGCGGGCATTCTCATTGGGTTGGCCATTGGGCACATTGCCTACGCCATGCACCGCTACTTTCCTACCACCCCGGCTATCGATGCGGCATTTACGCTTATAACGCCATATCTTATGTATATCACGGCGGAACATTTTCATGTATCGGGGGTGCTGGCGGTAGTAGCCGGCGGCTTGTTCCTCACTTACCGTTCGCCGGATATTTTCAGTTATGAAGCCCGCATTCAGGTATTGGGGTTGTGGGACACACTCGTATTTTTACTGAACGGCATCGTCTTTATTTTGATAGGATTGCAATTGCCAGAGATCATTAAGGGTATGGAAACCTACTCTGTTGGTCAGGCTATTTCATATGCCATCATCATCAGCCTGGCAACCATTATTATTCGCATTGCCTGGATCTTCCCCGGCGCTTATGTACCCCGAATGCTGTTTAAAAGCATTCGGGAAAAAGAGATCCGGCCCACCTGGCAAATGGTATTTTTAACCGGCTGGAGCGGCATGCGCGGCGTGGTATCGCTGGCTTCGGCGCTGGCCGTACCCCTCACGCTCGCCAACGAAAAGTCTTTCCCTCACCGCAACCTTATATTATTTATCACATTTGTGGTGATCCTGTTTACGCTGGTATTACAGGGGCTTAGCCTGAAACGCCTCATCAAAATATTGAAGATAAAAGGCGATGAAACTGAGTCAAACAACCTGGAGGCGCTCGAAATGCGGCTGCGGCTGGCCAATGCCGTACTGGCGCACATTGATAACAGGTACACGAATGAAATAGAATCGAACGAAACGTACAAACGTGTACGCGACCGTTATGCCCGTATGATTGAAATAACGCAACGAAAGCTGGATGCCCGGGAATCTACACCGGAAGAACAAAATTTTTTACCCCATTACCGGCAAATGTTGTTGGAGCTGGTTGAAGTACGCCGCCGCGAACTGAATCACTTCCGGCATCATAATTCCTATAGTGAGGAGTTGATCCGGGAACGGGAATATGAACTGGATCTGGAGGAGGCGAGATTACGGGGATAGTTTTAGTTCAAAGTTTAAGGTTTAAAGTTTTAAGTCGGGTAATCATGGCTAAAGATGGCGTCCTACCACTCGGGCCAATTTGCCGGGACTTTGAGCTGCATTAACATTCAACTTTCAACATTCAACTTTAAGCATTCAACTTTCAACTTTCAACTTTAAACTTTCAACTTTCAACTTTAAACTCTGGAGCTACATATCAAACACGACCCTAACCATACAACCTTGCCCCGGTGCTGACTCGATATCAACCTTACCATTAAATACATCGGCGCGGTTGACGATGTTGTTGAGACCAATGCCGCGGCGTCTCACCTGCGTATCGAAGCCCCGGCCATTATCGAAGATGGTTAGGATGAGTTTCTTTGCATGCTCTTGCAAGACGATCGATATCTGGGAGGCATCGGCATGTTTCAGGATGTTGTTCATTTGTTCCTGTATAATACGATAGATGGTGAGTTTCAAGCCATAATCGAGTGTTGATTCATCGATATCGGTATGATTAAAATTAATATCCATTTTCTGCACCCACCGGATATCGTTAATCATATCATTGATGGTTTCAATAATGCCCAGATCGGCTGCGCTGGGCGATACCAGTGACTTCGACAGCTTACGGATCTCTTCTATGGCCATATGAATATGTTCAGCCGCTTTAAGCGTAAACTTCTCCCGCTCATCCCCTTCCAGGAAAGGAGATGACAGAAACAATTTAGCTGAAGCCAGGATCTGGTTTACATTATCATGCAACTCCTTCCCTATTTCAGAGCGTTCTTTTTCCTGTATATTGATAGTAGCGCGGGCAACCTGCCGCTGGTGCTCCACTCTTTCTTCTGCCAGCTTTGCCTGGTGAAGGCGCAATTGTTCTTCGGCATGTTTTACAACGGTAACATCATGCACCACTCCAATCAGTTTTTCCGGTTCACCCAACGTATTTATGATCAACTGTCCCTGCGCATGTACAACACGCATATGGCCATCGGGGCGAACAATGCGATGCTCGATATCAAAATCACCATTGCCTTCAATCGTATCTTTAATACTGTTCAAAACATACTCCATATCATCTTCGTGAATGACAGAAAATTGTGGTCCCAAGGTGGGCACCTCGTTTTTAGTATCCCAGCCAAAGATGCGGTACATTTCATCGGACCAAATGGAAACACCTGTTTTAAGGTTGGTTTCCCAACTGCCCAACCCGGCAATTTGCTCTGCCTGTTGCAACAGTTTCTGATTATGCCGGATTATTTCTTCTGAGTGCCTGCGCTCGGTGATGTCGATGCCAATCGCAAAATAACCATTCAGCTTGCCCAGTTTATCAAACTGTGGTTGCAGCTGTACAGCAATCCACACCTTGCGGCCCGATTTGGCATAAATCAGCACTTCCGTATCGAAAGTGCGGCCGTTTTTTTTATTTTCTATCATGTCCAATACAGCCAGCCGGTCGGTTTCTTCCCCATATAAAAAATCTTCCGGCCGTTTGCCGGCAACATCCTGTAAGGTGTATTCCGTTACCCGGGTAAAGGCGGCATTTACCCATGTTATTTTGCTCTCCACGTCGCAAATGATAATAGGGCTCAGTGTTTCACGGGCTATATGAGAAAGCTTTCTCAATTCTTCCTCTACCTTCTTTTTGGCGGAAATGTCGCGCAGGATGGTACTCATCCTGTCTTCCCCATTCAGGTCTTTGAAATAAACCGAGGAGAATTCACAGGGAAAATGTTCGCCATTTCTTCTGATGCCAATCAGTTCCCCCTGTACAAAACCCTTTGTCAGCCGTTCATGCATCATCTGGTACAATTCGGGCGTATGCATTACCACACCGTGGCGTCCGAGCTTTCTAAATTCTTCTTCGGTATACCCGAACAATTCACGGGCCTTTACATTGGTTTCCAATATGGAACCATCGGGTTTGCCCAAAATAAAAGCATACAGACTGCTGTTGGAAATAGCGCGGTATTTTAATTGCCCCAGTTGCAGCATTTGTTCAGCATGCTTATCCTGCGTTATATCCTGAAAGGTGCCAAAGAGTTGAATGGTTTTATTAAAGACCTGTTTGGGCCGGCCTATAGCCCTGATCCACCTGGCCGATGGGCACTTGGTACAATCCAGCTCTATATTAAAAGGCGTACCCTTTTCCACAGCCAGGTGCACGGCGTGTTTGAATTGCAGATAAGCTTCATTGCCAACGAAGAAAAGGATATCTTCCCACGAGATGGTATTGTATTTTGGTGTATCCAGCAATTTATACAGGCCTTCTGTGCAGGATAACCGGTTTGTTTGCACATCGAGCTGCCAGCCGCCAATGCCCGTTGCCAGCTCCGTTTCTTCAAGCAGGTGTTTATAATTCGTGGTTTCGGTAATATCAGTAATACTCACCATCATATACCGGGTGTCATCCGGTTCCATCAATACATTGAGTTTGCAATTAACGCGGAAGATGTGACCGTCTTTTCGTTGTATGGGAAATTCAATAATTGTTTGCCTGGGCACCTGGGCCTCCATAGCGGCATTAAAGGTAAAAAGGGTAAAGTCGCGTTGGATCTCTGGTACCAGGGATAGAAAATATTGCCCGAGCAGTTCGCGGCGATCGTATCCGGTAAGGCGGCAGAAGCTGTCGTTCATATCAACCAGAAAACCTTCATTGTCAGCTACCAGGATACCTACATCAATGGAATTAAAAATGGAATTAAAGACAGGATTGGCCCCACTATCAACAGCAGGAAAATTTCCCCGTTGAGTTTTGGAATGTACACGCATATCACAACCATTTTACCCAACCTCCGCCTGTGCGGTGAAGCCAGTGTATATGTAATAAGTTTCTGTAATTTTTAAATTCATCAGGTACCAGCACTCAGGTAATGCTTACTCAGGAACAGGTTACATCATCTTGCTCTCATTACGAATACCGGATAAAACAGGATCAAATCTGATTAGTGCAGTGTGGAGTTCCACCTGAAAAGGTGATAAAATAAATTTACAATATTATTTAATAAGTAGGCAGAAATAATTGTGCCTGATAAGGACTTTACTGTTGCTCAATACGGTTTAGCCCGGCTTGTTTTTCCTAATCAGTTTGATAATAAATGTTTATGAATATGGATGCACCAAAAAATAACGGACAAATCATATGTAATGACTTGTCCGTTTTACGCTTATCGTCTAAACAAGGTTTCCCCCTGCTTATTTCTCTATGTCTTTAAACTTCGTTTTACCAAATTCATCGGCCAGCTGGTTTAACTGGGTTGCAGAAATGGTATTGACACCTTCATCAAATACAATGCGATATACAAAACGCACGGTTTCCCCTTTTTTCAATTGCAGGTTTTTGGCCGATTTACCATTGGTAAATACTTTTTCGCCAAGTGGATTGGCGGCAAACAAGCCATACCCCCGTGCATGCCAGAAAGTGGGGTAATTGATATTGCCTGGGTGGTCGATGATGGCAATGCTGATGGAATCGTTCTTCATTTTGCCATACAACTTACACCATACACCTCTTGTGCTCCAGGCGCTGTCGCCTTCTTTACCGGCACTGGTTATATAGTTACCGGTAGCGATGGCATCGGTATTGGCTTTTACCACCGTAGCAATGCCTTTATTATCGGTGAACACCTGGTCTTTTTTACTGGAGATCTGTAATTCGTGCGCCACCCGTAAGCCCAGCATACCGTCTTTGGCATCTGTGAACAATACATCCATATCGGCTTTCAGGGTGGTGATGCGGTCGATGATGCGCTGGTTACCGGTACCGCTGAATTCATACTGCGTGGTTTCTTCCAGCAGGATGTTGTTCTTTGAATCGGTCCAGTTGGCATGATAGGCCAGCACGCCTTTGGTACCATCTTCCTTTTTAATGATGCGATCGGTTTTTATACTTCCGTACAAAGCCTTTCTTTCCTTGGGAATAGCGAAAGAGTTATTCCAGAAATCGAGCCCGTTCACATTTTCAAAATTGAACCATAAACCCAGGTGATGCGGGTGATCGGTAGGATCACCGGGCATGGTAAAAATAGGATACCCGCGGGTTACCATAGCCCCATTGGCTGAGAATATAGGATACAATACCGGTTTGGCGATTGTATCCGGATACATAAACCGGGTAAATAGTTTTGAACCTATGAGCACGTTGATAGTAGTCTGGTCTTTTTCAGTTACCAGTTTTACCATTTCATTTTTCTGGGCAAAGGATGCAGAAAACATACAGGAGCCGATCGCCCAAAGGAAAAGTTGTTTCATCCGTTATTTTTTATATTCCTTAATATTTAAATGGCTTGCCGTTCACCATTACTTCCTGTGTTTTTTCATCGAACGTAGCCTTTCCACCGGTATGCACAGCTGCATTGGTCATGATGGTGGCTATGGAGTGGTTGTAACCTGCTTCAACGGGCGCATTGGGTGTTTTACGGCTGCGGATGCATTCCATCCAGTTGCGTACGTGGTTGCTGGTTAGTTTATCACCTCCGGTATTGGCACTGGCCACTACGGCTTCGGTATTCGACAAGCTGAGTTCTGGCAACAGGTTTGCCTGCAGACCCATATCCTCGGCAAACTTCTTGGTTAAACCGCCTTTTGGCGAAACGGTATTGGTGATCAGGTTCAGTTCACCGCCATTGGAGAAATAGATCTCTGATGGTTTTTCGTCGCCATTGTGCATGCGGCTGCCAAACGTTACCTGGAAACCGGTTGAAGGATCATTTATCGGACCATAATCCATTACGGCGGTAATGGTATCCCAGTTCTTTCTGCCATCCTTCCACATGTAAATGCCGCCATTGGCCACTACACTGCGTGGGTGCGGAATACCGCTGAACCAATGCACGGTGTCTATCTGGTGGCTCATCCACTGACCGGGCAATCCTGATGAATAAGGCCAGAACAGGCGATACTCCAGGTATTTGCGCGGATCGAACGCTTCGAACGGACGGTTCAAGAGGAAGCGTTTCCAATCGGTATCTTCTTCTTTTAATTCTTTTAATAATGCAGGACGGCGCCAGCGGCCGGGCTGGTTTACATTCCAGGTAAGTTCTACCATGGTAATGGGACCAAACTTGCCCGATTTAATAAATTCATCAGCCGCATGGTAGTTAGACCCGCTTCTGCGTTGTGAACCGATCTGTACAATTCTGTCGGTTGCTTTAATGGCTTTTAACGCGGCGCGGTTATCCTCCATGGTTTCCGCAAATGGTTTTTCACAGTACACATCACAACCGGCTTTTACCGCTTCTATGGCATGCAGGGCATGTTGAAAATCGGCTGTACTGATGAATACCGCATCTACCAGTTTCTTGCTGTATAATTCTTCATTATTGCGACAGGCTACTATATCATGGCCCATTTTATCTTTCCATTGGGCAGCGCCTTCTTCCCGTCTTTTTTTCCAGATATCAGAGACAGCCACTACATCAAAATTCAGTTCCTTGTAGTGGTTCATAAAACAAGGCATATGCGAACTGCGGTGTCGGTCTGAAAAACCAACTACCCCTACCCGTACCCTGTCATTGGAACCTATGATCCTTCTATAGCTTTGTGCAGAAAAACCGGCTTTGGCAACTAATAATCCAGCTCCGGCCATGGTGGTTTGTTTGATAAACCCGCGACGAGAATTTTTCATATTCGGCAATTATTAAATTGGTTGTGCCTTAAAATTAAGGAACGCAACGCCAATTTAAGCATTAAAAAACAACAGGAATATATTTATATTACTAAATGGGTAGAATTGTTTAATGTACAGTTGTAGCGGGCGCCCAGATGCATGTTTTCAGTTAATGGTTGCATGGGCTGTTTAAAGTATAAAGTTGAAAGTTTTAAGTTGAAAGTCTGTTGCTTCCGGATGTCCGATAATAGGCTGACTTCCTGACACGCGAAGCAACCTTAAACTTTAAACCTTGAACTTCGAACCTATTGAAATTGCAACGCAAAATACTCCAACGCTTCACTGCCGCTGTTCTTTAACGAGTGCAGGGAATTAGACGCAAAAAATATCAGGTCGCCTTCATTTACCGGTTGTGTGGCATCGCCCAGTAATACGATGCCGGTTCCTTTGCGCACCAGTATTATTTCTTCCTGTGGGTGTTTGTGCGGGCTATGGCTCAGCAGTCCCGAATTCAGCGTGGTCACATGCAGTTCCATTTTTTGAAAGGCAGCCGTGAAGCGTTCAAACACTTCCCTTCTTTCGCCCTTTTCATTTTGCTGTACCGACCAGTTTTCCCAGTCGCCGGTAAAAGTGCCGCCCGCCTGTTTACCACGTTCAATATTGAGAGACGTCGTTGGTTTGAACCGGAGGGAATAATACACCGTCAGCACCTTGCTGGTGGATTCAAAGGTATGTTCATCACCCGGCATGATCAGGGCCACGCCACCGGGGCCGATGATAGTAGCGGTGCCTTTGGTAATGACCTTTAAATTGCCTTCTTTAACAATGATGAGTTCTTCAGAATCGAAGTGCGCCAGCGGGGGGTGCGGTTGTTTGCCCGGGTCCAGTTCCACCACCCGCATTTCAAGGTTAGCTAAGGTAGCAGTTGGCCCATTGGCAATTTTCATGACATAGCTGCTGGAGTCCTTTTGTACTACAAGGTCTTTCCAGGCAAACAATTTCGATGGTATAGGTTGTGCTTGACAGATCAAGCCGACTAAAACAGTAATAGTCAGGAAGATAGGTTTCATGGTGTAAATATAACAACTGTTTGTTATAAGTTACGGGTTTCCAGTTTATAACGAACGTAAGTGGGTATTGATTGTGAATAAGTAGGATTATCCGCCAAAAAAAGGAAAGGCGTACATTACAATGGATTAATGACCCACATAATCAACATAATGAGAACACTTGCCTGGGTAATAGCCATTACCTTTTTTCATTCAACGATCTCACGTGCACAACGGTCCGGCAATCCTATTATACCCGATCTGTTAGCCGACCCCAGCATTGTTCAAATCAACGATACCTTTTATTGCTATGCCACTACCGACGGCTATAACCAGGGACTGGCCACTTCAGGGCCACCGGTTGTATGGACATCAACAGACTTTGTTAACTGGCATTTTAAAGGCACGTTCTTTCCGGCAGCGGTTGGACAATTATACTGGGCGCCAAGCACAGTTACAAAAGTAAAAAACAGGTATTACCTCTATCCTACCATCAATACGAATATATATGCAGCAGTGGCGGCCTCCCCTGCCGGTCCGTTTCATGTTTTGAATGGCGCCGATACTTTTGCGGGTCCCACAGCGCCTAAACCAATGGTGCCTCTGAAAGGCCCCAAAGGCACCAAGGGTATAGATGCGGAAGTATTCATAGACGATGATGGCAAAGCTTATATGGTTTGGGCGCAACGCGGCGCAGCAAGGCTGCACGATGATATGGTTACCCCCGATTCTTATGTAGTGATCGATACCAAACGCAGCGGGTATTCTGAAGGCCCCTTTCTATTTAAACGGAAAGGTATTTATTACTATCTGTATACTTTATCGGGCCATGAGAATTATCAGTATGCCTATATCTACAGCAAAATATCGCCATTGGGACCATTTGAATTTCCGGAGAATGATATTATTGCCACTACCGATCATACCCAGGGAATCTATGGACCCGGACATGGTTCGGTATTCAATGTAAAAGGAACGGACAATTATTATTTCGCTTACCTGGAATTTGGCCGGGGCAGCACCAACCGCCAGGTATGGGTTGATAACTTAATCTTTAATGACGACGGTACTATTAAACCTGTTGTATTGACCCGGGAAGGAGTAGGTGCGCTGAAACCGGCAAAAAGCGAGCTCATATCCATCCCCATCAGAAGAGCAAGGGCAAGCAGTTCACTGCCCGATCTGAAAATTAAACCCATCAAGGATTCCACCTTAAACAGGACCGAAACCTATGAACCCCAAAACGCCATCGACCAATCGAATGGTACGCGTTGGATGGCCGCTGCCACCGATTCACTGGCCGTCTTCGGTATAGACCTGGGGTATGCCCGAAAAATAAATAAGCTGGAAATTTATTTTGTAAAGCCAACTGCCGGGCATGCCTATAAGCTGGAATATTCTACCAATGGAAAAACCTGGAAACTTTGTGGCGGACACAGCGATGTGCAGATCCAGTCTCCGCACACCGATGATTTTGCCGTAACAGCCCGCTATTTTAAGATCACCTTCATAAAAGGCGTCCCGGGATTGTGGGAATTGAATGTTTACCAAAAACCCTGATACACCTGGCTATCCATCTACCCTGTTCAGCTCATCACTGGCACCGCCTTTTTTGCGCTGGTTATTTGTAATCTTCAAGGGTTTACCAAATCGCCAGGTAAAGGTGATATTGGCCACCCTGGTATCGAAGATGTTCCTGTAGTGGACCGAAGTATTTTTGAAATTGTAATCTATTGTATATTTCTGTGTATAGAAGATATCCCGTATGCCCGCTTTCAGGGTCCCCTTGCCTTTCAGCACCTGTTTTGAAATGCCTGCAGGCAGTTGGCCAACCGGTTGTCTCGTGACCTGGCCATCTATTCCTTTGGTCCTGTACGTGCCACTTAGTTCTGCATTCCACCCTTTTTTAAAGCTAAGCTGGTTATTCAGGTTTACCATCAACATGCCGGTTACTGATAAAGGCGTCTACGTTTATAATCAGTCTGTCGGCCTTTTGTTCTATCAGCGGTTTGCGGCCGGTTACCGTAACTTCTTTGAGGTTGGTTGTTTTAACAGTGGAATCGGTTTGTGCTTTGCCTGTCGTTGCTACACTGATTAAAATAACAGTGGGCAGGAACGGATTAATTCTCATTCGGCAAAAGTCGGCAGAAGAGAGGTATGGGGCCTATTACAAAATTTTCAGCAGGTATAACAATTATAATATTACTGGGAAGTGTACAACTCAATGCTTCCGCTTTTCGACATGGTGCTGCTGAGCAGAAAACTTTGCTCCTTCTTCCCATATATAATGCGCACATAGGCCGTATTGGGTGGAAAGGTACCGAGGCTTTCAGCGTAGATCACCAACCGGTTGGGATAACCGGGAAATAAAGGGATTTTTACGATGTAAGGCTTTTCTTTTAAACACAGTTTAGGCACCAGCAATTGCCCGTTATAATACACGCTGATGGTATCCCCATCGACTATGCCATTATCCATAAACCTGATTTCGGCTGAATCGGCATCTATGTGGTAACGGGTTGCTTCCGACACTGCCCGGCCGGCAAAGTAATCGCGGCCTACCATGGAATCTTTATAAACAGGTTTTGCGAATGAAAAGCTGGTACCGGCGGTTCTGGTAACAGTGGTTTTGGCAGTGAAGGTACGCGGCGTGATATCAGGTTCGTATAGAAATGCAGGTTTATACACCAGCGACCCGATGTTTTTTGAATAGCGGGCAACAATGTCACAAAGCGTATCACACCTTCTTTCCCCCTGTAATACTACACTGTCCCCTTCCTTTTCAAAGGAGTACTTCATGCTGTCGCACAAATTACAATGCTTGGCCCAGGTATACTGACCGGGCGGGTCTTTGAAGTAAAGTACTTCCTTTAATTTGGTCATGATGTAGTGGTCGTAGATGCGGCCGGTAATGCGGGTGTGTAATCGCACGGTGGTATCTGAAGGCAGAATACATTGCACGATCCCTTCAAACTGCGAACCACTCATTTTAGTGATCTGCAAACGGGTATCGAAAGTTTTGGTGAGTTTGCTTTTCTCGCCGAAATACACGCCATTCCAGGTACCTTTTAACCATTGGTTATCCTGGCTAAAACCAGGCAAAACCATTAGCATACAAACCAGGAGCTTTGTAACCAATATATATTTATTCATTATTTGTACAGTTGAACTGCACGATTCAGGGTGGGTGGGGTTGGCAATTTAAAACCAAAAAACAAACCGGCAAAAACAGAAAAAACAGCCGGTGATTGTCTGTGATTTATACAGGTTGTGCACAAAAAAAGAAACCCCGACGTTGCAGTCGGGGCCTCGCTCCTCTTAAACATGTAGTATTTGTGGACTGGATAAAAACCGTATTTTTTTAAGCCACTGTTAAAATCGGCTCATGCTGCTTATACAGCACTTTCGAAAACAACTCTTCATCCAACAGGTCCTTTACCGATTTTATAATGAAATCAGGGGCGTAACCAAACTGATCAAGATCAGACTCCTTCGTAACGCCCGACAGTGTTAAAACTGTTGTAAAGCCCATTGAGCCCGCACCCAGGATATCAGTGGTCATGGTATCGCCGATCATAATGGTTTCGTCGGTTGACAGCTGCAGGATCTTGCGAGCCATACGCATCATTACCGGACTGGGTTTGCCCACACTAAATGCCTGCTTACCGGTAGCAAATTCCAACATGGCGACAAAAGCGCCACAACCGGCCCGGTATTTTCCGTTGCCTACAGGGCAGTTAGGGTCAAGGTTGGTGGCTATCAGCTTCGATCCGTTCATGATCATGTTAATAGCTTTATCAACCGATTCCAGCATAATGGTGCGGCCTTCACCGATGATCACATAATCCGGATGATCATCGACAATAGAATAGCCTACGTTATGCAACTCGGTCAACAACCCACCTTCACCAATTACATAAGCGGTACCGTGTTCTTTACGGGAAGCCAGGTAACGGGCAGTTGCCATAGCACAGGTAAATATATCTTCGTCGGTTACGTTAAAACCTAGTTTGCGCAATTTATAGCTCACGTCGCGGGGTGTACGCTGACTGTTATTTGTCAGGAATAAAAATGGATACCCTTTTTCACGCAGGGAATTGATAAACTCCACTGCGCCGGGAATAGGTTCACTGCCTCTGTAAATTACTCCATCCATGTCGATAAGAAAGCCCTTTTGTGCCATAGGTTAAGTTTTTTGATTTAATAATTGCTGCTTTTTCAAAATGGCATGCAGGGCAAGCAAATAATTTAAGTTGGCAAGAGTGTATTTATCGGCGGCAAGAAACTGGCAAGGAGTGATTCAGGAATTTATGCGGATGTCTTAGGCAAGTATTGCTATTAAACGGGCAGTCGTTGCGTTTATTGTATAATGCAAATATACAGGTAATTGGGATTACGTTGTTTTAAACAATCATTAATCTTTTTCACGCGACGCAGGTAATATTTCATCGCAGATCTATCGTGAATAAGTGTCAATTTTCATTACATGGATCATATTCCTACGCCGCGTCATCTTCTTCCAGATCTTTTAAAGCTTTATTGAAACGATACAATACCTCCACATACTTCTCCAGCACCGGCAATAATAACCAGCCGGTGGCTTTACCATCAACCAGCATAAAATAATATTGTACGGCGCGTTTTATATCTTTCTGTTCCAGGCAAACCCATAAGCGGGTTAACCAGAAATTGATCACTTCTGAAGAATGGTATTGTTCATACCCCGGTACTGCTTCGCGAATATCCTGGTTTGCATAAATAGTAGCAAAACGATCATCAGGCTCCTGTTGGATCAGCGCCCCCAGGGCCAGGCTAAAATTCAATACCGGATAATATTTGTACATTTTGACCGCATGCTTTTTGGATACTTCGCATAAGGAAGGAAGATCGAGCAGCACCCCTTGTTCATAAATAGTTTGCAGCACCAGGGGATTGTGCGAATGGTTATTGGCCAGCGCCGCCATGCCGCTTTCAAACTCCCGCATCAGTTGTTCGTTGTTGCGGTCGAGCAGATCGGCCAGGTCATCTGTTTGTTTTACCACTGCCAGGTGCTCTTCAAAATGTTCATCCAATACATTATTGGGTTCTTCAGAACCATGGCCAATTTCATCCCACATCTCGTGCCACATCACTTCTTCTGCAGGGGTGCAGGTATTTATTTCGGGTGGTAACAAACGCGTGAGTAATTCCGCATGAATGGTGATCTGCTCCAATACGGAACGTTGTTGTACCTTTTCAGTATTCAACATGTCGTCTGAGCGAATATTCTGCACATTGCTCAAACTTACCTCACCCGGTGGAATATTGTCTATCTGCAGGTTGATACCGGAATTTTCTTCCCGTAAACGCGGTGGCACACCGGGTTCCTCAATTGTATAATAATAATTTCCTTCCCCGGCATATTGTTTCAACTTGGCCAGCACTTCGGCAAATTGACCGGAACGTTCCACAATCAAATGTGGCAATCCGTCAGTACCTAACGGTACCTCGATCACCGGTACTGCATTATTGTCTTCTTCCAGAATATAGCGGGTAATTTCGAAGTTGTGATGGGGATGAATATCAAACTCAAGTGCGAAATCATGACCGGCATAAATGATGTTGTGCGCGAGGGCATAATCTATTTCCTTGAAATCGGTCAGCTCATGACTGTATTCCTCAAAGAAATCATCTTCTGATGTATTGAAAAAAAATACGGTATCTTTTACCCCGAGGCACAACAGATCTACCCGATATAAACCAATGGTTACATTCCCGTTCGTATGTTTCCTCATTACAGAAACATTGGCGATCTGGCTTTCTTCCCAGTCTTTATTCACCATACATTTACTCACGGGTAATGTGCGTGCTTTTGTTTGCACATATTTGCGGGGAGAGAGAGTTTGCATACCGATCTATTTATTGTTGTGCTATCATCCGCTTTCGACAGGTCGAAAGCAAACAGTGTAACCTGGGGTTGAACAATCGTTTCTTACTTGTTTTTACGAGCAGTTGTCCCGGACCTGTAAAGTAAACGCATTTTGATATACAACTACTCAAAAGTGGTTGTCATAATTTTCACACATTTCTGTACACAAATGATAAGATGCTGTTTGATACTGTTTTGTAGTTAATGAATATTTTGACAATCATCATTAAATTTCGTTACCCCCTTTGTGGTATTGGTATGCCCGTATCAAACCCCTAGATTTGAGGAATCTTTTTTACCGGCCCCCACTCCTACCCGCGCACTAATAAATAAATCATATGCAATTGCCTGCCACAAGTACCAAAACATGGTTCCTGTCTATTTTAGCATTCTTACCTGCAACAATCTGCTTTCTTCCCGGCTGCAGCAGCACCAAAATAATCACCGAATACGATTGCGCCGATGCTGCCAACATTAACAAAGACACTACGGTGTGGCATTACTGCTGGGGATTGATCCAGTCGAAAGACATCCGGCCTCAATGCGACAAACGGTATAATCACCTCAATAAAGTAGTAGTAAAGTCAACGCCCGCGCATGTGTTATTAACGGTTATCACCCTGGGAATTGTAATACCGCAGAAAGTCAGCTGGTGTTGCGCGCCACCTAATCCGCAACCTGGTCATTTGGGAAATTAGTGGAGCGTAAACTTATCAACTTTTCAACTAAACACATGACACTACCTGATGGCATATTGGCACTTCCCCTTACCGACTGGCAAAACGGTCACCAGAACTTCACGGTTTCACTAACAAAAGATGCCAGTTTTAATCTTCGGCTGCCATTCGATTTTTCCCAACAGGAAAAAAATTACCACGCTACTACAAAAAACTTTCAATGGTTGATACAACATGCCATTGATAATAATGTTCGCCTGCGGGCACTCGGCAATGGCTGGAGTTTCAGCGACGTGGCCGTTTGTAATGGCGGGCTGGTTGATACCCGTGAGCTGCGTACGTTCTTTAGCATGGGTAATAGTTTTTTATCACGCCAATACCTGGCCACTGGTAAAACTGCACAAGACCTGGTTTTTACCCAATGTGGCATGAGTATTCTACAAATGAACAAGGAACTGGAAGAAGAAAATGGCTGGATGCGTTGCCTCCGTGCTTCCGGTGCCAGTAACGGACAAACCATTGCCGGGGCCACCGCCACCGGTACCCATGGGGCCGGCATTAAAGCAGGCGCCGTACATGACGCTATTGTGGGTTTACACCTTGTAACCGGCCCTAACCGGCATGTATGGCTCGAACGGGCATCGCATCCCGTTGCCTCGCCCGCATTTACCGACTGGCTGGGCGCTGAAGTGTTTCGTGACGACGATCTGTTCAATGCAGCTGTTGTAAGTTTTGGCAGCTTTGGTTTTATCCACGGCGTGCTGCTGGAAACGGAACCTATTTTTCTGCTGGAGAAATACAATTCGGCCAACATTCCCTTTAACGACAAACTGAAACAGGCCATCAATGAATGGAAGTTTGAAGCACTCAATGAATTCCTCCCCTTCCCGCCCGAAAGCCCTGGCCGTAGTTTATATCATTTTGAAATTATAGTGAACCCGCACCATTTTGCCGTCAATGATACTGACAAAGGCGTATTCCTAAGGGCCATGTATAAAACGGCTTACCGGACCACTTACGACAAACCCACACTGCCCGCAGGCAAATTTCAATACGGCGATGAATTGCTTGGACTGATCCAAACCGTTCTCGACAATGTAGGTCGAAAGCTTACCCAAAAGCTGATACCACCATTGGTCACCAAATTATTTCCATTGGCATTTGCATCCAACGAACAAGCCACGGGCACCATTGGCGAGATCTTCACCAATACCAAATTCAGGGGCAAAGCTGCCAGCGCTGCCATCGCCATCGACACAGCCAATGCCAGTCGCGCCATTGAAGAAATTGTGGCTATCAATAAGAATACACCATTTGCCGGAGCACTTGCCCTGCGTTTTGTAAAAGGCACGCAGGCCACACTGGGCTTTACCAAATTCGAAAAGACCTGTGTGCTGGAAATGGACGGCGTTGAATCGGCCACCAGCCGCAAGTTCTTCAGCAGCGTGTGGGACCGGTTTGAAGCAATCGGATTGCCTTACACCCTACACTGGGGCAAAATCAACTTCAACCTAACTGAAGCGCGCATCCGCCAGATGTATGGCGATGCCGCTGTAAACAAATGGCTTACAGCAAGACATAAGTTGCTCGATGATGTAACGCAAAAGGTTTTTACCAATGCTTTTATGGAGAGAACGGGGTTGAGTTCGTGAGTGGTGAGTGCCCTCTGCCTTTTCACACTCTCACATAAATCTTCCTCTTATCCATCCAATACCCAGCACTCCAGCAAAGCAACATATACAAGATCGCCTGTATAAAAGCGCCGAAGTAAGGTGTGGCCCAATAAATAAAGATATTGTCATAGATCCATCTGAAAACGGTGGTGCCGGATGGCAGCCGGAATACATTCCATAAAATGACCAGTACTTCCGACAACAGGTAAATGAACAACGGGTTCCTGCCAAATACCTGGAAGAAAGGTGTCCAGGATGTTTTTTGCTGAATATCGGCAATGTAAACAACTGCAGCAATGAGGAGACAATCAATTCCTACTGTCTCGAGCACAAAGGAGCTGGTCCAGATCTTTTTATTGATGGGGAAAGAATAATTCCAGAAGTGTGCCAGCACCAGCAGGGCAAAACCAGCCAGCATCAATTTGGTCAATGCTTCATAGGTGCCGCCTTTTTGCTGCAGGAATTTACCAACCCAAAAACCAGCCACTACATTCCCTATAGCCGGGAACGTGCTTAAAAAGCCTTCCGGGTCAAAAGGAACGCCTTCGCCATGGTACAAATGGTCGGGACCGATCAGCCACAGATCGAGCTTTAAAACAGCATTGCCGTGTAATGACAAAGGATCGGCCGTGTCGCCAAAGAAATACAACACCGGCCAGTACAATAAGAGAATGGCAGCTGTAATGATGACCGTAGTGCGGAATTTCAGGAAGTAGATCATTAACGACGCAAAACAATACGCCAGTGCAATACGTTGTAAAACGCCAAAAACGCGCGTTTTTTCGAATGGATAAAAGTAGTACGCATGGGTTGTTTTATCCATCCGCACAAAAGGGAACCAGTACATCAGGTAACCCAGTATAAAAATGAGGAGTGTTCGTTTTAAAATTTTGGTTAATACAAAAGCCGTGGAAGCGGTCTCCCATTTGGGCATTACAAAACTCATGGCATTGCCTACGGCAAAAAGAAAAGAAGGAAAGACCAGGTCGGTAGGGGTAAAACCATGCCATTGGGCATGCAGCAGCGGTGCATAGGTATGGTTCCCATCGGGCGAGGTATTTACAATGATCATGAAGCAAATGGTCATGCCCCTGAACACATCGAGGGCCAGGAATCGTTTTTGTTGTTGCATGTCAGTTTGAAGTTGATATAGCAGTAAGTACCTGAACTATCCGAAAGTAATCATTTCAAACGAATGGACAAACAACTGGGCCGGCCGGGTGGGATTTATTTTCTTATTGGAATGTTAAGCGCCGCCTTGATATGGCTTATATGCTGTTTTGTTTTTATGAGAATTGGCCGGCATTGTCCGCAGAAAATCAGACAGTGCTTTTATATTATCAGTATTGATATAATCAACCTGCAAACCCATCAACTGGATCCAGGCATTGGTAAAATCAGGCGCGCCCCAGAAACGAACCGGTTTGTTCAACGCATGCGCATGAGTCACCAGTTTTTGCAACGTATCCAATTGGGGAGCAGGAATGATGCCTTTTCCATTCCACATGGTGTAATGTTTCAGGTCAGCGCTCAACATTACCACGCGGGCAAGGGCTTCCGCCGGATATTCTTTCTGCAACTCCCCATCGAACCAAATAAACGAAGGATAAGTAGCATAAGCCGACACATCAGGCCGGTTGCCACTGATCGCAATCTGCAACGATGCGCATTGAGTGAGTACCGGGTATTTCTGCAACAGGTCTACCAGTTTGTTCAGGGTAATTACACCTTCGGTTTTCAGATCGATCATAAACTGCAAACGACGTTTATCATCCGCATAAATATGGCCTTTGTTCTTTTCTACAAAAGTCTGCAGCGGTTTCAGGTACATTTCTTCCAGTGTTCTGTGCAAGGCCAGCTCCTTTTCGCTGTGCGCCACAAGCAACTCACCATTATACCAGAAAATATCTGCTTCTATTGATCCGAACGCTTCATTATAGGCCGTTAACAACGGTACCGGTTGCTCATAATCGTTGTGGGAATGGGCATTGGCAACGGTATATGTTTTTGGTTGGGAGAACGCCAGGGTGGAAATGAGAAACGATAAGGGTAATAACAGTTTGTTCAATGTATAAGTTGTTTTAGTGTATTAGTTCGCAGGTTATTAAGTTAAAAACCCCGACAAGGTAGTATAAAGCTACATTGTCAGGGCTGCCTATGTTAGAATTTTCAATTAATTAATAATATGTCCTGTGTGCAAAGGGAGATTGTAAAATCAAAACTTCCTGTAATCTGACAAAGCCAATCTGTAAATCAACTTTTTGGGAGTTAACTTAACACTTTAAACCTTAAACTTTAAACTTTTAGCTCTACCCTTCTCTTACCAGCTTCTTCTCCAGCTCTTCCAGCGAAACGCCTTTTGTTTCAGGAACTTTTGTCAACACCCATACCAGCTGCAACGCCATCATAAAAGCAAAAAAGCCAAAGATAGGCCAGGGATTGTCTTTGAAGATACCGTCTTTTTCATCGAGGAACACCGGAGTTATCAGTGTAATAAGTGCAGCGAATACCCAATGTACACTGGCGCCAAACGATTGACCCATGGCGCGTACTTTGTTAGGAAAGATCTCCGAAATAAAAACCCAGATCACCGCGCCCTGACCGATGGCATGTGCTGCAATAAACAACAGTAAAAACACCATCAGCAAACCCGCGCTGGCCTGCGCATAAAAACACCAGGCTACCATAGCCAGACTCACAATATATCCTACTGAACCAATGACCAATAAGGTTTTTCTTCCCAACCTGTCTATAAGATACAAACCCAGAAAAGTGAAGAGGAGATTGGTGCCGCCAATAGCAATGGAATTGAATAATGATTCTTTCGCCGCAAGTCCCGCTCTGCTTAGGATCTCCGGGGCATAGTATAAAATAAAATTGATCCCCGACCACTGGTTGAAGAAGGCTACAAAAAATGCCAGCCAAAGTATGGTCTTATACTTTCCGCTGAAAAAATGCTGGTCATTATTACTGGCATGCGCTTCATGATTGGCACTGGCCGTGATCAGTTGTATTTCTTCATCGATACGGTTCATACCCAGCCGGGCCATTACATTTCTGGCGGTAGCCGTATCCCGTTTTACCGCCACCAGCCAGCGTGGACTTTCAGGAATGCCAAACACCATAAACGTATAGATCAGTGATGGTATGGCCATAACGCCCAACATCCAACGCCAGTCGTTATTACCGCCCACGCCCTGTAAAAAGTAGTTGGAAAGAAAGGCCAACAGAATGCCAAACACAATATTGAACTGGTACATAGCTACCAGACGTCCTCTGGTTGACGGTGTAGAAATTTCAGACACATAGGTTGGCGCGGCAACAGATGAAACACCAATACCCAATCCGCCAATAAAACGAAAAATCGAAAACACATAAGGATCGGTTGCCAGCGCTGAGCCCAGGGCCGACACACTGAATAAAATACCTACCCACAATAACACTTTCTTGCGTCCGTATTTTTGGGTGGGTAATCCCCCAAACAGGGCGCCCACTACGGTACCCCATAAGGCCATGGACATAATGAAAAAACCATGAAACCAGGGAGAAGTGTGCCACAATTCTTTAATAGGTAAATTGGCGCCAGAGATCACCACCGTATCGAACCCGAAAATAAAACCGGCGAGGGCAGCAATCAATGAAATTCCGAACAAATTAGCCGAGGATGAGGTGCTGCCAGTTTGAGCGGAAGCCCTGGTATCGAATGAAACTTGCATAGCAGTCGTTTTGGAAAAGGTAACACTTTTAGCTCATTCGGAATTTGTTTACGGTTTAAAGTTTTAAGTTGAAAGTTTAAAGTTGAAAGTTGAAAGATCCTGCACCTGGGTGCTAAGTTGAAGTTATTGGGTTCGTTGGTTATTGGGTTCTTAGGTCTTCGTTTTCGGTTCGTTCGCGGCCGCGTCGCGGTCTTTCTGCCTTCTGCCCACTGCCCTCTGCCCTTTTTCTATCCACAGCTGTGCAAAAACTATTATAGCTAATTAACCCTGGACCCCTATTTTTGCCAATTTCTCTATAATGTAATCTAGCGCAATGGCAACAACAAAGAGCGATCAGAAAAATGTGTTATTGTTTCAGCCTCATCGTTTATTGTCCGATCATAACCTGATGGAATGTTTACAGATCACCAAAGAAAAAGGTATTCCCAAATATGTAAATAGTGAGTTGAACAGTTCCGAATTAAACAAGAATTTTCCCAAACTTCCCAAAGAAGTGAAAGATGTGCTTTTGATATTCGGAAAAGAGAAGGTTGCCCTGTTGAAAGACGATGTTCAGAAAAAATTCACGCTGCAACGCGCGGGTGTTTCCTATGAAGTATATTCCAAAGCTGCCATCAGCCGCCGGTTGCATGAACATATGGAAAGAATGAAACCATTTGCCACCCTGGTAAAATGGTACCACAAAATACCCGGCGAAAAAGGCAGTTTTAAAACAGCACCGGGCAGCTTCAGCACCTTTAAACCAAAACTCGAATTCGAGGTGGTGAAAAACGGTACCGGTCTTCAATTAAACACCATCATTTCAATAAACGGAACGCCCTATAGCCTCGGCGAATTCAGCCGTTGGCAGTTCCTGCTATTGAGCGGTAATGAATATTTTATTCTTGCTTTTAAAGATTACCAAACGCTTGAATGGCTGAAAGAAAATGATCCGAATCAATACAGCCACCAGCCCAACGAACTGGGAGAAAACATCCTGGCCAAACTGGAAACGGATTATCCGGTTAACCGCAATAACCTGTTCCAGAAAAATGAATTGCGCATCACACCCGTAAACCGGGTGATGCTGAGTGAGATCAGTCAGTCGTTCCTGGTATTAACTCCGCAATGGGATTATGATGGTTTTATCATTGAAGGGCCCTGGAAAGAAACTTACGACATCACCCGCAATGGCCAGTCATTTGCCATTTATCGCAACCAGCAGGATGAAAAAGCCCTGTGGCAATTGCTGGAAGACCTGCATCCCAATTTCAGCAAACAATTAAACGGTTACTATTACCTCCCCTTTGAGGAAGCACAGAAAAAACAATGGTTCCTGAAGGTGTATCACAAACTGCTCGACCTGAACATTCAGGTGATCGGGATGGATATGCTGCAACACTTCCGCTATTCGCAGCATAAGGTACAAGCAGACGTTACCATAAAAAAAGAAGTTACCGACGCATTGGTACTGCACATGATCATTTCTTTCGGCGAAGAAGAAGTATCGCTGACAGAAGTACAAAAGATCGTACAGGCCGGACAACGCGCCATTCTTTTACAGGATGGTTCGCTGGGGATCTTGAACGATGAATGGCTGCAAACCTATGGCACCATCATCAGACATGGTAAAATATCCGGACAGGAAATACAGGTGCCCCGCTGGCTGGCATTCAGCGAAGAAGAATCAGCCGATGGCTCCTCCGTATTGAAACCCACCTTACACAATACCTGGTTGGAAAAATGGCAGCTGTGGCAAAAGGATGGGGAAACAGTGTATGAAGTACCCTCCGTTATTCAGGCCAAATTACGCCCGTATCAACAGAAAGGTTTTGAGTGGATGTTATTACTGGCTGAAGCCGGTGCAGGCGCCTGCCTGGCAGACGATATGGGTTTGGGTAAAACACTCCAAACGATCAGTGTGCTTACGCACCAGCTGCATATAAAAGCTACCCAACGCCATTTGATCGTTTGTCCGTCGTCACTTATCTATAACTGGTCGCAGGAGTTGCAAAAATTTTCGCCGCATGTAAAAGTGCTGATCTACCATGGCGGCAACCGATCCATACAGGATGCGGCCATGGGCGATTACCAGGTGATCATTACCAGCTATGGTACCGTTCGGCAGGATATTGAAGAAATGTGTTCCATCAGCTTCGGCACTATAGTACTCGATGAAAGCCATAACATCAAAAACCCCGCTGCCCAGATCACCAAAGCAGTAGAGCGTTTACAATCCGGGTTCCGCGTAGCGCTGAGTGGTACGCCGGTTATGAACAACACTTTTGATCTGTATGCGCAATTGAACTTTCTGTTACCGGGCATCTTTGGCAGCAGGGAATTTTTCCGGCGCGAATATGCCGATGCCATCGATCATCGCCGCGATAGCGACAAGATCAAAACCCTGCAACGGATCACAGCGCCATTTGTTTTGCGCCGTACCAAAGAACAGGTAGCCAGTGATCTGCCCGCTAAAACCGAAATGGTGATGTGGTGCGAAATGAGCATGGCGCAAAAACGCCTGTACGACGAAATAAAAGACAGTATTCGACAAAGTGTCTTCCTGAACATAGAGCAGGAAGGTCTTAATAAAAGCAAACTGGCAGTGTTGCAGGGTATGTTAAAGCTGCGTCAGATCTGTAACTCACCGTTGCTGCTCCCCAGCGAAGAACAAACCTGCAACGATTCGGTGAAGACCGATCTGCTGATGAATGAATTACAAAACAACCTGAAAGATCATAAAGTACTGATCTTCTCCCAATTCACCAGTATGCTTGATCTGCTGGCAGCAAATTGCCGCGAGCAGGGCATTGCGTATTATCACCTCGACGGGTCAACCCCGCCTGAAAAACGGCAGGATCTGGTAAATCAGTTCCAGGACCCGAATAATACCACCAATGTATTTTTAATAAGTCTGAAGGCAGGTAATGCCGGGTTGAACCTGACGGCAGCCAGCTATGTGATCCTCTTCGATCCCTGGTGGAATACCGCCGTGCAGCAACAGGCTATTGACCGTACGCACCGCATTGGTCAAACGAAGAATGTATTTGCCTATAAGATGATCTGTAAAGACACCATCGAAGAAAAGATCATTTCACTGCAACAACATAAGAAGCAATTAGCCGAAGAGTTGATTTCCGAAGATGAGGGATTTGTGAAGTCATTGACAGAGGATGATATTAAGTATTTATTTAGCTAAAGGAAGACCTGTAAGGTCCATCATTGAGTCTTGCACGATCAGTCTGGCGTCTTGGACCTGACAGGTCTGGATCGCCTCACATTTAACACGACCTGTCAGGTGCACTTCAACCTGCCAACAATGCAAGTTCAAAAAGTGCACCTTACAGGTCTTTGTTTACACCATCGCCCAATGTACTTTCGCTCCAAAATGCATATTATCATTCGCTAATACCCTTTCAAAACATTCCTTCGCTCCCGCTACATCCCCCAATCCCAACAATCCCAGTGCAGACAAATAATCGCAATGCACCCGGTTACGCGTATGGAGGTCGTCATCAAAGATCAGCAGGTTGGGTAACGATACAGCGAAATAATCGATTTTGATCTCGTCATCCCTGTGCGCTTTACCATATTCGATCAGATTCTTAAAGATGGCGGTGGCGCGTTCTTTTTCACCCAGCTGCAGCCAGGCCATGCCCTGGTAAAAGATCTTGTCGGGTTGCTGGTCATTGTAGAACATGGCGGCAGTGGGTTGCGACAACCCATTCGTTGCCTGGGCCAAGCATTCCATTCCTTTTTCATCATCCCCTACTCCAATATATCCCAGTCCCAGCCAGTAAAAGAGATCGTTTTCCTGCGCACCAAACAATTTGCCTTCACCCAGGTTATGCGGATATTCCTGTGCCTGTTGTAACAAGGTGATCGCTTTTTCGTATTCCTTTGCCCGGATGCATTGTTTGGCAAGCTCCGTTAAACTGAACAGGTATTGCGCCGAAACCTTTCCTTCACCACCCTCCCATGGATGGAACTTCCGGTCCATGATCTGCTGATACGCTTTTTCATACTGGCCACTGAAGTTGTATAGAGACGCGCGTTCAAGGTACAGATCATCACGTTGTTCTACCACAGCCAGATGCTTTTCCAGGAATTGCAGCCGTTCTGTTACGTCTTTATTCAATCGTTTATACAACTGGTCCAGCTCCATGAGCACCCGGGCATCACTGGTATCCAGGGCAAAAGCTCTTTCATACAGGGCCAGCGCTTTTGCCGCATCCTGGCGTTTATTGAAATAGGCAATACCCAGGTTGCGGAATACCGTTGGGAATGTATCGTCCCGTTGGGCAGACAGCTCCCATTTGGCAATAGCCTCTTCATACTGTCTTTTATCGTACCATAAATTAGCCAGGTAATAGGGCGCTTTTGCATCTTTGGGTTGAAGGGTCAATGCCAATTGCAACACAGTAATATCTTCCAGCCGGTTGGGGAAACAGGTATTGCTGGCTGCATTGCCTCCCCGGGTAAAATAGTCAGCTGCTTTGTCGTTGTCGTTTTTGCCGTAATGCAACCAGCCCAGGTAATACCATACCATTGGATATACCGGTTCTTTGCCAGTATCTATATATAGTTGTAATAACTGAATGGCATCGTTGTACAAACCACAGGCTGCATAATCCAGTGCATATTCGATGTAGTTATGTACATACCCGCGTGCATGGTGCTGCAGCTGATCCAATGCCTGTTTGGCGGCTTCTTTATTGCCTAATGCTTCCGTGGCCTTATATTGTTCCACATACAGGGAAAGATTGAACGCATCGCGTTGCAGCCCTTCCACACAAACCTGTAAGACACGTTCATATTGTTGCAGTTCATTTAAAGCGGCTGCCTTCAATGCCCAGGCTTTGCTGTTGCCCATATTCCTGTCCAGCGATTGTTGCGCATGTGCTAAAGCTGTAGCTGGTTCGCCCTGTAACAGATCAAGCTGCGCGAGGGAGAAAAAGGCGGCACTTTGCCAGGCGCTGCTCCAGGTAGCCTTATAAAACGCTTCATACGCTTCTTTATACCGGTCCTGGTATTTTAGGGAGAGCCCGAGGTTATAATATGGCTCGCTGTCGTATGGGTTCGGATTGCGTTGCGTGCCAGTGGCGATGGCTTTTCTAAAACAGGGTTCACTTTTCGCAAACTGTCCACGCCGCAGGTACCAGGCGCCCAAAGCATTGTTGCTGCGAAAATCGCCCGCATCGCGGCGCAATGCTTCTTCATAATAAGGGACCGGACTATACGTTGCATGCCGGTACTGCTCCAGGTGTTGCGCGGTTAAAAATAATTGTTCGTTATTACCCACTTCTGCCGGCGGCAAGGCTCCTTTGGCCGGCTGCGGTATTTCATTCTTTTTGTTTGCTGCCGGTTCATACCGCAACACTTCATGGCCAGTTGCATTGGCAAGAATAAACAGGATATTCTCCGGCGTTGTTTCTTTATCTGCTGCTATGGATTTGGTATATAATTTTTCAGGCGACACATCAAGCACTTCTTCCAACAAAGTTTTACCGATATTATTAAAGAGCTTCAATTGCAGCCCATCC
This sequence comes from Niastella yeongjuensis, assembly GCF_900110245.1. Classification (GTDB taxonomy): domain Bacteria; phylum Bacteroidota; class Bacteroidia; order Chitinophagales; family Chitinophagaceae; genus Niastella; species Niastella yeongjuensis. Next base: position 321,083 of record NZ_FOCZ01000004.1, read on the forward strand.
TGTTTTGAAGTAGCAAACAGTTTTATTACCAGGCTGCTGTTTTCTTTCTCAATATTCACCAGCAGGTCTTTGGTCGCATTCTTCACCAGTCCCAATTCGCGGTAAGGCATAAAATACTGGGTAAAGGTTTTTTCCTCATAAGGCATTAACCACGAAAAGTCAGGCTGGTTATCGGTGAACACGCCAGTCATCAGTTCAATATACGGACCGTCTTCATCGGTAAGATTGCGGTCCCAGGCCACCCCAAAATCACTATGGCCCCAGGTCCATTGTTTTTTACCGGGCGACACATGGTGATTGGCCACATGTAATACACCTGCCCGCGTATCGTGTTCGTACCCACCCACAAAATCATAATCGGAGTTGATAGCCATGTATGAGGTAGGTACCGGAATGTTTTTATAACGGGAGATATCCGTACCCGGTGAATAATCTACTTTGTAATAAGTGCCTGTTGCAATAGGGAACGTAGACACATCACGTTTGCCATGATCGAATACAGCATTTACATCGGGCGGAAAAACACTTTGGTAATCATCATTCACTTTTACTGCCGGATTGGCCCACCATAAAAAGGTTTGTGGCAAGGGGGTACGGTTGTATAGTTGCGCTTTTATTTCAAGATAGGCCTTGCCGGGATGCAAGGTAAATCCCGCCATCCCTTTGGTACGGAACATGCGCTCCACTTCATTCACCCAAATGGTTTTGCTGCCATCTGTATGTTCTTCGATTGACCAGTCAACCGCTTCAAATGTACTGGGGCGATGGTGCTGTGGCCAGTTGAATTCAATACCACCCGAGATCCAGGGACCACACAAACCCACCAGCGCTGGTTTTATTACCTGGTTATAATAAATAAAATGCCGTTGTTTTATTTTATCATACGCAAGTTGCACGCGTCCGCCCAGCTCGGGCAGGATCATTATTTTCAAATATTCATTTTCCAGGAACAATCCATTATACGTTTTGTCCTGTTTTTCATCATAAATCTTTTCAATAACCGGATGCGGATACACCACCCCGCTGCTGCCCTGGTATACCCTTTTTTCGAAGAACATCGGGTTTTTATCGGGTACCCCAATGGCGTAGGTAGGTATAGTAATGACTTCCTGCCACACCTTTACAGTTGAATCGCTCATTGTATTTGATTGAAAAATGTTAATGAAATGATTGACCGCTTATCTCTTCCAACGTCTTGCCTTTTGTTTCCTGAATTCTATTGCGTACAAACAGGAATCCCAATGCGCAAACACCCGCGTAGATATAAAATGGAACATAGGTGCCCAGTTTTTTCGCCAGTATGGGATATGTGAACACCAGCAAAAAGTAAGCGGCCCATAATGCCAGCACCGCTATGGTGGTAGCACGCGCCCTGATGTGATTGGGAAATATTTCTGCAATAAGCACCCAGGTTACGGGCGCCAGTGAAGTAGCATACAATGCAATCCCGATCAGCACAAAAACCGATACCAGCCCCGCCGCTGCCTGGTTCTGTAACAACAACGCCAGCACCAAATAAATCACGGCTAACCCGGCTGCACCCCCTAACATCAATGGCTTGCGGCCCAGCTTATCAACCTGCCACATAGCAAGAATGGTAAACAATAAATTCACCGCACCAATAGAAACCGTTTCAAACAATTGTTGATTAAGATTGGCACCTACCGATTCAAAGATGGTGGAGGTATAGTTGAAGACGACATTAATACCACAGAACTGCTGGAACACGGCAAGCATGATTCCCGGAATGATAAACCGGCGTACCGATGGCGACCAAATGCCGGCCAATGAAACAGGCTGTGCACCCTGTAGTGATTGTTTAATATCAGTCACCGTATGTGCTGCATATTCAGGATTACCGATTTTTCCTAAGATCTGCCTGGCCCGTTCCTGTTGATTTGCCTGCATCAGCCAGCGCGGGCTTTCGGGCAACCACAATACACCCAACAGGAAAAACAAAGAAGGCACGGCGCCCAAACCAAACATCCACCGCCACGCATGGACGCCGGTATCGGCCAGAAAATAATTCACCAGGTTGGTTATCAGAATACCAAAAACAATGGTAAGCTGGTTAATAGCCACATTGCGGCCACGCACGGCAGCCGGTGAAATTTCTGCAATGTACATGGGACTTAACATGGAAGCCATACCTACACCAATACCTGCTGCCAGCCGCATGCCTATAAAAACACCCAATGTATTCGACACGGCCATACCTATTGAAGACAGGGCAAAGATGATAGCCGCCGTCATCAGGCCAGGTCTGCGGCCATATTTATCAGCCAGCGAACCGGCAATCAAACAGCCCGCAATACAACCCAATGCCAGGGAACCGGTGAGCAATCCTTCCTTCCAGGGTTCGGCTAAATCGAAGGTCTTTTTTAAGAATGGTAAGGCTCCGGAGATCACGGCAAAATCGAAACCAAACAAATAACCACCCAGCGCGGAGATGAATGAAACAGCTATGATATAGCTTGTATTAAAACGATGTTGGGTCATGGCAAACAATTGTTGTGATAATTCTTTTAATGAACAAAAGGATAACTGATCACCCGATATCCAGCCGGCGTGCAAATATCAAAACCAGCACGGGCATTCATTCCGGCCAGGGTTATAGTGGCAGTTTCGCCCGGTTGTAGCGTTGGCAGTTTTTGCTGAACCAGTTTATGCTGCGTATTTGGCCAGCTCACCATAAAACCGGTAACCGTATAAGAAGGCAGCTGGTCTTTATTCTGCAATACCACCTGTACTGTTGTATCATTCAGCTTTTTTACATTGGTAATAAGTATGGGTGATGCCAGTTGCTTGAACACATAGTAGGACGATTTCTTTTTAAAATACAGATCGGTAACACCGTGTATGCGGGCTTTGTAATTATCGGAACCATCCTCCCCCATTTGCGTGCGGTAATCGTTCAAACAAAAATAAATACAGCCTGCAATGTATTTCCGTTTCGCCCATTCCTGGTAATGATAGGTCATGTCTTCGATCCGGCGCAGATCGCCGCCGGTAAAACGCGGTTCGCACAAACCGTTTTCGGTGATCAGCAGGGCGCGGTCGCCAATGCAACTTTCAATTTCAGCAAAAGCAGCAGGCGTTTCCTGGGAACTTTTTCCAAACCAGGTACCAATGTATTCGTTCCAGGTAGGCAGATCGCCGATAAACGAGGCATCGTTTTGTTTACTCCGGAAGGTTATGTTCGACACTACATTAGCCAGCCGGCTATTATCCAGTGATTTTACAAACTGTTTTAGTCTTTTGTATTGTTCAGGAGCAAGGCTATCACCATGCACTTCATTGCTGATGCCCCACGCAAAAATGCAGGGATGGTTATAATCGCGCACGATCATCTCCGTAAACTGCTGCCGTGCTACTTCTTCCAGCTGCGGTGTTAAATGCTCCGGTTGCTGCCACCAGGGGATTTCCGCCTGCAGCAGAATGCCCTTTTCATCCAGTTGGTCCAGCATGTATTCATCCACCTGCCAGTGGAAACGGCTGATGGTTACATTCAGGTCCTTAAACATTTTGGCAACGGAGTCCATCACCCAACGCGGTTCCGCACTGCCATAGGTGGGATGGCTCGATGGCATGTATTCCAGTCCGGGTAAACGCACCGCTTCATTGTTCAGGAAAAGCTGTGGTCCACGTAACTCTATCTTGCGGCAACCAAAGGTGTGGCTTACCTGGTCTGTAGGTTGATTGTTTTGTTGCAGGATTACTTGTACCTGGTAAAGAAAAGGATCATTAAAATGCCAGAGATGCACCTTGCCTAAATCGAGGGTTGTATTAAAATCATCACCCGATCTGGTCAATGATAACTGTTGTGTAAACACTGTCTTCTTCGACCGCTTTTCGTTGATGCGAACCACAGCCTGTACAATTGTTACCTCCGCTTCCCACAATTTCAGATCGAGCTGCGCTTTGGCGGTAGAATCGGCACAATTGATCTCAGGGGTGATATGTACATAGCGAATAGAAGGTTTGCCTGTTACCTGCAGACTTACCCCCCGAATGAGGCCCCCATCATTACACCAGTCGAACTTCTTTTTATAAGGCAGGTTGGTTTCGGAAAACGCGTTGCTTACAGATACCACCAGTTTATTGGGTGTTCCGTATTTCACCTGTCTGGTGACATCAACATAAAATGTTGTATAGCCGGAATTGTTATGGGTGGCGAGTTGTTCGCCATTCAGATAGATCACCGCATCATGGTATACCGCATCGAATTGTAATCGGAGTTGCTTACCGCGGTTTTGTGCAGGTACCGTAAAAGCTTTTTCATACCAGGCCAGTCCGGTGTAGTTTTCCAGCCCCTTCATAACATTCCAGGTATGGGGCACCTGAATGGAAACGGCATTGGCAGGTAACCCAGCCGCCCAGTTTTTATTTTGGCCGGTATGGGTGGAATCGGAAATAAACCGCCAGGTTCCGTTTAAGGAAACGGTATTTCTTCCCTGTTGGGCATAGGTAGAAAATAAGCAAAAAAGTAATAACAGGCAGCAACAAAACCTGGCTTTCATAAATGGCAGCATTGAGATGATCGTATGAAAATTATTATACAAATATGCCGGATAGCAGCGTGCAGTAAAATAGAGATTATTATGTATTTGATGGACAATATTATTTTCCGGCGTACTATTTATCCATTATATTTATAGACAAAAAAAGAAACTGCCTGCCATGCCTGTACCTAAAAAAAGCGAAGGTTTTCAGGGCCAACGGTCCATTGTGCTACCCAGACAGATCGCCACAGAATTGAACAACAGCCACAGCATGGCATCAGGCTTATACATAACCGATATCGGTTATTACCCCAAGGCAAAATACCATTACCGGCGGCGCATCAATGGCAGCGAGCAGCATATTCTTATTTATTGCCTGGAAGGCAAAGGCCATGTACAGGTGCAGAAAAAGAGGTATGATCTGCAACCGGGTTCATTCATAATTATACCCGCCGGTAACCCCCATAACTATGCATCGGCCGAGCACGATAGCTGGACAATTTACTGGATTCACTTCACCGGTTCCCTTTCTAAAAAAATAATAGAAATCTTAAAACAAAAAATAAACGGGTATTGCGGCCGGGTGGCATTCAAACAAAAACGGCTCGATCTGTTCAATGATATGTATGCCTGCCTGGAACGAGGGTACGGGACTGACAATCTGAGTTATGCGAATATGTGTCTGCATCATTATATTTTCACCTTTTTGTACGATGATCAATTTAACCTGGCAGAGAAGGCATTGGCCGACGATCCCGTAGAATTATCCATTAGCTTTATGCAGCAACATATTGCCAAACCACTTTCCCTGGAAGCTATAGCCAAATCAGTAAACTTTTCAGCCTCGCATTTTTCTGCTTTGTTTCGCAAAAAAACAGGCTTTGCCCCCATCGAGTATTTCAATCACTTAAAAATTCAGCTGGCCTGTCAGTATTTACATTTTACTGAACTACGGGTAAAAGAGATTGCCGATAAACTGGGCATTGAAGACCCTTATTATTTTTCGCGGTTATTTACCAAATTGATGGGCATGTCGCCCAATCAATACAGGAGCAGCAAGTTATAGGTAATAAATACGCATTGATTAAAATCAAAACTTCGCCCTGAATACGCTATCCTACTCCACATGTCCATTTTATCCCCTATTTTTACCACTCACAATCGTTAGTTAATTATTCATAAGCATTTCACAACCAAAAACTTGCTAATATGGGGACGTTTATAATTACCAAACGGGTGGATGGGGAATTCATGTTTTGTTTAGAAGCCGGCAATGGGGAAACCATTCTTAATAGTGAAGGCTATTCTACCAAATCAAATTGCCAGAACGTGATCGATTCAGTAAAACGCAATGCTGCAGATGATAATAAATACGATCTGCGGGTAGCTTCAAATGGTAAATTGTATTTCACCCTGGAAGCGACCAATGGCCAAACAATTGGTATCAGTGAGTTATATGAAAGTGAGATGGGCCGCAGTCATGGGATCCTATCGGTTAAAACGAATGCGCCAGATGCAATTATACAGGATGCAACGATTTAGATGTACAGAGCAATTCAGCCAGTGCGTCCCACCAGGGGCGCATTTTTTTTTGCCTGTAACTGGGAGTGAGAAAACTACAGTAAAAATTGATAACCAGTCCGTTGCTACAATAGTTCCGCGCTTGCAAAATTATAAACAGCTGAAGAACAGCTTTTTAACAGGGTTCTAACCCGCTTTTGTTCGGGATTTCTTTTGGTCTTCCCTGAGAGAATACCTGCTTTTCTTCGGGAAAAGCAAAACAAAACCCGAACAAGACCCGGTGCCAACCGGGCGCCAACCAAAAGAAATGGCAGTCTTATGCCTGTCGCAATCACCCCCCAGGATTGTCTCAACCACACCCCAGTCAGGTTTAAAAATAGAACCAACTTTATAGGGTCAGGTAACACATTTCTTTACTTAAATTATGATCTCATGGAAAAGCAGGAATTTAAAATAGCCATTGACGCACCCCGTGAAAAAGTATGGAATGTTTTATGGGAAGATGATTCCTACCGGGCATGGACAGCAGCTTTTTCCGAAGGCTCACATGCCATTACCGACTGGAAGAAAGGGAGCAAAGTACTGTTCCTCGATGGTAAAGGGATGGGCATGGTTTCCAAGATCGATGAAACCGTTCCCAATGAATACATGAGCTTTGAGCACCTCGGTTATGTTAAAGACGGCGTGGAAGATGTGTCAAGTGATGAAGTAAAAAGCTTTGCCGGTGCGCATGAAAACTATACACTGAAAGAGCTAGGCGGAAAAACCGAACTGATCGTTGATATGGATATGAACGACCAATACAAAGACTATTTTACGGAAACCATGCCTAAAGCCCTCGCAAAAGTGAAGGAACTGGCGGAACACGCGTAATAGTCGTCAGGATATAACGCTCAACAACAGGTGGACTATAAAATGGTTCACCTGTTCGCTTTTATTAACCTTAATTACCCTGAAATTAAATCTGACCATCATTTTTTTGTTAAGCGACAACCACTGCTCACATTTGACCGTCATTTAGGTTTGATTTTACTAATTTTATCAAAACCAATATCATGGCTTCCTATACAATTACCATCAACAATAAAAATCATACTGTTGATGTTTTGCCAGATACACCCTTGCTTTGGGTTTTGCGCGATGAACTGAATTTGGTAGGCACCAAGTTTGGATGCGGGATTGCTCAATGTGGCGCCTGTACCGTATTGATGAATGACAGTGCCATCCGCTCCTGCTCCTATCCTGTTTCAGCGATAGGGACCAACAAGATCACCACCATAGAGGGTTTAAGTGAAAACGGCGATCACCCGGTTCAAAAAGCCTGGGATGAAGTGGATGTTCCGCAATGTGGCTATTGCCAGGCCGGTCAGGTAATGGCGGCCGTTGCCTTGTTGAAAAGAAAACCCCATCCTACCGATGAGGATATCAATGCAGCCATGACCAATATCTGCCGTTGCGCTACTTATGTTAGAATTCGCCAGGCAATTCATTTAGCTGCCGGAGCTTCCCAGCCTTCTAAAGGGGGAGCATAAGCAAGACAGTTTCATGTTAACGCTGTCAACCTGTTAACTTGTCAACTTCAACTTTTAACTATGAAACAAGTTTCATCAAATATATCCCGCAGGCACTTTTTAAAAATAACTTCTTTAGCCGGCGGTGGCGTGTTGTTTGGGTTTGAAATGCTGGCCAGTGCAACGGCAGAAACGGTGGCCGATGCACCGCTCTTCTCCCCCAACGCTTACCTTTCTATCGATCCGCAGGGCATTATTACCCTGCTGGCGCCCAATCCCGAGATCGGACAGGGTGTAAAAACATCCATTCCCATGCTGCTGGCTGAAGAGCTGGACGTGGACTGGAATAAAGTAGTGGTTACGCAGGCAGCTTTTGATAAAGAAAAATATGGCAATCAGTCTGCCGGTGGCAGCGGAGCCATCCGTGGCCGGTATGAACCCATCAGAAAAGCAGGCGCTGTAGCCCGTCAAATGCTGATCGCTGCGGCAGCACAAACCTGGAATGTTCCGGAACAGGAATGTTCAACCGAAAATGGTTTTGTGTTGCATAAAACCAGTGGTAAAAAACTCAGCTACGGGGAGCTGGCTTCCAAATCGGCCTCCATGCCGGTTCCGGAGAACATCAAATTAAATGACCCGAAAGATTTCAAGATCCTTGGGAAACGCATCAATAATGTCGACAACAAAAACATACTTACCGGAAAGCCGCTGTTTGGGATAGATACCCGCCGGGAAGGCATGCTCTTTTGCATGGTTTCGCGCCCACCTGCGTTTGGTAAGAAATTGAAGTCGTTCGATGATACCGAAACGCGCAAGATACCGGGGGTAAAAAACGTAGTGCGTACCGAAACAGTGGTAGCCGTACTGGCGACCAATACCTGGGCTGCTAAAAAAGGCCGCGATGCGCTGAAAGTAGAATGGGAAGACGCCAGTAAGCTGGAAAGTACCACCGAGCATATTGCTGCTTTTAAAGATCTGATTCAACAAAAAAGCGACAAACCCGACAGAAATGACGGCAATGTAGAACAGGCTTTGAGCAGCGCGAAAAAAGTGATCGAAGGTATTTATGAAGTGCCCGTGCTAAGCCATGCGCCCATGGAGCCTATTAACTTTTTTGCCGATGTAAAGGATGGCAAAGCCGATCTATACGGTCCAACCCAGGTGCCTGGTAAAGCCATCAGCGATGTAGCAAAGGCATTGGGTATTGCCGAAGCCAATATTACATTGGGCCTGCCCCGGCAGGGCGGCGGTTTTGGCAGAAAACTACGTTCAGACAATGTGGTAGAAGCTGCCCAGATCTCCGCAGCAGCCAAAGCGCCCATACAAATGTTATGGACACGCGAAGATGATATGCAGGGCGATTTTTACCGGCCTAACGGCATGTATCGTTACCAGGCTGCCATTAACGCCAAAAACGAACTCGATGGCTGGTACCTGAGCGCGGTTGCCCTGAATGCAGGCCGTGCTGCGGCACCGGAAAACTTCCCCGCTGGCGCGCTGGCCAATTATCGCTGCGACAGCCACGGTGTTCAATCCAACATTCAAACCGGCCCCTGGCGCGCCCCCACCCATAATGCGATTGGTTTTGCGGAACAAAGTTTCCTCGATGAAATAGCACATGAATTAAAGAAAGACCCCATCGCCTTCCGACTTGAATTACTGGAGAAAGCGAAAAGCAACCCGGTTGGCAAAGTGGGTTATGACATAGAGAAATTCAAAGGTGTGATAAACCTGGTTAGCCAAATGAGTAACTGGGGCAAAAACACACCTGGCCGGTTTAAAGGCTTTGCCGCCTATTACTCCTTCAGCACGTACGTAGCCGAAGTAGCTGAAGTATCCATAGTAAATGGCAAACCCAAAGTGCATAAAGTATGGGCAGCCGTAAACTGCGGACAGGTAGTGAACCTGAGCGGCGCCGAAAACCAGGTACAGGGTGCCATCGTTGATGGTTTGGGCCATGCCTGGTATTCAGCCATCACTTTTGATAAAGGCGCCGTACAACAGAAAAACTTCAACTCCTATAAAATGATGCGGATGGCCGATGCGCCGCCAGCAGTGGAAGTACAGTTTGTGGCAACCAATGAAGCGCCTACCGGCCTGGGTGAACCGGGTCTGCCCCCGATCGCGGCAGTAGTATGTAATGCTATATTCGCAGCTACCGGAAAAAGGATCAGGAAATTACCGTTTGGAAATGAAAAGTTGTAAGTAGAAACTTCCTATTTTTACGACCGCAATGATCAGCAAAATATCCTGGTTACAACGTCTTAAAGATAGTTTTACCAGTCAACCGACAGCTACCGAATCCTTTTCACGATTCCTGATAAAAGACAATCTCAATAAAAAATACCTGCTGATAGCAACAGCAGGTATTTTTATTCAGTTTATCCTGTTCAAGCTTTGTTACCCGTTTGCCGATTATTTTAACGACAGCTATACTTATATCGATGCGGCTGCTCACAATTACCCCATCAGCGTACGGCCATTGGGGTTCTCCCGTTTTCTTTCGCTGGTACATCATTTATCCTCCTCCGACACAGCCCTTGTTTTCATTCACTACCTGACCATACAGCTCGGGTTATTGTATTTATTTTTTACACTCCGGTTTTTCTTTCCCCTGCGCAACAGCATCAGTCATGTGTTGTTTGCGCTGCTGATCTTTAATCCGGTTACCTTATACTTAAGCAATTATGTAAGCAGTGATGCCATGTTTGCGAGCGTGAGTATTGTCTGGTTCACCTTACTGATCTGGCTTATTAACCGGCCTACCTGGACCCGGCTTTTAGTAATGGCAGAATTGCTGTATCTCCTGTTCCAGTTTCGTTATACGGCATTGTACCTGCCATTGGTAACCATACCAGCCATATTGTTCAGCCGGCGGAACTGGTTTTTCAAAATTTCAGGAATTGTGTTGGTAGTAGTGCCCATGTACTTAGGCATGCAACATATAAAAAATCTGACGTATAAGGATACAGGTACCCGGGTATTTTCCGCCTTCGGCAGCTGGATGGCCACCAATAATGCGTTGCAGATGTACCCCTATATAAAAGTGCAGGATAAAGACCTGCCTACAGCGGACTGCATTGCATTCAATAAAATAGTGAAACAATATTTCGATACCCTGCCTGCATCTGCAAGACCCGGTCCCGTTGATTTATTGTGGCTTGACCATTCACCACTTAAAACGTATATGCATGCCCTGCAAAAACAAAAAAAGATCAATGGGTATTTCAGGGCCTGGCATGCAGTGGCGCCTGTTTTTATGCAATACAGCAATACCTTGCTGTTACAACACCCTGTTGCATATATGCGATATTATATGTTGCCCAACGCAAAGACATTCTTTTTGCCGCCGCTGGAGTGTCTTCTTTCCTATAACGAACAGAAAAACACCGTAGATTCTGTTGCGATGAAATGGTTCAGATATAAAAGTAACCGGGTTACCTCCATAAACAAAACAATTCAGGCTTCCATATTAAGTCCCATGCCGGGCCTGTGGTTGCTTTCGAATATTATTTTTTGCGGAGCGCTGGTCTTCGTATTGGCCCGGGCAAAACGTTATAGGCTTTCACCTGTCTTAATACGCACGTTATTAATAGCCGGGGCTTTCTGGGGCACTCACTTTTGCTTTAGCATTTATGCCGCATCGATCGTTTTCCGGTTTCAGTATTTCCCCATGATCGTTACTGTTACCTTTTCCCTGATACTGATCAACATCCTTACCACTCATGATCGCAATAAGCCCGTGTCCACAATGTAACATGTAGCAACACTGCTTTACACCACGCCTTGTGCATTTTTTCGATAACGCCCAGGCTGTGTCCGTTTTTAGCCATAAATGGTTTTATGGAGTCGTTTATTACGGCGGTAAATGCAATTACATATCGCATAGGAATAAACGGCGCCGCATCGGCGTTATCTGTTTTATTCTTTTTGGCCGACATATGGCGTAAGCCGATCTCATGCTGATAATTCAACCAATCCTGGTCATATGGTTTGTAGCAAAGGTCCATGATCCATTGTTTGAACCGTTCCTTTACCCTCGTTTTATATTGTTCGTCGGTTTTACCGGCATCGTTTTTAAAATAATACGCCAGGTGCGGCATTGAACTGATGACCCCGCGCCACATATTTACAATAGACTCGGTTTGCGGCTCCAGCACATCGCCTGCCATTCGTAAGTACTTTTGATCGTCTGAATCGAGGGTAATGGTTTGCTTCAACAGATCCAACTCTTTCACAGTAACCGGTGAGGTGGCTAATTCATTTGCACCATAGTCGTACCCGGCGATATTGTCCACTACTGTTTCCATAACTAATTGTTTTTATTTGCTTTAAACAAATCTTAAAAAACCGTACCATCTGGGATTACCGGTCTGGCAGGCAAAAAAATACCCAGGGAAACAGGGGCTGCCGCTCGTGATGAATGAATCGGGTAACTATTTCTATTAAGAGGAGAAATTCCGCCAGCCACGTTTTTCTACAGTCCGCACATTGGCTGTTGTTTTAAAGGTCAGCAGGTAATTAAATAAAAATTGAAGTTCTTTATCATTTCCATCGCCGGTGAACTCCTTTATATAAACTGCATTTCCATAGTTGGTCCTTGCCTTTTCCGGCGAATCATCCACTATCAGGATCTGTTCAAGACGAAATCCTTTTTTCTTTAGCTTATCGAGTCTTTTTTCGTAATAATAAGTATCATATTCATAATCCCGCTTCATGGTGCATTTGCTACGTCCCCATACCACCAATGGTTCTATTGTTGCGGGCATAATATGATCAACTATTTCTGCCACATAATCATCGCTTGCCGAACTCCAGATGCCTATCGTAAAATGCCGGGCAATATCACTTAAAAAGGAACGCACGCCCGGCCGCTCGTAAACATAATAGGCATCGAACATAAAATGAGCGGGGTAACCCAACTCAGCGCCATTCGCATGAATCAATGTTTCATCCAGATCAAAAATTATCAGCTTATCCGACTTACTTTCCATAAGGTTAAGATAGTAAAAATGAGCAATTGTGTCTAAAACGGCCAAATATCGGAACCAAACCAATATAGTACTGGAACACTATATTGGTTAAATATAGTATTCCAGCACAATATTTCCACTTTATAAAGTTATAACACTATACTTCCTTCGCCAGACCTTCCTCTCAATAAACAATTCACCCGCCCGATTCCCGCCGCGCCCGCCAAAATAGTTCATATTAGTTTCAGGTTACAGGTTGGGGTCCTTATTGCAGACAATCAATTAACCTTTATATTTCCCCTGGTGCAGCAAGCTAAAATCGAAGCCAACAAACTCAATAACTAAATTACTCAAGAACCCGCTTTTAACTTGTTAACTGATCAACTGATCAACCTACTTCCCCCTCGTCCATTTCTTATCGAGCATACGCATAAAATAACCACCTACTACGCTGCGGGCCTGAAAGCCTACCTGTTTTCCATTGGTAGTTTCGTGCCAGTCGCTCAGCGGTACCCGGGTTGGCGTTTCTGTAAGGTAGGTATAAAGCGGGTCTGTGAGCGCTTTAAAAGCCGTTGAATCGCTTGTCAGCGTGGCAGTCCAAATGATCCAATCGCTTTTAGTATAGGTTTTACGGCTATCCAGTGGCAGCCCAAAGGTATTTTGTCTGGTGAGGTAGTATTTTATCTCTTTGTTAGATACTTCGGCCGGAAACAAATGCAGGTTCAATACCCGGTCCCAAACCAGGTTATACTTTTGGCTCCAGGTGTTTTTATCTGAAAAAGTGAGGGAATAATGATCGCCATCATTGGCCATATGCATCCATTTTTTTGCCATGTTAATAGCTGTGGTGCGGTATTTCATACTGGTGGGCACATCATGCATCATTTCGGCCAGCATAGCGTAACAGCCTATAGCGACAATAGCCTTTACCGATAAATTCGCATTGCGTGCCAGGTGACCGGCAAAATCATCGGTGCACAACTGGTTGGCAGGATCAAAGCCTTCTTTCTCCAGGTATTCGACCCAGGTGGTCAGCGTTTTCCAGTGCTTTCTGGCGTAATTGGCGTTTCCTTCCGTTTTGGCAATTGCCGCTGTTAAAATGAGCATATTGCCCGATTCTTCTACCGGCATGTCTTCTCCATAGGTTTGTCCGTTGGCCAATGGATAGGTGCCCAGGTCATGCGCGGCAAATGGCTTAGCAAATTTGCCGCTTTCAGAATAATAAAAGATACCATTCAGCATACCCTTTAACAGATCGGGGTTGTACAGCAGGTACAAGGGCGCTGATGGATATGTTACGTCTACTGTATTGATGGAACCGTTACTGTAGTTCTCTTTCGACAGGAATAAGAGTTCCCCTTTGGGGTCCTTTACGATCTTATGCGCCGCAATGCTCTGACGGTAAGCGGCCACGCATAACTGCGCATATTTTTCGCCACCGGCCTTCACCGCATCTGCATACATTTCTTCATCAAATGCAATACATTGTTTCAGCACGCTTTTATAATCGGCTGCAGCATGGGCCAGTTCTTTTTCTATGGTACGTCCTTCGGTGCGCCAAACCGGTGGCAGGTTCTGGCCAAAATACTGCACAGAATAAACGTCGTCGTACGCCAGCATGATGACCTGTTCGAATGGCCTGTCCTTGAGCCGCAGGGGCGTTAACCCGGTGCGTAAGACCATTTGTTTCCCCGTTATGGAATCAGGCAATACAGCTATACTACGCTCGCCATTGTCGATGCTCAGGACGGGCAATACCTCCTTTGTAGCAACATACAAATAGCCCCAGTCGATCCGCAGGTCATCCCCTTTTTTCTGTAATACCGGTTGTTCTACTGAACCTGCTTTCAACATCTTTAATTCCTCCTGCTTACCTGGGTATATTACGCCTTTTACTTCCTGATCCGGTTTATTAACACATAAATTGGTTGATACATCGAAATCAACACCTGCCAAATGCACTTTACCATCTGTTGCCTGCATTGTAAAGCTTACATAAGAAACCGGTCTTGTCAACAGCGTCCAGTTGTTCAATAATAAAGGGGAAGTAAATTGAACCTGGAGATCTACAGGCCCACAGGTATATTTATAGATGGTTCGGGTGGCAGTAACAGTTATTCCGTTCAATTTGGGCACGCCCACCGGCGGCATTTCTTTATCAGCGACCCGTTTTTCAATGATCGCTTTCAGGTCAGGCCGCCACTCCCCCATGAACCGGAAAATCTGTTTATCGACCGTGATCCAGCCGGTCAGCGACTGTTCGGAACCCGTCCAGTGTCTGGTAGTACTGGCAGCAGGGTCATCAGTAAACGACCATACGCTGAAATAAGGATCATGGGTGATCAGCGGGTAAGCAGGCATTTTCTTTACCTGGGCGGAAATAACCATTGAAAAAAGGAGGAAAACCGGTAGCAAAATGGTATTTTTCATATGTGCGAAAGGTAATTAACGTGATAACAACTGATAAAGATCAGGCAGCAATATTGCATGTGTTAATATGCAATTTACATATATGACCGAATTTACTGCGTTAGCAAATTAAAAACAGCTCACCCGTATAAAAATCTTGTTATAAAATGAACTGGCACACCTCCTCTATAGATGCTATTTTCAAGGAACTTCAAACCAATGCAGATGGACTGGCGGCCGATGAAGTGGCTAAACGAATTCAACAGGTTGGTCCCAATCAGCTGCAGGAAAAAAAGAAGAAACCGGTTTGGCTGTTGTTGTTGATGCAGTTCAAAGACGTGATGATCCTGATATTAATTGTCGCAGCCATTGTATCGGGTGTTGCCGGCGATCTGAAAGACGCGCTTGTAATATTGATAATTATTATCATCAATGCCATTGTGGGCTTTGTACAGGAGTACCGCGCCGAAAAAGCGATAGAAGCCCTGAAGAAACTGTCGGCAGCCATGGTAAAGGTGCGCCGGAACAAACAGGTAACGCAAATTGCCGCTACGGAAATAGTTCCTGGTGATATCATCCTGCTGGAGGCGGGTGATATGGTAGGTGCAGATATCCGCATTTTAAGAAGCAATGCCCTGAAAATTGAAGAAGCTTCTCTGACGGGTGAGTCGCAGGGAGTCGACAAATCGACCGGGGCCCTGCTGGAGGAGGACGCGCCGCTGGGCGACCGTACCAATATGGCTTATAAAAGCACGCTGGTTACCGCCGGTAACGGTGCCGGGGTGGTGGTAGCCACCGGCATGCAAACCGAGATCGGAAAAATAGCCGGCATGTTACAGGAAGGCGAATCGGTAACCCCACTGCAAAAGCGTTTGGCCGATTTCAGTAAAAAATTGTCCTTTGTAATATTGGGCATTTGTGTAGTGTTATATGTCATTGGTTTATTACGGGGGGTAGACCCATTGACCATGTTGCTTACCACCATATCCCTGGCAGTAGCCGCAATTCCCGAAGCACTGCCTGCCGTTATCACCATTGCGCTGGCACTGGGAGCTAAAAAACTGGTGCGCAAAAAAGCATTGATCCGAAAATTACCGGCAGTTGAAACGCTGGGTTCCGTCACCTACATCTGCAGCGATAAAACCGGTACACTTACCCAAAACCAAATGACGGTGCAGGCTACCTGGCAGTATGAACAATTCGGGCTGTCCATTCCGGCAATAAAAAAAGAACAATCTTTATTGCTGGTAATGGGATTGAACCACGACTCCCAAAAAGACCATACAGACAACGACAAACGAAAAGGCGATCCCACCGAAGTAGCGCTTGTAGAATATGCCCTGCAACAGAATGGGTATAATGACAGATGGGAGCAGGATTTCCCCCGGGAGCAGGAACTGCCGTTCGATTCGGACCGTAAGCTGATGACCACGGTGCACAAGACGAACGGCCAATACCTGGTGATCACCAAAGGGGCGCTGGAGTCGATCCTGAAAATATGTAAAACAGGCGATCAACAATGCATCAACGATCAAAGTAATAAACTGGCCGAAACCGGACAGCGGGTAATTGCCTACTCCTGCAAACTGATACAACAGTTACCCCAAAAAGGAGACCAGGCCGCCCTGGAAAGTGATCAGGATTTTTGCGGGCTGGCAGGCATGATCGATCCGCCGCGGCCGGAAGCGCGTCAGGCCATTGCAGAATGCAAAACGGCAGGCATTGTGCCGGTACTAATTACCGGCGATCATCCTGTAACAGCAGCAGCCATAGCCCGCGATATGGGCATTCTGCAAAGCAAGGACGACAGAACCATAACGGGCGCCGAGCTGGCAAAACTATCAGATGAAGAACTTGACAAAAGCATCACACAGATAAAAGTATATGCGCGCGTATCGCCCCAACAAAAACTGCGGATAGTTGAAACCTTACAAAAGAAGCACCAGTTTGTAGCCATGACGGGTGATGGGGTGAACGATGCACCCGCTTTAAAACGTGCCAATATCGGCGTTGCCATGGGCATTACCGGAACCGATGTTTCGAAGGAAGCAGCTGCGATGATCCTGCTCGACGATAATTTCGCCACCATTGTAAAAGCTGTAAAAGAAGGCAGAAGGATCTATGATAATATTCGAAAATTCATCCGGTATGTGCTGGCCTGTAATTTTGCGGAGATCCTGACCATCTTCATGGCACCGGTAGTTGGTTTGCCTATTCCGTTGTTACCGATCCATATCTTGTGGATCAACCTGGTAACGGATAGTTTACCCGGGCTGGCACTGGCGGGTGAAAAAGCAGAACCCAGGATCATGCAGCGGCCGCCACGCGACACCAATGAAGGCATATTTTCACATGGCCTGGGATTGAACACCATTTGGGTGGGGGTCTTAATGGCTGCAGTAGGACTGGTTACACAGGCCTGGGCCATTCATATTGGGGATGCTCACTGGCAAACCATGATCTTTACCGTATTATGTTTTAGCCAGATGGGACATGCGCTGGTATCGCGCAGTGAAAGCGAATATATTTTCCGGTTAGGGGTGTTTTCGAACCGCAATCTTATTGGCGCTATTGCGCTCACCTTCATTTTACAGATTGCGATCATATATATGCCGGCCCTGAATAAAATATTTAACACAGCCCCACTTACCATTACGGAACTGGGACTGTGTTTATTGATCTCCACCATCACGTTTCATGCGGTGGAGCTGGAAAAATTTATTAAGCGCAGATCGGGGAAAATCAATTAATCTACTAACATGTATGGATAGGGATACAACAGCACTTTCCAGTTAACACCCCCATCAGCTGTTATATACAGCTTCTGATCGCCGTACATGATACCGTTCTGTTCATCCTGGAAATGGATCTTTTTCATGTTGAGGTATTCAGTCATATTGTCTGAAACCGTGTTCCAGGTTACACCGGTATCTGTACTTTTCATAACACCGGTACTGGAAACGCCATATACTGTTGCTGGGTTAACCATATAGGCACTGGCCAGTTTCAAATCGGCAGCAGGCTTCTTCCAGGTAGCGCCACTGTCGGTAGAGATGTAAACATTGCCTGCATCTTCAATGGCTGCGATATTACCTTTTTTACCTATCTGCAGACCGTTAATTACGCGTTTATCAATGGCAACCGGTTCACTCCAGGTACGGCCGGTATCTCTTGTTTTTGTAATAAAGGTGCTGAAGGCGCTGTTCTTGTACAACAGCATCCAACCGGTTTTATTATTTACGAACTGCATGTTCAACGGCTGAAAGGCATCATCGTACCAGATCACCCGGCTGGCAGTTGCGGTATTAAGATTAAGCTGGTAATACTGGCGGCTGTCCGCCTCGGTATTTGATTTTTGCTGATAAGACAGCATAACGTTGTTGCTGTCGATAAAAGCTGTGCATACCAGTTCGGTGCTATAAAAACCCGTAGTGCTGATCACTGGTGCAAAGGTTTTCGGAGCAACGGAAGCCCAGGTTTTACCATAATCCAGGGAATAATTGATCACCGGCGCAGCAGACGTACCCGAAGCATATACAACAAAACTTCTGCTATAGCTATACGGGGTCAATTTCGGTTTAGGCAGCGAAATACCGGCGTTTGAAAAGTTTACGAACTGATCGGCGGTCTCAAAATAGTTTTTATCCGAAAAACCTCTGATACCAACGATACTATCAAGCCGCACATTGATCAGGCTATTATCCTTTATTAATATTTTAAGTTTTGAATCCAGGATTGGTGTAGTTGGGATACCCGATACCATGAACCTGTCTTTATCACCACATCCCCACGCTACAGCACCCATCACCAAAAGGAAGTATAGTTTTTTCATAGTTATTTTTTGAAATTGAGATTAACGCCCACGCTCAGGTTTATTGAACTACAGTCGTATACTTTTTTCTCTGGCATATTCAAACCGGCTGCCAGTCTTTCCTGTACCAATTCAGGATTTACTGTCAGTTCGGGTTTATAGTATTCGTAATCCAGTTTAACGTACAGATCACCGGAACGAACCACCATAATACCGGCATCGATTGAATAACTGCTGCCAGTTAATATTTTACCGTTTGTCGTGAATTGAGGGGTAGAAGTTTTCTCGTCGCTTTTTGGGGTAACTGTATTTGCCGACCAGTTGTTATCAGCTCTTATAATGGGGAAAAAAGAGAGATTATTTTTTGTATAGGCCTTGTATTGCAGTTCAAGCCCGGCTTTAAACGTGCGGAACGCTTCGCGTTTGCTTTCACCCAGGTCGCCGGTTTTCCAATAATATTTTATTCCGCCGGCAGGACGAAGCCACAACTTGTTGTTCAGAAAAGCTGTTTTAAAACCGATAGAGCCGGTAAAACCGCCCTTGAAAGCTTGTTTAAGATCAGTACCGGGATTAGAAAAGCCTGCATCGATATCAATGGCATACTTCCATTGCTTTTTAACCTTTGGCTTTTTTTGTTTTCCATTATCGAGCGTTATCAAC
Source organism: Niastella yeongjuensis (assembly GCF_900110245.1). Lineage (GTDB taxonomy): Bacteria > Bacteroidota > Bacteroidia > Chitinophagales > Chitinophagaceae > Niastella > Niastella yeongjuensis. The sequence continues at coordinate 340,470 of NZ_FOCZ01000004.1, forward strand.
GGCGACGCAATGGTTGACGTATTTGACGTTGATGTTTGCGGTGCGGCAGGCGCCTCCTGTGCTAGTGCGGCACGCTGGATAAACAACATAGAAAAGACCCATAGGATACAACGGATACAAAGGGTTTTCATTGGATATTTTTTAATAGTCTTACTACAAAAAATAAGATAAATGCGCACCGGTTCTGTGCCAGCCGCCATTCATCCCATCTTTATATTTACATTAATCAATATGTGAAATAAACTACAGTATCAATGCCATACGCCTGCTTTCCCCTTTTCAAACTTCGTTCACACATGTATTGGTACTTTAGACGGACTATAAAACGTAAATACCCGTTGTAGTATTGTTGGGAAAACTAATTTCCCATTGTTTTCTTTTGACTGATAGACTGTTATGAGTTGATGTATTATTGTAAGTTGATAAGTTAACAGGTTAACGAGTTGACAGGTTAACCTGTTCTTCTGCCTTCCGCCCTGCTCTCTGCCTACTGCGGACTAATAGGTTCATCCTGTTTCCCTGGCTCTTCCTCCGGTTCCGGAACAGGGATCTCACTGGGTGAAGTACCACCCGGATCATCTTCCGGCACAATTTCAGGCTCTTCAAACGGCCCTATGGGTTTACTTGGCACTGTCTCGGGTGTAATTTCCGGTTTTTCGGGTGTAGGAATTTCGGTTGGTTTATTGGGGTTTGTCTTCTTGGCCATAGTATTTGTTTAGGGCAGAAATGCAAAAGCCATTCCACCCAGAATGCCTGATATCTAAACAAACAGGAACCAAACCACTGGCACGATTGTTCCATATTTAATACATGACTTCAAAGCCAATATTCCAGGACCGCATCGATGCCGGGCTCGCCTTGTGCCAGCATTTACAACATTACAAACATGTTGACGGTATAGTACTGGCTGTTCCCCGCGGCGGTGTTCCGGTTGCATTACCGGTAGCTGGCATTTTACAATTACCACTTGAGCTTATTCTCTCTAAAAAGATTGGTCATCCCATGCATAAAGAGTTTGCCATTGGTGCGGTAAGCCTCACAGGACAGGTCCTCTCGCCCAATGCATTTGCATCGGATGAATATATTCAACAGGAAACCCTGCACATACGACAGCAATTAAGGGCCATGTACAAAAAGTTCATGGGCAATAAACAGCCAACGCCCATAAAAGGGAAAATAGTGATTGTAATCGATGACGGTGTTGCCACGGGCAATACATTGTTAAGTACACTTGAAATGATCAAAAAAGAAGGGCCTAAAAAACTGGTGATCGCCGTGCCTGTGGCCTCCAAACAAGCCGCACAAAAATTAAGCGAGGTAGTGGATGAATTTGTTTGCGTATGGATCCCCTCCCACTTTCGTTCAGTAGGCGAGTTTTATTCAGATTTTACCCAGGTAAGTGATGAAGATGTTATTACAATGCTTACACCCCCGAAATAGTTCCAAGTTCTAAGTTGAAAGTTTAAAGTTGAAAGTTTAAAGTTGAAAGTTTAAAGTTCAACATTTCGGGTTCTGTAACTTACAGCCTGTATTCGCTTAAAGCTTACAGTTGCATTCAAACTTTAACCGTACTCGTTATCTGATCGGGTAATCCTTGCTGTTGTTTGGCCTGTAACTGTACAGCCCTTTCCAACTCATCTACGGCCAGGCAGGCGCTTTCGTTAAAACTGCCCGATCGCCGGTGTACGAACAACGAATCGCCATACAACGTAAGCCTCATTTCGCAGATCTTGTTCTCGTGTGGCATGGCAGCAGCATCATCACGCAGAATAATTTCGGCTTTTACAATATCCTTAATGAGGTGGGAAAAAGACAGCACTTTCTCCTTAACTGGTTTTAATATGGATTCATTTACATCAGAATGCGGGGCATGAATCTCAATAATCATTGACTCAAATCGGAATGCCATATAAAGTATTGTATACCTAAGTTACGATTATAAATGCATAAAACGCACGCCCATAGCGGGTTTAACACTTGTTGTTCAAACAGGAAATACCTGGATCAAAGTCCCATAACAACATGATAGATAATGCGTTTCCCATCAACACTAATTATGAGTGATGAAGAAAGGCAGATCAACGCCTTTTAAAAGCGGCTGTTGCCGGCTTCACCAGCTCCGACAACCCATTTCGGCCATAGGCGCCCATTACAACAATGGTATGCTGCCGGTCGTGCAGGAACGTGAATAATGCTTCTGTAGCCTTACCCTGCAACACCTTGAAACCAATGCTGGAATAATGCAACCGGAGCCATTTACCCAGGTGGTCCTGCTCGGTAACAGGCATATCATCGTCTTTATTTACCTGTAGTACGATGGCCTTTTTCTCTGCCAGCTCGGGGAATAGATAAGTGAACTGTTTGATGGCAAAAACAGCTGAGCGGCTGCCATCATATGCAAAAACAATCTCCTTTATTTCTGCCAGACTGTTAGGCGCCACCAATACGGGACATTCCGCTGCTGCCAATACATCTTTTACAAATGGTGTAGGCGTATCCTTCCATTTTCTTTCGCGCGTTGCGGAAGCCTTGATGATCAGCAGATCGGCAAAACGGCTTTCTTCGATGACCGATTCACTTCCATAACTGTTATTATTGAATTGTACCTGGCAACGCACGCCTCTCACCGCGCAGCTTCTTTTAAACTGCGTAATATGATCTTCCAGTTGTTGCAGGGTAATATTTGGGCCCGCACTGTAAACGGGCGGTTCTTCAATATAAGGCGCGCCAAACTCCATTTTCGTGTCTGGCGCTTCTTCTTCATAATTACCAAAAAACAAACCGGTTAATGAGGAATGAGAAAGCGTTGCAAAATTGCAGGCGAAGTGTATGATTTCGGTATCGACGTGTGCCGCATCGAGTACCAGCAGGATCTTTTTCATGGTGCTTGATTTTAGATCAAAGCTATCCTACTGGTACGCCCCGTTATATGATGTTTATTAGGATGAATAATGATTATGATCAGAAGAAGGCAAAGGGCAGAAGGCAGAAAACCTCAGCGCGGCCCCCGGAACCGTATCATACCTTTCAACTCCGTCAACCCTATCAACTTTAACTTTTCACCCCGAATCCACTTGCATTTGACCTGATTAACTTGTTAACTTGTCAACTTGTCAACTTGTTAACTTGTTAACTTGTCAACTAAGAACCACATCCCAATCCTTCCACACCGGTTCATAACCTATTGATGAAATAACACGGGCCATTTCGGCCGGACTGCGTTCATCGGCTATCTCAAATTGTTCGAGCGATTCCGGTTCCACCGCATAACCGCCCGGATTGGTCTTTGATCCCGCGCTGATAGAAGTAATGCCTAATTGCATTACATGGTCCCTAAAGCGGGGTAATTCCCTTGTAGATAACGATAACTCCACTTCCTGGTTAAAGATGCGCCAGGCGCAGATCAACTGCACCAGCTCCCGATCTACCATCTCTACTTTGGGTTCCAGTCCACCGGAGAAAGGCCGCAGGCGCGGGAAGGAAATACTGTATTTTGTTTGCCAGTACGTACGTTCAAGGTATTGCAAATGCAAGGCCGTGAAGAAAGAATCGGTGCGCCAGTCTTCCAAACCTATCAGAATACCCAAACCAATCTTATGCACGCCTGCTCTGCCCAACCGGTCAGGTGTTTCAATACGATATTGAAAATTCGACTTCTTGCCTTTCGGGTGGTGCTTTTTATAATCTTCGCGGTGATAAGTTTCCTGGTATACCAATACGGTGTGTAACCCTTCTGTGATCAGCTCCCTGTAATCCGCTTCATCGAGCGGTTGCACTTCCATGGAAATATGCGCAAACTGTTTCTTCAACAGGTTGATGGCATTTTTAAAATATGGTACATGCACCGTCTGATTGGCTTCCCCGGTTACCAGCAATACATGTTCATACCCCATCGACCTGATGGCTGTTGCTTCCTGCAGCATTTCAGTAGCCGACAGCGTTCTGCGCCGCACCTTGTTATCGAAGCTGAACCCGCAATAGGTACAAATATTATTGCACTCATTGCTCAGATACATGGGTACATATAACTGGATCGTTTTCCCAAAACGTTGCTGTGTGAGTTGTTGGCTCAACCGCGCCATCGGTTCCAGGTACGGAGCGGCAGCGGGCGAAATGAGGGCCATAAAATCATCCAGCGTTCTGCTTTGCCGGCCCAGCGCTGTTTCAACGTCGGCGGCGGTTTTGCTATAAATACGCTGCTTTACCTCATCCCAGCTGTATTGATTGAATATGTCGATAAAACTAACCATGGTATTCATCTAAAAATGCCGTTAATGGACTACTTGCAATAGCGGTGTTCAATGGTTGGGCCAACCGTGCTTCGTAAGCTATTCTTCCTGCTTCTACGCCCATTTTAAAAGCAGTGGCCATTTGTACCGGCTGACCGGCAACTGCAATGGCTGTGTTCACTAAAACGGCAGCTGCACCTATCTCCAATGCTTTGGCCGCATCAGATGGCGAACCAATGCCTGCATCCACTACTACCGGCACCTTGCTTTGTTCTATAATGATCTCCAGAAAGTCGATTGTTTTTAACCCCTTGTTACTGCCTATGGGTGAACCAAGCGGCATTACCGCTGCAGCGCCGGCTTCTTCGAGGCGCTTACACAAAACCGGATCGGCATGAATATAGGGCAACACCACAAAACCCATTTTTACCAGTTCTTCGGTTGCCCGTAAGGTTTCAACCGGATCGGGCATCAGGTATTTGGGATCCGGATGTATTTCGAGTTTCAGCCAGTTTGTTTGCAAAGCTTCGCGTGCCAGCTGCGCGGCAAAGATGGCTTCTTTGGCAGTACGTACCCCCGAGGTATTGGGCAACAGGTTGATGTGTTTATGTTGCAGGTGACTTAAAATATCATCCTGCGGATTGTTCATATCAACCCGTTTCAAGGCAACCGTTACCAGTTCTGAACCGGATGCCAGCAAAGCATCTTCCATTACCCCGGTGGAACTGAATTTACCGGTACCAGTGAATAAACGGGATTTGAATGTTTTATCTGCTATTGTTAACATGTCATTTCTTTTTATAAATACAAATCACTTATCTGCTTCACCACTTGCTGTTTATCTTGCACGTTAGTAATTGCTCCGGACAAAGCGACCCCATATATACCCGCATCCCTTAACCCCGGCACATCATCGGGTAGAATCCCCCCAATGGCCACAATGGGCGTATATATCGCAGCTGCCCGCATTTGGTTCATAATGTGTTGATAGCCCTCCAACCCCAGCACCGGGCTTAATTTTTCTTTGGTAGTAGTAAAGCGAAAGGGCCCTAAACCGATATAATCCACACCTTCCAGCACCCGCTGTTGAATGTGTTCAAACGTATTGGCGGTACCGCCTACAATCATATTACTGCCTACAATGGCACGCACATCGCTTACAGCCATATCCTGTAACCCTACGTGTACGCCCCAGGCATTTACCGCCCGGGCCACCTTCGGAAAATCATTAATGATCAGTTTGGCGTTGTATCGATCGCACAGGGCTTTTGCAGCCTTTGCCAGTTCCAGCACTACGGCTTCCGGCTGGTTCTTCACCCGTAATTGAATCAGTTTACAACCTGCTGTCAACGCATCTTCTATGGCCGCTAAATGCGTTTTCGTAGTAGTTTGTTGCGAAATAAAATATACCCGTTCTAACATGATGTATGATATCCCAGTAATGACTGGTTACTGTTTAAAAATGTTTCTACATATTGTTTCGCACTACGGCAGGCTGCTGCTACCGTTGCACCCTGCGCCAGCCGGGCCGTGATGGCTGCCGACAACACACAACCCGATCCGTGTTTGGGAAATACTTTTTCAACACCGGGTTCAATGATGGTTTGTCCTGCCGGTTCGTACAAAGTATCGGTGCCCTGTGCATCCGGACGATGTCCGCCCTTTAACAACACCGGGCAATACACCGCCTGGTCGTTTTTCACCAGCGCTTCCCCGGTTATGGATTGCAGTTGCTGCAATTCATTGTAATTGGGTGTAACCAGTGTCAGCGAAGCCAATACCGCATCCAGGTCATGAAAGGTTTCCACTGCATGAAAATCATAACCAGCGCTGGCTTTCAATACCGGGTCCCATACAATTTGTACTTCAGGACTATTCTCCTTTAGGAACGCGATGACATCCACCAATGTATCCAGCGAATCGATGATACCGATCTTGCAGGCCGACACCACATACTTGTTCATCAGCGGTTGCAGCTGCTCGATGATCTGTTCTGCAGACAGCCAGTGAATATTCAAAAAGCGGTCATCGGTTTGAACCGTCCAGGCCGTGGCAACACCAAAGCCATACACTTCGTGTTGTTCAAAGGTTTTGCAATCGGCCAGCAGTCCTGCCCCACCACTGGGGTCGAACCCGGCAATGGTCAATACGTTTGGACGTTCTGTTTGCATAGTTTAAAATTTTCAACGGCGTTTGCCGGTTCCTTCCAGATGGTGCCGAGCAAAGCGGCCCCATCAAAATTCATGGCCATGGCTGATCGAATATTCCGGGCATCCACGCCTCCCAGTGCATAAACCGGCACCGGCTTTTGTTCCGCTTCCAGATAGAAATCATCTGCGGCTACGCCTTTGTAGTGATGTTTAGAAATACTATCGAATACCGGCGAAAAAAAGACATATGAAAAAAGCGACGTCAACCGTTGAACCGTTGGCAGGTCATGTACCGAGGTACTTAACGTGTAGCCTTTGTTTTTCAGTCGCATCATTTCTTCTTTAGTTGTCTCCTGCCGGTGTTCCTCTCTGAAATGCCAGCGATGGATCTTATATTCCTCCATTAAATGAAAGAAACCGTGCATAGCAATGCGGTTATGATAAACAGCAGGTATTGCTTCTATCAACAGCCGCACCGCCTGCTCATCCGCCTCCGGTTTGCGCAGGTGAAACACCTCCAGTCCATCTTCAAACAATTGTTGAATGATGGCGGCTTCATCTGGAACCATAGTAGCATTTGATATAACAACGATCGAAAACATATTGAAAAGCTGTTGCAGGTTGCAGGTTGCAGGTTACAGGTTGCAAGTTGCAGGTTACAAGGAAATCCCGAAACAGCGCCCTGAAACTTGAAACATGGAACCCGAAACTATAAATAGATATTGCTCCCCTTTTCCGCAAATTCCTTCGACTTTTCCTCCATCCCTTTCTGTAATGCATCTCCATCCTGCAGTCCGTTTTCGGCTGCATACTCGCGCACATCCTGCGTAATTTTCATAGAACAGAAGTTCGGTCCGCACATAGAGCAGAAATGCGCCACTTTAGCGCCATCGGCCGGCAGTGTTTCATCATGAAACTCACGTGCGGTATCGGGATCGAGCGACAGGTTGAACTGATCTTCCCAACGGAATTCAAAACGTGCCTTACTCAATGCATTGTCGCGGTATTGCGCACCGGGATGTCCCTTCGCCAGGTCAGCCGCATGGGCAGCGATCTTATAGGTGATCACGCCATCCTTTACATCTTTTTTATTGGGCAGTCCTAAGTGTTCTTTCGGCGTTACATAACATAACATCGCAGTTCCAAACCAGCCGATCATGGCGGCGCCAATAGCAGAAGTGATGTGATCGTATCCAGGTGCAATATCGGTGGTTAAAGGTCCGAGCGTATAAAAAGGCGCTTCCTTACAATGTTTCAATTGTTTGTCCATATTCTCCTTGATCAGGTGCATCGGCACGTGACCTGGTCCTTCTATCATCGTTTGCACATCGTGCTTCCAGGCAATATCGGTGAGTTCACCCAATGTTTCCAGCTCGGCAAACTGCGCGGCATCATTGGCATCGGCCAAACTGCCGGGACGCAATCCATCGCCCAGCGAGAAGGCCACATCATATGCTTTCATGATCTCGCAGATCTCTTCAAAATGCGTATATAAAAAACTTTCTTTGTGATGCGCCAGACACCATTTAGCCATGATGCTACCGCCGCGGGATACAATTCCGGTAACACGTTTTGCCGTTAATGGAATATAACGCAACAGCACACCTGCATGGATCGTGAAATAATCCACGCCCTGCTCGGCCTGCTCTATCAGCGTATCGCGGAACAGTTCCCAGGTCAGCTCTTCGGCTTTGCCATTCACTTTTTCCAGCGCCTGATAAATGGGCACGGTACCAATGGGCACGGGTGAGTTGCGAATGATCCATTCCCGGGTTTCATGAATGTTTTTTCCGGTCGACAGGTCCATGATGGTATCGGCACCCCAGCGACAGGCCCATACGGCTTTTTCCACTTCTTCTTCAATGCTGGACGTTACTGCCGAGTTCCCGATATTAGCATTGATCTTCACCAAAAAGTTACGCCCGATGATCATGGGTTCACTTTCCGGGTGATTGATATTGCTGGGAATAATAGCACGGCCGGCCGCTACTTCTGCCCGTACAAACTCAGGCGTGATATAACTTTTGGGTGTATTGGCGCCAAAGCTGTGTCCCGCATGTTGCTGGGACAGCATGGCATAACTGCCGTTCAGTTGTTCTTTTAACAGGTCGAACCGCTGGTTCTCGCGGATGGCGATGTATTCCATCTCAGGCGTGATGATCCCTTTGCGGGCATAATGCATCTGGCTTACGTTGTAGCCGCTTTTGGCACGCCGCGGTTTGCGGAGATGTTCAAAGCGGAAAGCATCCAGTTTTTCGTTGTTCAATCGTTCAAGACCATACGAAGAAGATACCTGTTGCAATTGGTCGGTATCCTGGCGATCGATGATCCATTTTTCACGCAGGGCAGATAACCCCTTCTTTACATCGATTGCCACATCAGGATCAGTATAAGCGCCACTGGTATCGTATACGGTTACAGAAGCATTCTTTTCAGTAGCACCCTTTTTGCCATGGAGCTGCGTATCGGTCAATGATATTTCACGCATGGCAACAGCTACATCTTTATGCAGTTGCCCTTTTACATATATCTTTTTCGATGCCGGGAAAGGCTCGGTGGTTATTTTACTTTGATTGGGAATAGCTTCTTTCTTCATAATAATATTTTTGTTGTAAATGGTCAATGGAAAAACGGCAGCAAGCCTCAGGCTTTAAGCTGTAAACAGTAGAACTCAGAACTTTGAACTTAAAACTTGAAACTTTAAACTTTAAACCTTGAACTAACTACCCGCCTTGTGTTGCGCGAATCAGCATTATTTTATCAGCTGGCTGAAGCATATAGCCTGGCCAGTCGGTACTGGGAATAACAGTTTGATCAACGGCTACCGCTAAACCGGCTACCGGTATGCCTAATACCTGGGTAAGCAATTGCTCCAACGAACACTGGTCAGGAATATCCCTGGATTGTTGATTAATAAGAATGTTCATACCTATGTTTTTAATCACTTCAGGGAATGAACATGCAGCAAAAGAGAAATGAAAGAATAGAATATAAAAGAAGACTTTCACTTTTCCCTTCGGCAGTACGAACTGCATCAGGTTCAAAGGGTATTATCTCAGTCCGTTATGGACACCCCTAAAGTGGAGTAAAGGTAGAGTTTTTTTTGAAATGGCAATTTTTTTGTGAAAGTCGGCTTTAGTTTAAGCGAGGAGTAAGTTGAATACCAGTTTAAAGTTTTAAGTTCAAAGTTTAAAGTTGTAAGATCATAAGTTACAGGGCTGGCATTCGGCTTTAAACTTTAAACTTTTTCCAACAACATGATCTATATCAACCAGCAGGCTGATAATTTTCATTCGTTATAAGCGTTAACCTAATATCTTTGCCCAAAATTTGGAGACTTGAATAAATGGTGGACGATAGTGTTCTTGATAGGCATGCTGGGGCAAACCTTCAGCAAAAGCCTTATCGTCCTGAATTTCAAGATGAACCAAAAGACCATTGCGGCCACCTTGTGCGAAAACCGCAATAAACCCAAAAGCTGCTGTCATGGTACCTGCTACCTCACCAGGCAGCTGAATAAAGACGAAAAATCGCAGGACATCCCGCTGAATGGCGGTTCCAGCCTGAAATTCGAGATCGTGCTGTACAGTGAAAAGAAGGTTGAAACCCACCATCCCGTAATCAACGACAAACCGGTACATGTATCGCGGTATACCGATCCCATCTCACAAAAGGTAATAGACGCCGTTTTCCATCCTCCACAAGTGTAGCTGCTGCCACACACATTATTATCATTTCATTTTTATCTGTTTCTTACCTGCTGTAAGTATGTCAGTAAAGGCATGCTGTTTACAGTATGTAATGAGATTAACCTGTCCCAACGATCTATTCCACTTCAACCTTAGCATGCGAAAGCATAGCAGGCATTGTATTGCCTGAACTTGCCACTGCATGTGTAATACGCTATGACCATGAGACGCTTTATAAAATGGGCAACTGCTTTATTGATCGTACTGACCGGATCCCGCACCTTTGCGCAAACAAATTGCACCGGCAAAGTAATAGATGCCACAACACATGAACCCATAGCCCGGGCCTCCGTACAGATCAAACAAAGCAACAAAGGAACTATTACCAATACGAATGGAGAATTCAACCTGCCACTGGCAGATACCGCGAACGAACTCATCATTTCATCTTTGGGTTATCAGCCTGTAACCATTACTACAGGCGCACAACGTACATTACTGGTAAACTTACAAAGCAACAACAACAGCTTACAGGAAATAGTGATCAGCGCCAGCAGAACGGCGCAAAAGCGCAGCGAAGCTCCTGTAGCTATTGGCACCATCAGCAAACAAACGATGGAAGATACCCGGGCCACCCGCATAGATCAACTGGTGAATAAAGTGAGTGGCGTAAACATGGTGAACCTCGGCAATGAACAACATCAAATGAGCATTCGCCAGCCCATGACCACCAAGAGCCTGTTCTTATACCTGGAAGACGGCATTCCCATTCGCACCACCGGCGTTTATAACCACAATGCTTTACTGGAAATGAACCTGCCTGCAGCCCGCCAGATCGAGATCATAAAAGGGCCGTCATCTTCCCTGTATGGCGCGGAAGCCATCGGTGGCGCAGTAAACATCATTACACAAGCCCCGCCGGCTATCTTTACCGGACAGGTCAGTGCGCAGCTCACCAACACCGGCTATAAAAGAACAGACCTTCAGGTGGGTAACACGTTTGGGAAATTTGGTTTGCTGATCAGCGGTTATTATGCCAACCGGCATAATGGCCCCGTTGGCCACAGCGATTTTCATAAAACCGGCATTACCATTCGCGGCGATTACGCCATCAGTGAAAAAACAAAATGGGTGAACGACATCACGTATGTAAATTACAACAGCGATATGCTGGGTGCCCTCGACAGCCTGCATTTTGCCAATAAAGATTACAGCACACCGCAGACATTCACCTATCGCAAAGTGCCCGCTCTTCGCTACAAATCACAACTGTTTCATCAATGGAATGCCAACAGCAGTACGCAGGTATCGTTTGTGTATCGCAACAACTCGGTGCAACAAAACCCGGCCTACCGCATAAAAAATGTAGCCAGCGACCCATCCCTGGCTTATGGGGAAATAAACGAAAGCGCGTTCAATACTTATATGGTGGTGGCGCAACACCAACAGTCGTTTAATTTTCTGAACAGTAAACTGATTGCAGGCATAACCATTGACAACAGCCCTTCGACGTACAACGCCAACTTCATCAACATCCAGCGCGATGACCGCGGCTATTACGTAAGTTATGCCACCACCGACTCTGTATTGAGCCAATATAAAACAAAGATCAACAACCTGGCATCGTATCTTCATTACGAAGCAGAACTGGTAAAAGGCTTAAAATTAACAGCAGCACTGCGGTACGATTTCTACCATTACAACTTTATAAACGCATTGCCGCCATCAGCCTATACCGGCGCGCCATCAACCAAAAATAATTTCAAACGCTTCTCGCCCAAAATAGGCGCTACGTATAATTATAAAGGCGCCGGCCTGTACGCCAACTACAGCGAAGGTTTTGTACCACCGCAGATCAGTGACCTATATACAGGCGTTCAGGTGCCTTACCTGGGTTCGCAAACTTTTTACAATTATGAAGTGGGTGGCTGGTTCTCCCTGCTTAAAAACAAACTATATGCCGACTGGAGCTGGTACCTGTTAAATGGCACCAACGAAATCATCACTGTAAAGAACCCTGATGGTTCTACCGAAAACCAAAACGCCGGTAAAACAAAACATACGGGTATTGAATACGGCCTCACCTATCGCCCCGTAAATGGTGTCTCAATACGGTTCAGCGCAGCGAACAGCAAACATACCTTTGGTGATTATATTGAAAAGGGTGTGGCCTACAACAACAACCAGCTGGCTGGCGGTCCGCAATTCATTTGCAATGGAGAAGTCACTTACAAACCTGTTTTTGTAAAAGGCTTACGCGTGGGCGCAGAGTGGCAGCACATCGGTTCTTATTACATGGATAATGCCAATACGAAAAAATATGGTGGCTATGATGTATTGAACCTGCGTGCCGGTTATTCCATTCATGCATTTGAAGTATGGATAAATGCTATGAACGCTACCAATACCTATTACTCCACCTATGCCAGCAAATCGGGCAGCACGTTGAGTTATAACCTGGGTGATCCCCGGGAGTTTAATGTGGGAATTGCCTATAAGTTTGGCACTAAATAAAAGCCGAAGTAAGAAGTATGAGGCAGGAAGTATGAGGCAGGAAGTACGAAGCTCGCGAAAATTCTTACCTCTTATTTCTTACCTCCTACCTCTTACCTCTTACTTCCTATTTCTTACCTCTTACCTCTTACCTCCGTTATCAATCTTTTTTCTGGGATCTATACTGTTTAGGAGACAAACCAATAATCTTACGGAACCGTTTCGAGAAGTAATATGGATCATCGAAACCCATGCTTAAGGCAATGTCTTTTACTGAGCTGCTGCTAAAGTCGAGCTGCTGACTGGCCTTTTGCATTTTCATCTGAATGAAATAATCGATGGGTGCGTAGCCGGTTTTTTGTTTGAACAAACTGGAGAAGCGCGAAGCCGAATAATTATAATGGCTGCTCAGGTCCTGCAGGGAAATATTTTCATTGATGTGTTCCTGCATATACAGGATGGCGCTGTCAACCACATCCAGTTTATCGTTGGGACTAACTGTTGTATGCTTCGAATTATAAATAAACAGGCTCAGGAAATGCGGCAGGGATAAATTGGCGAAAATGAGGTTATCGGTACTATACCCCAATTCCAGGGCTTTGTACATGCGGGAGAACATGGTAATGATCTCACCACTGCTTTTTATATAAAATGGTTTGAAATGTTTTTGTACTGCAATGAGCGAATTCATTTGCGGCAACGATTCGCCTCCAAAATGGATCCAGTAGATGCTCCAGGGATTATCATCATCACTACCATAGGCATGTTCAACGTTTTGCGGTAAAATAAAAAACTGGTTGGGCCCCACCTCCTGTTTTTTATCTCCTATCTGGTACCACCCAGCGCCATCCACACAATAAAATAAAAAGTTTTCCGGTAACCCTTTTTTCCGGTAGGTATAGTGGCCACGCGCATTTGGATAATACCCCAGGCTGCAAACATACAGCTGATTGAGCAAGGTATTCGTTTGTACCTTTTGCTTTAGCACCGTTTTTGGGATCTCTATGCGCTGGCGACCAATTCCATACCAGATGTTTTTATGGCTCCCCTCTTTATTTTTCGCATTCATATGGTATAACAATAGAATTTACGGCAAGATACTTACATTCGCTGATTCCCGGCATGATCTCATAATATTCTAAAAACGGGAACATCGAATCGTACATCAGCCCATGAATAAAAAAAACTTTCTTCTTATTACAGGAATTATCGTTAGTAACCTGCTGCCGCTGGTTTTACCGGCACAGTCTGTATTACCAACTTACAATATTATCTGGAATTCACAAAGTAGAAATGCAGGAGAATCTATGCCCTGTGGCGGCGGTGATATAGGACTGAACGTTTGGGTAGAAAAAGGTGACCTGTTGGTGTACATGGCCAAAAGCGGTTGCTTCGATGAAAACAATGCGTTATTAAAAGCAGGCAGAATACGTGTCAAATGTACACCGAATGCCTTTGAGGGAGAGTCGTTTAAACAGGAGTTGAAATTGGAAGAAGGATATGTACAGATCGAAGGCCGGAACAATAATCTGCAAACGACCGTTAAAATATGGGTAGATGTGTTTCGACCCGTGATCCATATCGACGTTACAGGCAATGAAGCCATTAATACTGAAGTTAGTTATGAAAGCTGGCGTTATGCCAACCGTACCATGACCGGCAAAGCCAATAACGCCAATTCCTACAAATGGGCCCCTCCTACTGAAGTAATTACTAATAAAGATAATATTGACTTTAAGGACAACACCGTACTGTTTTATCACCGTAATCGGGCCGATGTACCAAACGTTTTTGATATAACGGTAAAACAACAGGGGCTGGATGCCGTAAAAGATCAGTTATACAATCCCATTGCCAACCTAACGTTTGGAGGATCTTTACAAGGGAGCAACCTGCAACCAGCCGGTACCTATACGGGCACTTATATGGATACCGATTTCAAAGGCTGGAAATTGCAAAGTAAAAAAGCCAGCCGCGACCATCACATTACCGTTTTATTACATACTGCACAAACCCCTGCGGCTGAAACCTGGCTAACCGGTTTACAAACCGTTAGTACGGATGCTGCTAAAAATTCAGCCCCGGCCTGGCAACAAACCCGTAACTGGTGGAAGCAATACTGGCAACGCAGTTTTGTTTATCTGCAACCTGACCACCCCGATACGAATTCCGTAAACTGGCAAACCGGTCGCAATTACCAGTTGTTCCGGTATATGCTTGGTTGCAATGCCATGGGCAATTACCCTACTAAATTCAATGGCGGGTTGTTTACCTACGATCCGGCCGCAACAGATAGCAGTTTACGTTTTACGCCCGACTTCCGTAATTGGGGCGGTGGAATCCATACCGCCCAGAACCAGCGGCTGGTTTACTTCCCCCTGCTGAAAAGCGGCGATTACGACCTGATGAAACCCCAGTTTGATTTTTACCTGCGGATACTGCGTGCGGCTGAATTGCGGAGTGAAACCTACTGGCACCATGGCGGTGCCTGCTTCCCTGAACAGATCGAAAATTTTGGGTTGCCCAATTGTACCGAATGGGGTTGGAAACGTCCTGCTGATTTTGATAAGGGCGTTGAATACAATGCCTGGCTGGAATATGAATGGGACACTGCGCTGGAGTTTTGCTTAATGATCCTGGAAACAGAACGATATAACGGCAACAACATAAAAGAATATATTCCGCTTATTGAAAGCTGCCTGCGTTTCTTTAACGAACATTACCAATACCTGGCCAGTAAACGGGGAAGAAATAAACTCGATGGCAAAGGACAATTGGTGCTGTTTCCCGGTTCTGCTGCAGAAACTTATAAAATGGCTTATAATGCCAGCAGCACGGTTTCAGGTTTGCGTACGGTGTTGACCCGGTTACTGGAACTACCGGCTCCATACCTTACCGATACAGCACGCACCCAATGGCAGCAGATGCTGTTGCGCATTCCTCCCATTAATTTCCGGCAATTTGGTAGTTACACGACTATTGCGCCGGCCAAACTTTGGGAACGGATCAACAATACCGAATGCCCACAGCTTTATCCTGTTTTCCCATGGGGTATCTATGGCGTTGGCAAACCCGGTCTGGATACCGCCATCAACACCTTCAGGCACGATACAGATGCGCTTAAATTCAGAAGTCATGTGGGCTGGAAGCAGGACAACATTTTTGCCGCACGTCTTGGGTTAACCAGCGAAGCATTACAACTCACTACCCAAAAGTTAAAGAACAGCGGCCGCCGCTTTCCGGCTTTCTGGGGTCCTGGTTTTGACTGGACACCCGATCACAACTGGGGTGGCAGCGGTATGATCGGTTTGCAGGAAATGCTGTTGCAAACCGATGGTAAGAAGATTTACCTCTGTCCTGCCTGGCCAAAAGACCAGGATGTGCATTTTAAATTACACGCGCCCTATAACACTACGGTAGAAGCTACCGTTATAAATGGAAAAGTGCAATCGCTTATCGTGGTTCCGGAAGAAAGAAGAAAAGATGTAGTTGACATGTTAGCTGCAAGCCCCAAGCCGTAAGCAATACACCTCTGCGCGGCAAAGGGTATGCTGAAATAGAAATAAAAAGTTTACCAAATGAAGTCCTTACCCGGCATATCGTTGTTTTGCCTGTTGTCCTGCCTGTCACAGGCGCAATCGCCCTGTGATAAAATAAAGTACCTCGACAAACTGGCGATGGCCCCTTCCGAATTGCCGGTGCAGGATTTCAAATTATTCGATTATAACCAGATCCCTGATTCTGTAAAGAGCCGGCTGCAAAACGAGATCATTCAGGAAACCAGCGCCGCCTTCTTCAGGGAGCTAACAATAAAAAGCGTCAGGTACCTTGATTCTGTTATCAATGAAAAATTATTCACCCCTGTTGTTATGCTCGACAGGGAGAACAACCCGGTGAACTTTGTATATGCTATCTTTTATGAAATGAAGTTTAAAGGCGATATTCCCTTCGTATTTAAACTGGAAGTAAAACAAAACGGCGAGTTGTTAAAGAAAGGACAGTTTGAAGGGATCGTGAACCAAAAGAAAAAGATCATTCCCTGTACAAAAGCATTGACAATTGCTGCTACCGACAAAGAGGCGCCTATTACCAAACCAGGCGATATATACATCTATTACAATCAATCCTACAAAACAATAGTATGGCAGATCATGGAAGCCGATAATACCACCGGCGACAGCCAGCACGTTACCGTGATCAATGTATTCGATGGGGAGATCCTGGAAAGGAATGAGTTTCTGAAAGGGATGCAGGAGTTTGATAATGACCTGTAAGGTCCATCATTGGGTCTTGCATTTTCAGTATGTTGAATTGGACCTGACAGGTCTAATTCAACCACTTAAAAAAAGACCTGTCAGGAGCGCATAAATCGACTACTATAGCTGGCTCAAAAGGCGCACCTTACAGGTCTTCTTTAAATAAATTACTTCCTCACCCACACCGTCATATCCGACTTACCACGATTGCCCCAGGCATAATAAGGGACCATGGTTATTTTTATCGGGGTCGATGTAGTGCGCACTGGTTTATATAAAGCATTCGACCAATCTTCTTTTGGCTCCAGCAAGGCTGTTCCCTGTAAGGTAGCGATCTTGCTTTTGCTGATGGTGGTGATCACAGGCTTAAGATCGTTCTTAAGCGGAATAGCAACATCAAACACGTTTGTTCCTTTGGGCAGGTCAGTCGATTCCAGGCAATAAACCACGGGACCACGTTTCACAGCCAGCTGGTTACGGGTTTCTTCCACCAGCGGATTACTTTCAATCAGTGTTACGGGCATGCTCAGATCCAGCTCTACTACATCACCAGCTTTCCAGGTACGATTGAGCTCGGCGTATTGTGCTGCTTTAGCAGAAGCGGTCACCGGTTTGCCATTTACGGTTAACCCTGCTTTATCACACCAACCGGGTATGCGCAGGAATAAAGAGAAAGATTTTGCCTCAGTTTTTGTAACTGTGAATTTAATATGACCATCCCAGGGATAATTGCTTTGTTGCGTCATTTCCAGGGCAGCACCATCTTCCAGCTTTGTTGCTATTTTGTTGGCGCCATACAAATGCACCCACAAGCCTTTATCAGAAGTAGTGTAGGCATAATCGCTTACTTCCGCCATCGTACGCACGGTATTGGGCGGACAGCAATTCGATAATTTGATATAAGGAACACGTCCGGCTTCCTGCCAACGTAACGTATAAGGAAAATCTGCTGAGTGGCTCAGCGGATTGGTATAAAAGAAATCATTTCCATCGAGGCTGATGCCTGATAAAATACCATTGTACAATTCCAGTTCCATTACATCGGCATACTTGGCGTCGCCCGATAACAACAGCATCCGCCAGTTCCATAACAGGTTGCCGATATTTGCGCAGGTTTCGTTATGTGCCGTAATATTGGGCAACTGGTAAGCCCGGCCATATGCCTGATGCGTTTTTTGAACAACCGGTGGTTTATAAGAGGTACCATAAGGAGACACACCATCATATAAAGCGCCGCAACCGCCGGTAACGTACATTTTTTTATTTACCACATCATTCCAGATGCTGTTCAAACAAGTCATCAGCGAATCATCACCGGTTTCAGCATACACATCCGCTACGCCCGCATACAAATAGTTGGCGCGAACCGCATGGCCCATCGCCTCCATCTGTTGACGGAAAGGAACGCGGTCCTGGTTGTCATCGGTACCTTCTTCTACCAGTCCACGAATATTGATGAGGTTGATAGCCAGTTGCAGGTATTTAGGATCTTTTGTTGTACGATACAGCTCCACCACACCCATGTAATGCGAAGGGCAAATAGCATTGCGTGCGAGTTCAGGCGAAGCGCGTTTGTAAAAATTATCCAGGTAATCGGCTGCTTTGATCGCTACATCCAGTAACGTTCTTTTACCGGTAACGCGGTAATGGATACAACCGGCGGTCATCAGGTGACCCAGGTTATAGGTTTCAAAATTCAACCGGTCTGCAAATGCCTTTTCTTTATTGGTTTGCTTACGTGCTTCGATCAATACAGGCGTATGAATATACCCATCGGCACGCTGACAGGCAGCAATGGTAGCAATGGCCGTATCGAGCATGGTCTCCAGGTGTTTGTCTTTGGTAACCGCATACAAACTGGTTACGCCCTCCAGCAACTTGTAAAAGTCACCATCATGGAACGGCGGCCCGCTGTGCGAACCGGTATCCTTACCAGCGGCAATTTCGAAGTTCTTATAGGCGTGGCTCACATTGGCATCGGTATAGGTGCGCCATAAATGCGGCACCATGGAATCTTTACATACCTGCATGCGTTCGCCCCAAAAACCGCCAGTCCAAACCGTGGCCGACAGATCTACCGGTTGTAGTTTTACATGCGCACTCTTGCTGGTATTCACCAGGCTGTTGTTCTGACTGTACACACAATCTCCCGCTACCAACAGGACAAGGAAAAGATGAATACTTTTATACATAGCTTTTACAAAATTTTCAACGTTCTATATTATTGTTCTACTTCCAAAGTTACCGGGCCTAACAAACCGGCTGGCAACAATGGTTTTTCTTTCGACCAGAAAGGTGCGTTCGTCCAGGTGATGCGCTCTTTCTCCGGCAATAACTGATCCCCTTTTAACCGGTTGAACCAGGTATTGGTCACCTCAATTCTCAATTCATTTTTACCGGGGCGAATGGCGCTGGTAACATCAACCCGGTATGGCGGCGTCCACATTACGCCACAGGATTTTCCATTTACATATACTTCAGCGATATTGGCTACTTTGCCTGCATGTATAAAGATCTTTGATCGGGCCGTCATTGAAGTGTTAAAATTGAGCGCATAGGTATAGGCAGCCGTTCCGGAATAATATTTTATAGCCGGATCATTTTCCGTTGACCAGTCTTTTAATTGACTGAACACAACAGGTTTTGCCGGACCGCCTTTTGTACTGTCAAACGTAACCGTCCAGGGCAGGTTGAGCGGACTCATTGCTGTTCCAACGCCAATGAGATTGTAGTACGCTTTTGTCGTTGGTTTTCGTAACACCACAAATACACTTCCATTGGCGGGTAACATCAGCGGGAATGTGGTACGGCCGTTTTTAAAGCCATACAAATCGGATTTAGCGGTATCGCCAGTTACCGGGTCCCATATTTCAGGAATGCGGTCGGTTACCCGTAATGTTACTAATATCCGGCGTTCTTCATTGCGCTGGTTGCTGATAAAATACATATCATAACCATCGCCCGCTCTGTGCGTCCAGGCCATATCGCGAACAAATTGTCCGGAAGTATCCTGGAAGGTGATGTCTTTTTCCAGTCCAATAGGAGAAAATGAACCTTCCGTATAAGGTCCCTGCACTACAGTACCCTTCCCTACTTTCCATTGTTTCAATTTACCAGCTGGTGCTTTTTTCCAGATGGTGGCAGCAATGGCTTTCACCTGTTTATCGGCAGCAGCAGCCTGTTCCAAACTATAGGATTGTTCAGGCGCATCGTTTACAATAATTGTGGCGCCTGCCTGTACCAGCTCTGCAATCTTTTTTATAACGGCCGGTGTCATACGCCTGGCAACCGGTGATAACGGATGTGGTTGCGGAAACACCAGCACTTTGTAACTGGCGCCGCCAGGGAATTCAACCCTTCCATTGCTCACCTTTGCCTGCAACAGCACATCGGGATTAAAACAATCATATTTGTATCCATGTAATGGATCAATCCAGTTTTCGGGATCGGCCATATTAGCGGTGTGCGTTACGCCTTCGGGCATGGTACGCAAGGGATTACCGTCATTGGCTAATCGTTTTTTCTCTGATTGAACAACAGAGTCGCCAAAAATGCCTGGCAGCGTATTTACCAGCCTATAGGGCAATACAGAACGGCGGGGAATTTCTTCACCGGTAAACACGGCTACATCTACCACCGGCTTACCTGTTTGCAGCAAAGCCTGGCAGCGTTGTGCATATTCCACCCATGCCTTACCCGGTTTCCACCAGGTTTGGTCCCGTTGAAAATACAACCCGATGCCGTTCAGCGTCATGCCCGGTTTGCGGTTGAGCCAGGGATTTTCCATGGACACATGATATACCAGTTTGTTTATACCCAGGGCATAATTCCTGTCACCCAGTGCTTTTAACATGCCGGGGTGTTCATCCCAGGCCAAACGCAATTCAGTAAACGCTTCGGCGCCTATTACCGGTTTGCCATAGATATGTGCGCCTGAAATGGCATCGAACATATCGTTTGGCTTATCGTGTGTTGGGCTCTTTAACCAAAACTCGCCCATGGGAAGATCGGCCTCTTTATAATGCAACAACCCGTCGCTGGTCATGGTGGGTGCAATGCTTTCCGCACTCATGATACAGCCTTTTTCATGCGCCAGGTTTTTCAACGTTACATAAAACACATCTCTTATAAGCTCTATAATAGTTTGGCGTACGTCATATAGAAAACGTTCCGAAACATCGGCGCTTTGCACGGGCACACCGGTCATGGTAAGGAGATAGGGTAAACAATCATACCCACGGCGCTTTTTAAATTCTTCTCTGAAAACCGGCGACCAGTTCTGGCTGCCACATTCCCAGCTATCGATATGGAATAGTTTCAATGCTTCTTTCGCTAAATCCGGTCCGGCCTGACGAATGGCTTCTGCAAACCAGCTGTTAAATTGCAGCTTTACTGCTTCGGGATTGAATTTATCGCACTCCAGTCCTTTCCCACCACCACCGGTTGCGTTTGTTTGTCCGGTTGAAGTATGGCCAATCCGCATGATGGTCCAGTTGCCTTCGGGCACGTCCCAGTTAAGATGGCCATCAGCTGTCATTTTGCTGGTGAGATCGATGATGCGGTTCAACGGTACACACAAAGAGTCGGGCACCTGTGCCGTAGTGGTACGGTCGCTTACGCGCCAGATAGCGCCGCTTTTTCCTTCATATTGATGAACCACCGGTTCGCCTGATAAATAAATACCAGTGACTTTTAACACCGGTTTCCATTTGGCGGGGTCCATGTCTTCCGATCCGGGCTCCAGTTCTTTTTTATCATATACAAACCGGAAATACTTAGCGGTAGTTGTTTTAATGGCATGGGTGATATCCAGGTCATAATCCTGCCAACCGCTGCGAGGTGCCTGTAACCGTTCAACGGGTTTGAAGGTTTTGCCATCATTACTCACCTGGATCAGTAACCGGCGGGAGGAATAGTTATTACCACCTGTTTTTACTACAATAGCCCTACAGGTAAATGGCTTGTCGTAGGCGTACTGGATCCAGCAGGCGCTGTCGCTTTTAAAACTTTGGCGGCCGCCTTTCTCCGTCAGGAATTGGGGCGAAACACCCGCCACACTGCTGGTTACCACCGGTACCATGGCGGTATCTGCAATGCTTTTTTTGATCATCGTGGGATAAGCAAATACCGCGATGTCTTTATAATAATTTTCTTTTGTTTCAGGTTGTGGCAGTACCCGGTTAAAGGCTTGTTTGCCGGAAACGTAGGTTCTTGAGCTTACCACCCGCTGCATAGAAAGCTCGGGTTTTATCCAGGGACCACCGGCCAGTGCAAAACCATCACTTACGTGCATCCCCAGTTGAAAATGCAGCCGTTTGGCTTCCTGCATGGCAAACTTTACCAATTCCCACCAATGAGGTGATAACTGTTGCGCTGCCGGGCTGAACAGGGGAACACTATCAGCACCTTTGATGAACATCATATAGGCGCCGCCCAATCCTGCCGATTTCATGGCTTCCAGATCGGCCGTTATTCCCTCTTTTGAAGCCGCAGCCTGCATCCAGTACCAGAAGACCCAGGGCTTTGCCTGCTCTGGCGGATGCCGGAACAAGTCATCTAATGAGGTATCGGTTAGCGGAGCATTGTTTCCTATCGAACCTACATCCGGGAAATTCCGGGCCTGCGGAAAAAGGAACAGCACCGCTAAACAACAAGCTAATATTATACTATGTTTCTTCATTTCTTAATGATGGAGCGTGAAACGGCCATTGCAATCGGCAACTCGAAACCTGGAACTGATAGTTTAAAGTTAATAGTTCAAAGTTTAAAGAGAAGAGGTTGTTAGGCTTTAACCGGCCTTTTTTTCCAGTAATTAGCCAGTATAGAACCGGCCACATTCATCCACGGACTAAACACGGCAGCCGGTAAGCCCAGCGTGCCCAGCTTGCCCATGCTGGCGGCAATACCGGAAGCCATACCCGCATTTTGCAGACCCACTTCAAAGGCTACGGTGCGGGCCGAGTTTTTATCCAACTTGAATAAACGGCCTAACCAGTATCCAAAGAAGAAACCGGCCGCATTGTGGATCACGGAGCACAGGAACAACAAAAAGCCAGTCTTTAATAAATTGTCATGTCCGGCAGCGGTAGTAACCGTGGTAAAATAAATGATGCCGAACATGGAGAAATAAGGCATTACGGAATCAAGCTTTGTAACAACACGCGCCAGCTGGTGATACAAAACACCGGCCACTACAGCGCTCAACAAAAAGCCAAATATTTCTATGGATTGCAGCATCGATTCATTCGTGGTGTGGGCAGACAAATAATCCCACCAACCCAGCGGCAGGGCTATCAGCCAGCAGGCTGCTATTATAAATAAAACAGTTACCACCCGAATGCCTTTGGGCGATGCTGTTTTTAAAAAATCGTGTAACAGGGCGGCGCCAATGGGAACGATCACGATCTTGATGATCTCCATCATCATATTGATCACTTTTACCTGCACCAGCGTACCCGCCAGTAATTTCATCAATAAAGGCGTAAAGAAAGGGGCGGCCATGGTGGCCATAGCGGTAACCACAACAGACAACATCAGATTGGCCTTTGCCAGATACACCATTACGTTAGAGGCCAGGCCACTGGAGGTGGAACCTATTAAAATGATACCGGCGGCAATCTCCGGTTCAAAATGAAATACTTTTGTAAGCATCAATCCCATCAGGGGCATAATGGAAAAATGGCACATGAGGCCAATCACCACTCCCCGGCCGGTTTTACCAACACTGGTAAAATCTTCCAGTTTCATTTGAATGCCCATGCCAAACATCACCAGCTGAATGATGATCAACATCAGCCACTTGTTCCGCAAATCGATCTGTCCTACGTGGAATGGGCCCCAGTTTATTTTCAAATAGGTAAAAGCAAGCGGATACATCATGCCGGCAACCACAGCCGCAATGATCCAGGCAGTGTACCTATATCCCTTTAATGCAGGAATAGCGCCTAACCCCAGCGCGGTGCATACAGCCGTAATAACCGCTGCCGGTTTGTACACCGATTCCTGCTGCATAAAAACACCGATCAGTAAGACTACTAAACCAACGAGACCAGTTATCAGGCATGTTACCAGTGAGATTCTCTTCATATGGATTTTTCGAAAGAATTGCAGTTCCGGGTTTCAAGTTCCAGGTTACAAGGCCTCATTAAATGAATACCCCTGAAACCTGCAACTTGTAACCTGTAACTACTATTGATGAACTAAAAGGCCGTTCTTAAAACTTAAGCCTGTTTAAGAAGCGATGCGATATGTTGTACAGCAATTCCCGGACTGGCCAGAATAGGCACTTTTTTGTCTTCAGGCGCCAGGGCATCTGCCACACGGGCCATAGAAGCCTGAGCCAATACGATCACATCCACTTTGGTTGATAATTCGCGCAATGCTTTTCCAACCATGTCATCGTGTTTAGCGCCATCGCCGCTCATCAATGCGTCAAAAGCGCCTTCGCACAACACCGCCTGCAATTCTATCTCCTTGCCTGCTACTGCCGCTCTGCGTTTTACCAGGTCGCTGGTGGGGCCCAATGTGGTTGACAAGGTAGCGATCACCCCAATGCGTTTGCCGGTGCGTACTGCCTGATCGGCCATTGGCTGATCAACGCGCAATACCGGTACATTGGTTAAATCAGCAGCGGCTTCCACAGCAGCGCCAATAGAAGAACAGGTTACCAGAATAAAATCGGCGCCTGCAGCTTCTGCTGACCCTACATAGTTTACTACCCGGCGTGCGGTTGAGGGCGTTAACTCACCACAAGCGATGGTATTCTTGATAAGGCTGTCATCGACAATATTGAACACCTTTACCTGTGGCAAATATTCGCTTACTAATTGCTGGAACATAGGTACCAATGTGGCTGAGGTATGAATAAGCCCTAATGTTTTTTGTTGCATGTTGTATGATATTTTCTTCTGTTATAGTCTGATTAATTCAAATTACCCTGCATCAACACTTCAAAATAGTCTTCACCGCCAACCTGTCCGCCCTTGAAGTTCACTTCCATTCCATCGATGGGTGAAACGGGTGCTGTTGCTTTACACAAAGGTGCTCCGGGCACCAGGGCCGCGATCATTTCAACCGCTTCTATCCCCATGGCGCGGGCCGCATAACTGCTGGTATCACCTCCGGCAATCACGATCCTTTGTAAAGAAGTTTTACTTGCCGCATCCCGGGCAATTGATCCCAATGCAGTGCCCAATTGTGCTGCAGGTAAGTTTATTGTTTGTTGCTGTCCGGACCCGCCAGTGCTTATAATTACATGTTTCCCTTGCTGCAGGTGATCAACGGCTTTGCTGATCGCGGCATGAATGGATTGTTGATCGTTGTTGCATATAGCGGGTGCATCCAATACAATCTCTTCAAACCCTTTTGATTTGGCGTAATTGATCTGTCCGGCCGTTACAGGCGAACAACTGCCTACAATCACCAGTAAAGGCACTGCTTTACCGGGATGCGCCCAGGATGGTTTTGGGTTCAGTTGATTGGTGAAATTCCAGTGCTGGCCCAACGCCATTTCAATACCGGATGAACCTACAGAGAACAGGGTCCCTGAATTGGCCTGCGCATCGATTAACTCACCGATGGGCATTAATTGCTCCTGGTACAACGCATCGAACAAGGCTACCTCGAATCCCTGCTGTATCACCTGGTCCCAGGCATTTGCCAGCGATCCGTTCGATACCTGCAGAATGTCTATCAACCCTGTTTTCTTCGTCGTTTGTTTTTCCAGGTGCAACCGCAGGTCGCTTTCATCGGCCGGTGTTACCGGGTGTTTGCTCATGGAAGGATGCCGGTCTAACCGGTATATTTTTCCATTGCTGCCGATCCCCATGCGGGCAAACAGGTTGCCGAACATACAGTAACGGCCCAGTACAGGTGCTGCAACCAGTAAGGGCACACATTTGTTTTTGAAAACAGCCATTCCGGTATCGATCGCTTTTCCTATGCTTCCTATCGTGGGAGAAGAATCAAAGGTGGAGCAAACTTTATAATGCACATGCCGCGCGCCGGTTTGCCGTAACTTTTCAAAAGCAGGCAACAGCGTTTGTTCCATTTCTGCCGGCGCCATGGCCCGGGTTTTACCGGCTACACCAAATGCATTAAGACCCGGATACTTTTTTAATTGTTCCGCAGTAGGCGGCTCAATAAATAAAGCGGTCTTAGCACCGGCCCTGGCCAGAAATTCCAGTGCATCGGTAGAACCGGTAAAGTCGTCACCGTAGAATGCCAGTAATATATTCTTGCTTTTTGAATCCATTGTTTATTTCGTAATTGTGAGTAGTGAGTAGTCAGTAGTGAGTGGGCTCAAAATAGTTGTGATTTCTGAATAATAGCGAGCCAACACACCACTCACTTGTCAACTTGTTAACTTATTAACTTGTTAATTTGTTAACCTGTTAACCTGTTAACACATCAACCCTATCAACTTCCCCTACTTCTTCCCAAACTGTCTCACCGACTCAGAAAACTCCTTATACTTAGCCGCTGCCTGCTCAACACTCAGTCCATCCACCGCAGCCTGCCATGCCTGTTGTAAGGCAACAACACCTGCTGCAGCACCCATGGGATGCGCCATAATACCGCCACCGGCCATATACAACAGATCAACTGTATTGGTACGGCGATAGGTTTCCGGCGCCTGTCCGCCCCACTGGCCTGATGATACCACCGGCAATACCGATTCGTGATCATAGAATGGCGTTTGTAATGCTTTTATAGAAGCTACTACCGAGTCATCGCTTTCCCAGAATTTATTCTGAATGCCATTTACGTGCAGCTGGTCAACGCCTGCTACGCGCCATAATTTTTGATAGGCACGAAAATCGATCCCGAGCAACGGATGACGCGTTTGCATGCCCCAGCCATTGCGGTGCGCATGAATAGCCAGCTGGCGTTGATCACAGATCTTTTTCACCCCGGCCATGCCCACACTGTTAATGCTTACCATAGCACAGGTACCTCCGCTTTTTACTATGTATTCATAGCGTTGCAACATTTCATCTATCTCGCCGCTGATGTTAAAAGCATACATCACTTTTTTACCCGTAGCGTCGGCATGGGCATTGATCACTTTCATGATGGCATCTACCCTGCCCTTAAAAGAGGAGTTGGCTGATGAAGACAGCAACTCGTCGTCTTTTATAAAGTCTATTCCCGCACCGGCCAGTGTTTTAACCATCTCCGCCGTTTGTTCCGGCGTAAGCCCGATACTGGGTTTTATGATGGTACCGATCAACGGTCTGTTTTCTACTTTGGTCAACTGGCGGCAGCCTTTGACACCAAAGGCAGGTCCTTTGTAATGTTGCGCATAGGAAGCAGGCAACTCAATATCCATCAGCTTTAAACCAGTGAACTGACGCAGCTCATACAAATTACCCTGCAGGGTCGATGTCAACACCGGCAGGTTATACCCGAAGTTCTCGATACTCCACGATACCTGGATCTCAGCACGATGGTATTGCCCATTAGGACTGGCAGCACCGGGCATGGCCGGCGTAGTAACGGTTTCCAATGGGGTCACCTTTTCTACCCGCGCGGCAAAGCGCTGTTTCAACTCTTCGGTTTCACCGGGCACTGCAATGAATGTTCCTGATGATTGTTCACCGGCTAATACCGCTGCTGCTTTTTCCGGATCTAAAGGCGTTTCGATATAGTATGTCGCTGTTATCCTTTCCATCTTCAGTTCGTAGTTCTATGTTTTTAGTTCTTTGTTTAAGATTTGTATTTTATCTCGTAATCCTTACCTGCCTCAACTGTCATTTCATATACATTTCCACCTTTGCTGGTAATTGCTCCGCTTTTGCTGCTGGGTTTCGACTGACTCCTGAATCGCAGCGTTCCGGTTCCTACGGCACCCTTTATTTTGATTTGGGTAGTGCTGCAATACACGCTGATGTCGCCATGCGGTGTAGGCACTTTACCTTCCATCCATTGCAGGCCGCCCAGGACTGGCTCTGCTGTCCAGGTTGCATAACCGGGTGAAGTAGGTTGTACGCCCAGGTAATATTTGCCCAACAGGTAAATGGGGCTCGCTCCCCAGGCATGACAAAGACTTTTTCCAAACGGACGGCCATACATGGAGTAATGGTCGGCACCTGATTTGGAAGGATCGTATTCTTCCCAGAATGAAGTAGCACCGGCTTTCAACATGCCGCCCCAGTAGTTCTTCATTTCGTTCAGCACATACTTCTGCTCGCCCATCGCACACAATGCTTCCAGCTCATAGAAACGCATATACGGAGTGGTGATCTTCTGGATCTTGTCGTTCAGCAACACATTTTGCTTTACCGCCTGTTTTTGTTCTTCATTAAAGTAATTAAAGAAGATGCCGAACATATTGGCATACCGGGTCACATTATCGGTTGGTTTTCCATCCACGCGGCTGTGCACCAGCGCGTGTTTGCTTTCGTTCCAGTAAATAGAAAACAGTTTCGACCGCATATCGGCAGCCAGTTGTTTGTACAGGGTTTCATTTTTGGTATCGTTCACCATATTCGCACAAAGCGCCATGGTTTCCAGACTGCGGCAGAACAACATCTGCTCAAAGCTTACTTCCCCTTTTTTGCTTAAACCAGGCGCCCAGTCAATAAAGATCCAGTCGCCGGAGAGCCCTTGCATCATACCGTCTTTATTACGACGACTCAGGCAATACTCCATCATGCTTTGCATGCGGGGGTAGAACTGTTGAATAAAGGTTTTATCGCCGGTATACTGGTACAGGTCATAGATACCCAGGAACCAGTAAAAAGTATAATCCATAATGGTGTTGATGTGGCTGGTAACGGGGTCTTTTCCACGCAATGCCATCAACGTGCGGTTTACCGTGGGCACATCGAAGAACAGGTAATAGTTCATCAGGTAGCTTTGGTACGCATCGCCACTCCAGATCCAGCGATCGCGTTTTATGCCATCAATGAAAAACTCCCGGGTGCTCAAATGCATCGTATAAGCCGCTACATCCCAGATTTTATTGATGCCGGTATCTGAACAACGGAAAGAACCGCGGTTTTCAACTGGCAGGTATTCGTACAACATCGAAATAGAATCCAGGGTAACACCTCCTTCAGCCTGTACATTTACATAGCGGAAAGCTTTGGTGAGCACCATCACCGAATCCATCTTTGAAGAAGCATTTACATCTACCCTGTCCAGCGTTTCGCAGGTACCGGTAGCCAGGGCTTCTTCTTTCGATTCGCCATAATACAACGACACCTTGCCTTTGCCCTGCAATCCATGCAACCTGATATAACCAAAGGTTTCTTTGCCAAAATCAACCAGTAAGGATCCGTTGTTTTTGGTAACAGATGCAGCTGATTGTGGTTTAGTCGCCAGCTTGAATGTAGAAGGGCGTTGTGCAGGTTCATTGAAATTCCAGCTGCCGGCATTCAGCCAAACAGTGGCCGACACATCGGAAGTCTTCCCTGTTTCATCGATCCATTCTTTATCTTCAAAGGTTACCAGCCAGGAAGAATCAGACGCAATGGTTTTGCCTTTTACATAAATAGCAGGCACCGTACCGGCGCTGAATACTTTTACATTGATGCGGTGTTTGCCCGCAGGTATAGTTACGTGTGACGGGGTCCCTTCAAACCCTTTGCCATCGAGTTTAAGGATGTATTTTCCTTCCACATATACATCGATCACTTCGGGTTCGGTCAGCTCCACATCCTTGTGAAAATCCATCAGCACATAATGGCCATCCAGCTTCCAGAAGGGCGGAAAGAAAGAACCACGTTCCGTACGGCGGTTCTGCATGTTATTGGCCAGCCAGATCTCAAAGTCACCGGGGTACCAGATCCAGGTTGCCTGAGCGGCCTGAGCCTTGGGTACAGGCTCCCCTTTATAAAGCGGTTGTGCCTGCGTGGTGCAGGCAAATAATACTAATGCTATCCAAACAGTGTGTTGCAATATGGCATGTCTGCAATTCATTTCCGGAAAGATTTATTAAATGCAAAAATTAGTGTCCATTGAAAAATATGTATAAACCCAGCATCACGGCAACCAATACGCCCCACATCACCCAAACCTGTTTATCGGGTTTGGCCAGGCTTTTAAAATAAGTGGCCTGCTGTAATTGCAAGGCGCCTTTTTTATCAAAAACCGAGATCAAAATGGTCATGGCGCTTAATACCAGAAACAGGTAAAACGACAATAGCATAAAATGCGGCCAAACAGTATATGTTTTTGACGGGTATACCCACAAATATAAGATCCCTATCAACAGGCAAAACGCCGTGCCGATGGTCAATACACAATTGATGGCGCGGGGCGTTGTTTTCTTCCAAAGCACGCCAAACAAAAAGGCAACAGTCATAGGCGGCGCCAGGAAACCTAATACCGACTGAAACACATTAAAGAGGTCCAGTCCTTTTATCATGTCAATCGCCAGTGCCACTGCAACTGAAATAATGGCTCCGGCCACCGTAATGATCCGGCCTACACGAATGATCTCCCGGTTGGTAGCCTGTGCATTGTATTTTTTTACATAGATATCCATGGTAAACACCGTACTCACTGAATTGAGCGAGGCGCCAATAGTGCTTATTAAACAAGCCACCAGTACTACGATGATCAGCCCCTTCAAACCTGCCGGAAACAAATTGGTTACCATCGTCAGGTAAGCTTCATCAGGATTTATATTCGGATACAGCACATAACAGATTATCCCGGGTAAAATAAACAGGGGCACATCCAATATTTTTAACCAGCCAATAAAGTTGGCGCCCAATTGTCCCTGTTTTAAACTTTTGGCTCCTAATACTGACTGTACCATGGATTGTTCGGTACAAAAGAACCATACACCCATAACGGGGTACCCGAGCAGAATAGGCAGCCAGGGATAACTTGTATCGCTGTTAGGTTGAAACAAATTCCAGAAATGCGCCGGTGTCTTTTCATATATAGCATGGAGACCGCCTGCTTTTGACACGCCCAGTACCACCAGTAACAATGATACCGCAATCAGCAACAACATTTGAAATACACTGGTATAGGCAATGGTTTTTAAGCCACCTGCAATAACAAACAAGGTAGATACCACCACCATAACGATCACCGACAACCACATATCCAATCCCAGCAATTGCCTGATCAACACACCGCCGGCAAATAACCCCAGCGATAACCAGGAAATTAAAATAGTGATGAGCGTATACCAGGCCAGAATGTTGCGGGTATTCTCCCCAAACCGTTTTCCTAAAAACTCAGGCAAGGTAGATACATTGGCGCCCAGGTAACGGGGCGCAAATACCACCGCCAGCATTAAAATGAACACAAATGCATACCAGGCAAAATTACCAGACACGATGCCGGATAAATAACCGGCACTGGCTGATGCTACTAACATAGAGGGCCCGACATTGGTGCCCCACATGGTAAAACCTATGCTCGCCCAGCCTAATGACTTATCGGCCAGGAACAGGTTTTGATCTTTGTTCTTTCTTTGTCCAAAACTTACCCAGAGCCCTATGCCAATAAGGATCGCCAGGTAAATGGCAACAACTACAAAATCTACTGGTTGTAACAGATTGTATATGGCCTTCATCGTGCTGTTTTAGTTATCAGGGTTTAATTATCTATAAGCCATGTGCCTTCAAAATCTCACTCACTCTAACAGGCATGCCGGTTTTCAATGTTTTATCCATCGCCTGCAACAATGCGATCGTTCCTATGCCCTCTTTCAGATCGGGATAAGCTGTTGTATTGTTGTTGATGCTGTCAGCAAAATACTCCAGGTAATTCTGGTATTCACCGGCATGGTGGCTTTGACCTTCAAAACGGAAATAGTATTTAATGGTCTTATCGCCCCATTGCACGATCTTCTCTTCACCGGTTTTATCAGTGATCGCATAACGCAGTTCATGATAATCGGCCTGAGAAGCACCTTCGGTACCCCGTAAGATCACACTCATACCGCTGTCTCGTTGTGCCGGCTGAATAGGTCCGGTATAAGCACCGCTTACGCGGGCAATGCGGCCATCTGTTGCCCTGAAAATAAAGTGCATGGTATCTTCGTTTTTCAGACCAGCCGTTTTTCCGTTGCTGCTGATCATGCCATAGCCCATTACTTCTTCCACCTCAGGCAGGTACCAACGGATAAAATCTACCGGATGGCTTAAACCGCCATAGAGCCATTTGAACGCATTTTCCAACGCCCATGGTTTTTCTAAAAACCAGCGATGGTCGGCATGATAATGGCTTTCCACGGTGATCAGGTCACCTATCAAACCAGCTTCAAAATCTTTCCGTTGTCTTTTAGCCGGCTCAAAAAACCGGGAGCTTTGTCCTACAAATAATTTCTTACCGGTTTTCTGTTGCAGATCGAGCAACTCCTTTGCTGTAGACAGGTCATCTATCAACGGCTTGGTACAGATCACGTGTTTGTTGGCCAGCAATGCCTGTTTAATATGCGCGGCATGCCATTTATCAGGTGTATATATGGCAATGATATCGATCTCCGGGTCATTCAGCATATCTTCATACTTAGTGGTATAATTGAAGAACTGAAACTCTTTGCTGCGGTGTTTGCACAGTTCTTCATTCATATCACAAATGGTTTTCAGGTTCACCTTGCTGCTGTTCAGCGCGGCAGACATAGTACTACGTCCTTCACCTAACCCTAAGATTCCGAGATTCAACATATAATAAGTTTATACAGTTAGTTTAATTTTTTATTGCTTTATACGCTTCTTCCAACCCTGCCCTGTTTTTTATACTATCCGCCACCTTGGGTCCATTGTTCTCCCAGGTATTACCCGGGCCATTGGAGTTCTTCAGGTATTTCTCCACTTCCGTCCAGTTATCTTTTAACTGGATGTAGGCAGAACCTTCATCGAGATAGAGATAAAAGAAATGGTTGGGATCATGGGCATAAGGCGCTTTCAGGATCGTGTGCACCGCATTCTCACTGATCACCGAACCGGGCATGGCCGACAATGTATAGATGCCGCTTACATCATACATATGTTTGGCATAATGATGCACCAGGTTGGCATGAATGCGGTTTTCCCGGGCCGCATTGATGGTTTTCGTCCAGCCCCAGCCTACGCAAATACCACTATAAGGAAGATCGCTTAATTCGTTGTGATCGATATTGATCCCCTGCACATAACCGGCACTGATACCTACGCAACCCCAGTCTTCATTGGCGCAATTGGTAATAAAACAATTGCTGATGGTAAGCTTGCGGCACAATTCCCGAACATCACCCGGATTGTAGGGCAGGTGTGTTTCAAAACCCGGATCAGAGAACATGCCGGCCTGTATAGCAGTACCCGCAATGTCGTGGAAAGTGCAACCCACAATGGTATCGTATTGGGTGCCTTTAATATAATCGAGACCGGTAGCCGCCATGTGCGAGAAATTACAACGCTCAAAACCGGTGTTGTGTACGAATTGTAATTCTACCCCGCCAGGTTGACGGCCGATCCAGCCCTGGTTTTCCAATCCTCTTTTATCAGGCGTGCCGGGTATTTTCAACTTGTAAGCATCCAGCAAAAACATACCGGCCTGTAACGGCACATGACCGGCCTGCGAAGGACGCAGCCAGGTAGCATGTTTAAAGTCGATGCCTTTGAAATATACATGCGACACGGGTTCATCGATGGTCCCTTCCACCCGGACAATGGTTTGTAAATACGGGGCTACCACTTGCGCAGTACTCATATTTTCATTGTTGCGTGGCCAGTATACGATCTGTTGGTTCTTTACATCCAAATACCATTCACCAGGCTCATCGAGAAATTCGATGGCATTGGTGAGAAAGAAAGCCGAGTTACCGGTTTTCTGCGAGATCCACGGCGCAGGCCAGGGATGCTCTGACTGTATACGGCTCTCGGGTTGACAAAAACTCAACAAGGCACTATCACCTTTTACCGTAACCGATTTTACCCGTAGAATAGCAATAGCCCACCATTGGTGAATAAACATTTCCAGCCCCGCTGCTTTTTCCCAACCCGCTGTTTTGGGTTTGGGGATCCAGCATTGTTGCGTTTCATGATTCCAGGAAAGAATGCGGTTCATGCTATCGGCATTGCGATCACGGGCGCGAATGGCCTTCTGATCGTTTACCCATAACTGCCGGAAGTCGAGCAGCCGGCCCGCTTCTACAGGCGCATCGGCCACCCATACTTTTCCTTGTGCCGCAGCAGGCAAACCAGGAATTTTCCCGGTGGCTTTCCGCCAGCCTTTTACTGACAACCCGCCGCTGAACACTGGTTTAGCACCAGGCGCAGCTTCTATAACAGTTGGGCTTTCAGGTGTACCCGAATCTTCGGGCCGCACAAACAGCGGTTCACTAAATGCATACACGCCGTTTTCAACCACAATATGTATTCCGTTTGTAATACCCGGTTCTTTTAACCGGCGCATTTCCCTGGCCTTACGTAATGCCATGGCTATGGTAGCCATGGGTTTTTCTTTTGTTCCGGGATTCGTATCAGCCCCACCAGGCGCTACATAAATGTCAGCAGCCTGTACAGTTAATCCAATAAACCAGGTGAAAAAAGAGCAAGCAATCGTGTATTTAAATAGTCGTTTCATCTTACGTTATAATTCTCCTGCTATTGAAAGATCGATTTCATATAAGCTACATTTGCGCTGAAATTTCTTTTTACGTTTCTGGGATCACTTTGATCGCGTGAACGCTCGATCACCAGCCACCCTTTGTAACCAATTTTATCGAGCACCTGTTTTACCTGGTTCATATTAATGGTTTTATCGTTCTGCAGCCATACACTGTCTTTATTGGTGCAAT
Organism: Niastella yeongjuensis; assembly: GCF_900110245.1. Classification (GTDB taxonomy): domain Bacteria; phylum Bacteroidota; class Bacteroidia; order Chitinophagales; family Chitinophagaceae; genus Niastella; species Niastella yeongjuensis. The sequence continues at coordinate 375,036 of NZ_FOCZ01000004.1, forward strand.
GGATCTGACAGATGTGGCTACCCAGTATTTCTATTTCTTTGCACAGATCTCTTCCGTTTTGTACGGCGTTGGAAAAGTTGAAATAGATCTGAACTGCAGGCGAACCGATATCTTTCAACAGTTGTAATTCTTCAGTAGCACTCAAAGCAGTTTCAACACCAATCACCACACCCGCCTGCTCTGCTATTTTACCTACTTCTTTCAGACGTGATACAACCGCTGGTCTTAAGTTAGGGTATTTAACCAGATCTCCTTTGATGCCCAGGGGAAGAAAACCAACTTTAATATTCATCTTCTTCATGGTATTGATACAGTCCTGCACCGCTTTCACCGCAGTAGGCCGCTCAGGGAACGATTGTGCATAAAAACCAGTCATACCCAGGGAAGCTATTTCCAGGTTGTACTCTTTGGCTTTGTCCAGAAACAAATTGCGGATGGTATCATCAGCCAGTTTGCTATCGAACGTTTCGCGATCGCCCAATCCACCCATATCCACTTCTACGCCATCGGCGCCTAATTCTTTTGATAACTGGAATGCACTAAGCTTTTGTCTCTTCAAAATCATAAGGTCTACAACGGCAATCTTATACCGCCCATTTGACTTTACCAGTTTTTGCGCAGATACAGTAAAGCCTGACAGTAATGTTACTAAAAGTGCAAATGTGAATACGTGATTCTTCATTATAACGGGTTTAACTTATTCGTGAATCGGCATTGCAATCGTGAAACATCTAACTACTTCCCCTTCCCTTCAAACTGCTTCTTCAACTCATCATAACCATGAATAGCATTCGCCGGTAATTTCTCACCATGATCGCCGAACACATACAAAGAAGTTTCGGGTTCAATGGTCACCTTGCTTTCATCGAACTGGCCGGTTGTTTTATCTTTTACAGCTGTAAGGTCCAAATGAAAATGTTTGCCAATAAATTCATACAGAGCCGTGCGTTTATTGATGCCGTAATCGTGTTTTTCATTGGGCAGGTGTACATTCTCTACCTGATCGGGTTTGCCATAATATCCATACATTTTTTTCAGGAAGGGAAATTCAACCTCGGGCACATGGGCCGTCCAGTCGCCCCCATCAGACACTACCAGTTGCGGACGCGGCGCCGCCATGGCAGCGATCTCAACGTTATTGGTACCATTGCCGCACAAATGCACCGGCATACCGCTTTCGCAAGGGCAGCCGCCGCTGTGGAACGAAGATACCATCACCACTGGCACCGTTAATTTGATGCGGTCATCCAGGGCTGTTACCAGCATGGTATGGCTGCCCCCACCCGATCCTCCACTGATGGCCACCCGGCTGGTATCGACTTCTTTTAATTTCAGCATATAGTCCAGAATGCGAAACGCATTTAACGTCTGGACCGTCATAGCCAGTGAGCGGCGATGATCTTCTGATTTAAATTGCAGCAGCGATTCTCCCCAGGCAAAGATGTCGTAACTGATGGCCATACAACCCATGCGGGCCAGTGTGGCACAGCGGTACTGACAATCGGCTCGGTACCGGTGTTTTTCCCAGTGCCCGTCCGGACACAACACCACCGGGATCTTTCCTTTTATTTTTGCCGGTTTGTACAACGACGCGCAGGTATACACCCCGGGCAATACTTCAAATGCAATATTCTCTACTGTATATCCATCCATTTTACGCACAGGCGTAGTAATGGGTTTTGATACAGGCGCCGGCGGAACGGGCGATAACTGCAACGCCTGATACATGCATGCGCGTAATTCAGTTTTGCGCTTTTCCCAGCTGGCTACATCATTGTATAAGGAAGACAGGTACTCCAATTGCGCCTTACCCTCTTCCACTGTTTTTAAATGATATTGAAACGCACTGATCTTATAACTTTTGTCGCCTGTTTTACTGAACGACAGGTCCTGTGTAGCCAGCACATTGGTAAGTGTTTTCTCAACATCAGGACGAAAACGCCAGCGGGCATAGGTAACAAAATGATCGTTTACCATAGCATCGCTGTACCGGATCTTGATACCATACTGGCCTTCAATTTCCGTTAACACCTGTTTCAACGGTTCGCGGTAAGCGTCGTCTGAAGTCTGGCTTCTGCCGTCCATCCATATTAACAAGCCACAAAGGATATAAAATAGTTTTCGCATCGTTATTATTTTAATAGAAACTAATCTGCTTTTGTCACCACTCACCCTCACACTGCTCTCAATGTAACTTTCTCCTTCCTTCTCGCTTCCTTCCAGCCAGAGTACAGGAGGTTTTTATCCAGTACCGGTTTGGGGAAGAACAAACTGGCCACATAGCCTACAACAATCACCACCAGGTGGCTGTATACACCGAGCATCAATTTATCGTGACCGAAATTGTATTTACCAAAATCGAGCAAGAGGTGTTTATTGTTGCCTATTCCAATTTGGGTAGACGTCAAAAACGCATAGGAGGTAAACAGGATACAGGAAATAATGCCAATGGTAATACCCTGTTGGTTGGCACGGGCGCTGAAAATACCCAGCAGGAAAATACCCACAATACCACCGGAGAAGATCGCATACAGTGTAAATACAATTCCCAATACGCCTTCACTGCCGGCGTTGATATATAAACAACCAATGCCCATCGCAATCAAACCGGAGATCACTACGGTCCATCTGCCGGCTTTTAAATAAGCGGCATCAGACTGACCACGACGCATTTTCTTATAATAATCTTCTACCCCTACAGCAGCCAGGCTGTTCAGGTCGGCACTCAAACTGCAAATGGCAGCTGAGATCATGGCTGAAAGGATCAAGCCTCTTACACCAACGGGTAATTGGGTTCCAATAAAATAAGGGAATACCTGTTCGGGATGCAGCCCGGCGGGCAGCGGATTCTGTTTGTAAAAAACAAACAGCGCCGTACCAATGAACATAAACAGCATCCAAACAGGAACGGTGAGTAAGATACCCATCAAAGAAGCGCAAATGGCGCCTCTATCGGTTTTGGCGGTTAAATAACGTTGTACTACGGTTTGGTCGGTGCCATATTTCTGGATGGCATAAAACAATCCATTGATGGCCATTACCAGGAAGGTTACATGGGTAAGGTCAGCATCATAGGGGCCAAATCCTGTGCGGCCATTGGCTTTCGCCACCTGCCAGATCTCTGAAATACCGCCATGGGTAGAGAACAGGATCACAGTTATACAAATAATTCCGGTAGCAAATAACATGAATCCCTGGAACACATCGAGCCAGATCACCGCTTCCATGCCGCCCATCAGGTTCACGCCAATGATGATCAACCCTACCACCGCAATCATGATCATGGTATTGCCACCTATCATGCTATCCAGAGCCAGGGCCAGTAAGAACAGCACAGTACCCATACCGGAAAACTGCCGCAGCACAAAGGCCAGCGAGCTGTAATAGCGGGCAAAAACGCCAAAACGTCTTTCAAAATATTCATAGGTGCTTAAACCAATTACCTTACGGTACAACGGAACAATAAACCAGATGGTGCCTAATAAAACAATGGGTACCATCAACCCCTGTACCAACAAGATCCAGTTACTGGTGAACCCGGTTCCCGGATATGCCAGAAAAGTTACACTACTGATCAGTGTCGCCAATAACGACATGCCTATCGCCCAGGAAGGAACCCGGCCATGTGCCAGAAAGTAGGATTTAAAAGAATCCTGTTTTCGCGCAAACCGGTACCCTACATATAATGTCACCACCAGAAAAACAATGATGATGATATAATCCAACAATGATAAATTCATATGGCAATTATAAAATGATAGCTCTCTTTTTTAAAAATCCCATAACCCGTCCGGCCATTGATAACTGCCGGGTTTAACCGTAATAAATAAATTAGGATCATTTGTCTGCATCCGCACCACACCCGGTGCCATTTCTTCCACGGGATAGAACCGGGTCAGATTTGACTGATTGATCAATGCCCAGGCGGTAGCGCCCCCTTCCACGATCAGCTCCTGCACCATGCTGCGTTGCAATACTTCATTCACCAGTCCGGCCATCTTTTCTTTCAGCTGACCGGCGCCAACGGCGGTATCCCTGGTGCTGTCTTCATGTATGGCCACAATGGCTTTTCCATGATATTTTACCAGGGCCACTACTTCATTGGCCCATTTCACATAACTGTAGGTACCGTTGTGCACCGATCTGATTATCTCATCGGGCATATAGCACACAGGACCACCAGCAGCTTTTATTTGTTTGATGGTGTTACGGCTTTGCGAAAAAGTAGTTCCACACACAAACAAACTGAATGGCAGGCGTTCGGCCGGCGGTTCGCTTTTAGCAGGCCGTTTACCGGCCAGCATTTTATCCAGCATAGCGGTAAAGAAGCCAGCCGCACCAGCTATCAGCGTGGTGTTATCCATACGGGTAGCCCAGGCCTGCAGGTCGGCCGTTTGAGTGGCCTCCCCTACTATAATGCCTGCGTCGGGTAATGTTTCATCAAATCTTTTCACATATACCGATCCCTCTCTGCTGCGCAGCATATCCAGGATGACTGAACTGCTGATGGCAAAATCAGGATCGTGTGCAAAACTGCTTTCATGCACAGGTTTTCCATGCAGGTAATACTGGCCATTTTCAATCGTTCTGCCCAGTGCCGGATTGGCCGCTACCAATACCGCTTTTTTAAAACCGGTGAGCGACAATTGCGCCTGGATCTCCGCCAGCACATGTCCCCGTAAAACAGAATCTGTTTTTTTGAAGATCATGGCCGGCTGTAAGGCCAATAGTTCGCGGGTATGCTTTTGCATAACTGCAACCGCTTCCACTTCGGGTAACGACCGGGCATCTGTGGCTATAACAAACAGATCAGCATTGGTAGCCGTATTTACTTCGGTGCCCAGCTCTACGGTCAGGTTATAGCGTAAGCCAATACCCGCCAGCTCGGCAGCACCCGTAAAATCATCTGCGATCACCGCTATCATTATGCTGGGTTTTGTTGTTTAATCCGGTGTTTACTTAATTGTACAGCAGCTTCGATGGCCAACACCATTGCGTCGGGGCTGGCAATGCCTTTACCCGCAATTTCAAAGGCGGTGCCGTGGTCAACCGAAGTACGGATGATGGGCAGACCCATGGTGATGTTCACACCTTTCACACTGTCCATTTGTTTTTTCTCGGCATTCCATTTAAACCCGGTGAGTTTAAATGGAATATGTCCCTGGTCGTGGTACATAGCCACAATACCACCATAGGTACCGGTTGCTGCTTTCGAGAACAACGTATCAGCCGGTACAGGACCGTCTACATCATATCCCATTTTGCGGGCTTCTTCCACCGCTGGTTTTATTTCGCCATCATCTTCGGTCCCAAACAAACCGCTGTCACCTGCATGCGGATTCAAACCGGCCACACCAATTTTTGTATTGGTAGCACCCAGCGACAGAATGCCGTTGTGCAACAATTCAATCACCTGTATAATGCGGTCTTTTTTTACCAGGTCGCAAGCCTCGCGCAACGATACGTGGGTTGACACGTGGATCACGCGCATATTCTCTTCCACCAGCAGCATCGCATATTTCCTGGTGCCGGTATAGTGAGCATAGATCTCTGTATGACCGGCAAAGTGATGCCCGGCCTCGTTGATCGATTTTTTATTGATGGGACCTGTTACGGTTGCGTCTACATCACCCGCCAGTGCCAGCTCAATTACTTTTTTCACGGCTTCGAAAGAAGCGGCACCTGCCATGGCCGAGATCTCGCCAAATTGCAGCTTGCCCATGTCTACATTCTTCAGATCAAACACATCGATAACGCCTGGGGTAAAAGTAGCATCGGCCACTTTAGTAATGGCGTTTACTTTAGCCGATAATTTCAACCGGGTAATGATATCATTGAACACGCCGGCATCGCCTACGACCAGCGGGCGGCAAATTGCGTGGATCTTTTCATTCAATAATGCTTTAACGGCAATCTCCGGTCCAATACTGGCCGGGTCACCCATGGTAATACCTACAATCGGTTTCTGCATGATAGTTTATTTTGTAGCGCCGGTGCTTACTACAGCTTCCCAGGCAGTTAATACTTTTTGTTCTTCTTCGCCCGACAACTGGTGTAATGGCGGCATCATATGCGTTTCACACAACCCTTCTTTTTTCATCAGCACTTTCAACGCCCATAATGATTCACCCAACGTTTTACCACCCTGGTAAATATTTCCCAATACGTCGGAGGTCTTTTGCAGTGCATTGGCCTTGGTTTCGTTTCCACTCAGGGCAGCTTTGTACAACTCACTGTACAGCCCCGGTGCCACGTTGCCAGTGCTGGGGATAATACCATCGCCACCCTTTAACAAAGAGGCGGCGCTTTGTGCTGCCCAGCCGGCGAAATAAACGAAGTCGGCGCGACCGGCGCTCAATTTCAGCGCTGCCTGCAAACGTTCTTCATTTCGTTCAGAATCCTTCAACCCAACAATATTGGGGTGATGGCTCAATGCTTCCACTACGTCCAACGGGATCGACATATGCACCGTAGGCGGAATGTTATAGATCATCAACGGACCACCTACTGCATCAGCCAGGCGCTCAAAGTAGGTTTTCATCTGGTCGGGTGTCAGCGGATAATAGTTGGGCAATGTAGCTACCACCACATCCACCCCGGCATCAAATGATTGTTTTGCGAACAATACCGACTCTTCCATGATGTTGGAAGAAATACCGGCATACAGCACATCACCCGCTTGTTTTACCCGGGCGGCCACTTTCAGGTAATCCTGTTTTATTGACTGTGGCAGCGAAGCTGCTTCTCCGGTAGTGCCCAAAATAAATGGCATTACCTGATGTTGACGAAAGTTCGCAAACATTCTTTCTACGGCCTCCGCATCCAGCGAAAGCCTGTTGGCCGTGGGCGACGCCAGGGGCGTTACCGCCGGTACCACTACACCTTTATACTTCTTTTGTTGCATGTTTAATAAGCTGCATTAAATATATCAATAGCATCTTTCTCGGTGATCAGACGCGCATTAAAAATCAACAAACGCGTTATTTTCATGGCATCTACGGCCATTTGCGGAATGGCTTCCTTTGGAATGCCTACATCGCGCAAACGGGCAGGGATACCACAGGCGCTGATCAGGGAACGGATCTTTTCGATCCCCTTCAGTGCTGTTTTTACATCATCGGCTTCGCGTTCACAACCTAAGGCAACAGCCACATCAGCATAGCGTTTAGGCGCTGCCACATAGTTGAACTCCATTACATACGGTAACAACAGGGCATTCGATAAACCATGCGCCAAATGATAGGCACTACCCAGCGGATAAGAGAGTGCATGCACACCAGCCGTATTTACCGGACCTAAACAGAAACCACCCAGTAAACTGCCCATTGCCACCTGCGTGCGGGCTTCTTCATCATTCCCGTTTTGTACAGCCTGCACAATGTTGGCCGCGATCAGGCGCATACCTTCATATGCATACACATCGATAAAGGGATGTGCAAACAAATTGGTGTAGGCTTCCAGGCAATGCGTCAATGCATCGATACCGGTTGCCGCAGTAATAGCAGGCGGCACGCCCATGGTCAGTAACGGATCTACATACACTATATCGGGTACCAGGAAGGGACTGATGATCCCCTTCTTCTGATTATCTGTTTCATCAACCAAAATAGAGTTGGGCGACACTTCACTTCCTGTACCGGAAGTAGTGGGTATACAGATCAGCTTTTTAGGCCGGCGTTTCAAAAAGCCAATACCTACTATATCTTTTAATCCCTGTTCGTTATCGAGGAGCGCGGCAATTACCTTGGCCACATCCAGCACACTGCCACCGCCTATGCCTATCACCACATCAGGATTGAACCCTTTTACTTCCTGTAACAGTTGTTGTACTTCAGCAAATGATGGCTCGTTAACGATGCCCGTATTCGTTTGCACCTGTACACCGCTTGCTTCCAGTTTGCTGGTAAAACCTTTCAACTGGTTCAACAAAGGAGTAATGGTTATTACCAATGCCCGGGTGCAGGATAAAGCCGTTACTTCATCAGGCAACTGCTCTAAAGTATTTTTGCCAAACACCAGCTTCCCTGGGAAGCTTATTTTCATGATATCCTGCATATGCTACTTAAGTTTCTTTTCGTTTTTTTTAAGTTTCAGGGCTAAAGCCAAAAAGGTTAAAGCTGAAAGCAAATACAGGCTTTGAGCTTTGGCCTTTTACCTTTAGCCTTTCACCTGTCTTACAAATCACTATCACCATTCTGATTTCCCGAAGGAAATTCAGTCAAAGGAACCAGTTTTAATTTCGACGGATCAACCTTTACGTATTTCACGCGTTGCCGGCGCCAGGTGTATACAATGTGCACCATACCATCGGCCGACTGGATCACTGACGGATAAGAATACTGGCTCACAGGTGAATCTTCCAGTACCAGCGCTGCCTGCCACAATTTACCATCCAGTGATACCGCCACATTCAAAGGCGTGCGGGCACCCTTGGGTGCTCCCTTTGGCGTTTTCACGTGGTTGTACACGATCAACTGCCGGCCATCTTTCAGGGTCACGGCATCGGTACCGGAGTTGTTGTTTGGCAACATACTTTCGGCCAGCGGCGTCCAGGTTTTACCGTTATCGGCTGACCAGGATTCCACTACGGCTGCACTTTTACTCCGGCAAAGGATCTGCAGCTTACCATCTTTATACGTTAATACGCTGGGTTGAATAGCGTTGATCTTTTTATCAGGATTGATTGGTCCAACCATGCGCCAGGTTTTGCCGTTGTCGGAAGTCACTTCAAAGTGAACGGTCCAGCCGCTGCCTTCCCGGCTGCTTGGGCAAACGAGGTCACCGTTGGGCAACAGCACCGGTTTATTTTTTACCGGGCCGAGGAATCCTTCAGGCAATGCTTCAGGTTTACCCCAGGTTACGCCATTATCGGCAGAACGAATGAGCCAGCCTTTCCAGCCACCTACATTAGGCCCTACTTTATAGAATAACAGCAATTCGCCATTGGGCACCTGGTACAATACCGGGTTCCAGCAGGCATAACGCAACGTATCGTTGATAATACCATTGGCTACGTTTACGGGCTGCGTCCATTTATTGTTTACCTGGCGGCTTACCCAGATACATACATCGGGGTTTCTTTCTTTGGTACCGCCAAACCAGGCAGTCACCAACCCTTTAGGTGTTTCGGCAATAGTAGCGGCATGGCTTTCGGGGAAAGACGTTTTGTCGAAGATGAACTCATCGGTCAACATCCCGCTTTTGAATTTGTAATTGCTTACAAACGAATAATCGCCCGATCCTACTTCCAGCAGGGCTTTCTTTCCGCCCATGCGTACAAAGCGAATGCCCTCTGCGCCGGCAATTGGTTTATTGTTCTCCAGGATGCTTTTTACATCGTCTGCAGGAATGTATAACAACGCGGTGGTGTTGGCCGGAATGGTTACATTCCAGGTAAACCGGTCGATTGTATTTTTCCAGCTGCTTTTTATAAGGCCATGTACCGATTGGTACGAAGCATTTACAAAGGTCAACCCATCAACCGGCGTTGGTTGCATGATGATCTTTTTGAAACCGGCTGCGGAGTCATCAGATTTAATACCCGCCGCATTCTCATACATCCACACCAGCAGATCACCCAGCAACATCACGTGGTTTTGTGAGTTCATTTGCGGTGCAGCCGTATTGCCATTCCATAACTCCCAAATGGTAGTGGCGCCATGTTTTACCATGTAGCCCCAGCTGGGATAGGTAGTATCGGAGATCAGGGTGTAGGCCATATCGGGCAGCTTGTTTGCGCTCAAACAACGCATCAGCCATTGGGTACCGATCACCCCGGTACTGATGTGGCCATGATTGGCCGACCAGATCTTATTGGCAATATTATTGAACACCCCTTCGCGCATACTATCTGGCGTAATGCCGAAATATAATGGCAGCAGGTTGGCGGTTACGGTGTTGTTGTCGTACGATTTCTTTTGTTTGTTGAAGAACTTCTTTGTGAAGGCTTCCTGAATGTGCTGGTTAAATTCCGCAAAGGCTTTTGCATCTTCGGGTTTGTTCAGCAACCCGGCAAACTTTTGCATGTACCATAACAAGCGGTAATAATAAGCGGTGGCAATGAGGTTGCCATTGGTATTACGCAGGCTGTCCTGTGAATGGATCAGCTCTGGAGATTCAGGCGGTACGCACCAGTCGCCATATTTATCTTTCGAGATGATATAGTCCTTCATGAATTTGGTCTGCATGTATTGCAGCCATTTCTTCATAGAGGCATAGTGTTTTTCAATGACGCGTTTGTCGCCATACTGGTTATACAGCATATCGGCCACCACCAGGTAAGTACCGGGCCAGGTCATGTTATCGCTGTAGTAATTCCAGTAAGCGGGCGCCACATCAGGGATGGAACCTTCCTCTGTTTGGGCTTCTTCAATATCCTGCAGCCATTTGGCATACAGGTTACCATTGCCAAACAAAAAGCTTTCACCCAGCGAACCAATGGCATGGTCGGCCAGCCAGGGCATGCGCTCATTGCGTTGCGGACAATCGAGCGGCATTCCTTTGTAGTTGGCGCTGATGCCCCACCAGGCATTTTGATGAATGCGGTTTATTATTTCGTTCGAAGTTTCTAATGTACCGGTAGTAGCGAGGTCATCAAAGATCACCTTGCCTTCAAAATTATTTACGGCAGGCGTACCGGGATAACCAGTGATCTCTACATACCGGAAACCATGGTATACAAAATCGGGCATCCAGGTTTCAGTACCCACTCCTTTAGCGGTATAAACGTCGGTCACCTTTGCATCGCGCAGGTTGCGCACATACAATTCGCCATTCGGTTGCAGGCTTTCGCCAAACCGCAGGGTCACCTGCTGGCCTTTGCCTGCTTTTACCTGCATTTGTAAACGGCCTACCATATTCTGTCCCATATCCAACATGAAAACACCCGGTTTCAATTGGCTAATACCCACCGGTTTTATGGTCTTCATTATTTTAATGGGTTCATTCATTTGTGCAGTTAAATGGCCACCGGGTGCCTCCACAATTGCCGGCTGTAACCAGCCTTTATCGTTGAAACCGGTATTGTTCCAACCAGTCATTTCTTTTGTAGCATCGTATTCTTCACCATCGTATTCGTTGTTGGTACGAATAGGGCCATCGGCTGTCATCTTCCACGTGCCATCGGTAACAATGGTTTTCTTTGTGCCGTTGGTGTATTCTACTTCCAGTTGTAACAGCAGTTTGGGAAAACCAAAAGTGTTGATCTTTTTAGGTTTGTAATTCTGCCGCATGGTGAAGAAACGGCCGTTGCCCAGTACTGCAGCAATGGCGTTGTTCCCCTGCTTTACCTGTTTTGTTACATCGTAGGTATTGTAGAGAACAGATTTATTGAAGTTGGTTTGGGCGGGTGCCATAACTGACTCGCCTATCCGTTGTCCGTTTATGAACAATTCATACAAACCAAGACCAGAAACATACACCGTTGCTTTCTTTACGGCCAATGGCTGTGTAAACGTTTTCAGGAAATAACGTGCAGAAAGCCGTGAATACTGTGTAACACTGTCCCAGGGCATAGCTTTATCCAATCCGATCCACTGTGCTTTCCAGTCGCCGGGCGTTAATAAACCCATGCTCCAGAACGCGGGTTGGCTCCAGCCTGTCTCCCCTTTGTTGGTGAACACTTTTACTTTCCAGTAACAGGCGGTACGGCTGGCCAATGCCTTGCCTTTGTATTCCACGTTAATGGATTGGTTGGAACTTACTTTACCGGAGTTCCAGATATCGCCTTCCTGTTTGGCCAGCTTCTCGGGGCTTGAGGCAACCAGTACCTGGTAAGCTACCTGCTGAATATTGCGGACTTTCCCGGCCAGCTGCCAGCTAAGGCGCGGTTCCGTTACATCGATACCCGCAGGATTGTTCAACATTTCACATCGGAGATGCTGTGTCGTAAGCTGTGCTTTAACGGACGATGCTGCTGATAAAATCAGCAGCATGCCTGTTAATAAAAGTTTGTATTTAACTAAGTGCTTCATCCTTTTTAATCCTTTCCTGAGAAGTCAAAGAATAGGGTTATGTCTTTTGCATACATCGGGTCCTTGCCATAATCATAGAACATATGCTTTCTCCCCATGGGGCCCATGTTCTCCGCTTTCTGCGATTTGGTACCAATGGGTGAAATGCCATGCATGAACGACAGATCGCCACCGGGAAATACAGGTGCGGTATTAAATGCTGGATCCGAAAACTTCGGCGTGAACAACCGTAAAAACACATCTTCATTGGTACACACTACAGTCAGTGGTTGTCCGGTGGTATTCAACTTCATCCAGTACAGGTTCGAGAAATATCCTTTGAATTCAGGATAGATCAGTTTGCCTTCACCGGTTGCGGTATTGTTATAGTCTTTGTTCCAGATATTCAACGTACCGCCTTTCATCCGGTTCTTCCAAACACGGTAGGGTCCATTACCCATCCATTGCACTGATTTCACTATGCTCTCAGGAAATGAGAAGTTGATACCTACCAATGAGGTTTCATATTCTTTCGGAAAATATTTCACCTGCATTTTCACCCAGCCTGAAGGGAAGATGGTCCACTCCAGCAACTGGCAAAGACTTTTCTTCTGAAACTCGGCTGCAATGATCTGGTTGTTTCCTTCCTTACGGGTATTCCATTTTACAAAGCCGGTTTCCCCTTCACATAATAATGGACCATTGCTTAAAGGAAGGACGCCTTTGCCGTTTTGCACGGTTTGTAACAACCCGGTTCTTTTATTGAACGAAATGGTTACATCACCGGCAGTAGCGATGATCAACGAATCTTTTTCCGACACGTTAACAGCAGCGTTGCCTTCTAACTTAATAATATTCTTTGCTACCGCAGCAGGCAGTTTTATTGGCCAGCTCCAGGTATATATTTCATGACCGGTCACATCGTATGCGGTTACATACAATGCGCTGTACTGTTGCCAGTTGGCAGGCAGGTTGCAGGTAATGGTACCACTTGTACCAGGTGTAATATTCGGAACATTTACAGTTCCCACAACACTGTCTTTGCTGCCATTTTGCAGGGAAGCCAGTTTATACGTAAAGCGGCACTGATTCAGGTTGGTGAAGAAATACCTGTTCTCTACATTGAGTTGTCCATTGAAAGCAGGAGTAATATCTTTTAATTCGAAATGAACGGGCGCCCATACTTCTTTAATGGTATAATAGCTGCCTTCTTTTTCGTGGAAGGGACCAACAATACCATCAGGTGCGTGGTTGCCATCATTGTCGATGCTGTCGTTTTTGTCTTTTCTGGCTACGCCCTCATCGGCAAACACCCACAGGAAACCACCGGCTGAACGGGGATGATGCCACATCAGTTCCCAGTAATCTTCCAGTCCGGCGCCTAAACCACCATCATATAAACCATGCAGAAATTCTGTAGGGAATACGATCTGGTGACCATGCAGGTGGGTTTCATTACCGTAATCGTAATTGATATAGTGTTGGGTATCGAACTGACGGAACACCTGCCAGGGATGGATCAGCGGACGGTGTTGAATATCCAGCTCATCGAACCAATGATCCAGCTCGGCGTTGCTGCCACCTTCATTGCCATTGTCCCAAATAACAATAGAGGGGTGATTAACATCATGCACGATCATTTCCTGCGCCAGTTTGCTGCCCACCTGGGTATCATAGGCTTTGTGCCAGCCGCACAGTTCGTCAAGCACCATTAAACCCAATGAATCGCAGGTATTCAGGAAGTGTGCATCGGGCGGATAATGCGACATCCGCACTGCGTTCATGTTCATGTCTTTCATCATCAGCACATCTTCCAGGCTGCGGGTTTCGTTCATCGCCCGGGCGGTGGTAGGCCAGAACGAGTGCCGGCATACCCCTTTGAATTTTATTTTTATTCCATTCAGGTAAATGCCATCGCGCTCGCGTACGTCAATGGTACGGAAACCGAATTTCTCCTGCAGGGTGTGAACCGGTTTTCCTTTGGCCAGCAAGGTGAATTGCACTTTGTAGCGGTTGGGAAACTCAGGTGTCCATAAAGCGGGAGAAGCTACAGACGTTTGCAAAGTAGCTACGGTATCGCCTGATTTTATTTTTGAAGAAAAGGCCTCGCCTACTTTTTTACCATCCATGGTAAACAGTTGGGCACTTACTTCATCGGCCTGTGCAACGGCTGCTACTTTTACTTTTGCAGTAAAAGCACCGGTTGCTTTTCCATCTACAGCTACCTGCTCCACGTGCTCAACTGGCAATGCCTGCAAAAACACGGGTCTGTAGATGCCGCCAAAGATCCAGTAATCACCATGGCGTTCTGCCCAGTTCACCGATTCATTGGCTGAATGTTTGCTCACGGTTACTTCCAGCAGGTTCTTTTTACCAAAATTCAACAGCCTGGTAATATCATAAGAGAAACTGTAAAAAGATCCCTGATGGGTTGCTCCGGCCGATTTACCGTTGATCTTTACTTCGGTATCGGTCATGGAACCTTCAAAAGTTATTTTGATGGTTTTGCCCTGCCAGTTGGCGGGTACGTTGAAATTGTACTTATATAAACCCTGTTCTTTACCGCGAACAGAATCCTTATCGTGTCCGTAGTTATATTTTCCAAACCCCTGCTGTTCCCAGTTACTGGGCACCGCAATGGTTGTCCATTTACCAGAATTGCGACCGGCCGTACAAAAGAACTGCCAGTTCACCGTCTTATCACTTCCAGTCCCTGACAGATACTGGATTTCAGTTGACTGAGCGTTTGCTGCGCTGAAAGCTATAAGCTGCAAGCTGCAAGCCAAAGCCAGTACTTTGAATAATTTAGTTTTTATAGTCGGTTTCATTTCCATCGTAGCTATTCAAGATTTCCGGTTACTTTTTGTAAATGTTCAGCTGACACTACTTTCTTTCCATTCACCCAAACACTCAGCCCTTTGCCTTTTTTATATTTTGTTCCGTCTTTGTCCCAGATGATGGTCACCAGTTTACCATGGTACGCTACATTGTCGAGACAAAACCAGTTCCATTTATTTTCGGGGATCAACGGATTTACTTCTATTTTATTATCGTTGCGTGGCCGTAAACCCATTAGCCCGGTTATCACCAGATCGTTGAACGTGGAGTGGTTGTAATACCGGCTGCGTTCCTGATCGTCTTTCAACCAATACCCGTGTGTTTCATCGAGGTATTCGCCTATGTACGGACGGCCGCGGCGGTACTGTGATTCCACATACGTCTCCATCAGGCGAAAATACACCGAATCGTTCACAACCGACTGCTGATAATTATTCATTAAGTTGGCCATGGCAGTCATGGTTTGTGAGGTAGCATAAGGCCATACTGCCCCATCCCACTCACAGGCGCAGCAACCCCGTTTACGGAACCGTGGATCACTTCTGTCGGCCGTAGTGATGCCAAAGGGCGCATTGAACGTTTTCTCCTCTGCTACTTTCTTCCAGGCATTTTCATACCCTGCATCGGGCAAATTAAAATACCAGGGAATAAAACCAATTTCTTCCCGCACATGGGCAAGAGTGTCAGTTTGTTTGCGGGTTTCAAAGAAGGTATCTACCGGGTTCCAGAGTAAATTCTGGATCAGCTTTTTAAGGGTATCTGCTTTAGCCGTATACAGACTGGCTTTGGCTTTGTTGCCGGCCATGGTTTCCATGGTGGCCAATGCGATGGCATTGCCATACATATAGCTGTTGATGGTGGGCCGGTAGTTCTTTTCTTTTCTGCCGCCGCTGATGGTTTCTTCCATGCCATCCTTTACATCTGTTTGCCAGAAGAGGCCGTTGGGCATCCGTTTTTCCGTTTCCCAGCGGGCATAATCCGTTTCAAAATCAGGCAGCATATTCAGCAACCAGCTGCTGTCGCCATTTACCAGGTACCGGTTGTACAGGGCATAAATGTTCCAGCTGCTGAACGTATGTAACCTGTTCATAGGTTTGCCTTCATTGCCCCGGTACCAGATCTGAAAATCTTCATTCAGGTACTTGCTGTCGCGCAGCCAGCGGGCTTCATAAATATGATGTCCCAGAGCGCTTCCAATGAGGTTGTACTTGTCTGCATAGGAACGGGGCACCAGAAACTCGGTGATCGCAAACCCTAATGGAGTTTGTTTGATGTGTTTGCGCAACGTCCACCAGCGGTAATACCACATTTCCTCAAAATTGTGTTGCGGACACTCAAACAACGGAACATTTACTTTCAGCCAGTCCCATGCCTGTGCATTGGGAATAGCCTGCGCAATATTCTCGTCTTCCATTTTATTGAAATAGTCTACATAGTGACGGAAATCGTCTGCTTTCAAAACAGCGCTGCTTTTCGTGCTCTTTTGAGCAAAAACGCCGCCAGCGCAACAGACAATCAGTATTAATAATATGTTTATTCTTCTAGTCATTGTTTTTTCATTTCAAGCTGTTAGTGAGTTGTCAGTAGTGAGTAGTGAGTAGTGAGTGAGTTCCCGATTTTTATGCATGCCGAGCGTTCGCGAGCCCACTCACTACTCACTATTCATCACTCACTATTGTACTTTTTTCGTTTTTACTGACTTGATCAAATATGCTGCTGGCTGAGCCTGTGCGCCAGGGTTCGGCAGATCATACATCTGATCTGTTGGGGTATCGGCATCGGGGAAACGGCGTATGTCGCCGGTTCTGAAAACCAGTCGTTGTACATTTTCCAGAGGGGCAAAAAAGATCTGGTTGCCACTCTCCTTTCCATTCACGGATACGGTATAAAAACGGGCATTTGTGTTTAAGGACACGGTAACTTCATATTGTTTTCCTGCCTCGTATTTCATGATGCTTCTGTTTCTATAGCCAGCCTTTACATACAAAGTGCCTGTTGAGTCGAATACCATTCTGATGCCTGCGTTGCCTTTGGCATCCTGAAACTCGATTTGCAGGTTACCATGATCATTTTGTTGTGGCACTACCGTAAACGTTGCCGTCATTCTTTTTGCGGCTGGCAATACGTGTTCGGCCTTTCCAAAATCAAAAGGATCTTTATCCTTCAACGACAGTACCTGGGTGCCATCCGGCGCTTTCTCTATGGCTACCGGCGCCCACATGGGACTGTATATATTCCATTCTTTTAATGCACTGGCGGCGGGTAAGGTGGTGAAATCATCGTTCACATCCGTATCCACTTTATCCTTCACCGGTACAGGAATGCTCGCCACCCAGATGTCTTCCTTGTTCATGCTGTACGTAACCCAGCAATTGCCATCGGGTGATACGGCGCCTGCTTCCAGCCCACGCGTATATTGCGGGCCGTAACTTTTGTAAGCACCGCCATAACGCAGGGAAGTGATCTCGCCATTTACCAGCAACAGGTTCTTATAGTTCAAACCATCATCACTTACCGACAGGGCCAGCGGCCACCGGAACTCTGATGGATTGTATACCGTTACATATTTACCATCGGAAGTGCGTTGTCCCCAGATCTTGGCATTGCTGTTTACGAAATGAGGGGCGCGTACCGGGTTATACAACCAGGATTTTCCTTTATCGGCACTGATGGAGGTCAACGCCAGTTTCCACAGCCCAACCGTTCTTCCATCGGGCAGGGTATAAAAATTAAATGCTTTGTAATTATCGTTGTGCAAAGCGATCAATGGATCATTGCGATCGGCCTCTTCACTCCACTGCTGTACCATCAGGTTGTTGCTCAGCAATTCCTTACAGGCTTCCACAAATCCTTTGTCCTTGCTTTTTTCATAGAAGGGATAGCTGGTGTTCTTTTCATTGAACGCATGGTTGTAGCGAATAAAATAGATGGGGCCCAGGCTGCCATCTTTATTTATTTCGCGTACTACGCGGCCAATGCCATTGCCATCATTGGGATCATCATGCGGCCCCAGTACAATGCCATAAAACCCGAGTAACAGTAACCGGTTTTTGGTTGAATTATAAAAACCCATGCGCTGGTGCATTACTGCTGACAGGTTATGGGCTACTGAATCTTTGTAATCTTCTTTGGTAGTACCATCGGGTACTTTATAAATGGGGAACGAGATCTTTGGTGCCGTCCAGTGATACCCGTCTTTAGACGTCATCAACAGGGATTGACCGGGTGGCACGTGCTCTCCCACCGGATTGCTCAGGTATTCCAGGTACCAGGTATTGTTCCAGTACGTGATCAAAGGCTGGTGATTATACGTCCAGCCAAAACCGGTAGTAGAATCTTTTATATCCCGATTGGCCCGCATTACCTGCACATTGTGCACCCCTACTGCCGGTGATAACTGACCATGGTGGTAATCTACATTCGACAAAGTAGTACCAACATAGCGAACGGTATCCTGGGCAGCAGCCTGTTGCATACTTCCTATTAACAATGTTCCTATTACTAGTATCTTGTTCATGCTAATCATCATTATCGTGAAACTTTAAACTTTCAACTTTAAACTTTTCTACTTCGCATCCAACAACTTCTTCAATTCCTCTCTGCTGGTCATAAAGATCGTCCCGTGTTTGTGACCTTCCGGAACCGATACGGTTGCTGAATCAAAATGTATAAAATCCGTTGTTTTAACGGCTTCGTATTTTTTATCACCGTACGAGTCGAAATAGATCAACCAGTCCTTTCCCACATGGGCCACAGAAGGGCCTTCGGTTAAATGTTGTGTAAAGGGGGCGGAAATATTGTTCCAGGGGCCTAATGGAGTATTGCCAAAAGCCACTTTTATATTGCGCATGGGGCGGGTATTGTCTTTCAACACCAGCACATAATCCTTAGGTGCTCTTTTTACGATCTCGGCGTCGATCACACTGAACTTTGGATCGAGGTATAATGCAGAAGGAGAAAAGGTTTTAAAGTCTTTTGTAACCGTGTAGTACAGGCGGTGGTTATTGTCTTCTGCTTCTTCGCCTTTGGGAAAACGGAATGGAATGGTAGAAGCCCATACAATGATGAACTGGTTGTTTTCATCATCAAAAAAGATCTCCGGCGCCCATACATTTACCACGTTGGAGTCCTTTTCCATAACAGGTATAAACTCCGGTGTTGACCAATGGATCAGGTCTTTTGAATGGGCATATCCAAATCCCTTGTCATTCTTCCAACCGCTTGTCCATACCAGGCGGTATTCTCCATCTGCACCTTTTGCAATGGAGGGATCACGCATTACTTTGGAACCTACTTCAGGTTTTACAAAGGTGCGGCCTACGTCTGTCCATTTATAGCCATCATAGCTATACAACAACCGCAACCCGTCAGCGGCAGGTTCGTGGAAGGAGGTAAAGAGGTATACCGGCCTGTGTGAAGAACAGGCTGCCAGGAATAAACAAGCTATATATAATAAGTTTCGCATGATATACAGTTGAAGGTTTAAAGTTTAAAGGACTGAAAACTTTGAACTTTAAACTTTGAACTTAGAAATCTAAAACCAGTACCCAATCGTTTCCTTCTTTTGTATCACCCGGTGCATCAAATTCATGAACGCCTTTGTTTTCAAAAGAACCGATCTCAGTGTACTTACCATCTCTTGGACTGAACCACGATGCCTTGATCGTTTTTCCGGTCAGTTTATCCATCTTTACAGAGAAGTTGCGGCCGTTGCAGGTATAAAACAACGCATAGTTATTGCCACGGGTGGCCAGAATACGATTGTACTT
This sequence comes from Niastella yeongjuensis, assembly GCF_900110245.1. Classification (GTDB taxonomy): domain Bacteria; phylum Bacteroidota; class Bacteroidia; order Chitinophagales; family Chitinophagaceae; genus Niastella; species Niastella yeongjuensis. The sequence goes on from NZ_FOCZ01000004.1 coordinate 394,594, forward strand.
AACCCCTACCGTTCCGGCAACCAGGGACTGATCAGGCACCCGGTCGAAATATGATGATCTCGACAGCATCAGGTCTTTTAAGTATTGCATTTGTCCGGAGCCAGGCGCCGCTATTGCATCATACCAGTTATTGAATACGCCGTAATTGTGGTCTTTATCGCCTGGGCGGTGCATTTGCATTACGGCGTTATCGCCATAGGTATATCCACAGGCGCCGGCAAATACCGACCAGTAACCATATCTTCTTACATCGGCAGCTGACCATCTTTTCTCCAGGGAATCGTGTAAACCCTGGGGGATCTCTTCATAAGAAGGTTCCGCATCGAAAGTAGGTTTCGCCGGCTTTTTTACATAATCCATGGCTACATACTTCCAGTTGTCTTCCCCAAAATGCAGATCGCCTTTGCTGGTATCCTGGTTATAGCGGCGATGGCCACTTTGAAAAACATTGAACTGCATCCAGGGCTCATTGTGAAACCAGATGGAAGAAGTGGTGCGGCCACGCGGATGGAAAGTTATCAAATGACCGGGATCCTTTTCATGCAGGGTACGGCCAATCGTTTTCCAAACGGCTATTGAATCTGTGCCTTTGATATCACCGCCATTCATCCAGATCACATTGGTTTGTGATTTATACCGGTCAGCTAAAAACGCTGCATATTGTTTTGCCTGGGCCGGGCTCACATGTCCTTCTTTTACCACGCTGCCCCAAACCGGTACCATCGCTACATAAATACCTCTTTCAGCAGCTGCCTTTACCACAAAATCTACATGGTCCCAATAATCGTATTGCGCCGCATCATCGGGGTTATCGCCCGGTGTGGTGATGGGTTTGCTTACGTTGCCTTTTCTTACAGCGGTATCGCCATATACGTTTACCACTTTAGCGGTATGCAGCAGCATAACCTGTACTACGTTAAAGCCTTTTTGCTGACGGTCGTCCAACAGTTTGATCGCTTCTTCACGTTTCAGTTTTGAAAACAACAACCAATCGGTATCCGCCAACCAAAAGAAGGGTTTGCCATCGGCTGTCATAAAATAGCGGCCATTGGGCGATACTTTTAATGGTTGCAGCGGCTCTATGGGACGTTTTTCAGCGGCTGCTGCCTGCTGTTTAACATTACCTGCCACTGCCATTGCAGCCATTAATACGAGCGAAAAGACTTTATACATAACGGTTTCTATACTGCTGTTTAATTATGTTCTATTATCCTTTCCTGATCCAGGCCACTACAGCACCGGATTGGGCGTTTTTCAAGGTAACTACTTTCCCGCCTTTTGCCTTCTCTTCTTTTCCTATTACCTGTCCTTTGGCGGCATCGAACCATTTTACTTTATAGTTGCCTGGCGCATTGGCAAGGTCAACCTGTACATCGCTGCCATTACTGTATACGATATAGCCGTTGCCTGTATTCGCCAAAGTATATTGTTCCTTTGATGGGCCATCAACCGGTTTCATTGCAGCGGCTGCGCCCACAAAACCCGCATCTGCTATTGCCGGGATATTTGCCAGCGAACCACCAGCCATGAACACGGCCCAACCCAAATTGTCATAACTATCACCGGAGTAGATCACTGCTTTACCGGCAAATTTTTCGCGGTATTCCCTAACTGCCCGGTATACCTGCTCAAAAGAAGTCTTTTTAGGTTTGAACTGACGGGCCTGCTGACGGGGTGCCAGGCTTTGTCCGCCCGGAGGCGCATAAGCCGAACCATCCTGCTGATAATGCCAGTAGCGGATATCGATGATATCGATCGCAGCTGCGCGGTCAGCATCGGCTAAAATGGCATCCTGTACATCTTTGGTAGTGCTTAAGCCGATCAGTTGTTTCTTACCGGTTTCCTTTTCCCATTCTTTCACCACATCTACCCAGAACTGTACAAAATGCAGCGGGCCGGTAAATTCAGCACCGGTCAGTTGTATTACGCCATTGTTGTTAGCGAAGTTGTTCAAACACTGGCGAATGTAGGCGCGCAACAGTTCGCGGCGAACAGGATGGGTTACATCATAAAACTGTTCAGCCATGAAAACGCGTTTGTCGCCAGCGAATGGAACTGGTTCAGGCAACCCGGTATTGTTTATGTTGTTCACCGGGCGGAAAGGGAAATCTACATAGTGGGCACCGGCTTCAATAATGTTATGCTGGAAGAAGTTCTGATGAACCAGTACCAGCCCTTTCTGATCGGCGAGATCAGCAAATTGTTTCAGGCGGTTCCAGTACCAGTAATTGTATTTGGTAAGATCGTATTTGCTCAGTCCATCCCAGGCAGTGTCTTTACCACTGCGGGAGAATGGCAATTCGTAGAAGGGCGTCCATACATCGCCATCCATACGGCGGATGCGTTCGTGGTCATCACGGCGACGCTCATACCACAAAGCATAATTTTGTTCAAAGGCTACTTCGTGCGTGGCCTTCATCTCATCGGTCATCTCGCTCAGGTCTGTGGTAAGGCCTTTGGCGGTTTCACCGGGTATAAAGCGGGTGATCGCATCTTTAGGGTTCGCCATTGCGTACCGGCGGGCGCTGCCATTCCACCAGGGTGATTCGGAGCGGCTGCCGGTCAGTACATTGTTACCACGTACCAGCCAGCTGTTCTGCACATGCATGGCCGGACCGTTCACCACAGCTACAGGTTGTTTAAACCCGATCTCGTCGATCGTTTTAACACCAGTTGCTACTGTTGGGATGGGCTGGCGTTTGCCGGCGCCATCGATGAAGTCTTTTACTGTAGGCTGCGGATCTTTCGACAGGGCAGTTAACGCGGCAGCCTGCGCTACAGTAGGGCTGCTGGTGGCGTCTGATTCAATCAACAGCAACTGCATTCTGCCGGTAAGATCTGTATTTAATCTTTCTTTCAATTGCGCATAATACAAACTGCGGGGCTCGATGGTGTTGTTCGATTCTGCCCAATAGCCATCGCCCGAAAACTGCGCCCAGCTGCCAAATGACCAGTTCTGTGCAGTAGGCGGCTGATAACAATCGATGCGGGCGGCTGAGCAATTCCAGAAAACACTGTTGGCAATGTTCCAGCCGGCGCCATTGCCATCCTGACCACGGTTCAAAAAGCTGATGGGTTGACCATCTACAGTCACCATATCAAACAACACCCCGGCAGACCAACTGTCTAAACCACCGCTGAATCCATTAGGGCGGTACGATTGACATTGTACAAAAGCATTGGGACCAGCTGCACAAAAACCAGTGGCAAAATCATGATTGCCATACTCGGCATACAAACGCTGGAACAATACCTGTTGACCAGCGGTATAAAAGGTATTACGACGATGACCGCCAATTTCTGAAACGGGGGCCAGCGATTTACAATCTTCTACTGTAATGCGGTTACTGGTTTCAGGTATAAACACGGCAGAACCGGCAAAATGTTCGAACACAACCTGGCGTACCCACGCATCAATTGTATTCTCAATACCGATGGCCATCCAGCGATGCGCTTCATCTTTTGGATTATTGGTATCATACTCAGATACCAGGCGAAGGTTCTCCACTCCTGCCTGTTGTATGCGGCCGTTCCAGTTGTAGGAAGCGATCAACCCGCCGCCGTATTGCTCATCGAGCGCAGTGGTCAATGGCGCATCCAGTTGAACGGAACCATTATTTACCGAAACAACGGTACGGTCCCAATACAGATCACGCTGACCGGGTTTCCAGCCCAATGCAGTAATGCCGCCGCCAAAATGATTGGTGTGCAGCTCGTTTATCCAGTTTTGGGTAGAAGGGCGATGAATGACCACCTTATCCCCTGCCTTGAAATTATTAGGAGCAGCTACGTTAACAGTAACACTGTTAACAGGAATATATTTATCAGTAAGCTTGATTTCTGTGTTGAGTTGCCGGTCGTTTTTACCGGCTATGGCTATCAGGGTCTGCCGGTCTTTACCGGTCCCTTTTAAAACAGTTCCGTTATCGCCAAATCCGCTGCCGCGTAATACCACACCGGATGCGCGAATGATCAACTGTCCGGCCACTTCGTATTGGCCTGGCAGTAACAAAACGGCGCCGCGAATATTATTTTTATCGAGGGGTAAGCTGGCTACATAATCGAGCGCAGCCTGGATGCGAATGGTAGCATCGCCTGCTTTTATGGGCACTACTACTTTAACCGGTGCATCGGGAATGGCGTTATTGCCACCCATATAACCACTATAAGAGAAATCGGGAACCCGGTTGCCCAGTGAATCGGCAACATAGGCGAGTTTACCTTTTACATTTGATAAGGGAGGCGGAGGCTGGGGCTTTTTATCTTTCTGGGAGTAACCCGTACTTGTCATCAGCAGCAGGCTGCCAATAAAGAACGGTTTTATGAAAACGTTTACAAAATTAGCCGTATGTATGGGGCGAATTGCTAAAAACATAACTGCCGATTATTTGTGTTAAAGTCCCCCGACAAGTCGGGGGACTAACATTTTGCGTAACCTAAAATATCTAACTGCGAAATGAACGCTGGTTTATTTCTGAGCCGTAGTTGTTTTACTTACTTCGGGTCTCTCAATGGTCATAGGCACCAGGCTGTTCAAATACTCTTCAATATTTGTATAGCCACCTTTTGTTTTGTATTGAGAAGCGTCGGCTGCATTCTTCGGGTTCAGGCCATGTTTTACTTCATAATCATCAGGCATACCGTCGTTATCACTGTCTTTATAGGGTGTGCCTTTGTATTCAGGGTAACCGCCCACTTGTACGGGATCTGTAATGATACCTGATTTGTAAGAATCGATAGGCAGTTTACGGTGTTCAAATTGGGTAGTAGGTAAAGGTACTCCCTCTTTGTAAGTGATTTTACCTGTTTTTACCTGCTCTGAAATACGGAGATCCACCGCATCGCGTTTTGGTAACAGGGCGCCTGCATTTTTCACTACATAACCATAGGCTTCTGTAGCAGAGATCATGGTTATTTTAGGCATGGGAAGGGGTTCGTTCACTTTGATGAAATCAGTGTACTCACCGGCATCTTTCATTTCTTCAACCTGTACACCACCAGCCCAGTTGTTTTTGGTGATCTCAGGATAACCTTCCATGATGTTACCGCTTACATAAGCACGGCCGTATACTTTTGTTTTCAGTTTGCTGCGGCCTGATTCCGGTTTCAGGAAACGGTGGCCCACAGCACCCTCTTTGGTAGTAACCGGACCGGGTTTGTAATAGTTATTGATGAAGTTGTACATAGCCCGGTAGTCGCCGCCATCGCTGGAACGGTGCATCCAGTTAAATACAACGTTGTTTACAAAGTTGAAGGTACCGTTCCAACCCACTGATGGGTTACGACCGGTATTGTTCGCCCACATGTTGCGCATGAAGGTACAATTTTCGCCACCCAGGGTACTACCGAATGAGTGGTTGTAAGTATCCAGTGCTTCGGCAAAAATCGAGTTCTGGATGGTGATGTTCACCGTTCCCAGTTTTTGCTCTATGGCACCAGTGCTGTCGTTGTACATGTGACGGTACATACTCATGTTCTCATCGAGACCCCATGAAGCAGATACGTGGTCGATCATGATATTACCAACAGGGTTGCCACCGATGGCGTCGTCGCGACGGCCAACATTGGTTTCACCACGACGGAAACGCATAAAGCGCACCACTACATCGTGGGTATTGAGCCATACTGATTCACCGGCAATACATACGCCATCGCCGGGAGCACTCTGGCCTTCGATGGTAATATAGGGAGCACGGATAATAACTGGTGTTGTCAGGTGAATGATACCTGCAACATTGAACACTATGATACGGGCGCCACCTGTTTCGCAGGCTTCGCGGAAGGTACCGGGGCCTCTGTCTTCGAGGCTGGTTACCACAATCACTTTACCACCACGACCGCCGAAGCTGTAAGCGCCACCGCCTTCAGCACCGGGGAAAGCCACAATATTTGCCTGGGGCAAATCATAAGGACGAGCCGCCCAGGGAATATAAGGTTTACCCTCTCTTGCCTCTTTTTCAATAATGGGTAATGCTTTGTCCCAGGCCTCATCAGACCGTTTGCGTTCTGCGCTCATCAATGAATCTGCCCACCGCTGTGTAGCCTGAGGAATTTTTGGGTACTGAGCAAATACCGGCTGTGCCAATCCCACAGCGGAAACTAAAAGAAGGTTGCGAAATTTTTTCATTTTCATCATTAACAATTTTCAAATCATGGTGTGTTTTATAGCCGAATAAGGTACGTTGTATTGTCGGTCTTCTTTCGGGCCTCCCCTAACCATGGTTGCCAAAGTTAAGCCGGGAGTTTTAAAAGGTACAATTTACAATTATTCTTAAAAAACTACAGGGAGGATTATTCATCCTCCCTGCTTGTAGACGGTAAGTTGCTATCTAAAAGTTGCACTTACTAAAAATAATATAGCATTTTAACACCCTTTTGTTCCAATCTCCTTCGTGTAAAAGAACATCGAATAGGATAGGATTAAAACAAAAGAGGGCATTCCAAGAATGCCCTCTGATTGTATATTTAAAATTTAAGCGGATCGAAAGTTCCTGGTCCATATAACCCGTCCCAACCTTTTGTTTGCTCGAGGTAAGGAGAGTTATTGATTATTGCCTGGTTAAGGCCAAAGAAATAATACTCATTGTACCATTTGAAATTCCAGATCGTGTTAGGCTGTGCTGTTGATTCCAGATCGTCTTTTTCTTTTACTACAAAATAATTTCTGTACAGGTAATTCACTAAGCTATCCTGATTTGGCGCCACGCCTGCAGGATAAGTAGTTGTATTATCTCTGTCCAAAATCGGCGCACCGGAAGTTGCTGTGTAATTGGTTCTTGAGAATGGATCTGATTTAGCATCAGCAATGTACAAGGTACCGGCTGCTTTGTCTTTATATACAATAATTTTTATTCCGGTTCTGCGGGTACCATCCAAAGGTTTTACCCCAAGGCGGGCACATGTACCGAAATCATTATTGAACAACATCCAGCGGCGCAGGTCCCAGAAACGTTTTCCTTCATAAGCCAGCTCTATTTTTCTTTCATTCAATACAGCTGCAAACATAGGATCGCGACCACTTACAGCAGACAGGCCATAAGATCCGTCTCTGTTCTCGATGCCGGCTCTTTCCCTGATATTTTTCAGGTAGGTCATTGCATCACCAAGGTTATTGATACCTACAGCAGCTTCTGCCAGGTTCAGCAATAATTCAGTGTAACGCAATTCCATATAATCGAGCCCGTTGAGCGCAAAACTTCCGTTGGTATTATTGCTCGCGTTGGGTGAAGTGGCTTTGCGAACATATACACCACTGCTGTTTGCACCTTTTAATTCGGTAGTACCAGACAGTACAGTATCCTTAGTGTTAGCCTGAAATTTTGGATACCATTTGTAGGTCCACACGCGGGCGTTTGGATTTTCTTTATACGGCCACTTTGCACCATTATAGGCAAAGGTTTTATAAAAACGTGGATCTCTGTCTTTATAGAATGAATCCAGCCCATATATATAGTTACCAGGTTCATCGATTTTTTTACCATCCTTCATAGGGAAGGCATCCATCATTTGCTTGGTAGCATTGAGCGAGCCGCCACCCAGGAATTCTTTAGCCCGGCAGGAATTCTCCCAGCCATTTGCTTTAGCAATTTGGTCGGAAGTATTGGTATTGAAACCATACAGGATCAATGCCTCAGGATTGTCTAACTCTTTGAGGAATACATTCTCAAAAGCCGAACCATCAGTAGTTACGCCGCTCTTGTATAAACCAAATCCACTTTTATCAGCTAAGTCTTTAGCCGCTTTATTGATGTCATATGCTTTTTGCCAAAGCGCACCATCATCGTTGCGGTTAAACAAAGGACTTGCATAAGTCAGGGCTACACGGCCTTTGAAAGCAAGCGCTCCAACGCTGGTAATGCGACCCCAATCAGTTGCAACCCATTTTGCAGGCAACATAGTGATTGCCGAATCCAGGTCGGCATAGATCTGGGTAAAAGTTTCGCTTGTAGAACTACGAGGCACCTTTAAGTCCGGATTATCCGCAGCAGCAACAGCAGCCTGAGAGTGTAATACCAATGGAACACCACCATACAAACGAACCAGGTCGAAGTACTGGAATGCGCGCCAGTAGTACATTTGCCCTTTCAATCTCGTTCTTGTCCCTTCAGGCAAACCATATTTATCGATATTATCCAGGAACAGATTGATCTGCTTCATGCGGGTCCAGGTATTGTTGGCAATACTGGTGCCGGGAGGCGTACCGAAATAGTTCAGGGCCTGCGCATTGACATAAGATACGTTCGCCCATACTTTATTCCAGGTAACTTCACCAGGTAATTCCTCAGTAACCTGGTCGAACTGTGTATTATTGGTAGCTATGTTCCAAAGGGCAGCCGGTTGGCCCGCCGCTGGTTGAAACAGACCATATATATAATCTACATACGCCTGCGCTTCCAAAGAATCTTTGAATACTTCTTCGTTTACACCACCCAGGTCACGCTTTTCCTCCAGAAAATCTTTTTTACAACCTATGATGCCCGCCAGTAAGGCTGCAGCAACTATTGTTAATTTATAATTTCGCTTCATTTTTTTTCAAGCATTTCGTTTTCAAAAACTGATTTACAATCTCCTAAATTAAAATCCGAGGTTCACACCCAATGAATAAGTTTTCAAATTGGGATAAATATCATACGCGCCATCCGGTCCTTTCCAGCTGTACGGATTGTACAGAATGAATGGGTTCAGCGCAGTCAGCACAACACGTGCACTGCTCAGGCGTATTCTGTCTACATACTTTTTAGGAATTGAATAACCCAGATTTATGTTTTTCAAAGCCACTTGCGTAGCGCTGACTTGCCAGAAAGTTGAACTGGGATCAAGGCTGATTGCCTGCCAGTAAGGGTTAGGCATGCTTCCGGTTGGGTTCAACACAGGATCATAGATGTTGTTCCATATTTCAGGACGGCTTTGATAGTTCTGTCTGGTTGATGTCTTCATTGCTTTTCTGGCAGTACCATCAACTTCATTCCAACCACCAAATGAACCGGTTATTACCGCATCCAGTGTTATGCCTTTGTAACCTGCTTTTAAAGTAACGCCAAAGCCATAGTGGTTGCTTGCTTTTTTACTCAACTGAACCTGGTCGTTTGCGTCGATAATGCCATCAGGAGCAGCAAAAGTACCGTCTGCCTGTAAAGGACCTCTTACATCGCGATAGTACAACATACCTGGTTTCAGGTTTTTGGCCAATACCGGATTGTCTTTATCGAGGTTTACAGATTTAATCCCTTCTTTATTTACATAAGCATCAATTTCATCCTGGTTGTGGAACATACCCAGCACATCATATCCCCATTGACCAACGTCAGATGAGCCGCCATTTCTTTGGTTCCAGGGAGACTGCATGGAGATATCAGTGAAGTCACCACGCAACCATTTGTTATCAGACCAAACGAAGTTAACATTAGCACCATAAGTAAAGTCTCTGCCTACCCGATCATTGTAACCCAATCCGATCTCGTAGCCAAAGGCATTCATACGAGCCCAGTTTTCAGCAGCAACCGTACCACCTACAGTAAGCGGAATAGAAGCCGTTCTATTGATCAGCATTTGTGTAGAATGGTTGAAGAAACCCTCAAGGGTCAAAGACAAACGGTTATTCAGGAAACGGGCATCAATACCCAGGTTCTTTTTATCATCACTACTCCAGTGTGCATCAGGATTGGGCGAAGCTTCCATCTTCATACCGGTTGTTGTACCGTTAGCATCCTGACCGCCGAGTACAAGACCTTTACCATTCTGGAAAGTATAACGCTGGCGCCATTGCCATGCCTGAGTATCATCTTTACCCAGTAAACCCCATGAAGCTCTAATCTTCAAATAGTTCACTGCATTTGAATTCCAGAACGTTTCATTTGAAATTACCCAACCGCCACTCAGTGAGTAGAAACGGCCCCAATAATTTTCAGGAGCAAAGTGGGTAGAAGCATCTGTACGGAACAGGAACTCAAACAGGTATTTATCAGCAAAAGCATAGTTTAAACGACCGATATACCCCAATGTACCTGATTCAGAGCCTAATGTTTTAGCGTCGATGGCGCCAAACGCACTACTGAACTGACCGGTAGTACTTAATACAGGGTCTGCTTTCCATACATCCGCCTCTGTTGAATAGGCCTCACCTTTTTCAGCAGTTACCAGTGCACTGATGTTATGACGACCGAAAGTACGCGCATACGTCAGGTAAAAGTTCGTCTGTACCATTTCTCCGTTTACATCAGAGTAGTACAGGCGGTTACCATTTTGATACACTGCGCTGCTCTTAACCGTAGCACCGTCATCATAAATATGCTGATTTGTTCCGGTAAGGTTATAATCATACAAAGTATACTTCGTTCCCACCTGTGTTCCATTTGAAGTATTGAAGTTTCTTGCATAAGTAACTTTAGCCTTCAAACCCTTCACCCAGGGAAGTTCATATTCCGCATACAGGTTCAACATCAGGGTCCTGTTCTTGGTCTCTGTAATATTGCGCAACCTGTTCAGTTCATAAAAATTATAAGCACCCAGTTTATCATTTGAAGCACTGGGTAATTTAACTGGTAAATTATTTATAACAGGAGGAATATAGCGGGGAGCCACCAACAGGTTCCGGTAGTCATCATCCACATCTTCACTGTTCACCTTATTGAATGTTCTGTTGAGGTCGTCGAAGTTACCGGCCACTGTAATACCGGTTTTTAAACCGCTTGCTACAGTGATATCAGACCCTGCTCTTAAGGTATATTTTTTATAATCAACGAAACCAATGTTACCATCTTGTTTGTAATAGCTGGCATTGGCAAAATAAGTAGCTCTGTCGTTACCACCACTAACACCTACAGTGTGACGTTGGGTGTGCCCTTGTTTCCAAACAGGATCGAGCCAATCATAGTTGGTTGTCTTGAAACGCTCTAACTCATCATCAGAGAAAAAGTAATCCTGTGGTGAAGTTCCGGTATAGTTTTGCCCGTTAGGACCATTCATGATATTATAATATCTGGCATAGTCGTAGGCACTCAACATTTTGGTACGGTATGTTTCATCATTCACAGCATAAGAACCGCTGTATGTGAATTTAGGCGCACCGCTTTTACCACGTTTTGTAGTTACGATAATTACACCAGTAGCCGCTCTGGATCCATAAATAGCAGCAGCAGCGTCTTTCAACACTGTTACGCTTTCCACTTCAGAAGGATCCAGGTTGTTGAACTGGGTATCATCATTTTTACCATCGCCAGTAACCTGGATCATACCATCGATTACATATAATGGCTGAATACCACCACCGTCTTTTGTTGCAGTGATGGGGTTACGTACTGTAAGGACAGCCCTTGTACCCGGACGTTGTGTACCACCGCTTACAGACAAGCCCAACACGCGGCCGGCCAGTGAAGCGCCGAGGTTACCTACGGGCAGGTCTTCAATTTCTTTTGTTTTGATGGTTGAAACGGCTGCGGTAAGGTGGGCTTTCTTTTGAGAACCGTAACCTACCACGATCACGTCATCGAGCTGAGCATCACTTCTTGTAAGGCTTACCTCTACAGTAGGGTGATCACCTATTTTTACTTCCTTGGTATTGAAACCAATAGACGAAAACACGATCGATTGTTCAGGAGTAGCCATTACTCTGTATCTACCTTCTTTATCGGTAATTACATTGCCGGCCGTTCCTTTAACAACTACGGTTACGCCTGCTACGGGCTTACCATCGGGATCGGTAACCTGCCCGGTTACAGATCTCGCCTGGGCAAAGCCCCCTACTGTTATTACCAACAGCAGGAATAATGAAAGGGAAAACTTTTTTGTTAGTTGCAGATTCATACAGCATTAGTTTTTAGGACTGAAAAAAACTTTTTGCAATCTTCTTGCGGGTGAATGATTTAGGTTTTAACGAGACTGTCATACAATTATAAGTGAATGATACAGGGGAATCGTGTTATTTAAACACAGTTCCCGGTTGCTATTGAGAAATACTTAGTGAATGCTAGTTATTTACCTTGTTTGGCAGCTTCCTTCTTCTCGCGTATCCGTTCCATCCATTCTTTCTCTGCCTGCTTCATATCAACGCCGGCCTTAGCTAAATAATTGTTGATACGACCTTTGTATTTTCCAAACCACGCATGCTTTTTATCAGATGATTCTGCATCCATCGCATGCTCACGCGCTTCGGTTAACCAATCCACTATTTGCTTATTTTGCTCGGGGGTTAAATTAGGCAACATCTCATGATACGCCGTTAAGGTAACGTTCAATACGTTATAGGTCATACCATTTTTAATGCCTTCCACCTGTTCAGGCGTGCATTGTTTCGACAATTTAGCCAGGTATTTTGTGTGCAGTTTCTCGAGTTGCTTGTCGGCGTCGGCTGTCAGCTTGTCAATAGCAGCTTTATCATCAGCCGTTAATACAGTATCTTTTGTTTTGATGGCTTTGATCTTTGCATTACGCTCATCGTGTATACTACCCAGCGAGATGTACTGATCAGCTACAATTTCCGATACCTTTTTATTAAAGACAGCATCAGTACTACCTAACGCTGCAACGATCTTGTCAGCTCTTTTGGCAATTACTTCTTTGTACTCTTCTTTTGTTTGTGTGGGGGTAGTTGTTTGTGCGGAGACCAGACTTACAGACAGCACCATCATTAACATGGTAAGCGTCTTCAATGCTACATATAAACTTCCTGTACGTTTCATCATAGACATAGCGAAAAATACACCATCGGCCCAATGCCGAAAGTTCTTTTTCTTTTTAGTTAAGTATGCGTTTTATTTCTTACTAGCTTTTATGATTGTTTATAACGGGCCATGTATTCTATAAACAGTATATATTTTCAATGGATCAGGTTCCAGGAAACGTACATTCCAAAATGTGGGATCTAAGCCTGTCTTGTTGATTTGAAAAGATTTCGCAAGGAGAGTATTAATTTGACCGGATATTGCGCTGTTGATAATTGCTGGCGATAAAGAATGCCATATCAAACTTTGCGACTAAGGAAGACCGGGCAAGCAAAACGCTTCATATGCTCAATCGTTTCAAAATTCATCAGAATACAATGGATCAGATCAGGACCACTTAACCAATATTAGCATTGTCATCTGCTTACTATTCCTTTTAACTGAATAAAGGTACATGTGCCCCAATGGGTAAACAATGTAAGGTTTCACTAAAATGATGGAACATTTTACTATTCCTTAAGGTTTGCCCATAAACAGTTTTTAAACCATTTTATTGTGTCTGAAGTACAATATTTACTGGTGGTAAACCTGGTGAGGTAAATTTCACCTGAATTGATCCCGCTGCCGCTTTTGATTGAATGATGGCGAGGCATAAACCGTTGTAAGCCTTGTGGGAAGCAGCTTTAAACGATTCCATACTGGCGGGGTAGCCATTGTCCATTCCGGCTAAAGCGCCCATACCAACGATTTCTATGGTTATTTTATTGTCCGCAGCAGGCACTAAATTGCCATTTTTATCAACAATCCGAACGGTTATAAAAGAGAGGTCTTTTCCGTCGGCATGGAGGATTCTTTTATCTGGCACGATTTCCAGCTTTGCTGGTTCTCCCGTAGTATTGATAGTTTTTGTACTAACTATTTTGCCATTTTTACGGCTTACGGCTTTTAACGTTCCGGGCTCGTATTTTACCCGCCATTGTACGTGAAAATCAAGCGGTTGTTTTTTACGAATGCCCAATGAGCGGTTGTTCAGGTACAGTTCCACTTCATCGGCATTATTATAATAAGCCCATACATCCACTTCCCTGCCCGATTGCCAGTTCCAATGGGGCAGCAAATGCAAAACAGTTTTGCTGGTCCATTCACTTTGATACATATAGTAAGCATCCTTAGGAAAACCCGCGAGATCTATAATTCCATAGTAAGAACTTCTTGCCGGCCAGGGATAGGGCACCGGTTCTCCCAGGAAATCGAAACCCGACCATACAAACAATCCTGATAAAAATTCATACTGTTTTATGATCCGCCAGGTTTGTTCATGGGTTGAACCCCAGTACGCCGCTACATTGTCATAGGCGGAAACGGTATAATCCGGATTGCCATTCTCTACAAACTTTTGCCCTTTTAATGGCCAGAACCGCATACTATCAGCCGGCAGATCATAATGCCCGCGGCTTGCCAGGGCCGACATGGTTTCTGTGGCCAGGAATTTCTTCCCGGGATATTTCTGCAGAAAATCAGGATATAACTGCTGATTGTAATTCATGCCCATCAGGTCAAGGGCATTGGCCTGGTATATAAAGTTCTTGGTAGTGTCCGTCTCTGTAAGGGCCGATGTTACCGGTCTTGTGGTATCGAGTGCTTTTACAATACTTACCAGTTCTTTGGTAAGCGGAATGCCCGTGCTATCGAACTGTTCGCGGATCTCGTTACCAATGCTCCAGATGATCACCGAAGGATGGTTGCGGTCTCTTTTTACCTGATCTTCGAGGTCTTGTTTATGCCATTGGTCAAAATCTATGTTGTAATCGAACTTGTTCTTCTTCTTGTGCCACATATCAAACGCTTCATCCATCACCAGGAAACCCATTTTATCGCATAAGTCAAGCCATTCAGGTGCAGGCGGATTATGCGAGGTCCGAATAGCATTACATCCCATATCTTTCAGGATCTGTAATTGCCGCTCCATGGCCCGCACATTTACAGCAGCACCCAGTGCGCCCAGGTCGTGGTGCATACATACCCCCAAAATCTTCATTGGTTTGCCATTCAGCGAGAAGCCTTTTTGTACATCAAAATCAAAATAGCGAATACCAAACTGCGTTGCATATTCATCTACCACCTTGCCATTCACCAACACCCTGGTTACCGCTTTGTATAAATAAGGATTTTCCACCGACCATAATATGGGTTTATTGATAGCAGCTGTATAAGTATAGGCCGCTTTACCCGTTGGCCAGCCTGGTGCGCCATGCAACGAGGCGTAGCCTTTGCTTACCAGTTTACCCGATGCATCATAGATATAAGTGTTCAGGCTTCCATGCCCTAATTGACCGGAATTGTTGTTTATGGTTGACTGAATGTGGACCATAGCAATGCTACTACTTATATTAGGAGTAGTAATAAAAGTGCCCCACTGATCGATGGCTATTTTGTTGGTCAGCACCAGCCGTACACTGCGATAAATGCCCGAGCCGGTATACCAGCGCGAATTGGGCTGCAGCGAATTGTCTACTTTAACGGCAATTACCTGTTGGGCAGCTCCCGAATCAATATATTGAGTGATATCATAGCCGAATGAAATATAGCCATTAGGGCGTTTGCCCAGGTAATGACCATTCACCCACACTTCGCTGTTTCGGTATACGCCATCAAATTCAATAGATACATTCTGATGGGCGGCCGTTGCGGGCAAAGTAAATGTTTTGCGGTACCAGCCAATGCCGGTTGGCAAGGCTGCCTGGTTTGGCGTACCCGGATTTTTTTCACTGAACTCCCCTTCTATACTCCAGTCGTGCGGCAGGTTAAGCGCGCGCCAGTCATTATCACTATAACCAGGTTCTTTGGCAATGGACGTATCGCCCAACCAGAATTTCCAGTTGTTGTTGAAATCGATGACTGTGCGTTGGGCAGAGGCGATGTAGCTACTTAACAAGGCAAATACCAGAATATAGAAAAATCTTTTCATTTAGATGCTTTTAACAAGGGCAAGACCTGTAAGGTCCATCACAGGTTCTTGCATGATCAGAAAGTGTATTTGGACCTGACAGGTCTTGTTTCGGAAACGACCTGTCAGGAGCGCATAAACATTTTACTTGTTCAGATTCCGATGGCGCACCTTACAGGTCTTACTAATTACTTTACAAACTCTACTTCACTTTTACCAAGATCCTTCGAAGTTGCTACCGCAATACCTCTTTGATCCTTATTATTCACACCGCAGTAAAAATGGTATACAACGCCGTTATATTTTACCACGAACGATTTATGGGCAAAACGTTCATCGTAGGGAGTTGAAGATTCTATGAGGTTAGCGCCCTGCCAGTCGGTCCAGTGAACAAGATCATACGAGCAGGCAAAGCGGTTGAACGCGCCTTTACGGTCCTGCCAGAAGGCGCCAAAGTAAAACATTACATATACATTACCGATCTGTTGAATAACCGCATCGCCGGTAATTCCCACCGGATGGTGCATCACCGGTTCATCCAGGTAACGTTTCCAATGCACCATATCATCAGACACGGCCATACCAATGCGTTCGAACCAACGGGTTTTCTTATTGTCTTTCGCAGAATCGCCATTGGCATTATAATACATTACAAAAGGGTGACCCGTAATTTTTTGTTTATCCCAGATAACAGAACTCTTGAATTGCTTTTTATTCTCCCACCACCGCACATCGCTGTCTTTGGAGGTTAAAATGGGTTGTGCCTGCCGTTGAAATTCATGGGGCGTTGAAGGGGCTTTTGGCGAATAAGCCATACCGAGCGATAACAATCCGGCTTCGTAACCGGTTTCGCGGCCACCGAAATAAGACATCCAGTATTTTTTATTGTATGGCTGCCATTGGTAGCTGCCGCCAAACTGCAGATCCTGCAACGCTATATAACCGGCTTTCTGATTAGCATCCCACAAGGTAGAATCACCAGAAAAAGACATCAACCGGCCTTTTGTTGTCCAGTGCAGCAGGTCTTTACTTTCCGAGAGCCAGGTTTCATACCCGCGGCCATCAAAGATCACGTAGGTCATGAACCAGTTTTTTCCCTTGCGAAAAACGGTCGGGCAGTCGAGTTTTTTACCATTATCTGCCGGTACCACCACCAGTCCGTATTTATAAGGGGTTTTTACCTGATCATAAATACGTTGCATTGCCGAATCGGGCACGGTTGTATTGGTTTGCGCCCGGGCAGACAGCATACCTACCAGCAGTAAAATAACTCCGATGCTTTTTTTCACTCTCGTTGTTTTAATGTAGATGGGCGACCTGGTTAAAAAGTTGGCACCACCATCAATTTTTGCAAAGATATAAGCGTACGTAATACATTTATCGCAAGAAGACTGTTTTCCATGGCGTCTAAGACTTATTTACTAATTTTAACCCTATAATACTGCTCAAAATAAGCCGTCATGAAAAAACGCTTCCAGACCCCTAAAAAAATCACTCTTATTGCCCTGCTTGCTATTTCAGCATTTAAAAATACTAAAGCCCAGCCAATTGCCTTCCCGGGTGCGGAAGGTTATGGCAAATATGCAACCGGCGGCCGAGGTGGCAAGGTAACCGCAGTTACCAATTTACACGACGATGGCCCCGGCAGTTTACGGCAGGCCCTCACCGCTTACCCCGATGAACCACTTACCGTTGTTTTCCAGGTATCGGGCATCATTGACCTCACCACCCCAATAGTACTGAAAAGATCGAATGTAACCATTGCCGGTCAAACAGCCCCGGGCGATGGCATTTGTTTAAAGGGAAATTCCTTTATCATCAATGGGGCAGGCAAAGGCGGTAACCGGGGCAATATCATTATCCGTTACATCCGGTCAAGACCAGGCAGCAATTATTATCTGGGTGTGTATGGGCTCGACATAGAAAACTGTCACGATATTATTATCGACCACTGCTCGTTCAGTTGGGCCAATGAAGAAGTGGTAGCCGCCTACGACACTAAAAACATCACCATTCAATGGTGTATCGTAAGCGAAGGGCTTTATGAAGCAGGGCATCACAAAGGACACCGGTCATACGGCGGCGTTTGGGGCGGACAAAACGCTTCTTTTCACCACAACCTGTTTGCCCATTTAAACAACCGCGTAGTACGTTTCAATGGCGCCCGCGCCCACGACACCCTGGCGCTGGTTGATTACCGGGATAATGTCAATTACAACTGGGGCAGCAAAAACGCCTGTTATGGAGGTGATATAAAAATACCCGGTGGTGTTTCGCACGTGAATATCGTAAACAATTATTACCAACCCGGACCGGCAACAGCGGATACCCTGCAATTCCTGCATGCTTTATACGCTAAAAATCCTGATAATCGTGTAGGCGAATGGTTTATCGCAGGCAACTATATGGCAGGCAACAAAGAACTCACCCAAAATAACTGGAAAGGAGTTGATCTGTCAGAACTCCCTGAAGGCAGCCGCGCCATGGCAAAATCCGATACTGTTTTTCCCGTAATGCGCCTCTCCAATAACATGGTGGCCAAGGAAGCCTATAAAGCGGTACTGGAAGGTGCAGGCGCTACCTTGCCCCAACGTGATTCTACCGATATCCGTGTTATTTATGAAGTGCAGCACAAGATCGCTTCCGGACAAGGCGTATATGGTAAAGCCGGTATTATTGATAGTCCAAAGGCCGTTGGCGGCTGGGCCACTTACAAACAAGGTAAGCCCTTAAAAGATTCTGATGGTGATGGCATGCCTGATAACTGGGAGAAGGATCATAATTTAAATCCAAAGGATGCGAAGGATGGGAATGCGGTTACTACGGAGGGGTATACGAATTTGGAGGTGTATTTAAATAGTATAGGGACGCCTCAGTCTTAATTTGCAGTTATTAAGTTCGTTAGTTATTGAGTTTTTAAGTTTAAAATTCAGTTATAATAAAAGGGCTGAACATGTAATGAGTGCTCAGCCCTTTTTTATTTGTAATTATCCCTAATCGGTTGAAAATAACACGGTTCTGGAACTTCAAAGAGAACATTTTTACAGTTTGGTTTTAATAATATTAACATAACCATTTCCGCTTTTTGTCTTTACCATAAAAAACCAAACACTCTTCATTCCCTTAATAGGGGTTATTTCTTCATTAGAAAAATTATCTCTAAGAATTTCCTCCTTATCCTGTATTGTAAAAGATTCAATCTCTTTTACTTCCAGCTTTTTTATCCAAATATCTCTCGCCAGTTCCTTATCTATTGCTTCTATTTGACTGATATAAGTACCGCTAAGGTAATCCATGATAAAAGTGTATGTCCCCATATTATAAAATAATATCAATTGCTCCCTTTTACTTTTTAGTAAATGATTTTCTCCAGTGTTGTCCATTTTTCGTCTTGCATAATTCATCGCTGTTTCCGCTTTACCTATCGCTACTTTATCTTCTTTAGTTTTATTAGGCTTTGATTTTAGTAGTTCAATAAAGGTTTGTCTTGCTTCCTCGTATCTTTTTTGTGCAGCTTCCCTTGCTTTCTGGTTGGTACAATCAAACTTCAGCGTTTTGCTTTATATTGGAATACCCATTGTTTATTGCTTCGCCCGCCAAAGCTTTAGCGTAGCAGGACCAAATGCCAAATGTAGGATCGGAGCATCCCGATCCTACAGTATTTATTTTAAGAACATTTTGATAATTGTTTCCAGCCTGTGTCAGGCATATTCTCCAGTTTTATACAGGGTGGCACCGGTATATCTGGAGCTCTCCAGACTGAGGGTTTAGAGCTAGAGATCCTGAAGAACATCAGGTCGCCTTTCTTTAAGCCTCTTATATCTTTATAATTTGCACGATAACTCTCTTTATTATACTTATAGTAACAGGTGTACGAAACGCCATTTTTTACAGACGATGCTTCGGGTATATAGCCTACTACATACACGCCATCCTTTTCAATTAGGCACAGCTCTGACTGCCCCTTTAAATATAGAACCAGTCCGATGAGCGCCAGAGCGCCCAAAATATACAATTCAGCTTTATTATTTACCATCAGGTATCGGAGCTTCAAAATAGTAAAGGCACTTCAGAGCGCCGCGGCTTTATTGCCATTGTCCCCAAATTTTTATTTCCGGCTCATACCACAAGATTCAAATAAATAAACAGCTTAATAACTCAATGACACAAGCGAACGCTTGCACCAAGGAAGGGTGAGAAAAAACTGCTCCGAAGGGCGGCCTTAAGAACCATATTGTAAATCGATCCTAATTCAAAAGCTTACTCGAATTTGTGTTCTTTCCGTAACACGGACAAACGAAAAATTGAGCTATCAATAATTGAGGCACTTCCATCGTCGTTATTCATAACCTTTCTAACAAACAAGGAATCGCCATTACAATTATAATCAAAACCACCATATTCATCATGGCTTCCTATATAAACTCTAAAATTAACAGAGTCTGTGATATAGTCAGAATACAACTCGGCAGAATGGGCTCCTCCTGAAGAAACTAAATATTTTTCCCGCCAAATATTATTACAAACAGATCTCTTAACAAATAATTCCTTTTTGCTTTTCTTATCAATGCAGCTAATAATTAAAATCACCCCAAAAAGAATGATTACTGCAGTTATTGCCCATCCCTGCCTCCTGCAATTAATATGTTTTACCATAAACGATAATGCATACTGTTAGAAATGTTAATTCCACGGAAGGGTTGGGTAATACTATTTTTAGCATCCCGTATTCCAGTTCTATTCCAGTTGTAATCCCTTTCTTTGTCGCCAAAAGGTGGCCATAAATATGTACCGGGGAACAGCATCTTCAAATACTGCCCGTTTTTAATCATTTCAACAAGGCCTGCACCTTCGTATTGAATTAAACTTCCAATTTCCGCATGCCGCCCTGTAAATCCGGCATTATAATTACCAAAGTCAGCAGCGTTCATAGAATAATCTCCATACATAAATTTAGTTTCTTTTGAACTGTTCGCTGTATGATCATCCACATCATGTTTCCAGGCTATACCAAATATGGTTTTTTCATTGTCTTTATAATCCCAGTCCCCCCCTTTTTTTACCGTATTAGCCCACAATTCCAAACTCATCGCATCAGCATACTTACCATTCTGAGCAAGGATATTTTTAATAATTCCATCTGCCCGAATAGTTCCACCAATTTCACCGATCTTTTGGCCGCCTGCACTATGATCACTTTGGGTATATTTTTTTTCTACATCGTTTGTTGTAGTCCCAGCTGCGTGCACAAATACACTGTTATCCCCGTCATTGATATTGTTTAAAACTTTTCCTGATGGATCAATGTGTATTGACTCAACTTCCATTCCATCAGGATCAACAAATCTGATCGGATTGTCAAAACAGTAATTGTATGGCGAAAACCTACGCATTGTATCAGCCAAAGGATCCACCACATTCCACCTTCCTATCTGCGCATCATACATCCTCGCCCCATAGTCGTACCATTCCAATCCACCGCCATCACTGAACTCTTTATCCTGTTTCTCCTTGCCATTGTATTTATATTTATTCTCCAGGCTTCCCACTGCCTTCGAACTTATCCCCGCCATCGTTAACCCAAACGGATAGTAATGCGTTTCCTCCATTAATGGCCCCGTATGATGCGTTACCGCCAGATCGTCAAAGTACACACTCCAATTCTCCGTCTCATTGCTCACGTAAATATACAAATATCCGTTCTTAGTGATGTTGATACCGCTTTGTCCCAGCGTAGTAACCGTTTCCTCGGCACCCACAGGCATAGCGCCACTTTGCGGAAAGGTACTTACATATTTGAACTGCTCATCCACCAAAATCCAGTTAAGATAAGCTTTGGGTTTTCCGGGCAGGTCATTGTTATTATTCTGGCGGAACCCTGTCAGCGCACCCTTCAGCGGACTGTTAACCGGATCACTTAAATCGGCCAGAGTTCCTTTCGCCACTCCGGAAGCCGATACAATACCACCGGCCAGTGAGGCAAGGACATCATTGAACAGGTCTACGGTTGGTTGAGTAGTCCCACTGTGGTACAACGACCTTACGGCTACATCAACCACATCGCCTGCCATTACTTTCAACACAATGCCCGGTCCTTTCTTCTGCGTGCTTCCATTCACACGGGCGACCAGCGTATTAGGATCCACGGCCCCACCACCTGGAAAACCAGCTAATCTCGCCGAATACTGACTTGCATCCAGGTTATCGAACAACTGATTCTCCTGGGCACGGGCGCGGGACTCCATAGTAGCCACATAATTGTGCTGGTCATTTTGTTCGGTGAGCACCATCCGTACGTTACCCAAATGATCTTTTAAAAAGTAGTCGTACTCAAAGTGTGCAAGTATTGCACTGTCAGCAGGCACATATCTCATTCGTCCCTCTTCATGCGATATAAACAGCAACTTATCGGTGTAAGCCAGACTGCTCAGGTCCATATGCTGATATGACTTTGTTTCATATACGGCACCGCCTAAATAGGTGGTGATGGTCGTGTCGTTACCAACATATTGCTGATTGTTATAGGTTGTGGAAACATTGTACTCCACTACCTTTTTCTGCAGCTTGTTTCCGGCCGCATCATAGGTATAACTAATAACCCCTTTATCAACACCATTGTCGCCCTTTACAGCAATGGTAGCGGGCAGATTCAGGTGATTATAGGTAATCGGCCCGGGAGTGCTCATATTATCGCCTGGGTTAAGTGAAGCATCCCCTATCCCTTTATTAAGGTCCGTTACCATATTTCCATTGGCGTCGTAGCCGTAGTCATTGACACCTATCGTATTATTTTTATCATTAAAGTCGCCCAACCCGCTTCCTTTATCATCACTTACGGTCATGAGCTTATTACTTAATTCTCCTTTATAGTAATGATAGGTAAGGTTATCGATCGGTGCGCTACCGGTTATTTTCAAGCCCGACTGCTGCATACGAAGGATATTGCCATTGAAATCATAGGCTTTTGTGGGATCAAGCGTACCATCGCCCATCTTCACGGTAAAATCAACTTTGCTGTTGTTCCACAGATGGTCTTCCGCATTTTGTTGCGTAAAATCAGCCTCCAGCAACCGGTTGGCATTATCATAAATAAAATCATACTTACGCCGGATATCATCGCCATCACTTTTCCATAACATACCCGTGATATTGCCATTGTATGCTCCCTTTTTAAATAGCTCACCGGCTTTATTGGCGGTTTTATCATATCCCAACTCAAAACCGAATAGGGTACCGTCTGTTGTTTGTCCTTCGGTTGACAAATAATTTCGGTTTATACCCAATAACCAGCCACGAATGTTATAATCATAGGTGAGTTTTTGCAGTGGTTCAATGGAATAGTCAACGCTGTTTATTTTTTTCTTACCAACGTTTTTTTCCATTAATTGCCCCAATGCATCATACTTGTTATTCAGAATTTCTATTTCGGGTTTGTTTACGGCTACTCCATTGATCATGCTGCTGATCTTTTTGGTTACCGATGTAATCTGGCCCAGGTCATTGTATATGTTCTTAGTAACTATGATATGGGTTTGTGGATTGGAAGCTCCCCCTTTCTCCTGCTTTTGTACGGCCACCAACTGCTGGCCACTAAAGTTATATTGAGTAGTTACAATATCGACCCCATTGGTATTATTTGTACTTTTTACCTGTACCACCCTTCCTTTGTCATCATAAATGTTTACCGCGTACAGATATTGATTAGTGCCCAGCACATTGGTCTGCGTCCAGGTGACCATTCCACGGGTTCGACCGTTTTGGGTCACCGGTTCGGGATAAGGAAAACTACCATAGGCTGTATTCAAATAGTCACTACCGGTATACGCATTATCGATGGTCCCATTCAAACCACTTCCTGCCGGAATGGTAGTATAGGTATCATAACCGGTTTTACTCAGCAGCTCAAATGCAGCACCGCCTGGAATTGGATTGCCCCAAACCAACATACCTTCAACAGGTGACTCCTGGGTATTATTGTTGACGTAATCCTGCAAACCCGCAATTGTACCCGTCCAGGTGGTTAGACCGGTAATAACAGGCCGGTTAAGTTTGTCGTACAGTGTGGTCATCCATTTATTGGTCGCCTGCAATTTGGCATCCTGCGCAAAAACCAGCCGGTCACGTACATCATAGATCATATAGACCTCGCCTGCCCCGGGTACTTTTTTACGGGTCATTCGCTTACGCGCATCATATTCATACCGGAAACACAGTTCATTTAAGATATCTGTACTCAGGGTATTACCGGCCCCACCCTGCCGCCACAACTCAACTCCCTTGGGCTGTATCACCGCACGCAGTAAATTCAGGTCATCATAAATATAATAAGTACTCAGCCAGCCATCGTATCCTTTACCTGCACCATCATCTTTTACCGCTACACCGTTTACAGTTTCCAGTAACTGTACTTTCTTTAAGATCACATTGCCGTTCTTGTCTTTAAACTCTATAACCTGTTTACCATTCTCATCTTCGGTAGCGGTTTTACGCAACTCATTGGCCATATATGCCCCCGATACAGCGTAGGTCCCAAACCCACCGGTCACATCAGTTACATTCCATTTTTTAACATCATCGATAGCCGTATTCGTCCAGTAATTGATCTTTGCCCCCTTGCCATCGTGCACCCAACTATTACCCGGTGCATAAGTTCGTTGTACCCGGTTTAATGGTGAAGGCTCGAACTCTGTCTTACTATAATAATACAATTCTCCCTGTCCGTTAACGGGACTAATGCTGCCGCTGTAGAAATTTGCCTGTTCATTAAAGGGTGCAAACTTTAAAAAGCCATTTGTTTCCGTTGATACATATGGCATATATTTTCTGGACTCCCTTCCAAACTCATCGTAATCCACAGGAGTAACCAGATCTTTAGGTTCATTCGTTCCTTCTTTCCAGGACCCCTGTTTTATCACCGTCTGCAGGGGGCGACCAAGTCCATCTACGTATTGCGTAGTTTGCAACACGTCGCGCAACGGCCGTACAGTCATTGCAGACGGATCTGTCATGGGCATTTTGGCGTCCCAGGTGCGGATATAGTTATTCGGAGCAGGTATGTAACTATCAGGCATATATGGTGTAGCGTCCTGAGCTGACCCTATTGCGCTTGTTAGCGTACAGGTCACCACCAAAACAATGCGGCCGACATTTATATTCATACGATAGGGTTTATTTGTTTTTATTGCTTTTAAAAATCAGTATTTATAAAATAGTGATGGTATTACAGTCAGTGCTAAACGTCACCCTATTTATATAAACCTCACCGCCAACTAACTCATCATTACAGCCCAGGTAATAAACATAGGACACCGGGAAAAATATACTCCACGACTTGGGATAGATCCACATTTCATAAGTACCGGGCAGTATTTCCAGGTTTTGATAATAGTCCACATCTTTAAAATCATAATTGATGTCTGTATTATTAACCTGCCGCATAATTATCTCAAATTTTTCACCTTGCTCAGATGAGTTATTTGCAAAACTCACCTGTATAGGCTGCAATTCACATTGACCGGTTTGATCGGCAATGCTATGTGCATAGTTAGATGCCTGAACCAGTACATCATCGTAAGATATGGTAGAAGTAAACTTACCGGGCGGCATAGATACATAAACAGGCAGGGGCGCATAGCCGTCAGCGCACAATGACGAATAATAATATTCGCTTAAGTCAACCGTATTAGTATATATTGCGGGCTTTTTGCAATCGGGCGAATTAGTGGAGAAAACCGCCCACCGGGTATTGTTATATTTCAAGGAACAGGGATTCACATTTTTCTGTTCCCGGAACTGGCGGCCGGTTTTCTGTCCATCTACTTCTTCACACATATAGTTATCTGTGTACTGCCATTCAAGCGCACTCTGATCGGGTATATTACCGGTATTTATTATATAACGATTTGTGCCATAAGTAGTGCTATTGGGGTTGGCATCAACCTCTTCCAACAGCTTATCTGTAATAAAGAGTGGATTTTGCTGGCAATAGGTGTACTTAAAACCACCGGTGTATTGCCATTGCGGAACGCGGCTTTGGTCGGCATTCTCACTATTATCCTGATAAGCGTACTGGTATTTTTTTAGAATGTTATACGCATCGTCCTTTATATGCAGCAAGCGTCCGGCAGCATCATATTCAAAGTAACTGATGCGGTTATTGACATCTGTTTTGGCGGTCATTCCAATAAGCGGATCGTAGGTATAGGTTACCATTTGGGCATCCGCCGGGTACAGCCGTACCTCATCAATATAATCGCCGTTAATGTCAACAGCGCTCACATTGTCCAGCTTCCATTCCAATAAACGCCAACTGCCAATACGTTTACTTACCGCCAGCTGGGTACCGGCCAAACCATTCACGGTACAATTACCATTTGCCCATAAGGTAACAACGTAGCTACCGGCAGGTACTGTTTTAGTTACCCCGCCAACGCAAATCCTTCTACCCGTAACATCGTTATACCAGGGGCAGTAGCTGCCTGGCTTCAATGACCAGCCACCATATTCCAGGTCTTCAAAAGAAGTATAGGCGATTTGGTCAGCAGAAGCATTGGTTACTTCAGCAATAGGCATCGTTTTATTATAACCCCACACGTACGACATTTTAACATCGTTTGTTTTTGACACGGTGGTAACATTACCCCGGTCATCATACGAATCGAACCGGGTGCGTTCTTCCTGCGCATTTTTTTGCACTTTGGTTTCAACCGATTGCGGCAGGATCATGCCATTCCAGGATGCAAAATTTGTTTTTACTATTTGTAAAGGGTCAAAAATGCCCGCTTTGGTTGTTTTTTCTTCTATCACCGGCGACCAGATATGCCGGCTGATCATACTGGCATATGGTTCCTGGGAAGGATAATCATGCGGGTAGGTATAGGTGGTTGTAATGGTTTCACTCTTACTGTTCTGTACTATCTTTTTGGTAGGCTGTTCATGTATGGGATTATCATACACGTAATCTGTTTGTATCTGCACATTATCAACGGTAGTTTCACTGATCAGCCGTTTGCGGCTGCTATTGAACACTACATCACCAAAGTTCCAGGCAGACCAGACACCTGAGCTGCGCGGCCAGGTATCATCAGGATTTCCTGAACAAGCCCCATATTCATCACACGGGCAGGGATCCGGTATCCAAAATGCAAAATCCTCCCCATAAAAACCCCGCACCGACTCGCCGGGGATCTCCTCATATTCGTAGTAGGTACTCGTAACTTTATTATTCGGTCCATATTTACTAATGTATGTCAACTTACCATCATTATGCGCCTCATACACGTTTTGATATGCCCGGTAGATTGGATAGTTACCGTCGTTAGTGGGTCCGTTGGTGGTGGAAAAAGCATACGTATAAGGTTTGTAGTCGTACCCGTATTCAGTGGTAGCATAGGGCACGCCGGTTTTGTAGTCCGCGCCCATGGTATGTTCTTTTACGGTCGTATACACCACCGGGCTGCCATGCGGGGCAATATCTACTGTAGGGTCGCTGGTAACATATACGCGGCGGAACATTTCAAAACCATGAAAAGCCACCACGCCGCCATACTGCGATGAAGAAAAGTATTCTTTTGTAGGCAGCACATCCATTTGTGCACCACTATATTCATACTCTTTTACCTCTGCCAGTTTACCATCGGCCGTATAATTTAATTTTCGTTTTATTCTCAAACCACCTACGTCTAATGTATAGTAATTTGGAATAATACCCACACGATCGATCTTATTGGCCTCAAATTCAAAATCAGTTTTACCACCGGTAGGGTATATGATCTCCTCCAACGTATATATTTTCATTAGTTCTTCGGAAGTCTGGCGGTCGTTTGTACCTACAACACTCATGAAACTACCGGCATAGCCGTAAAACTCAAACTTGAACGTAGGGATCAATGGCATGCTATTATTGCCGTTGTAATAGCCCCAGAAATCCACTCCGACTTTATTGGTAGCGAACTGCTGAGACGATTCACTATTATAATTGAACGCATACTTATTAAGGTAAGCCCCTGTAGCGTCATAAAATTTTATTTCCTTCAGAAAAGCTCTTGTAGTCCATGAAGTTTGATTTATGGTAAAATCAATTCTTTTTATCAGATTATTTGACTTATCATACACTTCCATACGCGACAATCTCTTTGTTGTCCCGTCGTAGCTAAACCTGACCTCTCCACTCCGGAATGATATTACAGCAGGGGCATCCATGGTTGCTGTTTCAAGTGGATAACTTTCAAAAACATCAGGATCTTCATAATAATTGGCGAAAGAAGCAATAGGCCACGATCCACCACAATTTCCCCGTGTCACCGTAAGTGTACTGGCATTATCGTCTCTTGTATAAGTATCAGCCCATCTGCGTACGGTTTCAGAATAACCGGGTCTATAAGTATAAGCGATTACATTCGCCGGATCTGTAGCAGAAGTCAAGGTATTTAAAAGCCAGGCCGTTGACCCACTTCCAACACCACCTGAGCCAGGGTAATTAAATGCATATTTCAGCCCTTTTTCATCGATGACATCAAAACCGGCCAGATGGCCATCTGTGCGCTCGCCTTTTATTGAAAGGGGTTTATAGTCGAACAACAGGCACTCTTCATTATAATTTATTGGATGGAAGTTTCTAAATATAAATTTTCCCGTATTTCCCAGAAAATTATAGGAGAAGATATCGGGCATGGTATTGCCCTGGGCGGCCCAGGATAAATACATCAACGAATCTGAATTATTCCGGTCAAAAGTCAATATATGGTTTACATGTTCTTCTGTGGGCCAGCCATAGTAGTCAGGCCATAAAGCGGACTCATCAGAGGACTTTAATTGTGTGCGGGTGATGATGCCCCCCGTGTTGAGTACCCAGCCGGCACCCACCATTCCATTTGGGTCGGTAGGTTTTATGCCGGAAGCATGGTAACTTAATGATATGGGCACCTCTAAATCGCCTTCCTTGATCGAGTATAACGGAATGATGATATCAGGCACCCCTGTAAAATTACTCACCGGATAATCACCGTACTTCTGATATTGCATAGCAATAGGATCAGGGGGAATAATTTTTGGCAGGTCCTGCGCAAATAAACGGTTTGTTATAGAAAGCAGGAAAATAAGGACCCGGAAAAGATATATCTTTTTCATAAACATATTTACGTTGCCTGGTTAGGGTATAATGATTTCGTGAACAGACCAGCAGCTAACGAAAGGATTAGGAACATAGTCATCCCCTTCGCGTAAGCGACTATTAATTGGCTGCGATAAATGAAGTAGGAAAATCAACAATTTCAGCTATCCCGGCGGGCTATCCTGTGTACGGACTGGGAAAAATGGGAGATAATCATTACAAATCAGGATAACGAATGGTTTGTGGCACATATTAGCAAGCTTAGCATTTTGCAAATCAGGTATTCTATAGGCACATTAAAGATAATGTTCTCATTTAAAAATTCAACATTATTTGATAAGTGTGCTGTTTTGACAATAGCCGTGTTATTTCAACTGATAGCCGTGTTATTGACAATTGTTAAGTAAAAGTAAATAGTTGATTCGTGATGAAAAACAATTGACCATGGCTTTTAGTACCGGTGAATTTCCCGATCTCCTTAAAATAAAAAACGCTGAACGTATATCTAACGTTCAGCGTTTTTTATTTCTATCGGCTATTGCCTATTCAATGTGGTAAAGTGTAATTTCAATAAGCTGAAATGAACACATGAAATAATATACCCACCCCTGCCCCTCCCAGGAGGGGATGCTAAAAACAAAGAGGGCCCCATTGCCCATGCCTATTGTCTTTTCCCTCTGCCCTCTGCCTTCTGCCCTTTGCCCTACTGCACATCCACTCCCCCAATCGCCACCCCTTCGGCATCAGTAGCGGTTATGCGTACGATGTATTTGCCGGCATTGATCATAGAGCCGCTGGTAGTGGTGAAATAATTCCATTTTCCTTCGCGTGTATTGGTAAACTCCATGGCTTCTGTTTTAAGTACCGTACCATCAGCTTGTAACAACTGCCAGGTTGCTTTGTGAATGGCTGTGGAAGGATTATAATACCGGAAGGTAAGTGAATACACATCGCCTACTCCGGTATTGATGGTAACATCTACCTGACTACCGGCAGGTTTGGTAAACACCACCGATTCCCGTTTGTTTATGGTTTGTCGGGTGACTCCATCTCCGGATGTTACAGCCTGGTCCATTTTATAGCTGGTGGTGGCTTTTTGATCGAAAGGCGGTTGCAGGGTAGTCACCGGCGTAACGATTGTAGTATAAAGTTCCTGTACATTCACCGCAGCGTTGGCGGCAAAACGCTTACGCAAAAGCTTATAGACTTCCTTTGTATTCTGCAATACCATCTTTGTATCTTCAAATTCTTTCATCCATTCAGGTTTTTGCAGGCTGCTGTCTATGGCTATGAAAACATCTGCATCAGCAGTAACGGTAAAGGAAGCTGAACCAGACTTTGCCCCTTCCGGTAGCTGGATCCATTCTGCCCCGTATAAGGTTGGCGGCAATGCTGTAAACGCAATGTCGTTATTGGTAAATTGTTTATCACCGGTATTCAACCAGGTTTTTGCGGTTGCCGCTTTAGACCCTTCACTATCCTTTACTTCCAGTTTACCAATCAAAGCAGGCGAAGGCGCTGCAGGCTTTATCTTGTGATTGTCTGTAGCAATGGCAATAGCCGAGATAATGGCCTGGCCCGCTTCAATATGCGGGAACGAAATAGCCAGCTGTCCACCAGTTACATGTACATTCACTGTTTTTTGTAATGCAGAATCATGACCGGATTCCGCCCAGATATCGAGGTTTTTAATAACTGTTTTATTATTGACAGCTACATCAAATAGGCGCCAGCCTTTGCAATTCAAACCGTCACCGGTTCCCCACCACGGTTCCGTAAAATACAACTCTACGGTGTAGTCGCCGTCAGGTACCGGAAATTCATAACGCAATTGTTGTAATCCATAACGGAAGGTTTGATACAATGGCCAGTCGGCTGTTCCTTTAATGGGATCGTACGTCTGTCGTTGGCTGGCATAGAATGCCGGCATGCCCGGGAATTGTTTTGTCCAGGAAACAGAACCCCAGGTATTATTCGACTTTTTCTCACGATCGGCCAGCCAGGTATTACCCTCGCTGTCCTTGTAATCGGGACCGCCACAGTTTACGCGGTATAAATAGTTTGGGCCTGGTGGTCTGGGCGCATTATCCTTTATATAGGGACGAGGAACAGGATAAAACATTTTAAAACCCGGCGCCTGCGGCAAATGTTGCAACACAATATAATCTGTCGTCACCATCCTTCCATTCACCAAACCTACCGCATACAATACATTGTATTTTATATCAACCCCATCCCACTGAAAATGGGTACCGATACCATTTCGCTTGCGTTTGCCTAAGGGAACGCTTAATATATCATTGTACAACTCTACTTCGTCGCAATTGGAGTACACTACAATGCCGTCCTTCTTACCTGGAGTTGTCCAGCGGCCGGGCCAGGTGTGCGAAACAATGTACACCATGGGCGAGGTTTCTTTTGGCGCGTAATTGGCGCGGTACATATAAAATGCATCCAGCGGTTCTTCCCAGGGTGTTAACAGGCCTTTGTAATTCACTGGGCCAATGCGATCGAGCTCACGGAGCCCTTCCCCACTCTGCACCCGGCCGGGGTTATCGTGCGAGGTATAGATCCAGAAGAATTGACCACAGGTACTGTCCTTCACTGATTCGGCCAACCGCACTTTCGTTTCCATCAGCTGGGTCATGCGATCTTCACTCAGTGTTCCGTTCTGCACAAAGCCGCCCTCTGTATGTAAATCAAGGGTGCGCCAGGCGCCATACTCACCGATCAACTGCTGACGAATAACATCGCTGCCATAAGCAGCCGGATTGCCGCCATAGGTGCCCGTCCAGTTCTGGGGCACATCCCAATCAGTTCCTTCACCGCCATTGCAGGTGGTCACTTTTCGCTGGGAACTTGCAGTGGGGTCCAGTTCACGGATCAACTGCGTGCATTCCCGCGCAAAATCTTCCGGGATCTTGCTTTCATTCTGCAGCCCCCACAACACCAGGGAAGGACTGTTGCGGCGTTCTATTACCCACTCTTTCAATAATGTTTTAAAGTTATTTTTAAACTCGGGTGTGTTGTACCAAACGTGGGCCGACAATTGCGTCCACCAAAGCAACCCCATACTATCGAGCAGGTGTTGGTACCGTAAGTTGTGCGGCTGGTGTGCATCGCGGAAAGCATTGAAGCCGACTGCTTTTATTTGTTGTACCCGTGCTCTTACTTCTGCATCGCTAAAGGCATGTCCGCCCCCCATCAGGTGCTCGTACTCGGCAATACCATTGATGAAGACCGGTTTTCCATTCAGGAAGAATTGTTTGCTGGAACCGCTTCTGCCTATGGGCCAGCTGATCCAGCGGATGCCATAAGGTGTTTCGGCAACATCGGTCACCTGACCATTTTGCAGCACTTCCGTAACCAGCGTATAACAATAGGGATCGCTCAATGACCACAGGTGCGGTGTTTTTATCACCGGCAACTGCTGCGGCGTTTCTGCTACAGCACCCGGTTGCAGGGTACTGTTAGTAGTTGTAGTAACCACCACCTGTTTCGCCTTGTTCAACAGGCGTTGGATGATGGTGATGGTAACCGGTTTACTGCTATAATTCTTAACCGTAGTTGCCAGGTGCAATTGGGCCGATTTTTCAGACACGGCCGTATCGTTCCAGATATGTACCCCAAACGGTTCTACCCGAACTTCACTGGTGGTGATCAAATGCACCGGACGAAAAATACCCATGGGTTGCGAACCCTCACTAAAACCACGTTCATCGGAACAGCCGCCACATACCCAGGGCAGGGTTTGAATATTCGCCGGGTGATCGGCACGCACGGCCAACAAATTGGGTTTGTTATTATCAATGAGCAGATCGGTAATATCTAAAGTAAAAGTGGTTCTGCCACCGGCATGTTCACCTGCTTTTTTGCCATTCACCCATACAGTAGCAAATGAACTTACCCCTTCGAACCATAAAAAATATCTTTTGCCTTTTTCTTTATGAACTACGGTAAATGTTCTTCGATACCAGGCATAGCCATGGCGGTTGCCATGCAACAACCGGCGATAGCCTTCATAGGCATCCCAGTTATGGGGCACAGTTACCGGTTGCCAGGTTGCCGTATTGTAGGAAGGGTTTTCAAACCCGTCATACGCACGCTGATTGGTATCGTTGGCTATGGATTGCCAGTTGTTATTCAATGACACATCACTCCGTACCTGCGCAGACGCATTAAAAAAACACAAAACACCAACTAAAACAAGAAGACTCTTTATTTTACAAAGCATCATATTCATTTTGGGTTTCACCATTACCGATTCAAACTTCCATTAAACGTATAAGTACCATTCTTTTTTGTTGCCAGCTCTATTTCCTTTGCTCCGTATTTCAATCGGCATGGATTGCCATTTTTAGAAACCAGTTTTACCTGTTGTAGTTTGCCCTGTTTCCAGGTTATGTCCAGTACAAAACCACCCCGGGCACAAATGCCTTTCACTTCCCCATCGGGTAATTCGGTAGGCAGCGCCGGTAATAATTCAATAACACCAGTATGGCTTTGAATGATCATTTCTGCAATACCCGAAGAGCCGCCAAAATTACCATCGATCTGGAAGGGTGGATGTGCATCGAATAAGTTATTATATACGCCGCCTCTTTCCCGGCCATTGTCATCGATGGCTGGCGTGAACAGGTTTTTGATCATCAACAAAGCGTGATCCCCTTCTTTGAATCGTGCCCATACATTCACTTTCCAGGCAAGGCTCCAGCCGGTGCCTCCATCGCCGCGATAGATCAATGACTGGCGAGCCGCTTTCATCATAGCTGAATCTTTCCAGGTTATATCCGAACCGGGGAATACGCCCCATAAATGAGAAATATGGCGGTGCTCGTCTTTTATATCGTCCACGTCTTCCATCCACTCCTGCAATTGATTGTGTTTGCCGATCTTGTTAGGCGCAATTTGCGGGATCAGCGTTTTCAATCTTTCAGCAAAAGCAGCATCGGTTTTAAGTACCGCAGCTGCTGCACTGCAATTCCGGAACAACTCCCTGATGATCTGGTGGTCCATGGTTGGGCCAGCTACCAGTCCGCCGTGCTCCGGTGAATTGGAAGGGGTGCTGATCAAATACCCGGTTTTGGGATCTTTTACCAGGAACTTTTCGAAGAACTGCGCTGCCCCCTGCAGATTGGCATATTGTGCACGCAGGAAAGCCGTATCCTGGGTATACAGGAAATGCTCCCAAATATGAAGTGTTAACCAGGCGGCGCCGGTAACCCAAATACCATGGTTACTCGCATTGATAGGCGCCGTGCCCCGCCACAGATCGGTATTGTGATGCAGCACCCAACCCGGCGCATCGTAATGGTCTTTAGCCGTTTGATATCCGGTTACGGCCAGCTCGTTTATCATTTGAAACAAAGGCTGCGTACAAGTGGAGAGATTCAACACTTCGGCAGTCCAGTAATTCATTTCCAGGTTGATGTTGGTCGTATACTTACTGCCCCAGGGGGGAGTCAACAGATCGTTCCAGATCCCCTGCAGGTTAGCAGGCTGCGTACCAGGGCGGGAAGAAGAGATCAACAGGTACCGGCTGTACATCAAAAACAAAGGCACCAGCGTGGCATCATCCTTCATATTGAACTGGCGAATACGTTCATTTGTTGGTAATGTTGTATTCTTACCAGCGGGAACAGTAAAACTAAAAGTTGCAAACAGCTGGCGGTATTCTTTCAAATGCGCTGCTTTTATGGTGTTATAAGGAACACCTTTCACCCCGGCCAGGGCGGCATTACAGGCCGCCACGGGATCACCCGACACATCTTTATAATTTTTGAAACTGGTGGCAGCTACCAGGTAAAAGTCAGCTTCGGTAGCCTGCTGCAGGTTGATGGCTGTGTCGCTCACCGTTAGTTTGCCACCTGTTGCTGTAGCATATAAATAACCTACTGCTTTTAACACGCCATTGCTTACTTCCAATGACAACGAAAGCGTATGATCATCAACTTTCTTTATTACATATTTCTTATGAGGTGTATTCAGCACCGCCTGTAAAGAAAGCGCACCGGGTTTACTGGCAGTTAAATGCATTACCACACTTTGATGCGGGGCGCTGATAAAATATTCGCGGTTGTAAGAAACACCATTTACTGTATAGGAAATGCGGGAGATGGCGCTGTCCAATTCGAGCGACCGTTTGTAATTGGTGCTGTTATTGCCATGCGCAAAACGGAAATACAGATCGCCAAAAGGCAGGTAATCTGCTTCATAGCGGGGCAATGCCGGTGGTGTATCGTTCTGAATAAAATATTTCCAGGTATTGCCCAATGAAACTGTATCCACATCACCGCCTTCGGGATATACCACCAATGTTTTGGCCGTGCCTTTTACCCCGGTAAAACCACCCTTATCAAAGAAATTGATCACCTGGATGGCTACTGTATTCTTTCCTTCTTTTAATGCCGAAGCAGGAATGGTATATTTTCTTTTTTTACTGATGCCTTCATCATGTCCCACCAATTGCCCATTCACATAGGTAAAATCCATATCGCGAATGCGGCCGAGATCGAGCACCAGGTTCTTGCCCAGCCATTTTGCCGGTACGTTAAAGGTTGTACGGAACCATAAAGAACCATCGGTACCTTCCAGCCCAACACGCTCCCACCCTTCGGGTGTGGGCAATTGCATGGTTGGCCAGTTGTTGTCGTTATAGGTAACAGCCGCCGGTTCGGTTTGCATACGTACAGATTTGAACCAGGCGTCTTTTTGTAATTGGTAGGCGCTGTCGTCAGGGTCTTTCAGGCCCATAAAATACTTCTCCCCCATTGCTTCTGCTTCCGCCTGTTTTCCTTCCGCCAGCAGTTGCCGCATTGGCTGCAGGTATTGCGCCGCACCGGGATGGGAATAGGAACGCGGCCGGCCGCTCCACAAGGTTTCCTCATTCAGTTGCAGGTGCTCCTCCCCCACTCCACCAAAAACCATAGCACCCAGGCGGCCATTGCCAAGCGGCAGGGCATCCGTCCAGGCAGCAGCGGGTTGCTGATACCATAAGCGCAGGGGCTGATTTTGTGCATGGGTTTTGGAAAAAGGACTAACAACCGTTAATAAAAAGGAAAAACGAAGCAATGATTTCAGGTGCATAGAAATGGATATATGGGTATTAAGACGATAGCAAGATACGACCTAGTTGCAAGTTCTTTGTTCAAAGTTTTAAGTTGAAAGACTAAAGTTGAAAGTTCAAAGTTTTAAGTTGAAAGTTGAAGCAGGCATTAAAGTGTCATTAAGACAAATACCAGCAGCCAGCTGTAAGCCGTAAGCTTTAAGCCGTAAGCGATAAGCGGCAAGCCATCTCGGCCAGGTTGAATTCTCTCTGCTATTGCCCTTTGCCTTTTCTCTCCGCCCTCTGCCTCGCCCGCCGAAGCCTTGGCGTAGGAGGGCCTTCTGCTTCGCCCACCGACGCTTTAGCATAGGTGGGCCCATTTAATTATTTTATCTATCTTGATGGTTGAAAACCCAATAACTATGAGTTTTTTTAAGAAGCTGTTTAATAAATCAGCCGATACCGATTCTTCTTCCGGACAGGAAAAACCGGCCACACCCGCTGGGCAGGAAGAAAAAACTGCTACACCCGCAGAGAAATTTGAAATGGAATTTCAGTCCACTATACCCCGGTATTTATGTAAACCAGGTATCGATGTGGACCTGAAAATGCGCAATAAAGAAACCGATGCGGTAATGACGTTTGCCGAATCTTTTCCCGAGCAATTTGCCGAGTGGCAAACTGTGCAATCATTGCCAGACCGCCGGGGAATTATTTATAAGATCCTGGATGAGATAATGGGCCGTGATCTGCACCTTTGGCAGGTTATTGAACGGTTTGTAGATGACCGTTATCCTGAACATGCCCTTAAAATTGCCGAGGAACATGTGCAACTATCAGACCTGAGCAGTCCTGATTTTTTTGCCGCTACCGCAAAAGCCTATGTGATCTTAACCAATTATAACCAGGCTGAAAGCCAGGCACGTAAGGCATTGGAATTGGATGGCGGTCACATTCGGGCTAAAATTGCGCTGGCAGATGCATTGCATGAAATGTGTCAGTTTGATCAGGCACATGAAATATACAATGAGGTACTTAAAGCGCGCATGCCACAATCCAAGGAAAACATTACCATGTCGTTTGCGCATCTGGTTGGATTTAATGGCGACATTTTACCATCGGCCATTTATACCATCGCCTGGTTAAAACACCATCCCGATACCAATATGGATACCTGGAATTGGGCCAATGATGAGTTTTATTACAGTCCGCATTTCAGGGCGCAATTTTCTTATTATCTATTACAACAAAAAGAAACCCTGAAAGGACTGGCGAAATTATACAACCTGACCAAAGAAATGCCCTGGTATAAAGAGGGGGTGCTCAATTGCTGGTCTGTGATCAATCAATTGGGCATGTCGGCCAATATGCCCGATGAGATCGCTTACCTGGAAGGGATAATGAAAAAGAATCAATGGGACCCGAATGACCCGGGGTTGCATAAGATGGAGTTGTAGGAAATAAACTATACATAAAAAGACCTCGTTATAAAGATAAATTGGCTCTTTATAACGAGGTTATGAATTAAATAATCCTTATTGAAAGGCTAAAGAATTTAAAATACACTCTATCTCAGAATTCAAATTTCGTTTCTCATTTATAAAATTCTCAAAAAGCCATATCGTAACTAACCTTTTATCCCTATAAAAAAAAATCCTGGCGGAATAAAACTTCTCATTCTTTTGTTCTATGAGATATTTAACATAACCAACTTTGATACTATCCGCCTGCTTATACCTTTCAGTAATTAAGGTAATTTTAGACTCCAGGCTACTCTCAACCTCCTGCTTTTGCATCTTCTTGATATGCTCAATATCTCTTTGCTTATCACTATAATCCTTATAATCATCAACAAAAAGTATAAGCTCTAAGCTACTATCAATAGTTGTAATTTTATAGTTTAACATTGTTCTCCCGTTGTAGTAGATAACGGAATCATAAATCCTGTAAGGCGGAATTTTAAGAACAGTATGTACGGGTTCTATAACCAGGTCATTAACAACACCCTGTTGACAATATCCTCCATTATCATTACAGCTTAAAATAAAAACGTTCGCTATTACTATTACTGAGATGACATTTCTATTCATTACTTTCTTAATAATTTAGCATTAGGAATATTGTTTCCAAATCTACGCATATAGGCACGCTGTATTGAAAGAGTACCGGTCTCATTATTTGGAGGTTGCGTATTAAATGGAGAGGTTATATAAGTTTGAAGAGTTTCTCCACCGATTCGTCGTGCTTTTATCCGCCCAGCCATAACAGCTCCATCTGTCATAACATTTGGCGTACCAGGCACATAAATACCAGCATTATATTCACCCTGATCATCATAACTATTAAGTTGACCAGCGTGGTTTAGATTTGAGAGGTGACCAGCTCCATGATTAATAGTAAAGGCCGCCATTTCTTCAAATTTAGCCTTGATGTCGTCTGCCATTACCTTAGTAGCCTCTGCTCCTATCGCTATAATATTATCAGTAGGTCCGCCTTGTGGGTCTGTTCTTGGATTTTGACTTTCTTCCGGATTTATGTTATTAGGGCTGGTACTACCAAAAATTCCAGCGTCTAAGGTTTTCGCATATTCGGGATTAAAGCTTTTTATTGTTTCAATTACACTATTCTTACCTCCAAGAACTGCGACGGCATCTGTATTGTCCAGTTGTTTATATGCTTTTGCATCGAACTTGCCAGAAAAAACTCTAACCACAGTTTTTAGTCCCATTTTTTCGAAATTTGCCGTCGCCTGCTTTGCTATAGCATCAAGCTTATCTTTATATTTATCATCACTTGTAACCAAATAAACAATATTTTCTCTACCGTCAGGATCGACAAAAATCATAGGATTATTAAAAGCATAAGAGTATGGAGATAAACTCGGATATTTATCAGCTAACGGATCTATACCATGCCACCTCCCTATCTGCGCATCATACATTCTCGCTCCATAATCATACAACTCCAATCCACTGCCATCACTAAACTCTTTCTCCTGCTTTTCCTTTCCATTGTATTTGTATTTATTATCCAAACTTCCCACCGCCTTCGAACTTATCCCCGCCATTGTTAACCCAAACGGATAATAATCACCGTCCCTATTTTATAGCTTCCCAGGTTTTGTGGAAAGCTGGTTTTAAAAGCCGCAACGGGCGCTGCGGCTTTTGATATCTTCTAAAATATTCCTTCGTGGTTCCTTGTCTCAACCAAGGAGACATTTTACCTGGGACGCGTTATCGAGAATTCACCTATATTGTCGCCACATATTTAAAGCGTCTTCAAAAAAAGACTTTACTTCCGCTTTTTTCCCATTAACACTAACTTTAAAAGTGGTACCATCTGTTTTCGTTATTAACATATAAGGGGTATAGGTTGCTCCTGCATTGTACACTGTATCAATTAATTTGATGTCTTTATAAAATGCAAAAACTATGTGGTCATTTTCTTTGTTTCTTTCATCAATCCAATACTTTGCGATTCGTTTGTCTGTAAAAAAATTACCTGCCACTTTCACCTTATATTCTGAATAGAACTTATAAATTTTTTCATTTTCATCAAGTAATTTTAAGCGCAGGATGTATTCCTTTTCCGATTTACCTAAACTATCCCCCGTCTCAATATGATTACAGGAAAATAAAAAAATCAATAAAAAACAAATTAACACTTCTCTCATATTCAAAATTTAATTTTTCTTTACCTATCTGTATTATTCATTTATAGTGGTACTCCAATTCCCTCTAACCTGCATTTTATCGCTACCTCTAAAAAAGTCATGGTATATTGGCCCTAGCCCAGAAGTAACAGTATTATATGCTTCAGTATGTCCAGGCCCTGGCCTTAAATCAAGTTTATCTGAAATATAATGAGTCATTACAATCGTCCCATCCTCTTTTATTATTGCATCCGTTTGAATATTAGCATGCCGCAAAGTCCAAGTTAATGGATCAGAAGCAACCTCCCAGGTCTCTGAATGTAAAAGCGGGTTTTGATCTGACAATCCAAACCAATCTTCTCCTGTCGCTCTATTTCCACCAAACTGAACGGAGGCCCCTGTGTTTGAATAAATAAATAACACTTTTTTAAACCTTGGATCAGTTTTTAAAAGTTTTATTATTTGTTGTTGATGTGTAACCATCGCTGGATCTTTTTTAACCCTTTCTAACAGATCGTCAGTTAACCAAATCATATTGGTCCTCAACATTGAATTTGCTCCTAATTCGAACAAATTACTTACACGTGTTGGCACTTTCAAAATATGATTTACATGATTACGCCACAAACGCCCGCCAGCTGATTGATTATCACTGTTTGGGTTTTTCTTTCCTGTCACATAAACAGTTGCAAGATCTTTATCCCTTTGAACTTGTTGACCATTAACTATTGTATCTTTTAACCCAGAAGGGTCATTTCTATTTATAGGACTATTGCTTGAAAAATTATACTGAGACAAGCTAACAGATAGATCGGATAGCGGATCAATTTGAAAGAACCTTCCTATTTGAGGATCGTACATCCTTGCATTAAAATCATATGTTTCCAGCCCACTGCCATCACTAAACTCCTTATTCTGCAATTCATTCCCATTAAAACCCCGCTTATTTTCATAATATTGAGCCTTTAACGCCTTCGAACTTATCCCCGCCATCGTTAACCCAAACGGATAATAATGCGTTTCTTCCAGCAATGGACCTTTTGTATGGATCACCTGCAGATTATCAAAGAACACTTTTACCGGGCTTTCATTACTCACGTACACATAAAGATAACCATTCCGGGTAACAGGGATATTGGACAACAAATGGTTTTTAAGCGTTCCTGCTCCTCCTACCCGGTCAAAGTTACCGTTCACATATTTAAAGTTATCATCCAGCAATACCCAGTTTATATAAGCTTTGGGCACCGTTGTTGTTCCATTGTTCCGGCCGGGATTAGTAAGAAAATTATTGACTCCATTGTAAATATCGGTTACTCCGGACAGACCCGTTGCCGTAACTGCTTTTCCTACAGTAGCTCCGGTAGGCGCTCCCAACAAACCCGTTAAGAGATCCAACACAGGAACCTGGTAACTGTTGGGCGCTGTGTTATCAAAATAGTACGACTTCCCATAGATATCTATCCGGTCGCCGCTCATTACCTTGAGCGTTATGCCCAAACCGGTTTTACCAACCCCATCAGAAGCATCCAGCAGATACAATTTTTCACTGGATGCTGTTGGATTTCCGTTACTATTATTATTTACCGGCGGATCCAGCTCCCCGGAACCACCATTTTTATTTTTATAATCTTCCGTAAGACCAGTTGCTACATTCTTTAAAACGATGTTGGTCCCTTGCATATTATAAAAATTCTTTTCCGTACTCACCGCACCGGTATTGGCAACGAAATCTCCTTCCAGGGTAGCCGCTGGATAAATATCAACCTTCTGTTCTTCAGTAAGCACCATCCGTACATTACCCAGATGATCCTTTACAAAATAATCATAGGTAAACGAAGTCACGGCTCCATTGGTATCCCGCATGGGTCGTATCCGCCCCTCTTCCATGGGCAGGAACTGCAACACTTCATCTTCATAGATACCGAACAGGTACAGCGTGGTTTTATCCTGCTTACCGGTTTCATGTACCACTTTTTTCAGTTTAGTACCCGCAGCATCGTACACATACTCTATGCTGCCTTTGTTTCCTTCTATAGTGATTGTTTGAGGAAGATTCAGGTGGTTGTAAGTAATGGATTCTATATCCTTGTTTTGATCATATTTCAGGTTACCGTTTTCATCCTGATCATAATCAACCGCCTGGTTTGTTTTTCCTCCTCCTAATTCGGCTATGTATTTTTGTGACGATCGGAAGTCGCCCAGCATGGTTTGGGGGTCATTGCCGGAATCCAACACATTCTTTAACCGGTTGGAATAATCATAATAATTATACTTCAACTGATCTATCGATGCGCTGCTCCCCCCCTTCAATCCCATTTGTTTTTGGGTCAAGATATTTCCATTCAGATCATAGGTAAGGTTAGACACCGTGAAATCAACGCCCGCCGTTTTATTAAAACCACTGGAATATTGATTAAAATCGGCGCCCGTTATCCGGTTTGCCGGATCATAGCTATAATCATATTTCCGGATCTCGCCATCGCCCTTGCTTTTCCAGACAGTGCCAGTAATGTTTCCATTAAATTGAGGCTGTCCATAGGAACCAAGCGTACCGACTGTTTGCTTATCATACCCCAGATCAAAACCAAAATAATGATCTATGTTGTTGGTTTCTTTTGCATATTTCCGGTTAGCGCCCAACATCCAACCCTGAATGTTGTAATCATATTCCATCTTTTCCAATCCTAACCCGTTGAAATCGGGACTCAGTTTTTTAGTCTTCATTTGCCCGATGGCATCATACGTTATCTCCACTACCTTTTTCCAGCCCCCGCTATTCAGGTTGTTTTCTACACTTGCCAGCCGCCCCAGGTTATCATAGTTGTTTTTTGTAGCCACGTCATAAGTCTGAGGGTTAGTACCACCCTTCTGGTGTTTTATATGGCTTCTCAATAACTGACCGGAAAAATTGTACTGACTGGTAATAATATCCAGCGCATTTGTATAGTTCAGGCTTTGCACCTGGATCACCCTTTTCTTATCATCATAAATACTACAGGAGGAAATGTACGTATTTTCGCCCAGGACTTTTGTCCTTGTCCAGGTAACCAGCCCCAGCACAGATCTTGCCGGTGTTAAGGGATCCGGGAATTCACTCGCGGCCGCATCTAAATAAGTTGGATACCCGCTGGCATTGAGCGTTCCTGCCAATCCCGTTGGAATTCCATCATAGTTATCATAATGTATTTCTGTTAGCAGTTGATTCGAATATACCGACACATTAGGATACGATATACTGGCCGATGCCTGCGTCCGGTGCCAGGCAGCATCGAGGTAATTGGCAGGATCAGTTATCAGATACGTGGCCACAGGCCGGTTGATATCGTCGTATTTTGTAACCAGCCATTGCATTTGGGCAGCCATTTTCATTTTGGCATCCTGTGTCATTACCAGCCGGTCACGGGCATCGTATACCATTTGAACAGGCTCAGCACCCGGCACCTTTTTCATGATCATCCGGTTGCGCTGGTCATATTCATACCTGAATACCTGCTCTTTCAGGATCTCGGAAGTGAGCCCCCAGCCGTTTTGCCTGAGCCAATCAACTCCCGCCGGTTGTACAACCGCACGCAACTGATTATAGTCGTCATAAAGATAATAGGTACATAACCAGTCCCCATGCCCGCTGCCCGATCCATTGTCAAAAGTGGTTGTTTTAACCTGCACTTTCTTAAGGACCACCAGCCCTTCTTTTGTTTTAAACTCGATGACCTGGTTATTATGCTCGTCGATGGTGATAGTTTTAAATAACGTTGCAGCGGGATAATTACCAGGACTACTATAAGTACCAAAATCATTGTTTACGTCTGATACATTCCAGATCCGCACCTCGTCAGCACCTGTATTGTTGAGGTACTTTACCTGAATACCTTTGCCCTGGTTAACCCAACTGTTTCCGGGTGCATAGGCCCTGTCTACCCGGTTTAAAGGGGAAGGTTCATATTCGGTTTTACCATAGAAGAAGGTTTCACCCTGACCAGATATTGGGCTATTGGCATTATTACTATTGTAAAACAACTGTTGTTGTTCAAAAGGTCCAAATTTAATAACCCCCTTTGTATCTGTAGATGCATACGGTAAGAAGCTGCGTACTTCCCGGCCATATTCATCATACACCTTCATATTAACCAGATCAGTAGGTGATGCGCCACTTATTAATGAGCCCTGTTTAATTACCGTTTGTAAAGGTCGCCCCAGGCCATCTGAATAGGAAGTTGTTTGCATCACCTCCTTACGTGGCTTTACTACCAACTGAATGGGATCTGTCACTGGCGACAAAGCATCCCAGGTGCGTACATAGTTAATGGGCAAAGCAGCAGGATAAGGAATATTGAATCTTGGAGTTGAGTCCTGGGCCTGCAGTAACAAATTAGCCGGCAATGCGAATAACATTGCCAGGCTGAATTTTATAGTTGCGTGTGAAAACATGTTAATATAGGATTAAGGTTTAAGGAATAATTACGTATTGACCAGACAGGAGCGTCATTTCCTCATGTCTACACGATCCTGAGTAAGGACAGAAAGTAGATTCAGCCTCGTACTCCCACGTATTATCATTAGCATAAGCGTTCAATGAATAATAAGAATCTCCTTCAGGCTCATACTGCCCATCTACAATCCAATAGGCATTGACCTTAATATTAATGACCAGGGTTGACTGGATTGTATACGGAATTGTACCGGCCGCATCTGAATAGAAACTTACAATATAATTAGTGTACTGCTGATAATCTGACGGGTCTGATTCGAGCACCTTTCTTACTCTAACGTATACCGTTTTGCATTGTCCATTTACATTGGCGAGGCGCTGCGCTTCTGCAGTAGCCTGATTCGTGGCATCCTGAATATTAACTGTTGAAGTGTAAGATCCTTGTGGCATGCTCACATAGTAAGGTAATGGCATCTGTTGGGAACCGCAACTTT
This sequence comes from Niastella yeongjuensis, assembly GCF_900110245.1. GTDB lineage: Bacteria > Bacteroidota > Bacteroidia > Chitinophagales > Chitinophagaceae > Niastella > Niastella yeongjuensis. The sequence continues at coordinate 438,934 of NZ_FOCZ01000004.1, forward strand.
GTTTAAAATAATTGCCACTTACATCCAGGCTTTGGAAAACAGGCGGCAATGGACAGGCTGCCACATTCATTCCAATATTATCCCAGGATAACATTCCACCAGTAGCGCTACAAAAATTCATATCTTTCATCTCCCGTTCCTGCTCCCCGGTTATTTGTCCGCCCACCGTTCTGCAACGCAAATTTCCTGTAGGTTCCCAACCGCCCGGAGCGAAACAGGTGCCTATCACGCCAAGATCGATCCAACGAGAAGTATTCCAGGTTGTACTATTGGGGTTGATATCCTTCTCTTCCGTTTGTGTTGAATTGGTGAAATACTTAGTATTTTGAGGACATGGTTTGCACCGGGTAACGTACGTAGCCTTCCATACCGGCTCGGCCGATGCATAACACAAACCAACCTCCTTATCCACCCAACGGGTGGTTCCATACGAATCGCTGTTGGGATTATTATCCCGCTCTTCGCCTTGTGTTATCAGGTAAGCAGGATTTTGAGGGCATGGAGCACTTCTGGTAGCACCCGTGGTTTGCCAGAGTGCCAGCGCACTTTCGCCACAGGCGTCCGGCTGTCCCTGGAAATTGTAACAGATCTTTTTCAATATATTCCCATCTTCATCCTTAACGAGCACTAACCGGCCCGAAGCATCGTAGGTATAATGAGTGATCCGGTCATTCACATCACATTGAGCTGTCGTTCCAATCCCCGGCTCATACGAATAAGTAGTCATCTGCGCCGATTCAGGATATAAACGAACTTCATCAATATAACTGTTGGGTCCACGAATAGATAGCAAACCAATACCGGTTATTTTTCTTTTTTCATAGATCCAGCCATTTTTGGGCTGGGAAGTAACCAGCACAGGTGAGTTCGCAATAACCTCTATGGAACCACCGACTTTATACCAATAAGAAAGTATGTATGAAGCAGCTGCATTGAGAGGATAGTCCAATTGCCCGCCGCTATTCAGGCGTAAGCACCTTTTTCCGGTAGGTGCTGTATTATCATCAACTATAGTTCCTGCCCATACGCCGTAATCTGCTCCAGTTTCAAAAGAACTATATGTCACGTACGGTCTTTGATCTTCGGTTATATTTATTACCTGGGCAACAGGATATGTTTTGTTATATCCCCACAAAAACAGCTGACGCGTATCATTTTCCTTAGAAACATACACCGGGTTGTTTTTATCGTCATACCAATAATACCGGACCCTGGTCTCTGCAGGATTTGCGCCTTTCTTCGTATCCACCGTTTGCGGCAGAATCTGATTACTGACATCATTCCCCCAGGTTTGAGCAGCGTAATTCCAATAATTATAATTGGTTTTGGTGGATTGTAAAAAGATATCACCGGTGCTGTTGGTATTCTTGTAAGTAGATTGTTCAATTACAGGAGCAATTATATTTCTTGCAACCATGGTGTTATAGGGCGGCTGGGCAGCATAATCTACCGGATAAGTCAGTTTTGTTATCAACGCATCGCCCTTGCTGGTGGTAGTATTGACTGAAATCTGCTGGCCCAGTTGATTGTACGAATATTCCGTATAGGTTTTGGTGAAATTAATGCTATCTACATAATCATATACGTTGGTTTTCCAGGGTAAATCAAGGCCGGGATAAGCAACCGGATTATCATAGTGCAGGGTAGGAAAGTACCATTCACCCAATCCTCTATTATAAAAATAAAATGCATCTTGCGCATTGCCCGTCATCGGGTTAAATCTCAACTCGGAAGTCAGAGTAAAACCTGTATAAAAAGTCTCCCCGTGTAACCTGGTATACTCTGTTTCCGTTTTATGTACCAGCTTGTATTGTCCGTTCTGGTTTTTATACTCTTCTTTTTTTTCAAGTGTCGGGGTGTAACTGCCTAAATCTTTATCCCAGGGCCCACAATAACGGAACTCAGATGAAGCAACATCGTCATTTAAAATATCACTCGGCAGGTGAAAATAATAAACCGTTTTACCTGCATTACTACTACCATCCCCGTTATATTCGGTCACTTTATTGTAGTAAACCGGAGCCTGGGGGCCGCCAATGTAACGCCCCATTGACCTTTCTACGCAAATGTTCGAAAAAGTTTGGTTCCATGTATCAGAAACATTTACATTTACACACCCTGCCGACAAATGATCAAAATAATTGAAAGTCTCCTGACGGTAAGTAAACTTGTCATAATCCAGATAGCCATAATATTTTGGCAGTTCACACACGTATTCGTATGTCTTTACCTGTGGTATAGCCCCTTCGTAAGCGTAGGTGCTTATCTTCTTTATTCTTAGTCCTCCAACTATTCCCTTTTTAGAAACATCTGTAGGCGAAAGGCCCGGGCCATAAAAATAAGGCGGCACCCGGTGGTTTTCATATTCAAAAACAGATTTGCCCCCGGTTGGGTATTTTATTTCCTGCAGCATACAGGCCTGTGTACGCATTTCATCTGGAAAAAGATTCAGAGCTCCATTGGGAGAAAAATCCCTAAACAAAGTAGAATATGAATAGCTATCATTGTAATAACCCCAGAAATCCTGCATATAAACCTCGTCAGTTGACTGGTAGGCTGTCATATAATACTCAGGTAAAGGCAACGGGTTATATTTAAACGCATATTTTTCTTCCCCGCTGGCTCCAGTCTGTATACCGGCCAGCATCAGCCGTTTGGCACGTGATGTTTCCCCGGAATATGTTTGTGACAGATCAACATTCTTTATCAAGGCACCATTTGCCCTGTTAACTACCTGAATATTGGTAAGTCTGCTGAGTATCTCCGCTGTGATAACAGTCGCGTCTACCCGGTCTTTGGCATAGGTAAACCGGATAACAGTGTTGGGTCCCACAATGCTGTCAACTAATACGATCTCGTCATCTACTATAACGCCATTATGATAAATACCAGAGGTGTTATTATTTTCTCTTTCCCTCAATCTACACCATGTACCGGGCAGGTCATAAGTCCCCGATTCAATCCACGGTTCCGTTTTTGGATATGGGGTATTGTTATATGAACCAAATTCCTCATAATCTGTAAAGGAAATGGTTTCTATGGTATCTGCATGCGTATAAAAGACTACTGAGTCATTATTGGAACTGTTATAAATTTTTTCAGGATGCCATACATCATATTTATTCCTTTCAAAAAGGTATCGGGTACCATCGTCAGTCGTCATTTCTATTTCGAAGCCTTTATAAATCTGATCTGTATTCATGAAACGGATCTTCATTGGCCTGTAGGGGATAGTTTTGAACTCCTCAGTCACATAATCCTTTCTAAAAACACCGCTTTCGCCGTTGCCCAAATTGTAAAAGAACCGGTCTGAATAAAAATCATTTTGCCCATGTCCGGGCGCCACATTGATCATCTGATTAAATAATTCATCAGCCCAGCCCATTTGGTCCTGTAACTCCCGCGCACTATTGTAATCCAAAAACTGTTGAATAGTTCTAAATGGTGGTTTCCAAAACGTATGATGTCCATCTGGCGCAGCCCAATCCAATTGTTCATCTTTTAGTCCAAAAACAGTGCGCGTTATTATTCCTCCTGCATTTAACGTCCACCCCAGTCCAACAGGGCTGGCTACATCACTCACTTTTATTCCTGAAGCATGGTACGAGATGGAGACCGGGATATTAATGCCATGCTCGTTCAACGTAAATATGGGAATACTGATATTGGTTACCCCGGTACTTAAATCAACCGGGATATCGCCATACCGGGTAAAGGCGGCCGTAGTAGGCCCCTGTGGAATGTAATTTAAAGAAGGCAGGCTTTGTTGTGCCTGTATTAAACACACAAAACACAATAAGAAAAGGCTCAATAAGGTTTTACGCATACAACTCGTTTAACTAGTGCTATATAAATTTGAAATATACATATCTTCCCTCCCCTGAACTTCAGATACAGGAGGTACATAACCGTTTGTTTGGTCAAACGGCTTAAGAGACTCGAAAACTAATGAGGAATCTTGTTGAAGATCGGGGTGAGAAAGCTGATGATTGGCCCAGCGTTTGTGCTACATTGACAAGTAAAATTGCGAATAATGGTCTACGGTAAGGCGTTGGTATCATGGTATGTCAAATATCAGTAAACCTGATTATGTACCAAAACATTTTTATATTAAAAAAGTCCCGGATTGAAACCGGGACTTTAAAAAATCAACTTACTTGTAATGCGTAAGCTTTAATAACTTATAATCACGTTTACTTAACTCAATATATACAGTCCCGCCATCCGCTCCTTCCGGCAGCGTGCCTTCTACAATCCAGACAGAATCACCTGACAACCGGCCTTTTAACGGTAATTCGTTTTTTATAACGTTTCCGTACGTCCTAAAAGCAATTTCCTCAGCAATTTTAAGTGCTGAATCCTTCGCCGAAACAGACAACACCTTAGCTGATCCCGCTGGCTGGTGCCGGTTAGCGGAATGGTTACAACTCAGGCCATAAATACCCAGCATTATTATCAGCATTTTGCATTTGAACATATCCGTTCAATTATTGATTCTTCTTTAATACATTTTATTAAAATTAGTAACCGTGACCAGTAAGTCTTCCGGAAAACCGTGTATTTAAGGAGGGATTCGATCATATTTCACTGTCCGTAAACAACAACCGAACTAAAACGAAATCTAAATCGATTTAGAACTTAAATACACCCACGATCTCCGTAAATTAACGCCATTCTCCATTAAGGCTGCTAAATATTTTCTCTAACGCTATAGCTAAAGTGATGCCGGCTTCAGGCAAAACAATATAACGTGCCATGCCTCCTAATTTGTCTGAATAATTAGCAATTGTCCCTGGTAATTCAGTACAAGACACACTTGTCCTACTTACGACACATATACGCGACATATATCACTTCCCCGGAAATAATTGCACTGTAATTGCACTGGATTACCACAAAATTCCCACTCTTCAGTGCAATTCCAGTGCAATTATGTTGGTAGTTTGATGGAATAAGCACCGGCTATTCATTATGTATAACATAAGGCTGACAGCATACAGACATAGGGATAACAAGGCATGTGAAACTGTTCGATGTGTGAACCTGGCCTCATCCATGTGTGATCCATGTGTCAAATATGTGCTCTCTCCAATGAAGCACACATGGTTGACACATGGTTCACACATGGTACACACTATAAATGCCTGACTTATAAATGATTATAGTATTTTCCCAATAACTCAACATACTAATTCACTGTTATTCAATTCACACCGTGGTTTTCTCAGTCCCACTCCGAACCCCATTTTCTACTTCAGCCCTAAAACAAGAAAGTCCCCCACGGCTTAGCCGGGGAGACTTTCTCTTTCAATGCTTTTCCTTTTCTAAAACCGTCGTTTATTTGGGTTGATCATAACCTATGTTTTGACCGTATTGTACAGGATTAGAAAGCGTTTGCAACTCAGCCAACGGAATCGGACGATCGCGGTGGAATGGTTGAATAGAGGTCATATCAGGGTTGTATTTAAGGATATACGCAACCCAGTCAACACCACTGCGGAATACTCTTTTCAGATCGTACCAGCGCATTTGCTCACCAGCAAATTCGCGGCCACGCTCATCCAGGATGAAATTAATGTCCACTTTAGAAGGATCTGTAATTTCCATATCAGCTTCGTGTGTTGGTATTGCAGCTCTTTTTCTGACATCATTTACATACTTCATAGCAGTTGCCTGATCACCCAGTTGAACAGAAGCTTCTGCAGCAATCAGTAACATTTCAGCATAACGCATGATCATGGCATCACCATAGTCAGTAGTCCGCGTTGTATTGGTAATATTCGGATTAAGGAATTTTTTAAATCCGGGGTAGCACGACGTTACATATACTTTGTCATCCTGAAGACTGGCACCTTTTCCAGGCTGTGGATTTTTATACAGTTCGTTACGGTCAATCTCCATATATCTTCTCGTCAATCTACCTCCCCACACCTTTTTAGTAAAGTACATGGCAGTATCACCTACTGCAATTACTGAGTCGGTTGCACTGGCAGCTTTTTGATATTTCAATTTACTGTTATCCAGATTACCTTTCCATGCCCACGCCTGGTTAGCGATCCATACTTCCTGGAAGCAGGCATTGTAACGAGCATCTATATCTTCATTGAACAGATCGAGCAGGTGCCAGGTAGGCATCAGGCGTTGTTCATTGTCAGCACCATATACATATGATGTCGACATACCAGGTCTTTGTGTGTACTTTGGTATGGTCCATTTAAAGATACGGTTACCGTTAGTAGTGGTATAGGCGTTTAAGGTATTATTTGCTTCGCTATAAGCCAACACAAACATGGCTTCTGTATTCTGGGATCTGGTGGTACCATACATGGAAGCACCTACCTGCGCAAAATTAGGATACAAGTCAAGATTCAGGGCACCCCGGTTATTGATCACGTCTTCGGCAGCAGCCTTGGCTTTGGTAAACCACGCGGTTCTGTCAGCACCAGTTGCATAGTAAGCTCTGGTGAGCAATACTTTTGCATACAAACCCATAGCTGATTTTTTTGACGCCCGGCTGTATTCTGCATCCGCCCATTTTAAAGGCAGATTGGCTTTAGCAAATTCCAGGTCATCGATCATCACCGCATAAATATCTTCCGGTGCAGTGCGTAATTTTTCTGTTATAATAGCGCCCTGTTTATAAGTGGTATCCAGGGTAGCCGCGCCATACTGTTCTACAATATGATAATAATACAGGGCCCTTAAAAAGCGTAATTCACCCAGGCGTTGATTCTTTTCTGTTTGATTGGTGAAATTAGCACCGTCAACCACATGAAGACCTACGTTACAATAGTAAATACCGCGGTAGCAGGCAGTCCAGTGGTTTTTACCCTGAGCCTGGCCAGGAGCCAGACCAACATATTGTGTATACTGTTGCGCATAAGTACCCCGGGAATCGTTAAACCATAAATCAGTGCCGGCTTCAGTCAAAAACATGCCGTCCTCAATGCCATAGATCTGGTGCAGATCCTGATAAGCCCTGTTTACCAGGCCAGTAAAACCAGTGGGCGTGGTATATGCAGTTTCAACGGTAGCGCTGTGCGGGTTCACCTCATCCAGTTGCTTGTTACAGGAAGCAGCGGCGGTTACCAGGAAGGCCGCTACAGCATATGATATATTTTTAATATTTTTCATATTGTAATAATCAATTAAGAGTTAAGAATTATTTAGAAATCGACGTTTGCACCAAACACAAACTGACGTGTTATTGGTGAGTTCTCAGAACCACCTCTTTCTGGATCATAATTCTTCAGGTATTTGCTTTTTGCCTTGGTAAAGATGTTATTACCGGTGATATACACTTTAACCTTGTCAGAATACACTTTTCTGCTGATCTGTGAAGGTAATGTATAAGCGAGGGTAGCCGTTTTTAATTTCACGAATGACCCATCGATAAAGTTCATTGAGTAATAACCTGTATAACCAGAGTTACCCAATGAAGCACCGCTTTTAGGCATCGGAAATTCGTTGGTTGGATTGGAAGGGGTCCAGTAATTATACATCGCCAAACCATTTCCGGTACCGTCAATATTGTAACGGCCGGCAATAAATTCAGCATTGATGGTATTACCCCATCGGGCAATTGCATAAATGCTTAACTCGATGCCTTTGTAAGAAAAAGTATTCTGTAAACCGCCAAACCATTTTGGTACGTCTGCACCCTGGAATTCACGGTCAGTTACATCGATGGTTTTATCATCATTCTTGTCTTTCACCTTGATATCACCAGGCACGTAAGTATAGTTAGTACCAAACTTAACACCGTCTTTATTTTCATCTGTTTGCCAGATGCCTAGTTTGGTGTAGCCGTACCATGATTTTACGGGGTGACCTATCAGCAGCGAGTTAGTTTCAGGTTTAGCGGCGTCAATAATGTCCTGATCGTTCAACAGGTGAGTCAACTTTTCCTGGGCTGCTGTAAATGTTACAGTAGTAGTCCATTTGAAATCGCGTTGGTTCACGTTCAACGAAGAGATCGCTAACTCCACACCTCTGTTCATAGACTCACCAATATTTTGCCATTGTTTCTCTAACCCTGAAGTAGGGGGCAGCGGACGATTGTACAGGATGTCTTTTGTGGTCGTCTTGTACAAGTCGAGGGTACCATACAGACGGCTTTTGAATAAAGCAAAATCAAGCCCTACGTTTACGGTAGAAGATTTTTCCCAGCCCAAATTCAGGTTACCATAGTTGGGGTTAGGATAGATAACCGGCACTCCTTGACTACCAATAATATTGTTTGCGTTCAACAGGTTAACCTGTGTTTCATACGTTCTTAGTGAAGCGTTACCTGCAACACCGTAAGTAGCACGCAGCTTTAAGTTATTTACAAAATACACGTCTTTCATGAACTCTTCCTGGTGGATGTTCCAGCCAAGACCAACTGAGGGGAAGTAATCCCATTTGTTACCTGGCGACAATTTGGAAACACCATCCGCACGTAAAGTAGCGTTAAACAGGTATTTGCCCATCAGCGCATAGTTCAAACGGCCTGCATAAGAAAATGTATTTGTCCGTCGGTAATCTGAAGTGATGGCACGGTCACCTGTACTGGTACCATCCAGGTTATAAAACTGGTAGTTGGTATTTCCCAGGTGAAGACCGGTAACGCCTGTTAAATCAATATCGTTACGGGTATATGAAGTAAGACCGGTAAGGGTAATATTGTGTTCGCCAAACTTTCTGGTATAGGTAATGATGTTATCCCAGTTATAAAAACGGGTAAAAGTATTGGTCGTACTGGCTGTAGAGGCGTTATTAGGTGTACCAATGTTGGCCAGGGTCACAGAATCAAAGTATCTGCCCTCTCTGCTATAGTCCAGCGTTGTACCAAAATTGCTACGAATGCTCAACCCGGTTACAGGAGTAAACTCAACGTAGCCATTGGCAATAATGTTGCCGCGGATAATATTCCATTTATAGGCATTGGGCCGTTCGTCTGTCAACGGGCTCATATAGTTCTTATTACCAGGATTCTTATAGTTAGAATCTGGAATAATGCCAGGCCATAACCTGATATTGCCATTCAGATCATAAGGATCGCCCAATGGGTTCATCTGGCTGATCTGTGACATAGGATCAGTGCGCTGGTTGGTATTAGTATAAGTCAACTGAGCGCTAAAGCCGGTTTTGAACATATTGCTCACACGCTGATCGTAGTTCAAACGCGCATTGTAACGGGTATTATCCGTTCCTTTCAGCGAACCTTCTTCGCGGTAAACACCAGTACCGAAGTATACTTTTGTTTTGTCGCCACCAGATTGAATGGAAACAGTGTGGCTTTGTTCAAGACCGTTGTGCAGCACCAGGTCCTGCCAGTCGATCCATTTATTTTGTTTGTAAAAGTAAAGTTCGTTTTTATCCAACACGCTCTCATCAGTAGGAGTTGCAGTTGGGGTAGCGCCCTTGATCGCATCTTTTCTGTAATCAATGAACTGCTGGCCGGTGCGGTTTTTAGGATAGTTTACAAAACCATTCACCCCATAATAACCAGCGTAAGAAACTTTAGGACGGTCTTTACCTCTTTTAGTGGTTACAATGATAACACCGTTTGCGCCCATCCAACCATAAATCGCAGTAGAAGAAGCGTCTTTCAACACCTCCACGGACTCGATATCATTCGGGTTCAGATCTTCAAGCTTACCACCCTGAAAACCATCGATGATCACCAGCGGAGAACTGGGTTCACGGGTACCATCACCATTGTTAGTACCACTGAGGGTTCTGTTACCACGCAACTGGATGTTTACACCACCACCGGGTGCACCACTGCTGCGGGTAATGTCCAAACCAGGAATTCTACCCTGTAATGCTTCTGCAGCATTGGTTACAGGTGTAGCAGTTACCATACCGGGTTTAATAGAATACACAGAACCGGTAAGGTCTCTTCTTTTTGAAGTACCATAACCTACTACTACCACCTGGTCAAGGTCGGCATTGTCATAGGTCATTGTAATGTTAATTGCAGCAGAATCGTTTCCTACTTTTTGCTCCCTCTGTAAAAAGCCGACAAAGCTGAATACAAGAACGGAATTTTCAGAGGAAACTGGAATGCGGAAAGTCCCTGTTACATCGGCTGTGACACTGATACGGGTACCAGACACATTTACATTGACCCCGGGAAGCGGATTCCCTGAAGGATCTTTGATTTTACCTGTAACAACCCTTTCCTGCGCGAACAGGATCGTACAATTAAGTAGCAAAAAAAACGCCATCAGGCATTTGTACAACGGTTTTCCAATCATACAACAGTTGTTTAAGATTTATGTTTTAACAATTGAGAGGAGCAAAACTTAACCAAGAAACTTTTGTATATGGCGCGCGGTTAGAGATGAGGGGAGACTTGGTCTTCCCGGATATTGGATTTGCGTAATCGGGCACAAGAAACAGCTACCCACGTGGTTAAACAATGCACTTTTTTGTTAAGATGATGGAACATTTAACTTTTCATACACGTTTACCAACAATCGTAAATACCCAAGTGTATGCCTCTGTCATCTACGATAGTCATATGCATAACTATAACGTAAAGGCAGAGGCCACTTCAATAATTTTCAAATGTGTTTACGATTATTTAATACAATAATCCATCTTTTTTCGCGCTGGCAGCAATCGTTGTGAATTACTTTTCGAACAACCAATCCAACGCTCCGGCATTTTCAGAAACACCTAATCCAGCATCTACAACCGGTAAAGGATCATTATCATTGATAAAGCCCAGTAACAGGCAGGATCCCTTTCCTAAAGTAAGTGTATGTGTGCCCGGTTGAAACGAAAAACTATGTATGTTTATTGCAGGGAAACCCTCTATTGCCATGGCATTTGCCACTTTTACCTGTGCCTGGCCGTAATCATCGGCACTCGCATCAATTTCCAATGTTGGCTCCGGCAAATATGCACCATTTTTTTCAGCAAAATATGCTACAAGTAATTTTACTGGTTTAGCAGTCTTAAAATTCAGGCTGGTACCCTCAGTAATCTGACGGCCCTGACTATAGTAAATACCCTGTAAACCTTTCAGGAAAGCCGGCAGGTCATTCACTACTGCACTCAGGTCAGGAAAGACCTGCGCACCTTTTTGGAATGTATATCTTGTAATATTCGGAGTTAATATTTCTACAGCGGCATTGTTAAGCGGTTTTATGCTGGCCAGTCCACTGCCCCCACCCTGCTTCTTCAACGTTTCGATGTGTTTTTTGAAGTTTTCCAGCTCGCGTTGATAGATGGGCAGCAATTCCACCCAGGTTTTCATCGTGGCGTTCTTGCCATTTACCGGTATTTTCCGCTGTTGCGTTTGCATACTGTTGGCATACAGATACGTGGTATCGGTACGGCCTGCCAGATCTTTAAAAAACGCCACGCTTTTTTCCAGCATAGGAACCGCTTCTTCCAGGTCGGCTATTTTATTTGTGTATTTGAACTTTAATACCTGCACGGCCGCTCTTGCCTTCCAGGCGTAGAATTTCGCCATGGACTGGTAACAATACATGTCGTTCTTCAGGCGGTTGAACTCATCGCGGTTGGCGGTAACATGTGGCGCCGCTTTTTCAATGGCCGCGACCGATTTATCGCCATGGACAATTATTTCATCGGCTACGGCTATGGGTGTTTCCCCTACATGCGGGATCTCATTGGCCTCTTTATCGGCATATTCAATGATCATTTCCCCAAACGGGGCTTCACTATTATATAATAAGGGGAACAAACCAAAACGCTTGGGGTCAATTAACTGTGTCATCAACATGCCCAGCGTCATCGTTTGGCGGTTACCATCGGTGATACCGTAACGGCGTAATATTTTGGGTGAGATCTCTCCGCTTTGCTCATACGCTTCTACTATGTTTTTTCCCTGTTCTGCAGAACAGCCGAATTTATCGGCCAGGCTGCCGGCCCAGTATTCTTCTTCCTGGTGGCGGTCGCGGGTACAATTCCAGGCATAGCGGGACCAGGTACGGTACCAGATCCAGTCGCGCTCGATCTCTAACTGGCGGGGTTGCGTTTTATCGGCTGTATATGGCCAGTCCCAATAAGAAGCCTGGGGATACAGGTGTAAACCATTGGCTTCATAGATCGAGTGCATCGACTGCACACATTTTTGTATAAAATCGGGTGAGCCATACCGGAATGGTTCCAGGTTGGCCAGAATGTGCACGTTTTCTATCTGAACCGTTCCAATACGGCTAAGGGTACGGTGCAGTTCGGCCCAGGGCCCCCGTGGTTCGTAAGTAGTTAAGGCTTCGCCATTGAATTTGGCCTCGGTATACAGGTTTTTGTAAATGAGCAACGCATCTTTCATTACCCGCGGCGCATCGGTATCGTGTGCACGCAATACAATTGGCGGTTCATCTTTTCTGCCCAGCATCTTCAATCCATCCTGCACACCGGGGATAATCGTTTTGCAGAACCAGTCCACATCATCCTGCCCTACTCCTTCCATCGCTTCGCCGAGTGCCACCATCAACCCTACGTTTGGATATTTGGCCACAAAGGCGGCTATTGATTTACGGGTGTAGTCTGCGATCAAAGGTATAATGGGCCGGTTACGGTCCTGCGTTTTCATATTGTTCTTTTCGGCAAACGGTTTCGATACAATGATGTTGTAGAACATTTGTATCACCCAAATACCGCGTTTGTCGGCTTCTGTGGTGAGGAACGCAAACAGTTCTTCATTCTTTTTAAAGGTAGCGTCGTCTACTTCTACCGCATACGGATAGTCTTTTATTCGCACCAGTGAGGCAAACGGGTGGCCGTTCCACAAATACAGTGAGTTCAACCGGTTGGCCACTAAAGAATCGAGGTACTGCACCCAGAGGGCTTTATCATATAACCACGGAAAAGTTTCGGGGGTGTAAGGATATTCATACACCGTTCTTCCCGGTAAATAATAAGGTTTTTGTACACCTATACAGGCGCCGCGCAATACCATTTCGGGCTTATCGGTGAGGGAAATATTTTCGGGAAGTGTTTTTTGATTGGCTACCTGCTCGGCCAGTTCCATACAGCCATACAGGGTGCCTGAGGCATCGGTGCCGGCGATGATAAAAGCGGTTTCATTGCTTTTTATAGAGAACCCTTCCTTACCTGTTGTATCGGGTTTCATGTGCCAGGCAACAGCTGCTTTTTTAATCAGGGCGTCGGTATAGTTACCGGCTACAATGGTGGTTCCGGCAGCCGGCAGTTTGCCATCGGCCGTAAGCACCACTTTATATCCTGCTTTTTGTAAGGCGGCGGTGAGCTTTTCAGTCCCGTATTTTAAGCGTGGTGAATTATTTGCTGAAACAATAGTAACATTCTTATCCGCGGGTTTGTCAGTAGCCCGGGCTGCCAGGTTCAGGGTTACAAAGCTTACAACCAATACAAGAAAACCTTTCATCAGAATATTGTGATTTAAGAAATTTTACGGTTTAGTATATCAATTAGTGTGTATCTCGTTAAGGGTTATACCGCCCCGCTCACTCGATCTATACGCTGCTTCCACACAGGCCATCGTATAAATGCAATCTTCCACTGAATTATCGGGTTTGGGTATTTGACCGGCTGCGGCCTGCATCACCTGTTCCATACTGCCAATAAAGGCATGCGGGAACCAGCTTCCTTCTATCTCCAGCGTTTTCCATTCCGGTTCATTACCGGTAAGGGTAATATATTGAAACTTATCTGCTACCCCGTGCGGGTAGTTCATCAACAGCCCCAGGTCTATTTTTATAGCTCCCTGTGTGCCTTCGAATTTTATATAAGAATGTTGCTGCTGCAATCCAAACTTGTGACAGTGATTGGTGATTATATTCGCCCGTACAATATCGCCATAATCCATAATGATATTACTGCGTACAGAAGCCAGCTGGCTCATGTCGGGGTGTTTTACCGTTTTGGCGTATACGCTGTTCGGGTTACCCAGGAACGAGCGTACCAGGTCGATATAATGAATGCTGTGGTATAATATTTCTACACGGGGCGACTGGTACAGGAAGGTCCATAAATGCCAGGGGGTAAACACGTTCACATTGATCTCGATATCGCACAGCTGGCCCAGGGCACCCTGTTGTATTAATTTCCGTGCAGCTTTTATAAAAGGCGCATAACGCAATTGAAAGTTGATGGCTGCTACCAGTTGTTTATCGCGGGTGAATTGCAGAATGGCTTTTGCTTCCTGGTAATCATCGCCCATTGGTTTTTGTATCAGTACGGGAGAACCGGCGGGCAAATAGTCGAGCACTTTCCTGATGGCCGATCCGGGCACGGCTACATCGTACACCACGGGCGACAGGTTTAACCGCACAATGTCCTCCATACTGTCGAACACGAGCGGTATATTGAATTTCAGTGCAGTGGCATGGGCTTTTTCTTTATCAACGTCATAAATACCTGCCACATCAAAGCCGGCCAATTGATAAGCCGGCAAATGGGCATCATTTACAATACCACCTGCTCCAATGATTACTATAGGTGCCTTATATGATACAGAATCCTTCACTTTCAGTTTTGCTTAATAAACAAAAGTAGCAGTTTGCGGTTTGTGGTATTGGGTTTGCGCATCTCTATCAGTCGTGAAATACATGCAATTAGTTGCTTCCCGAATGGGGAAACAACCACAAACTTCAAACAACAAACTACAAACTACCTAAGTAGTTTCCATATGTTAAGGCAAGCACCGCTGTTACCAGAATAATCAGTGCAAACACAAGCGTGGCAATCGTTTTAGGCCGGCATTTCACCCATTCTCTCATCAACAATCCGGCTATAGAGCTGAACAACACCAGCATGATCATGTGTATAGCCCAGCTGCTATATTGGTATTTTCCCATCCGCACATGTCCTAACCCATAAAAGAAGAATTGTGAGTACCATAAACAGCCGGTTATGATGGCCATAATAAAATTGACCAACAACCGGTTGTTAGCTCCATTTTGCCGGTACTCGCCAAAGGTTTTTTCTTTTCGGTGTAAGTATATGCAATATATAAGGGTTGATAAAAATGCTCCGGTATTTGAAAAAATATAAACAACATTGATCCTGAAATTGCCACTGCCATATTTTTCAGCGATAGCGGCAATAGGTTCACCCTGATCTATCGAAAACCCATACACGGCTGAGAGCACGCCTGCTAAAAAACAAAGCGGCAATCCTTTGGCCAGGGAAAACGTTTCAACGGTGTCACTTAATTTCAGGTCATTTTCTTTAAACCGGCCGGCCACACCGCAACAGGCAATGCCCAATGAGCCGATGATAATACCTGTCATGATCCAACTGGCTCCATGCTGGGAAAATAACGCCGTCAATTGGCCGTGTACCAGCGGCGGCAACAAGGTACCCAACACACAGGAAATACCCACCGCTATGGCATAGGTCAATGAGAAACCTACATATCTTATAGCCATTCCAAACGCAGTGCCGCCAATTCCATATGCTACGCCTAAAATGAACGTTTCGATCATGGCATCGGCAGGCGCTTCGTGTAAAACAGTGCCTATCTGAGGAATAGTGAGCCAGGCAATAACCAGGGGCAATAACAACCAACATACAGCTGCCTGTACCAGCCAATACGACTGCCACGACCATTTAACCACTTTTTTCTGCGGCGTGTAACACATGGCTGCACAAGAGGCTCCTACTGAATGATAAATGACTCCGGTAATTACTTCCATTGGTTAAAGCAACTCGTTATTTGTATTTGTGACATTTTTACTGCACAACAACGCAAAAAAGGGATTTTTATCTTATTTGCGGGCGTACTTATTATATCTTAATGCCTCTTTAATTTACCATACTATAGGTTATAAAAGCTTATTGCATTGGTACTCAATACTTTTTGCAAGGCGGCATCTTTTAGCACGCCAGATAAAACTTTTACGTACTGCTGCCAGGTATTGTTATAATTGCCTGCCAGCAATGAAACCGGCCAATCGCCCCCGCAACAACAGCGGTTCTCGCCAAAATGTTCCAGTACAAATTCTGTATATGGTTGAATATCATCGGCGGTCCATCCTGCGCCTTTTTTGGAACAGGTACCCAGCCCCGATATTTTTACGTATATGTTCTTATGCGATGCGGCTGTTTTCATCAGCTCGCCCCATTCGCCAAATTGTTCGCCACTGGCAATAGGCGGCTGGTTCATGTGATCGATCATCAGGCGCAACTCCGGTACTTTTTGCGCTACTTCCAATGCTGAGATCAGGTGTTGCGGCGTAACGCCCACTACATCGTATGGCACATCGTAGGCAGCCAGTACCGACAAACTCTGGATCACCGTGGGCTGCAATAACCATTGGGGATCCGGTTCATCATGGATCAAATGGCGCACTCCTTTAAAATACGGGTTGCCCAGGTATTCCCTGATGGCAGTTGCAGTAAATGCCGGGTCTTGTAACGGCATCCAGCCTACTACCCCCTTTACCCATCCGGTTGCGTTGGCAACCTGTAACATATAGTTCGTTTCTTCGTAAGTATTGGCCGCTTGTACCAACACCCCGCCGGTAATTGCGGTATGCTGAACCTGGGCCAGCAATTCCTCTATCTCATAATTCCGGTTCAGTATCGAAGTATCATTCTTTAACCAGTCGTATTCAGCTTTTTCAAAATTCCATATGTGAACATGGGCATCGATGATCTCCATTGCAATCGGTTTAATATCGATAATTGATTAATGATTAGTGTAGAGAAGCCGCAAGTTACATGGCAAATATTACAAATATTGAAAAATTAAGCAGCGCTTCACCTGCCTCGTGGCATCTAACCATTACATCTCATAGTTCGATATTGGTTGTTTTGTCAGTCCAAACTGTTCTTCTATTTGCTCATTATGTTCACCCAGCAGGGGCGCACCAATATTGGAAGTATATATTTCCCCGTCTATCCTGATGGGGCAACGGGTAGTAGTTATAGACAAACCATTGCTGGTTTTTACTTTTATTTCCATGTTCAGCGCCTGGTAGCCATTCTCTTCCACCAGCATATCATAATCGTATACTTTGGCGCACCAGATATCCGCGGGTTCCAGCACAGCCAGCCAGACGTCGGTATTGCGGGCCGTTAAATGGTTGGCCAGAATGGTCTTTATTTCATCCCGCTTCACAAACCATTCTGCTGTATTGGTGAATTGCTGCAATGGCTCACACTCCAGCAGCGTAGCCAGCTGGGTAATATTACCCATAGCCAGCGCCAGGTATCCGTCGGCTGTTTTATAAATACCATAGGGTGCCGACAAATAGGCGTGCCCATTGTTTATTTCACTCCTGATGGGCAGCTCGCGCCCATCGTTATAAAAACAGGTCAGTACTTCAAATTGAAAATCGAGGATCGATTCCAGCATGCTTACCTGTACAAGGCTTCCTTCATTGGTGATGGTGCGTTGTAACAAAGCAGCCAGGATCCCCTGGGCAATATGGGTACCCGCCAGAATATCAACCACGGCCACGCCCATTGGGGTAGGATTGTCGCTGCGGTTGCTGCTTAACCAGGTTAACCCGGATACGGCCTGCAACAACAGGTCCTGACCCGGCAGGTCTTTCCAGGGTCCTTCATTACCATACCCGCTTACTTCTGCATAAATGATCTGGGGGTTGATGGCTTTTACGGTTTCATAATCCAGGCCCAGCCGGTCCATTACACCGGGGCGGAAGTTATGCATGAGCACATCGGCCTGCGCAATGATCGCTTTTACTTTTTCGAGGTCTTCTTCATTCTTCAGATCGGCCGCATAACTTTGCTTATTGCGGTTGATGGCGTGAAAAATGGTAGACTCCCCTTCTATCATCACATTCGATACATATAATTGCCGGCAGATATCGCCTACACCTGTACGTTCAATTTTAATTACCTGCGCGCCCATATCGGCCAATCGCAATCCGGCTGAAGGGCCAGATAAAAACTGGCTGAAATCAACAACTATTATGTCTTGTAGGGGTTTCATTCCTTCTTAAAAAGTTTTGTTTATGACACCGGCACCTGTTATAAAAATTGCCGTTGCCGGTTACCAGTTTCCAGTCGCCGGTTTGCTTCGGTTTACCAGTTACGGATATCCTGTTACAGGATTCGTGTTCTCTTTGTTTTTGTTTTCCCCGGTACCGGTAACTGGTAACCGGCGACCGTATCGGTCAACGTTTCCTCACTCACTTCCCTTCAATCAATTCTTTATTTATCCGCTCGGTATGTTCTCCTAACTGCGGCGCTGGTTTGGCGGCAAAAAGCCGTTCGCCATTGATGCGTATAGGACAGCGGGTAGTGGTGATCTTCGCCCCTTTCGAGGTGGTGATCGTTTGTTCCATTTGAAGGGTAGTATAGGCCTCGTGTTTGGTAAGCCGTTCCCAGTCCAGCACATCCATGGCCCACAGGTCTACCGCATGCAATTTTTCGAGCCAGAAAGCCGATGGTTGCGTGACCAGGTGTTTGGCCAGCACCGACTTGATCTCATCGCGCAAACTAAAAGCAACGTCCTGATCGTAGGCCATCAGTTCATTACAACCAATGGCTTTGGCCAGTTGCTTCAGGTCTACCATTGCTATGGCAATATAGTTGTCGGCTGTGGCGTAAATGCCGTATGGCGCATTCAATAACGGATGGCCGTTATTCACTTTGCTGCGTTTGGGCACTTTACCACTGCTATGATAGGTTGTTAACAGTTCAAATTGAAAATCGAGTAAGGATTCCAGCAGGCTTACTTCCACCAATGCACCGGTGCCGGTCTTGTGTCTTCTTATCAGGGCACTCAGGATACCCTGCACCAGTTGTGAACCGCATAAGTTATCGGCAATGGCCAGGCCAAAAGGCATGGGATTGTCTTTGGCGTTGCCGGTAGTGTAGGCCAGTCCGCTCATTGACTGCAACAGCAGGTCCTGACCGGGTCTGTTTTTCCAGGGGCCTTCTTTTCCATAGCCACTAACGGCGCCATAAATAATGCGGGAATTGAGTTTCTTTACTTCAGGGTATCCCAGTCCTATTTTCTCCATAATACCGGGTCTGAAGTTGTGGGTAAGCACATCTGCTTTTTCGATCAATTTCTTTACCAGGGCCAGATCTTCGGGGTTCTTGAGATCAGCCGCATAACTTTCTTTGTTGCGGTTGATGGTATGAAACAACAAAGAGCTATCGTCTGTCCAAAGATTTTTGATAGATAACCGGCGGCCGGCGTCTCCACTTTGCGGGCGTTCTACTTTAATAACGCGCGCACCCAGATCGGCCAAACGTAAACCGGCAGATGGGCCAGAAAGATACTGGCTGAATTCCAATACCAATAATCCCTGTAAGGGCAGTCGACTCATATGGACAAGCTCATTTTTTCGCCTTTAAGGCTATGTTGATAAATACGGTCAATTTCTTTCAGCACGGCTTCGGGGTTGCCACCGTTTAACAGGTATTGCTGAACCGGGTCGCCGGCTTCGTCCTGAAAATGAAGATACCCATTATAACGCGGACGCATATACCCGTTTTTCATTACCGGTAATACGGCATGGAAAAAACTATTGGTAAGCAGGTTGCCCATGTTGTTCGTCCACGCGGCCAGGTGCCCTGGTTGCCCGCCATGCTGCGTATAAAACGTGCTCTGGCATTCCTCACTGCAGATCCATGCTGCAAAATCAACGGCTTCCTGCTTGTGTTTAGTATATGACGATACCGCCAATCCGGTGCCGCCAATGGTGCTGCGCAACCGGTTTTTACCGAAATGTACCAGGTTGGTATAGGTAAGCAGGTGTTTCGCATACCCCAGCCTGGAATAATTGGTATAACAATACGCAAAGGGACAATACCAGTAATCGTTGGTGGTTGACATCAACTCCGCCACGGCGATAGGATTACAGGAAAACAATTTTTTATCGATCAGCGAATACAGCTCCCGCATGCTTTCCAATGCCTTAACACCGGTTTCTTTACTTACTACATGACTGGTTTGCTGAAATGGCGTTTCACCATGGGCAATACAGAACATGTAAAAATTCATGAGTATATCAATAGGGATGGCCGGGATCGCCACTTTACCGGCTTTCGCCAGGGCGATCAGTTCATCCCAGGTACCGGGTACGGATACCCCGTTTTGCTGCAACAGATCGGCGCGATAGCTGGCGGCCGGTGTAGCTGCATCGATGGCCAGGGCCCATTGATGATTATCGTAATAATAACTTATATGTGACTCCCCTACCGAATTGCTGCTTTGGTTTTGCAAATAGGCGGCAGGTAAGTATTCGTCTAAAGGCAATACGCTGTTTGTGGCAGCGGCACGTCCCACCCAGGGGTGGTCGATGATCAGCAGGTCGTAATCGTTCACCAGTTTTTCGAGGGGGAAATCGGCAAACTCCTGTAACGTTCTTTTCTTCCAGTTGATGGTCACTTTTGGGTTCAGTTCAGAAAAGCGCTGCGCGGCAGCCAGTAATGGCGTAATACCTCTGCTGTGCCCCCAGGTAATTCCATTCAAAACAATTTCAGACATATGCTCCTAACTTACTTTTTTATTCACCAACAATATGTGTTCACAAACCATCACTGTTTCGCCGTGCTGGTTAAATACTTCAACCAGTTCGGTAATGAGGCCGAAACCTGGTTTTTTATGATCTTTTTTATCAGAGATAGTAACCGTAGCTTTTATGGTATCGCCAATAAATACAGGTTTCACAAAACGGAGCCTGTCGTACCCATAGGTCATAGCCACATCATTGATGACGGCAGCAGTTAAACCAACTGCAATGGTAAAAATGAGGGTACCGTGCGCGATGCGTTTTTTAAAGGGTTGTGTTTTACACCATTCCTCATCCATATGATGGGGAAAGAAATCGCCCGACTGGCCGGCATGAATAACAATATCCGTTTCCGTAACCGTGCGGCCGCCGGTTGATCGCTTTTCGTTCAGTTCGAATTCTTCAAAATATTTAGTAATACCCATACAGGATGTTAGAAATTATCTGGTAAAATGTATTTAACAGTTTAAATTAATTCAGGATTGTCGAATGGCATAGCGCCACAAAAACTAAATCGATCAGGCAGTAATAAATGGCAGAAGTGGCCATATGCAGATGTAGAAAATGAAACCATTTTTTTCATAAGCAAACTTTTCAATCGTAAATAGATTCAGGCGGTTTTCAACCAGTTACCATTGGAACCCGATAAGAGCTTATCACATTCGGAGTTGATGGAAAGACGTGCCACGTCAATGAGACAGTCGCTTTTGAGAGCTTCAGGTAATTGTTAACTGTTGCCGTTATTGTCGTTTGTAGATACAAAAACAATGCTGGCGCAACGTGGCACGCCTCGTCCTTGCTGCTTTTGCTAAATAACCAACACTGAACGCTTTAAAGTGGAAAGCTACACATTTTAGCGAGGGGCGTCAATGTCAGGTTTAACTGAAATGATGGAATATATTACTAAATATTTACCGGGCGTATGTAATACCATAAGGGCTTGCAGGGAAAATGCCCTTCATATATTACTAATTTAAGCTTTAAGCCGCAAGCTGTAAGCGGAAAGCGAAAACGTAGTGAAAGAGCTGCAAAATTGTGTTTTAAGCACCTTTCAGATTTTTTATTAAATTTGGTTATTAAACAGGCGATTATGACAGCAATTGTGATAGATAAAAAGAAATATGTGTTAATTCCAGAGAAAGACTTTCAGGCCTTACAAAAAAAAGCGGCACTGAAGACAAAACCTGAGAAAGTGTTTACTATTGAGGAAGCAAGAGCTCATAGTAAAAAACTGATCAGAAAATGGGCAGCAGAAAAGTAGTTGTAAAACAATCGGTAGCTGACAGTATTGCTGCTATTGCCTGGTATATTGAATCAAAAGGCTTATTTGCTACCGCAGATAAGTTTGTAGACAACGTATATGACCATTTTCTAAGACTTTCTGACCCAAGAAAGTCCTATCCTGTATGTAAGGAGTCAGAACGGGAAAGGCTGGGTTACAAATGCACCACCTATAAAAAGAAGTACACCATAGTTTTTATCGAATCTGACAGAGAACTGATCATTTGTGAGTTCACTCCCTCTAAATTAATTCATTGGTAATTCCGCCTTCCCTTTTCATTTCTAATTTTTCATTTTGTCTTTCTTCCCATTTACAATAAGGAATTCCTTTAAAGCCAATTGCCTTTCAAAAAAGGAGCAACCGTTTGCGTGTTCCTTTTTAACGGTAAGGCTGTAAGTTTGGTAACATGTTCCATCAGATACTAACCCATTTTGCATTAGACCCCAACCAGTATACCGTTCAGCCTTTTGGAAGCGGCCTTATTAACCATACCTGGATAGTGAGTACTCCCCATGGGCCCAATGCCTATATTTTACAAAAGATCAATACGGGCGTTTTTAAATACCCGCAGGATATTGCCCGGAACATGGCCAGTTTGGGAACTTATTTGCAACAACACTATCCCGATTACCTGTTTGCCGGCGCCCTGCCCACCACCAGCGGTGATTATTTGTATGTTGATGACCAGCATCAATATTTCCGCCTTTTTCCTTTTGTGGCCCGGTCGCATTCCATCGACAAGGTGAATACCCCCGAACAGGCTTTTGAGGCAGCCCGCCAGTTTGCCCGCTTTACCCACCTGTTGAGTGGTTTTGATACCCGGTTATTGAAGATCACCATACCCCGGTTTCATGACCTTTCATTGCGATACCAGCAGTTTACTACGGCCTTAAAAAATGGCAATCCGCAACGAATACAGGAAACAGCAGCACTGATCAGCTATTTACAACAGCAGCAGCAACTGGTGCAAACTTATGAGCATATTAAAAACGACCCCGGATTTCGCCTGCGGGTGATCCATCACGACACCAAGATCAGCAATGTGCTTTTCGATGATGCCTACAAGGGCCTGTGTGTAATTGACCTCGATACCGTAATGCCCGGTTACTTCATCAGCGATGTGGGTGATATGATGCGGACCTACTTGTCGCCGGTTAGTGAAGAAGAAAAGGACGTGCAGCTGATCACCATCCGGGATGATTTTTTTGCCGCTATTGCCTGTGGCTACCTGGAGGAGCTGCGCAACGAATTAAGCGATAGCGAAAAGCAACATTTTGTTTATGCCGGACAGTTCCTGATCTATATGCAGGCCCTGCGTTTTTTAACCGACCATTTGAATAATGACGTATATTATGGCGCCCGATACGAAGGCCACAATTTTATCAGGGCCCAAAACCAGGCCGTGCTGTTACAACAGTACAATGCCAAATCTGCTTTGTTCAACCAAATTATTTCAACTATATAACCATGACTACTGCTAACACCCTTGCCGCACCTGCATCCAGGCAACGAACGAATACAACGGCCATTTTCATCATTGGCTTTTTGTTTTTCATATTTGGGTTTATTACCTGGTTAAATGGCAGCCTGATCCAGTTCTTAAAGCTGGTATGCCAGCTTGAGAACGATGTACAGGCCTTTTTTGTAACCACAGCTTTTTACATGGCTTATTTCTTTTTGGCTATGCCTTCTTCCGTTATCTTAAAAAGAACAGGTTTTAAAAAAGGAATGGCGCTGGGACTGTTCGTTATGGCCATTGGGTCTGTTATTTTTATTCCTGCCGCTAAAGAAAGAAGCTTTGGTTTGTTCCTGACCGGTTTGTTTATACAGGGCACGGGACTGGCCTTATTACAAACCGCTTCCAATCCATATATCAGTATTATCGGGCCTATTGAAAGCGCGGCCAAACGCATCAGCATCATGGGCATTTGTAATAAAGTAGCCGGTATTATCAGCCCGCTGATCTTAAGCGCCGTGCTGTTAAGCAATGCTACCGAGCTGGAACAAAAGATCGATGCTACTACCGTGCCTGCTGATAAAGAGCAATTATTGAATGCCCTGGCCGGCCGGGTCGTTAGTCCATATATCATTCTTGCGGTGCTGCTGGCGACCCTGTCTTTTTGTTTGCTGAAATCCCCATTGCCCGAACCGGCTGCTGATAAAGCCGAAACCACTACCCTGCCCAATCTTACTGACAATAAAAAAAGCATCTGGGATTTTCCGCACCTGGTATTGGGTGCCCTGTGTATCTTTTTATATGTAGGAGTTGAAGTGATGGCTGGCGACGCCATCGGCATCTATGGTAAAACAATGGGGATGCCATTGGATGTAACTAAAAAATTCACCTCCTATACCCTGGCAGCTATGCTGGTGGGTTATGTGGTAGGCATTTTCACCATCCCTAAGATCATTTCGCAACAAATGGCGTTGAAGGTCTCCGCCATTTTAGGCATCCTGTTCTCAGTAGCTGTTTTTGTAACCCAGGGTTATACTGCCATTACCTTTATTGCCCTGTTAGGACTGGCCAATGCGCTTATGTGGCCTGCCATTTGGCCATTGGCGATAGATAAGCTTGGTAAATTCACAAAAACGGGTTCTGCCCTGCTGGTAATGGGCATTGCCGGTGGTGCCGTATTGCCCTTATTATACGCCACGCTAAAAAAAGAAACCGGGTTGAACCTGCCCAATAACCTGGCGTTCTTTATTTGTGTGCTGCCTTGTTATTTGTATATACTCTACTACTCAATAAAAGGCTATAAAGCCGAACGTAAGTAATCATCCTTCTTCATATAAGAATGCCACCCGCCGAGCGGGATGGCATTTTTGTTTTTAATGATCTCCCAGGAGGGGATTTCTTAAAACAAGCCTCCCCATCTGTCTGCCTTCTGCTCTCTGCCCTCTGCCCTCTGCCCTCTGCCTTTTAAAGCTGAACCTTATACATTATATCAGGAAAGAACCCGATCTGGTATACCGTGCCCACCTGTTTCTGTACTTCACCACTGGTTTATGTGTGAGTGATTGCAGAAACTGAATGCCGGTAACGCCAGGCATCTGAATATCGAGGAACAGCAGGTCAATAGGTTCGCGGCGCAACACATCCATAGCCTCGTACGCGTTTTTGCAACGCTGAACCAGGTGCAGGAAGGGAATGCGTTTGATGTTGTCTTCCAGCAGATCGAGCGATAAGGCTTCATCATCAACAGCCAGGCATTTAATCATGCGTTACAATTTTAAGGGAGGCGTGAAACCAGTTGTCATTCTTCTGAGCAGCCAACTGGTGTTTACCCGGATATAAGATCTTCAACCGCCGTTCGAGGTTCGTTAAACCAATACCGCCTGTTTTATCGGGCAGCTGGGTAGTATAGGCAATCGTTTTGTTCGACACTGATAACGATACCTCTGTTTCCGTTGCCGTTAGCCGGATATCGATCTCCGGCTCTTCGGCCACATTTACCCCATGTTTGAACGCATTTTCAATAAGCGGGATCAGCAGCATCGGTTCAATACAATGTGTGTAATTGCCCGGCTGCACCATAAACAGGATCTTCACCGAATCGCCAAACCGCATCGTTTGCAGATCGATATAACTGCGAATGTATTACACCTCTTTGTGCAGGCTTACCTTTTCTTCATCCGAATCGTACAACATGTAATGCATCAGGTTCGACATCTTCAGCAACGCCGGTTCAAGTAAATCTGATTGCCCGCCATCACCATCATACAACCAGGCACCAAAGCAAACAGGGCACTGATTACGATTACTGAAAAAATTTACATAAAGATCCGTTTCTTCAACAGGAACCTGGGATACAGCACATAAGCATTGAAATAAAACCCGGCCGTTTCCAGGGCAGTGAAACAGATCCCCGGCCATTGAATAAAATGAGCGTCCGATTCCTTCATCGGGATCAAAACGATAGGCACCACCACTATGAGGGCAGTGAACAACACATGCAACAGAATATTTACGAGCTTTCCTTTCAAGGGGCGATAGTTGATGATACGAAAGTAGATTTTTTAGAATTACACCAACTTATCGAATGACAACCGGGCTTATTTTGGAGACGACAGGCTTTTATGTGGAGACCAGATCCCCGGGGTTAGGTAATGCATTTTGTTTCGAAAGGTGCAGTTGCAGGTTGCAGTCACCGGTTGCCGGTTTCCGACTGCCAGTCGCCTCTTTGGATGCGACGGCATTCAACTTTAAACTTTCAACTTTCGGCTTTAAGCCTTAACCATTGCCTTTTTCTCTCTGCCTACTGCCCACTGCCCTCTGCCTTCTGCCCACTGCCTACTGGCTTTTACAACTTACCACTATCTATCTTATTTTTAACGACTTAGCACCTTTCAATCCCCCAAGCCACTAAAAATCCGCTAAAACTATTAGCTTACCCTGCCGCCAGCTACAGGTTTACCCTGATATTTCCCCAACCGGCCAACAAGTAATTTTTGAATATTCATTCTTTAAGTGTTATTTTGACACAAAATAGACATAGAGGGCGATTCACGCCGTATCTTTGAAGGCAGAAATCACATTCCTGATTTGGATCAGTCAATAAAAACACACTTCGTTTTAGTTGCCGATATGAAAAAAGAAAATTATGTAATAGGGGTTGACTATGGCACTGATTCTGTGCGGTCAATCATCGCAAACGCTGCCAATGGGCAGGAAGTTGCATCAGCAGTTTTTTATTATCCCCGTTGGAAAGATGGTTTGTACTGTGACCCCGGCGTAAACCAGTTCAGGCAGCATCCGCTCGACTACCTGGAAGGCCTGGAGCAAACTATTACCCGTTGCCTGCTACAGGCAGGTCCTTCGGTAACGGCCAACATCAGGGCCATTTCAGTGGATACCACCGGTTCTACCCCCGTAGCGGTGGATGAAACCGGTACTCCCCTCGCCCTGTTACCACGGTTCGAGAAAAATCCCAACGCCATGTTCGTGTTGTGGAAAGACCATACTTCTGTTCCGGAAGCTGCGGCCATCAACGCCCATGCTGAAAAATATGACATCAACTACCTGCAATACGTAGGTGGCATTTACTCGTCGGAATGGTTCTGGGCAAAACTGCTGCACATTTTGCGCGAAGACAAGGAAATTCGTGAAGCCTGCCACTCATGGGTAGAGCATTGCGACTGGATCCCCTTCGTACTGACCGGTGGCAAACAGGCCTCGGCCATGAAACGCAGTGTATGCGCAGCCGGCCACAAGGCCCTGTGGGCAGCTGAATTCGGCGGTTTACCCCCCGATCAATGGTTTGCCGACTTAGACCCCTTGTTAGCCGGTTTTACCAAAAGATTGTTCACCAACACCTATACTTCCGATAAAGCTGCCGGCACCCTGAGCCCTGATTGGGCCGCCAAACTGGGCCTTTCTACCGATGTGGTGATCGGCGTTGGTGCTTTTGACGCCCACATGGGCGCCGTAGGCGGACAAATTGAACCTTACCACCTGAGTAAAGTAATGGGTACTTCTACCTGCGACATGCTGGTAGCCCCGCTGAACGAAGTGGAAGGCAAACTGGTTAAGGGTATTTGCGGCCAGGTACCTGGTTCCGTGCTGCCCGGTATGATGGGGCTGGAAGCTGGTCAAAGTGCGTTTGGCGATGCCTATGCCTGGTTCAAAAAGGTGCTGGCCTGGCCACTGCAACATGTACTGGCTCAATCAACCATAGTAAATACAGAAACTGCAAAAGCCATCATGGATGAAATAAGCGATAAGCTCATCCCTGAATTAAGCAAACAGGCAGCCTTGTTGCACATAGATGAAAACAGCGAGCTGGCACTTGACTGGTTCAATGGCCGTCGTACTCCCGATGCCAACCAGGAACTGAAAGGCGCTGTTACCGGAATGAACCTCGGCAGCGATGCGCCCCGTATTTTCAGGGCCATTGTTGAAGCCACCTGCTTTGGCGCCAAAGCCATTGTTGACCGGTTCAACCACGAAGGCGTTCCCGTAAAAGGACTGATCGGCCTGGGTGGTGTGGCTAAAAAATCGCCGTTCATTATGCAAATGATGGCCGACGTTATGAATATGCCTATCCGTATTCATAAATCAGAACAAACCTGCGCGCTTGGTGCCGCCATGTTTGCCGCTACCGCAGCCGGCATATATAATAAGGTGGAAGACGCCATGGATGCCATGGGTCAGGGTTTTGATGCTACTTACTATCCCGACAAGAACAAAGTAGCCCTTTATCAAAAGCGCTATAATAAATACAATAAGTTAGGTGGGTTCATTGAGAACTCGGTTAAGTTAAAGGAAGCAGTATTGTCAAATTAATAAACAGTTGCCAGGTACCAGTTCCCGGTTACCGGGGCCAGGTAACTGGCAACCTCTTAAATATGAGCAAGTATCAAGA
This sequence comes from Niastella yeongjuensis, assembly GCF_900110245.1. Lineage (GTDB taxonomy): Bacteria > Bacteroidota > Bacteroidia > Chitinophagales > Chitinophagaceae > Niastella > Niastella yeongjuensis. Next base: position 467,022 of record NZ_FOCZ01000004.1, read on the forward strand.
TATACAACAAGCCTGTTACAAAGCCAATATGCAACTACCGGAGTTGAACCTGGTTCTTTTCACTTTTGGTAATGTAAGTGTCGCCGATAGAAATCTCGGCGTTTTTGCTATTAAGCCCAGTGGCGTGCCCTACAAAGACCTGGTAGCCGATGAAATGGTTATCGTTGACTTTGACGGTAAGATCGTAAGCGGCAACATGCGCCCTTCGAGCGATACCAAAACACACGCCGTATTATATAAAGAATGGGATAAAATAGGCGCTATAGTGCATACACACAGCACCTACGCTACTGCCTGGGCCCAGGCGCAACGCGATATTCCCATCTTTGGTACCACACATGCCGACCATAACACCGTGGATATTCCCTGCGCACCGCCTATGAGCGACGAGATGATCAAAGGGAACTATGAATTTGAGACCGGTTATCAGATCATCAACTGTTTCAATGAGCGGAAATTATCATACGAAGAAGTGGAAATGATCCTGGTGGGTAACCACGCTCCATTTGCATGGGGAAAGAATGGCGACAAAGCCGTTTATAACGCTGCAGTACTGGAAGAAGTAGCCCGCATGGCCTACCTTACCGAACAGATCAATCCGAAAGCCCCGCGCCTGAAAGATGCCCTGATCGATAAACACTGGCAGCGCAAGCATGGTAAAGACGCTTATTACGGACAATAGGAAGAAAGGCTAAAGCTGTAAGGTAAAAGGTTAAAGCATTCGCAGCAATCTGTATTTCCTTTAGGCTTTCACCTTTAGGCTTTCACCTTGTAACTGCTTTCAACCTGCCTCTTTAGATCACAAGAACTGACTATTAGAATAAATTACATTAATACCTAGCACCCGTCACATGACGATTGCCAACTAAATGACCCATTTATGGAAGATTTGAAAAAACTGGAAGTATGGTTTGTAACAGGAAGTCAACACCTGTATGGCGAAGAAACCCTGAAACAGGTTGCCGACCACTCAACGCAAATTGCACGGTCACTCGATAAAGATCCCCTTATCCCGGTGCGTGTGGTGTTTAAACCCGTGGTTAAATCACCAGAAGAAATATACCAGGTTTGCCAGGAAGCCAACACTACCCCTACCTGTATTGGTATCGTTGCCTGGATGCACACCTTTAGCCCCGCCAAAATGTGGATCGGTGGTTTGAAAGTGTTGCAAAAACCTTTGTTACATCTGCATACCCAGTTTAACCGCGATATTCCCTGGAGCAGCATCGATATGGACTTCATGAACCTGAACCAAAGCGCCCACGGCGACCGCGAATTCGGTTTCATGGTTAGCCGCATGCGCATGAACCGTAAAGTAGTAGTTGGTCACTGGCAGGAGCCTACTGTTGTGAAAAGTGTGGAAGTATGGATACGCGCTGCCGCTGGGTGGAACGACTGGCAAAACGCCCGCTTCTGCCGCTTTGGCGATAACATGCGCCAGGTTGCAGTAACTGATGGCGACAAAGTAGAAGCTGAACTGAAATTTGGTTATTCCGTAAACGGCTATGGTATTGGCGACCTCGTTGAACGCATCAATGCGGTTAGCGACAGCGCTATTGCCCAAACAGTAGCCGAATACGAAGAAATATATACGGTACAGGCGGCCCTGCGTAAAGGCGGCGACCGTCACAATGCCCTCCGTGATGCGGCAAGACAGGAGATCGGGATGCGCACTTTCCTGAAAGAAGGTGGTTTCAAAGGCTTTACCGATACGTTCGAAGACCTGCATGGCATGGTGCAACTGCCAGGTATCGCTTCTCAACGCTTAATGGCGGAAGGATATGGTTTTGGCGGTGAAGGCGACTGGAAAACATCAGCCCTCGTACGTGCCATGAAAGTAATGGCAACCGGTTTAAAAGGCGGTAACTCATTCATGGAAGACTATACCTACCATTTTGACCCCAATAACCAACTGGTGCTGGGTTCTCACATGCTGGAGATCTGTCCTTCCATTGCCAACGACAAACCGACTGTTGAGATCCATCCGCTGGGTATCGGCGGCAAAGCTGATCCCGTTCGTCTGGTGTTCAATGCAGGTTCAGGCCCGGCTTTAAACGCTTCTATCGTGGATATGGGCAACCGTTTCCGCCTCATCGTAAATGAAGTGGTAGCAGTAGATCCTATCCAAAGCCTGCCTAAACTGCCAGTTGCGCGTGTGCTGTGGAAACCTTACCCAGACATGAAGACCGGTTGTGCAGCGTGGATCCTGGCTGGTGGTGCGCACCACACTGGTTACAGCCAGAACCTGACCCCTGAACATATGGAAGATTTTGCAGAAATGGCGGGCGTTGAGTACTTACTGATCGGCAAAAACAGCAATCTGTACGATCTTAAAAATCAATTAAGATGGAATGATCTGTATTATCGTCATTCTATTTAAAAAATAATCTACATATTGCATCCGCTTTTTGGGACAATTTTTTCAAAATGCATCATTTTGAAGGAATTGTCCCAAAATTTAATAGGCTAAATGACTTCTAAACAACCAACATTCATTTAAAAAACTATTGCAGCCCGCTATGAACACGCTTTCGTCAATTGATTACATCATTTTCGTACTCTACTTTGTACTGGTAGCCAGCTATGGTTATTATGTGTTTAAGAAAAAGAAGGCACAGGAACATGACTCAAAAGCATTCTTCCTGGCCGAAGGTTCGCTAACCTGGTGGGCCATTGGCGCCTCGCTCATCGCTTCCAATATCTCTGCCGAGCAGTTTATCGGGATGAGTGGTGAGGGTTTCTTTGTAGGTACGGCGGTAGCGGCCTACGAGTGGATCGCTGCAATAGCATTGATAATAATTGCCGTTTGGTTCATGCCGGTGTATTTGAAAAACCGAATTTTCACCATGCCGCAGTTCCTGAAAACGCGGTATAATGATTCAGTGGCATTGATCATGGCCATTTTCTGGTTATTCCTTTACATTCTGGTAAACCTCACCTCTATTTTATACCTCGGCGCCACCGCCATCACCGGTTTGGTGGGTGATGCAACTGCCGGTACGCCCGAATTTCAAAATATTCTCCACCTCATCATGATCGGATTAGCGGTTTTTGCCCTGATCATCACGCTGGGTGGAATGAAAGTAATTGGTTATACCGACGTAATTCAGGTAGCCGTTTTGATCATTGGTGGTTTGGCTACTACATACCTCGCCTTAACCATTGTAGGCGATAAACTGGGTGTGGGTAACAGCGCCATCGCCGGTTTCAAAGCCCTGATGAACGATTCGCCCGAACATTTTAAAATGATCCTGCCCAGGCCTGCTGCTACCACGGGTACGATCAATACACCGCTCAACCTCGATATTCAAAAATGGGTGGTGTTACCGGGTATCGCCATGTATTTTGCCGGTCAGTGGATCGTGAACCTGAACTATTGGGGTTGCAACCAGTACATCACACAGCGTGCCCTGGGCGCCGATCTGAAAACGGCCCGTACCGGTCTCATCTTTGCCGGTATGCTGAAATTGATGATGCCGGTGATCGTAATGCTGCCTGGTATTGCCGCATTCGTTTTACATAAACACAATGCCCTGCCTGGTTTTAGTGGTAGTAAAGACGGCGCTTATTCAGCCATCCTTAGCTTTCTGCCCAGCGGATTGAAAGGTTTGTCTATCGCTGCCCTGACGGCCGCTATTGTGGCTTCCCTCGCCGGTAAACTGAACAGTATCTCTACGATCTTCACACTGGATATCTTTAGTAAATATATAGCCAAAGAAAAAGCTGATGAAAAGAAACTGGTGATCACCGGTCGCTACACGGTGCTGGTTGCCAGCATTCTTGCTATCCTGTTTACCTGGAATGACCTGCTGGGTATTGGCAGTGAAGGTGGATTTACCTTTATTCAGAAATACACCGGTTTTATTAGTCCGGGGGTATTCGCCATGTTCCTGCTGGGTATGTTCTGGAAACGAACCACTGGCACCGCTGCTATTGTAGGTGTGGTACTGGGGTTTGTACTGGCCATCTTCTTCAATAACTATGCAGTTGGCATCTTTGGTAAAGAAACCTGGTTATATACCGCTTATACATACGAAACACTTGGTAAAGACGGACTGGCTCATGCTACTACCGAAATCCCCTTCCTCATTAACATGGGTTGGTCTTTCGTAATCACCGTAGCTACCATGATTGGTATCTCCCTGGCCGGACCGAAAATTAATCCTAAAGCATTTATGACCGATAAAGCTTTATTAAAACTTGACAACCGCACCATTGCAATGATTGTAATTACATTAATATTATTGTCTGCGTTGTATGTGAAGTTCTGGTAATCGACATTACGGTAATGAAAAAGGCCTCCCGATAAATCGGGAGGCCTTTTTGTTTTCGACAGGCATATTGTGAGTAGTGAGTGGTCAGTAGTGAGTGGGCTCGCGACGACTCAGCATTTACAAAAATTAGTTACCTCGCTAATAATCAGCAGTCACAAATAATTTCGAGCCCACTCACTACTCACTACTGACCACTCACTACTCACTACTCACTATTTCAGCTTATACATCTCGCTCCCCGCCAGTAAAAAACACCCGAGGCCGTAATCTTCAAAATCGGGAATGTGGTCATAGGTTACTGGCTGACCATCTTTGGGTTCTTTGCCTGTTCCCTGTACATAACCCAGCATGCCATCGGTGTGTACACAGTCTTTTACCAGGGCGTTCCAGGCTTTCAGCATTATAGGCCTGTAGGTTGCTTTGTCTATGAGGTTGTTATTGATGCCCCAGGCCATGCCATATACAAACAAAGAAGTACCGGTTAATTCTTTACCACCAAAGTTGGTAGAATCGGCCAGGCTCACGTTCCAGAAACCATCTGTGCGTTGTAAGGGGATCAGCGCCTTCAGCATGTCTTTATAGTCCTGCATGTATTCATTGTAGTGTGGATCGCTTTTAGGCAGCAGCTGCAGCGTACGTACCAGTGCAGCCACTACCCAGCCATTGCCGCGGCTCCAGTAACAGCTGGCGCCATTGGGTTCTTTATACGGCGGATCAAAATCCTTATCGCGCCACCACAGGTGATTCGCGGGGTCGTACAAACCGTTATCGCCATGTTTGTGTTTGGTGTAGGCATACATATCGTACATGCGGTTGTAGTAGCTGGTGTCATTGTACAACTTACCCAGGCGAACATACACAGGCATGCCCATTTGCAGGGCATCTACCCAGCTCCAGTCGTCGACCTTGGATGTAGCCTTCATGGCATCGATTGACGCTTTTATATCTTTAATGCGTTCTTCTTTTTTATCCATCAGGTACAGGTCAATATAGGTTTGACCGCAACATTGGTTATCGGCATTGCGGGTTTGAATGCCGCTGTTCAGCCCCCAGTTGTGTTTTACGCCCCAGTCGATGGCGTAATTGAGGTATTCTTTCTTTTTGTCGATGCTGTACAGGGCCATCAATCCTTCGTAGTATACGGCGCGGGTCCAGATGTTGCTGGGCCGTTCTTTGTTGGTGATAATAGTTTTACCGGCATCGGGCCATTTGTTCATGAAATACTGATTGGTCAAACGCATGGCGCTTAACACCTCTTTCTTTGCCGGCGCTTTTTGCGCCTGCAAAACGGTCGTCAGCAATAACGAGCCGGCTAATAACAATTTTGTTCTATTAAACATATTATCCTTAGTTTACTTTAGGTTTCAATTCATCGGGACTGTCCTTTGTATAGCCATTCCAGGTGTCCCGGGATGGTTCAGTGAATAACGCCTGCACGGCAGACAACTCCACTGTTGATGTTGGGTTAAACGCCTTTGAATGGATATAGATATCAAGGCTATGCCACAATTGCCTGGTAGCCGGCCGGTCCTCTAAATGCTGAAGATCGATACTACACAACAACAATTTGCCCTTGCCTACTTTAGCCTCCAGCAACAGGCCCAGTTTCCGGTTGATGAACCAGGTATTTATTGGCTGCAGCAATGGTTTGAACCCTTTCGGGAAATCTTCCAGGTGCATCACCTGGGCTTTGTTAACTACATCCCACCATTGCAGATCGCTGTAAGAAGTAGCAGGGAAATTTTTAAAGGCCGGATGGCCGGGATCACAAACAATACCCAGGGTATGAGGCGGACGCATTTTAAACCAGCTGGTATTCCAGAATACGGGAGTAAAGTAATTTACAACTTCTTTCCCTTTCCGGATCTTTCCGGCAGCTTTCAGAAACACTTTTCCGCCATTTTGTAAAACAGCCATGGCTTTTTTATCGAGCGTATCGCAGGAATATACATCATCATACCAAACCGGGGCTGGTAATACGGCCGGGAAAACCCATACATTCCAGTCATTGCCATATTCTGTGCCAGCGATAGAGATATCGAGGTTCAATCGCATGGGCGTTTTGATGGCTGACAATGGATATTGTATAGTACCAACCGGTAAACAATTGCCAAGGACATAATCTTTTTTATCGAATGTTCCATTCGCCAATACTTTACCCGTGCTGTCTTTTATTACCCAGTTGATCACCGCATTCTTCAATTCACTTCTACCATAATTAAATAACTCTACCCGGGCAGTCAGTTTCTCATCATTGCTATAAACAAATTTAGGCATCCGGGTAAGCGGCACTACGGCATTACAAAAGCGCTTTACCTGTTGCGGGGTGATGTATGGTTTATCCTGCCACAAGGCATTCAACATGCCAACTAACGCAGTACCCTGACCGGGGAAATCCTGCAGGCCCAGCAATTGTATACCGGCCAGTCCTTTTGTCCGAAATGCTTTTTCTATTTCATTCTTGTAACACAATACCTGCAGTTTGCCGCTGGCCATCAGAAACTGGTTAGCCTGATTGGCCATGCCATGTTCTGCCAGTTGCTCGCGGAACAATTCAAAATTCTTTTCTTTATATACACCGGTGAAGCGGTCTATTTCATTGAAGTCGGGGAATACACACCACTGCCCCATTTCATGCACCACATATGGCACATTGAATTTTTGAATACCAGCACTGTAATCAGAATCACTTTCCGGGGCTGCATTCACCCAGTTCAAACCACGGGCGCCAGCTTTTACCATGTATTCATTCTCCGGCACCAGCGGCCAGCTGTTGCCTACCGAAGCGCCGGTATACACGCGGCGTTTGTCCTTTGCCTGCCAGTAATGGATCATCTCGGTAAGGAATTTCACCTGGTTACGACCAGCGGGTTCATTGCCACCGGGCGCTTCCATACAAAACGAAGCGTAGTTGCCATACCAGTCGGCCATGCGATTGGTCTCTTCGTACATGTATTTATCAATAGGTTTGCCATCGCCTAAGGAAGTGCCATGATTCACCCAGCCCGGTCCTTCGGGTTGTAAATAGAACCCGGTGAGATCGGCTGCTTTGAAGGCAGCCTCGGGTGGACACCAGCTGTGAAAGCGCATATGGTTCAATCCATGCGCTTTGGCGGTAGTAAACAGTTTTACCCAACCGGCTTCATCCATGGGTGGAAAACCGGTTAACGGAAACTCACAATTATTTACCGTACCCCGTAAGAACACCGGGCGGTCATTGATGGTAAACCCTGTTCCAACAATCTTAAACGACCGCATACCAAAAGTGATTTCTTTCAATTCCTTCTCTCCATTAGGCGTTTGCAGGGTCAGCTGCAGTTTATACAAAGCCGGATTGAACTCATCCCACAGCTGGACTTCATCAGTCATAGGCACCATAAACTGGTGGGTGGTAAGCGTATCTTTATTCAGGGCTATTGAGGCAGATACTGCCGGCACCTGGTGCGGAATTTTTGTATTAAAGGCAGTAGCCCCCAGTGTTATGGTGGCCTTGCCTTCCTGCTGTCCTTTTAATGTTACTATTACAATGGCCTGTTTATTGGCCACATCAGGATACACCTGCATGTTTTCAACATGTACTACAGGTGCAGCCTTCAACTCCATTTTACCGATGATGCCATTCCAATTGCCCTCGGTATGATCGGTTATACTATGTGAATCTGGCCCTACATTGATTGCCTTGATGCGGTTATCAACCCGAACCGAGATCACATGTTTACCGGGCGACAGCAGCGTTGTAAGATCATACACATGCGGCGCTACCAAACTGTTTTGCATCCCGGCTTCCTTCCCATCTACCCAAACCAGGGTTTCGGTATGACATCTTTCCAGGAACAGCTCAATGTGTTGATTGGTCCAGCTGGCGGGGATGGTCACTTCTTTTTGGTACCACGCCGCGCCTACATAATATTTGGCCGGGGTTAACCAGAATGGAAACTTCAGGTTACCGGGCTGCCGGTATTTCTCCATCCGCGGATTGAAAAACCAACTGCTGTCATAAATACTGCCGGTCCATTTTGTTTGCAGCGTTACGTCGTCGCCCTTGCCATTTGTCAACATGGAACCGGGCAGTTTGATATTGTCTCCGAGTTTTTTATTGAACCATTGCTCCTGCACGCCCACATCATTGCGGTCGATCTGGAATTGCCAGTTGCCGGCCAGGGAGAGGGGCTGCGCGGATACGAGGTTGCTACAAAAGAAGATGATAATAAATAAGGTCAGTCTCATTTCTTCAGGTATTCTTTTAGGTCGTTATTTCTAAAGCCCTGGATCCCTTTCACTACCATATCACGATTCAGCAGGGAACCATTTTTGTTGGGATGGGTATGATCGCCGGGAAAGAAATGTTTTACCGAATCGGCGCCCAGTTTATCATACTGATCGGCAATGAGGTCGTTCAGGGGAAGAAAGAAAACGCCATTTGCTTTGGCTACTTCCTCTGCCCATTTGCCGTAGTCGTTGTTGGCCCGTTCTACTTTGCCATCCTTAAAAATATTCCTCGGTATAGGCGAACACACAATTGGGATAGCGCCCTTAGCCTTTGCATCCTGAACATATTTGCGCATATACCAGCCATAGGTATGCACCACTTCATTCACTTTACGAATAGGGTTATAAATAGCGGCACTGTCTTCGCCAATACCTTTAATGGTACCACGCGCACGTGCTGTATCATCGAGCGGACCGCTATCATTATGCCCGAACTGCATGATCACATAATCGCCGGGTTGCAGTTTTTCCAGTACACGGTCCCAACGGCCTTCCGTTATAAAGGTGCGGCTGCTTCTGCCGCCGATAGCATGGTTCTGTACGCTTATCCGGGTGGTGTCGAACCGGTCGGCCAAAAAGCTGCCCCAGCCCCACAGGTCCTGTTTACCGGTACCATCACCATTCTTTACGGTAGAATCACCAATGATGTAGATCGTGTGCCTGCGCGCCTGCCAAACTACAAACGAAGAAACAAGGACCAGCAATCCAATCACAGTCAATGAAAGGACCAGCTTTCGGGCCTTCCCCCATCCCCCCTCCAATGGGAGGGGGGCTTGTTCTACATGCGCTTTTTCACTGTTATTATTTGTCATGTTATTTATTTTTTGCATTGTCGTTTTTACGTGGTTCAATAATACTGATCGATGGATGTGGAGGTAAGGGCATGCCTTCACCCATATAAAATCCCGGATGCGGGGGTTGGTTGTAGGCCACATTCTGCCAAACGATGCTGAGCCGGTATTGCGGGTCCTGCATCAGCGTGTAGAATTTATATGTTGTGGGAATGGTAGTGGAGAAGATGCGCAACTCCTGGTTGTCGCTGGTACGGTAAATTACTTCTTCGCGCCAGTCGCCCAGCATATCGGCAGACAAACAGGGATTGGATTTAGTGCCGTTGTTATGCTGACAATTATACACCCGCGCATCGAGCAGGCTGGTCAACGTACTATTGGTATAATCCCATTTGCCTATCTGTGTGGCATTCAGGATCTCGCTCAGTACATCACCATCCCAGTAGATGCCCATATTGCAGGGCGGTGTTTTTTCGGCGATCTTGTTCCCTTTGCAATCAAACAACCCTTTGATGCCTGCGCCGGCTACCCAGCATTCATACCCTTTATAACGGGGATCGATATCCAACGCGCATGCGCGGCCGGGCCCTTCCCCATCTTCACCGGCTGCTACGGAAGCTTTCTTCCAGATCACTTCTCCCGTTTTGGCATCGCGGAAGTTAGCACCCGCATCACCAAAACGTTCCTGCGTACTGAATACTTCCTTGCCTGGTCTTTCGGGGTCCAGGTCGCTTACATGCAAGGCATCTGCATGACCAATGCCGGTTGTATACATGCCCTTGCCATCGTCGTCAACGGTCATTTGTCCGTAGATGATCTCGTCTTTGCCATCGCCATCCACATCGGTTACTGTTAAGTTGTGGTTGCCCTGACCGGCAAAGTCGGGGTAGCCTTTCTCAGTATCAAATACCCAGCGTTGAGTGAGCTTATTATCTTTCCAATCCCAGGCGGCTAATACGCTGCGGCCATAATAACCGCGGCACATCACCAGGCTGGGATGCACCCCATCGAGATAAGCCACACAAGCCAGAAAACGGTCAACCCGGTTGCCATAGCTGTCATTATGCCCATTGCCGCCAGTGCCACCCCAGCCGTCTATACGGCCGCGCAGCGGTACATAATCTGTGGTATACAAGGCAGCGCCGGTACGGCCATCAAAGATGGTGAGGTATTCCGGGCCCTCCAGGATGCGGCCATTGTTATTTACATAGTGTTTGGTGGAGTCGCCGATTACTTTTCCTTGTCCGTCAACAGTACCATCGGCCGTTTTCATGGCAATCTCGGCACGGCCATCGCCATCCAGGTCATATACCATGAACTGCGTATAGTGTGCGCCTTCCCGAATATTGCGGCCCAGGTTGATCTCCCACAATAATTTTCCTTCCAGGGTATATGCCTGAAAAATGGGTGGATCGGTTATCCCATTCTGTGAATTATCTTTTCCTTTTCCTGCCTGATGTAAAATGATCTCATAAGTACCATCTCCATCCAAATCACCCACACTGGCATCGTTGGGTGCATACCCGGCAGGTGTCTTTAAGGGAATAGAAATATAGGCCGGCGCAGCGGCCTTTAAGGTATATGAACGGGCATCTTTTGTTTCTTTACCATTCACAATAGCAGCTACCTGGTAAGTATAGGTTTGGGTGGAATCTGCTTTTTCATCGAGCCAGGAAGTAACGGCAGTGATTGGTTTTGCATTCACTTTGACAGCCTTTCCATTATTAACCGAACGGTACAGGTTAAAAGCAACATTATCCGCATCGGTTGCCAGCATACGCCAGCTTACAAAAGCATGTCCTTTTCCATCGGGCATCGCAACAATGCCTCTGTTAAGATATTCCATTTGGCGTTGCGAAAAGATCGTTACTGGTACTAACAGGATTACCAGGTAAACAAGAATTTTATTCATATGGCTACAAAGTTCTTAGTTCTTGAGTTATTAGGTTCGTAGGTTATTAGGTTCTTTGTTTGCGGTTCTTAGTTCGCGGTTTTCGGCCTCCCCCGGCCCCTCCATTACTATTGCCCATTGCCTATTGCCTTCCATCTCTGCCCTCTGCCTTTTGCCTTCTGCCCTCAATACTCAATCTTTACAAAGACGATCCCCTGTCTGGGGAGTTGCATGTTCATCTGCAATAAGCCATTTTTTACAGTTTCTTTAGAGGAGCCGGTTTGCTCCAGTTGTCCGGCCTTTTCCAATTGTGTTATTTGTGCTGAAGTGGGTTGCTGCGGCGACCCCATCTTTTTCCAAACTTCATAGGAATTGCTGTGGTCTGCATCTATGCGGTATTGTTTCAGGGTAACCTGTTTACCGGTGATGCCGCTGCATTGTAATACTACAGTAGCCGGTTGGCCGGTGGTATCATCGTCGTGGTAATTCCAGATCATAGCCGTGGCGGAGTGATCGCTTTTGGCGGCGACAGCGCCAATATCGGTGGTTTGTTTCCGCACCCCTGAATCGCGGATACTGAATAAAGGATACATCTGATCACTGGTTACTGCCACCCGTTTGCCCTTCATCATGCCAAACATCCGAAATACGTTCAGTACCGGTTTATCAACGCCGTTAGTGGCCAGGTCGCGAAAGCCATAGAACCAGGGCTGGTTCTCAAACTCAAACGACCAGGATACGGCGCCAAGCAGATCTACCTTGTAATAATCGGCCAGTAAATATTTTCGGGCAAATGCGGCAGCCGTATAAGAAGAATACATGGTGCCATTGCGATATGCATTCTCCGGATTGGTAGCCATTCCACAGGCGGCACAACCTTCAGGATCACTCTCCCCTATTACGATCGGTAAATGCTGCCATTTTTTAAAAGAAGCAACGATCCCGAACCCACTGCTGATATCACGCAACTGGTTGCTGATGCCCATACGCACATGGCCGTTTACAATATGAGGGGCTCCCTTGGCATGAAATGCAATGAAATCGAGCGGTGCCCCAATTTTGCCGGTAGCGGCATTGGTATCGCTGATACAATGGTTCAAAAATGTTTTCAGGAATTGTGCAGCACCGCTGCCTGATGGCCCCGTTACATGCGGACCGCCTAAACGGGCAGTTGGCAAGGCGCGTTTCAACGCATCGGAAGTATAATCATACAACTTGCAATAGTCCTGCACGGTGCCTTTCCAGTAGCCGTTGCCGCCATTGGGCTCATTCCATAATTCCCAGTACCAGCTTTCTACTTCTTTTTTTCCATACCGCTTTACACAATGATCAACCCATTTATACACGAGCGCTGCCCATTTTTTATAGTCATTGGGGGGATACGCCCAACCGGTAAAGATCTTACTATAGGGCTGTCCAGGCTGCCAATCGTGTTTATAAGGTTGCGGGTGGCTCGATAATGCTTCAGGCATAAACCCAATTTGCGCCAGCGGCTTCATACCGCGTTTTACGTAGGTATCAAAAATACTGTCGGTGATGGTCCAGTTGTAGATGGGATTGCCACTGGCATCTTCGGTATACGCATTGGTAGAACCCCATTTTAAAGCAGGCGTCCCATCGCCGCTGGTCAATAAATTATGGGCACGTACATGAACCGGCACGGGGCTTAATGCCGCGATCTCTGACAACAACTTTTTCCCATCTTTCATATAGGTATAGTTCGGTTCATCGTAACCAAACCAGGCCCAGATGGGTTTCATGTCGCCGGTTTCTTTGGCGAAATTGATCTGTATAGTAGCTTTCTCCTGGGAAAAGGCACCTGTTGTAAGGCAGCAGCATATGACAATGGCAAATCGTTTCATCAACCTGTTTTTTAGTTCGTATGTTCCTGGGTACTTTACAATTTCATATCCTCAGAATTACTTACCTGTAATTGTTTTCCATCTGCACCAACAATAGATACATGCTCAAATCTCCATCCCTCGCCAAAATCAATTGTGCCGGCGGTATTGCCCTGCACATTTACATTGTTGAAAAGGAAATTCTGTAGCAGCGATTCTTTTATACCGGCTGCGTTTACTACTTTCTTCACCCCTACTGCTTTTATATCTGACACATACACCTCTTTAAAATGCGGAAAGCCTTTTTCTATTGGTTCTACTTTGGTGAGTAATATTTTCCAATGTTTTGGCAGGGAATCGGAACTATATCCATCGGGTAATTTTGAATAACTGTAGGCCGGATTCCAGTTCATAGTGAACGAGAAAGCAGTGCCTACACTGTCCATTTGCGTGTTGCAGAAATGAATGTCTTCGATGGTACCGCCACGGGTAAGGGCTGATTTTATAAGCAATCCATTACTCGTTCCCTTACCATGTAAGTTGGTGGCGTATACATGGTGAATGCCGCCGGAGGTTTCACTGCCCAGTGTCAGTAAACCGGCACCTTTGCCTGCCATACAATTGCGGACCACCACATATTCCGTTGGTTTGTTCACCCTTAAACCATCCCAATCGCGACCGGCTTTTAAACAAAAATTATCGTCGTTACAATCTATGTCGCAGTTTTCTATCAGTACCCAGGTAGAAGAATCCACGTCTACCCCATCGGTGCTGGGGCCTTTGCCATCTTCATTGTTGCGGATCACCACACCGTTTACAGTAACGTAAGAGGAGTATAATAACTGCACCGTCCAAAAACCGGCGTTTTTAACCGTGATGCCTTTGATGGTAACATCCGAAGCATTTTGTACCAGGATGGTGCGCACGCGTTTGGCATCATAGTCTACGATCCAGCGCAGGCCTTTGGCTTCATATTCTTTACGCATGGCCCAGTATTTATCCCAGCAAAATTTTCCACGGGCATTGATGGAGCCTTCGCCGGTAACAGCGGTATTGGTGGCGCCGATCACATTGATCAATGCGGCGGGCCATTTCATTTCAATCCCGGCAATGCGGGTATCTATTTCAGGGTAATCGTCAAAGTTCTGGCTGCCGAGCAGTTCTACGCCTTTATCCAGTTGCAGTTGCACATTGCTTTTTAAAAACAAGGCGCCGGTAACATAGCTGCCGGGCATAAATGTCACCATGCCACCACCTGCATTGGCGCAGGCATCTATAGCGGCCTGAATGGCTTTGGTATTCAGCGTTTGTGCATCTGGTTTGGCACCATATTGATTAACCGGGAATCTCTTTTTGGCAGAAGGGAATTTGCGGGCACCTGTTTGTTTTACCCAGGCTGGTTCTTTGCTGCCCGGAGTGCTTTGGGCGCTGGTTGAAATAACTATACTACAGGCAATACAGGCAAGTATGGCATATTTCAATAAAGTCAACCGTTTCATCATGGTCGTTGCAAACATTAGTACTTGTAAAATTAGGGGAAACGGTTGTGGAGCTATCCTGAAGTATCCTGAAAGGCAGTGGGCAGTAGGCAGTGGGCAGTAGGGAAAACAGCCAAAGTCTAAAGGCAAAAGATGTATTGCTTTATCCTTTCTCCTGCTGATTTTAACCTGATATTAATTTAACCGTTCTTCCTACTGCCCATTGCCCACTGCCCTTCCTTCTTCAATTTATCCAATTCCTTCTTTGTAATAGTAACCACCGTTCCATGGCGAATGCCTGTAGGCATATCCAGTTGCTCAGAGATTTCTGTCCAGTGAACCAGGTCGGTGGAGGTAACGGCGCCATATTTATGTTCGCGGTATTTATCAAAATATACGATCCATTGGTTGCCCTTTTTTAATACGGTAGGCCCTTCGGCCCAGTAATTTCCGGTAATGGGTGCGGAAGGCGCGCTGTAACCGCCAGTTAACGTGGTGCCGGTAGCTATGCGCAGGTTCTTTTGGGCAGGATAACGGGTTTCATCTTTCAGGAACATCGCGTATTGTTTACCATTTTTTTGAATGGTGGCGTCAATTACGTTAAATCCCTGATCGTATAATAGGGCGGCCTTACTAAAGGTTTTAAAGTCTTTGGTAGTTACATAGTAGATGCGGTGATTTTTATCGCTGGCAGAATCGCCCTGGGGAAAACGGCCGGGAATGGTACTGGCCCAATAGATTAGGTATTGTTTACTGGCATCGTCGTAAAAGACCTCGGGAGCCCAGGTATTGAGCGTAGTTGGTTCGTGCTCCATTACGGGGATGGTTTGTTGGGCACTCCAGTGAATGAGGTCCTTGGAAGAAGCGTACCCGATACTTCTTTCGCTCCAGCTAACCGTCCAAACCATATGGAAAAGCCCGTCGGCCCCGCGGATAACGCAGGGGTCGCGCATGAGTTTATCTTTTCCGGCGGTAGGCGTTAAAAAGGAGCTGTCATTTTTCAATGCGGTCCATTTTAAACCGTCGGAACTCCAGGCCAGGTGTAAGCCATCTTCACCATTGCCTTTGAAATAACTAAAGAGGTATATGGATTTGTTGCTTTGTGCAGTAACCAGAGAAATTGGGGCAAAAAGAAGTAGAAGCCAGCAATAGATTTTCATTATGGACCCTCGTTTGGGCAGCAATATAAGACAAATGATGAATATCAAGTGTCAAACCTACGCTCATTGGGTTATGCCACATCAAACGGATTGGTTACCTGGGCAGGTGGCGTGTTAGCCAGGCTTTCGTTAATGGTATGCAGCCTTTTACTAATATCGCCTGCTTTGCCTGCCGAAGCTTTAACGTAGGAAGGCAGGTCTTTAATGATGATGATCGCCATTATTACCAGGAAGCTGATCACAAAAATGCCGCCGGTTAAAATAAAAGGATTGATCTCGAACCAGGTGGGTTGCCGGGAAGTTCCCACGCCACGTAATTTAAATTCAATGAATGCGCCGGTTATAAATACGGCATTGAGGAACGATGCTACGATAAAATAAGGCCAGTTTTTTCGCATGGAAGAATGGTGTGAAGGTTTATAATAATGATTACATGTTTATGTCGTCGTAATACACGAGGAACCATTTGCCGCCTTTCAGCCTGAACCGGCGTTCTACTTTGAAGCCGCTTTGATCGATCCAGAATTTTTCTGTAACCAGTGAATCGGTCATGGTGAGGCTGTGCCTGCATTCCGTTGTATCGGGATCAAGCGCTACCGGTGTTTTTAAAAACTCCCAGTTCTTTTTTGACCACCGGGTATTTTCAACGTCGTTCACACACTGTCCATCTATGGGGAAAGGAATTCTGGAGAGCTGAAAGCCTGAGTCGGCATGGAACTTTGTATTAAAGCTGTCGAATGATTCTGCGCCGGGGATATTAGTGCCAAGGGCGGCGATGGTGGGTGGGGCCTGAATGGCCATGGATGCTTTTTTGTTGTCACTCCTGTTACAGGCAAACAAAACGCTTACAAACAAAGGAAGAAACTGGTAAGGTTTCATAGTGATCAAATTAGGTTTTAGAATAATATCACACCATCCTGCTGATATTTTCTAAAATCCAAATACCGTTCCTTTTCTTACTAATGTTGAAAACTTGTTCGCGGTTGGGCTTCTATATAAAAATAAATAGCTTGAGCACAATGACCGTTATCACAACAAATACTGTTTCAATAAGCCAAATGTATGCAACACGTTTCGTTACTGCTAACTTAACTATTAGATCTGCAATTAAAAGTATCAGCAATACGGGGCTTAACATAACCGCCAGTACTAAGCTCCACCCTCCTGAACTTTTCATAGCTGCCAATGCCCAAACAATTCCAATCACGCCAATCGCTAAAGCCATTATACAGGGAGAAATGTAATATAATTTTGGTCGTTTCATAACGGGCAACTGGTTTATGATTTAAAATGCAAACCGCCAGGTTATTAAAATGGCGCACATAGTAACCGCTTCTATGAGCCAGATGTAATTCACATTTCCTTTGGTCAGGGATTTTATTACATAGTCAACACCCAGCAATACAACTAATGCCGGAACAAAGAACAAAAGGCCTAATCCTTTTGCACTGGTTATCGTAATTATACTAAACACAATAGGGATCAAACAAAGCACAGCTGCTACGATAAACGGCGAGCAATGATACATGATATACTTTTTCATAAGAGGGTCAATCTTTAGGGGTCTTTTATAATGATATTTCGTTTAGGTCAACAGTTAGCAACCAACACTTACATGCAGGCCAACAATTTTCAATACCTGGTTCATCTTCATGAAATGATCCGGTAGTTAAAATCGCGGCAGGGTAATGAACCTTGTCGTTATCAAAATTCAGCGGAAAGTTCTTGAAGCTGGAAGCAGTCGAAGTATCCAGCGCAGCCATTACTGCCGCAGGTGCTGCATCAGGGGGCTTTTCAGTCTTGTTCGACTGACAGGAGTAAAATGCACCTATAAACAGAGGGAATGCGAGTAAACGCATTACACTTTTATGCATATTTAGGGGTTAGTTGCGGCCCCAAAGATAAAAATTATTGGTTTAACGCATTCACTGTTTTCCATACTTCCTTTACTACCGGTATGCCCTGCTGCAGGTTACGCTGCCGGGTTTGCAAAACGCGCTCACCGGGAAAGGTAATGGACTTGTTATTTTCGGGTGTCGATCGGTGATAATCGGTAATGATATTCCTCACCACCTGGGCTATGGCGGCATGGCTGCCGAGTTTATTGGTGTCTATGGCTATAAAGACCTGCGATACGGCCATCTCCGTTTTTTGCTGCGTTATTTCATGAACCGGTAATCCGCCTGATAATACGGCTGCCAGTACGTCCAGCAGCAACGACAGCCCCGCTCCTTTCCAGTAACCAATGGGCAGCGGCCGGCGCGATGTGCGAATGGCGCCCGGGTCGGTAGTGAGTTGTCCATTAGTATCAAAGCCACCGTATACGGGTAATTGCTCTTTTTTCATATCGGCCAGTTCCAGCGCCCCAAACGAATATTGCGACATGGCCATATCCAGCACAATGGCTTCCTGTTCGTAAGGCAATGCCATTACCAGCGGATTATTCCCCAGCTTATTGTCTATTGCCCCCCAGGTAGGCATCAGGGCTGTGGTGTTCGTCCAGCCGATAAATACAAAGCCGGCCTTGGCCGCCTGCCAGCCATAGGTTCCGCCCCGCATCCAGTGGTTGGTATTGGCCAGGGCCACACAACCAATGCCATGTTGCTGTGCCAGCTGCATAACGCTGTTGGTCGCATGGATGGCATTTAACGGACCTGGGCCCAGGTTACCATCCCATTGTTGTACGCCACCAAACTGGTGTTTCAGGGTTGGGCTTGCATTTATATCGATGTATCCTTTCTGTATATATTCTACAAAGCGCGGAAAGCGGTTAACGCCGTGGGTGTATACTCCATCGATGCTATTATTGGTGAATACATCGGCGCATTGCCTGGCCTTTTCAGGGGTAAATCCCTGCTTCAATAAAATGGCAGTAAACAGTTGCAGCATATCCGCCGCGGGTATGGTGATGGTTTGGTTGGTCATACCTGCAATTTAAGAAAATACCCTTCAACCCTATATAGGCAGATAACTATGAGGTATTTGCTCCCCTTTTTATTTTTCATTGCCGTATTCTCCGCAATAACAAATAAAAACGCCCTGACGGTTCCGTCAGGGCGCTGTATTTTATCTTTCGTTTTAACTATTATCCTTTCTTGATAATAAACTTATACTTACCTGATCCAACTTTGAAAATAGTCCGGCCTTTTTCGTAACCTACTAACTTGATCTCCTTGTGTAAATTCATCGGTGAATTACTTTCCATAATATTAGCCATGGGCGGTGTAGGCAGGTAGATGGTAGCTGTTGTATTCGGTGGTACCTGTATGGTAAATACGTGGAATACATACTGGTGGTCCCACTCAGAATAAATTCTTCCGTAAGGTGAGTTGAAGGATACACTTCCTTTTTCCAATCCCATGATCGGCTCGGGATTGATGATGATGTTCTTGTAAGCAACTGAAGTATCTTCCTGGTGTATGCCACCTACGCCATCATAAAACCATTGCATCAGGTGACCTAACATCAGGTGGTCGTTCGATACTTCCGGCAACGCTGCCCAGGATTCTGTTAAGGCAGTTGCACCCTTCTTCAGCTGATAACCATAACCTGGCACTTTTTCGTCGCTGTTCATATCATATACAAATTGGGCTGAACCATTTTTGGTCAACGCATCCACCAAAAAGTGGAAACCGATGTCACCGGCTGTAAGCGCGCTTTCATTGGTAATGATATCTGTTTTCAGCTGATCCAGCACGGCTGCTTTGTTGGCATCTTCAACCAGTCCTACCGCTAATGGCATTGACATGGCCGTTTGGCTGCCGGTTGAATATTTATGAGAAGCTGCATCATAGAACTTCGCATTGAACGATTTTTTTACGTCTGCAGCCAATGAAGCATATTGAGTAGCATCGGCTGATTTACCCATCAGCTTTGCCATTTTCGTCAACAGATCGATATCGTAATAATAGATGGCGGTTGCAGTCAGTTCTTTTGGTGTTAACTGGGCAACGCCGGGGAATTTTGGTCCCAGGTCGTACCAGTCGCCCAAACCATGCGACAAAATATTGCCACTGGCCTTTGACTTAAGGTAAGCTACATATTTGGTCATCATAGGCCATGCTTCCTGCATCACCGTTTTATCGCCATACCATTGATAGATCAGGTAAGGTAATATTACAGCGGCACTACCCCACTCTGGTGAATCGCGGAAACCACCATCAAACAGCACATATTCAGGCGCGATATCAGGTACCAGCCCGTCTGTGGTTTGGTCGGCCATCATATCGGCGATGATCTTTTTGTACAAGCTGTAAATATCATAGTTGAAGTGGATCGATTCGCCCATGAGGTAGGATTGTTCCAGCCAACCCAGTTTTTCCCGGTGCGGACAATCACTCAGCACGCTTTGCATGTTACTGCGGATAGCCCAGTCGATCAGCGAATAGGTATCATTCATCAGGTCTTCCCTGCTATCGAACTTACCTATCTGCGGAGCCGAGTTACGGGTATGCAGCATTTTGATGTCCTTAATTACGGCAGTCAGTTTTTTGCTTTTTATGCTATCGGGTGCTGCATAAGAAACTTCTGCATACCGGAAACCATAATAAGAAAACCGGGGTGTCCATTCTTCATCACCGGTACCTTTACAGGTATAGGAATAGAAATAGGGCTTACCACTGTTCTTTTGGTTAATGCGTTTTTCTTCGCCAAGCAGTTCAGCAGGGAAAATGCGAACAACCTGTCCTTTTTGACCACGCACCGTTATTTTAATGATACCGCTGGCGTTCTGCCCGAAGTCGAACAATACGGTAGTATCGCTGTTCTTCTCACAGGTTTGCGGCGCAAAGGTTTGCATTACTTTTACAGGTGTACCGGTTTCAGCAACCAGTTTGCCGGCCGGCGCTTTTACAGCAATAGCGGCTTTCCAGCTGCCATCGTTGAAAGCTGCTTTGTCCCAGCCATCCTGTTCCAGGGTAGCATTGTATTCTTCACCGGCATAGATGCTTGAAAAAGTGATTGGGCTTGGAGCTGTTTTCCAGCTGTTGTCAGAGATTACCTCCGATTTGGAGCCATCTGCATATTCAATCAACAGCTTCATGATCATTTTGGGATTGCCATAAGCCAGCAGGGCTTTGCGGTAACGCTCGTTCGGGATGTTGTAAAATCCATTGCCAAGCATAACACCGATGGCATTGTCGCCATTGGCCACCTGACTGGTTACATCAAGTACGTCGTATAAGACGCGTTTGTCGTAATTCGTCCAGCCGGGCGACATAAACTGATCACCTATTTTAACCCCATTGATGTGCAGTTCATATTGTCCCAACCCGGTAATAAAAGCAGTAGCTTTTTTAACAGGTTTATTTACGTTGAATGATTTCCGGAGCAAGGGCAACACGTGATTTCCGCTTACTACCGATTTGTATTCTTTGTTAGCGCCGGGAGCATGTACGCCAGGAACATACCGTTTGGCAGCGTCCAGTTCATCGTAACCGATCCACTGGGCATTGCTCCAGTCGGCAGGCTGCATTAAACCCATTGTAAACCGGGCAGTATCTCTGGTGTATTCAGACAGCTGGCCCTGGTTATCCCACACCATTACTTTCCAGTAATAAGTTTGTCCGGCCTTCAGAGGTGCACCGCCATAAGGTACCAGCAGGGATTGCTCGCTGGCCACCTCTTTGGAGTCCCAGATATTACCAGTATTCAGAACCAGTTTTGACCAATCGTCGGCTACCAGAATGCGGTATTTTGTTTGCATTACAGCGCGAGCGGTGCTGGTTATTTCCCAGCTCAGGCGCGGCTGCGACATTTCGAGGCCTGCAGGATTAGTAAGGTTTTCAACACGCGGATTCACTACGACAGGTCTTGCAGGTGTAGTTTGTGCAAAACCGGGTACAGAACCAACCAACACTAAGAGAGAGGCTACAAGAGTACTTTTTTTCATGCCTTATAAGATATTGAATGGGTTTTGTTGTTTAGGGAAAACGATAATAGTTATGCATTATTATATAATAGCAAAATCGACACTCGTAAATATACGAGCATCCACATCGTAATAATAATGGGAAGTTAGATAGTGACCTGATTCACAAGGCGAGCCAAAGTAAGTTATTTAGTTCAGAGTTCAAAGTTTAGGTTATTGAGTTCGTAGGTTATTAAGTTTGTTTGTTATTGAGTTGGGGGATTTCAGCATTCAATTTGAAACTTTCAACATTAAACTTCGTTTTGCCGGCTACCCGAACTTATGAACTCAAGAACCAAATAACTTAATAGCTTTATAACCGGCCTTTCAGAAAATTAATTCCCATCCGGTTTAACCGCCGTAACAGCCGCGCTCAATGGCCAGTAAAATTGTGCTACCGCATCGGGATGGGCGGGATCGAAAGCGATCTTTTCTTTTATCAAATATTTCGCAATGGGCAGGTTGGCAGCCACTATTCCTTTCACCACACACCGGGCCAGTTCATAAGCGCCATAAGGGTTGAAATGCGTATTATCCGCCAGAGCGGTTTCCTGATTTGGAAAGGTATGGGCAGGATAATGTACAAATGCTTTCAGTGATTGTTCCGGTCCCCAGGCTTCGTACAGGGTTTTGCTCATAGCGTTCAGATCGATGAGCGCTACCTTTTCTTCTGCTGCAGTTTGCCGCATAGCTTCGGGATAATCGCTCAGGGTATTGATGATATGACCGCTTGAATCGAAATTGCGGCGATGCATGGAGGTCACCAGTACCGGTGTGATGCCTCTTTTACGCGCCTCTCCTATCCATTCTTTGAGGGTTTGTTTATACGTAGTAAACGGATCCAGGTGATTGCCACCGGGCTTTTGATCGTTGTGGGTAAACTCTATGAATAAATAATCGCCGGGTTTGGCCAGGGTGAACAATTTCTCTAACCGCCGCTCCCGTACAAACGCTTTCATGGTTTCCCCCGATTCGGCATAGTTGGCGATGGCCAGGTTACCGGGTTCAAAAAAACGGGGGATCATTTGTCCCCAGGCGGCCCAGGGTTCGCGGTCCTGGTCAACAACAGTTGAGTTGCCGGCTAAAAAAATGGTAGTCGCTTTTTTATTGGGTGTTATTTCTACCGCACATACTTTGGGCAAGGAGTCGTTGAACTCCAGCGTCAACAGGTTGTCCCAATGCCGATACGTATACTCGCGTGGTTTCAATCTTACACTACCCAATTCTTTTTGTTGCGCATCTCTGATGATGCTATCCTTCACATGTACGGTAATGGTTTTGGTTACCTGTTTTCCATTTTCTGTAAGAATGTTTTCCAATAGCAACCGCCGGTTCTCTACGCGCACGGTAGTGGCAGAATTTCCTTTGGCATCACCCAGGATAAGTTTTACATCATAATTGCCATCGGGTAATTGTATTGAGAAATAAAAGGGTTTGTCACTGGTTATATAATCACCGGTAAGCGCATTGCCACCACGATCAATGGCCTGCACCGCGGATCCCGGTTCAAAACCATAACCGGTTTCTTTTGAAAAAAAGGTATTGGGTGTAACCGCTATATAACCACTGGCGGCTTTATTAGTGCCAAAGTCGAATTTAAAATTAGTTTGAGCTGTCGTTGTCGCAATAAGAATACTTAGTAATAATGATAAGCTTATGTATTTCATATGTGGCAGGTTCGTAAGTTCTTAGATTCTGTGTTATTAGATTTAAATTTATGAACCTAATAACTTAAAAACCTAACAACTGCTACTTGTAATATTGTAATGAACTATCATTTATCTTAAAAGCATCGCTCTTAATCAACCGCAACATTTCAGCCCCGGCGAGTAAAACGGGCCCATATCCATGCGCGGCATATACATTCACCGGGCGATGATAATAGAAAGCCGGATCGAAGGCCATTCCGGTTCCCACGCAAACACCTTCTACCTGTCCCGTTGCATTTACCTTGGTAGTAACTGCATTCCAGGCCAGCATGGCCATTGGCGCGTAGGCTTTGGCGTTTAACCAGCCTTTGTTAACAGCATGGGCAATGCAGTAAGCATAAATAGCGGTGGCTGATGTTTCCAGGTACGAGTCTTCACGGTTCAACAACTGATGCCAGAAACCCGAACCTGACTGAAACGATGCCAGTCCTTTTGCATGCGCCTGTAATTGCTGCAATACAAACGGGCGGCCGGGATGATTTTCAGGCAACACATCCAGCAGTTCAACCATGGTCATAATAGCCCAGCCATTGGCGCGGCCCCAGTAGAACATGGGATGCGGGTTCATATCCTGTACCCAGCCATGCATATACAATCCTTTTTCTTTATCAAACATGCGCTGGGTAAATTGTTTTATCTGTTTTACCGCATCATCAAAATAACTTGTTTTGCCGGTGAGCTTTCCCATTTGGGCAAGGGCGGGCACGCCCATATATAAGTCATCTAACCAAAGGGTATTTTTCTGTGGCCGGTTCCGTGCCAGTGTACCATCGGGCAACCGGTATTCTTTTGTGCTGATGTAATTGATGTAATTATCGATCATTGGACGCAGGTCATTGTTCAGTCCACTGCGGGTGGCTTTGATCATGGCAGCGCAAACAGCGCCGGCATCATCCAGGGCATGTGGTTCTATGGGCTGACGAAAAACATAATTGCCCTTCAGAGATCCATCGGCCACTTTCTTTTTTATGGCAGGCACCCACCTGGCAATAAACGACAGGCGTTGTTTTACATAGTCGCTGTAGCGGGTATCGCCACTGGTTTCAGCTGCCAGCAACATGCCACTATATGTTACACCCCACTCATAGGCCGTGAGCCGGAAATCACCGGGTTTTATGCCATAGGCAGTATCGAACTGCGAAGCATCGGTTACCTCCTGCCCTGTTTGCCGGTTTATCATTTGCGCGGGCGTAGCCCCATCGAGGTAGGTAAATACTTTATCCAGTACCTTTTTTATATCGGCTTCGCTCATGGCGCCATAAGGAACAGGATAATCGGGTTGCAACAGGTGTAGTGGTGCGGTAACATCGTTACCGGGTTTTGCCTGGGAAAAAGCCTGGGATGCAAGCAGCGTTGCCCAAAGCGTACAGGTTAATTTATTCATATGTTCAATCGTCTGTATTTAAAAGTAACTGCCCCTGCAAAGATATTCGTCCTGTGCTATCCTGCTGTAAAAAAACAAAACCGCTGCGTAGAAACGGAGCGGTTTTCTCAATTGTTAAAACATAGATCACAGCTTGTATGATCTGCTCGATATGCTTATAGCAAGCAATACAGTTACTATCATAAGGTCCGTTTTATTTATTGATAACACTAAAATTGATATAATATTCCATTGAGGAACAAACCGAAGACGGGAATAAAGTGATGCAGGAAAAAAATCGCTCTTTCATATGTCTATGGCTGTCAATGGCAGTCCTAAGCAAGTACCTATCAGAAGGGAAGAATTGGCAATCGTTTACACCAGTACAGGTTTAGGGGTATAGGATCCGTTTACACAGCTAACATAATCACAATTTTTTAGAAAAAGAAAACCAGGCGCTTTTTTTTAGTAAGTGTGTCATTTTTGGCCAAAACCGTGTCAATTTGGGGGATAAGTGTGTGCTTTCCAATACAAGAATAAATAAATATGATGTACTTCGTATGGTACAGGCTGTTCGTATTGCAAGAATCAGCTATAAAAGCCTTAAGCCATAAGCTGTAAGCAAATACAGGCAGAGGCCCCAGTTCGGCAGAGAAACCTAAAACTCAGAACTCAATAACCTAAGAACCTACGAACCCAGGAACCCGGAACTTTAAACTTTCAACTTTAAACTTTAGCCAGTGAATATGCTTTTAGTTCAATAAGATCAGATGAGGGATTTGTTTTATTCCAGGCAGCATGTACAGCCAAAGCGGCGCCCATAGCTGATGCCTGGGCCATTGATGCGGCATACACTTCGTGTTTTGGGAAGGCATTCGCCAGCAGATTCATGTACAACGGGTTCTTGCTGAAACCGCCATCCACAAAGATCTTTTTAACCGGACTGTTATGCAATACCAGGTTCAGCGAAGCTACCTGCTGCGTCATGAGATCGGCCATAAACTGATGGTATGCGGCTTCGTAGTTAGCAAAACTGTTCAGGTCGCGGGCGCCAAAGGCACTCTCCTGCACCATGGCAGATTTGCCCGATTTGCTATCGGAACCAGCGCCGGCAGTTGAAGCGGGGGAAGAAAGCAGGTCAGCATTAAATGCCACCGTTTTATAATAATCGAGGGCGACATTGAAATGAGCAGCCAGCCTTTTTGTTTGTTGCTCGTGTTCATACCCGGCAAACAAACGCGATGCCTTGATGGGTTTGCCCCGGTATTCCATATAACACAAACAATCCTGTTGCAGCTCTTCATACGTTAACCGGGTTTGGTTGAACGGATTCAAAGCTATACACCAGGTACCGGTAGACAACAATACAAACGGTTCGGTGAAGTGAAACAGGTATGGGATCAGGGCGGCAGAACTATCATGCAAGCCAACCCCGGTAAGCAGGGCATGTCCCTGAAATTGCGATGGCATCAATTGGTCTGACGGGAAAATGTTCGCCAGTTTTTCATTGATGGCTTCGCGGTAGATCCATTCGTGATAATGGTTCTGGGGAAAGTTCCACAAACCGGTATGACAGCCAATGCTGGTGATATCGCTGTACGCACGACCGGTTACCAGGTAACTCATGTATTGCGGTAAATGCAACGAGTAGTGAATGCGATCGAACAGTTCGGGTTTTGTGTATTTCAGGCGATACAATTGCATGCCTGAATTCAGGTTACCCAATACCGGTGAGGCGGTATAAATAGAGAAAGTTATTTCGCCGCCATATTTTTGGTAGAACCCTTCCTGCAAACCGGCAGGATATGGCTTCAGGTAATTGTACAAAGGAGCCGCAGCCTTTCCTTCTTTATCGATATGAACAAAGCTGGCGCCATAGGTACTGAAGTTCAGGGCACGTACCTGGAAGCGCGCATCATTAAACACATCCTGCAAACAGGCCCGCACCCAGTTGGTAAGGGCGTCCAGGTCTTCACAGGCATCTCCATCTTCATCGATTACTTCAGCAAACTGTTCGCTTTTCTCCAGTACAATGTTGTACTGTTCATCAAACAGGAATAACTTTTTATTGGTTTTTCCAATATCGAAAATCGCTATAACAGAAGTTCTACTCATTAGGCGGCTATTTCACTCACGTGTTCGTTCGGTAATACTAAGAAACAGTTACAGGTTGCAAGTTACAGGTTTCAGGGCTCAATTGTAAAGCGCCCTGTAACCTGCAACCTGTAACCTGCAACGGCTTTTATAAACCGGTAGCTACAGTCTTCTGACCGCGCTCTTTAATTAAATGCTCTCTTACTTTCAGCTGACGGTACAACTGTAAAGGTTGTAATGCAGCACCGGCCTGCAAACGGGCTTCGGCAACCAGGGCACGCACATCGGTACGGTAAGCCTGTTGCAGAATTTCCTGTGCTTTGGCTACATCACTTGCCTCCTGGGCAACCTGTAATGCTTTGGTATCAACCAACAACGCCTGTGCATAAGCGATCTTGATGGCTTCTACTGATTGCAGCAGGTCTTCCAACGGGTCTTTTACGTTGTGCGAGGCATCGATCATCCAACCCAGATCGGTAGCGTGGTTCATACCACGGGCATCCATACCTTCAACCAGTTCATTAAAGATCAGGAACAGCTGATATGGATTGATGCTGCCTACGGTGAGGTCATCATCGCCGTATTTTGAGTCGTTGAAGTGGAAACCACCGAGTTTGCCTTCGCTCAGCAACAGGGCAACGATCTGCTCAATGTTGGCATTGGGCAAATGGTGGCCAAGGTCAACCAGCGTATAAGCTTTGGGGCCTAGTTTGCTGGCATACAGCAGGGATTGTCCCCAGTCACCTACTGTCATAGAGTAGAAGTTGGGTTCGAACGCTTTGTACTCAACAAACATTTTAAAGTTATCGGGCAGCGCTGCATAAATTTCGTGCAGGCTTTCCAGTGTGCGTTGAAATGCCTTGCGGAAGTTCAACTGACCGGGGAAGCAGCTACCATCAGATAACCATACAGTGATAGAATCTGAGCCCAGTTCTACCCCTTGTTTTATTACTTCAATATTGTGATCGATGGCCTGTTTGCGGGTTGCTTTGTCAACGTGTTGCAGGGAGCCGAATTTATAGCTCAGCTTTTGATCGGGCTGGTCCTGGAACGTATTGGAGTTTACGGCATCGAAGCGTAAACCGTGTTGGGCAGCCAGTGCTTTAATGGCTTTGGCATCTTTTGGAATATCCCAGGGAATATGCAGGGATATGGCGCCGCCGCTCTTGTTGAGTGATTGCAACAAACCTACATCTTCGATTTTTTCTTCAATGGTGCGGGGTTCGCCACCACCTGAGAAACGGCCAAAACGGGTACCACCAGTACCTAATGCCCAGCTGGGGATGGCAATCTGGAAGTCGACCAGTTTTTTAAGAATACCGTCTAAACCGGCTACACCTTCGGCGGCAAATTCAAAACGGCGTTTATGTTCTTTAAGGAGACTATTATTGTGCTCGTCTATTTTATACTTATCGATCTGCATGCTCGTTATTTTAGGAATGTTAGTTATTACCTGGACCCTTTATACTTCAAAGATACTGAAGTAGGAAGTAAGAGGTAAGACGTAGGAAACACATCGCCATCTTACGGCAAATAAAACACCTCTTTTAAGGGAATAGTTACAGGTGAATTATCTGAATTACTTTCCATAATGTCTTTCATATACGCCCACCATTTTTGCATAACGGGGTGAGCGGGTAAATTGTCCAGCGCAGCGGGGTCTGTTACGTTCAAAACGCCAAACAGGCTGTTGGTGGTTTCATCCAGAAAGATCGAATATTCGCTAATACCGGTTGTATGCAACAATTCCTTTAATTCGGGCCATAAAGCATCGTGTCGTTTTTTGTACTCGGCTTCCTGGCCCCTGAATAAATTCATTTTGATGGCAACGCGTGGCATGAGCAATATATTAATCGTTGGTATGATGAAAATGGAAATAGGAAGTAAGAAGTAGGAAGTACTTCCTATTTCCTACCTCCTACTTCTGAAAACTATCTTACGAAGGCTGTAGCAACGCCACCGTCTACGTTGATCACGTTACCGGTTGACTTGTTCAGCAAACCGCCTGTAACTGCAAAGCAGGCATTGGCGATATCTTCAGGTAATATTATTTCGTTGAGCAAAGTGCGTTTAGCATAGTAACCAGGTAATTCCTGTACGGTAATGCCATAGGCTTTGGCGCGGCCTTCAGCCCATGCACCTTCCCAGATCTTACTGTCACTGATAACCGCATCGGGGTTCACTACGTTCACCCGGATGTGATCTTTTCCTAATTCAGCTGCGTTCAAACGGCTCAGGTGCAACTGAGCAGCTTTGGCTGAACCATAACCAGCGTTGTTGGGGCCGCTCATCAGGGCGTTCTTGCTCACGATGTTGATCACATCGCCGCCGATTGCCTGTTTGCGCATTACCTCAACACCAGCCTGGGTTACAAAGAACTGTCCTTTTACCAACACATCATACAGGATGTCCCAGTCTTTCTCGGTATGCTCTTCAATTGGTTTTGAAATCGACAAACCTGCACAGTTCACTACGATGTCCAATCCACCGAAGGCCAGGGCAGCTGCATCAGTAGCGCCTTTGATATCGCTGGCTTTGGTAACATCCAGTACAACGGCAGCGAACACATCTTTACCGTATGATTTACTGAAATCTTCTTTTGCTCCTTCGAGGCGGCTGGCATCGTTATCATTGATGATAACGCAAGCGCCTTCGTCGGCAAATTTTTTGGCTATAGCTTTCCCTATACCACCGGCACTTCCGGTTACCAGTGCAATGCGGCCGCTTAATGCTTTGGGCTTGGGCATACGTTGCAATTTGGCTTCTTCCAGTAACCAGTACTCGATGTTAAATGCTTCCTGACGGGGTAACGAAGTATATGATGAAATAGCTTCTGCACCACGCATTACGTTAATGGCGTTGATGTAGAACTCTGCTGCTACGCGGGCAGTTTGTTTGTCTTTCGAGAAAGTGAACATACCTACACCAGGGTACAGGATCACCACCGGGTTAGGATCGCGCATGGCCGGGCTGTTAGGGTGTTTGCAGGTATTGTAATAATCTGCATACATAGCACGGTACGCTTCGAACTGAGGTGCCAGTTTCTCTTTGATCTTGTTTACGTCGCTCAGGTCTTCACCAGGTGTGAGGGTCAACACCAGCGGACTGATCTTCGTGCGCAGGAAGTGATCGGGGCAGCTGGTACCCATGGGAGCCAGTCTGTCGAGATCATTTGAATTGATGAAGTTCAATACTCTTTCATCATCAGTGAAGTGACCCACCATTTTCTGGTAGCTGCTGCAGAAACCACGTAATACAGGCGCCAGTGCAGCGGCTTGTGAAGTACGTTGTGCAGCGGGCAGAGATTGAATTTTAGCACCACCGAAAACAGCTTTTTGTTTGCTTACGTTTTCTTCAATGTACTCAGCGCAACGTTCAATTACTTCCAGGGTATTGATGTAGCTTTCGTAAGCAGTATCGCCCCAGGTAAACAAACCGTGTGAACCGAGCATGATGCCACGGATGCCAGGGTTTTCTTCCAGGCATTTAGCCAGCTTCAACCCAAGGTCGAAACCAGGACGTTGCCATTCAACCCAGCCTATTGTTCCATTGAATAATTCCTGTGTTATTTTCTTTCCGTCTTTTGCAGCAGCAATTGCAATGGCTGCATCAGGATGTAAGTGATCGATGTGTTTGAAAGGAAGGAAACCATGCAGCGGGGTATCGATAGAAGGAGCTTTTGAAGCCAGGTCGAAAATGCAGTGATTGAACAGTTCTACCATTTCATCCTCATGCTCAATACCACGATAAACGTTTTTCAGGCTGCGTAAACGCTCAACATATAAAGCAGCAAGACCGCTTTTCTTCATAGTACCCAGGTCGCCACCTGAGCCTTTGATCCACATCACTTCGGTTTCTTTACCGGTAAGAGGATCCTTGGCAATGGCTTTACATGAGGTATTGCCACCGCCGTAGTTTGTAAGGCGCAGATCGGCACCCAGCAAATTACTCCGGTAAATTAACAATGCTACTTCATCGCCTTGCAGGGCGGCCGCTTTGGCATCGTCCCACAAATAGCTTACATGCTTAAACTTTACTGCACTTGTTGCTGACATAGTCTGTTCTTTAATTTGTTCTTTGTATATGTTATTTCAGCGAATTACCATACCCCACCAGTAATACAGAGGCAATGATGGTAATAATGCCAATAATAACCGTTGTTTTAGTTTTCTTGCTTACGCCTGCCCATTCTTTCAAAATCAATCCCCACGCATTGGCCGTTAAAATAATGAAGGCCATATGCAGGATCCAGCTGCTGGGGCCATTGCCCAATTTGCTTTCTCCCATGCCATAAAAAAAGAATTGCAGGAACCAGGTTGTACCGGCCAATGCGGCAAAAATGTAATTGCTCAGCAGTGGCGTTTTCTTATTCGTATAATCTCCAAAGGTTTTGTTGCGGGCGTTCAGGATCATACACCAGATAAAGTTGGTGGTCAGTCCACCCCACAACACTACCACGTAGGTTACATTGTTTTGATACAGGAAATTTCCAGTTTCACCAGGGTTAGCCGCTTTCCATAATGAATTGGCTACTTCTGCCATCGGCTTACCGGCTTCCAGCCCAAAATTGAAACAAGCGCTCAGCACACCAGAAATGATGGATACCGCCAAACCCAGTCCAAACTTGAATTCGGTTTTAGCTACCACGCCATGCGGATCGACTCCACCTTTTGATAATTCCTTTTCTTTACGCGTACCGGCCTTGCCGCAAATGATGATGCCCAGTACACAAACTGCCAGTCCTATTAAGACGGTCTGGCCCCAGGTATTCCCTAACAACTGACTAAAAGTATCTTTGCCTTCGGCCGGGAACATGTCATAATAGATAGAGGGGATAAGGGAGCCGAACACCATACAAAGTCCCAGGATGATACTGCTGCCCAGCGAAACCCCCAGGTACCGTACACCCAGGCCATAAGTTAATCCGCCAATACCCCACAGAATGCCAAATAAAAACGTATAGCCTAATACAGAACCACTAGTCTGACTAATAATTTCCGAAAAGTTGGGAATGGTGAGCCAGGCTGCCAATGGGGGAACTATCAGCCACGAAAACAAACCTCCCACGATCCAATAACTTTCCCAGGCCCAACCCTTTACTTTTTTATAGGGTATGTAAAAACTTCCGCTTGCAAATCCGCCTAAAAAGTGAAATATAACTCCAAGAATAGCATTCATTTGTAGCAATTTTTTCAATATGGCCAGCCCATGCCGGATTAAAAAGGTGAAAGTATAAGTTACCGATTATTAGCCCATCATGTACCATCATGGTCTTTTTTAATCAAAAACCTGTTCATATTTAGCTTTTTAACTAAGTTTGGGAGCATTAATAAAAGATTGATGATTTGCTTGTTGCAACCAAATCATTGGAGAGGTTATCATGAAAAAAGATTCCATATTTCAGCATTTATTTATAGATTATTATTCTGCCACGCCAAAATACCTGCAGCTTGCCAACTCCATCATAAAAGCTATTGGCGAAGGCAAGATCCAGAAAGACGAGCTGCTGCCTTCGATCAACGAACTGAGCTTTGAATTTGAGATCTCGAGGGATACGGCAGAAAAAGGATACAAACACCTGAAGAAAATCGGCATCCTGGGTTCGGTGCCGGGTAAAGGGTACTTTGTAAAAAACACCGAGGTAGGTCAACACCTGAAGATATTTCTTCTTTTCAATAAACTGAGCCCGCACAAAAAGATCATCTACGATGCGTTTGTAGCCTCCCTGGGCGAAATGGCTTCGGTTGACTTTTACATTTACAACAATGACTTCGCCTTTTTTAAGCGGCTCATTCAAAATAAAAAGAATGACTACAGTCATTATGTGATCATTCCCCATTTTCTCGACGGGGGTGAAAATGCATCCGAGATCATCAACACCCTGCCCAAGGAAAAACTGATATTGATGGACAAGCTGCTGCCGGGGGTTGAAGGTACATTCGGCGCCGTATACGAGAACTTTGAAAAAGATATTTACGATGCGCTGGAACAATCACTGGAGCCGCTGAGTAAATACCATACCATCAAGATCATTTTTCCCGAATACACATACCACCCCGTTGAGATCTTAAAAGGCTTTTACCGGTTCTGCCAGCAATATGCGTTCAACTATAAGGTAGTACACGATATTGCCAATGAGCCCATCAAGGAAGGCGAGGTATTTATAAACCTCATGGAAAATGACCTGGTGATCCTGATTGAAAAAATACTGGCTACCAAATTGAAAGTGGGCAAACATGTGGGTGTTATATCCTACAACGAAACCCCGCTCAAAAAGATCATCCTGAATGGCATAACTACCATTTCTACCGATTTTGAAATGATGGGAGAAAAAACCGCCCAGTTGATCCTGGAGCAATCTACCGAACATATTGAAATTCCTTTTTACCTTACACAACGCTCATCACTATAACGAATAAACTGGATGCAGCACGGCCACAGCCCCGGCCCTGAGGTTTGGGGCTGAATAAAAAAAGGGTATTAAAACCCATTTTATTAGTACAGTAATCTGGACTAACCTATACTGCAATATGGTTTTTGCTTACTGATCATGGTCAGTAAATGCAGCATGCCCCATACAATCATTGTCATTTTGTGCGGTTCTAAAGGCTAATTAAGCGCCAAATAAGTCACCATAATCCATACTTGATTTTGTGAATTTGTTTTTTACGTGTAATCTTGTACTAATAATATTTATTGGAATTTTAATTTGTAAATAATTCCACCCGGGTTACCATTTTTATTCTCTCCGGTAACAGTTCCTCCTTATCTTATTTACCAGTATCCCCATGCCAGGCTGGGCCTGAAACAAAGAAAAGCATGATATACCCATAATAACGTTTAGTATTTACCGTAACTTATTGTATATTAAACTGACTTTTAACCAAGGTAGCAAAAACACTCTTCCTAATGCGTTCAGTTCCGTTGGAAATTGATATAATCGATACTTTAAAAAAAGGTGGTCCCGATGCTTTGCAATCCCTGTTAAAGCAATTTTACAGTCCTTTATGCCTTTTTGCCGAACGCCTGCTTAATGACCGAGCCGCTTCAGAAGATATTGTTGGTGAAACTTTTATAAAACTCTGGAACAAACGGGGTGATTTTGAGACCACCCAAAACATAAAGGCCTTTATGTACATCACGGTGCGTAATGCCTGTTTAAATTATTTAAAACAAGCCAAACGAGATTCATTAAACCAAAAACAGCTGGCTTATTTAACTGGTGAAAGAGAAGAGTACATTTTGAATGAAATGATCAGGGCCGAGGTGTTAAAGGAAATAATGAGCGAGATCAATAATTTGCCCGAACAATGTGGCAAGGTATTGAAACTGGCTTACCTGGAAGGTTTACAAAACAAGGATGTAGCAAAAGTGCTTAACATTTCTGTTCATACCGTAAAAAATCAAAAAGCGAGGGCCATTCAGTTATTAAAGACAAGGCTCCGCGACCGCGATATACTGGCTTTATTGATATTATGTTCCTTTTTAAAAGATACTTCCTATAGCTGCCAAAACATGCATTTACCTGCCTAAACATCAGTTTTATTGCGAAAACACCCACTTTGGGTAGGTGGAAATACGCATTTCTTATCTTTTATTAAATTTTTTTCGCGTTAGACTAGTAAAGAAGGGCCACTTAGTTGTTTTAATACTAAACTGATAATTATTCGGCCGTGCGGGATACACACGTTATGATTTGCAAATAGTTTTTATACTTGAATATGTTTAATGAGAATTGTTTCAGAGTATAGCCATTTAAAACGCTTTGACAATTTTATTAAATAATATCCAGGAAGACACAGCAGATGTTGTACGTAGTTCAGTACCGTTAGTACATATTACAACATGATACAGGCTACTGTTAGGAGTTGTTTAAGCTGTTGCAGGCATTACCAGTGTAAGGGGTTAAGTAACCAATTGAAGGTATTAACCCTGAACTATAAATGAACAATTAGCCTTAACAAGGCCTTTTTTGTCCGCCCGATGTCATCATCTGTACTTCTTGTTCTTTCAGCCAGACGGGAAGACGGAATGTCGAGCGGGAATCTCATGTGACTGTTTGGTTGGGTCACTACAAGGGAGTGTTTCTACTCTCCCTTTCTTTTTTAAAATTTGAAACTCTTTATAAAGCATTTTTCTTTTCGCTTTTAGGCAACAAGTAAAATCTGACCCTTCAATACACCGTTACACAACCCTGGTGTATGTTGAAAATCATCTCAAGGCATCCACATTAGTAGTACAATTTTTCCAAGGCATCTCTGATTAGTTTGTAACCCAGGTATTAAATATCCATAAGGGCTCTTATTGTCCCCTTTGGTTTTTACATGATATTTTATTCTGAATAACAGGATAATTTTTCTTTTCGCATTCCTCATATGTGCATCAATTATCCCTCTTCCTGGTACAGAAGAGGCGCAGGAATCCCCACGGCCGGGTAGTCTTACCCGGCTTTTCTTTTCTCCAGAGTTGATAGGTTGATGAGGTTAACACGTTGATGAGGTTAACACGTTGATGAGGTTAACACGTTGATGAGGTTAACACGTTAACCATTTGATCAGTCAACGAGTCTATAGAACACAATGCAAAAGACCCAGCTGTTCTCCGCCAGCAGGCGGAGAAAACAGAAAGCCGCGAACACAGAACTAAGAACACAGAACCAAAAACTTTCAACTTTAAACTTTCAACTTTAAACTTAAAACCCGGTACAGCTAATTGACAACTATCAATAACCCACTTACCAAACAAGCCATTTGATAAACTCATATTAACAATTATTCAACTTCGCTTGATTACAATCATAACCTTTCCGGTTTTTGAACTTTTATTTAGGTTAATCGTAGAATTATTTGTTTTTATATTATAAGAGGGTAATCTTTTTTTTCAGGGACTGATTGTTACGTTGTGATTTGCTTTTATTAATAGAAACCCTTAGTGTATTGGCTAAACTATTAGCATTCCTACCCTTTCCTTGAATAATTTTCTTTATATCCGTCAATTTATTAAAGATTTCGCCATGCCCTTTAGTACAATTCACATCAATTGTTGTTTTTACAATAATAGCAAATCGCAACACCAGCTCTACTGCACGAAACTGACGCAAACGAACGTGGAAGAATGCAGCAAGTACCATCAATCATGTTATAAACTTTTCTTATGAAT
Organism: Niastella yeongjuensis; assembly: GCF_900110245.1. Lineage (GTDB taxonomy): Bacteria > Bacteroidota > Bacteroidia > Chitinophagales > Chitinophagaceae > Niastella > Niastella yeongjuensis. The sequence continues at coordinate 502,959 of NZ_FOCZ01000004.1, forward strand.
GAACAACAAACTGAAAAAGGATTTTACATCGCCTCGCTGATCCTCGGGGACCTGCAGAACAGGCTCAACCCAACGGAACGGCAGGAGCTGGAAACCTGGCTCCAGGAAAATGGTGACAACTATAAACTGTACGAAGACCTGCTTGATCAGGAAAAGCTGGGTAATGATCTGAACGAATTACAATCCTACGATCCCGATGCGGCTTTTGAAAGACTCTCACCCAGGATCTTCACCAACGAACCCGCCGGAAAACGTCTTCACTTCAGGATCTTGTGGTACATGGTGGCAGCTGTATTTATTTTGGTGGCCGGTGGGGTTGCCTGGTTTGTTTTAAACAAGCCAGAGAAATCAGTCCCCCAATCAGCGGTCATTGCCCAAAAGAAAACACCTGGCAGTGCGCCCGATTCTAAAAAGGCCGTCTTGATCCTTGGCGATGGCAGTAACATTGTTTTGAGTGAAATGAACAATGGCGATATGGCGCAACAGGGCAATGTGATAGTAAAAAAGATCAAAAACGGACTGCTGGAATATAAACTAACCGGTGAATCCACCGCTACAAGCGTCTTAAATACCATTCGCACGCCTCGTGGTGGCGAATACGAGGTGATCCTGGATGATGGCTCCCACATCTGGTTAAACTCCGCTTCTACCCTGCAATTCCCTGTTCATTTCAATAGCCCTGATCGCCGGGTTGCCCTAACCGGTGAAGCTTATTTTGAAGTAGAGTCATCCGTGTTGCCTTCAGGTAAAAAGAAATCATTTATTGTTTCGGTTGATAATATGGAAGTGCAGGCCGTTGGTACTGCCTTCAACATTTCCGCTTATAAGGAAGACGACCACTCGCAAACCACCGTGGTGGAAGGACTGGTGAAAGTAAACCGGAACAATAAAACCAATATGCTTTCCCCTGGCAAAAAACTCATAGCAAAAGATGCCACCGTTACCGTTGAAGACGCCGATATAAAACAGGAGATTGCCTGGAAGAACGGCGATTTTGTATTCAAAAATACTTCGCTCAATATGGTGATGAACGAACTGGGCCGCTGGTACGACCTGGACGTGGCCTACGATAAAGGTGTGCCCGCCCTGCACTTCAGTGGTGAAGTGCAACGAACATCAGACATCAAGACCGTTTTGCAAATGCTGGAGTATACCGGCGGTGTTACCTTCTCCATTTCAAAACGCGTCATCACGGTACACCCCGGTAAAAAATAAGCAACCATTTTCTTTTCTTATTCCGGGACTTACACTGCGTGCATAATTTTTGTAGTTTGGCAGCTATGTTGCGCGGTAACAATAAAAAATCTACAGCTTATCTTCCCTATAACCAGGTAAAGTTGGTCAGGGGTGGCAGGGAATATTTTTCTGTGCTCACCCGGTTGATCGAAATGGCGCAACACTCCATACACCTGCAGGTGTATATTTATGAAGATGATGAAACCGGCCGACTGGTAGGCAATGCCCTGATGGCTGCTGCCAAACGAGGCGTTAGTGTTTACCTGCTGGCCGATGGCTATGCTTCAAAAGAATTATCGGCCGGATTTATAAAAGCAATACAAACAGCCGGCGTTAATTTCCGTTTTTTTGAACCCCTCTTAAAAAGCGAACATTTTTATTTTGGCCGCCGTATGCACCACAAGGTACTGGTGGTAGATGGCCATTTTGGATTGGTAGGCGGCATCAACATCAGCAATCGCTACAATGATATGGACGATGAACCGGCCTGGCTCGATTGGGCCCTGTATGTAGAAGGACCAGCCGCCGGTGTGTTGTTCAGCATTTGTACCGATGTTTGGGCCAGGCCTGGCCAGGTATCGCTAAAAAGATCGCTGCGGAATAACCTGCCCATTTTCCCCAATTCCGGCCATACCCCGCTTCGCATTCGCCGGAACGATTGGGTAAAAAGCAAGAACCAGATCTCACGCAGTTATATCGATATGCTGAAGAAGGCTTCTTCGAACGTGATCATTATGTCGGGGTATTTTTTACCAGGTACCATCATCAGACACCACCTGTCGCGGGCTGCCAAACGCAATATCGATATCCAGGTTATTGTAGCCGGCAAATCGGATGTACCGCTGGCCAAACATGCCGAACGGTATATGTACCGCTGGATGTTGAAGCGCAATATCAGGTTGTATGAATATACCAAGGCGGTATTGCACGGTAAAATGGCCACCCGCGATAAAAAATGGGTAACTATCGGGAGCTACAACGTCAATGACATCAGCGCCTATGCCAGCGTGGAACTGAATATAGATGTGAACGATGCAGAATTCGCCACCCTGGTGCAGGGTAAACTGGAAGCCGTTATAAAAAACGACTGCGTGTTGGTAACGCAGGAGGCATTCAATAAAAAGTTCAACCTCTTTCAGCGGTTTATTCAATATTGTTCATACTGGCTGGTGCGGATCATCGTTTACCTGTTCACCTTCTACTTTAAGCAAAGCAGATAAGCTACTCTCCCTTGATCCGGTGCAGCATCGACTTAAACACCGCCTTGTCCCAATTGGCGAAGCGCCCGCGCTGTACCACCATGTTATTGCCATAGGGCCGTTGCAGGTAATAATGAAAAACAAATCCGGCTCTTGGCTTATACCAGCCTGTCATTTGTCCAAACCGGAGGTCGTTGAACACAAGGCTGTTCCCTTCCCTTTCAATGGTATAATAACCCTGGGAGAAAATAAACAGGTCTTTCAGTTCATCCAGGTCTTTTACGGGGTTTAATAAGGAATCGTTACGGGGGAAATAAGTGAAATCGACATCCTCCTTTCTATCGAACACCGACCGATAGCCGATGTGATAGCCCTTGTCATCTTCCAACACCACATACCACAACAGGTTATTCAAAGGCGTGGGCGTGGTAAAATGCCGCCGGTAGGTAATATTTTTTTTTCCGGTAGCCCGGTATACCGCCGCTTCTACAATCGATTTATTTACCACATCAATGATCAGATAGAAAATACACCAACCAATGGAAATGGCTGCCCAGCGTTTTCTTTTGTGATCTGTTCTCATGAACAGCAACGCAATGGTAACCACCAGTGGTAAAATAGTAAACAATGGATCGGCCACAAACATGGCATGCACACAAAACCGCTTGTGCGAGAAAGGCTCCAGTAAACCCGTTCCATAGGCATTGAAGCAGTCAAGCGCCAAATGCGTCATTAATTCCGTGGCAAAAAACCAAACCCAGGTTGTAAAAGCAATATTATGTGGCCGTCGCCATTTATCAGCCAGCCAGGCCAGCAAAGGCGAAACAAGCACCAGGAATAATAAGGAATGGGTAATGCCCCGGTGAGCGATCAGGTCGCGGGTAGTAGGCATCCAGAAAGAGGCAACAAAATCAATATCGGGCAGGCTTTGCGCCACTGCGCCCAGTAACAAAGCCCGCTTGCCGAACTTCTTACCAATAAACACTTCACCAATACAAGCACCTAAAACTATATGCGTAAGTGAATCCATTCCGCCAAGTTAGTTTAAAGTTTAAAGTTTTAAGTTTAAAGTTATTAGGTTCGTAGGTTATTAAGTTCGTTGGTTATTGAGTTCGTAGGTTGTTGGGGTATTGAGTTCGTAGTTCTCGGCTGTCGCGGCTGTTGCCTCGCCCGCTGAAGCCTTGGCATAGGAGGGCCTGCTGCCTTTCCTCTCTGCCCTCTGCCCTTCAGCCTTCTGCCCTCTGCCTTCTGCCCTCTGCCCTTCAGCCCCTTTCAACAAAAAATGCTATATTAGTACCAGAGGGGAAATCCAACCACTAAGTGGGGAATTTCGTTTAACCGGTACCATTACTTGCCATATCCATTTACCATGACAACATTACTTATTGTCTTTACCTGCATCATTGCCCTGGTGCTGCTGATATCCTGGGCAAAATTCAATCCATTTTTAGCCTTTCTCATCGTTTCCATAGGTGCGGGCCTTTGGCTGGGCATCCCATTGAACAAGATCACTACTTCTGTACAAAAGGGCATTGGCGATACACTGGGTTCGCTGGTAGTGATCATTGGCCTGGGCGCCATGCTGGGAAAACTGGTAGCAGAAAGCGGCGCCGCGCAAAAGATCACCCAGGTGCTCATGCGCACTTTTGGGGAGAAACATCTGCAGTGGGCTTTAATGGTAACTGGTTTTGTGGTAGGTATTCCCCTGTATTATAATGTGGGTTTTGTATTAATGGTACCGCTGATCTTTTCGGTAGTATACCAGTACAAATTGCCGGCCGTATACATTGGCCTGCCCATGCTGGCTGCCTTATCGGTAACCCATGGCTTTTTACCGCCCCACCCGTCGCCTACGGCACTGGTATCGCAGCTAAAAGCCAACATGGGACTTACGTTGATGTATGGCATCATGCTGGCAATACCTGCTATCATTGTGGCCGGTCCGCTGTTTGCCAAAACCCTGAAGCATATCCGCAGTGAACCGCTGCAAACCTTTCAATCGAAAGTGATCCCTGCCGAACAGTTGCCGCATGCAGGCAACAGCTTTTTAACCGCCCTGCTGCCCGTGATCTTACTGACCATTACTACTATTATTCCACTGGTCACCACTTTGTCGGGCCCTTCGAAACAAGCGAATGATTTTATCAGCGACCCGGTGATCGTAATGCTGCTGTCACTGCTGGTGGCTACTTTTACCCTGGGCATTCATACCGGCCGGTCAATAAAAGCGATCATGGACATTTATGGCGATGCTATAAAAGATGTAGCGCTGATCTTACTGGTGGTTGCCGGTGCGGGTGTGCTGAAACAGGTATTTACCGATAGTGGTGTAAGTACCACCATTGCGGACAGTATAAAAGACTGGCCCATGCATCCGTTGTTACTGGGCTGGCTGATAGCCGCTGTTATCCGCATTTGTGTGGGCTCGGCTACTGTGGCCGGACTCACAGCTGCCGGAATTATCGGGCCAATTATTCCACAAATGCACGTAAATGCCAACCTGATGGTGCTGTCGATTGGTGCCGGCAGTTTATTCTTCTCCCATGTAAATGATTCCGGTTTCTGGATGTATAAAGAATATTTCAACCTCAGCATTCGCGATACCATCCGCTCCTGGTCAATGATGGAGACCATTGTATCTGTAATGGGGCTCATCGGGGTTTTGATCATGGATATTTTTGTATAATCAGGGAACCTGCTAAAGTCATTACCTTTGATTCCATCGAAATACACACCAATGGAAAATAACTGGTATTTGATCGAGGATATTGACAAACTGGATACGCCCGCCCTGGTAATATTTCCTGAACGGGTAAAGGCAAACATCAATACCCTGAAGGCAATGATCGATGATCCGCAACGGCTGCGCCCGCATGCAAAGACCCACAAAACAAAAGAAGCCACACAACTGATGCTGGCAGCGGGTATCACCAAATTCAAATGCGCCACCATTGCGGAAGCAGAAATGCTGGGGATGTGCGGGGCGCCTGATGTGGTACTGGCTTATCAGCCCGTTGGTCCCAAACTGGAACGCTTTGTAAAGGTAACGCAACAATATCCCAATACGTTTTACTCCTGCCTGGTTGATAATATCCCCAGCGCCTCTGCCATTGGGGAAGCATTTGCGGCGGTGGGTGCTGCCATTGCCGTATACATCGATTTAAATGTTGGGCAGAACCGCACCGGCATAACGCCGGGTGAAAAAGCCATTGAGTTGTACAAATATTGTGCGAACACAAAAGGCCTGTCAATAGCCGGCCTGCATGCTTACGATGGTCATACCCGCGGCACGCTGGCAGAACGCACGGCCCAGAGTAATGAGGCTTATGCCAAAGTGGAAGACCTCTTGCAGGCATTACAATCGACCGGTTATCCGAACATAAAAGTAATTGCCGGCGGCTCGCCCAGTTTTCCCATTCACGCCAAACGGGGGCAGGTGGAATGCAGTCCGGGTACGTTTATTTTCTGGGATAAAAGCTACCAGGACCAAAATACTGAACAACCTTTTCAGATTGCTGCGATCGTTGTAACCCGTGTGGTTTCATTGCCCAACGATACCCATATTTGTGTTGACCTGGGGCATAAATCCATTGCTGCCGAAAACGAGCTCTCCAAACGGGTTTTCTTTATAAATGCACCGGAGCTAAAAGCCATATCTCATAGCGAAGAACACCTGGTATTACAAGCAGGTGAAGGCCATTCCTATAAACCTGGTGATGTGTTGTACGGAATTCCCATTCATGTTTGTCCAACCGTTGCGCTGCATGAAAGAGGATATACTGTTGAGAATGGGAAACTCAGTGATGAATGGAAGATAATTGCGCGGGACAGGAAGATCAGTTTATAGTTCTAAATTGAAAGTTCAAAGTTTAAAGTTCCTTGTTCTGAATTCTTAGTTCTGAGCGCAGCGAAGAATAATCCGCGCTGAGGTGTATTTGCTTACAGCTAATTTCTTAATTCACGATTGTCACTATATAAAAAGATATCACAATGATTAAAGTAGGGCTGGTTGGTTTCGGCATTTCCGCTAAGGTATTCCATGCGCCTTTTATCACTACCAACAACAACTATCAACTGGTTAGTGTGTTAGAACGGAATAAACAGGAATCAAAAGCATTATATCCTTTTGTGCGGGTGGTTAAAACTATTGAAGAGGTGGTGCAAAACGAGGAGATAGATCTGATAGTGATCACCACGCCCAATGAAACACATTTCCCTTATGCCAAGGCCGCCCTGGAAGCCGGTAAACATGTGGTGCTGGAAAAACCGGTTACCAACACCTCAAAGGAAGCTTTGGCATTACTGGAGATCGCCAATAGCAATAGTGTAGTGTTGAGCGTTTACCAGAACCGTCGTTATGTGAGCGATTTTTACACCATCAAAGAGATCCTGGATAAACAACTGCTGGGCGAGGTACACACCTTTGAAGGGCATTACGATCGTTACCGTGCCGAAGCGCGCCCCCAGGCCTGGCGCGAACATGTACTGCCAGGCAGCGGTATCCTGTTCGATCTGGGCCCCCACCTGCTTGACCAGGTATTGTATTTATTCGGTATCCCCCATACCATTACAGCTGATATCCGCCAACAACGTCCGCATGCCAAAGTAGATGATTACTTTGACCTGCGCCTCGATTATGGCTTTTTAAAAGTAATACTGCAGGCCGGCATGCTGGTGCGGGAACCCGGACCGCGTTACCTGATCCATGGCACCAAAGGCTCATTTGTAAAATCAGGCGAAGACCCACAGGAAGCCCTGCTGCGGGCCGGTGAATTACCGGTGGGTGAAAACTGGGGCAAAGAAAGTGAAGACATTTATGGCGTGTTACATACAGAATTGAACGGACAAATCATCCGCCAACACTACCCTTCCCATAAAGGGGATTATGCGGCCTATTACAAAAACCTGTATGACAGCCTGGCAAACGATAAACCGGTTAAGGAAAGAATAGAACATGGCTATAATACCATCCGGCTGATAGAACTGGCTTTTGAAAGCCATAAAAAACAATGTACCATTCCCTGTACGGATCTTCTAAAAGTTGAATATAGATAGCATTTAATCGAACTTAAGGGACGGGCCTACTATTTCCATACCATGCATCCGGTACAGCCGTTCAAAATCGCGCAGGGTACCATCGGGTAACTGACTGGCTTGTTGATAGAATTCATCCATGGTACCGGCGGGCTGATACACAACAAGCATACGGCCATTGGCATCGCCTACTTTGGCAAAAGTGTGTGGAATTTGTCGGGGCGCGTATACGGAATCACCGGTTTTGGCATTAAAAATATCGTCCCCGATCTTGAAAATAAATTCGCCTTCTAAAATGTAAAACCATTCATCCTGCGTGTAGTGAAAATGAAAAGGCGGACCACCTTTTGCCATCTTAGTAGTATCATACACACATAGTCCGCTCCTGCTGTCCATTGCTGATACTTTGCATTCAAAACTGCCACCCAAAAAAGTGATTGATTCATTAAAACGATCCTGACCGGCATCCACTTTAAAGCCGTGCGTAGCTTTGGTTTCCATGATTTTTTGGTTAAAATAACCCTATACGCATGCAAAAAGCAGTCCCCCCACCTTAGCTCGTCCGCCAGCTGGCAGCAAGTTTGGTGGGGGGACCCAATCATTTGAAAACAGTATTAATTCCCTACTACAGACAGATCATTGATGTCGTATTTTACCGCAGGTGGCGCATCGTACATCATGCAGGTTATACAATCATTCCCTTTTGACGGACTGATCTTAAACTTAATGGTAGCACCCGCTTTTATACCACCTGGTAGTTTGCAGGGATTGCTGGCATTAAACACATTATCGTATTGAGCGTTGTTGTTCGATTGGTCTTTCCAGCCATCTTCGCCAATTGAATTGTTGTTCAACACCTGCACAATATAGCTGGCGCATGAAATTCTTATCACCTTGCCTTGCAAATACTCATCGGGTTTTTGAGATTTGTGGCACTTTGATGATAAAGTTGGCATGGCAGCCAACGCAATAAATACTAATAACTTCATATCGGTTTCCTTTTAGTAATTGACTGGTGAAGCAGGCACATCGTTGCACAAGTCGCTGTTAAAATCTAGATGCCGGCAATTAACAAATTACATCCCCTGATGTCGCTGGTATCCATACGACCCAGTATTTCAAAACTTCCATCAGGAGTTACCGTACCTACATCGTCAGTGGCAATAAAAGAACAGGAATACAGGTTGGCCAGGTCAATGATATTGATCACCCCGCTGCCGGATATCCGAACATCGAGCGGGTCATCATCCTGTCGTACCAGCACTTTCATCCACGGCGGACAATCGAACAACCCATGGCCGTATGAATAAGCTTGTGAGAGCAGTTCCGTCATACCATACTCCGAATGTATCAACGGGGTTTTAAAGGCCGTGCTCAGGATGTCATGCACTTCCTCGCGGGTCATTTCGCGGCGGCGGCCCTTCATACCCCCGGTTTCCATCACTACGGTATGCTTCAACGGCATGGGGTACTGCTCCGCAAAATCAAGCAGGCCAAAGGTAACGCCGATTAATAAGGTCTTTTGTCCCTTTTTTTCCAGTTCCTGTAATACGGATGCCAGCTTTTCATGCTCATATAAATAAAAACCGCTTTGTGCATGACCGCTCAGTTTGATCATTTCATTCACCATTACCACCAGGGACGAGTTCTGGCGCTCGAGATAGGCCGGTAACAGCCCTATCACACACCAGTCCTGTACGGGGCCGTAAAACTGCTCCCAGGCCTGTAAAAAACTACGGCGGTAAATACCCAGGTCCTTTACATAGTGGCGGCTGTTGATGGTTTGGGTGGTGCCGCTGCTCTCAAAAACGGCTTCCGGTTCAAAAACAGTAGTCTTTATATCGGCTGTTTTAAAGAACCGGATGGGTAAAAAGGGGATTTGATCAATTGAACGCACGGCCGACCCAACTGTTGACAGCGCATTTACGTAATGCTGATAAATAGCATTATTATTGTACTGAAATTGGAACACTTCGAGCGCCAATTGTTCAAAATCAACTGGTTCAAGGGTAAAAATTTTATCTTCTATTTCACAAATCATAATTTTATTGCAGACTTTAGGCTTTAAATTTGTCACGACAATAACAACATATGCAAAAGCTTGTTTTATATAGCGTCCTTGGCTTATCCTTTGCCTTACTATTGGTTGTTGCCTGCAGCAAAGATAAGTTCCAGACCAAGCCCTCCATCGAAATAAAATCAATTAGTCCGAACCCGCTGCCCAAGGGTGGAAATCTGATCATTGATTTAGAGTATACGGATAAAGAAGGGGACCTCGCCACTGATTCGGCCATCTATATAAGAAAGATACGCATCAATCAACGGCCAGTGGGCCAAACCGTTCGCGACAGCTTTTGGATGCCATTGCCCGGGGAAATACCCAATAACACAAAAGGAACAGTACGGCTTACGCTTGACTGGGAAAATTATGCTAAATCTGCTGCCAACCCTCCGGGCAATCCACCACCACCCGACTCTCTTATCTTTAGGATCAGCATGCGGGATGCTTCCAAAAACGCAAGTGATACCGTAGAAAGTGGGCTTATTATTGTTGAACAATAACTAAAAAAATAGCTTTTATTCATTCGCCGTTTCGTGTTGAAGGATGTTGAAATATTTATTAGACCTGTTTCTGTTCACCAGTTTATTTATTGCCGGTTGTGCGTTGATGATGGTAATTCAAACCAATCAATTACTCCATCTGCAGTACAACCATGTTGCGTACCTGGTGTTTGTATTTTTTTCTACCCTCTGCAGTTATAATTTCCATTGGTACCTGAGTGGCGATGCCACCAGTGAAAATGCCCGCATCCGCTGGACGCAACACCATAAAACGCTGCACCTGGCGCTTACTTCAATTGGCACCATTGTTTCCGTATGGTACTTCTTTCAATTTATTGAACACTGGATCTGGCTGGCAGGCGCAGTATTCCTTACCTTCCTGTATTCAGCCCCCAAACTACAATACGGCCCTTTTGCCCGGCTCAGTAAAATAGCGGTGGGTAAAACCCTGTTCCTGGCTTTTGTATGGATGTATGTAACCACTTTTTTGCCCATTGCCATCGACGACCATCACTGGAACATGACCACCGTGCTTTTCTGCACCAGCCGGTTTACGCTCATTTATGCCATTTGTATCATTTTCGATTACCGCGACCGGGATTATGATAAACTATCCGGCATCCGCAGCATGATCACCTATTTTGATGAACGCGGCATCAACAACCTGTTTGCCGCATCGCTGGCAGGGTTTGCCCTCAGCACGCTTGCTCTATATTTCTACGAACTTTCGCCCCTGACTATTGTTCTCTTACTTATTCCCGGCGTTATAACAGCCGTGCTGTACCCGGTAGCCAAAAAGAACTTCAGCGACTACCTGTATTATTTTGTACTGGACGGATTGATGATGTTTTCATCGTTATTAACGATATTCATCCCAAATAAGTAGTTTTGCGCTGATTAAATCAATATTTTTATCATACATAGAACAGGATTTTACCTTTTAATACAGTAATTATGGCTAAAAGTAAAACGACCGCTTCTGCAAGTACTTACACCTTGACCGATAAGGCATTTACCTTTCTCAGGAATTATATAAACAACCCCTCCCCTGTTGGCTTTGAAAGCAGCGGACAGAAATTATGGTTAAACTATATTTCTCCGCTGGTTGATACCACCTTTGTTGACCCCTATGGTACAGCAGTAGGCGTTATCAATCCCAAAGCCGAATTTAAGGTAGTGATAGAAGCCCATGCCGATGAGATCAGCTGGTTTGTGAACTACATTACGCCTGAGGGCCTGATATACCTGAAACGCAATGGCGGTGTGGACCATGTAATAGCCCCCGGACAACGCGTATTTATACATGGAAAGAAAGGACCGGTGAAAGCTGTTTTTGGCTGGCCGGCTATTCATACCCGCCTGCATAACCCCGATGCCAAAGATCCTTCACCTAAAGTGGAGAACCTGTTCCTCGACAGTGGCGCCCGCAATAAAAAAGAAGTAGAGGACCTGGGCATTCACATTGGAGCGGTAGTTACCTACCAGGATGGTTTTGACGAACTGGCCAACGATTATTACATCGGCCGCGCTTTTGATAACCGCGTAGGTGGTTTTATGATCGCTGAAGTGGCCCGTTTACTGAAAGAAAATAAAAAAACATTACCATACGGTTTATACATTGTAAATGCCGTTCAGGAAGAAATTGGTTTGCGCGGGGCAGAAATGATCGCCCGAAGAATAAAACCCAACGTGGCCATTATTACCGACGTTACGCACGACACCTATACACCCATGATCAACAAGATCATTGAAGGCGATGTAGCTTGCGGAAAAGGCCCTTCACTGGCTTATGGTCCGGCAGTACATAATAAACTGTTGAGCCTGGTACAGGATGTGGCTGAAAAGAACAGTATTCCCGTTCAGTTGCGCACCGTTTCGCGCAGCACCGGCACCGACACCGATTCATTTGCCTATGCCAATGACGGCTGCCCATCGGTACTGATCTCTATTCCCCTGCGCTATATGCACACTACGGTTGAAATGCTGCATAAGAGCGACATCGAGCAAACCATTCGCTTAATGTACGAAACCGTATTAACGCTGACGCCCAAAACAAACTTAAGTTATCTGTAAAATAAGTTTCAAATGGCTTAGGCAGTTTTTTGCCTGAGCCATTTGAAACCAAAGAAGATACTCAGGCCAAGAAAGAAGAACATTATATAAGTACTTATTATTCTAACCATCAATTGCGATCGCCCGATACCGGTATTATCGCCATACACCGCATAATAAGGCTTTGAGTAAAACAACTTAATCCCCCGTTCAAAGAGGTTCTTCGGGTTTTGTACTTTTAAAAAATCACTGAAATAGAATCGAAAGATATTATTGCGGTGAAAATAGGTCCGGGCCGTGGAGGCCACCTGGTTATAAGGTGTTTGAACAATGCTGTCCCCGTTAAAATAATCTGCTGTCAAATCCGGGTCATTAAGCGGGTATCTTAGCAGCCGCTGCACATCTATCGTATTTAAATACTGCATTCCTTTTTTAACAAACACCGTCTTTGCCGTCAGATCAACATATGCCCAGCTGTTATATTCTTTCAGGTATACCTCACTGAATACATGCTCGCCACCTGACATACCAGCCCTGGTATCGCCGCATTCAATAAACCGCACCGGTACCCCCGCCTTGTTTGCAAAAGCACAGAGGATCTTTGTGTACATGCCGCACCAGATTTTTGACCGGCCGGCCTGAACGCATTTTAATTTATTTACCGGCGACAATTGCGCCACAGAATCTGCCGGGGTACCATCCATCCCCTTAACCCGCTGCAGAATAAAATCGGCAATCTTCAATATACGTTCGGTGGTAGTTTCGTTTGCCGTAAGCTGGATAGAGTCCCTTAAATAGTCGTCTACCTCTTTTTTGTCCCTGTCAGACTGGTCATCAAAATTCATTGCCCAATCGGCAAGACTGTATAACGAATTGGGTTCAATGGGCACATTGGAACCGGTCATTTCGAAGTTTACGGCAGTGGTGTTCCCAACCAGGCGGTACACAGAATCCGGCGTATTGTTTAAAGAAACTGTTACATCTCCGGCCGCATCATTGATCTTTATATGGTATTCCCGGGTGTCCGGGAGCGGTTGAAAAGTACAGGTTTCCGCCTTACTGGTAGTCAATAAGGAATCTTTATAGTAAACCCTGAAATCGTTCTGTTTCTGAATGGCCTTGCCGGCAAAAGTTATCGTAATTGAACCGTTTTTGTTATCGGCAAGGTGCGTGATCCGTGTTTGTTCCCGTATTTCGTACAGCTGATTATAGCCTGGCTGGTCGGCAAACGAATAATCCATTTCTTTCCTGGCAAACCAATTTAAGGCGGCAGCCAACAAAAAAAGCAGCAAACAGCTTATAAACGCTTTTGTAGTCATTTTGGGAAAAATACTATCCAGGTTAAAAAATCGTTCTAATAGAATCGAGAAAAGTAAATATTTTTTTTCGTTCTGAGATCTTTTTTACTTTTATTCCCAAATTTTAGAAATGTTAGCTAAAATCTTTTTGATGTATGTAGATCCGGGCAGTGGCAGTTACCTGATTCAGGTAATAATTGCTGCTATTCTGGGTGCACTTTTCTACTTTAAAAACTTATGGTGGAAGGTGAAGGCTTTCTTCTGGAAGCCTAAAAAAGAGGAAGCTGAAGGAGAGGATATAGCTAAATGACAACTTACACCCGACATCCTTCTTCATTTAAAGACCCCTCGGGTTTTATATTTGAATCGGAAGGAACAATATACCGGCAGGTAAATCAATATTACGCCGCGCAATACCGTCAATTGATGGACTCAGGTTTGTACAATAAGCTGGTAGATCGCAAACAGCTTATTGCGCATGAAGAAGTGACGGAGAACTTCACCAATTCGGCCGAATGGTATACTACCCTGAAGCCCGAACCCGTTTCCCCTGTCAGTTACCCATACGAATGGTGTTTTGAACAACTGCAGGATGCAGCCCTGCTCACCTTATCTGTTTTAACAACCGCCTTACAGCATGGCATGATACTGAAAGATGCCACGCCTTACAATATACAATTCCATAAAGGAAAACCGGTTTTCATAGACACACTTTCCTTCGATACCTACGATCCCAAACAACCCTGGATCGCTTACCGGCAGTTTTGTCAATGTTTCCTGTTCCCATTATACCTGGAACATTACCTGAAAACGGATATTCAAAAAATACTCAGTACCTATATAGATGGTATTCCGGTTGATTTTGTGGCTAAACTGCTGCCCCTGAAAAGCCGGCTGAGCCTGGGTGTATGGTTGCATGTTTACCTGCAACACACGGCCACTACCAGCCCGCGGGCCAACAAACAAACCGCCGCATTCAGCAAAAAGAAACTGCTGGATGTGATCAGTCACCTGAACAACATCATCACCAATTTCCCGGCCAGTAAACCTTATAAAACGACCTGGAGCAATTATTACGAAGATACCATTCTGAGTAAGGAATATTTACAGGAGAAGGAAAAGATCATCCAGGAGTTCAGCAGGCAAACCAATGCCCGCACGGTACTTGACCTGGGTGCCAATGACGGTTATTTCTCCCGGTTATTTGCCGGACAGAACAGGCAGGTAATAGCCACCGATTCAGACAACCGCTGTATTTCAAGGTTGTACCAGGAGGTTAAGCAAAACAGCCTGGAGCATATTCTGCCCCTGATGCTGGACATTGCCAATCCCTCGCCTGCCATCGGGTTTCACAACCGGGAGCGCGCAGCCTTTCACGATCGCATTAAACCTGACCTGGTATTAGCGCTGGCCCTTGTTCATCACCTGGTTATTGGCAAGAATATATCCCTGCCGGTACTGGCCGCCTATTTCAACGACATAGCACCAGAACTGATCATTGAATTTGTACCTAAGGCGGATGAAAAAGTACAGCAGATGCTAAAAACCAGGCCCGATACATTCGCAGACTACGATCAAACAATTTTTGAACAATACTTTACATTGTATTTTAATATTATTCAAAAGATACCGGTACCCGGTACCCACCGGATATTATACAAAATGATAAGAAAACGGTAATGTTCTTATATTCGCCTTTTAAATGAAACAGCATGATTAGAAACGACTGGAAGATTGAAGAAATACAGGAAATTTACAATTCCCCCTTGCTTGAGCTCATTTATCGCGCTGCCACGGTACACAGGCAGTACAACGACACAGGAGAAGTACAGGTTTGTACCCTGCTTTCTATAAAAACCGGTGGTTGCTCGGAAGACTGCGCTTATTGTCCGCAGGCAGCCCGCTACAGTACGGGTGTTGACGTACATGCACTGATGCAAAAAGACCAGGTGCTGGAATATGCCGCCAAAGCAAAAGCAGCCGGTTCAACCCGTTTTTGTATGGGCGCAGCCTGGCGCGAAGTAAGGGATAACCGCGACTTCGACCGCGTAATTGATATGGTTAAAGGCGTAAATGAAATGGGCATGGAAGTATGCTGCACCCTGGGTATGCTTACTGAAACACAGGCCCAAAAACTGGCCGATGCCGGTTTATATGCCTACAACCACAACCTGGATACCTCAAAAGAATACTATACAGAGATCATCACTACCCGCACCTACGACGACCGGCTGGAAACGCTGGACAATGTTCGCAAAGCCGGTATTTCTGTTTGCTGTGGTGGTATTGTTGGTTTGGGCGAAACCCATGCCGATCGTATTAAAATGCTGTATACCCTCAGCACCATGCCTGAGCACCCTGAAAGTGTGCCCATCAATGCACTGGTAGCCGTAGCAGGTACACCATTGGAAAACAATCAGAAGGTAGATGTTTGGGATATGGTGAAAATGATCGCTACCGCCCGCATCCTGATGCCCAAAGCCATGGTGCGTTTGAGTGCAGGCCGTGCTACTATGAGCGTTTCTGACCAGGCGATGTGCTTTATGGCCGGCGCCAACTCCATCTTTACCGGTGAGAAGTTACTGACCACGCCCAACCCTTCATTCGATGAAGACCAGGCGATGTTTAATTTGCTGGGAATCACTCCACGTGAAGCTTTCAAAGAAGAGAAAGAGCTTGTTGGGTAAAAACGCCGAAGTAAGAAGTAGGATGTACGAAAAATACAAAAGTCCGAAATCAGTAAAACTGGTTTCGGACTTTTTCATATATGATAATTTCTTATTTCTTACTTCCTACTTCTTACCTCCTAATTCCTAATTCCTACCTCTTACCTCCTGCTTCTGCCCCCCTCTTCGAATCAGCTACTAATTATATCGGAGATCTCTTTACAGAAATACTGCTTCCCCTCCATCACCAGCATAATAGCGCGGATCATTTCTTCACCTGAGGAGTTTTTGGTAACATAGCCATTGGCACCGGCATGCATCAAGGCATTCACATAAGGAAGATCGGTATGAACAGAAATACCAATAATACGGATCTCATCAGTATGTTCCCGGATGATTTTGGTAGCTTCAATACCACTCACCGGTTCCATATTGATATCCATTAGTACCACATCGGGTGAAAGCGTTTTGCAGGCATCAATGACCTGCCGGCCGTTTTCACAAATGGCAATTATCGACAGCCGTTTATCCCTGCTGAGCAGCAGGTTCCAGGCTTCGCGTACTAATTTGTGATCATCTGCTATAATCACTTTGATCATTAAGAAAAAGGTTTATTTAATGGCGAAAATTAAGATTACTGAATTTGTTGGATAAACAAACTTCCATACCCCCTAAATTTTAAAAGTTTAAGGAAAGCGGTTAAGAATAATTAAGGGGAAACAATTACTTATTTCCTGCTCTGTTCAACAACCCGCCTGAGCCGAAATAATCGTTTAGCCTGAGGTTTAAGCCGAATTGGTTATAGGAAGAATTATTTTGATAATAACTCCTCGCGTAGCGGATTTGGATTTTTTTGAATAACACGCCAACACCCATTGAAAAACCGTTTAGTCCGTTGCCGGCGTTTGTTATGTTCAGTTCTTTGCGGCGGAGGTAATTGTACCCTGCTGTTACTTCAATTTTATCACCAACAAATAACTGCACAGCAAGGGTCACATGTCTGAAAAACTTGTCAAATATATATTTTTTTTCTTTGCTATCCTGTGTTAAACCAGTTTCATTGTTAAATAAAGTGTCATTGTAACGAGTATCAAATTGATGCAGCTGATTTAATGTTAACGAAAACTGCAACGGTGCATGGGCCAGTCGTTTTGAAATACCCACTTGCAGATCAAAAGGCAGATCGCCACTGCTGGTCCCTGCATATTGTTTTATTTGAGCACCCATATTCTTCGCTACCAGCGAGGCCTGCCATAAGTTAACAGTATCGGTATAGGCAATGCCTACATCCATGGCTATGCCCGACGAACGGTACAAACCATAAGAAGAATGAATGAATTTAGCTGTAACCCCGTAATGCCAGCGCTCCCCATATTGACGGGTTGCACTCAACTGCGCTACATAATCAGCCGGCCGCATGTTACCCAATACATTGCCTGTCATATCCGTTTCGGCTATTGATCCGTAGCTAAAATAATTAACCCCTATAGCAAAAGTAGTATTGAGTGAAGCGGCATGGTACCCCGACATCAAATGATAATTCTTTATGCCCGCATAAAAAGAATTGAAAACCATAGTTGTTTGGGTATGCATGGCTGGCCGTAATAATGCCGGGTTGTTGAATGCCAACCCAATATCCTGGGTTTCATTGGAGATATTAATGCCCCCTAAGGCAGTTAACTGGGGCGTATTGGAGAGCTTTAGAAAATTATAGACCGTATTACCACCCAATGTTTGCGCATTTGCACGGGTAAGGATCAATAAAAAAAATAATATAAGCAGCTTGCATTTCATGAAGGTCGAAGCGGACAATGCGAAAATAGCTAAAAAGAAACAAGATGCAATCCTCCTTCGCCAAGGCTTCGGCGCATAAAAAAAATTCCTCCATTGACATGGAGGAATTTCTTTAACCCTTAAAACAACCAACATGAAAAAAAATCTCGGTTGAATATTATACTAACAGGGTTCAATTGTTATTTGTTCAAAACTGAGTTCGATGTTCGTATTAAAATCTAATTAAAGGGCAATATCCAACACCTGCTGCATTGTCTTTACATAGTGAAATGTTAACCCTTTTATAAAAGCAGGTTCAATTTCCTTTACATCACGTTCATTTTGCCAGCACATTACTATCTCTTTCAACCCGGCCCTGCGGGCAGCCAGTACTTTTTCTTTAATACCCCCTACCGGCAATACCTGACCGCGTAATGTAATTTCACCGGTCATAGCCAGATAAGGTTTCACCCGCTTACCTGTTAAGGCCGAAGTAATAGCTGTCATGATGGTTATACCAGCGCTTGGACCATCCTTCGGCACCGCGCCTTCTGGCACATGCACGTGAATGTTCTTCTTATCGAACAGGGAAGGATTGATGCCTATCTTTTTAGCATTCGATTGTAAATAAGTCAACGCAGTAACCGCGCTTTCCTTCATTACATTACCCAGGTTGCCGGTAAGCTTTAATTCGCCTTTACCATCACTGAGACTGGTTTCCATAAACAGGATATCACCGCCTACATATGTCCAGGCCAAACCAACGGCCACACCGGGCATGTTGGCAGTCTTGTATATTTCATTATTGTATTTGGCTTTACCCAGGATCTTCTCTACATCCTTCTCGCTAAGCGGGCTTTTTACCGACCCGTTCATGGCAAATTCCTTTGCCTCATACCGCATAATGGAAGCCAGGTAACGGTCCAGTTCACGCACTCCGCTTTCCCGGGTATAGTTTTGAATGATCTTTTCCAGGATGTTATCGCCGATCTTAAAATCAACCGGCTTTAACCCATGCGCTTCTTTTTGTTTGGGTACCAGGTGCCGTTTGGCTATCTGTACCTTTTCTTCCACAGCATACCCACTCAGATTAATGATCTCCAGGCGGTCGCGCAACGCGGGTTGAATATTATTGATATCATTGGCGGTAGCAATGAACAAAACCTTACTGAGGTCGTATTCCAGCTCCAGGTAATTATCGTAGAAATTATTGTTCTGTTCCGGGTCCAGCACTTCCAGCAAAGCGGAAGAGGGGTCGCCACGATGGTCGTTCCCTACTTTATCGATCTCATCGAGAATGATCACGGGGTTCGATGATTTTAACTTCCGCAGCATTTGAATAATGCGGCCGGGCATCGCCCCGATATAGGTTTTACGGTGACCGCGGATCTCGCTTTCATCATGTAAACCACCCAGGCTTACGCGGCCATACTTGCGTTTAACGGCAGTGGCAATACTGCGTCCCAGAGACGTTTTGCCAATACCGGGAGGGCCAACAAAACACAGGATGGGGCTTTTCATATCGCCCTTCAGTTTCAACACGGCCAGGTATTCCAACAGGCGCTCTTTTACCTTGTCCATACCATAATGGTCGTGGTCGAGCACCTTTTTAGCTTTTTTCAGATCGTACTGGTCTTCAGTCACTTCGCCCCAGGGCAGTTCAAGCATCAGGTCGAGGTGATTGTATACCACCGAGTAATCGGGCGTGCTGGGGTGCATGCGCTCCAGCTTTTCAATACCCTTTTTGAACATTTCCCTGGCCGCCTCAGACCATTTCTTGGCTTCGGCCTTTTTCATCATTTCCTTGATCTCCCGCTCATTGGTATCGCCGCCCAGCTCTTCCTTGATGCTTTTCATTTGCTGTTGCAGGAAATACTCACGCTGCTGTTTATCGAGCTCGGTCTTGGTTTTGGTGGTCACCTTGTTTTTGAGTTCGGCAAACTGCAGTTCGCGCTGCAACAACTTCATCAACAGGTCGGCCCGCTTTTCGATATTATTCATTTCCAGCAGTTTCTGCTTTTCAGTCAACTCGGTGTTCAGGTTGCTGGAAATAAAATGAATAAGGAACGAAGGGTTCTCGATATTCTTTAAAATAATGGAAGCTTCAGAAGGGATGTTGGGCGACAGCTGAATGATCTGGCCGGCCAGTTCCTTGATATTGGCCACATAGGCGTTAAAGTCCTCATTCTTGGGGGCATCCGGCTCTTCCAGCAGCTCTACCTGGGCCTTAAAGTAAGGATCCTCGCTGGTGATCCTGTTTACTTTGAACCGGCGTTTGCCCTGGATAATGACGGTGGTGCCGCCATCGGGCATTTTGATCATTTTTATGATCTTGGCCACCGTACCAACAGCTTCCAGGTCTTTTACCTCGGGATCTTCCACATTGCTGTCTTTTTGCGCTATAACGCCTACCAACTTGTCAGCTTTGTAGGCATCATTTACGGCTTTTATACTTTTATCGCGACCCACGGTAATTGGTAAAACAACCCCGGGGAACAAAACGGTGTTACGCAATGGTAACAGGGGCAATTCCGACGGAATGACTATATCTGCATTATTATCTCCTTCATTTTCATTGAGGGGGATAATAGGTATAAAATCCATTTCATCTTCAGGCGTGAAAAACATGTTCGTCTCTTTCATACAAAAATAATCTGTGACAAAATAACATACTCTTGCTTAATTAACCATGAATTGAAGGCAATTGCCATATATGTCAAGTTTAATGCCAGTGCAATAAAGGCATGGGTTTCAGGCCAATAACTACATATTTTGTCAGTCAAACCAGACAATCAGCCTTAATACTAAGAATATCAGGAATATACTATGGAGAAGTAATTGTTATCTATGAGGTGCGGTTGTGGTTATCAGTTATCAGGTTTCAAACTCAAACGTAGTGGCCGCGCCCCCGGCAACCGGTAACTGGCAACCTGCAACCTATATCTTGTAACCTGTAACATTCATTTTATTTCGAATTGCCAATAGCTATTCAGAATATCCATAAAAAGAAAAAAGCTCCTTTCGGGAGCTTGCTAGATCATAAACCATTTATGGGAGATTACCATTTGTCAACTTCTTCACCGGCATCTGCAGAAGAACCTGCACCATTGCTGGCAATAGCACTGCTAACTTGTTGTACTACGGGCGCGCTGGCTGTAGCAGCAGGTGCGTCCATAACATCATCCATATCTGTATCTGCAACTTGATCGTGGTTGTAGGCGTCAAAATCAAAGTTAGGCATCAGTTCAGTTTTCACGTAGTCTACTGCTTCAGTTAATGCCTTCAGGAATTTGTTGAAGTCTTCTTTGTAAAGGAAGATCTTGTGCCTGTCGTACCCGTTTTCATTGAATTTTTTGCGGCTCTCCGTAATGGTAATGTAGTAATCATTTCCACGGGTAGCCCTCACATCAAAGAAGTAGGTTCTTCTTTTCCCAGCTCTTATGCGTTTGCTATAAACGCTTTCCATACGTTTGTCGTTGTTTTCGTACGCCACAGTCATTTAAGTTTTGCAGTTAACAATTATCAAATATTCACAAAAAAAAGCGTTACAAATATAATATTGTTTTAGAATCAACAAAATTTCATTAGCATTTTACGAAGTAATTTCCCTTAGTTATCCCCATTTGTTAGTCATTTTAGCCCTCTTCCCGCTCCTGTTGCAGCTGTTGTTCGTATAAATACGCATAATAACCGTTCAATGACAATAATTCACTATGTGTTCCGGTCTCAACAATTTTCCCTTCGTCGAGCACTACAATGCTGTCAAAATCGAATAAAGTGAAGATGCGGTGGGTAATAATGATTGCCGTTTTATGTTTCAAATAGACACTTAAGTTACCCAGGATTTCTTTCTCGGTACGCGCATCCACCGCACTTAAACAATCATCGAACACTACAATTTGCGGGTCTTTTGCCAGTGCGCGGGCAATGGAGATCCGTTGTTTCTGTCCACCGCTCAGGGTAACGCCGCGCTCCCCTACCATGGTGTCGTATTTTTCGTGAAACTGCTCTATCTCTTTTTCCACGCTGGCCGATCGTGCGGCTTTTACTGCGGTCTCCGTAGTTACTGCACCACCCGGACTAAACAAAATATTATTATTAATGGTATCGCTGAACAGGAATACATCCTGCGGCACATAACTGATCTGGCGGCGCAGCTCCTGCAGGTCCATTTGTTGCAGATCGGTGCCATCCACACTTACCTTTCCAACCGTAGGATCATACATGCGTAATAACAATTGCGCAATGGTGGTTTTGCCACTGCCGGTATGTCCGATGATGGCGATCTTTTGTCCTTTTTTTATATGCAGGTTAAAATTTGTGAGCGCCTGAATGCCGGTGTTTGGGTATACAAAGTCAACATTATCGAAGGTAATACTCCCTTGTAAAACAGGCTTAACGGGGTTAACCGGGTTTACAATGGCAGAGTCGGTATTCAGAAATTCGTTGATGCGCTTTTGCGAAGCAGCCGCCCGTTGTATCATACTGGCCGTCCACCCAATGGCGCCAACCGGGAAGGTGAGCATGTTTATGTACATCACAAACTCGGCAATGGTGCTCATTTTAATATTATGCTGACCGTAAATTGCGTAAATACCGCCAATCATGATGGCCAGCAAGGTGCTAAGCCCGATCAGCAGGGTCATAGAGGGGAAATACAACGCTTCCATTTTAGCCAGCCCGATCGCATTTTCTTTATACTCCTCACTGTTCTTATCAAAAAAACGGTACATAGCTTTTTCCTGTACAAACGATTTTATAACCCGGATGCCGGAATACGATTCCTGGGCATTGGTGGTTAAATCGCTCAACAAGGCCTGAATGCGTTCACTTCTTCTATTGATGATGTTGTTAACTACATAGATAGTAACGGCTAAGATGGGAAGCGGTGCCAATACATACAGGGTTAACAGGGCATCCTTTTTCACCATATAATATACCGACAACGAAATAAGCGACACCAGGTTTATTAAATACATAATGGCTGGTCCGGTAAACATGCGCACACGGCTAACATCCTCGGCCATGCGGTTCATCAGGTCACCCGTACTGTGGGTTTTGTAGAAATTGCTGTCGAGGGTGAGGTAGTGTTGAAAGATCTGGTTCTTTTGGTCGAACTCGATGTGGCGGCTCATAACGATGATGGTTTGCCGCATCAGGAACATAAAAATGCCCCTTATAAGGGCCAACACCAGAATTACAATGCCGCATAACGCAATAACGGAAATAGTTCTGTTCTGTTCGGCAAAATGAATGAACCAGGTAACCAGCCAGTCATACTGAACCGGTTCTTTTTTCGATTCTATGCCAAAAGCCCGTTGCACTACATCAAATACGTAGCCGGTGACCTGAGGGGCCAGTACGGCAAAATAGTTGGAAATAACAATGAATACGATTCCAAGGAGAAGTCTTAACCGGTACTTCCAGAAATATCTTTCTAACGCTTTTAAATGTTTCATCTGAGGGGCGAAGGTAAGCTGAAAAAGTTAACGAGTTGGCGGGTCGACGGATTGACAAGGAATCCTTGATTCAGCCCACCAATTATTTATCAACTCTTTAACTTTCCGCCTGGTTAACTGATCAGGTGGTCAACCTGTTAACCCGTAAACTTTTTGCCACCCCTATCACCAAAATTGCTCCTATTAACCCTATTAATCCTATTAACAGCGGTAACCTGTCAACTTTCTCCTTTTCGCCGACAGACTTCTGAGGTGGCCTCTCACTTATATCCCATTCATTTATAAGATCATATTCATCCCCTGGTACTTCGTTCAGCGGATCGTCTAAGTCGGCTTCATTTTCATTTTTAGCCGGTGATTCTTTGGCCACCGTTTTGAAATTGTTACCAATGCTGGTCTCAAATTCACTATGGACCTGATTGTTCGGGTCTCTATATGGGTTTTTATGTTGGTGTTTACGCTTTTTCATAGGGTAATGCTTTCAAAACTTATACCGCACCGGCCGCTTTTGTCAAAGAATGGCACTGTGGTATGCAGATTGCAAAAATGAATCAGACATTAAAAAATAATTGCTACATATGGAGATAAAAGATAAAGAATGGTGGAAGGAAACCGTGATCTACCAGGTATATCCCCGCAGTTTTAAAGACAGCAATGCCGATGGAATTGGCGACCTGCCGGGCCTCATTTCAAAACTCGATTATCTTCAAAGCCTGGGCGTTGGCCTCGTATGGCTGAACCCCATTTATGCGTCACCCAACGACGACAACGGGTACGACATCAGTAATTACGAAGCCATTATGCCCACGTTTGGCACCATTGCCGACTTCAATACCCTGCTGGTCGGTTTGCATGCCAGAGGCATTAAACTGCTGATGGACCTGGTAGTAAACCATACCAGTGACGAACATCCCTGGTTTGTGGAATCGCGGAAATCGCGGGATAACCAATATCGCGATTATTACCACTGGTGGCCGGCAGAAAAAGGAAAGCCGCCACACCGCTATAGCTTTTTCGACAAAAAAGGCGATGCCTGGCAGTTTGATGCGGCTACCAACGCTTACTACCTGCATTACTTCAGCAACAAACAACCCGATCTTAACTGGGAGAACCCCAAAGTAAGACAGGACATCTATCAAATGATGCGCTTCTGGCTCGACAAAGGCATCGATGGGTACAGGCTGGATGCTATTTCCTACATCGCAAAAGATACCAGCTGGCCCGTGCTTTCGAAAAAGGAAGTCAAAGAAAAATACGACAACGACTGGAGTTACTTTTATGCCAAAGGACCTAAACTGCATGAATACCTGCACGAAATGCACCAGGTGGTACTGAGCAAGTATCCCGGGATGGTGACTATAGCCGAAACACCGGGCATTGAAATAGAGGAAGCCTTAAAATTCGTACACGAAGACCGGCAGGAATTGCACATGCTGTATCATTTTAAAGGTATGGGACTGGGCTATGCCAAAGAGGGGTTTAAACGGCCTGACCCTAACGGCTATCCACTACCTGCTTTTAAAAAATTGTATACCGAATGGAATGATGTGTTTGCCAAAGAAGGCTGGGGCACTATTTATTTAGGCAACCACGATCAGCCGCGGATGCTAACCCGTTGGGGCAACGACGCACCCGAATTCAGGATACCCTCCTCCAAATTGCTCGTCACCTTTTTGCTTACCATGCGCTCCACGCCTATCTTTTACAATGGGGATGAACTGGGCATGGCCAATATAAAGTTTGACTCCATACAGGACTACCGCGATATAGAAACCCTGTACATGTATCATTACCTGCAATACCAGAAGGGAGATCTGGATCAGTTCATCAAAGACCAGCAGTTTGGCGCCCGCGACAACAGCCGTACGCCTTATCAGTGGGATGCCACCCCCAATGCCGGGTTTACTACCGGTGAACCCTGGATAAAAGTAAATGCCGACCATGTGTATATAAACCAGGAAGCACAGGATATGGATGGCAACTCGCCACTGAATTATTTCAGGCACCTGGTGCAATTGAGAAAAGACCACGAGGAACTGATCTATGGCGAATACAGGTTGTACGACGCGGAGCATGAACAGGTATATACCTATACCCGCACCCTCGATAAAACTGCCACCCTGATCATCCTTAATTTTTCCGATGAACTGGTACCCTATACCATTCCCTCAACACTGCATAAAAAACAATTTCAGCTGATCAGCAACAACGAAACCTCGCTGCAACAGGAAGGCCATAACCTTACACTGTTGCCCTGGCAGGCGTTGATCTTTAAATTAAAAATGTAAGTATACCCCGGCATAAAAAGAGCCCACGATATCGAATATCTTGGGCCCGGCTGGAGACGTTATCTATTCACACTCAATACCTGAATAAAGCTGCCAACTCACTTTGATTTGGCATTTGTTCCGCATCCAGAAAGTATACGTCCCCTCCGTTTTGAATAGTTTTTGTTACTGCTTTATCAATCAGGTCATCCGCCTGCTTCAGATCCCCTTCCTGCACCTGCATGACCAGTTTATTATCCTGCTTGTTGAACGTACCAAAAGCCTGTAGGCCTTTCTTCACAAACAAATGCGATACTTTTCCGTAATAAGTTGCAGGAATGATGGTATCGATCATAGAAGAGGTAAGGGCTGTAACCAGTTTGTTGCCATAATCCTTTAGGGCGTTTTGTAAAGGCTGGTCAAAATAAGGTTTTATCACTTTCATCGCTTTTTCATACAGGTCATTATCGCTCTGCTGATGATGATTACCGGTCAGGGCTTCGGGCCAGATATTCTTATACCTGGAAACTGATTTGAATATAGGGATCAGGAAATTCTGTCCGGCTAACAACAAAGGCACATTCTCCTTATTCAAATGACTTTGCCAAATGGTATTATCAACCTCCTGCAGGTATATAGCAATGTTTTCATTTTCCTCCGGTTTGCCACCACCAATGCCATGAAAGTTGGCGCTTCCTCTCCCACCCTTACCGCCGGTTCTGAATAAGGTGTCGCCGTCCTTTTCTTCAAAGTGTACTACATCGTCTACCCCAAAAGGCATTTCTTCAATTTGCAACCGTTCTATCCCAAAACCATCGGCCCGGTAAAAGCGGGGGAATTTTTTAGCAATATCGAGCAAATAAAAATGCTCGGTCCTTACCATATAAGGGATCAACGGACTTACATAAAACGAAGTATTAACATGTATCAATTGAATTACCGGGGCGGCCAGCTTTACATATTTGAAAAAGCCATCAGCAATATAAACAGCCAGTCCATTATCGAGTGAACGCCAGAATATCTCATCCGTTAACAGGTCATACGCCGGTTGCAGTACACTTTTAGTAAGGGCAGGGTCCTTTTTCTTTTCAGCCAGCTTTTTTTCAACCTGTTGTACAACGTTCTTAAACGTTGACTTGTCTACCTGTTCATTTACCTCCACGCCCGATTTATGGGTTGGCATTAGTATACTGACACAAAGATCTCCTTCATAACCGGCCAGTTCAACAAAAATATCTTTGGTAAGAATACCGGGCAACTCTTCCCATTGGGTTTCATTGCGAACGTTGTTCCCACTATTTTTTGCCATACAATATCATTTTAAATAGAAGCCTCAATAAATATACCAGTGCTATTTTCTATAACGGACCACTCATCAATCTTTTATGCAACATATTGGGCAATAAATGCTACTTTAAAATGATATTCTCCATTTCCCTGTAACCTCCCTACCCCGCCAATCGTCATACCACAATTAATTAATTACCATGTTAAATACAATCACTAAAACCATCTCCCTGCTTACTGGCTGTTGCCTGCTGTGCATAGCCGCATGGGCGCATAATGGCAGCATTGCTTATGCTTATCCATTGGGCATTATTGCGATTGACGGTAATTTATCTGACTGGCTCGGCGATGCCAGAAAATACCCCATTGCCATGGACCTGTCGCCTACCAAACCTAAAAACGAAGCAGATTTCTCGGGCTTCTTTCAATTGGGCTATCGACTCGATAACCATTCGCTATACCTGGCCTTCACCATAACCGATGATGATTTTATTGAAGACACTTCTGAAAACGTGCGATGGAATACGCAGGATGGATTGGAAATAAGCCTCGATGCCCGCCACCTGTTATCGGGTTCCGGTGTTGCCTCTTTTATGTACAGTAAAAAACTGCGCAATATCAATAACGCTTTTTATGATCCTTTTGCCGGTACAGCCAACTGGAGCATTGTGGAAGTGGCCATGGTTCGGAAGGGCAACACCCGTATTTACGAGTGGCGTATCCAGTTAGGAAATGAACTGGTGGCAGGCAAAACGATCGGGTTCGACTTTCACGTGTTCGATAGAGACGGCGATGGCAGTTTCTCTTATTCCGCCTGGGGCAAAGGAGGCGAAAAATATATGAACCCCAACAGCCTGGGCGATGTGCTCATTCTGCCCACAACGGCCCAACTGGGCACCCTGTCGGGAAAATTAATGTGGGACAAACCGGTAGCTGTGAAACTGCCCGAACAGGTGTGCCTCATTGCTAATCAGAACCTGTGGGTTGCAGCGGCGTTAGACAGCCTGGGAAACTATTCCGCGGCTGTACCGGTTGGCAAATACGAGATCAGCTTACATGACACCTACTACCAAACCGACGATAAAGTATACGGCACCATGCAGCAAAAGCCGGTTACCGTAAAAGTAAAAGCCGCTCAAAATGTAGTAGCCGGCGATCTCATTATACCATCAACACCTGTTCCGGACTTAATTCCCGACAAGGGTATCCTGTTCGACTTTACGCCTGCCAAAGCAAGCCAGGTAGATAATTTTATTGAAACCTACAGTAAGTACTATGGCATACCTGGTGTTTCCCTGGCCCTAATAAAAGATGGAAAGCTGGTATATCATAAAACCTATGGCGTTCGTAATACCATGACGGGTGAAAAGGTAGATGACAATACGTTGTTTGAAGCCGCCTCTATTACCAAACCGGTATTTGCCCTTGCGGTGGAACGACTGGCAGAACGCGGTGTTATCAACCTCGATAAACCGTTGTATGAATACCTACCCTATAAGGACATTGAATACGATGAACGATATAAATTGATTACTGCCCGGCATGTACTAACGCACCGGACCGGTTTTCCCAACTGGCGCTGGATGAATGAAAACAGTAAGCTCGATCTCAAGTTCACCCCGGGCACCTCTTTTGGTTATTCGGGTGAAGGTTTTGAATACCTGAAAATGGTAGTGGAAAAGATCACTGGTAAACCCGTTGAACAGGTATTAAAAGAAGAAGTGATCGAGCCGATCGGTTTGTATCATACGTTCTTCTCGAAAAACGATTCCCTGCTACGGGTAGTAGCCAACGGGCACTATGACAAACGGCCAAGCAAAGCCGATCCGCCTGAGCATCCCAATATGGCGGCGTCTATGCATACGGAGGCCATCATCTTTACACGGTTCATGCTTTATTTATTGGAACAAAAAGGATTGTCGGCCGGTATGTACGACACCATCCTTTCCAAACATTCTGAAGACACCACCTATCACCCCAAGTACCCAACTTATATGGGCATGAGCCTTGAGATCCGCGAAACACCATACGGCAAATCATTTGGACATGGCGGAAACAATGGCGATTTCAAATGCAAGTTCGAAGTATACAAAGACCTGAAAATGGGATATGCCATTTTCACCAATGCCAATACATCGGATCAGTTGCTCAACAACCTGCGTAAGTTGCTGGTAGAGGGAAAGGACAAGCCATAGTAACGGTAAATCACCCCCGCAACCGTAACGACTGTTAGTTTACAAGTCTTTAAAAGTGTTTTTATAACACTAAAAACGCTTGGGCATCATGGGCCATAATTTATAAAACCCGCTACCACAGCGGGTTTTAACTTTTTATAAGGTCGTTACCGATACTAAAAACGGCGTCAGGTTGATTTCCAGGGCCCTAAAACCGGGTGTATGTTTGCATTACGAAACGCAGCAAACACATCACTAACCGATGTAACGTTCGTAAAAACACGTAAACAAGAAATATACATAAAAGATTACAATTATGAAAGCAAGTAAATTCACAATCACCCTTTTAACATTAATCACTTTAACCGTAGGTTTTTCAACTGTAACCCTGGCAAATGATGAGCCTAAAAAGAGTGGTGCTACTGAACTGAAGTTCATCGGCAATCTCGATAACTCACCAGTATTTGAACTGAACCTGATCAACGATGCAGACGACGAGTTCGTGGTAACTTTCCGTGATGAAGCAGGCAGCGTTGTATACGTTAATACATTCAAAGGTTCCGGCATCAATAAGAAATTCCTGTTGAAATCTGAAGGCTTCGAAAATGCAGCCCTGAATGTAACTGTAAAGTCTTTAAAGAATAAAACTACTGAAGTATACGCAATCAGCACCAACCAGAATTATGTTGAAGAAACAGTAGTAAGCAAAGTGAAGTAATAATCGTCACAATAAGGATCCGCAAGTAATCCCTCCGAAATTTCGGGGGGATCTTTTTTTTATCCCTGAAACGGAAAAAGGGCCCCTCCCGTATCATACGTTTATGGGGGCCCTTTTTTGCCGGGATACAGATTCCATTACCATGGCTCGGGGGTCATTAATAACCATAATTCTGTTGCAAACCTGGGTTCAGTATACGCTCGGCTGCCGGTATGGGAAAAATGCGCTTGTTTTTATCGGCATCTGTTTTGAAGCCCCAGGCATCTTCATACTTCCCAAACCTTATTAAATCAGTGCGGCGCACATTCTCCCAATTGAGTTCACGCGCCCGCTCTTTTAACAGTTCATCGGGCGTAAGGTTAGTCATAGGAGCTGCCTTTCTGGTTGTTCTTACCTCATTCACCAGGGAAAGTGCAGTAGTATTGTAAGTTGGTGCAGCGCCGCGCAAAATGGCTTCGGCCTTCATCAACTGAATTTCTGCTAAACGGAACACAGGCACATCGTTGCTTTGGTTACGATCGGTAGCCGTTACATCAGGATAATACTTATTGTTGCGGATACCCTTTGCTTTCGACAATTCATCACCACCCGCTTCAAACTTAGCCACATCACGGAGTGTAATTTCCGGCGTAAAATCAAGTTGATAAGTTATCTGCGTGGCACCATCTGTACCCGAATAGGTAGCATCCAGCCCAAGCTTAGTGGTAACAATGGTAACTGGATTGCCTGCAAAATCATACTGCTTGCCGGCAAGCCACAGCGACGTTCGCACATCATTCGGGTCATCGAAATAAGCATAGTAAGCGGGAATGGTACTCACGGGATTGCTCAGCCGGTACGCCAGCCCATATTTTGCCTGCAGGGCCGGATGCAGGGAATACCAGGTATATTGTTCGCCCTGCGCTGCTGCATGGTCATAAGGAATGGCAAAGATGAACTCCGTCATTTGCGGGCCATTATCGGGATAGAACATTTTCGCATAATCAGCGGCCAGTTTGTATTTGCCAGACTGCAGAATGGTATCGCAGGCGGCCACGCAATCATCATATCGATTTGCTCCTGTATATACCTCCGCATTCAGGTACAATTTTGCCAGCAACGCATAGGCCGTATAGTAATTAGGCCGGCCATACTGGGTGGCATCTGTTGCCTTCGGCAGATCAGCCAGGCTGGCTTTAATTTCCGATTCAATCAAATCAAACGCCTCCAACCGGTTTTTTTGAACGGGCCTTACAGTATCGCCAAACCCGGTTGGCATCGGAACATTTCCATAGGCATCCATCATATAATAAAACATAAGCGCCCGCAGCAGCCGGAGCTCAGCCCCTATATGCTGTTTAGCCGGACTATCTTTTGATGCAGCAAACAAAGCCAGGATGCGGTTACAGGCGCTGATGGTTGTATAGCCCCAGGTCCAGCCGTCGCCAACAATGGGATTATCGGGTGTCCAGTTATGATAGTGCATCTGCTGATAGCGCCCCCCATCGTACCAGCCACCGGCCCGGCTTGGCAAAATAGCTTCATCGGTACTCAGCGTTTGTAACTGCCAGTAAGCCTGACAAAACGAACCACGAAAACTGATATAAGCAGGTCCCGCTGCCGCAAGGAACTGTTGATCCGTTTCCGGAAAGCTTTGAGGGGTCAGTTGATTTTCTACCGGCACATCTATTTTGGTGCAGGCGCTCAATAAAAAAAAGCCCGCCAGTATGGTGTTGTAGTTATTTATCAGTTTCATAAAGGCATTGTTTAAAAACCAACATTTAAACCAAACATAAAAGCCCTCGTTCGGGGATAATAGTCTTTGTTATCGATGCCGGGCGTAAGTCCACCCAGCATGATCTCAGGATCAAGCCCCCGGTATCGGGTGATCAATGCCAGGTTGTTGCCTGAAGCGTAAACGCGTATAGAACGGATGCCTTTGATCAATGAAGGAAAAGTATAACCCAACGTGGCATTATCGAGGCGGAGATAAGAAGCATTCTCTATATACCTGTTGGAGTAGAAATAACCATACAGGTCCCTGGGTGAGTTATTCGCAGCATATTCCGGAATATTATAGCTGCTGGCTGCATCGGGCCGGTTGAGATCGGCCAGCGTGGCATTCATAACTTTAGCGCCCAATGAAGCCCTTACAAAAATATTCAGATCAAATTTTCTATACTTCAGGTTGTTGTTCCAGCCCAATAGTAATTTGGGTTGCGCATTACCTGCATAAGCATTGTCAATATAAGTTCTGGGCGCAGTGGTGATCTTGCCGTCTTTGTCGTACCACTGGGAAACGCCGTTTGCATCCTTTCCCGCATAGTTGAAAGTGAAGAACTGGCCAACCGGAAAACCAGATTTCAGGATCTGTACATATGCGCCGGTCTGGTTCTGTCCACCCGGAGAAGCGCCTTGGGGATATATCGAATCCAGTTTAAAATTACTGTTCGATAAAGAGAGTACTCTGTTGTTGTTATGCGCAAAATTCAGGGAACTTGTCCATTGAAAATCGCCTGTCTTTACCGGCATGGCATCGATCGTTACTTCAAAACCCTGGTTGGAAATAGAACCGACATTGGCTGTATAGGTAGAGGTGAAATACTGCGTGGTAGATACCGGATAATACCAGATAAGATCGCTGGTCTTTTTATTGTAGTATTCCACGCTGGCTTTTACCTTACCCTTCAGCACAGCGAAATCAATACTGGTATTGAACATGGCCGTCTTTTCCCATTTCAGATTGGGATTGTCGTTTTGAGAAGGGCCAATAGCATTCACAAATGAATTGTTATAATAGAACTGTCCGGTTGAGCTGTACTGTACTTTCGAGATCAGGGGATCAAAACCCAATGAGTTACCCGTAACACCATAGCTCACGCGCCATTTCAGGTCACTGAAAATGTGCTGCGTTTTTAAAAACGCTTCATCGATGGCACGCCAGGCAAATGAAACGGAAGGAAAGGTAGCCCAGCGGTTGTTAACGCCAAAAGCGGAAGAAGCGTCACGACGCAGCGAGGCCTGCAACAGATACTTATCACGGAAGTTATAATTAGCCCGGGAATAAAATGAAATCAACCGCAGCTTCTGGTACATATTAGGTCCCCATTCATTGCGATAGTTCCCGGTAGGACTGCCCAAACCTATATTGGTATATCCCAATGCATCAGTAGGAAAGTTCTGGTTGCTTGCCTGAAAACCATCGCCATTCAAATCTTCCTGCCAGCTATAACCGCCCAGTACGTTAATATCATGTGCACCTAATTTTTTGGCAAAGGTGAAAAAGGTTTCCAGCATTCTTTTGGTGCTCTCATAAGAAGATCGGTAAGCCTTGCCATTGGTACCAGTGATATAAGCATACTGACTTGTATAATAGGTTCCGCTGTTCTCCTGTTTGTTTTGTGCCGTTACACTCATGTCGTATTTAAACCCAAACGGCAACAACACCTGTGCAGACCCATTCAGCAGCGTGGTTTTGGTCTTTTGCTTTTGCCAGGCATTATTTTGTAAGGATACCGGGTTGTAATACTGCACCCGCTG
Organism: Niastella yeongjuensis; assembly: GCF_900110245.1. Lineage (GTDB taxonomy): Bacteria > Bacteroidota > Bacteroidia > Chitinophagales > Chitinophagaceae > Niastella > Niastella yeongjuensis. Next base: position 536,203 of record NZ_FOCZ01000004.1, read on the forward strand.
TAAATTCTCTGTATAGCTGCCATCTGCCTGCTTTACAGGCACGGTGGGTAAATAACGCAACATGTTAAACAGAATGATGTTCTGATCGGGCAACAGGTCGGCATTGCTGGTTGAAGAACTGACCAGCATGCCTAGTTTCAGGTGGTTGTTCAACGCTTTTTGTTCCAGGCTGATGCGGCCGATCAATCTGTTCATCCCCGTGTTTCGCAATACGCCTTTGTTGTCGAGGTAACTGACAGCGGCACTGTACGTGAGGTTATTGGCGCCTCCGCTTAAAGAAAGGTGGTGGCTTTGTGATACCGCTGTTTGTGAAACCTCTTTTTGCCAGTCGGTATTAGCCCCCTGGTCGTCAGACGGACTGAGGGCCAGGCTGTTTTTTGACAGAAAGTCTTTCAATTGACCGGCATCCATCATTTTGATGCGGCGTGACACCTTCTCTACAGCTACATAACTGTTATAATTTACCTGTGTTTGGGCGGGACGCCCCTTTTTGGTAGTAACCACTATAACGCCATTGGAAGCCCTTGTTCCATAGATGGCAGTAGCAGAGGCATCTTTCAACACATCGATGGTAGCAATATCATCAAGCACTATCAGCTTTACATCGGCGCCCGGCACCTCATCGATCACATAAAATGGTTCCTGTGCTGCACCGGATCGCAAGGTAGAAGGACCACGCAGCGTAATACTTGGCGCCGCATTGGGATCGCCTGACCGCGTAATGGTTAACCCAGCCACTTTGCCTTGCAACAATTGGGCTGGGTTATTAAAATTTCCCTGGTTGAACTCCTCGCTTTTTACCGTACTGATGGCGCTGGTTAATAATTTGCGCGACTGTCGCCCATATCCAACCACTACCACTTCATTAAGGTCATCTCTTTTTACAGCCGAATCGGAATTGTTTTCATTAAGGCCTTCCGTAAAAGCACCTGAGTTGAGTTGCTTTTTCTGATAATTGGGGTCAGCGGTTAAAATTACCAGGTTGCCTTTGAACGACCAGGTAAGCGGACTGCCAGTAAAGATCTTATTCAGCACCTGGCTGGCGGTTGCATTTTTCAACTGCATCGTTACGGCTTTGCCATACAGCGCTAAATTCGATTCGTTATAAGAGAAACTAAGCCCAAATTGTTTTTCCAGTTCGGCAAAAACCTGACGCAGGTGTGCGCGTTTAAAATGTACGCTTGCCTTTTTCCCATTGTCCTGGGCATACAGATTGATAGTCAGAAAAAAGGCAGCCACCAAGGGTAGAACCATGCTAACCCTGCGGGTTAGATGCCGATATAATAGTCCCTCTGGCTTTCTTTTCATATTAGTAGTTAAGGTTTTTATTACAGGCCCTTTCTATTTTAATACGATCAGGGTTCCCTGGCGGGTGAATGGAACACCTGCCGTCAGGGTTACAATGTCCAGTGCATCTTCCAGTGATTTATTATCAAGCACAGTGGTGATAAGAATATTTTCTGCGGATGGGTTGGTGTATTGAAACCGAACGCCATAGTAGCGTTGTAATTCATCAGTCACTTCTTTCAGGGATTGTCTGTTGAAAGTAAGCAGTCCTTTTCGCCAGGCGCCGGCAAGATCGGCATTGGCCAGGGCTGTTACACCATACTGTTGCGTAAGGGTATCGTATGCCAGCCGTTTACCTGGTTCCAATACAGCTAATTGCTTTTCGCCCTTATGCAATACCTGCACCTTACCACTGGTTACCGCAACTTCAATATTAAGGTCACCGGGATAATAGCGGATATTGAATGCGGTTCCTAAATCAACCGTAGTAATAGAACCGGTTGTAACAGTAAAGGGACGGTGTTCATCGTGTTGTACTTCAAAATAAGCCTGTCCTTCCAGTATTACCAGGCGATCACCATCTGTAGCCTGTTTGAACCGAAGCGTACTGGCGGCGCCCAGGTAAACCCGGGTACTGTCGGGCAACAACACGGTTGTTCTATGGCCCGGTTCATTGTGAAAATACAATTCTTTTGCGGCCAGTTCTTTCGGTTGCCTGTTAACAAAGGCGCGCCACAACCAGCTGCCTGCAATCAATAAGAGTACCGCGGCAGCTGCTGCAGCTATTACCTGCATGCGCCGCACGCGCACTCCCTGAACAGGAACTTTCTCATGTGTAATCCCTTTATTGCGACGGGCCAGATAAAATCGGAATTTGGCATATTGCTCCGGCATGCCTGGCAGCGCAGGAAACTCAGCATTACTTAACAATTCCCACTCGTCCTGCATAAATTGATGCAGGCTTTCCCGGTACGCCTCATCAGTCAGGTATTCTTTTATCTGGAGTAACTGGTCCGTTGAACAATTCCCTTCGATATATATATGTAATAATTGCCTATCTATCTCTTTCGATGACATAAAAAAAGATTTCTATAAGTGAATACACAAAATGGTTTACGAACCCCTAGCAAGTAACAATTTGATAACATACGCTTACAGGAAGAAAGAATGAAGGTATTGCAGCATGGCTACGCGCAGCTGCTTCAAGGCAGAACCAATATGGTTTTCAACTGTTTTTGGGGAGATATTCAATTGTCTGGCTATTTCCTTGTAACTAAGCCGTTCATTACGATGTAACAAAAAGATGGTCCTGCGTTGGGGAGGAAATTCAGACAGGGTGTTGTGATAAACGGTTTCCATCTCTTTTAATAAAACCGGATCGTAAGCATCGGCAACGTTATTGCCCGCAGCCTCCGCTACTTCGCTTTGTAAGGTATCAAGGGAAAGCAGACCGTCGATCTTTCGTTGCCAGTGGTTGATGAGGTGATTACGGGCTGCTGTAAAAAGGTAGTTTTCAAATGTTTCATGGTTGGTTATGGCGGACTTCTTTTCCCAGATGCGCGCCAATACTTCCATAGAGAGCTCTTCGGCCCAGAATTCATTTTTCAGATACCGAAAGGCATACCGGTGCAGTCTCGGATAATAATAAGCAAACACTTCCTCGAATGCTTTTTCTTCATCCTGCAGCCATAACCTGATATGTTGGTGAATATCCTTCTCCATGAAGTACGCGATTCACCGTGCAAAGTAAAAATGAAATATGAACTGAATATTACGCCATAATATTTTAGAAGTATCCTTTAAATTGAATGGCTTCTTTTCTGCAAAACTGGTCAAAACTTCCATTCACGATAAATAACTTTGGGCTGTCGCTGAAATTGAACAATCTATAAAGATGGTAATCCTCCGTTTTATCAACAGAATACTCGTATTCATTTTTCGAGAAAAAGATCGGCGTTTCCTTGGTTAATTTGGTTGTTTTGACTTCAATATATCTATCCGAACCATTGGGGTTCTTTGAAAGAATATCAAAACCCGCGCCGTCATCATATTCAGCCACCCATTCTATTTTATCAGCCCATGATTCCTTTCCTGACTGGGTCAATCTCCATTTTTCATAATCAATAATGAGCAACTCCCCTTTTTTGCCAAGAGAAAGGTTACTTTGCTCACGCTCCAGGTAATTAATTTTAAAGGGCTTTCTTTCGTAGGCAATTTCAGGTTCTGAAACTACGCTACTATTATCTGGCGGCACTTCCAGTATCTCATTATACTTAACCTGTCCTATATTAGAATTTACAGATTCTGCGAATTGGATAAACTTTGGTTCCAGTATAGTTTTTTGGTTTACTATATATGTGATTACTTTATTCTCAAGAATTTGCTGGTAGTTCGGTTTGGACTTGTATCCTTTAATAAATGGGAGTCCCAGTTTGATCAATACTGCGCTTATATTCTGATGTTTAAATTCTATTGACCCATCACTTCTATTATTTAACAGAAGCTTGAGCATTCGTCTATGTGATGTTTTATTATAATCCACTCCAATCAACTCTTTTTCTAACATTGAAAAATAATCAGCGATTATTAGTTCAACTTCAGTACTAGTCCAATCATTCGGTGTAGGCATAAGTTTACTTACTTATTGGGTTATTAAGTAAGATACTCTTTTTTACCAAATGCCTGCCTGATTAAACGGAACATACATTATCATATTACCACATATCTCAATCCGTTCCTTCTTTCAACCTGTGCTCAACCGCCGCATACATTTCCTTTGCATGGCCCGATCGCAGGCTGTCCATCACCCAGTCGTTTGTACGAGCATAGGGCTTTCTAAAATTGAGTTGCAGGTTGCTTACATGTTCACGAAAATTGGCAGACTGATCATTGAAATTACAGGCAGCCAGTAGTCCCAACAGACCTGCAAAAAGAAAGTACTTCATAGCTGTTAATTTGGAATATCACAAAATGTTCAGCCTTCAGAACGGGCAATTGCATTGTCATCAATAATGAGACAGGTCATAGCAGCAGATTTTGGATCTTTTTTTAGTTGGCGTACTCGAAGAAATTCGTTGCACCGGTAAGCAGGGGTACTTTTATTTTAAATTCCATATTGTTTTGTTGCCGGTCGTAGAGGTACAATGAAATATCCCAATCATTATTGATGGCTCCGGAATACATACCTACTGTATCGATTACCAGCAAACCTGTACAATTACCAGCGCCCAAATGATCAGTAAGCATTCCATCCAGTGGCAGCAACAAACCTTCATCGCCGATTTCAGCCAGATCAACCGGTAGGAACCTGCGGATGTTCATGGCAATTTGCACGCGCTCCCGTGATTTGGTAAACCATTCGCGTTTACTATGTCCGTTCAAATACATGATGTATTGCCAGTCCCCTTCAAGATTCAGGGTCCCGTTTTCAAAATCAATGGTAAGATTCAGTAAAGGCAGGTGGCGGGGATACACCTTTTTTCCTTCCATAAGATCCATGGCCTGTGTTGAGAAGGGGACCATGTAGCTTAACTTTTGTAGTGGTGATTGCGGTGTCATAGTTTTACTTTTTAATGCAGTATAAATGTACACCCACCAAAACCCCATTGAAGCCGCCAGTCGTTGAACAGGCAAAATCAGTCGCTCACCCCATCTTATATCTTCTTCACTTTTGACTGGCTGCTAATAAAAAGCTCCCCGACATGCGAGGAGCCTCTACCTAAAACTCACTGTATATTAATAACCGTCCTGTAATGAATCATTGATGACACATCAAAATTAGACCGGCATCAGCGGTTCACCTACCGCCGATCGACCAACAGGCATTTTGAGTCGTTGAATGCGGCATACGCAGGGCGATAGCCATCCTTACCGACAGTTTACGCCTTTTCACCGATTGCGGCGGTGCCATGGTCATCTGCTAAAATAGCTTTGTAAAAAAATTAGCGCTCAACGGCGTTCCTGTGATAAACCCTGAATGGCTCTACCGAAATGGTGGGGCCATTCTAAATTTTAGCGCAATGGTGAATGGGGAATAGTGAATGCTGAGTGGGGAATAGCTCGCGAGTATTTGCAATTAATAACAGACCTTGAGCCGCCTAAAATCTATTGTCTATTGCCTATTACTTCTCATACGTATAACTCAGGATAGTTATCCGGCCATCGCTTTGCTCTGCTCTTTCACCGATCACCCGTTTGTGATCATCAAAAGTGTAAGTATGTTTTGTTTCCAGGGTTGTTCCAAAACGTGTAATATAGGAATGGGAAGGCAGTTGATCATTGGAGGGAAAATAGAAGGGTTGCAGCTGTACAGTATTTTTATTTTCCTTTTCGTACGCGTAGGAGCTTTCATAATCATCAGCCGTTTCTTTAACAAGCGTTCCGTTTATATCGTACTGATAATTAATTGTTCTGTTTAACACAGGAGGCACCAGGGTGCTATTTAAAAATTCCTTTTGCTTTATCAGTTTCTTGTCTTCATTATAATAAAACTTTCCCGATATCGTGTCAGACTTATACGGAGCCTCCTTATATTCACGTCCCCAGGTGCTATCGATCAACGACTGGTTATTGATAAAGTAAACAGAGTGGTATAAAAGCACCGCGTCTGTGTATTTATCGCAGGTAAACGAGTTCTCGGCTGAATATTGATAAACAGTGCGGGCACCGTGTTTATTCGTTGATGCTACACTGGTTATTCTGTTCTGGGCATCATACTCAACTGAATAAGTTTCTACTGTACGTCCGCCGATGGCCGTAATATCTTCGGTATAGGAGATTATCCTGAGACTGGCGTTATCGCCGGCTGAATCTTTTTTACAGGCAGAAGCGGCTATAATAAGCAGAAATATGTAGCAATAAATAAGTGTTAGTTTCATAGCTAAGCAGGCCTTAGGGTTCATAGTAACGGATGCGAAACTATAAAAATTATCCGTTCCGGCCGCATAAATCAGATAAGTGTGTCATTTAGGGGTTTTTTCGTGCAGATTTAACAATAACTGTACATAAAACGACCTGTCAAATACGGCATAACCTCTTGCTAATTATGCAGCAGGAAGCGCACCTGACAGGTCTGTTATGTTTAAGTTACGGCGCTACATAATTACCATTAACCATATCCTGATAACCTGGATTGTATCGGTTGCTGGATACCTGCCAGTTAGCATCGGAAAGTGTAGGTATTACATTTTTTAACCCTGTATAGTCAACCAGGTTCTGATTATCATAAATGAAAACCCGCGATATAAACGTCACTAACGACAAGCCATTGACACTGATCAGGTTGGGAACAGATATTATACTCAAAGAACCACCAATGGTATTCACGGCTGCAAAATTGGCGAGGTTTTGGTCGGTCAACTGATCGAGATACTGCAATAAAAAATTACCCCCTACCTTTTTCAGCGTCTTTAAAGCGGAAACATCCTTTAGCGATGGCAGGGAAGTCAGATTCAGGTCGCCGCCTATTTCCGTCAATGACTTTACTCCATTGAGGTTTTCTATGGCAGTAGAGGATTCAATACGGAATTGCCCCCCCACTTTGGTAAGCGCTGCCAGGTTCAGCGTAGTGAGGGCCGGGTTAGAAGAGAAATCCGCGCCGGCTACGGTGGTTGTTAATTTAGGCGCTTCAATAGTAGTGAGGGCCAGGTCTCCAAGAATGTTTATAGCCGACAGTTTGGTGAGCGCCGGCAACTTTACTGAAACAAGGTTGGTATACTGAATACAAAAGAAATCGCCGCCAATGGTTTCCAGTGCGGGGAAATTGATTGTTTCCAATGCATTGCTGATAAACGTTCCCTGAAAGATCACTGACTGCAATACCCGCTGTAACTTAGGTAACTCCACTGTCTTCAGCGAGTCGAGAAAAATAAGTTGCAAATCGAAATCGATGTTGGTAAGCACCGGCATTTGCAATGAAGTAATGCCAGGCCCATTAACGATCATGCTCGACAGGATGCTGGTAAGTTTTGGAAAGATGATCGTTTTTAGGTTCATCAGGGGTCCCTGTGTATAAGAGTTCAGGTCCTCGCCTATTTTAAAACCACCGATGGTCTCCAGGTTTTCCAACCCTTTCAGGTCTTTCCCCGCATACGTTGGGTTAATGACAAGACCACCCGAAATACCGGTAATGGTCGATAATTTATCCAGCGAATAAATGCTATCGGCGCCTTCGGTTTTGCCAATCGTTAAACTGCCTTTGATGCGGCTTAATTGTAAGGCGGCCAATGTATCTACATCTGCCTGGCGCATTAAAACAATATCGCCCTCTTTTGAAATGATGTTCCGCTTCAATACATACTTATATGTTTTCACCAGTCCATCATAAGAAGTCACCACAAAATCGAGTGGCTGTTCCCAGTTGGTGATCGTGGCAGGGTCAGGTGAAATGCGGGCATGCTCACTCAATACAACAGCAGGAGTAACACCGCTGAGTGAGAAACTCCCGGGCGCGGTGATCACAATACTGTCTTGTTTGATGGCTGCCTGTAAAATAACATCGCCTTTCTTTAACTGAAAGGATGCAATGGTATTATCACGCCCTTCAAAGGGGCCTTTGTCCTTGCTGCAACTGCTTACAATTACGGTTGCCAGCAGCATGCAAACGGTTATATAACTTGAAAGTTTCATTGTCGTTTTTTTGATTTGTCGGGTGATCAGGGTTTTGTCCATTTGCCGGCTTGCAGATCGCTATAGGTAGGGTTATAGTTATTGCCGCTTGCTCTCCAGGCAGCAGCGTTTATACCCGGTATTGCTAGTTGCAATCCGGCAAAAGAGGTGAGCACACTTTGTCCGGAAACATCTATGCTTTTTACTTTGGAAAGCGCAGTAAAACCATCCAGGCTGGTGAGTTTGCTATTGGGGTTGGAAGGCGCCTGCTCTGCAAACAGCCTCAGGTTACCCGTTATTGTTGTCAGTTTTGGAAAGGACACCGTAGCCAGACTGGTAGTACCATACCCCGTACCCACAACCAGGTCTCCGCCTACACTGGCCAATGCAGCACAGCTCAACCTGTTAACCAAAGCAGATTGTATCTGCAGATAAAAATCTACACCTACTTTTTTCAACACGGGCCATTCCACCGCTGACTGCGTCAATTGCGACATTTGCGTGATATTAATACTCCCGCTTACCTCTTCCAGCAGGGGCATGCTGAATGTTCTTAAGGAGTTATCCCACATCAGCAGATCGCCTGAAATGGTTTTCAACAACGGCAATTCAAGGGTATTAATGGTTTTGGCAGCCATGTACCATCCACCTGCCTGGGTAAGCGCAGGAAAACTTATTTGTGTAAGTTTACTTTCACCTGGCAACGTAATATAACCTGCTGTTTGCAATTTGGGACAACTTACATTAAACAGGGAAGTCAGGTTATCCAGTTTCAGGTCACCTGTTTTTGTAAGTACAGGACAATCCAGCTTTGTTAACTGCCTGAAGTTTGAGATGGTGAAATTTCCTGTGGTGGTCAATGCCGGAAAAGAAACTACCTGCATCAGGGCACCCGAGAATGCATCTGTGCTTAAGGTTACAGCGCCTTTCACCTGTTGCAGAATGGGCGCAGTAAAACTGCTCACCGAAGCATTGATGTTCAGGAATTTTGCTACCTGTTTTAACTTAGGAAAATTCAGGGCGTCTATCAATACGCTTTGTATTGATATGCTGCCGGCTGATTCCAAAGCAGGAAAGGCTACTATATCCAGCGTATCGGCCGTTTGAATTTGAATGTCATTACCTACTGATTGTAAATTGTCCAGCCCTACAATTTGGCGGGCCGACAAAGTAGGATAAATGATCAACGAGTAATCAATCCGTTTAAGTTTATACAAAGCAGCCAGGCTGGTAATGGAGTCTTTACCGGCTATACTACCGATGATAAGACTACCGGCAACCTCGGTAGCGCCTTGTTTTGCAAAAGCATCTACATCGGCCTGGGTGGTCAGTACCACACTTCCTGCCACATTGATACTGGTTCTGTTAACAGTGTATTTATATGTTTTCCGTTGTCCATTCCAGGCATTTACAACAAAGAGTGCTTCTTCATCCCATTGGTTGATGGAAGCAGGATCAGGAAACATAGAAGCGTGCTCACTCAGCGATACATCAGCAATAGCCCCATCGAGCGAAAGACCTTCGGGTGCATTAATAACGATCACGCTGTCGGCAATGGATGCAGTAAATGTAGTACCGTCTTTTTTCAGCGTAAAGCCAGTGATGAAATTATCGCGTCCCTGAAAATCATTTTTTTCCTTATGGCAGGCTGTAAAGACCGGCATCGCTGCCACCAACAGGAAAACGAGTGTTCTGTTTATATTGAAGTGGAACATGTGTCTGTAATTATTTTATTAAGTTAAGATCATAGGGCGCACCTGCTTCGGTGGAGAGCTCCCCTACCGCAGCACCTTTCCCCGTCATAGCCGTATGTACTTTTACAAAGTCAACATATTTCAAATTGGCGGGTGTTCCATCGGCCCGGATAGCATCATCGATGTCGAAATTCTTTCTTGAACCATCGCCAACATTGTCAACATACCCCCAGGCATACCCCTCGCTTGTTTCCAGCGCACCTATGGCCATAGTTGATTTTAAACAGGTACCCGTAAGCGTATAGGCATCGGCATTAATGAACATGGGGAAATAATATGGCTGGGAGTGGTACTGGTTATAGTCTATGGAACCGGTGCCGCCAAAATTATCGGTCCACATTACGTCCTGGTTTGGACCGGAAGGTTTGTAATACGTAATGGCATACCGCGTACGGGTTTCCGGATGCGGATGGTCAGGTATGGTGCTTTCACTGCCTTTTAATTCATACCAGGTATCATCGGGCAACCCATTTCCATTCTCATCCTGGCTTACCCAAACAATACCCGGCTCGCTCCAATGCAGGAACTCATTACCTACAATAGAAAGATCTGCATTATCCTTAACATTGTTAACGCTGTGATCGAAACCGGTTATGAAATAACCGCCATAAGCACCTAAAAGGGCAATGAACTCGGTGGCATGCCCATCGAGTGACCGTTGAATATTATCACGCGCCATATCGGCGGTGCTCCAATCGGGATAGTCGGTGAACTGGCCGGGTGCAGGAATAAATTCAAAAGACTTGGTGGCAATTCTTTGGCTGCCGCCATTTGCAGCGCGGAAGTATGTGCCCCGGGGCGCCACGCATTCTACAGTTACTTTGGCGGTGATGCCAGCTACAGTAGCGGTGATCAGATACGTGCCTTTGGCAGCCGGGATAAATTGGAAATATTCACCTGAAGTACCATTTTGCACCACTCCATCAACGGCCCATTGAAGAGTGACAGGCGCGGGAATTTGTGACAATACAGGCGCCATTATCAGGGTATCGCCCAGCGGAACGCTGAGGCGTTTGATGCTGTTGTCAGTCGACAGGCGAAAATGGCCATCGTCGAAAAACAAACCGGGCGGCGGTGGCGGCAGAACATTCAACCCGAATGATTTCAGGTCTTCCCCATCCTCATTCCATACTTTTAAAGAAAGGATATTGGAACCGGTTACCGTTGGTTTATATACAAACACGCTGTCGCTGCTTACCACCACACCATTTAAACGCCAGGCGTATTGGGCACCATCGGCGTAATGTACCGTAGCTGTCAGCCGATTGTCTTTACCCGAATAGGCTACCAGGTTGGCCGGCATGTCTATTTGCGGCGGCAGTTTGCTTACTACGGTTAGCTTTACCTGTTGTTCCATGGAACCGTTCTCTGCATCTACGCGGAAGGTTACAAAGTTCTCACCGGGTTCCGTGCCGGTGAATTTACAATCGATATTATTTGAAATGATCTTACCATTCAACTTCCACGCATATACCGGATTAACGGCATCGGTGACTTTTGCAGAAAGGGTTATCTCCTTTCCTATTTTTACTTTATACTCTCCTGAAACGGTGTTATTGAATTCCACCGCGGGCGTACCAGGAGCTACTGAATCATCTTTGTGTTTGGAACACGATGCCAGGTGTATCAGTAATACCGCTGGCATGATCCATTTCCATGTAGTTATACTTTTCATTGTACCATTTATCTTTTAAGTAGTTATTGTGCACTTAGTTTTGTATGCGTAAAAACAAAATGGGCGGGAATGTCGCCGGTCTCCACATCCCATTTTCGTTTTCCATCGGGGGTAAAACAGTAAAGGCGACCGGGAATAAGGTAGTCCTTTGCATCAGTCACATAGATCTCCCTGGTTTCGGGATTCACCGCTATACCATAAGGGATGGTTATCTTCTTTTCTGTGCCATCTGTTATGAAACTCCGGTTCACCACTGCTTTTTCCCTGGTGTTTATGATAGCATAGGTAATAGTATTCCTATTGGTGATATAACTCCACTCCGTACTGTATACATAGGCCGAGTCGCCGCAAATGGTCAAATTACTGGCAGGCAGGTTCAACACATCGGATACTTTATCGTAAGCATCGAGGATATAGGTGTTGGAAGGAACGGTTTTATAATCGCCGCGCGAAGTGACGTAAATATTACCATCACTATCCAGTTTCATGCGGTCGAGGTTGATGCCCACCGTGATCTTCTTTGTTTCTTTGAAAGCATTGAGATCGATCACAGACACAGTATTGTCGTAATCAGGCACCCGGTAACCGCCGGAATTGGCCACATACAACTTATTGTTCCGGATCACCATCTCTTCGGGCTGATAGCCAACTACGCAGGTGTCTTTTACCGTAAGCGTGGTGGTGTCTATCCGGGCCACATAGCCTAACCGCGCATTGGGATCGATCTTTACCTCACCGGCGTAAGAGCTTACATAGGCATACCCCTTATTGAAGGTGATGTATCGACAATTTGGGATTGAAATAATACCAATGTGTTTGGCGGTGGCAACATCCATCACTTCTACCAAATTTGATACATTGATCACCGCATACAGCTTGCCGCCGTAGATCTGGATGTCGTTGCCTACATCCCCCAGTCCCAATTCTATCTGCCGGTTGCGGGTGTTAAAAATATTTTTGGTGTAAACGCCGGATTCATAATCAAAATAATCCAGCGAAGCTTTGCCGCTGCCCATATTGGCTTCATTCAGCAGAAAGAATCCTTTAATAGGCCCCGACTCACCTGTTGTCACCTGCGTAGTGGTGGGTGGCACGGCAGCCTCCTCTTTTCGACAGGCGCAAAAAGCGAATAACAGCAGGCACCAATAATAAACTTGTACTTTTTTCATAATTGGTTTTTACAGTGTAACAGTGCAAATGAACTTAACATTGGTTCCGGGCATAGGATAAGAAAGCACCACTTCGTATTGCTGGTTCAACACATTGTTTACTTCAGCAGTAAAACGGAATTGGTGTTTATGCAACAGCATTTCTTTTGAGAAGGACAGGTCGTGGGTATACCAGGGTCTGAAATAATTCTCTGGTATATTGGCTACAGCCGTATACCGGTAACCGGTGTAAATGAAACTATAGTTAAGGCTATAACTTTTATAAGTTGGATTAATGATCACCGAACCGCTGTGCCAGGGCGTATAAGGGATCTGGCCGCCATAATAATCACTGCTAACGTCGGTAAAATCCTGTGCCTTCTGGTAGGTATAACTAAGGCGGGCATTGATGTTGGTTTCCTTTTTCAATTGCCAGTTGGTTTGAACCGCCACGTCGAGGCCCTTTATTTTTACATAACCCAGGTTCACCATCGTCCAGCGGAACTGGTTGCTGGTGGGCATGGCAACAATTTTGTTCTTTACCTGGTTATAATAACCGTCTACCTGCATTTCAATCCGTTTCAACGCAGTGTTTGTCAAATTACAGGCGTAGGTAACCCCTACATCATATTGGGTGGTATATTCAGGATCTAATAGCTTGTTCCCAATGAACGTATAGTACAGATCGTTCAATGTAGGCATGCGGAAAATGCGTTTATAAAAAGCGCGAACGTTGAGGTCTTTGTTCGCAAAGGGTTTGTACGAAAAGATCACCGAAGGCGTGTATTCATTTTTATCACTCGCGGCACTCCCTGCCGTAACAGTTGTTTCGTGTACATAGGTACCCAGCAGCGAAGCCTGCAATTTTACCCGTTGCCAGTCAAACGAGGTAGCCACAGCACCTAAGCCGGTATAACGCCGCGGATACACAAAATCATACAGGTCTGCCTTTAGGGTATTATAGATAAAATCGCCGGCCACATTGATGCTCCAATAAGGTAAGATGGTAAAAAGGTTAGCTGAAGAAAAATAAACCTCCTGTTGTTTATAGTGGTTGTTTACATACATGGTACTAACATCGAGGCGGGGATCGGATAAATAATGCAGGTAATCGTTGGCGTATTTACCATTCAGCTGCAGGCTGTAATGACTGCTGTAATTTTTCCGGAACGATGATTGCAAAAAGAAGTTGTTATCCCACTGCTTGTCCTGATGCGTGAATTTTCCCGGCTCCTCCCGAACAACAGCACCGGGATAACCACGCGCTGAAGTATAGTAATAAACCTTTGCTTTCCATTCCCCATTCGTGATCTTTCCAAACAGTCCGCCTTCCAGCCGCATCGACTCCACCTTGCCATTTTTCCGGCTCTCTGTTGTATCGTAACCGTCTTTTTTCGAGTAGCTGAATTTGTATCTGCCGGTGGTGTATACGTATTCTGCGTTGACGGAACTTTTAATGCGGTCGTTTAGTTTGTGCTCCCACAACACAGAAGGATTGATGGTACCGAAGGAACCGCCTTTTATCGTACCCTTTACATTATCATTTTTACCGGGTGTAAATTCCGGGATGCGGGTAGTCATGTATACAGAACCCGCCGAAGCAAAATCTTTGGCCGATTGAAAAATGGCACTTCGCTGTCCATTATAAAGTGTTATAGCAGTCATGTTATCCAGCGAAAAACGCCCCAGGTCAATGGTCCCATTTTGTGCATTGCCCAGTTCTATGCCATCATAAAACACACCTACGTGCTGTGTGCCCAGGCTTCGGATATTGACGGTTTTTAAGCCACCTACACCGCCATAATCTTTTATTTGCACCCCGGCAAAATACCGGATGGCATCCGCCACCGAATGCGCACTCAGGTTATTGAGCGCCGTACCAGATAACGATTGCACCGGAATGATCTCTTTATTTACCCGGTCACGGGCAACCACCACCGAATCAAGACTGGTCACCTTAACGGAATCGGTCTGTTGTGCAAGGGCGCTGCATGCATGACAGACAAGCAGCAAAACAGTTGTGCATTTAAGCAATGAAGGGGTCACAGTTGTTTGATTACTTTATTATTACAATGAAGCAGGAAGTAGGAAGTAAGAGGTAGGAAATACGAAGAATCTGTATCTCTGACTTCTTACTTCCTACTTCTTACCTCCTACTTCTTACCTCCTACCTCTTAATGGAATACCGCTATTGAAGGAAACCAATAGCCGCTATAAGGCAGATCACTGATCTGTGAACCGGTAGCTGCATTATAAATAACCAGGTCGTTCACGGAAAAATGGGTGGTAAAACCCTGTTCAACTGTGGTAACTACCACTGTGTTGTTCGAAGCATCATACCCAACACCGGAGCCATACGTTTCCTTACCAGATGCAATGGTTATAAATGGCGCCGACAACGAAGAAGAGTTTCCAACTACATATTTGTAAATAGTAGTAGCGCCTGCGAAAGTGGCGTTATTCGCAAGGAAGATTTCGTTTGCTGTAGTAGAAGCGGTGATAGAACCCGGATGCCAGGCACCCCATGAATTGTTTGCAGTGAAGGGCAAAGTAACCGTAGTGGTCGTCAACGTTACAGGATCGATGCGTACCAGCGAAGTACCACCGGCACACCATACCGCACCATCAGCCGTTTTAGCAAAACCAACAGCGATGTTTGGTATGGTTTTCACAACAACATTGGTAGTGGCATTTAAAACAACCACGCCGGCAGATTGTGATAAGGCAAACACAAAGTTGCCTGACTTGGTCAAATCGCCTACCTGACCTGAAATAGAAGCGCCGGATAATTTAGTACCTACGGTTAAACCAGGTAACGAAACAGGATAAATACCAGACTGGCTGCTGATAAGGCCATGTGTGGCATCAACGCCCACAAAGGCACGCCAGTCGTTGGAAGAACTGGCTGCAATACGACCAGATTCAACCAGTGTATTTTCATCGCATACTACCAGGGGGCCACCTACTTTAGATACCAGGTATAGTTTACCGTTAAAGATAGTACCATACTGTAACGTAGAGGTAGCCGGATTGAGGTTTTTGGTTGGATTGTTCTTTACAAAAAGACTGTCACCCAGTGTTCCGGTTGCATAATCATAAAAGTTCACCTCACCGGTTCCATGGCCATACCAGCCTTCATTGATCAGGTAAAAACCACCCGTGTAAGAATTGAGCAAAGCAGCTTTTTGAGACACCCTGCCGTTGGTTAACAGATCGGTTTGCTGATCAAATGGCTGATCTACATTTTTTGAACAGGACGTAAACAGAACTACTACGCTTACGGCCAATAAGGCTAAACGTTTAATGGATTTCATTCGTGAAATGGTTATAGTTAATAATTAGTGAAACGCATAATTATTAACCTCCGGGAAGGGATTGTCACCCATGCACAATGCCAACAGTAAAAATGGAAATACAATAGGTATTTACATTCCAGCTTCGATCCCCGAAAGCTATGAATTGCTGAGTGCTTAGGCAGGTCTTCTGACTTACTCCCCCGGGTCCTGTCTTCCCATCCTCTTGATAATTAGAGAACAGTGACTGAGGTGGGACCCTGGTTATCGGAGCTTACAGCTGCGGGCCAGTTCCGGATTTACACCGGATTCCCTTTTAATCCCTGACTTTTTACAATCAGGGAACCAAAAGCGATGCAAATATATAAGCTTCTCTGTTAGCGGCGGTAAATGGCATTAATAATTTAATTCACACAATGGGTATAAGCCCCCCTCCGGCTCCTCCGCCAGCTGGCGGAGAGAGCTATAACAAATGTTAATTTATTGTAATTCCCCCCTCTATTGGAGGGGGGTTAGGGGGAGGTGAAACTTTTTTCGTAAATTTGTAAGGTAAACTAACAAGTTTTACTGACAATGCCACCAATTAAATTATCATCTTCCCTGCGTATGGCAGTTGCAGCCCTGCATAAGGGATTACGCAAGCAGGCCTCTTATACATCGTCTTATTCCATGACCGAGCTGGAAACCATCGGTTTTATATCCCGGAATAATGACATCCTGGCATCGGAGCTGGCTTCACTGACACGAATAACCACTCAGTCGATGTCGCAGATCCTGAAAAAGTTCGAGTCACAGGGACTGATAACGCGTACCGGTTCACCCGATGATAAACGCAAGGTGCATATTTCTCTTACCCCTGCCGGTGAAAAACTGGTAAAACAAAACAGGTATGAAAGAGATGCCTTCCTGCAAAAAAGGATCGAAACCCTGCTTACTGATAAAGAAGTGGCCCTGCTCGAAAAAGTAGTGCCCATTCTGGAAAAACTGGCTGCTGCAGATTAACTGATTATTAATTAAAGATGAAGTAGAGGAGCAAGCAATGAGTTTTACAAATACGTTCAGATCGTTTAAAAGCCGCAATTACAGTTTATTTTTCTTCGGCCAGCTGATCTCCCGCGTTGGCACCTGGATGCAACGTACCGCGGTTATTTGGGTAGTGTACACCATGACCCATTCCGTGTTCATGATCGGGTTAACCACTTTTGCCGAACAATTCCCGTCCTTTTTATTATCACCCGCCGGTGGTATTGCCGCCGACAGATACAACAAACAAAAGCTGGTGCTGATCACCCAGGTTGTGGCAGCCCTGCAGGCAACCGCATTGGCCATTGTTTATATTACCGGGTATCACCAGGTCTGGCTGATCCTTTCGCTGAGTGTGCTGCTGGGTATTGCCAATGCCTTTGAAGTACCGGCGCGTCAGTCGATGGTGAACGACCTGATCGACAACAAGGAAGACCTGCCGAATGCCATTGCTATCAACTCGTCGCTTAATAACCTATCCCGTTTACTGGGCCCTGCCCTTTCAGGTTTTGTACTAGCCCGGTATGGCGCCGGTGTTTGTTTCGCCTCCAACGCCATCAGCTTTATAGCGGTGATCGCCTCCCTGCTTATGATGAAGGTTCCCCAACAACTCATTACTACAGCAAGAAAAAAATTGTCGGCCGATTTTACAGAAGGATTGAACTATGTAAGGCGCCACCACGAAATAGGCAATACGGTATTGTTACTGGCGCTCACCTGTTTACTGGTGAACACCTACATCACATTGATCCCTGTTTATGCCAAAGAGATCTTTAATGGCGATGCGGCCACCTATGGTTACCTCAGTGCGTTTATTGGTTTGGGCGCGGTGATCAGCACCCTGTCTATCGCTTCGCGCAAACCCGGTCATAATATGAAAAAGGTGTTGCGCATCAACATTATTGTGGTGGGACTGGCACTGATCGCATTCTCCTATACTCATTACTTCCCCGCGAATTTACTACTGGCTACCGTGTCTGGTTTCGGTACCATGTCGGTGATCCCTATTTGTAACACCATTATACAACTGGCCTCCACCCCTGCCATGCGCGGCCGCGCCGTAAGCTTTTTTACCATGGCAGCTTTTGGCACTATTCCCATTGGGGCCCTGCTGGTAGGCTGGTTATCTAATTATATCGGTCCGCAAAATTGTATCCTGGCACAAGGGGTTATTGCTCTTGTGATCGCAGGATGTTTCTCCAGGTTCCTGTCGGGCGATATGAAAAATGCCAAAGTAGAATCATCAGGTATCAGAACAAGTAATCATTCAAAACAATATCTACATGAATCAACAAACAGCACTGTTAGTGATGGACATGCAATTGGGCATCTTACAGAACATGCCCAACGCCAGCCAGGTAGTGGAAACAACTAAGGAGGCCATTGCTAAAGCCCGCGCCAATAACATCCCGGTAATATATGTAACGCTTACTTTCCGGCCTGAGTTTCCCGAGTTCAACCCCAACAATAAAATGTTCACGGCGTTCAAACAAATGATAGCCGGCACTCCCATGGATACCTTTGCGCAGGTACATCCCGATCTGGCGCCTGCAGAAAACGAGATCGTGGTACACAAAAAAAGAGTAAGTGCTTTTGCCGGCAGTGACCTGGAAATAGTACTTCGTTCTTTAGGCATCAACCACCTGGTACTAACGGGCGTGGCTACCAGCGGCGTGGTACTATCAACTTTACGCGAGGCAGCGGATAAAGATTACACGCTTACCGTACTGGCCGATTGTTGTGCAGACCGGGACGACGAAGTACACCGCGTATTGACAACGAAAGTATATCCGCGCCAGGCATCGGTTCTTTTCGTGCATGAATGGAATAAATAGATTTAAGCACCAATACGACTACACTATTGCCATAATACAACCATTATTATGCAATCGGTTACGCATACTAACAGCCATCTACATGGCCGAACATTGAGCTATCCTTAAACTTTTTCACTGTAATCGGTTACATGAATGACAAGACTTAGTTAAATTTATAGTTCACTAACAATTCTTGCCATCATGAGATCAAACACATTCCTATCGGAAGTGACCTGCAAGGTTACTTCCGGAGCAGTCCTTTTGCTGCTCATCACCTGCTCCACCCTGGGAACAGGCTGCAACAAAAAAAGCAGTATTGCCGAACCCACGCCTGTGGGTGAACGCCTTACCGGTTATGTGAACGAAGATGCCCAGCCTGAAGCAACAGGCAGCAACAACGGGTATTTCTGGTCGTTATACCGGGAAGGTGGATCTGGTAATATCACTTTTGGCAATGCAGGCAATTTCGCCATCAGTTACAGCAACGTTACCGACATTGTAGGTGGTAAAGGCTGGAACCCCGGTTCCGCCCGCAACATCGGCTACAATGTGGGCGCCCTTAGCGGCAGTTACAATTTCGTTGGTATCTATGGCTGGACCACCAACCCGCTGATCGAATATTATGTTGCCGAAATGGGCAATGTCACCGGCGGCACCTATGTAAACAATGTCAGCAGCGATGGACACTCCTACAGTTTCTACAAATCGCAACGGGTTAACGCACCCTCTATTATCGGCACTGCTACCTTCTGGCAGTACAAAGACACCTGGGGAGGCTCTTCTACCGGGTCGAACCGCTCCGTTAACATGACCAACCACATCAACAACTGGCGCAGCCGCGGCGGCCAGGGTTTTGGCAGTTACAATTACCAGATCCTGGCACTGGAAGCCTGGGGTAACAAGAGTGGTTATATTAATGCTACCGTATGGTAGCAGCGTAATTTTTTTTAGCTCCAGGACAAAGGCAATGGTAAAAAGGTCCAGGGTTTTATCCCTGGACCTATCCTTGTTTAACGATTGACACTATGAACAAATTATTTCTATTAACTGTAGTCGTAATTATCAATTCCTGCAAACAACCCGGCAATATGGTATTGATAAATGGCGGTTCTTTCACCAATATACATTCGAACTACTATAGTCAGGCTGTAACCATCCCCGCGTTTTATTGCAGCCGGTTTGAGGTAACACAAAAAGAATGGAGGGAGGTAATGGGCACCAATCCGGTAACATTCAAAGGCGATCAGCTGCCGGTGGAAACAGTCAGCTGGTACGATTGCATCGAGTACTGTAACAAAAGAAGCCTTCAGGAAGGTTTACAGCCCTGTTACACGATCAATAAGGAGATCAGAGACACTGCCAACACCAACGAGCTCGACACCCTTAAATGGACGGTAACGATCAACCGGCACGGCAATGGTTACCGCCTGCCAACAGAAGCCGAATGGGAATATGCAGCCGGCGGTGGACAGCAAAGCAGGAGTTATGCCTATAGCGGCAGTAACTTCATTAACGACATCGCGTGGTTCTGGCAAAATTCAGGCGATAAATCGTTATCCGGGAACTGGAGCTGGCAGGCTTTGGAAAAGAATAAGAACAAAACAAAACCGGTAGGCAGTAAACAACCAAATGAGATAGGCTTGTACGATATGTCGGGCAACGTGCGGGAATGGTGCTGGGATGGGCCTGAACCGTCGCAAGGCCGCATTTGGAAGGGCGGCGGCTGGATGGGCGCTGATTTTTGTTGTGAACCCGCATTCCGGGCTAGCTATGAAGCCAGCGGCAAAGGACCCGATCAGGGGTTTCGGGTATGCCGGGATGCACAACGCCTGTAACATCGTAATAAGCCCGGAACACCCCTGCCTGAATTTTTACAACCTTTTACTCACCCGTATAACCGAAGGCATTTTAGGGCCTCTGACATCGCCTGAAGAGCAACCCGCGTGAGCGCCTTACCTACTCCTTAGGATATCCAACAATAAGCCTGGTCTTACTTATGACAGATATACGACTTCCCCGGTAATAATGCCACTGGTAATGCCACCAAAATGCCATCATAATGCCACTGCCCAGTGGCAATATGATGGGAGCTTTATGGAATATGGCTTGGATTAGCATCGAATATTGAACGGCATTCGCATATATATCACCTGGGAATGACATGGATGGAACACGGCAAAACTTGGGAAATTTAGGGGGAAAGTAGTTGTTTTGCAGGCAACTTATCAACCCGGAAAAATGAAAATAGTATCAACAATCCTGATTTTTTTAATAGGCGTTTGTGCTTACGCCCAATCTGATGTAAAATTTATAGCATTTGAGCATACCGGAGAGATGGACCATGCCATGACGACCGTTATTTTATCCAATAAAGACTTTAAGGTAGTAAAGAATCATAAATTTCTAAAATACAAGGACCCCACTTTATTTTATAAAATCGACAATGGATTGTTTGCTGCTTTAATTGACAAGCTATCCAATGATAAAAATGTAAAAATAACATACGAAGAGGAGTTAGGTGTTTTTATGACAACTGTAGAGCAGAAAGGAAAAATCGCATACTATACCAATTATACATTTGATGACGCGAAGAAGACAATTGCCGGCATCATCGCTTTTCTTAAATCCAGAAAAGATACAGGCGTATTTATAGAAAAGCTGGAGCGTATGGGAAAGGAAATGGAGGTTCGTAGTAAATAAATGATTGCAGATAAGGTAATGCCAGTTTTCCTAAGGGGTATATAAAAGAAAAAAGGTCCTCTGTAGAAACAGTCGACCTCTAACGATTGCTTGCCATATGAAAAAAAAGTTCAAATCTCTTTTGGGGTGAAGCTTTTGGCTTCGGGTAGCTTCTCACTTTTTCTTTGCTTCTTACCGTGCTACCGTTCGATGATGTAAAAGTACAGCGCGGCCATCCGCCTTCCTAATCAGCTTTTTGCTTATTTTATGATGGCTAAACATGCAAACGATTTGCTAAATCGGTATTCTACAAGGGTTTCAGCGGATTATTCCTGTGATCGCCAGGGCATTTTTAGGCAAAAAAAAGCCGACTGTAGAAACAGCCGGCCATGACGATTACTTGCCATTATGAGAATCTTTAATTCGGTAGGAGGTATTGCTTTATAAATGTCACAAATACATCTAAATCAGTGGGTAACACTGCGTGACCGCCTTCATGCATATAATATCCCAATGGATTCAGCAGGCTGGTATCACCCGGTCCGGGAAATTCATGGCTGCCCGGACCCGCCTTTCCAAATAGTTTGTACACCGGTTCTGCTGCCTGGGCCGACAGGTACTCCCCTTTCGGGTCCGACCAGAAATCGGTATTTCCTGTTTGTAACAACAAGGGCCTTGGTGCTATCAGGGACACCAGCATGTGCGCATCCATAGGCAACTGGTCTATGCGATTGCTATAGTCGTGATAATTGGTAGCAAACTGGTATAAATAACGGGTAGGATCTGTAATATGCCCGATGGTTTCGCCATAGTTCCGGCGGCTCAATGCAGCACCACCCTCTCCGGAGATGCTGGCAATGACCATGGCAAACCGCTGGTCCTGCGCGCCCGTCCACAAGGCAGTTTTACCGAGGCGGGATGCTCCTGTAACCGCGATCTTTTTGGCATTGATATCCTTATCAGTCTCAAAATAATCCATCGCGCGGCTTAAGCCCCATGCCCAGGCGGCAATAGCGCCCCATTCATCGGGGGCTGGCTTTTCTTTACCACCTAAATATTGAGACCGGATGCCATACGGCAGCCCACCGGCAAAATCAGGTTCTATATCACCATAATACACCAGCGCTACCCCAATGCCATTGCTGATGAATTTCTCCACATCAAACTTTCTGAAAGCTGTTTGCGTGGCTGGCACTTTCTTGCCATCCCGCGACCACATCATCCCTTTTTTTACACCTGAATCAGCAACAGAGAGTGAATTAGGCACAAAAGAAATATCGAGCAGCAAGGGAACCGGCTTCGGCGCATTAGCCGGTAAATAGATCAGCACATCCATTTTATGGTCCGACGTATCCTTGGTAAAATAAACCGTCACCTGTTTTCGTATAGCCGTACCATTAAACACCGGTGTACCTTTATCAAACACATTAAACTTCATATCAGCCGGTTTGCCAGGCGCCTTTCCAAACTGGATCTCCTGGTACATTTTAAAGATCTCCGGTCTGCGTTTTTTTACCCACATATCGGCACTGGTTACCTTTTTACCATTGTTCAACGTCAACGGATCGGGTAATATATACGTACCTACTTTGTCTTCTTTATAATTCACCGGAATACCAGCTACTGTATCGGGAGGTTTCTGTTGACCGTAAACTATACTATGTACTGCTGCTATTGCAATCGTTAAAAAGAGGTGCCTTTTGTTCATATGTTACAAGTTCAAAGTTTTAAGTTCAAAGTTTAAAGTTGAATGTTTAACGTTTTAAGTTGTTGCTTCCGGTTGCTAAGTTTAAGTACGAGTTTGTTAGCTTTTGAGTTTTGGCTTTCAACTTAAAACTTTCAACTTTAAACTATATTCCTATTGCCTATTACCCATTGCCTATTGCCTTTTCAATGTCACCGGCCCCAATAACCCCGAAGGAGTCAACTCATATCCCCTTCTCCCAAACGGCATAGGATACGATGACAGTACTTTATGTTCCGGATGGTCCCGGTCGCCGGCCAGTCTGTTTGTCCACTCATTGGTAACTTTTATTTCCAGCTTGTTGCTACCGGCTTTAACTGCCTTGGTGATATCTACCAGGAAAGGTGCTTTCCACAGGAAGTCGACCCGGGTGCCATTTACATAAACTTCGGCCATATCTTTTACGGTGCCCAGGTCAAGGATAATTTGTTGTTTCGGTGTCAGCCACTCCTTTTTCACTTCCATGACCTTTGTGTAGGTACAAGTTCCGGAAAAATATTTAACTCCCTCTTCCTTATTTTCAGTTAATGATAGCAGTTGTGGCAATTGGATGGAGGCAGGCGCTCCCATGTCTTTAGGGAAACTTACCTGCCACGCCCCCTTCAGTTCACTCAATGGCAGGTATTGCTTTTGTGTCGCTGTATGTGCAACCTGCGAGGTGTTGTTACCAAACACTACAAACACGGCTTCATTTTCCAGCAAAGGAAGATCTACCCGGGTTGCTGCACTGTCTATCTTATAGTTTGCTGGTTCCATCACGCCACCATCGGCCCGCCATAACTCCACCTCTTTTCCGGTTACCTGAAAACGGCCGGTTACTGCAATGGGCGCATTGGTGCGGTTCACTACATAATAGATCTCGGTATTCCCATCGCGGCGATGGATCCAGGCAAGTTTGTCATTGCCGTAATTAAAATCAACATCTTTTGCAACACTTGCTTCCGCCAGTACTTCATCGAGTGGCACACCCCATGCCAGCTTTCCTTTTCCATAAGAACGCCGGGTGCGGCTTACTCCATCCAGGTCGCCCCAGAGTTCTGCAGCCAGTTCTTTTACGTCCTCATCTGCAGCGGCCAGACTGGGCGATTGTTCAGGCTTAGGCCCTACTACTATAGCGCCACCGGCCACCAGCTCCTTTATTTTTTTGAGCATCGGCAAACTCATTTGTTCAGTCTGGGGAAGCACCAGGATGGCATACTGCATACCATCGGGCAGCACCAGCTTTCCCTGTTGATCAACCGACATCAAATTCAACAACACATCAGCATTTATATAATCAAACTGATAACCCTTTGGTGTAGCCGGTTGCAAGCCGCCGCCCCAGAATGGCATGGTAGAAGGCGCTCCTTCGTTCAACAGGTAAGCGATGTCTGCCACATACCTGCCTTTTTGCAACATAAATGAATTCCGGGCAAAATAGGTAGTCAATGGCTTTACATGTTCGGCCCAGGTTATGTTGCGGTGGATATGCGTACCTACCATAACGTTACCTGGTTTTGTATCCAACGGCTGATGGGCCGAGGTATGAAATACCAGCCGGTTCACACCCTGGGTAAACCAGTAATCAGCAATGCGCTGAAGTGTTTGCGGCGATTCATAATTTCCACCGGTAAACGATTCTGCCGCTACCAGGTTTTGTCCATATACATGCGACGCGGAAGCAGCGCCGCGTACATCTTCATAATACATAGAAGAGGGATGCAGATCGCGCACCCAGAATTCGCCCATGGGTATATCTACATACTTTTTGTTCAGCAAGGCATCTTCTATCGATTCCAGTGATACCCCGCCTGCTTCTGAATATGTTTTAAGCCCCTGTTGGTGCAGAAAATCAGTCACCACGCCATAATGGTTTTGAGCGATCAGGTCAACCAGTGTACGGCGGAAGTCCCACAGAAAACGATCACTCTTACTTCCATCACCGATCACTCTACCGGCCAAGGCAGGTAAATAAGGAAGGATGTCATAACCGCGGCGTTTTTTAAATTCACTGGGCATAATGTCTGTCCAGTTTTGAATACCGGCTTCCCAGCTGTCCATCATGAAATACTGCAACCGCTTTCCATATAAATCTCCCAGCGATTTCATCAACGGACCGGTATACCCTTTCATATATTCGGTTACATGTTGGGAATTCATCTTGTCTACTTCATACCCCAGGGCTGCAGGTACTGCCGGACGGTTCTTTGCTCCGGTGAGTGCATAACCAAAACGCATGATGGTCCATTTGCCGGCAGCAGGCGTCCAGTTCAACGTACCATCGGCACTCATCTTACTGGTAAGATCTACCACAGTAGCCGGATCTATGGCAGACGCTTTTGACGTGGCCGGCGTTGCAACCCCGCTGTATTCAAACAAAAAATTGAACCCGGCTTTATCTTCCCAGCGATTGATGCGGGCGCCGGCGTGCAATTGTATTTCACTAAAAGTATAAGCAGTATCGGGTGTGGTGGCCTCGGAGATCACATCCGCCGGTCTTGGCGGCACATTGGTACACTCGATGCGATAGTATTTAGCAGTCCATTCCGGGAAGGTGTAGGTCCTTATATTGCCACCCCGGTAACCCGACTTACCGGGAATGGCAACAAGGGTCCTGAAATGAACGCCATCATCACTGGCCAGCACGCGGCCAAATGGAACGCCCCGGCGACCTGCTATAGTAATTGCTTTCGCCCGGAATGGTTGTTGATAACTGAGCTGTACCCACGCATTTTTACCAACTCCGCCCGATTGCAGGTTGATGCCTGTCAGGAGATCATTATCCAGTAACTTGTCAGCATCTTCGTTTCCATTACTACTCGTTACCTGCGGTTTGTTGTTATCGCTTTCATCGGCAGGCTCGGGAAAGGCAATGACGGCCACATCCCGGTAAAACCCATTTGACTTTTCATTATTATTAGCGATCAACGGTCCTGGCCCTTCAGCGGATGGCGGCGTTGGCAGTTTGCCTGTAAATGGTTTTGCGCCTTCGGCGGAGGTAACACTCCACACCAGTTTCTTCATGGCCTGTTCGGGTTTTACCCAGGGGCCACCGGTTAAACTCCAGCCGGGAGAACTGAAGATCGACATTTCCAAACCCAGTCTGTCTGCTTCCGCGGCGGCATGATGTACGGCATCGAGCCACTGGGGGGAACCAAACACAACGGTATCCTTTACCGTTTGGCCACTGCCACTGTTTACATCTGCCAGCTGAAACCCGGCTATGCCAGAACGTTTCATCCATTCCAGGTCTTTGGTAATTCCTTCTTTTGTAACGTTGCTTTTTGTCCAGTGCCACCAGGTACGCGGCCAGGCTGAAGTGGGCGGATTTTTAAAACCCGCCCGTAATGAATCCAGGTTTTGCCCAACGGCCCCTGAATATAAAAAGGATAAAAGCACGAATAATTTAAAACAGGTTGATTGCAGGATTGATTTCATCGGCAAACGTTTTCCTCTTTATGCGGGTGTATTAATAATTGGGATTTTGTAAGATCTTGTCCGGATTCAGGTTTACCTGATAGCGTGGTATCGGGAAAACCAATTCATCGGGTGTAACCTTGTTGCCGCTGCCTATTTCATCGTTAGACCAGTTGCCGGCAAAATGCGCATTCATTACATCGATGAGTTTGTTCGTACGCAACAGATCGAACCAGCGATGTCCTTCACAAAACAATTCCAGCCTGCGTTCCTGTTGTATGGCCGTACGTAGTGCTGCCTGGTCGGCTGCCAATGCGGGGTCAGTGATGAGCCCAGCCCTGTCGCGTACTGCTTTCAGGAATAAAAAGGCATTGCCTGTTTGTCCTGTTTCATTCTGGGTTTCGGCATACATCAAATTTACGTCGGCATAGCGCAACACGATCCAGTCGTTCCCTGCATCTACGGTAGTGGTCATACCATTGTCGTAATATTTCATAGTGAAGATATAATTGCGTCGGGAGCCGGTCAGTTGTTTGATCATACTTCTGCGGGCATCTGTTGCAACGAACTGGTTGTTCAGATCTTCCGTCATCAAAAAAGTACCGGTACCTCTTTTCAGCACCCCGGTGCCAATGTCTTCATTGGCCATGGCGCCATTCACAAAAGGATTGCCCTGCGAGGGGGTATAACCACGTGCATACTGAACCGCAAAGATCACCTCCGCATTATTGGGTTTGGCCGCATCAAATACATCGGCGTAACTGGGCAGTAGGTGGTATTGATTGGCACCGGCGCCAGCTGGTGCATCGATCACCTCTTTTAGTTTTTTATCGGCATCTGCCGGCTTTTGTAAAGTAAGGTACACTTTTGCCAGCAATGCTTTTGCCGCCCAACGCGTAGCGCGCCCTATGTCCTGGTTAATAGCATATCTGGCAGGCAATCCTTCTGCGGCCTGCAGATCGGCCACCACCTGGTCGTACACCTTGTTTTTTGCTTCTCTTGAATACGACAGGGCCTCTTCCGGCGTTTTTATATCATTCAACACCAGGGGCACATCACCATAAATACGAACGAGGTTAAAATACATCAATGCCCGCAGGAACTTTGCCTCGTTGCTGTATTGCGCTTTCGACGAATCAGACATCGGAACCTTATCAACATTATCAAGCACCAGGTTGCACCGGTTAATGGTGGCATAGGAAAAATTCCAGAAATCATTTACCAGGCCGTTGTCCGACACCACATTCGATTCATTGATGGTTATATGATTGGTGGAGTTGTTGAATTTACTGTTGTATACATCATCGGAAGCCAGGTCGCCAAACGCGAAATAATTCAGGTAGGTGTTCCGCAGGCTGAAGTAAGCATCGTTCACCACCTGTTTTACGCTCACCTCATCACTGAAGAACGTATTCTCGATGGGCTGGTCAGTCGGCAGCCGGTCGAAATATTCTTTGCTACAGGAACTGGCTGTTACAATCAGGCAGCAGGAAAAAACAATCGTTGCTGATTTAAGCTTTATAAGTTGCATAGTAGTTTTCTTAAAATGTTAAGTTTACACCCACTGAAATGTTTCTTGCCAATGGGTAAGTACCCGTTTCCACCCCATTATTGGTAGCATTGTCGCCACCGCCATTTCCCTGCGGGTTACCAAAACCTTTGAATTTTGTGAACGTATAAATGTTCTGTCCGGTAACATAGGCGCGTACCCGTTGCAGCTTTAATTTATTCAACAGTTTTGCGGGTACATTGTAACCGAATGTAACGTTGCGGATACGCAGAAAATCGCCATCAGCCAGGTAACGGGTATTGGCTGAAATGTCGGATGACAGGTTCAGGGTACCCGCGCGGTGGTAACGGCCGTTACCGGGATCCGTAGCCGATTTCCAACGGCCCATCGATTCTTTGGAACCATTCTCCAGCCACCTGCTTAAACTCAGCGGCAGTTCCTGGCTTCTGTACACTTCTGCTCCATAAGAACCATCGAGCAAAATATCGAGACTGAAGTTTTTATAAGAAAAATTGTTCCCCAACCCAAAGATGAAATCAGGCTGATAATTTCCTACATATGTTTGATCATTCGCATTGATCACGCCATCGGGCACCACGTCTTTGTAACGCAGGTCCCCTACTCCCTGCGAACCCAGCTTGGGATATTTATTCAGGTCCTCAGGCGTATTAAACGTACCTTCTACCACATACATATACAGATCGCCCATAGGCCGGCCTACATAATTCCGTACCACCCCCTGGTTATTCAATTGCGTTTGCCTGTTAGCCAGGCTTACGATGGTATTGCGGTTAAAGGAGATGTTGAAATTCGTATTCCATTTGAAAGCCCGAACAATGTTAGCCGTATTCAATGTCACTTCCAACCCGCGGTTGCGTACATTACCTACGTTTTGAATAACAGAGGTAGCGCGGCCATTGATACTGGGCAGGTCCATGTTCAGGATGATATTACTGTTCCTGTTATAAAAATCGATGGCCAGATCGATCCTGTTTTTGATGAGACCCACATCCAATCCCACATCAACCTGCCTGTTCTTCTCCCAACCCAGATCGGGATTGGAAAAACCACCAGGGCGAAAACCTACTACCTGCGCATCGCTACTGCCGAAATTATAATACTCGCGTTGCATGGTAGTGATCCAGGGATAATAACCAGGCACCTGGTCGTTACCGGTCTCCCCATAACTGGCCCTTAATTTCAACATGGAAATAGCAGGGATGGCTTCCATAAAGGATTCATCACTGATGTTCCAGCCGGCAGATACAGAAGGGAAAACACCGGCGCGGTTATTGGGCCCGAAACGGCTGGAGCGGTCGCGGCGCAGGGAGGCAGAAAACAGGTACTTGCTGTTCAACGTATAGTTGATACGGCCAAACACCGCATCAAATACATATTCCTTTTTTTCTGTACTGCCCTGGGTGAGTACTGCCCCACCGACGTTTTTGACGTTATTATTTACAAAGGCAACAGGATTGTCTTTATCGGTCCTGGGTTCTACCGTTACATAAAAATCATTTTGCCGGGCTACATCATATCCGAGCAAAGCAGTAATATGATGCGCATCGCCCAGAGAAAAATTATAGGTGGCGGTATTTGACCAGTACCAGTTGAAATTAGTGGTGTTGTTCCTTTTTGCTTTTATCTGGGCCAGGTTGGGCGTGGAGATATTTCCGGTATTGCCATTACCTCTTGCCAGGAACGGTTCTACAAACCATTCTTCTTTTTCCGATACAAGCCCCACATTGAAAGTGGAATTCAACGTTAGTCCTTTTATGGGTTTGTATTCTATATAAGCATTGCCTGTTTGCCGGAAGGTATAAAAGTAATCTTTGTTGGCATCCAGTTTTACGAGTGGGTTCGACAGTTCATCATTGAAAATGGTTTTCATTTCCGGGTCCTGGGTGATTACAAAATAATCTCCGTTATCCCGCCATACCGGTAAAATCGGCGGCATGGTCAATGCTTCAGCCAGTATACCATCTACGCCAGTGGAAGTGTTACCACCCGTTGTTTGCTGCACCCGCCGCTGGGTGTACGATGGCTGCACGTTCATGCCCACCTTTATATTATTGGTAACTTTCGCATCAAAGCTGGCCCGGATGTTATAGCGCTTCATAAAGGTATTTTTCAGAATACCCTGCTGGTCCATAAACGCACCGGAGATCGAGAATTGCGCTTTATCCGTTCCGCCTCTTGCACTGATCTGGTAATTTTGAAAAGGCGCTGAGCGAAAGATCACATCCTGCCAGTCGGTATTGGCCCAACGTTCGGGTGAATTTAAAAATGCAGGTATGGGTTTGTTCTGATAGGTCAATCCTTCTTTTGCCATATCAACAAACTCCTGTGCATTCATGAGATCGTATTTCTTCATCACCGTTTCAAAACCTGTAACAAGGTCCATATTGAATTGTGTTTTACCTGATCTGCCTTTTTTGGTGGTCACCATAATAACACCGTTACCCGCCCTTGAGCCATAAATAGCAGCGGAGGCGGCATCTTTCAGGATTTCCACACTCTCGATGTCTTGTGGGGAGATGGCATTCATCAACGAGGCATCACTGGTAGGATAACCATCTATTACATATAAAGGACCATTGCCACTGGTAATAGAACCATTACCTCTTATGCGCACAACCGGTGGATCGCCGGGTGCGCCGCTGGTTTGTTGCAGGAACACACCCGATACCTGACCTACCAATGCCTGGGTAGGATTGGCTACCGGCAGATCAGCCAGCTTTTCTCCTTTTACAGAAGCGATGGCCGTGGTTACATTTCTTTTTGTTTGTGTACCATATCCTACTACGATCACTTCATTCAGGCCCGATACTTTTCTGGTAAGTGTTGCGATCAAATTATTCTCCGCCGTAACTTTTATCTCTTTGGTAGTAAAGCCTGCTGAAGAAACCACCAGCCAGGCACCCACTTCCGCATCGATGGTAAAATTACCTTCTTCATCGGTCATGGTGCCGGCCTCTTTTCCTTTTATTACCACATTAGCGCCCGACACCGGGCTGCCCTGGTCGTCGAGCACGCGGCCTTTTATGGGGTTGAACACGGGGTTAACCTCTTTTTCAGCAGTACCAGGCAATGCAGCGGGCATTACCTGTATGGGCGCTGCCTTTTCAGACACCATAATGGTTTTTCCTTCCATAACGAACCGGAATGGCTGGCCTTCGAAACACTTTGATAGAAAGGATTGCAGGGGCATCCCCTTGGCATTGATGGTAACCGGTTTGGCCTTCTTCAGGGCGCTATAATTATAAAATACAACATAGCCTGTTTGCTTTTCAATGGAGCTGAAGACATCTACCAGCGGAAGGTCTTTCCCGCTTAAGGTAATGGTTTGAGAGATCCCATTCGCACTTATCCGCAGGCAGGCAAGCAACAGTAAGATCGTTAGTTTCATAATCAGCAGCGGTTTGATTCTACACCGAAGCGGTGTTGCCGCTCTTACCGCTATAGCAACATGCGGCGAGTTGGGCAATACAATCGTTCGGTTACAAATAGCTTTTAATTGCATACTTTTGTAACAGTTGTGGGTTAATGAATATATATGTCTCGCAGACTAAATAAGCGTTAGCCCTTACATGACCGCCTCGCGCCAACGGGGCGGTTTGTTTTTCAGCTAACCCTGTAATTCAATAAAGACTGTTACAAATAAGTTTATGGCTAATGATGTAAAAAAAATATTTTGCGTTGCGTAGACAATTAAAAGGCGTGCTGTATTTGTGAAGGAAAGTATTAGTGGCCTTTCTTATGTAGTACTAATTGTTTTCTGATCTGTGACAAGGCAGCCACAAGATGGTGCTTAACGGTATCGAATGATAATCCTAAACGATCGGCTATCTCCTGAATTTTCAAGCCCTCGTTACGACTTAATTCATAAACATATTTACGGCGTGGCGAAAGTCCGGCAATGGCTTTATGCAACCGGTCCTTTGCATCATTGTAATCGATGTTATCGGCAACATCGTTCACGGCCGTTTTCATTTTAGCCTCAAGATCTTTGGCAAGCTTTATATTTTTACCAATTTGCATAAACCAATTCATACAACTGTTATGGGCCATCCTGAAGATATACTGATCGATTTGTTCAATCTCATTTAATTTATCTTTCCTTTTCCATAACTTTATAAATAGTTCCTGTGTGATTTCCTCGGCGGCATAAGGGTTTCTGGTTATGCTATACACATAATTATGAACAGGCGCCTTGTAGATCTCGAATAATTTCAGAAATTGCTTGAAGTGTTTATCGGGTAGCTGGCAATCGTACATACTTAAATAATATGTACTAGCAAGTTAAAGAAAAAATTCTTTCAATGGAAATACAACGTATACAGGCTCTCCTTGAAAAATATAAAAACGATCAGCTCAATGAAAAAGAACTGGAAGAATTATCGAATGGATTGTCGCAACTGAACGAACAGGAGAAAGAAGACCTTACCACCACGTATGCTCCCTTATGGGAAAAGGCAAAAGCCGGTGAATTACCTGCTTCCCATAAAGAACCCGACTGGCAGCAACTGCTGCATGCTGTAGTAAATACAGAAACGACAAAACCGCCGGCACGGGTTATACCATTATATAAACAAACCTGGTTGCGCTATGCAGCCGTATTTGTTTTAGCAGCTGCTGGTGCCTATGTATGGTTACAACAAAAGTCAGTTACACCGGCCGCACAATCCACGCCAATAAGTTATACACCACCAGCATCTATACACCCCGGCGGCAACAAAGCAACCTTAACATTATCAAATGGAACCAGTATCACACTAGACAGCGCCACCGATGGATCGCTGGCCATGCAGGGCACCACACAGGTAATGAAACAACAGAACGGCGCCATTATATATAAAGGCAACGCTGCTTCAAACAGCGAAACCATCTACAACACCATCACCATCCCCAAAGGCGGACAATACCAACTCACCCTTTCAGATGGCACCAAAGTGTGGCTCAACTCGTTAACATCCCTGCATTACCCCGTTTCCTTCAATGGAAAAACCAGAACCGTTACCCTGGAAGGCGAAGCCTATTTTGAAGTAGCAAAAGATAAAACAAAACCGTTCCAGGTATTATATAAGAATATGCAGGTAGAAGTACTGGGCACTCACTTTAATATTATGGCGTACGATGATGAGGCGACAAAGACGACATTATTGGAAGGCAGTGTGAAAGTTGGCAGGCAGCCCTCCTACGCCAAGGCTTCGGCGGGCGAAGCAGAAGGCAGAGAGCAAAGCATCGTGCTAAAACCAGGAGAACAGGCTATTGTAGCAGCGAGCCCACTCACCACTCACCACTCACCACTCACTACTCACTACTCACCACTTACCATTGAGCAACTGCCTGATGCCGAACAAACCATCGCCTGGAAAAACGGGTATTTTCATTTCGACAAGGCAGACATGCCTACCGTATTGCGCGAAGTGGCCCGCTGGTTCGACCTGGACATCGTTTATAAAGGCACTGTTTCCCAGGATCTTTTCTCAGGAAAAATGCAACGTAACCTGCCCCTGCAAACCATTCTGAATTATTTTAAGGACAGCAATCTGAATTTTGAAATTCAGGGCCACACCCTGATCGTATTGTAAAAAAGTGTACCTGTAACATTTTTTTTCTTAACTTAGATACAGGATACAAACGATTGCCTTGGTGCCAAACAACCATACTAACAATGAACTGCTTTTGCTGAAGCAAACTGCTGCGGGTGATGAAAAAGCCTTTCAGCTGTTGTTCATTTCTTACTGGGATAAACTCTACGCCAACGCATTACACCTCATCAAATCACCTGAAACAGCACGCGATCTCACACAGGAAGTCTTTATTAAAATCTGGTTAAAACGGGAGAAACTGTCAGCCGTACTTTTATTTGAACCGTGGTTGTACCGCGTAGCCAAAAATGTATTCATAGATCATTTGCGCAAACAACTGGTGCTCGATTCGCTGCACGACATACAATCAATAGAAGACAACGAAGAACAATCCCCACAAAGAAAACTCGAACTGAATGAATTGATTATGCAGGTGAACAGCGCCATAGCCAGTTTGCCCGCGCAAATGCAGGCCGCTTTCCGGCTGAGCCGTTTCCATGGCCTTACGCATGAGCAAATTGCCCAACGGATGAACATCTCAAAAGTAACTTCCCAAAACTACATCGCCCGCTCTTTAGTAGTGATCCGCAAATACTTAATGCAGTTCCTCACCTCCTGGACAATAGTCTTTATGTTGCTTGCTGAAAAATTTTTAAAATAATTTTTTAACCGACGGATTAGCCGCTTTCATTTTTACGTCTTTATATACAGACAGCCGCTGTCGCTAACGATTTGCATTTATCACAAGCCAAATGAAAAAGGTATGCCTGTTGGGGAAGAACTAAGGTATTTACTGGAAAAACAACTGCAGGGCCAGCTCACGGCCGCAGAGAGAAGCCGATTTTTATACCTGCTTCGCCAGCCACAAAACAGGCTTCTGGTAGAAGACAACCTCGAAGACATCTTACACCAGCATCGTTATTCCGACACTGCCCACTTCGATAAACAAACCCTGTTTGAACAGGTAATGCAGGCTGCAGGCGATGCAGACACTACTACAGAAACACCCGTTATTTCACTATATACAAAAACGCGAAAATGGTTGCCGTATGCAGCAGCGATTCTTATAACCATACTGGCCGCCACCTGGTATTTTACACAGCATTCCAGACGCAATGAAACGCTGGCAGCAACAACCACTACCTCACTAACTCATTCACCGGATAACGCCAATAAAGTGCTGCTTACCCTGGCCGATGGCACACAGGTAGCGGTTGACGAAGTGCGCGATGGGAATATCGATAACCGGCTGGGCGCAAACATCAAAAAGGAGCAGGGCGTTATTGTCTTCAATGCTTCATCAACTGCATCCCCCAATACAAAAGAAACATACAACACCATTACTACTACCCGGGGCAAGCAATACCATATTATTCTGCCCGATAAAACTGAAGTATGGTTAAATGCTGCTTCTTCCCTGAAATTCCCCCTTGCGTTCAATGGAAAAGAACGCAAAGTAGCATTGACCGGTGAAGGCTATTTTGAAGTAACGAAAAACCCCGGACAGCCATTTATAGTTACAGCAAATGGACAAACGGTGAAAGTGTTAGGCACTCATTTCAATATCATGGCTTATACTAATGAAGAAGCGATCAGAACTACCTTATTAGAAGGGTCAGTAAAAGTGGGTAGAAGGCAGCCGGCAGAGGACAGAGAGGAATCTGTAATATTGAAACCAGGAGAACAGTCAATTGCAGTAGCGAGCCCACTCACCACTCACCACTCGCCACTCACCATCAACCACTCCCCTAACTTAGAACAAATAATGGCGTGGAAAAACGGCGAGTTCCGGTTTGAAGATACCGGTATTGAAACCATTATGCGGCAGGTGGAAAGATGGTATGATCTGGACGTTGTTTACAAAGGAACCCTTCCTTCCGACCTGGGTCTTTCCGGCGTAATAGCCCGAACAGAAAAAGTTACACAACTACTCGAAATACTGGAAACAACACACAAAGTTCACTTTATCCTGGAAGGGAACAAATTAGTAGTGATGCCTTATCAATCAAAGTAACATCATGGCTTAAAAAAAACCGGAAGCGCTTGCAACACTTCCGGGGCTACCTGCCTTGCAACAGGTAAAAGTTGAGCCAATCGATAATAGCCGAATCAAGACTTCTATCTTTTAACCCAAACTTTCCAAAAGTATGGATAATCTATTGCTTTGCCACACAATTAACAAATTACTTCGCGTCATGAAAATTGCTGCCATTCTGATCTTTCTGGGCACCACTGCCGTGGCCGCGAATACATTTTCGCAGGTAGTATCAATCACCGGTAAGAACATGCCGCTTACCGCCATTTTTGAATCCATTCACAAACAGGCTGGTTATTCATTTGTGTACGAACAAAAATTAATAACCCAGGCCACCCCTGTTACCGTGAATTTTAAAAATGCCACTGTTACCGATGTGCTAAATACCTGTCTCAAAGGCCAGCGGCTTCAATATGAGATCAAATTCAATACAATAATTATAAGAGAAGGCGCAGTTGCAACACCGCCTGCGCCCGCAAAAAATATTACCGCCGATATCCCGCCTAAGGTAATCAAAGGCAAAGTGACAGATGACAAAGGACAACCACTTGCCGGCGTTACCGTTAACGTAAAAGGGTCCGACAAGTCAGTTACCACCGATGGCAACGGTGAATATACCATCAACGTGGCCGACGACAATTCTGTATTACGATTCAGCTATGTGGGATTTACCGCCTATGAATTAAAAGTAGGTGCCTTAGATGTAATGAACATAAAGCTGGTTGCCGATACAAAAGACATGAACCAGATTGTAGTGGTTGGTTATGGTACCCAGAAAAAAAGGAATATAACCGGCGCTGTGGCCTCTTACAATGCAGACGATATACAGGACAGGCCACTGGCAAGAGTAGACCAGGCTTTGGTAGGTCAAATGGCCGGTGTACAGGTAAAACAAACCACCGGTATTCCCGGCAAAGCATTTAGTATCCAGGTAAGAGGTTCAGGTTCTATCTCAGCCGGCAATGAACCCCTGTATGTGGTAGATGGTTTTCCATTAGCGCAGGCAAGTCCCAATGGATCGGGAAGTTTTGGTACGGGTAATCCGCTCGACAATTTCAACCCCAATGATATTGAGTCGATCCAGGTGTTGAAAGACGCTGCCTCTGCAGCCATTTATGGGTCAAGGGCCGCTAATGGCGTGGTGCTCATTACCACCAAAAAAGGGGTAAGTGGTAAAGCTTCCATTAACGTTAACGCCTACCTGGGTTTCCAGGAAGCAAGCCGTAAACTGGATATGCTAAGCGGGGAGGAATGGATCGATCGCGCTACGGAAATGATCAATGCGCAATGGGAAGCATCCGGCACAGGCAGAAGCGCCAGTCAATCCACTGCAGAAAGAAAAGCGATCCTGGGTTTGGGCCCCGACCAGGTAAATACCAATTATATCCTGGACGATCGCTGGGCACAGCCTGGTCACCCCGGTTTGTATTTGATAGACTGGCAGAAAGAAGCATTACGAAAAGGGTTGGTACAGAGTTACCAGCTTTCTGGAAGCGGGGGCAATGATTTTGTGAAATATTATGCATCTGGCAACTACACCCATCAGAACGGGATGTTGATCGGCATGGACTACACCAATTATTCAGCCCGGGCCAATCTTGAATTCAATGCTTCTAAAAAACTGAAACTGGGCATCAACCTCGCGCCTTCGTATTCTGTTACCAACGATCCCGGCGTAGAAGGAAAAAGCAGCATCTGGCGCATGTTGATCTCCTTTACACCCGTACAGGAAAATCCGGCGGGCAGCGCCAATGCAGGCAATACGGGTCAATACCAATGGGCCAATCCCGATGTAGATCCTATTTACCGCCTGAGAAATAACGTTGGCGTTACCAAACGCAGCAGGTTATTGTCTTCTGTTTTTGCAGAGTATAAGATCATTGACGGACTGATATTCAAAACAACCGCCAATTTCGACAATACCGACAACGAGAATAAAACCTATATCCCCGCTGGTTCTGCCAGCACCCTGCTGATCAGGCAAACCAACCCCGGCTCCATTACCTCAGGTACTTTCGCTGCCTACAAACAACAGACTTTTGTAAATGAGAATACCCTTTCCTATTACAAACTCATCAATGGGGTGCATGATATCTCAGCGGTTGCGGGTCTTTCATACAACACAGACAAATATGATCTGTACAGTCTCAGCTCCGTGGGCGGTTATACCAGCAGTGTAGTAACTACTTTAAACTCGGCCCTGAGTACAACAGGTTCTACCTCAGAAACAAAGAACCTGCTGCTCTCCTATTTCGCCCGCTTGCAATATGGGTTCGATAATAAGTACTTGTTCTCGGCCAGTTTACGGCGCGATGGTTCCTCCCGTTTTGGTACCAATACCAAATGGGGCTGGTTCCCCTCCGCCTCTGTTGGCTGGCGCATATCACAGGAGAGTTTCATGGAGTCATTGACCTTTATCAATGACCTGAAATTAAGAGCCAGCTGGGGACAAAGCGGCAACTACAATATTGGCGATTACAGCAGCCTGCCCTTACTCGCCACCAGCAACTATACGGTTAACAACACCGTGGTAGCCGGTCAGGCCCCGGGCGGTATTGTGAATCCGGACCTGAGTTGGGAAAAATCAAAAACAATGGATGTTGGGTTCGATGCCTCGTTTATCAAAAGCCGCATCAACCTCTCATTCGACTATTACACCAAGTACAGCAGTGACCTGTTGCTGAACGCGCCCATTCCCGGTCAAACCGGTTTTACCACTTCCCTCACCAATGCGGGCAAGGTAGAAAACAAAGGCTGGGAAATAGAATTGCGCACCAACAACCTGACCGGTGCATTTCAGTGGAGCACAACCGTAAACGTAAGCCACAATACCAACAAGGTAACAGAATTGCCCGGCGGCCAAACACAGATTTACATCCCTACCAAATATGACATCCCCAACAGTATTCTGCGAGTGGGTGAGCCTATGTACAGCATCAATGTGGTGAAACAGATCGGCATCCTTACACAGGATGACATCGCCGGTAAAGCAGCCTTGTTCGGCTCTGAAAAGCCGGGCGACCCCAAGTACCTCGATGCCACACCCGATGGGGTTATTGACGCAAATGACCGCGTGATCGTTGGCCATCCTACTCCGGATTATACCTATGGGGTTACCAATACCTTCCATTACAAAATGTTCGATCTGAGTGTACTGGTACAGGGGCAACACGGCGGGTCCATTTATTCCCTGCTGGGCCGGGCTATTGGCAGAACCGGATTATCCTCTACAGAAAACGAACTGGGTTTTTATCGCGATCGCTGGCGTTCACCCGATCAGCCCGGTAATGGCGTAACGCCCAAAGCCTATTCCACCTTCGGTTCTATAAAAAACACCGACTGGTTGTATTCATCAGACTACTGGCGCATCCGCAATATCACGCTTGGTTGCGATCTGGGAAAAGTGATGAAAACCAAATTCACGCGCAGTGCGCGGGTATATGCCACACTCGAAAATTTCTTTGGCAAGGATAAATACAAAGGAGGGTTGAATCCTGAGGCAGTGAATGAAGACCTGAGCGGAAGTTCCATCTTCCCCGATGCCGGTGATTACGGCGGTCTTCCATTACCCAAATCATTTATTGTGGGACTGAACTTAACCTTTTGATCAACTAAAACGCATTTACCATGAACAAGAACATCTTTATTATATCAGGCTTACTCCTTTTTTTGATCACGTCGTGTAGCAGGGATCTCAATCTGAAACCTATTTCTGCTTCTACCACCGTAACGTTTTATGCCAACGCAAATGATTTTACCCAGGGCGTGTATGCTGCTTACAGCTCGTTGCGCACTTATCCCGACCGGTTACTCAACCTGTCAGAAACCAGGTCGGATAATTTGTATGCGGTATCAGACGGCGGCGTACGGGATTGGGAAGGCATCAACGATTTTCAAAAAACCATTGCCAGCAACCCGTATGTCGGCAGCGCCTGGACAAACAATTACAATGGCATTTATAAATGCAATGTACTGATCGATGAACTGGCAAAGAATGGCAGCGTAATAAACGACAATGTGTTACAAACAAGAATGGAAGCAGAAGCAAAATTCCTGCGCGCCTTTTTCTATTTCGATCTCATCAGAACTTTTGGCAAAGTGCCGCTGGTTGACAAACCACTTTCGGCAGCAGAAGCACTGAAGATTGGCCGTACTGCAGTATCAGCCGTGTATGACCTGGTGATCAGCGATCTCAAATTCGCCAGTGACAACCTGCCCGAAAATGTACCATCGGCAGAAAAAGGCCGCGCATCGAAATATGCAGCTAAAGGCATGCTGGCCCTTGTGTATATGACGCGTTCAGGGCCTACTTACGATATCGAGGGACCGGGACTGGGGTTGAATGAATGGGGGCAGGCAGTTGCGTTGCTCAATGAGATCATAGGCAGTAACAAATTCAGCTTTCTTACTTCGTACCCCGACATCTTTAATTATGGCAATGAAAACAATGGAGAAGTGGTGTTCGACATTCAATATGTAAGCGGGGCCAACCCCTCCCTGGGTTCCACCTTCCCTTCCTTGCTGGTTCCGGATACTTACTTCCGGTCAATGGGAAAAGTGGACCAGAACGGCCTGAGCATCCGGCCCATTTCCAATAGTTTGTTTAATTCGTACGAACCGGGTGATACGCGAAAAGCATTCTCCATTAAAACCGGTTATGTGTACAACAGAGATGCTGAAACGCGTTCCTTCTATTTAAAATATCTCGACACCACCAAAGTGCCCACTAAAGCGGTTGACTGGTCCGTCAACTACATTGTGCTGCGCTACACCGATGTATTGATGCTGAAAGCAGAATGTGTATTACATGGTGCACCCGGCTCTTTGGCCACCGATGTAGACGCGGTAGTTAACCAGGTAAGGACACGCGCTGGTTTAACCACCCCAAAAACAAACATTACCCTGCCACAATTGATGGACGAGCGGCGCCGCGAATTTGCAGCCGAAGGCTCCCGCTGGCACGACCTGGTTAGAAGCGGCCTGGTAGAAACAGTTATGACCAGTTGGATTGCGGCAGACGACGTGCAACATAAAATTTCACCCTTTCAAAAAGAGTATATCATTTATCCGGTTCCGCAGTCGGAAATGGATGTAAACCAGCCATTGTTCCAACAAAACACCGGTTATTAAAACAGCAGAAAAGCATGGTAAAATTTAGTATCTTTCTTTTAGCAGCTTCACTAACGGTATTTGCTGCCTACGCACAACAGCAAGCAGCTGCCACTAAATGGTTTAAAAGCGGCGGCTGGCGGCAGGGGCTGCAACTACCCGTACACGAAAGCATTGACCAACCGGAATTTATGCGGCAGTACCAGGCGCATCCCGATTGGTGGAACAAGGCGTTTGCCTTTATGCGCGATCACAACATGGACACGCTGCCACCCGGTCATTATGTGATCGATGGCGACAATGTATATGCAGATATAACCGTAAATCCGTCAACCCCGTTTGAGGAAGCGAAGTGGCACTCGCATAAAAAATATTGTGACATTCAATATGTAATTCAGGGAAAGGAACAGGTGGGGGTGGCGCCCATCACAGGAGCGCCAATAATAACCCCTTTCAACGACAAAGGTGATTCGCAGTTTTATTCTCAGGATATGAAAGGGCATTATTATTCAGCCACCCCTGCTTCTTTCTTTATTTTCTTTCCTTCAGATGTGCACCGGCCTTTTATAAAAGTGGAAGGCGCAGGCGCCGTAAAACGGGTCCGGTTCAAAGTAAGATCGGCTTAAAACAAACAACTATAGTAAACACTCAAAACCTAATACATATGGCATCAACCAGGCGCAATTTTTTATCCAACACCATCCTTGGCGGTATGGCCGCCGCCCTGCCTGCTTTCGGTAGTCAGGCACAGACCTCAAAGAAACCAGGCGCAAAAGATCCGAGAGCAACCATCAACGCTAATTACGCCAAATTGGATGCCGTGTTGAAAAAGCCGGTGTTCAAAAAAGAATTGTTCGGCACCCCGGTCATTATCGATACGCTGGAACTGTTGCATTATAATAAAAGTTATATCTGCCGGGTACGCTCCAAAGACGGCGCAGTGGGATATTCATTTGGCCAGGACAGCCAGATGAAATCACTCTATCCCATTTTCGTAAACCGCATGCAACCTTTCTTTATTGGCAAAGACGCCCGCGACCTGGAAGCACTATTGGAGCAGGTATACGTGTATGAAAGTAATTATAAACTGCAGAGCGTGGCCATTTGGGTGCCGCTGGCCACTATTGAATTTGCCATCCTGGATATGATGGGCCGGATTGCCAATAAAACCCTCGGCGACCTGGTGGGCACGGTGCAACGAAACAAGATCTCCGTATACCAGGCAAATAGTGAACGCGACATTACCGCCGAACTCACCATCGAACACCTGAAAGACGAACTGGCAAAAACAAAAGCCAAAGCCATTAAATTCAAACTGGGCGGCAGAATGAGCCATCTTGAATACCCGGTTGGCAGAAGTGAAAAACTGATCCCGCTGGTGCGCAAAACTTTTGGCGACGACATGGTGATCAGTGCAGACGCCAATGGCAGTTACGATGTGGCCGAAGCTATTAAAATCGGCAAGATCATGGAACAATACAAATATAACTTCTATGAAGAACCGGTACCGTTCGACTGGTACGAAGAAACCAAAATGGTAGCGGATGCGGTGAACATACCTATTGCAGGGGGTGAACAGGAACCCAGCATGCATAATTTTCGCTGGCTCATAGCCAATGAAGGTTTACAGATTGTACAGGCCGATATGTTTTATTTTGGCGGTATGATCCGCTCCATGCGGGTAGCGCGAATGGCCGAAGCCCTGGGCAAACTGCATATTCCGCACGTATCGAGCATCGGGTATATTTATATGATGCATTTTATTTCCGCCATACCCAATGCCGGCCCTTATCATGAATACAAATCGTTCAAACTCGATTTCCCGTTTGAATGTAAAACTTCGTCACTGGTACCGGAGGATGGCGTGGTAACCGTACCAACCGGGCCGGGACTGGGCATTGAAATAGATCCGGATTTTATCAAAAAACACGAAGTAGTGAAAGCTTAAAGCTGGCCATGAAGAAGATACTTTTTCTTTGCTGTACCCTTTCGTCGATAATGACTTTTGCGCAACAATCGTTCACCGTGATGGATTGGAGCAGTAGTGGTTCCCTGCACGATTACCTGTTGCAAAAGGCTCACCGGCAGTATGACGAAAGAAGAACCCGGTTTAACAAGGCAACGATCTCAACACAAAGTGTGATTACATATGGCAAAGCAGCAAGGTCGGCCTGCCTTCGTTTATTAGGTCAAATGCCAGTGGGTGGCGCATTGAACCCGGTAATCACCGGGATTGTGAAGCAGGAAGGGTACAGCATTGAAAAAGTAGTATATGAAAGTTTTCCCCAGCACCATGTAACCGCCAATGTATACCGGCCGGAACGCAAAGGCGTTTATCCGGCCATTGTTTTTTTATGCGGCCATGAAGATCCGGCCAAATTCACCCCATCGTATCAGCAAACCGCCAGCCTGCTGGCTAAAAATGGTTTTGTGGTACTGGTGATAGATCCCTTAGGACAGGGTGAACGATTACAGGTAACTACAGCCGAACAAAGCCGGCACGAACGACCGGGCAAAAAAGAACATACATTGTTGAATGAAACCAGTAATCTTTTTGGCACTTCCACTCCGGCTTACCAGGTATGGGACAACAAACGCGGGCTCGATTATTTAATTACGCGGCCTGATGTCGACTCAGCCCGCATCGGTTGTATTGGCAATTCGGGCGGTGGTATGCAGGCCATTTATTTCGCCGCATTTGAAAAAAGAATAAAGGCCATCGCGGTTTGCAGCTACCTGTCGTCGCGCGAAAGAATGTATGATATCGATGGCCCCACTGATGGATGTGTGGAGTTGCCCAACGAAGGCGTTGCCTTGATGGAAATGAGCGATTACCTGGCTGCAGCCGCTCCTACGCCCCTGTTGATCCTGGCCGGGCGGTTTGACAGCATCGACTTCATAGGAACGCTATCTGCCTGTAATGAGCTGAAGCAGTTATATACGGCCATCGGAAGTCCTGAACGGTTTAAACTATTTGCCTACGATGACGGACATGGGCTTTCCTTACCAAAAAGAGAAGCCGCCGCCAGCTGGTTCAAAAAATGGTTGTACCATGATAGCACCTTCCGGCGCGAAACACCCATACCCATTCTCTCCCCGGAACAATTGCAGGCCACTTCAACCGGACAGGTCAGTACCACCTACCCCAATGAGATCAGTGTGGCGCAAAAAAACCAGGCCCTGTTCGAGGAAACCGCCCCCCACCGGAAGCAGTTTCTGCAACAACCCCGCACAAGCATAGTAAAAGGCATACAGGCATTACTGCGCCTACAAACGGTTCATACGCCCGTGCATGTAGAATACAAGCCAGCATATACGCAACAGGGTATTACCTATAATAAAGCCATCCTGAGGCGGGAAGGCCAGCTGCCCCTGCCGGTACTTATTGTACAACCAACCGTACAACCTGTTGGTACACTGATCTGGTTACAT
Organism: Niastella yeongjuensis; assembly: GCF_900110245.1. GTDB lineage: Bacteria > Bacteroidota > Bacteroidia > Chitinophagales > Chitinophagaceae > Niastella > Niastella yeongjuensis. The sequence goes on from NZ_FOCZ01000004.1 coordinate 580,305, forward strand.
GATGGCGGCAAACGGAAAATTGCAGACAGTACCTCCTTACTACAACAATACGCCAGCCAGGGGTACATCACCCTGATATGCGATATCAGTGGCACGGGTGAACTGGAAGACCCTGCCTCCCTGAACGAAACAAGGTATTACAACAAAGAATACCGCAATGCAACCATTGCCCTGCACATTGGGTCTTCCCTGGTAGCGCAGCGGGTAACAGACATGATAAATCTGCTTGACTTTGCAACAGCCGACAGCACCATGCAATCGTTGCCGGTAACCATGCATGCAACCGGGTTGCTCACCCTACCGGCTTTGCATACCCTTGTGTTGGACAATCGCATTAAACAATTGTATCTGTATAACGGGCTGTCTTCTTACAAAGACATTTTACAAAAACCAACAGCACTTAACTGGTATTCCTATGTGATAACAGGCGTACTAAATTATTACGACATTCCAGACTTGATAACCCTGGCGCCACCAGGGACCATTCATATGAATAATTAAAACAAACAACTAACGATGGATAGAAAGAAATTCATACAACAAACAACCGGCGCCGCAGCCAGTGCCTTATTAATTCCCGGTGCGCTAAAAGCAGCCTTCACACCAACTATAAAACCCATGCGCGTAGCCATGATAGGGACCGGTCACCGCGGTACCGGCATGTGGGGCGAACCGGTAGTAGCCGAATTTCCCGAACATGTAAAATTTGTTGGCCTGTGTGATATCAATAAAGGCAGGGTGGAATACGCCAAACAGGCACTCAGGGTAGACTGCCCCACCTATACGGATTTTGATGCCATGATGAAGGAAACAAAACCCGACACGCTGATAGTAACCACGGTAGACGGCACACACAACGAGTTCATCGTAAAAGGCATGGAGTATGGCGCCAATATCATTACCGAAAAACCCATGACCACCGACGAAATGAAATGCCAGCAAATTCTGGATGCCGAAAAAAGGACCGGCAAAAAAGTACGGGTTACCTTTAACTACCGGTATTCGCCACACCGCGTAAAAATTTACGAGTTGCTACGGGCCGGCGCTGTGGGGGACATTAAATCAGTTGACTTTCACTGGTACCTCGATACCAGCCATGGGGCCGATTACTTCCGCCGCTGGCACCGGTTACGTAAAAACAGCGGTTCGCTGCTGGTACACAAGGCATCGCACCATTTCGATTTATTGAACTGGTGGATAGACAGTGACCCCAAACAGGTGTTTGCCTATGGCAACCTGGATGTTTATGGAAAGAATGGCCCCTTCCGCCATACCCATTGCAGGCCCTGCCCACACAAAAGCAAATGCAATTTTTATTTTGATCTTACGGCCAATAAAAGGCTGATGAATATTTACGCCGCCAATGAACAGTACGATGGTTATATGCGTGATGGCTGCGTGTTTAAAGAGGACATCGACATCTTTGATAAAATGGCCGTACAAATTATGTACAGCAACCAGGTGCAGGTAAGTTATTCCCTCACGGCATATTCCCCTTACGAAGGGTATCGCATTTCTTTCAATGGCACCAAAGGTAAACTCGATGCCTGGATCAAGGAAAAACAACCCTGGGAAGAAGAAGCCTTTGATGAGATCCAACTGACACACACTTTCGGTAAAAGAGAAGTATTCCGTATTCCCAATAATGAAGACGGACATGGCGGTGGTGATGTGCGGTTACGCAAACAGATCTTTATGAATGAAAGCGACCCGTTGCATCAATCGGCCGGCAGCCGGGATGGTTCGTTGGCCTGCCTGGTAGGTATTGCCGCCAGGAACAGCATCGATACCGGCAAGCCCATTGATATTGCCAGTTTAACTACGCTGGTGCCACAGGCGCAGAAGGTGGCGAATACATTGTAGAAGACAGGTTCCGGGTTCCGGGTTTCAGACTCAAGACCAATGGCCGCGCTCCCGGCTACCGGTAACCGGCACCCTGGAACCTGGAACCTGAAACTTGCAACAGCTACTTACACAACGAAAACCAAACTTATCCCGTAAACTACTCCTGTATCTCACTCTTCGCTTCCGTAACCACCCGTCTTCCTTCATCGAACATTATCTGGTGTAACACTTTTCCATCACGGTCAAAGGAAGTGGCAGGGCCGGTAGCTGTTAAACCCCACCAGGTAGACACTGATCTTTTCGCGCCGTTTGACCAATAGTTTGTCCATACCGTGGTACCATAAGGTGTATGATCGCGGGTCCATAATAGTTTTCCATCTCGATCCCAATAAGATTCCATTCCTTGCAGCACGCCTTTATTAAAAGTTGCCTCATATTGTTTGACGCCATTGTCGTAATACCAGGCTTCTTTGCCCTGCAGTACAAAACCATTTTTACCCAGGAAGCCGCCTGATGTTATCCGCGTTTTTCCATTGCTGTATTTCTCTTCTATCTGTTTTATGCCACTGCTATCGTTGCCTGGTTGCTGGTTCACTTCACCTGTAAAACCGGAAAGGATCCAGGCTTCATTCAGGGCAAAGTGCATGGAAGGTTTTCCTTTTGAGGTCATCAGGTGAATGACGCCATTGGGCGTTTGTGTAGCGGCACAATACCCCAGGGTACCAAAACCGTGTTGTGGTTTGCTGCCTCTTTTTACCACGCCATGCCAGTCGTTGTGCTCAGGTGCCATTTCGAGTTTTTTGATGGTCCAGGTTTTGCCGTCATCATCAGACAGCGCTACATAAGAACCCCGGTCAGTAATGTCTTTTGGGGGCGGATTATCCATCATTTTTATATCCTGGTAATCACCGGCAAAAAATAACCGGCCGCTTTTTAACCGCATGATCACTGGCCGCTGGTTGCTACCGAGTGCTGCAAAAGCAGATTTTGTATTACCTGACCAGGTTTTACCATTGTCGCTGGAAAAGGTTTGCGGCATATAACCTTCCACGTTGGAGTTCTTTCCGCCCATACCCAGGATGCGGTTGTCTTTCAGCATCACGAACGTGGTGTGCCGCCCTTTGGTTCTGCCCTTTGTATCGTACCAGGTTTTACCATTGTCTTTACTGGCCCATAAAAAGGAGCTGGCATCAATGGCGTCACTGCCAAAGTAGATGGTGCCATCGGGTGCCCGGAATGCGCTGTTGATAGGTTGGGGCGCAAATGGTTCTACCCCACCTTTTATCACTGGCGTTTGCAATGCACTCCACGTAGCACCGTTGTCAGTAGATTTGGTAAATACAAATGGAATGTTACCCAATCCCCTGCCGCCGCCAAAGAACCATAGCGTTCCATTGTCATTCCACAATAAGGCAGACTGGTCATTGATGTTCGATCTGTCATAAAACAACCCGGGCATTTCCCAGCCTTCAGCGCCTGCCCGTAAGCGGGTAACCACCATCGTTGTATTGTAAGCCGATTCGCTTTTTAACCGGGAAGAAGAAAAGCCAACCAGTAAAAGATCGCCATTCGGACAGGCGACAAAACCGCTGCTGTGTACTTTGCCCTGGTTGGCCGGGTGTAGTCCTGCCACTTGATTTTCCCAGGGATACGTAAGATCGGGCGGACTTGCCATCACCTGGCGCGCTTTAAAATAGGGTTGCGTGGCATCAGGACCCAGTTGTGCAAATTGCGTGGTGCTTTGCTTAACACCCTGTAATGGAAAACTGGCTGTAACAGGTAACGGCTGGGTAACTGGCAGGGCACCCTGTACTATTCTGAACCCAACAAAATGCGGCGTTACCTGGTCGGTGCCTGTGGCCGGACAATCAGGTTGCATACTGGCCCGGTTGGCAGCCCGGTAAAAAGCCGCATCGGTTATGGGATGAAAGTCTGGCGAGTTGTCTTCGAGTTCTGAAGTATGCGCTGCCCCACCCCGGATCACTTTTGACAAACCTGCCGTGTAACCAACAGGATCTGTTTGCGCCGCCTCGGAATATTCACCATACCAGTCGTAACACCATTCCGCTACGCCCGAATGCATGTTCTTTATTCCCCATGGATTGGTATCGTCAGTGGGGAGTGAATTGCCCGACCAAAACAGCGTTTGCGTGCCAGCCCGACAGGCATACTCCCATTCCGCCTCTGTGGGCAGGCGATAGGTTTTTCCTTCCTTTTTACTTAACCATTTACAGAATTCACTGGCTTCATTCCAGCTTATGCCAGACACGTACGGTTTAAAATGATCGCTGCCCTTGTATTCTTTTTTAAACCGGCTGAATTGCCCGATGGTAACTTCTGTTTCAGAAATATAAAACGGAGCGGTAATAGTAACGGCGTGCACCGGTGTCTCATCATAATAAGGCGCATCCTTGGAATAAACAGTAACCTCCCCCAACTGAAATTTAGAGGTTTCAGCTCCCATGTTAAAGGTCCCTTTCTGCACACCGATCATTTTCATACCTACACTGTTCGTAAAGGGTTTTACGGTTTGGGCCTGCGCAGTAACTGCCCACATACTTATCCCTATTGCCAATGGCCGCAATGTTGTTTTCAGCATACATCGTTATTTTCAAAAGCGTAAAAAAACAATAGTGAATTTGGCTCTCTGCCTTCTGCCCTTTGCCCTCTGCCTTTGATTACGAATATAAGGGTTAAAAACACCTTTATTAAAATTAAAATTTGATAAAAGACCACACACAGCAGGATGGTTATCATGAGCACACCTAATATATTTGATTGACACGATTCGCTTTTGCTTTCTAATTCTATTGCTGTATGAAAATGAAAACTTCCTTACTGGTAGCTGTATTATTTGCCACATCGCTTTCCGCCTCTTCACAAATTGGTAAAAGATTTCCCTCAGAACGAAAAGTAATAAAAGACCCGGTCACCGGCGTTCAACTTACCTTCCTGACAAGTACGCCCACCGGGGATGCGAAAATTTATCAAACCCATAACCAATGGACGGCCGACGGTCAATGGCTCATTTTCCGAAGCGGTCGTGTAAAGGGTGAGGTACTGGCGGTGAATGAAAAAACAGGCGACCAGGTTCAGGTGACAGAAGGTGGTTATACGGGTATGTTGTGTGTGGCCAGGAAATCGATGAAATTGTACTACATGCACCCAATAGATACCAGCAAAAGAAACGGCGTCCTGCAGGTAGTTGAGACCGACCTGGCCAGGGTATTTGCCGATAGTAAAGCGGGCCATATGCAAAAAGCATCCGTGTACCAACGTGTATGTGGAACCATTTCAGATTCCCTGAATGGCGGTGGAGATATGGGATTAGATGCAGATGAAACCCAGGTGTACTTTCGCGTTAGCCATTCCGAAGCTGCCAAACACCTGGCGCCTGGCACCAAACTGGAAAGTAATTTCGGTCCGCGTAACATGGGTGCCGGCCCATCGGGACTGGCCGGTATGAACCTTACCACCGGTGGCATCAAATATATAGTTTCCGTTCCCTTTCAAATAGGACATATTCAAACAAATCCCTGGGTGCCCGGTGAAATTGTTTTCTGCTGGGAAACCGGTGGTAAATCTCCCCAACGAACCTGGACGGTAATGGCCGACGGTACAGGGCTGCGGCCTTTGTATCCAGAATCGGAATACGAATGGGTAACGCATGAAGCCGTTATTACCAAAGATGAAGTAGCCATGGCGATCATGGGTCACCGCAACATTCCCAAAACGATCAATAACACCACAGCAGGTACAGCGTGGAATGGCGTGAATCCCGGTCAGGAAGCAGCCTGGGGCCCTTCCGGAACACGTGAAAAGCCAACGGGTTTGGCCATTGTGAATTTGAGAACAAGAGAAATGGTAATTGCCGGACAAACAAAAAGCGGCAGTGGTTTATGGCATGTACATGGCTCTGCTGATGGACGCTGGGCAGTAGGCGATGATTTCTCGCGCAGCATTTATTTGATCGACCGGCATACCGGTGAAATGATCATGCTTTCCACGGGCCACAAAGCTACTGCAGGCGATCATCCGCACCCCACGATGAGCTCGGATGGTACGCGGATAGAGATTCAATCGGCCATGTTATCGGCAGATAATAAATCAATGAATATTTGCATTATTCCGGTACCGGAAGAGTGGTTGAAGCGGAAGTATAATTAGGGAATTGAACAACTAAGTGCTTTCTTTTAATAATAGAAATAGGTATTTATATATAATTTAAAATATTTGTATCCCCGCTCAGTACCTCGTATAATTTATTGCGTACTTACGACGTATTGTAATTACTGATCTAAGTACCGAATCCATTATCCGAGATCCATGAAACTGAGTATAAAAAGAAGGATAGCCCTGAGCTTTTATTTCATGGGCTTTTTATTTATTGTCAATGGGGCCATAACCATCATTACCCTCAGGCATAACCATAAATTATCGAAAAGGATCATTGATGAGGTATTGCCATCTGTAGAAGGCATAGATGATCTTAATGCGCTGGTACTGGAATCGAAAATGTGCACTACCAACTGGGTGTTTTTGCGCTCGAATGAAAAAGACAAAGCGCTGCTCAGGAAAATCCACGATTTTAAATACATTTCTCTAAAGAAAAGGATAATTAGTCATACCACAGTTTGGGGAGAACAAGGTATAACAGACAGCCTGCAAAAGGTGTTTGTAAGATATGAACAGCTGGAGCGGGCAGAAAAGGAGATCATGAATTCCTTACAGACGTTCAAAGACTATAATGACCCGGTTGTAAAAATGGAAGCTCAACGAAAGCTGGAAGCCGAAGTGCTGCCGCAAACGGTTGCTATCATAAACTCCTTGCAGAACATACATAATCATGGCTGGAGGATTTATTTTCGCGCCAGCGAGAACCTGGAAAAAGCCAGAACAAGGCTGCGAACATTTATCATTACGCTGATCGCAACCTTTATCCTGATTGGATGGCTGCAATCTGTATACCTGATCAAAAAGATCATTTCTCCTATAAATCGCATCCGTGACATTGTGAATGACATGGGAAAAGGCATCACCTGCAAATTAACCCATCACACTACCACTGATGAAATTGGTGAAATGGTTATAGCGGTAAACAATTTATCGGAAAAACTGCAAGTGACCAGTTTATTTGCCCATGAAATAGGAAAAAGAAATTTTGAAATTCCATTCCACCCCCTTGGAGAAGAAGATACGCTGGGAAAAGCACTTATCGCTATGCGCGATAAACTGAAAACCAGTGAAGAGGAATTGACGACGGCATCTGCCAACCTGTATAAAAAAGACCAGTTGATGCAGGCAGTCACCGAGGCTACCCATGAACTTATTTCCAATGACCGCTTAGACGAAGCCGTTGGCAAAACAATTCGTTCACTGGGCAAAGGCATCGATGTTGACCAGGTTAATATTTATAAAATGCGCCACAATGAAAAAGACGGACTTATCTATGCCGACACTTTTATGCGGTGGTCGAGCTGTACCGACAGAATAGAGGCGCAGCCGCCGGTTTATTACAGTTTCAATATGATGCCTCATGTCTACAACGTGTTAAAAAATAACGGCATTTATTTTCGTTTTACCAGGCATGTAGAAGACATTACATTGAAACGGATATTTGAAAACAGGAACATTGGTTCAGTGGCAGCCATTCCCATTTTTATAAAAGACCGGTTCTGGGGGTTTGTTGCTTTAAGTAATTGTTACGAAAGATCATGGACAGAAACGGAATTCTCGATCCTTAAATCATTTGCCATTACCTTCGGAGCCGCCATCGAGCGCATTCAAATGGAGCAGCAGTTGATTTTAGCAAAAGACAATGCGGAGGCAGCCAGCAAAGCAAAAAGTGATTTCATGGCCAATATGAGCCACGAATTGCGTACGCCCATGAATGGCATTATTGGCTTCACCGAACTGGTATTGACCACAAATATGCCCAAAACACAACGTGATTATTTAAAGAACGTAAGCAAATCGGCGTACAACCTGCTGAACATCATTAACGACATTCTTGATTTTTCAAAAATTGAAGCCGGTAAGATGTTGATCGATGAATTACCTTTTGATTTGTCGGGGCTGGTAGAAGAGACCGTAGAGATGTTATCCATTAAAGCAGCAGAAAAAGAACTGGAAGTAGTCTGTTCAATAAACCCGGCACTTCCCTCGCAATTGATTGGCGATCCACTTCGCACAAAACAGGTATTGACGAATTTAATAGGTAATGCCGTTAAATTTACTTCACAAGGTGAGGTATTGATAATGGTGCAGCCGAACTATATCTACAACAGCCATGGAAATACGTATATAGACATCGATATCACCGTAAAAGATACCGGCATTGGCATTCCTGAAAACAAACTCCATGCAATTTTTGACAGCTTTACCCAGGCAGATAACTCAACTACCCGCAAGTATGGAGGCACCGGTTTGGGGCTTACTATTTCAAAACGGCTGGTAGAATTAATGGGCGGCCGTTTAACGGTAGATAGTGTTCCCGGTAAAGGCAGCAGCTTTACATTCAGTATGGCCTTCAAAGTAGCCAATACAACCTCCCCTGTTGCCTTTGAAAGCGGATATAAAGATCCTTTTCCAATGTTTGAAACCATACCAGATATAACCAGGATATTGGTGGTGGAAGATGAACCAATGAATATGTTATTGATCTCCGAAGTGCTGCGAAAAATGGGACTGGAAGTAATAAAGGCCGGAAATGGTAAAGAGGCTATTGACATGGTAACAAAGCATATGCCCGCCATGGTGTTTATGGATGTTAATTTGCCTGTAATGGACGGCTTTACTGCCACGAGGCATATCCGGGCACTAAAAACAACCCATAATAATATTCCTATTATAGCATTAACAGCCGACGCCATGGACGAAGACAAGCAGCGATGCCTGGAATCGGGCATGAATGATTATATCTCCAAGCCATTTAAGCTGGAAGAGATCCACGCAATTATCGGTAAATATGCAGGAAGTTTAGCAAAGATCAGGTAGCTATTCTATCACCAGCTCAAAAGCATCATTCAAAATCAATTTCCCTTCCTGCTCAGCGCCGGCAACTTTCCACCCTTTCGCCTTACCTGTTTTCCCCTTCGTTAACAGATCGGCGATTTGTTTATCGGTGAGTTTTTTACCAAACACTTCAAAAGGAACTTTAAAACCACAGACCTTGAAGTTGGCGCAGCCGTAAGCGGTATTGCCTTTCTTCAACGGATGCGATTTGCATTTGGGGCATTGCTGTTCATCAATGGTCACTGCTTTTTTCGGCTCCTTGGGTTTGGGTTCTTTTTTAGGTTTGTCGGCAGATTCCTTTTCCTTTTTCTCCGGCTGCGCTTCCACAACAGTAATCGATCTGTACGTAGCCGTTTTTACTTCTACCGTAAGGTCGATCACCATTTGGATCAGCTCCTGTTTGAACGTGTCTTTTGGATATTCGCCTTTTTCTATGAGGCGTAATTTACGTTCCCAGATCCCTGTGAGTTCGGGACTCTTGAGCAATTCAGTCTGGATGGTATCTATCAAATCGATACCGGTTTGCGTAGCGTAAATATTTTTCTTCTTTTTCTCTATATACTTGCGACGGAAGAGCGTTTCTATAATATTCGCGCGGGTAGAAGGACGGCCAATGCCATTGTCTTTCATCAGTTCGCGCATTTCTTCATCATCTACCTGTTTACCGGCTGTTTCCATAGCGCGCAACAGCGTAGCTTCGGTATAAGCTTTGGGTGGAGATGTTTTTCCTTTATGGATCCGCGGCGTATGCGGACCACTCTCCCCTACCACAAACAGGGGCAACACCTTTTCTTCCTCTTCTTCTTTTTCTTTCTCTGTTTTTACATCATTGGCATACACTTCCCGCCAGCCTAATTCCAGAATTTGTTTACCGGTTACTTTAAAAGGCACCTGTCCTACTTTGCCCAATACGGTGGTGTTGCTGATCTTACATTCAGGGTAGAACGCTGCAATGAACCGGCGTGCCACCAGGTCATAAATACGTTTCTCCTCAGGGGAAAGATTGGAAGGATATACGCCTGTAGGAATGATGGCATGGTGATCGGTCACCTTCTTATCGTCGAAAACTGTTTTTAATTTGGGAATGGGATTAGCCAGAATGGGCGCCGTTAAAGCCGCATAAGGCGTCAGGTCGCGCATGATGCCTTCTATTTTGGGATGCAGGTCTTCCGAGAGATAGGTGGTATCAACCCTGGGGTATGTGACCATTTTCTTCTCGTACAGGCTCTGAATATATTTCAGGGTATCATCTGCAGAATAAGCAAATTTTTTGTTGGCTTCCACCTGCAGGGCCGTCAGGTCGAACAAACGGGGATTGCCTTCTTTCCCTTCTTTCTTTTCAAATGAGGTGATCTCGAAGGGGTGTTCTTTCAAATAGGCCAGGCCTTTCTCTGCCCGGTCAAGCACCTTGATGCGGTCTATGGTAGCCGTGAATTCCACCTCGCGGTAGATTGTTTTTAACTCCCAGTATTCTTCTGAAACAAAGGCGTTGATCTCTTTCTGCCGCGCCACAATCATCGCCAGTGTGGGCGTTTGCACCCTGCCAATAGACAGAACGGTTTTACCGGAGGCAAATTTCTTGGTGAACAGGCGGGTGGCGTTCATGCCCAGCAACCAGTCGCCAATAGCACGGGCGCTGCCTGCTGCGTATAAATTATCGTATTGAGTGGAATCTTTTAGCTTATTGAAACCTTCGCGGATGGCATCTTCTGTCAGGGAGGAGATCCATAGCCTTTTAACGGGCGCATTGCATTGGGCTTTGAGCAAAACCCAGCGTTGGATCAGTTCCCCTTCCTGGCCGGCGTCACCACAGTTGATCACTTCTTCACATCCCTGTACCAGTTGTTCTATGACCTTGAATTGCTTTTGTACGCCATCGTTGGGAATGAGTTTGATGCCAAAGTTTGACGGGATCATGGGCAGGTCTTCCAGGCGCCAGTATTTCCACTGATCGGTATAATCATGGGGTTCCTTCAGGGTACAAAAATGCCCAAAGGTCCAGGTTACCTGGTACCCGTTGCCCTCTAAATAACCATCCTTTTTCTGTTTGGCGCCAATAACTGCTGCAATGTCTCTGGCCACGCTTGGCTTTTCAGCAATGCATACCTTCATAGTAATTGAAAAGGGCAAATGTCGTAAAAATTACGACAAATGACGAGCTATAACTGCCGGATCTATAGCATGATGCGAAGAGGTGTACACCACTTGTTTGTCTTTCAACACAATGATCTGGGGCGACTGATGGGTAACCTTTAACTCCTTGGCTATCAGGTTAGAAATAGGCCGAAAGCTCAGTAAATCGAGGTAATTGAAGTCAACCTTGCCTTCCAGTTGCCCGTAACCCTCTTTCAAGCGGTGTTTTGCATGGGCGCTGATGCCACAGGTAGTGCTGTCTTTGAAGATGATCTGAGGTTTTGTTGCCGAATTTTCCAAAAGGGTATAGAAATCTTCTATCTCCTCCACTCTTTTCCAACTATTCATGCTGTAAAATAAATATTTAAATTAATATGACTATGTATATAACACCCTGGGAAGCCTTTTGTTCGATGGCGCCGCCTGGCGTATTTCTTGAAGCAAAATAGGAAAAAGCTTATGAACAGCCAGCAGGAAAAACTCCCTAAAACCATTGTGATCACGGGCGCATCCAGCGGTGTTGGCAAGGCGATGGCCTGGGAACTGGCACAACAGAAGAACCGGCTGGTACTGGCGGCACCATCGAGCAGCCATTTTCTTAGCAGAATTGGAAGCCTGTATCAAATTGGCTCACGAAGAATAAAGGCATTATTATAGAAGAAAGAGGGCTCCCGCCAGTTGGCAGGGGCCCTCTTTCTTTTACTTAAAGTAGCTGTTGTGTTTTGACCATTTCAGACAAGCAAATTGACCACCCTGGTCTAACAACAGGATTGGCAGAAATGGAAATTTGCTGAAAAAAATGCATGGAAAATTTAACTAACAAGGTTATTGTAATTACAGGCGCAAGCAGCGGAATAGGAGCGGCAGCTGCAAAAAAACTATCCGGAACGGACGGGAAGAGATTAACCTCGTAGTTTCAGGCGCCATCAACCAATTTGGAAAGGTTGATGTGTTATGGAACAATGCAGCCATTATGCCTTTGTCATTTTTTGAAGAAGGAAAGGTAGATGAATGGGAACGCATGATCGACATTAATATCAAAGGAGTGCTTTATGGCATCCATGCTGTATTGCCAACCATGCTGTCAAATGGTTCTGGTCACATCGTTACAACCTCGTCAGTTGGTGGACTGAAAACATTTCCTTCCGGCGGAGTATACGGATGCACTAAATTTGCAGTAAGGGCAATAATGGATACCCTGCGACAGGAAGTAGCAGGCAAGGTCAAAGTAACGACGATCTATCCCGGATCAGTTACAACAGAACTTGGACATGACATTACCAGCGAAAAAGTATTTTCCATGCTCAGCAGCTACGGTAAATGGACAAGGCTCGATGCAGACGCCATTGCAGATGCTTTTATTTATGCCATCAGTCAGCCAGGAAACGTTGCGGTAAATGATCTGATCATCAGGCCATCAGATCAGCCCTTGTAAATAAAACAGGTATGTTGAAGTTGGACGGAGCAATAACCTATCATTCAGACACCGAATCACATCATTCGCAAGAGGAATGCATTCACGCACATGTCCTTTGTCACATCATTGACGGTGAACTGAAAATGCAGGACATCGAAGGCGAAAAAATTTATGTTAAAGGAGATACGTTTTTGATCCGAAAGAACTACCTGGTTAAGTGCGAAAAACGGCCTTCTAATAAAGGAGGCCGTTATCAAATTATCTTTGTGGTGCTTTCTCCTGAACTGTTGCAGGATTATTTAGTGTCAAAGGATCTACCCTCTTTTGTAAATGACACAGACAACCATCCATCCGTTATTGTGCTTCAACCCAAACCTGCCATGCAGGGCTTACTGGAATCATTGCTAAGCTATCACACAAACAATTATCAGCCAGGTCCTGCGCTGTTAAGAAGTAAATTAAACGAAACAATATAAGCGATTATTGAACAGGATCCGTATCATTTTAAATGGATGTTTCAGCCAGATCAATATATCAAACTTGATCTGGTTGTTTTCATGGAAAGGAATTTTAGATTCAATATTCCCATCAGTAAGTTCGCAGAATTATCGGGTCGCAGCCTCTCCACTTTCCAAAGAGATTTTAAAAAGGAATTCGGCATGACAGCCAATACCTGGCTCCGTAAAAGAAGGTTGCAGGCCGCCAGTCAATTACTGAAAGAAAATAAAAAACCCTCAGACATCTATCTCTCGCTGGGCTTCGAAGATCTGAGCCATTTTTCCAGAAGCTACAAACAGGAATTTAATGTGTCCCCCTCAAAAACCGGTTCCGGGGAAGGGCTATAAAAGAAAAAAGTCCTCTGTAGAAACAGACGACCTCTAACGATTGCTTGCCATATGAAAAAAAAGATAGATCTAATTCGTGTGAAGCTTTAAGCTTCGTGGTAGCTGCTCATTTTCTTCTTCTCTTTACTCTGCTACCGTTGTTGATGATGTAAAAGTACAGCGAGACCGGGCGCGTTCCTAACCAGCTTTTTGCCGGTTTTATGATGGCAAAGACTGCAAAAAATTTGCAAAACCGTGTCCAACAAGGGTTTAAACCCATTTTCCTATTGGTAGCCAACGCGTTTTAGCAACTAAAAAAACGCAGATTTTCACCAGTTTTCTATAATTGTCCATCCCATTCAGGTGCATCGGCCAGTTTATCGAGCAAATTTTCGGGTAAAAAGGGCCGGCCATTGGCGCCTACGCAGGTTCCGGAGAATACAGCCTTTGTTACCACTTTATTATTCAACAGAATGGTTTGTTTAAAATGCAGGACCGATTTATTGGTTTTATCTACCATGGGGCTGCAGGTAACAATGAATTCATCGCCCTTTTTCAATGACCGTACGAACTGCAGGGTGTATTTCGATAACACCATATTCACCCCGTTCTCTGCTTCCTTTATAAAATCAAAACCGAGTACTTCTTTAATGTAATCGTGCCGGCACCACTCCATATAAAATGGATAATATAATCCATCCATGATATTCTGAAAATCGATGTGTTCGTCTTTCGCCGTGTAGGTCTTTGAAAATTCCATAAGATAGTATTGTAATTAATGGCGGCAAAAGTAAATGATTCCCTGTTTACCAACATTGTTGGATTGTTAAATGAGGCAATGATGTTCAACAAACCCCGGCCTGGATAATTGATTCCACGAATTGTTGCGCCTGCAAGGCAATACCGGCTGGCATAATTAATGTGCGAAATAGCGTATAAAAATCAATATTATGGCAGGACGTGGAGATAAAAACAAACAAGGTGGACAGGCATTCGCCGACAACCGCCCAACGGAAAAGAAACCAGCAAATCGCAAATCATACGATCTGGTGGTAGATGATGTTCCCTACCTGGTAAGTGCAGAAGCATTTACATATAATGATGAACAGAGATATTACGTAACCGTTAATGGCGGGCCTCAACATGTATTTATCTGGGACACTGACTTAAAGCGACTGACTGCATTAGACACCGATGAAGATTCCGCTACCTTACCGGAAGCGCTCGAAGAGGCCCTCAGCAAAAAGCTACAACAGGAAACCGCTTGAGGATATTTAAATAAACCTGTTAAAAAAGAAACCGGCCCTTAATGTTGTAAACGACGCTTCTTTGGAAGTAGAAAAATAGGCAGTGAACGCCATCATATTGTATGGGAGATAATAAATACCTCCCCGGTAACCCGTATGTATGGTAAATATATGAGTGTGGCCATCACCAAAAATTATATGCTGGTGGCCGATGATGCCGCCAATACTATCTGGTGTGTAATACCGGCTTCAAAATAAGAAAGTGTTTAACTTGTTTTACTTTTACCTATATTCGTCATAACCCGAAGCAAGTTATATTATGAAAGCACCCGTATTTCTGATGCTGGCATTATTTACCGTAACCGCCCATGCACAAAATAATCTCAACAATTACAAATATGTAATTGTACCTGAAAAGTTCTCCTTTTCCAAGTCTGAAAATCAATATGGTTTGAACTCTTTAGTAAGAGACCTGCTGGAAGAAAAAGGCTTTACTGCGTTTATGAGCAATGGCCAGATCCCGCAGGATGTGGCTGCCAACAAGTGCAGTGCACTGATGGCCGATGTAGCCGAGAAAAAAGGGCTTTTTGTTACCAATCTTACCCTCCTGTTAAAGGATTGCCAGGGTAATGTGATTTTCAAAAGCAAAGAAGGCAAAAGCCGCGAAAAGGAATTTCCGGTTGCCTACGACGGCGCATTGAGAGATGCCTATACTACTTTGAAAGCAGCGCCCTATCAATATGATGGTACTATATTCGCACAAGCCCCCGCACAAACTGCCACAGCCATTCCGGTAGCGGTTGCTCCTGCGGCAGCAGTAGCCACTTCAGCTGCCATTACGGATGCCACGGGCACCTTATATGCCCAGGTCACCCCAAATGGATTTCAGTTGATAGATACAACGCCCAAAAAAGTGATGTCATTGCTCAAAACTTCACAACCCGATTATTACATTGCACAAAATGGTGCCGTAGCCGGTGTTGTTTTCAAGAAAAACGAAGAGTGGCTGTATGAGTATTACAAAGATGACAAACTGGTAAGCCAGAAATTGCAGATCAAGTTTTAAGCTATTCAACAATAATTGAAAAGAAAAGTCTCCCGATGCATCGGGAGACTTTTCTTTTTTTGATAACATAAACACCGTTTTAAAACGGTATTTTCTTCTTTGGGATTTACCTACCTTAGGAATATCATCTCCCCTTAAAATTTACCATTATGCCAATCGAAAAAATCGATAACCGGCTGCGCAAGCTCCTTGCCAGCATCGAAAACAACGACCAGCAACTTTCCAAAGAACTTAAAAGCAAACGAAAGGATGCCAACATACTGACCAAAGCCCGATCGCTTGCTCCCCAGATACTTGAAACTGTAAATGAATCATTTGTAGAATCAATGCCGCTGGATGATTTTACGGAAGCCGTCATCCTTCCGGTCGGGCGTCCGGTTCTAACCATCTTTCATAATGATGCAGAATTGACGTTCACGGATCCTGAAAGCGAAATATGGCGAGAACGGCTTATTAATGCCAGAAGTACACTGGCCGGAGTAATCCCTTCCGTTGGCCGCGTGGAAGTGGCCAATCACCCTATATATGACTGGCTGGGCACCGGCTGGCTGGTTGACAAAAATATTATTGTAACCAACCGGCATGTGGCAGAAATATTTGGCAAAAGCACTGGCTTTGAATTTGATTTTCGCCTGAATGCAACCGGTCAAAAGATGGGCAGCTCCATCGATCTGCTGCAAGAAGACAACAACCCGGCTAAGGCGCTTTTTAAAGTACAAAAGATATTACACATCGAGCCTGAGCCAGGGCCAGACATTGCTTTTTTGCTGGTGGATCAAACACAGGGCATTTTACCATCCGAGTTATTGCTCAGCACCGATACCATTTCTGCAGATTCGAATGTGGCGGTAATAGGCTATCCCGCAAAAGACAGCCGGATGCCCGATGTGGCACTAATGGAAAGGCTTTTTGGCAATGTTTATGATAAGAAACGGCTTGCTCCGGGCAAGATCACTGGTGTACAGCCAGCCAGGCTATTGCACGATTGTTCCACTTTAGGCGGATGTTCAGGCGGTGCAGTGGTTGACCTGGGAACAGGCGGTATTGTAGGCCTTCACTTTGCAGGGCGTTTCATGGAATCGAATTTTGCGGTACCGGCAAAAATTGTCAGGGAGGTGCTGAGCAGGGTCACCAAACTGCCGGGCAGTAACGGCAATGGAAAGCTGGCCGCCGCTTCCAATGGCAAACCGGTTAAACCTAACCAAAGCCCGGCTTCCGAAACAACTGTATCAAAAACTGATCTGCAAGCTGCCCCACCAACAAACAATAAACAGGACAACCAATGTACGTTCACGATACCCCTTCAGATCACGGTTTCCATTGGACAACCGTCCATCGTTGCCCAAACGCAGGCACCCGTTAATACAGCATCTGCAGCAACGCATGTAAAGTCGGCTGATGAAATAGACAACGATGAATTGATCATGGAAGGCCGGGCAGAAGATTTTGACGACCGGGAAGGTTATAAAGAAGATTTCCTTGGCGATGGCTTTGAAGTGCCATTACCCGAAGCTAATAGCGAACGCAGGAAAAACGATCTGCTTACCTATACCAATAAGGGTAATGAAGACCATGTGTTACGGTACGAACATTTCTCCGTTTCCATGAGCAAGGCCCGTCGCATGTGTATTTTCAGTGCCTGCAACGTAGATGGCCGTACTGCAACGGGTGGACTTGACCGGGTGCCCTGGCGACTGGACCCAAGAATTCCAAAAGAGGCGCAAATCATCAAGGAATGTTATGGAGCGCCCCCGAAGTTCAGCCGGGGACATATGACCCGCCGCGAAGACCCTGTATGGGGTAATACAACCGCAAAATCACTCGGCAATGCGGATTCCATGACGGTCACTAACGTTACCCCTCAAATGCAAACTTTCAATGCACCCGTTTGGCTGGCACTTGAAAATTATGCTTTGCAACATGCACGTGATGATAAAATGCGTATTTCTGTATTCACCGGGCCTATTCTTAAATCAAACGATCCCGTAAAATTCGGCGTGAAAGTGCCTGTTGAATTCTGGAAGGTAATTGCATTTATTCATGATGAAACCGGAGAACTGAGCGCCACCGGTTACAGGATGTCGCAGAAAGACCATTTACCAGAAGAGGAATTCGTATTTGGTGAGTTCGAAACGGCCCAGCTGTCGATAAAAAAGATCGAAAACCTGACCGGACTGTCTTTCGGGTTCCTTTCTGACCATGACCCGTTGAATAATGCCAATGAAGCATTCGAAGGAGTTGATATAAAAGATCCGCCACTGACAGACGTGCGGGAAATAAAATTCAAATAAGATCTGCCGCTTAACTAAGCGCTTTAATAAGTTAGCCTCCCATACTCCGGGAGGCTTTTTTGTTGCCGGTTAGCGCCGGGGAGTGGCTCCTGATGGACACTTCCCGATGACCCACGCAGAAACATCCCCGGCAATAACCGGCGCCAATTCATTTTTCTTTTTGGTGGTACTTAATATCAACGTGCGCAGCCATAATTATATTATTAAAACACAAAAATGTCGTATGCCCCTATTCGGTATCCCGGATTTGGAAACAACGAGCAGTAATTGAGCCACATTCCCGCCTGTGCACCGCCCTTATTTTGAGTCATCAGGCACAATGGGTTACCAACTGTTCAGTATTTTGCAGACCACCTGCATATTTCGGCTAATTATTTGAGTGATATGCTGCGCATTTCAACCAAACAAAGCGCACAGAACCATATTCAAAATAAGGTGATCGAAATGGCCAGGGCCCTGCTCAGTACCTCGAATTTGTCTGTAGCGGAGATTGCCTGCCAATTGGGGTTTGAACGCCCGCAATCGTTAAACAGGTTATTTAAAAAGAAGACGACCATTTCGCCGTTGGAGTACAGGGACTCGTTTAATTAAGGTTTCGTCTATAAAAACATCCATTTTATCTAATCTGCCAAATATTTCCAGGAAATTTTTATTTTTACAGCACACCACCCAGAAAAAACTTCCGACCAGAAACTAATGCCTTTTAAATCAGGCAAGAATGATGCGTATTAAAATTTTTCGTGGAAATATATTATTGCTTTTTTTGATCCTGCTTTGCCGCCTTTCCGTTGCCCAGGTAGTGATCAAAGGTACCGTGTATGATAAACAGGCCCGTTTTGGCGTACCCAACGTAAGCGTGCTGAGCACTTCCGGCATCGGCACCATTACTGATACACTTGGGCACTACTCGCTAAAAGTGCCCAATAGCGACTCCATTTACTTTTCGTACCTCGGGAAAAGTACCGAAAAGTTCCTGGTGAACAGATTGCAGCCCGATCAGCCGCTGGACATCAGTTTGCCCGTTTCGGTTGACATGTTGCCCTCCGTATATGTTAAACCGCCCAGTTACCACATGGACTCACTGGCCAACCGCCTGGAAAATAAAAAGATCTTTGACTATGAGTCTGAGTATCTTACCACACCTGGCGGTTTTGGCGTTGGAGTTAGTTTTGAAGCCATATTCAATGCCAAAAGGATCAAAAGACTGGAGCGTTTCCGGGGTTTCCTGATCAGACAGGAACAGGATAAATATGTTGACCATCGCTTCAACAAGGCCCTGGTAAGGCGCATAACCGGACTTACCTCACCCGCGCTGGATTCATTTATGGTGGAATACCGGCCCACGTATGAAACGATCCAGAGTTTTGAAACAGACTACGATTATTATTCTTACATCAAGTCATGTGGGCAGTCCTTTATTGCCATGTGGAAGCAGGATCACCCATTTGAAGTAAGTGATTCCACCCGTTCCGCTGTCAACACCAGTAATTGAGGAAAGAAAGGGTACCCTCACCCTATTCTTTTGTACATCCAATACGGGAGTCTTTTCATAATGAAAGCAATAAGCGCCCAGCGTTTGGTAATGTAGGCTACCCGCTTTTTTACCGCTATGGCCGCCCTGATCTGTTGTGCCGCGGTAGGAACTTCTGCCACCCAGAACTGTCCATTTCCTTTAGCCATTTTGGTTTTTACAAAACCCGGCCTGATATCCGTTACCACAATATTGGACTGTAGCTTTTGCGCTTTTATATTCAGTCCTTCGGCATAATTACTTACATAGGCTTTGCTGGCACTGTAGGCGGGCGTCCAGCTATTACCCCTAAGCGCTGCAACGGAGGAGATCACCGCCAGCTGGCCATGGCCCTGTTTCAGGAAATAATTAAACGTATAGGCGGCTGTTTTTACAAAACCCATCACATTGGTGGTGGTGGAATCTATTTCGGTTTGTGCTATCAATTCGGTGGAAGGATCACCATAACCTGCACTATAGATCAACAGATCGAGACCACCCAGCTGGTTTATCATCGATTGCAGCCTTTCTTCTATATGAGCGGTCTGTACATCAAAACAATCGGTATGCAGTGTTGGATATTGCTTTTTCAATTCCAGTAACAATTCGGCCCGCCTGCCGGTAATGGCTACGGCATGGCCCAATGACAGGTATTGCTGAGCCAGTTCCCGGCCCATGCCGGAAGTAGCGCCGATAATGATGATCTTCATATTTACACAAAGTACTACAGATCGTTTATATTTGTTTCAATGCACGAAACACTACTTTCCTATATCAGGGAACATTCCGCAACGCCGCTCACCGATACCGAGATCGAAGTGATCAAAGCAGTATTTGTTCCCAGGCAAATAAAAAAGCGGCAGTTCTTTTTGAAGGAAGGGGAAGTGTGCAAATATTCTGCCTTCATCGTAAAAGGTGCCATGCGGCAATACCGCGTTGATGACAAAGGGGTAGAACATATTTTACGCCTCTCTATTGAAAACTGGTGGGTATCTGACCGGGAAAGCTATATTATGCTTACACCTTCCCGCTACTATATAGATGCATGGGAAGATTGCGAATTGTTAACACTTACCAGGGCCGATTTCCTGGACAAATTAAGCCTGATACCTGCCATCAATGAAATGGCCAAAAAGATGGACGAAAATTTCGCCATCGCCGCCCAACGAAGGGTTTCTTCCATCAGCCTGTCGGCTGAAGAACGTTATGCAGAACTGGTTCAAACCTACCCGGAATTCCTGCAACGCTTTCCCCAGCACCTCATTGCCTCCTACCTGGGCATTACCCGGGAAACGCTCAGCCGCCTGCGCAGTCACGCTGCCAGGAAATAGCACCCCACATATTTTGTGACATAGATCATCGTTTCCCGGGCCCGTACGGTTGCAACTTTGTGGTGTAAAGAAGTTATACAATGAAAAAGAAGATCATTTTTACATCGCAAGGCCACCGGGCCGATATAGGCGAATACAAGATCAATCGCATTTTACCTAACCGCTATGCAGATGCTGTAGGGCCGTTTGTTTTTCTCGATCACCTGATGCCCGCCACGCATTCCCCCAACGCAGCTGTTAAGAAAGTAGATGGAACCGGGGCGCATCCGCACCGGGGGATCGCTACGCTTACCTATATCATTAATGGGGAAGCCGATCATTTTGACAGCGCAGGCCATCACGCCAAAGTAAGATCGGGCGGTGCGCAATGGATGAAAGCCGGTAATGGCATTATCCACGACGAAGCTGTAAATGTGGACGTGGAAGCCAATGACCTGTTAACGCATGCCATGCAATTCTGGATCAATTTGCCCGCCGCTCAAAAAGCAACAGGGCCTGCTTATTTACCAGTACAGGCAGGCGATGTACCCAAACAACTATTACCCGCCCATGCAGGCTGGATAAAAGTGATTGCCGGGGAATATGAAAACCTGGTATCAGCGATCCCTTCTTATTCCGGGCAATTATTATATCATATTCAACTGAACGCAGGCAGTCATTTTACAATTGATACAAAATCTGAATGGGAATATGCTGCTTTCTTCCCTTTACAGGGCGCCGTAGTAAATAATACGGAATATGTAGGGGGCGATTTTCTATTGTTTGATAATGAGGAAGGAGAAATTGAACTCAGCAATATGGGTCAGTCCCCTGCCGATATCATTTTATTTGGGGGTGAACCCTATCAAGAACCCATTGTTTCCTATGGCCCTTTTGTAATGAATACCCAACAAGAGATTGCAGCGGCCTACCGGGATTTTCATGCCGGGAAATATGGTGAAATAAAATATCAATAAAAAAAGAGAAGAGGTTAAAGTGTTAACGAGGCAGGAAGTAAGAAGTAGGAAGTAAGAGGTAAGAAGTAAGAAGCTCGCGAATTTCCTACTTCCTACCTCTTACTTCGTAAAGTTTTAAAAGAAGAAGGTAGTCGTTACTTAGAAGCCACCTTCTTCAAAATATAGTCACTCTTTATTTCTTACCGGCAGCTGCTTTTTCAGCTTTTACCTTAGCCACATAAGCTTTGAACAGGTCGTGCCAGTTACGGCCATTGCTGTTCAGGTACTGCTCGCATTTAGTTTTGTAGATCTCGAAAATGGCAGACACCTGTTTGATACTTTTATAGTCGATCGCCTGCTCACGGGCCTGTTTCAAATACTCCAGAATTTTGCTTTCCTCTTCTGGTTTCAGGTCGGTCACGATCGCCTTGTACCCTTTCATGGTAAAGGCCACTTTGCCAATGGTGTATTGATCTAATATGTATTCCACCTGCTCAGGAGTAAGGTCCTTGTTCAGGGCATCCATCAGGTCTTTATGCACCGAAGCAGGCAGGGCAGAATTGGCAATGATCTGGCGGTCCATATCGGACAACTTATTACCAGTGGCAGGGTTAATACCGGCAGGTACCGTACTGGCCGGATGCGAATTGTTCCAGTCGCGAATGGTTTTCAAATGGGTGGTAACTGCGGCTGTTACGCGTTTTTCTTTTTCGGCATCAGACAGTTTTAAACCGGCCGACCATTCTGCCGCTTTTTTCTCCACTTCTGTATTGGATTTGGCTAAAGCAGCTGCAGCCTTTGCGCTACTATCGGCCTGTGCCAAACAAAGGACAGGCAAGGCAAATGTCAATAAAACAATAAATGGCAGGCGTTTCATCATTTTGTAAGATTGTTTGCTAAAATAATGCATAATAGAGGGCTGGAAAAATAAAAAGGTTGCATCAGGACACCTATATTTTGAACTGTAAATGAAGGCATTAGCTTTCGTTAACCTGAACCGGCTTTTCAAAAAATACAAAGGGCTCATTCCCCACTGCATTCCCAATTGTCGTGCACGCTTTCCATGAATATTCAGGATATAAATCTGTACAAATTGCCCCGGAGGACCCAACAAATGTTAAAATGTGTGAAATTTTGGTTCCATCTTTGTGCCCTCAATCATCTATGACCAATCCATCTCTTCAGGCAGGCTCTATTCTCATCAGCGCTCCTTCGCTGGAAGACCCATATTTTGATAAAGTAGTTATTTATATAACTGAATACAACGAAAAAGGCGCGCTGGGCTTTGTGATGAACCAGGTATTTGAGCGGAAGTTTAATGAGTTGACGGAGTTTCGGCACAGCAGGTCCTTTCCCCTGTATGAAGGCGGGCCGGTAGAAAGAGAAAAGCTTTTTTTCATTCACCGCCTGCCTGGTATTATCGGGGAAGGCACCCCGGTGGCCGATGGTGTTATTATGGGGGGAAATTTTAAACAGGCCGTTCAATACCTCAACACCGCCGCCAATGCAGAAAATAATATCAGGTTGTTTATTGGTTACAGCGGCTGGGATGCGCATGAACTGGAAGCTGAAATGGAAGAAGGAAGCTGGTTACTGGTGCAGGCATCTGTGACTACCCTTTTCGAGGCATCAGAACAATCGCTTTGGGAAGAACTGCATAAAAGGAAAGTCCCCTAGCTATGCTTTTTTAAATATTTCAACAACCTCATACGCGCCCATTTCAAATTTTGCGAAGCTGAGCGCCTCTTCCAGATAGGGTGAGGCAGTCGCATTCCGCCGCATGGCTTCATACTTTTCCCGGCTTTCCCATTGGGCATACATGGTAACTTTTGTTCCGTCGATACTCCTGTGCAGCGTTGATGTAATAAACCCGTCCATGTGTTTTATCGTTTCACCTGTTGCTTTGGTAAGCAGGTCGATCAGGCGTCGCTGATCATCAGGAGTAACTGTAAAAATATTAATGAGCACAAATGGATTTTTCATGGCTTATTCTTTATGGTTACAATAAAGATAGAAAGATATATAGACTTCAAAGGTTTGCTGAAACACATTATATTTGTATCCCAGCTCCAAAATATTGGCCAATGGACCATTTAGACTAACTTACTTTCCTCTTGAAGCCGCCTTTCGTGTAAATACACGCCCACCCTATATACATAATTCTCCAACCTAAAATATTAAATGCTATGGATACATTTAATACAAGGGCTTTCGCGCACTATGGTAGCTATAAAGCAGCGCGAACCGGGATCCTGCTGATTGATCCTTATAATGATTTTTTACACCCTGATGGTAAGTCCTATAACAAATCAAAAGAGGTTATAGAGGGCGTAAAACTGCTCGAAAATATGGCCCGCATCATTCGAACAGCACGCGAGTTGCAAATAAAGATCTTCTACGTTCCGCACCATCGTTCAGAACCTACTGATTTCAACAAATGGAAATACCCTACTATGTTGCAGCTCTCCACCAAAGAGCGGCAGGTTTTTGCCAAAGACAGCTGGGGTGGACAATTCCATGAAAGCTTTCAACCGCAGCCCGATGATATCATCATCAAGGAACACTGGTCATCGAGCGGGTTTGCCAATACCGACCTCGACGAACAATTAAAACAGCTCGACATTGACCGGATCATTCTCATAGGCATGATTGCCAATACCTGTATTGAAGCTACCGGTCGGTTCGGGATGGAGCTGGGTTATCATGTGACCCTGGTGAAAGACGCTACTGCTGCCAACAACTGGGAAAACATGCATGCAGCGCATGACATCAATGGCCCTGCTTATGCGCATGCTATTCTTACCTCCGAAGAATTGATTGGCATGCTGAAGGAAACAGTATTGAAAGTTCATGAAGCCGATTACAAATAATCAAAAACTCATTATATGAAAATTGCAGATCAGTTAGTTGATTCCAGCTTTACCGCTGTTATCAATGCACCTATTGAAAGTATCAATATACCCGAATGGGCATTCAACCTGTCGGAAGCGGAATACCAGAGTTGTTCACCGGCGCATATTTCCGCAGCAAAAACAGTAGGTGCCGATGGCCGCCGGATGTCGATCAATGTAGAAGTGATCGGCGGCAGCCCTATGGTGCAGCATTACCAGGAAGAGCTTTCGGAACCACATCATCTTATACTCACGTCTTTTTCAGATGTGTTCAGTCCAACAGGCCGGCTAACCTTACATGTTCATTGGGAACTTAGTGTAAAGGCCATCGGTTCCAATCAATGCGAATTTACCAACCGGGTGATCTCTCATGCAACTGATGAAATGATGAAGGGCCTCGATCGCCAGGGTATTTCTTATGAGGCATTCAAAGCGCAGCGGCAGCCACATTCCATCAACCATAACCGCTCAGAAACACCGCTCTTTGCAGCCAGCATTGAACGGGCCGCATTAGGTGTAGGCATGGCGGAAATGGTGCATTAATAAACTCAAAAAGGAAAGGGCCCAGCCAAACGGGTCCTTTTTTCACTGTCTGAACAACGCGGCAAGAAATAAGATCAATCCAAATACGAGTATCAATACACTCAATACCGATGAAAGCGATTTTTGGATCTGGGGATATTCTGCCTTTAATTTTTTATACGCAATGTTGTGTTGGATCTGGGCAAACAATAAACCTATAAACCCGAATAGGATCATCAGCATTCCCACCTTGCGGGGTGACAGCAGACGCGGATGCGTTTCATCTTTATACAACTCCTCAAAAACCTTATAGATGGTGAAGCCAAAAGAGATCAATGAGATAGCCGTTCTTATCCACGACATCAGTGTACGTTCATAAGAAAGAGCAGTTCTTTGGTAAGACAGGTCGGTTCTTGTGTCTGACAAATCGGTACGATGTTCAGACAATTCAGTCCGATGTTCTGATAGCCCTGTACGGTGTTCCGACATCCGGGTCCTGTGTTCTGACATGTGTGTCCTGTCCTTCGACAGTTCACCGGATAATGCCTCTCCGCCCAATGACTCGTCTTCTGTTATCTTTTCCTCTATCTTCTTTTGGATATCGGTGACCTTGTCGTTTTCGAGATTACCCGATTTGGGAATGTCTTTATTCTGATCTTCTTCCATTTCAATATTTTTAAAAATGACTGATCAAGCCATTAAGGTTTCATTTGAAATACAATTTATCTTTTTCGAATTGCCCCAGTGAACAACGGTTGTATCTACATCAGAAAAATCGGAGTTGTGAAGGTTTGAGCGGGAGAAATTAGCATCGGCCAGGTGGGAGTTTCTAAATGAGGTGCCAAATTTCCGGGTTATATATCCGGCAACCCTTCTTAACGACTCAAATCCGGGCGCCCCTTTTAATGCTTTTTTGCTGATCATGGCGCACCCAATGGCCATGAGCGTGGTACCAATACCGCCCCCTATACTTTTGCCAAAAAAGGCGCCAGACAAGGCCACTATCCAAAACAATATACCCGATAACGAACCCGCGGTTGCCCTTGCCACGGTTCCCACCACAAACATTACTGCCACCAGGATCAATGCAAGAATAAGATACAACATACCCTTTCCGGTTCCAAGCCCTGAAGAAATGGCGATAAAACCAACTATCAACGCAGCAATAGTTGTTGGGATAACAAGCTGCCTGATGGCATGGCCCACTCCTTTCCACCACGAGTACACGATAAACAGCAGGGCAATAACAATGGTAGTAATACCGGCGGTCCTTATATTTTCTTCATTTGAATTAAGCATTCGCTGAATGGTGCTTCCTGCCAGCATTGCTATATATCCTGAAAATAAAGACACAATAAGCGCGGCAAGAAAGATCAAGACCATATTCACTGGAGTTATCCCGGTTTTTACGTGGGTAAAATCGGCCCCATCCAAATTGGAGCCGCTGAAATCGGCCCCACGCAAATCGCTGTCAGCAAACCGTGCGTGCGTCAGGTCTTTATTCCTGAACGACGCGCCCTGCAGGTTTTTGTGCGAGAAGTCTTTTTCCATATTCCGGTTCTTCTTTAAGTTCTTTACTCAGGAAATAGTTCAGGAACGTTCGTATCACCGCAATAGCGCCCAGTTCAATTAAATGTGCATTGGTAGGTGAAACAATGGTGCCTACAATATCCGCCGCCAGTTGAATTTCCAGCGCAACCACCAACCAGCCGCCAAATACCTTTCTGAAATAAGAATGCATGGGATGCACGCCGGGCTGGTGTTTCCGTTGTTGTATGCTACGGCTCAATGAAATGATAATACCCACGATAATACATATTAACGAAATGGCATTCAGCAATACTTCTGTCAACTCGCCCCATGCATCCAGGGTTCCCTTTATATTTTCAATCAGTTCCCGCATGTTACACTTTCTCTATATCCGGCAGTTTCCATGTTTTATTGAACAATGCTTCTTCGGGTCCATAAAAACGGAACAACACTTCAAATTGATTTTGCCTGTTGGTAGGAATCCAATTCGATTCTTTGCCTGCCGGCGCTTCGGGACCGAAATAAATGTCAATAGAGTCATTCGTATTCTTCTGCAAACCGGGTGTATTGGAAGAACGGCTGAACCATTTCATTTCCCGTAAAAAGGCATGTGTTGTACGATCGTATACGACTGCCGACCAATATAGTTTAACCGGCGGACTGGCTGGTATGTTCAATTTATAAGTACTGCCACCATCGAGGGCTTTGTCGTTTTTGTCTTTTATCGCCATCAGGTAAAATTGCCCCTGGCCCAAATGCTTTGCGCTGAAATAAGCCATCGAATAAGTCATGCCGCGCGCATCGAGCGGATAACTGTCGGCCCTGGCGAATGAAGTTGACATTCCCTGAACGAGCTCCTGGGTAGTTGGAAGTGCCCAATGATATTCCGCATTGTAACGATTGTTAAATACCAGCTCATATTGCATATCCAACCAAATATGCGCTTCGGCAATGGCTGCGTTCAGAATCTCCTGGGTTCGATTGTCGGGAATGAAAGCCTTACCTTTTTCGATGCCAATTGTTTTAAGAATATCGATCATTGCTTTATCCCGGTCCAGCCACGGTTCATATTGAACAAACAGGCTGAGCATTTGAAAGAACCGGATATCATATGGAATGGTATTGTCGTACAACGTATCTATTACGTCGGTAAACTTTACCTGGATGCGCGAATCGACAGCTGAAAGTGGATAGATCCTGATCTGCCGGCCGTATTCAACTGCATTGGCCACCTCGGCATCGCTGCCGCCTGATAAATTTGACCGCAATACCGCGAAACCGCGGTAAGTGCTACACGGCAGAACAATATAACCATCCGGTACTTTGTCGTTGAAATCGGGCGGAAGCAGCAGGTATTTCCCTCCCTTGCCTTCATCATAACCAGCCGGTCCAACATCCTCGAGTGCAGTCTGCCAGCCATCGTCTATACTGCCCGTAATGGAACCGCCATTGGCAGGTGGAATTTCAATGACAACCGGCCCTGCCTTTTTGGTATCGAAAAATGGAAAGAAATAAATGGTATCCGGATTAGGTGTAAGCGTTTGATTTTTCCATCCGGGCAAACGTGACCAATATACGATCTCATTGGCGGCACTTTTTGCCTGAATGGTTGCCTGGCATAACAACCCAAAGTTTACTGCAGGCATGCCCCAGATCACAGCTTCTACGGCACGGTTAAATAGTAAATGCTCCTGTATGCTGGCAGGCTTAAAAGTTGTATCCTTTTTTGTTTTTGTTGTACTGGCTACCTTTCCCATTGTTGTTGTTGTTTTTAAAGTTTTCGTACCATACACCGGAAACCAAGATGGCTCATACCTGTATCTATCATCTGTGGTTGCCGGGCAGCCGGGCGATACCGCAAACAATAATTCGGTGCACAGAGGTGTGAGCCTCCCTTCACCACTTTGCGGGGGATCTTTATAGTTGGCTGACAGGGGTCGTAACTTGCTTCGGCCGACACCACCCTTGGATTAACATGGGTAGTGCAACAGGTTTTAACCTTATTGGCAGATTCATCCAAATGCGCCACATACCAGTCGCTTGTCCATTCCCATACATTACCGGCCATATCATATAAGCCATATCCGTTTGGTGCAAACGAACCTACCGGCGAAGTGCCTTCATATTTATCTATCAGTAAATTCTGATACGGGAATACGCCCTGCCAGGTGTTGGCCATCGGTTTGGTTTGTTGTGTGTCTTCGTTGCCCCAAGTGAAATCCATCCCTTCAAGCCCACCCCTGGCAGCGTACTCCCATTCTGCTTCTGACGGCAGTTCTTTTTCCGCCCAGTGTGCATAAGCTGCTGCATCTTCATAAGCAACATGCACAACCGGGTGTTTCTCTATGCCCCTGATATCTGTTTTTGGTCCTTTCGGATGCTGCCAGCTGGCGCCGGGCATCCATTCCCACCAATTGAAATAATCATTCAGGTTAACCGCTGCTTTTGCCTTTTTAAATACCAATGCACCCGGCACCAGCATTTCTGGTTTTGCACCGGGATAATCTTCCGGCTTTAGTGGTCTTTCTGCTACGGTAACATAACCGGTTTCGGTCACGAATTTTTTAAATTCTTCATTGGTAACGGTATACCTGTCGATCCAGAATCCATCTACGGTTACCTCATGCACCGGTTTCTCTTCCGGATAGAATTTATCGGAGCCCATCATAAACTTTCCACCCGGAATAAGAACCATGTTTGTTTTATCCTTTTCTTTCGTGTCTGTATGAACCGTCTTTGATTGCGTTTCCATTTCCATCATTTTCATTTTTATATTTAATCCCTTGCAAGTGCCCCTGCTGCTTCTTTTTCCAGATCTAGGTATACTTTTTCGCTTACATCAATCACAACACCGAGAATGGTACCGCCGGTAAACCTTCCCGGGTTCTTATATTCCTGACTTACGTTATCGCCACTATCGAACCCAACACAAAGACCATCACCGGATAAGGTAAATTTACCTGCCTGGGTTTTCATTGGGCCTTCAGCCACTACCTTATCATCAACGTATAACCTGGTTGTACCCAATGATTCGCCATATTGTCCGGCCTTCTCGCGCATGAATTCCATACCCAATGTATGCTTACCGGCATTAATTACTTTTGACACGAATTTCTGTTCACTGATACCCAGGAAATTGTATACGTAAAACAACATTCGATCTTTGATGAAAAGCGCATGACCGCCAAAGCGGGAGCCATGAGCAAAGATGACGCCGGATACCTGGTGGGTAATGTCAACATCGGCAATGATCTTGTAAGAACGGCCGCGGATACTCACGGCGACGCCCTCCGGTACCGGTTCAGTACCTGAATAATAAACATACCGTGTTCTGGCCGGTTCTGCTTTCGGCCGGTCTACACCCAGGATTTCCATAGCTGTACGATCATCCAGCGGCAATACGAAATTCTTTTCGGCTTCCTCGAACCAGGCATCAATTAGCGCTTTAAGTTTATCGGGATACTTATCGGCCAGGTTAGTTGATTCGGAATAATCTTCATCAATGTGATAAAGCTCCCATTTGTCTTTATCGAAATTCCCTTTTCCAGTGAGAGGTGCATGAATAGCTGCTGCTTTCCAGCCGTCCATCCACATGCCCCTTGTTCCAAGCATGGAATAATACTGACGCTGTTTGGTAGTGGGCGCCTTGGCATTGTCGAAAGTATATTTCATGGATACCCCATTCAATGGGTATTGCTCTGCGCCCCGATACACCTTTGGCATTTCAAGCCCTGTAATTTCCAGGATCGTGGGAACAATATCAACTGAATGATGATACTGGGTACGTACCTCGCCTTTTGCTTTAATTCCATTGGGCCAGTGAATAACCAACGGGCAGCAAGTGCCACCGGAATATTGAGAGTATCGCTTGAACATCTGGAAAGGTGTGCTGAATGCAACCGCCCAGCCTGTTGGATAGTGATTGTATGTATCGGCACCGCCCAGGGTTTCCAGATATTTCATATTTTCAGCCAGTTCATCCGGATAATTATTGAAAAATTTGTTCTCGTTCACTGAACCGTTTGGTGATCCTTCACCCGAAGCGCCATTATCGGAACAATAAAAGATAACGGTGTTATCCAGCTGCCCTGACTTTTCGAGATATTCCACAATGCGACCCACCTGAACATCTGTATACTCAGAAAAACCTGCATACACTTCCGCCATCCGGGCAAATAATTTCTTTTCATCTGCATTAAGGGTATTCCACGGTCTTACTGCATCAGCGGGGTTGGCTGCATCTTCAGGTACAGGATTGATGGGGGTTAGCTGGGTCCCTTTTGGCGCTATTCCTTTTGCGATCATTTTTTCGAGCACCCATTCGCGATAAGCTTCGTAACCATCGTCAAATTTTCCTTTATACTTGTCGGCATATTCCTTCGGGCTGTGATGCGGGGCGTGATTGGCACCAGGACAAAACCACATGAACCAGGGCTTGGAAGGATTGCCTGATTTCTGATCACGGATCATTCTGATAGCCTGATCGGCAAGATCCTTTGATAAATGATACCCTTCTTCGGGACTATATGGTTGTTCAATAAATCTATTGTCTTCTACCAGATCGGGGTACCAGTTGTTTGTTTCACCACCCAGGAAGCCATAAAAACGGTCGAAGCCTTTTGACAGCGGCCATTCGGAGCGGCTGCCGCCACTGGAAATATCTTCTTCAGGTATATTATGTTCTTTCCCCAGCCAGAATGTACTAAAACCATTATCCTGAAGTACCTGGCCAATAGTAGCGCACTCAGCCGGCAAACGGCCTGCCCAGCCGGGAAAACCCTGTGAACCCTCTGTAATACAGGAACACCTGTTCACATGGTGATTGCGGCCTGTAAGGAATGTTGAACGGGTAGGTGAGCACAGCGCCGTGGTATGCCATTGCGAATACATTAATCCGTTATCGGCCAGCCGTTGCAGCGTGGGCATATTGATACGCCCGCCAAATGGCGACCAGGCTGCCAATCCTGTATCGTCGTATAGAACGATCAAAATATTGGGAGCTCCTTTGGGAGCCTGCTTTAATTCAAATGGTTTCCAATCGGGTGTTGAATCCCGCACATCGAGTTTTATCACTCCTTTGAATTGTTCATTCGCGGTTGCCATGATTGTTATTTATTTACGGTTATACATCCAGTGAAATTGTTTACAGCAAAGGGGCTGGTTCGGCTTTTATTGGGGCAGTTTTTTTAATTAGTTCTGTACCTGTATCCTTCGGCATTAATTTTTCCATAACCTGTTCAATGCTAAAACTGGCAGCTTTGGCCCTTGGCGGAAATTCTTCAAAGGTTTTTAGAAACTCAGTAACAATTGCCTGTGCCGGCACCAGCAAAAACATATGATCTGCCTTCCATTTACCATAGAAAATAGTCGCATCTATAGAAGCCCGTTCAAACGGATCACTTCTCAGGTTGAAAAGATTTGGCAACCGCAATGAAACAAACGGTTCTTCCCATACCTTCATACCATGAGCCCGGGTTTCCACGAAATGCATTTTCCAGTTTTCGACCCGGAGCGCCATCAGATCACCGTCATCACTCCAGTACATAAAACCTTTGCGGGGTGATTCTTTTTCTTTGCCGCTTAAAAAAGGCAACAGGTTAAAACCATCCAAATGCACTTTGAAAGTTTTTCCAGCTATGGCATATCCTTTTTTGACTTTCTCTACGAGGTTGGGTTCACCTGCAGCGGCTGCAAATGTGGGGATCATATCCTGTAGCGAACAGATATCGTTTATAATCCGGCCGGGATCTACCACGCCGGGCCAGCGCATCACAAACGGCACACGCCAACCGCCTTCCCAATTGGTATCTTTTTCTCCATGGAATGGTGTGGACCCACCATCGGGCCATGAACATACTTCCGCCCCATTATCAGTGGTAAACACTACCATGGTATTGTCGGCAATACCCAGTTCGTCGAGCTTTGCCAACAACTCGCCTATATACCCATCCAGTTCTACCATACCATCAGGATATACACCCAAACCGGTTTTACCGGCAGAGGACGGTTTAAGATGTGTCCACACATGCATACGGGTAGTATTAAAGTAGCAGAACCAGGGTTTGTTTTCTTTGGTTTTGCGATCTATAAAATCCTTAGCGGCAGCCAAAAACTCTTCATCCACTGTTTCCATACGTTTTGTATCCAGCGAGCCTGTATTCTCTATAACCTGTTTACCAACCCTGCCAAATTGCGGATCAACTGTGTTGTCGTCTTTGTCGCTTGCTTTGCATTTCAGTACACCCCGCGGACCAAATTTTTTACGAAAGTTAGGATCTTTGGGATAGTCTGGATTTTCTGGTTCTTCTTCAGCATTCAGGTGATAGAGGTTGCCAAAAAATTCATCAAAGCCGTGAACAGTAGGCAGATGTTCATTGCGGTCGCCCAGGTGGTTCTTTCCAAACTGACCGGTGGCATAACCAAAGTTCTTCATAAAGTCACCCACAGAAGGATCATCGGGTCCCAGGCCTAACGCAGCACCTGGTAACCCTACTTTTGTTAATCCGGTTCTTATTGGTGACTGACCTGTAATAAATGCAGCCCTGCCGGCTGTACAACTTTGCTGGCCATAAAAATCAGTAAACAGCGCGCCTTCTTTGGCAATACGGTCCAGGTTGGGTGTTTTGTAACCCATTATTCCAAGATTATAACAACTTAGATTGAACCAGCCTATGTCATCTGACATAATGAACAGGATGTTTGGTTTTTTGTCTGCCATTTGCTTTGATTTAAAAGTTTTTAATAATTTAATTACACTTCAACAGGCGTGCATTTTAACACGTTTAACCCGGCCAGGGAGGGCTGCATTAACTGTTTGATGCATACATCCACTTCCGCTATTATCATCCGTTGGCCAGGAGCCATGACCATTGATTGACCGGGCGCCACCACAGGATATAATCCCGGTTCTCCTGCTGCCTGCTTCCTTCTTTTTTTCAACTGCCCATACAACCACGCCCAACAAAAGCAATGCACCCATGGCCATTCCATTAATTCTATTCATACAAATAGTTACCGTTTCAATAATGAATTCGCTTTCTTTAACTCCTCTTCTTTTTTATTAAGTTCCAGCGCCAGATCGGCTATTATCTTTTTAAGCCGCATGTTTTCTTCATTCAGGTGTTTCAGTTCTGACCTGGCCTTGCTGTACGATTGGTCAGACGGCTCCACTTTTATCAACTGTTGTTTCCACCGGGCAAATACGCTGTAAGAAAGATTGTGTTCCCGTAATACTGCCGTAATGCCCTTCTTCATTGCCTGATCCAGAATGGCAATCTTTTGTTCCTCTGTGAATCTTCTGCGGCTAGTCATGGAAAAATAGTTTATACCATCCACGATGGTATTCCTCTATTTAAAAGACACTTCAGCGCCCTGTATTCCGCCAACTGTTTAAAAAAATGGCGAATCGTACCCTTCATCAGTGTCCAATGAATATGATCCGGCTATATGCTTTCATAACTTTTCTGGCATTTATAAATTTGGGCAGTGCTGTTTTTGCCCAGGTAAAAGACACCATCGTACTGTACAATGGGCAGGTGCTGATCGGTGAAGTAAAGGGCGCTCAATATGGGGAGATCACCATTGATGATGTAGACCTTAAGATCATACATGTAAAACAATACAAAACAAAGTCGCTTACCACAAACAGGAAATTCAAAATAGAAACAAATGATAAAAGGATCCTGATAGGCATAATAAAGCCCTCCGCTAAAAACGGCTTTGTAAATCTGATGCAGGATACCGGCACCCTGTTCGATTACGAGATCATGAGCTTTAACACCATCTTTTCGCTGGACCAAAGTTTCTTTTCTCAACTAAACGGCTCAATTTCCGCCGGTTTCTCCTATACCAAATCAAGCCGCATAGGCCAGTTCAGCCTAAGTTCCACCGTATTCTATATGACCAGGTATTGGGATTATCAACTTTCAGTTTCTTTGAATGGCACATTGGATTCTACCGGTTATTCAAGGGACAGGGAAGATGCTTCCTTTTTTACAGCCTATACATTCAGTCCTACCTGGTTTGCAGCCATTAACCTGGGTTACCAGCGAAACCTTGAACTGGATATTGCCCGCAGGTATCAGCAAATGATCGGAGGCGGCAACAAGCTAATGGTTCGCAAATATTCACAGCTATATGCAGTAACCGGACTTGTTTTTAACCAGGAAAAAAGTACCGAAGGAGAACACAGCGGGCTATTGCTTGAAATTCCCATTGTACTGAAATTCAATTTTTTTAAGTATTCCCAGCCAAACATCCAGATCAGTTCCTCACAAACTGTTTTCTTCGGCGTCACTCAAAAAGGCCGCATCCGTTTTTCAGGCAACACAAGTTTCTCCTGGCAGATCATCAGAGATTTCTATTTAACCATAAACCCATATACCAATTTTGACAATCAATCATCTGAAACCAGTGATTTCGATTACGGCGTTTCTGTAAGCGTATCGTACAAGTTCTAATGGAGAGATATCTTACAACTATCTTATAACGATTTATTCTCAAACCGTCATTTCATCCATAACCAATTGGTCACGCAGCATATATACAGCTTTACGCAATTGTTTTTCAACTGTATTAACCGGCCGGTTCAGGACCTCTGAGATCTTTTTTACGGTAAAATGGTTCTTGTCGTGCAATAAATAAACAGTCCGGTATTTCTCAGGCATACGGCACAGGGTATCGTTTATTTTCTTTTGTACATCCATGAAATTAATGGCCTGTTCAACATTGTTATGCGAGGCCATACTTCTTTTACAGGCCATAGTAATATGCTTTTTATACAAAGCCCGGTTTCGCAAATAATTATAGATCCTGTTCCTGATGGCCACAAAAAGATAAGAGGAAAGCGAGGAGTTAATTTTTAACCGCGCGCCCGAGGTGTGCAACTGCACAAATAATTCCTGCACAATTTCCTGGGATGCATATCCATCTTTAACGTATCGGAAAGCAAAATGCAAGAGGCGGTTCCAGTATTTCTTATATAACAGGTCGAAAGCGATGCTGTCGTTTTGCCTGATCAGTTGAATGATATCTTCCTCGGGTATCAGTGAACATTGGATGCTTTTTTGCAACATAGCGGATGGTTTACATGTCAAATAATGGCATTTCAACCAGTAAGGGTGATGAAAGTAATCTCAAAGAAAAGTGATTACTATAACAAAGATATCCGTATGCATTTGCAAACTGTTAACTAAGACATGGCTATTGGCCAAGTTTTAGAAATGTTGGCCAACCAACAAAAAAGCCATCCCGGCTTACCAGAATGACTTTGCTTCAAACTATAGTACGTACGTATTAAAATGTATTACTGGCCACTCCATACTTTGCTACATAAGTGGCCAGGTGTTTAAGTGCTTTTTTCGATGCTGTAGCATTGATGTCCATAAAAGGCCATACGTGCTGTTCTCCTTCAAAAACAATACACTCCGCAGAAACGCCTGCTTTACCAAATTGCTGATGCAGCAACACGCTGTCATCTTTTAATATTTCAACGCTGCCGCACATGATCAGCGCAGGCGGCAGACCGGCAAGCGCTGCATTAACCGGTGAAATAAGACTGTCTGACAAATTATACTCACCTGCATACATACGTGCACAGATCTGTAAATACCCCTGGGTTAATATCACATCGGTATCTTTGTTTACAATATAACTGAAGTTTTTACACTCCAGGTCTACCCAGGGAGAGATCATAATGCTGTATCGTGGCATTGGCGCTTTCATTTTAATTAGCTTTAGCTGCGTAGCCATAACCAGGTTACCACCGGCACTATCGCCTATTATACCATATGTAATATGGGGGTGCTCCCTGCACAATGTTTCAATCACCTTTACGCAATCATTCAGGCCACCGGGAAAACTATGTTCCGGCGCAAGCCGGTATTCGATCAGCAGGACCTTTCTGCCTAAGGTTTGCGCCATGTAGCTTACCATGGCAATATGCGATTTAACGGAACCATAAATAAAACCGCCGCCATGAATATAAACCACCACATCTTCGTCAACCGTTGTTGGCGGAATTACCCATGCGCAGGGAATACTGGCTATAGATGTATTTTCGACAACAACATTTTTCGCTATTGGATATTGCCTGCCTAACAACTCAAAACCGGCGCGTCCCTCGATCAAATTCACCATCTTATTGATTTATAGCAACAAAATTCAGGACCGGACCCTTTAAAAAAAATTAAGGTATCTTAGTTTTTTTAAAGCAGACATAGAGCAAATTTGTAATCTTATGCCTTTTAATAACATTTTACAAAACATCAGGCGCTTTACTTCATTAAGTACACAGGAAGAAAAGGCCTTTTGCGCTTTATTAAGCATCAGGAAAGTGAAACGGAAAGAATTTCTTCTGCGGGAAGGGACCGTGTGTAATTTTGAATGGTATGTAAACTCGGGCTGCTTCAGAAGCTTTTATATAGACAAAAAGGGCCTGGAACATAATATATATTTCGCCATTGAAGACTGGTGGACATCCGATCTATATAGTCGAACCACCCAGGAGCCTTCCAACTGTAACATCATAGCCCTTGAAGAGTCAGAAGTGGTGCAGATCAAACATGCCGAGCTGGAAGCGTTTATGGTTGAGGTACCTGCCATGGAACGATTTTTTCGTATTTCCTACCAGCAATCCTTAGTGAATCAGCATTTAAAAAATCTCCGGTTATTGTCTATGAATGGCGAGGAGCGCTATATTCATTTCAGAGAAAAATACCCTCAGCTGGCCAAACGCATTCCCCAAAAGCACATAGCAACGTTCTTAGGGCTTACCCCCGAATTCTTCAACACCATACATGCCCGGGTATTACGCCTGCGATAGTGTTTTGCGGGTTTGTAAAAACCTGTTTGCATAAATCAACCCAATACAGGTGATCACGGTAAGAAGGGAGATCATTTGGGAGGGAGACAGTGTGTGTTGATTGAAAATTATTCCCCTGTTGTCAGATCTTAAAAATTCAACCAGGAACCTGAATATGGCATAAGAGATGAGGTACCCATAAAAGGGGTTCCGGTACTTTGTTTGTAGAAGAAATACAAACAAGGCAAGCACAAAAAAGCTTTCATACAATTGTGTGGGATGTATTTTAATCAGTTCGTGAAAGTGATCATAGGGTAAACTTCCCCTGGGAAATACAACGCCAAACACCCCATTTGTTGGACTGCCATAACAACAACCAGCCATAAAACAACCCAATCTGCCAAAAAAATGACCTATACAAAACGGGAGCGATAAAATGTTCAGCGTTTCTAACAAGGGCAATTTAAAAAGTTTCAGGCTTATCATTAAGATCGACAACCCGCTTATCAGACCACCGAAGAAGGTAAGCCCAACCTGACTGATATTTTCAAATGTCAGGTCAATACCCTGTGAATAAGCATCAAAAAGAAAGGCACCTGCAAACCCACCGATGATCGAAACCAACAGGCTTAGATGGACCTTATATTTTTCGTTGTCGCTCTTTTCTTTGAACAACGGCTGGTATTGTAAGTAAAGCATGGCCAGCGCAATGCCAATACCTACAAAAAGATTGTAGGCAGGAATAAAAGCACCCGAACCAATAGGTAAATATCGTAGCATAAAAAAGGTGGGGCAAAGCCCCACTTCTTTTTATTTAGTTTGCCAATACAGGCTTCTTTTGGGTCAATGAAATAACGCCGCCAATGAGGAATAAAATACAAACGATCAATGACAGGATATTAAATGTTACCAGGGTGATCATAGACAAAACACCAGCCAGGATCATCACGCCGCCCCAGGTTTTTGAATTCTTCTTATAAAGAAAAGCGCTTATCAATCCGAGTATGGCAGCAAGTAAACCGATCCACAAAAACGTACTGCCGGCAGCGCTTGTAGTTTGTTCTGTTGCTCCTTCAGCAAGCGTAGACATTCCTGCCGCGCAGGCGCCAGAACAAATGGCAGCCGGAAGTCCTAATATGCCACCGATGATACCCAGGATCATAGGTACATTTGAAATTTTGTTTTGAGTACTCATTTTCTTTTGGTTTAAATTTTTGGGAAGTAAATAATTGAGTTT
The DNA here is from genome assembly GCF_900110245.1 of Niastella yeongjuensis. Classification (GTDB taxonomy): domain Bacteria; phylum Bacteroidota; class Bacteroidia; order Chitinophagales; family Chitinophagaceae; genus Niastella; species Niastella yeongjuensis. The sequence goes on from NZ_FOCZ01000004.1 coordinate 618,899, forward strand.
CTCTTAAAGAAATTTACTGTTCACGCTGGAGGTTACCTGTCATGTATACCGGCGCCTATCTATACCATTTAGTGGAGTGTAAGAAAATGTGTCTTGAACACAGAGTAGGTGTTCATGGGAGTTAAATAGTCTAGACGTTAGGGCTTTCATCAGGATAACTTTTTCATAAACAAGCAAAAGACTCAAGCAATTCTGAAAACGAGGGAATATCGATTTTATTGGCCTACCCGGTTATTTTCAGGAATTAATTGATCAGATTCAACTAACCGTTACTAACGCCGAATGCAGCCCTAAAAATAAAAAAGCCCTGCAAATCAATAGTTTGCAGAGCTTCCCATCTACACATATAAATTAATTCAACGCTAAAACCTGCGGACCAAATTCTTCAAAATAGATCCGCTGTTTGTTTACGCCGGCGGCTACGAGGTCTTTGTACTGTTTTTGAATAAAGGCAGTAGGCCCGCATATAAAATAATGGGCATCTGCTTCCAGGTCAAGTTCCGGCACTTTGTTGATATCCAGGTGGCCTTCCAGAATGCCGGCTTCTTTTTCCTGGCCGGAAAGCTGGTTATAAAATACACGTTGTTTTACCTGCGGATTATCTGCAACAATAGCTGTAAGCTGATCCTTAAAAGCATGCACCGATTCATTACGGCAGCCATGCAGCCAGGTAATGGGATGGGCATGATTTTGTTCGATCAAACTGTGTAACATGCTCATGAGCGGTGTTAAGCCTACTCCCCCGCTGATAAGCACAACCGGTGCATTCATCTCTTCGGTCAATGTAAAATTACCTGCAGGCGCGGTAAGGTCAACCTGGTCAGCTTCATTCACAAACTCATGCAGGTGATTACTGATCAGGCCGTCGGTATGCAGTTCCACTCCTTTTTCCTTTTTAACAGAAATACGGTAGTACTCATTATTAGGCGCACTGGAAATGCTGTACTGCCGGGCCTGTTTCAATTTAAGCTGTGGCAAAAAAATACGTAAGCTAATGAACTGACCGGGCAGATGCGGGGCAACCTTGCCACCATCGGCAGGGTACAAATAAAAGGAGGTGATCTCAGCAGACTCGGCCACTTTTTTCTTCACCAGGAATGGGCGCCAGCCTGTCCAGCCATGGGTTCGTTCAGTTTGCTGTGCATAGATGCCGGCTTCGTGCCCCATCATTATTTGCGCCAACTGGTTATACGCAACCGTCCAGGCGTCAATGATGGCCGGAGTTGCCGCATCGCCCAACACCTCCTGTATTGAAGCCAACAGGTGTTTGCCAACAATACTGTAATGTTCAGGGCGAATATCAAGACTGGTATGTTTATGGCCTATTCTGTCTATTACTGGCATCAGTACGCCCGGGTTGGCAATATTCTCTGCATACGCAAGTACAGCCAGCGCCAGCGCTGTTTGCTGCCGGTCGTTTTTCTGATTGCCCATATTGAACAGGTTCTTCAACTCCGGATGGTGCGTAAACATGCGATTATAGAAATGCTTTGTCAATAAAACCCCGTTTTCTCTCAGTACCGGCACAGTGGCCAGTACCAAAGCTTTTTGCTCACTTGTCATATATAATATATTAATACCTTCTTGTCTTTTTTTAAATGAGAGATCGGGCGCCTGATCTTTGAAAGCACAAAATTAGGCAATGATAATAAAAGACAAAAATATCTTTTTCTATTTTTATAAAAAAAACGTCCCGGGTAAAACCGGGACGCTCCTATTTAAATACGCTTTATCGTTTACCGTTTTATTCGCTCCAGGGTGATTGGAGAATAGCATCGCAAAAATTCAGCCGGTGAAAGTTCGGGATCATATATGCACAGATATCGGCATTCATGTTGCCAAAAGTAGTGTGTGTTTTATGTTTAAAGCCGTCGAAAAAAGTGGGTATTATTGTTTTCTTAAAATCAGACCGCGGGAATTGTTGGAGGATATCTTCCCGTTCCTTTTCAGTGAGTGTACTATAGTCTCTTCCCACTACATCCAACGCCACGCCATAGTTTAACAAAGCTACCTCCGATTCTTTATGTTCAGCTATTCCGGGGCTCGTATGTAAAGCAATGGCATCCCAAACCAACTGCAGCACCTGTTGCGAAAGCCCATGGCTTTTAAGGAAATCACGTGCTGCGTTGGCGCCATCTACCTCAAATCTCAGGTCCTGGCTGCTGTAATGTGGGGTAAGCCCCAGGTCGTGAAATACAGCGCTGACGTACAGCAATTCAGGGTCATACTTTACCTTTTTCTGCATGCCGCCCAATGAGGCAAAAATAAACGTACGTAAGGAATGGTTGTACAGAAACTCCGTGCCATGCTCCAATAACAATGCTGTAGCCTGTTTCGCAATAGTGCTGTCTGGTATTACAATACCAGCAACAGACTGCGGTTTATTTATCGGCATAATGTTACGTTTAGTGGCGAAGTTCCGAATCAATAATCCGGGAGTCCTTAAACAGGTTTAAGAAATATTCTTTTTCCTGATCTCGCTCAAATATTCAGGGGTAAAGCCAAGAAACGAAGCAAGCAGGTACTGCGGGATACGTTGTATAAATTCCGGGAATAGCTGATTGAAATGGCGGTAGAGATCTTCTTTGGATAACTCGAACATGAGCCGGAACCGCACCTGAGAGGCTGCACAGGCCCGTTGAAAAACCAGGTGGAAATAGGCATTCAGCTCGGGAAACTGGTTCAGTAATTCGCGCTGATTGTCGGCAGAAATACACAACACCTCCGTTTTTTCAACAGCCCGGATCGAGAACTGGGCGATGGAACTGTTTTGAAAAGCCATAAAATCTGAGATCCACCAGTGCTCCAATGCAAAATCGGTCGTTTGTTCTATGCCATTCTGCTTCAGGTAATATAAATGCACGCAGCCTTTTACGATGAAAAACTTCTCATAACACCGGTTGCCTTCGTTCAGCAGGATCTCTTTTTTTCTGTAGGTCCTGTGCTCAAAGAAAGACTCCAGTATACTCAGCCTTTCCAAATCAATAGTACAGAACTTCCTTATATGGGAGATAAGGGGCTCCGTTACCAGGGTTTTATTTGCATTATTTGCTGCCATTCTAATGCAAATGTAAAAAAGCCTGTCAATCAATGAAATATTACCCCTTAATTATTCTGTTACATAGAACTCGATATTGTATTCGGTTTCACCCAGGTAACCATATTTGCCAAAAACAATGGTCTTGCTTTCTTCGTTGTTGTCATCGGCATGTCGGTTATTGAGTAATAACTTCTTACCGGCATATACAGCTTTGACGGTATATTTTCCAATGGGCACATCTTTCACCATAAAAGTCCCGGCCACATCCTCTACAGGTCTTTCAAATGAAGCGGCAGCAGTACCATCCATTAAACTGGTTTCACCAGGAAAAGGGGTAAATGACAATCTTACTTTTGTCATATCCACATCTGCACCAAACTGGTACAGATCAACATGCGCACCATAGTAGCCGGTACCACCCGGTCGCGGGCCACTTAGCTTCCATTTAAAGTTTCGTACGGCACCACTTGCTTTATTAAAAGCATCGGTTTTATCAGGCTCCAGGTCAAACTTATAGGTTTGTCCGTAGGCAGTTTTAGTAAGCTGGGCCTTGGCCGTCCAATCGCCTGCAGGATCATCCGGCAACGACACCTGGTATTTGCCTTCCTCATCACTGGAAGCGGAGAGATAACTGTTATACCACACCGTGTGCTCGATAGTTATCCGGGCTTCTTTCACCGGAACGTTTCTGGCATCGGTGACACTGCCACTCACGGTGCTTTTTTTCGTTTCGGGCTTTTCAGATAACACCTTATCATTATTATTTTTACTACACGCTGTCACAACAACGCTGATTAGAAATGGCATAAGCATACCGCACCTGTTATATTTCATTTTTATAATTTTTTGAACTTTACCGGATACTTTCAGGCAACTTTTGAGAGCTGCACTTTCTGTTCGGGAATCATCTCAGCCTCATAATCTTCTGGCATGATAAGCTGTTTCTTAAAAATAGATCTGACCCAGTAAGCGACAACAAGCCCGGCAGGACTGCTGATCGATAGCCAGGTGGCCAGGTCCTTCGCAATTCCCTGCAGGTCCTTATACCAAAGCAGGTGTGCGCCCAGGCCTATGACAATACCAGTTATGGCTGCCAGCAGGTAGACCAGGATGCATTGTCTTACCCATTTGGTAGGAAATTTAACCAGCGGTTTTAACTGGATGGCATTGATCAAACCAATTGACAGGAACATAAACAGGATATCGAAAGGAATAAATAAGGTATAATAACCAAGCCAGAACACACCGGGTGTAATGATTAAAAACGGCCAGATGCCAGCCAGGGTTTTCCGCTCCTCCACCAGCTGGAATGTTTTGTTCCGCGTTATTACAAGAAGGAAAACAAAGACAACAAGCGACAGGGTATGCATTATAAACTGCGGGGTTGTCAACAGCCTGTCGTGATCGCCGGTAAAACCGTGCGCTATAAGCGGATGAAAAAGACCTAAGGCACCGGTATAAACCACCAGGTTGCCAGCTACCCATTTTTTTAAAAATATGTTTTTACCTGATTTCATATATTTTCGATTTACAATGCAAAGCACCGCTATTTTACAGGCAGGAAAAGAGGTATTTTCTGCCTAAAATGATATATTTTACGTCATGGGTTTACCAGGAACGACCATTCGCACTATTTTTCAGACTGCCACTTCAATGGGTGCAGCTTTTGGTACACTTTGCCAGATGTCGGGCGTTAATCCTGAGGAAATTAGCGACTCGGAACACATGGTTGAATGGGAAAAGGGGGCGCTTATTTGGGTACCTCTATTGAAACTATCGGGCGACCCGTTGATTGGGCTGCATATAGGTATGAGCGCAAAAAGGGTTCTTTATGGAATGTTTGGCTTTTTAATCCAAAGCAGCAAAGACGTTGATCAGGCCCTTCAGATGGTACACCGGTATGGTCATATGCAGGCGCCTATGATTGAATACAGGTATACAGTTAAGGAAATGGCTGTGCTGGAAATTGAGCAAAACCCAATATGGGTAATGAAATATCCGGAACCTTCCAGACAAGCCAAAGATTTTTTAATAGCAATCATAGTCACTACACTCAGCTCCCTCACAGGAAAAAATATTGTTCCGGTAAGAATAGAACTAACGGGCGAAATGCGGGAGATTTCGGAATACAGAAAGCACTTCGGTTGTGAGGTGCTTTTCAACAAGGATGTTAACCGGATTATTTTGAGCAAAGAAGATATCTCAACCCCCATACTCACAAGCGATCAATCCATGTTTCAGACATTCAGCTCCATCGTTGCCGATAAACAGGCATTGCTGGAAACCAATAGTACCAGTGAGAATTTGAAGCAGGTTTTATTTATGCAGTTCAAAGGGAGGATCCCAACGATTGAAGAAGCAGCCTCCGCCCTGAATATGACCCCACGCAATTTGCAACGTAAACTGCTGCAGGAACAAACCACCTTCCGCGATATTGCCGGTGAAATAAGAAAAGAAATTGCTTTCCAGCTCATGCAAAACCCGGCCATAAAAATAACCGAGGTTTCCGACATCTTAGGTTATTCAGACCTGACTGCATTCAGGAAAGCATTCAAATCCTGGACGAATGCAACGCCAAGGGAAGTAAGAAAAGGACGGGCGTAAAGAATAGGTGTTTTCCCCGTTGACTTGCCCTCGTTCGGGTCCTAACTTAGAGGAAGGTAATAACCAAGCATATGTCAAAAATTGTAGTACAACTCAACGCCGACAGAACCCTGGGTGGCCAGTTAAAAGTTGTCAATAGCTCAGGCGCTCAACAAGGTTTTGGCTTTGCTGCTCTTGGAAAGGCAGCCAATAATGATGCTGCGGCTCACGGAAATCCCGGTGCTAATCAACTGTTCCTTTTTGGAGACACGCCCACAGGTACCTATTCAATTAAAACGATCACAGACGGGCCATATAAAGGGAACACAAAAAGTTATGGTCCCAATGGCGTATTCAAACTTGATCCGGTATCAGGCAATGCAGCGCTTGCAGAGACAAATGGCCGGATAGGAATATTAATTCACGGTGGAGATTTAGGTCCTAATGCACAGCTTAGGCGAACGAATGGATGCCTGCGTATGCGCAATGACGAATTCCTTGCGTTGAAAACGCTGGTACAGAATCTGTCTATTAGTGATCCTGTTGATGTTCTCGAAGTTTTCGAAAATGGAACTTCTGCTGATCCTTCTTTCAATAATGATACCTGTGGTGATGGAGATCCTCCTCCTGACTTTTAATTAAAGGGATCCCCAGACTAAGTTTGTTTATCTAAATTGACTAATATAACTTCTCCATCGAGGTTTGGTATTTCATTCACATTACCTGACAGTATGATTTCAGTATTGTCATCCTTTTTCAACTTTCCCTTCCAGGTAGCAGTAATCTTTTTATATATTTCCCGATCATATTCTTTTGCTACAAAATCGAAATTAGATCCATCTTCCGGCGTGGCGGGTATCTCCTTCTTGTTATCGAGGGACATTAATTTAACAACAGAAGTTCTGAAACCTTCACCTGACCCGGAGATAAATTTCTTTTCATCCTCATTTAAAGTATTCCCTGCAGCCAGTTTAATTCTTGCCACCTTAGCGGGAATTACATTTTCCCGGGATTTAAATAATAAATAGGTAGCACTGCTAATACCACTTAATGCCAGTATGGTACCATCCAGCTCGGGTAACTCGTTTAGATTTTTTGGATTATTGTAACGATATATGTAAATAATTATGGCAACGAGGGTCCAAATAACATTCTGATATCTGTGAATTGAAATGGCACCGCTTTTATCTGACAAGATATCCCTGAAAAAACCTTGTGAAGGCTGATTTTGACCGCGCTGAACATTATTCTCGATCTCTGTAACGTCCATTATAGCCCCAACCGTAAATGTACCGGCTGAAATACCCATTAATATTAATGCGGTCTGATTAATTCCACTTATATCCCGCTTATCCCACAGGATGGCATACAGGTATACGCTACTTACTATAAAAGTCCAGACAGCCAGTTGGGTTCTTGCCAAAGAATAGGGTTGTTTAACGATAGGGGTTGTTCCATTTAGTGACAACAATTCAACGTTTACCTGATTAATTGTTTTCCAGTTGCCAACAATATCCCTTAACAAATCCTGGTATTGGGCCAGATAAAGAAATAATATAAAAACACCCGCTATGAAAACCAAAGTAAGTCCCTGGTTTACACGTAAATTATTATGTTTAAAGCTAACTTTATAAAATTCCAGGGTTAAAGACTGACTTAATGTTAGCGAATCCGAAGGTGAGTTGTTACCTGTTTTCTGGATTGCCAGCCTAAAATCATTCCAATATTTTTTAATATCCTCGCCGATATATTTATTATTATTTATCTCATAATTCATCTGCGCTATAGTCTCTATATTGTCTTTATAGTAATTCTTCTTTGTGGACCGACTTATTGCTTTTGACACTTCCGTTTTAATGCCATCAATTGATGCAACCGCATTGTAATTATCCCAATAAATGAAGCAAACAACCACAAAGACAATAGAAATTAAAATTGTCCCATAATGCTTCTTCATAATCTTTTAAGTTAAAACGGTCAGTTTATTTTTATGTATAGATACAGTGAGATATTTCGGGGACGGGTTTCCAGCCCTCCGTATTCGGAGCTGGACATTACACTTCTTCCATACCTAACATCGTGTCCGCCTTCACAGCCATTGGTCCCCAAATCATTGTCCATAACCGCATGAGCAGGTGAAATTTGATGAGCATGACTTTTAAATGCATCGGCCTGATAATTTCCAATGGCTCTATTGCCGTCTGCATCGCCCTGGTTTACATCCCTGCCTTCATTCATACTTCTTAAGAAAAGCCCGCGTGCATCTGGAAGAATGGTCAGACCGCTTAATCTGAATAATTCCGAATCCTGAATATTCCGACCATCCATCAATACCCATCCTTCTCCATTTACCTGCCTGAAAACAGCAGGTTCCAACACAGAATACTGTACATTGCCCAAATCAGCATTTTTTTGCATAAAGTGTCATTTTATTATTTACGATTGAAAGAAAAAGACCTCTTTGTAAATACTTTGTTGATCGGTTGATAATTTTTGAAAAAAACCAATGTCAATAAGTGCCGTTATTATTTTTTCTTTAGCTTCCAATAGCGACGAAAGGGCACTGGTTTGCAGCATTTGCCCTTCCTCTATTATTGTTAAGTCAGGTACTGGTAGCCGAATTTTCTCAGCAGCTGGTGATCTTTTAAAGAAAAGACAAAGTATCGGGTTTGCAGGGTTGAGATCATCAAAGCCAAATTCAAGTTTTCCCTGCCCATACTTTAGCAGGGTGTTTAAATCATTTAATTTAGTGTGATTGTTGTTTACCTCGTAATACAAGTATGAAAATACATTTAGATCGCCTTTATCTATTTTAGTATTAATAAAATAGGCAGCTAAATTCTTCCCCAGTAATTCATTTGTTTTTAAAGCTTCTATCGTTAGCTGATAGTTTGAATCATCATTCCCATAAAGCGCATTGTTAATGAACGGTATCATTACCGTACCGGCCAGGATGGACTGTTGGATTATGCTATAATTGACGGCATCCAGCAAATTGGTAAGGCTCCCTTTTGAACTCCCTAATTTATCTTTAATATCCGACTGATGTACTATTAATTCATCGTATGTAGAATAGGGTTCAAATTGATTATTTTTACTAAGGATAAAAAAGGGCTGCAATTCAATATACTGTTGTACTAGCTTGGCAATAAAATAGGCATTAAAATAATTTTCTGTTGCCGTATCAAAATTATAAGTTGCTTTATCTAATGACAGGTCATAACCTTGTTGATAAGTATTGAATTTATTTTTTTGTGGCGGGAGTAATAACAGATTTTTTGTCTTGGTATCATTGGTTATTTTAGGAAATATGTTTTTAAAAAGGGCAAGTGAATTTTTATAGCTTTGAGATTCAAAAAAAGCAAGGTCTTTAAATTTCTTTCCCTGCAATCCCGGAATGAGGAAATCCTGCCTTATTACATTTTGTAAATTTTTTGAACTCGAAGTGATCCCCAGCAATTCCTTTAACGCATCGATAGTTAATTGATATGCCGCATACCATCTTCTGTATAATTCCAATCCTGTTAACTCTTTGAACTGCTCTTTTCCTTCGATTACCACCTCAACCAGGTTATACTGGTTGTAAATTAAATAATCCAGCATCTGGGTATTCAAATCCAGCTGTTCGGCTATGTTTTTTAACTGGTTGGAAATTAGTTGAAGGGATTGCATAATGTTCTTATAGGACTCCTGAATCATTTCTGCAAGCTTATCAATCTTCATTTCGATTTGATCCAACCGTTCATTCAACTGATTAAAGCCTTTTTGCATTTCTTCGAACATTTGCTCTTCCAGTGAAGGACCACCTCCGCCGAATAGTCCGCCCAGGCTTCCCAATGCGCCAATAATACCAATAGGGTTTGGAGGCATCAAAGAGGTTGCTATACCAATGGCAATTTTCGTATATCCAACAAACTTGCCGACTGATTTAGCAGCATTCTTAAAGACACCAAACTTTTCCATGGCACCTGAAATCGCATCCAGCCCTGCAAGGGTTTCTGTGGCAAAATGTACAACACTTGAAAATGTTGGCTTTTTAAGTTCCTCAAGCTTGTTTTTAAAATCATTGAGATATTCCCCTGAAAAGATCTTGCCGGCTTTATCTTTATAAGAGTCGATAGAATCAATAAACTTTATTCCTTGTTTTATATAATTATTTAAGCAATTAATATGAAATAAATTTTCCGCAATAAGCCTGGCATGTTCTATTTGCTTTTGTCCTAACGCATGCAAATCAACGGTCCCATTTTTTAAAAAGTCATTAATTTCACCTTCCAATTCTTTTATTTGTTGCTCACGCTTACCCACATCATTTTTGAACTTATCTATCACGTCATTGACAACACCTTCATTTTCCGTCAGTTTCTTTACACTATCACCCAGCTCTTTAAAAGATTTTTTTGCAGCAGCTTCTGCTTCCTGTCGAACATTTAGGAACTTTTGGGAAAACCTTTTCTTAACATCCCCTTCTAACGATATAATGATCTCATTGGGATTATTTTTGATTAAGTTATTTGCCTGATTGATCACTTCGTTTATAAGGGCATCACTCAAATTGTAACCGGGCAATTGCGCTTTAATTTGCGAAAGCTTTTTTGCCAGTTCTACCTCGCCTATTTCTTTAACCTTAACACCTTGTTTCGACAGGTATGACAATGAAGCATTCACCAATTCATTCAGATCGTTCTTTTTTGAATCAAGGTATTCTTTCAATGAATTTACTGCGTAGTCATTGATGCTTGTTGCCAATGCGGGAGCCAGTACCTTGTCTACATATTTCCCGCCTGTACTAACGGTAAATTTTCTAAAACCGTCATTTATATACTCACTTAAATTAGTTTTATTTACCTGTAATATTATTTCTTTGGGCAAGAGGCTGGCAAAGGTATTATTTAGCTGTTCTTCATACTGGTGCAGGTATTTCTTTCTATCATCTGCATTTTGCAGCAGCTGCTTCAATCCTTTGCCCACTTCACCTTTTCCCAGTCCTTTTTTTCTGATTTCGCCTTTTATTATCCCGGATATTTCTCCAGAAAAGTTGCTTATGTCAATTCTGGAAATAATTGTTTGCAGTGTATCTGGCATATCTCATATTTTGAATGGATGCTAATTCATCTTGATGTAAATATAAACGGCAATGTTTCGTGGTCTTGTTTCTAAACCGCCACGTTCCGTGGTAACATCGCCTACAACCACTTGTGTTAAACCATCGCTTTTAGCAGCAGGTGGAAAATCACTGGAGTCAAAATTTAAATCGGCGTGAAATTTAAGTCTTACCTGATGATTGTGGGCCTTAAAGTCATCAACCTGCAATGATCCGATGGAGCGATTGCCATCCGGATCGCCGGTTTGCAGATCCCGCCCCTCATTCATTCCTCTTAAGAAAACACCTCGTGCATCCGGCAACTTATTGAACCCTAATTTTCCAAGTTCTGAATCTACCCCTATCTCCTGCCCTGCTAACAATTCCCAACCAGGATACAGGCGGGTAAAAATACCTGGCTCTAAAATTGAATATTTAATTTCCCCAATTAAGCCATTATCGGTTGACATATGCTTTTATTTTAGGTAAAGTATTTACCGATTAATTGGGTTTCCATATACGGAGTGTTTAACGCGTGCAGATCTATATATCGAACCTTGTAGATGGTTAGTTCGATCACTTAATCAAATGTCAGCAATAAAACCATTTAGAACATACCGTTTTTTCACCGTATTTTACAAAGAGCGTAAAATTAAATACCGTGAAAACACCTGGGGAAATCAAGAATAATATTCCTATTTTTTATTCAACCGGCTTCAACATTCTCTTCTCCAACATCTGCAAGGTAACCGGTCCCAATAATCCGGATGGCCGTAAGTATTTATCTGCATCTGGTTGATCGAATTTCTTCACATTTGTTTTTGTCCTTCTTTGCCACTCCGGTAATTTGCTATCCCCTATTAAACGGTTGGGCCAGAGATTTACAACTGTTACCTCCATTTCATTTTCTCCCGCATGAATATAGCCGGTAACCTCATATTGAAATGGTGCACACCAGCGAACTGGTAATTTTTTCCCATTTATAGTCAATGATGCCATCTCAAGCACATTCCCCAAATCAAGCATCACTTTGGCATCCTTTACATGCTCATTACTAATTGTAAACTTCTTATTGTATACAGCAGTCCCGGAATAGTACTTTACTCCCGGATCAAAAAAGACAGTCCATGATTGTAACGTATCAACCTTTATTTGTGCAGGCCCACCCCATGCAGTATCAAACCTGATTTGCCAGGGGCCTGTAACAGGGACAATAGTGACGGGTTGTGTTGCATCGATCGTATTCACAGTTCCATTCGACCAGGTCACCCTATAATTACCCGGTTTTGTTACAACAGCAGCCATAGCACTACCTGCTATATTAAAGTCAATGGATGGTTGATTGCTCTCCTGCTGCTGATTTCCCGGAAAGAAAGATTTACCGTCTATAGCTATGCTTACGACATGCGGTGCGGTAACTTTCTTACGAAAGATGATGAATTTAGATCCTTCCGGTTCAAAAAACAGGGGAATAACAGTGCGGCCTTTTTCTTCCCGCCAGACTTCGATCTCTTTTATTTCACCAGTAACCGGATCCCATACTTCAGGTACCATCCCACTTACCCTGAAAGCGCATTCGACCTGCTCAAACCGGTCAGGAAGTGTAGACGTGTACCGGAACTCGAAGTCATTGATCCCTTTTTGAGCAAAGCGGTTCGACAAAAAATAAATATCAGCCTCTTTCCCCTTCCGGTGAATGTAATCGATCGCCGTTTCTGAGCGGGTACCGGCAAATGAAAAATCGGGCAACACCTGCATTTCTTTAAGCACCGTATTTACATCTTTGCCAAAGATCACCTTCCCGTTGCCATATTTATTTTCCGTGATTTGCATGCCATCGATCTTCCCCCACATGCGGGCAGCAATAGCAGCGATCTCTTTATCGGCAAGCGGAAAGTCTGTCATCGAATTCGACTTCACCGGCCGTGGAGCTATTATAGTAAGTCCTGCTTTCACGAGCAGCTCCAGTTTACGCAACAAAGCGAGGTCGATACTCTTTTCATTGGGCAGCACTAACAGGCGATAACTCGTACCGTCCCGGAACAGCAATGTATGATCCCGCACCGTAACATTTTTTAGCAAGGCGTCTTTTGAGCATTTGTCCCAGTCGTACCCCAACGCAAGGTCTTTGATATCTTCTTTGGTAAATACAAAGGAAGGCACGTCGTCGCCATAATAATAAAGCACGTCGCCTACAAACAGGCCCTGAGCCAGCAGGTAACTGCAGCGGTTGAGGTAGTTGATGAAATCACCAGCCTGCTTCCACCAGGTAACATTGGGGTTCAGGTGTGTGCCTGCGAAATACTCGTTACCCGGTAATCCAAACTCCTTTGGCGAAGAAGTAAATGTATGCCATACGATCCTGTTCACGCCTGAACAAAATACGCGATCTATATTGGCCTTTAATTCCCGGGGCGCCCGTTCCCACTGTGGCCCGATGGTGGTTGGCCCCTCGGCGCCTACATATCTTTTTGCATTGGTGTGGGCTACACTGGCACTTTGTTTTACAACAAGCCGTTCATCGTCTTTAACCCTATGTGTATTGGAAGTGGCCCAAAACTCACCCTGTGGAAAGTCATTGATGGCCATTACCTTCAACGCATCTACCGGTGCAGAATGCGGCCCGCCCGATTCAGGATGAATACCCAGCCCCCTGGCATGCGCCAGGTCACTGAATAGCTGGTAATGATAGGTCGCAACACAGTCCCCTATCGTTTGCCGGTAATCGTGGAGGAAACGGTTACTTTGTTCAACGGTGCCTACCACATAACCGGCCAAAACAGGCAGGTAGGGAAACAGGTTATAGCCCCTGAATTTCTTAAACTCGGCAGGAAAGTTATTTGTCCAACCCACATTGCCCATCTCCCAACTGTCGGTCTGCAAAAAATGAAGACTATTGCCGGCTGATTTTGCCGTTTCAATCAATGGAACAATCACGTCAGCACTGAATTTCTTAAACGCCTGCGGGTTCAGGTGGTCTAATGAAAGCCCCTCCCAACCATCACTATTTGTGGAGGTGCTTGCACCGGTACAGGTCCAGCCATATCGAATAATTGTCCATTTTCCTGCAGGTACATCCCAGTTTAAAACACCATCCTTACAGGTAGCGGTGAGGTCCACAATACCGGTGGTGGCTATCCCCTTTGTATTTTCTTTTTCTACATCTTCTTCACGCAATTTGTACAACGGGTAGGTACCCCGAAAACCAAATGACTGGTTGAATGACTTTATACCCCAGTTTTTGATAGCACTGTCTTTTAAAAGAAAACCGGCAGGCTCTTTAAAAGCCTGCACGGCTATATCTTTATAAAGTAATTTATAAGCGGGCTGCGGCAATGTTATTTCCACTTTCTTGCCACCTTCTATGGTTGTGACGGAGAAAACGATCCGCTTCAAAGCCAGTTCAGGCGTGATCATAGGCCCACCGGGGTTCCATCCGCTTTGCACATTCACGCTCAATTCTATTCCAAGCCGCTGTGCTTCGCTTACGGCATGTTTATAAAGGTCCATCCATTCCGGGCTCATAAACACCGGCCCTGCCTGGGTTTTATTAGCAACGGCATAATTCGAACTGCCGGCATCAACGATCGAGGCCCCGCCATAGCCGTTCGCCTTCATTTCTTCCAGGTCCCGGGTAATGGAGGCTTTGGTGGCCATACTGTTTAGCCACCACCAATAACATCTTAATTTCGCTTCCTGCGGCGGTTGTATAAATCCTTTCCGAATTTCTGTATATGATATGGAATCTGAGGTACGTAATGAATAACCAGCTTGTTGAGCGGTTAATGAGGCATATACCAGCAAGACAGCAACAAGAACAATAAACCTTCTCATTTAATAATATTATTATTGAACAATTACCAGCCTGGATTTTGATCGAGCTTTACATCTTTGTTTGCATCTATCACTAACTGCGGTATTGGCCATAGATTGTATGGCGTATTTAATGTTGCGCCTGCTTCCGGCCAGAAGGCATACTTCTTTATCCGGTCTACGGCAATGGTGCCACCCATGCGCAGCAGGGTATTCCACCGGCATTCTTCGTAAACCAGTTCACGTGTCCGCTCGTCGAGTATTAAATTGAATTTATCATCTACATCTGCTGCGGTTACCTTATAGGTACAGTTGGCCCGTTCGCGCAGCAAATTAATATCAGCCGCAGCACCGGCCTTATCGCCGCTGCGTTGTTTGGCTTCTGCACGCAACAGGATTGTTTCCGGCAGCCTGATGAAGTAGTCGTCCCTAAACAGGTTACTCATATTCTCTCCATCGGCTACGCCTGTATATTTATCCGTGGCAATTTTGCAACTGATGGGATAGTCGAGGCTCTGGTTGTCTTTGTTGTTGTATAATTCAGACCAGGGTACCGGTTTGCCAAAATAAGGCGACGAAGATACATTCCCCAGAATGATCCGGCGGAATACGATATCGGTATTGCGCATGTCATCAGACCACTTATCTGCATAAACACTGTCCCGGGTATACAAGGTAGGGTTAATTTGTGAAATGCCACGACCACCCACGTCTTCTGCCGTTCCCTGCAGATGTGCAGGCGCGCCGTTTCGAAACACAGGTCCATACGTGCGGGAATAGGGCAGCTTGGAGCGGGTATCTTCAGCGCGATAAGCGGCATAATCAATTTGAATGGCCCAAATACATTCCTTGTTACCATCCTGGTAGTTCACATTATTTTCCTGGAACAGGTCCCAGTACACGTTTCCCTTTGCTTCGGTTTTGCGGGCGCCGAAACGGGTTTTCATCAATGAATAAGTTCCACCGTTGATCACCTTATTACCATATTCAATAGATTTTGTAAATGCGGCTTGTGCAGCTCCCCCATTACCGTCTGCTGCCAATTGCGTGCCCATGGCCAGGTACAATTCGCACAGGTTGTGTTGTGCAGCCCCACGTACCAATCGCCCCCCTGTAGCAGTTACTTCCGGCAAATCATTTTCGATAGCCAGTAATTCATCGATCGCATATTGATAGGTTTCTATACGGGTAGCGCGCGTATAATCGTACCGGGCCACTTTTGTAATATCGGTTACAATTGGCACCCCGCCGAACAGTTCGGCCAGGTTTCGATACGCAAAAGCCCTGAAGAAGCGGGCCTGAGCAACGGCATATGCTTTTTCCACTGGTGAAGACCAGGAAATGTTGGGCAGCTCTGCGCTGTAGATAGCGAGATTTGCTTTCGCAATTATCTGGTACCAGGTACTAAACGCATTATAGAAAGTGCCATGATTGGCATTGATAGTACCATAGTTGTTGAATGTATTTGCACGCCTTATGCTTGGTACATCGTACATATCGGTACCATTGCCACGAAATACAAAAATCCAGTTTTCTTCATTTGGATTGGCCCACAGATCCCTTAACTGGGAATATATGGCCACTACAGCCTGGTCAATCTGGGCTGAAGTAGAAAAGATATTATCGACCGTATAAAATGTTTCCGGTTTTGTATCCAGAAATTTATTGTCTTTTTTAGAACAACCTGCTGCAACGATCATAAGCGTTAGCAGTAGTATATGTATGGTGTATGTTACTTTTTTCATGAGGAAGAATTGATGGCTTAAAAACTTAGATTGGCACCCAGCGAGTAAGAGGTGGGAACTGGAAATGTGTTCGACTGAACGGTGGTACCTGTTTCAGGATCGCCGCCTACCCATTTGGTAAAGGTCGCCAGGTTTCTACCAGATGCAAATAACCGCAAGGAGTTGACATGGTTTTGCTTCAACCAGGCCCCATCGAAGGAATAGGCAATAGACAGATCCTGTATCCGCACAAACGATCGCGACTGAAGCCCGAGGAAACGGCTGTCACCGGAAAAATAGGCAGAAGGATAGATATTGCTGGGGTTATCTGGTGTCCAGTATGGCTTTGAAATACTGTTATCATTAAAGCGACCAGTGCCGGAAGTCATAAAGGCTCCTGTATTACTCCTTAGGTAAGTATTATTTCCGCCAAAAATACCTGAGACCATCAGGTACACATCAAACTTTTTATATCGAACGGTATTGCTGAGGTTTAACCGGAAATTTTCTTTCTCATATCCTACAATGGTACGATCGTCCGGATCTATTTTTCCATCGGGGATCAGATCAACATATTTTGGCGCACCAGGGGCGGCACCGGTCATGGCAATATAGTCGTCATCTTTGGCCTGAACGATCCCATCCTGTTTATACCCATAGATGGCGCCCAGTGGTTTCCCAATAAAAAAATTATTGGCGATATCATCGTCTTCGTGGCCATCATTGTTCTTGTCTTCCTGATAAAGATGTTTGAGTTTGTTGTTGTTTTTCCAGAAGGTCAGTTCCGAATTCCAACTCAAATTCTTTCGTTGCAGGTTCACGGTCCTGACGGTTAACTCAACACCCGTATTATTAACCTGACCAAGGGACGACAATTGATCTTTAAAGCCGGTCATAATGGGAATGGTGCGGAGGAAGATCTGATCGGTGGTTTTAGAGAAATAAATATCGAGGTCAACAAAAAGCCGGTTCCCTAACCAGCCGGAGGTAAACCCGAAATTGGTAGCGGCAGTTTTCTCCCAACCCAGGCTGGAATTACCGAGTGTGTTTTGCACGAGCCCGTAATAAACAGTTCCCAGTGCATTCGAAAATTCATAACGGGCATTTCCAGCTGCTCCGTTGGCTACCTGCGACAAGGTTGCGTATGGACTTAACCCCTGGTTACCATTCTGCCCCCACGAAAACTTCAGCTTTAAATCATTCAGCGGGGTAAAACCAGCCAGGAAAGGTTCCGCGGATGCGCGCCAGGCACCACCAATGGCAGCAAAATTGGCCCATCGTTTATCTTCGCCAAATACGGAAGCCCCATCCCGACGCCAGGAAGCGGTTAAAAAGTACTTATCGTTAAAAGAGTAATTCAGTCTGGCGAGGTAACCGATATTCGACCGTTCTCCATTGGTAAGATTTACTTTTTGTACGGCCGCTTTTGACAATCCATAGATCCCCAATGCGGTGTTGCCATTTGCAGTAAAATTGCTGCCGGTTGAATTATTTATTTCATACCTGAAATGGTCTCTTGTTGCTACTCCTGTTAGTGTAAGGTGATGCTGGCCTATTGATCTGTCATACGTAAGAATATTGTCGAGCACATAACTTTTTGCAGTACTATCCGACAGGTTCCCATTCGCATTGGCCAGTAAACTTTGAACCGAGGCGGGATCATATCTGCCGGGGATACCGGAACCCTCTTTGACATAGTATGTCTCGTAGGTAAAAGAGCCGGACTCTCTTCGGGCCTGGTTATTCAACAGATTCAGTCTGTAACTTAACCCTTTGATCCAGGGCACGGAAACGACAGCATACGTATTCAAACGGAAAGTGGTATAGATATCAACATTATCTACGGTTCCATCCTGAATGCCCCAAAGCGGATTGGCGAGTGATTGGGTATAGGGAAACTTTTCCAGGTGTCCCAATGAATCGCGGTATACCACACCATAAGGTGACATCAACTGGGCGGCCGAGATACTGGCGGCATTGCCGGAGTAATCTCTTTTTGACCAGCCGGCGTCTACTCCCAGTTCAAACCAGGAGGTGATCTTTGTATTCACTTTTCCCAATGCAGACAGGCGATTGAATTTATCACCAACCACAATGCCTTTATTATCGTTATAAGAACTGGATAAATAGTAATTGACATTGGCGGCGGCGCCAGACACAGACGCTGAATAATCCTGTATAACACCTGTCTGTGTAACCAGGTCAAGCCAATCCGTTTCGTTGCCGGCATTATAATTTTCCAGTTCTCCCGGCATCAGCCAGTTTAAACTACCCGGTGCATATTTATTACGCGCATTTACCACTTCTATCCATTCCTGCCCCTTCATCATTTTAGGCCGCTTTTGCCAACGTTGTAATGCCTGGTCGGTTTTGACGTTAATGACCGGTTTACCGGATTTACCTTTCTTCGTATTAATGGCAATAATACCATTGGCAGACCTGGAACCGTAGGTAGCTGCTGATACCGCATCTTTCAGAATGTCGAAGCTGGCGATGTCATTTGGATTGATATCACTGATTGCACCTAAATATATAACACCATCCAGCAGAATAAGCGGATCGTTGGAGCCGCTGATAGATCGTTGTCCCCGGATCAATGTAGAAGGCTGACCACCGGCTGTATTCACCGGACCAAGGTTCAGTCCTGATACATTTCCCCGCAGTGCTTCCAACGCATTCATATTAGGCATTAATGACAACGCAGAACCATCTACCTTAACACTGGTAACCGCACCCATAACATCTTTTCGCCTGGCAGTTCCATACCCTACTACCACTACATCGTTCAATTTAGAAAAGTCCTCACTCAGGGAGATCGTTACGTTATCGTTTCCATTCAATGGATGTTCCAGTGTAACATACCCTACAGACGACACAACCAACACGGCCTGGTTATTGGTAACCAATATATTAAACTCGCCCTGTTCATTGGCATTTACGCCATTACTGGTGCCTTTTTCCTGCACCGTTGCACCTGCCACTGCCTGGCTTTGTGCATTGATCACTTTGCCATGTATTGTTACTGCTTTTGTTTCCTCGCCCTTACTTACAATTACAATAAGGCTGCCATTGATGGCCTTATAGCCAAGCTTTGTATCGGCCAGTAACCTGGTAAGAAATTCGGTAACCGGTTCATTGTTTACATCGACATTTACCAACGCCTCATCCTGAAGCAGGTTGTCGTTGAATACAAACCGATAGTCAGTCTTCTTTTCTATTTCAAGAAACACATGGCCTAACGTTGCCTGTCGAAGCCTGAGTGTTACCCTTGTTTGTGAATGAACATTGGCCGAAAGTTGCAGACATAATACGCAGGTGAGTAAGAACGTCAATTTCATAGCCAAAATGATTTTCCTGCCCGTACTTCCGGGCATAGTGATGCCCACAAGTCGAATTATTTTCATACCTTGTTGTTGAGAAGTTAATAATTGAGGGCATAGCATAGCTTTTCCACGAGACATGCTTTTGCCGTCTTTTTTAGCTGTTAGCGGGAAATGTTAGCGCATTTCCCGTTTTTATTATGTGTATAGGCTGTTATGTTATGTGAGTCATAAGCAATCGTTTTTTCGTTAGAAAAGCAGTTATTATTGAATGGTTACTGTGTTATCGATCTTGTTGATCTTATAATGAAACGGATAGGAAAGGCTTAGGGCGTCCAATGCTTCTGTAATACTTTCATTGCTAAATGTACCGGTAAACTTTTTAGACAATATTGAACTATTCTTCACGTCCAGCTTTACATTGAACCAACGTTCGATATCCCGGGAAAGTTCTTCGAAGGTTTTCCCACGAAATATCAATTTATTGTTTACCCATGATGTTTCTACAATTGCACTGTCTACAGGTGCATACCCAATAAAGGAAACCAGTATGGAAGGACGCGTTTCCCCGCCCTGGGTTGCATTGCCGGCATTTGTATTTTTATCTGGCGTTTTACTTACTATAGATATTTTATCATGGGGTCTCAGGATTAGTTTTTCCTGCGGGCGGCCGGGAAATGTAACCTCAATGGAACCACGTATAAGCGCGGCCTCGGCAATGTAGTCACCCTGGTAAGCTTTCACATTAAAAATTGTACCCAATACCTTTATATCCATTTTTCCCGTATGCACTACAAACGGCATTTTCTCGTTGTGCGCAACATCGAAGTAAGCCTCTCCCGTAAGCGTGAGCTCGCGGGTACCTTTCCCATAATTTTCATCGTAGTTGATCCTGCTGCCCACATTGAGCCAGACCTGGGTACCATCCGGCAGTTCAATTTTTGATTTAGAACCGTTCTTTGTAGATACGATATTCTTTTGCACGGATGATTTTAACGGGGCTGGTTTCCATAACCAGACCGCTGTTAGTACCACTATAAAAATGGCCGCTATAGCAGCCATATACCGAACCAACATACGCACCTTTCCTGTACGGCCTGGTAACCCGATGCGTTCATCCTGTTGTGACATTTTCTTACGCAGGCCTTCCCAGGCCGTTGTCACCTCCTCACTGGCAGGCGCTGTTGTTGCTGACATTGGTATCTCCCAGCATTCATCGATCTGCTTCAGCAGGCTGAGATCGTCAGGAGACACAGCCAGGTGCTGATTTAACTCTAACTGCTCTTCCGGTGTGGCTTCGCCTGATTTAATTTTTGCCAATAAATCGAAAAACCTGGTCTTTTCCATAAAATTGATGCCAATAACCCTAAAGACCGGGAAAAGGTCCCCTTACCCTGAAGCGGGCTACAAATATTTTTTTTGGTTATTTACGGGAGCTGTCAGACTGGTAGGATTTACTCCCGTTAATGGAATGGCTTTGCAATGCCTCCCCTATTTTTCTGAGTGCCAGCGACATTTGCGTTTCCACTGTTTTTATGGAGATGTTCAGCAGATCGGCGGTTTCCCGGTATTTCAACCCATCTTCCTTCACCAACAGAAAAATGAGGCGGCAACGGGGTGGCAGGCCGTTGATGGCAGACTGGATTATGCGAATGTTTTCCGCTGAGATAAGGGCTGTTTCAGGATCTATCTGCATGGCGACACCCGCATCAAGCACGGCATCGTCTATACTGATCTGTGGGATCGTCTTTGCTTTTTCCAGATAATCCAGGGCTTTATGCTTGGCAGCTACCAACAGGTAATAGCTCAGGTTATTAACGGCAGGCAGTACTTTCCTGTTCTCCCATAACTTCAGAAAAACATCTTCTACTGCTTCTTCGGCAGTTTCCCGGTTCTTAAGAATAGCAGTGGTAAATATTAATAGGCGGGGATAAAATTGCCTGAAAAGTTTGCCAAAAGCCGCTTCATCATTCGATTCCGCTATCCGCAGACAGAGTTGATTTATAGAAGCAGTTGGCATAGCAATTAACACTTTACAAACACAATGTACTGGATTTTTCTTATTTAATAAATCGGATCTACTTACGTGCAATATCCTTTGCGATCTTCCTGGCGTCCGCACTGATCTCACGGATCTGACCGGTAGGACTGATATAGTAACCACAGAAATAACAACCATCCTTACCGAAATATTGTTGGCGGTTAATGCTTACCCGAAGATCTTCGAAACGTTCCCTGTTTAATTCAAGGATCTTTATTTCATCCTGACTGTAGCCAATACAGGCAATAATGGCGTCGAAGGATTGTGGTGCGCCTTCTTTAAAATGAACCAGATTGCCTTCTATAAAATCAAGATCTCCTACAATTTTGATGTGTCCTTTACGGATCAGTTGAATGGTGCCAATATCCAATACAGGCGACTTTCCTTCCCGTTGAACCTGTTCCAATGGGCCATATGGTTTTTTTTTCAACCCTAATCTGGTTATATCACCAATAATAGCATTTATCAATGGTGCACTCAACAGATCGGCTATACGAGGTGGTAGAAAACGCAGTATTAAACTCAACTCCAGGATAGGCACCCCCAGCATATCGCGGGGAACTATATTTACAGGAGAACGTACAGCCATAAATGGCGTAGCGCCCTGTTCAAAGAGGTCAATCGCAATTTCACAGGCCGAGTTACCAAAACCAATTACCAGCACATGCTGACCGGCAAAATCCCTACCCGTTTTGTAGGCTGAGCTATGTACTATCTTCCCGGGGAAAGTTTCCATTCCCTGTAACACAACAGGTTTCGGCTTTCCGAAAGGGCCGGTAGCCATTACCAGATTTTTAGACTGAAATATTCCATTGGTAGTTTGCGTGATCCAATAGTCCCCTTCTTTTTTAATAGCTGTGGCAACAGTATTAAAAACCGGCTGAATATTGAATGCCTGTTGGTAGTCGTTCAAATAATCAATTACCTGTTGCCGGTTTGGATAGCGGGGGCTGTTTGCACCGAATTTCTTATACGGTAACTGCGACACCCGTTTGTTGGTATGCAGGTGCAATCGGTCATAGTGGTTATGCCAGGCACTGGCTACCCGGCCATTCTTTTCTATAATAATATATTCAATGCCCTGCTGCTGCAAACAGGCAGCAGTTGCCAACCCCGAAATACCGGCTCCAACAATCAGCGTATTGGTTTGCGTAAATGGCTGCATGAGTGGTTATATATGAATTTGCAGGTAATTTAAATTTACGATAAAAAAAGAGCCTGCAAATCATTTCGATTTGCAGGCTTTAAAGGTTATGCCAAATATTTTATAGATTAAAGCTTCGAACCCTCTTGACCTTCCTGGGAATTTCTCCATTTGATACGTACATTTTTTTGTTCACGAAATCAATGATCACAAATTTAAAATCGGAGAAAAAGCGGGCGCCTAAAAGCTTATCTTTATCAACATCCGTAGTGCTAACTTCATAGTCAAAATATTTATTGCCTTTAAAGGAGAAAATGGCATGTTCATATAAATAAAATCTGGTATTTACTACCCCTGCAATGGTAGAGCTGGTGCCCGTTCCCTTGAATACATATCTGTTCTTTACCAACGGGGTAAAGGAAGCGGGTGGCAAAGTCAAATCTCCATTATAGCCAAAATCCACGTTTACCTTTTCCTTCTGTACATCATCTATTAACATCTCTACTTCGATATCTCCGTGTCGGCCAAATTTAGCAGGAAAAGGTTTGGCATCATTCAACCCTACAATAGAATCCATCGTAGTAGCAAAGGTGATCTGCTTATGCTCAAAATCAATTTTCCAGATTCCCTTTTTCAGCATGTTATAACCCAACAGGCCCTGATCCGTCCCACTTCGGTGCGGCACGGGCATAAATGGTACATCCCTGAAATTAAGATCTCCTACCCGAACATTATCTGCCACTAAATAGTGGCCCATAATCGCTTGTCCGTTAGGCGTATGACGGACTTTGTCTGGCGTATTGGTTTCGCGGATATCCTTGAGAGTTGATTTTGTAAGGGTATCAAGCACGGTATTCGCCCCATTATCCAACTTTAATTTCACCGGCGTGCCTTCTTTTCCCCAATAAGTATTGATGATAATGCTTCCCTCTACAAATTCAAAAGGAATGGTAGTCTTTATGTCAGACTCTTTTACACTTTCGTTATTCCGGATACTTTCCAACTTAACTTTGGGTATTTGAGCAATAGTGGGAACGGTAAAAATCAATAAACTGCCAGCCAGCAGACGCATTCTTTTCATAGGATCTAATTATTATAATTGAATCAGTGCGCTAAATAAAATAAAAAAATCTGGAATACAAAGCGGTTATCGCTCCGGGATCAATTAATCAAAGCCTCATATAAAACGGATACAACGTAAATCTTCGTTTATTTCTTTTCAGAGATCTCCAGCAATTCTTTCAGGTACATATCCCACATCGGCGGATTGGAGTGGGTGCCGTGTCCTGATGTTTTATCAGAAGTAGGAATAAGGATATATCTGCCTTTGCGCATTCTTTTGATCACCGGCTCCATCAGGTTTAACTCTGGTGGATTCACTTCATCATCTGCCGAATTAACTGCAAATGTAGGTACCAGGATCTTTTCGATCTCCGGCTCAGGATTGTAATTGCGTGAAGCATCAAAGGCGTAGATCACATCGTTGGCATCGAGTGTGGAAAGATACCGGGCTTTTGTTCTGGCAAGGTTCTCTTCCGCTTTTTCGCGGGTAGGCGCGCCTTTTTGCATTTGGAGCGGTGCACTTACCATGAAAATGAGGGAAGAGATGGCACCGGTAAGTCCTACTTTGGGTTCGCTCGTATACTCACCGCCTTTCCATTCAGGGTCCATCATAATAAGGTCGATAGCCATTTTGCGTACCATCCTGTTCCTGCCGGCAATTTCAACGGGCAGACTGGCCAGCGGCATCAGCGCATCCATAAAGGCGGGATACATTTCCCCCCATACCCAGGTATGCATGCCGCCCATGGAAGTTCCCATTACCAGCCGCAGGTGGTTAACACCAAGGTGCTGCGTAAGCAACAGGTAATCGGCTTTCACCATGTCGTTGTAGGTGTATTTAGGAAATTTCATATGCAGGCCATTGCTGGGCTTGCTGCTTTTGCCGTGCCCAATGGCATCGGGCATTATGATGTAATACTTTGTAGCATCGAGCAACTGGCCGGCACCGAACAGGTTGCCGGCAAAACGATCGTTAATAAACTGCTGACCGGTACCGGTAGTACCATGCATCACGATCACGGCATTGGTGGTTTGGCCTTTCTCGTTTTTCTTCGGGGTGCCCATGGTGTAATAATGCAGGTTCAATTCCGGCAATACTTCTTTACTTTCAAATTCAAAATTGGACACTTTAAAATCGCCTTCCACAGCAGACGGATACTTTGCCTGGCCGTTGGCATTTATTGTATATATCACCAACAATACCAGCAGGGAACATTTTGTCATAGTACGTGTTTTGTAATTAATTCAATGCTTAAAATTTATCCCAAAATAATTTGGTCTCTACTTTGTCGCCGCCTATATCACTAGCCGCTTTGGTATAATTATCGCCGTTGAGTTGTTGTTCGATACCCGGATAGGACAACCGGTTGGGGAATCCTGATTTAGCGTTTACAGGGGGAGGCAATTTCGGATAATCCAACCTTCTCAATTCCACCCAGCCTTCGTAAGGGCGATTATACAGGGCGATCCATTTCTGGAACCCGATCTTTTGCCGCCACTCGCCCGCGGCCGTTGTATAGGCTACATCGCTCCTGGCAAGATACGTATCTGCATCGGCATTGGTGCCACCCCACCAAAGGATAGAGGCCCGGATCGCTTTTTTATAATGATCTTCAGCCGTTCCGCCTACCGCGTATCCACGCTCTACGGCTTCTGCCCGGATAAATTCCGTTTCTACATAGTCGGCCATGATATTAACAGCGTCTGGTAAAGCTATTTTGGCAGCAGGCTTCGAAATAGTGGCGAAAGACACCACTTCCCCTACTACTGAACCAACATACTGACCGGCATTGTTGGTGCCGAAAAATTGTGTTTTGCGGGGATCAGCCATGTTGTTCAATACATCCATCAGGTCTTTGGCGGCAATAAAATCTGACCGCCCGGAGGATATTATCTGGTCATACAAAGGGTTATTGTTAGGGGCGCTGGCAAGGTATTTGAAAACAGCGTTATCGGCAGCTGAGTCGATCGCTTTGGGGCTTGCGCTCTCAATAGCTGCTTTTGCAGTGGCATTGTCCACATCGGCGATTACAATGGCCATCCGCATGTACAGGGTGTTGGCAAAATTGATCCATTTGCGAACGTTACCCCCGTACAGGAAATCCTGAGTAGTTGAAAAACCACTGTAGCCTGTATTCAGCTTGCTGATATCGTCTGCCAGTTTTTTTAGAATATCTGCATAGACCGTTTTGGCGTCGTCGTAGACGGGGAAGAAGTTAGTCTTGTCCAGTGCTTCCTTATAGGGAATATTGCCAAAGCTGTTGACCAGCACCCCCCAGGTGTATACCTCAATAATATCGAGCATGGCCAGCTGGTTCGTTTTGACTCCATCCGGCAGGTCTGGGTCAGCTGTTACATACCGTTTGGCGTCTCTCAGATCACCCAGGATATCCCGGTTCATCCGTGCCCACCAGGCGGCATTAATAGCCCTGGTGTTAAAATCATATTGTGCTTCTTCCTGATTGGTAGCCTGCGACCAGTGTTTTATTACATGCCTGAATATATTCACATTTACATTGGCGGAAGCGAAACCATCGGAGAGGTTTTTAACGGCATTGTTTAACAAGGTACCGGCAGGTACGTACGGTGGTTTTTTAGTTTCGCGGTTAAGCTCATCTATCTTTTTTGTACAGGAGACTACCAGCAACAAGGCAGCCATCCATAACTTATATACTGTTTTCATACTGATCATTTAAAATTTCACCTTAATGTTTGCTCCGATGTTACGGGAAGTAGGATAGGCGCCGCTCTGGTAGCCCTGTACATTCCCGGCAGACAGGTTCTCTTCCGGATCAGCATAAGGCACGTTCTTGTGAATAAGCCAGAGGTTGCGGCCTATGAACGAGATATCTACCCCCTTGATGTATTTCTTTACCCCATTGAGTAGTTTGGAAGGCAGCGTATACGTGATGTTGGCCTCCCGCAATTTTATATAACTGGCGTCATAAACAAACTCCGATTGCGGCAATACCGTACTGGTGGCGGAAACAATAGTTACCCGTTTGGTATTCTCCTTGCCATCATCGGTAACTCCCGGTAGTATAATGCCGCCACCCTGCGCAACAGGCAATCGTTTATCATTGCCGAGGTCATTCAGGCCAACAGATTCAGGCAGGAAACCTCCATTTTGACCGTAATACATATCCAGTGAGAATACATCGCCGCCCTTACGAACATCTACCAGGAAGCTCAGGGTCAAATTCTTATACCTGAAACTATTCAGCACCCCACCAATCCAGTCGGGGTTTACATTACCGATAATATTGTTGGTAGTGGTAGAAACGGGATAGAGCCCGCTGCTGTTCACCAGGCGTTTACCATCCAGGAACTGAAAGGTATTGCTTTGCAGTTCGCCATAAGGCCGTCCGATGGTTGCATTGAGTGTTACCCCACCCTGGAAAGAAGCCATCAGCAGGTTTTTGCTGTTTTGGTACAGCTCCAATACTTTGTTCCGGTTGCGGGTGAAGTTGACATTCATATTCCAGGAGAAATCCCGGGTGCTCACCGGCGAACCGAACAGGGACAGTTCTATACCCTTGTTTTCGACATTGCCCGCATTGATCATCACACTGGAATAACCGATACTGGTGGTGGTAGCCACTGGAAAAATCTGGTCCACCGTATTGGTGTGATAATAAGTAACATCAAAACCAAGGCGATTATGCAGGAAAGCCATTTCCAACCCCACTTCCTTGCTGGTTGTTTTCTCCGGTCTCAGGTTGGCGTTGTTTTTGGTGTTTGGCAAAGAGAATAAGATATAGGTGCCCGAAGGCGTGTAAAAAGGCGCAGGTTGATCATATACATCGGCAAGGCTTAACGGCGGCGCATCATTACCCACGGTAGCATAGTTGGCACGCAATTTACCAGTGCTTAACCAGCTCCATTTTTGCAGGTGTTTGGAAAACACCCAGCTGCCCGAAATGGCATGGTATACATAAGAGTTCATGCTCTTAGGCAGGGTGGAAGAATGATCATTGCGAATGAAACCGCTGACCTTTGTTTTGAAGACAAAACCAATAAAACCCATCCCTATCAGGGAAAGTTCCGGCAGGGATATCATGCAACGGATTTGTTGCAGCATGCATTTCAAATAGATGGTGTTTATACGGGCTACGACGTGAGCAGAAAAAAGCTCGTTATTACCTGTGTCGATCAAACTGATGACAGGATCTATATCGACAATAAACAGGTTCCTTTATATGATTTTTTGGAAACGCCATTACCGGTATCGGATTTGTTCATCAACCGTTCACCCAAAGCGGGAACCCTGGAGCCGGTAAAGTTTCAAACCATTTGATACAAAAAAGAGGACGTACCGGAATGCCTGGTACGTCCTCCCTCACTATAATAAACTACACCGGGTGCGCCCGGTAGTTATTGCATCGAAATCTTTCGGATCAATGCGTTGGTAAAATCTGCCACATAACAATTACCCTTGTTATCGATGCCAATGCCGCTGGGGCCATAAAAAGTTGCTATATCGACGGTTCCATTGGTTGCGCCAAAAAAACCGGTACCAGCAAGGGTAGTCACAACGCCGCCGGGTGTTATTTTACGAATTCGTTGGCCATAGGTTTCCGTTACGTATAAATTGCCATTGCTGTCGAACCGGAGGCCATTGGGATTATCAAAGCTGGCGCCTGTGCCTGTTCCGTTGGTACCACCAACAGTACCACTACCGGCAAAGGTGCTCACGGTACCGTCTGGGGTAATTTTACGGATCTTATTATTACCCTGATAGGTTCCGCCGACAGTGGTGAAGGTAAATTTACCTTCTGCCACGTACACATTGTCGTTGCCGTCTATCGCCAAACCGGCTGGAAGGCAGAACGACGCTGAAGCACCGACACCATCCTTTCCGCCAGGAATGCTGTTACCAGCCAGGGTAGTTACCACGCCGGCAGGGGTGATCTTTTTTATTTTACAGTTGCCATTGTCCACTACAAGCACATTTCCGTTTTTATCTACACCAATGCCCTGCAACCACCCGAATTTGGCAGCAGTACCTGTTCCATCTACATCCCCATAGGTGCTACCGGCCAAAGTAGTAACAACGCCCGCCTGTGTAACCTTCCTCACTCTGTTGTTTCCCGCATCGGTCACATACAGCGTGCCGGCCGCATCGATGGCAATACCAGTTAAGTTGTTAAAAAAGGGACCTATACCCGTTCCATCATCTGCACCAGCCCCGACGCCGCCAGCAAACGTAGTAACAACACCATTCGGTGTAATTTTGCGAATGGCATTATTGTAGCTGTCGGCAATATAAATATTCCCATTGGCATCTGTCACTGCATCTGAAGGGCCATGAAAACTGGCCGCCGTGCCAATACCATCAGCAAAACCAGATTTTCCACTGATGCCCGCCAGCGTGCTTACTACATAACTGGAATCATACGTAAACACCGGGCCGGTAATGACGGTTCCGTTAATGTACACCGTTACCTTCCCTGTCCCTGCACCCAGCGGTACCTTTACCAGCAGCTGTGTTTTACTGGCAGAAGTCAGCTCTGCTTTTATGCCATTGAAAAACACACTATCCTGTTTCAGCGTATCACTAAAACCCGAGCCGAATATGCGTATTAATGAGCTGGCGGGTCCATTAGAAGGCAACAACGCGCTTACAACCGGAATAGCGACGGTATCCTTTGGTGGGTTGGAAGAAGATCCGGAATCGCTCTTGCTGCAGGCTAACAACATAAAACCAGCGGCAACACACACGCACAACAGGGTGCGGTAAAAAGTTATTTTCATGGGATTGGCTTTACTATTTTGATATTGACGGCGAAACTAATAAAGTGAATGAAATATTGATATACGAGTTTGTAACTGCGCAGTTTCGGCAAAAATCCGCGTCAATATCGACCATAAGATGCTTTACATGATAAGTTGCTATTGGTAAAAACAATGCAGGCCAACATTTATAAAAAAAGCCGATACAACAAATGTGTTGTACCGGCTTTCTATTTATTGCTTTACAAATTTATACTTTATCATTTCATCGGGATCACCTTTCCATATAAACAGATCCCAGGGTGGTCTGTTCTCTGAAAATCCTTGTCCGGACAGGTAGAACTCAATTCCGCCTTTTCCATCTCTATTCATCAAGGTATAGGTAATTTCTAATCCGGTACTTACCCCACCTGTAATTCCATTATTTACATTATTAATGATCTTCCAGGAGCCATCTGCATTCAGCTTCTCTGTAGTATCCTTTGCCATACTAACAATAGAATTATTCAATCCCTGTAAAACACAAGTGCCATCTGCTTTTATTGTAATTCTGGCGCCATCAACTGCCTGCCAAACGCCCACAAAATCGCTCTTGTCAAAATGGTGTTCCCGACAACCCAATAGTGACAGGATAAATCCAAACATAACGTATTTTAATCTCAGCATTGTCCGTATATACATGCTATTAAAAAAATCAAATATAACATTCCAATTGATTTCTTTCACAAACAATAACAGTCCCAGTCATTATTTGGATTAAGTCACCAACCAATTCAAAAATATTTGGAGAAGGGGCGAATTTGGTGGATACACGAGGGTGCCAGACAACTTGGACAAGCCGAAATAATAGGACTATAGGAATTCTCATTTTCCTATAGATATCCATATCGAAACAATGTCAGCATCACCGTATCATAAGTGGCATGAAAAAAGATCAAATACCATAAATTGCCCTTGAATAGTTTGTACAAGGCAAGCATTAGAATGGCCCCGATAAATATACTGATCAACGCAGAACCACCTTCCTGAAAATGATAAGCAGTAAACAATATGCTTTGAATAATACCGGCCATCCAAAACCCGCGTCTGGTATTTCCAAAGGACCGCCGCAACAGTGTCAGAATCAATCCACGAAAGATTATCTCTTCATAGGGAATTACCAGTAACCAGGCAATCATCAACAGTCCGAAAAATTGGTTTTGATTATGCCGGATACCTTCAAAATCACTAAGATTTGCCGGGGGCAACCCGGTAAGTTTTAGGATCAAAGGTCCAAGAATAAAATATAAGACTAAGCCCCAGATAACCCCGAGCATACTGCCAATTATCATTGCCCGCCAACTAAGGTCTTTCCAGCGGAAACCAATATCAGCAAAAGTTTGTTTATAATAACGCAGGTACAGGTAGGTGATCAGCAAAATCACCGGAGGATAGATGATCATAGGCAAGCCTGCCACATGCGGCAAAATACAAACGAACGCAATTATAAACGCATCTGTCCATCGAAAGGGAAGCAATCGTTCTTTCATTACATATGAATATATAAATAAGCATTAGTAGTTATTCGATGCTTAACATTACACTCATTGGCAGATTATTTCGTTTCCTGTCCGGAAGGTGTATATGCACAAAAAAAGCGCTGAATTTCAGCGCCTTCTGTTTTTATTTGAGATAAATAAATCACATCATTGTTTTCTGCTTATTTAACCTGCTGCTAATGGTACAGGGAGCTACAAAAATACAATTAGTAGGTTTCCCTTTTTGCGCAAGCCCAATTTGATTAAAAGATTGCCTTAGTGTTAAAGTCTGACTATTCAATATTTTAATTGCTAACTCATTTACAGTCGCCTTGCTGACAGGATCTACAGGGGTGTTTGGTTCTTTTAACCTGTAACAGTTTACGTTTATCACAAATAGAATTGGCAGTACGATGTGAATTTTATTCTTTTTGCAATAGGCAACATAGCGTTTATCCCAGATCTTTAGCGGATCGGCAAGCAGGCTTTCAATGCGCTTTTTATAAACGGCATTTAAATCGCCTGAAATAAAGGTGGATATCGATTGTGAGGAGAAACTAATTTCCAGAAAATGAATTCCGGTATAACAGGTGTCTACAAAAGGTTCAGAGTAAAATTGACGTTGTAGATAGGTTGCCAGGACTGTATCAGCCGGCTCAACCGTTTGCTTTTGCTGTGCCAGGGAGGCTATAGCAATAAAATTCAAAATAAAGAACAAATAAACTTTCATGAAGTGCTTTTAAGGGTTATCGAATTTTTCAATCTGCTCAATAGCAAATACTTGGCCATTTTCTTTAACCCCATGCATTACGCAATTTTACCAAGGAGTTTTACGAATAAAAAAAGCCTCCCAATGTATGGGAAGCTTTTTCTTTTTATTCTCTCCTGTACTTAGGTTAAACTTTTTTAGCTATCTCCTTTATTTCCATTTCGGTTAGACCCGTATTGGCTAAATATAAAATATATCCATCCCGCTCGCAATAGCAAAATGTATTCGTCATCATTTCATTTCCATCTTCGATTTCTCCATTAATATAGTGGTGAACCAAACCTGCTACTTCCTCTAATGGAGAACTGTCTTTTTTTATGACAGCTAATGTGCCTAATTCAAACTCCAGAGAATGGGCAACTTGCATTAGAATGTCGGAATTAACGCATTGAATGTTGTTTACAAGCACCTTCTTCTTATTAACTTTGATAACAACAACTTCGCCGATGTCGTAACTTAAAGCATCTTTTAAAGGATCAAAGTTCAAGATGTTAACATCATTGCCTTCAAATATTCTTTCCAATATCAATGTATAAAAATCCTTTACAAAAGAATGCATCTCTTTAGTAGTATCATCCACCTTTATTACTATTAAGTTCCGATTCGGGTATTCAGTTATCTTAATGTGTTCTTTCATTTTTTATGATTCGACTGCCACAGTCTATAATTATCAATACTGGATAAAAAAGTTTCCTCATAGTGTGATCGGGGTTCGGATTAATACATCGCCCCTTATA
Source organism: Niastella yeongjuensis (assembly GCF_900110245.1). Lineage (GTDB taxonomy): Bacteria > Bacteroidota > Bacteroidia > Chitinophagales > Chitinophagaceae > Niastella > Niastella yeongjuensis. Next base: position 651,465 of record NZ_FOCZ01000004.1, read on the forward strand.
TACTATTCTTTTTTCTATTTATTATTTCATATTTATCCTGATCTGCATTGTAAGAAAAAGTAAACACCTCGCTTCCACCATTGAGCAGATTAATTCCTGTAGACTTTTTCTCAACCTGGTAATCAATAATACCTACATCAAAGTTACCCTTATTTAGTTCTATAGGAAATAATTTCAAAACACTCAGGCTTTTTCTTCCTTTCATAACTGCGTCAAAATTTTCAATGTTTATGATCTTATGCTGACCCAATTTTGATGGCAGTTCAATATCGTCACATTTCCACACATAAAGTGTTTCGGTCGGAAATTTTTCCATATGCTGCATAATAGCCATTGCATATACACTGTCGGTCCCTACTTCCTTATTTCTAAATGAGGTACTTACGATCAAAGCGATTATGAACCAGATAGTTTTGACTTTCATAAATAATTATTTGATGATTGATTGAGGTACAGTGGCAATGACACCTGATTTATTGTATATATACAACCTCGCCACCGAAGAACACGAATATTCTCCAAATCGACACGGTTATTGTCCAAAACCGCACGTCTATAGAATTGTTTTGGGTTATTTTTTAAAAAACATATCTTCAATGTAATTAAACTGTACCATTAACCTTAATTCCTTCACATGAAGTTACGTCTTCCAATAATAGGCCTGTGTTTGCCCAATCACACCAGCCTCAGGGCACTTCATCTTCCTTTTTCTTTTTTACACAAGGTCCATCATTAGAACGCAACCGGTGACATTTCGGTTGAGGTACGCATTTATTATCTCAAATAAACTTTGTCTATGAAAAAAGTAAAATTCAGCCTGATTCTTTCGGCCCTGATTGCATTGACTGTAACCCAGTCCTCTGCAAAGGCAATTGCGCCATGGGACTATCCAATTACACAACATGCCAGTAAATTTACTCCGCTTCGCGCCAGAACCACATCACTTGACGATGTAACATTGCTGTTATCTAATTACGCTGATCTAGGCTTTGAGATCTGGCTGTATTCTTATGCTGGGGGTGAATCTTATTACGTTGACATTCCTTCTTACCAAAGCGGGCACAGTATTGATGTACCACTTACAGTTCCGGAAGGCAATTACGACATTACTTTTGCGTCAAATAATATCAGCACGCCAACGTACCATTTATACACGGTAGGATGCGATTTATTTGGGGAAGGTTCTGGCTATTACGTCTTTACGAACGTATCCATTTCAGGCACCCCGTCCTGCAACAAAATTACCATTGAATAGTAAGCAAGTTACTACTCAAAAGCGAAAAGCCAGACTGGAAACAGTCTGGCTTTTCGTTTAGTACACCCCCCTCGCCTATTTGTAACATTTGTTACAGGCAATTGTAACCGATGTTACAAGTTTCCCAGCTTACCAACTGCATTTTTGCGGCTACACCAAATAGTCAATCACATAACAAATTTTTCCAAAATGTTTACCACAACAACCTGGTGTTCGTCCCGGCGCAACGATGTTCATCCCATTTATTTGGGCGGCGCAGGTAATCGAAGCAAATTCGCGCCCGTAAAAAATCTTCTGATGAATATGGCTCAACGTATACTCCTATTAACCCTTTTATTTTTTGGTGCAGCCGGCACACTGTCTGCACAACTTACCTGGACGGGCGCTTCTGGTACCGATTGGGGCACAGCCTCCAACTGGTCACCGGCAGGTGTGCCCTCTACTACAACCGATGTAATTATTCCCAATACCACCAACAAACCCGTTGTGAGTGCAGCGGGGGGACAAGTAAAAACGGTAACCGTTCAAAACGGCGGCGTGCTCACTATTGCTGCAACGGCCAACCTGTTTATTTTTGGCAGCGGGTCGGCAGGGATATTGAACCTGGGAACTGTAAACAACAATGGTATCATAGATATTGGCCAAACAGGCGGTGCTACCGATTACGGTATTCAAAACAGCAACGTATTCAACAACAATGCGGGTGCACAGCTCAACATCGACGGGTGTAACATTGCCGGCATTTATGCGGTAAGCAATACGTTCAACAATGCAGGCACCATTGCCATGGGCAACTGGTCGTCAGTTGGTGCTTTGCTAACAGACCTCGGCACCGGTACATTAAGCAACAATACCGGCGGCATCATAAAAGGCGCAGGTACTATAAGCACATCCCGCTTTACCAACGCCGGTGGCTCCCTGGGGCCTGAATACTGGGATAGGGGACGTGCTACTGGTATTATAACCTTCAACGCAGCAGTAAACTTTGCCAACACACCCCTTAAGATAGATGTAAACGGCACCACCGCAAATATCTTATATGACCAGATTGCAGTAGCTGGGGCAGTGACCCTCGGCAGCAACCTGGCAGTTACAATAGGTTATACGCCTGCTGATGGCGATGAAATAACTTTTTTAACCGGTTCGTCAATTACGGGAACGTTCAATAGCATTACGGGTGTACCCGCAGGCTGGAGCGTTGCGTATTTTCCTGATGCAGTAAAATTAGTTTACAAAACAAATTACTGGACGGGTAGAATAAATACCGACTGGAATACCGCCGGCAACTGGAGCATAGGTATTGTACCTGCTGCCGATCAACTGGCAACGATTCCCGATGTAACAAATGACCCGGTGATCAGTACAGCAGGAAGTGTAGCAAAGTTTTTAAAGGTACTACCGGGCGGAGCCCTTACGATAGCAACAACAGGCGTTTTAACAATTGCCGGCGGCGCGGCTTTTGATCTTGATTCGTCCAATTGTATGGTCAACCAGGGCACGGTGGTGAACAATGGTACCATTACCATTGCCAACCTTACAATAGACAGAGGTTTTTCATACGGTATAAACAATGCAGCCACTTTCACCAATGCTGCAGGAGCAACCATCAATATTAATGGCATTACAACTGGTTTGGACGGGCTGTTAAACCAGGCGAGCGGAACCTTCACCAATAGCGGCACCATTTCCATTGGTGCTACGGGTGATGCCGGCGCAAGGGGTATTGAAAATATTGGCACCTTTAATAACAATACAGGTGGCCTAATCAATATAGACAGAGCCCGCAGTGTCGGACTCTACAATAATGGCATCCTCGACAACTTTGGTATTCTGAAGATCGGCGCAAACGCTGCTTCCGGAAACACCGGTATCAGAAACCTGAATAATTTTAGAACCGAAAGCGGTTCACAAATAAGCATTGACCAGGTAATATCTAACGGGCTTGCTAATAGTGGCGTATTCGACAACTCGGGCTCCCTTAAGATAGGGTCATTGACCGGTGGTAATACTTTTACTACAGGAATCAGCAACTCTAATACCTGCAGGAATTTAGGTGGCCCAATAACTATAGATCGTGTGACCACAGGCATTTCACTTACATCGAACATGGATAATTACAGGACCATTACCATTGGAGAACTGGCCAGTGTAGCAACCATGATAGACGGAAGTTCCTTCGGAAAATTCATCAACAACACAAATGGCATCTTAAAAGGTTCCGGCCTCATCAAAGCAGCTGGCTATTCGAATAACGGAGGAAAACTGGCGCCGGGTACACCCATTGGCATTATGAGTTTTAATGGTAGTACAAGCATAAATGGAGGCGGTCTGGAAATAGACCTGAATGGCACAGCCACAGCCGGTACCAGTTTTGACCAACTGGCAGTGAATGGTACGGCCACTATTACTGGAACACTGTCCGTAAATCAGAATTATACACCAGCCATTGGCGATGAAGTAACTATCATAAGCGCCACAACAATAAGCGGTGTATTTAATACTACGAATCTTCCCGCAAACTGGTATGTAAATTACAAAACAGATAAAGTGACCTTGTCTTATGGTGTAACCCAAACCACCTGGACAGGCGCCGTTAACACCGACTGGAACAATGCCGGTAACTGGAGCGCAGGTATACCCAACGCTTCGATGGATATAACCATCCCCAATGTAACCAACAGCCCGGTTGTGAATGACGAAAAAATTGCCAAATCAATCACGGTACAAACCGGGGCTTCGCTAACAATTTCTTCAACAGGCAGCTTAACCATTAATGGAAGTACCACAAACGGTTTACTGAACCTGGGAACGGTAAACAACAATGGTGTTATCACGCTTGGCAATACCGCCGCAGTGGGCGCTAACGGAATTCGTAATGAAGGAACCTTTAACAACAACACGGGCAGCCAGATAAAAATTGACCGGGTTACCACCACCAACATTTTCAACGTGTCGGGTACCTTCACCAATGCGGGTACCATAACCATTGGCGCAAATGCAGCCTCAGGAACAGATGGCATCGATAATTATGGCGTATTTAACAACAATACAGGCGCACAGATCTTTATTGACCGGGTTACAAGTGCAGGTATTTATCAACCCGGAACCGGCTTTACCAACCAGGGTAACATTACCATTGGTTCGTTGAGTAGCGGCAATACCATTGCTTATGGTATTTATACTGATAATATCTTCAACAACACCGGCGGACAAATAAATATTGATCGCGTAACTACCCCCATTACGGTCAATGCCAACGCATTTAATAATACCGGTGCTGTTACCATTGGTAAACTGGTAGCGGTAACCACCATGCTTTCAGCAACAGGTTCAGGCAGCTTTAGCAACAATACAGGTGGAGAATTTAAAGGAACAGGTACTATTGATGCAGCGCGCTTTGTAAACAACGGCGGTAAATTATCGCCCGGTTATTCACCCGGCAAACTCACCTTTACCGGCAATGAAACATTTGTCAACAGCACGTTGAATATAGAATTAGCTGGTACTGCGGTAGCCGGCACCGACTTTGACCAGGTAGCAGTAAATGGCACGGCAACATTGGGCGGCGATCTTACTGTTACGGCTATCAATGGCTTTGCCATCAAAGGCGGCCAGTCGTTTGTAATACTTACCGGCACATCGGTAACAGGCACCTTTGCTTCGGTATCTTTACCTGCAGGTGTTACCGGATCGGTGACCTATACCAGCACTTCCGCCACCCTCAACATTCTTACAGCCCTGCCCCTCACCCTGATTGAGTTTACCGGTGAAGCCAAAGGCGATCAAACATTACTGAAATGGAAAACAGCCGATGAAGAAAATACATCCGTATTTGAAATAGAGCGCAGTTCCGACGGTGTTAACCATGCAAAGATCGGATCAGTAACCGCCATGGGCGACGGTGCGCACAGTTATTCATTTACCGATGACAACCCGGCTGCAGGCAACAATTACTATCGGCTGAAAATGGTTGACAGAGACGGCAAATTCACTTACAGCAAATTGGTACTCGTTAAGTTTATAGCAGATGGTAGTATCCAAATAACACCGGTACCCGCCAATAGCTTTGTTAAACTTACCATTACCAACCAGTCGTTGATCGGTCAACCGGCGCAGATATACAATTCTGCAGGTGTTCTGGTAACGAATATTGTGCTCACCAGCAGCACCCAAATTGATATCAGCAGCTGGCCAAACGGAATTTATAATATTAAAACCGGCACAGGTACTTTTAGATTTATTAAACAATAAAAATCTAAAAATCGCAAATCAAAAAGGCCTCCCTTCCCGGGGATGGCCTTTTTTTGTATATTTTCGCTTTTAAACAACCTCGGCCCCTATTAATGATCCGTTTCTTTCCTTTTTCCTGCATCCTTACCCTATTGCTCATACACAGTTTTACTGTAGCAGCTCAAAAAATACCCAATAACCCCAGTTACATCATTAGCAAACGGTTTCTCTCCATTGAAGACGGACTGGCCTCGCACGAAGTTTTTTGCGGTCTACAGGACAATGCCGGTTTTATGTGGTTTGGCACCCGCAATGGGTTGAACCGCTATGATGGAGAGAACACGTTACTGTTTACCCGCCAGCGAAACAACCTGCAAAGCAACAAAGCGGTGCAGCTGGCAAAAGACGATGCCGGCAACCTGTTCATCGAATATGGCAGCAATGGCTTTCAGCTTACCACCAATGGTACCGTAGACGTATTGAATACCGTTACACAGGAAGTAAGAACGCTTACCGCCGCTTTTCCCAACCTGCCCTTTAAAGAACGGGATGTTTACTGGATCTCAAACGACGGCACCAATGAAGTTAATTTTCTGACTGCCTGGCCCTTCAGGCTTTGGAAGTATTCCAGCAAAAAAGGATTTACGCTTCGCTATGAAATAAAGGACTGGACACCCCATGACTCACTGGCAGTTTCCCAGTTCCGCAGCACCGGCACGCTGTGTATGTTTGCGAAAGGGAAAGCGCTGCTGAAATTAAACAACCAGCTACCACAATACTTAATATCGAACGACAAAGTAATTTCCTTTACACAAAAGGATGTACTACGATCCCTCCCCATCGGTTTCAATGAGCAGGATGAGCTTTTACTTACTTATAATTTTGCATCGAACAGCGACCACTTTTTAGTAGGTAAACTTACACCTGATGGCCAGATAACAACCCATGAAAACTGGGAAAAGAATAACCTGGATAACCTGCAGAACAGATACTGGTACCAGTCGGCCAGTGCAGAGAATGGTAAAGCCTGCGCCTTTTACATTGGTATCGATGCATTATACCTGTGGGACCAAAACGCTTTTCTGAAAATTATTGACAGGTCGGAACTAAAAGCTTTTGAAGGCCTATTTCTTTACAGGCTTTTCCCTGACAGGCAGGGTAACCTGTGGCTGTGCACCTCGCATGGGGCATTACAATTAAAAATAGAAAGGAACCGCTTTAAACAATACTTTACCAGCAGGCAACAAAGCATTCAGCGCAACAGCCAGGCCCGCGGTATTTATGCTGATAATACCGGCCGGGTAGCTGCCAACATCTGGCAGCATACGTTTCTGCAACAGCAAGGGAACATGCAATACGTGCTTAATGAAAATGAGATCAAGTATGCTATTGTAAAGCATGATGCCAAATTATATTCAGGCGGCTATAACCTGTATAGTTACAACGAAAAGAATAACAGCTTACAACCCATACCCGGCGGACTGGGAACAGAGATCTGGTCAATGTATTCCTTCAACGACAGCCTGTTGCTGTTAGGGCGCAGCAACGGCATCTCCATATACAATTCCCGCAGCAAAAAATTTGATTCCCTCTCCTATACCCCACCCAATCATGACGAGGCAAAATTCATCTACCGGTTTTTTAAAGACCATACCGATAGCCTATGGGCGGTGGCGGAGAATGGATTGTTTACTATTACCAGCAGGAACGGGAAATTATTCATTGCTAAAACCCAGTCGACATTTATAAACGGACTAAGTTTGCTCGATGCATTTGCAGATGCAGAAGGAAAGTTCTGGCTGGCCACCAATGGAGAAGGGCTGTATTTATGGAATCGAAAAACAAATACCTTTCAGCAATTCAATATTACCGCCGGTTTACCCTCCGATGTATTATACAGAATAGAACCCGACGTGTACGACAACCTTTGGATCAGCAGCGACAATGGACTTATCCGTTTTAATAAAAGAACTTTTACCGCGGCAACCTATACCAGCACCGATGGTATTTCGCACAATGAATTCAACAGGGCCTCTTCCTTTAAGGCAGCCGATGACAGATTGTTCTTCGGTGGCATAGATGGTATCAATGAACTAAACCCAAAAGACTTTATAAAAGACAGCAGCAGTTTCAATGTACCACTACGCATTATTGCTTTCAACCAGTACATAGGCGCCAAAAACGAACTGATCAATAAAACTACAGAGTTACTAAACACTTCTACTATAACCCTGGCGCCGAACGACAGGTTCTTTACCCTTGAATTTAAATTACTCGATTTTTCAAAGACTGATATACACCACTATGCTTATCAGATTGAAGGGGTCGACAAAAGCTGGAACTACATCAACGATAACTCTATCCGCATTAGTGGCCTGCCTTATGGCGAATTCACACTACATATAAAAGCGCAGAATAGTGAAGGCGCCTGGAGCAAAAGCGAGCTAACCATTCCATTGTTTGTATTAAGGCCTTTCTATTTAAAGTGGTGGTTCATTACAATACTTGTTCTGTTATTTATTGCCACCATCTACCGGGTAATAACATGGCGCACCCGAAAACTGGCTTTAGACAAGATCGCCCTGGAACATACCGTCAATGAAAGAACAGCCCTTTTGAAAAAAGCATTATCAGAACAGGAAACCCTGCTTTCAGAGAAAGATGTGCTGATGAAAGAAATTCACCACCGGGTTAAAAACAATTTGCAGGTCATATCGGGCTTATTGGAACTTCAAAGCAGGAACCTCCATGATGAAGCCGCCAAAATAGCCCTTATGGAAGGCCGCAACCGGGTAAGAAGTATTGCATTGATACACCAGAACCTGTACCAGTTCGAAAACCTGAGCGCAATAGAGTTGAGCCGGTTCGTGAAAGACCTATATAAGCAGGTGGAAGCGCTTTATAAAAAGCAACAAGAAGTGTCGATCGATATAGAAGTACCTAAGTTGTATTTAGATATTGATTCAGTGGTACCGCTTGGGCTGATCATGAATGAATTGTTATCAAATTCTTTCAAGTATGCATTCAATGAAGCAGCATACGGAAAGATCCATTTAAAGATCAATGTAGTGGCAGCAGGCAAATACCAGCTGGTCTATTCAGATAATGGCCCTGGTCTTCCTGTCAGTTTCAATCTGCATAAAGCCACTACCCTGGGCATTCAATTAATAAACGATCTGAGCCGGCAAATAGGCGGCAATGTGCAATATGAAAATAAAACAGCTCAATACACGATAAATTTTACAAACCGCGACCTGCGAAAAAACGAAGATTAAAGATGTCAGCTTTAAAAATAGGCGTTGTAGAAGATGAACTGGTAATTGCCAGGCTTATACTTGGCACATTAGATGAATTAGGCTATTCGCATTGCGGCCCTGCTATCAATTACACCGAGACCATTGAGATGCTCGAGCACAACAAACCCGACCTGTTGTTACTCGACATACAACTCTCAGGTAAAAAAGACGGTATCGATGTTGCACAGAAAGTGAACGAACAATACCCCATGCCATTTATTTTTTTAACAGCTAACAGCGATGCAGAAACCATTGACCGCGCCAAAAAAGTAAAACCGCATGCCTATATTGTTAAACCATTCAGTAAAGAAGACCTGTTTGTGGCCATTGAAATAGCCTTCAATAATTTTTCAGGTAAACAAACCAGTCAACCGGAAGCAACAAACAGCTGGCAGGGCAAAGACCATATCTTTTTAAAGGACGGGCATATTTTCAGAAAGATCTTTCTGCATGAGATATTATACCTTGAAAGCAGTGCCAACTACGTAACGGTTCATTTACAGTCGCAGAAAAAAGTAATGGCACGAAGCACCATTAATGACCTTGTTGAACAGCTAGATCAAAAAAACTTTATCAGGGTACACCGCAGCTATTCGGTAAATATTAATAAAATTGAAAATATACTCCCCACAGAGATCTTATTGCAAGGCATCAGTATTCCTATTGGCAAATCATATAAGGATGACCTGTTTAAAGCGCTTGGCATAAAAGACAATTAGCTCAGAAGTGCCACCCCGGATTCATTCGTCCCGGGAAAACGCGATTGATCCCATTTATTTTGCCCGGCTTTAAAGCAGTCCCATTTTTGCTTTATGGGACTGCTTGACCTGGACAAGATCGTAGTGCACCGTACTATTATAGGTATTCGCTGTATTTCCTGCGAAGGAAGCCTGCTTGCAATAAAAACAACCTTTTCAGCACGATTAACCAAACTGATCTCCTTTGGAAAGATCAAACCAACAAACTACGAATGCGAAACCTGTAAAAAGAAATATGTACTCCTGTGAGGTCATCAGCAACAACCAAACTTAATAGCAACTATTTCTAATATATGATAGGCCATACAGATAATTATAGCAATAAATTCTCGGATTTTTTTGAACCAGCATTGCTAACAGAACTGGAAGAAAAGTCAATGATCATGGAAGTAAAGAGTGGCGATACCCTGCTCAACATTGGGCAGGCCATCAAGGCCATTCCCCTGCTTGCCACCGGCGCCATTAAAGTAAGCCGCATTAATGACGAAGGGCAGGAATTATTATTGTATTATGTAAGGGAAGGCGAAAGCTGTGCCATGACCTTTAATTGCTGTATGCTGGAGCAAACAAGCGTTATAAAAGGTACGGCAGAAGAAGACAGTGTGCTGGTTTGTATACCCGTAACGCTGATGGAACAATGGATGGTAAAATACCCTTCGTGGAAGAAATATGTAATGACCACCATGTTGAGCCGCTTTACAGAAATGATAAAATCAATTGATGAAGTGGCCTTCAAAAAAATGGATGAACGACTGATCAATTATCTAAAGGAGAAATCAGACATCACCGGTTCTACAGTCATAAACCTTACGCACCAGCAAATTGCTGATGAACTGGGTACCAACCGGGTGGTTATTTCACGTCTGTTGAAAAAGCTGGAAAACGAAAAGAAATTGCTCATATATAATAAGCAAATTAAGCTGCTCAGGGATCTGTAGCTTGCCTGCTTTACCTTATTGTTCCCTTCACGTTCATAGCGAAGGGAACACCTCCCCACGGTCTATTTTTTTCTTAGCACGACATCGAAGTCGATATTTAACGTGCCATCACTCAAAGGACCTCCTGTATAAGCCACGGGAGTCCCACCGAATAGCAAGAATTCCGTCTTCTTTTTGAATGCAGACAGCTGTACTTTATATTCCTGCGGATAAAAATCATCAGGATTTGTCGTAAGGGCCTCCCAGTCCTTTTTGCTATATGGATTCCCGACGGTCTTTTTTCCCAGTAACACAAACATGGTATCGCCGGTTATATGATCTAGTTTTACCAGTACAGGATTGAGTTGAAACGTCTGGTTCTCTATTGATTTCCATCTGGCCCTGTAGATGTCACCAGGCTCTGGATTGGCAAGCAATTCTTTCGTATGCGCCTGTCCTCGTTTGATGATCTGACCATAAACAGCCGCAACACCGGCCATGAGGAGCAGTACGATGCAAAGGGACCAGGGATAGATCAATTGCCAGGTTGTGCGCCGGTGTGTGGCCCTTAGCACTTTAATGGCATCTGCAATGTTGTCTGAATAGGTTCTTTTTCTAAAAGCAGGTGCACCAGGATCTTTTATTTTACTCGAACACAGTCCGCAATGAACACCTGTGATCCGTCCCATTCCAAATATTGGTAAAAACGCCCTGATGTACCTCATGTAAAGCGTGATCTCAACGCCTCCCTTCTTTCCACATACAGGACAACTCTCATCGGGCAGCTGTTTTGCAACCAATGGTTTTGTAACAATCTGATAAAAAATGATCATACTTCTATCCAGTTAAATATTCTAAGATTGATTTATTCCAAAATACCCAATCGCCTGACTATTTCAGAATGGGAGTGCAAAAGAAACGAGTAAACGAAAGAAGCTGCATCAAAGTATGATACAGCTTCTTTTTAATGATTCCCTAATGGCGCCAGGTAGTGGTTTAAGTTTAGTAAATTGTCAGATTAATCATTATATGGTTAGGCATTTAGAAGCACTGCAATTATGTTATTAGTCCCCCTCTCTCATTTCTACCCAGGTACCAACATATTCTCGGGATATTTTTTTATTTAACGCGAGTGTCATGGGTCTTTCTGCAATAAGTTCGATAATTAAGGGTTCGGTGCCTGATGCCTCTGATAGCCCCTGCTGCACCATCGAGACCACCGCCAAATTGAGTCATTATTGTTTCAATCTGATTCAATGGAGTATTTGATACCCATAATATAGATGCTACCGCTTTTTTAGCACGTAAAGTACCTAGCGTTGAATCCTCCCAGCCGGTTCCCCGCATCATATTGATAATTGGGTTTCCCGAAATACAATCACTTTTTTGTCTTCATTGATCAATTTAGCTACAAGCGGAATGATTAAATCCTGGCTGCTACCTTTGCGATAATAACGTTGTATAAAATTAGGAATAACTTTCTCTTCTTTTGTATCAGAAGCTATATAACGAAAGCTTCCATCAGCCCTAATAATTCCCTCATCAAGAGGTACTGGCCTTTCTGTTTTTTTCAGCAGTTGTTAAGTTGGGTGAAAGGAGGGCCAAATCTGTCGCCAATCTGCTGATTGATAAACTCGATTCAAAAAAGGAGTTTATTCCGGACATGGAACTGATCGACTGGGACATTAAATGGATCGGACAAGGAGAAGCCTTACCGGACACCGGCAAACGCCGCGGTGCAGTGTCGATCATCTGGAACCTGCTGCCTTCTGCGTATGCAAATTAACTTGAACAAACGTGAAAAAGACTTTCATGTGAGTAATGAAAATGTATTAGTCCCCACTTGACCCAACAAATAGGAATGAAAAGTCAAGGGTTAACCTTACAAACTTAAGGTCAGAATTACTTTACTTTACTCCACCCTCAAACTTTTCACCGGATTGGCCGTTGCTGCGCGAATGGTCTGCAAACTAACGGTGAGCAGTGCTATTACCATCGCTACGACACCGGCCAGCACAAAGAGCCACCACGGCATCGACGTGCGGTAGGCGAAGCTCTGCAGCCACTGATACACGCCCCAGCCCGCCACCGGCGCCGCAATAACGGTCGAAATCCCCACCAGGAGGACGAATTCCCTCGAAAGCATCGACACCAGTTGCGGAACGCCCGCTCCGAGCACTTTGCGGATGCCGATTTCACGTGTCCGTTGGTTGGCAGTGAATGCCGCAAGCCCGAAAAGGCCCATACAGGAGATGAAGATGGCGATGCCCATAGCGATGTTGAGGATCTGCGATGTCTGCCGTTCCTGCTTGTAAAGCTGTTCCAGGGATTCGTCGAAAAACCGGGACTGGAACACTGTTCCCGGGTATATTTTTTTATAGACCGACTCCATGTTTGTCATCAGCGTCTTCACCTCGGCCGCGGAGAGGCTGGCGCTGGAGAGTTTTATGCTCAGTTGGCTCCCGGTGCCTGCCTGCGTCGAAAAGATAAAGGGTCGGATCGTCTGATGCATATCGTCCGAATGGAAATCCTTCACTACACCGACAACAGGCCCTGATGCCTGGCCGTTGATCACCTGCTTACCGATTGCATCGGCCGGCCGGGTGAAACCCAGAGCCCTTGCCGCCGTCTCATTCAGGATAAAGGCCCGGTACGAGGGCTGTGCCGCGGCGGCCCCTGCGGCTGGAATGCTCCTTCGCGCCGTGTCCGAGAGGTAGAAATTTCTCCCGGCGACGAGCGTCAACCCGTATAGGGAGATATAGCCGGTGTCTATGTAGTCACCTCCAGGCATGATCTTCTCGTCCGAGGCTCCTTTGTATTCAAGAGAAGTCCAGCGTATCATATGGTAGAGCGCTTGCGGGTCGGCCGTGTTGAGGCTCACCTGCCTCACACCCGCGAGATGGTGGATCTCGGTGGCGAGGACGTCTTTTCGATTGTTTGGCTGGCCCCTCGGAATGTCGATCGTGACGATCGCGTCTTTACTAAAGCCGAGGTCCGTATTGATCATGTAATGGATCTGCCGGCTTACCATCATGGTGCCGATGATAAAGAGTAAGCTCACCGCAAACTGGAAAACAATAAGGCCCTTGCGAAGATAGCTTTTGGAGTTGAGCTGCCGGACACCCTGTCCCTTAAGGCTGATGACCGGCAGGAAAGAAGAGAGCGCCCGCCCGGGATACCAGCCGGCGATCAGACAAGTAGTAAAGATCGTAACCCCTATAAAGAGCCAGGTACCGGGGTTGGTCATATGCAGCCGTACGCCTTGGGGGATAAAGCCATGCAGGGCTGCAATAACAGGATCAACGAGCAGGAGTGCGAGTGCCATGGCGGCAACGACGATGATGCCGGTTTCTATGAGGAATTGCCGGACAAGACCGCTGGTGCTGCTACCCATTACTTTCCGTATGCCTATCTCTTTTGCGCGCAGTAACGACTGCGCCGTGGACAGGTTGATGAAGTTGATAGCGGCAATGACCAGGATGAAGAGGGCAATGCCGGCCAGTGCAAACAGCGTAGGCTTGTGCGCCCGGCGACCGTACATGTCCTGATAAGCCGCATTAAAATGGATATCTGCAAGCGGCTGCAGCGATAAGGTGGCCTTCGGACCTATATGACGTTTGCAGAAGGCGTTGAATTGCTGTTCTACGTGGGCCATTGTCGTACCCGGAGCCAGCTTGACATAGACATTGATACCACTCCTCAGATTGCCCCAGTCATGGATATAGGTTTTGAGGAAGCTCTGTTCGAGGGAACTATAGGAGATGAGGTCCTTGAAGTCAAAGTCTGTATTCTGGTCCCAATCCTTGACGATTCCCGTGACGGAAACCGTTAGCGAATCTTCGTACACGACGGAACGCCCCATCCAGTCTGCCGGCGCTCCTGCCTGGAAATAGCGCCTCGCCTCCGATTCGGTCAGCACCACCGAGAACGGTTTCTGCAGGGCCGTCGCGGGATTGCCCGCCAACCATTGGTAATGAAAGATTTTTAGGTAGTCCGTATCGGCAAAGGTGATATGATAGGTTTCGTCGCCGCTGATGGCAGGTATGACCTGGGGGGGCTGCCCCACCGATGGGATCAGCACACGGGTGTCGTCGGTAAAGAGGGTGGTAACAGCGCTGAAGCCTGTCGCCTCCTGGCGCAGAGCGGGGCCAAGGGGCCCGGACATCATCGCACCATTACTTTGGATACCGTAGTCGTGGGTCGTTGGAACCACCACCCGATAGATCCGGGCGGCGTTAGTATGGAATTTGTCATAGCTGAATTCGAAGGCCACATACAGGAAGATCACCACGCAGGACAGGATGCCGAATGTGAGGCCAAGGAGGTTGATGCTTGTCGTCAACTTATGCCGGCCCAGACGACGCAAGGCAAAAAGCAGCTGTTTTTCTATCATAACGCTGGAGGATATATACCGAATCCAGAGCCAATTGAGCGCCATTTTTATAAAATGTTGAAAATCTGTTACTAACGGTGCTACGCACAGGCCAGGGCGTCCTTTTTCGATACAGTCAGTGTCCGATTCCATACCTAAATGTCTTGTTGAAGGATTGAATGTAACATCAAATGTTGCCTCGGTAATCAAAAGTGTACGGTTAAATACTGACTATTACTGATAATATCTATACTGATAATGGTATCGTGAATTTTGATGTGGTACTGGGAAATGCTTCAAGCATGACAAGGTCCTTAGAACATAATGATGCAATGATTGTTGCAGGCGCCATGAACAATGGTGCAGCAGTTATAACAAATGACACAAAATTTTTTAAATTTATGAATGCAATAGGTTGGCCCAACTTCCAGTATTCTAAATAAAGATCTATTTAAAATTTAAAGATTATGGGTTTCTATAATGTTTTAATAACAGAAATGGTATGTCCGAATTGCGGAGTGAGTTCTCCAGTTCGAATTCAGTATAAGTATGGTAGTACCAGGCAATTTGAATACAGGGTTGGTGATACCATTCCCTGGGAGGGCAATAATATAGGAAACCCTGAGTTAACCAACGTTAAAGCGTATGGCATTGCAGAATCAACAACATGTCCTTCCTGCAATCAGGATAAAATACCGGAAGACTATGATGTTTTTATTAAGAATAATGTAATAACCGGTGTTGCCCCTATGGAAAACAATGATTATTTAGTGGATAATGTCACCTATATTGATTTGAACAAGTAGTGATAACCAAGAGGCTGTCTTCTATGTTGAATTCCAAGCCTCGAATGTTAAAATTTCAATATTGCACCAGCTTTCGGGTTGGTGCAATTCTTCATCACCCGCGTGGGCCAGCGTACCTTTTGGGTATCAGAAGTTTAAAAAAAATCAGAGAGTGTTTTTTTACCCTTTTTACCACTCATTATATCACTCACTACTTATTTAACTTGTTTTGTTACAATTTGTCAAGACCACAAAACAAAAAAAACCTGCAATCATAAATTTGCAGGCTTAAAGTATCTTTTGATTTTGAGCAGTGCGGAGAGAGCGAGGGATTCGAACCTACCCTACTCCTTATTGTTAGTCAGTTAGTTGAGTGCTGCAAAATGGGTGACTCAATGGATGACGCTGGGAATATTATTACTTTGAAAGAACTGTCTTCTTAGATAAAGATATATAATGTTCTTTAAGGTGACGTCCTAATTCTATACCTCAATTTCAATTTCCGTCACACCATCTTCAGGCGGTCCAAAACGCAGTTTTGCTTTTGCGCCATTCATGAAATCACATTCTTTTAAAACAGGCTGAACAGTTTTGAACAGACTCTCTGCATTGGGGCCATACATATATAATGTTCCGTCGCCATAGTCCATTGCAATTTCATGACCGTCATATTCCCCAACTTCATTTTCTGTGACTACTTTCTCTAACATGTCTTCAAGTTCAAATAAAGCATCCAGGCCATCTATTCCATATTTAAACCGGACTATGACTGCGTGCTCTGGATTATCATTTGAGTCAGATTTTATATTCATTTTGCTTATTACCCTATTATTTAATATTTTATCCAACATCTACACCCAAGTACTTTAGTTCGCCTTATTGTATAATTGAGAATCGAACTTGAACGGTACACTAATTCTATATTTTCAAATGCATCCTTAACTTATCAACTATTTTCAATATGGATGACTCACTTTTTAGTTCGCATTCCCATACTACCAGAACTTGCCAACCATCGTCTTGAAGTAATTTAATATTTTTTGAATCTCGTTCAATATTCTTGGTTAGCTTTTTACGCCAGTATTCTGAATTACTGTTAGGAATTCTACCTTCCGCACAATCTTCATGAAAATGCCAAAAACAGCCATGAACGAATATTATGGTCTTGTACTTAGACATTACTATGTCTGGCTTGCCAGGTAATCCTGCCTTGTGAATCCTAAATCTATATCCGGCTTTGAAAAGGGCTGACCGTAATAACATTTCTGGCTTAGTATCTTTAGCCCTAATTTTGCCCATTACTTCACTTCGCTTTACTTTTGACCAAATGTCCATTGAGTTGTCGATTTAAAATGTGCTTTTCAATGAGAAAGCTCATCATAGCTGAAGCCATAGCTTCGGCCATTGGGACAGGCACACCGTTCCCAATCATTTTAAATTTCTTTGACAAAGGTACATCAGAAGGCAATACATACGTATCTGGCACACCTTGTATTCTAAGGGCTTCACGTACTGAAATTCGCCGGTGTTTATATGGATGTAAGTGAACCTCGTTATTGCCATAGCAAGCGGTCGGACTAAATCTAAAACGATGTAAGCGTTTGAACGAAGGTCTATTTGTTTGACCTTCTGGAATGTTCATTAACTTTTCTTTCGCACTATGCAAATTAAAATATTCATTGGCGTTTGCAATTTTCTTAATCTGGTTATCTGGAACCAGGCAGTTTATTACACATAGTTCAACTGGTATATCCTTGGGCCTTTGTAATTTACTGCCAAAATCAGAAGTTTCTGGCCAAGTATATTTGCTAAATGCATCTTTATACAATTTGCTTTCAGGCCAATTAAACCAGTGCTCTCCTGGTGCCTCATTGATTAACTTTTTTGCAACAACATCCTTTCTTATTCCTGCAAAGAAAACACGTTCCCGGAACTGAGGAACACCAAAGTTCAAGGCATTTAAAGTATTATAATCAATGTAATAATGACGTCCAATCTTTTTTAACAGCTCAATTAAATAGTCCTTATTTGACTTTTGTCTTATCAGGCCTGCGACATTTTCCATTACAAAAAATGTTGGCTTTAGCTCAAGAATTTTATTAAAATACATAATCGTGAGCTTTCCTCGTTCTCCTTCGAAGCCACCACGGTTTCCATAAACACTAAAATCCTGGCAAGGGGGGCCTCCAATGACTCCAAATTGCTCAGGCTTTTTTCCAGAAAAGGCTTGATTTATAATTTCGCCAGAACTTATTTCAGTTATTGATTTTGTATTAAATATTTCTGCCTTTATACCGTTACCCTGTGATTTACGCCATGAAGTAATTCCTTCCGCATGAAGCCTTGCGAAAAGTTTATTATTTTCGTTTGTCCACACGATCTCAAATCCTGCTTTCTCAAATCCCATATCTAAAAATCCCCCGCCAGAGTAAAATGACAAAATTGGCACTTTGGGTGTACTTTGCTTATGCATAGGTTATTGTGAAAATATTGGCTGTTGCGTTAATTGCGTTCTTGCTTTTCCTTAAATTATAGAGTGTAATCTTCTTATCGATCAAATTTTCAAACCCCTGCTTTAGACTGCCTGTTAGACCATTTATTAATACTTCATGATTTCCGATTTGCATTTGCAGGCCTAAAGAATTATTATTAAAACAATTCACCTTTTTCAATAGCCCACCCAAATCATTTACATGTTCAAAATTTTTAGTCAACCAGTTAGAATAATAATTACAGGCAGGACGGTAAGAACAATATTGGCAATTTTCTTTTGAGGGCTTTGCAATTAATTCAAATTCCTGCTTTTCAATAATAGAATTAGTGCTTGATAAAAATGAGACTGCCTCTTTGTAAACATTTTCGCAATCTTCTTGTGTAAATGGAACTTCAATAAAATTATTGTCTAACGTTATTAAAAACAAAGACGTAGGAAATACGTTGTGCATTAAAAAATACAGGTATGCATATAACTTTAATTGAAGCTCATATTCCTTTTTTATTAATTTTTCTGAACCACCATTTTCATCAATCGATTCAATATGTACTTTCCCAGTCTTGAAATCCAATATAACCACAGAAGAGCCATTCTTAATAATCAGATCCGCAATACCATATATGCTGTGGTCCAAATTAGTCAGTTTTACTTCAGGAAAATAAGTGTTTGTTGTCTTTTGCTCATGCTTAGCAATTTTATTCTTTCTTCGTTCGAGAAAATGCCTAAGTTGATTCTTCTTCAATGCAAAATCAGATACAAAATATTTTAATGGAGTAATACTCCCTAGTCCCTTTTGCCTAAGTTCATTTTCCTTTTTGTTAATTAAATCATTCCAGCATTCAGAAAAAGACTCCTCATTAACTACAATACCCCTTGAAATCAATTCAATCATTTTATGGGCAATGGAACCAAAATGAGCATTCGCATTAATTGGCAACAACGACTCATATTTAAAAGTATTTGCTAACACAAGCTTATAAGGACAATTTAATGCCGAATAGTATTGACTTGGTGATATATGTTTTAATGGCAGTATTTTTAGTGCTTTCAGCTTTCGAATCATTTGTTCATTATTTTTTCAAAGCACCAACCAATCCTTCGTTGTAAATTAAAAGTATCTAAACATTCAAAATCATCTTCAACATTCCCTCCCCTATCCATTATATACTGGCGAGCTTCGCTTATCGCATTTGTATACCATGCGTCCTCTTCAGGACTATTCAACTTCCAAAATGGATGTATTATTAAAATTATTTTTCTTCTTCCATTTTGAATAGATCCGTGTTTAATTGCAGGAATTCCTCTGAAGTCAATTAAATAATCCTCTTTGGGAGTTCCAGCTTTAACAAAAAAACTTTCTACAAATTGATCTCTCAAAGTAGTTGCGAAATTCTTCCAATCCTTGATCTCAACATAATTGAAATCATTATCCGCACCGGACTTATAATCTTTATTTTGAAATATTCGTAATATACCTAGTCCTAAGCGCCAATCTAACAGGCTGTGCCAGTTCATGTTCCTATACACTTTGAGACAATCATAACACGCATCTTTACATTTCAGTTGGTGCTCCTGTGAATGTATTCGTTGAATATATGTTCCGACTGACGTTGGATCTAGTGCTTCTTTAAGCATTTGATCAAATCCTTCATAAAGCTTTCTCACGAAGCCAGATCCATTCGGTAGTTCATCAATTAAAATAATTTCCGCCACATTTTTTTTAATAATATCATCAATTTCATATTTAGTGATGTCAGCTATTTCTATTTCAGTTGGATCTATATCAAGAGTATCAGCTAATACCCTTTGTAATAAAAACGCACTTGAATAAAATCCCGCTCTTACCCCTAAACTTTGCCTTTCAAAATAATTAGGGTTATCTTTTAAATTAAACATGTCTAAATTCAATTCCGGTGCAACTGAAACTGGATGAAATTTCAGAACTTCAGTCTTCTTGTTTATAGCAAGGGCAATGGGTTGTTCCGGGACTCTATTATAAAATTCAACCCTATAATTATCTTCGGAAATGAACATTTTGCCATTTAATGTAGCCGACGGCACAAATGAATCTTGAATCCACTGGTTTTTAAACCTAAAGGATTTCATTATTTCAGGATTGAAATTATTTACATCATAATAGCTGCCGGAATACAGTTTGTCTCCGTTGGTATTTATACGCCAAGTTACATCCTTGTCTGAGATAATAATTCTGGAGTTTGCTACCTGATATTCTTCCCTCTTTGAGTCACCCTCCGTGGAACGGTCTGCATAGATAGGTGGCCTATTCGTTACAAAATCTGCCTCATCCCGATTATCGGAACCTAACAAAAGATCACCCCTGTATGCCTTTGGTGACTTTATTCGGAACTTACTGAATGTATTAATCTCAAAATTTCCGCAATCAGGACATTGTAAGTTTTTGGGTTTGTCTTGTTCATCAAACGATTTATTATAACCGCATTTTTTACACCTTTCCATCCACCTGTTTAAGTAAAATGGGGATGTTCCAGTCAGGCCATTCTCTTTATTTATCAATGTCTCCTTCCCATTTTGATCACGCCCTTTAATTAACTCAGAAGTGAAACCTATGGATTGATAGATGGCTTTATCTTTAGTCTTTTGAGCACCAGGAGCAAATTCATAAATAGCAATAGCCTGAGATCTGTCAATTTTCCGGGTCTCATTATTATCGGAAATGCCATGATAGAAGTTTTTGACATCGGTTGGCATACCAAACATTGGTAATATTCCACCCTCAGCAAATTTTTGGGATATATCATCTGTTGGGATCTCAGCATTATTAATTATTTTGTCAAGTTTATATATAAAGCCCTTTTCAGTAGAGGAATCAGTAAAATAGTTAAAGAATTTTTCCTTTTCGCTGGTAAGTTGAGAAGGTGTTATTGTGTTTATTATTTCTTTGATGGCATCCTGGTTGACTTTAATCCATTCAATGATTTTTTTCTTGTAAACGTTCCAATTATGGACCTTCCCAAAAACACCGTGGATACTTGATTTGTCCTCATCAAAATTTTCATTTACTTCAATCTGCAGGTATGCATTCCTTAAAATTTCTTTTGCGATTAGCCGTGAACATATCCGATCCTGCTTCATTGTAAGGAACGGTGTCGGGGGTTTGTCGCCGGTTATTTTTTGTGGGTTGGAAAAATAAAATTCATCATGGCTTCTGCCACGGCAAAAAGTTAGAATAATTGAATAAGCTTGCCCTCTTCGCCCAGCCCGCCCGACCCTTTGCTGATAATTGAAGCGCTGTGGAGGCATATTTGCTAACATAACTGCCTGCAATGCACCTATATCAACCCCAACTTCCAATGTAGTTGTTACGCTCAACAGGTCAATTTGTCTAACCAAGGGGACTCCTTCAGTTTTTAAGATAACATTTCTAAAATGCCGTTGTCGTTGGAATTGATTGTCTGTTTGCCCTGTTAATTCTTCACAATGAATCCTGAGGGGATCACGGTCTTGAATCATTGCGGAATATGATAGATAATTTTTTTCCCAAATTTCTCCGCAGGTAGTTTTATTGGATGGATTTAGAAGTGATTTTGTTTGCGTGCATACTCCACCTGAGGAATGCAGGTGGGCCCTCCCACCTTTGCTACTTAACCAGGCCTCATCGGAACCAACAGATGCTTTTATAAACAGACTTTCAAACTGCAAACCCGAATAACCTGATAAAATATTATTTCCGGAAAGTAAATCAAAGATATTCTGCCCTAATGCACTTTCAGATATTGAAAATCTTTCACTAACCTTTTTAATATATCCCCTGCATAAGGTCGGAAAATCATCGTAACCCAAAATATCAAAAGGAAAGTTGTCCGGATCAACTTGATTATGTTTGTACTTGTCACCTAATATTCTTATCGTGGAATTTACAACATCAATAAAATCTTTAGGGGCAAGTCCAGCTTTGCCTGCATATCCTGAAATTTCAGGAGTTTCAGGATTGATTGTTAAATAGCCAAGAGCAGAGCTCTCAAAAGAATAAAAAAGTGAAGCGAAAAACATGTTTGCCATTTTCCTCATTGTTCCCCCTTTGATTTCGTCAATAAATTCATCTTTTACCCCTTTTACCCATTGCTCTGGAGGATCAAATTGAATGACCTTATACCAAGGAATTCTATTACTACCTTGCATGGCTGTTTGCAACCTAATATCATTACCACCTGGATTTATCCCCAATTTTACAAGCCGCTTTACAAGTGGAGCAAGATTTAAATTATTCGTATAATCAACCAAGTCCCTGACTTTAATAATCCTCGTTTCAATTTCCCGGATTTTGCCCAATGCAAATTTTTTATCATTTATTGCTTTCGGTGTCGTCCGCGTTGAATTAGCATCATTCCAAACATCGTCAACATCGTTAACAAGGTCCTCATATTCCTCGCGGAATTTATCGATTTTAACCCTGTCATTTGATTTGAATGCATTAAGGATATGCAATTTAATCAGTAGGCTATTATTTAGCTCCCTGATGAGAAGCTCCCTCAATAAATCCTGGAAATGGTTCCTCTCAATTCCATTTGCGACCTGCGCGGAGTCCTCCCTGCTGTCTGAGAAAACGACGAGTTTTCTCTCATCCTGATTGCCTGGCAACTGATACATCAGTTCTTTAGCAAAGATTTGGCTTGACTTCGCAAAACCTGTTCTAAATCCCCTAATGGAAGAGATTTTTATTTTTATTGCTCCTTGTTTGTGTTTACTGTGGTTAATTCCGCAACCGGGGCAAACACATGGTGTTGCTTTATGAGTATCATTTCCAGATGTGTTAAGTGCGATATCGAGCATCGCAGCATTCCTATGCACAATTTTGAAATAGTATCCCTTGCGCCAGTTAGCTGGTTTTTGAATAGCATTTTCATAAGTTTCTTTAATATCACCTGAATAAATGTTAATTGAAGCCTGCTCCCACGTCGCGCGATAATCATTTTGGTTAATTGAACTGTCCACAGTAGCTTGCCTCCAATAACCATTTGGCCTTTCGTGAGGCTCCAGTTCTTGACCTCCTTGTGGCCAGAAAACGGCATATTCCTGATAAGTCCGGCGTTCTAAGAGCTTATGTGGTGTCTTTTCTGGGATACCTTCAATATTCGGACTTAATGGTAATAACTCAAAAAAATTGCCCGTTTCATCTGATGCCTTCAACCTGCTGCCTCCGAAGAAAGTAGTTCCGCAATTATCGCAATATAAGAGTTCAAGCACCCGGAAACCTCTTTCAGACTTTATTTGTGCTTGCGAATATAATCTACCAACAGTCCGTTCGTCATCTCTATATTTCTCTTCAATGTCTGATGGATTTAATGAACCCCACAGCCCTTCAATATTCCTGAAAAAATAGTGAAATCTGAACCTTGGCAGCTTTGCAGAGCTGTTCTCCGATTCAATTTTTTGATATTCTTTAAGATCGTAAAGTGAACGTAAAATAAGCAACCCGCTTAGTGCTTTACGCAAATCTGCTTTGGAATTGTCTATCCCAAAAAGTTTTTCTGCAAATATGTCTTTGTTTTCGATATCACCATCTGCCCTCAATGAGCAAACTGCCCGCTCCTTGTCTGCAATTTTGCAAGCTTTGTATAAGCGTTCCCGCAACTTTATCTTTTTATCAAGAAGTACCTTCAAAATAAGTGATCTACCATCAGATTCAGTCAGACTCATTTGGCCAAATGACATCAAGCTATCCGCTGATGCAATGCACTGTTGAATAAACCCACTGGAATTAATATTCTCATTATTTTGATAAAATGCTTCATTAATTCTCTTGAATGGATCTAAAGGAATTTTTATATGATTATCTGGCAAATCATCTACCGGATTGTTTTCGCCTTTAATAATTTCAAAAGACTGTTTCGCATCTGTAACCCCAAAAAAGTCCTGTATAAAATCAATACTTTTTATGTCAGTAGCATCCAATGATGCAGATGATGCAAGTATTCGCAATTGAGGATGATTGGGGTGAAGTCCCAATCTGTTTATTATAAGCCTTAGTAAATATGCTACTTCAGTCCCTTGGGTACCCCTATACAGGTGCAGTTCATCTATGATCAAGTGAAAAATCCTGTTGCGCTTTTCTTCCTGTTTTTCCCCCGTCGAAAGCTGTTGTGAGAACTCATCTTCACAATGAAGCCACTGTTTTGTTTTGTCAAAAATTCCACTATCAACACTTCTCATCAACATGATACTCAACATAGAATAATTGGTAATCATTATGTCTGGGGGCGCCACCTGCATATCAAAGCGTGTGCGCATTTCTGCTCCGTCCAATCGTGGATAAAAGGCCGTTAAATTTTCAGGTGTATCGGCGAGCCCATTGACCGAATGTTTATTTTCTTCAATGTGCTGCTGTATGTCATTTGCAGATGTCTCAAGTGCGATCAAATCCTTTTTTAGCTGATCAATCTTAAATTTGTTAATTATTTTATCGCCATCCCCATTGAATGAATAAAGCTCTCCTGGGGAGGGCGTGCTGCTAGTATACCGGCCAAAATATATCGTATTGTTATTCGCTTCATTTTTCAACCATTCCCTCGCTTTGTCTGAATCCAATGCCTTTCTCAGCCTAGTAAGCTGGTCTTCAACCAATGCATTCATGGGATATAAAATAAGTGCCCTTACGGCCTGCGGCCGTCCATCATCAGGCCTCTGCCTAGCCGGAATTGATAATTGGAAATCCAAATTCGAATCTACAATATCCCTGTCCTTTAAATTATCATCGTTCCACCACTTCGCTTGATTAGTACCGCTTGATTTTTTCCATTTTGAAAGCTCTTTTGCAAGTTGAGCGAACAATGGCAAAAGGAATGATTCTGTTTTTCCTGAACCTGTGCCGGAGGTAATAATACAATGTTTTTTACCCATCGCCTTCATTAACATTTCAGCTTGGTGCGCGTACATGGGAAAAGAATCAGAAAACAACCCGCATTTGACCAAAGATTTAAAACATTCTAACTCCTTATCAGTCATTGAATCTGAAACGTCTGCTTTCGAAATTCCAGATATCTTTATTCCGCTTGTTTTATAGTCGGGTAACGGTTCTATCCAAGGCTCTCTATACAATACTTTATCCTTATTTAAGAGGTCGAACCTTTCTGAATCGACAGAATCAAATTTCGTATCGAAGGCTGTCTCCACATAACGGATATAATTATCTTTAATTTCATCGAAAGAAGTAATTGGATCTCTCATATTTACAAGTCGTTATTAAATTCCATTTGCTGGTTAAATTTCTTAAATAAGTTCTCAGCGAAAATTTTAGGCACATTTTGGTGAAATTGATATATCAACTCACATTTGTCAATAGTAATATTTTTGAAATAAGGGGCTTGACCACTCAGAAGAATAATTGACTCCGCAAATAAGCGGGGTAGTTGGATGTATTTCGGGACTGCAAGCTCTTTAGTTCTTTCATTGTAAAATATTACGTGTTTCTTTTTTTCGGAAAGGAATAAAAACTTCCCCCAGTTCCTGTCAACTTCATATGATTTGTTATCAAGCCATAAAATATATGAATACTGATATTGAACATAATATTCCTGCAGTGAAAGGGTCTTATCAATAGGATTATCGTCCTTAACAAATTTCAGGGCATTTATATCGAAAACTTTTCGCGCCCATTCGTAATTTGCTTTTTCTACATTTTTATATTGTAACAAATGTTGTTTGTAGCCATCAACTGTTTCACTAAAATCCTGCAAACCGAATTGCATTATTTGCGGTTGACGATAAGGTTTTTCAATAGTCCTAAATTCAATGTTCATGATTGAAGCAATAGTATTTAATTTCATCCAAGCTTCCGTGCTATTATTGCAATCGGCAGGAATAAGCCTTATTAGATCAGGCAAATAGCAAACGTCCAATTGGGATTCCTGCGGAATAATTTCAAGGTTAACCGAGTATTTAATACAGCAATCTTGCAAATCATCAATAAATGACTTAGATCGCGCACCAATCAATATTCCCCTCAATGAAGATTTTGACGGAATAATTGCAAACTGCGGCCTATTTATTGAAATTTTATTTAGAGAATAATCATAATCTAAAAAGCCTAAATAATCATAAAGGCTTATGGAGGTTTGTTTTATATATTTTGGGGATTGTTGGAATCGAGAAAGTTCCCATAACCTTGAATTATCCTCTATACAATCTAAAATTTCGGAAAACTCTTCGTAATGAAGATTGCGTTTACTAGATAGAATTTGCAACACAAGGTTACCACGCTCAAGCTTGTACTCGCTCAGATTATTTTTAAATGGAGCTCTAATATATGTATTAGAATAAAAATCAGGAATGCATGCCAATTGCCTTTGCCAATTATTATAGTGGGTGTTACTACCTATCACAAATTCAATTTTATCACCTTCACAAATTTCACCGAAACGATCGCGCTTTGTTAAATTTTCATCCAAAATATCCAATGGATTAAAATCTATATCAGTGATTTGATAACCTAGTCCACAGTTATCTAATATTCCGTTTTCATCTTTAATCAAAAACTGTTGATTACAGACAACACTTGTCGGTATAATAAATTCTTCAGGAACAACCAGATTTTTTAATAGGTATACCCTATTTTCATTTTTAAATTCAAAGTAAATTTTCTCTGTTCCATCCGCACCTTCGATGTAAATACTAGGAAGCATATTTTTCAAATACTCCCTATTTCCCAATTTAATGCCACCACGAAGCTCGACTTTCTTTTTTGTTGTTATTTTAAGAATTTCTTCAGTTGGATGTGATTGAACAGGATTTCTGAATTTATAAAGGGTAAAACCTAAAGGAATATTATCGTAGTTGACAGGATTGAAATCTCCCTTTGCAAAAGTACTGCCCCATTCCTCAACCACTTGCTTTTTAGACCCGGCACACAAGAGATACATGGTTGATTGACGGCTTATTTTATCCGTTTCTACAAAATTACTTGAAGGCAATCCAAAGTAAGAACCAGATGAATAAAGAGTTATTTCATTTTTTGTTGCGCTTGCCCGCCATTTATTCTGATCATCAGTGAGGTTCAGCTCTTGGTTAAAAGGAATATTAATTGGGCTTGAGAAACTGCTGTCCAAATTTTTAATGTCATGTCCTCCAAGATTTAATTCTTCTGGAAAATCATTTAAAGAATGCAAATAATAAAAGTGAGTAAATATTTCATCCTCTCGATTCAGCGTGAAAGCAGAAATCAATGTTCCATATACCCAACCCGATTTAGGTTTCCCGTTGCTTTCACGTTCATCATACTCTATCACATATCCTTTCCAATTTTCATATTCCCTTTTTACAATATCCACTATTACTTTCTTTAAAAGATTATCTTCATCCTTCAATATATTTTTAATCCGGTTATCAAACCCAGCTTTGCTTTCGCTATATAAATTTATGATTCGCAAAAAGTGGGACTCTGTTATGATTGAAAATGGCGCAATACCTGCTGCCCAAAAAATGTTTGGGATATCCCTTATATTGCGCGGAGAAAGGAGACATTGTGAATATGGTTTGCCAACATAAAGCCAATTAGGATTGCCTAAATGCCTCTCAGTAAAATACCCCAAATCGGTTTTATAAAGTGCTTTACTCCAGTTTTCTAAATTGTTCCAAACCCAATCAATGTCGGCTATGCTTTTTGTTTTATTATTTGCCGTAACTATTTTGTTCGAAACCAAAAAACTATCAAGAGGGGGAAAGAAAGCGTTTGCACGAAAACTATTCACATTGTCAGTCAAAGGAACTACTAAAGAAACTAAGAAACCAAGATAAAAGGGATAAACAACTTTTAAATTAGGGCTATAAATGGAAGCCCCTTCAATCTTTAGATCATATTTGTTGTTGGACTCAAAAACTACCTTTTCATAATACTTCCATTTATTTGAAACAACCAGGAACTTGTCTATAAAGGTTGTTTTTGAATAAATTTCCGGAAATCCAGACTTAATTGCTTTACAGTAATCGTCCCAACTTTGAGCTTCAGAAGCAAAACCAAAATTTTTAATTCCTAATTCTGAAATTTCCTTTTTAGTTATATATAACAAGACCTCCTTGCCTGCATTGGAAGGATTAAAAAAGTATTCGCCAATTAAACTATTCCATTCAAGATATTTCATCTAGGATTCAAGGGTTTCAAGGGCTATGATAATGCGGATTCTAATTTGCCACCAAGAAAAATCGGTAAAAGAAGCTTAACATGTTAAACCACAACAATTAAATATGGTAGCAGTAATTATACTTGACTAAATTATAATAAATTTATCCAATGTGGAAACTTCAAATACTTGATATGAATCAATTTTTATAACTTTAAATAAAACCGTTAGGATATGCGAAGTTTGAATTTGAGGAGTATGGCATCCTTCATAACCAGGGAGCACACATTAGAAATCAACAACATAAGATCGCTATTTATAGCGGAACATGAGAAACACCTTGGGCTACATCCCGCCTGGAATTTCAAGGCTACCCGAAAAATAGTAATTGCTAATTATTGGTTCAGAGAGGTTTTGACTCATTTTGGTGTGATCATGGCGGTTGCCGTACTGTTCACACTACCACAATGCAATAGCTGGATTACATTATTTGCCTCTATTTTATTTGCCGGCCTACCAGCACTAGTTAGCTTTACGGCATTTATTTATTTCCCCTCCTTCTTTTGGAGTTTCTTGCCAAAACTAGAGGTAGTTTCTGGCGAACAAGAAAAATTGGCGAACCAGGCAGAAGAAACAACGAAGTGTAAACGCACCCAGTACCAGGCTCCTACACTAATTATCATACATTACGTCAATTCTAAAATTACCAACACGCCTTTACTACCTGCCAATGATCAATCGGCAGCACTCCTTAATAAGCTCTATGGCTCAGACAAAGACAAATTAAAACAGAACCTTTCCAGGTTGTATAAGCTATCCAGTCTTTCGGCTAAAGAGCGGGCTGAAATGCTTAAAGGAGTTGAAAATGCAAGAGGCTTTTTTAAAGACACAGGAAACGCCGGCGTTTCCAAAATCCTGGATGAACTTGAAATGAAATTGAGACAATAATTTGAACTTAAATTCTCATATTGTACTCTGATTTTCAAGTTTCTAATACTCAGGAATTTGTGGTAATTTTAGGGTATGGAAGCCGGAAGAGATATTGGTATTTTGTTTCCCAAGTATGCATTTTGGGACGTAGACCCTGACAAATTGGATTTATCTCGGGATAGGAACTTTATTATTTCCCGGATCTTCGAACGAGGAAAGTTCGATGATGTACTTTCATTTATTGTGATCTATGGAAAAGATGAGGCAGGTGCAATTTTACAGAATAATAAGTACCTGAGTAGGAAAGGGCTTTTTCTTGCCCACGCTTTACTAGGATTACCATTACAAGATTTTAAAGCCTATGCTTCACTTAAACACAATTGACCTTCCACTTTTTCAAGTCCTGACAGATTTTTCAACGCTACCAGAATTATCCCCTTTTTCACTGGTTGGTGGTACGGCCCTTTCACTACAAATGGGCCATCGTAAATCAGATGACCTTGATTTTTTTACCGATCGGTCTTTTGATATCCTGGACGTAAAAACAGCCATCTTACAGTATAACCCGGATGTCGTGTTCTTAAATGAAACCAGGAACGGAATGAGCTTTACTCTCCCCCTGCCCGGTCGACCAGATGATTTCCGAAAACTTGATATATATAATTGGGCCGTAAAGTTTATTCGCCCAGCCACCGTTGAAGGAGAAATCCGCCTTGCAAGTCTTGAAGACATTGCAGCCTTTAAACTCGACGCCATTTGTCACAGAAAGGAAAAGAAAGATTTTGTAGACATAGCCGTTTTACTTGAGAAGTTTTCTTTTGGACAAATGATCGAGTTTTATCAGGAAAAGTTTCCAATGAATGACAAAAGCATTGTACTATCAAATATAGTTGATACAGATGGGTTAGAAAATTCTGTTGAACCTGTTATGTTAATAGACTTAACCCCTGCTTTGGCAATTCAACAAATAGAAGAAAAAATAAAGGAATATTCGCAATCCCAAATCGATAAAAAAGCTCAGTTGGAACAAGAGCGTTTTAAGAAAATTGCAGACCTGCTGGAAAAACGCAATGAACGGGACAAAAACCGAAAAGGTAAATCCCTTTGAGCGGACCTGCTTATCTATTTGGTCACTCACCTACTCTGTTGAAATTGAGACAGTTGTTAAATAAGTTGATCTTTAACTAGCGTAATAATCAACCTTACCATCCTTGGTCCTCGCAAAGGTGACATCAATTTTCTTTTCAAATTCATTTGCGCATTCCTGGGAGCATAGCCAGCCCATGTTAGGCACCGGTACATTTCCGGATTTATAACAGTCCTCTGCACTTGGCTCCATGCCTTCTTCAAATAATTCCGCTATCACCTTGCAGCAATTGTGACATTTCACATATTCCTTACCTGTTTCCATTTTTTGTAAAAACAATATTTAGCTTATTTACTCAAATATACCCTCAAACCCGTGATTTTTCCAATATCTAAGTATACTTAGCTTTTCCCCACCCACTCGTTAACGTATGTTGCATCCCTAAAACAGTTATGTGTATGAAAGATTTTGTGCAGAATGGTAACACTGTTACCTACATATTTCCGTCGTATGGGTCAACGCAACCGCGGCCACGGACCCAGTTAAATTTTTCTTCCCGAGCCTCGTACAAGACTCTGATATTTCCCTTTTTCCTTAAAGCATCTTTACATTATTATTCACCATTAAACCAATAAGTGTATGAAAGAACTATCCCAAAAGGGAAACACTCCTATGTTGTTTCCCTATGAACCAACTGAATACTGGCAAAACATCCGCCAAATAATCAGGGAAGAGGTAGCCAAAATAGAAAAATAAAGCCCGCCCAAAGAAAACGTTTTGGAAACGTCAGGATTAACCTACAAGCCGCTTTTAAAGATCGTAGAGTTGTGTTCGCTATTCCAGGTAACCAAACCTACTATTTACAGTTGGATCAAAGCCGGAAAACTGAAACCGGTAAAAGTAAGATCGAGGGTTTATTTCCTGTTCCAGGATGTTCAGAAACTTATGAGTACAGAAGTCCCGGACCCGAAAATTTAAGCCTTTCTTTCACCAGCCCCCTCCCTACCTTTTTTGAAACACCTATTATTAAAATTTAAACTTAATTCTTATGGCCGAATTTAAAAGGCAAATCTTTCAGCTGAGTACCGGAAAGCAAATAAGGCTTCACGG
Organism: Niastella yeongjuensis; assembly: GCF_900110245.1. Classification (GTDB taxonomy): domain Bacteria; phylum Bacteroidota; class Bacteroidia; order Chitinophagales; family Chitinophagaceae; genus Niastella; species Niastella yeongjuensis. The sequence continues at coordinate 682,793 of NZ_FOCZ01000004.1, forward strand.
AACCAGCTTCTTTATAAACCGGAATCTGGAAATCGGTGAAGGGTTTGTTCCTAACATCTTCTCCGAGTTTGAAGAACACTCGGAAGGAAAATCCTCCCCCACCGTATCCAATCCACACAAGTTAACGCTGGAAGAATTGCACGAACTGGCGGATTACAATATCCGGCTATGGCTGGATCTAAAAGATAGTCTCCGCAGCAGTGGCATAAATAACCCGAAAGTTTTCAGCCGGGAATCTATTCGCGGGACCGATAATAACACCACTGATCCTACGCCCAAATACAAACGGGGAAAACCTAATTCCACTAAAGAAGCTTAAAATTCAAATATGAAACAGTTATCGTGTGAACAGGCAAAGCAGATAGATATGGTCGATTACCTGGCTTCGTTAAACCATCACCCACAAAAAATACATAACGAGGATTATTGGTATATATCCCCGTTAAGGCAGGAACGAACCGCTTCTTTCAAGATCAACCGAAAGCTCAGTGTATGGTTTGATTTTGGGACGGGGAAAGGCGGCGACCTGATTGATTTTGGGACATGCTACCATAATTGTTCCGTCAGTGACCTGCTTAAAAAACTAACAAAATACAAAAAGCAGGCTCTTTCTTTTCACCCGCCTACTGAATTTGGTAGGGTTATGGTTTCAACACCCCGCATTGCTGGTGAAAATAAAGAGAATAGCGAACCTAAAATTGTGGTGCTGGCTACCCGCGATTTGTGCGCCAATGACCTGGTGGCCTACCTAGGAAAAAGACAAATCCCCCCGGAAATTGCCAACAGATACTGCCGGGAAGTTGATTTTTCTTTGTACGGAAAGCAGTATACGGTTATTGGTTTTCCCAATAAAGCCGGTGGTTATGAACTCCGAAGCGAATACTTTAAAGGCAGCAGTTCGCCAAAAGACATAACACTTATTGACAACAAGTCCGAACAGATTGCCGTATTTGAAGGTTTCTTTTCCTTCCTTTCATTTTGCACCATCAATAAAAACCAGACGGCTCCGCTGGCCAATAACTTAATACTAAACTCCCTCTCATTTCTTGATAAAAGCCGTGACCTCCTGGAAAAATACCTGCGTGTTCATCTGCTCCTGGACAGAGATGCAGCAGGCATAAACAGTACGCAAAGAGCATTGAACTGGAACCGGGACAAGTATATTGATCGAAGTGAATTTTATGGTGGTCACAAAGATCTAAACGACTGGTTGATCCATGACCGGACAAGTTTGCAGCAATCCCAACGACTGGGGAGAAAGCTATAACCCCAAATAACAGACCTATGAATTGACAGTAGGAATAGGGCTACCAACCAGGAGAAAGATGAATCAGCTTTTATGGCGAGCGGTGTGTTTGTAGAACAAAAATTGCCTGGGGCCAAACACACGCTCGCTTTTTGCTCCCGTTGGTCGCAAAAAGAAATACAAAATACATTTAAACTGAAGCGCATGAAACATGAGGAAAAGAAGAAAAGGAAAGCCGGAAGACCGGCTCAAGTTGTCAAAAAAGAGATCAATGCAAGTGTGCGGTTTAGCCGTGCCGAGTATTTTATTGTAAAAGAAAAAGCCGCCAGTTGTGGCTTTTCAGTTTCAAATTATATCCGGAAGGCTTCCATTTACGCCACAATAACTCCTCGCTTAACCGCAGAAGAACAGCATTTTGCCAGGCAATTGGTTGGCATGACCAACAATATGAACCAAATGGCAAAGGCATGTCATCGGGAAGGATTATTCGAGACCATGATCTTTTTTGAAAACTATCGCCAGCAATTAAATGAGATCATTAAAAAATTGAAATCGTGATCAGCAAAGTAGTTCCAGCCGATTCAGTTTATCATACCTGCCGGTACATCTGTAATAAACCTGGAGCGGAAGTGCTAGCAACCGATGGCGTAAGGGAGTTTGATTACAAGCTGATGGCGGAGGATTTTATCCGTCAGCAACAACTGCGCCCGGGAAAACAAAAAGCGTTTTTTCACAGCATCCTAAGTTTTCATCCTACGGAAAAACCATCCGACGAAACATTAACAACAATTGCCGGGCAGTACCTGGAGCGAATGGGAATTGTAGACACCCAATATTCAATCGTAAAACATACTGATAGATCACACTTACACCTGCATGTTGTAGCCAACATGGTCGACAACAATGGCAATGTGATAAAAGATAATTTCACAGGATTACGGGGTAAAAAAGTAGCGCAACAGCTAACGCAGGAATACAAATTAATTCCTGCAATAAAAAAAGACCTCGCGCTTACCAATCTGGAAAACATGAACGAGCATGAGGTTGCCCGGTATAAGATATATATGGCCATTGTAGAAAATCTGTCGCATTCTAATACATTAAATGAACTCGTAACACGGTTGCAAAAACTGGGAATTGACACACAATTTAAATACAAGGGTCAGACAAAGGAAATACAAGGTGTAAGTTTTAAAACTGGTAATTTCTCCTTTAAAGGCAGCCAGGTTGACCGGAAATTTTCTTTCGCCGGATTACAGAAAGCCTTAGGCCAGGTGATTAAAGAAGACGCTGAAAATTTGCTAAGTGGAAAGAAAGAATCGATCGCGCCTCAGGAGACAAAACAGGTTTTCCGAAAAATACATTCTTTGTCAAAACGTAATTCCCCAAATACCTCCCTGGATAATTCCGTATCGAAAAAAGCTGTCGAGGTCTTTAAGCAAATGAACAATTTATTGGAGGATCTTCTAAAAACCGAATCGACCCAGGACCATCTGCCCTATGAATTTTCCCAGAAGGGATACCATCGGAAAAAAAAGAAACAGTCACACAGGCATAAACGGTAACCTTTTAACAGACAAATAGGTAAAATATGACACAACAAAACAATGATATGTCCACCCCTTTTACAGAAGTGGTAACCAATAAGATGAAAAAGCAGGACGAGCAAATTGCAAGCCTTCAGGAAAAAACGAACGCAATTCCAGGCATAACAAATGAGATTTCTGATTTTAAAAAGCAGTTAACCGAGGTGAAAGTTGCTATTACTGCCATCAGGTTTCCTACCAGGCAAATGGAAGAACTATCAGGCAAACTCGTAACCAGTGTAACTTTATTAAAGCAGCCGGTAGAAAATAAAGTATTGCACCATCACCACTTTGATAAGATAATAATTATTACAGCAGTACTATTTGTTATTCTGTGTTTGACATTCTGCGGCTGGTATAATACCAGTCAAAAGATTGATCAATACCGGGCTAACGATTATAAATATCGATTTCTTAAACTAAAGAGCGATCCGGCTGTCCATCGATTACTCTTGTCTACAGATAGTTTACACCAAAACAATCCCGGCTTCGTCGATGAACTTTTACATGGAGAGGATTCTGTTCGTAAGATGATTCAGCAGCTAGTAGATGCTAAGGAACGGGAGGTGAGTGATTTAAAAAATAAATTGAAATAATGTTTTGTATCTGAAATGCGTATAAAAATAAAAGTCCCGGCGTAGACACGTCGGGGCTTCATGGTAATAGCTCTGATTAGTAGTTTTATTAAAACAGTGGCCTCTTGTTACTGACTCAATTTTTTGAGTGGCCCTTCCAGAATTTCACTGTCTGCCAAACCAGTTATTTCCCTGATCACCTGCAAGGCGGCGGCTTTGGTGAGATTATCGCTATTCTTTTGAATATACCGGGAAATGGTAAATTCAGTACAACCCAGCACATCCATCAATCGGCGGCGAGTAGCCGGGTTGTTTATTGCTTGAAGTGCCTTTTGACTAAGTTTCATAATGGACAAGTTTAATTCTGATGAGGATTTATTTAATGGCATATTATTAGGCGTTTAAACTTTTTATGAGTTTATCATATTTGCTTTTATAGCTAATAATCACCTCTGTCGAAATATGTGATGTGTCGCAAATATCCCAAAGCAGTTGATCGAATTGTGCTAGGATAAGATTATTCCTTTCCACCTGGTTGCAGAATTCAATCATCCGTTTTAGCAAATCACATAAGATGTCAATTTCATGGCAGCTCATGTACTTCTTTAAGTGAATAAGCACCTCGCTTTTGGAAAAGGCCGCTAACGCCGATGCTGAGGAAAGCGAATAGTTAAGGAGATTATCTGAAAAGGTAACATCTCCCAGAAGGAAGTATGATACAGCAACTATTCCGTCGTCATCGCAATGATCAGGAGTTACTTTTTTAAGATATTGTTCTATTAGGTCAAGTAATTCCATTTCATGTTGATCTCTGGTATTATTGTTTTTCATTTCCTACATAATAAATTATCAATGTCAGTAGAAGCAATAGTATTATTCCTTTTGGGCCTGGGAATACAATTCCCATCTACCAAGCTAAAGATCGCCACAATTCTATCTAATAGAAGTTCCATATGTGGACCATCAGGGTTTCTTGTGGATACATATTTGATTGTTTCATTGTCATCCCCAGGGAGCAGTTCCCTTATACTTACCTGATCAGATATATCGATAATTAAATAGTAGCGATCGGTTTGCCAGTCTATTTTGTTGATCCTTTTTATAGCTATCCTGGAACCGGGTTCTAAATCTGTTGCCATGCCAATGTGATCAATGTAAATCTCTCCATCTGCCTCATGCTTTGAAGAATTTCGGAAAGCAACAATCCCTTTACGTTCTCCAATTTGTGTAAATGATAAAGGAGAATTGGTGCCTCTGTAATCAGCTACCGGTATTGCCAGGTCAAGGGGAATCCATACCAAAAAAGATTTGGACGGATTTTCAAAGCCCCATTTTTCATTTTCTTCTTTGGATTCCTTGAATGCACGTATTAGATCAGGGTTTTTAGCTACCTGCTCCAATTTTTCCCCAACGGTATCAATCTTTGAGGTAAGAAATTTTGGAAAATAATTGTACTTGGCGCATTTACTAAAAGAAGAAAGCTGTTTTTCTTTATAACCGCAATACAGCACTACATCAAGAATAGATATATCAATATAACTTGTAATTTCTTTAAGTAATAGGCTGACCCGTTCCTGTTTCTTTTTTAATATGTGAGTATCTGGACCACTCATCATACTCCTTCTGGATATTTTTTCTAATACTTAATAATTGCCGCACCTACTTTGAAAATAGCTTCTATTTGATCGAGGTTTCTTTCCATGGGTGGAAATTTTGACTGGTCAGGATTATCAGAAACCAACCGAATACTATTATCCTTTTCCCCCTGGTAAACTCTCCTGATGATACCCTGCCAGTTGGTGTCGATTATGTAATAATATTGTCCGGAAAAAAGAATCCAGTTGTCTGTTAGCCGGGTAATTGTTATCCGGTAACCATTGCTGAAGGTTGGTTCCATACTGTCACCATTAACTTCAACAACACCATCTACAACTCCAAGAAAAGGAGCATTGATGCGATCCACAATTAACTCTGGTTCATTATTGGAAAAAATAATACTGCCGGTGGCCACTTTGCCATCAGTTTGTGGAACTGCCGGACGATTATTTCTTAAAGACAGCCTCAATGTAGATGGTTTCTGATTTTCCGTTTCAAAGGCTTCTTCTTCCAACTTACCTTCCATCTTATCCAGGTATGCCTTCAATATAAAATAGTCCTCTATTTTACTGGGTTTTGTTCCTTTTTCCCATTTATACAGCGTTTCTTTTGCAATACCGGTTTCAGTTGCAATAACAGGCATCTTAGTACCTGATCGTATTCTGAATTCCCGTAATCGAACACCAATATCTGTCATACCTCACTAGAAAAAAGGGTTGAATAATCTGGTTTCAAAAGTTGTTCAGCTGACTTTATGAGACAAAGAATATCTCGATATGTGTCGAATACTTCCCAAGGACTGGCAATTTGATCTCACCAGGGGCCGGTATGGCTTATCCCTGCTTCTAATAGATCTTCCAATTCTCTCATGATGTATACCATAGGATATTTTTCAAAAAACTCCATAATTACCTGCCTGGGGTTGCCGGCTTGTTGCTTACTAAGAAGGTGAGGTGTATAAACTTTTTGACCCCATTCCTTTTTAGATGAATCTGATATTCTTTGCAGATTGATTATATACAAGGATTCGATAAGAAAATGTAAATGATCCATAAAGGTTACTAGGGTCTGTCGATCATCCGCATTCCAGTATGCATCATCCTCAGAAACCAATGCAATTTCTACCCATTCTTTTAAACAATTAGGGTACCATTTTGCAGGATTAAATACATATCCTATTACATATAAGGGATCATCATTTACATATTCAATTAGTCTTTTTTCCTTATTAAAGATTTCACCAGCGTCGGGATTTGATTCCGGATGCGTTGTCCGGGTTGAAGGAGTATTTATTTCTCCTGCAGGCTGGTTGGTTTTAATAACAAAAGCAGCTTCAAGAACCTCCTCTAATTTTTCATAAAAATAGATATGATTACTTCGTTCAAGCGGTTCACTAGCTATACTTCCATCGCTTGAAATAACGGCTAAAAGCCATTGCCATAATACTTCCCGGGTTTCATTTAAATGATAACCTTGGAAAAAGTCATCAAAAACAAGAATTGGATTGTTTAATTGCTCTTCGGAAAGGCGCAATGGCTGATTGTACCATTGGGGATGTTTGTTGTAGGATTTACCAGAAAAGGATATCCCAGGGCGGGAGGTGTTTAATGGCTCATTCATCTGTAAAGATTTTAGGTTACCTGATATGGTTTGATGAGCCCCTGGGGAGGTAGGTTTGGGAACGAATTAAAACGGGCCAAACACAAAGAATATAAAAAGGGTTGATGCCTACCGCCCCTGCCACACAGGCCCTGAGAAGCCCCCTACCATATGGTAGGCAAATGCGAAGGAGCAAAATAGGCCCAACCCTATATTGTAAATATAGAGATTGGGCTTCACTTACTCTCGCATTTGTTGAATTTCTCAGGTTCGTGTGGCGAGACTCGTGAATAAAACCTCTTTTAGAGGTAGTTTCCAATTATACACAAGGTAGGAAAAATATTGCCATTTGGTCGAATTCGACCAAATAGTTTTCCACAAATGTACCCATCTTACTTTTTCAAGAAGCACTATGGATACAAAAACTAAAGAACAGATCAGAAAACAATTTGGAGAATACCTTCAACGGCACCGCGAGAATGTACTAAAAATAAAAAGTGTACGGGAATTGTCGTTCACATCCAATATTGACAATAGTAAGTTAAGTAAAATTGAGAAGGGGCAAGTTAACTTTGGGTTTGATAACTTATTGGAGATCGCAGTAACCTATAAACTAAGTCATAAAGACGTTTTAGGTTTTGCTATCAAATCTTTAAAAGACCACGAAGGATAAATGTCAAATTTATGATGTGGAGCAAATTAAAGCAACTTACAGAAGAGAAGTTTGCAGACTCTGTTAGAAAACGAGTTGAAATTTTTTCTACCCGCTATAATAAACCTAATAGTTCGACCGGACGGGGATGGATTACAATAGATGGTATTGAAGTTGTCAATTTTTCTACAATGAAATCCGGAGAAATCTATTGTTGTATATATCATGAAGCAACTTCAACAAACTGTTTAAAACATCCGGCTGTCAAAGATGAAGAACGAACACCAGGGCTACTAATTGAAGAAGGTGAGTTCTCTCGTTTTGACTTACATAACTGTTGTTTTGAATATCTGAATCTTACTGTTGAGGAGGGCCTTGCCCACCCTAGTCCTTTAATAAATCTTTTGGCTGTCTTGGATAGCCGTTTGGGAAAAAGAAGACTGCCGTCTTTAGCTAAGAAAAAGCATCATCCTTTGGTTATGCGGTTGTTGGAATTCCGATTGGTTCAGGAAGGATTTAATTTGAAAAATAAACAAGAAACAAATAGATATGAGGATTGAAGCAAATCTTTTTTACCTGTTATTTTTTATTTTTTTCTCATGCCAGCCCAATAATAAAAGTATGATTTCTGAAAACAACGCAATTGTCTTTAAAGACAGTTCTGGCAACATTTTATCTGAAGCTGATCTTTCTAACGTAACAGGGAACGTTAACTACGAAATAAAAGCAGATCAATATGTAAACTCAAAAGCCAGAAGTCTCCATGATGAGGCGAGATCATTTGGCCAATCTGGAAAGTATGATTTAGCTATTAATAGGCTTGAGCAAGCAATGCAAATTCAGCCGAACTGGGCGTATCCAATTTACGATCTTGCATTTACTTACCTTCTAAAAGGAGATTATAGAAACGCATTAAAATATTACATACAAACGGATTCAGTAGAGCCAAAGGGCTTTTTTACTGCCAAAACAGCTATATATGCATTGGAGGGGGAAAAAGCAGGAAAATTCCCAAAAGGAATGTATTTATCTTATCTACAAATCGAATGGGCCGATGACACAAATAAAAAGCTTGAAATTGCGAAAGCCATCACAGAAAAATTTCCAGGTTTTGCACCTGCGTGGAAAGAAATTGCAATATTAACAGATGACAGGCAGGAAAAACACACCGCCATTGAACATGGACTTTCATTAAAAGCAGATAGCGAAACGAAAGGCATACTATTGATCAATCGTGCCCTCGCTTTAAATGAAAACGGCAAGAAAGAACAAGCCATCCAGGTTCTTGGTAGTTACATATTTTCTCCAGATGCAACCACAGGAAATACAGAGCTAGCAAAGTTTACTTTAAAATCAATTGCAAAATAATTGTATACAAAACCCCTGTATTCGAAATACATGGAACATTAGTGACAATTATAAAGACAATGGCGATATTAAAAAAAATAGAAGGTAATGAACTGTATTTGTACATGAATGGAAATCTCATATACAAACGCTGGCTTGACACTGGCCAATCAAAGGTGTTTGATATTATGGCCTATGATAAATATACACTAACAAGCATTAGAGACTTAGAATATGAAAATCCTGGCGAACTGATTTCAGTAAAGGCAAGGCTAAAACTTAAATCAACAGAAGAAGGTGGTCGACAAACTGGATTTATTAGTGGGTATAGACCAAATCATGTTTTTGAATACCCCGACGACGGAAAATTATTACAAACATTTATTGGCGATATAATACTTGATAGCCAAGCCACTTTTGAGCCCGGAGAAGAAGGAGAAGTAACAGTTCGATTTCTAATTAATCAACCAATTGAAAAATATTTGGAGAAGGGAAGGGTTTGGTGGATACAAGAAGGGGCCAGACAAATCGGGCAAGCCGAAATAATTTGACGCAAATTTATAATATTACCCCAATGAAACCATCAGAATTCCGTCAATTAAATAATTCCATCGATAGCTTCAAAAGAATAAAACAAGAGAGCGAAAAGCTCTGGGAGAAGGTCGAACTAGAAGAGTGTTGGGGATTTCAAATCCAGGAAGGAAGTAAATGGAAGAAGGGCCTTACCGAAGAAGAATTGTTAGATTTTGAACGTCAATTGGGTTTCAGGTTTCCTGATTCATTGAAAAACTTCTTAAGAACTATGAATGGACTTGATAGACCTGGAATAAATCATACCGGCAACGATGAAGATACTGAGTATGGTCCTACATTTTATTCATATCCTGAAGATATTGAGAAAATTAAGGGGCAAATTGAATGGGTTTTAGAAGACAATAAAGTTTCCGAATTAGACCTTTTATCGGGAAAAGTGCCTTATGTTTTTCCTTATTTAGGACATAGATGTTTAGTCTGTGATAAAAACCAGAATGTGTTATCAATGCATGGCAATGATATCATTTATTGGGGTGTCAATTTGAGTCAGGGCATAGCCCATGATATATGGGGGTTTTGGCAGAAAACACAGACTAAATATCCTGAAGTTTCTTTTTGGAACAACATAGCTGAAAAGAATAGTTGAATTAAAGAACCTATCGTTAGTTATAGGAACACCAACTGAATGTTTTTAGAATGCTCAAAAGGATACTTAAGTACATCAGTTTATTACTGGGATTCGAATTTGCTCTATTTATAGCGCTTATTATTACATCGATGACCGATGAAAGACCTCCTGAAATTGCTGCGTATATCGGTTGGACATTAAAATACATCTTTGGATTTCCACTGGTGCTAGTCAATAACAACTATCCGTACTTCCTCGATAGAGGGGATACTCCAATCGTATTTATATTCTTTTTGACCATACTTAATGATTTCATATTAACTTTAGGAATAATCGGCATTAAGACTCTATTTCGAAAGAACTTAAGCACCGAAAAATAATCCTGAAACAGCCAACTACTCTATAAGTTTTTGAGTTTTACAAACAATCTCCAACATCCATTTATATTGATCTACTGTTTGTAATTTTAACAAAAGTTGTTCAGGGAAATTATCAATTCCAAGCAGGGCACCAGCTATCTGGCCGGCTAGGGAGGCATTGGTATCCGTATCACCACCTTCATCAATTACGCTTTCGTACATTTTGTGCAAACCAATTTTGATGACCTGCGTTGCGGCGAAGATGGCAAAAGGAACAGAATTTACTACATATCCATCCTTTCCTAATTTAGCAATGGATTTTATATCAGACTTGTTTTGAATAAAATTAATATCAATTAATCTGTCACGTACCCGTGTATCAGGTAATTCAGGAATTAGCAGATCAAACAAATTGTTTTCACCGGTCCAGGCTCCCGATAATACTGCTCTAATACTTAGAAATATAGCTAAAGCTCCAACATAGGCCTCATCATTCCGGTGAGTAATCCTACAGGCATCCCTGATATCTTCCCTTGTTATGCTGCCAAGGAATGCAAGCGGAGCAATACGCATTGCAGCACCATTACCTGCTGCAAATTCTCCGGATCGCCCCACCTGACTCCAATGTGCTCCGGCCTCTAATTCAACAATAGCCTTTAATGTACTCGCCCCAATCCCTGTCAACCTTCTTTCTTTGTAATAGCGCACAAAAGCCTGCGCCAGCAGGTCGGGAGCAAAGCCAGGGGAAGTACACATGGTTTCACAGGTCGCCATGGTTAGTTGTGTGTCATCAGTAAAAGCCCATTCTCTAACCGGTTCCTTTATTTGACCTAAAAAGAAAGTTGCTTTATTATTCGGAGTGCTTATATTTTCAAACGCACTACCCCAAGCGTCCCCAATTGCACCACCTATCATACAGGATTCGAACTGTCGTTTTAGCATATCAAGATCGGTCATAGTGGAATCAATTTTCTATCCGTTCTACCTATTAATGATGCCTTAGGTCTCCCTGCTACCCTCCCCAAACAGGGTCATCTAAACCTGGTGGTGTCACATTATAAGCCTTGCGTGCAAAATATAAAATACAACAGTCAGCAGCATCTGCAGGTTGAATGGAATCTATTTCATACCAAAATTCTTTTCGATCTGTTGAATAATATTTCCATGTTCTGGTTTTTACGTTTTTTTCAGAGAATAAAGGACCATTAGCCTTGAATACTTTATGACTATACCACAAATAATCTTTATAATTCATTCTTGCAAATACTCCTGAATAAATACTAAACATTTGTGTAGTAGTCATGAGAAAAAAATTCCCATTATCTAATTGACAACTCAAAACTGGAGCATCGCCTCCTGTCAAAAAGATATCATATTGTGGTAGTGAAAAGTCAGGGATATATTCTTTAAATACGTGAGTATGTAAAACATCATTCCCTGTAATTAAATTATCAATTCCATTAGAATATCTCCTGGTCAATTTTTCAATAGCTTGTGTATGAAAATCTAAGGGTTCCATAATACACTAGTTAATTAAAATACGTACTATCGAGTAGTGTTTAATTTGATTTCCATACTTTAGTTATGTTATCAACTCTGAGTTTATACTTTCCATTCTTAATAATATAGAACAAATAATTAAACCGTGCAATCCGGGATTTCTAGTAACATCATAGCTTCTCCAAGCCCCAGATTTAATTCCGTTTTCGTAAGCATTAATATTTGCATATAACCTAAACCATGTTTCATAAGCTCTTCTGGAACGTACTTTAAATTACCTTGATCATTGTTATAAATCGAGTAAAAAACAGATTTAATTTCATCAGAGAACTGATCTTGCATTTTCATATAGATTTCACGACCAAAATAAAATAAACTTTTTCCAATACCTAACTTATCTATCTAATTGTTTTTTTATCGCCAACTTGTTCGAGGAATTTCCAAAAGTCAACTACCTAAACTTCTCCCGCAACCCCTTCATATCCTCCCCAATTTTCTTATCCAAGATCTTCGCATAGTGCTGCGTGGTTCGCAGGTTCCGGTGGCCGAGCATCTTTGATACGGTTTCAATAGGAACCCCGTTAGTGAGCGTTACAGTGGTGGCGAATGTATGCCGCGCAATGTGGTAGGTAAGCGTTTTCTGTATCCCGCACACGTCAGCTATTTCTTTCAGGTAAGCATTCATTTTCTGATTGCTGAGTATTGGCAGCACCAGGTCTTTGCCCTGACAATGGGGATGGCCTTTATACCGGTCAATGATGGACAGAGCAGCTGGCAGTAAGGGAATCCGGGCAGAGATATCTGTTTTCTGCCGACGGCTTACCAGCCATTGTTCACCATCAACGCCAATGATGATCTCGGAGCGTTTGAGCTTCTTTACATCAGCGTAGGCCAGACCGGTATAACAACTGAACAGGAAGATGTCGCGCACCACCTTAAGCCGGTCGGTTGGGAATTGCTGGGCGACCAGTGTTTGCAGTTCGGTTTCTGTAAGGGCTATCCGCTCCACTTCCCGCATGGTCATTTTGAAATTAGCAAACGGGTCCTTTACCAGCCAGCCATGCCGCACACACCGGTTGATCACCTTCCGGAAATTGGATAGGTACTTTATGGTGGAGTTGTGGTTGCACTTCCGCACGCTCTTTATCCAGAATTCGTACTCGCTTATAAATTCATAATCCAGCTTACTAATATCGATATCATCTACCTTGTATTTCCATTGCAAAAAGGATAATGTATGCCGGTAAGCCGTTTGAAAACGTTCAAGGGTACCCAGCGCATATTCCTGACCTACCAACTCCGCCATCTGGTCGTTATGTTTCTTAAACACTTCCATCAGCATGTACTTATGCGTCTGGATTTCCTGCCCATGAAAAACGGTTTTAATGTTCTCCGCAGTAACCGGATGGCCATGATGTAGTAGTTGTTGCCGGGCTTCGTACACTTTCCGTTGCAACAGATCGAGATAGGAATTCAGCGACCGTACGTTTTCCGTTTTGCCTTCTGCCCTACCTGCATCGGCATTCCATTTGGCCGGGTCCCATTTCCGTTTGGTGCTTATATCACAACCAATGCAATCAACAGTAATGTGGAGGTAGATAAAATGCTCAACTGCTTTGCTGCTTTTAGATTTCTTGATGAAGAAATACAAACCGAAACTCTTTTCCATAATGGCGCTGCATTTAATGGTTTAAAATTACCCCAACGGGGCAGTTAAATTCCGAGTTCAGTTCTTACAAAGTGTTAATAAACAGCGTCGTATGTAAAGTTTCTCGCGTCTTTTTAAAGTTAGGTAAGACGCCACGGATGACGCAAGAAACGTACCCATAAAGGATCAAGTTAAATTTTTGGGGGATTGGGTTTTTACGCATAGATTTTCTGGAGTCTGAATAAGAAGAAGTTAATATCTCTTACACCTCTGGCAGAAGCCCTAAAAGATTTTATTTTGGCATTAAAAGCTTCTGCAGAAGCGTTGGTACTTCTGTTGTTAAAGTAGTTGAGTATAGTCAAATAGTGGGTTTCAATTGATCTGGCAACGGATCTGAAAGAATCAATACCAGCGGCTTCTACTTCATTATACCATAAAGCCAGCTTTTTAAAAGCCTCTTCTTTGCACTTGCAGGAGTTAAATATGATAGTCAGTTTCATTGATAGAT
>NZ_FOCZ01000026.1 GCF_900110245.1 Niastella yeongjuensis
GCCCTCCGCCCTCTGCCTTCTGCCTTCTGCCCTCTGCCTTCTGCCCTCTGCCTTCTGCCCTCTGCCTTCTGCCCTCTGCCTTCTGCCTTCTGCCTTCTGCCTTCTGCCCTCTGCCTTCTGCCCTCTGCCCTCTGCCCTCTCTCCACTACTGTCCCCCAATAAGCCCGCCGGCCGCCATAATAACACCCTCAACTATTGCCCCGGTTAAAAGCGCCGCTGTAGCCGCCCCACCTCCGTTGTGCCTCGAAGTAAAAAACTGGTTGCCATGGTCGCCATTCTGCATTATGGCCTGAGGGCCGGCCTTGGCATTCATCATACCTGAAACATAGAACCTATGTTCAAAATACCGCGGTTCGCTTTTTAAGGAACCCACCAGGTAAGTAATATCACTCCTGAACCGAAGCGGTGAAGTAGCCTCGGTAAAAATGGCCGTTTTCACCGGATAACTATACCCTGCTGCCGTGTACGTGGTCTTGAGAAGCTGCTCTCGCGGAATGCTGGTTGAATAACGCTGCGAAAGCACCAGGGGCGTTTTGTTTAACGTACCACGCGGTGAAATATAATCAACGGTTGCCGAACCAGAACCATCCACAACATTTCCATGGGGATCTAACTCAATAGCGGCATAGCTGTACGTGTGGCCATTTACAACCAGGGCCGAACCCCGCCAGTCGATATAAACAGGTTCCATCAATTTGTTCTCAATAAATATGGTCGGTCCTAAATCAGGGCCCATGAAGTTATACACCATTACCAGGGTGTCGTTTTCAAAAACGAGTTCGTTTCTGTCGTTCTTCTCCAATTGGGGACTACTGATAGTAGAATACTGATAACGGTTACAGGAAATACAAAACGGTATGAGTAACAGAACAAGGTGTAAAGATTTCTGCATAACGTTCTTTTAATGAATTAAGGAATACTCAATTAGCAATTCTTAATATCTTAAGTTATAATACTGATCGCCGTGGTTGCCGTTGTTTACCGACATTTCTATCGGTCCACTGCCAGTGTTCATTATTTCTGAAACAAAGAAGCTGCTTTCAAAAGCCAATGGTTTGGTTCCGGTTTCGCCTACCATGTAAGTAATATAACTCCTGAACCGGAGCGGCGAGGTCGCTTCTGTAAACGTCGCCTTCTTAGCCTTTACGGTTACCCCTTCTGAAACCGTATATTTTAATTTATGAAACGCAGAATCCGGAATGCGGCCGTAAAATCCAGACAAACGCATCGGATTTTTGTTGATAATAGCCCGGGGCGGAATGAAATCTATAGTCGACGGCAGAACGGCTGTGGCTTGTAGTTGTCCGTTATTTGCCCCATACCTGTAGGAGTTGCCTTCAACGTTGCCTTCTATTTTCATTGCTGCAGACATATAAGGCCTGGGCTTGTCATCAACAATTATGGCCGACCGTTGCCAGTCGACATAAACGGGAACGCCCATCTTGTTTTGAATGGAAACATGGATCGGTCCCTCGTGTCCGGAAAAATTGTATGTCAACTTCAGGCTATCGTTTTCCACCACAAACTCGTGCCGGTCGTTTTTTACCACATCAGGACTGCTAAGGGTGGCATACTGAAAAGTGGTAGTGCAGGAAACGCAAAAAACTAAGGAGATAACGGTAAGGGGTAAAGATTTCGGCATAACTTTCTTTTTATGGAAAGTTAGCCGAAATCAAAAATTGTATCTGTTAAGGAATGCTCAATTAGCAAATTTCTAATGAATGCACTTATCTGCCACCTGGTTCACCATGTGCCTTCAACTCGCCCCGCAATTACTTAACATAGAGCTGATTTTGAATTACCGCATTATTATAACGTTGTATAACAGCTTTACTATACCGCAACAGGCGATCCTGATCCGGGGAACAGGACTTTTGGTTTAGCAGGTTGTTTTTCAGAGCAGTATCCCCTATTTTATACAAGCAAACCGGTTCATCTTTAACAGGATCGAACCTGAACAGGCAGGTACTGTCAATAAGCTGAAGCCCCTGACTTTTACATACTGCATATTGGGGAGCGGTACTATCGTATATGGAATGCCCAAACGACAAAAAAGGTTTTGAATAAGCCAGGCGGTCGAGAATGGTAGGCACAAGATCTATTTGCTGAACCATTCTTGTGATAGTACGATGAACAGGATCGTTGGGGTCGTAAATAAAGATGGGGATCCGTATCCCATCATGCATGACAAATTTTTTACCAACACCAACAAGCGAATGATCGGCACAAAACACAAACACGGTGTTCTTATACCAGGCAGCGCTTTTTATCTGGTCAAAGAATAATCGCAGGCTGTAATCTACGTAAGTAACAGCCTGCTGAGATGGTTTTTGTCCCGGTACATTGGTAATTCTTCCAATATCGGCCGGTACTGTAAAAGGCGGGTGCGAAGAAATGTTATACAGTACAGCCAGGAAAGGGGTATTTACTCTTTGCAAAATATTGCCGGCAAATGGCAAAAACCGGTGATCGAATATTCCCCAGTTCCCATCGTAATAACGCTCATCATTAAAATCATTTCTGGTGTGCTGCTGATCTATCCCCATCATTTTGCAGAACTTGCCAAACCCGAAGTGATCGTTATTGGCCCCATAAAAAAAATGGGTTGAATAGCCCTGCTCTTTCAGTACAGTGCCGATACCCCGGATCCTGTTTCCGTTGTATATTGACTGGTAATAAGGTTCATCTAACAGGGGTGGCATGCTCCCTATCAAACTCACCATGCCCTGGTTTGAGGTAAAGCCATTGGCATACGCATTACTGCACCAGGTACTATGCGCAATTACGGAATCAAGGAATGGCGTTTTTGCCCGGTAAATACTTCCATCGTCAAGGTATTCCCTGCAAAAACTCTCCAGCATTATAATCACCACATTTTTGCGCTGAAATGGTTCAGCATGCGTATACTGCCGCTTTATTGTGAATATGGTATCGATCGTTTGTGCAGGGAAGTAGTTCTTTATTTTAAGCTGCGTTTGCCGCTTAAAGACCGAATATAAAAAAGTAAGGGATGAATTGGAGGCCAGCGGCTGATAACCTGCATCAATATATAATAAGGGCGTTGATGGCATTATGGGCCTTGTTGCTGTCCCCCGTGCGATCAATACAAAAAACAGCAGGGTTACCAACCCGGCTCCATATTGCCTGTACCAGGGCAGGCGTACCGTATTGGATGTACTTTTCAACAACCTCCTTGCGGTGATCGTCAACAGAAATATAGCAATTACAAATAATATAAAAAGATACCAGTAATCTTTAAAAAACGCCCCTGTGGCATGTATGGAATCGGCCATTACAAATACCAGGTCAACTGTACTTCGGTGGTTATTGAAACTATAATAACCGAGGTCAATAAAGTTGATAGCAATAAACGGAATATTCAGCAACAGGAATAATACTAATGCAACCCTTGTTCGTATGGTAACCGGCAGCGTGTTGTGTAGAAAAAAATAGTAGCCGTAAAAAAGAAGATTAATATAGAACAAAGCCGTAAAGTCGAGCCGCATGCCCCAATAAAAGACACGGACTATATCAGCCCCATGCAACTGACCCTGAAAATGAATAAGACAGAAGCCTGTCCGCATAAAGGTATATAATACCAGCAGGCTCACATATAACAGACAGGCTACTCTTATTCTTTGCATCATGATTATAAATATCCCGGCTTTTAGCCGGGATTTTATTTATCTGCCACCTGGTTCACAATGTGCCCGCAGGTAAGTGGTATATAAAGTGCTCAAATGTACGCGGGTGCCGGCACCTTCGGAAATGCTGTGTGTGCGGTTGGGGTAACTCATAAGCTGGAATTGCTTATTGTTCTTCACCAGTTCATTTATCAACAATTCAGCATTTTGATAATGCACGTTGTCATCACCGGTACCATGAATATATAACAGGTTCCCTTTTAAGTTTTTGGCATGGGTTACAGGCGAGCCTTGCACGTAATCCGCAGCGTTTTCCTGTGGTAAACCCATATAACGTTCCTGGTAAATATTATCATAAGTAAAAATGCTGCCCACTGCTGCTATGGAGATACCGGTCTTGTAGATCTCGGGGAACTGGAACATCAGGTTAAGGGTAGCGGAACCACCCCCACTCCATCCCCATACTGCCGTGCGGGAAGTATCGATGAATGGCCATTTGCAAACTTCTTTGGCGGCCATTGCCTGATCGCGGATGTTTATTTTACCAATATTGCGATAGATCACCTTGCGCCAGGTACGGCCTTTGGGAACGGGTGTTCCGCGGTTGTCGATGGAAATGTAAACATATCCGTCAGCCGCCATATCACCGCGGTACAACCAGGCGCTGGCAGCCCCAAACTGGTCTTTTACATTTTGTCCCCAGGGTTCGGTATACACATAAAATACTACCGGGTATTTTTTGTTGGGATCGAAGTTTTTGGGTTTCACCATCCAGCCGTCCATTTCAATGCCTTCTTCTGTTTTTACTTTGAAGAATTCAACGCCGCTGTTTTTGTCGGCCTTGGCAACGGCATCATTCACTTCATGTCCGCCATTTAACCCTTTATGATCGGGCAAACTGATCATCTCGATCGTAAATGGCGTATAGATGTTTGAAAAAATGTGTTGTGCATAGGTAGCTGTGGGCGACAGGTCATACTCATGTGTACCTTCCTGGTTGGCGGGCGACACTCTTTCCGCCGGGCCTTTACCATTCAGCCTGGTACGGTACAGGTATTTCTGGGTAGCATTGGTGGGCGAAGCCAGAAAATATACATACCCGTTCTTTTCATCGATGGCTGAAATATTCATTA
Organism: Niastella yeongjuensis; assembly: GCF_900110245.1. GTDB lineage: Bacteria > Bacteroidota > Bacteroidia > Chitinophagales > Chitinophagaceae > Niastella > Niastella yeongjuensis. Next base: position 4,778 of record NZ_FOCZ01000026.1, read on the forward strand.
CATCGTAATCGCCATTGGTGATCTTTACTTCCTTTTTTCCATCGCGGGTAACGCGGTATAAATGGCGCCAGCCGTCTTTTTCAGAAGCCCAGATAAACTCCTTGCCACCGCTGAGCCAGTCCCAGCCGCCGTAACTGTAATCTTCATCCCATAAAGGCTGAATATCGATCCAGGCAGAATCTTTTTCGGTATAAATAACCTGCGAGGCGCCGGTTTGTGTATTACACAGCATCAGATCGCTCTGGTTTTGATAACGGTTCAGATGCTGAATGATCAGTTCATTGTTATTGGCAGCCCATTCCATGCGCGGCACATAGCTTTGCAATACAGGGTCGGTGGGAATATCCATCCATTGTGTTTTGGCGGAAGCAATATCCACTACGCCAATTTTAAAAGGTGAAGGTGGTTCGCCGGCAATGGGGTATTCAACCGGTACGGCAAAGGGATAAATAGAATCGGTATTATCAATCATCAGATAATCCTTTGTTTTGCGCGCATCTATTTGCCAGTAAGCAATGTGTTTGCTGTCTGGGCTCCAGCGAAAACCATCGCGGCAAAAGAACTCTTCTTCATATACCCAGTCGAAGGTGCCGTTTATGAATTTACGGTTACCATCCATCGTTAGCTGCTGTATATTGCCGGAGGCGAGGTCTTCCACATACAGGTTATACTCGCTTACATAGGCCACTTTTGAGCCATCGGGCGAAAACTTGGCAAACATCAGCGAGGAAGCCGGCCGGTTCTTACCCAGCTTTGTCAGGGCGCCGGTATTGGTATCAAATACAAAGTAATCACCGCGGGTCCTTAAGCGCCAAACCTTTTTGGTATTGGCAAACAGCAGCACCTTTTTTTCGTCGGCGGTAAAACTGAAACTCTGAACGCTGAGGGGCGCCGTTTTACCCTCGGGGGTTAACTGCTTTTTTGAAAGGATCACTGTTTTGGTTTGTTTCGGCAGGGTATATAAACCCAGCTCACCTTCTTCAAACTGGTAATAGCCATTACCGGTTTTATTCCATTTAATGCCCTCCTGGGCAAACAGTACAATGGGTACGAAGGCGGTAACTATAAAAAATAAAAAGATCCTGAATGAATTCGAAGGGGTGACTGACATGTTTGATACATTTTGGGGCAGGAAATTAAGACATTGAACGCAAACTATTGTTACCGAAAATAAAAACCCCGCCCAATTTAACGAGCGGGGTTTTGGTTTAAGTACTCCTGATCTGTAGGTATCCTATTTCAACAATTTTAGCGTCCCCAGTGACCTTCAATCCATACATATCCATGACGGCGGGGTGCCCAATAACCGGGTATATAGTGACGGCCACGGCGGGGTGCAGCCCAATAGCCCTGTTGGTATTCGTAGTGGCCACGACGGGGCCGCCAGTCACCATCTACCCAAACGTGGCGGGGTGTAGGGGCTACGGGACGTACTGCCACTGGTGCGCTTAAACGAGCTCTTACTACTACTTGTGCAGAGGAGGCAACAGAAAATCCAACTACCAGTACTGCTGCTAAAATGATGCGGTTAACATATTTTTTCATACAATGAATTTTTAGTTGTTCTACAATGTGTTTTCTGTTTATTTAGAGCCGTACCAGGAAAGTAAGTTTAATGCTCCGCACTTAGTTGTCATTTCATTAACACATATGCCCCAAATGGTTATACGTTTTGTTAAAAGGGGTGGCATACCCGCATAAAAAAGCCCCTCCAGGTTTTACCGGGAAGGGCTTATATTAAGAGATATGAGAACTCAATTACTCACCTACTTTCACCTTGCCTTTTGACTTGGCGATCACTTCTTCAGCGATGTTGGTAGGTGCAGGAGAATAGTGACTGAACTCCATGGTGCTGGTAGCACGGCCAGATGACAAGCTACGTAATTGTGTTACGTAACCGAACATTTCGCTCAATGGAACTTTGGCTTTAATAACCTGCGCATTACCGCGGGTATCCATACCTTCCAGCATACCACGACGACGGTTTAAGTCACCGGTAACATCACCCATGTATTGATCAGGAGTGATTACTTCCACTTTCATGATTGGTTCCAGCAATACAGGTTGTGCTTTACGGCCAGCCTCACGGAAACCGGCTCTTGCACACAACTCGAACGACATACCGTCAGAGTCAACCTGGTGGTAGCTACCGTCGAAGATGCGCACTTTCACATTCTCAACAGGGAAGCTTGCCAGTACCCCATTGCTCATTGCTGATTCAAAACCTTTTTGAATAGGTTGAATGAACTCACGGGGGATAGATCCACCGAAGATATCATTCACGAACTGGAAGCCTTTATCAGGATTTTCTTTCAGCCACTCTTCATCAGCGGGCCCGATCTCAAACACGATGTCGGCGAATTTACCACGACCACCGGTTTGTTTTTTCAGGGTTTCGCGATGCTCAACAGATTTTCTGAAAGCTTCTTTATAAGCAACCTGGGGAGCACCCTGGTTTACTTCTACTTTAAATTCGCGTCTCATACGATCGATGATGATCTCCAGATGCAGCTCACCCATACCACGCAGGATGGTTTGACCGGTATCTTCATCGGTATTTACACGTAATGTAGGATCTTCTTCAACCAGCTTGGCGATAGCCATACCCATTTTATCAACGTCGGCCTGTGTTTTAGGCTCGATGGCGATGGCGATAACCGGCTCTGGAATGAACATGTTCTCCAGAACGATAGGATGGTTCTCATCGCACAGGGTATCACCGGTTTTGATTTCCTTGAAACCAACCGCAGCACCAATGTCACCAGCTTCGATGAAATCGATGGGGTTTTGTTTGTTGGCAAACATCTTCATGATACGGCTGATACGCTCGTTTTTACCACTGCGCATGTTCTTCACATACGAACCGGCATCGAGGTGGCCGCTGTAACAACGGAAGAAGGCCAAACGACCTACGAATGGATCGGTCATGATCTTGAAGGCCAGGGCTGCGAAAGGCGCTTTAGGATCAGCCTTACGAACTTCTGGTTCCAAAGTATCAGGATTAGTACCTACGATATCATCGATATCAGCAGGTGAAGGCAGGTAGCGGCAAACAGCATCCAGGGCAGTTTGTACACCTTTATTTTTGAATGAAGAACCGCACATCATTGGAACGATGCTCAGATCGATCGTTGCTTTGCGGATAGCTTCGTGCACTTCATCTTCAGAGATGGTATTAGGATCTTCGAAGAATTTCTCCATCAGCTTGTCGTCGTATTCGGCAACAGCTTCAATCAGGTTCTGTCTCCACTCATTTGCTTCTTCAACCATATCTTCCGGTACAGGGATCTCGTCGAAGGTCATACCTTCTGTTTCCATGTGCCAGATGATACCTTTCATTTTGATAAGGTCAACCACGCCTTTGAAATCATCTTCAGCACCGATAGGCAACTGCAGGGGAACAGCTTTTGCACCCAGCATTTCTTTTACCTGTTTAACCACCATCAGGAAGTCGGCACCTGAACGGTCCATTTTGTTAACGAAACCGATACGGGGAACCTTGTAACGGTTAGCCTGGCGCCAAACGGTTTCAGACTGAGGCTCAACCCCGTCAACGGCAGAGAACAGGGCGATCAAACCATCCAGTACACGCATGGAACGCTCTACCTCAATGGTAAAGTCAACGTGGCCCGGAGTATCGATGATATTAAAATAATATTTTTTTGTATTGGCGTCAGCCTTACCCTTTACGGTAGGGAAGTTCCACTGGCAGCTAACAGCAGCAGAAGTAATGGTGATACCTCTTTCTTTCTCCTGCTCCATCCAGTCGGTGGTAGCCGCCCCATCATGCACCTCTCCAATTTTATGGATCATACCGGTATAGCGCAAGATACGCTCCGTAGTAGTTGTTTTACCGGCATCGATGTGTGCCGCAATTCCAAAATTTCTTTGTAATCGTAAGTCTGCCATGACTTTGTTAAATTTTCTTTTTAATGTTCCAGGGAAAAATGCCCTGAAAATGAGCGGGCAAAGGTAAGAAAAATAATCTCGAATTTGGCGTGGGAGAGGGTAAAATTATGCGTCCGGCGGGGGCTAAAAAGAAAGTCCCGCCTTGATCGGCAGGGACTTTCCCGGTGCAGTAACCAAACTGGTAATGGTAAATTAATACAGATAGTTCAATGCGGTGATATCGTTTGCATTAAAGGGGCGATTCTGGCCCGAACCAATACAGGACAGCATCCAGCTGTTGGGGTCAGCGGCGGTAGGCGTACCCGGAATATTGATGGCTCCCACCCCTGCAGATCCTTCATTTACAGCAGATCCGCCACAGCTATAGGCTCTGTTAAAGTAATCGGTATGTCTGAAACCAATACAATGGCCTATTTCATGCGCCAGAATGGAAGCCACGGTGTTATTGGGCTGCCCGGCTACCGCACTGGCATTGAGTATCACCCGGTTATACGGGTTACCGCCACTGGGGAAACCAGATGAAGCCAGAAAACTGCCCGTTCCGCTTACGATCTGAATATTGCCACCGGAAGAAACCCGGGTAAAAGTAATCCTGAGCCCCAGCGCATTGTACCGGCTAATACAGGTATTCAGAGCAGTAGACCAGGTGCTTAACGCAGAAGCCAGACTTACCGTAATATTTCTTGGCAAACCGGTCACCAGGTTGGTGGTACGGTATTGCTCTTCCCCGGCTACCCGTAAAAGAGAAACATCTGCTTTTTCATTCAGATCGGTCTGACTGATACGGATATCTCCCTCCACAATGTAATCGCCGCCATCGGCAAATACATCTTTGTTGCTGAAACCCAGGTTGTAAATTTTAGTAAGCACTTCGTCTGAAACGATTGAAGTAGCATCGCTTTTAACATTTTTGCGGCAGGCAAATAACGTGAGCATGCAGGCTGCCACGACTGCAGTTAACGTGAAAATAGTCTTTCTCATGTGTCTGTAGATTTAAATAGTTGGTATTGATCGTTGGTTACCGCACGTGATACCCAATGAATTTACCAAAATTATCCAGTGACACATGTCCGCAAAATGGCAACCGGGTTGCAGAAGCACCACTATAGCACCACCTTTTTACCCAATTACCCGTAAGGGTCTCCGTTATTGTGGAAAAGTTTTTTCAGGGATTACTAAAATACACTATGCAAGAGAGTTAGTATAAACGAATTAGCATACTTAGTTTAATGTTCAAAGTTTAAAGTTTTAAGCGCAGAAGCTTCAGCATAGAAAGGCCCATTACCCATTACCCACTGCCTACTGCCTTTCATCTCTGCCCTCTGCCTTCTGCCCTTAATACAAATAATTCAAAGCCGTTTTATCATTCGCATTGAATGGCCGGTTTTCACCTGAGCCTATGCACGACAACATAAACGAATTGGGATCGGGATTGGGATTGGTGCCCGGAATAAATACAGCCCCGATGGTGGAAGCACCCTCATTCACGGGTTGACCGTTACAGCTATACGACCGGTCCATATAATCGGTATGACGGAATCCTATGCAATGCCCTATCTCATGCGCCAGAATAGTGGCTACCGTTGCCTGTGGCTGACTGCCTATAGCAGTGTTATTCACTTTTACCTGGTTGTAAGGATCACCGGAAGAAGGAAACCCGGAAGAGGCAAGAAAATTTCCACCACTTTTTACAATGGTAATATCAGCCCGGCCACTAACCCGCTTAAAAGTAATGCGAAGCTTTTCGGCATTATAACGGGCAAGGGCCTGATCCAACGCAGCTACATATGAACCGGGGAGTTTATTGGAAATGCTTACTGAAATCGTTCGCGGCAACCCCGTTACCAGGTTATAGGTGCGATACTGCTCGGCAGTGCCCACCCGTAAAAACTGCATATCGGGTACTGCATCCAGATCGGCATCACTTAATACGATATCTCCTTCTACTACATAATTCCCATCTTCATTAATAGTTACATTCTTATTGCTAAATCCAAGCGCATAAATTTTACTAAGGGCATCATCGGAGGGAGTGGCAGCCTGTTCTTCAGAGGCAACATTTTTACGGCAGGCAAATAACATTACAGTACAGGCAGCCATGGCAGCCATGTTACGGATGTTCTTACTCATAAGTGTTTGATTAAAGATTAAATGGAAAAGAAGATCAAAACATTAAATAGTTTCAAATAGAAGCTAATTCAATTTAATAAAATCCGTAACACATTTCATTTTTTATTAAAGCAACAGTGTTGCAGAAGTATTACATTTACTTATAATTTATTGGCATTTAATGTACCCGTATTAAGAAATTGTTTTCAACTTAGTATGCCCGATAGAGTTAGGCTGTCATTTGTCTGATTAAATATTGATCATTGGTGCATCATCATTCTAAATTTTGTAGATTGTATCATGAAACGAACCGGCCTACTGCTGCTTATCCTTTCATTCACCGTACTTATAGTACAGGCGCAACCTGCCGTTATTCCTATTAATCGCAAACTGTCGCCCCTGTTACAAAACAACCGCAAACTGTTTAGCGATAAAAAAGAACAGGTCTTCTGGATTGTTACTTCCAACATCGATTCTGCCAGAAACTACTTTCGAACCAAACAGCTGCAGGTTCGCATTCTTCAGGAACATGCCGGTGGTCTGCTGGTGGTGTCGGCCAGTGGCCCCCTCATCGATTCCGCAGTGCTGAACCAGCCCTTTGTTCGCTTTGTAGATGTACCCCGTATACCACATGAAGAACTGGCCGTTGGAACATTCGACAACAGCCTTAATACTATCAACCTGGTACATAGCCAGTACCCTGCTTTAAACGGGGCTGGCATGGTGGCCTCGGTAAAGGAAAATAAACCCGACACCACCGACATCGATTTCAAAGGCCGGTATATTTCCACCCCGCAAACCTCCAGCCTCATTGCCTCGCATGCAACCTATATGGCCACCATCATTGCAGGCGGAGAAAATTCATTTTATACCGGCAGTGGCGTAGTGCCGGCAGCGTCTATCGTATCCTCCAATTTTGCTACCCTGTTACCTGATGGCGATAATGTATACAGGCAGTATGGGATTACGGTACAGAATCATTCTTATGGAACCGGCATCGAAAATTATTATGGGGCCGATGCGGCCGCTTATGATGCCAGCATCATCAATAATCCCGGGTTGCTGCATGTTTTTTCCTCGGGCAATTCAGGCAACCTGGTCAGCAACGGCCCGTATGCAGGCATCAGCAGCATGGCCAATCTTACCGGTAGTTTCAAAATGGCCAAGAACATTCTCACAGTAGGCGCCACCGATTCATTTGGCAATGTAGCCTTTCTCAGTTCCCGCGGCCCCGCCTATGACGGGCGCATAAAGCCTGAACTCATAGCCTTTGGCGAAGACGGCACCTCCGGTGCAGCCGCCCATACTTCGGGCACCGTGCTTTTGCTGCAGCAGTACTACAAAGAAAAACATGGCGGGCCCCTGCCCCCTGCTTCCCTGATAAAAGCCCTTTTAGTAAACAGTGCCGATGACCGGGGCAATAAAGGGCCCGATTACCAGTCGGGTTACGGCAGCCTGAACGCCTGGAAGGCTATGCAGACACTGGCAAATGAACAATACTCTTCCGGTTCGGCAGCCCAGGGCGGCACGCAAACACTCACCATCAACGTACCCGCCAATACCCGGCAGCTAAAGGTTACCCTTTGCTGGTTAGACCCCGCCGCCGCCGCCAATGCCCCGAAAGCACTAATAAACGACCTGGATCTGGAATTGGTTGATAACAGCGGGCAGGTCTGGCTTCCCTGGGTGCTAAGTCCCGCCCCCATAATTGATTCCCTGTTAAAACCCGCCGTGCGAAAAAAAGACGACCTGAATACCGTTGAACAGGTCACCATCGACAATCCCATTGCAGGCACCTATGCCATCCGTGTCAGGGGGTTTGCAGTGGCCGGCGGTGGAAGTCAGCCGTACGCTATTGCCTGGCAAACCGAAGCGCCTGATCAGTTTCAATGGCAGTTCCCTACCGCGGTTGACTATGCAAAAAGCGGCGAAGACAACCTGTTGCGTTGGTCTTCTACTTTCAATACCAATGCTGGTTCACTAGAGTACAGTCTCGATAAAGGTGCCAGCTGGCAAACCATCGGGAACACCCCTGCCCTGTCGCAGGGATATGCCTACTGGCACGCCCCCGACACCTGCAGTATCGCCCTGTTACGAATGACCATCAACGGACAGGTATTCACATCCGACACCTTCACTATATCCCCGTTATTGGCTGTTCATGTTGGGTTTAATTGCGCCGATTCTGCCATGCTGTTCTGGGACCGCATTCGCGGCATCGATACCTACCGGGTATTTCGTTTGGGCCAAAAATACCTGGAGCCGGTGATCACTACATCCGATACCAGCCTCATCGTTCGGCAGCCAGGTAATTTTTTGTGGTACACCGTAGCGCCTCTGGTCATGCCCAGCCGCCCTGCCCTTAAAGCGTATACCATCAACTACCAAACACAGGGTGTTGATTGTTACCTGAAGAATTTTCTGGTTGACCTGGATAATGGGAATACCGGTTTGCTGATGGCCGAAATTGGCACCACCCTGAATGTGAAAAGCGTAACGTTTGAGAAGCTCACCAGTAGCGGATACGAGCCTTTGCAAACATTTCAACCCATCACTATACTTTATTACGAATGGGCCGACAAAAACCTCAAAGACGGCGTAAATACCTACCGGGTTAAGATCGAACTCAACAATGGAATGATCATTTACAGTAGTCCCCAAAGCATTTATTACTTCCTCACTACCCGGTATCTTATTTTCCCCAATCCGGTAAAAACTACCAGTTATTTATCGGTGCTTGCCAGGGAGGAACCTGAAAACACCTACCTGCTGCTGTACAACACGCTCGGACAACAGGTATTACAATACCGGTTACAACAAACGGTGGAAATGGTGCCCTTGCATGGACTTACAAGCGGTGTTTATTTTGCAATGATCAAAAAGAATGGAAAGAAGGAGTTTACTACCAAAGTGATGGTGCAGTAGTGAGTAGTGAGTGGTGAGTGGGTCCCCGACTGTTCAGAAGTCTAAATAATAGAGAAGTCGCTACACGTTTGAGTTTCTTCGCTTTTGTTCGAAGATCAAAACAATAGCGAGCTAACTCACAACTCACTACTGACTACTCACCGGAGGACAAGCAAAAAAACCCACCAGAAAACTGGTGGGTATATATGGTAAGATATACTATACGTAAGTTATACGCGGAAGTGAGCAAAAGCCTTGTTGGCTTCAGCCATACGGTGGGTATCTTCTTTCTTTTTGAAAGCACCGCCCTCACCTTTGCTGGCAGCAACGATTTCGTTAGCCAGTTTTTCAGCCATGCTACGACCGTTTCTTTCACGGCTATAGCGGATCAGCCATTTCATGCTGAGAGAAATTTTTCTATCAACACGAACTTCTGCCGGGATCTGGAATGTAGCACCACCAATTCTACGGCTGCGTACTTCTACAGCAGGCGTAACGTTGCTCAGTGCTTTTTTCCATACTTCATACCCATTTTCGCCGGTTGTTTTAGCAACGCGATCCAATGCAGTATAGAATATATTGAAAGCTGTATTCTTTTTACCTTCCCACATGAGGTTGTTGATAAAACGAGTTACCATCAAATCATTGTACCTGGCATCAGGTGCTAAGGGAATTTTTTTGACTTTTGTCTTCCTCATTTATAAAAATTTGTAGAACTGTCTAAATTATTTTTTAGCCTTTTCCTTTTTAGTTCCGTATTTAGAACGGCTTTGTTTACGGTCTTTTACACCCGCAGTATCCAAGCTACCGCGAACGATGTGGTAACGTACACCTGGCAAATCCTTCACACGACCACCGCGCACCAGCACGATTGAGTGCTCTTGCAGGTTGTGTCCTTCACCTGGGATATAGGCGATCACTTCCACTTTATTTGTCAAACGTACTTTGGCCACTTTACGTAAAGCTGAGTTAGGCTTCTTAGGAGTGGTTGTATAAACACGGGTGCACACACCACGGCGGAAGGGGCAGGCGTCTAATGCTCTAGACTTGCTCTTAGCCTTAATAATTTCTCTTCCTTTTCTTACCAATTGTTGTATAGTAGGCATTCTGAACCTTTTGATTTTGGGACGGCAAAGGTAAGCGGTTAAAATTTATAACCAAAAAAATAAGCTTCAATTTTTAAGGTATTGTGTATAACCGGTTAATTTCCTGTAAAACAAGGCAAAAAAATCAACTTTACACGTATTTTTCTCCTGTTTTGAATAGAATTATCCCTATTGGTTGTTTTTTTCCAGGTTCTGAGGTGACTAGATTTCTTTAAACTCTGGAACCGGTCTTGGGCGTGTAAAAAACATTATTATTAAAAATATTTTTTATAATTTTAATTAATCGGCGGCTGAGTCGTAAAAAGCTCCCCAACGACGAAAATGTTACAGGTCTCCACGTGAGGCCTGTTTTTATTTAATGAGGTCGAAGATCCGTTTGCTTATAATCTGTGTAACTGCCAGCCTGTAAAAGACCGAATTGTAAAAAAGCAAAATCTCCTTCAGTTCATTATTTCTTTCGCACCCGGTTTTTAACCCCTCTATTAAACGTTTTTGGGAAATGGATGAAGTAATATCCAGCACCACCCTTACCGATTGTTCACTACCCTCTTTTATTCTATTACCAATTGTATCTGGATTAGAAGATGTTATACATTTAAGATCAGATTCAAGGAAGATGTGTCCACGAGACAAGAACACGTTGCTTCTACTTTAGAGGGCTTGTCAGCACCCTTTATGCAATAAATAAGCTCCCTGAACATTTCCAGATTAAAGGAACGTTCAGAGAGCTTATCGGATGAAATATCTAAACAGGCAGGAGGTTTCAACTTTTCACAATTGAATGGTAAGCAGAATAAATTCTACTACGAGCTCCTAACCTGAATCAATAATTTTTGCCCTGCGGGCTGCTCCTATATCTTAAACATCCAACCGTGGTTGTCGGCAACGCGGCCTTCCCGGATGTCATCCAGGCGGCTTTTAATTTCCGGGGTAACCTTCCACTGGGTGGTGTCGAAAGACATGACAAAATCCTTATACCGCAACTCGCGGATCAGCGACACCGTAGCAGCCGTACCGGTGCCAAACACCTCACGCAGCTCACTTGCCTTATACGCCTCCATAAGCATGTCTACAGAAACGGGTTGTTCTTCTACCTGCAGGCCCATTTCTTCCAGAATGGTCATCACACTGTCGCGGGTAACCCCTGCCAGGATGGTACCAGTGCTCAGATCGGGCGTATAAGCCTTATTACCGATCACAAAGAACACATTCATGGTCCCTATTTCCTGTACGTATTTGTGCTCATATACGTCTGTCCATAAAACCTGGTCATAGCCTTTTTTCCTTGCCTGGGCGGTAACATACATAGAAGAACCATAGTTGCCGGCAGCTTTGGCCTGCCCTACCCCACCGGGTGCGGCACGGGTATATTTCTCTTCCACATAAATACGCATGGGCGCGCTGTAATACGGACCTGTAGGCGCCAGAATGATCATGAATTTGTAGCTTTCTGAAGGCCGTACACCAATCATTTCATCTGAGGAGAACATGAATGGACGAATATACAGGGAGTGGTCGTGCAACGCAGGGATCCAGTTTTTATCCAGTTCCACCAGCTTACGCATCCCTTCTATAAATATGTCTTCAGGCACTTCCGGCATTTCCATGCGGGCAGCTGAAAAATTGAACCGCTTATAATTATCGTAAGGTCTGAAAATGTGAGCTTCACCCGCCTCGTTCTTATAGGCTTTAATACCTTCAAATATCGCCTGACCGTAATGAATGGCTGCCAGGGATGGGCTCATCACCAACGGCTGGTAAGGCCTGATCTCCACGTTCTTCCACTCACCATTTACAAAATCTGCTTCCAACATGTGATCGGTAAAGGTTTTGCCAAAAGGAATATTTTCGAGCGTAACACCCGGCAGGCGGCTGCGCTCAATTTTTGTAACCGGGATACTATAAGCTTCTACCATAATCAGTATTTTTGAGCCGCAAATAAACAAATAAAGTTTCGGGCTGTCAAATAAATTACTAACAATCGTTCGTTAAGCCTACTAAACCAATAGACAGCTATATCTTTGATAAAGAACGCTTTTTAAAAAATGAGCTTGACTAATATAAATTTACCGGGTTTTGTTATTGCCGATCTGTATCGTAATTCATTGATGCAGCCGGAGGTTGCCGCCTCTGGCGGTTCGCCAAAGGCGATGCAGGAGGATAGTCCCCTGCCCCAGCAGGAAAAAGCCTATACTCCCCCTCCAATAATGGAGGAGGCAGGGGGACAACCGGTAAAACAGGAAGAGCCTGTTGTATATAAAACCCTGGGTAACAATAAACAGCAGATCAGTGTAGTGGTAAATTGCCCCAACGACGTTTATGTACCGGAAGCCGATCTGCAGTTCCTGACCAAAATGCTGGGCGCCTGTAAGCTGAACATGGCCGATGTAGCCATTGTAAACTATGCCACCGCTCCCATAGCCATCGACAAACTGAAAGCGCAGCTCCAACCTAAATCTTTGTTATTATTTGGGGTAGAACCGGGTGATATTCAATTACCTATTAGTTTTCCACCGTTTAAGGAACAACCATATGCCGGCACCACCTACCTGTTCACGCCCTCATTGGGCCAGCTGAACCAGGAAACGGAGGAGGCAAAATTGCTGAAGAGGAAGTTGTGGGATTGCCTAAAGCGGATGTTTTTATAAGTTCCTGGGTTTAAAGTTCAAATGCAGACCCAGCAAGACTTAATAACTCACTGACTTATTAACTTTAAACTTTCAACTTTAAACTACTTTACTAAACCGATTGCCGACTACGATTAACTATGCAATTAATATTCGCAACTAATAACCAGCATAAAGTAGATGAAATTCAGGCGGCTATTGGCCAGCACCTGGAAGTGATCCCTTTAAAACAGGCTGGCATCGATATCGACATTCCTGAACCGCACGATACGCTGGAAGCCAATGCTTCAGAAAAATCGCGCACCATTCACCAGTTAACAGGTTTGAGCTGTTTCAGTGAAGATACCGGTTTGGAAGTGGAAGCACTTAATGGCGAACCAGGTGTAAAAAGCGCCCGCTATGCCGGGGAAGACAAAGCTTTTGACAAGAATATCGAAAAGCTCTTGACCAAACTGGGCAATTCGGAGAACCGACGCGCACGGTTCCGCACCGTGATCTCCCTGATCTGGGAAGGTAAGGAATGGCTTTTTGAAGGTATTTGTGAAGGTGATATTACCCGGGAGCAATCGGGTGCCGGCGGATTTGGTTACGACCCGGTTTTTAAACCAGCCGGCAGTGACCGCACCTTTGCCGAAATGACCATGGCAGAAAAAAATACAATCAGTCACCGCAAAAAGGCAGCTGACAAACTTGTATTATTTTTGCAAAATCAGGTAATTACAACACGATAGGAGTAATTTTAATACTTAGATAAAGTTTTTTGGAGCCAAAAAGCAACTATACGATATCTGAATCCGACTTAATAAGAGGATGCATTGCAGGAGACCGGCGTATGCAGGAAGAACTGTATCTCCGTTTCTCTCCCAAAATGTATGCGGTTTGCTTGCGATATGCCAGCAATGTCGAAGACGCGCAGGATCTGCTGCAGGAAGGTTTTATAAAGGTTTACAGAAACTTACACCATTTCAGGGCAGAAGGCTCCTTTGAAGGCTGGATCAGAAGGGTATTTGTAAATACGTCTATCGAACACTTTCGTAAAAAATCGACCAAATTGTCGATGGTTACTGAAAAAGAAGAAGGGACTATTGAAAATACCGACATCTCGGCTCTTGAAAACCTGGCAGAAAAAGACATCATAAAAATTGTTCAGGAATTATCTCCCGGCTACAGAGCAGTGTTTAACCTGTATGTAGTGGAGGGATATTCGCACAAAGAGATCGGTGATATGATGGGGATCAGTGAGGGAACCAGCAAATCACAATTGGCGCGGGCCAAATCAGTTTTACAAAAGAAGATAGCACAATATTTAAGCGACACGCAAAAATCCTATACGCGATAACCCGGTAACCATGGCAACGAAGATAAAACACATATTGAATAACCTCGAAGTACAGCCTCCACCGGGCGTATGGCCCGGCATTGCAGCCAGGCTGAATGCTGAATTTGATGCGGAGGACACCCCGGTTGCTCAAAAAATGTTTGATCTGGCCGTTACTCCGCCGGTAGGATTGTGGTCGACTATTGCCGCTGAACTGGGTAGTGATCGCGAAACAGACGAGGTACGGGTTGCCAGCAAATTAAATGACCTTTCCGTAGCGCCACCCGCTTCGGTTTGGAAAAAGATAGCCGCCTATTTATCAGCAGAACAAACTGCTGCCAAAAAAGAAGGCCGGGTCATTGACCTGCATTCTTCGCGCAGGGCTATTGTGGCCGCCGCTGCCATGGTATTGTTAACCGTTGGCGCCTGGTATTTCCTGGACAAAGCCAATAATACGGCCGATACACCAGGAGTTGCCAGCAAAGCCGCTGCGACCCCTGCCAACAGCAACCATTCTACGGCCCCGGGCAGAACACGCGCTGCAGATACCGAAATCGGTGAGCGTCTTGCACAAAAGCCTATTGCCGCTTTATCGGCTTCCACCGAAGCCGGTCTTATCAACAACCGCTTTACCCGCCGTGGTGCCCGTCGTACTGCTTTTTACGACTATCAGCCCATTGCTACCAGTTATGCCGATGACGTACAGGCGGTTGATTTCAACAATGCCAACTCCCCTGACGTAGAGGCCCCGCTTATCCGCGATGCCAAGGGTCAGGTTATCCTCGATAAAAAACTGGTTACTTCTCCTGACAACTGTTACATCAATGTAACCAGCCCCAATGGAGAGCAAACCCGCATTTCTTCCAAATTCCTGCACATCATCAGCACCCTGAACCAGGAAGCTGAACCACAGGATTACTTCGATTTCATGATGCAGGAGAACAGCCTGTGGAAAGTACGCTTCAGCGAATGGAAAGAAAAGTTCATGAACCAGGCGTCCTTTGTTCCTACAGCTACCAGCTTCACCGACATTCTCGAGCTGAAGGATCTTTTAATAGAAAATGAATAAGGAAGCATTAGAAAGCGGAATAAGAAAGGCAGATAACCACTTATAGCATGGCAAGAATTAAAGTTGAACTCCCTGAACAGTTTGTTTTCTCTACTACCATTCCCGTTCGCATTACCGATCTGAATTATGGCAAACATGTGGGCAATGATACCATCCTGAGCATGATCCATGAAGCCCGGGTGCAATACCTGAAACAATTAGGGTATGGCGAACTGGACCTGGCCGGCGTAGGTGTGATCATGAGCGACGTAGGCATTGAATTCAAAAGCGAATTGTTTTACGGCGATGAAGTGATTGCTTCCGTAGCAGCAGGTGATATTACCAAAGTCTCCTTCGATCTCTATTACAAACTCGAAAAGCGTTCCGGCAATACCACACAATTAGTAGCCGTAGCCAAAACCGGTATGGTTTGCTATGATTATGCAAAAAAGAAAGTTGCGGCTATCCCCACCGAAGTGGCTGAAAAGCTGAAAAGCTGAAAGGCAGTAGGCAGTAGGAAAATGGCAGAGGACAGAAGGCAAAGATGTAATTGGACTGGAAAGCTTTAAACTTTCAACTTTCAACTTTAAACTTTAAACTTAGAACTTTAAACATACAAACTCAATAACCCACAAACCTAAAAACTCAGGCATTCCAGATCCTCCAACTCTCTTCCGCCTGAATAATAAGCATATCATGCCCATTCTTGATAGCAGCCCCTTGCTCCTCCCCTTTTTGTAAGAATAATGTTTTAGCGGGATTGTACACCAGGTCGAACAAATAATGGCTGGAAGTAAGCGCCTGGTATGGCAATGGCGGGCATTCATCGATGTTGGGATACATACCCAGCGGACTGGTATTGATGATCACCTCGTGTTCCTTTATTACTGCTTCATCAACCTGTTGGTATGACAACTGACGGGTAGTTCCCGGCGTGCGTGACACTTCATAAAACTCAATTCCCAGCTTGTTCAGTACAAAATGCACGGCTTTGGCAGCGCCGCCGGTGCCCAGCACCAGCGCCTTTTTATGATGTGGTTGCAGTAAAGGTCTTAACGATTCTTCAAAACCAACCACATCGGTATTATGACCGGTTAGCTCACCGTTCTCAATTCTGATGCAGTTACAGGCGCCAATGGTTTTTACCACCTCGCTTTGTGCCGTAAGGAAGGGAATAACTTTCTCTTTGTAGGGAATGGTAACATTCAGACCATGCAGATCGGTCTGTGTTTGAATAAGCGCAGCAAACTCATCAATAGAAGCCAGCGGGAAATTATCATACACGCAACCGGTGATCCCTTCCCGCTGGAACTTTTCTGTAAAATATTTCTGAGAAAATGAATGGCTTAACGGATAGCCAATCAAGCCATACTTTTTCATAACGAATTCGTTTTAACTGATGCCTCTGAGATCTTAAGTATAATAGTGAGTGGTCAGTTGTCAGTGGTGAGTGGGCTCCCAATTGCTCGGAAGTCTGAATTATCGCGAGATCTCACTCACAACTCACTACTCACAACTCACGATTAGTGCTGTCCGTTTCCGTTCAGGAACAAATTGAACGTATCGCCACGCAAACCAATACGCATGGTTTCCAAAGGAATTACTTCAGTAGGCGCAATGTTACCCAGGTTTACGTTACAGCCCAACAGCTCAATAAAGTACAGCTGCTGTGCTTTTTGAGGCGCTTCCCACAGGATCTTTTCGCCAGGTATCTGGGTTAAGATCTCCTGTACCAGGCCTTCCCGTACTTCACCAGAGCCCCGGTAAATACCTACGTTACCAGCTTCGCGGGCTTCGGCAATTACGTAGGAAGAACCGGCTTTCAGCTCGGCACTCATCAACTCGATCCATTTATAAGGGGGGATAATATGAGCAGCATCTTTACTTCCCACTTCACTAAGTACGGTACCATGTTTGGCCAGCTTTTCAATATACCCGCATTTTTCCGCATGGGGAATATTGATAGAGCCGTCACTTACTTCCATATAGGAAATACCATACTCTTTACAAACACTGATGTAATCATTGAACTGGTTACGGATCAGGAACGCCTCAAACAAAGTGCCGCCAAAATAAACGGGAATGTCATACGATTTGTAAACTTCAATCTTTTCACGCAGGTTGGGTGTTACGAATGAAGTGCCAAAGCCGAGCTTAACAATATCGATGTGCGGGTGTCCCACGCTCATCATATTTTGCGCTTCCGGAATGCTGAGGCCCTTATCCATTACCATGGTAATACCGCTGTTGCGTGGTTTCTTAATCCTGTCGGGGATCTGTGTGAGGTTAAAATTCATTCCTAGTTTTTTTGTGCAACAATTTTTAAAGCCGCCGCAAAAATAATGGAAAACATCATACAAGCGATATGGTTAAAATCATATGCACAAACCATTTCGCTAATCACATTAGCTAATGATAAGAAGACTGTTAAATTGAAATTAAAACGCCGGCGCTATGCAATAACCAGCCAGGTAGACTAATAATTTGACCTGTCAGTTTATCCTAAGGGTTTGCACTGGCAGGTCTGTTGTTATTAAAACGGGCGTATTAATTCTTTTTCTTATGATGGGCTATTACATCCATAACCAGCGGATGCCGCAATATAGCGGGATTCAGGTGTATCAGCTTTTTCAACAATTTGGGCGAAGCCATCAATGCTGATTCCAGCTGCAACAGGCCCTCCTTGGTTTTACCCAATGCCAGGTAAATGGCGCTGATGTAGTATAAGAATATGGGTTTAGATTCGGTGATCTTTAAAGCTGCCTTCGCCTGTTCAAGGGCTTCTTCATAAAATTCGCCCTGGTATAAACAGCGGATAAGCGCTTCCCAGCTTGAGATATTACGCGGCCGTTGCCGAACCACATTAGAAAAATACTGTATAGCTTCTTTATAATCGCCCAGCTGCATTTTACATTCACCCATGGCCAGGTTGTACTCCGGCTGCAGGCGGTGGATCTGCATGGCGCTTTCCAGCTGTTTTACGGCCATCGACCACTGTTCTTCGTTGATATAGGTACAGGCTATTTTGTAATACAGCTTGCTGTCGCCCTGGTTCAAATGCGAAGCCTTGCGATAATAGAACCTTGCCTGTGCAAAATTCTTCATGCGGTCGTAGCAGTGTCCTATAGCCTCATAAATCACATCTTCGGGCCTCGACAACTCCAACACCTTTTCCAGTACTTCAATGGCGTCTTTGTACTTACGTAACCGAATAAAGGCATCGCCCATATTACGGTAGGCATAATCGAACTTTTCGTCGATGGCAACCGCGTACTTATAGGCATCGATGGCCTTTTCGTAAAGTTTTAACCCCTGAAAGCCTGCTGCCAGGTTAAACCAGGCCAGCTCGCTGTAGGGGTTTTCTTCTATGATCTGCTGATGCAGCGTAATGCTTTCTTCATTGCGGCCGGTAAAATCGGTCCAGAAGCAGATCTTGTACAATGCTTCTTCGTTGGCTGGTTCCTGTTCAAGGATCAGCTTGAGGCAGTCGAAGATCTTGTCGAATTCTTCGTAGTCATCATACACGTCGGCCAGCTCAAACAACAACTCTATGCGTTCCTGGCCTTCGAACAACTGGAGGGCATTTTCAAGCAGTTCCACTGCTTTCTCCTGCTGGTCCAGCGCCAGGTAAACGTCTGTTTTAAGAATATACAGGTTGATATCGTTGCTATCGAGTAATTCGGCGTGATTGAGTATTTCCAGGGCCTCGTTATAGTGCCTGGTGGCTATCAGGAGGTCAGCTTTTTTAATAAGCAATGCCGATGAATACGGATATTGTTCAATACCCATTTCAGCAGCTTCCAGCGCTTGCGGCAGGTCTTCTACGTCATCAAAATAGTCAATGATCTTTTCAAAGGCCTCTTCTTCCAAAAAGGAATTTCCCCGCCCCGCTTTCAGATTCTGGAACTGCTTAACTAACTCTCTGATTTCTTCATTATCCTGACGAAACGGATTTTCTCTCATTTATTTAAATAGTAGGTTAATGTAAAATAGGATTTTCATAAATGGTTACCAATTTTAATTTCTGACACCTGTCAACACGATCAACTGGGGTGAATTTAGCATAAAAACCGCTCTTTTTATCCCCATTTAACCCGCGCATTTGTCAATGGTTCATCAATGATCAAAGACTGTATAGTGTTTGAATTACAATTGTTTACAAATACCAATCAAATAATTGTGAAAATCCCAACCCTTTTGTTATGAAATCCGTAACATTTAGGTATCTCATACGTTAAGAGAAGTATAAACTTTAATCCGGAGGGTTAAAGAAAACCAAATATTTTTTTATATTTTTGTAGTCAATATGCAAGCAAACTTTACGCTAAAACTTAACCACATGCTTAAAAAGACCATCATCAGTTGTGCGATGATCGGGGCATTTGCGCTTGCGCTGGCCAGCAGCGGAGGTGGTGACAAAAAGAAGGCGGAGTCGCTTCGCAAACCCGATTTTACTCCTATCAGAACCACAAATGGCTTTACCCTGAAAGCCGGTCCTTCCTATACTGGAAGCCACACTTTCTACAGTGTTCGCACCAACAACGTAATCACCTGCAACACCGTGGTGACTTATCAGCAAGGCAATAAGGTATTCATTTTACCTTATAAAAGCAGCAGCCGGGTCAACATCAATGTAACCCCTGATAAATCAACTTATCAACACAACAACCTGAACGCTTTCGATCTGAAGTTCCGCTTACGTAAATAAGCCGGAAACTTCCAGCTTAATTACTTGCGTTCAATTTTTTACTATCCTCATACGTTATTTCGCGGTAGCCTGATGTAGGTATATCGAATTTAGAAGCCGGTACCGGGTTCATATTGATCTTTGATACCGTGTATTTGATGGTCAGTTTTCCCTGCACCAATTCATACTCCAGCGGCAGCCCGTTCAGGTTCTTGAACATGTACTCATAGTCCTTGTTCTCTGGAACGATATCGGCGGTGTAGTATACGGTAAAAGTAGATCCGTCAGGAAACGTAGCTACGGCCTTAATACAATTATAACCTGCAATAGATTTGGTATCGCTGGTATTGGCAAAAGTAATCCCGTCGTAGCGTTTATTGGTCTCCGCCCAGTTCTCACTGGTCATCCTGGTCAGCAGTTTCTGTCCGCTCACTTCTTTCAACACCACTGTGGTCCCCGACTTGGAGTCGTGAATAGCAGCCGAAGAAAACAAGGCGCTGGCTATTTCGGCCCGGCTCATGTTTCCCTTTATATAGATTGTTTTAATATGTCCATCAAAGGCATCGGCCAGTTTGGGCTCCTTGCTTCCGCTTGAAATACTGGCATCGTACGTAAGGGTAAGCTCGTTTACCTTACGCTGTGCCTGGGCCGCCAATTGCATCCCCAAAACACTCACTAACAGTATTGCAATATTCTTTTTCATAATCTACGGTTGTAATAATAATCTAGATGGGGATAAGGTAATAATAGTTGCTGCGTAAAATACAAAGACCGGTTAATTTTAAAAAGGTTAAGCCGGTTTTATTGAGAATATTGTTAAAAATGAGGCAGTTGTGGTCAAAAAGGCAATGGGCAGAAGGCAGAGGGCAGAAGGCAGAGATTTGTTGCCGATTTTTCAGACATCGGAATAATCGCGAGCCCACTCACCACTGACCACTCACCACCACTCACACCTCCTTCCAAAAGAAAAGTGAGCCCGAATCAGACTCACTTTCCCTTATATAACGAATTACATTAAGTTACTTCTTTTTCTGCTGCTGCTGAGCCTGCTGTTGAGCAGCCTGCATGGCTTCCAGTCTTTCCTGCCATTTCGACTTCGACTTAGGCTTCTTGCGGTTCTCATCGATCTTCGCCAGTATTTTATCGTGGTTGATGATGTAGTTCTGAATTACAAACTGTAAGATCAGCGTTATCAGGTTCGACACAGTATAGTACCAGGTCAACGCCGCGGGTAAGCGGTTAAACACAAAGAATAAAATGAACGGGAAGATATAAGGCATGTACTTGAGCGCCGGATTGTTCTGGTCGGGCGTCATGTTCATGTTATACAAAGAGATCAGGAAGCTCGTCAATACCGCCGTGATGGTAAACAAACTCAGGTGGGTCATTCCCAGAATGCTGGTTTTCCACGACACAATAGCGTCATAAGAAGCCAGGTTATCAGCCCACAAAAAGCCAACCCCACGCAAATCGATATTCGAGTTAAAGAAGCTATACAACGCAAAGAAGATAGGGATCTGCAACAGGGCCGGTAAACAACCACCCAGCGGATTCACCCCGGCTTCGCGGAATAATTTCATTTGTTCTACACCTACCTGCTGCTGATCGTTGTTGTACTTTTCTTTCAGCTTTTCAATTTCAGGTCTTAACGCCTTCATTTTAGCACCACTCAGGTAACTGGTATATACCAGCGGAGAAGTGAACAGGCGGATGAATAAGGTCAGCAACAAAATAGCAATCCCCAAACTACCGATAAAGCTTCTAAAGAAACCAAACACCGGCATCACAATGTACTTGTTGATGGGGCGTACAAAAGCGTACATATCACGACCCAGGTTCACGATCTTATCCATTTCCGGCACCTGGTCTTTATGCTTGCGCAGGATCGCATAATCATTTGGACCATAATACAATCTCAAAGGAATAGACACATTAGGCCCCAGGGGTACTTTCGATTGCAGTGTGGTGGTCACTTCGGCTACTTTGGCTGTGGTGTCGTTTGCATTCTTGATGAATTTTACGTCACCGGAAGTGAACTTATCCTTGGCTGCAATCAGTGCGGTATTGAAGAATTGTTGAGAAGAGCTTACCCATTGTACCGGTTTTTCCAGTGTTCTGGCCGATTTGGTTTGCATGTAATCAAAACCATCTTCATCATAAAAACATACGGTGGTCTGATTGCGCTCGTACACCACATCGGTTTCGTGCTGACTGGGTTCATTCTGCCAGATCAGGTTGAAATTACCCTGGGTGAGCATTTTATCGGCGCCGCTCAACTGTACATCCCAATCGATCAGGTAATCATTAGGATGAACCGTGAACTGGTGGGTAACGGTCCCTTTACCGGGAACGGGTGCCTGGTAAATGATGGTTTGGCTGTTATCGGCATTTTTTACCACTTTAGGGTCCATGAAATACAGGTCAGAAACCTGTGCTGCCCCATTATTAGTGGTAATGGCATAAGAGATCTTATCGAACGGTGTATTGTTCAATACAACCGGTGTTTTACTATTGAGCGATTTGTAGTTTTTAAGCTCCACCTGTTTGGGCTGACCGCCTTTATTGGTAAAACTGATCTTAACTACTTCATTTTCAATTACGGTCAACGCTTCTGCGCCGCGTGTTGCCAGCTCACCTGGTTGTACAGGCTGGTTGAGCGTGGTATCGGGTATTCTGGAAATAGAATCCTGGACATGCTTTTGTACCTGGGCAACTGAGTCTGTAAAGTGTTGTTTTTTAGCCTCCAGCTCATGACTGTTCCTGGTAGAGATAAACAGGTAAGTAAACAGTAAAAGCGCTAACAACACAAAGCCAATCACCGTATTGCGATCAAAATTCATTATACTACTAGTTTAGAAGAGGTGCAAAGATAATCGGAAGTTGTAAGTTTTAAGTTATTAGTTAAGGGTTCTGCATTTTTATTACAGAATGTTAATAGATATGCCGGTAACAGCATATCTATTAACAATTTATAACATACACTTACTAATAAAGCCTTATATCATCTCGCTTTGGAGCAAGGGATTTTTTACAGTACTTTTTTGTTCTGCATACACTTTGGCTGCATTTACAAAATGTACAAACAAGGGGTGTGGGTTTTCTACCGTACTTTTTAATTCGGGGTGGTACTGAACGCCAATAAAGAATGGATGGGTTGGCAATTCAACGATCTCAACCAGCTGGTTCTCATTATTCTTTCCGCTGGCAACCATACCGGCTTCCTGAAACTGGTTCAGGTAGCGGTTATTGAACTCCCAGCGGTGGCGGTGCCGTTCGCTGATGGTTTGGTTATTATATATAGTACGGGCCAGACTGCCTTCTATAGTATCGCATGAATAAGCGCCCAAACGCATGGTTCCACCCTTTGAAGTAATAGCTTTTTGCTCTTCCATCAGGTCAATAACCGGATCAGGGGTATTCACGTTCATTTCAGTTGAATGGGCATCTTTCAACCCCAGTACATTCCGTGCAAACTCAATTACTGCCATTTGCATACCGAGACAAATACCAAAGAATGGCAGTCTGTTTTCACGGGCATATTTTACCGCCAGGATCTTTCCTTCCACCCCACGATGACCAAAACCAGGCGCTACCAGCAACCCATCGAGGTTAGCCAGTTTTTCACCTACGTTTTCCGGGGTAATGAATTCACTGTGCACATTCACGATCTGCACTTTGCATTCATTGCTGGCGCCGGCATGTACAAATGCTTCCAGAATTGATTTATAAGCATCCTGCAGTTCTATGTATTTACCAATAAGGCCAATGGTTACCTGGCTCTTGGGGTATTTCAGTTTATCAAGCACCTCTTTCCATTTTGCCAGGTCTGGCTCGTGGAAACCATTGATGTTGAGTTTCTTTAAACAGATAACATCCAGCTTTTCGCGCATCATGGCCAATGGCACTTCATAAATGGTAGGTGCATCGGCGGCCTCAATCACGGCTTCTGGTTTTACATTACAGAAC
The DNA here is from genome assembly GCF_900110245.1 of Niastella yeongjuensis. Lineage (GTDB taxonomy): Bacteria > Bacteroidota > Bacteroidia > Chitinophagales > Chitinophagaceae > Niastella > Niastella yeongjuensis. The sequence goes on from NZ_FOCZ01000026.1 coordinate 28,452, forward strand.
AGGGCGATCTTGCGGCGCAGATCGGGCGTGAGGGTCTTTTCGGTACGGCAAACGATGATATCAGGATGTACACCTTCCTGGCTCATCATTTTAACACTATGCTGTGTTGGTTTTGTTTTTAATTCTTTGGCTGCCTTCAAATATGGGATCAGCGTAAGGTGAATCACCACCGTATCTTCTTCGGGCAGTTCCCATTGCAACTGACGCAATGCTTCAATAAAAGGAAGACTTTCAATATCCCCTACAGTTCCACCCAGCTCGGTAATAATAACATCATATTCTTTGGTATTGCCCAGCAACAGGATGCGACGTTTGATCTCATCGGTAATGTGGGGAATAACCTGAACGGTTTTACCAAGATAGGCACCCTCGCGTTCTTTATTAATTACGGTTTGATAAATACGGCCGGTAGTTACGTTGTTCGACTGTGAAGTGAAAATGTTCAGGAAGCGCTCGTAGTGACCAAGGTCAAGATCGGTTTCGGCGCCATCTTCCGTAACATAACATTCGCCATGCTCATATGGGTTGAGCGTGCCCGGATCGACGTTGATATACGGATCGAACTTCTGAATTGTTACCCTCAATCCCCTCGCCTGCAACAGTTTTGCCAGCGAGGCTGCAATAATCCCTTTTCCTAATGATGAAGTTACCCCACCGGTAACAAAAATATGCTTGGCCATAATAAATGGTAATTTTTACGTCTTCAATCTTTTTTGCTGATAATCCTATTCCACTATAATTTTTGACCAGCGGAAACTTATATGCTCTTAACGAAAAAATAATTCCGGGAGGTCGTGCAAAGTTACGGCAAATAAATGCGCCAGAAAAACACGATTTTGGGGTGTGGAAAACCGGGCCACAAGCTGTGAATTCTATTAAAAACCGGTTAAAATCAATAAGTTGGGAGAAATATGTTTATGAGGAGAATTATTAAAAAAAATAAAACCCCGCATTAGCGGGGTTTCAATAATGTATTACAGCTCAATTCTTATCGTACAAAAGTTAAAACATGATTCTTTCTAGGAGCCGTAGTAAAATTAAAATTTGAAAGTAAATCACAATCCTTGGTAAGACCGAGCGCTTTCAGCTGGTAAGAGGTTCCCACCGCCGTTTTTTTAACGCTTAATACTTTACGACCATCTGCCTGATGGTTCTTAGCAGAATGTAAAAAAACGATCGCTGCTATTTCAACAAAGAGTATAAGAAAACTCAATTTCTCCTTTTTCATAAATTGGTTATGGTTGTAGCCAAGGGTTCGGGCTGTACTAATTTTTCGGGAACAAAAGAACGAAAAATTTAGGTCATGTGCAAGCAAACATATACTTTTTTAATATATCCGTAATATACACCTGCTTAAATTACGCATATGACAGCTCGTAATTATCCTATATAACACCCATAACACACTCACTTATCCGCTTTTCTGCTGCCTGTTAATTAACGTCTAAACATAAATAATATATGACGTCCGTATAACTACGTGTTAACTGTCCTTTTCGATCTTATCGTAACTGGCAACAATACCTTTTATGAGGGAGGAACTGAAACCCTGGTGTTCCATTTCGTTAAGCCCGGCAATGGTACAACCTTTGGGTGTAGTTACTTTATCTATTTCCTGTTCGGGGTGTGATCCTTTTTTCAATAATAATTCAGCAGCGCCTTTCACCGTTTGTGCCGCTATTAAGCTGGCAGTGGCTGCATCAAAACCAATTTCAATACCGCCCTGAATGTTTGCACGAATATACCGCATGGCATATGCCGTTCCACAAGCGCCTAACACCGTAGCGGCATCCATTAGTTTCTCATCGATCCAAACGGCCTTGCCCAGTTGGTTAAACAGGTCTTCAATAAAACTGATCTGATCGCGGTTCACGTCCTGTGAAGCAGACAAACAGGTCATGCTTTCCTGTATGGCGATAGCAGTATTGGGCATGGCCCTGATCACGGGTATTTTTAAGTCAACCGCTTTCAGCATGTGTTTGATGGTGATACCGGTGATCACCGAAACCAGCACCTGCTTTTCGGGGTTGAGCAATGCTTTCAGCTTACCCAGAATATCATCTACCTGGAATGGTTTTACCGCCAGGATGATCATATCGGCAAAACGAACGGCCTCTTCATTGTTATCACTCACCATTATGCCGCGTTTTTCCAGCGCAGCCAGCGTTTTAATATTCCGCTTGGTGATCAATATATGTTCGGGCAGTGTAAATCCGCTATTGATCAGGCCTTCTGCAATGGCAGTACCTAAGTTACCGCCACCAATGATTGCTATCTTTTTGTTCATAGAACTAATAGTAATTTCCTTTCACTAAATAATTACGCACATAATCGTCTACACCCTGTTCCAATGTATAAAACTCATCGTTATACCCCGCATCTCTCAGTTTTTGCATATTTGCTTCGGTGAAATACTGGTATTTGTCACGAATGTCTTCGGGCATATCGATAAACTCGATCACCGGTTCTTTATCCAACCCTCTGAAGGTAGCCTTCGCCAGGTCTTCAAAGCTGCGGGCTTTACCGGTACCCAGGTTATATAAACCATTGGCAACAGCACCAGTATTCTTTTCAAACTGTTCCATTAACCAGTAGCAGATCTTCAGCAGATCTTTCACGTATACAAAATCGCGCAACTGCTGGCCATCTTTATAGCCTTCTTTGTGCGATTTGAACAGTTTCACTTTGCCCGACTGGTTTATTTGTTTGAAAGAATGCCAGATCACGCTGGCCATACGGCCTTTGTGAAATTCATTGGGACCATATACATTAAAGAACTTCAACCCGGCCCAGAAAGGCGGCTGGGTAGTTTGTTCCAGGGCCCATTTATCGAACTCATTTTTTGAAACGCCGTATGGGTTCAATGGTTTCAATGCGTATACGATCGCATGGTCATCGTTGTATCCTTCTTCTCCGTTACCATAAGTAGCAGCGGAAGAAGCATACACTACCGGTACGTTATTCTCAGTACAATAATTCCAGATCTTTTGTGAATACTCCACGTTCAAATGCTGGTGTACGGAATAATCGAATTCGGTAGTATCGGTACGCGCGCCGATATGGAATATAAAATCAATGGCAGGTTTGTGTTCAGCCAGCCACTCAAAAAAATCTTCGCGTTCTATTTTCTCGTCATATTGTTTGCCTTCAAGATTTTGCATCTTTTCAGGCTCGGTAAAATCATCAACCAGGATAAGCCGGTTATAACCTTTTTCATTCAGGAAACCGGTTAAACAACTTCCTATAAATCCGGCCGCGCCGGTCACTACTATTTTACTGTCTTTGTTCATTTCGTCAAACGTGTATAGTGATTCGTCAATGGTTAATCGTGAAACGTCAAACGTGAAACGTGAAATTCTTAAATTTCAGATTTCCTGACTTTGGCTTTCTTTTCTGCCTTCTGCCCTCTGCCTTTCTTACAATGCGCTCAATGCGTGCTCTGATTCATGGCCGGCCAGTAAGTTCTCAATAGCCGTATCATATTTATTTTTCCAGGCATCGATAGTGCCCCAGTTGTTACCATCCACTTTTATGGCGCCGCTGGTTACCTGGCCCAGTTGTTCATAAGGATGGTTGCCTGCTACTTTCTTAAAGGCTTCCACCTGATCGGCTTTTACACTCACTACTACGCGGCTTTGTGCCTCACCAAACCAATAAGCGTCTTTACGAATGTCGGCCTTTGCAGCAGTTACCTCAACACCCAGGTTGCGGTTAAAGCAGCTTTCCAGCAACGTTACCACCAGACCACCTTCACTGATATCGTGTGCCGATACAATAACACCGGCTTTGATCAGTTCTGCGATCTTGTTTTGCAGGGCAGCTTCTTCTTCCAGGTCAAAATGCGGGGCCGGACTGAATTCTACCTTTTTTATTTTATGTAAATATTCAGAAGAATTGATGTCGTTACGGCTGGTACCGATCAGGAACAACTGATCGCCGGCAGCTTTAAAGTCCATCGTCATTTTATCATTCACATTATCCAGCAAACCCACCATACCAATGGTTGGTGTAGGGTATACCGCGCCATCAGGGTTCTGGTTGTAGAAACTTACGTTACCACCGGTTACCGGGGTATCGAATTTCAAACAGGCTTCGCTCATACCTTTCAACGCATATACGAACTGGTAGTATACCTGTGGATCATAGGGGTTACCAAAGTTCAAACAGTTGGTAATACCCAAAGGTTGACCGCCGCTGCAAACGATGTTACGCGCTGCTTCAGAAACAGCGATCATGCCACCAACGAACGGATCGGCATATACATACCGGCTGTTACAATCAGTAGTAAGCGCCAGTCCTTTGTTGGTTGGCTTGGCTATCACCACGGCAGCATCGGAAGGGTTATTGGTAGTAGAAGTACCGGCACCTACCATGCTATCGTATTGAACATACACCCAACGTTTGTTGGCAATGTTAGGCACGGTAATGATCTGTTCAGCTACAGCTTTTAGATCGGCAGGCACTTCAATGGTGTCGGCTTTGAAAGCTTTGATATTTTCGAAGTAAGCCGGCTCTTTGTACTCGCGGGTATATTGAGGTGCACCGCCACCCAGTACCAGTTCATTGGCGGGTAATTGTGCTTCTAGCACGCCATGCATATAGAAATGCAGGATGCCATCATTGGTAACCTCGCCTATTTCAGAACAGGGCAGGTCCCATTTATCAAAAACACGTTGTACTTCTGCTTCGCGGCCTTTTTCCACCACCATCAGCATACGCTCCTGGCTTTCGCTCAGCAACAGTTCCCAGGCCTTCATATTTTTTTGACGGGTAGGTACTTTATCGAGGTCGATGCGCATCCCTACTTCGCCTTTGGCGCTCATTTCGGCAGTAGAACAAATAATACCGGCCGCACCCATATCCTGCATACCCACAACGGCGCCGGTTTGTATTACTTCCAAACAGGCTTCCAGCAGTTTCTTTTCCTGGAAGGGGTCGCCCACCTGTACGGCAGGTAATTCTTCCACGCTTTCAGCGGTGATATCAGCAGAGGCAAAAGAAGCGCCGCCGATGCCATCTTTACCAGTGGCCGAACCTACAAAGAACACGGGGTTGCCGAGGCCTTTGGCAGTAGCAGAAATGGTTTCACCATTTCTTACAATACCAACGCTCATGGCGTTTACCAGCGGATTGGTATGGTAACACTGTTCAAAATATATTTCGCCACCCACAGTTGGTACGCCAAAACAGTTGCCATAATGGCCAATGCCATGAACTATACCAGCCAGCAGGTGCTGGGTTTTGGCTTCTTTCAGGTTACCAAAACGCAGGGAGTTGAGCGAGGCAATAGGCCGGGCACCCATGGTAAAAATATCGCGGTGAATACCTCCTACCCCGGTTGCTGCACCCTGAAATGGTTCAATAGCCGAGGGGTGGTTATGTGATTCTATTTTAAATACAACGCCGAAGCCATCACCAATATCCATTAAACCCGCATTTTCCTCACCGGCTTTCACCAACATCTTTTTGCCTTCGCGGGGCAATGTTTTTAACCACTTAATTGAATTTTTGTAACTGCAGTGCTCACTCCACATACCGCTGAAGGCGCACAATTCGGTAAAATTGGGCGTACGGCCGAGTTTTTGTTTTATCAATTCGAATTCTTCTTCGGTAAGTCGTAGCTGTTTGGCAGTTTTTACTGTTACTTCCATATTAATTAATATAGTTAAAATGCTGATTGATCGTATTTTAGCGCCGGTAAAATACCCAGGCGGCGGGCCTAAACACCCTTGCTGCCAGCCTTTTACCAGTAGCCTGTTGTCAAACAGCTTTTTAGGAAAGCGCAAAAGTACAAACAGTCTGTCATCTTATTGATAAATTTATCCCGATTTACCAGCCCATGACTATTGCATTTGTTCATAATAACAAAGCTTTTTTGCCCGGATTGGAGGCTTACAGCCGTTTCTTTTCGCGCTACAACATAACCTGTGAAGTAGTAGATAAAAATGAGCTGGGCCTTATTCACCGGCATGTAGAGTGGTGGATAATGGGCGTGGACCTTTCCAAACCCAAGGAAGGTATCTATAAAATACATGAATACAGCTCCTCTTCTGTACCCCCCTGGCGCAGGTGGAAGAACTGGTGGAAAAGTTTTTTTAGCGCCCAACCCGACTTCCGGCTGTTTTTAAATGAATATGTTAAAAAAGTAATCAACCTCCACGATCACATCCCCTTTGGGTACCGCGACATAGGTGTTCCGGAAGAATGGCTGCAGGCCGACCCTTTTTTGCATGAGCGCGAGTACGACTTTGTATATACGGGTGATATTTCACCGGTTCGCCAGCCCCAACAGCTGTTGAACTGCTTCAGTACCGGCTCCCTGAAAGATAAAACCCTGTTGCTGATAAGCAAGGATTATGAGGAGCTGCAGGCAACTTACCGGGATTATAAGAACATTGTGTTTATGGGTCCCCTGCCCTACAGTTCTATGGACACCTATATTTTAAAGGCCCGGTTTGGCATTAACTATGTTCCTGATAAAGAACCTTTTAACCAGCAAACCGCAGCGCGGTTCCTGGAGTATGCCGCCCTGGGTTTGCCCATTGTTACCACCCGGTATGCCTGGGTGGAAAGGTTTCAGCAACAATATGGCGGTCATTTCTTTTACCTGGAACCAAACCTGTCGAACTTCACCTGGGAACAGGTAAATAACCACTCCTATTCAAAACCCGATGTGGAAAACTTTACCTGGGAGCGGCAGATCCGCCGGTCGGGCGTACTGGAGTTTTTGACCTCAAAATTTCCGGAATTAGAATTTTAGACCCTTGTATCTTGTGCCTTGTATGACCATCGGTTTTATTCACGAACAAAAGGCATTCTTACCCGAACTCAACGCGTATGTTGATTTTTTCGCTGCGCGTGGCATACAAACCACTATCATCCACCCTTCCGGGCTACACAACACTCCCTGTGATGTTGAATGGCATTTTATGGGCCGGCATGTTCGGCGCAATAAAAACAGGGTTACTATTCATGAATATGCTTCCGCATCGGCACCGCCATTTAGCCGGTTAAAAGACCGCATCAAAAAACTAATCAATGCAAAGCCCGACTACCGCATTTTCAATAATGAGTATGTGTTGAACCGATTTCAACCCCATGATAACATCCCTTATGGTATCCGCAATTACGCAATACAATCAGGCGTGATCCCTGTTATACCTATAGCACAAAAGAAATATGATTTTGTATATGTAGGTACGGTAGATAAAAGCAGAAAACCGGAATTACTGTTGAATTGCTTTGCATCCGGTTCCATGAAAGATCATTCCTTACTGGTACTTTCACGCCACTATGATGCGCTGGCCACCGATTATGCAGCGGCAATCAATATCACTTTTAAAGGCCCTGTTCCTTACGGCGACATATATACACATATGCAGCAGGCAAGATTTGGCATTAATTATATGCCCGATGTTACGCCCTACAACCAGCAGACCTCAGCCAAATTGCTTGATTATGCCGCCTGCAATATGCCTGTAATTACCAGTGATTATGCCTGGGTACGCAGCTTTCAAAAAGAATATGGCGGCCACTACTTTTACCTGCAGCCAGCCCTGGAGAATTTTACCTGGGAAAAGATAAACAGTTTTACCTACACACCACCCAACCTCAGCAGCTGGACCTGGGAAAAACAAATACTACAATCGGGGGTGTTGGCGTTCCTGGAGTCTAAGTTTCCTATTCTGCCCAACCGGCATTCAGTGTAGTCATATACTCATCGATCACATGTTTGATATCGAATTTTTTGATCACGAGGGCGCGGCCATTGCGGCCAAGGCGGGTCCGTTCTTCCCATGACAGGTTGATCATCCGTTCCATTTTATCAGCCAGATCAAAAGGATCGTGTGGATGACACAGAAAGCCGGTGGTATTGTTCATCACTACTTCCTTACAACCGCGGTTATTGCTGGTGATCACCGGTAATTCCATACTGGCAGCTTCCATCAGGCAACGCGGAACGCCTTCATTATAAAAAGAGGGGAATACAAAACAATCGGCCCGTTGTAAAAACGGACGCACATCTTTGGCGAACCCGCCATATTGGATCAGTCCTTCTTTCTGCCAGCGGTCGAGGTCTTCCTGTGAAATGGAATCCGGGTGATGCTGTTCAAAAAAACCGATCAGCTCAAACCGTACGGCATAGTTCTTTTTCCTTAATATCCGGGCCGCATCGGCATACAGGCTAATGCCCTTGCTTTTAAGCAGGCGCGTGCTCATTAAAAAAGTAAAAGGTCCAGTGTCTTTTTTAGCGATGCGCTGTGGAAAAGAGAAATGCGTGGTATCCACCCCTTCACCCGGCAATACCTTCATTTTCTCGATATTTACGATGTGTTCGTTGATGAAGATTTTCGCATCCTCATTATTCAGGAACCATACTTCCCCGGTTTTACGTAAGGCTCTTTTATAAAGCAGTTTTACCACGTGGTACAACCAGTTGCGTTTCGCAAAAGGATAGCCCAAACCGGTAATAACTGCCACCGAAGGAATACCAATGGCCGCAGCAGCCAGGGAACCATAAATATTAGGTTTGGCTACATAATGAAAGATAAAATCGGGGCGATGCTGGCGGTACAGTTCTTTTAACTGACGGTAAAAGGCCAGATCGGCAACGGGGCTTTCGGTTTTATTATTAAAATTGAGGGGAATGAAGCGGCAGCCACTCTTCTGCAGGTAACCGGAGTATTCATCATCCGGAGCTAATACCATTACCTGAAACCCAAGGTCGATGAGGTGGCGGATCACATCCAACCTGAAGTTGTAGACTGACCACGCGCTGTTAGAAACAAAGGCAATCAACTTATGGGTACCGACCATTCAATAAAATTGGTCTCAAATGTATAGATTTGTCGCATATAAATCAATATGCAATAAGGGCAATAGGCAGCAGCAAAAAGCGTTGCATTGTTGCCGGTTGTCAATTTGAGTATAACATGCACATATTACTTCTTCTTTTATATAGCATCCTTTTCATTTACCTCCTATACCGCCTTACCCGCAGAAGCGTACCCTTGACTATTACAGAAACGGCCCTCGCCTTTTTATTTAAAGTGGCCCTGGGTTGTTTATACGGTTATATCTATCTGCATTATTATAATGGCGACGATACCTGGGATTTTCACCAGCATTCGCTGCGCGAACTGCAAAAGCTAAAACACGAGCCGCTCCGGTACTTTACCGACCTGTTACCCACCCGTTCCTTTGCCGACGCCGGCGGTGCCTTTTGGAAAGGGCTTTACATATATATACATTCACTTGAATTTGACAGCATTACCAAACTTCTGAGCATTGCCAATATCTTCAGTGGCAGTAATTATTATATCAATGTGGTGTTCTTCAATTTCATCCTGTTCTGGGGACATTACTGGCTGTTTAGTTTACTGGTTAAAGAATTCCCCCAAAAAAGAAAACCGCTGTTGTTGCTGATCTTTTTCTTTCCGCCCCTGGTTTTCTGGTTAAGTGGGATCCGCGGCGATGGGCTCGTATTGTTTTTCCTGGCCCTGTTGCTGGTACACTTTCGCCGGTGGTTGTATGAACAAAAAAAATGGTCGGTGTTGTATTGTATCATCGGTATGGCAGGTATTGTCGTATACAGAAACCAGGTGCTGTTTATATTGATCCCAGCCTTACTGGCTTGGTTTGTAACCATAAAATATAACCGGAAACCGGTGGCAACTTTTTGCTGCACCTATGTCATTGGTGGTTTATTGTTCTTTGCAAGCGCCTGGGTATCTCCTGCCAAAAACCTGCCCGGGGTGATCGTTTCAGCCCAGCAATCCTTCTTTCAGTTACATGGTACCAGTTTTGCCCTCGATAGCCTGCAGCCAACCGTCAACAGCTTTGTGCGGGTACTACCGCAGGCCCTGAGCCATACTTTTGTTCGCCCCACCGTTCTGGAAGCAAAAGGCGCTTTACAGATCATGACGGCAGTGGAGATCATGGCTTTCTGCCTGCTGGTTTTACTAGCTATAATAAAAAGAGATATACATAGTAAACAGACCCTTCAAAAACCGCTCATCCTGTTTTGCCTGGCTTTTGGCGTTACATTATATATATTTATAGGGTATGTAGTCCCATTCCCGGGCGCCATTGTACGGTACAAAGCCATTCCGGAGCTTTTATTGCTTTGTGTAATGGTGACCTCTACAAATTGGAGCCTTCCGGGGAAGATTAGTAAAAAACTATATATTTAAAAAAATCGCATTTTTACCCCTTTTTTTAGACCAAAAGGTACTTTTGGCCAAGGTTTTTCTGTGTTTTATCAAAAAAACCATGATACAAATTCAATTTTTTTTTTAGACAGGCTATTTGTCCTTAATTTGCACAAAAGCAAAAATTTTAGTGATGGAATCATTACGTTTTAAAGCAATCAACGACCTGACAAGCCAGAACGGACTGGATGTGGAAGGTCCTACCAAAATTACCGGCATATTCGGTGAGAATGTATTTACTTTAAAAACTGCACGTGAGTTTTTAAGTGATGAGGCTTACAAAAGTTTGAATGCCTCTATCAAAGGAGCAAAGAAAATTGACCGCGCAATGGCCAACCAGATCGCGGCCGGACTTCGCCAATGGGCAGAAACAAAAGGTGTTACTCACTATACACACTGGTTTCAACCTTTAACTGGTACAACTGCAGAAAAACACGATTCTTTCTTCACACTGAAAGGTGATGGCACTGCACTCGAGATCTTCGACGGTGATGCACTGATCCAACAAGAGCCAGATGCTTCTTCTTTCCCAAGCGGTGGTATCCGTGCAACTTTTGAAGCCCGCGGTTATACTGCATGGGATCCTTCTTCTCCTGCTTTCATTATGGAGATCGGCCAGGGTAAAACATTGTGTATCCCTACCATCTTCGTTTCTTATACCGGTGAAACCCTCGACTATAAAGCGCCTTTATTAAAGTCGCTCGAAGCTTTGAACAAAGCTGCAGTTGAAGTGTGCCACTATTTCGACAAAAATGTAACCAAAGTAAACGCTACCCTGGGTTGGGAACAGGAGTACTTCGTAATTGACGAAGCGTTCTTCAATGCCCGTCCTGACCTGGTGCTGGGTGGACGTACCGTATTCGGTCACTCGCCTGCCAAAGGCCAACAGCTGGAAGACCACTACTTTGGTGCTATCCCTGACCGGATCTACGCTTTCATGCGCGATTTCGAACAGGAATCATACAAACTGGGTATACCTTTAAGAACCCGTCACAATGAGGTGGCACCTGCACAGTTCGAGTGCGCCCCTATCTTCGAAGAAGTAAGCGTGGCCGTTGACCATAACACCCTGTTGATGGATATTATGGACCGCGTTGCCCGTCGTCATAAATTACGTGCGTTGTTGCATGAGAAACCATTCGCCGGTATTAACGGTAGTGGTAAACACAACAACTGGTCTATGGCTACCGATACCGGCATCAACCTGCTGGCCCCTGGTAAAACACCAAAGACCAACCTGATGTTCCTCACATTCTTTGTGAACACCATCAAGGCGGTATATGATTATTCTGACTTAATGCGTGCTTCTATCGCTTCAGCCGGAAACGATTTCCGTCTGGGTGCCAACGAAGCTCCTCCAGCGATCATCTCTGTATTCATTGGCCAGTACCTGTACAAAGTACTGAACGATGTTAAAGAAAGAGTAGGTGGCAAATTCGATGAGCAGGATGAAGCCATCCTGAAGTTAGACCTGCACAGAAGCATTCCAGAGCTGTTACTCGATAACACTGACCGTAACCGTACTTCACCGTTCGCGTTCACTGGTAACAAATTCGAGTTCCGCGCTGTAGGTTCTACTGCAAACTGCGCTAACCCCATGACCACCCTGAACTCGATCATGGCTGAAACGCTGAAGAAATTCAAAAAGGATGTAGATACCTTAATCGAAAAAGGCGAGAAGAAAGAGATCGCTATCATGCATGTTATTCGCGAGTACATCGTAGCCAGCGAAAAAGTATTGTTCGAAGGCGACGGTTATAGCGAAGAATGGCACCAGGAAGCTGAAAAACGCGGCTTACCAAACGTACGCACTACGCCAAAAGCACTGGATGCTATGGTTACCGAAAAAGCCAAGCACCTGTTCGAAAGCAACAGCGTATTGACGCACGTAGAGCTGGAAGCCCGTCACGAGATTGAACTGGAAAAATACATCAAGAAAGTACAAATTGAAGCCCGTGTAATGGGTGAGCTGGCTACCAGCCACATTTTACCGGCTGCTATCAAATATCAGAACGAACTGATCGCAAACATCAAAGGTTTGAAAGAAGTTGGTTTGAAAGAAGACAGCTATGCTAACCAGAAACAGATCCTGACCAAAGTTTCTGAGCATGTAAACAAAATGGCTGAACTGGTTGAAAAGATGATCGAAGCTCGTAAAAAAGCCAACGTTATCGCTAATACCCGCGAGAAAGCTATCGCTTACTGCGATACCATCAAAGAAGCGTATTTTGATCAGATCCGTTACCACGCCGACAAACTGGAATTGATGGTTGGCGATGAGTACTGGCTGTTACCAAAATACCGTGAAATGCTGTTCTTGCGCTAGCCTCCCCCATCCTCCTAACAAGTCGGGAGGAGTAAAACAGAAATTCCATCAAGAAGGTATACTGACATGACAGGCAAGGACCCCGTCCGCCAACTGGCGGATGGGGTTCTTCCATTTTAGCCTTACCTTAATGGGATGAAACAAAGCGCCGGTATATTGCCTTACAAACTGGTAAAAGGAAAGCCATTCTTCTTTATTGGCCATCCCGGCGGCCCCTATTACCGGAATAAGGACGTTGGCTTCTGGAGTATTGTAAAAGGCGAAATGGATGAAGGAGAAGAAGCCCTGCGCGCTGCTATCCGCGAGTTTAAAGAAGAGACTACCATCGACGTCACAGGCCCGCTCATGGCCCTGACGCCCGTAAAACAAAAAAGCGGGAAATTAGTACACGTATGGGCCGTTAAACAGGACTTTGCAACTGACAATATAAAAAGCAATACTTTCACACTGGAATGGCCACCCAGGTCGGGCAAAATGGCGGAATTTCCTGAAATGGATCAATTTGAGTGGTTAGATGAAGCAACCACCCTACTTAAATTAATTCCAGGACAGATTCCGTTTGTACATGAATTGTTAGTCCACCTGCAGGCCGCCACTAAAAAATAATAATATGGAATTAAAACCCACCTACGGAATTGGAGATTTTAAATTTGGAATGAAGGCAGCAGATGTAATTGCCAAACTCGGTAAACCCGATAAAATGTACGAAGATGAAGAGGATGAGAACGAGTTGATTTACCAGTACAACAAAAGCAAATTAAAGTTTACCTTCTACCAGGATCATGATGGCAAGCTGGGTTATATCACCTGCTCTAACCCAACGCTCACCTACCAGGGCAAATCTGTTATACAAGCTCCAGTTGAGGTAGTGATCAATGAGGTGTTTGGAAATATTCAGGACTGGCAGGAAGAAGATTACAACTCCTTCACTACCTACATCAGCGAAAAACAATGGCTGGTTATAAATGCCGAATACGATGAAGTAACAGATATTGAGCTGGGTGTGCCGGTGAAGAATGATGAAGAGTATGATTGGAGGTAAAAGCTAACTACCACACTTAAAGTATATTTTACATGAACGCTCCGGGAACGGGGCGTTCATGCGTTATAGATACATATATAAACAACAATCCCGCCGATGGCGGGACTACTGTAAAAGTTTTCACTGCGGAATGGTTCTTAACGTTACCGACCTCTTTGGTTAAAACAAAGAAAAACCTTATAATTAATTTCTATAATAAACGTTAGACACCTATTCACTAACCAATAACCCCTACAATGAAACGCTTTGCAATCCTTATGACGGTTTTGTTGCCAGTAGTCACCATCGCCCAAACCCAATCGCCAAAAATTTCAGGCATTGGACGATTTAAAATAGGTTTCACCACTACTACCATAATTGATGAATTGTCGAAGGAATTCTCCTCTTCAATAACAGAAACAAATGATATTATGGCGACAATGACTAATTATTACGATGAAAACCCTACTAAAATCCTTTATATCTCCAAAGAGAAAAATGAAAATGCAGAGTTTCCGCACACTTATTATTTAAAACATCCCAAAGTGAAGGTATATTTCTTAAATAACTTTCTTATCCCTGAGGTTGTTGTCTTGCACAATATCTACCTGAAATTTTATAATGATACTTTATACTCATTAAACTGCGAAGGTTCTGAGTTGTTGGATACTGCACTTACCTTGAAATATGGGAATCCCAAATTTACTGCAAAAACTAAAAATATAGCTTGCTCTAATGCATACAGGACATTTACCTACGAGGAGGCGACATATACAAAAGAATGGGTAAACCCATCAAAAAAGATCACTGCTGACCTTGTCTATTCCCGTTATTACAACAGTAAATGCGAGAAGCAAATTTTAAACTACTTTCTCTTATTCAATAATGTGATCACAAAAAAAATAGACTCAGACATTGCGCAAAGTGAGCAATTACAAAACAAACAGAATTTAAGCGAAAAGAAAAAATCATTGTCCAATTTCTAATAAATGCACTTTCAAGCATCAATGAGGTTCCCGGCATTATTTAAAACTTTAACCCCTCATTAATGAAACGTCCTTTCCAGTTATTATTCTTATTGATCTCTGTTAATTCATTTGCTCAAACAAAGCCCGTTACCAGGCCTTATTTTAAAATTGAACCTGCCCTGGTATTTGTAAAAGACTTGGATCCTGCGCCTTATATCTCGGCCGGTTTTGGTGGCCATATTGGCCGCTTTGTAGCTTTGGGTATAACTGGCGGATATCTAAAGTTTGAGGGTGCTAGTGAGGCTGTAATTCCTTTAGGGCTGGATTTGGCCTTTACTGATTACAAAACAAAAAAGGTACAGCCGGTGGTGAAAATTCATGCATGCTACCCCATCTACGGAGAATCATCAAATGCAGCCACCAGGGTTGGGAGCACATCAGTAAATGCATCATCTGAAACCAAAGGCCAGTTTATGTTCAATATAGGTGGTGGCCTGGCTATGCCGATTACAGCAAAAAAGAAGTTCTTTTTAGCGGCGAGCTATGGCCAACTGATGATGAAAAGTTCAGTAAAAACTATGACCATAGTCGCTGGCAGGGGAACAAATGCTTCCTCATCTAAAAGTTCACAGACTGAAATGCTAACAGTTTCCCTGACATTTATGCTTTAATTGATTATCAATGTTTTACCCCGGTAACAAAACCGGTAACAGCACCTTAAAAAACTGACCAAAACGGCCATATTCAAAAAATTAAATGCCTGACAAGCAAGGTGTTAAAAAATGAAAACCCGCAACTGCTGACTACGGATCAAAAGGTTTCTGATTTGAATCCACGGGGTCACAAAAAAGGCTTTCCAAATCAAACCCGCTATCAGAGCGGGTTTTTTAGTGCCGTAATTTCATTTATTGTAAATTTTCTAAAAGGAATTGGGTTATTTTCAATGATATTGTGGTTTTAATCCAATCTGGTTGCCGGATCAGACATTTCAAACCAATTCATCCCATATTTAACCGTCAGATTTATTAATATATGAAACAATCATTCGCTGATCTTTCCTGAAATTTCGAATCCATGTTTTGATTAAATGGCTACACCTACCTTGGAGTCTGTTCTCAACAATTGCTCAAATAATTTTATTACATCGTATGGGTTAAAAACAGGCAATAGCTTGTTTTACATATATTTGTATTGTCTGGCTATATTAGACAAATAGGAATTATGGACTTTTAGCATTAAATTTGAATTAGATGCCAACATTGTTGCTTTTAAATGGCATACGTTTTTTCTTTTATAGCAATGAAAACGATGAGCCCA
Source organism: Niastella yeongjuensis (assembly GCF_900110245.1). GTDB lineage: Bacteria > Bacteroidota > Bacteroidia > Chitinophagales > Chitinophagaceae > Niastella > Niastella yeongjuensis. Next base: position 44,295 of record NZ_FOCZ01000026.1, read on the forward strand.
TTCATGTACATGTTACAAAAGGGAATGCCAATGGAAAAATCTGGCTTGAGCCATCAATAGAAGTAGAATATCTATATGATTTTAGCAATTCTGAACAAAAAGATATTTTAGAGATTGTTCAAGCAAATTCTGAAAATTTTAAAAAGAAATGGAATGAGTACTTCGGCAAATAAACAATTCGATGCTATCGACAACATTATATTTAAAGAAGGGTTACGTATAAAGGCAGTGGATATTCATCCTGAATTAGATTTAATTACTATTTATCTAAATACAAAGGCTGTTTTAAGCCAAAATATATCATCATACGCGCTATTAAGAGGAGTAGAAAAGCCTCAGTTATTGCAATACGAATTAATTGGAGGTGGTATAGGTATTCATTGGCCTTTATTAGATGAAGATTTAAGTTTAAAAGGCTTTTTACAAGATGAATTGCGTAGAGTAGTAAAAAGTGATAAAGCTCCTATTGCTGCATAGTTGCGATTTGCGTGAGCAATATTAAAAGTGATTCTAAGAGAAGATATGAATTTTGGAGGTGCCTAATAAGGTTAGTCCCACCTCAATAACTGATCTGCGGAATGATAGTAACTCGATCCTCAATAACACTAGGAAGGTTATTCTTTTTTTAGAGAAAATCTTTTCCCGGAAACTTTTTGCCAGGGCATTCAACAAATACCTCGATTTTATTATTGACATTGGTCAATTTTTGAAAGAGAAATTTACAGGATTCAAATATTCATTACCTTTAACTTGAAGTAAATCATACTAAGGATTATTCCGCAGTGAAAACTTTTACAGTAGTCCCGCCATCGGCGGGATTGTTGTTTTATATAGACTTACATGCTTGACCATTCTTTCGCTACTAGCAAATATCATGTAACATACACGCACTTTAATTTGATCCTGAAACAATTTCCTGTTGAAAAAATATTCTTTATCATTTTGTAGTAATATTCGCATCAATAATTGTTTTAATTATATGAAGCAAGATTGTTCATGAGAACCCTTACCATGTTCAATCATGTTATTGGTACTATTCAATACAAGCTCGAAAGCGTGTATCAAATATTACTAGGTATGATTTACTTTATTTATTTAAACCCTAACGATTGCTTATGCAAAAAACCACCCTTGGTTTAGATATCGGAACCAACAGTATTGGTTGGGCACTGGTTGATTTCGAGTATGGAAATAATGATAGCAAAATCCTCGGCATGGGATGCCGCATTATTCCCATGGACGGCGAAATGCTTGGAAATTATGAAGCCGGTGTTTCCGTTTCACAAACGGCTAGTCGCAGACAAGCCCGAGGCAGCAGACGTTTGAAGGACCGGTATAAGCTTCGAAGAAAGAGACTTATTACTACCTTAAAGATCCTAGGGTGGCTTCCAGACAATTTCGAGGCAGGGCATATTTTACCGGTTTTACCCGAACAACTAGCTGAAATGCACTCACTATTCGGCACCAGCCAAATCACCCAGGACTGGTTGGTGTATTATCTGCGTAAAAAAGCCTTAATAGAGAAGGTAGAGTTATCCGAACTGGCCAGGATTCTTCTACACATGAACCAACGCCGGGGATTTAAAAGCAACCGGAAAGCCAACAACGAAAGTAGTATTACTACCGATAATGATGTGGACGAACAGTTACCAACCCGGGAAAATAAAATAGAGGTGGTTTCTGTAATTGCCGTTAAAGATACCGGTGATACAACTCGTGGGAAAAAGGTGTTTGAAATTACGTTGGGAAATGGCATTAAGGGAACTATTGCCAGAGAAACCTTACCCGACTGGGAAGGAAAGGAAATGGAACTGGAGATCAGAACTATTCGAAGTAAAAAAGATCCCGCGCCACGATATGAGTTTGCCATGCCGAACAAAAGCGACTGGCAAAAACTGAAAGAAGCGCTGCAAAAGGACATTGCTACTTCGGGATTACACATAGGCGAATATCTGTTCAATGAAATATTAAAGAACCGTAATTACAGGATCAGGGAAAGGGTCATCGACCGATCTCTTTTTATTGCAGAACTGACTGCAATCTGGGAAACACAAAAACAATTCCATGCTGAACTTTCAAGTCCTGAAAAAAATAATGAAATCGCCGATACGCTTTACCTGCACAATCAGGAAAAGAAAAAAGAGATCAAAGTCAATGACCTATTGCATGTTTTGCTTCATGATATCATTTACTATCAACGCCCGCTGAAATCAAAAACAAGCACCATTGGAGACTGCCGTTTTGAAAAGAAGTCAATTTGGTTGAAAGATGCAAAGGGCAACGCCGTACAACCAGCTTTAAAAGTTATCCCCGCCAGCGCTCCCTTATTCCAGGAATTCAGAATTTGGAAAACCCTTCACGCTTTAAAAGTAATTATAAAAGAAAAGAAAGTTAATGGGGAATTCAAAACCGATGTAGATGAGACTTTGTTACATATTACCCCTGCCATAAAGGAATCATTATTCGATTTCTTTGATAACCGGGAGGAAATAGAGATAAAAGACATCTTAAAGTTTCTGAAACTTTCCCCCGAAACGCATTACCTCAATTATCCAGAAAACACACGGTTCAAAGGCAATGTAACAAAATGCCAGTTTCGAAAAGTATTCAACCGGCTGAAATTTGAAGCGGGTAACACCCTGTTCCAGGATCCGGAAAAAATGAATAGCCTATGGCACCTTGTCTATTCTATAGACGACAGTACAGACATTGAAACTGCTTTAAAAGGTAAAAAATGGCAATTCCCTGCAAACCTTGCTAAGGCTATTTCAAATTTGCCTGCCTATGCATCGCAATACGGTGCATACAGTACCAAAGCACTTAACAAACTGTTGCCGCTCATGCGGTGTGGAAGCCGCTGGTCGGCATCGGCCATTCATTCAGACACCTTGATAAGAATTGAAAAAATAATAACCGGCGAATATGATGAAAATATAGATGAAAGAACCAGGGACCTGGTAACACATCTTACCGCGACTGATCAATTTCAGGGGCTACCAGAACACCTGGCCACCTATGTTGTATATGGTAAACACAGCGAGAAAACAGGTGAACCGGTGGATAGCCCCGACATGGTTAAAGGCTGGGAAGAAAAAGGACCGGCCAACCCCATCGTTAAACAAATTGTAAACGAAACGATACAGGTGGTAAAAGAGATTTGGCGACAGTATGGCCGGCCGGATGAAATACGCATTGAGATGGCAAGAGATCTAAAGAAGACAAACGACGAAAGAAAAGAGCTCTCAGCTATAAATTACAAAAACCAGGAAGATAAACGACGAATTAAAGCGATCCTAAGAGAACTTAAGATCGGTGATCCGGAATCGCTGTCAGACGTAGACAGAATGCGCATACTGGAAGAGAATGGCAACTATTCAGCTCAGGCCAATATTCTAAAGTTCTTTAAAAAAGCAACTGAGCCTACACTCGCTGAAGCTGAAAAATATCAGTTATGGGTAGAACAGAACTGTATTTCGCCTTATACTGGAAAGCCGATTCAACTTTCACGATTATTTATTACAAGGGATTATGATATAGATCACATAATCCCCCGGGCAAGGTATTATGATGACTCCATGGGCAACAAAGTAATAGTTGAAACCTGGGCCAATAGAGAAAAAGATGACCGTACAGCAATGGAATATATCCGTCGAGGAAGTTCAATAAGTGACTTGCTTAACCCTGAGGCTTATTCAGCGCATGTCAATCGCATATTCCGTCACAAAAAACGCCGTCACCTTTTAAGCGATGAAATACCTAAAGGGTTCATTGAACGGCAATTAAACGACACCCGTTATATCACTAAAAAAGTGGCTGAGTTATTATCACAGGTGGTTGAAAGTAAAAAAGTAAAAACTACCACCGGAAAGATCACCGATGAACTAAAGCATAAGTGGGGCATGGGCGATATGATGAAACGACTGTTGATCGAACGTTTTGAAAGACTAGAAAAGCTCACCGGAGAAAAGAAAGTGGAATATTTAACCGACGAAGATGGCAGACGTCGATTGCACCTGCAAGGCTTTGAAAAAAGAATAGATCACCGCCACCATGCCATAGATGCATTGATAGTTGCCTGTACTCTTGATGAACACATAACCTATATTAACACACTGGAGGCCCAAACAAAAGATGAAACTGAAAAATACAAGTACAAGAAGCTGTTAAAAAGTAATAAGACAAGAGATTTCAAAGAACCCTGGCATTACTTTATTCCCGCAGCAGAAAAAGCACTGCAGCAGATTATCGTTTCTTTCAAAAACCGCCACCGCATATTGAATAAAGGCGTGAATAAACACCTTAAATACGTAGAAAAAGATGGACAATGGGTTAAAGACTTAGTAACACAAACAAAAGGAGATTTATGGTCTGTACGGCAACCGCTTCATAAAGAAACAGTATCGGGCAAATTGCAATTCCGGAGATATAAAACGGGTAATATCAGCGATGCCATCAAACAACCAGAAAAGATTGCAGACAAAAAAGTTAAAGCGCATTTACGTTACCTGATACAGCAATTGGGACCGGATGAAAAGAAGATCAAAAAACACCTAAAGGACAACCCAGCCTTTGACAGCAATGGCAATGCAATTGAGAAGGTAACAATGTGGTATATGAAAGAATATTATGGCAATAGGGTTTTCCTGGATGATTCATTTACTGCTGAGAAAATAAAAGAGAAGATTGCGGAATACAATACAGAAAGTGGGAAAGGGTTAAAAGGTGTTTTATTAACCCATCTTTCTAAATGGAATAATGATCCTAAAGCCGCATTCACAGGAGAAGGCATGGAAGATCTTGCTAAAACAGCAGGCAGACCAATCACAAAAGTCACCACTTATGAAGATTCAAAAGGCAAGTTTGAGATCAGAAAAGGGCAGTTTGTTGAAGCAGCCAAAGGCACCAACCTGTTCTTTGTGATATATGAGAATATGCAAACAGGTGATAGAGAATATGAAACACTACGACTGGATGAAGTGATCGTAGCGAAAGCCAATGGCTGGCCGGTGGTAAAAGCTAAAGAAGGGTACAGGCACTTTACACTTTCCCCTAACGACCTGGTATATGTACCGGAAGAAGGAGAAAATATAAAAATGATCGATTGGCAAATGGAGAAAGAAAAAACATCAAGACGGGTTTATAAAGTAGTAAGTTTCACTGGGTCGCAATGCTTCTTTGTTCCGCATAATTTTTCCAAAACAATAATAGAAAAGGTAGAATTGGGATCACTGAACAAACAAGAAAAATCGCTGGATGAATTAATGATAAAAAAATGCTGCATCAAATTAAGAGTAGATAAGCTGGGAAATGTTTCGATCATCTGATATAAGATAAGAATAAAAAAAGGGTCATTTAAAATGACCCTTTACATTCTTAACCTGCAAGCTTAATTAACCTAAAGTTAAACAGCGGCATCGCAGGGATACATCACGAAGTTACATAATCACAGTCATAAATCAAACTAATATCGACAATTATATAAATGCCTAACAGCCAATTTCATACAGCCATATCTGAACCAAGGTTCTCAAGATATTATTCCGCGTGTGGAAACAATACACAGAAGGCTTCCCGACTCTACAGAGCCAATCTTTTATTATCGCAAAAAATGTACGCAGTGACTGGACTCTTTGAGGTAATTCTAAGAAATTCAATAGACAGGCATTTAATAACTAAAAAAGGGAATAACTGGTTGGCAGATGCTGTTCAGCCAGGAGGATATCTTGATATAGCTCCTGGTTGTGAAGATGCTTATCATAATATACAAGAGGGCATTCATAGACTATCCTTAAATTTTACCCACGACAGATTAATTTCCAAACTAACATTTGGATTCTGGACCTATCATTTTGCTGCAAAAGAATTTGCAGCGGCAGGCAGTACATTGCTGGAGATATTCCCCAATCGACCATTTGGTACAAGACAAAAAACTATCTTTCAAAACCTGATAAAGGTTAATGATTTAAGAAACAGAATTGCTCATCATGAACCAATATGCTTTGATAAAACCAGTGGTACAATCTCCACCAACTATGCAGAAAAACGATACAACATAATTGTAGAACTATTATACTGGCTTGGCTGTAACCCCCAAAAGATCCTTTATGGAATTGATGGGGTCCCAAAAGCCATCGCTAATATATTAGAAATACGACCATCAAACTTGTCTAAAATCAATAATTAGTGTCAATAATAATATGTTGAAATAATCTCTATATTCAACTCGTTTACAATTCAACCAATTTTCAATATCCATGATAAAGCGAACGCTTTATTTCGGGAATCCGGCTTATTTAAAAACTGTCAATGAGCAACTTGTTATAGAAATGCATGATGGTGGCGAAACCAAAACCGCCCCAATTGAAGATATTGGTTTATTGATTTTGGACCACCAGCAAATAACCATCACGCAAGCCCTCATTGCCAAATTACTCGCGAATAACACAGCATTGATCACCTGCGATCATACCCACCATCCTACCGGTATGCTGCTGAATCTTGATGGCAATAGTCTGCAGAGCATGAAATACCAGGCACAGGTAGAAGCTTCGTTACCGTTGAAAAAGCAACTCTGGCAACAAACAGTATCAATCAAAATACAGAATCAGGCTTCTTTGCTTGCCATACAAAGGGAAGAAAACAAATACCTGTTAAACCTGGTTTCGGCTGTCAAAAGTGGGGATCCGGATAATTGTGTAAAATCCGGCGATGTTGACCACCAATCCGGTGATGCTGACCACCCCTTAGAAGTAAGCCGATTGGGGCAGTTTCTGTAATAATTTAAAGAGCTGGTTTACAAAAATAGGATTCTATTTCTTTCTTAAGGATTCTCCTTTTAATTCTAACCGATGGGCGGCATGTACCATTCTATCCAGTATGGCGTCAGCCACGGTGCTATCACCTATTACTTCATACCATTTAGCTACTGGTAATTGTGAACTGATGATGGTAGCCTTTCGGCCATGCCTGTCTTCAATAATCTCCAATAAGATCATTCTGGCGGTGTTGTCTAGTGGTT
>NZ_FOCZ01000017.1 GCF_900110245.1 Niastella yeongjuensis
GCACAAGTTATCAATATATACCACTGATGGTCGATTGAACATTGACAATAATCCCGTGGAGAACAGCATACGTCCGGTGGCCCTTGGCCGAAAAAATTACCTATTTGCCGGATCTCACGAGGCTGCCAGGCGAAGCGGAATGTTTTACAGTTTACTAGGTACCTGTAAAATGCATGGTATAGAACCATACACCTGGCTAAAAGATGTTCTTCACAAAATAGCAGATCACCCCGTAAACAAGGTGCAGGAACTACTACCACATCATTACAAAAAATAGTCCTTACGGATTTTAGACCGGCTCAACAATATGTACTTAGCCGAAGGGATACTAATATATAGCATCAATTAGCTTAATTACATTCTTATTATCTGAATGAAGATATACTCGAGCTTCTCCGCCCCTGGTTAATTACCTATTTTCTCCTGGAAAATCAGTAATCCATAAATCATGATCGTTACAAAACTTTTCTAGGACGACAGTTTGCCTTTCTTTGATGACTGATTTACCTTGGAAGTCATCTTTAACCGTTGTACTTGTTGGAAAGCTTGCGCAAAGGAGATTTCTGATTGTTGTGCAAGTATCTTGGCTCCCTTCAATGATAATTCCACCAGTGATATTTTTAATTTTGCTTCGGGTATCATTGGGTAACATTTCTTGTAAAATTAATAAAAACCTGGAAATGCGAGAAATCACCTAATCAAACAAAAAGGCCTCAAGTCCAACGACTTAAAGCCATTCTGTTTATCGTGTAGTCCCGACAGGAATCGAATGCGATTCGCTAAAACATTTGTAAATCAGCTTGTTAAACTGATTTTGTATTAACTTGTCCCCCTCGCAACTCACGCAATTTGATCTGATTTGTAGCAGTTTAAAAATGGCAGAATCGAACATCCATATCAAATAAGTTCAAATCAATTCAACTCTCTCGTTAAAATGCAGAAAGTCTATTTTTATTGGATTGAATTGATGGTCTGCAATAAATTTATTCTTACATGGACTTCAAAGCATTATGCAAGCACCCGTCATGCGTAAAAAAAAACAATTTAAATCACCTCTAGGACAATTGATTTCTAAGAGATAATGCAACATAATAAGCTAACAAGGGAGGGACTGCATTTCCAATTTGCCTGAACTTTGTAGTTTGGGTTCCTATAAATCTCATGGCTTTAGGAAATGTTTGAATTGCGGCTGCTTCTTCGACAGTCAGTCGACGTAAAACTTCAGGTACACTATTATAAGGAGAACCTCCCTTAATAAGATGCTTATGATATTTAATGATCCAGGAATTTTTTGTTTCCTTTTCCACTTGGAGCTGGTCAATAATAGGTGTTCTGTTGCCACCCATTGAGGCAGGAAGAGTAAGAGCTGGCATTTCAATGTTTATTGGTCTGCCTTGACCATTAAATAGCATTCCTGCAAATGGTGACTTTCTGATTACAGGATTCTTTGCGGGTGTTATTTTAGCAGTACATATACTATCATTGCCTTTGTCACCGAACTTAGGCAAAGATTTCAAGACATCTTTAACCGAAACGATTTTGTTTTTAATCAAAGGGACTATCTCGTCAGGCTTTTTATGCTTTAATCCAATCAAAAACATCCTTTCTCTAGCTTGTGGCACCCCAAAATGAGCTGCATTTAAAATAACGAGTTTTGTATTATATCCCAATTTCTGGGCTTCTTTAATTAGGGATTCCCTTAACCCTTCCCATCTTGAATTAACACCTAGTGCTTTTACATTTTCCATTACAAACCCGCGTGGACTTAGCTTTTCTACTATTCCCAAAAAATTCCAAACGTGTTTGCTTCGTGGGTCACTTGGATCCATCTTTCCTGCCACTGAAAAACCCTGGCATGGTGGCCCGCCAATAACTAGGTCCACATTACTAAGCTTAGGTATTTTTTGCTCGACTAGATTGCCAGTCGTTATCACATTATTTTGAAATAGACTTTCGTAGCTCTGTGTTGCAAATTTATCTATGTCATTCGCCCACAGCGTATTAAATCCTGCTAAATGAAATCCGATATCCATACCTCCCGCACCGGAATATAAAGAGACAACAGAACCGATTTCATTGAGTTTTTTAGAAAAATCTATACTTTCCATTATTCTAATTTAGAATGAGCCCATAAAAATAAGGTAAAAAAGTAATAAACTGCAACATAATCTCCTTGATTTATAATGTCCGACATACATAATTTCGAAAAAGCACTGGGGAAATGGCTATTAAAAATACGAGTAGAGAAAGGAATTTCTCAAGCTGCCCTCGGCTTGCAGTTAGGTAAAGGACAATCGGACATCGCTAAAATTGAAAGTGGGGCAAAAAGAATAACTGTATTTGAATTAATATCATGGGTTACAGCATTAAACATACCATATGAAAGGATCACTGAAATATTAAAACCCTTACATTCTCAATTACTAAATCAAAAGAACAACTGGAAAGACGATGAATAACGGCTTGCAACTAAAACAAATGATCAGGTATTTGCTTTTGCCAATATCAGAAGACTTGGAGAGTAAATGTATTGACGCAGTTAATAAGGTTCTCGATTCTTCAGAAATTCCTGAGACGGAACGTGCTGATTTTATCAAAATAAAATATAACAAATTCAGAGAAGAAGGAACGCTTGACCCTACCCTTAAAGATATAATTAAAGATATTCTGCTTGCTGGTTGCCCTAATTATGGAATATTATTTTCAACAAAATACTTTGACATTCTTGAATCCCTAAAAAGCCGTCCTTTTATGTCTTTTGACCTTGCTGTTATTTTGGCAAGTCACCTAAACCTCATCGCGTCCTTTGCAAAAGAGCACAAAATGTCCTCTTCTAAAATCACAGTGGCTCTTTCTGGAATTGATAGTAAATTAAATGACATTCATTGGAAGGATATACAAAGTGTACTATTAAACTTAGAACTGGCACCGGAACTTGGCACTGAGTCCGCGAAGCAAATAATTGAAGAAGATAAAAACTTAGAAGAATTATTTTTTGCTGATGCAAAACTTGAAGACTCTATAGCGCTTATTGCTGAAGTAGCGAATAAGTTACAATTCGAGGGAAATATTCAGGACTTGCTTTACATATTATCAACTGGGGATGAAATTCATATTCCTTATTTGCAAATCCTCCATTTTCAATGTCTAATTTCTGCATTTTATAATCATATATCTCCTGTGGCTTATGAATTCAGCCCAAGAGGAGAAACGGCAAACTGGTTATTTGGTCTTTGGAAAACATCAACAAGTAATCCTATGTTAAACAATGCCAAATCAGTAGAAATGCTAGATAAAAACTGGGCTAGTGGTAAAAAGAAGGGCGAACTTCCTAAGGCTATGGCTTTGGCTGACATTTTAGAAGGAATGAAGCGGCTTGGATTTGGTCCGCAGCAGGAATTGAGTGCTTGGATTCGGAGGTGGCTTGTCAGGTTTATTAGACTCAATTCTGAAACTGTAATACCAATTTCTGTCGCTCTAAACACTTTGCAAATTAATAATCTTGTTAATACAATTATTAGTTCCCCTACACGCACGTTTGGCATTCTCGAACAAAGGATTGTGGATGTTTGTGCAGCTACTTTACATCAAGAGCTAAACGGATGGCGTGCACGTGGGCTCTCTGATTCGGTAAATTCAAACAATCTTTCCAAGAAAAAATTAGGCGATTGTGACTTTCAGAACAGCATTGGTAAAGTTATTGTTGCATATGAGGCTCATGGTGGAATTTTGTCACAGCTATATTTAGATGAACATTTGCGAACCCTCAAAAGATCTTTAAGCGTAAGAGCAGTTGAATTAGAAAGTATTGCAGATAAAGATGAATGGAATATTACTATTAAATTTGTAGCATATGGATATGAAACAACATTCAGTTCAATAACTCATGTTGATGGCATTAATATTATGTTAGAATATATCACATTCAGTGACTTAATTAAAGAAGCTGCATCCTTACCTCATTTCGAAAGCAATTTTTTATCATTGTTCGTGAAAATCATCAATGGTAATCGCACACCTGGATTCGTTCGAACAAAAGTAAACCATATTTTGAATGAAACAGCTTAACCTTTTTAAATTCGTAATTCATGGTTTCAAAAAATGGGTTTAAAACGACTGAGGCCAGATCGACTTTAATGTCAAACATCAAATGCAAAAACACTAAAACTGAGGTTCTCTTTCGAAAAGCTTTATGGGCATATGGAATAAGATATAGGGTTAATAATAACTCTCTATTCGGCAAACCCGATATTTCCATTAAGAAATATAAATTGGTGATTTTTATTGACGGCGCATTTTGGCATGGTTACAATTGGGAGCAAAAAAAGAAAAAATTGGCAGCCAATCGAGGCTATTGGATTAATAAAATTGAACGAAATATATTAAGGGATATTAATGTAAACAGTTATTATATTAATCAGGGGTGGACTTTGTTTAGATTTTGGGAACATGATGTTATAAAAAATGTTGGCTCGTGTGTTCATCAAGTTGGTATTGAAATTGCTGTTAAGGAAAAGCAACTCTTAATTGATTAAACGATTAAATAATCCCTCTACCATTTCTGCTCCTACCGATTATTTCTGTTGGCATGGACTATTCCGTTAGCAAAAAATATCTGGCCCAGTGACTATTATTCAGATATGCAATGCGGCTTTTAAAATTTCAGGCTTCGTTTATAGTGTTGGCTTGGTGACATTTTTCACTCTTAGGCGTAGGCACCGGTGTATGCCCCTATAATGTTATATGATACACCCCTCATTACAGTGATACTATCAGAGGAAATTTCATTGTATTTCTATTCTACGCCTTATACCCGAACTTATTAGTAGGCTCTAATATTAAATAAGCCAGTTAATTGATCTATTTGACATAGTTCCCTATTATAGAAGCAGAAGTGTAAAAAAGCAGAGGAAAGGCAAAAATTAACTTGGCATATTCAATGAAAAAGGCTAAATGATTTGGACTCATTTTTGAATAAAAACTCTTAGTTTCGTATTGTCGTTATGAAGAAATTAGAGTTGGAAATAGTTGCATTATCACACAGCATAACACAAACTCATTCGTATGCTGTGGTGCTAGGAGAAGTAAACGGGTTGCGTCGGCTCCCCATCGTAATCGGTGGTTTTGAGGCACAAGCGATAGCGGTGGCTTTGGAAAAAATGCATCCAAGTCGTCCGCTCACCCATGACCTGATGAAGAATTTCATGAATGCCTTTAACATTGATCTTCAGGAGATCGTGATCTGTGACTTACAGGAAGGCATTTTTTATTCTAAGCTGATCTGTGTGAGCGAACACGATACTGTAGAAATTGATTCACGAACATCCGATGCACTGGCCCTGGCTGTGCGCTTCGGATGTCCTATTTATACCTACGATAACATTCTCGAAAGCGCCGGTATATTGATGGAAGACCAATCGGGTAAGAAAAAACAGCCCCGGGAAGCCGTGGCTGCTGAATCTTCTGCCGGTACCGACGACTTAAAAACGCTGACCCTAGATGAGTTGAATACCCTGCTGAAAGAGGTGCTGGAGCAGGAAGACTACATCCGGGCCATTTCTATCCGCGATGAAATCAATAGCCGGAAAAGTAACCGGTAATAATAATTTGATAAAATTCTTATCGTGCATGAATTTCATTATTCATGAAACCCAGATAAATAGTACGTTTTTACAAACATCTATACCAACGCCGGATGCTCGGCAATTGCGAAAAAAATAGCGAAGCCATCAAGTCATCACTGGTTCGGCTGGCCTATTGATAGACGGGTTGGCACCAGTAAAGAGTGTAAATTCCCGCCAACATCGCCGGATTTTACACCTAAAAGAAGTGTTCCATACTATGACCGGGCATAGATGGCAGTGGCCACTTCGTTGTAAGCATTCCATATAATTTTTCTAATTGCGCTACTGAGGGTTTTGTTGAGAAAATGCCAGTTCTTTTATCATTTCTCATTCCCCGGACAAACAAATATACCACCCCGCCAAAATCCCGCTCATAGTCAAACCCCTCACCCAACCGGCTTTCAAGGTATTTTTTAGCGGCAAGGGTGTAAAGAAGGTATTGCAGATGGTAGTTATTCTCATTCATTGCCACGGTGATCTTTTCAGCACTGTAATCGTTCAGCGAACTCCCTAGAAAATTCGATTTCCAGTCGAGAATAAAGTATTTGCCCTGGCACTCAAAGAAAAGGTCCATCTTTCCGTTAATCACGCCTTCTGCTTCAGATAAATCCTTTACAGTTACCAGCATGGTATCGTCCGATAAATGGTTCAAGGCTCTAGGATAAAACGCCGGGACCGTAAAGTCAAATTCAAACTCATGGAGGCGTTGAGGGAATGCAACCTCGGCCAGCGTAAAAACGGTATCGCCAATTTGAAGGGCCGTGTGCAACACTACCTGTAACAGTTGCTGCAGCATTGGAAAATAGAGCTCCCTTTGCCGGTGCGCAAACTGGTTAATGGCATCTTCTAACACCCGGCCCCATTTACTGTTATCAGTAAAGTTGATATTCTCAAAAATATAGTGCAGCATGTTACCGGTATTTACACCTTTGGTCAATTGGCTAAACACAAATTGATCATATGTGTCCCGGTATTGATTATCCGTATTTTTGAGAGAAAGTCCTTCCTTCGCAGCCAGACTACTGTAACTTATCTTCCGCCAGTTGTTCTGGACAAGTGAAAAATTATCCACTACGCGGCCACCGGCCAAGTCCTGACTGGCTTCCGCCTGGGAATTTTGTTCCCTTTCCGGTATTGGCAGGGCATCCTTTGTTTCAATCAGTAACGGATCGGCGTTTTTACACCCTTCAATAAAGGGCGCCAGCGAGGACTTATTGTTTTTAGTAGAAGTATTTTTATAAATAAAACATTTGTAAACAGCACGGGTAATGGCTACATATAACAGCCGGCGATTCTCCTGTTCATCCTGCTTTTGTAGCCAGGACTTTTGCTCTTCAGTTAAGTATGTTTTCTCTGCAGCGAAATACTCACCGGTTTGCGGATGACGGTAGCTGCAGGTTGTAAAGGAATTCTCCGTAACAAAATCAAGGAATGGGGCCAGCACAATGTTATACTCCAGTCCCTTGCTTTTATGAATGGTCACAATTTTTACTACTTCTTCATCGCTTTCAATCCGCTGCTCATATTCATCACCCTCGGTTTCCATGCCGTCTATAGCTCTTTTGAGCCAGCCAATCAGTTCCAGGGGCGAAAGCGCTTTGTGTGTCTGCACTTTGTGCACCAACTCTATCAACTGAAACAGGTTGGTGATGATGCGTTCCCCATTTTCGGTATTGCCCTGGAGCAACGTTTTCCGCACCCTGTAGTCGGCCACAAAGTTCATTAAGGCTGTATAAATGCCATCTTCCTCCCAGGTCTTTTTGTAGCCTTTGAACAATTCTATGGCCTTTTCTTCATTCAGGTTTATAACATCCGTAGTTGTGAAACGGGTAAAAGAGGAGAGCAGGGCCCGATTGATCGTAGCCTTCACCGGCTCTTCCATGGCCTGCAACAAATACCACACATATTCTGCTTCATCTGAATCCAGCACCTTGGCATCGCCTATTGTTACCGCCGGAATACCATACCTGGAAAGCTGCGCTTTAATATTTGCACCTTCCTTATTAGTACGCACCAGGATGCCGATATCTGATGGGGTGATTTTACCGGGCTTACCGTTCTTTTGAATAGAATAACTATTGCTGCCAAGCAATTCAATTATTTGCGCAGCCACTGCTTCGCAGATGGCTGGTTTACTACTAAGGTGAGAAATGGAGATGGGCACAGCCGCTTGTCCATTTTTTATCAGCTCCCCTTTTTTGTTTTTCGACGGCGTATCCACCTTTATATATTCAATCGTACTCTGCTCATCTTTAAAGTGAAAGGGATCGTCTATTTTAAAAAATTCGTTCATGGCAGCTATAAATGCCACTGATGACCGGTGATTCACATTCATTTCATAAATCCTGTCAACCGCCTTTCTCGCTTCAAAGTAGGTAAATATATCAGCCTTGCGCCAGGCATAAATGGATTGCTTGGGATCGCCTATGTAGAACAAAACATGATTAAGGCCGAAGGCTTTTTGAAAGATATCATACTGCAGGCGATCGGTGTCCTGAAATTCATCCACAAAAACCACCTTAAATTTTTTCCGCAAACCTGCAATAAGTTTTTCGTTCCCTTCCTGCACAACCGCCCGGTGAAGATTCACAATCATATCATCAAACGTAAGCAGGTTGTTGCCCAGCTTGAAGTCAAGAATACCTTTTGAGGCCTGTTGTATGGCAACACAGTACAGGTGGTTGATAATGTCACGGGCTTTGGCATTGTAGGCGTTTAAGGCTTCTTCGCATTTATCCAGTTCGAAAAGGTAGTGCGGGAAGCAACTAATTACATATTCGGGAATTCCCTTGTTTGTATATTTTCGTAATCTTTTCTCTTCTATAAATTCCAAAAACAATTTCGGGCTTCCAATATGCTCAGAAGCATATCGCTTGGCGGTTTTGTTTGTTTCGCAGATTTGTTTTAATTCTGGCATATCACTGCTGGTATACAGCTCCAGACCAGCTCTCAGATCTTCTTCCTTTTGATTCAACTCCTTCAGTTCTTTCATCCAACTGTCATAGATTGCATCATCGCAATCGTACACCTTCCCTTCTTCGTACGCCATATATTTTTTGCCGTTCAGATGTTCCTTTAAAATGCTGGCAAGGGGCTTCCGGCTGAGATTCGCATTCAACAGGCAATTCAGTAACGCAACAGGAAGTGTAGTGATCTTTGTCCGCCAAAACTGATTCACCTGGTCAGTTAATAGGGAACTGGTGTCCTGCATGGTCTCTGCGCCAAATATCTGTTTGGTTTCAAAAGCAAATTCGGTAAGCGCCTGCTGGCAAAAGCTATGGATAGTAAGTACAGCAGTTTCATCTAAGAAAAGCACGGCTTCTTTTAAACGTTGCTGTATTTCTTCGGCTCCCTCTTTAACAATAGCGTCCTGGACCAGGCCGGCTATTAAAGTATCATCAATAGTGTCGCCCTGGCTTGCTTTAGCCGCATTTCTAATAAAAAGCCGGATGCGCGCTTCCAGTTCGGCAACTGCTGCCTTGGTAAAGGTCACCATCAAAATCTCTTTTACCGGAAGCTTTTCCTGCAGCACCAGCCGCAACACCATTATGGCAATGGAGTAGGTTTTACCGGTACCGGCGCTGGCTTCAATTAAATTGCTCTTCTGCAAGGGAACATTGACCGCATCAAAAGCCAGGTAGTGGGTATGGGTTGACATAAAACAGTTATTTATTGATAATAAGTTGGGAACATGCTGGTTAATGGAGTTAATAATATCTCGCAATTGGCTTTGAAGTCTTCAAAAGCGTCCTGGCCATTAAAAAAGCCATCGTAGTATTCTTTCAAAATATATTTATCAGTGCAGGGAAACCGATAGTTGTGTATTTTGTCCCTGACAACATCTTGGAATCCCTTCATATCCAGTTGAGCCACTTTATCCGGCTGGATCTTAAAATCAGGCCAAAAAGCAATAAGAGAGGAATGCCCCTGCTGATACAATTGTACCAGTGTTTGCAACCGTTGCATGGCCTCTTCTTTAGAAACCTGCGCTGCAGGATAAACATTTGCCTTTTGGGTCGAAATAAAATGCAGGCCATCTAATGCGCCCATTGCCCTTCCTGCAAGATATTGAATGCAGGCCTCTAATTGGTACTCATAATCATCTTTCGAAAAGCAAACAAACACGAGCTGATCATTGTACACATGCTGGATCGTACCGGTGATTTGAATGTTGTTTATAGTCAGTTGGACCGGGACCGTACTTGGTTCTGTTCCGGCCGTAATATTTTGAAAAATTTCTTTTACCGGACTGACGGCGATTTCTATATCCTGTAAGGTAATTTCAGCCATGTTCTTTAATGGCAATTGTCCCTGCTTCACCAGTCTTAGCTTATAGCCTTCCCGCTCTTGTTCGCTAAGCGTCAAAAGATCTTGCTTTAACGACCATTTCTGCAGGTTATCCAGGGCAAACAACTCGGTTTCGCTCAGCAAATCAGTATCCTCATCGTAGCGGATATGTAAGACATGGTTATAATACGTTTTAAACGGATGTTTGAAAAAGGCAATTAAAGACCTTAAGCTGATCTCCTTTATCTTAACGGGTTCTGGCTGTTTATCCGGAACTATGAATTGAATGTCCTCACTTCCCTTTTCGATAAGATAATTGTAAAGACGATCGCTATCCAATGCATACCGGCTACTGAAACTGTGCAAGGGTTGGCGAACGACCATCAGTTCCCTTACATCTTCACTGCCTTCATAACGGGCATCGATATAATCCAGCAACTCATCCACTACGGCCGACGGGGGGAGGAATGAATTGTCCTTTACGCTTTGCCCCAGGTAACTGACATACAAATATTCTTTGGCAGAAAGGACCGTTTCCAGAAATAGGTGTTTATCGTTATCCTTCACATTGCGGTCGCCACGCTTCCAATACTGTTGTATCAGATTAAAGCTGGCAGCGGTTTCTTTGCGGGGAAACTTGTCGAAATTTAGGCCTAGTAACGCAATTACCTTAAATGGAATACTGCGCATGGGGATGAGCGAACAAAAAGTGATGCCGCCACCAACAAAGGAACCGCTGCGGGTATTGGATGATAAGGTTTGTATAAATTGATAGCAGAAAACTTCGTAGCTGAATCTTTCCGTTACAGTATTGCCGAGTGCAGCAAAGGCTTGTAGTTGTCTTAAAAGCATCTGGTAATCATCTTCCACTGCGTCTGCCGGTTCATACACCAGTGACTGAACTACGCTTTTCACGTACTCTACCCATTCCGTGATGGTTCTTACGGCTTTTCTTTTTTCGATGGTATCCATCAGCAATTGCACAAAATGAGCAAAGCGGACCAGCTCTTTTGCATCGGATCCTTCCGCAATGTCCAACGGGAAAATGGTGTCACCATCAATAGCATATTCCTCCTCCCCACTCATACAAACGCCGTATACGATACGTTGAAGACCATACCGCCAGCTCACATAAACCGTATCATTTTCTTTATTGCCGTCAATGCCAAAACGGATATTGGCCATATCCACTACTTTACGGATCAGCGAAATATTGGATAAGCCAAAACGCTTCCGGATTGAGGACGAGTCCAGCAACTGAACAATATTTTCCGCTTTAAAACTTTCTTCATTTAGTTCCAGGATCATTTTCAGTGCATGAATGATATTGTCGCTGTTAATATAACTTTCATCTACAATGGTATAATGGAATCGATACGGTGCATTTTCAAAAACAGCTTTAATGTAAGGCGCATAGGCGTCCACATCAGTTACCATTACGACAATATCACGCGGCGACAGCTTTTCTTTTTGCCGGTCTACCAGATGCACCAAATAATTGTAAAGGGATTCCACTTCCCGGGCTATGGTATAGCAAGAATGAATGGTCACAGAACCATCGTTTATTTCACTTTGGCCAAGCATAGGCCTTTGACTTGTAGAACGGTTGTGAAAAATGTCCTGCTGTATTTTTTTTAACAGTGAATCTGAAGCCGGCTCATTTACCCCCGCTTCCATAAAACCATTCAAAAATTCATCGTGTTCAAACAGCAGACAGAAAGTGTCTTTAATCACCTTGCCCCATCCCGTTAACAAGACATTTCCAACAGTCAATTCTTGGGGTTTCGCCACCCCCTTGTGTAATAAAACAGCCTGTTGTTTTTCATTCACCGTGTCGTACCAGTATTGCAAGGGCGCGGGATTGAGAAAATAAAAATGAATGTCAATATGTACCGACAACTTCTTAAACAACTCAACGTGATAGGCGGTGAGAATGGAAATACCAAACACATGCACTTCAGGCAGTTGCCGCTGAAGTTCTTGTACGTTTTCAGGGTGTTGCAACATAGCAAGAATATCTGCGCCTAACCGGGTTTTATCCAGGAACTTTTCTCCTGCCAGCTGTTTTGCCCGTATCCAGATGTATGGCTGCCAGCCATCGTCTCCTACTGTCTGGAGGCCAATCTTATTCCACCCGCTTATAAGTTCCGGCCGGTAGATCTGGTACTGATCAAATAGATCTGATAGCTTTTCTGCCAGTGCCATTTGCTTTATGCCGTTACTCTCTTCGCCATCTTTATAATAAGCCGCAATGGCTGAAAACTTGTTGATAAAATCTGATTCCCCAAGAATTTTAAATAAAAGCCAACACAAATTACCAGCAGCATAAGTGCTTGTGTAGGCGCCCCCGAGGAAACCATACACTTTATGTAGTAAATCATTGGGTTTTAAAAAGCGGATGTTGGCGGCTATTTTGATCTCCTCGTCAGCCGCTACCTGAAGCTTCAGCCAGTTGTTCATCCCCTCTGTTTGAGTAACTACATAGTACGGCTGAAAGACGGTTAATTTTCGCTTTTTGAACTGTTGATTTAGTTGAACAGACAATTCTTCCAGTGAATTGGAAACGTTTAATTGCAGGGCCATAGCAATTGGGCTGTTTGGGGTTATGATACGGTTAATTATGGAGAAAACGTTCTATGATCCCGGAACCTCTTTGTACACGGGTTCCGGCCGCTTTTAAAATGACATCTTCGGTTCCCTGTATGACGGCTTTCTTTTTAGCACGGGTAACCGCCGTGTACAATAGTTCACTGGTAAGTATAGGTATGTCGGGCGCATTGGGCAGCATCACCAGCACCTGGTTAAATTCAGAACCCTGGCTTTTGTGAATGGTCATAGCAAATACGGTCTCCGTTTGGGCAATATATCCGGGCAATACGTGTTTTGGTTTTCCCTCCTTGTCTTCAAACCAGGCTCTCAACACGCCTTTGGCGTCATAGCGCAGAATACCAATATCACCATTGAAAAGCTCAAGATCATAATAGTTACGGGTAACAATTATGGGACGGTTTACGTACCATTCGCCAGTCTTTGCAATCAATCGTTTCCGGTGCAGGTAACTTTCAATTCGCTGGTTAATACTGTACACACCCTGCTCTCCTTCACGTACGGCACACAGCACCCGCAGGTTATTTAGTTTATGCAGGGCCGCTATTACATCTGTTTCATGGATAAATTCTTCATAGCCACTAATGAATCCCTCAAAGACCTCTTTGGAATAGGTCTCGTCTATGATGACCTGTTCATCAGCATCAGGCGCCAGAAATTCTTTAATGACAGCGCGTTTGTCGCCGATGACCGCCTTACTGAAACGGCCAATTCCTTCACTACCGCTAAAACGATGGCTGTGTTGCAGTTCAACAATGTGTTCAAAGAGCGGATGGTCGGATATGGCAATTTTACCGGCCTGAATTTGACGGTTTTTATCAGGGTTAAATGAATTAATTATTTCCGCTCTTTGTGCTGAAAATTGATTCAACGCCTTCTGCGCCTGACATAAATCGCCAAACAGGCTCCCCGCTTCCACCGACGCCAGTTGATCTTTATCGCCCAGCATAATTAAACGCGTACCATGGCCAATGGCATCCAGCAGCTTGGCAAACAAAGCCACGTCAATCATCGAGCTTTCATCTATGATAACCACGTCATAATTCAAGGGATTATCCTTGTTTTGCCGGAAGTGCGGGCTTTCCGGTATCGCCTTTAAAAGCCGGTGAATAGTAGAAGGTTCCAGTGATTGAAACAAGGCAGAAACATTCTTATCTATAGGAAGCTTTGCATTTTTAAGCGATTCGGCCATGCGGGCAGCCGCCTTGCCGGTAGGTGCTGCCAGGGCTACTTTCAGTTGGGGATTGATGGCGTAAAGGAGCGCCAGAATTTTCGCTACTGTGGTCGTTTTTCCGGTGCCGGGCCCGCCTGTAATAATAGTAAAATTGTTCAACACGCCCGAAAGCGCGGCAGCGAACTGCCAATCCATATTTTGATCAGATGACGCAGCAAGGTTATTTTGAGGCGCAAACAGTTTTTGGATCAGGTCTTTGTGCTTATTCAATTGATTCGTCCGGTTCAGGTATTCTTCCGCTTCAGATGCTATAAATGCATGGATGCGATCAAGAATAATACTTTCGTAGTTAAAATAGCGCTGCAAATACAACCGGTCGTTGTGTAAAACAAAAGGTTGTTTTCCGCCATCCCTTTTTGTAACCAGTTTCTCTGCCGTCAGTTCGGTTCTGGGATCTGGTTCCTTTTCTATATCAAAGAAGGGAAGTTGCTTTATCTCTTTGGGTACATCTTTTAAATGTAAACAGATATGCCCTTCATCCAACTTTTTAGATACGAGATAAGCATAAGGTTTCAGCGTTTCACTTTTAAAGAAAGAAGCAAATTGATAGTGTATATCATTGACGGATTGCATAAGCCTGTTGGGTTAGGATTGGAGAATTGATTTCGATTTGACAAAAAGCTGATTGCCATTCATACCGAGATAGGAAGATGAACATGTAATGAGTAATGATTTATTTCAACTGATAAACGCTGATAAATCTCGCCTGAAGTTGACAATGCAGAGAGGTACTACTTTTGAAGTATTATTAAAAATGGTCATATCGGGGTAGTTTCGGTCGCAAAAGATAATGAAATAATTAATATATCCAATGACTAAGAACTGGTTACATAGATTGTTTTTCCATACTCTTAGATGAGCTAACAATTTTTAAAGGAAAGGTTCAAGGCTTTAGGCTCCCACTTAAGGTTGGCCAGGCATATTCGTTCATTGGCTAACACCAATTCCAGTAAATGAAATAAGAATTCATCGGTGGCAAGCACTAAGGTTTTGGTCCATTCTTTGTTGTCCCATATTTTTCTGTCTCTTAT
Source organism: Niastella yeongjuensis (assembly GCF_900110245.1). Classification (GTDB taxonomy): domain Bacteria; phylum Bacteroidota; class Bacteroidia; order Chitinophagales; family Chitinophagaceae; genus Niastella; species Niastella yeongjuensis. The sequence continues at coordinate 14,784 of NZ_FOCZ01000017.1, forward strand.
TTTCAATTTTTCTGCGCGTTCAATTAGATCAGTTTTTTCATCTTTTATCAGCTGATGAAATTAATTGAATTATGGCAGGGTGCACATCTTAGTTTAAGAAGTTGATTTATATCAATATAGAAATAGACCCGGCCTGCCCTGGAGGGAAGGGGAATCTCCTTTACAATTTGATTTACCTTTGAACAAATCCAGTATAATATAAGTTGTCAAAGTCGTGTGGCAGCTTGGCGCCACTATTGCGCACAGAGTTGGGCTTCTTCTTCAAAAACTTATTACAAAAAAATTGTAGCATTCAAGTTGCCTTAGCTTATGGGAACTGGTAAATGCAAACATTATATTAATTATTCCTGTCCTTTCCCTCACTTTCCATCCCCGCCAGCTTCTCCTTCAATACTTTCATATTCTGGCTTACTTTCTTCTGACTAACCTTAGCATATATCTGTGTTGTGCGGATGTTTCTATGACCTAACAAATAGCTAACTGTTTCAATAGGTACATCTTGCTCTAGCAAAATAGTAGTAGCAAACGTGTGGCGTGCCATATGGGTGATAAGATATTTTTTAATACCGCATAGCCGGGCTATTTCTTTTAGATAGCTGTTATAGCACTGGTTTGTATTTACCGGCAGTAAACGATTCTTTCTATGGCACCAGAGGTGGTTTTTGTACTTTTCAACAATCTCTAACGCGATAGGAAGTAGCGGGACCTTTTCCGGTGATGCAGTCTTTTTTCGGTCGATGGCAATCCATTTTTCTCCGTCAATGCCTGTCACAATGTTATCTGGTGTCAGGTTGTAAACGTCCTGGTAGGCAAACCCGGTATAACAGGAAAACAGAAACACATCCCTTACCTCGGTTAATCGTTCAATAGTAAACTCCTTTTGATATAGTGTCATTACTTCTTGCATTGTCAGCCTTTCTCGCGATGGTTCTATATATGTGCATTTAAACTGCCTAACCGGGTTCGTTTCTAACCAGCTCTGTTCAACCGAAAATTTCGCTAATCGTTTCAGTATACGGATATACTTCATGGCGGTATTGTTACATCCCTTTTCGTGGGTAACTAAAAAATGCTCAAAGTCTCCGGCAAAGGCTGGTTTTATCTCCTTTAGCTGTTTATCCGATACTTTGAACTGATGTTTCAGAAACAGCTTTAATTTTTCGCGGGTGGTATGTATGCATTTTAGACTGTGTTTCGATTTCTGCCCCCTGGCCACTTTTTCGGCAAACCGGTCATAATAAATATCCATTGCTTCCAACAATGTCTTCCTGCTTTCGTCAACGCCCAGGTACAGATTCTTTAATATTTCCACCGTTACGGGTTTGCCCAGCGCTTCCAGTTGCAGGTGTTTTTTATGCATATCTCCTTTAATAAGCGCCAATCGCCGATTAATAAACTGCGCCTCTTCCGTCTTCCCTTTTAACAAATTGGCCTTTGACATCCCACAACTTAGACTCTATATGCAAATTTGTTGATAATTCAACCCTCTTCTGCCGAATGGTGAATCGTACATAGATGGTAGGTTTACCCTTTGGGGAGCGTTTCCGGTACAGCCGGAACAAGATGAACAAGTTTTGACTTCCCTTACTCATACAATCACTTTTTGTTAACCGAATATTGTTTCCTTCGCTCAAGTCTCCATTTCACTACTTCAATCCGGTGGAATCCAGTATCAGTAAGGCTTTCAGAACTACGAGAGGGGCAAAATAAGGACTTCTCTTTTTCGCCTTGTCTCCCTTCCAAAGAGATTGTATAAATGTGCCACTATTCGTCAGCGCGTTTTAGTGTTATTGTGAGTTATAGCATATTGATTATCAATACCAGAATATCCGAAGACCGTCAAGATATCAATGCCACTTCACTTTTTTTTAATAGAAATTATCTTAGCTCCATCTTCTGAATCATTGGTCTTCCTCGCAAGCGGCCCATCTTCAGCGTATAACTTATCTTCCACCATTTTCATACTACTACTGATTGTTTTCTTAGTGGGTTTAACATAGGTATTGATCGATCTTCCGTCTTTTTGACCCAATAAGGTACCTATTATTTTTAATTCAACTCCATTGGCATGAGCTATTTCGTTAGCAAAAAAATATCTGGCCTGATGGCAATTACTCATGCACACTATGCCAGTTTTTTCACCAATTACTTTAAGGCTTCTGTTATAATACTGGTTTGAAGGCACCCATAAACATTTGTTCTTTCTTACGCAATGCGGATTACTTTTGAATCTTTCCAATATTTCGACGCAAATGGGCAGCAATGGCAGTGTTTCGGAAACTGACGTTTTTTGGCGACGCTGGTCAATCCAGGTTTTATCATCGATTCCAGTAACAAGATGCTCAGGCTTTAGCTTATATAGTTCCGCGTATGATAGTCCGGCAAAAGACTGAAAGACAAAAACATCCCGGATCTGAGATAGTTCTTGTTCTTTGAAATCAAAGTGTATTAAATGTAACATCTCCGCCATAGTAGGCCAGATCTTACCATCAGGTTCTTTATAATTCCATGTAAACAAGGTAAAGACGTTGGTCGTTATCCAGCCATGGGCAACAGCTCTATCAATAATCTCTTTTATAATCTGCACGTACTTCCAAACTGTATTGTGCGAATTTTTATGTTTGATAATGATATGCTTTGTAAACTCTGAAATAAAGGAGTATTCTAAATCAGAAAGGACTAGATCCTCTTTGGTATAGCGATGATCCATAAATTCCTGAAGCCTGGATTTTGCGGTAATCAGTTTACAAAAGGTTGGCCAGGCACGTTCGTTGGCCAAGACTAACTCCAGGAAATGAAATAAGAATTCATCGGTGGCGACCACTATAGTTTTGGTCCATTCTTTATTGTCCCATATTTTTCGGCCTCTTAATATCAATTTTTCCGCGCGCTTAATTAAATCAGCTTTTTCCTCCTTAATTAGTTCTTGCTGTGAAGGACGTATTACGTCCTTTTTACCAAACAATTCTGCATTGCGTTGATACTTAATAGTATCTTTTATCAATTCATCTAACGCTATACTGAATGCGGTATTTTCTTTTCGTTCCGTGATTTGACGATGTCCATTGATCGGGCTTTTATAAGATTCTAAAACCTGTTTGGGAACCGCAAGTCCGTTTTTGGCCGTAACGAGGTCAAAATGGCGTTCAAGGTCAGTTTTCATCTGCCTTAGCTTTTTATTGATCTTTGTATGATCGGGGCAGGTAGACAGCACTATTTTTTTATCACTTTCCCAATCATCATATTTAATATAACAGCCTGTTGAAATCTCATCGCTTAGGCCGTCAATAGTAACCCTGCAATACAATGGCAGCAGACCTTTTTTATTAAGCTTTTTCGTTTTTCGATAAAATAAAATCGACAGGCTTTGATTGACTTGCATGTCTGGTAGATTTAAGATTTTTTAGAAATCTCTTTTAAGTTGCTTTAAAACAAACAGCCTGCATAACCGCAGGGGCCAACAAGATAGGCCCCTGCGTTGGCCCCTGAATCAGCCCTTGTTTTGTTTGAACTCGTTTGAACCAAATTGACCCCGAAAAGTGGTGAAGATCAAGCCAGAAGTGACGGTAAACGAAAAATGGCGTTCAAGTTGAACGCCATTGATGTTGCACCAGTAGTCCCGACAGGAATCGAACCTGTATCAAAAGTTTAGGAAACTTCTATTCTATCCATTGAACTACGGGACCATTATTTACCTTTATCCCATCCCCCCGCCTGAACGGGGTTCAAGCTTTAAACGGGACCAAAACCCACCAGTTTCACCCGGTGGAGGACAAAAATAAGAAGAAAACTTATAAACCCCGGTGCTCAGCCGATTAATTCCCTGAAAACCCTGCCATTAGCTTTTTTCCATTTCTCCCATACCCTGCTGACATACTGTTGTCACTACCCCATGCTAGGTTTGCATTGTACTTATTACAATACTTAAAAATAATACCATGTCAACGCAAAATCTAACCTCCACAGCAGTTATCAACTCCCAGGAATTACTGAAACACTGGCAAGGTCACCGCGGCCTTACCCGTAGAACCATCGAGGCTTTTCCTGAAGACAAACTCTTTTCCTACTCTATTGGCGGCATGCGTCCGTTCTCTGACCTGGTGTATGAATTTCTGGGAATGGCAGTGCCCGGACTGAAAGGCATCGCCACCGGCCAGTGGCCAACCTGGGCCGACGCTGAAAAAGTGAAGACCAAGGCAGAATTGCTGGCCCTGTGGGACCAGGCCACTGCCGAAATCAACGAGATCTGGGAAACCATTCCGCCTCAACGTTTTGAAGAGCAGGATGTGGCTTTTGGCATGTGGCCCGGCACCTGCATTTCTTTTATCCTCTACTTTATTGACAATGAGATCCACCACCGCGGACAGTCGTACGTTTACCTGAGAAGCCTGGGTATTGAGCCACCCGCTTTCTGGGACCGTCACTAAGGTTATTGGCAAAAATTGCACGGTCAAATGCTGGCCGTGCAATTTTGTTTGTGGCTGGTTGTGTTGGTTTTACTAACTTCCAGCATAATTGATTCCCATATGAAGAAAGCCTGTTATTTATTATCGCTGGGCCTGGTGCTGTCATTTATTTCCAATACGGCCGCCGCTCAAAACAAGCCCATCCTCAACCACATTGCCTTATATGTAACTGACCTGAAAATAAGCACCCACTTTTACCAGCAGGTGATCGGGTTAGATACCATTCCCGAACCCTTTCACGATGGGCACCATACCTGGTTCAGCCTTGGCACCCATGGCCATTTACACGTGATTTCGGGCGCTACCACTAAAACCACCCACGAAAAAAACACGCATCTTTGTTTCAGTGTCCCTTCTATCAACGATTTTGTGGCCAACCTCAAAAAGAATGGGATAGAATATGAAAACTGGGCCGGTGCAAAAAATACCGTTACCAAACGGGTCGATGGCGTTCAGCAACTCTACTTCCGCGACCCAGACGGCTACTGGATTGAAATTAATGACGATAAGTAATAAATCGATACAACAGCGCCCGATCCACCCATCTGGCAAGCGGAAACTGGCAACCGGTAACTGATTTTTTCAGCCTATCTTTGCAATCCTTAAAAAATAAAGGTTTATGAAGTTTTATTCATGGCTTATACGTTACCGCCTGTATGTGGGTCTGGCGCTGATAGCTGTGGGCGTACTGGCCAATGTCTACAGTGGTTTCTGGCCCGCTTTTCCAGCCTATTTAATCGGTCTCATTCTGGTTGCAGGTCACTTCTTTATTGGCCCCCTCCGCCTTATTCAGGAACACATGGAGGCAGGCGATTTGGATGGCGCCAAACGCGTACTCGCTTCTATTAAATATCCTAACCTGCTGTATAAACCCATCCGTTCTGCCTTCTTTACCTTTAAAGGTCAGCTGGCTATGATGGAACAGGACTTCGATACCGCAGAAAAGAATATGAAAAAAGGCCTCGACCTGGGTACCCCCATGAAAGAGGTAAAAGGCGCCAGCATGCTGCAAATGGGTATGATCTCTTTGCAAAAGAACGACTTCAAACAAGCTGAAAAATACATTCGCCAGGCTATTCGGGAAGGATTGCCCGATAAAGAAAATGAAGCGGCTGCCTACCTGCAAATGTGTAATATCATGATGAACAAACGGGAGTTCCGCGCAGCAAAAGAGTTCTTCCGTAAAGCCAAGGCCCTGAAGCCTACTACCGCAGAAATTGTTAAGCAGATCAAAGAATTGGAAAAACATATTCCCCGCCTGCCGGGTTAAGTTTGGGCCTACGGCCAAAAACTGAAGAAAGAAGTCGGAGGTAAGAAGCTCAAAAATCTTCAAACCTCCGACTTTTTTTTTATCTCTTATATCCTACTTCCTGCCTCTTACATCTTCCCTCAATAGCTTTCACCCATCACATCCCTAACAAACCTATAATTTAAAGTCTCTTTTTAACTGCTCCATACACGCTTCCAGTACAGTAATAACCTCCTGCACCTGACCGGGTATTCTATCAACCCCTTCGCCTTTCTTTCCATTGGTTTCAATAGTTCGCACCACTTCTTTTAATTGGGTAATCCCCATGCTGTCGATAGTGGCTTTTAACTTATGCGCCAGCTTGCTGGCATTCACCCAATTCTGTTGCGCTGTTTCTTTCTGCAGATCGGCCATAGACGGCGGCACCGTTTCCAAAAACAACTGCACCATTTTTTTCACAAATCCCTCGTCGCCGCCCGAAATAGTTTGCACCATAGTCAAATCGTACAACTTCTCCGCAGCCCTTGTAACGGCTGTGTTTGATTTGTTCATAGGCTTAACAGGTGCTGCTGCACCGGTTTTTAAATTATTTGATATTACAATGAACAGCTTTTGTTCATTGAATGGTTTTGGTAGAAAATCGTTCATACCTGACGCCAGGTATTTTTCGCTATCCCCTTTTAATGCATTGGCTGTAAGCGCCACAATGGGAATAGCGGCTTTAACGGGATCGCCCAATTGCCTGATGGCCCGGGTGGCTTCTATTCCATCCATTTCAGGCATTTGAATATCCATCAGCACCAGGTCGTACTTATTCTTTTGTACCATGGCAACAGCCTCCCGGCCATTGTTTACAACGTCTACGGTAAATCCCCACGACTCCATAATGTGCCTGACCAGATATTGATTCAACTCCACATCCTCGGCCACCAAAACATACCTGTTGCCCAGGCTTTGATAATTCAGGTCTTGTGCCACGGTTGACTGATTGAGTTTAGATGAACTAATTGCAAAGGGTAATTCAAAGCTAAAACAGGAGCCTTTTCCCGCTTCACTATCCACTTTTAATTCGCCGCCCATCATGGTTATTAACTCCCGGCAGATACTTAAACCCAGACCGGTTCCCCCATGTGTACGGGTAATGGCTACGTGTGCCTGCATAAATGGCTCAAAAATCAATCCTAACTGACTTTCGGTTATGCCAATTCCGGTATCTTTTACAGTAAAAGCTATCCGGGCTTCATTACCTCTTTTATTTAGTAAACGGGTTTCAATGGTTACGGTACCTGTTTCAGTAAACTTCAGGGCATTGTTAATCAGGTTGTTCATTACCTGGCTTAACCGGTACGGATCGCCCAGCACAATCAGGTCTTCTCCCAACAAATTCTCATACACCAACCCAATATCTTTTTCCTCGGCTTTATAAAGAAACGACTGTAAACAAAGCTCAATGCGATCGGCCAACGAAAATACTACATGTTCAAACTGCAGTTTGCCTAAAATAATCTTTTCAAGATCGAGCACATCGTTCACTAGTAACAACAGGTTATTGGCAGAATCCTGAATTAGCCGCAAATAATTCTGCTGCTGCTCATTCAGGTTGGTTTTGGCCAGCAATCCTGCAATGCCCAAAACCCCGTTCATGGGTGTCCGTATTTCATGGCTCATATTGGCCAGAAATACTTCTTTGGCCCGCGCCGCTTCTTCCGTCAGCTTTTTAGCCTGTCGCAATTCCCGCTCTGCTTTTATCCGGTCTGAAATATCCTGTGCAAAACCTATTACATACGGTTCTATACCGGGCACGTCCATCTTATAATTCTGGTACAGCAAATAAATAACCTTACCGGTTTTTCCCTGCACCCTGAACACTCCTTCCGATTTGCCATTGCGCAAAATTGGTTGCAGGTAGTTCAATTCAAAAAATGCCACGTCTTCTTCAGGTAAAAATTCAACCAGCTGCCGGCCTACCATTTCCCCGGCTGTATAGTCCAGCGCCAGGCTTGCGGCGGGATTTACCGATAATAACCTGGCCGACAGATCGTGTGTGCAGATCCAGGCCTGGCTGTAATTAAAAAGGTCACGGTATTTCTTCTCACTCAATTGTATATACTCCTCTGCCCGTTTCTGATCACTGATATCAATACTATATGCAATGCAGCATTTTACCTGATCCTGCTCATCCAATACCGGTTGTATGTGTCTGATGTGGTATTTAACCTGTCCGTCGGGGTATTCAAATCGCTCTTCCCATTTCTGCAACATCCGGGTTTGAACCGCCTCTTCTATCATTTCCTTTCGCCTAATGGCCATTTCGGGCGGATGTTGTTGAGCTGAATTTTTAAACAGGAACTCGCTTTTTGTATTATACACAGCAATATCTGCAGGTATATTCATTAGCACCTCTTCATAAAATGAAGCAGGTGCATGCTGTTGCTGCTCCTGTATGTTTTTCAACGGTTTCATGGCACGGCCCCATTTTTACCGGGCATTTAATTCACCAGCCTGTATCATACGGTAAATGGTTGATTTACCAATGTCAAGCTTTTTAGCTACCAGCAATACGTCTTTGTCGTATTTGTCGAGGTAGTGTTGTATGATCTGTAATTCAAATTCTTTCAGGGTCCTTTCTTTATTCATCAGGTCGTTTACCGAAGAATTGGAATTAAGGGTAATGTGCTCGGGTAAAATAGTATCGCCATCGGCCATCACCACCGACAGCTCAATTACCGACCGCAGTTCACGCACGTTACCGGGGAATGCATGGTGTAATAATCTTTGCTGCGCCTCAGGCGACAGTAATTTTTTATCGGTATTGTTCTCTTTGCAAAACTGGTCCATGAAATGTTTGGCCAGTATAACAATATCGTTTCCACGCTCCCGTAATGGTGGGATGTTAATGGGTAATCCTATTAACCGGTAGTACAGGTCCTCTCTGAATCGCCGGGCCTGTACTTCCTCTAACAGGTTTTTATGTGTAGCAACAATGATGCGTACATTGATCGGTACCACTTCATTTCCCCCCACCCGGGTTATTTCCCGCTCCTGCAACACACGTAACAATTTGGCTTGCAGGTTTATATCCAGTTCGCCAATTTCATCTAAAAAAAGCGTACCATTATGCGCTTCTTCAAATTTTCCTATCCGGCGTGTAATGGCGCCCGTAAAGGCTCCCTTTTCATGCCCAAACAATTCACTTTCTATCAGTTCACGGGGAATAGCCGCCACATTCACGGCAACAAAAGGCTTTTTACTTTTGTCGGAATTATAGTGAATAGCGCGTGCTACCATCTCTTTTCCCGTACCGGTTTCGCCGGTAACCGAAACGGTTATATTGGTTTTGCAGGCTTTTTCTATTAAACTGAATACCTTCTCAAATACCGGGCTTTTACCTATCAGGTATTTCGAGTAATCGTACTTCTTTCCAACCTGTTCTTTCAGGTGCTCCACTTCTTTTCGAAGGCCGTCAATTTCCTTCAAATGCAACAGACTGTTCCACAACCGGTCTTTGGCGTCATCGTCTTTTACAATGTAATCGAAAGCACCGTTCTTGATCAGGCTGATGGCCGTTTTGATATCTTCCTGACCCGAAATAATGATCACCTGTATACCCGGATCTACTTCCTTGATCTTTTTCAACACTTCACTGCCATCCATGTCGGGCATGGAATAATCGAGTGTAACTACTTCGGGGCGTTCATGCAGGTGATTGAAGAAATCTTTGCAATTGTGATAACGTTTAACTTCATAGTCTGGGTTAAGCGCCAGGTAGTGCTGCAACATGGAGCCATACCATACATCGTCTTCGAGGATGAATATTTTTAATGAGTGTTGGTTTTTCATTATCGTGAAAATCTGTAATGTTAGAAACGCTGGAAGTTTTATTTTATTCCCAAATGAAGAACGATTCCCTATCAGATACACCTATTTCTTATTTTTATCTAAGCTGTTTATTTTCAGCATCTAATAGTTTCTCCTTAGCGGAATTTGGCGTATCCAATACACGAAAGTGCAGTAAAATCCGGGAAAAACGCTTCCTTTTGTCACGCAAACGCTAAATTTTTGTGCACATTTAGCAGCTGTTTTTGAACATATCTGCGTTTACATATTAGGTCGCTAAAGTATCTGTTGACCGTTCGTTATCTTTGCTTAATGAGCGTGAACCGGGAGCGCCTTAATCAGAGATTTGTTGAAGAATACCAGAAGCTGAACCCTCAGCAAAGGCTTGCTGTCGATACTATTGAAGGCCCCGTTATGGTTATTGCCGGTCCGGGTACCGGTAAAACCCAAATCCTCGCCAGCCGGATCGGCAAAATACTACTGGATACCGATTCCCAACCCCAGAACATCCTTTGTTTAACATACACCGACGCGGGTGTTGTGGCCATGCGCCGCCGTTTGTCGCAGTTTATTGGCCCCGATGCCTACCGCGTTAACATCTATACCTTTCACGCTTTTTGCAACGATATCATCCAGGAAAACCTGTCGCTTTTTGAAAAAACGGCGCTGGACCCTATTTCTGACCTGGAAAAAATTGATTTGTACAGAAACCTGATAGACGCCTTTCCCAAGAACCATCCGCTCAAACGCTACCGGGGCGATGTGTACTACGAAATACATAACCTGCAATCGCTTTTCAGTACCATGAAACGCGAAGGCTGGACGCCGGCTTTCATCAACGAACGTATAGACGCCTGGCTGGCCGACCTGCCTACCAGGGATGAATTCGTTTACAAACGGGCTTACAAGGGTTTCAAAGCCGGCGACCTGAAGAAAGACAAGTTTGAGGAAGAAAAAGAGAAGATGGAAAAATTGCGGGCCGCCGTAAACGAATTCGAACGTTTTCAGCTACTGATGCGCAACCGCAACCGGTACGATTTTGATGACATGATCAACTGGGTGATCAAAGCTTTTGAAGAAAACCCGGCCCTGTTGAACCGTTACCAGGAACAATTCCTGTACATTCTGGTAGATGAATTTCAGGATACCAGCGGTACCCAAAACCAGCTGGTAAAACTGTTGATCAGCTACTGGGAAACACCCAACATATTTGTGGTGGGCGACGATGACCAGAGTATTTACCGCTTTCAGGGCGCCAACGTGGAAAACATGTTGCAATTTGCCAACTCCTACCGCGATAGCCTGCTCACCGTTGTGCTGACCAACAATTACCGTTCGGCCCAACCCATTCTCGATGTTTCCATGACGCTCATAAATAATAACCAGGAGCGGCTGGTAAAACAAATTGAAGGCCTGAGCAAAAATTTGAAATCATCGCATCCGCGCTTTTTTGCGCTGGAACCAACAGATGCCATCCCGGCTATAAAAGAATACGAAACGCAGCGCCACGAAATGGTGGATATCACCCTGCAGGTGCAGGCGTTACTTGACCAGGGTATTCACCCCGGCAAGATCAGCATCATTTACCGCGAAAATAAATATGGAGAAGAACTAAGCCAGTATTTCAACACACTGAACATACCGGTTTACAGCAAGCGGCATTTGAACCTGCTGACGGACCCCTTCGCAAAAAAAATAATTCTACTCATCAAATACCTCGCCGCCGAACATGATATTCCTTATGGCGGTGATGAAATGTTGTTTGAGATCCTGCATTTCGACTGGTTTAACATTCCACCCGTTGAAATTGCCAAGCTAAGCATTGAAGTGGCCGACAGAGCATTCAGCAATAACAAAACCTCCTTGCGCCGCCTGTTGTACGATAAGGGCAATACCCCGCCGGCCGACTTATTCAGCAAAGGCCTGCACCCCGGTTTGCAGCACGCTACCAAAGCGCTTGAACGTCTTATTTCTTCCGTACCCAATGTTACCCTGCAGGTACTGGTTGAAAATATCATTCGCCGCACAGGTTTGCTGAACAACATTATGCAAAGCCCCGAAAAAGCGTGGATGATGCAGGTGTTAACCGCCCTGTTCGATTTTATAAAAGATGAAACCCACCGCAATCCTTTACTGCAGCTCACCGACCTGGTAGAGATTTTCGACCTCATGGAAAAAGAAGGGTTGTCGCTGCCCCTGGTTAAGGTAAGTGGTAATGATAAAGGAGTAAACCTGCTAACCGCCCACGGTTCAAAAGGACTGGAGTTTGAATATGTGTTTATTGCCGGCTGTAACGCTTCCTTCTGGGAAAAGAAGCGCCGGCCCGGTGGAGGTTATAAGATTCCCGAGAACGTATTTTTAAGCCAGGCCAATGGCCCCGCTATAAATGAAGCAGGCAAAAGTGATAAGGACATAGAAGAACTGCGCCGGCTTTTTTATGTGGCGATTACCCGGGCCGAGCAACACCTATTTATCTCTTATTGCCGGTATAAGAACGATGGCAAAGAACTGGAACCCTCCATGTTCCTTGCTGAAATACAGGAACAACACCAGCTTCCAGTTGAAAAGGTATTCATCACAGACGAAGCATTAACCGAATTCCAGATAGTTCAGTTTGCAGAATCAGAAGCGCCCGAGATTGGCCGCATAGAGGAAGATTTCATCACCGCTCTGCTCGACAGGTTTGTGATGAACGTGACTGCGCTGAACAACTATTTAAAATGTCCGCTTGAGTTTTATTTCAAAAACCTGCTGCGCATTCCTTCTCCCAAAAATGAAGCCACCGAATTTGGTTCGGCCATTCACCATGCGCTGCAACGGTTCTTTGAAAAGATGAGGGAAAACAAGAATGTGTTCCCCGGCAAAGCTGAGTTTGTGGATGATTTTAACTGGTATATGCACCGCCACCGCGAAAACTTTACCCGCGAACAGTTTGAACGCCGCCTCGAATATGGTCATGAAGTTCTCAACAATTACTACGATAAATACATTTTTACCTGGAACAAGATCGTTACGGTAGAACGGAATATCCGAAATGTAGTGGTTAATGGCGTGCAGTTGAAAGGTAAACTCGACAAACTGGAGTTTGATGGCAAACAGGTGAACATTGTCGACTATAAAACCGGCGATCCTGATAAAGCCAGGGCCAAACTGCAGCCGCCCAGTGAAAAAGACCCCAATGGAGGTGATTACTGGCGCCAGGCCGTGTTCTATAAAATTCTGGTCGATAATTACGAGAGCCGCGACTGGCAGGTGATCAGTACCGAATTCGACTTTATTGAGCCTGATAAAAAGAAAGTATACCGCAAGGAAAAAGTAATTATAACTCAACCCGATATTACCACCGTTTCCCAGCAAATTGTGCAGGTATGGGAAAAGATCCAGAACCGGGAGTTTTATATTGGCTGTGGCAAAGAAGACTGCCATTGGTGCAACTTTGTTAAAACCAATAAGATGGCTATTGCCCTGCACGACCTCACTGCCGAGGAAGAAGAAGGGTAGGCGGCCCGCCCCATTTACCCCGATTTAACGGATTTTGAAGCAACAGTTGTCAAGAAAGGGCTTAAGTTTGCGGCCTTATGAAGTATGCTTCTTTATTAAAAATAATTTCACCCTTCTTTTTGATCCTTGCGCTGCTTCCGAGTACCCTGGTGCAAACAGGTTGCGCCAATATTGCTCCGCCCATGGGTGGTCCCCGCGATTCCCTTCCACCCCGGCTGGTGAGTGTTAACCCCCACGATTCCGCCCGCAACTTTGCCGGCAAAAAGATCGTGATGGAATTCAACGAATTCGTTCAACTTGATAATATTCAGGAAAATCTGCTGGTATCGCCGGTGCCAAAAGTGAACCCGCTGATTGACGCTAAACTGCGTACAATAACCGTAACGGTTAAAGATACCCTACAGCCCAATACCACTTACAGCCTCAATTTTGGCAACGCCATTAAAGATATCAATGAGGGTAATATATTAAAGAATTTCACTTACCTGTTCAGTACAGGAAGCACCCTTGACTCCTTATCGCTTACCGGTAAGGTCATCATTGCAGAAACTGGTAAAATCGATTCTACCCTCATTGTTATGCTGCACAGAAATGCAGATGATTCGGCGGTTATAAAAGAAAAACCGCGCTATGTAGCCCGCCTTGATAATCAGGGCAACTACACTTTCAAGAACCTGCCTGCCGATTCATTTTCCTTATATGCCCTGAAAGATGATGGCGGCCAGCGCCGCTACCTCAACAACAGCCAGCTGTTTGCGTTTGCCGATACCCGGGTAATACCCAGCATAGCGCCTAAACCAATTACATTATACGCCTATACTGAAAAAGAAAAAGCAGACACCAGCAAGCCAAAGAGCAAACCAGCGCCAGCCAAACCCGCCGCAAACGGCAAAAAGACCGAGAAACCGACTCACCTGAAAGTTGAAACCAATTTAGCCGGCAGCGAATTAGACCTGCTAAGCCAGTTTGAATTACAGTTTGCCAACCCGCTCAAGACATTCGACAGCACTAAAGTGATACTGGCCAACGATAAAAATGAACCACTCACCAATTATCGCTTTACCAGGGATACCAGCAATAAAAAGGTGACCATTTCTTATGCCTGGACAGAAAACACACCTTATAAGCTTATACTGGATAAGGATTTTGCTACCGATACTACCGGCAATAACATAGGAAAGAACGATACCGTAGAGTTCCACACAAAGAAACAAAGCGATTATGGGCTGGTACGGTTACGCCTTATTAACCTCGATTTCAAAAAGAATCCCGTTTTACAATTTGTTTCGGGCGACCAGGTAAAATATTCCTATCCCATGACCGGCAAGGAGTTCAACGCCCGGTTGTTTCAACCCGGCGACTATGACCTGCGCATCTTATACGATGACAATAAAAACGGCATTTGGGACGAAGGATCCTTCTTCGGGCATCACCGACAACCTGAAAAAGTGCTTCCCATTAGTCGCAAACTCACTGTAAAAGCCAACTGGGATAATATAGTGGACATCACTTTATAACCACAAACCGTTTGGTATCTTTGCTGTATGGAATTCTCTTCTTCTTTGTTGGAAAGTGCGGTGAGCGAGTTTGCCAAATTACCCGGAATTGGTAAAAAAACAGCCCTGCGGCTGGTTTTGCATTTGCTAAAGCAGGATCCCGGTAATGTGGAAGCATTTGGCGAGGCCATATTAAAAATGCGCCGTGAAATAAAGTTCTGTGAACGTTGTTACAACGTAGCAGACTCAACAACCTGCGCCATCTGCGCCAACCCGTTACGGAAGCAGGAGCTCATTTGCATAGTGGAGAATATCCGCGATGTTATTGCTATTGAAAGCACCCAGCAATTCAGTGGGGTATACCATGTGCTGGGTGGTATCATTTCACCCCTCGATGGCATTGGTCCCGACCAGCTTACCATTGAACCGTTGATACAACGCATCCCCAGGGAAAAGACTGAAGAGCTGATCTTTGCTTTAAACCCTAATATACAGGGTGATACCACCATCTATTACATCCAGAAAAAGCTGCAGGGTACACCTGTCAGAATAACAACTATAGCCCGGGGCATTGCATTTGGCGGCGAGCTGGAATATGCCGACGAAATGACCCTTGCCCGCAGCATTACCAACCGCCTGCCGGTTGAAAAGTATGTTCAGCACTAGGCTACAGCCAGTTAGCACACGCTATACAGTAATACTTACCCAGTAACAACAAGTTTGCTATTAACATAACAAGCTGTAAATTTGCACCCGCATGGGCGGATTTGTTTATTGTTCGGCCTGTGCATCCTGAGCAAGTTGGGATCCACTGGTATCCTGATAAACATCGGGCGAATATTATAACTGAACTAATAAACGACAAGAAACTCCCGCTAAAACAGTTTCCCAACGTTTACCAGTTCGGTTCATATTATGGAGTCGCACACTTCAGCGTCCGGTTCTGCTCATCAACATAAACCAGTTTGAAAATCAAAAGGAGGGCAGCATGAAAACAATACAACAAAGTCTGCAGGAACGCATCCTGATCATTGATGGAGCCATGGGCACCATGATCCAACGGCATAAACTCGAAGAAGCCGATTATCGTGGTGAACGTTTTAAAGACTGGCCCAGCGACCTTAAAGGTAATAACGACCTTTTGGTGCTTACTCAACCCAACATTATCAAAGGCATTCATAAACTATACCTCGAGGCAGGCGCAGATATCATTGAAACCAATACGTTCAATGCACAGGTGATATCGCTGGCCGATTACCATATGGAATCGCTGGCCTATGAGTTGAACTTTGAAGCCGCCAAAATTGCTAAAGAAGCGGTAACTGAATTTTTCTCCTCCTCCCCCACCGGGGGAGGCCGGGAGGGGGCCGGTGGTCGCGACCGGGCTTATGTAGCCGGCGCTATCGGTCCGCTTAATAAAACGCTTTCTTTATCACCTGATGTAAATAACCCCGGATACCGGGCGCTTACGTTCGATGAAGCAGTGAATGCTTATTACGAACAGGTAAAAGGACTGGTAGATGGCGGTGTTGACCTGTTACTGATCGAAACCATTTTCGATACGCTCAATGCCAAAGCGGCTATTTATGCAATAAAGAAATATTTTAATGACGTTTCCTCCACCGGGGGAGGCCGGGAGGGGGCGGAAGTGCCCATCATGATCAGTGGTACCATCACCGATGCATCGGGCCGTACCCTGAGCGGACAAACACTGGAAGCTTTCTATACCTCGGTAATGCACGCCAAACCGCTTTCCATTGGGTTGAACTGTGCGTTGGGCGCCTCAGAAATGCGGCCACACATTGAGGAGTTAAGCCAGTTAGCCTCCTGCTTTACCTCAGCCTATCCCAATGCGGGTTTGCCCAATGCAATGGGTGAGTATGATGAACAACCCGAACAAACTGCCCACTTCCTGGAAGACTGGGCCCGTGAAGGCTTTGTAAATATCGTAGGCGGCTGTTGCGGAACCACACCGGATCACATTAAGCATATTGCCGATCACGTGCGCAAAATAAAACCAAGGCCTTTACCGGTAGTGGAAACGGCGTTATAGATCAACAATTTTTTGACATCACAATTTCTAAGGTAATACAGCATATGGCAGCCAACTTATCGATAAAACCATACTTGCGGCTTTCGGGGTTAGAACCCCTGGTTATTCGTCCTGAAACAAACTTTGTAAACGTAGGGGAACGTACCAACGTAACCGGTTCAAAAAAGTTTGCCCGTCTTATCAGGGAAAACAAGTATGAAGAAGCGCTTAGCGTAGCCCGCCAGCAGGTAGAAAGCGGCGCCCAGGTATTGGACGTAAACATGGACGATGCCCTGCTGGATGGGGTAAAAGCCATGACCACCTTCCTGAACCTGTTGCAAAGTGAACCGGATATAGCCAAGATCCCCGTTATGATCGACAGCTCAAAGTTCGAGATCATAGAGGCAGGTTTAAAGTGCGTGCAGGGTAAATGTATCGTGAACTCTATTTCCATGAAAGAGGGGGTAGAAAAGTTCGTACGCGAAGCAAATATCTGTAAGCTGTATGGCGCCTCTGTTGTTGTAATGGCATTTGATGAAAACGGCCAGGCCGATACCTTGCAACGCCGGGTCGATATCTGCGAAAAAGCTTACAAGATCTTAACGGAAGAAGTAGGCTACGATCCCCAGGATATCATCTTCGACCCCAACATATTTGCAGTAGCCACCGGTATTGAAGAACACAACAACTATGCGGTTGATTTTATTGAAGCCACCCGCATCATTAAACAAAAAATGCCCCTGGCCAAAATAAGTGGCGGGGTTAGTAATATCTCTTTCTCGTTCCGGGGCAATGAACCGGTACGCGAAGCCATGCACGCCGTTTTCCTGTACCATACCATTAAAGCGGGTATGGATATGGGCATTGTGAACGCCGGCCAGCTGATCGTGTACGATGAAATTGAGCCGCAGTTACGTGAGCTGTGCGAAGATGTAATTCAGAACCGCCGCGAAGATGCTACCGATCGCCTGATCGCCTTTGCAGAAACGGTAAAAGCAAAAGACAAGAGCGAAGTAAAGAACGAAGCATGGCGCAGCAACTCGGTAGAAGAACGGCTGAAACATGCGCTCATAAACGGCATTACAGACTATATAGACCAGGATACGGAAGAAGCCAGGCAGAAATACCCTAAACCACTCGATGTTATTGAAGGGCCTCTAATGAACGGGATGAACGTGGTAGGCGACCTCTTCGGCAGTGGTAAAATGTTCCTGCCCCAGGTGGTTAAGAGTGCCCGTGTAATGAAAAAGTCGGTGGCCATTCTTACCCCATTTATTGAAGAAGAAAAAGAAAGACTGCGTGCTGCAGGCGGGGAAAGCCAGTCATCAGGCGCGGCCAAAATCTTATTGGCTACTGTAAAAGGTGATGTGCACGATATCGGAAAGAACATTGTAGGCGTTGTACTGGGTTGTAACGGCTACGATATCATTGATATGGGTGTTATGGTGCCTGCCGATAAAATCCTCGAAACAGCACAAAAGGAAAAAGTAGATATCATCGGGTTAAGCGGTCTTATTACGCCCTCGCTCGATGAAATGGTGCATGTGGCCCATGAAATGAAACGGCGCAACATGAACCAGCCATTGCTGATTGGCGGCGCAACTACTTCCCGGATGCATACGGCCGTTAAAATAGCTCCCCAATACGAAAACGGGGTAGTGCATGTGCTGGATGCCTCCAGAAGCGTTACGGTGGCCGGTTCGTTGTTAAGCAAAGAACAAAAACCCGACTACCTGGCCAATGTTGGCAAGGAATATCAAAAGCTGCGGGAGGATTTTGGCAACAAAAAAACCGCCAAGCAATACCTGAAATTCGAAGAAGCACAGGAAAATAAAGTAACCATTGACTGGAACAGTTTTACCCCAATCGTTCCACAGTTCACCGGCACCCGCATACTGGACAATTACGACCTGAATGAACTGGTAAACTATATTGACTGGGGCCCGTTCTTTATTGCCTGGGAATTACATGGTAAGTTCCCGGCTATTCTGCAGGACGAAAAAGTAGGAAAGGAAGCCACCAAACTGTTTGAGGATGCCAACGCTTTGCTGAAAACCATCATTAAAGAAAAATGGTTAACAGCCCGGGGTGTTATCGGCTTCTGGCACGCCGCCGGTGATGGAAAAGATTCCACCTTTATTTATGATGACAATGGAAAAGAAGTAACCCGCCTGGAGCATCTGCGTCAACAGAATAAAAAAGCCGCCGGCCAGCCTAACTTTTCGTTAGCTGATTTTATCAAGCCGGGCGAAGGCAGGGCTACCGATTATATGGGCGCCTTCTCGGTAACTATACAGGGTATAGAGCCACACATTAAAAAGTTTGTAGAAAATCACGACGATTACAACAAAATTATGTTACAGGTGTTAGCAGATAGGCTTGCAGAAGCCTTTGCTGAACTGTTACATGAAAAAGTGCGGAAGGATCTGTGGGGATATGCAAAAGAGGAGCACTTCAGCAACGAAGAATTGATAAAAGAATCATATTCAGGCATCAGGCCAGCGCCAGGTTATCCTGCCTGTCCCGATCACACTGAAAAATACAAGCTATTCAATTTACTGGGTGGCGAACAGGCTACGCACATAACCTTGACCGAGTCACTGGCTATGTACCCTGCCTCTTCCATTTGCGGTTGGTATTTCGCCCATCCACAAAGCCAGTATTTTGGTTTAGGAAAGATCCAGAAAGACCAGGTTGAGGATTATGCAAGCCGTAAGAGTATGTCTGTAGAAGATGTAGAACGCTGGCTGCGCCCGGTTCTGGAATATGACGTGTAATATTTTGTAGTTCTTAATTCACAATATTAAAACAAGCATATTCGTTTGGGCAACGTTCCCTTGAAAATGTCTTTTTAACAGTAGTACCATGAGTAATTCCCGTAGAAATGCTATTATAGCGATAGCATTTTTGGTTGTTCCCTTTTTTGTAGCAGCGCAATCAAAGTATCCTTCCCACAAAGGAGAATTCTATTTCTCCTGGGGGTATAATAAGGAATGGTATACCCAAAGCAACCTGCACATAGTTCAGCCTGAATTGAATAGCGACTACACCTTCAAAGGTATTCGTGCACATGATCACCCGGGATGGGATGAGGGCCTCTTTAACAGGGCGCTGACCATTCCCCAGTACAACTATCGCATTGGTTATTTCTTCAAAGACGACCTGGGTATTGAGATCAACTTCGACCACACCAAGTATATCATAGATCATCAGGATGCACATCGTACAGGAAAAAAAGATGGCAAACCCCTCGATGAAACAATAAAATGGAATGAAGAAAATGGTTTCTATTACTTCCTGAACAATGGCGCCAACTTTTTACTGTTCAATATCGTAAAGCGCTGGCACCTGTATGAGCAATCGAACCAAAAGGTAAGGATAGATATGTTGGGCAAAGCCGGTGTTGGTCCGGTGGTTCCACACGTTGATAACCAACTGGACGGATTTTCAAACAATCCTGATTTTCAGATCGGCGGTTGGAATCTGGGAGTAGAACAGGCCATCAGAGCAACCTTCTACAAATATGTTTACCTTGAATTTGCACATAAAATAGATTATGCGCGCTACGGACACCTGAATATTTACAAAGGTGAAGCGCATCAGGCATTCGGTACGTATGAGCTTATTTTAAACCTGGGTGTTAATATTCCGGGAAAGAAAAAATAATTAACAGTAGTTAACACAAAAGGGGCAAAGCGGTAATACCCGCTTTGCCCCTTTTGCTTTATTACAGTTTTACTTTATCGCTTTTCAAACAACCACCAGAAACGTTTGCGTTGTTTTACTTTATAATTCTGGCTTATGTAGGTACGAATGTGTTCCATAGCCTCATCGATGTTGTCGGTTAACAACACCAGTTTCATATCTTCCCGGCTAATGGTGCCCTGTTGGGCCATAAACTCAGCATAATTCCAGAGGTTGCTGTAATAATCCTTCCCAAACAACACAATGGGAAATTGACTGATGGTTTTTGTTTGTACCAGCGTTAAGGTCTCAAAAAATTCATCCATGGTGCCAAAACCGCCCGGCATAATGATGAATGCATACGAGTATTTAACCATCAACACTTTGCGAACAAAGAAATGTTCGAATGTGATGGATTTGTTCATGTACTTGTTGGCCTGTTGTTCAAAGGGTAACTGAATGTTGCAGCCTACCGAAGGGCCGCCGTTTTCAAAAGCGCCGCGATTGGCAGCCTCCATAACACCGGGACCACCACCCGTCATGGTAGTAAAACCAATTTCGGCAATGCGTTTCCCAAACTCCCGGGAAGCCTCATAGTAAGGATGATCTTCTTTAAACCGGGCCGACCCAAATACGGTAATACAGGGGCCAACAAAGTGTAGTGTACGAAATCCCTTAATGAATTGCCTGAATACCCTCCAGGCAAAACCCAGTTCATAACGACGGCTTTTAGGCCCTTCCAAATAAACCTGTTCTTTCGGTGGTATTATCGGCTCAATCTTTTTCTTGGCTGAAGCTGCTTCCATATCAATAGTGTAAATTGCCAGCCAAATTAAACAAAAAAACATGCGCATTATCAGTTATAATGTGAATGGCATACGAGCCGCCATGACCAAGGGTTTTTGCGATTGGTTAAAAACCGATCCGGCAGATATTATTTGTTTGCAGGAAACAAAAGCCACAAAGGATAATGTTAACCGTCAGCAGTTCATCGATTGCGGATATGAAGATTACTGGTTTTCGGCAACGAAAAAAGGCTACAGCGGCGTGGCAGTTTTAACTAAAATAAAACCCGATCATGTTGAATACGGTAACCAACACGCCGTAAGTGATGATGAAGGCAGGGTAATACAACTTGATTTTGGCGACATCAGGCTTATCAATGCCTATTTCCCCTCTGGCACCACGGGCGATGTACGGCAAACATTCAAATACGAGTGGTTGAATGATTTTCATAATTACCTGGAGACGTTAAAGGAGAAATATCCCAAACTGATATTGTGCGGTGATTATAACATTGCACATACCGAAATAGATATTCACGATCCCAAAGGCAATAAAAACACGTCCGGTTTTTTACCCGATGAAAGGGCCTGGATGGATCGATTTCTTCAAAATGGCTGGATAGATACCTTTCGTGTTTTTAATACTGAACCACACCGGTACAGCTGGTGGAGCCAGCGTTTTCCCACGGTAAGGGCACAAAACAAAGGCTGGCGGCTCGACTACATTACGGCCACCGAAGCATTGCGCAGCCAGTTAAAAAGTGCAGACATTTATCCCGATGTTAAACACAGCGACCATTGCCCGGTGTACCTGGAGCTGACAAAAGTTTAATAAATGTAATTTTTACAACTTATCTGCGTTTATGACAACAGTTTTGCAAGAATATTTGTTTACCCAATTACCATGATTGTATACAACAACACCATTCAGGTAGATCCGTTCATAGCGGAAGCGTGGATGCAATGGCTGCTTCAGGAACATATACCCGAGATCATGTCATTAGGATTGTTTACACAGTGGAAAATGTTCAGGTTGCTGGAGCAGGATGAAGCAGAAGGCATGACCTTTGTAATACAATATTACACTCCTTCATTGGAGAATTACTATCGGTTTACAGAGGAATTTGCACCTGTTCTGCAAAAGAAGTCATTCGATAAATGGGGCGATCGTTTCATTGCATTCCGTACTATAATGGAGGTTATGCACTAGGTGTGGATAATAATATTTTAATTGCGGCTCAAGCCAAATTTATTGTATATTCCACGAAACCCTTTACCCGTCAGCATTTCAGCCGGCGTGGCATGAAACATAAGACCCTACAGTATTTCAGCGTGTAACATCAATTAACAAAACGTATTACAAAACATTTCAATTTGCTAAAAACCTTACCCCAAGCGGCTTTCAGCATTTTATCAAATGTTAATTTTTCGACCAAAAAATTTTGTTTCACACAAAAACCGGCTAAATTTGTCTCTGCATAATTTTTAAAAAATCACACTATGAACAAAGCTGAATTAATTGCAAAACTTGCCGATGATTCAGGCATTACTAAGACACAGGCTAATGCTGCTCTTGATTCTTTTATTGAAGCAGTTACCAAAACTTTAAAAGGTGGTGGTAAAGTTACCCTGGTTGGTTTTGGTACATTCTCTGTATCAAAAAGAGCAGCTCGCAATGGTCGTAATCCGCAAACCGGTGCTGTGATTAAGATTAAAGCTAAAAAAGTTGCCCGTTTCAAAGCTGGTAAAGAATTGCAGGCTAAATTATAATTTCTGCCTTACGCACGAAAGGCTCCGTTACTGCATGCGAAGTATCGGAGCTTTTTTTATTTTTGCATTTCTAAACAATCACTTTAATAAACACATAACATGGGTAGAGGAGATAAAAAAACGAAAAAAGGTAAAACCTTTAAAGGTTCATACGGAAAAAGCCGCCCTGCACGGGTAAAAAAGGCTGTTGCCGCTGACAAGAAGAAATAAGAAATAAGAGGTATGAAGTAAGAAAAACCTAAAATTTGATCTTACTTCATACCTCTTATCTCAAAAATCTCCAATCGCCAGGCTTCACCCGCTTATTTCTTACCTCCTACGTCTTACCTCATATTTCGGGCTTTCTTACGGCGCCAAACGCTCTATTTTCCACTCATTACTGCCTTCCAGTGTATATTGCAACCGGTCGTGTAAACGGCTGGGACGGCCTTGCCAGAACTCAATAGTAACAGGTTTTACGCGGTAACCACCCCAATGGGCCGGTCGTTCTAATGGTTTTCCAGAGAAATCCTTGGCATATGTTTTTTCTCTTTCCTGCAGCCATTCCCTGCTTTCTATTACCTGGCTTTGCGGCGATGCCCAGGCCCCGATACGGCTTCCTTCGGGCCGGCTGTTAAAATAGGCATCACTTTCTGTGTCGCTCACTTTTTCAACCAGTCCGGTAATGCGTACCTGCCGTTCCAGTTCCTTCCAGAAAAATACCAGGCATGCCCGTGGGTTTTCGGTCAGCTGTACACCTTTAAAACTCTCGTAATTGGTAAAAAATACAAATCCCCGCTCATCAAAGCCCTTCAACAACACAATACGCGCTGCCGGTATGCCGTCGGCCGATGCGGTGGCCAGCGTCATGGCATTTACTTCGTCAATTTCACTGCGTATGGCTTCCTGCCACCAGCTGTTGAACTGTTCAATGGCATTGGGTTTTACATCTTTTTCCAGTAATGACTGTAACTTATAATCTTTGCGTATATCTGCAATTGTAGATGACATAGGCACTGTTTAAGGGCACAAAGTTAAAGCCATCTGAATTTAACCGTGCTGATTTTGATCATACCCATTTACCGATTAATTTGGCTCCTCGTATGAAACACATATACATTCTGTTGCTTATACTTGGCTGTGTTACGGTTACACGCGCTCAAACCGGTAAACAGGCCCCTGTTGTAACCCGTTATTATTATTTAACCGGTACCATTGACAAATACCCGGTCACGCTTCACCTTTACCGTTTTAATGAAAATTTCAGCGGCTATTATTACTATAACAGTACCGAGGAGGCCATTGATATTACCGGTACCCTGGGCAAGGATCGTTTTTTAAAACTCACCCACAACAACAATGAGGGACAGGAAATAGAGGTGCTGTCGGGGAGTTTTAAAGACAGCAGCTTTTCAGGCACCTGGGCATATAAGGGAAAACTGCTTCCGTTTCGGGCAGCACTGAAGAAAGACAGCAGCGGTCTGAACTTTGATTACGTATATGTTTTTGGCGAAAAAAAACTCCCCAAAGAAGAATATGGCCGTACTGAATTAGCCTATACAGCCAGTTCCATTTGGCCTGTTGCTACCAGTACGCACCCGGCCACCAACCTCATAAAACAGGTTATTTACGCGGCATTTGGTGAAAAACCCTCACAGGAAGATATTGGTAAAGTACTTATCAGACAGAAAAATGCAGCATTGAACACGGCACGCAAAGAGGACGATCCGGTAACTTACGATGAAGCCAATACGGTACAGGTAGCATACCGCAACGACAAACTGCTTACCATTTCCCATTTCAATTATGCCGATGGCGGTGGCGCCCATGGCAACTATGGAACCGGTTACATTAACATTGACCTCATACATAACCGAAAGCTGGCCCTTTCCGATGTGCTGGACACACTCTCCTGTGCAAAAACGTTGCGTGTTTTACTGGAGAAAAAGTTTCGGGCCGCTTATGAGGTAAAACCTACCGAAAAACTTTCTGATTATCTGTTCGATAACGAAATTTCCCCTACTGAAAACTTTATGCTTACTTCCAGGGGTATTGGATTTCAGTATAATCCCTATGCCATTGGCTCTTATGCCATGGGTGAAATACGGTTGTATATCCCTTTTAAGGAGCTGGCAGGTTGTTTGAAGCCGGAGTTTAAAAAGTTGGTTGGAATGCAATAAAGGCAAAGGGGCAGAAGGCAGAGGGCAGAAGGCAGAAATGAAAACCGAAGAAGTTACCCACTCACACTGTCTCTTTTTGAACCCCTGTACTTGTTCTTGCATCCCTGTATTTGGCTTACAGCTTATGGCTTATAGCTTACAGCTGTTCCTTATTCAGGTGGCCCCTCGCTGCTTTTACCGCCGCTTTTTCCCTGAACACGGGCTAGCATTACTTCTATCTCACTCATGCGGCGCAGTTGATTCTCGAGCTTTTTATTGTGTTCTGAGATCTGTTGCAGATCGCGGTTGAGCTCTTCGAGGAAGGTGATCTTTTTCTGCAACTGCAGCCGTTGAAAGTTCGATTCACGCAGCTTTTCTTCGGTATCCAATAACAACCCCGACAGCCGCTGGTTTTCTTCCAGCAGATCGAGGTGCTTTTGTTTGTACTCGTCAAATTCCCTGATGAGCTTAAAGTGATTCTGCTGCAGTTCTTCCAGTTCATACTGGCGGCTCGGCGGGTTGCTGAGGCTTTCTACCTTCGACAATTTTTCGCGGATGGAATTAAATTCTTCATAAGCCTTTTGCATCCGCTCTTCCATTTCTTCTGTCAGTAACTGGTGTTGTTCCAGTTCATGAATACGGGCGTCTTTATTGCTGAGCACGGTGAGCATTTCATTTAACCGCGCATTCAGTTCTTCATTGGCTTTTATGGTGTCGATGTGTTTGTACTCTGTTTGTTTTAACAGTTCAATCTGATCGAGCAATAAAGTGATCTGCTGGTTTTGTTCGGCCAGGGATTCCTGTGTTTTTTGTAAACGGAACAGGTATTCTTCGCTTTGTTCTTCCTGCGAACCGCCCTGGTGTATGGCGGGCTGCGGAGCCGGGGGGTCGTGGCGGCGTTTTAATTCTTTATGCAGTTCTTCTACTTCAATTGTCAGCAGTTCTTCATTATCGCGCACCATATCGAGGTCGCGGCGCAATTGCATTTGAATTTTTTCCTGCACTTCCATTTCTTCGTAGTACTTCACCCGCCATTCGTCGGTATTTTGAAAAGCAGCATCGGCAATAATGGGAGGTTCGGGCCTGGGAATATTTAAAGCCATGGTTTTGCGGCTTACGAGAAAGAAATGAATAAAGAAGCCCAATGCTACCCCGCCCAGCAGGAAGACAATAATTTCCATAACCCCAACATACATCTGGTACCCCAGTATAACCAATAAACAGTTCATAACGGCTTCGGAATTAGAATAAACACCGCATCACACAGGGTGATCTTCTTTCATACACAGCACTGTTTTTCATGGGATTTCAGACCAGGAGGTAATGAAAAAACCACCAGATTGGTGGTTTTTCTTATTGGAAATTTAATACGTTAATTCCATAAATGCAAAAAGCCCGACTAATAAATTTAAGTTAATGTTTATCAGTCACTTACCCTTTAACCAGGGTACCTACTTTTTCGCCACAGGCCACGCGGCGCAGGTTTCCGGGTTTGTTCATGTCGAACACGATGATGGGAAGCTTATTTTCCATACACAGGGTAAATGCCGTCATATCCATTACCCGCAGATTTTTTGAGATACATTCCTGGAAGGTGATGGTCTCGAATTTTTTAGCGGTAGGATCTTTTTCAGGATCGGCGGTGTAGATACCATCTACGCGGGTGCCTTTAAGGATCACATCGGCCTGAATTTCAATGGCACGTAACGAGCCGGCAGTATCGGTAGTGAAGTAAGGGTTACCGGTTCCGGCGCCAAAGATCACCACTCTGCCCTTTTCAACATGGCGGATGGCGCGGCGGCGGATATAGGGTTCAGCGATCTGCTCCATTTTGATGGCGCTTTGTAAACGCGTAAAAACCCCTATTTTTTCAAGCATGGCCTGCATAGCCATACCATTGATAACCGTAGCCAGCATGCCCATATAATCGCCGTGAGCGCGCTCAATACCCGTTTCTGCCTCATTCATTCCCCGGTAAATATTTCCACCGCCAATTACAACAGCAACCTGAACACCTAAATCGGCCACTTCTTTTATATCGTGTGCATACTGTGCCAGGATAGCGGGGTCCATTCCAAAACTCTTATCACCCATTAACGATTCACCGGAAAGCTTTACTAAAATGCGCTTGTACTTTGGTAGCATGTATGAAAGACCTTTTTATTTTTTGATTCTAGTTTCAACCAACGATAAACACAGAACTAAAAACCAGGAACCGGACATTTAGTTCTCAAAGGGCTGTGCAAAGAAAGGATTTTTTATTAATGTTTTGCACGAATTAATAAATGCATTCTCAACAAGGTCAAATTGGGGAAAATAAAAAAGGGAACTCCTGTTACGGACGTTCCCTTTTATATATATTCTTCTGGCAGCCTTATCCTAAAGCTACGCGTTTGAATTCAGTAACCTGTAAACCGCTGTCTACGCTTTTCAGGTAGTCGGCAACGGTTTTAGAATTATCTTTTACGAAAGCCTGGTTTACCAGGGTGCTTTCTTTGAAGAATGCATTCAGTTTACCTTCTGCGATCTTGTTGATCATATCATCGGGTTTGCCGGCCATTTTAGGATCAGCTTTGATCTGTTCGGTAACGATGGCGCGCTCACGCTCGATGGTAGCAGCAGAAACCGAGCTTGCATCAACCGCAACCGGGTTCATAGCAGCAATTTGCATAGCTATGTCTTTACCGGCTTCGGGAGCAGCTTTGGTCATACCCACCAGTACGCCTATGCGGTTAGCACCGTGAATGTATGAAGCTACGAAGTCAGCATCAACACGTTCAAATTTAGTAAGACCGATTTTTTCACCAATGCTGGCCAGTTTATCGTTAACCAGGTCGGCAACTTTAGCACCATTGACAGCAATACCATTCAGCTCATCGAGGCTTTTTACATTGCTGGCAACGGCTGCATCGATAATGCTTTGAGCAAAGGCGATGAAATCAGCGTTTTTACTAACGAAGTCAGTTTCGCAGCTCAGGCAGAGTGCGATACCAGTTTTATTATCGGCTGTTGTTTTAGCCAGTACCACACCTTCTTTTGCCTCACGATCGCCACGCAGTGCAGCCACCTTGGCGCCTTTTTTACGAAGCCAGTCAATAGCAGCTTCGAAATCGCCATTGGTTTCTGTCAAAGCTTTACGGCAATCCATCATGCCCGCGCCAGTCATCTGGCGAAGCTTGTTAATATCAGCGGCAGTAATAGCAACTCCTGACATATAAAATTGATTATTTAGATATTTTGAAAATTTGAAAATGCGTCACAAATAACCTGATTCTATTCAAATCAACGTATTCGTGAAGCATTTTCATTTTATTAATTCTGATCAGTAGCGTACAAATTGTACAAATGTGCGCCAGCTGGTGGAAGTAAAGCTTAGTTACAACTGAAAACTATCTTCTGCCACCGCCAGGTCCACGGTTGCCACCAGGACGGTTACCGCCTCTGTTTTGGCCACCGCCACCTCTGTTTTGACCGCCGCCGCCGCGATTACCGCCGCCGCCGCCGCCATGACCACGACCACCGCCGCCACCGCTGTTACCACGGCCACGACCACCTTCAGCTTCTGCTTCAGCCTGCAGGCGTTGTGCTCTTTTTTCTTTTTCATCATCTGCCTGATCATCAGCATCTTCGTCTTTAGCAGCTTGTCTTTCAGCAAGACCTTCAGCTATAGCAGCAGTGATATATTGAGTAATGATTGCGATAGACTTTGTAGCGTCGTCGTTTGCAGGGATTGCAAAGTCAACTTTATTAGGATCGCAGTTGGTATCAACCATACCGAAAGTGGTAATACCCAGTCTTTTTGCTTCAGCCAGGGCAATGTGCTCATGGCCAATGTCGATGATGAACAAAGCGGCAGGTACACGGCCCAGTTGGCTGATACCACCCAGTACTTTATCCATTTTATCACGGTCGCGACCAAGGGTTAATTTTTCCTTTTTGGTAAGAACGTCAGCAGTGCTTTCAGTCAGCATTTTGTCGATGCTCTGCATTTTCTTAACGCTCTTGCGAACGGTGTTGAAGTTGGTCAACATACCACCCAACCAACGCTCGGTAACGAAAGGCATGTTGATTTTACGTGCGCACTCAGTAACAATCTCTTTAGCTTGTTTTTTGGTGCCTACGAACATGATCTTTTTACCGCTGCGGGCAATCTGCTTTAAGGCAGCAGCTGCTTCAGTCAGGTGTTCAGTAGTTTTATTAAGATCAATGATGTGAATGCCTTTCTTTTCAGCAAAAATGTAAGGCAACATTTTTGGGTTCCACTTCTTACGCAGGTGACCGAAGTGTACACCGGCATCCAGGAGCTGCTGTTGCAATGAAGTGTTATTTTCCATTTAACTAAGTTGAAAATGTGTGTTTGAAAAATTTGATAATAACCACAAGCGTTTCCAAAACGCGCTCCGCCAAAGGACGGAGGCGCTGGTATGGATTAACGTTTGCTGAACTGGTAGCTGCGACGAGCTTTTTTGTGACCGAATTTCTTACGTTCAACAGATCTCGGATCGCGTTTCAGAACCCCTACTGCTTTTAATGCAGGACGGTATTCAGCGCTTACTTCGAGTAAAGCACGACCGATGCCCAGCTTTGCAGCTTCAGCCTGACCTTTCATACCACCACCGGCAGCATTGATCTTTACATCAAATTTATCCATTGACTGGGTTGCTTTTAAAGGCAACTCCACCTGGTTCTGCAGGTATACCAGTGAAAAATATTCTTTGTAGTCTTTATCGTTAACGGTGATCTTACCGGTTCCACGTGACAACCAAACTCGTGTCACAGCTTCTTTACGACGACCTACGGCATTTTTTTGCTTTTCCATGTATTGTAAACAATTAGAAAGTTAATGATTGAGGTTTCTGTGCAGCATGCTCGTGTTGGTCGCCGGCATACACAAATAATTTCTTATACATTTTGCGGCCAAGGCGATTCTTAGGCAACATACCTTTTACAGCTCTTTCTACTACTAACTCCGGACGACGGCGCAGCAGTTCGCGGGCTGTTTCAGATTTTTGACCACCGGGGTAACCTGAGAAGGTCAGGTATTCTTTATCTTCAGTTTTGTTACCGGTGAATTTTACTTTCTCGGCATTGATAACGATAATGTAGTCTCCGCAATCAACATGTGGCGTATAGTACGGCTTATTCTTACCACGAAGAATAGCAGCAATTTTCGCGCACATGCGTCCCACGGTTTGATTGGTACCGTCTACAACATACCAGTTGCGTTTTACGGTAGCCGCATTCGCATGTTGGGTAGTGAAATGTAGTTTACTCATTTTTTAAAAACTTTTGACTGAATTGACTTCAGCCGGTTAAGAAATAAACAGCAACGCCATCCCGCTTGCTGTTTCCGCTTTTAATCAGGTAACTAAAAACGGGTCGCAAAGATAGACCGTTGAACCGGGTACAACAAGAAAAAAGAAGACAATTTTTTTATCACAGCTTTGTAATTAATTGATTTTCAATAAATATTTTGACATATATTTTTTCTTCCTCCCTAATAACCGCATACAGCGGGCATTTTAGGGCAGCTATTTGAGGGAAATCAGCGGTTCTTAATGGTTCCGGGGCGAAGCCTGGGTTCCGGCGACCGAGTTCAAGGTTTTTAGGGTATGTTCTTACACCCGGACAACAGCCAGCCGCAAAATGCGTTCATGCACCCAAATCCCTTCTTATGCTGACAAAGAAAAACGGAATTGCCATTTCGCTGTTTAGCCTGACCCTGATAGCGGCCGCCTGTTCACCCCCGCGGCGGGTTGGCGGCGGCTCTTACTATAACAATGAGCTGGCAAACATGAGCACAGCCAACATAGCGACCGTAGAAGAAAACCCCTTCATAAAAACCATCGATTCCGCCACTTCCACCTTTTCCATCGACGCCGATGGCGCTTCTTACACCCTTACCAGAAGAAAATTAAACGGGTATGCTGACTTTAATTACAAAGGCCTGCGCACGGAAGAAATGGTGAACTATTTCACTTACAACTATGAAGACCCCGCAGATGACGCACCTATTGGCGTGAATGGCGAAGTAAGCACCTGTCCCTGGAACACGGCCCATAAGCTTATTCGGATAGGCATAAAAGGTAAGTCTATCCCCAAAGAACAATACCCCCTGGCTAATTTTGTGTTGCTGATTGATGTGTCGGGCTCTATGGCCTCAGATGATAAACTGTCTCTGCTGAAAAACGGATTCACCAAATTTGTAAATCACATGCGCCCCCAGGACCGCATCGCAATCGTTACGTACTCGGGGTATCAATCCCTGGCACTGGAATCAACCCCGGGCACGGAAAAAGTTAAAATAATTAAAGCCATCAATAAACTGGGCTCTGCCGGTGGCACCAATGGTTCAGGCGGCATCACCCTCGCATACCAGATAGCCAGACAAAATTTTATACCCAATGGAAACAACCGGGTTATCATGGGCACCGATGGCGATTTCAACGTAGGCATTACCTCCATGGATGAAGTAATTAAACTGGTGACGGACCAGCGTGAAAATGGAATTTTTCTAACTACCCTGGGCGTAGGCATCGACAACATCAATGATGCCATGCTCGAGCAACTTGCCAATAAAGGAAACGGCAATTACGAATACCTCGATAACCATGACGAATTAAATAAAGTATTTGTCAACGATTATAGCAAGTTCTTAACAGTAGCCAAGGATGTAAAAGTTCAGGTAACATTCAATAAAGAAGTGGTTGAAAATTATCGCCTGATCGGTTACGAAAACCGCGTAATGGAAAGCAAACAATTCAATAATGACCAGGCCGATGCCGGTGAAATTGGGGCCGGACAAACCATTACCGCTATCTATGAAATAGAACCCAAAAAAAATGCCGCGGTTAGCACTGCGCCAACCTTCACCATCCATTTCCGTTATAAAAAACCGGAAGCAGCCGTAAGTATTCCCCTCGACCTGGATATTTTTGATGCAGGGCACAGCTTTGAATCAAGCAGCGAAAACATGCGTTTTGCTGCATCAGTAGCTGCATTGGGACTGTATCTGAGAGATTCCCGCTATAAAGGAAGTATGACGCTTGAGCAAATCAAAAGCTGGTCGGCCGGCGCTGTTAGCTTCGATCCCAATGGTTACCGCGCCCAACATTTGGAGTTATTGAAGATTGTGAAATAACGTTTGCTGTTGTATATAACATTCAGAATAGCCATCCGCATTCCAGTGGGTGGCTATTGTTTTTTCTTTTTTAACGGTATTGGGGTTCGACTTCTTTGTTATTGCCTGTTTCTTTTTGGGAGTAGCCTTCTTTTTGGACTGTTTAACTTCTCTTCCAGCCTCCCATGTACATCTCCGTAAGGGAAGATACGAAAAATTCTTTCAAATTTCCTGCTTTAGCCCCACCCTTTATAGCGACATTATAGCGACCTTATAGCGATATGTTGCCTCTAGGCATCCTCTAGGGTACCTCTGTGCTTTCTCTGCTCTGCCCAGCACCTTTACTGCAATTATACTCCATCGTTTATGTTCAGATACTTCTCAGGCAATGCTGCTCGCTTTAGGGCCACAATGGGGCTACTCGTGGTTTTCCGCCGCCGAGGAGGGAATGGGGTAGAATTGAGGGAGAAAAGTGAGGAAAAGAGGAGGCAGGAGCCTACCTTGAACAGGATCAAAACACAAACACAACATTTTTGTTGTGTTGTATAAATTTCATACCTTTAATTACACTATCAATACATTATCATCCCATGAGTATGAAAATTATTAACCAGCCCTACAATACGAGATGTTTTGTAGGCACATTAAATCTATTGCTTTATGAGCCTGAGTTTCAACTCAAACGGACATTTACACAAGACCGTCGAATTAACTCTGGAAGAATTTGAACAACATTTTGGAACGAATGAATGGAGAAAACAAAAGATCAGGAATGCGTTGACACTTTTTGAAATCCTCGGTGCCTGCGGTTGCACTACCGTTTTTATTGGGGGCAGTTTTATTAGTACCAAGATAAATCCCAATGACATCGATCTGTGTTTTGACCTGCAAAACATAGATTATGACAAACTGGAACAGGTATTTCCTGATTTTTTTGATCACAATAAGATTGGGGAAATACACAGAAATTTAAAATGTCACGTTTTGTATTTTGATAAAACCAATCATCAATTTCTGCATATGTTAGAAAAAGATAAAGACGGTTATCCAAAGGGACTGGTCAAAATAAACCTTAAAGATATTTTCTATGATTAAAAATGAAAAGCAATATAAAATCTCGAAAAAGCTGTTGAGTGAAATCAATGAGAATATTGCCAATCTGAAAAAAGACACCACCCAACATCCATTAAAAATAAAAATGATGTTGGCGTCTGCACTCAATATGCAAAAAGAGGTGGAGCAGGATATCCTGCTATACGAAACGCTGAAAACAGACACAATCCAAATTTTGAAAGAACGCCTGTTTGTCGATTTACCCTCTCTGCTCATCGAATACAAAATTAAATCAGGCTTAACCCAAAAAGAGTTTGCCGCACAACTGGGCATTAAAGAACAACAATTACAACGGTACGAAGCCGATAACTTCAGAAGTGTTACCTTTAAAAACCTGATCCGTTTTCTTGATGCCGTGGGCCTTGAAATTACCATCAAAGAAACCCGGATGACCAGGACCAACAAACACAAATCCAGAAAAAAACAATCGCCCAAATAATCATGTCCATCCACTTACTCGGTCGCAACACATTTGGTGATGTTGCCAATACCGGAAACCTGATGCCTATCGAAGAAGCTCATCAATTACTCAACGAATGGGTACCCAATGACCGCCTGCGCCTGCATATGAAACAGGTTGCCGCCGTTATGAAAGCCTGGGCCATAGAAAAAGAACAGGCCGATGAACTCACCGCCCGCAAATGGGAACTGGCCGGTCTGCTCCACGATGCCGACTGGGAAAAATACCCCGATGATCATTGCCGGGTAATTGTGGAAGAACTGGAACGCCGGAACATCGACCCTGAAGTGATCCATTGCATTGCCTCCCACGGCCCGCAGTATTTTGGAGTTGAACCTAACAACATCATGGATAAAATGATCTATGTGTTTGATGAGCTGTCCGGATTTATACATGCCTCAGCCCTTATTCGCCCCACCAAATACGACGGCATGGATGTAAAGAGCATATTAAAGAAACTAAAAACACCTTCCTTCGCCGCACAGGTAAACCGCGACGATATTACGGACGCCATTGCGCGAATAAATACGCCACTCGAAGACATTATACAGTTCATCATCGATCATCAAAAAGACGTGCAATAAGCGGCCTATGAAAAAATGGCTATTGGTCCCGGCTTTTATTATTGTTGCAGCGTTTGCAGGTATTTATCTTTTTATCCCCGCCCGCCTCGACATTGTACAGGTTACGCCCATCAATTGTACCGTTCCCGGCGCTTACAGAAATATGGCCACGGCAGACAAATGGAAAAACTGGTGGCCCGGATCCTCATGGAGCAGTAACAGCTTCCTGTTTCAGGACGGCCGGTATGCGATCACAAAAAAGCTGTTAAACACCCTTGAGATAGGCATCCTTCACAACAAATCGTCTATTAAAAGTACACTTTACCTGGTACCTGCAGGCGGAGATTCCACAACCCTGCAATGGACCTGCACCTATCCTACTTCGCTTAACCCTGTTACGCGTATCCAACATTACAGACAGGCCATAAACCTAAAAAGCAATATGGCTGCCTTGTTGAACCACTTCAAGTCCTTTGCTGAGAAAATAGAGAACATTTACGGTATTACCATCCAGGAAACTGTTTTTAAAGATTCATTCCTGATCAGCACTAAAAAATACCTGGCGGGTTATCCGTCTGTTGAGGAGATATATTCACTCATCGGTGACTTAAAAAAATACAGTGCGGCGCAAGAGGCCAAACAAACCGGTATCGCCATTCTGAATATAACGCCGTTAAGTCCTTTTGGCTATCAGCTAATGGTAGCGTTGCCCATCAACAAACCCATCGCTGCCAACGGACGTTTTTTCAATCAGCGTATTCCCCTGAACCACTTTTGGGTTACAAGGGTGCATGGGGGCGATGCCACTGTTAAAGAGGCATTGTACCAATTTCAACTATACATCCAGGACCACCACAGAACGCTGATGGCCCTTCCTTTTCAACAGCTTATTACCGACAGAAGCATAGAGCCCGATACCACCCGCTGGATCACCGATGTGTACGTACCGCTATTTTGAAAACCGGATCACCATTACACTGTCGTTATTGCGGGCAAGTACCCATGCTTCCTTTTGGGAGATGTTTATTTTTTGTATCCGCCGAACCTGTCCTTTTATCGGCAGCCCATTGGCACTTTCTACTTCAAACCGGTCATTACCCTTGTTAATTAAAATGGTTCCCCAATCCGCATCATACCGGCCCATTTCCACATTGTTCTCATAATAATTGCCACCCAGTAACAGATCGGGCAGGCTGTCGTTATTGGCGTTTACAACGGCGGCATCGCGGTAACTTGTCAATTGTGCCTCCCAGGGCAGCGCCTGTGTGGTGAATTGCATATGGCCATCATTGATCAAAATGGCATTATAAAAGTAGTTGGCGGTTAATACTTCAGCCGCATTCAGTTTATCGGCCGGAAAAAGATCTTTCAACCGTGCCTTCGCAAAGTCTTCGGCATATAAAAAGTTCTTCTTCAAAACAGGCATTTGTTTTTCCAGTTCCGATTTATTGGCAAACGGTATTTCTTTTCCCTGTACATAATAGGTTAACACCTGTTCCTTTTTACCGTTGTCATCAAAATCATTGTAGTATAACCGAACAGGCTCTTTATCCGAAGCCTTCAGGCGGCTGTTCAAACCCAGATTGCCTGCTACCAGGTCAATATCACCATCGTTATCGATGTCGCAGGGCAAAACAAAATTCCACCAGCCTTTTTTATCAGTAAGCGCTTTTCGGGTAAACTGGCCATTGTTATTTATCCAGGCGTCTATGCCACCCCATTCAAATGAACAGATGAGATCCTGATCGCCGTCTTTATCCAAATCGAACCAAACGGCGCGGGTTACAAAACCCGCCTCGCCCAGGTCTTTAGTACGTGCCGATGTAACATCTTTGAATTTGCCGGTGCCATCGTTTTGTAATAGATAGGAATGGGGTATTTGTCCATATGCCCAGGGCATGGCCCGGCCGCCAATAAACAGGTCAACAAAACCATCTTTATTAAAATCACAGGGCACTATGCACGAAAGGGTTTCATACAATCCGGTGAATGCATTGGGCAGCCTGGTGAATTGTCCCTTGCCATCATTCAGGTAAACGCGGGGCTGCAGGTGTTCATCGTTACCATAAAATTCGTTCCCGCCACTGGCTACTACCAGGTCAGGAAAGCCATCGTTGTTCACATCTGTAATGCAGGCATCCACATCTTCATAGGTGCTGTCGTTATCCAGACCGGGCTGCCGGGTCCGGTAAAAGGTACCGCCGGTCTTTTGCAAATACACGGCACCCTTTTCCCATTTGGCGGCGCCGAGGTAAACATCCTGCAAGCCATCATTATTTATATCAGCCACTGCCAGGGCAGGGCCTTCGGTAGAGATCATATGTGGGATCAGCGGCTCGCGATCAAAATCTGCAAAATGATTTTCTTTATGCAGGTAATCCAACCGCACGCTGTCGGTTATGTTGGTAATATGCGTTGTTGGGTTCTTTTTATAGGATGTTATGGTCTTGTAATCGAATGCCGGCAGCCCCTTTTGCCAGGTTAATACCTGTTGCCCTTTATTTGTAGATAGGTTGATGCGTTGATAGGTATTATCGGGCCAGACCAAAAATGTCGAATCGGGTTTTATTTTGTCGAGACCAATATGCATAGGTATTTCCATGGCCGACATAAACCCATGCACGGCCTGCTTTTCGTACAGGTATAATTGATTGTTGCCGAATAATACCACCTTGGCTCCAATTCCATTGACGTTACCAGCAGGGCCTTTTAGTTTGAGATCAACATAAGCCTTGTCGTGCTTGTCGTTGCTTTTGTTCTCATACAACATTACCGGGTCGTTGATGTTGTTCACTACCACGTCCAGATCGCCATCATTGTCCAGGTCCGCATAAATAGCGCCATTTGAAAAGGTGGGTTTATCATCTGCTACCTGTTGTTCCAGATCGGCAAAGGCGAGGTTACCGGTATTTTTGAAGAACTTGTTGGGAATTTTTATCTGGGGGAATTTATCCGTAAGGGCGAGGTCTTTTTCGTCGCTCTTATTGGTGCGTAGCTTATTTTGAATTTCTTCGTTGCCGATATAATTGATGAAATCTATATCGTTCATGCGCTTGGGGATACCATTGGACACGAACAGGTCTTTCATGCCGTCGTTATCAAAATCCATCCACAAGGCTGCCCAGCTCCAGTCGGTAGCAGCTATACCACTATACAAGCCGACTTCACTGAATGTACCATTTCGATCGTTCAACTGCAGGTTATTACGCGTGTACTGATAGTTATACCCAATCCTTATTTTTTCGTTGTACAGGTCATACGCATCCTCGCCCAGTGATCTTTTTAATATGTAGGGGTCAGCAGGCAACATGTCCATGGAAATGATCTCTGAATACCCATCGTTATTTACATCCGCAATATCAACGCCCATGCTGTATTGACTGGTATGCATCATACACCTGCCCAGGTCTTCTTTAAATGTGCCATTGTGCTGATTGATGTACAGGTAATCGTTCTCGTGAAAATCATTGCCTATATACACATCAGGGTACCCGTCCAGGTTGATGTCGCTCACCGCAATACCCAGCCCATACCCAATGACGGTGCTGTTAATGCCGCATGTTTTTGTTACCTCAGTAAATTTGGGCGCCCCATCAACCCCGGCATCATTGCGGAATAAGCGGTCGCCCGAGAGGGTTTCATACGTACCCACAAATTCTTTGCGGGGCCGGAAATTACTGATGGCATGAACGGAATGGTTCAGCAAATACAGGTCCAGGTCGCCGTCCATATCGTAATCGAGAAAAGCAGCCTGGGTACTGAACCCGCTGAAGTCAACCCCCAGTTCCTTTGCTTTATCGACATATTGCGGCACACCATTTTTATCGATTCCCGTACAGATCAAAAACTGGTTATGGCTTTTCAATGGACCATAATTGCCTACGCGGCAGATATAAATATCCAGCAGGCCATCGTTGTTTATATCTGCAACGGAAACCCCTGTGCTCCAGCCATGGTCTTGCGGAATACCGGCTTCTTTTGTTACTTCCTTAAAATGAAGCTTTCCGGTATTTACGAATAGTTTATTCTGCTCCATGTTCGAGGCAAAAAACAGGTCCACCAATCCATCATTATTAAAATCACCGGCACCAACACCTGCGCCATTATAGTAGTACATGTAGTGAAAAATATTAAACGAATCGCTGGGCGTAAGGGTATTGGTAAAATGGAGTCCGGTACTGCTTTCATCGAGCAACTCAAACAACGGAGGTTGTTTATTTCCCCTGTTGCATGCAAAAAAAACAGGTATGCATACCATCATCAAACAAAAGCCTGCCCATTGTTTACTACTGATCATAACTTACAATTCGCTGTTTACTTTTTTATACTGTATAAAACCGGGTAATCGTTATTTCTTGCAAACAATACATAATTAACTCCTGTGGCGGGTATCAGGGTAATGTCGCGCACCTCCCCATCTACCAGCAGGCCCGATTGCCTGGCCGGCAACCAGGTGAAGTGGCCTTTGCCATTATTGAGCAATACATCACCATAGCTGGCATCCAGTTTTCCAAACTGGGGCGGAAAGCCTGATCTGTTTCCACCCAATACCAGATCGGTAAATCCATCTTTATTTACATCGGCACAAAGAATAGCATTCATCACTGATAGTTGTACCTGGTAGGGCAATGGCTGAATGGCAAACTGCCCGTTGCCTTTATTGACGGCCACGCACGATTTGGAATAGTTAAATAGCTTCACCCTGCTTTTGTCCATCATTTCTTTGGAAAACAATTCCTGGATAGATCTTTTCGCATAATCCTTATGCTTCAGGTTCTCCTTTTTTATAGAAGGAATTTCATCCTGCATTTCGCGCTTCAAAAACACCGGCACATCGCGTTTGTCTACCGTGCGGGTAAGTATTTTATCCGCTGACCCATTGCTGTTAAAATCATTGATCCACAATTTTACCGGGTTGGCCGCATCGGGATGCAGGTAAAAATTATCCCCTACATTACCCAATACGAGATCGGTTTTGCCATCATGGTTTATATCGGCAGCTGTTACTGTTTGCCACCAGCCATATAATTCCCCGAGATGGCTTTTTACTTCTATAAAATGATCGCCATTAAATGAAAAAATGCGGGGTACCATCCACTCACCAACTATTACCAGTTCTTTACTGGTATCGCCTGTTACATCGGCCCATACAGCGCCCGTAACCATACCAATATTAGCAATATCGGGGTTCTTTGTTTTTGCGATATCAGTAAAATGGCCCTGGCCATCGTTCTGAAACAAATAACTGGCAGGTGTAACGCCATAATTACCGGGGGTGCTTCGGCTGCCTACAAACAGGTCAAGGTCCCCATCGTGATCAAAATCATTGGCAATGGCTACCCCCGTATTCATGCCATCGCTTTTAAACGCGGCGGCATCGAGGGTGAAATTTCCTTTGCCATCGTTCTTAAACAGGCGGCATTGCATTTCACGGCTATAAGGCGGAGAATTATTGCCCCCCGGCCCTATAAACAAATCAACGTCGCCATCTTTATCGCAATCGAAGAATAAGACCGCTTCATCTTCAAAATCTTTGAACTGCATAAAAAGCGGTTCCTGCTTTTTAATAAACCCACCGGTCTTTTGCTGCAGGTACAATTGCCCGGGATGGTCTTTTGTTCCATCAATATACAGATCCATTAACCCATCGCCGTTAACATCGGCCGTAGCTATTTTGGGCCCTTCGCGGGAAAGTATTTCAGGAATGTTTCTTTCGTAATAGAAATCTACATAATCATCCTCCACATGCTTTTCAAATGTATTGGGTGCCAGCGTGAACAGACCTCCCCTGTTTTGCAGCGTATCAGGCAGGGGACCTTTAATAGTATTGGCTTTGGTAAACACCAGTAGCGTATCTATGGCCGGATGTACAATAGTTTCTATAGAACGATCTGGCCACATAATGACCATCGAATCAATTGCTGTCTTTTTTCCTAAACCTACCACCTGTTTATAATCCATGGACGATTGAAAACCCCGGCTTGGCACTACTTCACGGGTTATAATGGAACCACCGGCATGTACGGTTATTTTACTTCCTATCGCAAACGTGTTTTGATTGCCTTCTTTAAGTAACACACTCAGGTAATGATTGCTATGCTGTTGCCTGGCCCGGTTCTTATAAATAAAAGCCGGCCCGTTAATATTATTGATCACCAGGTCAAGGTCACCGTCATTATCAAGGTCGGCATAGGCAGCGCCGTTTGAAAAAGAAGGCTGGGTAAATCCCCATTCTTTGCCTGCATCGGCAAACTGCAGATTGCCCAAATTCCGGAACGCTTTATTGATGACGGGTGTTTTGGGAATATGCTCCAGTACTTCATTTACCTTTTCTTTTTGCCCGGTTAACACCATTTTTTGAATGACGTCGTTGGCGAAGAAGTCCATAAAATCAAGATCGGTCACATCGCGGTTCACGCCATTGCATACATAAATATCATTCAGGCCATCGTTATCGGCGTCGAACAACAGAGCACCCCAGCTCCAGTCGGAGGCACAAACACCACTGTAATTGGCAACGTCGGAAAAAGTGCCATTGCCATTGTTTATCTGCAAACAGTTTTTCATGTACTGGTGGTAGAAGCCTATGTTCAACTTATTGCGATACTGATCAATATTATCAAATGCACCCAGGGTTTTTAAGCGGTAGTCATTATCGGGCAGCATGTCGGTGGTGAAAATATCTGCATATCCATCGTTGTTAATATCGGCTATATCGGCGCCCATCGAGGAAAAGCTGTTCTGCTTCATGCATTTTTCCATTTCATCTTTAAAGGTGCCGTTGCGTTGATTGATGTATAAATAGTCACGCTCGTATGAATCGTTGGCTACGTAAATATCAGGATAGCCGTCGTTGTTGATATCTGTTACGGAAACGCCAAGGCCAAAACTCATTAAGGTACCGTGTATGCCTGCTTCTTTATCTACCTGGGTAAAATGGCCATTGTCGTTCCGGTATAAGTGATCACCGCCATCCTTTACAAAGGCAGCTACAGGCCATTCGCTGGCGGGCAGATCGCGGCGATTGGTATACCCCAGCGTATTAACCGGCATGGGGCTGTTGTCTATCATAAAGCAATCCAGATCGCCATCGAGGTCATAATCGAAAAAAGAAACCTGCGTGGTATACGCTGAAATGGCCAGTCCATATTGAGCGGCTGATTCTGTAAAGGTGAGATTATGATTATTAATATAAAGTTTATTCCGCCGGTTGCCGTTTTTCATGTGACCCGAATTACACACGTACATATCGAGCCAGCCATCGTTATTAATATCTACCATTACGGCCCCGGTGCTCCACATGCTGTCCTGCTTCATACCGCTTTTGGCTGTAATGTCTTCAAATTTGAAATCACCTTTATTGAGGTAGAGCTTGTTTTCCGCCATATTAGAAGTAAGCAGTACATCGGCCAAACCATCATTATTGATATCGCCAATAGCTACACCGCCGCCATTATAAAAATTGCGGAACAAAAAGCTGTTGTCATATTCCTGGTCAACCACCTGGTTATTGAAATTAATACCGGAGTTTTCAACCAGTTCAAAAAGGGTTGAGGAGGTGTCTTTTTTGTTGTTACAGGAATAACAAACAGCTACTGTGAGCAAACAGCCAAGCAATCTTTTTAAATACATCCAGATATTAATATTATCGAATATAATGGGTGTGTTCTTCAGGGACAATGAAAGCACAAAGGCCATTATTGAATAATGACCTTTGTGATTACAATAAATTTAAGCATTAAAGTTATTCAGCGTAGCCTGGATTTTGTTTCAAATTAGGATTTGCCAGTAATTCGTCGGGGGCAATGGGGAATAAGAGATTGCGTTGCGGATCGGCGTCAGCAGCTTTTAATGCCCATTGTTTCAGAAATACGCCAAAGCGGATGAGGTCCTGCCGGCGCCAGCTTTCAAAATACAATTCCCGGCCTCTTTCGGCCAGTAAGGTAGTAGGGTCATATACGTTATTCGCATTTACCAGGGTGATAGTGGCCAGCGGAGTAGCTCCCCGGGCGGCTCTTAGTTCGTTTACGTACACCAGTGCGGCGCCCATATCGGCATTTGTTTGTCGCAATTTAGCTTCTGCCATCATTAACAGCACATCGCCATAGCGGAAGATCTGTAACTGGTTCCTTTGATTGCCACCGCTGTAAGCTTTATAATCGGGCGGATATTTAACGACCCTGATACCTGCTACTTCAAGCCGGCCTTTGTCAATTTCTACCAGGTTTACATCCGGTGTAAACGAAAGCGGATTTCCCTGGCGGTCTTTTATAGCCACTCCGGCTTCATTCATCTGCTGGCCCACTACCAGACCAGGTTTTAATCCTGATGAATCAGTTACACCGGTGTAAGCAACGCCACCCTTTCTGGAATCAGTTGTACCGAACGTATTGTAAAAATCAGCTACGGTAGTAAATCCATTCCAGCCGGCGCTGCCAAAGGTGTTGTTCTTATCCCAGGAGTTATAGTGCAGGGTCATCATCCAGCGGGCATTTACGCCGCCGCTATTGATACCGTTATTGGTAGCGGCTCCTGAATTTGGCCAGGAGAGGATCGATTCTTTGGCGGTGGTTGCATTGGTAGGGCCGAAATTATCGAAGTAATTGGGGGTAAGCGAATAACCTCCGCCCTGTATAGCTGTGCCCAGGGCAACCACCTGTTGCATATCGGCATTATCAAAAGTGGGCGTTTGTTTATTCAGAAAGGCGCCTTTATTCAACAGCACTTTCATTAACAAAAAACGCGCGGCATCGGGGCTGGCTTTATATGGTTTGTTGGCGGCTGATAACTGAGGAATAATGGCCGTCAAAGTATTCACCAGTGTATCCACGGCCTGTGCCGGGGTCATTACCGGAGCAGGCTCAAGGCTGTTGTAGGCATTTATTTCCCGGTAAGGCACCTGGCCATACAGGTCGAGCAAATAGAACTGTGACAGGGAACGCAGGAACAATGCTTCTGCCCGCTGACCGGCACTGGGATTAGCTGCGAGCACGGTGAGGGCTGCACTTTGCAAGCCACCCAGGCCATTGTACACACTTTTAAACTGGGCATGTATCACGTTCCAGGTATGGGCATGTAACACCCGCCAAACACCGTTGTCGTCCCAGTCACCGCCCCGCGTAGGGATCAATGCTTCGTCGGTGGTTGTTTCCTGTAAGGAGAATAACTGGTCCTGCGCGTGCATCAGCCCATTCATGCTGTTATAGGCTGCGTTGAGCAGGGAATTTACGTCAGCGTTTTGAGCACCGGTGGTAAAGCTATCATTCAGTTTCTGGTCCAGCTTCGTACAACCCATAACAGTCACCAACCCGAGTATCGATATATATTTAAGTTTCATTTTGTTTAGTTTAAGTTACGGTTATAATTGAAAGCTTACACCTAATAAGAAGGTCCTTTGGGTTGGGTAACCTATATAATCAACACCCAGTGACGGTACTCCATTCAATGCTTTATCAACATTCACTTCAGGATCGAAGCCCTTGTATTTTGAGATCACAAAGACGTTATTTACGGTAGCTGATACCCGCAGATTTTTTACCTGGTTACCAATATTGCCAAAAGTATACGACAGGCTGGCGTTGTGTAATTTCACATAACTGCCCTTTTCGAGGAAGCGGGTTGAGGTGGCAATGTTATTGGCAACATTCTCTGCAGAATTGGGCAGGTCTTCGGCTATATTACGGCCGCCAACTATATTTGAAATGTTCAGTACGCTCATGGCCGTATTGTTGTACAACTTGTTGCCGAACTGGCCATGCGCCCCCAGATTCAAATTCCATTTTTTATACCCAATATCTGTATTGAAACCCATGTATGCTTTGGGGTTAGGATCAGCCACATATTCGGGCGTTCCATTATTTTTATAAGTACCTATACCATCTTTATCAAATCCCAAAAACACGGGCAGCCAAAAAACGTTTAAAGGTTGGTCGTTGGCAATGGCTTCAGAATAGGCACCACTGGTTCCCTGACCATGCAAGGCACCTGTTAATAAATAAGGAGCCGTTCCTGCCTGCGGATACACAAACCTGTTCTTGAGGAAGGTTACGTTTCCGTTGGCACTCCAGGTAAAATCCTTATTGGTAATGATATCTGCACCAAGGCTAACTTCCACCCCATTATTCCTAACATAGGCATCCGTAATATTTATATACTGGCTGGCCCCGGGGAAGGGTTGCGAAATTGTTTTCAGGATAATAGGATCGGTTGTTTTCTTGTTGAAATAATCAACTGACCCATAGATCCTGCCGCCCATCAGCTGAAAATCGACACCGGCATTGATAGACTTTACTGTTTCCCATTTCAGATCGGGATTGCCAAAATGCAGCGTTGATAAAGTACCATTATTAGTATACTGGTATACGTCGAGTGCCGCATTGG
Source organism: Niastella yeongjuensis (assembly GCF_900110245.1). GTDB lineage: Bacteria > Bacteroidota > Bacteroidia > Chitinophagales > Chitinophagaceae > Niastella > Niastella yeongjuensis. The sequence goes on from NZ_FOCZ01000017.1 coordinate 59,378, forward strand.
CCGGGAATTCCTGGTTACCTGTTTCACCATAACCTACCCGTACTTTAAGAAAATTGATGACCTTCAGGTCCTTCATGAAATCTTCACTGCTCACTGTCCAGGATGCAGCAACTGAAGGGAAGTTGGCATATTTGTTATTGGAACCGAATTTGCTTGAGCCATCCCGGCGAATGGTAGCGGTTAAATTAAATTTGTCTTTAAATCCCAGGATCGCCCGGGCAAAGTAACTTTGAATTTCAACCAGCGGATCGCGGAACGAAGCGGCCTGTAAGTTACCCTGTTTTCCTGCAGCCATATTATCATAGTAATGTATTCCTGTGCGGCTGGTTTGCGTAAGGTTGTAAGGAAAATCATATACATAGGTGGTATTGCCCCAGTAATTGGTTTTCCAGTATTCGTACCCTATCAATGCATTCAGGGTAAAATCGTCGGAGAGGTCTTTGTTGAAATTAAGGGTGTGGGTAATTGTCTGTGATGATAAATTTCTTCCGTATACTGCGGCAAGCCCTTTTGCGTCGGCATCGCCGCCGGTACCCTTTATCCAGCCCTGGATCTCACCCTTTCTGTCGCCCCGGCCGTAGTTAAGGCCGTACAGGAACCGGTATTCCAGCCAGTTGGTAAACTTGTAACCAGCGTTTACATTTCCCAGCAGGGTAGTAATGTTTACATAGTCATTATAAGCGTCTGATATAGCCAGCGGATTAACCTGGCCGCTGGGGTTTGCCTGGTTATACGTTCCATCGCTGTGTTTCAATGGCAATGTTGGGTTCCAGATCAACGCCAGTGATATCAGGTTCCCATTACTGCCCGCATCCTGCGAAATGGGTGCCACCTGTTCCATAACCTGTGAAGCTGTAGCGCTAAAGTCAATACTTAACCTTTTATCGAAAAATTTATACTGCCCATTAAAGTTCCCGGTATACTTTTTTAGGTTGGTCTTTAAAATGATACCGTCCTGGTCGCCTGCAAAGAAAGAAGCGCGGTAACGGCCATTGTCATTTCCGCCGCTGAAAGCCAGTGAATAGTTTTGTGTGAAACCATGCCGGAGGATCTCATCAAATGGATTGATGCTGGCACCCGAATCAGATAAAGGAGCGTTGTACTTAGCCAGCGCAGCGCGGTACCCGCCTGCGTCCAGCACTTTTATCTTCCTCATTTCATCACTAAAACCGGCCGATGCATTGGCATCGATCTTCATTACGCCCGGAGTTCCCTTTTTAGTAGTGATCAATACAACCCCGTTTGCCCCGCGAGATCCATAAATCGCAGAAGCAGAGGCATCTTTTAATACCTGTACATCTGAGATTTCATTGGGGTTTATAAAAGTGAGGGGGTCACTCGCGGGTGTGGCACCTACACCGGAAGGTGAAAAATCCGGACGGGCAGTTCTTCCATCCAATGGGATCCCATCTACTACATACAAAGGGGTGTTACCCGTTCTGATGGAGTTGTTACCCCTGATCTTTACAATGGTAAGTCCACCCGGCTGACCACTACTGTTGGTGATCTGCAAGCCTGGTACCTTACCCTGCAATAACTGTTCAGGTGTATTGATCTGTCCTTTGTTAAATTCCTTGGCCGTAACCGAAGATACAGCCCCTGTCAGATCACGTTTTCTTGCCGTACCGTAACCAACAACAACCACTTCATTCAAGCTGGCGTTGCTTTCAACTAAGGTAACGTCAGCAGTAGTGTTTGTGGAAATATCCACATCCATGGCGGTAAAACCAACCGCACTAACGGTTAGCGTTTTGGTTGCCTCGGGAACTGCCAGTCTGAAGATCCCTTCGGCATTGGTAGTGGTTCCACCTTTGGAACCTTTAATAACAACAGAGGCCCCCGCAATACCGGTTCCCTTGCTGTCTTTGATACTACCCGTAATTTGTTTTGTTTGAGAATAGGCGGAGATAGAATAAATAGCAAATAATAAAGGCAGTGTTGCCTTTAGCAATCGTTTTGAGGGCATAATAGAAGTAGTTATTGGTTAAGAAACAATGATACCAATGTGTGACCTATACACAATTATACTTAATTTCTTAGACTCCAAAAAATAAAACCCGCTCCAGTCAATGCTTTCCGAAACTTAATTGCTACAGAATACAGCCTTAATACAAGAAGTTGTAATACAGTTACATGGCCAGGGACACTGACACGCATGTACCAGATTTATAGTAAGAATAGTGTGACTCTCTTTAAACAAGACACTCGCAACAAAAAAAAGCTGCATATTATGCAGCTTTTAAATATTGATAGTAATCACCTTATTTTTCGATAATGTTGGGTTATAGTACAGGCACAGGGGTTTGGGTCTTCTTCCCATTTGAAAAACGGGCGGCATTAAAACGGTATAGTTTTCCCGGACGGTGTGGAACATCCTGTTCCAGTTCATTCATATCTTCCAGCCAGTTCATCAGGAAGAACTTCTTACGGAAGTTACGGCGGTCCATTTTTACACCCAGAATGGCTTCATACAGGTTTTGTAATTCGCGGAGAGAGAACTTTTCGGGCAACAAATTGAAAACGATGGGATGTTCTTCAATTTTTGATTGCAGCCTTTCCAAACAGGTGTCGAGGATGGTCTTATGATCGAACGCAAGATTAGCGATCTCATTTACCGGATGCCAGTGCAACTCATTGTCTGTTAGCATGGGTTGATGGTCCTTGATATTGATCAGTGAATAATAGGCGGTGCTGATAACACGCCCGGCAGGGTGCCGGCTTACCTCACCAAAAGTATATACCTGTTCAAGATAAACATCATCAAGACCAGTGCGGTGCTTCAATACGCGGTATGAGGCGGTATCGAGGTTCTCATCGGGGCGTACCAGGTCACCAAGTAATGACCATTGGTTATTGAACTCTTCCAGGTCGGATTTAATAAGTAATACTTTCAGCTCGTTTTTGTCAAAACCAAAAATTACACAGTCAACAGAGATAGCGATCTGAAAAAACTCACGGTCTTCAGAGCGTAATTGAGTAATGGTTCTTTGTAATGCTGTTCCCATGGCTATAAGCAGATTGTCAGGGTTAAGAAATTGGTGATATAAACATAAAACCTGTCATGATCAGTCAACAGGCAGATTTGAAAAATCAAGCAAATTACAACTGGCAAATTACAACAAACGGGACGGGGCCGGTAAGGCGGTGATCATCTATTGCGTAAAGATATACTGATTGTTTCACTCCCGAACGGTTGTTAATTTTTTACTCCACTTGTTGACCACGGACATGTTTCAAATACCATACCTGTTTATGAAACCCAGGCCCAGCCGCAACTCGTTGCCTGTTAATTAGTTTTATAACTGTTAAGGCCATGGTCATATGGCCTTTTTTGAATAAAAGGGGCTATTTTGCCGGCTGGGGCGCATGTACTAATTGATTTTTATCAATATCCGTGACGCTCCAGTGGGTGACTAAAGACCGGCCTGTGAAACAGGGCATTGATTTAACTTCGCATAAAACAGTAATAACATACTTATGTATTCTCCCGACCAAACAAAAGCTTTACAAAAGCTGACTACCGGTTTAATGGAAAAGAACTCGCAAGGTCATATAACCGACAAAGACATTGAGTCACTGCGGGATGCATTGCGTTTCCATGAACACCGGTACTATATCCTGAACGATCCTTTGATTGCCGATTTCGAATACGACCAACTATATAAGGCACTCGAGAAACTGGAAACGGAGAACCCAGCATTACGTACACCTGATTCACCTACCCAGCGGGTAGCTAAAGAGCTTACCAAAGAGTTTCCAACAGTATCGCACCTGGTGCCTATGTTATCGCTCGATAACTCGTACAACGCCGATGACCTGGTTGACTTCGACCGCCGGGCAAGGGAACTGGCCAAAGTAGACGTGCTGGAATATTGTGTAGAACCCAAGTTCGACGGGGCCAGTATTTCATTGATATTTGAAAAAGACATGCTGGCACGCGGTGCTACCCGGGGCAACGGGGTACAGGGCGATGACATTACAACCAACATAAAACAGATCAGGTCTATCCCATTATCTGCAGCCATCTCAAAATATGGTCTCGAGCAGTTAGAGATCAGGGGCGAAGTGTTAATGACCAAACAAAACTTCAAGAAGTACAACGACCAGCTGGCCGAACAAAACCTGCCGCCACTGGCCAATCCCCGCAATGCGGCCGCCGGCACTTTGCGCATAAAGGACCCAAAGGAGGTGAGTAAACGAAACCTGGAAGCTTTTTTATACCATGTAAGTCATTATACCCAGTTACCCGGTAAAGACGTCGATCCTATACTGAATACCCACAGCGGTTGCCTGACCATGTTATGGGAACTTGGCTTCCGCAGCCCGTTGAAAGAAAAGAAAGTGCTGAATGGCATTGAAGCGGTAATTGCCTATTGTCATGAATTTGAGCAACAACGCGATGACCTGCCTTACGAGATAGATGGCATGGTAATAAAAGTGAACGACATTCACCTGCACGACGTGCTGGGTATGACCACCCATCACCCGCGCTGGGCCATTGCTTATAAATTCAAGGCACGTCAGGCTACCAGTAAATTAAGGGCCGTTGAATTTCAGGTTGGCCGTACCGGTTCGGTTACCCCTGTTGCCAAGATCGATCCCGTACCAATCGGTGGTGTTACAGTAGGTTCTATATCACTGTTTAACGAAGAAGTGATCAAAGACAAAGACCTGATGATAGGCGATACGGTACTGGTTGAACGGGCCGGCGATGTGATCCCTTACATTGTTAAATCACTGCCCGAACTGAGAACCGGTAATGAACAAAAGATTGTGTTCCCTACCCACTGCCCTGTGTGTGGAGATAAGCTCGAAAAGCCCGAAGAAGAGGCCGTTTGGCGTTGCAGCAACATCAACTGTGAGGCCCAGGTGGTGGAACGCATCATTCACTTTACCAGCAAAGATGCCATGGACATCAGAGGGCTTGGAGAAGCAAACATTCGTAAATTCTTTGCGCTAGGTTTTCTCAAAGACGTACCAGGCATATACGAGCTGCCATTTGATAACATCGGGACGTTAGAAGGATTTGGCAAGAAGAGCATCACCAACCTGCAAACCGCTATTGAAAATTCCAAAGCCCAGCCCATACACCGGCTGATATATGCCCTCGGTATCCGTTACGTAGGGGAAACAACCGCAAAAACGCTTGCCCATTCGGTTAAGCATTTGTTAGATTTAAAGGATTATTCGCTTGAAGAGCTCCAAAACCTTGAGGATATTGGGCCAAAAGTGGCTGGCAGTGTACATCAGTTTTTCCAAAATCCGGACAATATAGCTACCCTCCAAAAGCTTGAACAGCTGGGCCTGAAGCTGAAAAACGACAAAAAAGACCTGGTAACGGGAGGCAACCTGAGCGGCCAAACGTTTTTATTTACGGGCACCTTGCCCACGCTCAAGCGAAGTGACGCCGAAGCCATGGTTGAAACTAACGGAGGCAAGATTCTAAGCAGTGTTAGTGCCAATTTAACGTATCTGGTAGCGGGAGAAGAGGCAGGAAGTAAGCTCGAAAAAGCCAAAAAAATAACATCAATCAAGATTATAACCGAAGCCGAATTCCTGTCCCTTATACATCATTGATATGATTCTTATCAATTGTTTGAATTTCACATTTGTTTTTTTGTAACTTTAGCCAAAAGGAAAAGGCGATGATAAAAAAACTCCCCAACGAGGTGTGGAAACCACTACAGTTTCCAGGCTGGAAACACCTCCGTAAAAAGTATGCGTTATCCTCCATGGGACGCATAGCCAGCTACACAGAAGACGTTGTTGAAGACGGTAAACTTCTTCAGGGTTCTTTAACTACCGGTTACAGAACTTTGAACCTCCATCGTCCAGGCAACAACGGTACTCTGTACATTCACCGTGAGATTGCCCGGTTATTTCTGAAGAAAGCTTCACTTAAAAACAAGTATGTGATTCACATCAATCACAATAAGCTTGACAACGCAGTGAAGAACCTGAAATGGGCTACACTTGAAGAAATGATTGAACATCAGCAACACAGCCCCGCAAAAATTGCCTACAAAAAAGTACAGGCAAACAGAACCGAAGGCTTGAAGCTGAATGCGAAGCAGGTTCAAGGCATTAAAAAGATCCTCAACGACAAGAACCGGAAGATCACCATTAAAAAATTAGCGGAAAAATTTGGCGTCTCCGAGATGACCATGTACCGCATAAAAAGTGGTGAAAACTGGGGCAGGATCAAATAACGCCCGGTAATTAACGCAGACAATAAGTGGTGTGATTGTAAAGGCTAGCTTTCACACCACTTATTTTTTTATAGTGAGTTGTCACCTTCCCTTTCAACTTTCAACTTTAAACTGTTTTCCTTCTGTCTTTTGCCTTTTCTTTCTGCCCTCTGCCCGCTGCCTTTTGCCCGCTGTTTTTCCTACCTTTGCGCATGCTACAACCCTCCACATTAAAATTCCTTAAAGACCTTTCCAAGAACAATAACAAACCATGGTTCGATGCCCATCGTAAACAATACGACGATGCCAAAAAGGACTTTGAAACGTTTATCCAGGTTGTTATCGATAAACATGGTCTGAAAGACGAAACCATACGTGAACAGGAAGCCAAAAAAAGTATGTTCCGTATTAACCGCGACGTTCGCTTCTCCAAAGACAAATCACCTTACAAAAACAATATGGGCGCCAGCATCAAACGCGGCGGCCGGAAATCCATTTTTGCCGGTTATTATATTCATCTGGAACCGGGCCAAAGCTTTGTTGGTGGCGGTATCTGGATGCCCATGCCCACTGAAATGAAGAAAGTTCGCCAGGAAATAGACTACTGTTACGATGAATTTAAGAAGATCGTACAGGCAAAGAAATTCACCACTATTTATGGCGACCTGTACAAGGAAGAAGGCATTGGGTTAAGCCGGGTGCCTCAGGGGTTTGAAAAAGACAATCCCGCAGCCGAATATTTAAAGCTGAAAAGCTGGATCGCAATGCAATCTGTAAAAGATACCGAGCTCACTGTAAAAGACCTGGTTAAAAAAACCCTGGTGGCCTTCGAAACCCTGCAGCCGATGATCCAGTTCATCAATCGCTCTCTTGACAGTGCAGAATAATAGCATTAAATAAAAAAGAGGAATGTTAAAGGTTTACTTTTTCATTCCTCTTTTTTACGTTTTTATTTCAACAAACCTTTCCCCATCAGGTACTCAGCAATCTGAACCGCATTGGTAGCAGCACCTTTACGCAGGTTGTCGCTAACGATCCACATGTTGAGGGTATTAGGCTGGGTTTCATCCCGGCGTAATCTGCCTACAAACACTTCATCTTTTTCATGCGCATCCATTGGCATAGGATACTGCTGGTTAGCGGGGTCATCCACCACCACTACACCAGGAGCTGTTTGCAACAGCTGTTTTACTTCGCCCAGCTCATAATCTTTTGAGAATTCTACGTTCACGCTTTCGCTATGGCCACCCATAACAGGAATACGAACGGTGGTAGCAGTTACGCGAATAGCATCATCGCCCATGATCTTTTTGGTTTCGTTCACCATTTTCATTTCCTCTTTCGTATAGCCATTATCGAGGAATACGTCGATCTGGGGAATAACGTTCAGGTCAATGGGGTATTTATAAGCCATTGGGTATTCACCATTAGCGCTTTTCACTGCTTTCTGGCGTTCACCCATCAGCTGGTCAACCGCTTTTTTACCAGTACCGGTAACACTTTGATAAGTAGATACTACAATACGGTTAATGTTATATTTTTTATGCAAAGGTTGCAAAGCCACAACCATTTGAATGGTGGAGCAGTTGGGGTTGGCAATGATCTTGTCAGCTTCGCTCAGTACATGTGCATTTACTTCAGGCACCACTAATTTCTTAGAAGGGTCCATCCGCCAGGCCGAAGAGTTATCAATAACAGTGATGCCGGCTTCTGCAAATTTGGGCGCCCACTCCAGTGAGGTGCTGCCACCAGCTGAAAACAGCGCTACAGCAGGTTTTGCGGCAATAGCATCTGTCATGCTTACCACTTTGAACTTCTTTCCTTTGTACTCAACTTCCTTACCTACAGACTTTTCAGAGGCTACGGGTAATAATTCTGTAACCGGGAAATTACGCTCGGCCAATACCTGTAACATTTTGGTACCCACTAAACCGGTGGCACCTACAACCGCAACTTTCATGTTTTGCTCCTTTTGTTTTGTTTTTTTGGTTGAACACTCCCTTTTTCAGGTAAGCGTGTTAAAATAAAAAAGCCTTCCCGTTTTTGGGGAAGGCTCTTGAATATGTTGGTATACAAAGTAGTCCTTAACCTTCCCCGTGTATGGAGCTTGTCTTGGTAGTCTTTGTATGTTTCTTTATCACTTGCATTTCGAAGGCCAAAATTAATTCGCATTTGTTGTATGCCCAAATTTAATTTTTTGACCGTATTGGACTCAAAAACTAAAGTTATCCGACCAACTACCGGCTTATTCTATTAATATCTAATACATTTATTCCCCTTTTGGCCTGGCTCTGCTTAGATAGTATTAAAACTGTCTATAACCATGGTGCTACCTGTATTTCAACGTTTGCTGCCGTTTTTCGGCTGCCTGTTTTTTGCTGCAGTTTCTTTTGCGCAATTGCCCAATCGCTTCGATGTTGTCATCGATGAATTGCTGCCCGATCCCTCACCACCGGTTCAATTACCTAATGCGGAATTTATTGAACTGAAGAACGTTTCTACAACGGCTTATAATATCCGTAACTGGAAATTAAGCGATGGCAGTACTACGGCTACTATTGCCATCGGCTTTACATTACAGCCGGATAGTTTTGTTATTGTTTGTCCAAACAGTGCAGTCGACCTGTTTGCAGGCTTTGGTACAACCATTGGTGTAAGCAATTTCCCTTCCCTTAATAACGAGGCTGATGTTATTGCATTGTATGCCTCAGATGGCAGACTGGTTCATACGGTTGGTTATAATACCAGCTGGTACCAGAATGCAGTCAAGAGTGATGGAGGCTGGTCGCTGGAAATGATCGATACCAGAAATCCCTGTGCAGGCACCAACAACTGGAAAGCCAGTACCGGTAATATCGGTGGAACACCTGGTAAAAAGAACGCAGTGGATTACAATAACCCCGATGAACAACCACCGGCTCTGATAAGGACCACCACAACAGACAGCATCACGATTTCAGCATGGTTCGAAGAACCAGTGGATAGTAACTCTGCTGTAATTCCGGAAAACTATACTATTAATAATGGTGTAGGGCATCCCGTTTCGGCCAACCTTATTTCACCCTTGTGCACAGAAGTGGCATTGAACCTGGCCACAACATTAAATAACCAACTGGTCTATGGGTTAACCGTTCTCCATGTAAAAGATTGTGCGGGCAACGCAATAAACCAGTTGAACACCGCCAAAGCAGGTTTACCGGTTATGGCTGATAGCCAGTTCGTAGTTATCAATGAAATTCTTTTCAACCCGCCACCCAATGGGTTCGATTATGTTGAAATATACAACCGCAGTAACCGGGTCATCGATTTGAAACAGCTCTACCTGGCCACCCGCAATGGCACCCGTCAGTTAACCGGTATTACGCCGTTATACGCTACTTCCTGGTTATTATTTCCCGGTGAATACCGGGTGCTAACTGAAAACAAATATTGGTTACAGCAGCAGTACCTTATTAAAGATCCCGATTTAATTATTGAACTGTCAGCGCTTCCGTCGTTACCTGATGATAAGGGCACTCTTGTGTTGCTAAATATGCAGGGAATTATTGTTGATGAATTGCAGTATGATCACAACTGGCATTTCGGACTGATCAATGACGAAGAAGGTATTGCGCTGGAGCGGATCAATTACAATGGCCCAACGCAGGATAGATCGAACTGGGCGTCGGCCGCATCCACAACAGGCTTCGGCACGCCGGGTTATCCCAATTCCCAGCTTATGGGTGATGCCCAAATACAAGGACAGGTAACTATAAATCCTGCCGTTTTCTCTCCTGATAATGATGGGTTCAATGATTTTGCGGTGATCGATTATCAGTTGCCCGAGCCTGGCGTTGTGGCCAACATCCGTATTTATGATGCCAACGGCCGGCTGGTACGCTACCTGGTTCAAGGTGCTACTTTATCTGCCACGGGCCGCTTCCGCTGGGATGGGTTAGGCGACAGATCAAATAAGCTGCCCATCGGCACTTACATAGTATTAACTGAACTGTTTAATGCGCAGGGCAGAAAAAAGAAGTTTAAGCAAACTGTTACGCTGGCGAGGAGATTTTAGCGCTTATACATTGGAAATCAAAACCATTTAGCCATTATAATAACCGGAACAAAATGAGTAAATTTGAGAAATTGATGAAGAAACTGCTTTCTGGTTTTTCAGATCGAAATATGGACTTTGAAGAATTGAAATGTATATTATCAAAATTGGAATTCGAAGAAAGAATTAAAGGCAGTCATCAAGAGATCATTAACATTCAGCCTTCAAATGGGAAAGCCAAACCTTACCAGGTAAAGCAGGTAAGGGAATTGATTATTAAGTACAAATTAATATCAGATGAAGGAAAGTAAATACGAGATAATTATATACTGGAGCAAAGAGGATAATTCCTTTATTGCTGAAGTGCCCGAGCTGGCTGGTTGTATGGCCGATGGCAACTCCTATATGGAAGCCGTACAAAACGTGCAGGTTGTAATTAATGAGTGGATCGATGCTGCACTATCTCTTGGGCGTACAATACCAGAGCCTAAGGGCAAACTGATGTATGCCTGAATAAATCATTAAAAAGCAAAAACCTCCTCTCGAAGCATCGGGAGGAGGTTTCTATTTATTTTAGTTACCGGGGGCTGTCCTTCAAACCAGCTCAATATCAAAATTCACCAGCTCAACGAATTGTTGAATGCGGTTGTCGATGTCGGCGCGGGTGATCTCTTTCAGGCGTTGAGGACCAAATTTCTCTACGCAGAAAGAAGCCATAGCCGATCCTACTATAATACCCGTTTTCATGTTATCGAACGAGATGTCTTTAGTACGGGCGATATGACCAATAAAACCGCCGGCAAAAGTATCTCCGGCGCCTGTAGGGTCAAATACATCCTCAAGGGGCAATGCAGGCGCAAAGAACACCTGGTCTTTATGGAATAACAGCGCGCCATGTTCCCCTTTCTTGATGATCAGGTATTTGGGCCCCATTTTCAAAATTTCTTTCGCTGCTTTTACCAGGGAGAACTGAGCGCTCAACTGGCGGGCTTCGCTGTCGTTCAGCATCAGCACATCTACTTCTTTCAACACAGCTTCCAGCTCGGGCATTGCGGCTTCCATCCAGAAGTTCATGGTATCCATCACAATCAACTTGGGACGGGTTTTCATTTGTTTGATCACGCTCATCTGGATCTTGGGATCCAGGTTACCCAGCATCAGGAACTCCGCGCTTTGGTATGATTCAGGCACTTTAGGATCAAAGTCGAGCAATACGTTCAGATCGGTAACCAGTGTATCACGGCTGTTCATATCCATGTGGTAGCGGCCGCTCCAGAAAAAGGATTTTTTGTCGGGCACTACTTTAACGCCTTCCATTGTAACACCTCTTCTTTCCAGTTCCTGCATTTCATCATTGGGGAAATCGAATCCCACAATAGAGATCTGCTGAATAGGCTGAACAAAATTACTGGCCGCATAGGCTACATAAGTGGCAGATCCGCCTATAATAAGGTCGGTTTTGGCAAAAGGCGTTTCAATTGCATCAAAGGCCATAGTGCCCACAACGATCAAAGACATAAGCAAAATTTTAACCCCTGTAGCCCATCCCTATCAGACGGCACCGGGTGGATAGTTAAATTATTAATGAAGAAATAGGTGAAAACCGCTGCAAATGCCAGCTTCCGGCTGAAAGCAGGTGGTTGCGGCGTGCAAACCTACGCGAAATTTTGGATGTGTTGAAACAACCAGCAGGTTTTGGCTGACTATTTATTAACTTGCCGCCATCTGGTAACATTCGACCGCTGGTGATTGGTACTAATATATACAGCGTTCAACTACATTAACTACCGCATCCGTTCCACGGCTGCCATGATTATGACCCGCTTACAGCACTACTGCCCACTTGGTGTTATTGCCGATTACTCGTTAGTAGGCTAATTTTATTTTTTTACCCGTAATCATGTAAATCACGCTAACAATTGTTAGCATTTTATTATCTTTGACCCCCATTCATATGGCTAAAATTAAAAGGAACAGAAACGGTACAAGGAAAGATGTAATTATCGCCAAAGCAGCCAAGCTGTTTCGCGAAAAGGGTTTTAGTGCCACCTCCATGCGCGACCTGGCCGAACATGTGGGCGTAGAAGCTGCCAGCCTGTACAATCACATCAGCTCAAAAGCCGAGATCCTACAGGAGATCTGTTTTAAAACGGCGAATAATTTTATGTCGCACATCGAGGAAGTAGACGCCAACCCTAACAAAACCGCCATTGAAAAGATCCAGGAGATTCTCCGGTTCCATATAAAGCAAATGCTGGACAATTATGAAGAGGTATATGTAAGCGACCGGGAATGGAAACACCTTACCGATCCTTACTTATCGAACATGCAAAGCCAGCGCCGAGCCTACCGGCAACGCATTGCTTTGGTTATTGAAGAAGGAATTCGCAAAGGAGAAATAAAACCGATAGATGCCCCCACAGCCGTGTTGATCATGCTGCATGCGGTAAGTGGTATCGAAAGCTGGCACCGCAGTAAAAAGAAGATTGCCGGTGAAGTGCTGGAAGATAATATGGTGCAGATCCTGGTTGATGGCCTCCGTAAACAAGCATAGTTATTCACTAAAAATTCGCCCTTTTGGCTACGCATTTTCATCAATTGACGATTGCAGATATCAGAAAAGAAACGCCCGATTGTGTGTCTATCGCATTTGAGGTGCCTGATGATCTGAAAAACGACTACCTGTTCAAACATGGCCAAAACCTCACCTTACGTACAGTAATAAATAATGAGGAGGTTCGCCGTTCGTATTCGATATGTAGCTGTCCTGCCGAAAATGAATTACGCGTAGCCATTAAAAAAGCCCCCTACGGCAAATTCTCCAGCTGGGCCAATAATATGCTCAAAAAGGGCGATGTGATGGAAGTAATGCCGCCCACCGGCACCTTCTTTACCGAACTCAGTTCAGCTCATAAAAAGAGGTACCTGGCCTTCGCCGCCGGCAGTGGTATTACTCCGGTGATCTCTATTATTAAAACCACCCTGCTCACTGAACCTGACAGCTCATTTACCCTGGTATATGGCAATCAGCACCGGAACAGCATAATATTTAAAGAACAACTCGAAGCATTAAAGAATATATACATCAACCGGCTGGCTATTCACTATTTGCTAAGCCGCGAACAAACTGAAGCGGTTATTTATTCCGGTCGCATTAACGAGGAGAAATTATCCCTGTTAAGCGATAAGCTCATCGATGTGCCCGGTATGGATGACATCTTCATCTGCGGCCCCGAACAAATGATCTTCACCGTAAAAGGCTGGTTGGAACAACAGGGCATCGATAAGAAAAAGATTCATTTCGAACTGTTCACCACGCCGGGGGAAAAAACCGAAGGCAGAGGGCAGAGGGCAGAAGGCAGAAATGAAGAAAGCGCTAATGACATAAGCAAGGTCACCGTGAAGTTGGATGGTATTTCCTTTGACTTTCAACTTCCTTATGATGGCGAAACCGTACTGGAAGCTGCCCTGCAACAGGGCGCCGACCTGCCTTTCTCCTGTAAGGGAGGGGTATGCAGCACCTGCAAGGCCAAACTTATTGAAGGCAAGGTAGATATGGATACCAACTATGCCCTGGAACAGGAAGAAGTAGACGCCGGTTTCATTCTTACCTGTCAAAGCCACCCCCGCAGCGAAAGAATTGTCATCGATTTCGATATTAAATAAGTAAAAATTATCAACATCTTCAGCCAGCTGGCGAAATTGTCGATTTCCGTAGCTCCCCAACCTTATCTTCGCGGCCTCAAAAACAGGTTATGACCGGAATTGATAGTGTACAGCTGGAACAGGTGATCGTTCATAAAGTGGGGAATCCCTCCCGGGGTGAAGAATTAAAGCTCTCTTTAAACCCACTCACACTGAATGACGACATGGTAAGAGGCCTGCTTACCAAATATTTCCTGGGGGCATTTAATGAAAATGAGACTTACCATTTTACCCACCTCAGCGACGTAAATATGAATGAGGTGTATACCTTCGTTCGTAAGATCTTCGAGGAACGGGAAAGCTTTACCGAGCAGTCTGCTTTACTGGCCCAATTCCTGTACAGCAAATCAACACATGTAAAAGTAAAAGAAGGGGAGCTGTATGTAGTGAAGTTCAACGATGTGCCTTTTGAAGGCGATTTCATAAGAGCCGTTGGCATCTTCAAATCAGAAACCAAAGAAACCTTTCTGAAAGTATTTCAACACGGCCCAAGCTGGGAAGTGATACAGGAAGAAGGCGTAAACATCAATAAACTCGATAAAGGCTGCCTCATCTTTCACACCAACACCAATGAAGGATTTAAAGTAAGCGTGGTTGATGCTACCAATAAACAAAACGATGCCCAGTACTGGATCACCGATTTTTTACAGGTAACACCCTATGCAGACGATTATCACAATACGGATAAATACCTCAGCCTCTGCAAGAGTTTTATCACCAATGAATACCCCGAGAAATTCGACGTATCCAAAAGCGATCAGATAGATATGCTGAACCGCTCCATGGAATACTTTAAAACCAAGGAGAATTTCAGTATCGATGAGTTTACCAACGAAGTTATTCACCACCAGGAAGTGGTTGATACCTTCATGGACTATAAAAAGAACTTCGAATCGGCCAAAAACTTTGAGATCCAGGATGAGTTTGCCATTCACGTATCGGCAGTAAAACAACAACAACGCGCTTTCAAAACGGTATTAAAGCTCGACAAGAACTTCCACATCTATATTCATGGCCGCCGCGATCTTATTGAAAAAGGAGTTGATGAAATGAGTGGGAAGAAATACTATAAGTTGTTCTTTGATGAGGAGACTTAGAAAATGAGCCATCCGCCGGCCGGCGGGTAACCCACCTACTTCAGTGCTTTAAAGAAACGTTCTACATCCAACACTTCAGCCGGCGTGAGCGTTTCGTTATTGTCGTATTTAGCTTTCAAAAAAACAACCCGTTTGTGCTCCGGGTATTTAGCCAGTATGGCTTCCATCAATTGACCCATGCGTTCATCTTTCTCGTACATGGGTTTGGGTGCGGGTGGCGCTGATTTATACCGGGTAGGGCGTTTCAATATCATCGCTTCCAGCGTGGCCAGCTTGGCAACGGGAATTGATTTTACCTTCTGCGACTTGTTATAAATTCCTTCCAGTTGTTTTTTACTTAATCCACCCCGTTCCTGGTACTGCTGATACAGGCTTTGCACAAAAGTGGAATGTGGTTGCGCTATCAGCAATGCTTCCAGCACATCCTTCACAACGTCCACATCTATTTTCTTCCGTTCCATATTATTCTTTTTCCTTATTCATTTACAGGTAGGGGTTGCCGTTTTTCGCCCCCACCCAATCGATTGACACTCTGCAAAGGTAACCTGTATTATGATGTAATCATTAAATGCAGTTCCAGTGCGGGTTTTTGCGGCAATAAAGTCCTGAAATATCGCAAACTTTTGCAACATACAAAGCAAAATCGACGACACCTGCTAAAATAACCTACCAGGAAATAACAGTCAAACGCTAAAGCTTATTAAATTATAACATCAGTTGATTAAAATTGTAAAAGAGTCCCACCAACGGGACTCTTTTTTATATAAAAGTCTTATTGGATTGGAAAGGTGCTAAGGCTATAATGGAGATTACCGATTTTTAACAGGATGCAGTGGATTGGGTCTTGCCCGACAAGAATAAGTTCTTTAAAGAACGAAGATATTCGATGGCTTTCCGGCTAATAATTACTAATAACAGCTGCTTAACAACTCGCTTTCTCTTTCGGTATCGAAGATCCACATCAATACCGGTTTCGAATCTTTTTTAATGATCGTACTCACCTCATTCAGGAAAGTATTGGATATAGTTGGTGAACCTTTACTTTGAAATATGGGGTGTTCCATTTCATTTTCAGGAATAGTATCCATGGCATGTAATACGATGGATCTTTTGCTGGCATTACTATTGCTTTCCTGTAAACCATACAACTTATAAGAAGCACCACCAACACTCGTATCTGATTTACCAACTTCATATATTCCAAGTGAGGTACAATTACTACCCGGTACATTTGAATAGGTTTTATTAGGGGTTTGGGGCTCTCGTCCCCGCCCATGCGACACAATACCCCGGTCGATTATTACCATCGATGACAGATCAATGACGAAAAATCTTTTCTTTCCCGATTTCATTCCCATATTTATCAGGAACCCATATTCCGTACTGTATCCATTCAATTTTGCATATTCCTCCAGCTTTTCCGCTTTGTCTATCAACTGCATATAATTATAATCATCCAGGCCGGTTTCTTTTTGCATGGCAACTGCGTTCTTTGTGCCGGCAACAGCATTGGCTTTTATAAAAACCGGGAGAGTAGTTTTTTTCCTTGTAATACGGATCTTTGTTTTGATTTTTACCAGCTTCTTGCAGGCAGAATTGGCGACAGCTGCAAGGAGGGGATGTTTTATCGGCTTGACAAATCTCTTATGCGTTGCAATTACGCTGTTATTATCTTCAATAGTTCTCGTTTTTTCTACATGGTTACTTAATACAAAGGAGGCGAATCCTAAAAAAATGTTGGCCGCTCCTAAAACGATTAGAGTTTTCATACTGGCAGAATTTATGTATGTATTTAAAAGGGGTTATAACACCGTATCACAAACTGCATACCATGCCAATTAAAAACATTGTCTGAAAAATTAGTCGCCAGCAGGCGCCGGCATTAAACTTTGGTAGTTAAATTTTTAGCGGATGGGAAATTTGTTGAGAATCCAAATGCGAATAATGTACACATTTAACGAAAAAGACATTCTTTTTTCCTGATTCAGGATAAAAGAATGTCTTTTTGGGAAACGTCCCACAATGACTACATATAATTACTTACCCTTCCTGTAATAACGGATTTGCTTCTGCTACCTGTTCTTTCAATTCCTTAATAGTCATGTTGTATAATACGCTATGTCGGTTTTGCACACGCTGCACCAGGTGTACGTGGGCTATAAAGTTTTGTACAATGGCGATCTTATCACTGGGTGTTACTACCAGTAACTGCAGGTGTAACTGTTTACACAATTCCATCAGGTAAGTGGCTTTTTCCTCATCCTGGTTACTGAAGCTTTCATCCACAGCAATAAAGCGTAAGCTCCGGCTGTTCTTTCCTTCGCGCGTAATACCAAACTGGTAAGCAATGGCGCTACACAAAATGGTATAGGTCAACTGTGCTTTTTCACCACCCGATAACTGTCCCATTTGCCGGTAAGTTTTCTTTATCTCATCGGTATTACGGAACCTTTCATCGGCCCAGAACTCAAACCAGTTACGCACATCCATTACTTTATTACGATAGCTTTCATTTTTATCCAGCTCATCTATCAACGGTTGTACTTTCTGGGTAAAGTGTTTCGATTTTTCTTCAAAGCTGCTTTGTTGCCAGTTGGCCGCCTGTGGCAATGCATCCAGCAACCGGCCCCTGAATTCTTTGATATCCGTTCCCGAAGGCACTGGTCTTTTACCTAATTGAATATAGGTATCGGGCAGGCGGTTGAAATTAATGCCACCCAACGACTGGTTCAACCGGGTTACGCTGTTGTTGATATCACGTTCCCATCTTTCCATTTCTTCATTCAGGCCACCGATCTTGTATGTTATGGTATCGTTGATGAAGCTTTCAAAATCGCGTTTGTATTTGGGTAGGTTCTCATGCACCAGCTTGCCTAACCAATCGATATATTCATTGGCGTAGGCGGCATCTTCAGGCAGGTGTTGTACATCGCCGTCCCACTCGGGTGAGAACTTACTTTTTAATTCCGTAGAAGGGTTCTTGATGCGATTGATACATTTGTTCAGCTGGTTTTCTTCTTTATGCAACTCATCCCGTTGCTTTTCATTCAAACGCGTTTGTTTTGCTTTCAGCCCTTCGTACACTTCATCTATGTTCTGCAAAGTAATCTCCGAAAGCAGGGCAGCCTGTTGCTGCTGAAACTGCAACAATCCGTCTTTATCTGATTCGCTGACGTGTTGCAACAAAGGCTGTAGCGCTTCCTGTTGTTTCTGGTACTGCTGTGTACGGTCTTTCAACCTGGTTTCATCGATCAACAATTGACCACGCTGACTTTCCGCTTCATCTCTTTTTTGCTGAATATCTATCAGCTGTGCTTTTAAATTATCCAGCTCTTTATTGGCTTTGCGCAATCCGTTTATTTGCTCCTGTAATTTATGTATGCCGCGTTGAATACCTGTCATGTCCAGGTCGGCAAAACCCTTATGTTCGCGAATACGGGTAATGGCGTAGAACTGTTTTTGCAGCCTCTCTGCTTTGCTTTTACATTTCTCCAGCGTTTCATTGGCCTTTACAACCAGATCGGCAAACTGATTCCTGCGTTTTATCAGAAAGTCTTTTTTCTTCTCGTTGTTCCAACCCATTACATACTTACTGGGGTCGTGTTTCCCGTTCCGGTCGTCTTTCTCATGGCGCGATTTGTTTTTTACCAGTCCATTTAAGGTGATCGCCTTTTCGTAGCGGTCCAGTGTTTTTTCATCGGTAATACAAACGTGGTTAAACTGCCAGATGATCTGTTGTTCTACCCAGCTGCTCAACGGGCTGTCTGGATGAAACTCCAGTTTCTCATACACCGTATCCCGCTCAGGATTTTGGATCATTGGGTTATCGGTCACATGCTCGTACACCAACCGCATGCCCAGGTGATTATTGTTGATGTACTTGTTTACTTTTTTATAGTATTTATCCGGCACCAGCAAACGAAGCGAGAATGTGCGCAATAACTTTTCCAATGCCGGTTGCCACTCAGAACAATCTGACCGTACCTGCATCAACTCCCCAATGTAAGGCAGCTCATTTTGATCGAGGTTCAATGCGTCGCATAACTGCTTGCGTATACTGATGAGGTTAGAGGGCATGTTGTTCTTGCTATGCAGCAGGTTATTCAACTCATCTTCTACCTTTTTCTTATCCGCATCTGATTTTTCTTTGGCGCGCTTGGCCGAATATTCATCTTCTTCGTTCAGGCGTTGTTTGGTTTCCAGTTCCAGCTTTTTACGATTGGCCTCTTTGGCTATTCGCTGGTAAGTGGCTTCGTCCGCAGGTTGTTTTTCTTCCAGGTGTAATTCCTCACACCAGCTGGCAAACAGGGCCAGTTCCTGTGTGGCTTCCTGTTTTTTTAATTCCAGGTCCTGTACATCTTTTTCCAGCTGCTGCATGCGCTGACCGGCCTTGTTCTGGTCGATCTGGTTTTTGATCATTCGTTCCTCTTCCTGCAACTGATCGTAGGTTAATTTAACGATCTGTTGCTTTTGCTGAATGTCATGTATGCTGGCGTCGCTTTCTTCTATAGCCTGTTGTAATAATTCATTCCGGGTATAGCTGTTCCAGATCCTGGCGGTTTGCAGCAGCTGCTCACTTTCTTCAATTTCGTTCTTTAACTTATTATAAGCCGTGAAATGCTGCTCTATCGGTTGTAACAGTTTTATCTGTTCTTCAGCTTTTTCAATATTGCGGCGGGCATCCAGCAGGGTGGCCAGGTGTTTCTTCAGGTCCTGGAACGACTCTTCCATATTCCGTGGCTCCAGCATGTGGGTGCGAATAAACTCGTCGAGGTTACCCAGCACTTTAATACCTACGGTTTGGTTAAACAGCTGCAACGCCTGTACACTTTGCATCCCTAATACATGCACCAGTTGCTGGGCATATTTGCTGGCTGCATCGAACCACTCAATTTGTTTACGGCTGCCTTTATTGTACTTCTGATCGAGCGCTTTTTTCCATTGGCCATTCAGGTCAAACGGTTTAAAGTCTTCATCTATGCGCAGGGCTTTATGGGCAATGCCAAACAACCTTCTCATATCGCCGCCTGAAAAGTATCGGACCTGAAAAAGGGTAACAGCCTGTTCTGCTTCATTGGCAAAATGCGCCAGCAGAATGCTATAGGCTTCGTCTTTATTTTCGCGCAGGTACAGGGTTTTCAATGAACCGGTGCTTTCGCTGTTCATAGAGCCATAGCCCCCCATTACATATGTTTCTTCTGTACGATCGCCCTTTTTTTCACTACCGCTACTCTGGTTATAAAAACGGTAGCGCTTCTCTGGCACTATCAGGGTAAGCAGCGCATCCACAAAAGTGGTTTTACCACTTCCGTTGGCGCCGGTCAATAAACTGGTTTCACCCATGGGACGGATGCTGTGCACCACGTCATCAAAGGTTCCCCAGTTGAATATTTCCATGTATTGTAACCGAAATCCGCTCTTTTGACTATCAGTACTAAAAACGCTTAACTGCATAATTCCAAGTTAATGGTTGAAAGTTTTAAGTTCAAAGTATAAAGAAGCCTGCAGTATATCGGACACTCCGACATTCAGGCAACTTTCAACCTTCAACTTTCAACTTTTAACATTTGTTCTTCCAATTGATCTTGCTCTCCTTTATTTTCTTTTTCTTCTTTAACCCTTACTAATTGCTGGTAAAAATGATCCAGCTCTTCGCTGCTCACTTTTGCTTTGATAATTTTTTTTATGCGGAACTTTTGTTCATCGGCCAGTTCATTCGCTTCTGTTTTATCCAGGAACCCATTCTCCTCGGCTTTGTCTATCAACCTGTCAATTTCTTTGAGGAACTTAACACGGCTGGCGTTTTCTTTAAAGAACAACTCGGCGTATTCTTTTATTTCCCGGCGCTTTTTTATCAGCTCGCGGTTGGTGGCTTCGCCTACTTCAAACTCGGCCATCATTTCGCGCAGCAATACCAGCATCACGCTTTCTTCGTAGGTAAGTGCTCTTCTCTGGATCCACGATACCGGGTTCTCATCTTCTTCAAACGGGTAGTGTTTTAAGTAGGCATAACCGTCCTGTTCGTCCAATACAAGGGCCAGGCCTAATTGCAACAGAAAGCCGGTTAACTCCACTTTGTACTGGATCAGCTTTTCCCAGGTGGTTTTCTCTACGTATTCAACAGGCCCCTTCAGTAGCTTTATAAATACAGATGTATAGGGTAATATTCTTTGCTGAGCGCTCATATCGGCTATTTACTAAATAATAAATAAGGTACTTCTACAAATTTGGTGGCGGCTGCATTTAACGGAATATGCTCGCTGGTATTATGGATCACCTGTACCCGGCTTGCTTTATCGCGCAGAAAACTAAAATAGCTTACAATTTCAGCAATGCCGTTCTCCAGCGGTTGCAGCTCCAGCACTTCTTTCAACGTGGCAGTTCCCTTTTCTTTTAAAGCAAACTCTACTTTTTGCCATAATCTCTTTTTATCAATATGGGTAACATTCATCATGCGGCCAAAGCGTTCGGGATCGGCGATCTTTTCGCTGGCTGCTGCGGGTTGTTTTACGGCTACCACCGCCTTCTTTTGTTCAAACAGTAAACGCCGTTCCATCAGCATTTTTACTTCCACGCCTTCGTCTAAATTAATACCTGCCTTTACGTCCTCTTCTTCCATCAGGTCAAAGATCAATTCCTTGATATTCCCTATCTGGTGGCGAAGGCGCTTATGCCGGGCAATTTCTTTTTCAGAAATGATCCGGCTCAGCTTTTCTGCCATCTTATCATTGGCGTCGTATACGGTTTTACCTTGCTCTAACAGTAATGATTTTATGTTTTCCAGGAATTGAACATCTGCTTCAATGCCCCGATCTTTTAAGAGGTCGAGTAATTGTTCGGTCAGTTCTTTCCAGTCGCTTTGACCGGCACGGGAAATAAGGAAGTCCCAGAACGAGTAAAAGCTTTTACCCTGGTTGCTGTTACGAAGGGCATCATACGCCGCAAAGGCAAAGCCAACGATGGCGCCTTTATTTTGTTCAGCTTTGGTATGTTGTTCAACAATAGCGCGGTGGATCTGTTTGAAATTGTCCTCCACCTCCCTGAAATCACTGATGAGTTCATAACAAAGGCGGGTAAATAACTCCAGGCGTTCCTGCACCTGCGCATTGCTGTAGTTATCAGGCGCCACCCCCAGTTCTATTGCCTTGATCTCTTTATCGATCTCTGCGCGGCGGTCTTTCAGCATCTGTAACCGCTTGGGGCGGTCGTCTTCTGTTTTTTCAACTATATCCTGCAGGGAGTTGAACAGTAATTTAAACCGGCTTTCGGTACCCACGTGATTACGCGCCTGCAGCGTAAGGGTCCATTGAAAAACTTTTTCGGTATGGGCGCTTAACTGGTATTGAATGTTGCCTTCCGCATCCTGCAGGTCCTGCAAAATTCTTTTCTGCACCCAGCTCAGGATGTATTTGCGGCTGCGGGTTTCTTCATCCTCCCCGAAAATGATCTTGGCTTCTTCAAAATCCTCAGTCCCGTCTTCCTGGTGCGAAAGTGTTTCGGATAATAATTGTATTAATATGTCTTCCCCGATAACAAACCGGTTCTCCTCCTTGTATACATGATAAAGAAAGGGTAAATACCAACGGGCGCTCCGCGAGCGAAGCATTTGTATGGCAGGATTTGCAGTCAATAAGTACAATAAATCTTCCTGTTTCATGATTCCTTAGCGCTTAACCGCGCTACATTAGACTTGATTATTTTAAAAATAGTCCTATTTTTAATAAGACTTCAATAAAGCCCACACATTATGTTAAAATATATCTCTTTGACATTGAATTTTATTAACTTAAGACTAATTGTTACCGAAATCTGATAACATTTATATTTGCACAATGGTACATAGACTTTCAATAAAAAACTATAAGTCAGTAAAAAATTTCGAAATACAGACAAATAGGATAAATGTATTTATTGGAGAACATAATTCTGGTAAAAGCAATATTCTGGAAGCCTTAAGCTGGTTCTCCTTGAATGCCCTAAATGATAATTATTTCAAGCAGATATTTCGATACAAAAATGTGGGTGATTTTTTTTACGATTTTGATTCCACGCAAACAATTGAAGTTAGTACCGATGAGTTAAATCTAAAATTGCGTTATGCTCGCAACAGTCAGGGTGCATTACTAAACAATTTTGAAGGCATTCTGTATGAAACAGCTTCTGTTGTTTTTAACAATGAACAATGGTATGAGAACCGTAATAACTCACTTCATTTTAATTTAGACATTGCTTCAAATACTATTAAAAATCCCCATGGTTCTTTAGAATCTAATTTTAGAACTTATATATTTAAACGTCTTCTAAATTTCGAAATAAATTATCGCCCCTTTTTAAATCCCCCTTTTGGCGACAATATTCCTTCTATTCTGCAATCCAATAGGGATTGGAAACAAATGGTTTCAGAATTTTTCCGAACTAAAGGGTTTCGATTAGTATTAAAGCCTACGGAAAATGAAATAGATATGGCTAAAGATGTAAATGATGAGTTGTACAGTTTTCCCTATGCAACTATATCAGAAACTATGCAACGCTATATTTTTTTATTGCTAGCTGTAGAAACAAACAATAACACTATTCTTGTCTTAGATGAACCTGAAAGCAATATGTTTCCGTTTTATGTCAAAGATTTTGCAGAACGTATAGCCAACGATGAGAATAATCAGTACTTTATTTCCACACACAACCCTTACCTGCTTGGCTCTCTTTTAGAACAAACCCCCTTAAGTGATATTTCTGTATTTATCACCCGTATGGAAAATTATCAAACTGTCGTTGAGGAATGTAACAATGAACAAATGAACGAACTGATCACATTAGGAAGTGGAACCTTTTTTAATTTAGATAACCTTGGCAAGTAATGATTAAGAAAGCGATCGTAGAATGCAACCCTGATGAAATTTTGATGCAAGTTTTAGGTTTAAGTAAAAAAGAAATAGTTCATCAGGATAATAAAGGTGAGGTTTGCAAATATTTGGAAAAATTTGACACAAAAGTTGCTATTATAGATGAAGATCCTGGATCTGCTCAACCCAATCATTTGAAAAAATTCAAGCTTGTTGAAGAAAAATTTGAGACCATAAAACTTATACAGGCAAACACAAGTAAGGTTATTCTTATTATTAAACCCCGCCTTGAAGAATGGGTAATTTATCAGTGCAAAAGATCTGGCATCAATCCGAATAAATTCCACCTCCCCGATACTGCAAAAGAACTAAAAAAGGTTATCAACTATCGATTAGAAAGGTTTCGTGAATTATTAAAAGAATTATATAAGAGCGAGAATGAAGGTCTGAAATATCTTAGGGACGAAATTAACCAGGCCTATTAGGTTTTACATTTTCCCCTCCAAACATCTTCATATTACTTACAAGACCCTTTCGCCTATATTATTATTTTGTCGCCAATTCGACAACGGACCTGTTACCAATGAAAAAGGAACAGTTACTCTCGTTCGTTAGCGGTGGCTGGCAATACCCATTTACATGAGTAGTTTGTCACACGCACAGTGACAAACTACCACATTAAATATAAAGGAAGGGTTGGTAATATCGAATGTTTTTTTCTATCTTACCTGCCTCTTAAAGTGTAGCTTATCCCATGCGCCTTGTAAAACAAAGTATCCTCTATTTTAAAGAAGGTAACTCCGATAAAGTTTATGAGATCGACCTGTGTGATGTAGGTAATGATAAATACGTGGTAAACTTCCGATATGGTCGCCGATATTCAAAACTAAAAGAGGGCAGCAAAACCCCGGTGCCCGTTACCCTGGCAGATGCAGAAAAGATCTTTAATGAAGTGGAAGCCGAAAAGACCTCAAAAGGTTATTCTGCTGACAGCGCCGCTGTCGCTGCACTTCAGGCAAGCACCTTTACATTAAATACCGAAACTACCATTGGTGCCAGTTTTATGTCGATGCCCGAAGGGCGCAACAAGGGTATTTTGCAACGGTTGTATAATGCCACCCAGGGTAATATAAGTTCGCACCGTACCAAATGGAAATTGTCGCGCATTATATGGAAAGCCGGTGAGTATAAAATACCAGAGGCAGCGCAATACATTATTAAGTTATTTAATAATGGCGATCTCGTTCATCAATACAGTTGTACCTGGGCGCTGGCGCGTTGTGGCAATGAAACAAATGTAGCTGCTTTACAACAGATCTTCGCGGAGCATACTTCCCCTGTAATTAAAAAGATTGCCGGTGCCGGTTTGTTACGGATCTTACAAGGCGGTGAAAAGGAACAACACCTAAAACTATTCATTAGGTCGTTGCCTGAAACAATAAAAGCAGCTGTTGAGGCCAATCACGCGGGTGTGCTTGACGCCATTGCAGACGAAAGGATCACTAACCTGGAATCTCATTACAACTGGCTCGAAACGCTGTACCTCCTCTCCACAGAAAAGAACTGGATGCGTGCGGTTATAAAGAAGTTATTATTACAAGCTCCGTTAAAACCCGTTTATTTCAAACACATCAGGGCCGTGTTCAAACAGGCCGAATTGTTAGATGATTTTGAGATTACGGGTATGTTGGCCTTGCGCTTTGAACGGCACCCCGAGTTTTTCAAACATACCATTCCCGCTGCCAATGACAGGGCTGAAGTTTATCTGCCACAAGCAAAAGACCGGATCAATCCCAATACCGAACTACGTAAGGGCAATAGCCGCCTTGCTTATTCGCAAAGAACGCGTAAATACCTGCGCCAACGGGTGAACCGCCGCCTGCAAATGTATGGTGAGCTCAATAGCCTCGATTATGTAAAGCTGGCTACCGGTATCTTGATCGCCTATAATAAATCGACAGACTTTAAAGAAGCCTATACCACCTCCGCTTATAAATGGAACGGCCGTAATTACACAACCGTTAAAACCAAGTTCCCGCAAAATGCACACGCCGTGTTTATGCACCAGATCCTGAGCGGTGAGCATCCGGAATTAAAACTGGTGAACCAACGGGTATGGCGCATCAGATCAGAAGAAGAATTACTGGCCGACAGAAGGAACATCGTTCCGCCTGCAAACACCAACGACAAAAAAGGCGAGACTGGTTTGCTTAAAAAGATCTCCGGCATTTTTGGGAAGAAGAAAGAAGCAGAACAAGCATCTCCGCCCCCCGAAGCGCCAACGACTTCCCCCGTAAATGAAAATGGTACGCCATTTTTGCATTTGTGGAACAAACTGCCCCAGTCGTATGTGCAATTGTTGATGGAAGCGCAAATGGACGAGATCCATGAATTTGCACAGGGTGGTTTACTGGCGCATCCGCAATGGAATGAGATCAAGGGAAAGCTGGATAAATACGCCTGCAAGAAATTATTATTATCCCCATTCGATATTCCTGCCGCGTTTGGCTTACAAATAACGCTGGAGAAATTTGCCGGCCAGCAGGCAGATGCAGACCTGGTTATCGCCCTGCTGAATTCGCGCAATGCCGATGCCCGCAATAAGGGTAAGGAGTGGGCGGGTCAACACCAACAGCAATACCTGCAACAAAGCGATTTTATAAAGGACCTGTTGTTTGCCACACATGCCGGGATCTTCAACTGGGGATTGGTGCTGATCGCAAAAAGCAATCTTACCAGCGAAATAAAGAATGCGGTTATTGGTAAAGCCATTGCCGAATACATGGCCTTTACCGAAATGACCCCGGAAAATGAGGCCATCATCAGCCGGGTTACCCAGGCGCTGGTTGAATATTTTTATTCAGAACTGCACCAGGTACCGCTGGTAGTAATAGAAGACCTGATGCAGCACGATGTACCGGCGGTGTTATTGTTCGGCTTACAGGTACTGCGTCTTAAACAACAATCACAAGGCTCACAGCAGGTAAACCGGGCCGTATTGTTCGGTTTGTTGGAACACCCTTACGAACCGATACGCGAGGTAGGACTGGCCTTGTTGAATGAAATAGATGCAGCCATCCTGTTACAAAATCCGGATGAGATCATTCTTTGCTGCGTTTCCCCGTTCCGGTCTGTACGCAGGGGCATTGGGTCTGTGATGGCCCGCCTGGCGCAAAAAGACCGGAGTTTTGGAGAGAAAGCAGCCGACCTGCTGATGCCTTTCTTATTAAGAAAAGAAACCAGTGAAGGGCTGCATGATGACGTTGGCAGTTTGTTGTGCAATGAGCTGGGCAACTACTTACAAAACGCCAATAAAGAATTAGCCTTAAACTTATTATACGGTAACTATGCGGCCGCACAGGGCGTGGGCCTTGTGATCCTGGAGAAATATACCGATCCTGCCCAACTGACCATTCCACAGGTAATTGCCCTGGGCGGTCACGAAAACCTGCAGGTGCGTACCTGGTGCTGGAATTTTTATAAGCAACAGGCACCCCGCATTAAATTCGAAAAAGACGCCGCCATTAAATTACTCGATAGCAAATGGGCCGACACCCGGCAGTTTGCCATGCAGTTCTTCCGCGAACAGTTTACCGAAAACGACTGGACGCCGGAAGCCCTCATTGCATTAGCCGATTCGGTGAAACCTGATATTGAAGCTTACGGCCGCGAACTGATCACCAAATTCTTCACCACTGATAATGGCACTACGTACCTGCTGAAATTAACGCAGCACCCCAGTGAACGCATGCAGCTGTTTGCCACCAATTACCTGGAGCGTTTTGCCGCCGACGATGTGGAGAAGATACAATCACTGGAATTTTATTTCCGTTCGGTATTAACACGGGTAAATAAAAGCCGCATCGCCAAAAACAGGATCTATCATTTTCTGTTAACCGAAGGCCGTAAGTCAGAAGCTGCTGCCAAACTCATCGGCGCTATCTTATCCGATGTATCGGCCATTGCAGCTATTGGCGACAAAGCAAAATGTATTGAGGTGTTGTTGCAACTAAGATCATTGTATGAAGTACAGACGCCTTTGTTGGTAAAGGAGATTGAGACCAGATAGTTTCTGTTACCTGTCGCCGGTTACCGGTCGCCAGGATTTTTATAGCAGACGGCCGACTGTATTTTGCCTTCCCCGGTAACTGGTAACCGGTAACTGGCAACAAATAATAAGAATCCAGATCGAACAACAAATAACAAAGTACTCAGAACTAAATAGTGATTCATGTTATTTAACTATCGTTTCGCGGGAAACAGTACTGTAACCAGTACCATACATAAAACGGGATTGTCGTTTGCCCCCGACACCCTGCGGGAAAGCGCCTGGTTTGTAGGCAAGCTGCATAAAAAGCTGGCGTTTCGCGAAGCTATCTCCGCCCTGCACGATGTTGTTATCAGTGACCTGCGGTTCAAACCAAAAGATAAAACCGCCTATAAAGAATGGGTAGCACAAAACGAATCTCTGTTTCTGGCCGAATTTATGGCCGGTTACGATGCCAACGCTGCCAATAACCGCATTGAACAATTAAAGACCGAACTCGCAGACGTTCGCTCAAAAAAAGATGCCCTGATGGCGCCTTTTCTGAAAGCCCGCCAGCGTTACTTCAATTATTTATACGAGAAGAATAAGGAAGCCTGGATTGTGCTGGACCCCGTAATT
The DNA here is from genome assembly GCF_900110245.1 of Niastella yeongjuensis. Taxonomy (GTDB): domain Bacteria; phylum Bacteroidota; class Bacteroidia; order Chitinophagales; family Chitinophagaceae; genus Niastella; species Niastella yeongjuensis. The sequence goes on from NZ_FOCZ01000017.1 coordinate 87,910, forward strand.
ACCATTCACCCCGATGAACTGTTCTTTGAATGCTTCAGCCAGGATGAATCAACATATGGTAAACTCGGTTGCAACTACAATGTGTTCAAGGAAATTGACGACTACAAATGCGGCACTACCAATGTCGATTACTCGAGTGCCTTGTATGAAGAGTTTCAGAAGGTGCGTGATTATAAAGAAACAGAATTAAAAGTTGACCCCAGCGGTTTTGCCGTGCAAACCACACAGGAGGAATTATATAAAGAAGTGAAGATCGACCTGCCCGATAGCTGGGTACGTGGATTTTTACAGGTGAGCAGCGCCATGACCCTGCCTACCATTCAGTTCGATCTGCATCCGATGGATATTTACAACATCTGTTCATTACTCCGCCGGTTTAAAGAAAAAAGAGGACCGCGTTCTTTACGTTATGTGTTGGAACCCGGTCATCCTGTAAAGATCATCCTGGAACCATGGGGTAAAGAAATCATCTGCGCCCGCAGTATATATCCGGGACCCACCAAACAGGAAGTAAGAACATGGGGCAGAAGAAGATTGTTGATCCTGGAACGACTGATACCGGTTACAAAGAAATTCACCGTTCATTTATTAGGCACGGGGCTGCCTTCTTTTTATATCGCCGATATGGGTGATATGAATTTCACCCTTGGCCTCAGCGGCTGGACTACCAACGACTGGAGCCATGCAGGCAATTTCGATCTGTTGGCGCCCCGGCTGGAAGTAGATAATGCCATCAAAGCCCAGGTATTCACAGCTATTCAGCAAGACTGGTTCGGTACGGCCCGGCAATTTGCACAAAAGCTGAATTTAGATACGGCCCAGGTATCAGGTGCATTAAGCGCCTATACACAGGCCGGACGTGTTATCTACGATCTGAATAGAAATGTTTATCGCTTACGTGAATTAAGCCGCGAACCATTGCCATTCGATCAGCTCCGTTTTGATAACCCGCGGGAAGAAATGGCCGCAGCTTTAATGCAATCGTCGGAAATAAAATTCACCCCGTCGCAACAGGCAGATGGCAGTATGCAGTTAACGGGTACTGTAAAAGCAAGCCGTAAAACGTATAATACACAATTATTGATCGATGCCGATGAAAAGATAAGATCGGCAGGTTGTGATTGCAGTTTTTATAAAGAAAATAAATTATACAAAGGCCCTTGCGAACACATGCTGGCCCTTAGGCAGTCGTTCAATAAAACAAGGGTTACACAGGGATTCAGGTAGTGTTGAACGTGACAAAGAATTAAAAAAAGATTACCTGAATTATTTAGAAAATAAAAAATAGGAAACTATATTTGTTAACCGCATTTCGTGTTCTTTGACAGAGGGGAAATAAACTCATGCACCTTGCTTCCGAAAGGAAAGAGCGATGTTTCGTCGCTCATGCAACATGAATATTTCATGCATCACCAAATGTAATCTTTACTATGGCACCCGGGTACTGGTGTAATATTTTCAGTACCGGCACTGCGTGCCATAATATCACACCAGTACCCGGGTGCCTTGCGTTGATTAATCTGGTCACCGGTACGCACGAAGGCAGCATAGTTCCCCCTGTCGAGACATGATCTCTTTTCTTCACCCAACATGGCAGATAACAGATCGATCCGTCAAGAGTTATACGACCGCATCCGCGAATCTTCTAAAGACAGTGTAGTACTGGAAGAAATGAAGCGCATGGGCTTCTGGGCAACCAATGAAAATGGCCCCACCATTCCCGAGCTGTTGATCAAGAAAGAAGCAGAGCTGAATAAAGAGCTCAATAAGTTGTACGATGAAAAACGGAAGTATCAGAACAAAGAAGCTGTATTAAGAGAAATGCGGCTAAAACGGATGGCTGATACCCGGTTGAAGCGGGAAGAAAACAAAAAGAAAAAAGAATTGAAACGGCTTGAAAAAGCCGAAGCCTGGAAAAAGCAAAAGGAAACTGAAATCATTTACCTGGGCGAAGGTGTATCTGTAGGGTTAAATGATACAGAGAACAATGTAGCCCTGTTACAGAAACACGGTCTGCCCGTTTTTAACAATGAAAATGATCTCGCGCAGGCCCTGGGCATTCCCTTAAAAGAACTACGCTTTTTATCGTTCTCCAGAAAAGTATCTACCATATCGCACTACCGAAAGTTTTATATCCCGAAAAAATCAGGTGGTAAAAGATTGATCTCGGCACCCATGCCGCGATTAAAAAATGTTCAGTACTGGATCCTGGAAAACATCTTTAACAAAGTGGCCATCCACTCCGCTGTACATGGTTTTGCTTTGCAACGTTCTATTATCAGCAATGCCCAGCCGCACATTGGTAAGGCTGTTGTAGTGAACATCGACGTAAAAGATTTCTTCCCCTCTATACATTACAAAAGAGTAAAAGGCTTATTACAACAATTGGGTTTTTCTGAAAAGATAGCTGTAATACTCGCCCTGTTATGTACCGAAGCGGTTACCGAGGAAGTGACCATCGACGGACAAAACTATTTTGTACAAAAAGGCCAGCGTGTATTACCACAGGGAGCGCCAACCAGTCCGGCCATTACAAACATCTTATGTTACAAACTGGATAAACGCTTGCAGGGACTGGCCACTAAGAACCAGTGCAGCTTTACCAGATATGCCGATGATATTACTTTCTCTTTTAACAACCCAACTACCAATGCGCAGCAACTGGTTTGGCGTATTAAGAAAGTGTTGGCAGATGAAGGCTTTACGGTTCACCCCGACAAGATCCGCATTATGCGCAAAGGTGCCCACCAGGAAGTAACGGGCATTGTGGTAAATGAAAAAGCAGGTATTCCGCGCAAAAAGTTACGTCAGTTCAGGGCCGTATTGCATCAGTTAAAAACAAAAGAGGCCGGTGAATTGAAATGGGGCAATGGTAACCTGGCCAGTGCCATTACGGGTTATGCCAATTTTGTAAAAATGGTTAAACCGGCACAGGGCGCAGCTTTTCAACAACAAATTGTCGCCCTGCTGCAAACCAACAGGTTGCAATACCCGGTAAGTATAACAACTTCTACTCCAACGAATAAACAAACGCCGCCCACTCAAAACAATTCCAACGAACCTAAAAAAGACGATGACAAACCGTGGTGGAATGTAGTGTAAAAGTGCTACAATTTCTTCGGGTCTGCGCCTGATCTGCATTAGGTCAGGTTCGGGATTTGTTTTGCTTTTCCCGAAGAAAACAGGGTATTCTCCTTAGAGAAACCCGAACAAATCCCGAACAAATTCCTACTTCTTCATTGCTATATCGTCTACACTCCATTTCATTTTCCTTTCACATTACTTTCCATTATAGGAACTCCCTTTTGATAATATCACATTGATTGTCAATCCAAAGCCGTCACAAAACGGCACTTTTTCCCTACTATGGCACATAACGGCACAAACAGCTCCTGGGATAGCCATGGAGGTGATTGAGATATAAAAAATCGCTCTAACTTTGAGTTGGATTGCACCTGCTTCTGCGCAAAACAGCTGTAATACCCATTTACAGCTCTTTGACATAGTTTAAAACTTCAGTTTCACTCCACCGGCTACTATGTATTTTCCGTAACCTGCCTCTATAAAGAAACCGCCGTTTTTGGTAGCGTTGATCTGAACACCTAACCCAATTTGGTAAGCCAGCGTGGTGCCATCATCGGTACTGGCAGCTTTGTTTCCATCGGGGGCCAGGTATTTCGCTTCACCGGTATTAAAGCCAATGGCTGTTCGGGTATAAGGCACCACCTTTTGGGAAGCACCGCCCATATACCTCGTAAAATTCAATAACACCGCAGTATTGGTTAAGCTACCCGTAAAATCCTGCTGACCGCTGTTGTAATCGATATAAGGGCGGCTAACCTTTCCATAGTTTACCATTACGCCAATTGCCATTCGGGGTGCAAAATGGTAATCCAGGCTGGTTATAATGGGCCCTGTTTGGGTAGTGCTTCCGGAATGATAACCATAGAAATCGTTGAGCAGGTATTTGTCGAGATTGGGAAAGCCATACCCAATGGATACATCGAGCGAAGGTTTGAAATTTTCCATTTCCCGGAATTGTTGCTGGCGGTATGGCCTGGGCCTTCCATAACGGCCATAGCCCCCATAACCGCCTCCATACTGGGCATTGCTTTCATAAATACAAGCCACCAGTATAATGCCTAAAAGCAGTCCTTTACGCATATTATTTTTTGCATGGGAAGCCCAATTGCGTCAAAGGTTTAAAGCGTGTGGCCACAAAACCGGTCTTTTACAAGCCGATAACAAAGCGTGCAATACGGTTCAACTTGTGTTTTGGATAGATGAATGTGAGTTTGTGAAGGATCTATAAATTCTTTAACGGTGGCGGATTGTCTTTCCAGCGCCAGAGATACATACAGGCATAAGTGCGATAGGGGCTCCATTTTTTGGAAATGCGTAACATGTCTTCGCGGAATTTCTTTTTATCGGTACGATCGAGCTTGTACAAGGCGATCATAGCGTTCTGAACACCCAGGTCGTCAATGGCAAATACATCTTCTCTTTTAAGGGCAAACATCAATAACATTTCCACCGTCCAGCGGCCCACGCCTTTTATCTGGGTCAGGTATACAATTACTTCTTCATCGGTCATTTTATGCAGCCGGGAATGTTCCATGCCATGTTCTATGGCAAAGCGGGCTACATTTTGTACATAACTTACTTTGGCGTTGGAGAGTCCAATGGCCCGCAAGGTTTCAGGCGCTGTGGCCACTATCTGTTCCGGTGAAGGTTCCTGGCCATCATACAGGTTTAAAAATCGCTGATAAATAACATCCGCCACTTTCGTCGATAATTGCTGGCTCATTATCGAGGCACAGAGGTAAGTACAAATATTTTTTTGTTTCTTCAGCGTGAATAGCCCGTTGTGATCGATGAGTTTTTTAATCTTCTTGTCTTTGCCAAGGTGTAAGGTATATTCCATGATATTACTGGTTTACTGGAAAACCGGGCAGGCCCCGCAACCCTTCCGCCGGCTGGCGGAGAGGGCGGTTATAAAGACAAGGCCTTGTTTACCGGCTTCTTTGCAATTTACCTGTTAATTTTGTGCCCATGCAACGAAATTTGATTGTTACAAAAGATGGTTCACATACAGTGGCCATACCGGAATGGGAAGTTTCTTACCATTCGGTATATGGTGCTGTACAGGAATCGTTGCACGTATTTATTGAAGCCGGCTTCAGACATTGGTGGAGCCTGAATGAGAACGCCAGCCAGTGTGTAGTATTTGAAATGGGGTTTGGAACCGGTCTTAATGCATTGCTCACCACCCTGGAGGCAAGACGCCGCCAACGTATGGTGGTCTACGAAACGGTGGAGGCCTTTCCACTGGAATTCAACCTTGTTGAAAAACTGAACTATTGTTACGCACTGGAAGAATCTTTCTGGCAACCGGTATTCGACTCCCTGCACACCTGCGAATGGAATACCTTTCACCCCATAACGAATTTCTTTTCTTTTAAAAAGGAGAAGATCCTGTTAAGAAATTATTCGCCCAGTCAACCCGTCGATGTGATCTATTACGATGCCTTTGCGCCTGCCGCACAGCCTGAATTATGGACATCCGAAGTGTTTGAAAAACTACTGGCCATGCTGGCCCCTGGTGGTGTACTGGTAACCTATTGCAGCAAGGGCGATGTACGCAGGGCCATGCTGGCAGCTGGTTTTCACGTTGAAAAAGTAGCAGGCCCTATTGGTAAGCGGGAAATGCTTAGAGCCACAAGGGCAGAGGGCAGAAGGCAGAGGGCAGAGATCGAACAAGGTCAAAGTTGAATGCAATACAAAAGAAAAGGTGCGTCATGTAAAATATGACGCACCTGATTATATGGCTTACGGCTTAAAACTTACAGCTGTTTTCTAAGCAAAAGAGAAGCTTACCCCGCCATCTTTTTCATCTTTCAACAAAATACCCAGCTGTTGTAGTTGCTGGCGAATTTTATCTGATGTGGCGTAGTCTTTTCTTGCCTTGGCTTCCTTGCGGATCTCGATCAACAGGCCTATCACGCCATCCAGCTTTCCATCTTCATTTTCTTCTTCGCCTTTCAGTCCAAGGATATCCTCCAGGTAAAGTTTTAAATAATTCTGTAACAATTGCATGGTGTCTGCACTCAACGCGTCGGCCGCAATGTGTTTATCTTTTATGGAGTTGATAACCGGTACCAGTTCAAAAATATTGGCTAATACTTTGGCGGTATTGAAATCGTCGCTCATAAACTCATCCAGCTCCAGTAACAGCGCTTTTACTTTGGCATCCAGTTCGGCGTCGCCGGCTATTGGTTTCAACCCTGAAACGTCCAATTTCTGCAATACCTCGTAGGCTTCCCACAAGCGCTTCAGGCCTTTTTCCGCTGCCTGTAAAGCCTCGTTACTAAAATCGAGCGTGCTGCGGTAATGCGTTTGCAAAATGAAAAAGCGAATGGTTTGTCCGGTATAGGCTTTCTCCAGCAAGGGGTGATTGCCACTGAACAGTTCCGTTAACTTGATCACATTGTTATAGCTCTTGCCCATTTTACGGCCGTTAATGGTGATCATGTTATTATGCAGCCAGTAACGGGCGGGCACATGTTTATTGCAGATAGTGCTTTGCGCAATTTCACTTTCATGATGCGGGAACTGCAGGTCCATACCACCGCCATGAATGTCGAACTCGGCACCCAGGTATTTAGTGCTCATGGCCGAGCACTCGATGTGCCAGCCGGGGAAACCTTCACCCCAGGGGCTCACCCACCGCATGATATGTTCAGCCGGGGCCGACTTCCACAATGCGAAATCCTGTTTGTTTCTTTTTTCATCCTGTCCTTCCAGGTCGCGGGTGGTTTCCAGCAGGTCGTCCATTACCCGGCCGCTGAGTTTACCGTATGGATAATGCTCGGCATATTTTTTTACATCAAAATATACGGAGCCATTTATTTCGTAGGCATAGCCTTCTTCCATGATCTTTTTGATCATTTCTATTTGCTCAACTATATGGCCGGTAGCGGTAGGTTCAATGCTTGGGTCAAGATTGTTCAGCTGTTTCATTCCCCAATGGAAGAGGTTGGTATACTTGGTAACCAGTTCCATGGGTTCCAGCTTTTCCAGCGTGGCTTTTTTGGCAATCTTGTCTTCTGCTTCTCTTCCTTCCTCTTCAAAGTGACCGGCATCGGTAATATTGCGTACATACCGTACTTTATAGCCGAGGTGCATGAGGTAACGGTAAATTACATCAAACGTAACATACGGCCGGGCATGTCCCAGATGACTTTCGCCACTCACAGTAGGTCCGCACACGTATAACCCCACATGACCCGGTGTAATGGGTGTAAATACTTCTTTTTGTCTTGTATATGAATTCAGGACTTTCAGTTCACTCATAAAAATTCATTAAATCAGTCTGATGATAGTTAAAATAAAGCCGGTAAATACAAAAATAAATGTATCCCGCCAGAACGGCGAATCAGTTACAACAGAAACAACAGGAAGATGTTATGACATGGATCATATTTCAAATATAGGGTATTTATGCCAGTCTCTTTCTTCAATCGTCCTGCAGCTTCAGATCGGCGATCACCGGGTAATGATCTGACCAGGGTGCCAGGAAGCGATTGTACTGCAATACTTCGAATTTTTTATCGGCCAGGATATAATCGATACGCAGGGTAGGCGATACGGCGGTAAAGCTGCGGCCAATGCCTTTGCCTTTTCTCACAAAAACATCCTGCCGGTTACCCTTTATATGAAAATAAGTATATGAGTTGGGCACATCGTTAAAATCGCCACAAATTATTTCCGGGTACGGACAGCTATCCAGTTTATTGCGCACCAGGTCGGCCTGAAATCCGCGGAAGGCATAGCCCTGCCGTAACTTTTTTATTATTGAGCGGGAAGCCATTACCATACTGTCGTCTGCTGATTTTATGATCTCGATGCTCCGGTAGTCGTTTTTCTGAAACAGCACCGATTGCAGGTGGGTGGTGTAGATCCTGATCTTTTTACCATTCACCAGCAGGTCGGCACTGATGAGGCTTTCGGCAGCACGTAAATTGGCAGGATCCGGATACAGTACCCGCTGGGTATCAACAATGGGAAAACGTGAAAAAATGGCTACCCCCGCCTGAAAACGTCCGCTTGTTCTGCCATAATCAATAACCCGGTAATAGTAGGGATAATTCAACTGTGTAATGGCGTTGGTATTGCTGGTGGTAAACGATTTGCCCAGCTCCAGAAATTCCTGAAAACACAGCACGTCCGCATTCTGCTCCTTTATAAAAGCAATCATCTTTTTGCGGTAGTCCTTATGTTCTTTTATTTTTTTGTTATGGTCATCGAACCAATGCACATTCCAGGTCATAATACGCAATGCGTCTTTATCCTTTTGGAGGGTGAAGGCGGAACTGGCGAAATGCATGCCCAGAAAAACGCGGATATTTCCAAAGCCGATCAACAGGATCACGGCAGACAGGATCGCCCATTTTGAACGCAGGATGAGCCAGAAAACGAGGAAGAAAAAAAGCAGGATCAGCAGTACCGGAAAGCCCAGCCCCAATAAGGAGAAAAACCACCATTTAGAGGGATGCAGCCATGCATTGGCACAGGCTATCAGGAAAAGACCCGCGATAACCACGTTCAATATAATGCACAACCGCTTTGTGAATGTTCTAACAAACCGGGCCATATTTTAAAATTACAATTCTTCGTCTTCCGCAGCCCGTTTCAGAATATCTTTTTCTTCATCGGTGAGAAAACGGTAGCCTTGCTGGTTGATCTTATCCAGTATTTCGTCAATCCTTTTCTGGGTAATGTTGGGAATCTTTTTATAGGGCTGGGTGCCTCTGGTATTGTAATGCAGATCGGTTTTTGCGGTTTTCTTCCAGTTCTTCCGGTCGGGGTTGAACAAATTTCCAAACCAGTCAAAGAAGTTATTCATCCAGATACTCCAATCGTGCCCACGACGCATTTGATAAACAAACAGGAACCCAACGGCAGCACCGGCTATATGGGCAAAAGCACCGGGTGGGGTCTTTTGGGCTGCTATCAATGAAACATCGATGATCAAATACAGAACGGTCAGGATCCACAGCGGGACCCCGCCATTTATCATGGGGAAGATGCGGTAATCAGGAGCGAGCGAAGTAGCGGCCACAGCAATGGCCATAATACCGGCCGATGCCCCTACCAGGGTAACTGCGGGGCCTGCAGGTACCAGTTTGGGAACCAGGTTGTAACAGGCTACAAAAAACAGTGCAGCACCAAAACTGCCGTATATGAAAACAGGAATGAGCTTATTATTGCCGGTAAGGTCCTGGAAAATATAGCCGAATGCCCAAAGCCACAGGATATTTCCCAAAACATCCCAGGGATCGCTGTGCATGAACATGAAGGAGAGGAGCGTCCAGGGGCGGGTCATCATTTTTTCAAAATCACCGGGTACTACCAGCCAGTTAAAGATATTCTGATCGAAGGCCGACATATCCTTTTCGGCGATCTTATACACCAGCCAGATGAATTTGAAAATACAGAACACTATGGCCAGCACGCCAATGAGAAAAACCAGGTTGTTCCCATCCTGGCCCAGTCCTATTTTCTTCCTATACCTATCTTCGCTTAGCACGGAATAAATTTTAGTGAATTTAAAAAATCATTCGATCCTCCCCGGGATTCAATCGGTTTAACTTACCGCTAATTTAACAGCCAAAGTGTAGTTAAAGTTGGCGATCGATCAATAAAAGGTTCGCCGGTTGTTCCTGTTCATTGTTATTACCAGAATCAGACCAACAATTGCACCGCCCACATGGGCAAAATGGGCTACATTGTCGCCATAGCTGGGATTGATACCACCAAACAGGTCAAGCAGGAAGTACCCGATAATCACATATTTCGCTTTAACCGGAAACGGCAATGGGAAAATGAATAAGGGCGTGTTTGGGAAAATATAGGCAAAGCCGGCCATTACCCCGTTAATAGCGCCCGAAGCTCCCACTACAGTAGTATAGTAAATAGCTCCGCCGCGCATTTTGTATTCTTCCAGCGATATGGCGCCACTGTTTAATTTATTCGTAAGCATTTCCATACTTACAGCCAATACCCCCAGCTGAACCAGGGCGGCGCCCAGGCCACAGATCAAATAAAAAATAAGGAACCGCTTGCTCCCCCATACATCTTCAAGCGTTGAACCGAACATCCAAAGCACAAACATGTTCATAAGAATATGAAAAGGTGCCAGGCTGTGCATGAACATATAGGTCACCAACTGCCATCCCCTAAAATCCGGGTTCTCATAGTGGTGAAGCGCCAGCAGGTTTATAAAAGGTTCCTTGAAGGTTATTTCAGCAATCCAGAATAACACATTTGCAATAATAAGGTTCTTAATTACCGGTGGAATTGACTGAAAACCCCTCGGTCGTATATCTGCCATTCTACAAAGTTTTGTACGTGAATTTCGGTATGTTTTGTTACAAATAAGGCAGTGAGATTGTTATTTTTAGCCTTTGAGTTTTAACTGCGCCACATTTTCGATATGATGTGTATGCGGGAACATATCAACAGGTTGCACATAGGTCACTTCATATTTCTCGTCGAGTAAATTCAGGTCTCTAGCCTGTGTGGCCGGGTTGCAGCTTACATAAACAACCAGCGGGGCTTCGGTTTCCAGAATTTTACGTACCAGCTTTTCATGCATACCGGCCCTGGGTGGATCGGTAATGACCACATCAGGTTTTCCATGCAATTCAAAAAATTCACTGGTACAAACGTCTATTACATCGCCTGCAAAAAATTTCGCATGTTCAATATGGTTGAGGGCTGCGTTCTCCCATGCATCGGTAATAGCTTCCTGCACCGTTTCAACCCCTATTATTTTTTTGGCTTTGTCGCTTACAAACAACCCAATGCTGCCGGTACCGCAATACAGGTCGTACACAGTTTCGTTACCGGTTAAGCAGGCCAGGTCGCGGGTAACCTGGTACAACCGTTCGGCCTGGCGGGTATTGGTTTGAAAGAACGATTTGGGCCCGATCTTGAATTGCAGCTTTTCCAGCGTTTCAATAATATACCCTTTGCCAAAATACGCTTTAGGCTCCAGGTCGTATATGGTATCGTTCTTTTTGGGATTGATGGTATACAGCAGGGTAGTGATACCCGGCACCTGTTTCAGCAGGTGGTCGAACAGGCGGACCCTTTCTTTTTCATCCTCATAACCAAAACAAACATTCACCATTACTTCGCCGGTGGTGGCCACCCGAACTATGAGGGTGCGCAGCCAGCCATGGTGAAAACGGATATCATAAAAAGTAAGATTGTTCTCTTTTGCATATTCCCGGATCGTATTCTTGATAGCGTTAACCGGTTCTGCCATCAGGTGACAGGTGTTTATATCGATCACTTTATCGAACAGGCGGGGCACGTGAAAGCCGAGGGCATTTTCCTGGTCGATGGTAGCCTCTTTTGCCGCTGCGATTTCGGAGGGTAATAAATACCGGCGGTTGCTAAAGGTAAATTCCAGCTTATTGCGGTAACGCGCCGTTTCGGTACATCCGATAATGGGTTGAATGGGCGGCAGCTGCACTTTACCGATCCGTTTCAGGTTTTGCGTTACCTCATTCTCTTTGTATTGCAATTGTTTTTCATAAGGCAGCATTTGCCATTTACAGCCGCCGCAAACACCAAAATGTTCGCAAAAAGGGGTTACCCGGTCGGGGCTCAGGGAGTGGAAATGAATGGCCTTGCCTTCACCCCATTCTTTTTTGCTTTTTGACAGTTGTACATCTACTACATCGCCGGGTACGGCGCCTTCAATAAAGATCACTTTGCCGTCGATTTTGCTCAGCGCTTTGCCTTCTGCCGCATAATCTTCAACAGCAACCTGTTGTAACACCGGCTTCTTCTTTTTATTCATGGCGCAAAGATAGCTTTACTGCCAATAAAAAGGCAGCCCCGAATTAACAGGGCTGCCACCTTCACGCTATTATTACAAGCAAAAATAGACCAGTGGTTAAAGAACCACAGTCGTTACTTTTATAACATCGGTCTGCGCTATAAGGTTGCTCCATTCCAGATTTTTGCTTTTTATTTAATATTAACCCTTATCGTTTGATAAACATCTTGCGGAAAGGGCAAAAGGCAGAAGGCAGAGGGCAGAGATAAAAGGCAGTGGGCAGTAGGCAGTAGGCAGTGGGAAAAAAAGCAATAGGCAATGGGGAAACGCAGAAAACAAAGGGCAGCGTCGCCGCTGCCCCAACCGTTTAACATATAATTTAGAACTCAATAACCCAATAACTTACGAACTGAGAACTGAGTACTCAAAACTTTCAACTTAAAACTTTAAACTAAAAACTTACTCCCCCTTCTTCTGTTCCCCTTCATTGTACTTTTTTTCCGCTGCCTGGGCTTTTTCAAAATCGAGTACTACTCCATTTATGCAATAGCGTAAACCGGTTGGCGGTGGACCGTCGTCAAAAACGTGCCCCAGATGCGCTTTACAACGGCCGCATTCTACTTCGGTGCGGGTCATCCCATGGGAGTTATCGGCCAGGTAAATGATGCTGCTTTTGCTTATTGGCTGGTAAAAGCTGGGCCAGCCGCAGCCGCTTTCAAATTTGGTATCGCTTTTAAACAGGGGGTTGCCACAGGCCGCGCAGTAATAAGTGCCCACTTCTTTTGAATTTTCAAACTTACTGGTCCAGGGTCTTTCGGTACCCTTTTCCCGGGCAATTTCATACACGTCGGCAGGCAGGATCTTTCTCCATTCATCATCGCTGATATTCACCTTCGACGAGTCGGTGCGGGAATAAACGTTGTTCTTCTTTGATGTATCCATATTTGCTTTTTTCGGTGTATTAGATTGAGAATAAGAGCATTGCTGTAAAATCACGGCCAGCATCAGTAGTGTCAGGCTCTGTAAAACGCGCTTCATAAAAATTTGATTATGTTTCCCAAATGTACGTAGCAAGGGGGCGGTTTGGATGTCTGTTAACCGACACCTTACAAGAGCTTAACATTTTGTTTAGGGTATGGTTTTAGCGGTGCCGCCGGTTATCCCCACCAATATATTAATAAAATCACGCGAACCCTTGTATTTACAGCACCAGCAGCAAGAAAAACCGGTTCTGATTAAATAATTTTTAATCGGAAAGCCCATATTCTAAAGAGATTATTTCTGTCGTTGGTTTATATTTGCCGACTCATAAAGGGACTAACTAAACATGTTTAATCTTATATTATTTGGACCTCCCGGCAGCGGAAAAGGAACTCAATCGGAGAAATTAATTGATAGATTTGGTTGGATCCACCTTTCCACCGGTGATTTGTTGCGTAAGGAAATTGCGAATGAAACCCAGTTGGGTTTAGAAGCAAAAGCATTTATGGATAAGGGCCAACTGGTGCCCGATGAAGTAGTGATCGGCATGATCGGCTCCGCCCTCGATGCCAACCCTACCGCCAAAGGCTTTTTGTTCGATGGTTTCCCCAGAACAGTTGCCCAGGCAGAAGCACTGGATGTTTTACTAACCAGCAAAACCAGTGAAATTACCCTGGTACTTGCCCTTGAAGTTGGTGAAGAAGAACTGGTAACCCGATTGTTGAACAGAGGTAAAACCAGCAGCCGCAGTGATGACCGTGATGAGAATGTGATCCGCAAGCGTTTGCTGGAATATGAGAACAAAACGGCCGCAGTTGCTCACCACTATGCAAAGTTCGACAAAGTGGCTAAAGTAAAAGGCGAAGGCAGCATCGATGAGATCTTCCAATCGCTGCGCGAGCAAATTGAAGCCCGTCAACCGGCATAAAGTAATTTTCAGACAAATATTTTAAAGGCGTCCTCCTCCTTCGCTCAGGATCGGGACGCCTTTGCTTTTTAATATCGCCAGCTGTTGAGATCGGCGCCTGCCGGTGCTCTTTTCTTCACTTCTTCGGCCCATTTGGTAATGAACATCTGGTGATATCGCAACCGGGAAATATAATTCGGTTGGGTATGATCGCCATTCCAGCAATGTTCGGCCCGGTCGCCATAATCCACTTCGCCATTGTAGGCGGGGTCCTGCAGGGCCTTCAGCATTTCCTCGGTAAAATATACGGCATTGTTCAGGTAGTAGTTATCCATGTCACCACAGTATATATGCACCTTTCCGGTTAGCTGCTGGCCGATCTTTGGCCAGTCCCTTTTCATGATCCATGACAGGTCATAATGTTCTTTCCAGTAAGTAGCTACAGTGCTGTCGATAACCCCGGTTTGTTTATCGAAGATCCGTTTGGGATAACCATCGGCTCCAACGGGCGAGAACACCGCCTCCCAAATATCCCATTGTTGGCCGCTGCGGGTCTTTGTGCCCAGGGTTAGCTCGCGGTAATTCATTTGTTGTATGGTAGCACTCACCTGACCCAGGTAATTGCGATGTCCGGGCCGGGCTGTTTTTTTAAAATCACCTTCTTCGAAATAGGCGTTTTTGTCTTTGTACAGATTAAATACGGTATACGCCCTGAAATCGATCGGGTCCGGACAGGCAGCATAACAGCCATTGTATTCACCGGGGTAGAACACCTGCGCCGCCAGCACTTCCCAACCTCCTGTACTGCCGCCATACATAAAACGCGCCCAGCCCTGACCAATACCCCGAAAGCGTTTTTCTATTTCGGGTATCAGTTCATACGTAATGGCATCGCCATAGGGGCCCAGGTTTTCGCTGTTCACTGCATAAGAGTCATCGTAATAAGGATTGGCATGTTGTATTTCAATGGCAATTACCCGTGGAAAACCAGGGCCTGTCCATTGTTTATAGAAGTTATAGTTCTCCTGCTGCACAATCTTGTTATACCCTTTCAGGTTGAACCGGGCAATATAATCGGGTTGTAAAGCCGTGTCTGGTGGTGTGGTACGAAAACCGCCGAAATCACCAGGGAAATGGCCATGAAAAATAGCCAGCGGGTACCTTACCTCCGGGTGGGTATCCCAGCCTTCGGGCAACAGGATGTGAGCACCCAAATACATGGGCCGGCCCCAGAACTCCGTGAGCAGTTTACTCTGGATCTTTATGTGCTTAATATATTTCGTATCGGCCGGTTCTTTTATGGCCGGGATCACTTCTGTTAAATCAAGGTGGATGATATTTTTCAACCGGCCATCAATGTGCAGCTTCACCGGCTTTGAATACAAATTGCCCGGTGCCAGGTTCCATTGCTGGCCTTCGCCCCTGTCCATAGGCAGTTTTACCACATGACCGTCTTTGCGATGAAAGGTTTCATAACGGTGCAGTAAAGCCTGTACATAGTAATCACCGGATGGCAGCTGTTGCAGGCTTTGAATAGGGTATCCCCATTCTTTGGCGGTGAATCGTTTTGACTCAGCCGGTTGCCAGTTCTCCACATCAAGCCCAAACGCCTGTTGGGTAATGGCGTCATCGCTTATCTGGAACCGTGGTTCCTGGCCATTGTTTTTTGATAATAATAACAACAGGCGGCCATCGAGCGGTTGTGCACTTTGCTTAGAAGAAAAACTCACCAGTATGGCTTGTTGGGAAAAACAGGCAGTTGTATAAAGTAAAAGTATACAGCAGAATAGTTTTCTCATGTGACTCATTTGATCACAAAAGATAAACAAATATTGTGAGTTGCGAGGGGCCCGCGGTAGGCATTACGTCATTTCCCCCGGAATAACGGTGATATTTGTCTTATGACCACCACGCAACACCTGCACGCTTATTCTTTGCCCAATAGTTTTTTCATTCAATTGTTTATGCAGGTCATCAATAGAACCAATGGAATGATCGTTAAACCCAACTATGATATCGCCGGTGTGCAGTTCACTGTTATAGGCGTTAATATCGGCTTCTATTTCTGAAATGTACACACCGGTGCGTTTTTCCAACCGGTTGGCGGCGATCATGCGTTCGGTTAAGTTAACCAGTTGACCGGCCAGTCCGAGATAACCCCGTTTTACCCTTCCCTGCATAATGATCTTGCCACTAACATAGGCCGCTATGTTCGAAGATACCGCGAAGCAAATGCCATGGGCCGTTGGTATCATAGCCGTGTTCACCCCAATAACCTGCCCTAGTGAATTCACCAGCGGGCCGCCTGAATTACCCGGATTGAGCGACGCATCTGTTTGAATAACATCATCGATCAACCGGCCATCCGATGCACGCAATGTACGGCCCAGGGCGCTCACCACACCCGCTGTAACGGTATGTTGCAAACCCAGCGGATTACCAATAGCAATGGCTATTTGCCCGGCATGCAGCTGGTCGCTGTTGGCAAATGACAATGCTTTCAGGCTGTTCTCATAAATTTTAAGAACGGCAATATCGGTGCTGCGGTCGCTGCCTTTTAATTCGGCAGTTACTTTTCGCCCATCGGCCAGGGACACTTTTATAGTGCCTGCACCTTCAATAACGTGGTGATTGGTAACAATAAATCCATCTGAAGAAATGATAAAGCCAGAACCGCTGCCTTGCGTTTCGCGCTCCTGTCGCGTACGCCGGTCTACTATTTTTTTAGCGACCTCAATGTGAACAACTGATTCTGCTATACTACCTACAACGCCGGTAATGGTTTGTGAATACGCATCCAACAGCTCATGATCGGTATGTTGTATAAATTGAAGAGGAGTATCTATCGTTTGCATGGACATACAACCGGCAAAATATTTACCAGAAGCATTTTGCGCCATGTTGACACAATAAACCCAGGAACTACTGCCGTTTCAACAAAGAGTCTGCCTGTTGCAGGGCCGAAAAGATGTGTTCTTTTACCGTAGTTACTTTATTCCTTTCACCTTCCAGGTATTTAATACGCAGCTCTTTATTATCAGCTACTGAATCGAGTTTAAACTGCTGCATCCAGGTATCCATTTCAGTATCCGCATTTGTGAGGTCGGTGTGTAAACTGGTCAATGCCTGTTTGTAGGCTGCATCCACTTTTTTAGCGGGTAGTTTATTAAGGCTATCTAATTGACTGGCAGTTTCTTTTATATTTCCCCGCAGTTTACCCAGTACAGCCATGCCGGCATCGTGGCCCTTCATCACTTCATGGAACAAGGTATCTTCCCGGGTCTTTAAAGCAGGGGCATATCCGTTTTTGTGTTCGGCATGTTCATCATGAGCCGCATCATTACAGGCAACTGCAAACAGGCCAAAACTTACCAATGCTATAATAAACCGCGACATAAATATGTTAGTTTTAGATATTTAAAAAATCCGGTCAAAGTTAACCCCTTTTATACGCTGGCGGCTTTTAAATCCGTTTAATAACAGGGTTTACCTATTTTCGCACCATTAATCCTGCAGAGTAATGGCTAATTGTTTGCGGCTGACCTTGTTAGCAATCATCGTGTTTATACAAACCGGTACTGCTCAAATAAAACCGGAGCCAAAACCGGCCCCCATTTTCAGACTGGGCGCTACGGTTTCGTTTGGATTATCAAATCTTGCAAGTAATCATGTTGGTATTGGCGGTATCGTAGGCGCCGAAAAATTGGTTTCCAAATACTTCGCAGCAGAAATAGAAGCCTCTTATAATTACTTCACGGGCGACAACGCCATTTATTCAGATGCTAAAAATAAGTCCTACGCCATTCCGGTGCTGGCGGGCATAAAATATTATCCCCTTTCTAATGTGTATGCCTCCCTGCGAACCGGGGGCATTTATTTTCTCCTGAACAACATGTCGAAACCCCGGGCCACCATAGGGTATGGCGTTGCCGGTGGCATAAACCTGCCTCAAAAAACCAACCGCCTCAACGTACAGCTGTCCTATACCGGCTTTCAGTATGATGCTATTAGCCGGGGATATGCTACATTAGCAGTCGCTATTATCATTAGATAATAAACGATTCATTCCGGCTCAGCCGGGACCATTGGAAAAAACAAAAACTACATTTTGAATGAAAAAACTGGGCAACTATGTAACCGGCCGGTGGATCACCGGTGACGGGAACGGACAGGCATTGTACAATGCGGTAAATGGCGAAACGATTGGCTTTGCTTCTACCCGCGGTCTCGATTTCAAAGCCATCCTTGATTATGCCAGAAAAACCGGCAACCCTGCCTTGCGTAAACTCACTTTTCACGAACGCGGCCTCATGCTAAAAGCGCTGGCGTTACATCTCCGCAATCATCTCGACAAGTTCTATTCCATCAGTTATAAAACCGGCGCTACCAAAGCCGACAGTTGGGTTGATATTGAAGGCGGCATCGGAAACCTGTTTTCCTATGCTTCATTGCGCCGCAAATTCCCTAACGAACCCTATTGTGTTGATGGTGATGCCATCTCCCTTGGCAAAGGCGGCACATTTATGGGCCAGCATATACTGGTACCCAAAGAAGGCGTGGCGGTTCATATCAATGCATTCAATTTCCCGGTGTGGGGTATGCTGGAAAAAATTGCAGTGAACCTGCTGGCTGGTATACCGGCTGTTGTTAAACCAGCCACTATTACAAGTTACCTTACCGAAGCGGTGGTACAGGAAATAATTGCCTCTGGTATTTTACCCGAAGGATCGTTGCAACTGTTATGCGGTTCTGCCGGCGATCTGCTCGACCATGTAACTGCCCAGGACGTAATAACGTTTACCGGTTCTGCATCAACTGGTTTGCAATTAAAATCACACCCACGCGTACTGGCAGAAAACGTTCCTTTTACCATGGAAGCCGATTCGCTCAACTGCATTGTGCTGGGTGACGATGTAACCCCCGAGATGCCCGAATGGGATATCTTTATAAAAGAAGTTCGTCGTGAAATGACCACCAAGGCCGGACAAAAATGTACGGCTATCCGCCGCATCTTTGTTCCGCAAAATAAAATGGAAGATGTTTGGCTGGCATTGGGAAAAGCGCTCAGCCAGACAACCATCGGCAATCCTGAAAATGAAAAAGTGCGTATGGGTTCCCTGGCCGGACAAAGCCAGCGCGAAGAAGTACTGGCACAGGTTCAAAAATTACTGGCCTCTTCACAAATCGTTTATGGTTCGCTCGACAGTGTGCAGGTAGTAGACGCCGATGCTAAAAAAGGCGCCTTTATGAGCCCGCTGTTATTAATGAACGAAAAACCGTTCGACAGCGAAGCCGTGCACAGTGTAGAAGCGTTTGGTCCCGTTAGTACCATTATGCCATACAGTACCACTGAGGAAGCGATTGCATTGGCCAAAAAAGGAAAAGGTTCACTGGTTTGTTCTATTGTTACTGCCAATAATAAAATTGCCCGCGACTACGTATTGGGCGCCGCTGCCTGGCATGGCAGAATATTGGTACTGAATAATGAATGCGCTAAAGAAAGTACCGGTCATGGTTCGCCGTTACCCATGCTGGTACATGGGGGGCCCGGGCGCGCCGGTGGCGGTGAAGAAATGGGTGGGGCCAGAGGAGTTAAACACTACATGCAACGCGTTGCCCTGCAGGGGTCACCTACCGCTATTACCGCTATCACCAATGTGTACCAAACCGGTGCACAAACACGTGAGGACGAAAAACATCCGTTCAGGAAATACTTTGAGGAACTGCAGATCGGCGATACGCTCATTACCCATAAACGAACCGTTACCGAAGCTGACATTGTAAACTTTGCCAATGTAAGCTGGGACCATTTTTATGCGCATACCGATCATACTTCCTTACAAGGCACCATATTTGAAAAACCGGTTGCCCACGGCTATTTTATCTTAAGTGCCGCTGCCGGGTTGTTTGTTGATGCTAAAAAAGGACCGGTACTGCTTAACTACGGACTGGAAGAATGCCGGTTTGTAAAACCTGTATATGCCGGGGCCACCATTGGCGTACAACTTACCTGTAAAGAAAAAATTGAGCAGGAGAAAAAAGACGAGAACGATATAGCCAAAGGCATTGTAAAATGGCAGGTAGAGGTTTCAGACGAAACCGGCGAACCCGTTGCTGTTGCCACCATTCTCACTATGGTTGCAAAAAAATCACAATAACATTTAATTAAGGACTTGCAGGCAACTGCGGGTCCTTGTTTACTGTAGTATTTAATAACTTTATATAGCTGATCTGGCAGATTGGACTGCTATTCCTCATCTCTTTGTCTAAATAAACTTATTTTATGTCAGGATATGTAAAATCGCATATTGATCATAATGGCGTAAATACCATTGAATTTTATCATCCTCAAAGTAATTCCCTGCCTGGTAAACTGCTTGAAGAACTGGCGCAAACCATTCATGGTGCCGGTAATGATGAAGACACCAAAGTAATTGTGCTGCGGTCGGTTGGTGAAAAAGCATTTTGTGCCGGCGCTTCTTTTGATGAACTGGTGGCCATTAAGAACCAGGAAGAAGGTACCCAGTTTTTTAGCGGCTTTGCAAACGTGCTCAATGCCATGCGCAACTGCCCGCAATTTATTATAGTTCGTATACAGGGCAAATGTGTGGGTGGTGGTGTTGGTATTGCCGCGGCTGCCGATTACGCCATTGCACTGGAGGGCTCTGATATTAAATTAAGTGAACTGGCTGTTGGCATTGGTCCGTTTGTAGTAGGGCCTGCAGTTGAAAGAAAAATAGGAACGGCTGCTTTTGAAAACCTGGCCATCGATGCTACCATGTGGCGCAATGCAGAATGGGCTAAAAAGAAAGGGCTGTTTTCTGAATTGCATGCCTCCGTTGAAGATATGGATGAATCTATTCAACGTTTATCCTATAACCTGGCGCACAGCAATCCGATGGCAATGGCAGAAATGAAAAAAATGTTCTGGAAAGGCACTGAGCACTGGGACACCTTATTACATCAACGTGCTGTTATCAGCGGCAAACTGGTATTGAGTCAACACACGCGTTCTGCCATTGAAAAATTCAAAGCAAAAGTAAAATAAATACCCCTAACCGTGCCACGGTGTAGCAGTCGTGGCACGGTTATGTTATTATGCTACAATTCAACGACGATAACTTTCAGTCCTTTTGTAATGAACTGGCTGAACGGGACCCTATCTTTAAAAACATTTTACAGCAACACAGCTATCCACCCATGTGGACACGGCCAGCCAGTTTTGCCACCCTTATACATATTGTATTGGAGCAACAGGTATCACTGGCATCGGCAAGGGCTGCCTTTAACAAGCTGAAAGAAAAGATAGGACAAATTACCCCGGCCCGTCTGCTGCAGTTAACAGATGAAGAATTGCGGGCGTGTTATTTCAGCCGGCAAAAAACAGTATATGCCCGGCACCTGGCCGAAGCATTTATATCAAAGAAAATTCAACTGAATAAATTAACTACCTCGCACGACGATGTTGTGCGGGGTACTTTAACACAGGTAAAAGGCATTGGCGACTGGACGGCTGATGTGTACCTGTTGTTTGCCCTGCAACGCACCGATATATTTCCCATTGGCGACCTGGCCATGGTAAATGCGTTAAAAGAAGTAAAACAATTACCAGCAAAAACTCCCCGGGAAGACATCTTATTACTGGCGGAACCCTGGCGGCCGTATAGAGGAATTGCCGCCTATTTGTTGTGGCACCATTACATAAAATCAAAGAATATTAAATTATAGCCTGCTGCAACAGGAATACCCCAATCCCTGCCAGATACCCGAGCAACGCCAGCCAGGCAATCTTCCGCATGTACCAGAAAAATTCTATCTTCTCTATACCCATGGCAGCTACGCCGGCTGCAGAACCTATAACCAACAGGCTGCCACCGGTTCCGGCACAATAAGCCAGAAAATGCCAGAAAAAATGATCGGTGGGATATCGATCCAGGCCATACATCCCCATTGAAGCGGCTACCAGCGGAACGTTATCAACGATGGAAGACAAAACTCCGATCATACTAACTATTATGGTAGCATTGCCAATATGTTCATTCAGCTGTGTGGCCATGTTCATTAACGCGCCAACAGATTGTAATGCAGCTACGCTTATTAAAATACCCAGAAAGAAAAGGATGCTGGGCGTATCTATCTTACGCAGGGCATGTAAAACCGACAAAAAGTGTTTATCCTGCATATCCTTGCGGTGATGCAGGATCTCTGTGATCACCCACATAATTCCCAGCCCCATCAACATGCCCATGAACGGCGGCAGATGCGTGAATGTTTTAAAAACAGGTACCAGCAATAAGATCAGGATGCCTGATACAAAAACAATATTCCTTTCGCGCACCGGCGTCTGCGGTTTAATGGTCTTTGCTTCTTCGGTTCCACCCACTTCAACAGCGCCCCGCATACGAAAGCTGAGTACCAACATGGGTATTACGGCGCAGGCAATACTGGGCAAAATTACATTCGCTATAATTTTTACACTGGTGATCTGACCGCCGATCCATAACATGGTGGTGGTAACATCACCTATGGGTGAACAGGCGCCGCCTGCATTGGATGTAATTACCATTATCCCGCAGAAAAGTAATCGTGCCTGTTTGTTGCGGATCAGTTTTCTTACCAACGATACCATTACAATGGTTGCAGTAAGGTTATCCAGCACAGCAGAAAGTACAAACGACAAACTACCCATCAACCACAAGAGGTTTACTTTTTTGGTAGTCTTAATGCGGTTGGTGATCACCTCGAACCCATCGTAAGAATCGACAAGTTCCACAATGGTCATGGCGCCCAATAAAAAGAACAGAATGCCGGCAATATCGCCCAGGTGGGTGGCAAGTTGTTCGTTTACGACGTGTTTATTGGATGTATTGATCATATACACCACCCAGCACAGGACCCCGGTAATAAGGGCCGAAGCGGCTTTATTCAACCTGATAACATGTTCCAAAGCAATGGCCATGTATCCCAGCAAAAAGATGATCAATATAACTGTAACCATTAGACCCGTTTGTAAAAGAAATGCCTTCTGTACAGAAGGCATTATATAGTTAAAGATACAAAACCGTATTAAATATTCAAACCACCGCAGGCGCTGATCACCTGTCCTGTAATATACGAGCTCATATCAGATGCGAGGAACAAGGTAGTGTCGGCAATTTCTCCGGCACTGCCAAAGCGGCCTAAGGGAATTTTTTCCAGGAATGCTTTTGCACCATCGCCATCTTTCAGGTAATGGGTCATATCGGTTTCAACAAAACCGGGTGCAATAGCGTTGCACCGTACATTGCGGCTGCCCAGTTCCAATGCTACCGATTTGGTAAAACCAATAATACCGGCTTTACTGGCGGCATAGCTGGATTGCCCGGCATTACCACGTACCCCTACAATCGAACTCATGTTAATGATGGAGCCTTTTCTGGCTTTCATCATGGGGCGAATAACCTGTTTGGTCATATTGAAAACACTCTTCAGGTTTATATCCATCACTTCGTCCCATTGTTCGGGCGAAAGGCGCAGTAACAGGTTATCTTTTGAAATACCGGCATTGTTCACGCATACATCTACGGTACCGAACTCTTTTACCACATCGTTTACAAAGGTTTCGCATTCAGCGAAATTACCCGCATTGCTTTTATACGCTTTGGATTTTACGCCCAGTGCTTTTATTTTTTGCTCCAGCTGAGCGGCCTTTTCGGCACTGCTGTCGCTAACATAGGTAAATGCTACGTGAGCGCCATGTTCAGCCAGTTTATACGCAATAGCTTCGCCAATGCCACGGGCTGCACCGGTTACAATAGCAATTTTTCCTTCTAATAATTTCATAGTATCGTATTTGGGTGAGCAAAAGTACAGGAAATGCCAATGCAGGGGTGTTACAGTGAGAGTATTTCTTCGATATACTTACGGTCGTTGCTCAACCGGGGCACTTTATGCTGTCCGCCCAGTTTACCCTTGCTTTTCAACCAGGTAGTAAACACTCCTTTTGAGAGTGATCTCACCAATGGTTCGCGCAGGGCTATATTTTTATGACGTTTGGCCTCGTAATCGCTGTTTACACTTTTCAGGGCGCTGTCCAGTTCAGTGGCAAAATGACCCAGATCGTGGGGTTCTTTTTCAAATTCTATCAACCATTCATGACCGCCATTGCCGCTGTCGCTAAAATAAACCGGAGCAGCAGTATAGTCGTTTACAATGGCGCCGGTTCTTTCACTGGCTACTGCTATGGCTTTATCGGTATTGTCAACAATCACTTCTTCGCCAAAGGCATTCATAAAGTGTTTTACCCGGCCACTCACTTTTATTCTGAAGGGGTGCAGGGAAGTAAATTGCACGGTATCGCCTAACAGGTAGCGCCATAAACCACCGTTGGTAGTTACTATCATGGCATAATTCTTACCGAGCTCCACATCCTGCAAACCTATGGTTTCCGGATGTTTTTTACCATATTCTTCAATGGGCATAAACTCCATAAAAATGCCATGATCGGTAAACAGCAACATGCCATCTTCACCGGGTATATCCTGGGCGGCAAAAAATCCTTCACTGGCATTATACATCTCCAGATAATGGATCGGTTTGCCTATCAGTTTCTGAAATTGTTCTTTATAGGGTGTAAACGATACGCCGCCATGCATATACAATTCGAGGTGCGGCCATACTTCGGCCATGGTGCTTTTACCAGTTAATTCCAGTATGCGGCGAAACAAAACCAGCGTCCAGGTGGGCACGCCGGAAATAGAAGTAACATTTTCTTTTATAGTGCTGTAAGCCAGCTTTTCAATCTTGCTTTCCCATTCATCCATCAAGGCTATGCTGAGATCGGGGACCCGTAACCAATGCCCCCAGAATGGTGAGTTTTGCAATAACACAGCACTCAGGTCACCATACTGGGCATCGGCATTCAGCGGGTTAATGGTATGGCTTCCGCCAATAACCAACCCCTTACCGGTTAACAGGTCCGAATCGGGATTGAACTGGTAGTACATCGTCAGCACATCCTTGGCTGCCTTGTAGTGGCAGTCTTCAAGGCTTTCATCCGTTACCGGAATGAATTTACTTTTATCGCTGGTAGTACCGCTGCTTTTGGCAAACCAGTACACCGGTGTATTCCATAACAGGTTCTGCTCGCCATGCATAATACGTTGAATGTAGGGCTGCAGGTCTTCATACTCATGTATGGGAACCCTTTGCTTGAAGGTTTTTACATTGAACAGGGCAGAGAAGCCATACTTCCGGCCAAATTCTGTATACTGGGCAGAAGTGACCAGGTCCTGCAACACCTCACGCTGGGCGTCTACAGGATTATTCTTCCATCCCTCTATGCGCCACAGGCGCATACGGGCCAATGATGATATGGCAGGCGATAATAATCTCACTAATGAAGATTCACTCACGGCAAAATAAAGAATTTGGAGGAATAAAAGTAAGTACCATCCCAGTCGGCATAAATATACTTATACTGACTGAAATATGACCAAAATCACTAATAACTAATTGACACACTATCCTTTAAATTGCAATAAATGGACCAGCGTGCCCATGAGGTCAATTATCTGTTCGAAGAAACGTCCATAGACTTGAGTGCTTCTTCGTGTAAGTAATCCTTACGTCTCAGTTCGAAGTTGCGGCCCAGGTACAGGCGGCGCACCTGCTCATTTTCAGCCAGTTCTTCGGCTGTTCCGTGTTGGAAGATCTTTCCGTCGATCAACAAATAAGCGCGATCACAAATAGAGAGCGTTTCGTTTACGTTGTGGTCGGTGATCAAAATACCGATGTTCTTATATTTTAACCGGGCCACTACTGCCTGAATATCTTCCACGGCAATGGGGTCAACACCGGCAAAAGGCTCATCCAATAATATAAACTTGGGGTCAACAGCAAGGGCCCTGGCTATTTCAGTTCTTCTACGTTCACCCCCACTCAGGGAGTCGCCATTGTTTTTACGTACGTGATGCAGCCGGAATTCATCGAGCAGGCTTTCCAGTTTCTGGCGTTGCTGGGCCCTGGTAAGCCGGGTCATTTCAAGTACTGCTTTGATGTTATCTTCCACAGTTAGCTTACGGAACACGGAGGCTTCCTGGGGCAGGTAGCCAATACCCATCTGGGCCCGTTTATACATAGGTAGCTGGGTAATGTCTTCCTGGTCAAGGAATACCTTTCCCTCATCGGGTTTTATTAAACCCACTACCATGTAGAATGAAGTGGTTTTACCGGCGCCATTCGGCCCCAGCAACCCTACTATTTCACCTTGTTTTACATTTACCGAAACATGATTTACCACGGTACGGTTACGGTAAATTTTTACTAATTCCTGTGTATTAATCTCGCTGATCAATTGTACTTAAGGTTTCCGCAAAAATACCAGAACTAATTCACATTGAATAGCTCCGACACGGTAATTTAACAGGTATTTGCCATCCCGATTTACTGCGTTATGTTTGCAGGCCGAATTTATGGCAGAAAATAAGCATTTTTACTAAAATGCTTATTTTCAATAGTTCACAAATTTGTATATTTCTCTTTAATAATATAGATTCAAGCAAGGTGGCACCTGTTAAAGGACCTGAATACTGGTGAGCCTTTGAAAAACTGTTTTTATTTACATGAAAGTTATCGATCATATTCGCCAGGCGAAAGATTCGCTCATTTCCTTTGAAATATTACCCCCATTAAAAGGTAAAACCATCAATTCAATATATGAGCACCTTGACCCATTGATGGAATTCAAACCTGCTTTTATCAATGTTACCTATCATCGCAGTGAGCATGTTTTTAAGAAGAAGGCCGATAGTACGTTTGAAAAAGTAGAAGTTCGTAAACGCCCTGGCACTGTTGGTATTTGCGCAGCCCTGATGAACCATTACCGGGTTGATGCAGTACCCCACCTTATTTGCGGTGGCTTTAACAAACGCGAAACGGAAGACGCGCTGATCGACCTGAACTTTATCGGGGTTGATAATGTGCTGGTGTTACGTGGTGATGCTGCAAAAAATGAAACTGTATTTGAACCTGAAAAGGGTGGTAACAGTTATGCCATCGATCTGCTGAAACAGGTTCAAAATCTGAATACCGGTATTTACCTGGAAGAAGATATTCGCGATGGCTTTAAAACTGACTTTTGCTGCGGTGTGGCCGGTTACCCTGAAAAGCATTTTGAAGCTCCCAACCTGCAAACTGACCTCGCTTTCCTGAAAGCCAAGGTTGCTGCAGGCGCAGAATATGTGGTTACCCAAATGTTCTTCGATAACCAGAAATATTTCGATTTCGTAAAACGTTGCCGCGAAAACGGTATCACCATACCTATTATACCTGGTTTGAAACCCATCACCAGCAAAAAACAATTGTCGGTTATTCCCCGCACTTTCCATGTCGACATCCCCGATGATCTTGCCAATGAGATCATGAACTGTAAAACAGATGCTGATGTTGAAAAAGTGGGAACGGAATGGCTGTTATTACAATCCAAAGAACTGAAAAAAGCCGGGGTACCCGTATTGCATTATTATACGCTTGGCAAACCCAAGGTGATCTACAATGTTGTTAAGGAAATAAAATAATGATGCAACAAACAGGCTTTAACAGATTGCTCGCAGGCCTGTTTATAATCGGGGCTACCGTTGGATTATACTTTCAGTTTTCGTATCACAAGTTTTTAAACAACGATACGCTTAGTTACATCAACCTGGCTGAAAGATATGCTGCCGGCGACTGGCAACATGCCATCAATGGTTTTTGGTCGCCCCTGTATTGCTGGATATTATGTATTTGCAAGCTGGCCGGGTTTCCCCTGTTGCCATGCTGTTATATCATAAATTTTATAGTGGCCGGGCTGGGTTTGTATATTTTATGCAACCTGGCCCGGCGTTATTTAGTAAAGCCCCTGTTTTATTACGCGTTTAACGGCTATATGCTGCTGTTGCTGTTGTTTTACGCTATGTCGGCCCTTACCCCCGATCTGATGGCCGCTGTTTTTTGTATCTGGGTCCTGCGTCTCGTAACTGATAAACGTTTTGAATATAACAATCAAATGCCCTGGTGGGCTGGTACTATTGCAGCCTGTGCTTATTTCGCCAAACTGTATAGCATTGTACCCCTGCATTTGTTTATGGGTGGCTGGCTGTTGTTACTGCTGATAAAATACCGGTCTTTCAAATCAAAGAAAGGAACGTCCTTATTAAAAGCATACGGGCTTTTTATACTTCTCTCTACCTGTTGGATAGTAGTCATAAGCCTTCATGAGGGCAAACCTGTTATTGCAACTGCCGGTCCCTTCAATCATAATTTTATGAGCCCCGATTATGATAAGGAATATCCTACCGATGCAGACTTATATGCCCCGCCATTTTCAGCCGCTTACAACGCACATGTTAACCCCGCTCATTTGCTTGATCAATATGACTGGTCGGTCTTTGGTAATGCCCGCAATTTTAACCACCAGGTAAAACTTATCAAACAATCCACCCGGGAATTGATCAGGAACCTGGATGGAACCGGTGCCAAATGGCTGGTATTGCTCTTCTCTTTATTGATACTGGCTTTTAATCGTAAAAAGCTGGTCAATGAAAACTATGATCGCAGTATTCATACAATAGCCTGGTTCTTTGTTTGCTATCCATTACTCTACCTGCCCTTATTTATTCTTGACCGTTACATTTTAACTTGTATCATTCTGTTTCACCTGTTTCTTTTTTTCGTTGCACAACGGGCCTGGAACCTGTTAAATAAAAAGATCTTTACCCCGGCATTAGCCCTTTTATTGCTGTTAAGTATATATCCTTTTCTTACGCTTGGGCTTCAAAAATTAACCCAGGCTTCAGGAGATTATCAGTATCAAAAAAACTTTTATCAGCAATTGCCACAGTTATCGTTTTTGACAAACCAGCGCATTGCAGTTTACCCATACGCCACCACTGAAGCTTCCCAGCTTTCTTATTATTTTCATTGCCGCAGTTACGGTACCTGGGGCGACAGACAATACCAGTCCCTTAAAAAATTCAATATCCGGTACCTGATCGCAAAAAAAGAGCTGGCCAGGTATCCTTTTCTGCATATAAAAAAGAAAATGCTACTTGCAGAAGTAGCATTTTACGTGTATGAAATCGAATAATGTAGTAGGTGATGTTTCCCTGGTTATTTAGGCAGTTTTTTCAGTTCTGCTTCATTTACTTTAACCGGATATTTTTTCTTTAAATCTGCTATCCATTTTTCTTCCAGGGCTGCCTGGTAATCATTGATCACAAAACCCCGTGCATCGTTAAACCCACGCATTTCGCGGTTAGGATATAATTTAACTATGAATGAAAAAGCCACCGTATTATCCGACTCGTTTTTCACATTGGCAGTAATCAGTCCTTCAGTGAAGTTTGTTCTTCCTACAACGGGTATCTGGCTCAGTTCAAAACGGCCTGAATCGCCCTGCAAGTGACCCGCGCTTTCATTGATGTATCTCTGCCAGTTCTTATAGTTTTCTTTCATTTTTGTTCTGAACTCTTCTGAAAGCTCCTGGTTGGTGACAGTCAGGATAATTGCATCAGCGCTGCTTTCCCACCAGTATTTGTCTTTATGGGCATTGTAGAAATTCCGCAGCCCGGCCGAATCAACAGAAGCAGGGTCCCAGATGTTGCGTTGCATAACTTCGAACAAGAGGTTTCCTTCTTTAAACTCAGCCAACTGGTCTTTAAAATCTTTATTAAATTCTTCCAGGTGCTGGCGGTAGTAATCAAATGCGCTTACTTCAGTAAATTCCTCCAGTATTTGTGCCCTGGTTTTGCCAGTCTTCATGTTTTCATAGTTACGTATTGTTTCAAGGTAGGCTTGAAAATCCTTTACAGTAACTGTTTTTTTGGCAAATGAAAACAGCGGTGTTTTTAATGTAACATCTGCAAAAACCGGTATGCGGTTATTGTCTAAAATACTATCAGCAATCTGAAACAGGTGTTGTTCGTTTACCTTGATCTTTTTATAACCGGTCAACAGAAGCACTTTCTTCAGCAACATTTTCTGTGATACTTCCAGCCTGTCGGTTTGCACTATGCGTTGCTTCATATCGTCGCGCATTTGCGTATTGACGGTATCGCCGGTAGCCGGCTTGTATGATAAACGCTTTATCAGGTGATAGCCAAAACTGGATAATACCGGCTTACTGATCTCACTGTCTTTTGTGAGGGCAAATGCGGCGTTTTCAAAAGGCAGTTCGTATTGTCCAACTCCAAACTCCATCATTTCACCGCCAGCCTGCCAGGAGATGTTATCGTTGCTGAACTTGGTCACCAGCACTTTAAAATCGCCGCCGCTGGTCAATGCGTTATAGATTGAATCGGCTCTTTTTTTTATTATTTCTTTTTGTGCTTCCGTGGCATCTGGAGGGAAAGCCAATAAGATCTGCGCCACTTTCATTCTGCCCAACCCTTCTCTTTCGCCCAGGTTTTTAAAGATGTGAAATCCGGCTTTGCTGCGAAGGACTGTTGTGTATTTGTTAACCGGGGTGCTATATATTCCATTTTCCAACTCATAAGGCAATACCACTGAGGTAATATATCCAATGTCACCTTTATTTGCTGAAACAGTGGCATCTTCAGAATACTGCGCGGCTACTTTACCAAAATCCTGACCCTTTTGTAACTCGCCGTAAGCGGCATTGATTTTATCCTGCGCCTTCTTAACATCTTCCAGGGTGGCATATTTTCCGGCCGCTACGAAGATGTGGGCAATATGAATATCTTTTTTGCCGCGAACAATAGCTTCAGTAGTAAGCTGATTGATGCTGACCTCGTCCCGTACATAACTATCAATTATCTGGGCACGAAAGCTGTTTATTTCAGCCTGCTGGTTGGACATTGTGTCCATTTTTTTATCAAGCGCCGCCTGTACTTTTAGTTTGAAACGTATGTACAGTTCCAGGTAATCGTGGTACGCCTGATCGGTCGGCCTGGTATCGGAATTATTCTTGTTATAGGCCTTTAGAAATTCATTTTTTGTAACCGCTTTGCCGCCATAGGTAAACAATACCTGAGCGTTTGCGGCCGCAGTCATGAAGATCAATAATGAAGCCAGCGCCGCTTTACTGATAACAGTCATAATGCTAGTTAGATTTTTTTGTTTTTAGTTTAAGATCAATCACTTCATCCACTTGCGTGTAGCTGAGTTTCTTGGCTATGATGTTTTTGTCCTTATCGAGCAAATACAAAATAGGGGTTTGGTACACATCGTACAGCTGGCGATAATTGGGTTTGTTCGCGGCTTCCTCTTCTTTTTGCTGGGAAGGTAGCTGGTATACATGGGTCCAGCCGGTAAGTTTATTATCGTTGATGAATTTTTTCCAGTTCTCTTTTCCGCCATCTACCATTACCCCGTATAAAGAAACGCCTTCGTTTTTCCATTTGGCTTTGTAGATAGAATCAACTTTGGGAACGGTTTCTTTACAGTGGCTGCAGGTAGGGTCCCAGAAACAGATCACTACAAAATTGCTTTTTATATTATGCAATGGTGCCGGCTTGTCGAGGGTATCAACCAGGTCAAGGGGGGCCGCCGGTTGCCCAATCAGGTTAGCCATCATGCTATAGGCCCTTTTGAAAGTAAAATCTTTATACTGTTGTGTAAAGAAATCGGCCTGACCTGTATTGATGTATTTTTCAAACAGGTGAACAAATACAGCATCCTGGCCCATGTATTCAGGATTAATGTATTTCTGTACAAAATGCACCATCAGGAATTTAAACATCTCGGTGTTGCTTCTTGAATACAATAACATATGATCGACTTCCGCAATTATTGAATCGGGGTTCGGTACTACCAGTTCTTTATAATATTTTTCGAGCTTTGCTTCAAAGAAGGGAGTTCGCACCAGTCTGCCATCACTGAAAGAAACGCCATCCCAGTAATGAGATTTGAAATACCGGTATGCATACAGAGAGTCGTATTTCCCGCCCGGTTGTTTGGCAGCCGGTGGGATTACCGGTTCTTTCATCGCCTGAAACAGGGTGGTCAAAAATGAATTGGGGTTTTTAGCCATCATACTATCCCGGTACAACTGCATTTTATCGGTAAGCCATTTCAACCGGGTTCTCAGTTTGGTTGAATCCTTTGCGTTCTTTACCGTTTTTAACTCCTCGCCTGTTTTATTGATCTCGTTTCCTATCTGGTTGGTGAACCGGGTATACAAATGGAAGAGGTTATTTTCCTGCGAACCCGTAAAAATTACGCTATTGGGTAGGGTTGCCGAATCGGCAGCGATGGAAAACTGTTGTTGTTTATCCAGCAGCAGCTCGAACAGGATCTCTTTACGGGGCGAAACGACGAAGTAAATACCGCCCGGCAGGGGTTCCTTTCCGGAAAACACACCTTTGCCATTTTCATCCAGCATAGCAGAGTCTGCCAGGGCTTTTAATTTGCCATAATAATAACCCAGGTAAACGTAGGTGTTCTTATAAGGCTTTAACGTAATGGGAATGTTATAACCCGACTGTGCCACAGCTAACGTACAGCTTATCAGGAATATAGTTAGCGATAAAAGTCTTTTCATAGTGTTGCAATAACAGAAAAATAGCTTAATTATTGAAAATTAAAACGGTTAAGTTGTTAATTCCTTGCAAAGGTAATGGGATATACATGTTAACATAGTCGAAAGTTACAATGTTATAGCAGGAAGGCCTGTTTACGCCCCCTAATTGGCAGCGATAGGCTATTTTTGTGTTATAATATTTACAGATGAAACTAAGCCATCTTGCAGAAACTTTAATTGGGTCGGAAATTGTAAAACTGGGCGGTGAAATACGCGATAAGATCCGTGCGGGAGAAAGGATCTACAATTTTACAGTTGGTGATTTTGACCCCGCCATATTCCCTATTCCCCAGGCATTGGAAGAAGAAATTATAAAGGCCTACCGGGAGCATTTTACCAATTACCCCGCTGGAGATGGAAACCTCGATCTGCGGGAGGCCATTGCACAATTCCTGAAAGAACGGGAACAACTCAGCTATAAACCATCAGAAATACTGGTAGCCTCTGGCGGCCGGCCCCTGATCTATTCTTTATACCGCGCCATTTGTGATAAGGAAGACAAGGTGATCTATGCCGTTCCCTCCTGGAACAATAACCATTATACGCATTTTATAGGGGCAGAACATGTGGTCATTGAGGCCCGGGCTGAAAATAACTTTATGCCCATTGCCAAAGACATTAAGCCGCATTTAAAAGGCGCCACTTTACTGGCCTTGTGTTCGCCGCAAAACCCCACGGGTACTACTTTTACCAAACACGACCTGGAAGCCATCTGCGACATGGTGCTGGAAGAAAACAACCGCCGGGGCGAGCATGAAAAGAAGTTATATGCGATGTACGATCAAATGTACTGGCAACTCACCTATGGTGATATTGAACACTACAATCCCGTATCGCTTAGACCAGCCATGCAGGATTACACGATCTTTATTGATGCCATCAGCAAGTGTTTTGCTGCTACCGGTGTACGTGTAGGCTGGGCGTGTGGTCCTCAGATTATCCGCGATAAAATGAACGCCATTTTAAGTCACCTGGGTGCCTGGGCCCCTATGGCCGAACAAAAAGCCTGTGCCCGTTTCCTGTATAATAATGAGGCGATCGACAATTATTTGAAGCATTTTAAAGCAGAAGTGGAAGTGCGTTTGCGGGATATTTACAATGGCCTGCAACAGTTAAAAAAAGAAGGTTTTTCTGTTGATGCCATTGCGCCGCAAGCTGCCATTTATCTTACCATAAAAATTGACCTGGTTGGTAAAAAAACTGCCAGTGGTAATGAATTAGCGCAGCAAAGTGATGTTACCGCCTATTTGTTGAATGAAGCAAAGTTGGCCGTGGTACCATTTTATGCGTTTGGGGCCGACCGTTCATCACCCTGGTATCGCTTAAGTGTGGGAACCTGTAAGAAAGAAGAGATCGGCGAAATGATCGATCAGCTTCGGAATGCGTTGAAGAAATTAAGTTGATCACCAATAAAAAAGATTGGCACGGTTTGGAACCGTGCCAATCTTTTTCTCGCTTTTTTATATAAACAACCGACTAATTCTTGTTGCAGATAAATACAAAGGGTTTTAAAGTATCCTTTTCTATTATCTTTTGTAATTGCGCCTTTTTTGTAAGTATCCGGTATTTCTGTAAATCGAATACCTCATGTGCCAGGCAAAAACTTTCCAGCGTTTCAAAATCCCCTAACAGCGTATTCAACTGTTGAAGCTCATATTGCATGGCTTCCTGGTTTGTATATGCATCCTTTACCAGAACAAGCAAATCGCGATTAGAGTTTTTCATTACACATCGGCTTTAATATCCTACAAATCCCCTGTTTAAACCACAGCCGCATTTTTTGGACGAACCGCCACCAGCAATGCGATTACCGGAACTGCAACTGGCCATAACCAGGCTAACAATTATCACAATGAACACGGAATAACTTACTTTCTTCATATACTTGGTTCTTACTAAATTAAACTATTTTACGAACAAATTAGTACTTCACGTTGGCTGAATTCAACAATTTTAACACCAAACTGCAAAAACCCGTCGTACTATTATCGCCGTTGGACTGGGGATTAGGCCACACCACCCGTTGTATCCCCATCATCCACGAATTGTTACAGCAGGGTTGTACGGTTATTATAGCTTGTAACTCAACACAAAAATCCTTGTTGATCCGGGAGTTTCCCCAGCTTACCTATGTGCAGTTGGCAGGCTATAATTTGAAATACGGCAAAAAGCGGTGGGGTACAATTGTCCGGATCATCCTCCAGACTCCAAAAATATTGATCAAAATCAATAACGAAAACAACTGGTTAAATATTTTCCTGAAATCGCAACCTGTTGATATCATCATATCCGATAACCGGTTCGGTTTATATGCCCGGCATGTGCATTCTATTTTCATTACCCACCAACTGTATATAAAAACCGGGCTGGGTAAGTTCACCGACCGGCTGGTTCAATGGCTAAACTATCGTCGCATTATCCGGTTCACAGCCTGTTGGGTTCCCGACCGCCAGGGAGACAAATCGCTGGGTGGCAGGTTATCCAATCCGGCTACCTTGCCAGCCATTCCGGTTCAATACCTTGGTGGATTGAGCCGGTTTAATGCCTGCCCCCATACAACCAATTCAATTCATTTATTGGTCATTCTTTCAGGTCCTGAGCCGCAGCGAAGCATATTTGAAAAATTGTTGCTGAGGCAGCTGGAACAACAACGGGGTAAAATAGTATTGGTGCGGGGACTACCAGGTGCCGGCGAGGAAGTGCAGGTAAAAAACGAGCTGATCATATACAATCACGTACCTGCTGCAGTATTGAACAACCTGATGTGTAATGCTGCCTTGGTGATCAGCCGATCGGGTTACACTACAGTAATGGACCTGTTGAAGCTGGGTAAAAAAAGCATTTTGGTGCCTACACCGGGGCAGGCTGAACAGGAATATGTAGCTACCCACCTGCACACGGCACAATTGGCCTATACGCTGTCACAGGCTCATTTCAACTTACAAAAAGCATTGACGGCTGCCAATGAATTCAAGTATAAGGTTAGCCCCTGGCCCATGGAAGAATACAAAAAAGCAATTAAAGACTCAATTGAAGAAGTCAAAAAAAGATCCAACCTGTAAGATCAATATAAGAACCAGGCAGGTCATCCCATATCCCAGTTATCCCCAAAATTCTACTTTCCCGGCCCAGCCTTGGGGTAATCAAAAAACCAGTATTCTTTCTCCGCCTCTTTAAATTCAGACCAGTCTTTTATATCAACTTTTATGGCAAAGATGGCGCAGGTAGGCATATCGTCGATGCGTACATCGGTTAATTCATTGGCGAATTCTGTAATACCGGGATTATGTGCAAAGAGGGCAATGGTATTTGCCGATGCAGGCGCCTTTGCTATGGCGTTGTAAAATGCTTCGGGGCCGGCCAGGTATAACTCCGGAACCAGAATGATGTCTTCTTTTTCGCCACCATATTCTTTAATGAACAGTGAGGCGGTTTTACGCGCTCTTTTGGCGGAGCTTGAGATAAATGCATCGACCTTTACATGACGCTCCAATAATCGCGCGGCCATTTTAGGCGCATCTTCTTTACCTCTTTCATTTAAAGGACGATCAAAATCCTCCATGCCGGGTTGGTCCCAGCTGCTCTTGGCGTGCCTTATGATTATTACTGATTTCATAAAAAATAATAGGGGGATAAATCCCCCTAAAAATAATAAGTTCGATCAAAGGAATCAGAAATTTAACAGGTTCCTGTTTATTAAAATTGGTTCCCCATAGGAAGCTAAACGGTCGGCAAGTGCATTTGCCGCAAATACTTTGCCAAATGCACCTACCGACCGTGGAAAAATACGATTAGTTAGGCGTAATAGGAACAAATAAAAAAAGAGGAGAATTACAGTCCGCTTGAATTGATATAATTAATCAGCGAGGCTGTATTTTTTACCTTTAATTTTTTGAGTATGTTGTGGCGGTGCACTTCCACCGTTTTTATAGATATTGCTAACTTGTCTGCTATTTCTTTAGATGACAAGCCGTTGCGAATAAGATTTATCACCTCAATTTCGCGTTCAGAAAGTTGGTTCAAACCATCTCCTCCTTCTTCTTCATTCATCATTTGCTCAGACAGAATGTTCTTCACTTCCTGGCAGATGTAAACATTGCCAGCGGTTACCTGGTGAATAGCATCCAGCATTTCCTTTCGGGGAGAATTTTTGGTTACATAACCACGTGCGCCAAGACGCAGCATTTTTTTAGCATACGCAGGTTGCGAGTGCATGGATACAGCAATGACTTTTGAACCGGGTGATAGTTTACGGATCATTTTCAAGATGTCAAACCCATTCAACGGGGACATATTAATGTCGAGGAGCACAATGTTGGGACGCTTGTCGCGCGCGATTTCAATGGCTCTTTGACCATCCCCTAATTCAGCAATAACTTCCAGTTCTTCGTTCCTTCCTAACAAATACGACCAGGTTTCGCGGATCAAGGTGTGATCATCAACAATCATGATGGTAATTTTACTCATACTAATTTTTTTTCAGTAGTGTGTGAATGAGCTTATAATCTGCACAACGGGGCATACAAAACAGGCACCAAGGCTGTTTCAAGACCTTTTGTACAACTACTAATGGATGAGCTTATACCTTAGTTTCTCAGAGGGTATCGAAGAGGTTACATATAATCCCGTACCTGATATTAAGCATTTTTTCTGATATACACAAATACCAAATTAAAAATGCATTAATAACAGTATAATTTTCAATCTAATAGATTTTTAATACCCTCTTTCGTTTTTACCCTCCATATAGTTAATAAATGCCTTATTTACCACCCGGTTGCCGCCAGGGGTCGGGTAATTACCGGTAAAATACCAGTCGCCTGTATTGGTTGGACACGCTTGATGAAGGGATTCAATTGTCTGAAAAATTACCTGCACCGGGATTTCAAGCCCCTTAGGTGTAATTAATTCAGCAACTTTATTCGAGATCTGTTCGGTTGTGAATGGTTTATAAACGTGCTGAACCACGTTTTCCGTATGTAACTGGTTTAAACGTTGCAATTCTTTACATCTTTCGTACAATTCCGTCAGCTTATGTTCAATACCCTGCTCTTTCATTAACTCTGTAGCCGCTTTGAACGCAATAAAATCGCCCAGCTTACTCATATCAATACCATAACAATCGGGGTAGCGGATCTGTGGCGCCGAAGATACAACAATGATCTTTTTCGGTTCCAGCCTGGCCAGCATACGCACGATGCTTTCTTTAAGGGTTGTACCCCTCACGATAGAATCATCAATCACCACCAAAGTATCAACACCCTTTTCCACCGTTCCGTAGGTAACATCATAAACGTGCTGCACCATTTCATTACGGGTTACGTCCTCAGTAATGAAGGTGCGCATCTTCACGTCTTTAATGGCGATCTTCTCAACCCGTACCTTACGGTTGATCATTTCAGACAACTCAGCCTCGGTAAAATTCTTACCCCAGGACAGTATACGCTCAATTTTTACTTTCTTTAAATAATCATCCAGGCCTTTCCATAACCCGTAAAAGGCTACTTCGGCCGTATTGGGAATAAATGAAAAGATGGTGTGCTTAAGATCGTTGTTAACAGCTTCCAGAATGTGAGGACTCAAATTGTAGCCCAGTTGTTTCCGCTCTACATAGATCTTTTCATCACTGCCGCGTGAAAAATAAATGCGTTCAAAGCTACATGCCTTGCGTTCTTTTGGCTCTACAACTTTGTCGATCGTGAACTCGCCATTGGCTTTTACCACCAATCCCATACCGGGCATCAGTTCCTTCACCTCATTTTCACCAACATTGAACACCGTACGTATAGCCGACCGCTCAGAAGCAGCGACAATTACATCTTCATCTATATAATAGTATGCAGGACGAATGCCATGGGCATCCCTGAATACAAATGAATCGCCATTACCCAGCAAACCACCAACGGTAAAACCGCCATCGAACAAGGGTACTGCTTTACGCAACATCCCCAGAACATCCAGGTCGTGCTGTGCCTGCTCATCGCCCTTAACCAGAAAATGATGGATCACTTCCATCATAGCGGCCAGGTCGCTTTGCTTTTGAAACTCCCCAGGCTCTATATTGATCAGGTTAAACAACTCATCGGTGTTAACCAGGTTAAAGTTGCCTGCCAGCGCCAGGTTACGGGCTGGAATGGTATTCCGTTTTATAAATGGATGACAGAATTCTGCATTGTTCTTTCCCTGAGTGCCATAGCGCAGGTGCCCTAACAGCAGTTCACCGAGAAATGAAATATGCCCCTTCATTAAACCAGGGTGTTTCATTACATCGGGCTGGTATTTCTCCAGCTCTTTCACTTCTGCACTTACTTTGCTAAAGATATCTGCAATCGGTTGATTGGCAGCACTTCTAACCCGGGAGAGAAAGGGGTAACCAGGTTCCACATTCAGCTTCACAGCAGCCAAACCGGCGCCATCCTGGCCTCGGTTGTGTTGCTTTTCCATGAGCAGGTACAGCTTGTTAAGGCCCCACATTACTGTACCGTATTGTTGTAAATAGTAGGAGAACGGCTTTCTTAAACGGATGAATGCCAAACCGCATTCATGCTTTATTGCATCACTCATGTATTACTCCCGATTATAAAAAGAAAGCGCAAAGCTACAAGTAATTAAGGAAAAGAAGAAATGTGAGAGGGGTGTGAAGTGTTAGAGAAAATGAAAAAAACCCCCAGTCTTCATAGGTATGGGGGTTGTTCCTCATCAGGACATTGGATCAATATCTGCGCCGGTTTGTTTTTTAATTTAAACGGGCATTGGACGGTTCGGCTTTCACTAGGATCTTTGGACTACGGACGTTGGATTTTATTGATCTTTTACTATAGATATTGGTAGTACAAACTTCTTAAATTTTCTGAAAGAATTCACAAATTATTCAATGTCTTTTAAACACTTAATGAATTTTCTCAGCAGGATATAAATGTTTACCCCTAGACGAATGATGCAAATCCCCCAAATTGGCGATTAATTGTCCCTTATATTGTTAATACTAAATATTAATTATGTATTATATATAATTGTGTGTTATAAACAACTACATACTCGTTGCCACATTATTAATAAAATTCACCAGCGAGGCCGAATTTTTAAGTTTCAGCTTTTTCAGAATGTTATGCCGGTGCACCTCTACTGTTTTTAATGAAATATTCAGGCTCATGGCAATCTCTTTCGATGATTGTCCTTCCTTAATAAGGTTGATGATCTGAATTTCACGCTCTGTAAGGGCGTTTACATTCGGCACATCCTTATTCTCCTCCAACACCAGCTCAGAGATGTTATTCTTTATTTCATCGCAGATGTATTTATTACCGCTATGCACCTCCATAATAGCGTTTATCATTTCTTCTTTCGAAGAATTCTTGGTAACGTACCCGCGGGCGCCAATCTGCAGCATTTTTTTTGCATAGGCTGGCTGCGAGTGCATGGAGATCCCAATAATACGGGAAGCCGGCGATACCTTCCTGATCTTTTCAGTGGCTTCGAACCCTGAAATAGGCAGCATGTTTATATCCATCAACACAATCTGGGGTTTCTTGTTTTTGGCCATTTCCACAGCCTGCTCCGAGTCGCCGCATTCAGCCACAACAGTAAAGCGGGGATCGTTATTGAGGATGAAACTCCAGGTTTCCCGTATCAATTTGTGGTCATCCGCAATTAAAACACTAATTTTTTCCATAATCAATAAGGGGGTTTAGATATTCGAAATAGGGACATTAATTTTCATTTTACATCCTTCGCCAAGGGCTGTTACAATATTTACGCTTCCATTGAACAGCTGGGCACGGCTGGCTATGTTAGATAGTCCAACTCCTTTTTTCGACCGCACTTTATCCAATTCAAATCCTTTTCCATCATCACTGATCGTAAGGTCAACCTCATGACCCTCACTATCTGCAATTAGCTCAATCACCAGGTTCTTGGCTGCAGCATGTTTTAAAACGTTATTCACCTGCTCCTGGATTATGCGAAAAAGCATCAGCTTCCGCTTTTCATCCAGGATATTATCAATGGTTCCGGAATAATAAAACTCCACGTGCAGGCGGCGCGTGGCTTTAATATTTTCCACCAGGTCCTGTACTGAATCTATAAGGCCGAGATCACCAATACTTGGCGGTACCAGTGACCGGGAAATTGTCCGGATCTCATTGATGGCATCGGAAATATTATTAGTACTGCGCTTGATCAGCTCGAGCCGGCTGGCATCATCTGTTTCCGCCAGTTCAAGGTATAGTTTAGCCGTTGACAGGATCTGGTTCACATTATCATGCAATTCCTTGCCAATTTCAGCCCTTTCTTTTTCCTGGGCGTTCACTACGGCCTGTGCAATCAGCTTTTGTTTATCTACCTGCTGTTTTAATAATTTCTTTTCCAGTTCCTTTTTATCGGTAACATCCTGCATGGAACCCACCATACGGGCTATTTTACCAGAGTGGTCATAAATCAGGAACCCCCGGTCAAACACCAGGGCATATTCGCCATCAGGTTTTATGAACCGGTATTCATCTTCCCAAATTTTGGAAGTACTGTCTGCTATAAACTTGTTTAACCCGTTCACCACGCGGTCGCGGTCTTCGGGGTGAATGCAACTTTCCCAGAAATTAGAGGCATTATCCACGTACCCGGGTTTTAATCCAAACAGGGTATAAATGCCTTCGCCCCAATACAAACTATTGGTGTTCACATCCCAGTCCCAAATGGCATCGTTGGTGGCCTTGGTCACCAGCAAATACCGTTCGTTACTCAATCTTATTTTTAGTTCGGCGCTTTTATTCTCGATGATTATCCGCAATAAACTGATCACCCGTTCGAATAGTTTCAACTCACTTTCGGTTGGGCTGGCCGGATACTTATGGTACACGGCAATGGTAGCCAGCACATCGTTGGCTGAATTTATTATAGGGAACGACCAGCACGACCGTAATCCGAACTTAAGGGCATACTGCTTGTAATTCTCCCACAAGGGATCGGTTTCAACGTCAACCGTAATAACCCGTTCTTTTCTATAAATAGCGGTACCGCAGGATGCCACATAAGGGCCAATCTTCACGCCATTTATTCCGCGTGCAAATTCTTCGGGCAGACTGGGTCCCGATAAATGCATGATGGTTTGCTTGTCTTCAGTCAACATGATCACCGATAAGATTATGTCGGTGAAAGTTTTTTCAAGCCCGCTGAGGTAATAATCGACGGTTGTCTTTAAGGAAGCTGCGGGTTGGGCATTTATTTCCAACACCTGCCTTTCCAATTCCAATAAGCGTTCCTGTGTTTTACGATCGGTAATATCCCGGAAGTATATAAAGGCACCTTGTGAAAACGGATAGACACTTGTTTCCAGCCAGCGATTGAACGTTGGCAGAAAATGTTCAAAGCTTGAAGAGGTATCTTTGTTGATGGCTTCTATATACTGTCTGTACTCAGCCGTTTCAATAAAATTGGGGAAGATCTTTTCTACGCCTGAACCGATCACATGTTTCGATTCAAGGCCGGTTAAATGTTCTACGGCATGGTTCCATAGAAATATGGTCAGCTTTTTATCTACTGCAATAAACCCATCGGTTATGCTGGCCAGGATGTTCGTTATACGTTCACTGTATTCTGTAAGTTGTTGCTGACTGCGTTTTAATTCCAATGAAGCGGCCTGCTCTGCCAGTTTTCGTTCGGTAAGGTCTTTGTTAATGGAAACGATGTCAGTTACTTCACCTTTTTTATTCCTTACCAGTGAAAGTGTTGACCAGAAAACAATTCTTTTACCGTCAGATGGTCTTATAAATGAAATTTCTCCATTCCAGGCACCTGTGGTAAACAACTCCTCCAACAATTTCTCGCGGGTGCTGTCATGAAAGTCGAAATTGATCAACTCATGAATGGCGCGGCCCATAATATCAGCCGTTTTTATCCCAAACAACTTTTCAGCTGCCTGGTTATAGCTTTTTGTATGGTAATTTTCGTCAGATGACATCACGGCATCGAATACATTATCCAACACCGTAGCCTGGTAGCGGTTGGCTTTTTCAGCCATCCGCAGCTGGGTTATTTCATTCTGGGTGGTCCAAACACGTAATAACCTATCATTCTCCACTACGCCCACCAGGTTATTTAAAAAGTAGCGTTTGTTTCCCTGGTGATCTATATGCATGGAGAGCCGGCGGTATACTTTATAGCCTTGTTGTATAAACTCTTTTGCCACCTGGTAAGTAACCGGTTCGTTGGGATCAAAGAAAACCGACACCTTTTTACCAATCATATCACCGGCATTTTCATAACCATAAAAATGCGCCATCTGATCGTTACACTCGGCCAAACAACCCTCAAACAATTGTTGAATTTGTTTTTCTTCGGAATCGTTGATGTTCACCGGTGTTTGTAATTCACAACGCCAGATGATCTCTGAACTCTGTTGTACAAATGCTTTATATCGTTCTGTAACTTCTCTTAATTCCTGGCGGGTAGCTTCAAGAAGTGCCGCTGTATCTTCTGGTTGTTCATTAAATTCCGGTACTGCGTTCCAGGTTATTACATTATTCGCGGTGTGATTGCTTCGCTGACAGGTAGCCCTGAAACCAACATGGCGCACACCCGATTTTCCCTTTATTGCCAGTTGTATATTTAGACCGGTATCTATGCCGGTACCCGTATGTAGTATTGCCTGTAGCTTAGGTTTATCGGCAGCGTCAATTATTTTTTTGAAGGAGTTGCCAATCAGAGCTGACTGGTGTTTACCAGTAAAAGAAAGTAAGTCAACTGAAGCCCATAAGATGATTCCCGCCATGTCTGTTTGCAGGCTAAGGGCGGTAAAATCATAAGTTACTTCAGGAATGGATTTCTTCGACTGTTTTAACATACAGCATAGTGCAGCTTACATGATA
Source organism: Niastella yeongjuensis (assembly GCF_900110245.1). Taxonomy (GTDB): domain Bacteria; phylum Bacteroidota; class Bacteroidia; order Chitinophagales; family Chitinophagaceae; genus Niastella; species Niastella yeongjuensis. The sequence goes on from NZ_FOCZ01000017.1 coordinate 131,070, forward strand.
AACTTTGACTTAATATTTACATGTAAATACTTATACAAAATACTTAAAAGCTCGTTTATGCCAAGAACCCGAAAGGTGTTTTCTAAGCCATTTAAGTGTTTACACCTACAAATAAATGATTATTTATTACAATGAATAACACATTAGCTCAAAAGCATATAACTGCTGTTTTGCCCAAAATTAGTTAGGTTTCCTACCCAGACACCTGTATAACAAAGAAGCCCCAACGATGTCGTCGGGGCTTTTTATATAAACTTTTACTTTACTTACTTGTTTCCGCTCGATGCATACTGCATCCAGTTTGATAATGTGCTGCAACCTTTGAATTCGTCATCGATCATAATGTAATACGCGGGGATCTTTGAAGCAAACCAGGCTTCCAATGCGTGTTGCTTTTTTACCTCCAATGCGTCTTTAGCCAGGCGGTCATAATCATCTTTCATGTTTTCAACGTGTGGCTCGGTGCGGGTTTTCAGGTAAACAATGCGTACGCCTTTTTTACCTCTTTCATCGGTATAAGGTGTAGGCTTTGAATATTCACCTGGTTTTATTCCCGATTTTGCCAGCATTTCAACCAGGTCTTTATCGAGCTGGCTTAATTCCAGGAATGTTGAACCAGCCTGGTTTTGGATATAACCACCGGTAAATTTGGAGTTTTCATCATCACTGTATCTGGCAACAGCTTCACCAAATGCTATAGTACCGGCAATCAGTTTAGCACGTACAGAATCGAGTTTATTAACAGCTTCATTGATTTCGTCGTCGGTGATGGAAGGTACCCGTAAAATGTGGCGAATGATGGCATCATCACCGGCACGGCTTACCATTTGTATAATGTGGTAGCCAAATTTTGATTTGAATACCGGCGATACCTGTCCTTCTTTAAGCCGGAAGGCATTGCTAAGCCAGGTGGGGTCCCATGTTTTTTCTGTGCGGTTAATGGAATATTGACCACCATTTTCCTTACTGCCGGGGTCCTGTGTATATAATTTGGCGAGGGTCTCAAACTTCTGCTGTCCCGATTCTACCTGTTTCTTAAAATCATTTAATTCATCGATGGTGAGTTTTTCCAGGTCGCGGCTGGCCTTGGGGTTCACCACTATTTGACCAATCACCACTTGCGATTCATAATAAGGCAGGTTTTTCTGGTCCTTTTTTTGGAAGTAGGCGCTTACTTCCTGGGGGGTGATCTTGATATTCTCTACGATCTTATCGCGCATGCGCTCGGCCAGTTTCCTTTCTTTAAAGGTTTGGCGAAAATCTTCTTTTATCTGGTAAACGGTACGACCGGCAATTTCTTCGAGGGCTTCTTTTGAACCGTACATTTGAACGAAACCACGGATCTGGTTATCGAGCAGGGCGTCAATTTCATCGTCCCCAACCTGTAAGGAGTCTTTTTCGGCCTGCAATACCAATGCCTTTAAGGTAAGGATCTGCTCCATAATGGCGCAATTGGCGTTTTCTGGAACCGGCTCCCCCCGGCGCTGGCGGTCGAGGATATCGTTGTACACATCAGATTTTAATATGATCTTATCGCCCACAATGCCTACAATTTTATCGGCAACAACTTTACGTGGGGCCTGGGCTACCGCAATGGTTACAAAAAGCAAGGCGGTAAGAAAGGTAAAAACAGACTTCATCTGAATATTTTTGAAAGGGACAGGGCCAAATTTACTGGTTAACAGGTTGGCGCAGCTGTTATTTAACAAAAGTTTCGGGTACTAGTTTAAGAAAACAAGGCACAAGAAGGAATTCCCGCTTGTGCCTTGACTATTTTGTACTTATAATTTTATAATGTGCGTTTTACTTCTTCCAGTTCAAACGCTTCGATTATATCGCCTACTTTGATATCGGTAAAGCCCTTAACCGTTAAACCGCACTCCATACCTGAAGGTACTTCCTTAACGTCGTCTTTAAAGCGTTTCAAAGATTGCAGTTCACCGCCTTGTCCTTCACCACGCGGGTACTCTACGATTCCATCGCGAATTACGCGGATCTTCGAGTTACGCAGGATCTTACCATCGAGTACATAACAACCTGCCACGGTAGCTTTATCGAATTTGAACACGTTGCGTACTTCCACGTTGGCGATGATCTTTTCAGTGACTTTCGGTTCCAACATCCCTTCCATCGCGCTCTTCACTTCTTCGATAGCGTTGTAGATGATAGAGTAGAGTTTGATTTCCACCCCTTCAGACTCGGCCAGGCGAGCTGCCTGTGTTGAAGGCCGTACGTTGAAACCTACTACGATGGCGTCGGATGCTGTTGCCAGCATTACATCACTTTCGCTGATAGCACCTACTGCTTTATGTACTACTGATACAACGATCTCTTCGGTTGACAGTTTTTGTAATGAGTCGCTCAACGCTTCTACCGAACCATCCACGTCGCCTTTCAGGATCAGGTTCAACTGTTTGAAGTTTCCTAATGCCAAACGACGGCCAATTTCATCGAGCGTGATATGTTTCTTGGTACGTATTCCTTGTTCGCGTAAGATCTGTGCACGGCGGTTAGCTACTTCCTTGGCTTCGGCTTCATCTTCATATACTTTGAATTTCTCACCAGCCTGAGGTGCTCCGTTCAAGCCCAGGATTAATACCGGGGTAGAAGGCGGCGCTTCGTCAACGCGTTTGTTACGCTCGTTGAACATAGCTTTTACACGGCCAAAGAACTGCCCGGATACTACCAGGTCGCCATGTTTCAGGGTACCATTTTGAACCAGAACAGTGGCTACATAACCACGTCCTTTATCGAGGGTAGCCTCAATGATGGTACCGGTTGCTTCCCTGTCGGGGTTGGCTTTCAGATCGAGCAACTCAGCTTCAAGCAGGATTTTTTCAAGCAGGTTGTCTACATTCAATCCTTGTTTGGCGCTCAATTGCTGGCTTTGGTATTTACCTCCCCATTCTTCCACCAACAGGTTCATACCTGCCAGTTGTTCGTATATCTTTTGTGGGTTGGCACCGTCTTTATCAATTTTGTTGATGGCAAAGATCATTGGTACACCGGCAGCCTGTGCGTGGCTGATGGCCTCCTTGGTTTGCGGCATCACCGCATCGTCTGCTGCCACCACAATTACTGCTATATCGGTTACTTTGGCACCACGGGCACGCATCGCTGTAAACGCTTCGTGACCAGGTGTATCGAGGAAGGATATCTTTTTACCATTGGCCAGTGTTACTTCGTAGGCACCAATGTGCTGGGTGATACCACCCGCCTCACCGGCAACCACATTTGCACTGCGGATATAGTCGAGCAACGATGTTTTACCGTGGTCAACGTGACCCATAATGGTAACGATAGGAGCGCGGTGTTGCAGGTCTTCTGCACTGTCTGCTTCTTCTTCTTCCTCCAGTTCCAGCTGCTTTTCCATATCGATAAACTCGGCTTCAAACCCGAATTCACCGGCTACCAGTTCAATTACCTCGGCATCCAAACGCTGGTTGATAGACACCATGAGACCAAGGCTCATACACTTGCTGATCACTTCTGCAAAGCTTACATCCATCAGGTTGGCCAGTTCGCTTACGCTGATAAACTCTGTAACCTGCAGTTTGTTATCCTGTCCATCAACACCTTCACGTTCGGCCATGTTCTGGCGTTTTTCGTGGCGGCGTTGTTTTTTAATGCCTTTTTGGTTTTTGTTACCGGAAAGCTTGGCTTGTGTTTCGCGTATTTTATCCTGGATCTCTTTTTCGTTGATCTCTTTCGGCTCGCGGGATACATGACGATTACCACCTCCCTGGTGACGGTTCTGGCCGGGACGGTTTTGACCGCCTCTGAAGCCTCCGCCGCCCTGGTGCTGGCCACCGCCCGGACGGTGTTGACCGCCACCCTGCTGGCCCTGACCACCGTGATGGCCTCCGCCGCCATGATGACCGCCTTGTCCACCCTGCTGACCTGGTTCTCTTTTCTTGAAAAGATGTTGAGCCCGTTCCTGCGCAGACTGTTGAGATTGCTGCTGCTGGTCCTTCTTTTCAATGGGAATGCGCTTGCGCTTCCTCTTTTCCTCGTTGGGCTTCGGTTTGGTGCGGGCTTCGTCGCCAACCGGTAATTCTATTTTGCCCAGAATTTTCGGTCCCGTAAGTTTATCTGCTTTAATATTTTCAATAACCGGTGGCAGTGCTTCTTCCTTCGGCTCTTCTTGCTTTTGCACCTCCTTAACCGGCTCCTGTTGCTTTTTCTTTTCAACTACTACCTGTTTGGCAGGCTGTTGCTGCTGCTGTGGCCTGGCAACTTCTTCTTTTGGCTTTTTAGCCTTCTCTTCTACCACAGGCGTAGTAGCTGTAACTATTGGAGCTTCTTCTTTGGGCGCCTCTGTTACGGGTGCTTCTTCGGCAACCGTTTTCGGTTTTTCTTCCTTTACAGGCGGCGGCGTTTCTTCCTTCGCCTTTACCGGAGGCTCTTCTTCCTTTTTCTTTACGACTATTGGCGTTTTCTTCGGTCTTGTTGACGAATCTATAGCCGACAGGTCGATCTTATCCAATATTTTCGGCCCTTCAATTCCGGGTGTTTCCACCTTCGTAATTTCAGGTTGCTTATCCTCAGCTTTTGGCTCTTCTACAGCTTCTTTTACAGGCTCCTTCGTTTCTACAATTTCCTTCTTTTCTTCCACTACAACAGGCGGAGCTTCTTCTACAACGGGTGGCTCTTCAACTACAACAGGTTGTTTTTCAACTACCGGCACTACTTCCTCCACTTTTTCTACCTTCTCCTCTTTCTTCTCTTCTTTTTTCTCCTCTTTTTTCTCCTCTTTTTTCTCCTCTTTTTTCTCCTCTTTTTTCTCCTCTACAACTTTCTCTACTTTCTCTTCTTTTTCTACCTTTTCTACTTTCTCTTCTTTCTTCTCTTCCACAACCGGAGCTGGTTCCTGTTTTTTAACCACCTCTTTCTTAACAGCCGCAGCATCATCTTCCTTCTTCTTCTTTGCTTCCAGACTTCCCTTCGGCAGATCAATCTGATCGCTTTTTAACTTGGCCACTTTATCACTCTGGAATTCCTGTTGCAAAGCACGATACATATCCTCCGTCAGTTTTGACGTGGGTTTGAGATCGTCATTACTAAATCCCTTTCCTACCAAAAAGTCTACCAGCGTTTCCTTGCCGATGTTAAACTCTTTGGCTGCGGCCATTAATCTTATTGTTGTTGTTTCTGCCATTCGTTATTGTAAGACAATTTTTTGTTTTGTTCGCTGTTTGGATAAGCAAATTACTTGGAAAAAGGCAAATTGATCACATTTCCTAATTATGTCATATGTATTTAATAACCAATCTGACTATTCTGCCTATCCTTTTTCAAATTCTTCATTCAGAATGCGACGAACTTCGTTGATGGTCTCTCTTTCGAGATCGGTTCTTCTTTCCAGCTCTTCTGCCGTGAGATCCAGCACACTGCGGGCTGTATCGCAACCAACGCGTTTGAGCTCATCAATAATCCAGGTTTCAATTTCATCGCTAAATTCTTCCAGATCGATATCAAATTCCTGGGGTTCGCCTTCCGTATCGCGATAAACGTCGATGCTATATCCCGTTAATTCCTGTGCCAGCTTGATATTCACGCCTTTTTTCCCGATTGCCAGCGACACCTGATCAGGTTTCAGGTAAACATTCGCCTGTTTTTTATCATTGTCAAGATCCTGGGTAGTGATCTTGGCCGGTGTTAGCGAGCGTTGGATCAGCAGTTGAATATTATTGGTCCAGTTAATAACATCGATGTTCTCGTTCTTCAGTTCCCGTACAATTCCATGGATACGGCTACCTTTCATACCTACGCAGGCGCCCACGGGATCAATACGATCGTCGTATGACTCCACGGCCACTTTCGCCCTTTCGCCGGGCTCCCGAACGATCTTTTTAATAACAATTAAACCATCAAATATTTCAGGCACCTCAATTTCAAGCAGTTTTGCAAGGAAAGAGGGAGAGGTACGGGATAAAATAATGACCGGAGAATTGTTTTTTAATTCTACTTTTTTAACAACGGCGCGGATATTTTCACCTTTCTTGAAATAGTCTTGCGGAATTTGCTCACTCTTAGGCAATATTAACTCATTCCCTTCTTCATCGAGCAATAAAATTTCTTTTTTCCAAACCTGGTATACCTCAGCACTGATAATTTCACCTATTCTGTCACCATATTTTTTAACCAGTACGTTCTTTTTCAGATCACTAATACGGCTTGCCAGGGTTTGTTTGGCGGCCAGAATTGCCCGGCGGCCAAAATCGAGGATATTTATTTCCTCATATAATTCTTCCCCTACTTCAAAGTCGGGTTCTATTTTAACGGCATCGCTATAAGCAATTTCAGCCAGCGGGTCCATCACAGCTCCATCCTCAACTATAGTACGGCGGCGCATAATTTCCAGGTCACCCTTTTCTGCATTCACAATTACGTCAAAATTCTCGTCACTGCCATATTTTTTACGCAGCAGGGTTTTGAAAACATCCTCTACCACTTTCATCATGGTAGGGCGATCAATATTTTCCGCGTCCTTAAAGTCTGCGAAGGCCTCTATCAAGTTTATGCTTGCCATATACTACAATTTTTTTCTTCCGGCATTTTGTACCGAAAAACCTTATTAAAATACAGTTTGAATTGTTGTTGATTTAATTTGATCAAATTGAAATTGGTGCGTTATCACCTCTTTCTTTTTATTTTTTCCTTTTGTCTCCTCAACCGTAATGGTGTCTTCTCCCACCTCAGTCATTTTGCCGGCAACTTTAATACCGTCTTTGAGGATTACCTCAACCGACCGGCCCAGGTTCTTCCTGTATTGCCGTAACAACTTTAAGGGTTCGTCAACGCCGGGAGAAGATACTTCAAGCGAAAAGTCTCCATTAGGGAATAGATTGTCCTCTTCGATCTTTTTATATAAAGCCCGGTTCCAGGAGATACACTTCTCAATAGTCACTCCCTGGTCACCATCCAAAAATAGCTTTACGTTATTGGTGGGTTTTACTTTGATCTCTACCAGGAAGTAAGCTGGATCATTAGCCAGCATATCCTGCATCATTTTTTCAATTGCCTGTACTGGTGTTTCCATGTCTTATGGGAAATAAAGAAGGGAACGATTCCGTTCCCTTTCTAATCATCTTTTGCCTTGGCAAAGGTAAGGTAAATAGATTAATACTTCCAAAAACCCTGTTGTTAATTTCGAATAAATGAAAATTTAAATGGGTGACGGCCACCATTTTAAAGAAAGAAAGCCAAAAAACCGCCCGTTACGAACATTCAGAATACAACACTTGTTGATTTGATATAGTTTTGCCAGGTTTCCAATAAATAGTCGGGGGCCTGTTTTTTGCAGCAGCTGAATAGTATTTGCAAGCCCCTAACAGTTTGTTAGCCGGTGTATTTGTACCTTTAGTTTTTGTAATATGAGCATATTTCGCGTACTGTTATATATATTTCTTGCCATCTTCCTTTACAAATTTGTATTCAACTTCCTCGTGCCCGTAATTAAAATGTCGTGGCGCGTACGTAGCCAGATAAAGGAGTTTCAACGCCAGCACCAGCAGCAAGAGGATCCGCTGCAACAAAATACCACGGCCAATAACCGGACGTCTTCTCCCCCCCATAACCATACAGCCAGCAAACCAAAAGCCGGCGATTACATTGATTTTGAAGATGTAAAAGAATAATCAATATTTTAAAGGCCCAGATCGAGGATCGTTTTCCCTCCGGTGAGGTGCAGTCCCTGTAAACCAGCCTTTTGCGCCCCTTCCACATTTACAAGGGCATCGTCAATAAACAGGGTTTCTGCCGCATGCACGCTGCTGTCCTTTATAACATATTCAAATGCCGCTACATCGGGTTTACGCAGTTTTATGAGGTGGGAATAGTACGCCTTTGTAAAAAGATTGTCCATGTCGCTGCCATATACTTCCCGGTAAGCTTTGTGAAAATGCAGTAGGTGTATTTGATTGGTATTGCTGAATAAATAAAGCCGGTATTTGCTTTGCAGCTTTTTAAGGAACTCCACCCGTTTGGCTGGAAAATCCAGCAACATATCATTCCAGGCAGCAATGATCTGGTCTTTGGTGGTGCCTGGTGCCGACAGCTGCTGCGCCTTTTCTATAAACAACTCGTCTGAAATGGTGCCCATTTCATAATCCCTGAAAAAAGAAGTAGCAAAGCCAATGCGAAATAATTCATCAATGTGGGTAAGACCCAATGCTTTAAATGCATCGCTGGTTTTGGGAACATCCAGGTTGAGTAAAACTCCGCCCAAATCAAAAATTATGCTTTTCACAGGTGCCATCAATTATTAATTTGGGAGCAAGTTACACTTCAAAATTATTTCTCCAATCTAAAGCCGGCTTCCTTTACATCACGGCTGTTGGTGCCAATGAATAATTTAAACTCACCGGGCTCCGATACATATTTCAGCTCGCTATTGTAAAATCTAAGGTCGTTCTCACTAATTGTGAATTCCACTTTTTTCATTTCCCCTGCATTCAGTTTTATTTTCTGAAAGCCTTTCAACTCTTTTACCGGGCGGGTTACCGACCCCACGAGGTCCCGGATGTAGAGCTGTACGGTCTCTTCCCCGGCCATATTTCCGGTATTCTTAACCAGCACCGTTGCTGTAATCGGCTGTCCCGGGCGTATTGTATTCTGGCTTAGCTGAATGGTATCGTAAGTGAACGTTGTATAGCTGAGCCCGTAGCCAAAAGGGTACAAGGGCGAATTGTCAACATCCAGGTAATCTGATTTGAATTTGGGGTTGCCACCTTCATACGGCCTGCCGGTATTTTTGTGATTATAGTAAATCGGAATCTGGCCCACATTGCGTGGAAAGGAGGTAGTGAGTTTGCCCGAGGGGTTGTAACTGCCAAACAACACATCGGCAATGGCATTCCCGGCTTCGGTGCCGGCAAACCAGGCCTCTACAATGGCCGGCGCCTGTTCATCGAGCCAGGGAATGGTAAGCGGTCGCCCATTCATTAATACCACCACCAACGGCTTTCCGGTTTTTACCAGGGCTTCTATCAGCCTTCGCTGACTGCCCGGTAAATCCAGACTGGTGCGGCTGGATGACTCGCCCGACATCTCCGCCGCTTCGCCCACCACAGCCACTACCACATCTGCTTTCCCTGCTGCATCAACCGCTTCCTGTATCATTACTTCCGGGGTTCGGGGATCTATTTCTGTTGGTTTGCCAAATGGGCTGATGCGTTTGGCAAAGGCGGTATCATCGGTTATATTGGACCCTTTTGCAAACAACATTTGCACGCTGCCTGCCACATTTTTAAAGCCTTCCTGTATACTTACGCTTTTTGTTTTATCACCACTTACGGCCCAGGTGCCTAACATTTCTGCGTGATTATCGGCCAGCGGGCCTATCAGGGCAATGGTGCCTGATTTTTTTAAGGGCAGGGTCTGGCGTTCATTTTTTAACAGCACCATGGAGCGGGCAGCGGTTTCGCGCGCTGCCTGCCTGTTCTGCGCGGTCAGGATCTCTTTATCGGGCCTTGATTCGTTTATATAACGAAATGGATCATCGAACAAACCGAGCTTGTATTTTGCTTCCAGTACCCGCTGGCAGGCATCGTTGATTTCCTTCGGGGTTACCTTACCTGCTTTCAGGGAGTTTTGTAAAGTGGTCAGAAAACCTTCGCCTACCATGTCCATATCCAGACCGGCTTTTAAAGCCAGGGCCGATACAGTAGACAAATCGCCCATGCCGTGCGCTATCATTTCATTTACCGAGGTATAATCTGAGACTACAAAGCCTTTAAACCCCCATTTGTTGCGTAACAACTCAGTCAGCAGCCAATGGTTGCCTGTTGCCGGAATGCCATCAATTTCATTGAAGGAGCTCATTACACTGCCTACGCCGGCATCAACTGCCGCCTTGTAGGGAGGCAGGTATTCATTGTACATTCTGATGCGGCTCATGTCGGTGGTATTATAATCGCGGCCGGCTTCTGCAGCGCCATACAGGGCAAAATGTTTTACACAGGCCATTACCGTATTGTCTTTCGACAGGTCAGTACCCTGATAGCCCTTTACCATGGCCCGCGCAATTTTTGAACCCAGGTAAGGGTCTTCACCCGAACCTTCGGCAATACGGCCCCAACGCGGGTCGCGGGCAATATCAACCATGGGCGAGTATACCCAGCAAAGCCCATCGGCAGATGCTTCAATGGCGGCTATACGGGCAGTGCGCTCTATCAGGGTGGTGTCCCAGGAACAGGAGAGCCCGAGCGGAACGGGAAAAATAGTTTTGTGTCCATGTATTACATCCAACCCAAAGATGAGGGGAATGTGCAGGCGGCTTTCTTTTACAGCCAGGGTTTGAGCCTGGCGAATTTTATCGGGTCCAAAAATGCCGAAAAGGCCGCCCACCCGTCCTTTGCGGATATTATCTTCCACGCCCCGGCTTACTACCGAGCCGGTAGGTACACCCGAACCAGGTGTAACCAGATTCAGCTGGCCGATCTTTTCGTCCAGCGTCATTTTGCTCATGAGGCTGGCCACGTACGCCTTCATTTTGGCGTCGCTTGTTTGTGCGGTTGCCTGTAACAGAAAGGATAAAGTAACAATCGTTAATACTGTCCTGCGCATATATGTTTATTTATTAGTCTGCTTTTATCACTTTGCTTCTTACAGATACTCCGCTTTCATTGATGGCTTCTATGGTAAAGTAATATGGCTTTTCTTTATCCATGGCCTTACAATAATATTCGTTGCTGCTATATACCATTACACAGTTGTACAATTTGTCGGGCGCCAGCCCCATGTAAATATTATAGGCGTAGGCATTGTCAACCGGCCGCCATTTTAACCAGGCGCTGCGTTTGTCTTTTTCGGTGCGCAAAACAATAAACTGTTTTACTTCTTCGGGTTTGTTGCCGTTACCATTGCCAAATACGCGTAACCCACTGATGGCGAATTTGCCACCGGGCATATGTATATTTTCGAGTTTTATATATCGGGTTTGAACCGGGGTTTGCAATTCAATATAATCATGCGGCACATCGGTTTTATTGTTGCTTTTATCTACCAGCAATTTCCAGTTTTTACCATCTGCACTTTGATATAATTTATATTGATGATAGGTGCCCTGTTGTTTGCCCAGGAAATTTACATCCTGATCGGCATAATTGAGTTGTATGGCCCGTACGGTGCAGGTGCTACCCAGGTCGGTTGCTATCCACTCGCCTTTATTACCGGTAGCAGCGCTCCAGTATGTTTTTATGTTTTCGTCCACGGCAAAATTAGCATAATAACTGGCAAGTGTAGATGAAACAGTGACTGGTTTGGAATAGTTTAGCAGCATCCATCCGGTGAAGGAGGCTTCGCCTCCTTCAGCCCCCTCCCGGCCTCCTCCGCCGGCTGGCGGAGAGGAGACGTTAATAGGTAGATAATGAGGATAGTCTCCAAAGGCGGCATCCATATACATCACATCGTCTTTATCAAAACCGGCGGGCCAGATGCCAATACGCCGTTCAAAGTTATTTTTCACCGAAATGGCTATGGTCGATACATGCCACCAGTTATTGTTAGGGTCTTTAAAGGTGGCACCATGACCGGCCCCCCGGGCAAAACCACCGGGTTTGTAACTCAGGGGTTGTGACTGGGGTATAAATGGACCCAGCGGATGGTCACCCACCACCACACCATCGGCATACCCGCTGAACTCGGTACCGGGCGCGCCATATTGCAGATAGTATTTTCCGTTATGTTTGGTCATCCAGGCGCCTTCTATAAACGGATCAAGGAACGTGTTGTCCTGGTATTCGCCAAAACGCTGCCAGCCATAACGCCAGGGTTCCAGCAAATACATTTCCTTGCGGGTGCCTTTGGGAGCAAATGTTTTGCGGTCAATTTCAATCCCGTACAACGGATACCGGTTGCTGCTGCCATTGTACATATATAACTTACCGTCGTCATCCAGAAAAAAATCAGGGTCCCAGCCACCTATTTCAAATGAATCTATGGCTTCTTTCCATTCATTGGCTTTGGGGTTAGTGCTCATCCAAATGGGAAAGTTGGTTGAATAGGTTGAACCAAATACCAGTAACGTGTCGCCCTGCACCCAAACCGCCGGCGCACACAATTCGTCATAGACCTTATGCCAGGGTTTTAGAAACAAGCGGGAAACAAAATGCCAGTTGCTCATATCGCTGCTCCACCAATAACCCCATTGGTTGGTACTGAATAAATAATAATCGCCTTTGTACATTACTATGACCGGGTCGGCGGTAGCCCGGTGTTTGCCCCATTCGGTAAAATTGGGAATGGGCGTATACCCGTAGTCGATATTAATTGGGTTGCAATAGGTCTTTATTGTAAAGGTGGGCCCTCCGCCAGTTGGCGGATGGCCCACCTTTTCTGCATGCACACGATCGGTTTTCGCACTGCTTTGAGGAAAAACCTGCGGAACAAGGACCGCAAGAAAGAAAGCTGTATAAATAAGTTTTGTAAACATGTTAGGGTGTTTGATCCGGTCTTCGGCCTGTCAGGGTCATTTAAAGTGGGGGCTTGTAAAGCCCAGTTTTTTTAACCCTGTTTTTATTTCAGGGCAGCTCATAAACAATTTCCATAACAACCCGCTGCGATAGTTTTCCATCATCACTACTATAGGCCCCTGATCAATAGCCAGGTACCGTTGTGGGTACCAGTTGGCAGTCTGGCTAAATGCATCATAAAAACCATAAGGGCCCCAAAGCTTATCTTTCTCATCGTTGTACCAATGCCGCATAGCCTGCATGGATTGTTGTGGTGTGTATGGAAAGGAGGACAAAGCTGCGGTGGGCGATATTACCCCCAGATCGGTGTTCTTGCCCGGTGCATGTGCATCATAGCCGTGTATGGAATAACTGGCTGTAAGTCCCCAGCTATCGGGACCATATCCATTGAAATATTTTGGATTCTTTACACACCAGGCATAATTGATGAGGGTTTGATTTTTATTTTCTTCCCAATAATCGGCATAGCGGTCCTTTAACCCATGCGGGTCGAGCCCCAGCCAGGAGTAATGGGCCCAGAACAGGGGGCCGCCATAGGGCGAATCGCCCTGGTGGTACAACTGCAGGGAATAGCCCATAATAGGACAGTGTGAAACGATCTGGCCATTTTGCGCCCAACCCTCATGGTACACTTCGGGTGGTACGCCATGGGTGGGCGAAGCCGCTGCCAGTATATACATGATCATACATTCGTTATACCCATGCACCGGAAAATTCATTTCCCAGTTATAGGTTGGGCTCCAATGCCAGTACAATACATTTTCACCATGGCGGTACCAGTCAAACTCAACCTCCTGCCACAACGTGTCTATACGTTTAGATAATACCTGCTCGGCTGAATCGCCATTTTTAAAGAATTGCCGGGCACAAAGCAAACCCTGTAACAGGAAAGAGGTTTCAACCAGGTCGCCGCCATTGTCCTTTCGGCCAAAGGGTTTTACCTTACCGGTTTCCCCATAAAACCAATGGGGCCAGGCGCCATGAAAACGATCGGCTGTTTGCAGAAAATGAACAATTCTGTCAAGCTGTTCGCGTCCCTGGTCGCGGGTAATAAACCCGCGGTGGATGCCCACCAACAGGGCCATTACTCCAAAGCCGCTGCCTCCAGTGGTAACAACGCTCTGATCTTTTTCGGGGTACACATTATCAACGTGAATACGTTCCCGGGCCATCCCACTGTTTGGCTCTGCCCCCTCCCAGAAATATTGAAAGGTTTGTTGCTGCACCTGGGTAAAAACCTCCTCATCTTCAGGCGTAAACTTCGCCTCTCCATTCACTGGTTTCTGCGTATTCGAGCATCGGATCACTAAAAAAGAAATTACAATCGTTATTAGGGTTAACCTGGAACGTATCATTGTGGCGTGTCGTTTAGTTTCGGTACTTGTGTGGGTACAGATCGATCACTACAAATTCGGGTCCAGGTCCTTTTGTGCCTGTGGAATGGGCACATACTCCTTTCCAGGTGCAAAGCCCTGATTTGCCAATACCGTGGCAGCTTGCCCGGTGCGCAGCAGGTCATTGTATCGTTCACCCCACCACTCACAGGCAAATTCAGCGCGGCGTTCATCCAGCACCTGTTGTAAAGTCACCCCGGTTAACGGATTTAATTTGGCCCGCACGCGCACCAGGTTAAAGGGCACATCACCATTTTGGCCTTTTCTAACTTTTGCCTCCGCATTTAATAATAAAACATCAGCATAGCGCAATACGCGTACGTTATTATTGGAACCATAGTCGGTTCTTCCGCCTGTCATTTGATTCCTGGGCAGGTATGCCTTACCCATGAACCTGGTTTGCGAGTTGGAGTTGCCATAAACAGTATCCCCAGATGGAGAAACTACATACGAGCTCTCACTGGAACCGACGAATAGGATAGAGGTTTTCAGTCGAACGGAATCGTTACGGCTATTGAAAAAATCAACAACTGTTTGTGTAGGCGCTAAAAAGCCCCAGCCGGAAATAGGACTGCCCTGCTGATTGCCACTCGGTCCCTGAAAAGTAAAGAACGCACCGGGCAATACCGAGGTACCTGTACTGGTGCCAAAATCGGTAAACTGCAATTCATATAACGATTCATCAGACAGCTTGCCTGGAAGTTTCCAGAGTTGATAAAAATCGGGGTACAGGGAGAATTTATTACTATTGATGATATCATTTGTGGCAGATAAAACAACATCCCAGAACGGACTGCCATTATCGTTACCTGCTGCATCGGCGGCTGCTTTAGCCTTTATTAAAAGGGCGGTGTATTTTGTTATAGCGCCCTTGTGTGTAGACTGGTTAGGACGGGCATCTTCCAGGAAACCAATGGCAGAATCCATTTCATTCATAACCCATTGTCGTATTTCCAGTACCGAACTTGCCCTTCTGGTAGTTAAACTGTCGTTGTTGGTAATAATAGGTACATTACCAAATACCCGGGAGATCAGCATATGCGCCCAGGCACGGATCACCCTTACTTCAGATCTGTACTGATTGTAAAACGCCAGGTTGGCGGCATCACTGGCGGCGATGTTTGCCCGATACCTGTCAAGATCATTCAATGCTTCATTGCAATACAACACAGCCGCGTAATGGTCGTTCCAATAGTTATTGTTGCCCCAGAAAGTAACCACACCTGGATTTTCATTCTGAAAGTTTTTAATATCGGAAAGCGTTCCCTGGTCGTTGGGCGACGATCCCTTGGCCACATCATCACCGCGTACAACGCGTACTCCGCAATCCATCCAGTGTACAAAACCCGGATTTTCGCCGGCGGCCGTACGATAAGCACCTGATACCGGTGAATACATCGCACCTAAATTGGTGTAGTCGATCGTTGTGCTGCGTGGTCTGTCTTCTACATCGTGATCCAGGTACTTACTACAAGCTGTTGCCTGTATCAACAGCAGTAGAAATAAGATATATTTTATAGTCTTCATGATCCTGAGTAATTAAGGTTAATAAGTAATTCTTACCCCAATAGAATAAACAGCAGTTGTGGGATACACATTATTGTCGTACCCGAACGAGGAGATCTGGGTAGGCGTTGTATTGGCTGGTCCCGCTGCCCTGTCTTTCGGTAGCTGTGCCGGGGCTGCTATTTCAGGGGTTATACCAGAGTACCTGGTCCAGATAACCGGACGATCGGCCGTTGCATACACCCTGAACGAGGCGCCACTGGTGCCACCCACTTTGAAGTTGTATCCCAGTTGAATATTCTGTAGCCGCAGGTACGATCCGTTCTCTACAAAAAACGAACTGGCATTGTTATTCCACGATTGGGTAGACCCAATGGCTGAAGGATATTTATTGGTAGAACCTTCGCCTGTCCACAAGCTGGTTACAAATTTTTCATCCCCATTCATGTCGGAGAACTTTTGCCGGGCCGCGCGGTTATTGTTCAGAATATAACTTTCGCCCACACCCTGGAAGAAAATACTCAGATCAAAATCTTTGTAATCCACTCCCAGATTAAATCCATAATTGATCTTAGGCAGGTAACTTCCCAGGTTTACGCGATCGTTTTCATCGATCTTTTTATCATTGTTTACATCTGCGAACTTGAAGTAGCCCGGTTTTAAATTATTGGCAACGGCAACGGGGTCTGCATCTATTTCGGCCTGGTTCTGGTAAACACCAGCTACCTGGTACCCATAAAAGAAGTTGAATGGCTCGCCCACCTGTGACTGGGTT
This sequence comes from Niastella yeongjuensis, assembly GCF_900110245.1. Lineage (GTDB taxonomy): Bacteria > Bacteroidota > Bacteroidia > Chitinophagales > Chitinophagaceae > Niastella > Niastella yeongjuensis. Next base: position 147,221 of record NZ_FOCZ01000017.1, read on the forward strand.
GGAAACTCAGCCACGCCGCCCGGAATGTTTTTCTGACCGGCGAGGTCAACCACATTGTTTTTCACCGTGGTGAGATTGCCGCCTACATGATAACCTATCTCCCCTATTTTATCGGCCCAGTCAAGGGTTACCTCTACACCGCTGTTATCTACCTTACCCCAGTTACTGTATACCTTTACATTGCCTATAAAAGGATAGGTTCTTTCAAATGCCAGGTCATTTGTTCTGCGGTGATAGTAATCCACAGAACCCTTTAACCGTTTATTCAATAAAGAAAAGTCAACACCCACATCCCATTCGTCTACTACTTCCCATTTTACTGTACCAAATAAAGGGTCTATACGATAACCGGTTACAGGTACACCATTGGTGATGCCGGTACTGTTGAAAATGCCTGAATAGTCATTGCCGCTGTACACTACTGCATAACCCGTGCTCGGTGGCACATTGTCGTTACCCAGTTTTCCCCACGACCCACGCAATTTCAACAGGTCGAAGATCTTGTTGTCTTTCATAAAGTCCTCATCCGAGACCACCCAGCCTACACCAACCGAAGGGAAGTAACCCCACTTCTCCTGGTACTTCGACGTACCATCTGCACGGAAAGTAGCTGTTAACAAATACTTGCCGGCATAGTTATATTCCAGTCTGCCGAAATAGGAGATAGAGGTATTTCTGTAACCTGTTTCATTATAGCCATTCGAACGGCGGGGACCCTGGTCGGCATACCAGTAAATTTGATCGGGCGGTATACTGTCGGTAATCACCTGCGTTGATCTGAACTGTTCCTGCCGGGCAGATTGACCTAAGAGCACCGTCCAATGGTGTTTGTCCTTGCTGTCTTTGTAGGTAATTAAATTATCGAGGATATAATTGTTTGTTCTGTCCTGCGTGGAGGTAAGCACCGAAACCCTTGCCTGCTGGATATTATCAACATAATATTCGGGCAGGTAGTTCTGGTTCAGGTTAGATCCATAGCGCTGACTCAACTGGGAACGGACAGACAATTTATTTTTTAGGAGATCTGCTTCCAGATAAACCGAGGGAAGTATTTGGAAACCTTTTGTTTTATCGTACCAGTAATTGGCTGCAGCAACCGGGTTATTAAAAACACCGTTGGCAAAACCAAGCGAAGTGGAAGAAGCATATTTGGTAGGTCTTGCCAGCGTATTGGTAGCATCAAACACAGGGTATAATGGAGAAGCCATATATGCCAATGAAAAAGCGCCGGCATTAGGATTCTGTTGGGTGAAGTTGGTGAAATGCGCAGTAATGCCCATCTTCAAAAAATCATATGGTTTGGCCTCAACCTGGAAGCGGCCATTATATCTTTTATAACTGCTTTCGGTTTCGGTAACACCATCCTGGTACAGGTAATTCAACCCAAGGGTATAATTAACTTTTGGCGCGCCGCCGCTTATATCCAGACTATGGTTGTGCATAAGGGCCGAACTCTTCAAAATTTCATTGTACCAGTCGGTATTGGTAGTTGGGTTTACGCCACTACCACCAAATTTGGTTACCGAATTGGTAACCCGCGCAGAATCTGCAGAAGTTTGTTTAGCCAGCTGCATGGCAGCATACTGTGAGCCATTAGCCAATTTGGTATTACCCGTAGGTACCTGTACGCCAAAGTAACCATTATAGGTTACCCGCGTCTTTTGGTTGTATTTCCCTTTTTTGGTGGTGATGATTACCACTCCGTTTGCAGCCCGTACGCCATAAATAGCAGCAGCGGAGGCGTCTTTCAAAATCGACATTTCCCCAATATCATTGGTATTTAAGAAGTCGATATTATCTACGAACATGCCATCCACTACATACAATGGTGACGTATTATTAAATGAACCCACCCCTCTAATCTTTACGGTGGGTGAACCGCCCGGTGCTCCACTGGTTATTACCTGTACGCCCGTTACATTCCCCTGTAATGCCTGCATGGGGCTGGCTGTGGTGCGTTTGTTCAGGTCTTCAGGATTCACCACGGCCACCGGGGCCGTTAAATCTCTTTTCGTGCTGGTACCATAACCAACCACTACAACCTGTTGCAGCGAGGAGGCATCGGCTGCTTTTAAACTAACATCGATGGTAGCGCGCCCATTAACGGTTATTTCCTGGGTTTCAAATCCCAGGGAAGAAATTACCAGTATAGCGCTGTCAGGTACAGTAAGGGAATAATTTCCGGCTCCATCGGTGGTGGTGCCAATGGAAGTATTCTTCACTACCACCGAGGCACCGGCAACAGGTTCACCAGTGGAGCTGGTAACCCTGCCCGTCACTTTAATATTTTGAACTTCTGCCATACCCGTTTTAAGGATCACCAGGTTGTTGGCCATTAACTGATAGGAGAGACCGGTATTGTTAAGCAATCTGCCTAACACCTCAGTTACTTCGGCATTGACCATGGTAAGCGTAATGCGGGGTGCATTGGTTACCAGGTTTTCATTATACAGAAACCGGAAATTGCTTTTCTTTTCAATAAATGATAATGCCCTTTTCAATTGGGTTGACTGAAAGTCAACACTGATCCTGTTTTGCGAATAGCCACCGGCTGTAACATGAAGACAACTTATGAGTATTATAGCGAATGCAAGCTTCATAATCCGGACGAACTTTAGGAAAATCGGGTCCCTGCCGAAACTCAGCGGAATTCCGTTTTTTTTCATACTTTGATAATTGGAAGGTTAAATAATAGGTGTTTCCTGCGCCTAAACAGGAAAGCTCAATTCAGCCTGTATTTTACCTGGCGGAATCTCACTGCAATGAGGTTCCGCTTTTTTATTTTTATATCTACGAACTGTTGTTATTCATTAGCAATCGTTTTGATTTTAAATTCATCTTCCTATAGTTATTATATTACCCTGTATGGTATAATGAAAAGGCTTTGTTATACTCATATAATCGAGGGCCTGTTGTATGGTTTCATTTTCAAAGGTTCCGGTGAAAGATTCCTGCTGCATTTTTACATCTTTAAACCGGATCTCTACATTGTACCAGCGTTGCAGTTTTTCAGCAATCTCCCCGAACGATTCATTGTCAAATACCAGTTTGTTTTGCACCCAGGCTGTTTCAATTACCAGGCTATCAGCCCCGGTATAGTTTAGTTTGCTATATGAAACAAAAGGCTGGTTGCTTTTTAAGCCAGCTTTAGGGGTAACCGGCGTGCTCACTTCCTCATTCATCACCACCAGTTTTTCGTTGGGGCGTAACATAAATTTTTCTTCGGGGCGGTTATGGATCGATACCTCCACCTTGCCATGAACCAGGCTGGTCTCTGTTTGCTTTTCGTTGGGATACGCTTTTACATTAAATGCTGTGCCCAGCACGCGTACATCAATTTGCTGAGTATGGATTATGAAGGGGATCTTTTGGGTTGTTCCCGGCGCCATAACAGACATTACTTCAAAATAGGCTTCACCGCTGAGTGTCACTTCCCTGATGTCGCCACCAAAATTCTTGTCGTAGGACAACTGGCTACCGGCATTCAGCCACACTTTTGATCCATCGGGCAGGTTGATGGTTGTTTTGGAACCATTATGGGTACTCACTTTATTCTTTTCGCCGGTTTGCGCTACCGGAAAAGGGCGGGCAGATACTGCCCGTTTTGTTACTGCGTTATACCAATAAAAACTGGCCACCATAAGTGCAGCGGTTGCTATACTTATGATCATTAATTTTTTTCGCGAACGCTTTTGTGTGGTTGTGTATGTATTGTCGGGTTGAAGTTCAGTTTTTTCATGGGCGTGGTTCCAGTCTGTAGTGGCCTCTTTTAATTTGTTTACATGACGGTTAAAGGCCTCCTCCGTGTCGTTGCTTACAGGGGTGGACAAATTCCATAAATCAGTTATGTTTTGAAGCGCATAATGCATGTCAGGGTCGCTACGCAACAGCCCCTCCAGTTCGTTCAACTCCCCGGCACTTGCTTCACCGGCCAGTTTTTTACTAATTAAAAACCAGGTTCTGTCCTTATTCATGTGTATAATACATATACACATAAGGACACCATTGTAAAAAGCATACCCCCAAGCCCGTGAAAGATTTTTTTACATAGGTAGTGGTCGGGAATATCCCAACCGGGTTTTAGGAAGATAAAGTGGTACGAATATCGAAATGAATGGCCAGCCCAATTTTTTTGATGGCAATAGCCATTTGGTTTTCAACCGTTTTTAAAGAAATATGCAATAGGTCTGCCACTTCCCGGTATTTAAGGCCATCTTCTTTTATTAATTTGAAAATGAGTTGGCAGCGGGGCGGCAGGTCGTTAATGGCTTTTTGAACCCGGTTCATCATTTCGGCAGTAAGCATTAATTTTTCGGGGTCGAAATAAATGCTTTGCAGCTGCACGAAGTATTGCTCAGGTTGCAGGAAGATCTTTTTCCGGGTACGGAGATAATTGAGGGCTCCGTTTTTGGTACTGATAAAGAGGTATAGTTTGAGGTTATGGATGCGGTTAAGGCCTGCTCTTTTCTTCCATACCTTTATAAATACGTCAGAAACGATTTCTTCCGCCACTTCAGGGGAACGGACAAAAGAGGCGGCAAATTGCTGAAGGGACTTATAGAACAGGCTAAACAGTTCCTTATAGGCAAACTGGTCGTCAAAAAGCGCAATGCGCTGTTGCAGTTCCTGGATGTTGGCGCTGGCAAGCATAATAAAAAACTGCTAATCGTTCTTAAAAAGAGACCAAATGGGTCACCGGAATGCTGCTGCTAAGATAATTTAAAAATTAAATGAGATTTCTGATTGGTACTGCTTGAATTTTTCTAATTTTGCTGCTCTCTAAACAGAAAGCTCTTTTATTCAAAAATATTTCCGACCAAATCGGAATGGATCCTTAGCTCAGACGGTTAGAGCATCTGACTCATAATCAGAGGGTCGCTGGTTCGATCCCAGCAGGATCCACTTACAGTTCTTATTTCATCGTTGGCTTCTCTCCAAAAAAAATTCTCAGGAGGGTTAAGGTATGCCTTACACAAGTCGCCCGGTTCTCTGGTCGATTAAAACAGAGGCTCTGTAGTGTTAATTACCTTATTTGACGTATCGCTCCCCGATAGCCGCCGGAACGGTTCGTAATAAAGTCAACTCATTACCTCTTTTGCCCATGGCAGTGCTATGGGCTTTTTTGTAACCTTAACCTTTCATTAACCCTGTGAAAGATACTTTTGACAATCATTTGAGAACAGTATGAAAAAATTGATTACGCTTTCCCTCGCATTGGCATTTGTACTTCCCATTTTTGCACAGGATTCTACCAAGACTGCAGCCCCTGCACCTGCATCTGCAACTCCATCCAAGAAAAAGGTGTGGAAGTATAACCCCAACCGGGCTAACGACCACTTCATGATACAACTGGGGTATAATGGCTGGGCCTCTAAACCAGATACCATTGCTACCAAAGGCATACCCCGTACATTTAATATGTACTTTATGTTCGACTTCCCCTTCAAAACCAGCCCCCGTTTTAGCGTAGGTATTGGTGCTGGTTTAGGTACCGACAATTTCTACCTCGATAAAATGTCGGTTGATATTGCCGGAAGAACCTCCAATACACTCGCATTTAAATCCGACACCAACTACTTCAAAAAATACAAGATCGCCACTACTTATCTTGAAATACCTGTAGAGCTCCGCTTCGCTGCCGACCCCGACAACACCAATAAAAGCTGGAAAGTGGCTGTGGGTGGTAAAATCGGAACTATGTTAAGCGCTATGACAAAAGGTAAGAACCTGATGTCGAGCAAAGGTGGGACCATTAACAACTACACTGAGAAAATAAAATCAAAACGTTACTTTAATAGTACACGTCTGGCCGTAACCGGTCGTATAAGCAAAGGGGTGTTTGGAATTTTCGGTCAGTACCAGATCAACCAGTTTATTAAAGACGGCGCAGTTCCTCCAGGTTCACCCCTCGTCGACATAAGACCGTTCACAATTGGTTTATCGATCAGCGGTTTGTAAACAGAACAATCAATTATCAACATACGATCCGGAAGGCACCCCCTTCCGGATTTTTTATTTCCCGTCGGGCTTGACCTTCATCGGGCCTTTTTCCTCTTTTCGACGGGTCCAATCCGCATAAAAACGACTTTCCGCCTTAACGGTTCCTTCGTTTCGGCGTCATGTCCCCCAGTTTCCGGTTTTTCAGCTTACTTTTGCACCGAAAATCGAAGGACTTGTTAGATAAGAAGAACATCATTCAAAACGAAGAGAAAGCTGTACTGGTAGGACTGGTACATAAATTACAAACCGAAGTACAGGTAACAGAATACCTGGACGAACTGGCATTTCTGGCCGAAACGGCCGGTGCCAAAGCAGTAAAACGATTTGTACAAAAGCTCCCGCATCCCGATAGCCGCACCTTTGTTGGTAAAGGAAAGCTGGAAGAGATCAGGGCCTATATCGAAGGCCGGGACATCAACGTCATTATTTTCGACGATGAACTAAGCGGTTCACAGATCCAGAATATTGAAAAGGTGCTCGATGTAAAAACTATCGACCGCAGTGACCTTATTCTGGACATATTTGCCCGCCGTGCCAAAACCGCTCAGGCCAAAACCCAGGTAGAACTGGCCCAGTACCAGTATCTGATGCCGCGTTTGCGTGGTATGTGGAAACACCTGGAACGTCTTGGAGGTGGTATTGGTACAAGAGGTCCGGGGGAAACGGAAATTGAAACTGACCGACGGATCGTTCGTGAAAAAATAGCCTTGCTGCGCAAACGCCTGAGTGAAATAGATAAACAATCTGCCACTCAACGTAAAGACCGGGGTGAATTTATTCGGGTAGCCCTGGTAGGTTATACCAACGTGGGCAAAAGCACCATCATGAACCTGCTGTCGAAGAGCGATGTATTTGCCGAAAACAAATTATTCGCCACGCTCGATACCACTACCCGCAAAGTAGTTTTTGAGACCACACCTTTTTTACTAAGCGATACGGTTGGTTTTATTCGCAAACTGCCCCACCACCTGGTAGAAAGCTTTAAAAGCACGCTCGATGAAGTACGCGAGGCCGATATCCTGCTGCACGTGGCCGACACCTCGCACCCGCAATACGAAGATCAGATTGGCGTAGTAAACAAAACCTTGCAGGAACTGAACGTAATTGATAAGCCGGTGATCACTATTTTCAATAAAATGGACCAGTACGAAAAAAATACCTTCGACCCCTGGCTGGAAGAAGAAGTACGCACCGAGATCCTGAAGGACCTAAAAGATCGTTGGGAAAATGAACTGCAGGGCAATTGTGTTTTTATTTCTGCAACAGAAAGAAGGAATATCGACGAGCTGCGGTCGACCATTTTAAACAAGGTGAAGGAATTATATACGATCCGGTATCCATATAAAACGGGGTTTTAACAGGGTATGACCGAGAAAAAATACCAGTACCATCGAATAGCTGAAGATTCATCCGAACTCAACTTTAATGAGCAGGGTATTGCTGTGGTTGAAATAAAAGGGAAAAAGATCTGCGTGACCCGGGTTGGGGAGGAATGGTTTGGCTTTGCTTATAAATGTCCGCACGCCAGTGGAATTATGTCGGAAGGATATATCGATGCGGTAGGAAATGTGGTTTGTCCGGTACACCGGTACAAATTCAGTTTGAAGAATGGGCGTAACACGAGTGGCGAGGGATATTATTTAAAGATTTATCCGGTAGAAATGCGGAATGAAGCCATTTTTGTGGGCATTCCAGACGGTGGATTATTTGGCTGGCTGTAGGGCTGAAAAAAAATCTTTGAAATCGGACTAATTTTTCTTTTTTCTTTTGTTTTCGAACTGGGAAATTCCTTATTTTTGCTGCCCAATTCGGAACAGAGGTAGCAAATAACTACCAGTTTTTCAATCAGTTCTGAAATGGAAACATATTCCTCCTTAGCTCAGTTGGTTAGAGCATCTGACTGTTAATCAGAGGGTCTCAGGTTCAAGTCCTGAAGGGGGAGCTGAAAATCAATCACCTAAAAGGTCGCTTCGGCGGCCTTTTTGCATTTTTGCCAGTAATTTGCCAGCAAGTAGGCGAAGTGGTTTGAAAGAGCTGACTTTGTTCTAAAATTACAATTTTTATCCTTGTAACATACTTCACCTAATTCATACTAATATTTTGCAATGTACTTAATGCAGAAAGGATAAATGTAACCAAGTATTTAGTCTAAATTTTTTTCTTCTACAGTTCGGATAAAAAATTAAAAAGCATTAATCCAATGGAATATTTAAATCAGTATAAAGATTTAATAGGTCTTTTACTTGCGTTAGTAGCCTTAATAATTTCAATTATTGCTTTATTATATACAATTAAAGCATTTGCGTTAAAAGCCGGATATTACCTAAGGTGTAGTTATTCAACTTGCTCATCAATGGAATGTGATGATTCATATATTTCGAGTCTAACCTTAGAAAATTTAAAAGATAGAGCCGCCGTAATATTTGAAATTTACATAAAGCTGGGAAACAATAATTATTTATTACTAGAAGATTTTAAAGATTCCCCTTTAATACTAAAGCCGTTTGAAGTTTATCATAAAGAATATGATCCAATTTTATTTTATTCTACAAGCCTCAATATTATAAAGCTAAACGACTTATTTAATAATCGTCAACTTAAAACGCAAGTTATTGTAAGTACTACTGATGGAAAATATAAAGTGAACGCCCGCACTGACCGTTGGAGACCGGAAATCTTGTTTTTTAAAAACTATCTGACTACAATTGTTCATCCAGTACGATTAAAATATGAAAATAGCTCTTATGGATCCAACGTCCGATACTTAGTTCACTTTAAGTATAGAAACAATGAAGATCAGATAGTCGCCATACATGAAGAAGATGAGCAAACTAAAAAATTCACCAAATTTAACTTAACTAAAGAAAGTATTGCCTCAAAAGAACAACTTACAGCTTTACTCAGTACACAAAAAGCAAATGGCAATATTAATTGTGAGTCGTTTGAAGTAATAGACTTTAATAACAGAGCTAAAGAAATAATCAGTGAATTTGCCACCACCCCATTAAAAGGAAAAGCTTATAATTATTTTTATTACACTTTTATAGGCAGACTCTTTACATTTCTTGAGAATAGAAGGCTTAAGAAAAATAATAAGCTTCTTAAAGAAAACTATAACGGGAATGTTAACAGTAATAGGCAATGATTTTACTCCTATCCTCATTTATAAAAATTGGAACTTATTTTCATATTTTAAAGTTTCCTTTAACAAGTTTGAATTCTTGGGGATGTTTTTCCATTTGAAAAATCGGTATACCCTTGGCTGAGGCAATTTTGAAAAGTTTATTTTTTAAATCGTCGCTGTTTAAAGCAAATCGGGTTCCTAAATAAATCCCTTTAGGTACAGGCACTTTCATTTTTTGTGGGAATTTGTCCTTTTGCTTAAATATTGTAAGTCTCCATTCCTGCTCATATACCCAATCTTTAGATTTTATTAGGCTTGCGCCAATCATTTGCATCGTTGTATACTCTTCGAAAAGACCTATTTTATGCACTCTATCACGATACATGACTGGCTGCATAAAAGCTCTTATCTCATCCACATCTTCAAGATCATACTCAATACAAATCCCTTTATGTTCGCATGCATAATGACTCCATAATAATAGGGAACTACTGTTCAGGCTAAAACTACATATCCGCAAATTTCGATTCATTTCCTCAACGATTTCAGTCCATCGCCGCTGAACCTTTTTAAGTTGTTCTTCGGAATTTATACCAATCGCTATTTTTCTTAGTGCGCAAATCTTTAAATATTCATCATAAGGCTTATCAGAGGTAGACAATACTGATATTTCTTTCGTTGTCAACCTTTGACCAGTCATTATTTCAAATGTTAATCGAAATTGATCAGAGCCATAAAAATGCCTCAAGCATTCATCATTATCAAACTGAATAGAACATTCAAAGGGATCATTTAATGAAGCTATTTCGGCTAACCAAATATACCCCTCTTCAATTGTTTGAATTGTTCTCTCAGTTAACCATCTATATTTAAAAAATGACTTGGGAAAGTGTAAGCTCTTGAGAGGGATTGCTTCTTCAATGTTGTCGGTGATCATGAATTCCCAATAACTCTCTATCCAATTGTTATTCATTCTTAAAATTAAAGGCTTGATATAAATTTCGATTTTACATGGACAATTTGAAAAGCTACTTTGACAAATATGTACATATTTGTCAAAGTGGCTTTTCCGGTAAAAAATCCCTTGGCGAACATTTAAAAATTTTCGCCAACTCGTTCAAGTGGTTGACATTGTACTTGTCACGGCGCTTTAGGCTTTCAACATTCGACACAAAGCTATCAGCCATATTCAGAGCCTGCGACAATGCCGTTTGGATCATTCCGCTCTCCTCGCGCATCTCCCTTACCTTATTAATAATGTACATGTCTAACTTAGTAGAATGGGGCTTGCTTTCCATGCAGTATTTTGGATGCAATCAACTTTTATAAAATAAATTTTACAACCGGACATGTCCGGTTAATATTATTTTCCTATATTTGTTATGTATAAAACGGGAACTATTACTCGAATAGTTCCCTCTACATATATTATTTTCGCAGTCTCCATCGAAGATAGACTGCATTGCCTTTTTGTCTTTTCCTTGTTGGCCTAAGGAACCCAGGATAAGATAAACACGGCGATGCTCACGTTTTTGCGTGGGCTCGCTTGTATGTGCCCAGGTTCCTTAGGCCAATGGGTAACGCAAGTGGCCTGCGCATTTTTCTTTTATTACCGCAGGCTCATTCACCAATTATGTAAGCTAAAAACTTTTACATATGGAAGAGCCATTAACCAAGTCCGCATCTAACTTCAATTTCAGCGGCAAAACCTACAACAAACATCCACAATGGTATAATCAGCCATTACGTCTTTCAGAGGAGCAATTGGATAATCCCCTTCTTGTTCTTGATGACTTTTTCCAATGCTATCATTTAAATGAAACCAGGGAATTACTATGGCAATGGCTTACAGCAATTATTTCAAGCCCAGGAAGCATTTCAAGTGAGCCACTTGAGCGCAGCAACCATATCTACTTTTATGAAAAAATAGAAGAGATAATTGAAGCTGCATTTGTTTTAAAAACAAATCGACTTTCAGGAGATCGGAATCCACCAGATTATTCATCTCCTTTAAATAGTGAAGCGTGACAGACATTGGTGTCCGATTAAGGGAATTCAGAATACAGTCAAATATTAAGATGCCTGTCATTGCAACCGAAACCGGTATTGCAAAGGAAACACTGTATAAATGGGAAAAAGGAACAAAGCCCAGTAGAATAGCCGATTACTTTACATTAAAGGCGTACCTGGACAGGATGGAAAATAATTTGGCAGAAGAAGCCTTTGACGCGGAAAGTAAGAAACCGGCTACATTAAGACTGCTTTTAAGAAATAGACGTCCAGCAGTCTTACAAACAGATTGTAAAGCTGCCACTGGAAGCATAATTTTTTCAAATGACGAACCAGAGTTAATTGTGGACCGCATCAATGCTCCTTTTCTCGGTTTTGTAGAGGGTGTTATTGAAGTAACTGGTCACAGCATGGCACCCACATTCAGTAATGGCTGCCGGATAACAATTTCCCGGCTAACTGATAACCGCACTCTTACTTCAGGTCAATATTATTACATAATTGACACCAACTGGCAGGGCATCGTAAGGAGAGTTTACCAAGGTGAAAAGGGCAATAATATCCAACTGGTTTCTGATAATCCAGACCAGTTTGCATTTCCTCCCATGGAAAAAAGCCTAGATCAAATAGAAGCCATTTTCAAAATAGGGGCTTCAATGAGAGTATAAAATACTTTGTGTAAATAGGCGCAAGTAACTGCTTAGAGCCGGCATCTGTTTTCAAAGATAGTTAAGAACTGATGAAGAATAAGCCCCCAGTTGTGAAGGGTCGCATTCCATTTCTTTTCGATATTCATGAGCGCCAGGTAAACCGCTTTTTGGGCGGCCATATCATCAGTAAATTGAACTTTAGTTTTGATGTACTTCCTAATGCCCCGGTTCACATTTTCGATGGTATTGGTGGTATAAATGATTTTCCTGATCTCCATGGGAAAATCAAAATAGCTGGTCAGGTTATCCCAGTTGGTTTTCCATGACAGGATCGCATGTTTGTATTT
>NZ_FOCZ01000016.1 GCF_900110245.1 Niastella yeongjuensis
CACAAGTTATCAATATATACCACTGATGGTCGATTGAACATTGACAATAATCCCGTGGAGAACAGCATACGTCCGGTGGCCCTTGGCCGAAAAAATTACCTATTTGCCGGATCTCACGAGGCTGCCAGGCGAAGCGGAATGTTTTACAGTTTACTAGGTACCTGTAAAATGCATGGTATAGAACCATACACCTGGCTAAAAGATGTTCTTCACAAAATAGCAGATCACCCCGTAAACAAGGTGCAGGAACTACTACCACATCATTACAAAAAATAGTCCTTACGGATTTTAGACCGGCTCAACAATATGTACTTAGCCGAAGGGATACGTTATACCGGCTTGGCCTATGTTGACCTGATGGGGTTACAGCTTGGTAATATTGCATGCTCTATGGATGGCAAGAAATGGATAAAGATCAGCCGGGCGAAATCTGAAATTGGTGTAAATGTACCCTTGTTAAGTCCGGCCCTGGCAGTGCTGGAAAAATACAGTCAACACCAGGAACCCACACAAAACGATGTGTTGTTCCCTCGGGTAACCAACCAGGAAATGAACCGGAGCCTGAAAATAATCGGGGAAATATGTGGCATCCGTAAAAACCTAACCTTTCACCTGGCTCGCCACACTTTTGCTACCACCGTTACTTTAATGAATGGTGTCCCAATTGAAACCATTAGTAAAATGCTGGGGCATACTAAACTTACTACTACTATGATCTATGCAAAAGTAACCGGGTTGAAAATTGGGATGGATATGGAGTTGTTGCAGCAGAAGCTGGATGATAATAAAAAATAATAATATTGACAATAATATTATTGGGCAGACTTGCATATTTGCAGTTGCTTTGCAATAACTTAAAGCTTAAACCCTAAAATAAAACTACTGCAAAAACTTGTATTTTGTAACTATCATTTGTCAAGATAAGACTGCATGTTTGATATGCTACCGGACTACTGTTTCACTAATATGAGTTTATTTCATCTTAGGTTTTAGTTTATCAACCTTTCCTAATAATTCCTTTAATCTTTGCATTTCGTCATTCAAATATTTGTGCGTCGGTTTGGAAGGACTTACAACATCGTCAAACAGTTCAAATAATTTCTCAAATGCTTTATTGTCAGGTGTATGTTGAATTACTAAAATTGATTCGGGGCAATAATTTGATGAAATTACTTCGCATACAAAGCCAATGTCATCATTAAAACTTTTCAACTTTTTATTTAAAATTTCCTCTCCTCTTTCATTAATAAACTCTGAAAATAATTTTCGGTTGTGCCTTTGCAAATCCTTTCCGATTTTTGTTTGAAGAACCAAACAATCTTCTTTAGTTGCAATATCTAATAAATTTTCAGTTTCCTTTATTTTTTCTATAGTCGTATTTTCCTTTATTCTAAAGAGGTTAGCCGTTGTAACGATTATTGGAACATTGTAAAAAATCACTTCACTTGTTGCAAGTAGCTCCTCAATTTGATGAACCATATCATCAACAATCATTTCAGCCATTGCATAACTTAATTGATTAACTGCTTGCGTAATCGTCTTTGGATTTTGCCCATCAGATGTTAACTCAATACCTTTAAGACATGGTTTTGCAATTGGAGGTAATTCGGGATGCCTATATGGAAACTTTGTTGTCTTAGTAAAATGATCGCATGGGTGCAAGAATGCAGTATGACTTAACTCGCTTGGTCCTCCATACTCTCCAGGAAGGAAAAGCCAGTTCGTTGAACTGTCACGATATTTACACTCAATAAGTAATTTAAAAAAATGATGATCTTTTATGTAAGAAGAATCAATATCAAATGAAAATTCGTTTTCAATCAAATTTTCATCAGGTCGTAAATATGAATATTCAAATGAAGAAATACATTTCTTTGAATCAAGAAAGTCTAGAACTTCATATTCTAACGGAAGCCCCGATTTAAGCAAGTAATCTTTCCATTTGTTATTCGCCATGTCTGTTTTTTAATATATCTACTTGAAGTGAATCTGTGTTATAGCCTTATTTTGTCCATTGTAGCTCAATGTATTTGGTACAGTCATTTTTCATATCCTCAAAACAGTCAAGCAAAATTGCAGAACCCCCATTTTTAACTACTTCCTTAACGATTCCATATGCATTTTCAGCTCCTATTGGATCCTGCCCAACAACGTCAAATATGATGTCTTTTGTTTTTGAAAGAGTTGCGTATAAACTAAGCAGTTTCCTTGGATTTCCAGCCAGTGTATTAACCTTTGTCTTTTCATTTATCCATTTTGTTTCATAAATCTTTGTAACAAAAGGGCTGCTCAAGTCCGCATTCATTTTTAAGTATTCTCCGACTGTAACTGGATAAAAGAGCCGTCTAAATTTAGACTCAATGAAATGTTCAACAAATGTTACTTCTTTACGAACAACAACATTTTCGTCCTTCACTTTTCCACTAAAAATATCCTTAAGTAGCATTTCGGTGTCGTAAAAATGCTGTCCATTAAATAAATATATAACAACAATTTCTCCTGTCTTCAAGTCGAAAGGAGGTATATAAAAATCGGTTCTCCTTATTCCTTTATTTTCAATTATCATTCTCTTGTTTGTCGTTTAGCATTACGCCAATCAATATTTCCAATCTGGTCGAAGTAAATCTTGTAAATGGAAAAATTAAATTTTCCAAGTTCATTCTTTCGCTTCATGATCCTGTAATTCCAAGTTATCTGTTAATTGCTTGAAAACATTATAGAATTCCCCTGTCACGATCATATAGTCAACAACTGAAAGGATACTTTCTTTATTTATTTTATCAATGAGTATCATGTCGCTTGCCCAAAAGTATTTTCCGTTTAAGCATTCACCGGACCGTTCATTTTTTCGTCTCAGACTGTCAATGTTAGTGTAAGTAAAGAAACTGGCAATATACCTAGTGTTATCGGTAAATGTAACAATTACGTCGCTGTTATCGTCTTCTGGAGCACATCCTTCAATTACTGCTCCAAACTCTTCGCTTTCTATCCAAACTGATTTAATAGGCTTGTTCATAAGGGAAGTAAAATGATGCATAACATTATATTTCTATAATTATGCGCAATTACTGCAATTTATTATTTTTTAGATACTAAGCAAAAAAGTGGTTAGAGCTGAAAAGCTCATTTTATTTTGCAATAAATAGTTTTGGGGAATCCGAAAACCGGTGATGACCATGCCCTTGTTGCATGGAGCAAGATGTAGTGTTGTTGACAACAGAAGATGTAGAACCTAGTAATATTATTATTACTATACTGTCATCCTTTAATAGTGCATCATTATTTCAATCCATTTGATTTATTAACAGCTTTAGAATTATCAGTCATAGGATTCGACTTTTGAGCCATATTCCAAAACTGAAATAGGGAAGCATTATCTTCCATAAACTGCTTTAGCCTTTCCGCAGGCGACTTAGAAAGCCAGATTTTTAATTGCAATTCTTTTATATGCTGTGGGGTATCATTCATGCTCAAACAAATTAAATGACTTCAAATGTAGCTTTTCTATCCATTTAGTAATATAAGGCCAATCCAATTGTTCAATTGCAGAAAGATTTTTGATATCCTCCATTTGCTGTGCAGATTGAAAATCCTGAATCCAAATGAGCTTTGAAAGAAGTAAATCTTCAGGAGATACCACATAAATGGTTTTATCAAAAAAATCCACTTTTTTTCTCCTTTCGAACTCTTCAAGCCTAAAGGCTTCGTCTTTCAATACCACAAAGTCAGCTTTAAAGCCAGATGCATGATCTATAATATTGAACATGCTCCGTCTATTTACTGCATCCTGAATGGCATCTTTGTCACAGTAATAACCATCCTGAAAATATTGGACAAAATGGTCAATGTATTTCTGTTCAAGGTGAATTATAAAATCAAAGTCCCTTGTCGCTCTTGGTACGATGTATATACTCATTGCCACACTGCCAGAAAGCATATAAGGTATATTGGACTGGTTTAGAACATCAGTTATTTTCTGGAAAAAAGCTACCATATTGGAGACAAGTTACTATAAGTCTGTCTTATGGGCAAATAACTTTAATTAACAGTTTGATTTTCATGGAATTGTAGTCGAAACACTCGCATTTGGAGTTGTAAATTGTAAAACAGCAATAACGTCCAACGGTTTCATATCCAATGGATAATTTTAAGGAATAAAAGCCTGGAAGTGATAATATCTCTTACTGGCTATGCAGCGGTTAACCGTGCTTGAGTGCACGGAGCAAGATGTAGTATTGTAATCAACACAGCCCTTACTTGAAGGAAAAACCAATAGTTGTAGACAACTATACATCTTGCTGTGAGCGCATACGCACACGCAATACCTTTGCAAAGCCTATTGCCAGAACAGGCCATTTTTCTTTTCACCAGCCCCAAATAGCTTAAAAAGTTACCGTTAAAGTTGTGATCCGTTTTAAATTGATTATCTGTTTTCCAATAAAATCAGATTTTCAAATGTTTTCAGCCTTTCTTCAAAAGATTGCTCCGTTTGTGCGAGAATGGCATTTACCCGGTCAAGTAGCAACATTACCTGATCCTGGCTTATTTCATATTGGGGACTATACCTTGCAGAAACATAGGCCGTATTCAGCAAATCGAAAAATTCCTTTTCTTCATCGGTGTTTTTAGGGAAAATGATATCCAGATCAGGAGCGCAAAAACAGGAATGTCTTATTAATGATTTCAAATTATGTCCGTAGGCCGTCAATCTAGTTAGGGAAACCAATAATGCACGAAGTGCATGTTCTGTTGCCTGATGCAACAAAAAGGCTGCAGGTTTATATTGACCAGTGGTGGCGAAATATTCTGCACCGTCCAGGAAAGATTTTGCAAGACAGAAAGCATCATCAAAAATATTACGGGCATTCACCTTTATGGCAGAAATGTCCATATCAGGCTTTTCCGGCAAGGTTACCCGTTTGTTATCATACACCATAAAATCTGGTGAACAGACGGCAGAATAGAAAATATGCCCCTCCCGCAAATGTTTATACACTTCATTGATTTTATTGCACCAGATGAGTACCGATCCAATTTCACTACATTTTGCCTGCACTTGGGTTAGGTAATCACTATAGGAATATTTGGCATTAGAGGGTAAAAGCACAAGGAAATCAAACTGTGGCCTGTTCCTGCTGTTTATTTTAAAACCTGATCAAAACAGTTTTTCTGCATTGGTTATGCGGATAATGTTTTCCGCAACCGCTTTTATTTTCTCATGTAAAATGTTGCCAACCTCGTAAACTTCAGATAATCTGGCCAAGTTACCCGAATCAATATTCTCTGGTGAAAACGGGTACGTTTCAAAAACGGGCTTTTTTGACAGTTTTTGCTTTTCATTAATAATGTGGACAGCTTCCACTAACTTTTCAATTTTTTCATATATCGTAACCAATAGTTCCCGATCC
This sequence comes from Niastella yeongjuensis, assembly GCF_900110245.1. Lineage (GTDB taxonomy): Bacteria > Bacteroidota > Bacteroidia > Chitinophagales > Chitinophagaceae > Niastella > Niastella yeongjuensis. The sequence continues at coordinate 5,409 of NZ_FOCZ01000016.1, forward strand.
CGCCGATGCAAATCGTGGGTATAATTGCCTATAACGGTTGTTTTAAAGAACTCCCATAATAGTTCCCGGATTCGGGGAAGGTGGGCAAAATCAAATAATTCGTAAATAACCTAGTACGGGTCGGCAATTTCGGCCGCCGTTAATTTTTGTGGGGGAATGACAATTTTTGGTGGGATTGTTGAAGCCTCTTTATACATAACATTCAATTAAGGATGAAGTAAATATTGAAAGTCATGTAAGGCTAACCGGTTGCAGGAAAACCTGCGCGCCTGGGTGGCAGGTGAAAAGAAAGAAACGTGGGTTAGTCCTTACCGGTTCTGAGGGCTGCGACACCCGTGATCACAATAAGAACGCCCACGTTTCTTTAGTTGCGTAAGATACTAAAGTTCACGCAGGCGATTTACCTTATTCCCGTGATCAATGAAAGGTCGCAGTTTCAGAAACAGGAATTAAAGCAAATTCGCTTTAATAAAATACGTATTTAAAACGCTCTTATGAGCTGTTTAAATTGATTTGAATCATTTCGGGTGATTGTTACGGAAATAAAGATAACGAATTATTTCAAATGTGGGCTTAAGCCCACGCATATATTTATTCTTTTTTTCCATCTTTCTGATTCTATACTATGGAATCAAAAAGATATAACAAGGAAATAGTTCAGTTTGGTGAAAATGTTCGCCGATTGAGAACAGCTAAAGGTCTTACACAGTCAGATTTGGAAGCGGTAACAGGCATTGATCGCGGTGATATTAGTCGGATTGAAAATGGCAGGATGGATATACAGTTTAGTAGTATTATTAAATTGTCAGATGGTTTGGAAGTAGATACAGTTGATCTATTTAGATTTCAATAAAATGATGGCTTTAAAAATAGTAAAACTCCCCAATAATTTCCAATGGACGCAATTTCTATAAATATTCATAGAGCCCAAGTATCCATTACAAATACGCGAGATTTGGAGGATGTAAATTTTAGTAGCTCATTTAGCATTAATAGTGAGCAAAGGCACCTTGGAATACGAGATAAAACATCATTACTAATTGCGGAACCAGAAAAAGAAAGAGAGGATTTACGATTTATAAGTCAAGGAAAAATAACTAAAGTAAAAAATGTTGAAGTAGTAAAGCCATCTAAAGAAAAAATTGATTCGAACATTTTAAATGGATTTCCTCCACCTAAAGATATTTTCGTACATCATTTTGATTTTTCAATAACCAAAAAACTTACAAAAAATAATTTACTCTCCGATCTTGAATATAGTTTGAAGGAAGTAAATAGATTTAATAAACCTATTGTGCATTTTAGACGCCAATTTAGAGTTCTTCCACAAGATGATTTTGATACGATAACCAATGGTTGGATATACGCAGCTAGAACCGTTTTTGGCAGGTTAGCAAATGCCATTCCAAGGCAAAATAAGTTAGAATTTATGCTAGAAGCGATGAACAAATTTTCAACTATTGATTTTAAAGAAATTTCTCTTCAAAAAGGTCTTGATTTTCTTTATGATTACATAGATAGACGCATTTTGAGTCGTGGCAGATTACTCGTTGCTACTAACGATCTTATTGAGGATAAGTTAAGCGATATTGTTCCAATTGAAGATATCGGCTTTAGAAATCCAACTACAGGAAATGAAGACACGCTACATCCCCAAGCTCAAATTTTCAAAAAAATTTTTGAATTGCAAGGCAAAGCTGACTTCAGGAAATATGTAAGTCAAGCAATTAGTGAAAATAGCGAACTCGAATCTCGTTTCCTTCAAATATTCACCAACGAAACTTGGCCAATCGATTTACGAATATGAAAGAATTTATGACTTACCTGAGAGATTATGCAAAACTTCTACATGAAGCTTCTGTCTGGCATAATTCAAAGGATATTTTAGCCCCAGTTATTAATGAACAAAATATAGCAGTTGCAACAGACTGTTATATTTATGAATTTTATTGCTACATCAGTATAGTTACCGATTTACAAGTAACTTATAAAATTGAATTCAAAAAGGGTTCCGGAGATTTCGAATATAAATTTCCGCAAGCAGCCGCTGATAAAGCAGGGAAACCCTATTTTATTGCCACAAAAGAGGGTGTACCTAAATTTCAAATATGTGCTGGGACTAAAATTGAGGGAATTTTTGACTCCGAAGAAAATCATCCAGACATTTCCTTTCAAAAGGCCGAAGCCAACGATACTCCCACCGAAGACGATTTAATTATAATTATGGATGCTAAATATAAGGAAAATGAAAGGGCTAAACTACCAAAAGATGAAGTTTATAAGTTTATAACAATTGTGGGGCTTTTTTCTTTACCCAAAGCGAATTTTGAAAAAATTGAGTTCTTTAAGTATGTTGGCCTTGATGGAAATTGTCTTATTACCAATGCTAATTCATATAGTGATCCGAATAATATTAGGATGTTACAAAAATTTGCAATTAGGGAAGTACAACATTTTAGTCCCCAAAAATCATTTAGTGTTTTAGGTTAAACGGATTAAACAATCTTTACTCATTTACCATGCAAAACGAAGCTAATAAATACAGAGCTTTAGCATTATGGTCTTTTATAATTGGCATATTAATTACAACACTTATCTTCATTTGTCTTGATAAAGAAGAAAGAACCGTTCCAAACGGCTTTACAATATTTGGAACATTTTTTTCAATCTTTGGGTTGATGATTGCCTTTATTCAAATTAAAAGTTTAAGAGAGTCAAGTGAAGAAACCAAAATTGCAATTGATAATTCCATAACGAGAATTAATCAAGTGCTGTCTGTTTCCGACCTTTCAAAATCAACAAAATTGATTCATGAAATACAAGGTTTTTTGCAAAATAACAAGCTGGAAATGGCTTTGATTCGGATGAAAGATTTAAAAGCTGTTCTTATTCAAGTAAAATATAATGAGGATCTTTTAGAATACACCCATGATAGTCGTTATAATCAAAACATAACAGGACTAGGTGCAGATATCAGCAATCTACATGATGAGATCAGCGGAATTAAAAAGGGAATTAATCTTTCCATGCTTAATAAAAATCTGGAAATTTTATCAACAGTTTTATCTGAATTTGAAAACAAGCTTAAATACAAAAAATAATGATACCTGAAAATTATAAAGCTCTAATAGTTAAACTAAAGCAGAAAACGTTAAATAAAGAAACAATATGGTCAAAGACTAGTAGAAATGAGGAGTATAAACTTGTTTTAGATAAAGGAGCAATTACTATCGACAAATGGGACAGTGATTCTGTTTCGTATATTGATATTTCAATTATAAATGATCGGGGAGATGTTATTGATAGAATACAAGTTTCGGATGGGGAGGAACTCAATGATTATAATTTATTGTCAGAACTTCATGCTGCTGCAAAAAGAGCTTATTATAAAGTTGATGAAACAATTAAAAGTATATTTATAGAACTCGATAGTTCCAAAATTATTGGTAAGGAAAATGCGCCTTCTGACGATGTTGATGACTTGCCATTTTAATTGCTTGTCAGCATATCGAAAGTAAACATGGGATATCATTTGAAATTGGTATTCTTTCTTTGATTGGGTAAGTCAAAATTGTTAAATTTATTGAAGCAAAAGTTCTTCCCCTCATTGCGAACCAAACGGTGAACTACCGTTCCCGTTAGTTGCAAGTAAATGATATACAAATAATTAATTTCTTTGGGAGCGTTTTGTCGACCCGACAGAGAAGAAAGGTTCTGACAAAATCAGGACCTTTTTTTATGTCTTGTTATTAAATCACTCATGCTTTCCTCCAAATTAAGATAAAAGCTCTGTGGCCAGACAAATGATCGTCACAAATGAAGAATGATTTCCAACTAATATAAGTTGTCCTTGCGCTACCGGTATTAACTGCGTTTTTTTGCCCAATATCTCAAAAATAATAACTTGCAAATATTGTTTCGTGCAAATGGTAGGGCATAATAGTGCACTACTATTATAAATTTTAACCGAATGGATAAAATAAGCCCGGAATGGCTGCAAACCATAGCAGCGCTGCAAGATGTACCGCTGGTGCAATTGCAATGGCTGATTGATAATAGTACACAGCATGTGCTTGAGGAAGGAGGTGTGCTTTTTAAACCCGGAGAACCGATTAAAGGTACCTTTGTCGTTATAACCGGGGCTATCCGGTTTTGTATCTTGCAGGGAAAGGAATTGCTTGAATTGACCACCTTTGAGTCAAAGGCGGTCACCGGTTACCTGCCTTTCTCCAGGGCGAAAAAAATAGTCGGCCTGGGTGAAGCTGTGTCCCAACTGGAGTATCTGTTTTTCCCCGTAGAACGGATGGATGAAATGATACGTACCCAATTTGAACTAACGCAGGCCCTGGTACACATCATGACCAGCCGGGTACGGGATTTCACCGCTTTTGAGCAGCAAAATGAAAAAATGATGGCTTTGGGTAAACTGTCTGCCGGGTTGGCCCACGAATTAAATAACCCGGCAGCGGCGGTGGTACGCGGCTCGGCATCCTTGCTTGCTCACCTGAAATTGACACCAGAGACGTTTAAAAAGGTGATGGCCATTCAACTCACCGAAGAAGCGGTTGGTTTGCTCAACGATCAGCTGTTCGCTATTTTAAAACGTGAACGCCCCAACAATTTAACCATGATGCAGCGTTCCTCCCGGGAAGATGACCTGATGGAATGGATGGCGGAATACCGTATTGCCAATAGTTCCGAGGTCGCTGAAAATATGGTGGAATTTGGATTTACCCTGCAAGACCTCGACAACTTTAAAAAACACATTCCACTGAATTCTGTTTCAGCGGTATTTAACTGGATCAATAATAACCTTGTCACTGAAAAAATGGTCATGGACATAGCGGCCGCTTCGCGCCGTATATCTGAACTGGTGGGTGCGGTAAAGAATTTCACCCATATGGACCAGGGCCACGGCAAGCAATACGCGGATATCCATACTGGCATCCGAAATACGCTGACTATGATGCAGTTTAAGATCCGCCAGGGGAATATCTCGCTGGATGAACAATTTGACACCACTTTGCCAGAGGTTAATGCGATGGTGGGTGAACTGAACCAGGTATGGACAAACCTGATCGATAACGCACTGGATGCAATGGCAGTCAATGGGACCGGCATCCTGCAGCTTAAAACCAGGAGGGACAGGGAATGCGTTGAGGTAACAATAACGGACAATGGCCCCGGCATACCAGACGAAGTGATGAGCCGGATCTTTGATCCTTTTTTTACCACCAAAGAGGTAGGTAAAGGCACTGGCCTGGGCTTGGATGTGGTTACCAGAATCGTGAATCAACACAAGGGGTCGATAAAGGTCAGTTCCCGGCCGGGGCAAACCTCTTTCATGGTCGCCTTTCCCATCGACGGCAAATAAAACGGGATGTATAATTAAAAACTCAACCAACGAAAGGACATTTTATGGATCTGCCTATTATATTTTGTATTGATGATGACATTCAGGTCTTACGCGCCCTGATGCGTGATCTGAAAGGCCGTTTCAGGGATACCTATAAAATATTAGGAACAAATTTGGTACAGGAGGCACTGGATAGTTTGCTGGAACTGAAAAACAAGGGTGAGACGGTGGCTTTATTCATCTCGGACCAGCGCATGCCTGAACTGGACGGGATTGGTTTTTTGCAACAGGCCATGAAGTTTTATCCGCAGGCAAAAAGGGTGCTTTTGACGGCTTATGCTGACAAAGACGCAGCTATTAATGCGATCAATCTCGTTCAACTGGATTACTACCTGGTTAAACCCTGGGATCCTCCAGAGGAAAAGCTGTTTCCCGTGATCGACGACCTTTTGGATAACTGGGCAGTTGATTATCTCCCGGATTTTAAAGGCATCAAAATAATCGGATACCAGTATTGTCGAAAATCACATGAACTCAAAGATTTTCTGGCGGGTAATTTAGTACCTTACCAGTGGCTGGATATACAATCCGATCCTGAAGGCGAAAAATTACTGGTGTTGAATGACCTGGCTAAAACTGACCTGCCCGTAATCTTTCTGGAAGACGGAACTTACCTGATTGCGCCAGGGATCGTGGAAGTGGCTGCCAGAATAGGGCTGAATCCCAAATTGAAAAATTATGATTTGTATGATGTTGTGATTATAGGCGCAGGGCCAGCCGGCCTTGCGGCCGGTGTATATGGCGCCTCGGAAGGACTGAAAACCTTAATGATAGAGCGCCGGGCGCCAGGTGGACAGGCCGGCACCAGTTCGCGCATAGAAAATTACCTGGGCTTCCCGGCTGGTTTAAGTGGCGCGGAACTGACACGGCGGGCTATGACGCAGGCCGCACGCTTAGGCACAGAGTTCCTTTCACCGCAATCAGTGAATGCCATCATGCAAAAAGATGGCTATAAAAAGATCATTCTCGATAATGGTAAGGAGATCAATACCCGCAGCGTAGTGATCACGACGGGCGTTGATTACCGTAAACTGGACACCAAAGGCATCAGCGATTTTACCGGTGCGGGAATCTATTACGGAGCAGCCATGACCGAAGCCGCTGCCTGTAAAGACAAAGAAGTGTACATCGTTGGCGGAGGCAATTCCGCCGGACAGGCGGCAATGTACCTTTCTAAATTTGCCAAGCATGTTATTATAATTATCCGCAAAGAAGATCTAAGCAGTACGATGTCTGCTTACCTGATAGACCAGATCAGGGCGACTAAAAATATACAGATCAGGCCCAAAACTGAAATTGCAGAAGCACTGGGCTCTGGTAAGCTTGAACAACTCCGGCTTTGTGATATCGAATCCAAAAAGCTGGAAACCTGCCCGGCTGATGCCCTTTATATTTTCATCGGCGCAAAACCAATTACCGAATGGATCACGCTTGATATTATCAAAGATGAAAAAGGCTTTATTGAAACCGGGCGGGATTTGAAAAACTATACCAGCTTTGATAAGATCTGGAAGCGAAAAAGGGATCCCTTTTTACTGGAAACCAGCTGCCCGGGTGTTTTTGCCGCCGGCGACGTGCGCGCGAATGCTATGAACCGGGTGGCATCGGCTGTCGGTGAAGGCTCCATGGCGATCAGTTTCGTGCATAAATACCTGGCAGAAGTTAAATAGCCAGTGCCGGCACTTAAACAATGATATTCCTAAAAAATTTCAATTATGGAAAACAAGACGGTTTGCAATCACATCAGCGTACTTAAAGAGATCAAAAAAAGCAACAGTCATGTTTGCGAAGAATGCATTCGAAATGGAACGAAATGGGTACACCTTCGGGTATGTCAAACCTGCGGGCAAACACTCTGCTGCGATCAATCGCCGGAACAGCATATGACCAAACATTACCATGCTTCCCAACACCCGGTGGTCGCTTCTGCCCAGCCCGGAGAACGATGGTTATGGTGCTATCCCGATGAGAAAATGGTCGAATATTAATACAATTTAGACAGGTTCGAATCCAGTCCACACGTTTAATGATTTCAATTAAATGTGAACGAGCGTTGAAAAGATATAGGGTGATGAAGTAGGCTGGAAATATTTTTCAACGAACCGCTTAAAACAAAGACCACTTTCCACCTGCAGCTGTTTTCTTTGCGCCTGCAGGCCTTAGATTATAAGTGAATGTTGACAAAAAATACTGCGCCAGCACATCTCCCTTAGAAAAGAATGCTGTATTTTGATTAGGCGATATGTACACATTTTTCCCTTGGTTCAATATATCATTTGCACTTATCCTCAATACTGCTCTTTCATCTTTAAAGAAAGTAAAATTTACTGCTGCATTCCATAGATATATTTTTTTCAATGTCGGATCATCAAACATATTGTTAGTGATTAAACGCAATCTTGTATCAAAAATTACATGTTTTATATAACGGACTATTACTTCTGTACCGATTGTTTGACTACATGTTTTGATATCTTCAAAACCAGCATTACTATTCTTTACAAACCGATAACTAAATGAGTACTCCTGGTTAAGCTCCAACTTATCATCCCAATTAAATCCAATGCTACTCCAGAAATTACAATTCAATCTGTTTTGCAGGCTTCGAACTCCATTATAATAAAAATAATTTCGAACATATTCGGTCCAGGTACCAAAATTCCAGGGGATCATAAAATTCTTTGAATTCCTTTTATTCTGGTACAAACCAAAATTAGTAGCAACACGTTTATAACCATTTGCATTTACGGGGTATATTGTTTGTATGCCACTCTGATCCAACGCAATGCTATCTACTATCACATTTTTCGATTGCGAGGCCTCAAACCATGACCATACACCCAAAGTACTTTTAGGGCTATAAGTGTTCAATGTAATACGTACCCTGTCCTGCAACGCCGGTTGAAGATTAGGATTACCCAGCCTTGTCATATAAGGGTTGCTATTGTTCAATACCGGTATCAGATTGCTGTAATAAGGTAACACTACATCCCGGTTATACGAAAGCGATAATTTTTTATATACAAAATCAAACTGTGGAAGAACATTATGTTGCTCCTGTTTAATTGACTGATTTAATGAGGATATATTATTGTCAAATCTTTGCGATTGATAACGTATGCCTGGCCGGAAAGTAAAATCTTTATACCTGTATTCAATTCCTCCGGAAACGCTATACTTATTGCTTTCCCTGCTAAACCTGCTGCTCAGATCTTTGATAGGGGCACTTGTGTTATTTGCAAACGTGCCTACTTTGTCATCCATTTTTTCGTAATCGTAGCGTGCACCTAGCCTAAAGAAAAAGTTTTTGATCAGAGGTTCGCTGTAATTTCCGGCCAAGTTAGCCGTCCACGTTGGTACCCATTCATTACGCAATTGATGGTAAACGGTATCTTTACCAACAGGTTGCTGGTATGAAATTAGAGCATTTGTATAGTCATCTCTGTCTCTTTTGCTCCACCCCATGTTTTGTGTAATATTCAATCGTCGCCCTTTTTTACTTCGGGATAGTTTGGTGAACATTATATTATGACTATACATGTTGGTTTTCAGATCACCTATATTATTTACAATACCGTTGTTTAAGTTTCCAAGAAAATTATTGACGCCACTTCTTGCGTCATTTTTTTCAGATTTGGTTCCGGATATTACATAGTTTAAGCCAATAATGAGGTTTATTGTAGAGTCAGGCTTTAAATTTGCACCGGCTCCAAACACATGCGAATTACCGATCTCGGTATAGTACTGTTTTGAAAAATTATTTATTACAGTATCTTCTTTATAGATATCGGTTCTGTTCTCATTTTGCACATCTGTATGAACACGTCCATAAAAATATTGACCATAGATTGATTGTTTATTGTTGGGCGAATGGTTGATGTTAATGCCTACGCCATCACTTTTTGTGACACCACCGTTCCGTGATTCTCCTCCAAAATTGATATCATTGATACTGAAGGAGGAACCGAAATTACTGGTATTGTTGTTATTGTTAGAGTTACCTCCCATCGTCTCGATTGAACGGCTGATACCCATTGTTTGCCGCATATCAGTTACGCTAAACCCGGGGCGGTTAAGGTTATTGGAATAGCCCATTACACTTACCTGCAGTGTGTCCCTAAAAATATTTGCTATAGCTCCCATTTCATACCGGCCACCCTGGGGTCCGCCACCGCCGCCGGCATAGGCTTTACCGAACATGCTTTTCTTTATCCCCTTTTTTAAAGTAAGATTGATCACCTTGCCTACGTTGTTCGCATTATCATCTCCATTACGCAACATCTCTTCTTTATCATCCGTTACCTGCACTTTATCGATCACCTGAGACGGCAAATTACGGCTAGCCATCTTTGGGTCATCACCAAAAAATGTTTTGCCATCAACCAATATCTTGTTAACAGGTTTCCCATTAACCATAATATTTCCATCTTTATCTACTTGTACCCCAGGTAATTTTTTTAAAAGATCTTCTACCAACGCATTGGGTAATGTTTTAAAAGCAGATGCATTAAATTCAACTGTATCCTTTTTAATTACAACCGGTGGTCGTTCTGCATATACAACCACTTCTTGCATTGCTACGGAAGCGGGCGACATGTAAACAGTACCGAGGTCTAAAACGGGCTGATCGCTTCTAAAAGTAAATTCTTTCCTGTACCCAATGTAGCCACTATACGAAACTACAACTCTGCATTTCACATCAAAAGGTAACCCCGGAACTTTGAAATCACCTTCAGGGTTACTTAACCTGTAAGTAATAATGGCTGTATCAGATGCTTTAAAAACAGTTACGGTAGCTAAACCCAGAGGCATTTTTGCTGCACTGTCTATCAATTTTCCCTTAAGTGTTGCTTGCGAAAAGGATGTTGTACATATGACTACCCACATAAAAAGCAATAAAATTATTTTCATTTCTTAATTCCGTTGTTTAATGGCTATATTAATTTTCTGTATTTATCTCCGGTTTATATATAAAAAAGTGTACTTATAATTTCTATAAACCGTATCTCTTCACACTGCGGTAAAACTGCAAATAACGAATACAGTTATAGAGACAAGTCGATATGATATATGTTGCATGATAATATTGCTTCTCTATTAACATAATTTAACTGGCTTAATTAAATCAAGAAAATTTGAATAGTTCGAGCCGCAGCCCCGAACAGTCGAATATTCGCAGTAAGCTGACACTGGCGCAGATTTTAACCAATAATAAAAAAGACAATCATGAAAGATTGCCTTGTTGGATTTGAAGGGTTTTTTTAATTTTAATAATTTTGAATCTATCTGTAGTAATTTAGTGATTGCTCTCAAATTGAATGGGTTAGAGTAAGTTCGAATCCAATCTGAATCAATCCCATTGTCCATTCCAGTCATTTATCTTTTAAATCTGACATTCAATAAATTTCATCCTAGGTATTGGTAATGATGTTACATCTTCAACGGTATCTTCGGAAATCCTTAGATTTTTATTTAAAAAACGTACGTAACCTGCTGCTCCGCCCGGAAACTCCGGCTCAATCTCCACTGTCGTATAAATATTCTTTTTTAGCGGCTTGTTATAATAGTATTGGCAACTCACATCATAACTAATATGCTGGGATTGATCGCCAGCAAGCCAGCACAGCGTAAAAAAATAATAATGTTGACTTCGTAAACATATTTACTCCTAATTCAAAAACGTAGTTACCTGATTTCTAATTTCGTTAATACTTAATAAAACTGCTTTTAATTTATTTGATTATCATTAAGTCCACCATTAATGCCTGGGTACTATGTATCGACACCGTGTTGTATGCAGCTTCTCATTTTACAAACTGAAAAGAAAATTCTTTTTCTAACAGGGTGGCTATTTTTAAAACATTTCCAGCCTGCCAAAAATTTGTATTGATCTCAGGATTACTATAACTATAAACTCTATACCTTTTTGAGGTCGCTATTTCAAAGTCATAAGAGATCCCATCCGTTGCTCCTGCACCATTATAACCAGCAATTTCTGCCTCATGTGGTAATGTGGCTATTCTTAATTTATATAAGCTATCAATCAGAGCACCCCATCCAGATCTTGGATATACTTTCCTGACTTTTTTACCTGGATCATTACTCCCGGTTTCATTACTAAAACTCACTAGTTGGCCCTTCCATTTTTGGTCTTTAAATTTTAGGATTACAACATGTTTGACTTTAGCCATTGAATGGCCTAACCAGATACGAAACTGCAAAGAGTCATAACCTGCTTCTAAGGAGTCAAGTTGTAGAGCGAAGGCATTCTTATTAATATCTTCATAGAAAGGATCTTCATGCCCTTTAAGTCTTCCTTCTTTTATCATGGGCATCTCTCTAACAAAATCGGCGGCTATTGTCCTGTTTACATGCCGTGACTCAGATATATCAGTGCATCTGCAGAGACCTAATGACATGATTAAATTTAGATATGGTAAGGCGTGTTTTAGCATAGCATACAACGTTAACCCATTTGTGTTTGTGGTGGAAATAAACAAGGATCGAGCGAAATATATGCTTCATGAAATTAAGATGCAAACAATGGGTAAATCCACAGAGAGATTTATTATCGTATATTAATAGTATTCAAAACCTGCTGAATTTCAACTAAATCACTTATTAACAGGTTAGACAATTGTCCAGTCTGCCCGAGTTTTCGATTTTGATCGAATGTGATTGAATCTGATCAATTTTTCTCGATTTTATTCTCTTTGCTCTTGAAAATACCATTCATTTTCCGGTTCACACAGAGAAAGGTGTAAACGGTACCCTTCTGAAGTTAGGTGCTACTTGGTTCGCCGATAAGCACATCGCCCTTACAGCCCTTATCAGGGAGCTCTCATTGAAAAAGTTTATACAGTTTTCTTCGGGAGTATCGATATTTCAGACACGCTCCTTTGAGCCTCCACAGAAATTTTATACTCCAGAATCAAGGTTTAGGCGAGAAATATTGAGAAAAGATCTTGTCTATAAGAAATTGTGATCTGAGGGCGGCCATCTGCTTGTTGATGGAATAATAATTCCCAATGACAGTTTTAAAATTCCGTTGTTTATTCCCGTGTTTCAACTCATAAACAACCGCTGAACCGCAATCCGTAACTCCTTCACAGGGATCTTTGACCACCGCCCCCGCAGCTCGCAGGGAGTCCAGGACGGCGCTTTGACCGGGGTAAGTAAAGATGCCGTTCTTCCGCAGCTGAGATATCAGCTCCCGGGCAGTGGTATTCACCGGTATGCGGTAGATCTTCCGGTTGATGCAATAAGTGTCTCCCTGCCGGCGGCCTACATATTCATAACCGTCGCCATAGGGCCGGTTGAAGGAATAAATATATTTATATCTTTCAAAAAGGACACTGTCGGGCAGTAGCCGGATAACCTGCACCTCTCCCCTGTTGCCATCCATCACATTGACGAAATAACGCCGGATTTCGAGGCAGGCCCCGGATTGGGTAATAGCCGGAAGGATGCGATTGATCGCTTCCTCGTTTAGAAAAGGGACTGTCGAATCAACCTTGAAGGGCAGACCGGGAAGAATGGGGCAGTTATCTCCTTTCTAGGCCTGAGTGGCAAAAAGAATAAGGTTCGATATCAGCATGCATAGGAATAACCTGTATAACCGATAGGGGCAAAGAGGCATAGTTCAGGCGTTGAATTATGAAAAAAATAATGATGGGCCACCTTATAGGTGGCTTTTTTATTATCGTTTAATTCAGTACTTCTAAGCAAACAACTCAGTTTTTTCATAGGGTTCCCGATCAACTTTTCTATCGTTAAGAAAACGCAACCTTTATCGAGAGCTTTTTTATTGACCTTGCTCAGTTTTTTGCTTTTCACATACAAAGAGCCAGTAACCGGGGGATTTTTATTATTTTTTTTTCGTTAGCTTACTATAACTATCACTATACCTTTAACCCCCATTCTTTTTGAATGAAAACTTACTGCTGTTGTTATAGCCAGAAGTTTTTATTGCTGGCCGTATTTATTTCCATTTTGGAACTTACCTATTCACAACCTCCAACTCCTAAATTTGGAAATTTTAAGGGAGTTACCACTACCAGTTCCCCACCACCGCAATCTATATATCCGACACAATCGAATTCGTATACATCACACGACCCGAACTGGGAAATGAACCAGCGGATATTGCAACAGTCACGTGTCATGACCGTGCCCGGTCAGGTAACACCCCAGAAACCAACCCCAGAAGAGTTAAAGCGGGAAATTACAAATACACAACTAGATATTGAAAGGCGTAAATATGTAGATTTTACAGAAGTGTATTTAAAGAGCTTTAAACAATTTCTTCAATTAAACCCCGATAGTTTTTCAATTGCCAAGGCCGTATATCTTTCAGAAAATCCGTGGTATGGAGCGTCAGGGAAAAGTTATAATAATGCACAGGGTGGATTTAATTTTTCAAGGGGTTTGATTTTATTAACCGGGTTAGAAGAAAAGCGAGGCTCCGAAAAGGAAAGTAATAATAAACAAAAAAATCCCTAGTTATAAACATAAAAAAATAATAAAGAATGTCGTATTTTATTGAGCCTGAAGTTTCTGGTCAATTAGGGGATAATACGAATATGGATTTATCAATTCATCCTCCAAAAGTTGAGCGTTTGCATTTTGTATTCTATGGTTGGCTAGGTGATGATTTAATAGAGTGCTTTCCTGTTTTCTTAATTACCGAAAAGTTAAAAAATGCACTCATCATTTCAGAACTGTCAGGATATGAAATTAAAGATTGTCAGATCGAAGAAAGTGATGAATTTAAGTTGCTTCAGAATGTGATATTGCCGAATTTTTTCTGGCTTTCAATAACAGGAAATGTAAATGATGATTTCAGTATTGCCAGTAAAAAATTAAAAATTAGTGACAATGCTTTTTCGTTTCTCAGTCAGTATAATTTACAAAATGCGATAATTTCTAAAAGTAGTTAGGGATTATCACATTGTTTGAGAAAACAGTAAGCTGAAATATGGATAAACAAGCCTTAGATAAACCTGTTGGCTTGGTTGTGAAACATATAAATAATACGCTAACGCCAGAAGAAAAGATCGAACTTGATAAATTTCTTCAACAGCCCGGTACTGACTTAAACCTTTGGCTGCGGCTTTTAAATGAACATAACTCTCCGGATTCATCCCTCAAAGATGAATATGACACGAATAAAGCCAAAGAAGAATTCTTTAAGAGAATAAAAGATTTGAAACAAAACAATTCCAGAAAGGATAATGATAAAACAAAGCTTATTTAGGCTTTTATTAGGTTGCTTATTTTTTAGTACATACGGTTTTATTTACGGGCAGAACGTAAGCGAAGCCGACTCCAATTTGAAATTCAACATATACAGTCAGGTTTTTGATTCACTAAAAACTATTATTGAAAACGATGGGAGTTTCTCCAGGAGCGTTTTTTTAGTTGAAAATGCATATCATAACTATAATTTGCCATATAGCGATTTTCAAAAGGCTATTAATGACTTGTCTAAATTTATTACCCAGGGTACCTTTATTTCAAGGGGATACAATTATTCTGATATTTTAAATTACATTAAAAACTACTCAATTTTTTCAAAGCTCTTTGATACAACCCTACATGTAAAAAATAATTCATTAGAAAAAGACGGGCATATAGCGCATTATTCATACTCACACATTGACCCAATGGGAAAAAAGGAATGGTCAAATATGTTTGTGATAAATTTACTGGCGACTCGTAAAGGGAATTGCCATAGCCTGGCTTATTTATACAAAATAATAGCTGATAAGGTTGACGCAAAATGCTGGTTTGCCCTGGTACCTAATCATATTTATATAAGATGTTATAGTCAGAAAGTTGGCTGGTATAATATTGAGTTAACCAGCGGTACCTTTCCTACAGATGCCTGGATTGCCACCTCAACATATGTTTCAATGGATGCTATACGAAGCGGTATTTATATGGATACATTAAGTAACCAGCAATCAATTTCATTATGCGTATTAGACCTGGCCAAAGGATATGAATTTCAAACCCACAATTATTATGATGGTTTTATCCTGAAATGCTGTGATATGGCATTAAAATACCACCCTATTAATCCAATGGCTTTATTATTAAAGGCTGAAACTCTAAAAAAAGTGTATTTTAAAGAAGTCGAAAATAAAAAGCCGGATTCCACGATCACCTATTTGGAAATGGAAAACGCATATATCACATTAGCAAAGCTCCATTACAGAGAATTGCCAGAGAAGGCATATCTAATGTGGTTAAATAGTTTGAGGAAACAAAATAATAAATATCCATCTAAGCAGTCTTCAAATTAATTAGTTTGTGGCTTCCTTACCAGAAGAGGCGACATTTAAGGGGCTAAAGTAGTATCTCTTACCCGCGGGATGCACAGTGCATGATGGATCACCAGTATTTGATAAGATGATCATTACTGGGTGATTTGTGAGGTATTCTTTCTGCCAAGATATATCCGACAGGCTTTTTAAATCTGTACCACTTGGGCGGTTGTCTTTAGACGGATGCGAATGCCATTCGCCTATGTATACATATTTACCACTTGACTCTTTATAAACATCATTGAGAAACGATTGACAATAGGCAATATCTTTTTCGAATTTATTTGCACTACGCACAGAATTTTGACCAGGGCCGGACACGTTTGTTATGACGATTTCGTTATCTGGTGTTATATATCCGGCTAATACTCCGCCCGTTTCAATCGTCGGGTTTGCAGCTACTTCTTGCTGCATGAAGGCAAGTTTTTCAACCGGAATGGTGGTGTGCATCTGTTTATCATGATGGCAGTAAGGGCATTGCGGGTGTGGGCCGATGTATTGTTCATGCAATTGAAATGGAGTCTGTAAAGGAGTGCCGGTTATAGCTTCCGTTGTCCAAATCCAATGATTGGCATTGCCTGCTTTATTCTGTATGTGATCAATAAGCAGTCGGGAGGCTATAGAAGCAATGAGTTTCAGATCTGCTGCACTTGCCGGACGAATAGGGTTGTTACATTCATTACGCAATGTCGGAAAAGCAGGATCGTCAGGAATGTCGATAAATGTATTTTTCTGTTCGCGGTAAAGCTGCAGGCAGTATAAGCAAGCATCTTTGCCTGGGAGTATACGTATGATTCGTGCGGCTTTGCCACCGCGGAGGGCTTCCAGCCTAAAGGCTTCGTCTTTCAATACCACAAAGTCTGCTTTAAAGCCAGATGCATGATCTATAATGTTGAACATGCTACGTCTTTTTACTGCATCCTGAATGGCATCTTTGTCACAGTAATAGCCATCCTGAAAATACTGGACAAAATTGTCAATGTTTTTCTGTTCAAGGTGAATTATAAAATCAAAGTCCCTTGTTGGTGTCACAATTTTTGCACCGGACGGTCTTCCATATACTAAGTGAACTTTATAAAATGTCCATCCTTATTGATTGTCCATTTTTTTGTTGAATATTCTACGCCTTCTTCAGTACCTTGTGCATCGACGGTCAGCGCAAATTTGTGATGCATCGTAATGATCAAATCAGCGGAAATATCAGATTTTCTGTTTGCATACCAATGACTGTTATTCCCCGGGTTCGTTGCTTCTATTCTAATGGCGTCGATACATTCCAATGAGTGGGTGATTGTCACCAGGAACATGCCAGCATCTCCCTTTACCTCAACCACAATAAAACGAGGCCGTTTGGCAACCAAGGTCCATTGCCCCTTGTAGTACGTATTTACTAGGTCAAAAGTGGTGTCCTCTTGGTTGTAGTCGATATAACTTGCGCCAATGGCGGTTGGAATAAGTCTGAAGGGGATTTTTGTCAGTTTTTTATGCGCAAATACAGAAAGGTCAATCAAAGGGACATCATCATTAAGTCCGGAATGATAAGGAAAGCTGATAGCAGGTAAACTATCAAGGTGCTGCATCAGCAAAGCGCTGTCAGTTAAAGGCGCTTTTACGACAGCTGCTACAGTTTTTGTGGTATCCTTTATCAGGCTTGCGGAGGTCTGTTGCTTTGTATGGCAACCGGCAATGATTACCATCACTGGAAAAATAATTTTAAAGGCAGGCGTAGGTGTAATCTTCATAGAAATGATTTAAGATTTTAGAGACCATAAAGAAATAAACTGAAATGTCAATAAAATGCTAAAACCTGTATGCCAGGGCCTGCTAAATGCGTACAAAAACAAAAAATGTTCTCGTTTATAGCGAGGGCAACCTTGCCCCCTGGGCTCGCGGAGGCAGGGGAACGATAACGTTTATAATACTGATCAGACAAATGATTTCCTTTTTATAGATATTGTAGCGCAGACCGGAAAGGGTGAACGCCATATGGGATTTTTTATGGGAGTGTATCGTTACTGACCCTTCAGGCTGAAAGGATCAAAGTAGTTTCGCTGTATCAAACTTAATAGGATTAGAAAATATCATGAAACACGTACTCATCTATATTTATTTCGTAATATTTGTTTTTCACACCTCCCGTGGACAAAACCAAACAAACGTACCAAAAGATAATATCAACTACAATATCAAAGACACAGTCACTTCTTATGGGCCTAACAGAATGATTCGGAATGTAAAGCAAGATAGAAACGGAAACATTTTGTTTGCTGCATCATGGGGTGGTGTTTTCCGATATGATGGAAAATCGTTTACCAATATCGCAAGTAAAATAGGTTCTCGCAGATACTGGGATGTTCTGGAAGATCGAGGCGGAAATCTTTGGTTCGCTTCCACTGATTCCGGGGTTTATTATTATAATGGGAAAACCTTTCAACATTTTACAACCAGGGAGGGACTTGCCAGTAATGGTGTCTTTAAAATTTATGAAGATAAAACCGGCATTATTTGGTTCGGTACCGGAGGTGGAATAAGCCGTTACGATGGGCAATCTTTTCGAAATTTAACAACGAAAGACGGACTGCCCAATAATGATATTAGGACTATCATGGAAGACAAAATTGGAAAATTATGGATTGCCACAGGGGACGGACCTTGTTTTTATGATGGAAAAACATTTACCGTTTTAAAAAACAAAGATGGCAAAGCGTTTAACAACGTTAGGTCTATAATCGAAGACAAAAAAGGCAATATTTGGTTGGGTGGCAGTGATGGCCTTTGGCGCTATGACGGTGGTACATTTACCAGCATCACCCAGCAGTTTATTGGTCATATTTACGAAGATAACAAAGGAAACATCTGGACAACTGGTGAAGTAAAACCCAATAGGTATTGGGCACTTTCCCGTTATGATCAAAAATCCTTGTACGATAAGACGCCTACTGTAACCGTAATAATGTCTACAGAAAAAATGCTTTGTGGGATTTTGGAAGCTAACGATGGAAGTATTTGGTTTGGATCTTTGTACGGAGTGTATCGTTATGATGGAAAGATCATCACGGACTTTAAAAGTGCAGCCGGTCAAAAATAATTACAGATAATGCGGCCCAGGCAGAAGATAACTATCTGGAAGTGAAATTAAAGTCGCCTTCTCAGGAATTTTTAACCCAACGCCTACTTGCTGTATTTTGCCGTTACTTACTAAAACGATCTCTACGTGTGGCTATGTTAATGATGGTTGTGCGGATGATTGTTTTAATGGGATCAACATCTCCTCTATTCAGCCGTTATAACGCCCTGGTGATAACCCAATTTTCCTGACATGAGATGAAGTAGTTATAGTTCCCTCATAAGCCCGGGGCAAGCATGTCGCGCGCGCTGGCTGCCATGGAAACCGTCTTTAAAAAATATGACGCTGGCGGTTATAGTTCACCCCACTCCCACGATCCAATTCAGCCAGCTTTCGTAGTAAAATAAATTGAATATCTTTGACTCTATAATGCCCCTAAACCCTCGTCAATGCATTTTCCGTACCTGAAAACAGCCTTTAAAGGCTTCTTATCCCTTGTAATTATTTATATTTTTTCCCTTTCACCTGCTTTGGCGCAGATGCGGCAGCTATACCTGGATGCTGATCAGGATAACCATATCAATAAAATAAGTTTTTATTCGCCGAATGAGGGATATGTAGCTTTTGAGAAATACATCGGCTATACGACCGACAGCGGCAGAACGTATACAAAGAAATTTATCACCCTCAGTAACGTCAATTACGGTAGCTATATGAACGTCAATGTAACCTTGGGGTTCGGTATTGAGGGTGTAAAGGCCTTCGATAAAAATACCCTTATCGTATATGGCGATTATGGCCTGGTACCATCCATTTTATATTCTGCCGATGGCGGTAATTCTTACAAGTTGGTATTCTATTCACAGTTTGATCCTTTACAACTGAGGACCGGGATAAAGGACGTCGTGTTTCCTCAAAATGATAATACCGGCTATGCTGTCGATGCAGACCGTATTCTGAAGACGACGGACAAAGGGATGACCTGGTCTGTGCAGACAGTGCAGTCTGCAAGCTATTTTGACCATATCGAGGCGATTGACAATAATAATGTAATTGCGATAAGTACCGACTATAATGGAAACAGGTTATTAAAAACCAGCAACGGCGGAGCGTTTTGGCTGCGCAAAACATTGCCTCAAACGGGAATTCTGACCTATGCATACTTCCTGGACGCCAACATCGGATGGCTGAGCATGTATAGCGGGCAATATCGCTACTTTTATAAAACTACAAACGGCGGCCAAAACTGGACCCTTCAAAACGACGTTGACGCTACTCCTTTCAATTGCGATAAGATGCGGTTTACCGACGTCAATACCGGCTATGCCCTGGTAGCTCCTTACAAGATCTTTAAAACAACAAACAGCGGCGTAACCTGGGAACCCCTCGCAAGGGACACTAATTTCACTTACCTGGGTTATTCCCACAACGACCTGCAGTGCTTTTCCGCAACACAGCTGTGGGCAGGAGGCGGCCATGGATACCTGGAAATGACGGCAAACGGCGGAGGATCCCCGATAGCTGCTGCTTATTTTAAAGCAGATACAACCGGGATGTATATGGCGGGCACCGTTCAGCTGTTGAATTTTTCCAGGACTGGATGTCAATACCAATGGCTGGTTAACGGATCATTGATAAGTACGAGCTATAACGCAACCTATACACATGATATCGTCAGGAGCGTAGATACTATACAGTTGATCGTCAATGCCGGAGGAATTTCCGATACAATTACGAAATACTCACAGTTTTATGCCGGGGGAATCGCGAAAGCCTCCTCCTGGTACCCAAAATCGGGTAGCGCAGGCACGTTCGTGACCATCTCCGGTTCAAAATTCTCCAACGTATCGGGTGTTTCGTTTGGTGGTACAGCCGCAGCTTCCTTTACTGTTTTGTCAGACACGGTGATTACGGCAGTTGTTGCCGGCGGCGCCACAGGAACCATCACTTTAAAGCAGTTTTATGGCATCATTCCGGTTGGCGGATTCACGTACAATCCCCCACCCGCTTCAGCTCCTCCGGTAATCCAGACCGTCAGTCCCTCAGCGGGCATTATTGGAACCACAGTAACTATCACCGGCAGTGGATTTAGTACAACCGCTTCACAGAATAGCGTTTTCTTTGGAACTGTTCCGGCGACGCTACAATCGGCTTCTTCCGGGCAACTTGTTTGTACCGTGCCTGTTGGGGCTAGCCTGGGTACTATCCAGGTGCTTAACAAAGACAATGGCCTTTTGGGCGAATCCCTATCCCCTTTCCATGTGACGTTCGTAGACAGCACTGAGAATTTTACACCAAATTCCTTTACTGAAGGCTTCATTGTAAGTAAAAGCCAAGGAAATCCCTGGGGCCTCCAGGGGAAAGACATAGATGGGGACGGAAAACCTGACCTGGTTGTAAATATGTCCATGGGGGGACAGGGCGATTCGCTGGTGGTGTTCCGTAATACAACTACAGGGAAGCGCCTTTCCTTTGCTCCAAGGGTACGTATCGGTTATACTTACTTCCCCACAGCCGGTCGTTTTGATATGAACGACCTGGACGGTGATGGGCGTCCCGACATGGTGTTACCAACAAATCAGGGGTTGGTGAAGGTACTTCGGAATGCAAGCAGTCCGGGTGTCATTTCATTTGAGAAGGAATACCTGGTCCCGGCCGGAAGGGGCACCCAGGAAGCGGTGATTACAGACCTGGACAATGACGGAAAAAATGATATTGCAGTGACGTCATTTGAAGATTATAGCATATCTGTAATAAGGAATACAAGCGTGCCCGGCTCCCTGTCTTTTGCTGCCACACAAAACTTCAATGCTTCAGTGACGGTTACAGGGATCACTGCCGGTGACCTGGACGGCGACGGGTTGAAGGATATTATCACCTACGAGCAGAATATCAAGAAAGGAAATATTTTTTTGTACCGGAATACCAGCATCCAGGGAAAGATCTCTTTTGCTTCATTTGTTAGTATAAGCGTACCGGGCATCAGTTGGGAAGGTACCTTTATTTCGATCGTGGACTTCGATAAGGATGGCATACCGGATATTGTTATTTGCAATAACGATAATATCTGCGTATTCCGGAGCAACAGTACCAAGGGAAACTTTTCATATTTGCCTCCTGTTGTCATGCGTCTGGAACAAAGCAGTTATTTCACGGATGGCTGGGGTGGATGCGTGTCGAATTTCAGTGGAGGTGTACGGCCTGATGTAATTTCGGCCACTGGCGGACCATTTCGTCATCTCATCATAGAAAAGAATAGTTCCCTCCCCGGCGCCGTCAAACTGGACAGCCTGATCTACTCCAACGCTTACATGCCCCAGGAAGTTGCTGCGGCGGATTTTGATGGAGATGGCAAACCTGACGTTGCGGTGTCGAGCGGTCTTGACAATGTTGTTGTTGTATATAAAAATACGGTCAATGTTCCGGTCATCACGCCCATGTGTACCAGCAGACCGTGGGCGGATACACTAAGGTCCGATATTTCCGGCAAGACTTATCAATGGCAGCAGGATATCGGTGGTGGATTTGCCGATGTCGTTAACAGTGCCAACCTGTCCGGAGGAACCACGATCACCCTGCAATTCGACAATATCCCGCTCTCGTGGAATGGTTATAAATACCGGTGTATTGTGGATGGCCGTTATAGCAGCACCTTTGTACTGCAACTAAACTATACTGCCAGTCCCGGTGTAATCCTTACAGCGTCTGACACCAGTTTCTGTTTGGGAACGAATGTAACCTTTACCGCTACCGACTCTACCGGTTATAAACATGATTATTTATGGCAATGGCTGATCAATGGAAAGAACACCAGTGGTAACACGTTTAACAGTACACTTATCACCAATACGCTGCAGGATGGAGACCAGGTGCGGGTTGTTCAACTCAATAATGACATCTGCAACCTCGATAAAAGAGATACCAGCAATGCGATCACCGTGCATGTAAATGGGTCTCCTGCTTCCGTGCAGATAAGTGTTTCCAGCCTCACAGCCTGTGTGGGAACACCCATTACATTTACGGCAACGCCTGTGAACCCGGGCAACTTGCCGGTATATGACTGGAAGGTAAATAACGTGTCGCAGGGGATCAATAATGCGATATTTACCAGCTCACGCCTCAAGAAAAACGACATCGTGCAGGTATTAATGGAAAGTTCTGCCACCTGTGCATATCCCAACCCTGCCCAGAGCAATGCGCTTACCATGGCCGTTACAGATACGAGTGCGCTGTCTGTTAACATATCAACCGCAACGCCTGCCGTTTGTAACGGAACCAATGTGTTGTTTACAGCAACTCCACGTAATGCCGGCCCGGTATCCAGTTATCAGTGGACGGTTAACGGAACTGGTGCAGGTACAAACGCAAGTACATTCAACAGCTCAACGCTGCAAGACAAGGACGTTATTCAGTGTATGCTTACCAGTCCTGCTGCCTGTCGCCTTCAGCCTCAGGTAAACAGCGGGATAATTACAATGACGGTGAACAGTTACGTAGTCCCTTCTGTGTCCCTGTCCATCAATGATACCACCGTATGCGCCGGAAGCACAGTCCTCATTACGGCTCTTCCGGTGAACCCCGGTTCTGCACCTGTTTATCAATGGAAAAACAACGGGGTGATAACAGGAAATAATTCTCCAGCCTATACCATCAATGGGCTTACGAAAAATGCAACAGTCTCGATTTTGCTACGGAGTACCGCTTCTTGCGCCATCCCGGATAGTGCAGCCAGCGCTCCTGTGGTCATTACAGCGATCCCTGCACCTGATATCAGGATTTCCGGTGATACAGTAGTTGTAGCTGGAGCCAGGAACCATTTAATAGCTACCACTACCAATTCCGGCACGGGGTTGCAATATCAATGGCAGGATAGCACCCATTTGCACGGATGGCAGAACATCAGTGGAACTACAGGGGATACTATAAACTACGCACCTGTTACAAGCGGCGATAAGATCAGATGTGTATGCAGGAACAATGCAGGTTGCACGACTATAAGCAATTCAATTTCCATGAGGATCAGCGTGCTTACAGCTATTTCAGGAATTCCGTCAGCCGATGCCGATTACCGCTGGTATCCCAATCCTGTAAGCTCAACGTTCTATGTGCAGGACGAAAATCGATTTGACCCGGTTTCCAAGATATCTGTCTTCAGCAATGTAGGTGTAACGATACTGGTGATGAACAATGCCGGCAGACAGTCAACAATCAACGTCAATGTGGGGACCCTGGCAACGGGTGCGTATTTCGTGGAAGTGCGAAGAAAATCTGGTAAAACAAGTTATTTTCAGTTTATGAAAGTGCCATAAGGGAATCAAAATTGTACAACCAATAAACACTATAAAAGTGAAAATTAGGGCTGGCCTTCTGTTTATATGCATTTTCGTATCAGGCAATTTATTTTCTCAGGATTCCACTGTCTGGAAAAGAAACGTTATTGATAGTATTGTCTCTGTAATTGTTCCTGGAGATTTAGAGTTGTCTATGCCAATAGAGCGATTTACAGTAGGTAGTTTAGTGTATGAACAAATTATATTTGGAATCCGGACTCTGAAAATTTGCGGAAGAGATTTTTGAACTCATTGACTATTGCACCCGTCCCATCGAGGCACCAGGGAGCAGCCATATCTTTCGATTCTATTTTTTCCAGCACAAGGTTGTGCTCCCACGCGTCCCTGTAATCCTACTGCATACTATTCCTGGGATCTGTTTTGATTTCCATCAGGTATTCTTTGGGTGGTTCAACGCCTAATAAGTTTTTTACAAAATAGTCCCAGCGGCGGCGCATCATATATGGCGAGTATGTACCATAGCCATGCGCACTGTTGGGAAAAATAACCAGGTCATAATCTTTATTCGCCTTTTCCAGTGCTTCTACTACCAGCATGGTATTGGAAGCAGGTACATTGTCGTCCATTAATCCATGGGCCAGCATCAACTTGCCCTTCAGGTTCTTTGCATACACCTGGTTGGCCTGTTCGGTATAGTTATCCGTACCGTCTGCATTTTTTGTCATCAAACCAATATAGCGCTCGCCCCAGTCGTCTTCATAGTTGCGGTTGTCATGGTTGCCGGATTCTGAAATACCCACTTTAAAGAAATCGGGGTAACGGAACATAGCACACGCAGTTGCAAAACCACCGCCTGAATGCCCCCAGATCCCCACCCGCATGGTGTCCATGTAAGCATAGCGTTGTGAAAGTTGCCGGATGCCGCTTACCTGGTCTGGCAATGTATTTTCTGACATGTTGGGGAAATACATATCGTGGAAACTTTTTGAACGCAATGGATTGCCGCTGCCTTCAAGCACTACTACAATAAATCCAAGTTCAGCCAGGGATTGGTGATCGCCCCTGGATGCACTAAAGGCCCAACTGCCAACACTTCCGCCCTGCGGACCGGGATAAATATAATCTATAACCGGATATTTCTTTTTGGGGTCCAGTTTGGTTGGTGTAAAAAGTAAACCATACAGATCAGTTGTACCATCGTGCGCTTTCACCGTAAAAGGAACAGGCGCTTTCCATCCCAAAGCGGTCAATCTTGATACATCTGTTTTCTCCAGTGTAACAATTGTTTTACCTGTTATAGCATGCAACTCTGATACGGCTGGTACATTAGGTTTAGAATAGGTGTCAATAAAATAATTTTCTGATGGTGATAAAACAATCTGATGCGTACCTTCCGCTGGCGTGAGCAAGGTTGTTTTCTTTCCATCAAAACTCACTTTATACAACTGGCCAAAGTAAGGGTTCTCCAGCTGTGTACCGCTGGCCATAAAATACAATTCGCGGTTTTTCTCATCTACCTTTATCAAACGTGTCACCAGCCAGTTGCCTTTGGTGATCTGATTTTTCAGCTTTCCGGTGGTGGCATCGTATAAATACAAATGTCCCCAGTTGTCTCTTTCAGAATACCAAATGATCTCGTTGGTCTTTGGTAACCATCGCCAGCAGTTGGCGCTTGCGCCCGATTCAAATTGCGTGGTAACTGTTTCCTCAAACACCTTGTGCACCTCACCGGTGCTGGCATTGGCAATGCAGACCTTTTCCTGTTTATGATCGCGGGAAGTGGAAACAAACGCCAGTTGTGAACCATCCGCATTCCAGTCTATATCACTAAGAACGCCACTGCGGCTGATATCATCACCCAAGGAAGACCGGTGCGGGTCTGGCGGCACATTCAATACAATTACTTTGGGTGTATCCACATTAATAACTACCCGTTGTATCATGGGGATCTCTTCATCGCCAGGCAATGGATATTTCCAGGCACGCAACTTAGGGTGCCCCACATTGGTGGTGATCATATACATATCCCCTACTTTGCGCTGGTCCTGTTTGAACGTGGCTATCTTTTTTGAATCGGGCGACCAACGCAGTATAGCCCTGTCACTGCTGGTCCAGCCTGCATTGTCTGTAGCATAACCAAAATCTTTGATCCCGTCTGTTGTCAACTGGGTTTGCTGGCCTGTTTTTACATTCCGCACCCACAAATTATAATCTTTGATGAATGCGGTGCGACTGCCATCGGGCGAGAGCGCATCATTGCCACTCCTGCCTGTTTTATCTGCAGCTGCATCGGTATCTATAGTACAGGTATAAGTTTCCAGATCACATTTCCATAGCTTGCCACCCACATTGAAGAGGATGGCCTTTCCATCAGCAACATAGCTGAAAATCTGGAAAGGCAGCATAGCAGGCTTATATGATTTTCCGCTGGCCGTAGACAATGCCGCCGCCAGTTTTTGCTGATCAAAAGCGGCTGTGCGGGTACCTTTGTTAGGATCAACGAGGATAAATTCACTGCCCTGCGCTGTAAGCGTCCGATACCAGAACCTGTCATCCTTAATCCAGTTGGGTATTACGTTGCCATGGTCTATGAATTGTTGGGTATTGTATGCCATAAAGCTTTCCGCATTGGCATAGTCTTTTGCCGTCAATACAGTGCCCTGTTGCGCATTGACCGCTAAAAGTGTTGTGCTGCCAATGAACATAGATAAAAATCTTTTCATAATATCTACTTAACAGTTAGATGATTGTTTTATGCAAATTATAGTATTGGCAGCAAAATCGGGCGTGAAATCCTGTCGAATATCACTGGTTTAAAGCCACTGGAACATTCCTAACCTGTTTTTAAGTACTTGCGGGCTCCTGCAAGATGTGATTTTGATGTGCCCTCACTTATACCGGGCGCTGAACCGCTGGAGGTTTGGTTATTTTTGAAATGGTTTTGTCTTGTAATACCTCATAAAATGTGTGAATGATGTAATTCAATTGTTTAATTACGTAACAGTTACGAGCAAAAAATGGCTAATCTTTATGTCGGCATGTTTTTATTTGAATGAATGCCATTTTAATGAGAGAAAAATAATTTTATGAGAAACTTATTATACATCGTTGCCGTCATCCTGGTTGTGGGATGGTTAATTGGTTTTATTGGATATCATGCAAGTGGGGCTTTTCACCTCCTTCTTGTTCTTGCAATTATTGCTATTGTGATAAATGTTATGCAGGGTAAAAAAACCGTATAGAATCATTTCAGCTCAAGGATTTTTGGCTGATTTTTGTGCGGGAGTTATCCTTCCCGAAAGCTTATAACGCTTCTTTTCCTGCTATGCATATACTGATTACCGGAGCGAATGGTTATATAGGGCAACGACTTGCCCCGGTGCTGCTGGAACAAGGACACCGAATTACCTGCTGTGTGCGGAGCAGGCGACGTTTTACCACTGTTCATTTACCGGCCGATGTCCAGATTATTGAGGCTGACTTTTCATCGAGCAGCACACAGTTTCAATTCCCCGAAGACATTGATGTGGCATTTTTCTTGATCCATTCCATGCGGGAAGGGCCTTCTTTTGAAGCTGCGGAGCAACGAGCTGCCACGGTTTTTCTTCGGCTTGCAGCGAGCACCTGTTGTCAACAAATCATATATCTGAGTGGCATTGTAAATGCTACACATCTTTCCAGGCATTTATCGTCCAGGTTGGCGGTAGAAAAAGTACTTCGCGCAGGCAGGATACCTGTAACAGTTTTACGTGCAGGGATCGTTGTGGGAGCCGGCAGTTCTTCTTTCGAGATTATGCGAGATCTGGTGGAGAAGCTACCTGTTATGGTAGCTCCCAAATGGGTGAACACGAAATGCCAGCCGATAGGTATACGCAATGTGATCGCTTTTCTGACCGGCATACTGCTACTGAGGGAAACATTTAATAAAGATTACGATATTGGTGGCCCTTCCGTTCTTACCTATAAACAAATGCTGTTGCAGTTTGCGGCCGTCCGCGGCTTGAAACGGCATATAATTACAGTACCAGTGATGACACCGCGCTTGTCGAGCTACTGGCTTTATTTTGTAACCTCCACCTCTTACCAATTGGCAGTGAACCTTGTTGATAGCATGAAAGTAGATGTAGTATGCCGACCCAATAATCTTGCGCAGCAACTGGGTATCACTTTGCTTTCCTACAAGGAAGCCGTGGCGCTTGCATTGTTGAAGCCAGACGACCGCATGCAACCCTGAAAAAAATTTGATCAAAAAGCCATAAAGTTTTCCTTCTTTGTTTATTAAAAAGTACTGGTTTTGACTTCCTGTGGAACTATAGGGATAGAATAACCTATATAAAGCCTAACTTTTATTGATTATTGCCATAGCTTCAATTTCTAACAACAATTCATTTCTGACAAGCCGGCTTCCCCCAACCGTTGTAGAAGCTGGGGGTTGCAAGGTATTCACATACCTGTCCCTTATAGTTTTGAATAATGGCAGATCAGAGATATCAGTCAAATAGTTATTCAATTTGACAATATTGTCAAAACTTCCGCCTGCCTTTTTCAGTATATTTTTGATAGATGAGAAAATAAATTCAGCCTGCTGCTCAAAATTACCCTCACCAACAGTATTCCCTTCCTTGTCAATAGCCACCTGGCCGGATATAATAATCATCTTTGAAGCCCCAAGGTCAACTTCAACATATCGGGCATATCCAGCAGGCGTAATATCATTAAAACTAATCATGGTAATATAATTTAAAAGTGTCTTTGTCGTTTAAATCCCTACATTTTCACAACGATTTTTCCCCTGCGGTTTCCAGCGTCCTGATGCTGATGTGCCTTGGGCAGTTCAACAAAATTGTAACTGGCGTTGATATGAGAACGAATGATGTTCCGCTCCAATAATGAAGCAATCTGCTGCATATCATTTCCATTGGAAGCTACGCCCATATGATAGCCCCAGACCCCTTTGGCCCTGGCCGCTTCACCAATTGCACCTTTAAAGTCCGTTAGAAGGCTTATTATTCTTCCGCCACTTTTTACGGCCTCAATAGAGCGGAACAGGTGGTCACCGTACATTGGGTCCAGTACAACATCGGCATCGGTTACTATTTCTTCAACCTTCTGTTTCTGGTAGTCAACAAATTCATCTGCGCCAAGTGATAGTACAAATTCTTTATTATCCGCTGAAGCTGTTCCCACGACATATGCGCCCAGGTGTTTAGCTATGGGTACCGCGTAGTGCCCCACACCTCCTGCTGCTGCATGGATCAGCACTTTCTCGCCGGGTTGCAGTTTTGCATGTACGACCAGGGCTTGCCAGGCAGTAAGTGCGGCAAGGCAGGCTGCTGCCGCTTCCTCAAAGGAGATGTTGTTTGGAATAAGAGCCAGCTGTGATACTGGCGCAGCAACATATTCCGCATAGGTATTTCCGGCACCACGAAAATTAATCAGGCCAAACACAAGATCCCCTTGCTTAAAATCCCTGACATCCGCACCTGTCTCTTCTACAATACCGGCCATATCCCATCCTAAAATGAACACTTCCTGGTTATCTTTGGGTAGCATAAAAGCCTTCAGTGCATTGCTGTCCTTCCTTACATAAACATCAACCGGATTGATGCTGATGGCCTTTACTTTTACCAGTACCTCATTGGCCTGAATGTTGGGTTTCGGAACTTCTTCCAGGTGCAGTTGTTCTGCTCCTCCGGTCTGTCTCAATAAAAATGCTTTCATAACTATTTCCTGTTTATTATTAAATGGCTGTTCGTTATTTTTATGCCCACAAAAGTATCCCGATTCAACTGTATGATACAAGTCTACAGCGAATTGTAAGGAGGTTACAAAAATGTAAGTAGTATGAAAAAGACAAAGCTTAGTTCGACCAACCAGGTCAACAAAACCTACCTGGAGGATGTCTGCATGGGGGCTTATGCGCTTGGCATTATTGGCAGCCGCTGGAAATTTTCCATTTTCTTTTATCTAAAAGATCGGCCTATGCGTTTTTCCGAACTCAAACAGTCTGTCCAGGGTATCACCGAACGTATGTTAGCACTTAATCTTACAGAAATGGAAAGGGACAAACTCCTGACCCGTACCGTGTTTGCGGAGGTACCGGTCAGGGTAGTCTATGAACTAACACCCATAGGAATGGCACTGACACCGGTATGGGACCAATTGGGCAACTGGGGCATGCAACATAAAGATATTGTATCGGAAGATGAGTCAAAAAGCATGTGACCTGGAGCCTTCAGGTCTTTGGATTTGGAGGCTCTTTTTGGTTCGAAATGCTCTTGTTAAATTGTGAGTGCAAGTGTGAAGCTGGTTTGTTATCTCCAGTAAACAACCATGTCTATTGATCATTCTACCTTTGACTTGTCAGAGACTCTTCCATCGCGCCACCACATTTTTATGCTTGAAAATTTTCCCTGGTTGTCTTTTACGAACTCCACCTGTACATTTTCATCGAGTATAAACCTGTTGCCCGAAATAAAAGTTAATTTAAATACCCGGTTGCCCACCTCTGCATTTCTGCAATACAGCCCTGACTGGTTTACATAGAAAACCAGTCCACCCTGGTAAGTACCGGTATAAGAAGACAAAGAGGCGGAGTCTTTAATAACTTCCGTTTGGTTGGCAAGCATTTCATTTATTTCCCATTGAGCGCTTCTTTTGTCTACATCGGAAGATGCTTTGTTCAGGCGTTCGGTTAATATCGCCAGTCGTGCAGCTTCAATGGCTTTATTTGCGGCTACAGGTATATCTGGTACAACTCCGGTGCCTTCCCAATCGGTATGCGTATAGGGATTGAGGGAACGCGCAAATGGAATAAAAGCTATAAATCCCTGTCCTAAGGAAAATGGTCTTGCAGGATGAGCGCCACCCCCGGTTCTCTCGCCTACAATGATGGCTCGTTTTACACTTTGCATTCCGTAAGTGAAATCTTCTGCTGCAGAATAGGTACGTCTGCTGGTAAGAATATAAATGGGCATTTTTAGAATGAGGCCATCTGCTTTTGCAGGATCGGTCCAATGCTCGTCTGTTTTACCCTCAAGGCGGTTTACTATATCATTGAGATGGGTTTTCTCGGGGAAAAAATAACTCTCAATCTGGGTCACCATCTGAGGGCTTCCGCCTGAATTACTACGCATGTCTATGATCAGCCCTTTAGTATTTGAGAGGAAGCGGAAAGCCGCCGTGATTGTGGGCCTGGCTTCATTTACAAAGCCGGAAAACCCATTGAATAACAAATAGCCAATATTGCCTTCGAGTATTTTGATCTCGCGAAAAGTGAAATTATCTTCAAGGCTACGTACTAAATTCATAGAATCGCCCTGTTTTTGGCGGGCAGCCCGTCCTACTGTATCTGACTGTTCTCTGTCAAAACGGGGATC
The DNA here is from genome assembly GCF_900110245.1 of Niastella yeongjuensis. Lineage (GTDB taxonomy): Bacteria > Bacteroidota > Bacteroidia > Chitinophagales > Chitinophagaceae > Niastella > Niastella yeongjuensis. The sequence continues at coordinate 36,890 of NZ_FOCZ01000016.1, forward strand.
AAATATAATGCGGAAGTGGCCATCGCGATGCGCCTTTTGTAGATCCTGCTGCAGTTGTATTGCCAGTGTTTGTGGATCGCTAATGGCTGCATATGCCCCTTTTTTAAATTCCGCTTCCACGTACCTGATCATCTTCGCGGCCGTATCGGGGTAAATATAATTGCGGTACAACGACTGCTGCAGGCTATCGATCAACAAACGGGTAACTGCAGGTGTCACCCGTATGGATGATTCCTGCCGACTGTCCTGTGCCTGGCAGATAGAAGGGCTTGCAAATATCCAAACACAAATCAAACAGATAGCTATGAGCGTTTTTTTCAAATCATAATAGTTCCGAAGCTGTTGGTCCAGTTCGATTACTGGCAACGGTAATGAGCTGAACGAAATGATTGCTGGTGTTTGGCGCTTGTTATTCTTCATACAGGATTTTTTTTGTTAAAACTACAAATGTAGTTTCTGAATTACAAAAATAGTTTTAGTTTAGCGGTATGAAAAAACGTCTCAGCGAGAAAGAGGAAGCTCTCATGCAGGTCATCTGGCGGCTTGAAAAAGCTTTTGCCAGGGATGTGCGTGAGGCCCTGCCCGATCCCAAGCCACATATCAATACTGTGGCAACGACAATGCGCAGACTGGCAGACAAAGGATTTCTTATTTATGAAGATTTTGGTACCACCTATCGTTATTCGGCTGCTATTTCCCAAAAAGACTATACGAATAAGTTTGTGAAGCCCTTACTGACTCGTCTTTTTGGTAATTCCATGAAGAATGCCGTGGCATTCTTTGCCGAGCAGGAAGAGGTGTCGGTGCAGGAGTTGAAGGAAATCATCAAAATGATAGAGAAAAAAAGGAAATAAATTCCATTGTATGTCGACTGTCCTATTGTATTTGCTGAAAGCGAACCTGGTCATCAGTATCTTCTTCCTGGCCTATTACTGCCTGTTGAGAACGGAAAAATTTTTCAGGTTGAACAGGATTGTTCTTTTGAGCGCTATTGGCCTGGCGTTCCTGCTGCCCTTGTTGCCGTCTATAGAAAATGCTACTGAAAGCCGGCTGGTGCAAAGTATATCGGGTTTGAGTCCTTTAAGTTATTGGGAACAGCCATTCAGCAAAACCCAGGACAGCGCCGCGGTAAGCACACCAGCACAAGCTCCATTGTCTGTCAAGACTAAGAATAATATATTCTCAATATCCCAGGTTGTAGATCTTCTTGAGTGGGTATATTATTTAGTAGTTGTCGTGCTGCTGTTACGTTTGCTTTTTCAAATACAACAAGTCGGTAGTATAATCGGTAGAAGCCGGCGCAAAAAAAAGAACGGCATTGTTTACTGCTATCATGAACAGGATCTGCCAGTGTTTTCATTCTTTCATTACCTGGTAATGAACAGGGAGCAATATTCACGGGCAGAGGCTGACCAGATCATTGCTCATGAGCAGGTGCACATACGGCAGGTACACAATTTTGATCTATTGCTGGTAGAGGTCATGCATGCATTGTTCTGGATCAATCCCCTGTTCATTGGTTTCAAACGAACCGTGAAGCTTAACCTGGAATTTATTGCTGACAAGGCGGTGCTCGACAGCGGAGCCGACCCCGTCTCCTATCAATACAGCATGCTGCGTTGTCTGCGACCGTCCGGGTTACCACTGGTTAATTTGTTCGCTTCCTCGAAGATCAAAACACGCATTCATATGATGAACAAAAAAAAATCTCCTGTCCGTAATTTATATAAATATACACTGGTGCTTCCTTTACTGGCCGGGTCATATTTTATTGTCAATCCCTTAAAGGCGCGATCTACGCCTTTGATCAGCCACCAGGAAGCCCCACTTCCCGCCCGTCAGGAACTGAAAGCGTTTGAAGGATATTATCAGTCTGATTTCAATAAGGATAGCCATATTCAGATCCGGGCTTCAGGTGATCAGTTAATTCTTAAACAACAATGGGATGAAAGAGAGATTGTCTTCAATCAACAGTCAGCACTCGAATTTTCCACCCCGGATAAAAAATTTCCCCTTAAATTTTTCAAAAATGATCAGGGTGCTGTTGTGCAGGTATTGGCCTTCAACAGAGATCATTGGAATAAAGTGACAAATTATGCACCGCCAAAATACATCCATCTTCAACCGGAGGCTTTGAAACTTTTTGAAGGGTATTACCAGAATAAAAGAGATGATGGTAAGATGATGTATCTCCAGATCGAATCCATTCCCGACGGGCTTTTATTCCGCGAGGGTTGGGATGGAAGGGAGATAAAGTTTAGTCCGAAATCAGCTACAGAGTTCCTTGGTCGTAATGGAACTTTTTCCCTTGAGTTCACTAAAGATGACAATGGTAATGTTACCCAGATGCTGGCATTTCACCGCGACCTGTGGAAAAAGTTGCAGGATCCCTCTGCTGCCGTAATTAAAAGGGAGATTAAGCTGGAACCTGCGCAACTGAAGGCCCTGGAAGGCGAATATCAAATGCAGGACGGCAATAAGATCGGCATTAAAGCCGAAAGTGAAGGCCTCGTGCTCAAACAGCTGTGGGATAATGAGGTGATCTACCTGGTGCCTTTTTCATCTACCGGGTTCTTTAGTAAGGAAAGGAGCATGGCACTTGTTTTTAAGACAGAGAAAAACGGAGTCGCAACAGAATTCATGGTAGACGAAAAGGATCGCTGGACGAAAATTAAAGAATGATACATTTGCGGGTTTTTATTACGGCTGTGCACTTTAGTTAGATATTTCATTCGCTTCGGAGGCTTTTCACAGGATTAGCCAGTGCTGCTTTAATAGATTGAAAACTGATAGTTACAAACGCTATTACCAGTGCTATAATGCCGGCTGCCGCAAATATCCACCAGCTCATATCAGTATGGAAAGCAAAATCAGCTAACCATTCATGCATCCACCATCCGGCTACCTGCTTTAAATGCATCGTATTGAGAATGTAGCTGTCCAACATACCCCATTGTTAAAATAGCGTCCTTACTGAAGCCTAAATCGGCTTTTTGAATATATTGAGTTTGGCGGAACACTACAGTAGTGGCTACTATCAGGATAATCGAAATAGAAAACTGCGAAACGACCAGCACCTTACGGAATGACACTCCACCTGAACCGGTTTTTATAATACCTTTCAAAACCTTCACCGGTAAAAACGACGACATAAAAATGGCTGGGTAAATACCACTGATGAGTCCTATTATAAACGGCAGCAACAAAATTGGCACTAAAATTTGCCATTGCTGCGGGCTATCAAAAGCGAGATTGGTGTTTGCAAAATGGTTTATCATTGGCAACAGTAATGCAGTTGCCGCCATGGCCCGTGAAAGTGCAAACCAGGTAATCATTACTGCATTAATTATATACTATACTTATCACGAAACAGGTTTAAATAGTATGCCTAATTAATAAGATGTTGATTATTAATATATTAATAAGGATATATTACTTCACACGTAACAAAAATGAACAATTGGTGTCCGTTTTTGACACGAAATGAAAACGCCTTGAAATCTTATTAGATAAGAGTTTCAAGGCGTTTAGATTGTTTCCTTCCTATTTTACTTCATCTACAATGACTTTTTCCAGGGAAAGTGCATTTATACAATACCTAAGTCCACCAGGCCTGGGGCCGTCTTGAAAAACGTGTCCCAAATGTGCATCACACGTATTACAGAGCGCTTCAATACGTTGCATGCCAAAAGAGGTATCCTTATGGTAAGCGACGGCATTTTCCTTTATTGGTTGTGTGAAAGAGGGCCATCCTGTTCCACTTTCAAACTTCGATTCAGCATCAAAAAGTTCCGTCCCACAGCAAATACAAGCATATCTTCCTGGTTCGAAATAAGAGCAAAGTTCAGAGCTGAATGCACGCTCTGTACCCTTAAGCCGGGTAATATTGAACTGCTCCGGTGTCAGGATTTCTTTCCACTCTTCCGGTGTTTTTTCTACTCGTTTATCAGGAACAGGATTGTTATTAGATAACCTTATGATATCTGGCCATTTTAGCATCGTTATATTTTTAAGGGCTAAAAAATAGATTCAATCATAAACGTCTTGTCGTTGAAAACGAAGGAATCGTTTTGCTTCTTATCCATTAGTACCTGGTAAAAGGGTGCATCAGCTGACATGGCAATAAAATGCTTTTCCTCAAAGTCAAATTGGCATGCAGGTATTCCAATAATATAATACTGGCCGTTGACCAGTGCTACTGCTCCCATTGTAACTGAAGTTTTGTGCCCAAAATCCAAATCACGGAGCATTTTAATTTCGTGCTCGCGCTGATGAATTTGCCTTTCCAAAGCTTGCAAATATTCTTCTGTCTCCTCTCTGTGTGAGCTATCGCCAGCGTCACGGACTTCATCAAGATTCAGATTTCCGCCGCTTTGATAACTTGCATATTCATCCCTCAATTGTTGGAGCATTTCCTGATGCGCTTTTATCAGTGTCGTTTTTAAAGCAACCTTATCCATTTATGATTTTTAATTTTCAATACCGTCCAAACAATGAACATTGATTTCTGCATTTTTGTTTACCATCCTTTGAAATATTGCTCTTCAACGATTTGGCCATTTTCCCATAATGAACGGATTATTTCGTGCCAATCTATTTTAGTTCCATCCTTCATCTCAAAACTAAAAATGTATTCAGAAAAGGAGACGTTTTGATACGACGCAGATCGGCGAAGTGCAATTTCATTCACTTTTTGAATGGATCCTACAAAGTCATTTAGTTTCTTCATAGTCGATTCTTTTCCTTCTGTCACAGTGCCATCAAAGTCAATGGTTTTGATGTTTGACGCGAAATACTTTTGCGCGGCGTCAATTATTTGCCCATCTGTTATCATTTTATTCTTGCCGTTTGATAGGTCCTGAAGATTCATTTCCATTTCTTTATTTTTATAAGTGTAAATTGTTGAATACTCAAGTTATGCACTCTGACAGTAAATAAAAGAAGATGGAACAGTTTAGGACTCCCGGATACTAATTTAGGATTTTGAGTCAGCAAGACAATTAACCCACAGGTTAGGCATATTTAATTTTTAAGTTCTTTAGGTATTAGACAAACCGGTATCGGTTCCATTTTATGTTTATTTGCAGCATTGCGCTTTTTATAAATGCTCATCACCATTTCCTGACGATCATTCAAAGGGTAACTTTTATGCGCTTCGTAACCAGAGGGATTTATGGTCATTTTTTACTTTGATGAACGGGCTTCCCATTGTAACGATCGGTAAAATGTATTTATGAGCCTACTTATATTTTTTCTGCAATAGTTAAAGACATGGAGAAGTGTTTGTCTATTCTACCCTGAAATGAATTGCGGATCAACGTTTCGATTGCCTCGTAAAATTCATGTTGCATTTCTTTTGGTGCTGCAAGATGGTTAGAAAATGTATTTAATAATTGTACGAATTGTTTGGCAGTATAAGTTACGGTAACTGGGAAAAGCTGAAAGTGTACCAACTTGAATAGTTGCTTGTCCAGGTCACTTGCTTTCAATTCTTCATTTTTGGGCAATTTTGGTTTTTGATGTTTACCGGTAAAGTCATACCGGTCATATATAGGTTGTGAAGCATTGAAAAAGGCATCTCCCTTTTCGTCTGATATATGGTTAGTATGTATAATTGCCAGGTGTCCTTTGTTTTTTAATATAGTATGCGATTTTGAAAATTTAATAGCAGGTTCAATCCAGTGAAATGAGGTGGCCGCGAATACCAGGTCGAATGATTCTGGCGACAATGCTGTTTCTTCAAAAGCACCAGTAATTATCTGAATATTTTTATAGTCATATAATTCCTGCCTCATAACTTCCGCCAAAGATGCTCCCAGTTCGATAGCAGTAATATTAAAACCTTTTTGGGCTAATGCCTTTGTTGCTTGTCCGGTGCCGGGACCAATTTCCAGTAATGTTGAATTTTTATTTACAGTTGAAACCTCAATTAAAGTAGAAAATAATTCATCCGGATACCGGGGTCTTATTTCATTGTATAATAAAGCTACTTCATTGAAAGTATGCCTAAGCGAATTGTCAGAGTAGTTATTACTAAGCATTAAGAACAAAGTAAGAAAATACCTTTATAATGACAAAGGCTTATTTGGAAAAATGCTAATTTTAAGCTTATACAGGTGTTTGGCAGTGCCGGTGTCAGGTGATCTTGAGTAAGACAACTAAATATTAAATTATATGAGCGTGCAAGAAAAAATCAATGAATATATTACCAATCAATCTGAACCAAAACGCGGTGATATGCAGGCATTGCACAACCTTATCCTGGAAATAAAACCCACCTGTCAATTGTGGTTCCTGGATGGTAAAAACAGTGAAAGTAAAACTGTTTCCAATCCTAATATAGGGTATGGGCTTTACACAATAAAATATGCCGATGGAAAAACCAGGGAATTTTATCAAGTTGGTATGAGCGCCAATACAACCGGAATTTCTGTCTATATAATGGACACCAGGGACAAAACGTATTTAGCTCAAACATATGGAAAACAACTAGGCAAGGCGACGGTGACCGGGTATTGCATTAAGTTCAAAACGCTGAAAGATATAAATATTGAAACCCTTGAGGCAGCCATACGATATGGGTTTGATACCAAGAATGCAAAAGAGGAGTAAGCAATGGTTAAAATGTGATATACATCACGTAATAACCTCACCGTTTCTTTTCAACTTTGCATAGTAATAAACTTATCACTAAAACATGAAATACTTTTTTCTCATCGCTTTGCTATTCTTTTATGAAGGGAATATCAATTCACAAATAAATACTAAAATGAATAACGCAGGCTCAATAAGCAATAAGGTCACAAATGACGGTAAAAAGTTCAGCCTGATTGCCACTATAGAAATACTTCCGGGTTATGAGGCGGCTGTTAAAAAAGCGCTGTTTTCGATGGCTGCTGAAACCCGGAAAGAATCAGGTGTTGAGTTGTTTCTGATAAATACAAAAAACGATTTGCCCAATACCATTCTGATTTATGAAACCTACCAAAGCGAAGCGGCCTTTGAACTACACAAGTCATTACCGCACGCCAGGTCTTTTTTTGAATTTACGAAAGGAAAGATCAAAGACGACAAGATTGACGTTGTGCTATTAACAGCTATCGACAACTGAGGATCTGAATCAGGCCCTGTTAAAATAAGCACCAACTGAAACATTCAAATTGATCTACATTAAAAAGTTTATTAGGCAAATTGGTAGGGAAAGAGTTAATTGTCTCCTAATCCCGATAAGCCTGATGTGTGAGTTGCTTTTAATATGATTTATAATCCCGCTAACAGCAATTTTAATCTAACCGCGCAAATTGGAATGGTTGGGTAACCTTAAAATTCATTGAACATTCACCGGAATAGTTCTCATTATTCGACAGGCTCAGTTTCCTTACCTTCCCTTTTTCACTAAAGTCTATTTTGTTGAATTCAACCCAAACAACATTGGGGTTTAATACATTGTCAAAATAATAAACAAGATTCTTTTGGTCTGCGACCGTTCTCCAGCGTGTAGAAGAAATGTTGGGTTCGGTTGCCTATGGAAATGTATCGCAGGCCGCATTGCGTGTTTAATGACGTACGTCATTATCCATTGTGACGAGGCTCATTTTCCAGTCTTGTACATAGTAGTAATTTGTATAAAATTGATAAAATATGACCCACCTCGCCTCACTTCAAAAGAGTAGATCAAATGGCCTGAAAAGTCCGGCGCGCGTAATACCGATTCTCCATGCCGGTAAAAAACAAGGGCAAAACCAGGGACCAAAACATCGGGAAAGATCAACGGTTGAATTCCCTCAATTTAATAATGAGCGAATTTTCAAACCTAAGCAACATGATCCTTTGTGATATCATTTTTTATTTTATCGCATTCGCTCCTGCCTGCGCAACCAGGTGATCGTTTTCTACCGAACTTCCTGATGCACCTATTGCCCCAATGACCTCCCCATTTCCATTCCTGATAGGAATTCCACCTGGCATGGTGATCAACCCGCCATTTGAGTGTTCTATCTGGTAAGCAGGACCTCCTGGTTGGGACAATTTACCCAACTCGCCGCTTTCCATATTGAAGTACCTGGCAGTTCTGGCTTTGCGCATTGCGAGATCTATACTGCCAATCCATGCATCATCCATACGGGCGAAGGAGACCAGGTTGGCACCGGCATCCACGATAGCGATATTCATCAGTGTATTTAACTGGCGTGCTTTTTCTTTTGCAGCTGCAACAGCAGCCTCCGCTTGTTGAAGAGAAATATTCATATACGTTCTTTTAGAATTATCGCGTGTATTGTTCAAATATTCCCGAGCTGGCCAACGTGGTACCCTAACCGCGTTTCTACGTCGCCTGACTGGTGAAGCCCCCTTTCCAATAACGTTTTGATCCTTTTTTGCGTGGAAGGCCTGCCGATCGATTCATAACAAACATTCATCTCGGCCCCCACCTCATAATCGGACGGTAGACTGGCTACATCGGTGAACCGCTTGGTGTCGCTTATCGCCTGTCTGTCGAACGACGCGATCCGTTTGGCAAGTGAGTCTACAAATTCATCGAGTTCTGCATCCGGAAACGACCGGTTCACATATCCATAGCGTTCTGCCAGATCGCCGGGAATATCATCTGCACCGAGTAACACTTCCAGTGCGCGCCCACGGCCCATTAGACGGGGTAACCTCGCCATAGGTGCACCACCAGGCACTATGCCGGCGCCCACTTCAAAGTGCCCCATGATCGCTTTTTCGCGACTGGCGAAACGCATGTCGCAGGCCAGGGCGAGCTCACTTCCACAACCTGTTGCCCGTCCTCTGATCTTGGCTATGGACACCACCGGGGCCCTGCTGAGGCGAACAAGCATATCTGGCCAGGGTAACAGTCCGGTGGGACCAAGCGGTAGGCTGGTCGTTTCCTCCGGCTTCGCCAGAAAATCGTAGTGCGTCATGAAAAAACCTTCGATTGCACTGTCAAAGACGATGACCTTTAGTTCTTTGTCCAACTCAATTGCCGAAATGATCTCATTAAATGGCGGTATCATTTTAGGACCGAATATGTTTACCGGCGGATTATTGAAAGTTACCCGCCAATACACCGGAGATTCTTTTGTAAGTAAGACTAATTTATTACTCATACCTTTTATTTTAATTACTTAATACAGCACATTAGTTAGTATGACACTTTAGGCGGGGGCATTCAGCCATGTAATTTAGAATTTCAATGAAAGTTTAATTTTGATTTAAAAGGCGGTCCCCATTTCACCAGGAGCCACGTGTGTGCACTTTTACCAAAACTGTTGCATTGAATAACGGCATATTGGCAAACCAACTTTATTTGAAATGATTTGTTAGCCCAATACTAATTTCATCAATCATGAAAAAATTTAGCAATTTAATTGTAATGGCTGCCCTACTCACTTCAGGTATCAGCAGTGGGGCACAGGGCTTATCCAATAAACAATTTGGCTCTATAAAACAGGAAAATTTAAATTGGGTGGCATTCCCGGCATTTCCACCGGAAGCGAGGCTCGCCATAGTTGTTGGGAATCCCAAGCTGGCCGAACCTTATGTAGTAAGGGTGAAATTACCCGCAGGTGTTAAGCTTATGCCACATACCCACCCTGAAGACCGGATCTATACCGTGATGTCGGGTGTGTTTTATATCGGCATCGGAAAAGAATTTGATACATCCAGGCTGCAGGCGTATTTGCCAGGCACTGTAATTGTTCTTCCGGGAAACACACCGCATTTTCATTGGGCAAAGTCAGGTGAATATATCACGCAGGTTACAGCAATTGGCCCTTTGGGAATAAATTATGTTAATCCGGCAGATGATCCCCGTAACAAAAACAAAAAGCCCTGAAATTCTTTACAATGAAGAGTTTCAGGGCTTTTTAGCTATACAAAGTGAACTACTCTGGCAACGTGTATTCCATTTCGTAGAAATGTTTTTTATCTTTTATTATGATGTTCAATGTACCAGCAATGCCGGTCAACTCATCTGTTCCCGAAGCTGGTACAACAATTATATTCAGCATGAATTGCCCTTTACTCATGGTTGCATTATGTTGTAATACAAAAGAACCTTGTTTGCCATTTATAGTTCCTTCTACCCGCTCTATCGCCACATAACCAGCGGAATCAGGAACAGAAGTTCTTGCGCTAAGCATTTGCCCCTGACTAGATCCTGTTATATCACCATGAAAAACTTTATCGATGGTTAATCGTCCTAATAATGGTATTTCCCGGTCTTCTGTTTGAGGAACAAGTTTAACTTCAAACTCCCCTTTTGCGTAAAGTGTCATTAGATTGTTTTTGCTTCGTCAAATGTAATAATGATTTTGTAAACCTGCTATTTTAACATTTGAGATCAGCATATGCGTTACCCAGTTAATGACTAAAAAACGGAGCCTGGACATTGTCAATCTCCCAGACTTCACCGGCGAGGCTAACCACGTAGGCACTATTGCCGATGAACTCCATCGAGGTGGGCTGGTTCAGGCAATCTACGATGACGCAGAAGGTGTCATCAGGTTGAAGCTTCAGCAGCGCGCCGGTGTTCGGCTTCGCCGGTGTACCTTCAAAGGGACCATCCCAAACGCCCTGTGCGAGGGTATAGAGGGTGTTCCCGAAGCCAAATTCTACGTCAACGAATAACCCAACTTTCAATCCGGCAGCGGAGGCTATTTCTCTGGCGGTGGGTGACTTTGGCGTGAAGGACATGAGCTTGGCAGTCTCAGGCAAGTGAGGAATAGGACCGGCTTCTGTGACATAGATTGTGTTGCCGCTAACCGCCAGTCCGGTCGGCACAACATCCGCAAAGGTGATCAACTCAGTGATCTCGCCGTCGAGCGTAACATAAAGTACGCGGTTATGATGGCCGTCAGTGACAAGAAAACCGTCGCGGTAGGGTTCCATCGCGTACTGAAATCCGGTAGGCACGAAGAATGCTGGCACCGGGGGATGCGCAATGGACCATGCGCCGATATCCGCTATGATAGAATGGCTATGCGGCCCGTCCACCCGATAGATACCTACGGTGTCGTGGCCATCAAGGTCTGGCGCAACACCGGTAACCAGCGCATAGGCAGTCTCACCGCGGAAGGCGACATCCACTACTCCACTGCCAATGTAGAACAGGTCCGGGATGCGCTTCGGCAACCCGGTAGTGAAGAGCTTATGGTCGCCGGTCTTCGGGTTTACCCGCCAAATGGTTCCGTCGAGCGGCGCAGTAACATACAACGCCTTGTCAGGCCCTACGGTGCTGCCCTGGAGCTCCTTCAAGCCTGAAATCAGCAGGTGTGGCGCCTTGGGGACACCAGGATGAAGGTCGCCTTTTTTACAACCTGAGACTGCCATGCCAAAGCAAAAGGCCAGTAACATAAAAATTCGACTGTTGATGATGGACTTCTTCATTGTTTTTCATTTTAGTGGCTAAAAATTACCCTTCAACAAATGTGATAATTTTGAATTTGTTTTTCTGGCTGGCAGTTGACTTAACCGTAAAGTATTTCACATAAAGGTTGGCGGTATGCTCAGAAGCTCTCAGCGCATTAATAGGTAATTAACAGTAAAAAGGCCATCCCCCGAAAAGGCGCTCACCCGGCGTTTTACAACAACACATTACATTCAACTGTCTTGAATTTTTTTTATATTTTAGGAGCACAGTATCTTAAACATCCCGCCGATGTCCTTACGCCTGATTTTATTGATTTCATGTATGTGCGGCTATTCCCTTCTGTTATCTGCACAAGACATACCTTATCCCATAAACGACAATTACACGATTAAGGGAGCAAATGGGCTCACGCTCTCCATTCGCAGAGTGGGCACCCATCGTACCCATCCCGAAGCCCGTGTCATTCTCCTCGTCCACGGCGGTGGCCCGGGTGGTGTTGCTTCCTTTGATTTTGGTCCCGGCTCCTTCACCGATTCCCTGGTCAACAAAGGTTTTGTCGTTTACCTGATGAATATCCGTGGCTGGGAAGAATCCACCGCGCCCCAGTACAATGAAAAGGACACCTCACTTACTGCCGGCTCTTGTGTAGAAGCTGCCGAAGACATCGATACGGTCGTCGAACACATCCGGCAAAGAGAACATCTCCCCCGGGTTAGTCTTTTCGGCTGGGCCACCGGTGGTCATTGGGTGGCTTATTATACAACCCTTCACAATGACAAGGTCGACCACCTCGTTGTTCTAAATACCCTTTATGGCGTAAATGCACCCTGGAGTTACAGCAGCGCATTCGCCGACCCTTCCGACTCGAACCGCTATGACTCCAGGATTCCGCTCTATCGCACATCTGACACAAAGGCGATCATCGCCTCCCGCCTTGCATCTATTCCTGCAGCCGATAAAACTCCCTGGATTGACACAGCCGACCTCAAAAGTTACGCCTGGTCCGTGGCCAACGATAGTGGGCATCTTACCTTAAAGGTGCCGGGCGGCTATCGGAAAGAAAGTTTTTACATGGCTCATGGCCATCAGTATTGGAACGCATCCAATATTCGCGTTCCCACCCTGATCGTCCGGAGTCAGTTTGATCAGTGGTCCCGGCCAGACGACGTTTCTGCGTTCTACCACGACCTGGTAAACGCGCCGCGCCGTGACTCCATCGAATTGCCGAATGCTACCCATTTTGTTACCATCGACAAACCCCGGCAGGGCCGAAACGCCCTCGTTGCTGCAATCGACCGCTTTATAGCTGCCCCGGCTAACCCATAACACCAACCAAAACCTCCCATGGTCAAATTCGTCGCTTAAAAGGAAACCATGATTGCAGGTTACCTCTCAAGGGTACGTTGATATCTTTAAGAAAGTCGTTAATCTTCCCTATAGATTTTAGATTGCATTCTGTCACTTCAACACGGTTTTAAAAACCACCAATTAGTATTAAAAAACGCAGGTTTTTCCTTAATGTGATGTAGGTCACACAGGAGCTTCAGATTTACTGCCGAGCTTTGTATCATGAAAGCTTCATCTAACCTCATAAATATGCCCGCGCTAGGGTTTGGTACGCTGATTCCCGATGCAGTCGATACAAAGAATGCTGTCAGGTACGCATTGGAAGCCGGATTTCGGCACTTCGATTGTGCGGAACGATACAGAAATGAAGCCGTGGTGGGCGAGGCAATACAGGCTGGACTAGCCGCCGGAGTTATTTCCCGCGAAGACATCTTTGTTACCACCAAATTGTGGAATACAAATCACCGGCCCGAACGGGTGGAGCCCGCATTTGAGGGTAGCTTGAAGAGACTACAACTGAACTACCTGGATCTATATCTGATACATACCCCGTTTGCATTTCAGCCAGGCGATGAGCAGGACCCACGGGACCAAAGCGGTAATGTCATTTATGACAACAGTATAAGCTTAACCGATACCTGGAAGGCAATGGAGCGGCTTGTGGATGGAGGTAAATGCCGCGCCATTGGGCTGGCTGACGTGAACCTGGAGAAACTGCGGACCATCTATGAATCGGCGAGAATAAAGCCGGCCGTAGTTCAGGTGGAAGCACATCCTTATCTGCCGGAAACTGAGCTGCTGGACTTTTGCAAGAATAATGGAATCACTTTGTTGGCTTTTGCTCCCCTGGGGCACGGGATCAGACCAGGTCCGATCGAAGACCCGGTTGTTTTGTCCATCGCGGCACGCGTTAAAAAGACGCCGGCTCAGGTATTGCTGGCCTGGGCAATTCAACGTGGTACGGCCGTGCTCACCACCGCACGAACTGCCGCCCGGGTACAGGAGAATTTTGATATTACTCCCCTGCCGGATGAAGCGATTGAAGAAATCAATCGGATTCAGACAAGGCAGAGATTCAACAACGTAGTGAATACCGGGGTACCAGGTTTCATTCCACGAGTAACCTAAATAAGATCATATCCGTATTGCTCTCATCACGAATCCCTGTTTTTTCAAAGTTCAGCTTTTGAAGAAGATGCATCGAGCTTTGATTGTCCCTATGAGAAAAGGCGCTGATTGTAGTTATACCAAGTGTTTGAAAGGCAAATTCAATTACGCCGGCTGCTGCTTCCTGCATGATACCTTGTCGCTGAAAGTCGGTGGAAAGTTCATACCCAATTTCACAACTGTTATGCGCGTCTGAAAAATCAAAAAGACAGATAGTGCCGATCAGTTTCTGGCTATCAGCTTTTGTAATTGCCCAATATAAGTTTTCATTTTTTGCTATCCCTTCATTTATTGCAGTAATAAAGCGTAAGGCATCTGCAGGCATCTGGCTTGGTTGCCTGTCAAGATATTTGTTTATACCGGGATCGGACCGAAGAAGAAATATTTCTTCGATATCACTTGCCAACAGTTGGCGAAGTACCAACCGGTCTGTTGTCAGTACTGGAAAAGGTGAAAAGTTTCTGTTTATCATGTCTCCCCTACTTTATGTGATTTTAATTGAATGTTAGTTTATACCCTTTGCCATGAACATTCGTTATTCTCAGGTCAGGGTCCTGACTTAATTTCTTTCTAAGTTTCGATATAAACATATCCAGGCTGCGGCCGGTTATAACCCCTTCATTGATCCAGATCTCCTGCATCAGCGTTTCCCGTGGCACCAGCTCACCGAAACTTTTGTTGAGCAGGTCCAACACCTTGTATTCTTTGTCTGTGAGGCTAATCACTTCACTCCCCAAGAGCAAGCGCTGATTTGTAGAGTCGACTAAAAATTTTCCCAGCGTAGCCAGCTCCGGAACAGACTTTTCTACTATGGCATCGTTTGGATGCTCCACTGGCACAAGTTTTACTTTTTTTCCTACACGCCAGCTCAACAACGCAACACACAACAACACCAGTATGCCGCCATAAACTAATGTGGAAGGTTTGGGATTTGCTTTCTCCTGTTTTATGTTCTCATAAAAATCCGGAAAGGCGAATTCGATTGTATAACAACCTAACGGCTGACTTCTGCCGCCGCAAACCAGGATGTCGGGAAAAGTATTATTTTTCTGGAGACCATAGACGATGTCGCGTTTGACGCAATCATGAACCGTAACGATGTAACCTGAGGGGAACTGTGTTTTGGGAAGCAGGTTCTCACACAGCGCCATAAGCGAGTCGTGATTAAAAATAAATTCATTTTCGAACCTGAGCAGAAACGTACCTTCTTTAACCTCAGTAACCGGCAATACCCGTGAGGTGGTGTTACCCGCCTGCAGCAGCAACCGGTGACCAATCTGACGGATAATGAGGTTTACCTGCTTCACCCGTAAGTCGCTATCGGAATGTTTGGTGAAAGACAAGGCAATAAAAAAAATGGCGGACATCGAGATGGCAACGGCGGAACTCACCACCAACCGCCTTTTAAAAAAGCCGTTAAAAGCAGAACTTACACGCATTTACATTTCTTTTACAGTTGTTTTATCAGGAACGCCAACACGGGTGCGTACGTTTGAGAGGTGAAGCTAAGAAACTTTCTTTAGTCAGATACTAATACAAACCAAATTATATATGATAAAACGACATGTCTTTACGGAAATGAAATCTTCTGCCATTTTATGCCTTCTGATAATATTTGCTTGTGGATGCAATCGAAATAACCTGCAGACAAAACTCTTACATGAACAAAAATTACTTAAGGATAGCGTTAACAATATATATGACAGAATAGATGTCTTTGTGCGTAATGGCCACATCGAATTAGCGAAATTGAACCGCTTCTTAAAACCATTGAGGAGGCCGATCCGGATATACTGCTTGCAGCGAGTCAATATTCTATGATCCATCATGAAGAGGATTTGAACGAGTTATTCCCCAAATGTGCGGAAAGAGGTATTTCCGTTGTGGTTGGTTCTCCTTTTGATGCGGGTTTCCTGGCGGGAAAGGATCGTTTTCTTTACTGGGGCACTATCCCATTGGGCTATAAAGAAAAACTGGCGGGGATACAAAAAGTAGCGGCGAACCATCATGTTGATGTGCGCACAGCCGCCCTACAGTTTTGCGCAGCGCCGGAGGTGGTTTCGGCAGTCATCCCCGGATCGCATACTCCCCAGCAGGCAAGAGAGAATGCCGAATCATTTTTTAAAGCTAAAATACCAGCGTCTTTTTGGGAGGAACTGAAAAGAGAAAAGCTGATTGCGGAGAATGCACCCATACCAAAAGGTTAAATGGGAATTTACAGGCTTTAATCACTATACCGGCAGTTATATCTGGTCTATTTGTAAAGGTTGTCTTTGGAAAGAGGAGGAATGGATACTTATAAATCGATCGGGCTCATTGATAGATTTTTTACCAATGAGCCTGCCTCCTTGGACCTGGGGTTCTTTACATTTTTTTGCCCGAGATATGCTTTGTTACTTTAATTGAAACCGGGACTTCTTTTCCCATCACCTGAAAATTACCCTCTATGGATGTGGCAGACTGGCCATTTATTAGCAAACCAGTGACAATATCCGTTTCAAAATGACCTTCCTGCTTGCCTTTCATATTCATCACAACCTCATTTCCCATTACTGACGTTTTATTGTCAGTATTTATTTCAGCAGCAGACTCAACTAAAACCAGGTTATCTGAGAAATCGTCAAGAGTGAATTTGGAAACAGCATCAGTATTGATCTCTGCAGGCAAACTACTTTTCATTTGCCAGGTATCGCCAACGGATACCGCTGTATCGGGAAATAATTTGAACTCCCGGCCAAGGTAATTTCTGATAAAATCGTCCCCGATAAATTTGCTGAACTGCTCTCGTATCTGGTCCTGATTCGTAGAACTTGTGGCATTTAATGTTGCTATCAATTTATCTACGTTCTCCTTCCCTCCGGTGATGTGCAACACATCGCCTTTTTTATTGAAGGTTATATTCATGGAAGCGCCTTTGACAGTCGCCAATTGCTTTTCCTGATCGTTCAATGTATGGCCTGAATTGGCTGCATCGATCTCTTTTTCTCCATCTTTATTTTTGAGACTGAATTTCAGATTGTCGTAGGTAAGCTTTATTTGTATGCTATCTGACGTGCTGTTAACCACTTCGTAGATCAATCCAACTTCAGAGTGGTTATTGCTTTCCATGTCTTTATTCATTACCGAAACTTTTGTTGAAGTTTCGGTAATGATATTGAAATAGTATTTGTCGCCGGTAATCAGGTATAAACCGAACTTGTATTTTTTACCATCAGTATGATAGCTACTGCTTTTGCAGGAAAATAGAAATGGGGATATACATAGGAACGGAATAATAAATGTTTTACTCATTCTCTTTTTTGAGTGGGCAAAATAAATCATTATTAATGGCTGGCAAAAATACTCGATAGAAAATTCAACCAACTACTTTTGCCGGCCATTTGAGTTAACTAACGAATGTCTTACCTAATTAATTTTTCATACAAATCAGGAAACCTGATTTTGAATTTCTCCCTTGCAATACGGTCGTCATTATGAAACGCCTCATAGAAACCGTCATAAGCTAACATTTCAGGCAAAAGAGTGTAAAATTCTTCACTTACTTTTTTTAATACCCAATCAGCATCACTCTTATTATCTTCTATTTCGAATAGATTAGCATCATGAAATGCTAAAGTATCACTATCATTGACAATATTATAATCAACTTTTTGTGAATGTAAATTAAAAACTACAGCCACAACCTGATATAGCTGATTAGGCGTAATATTTCTTCCTTTGGCGATTTTACAACGTATTATCATAAGTTATTCTTTTGGAAGTGAAACCGTTTTTTTAAAATAGTCACCTGGGAGCTTCGACTTATAATCATATATAAAAAACTTGTTAGTATTTTTATTATAATTATAATGTATATCAATTACAGATTCTTTTGAAGTACCCACGCCTTTTGGATTTAGATGTTGTCTGATTTGATACGACATTTTATTCCAATCGCTTATATTACTTCCATCTGCTGTTAACAGTTCCCTTAACTTCTCATTATCAAGTTCATTGCCATTCATTATTTGGTCAGAATTATTAATTACTTCTGCTTTCAAATCTCCATTTTTATCAGATATTGAAGACCTTTCCTCCTGAATAAATTTTTCCCGAAGCTCCCTAAATTTAGCATTATTATGAGTCTCTGATGAACTATTTGAACCACCCTCTCCTCCGTTTTCAAAGGACGACATGTATGCATATTCCGCCTGCAGGTTACTTATTATTTCCTCGGTCTTTTCAATTTGGATTATAGCAGTAGCTTCAACCCCAAGACCATGTAATGCTACAGGTGCTGCGAGTGGGGCAGCAGCTCCGCCTGTGGCCAATACCGCACCTCCACCAATGCCCATTTCTCCAGCGCCTTGAAGTTGCGCGGCCATATAACCTTTCAATTTACCCTGGTAATAGGCCATCTTATCTGCTGGAACAGAATACTCATCTCCATGATCGCCCCATATAAGCTCATAAAGCCCTACCGAACTCGCATTTGCCATGGCGTCCTCTGTACCCCGTGTTTCGATCCCCCCCCAATCGTAATCCTTCTGCTGCAATTGCAAGACCATGAACAATTGAAGCTTCCAGTTTACGCATTCGCTGTCCAACAACAACTACTTCCTTCAATATCTTGGCATCTTTAAATGGGTTTGCAGCCTTTAATCCATCCCTGTCAATATTTGAAATCGGTTCGCAACTTGCATATTGATAAGGGGTCAAAAATGGGTATTCAAATGTTAATGGATCAAGCTGCGTAAACCGTCCAATTTGCGCATCGTAATTTCTGAACCCATAATCATACCAATCAAGATCAGCCTCGTCAATGAGCTCTTTATCGTTATAAAGATACTTATTCTCTATATCCCCTTCACCTACATCAGCCAGTTTGTGGCTGCTTATTCCCGCAATTTTCAACCCATAGGCATAATAAGGTTTTCTTCTATAATACGACCTCGGTTGTGTGTCACCTGCAGGTTATTGAAGTACACCATTTCATCACTTTCATTGCAAAGATATACCAGGGCGTACCCGTTTTTGGGCGCTTTTCGATTAGGCAATACCAAGGGGGATGCTCCATTTCCTGATTGCAGCACCCGCTTTGTTTCACTGCCTTCCTCTACCAAATTGAACCTTTCATCAAAATACAATATAGCCAGGTAAGCTTTGGGCCTATTATCACCTATGTCGTTGGCATCCGGATCTATTATGGTTCGAAACGGAACGCTTGAACTTAATTGATTTGTAATATTTGATGCTGCAGATTTGGTAACTCCTGCTGTTAACGGACTGCCTGATATGGCCTGTGCCAGCGACAGCAGTATGTCTGAAACAAAAGAGGCACCTCCGGGCTGATTGGCAACTGCATTCTGGTAATAGTAGAAGGCTTCAGCACTAATTTCATCACCGGCCATAACCTTTAAAAGTGCATTAGGGCCTACCTTGCTTGCCAGGTTACCAAGACGGCTTACATAATTGCCTATAGCGTTGTTTTGCCAGCCATTTCCGATAGTTTGTCCCGGTATCTGGTCCACGGGAAAACGAGCCTTTACTTCATTGCTACCAGTAGGAGTGCCATTTGCATCTACCTGCCCAAACACCGTTTCTTCATTATTGGCGCGATTCAGTTCCATGGTACAGGTGTTTCTACCAGTATGCGTTTCCTCTGTCAGGATCATTCTCACATTTCCGAGGTGATCTCTAATAAAGAAATCATAGGCGCCTCTTTTGCCACCAGGCAGATCCATATTCCCATCCAGTGCTAAAAAGTCGTAAGCATTATTAGGATCCGAAGTTACAGTCTGCATTACCCTGATCCGGCCTTCCTCAAAATTTATATACTGTAATTCATCGCCCCGGTAAACAAAACCGTTGATATAAGAAGTGACCGTGTCTGTATTGCTGTTTTCGGGTGTAAATATCTTCTGCAGTTTATTACCATCCGCGTCATAAACCAGCTTAATGGTTCCCTTTCCTATAATCCTTATTTCCTCAGGTTTATCAAGATAATTGTATTTGATCCCATTCGCTGATCCCGCCAGGTCCTTGATATCCTTATTAAGATCTTTGACCAAATTTCCATTATCATCATATGCATAATCATCATTATCGGCATTACTGCCATCAGTAAAATCGCCAAATTTGCCATTGCTGCCTTGAGCCAGTGTCGATTCATCCTTAACTTTTGTCAACTTATTACCCAACGTTTCATAAAAATACCGAAGGTCATCTATGTTTACGGGGGAGCTATTACCAGGCATTACCCCCTTATGCATCATATATTTTAGGTTCCCGTTAAGATCGTATTCAATTTTACCGTTGAGCCCGGTTACCGAAAAGTCCATTTTAGCATTGGACCATCCAGCGGAAGATGTTGTATATTCCCTGAAATCAGCCCTGGTCACCCTGCCCGAATTGTCATACGTATAATCATATTTACGTTGTGCATCATCGCCCTGGGTTGTCCATACTGTTCCAGTGAGTTGTAATATCGGTTCCTGATTTGATATTCTCATCGAGCGATTGTACGCTTCTCCCCTTTTCATCGTATCTGAATTTCGATATTAATAAAATGTTACTCCTATTGTTTATAATCCCCTACCCCAGGAGTTTAATCTTGATATTGTTATGATCGACTGTCAATCATGGTTCTGTTTAGTGCGGAATCTTACAATTTTCTTTGCGCAAGGGGCGGTTATTTTGCCATAAAACAAATATATGAAAGGAATTATTTTTTTATTGTCATTTCTGACAGTCTCCGGCATAGGCTATGCTCAATCAAAAAATGACCAGCAATTGGAGGAGATAAGAAAAGTCATTATTGCCAGTAACGCCATCTATTCCGATCTGGCAAACAAAGGCGATGGATCTATATTAACCAGGTATACTGATGATGCCTGTCTTATGCCTCCTAACTCAGCCCCCATTTGTGGTCGCGACAATATCCTGAATTTCTTTAAAGGCGGTCCGAAAGTGCATAGTAAATTTGTTGTTCAGCATATTTACGGAGACGGGAACGACTTTGTTACAGAAGAAAGTAGTTATGAATTGTATGACCTTGATCATAATAAAATAGATGAAGGTAAAGTGCTGGTGATCTGGAAAAAAACTGCTGCCGGCTGGAAAATGCATCGCGATATGTTCAGTAGCAATCGCACAACTCATTAATTTTAATAAAGTGATAGGCGTCTCCCGGGATGCTTATCACTTTCTCAAAAGCCAATATTGACAACCTGCTGGAATTCTTCTCCATTGCTCTGTAGCAAGGATCTTGCGGCTAAAGGAGTGGTTCCGGTGAATTTTGAAAATTCTTTTATAAAATGTGACTGGTCGTGGTACCCACACTCATAAGCAATCGATGTTAATGGGTGCCCGGATGTTAGCACCAGATTAAGACTTTTATTGAATCTATGTACAGTGAAAAGTGCGCGGGGAGATATGCCCACCATGTTCATAAACAATTTCTCCATGTATCTTTCTGAAAGACCATAACCAGATGATAAAGTTTTGCTGTCGTATGCGTCTCCCATCGAGAAAATGTGGTTGCATACGTTCCGGATCAGCGAGACCTTTTTAAATTGTTTTTCATGCTGACCGAGTTTGGCGATCAGGAAACCTTCAAGTGCCGCAACCTTTTGTTCAAGTGTAGCTGTTTCCATTAAGCCAGCATAAAAATCATTGATCTCTTTCAAAAATATCCCGTAAGCATCGGTGGCATAATTTGTGAACTCCGACATGGAATCTGTGAAGAACAATGAGCTGGCAAATGGATAAATTCTGGCAATTAACACTGAAGTTCCTTTGGTGACCGTAAGGCGGGAAGGCAATGTAAGATGGCCAAGCACTTCAACGCCCGGTAGCTTCCTGCTGCGGCCATTAATTAGCGTAAAAGCACTGCCTTCCGAAATGTTTATGACCAGATCTACATAGCCACTGGGGTAAAATACTTCATCTGTCAGATCTTTGTCAATGGAAATCAATGTATAATTCTTCACATAAGGCCTTAATATCTCAGCCGGAGCAAATTGCATACTGGCTTCTTTTTACGAATGTACATTATCCGTTACCTTCATTATTACCACTCGTCATAAATTCTTTCGCCGTCAGAAATGGCGCTTTTTCTTATGTGACATTCATATGAATCCCTGGTGATACTTATGTGATATTCGGTGGATAGTCGATGCTTATTCCACCAACATCCCGGCAATATGCCACTGGAATGCCACTGTACAGTGGCATTCCAGTGGCATTCTGGTGGCATTACAGTGGCATTATTACCGGGGATGTCGTATATCTGGAGTGAATCTGTCTAGAATCAGACAGGGGAAATGGTAGGCCACAAATCGGCAGGCGCGTTAATATGCCCTATAGGCGCTTTGATTGCTCTGGTTGGGCTTTGTGCTAAAAGGATGGCGATGAAGCTAAATTAAGCTTCTTATGACGTTGCAGCTGGGGTGTTGTCGGTTTGCCGTGTCCGCTGTTTAATTCGTCTTTGTTCAAAAAGCCACTCAAACAATCCTGGTTCGTTATAAACTTTGCCCCAAATGTTGTGTTTAAAACCAGGGTATTCTGTCAAAGCTTTCGGCACTCTGTTGAAGGATGAAGAAAGACAGACAATTGCAGACAATTATATATTACTTATTTTTGTGCGGTTATTTTACAATCGAAAGCATGTTATGAAGAAAATAGGATTTTTATCATTCGGACATTGGTCCAATCGTACAGGCTATAAAACCCGTACGGCAGGCGACACGTTGCTGCAGTCCATTGACCTGGCCGTTGCTGCTGAAGAGATCGGTTTAGATGGGGCGTATTTTCGGGTGCACCATTTTGCCGCTCAGCTAGCCTCTCCATTTCCGCTGCTTTCAGCCATCGGCGCCAAAACAAGCAAGATAGAGATTGGAACAGGTGTTATTGATATGCGTTATGAAAATCCCCTTTACATGGTAGAAGATGCCGGGGCCGCCGATTTGATTTCCCGCGGGCGATTACAATTGGGCATCAGCAGAGGTTCGCCGGAACAGGTAATCGATGGGTGGCGTTATTTTGGGTATGAACCAGCCGAAGGAGAAACAGACGAAGGTATGGGGCGCCGCAAAGCGCTGCAATTTTTGGATGGGCTCAAAGGTGTTGGATTTGCAGAACCCAACCCCTATCCCATGTTTCCTAATCCCCCAGGCTTATTACGACTAGAACCATACTCAGAAGGATTGCGGGAACGTATATGGTGGGGAGCCGGTTCAAATGCCACCGCTATCTGGGCAGCCGAAAACGGAATGTATCTGCAAAGTTCAACCCTGAAGTTCGACGAAAGCGGCAAGCCATTCCATATACAGCAGGCAGAACAGATCAGGTTGTACAAAGAAGCCTGGAAAAAAGCAGGGCATCAGCGTGAACCAAGAGTATCCGTGAGCCGGTCTATTTTTGCATTGGTAACTGATCAGGACAGGTATTTCTTTGGACAGGAAACCAACAGAGTCGACAAGATTGGTATTCTTGAAAACGACAGACGCGCCATTTTCGGAAGAAGTTATGCGGCAGAACCAGACCAGCTTATCAGGGAGTTGGCCCAGGACGAAGCCATCCAGGAAGCGGATACTGTCCTTTTAACAATACCTAACACGTTAGGAGTTGAATACAATGTCCACGTGCTTTCTTCTATTTTGAAATATGTTGCACCCGGATTAGGCTGGCGTTAAAGGCTAAGTCCGGTAAAATATAATTAGGCCTCTGGTATTTCTCCAGAGGCTTTTTATTTTGACAATTCAATAAATAATTCCTTTACCAGCGGGTAGATCAATTGCATGTATCGATCTGGTGAAATATTTGATAAAAGTATAACCGAGCAATTACGCGCTCTGTTAGCTAGTATGGAAGCGCCATAACCTCCGGTTCCACCATTGAGTCCTTGCATTCGAATGTCTTCAGGCATGATATGGAGTTCGTACCATCCCAGATTACAACTTTGCAAATCGTTTATTGGGAATGTTTCGGTTGCCTGCAGGCTGGCTGCTGTATTGCCGGAATCGCAAGTCATGATGGCAAACTTTGACAGGTCTTCTGCCGTAGAAATAATACCCAGACAACCATTGAGGACTCCCCCATCCCAGTGCGAACAAAAATTGTCATGCTCATCGATTCCCCTCACCATTTCAGCTTTTACTTCACGAATATCGAACGTGGAGTGGTTCATCTTTAGAGGAATAAATATTCGCTCCCTTACCACTTTTGCAAATGGTTTTCTTTCAATCTTTGATATAATGTAGCTCAGTAAACCCGCTCCCAGATTGGAATAAAGATGTTTTTCCCCTGGCTGGCTGTCCAAACGCAGGTGTTGAGTAAGATAAGAGATCAGTTGTTCCTCCGTATAGTTCTTAAAGGGGTTTGTCTTATCATAGTTTGGTTGCGTATCGAAATCATGCGGCATTCGGGGAAGGCCGGCGGTATGTAGCGCCAACTGTTTTAAGGTAAAGGACGGCGAATTCAATAATGGGAAGGGAAGATACTTTTGGGCAGGGTCGTCTGGATCGACTTTTTTTTCAATGATCAGTTGCGCCAGTACATTTCCGGTAAATGCCTTGGTTATAGAGCCGATTTCAAAGGCAGATGTGTAATTATCGATATAGTCAATATTCCCATCTTGGCTGATCATGCCCTGATAAGCCACCTGTTTGTTTCTGACAAGTGCTATTGATACCTGGGTTTGATCCGGTAGCCTGTTTAGTGTATCCGCTATTTTTTCTAATATTTTAGGGTACATTTAGAAAACAATCTTATAATGAAAATATTTAAATATACGTGGCGAATCTTCTGTATGGTTTACTTAGTCAGCTTAATTGTCTCTTGTAAAACTCACAAAACACCACAAAAGCCAGAGAAAGTTCGCCTTGCTAAAGTTGTCATTGACTCAGCTCAACTGGAAAGTTATAAAACATTTTTAAAGGAAGAGATTGAAGCTTCGGTAAGTAAAGAGCCAGGTGTGTTGACATTATATGCTGTATTTGATAAAGAAAGACCTACGCATCTCACCATCCTGGAAATATATTTGAATGAGGAAGCTTACCAGTCTCATTTGAAAACGTCACATTTTCTGACATATAAAAATGGTACAATGAATATGGTAAAAGATTTAGAATTAATTGAAACGGATCCACTTATTCCGGAGTTGAAAATTAAATAGAAATTTAGAATCACATACATAAGATTTTATCTTGAAGCTATTGGGGGTAAAAGAGACTATTAATTAAACATCGTCAGTAACGTTTTTGCCAATTCGCAGAAGTTATTTGTCTCTTCTATTGAAATTGACTTCCTTGAGCATCTGAATAGACAGGCTTCATTATTGAACTCAAGTTCCATTTCGGGATGTGCTGTTAAGGCATCCAGGTTTTTGAACTGTAAAAGATGCTGAAGCTGTTGTTTGTCTTCTGTTACTACCTGGAATCTTCCCGAAAACATTTTACTGTGCTCAAAATCTACATCATGCTTTAAAAATAAGTCAGTAAATTTTTCCCTTATGGTTTCTTTATGGATGTACGAATTTGGATATTTTACTTTCATTCTCAAATGTCCAAATAGATATTGGTTTGTGCCCGAATTGGATGACTTTCCCGTCGGATAGGAAGAGAAATACTCAGCTATGGAAACTTGCAGCGGGTAATTTTGACTTGCTGAATTTAGAGTTTTGACAATCGTTGCTCCCAAAATTTTGAACATAAGAAAGCTTGTAAGATCTTCCTGAGGTGCATCTTGCATTTCTAGTCGTTCCCGAATAACAGATAAAGAGTCGTTTATCATTTTTTGATTTATAAGGGGTCAATATCCTGTGTCTTATTTCAGATTACTATAATCACGCAGAGTAATTTAATGTGAAGGTAAATGTTTTTAATCGTTCAACATTCAAAGTATACCCCTGTCCGTTTGATTGCCATCTCCATCAATCGACGGATACCCTTCATCAAATTGAGGGTAGCTGCCTTATTTCGACAGGAAGCTTCCTTAATTCATCAATTACCGGCAATATTTCAGGTTGAGATGCCAATATTCTATCTGAAAGATCCCATAATTCAGCTTGTAGGTGCAATAAATGATTTTAGTGCCTCCTGCGCTCATTTTTTGACCACTTATTCCTATTGTTTCATAGAATAAATTAGTTGATGCTTCAATGAGCTGGTTAACAGTCGCCATAAATTGGTTGATAGTCATCATAAATTGCATGATAGCCCTCATAAATCGCATGATAGCCTCCATAAATTGAATGACAGCTTTTTTAAACTTATTATAACTTTCGATAAATCCATTGCCAGCCTTACATAACTTATTATGACTCGCGCATTATTTATTATGGGTCCCAAATAAACGATTGGGGCTTTCGAACAACTTATTGTGATGTTTCAATGTCTCATTGACATTATCCAATAAGCCATTCCGTGAATTCATAAGCTAATTGTGTCATTCAAAAAGTTGATGTTGTCAGATAATTTCTACTCGTAAACTAACGGAAAAATGGAATTGTAATATGGGCAAATATAAGATATCTTTGCCTCCTTGTATTTGATTTTAACCTATGATAAAACTAATTGTAACCGACCTCGATGGGACCCTGCTGAATGACCAACATGAAGTGCCTGAACGTTTTTGGGAAATGGCAGACCGCCTCTTCAGCAAAGGGATAAAATTGGCCATTGCCACTGGCAGACCTCATTTTAGCATCGCTGCTAAATTTCAGACAATAATAGACCAATTGTATTCCATATCAGATAATGGTAGTCTTATTGTTCATGATAACACAGAGCTCCTTTCTAAATCACTGCCACCGCACGAAATTCAAGCATTGGTAATGGCAGCACGCGGTGTCGACAATGCGTGGCCTATTCTTTGCGGAAGAGAGCAATGGTACCTGGAGAATTCAGATGAGGCCCTCATGAATGCCGTATTGGCCTACCACAGTAATTTTAAGGTTGTAAATGACCTTACAAAAGTAGAAGAAGCTTTCTTGAAGGTGACAGTTTACGATCAGGCAGGAGCGGAAACAAACAGCCATCCTCACTATAAACATTTTGAAAACAGGTTAAAGATTGCCGTTGGTGGCGCAAAATGGCTGGATATTACCCGGACAGATGTTAACAAGGGGGAGGCTGTGCAACTATTACAGTCATTGAATAATATTAGTCCCGATGAAACGCTGGTATTCGGTGATTTTATGAACGACTATGAAATGATGAAAACTGCTACCTACAGTTATGCCATGAAAAATGCGAACCCGAAATTGAAGGAGGTCGCAAACTTTGTTACCGATAAGGATAACAATGAGGCAGGGGTGCTGGATATCATTGAAAAGTTATGCTTTAATTCATAACCCGGAAAAAAGGCTCACCGACGTGAGCCTTTTCCGTTATAACATCGGTATATCTTCAACTGACTAATTATATTTCCCTTCTTTTATTTCTTCTGAAGGTTTAAGAACTATGTTATCATTCTTCCCGAAATTTCCAAAAACCTCTAACAGGCTATCCAGTCTTACTCCTTCTTTTACAGGGATCCTCTTTATTTCCTGATTATTGAATGTTAGAACGAAAACACCTGACTGAGTATTGAGCAAGCTTTTAACAGGAATCCAGTATGTTGGATCTTTACGCTTTAGTTGCAATGTTACCTGCGCGTAATCACGCCCCTGCAGATCTCCTGATGCATTGTCTACATCAAATTCTACTACTAATGACCGGTTCTGCTGATTCAGCAGACCGGATGACCTCGATAGTTTTGTTTTGAAGATCTTTCCGGGTTGAGAACTTATGGTAAATGTGGCGGTCATTCCCTCTCTTACGGCCGATGCATGTTTCTCAGGAATAGAAACGGTTAAGCGAAGCTTTTTTTTCTGTTCTATCAGGAAAAGGGGCATGCCTGAGGAAGTTCCTGCCAATGCGCCCAGGGAAACATTTCTGGCGGTAATTATTCCGTCGAATGGGGCGGTGATGCGCAGGTATTTTTGAATTTGAGCAGTTTGCTCCGTTTCGGATGTTGATGCCTCATAGGCAGCTTTTGTGCTTTCCATGGCACTTTTTGCTCTTTCTAATTCTATTGCTGCTACGGCTCCGCTTGTTTTTGATGCCTCTGCCAGTCTTTCATAGTTCTGTCTGGCAAATAAATAATCGTTGTAGACCTTCTGCCCGGAAGATTTGTTTGACATATACTTCTGCTCTATTTCCGGGGCTTCCAGTATGGCAAGCAATTGCCCTTTGCGCACCCGGTCGCCCCGGTCAACATAAAGATGCTGTACAAAACCGGGCAGTTTGGCGTATACCGATACTTCCTCATTCGGTTCCAATTCCGCGGGCAAAGAAAGCTCATACCCCGGATTTATAAACCTGATGGGTGTTGTATTAAATGTTTCAGGCATGGGTATTCCCGATGTCGATTCCTTTTTTTTGCCCTTTTCGTCGTTACCCGGTGAACAGGCAGCAAGCGCCAATAAAGCTACGATTGGTATAATATATGCTTTTGCTATTTTTTGTTGTATCCAGGAGTTACAAAACATTGTATTTACATTTTAGCGTTTAAAGGATGTTCTTCATAATATTGGCTGTCCTTATCATCAGGGTCAAGGGAAGGGCTACTTACTGCAGTGCCTGCCATTAGTGATGAAAAGAAATGTGGTGCCAGCAGCAGAATAGTTGCTGTTGATGCTATCAGGCCACCAATGACTGCCCGACCTATTGGCGCTACCTGCTCTGCTCCCTCTCCTATACCCATTGCCATTGGCAACATACCTGCAAGCATTGCAGCGGCGGTCATCAATACCGGTCGAAGACGTGAGGAGGCGGCTAACCTGGCAGCATGAGTGGCATTCAGAGAAAGCTGCTTCCGGTAATACTCCGCCTGATTTACCTGTAATACGGCATTTGATACGGATATACCTATTGACATAATTATACCCATATATGACTGCAGGTTCAGGGTGCTGCCTGTTATAAAAAGCATGAGTAAACTGCCGGCTATCACCGCTGGTAATACTGAAAGTATGATCAGCGGAACTTTGAACGATTGGTAATAAGCTGCCAGCATAAGGAATATTGCAATGATAGCAACTGCCAGGCCTGATAGCAGACTACTAAGTATTTCGCTGAGCAATTGTTGTGTTCCTTCCGTGAACACCGTTATGCCACGGGGAATTTCGCCGGCTTCTTTAATGGCTTTTTTGATGGCTTTTGATGCTGTTCCCAGGTCTGCACCCGACACATTTGCTATTACTGTAACATACCTGTTGGGTCCTTTTCTGTTTACCTGTGCGGGCGATGTTACCCGGCGTACAGTTGCTACATCTTCCAATACCGGGCTCAGGCTGCCCTTTTTTAGCGGCAATGACTTTAATCTTTCTTCAGAAGACATAAACGCCTCTGGTATTTGCACCTGCACCTGGAATACCAGTCCCGATTTTGAATCTACCCAAAGATTCTTGTCTGTGAACCGGGTGGAAGAAGTGGCCGTTACCAGGCTTCCGGTTATATCCTGCATGCTCAGGCCAAATTGCCCGGCAAGCTCTCTGTTGACCTCTATTTCCAATGTTGGATAGGCAATCGGTTCTGCAATCCGGACATCTCTTAAATAGGGCAGTTTTTTCAGGTTCGCCTCAATTTTGGATGCATAGGCGAAGGCACTTTTTACCTGTCCAGCGCCCACTTTTATTTCAATAGGCGTCATTGCTCCCTGGCTCATGATCCTTTCAGTCAACTCCAACGGCTCAAAATTTATTTTTGCTTCCGGATGTTTTTGGGCCACTACCTCCCTGATCTTTTCTTTCAAAATTTCCATAGAGCCGGTATATTGCTGCTGATTTACCGACACCTGCAGCACTGCTTCATGAGATGCATTCGTAAAAAGGAAAATGGGATTAATGGGGGATCCTGCCGGTTGTAACCCTACATAGGCTGAGGTTATGTATAAGCCGTCATTTGGAACCAGTGCAGCAATATCCCGGGTAATATTTTTCACAAGTTCTTCGGTTTTCTCCAGCCTGCTTCCCTGCGGCGCCTGAATGCGCAGCTGCAGATCACCCCCATTAGAAACCGGCATTACATCCGTTCCTACCCTGCCGAGTAATATGGTTATAATTGCGCCGGATATAATTATATACACGGCAAGCAGCATTAGTGACCTGTTTGACCATTTACGCATCCGGTAGGAATAGCTTATCCTGATCTTTTCAAAAAAAGCCCGTTTTCTTTGCGGGCGGGCTGCATGGCCCCGTTTGGTTGTCATTATCCAGTTGGCAACTATGGGTACAAACGTTTGTGATGCCAAAAAAGAGGCGATCATGGCAAAGGCTACCGCCATAGACAGCGGCATAAACATATCCTTTTGAATACCGGTCATAATAAATACAGGGGTCAGTACCGCCAGGATACATAAAAGAATAAGCAATTTGGGAATAGAGATCTCCAGTAGGGCATCCACTATTGCCCGTTGCTTATTCTTTCCCTTCTCTATATGCTGGTGGATGTTTTCTATGGTTACCGTAGCTTCATCTACCAAAATGCCAATTGATAAAGCAAGGCCACTCAGGGTCATAATATTTATAGTTTGTCCTAAGAGATACAGTACTACTACTGCTGCCATCAGGGCGATGGGTATGGTAAGTACTACAATTAGTGCACCCCGGGTATCTCCCAAAAACAGCAGGATCATCAGCCCGGTAAAAACCGCCCCCAGGATCCCTTCATGAATAAGATTGGACAATGACCGCTCAATGTATTTGGACTGGTCAAATACATATTTTATGGAGACATCTTCCGGCAGCTGGTTCCTGAATAAGGGTAATGCGTTCTTCAAGTTTCTTACTGCACTCAGCGTTGATGCATCCGCTTTTTTTATAACCGGCAGGTATACAGAGCGCCTGCTGTTGATCAATGCATATCCTACTGTTTGATCTGCGGCATCTTCAACTTTCGCAACATCCCGTACAAATACAGTGCGGTTGCCGCTGGTTTTTACCGGCATGTTCAGGAATGCTTCGGGGTTAATGCCAATAGAGTTAACGGGGACCATCAGGTTCTGCTCCCCTATACGAATGTTACCTGCAGGTGACGGCAGGCTGTTTCTGGTAATGGTGGCTGTTATGTCTTCCGGGCTTAGTCCATTGGCCTGCATCAACTCCGGATCTATATTGACAACGATTGATCGAAGATTGCCTCCGAATGGTGCAGGGGCAGTGATACCTGGTATTTCTGCAAACATGGGCCTGATCTTTGTAAATACCAGCGTCTGGATTTCGTTGATGCTTCGCTGATCACTTTCAAAAACCAGTTGCCCAACCGGCAGGGAGCTTCCGTCGAAACGAACAACAATGGGAGGTATTGATCCGGGTGGCAGAAATCCCATTGCCTTGGATACAGCGGTTGAAACCTCTCCGGCAGCCTGTGACATATTGGTTCCCGGATAGAATGTCAACTTCATTAATGTTAACCCCTGTATACTTTTAAAATCAATATCTTTTACTCCATTTACAAACAGCAGCACTTTTTGAAACTCATTGGCCATAAAACCGTCCATGTAAGCGGGGGAAAGACCACCGTATGTCATGGAGATATAAATGGCTGGTAATTCAACTTCGGGGAAGATATCGACATTTATTTTTTTTATCGTGCTGTAGGAACCAACTACAATCGCCAGCACGACCACCATCACTGAAACCGGCTTTCTTAAAGCAAATCTTATCAGGTTCATTCTTGTGTTTTAGAGGTTGTTAAAAAGGAATTGAAAATCGGCTGTCAACGCTGCCCGATCGGCATGAAGCATCCAATAATCAACTGTAGCTTCTATTTGGTTATTCTCTGCCTGTTCGAGCAATAATTGGATCTGAAGCAATTCAGTTAATGTTATAAGGCCGCTTTTAAAACGGGACATGTACATGTCGTATGCGCTAACCGCCTGGCTCACTGCTATGCCTGTTTTTTGTACCTGTTGATACTGCTGAACCGCTTTAACCTGAAATGATAATAAGTCTGCCTGCATTGCCTGTTGATACTGTTCCCGCAGGTGCCCGGTAGTTTCGGCCTCTTTTTGTAAACCGGCATATTTTAGCCGATTGGCATACAATCCTGTAATGTTCCAGGTTATGCCTATCCCGGCCAAATAGTTATTGGTGGCATTGGTAAAACCTTTCTGCCAGTTGCCAGAAGCAGAACCATTTGAACTGATACCTGCTCCCCTGTACGCATAGCCTCCCAAAAAACGCACTGACGGCAGCGCTTTCTTCTTTTCTACTTCACCGCTCAGTTTATAAAAATCAACCTGCCTGTCCAATGCAACCAAAATTGGATGCTCAGTGCTGATAAGCTCTTCTCCCTCATTCGGGGCTGGTTTTGTAGCTGCCATAAAACGTTTTGCGGAAGAACTGTACCCGACGAGTGCTCCATTAGTAAGCTCTGACAGTTTTATTAAATTAGCTTCATGCAGGCCTTTCCATTTTTCATATTCGCCTATTGCCTGCATGTAAGCGGATGAAGCCAACAAACTGTCTGCAGCCGGTTTGAGACCTGCTGCAGACAAGCCGCTGGTGATCTTTCGGATATCATCCAGGCGGTCTGCATTTTTCTTTATCCAGCGAAGCTTTGTATCGGTATAGAGTAGTTGTATATAACGTGTTGAGAGCATTTTTTTTAAATTCAACAAATAGGCGTCATATTCACTGCGCTTTTTAGCTGTTAATGCATGACTGGCCTCATTTTCCTTTCTAAGTTTACCGAAAGCATAAATATCCCATTCCAATGTCGCTGAGGTGAATGTATTGGCCGTGAGGGGCGATCCATCTGTAGCAGTGTTGCCGCTAACATTGAAAAAGCCTGCCTGGGGGAAAAATGCGCCTGCATTTCCCTTATAAGTACCATAAGTATTCTGCGCTTGCGCTTTTAGCTGTGGCAACATATTGCTTGCCTGGTATTTTTCATCGAGCCTGGCTGCTTCTATGGCGGATTGCTGTGATCGAATACCGGGATAGTTTGCCTCCACCTGCGGCCATAAGTGACCCAATGTATTGGTGTCTTCCTGTGCCAGCAGTGGATAAAAGGCCACGTTGGTCAGCCACAGCACAGCGACCCCGATAATATGTTTCAACATATTATTTAATAGATTTTTTAACGGGCTATGATGAGACCCGAAGATTTTTGAGAGATAAATAAATGCCCTGACGAAGTGAATTACTTTATCAGTTGTTTTGAGATGGGAGGTATGATTCTAAATGATAAGTCTGCGATGCTGCAAAAAGAGGGATAGATCAGTGAGTATATTGTATTTCCAATACCTGGGAAATGTTTTTCGAATAAAATTTCCGAAGCTGAGGGCCAGAAACGCTGTTATGAAAAGCAGTACCGGCAAATAATCCGTAGCCGATACTGATTTAAGCTGAGTCAGATTAGTATCTGCTGATTCACTTTTTTCACAGGTGTCAGCCAGATAGGCTGCAAAATGATTTATGTCTTTGGGAGAGGAGCTTTCTGTTTCTGTATGGATATGTACAAGGCTTATGATCCCTTTTTTAATGGGACAGGATGAGATCAATAACAGCAATATCGACACCAGGAGGATCAAATGCCGTGGGATATTTCTTTTGCTATTATTCATGTTTTATGATTTTTTAACACCTTATTTCTCCGTGTTACTATTCAATATCCGGTTGTGGAGTATATCGTAAATAAGGTTTTACTTCATTAATCCCTTTGGGAAACTGGCTGATTGCATCCTCCGTTTTTACTGCATTTGAAATGATGACGTCATCACCGGGATTCCAGTCTGCAGGCGTTGATACCTTGTAATTGTCTGTTAATTGAAGGGAATCGATAACACGTAATATCTCATTAAAATTCCGGCCGGTTGAAGCGGGGTAAGTCAGGGTTAAGCGGATCTTTTTGTCAGGACTGATTATGAATACAGAACGAACCGTTTGTGTTCCTGAAGCATTGGGATGGATCATGTCGTATAAGGTAGACACCATCCTGTTTTGGTCAGCAATCAAAGGAAATTCGACACTTGTTGCTTTTACTTCATTGATGTCTTTAATCCATTCATAATGGTCGTCAATTCCATCAACACTTACAGCAATAGCCTTAACGTTTCTTTTTTTAAATTCTTCGTGTAACTGTGCCGTTCTACCCAGTTCCGTTGTACATACGGGCGTATAGTCTGCCGGATGGGAAAGCAAAAGCCCCCAGCTATTTCCCAAAAAAGTATAAAAATCGATTACTCCAAGAGTGGTCGATGCCTTAAAATTGGGAGCTTCATCCCCTAAATGTAATGTCATAATTTATTTTTTTGAGCTGTTTTGTATTTCCCGGGAATGTAATAAAATAATCAGGTTCAAATTTAATTTGAATAATGCTGCTGTAATGGTACTATATACTTATTATATGGTATTTTTCGAAGATTGCTGGCCTTTATTGGAATTTATATTGGCAATTGTGTTTGAAGGTTTCATGATTTCAATGATTAGTATCATGATTTTGCCCGGTCAACGGCCTTCCAATTTTCGGTAACTTACGTATCTCAAAACAAATCGGCAGCTGGTATGAGTACTGTACAGGTTGAACAAAAAAGCTATGAGATGCCACCCCGGGAGGGGTTTACCATTGCGCACTTCATCACAGTAACCGACATTGAGCGGTCGGCTCGCTTTTACGAAACGGTTTTTGGTGGTCGGATATTGAGCAGAGGCGACAGCAGCGGGGCGCCTGCGTACATTCAGATTGCGAATACCTGGCTTATTGTGAACGTCGGTGGCGGACCAACTCCCGATAAACCAACGGTAACGCTCACTGTCCCTGATCCTGACAAGATCAACAGCTTTATGAATTTCCGTGTGGCGGATATTCAGGCTTGTTACCAGCTTTGGAAAAGCCGCGGTGCTGAGTTTATTACGGAACCAATCCCTAAATACGGCGAGATCCGTTGCTACATACGCGATCCGGACGGTTATATCATCGAGGTGGGACAAAGCACGGATTTTGCTTATGGTTAGTGATAAACATGCATGAACCATGTATGTTTTTTTAATAAAGCATACATGGTTCATGCAAGCAATAATTTCTGCTATCGTTGCGATAAAGTTCCCAACAATTCATCCAGATTTTGCAGAGACATAGCGAATCCTTCTTTGAAGCCCATTTCAATCATTTTCTCCATACGGGCAAGTGAGTCGTTATAAATAGAAATGTGCACCACTGTTCTTTCTCCCTGTTCGCTAAAATTATAGTCCCAATCAGAACCTGGTGGTTGCGGGTTTTCATCTTTATCGGCAAATACATTGAACAGTTTGAAGTTGGTCTTGGGCGTAATGGACTTGTATTGCTGAAGTATCCAACCCTCCTGCCCTTCCGGACCTACCATGGCATAAAACCTGCTTCCGCCCACTTCAAAATTCATGTGTTTTGTTTTTGACGTCCAGGGTTTAGGCGCTACCCATTGGTCAAGCAGTTCCTGTTTGGTAAAAGCGTCCCATACCAGAGAAAGATCGGCATCGAATTCCCTGGTTATGTATACGGTTTTTGCCGCTTTGTCGACGGTAAGATCGAATTGCAAATTTGTTGTCATTTTTTTTGTTTTTTAAGTGTTGCTAATACTTCGTCAAGTTGATTAAATTGAGTTTCCCAAAGCTTCCTGAATTGGTCTAACCATTTATCAATCTCTTTCATTTTTTGAATGTCGAGTGAATAGTAAATCTCCCGGCCCTGCTGTTCCTGCTTTACCAGGTCGCACTCTGTCAATATCTTTATATGTTTTGATACTGCCTGTCGGCTGGTATGAAAATGTTCGGCAAGGGCATTGGGGGTCATTGCCTGTGTGGCTATCAGGGCTATGATTGCCCGCCTCGTTGGGTCGGCAATAGCCTGAAAAATATCTCTTCTTATTTCCATTATACTATTATTCGCAACTATCTGGTTGCAAAAATAAGTGCAATTATCTGGTTGCGCAAATTTATTTCTAATGGAAAGAAAACGGCTTAAATAAATACCATCTCCAGATTATTAGATATTCCTAAGAATTTTCTCTTGTAACATTAATGGCAGCATTATTGTCGGGTGCGGCATGAAAAATCAGGCTTGCAGCAGTTGGTATTTTCTACCACTGCTTTAAGCCATGTTTAATTAAATTTTAACCCCGCTCTAATGAAAAAGTTTTACATACGGTTGCCACGTAGCCGTTATGAAGGAATTCTTTTGCTGGTAGCACTCATTGCTTTTCATGCTACTGTTAATGCCCAGTCAGATACAGCCCGGGTTTCCCGGGATGCTGTACCTGTAAGCACTTCGGAAAATTCAGCCGGTAAAATCATAACCGTTACCGGCAAGGTTATTTCAGGCGCAGATAATCAACCGCTTCCTAATGTATCTGTATTTGTAAAAGGAACGACTTCCGGAACAATGACCAATGCCAATGGAACATTTTCATTTGCTGCCCAATCAGGTTCCGTACTGGAGTTCAGTGCGGCCGGATACGAAACAAAAACACTTACGGTTAGGGATGGCGTATTGAACGTTACGCTCAGTGCTGGTAAAAAAATGGATGAGGTGGTGGTGGTTGGGTATGGTACCCAACGAAAAAAAGACCTCACCTCTGCTATCAGTACCATCAGTGCCGAAAAAATGGCCGGCCGGCCGGTACAAAATACCGAGTCGTTGCTGCAAGGCCAGGTAGCCGGACTTACTGTAACCAGTAACGGCGGCGAACCCGGCGATAATGGTAAGGTAAGGATCCGCGGTGTTGGTACGTTCGGTAACAACAATCCCCTGTATATAGTAGACGGAATACCTGTAAACAATGGGTTGAATTTTTTGAACCCCGGCGATATCGAAAGCATCCAGGTATTAAAAGATGCAGCTGCAGCAGCTATTTATGGCAACCGGGCGGCTAATGGAGTGATTTATGTTACCACTAAAAAAGGACGCAGCGGTAAAAGACAGATCTCTTTAGACGCTTATTATGGAACAGCCACCAACGGCAAAACCCGCCGGATGGCCAATGCCCAGGAATATTTTGATTATGTAAAGATCAAAAATATGGATGGCCCGCTCTCCTCGCTGTATAATAAAGGCTATAATACAGACTGGGTTGATGCGATCACCCGTACCGGCACTACCCAGAATTACAATTTGAGCATCCGGGGCGGAAACGAAGACCATAACTATTTCACCAGCGTCAACTATTCAAAAGTGTTAGGTACACAATTGAAGTCGGACAATGAAAGACTGACCGCACGGCTGAACAGCAGCAATAAACTCTTTGACTGGTTCAAGGTAAGCGAAGACCTGGCCATTTCTAACGAAAAGCGGCATAGCTATAATATTTACGGTTCAGCAAGAAATGTTCCAGCCATTGCTCCCATTTATAAAACGCCTGACGAAATTGCTGCACTGCCTATTACCGAAAGAAATCTCAATCAGTATTTTGATGTGCTCGAAGCACTTAACATCCTGAACAACCCGGTTGCCCAAACTGCCCGGAATAATGGTACCAATAATTATTTAAGTCTGTATGGGAATGTACAGGGCGAGATTGACTTCGGACAAATTGTTGGCATCCTGAAAGGATTGAAATTCACGTCTACTCTGGGTTTCGAGCGAATTGACAACGACTACCACAGCTTCTCGCCTGTATACCGGTTAGGCTCCAGGGACTATTCCATCAAGACGGGTGTTGGTGACAACTTCTCCAAGTATATGCACTGGACCTTTAATAATTTTGCCACCTATTCTAAAAAGATCAATAAACACAGCTTTGACCTTACCGCTGGTATGGTGGCAGAAGAGGAAAGATCCAACTATTTTAATGCCAGCGCCTCAACTGGTCTTTCCAACGATCCTTATTTACAGGTGCTCGATGCACAAACCCTTGACCGTAACAATGGCGGCAGTGCGTATCAATACAACTATGTTTCTTATGTAGGCCGGGCCAATTACAATTACAACGACCGGTACCTGTTGCAGGCAAGTATTCGCCGAGATGGGTCGTACCGTTTTGCTCCCGGTAAACGCTGGGGTACTTTCCCCTCGGTTGGTTTGGGTTGGCGCGTATCCAATGAAAATTTCTTTAAGGACTTAAAGGCTTCCTGGATCAGTGATCTTAAGTTAAGAGGAAGCTGGGGACAATTAGGCAATGAGAAAATACAGGCCAATTATCCCTACCTGTCGCAGATCGCCGGTACGGTAAACCGCGGTTATGTATTAGGCGGTGTAGGCGGCGATAATTCAAGCAAGGTGTTTGTGCAGGGGTATGGTCCAACAAATGCGCCCAACCCCGATTTGACCTGGGAAACCACTTCTTCTACCAATATTGGTGCAGACCTTGGTTTGTTCAATAATACGGTAAGGCTGGCTGTTGATTATTTTTCCAGACATACGACCGGCGTTCTGTATCAGAAAACACTTCCTTTATACTCCGGTATTCCGGCGTCTGATGGTATTGCGCCCGTTACCCAATGGGTGAATGGGGCTGAAATAAAGAACCATGGCCTGGATGTCACCGCTTCGTACAATAATAATTTTGGCAAGCTCTACCTCGATCTGGGTGCTAACATTTCTTTCTATAAAGCAAGCGTTTCAAAACTGAATGACAATATTCCTATCCAGGTAAGCGATGAACGCATTCCTACCATCATTCAAATGCGTGAAGGCGATCCCCTCGGCGCTTTTTATGGTTATGTGGTAGATGGCTTCTATAATACAACCGCTGAACTAACGAATAAATTCGGCAATGAAAGACAACAGGGCGCGCAGGTTGGCGACTTCAGGTTCAAAGACCAGGATGGCAATGATGTTATTGATGGAAAAGATAAAAAGGTGATCGGTAATCCCAATCCCAAATTCACTTATTCGTTCAATGTAAATCTTGCCTATGCAGGTTTTGATCTGAAATCTTTCTGGACTGGTTCTTATGGCAATGATATCTATTCTATTGGCGATATCTATTTATCTGGCTGGGATGAAAACAATCCGCAAAACATTTGGGCAGATGTGGTGGCCAATTCATGGACCCCTGAACATACCAATGCCATTTATCCAAAGGTGAGTCCCGGTGGTACTAAACGGAACTTTGAAAAAGGACCTGTTACTACCAGCATACAGAATGGCTCCTTTCTTCGGTTAAAGAACCTGCAGATGGGCTATACTTTGCCGGACAATATTTTAAGAAAGTCGGGGATCTCAAACATCAGGGTTTATGTTTCTGCTGAAAATGTGTTTGTACTTACCAAATATAAAGGCGATGACCCCGAAATTGCCAATGGCGCACGGCTCAATGCCAATGAAGGCGGTCAGGCCAATAGTCCCAGCTATATCATGGGCCTCGATTATGGCGACCGCTACCCTACCCAGAAATCGATCACTGCGGGCCTGAGCATTCAATTCTAAACCTTACAACAGGAATTTACCATGAAACAAGTGCAATCTATCATAAGCTGTTTTTTATTACTGCTGTTGCTGGCAACTGCCAGTTCGTGCAAGAAGAGTTTTCTTGATTCTGCGCCCTATGGCGTAGTGTCGGATGATAATTTTTATTTAACTACCGAACAATGTACGGGGGCCGTGATGCAGGTTTACAACCGCACGGTGCATTTAGGACCTATTTATCTGTTCATACGCCGTGCATTGAACGAATATGCCGGGGATGATCTGCTGCGTACACCTACCGATGATTTCACCGTATGGTATAATTTTTCACCCGATAACGTTCAGTTCCTTTGGGGCTGGAAATATTGTTTCCAGGGCATTTACCTCTGTAATTACACGCTTAAAAAACTGGAAACGGCCCCCATTCCACAAGCAGACAAGGATGTGTTGGCAGCCGAGTGTAAAAGCGTACGTGCATTGATGTATTATATGGTGGCTACACGTTGGGGTACCTGTCCGGTGATCACCGATGTATTGCCAATTGAAAACTATTACACGGTGGCTTTTTCAAAAGCGCCTGAAGTATATGCACAGGTCATTAAAGACCTGCAGGAAGCCGCTCCTGCCCTTCCCAAAAGCTGGGACCCGGCCAACAAGGGAAGAATCAGTCAGGCGGCAGCCAAATTCCTACTGGCAAAAGCCTATATGCAGCTGGCGGGTTATCCTTTAAATCTGACAGATAACTGGCAGAAGGCGGCAGACGTGCTGGCGGAGTTTGTTCCAGCTGGTAAAAGAAATGAATACGGGCTTGATTTACTGCCCAATTTTGGTGATGTATACAGCAAGGCGCATGACCAGGACAAAGAATCTGTTTTCGAGGTAAATGAAATGTATTATGCACCGGGTGCAGGCGTAAGTCATGAAGTAGGCGCCCCGGGTAATTATTTGCAGGTTTTTGAACAACCTGATATGTATGAAGGGTATGGTGGGCGTGAATGTTTTACCGGTGACCTGTATAACGAATTTGAAAAAGACATCAGTGGCAAAGTGATCGACAAACGGTTTACCTATACCATGCTGGAACCGGGCGATGTGTATTATGTTACGTCGTTGAAAGATACCATGCTTCACAATTCAACCGGCAAGTTTTATATTAAAAACGTATCTGTAAATCATGCTGATAATTCCCTGAGTTATGAGGTGAAAGACAGTTCAGAAAAATCATATGCGGGCTGGGTTTGGCCGGGTCATGAAAACCAATGGTATCCGAACTATAAATACCTGCGTAATGCCAGTGAAAGAACCGGTTTCCAAAACAGCGCCGGCATATTTGCAGAAGACCTTAACGTAAAATGGTTGCGTTTTTCCGATGCCCTTCTTTGTTATGCAGAATGTTTGAATGAAACAGGCCGTACTGCTGATGCCGCCACTTATGTGAATGAAGTAAGAACGCGGGCTAATAACAGTCCGGCTGTTGACAGCCGTCGTATTTAT
Source organism: Niastella yeongjuensis (assembly GCF_900110245.1). Classification (GTDB taxonomy): domain Bacteria; phylum Bacteroidota; class Bacteroidia; order Chitinophagales; family Chitinophagaceae; genus Niastella; species Niastella yeongjuensis. Next base: position 77,621 of record NZ_FOCZ01000016.1, read on the forward strand.
CAAAAAACGATCGTCACCGGTTCGTTGCCTATGATAAACGCCGGTTTATCTGTAACCGATATGCGTGCTGCGATACAACATGAATCCCGGGTGGAGCTGGCTGGTGAAGACTGGCGGTACGAAAACCTGAGAAGATGGGGTATTGCTGCAGACAGGCTGCATCAGATGGCGGTGGAATCGCCACAGGTAGGAGCCTCCCGGTTTAATCCTGCTTCTAAATATGTTAAGGGTGCCTGGGATTATTTCCCGATCCCGGCCAATGAGTTCAAGCCATAATAAAAAAGCCCCGGCAACGGGGCATTTTTATTATATCCCCGGCACAAGTGGTGACTTAATTAAATTTCATTTCCAATTTCTTTGTCTTTATTTTGGACATAAATTAGAATCCAATGTATCTATGGGCAGGTTTTTACAAAACAGGATCCAGCAATGTCGAAGAAGCTTTACATCGCCTGGGTTTGGGCAATTATCGTTCAACATCACAGAAGTTCGGCTTTTTCTATACTTTCAGGAACATGAATGATAACAACTTGTTTGCAACCATGACCGCAAACAACTATCTAATGATCACGGACATTAATTACTCGATCATTGCAAATCATACAAAAGAGATCAATCCCTTGTTAAGGGAACTGGAACTAATTAAAAATTTTCAGGTAGAAGAATTCATGAAGATATATTACGAGAATAACAGTAATATAGAAGCATTTGCCAGAGGTAGAAATGGCTTACTTGAACAATTTGTGTATACAGCCGCTGATTCCAGAATGTCATACGAGTTGGCAAAGTATGGAAATGAAGATGAAGAAAATCCATTTGAGACCATCAATCCATTTGAAGAAGTTTGCGAAACTATTGAGAATATTACAGAAAAGGTATTTGGAAAAAAGATTTACTCGGAATTTGGTGACCTACAGGAGTTTGAATTGGAACAATTCATCAAAAGCTGAGTTTTTTCATTTCACGAATTCGTGTTTCTGCAGGCCCCTTCAGCTTATTGGATATGAAGGGGCCCTTTTTATAAGACCTTGATTTCAACTTTCCCTTGCATTTAAAAATTCCTTAATAATGCCTTTGTTTTTATATGCCACCATTTAACCTAACTTAGATTTCATACCATAAACCTGTCAAATGAGAACCTTACACAACCTTTCCCTGCAACCCCGAACGGCACCTTTGCTGTTCCCTAACGCTAACTGGCTTTTCTTCCTTTACCTCACCAGGTAATATGCCCGTTTTTCTTCACTTAAAATAAACAGCCTGTGAAAAGATTTCTACCAAGTGCCTTGGGGGCACTTGCCATTGTACTAATGGCACCCAACCTGCGCGCCCAAAACGGCGGCGACACATTAGATTTCCAATTAAGAACCGACAAAACGGTTAGCAATGCCCGTTTTAAACCCGACAAATCCGGCAAACGGAAATTGTCCGAAGCTGCTCAATTCTTCAAAACTTTGCACAATGCTGGTAATGACGATCAGTTTGTGCTGCAGCGTACCCAAACGGACAATCTTGGTATTACCCACCGCCTGTACCAGCAGTATTATAAAGGCATTCCAGTAGAGGGTGCACAATACGCGGCACATGGCCATCAGGACGAGATCGAGACTGTCAATGGCGAATTTGCTAAAGTAAAGATCGCCGGCGATCAACCTGGTGTTTCCGAAAAAAGCGCGCTCGCGCTGGCGCAGAAATTCGTAGGCGCTAAAAAGTACAAATGGGAAGATGCGCAACTACAGGCGCACATGCAAAAAATGGGGCATGCCGGTTACAGTCCCAAAGGCTCGCTCGTTGTTACCCGCGACGAACGGCAGGCCGGTCGGCCATGGCGGCTTTCCTGGAAATTCACCATTTCCGCCCTTGAGCCGGAAAGCGAGCAACTGGTGTTCGTAGACGCTTGGGACGGGCATATCCTGGATGCCGTTTCCCTGCTGTGCAACACCAACGCACCAGGTACAGCTGAAACCCTGTACAGCGGCACCCGAAATATTATGGGTGATTCCTGGAGCGGACAATTCCGCCTGCGTGAAACCCGTAACAACGTCAATATTTCCACGCTCAATGCGCTGCGGGGTACCAGTTATGGCGCCGCTGTTGATTTTACAGACAATGATAACAACTGGACTGCTGCGGAGCATACTGCCAATTGGGACCGCGCCGCACCTGATGCCCACTGGGCTGCGGAGACAGTACTCGATTACTGGCAAACCGTGCAGGGCCGCAATAGTATCAATGGCAGTGGCCTGCCTGTGCAGAACTATGTACACTTTGCCGTAGACTGGGACAATGCGCAATGGGATGGCGTTGGCAACGCCATGCGCTACGGCGATGGCAATCCTGCCAAGCTTTATACTATACCGTTTGTGGCGCTGGATGTAGTTGCCCATGAATTTGGCCACGGTATTAACCAGTATACGGCTAATCTTAAGTATGAAAAAGAACCTGGTGCGCTGAATGAAGGTTTCTCCGATATCTGGGGCGCTGTTATAGAAAACTGGGCTGATCCCAATAAACAAACCTGGTTGATTGGCGAAGAGCTTGGCTTCATCCCCCTTCGCTCGATGAGCAATCCCAACGCCTTTGGCCAGCCCGATACATACCACGGTACAAACTGGGTTAACGTAGATAATTGTACGCCTGTCGGCGGTCCTACTGGCAATGACTACTGTGGCGTGCATACCAACAGCGGCGTGCTCAACTTCATGTTCTTCCTGCTCGCACAAGGTGGAGCAGGCACCAATGACATTGGTAATGCCTATAACGTTTCCGGTATCGGAATTTTTGAGGCCGCCCGTATCGCCTATATCGCCGAGAGTTACTTCCTTACACCCAACTCAACGTTTGCTGACGCGCGGAATGCCTTTATCAATGCATCACACGCCCTGTACGGCCCTAATTCCTGCGAGTCTATTGCAACGTCCAACGCATGGTATGCAGTTGGCGTAGGCGGCCCCTTTGCACCTTCGGGAATGTCTATTTCCGGCCCCAACCATGTTTGTGGCACTTCCGATCCTTTTGGCATTACCAGCCTGCCGCCAGGAGCAATTGTTACCTGGTCGAAAGATGGCCCGGTAGATATCGATAATCCTAACAGTAATACCACTACAGTCACTCAATTCGACTACGGCTGGACAACACTAACGGCTACAGTTACCTCACCCTGCGGCCTGAACGCGACCATTACTTCAGCACCTATTCAGGTGGGCAATCCATATATGGTTGGTCCCATCGAAACCAGCTCGAATGGCCTGGGCGCCGGCGAGAATTTATGTAACCATGATTATGACTATGACGATTGGGTAAATACCATGTTTATCACCGTCAATCCGGCCCCGCCAGCATGGGATACCTGGACGCTTCATTGGGAGATGTATGGACCGAACGGACTTGCTATGAGTTGGACAGGTACCAACCCCAACCTGGGTCTTCCCTTCATTATGCCGGCGTCACAAGAGCCAGGCTGGTATAACGTTGACGCCTGGATTACGAACAGTTGCGGACAAACAAGTGACTATTACGAAACTGGTTTCTATTACGTGGATTGCAAAGGCGCCAGCCGTTTCAGCATGACCGTTTATCCCAACCCGGCCACCGGCGGCAACCTGCAGGTAGTGATGGAAGAACCTGAAGCAGCTAAATTACCGGCTAACGCAAAAGTGGCGAGTTCAGAGCAGATCACATTCACGTTGTACGATATGAAAATGACCAGTATGATGCGCATCTGGAAAGTGCCGTCCGGACAGAAAAAACATTTATTGAATACTACAGGTATTAAAGCGGGACAATACATTCTCGTTATGACCAAAGGTAGTCTGAAGCGTACACAGCAGGTGTTGATCAAATAAATTGAGCTGAAGTTATTCTTTCAAAACAGGAAAATATTAGAAGGCTTTACGATGTCAATCAGACTTGTGAAGCCTTCTGGTTTTTCTGTAGCTCAACTTACCAATTGGTCATCTGTACAATCCGTTGCTTTAGATGTTCTTTGGGAACCAGGTAATGATTGGCTGCTGTTGACCGTTTCATGTAAATATTGTTGACGCCATTTTTATTGGCCATGTTTTGGAGCAGTTTACAATGTGCCTGCGTGCTGCCGAGGTAATAAAGGATCAGTTTTTTTGAGGCGTTGCGTTTGGCCCATTGACACCATTTCGTTTCACCGCCGTATAAGGAATCAAACCCCCAGCATTCTGTAATGCGATTGCCAAACACCGGGTTGGCGGTGGTTACTATTTTTCGCATTTGACTGCCGCCCGCAGAATGGGCTGCTATGATGAGGTTGTTGATGTCGATCGTTTTGCTGCCAAAGCCGGGCATTATATAAGTGTTGATGGCTGCAAGTACCTGCTGCAGGTATTGATCGAGCCCGCCTGCCTTACCGCTAAGGGTGTTTGTATAAGCATTCGGACTGTTTCCCATTGAGGGCGCCACCAGAATACAGTTTTTGCCGGCCGAATTTACCTCTTCCCGCAAACGAAAATCGTATTTAGGTTTGGTCAGTGACCAGTATCGATCAATTTGAGCGGTAGCGCCGGGAAACTCTCCGGTCATACCATGCAGGTATAAAATTATTGTCACTGGCTGGGCAGCATTGAAATGCGCCGGCACATAAATACCTGTTTTAGTAAGCGGATAGTTGGCTTTACCAATATTAATGGTCACATAACAGGTAACGCCCGGAACGGAAGTGTCTTTTCCCAGCAAGGGAGGTGCAGTAACCTGGGGGATTTCACTTTCAGGAAATGAAAGATGTTCGAAGGATTCTTCTTCGAGTTCATTTAGTTCTTCCCACTCCTCTTCCGTTTCGTTTGCTGTTTCTTCGGATTCAGCCTCGTCGTAGTACTCATAAAAAGTTTGTTCATAATCCTCCGTCTCTTCTTCGCCATCAAAATATTCCGGACCATAAAATTGAAGCTCGTTTTCTTCGGTTTCGAAGCTGGTTACTGGTGCTTCCCGGTCAAAGGCTTCTTCTTCGCCGCTCCATTCATACTCCTGTTGCGTGGGAGTACCCGCAAAATAGCGGTAATACTGAAGAAACACATCGAGATAATGGGGCGTGTTTGACCGTTTGGTTTGGATCCAGCATTGAAGGACCGGCGATAACGTACCGGTTACTGTGCCCCAGGCGGACGGATCGGGTTGTTTGTACCAGGCTGCTGCGCCTTTTCCTTTCTTAAAGCGAAAGGCCGCTTTTTGTTTTTTAGCGGTGGCAATATCGCCGGGGGAAGCGCTTCGGGTGCAGTTGTCATAAAGATCATAGGCGCCGGTAAACAACAACGCCCGTTGATAGTATTCCGGTTTTAACCAGTTGCCGGGTTCACCGGCCTGAGAAGCATATTGCATGGCCTTGATAACAGTGACATGCCCGGCATTGTAACAGGCCAGCACCATTTGCGCATAGGCATCTTCGCTAAGGGCCGGGAAAGGGATGTGCAACAAGTCCAACCCTTTTTTTATATAGCCTTTAAAGTTCTGGTATTTTTTGATCCCTGTTTCCAGGCTGATTGCCGGTGTAAGTTGGTCAGGGGTGCGCTCTGCCTGCATCAGTCCTTTGTATCCCGATTTACCGGCTCCCGCATTGGCATTGCCGCCAGATTCCGCAGCAATGATACCCCGTACGATATTGGGATCGAGCCCTGACGCTTTACTTAACCGGTTGATAGGTTCATCATATTTTCTGATGTTGGCTACCACTTTGGGATCGACACCTTTTGCTTTTTTGACGGCCGACTGGGTTACACCACCAATTGCACTGGTCAATATTGTCTTCATGAATCCCGGTGTGTTGGCAGCCGTTGAACCACCGGCGAATGTGGAGTCTTTAAGATAGGCGGCATTGCGGAAGAAAATAAAAAAACAGCTGCCTCCTTTGATGGTATTGATAACCGGTTGTACCAGGTTGTTATCAATAGCCGGACAACCCCAGCTTCTGCCCGCGGCTTTATTGTCGTCCTCATTGACGTAAGAAGCGCCATGCACTACTATTTTCCTTCTTTTGGCATTGTTGTTAAATCCTGGTTCCATTCCTTCCAATTGAAGCGAAAGGCCGTGTTTGCCCTGATAGGTGCTCAGGGTGACATAAAATCCCAGGCTGCTTTGATTAGACCCGATATCATTTGAAAAGCGATTGGAAATGGCCCCATTGGAAGGATCAGATGAGTTTTTGCCATGCGCCACTTTACATTGCAGGATTAGTTTTTGTTGGGTGAGGTTGATGATGTACATCCTTTTTTGTGTGGCGGGCTGATTAAAATCAACGATGGTCAGTATATCGATATTCTTTAAAGCACCCCGGTTGTTTAACGCATTGTAACCATTGATAGCTATACGGAAAACATCTAATGGAAGTGCCCTCGCTGCCAGACCGAGATGGTTATAGAGATCGGGCACAGTCGCTGGCGTAATCTCTTCCTCCCACTCAGGCTGCCCCCTGTAATCTTCCTCTTCTGATTCTGGTTCTTCCCACTCCTCGGTTTCGAATTCCTCCCCCTGAAATGGAGAATATTCCTCAAACGCAGGTGCCGGCGTTGGCGTTGGTCTTGGTGTTGGTTCATCCCCACTCGTTTCAAAAACTTCAAGGCTCGCTGTATACTGGTTCATGGTCCTTACATTTATAATCAATAAAGAATGGTGTTAGTTCAATTGGGTGCGCGGTTTTACGGGTGCCGGTGCACCATTGGAACTTATCTTTACCGTGCCACGGATATTGGCTTCGGGATTTTTAATGCGGTGGCCGGTTGCTTTTTCCCAGTTATTGATCACCGTTAAAAAGTCATCCATGAATTTTCGCTGGGTCGCATTGAGCAATGTGGCAGGCCCCTGGAAACTGGTTAACATTTGCTGCACCCAGTTGGGGTCATCCAGCAAACCGTTTGCTTCCACCGCCAGGAGAATATTGGCAGCCGAGCCGGCCATGTCAAAAAGTGCCTGGCATTTGGAATGCGCCGGGATGCCTACCTTGGTGCCAATCTTCATCAGCCTTTCACCGACGGTGCTTGATTGGGCATTGAGATAATTTACAATGGGTGAGTTATACGATACAATGAAGCTGAACCAGCTGTTCATTAACACCGATGAATATTCTTCTTTGGAAAGATTGAGCCTGCCATAACTGGTAGCGGCCACACTCCCCCGCCGCGCAATTAAAATTTCCCGGATCTCCTGGGCCAGTTCCACCAAAATATTCACATCGGCGGTGTTGGCGCCGGAGGTGTTTTTTGCATTGATGAATCCCTGCCATATTTCTGACAAATAGCGTTCGAACAGCACGATAAACTGCTGGTTCGAAGCCCTGGCTTTAATATAGGGTTTAGAGGCATTTTGCGGGTCTATGTCGCCAAAAGCAAGGTCCATCCCAAACATGCGGAAGTAGGCATTCCTGCGGCTGTTATCGGAATTCGGACGCAGAATACTGCGCAGGTTCGTTTGCTTGGGGACGTCTGATTTAAAGAAAAGCCGTTCACTGTTCTGGATCCAGTTAAATGTGCTGAAATTGTCAGCGATGCCCAGCTCTTCATCATTGAGGTATTTATCGATGACCTTTTCAAAGATCTGGAGGATGCGGGTATTTTCAATAAGATACCCATAGATCATATGATAGTTGCTGGTATATAGAAAGCTGCTGTATTGAGGCGTACTCCCAGGTCCTGCATAGATGGCTTTCTCGTTTACATCGAACCAATGCCTGAGAATACCTTTTTCAATAAACTGCGGGTCATCCACTATGCAGTAACCCAGTTTATTTCCCAGTGTATAATTATAAACCGGTACCAGTGGTGTAGCGGGGTTGGAAATCACCGGCAATGGAAAGGTGGCTGGATTGGCTATATAATCGCTTTCTATAGGCCGGCTACCCGTGAGCTGGCGAAAAAAACTGGCGAACATTATATTGTCAAGGATATCCATAATGAATATTTTAGTAGTGAGTGGTTGATGTATACAGCGTTAAGGCTTTTTGGCCGGATCGGGGGCCGAATAAATTTTCCCTTCTTTGATGGGTGTCTTTTTTATTTCCAGCTCATTGGTCTGGTCTACCAGCTCTTTCGATTCGGGGCGAATATTGACGCCGCCGCCGCCGGAAATGATATCGAATCCCTTTTGCAATTGAGAGCTGTCCTGTTTATACGAGGAATTGTCGATAAATGAAAGTTCCTGATCAATTTTCAGGATGGAAGCAGCAAGGGTATTGATGCGGCCAAACATATCGTTCACCGGTGTTTTGGGCGGTTGATTTTTGATCAGGTCTTCTATTTGATCAATTTGCTGCTGAAGCTTTTCTTTATCTTTCTTTAATTGCTCACGTTTTGTTGAATTAGGTGTCATATTGCAGGTGTTAAATAGTTTAATTCAATTCAATGGAAAATCCCAGTTGTTGCATCCAGTCCTGTTGTTGCCGGTAAAGGGCTTCTATATCGCCTTTAACCGCGCCGATCTTATACCCGTTAATGGCCAGTAACCGGATGCATTCTTTCCAGATCCAGGCATGGCTGGTAAACAGGGCCGGACCGGCCACATATTCCAATCGCTCAAGCGCCTGAGGGCTTACTCTTGCCGGTGGTATCAGTTGTGATAATGACTGGCCATTGAAGGCATTGTACCCCGACTTTAAAAGAACCGTTACCACATCAGGCAAGGCAGGTACACACATTTTTATCAACCCTGCAGAAGGGAAATTAACCAGGTTGAGGTCGTAATCGTTTTTGAATGCGGCTTCCAAATCGTCCCAGGGGCCCCGCCCATAAAACTGCCGGCACATTTCTACGTTCATCAGTACGCGTAAGTAGGCTATAGGATGCGGGTCATGCGCACGAAAGGCAAAGACTGCTTCAGGGGTGCCGCTTACCACATCGTTTAAAGAGGCCACGGCTGCAAAGCCCGTATGCACGAAGGCAAAGGCATCGGCTGCAATTTCACTGGCCCAGGCGGAAAAGGCCAATCCAACGGCTGCAGGGTGTGTGGTCAGTTGTGTGCGAAACGCGTTGGCCAGTTCCCTGTTCCAATCCAGCAGGTCTGCAATCTGGTGACCGGTTTCATGAATGATAGCGGTTGGCCGAAACAGGTTGTGCTGGGTTATTTTAATGGCTGCAACCGGGCTCAGTCGTCCATCCCAAAGCCGCAAGCCTGCTTTTAGAATAGATGCGCCCACTCCCTTATCGACATACGTCAGTACGTCGGGAATTTCTTTGCCCAACGGCTGCAACAGTTCCTGCATACTTTTTTGACAAATAATATCGCAGGCGCGTAACAAAGCAGCGATGGTGGGCGTAGTACGGGAGTTGATGGCGATGGTATAAAAATGGATCGTTTCTTCGGTTTTAAGATACCGTTCCCGCAGTTGTAACAATCCTCTTTTTACCGCTCTCAATACTTCGGGTTCTGCAGATTGCTCCAGTTGTCTTTTCAGCACCGTGCCCAACTGTACTACTTCATTACTGCTGTGCTGTAAGGCAGTCCTGATCTTGTTGGCCAGGTTACGGTCGATGCCATGCCAGGCATTGCCCGAAGCCAGGTGATCGATGGTAGCCATGCGCCGGGCAGCCTGGAGCCAATGCTGCACCTGGCGAGTTAAGGATTTGTGTATGGGATTGGTAGTGGTAAGCATATGCGATCAATCAAAATTTTTACCCGCTTTTACCTGCACTTCGGGACTTGGGATAGATGGCAGGGTAAGATCGAGCAGGTTGCCCACAGAGAAGGTGCCACGTAGGGCATTGATCACGGCAGCGATCTTTGACATGCCTGGTACATTTACATAAATGATCTTTACGGTTACCCCATCAGCTTGTTCGGCCTGCGCCTGTTTGAATTCAACTGCCCTTGCTTTAAAATAATTGACTACTCCCTGGTAAGCGGCCTCTGCAATTTTTTCAATCAGTGCCCCTACGATCTTGCCCATGGCTTCTTTACCTGCAGCTGCCAGGAATTGTTCCTGTTTGTCCTGGATATTTTCAAGATAGAGTTCGGGTATGGCTTCATGAATGATCTTTACCTTGGTGCCCACATTATTCAACAGAATGCCATTCAACACATTTCGAACAGAATACCGGATGCTGTATGCTGCACCGAAATAATCACTCTTGTTTAATTTTTCGACTACCGTTTTGGCTTCTTCTTCACTGAAGAAATAATTGAGCCGGATCTCGGCTTTGGGGAAATTGATCACGCCCTGAATATCGCTGCTAAGTGCAGGCTTATCGCCCGGTTTTTCGAGGGGCATCAGCGGTCTTGGCTTGTCTTTTCCCGGGTCTTTGGCGGCCGGTTTTGGCGCTGGCGGCGCCACCCGTAAACGGGCGCCATTTATTTCGAGGTAATAAAAACGTTGCCCTACGCCGATCTTATTACGGTTCACCGTAAACGCGGCAGGTGTTTCAGAACCCAGGCAGGGTTCTTTGATGAGGATGGCGGCGGTACAAATGGTGAGGGGATGCAATTGTACATAACCATAATTGACTGAAAGACCAGTCACCTTTTTTTCATGGTTGCTGATGTGGCTCAACTGTGTGCCGGGAATGGATTCGTACAAGTGAACCCGGGCCTGAATGGGTTTGGTAACATCCAGCCCTAAACTATCACGCAGGAAATTGGCGAGCGGTACTCCGCCAAAAGTTTTTATTACCCGGGCCATTTTAGGCTCAATAGTAGTGGTAAAAACCTGGGTGTATTTTTTATACAGCTTTTTAGGCCCTTTGCGTGGTTTAAGGATCCAGATGCCTTGCACCCCCGAAGGCAATAAATGTTTTTTGATATACTGGGCGGGGAAGTTATTGGCGGCAGCGGTTTCAAACGCTTCCAGGGTTGCTGCTGCCAGGGCTTGTTCGTTGCTGAAAAGTTCTTCATTTAACGAGCCCATATTCTGGATAGTTTCCTGCAGGGTATTTGCAATGGCTTCATAACCTACATCGGGCCGCCCGGTTTCGTAGGTCTCAAAACCAATGGCGGTCATGCCGATATCTATAATGTTGGCAGCAAGCGGTTGCACCACCTCGCGGGGGACGTATTTCTGAACCAGTTTGGCCAGCAGTCCGGCCAGGAAATTGATGACCTTTTGCCGGCCAATGATGGAGATGGCCGTTTTTATAATGGGACGCAGGGCCATGATGGCCACCGGTATAAATCGTTCAATGGCTGGTGTGGCGTTCTCTCCTTCCCTTAGATTTTTGAGGTCGTCGACCAATTGCTGGCGGGCCGCTTCCAGCGAAGGTGTGTTCGATTCATAAGACTCACGGCTAAGATCATTTGAACTGTGTTCATAATCTGATGCCAGCTGTTCGGCTTCGCCTTCATCGTGCGCAAACGCCAGTTGGGCAATATAATTATCAAATTCGGTTTGAATGCTTTCCAGTTCTCCACCCGTAGTGGCTTCATCATAATTTTCCGGATTCTCACTCTCCAGATTCAAAAATCTTTTGGCCAGATTTTGCGCATGTGGCTGCAATTGTTTCGGCAGTTTACCTATGGCAAATTGCAACACCCGTTGCAGTAAGGGACGGATCATGCCCTTTAGTTTATCCAGTACCAGGTTGATGGGAAGCAGTTTTCCCACCACACTGATCCCTTTTTTTGCCAGATCCACTCCTTTTTTAACGACTGATTTTACTTTATTAAAAACAGATTTGAAGAAGTCTTCCTGTGCCGGCGTATAACCAGCAGGTGATTCCAGCTGGCTGAAAAACTGTTCCAGTTCGGCTTCGGAATGCCCGGCCAGGTTATTGCCTGAAAAGTATTGACTTACCCGGTCAAGTGCCCGTTCTGTTTCACCGATCAGCGGTTCGAAATATTGTTGCGCCTCCTGGTTTACAAAGGGCACATATTGGACACCCATGGCCGTTTCATCGGAGATCTTGCTGCTGAAATGTGCTTCCAGTTCGGCAGCCAGCTGATAGAGATTGTTATTGAACTCCTGGCTGTTTAACTCACCGGTCAATTGTACAAAGTCGCCTGCCAGGGCGTGCTTTTGGGCGGTTGATTCCGGCTCAAAACCCTGTCTGAAAGGACTTTCCATTTCTGTATAGAACTGTTCACCGGAAAATTGCAGTGGTTGATGTTCCGCTTCTCTTTTTATAGTTACATCGGCAAATGGCGTTTCAAATTCGGACAGTTCGAACGACTGACCGTTAGACTCATAGTAATTCATACTCTGCAGTATTATTTAAAATAAATGTACAGATCATGAACCCCTGGTTTCAATCCCCCGAAAGGGGGAATCTCAGGGCTTGTCGAAAAATGTCTGGTGATAATGATTAATTAAGGCGGCTGTGTTGTTGGTACCTGTTTTTTGAAGAATGTTTTTGCGGTGGGATTTTACCGTTTCATAACTCACGAATAATTTATCGGCAATTTCCTGGTTTGTATAACCCTGCATGATCAATCCCAGGACTTCAATTTCCCGGAGTGATAAATTTTCCTGCAGGGCGAATTGTTGTTTATTGATCTTTTTAGCGATCTGAAGGCGGGCGTTGTCTGCATCGGTTACCTCTATATTTACCTCGATGCTGATGTTAGCAGCGGCTATTGTTTTAAAGATGTACAACATTTCCTGCATACGGGCGATGAGCTGCTTTTCAGCATCTGTGTTCCAACTGTCGGCATGGAAAAATTCTATTTTTTCACATGCCGGTGCTGTTGGTGAATTCACCAGTATACTCAGGTTTGCAGACATTTTTTAATATCGCATAGGTTACTTTGTATTTTAGTAAAGCTATCATAACAGCAAACTACTAACAATCACCATATGAGGTGAGTGCTTGTTAATACTGAATCAGGCGAGGAGTTACAGATCAGACTTTTTTGTAAGGGATGCGGGGGAATCTATCAGAATGGGTGTAGGTTGATTTAAGTAGCGCAGCACGGTATTGTAATACATTCGAACTATAATTATCGATATTACTAACATTTGGAAAGATAAAAAAGGGTGTTTTCACCCATATCGTTGAATGCTAAATATACAGGATGCAGAAAACCACAAAGCTGCAAGTAATTTTGCCCGATTTTTAAAAAAGAAAGATTTATGGACGATGCACTGCATAGTTGGATAAACTATCCGGCTATCATTCAAAACAGAACGAGTATTAGCTTTTTAAACATGCCTGCCATTTTATATTTCTTATAGCTGCCGTTATTGTACTGCTCATTGGCATCGTCATCACTTATTGGTCCCACATCATATTACAAACCAGCTTCGTAGATTTATTATCACATCGTGCCCAAGTCCTTTACGGACTTACTCCTGACCATTAAACCTTTTTTTATGAGTTATTCTCATTCCCGCAAGGGCAATGTCTGTCCGCTCCTGTCAAAAATGCTTTTACTGCTATGGTTGCTACCTGCACATTATGGGCTATTGGCCCAATCGTCATTTACCAATGCACTGGCATTCCCTTCCGCCAATAATAGTTTTTCAGGAAAAACTGCCACCACCCAGGCAGATGCCAATGTGGATGTTGACCTCTATACCGGAACAGCGCAGGTGCATATCGGGATATGTAACCTGGCTTCGAAAGAACTGACGATTCCAGTTTCGTTGAATTATACCGGTGGCCGGGGCATTAAACTACAGGAATACGCCGGCTGCGCCGGAATTGGATGGCAGCTTGATGCAGGCGGTAATATTTCCAGGGTGGTCAGGGGGTTTCCTGATGAACAATTCAATGGATACATTGGCGGAGGCTGGGGTAACAAGCTGGCTGCCTGGGCCGGCTGGAGCACCGGGGACCTGGGAAGCATGAGCACAGACGACGCCTTTGCCCTGACCGGTATAAACACCAGCACCAATGCTCCGACCGCAGATGGCGAGCCGGATCTGTTCTATGTAAAAACACCCTTTTTTGCTTTCCAGTTTGTGCTGGATGGCAATGGACAGCCGGTTGTTTCCAATAGTAACGGGATTAATATCAGTTATAATAGCTCAGCCAATAGTTTCATTGTAACAGATGACCAGGGAAACCGGTATTATTTCGGAAGCAGTTCCGCCTCTGTTGAATCTACCGGCACCACGCTTTACGGAACAGCACGCAGTTTCATCTCCACCTGGTACCTGGACAAAATTGTTACCTGGAATGCAAAAGACCTGGTAACATTTACTTACATGACTTATTCGGGCAGCGATGTCTCCTATCGCAACGACACACTTTATCATTACCAGTTTACGGAATCTGTTAACAGTATTCTGCAGACTACCATGGATTCAACGCCTCAGGTAAGTGTTGTTTATAATCCAAAATATATTTCCTCCATCACTTCAGCCCTGGGTAAAATCGAATTCAGTTATGCCTATGACAGGCAGGATGATAAACATGCCGCCAGGCTGACAGGCATTACAGCAAAAGAATATGACCCGCAATTGTCTTCCACCATCAGCAAGATAATACAGACCTACACTTTCAATACCGGCTATTTTGGCAGCCCTTCGGCCGATGCCAATATACTCCGGCTAAGGCTTGATGATATTACGGTTGCCGGAAATACCACGGCAACGGCTACGCCCGTTACAATGGCGGCCTTTATGTACAACCAGGCCAACATACTGCCCTCCCGGAAATCGGGCGCCTTTGACTACTGGGGGTATTGTTCGGCCACCTCCACATCGGTCTATTATTCCAATCCATCGGATTACTGGACCAACGTTAACCGGATACGCGAACCCAACCTGGTGATGGCCGCAACAGATGTACTCACCTCGGTATCAGACCTAAAAGGCAGCACCTGGAAGCTTACCTATGAACTGAATGATTACAGGGGCGCGGGCACGCGCAAAATAGGCGGCCTACGGGTCAGCAAAATTTCCCGAACGGTATCCGGCGGCGATACGCTCAACACTATTTATTCTTATACAGATAACAGCGGGAGCTCTACCGGTCAGATTTTTGGTACTTATTACGATCAGCTTGGTTTTTATTTCAGCAACGCCTCTATCTTTTTTTCAGAATCGCCTTATGTTACCAGCGACCTGAACGGAAACTTCGTGGGCTACTCATCGGTCAAAGTAAGTCAGCCAAACGGTGGTGGATATACTATATCTTCGTTTTCCAATTTTAACGATCCCAATCTGTCTGATGTGGTGAACCAGCAGATGGCCGGTGCAACCAATGTTTTTTCTTTTATTTCCACCGCAAGCCTCTCTTATAAACGGGGATTGCTGAACAACCAGACCATGTATACTGCGTCTGGTGATACCGTTACCCAAATAATCAATACGTATGCTTCCATCACCCCTTCCGCTCAAAAGGCCCGGGGTTACCGGATGTTAAGGATAGGCGCTTTTGTCAATAACTTTGGCGGTTGGCAAACCGGTTTTGGCATTTACTATACCAATGCAGAGGATTACCGGCTTACCCAAACGATTAAAAAAGAATATGATCAGAAAACCAGGTCTAAGTTTGTGCAAACCACATCAGCCTATACTTATTCCCCTGCCAATAACCGGCTAATCCAATCCGTTACTACCACAGACTCAAAAGGGCTTTCTTATATACGAACAATGTATCACGCCGATGACATTTCCATTCCCATGGTTACCACCGGCTCGGCCGAGCAACAGGCCATCAGTGCCCTGTCGGCCGCCAATCGTAAAAATGTGCCGGTACACCTGATAGAAAACAGGAACGGCGTGCTACACCAGCTGCACCATGTTTACAGTGCAACAACCTATGGAACGGAAGCCAGGGTATACCTGGCCAATACCGATCAATATACCGGCACTACGCTCACCCGGCAGCAATTTTTCAAGTATGATCCATCTACTTCCAACCTCGTCTCGTCGCGGATGGCGGGTGGTAAAACCACGGCTTACCTGTATGGGTACAATGCCTCTTTGCCGGTTGCCACTGCGGTCAATGCTGAAAATATATATGTTGCCTCAACGAGCGTTGGTTCACAGTCAGGTTTTATCCTGGGTTCCGTTACGACTGGAAGTTTTACCGCCACGGCTGCCGGAAATATTGTACTGACCGCTGCCGGTAGTCCGCAAAATACATACACCCTCAGTTACACTTTGTCGGGAGCCGCCTCACGCACCGGATTTTTATGCGCCACCCGTACCTCCGCCGCCTGTTCTTTCCCGGAATCCGTGACTTTAACCAATATGCCTGCCGGCAACTACACCATTTCTTATTTTATCAGCGATGGTAACCCTGCTGAGCGGGGCATTAACTATACCTATCCCGTGCTGAATGGCGTTACCACGGTCACCAAAGGCTTTTTTTACGAAGGGTTTGAAGATTCGCCCGCGCCGCTTACCGGCAGTGCGCATACGGGGAATGGTTATTACAGGAGCAATCCCAATAGCTACGTTGTTAATTTTCCCCTGCCCGATAGTCGTAACTATATTCTCCAGTATTGGAATTGGGCAAACGGGAAATGGGTGATGAACCAACAGGCGTATACCGGATCGGCCACCCTGCCGGGAATAATAGACGATGTGCGGATCTTTCCTGCCGATGGTCTGCTGACAACCAATACCTACAATTGCCTTACCGGAATGACAGGCGAAACTGACCCATCCGGGTTATCAAAAACCTATGAGTATGATGGTTTTGGGCGGCTGAATATTACCAGGGACCAGGATAAAAACATTGTTTCAAAATTATGCTATTCCTACGCCGGTCAACCTGTCAGTTGCCCTGTGGGCGCCTCTTATGCCAATACCCTGCAAAGCAGCACGTACACGCGCAATAACTGTGGCACCGGCTATATGGCCGGCACGGCAACTTATACTGTTGGCGCAGGAACGTACACTTCTTCCATCAGCCAGGCAGACGCCAACCAGCAGGCCCAAAATGATATTGCAACCAACGGGCAAGCCTATGCCAATACCAACGGAACCTGCACATTAATTTATTATAATGTGGCGCAGAGCAGGAATTTTACCCGCAACAATTGCCTGCCAGGTTATGCCGGAGGTACCATTGCCTATACAATAGCCGCCGGCCAATATAATTCCCTTGTCAGCCAGGCAGATGCCGATCAGAAAGCCACCAACGATATCAATGCCAATGGTCAGAACTATGCCAATACCAATGCCGCCTGCAACACAACACAGGTAAGAAAATTTGGTGATTTGAATATGAGTGTTTCCAACTCTGTGACCTTCACCACCACGATTGTAGGAAATATTGTGTTGACCATTGATGCAAGTCCGCCATCAACCTATGCGATTAGCTATTCGCTGTCGGGCCCCACGTCAAAAAGCGGCAACTTATGTGCCGCCAGATCTACGACGCCCTGCAGCTTCCCCGAAAGCGTAACCATTACCAATGCGCCTGCGGGTACCTATACCCTTACCGCCAATATGTTCAGCGGAAGCCCAACTTTTAAAGGCATCAACTATACTTATTATGGAGCGCCCTGATAAAATCAATTGTACATCCCCAAAAAATAATTATATGTTTTGGAGACTTTGTATCAGCAGTTTATTGACAGGCAGCCTGCTCTTCGTGAGCGGAACGACAACTGCACAACTACCACCCCCTGCGCCTTATAGCAGTACGATGAAAAGTAATGTCGTCCGGAAATGGATACCCGGCAAACCAATAAGCAGCGAAACCGATCTGCTCTCAGGCAGTCAAACGCCCCGGGAAGTAATACAAACGACAGAATACTTTGATGGCTTTGGCAGACCACTACAGTCAGTCGTTAAACAAACAAGTCCTTCAGGCAATGATATGGTGACGGCCTCTGTGTATGATACCTTTGGAAGGGAACAGGTACGATACCTGCCCTTTGTATCCAATGCAGCCACCAGCGGTGATATTACCAATGATGGCAATTTTAAGACCGATCCATTTCAGCAACAGGTGGCCTTTTACAACAACCAGCTAAATGGCCAGCCGGGAGAAACCAATACGGGTCCTGCCCACCTGAACTGGGCTTACAGCCGGAACACGTATGAAGCCTCCCCGCTTAACAGGGTACTCAGCACTTTTTCACCCGGTCTCAATTGGGCAGGCAGTCAATCGACCACCTCTGAGCATGCGGTACAGCAATGGTCGCTGACCAACACTACCACCGATAACGTCCGCATCTGGGATATCGCGGCTGCCCCCGGAAGCCTGCCTGTTAGCACGGGTGCTTATACACAAGGCCGTTTGTATAAATCAATCGCAACCGATGAACAGGGACACCAGCGTATTGACTATAAAGACATGTACGGCCAGGTGATTTTACAGAAGATACAAAATACAGCCGCTGCCGACAGCGGAACAACGGGCAGCCCGCATGCCGGCTGGCTTTGCACTTATTATGTGTATGATGACTATGGCAACCTGCGCTTTATTATACCGCCGGCCGTGGTGCAGCAAATTGACGGAACATGGGGGATTACGCAAACCCTTGCCGACGAATTTTGTTATCGCTGTGAATATGATCTCCTGAACCGGCCCATCATTCAAAAAGCACCCGGTACGGCTGCCGGCAGCCAGGGCGAAGTATGGATGGTATACGATGTCCGCAACAGGCTGGTGATGGTGGAAGACGGCAATATGCGGGCAAATGCACAATGGCTGTGTACCCTCTATGACGCACTGGACAGACCAGTGACGACAGGAACCATTTCCTACACCGGTACCCTCACCCAGTTACAGCAATTCGTAACAGCCCAGGGCATCAACAGTCCTTTGCCCGCAGGCTCCAGCCTCACCACTTTAACCAATACTTTCTATGACAATTATAACTGGGTGCCGGGCACTACCCTTTCCGGTTCGCTTGACCAGACCTATACCGGCAACAACAATTATTTTATTACCAGCTATAACAGCACACCTGCTTATGCTACTCCCCTTACACAAAGCAACCTGCGCCACGGACTGGTAACGGGACGTATGACAGCCGTGTTGAGTGCCTCTGCCCCAAAACTCTACACCGCAAATATTTATGATGACCATGAAAGAATTATACAATCCCAAAGCAATAATATCACCGGGGGAAAAGACATTGCCACCAGTCAGTATGGCTGGAACGGCAAACTACTGAGAACCCTGGTAGTGCATAATAAAAATGGCGCCAATGCCCAAACGCACCTGGTGGCCAGTGCAATGGTCTATGATGCCGCGGGCAGACTACTATCCGTTACGAAAACGGTGAACAGTACAATTAACGGGGTAACGGTGAATGCAGCCCCGGTAACCCTTCTTACCAACCAATACGATGAACTGGGCCAGTTAAAACAAAAGACACTGGGCGCGGGTATGGAGACCCTCTCTTATGAATACAATGCCAGGAGCTGGTTACTGGGCATCAACAGGTCCTTTGCCAAATCGGCTTCCTCCGGCACCAATTATTTTGGATTTGATCTCGGGTACGATAAAACGGCCATTATGAGCAGTGATGGACAAACCATCGGCAATTATACGCTGGCTTCTTATAATGGAAACGTGGCCGGAACGGTATGGAAAAGCAAAGGGGATAACCAGCTGAGAAAATATGACTACAGCTATGATAAAGTCGACAGGCTGACCGCTGCCGATTTTAACCAGCAGGCCGGGGCCCAGTTCAACAAATCCGCGGGTATAGATTTTGGCGTAAGCGGCATGTCTTATGATGCCAACGGGAACATCAGCGCCATGAGCCAGAAAGGCTGGCTGCCGGGCGGCTCCCGGCAAACGGACAGTCTCGCATATACTTACCTGAATAACAATAACAGCAACCGGCTGATGCATGTTATTGATAACAGCGCTTATAATACCAATACGCCACAGACTATACTGGGCGATTTCCATTATACGGGTTCCAAAACTGCCACCAGCGTGGATTATGGCTATGATGCCAACGGGAATGTGACCAGCGATGTGAACCGTGCCATCCCTGCGATTGCTTACAATTACCTCGACCTGCCCAAACAGGTGAGCGTTACTAATAAAGGTACGATCCAATACATCTATGATGCCGCGGGAAATAAGCTGCAGAAAATCACTACGGAAGACAGTGCGGCTGTTGTATTCAATGGCGTCAGCAATAATACCGGCATCACCACTACCACTACCTATATAGGCGGTTTTGTATACAAAAGCCTTTCTTATACCAATACGGCACTGGCATCCCTGCAATATACCGATCGCCTGCAGTTTATCAGGCATGAGGAAGGGAGAATACGTTTTCTTCCGGTATCAGCCAGTGGTAACCCGGCCTTTGTATTTGATTATTTTATCCGCGACCAGGTGAACAACGTGCGTATGGTATTGACCGATGAGGTGCAGCAGGATATTTATCCGGCGGTTACCTTGGAATCCGCCACCATCATCGGCCAGGAGCAGAACTATTATAACATCACTAACGATGCCGCCCATGTTATTCCGGTTTCATCCCTTGCCTGGTGGCCTGCTGCGGGCAATTATGACGACAACAACGGTATATCCAATCCCGGCAATCCAAACCCCAATGCCACCAGCACACAGGTATACAAACTGAACGGGCAAACCGGTGATAAATTCGGATTGGGCATAACCCTTAAAGTCATGGCCGGCGACAAAATATCCATTTTGGGCAAAAGCATCTGGCACAATACCGGTACAACGCCGGCATCCTTCCCGATAGCTTCGGTGCTCAGCAGCCTGGTAAATGCCTTTGCCGGAACATCTGCTGTTTTTGCCGGCAGCCACGGAGCAGCCACGGGCAGCGTGCTGAACAACACCGCTGCCACTACCGTACCGCTGACCAGCCTGCTGAATGGCACTCCCGGTCCAACCAATCCCACCGTATCGCCCAAAGCAGCCATCAACTGGATTTTGTTCAACGACCAGTTTGTGCCGGTTAGTATGGGCACCGACCTGGTGAGCAGTACCGGTGATATGGTTAAATCGCATAGCCAGTTGAACCTTCCCATGATCGCTAACGGCTACCTGTACGTTTATTGCAGCAACGAAAGTAATATTGATGTATATTTTGATAACCTGCAGGTAGTAGACCAGCGCGGTCCCCTGGTGGAAGAAACCCATTATTATCCGGTGGGCCTGACCATGGCCGGTATCAGCGATCGTGCATGGAATAAAGGGGCGAATTTCAATCACTACCAGGGCATGGAAATGCAAAACCAGGAGTTTAATGATGGAACGGGTCTGGAAGAATATGATTTCGGTGCAAGATATTATGATCAGCAGATTGGAAGATGGCATACACAGGATCCCGCAGCGCAATTTGCCAGCCCCTACATGGCCATGGGCAACAACTGGCTGAAAGGAAGAGACCCCAACGGAAGATATTATGTCTGGGATGATGTAGCTGTAGCCGCCGTAGGTTTTGTAATAGGTTATGTGAGTTATGGCCTTGAGAAAGGGGACTGGGGCGGCAAAGCATTTTTAAGCGGAGCTGCAGGCGCAGTCATTGCTGAGGGGGCCTACCTGACAATGGGTGGCGGCCTGGCAGGAGCACGAGTAGCAACACAAGCAGGAGCAGCCGCCGAAAGAGAGGCAGCGAAGACCTTTATTCGGTCCTACGCTTTAGCGGACATACCAGCTCTATACGAACACAAGGAACAGATTCATGATGCCAGCGACTGGGGCGCGTTCGGGCTTATAGCCGGGTATTCGTTTTTAGCTTCCCTGGATGTGGGATTTTCATCAGAATATATGTCAGGGGAAGTAGATAAACTTTTTGGTACAGGAGGGAAAGTGGGATTCTTTTCTTCGACAAAAGGAGCATTGTCTGAAGGTATCGGCAGCGTTTTAAAGGATGGAGGAACCCAGGTACTGGAAAAATACAATCCTCATACCAATACCTGGGATTGGGACGGAAAAGGATTCAATATTCTGGGAAGAAGTGTGCTGGCAGGCGGATTAAGTACCTACCTGGGTAAAGCCACTGAACTCAGTTTACAACAGTCGCCCGCTTTTAACAAAGTCAGTTACAATACGGGAGCGATACCGGGATGGGTACCCGGAGATCCTTGTGAATATGGGTCGAAGGGTATGGGCAAACTGATAAAATACGGCAACACCAAATTATGGGAATGGTGGATTCCTGAATAACAGGAATTCCGCTATGCCCGTTTTCCTCGATGGATCCTCGGTGGGTTTTCAATTGCTTTTCCAATCCCGAAAGCGCAAAGAGCACCCAAAGAGGATTCAATGCGGTGCTACCGCTTTTACACTAAAATGCCCAATCCCCCAGTTTATTTTTTGAAAATGAACAGATTACCACTTATTTTACAGTTTTACTGTAATTTATGATACGACAATTAATCCTCCTGGCTACCTTTTTCCTGGCACTGCAGTCCGGTGCGCAAACGCTGACCATACCTGCCGAAATTCAAAAAGCCTACGATAGTGGTACCCGGTCTCCAGACGGTAAACCTGGTAAAAACTACTGGCAAAACCATGGACGTTACGCGATCAATTTGACGGTAATGCCGCCAGACAGCACCATTAGAGGTGTGGAGGAAATTGTTTATTTTAATAACAGTCCCAATACGCTGAGCAGCCTGAATATGAAGCTGATCATGAATTTTCGCGAGGCCAGCGCCATCAAAGTCGACGAGATCATGGTGCAGGGTAAAAAGCTGGAGTGGGACAACGCCAAAGCAATTTTTACCAATCAACCGGTGAATTTGCCGGCGCCACTGATGCCGCACGATTCCGTAAAGCTCAACATTACCTGGCATTATACCCTGTTGCACAGCCCTGCGCGCGATGGGATCATAGATTCAGCCAGTTATTACCTCGCTTATTTTTATCCCCGGGTATCTGTATACGACGATTATAAAGGCTGGGATACCCAACCCCATTATGGTTCGCTTGAGTTTTATAACGATTTCAACGACTATACGGTACAGGTTACTGTACCTGCCAATTTTATGGTGTGGGCTACCGGCACCCTGCAAAACCCTGCTGACGTGTTACAACCGGCCATTGCCGCACGCCTGCAACAATCCATGACAAGCGATTCTACCATCCATGTGGCCACCCCGGCCGATTGGGGCAATAAAAAAGTTACTACACAAAATGCGCGTAATACGTGGAAATGGACGGCAACTAATATAAGCGATATCGCAATCGGCATCAGTGACCATTACGATTGGGATGCTGCCAGTGTTATCGTTGATAATAAAACCAAACGTCGGGTAAGTATGCAGGCCGCCTTCGCCGATTCAGCCACCGATTTTCATCATTCGGTACAGTTTGGCAGGAATTCACTGGCCTGGTTTTCGAATAACTGGCCCGGAATCCCTTACCCTTATTCAAAGTCCAATGCGTTTCAGGGGTTTGCCGATATGGAATACCCCATGATGATCAATGACTCTCATTCCCCGGACCTCGTTTTTGCCCAGCTGGTGCAGGACCACGAGCAGGCGCATACTTATTTCCCTTTTTACATGGGTACCAATGAAAGCTATTATGCGTTTATGGACGAAGGCTGGGCCACCACTTTTGAATACCTGATTGGCATAGCCGAGAAAGGACAAAAAGCCGCCGATGCGTTTTATAAAACATTCCGCGTTGACCGGTGGACGCATGGCCCCCATACAAAAGAAAATCCTATTATTACCCCCAGTCCCGATGTTACCTTTGGCGGTGGTAACAATGCCTATGGCAAACCTTCGCTGAGTTACCTGGCCCTGAAGGATATGCTGGGTGATAAATTATTTAAGAAGGCGCTGCACAATTACATGAATAACTGGAATGGCAAACATCCTATTCCCTGGGATTATTTTTATTCAATGGAAAAAGGTGCTAAAAAGAAGCTGGACTGGTTCTTCCATAACTGGTTCTATACAACCGGTTACATCGATCTGGCACTTACCAAAGCTGATAAAACCAGCAAAGGATATGCGCTGTCCATTAACAACATTGGCGGGTTTGCTGTTCCTTTTGATGTGATCGCTACTTATGACGATGGATCTACTGAAAGCTTTCACCAAACGCCCATAGTCTGGGAACAAAATCAACAGGCAATAACCGTACATATCAAAACCAGAAAAAAGGTAAAAACGCTTAAACTGGATGGCGGCATATTTGTGGATGCCAATGAAAAGGACAATACATTTATTCCGTTTTAAGGAGCTGTGATCCAGGAAAAAGGCAGCTTTGTGTTGATCAAATGATCGGCACAAGCTGCCTTTTACTGTTAATTCAAGTCACCACACAACTATAAAACGTCTACGCATAAAGATATTATGCTGCTGATAACCGTAGCAGGAATGGCCGGTAATGATACCGCTCCCTGAGAAATAGACTGACTGAATTTATTATGATCCTTGAGGGCATTGGCTCCTAAATTACTTTTATCAATAATGTAATTACCCAGTACCAAAACATCCAGTCCCGTAGTGAAAAAACATCGAATGGCGTCATAGGGAGATTCAACGATCGGTTCGCCCATTACATTAAAGCTTGTATTGAGCAACACCGGAACACCGCTCAGTTTTTCAAACTCTTTCAACAGGGTATGAAACCTGATATTCGTTTCCTTATGAATGGTTTGCAAACGGGCCGTTCCATCCAAATGCGTAATGGCAGGAACTGCATCGCGTTTCTCGGGCAACACATTGCACACCTTCAACATAAAGGGATCAGCTACATGCTGCTCGAAGTATTTCGGAACGTCCTCTATGGGGCAGGAAGGCGCAAAGGGACGAAATGCCTCCCGGTGTTTTACTTCCGCATTCACTTTATCTTTCATGTGTTTGAGGGTTGGATTGGCCAGGATGCTGCGATTACCGAGCGATCGTGGTCCGATCTCCATACCTCCCTGAAACCACCCTATAATTTTTCCCTCATTCAAAATTTCAGCCGTCTTCTCTTCTATATTGGTATAGTGGGTGGCCGACAATTTGCAGGTTGCGATAATAGCTTCAATCTCCTTGTTGCTATAAGAAGGACCCACATACGGATCTATATGTACAAAACCGCGTTTGTTTTTTAAGATGCAATTGTACACGTAGTAAGCGGCACCCAGCGCCGTTCCATTATCCCCGGCTGCCGGCATCAGGTAAATGTCTTTAAAACCGCTTTCCCGAACAATGCGGCCATTGGCCACGCTGTTAAGTGCCACGCCACCGGAAAGGACCAGGTACTCCTCCCCTGTTTTTTTATGTAACCCGCGTGCCAGTTTAAGCATACATTCTTCGAGGTGTAACTGAAAGGCCGCTGCTATATCCAGGTGATGCTGTTCGAATTTGGCCCGTTTGTTTTTATCGCGGGGTTCGCCAAACGTTTCAACAAATTTGGAACTGAACCGCACCTGGGAATACCGTTGATACCGGAAATAACTAAGATCTACGCCTATCGACAAATCGTCGTTGATCCAAAAGATCCGGGACACCTTATCATAAAAGGTATGCGGGTTGCCTAACGGTGCAAGCCCCATTGTTTTTCCCTCGTCATAATTGGGAATAAAACCGCAGAATTGCGTAGCTGCTTCATATACCGAACCCAGCGACATAGGAAAATAGTCCTGTCTGAAAAAGGTATAACTGCTGCCTTTCCCTTTGCCCATATACGTAGTTGCCCATTCACCCGAACCGTCTACAGATAATAACGCAGCACTTTCGTAAGGTGAAATTAAAAATGTACCTACCACATGTGAGAGGTGATGCGGAACATAATGAACCTGAGGTTTATGTCCTTCCTTGAAAAGGGTTCCGTACCAGTTGGAAAAACGCTTGCGCTTCCAAAGCAAATTCATCAGTAGTTCCTGCCAGATGAATTGGCGACTACGACGCAGGTTCTTCAGACCATAAAAAATCTTTTTTCCCATGCCCAGGGTGGGGTCTACAGAAATGGCGACATGATCAATGTCTGCTGCTTTTAACCCGGCCACTTCCATACATTTAGCAATGGCATTAATGGGAAATTCCGTGGAGTGCTTTTTTCTGGTGATTCGTTCTTCTTCGATTGCAACAATTAGGTTACCATCGGATACGATACACGCAGTGGAGTCGTGATAATAGTAATTGATTCCAAGAATATTCATAAACCTTATTTTATGTATATGCAGTAATATATACCACTACCTGACCAATATGTTAAATCCTGATACTGGTGTAATAGTATAATTAAAGTTGAAAAATAAGGGAACAGATAGGGAGACCTGGGAAGGATATTAAATTAAGAAAGTAAATGTAAATGATAATAGATACATTGAAAAATTTCCTGCTCAAGGTCAGTATTTCATGCCTATTCGTCTGGTTTATAATACTGACCGCGTCAATTGGCTTTATTTCTTTTTAAACTCCATTTTGCCAAATTTTCGTGGATAATAGGAGAACGTCAACAGGAAATATTGCTGCAATCCATTGGTGATTCGGGTACTGGTACCATACTGATTGGCACTGTTACTGATATTCTGGTATTTTTTCAGGATGTCCATGGCCGAAAATTTCAGTTCACCCTGCTGTTTCATAAACCGGTAGGTGGCAAACGCATTCCAGAGAACAATAGGTTTATCGAGGTTTGAGTTGGAGATGCGATCGGCCGTACTGCTCAGCGTAAACCCGGCCGGGTAATTGACAACCAACCCGAACTTTGACGTATTACTAATATTTTGAAAAGAACTGAGCCCGGCAGCAGTGGGCGTGGTTTTATTGGTTTGGATAGTTTGCCCGGCAGTAAGAATAAGGATCGAATTTAATGAAAACTGAAGGGTAAATTGATTAAGCAAACTGTTGGTTTTACTGATATTGCTCAGGGTGTCTATATAGTTAGGTTGTTTGCCGGTCCTGAATTCCCCTTTGTACATCAGCTGAAGGTTGTTTTTATTGAACCTCCTGGAGATATTGAAATTGTAATTCAGGCTGAGGGTTGTGGCTTTGTCGGCATTTGTATAATAATAATACCTTTTACCGGAAGGGTCATAGAAGGTGCTGTCGGTTACGGGGTCTATTGCCAGGTTGTATCTGCCATTAATATTACCATTCACTGCATACAGCGATTTTTTATTGTCGGTACTATAATCACCATTCAGGCTGATGGCGTGGTTAATGGTGTTTCGAAGATTTGGATTGCCATTTCTGATCTCATACGCATTGATATTGTCAACCAGGGTGTATAGCTTGTCAATGGAAGGATACTCCATCGTTTTTGAATAATTGAGCATTCCGTAATACCGGTATTTTTCCCGTTTGAAGTATTGGTACCGGAATGATCCCTCATACCGGATAAACTGGAAGGAACGGTCAAGGTTCCTTTGTTGAAAGGAGGAAGTGTTCCGGTCGTTTTTAAGATCATCCAGCAGTTTGAACTGCATGGAAAAAATGTGGTAATAGGTGTCGACCCACTTGAAAATTTCCTTTGACAACGACAGCGAAGGCGTGTATTCAATCACTTCTCTTTTGTTATAGTTGGAAAGGATGGTGTTGAAATTACGCTTCTTTATTACCGTGTCATAATCGGTTACCACCGTATTATTCGTTTCCCGGGTATAGTTGACCCATTGACCAAGGCTGAGGTTTACACCAAACAGGTTGTACCTCCCCAGCACCAGCCTTTTAAAACCTGAATAATCAACATATCCGGTTACGTTCAGCCGTTCATTCTTTGTGGTGTAGTGTCGGTTGTTGTACAGGTTTTTACTTATATCGGTTAATGACTCAAAATCACTGATCACATCTTTTTCTGATACCGTATTGCTTCGGGTAGCATTTAAGGTAGAACCAAAACTTGTCAAAGGGCGCTCCTCATTCATTTTGCCAAAATTTACCCGCAGCGATTCGTTATCCGACTGCTGGTTGTTTATTGTAGTAGTTTGGCTTTTGCTGAGTAACTGACTGGCAGAATCCCTTACCTCCACGGAACGGTACGAGTTCCCATTCTCCCTGTTGGTACCTACGGTACCATTTACGTCGAGGTTATCGTTATAACTATTGGTCTTTAAATAATTGATACCAATATCATGTTTGTTCTGCTGGTTGTTTTGTACGCCCTCATCCTGGCTGAATTGCGATTGACCGCTGGTGGTTATGCTTTGATAAGTTTTATCGGTAATGTACGCGTCGGTACCTGTTTTATTGTAATTAAGAGTAAGCCGGTCGTTTTGCCGGCTGTTTTCGGAGTTTATAAAATTATGCACCACCACACCGCCGAATGAATGGTTTTTATTGATGCCATTGGTGCCAAACCGGCCTACATTGTATAAGTTGGGGTTGTAATTCCGGTAGGTATTGTTTTGAAACATTTCCTGCAGGTTACCGATACTTTTATTGATATTATTGATTCCCCCGCCTATACCGGCACTGCTCCTCTTATTATATAATTGAAAAGAAAGATCTGCCTCATAGCGGTCCCGGGTGCCATAACCGGCGCCTGCTTTGCCGAAGTAGCCTTTTTTACTGTCTTCTTTCAGCTTCACATTCATGGTGAGCAGGGAGTCCTGCGGTGTGGTTTGCTGCCCCACCTTACTACGGTCGTATTCCTGGTAAAGCTGTATTTTATCGATCGCTGATTTTGGAAGATTTTGCGTGGCCACACGGGGATCTGAAGAACCCATAAACGGCTTCCCGTCAACCAGCAGGTTTTGTACTTTTTTGCCATTGACGGTTATGGTGCCATCAGACCAGATGGTAATACCGGCAACCTGGTTCAGTAATTCCTCTACCACGGCGTCGCTTTTCATTTTAAATGCGGCGGGGTTGATCTCCAGGGTGTCGCCATTCATTTTAACGGGAATGCCGGCGGTTACTACCACTGTGTCTTTACTGCTTAGCTCCAATAAAGCGTTGAGGGTGTCGGTTTTTGCGGTATCCTGTTGAATGGCTGTATGGAAACTGCTATAGCCGGTATAAGAAACGCTTACCAGCAATTTGCGTTTAATCGGTAATTTATCAATGGTGAACAGGCCGTTTTTATCGGATAACTTATAGGAAACAACAGCTGAATCCTGACCGAAAACAGTTATAGTTGCCAGCTCAAGGGGTGTTTTGGTTGCTGCGTCCATAACCGAGCCTGTTAGTTTACCGGTTTGGCAAAAAGCAAGTGCGGACAGGGTTATAAAAACACAGGTAAGAAGGGTCTGCTTCAAGGTTAATTTTTGAGTTTGAATTCAATAATCACGGGTGTGGTGGCGGGTGGATGGCTTTTTATAAAACTGTCCAGATCAGGGGGTACCGGCACATTCTTGTTTTTTTCAAAGAAGGTAAGCAGGTCGCCGGCATTTTGGGCTTTGTAGAATTTGTCTGCCTTGTGTGAAATGCCATAATCTGCCAGGAGCGACAAATTATACTGACTGCTATCCGACTTGATATTTTTGGTTTTGAAGCTGGTATTGGTTTGCTTTTGGTAGATGTAGGTCTCGTAATTATAGAGATAACCTACCCCGAAATAAATGAATCGCGGTGTTTCATAGAATGAATATACCTGGTGGAGCATCCAGCTGTTGTTGCGTTCAAAATTATCCCGTTCGGTTTTATTTTTAAAAGGCCTGGTAAAATACCAGGCCGGCAAACTGTTTTCCAAAGGCAGTACCAGTTGGTAGCCAGGTAGTAAACTATCATTCACCAGTTTGAAAATGGTATCACAAAAAGGGCGGGAAACAATATGGATATCAGGTGTATCTGTTTTTATAAAACTAACACCTTCTTCTTTGTATATAAACCTGGGTTCGTTAATACGATTGTAAGGGAAATAACCTTTTACCAATTGGGTGCCTTTGTAAATTTTAAACTCATAGTCCAGGCTGTCTTTGTACAATTCGCTTGTGCTGATCCTGCCCATGGCATACAGATCATCTCCATATTGATTGGCGTATAGAATGTCGTTTTGCTGGGGGATGACTTTTTTAATAACGGGTGATGCGTCGTTGAGGTCGATGATGTACTTGCTGAAATACTTTTTATTACGCGGATTGCTCCAGGCCAGTTTTATTTTTATCTTGTCGCGCGAGGTAAGTTTATAATTTTTATTACTTCCGAAGAAAAAGATCTGGTTATTGAATTCGTCGTATTGCGGGTAAAAATCGCCCAACTTTTTATAGCTGATTTTTTTAATAAATCGGCCCTTCTTTGAATACAGCGCAATTGTTTTACCGGAATAATCTTTTAAGAGGAAGTAATTGTCGGTTGCTTCAACGCCGGCATACGTCCTGAATTGAATATCGTCTTTTATCTCCAGCGGGATAAACCGGATAGAGTCTACAAATTTTGATTGCTTTTCACTACCGGACGCTTTGGGATGGAGATAGATCTTTTGTAGTTGTGATTGGGCGATCGATGAAATGACCTGGCAGTACAGGATCAAGACAAGACAAAGGGAATAATTTCTCATTTAAGGGTTTGGTTATTGGCAACAACCCAAAAGTATAGTTGTAAATGTTAACGCGCTCCTAAAAACGCATACTAACGCCTGTTCATTAAATTAGTGTTATCATGACAGCGATAAACAATAATAAAGCTGACAACCGTCAGTGGTTTAAGGGGTAAAAACAGGGGTGTTTCCAAATTCAATAATTTCATCATAATTTGCCGGTTGTTGCCAGTGGAAAATGGGGGCAACTGTAAAATACAATCTATGAAAAAACTGATCATCTGGCTCGTATTGGTATTGACTATTGTACTGGTGTTTTGGCTGGGCCAACGCTTCGGCGCCCGGGTAGTAAGTGAAAGAACGCTCTCTAACAGCCTTATTGTACGTGAAATTGCAGAGCTCGCCAGTTTGGAAGTACAGGGAACTGCCTCTATAAAAAGGAGCAACCTCACCAACGACGGTGGCTGGGAAGATAACTTCCGTAAAATGTTTGCTGAAAATACGATCTGGGTAACGGTACCTTACACGGCCAAGTTTGGCGTGAATGTGAACGAAAACAATTTTAAAGTAGCGGTGGGTGAAAAAGAAGTAGTGGTGACCTTACCCCCAACGCAATTGCTGAGCTACGAATTGCGCCTGGACCAGATGGAAACGGCCAATAAAAAGGGCTGGTTCATGTTCTCCGACGACGAAACGTATACCGACGTGCAAAAAAAGCTGTACACGACCTCCCGGCAGCAGATTGAACAGAATAAAGACTACCGCGAGCAAAGCAAAGTAAAGATCTATAAGATCATTTCGCAATATTATGCGCCGTTTAACCTGGTGGTAAAAGTAAAGTTTGGCGACGAAGCACCACAGACCTTACCGCTTAATTAAGGCGCTGATTCGTTTATAGATTAGATTAAGTTAGGATATGATTTTGTGTTAACTATGATGTATGTAAATCTTATCTTTCTGCATCAATGTTCATAATTAAAAGTTAGTACATGAAATCATTACTATTAATCTTTTCTTTTTTTACCCTACTCGAATTACATGCTCAAACTGCCGAAGAATATATTGTAAAGGGAAATGCAAAAAGTAAAGCTGCTGATTATAAAGGGGCCATAGACGATTATTCCATGGCCATCAAGCTGGATCCGCAATCGGCAAGGGCCTTTCACAACAGGGCCATTGTTAAAAAGAACCTGAAAGATTATACCGGTGCACTGGCAGATTGCAATAAAGCCATTGAAGTAGGCCCGGCTTACAAATACAGTTACGACACCCGGGCCTTGTTGCTGCAAATGCAGGGCGATTACAAAGCTGCCATCCGGGACTGGGACATGGCCATTCAATTGGATGCTGCTAACGCAGATGCCTATAGTTTCAGGGGCGTTGCGAGGGCCAGGTTAAATGATCCCAAAGGCGGTGTAAGTGACCTTACAACAGCCATCCGGTTAGATTCTACCAATGCATATTATTACTACAACAGGGCTTATTTTATAATGGACCTGAAAAAGTACCAGGACGCTTTGCCTGACCTTAACAAGGCAATTACCCTCGATGCCAATTACCGGGATGCCTATTTTGAAAGGGGAAATGTCAATTATGAATTGAATAACCACCAGGCTGCTATCAGTGATTATACAAAAGCCATCGAACTTAGGCCCGACGGCAGTGCCTATTACTGGCGGGGTATTGAAAAGATGAATACCAGTGACGATAAAGGGGCCTGTGCTGATTTTAAGGAGGCCACTAAACTGGGGTATGAAATAAGTGATAAACGGGCTCTTAAATGCATGAAAATTTGTGTTAAGGGCTGATGTAAAAATAACGGTTGTACTAACCAGTTGTATTTATTATCTTTCATTTCACTTAAACGCTACATATGAGAATCGCCTACCTATGTGCATTGGGGCTACTGTTGGCTACTTTTGCCTGTAAAAAAAATGGTTCAACAGATGACGTCATTACGGACCCACCGAACACACCTCAATCAACAGCTACTTTTACATTGTCGCGTTATGGCACTGCTGACCTGGTAAAACTATTTTTGTCGGGCGGTAATGAGACGTTAGCTACCATCAAAGATGCTACCGGCAACACAAGTTTTACCTGGGAGATCGCCGGCAGCAATGGGATGAAAAAGACTACCGACACACTCGTTAAAGGCACCGGAAAAACAGATAACGGGGGGAATGCTACGATCAATCCCTATTCGCTGTACAATTATAAGGACGGCACCCTGACCATAAATATCCGTTTCAATAATGCAACGGCTACTACCATTTCGGGTACTACGAAAAAAGAAGAATTTATTATCCGCTCCTACAGAGATCTGATGGCCATCAACAATTTCACCGGTAATAATCTGAAAGACACTTTTGTACAGACGCAGGATATTGCTTTTCCGGATACTGTATTTTCTACCGCTCCGGTTAAATATCCGCTGGCGGCTAACTATGACGGCCGTGGTTATAAGGTTACCAATCTGACCATTTTAACTCCCGCCCGTGGTGCGAACTCGCCGTTAGATTATGTGGGTTTATTCTCATACATTGACGACGAGGTAATCGTAAAAAACGTAAGGCTGGAATTATCTGCTGCTGGTATCAAAACGACCAGCCCTGGTATTTGCGGTGGAATTGCGGGTAGTAACTGGGGCAATATTATCAATTGCTCTGCCCGGGGTAGTATAAAGTCCGCTGCCGGATTCTGGTCCGAGGTAGGCGGTATTGCCGGTGAAACCAATTATGGCCGGATTATCGGCTGTTCATTTAACGGTACACTCGAAGCGGATGAGGTTGGCGGAATAACCGCAGCCATTTATTTTTCCCACCTGAATATGTGCTACAGCAATTATTCTGTCGTTGCTAATTATGGTGGAGGTATTACCGGCTTCATAGTCGAGAACCAGAATGGTATTTCAAACGATACGGTATATAATTGCTATGCCTATGTTAAACAGGCAGCTATAACGAACAGGTTTAATGCTGTTTTCTATACTGTCGATCCGGCTACTGTAAATTGTCTGTATGATGACTGTTACAGCAATTATGGGGTTGCTCAACCCAATGCTATTTCATACAATACAGCGCAGCTGCTCAGCAGTATGATAGTTTCTTTACAGGTAAGTAACCTGCCGGCAGGTATTGCGCCGCCACCTGCCTATAGACCATTTAAAAGTTCAACCGACCCCAATCAACCACCTCTTTTATGGTGGGAATAGAAATAATAAAGATCCCCGTTGTAAAAAGGCAATGGGGATCTTACTTTAGATCGAAACATTTTCCCGTTTGTATATAAATCTGTGTAGGTGGTCAATTAATTCAGCCGTTCCGGCAGGCGTTCTCCTTAAAGATTAAATATCAATGTATCTTTAAAGGAAGGGGGCCTTATTATGTCTATCGTAAAAATAAACCGGCACTGGCTGATAAAATATAAGCTTTACCATTTACCCTTTTGGTGCCTGTATCATTATGTATGGTGGGTAGTGGCGTTGGGTAATCCTCTCAAAGCCGCCAGTGCCATGATCATTTTACCTTATGCCATCAAATTCTCGTTCTATGTGGGCTGGCAGGCAATAGCGGTTTATTTCAACCTGTATTATTTAATACCCCGGTTTCTTGAAAAAAGCAGGTTTACACTTTATATATCCTGTTTGCTGATAACCATCCTGGGCACGGCTTCTCTTATTGTTACCGGTTATTACCTGGGTGCTTTTGTTACCGGGAAAAGCTTTGAAGCCCTTTATGGCCCGGGTAATTACTGTTTGTATTATTTTTATAGCATCGCATTGCCCTCTACGTTGGCCAGCACAACCCTGGCTATGAGTATAAAGCTTACAAAAAACTGGATCCAGACAAAGCGAAGACAGCAACTGCTGGAAAAGGAAAACCTGGAAACGGAATTGAATTTTTTAAAGAACCAGTACAATCCCCATTTCTTATTTAATACCATCAACTCCATCTTTTTTCTGATCCATAAAAATCCTGATAAAGCATCTGTTTCCCTGGCCAAATTCTCGGAACTGTTGCGGTATCAGTTGTATGAATGTAATGAAGGACAAATACCCGTAAACAGGGAGATCATGTACCTCGAAAACGCGGTTGAACTGGAAAGACTTAGGCTGAACAGCCATATAAAGGTCAATAGCGAGGTGAGCCAGGTGGCTTCCGCTCCTTTTGGCATTGCCCCTTTTATCTTAATGACCTTTGTGGAGAACGCATTCAAGCATGTATCAAAACAACCCGGTGAGCGCAACTGGATCTCCGTTAAGCTGCACATTCGTGAGAACCAACTGGATTTTTTTGTTGGGAACAGTACTTCATACGATACCTATACGCCCATGACGCCCTACAAAGGCATCGGGTTAAAAAATGTACAAAGGCGGTTGGATCTTATCTATCCGGGTAAATATAACCTGGATATACAATGCCGGCCCCATAGTTATGAAGTGGCCTTGCAAATACAGCTGTCAGCGCTGCCTGCACCTGCAGGCGTTAACAAAATCGCCCCACCTTCAATTATGTACAAATGATCAACTGTGTAATCATAGACGATGAGCCACTGGCGCGGGAAGGTATTGCCAGTTATGTAAACGATGTGAGCTTTTTATCCCTGATAGCTACCTGTGAAAGCGCGGTTGAGTACAGTAAATGGTCGCCGCAACAACCCGTTGACCTGATCTTCCTCGATATCCAGCTGCCGAAAATAACCGGGCTCGATTTTTTGAAGGTGATCCGGAACCCGCCAATGGTCATTATCACCACTGCCTACTCCGAATATGCGCTGGAAGGTTTCCAGCTGAACGTGCTGGATTATTTACTGAAGCCTGTTACTTTTGACCGGTTTTTTAAGTCTGTCCATAAAGCCAAAGATTATTACCACCTGCTTACCAGAAGCCAGACTGCCGCCTCCTCCCCTGCCAGTTACTTCTTTATTAAGTGCGGTACCAAATATGAAAAGATCTATTTTGACGAGGTGTTGTTTGTAGAAGGCTTGCAGAATTACATTACCATTTATACCAGTAAGGGCAAATACATAACCATGCATTCCCTGAAAATGCTGGAAGAAGCTCATTTAAATAACGAGCAATTTATCCGGGTGCACAAATCCTATATGGTGGCGGTGAACAAGATAGAAAGCATTCAGGGCAATGAGATCTTTATTGGTGCTCATCGTGTTCCTATCAGTCGCAATTACCGGGAGCAGGTGCTTCAACAGGTGGTTATGAACAAACTTTGGGATAAATCGAAATGATTTATTATTCCTTATCTATTGATTGCCAGTTGTTATTTGTAGGGTTGACATTTTTTCCGTTTTGCGTAACCCCTTTTTCCCGATTCGGATAACAGGTGCGTGTCAGTCGTTGTAATTTTGCGTCCGCAAAAAACTACAGTACCGAATGCGCCCTATATCTATTGGCCAGTTTATTTTCAGTGCCCTTGTATTAGTATTCTTTTTAATGATTACTGTTCAACCGGCTGCGGCTCAATCGGCAGCCCTTGATGCGTCGGCTAACCGGGGAACGGTGCCAGTCACAGCAGATCCTGATCCTGCCGGCAGCATTAAAGGAGTTGTTACCACGAGCGACGGCAAACCGGCCGCCGATGTTACCATTGTTATTTCCGGCACTAAAAAGTTTGCGCTTACAGACGGGGATGGAAAATTTGCCTTTCGTCACCTGCAGCCCGGTGAATACTTGCTGGAGGTTTCCCTGGTAGGCTATGAAACCATTAAACAACAAGTTACTATCACGGGTTCGCAGGCATTGAGCCTTACTATCAGGCTCAATGCAGCGCAAAAGATGCTGGATGAGTTGACTGTTACCGGTGTTTATAACAAGTTCAATAAAAAGGAAACAGAGGATGTTGCCCGTCTTCCCCTGAAGAATCTTGAAAATCCCCAGTCCTATACGGTGGTAACCCGCGAGATCATGCAGGAGCAACAGATCACCGACTATGTGAGCATATTTAAAAATATTCCGGGCGCGGGTATTCCCATAGTGTACAACCAGGGACGTACCTCCATGTTTGCCCGTGGGTTCATGACCGATAACCTTATTCGCAACTCGGTTTCCGGTTTTGTATATACGAACATCGACCCGGCCAACCTGCAACGGGTAGAGGCTATTAAAGGCCCTTCCGGTACGCTGTTCAACAGTAGTATGATCTCCTTTGGCGGTCTTTTTAACCGGGTAACCAAGAAACCAGTCGATCGTAATTTCACGGAGCTTAGTTACTCGGCTGCCAGTTTTGACCTGAACCGGTTGACCATGGATTTTAACCGGGTGCTGGATACGGCGCACAATACCCTTTTCCGGCTCAATGCGGCGGTTGGAACGCAACAGAGCTTTCAGGATGCCGGTTTCTCCCGTAATCTGATGGTGGCACCCAGCTTTAGTTATAAGGTGAACGACCGGCTGTCATTGCTACTGGATGTAGAGGCCTCTACTTTCAATGCTACTTCACCCATTCGTTTTACGCCGTCAACAAAGGGAAAGATCACTAATATCAAAGACCTTGGTATCGATTATAAAAAATCATTTACCAATAACAGCCTCGACTACAAGACCCAACAACTGAATGTGTTTGGACAGGTGAACTACCAGCTTTCTGAAGGCTGGCGTTCTCAAACCAACTACACCCGTACCTATTCTGCCACCAAAGGATATGTGACGCAGCTCATCGGGTACGGAAAAACCGATGACTCCCTGCAGCAGCAGGCCCAGATAGAAGATTTCCCCTATAATGGTACTGAGATCCAGCAAAACTTTATTGGCGATACCCGGATTGGCAACCTGCGGAACCGGGTGGTGATTGGGGTGGATGTCTTCAATCAAAAAAGTAACCGCAATACACCCACCGTCAATATGACGCCGATCAACTTTCTGCATCCCGGTGCGGCTTATAACAATTTCAATGCTGCCAAAATAGACTCGGCCGCTGCCCATGCCGCCTATCAGATCTATCGCACTAACATCTATACTTACGGCGTGTATGTTTCTGATGTGATCAATATTACGCCCCAGCTGAATGTGATGCTCAGTCTGCGGGGTGACCGGTTCGATAATAAAGGGACCTACTACCCGGCACAGGACTCCACGGCTGGCGCCTATACGCAGAATGCGTTGTCACCCAAACTGGGTATCGTGTATGAGCTCCTTCCCGAAAGGCTTTCCCTGTTTGGTAATTACATGAACGGGTTTAGTAATACGGGCGGCGCAGATTTCAATGGCGTTGGCTTTAAACCACAACAGGCATATCAATGGGAAGGTGGAATAAAACTGGACCTGCTGGGCCATCGGATCAGCAGCACCATCAGCTACTATCATATCGATGTATCCAATACAACCCGTGACGATATTGACCATCCGGGTTATTCCATCCAGGATGGTGTACAACTCAGCCGGGGTATAGAAGCAGAAGTGATCGCCAATCCCATGCCTGGTTTTAACGTAGTGGCGGGGTATTCGTACAATGACAGTCGTTATACAACTGCCAACAAAAATGTGGAAGGTCTTCGTCCTGCTACTGCAGGTCCGCAAACCCTGGCTAATCTGTGGCTTAGTTACCGGCTTATTTCCGGGAAACTGCGCGGCTTGGGCGCCGGTTTTGGCGGCAACTACGGAAGTTCACAATTCCAGACCAATACCACTACTTTTTCATTCCAGATCCCCTCCTATACCGTATTGGATGCAACCGTCTTTTACGATCAACAACACTATCGTTTAGGGGTTAAGGTTGACAATCTGACGAATGAAAGATACTGGTCGTACCGGCTGGCCCCGCAAATGCCTATCCGGGTCACTGCCGATATTACGATTAAATTCTAAGGATATAACTTATTTGGATGAAAAGCCTCCTCATCGCCGGGGAGGCTTTTTTATTTTTACCAGTCCCTAATAAATAAAGAGCAGGAAACTGAATTTTACCAATTGCGGGGGCAGGAATACCGCAGCCTGGAATTTGTATATCCTGACCTGATCTATATCGTGAATGTGGCCGACACCCTGAAACCGAAGAGCAGATAATAGTAATAATAAAATAATCTCGCGGTTTTTCATTGGGGCCGGGTATTAACATACCTTAAGATTTTTTGTTAAATCGGAGAACCGGATGGAATTTGCTGCTGATGCCGTTATTTTGCGGACCAGCTTAATTTACCTTAACTTTTATGAACGATCGTCAACCAGGCTTTCTCGAATTCTTTCCTTTGTGATCGTTTATCTGCTGGCGCAGTCGTTATACCGGATCTTTACTGGTACATTCAATCAATAAGATTTTACAGGCAATTTGCGGCATGGCTTAAATTATGTATTTTGTCGCAACTATGAAAGCCCCGATAACGCTCCTTTTATTAATGGTAAGCGCAGTTTCTTTTGCGCAAAAATCTGACCCTGAACAAGAGTTGAATGATATCTATTTTAGCAAGAATGTATATGAGGTTTTAACTACCAACTATAACTTCTATCAGCCTTACAGGGATTCAGGGATGATAACTCTGGAAAATTACATTGCTAAATACCCGGCAAATCCCCAAAGGTTCGTTGCCATGCGGTACCTTGCACAGATCTTTGAGAAGTATAACCTGGTCGATAGTGCCGTTTTATTTTATAAGCAGGTGTTGACTATGCCCGAAAATATTGATCATTATAATAGCAATAGGTACACGGCTGCAAGTAGTCTGACTAAAATTTATTTGGACAGAAAGGATTATAGTACGGCTTTGACTTACCTTGAACAGGCTTCGGGTCAATTTTTTTTTAAGTCTAGTTGCGGAACCGTGACAATTGAATTACGTCAAAAAATAAGTGCTCAATATTGGGATTGTTATAATGGGCTGGGTGATTACAAACAGGCAATTGACAGGTTTGCCCGTTTTATGTTTAATAATGTTTGGGGCAGTCAACAAATGCTCTATGAAGCATATGTTAAAGTTTATTCGAAGGAAGAATTAAGGAAGGCGTTTTTGGAAGCAGCCAATAAGATCGAAATAAAAAAAGAGCAAGATGATTCCAGCTTTTATTTACAGCCTGTCTTTAAAATATTCGATAAAGAAATTAAATTGTATTCGGGGAATGGGTTCGAAAAGTTGACAGAGCAGGAACAAAAGCAAAAGTGCCTGGAAGAAATAATGCAGTCTAAGATGTATAAGTTAGCTACCTGGAATGCCGTCAAAAATTAAACCCAATTTGAACGATATACCGGTAGCCGATCGTATTGGTGCGCATTACGCCATCGGCATTGATCTCTTCATCGCTGAAGACATAATTCATACCCGGAAATTTTTGGGTAAGTAGTTGTTTTAATCCTTCCTGGATTTGCTCCCTTTTGGCAGGGTCTATATTGCTTTCGATAGTGGCTTTATAGTTATAAAAGCCTAATCCGGGGCCTACCAAAATCAGGTCAAGGGCCAATCGATTCCAGAAGATAAACTGATAGCCCAGTTCAAAGCCGACAGTATGGATGTTGAATTTCGTACTGGTGGATATATTGGTAGTTGAGCTGTTGTTTTTAGCAGACCAATCCACCTCATTGGTAAATCGATTGTAGGAGTAGTATGGCCCTATGTATAAACCATGCGGCGCTTTGAATTTGTTTTCCCGGGCCAGGTAAAAACGATAGTCGATGGAGATATTAACGCCACTCCTTTTTTTATCGTTTTGCACCTGAAAACTATCGGTATTTATATTTACCAGTTTAGGCAGTGAAGCTTTGCCGAAGTTTACAGAAATACTCCGTTTGGGTGAAAGTACCCGCTCATACCCCAAAACGATGTAATGATCTACCCCGAATAATAATGCGCCGGAAAGATTGTATCTTATAATATTCTTATGAGAACGGGCAGTATCTGCCTGCTGTGCCAGACTACAATTCGCAGTGAATAAGATAATTAGCAGTCCGTATAGATTCGTTACTCTCATATAAGAATGACACGGCTGTGGCCGTTATTCCGCCATCCAGTAAAAAAAGAAATAATAACAATTCCGTTAAATGCTTATATTGCATTGAAATTCAGCTGTATAACAATTTATGACCGAGCAACAACACATCTTTAAGAAGATAGAATTGGTGGGCGACCGCGTATTGCGGCTGGCTGCAGTAGAACTTTGTAATGAAATCATTGAGAA
The DNA here is from genome assembly GCF_900110245.1 of Niastella yeongjuensis. GTDB lineage: Bacteria > Bacteroidota > Bacteroidia > Chitinophagales > Chitinophagaceae > Niastella > Niastella yeongjuensis. Next base: position 117,899 of record NZ_FOCZ01000016.1, read on the forward strand.
CAGATACAAAGCTACTGAGATCATCGATTACCTGGGCAGCAATAAGGTTTTTGGATTGATTGCCCGAATGAAGAAACTGGACGCGCATAAGGATGATCCTGAAGTGAAAGGGAAATCAAGACAATTGGCCAATGCTTATGAATATTCAATAGGCAAGCTTTATTATGAGGATAAAGAAAAGGCGATAGCCGCTGCGAAGGAAGACCTGGCGCATTTTTACGAAAACCAGGACCAATACTATGTAAAAAAAGACTGATTAAATATAAGGCGCTGACAACCATCAGCGCCTTTTTTGAAATACGATCCCTTCCTCTTTGATATTTTCGCCAGCCGATGGAATTATCAGGAAACCACCCATCGAAGAATGACTGTGGTCAATGATCAACTCCCCTGCTGTATTTACCCGTAGTCTTGTATGCATGGCGCCGCAGACGTTTACGATAACAATAGATTTGAACATTATCCGATTAAAGCGCAGTGCCCCATGCCTGATTTTATAATGGATCTTTTTAGACTTAATTAAATCCCCGCTTTTGTAAACGCCCACCTGCAATCGCTGCTTATCGAGCGCCTTTAAAGTAAGTGTATAGCTACATCTGTTATCAGAGTCTTTCCACCAGTATTTGTTAAATAATAGCGACTCGTCTAAACTGGATTTAGTATCGGTCGTCGAAAATATTTCATATTCCCCGTTTAGCAGAGTTATATTTTCTTTGGTTAAAGGAACCTGATTATCTACGGGTTTTGCTTTTCGAAGGGTTGCGCAGGATACCAGGAACAGGCACCCTATTAAAACTATTTTCATGGCCTTGAACGGATTTGTATGACAAGATACATTTCGAATTCGTTAGCTTTACTATAGTTATTAAGAAAAAATTAAATGGAAGCAGGAATTAACACCTATTTAGACGCACTCAGGTTAATTTCACCGAACCTGACTGATTTCGAGCTTTCCCAGTTTGCTGCGCGGCTTACCGTTAGAGAACTAAAAAAGAAAGAACTTTTTCTGCAGGCAGGCAAAGTGCAGAAAACAATTGGGTTTATCGCAACAGGATTGGTGCGTTCCTTTTTTATCGATAATAACGGTAATGAAATAACCGTTGGTTTTTATGCCGAAGGCGATTATGCCACGCATTATCCGGCTTTTCTTTCCCGGCAGCCCAGCCGATATTCTATCCAGTGCCTGGAACCAACGACATTCGTTTGTTTTTCATTTGAAGACCAGCAATGGATCTATCAACAGTCTCCCAATTATGAAAAGTACGGGCGGCTAATTGCTGAGGAAATTTTAAAAAGGCAACAAGGCCGCATAGAGAGTTTTATCTTTCAAACAGCAGAGGAGCGCTATCTCGACTTTATTAAGAACCGCCCTGGTTTATTCAACAGGATCTCCCTCTCCCACCTATGCAGCTTCCTGGGCATAGAACGGCAAACCCTTACCCGCATCAGGCAGAAATTAGCCCACCAATAGTCTGTTTGACGCATTTGCGTCAGGTGCCCTTTTCATTTACTACGGAGCTTTGTGGTATCAAAAACGATTCACCATGACAAAGCATATCTTACTTATACTCGGCCACCCCTCAGAAAATTCTTTTTGTAAAGCCTTATTGGAAGCTTATCGGAAAGGCGCAGAAAATGCCGGGGCTATTTGTAAAACCCTCTTCCTGTCCCGCCTGAATTTCAACGTAAATCTTTCCGATGGATATAAAAACGGGGACGCTGTGCAATTGGAAGATGACCTGGCTGCTTCCCAACACCTGCTTACCTGGGCCGATCATGTAGTGCTGGTATATCCCAACTGGTGGGGCTTTATGCCTGCTATTACCAAAGGATTTATAGACAGGGTATTGCTGCCCGGTTTTGCATTTAAACATCATTCCGGGAAAATATTCCCTGAGAAATTATTAAAGGGAAAAAGCATCCGGCTGATGGTAACGATGGATACACCCAAATGGTGGTTCTACCTTATTTACCGGGCCTCGCAGTATCAGATCCTTAAACATATTGTGTTTGGCTACGTAGGCTTCGATCCTGTTCGGTTCTCCACTTTTGGGTTCATCAGAAAATCAACTGATGCCCTGCGGAAAAGCTGGTTGAAAAAAGCAGAACAATTAGGAAACCTGTTCAGATAATAAAAAGCCCCTTCCGGTTATACCGGAAAGGGCTTTTTCTATCGGGTGTTATTTGTTTATTGTTTAATGATCTTCGTCATATTTACTTCCTTTCCTCCATTCTTTATCCGCAGCATATAAATACCCGAAGGCAATGCAGAAATATCGAACTGCGAGTTTACTGAACTTACTATCCGGGTCATCACCATGCGGCCATTTACATCGAACAGGCTTACATCAGATTTTCCGGTATAACCTGTAAGGTTAAGGTTCACCACCTGTGTAGCCGGGTTCGGGAATACCGCTACTTTTTGTACCTCGTTGCTGGTAATAAGGTCAGTGCTCATACGGCTGGCTGTACCCAGTTGTACCCGCAATGTGTAACAGGTGCTTGCGCTGTTGGCGCCATTGTACCCATATACCTGTGCATAATAAGTGCCCGGAGTCATGGTTCTGGTAATGCTTTCACTGGTGGTGCTGCCGGCCTGTGAAATAGCCAGCTGGGTGCCTGAACTGTTCAGGAGTTTCAGGTCATAGTCACCAGGCAAAGTGCCCAATGTAATAGTGATAGTACCACGGGTAGTGATCACAAATTTATAGTTATCGATATCGCCGGTTGGACTGATGAGGCCGGTCACATCTGTGTTGAATGGTATAGTGGCTGCGCCGGAGGTGGTACCATTCGTTGAATTGTCCAGGGTACTGGCACAGGTGGTAGAGCCTGTAGTGGTAAACTGCGCGGTTGAATAAGGACTGCTGCCGCTGGCGCAATTGGTTCTTACCCGGTAATCATACAAAGTGCCCAGGGTAAGGCCCGTTAAACTGCGTGAGGTGGCTGTGGTGCCTGTAACTGCGTTGATCCAGGTAGAAGAAGCGCTGGCTTTATAATCCACGTCGTAAGAGCTGGCGCCGCTTACGGCTGTCCAGGCTACCGTTGCCGAAGTATTGGTAATGGCAGAAGCGGTCAACCCTGATGGTGAACTACAACTTGAACCGGAACCAATAGTGAAATTGGTATTGGAAATATCAAAGAAGATATTTCCTACAGCCTCAATTTTTATTCTTGCTGTGGTGCTTGGTGTGTTGGGAATAGTTACCGCCTCGCTGCCATCATTCGGTGTGCTGGCCACTAACGTATTGAAGGTAGTGCCGCCATCGGTGGAGATGGATATTTTTACATTGGCGCAACTAACAGGCGCTGCGGTGGTGCTTGCCACATTCCAGGTTATGGTTTGTGATGAATTACCTGCCCAAGATACGGCCGAATTGGGCGAGGTTACCGAGAAGGGACCTGATGAGTTGGAAACCGTTACCGTCATATCGGAAAAATTGGTTTGTCCTACAGATACCGGCGCGGAAGAACTAAAGGGTGCATTATCCCTTACAGTCAGGCGGAAGTGCAGGGTCCTTGAAACGGAACTCAGGGCTTCGGTATTGGCTCCGGCATCACCGCCTGACAAGGGACCTGATACCAACCCACCGGCGAGGATGGTTGCCATTTTGGGGAAATACCTGACTGGTGAGGCAGTGGGTGCAAAGGAGATCCAGTTGGGCCCTGATGCCTTGGTGGCGCTGGCCACACTGCTGGTGCCGGTTTGGGAAGAAGACGCATTGTCGTTTTGTTCCCAGCAATACGTGAGCACGTTACCGGCATTGGCATCAGTTGCGGAGCCGGTTAATGCAAACGGTGTGCTGATAGGGATTGTGTAATTACTGCCGGCGCTTACAACAGGTGTTGCGTTGGTGCTGCCGATGCTGGTAGTGATGGGGCATGTTTTGCCGGAAAGATTGGATTGAATTTGTGCAATGGAAGCGGCATGATAAATATCGATAGAGTGCGGTGCCAGGTCCTGGCTGGTAATGCCTGCATAACCCATAATAGTAATGCCTGAACCAGGTTCCACATTTACGCCTGTTCCTTCATTGCTCATACTAAAGGTATGGTTGGCGCCTAACTGGTGCCCTACTTCATGCACTACATAGTCGATGTCGAAATTATCACCCTGGGGAATGGCATCGGCAGGTGAGGTAAAGCCACTTCCTTTTGAATTGTCGACACAAATACAACCGATACAACCGGCGTTGCCGCCGCCACCGGAAGCACCGAACAGGTGGCCAATGTCATAATTCGCGGCGCCGATCACTGACGTTAAGGTGCTTTGTAACTGGCTGTTCCAGGCACCACCTGCGCCCGAACTGGCCGCTGAATAAGGGTCTGTGGAGGCATTGTAATAAAATACATTGGTAGTGGCTGCTATCAGGTTGAGGTGGAGTGCCAGGTCTTTTTCATACACCCCATTGCAGCGGGTAAGCGTGGCGTTTACTGCTGCCAGCACCAATGCTACCTGTGACGCACTGGTGGCTCCAAAATAATTAGAGTATTCGGCAGTAACCGATTGGGCCAGCCGCAGTGTTTTTAAATCACCGGTTGACCTTGCCGGCGAATTGATCACCTGGCTGCTTATTTCCGTTGATAAATTCGCTTCTGGCGTAGCGCACTTCCAGGGTAAGGTTCTCGGTTGTTTTTTGAACACCGTGTAAACCGTGTGGTCGGCGGAATAAGGTTCAATAAATTCATTCTCTTTTTCTGTACGGAATACCATGGCCTGTATTCCCTGCGGAGAAATACTCAGTTTCAGCGTGGCGTACCGGTCGGTTACTCCTTTCCCGGAAAAAGCGCGGATGTCGGGAAATTTAGCCTGCAGGGCAGGTTCGAAATTCGACGCTTCAATGATCTCGAACTGTTCAATATGTCCGTCGGCGTTAGGCAGCGAGATAATGGTTGAGCGTGCTGCGGCATTGCTTACAGCTCGAAATACTTCATTGCGTAAAGGAGTAAAATTCAGATCAAATAGTTGGAAATTTGTTGGGAATGCAAGCCGGGCAACGGCTTTGTCGGTGGTGATCCTTTCGGCGTCGGTGTGTGGCCTCCAGTAATCCTGAGCAAGCAATGTTGTACCGCACAACATTGCTGTTGCGAAGAGTAAGAACTTTCTCATGTGTAGATTTTGATTTAATGGTAAATAATGGGTACCATGATAAATTTAACTCAATTTTTTTCGATTATCAATTGGTACTTATACACAATACCCATCAAAATACCCATACACCATGAATGGTTTAAAGAAAGTTATCACCTGTTGGCGGCTTCTACAAAACGGTTCCACTCATTATAAAAATGCAGCAATGCGCGTTTTTTCTCTTCTTCGGTTAAGGATGCGTATAACAGTGAGTTCGTAATTAATTTTTTTAATGTTCTTAGATCTAAATCCCAGGCCATAAAAGCTATCCAGAAATCATAACTTAACCCATTATAACCGTATACGCCCGGGTCATCGCTGTTAATAGAAATGAGTACGCCATTTGCCAGCAGCACTCTGGCGGGGTGATTTCTTAAGTCGCTTACATAACCCAGCTCCTGGTTGCTGATAGGGCTCACTTCTACTAAATTGTGAGCTGTTTTTACCTGTTGCATAGTTTCAGGAAAATAAACCAGGTTCAACCCATGTCCTATTCGTTTATTCAACTGAAATGGCACTTCCTGCAGATTGGTGTTTGCAATGGTGCTGCTTTCCCCTGCATGTAAATACAAGGGCATGGCGATGCCATATCTTTTTTCCTGTGTATGGATCGAGTTCCAGACTGGCGTATAATAGCCCACCGTATGATTGGTTGCTTCGTCTGCCACCAGATCAAAACCGGTAATAAGTTCCGGGTATTTTTGTTTTAGCTGAAATGCTTCAGATAGTGCTTTAGCAACAGCTGTAGTATCTAAAAATTTAAAACTGGAATAAATCAGTTTCAACGTAAAGTCAGGGTGTGTTCTTTGTATACCGGCAACAATGGCCTTTAGATCACTGATGGCGGTATCTGCGGGATAATTGTCATTGTTTTCGTCGAACAGTTGGCCAAATCCGTATCTGATCTCCACGTGTTGAACATTATCCTTTAGTAGTTCATTAAAAGCCTCCTGGTAATATTCCTTAAAGAAAGGCCGGTAATTCGCCAGGTTGCCTATCCGTTTGAACCGTTTTTCAAATTCAACCCAGGTGTCCATGTAATCGGAAAGGTCATGTCTGTTCAGTGTAAGCAGTTTTAATAAACTGTCTGCAGATTTTTTATCGTGTTGAAGGTATTGTTGTAAGGGCACAAAGCCTGTTGGTGCGTGGCCCTTTGTAAAAACAGCCAGTTGCCCATAAATAAATTCCTTTTCATCATTACCTGTATACAGGTAACAATTTTTATAGCTGGCTGCTGCGCTTATTACCCAGGATGGATTGGCAATAGCTCCATTGTGGCAGTGTAACAATCCGCCTTTGGGCATCGATTGCAATAATTTGTACAGGGCGGAAGACTCGATAAATGGTTTAAGCTGGGTAAATGTACTGTTATAGATGGACAGTTTAATTTGATCCGCTTTAACGAGCAACTCATTTCTTAAAGCGCTCAACCTTTTGTCGAGTTGCGTTTCCTTCGGGGTGAGCTCCTGTGCATATAGGGAGCAACTAAATATAAAACCAACCAGGGTCGTGATTGTACTTTTAAACATATTGTCATTTAATTGAAGATATATCTTATGGCAGGCGCGGGTCGAAATTAGCAAAGTTCAGGCTGCCTTTTGCTAACATACGTGAATCAATTATTAAATCCTTAACCAGATGCTGACAAAATAATATTATTTTGTATCAATTCATTAAATGCCCTCTTATGATTGATTTGTATAATGACATTTTTGAAAGATGGGTTGCCGCAATAGATGAAATAGATACCATTGCCGGCCACAAGGAAAAGATAACAGCGATTAAGTATGCGGGTTCGTTCAGATACGACCGAAAGTGTAAAGAATGATGAGTATGCCAAAAGAAGTTATGTAGAAAAATACCTGCATGCGGGTGATCGAATAATAAAAGCGGAATGTTTGTCGATTTCCCCGGGCCTGGAGCCGCTTTCTTCTGAAAAAACATATACCTACAATGAACAGGGTGAGTTAATGGAAATAAAAATCTTATACTCTACAAGCATTACACAGATAGCGTATGTAAAAACAGAAAATATATAATTTCGTCGTACCTTACTCTCGATGATCTTCCATGAATTTCCGAATCTTGACTGGCTAAAAAGCCAGATAGCCCGGGGTTTTACGAACCGGTTGGGCTGGGGCAACCTTCCGCTCGATACCGAAGGATTTCCCAGTGTGATCATTCATACAAAAGTTCGGGAATGTTTTCGCCCTGAGATCAAAGGGCCGTTTTCATTTTTTCTGAATATAAAAGGAAAGAGTTTGTGCAGTGTAGAACGGCAGACTACCCACGTTGATGAAGAAAACTATTTTGTAAGTAACCGCGCCCAATTATATACCCTGCAGGTAGAAGAAGGGAATGGCGGGACAGAAACATTTAATATCCATTTCGGGGAATTCTTCAGCGAATCGGTATTGAATTCGTTGGTTACACCGGCCGATAAGATCCTCGATGCAGGCACTGAAAAACAATTGTCGCCTGTTTTATTCTTTAACCAGTTACACCGCCGGGATGCTACTTTCAACCGGCTCATTCAGTCAATCCTGATTACACACAATGAAACCGGCTTTAACAAACTGCGGTTTGAAGAACAACTGACTGCCCTGTTAACTTATCATTTGCAGCAACACCATCACATTGCCCAAATTGTAAACAAACTACCGCCTGTTCGTGCAACTACGCGGGTTGAATTGTACAAACGCCTTTCCCGTGCCATGGATGTGCTTCGTTCGGGGTTTTGTGGGGAGGTAAATCTTGACTTGTTGGCGGCAGAAGCCTGTTTATCCAAGTACCATTTTTTACGATTGTTCCGTACTGCGTATGGTTTGTCGCCCTATCAATATATACAGTACCTGCGTATTGAAAAAGCCCGGACTTTACTCACCGATTCCGGTATTTCCATCACAGAGCTGGCCGGTTTGCTGGGTTTTGATAACAGCCAGTCATTCAGCCGGTTGTTTTACCAGAAAATGGGACTCTACCCTACCCGGTACCGGCTTGGCACAAAATAGCAATTTTGGTTATGGGCTGAACCGGCATCTGGCAGAACTTTGTGGTCTCAATTGATCCATTATGTCAAGATATCGCACTATTGCCGTTTTGCTTATTGCCTGGCTCGTATTGCTCGGCATTTTGTCGGCCCGTGGTTTCTTTAGCGATTTTTCGCGGGTGCCGCCCCGGCTTACCATTGCGCTTTTGTCGCCTTTGCCTGTAGTGTTGTTCTTTACCCGTTCCCGTGCCGGTAAACAGTTATTACAGCAAATTCAACCCCAGTGGCTGATCTATCTGCAATCATTTCGCATTCTGGTTGAAATAGGATTATGGATACTCGTCCGTAATGGGGCATTGCCCATACAAATGAGTTTTGAAGGGCGTAATTTCGATGTCCTCACCGGATTGTTTGCTTTCCCCGTAGGCTATTATTGTTTTGTAAAGAAGACCTGGCCACCAGTTGTTGCGCTGTTGTACAATATTGCCGGTCTTGTTTTGCTGGTGAACATTGTTGCTATTTCTGCTTTATCGTTACCAACGCCGCTGCGTGCCTTTCACAACGAACCCGACAGCTCGCTGATAACAACCTTTCCCTATATTTATCTGCCCGGTCTGTTGGTGCCCCTGGCCTATACGCTCCATATTTTTTCCCTGCGGCAATGGAAAATGTGGGTCCGGTATCCCGTGGTTTCTTAGGGAAGGTAGCCGCCATGAAATTCAAACTGATCGCGGGAGATGTATCCAACAAATTCAGCGGAGTAGGATTCGCCTAACCGGTACCTGAGTTTTGTTTTGAATGTTCCTGTATATTTCGGAGCAAGTACACACAATATCTCCCGCGGTTTTAGTAAAATATATTTAAGTCCAACACCGCAGTCGAATTGGTATCTCGTCTCCAGTGGTTTCCACCACTTGTCTTTGTCAAGTGCTTCCAATATAATAGGAATATTTGCGCCTTCCCCAACAATGGTAATGGAATCAGTTTCGTTGATTATTAATATGGGATAAGCTTTATAATACTTATATCCTGTATCCTTTGTCCACCGTTCATATTCCTCCAGTGTTACCTGCTTTGATGGATCTATGATTATTCTCAATTTTCCATTTTTATAATGAGCATACTGATCTGCTACGTCGTCCTCAATGAACACCTGGTTGCTGTCTGCAATGGGGCGCAAGCCAGTTCGGCGGTTTATTAAAATGGTGTCTTTGCTGGGACCCAGGTATTGAACCGGATGTTCCAGCATTTCTATGCGATGAGCTGTTTTGGGATATCCCTGTTTTGAAAATGTGTTTTTGAAGGCGGGAAGTTTATACGTTTGTCCAAAACAAAGACCAGCAAAAAATACCTGTATTAATAGCAGACCCGTTTTTTTCAAAATGCGGGGTTTATTATTTATGAATGTCCTGATCGTAAATTCTTTTATTTTTGTATAAAGAACACTAATTACATAATTGCCTCCATAAAACCTAATTATGAAAGGAAAATCCTACCTGTTGTTACTGATCCTGTTTGTTTTTTTATCCGGCACTGCCAGTTACGCGCAAAATAGTGCTCCTGCAGCTGTTAGTCCCTGTGATTCTACCCTGTCGCCTAAATTATTAAACAGTGAACGGATTGAGAAAAAATTTGGTGGTTATGGGATCGATGTACTTTATACCAGTGGAAAGGTCAGGGTTTCCAATTTGTATGATGGAAATAAAGTTACGCGCACCCTGGCTGTTGTGGATTATCCAGATTTTATCGATAGTTCTTTTTCAAAAGAACATGAGCTCATTGTACAGGGCGGCTCTATTGGAAACGTGTTTAAAACGAATGGCTGGACTATCGATAAAAAGAATATCTTTTTGGGTGAATTGGAACCTTCTGCCAGCTACAATAAATTGTATGCCCTGATGGGGAATATTCCACCGTCAAAATTGTCTGTATGGATCTATGTTTTCAATGTCCGGAAAGATGGAAAAGCGTTTCCTTATGCTACTATTACAGAGGTCTATCACCCCGATTATCTTTCCCTGGCAAATTTGAAGTGTATCAACAAAAACGCCGATCTCTATTTGGAAGAGACAAAACCTGTTTCCCGGGAATTGAAGAAGGTGAAAAAGATTATGACGCTGGATTATAAGGTTCAACCTGAATTAAAAAAATAACCGGAAAGCTGTAACTAATACCAGGCAGGAACGTTCAACGGATATTAATATTTGCCGTATGTTTAAGACCTTCCAGGTTGTAGCACTGCTTTTGATATGTAATACGCTTTTTTCACAACAGGCGAAACCCATTGATCACATCGTAAAACGGTTAATGGATACCGCGGGAGTTACCGGTCTGTCGATTGGTATTATCGATAACGGAAAAATCGAATGTGTGAAAAGCTATGGTTACAGGAATAAAGCCACGGGGCAGTTGAATGATACTAACACTGTTTTCAATGCAGCTTCCCTTTCAAAAGCGGTTTTTGCTCAGCTTGTTTTGCACTTGGTAGATAAAGGAAAGCTGGAGCTTGATAAACCCCTGTTTACTTATTTACCAAAGCCTTTACCGGAGTATGAGAATTATAAAGATTTGGCCAGTGATGACCGGTATAAATTAATAACGGCCCGGGAGTGTCTTGATCATACAACCGGCTTTCCAAACTGGCGGCAGTTAAATCCCAACCGCAACAAAAAGCTGCAATTGTTTTTTACCCCTGGCACCCGGTATGCTTATTCAGGTGAAGGCTTGTATTTACTCCAATTTGTTATAGAAATCATTACGGGTCAAAAACTGGAAGCGCTGGCACAGGAACTGGTGTTCAAACCATTCGATATGTCGAGGAGCAGCTATGTATGGCAAACTGATTTTACTGCCAATTACGCTGTTGGACATAACCAGGATGGAGACACCTTGCGTCTGGTTAAAAGAACGGAGGCCAATGCCGCGGGTTCGCTGGGAACTACCATCGGAAATTATACACGGTTTGTTTATTATGTGTTGCAGGGAAACCAACTAAGCGATGCCTTACACCAGCAAATGTTCTCGCCGCAAATCGGCATTTCAAGCAGCCACCAATTTCCCACCCTTACTACAGATACTACTTCCAAATACAAAGAGATCCAGTTGTCATACGGACTTGGCTGGGGTCTATTCAAAAGTAAATATGGGCAGGCATTTTTTAAAGAAGGGCATGGTGATGATGGATGGCAACATTATACGATAGGGTTTCCTGATAAAAAGAAGGCGCTTGTTATAATGACCAACAGTTTAAATGGAGAAAGCATTTTCAGGGAGCTGGTGGAGCAGGTTACAGGCGTAACCATTCCATGGGAATGGGAAGGTTATCAGCCCTATCAGCCAACCGTTGCGTTACCCGCAGCAACCCTGGCCCAGTATACTGGCAGGTACAAGGGGAAATTTGAAATCATCATCTCATTGGAAAACGGGCAATTAAAAGTAGAAGTACCTTCGGAGGGATTGCGAAAAACAAACTTATATCCTGCCTCTGATAATAGCTTCTTTATAAAGACAATTCCGGTAAGTATTGAATTTGCCAAATCGGCTGATGGAAAAGTAAACCAGCTGAGTGTTTTGGATGAAGGGAAGGTGTACGAATTTAGCAGGAAAGAATAAATTGCTAATTTTGAGTAATGCAAGTCAGTTCCAATCAGCAGGTACCGGTATATTACATTGAGCCCGACGGTTTATCCGGCACCCGGCATTTTAGAGTGCACAATTTCGAAGGCACGTTGCCTGATCAGTCGGAACTGCTTATTCCCCACCGAAAAAGCCATTACCTTATTATTTTCATCAGGCATGCCGATAGCACCCGTCAATGGATCGACATGATGCCTTATTCGCTAAAAGATAACACGATCTACTTATCAAGCCCTCAAAATATTATTGTAAAGGAAGAATTCAAACAGTTATGGAGCACCGGCATTGCATTTACGGGTGAGTTTTTGTCGTTTCAGGAAAACGCTGCCCTGAATAATTTGCCGCTTATTCAGAATCCCCAACAAGGGCATGAATTGTTGCTTACGGAGGCGGATGTGAGTTTTGTGGAAGATATGCTGAGTAAGATCAATGCAGAATACCAGCACCCGGGTGAATGGCAGCAACGGATGCTGGGCGCTTATCTCACGGTGCTGCTTACTTATTTAAGCCGTTTGTATACCGGGCAGTTTAAGCATTCCGATCCTTCAGCGGAAAATTTATTGTTGAAGAAATTCCAGGCAAAGATCGATGCCCATTTCCGTGAACTGCATGAAGTAAGCGAATATGCTTTGCAACTGAATATTTCAGCTGGTCATCTAAGCGAGGTAGTGAAGGCCCAGAGCGGCAAGCCGGCTATCAAACATATTCATGACCGGTTGGTGATGGAAGCCCGTCGCCTGCTCTTTCATACCGATCACTCTTTAAAGGAGATTTCCTTCGATCTGGGTTTTACCGATGCTTCTTACTTTAACCGCTTTTTCAAAAGGGAAACAGGCATGACGCCCGCCGAATATCGGGCCAGCATCCGTAAAATGTACCATTAATACCGATGGATGTGTTACAGCCCGGCTAACCCACCCCTGTAGCTTTGTACTGTTAAACAAATAATTATGAAAACAGTACTGATTACAGGAGCAAACAGAAGCATTGGCTTTGAAACGGCAAGGCAATTGTTACAACAGGGATATTATGTATATCTGGGCTGCCGGGATGGTCAAAAAGGTCAGGAGGCGGTGAAGCAGTTACAGTCGGAAGGTTTAAAACAGGTGGAACCCGTTGAGATCGATGTAGATGATCCTGCCTCTATAAAAGCTGCGCGTTACACATTGGGACAAAAGACCGGGGTATTGGATGTGCTGATCAATAATGCGGGGATTAGTGGTGGTTCGCCACAACATGGATTTGATGCCGATCTTAGTGTATTTAGAGGCGTATTTACCACTAACTTTTTTGGCGTTATTGCCATGACACAGGCATTTATCGATCTGCTGCGGCAATCGCCTGAACCCAGGATCGTTAACGTTACTTCCGGTCTGGGTTCACTCACCCTGCAAAATGATCCGTCCTGGAAACATTATACTGTAAAACCGGCATCGTACGTGGCGTCAAAAGCGGCTCTAAACGCCTATACTATTGTGATGGCTTATAACCTGCGCGATACCCGGTTCAAGATAAATGTGGTTGATCCCTGTTATACCGCCACCGACTTTAATAATCATAGTGGTCCTGGAACGGTACCCGATGCCGCTGCCCGCATTGTAAAAGCAGCTACGTTCGATGCAGCTGGTCCCACCGGTCAATTTTTTAGTGATGACAATGCACCCGAAACCGGTATTAGCCCATGGTAACAACTAGCGTATAAAAAGCCTTGAATTAGTTCGGGGCTTTTTATATCTTTCTACCAAAATGTTCGCTTGGTTTAAATTATTCTTTCTTGTAATTATTGCAGCCCCTTGTATGGGGCTCGCACAACAACATTTCTCACCTAAAGAAGAGTCGCTTAAGCTTTTTAATAAATACAAACCTGTTATTGAAAGAAAAAATGAGGCAATAGTTGATACACCTGATGTCATAACAGGTGATATTAATAGTGATGGCAGAGAGGATTGCATTGTCTCCTTTGTGATGACCTCCAAAAGCGGAGGCAATGCGCAAATTGGACATGGGTCTGCGATTTATTTAAACACAGGTATAAACATGAAAGTAGTAGGTGTTTTTCCTGAATTTAACTTCTGTTATTACCTGGATCATATTCATGACCAAATAATTTGGGGAAAGGAGTATGAATGCGCACCTCCATATAATAAGATAATACGGAATAGAAAGTTTACCTATGTTAAGGGACAAATAAAGGAGGAGCATTAAAATGACATACAATATCAACCTGGTGCTGCAAATCAGCAGTGGGGAACATCCGGATCCTAAACCATATGGTCATTTGTATGATTACTTTACCATTTTAACCACTGCGGCCGACGTGGAAGAAGAGAGAAACACGATTGCAAAAATTGATGAGATCCTTCAACTCGAAACATTGGAGGAGAAATGGAATTTTGCCGAACATGAATTTTTAGGGAATATCATTGATGATAATTATAAATACTATTGCTGGCTTGATGCACAGCAATATACCCCAAGGCTGGTTTTGAATTATGCCACAGGGGAATTGTATCTGGTATATGTACTTGATAGTTTCAATCCCAGATTTAAAATAGAAAAAGGGAATCTCCTGGAGATGTTAAGTGATTGGGAGAAATATCTTAGCAGCCGTTAGTTACCAAACCTTGAATATTTCCCGGGAGCCAGTCAGGTACATATCGGTGTAATTGGCCATTTTTTCCTTCATCTTTTTCATTTTCTCCTCGTCTTTCATCATTTCTTCCCAGCTATTTTCGTATGCGGTAAGGTTGTTGAACTGGCTTACCATTATTACCCGGTTAAACTGCCCGGTCATATCGGTCATAATGTTGACAAACTCTTTACTATCTGCCATCACCTCTTTAAATAGTTTCGCCAGTTTGGATGCATTGCCTGGTTTGCAAACGAAAATGTCGTGTACAATAATCATGGTATTTAATTTTAATATAAGGTAGGCTCTTTTTATAAGAGCGCCATACCGAAAGTGCTTAAAATTTATAATTTAAAGGATGAACCCAAATAAAATGGGGACAGGAAAAATTCTCCATAGGGTATTTACCTCGTTGTTCGTCTTGTTAGAAAGCCCTTAATTTAGGACATTATAATCCGACAAATTGGAAAGCAGCGATCTTCTGGTAATTGAACAGATCAGGGCCGGTAATGAAGCCGCCTTTGACGATTTGTTTACCGCCTGGTACGGTAAACTGGGTTTTGCTGCTGTAGTACTGGGCGCTTATGTGGTACTGACACCCAGGCCGCCAGCGAAAAAAACGATGCCGGTTGTAAAACCCGACACGGTGCAACAAAAGCCTTTGGCTGTTGATACGATTCCAGTGGTCCCTGCAGATACAATACCTGTTATACAACCACATCATAAAACGAAACAACCGATACCGGCAACACCCGCGCAACCTGCCCGCCCTAAAATGAAGGCGGTTCAGCCTATTGAACCTGTAGACACGACACCTGTGAAAAAGAAACTTGTGGTGCCGGCACAACAAGTACAGCCAAGGAAACATAAACTAGCAATTGTCAATAGGCAATGGTGAATGTGAGTGAGTAGTGTATTAGCGAGCTAACTCACTACTCACTACTCACTACTCACGGATTCATTCTGGCAAAGAATTCAGCAATGGTGTCGTTGTTGGCCTGTGCTCTTCCTTCGCTGAAACCGAATGTTACTTCGTTTTTTCCTTCCTTCAGTTGTTGGAATACTGACTCTATGAAATCGCTCACCGGTGGATGCGCATCGTGTAAACCTTTTCCACCCAAATCGGTATTTAAAGCCGGTGGTATGATCTCTATCACTTCCACATTCGATGACTTTAACTGATGCCGGAGCGAAAGTGTAAAGGAGCGCATAAACGCTTTGGTGGCGCTGTAAACAGGCACTTTCGATATGGGTACAAACGCCAGACCTGACGACACATTCATAATTGTGTTCAGCGATTTCAACTTTAAAAATAGTTTGCTGAGATGAATAGGGGCTGTTATATTTATTTCGATTTCATTACTGGCCCTGTCAAAAAAATCGTCATTGGTTATGTTCATCCAGTTTTGAATGCCGGCATTATTCACGAGCACATTCAGATCGGGATGGTGGGTTGCCACCCAGTTGAACAGGTTGATACGGTCGGCCTCAATGGCCAGGTCACACACCTGGGTTATAACGGAAGGGAATCTTTCGGCCACTTCCTGTAACGCCGTTTCCCTTCTGCCACACACAATGACCTTGTTGCCTTCTTTTACAAATCTTTCCGTTAGTCCCAGGCCAATACCGCTTCCCCCGCCGGTGATCAAAATTTTGTTCTGTGTTAGTTTCATGTTTGTAAAGTTTGGGCAGTAAAATTACCTGAATTGGGCGGTTGGGCAATTAATTATAATGCCAGTGGCTAATAATTTCTACAATTCCCGTTAACAAACGATGGCACTTTAATTGTGCGCTTACATTATTTATCATTTGAATACCACTGGATATGAAAAATACAAGCGCCTGGGAAGAAAAGGCAAAACTACTTCGCAAATGGAGTCTTGTTTCAACAACAGCTGCTGGTTCAGGACACCCCACTTCTTGTTTATCGGCCGCAGACCTTACAGCCGTGCTGTTTGATAAATACTTTACCTACGACGTTTCAAATCCTTTAAACATATACAACGACCGGTTTGTATTGTCCAAAGGACATGCCGCTCCCCTGCTGTATGCGTTGTTCGGCATGTGCAATGCCTACGATTTAAATGAACTAAAAACTTTACGGAAACTTAACAGTCGTTTTGAAGGGCACCCGGTACCTAAATACAAATATGCCGAAGCAGCCACGGGGTCGTTGGGTCAGGGGCTTTCTGTAGGGGCCGGACTGGCACTGGCAGCGAAACGCGAAAACCTGCCTTTTACCACCTATGTGTTATGTGGCGATGGCGAACTGGCGGAAGGACAGGTATGGGAAGCAGCCAATTTTGCTTCTTACCACCGGTTGAATAATTTGATCACTATTTTAGATATCAACCGCCTGGCGCAAAGCGGGGAAACTATGTTTGGTCACCACATGAATGAATATGAACAACGGTTCCGCGCTTTTAATTTCAGGGTATTTACCATCGATGGCCATAACTATGAGCAAATAGACCAGGCCTTTGAACAGGCCCATAGTCATGCAGGCCAGCAACCGGTTGCTATTATTGCCCGGACGGAAAAAGGCAAAGGCGTTTCTTTTATAGAAAACAAAGATGGCTGGCACGGTAAGGCGTTGAAAGAAGACGAACTAAAAAAGGCGCTGGATGAATTGGGGCCTGTAAATGACAATGCCCGTTTCGACTTGCGAAAGCCCGCCACTACAACCCTGGCTGGTGATAATCCACCAGTAAACACCACTATAAAGCTTGATTTTGATAACGCCAAATCCTATGCAACCCGCGAAGTGTTTGGTGAAGCATTGGCGCAACTTATACCACATACGCCCAATATGTATGTGCTGGATGCCGATGTAAAGAACTCCACCTTTACCGAAGACGCTTTAAAGGTGACTCCTGAGCGTTTTATAGAATGTTTTATCGCTGAACAGAACATGGTATCTGTAGGGGCCGGTTTGTCAAGGATCGGTAAGATACCGATAGTAGCCACGTTTGGCGCCTTCTTTATGCGGGCAGCTGATCAGATCAGGATGGCGCGCATTTCTGAAGCCAATATAAAATTTGTAGGCTCACATGTTGGCGTTTCTATTGGGGAAGATGGCCCTTCGCAAATGGCGCTGGAAGATATTGCTTTCTTCGGTGCGCTGCCCGATACGGTTGTATTACAACCCTGTGAGGCCGTTTCTACTGCCAGTCTGATTCCGCAGATGGTGAAGCATAATGGCATTGTTTATATGCGCACCTTACGTCCGAAAACGAAATTGTTATATAAACCCGGTGAGGAGTTTAAAATTGGCGGCTCTAAAATAGTCCGGCAATCGAACGATGACCTGCTTACGGTAGCCGCTACCGGTATTACCGTATATGAAGCATTGCAGGCAGCCGATCTGTTGAAACAGGAAAATATAAACATCCGGGTGGTGGATTGTTATTCGGTAAGTCCGGTTGACAGGGATACCCTGCTTGACTGTCTGAACAGTACCCGCATGAAATGTATTGTTTCGGTAGAAGATCATTTTGCGCATGGTGGTTTGGGTGATTTTATTACGGCCGCCGTTAGTGGCGAAGGGGATTATGTTGAAAAAATGGCCGTGACAAAGATCTCTCAATCGGGTAAACAGGAAGAGTTGCTAAAAGATGCCGGTATTGATTCCTCCAGCATCGTAGCCAAAGTAAAGCAACTGGTGAAGTCGTATGAAAGCGTACATGCGCATGCTTAACAGCCGGATTGTGAGTAGTGAGTAGTGAGTAGTGAGTAGTGAGTGGGCTCCGCCAATGAAAAGGAGTGCCC
This sequence comes from Niastella yeongjuensis, assembly GCF_900110245.1. GTDB lineage: Bacteria > Bacteroidota > Bacteroidia > Chitinophagales > Chitinophagaceae > Niastella > Niastella yeongjuensis. The sequence continues at coordinate 136,052 of NZ_FOCZ01000016.1, forward strand.
GGTCTTTTTTGCACAGCCGTTGTATTACTGGCGCATGAAAAGGAAATTCGTTTAACCAAACCTTCCTGGTCCATGCAAAAAGTGGTATTTACGATAGTAGGTGGCATTGGCAGATTACTGGGTTGCAAACTTCATTACAAATAAATCTACGTATAATGGATAATGGCTATTTGAAATAATTTAACAGGTAGCCATTTTTTATTGTCTGTCTTTTTTTACATCTTGGTGGTCACTGCAACCCTAACCCTTATGATGAAAAAATTGATATGTGTTCTGCTGTTCGGTGTTGAACTGTTAGCCTGTAAACAGGCGCCGGATAAAAAGCCGGTAATAATCCCCACCGATTACATCATACAGCATACAACAGCCTCCGCCGATTCCGTAAAGCAATATGGCGATACCGCTGTCATTGCATCCCCATCGGGCTTAACCATCACGCCCCTTCCCTTCGGCCCTGCGGGCAGTACCGCCAAAAACTTTTATAAGAAAGACCCCTGGTTTTATTACAGGCTGATCGGGGAAGGTTATACGCTTTCACACGATTATTTTACGAAATATACACCTGCCTATCCATTGCCCCCCATCGAGAAATATTCCCATTCATTTGATAATGAAGGCCGGGATTATTGTCTGGATAGCGGCAGGCAGGTATCAGTTGACAGCCTTTTTACTATAAAGCATTACCGGGTAAGACTGCCGGATCATGAGCGTTTTGAAGTGTATTATACCACAGGAGATGCAGCCGTGGATACGCTGTTTCCACAGAAATATAGTGAATGTGAAATGAATTACAAGTTGTATGGCTACCTGATCTTCTATGAGCGAACCACCAAAACAGCCCACCTGTTACCGGCATTTTATCATTGGTACGGCGAATCGGATCATTCGCGTTCCTTTTATATCGATTCAAACTACCACATCTTCACCTATGAGGAATGGATGTATGAAGGAGATAATGGGGCGGCTGATATTGATGTAGGGCCGGTAAATGAAATCACCATCAACAGCAAAGGCGTGTTCACCATAAAAACGATAAAAAAGCAACGCCCTTTATAATACAGGCATATTTCTTAATTTTGAAAGGAATATGACCACCGGATTTGATACCTATTTACGCACCGGCACCAATTTGAATGATGCCGACATTGAACAGATCGTTCTGGCAGCAAAACCCTTGTCCCTGCAACGGGGTGAAGCATTGTTGCAACATGGGCAGATATGCCGGCATAAAACATTTATAGTAAACGGCCTGTTGCGCATTTATGGTTTTGGGGCAGATGGCAGTGAACATATTTTATACTTTGCACCTGAAAATAACTGGGCGGTAGAGCCTGAGAGCTATCACCAGCAATCGCCTTCTCAATTTACCATTGCCGCCGTAGAGCGAAGTGAAGTATTGGTCTGGACCAAACCCGATTTTGATCGCCTGTTACAGCATATCCCGGAACTGACAGTTCTATCGGAACAATTAATTAACCGCAGCCATATCAATAACCGCCAGCGGCTTTTTTCCACGTTGAGTGCCACAGCGGAAGAGAAATACGAAGATTTTGTTCGAAGTTTCCCCGACCTGTTGCCTCGCCTCCCCTTACACATGATAGCCGCCTATCTGGGTATTTCGCTGAAGACGCTTACCCGTATCCGCCATGCACAGGTACGCCGTTGAATGAATTATGGTCAAATGACCATAATTTCGAAAATGAGTTGACGCAATTTTGTATCCATAAAATTAAGTCAATCATTTATGCGAGTATTTGTTACAGGAGCTTCCGGTTTTGTAGGCTCCGCCATCGTTCAGCAACTTTTGCAGGCTGGCCACCAGGTGCTGGGCCTGGTACGGTCAGACAAGGGCGCCGAAGCAGTAACCAACTTAGGCGCAGAACCCTATCGCGGCGACCTCGATGACCTGGAGAGTTTACAAAAAGGCGCTGCGCAGTGTGATGCGGTTATTCATACTGCCTTCAATCACGATTTTTCCCGATACAAAGACAATTGCGACAACGACTACCAGGTGATCCTGGCTATGGGCAAAGCGCTGGCCGGCACCAACAAACCATTGGTGGTTACTTCCGGTGTAGGCTTGCTGCATGCAGACAGGCTATTAACTGAAAACGACAAACCCGCCAGTTCCAGCGCAATCCCACGTGCAGCTTCGGAAGAAGCGGCTATCGCTGTGGCTGAACAAGGGGTAAATTCCTACATCGTGCGACTGCCCATTGTTCATGGCCCCAATGACCATGGTTTCATTCCTATTGTTATTGGTATCACCAAAGACAAAGGTATTTCGGCTTATATCGGTGAGGGCAATAATACCTGGTCGGGCGTTCATCGGTTAGATGCCGCTGTTGTATACCGGCTGATCGTTGAACAACAACCTGCGCAAAAAGCATTTCATGCTGTAGCTGAGGCTGGTATTCCATTTAAGCAGATCGCCACTGTTATTGCAAAAGAATTACAGGTGCCTGTGACGAGTAAGGAAGGTGCAGATGCCGAAGCTCATTTTGGCTGGTTCAAACACTTTGCTGCCATGGGTGTTCCGGTATCGAGTGAACTAACCCGTACTACATTAGGCTGGAAACCTGTGCAACCGGGCATGCTCGAAGAATTAGTGCCTGGAGTGTATTTTTAGGCAATGGGCAAAGGGCTCATCTCTGCCTTTTGCCCTCTGCCTTCTGCCCTTTTAAAATATCAGCAATTTAGCCTGTTCAGGAAAGATCAATTTCAGGTGAAGCGGGTTATATGCTTTTAGTTGTGCATGGATCATTTGCTCGCGGTTACCGCCGGGTTTAATATGTGTGATCACAACCTGGAAATTATTTAATGCTTCAGTTCCGGAAAGTGATGCCAGGTCTTGCATTTCCGATAGTAACCAGTGCGGAGTAAGATGTCCGAATAATTGTTTATCCGGTTGCTCATTGGAGAAGGAGACTTCAATAAACAATGCTTTCAGTTTTTTGGCTTTCAGCAGCGGTGCTACCTGTTGCCATAGCTGGTGCATTTTATCGGAATGTTCTACAGAATCGGCGCCGGTATCGCCCAGGTATAATACGTATGCTTCCTTATGGCGAACGAGGAACGCGGTACTTTGATAAGGATTGGAATGACTGAGCGAAAAAGCCGTTACCTGCATCTCTGTATTTTGCAAGGGTGCTTCGGTACCGGGTGTCAGTACATCGTAATGATACTTACCCAGTGCAGGTTTATCGCCCTCATTGGCAAAGTTGGCCCAGCTTTTCCAGGTAAAATATTTATCCTTTAATACCTCGATGGTGTAGTCGAGCCCATAAATAGTTTTGGTGCTATCGTCTGGCGAATTGATGACCATGCCCGACAGGTGATCGAGGTGTGCATGTGAGATGAGATACCCTTTTATGTTTTTCTTCAACACCTCCGCAGAAGTGCCTGTTAAAAGTTTTGCCCGGATGGCTTTTTCAATGCCATAATGCAACGTGCCGGCATCGAGACATACATACGCATCGCTGCCTGTTGGCGCGATCAGGTAAGCCGACAAATTACTTTCGTCAATTCCGCCTTTTACACCAAGCGGAATGACCCGGAACGAAGTTTGGGAATAAGAATGATTGCCGATCAGTACACAGGCAACTATAAGTGTAATTAGAAATGGCTTCATGTGATAAAACTACTGATAAAACCACCATTATTCCATTACCGGCAATTGAATATGTGAAGGGGCATTGGCCGAGCGGTATACTTTATGCGTGGCTGCCCTGAAATCGCTTTCCTTTGCCTCGAAAATATTGGGCACATATGTTTGCGGATTGCGATCGATGATGGGGAACCAGGTACTTTGTACCTGTACCATTATCTTATGGCCCTTCAGGAATACATGGTTTAGCGTGTGCAAATCGATCGCATAGGATTCTATTTTACCGGGCGTAACAGGCTCGGGTTTTTCAAAACTTTTTCTAAAACGCCCTCTGAAAACATCGTTGGCTACCATAAACTGGTAACCCGCCATTTTGGGTTCCTTCGGATACTGTTGTGGGTAAACGTCAATCAGTTTTACTATCCAGTCGGCATCGCTGCCACTGGTGGCGGCAAATAACTGTGCGATCAGTTTTCCTGTTACTGTAATGTCTTGCTGCAGCGTGTCGGTTTCCCAGCTTAATACGTCTGCTCGATTGTGTACAAACCGCTGGTCTTCCGTTAGCCAGGTATACCAGCGTGAATCGGGCCCGTATGTTTGTTCTATCGGTCTGTTACGATAAGGTACCGGATGGGCAGGGTCTGATACGTAACTGTCGTATTGGTCGTTATTGGCAGCTGGTTTGTCAAAGGTAAGTTTACCGCCTGCCTGAAAGTAAAGGTTCTTTGGTATGGCTTGCCGGGGCGGCCAGCTGTCATAATTTTTCCAGGTATTACTGCCTGTTTGAAAGGTGATGGCTTCTGCAAAATGTCCGTCGCCTTTTCCTTTCAGGTAAAAGGCAAACCAGGGCGCCTGGATGTTCTTTCTGAAGTATTCGCCGGTGGCAGAGTCGAAGCTGATGTTACCTAGTTTATCGCCCTTTTGAAATGCCCACTGGCCATGATTCCATGGACCTATAACCATATGGTTGAAGTGATGCCGGTCGTTCTTTTCCCAGGTTTCATAGGCAGTAACCGGACCATAAAAATCTTCCTGGTCCCACCAACCGGCTACGTTCAGGTTGGGTACCCGGGGCGAATCCAACTGTAATTGCACGGCCCGCTCTTTCCAGTACGAATCATAATTCGGGTGCTGAGCAAAATTGTTCCAGGAAGGCAGTTTGTTATGGAAGTAGTTTTTGTTTACGTTCGATAAGGGGCCCAGTTGCAGGTACCATTCATACGTATCGTACAGGGTGAATGGAAAAAGGGAATCTGTTTTACTGATCTCTTCCATAAATGCATATTCGAAGGAATAGCTCAACCGGAAGGCGCCATTGTGGTGGAAGTCGTCGCCCAGGAACATATCGGCATGGGCAGCCTGTTCTGAAACTGCCTTTAAACAGGGATGAGGGTCTATGGCGCCCATTTCGGTTGTCCAGCCATCGTACGAAACGCCGAGCATGCCAGCCTTCCCGTTGTTGCCAGGAACATGTTGTAGCAGCCAGTCGAATGTATCATAAGTGTCGGTACTTTCATCGATGGCTTTGGGGTCTTTTTTGTTGCGGGGTAATCTTTGCATTACATAAGCCCCTTCTGAACCATAGCGCCCACGTATATCCTGGCAAACAAAAATATAGCCGTCTTCGGCCATGTCTTTATAATAGGGTATTTTTTCAGGACTGGGGAAATTTTCGGCACCATAAGGCGTGCGTTCCATTAAAAAAGGCAGCGGTTCATTTGCCTCTTTTGGCGTATAGATTACCGTATGTAAATGGATGCCGTCCCGCATGGGGATCATGACGTCTTTTTTATCATATTTGTCATCCGGCGACGCTTTTGCCTGTGCCCGGGCTGTACCAACCAGTGTTATACTGGTAATTAGATATACAAAAAAGGATTGTTTAATAAGCGTAGTCATTGGAAGTAATTTTTATTAAGGGCGGGAACGGGTATGCCAAAATAAAAATTATTACCCAGCCAGTCAAACGAAATTTGCCAGCTTATTACCTATCAAATTAAAGATTCAATCTTTTTAAAATATTTCGCCCAGGTTTACAAAGAACCCGCGGGAGCCATTCTGGCCAAACCCGTAGTCGATACACAAATTGGCGCCGGAATGTTTGTTGAGTTTTATGCGCAGACCAAGTCCGTAACCGGGGAAGATCTTATTGTAGGCTTCAGAAATATCGTCGGAAAAATGCTGGAGGTTTATGAAAGCCACCCCGCCTATTAAGCCATTATTGGTAATGCCGAAGCGATATTCCGTTTCAAAATAACTCATGCTTTTACCTCTGTACCGTCCCTGGATGTATCCGCGGCCGGTGTTGTAATTATCATCCCAGCCGGTGCTGGGCAATAATAAATAAGGCGAGGTGCCGCCTGTTACAATCCATTCCATCAACCAAAATGCCAAAACATTCTTCGAGCCTTTTGGGAAGTTAACATACTTTCTGGCATCGATCAGGATCGAATGCCAGGTGCTGTCGCTGCCGAAGGCTTTGGGGCTGTACCGATACGCCACATTGAAATAAACGCCCTGTTGTGGGTTTATCTGGTTAAGGCGGTTGTCGTACAAGAGGCGCAATACAACACCTGATGCGGTTTCTGTGGTACCCAGTTTATTTGTCAATTGATCTTTGAGGTCATCCGATAAAGAATCCGTTGGCCTGATGTTCCAGAGTTTGTCAAAGTAGTAACCAAGGCCAACATAAAAATTATGCGACAATGATTTCATCACCGTCTGGTGTACTTTAATGCCTGAGAAGTTTATGGTGAATCCCTGGTTAGGATCTGTTTCGCCGCCGAGGCCGTAAATGACAGAAGGATATTTGATAAATCTGAAATCGGTAATGAAATTGTAGCGGTTGCCTTTAGTCCAGGTATTTATTTGGAAGGGGATCAATACCTGTTTCTTTTGCGAATAGGTAACATTTGTAGTGATGCTGGAGATCTTGGTATCTTTTGCTGTATCGGTATACCAGGCCATGTTAGCGCTTATGATGCCTGCGAAACCTGTTTGCAGGGTATAACCAATAGCAGGCACAATTGAAAAATGCTTGCGGGTGTCTTTTTTCAATGCTGTATCGGGCTGTAATGGTGCGTGCGGGTTAAAGAGATGGTGCAATACATCGCCCATATCTTTTTCAGGGACTTTTTCGGCTGAAGTACTATCAGAGGGAGGGGTTTGTTTTTCCTGTTCGGAAGATTGAGCAAAACTTTTATGAACCAACACTATCACCAGTATCAATAATATCAGCTTACGTATCAAAAGTCGGTATTTTAGGTAATGACGGTTAAAACCGGTAATATTATAACAAATCTATATAATACTCATGCCCGGTTTGTATTTTAACGGGAACTTAACCACATCAGACGCTATTTGAGCGATAAACATGCGTTTGTAGAGTAATTGCTACAATGCAGAGCTGGTCCGGGTTTACGTTTTTCATAATAATGATATGCCAATGTAGGTCTCTCCCCTTCCCGGCATTGGTGTATATTCGGAGCATGCTACAAAACCGGGTAAACCCATTAGGTGAAATTATCAGTACAAAAGCCAGAGGTGCCTGGATGGGTAATCGCGGCTTGCTGCACAACGATAAACAGGAAATCGTACGGCCATTCCGGTTACCCGCCTGGATCACCTGTGTGCTTGCATTTAAAAATAGAAAACGAATTGTAATGTCGCCCGGATTGTATACCGAACTTTTTTTCCTTGATGAGGCCACGGCTTTTTCTGCGGGTCACCGGCCGTGTAAAGAATGCAGAAGGAATGATCATTTACGGTTTAAAAAATACTGGCTCCTGGGAAATCCAGGTTATGATTTCAATGAGAAAACCAGTATTACGGAAATTGATAAGATTATTCACCGCGAACGGCTGGGCGTCAACAATACCAAAGTGACCTTCCTGGCGGAGATCAGCGAATTGCCCGATGGGACTTTTATCCTGCTTGATGAAAAACCATTTTTAATAAAAGGCGATTGGTTATACGCATGGACACCTGCCGGATATGATACTGGTATAATTAAACCTGGTAAATTGGAAGTGACAGTTCTCACCCCTGCTTCTATTGTAAGTGCGTTTAAGGCTGGTTATCTTCCTCAAATGGCAGTATAATGAAGAACGTGTTATTTATAAAACACGAAGAATGATATGATCCAGATGGTAGCAATGATCGTGAGGGCCTGGTAATAACTCCAGAATTCGCCGAGGTCAACTTCTTTGTCATATTTGGCCAAACTGATAAATGCTCCAAGAACTGGTATCCAATAAATTGATTTATTAGCCATAAAGAACTAGTTAATGCTCCATCAATTTAAGTATTTTATTGGAGATTATCAACTTGTCTGCCGCTGATTTGGTTAATGCCAATGCATTATGAAAATGTGTAATAGCTTTTGTGTTATCGATACTCATATACAGCTCGCCCAGCAGGGAATGGTATAAATGGTTCCCGGAGAGGTTTATCTTTTCTGCTTCTTTGATCGCTTCCTGTTTGCCGCGAGCCTTGGCGAGGGCATAGGTCCTGTTTAAGGCGGCAATGGGCGAATATTCAATCAACAACAGGTGGTTATACAGGTGTAGAATACACTCCCATTTTTTATCTGTATCGGCCTTGGTGGTATGCCAGTAGGCGATTCCCGCTTCCAGGTGGTATTTGGAAAGCGTATTTCCTTCTGAAGCCTGGTTTAAAAAGTACTCGCCTTTTTCAATCAGTTCCTGGTTCCAGAGGTCTGTGTCCTGGTCCTGGTACAGCACTATTTCCCCCTGCGGGTTCAGCCGGGAGTCGAATCTGGATGATTGAAAACACATCAGCGAAAGCAGGGCGTTGGCTGCGGGTGTATTCAAATGCTCATTTTCAACAAGCATATAGGTTAATCGCATCGCTTCCAGACAAAGGTCTTTGCGCAGGGTGATGTCCTGGTTGGGAGAATAATACCCTTCATTATAAAGCAGGTATAAGGTGGTTAAAACGGCAGGTAAGCGCTCGTTTATTTCTGAGGCTGTTGGCTGGGTTATGGCTATTTTTTCTGTGCGGAGCTTTTCTTTGGCGCGTTGCAGCCGTTTGTAAATAGCTGTTTTATTGGTAAGAAAGGCATTGGCGATCTCACCGATCCCAAAACCACAAAGCAGGTTTAACGCGAGGCCAATTTGCGCTTCGGCGGCGTTACAGGGATGGCAAACCACAAACATCATAGCCAGCTGGCTGTCGTTGATATTCCTGACTGAGAGGTCAATTTCAATTTCTTCTGAAGTGGTGGTGGTATACTTTATTTCTTTTGAAATGTTTTGGGCAAACAGGGAGTTGCGCCGCAGATAGTCTTTCGTTTTGTTTTTGGCAACGGTATACAACCAGGCGGTTGGGTTTTCGGGAAGCCCTTTAAGGCCCCATAATTCCGAAGCCAAAAGAAAGGTATCGCTTACCAGGTCTTCTGCTATTTCAATATGGTCTATGCCGAATAACTTACAGAGTACAGAAACTATCTTTCTGTATTCAGTCCTGAATAAATGCGGTATTAATTCGGCTTGTTTCATAAGTAAGGCTGACCTGTAAGGTACGCATTCGGGTCTTAAAATATCAGACTGTTTATGCGTTCCTGACAGGTCAGCACCATCGAGTTCAAATTACATAACACTGATCTCTCTTATTTCCACATTTCCGCCTGCGCCCAGTATGGGGCATTCTTTGGCCAGTTCTGTTGCTTCTTCTTCCGTGTTGGCTTTTACAATGCTATACCCTACTATCGATTCTTTTATTTCAGTGTATGGCCCGTCGGTAATTACATTGTTTGGGTTTAACACCTTGCCTGTAAGGTTTAACCGGTTTCCGCGATCGGTCAGTTTGTTTTGTGCGGCAATACCGCCGATCCAATCCATCCAGCGTTTTGTATTGGCTTGCATTTCTTCGGGTGAACGCTTAGGCATGGCAGCGATGTCAGTTCTGAAAATTAACAGGAAATCTTTCATTGTAGTCAATATTTAGTATTAAAAACTAATGACGAACGGCTTTGACGGATTGGACAGGTTTTTAAAAATATTTTTTTCAGGCAGTTTTAAGGGTATTCCGGTCTACCCAGTAAGCCAGCAGCACAAACAGCCATTGAAACTGGGCGCTCCAGGCCAGGGCCGTTTCGTTCGCAGGCGCCGGTCCCCACGAGCTGGACAATTGCACCAGTACAAACAGCGCTATCAATACACCAAATACTATTTTACCCAGGGTGTTTTTAAATTGAACACTGCGGAGGTACAACACAATGCCGGCTACAAACAGGATCACTTCTATGACTATTTCAACCGCGGGTGAACCCCATAACGCTAATCCAACATGGGTTGAATTGTCGGTTGGCAATAAAGGCAGGTCGCCAAAGTGCACAAAGAAGTCGAGCACCCAATGACTAAATACCGCCAGGCCCAGTATAAGGGCATTCCTGCCATTTTTCTTAACCAGGAAGTAGATTCCCCCAAACAACAACGACCAGCACAACGCGCCTATAAGGCTGTGTGTATACGGATAGCTTTTAAACTCAAGGATGCGGTTGCCACTGAGTTCAGGATGTATAATAACGTGCTCTATATGCAACAGCAAAAACGTAGGCCAGATCAGGTCCAACAGTTGTACTGCAATAAAAAAAGTTCCCAGTGAAATAGCGGGTGCGGTCTTTTTTAAGCCCATTCCCAGGCCAAAATGTCCTATAAACATGTGTCATTTGATTTAGGATTCAAATGTCATCGAAAAGAACATGTGACCGCTTGACTTAAATCAAGAACTTATTCGCTTCCGGATGCGGCTCAGGGTTTCGGGCGACATCCCCATCATGGAGGCCAGGTATTGCAGCGGCACCTCATTAAAAAGGGCCGGGTTATAATTGAACAGCCATTTGTAGCGGTCTTCGGCACTCATCGACAACAACGAGAACACGCGTTGTTCCATAAAGACAAAACAGCGGGCGATAAACAGTTTTTCCAGCTGGTGCCATTTGGGAACGGTCTTTTCCATGGCGTTGTACCCGGTACGATTAAGGGTATAACATTCGCAATCGGTCAGCGCCTGTATATAACATTTTGCGGCATCATTGAATAGCATCCCGGCCAGATCGGTTATAAAACCGCCTTTGCCTGCTATCCATTGTGTTATTTCCTGGCCATTGTCATCGATGAGGTATACCCGCATTAAACCCGATTGCAAAAAGCTGAGGGAATGGCAGATCTTACCCGGTTTTAAATAGTAAGCGCCTTTCTGAATGGTTTCAGGTTGAAAAAAAGAGGCAACCTGTTGTAGGTCTGTGCCCGTAATATTCCAAAAAGAAGAGATATAGGATTCCAATTCGTTCATACAGTCAAATATCATTATTATTTTAATATTCAGGTAATCTTCGCTGAATAGCTTTGCCAGTTCATTTTTGAACTTAATATCAGGGGATTATGTCAATAAAAAAAATAGGTTTTGTAGCCACCTTGCTGGTGGCGGGCAGTTGTTTAAACGCCCAAAGTCTCTCTACTATTGAAGCAAAACGGGTAAAACTGCCTAACGGCTGGTCATTAACGCCGGTTGGAAAAAGTTTGCCCCTCGGCGACCTGCCTTTAAATATAGCCATCAGCCGCACCCATCGCTATGCTGCCGTTACCAATAACGGGCAAAGCACGCAAACAATCCAGTTGCTGGACGCCAAAAACGACACGCAGCTCGACAGTGTAGTGATCGGTAAAGCCTGGGGCGGTCTGGCATTCAGTGCCGATGAAAAAGACCTGTATGCCTCCGGTGGCGATAACAACTGGATAGTGCGATACGCCATCACCAATAATAAACTCATTGCTGCCGATACCATCAAATTAGGCGAGGCCTGGATTGGCCGGGCTGCAAAACCCGTTGCCATCTCCCCTGCCGGACTGGCCATCGATGATAAAAAAGGCATCTTGTATGTAGTGACCAAACAAGACAACAGCCTTTACCTCATCGACCTGAAAACAAAAAAGGTTCAACCCAAAATAGAACTGGGGTCAGATGCTTATACCTGTCTGCTGTCGCCCGACCGGTCAAAACTGTATATCAGCCTGTGGGGCGCCAATAAAGTGGTGGTGTTTGATACGGAGAAAAACAAGCTGGTTGATTCTGTTGCCGTGGGTGATAATCCCAATGATCTTTGTATCTCCCGGAACGGACGCAATTTGTACGTTTCGAATGCAAACGACAATACCGTTTCGGTCATCGATCTTACGCAGTCAAAAGTGCTGGAAACGCTTAATACGGCGGTTTATCCCACAGCGCTCAGCGGTACTACGAGTAACTCGGTTGCACTCAGCAACGACGATAAAACACTATACATCGCCAATGCCGATAATAATTGTCTGGCCGTATTTGACGTGAGTAAACCAGGTAGCAGTACTTCGCTTGGTTTTATCCCTACCGGCTGGTTTCCCAGTGTGGTTAGAATGATAGATAAGAAATTATACGTTGCCAATGCCAAGGGCTTTTCTTCCCTGCCCAACCCTTACGGCCCTAACCCGATGGGAATAAAACAAAACGTGTTGTTGCATGGTGGTGATACCGCCGCGCCCAAAACGGTACAATATATTGGCGGCGGTCTATTGATGGGCACCTTAAGTGTGATCCCGGTGCCTGATGTAAAAACACTGGCAGTTTATTCGCAGGCAGTGTATCACAATACGCCTTATCAAAAAGACCAGGAGAAAAACGCGGTGGGTGAAGCCGGTAACCCGGTTCCACAAAAAATCGGCGATGCCTCTCCTATCAAATATGTGTTTTACATTATCAAAGAAAACCGCACCTACGACCAGGTATTGAGTGACCTGCCGCAGGGTAATGGCGATACCAGCCTGTTGTTGTTTGGCAGACGGGTAACACCCAACCACCATGCACTGGCCGAGAACTTTGTGTTGCTGGATAATTTTTATGTAGATGGCGAAGTTAGCGCCGATGGGCACAACTGGAGCATGGGTGCTTATGCCACCGATTATATGGAGAAGAACTGGCCCACCAGTTATGGCCGCAGGGGTGCAGGTGCCGTGAGCGCTACAGCCCTGAACAAATTATACATCTGGGACCAGGCCAATCGCTTTAATGTTTCTTTCCGCACGTATGGTGAGTTTGTAACAGCCGCCAATACCGCCCGGATCCCGGTATTAAAAGAACATTTTCCCCCGGCTTATCCCATTCTTGATCTGAAAGACACTGATACCATGCGGTATCGGATCTGGGAACAGGATTTCGATTCGTTACTGGCGCATAATGCGCTTCCCCGGTTGAGCACCGTTCGCATGTTGAGCGATCATACCGAGGGAACAACACCGGGCCGCCCAACACCCTTTGCACATGTGGCCGATAATGACCTTGCTGTTGGCAAACTGGTTGAGCATGTAAGCAAGAGCCCCATCTGGGCCAATACGGTGATCTTTATTCTGGAAGACGATGCGCAAAACGGCCCCGACCATGTGGATGCCCACCGCTCAACGGCGTATATGGCCGGTGGTTACGTGAAGCGGAAGTTTGTTGATCATACCATGTACTCCACTTCTTCCATGTTGCGTACTATGGAACTTATTCTCGGAATGCCACCCATGACGCAATACGACGCAGCAGCTACGCCGATGTGGCGTTGTTTCAGCAAAACACCTGATGCCACGCCATTCACCAGTTTACCTTCGAACATCAATTTAAACGAAGTGAATCCCAGCGGCACCCGCCTGGCTGCAATGGCCAAAGGGCTTGATTTTTCTGAAATAGACCGTGTACCCGATGCCATCATGAATACCATGGTATGGAAAGCCGTAAAAGGCGAACACGCACCCGTTCCTGCCCCGGTGCGTGCTGCCTTTGTAAAGACCAATAAAAAAGATAAAGACGAGGATGATTAAGGTTGATCAGTTGACCAGTTGACGAGTTGACCAGTTGATCAGTTGACACGTGAGTGGTCAGTTGTCAGTGGTGAGTGGGTTACCGATTTTTCAGACCTCTGCAATTTCGCGAGCTTACTCACTACTCACTACTCACTACTCACTACTCACTACTCACTACTCACTACTCACTACTCACTACTCACTACTCACTACTCACTACTCACTACTCACATATTTCGATTCACGATTTCTCTTTAATCCACAATACCGCTCTGTTCGCATCAGGTTTGGGAATAGTAATTTTCTTTCCACCCTTGATGCGAACATTGTCTTTTAAGGTATTGCCGGTAGCCGGATCGATCCAGGCTGCGGTAAAACTTTTATTGGTGCCGGTGAGATCAACCTGTGCAGAATTGGCGCTGCTGTCGCAATAAATAATAAACGATTTGTTTTCGTTGGCCAGTGCATATTGTCCTGCAGGCTGTGCTTCCAATGGTTTCATGGCAGCTGCGGCATTCAGGAAGCCGGGCGCTTTTATTACCGGGATATCGGCCAGTGAACCACCCGCCATGAATACGGCCCAGCCAATTGCAGAATCCTGTTCATCCTGATCTTCTATTGTACACATAATGGCTTTGCCCGGATATTTGCTATGATACTCCTGCACCCCACGATATGCCTGGGCAAAGGTGGTTGGTTTGGGACGCAATTGTCGTGCATGTTGCCGGGGCGATAAATTTACGCCGCCTTTGGGGGCGTATAAACTGCCATCGAACTGGTAATACCAGAAGCGGATATTGATGATATTTACCAGGTCGGCCCTTGATTTATCGGCCAGCAGGGAATCCTGCACATCTTTGGTAGTGCTGAGGGCAACAAACGGTTTGGCATGATGCTCCTGCTCCCACTCTTTTATCATATCTACCCAGAAGTTTACAAAATGCAAGGGGCCGGTGTATTCAGCGCCGATCAGTTGTATTACGTTGTGGTTGGTGCTGAAATTATCCAGGCATTTGCGGATATAGGCACGATGCAGTTCGCGGTACGCCGGATTGGCAAGGGTATAATATTGTTGCGCAATAAAAATGCGTTTGTCTTCTGCATAATTGACCGGTTCGGGAAAGGGCGTGTGGTTAACGTTGTTGGCCGTGCGCCAGGGATAATCGGCATAGTGACCACCGGCTTCAAGGATGTTGTGCTGAAAGTAATTTTCATGCAACAGTACCAGTCCATTTTCATCGGCCAGTTGTGCAAACCGGTTCAACCGTTTCCAGTACCAGGTATTGTATTTGGTAAGATCGTATTTGCTCAGGCCATCCCAGGCTGTGTCTTGTCCGCTGCGGGCAAAGGGCAATTCATAAAACGGCGCCTTTACATCGCCATCCATGCGCCGGATGCGTTCATGGTCATCGCGGCGGCGTTCGTACCACAAACCGTAGTTGTGATCGAGGGCAACAAGGTGATTGCTGTCCATCCAGTTGGCTACTTCCTGCAGGTCATCGGTAAGCCCTGTTCCGGTTCTGCCCGGTACCCAGCGGGTAAGGTGTGGTATGGCTACGCCAATGCCCATGGGGGTTAGATTGCCCGTCCAGTATTTGATGTGGTGTTTGCCACCTGTTACTACTTTTCCATTACAAACGATCCAGCCATTGTTGTTGATCGACATGGCCATGATTGGTTTTGCCGGAACAACGGGTTCTTTAAAACCTGTTTGTTCAATAGTTTTAATACCAGCCGTATTGATGTCTATCGGGTTGGTTTTATCTACTTTGTCGATCCAGTCAGACATGGTAACATTGGGCTCATAAGCTTCTGCAATGAGTCTGGCTGCCATTTCGTAGGTTGGACTGGTAGTAGGCACGCCTGAAAAGCTGATCACATGCGCCCTGTCTGTTCCCGGTTGCCCGATGCGTTCGGCCAGTTGTGCATAGTATAAACTTCTTGGTTTGATGTGTTCATTACAATCGTACCAGCTGCCGTTGCCTTCAAAGGTGGCCCATACGCCAAATGCCCAGTTGATGCCGCCTTCCGGTTGAAAGCACAGGGCTTTGGCTGCGCTGCATTGCCATAAAACGCTGTTGCGTACCCCGGGACCGGCTTCTTTTTCAATCAGGCTGTTATAGGGAAAGCCTAATGCGTTGCCATCTATGGTGACAACATCGTACAACACGTTCGAGGCTGTTTTTTCAATGGTACCGCTGTAGCTGTAGGGTAAATGTGATTCGCATTGTACAAATACATTCGAACCCCAGGGTGAATACCCAACTGCAAAATCATGGTAACCGCGTTCGGCATACAAACGCTGGAACAGAACCTGTTTACCAATGGTATAAAAGGTATTTCTGCGTTGGCCGCCTATTTCCGATACAGGGGCTAATGATTTACAAT
This sequence comes from Niastella yeongjuensis, assembly GCF_900110245.1. GTDB lineage: Bacteria > Bacteroidota > Bacteroidia > Chitinophagales > Chitinophagaceae > Niastella > Niastella yeongjuensis. The sequence continues at coordinate 151,886 of NZ_FOCZ01000016.1, forward strand.
CTTCCACGGTTATACGCGCAGCTGTTGCCAGCACGCACACGGCTGAACCGGCAAAATGTTCAAAAGTTACCCGGCGAACCCAGGCATCCTTTACATTTTCCATAGTAATGGCCATCCAGCGATGGGCTTCATCTTTGGGATTGCTTACGTCGTAAGCCGAAATGCATCGCAGGTTCTCCACTCCTATTTGCGATACCTGGCTGGTGGCGCTGGCTGCATTACCTATATGGATAAATGTTTCGCGATCAGTGCCTGCAGCAAACAGAACAGTGCCGGCTGCATCCATGCCGCTGCCGCGGAGAATAACACCGGGCGCTTTTATTACCAGTTGTCCGTTTACTTCAAATGTTCCTTTGCCCAACAACACCGCGCCGCGGATGCCTTTTTCATTCAATGGCAGGGTGGCTACATAATCCAGGGCCGATTGTATGCGGCTGGTGGCATCGCCATTAGTGGCCTGTACCACTACACGAACCGGCACTTCAGGAATAATTTCATCTGCACCCATATAACCACAGGTGCTGAAATCGGGTACTTTGTTACCCTGTGCATCTGCGTTGTATACCAGCTTGCCATCCTTTCCTAATTGAACAGGCGGCAGTTTTGTTTTTGGATTGGGGGGAACCACTTGCGCCGTTGCCATGTGTACCGCTAAAAGACCAAGCGCAATAGAGTAAAATGATTTTTTCATATCTGGCAGGAGAATAAATTATAACATTCAGGTAAAAAGAAGGCCACCCTGCTTCTTAGGATGGCCTTGACGATTGCTTATGAGAGACTTAGAACACTAAACTACATTTTGTCTTTTACCACACTGTTGAGGAACTCTTCAATGTTGGTATAACCATCACCATCACGGTCTTTTACTGCATCCGCTGCATCTTTGGGATTCAGTTTGTGTGCAGTTTCCCAGGCATCAGGCATACCATCGTTATCACTGTCTTTATAAGGCGTTCCTTTGTATTCAGGATAACCACCTACCTGGCTGGGGTCGGTAATGATACCTTTTTTGTACGAATCTACCGGTAAACGCTGGTGTACATATTTTTCACCGGGGTGAGTTAAAATACCACCTTCTGTATAATAGATCTTATTTTCTTTCACCTGTTTTACGATACGCGCGTCAACGGCATCTCGGTTGGGCAAAGTAGCACCCACGTGTTCCAACACATACGTGTAGGCGTCCTTAGCGGGCATAATGGTGATCTTTGGCATGGGGAATGGCTTGTCGACCCGGATCTGTGAAGTGAATTCACCACAATCGCCCAGTTCACGTACCTGTACGCCGCCTGCCCAGTTGTCTTTGGTTACGGCATCGTTGCCTTCCACTATATTACCGTTTACATACGCCTTACCAAAAACATTGGCATGTTCTTTATCACGGCCGGCTTCTGGTTTCAGAATACGATGTCCGATCGGTTGGTCCAATGGGGTAATAGGACCTGGTTTGTAATAGTTGTTGATGAAGTTGAACAACGATTTGTGATCGCCGCCATCTGCGCTGCGGTTCCACCAGTTGTATACTACGTTGTTGGCGAAGTTGAAATCACCATCCATACCAACTGACGGGCTGCGGCTGATGTTGCTCGACCACAGGTTACGCACGAATGCGCTGTTGTGACCGCCAATGGTACTGCCGAACGCATGGTTATACGTATCGAGTGCTTCAGAGAAAATACAGTTCGACATAGTAATGTTCACTGTTGGTAATTTCTCTGGTTTTGAACCATCGCCTTTGTCGTACACGTGACGGTACATACTCATGTTCTCATCAAGACCCCAGCTGGCAGATACGTGGTCGAACACGATATTGCCTACACCGTTGCCACCCAATGCATCGTCGCGGCGGGTAACCTCAGTGGCACCGCGGCGGAAACGCATAAAGCGTACTACAACGTCGTGCGTATCGATCCATACTGACTCACCGGCAATACAAACACCATCGCCGGGAGCTGTTTGTCCGGCAATGGTAATATAAGGAGCACGAATGCTTACCGGAGTTGTCAAATGTATAATACCTGATACGTTAAATACTATTATACGGGCACCACCCTGTTCGCAGGCATCGCGGAATGAACCGGGACCACTGTCGTTCAGATTGGTTACTACAATCACTTTACCACCTCTGCCGCCAAAGGAGAAGGCACCACCGCCTTCAGCACCGGGGAAACAGGGGATCTTTGCCTGGGGCAGGTCTTCTGGTTTGGAAGCCCAGGGAACATAGGGCTTTCCTTTTTTGGCATCTGCCTCTATAATAGGTAAGGCTTTTGCAAATGCTTCATCAGATTTTTTCTTTACTGCTGCCATTACCTGGTCGGCAGAATCTTCCACTGATTTTGGAATTGTAGGATATTGTGCATGTGTAGCGGTGCTAAAACCTATACAAGCCAGTGCCAGAACAGAAACCCGAAGGTTTTTTTTCATATTAGTGAGATTTTTATGAGATTTTGTGTTGTTTTGACGCTTTTAATTATACAATCTTTCACTTCCGCTGTTTTTTAATACCCCTCATTCTGTAAAAACTCTCCTTTATTCGTTACTGCATTGATCTGTGCCAATGGAATTGGTCTTAATACGCTGTAACCTTGTATATAAGACGATGCATCGGGGTTATGTAGTTGCACTCTTGAAATTAAAGTATTGGTTCTTTTTAAATCGAACCATCTTAATTGTTCACCGGCAAATTCGCGGGCTCTTTCATCGAGAATAAAATCCAGTGTTATGTCTGATGCCTGTACGGTCATTGCAGCTTCATGACCGGTTTTGGCTGCTCTTTTTCTTACTGCGTTTATGAAGGTAGCGGCCGAATCCAGCTTGCCCATTCTGAATTGTGCCTCCCCGGCTATCATATACATTTCGGCCAGGCGGATCATGAATACATCCCGGGCGCTGTTGGTTTCTTTTTCAGATGCGCGGGTAGGATCGTTGAACTTGGTGAGCGAAATATAATGGAACCTGTCCTTAGGTACACCGGTACTTACGTTGTACATATCGTTTATGTCATATGTTTTATACCGGTAGGCAGTGGAATACTTCTGTTGAAAATCGTCGATTGGGTATTTGGAGCAAAATACGGCGGTGTCGCCTACATTGAATTTTGGTTTACCTACCAATGGCAGTAAGGCCGGGTTTTGAACCGCATCCAGAGAGTCCCATTTAGGCAGGGTGGCTGAATTATTCGCAATCCATGTTTGTTTAAAGGAACCGGCAAAACGGGCATCGTCGTTTTCATTAAACAGGTTCAATAAGAACAATGTTGGCATCCAGCGGGTACCGGGCAAATCATTTGCTACGTCTGTTTTCATGCCGGGTAAGGAGATGTAATCCATCAGGAACATCATATGGCCTTCGTTGGCGCCACCTCCATTGAGTGTGTAGGTGGATGCATAGTTCAGTGGCCACACCACTTCACTGTTCTTTTCTTTTGTTATATCCCACAGATCGGCATATTTACCTACCAGCGAATATTTATACCCGGTGATTACTTTATTGGCATAATTGCTGGCTTCCTGCCAGTTACCGCGGGTAAGCGACAGGCGGGCGTAGAATGCTTCAACAACTGGCAGTGTTACCCGGCCATAATCGGTGGCTTTCTCTGTCAACTCGCTCATGGCTGTTTTCAGGTCTGCAAAGATCAGATCATACACTTCGTTTACGGGTGTGCGCGATGCAGTGGTTTGAAAAGTTGTCATGGGCTCGGTAGGCGTAGGAATGGGACCAAATGTTTCAACCAGGTGCCAGTAGTACCAGGCCCGTAAAAAGTGTATTTCACCATCCAGCGTTTTCTGGCGGTCGGGTGTCAATTTAGCTGTTTCCTCTTTTGACAATGCCGTATTACATTCATTGATGCCCTGGTAGCAGGGAATCCACAGGTTATTGTTGAGATTGTTGTTATCTGATACAATTCCCTGATAGGTGGTAAGCGGTGTGGTGGAGTTGATGCCGTTCACTGTTTTGCCGCCGTTGTTGGCTGCATTCGTCCAGATGTCGGTACCGGCTTCCATAAATGAATAACCTTCTTCTTTTCCGTATAGTAACCGATTGTGCGAGTAGATCCCATTTACCCCCGCTTCAAATCCTTCGGGGGTATTGAATAACGATTCAATAGTAGCGCCGCTCGGATTGTATTCCTCCAGTTTTTTATTACAAGCTGTTATAACCGAAATGCCCAGTGCTACCGGTATCAATATTTTTATGTGTTGTTTCATTGTTCTTGACATTTAATCGTTTTTTAGAAAGTAAGATTTAATCCGCCGACAAACAGTTTATTCAACGGCTGGTCAACTATACCCTCACTTTCGGGATCAAAATCTTTGTTGTTTTTTGAGAAAAATGTTAACGGAAGCGCCCGCCAGCGGGTTACCATTTGTCTGGTCGGTTACCTTTCCGGTGACGGTTATTTGCTGGGCATGTACCTTTAAACAGCATAGCAAACTGATAATGGCGCATAGATAGTTAACTAAACGTCGTCTTTTCATACTGCATTCGTTTTTTGAAGTAAAGCTGAGTTTCGAACTATTCAGGTGTATAAGAGCTTTCTACTGTAAGGGAGTGGATATGGCTGGATAAGAATATATTAAGGTGTAAACGTTTACATTTTTATTGAAAAATAAAGGGGTACTACAAAGTACCCGGTTTAAAGCCACACGATCGCCGTACCATCAGATCGGTATTGATAATTATGTTGGCGGCCGGCCGTGCGGGGTCTTCAATTCGCTGGTACAACAGCTCTATGGCCCTTTTACCGATCTCAAAACCGTGTTGTCGAACGGCAGTAAGCGCCGGATTAAGGGAGGCTGCCCAGTACATATCGTCGAAACCCACGATGGCTATTTCGTCGGGAATGCGCACGCCCCGTTCATGGATCTTTTCCAACGAACCCAGCGTAAGCAGGTTATTGGCGGTAAAGATGGCTTCGGGTGGTTCAGGCAGATCGAGCAGTTCTGCCGTAATATCTATTCCACTTTGGAAATCGGAAGCGCGTCCGCGGATAAGTGTATCATCTACAGGTAAATCGTATTTACGCAAGGCGGCTACGTACCCCGCAATGCGTTCATGGGTAGTAGGGATCGACAAATTACCGGTGATGTGGGCAATGCGTTTATGCCCCAGTTTAATAAGGTGTTCCACCGCATTAAATGCGCCCCGTTCATTGTCGGATTTTACTACATCGGTACTGCAATTTGCAAGCCCGCGATCTATGCAAACCACTGCATGGGTTTGCTCAATCAGGTCTTCGACGTATTTGTCGTGCCCATGATGCGGCGCAATTATAAAACCATCGACCGACTCGGATTTTAAAATGTTGATGTACATTTTTTCCTTCTCGGGGTCCTGTGAAAAGTTGCCGATCAGAACAGCCGAGCCATTGGCATAGGCAGATTCTTCAATGCCACGGATCACATCTATATAATAGGGGTTGCGAATGTCTGGTATTACCAGGCCTATAAGCCTTCCCGATTTGTAGGAGGAACGTAAACGCTGGGCAACACGGTTGGGATGATAGCCGGAGGTCTTAATGGCCTTTTCCACTGCCAGTTTGGTCTCTGGTTTTACAACCGGGTCTCCGTTCAAAACTCTCGAAACAGTAGCAATGGATACACCCGCCATTTTGGCGACCGATTTTAAGCTGGCAGGTTGTTTTTGTGAAGTACTCAAAAGCAATCGTTTTGTTTGTAAACGTTTTCAGAATTCTAATTTAAATAACAATTTTAGAATATCTGACAGCCGCACCTAAAAAAAATAAATTTTAATCTGAGGTTAATTGAACCGGCCTGTTCTTTAATTGTCGAAAATACACCTCTGCAGGTTGCATGAGTGGAATAAATAACGCAGAAGGAGGTGTTTTCAGCGGTCAGTTTAAATTGCAGGCAATGTTATACTGTGCTCTGGGTCTTACTGCTTTACAATTTATGTGTAACAGGATCTTATCGGTGTTTTTATCTTTTGCAAGATCTACCTGAATTGAATTACTGGTTTGTTTATCTATTATTATCACCCCGTTTTCGTCTTCTCCTGAGGAGGTCTTCAACCAGGTATACCCCCTTAAATTGCCCAACAGGCTGGTCGCCGGCATAATCATTTCATCAAAATAGGGCACCGTGTCGTTCCTGAACATTACTGTTTCATTTTGACAATCAATTTTCAGGGACTCGATAAATTTCAGGTTGTTATCGGTTGTGGTAAACGTGATCACATTCGACTGGCGGTTAACTTTTACCGATCCGGTTGACTGTACTGACCGGACTTTCCTGTCGAAGCTTAAGACTTCAACCTGGTAACTGTCTTTTGCAAGAAGGGAGTCGATAAATAGAAACTGGCTGCTACGGCCTTGTTGGCTAAACGTAGATTGGCTGGCAGCAAAGGTGGCAATCGCTAACAAAAACAGAGTTCTTAATCTCATCGGCACTATTATTCTTGAGACGAATATAAAGATTTTATCAAATCATCAAAAATCTAGCTTATGGCTGATTTGTAACGGATTATTTGATTGTATATTGCCCGCCTATGGAATTCAACCCAGAAAACAAGGTAGTGCAATTGTGCGCCCAGGGAATGGAACAGGAAGGAAAAGGCCAGCCCGAAGAAGCTGCCCGGCTGTTTAATGAAGCCTGGGCCATTGCGGCAACGGATTTTGAACGGTTTACGGCCGCGCATTATGTGGCCCGTCATCAGAAAAGTGTGTGGAATAAATTATTGTGGGATCTAAAAGCGCTGTCCCATGCCTTAAAAATCGAAGAGGAAGGCATCAAGGCCAGCCTGGCTTCTCTGTATTTGAATGTTGCAAAATGTTATGAGGATCTGGACGATTTTGGGAATGCTAAAATAAATTATCAACTTGCTTTATCTTTTGTTGATTTTCTTCCCAACGACGGCTTTGGGAATATGATCAGGTCTGGAATAGCCCGGGGACTTGAACGGGTTGAAGGGAGATAGTAAATTTGTAGCTACAGAAAACAATTATGATCCTCGCAATCGATGTTCATTATAAGGAAACCACCGCTAAGGCAGTAGGTGCGTTGCTTCAAAATTGGGATGATGCCGTTGCACAGCAGCATATAATCAAATATATTGATGCTGTGGAGGAATATGTTCCCGGTTCGTTTTATAAGCGGGAACTTCCCTGTATTCTGGAGATCTTTAAATCGGTAGATCTGCACAGCCTGAACTATATAATCATCGATGGTTTTGTGGTGTTGGACGATTCCGGCAAACCCGGCTTGGGGGCATATGTATATGAAAGCATTCAATCGCAGGTACCGGTAATAGGTGTTGCGAAAACCAACTTTCATCAAAATGAACAGCATGTAATTCAGGTTCTGCGTGGCGACAGTGCCAAACCATTATATGTAACCGCAATTGGTACTGACCTGCCTGTGGCGGCTGAACATATAAAGAGTATGCACGGTGAGTTCAGGCTGCCCACCGTGTTAAAAGAAATGGACCGGATAACGAAAGAATCCTGATCAAAATTCATTGACCGGTAACAATTCTGCTTCTATTCTTTTTCTAAATGGCTCGTACTCCTTTTCGGTATACCATTTGGCTTTTTGCGCCAATAAGATGTTTACGCGTGTGCCCTGCTGTAGGGTCACTGCAAACAATTTCTCCTGTAATTCCCATTTAAGTGTATTGGAATAATCATTATTGGTAAGAATGAGCATGTCCCAGTCGCTTTGTGGGTTGTAGGCGCCTTTTGCGCGATTGCCGTAGAGCATTATCCCGGCATCTGGGGTGATACTGGTTATTATTGTTTGTAAAGTAGCCAGTGTTTTTCTGTCGGCTATTTCCTGGTTGGTTTGCTCAAAGATGCCGCCAAATCCATTGTTAAGCATAAAGTGTTTTACAATAGCGCGAAAGACTTTATTAGGCGTAACCTGCAGCAACTCGCAGGCCCGTTGCTTTTGCCGCGGATCCTCCGTAATGCCCTTGGCACATATAATAGCCATTCTCATTTTCTCATTCGCTTCCAGTTGTTTTTCTGTGAGCTTCCTTTTGCTCATATCAGGAACAGCCGTTAATAAAGTCTGACCCTGGTATTGCTTTACCACCAGGTTTTTCATTTTCCCGGAAACACCTTCCAGGAGCGGATTGCCTTTTACGATCATGGTTGATTAGTATTAAATGAATATAACTAATATTCGTCATATAACCATAGATTCTGCGTTCTATTTTCATTCATCTTCCATGCTGTAATGGAAGATGAATGGAGGAACAATGGAGGATGAATGGAAGATGAATGAAGGATAGATGTTAGATTTAAGATTATTGAGGCCATTTGAGGGGTAAAAAGTGAAAACTCCCATTCTGGATAACCGGTAATCGGTAACCCTGAATGGGAGTTTTTATAAATTGATGAAAGTTGATGTGGAACTGATATCCCTAATGCGCCCCGCTGATCACAAAATGATACTTTCCTGAACCTGCTTTTACCATTACATATTGATCATCTGAAGTGGCTACCTGTAGGTCTTTCTGGGCCGACAAGGCTATACCGCTTTCGGTAATGGTACTTTCTGGGGAGGCGGGCAAATAAATAGCTGCGGTGGTATTGGCCGGCACTTCTACATCAACCGTTAATTCGTTGCCATTGGTTGACCAGCCGCTGCTTACCGTTCCATAATAAGTTTGTAACGTAGCCGCAGCATTGGTTAATCCACCACCGGGGTGTGGCTGTATTTTTATGTGTTTGTAACCGGGACCGTCTTCATATGTATCCAAACCGGCGATAACACGGTACATCCAGTCGCCAATAGCGCCATATGCGTAATGGTTAAAGGAGTTCATGCCCGGGGTTTGAAAGGTGCTGTCGGGTTTTTGTCCGTCCCAACGTTCCCAAATGGTGGTAGCGCCCATTTTAACGGGGTACAGCCACGATGGGTAAGTTTCCTGTAACAGTAAGGTATAGGCCATGTCAGTATATCCAAAACGGCTTAATACATGGCACAGGTAAGGTGTTCCCAGGAAACCGGTCGTTAAATGGTTTCTATAATCCTTAATATTTTGTACCAGCCTGGCTGCTGCCTGTGCACGCAGGGCTTCCGGTAACATATCGAACTGCAGGGCCAGTACGTATGCCGTTTGGGTGGGTGAAACCAGGCGTCCATTGGGCGTGAGGTATTCATTTACAAATGCTGCTTTTACTTTTTGTAACAGCTCCCCGTAGGTGGTTACGTCTTCGGTTTTGCCTAATTGTTTGGCGGCATTGATCAGCAGTTGGGTTGAGTGAGCATAGAAACACTGGGCAATTAAATATTTGTCGGTAACGGCGGCTTTGCCATCATTGTCGTCAAAAGGCCGGTAAAAAAGCCAGTCACCAAAATGGAAACCGGTTTGCCACAGGTCATTCTTGCTTTGGGCCTGCATATAACCTACCCAGGCTTTCATGCTGCTGTACTGTTCTTCCAGTATTCGTTTATCGCCATAGGCCAGGTACATGTTCCAGGGCGCAATGGTGCATACATCGGCCCAGCCGGTTGATGCGCTGGAATTGGGGCCTAATACATTGGGTATTACATGTGGCACGGCGCCATCGGCTCTTTGATCGGCTGTTACATCGTGCAGCCATTTGGCAAAGAAATTATTGACGCCAAAGTTAAACGAAGCGGTACGGGAGAAAGCCTGTGCGTCGCCCGTCCAGCCGAGGCGTTCATCACGTTGCGGGCAATCGGTTGGCACATCGAGGAAATTGCCGCGTTGTCCCCATTGAATATTATGTTGTAACTGATTGAGCAAGGGCTGAGAACAGGTGAAGGTACCGGTGGGTTGCATATCTGAGTACAGGGCCACTGCGGTGAAATTATCCGGGTTTATTTCTCCGGGATATCCTTCCACCTGAATATACCGGAAGCCAAACCAGGAAAAATGCGGTTCCAGCGTTCTTTCTTCTTTCCCATCCAGGATATACGTGGCCGTTGCTTTGGCTACGCGCAGGTTTTCGGTATAGAAATTACCATATTTATCCAGCACTTCTGCATGCTTTATTACAATGGAGTCGCCGCTATTGCCTTTTGCTTTTACCATTACCCAGCCAACCAGGTTCTGGCCAAAATCAAGTACGGTTTTTCCATTGGGAGTGGTGAGCACTTTTATGGGTTTGAAAGTTTCGTGCTTTTTTACCGGTTCATTATATGTGGTTACCAGCACGTCTTTTGAAAAATCACTGGTTTGTGTTTGGCTCCAGTCTGTATCGTTGAAGCCGGCATTCGTCCAGCCGCTTTTTTCTGCACGGGTATCTACTGTTTCGCCATGGTAAATTTCATCATAACGAATGGGGCCGGTGGAAGATTTCCAGGTACCGTCTGTTATTAAATTTTGGGTAGAACCGTCGGTAAAGGTGATGGCGATTTGTACCAGTAAGCCGGCATCGCTGCCATAGGAGTTTTTGTTACCGCCCCAGGCCAGGTAACCGCGGTACCAGCCATTGCCCACAGTAACGCCCATGGCATTGGCGCCAGTTACCAATAAGGAGGTAACATCATATACCTGGTATTGCAGGCGTTTGTTGTAGCTTGTCCAGCCGGGGGTAAGGTAGGCATCCCCTACCCGCTGCCCGTTTATCTGGGCTTCGTACAGCCCATGTGCGGTGATGTAAGCCGTGGCTGTACGTATCTTTTTAGGGAGTGTGAATGTTTTGCGGTACAGGACAGCCGGGCGATCACTTTCTTCGGTGAACCCGGGGATGATCCACTGGGCTTTCCAGTCGGCCGGTGATGATAATGCCGTTTGAAAGGTAGCTGGTGCGCTCCAGGGAGTTACTTTACCAGCGGTGTCCCAAACACGCACCTGCCAGCTGTATTTGGTGGCTGGTTGCAGTGGATTACCGGCATACGGTACCTGTACTGATTGTGCGGAATTGACCTTGCCACTGTTCCATACAGCGGTTTTACCTGCTGTTAGTTTTATTTCCCAGGCAGCTTGTTGCACGTTGCGCTGAGCGGCTGTAAGCTGCCAGCTAAAACGCGGTGCTGCTACATTTATTCCAAGGGGATTTACGAGGTTTTCAGTGAGCAGGTGTTGCAGGGTAACCTGACCAGTTGCACCCCATGTACTTAACAGGATGCACCAGCCGGCAATAAGCAGATCCTTTTTCATTGGCAGGCCATTTTTAGTTTTAGGATAAACAAGGTAAGAAAAACCATCGATGTGGCATCCTGTTTAATCCTGAATGGCGCATATGGTATCACAAATACATATATCCCCGTTAAATTTCCAGGCCGTTGGTGTCGGTAGTGAGCACCTCGCTCATGTAATCAAAGAAAGGGCGCATGTTTTTGAAGGTGGTACTGGCTGTTGTAAGAAACTGATCGCTCAATACTTCCTTATCGGTAAACTGTCTGGTCAACAGGAATTGTTTATAGCGTAACAGGTCAATGGCTTCGTGACTGGCGTCGAAACCTTTGGGCGATGTTTTTACCTGCTCGCCTTTCAGCATGCCGAAGGTGGTGGTGAATGATTTACTTTTCAGGATCTTTCTTAACGCAGCGGCATCAAAGGCAATTTCATCACGAATGCGTTTCAGGTCTGGCGCATTGGGTGCCCAGAAACCGCCGGTGAGATAACTATTGCCCGGTTCCAGGTGAAAATAATAACCACCCCGGCGAAATTTGGTAGCGCGTTTAAAATTTCCGCTCCAGTTTGTTTTATACGGTGTTTTATCGTTTGAAAAGCGAATGTCGCGATAGATACGATGCAGGCTTTTTTTGCCGGATGGCGTTTCTATTTCATCATGTTTATTCAATTCCCGCAGCAATGCTTCTGCAAAAAGCTCTACCTGCTCCAGTTCCTGTTGATACCGGTCTTTGTGGGTATTGAACCAATCGCGGTGATTGTTCTTTTTTAATGTCTGTAAGAATTCGAACCCTGATTTACGAACTACTGGTTGCACTGTTGTTTGTTTTGCCATATTAATCCTTTGCCATCACTTTTTTACGGTGTTTGGTACCCCATTTGTATAACTCCGATATCAGATTATCCAGCGATTCGCCATATTCCGTGAGCGAATATTCCACTACAACGGGAACAGAATCATATACGGTCCGGGTTATAAGTTTATTCATTTCCAGATCGCGTAGTTCTTTTGACAGCATGCGGTCTGTTATTTTAGGAATGTCTTTGGCTATTTCACTAAACCTTTTATTGCCAAACTGTAATGAGATAATGATAGGTAATTTCCATTTGCCACTCAGTACGCTGATGGCATCTGATACCGGCAATATCAAACCCAGGCATTTGTGGTATTCGTGTGCTTCTTTTTTTGCCATGTTATTGCTTTTTATTGTGTTGCTATATCCAGGTATAGTGCTATACCTGCGTATAGAGCTATATCCTCAGTAAGTGCTATACATGCGTATAGTACTTACGAATGTATAGCAAAGGTACATAGCTTTGTTGTGAAAACAAAAACACAGTAACAAACTCAGGCAATAACTAAAATTGATAAAGATGAAAAAGATATTGAACATCGTGTCGAGTGCAAAAGGAAACAACTCGTACAGCATTAAATTGTCAAACGCTATTATTGACAAATTGTTAGCAGCTTATCCCGACAGCCAGGTAAAAACGCATGACCTGACGGCGAATCCCCTGCCGCATTTATTTGAAGATCAGGTGGCTGCCTTTTATACTCCGGCAGAACAACGTACAGACGACCATAAAAAGCTGGTTAGTTATTCTGACCAGGCTATACAGGATTTGAAGGAAGCCGATTTTGTGGTGATTGGGGTGCCTTTGTATAATTTTAACATTCCTTCTTCTTTAAAATCCTGGATTGATAATATTGTGCGTCACAACATCACTTTCAAATATGAAAATGGAGCCCCCCAGGGAATGGTGGTTAATAAGAAGGTATACCTGGCCATGGCAACCGGTGGTATTTATTCAGAAGGGCCGATGAAACCTTATGATTTTGCAGAACCATTTTTGCGGTTTATTCTGTCATTTATCGGGTTGAACGATATCACCACCTTCCGGGTGGAGGGAACGGCCATTCCTGATCTGGCCAATGCTGCCTTTCCCAAAGCAGTGGAAACGGTGAATGAGCATGTATTCTAATTAATTTTAATTTATTTAGTGTGTGGGGGCCTGTTTGGATATTGCCAAACAGGCCTCTGGCTTGTTAAATGTCTTTCAGACAACAAAATATTGTTGATCCTGATCATCTTCGTTATAAGATATAATATAATGCAAATATGATTGTCACTCAAATTCAAGGGTATTTGGGTAAACTTTAGGCTAAGGGTAATTATTTAGTGTAATTTAATACTTAAGTATTACGTTAAAAGATATCTTTGCACCTTTGTGATCCCAACCAAACCCCAGTAGATCGTGAAAAAACAAATCATTCGTGCCCTGGCATCAATGCTATGCCTGTGCATGTCCCTATCGCACTTAGAGTCATTCAGTCAATGTGGTACCGCACCAACCTCCGGTTTAACCACTATTTCATCAGCAGACATTGTTGTTAACTCTTATTATGCAGGAAGGGCTGATGCCAATTCAGGCTCCAAAACAGTACCTGTAAATGCAAAGGATAACAGAAGTGCTGCTGCCGGCCTTGCCAGCGGCGACATGGTATTGATCATTCAAATGCAGGGCGCTCAGTTTACTACTACCAACAGCAGCAGGTATGGTGATAATAACAATGGTGACCCGGGCAGTGGTTATACAAACAACGCCAGCCTGGTAGCCGGGTACTATGAGTATAACCTGGTAGCAAGCTACAATGGCACCAACTCGATTACCCTTACTTATCCGCTGTTACGTACTTATAATACCTCAGCGTATACAACTACTCAAGGCATCGAGACTTTTCAGGTGATCAGAGTTCCACGTGATTATGATTTAAATATCGCCAGTGGCGGTTCAATTACTGCGCCGGCATGGAATGGTAGTACGGGCGGCGTGGTTGTATTAAATGTGAACAATACCCTTACCATTAATGGAGCTATAGCTGTAGATGGTAAAGGTTTCAGAGGTGGTGGTGGTAAATATTTTAAAGGTACAACCAATGGCAGTAGTACTAACAATGCTACCGGTGGTGGCCAGGTTGATCTCGAAAACACTGATTACCGATTTAATTCAACCGTAACTAATAACCGCAATACAACGGGTGGTGCAAAAGGCGAAGGTATTGCCGGAACCCCTGCCTTTGTGTTGCCTATGGGGGCTACCAATGCTACCACAAATACTGTTGAAGGTTATATTGGCGGCTCTATGGGCCGTGGTGCACCTGGTAATGCCGGCGGCGGTGGTACCGATGGAGATCCTACCAGCAATCAGTACAATCCTGGCGGTGGTGGTGGTGCCAATGGCGGTGATGGTGGAATGGGCGGCAGCGGCTGGGATGGCGGCGACCATGATAAAACTAATTACCCCTATGGCGGCTTTGGCGGAAAGGCCTTTGCCCAGCGCTCGAAAGACAGGTTTGTGATGGGCGGCGGCGGCGGCGCCGGCACTGGTAACAACAGCACAGCCGGTTCTACCGACTATATCTCCAGTGGTGGTTGTGGCGGTGGTATCGTGCTGATCCGTGCCAAATTTTTCAGTGGCAGCGGTACTATATCGGCCAATGGTGCAGCAGCGCTCGATCAGAATGTGACTGGTATAACAGACGCGGCCGGTGGCGGCGGTGCTGGTGGTTCTATAATAGTATTGGCCAATGACCCCAAAATAGTCGGCACGCATACTATCAAAGCTTCTGCGAATGGTGGAAAGGGCGGCGATATGTCTGCTTACTTTGCCCATGGCCCTGGCGGCGGCGGCGGTGGTGGTTACGTGTTAACCAATATCATCCCCACTGGTTCTATCACTGTTACTGGTGCTGCGAGCGGTCGTACCCGGGCAACTGCAACCGGCGATCCGGTGAATGACCCGTATGGTTCAACAGCCGGCTCGGATGGTGTTAAATCAGTAGTGACCGGTGGCTCTGCTTTAACGAATACCGGTTCACCAGCTACCCCATGTGGTACCCTGCCTGTTACCCTTACCCAATGGAGCGGCATATATAAAAACAACAAAACTTATTTAAGCTGGACAGTTGAAAACGTTGCCGACTTCTCTCATTTTTCAGTGGAACGCAGCGCCGATGGTGCTCATTTTTCACCACTGGGTGATGTGGCCGGTATTACTTCCGGTGCGTTCGCCCAGTCCTATTCGTTCGAAGATGTGTTCCCTGCCGATGGCGTGAATTATTACCGGTTGAAAATGATTGACCTGAACGGTCAATACACTTACAGCGGTGTTCTTATCATTCGTACAAATGGCTCAGGTATACAAATAAATGCTACCCCCAATCCATTCACGGATCATGTAGTGATCTCTATTCAAAGCACTACTGATGAACCGGCTAATCTGCGGGTATTCAACAGTGATGGTAAACTGGTGTGGCGCAAAACCACTTATGTGAAGGCCGGTACCAATGTGCAATATTTTAATGACCTGCAATCATTGCCCAAAGGTGTGTACATTATAAAGGTTGATAAAGGCGATACCACAGGCGAGTTTAGAATGCTGAAACAATAATAGATTTATCTTAAATAATCAGGGAGACCGTCCGCCGCAGTGGACGGTCTCTTTTTGTTTCGAACTGGCACAGTTTCTTTCGCTTTGCCGCTTTTTGCAGGTTATACAATGTAAAAAATAACCATGCAATCGTTTGCACAACATTTTGAAACTTGTGCAGCTTAAAAAAACTTAAACATTTGGTAAAACAACTTCCTTTATGAGCTTATATTTGGTTGGTAAGTTTGCGCCATATGAATTTTCAACCAATTGTTCCCGACGACGCCGAGTTGTTACTGCAATTGAGAAAAGGGGACCGTATTGCTTTTGATGAACTATTTAACCGCTTTGCTGAACCCATTCACACGTATGTAAAAATGCGCCTGAACGGATCAGAAGAGGCTGATGACGTGCTACAGGAAGTTTTTATACGCCTGTGGAATAAACGTCAGAGTATCGTTATTCATACTTCTTTCCGCAATTATCTATATACCATCGTTCAACACTGTATCTGCGATCACCAGCGGGCTTCTAAAAGGAAAAGATACACGTTAACCGCAGAAATGCCCGAACACACCGAAGAACGACCGCAACCTGACGAACAGTACCAATACAAGCAGGTCTATCACCTCTGGAAAAACGCTACCAACAAACTTCCCGGACAAATGCGCCGCATTTACTCCATGAAAAATGAAGAACAGCTTTCTGTTAAAGAGATCGCTTCAGAACTGCAGCTGAGTGAACAAACCGTAAAGAACCAATTGCACACCGCCGGACAACGGATAGTTAAAATGTTGCGGCAGGTGCAGATCTTCTTTTAGGCAGAAGGCAGAAGGCAGAAGGCAGAAGGCAGAAGGCAGAAGGCAGAAGGCAGAAGGCAGAAGGCAGAAGGCAGAGAATTTCGGGCGGCGCAAGATAGGACAGAATTCCCGAATGTCGGGAGCCCACTCACTACTCACTACTCACTACTCACTACTCACAATATGACCAAATTGTTAACTCCCGTTTTTTTCTAATTTCCCTCTAGTACCAGTTTATTTCTTTAACCGTCTATTAACAAAAGCTATTTTTT
>NZ_FOCZ01000007.1 GCF_900110245.1 Niastella yeongjuensis
GAGGCTGTCTCAAAAGTAATTTGAGGCGGCCTTTTTTCATTTTCAGTTTTTAAGGCGTGTTTATCCACAAAAGCACTGTATAACTAAAGCTTCTTAGGGATTAGTAATAAGAACTGGTTTTGTTGTTTTTAAGGGTATGGCAAGAGGAAAAACATTATCGGTTGTATTTAAAAGCAACTTCCAGAACCAGGCGATGTTACTTCCGCCTGATTTAAATGAGATGATTGCAGCTAATCATCCAGTTCGGGTTGTAAACGAAGTGTTGGAGAAGGTGGATATAAGTGAGTTGATCAAACAGTACAAACCTGGTGGTACCAGCAGTTACCATCCCCGCATGCTGCTCAAAGTGCTGGTATATGGATATATCAATAACATTTACAGTAGCCGTAAAATTGAAGAAGCAGTATCACAGAATATAAACTTCATGTGGTTAGCGGGCATGAGCACCCCTGATCACAATACTATCAATCGCTTCCGCGGACAACGTCTTCAAAAAACTTTACAACCCATCTTTACTCAGGTTGTCTTATTGTTATGTGACGAAGGACTACTGAGTATCAAAGATTTATACACAGACGGTACTAAGATAGAAGCCAATGCCAACCGGTATACATTTGTATGGGGCAATACAATCAAACATAACAGGGAGAAAATAAAACAGCAATTAAATGAATTGTGGCAATATGCCAAGTCTGTTGCAGCCTCAGAATTAGATGATACAGATCCATCGGGCTTTGACAAAATAGATTCAGAAAGTGTTACCCGGACCGTAGATGCGATTAATGCTGCGCTTAAGGATAAGAAAATAGCCAAAGACAAAAGGCAAAAATTAAACTATGCAAAAAAGAACTGGCCAGCCAACCTGGATAAATATGAAGAGCAGGAAAAAACAATGGGTGAGCAAAGAAACAGTTATAGCAAAACAGATAAGGACGCCACCTTCATGCGCATGAAAGAAGACCATATGAAAAATGGCCAGTTAAAACCAGCCTATAACGTCCAGATCAGTACTAATAATCAATACATAGCCTCTTACAGTATCCATCAAAACACTACTGATACTAATACCCTGATTGACCATCTTAGCCAACACATAAGCAACTTCAAACAAAAGCCCAATAACGTTACCGCTGATGCAGGTTATGGAAGTGAAGAGAATTATCAATGGCTGGAAAAAAAGCGCATCACAGCTTATGTGAAGCACAACCAGTTTGACCGGATGCAGAATGAAACAATCCGTAATAAAACTCCATTTAGTATAGATAAGCTTATCTATGAAGAACAGAACAACCAATACCTTTGCCCAATAGGCGAACCAATGAAACATGTTGGTTGGACGATTGAAGAAACAAAAACAGGCTATCCAAAAGTGATAGATAAATATAAGGCTTCAAACTGTGAAGGCTGCTTTTTATATGGAACCTGTCACGGGCAAAAAGGTGATCGAATAATAGAGGTCAGCCTTAACAACCAACGCCTCAAAGAAAAAGCGGAAAAGCGATTAAAGAGTAAACGAGGCATCCAAAAACGCAAACAGCGTTGCTTCGACACAGAACCTGTGTTCGCAAATATTAAATATAATCATAATTTTAAACGCTTCATGCTACGAGGTAAAGAAAAGGTAGCAGTTGAAACCGGTTTACTGGCACTCGCACACAACTTAAGGAAGAAGGCGGCCTAAAAGCCCTTGAATCACTTCGAACTTTTTAAAAATATCTTCCGAAAACATCTACTTTAAGAAAATCTTACTTCAATTCTATTACGCTCTATACATCGCCATAAAACAGAAAAAAGGCGCCTCTTACTTTTGAGACGCCTTCTTGAAAATTGTCTTTATTACAATAAGCTGATTACTCAAAAGGTTTACGGCTGATCACCTCATCCTGCACCAGTTTCGTGAATGCTTCCACGCTCATGGTGCCGAGATCTCCTTTCGCCTGGCGGCGTACTGCTACTTTTTCCTCGGCTTCTTCTTTTTCACCGATCACAAGCATATACGGTATTTTGGCCAGTTCCGCCTCGCGGATCTTTTTCCCGATCTTTTCGCCTCTGTCGTCTATCTCTGCGCGTATTTCCACTTTTTTTAGCAATGCTGCCACTTTCTCTGCATACGGCACAAACTTGTCGCTGATCGGCAGCAGTTTTACCTGCGTAGGGGTGAGCCAGAGCGGGAATTTGCCTGCACAGTGTTCTATCAGTACTGCTATGAAACGTTCCATGGAACCAAAGGGTGCGCGGTGGATCATCACCGGGCGGTGCGGTTTATTATCCGCCCCTACGTATTCGAGTTCGAAACGCTCGGGGAGGTTGTAATCCACCTGAATGGTGCCCAGCTGCCATTTACGGCCAAGGGCATCCTTCACCATGAAATCCAGCTTCGGGCCGTAGAAAGCCGCTTCTCCGTATTCTACTACAGTGTTCAGTCCTTTTTCGGCGGCGGACTCGATAATGGCCTGTTCGGCGAGGTTCCAGTTCTCTTCGGAACCGATGTATTTGGAACGGTTCTCTTTATCCCGCAGCGAGATCTGTGCGGTATAGTTTTCAAAACCGAGGCTGCCAAAAACGTACAATACGAGGTCGATCACTTTGATGAACTCCTCTTTTACCTGGTCTGGCCGGCAGAACAGGTGGGCATCGTCCTGAGTAAAGCCGCGAACGCGGGTCAGGCCGTGAAGCTCCCCGTGTTGCTCGTAACGGTATACGGTACCGAATTCCGCGAAGCGGATCGGCAGGTCTTTATACGATCGCGGGGAGGTTTTGTAGATCTCACAGTGGTGTGGGCAGTTCATGGGTTTCAGCATGAACTCTTCCCCTTCTTCCGGCGTGTGAATGGCCTGGAAGCTGTCTTTCCCGTATTTCTCATAGTGACCGGAAGTTACGTAGAGGGCTTTATTGCCGATATGTGGGGTGATCACAGGCAGGTAGCCACTTTCGATCTGTGCTTTCTGCAGAAAGTTCTGAAGGCGTTCGCGGAGCATGGCGCCTTTGGGCAGCCAGAGCGGAAGGCCGAGGCCTACTTTCTCGGAGAATGCGAACAGGTCCAGTTCCTTGCCCAGCTTGCGGTGATCACGTTTTTTGGCTTCTTCTATCAGTGCCAGGTGTTCGTCCAGTTCCTTTTGGGAAGGGAAAGTGACACCGTAGATGCGGGTCAGCATCTTGTTTTTTTCGTTCCCCAGCCAGTATGCGCCGGCAATGTTGGTGAGCTTAACGGCTTTGATGAAACCGGTGCTCGGGATATGCGGCCCACGGCAGAGGTCGGTGAACCCGCCCTGGGTATAGAATGAAATGTTGCCATCTTCCAGCCGGTCGATGATCTCCAGTTTGTAGGGATCGTTCTTTTCAGTGAAATACCGGATCGCCTCCGCTTTGGGGACTTCGCGGCGGATGTATGGATTGTTCTGTTTGGCCAGTTCCTGCATCTTCACTTCCAGCCTACGCAGCTCTTCCTCGGAGATCTGGCGGCCGTCGAGGTCCACATCGTAGTAAAAACCTCCGTTTTCAAGCGGAGGACCGTAGCCGAACTTCACTCCCGGATACAGGGATTCCAGCGCCTCGGCCATGAGATGCGCGGAGGAGTGCCACATGGTGGCCTTGCCGTCAGCATCCGTCCACGTCAGGAGTTGAATGGTTCCGTCCTGCGTAATGGGGCGGGACGCATCTATTACCTGTCCGTTTACTTTTGCTGCCAGCACCTTGCGGGCGAGCCCTTCGCTGATGGATTTAGCGATGTCCATGGCAGTAATACCTTGTTCGTACTGCCTGACTACGCCATCCGGGAATGTAATGTTGATCATAAATCCTTTTTTCTCAAATAATTAGCTTGCGAAATTACAAAATCAATTACTAATAATGAAGTAAAACGCTCCCAATAAGGGCGAGGTGTAGTACTTTCAGACAATTATAACTTTTGATTTTAACACTATGGCAAAAAATAACCTTTTGACAATGCACAATGTCGGCATCGTTGTAGAATCCCTCGATGGTGCCATCTCTTTTTTTACTGAGTTAGGGCTGAAGCTGGAAGGGCGGGCCACCATAGAAGGGGAGTGGGCCGGGCGCGTTACCGGCCTGGGTTCCCAACAGGTAGAGATCGCCATGATGGTTACCCCCGATGGCCACAGCCGGTTAGAGCTTTCCCGGTTTCTTACCCCGCCAACGATTGCTGATCACAGAACTGCGCCGGTCAACGCACTCGGATACCTGCGCATCATGTTCAATGTTGGCGATCTCGACGAAACGCTCAACAGGCTTTATAAACAGGGCGCCACACTCGTTGGTGAAGTGGTTCAGTACGAGGATGTTTACCGGCTCTGCTACATCCGTGGGCACGAAGGATTGCTCATCGGGCTGGCAGAAGAACTCGGTAAGAAATAAGAAGCGTAATATTGCGGTCAACTTTGTAAGCAACCGTACCTATGGCTAAAACATATGCTCCCAAACAGACAACCACCCACGGCCATTTAGTTCAAGTCAGAGATATTGAGCTATACTATGAAGAATATGGAGCAGGTAAGCCATTGGTGCTTTTGCATGGGTTTGGCGGGTGTACACAGAACTGGCATCCCTTTATCACATCGCTCTCTGCGCGCTATCGACTGATCATTGTAGACCTGCGCGGCCATGGTCACTCCACCAATCCCCGGAACACGTTCACGCACCGGGAAGCAGCGCAGGATGTTTTCCTCCTGCTGGAAAAGTTAGGGATCGGTCAATTCTCGGCTATGGGAATGAGTTCTGGCGGAATGACGTTATTGCACATGGCAACGAGCCAGCCTAAGCGCATCGACTCCATGGTATTAATTAGTGCAACTTCTCATTTCCCCGATCAGGCCAGGACCATTATGCGCAGAGCTTCATTCGGCACCATGCCCCCGGTGGTAAAAGAAATGTATAGGGAGTGTGCAAAACGTGGCGATGAGCAGATTCATCAGCTCATTACACAGTTCAACGCGTTTGCCGAAAACTACGACGATATGAATTTTACTGCTCAAAGTTTGTCAGCCATTTCGGCTCGTACGCTCGTGGTACACGGTGATCGCGACAACTTTTTTCCTGTTGAAATTCCCGTAAGCATCTACCGTTCTATACCAAATGCTTCGTTATGGATTATTCCCGGAGGCGACCACGTTCCCATTTATGATGCCACAGTCCCATTTACTTCAACAGCCCTGCAGTTCCTTGATGGCAATAGTAATTAGCGGAATTTAAAACATGAATTATGGATCCCAAATATAAAAATCCTGATGTCATTGCTTCAAGGTGGAATAATCCGCCCCAGTACCCGGCTCATTTTTACATGGTAATTTTACTCCTTCACCACGCTCGCCCTTTTTATATAATCAAGTTTCGGGAAATTCCGCTTCAGGTAATCGTTGCCTGAAGCAAAAAGCGAATCCTGGTGACCGGCCCTTATGCCGCCGCCCGATTGTTCCCCGTATTCTGAAAAAAGTGCGTCTGCCACCTCCATACCACTGATGATCTTTGCAAATGGAACAAACGGCTCGGTATCATGGGTTGCACTGTTATCGCGCAGGTTGATAAAGATCTGTGTCGTTCTTCCATTAGGATCTTTGAAGGCATAGGCCAGTGTTCCCCTGGTATTGGATTCCTTGCGCGGATCATCGGGGATGTTCTCCTTACGCCATGCCTGTGCAATCGCCGGATCGGCGGCTATTCCGAACTGTGCCCATAATTTAGCACGAACGCGGAAGAAGGCAGCATCGTTATAATAACCATGCTGTACAAGATTATAAAACCTGTCCACCCCATTGGGTGCCCACTCGCGTTTTAACGCCAGCAATATATTACCCCTGGTGGTTTCCAGCAAGACGTTGAAAGCAGCCGGCGCCTGCTTTTTAAACGCAGCATCGGTTGGTGTAAGCAGCAGTTTGTACTGCGACTGTGCCGCAAATGAGCTGCCGATTATGAATAATGAAATGATCGTCATTCTCATGCTGAAAAATTAAAGAAGGTGAGTGAAGTTATACTTACATCACTACATATACTTAATGTTTCTTAACCAATAGATATCACATTTTGCTCATTTCAGATAGTTTAACCACCAGTTGTTATCTGCGAAAGCCGGTCTGCAGCAGGCAATAGTCCCAGATAAGTTGTTCGCGTTCCGGCGTGAAATACTTCGTGCTCTTTTTAGCCAGTTTCCTGTCTACAAAATAATCACCTGATTTACCTGGCAGGTTTTGTTCTGTGGTCAGGTATACCATGGTGTCTGCACCAGTTTCGGGGCTACGGAAGAAAGATCGGGCCAGCTTGCTGACAAAATTCAGTACCGGGCCGAGGTTACTGCCTATACCAAAACTCGTAGCTACCGCTCCCGGATGAATTGTATAGGCCCGTACATTGGTAACGCCATCCCGCTCCAGCTGTGCAGCCAGGTGCTGGGTATTCCAGATCAGGAATAGTTTCGCATTGCCATAGGCACATAAGGGATTGTAGTGGTTTTCTAACTGAATGTCATCAAAGTCCGGCTTTGCATTTAATTGGTGAGAGTTAGAGGCTACGTTGATAATACGGGCATCATTGCTCTTTACCAATAAGTCCATCAATAAGTGCGTGATCAGGAAGGGGGCCAACACGTTAACTGCAAACGTTTTTTCAAAACCCTCTCCGGTTGTCTCCCGCTCTTTGCCCATAAGACCGCCCGCGTTGTTGATCAGTATATCAAGGCTTGAAAATTGCCCATGTATCTCATCACACATCCTGCGCACGTCTGCCAGGTTATAGAGGTCGGCCGTCACCGAATAAATCTGGTCGTTCCCGCTAACAGCAATAATCTCTTTTCTTATTAATTCCGTTTTTCCGGAGTTTCTTCCATGAATGATTACCAGGTAACCTTGCTTCGCCAGCGCCAGTGATGCGGCCCTGCCAATACCACTGGTGGCACCAGTGATCAATACCGTTTTTGCCATTCTTATTTTTTTCAAAGCTAATAGCAGAATGGTATATTTTTGATGCCAGTTACCTAAAGGATACCAACATGGCGAAGAAAGAATTAAGTATAGAGCAGAAGATCAAGTATGTGCAAGACACGTTATTCGTGATCAGTGGCAAATGGAAACTGCCCATCATGATGGCTGTTAATAACGGCAATCAGCGTTTTCGCGACATCCAGCGCGCGGTGCCCAATATTACCACCCGGGTACTTTCCAAAGAACTCAAAGATCTGGAAGAAAACCGGTTGTTGGTACGCACCGTGTATGACTCCCTGCCAGTCACTATTACCTACACCGTTACACCATATTGCAAAAGTCTTAAACCGATGGTGGATGAAATGATCAAATGGGGGGAACGCCACCGTGCAGAACTGAAAAAGGCAAGGAATGATTGAAACAGCTTTATGACAAAGTAATGCACAGCCGTTAACCAAAGTAGTACTGCAACTACATGCCAGATATAACAACAGCTTCAAGATGAAATTTCTTTCCAATACGGATATGCGGGTAGAAACTCCAGTGCAATATTGTGCCTATCAAAAAGACCGCCGATCCAATGGCAAGCCCTTTTAATTTTTCTTGCTCAAAGGGCGGTTCATTCTGGATGAGGTCGTTGGCAATGTTTAAAACTACATATCCTGCTCCGGCTACCTGAAATATAAAGCCATTCCGCACCCAAACAAATTTTTCATGCCCCAGGATGACACGAACGCGGTTGTTATCATGAACAATCATTTCCTTTTTTGTAGGCAGGGCATATATATCTTTCAAGCTAAATATATATCCTCGATAATGAGTTGTGTCTACCCCGGATAATGTGTACCGGATCGATTCACGGGTGAGTGAGAATGAATCGTTATGAATATTGGTAATAATACCGTGGATCCATTCGCCGTCATTTCTCTGAAACGTTATTCGGGAATCTTTCCAGAAATAACGAAGAGGCCTGTGCCTTTTTTTTAAAACCAGATACCCATTCTGGGAGAAGGCAACAATCGGAAGTGAAAAGGCAAGGATAAGAAAAGTAGTTTTGTACATGGTTCAATTATATTATAACCTGGCTTTTGAAAATACTATTCTTTTCGCAAAGCATGAACAGGGTTCACCAAAGCGGCTTTAATCGATTGATAGCATACTGTGCAGAATGCAATGAAAACAGCAATAATGCCAGCCAGCACGAATACCCACCAGTTTATTACAATACGAAACGCAAAACCATTCAGCCATTGGTGCATCGCATACCAGGCAATTGGCGAAGCAACTGCAATAGCTATCAATACCAGTTTAATAGTGTCCTTACTTAGTACGAAAACAATTTGTCCAATTCCTGCCCCCAGCACTTTCCTGATGCCCAGTTCTTTGGCGCGCCGTCGGGCAGAAAGGGTGGCCAGTCCGAACAAGCCCAGGCAGGAGATACAAATGGAAACCACCATGGCGATGTTCATCAGGCTGACAGTTTGTTTTTCTTTCTCATAAAATTTGGCGATCGCTTCATCAAAAAAAGTATACTTAAACGGATCATAAGCATAAATTTCTTTCCAGCACTTTTCAACTTTTGAAAGGGTAGTTTTAATATGGCTCGGGTGTTGTCCCCTGGTCTTTAACTTTATATTCAACAGCCTGGTAAACTCTTTGGAAGTGGTAAAAACAACCGGCATTAAAGGCTCTTGTAAAGATTGTGAATGAAAATCAGCTATAACACCAACAATGGGTCGTTTTACAACGCCACCGGGAGGAACTATTGTTTCGACTGTTTTACCCACGGCATCTTCTGGTTTTGTAAAGCCCAATCCTTTTGCACAGCTTTCATTTACCAGGAATTCTTTTATGGAATCGCATGCCTGAATATTGCGTCCGGCTAACAATTTTATATCATATAACGGAACAAAATTTTCATCACCCCATTCCAGGATGGTGGCTATTCCTCTTTCCACTTTGCCTCTGTATATAAGCGGATTGAAAAAGTGTAGTTTTGCAAGTGGTGTTCCTTCGCTTATACTTACCGCTTCTACCTCCGGCAATTGCCTGATCTTTTCTGCCAGCACATTTTTTTTATCAGCGGCATAATCCATATCTGTTTGTATGGTAATGATAGCGTCTTTCGCAAAACCAAGGTCTTTGTGTAGCATGTACTGCAACTGGTTACCGGTTACCAGAGTTGCTATAATAAACACCATGGAAATGGTAAACTGAAACACGATCAACCCTTTAATAAAATAGCCGCGCCGGTTCCCTTTTTGCATTCCGGCTCCTTTCACTGAAATGGCAGGCTTTACAGATGATAAGACTTTAGCAGGGTAAATGCCGGCCAGTAGTGTAGTGAATAAACCAACTGCTAATAAAAACAACCAGGTTGATGCACTAAAAAAGGAGAAGGTAACACCTTCAGGAATAAAAGTCTTAAAAACAGCTAAAAGGCCGTATATGCCTGCAACAGCAAGTGCAAGCGCTAAACAGGTCAGGATGAAAGTTTCGCTCAAAAACCTTGCAACAAGTCCCCTGACCGAACTGCCGCAAATTTTACGAATGCCGGTTTCCCTGGCCCTGTCAATGGATTGGGCCGTGGATAATGTAATGAAATTAATAATCGCAACAATAAGAATAAACCCAGCAATGGCCATTAAGCCATACAGTGTCGGCAAATGAACTTTCCTTGAATAGTTATCGGTGTACCTGGCATCAAAATGTACAGTTGATAAGGGCTGCAGAAGCCAGGTTGTTTTGCTGTCCTTTGCTGGTTTTAAATACCGGCTTCTAAGGTTTGTCAGTTGAGTATTGATGTTAGCTTGCGGAACATTGTTCGCCAGCTTAACAAATACCTGCTGATTGGTATAGCCATCGTTCCATGATTGCGAAGCTGCATCTATTTTAAGTGTGGTAATGGAGATAAAATCCTTGAAAAAGAAATCAGAGTTTTTCGGTGGATCTTTCACAACGCCGGCCACCCGAACGTTTACGGAATCGTTATAGGTAACAATTTTATTCAATATATCAGCCGGAGTACGTGAACCAAAATACTGCCGGGCTTTGCTTTCAGTAAGTACCACCGTATTAGGTTCCTTTAAGACGGCAGGATTTCCGGCCAGCCAGTCATAATGAAAAAGGCGAAAATATTGCGGTTCGGTAGCCACAATATCTGAAGATTGTCCTTCTCTGAATAATGGCCTTGCAAATTTTTTTAATGGCAATCCATTGTCTTGTATAATTACCGTTGCTTCGTAATTTAGAAATACAGCAATCGTTTCCAGACCGGTTACTGCGTTCCGTATGACAGGTATAGCAGGGGAGGGAATAGTGCCGCTGTGATCTTCGCCAGACTCTGATAAATAGGTGTCACTAACGACCCTGAATATTCTTTTTTTGTCAGGATGATAGTTATCGAAGCTTAACTCAAACCTGGTGATAAGAAAAATAACAAGGCAGGTGCTAATGCCCAGGGAGAGGCCAAAAACATTGATAGCAGCAAACGTTTTATGCCGGGTAATATTACGCCAGGCAGAAGTCAGGTAATTTTTGATCATGCCGGAAGATTCTATTTCAAAATAGTGCTAAAATTTTTTTATGAAATAAAATCCGACAGCCGGGGTGTGATTTTATGGATTATTTAACTGAATTGGATATAAAAAAAGCACCGAAGTGCTTTCTATTTATTTGTTTCGCATTGTTTTCAAAGCCTCGCTCCAGCTTTCCAATCCTTTTAGCATCGCTTCGGCTGATTTTATGATTGGTTCACCCGGTTGAAATACGCCATTGTCGTCAATAAGCTTTGCAAAGAAAGGGATGTTAACCTGATCAGTAACAGGCATCATGTGAACGGCAGAAACTACCTGCTTCAACATTTGCGTGGCACGAAGACCGCCGGAAACACCGCCATAACTTACAAACGCAACCGGTTTATTCATCCACTCGTTATAAAGATAATCTATTGCATTTTTTATTGGAGCAGGGAAGCCAAAATTGTATTCGGCCAAAACAATAATAAATGCATCTGCGGTATTAATTGTTTCGCTCCACTTTTTTGTATGCTCATAATGATATTGTTTGAGCCGGGGATGATTTGGTTCATCCATGAAAGGGAGATTGATTTGGGCCAGGTCCAATAACTCGATATTATATCTGTTATTTTGCTTAGCTAAATCAGTAATCCAGTTTGCAATGGCTATTCCTTTTCTGCCTTCCCGGGTTGTTGAGGTGATTATTTTGATAGTATTCATAACGTGGTTGACTAAGTCGGAGTAATGCGCAAATTTCGTGCTACCTTTTTACAAGTGTCATAATGCCCCTTAAGCTGTTGGAAGCAAACCTAAAAACACTGATGAAATACCTCGGCAGCCATGCACCAGCCCGAACGGTTATTTGCTGCCAGTTGCTCGATAAAGGATGGAAATTGGAAATTGAGGCGGTAGCAGCCAAATAAATTTTACATTTTCCAGCATATTTTTCAGGAAATCAATTTTTTAAGCTACATTTGCAGCCCCAAAGGCAGAATAGTAAGGAGTAAAAGTCCTTGTAAAAGAGGGTGTTGAAACTTAAGATGCCGAGTTCGGGTGGTGGCGCAGCCCGGTAGCGCACTAGCATGGGGTGCTAGGGGTCGCAAGTTCGAATCTTGTCCACCCGACTTCGCCCGCCAGAGCTTTAAGCGATGGCGGGCTTTTTTATTTTTAAAACAGTCCCTTATCACGCGGGCTACGTTGGGCGAGACCCGACTAAGAAATCAGTTCTCAGTTACTATTCAATCATAATAAGTTCCATGAAAAAGCAATTCGACGGCTTGTAGTTACCAAATAACTACACATGAAACGTCACAGGTGTTTGAAAGAAACCACCGATAGCCGGACCTACAATCTGGTAAGAAAAGAATTATATGCAGCTTGTTCCCGTTGTCCCTGGCATCCGACCTTTTGGCGGACCTGTATTGACAATCCATATACACCAATGTATATGGAGAATGATACAAGACAGATCAGGAACCATCCCAACTGGAAACTGGTTTCCAGGAACAGAAAACAATGGATGAAGAAGCGTTTTATTGAAGTAAAACAACGTTCCAGGAGTCGTTTTGTAACGTACTACACCTGGTAAATGACAAGCCCTGACACGTAAAATAGAAAAGCGTTTCAGGGCTTTTATCATTTGTATATAGCCTGAAGGCGGCAAAGGCTAATACGGTAAAATCATTACGTACCGAATAACTTCCCCTCTGGGCCTTTCAGAAAACAAATTTGGACTTTTCAGAAAACCTGTACCCGGAAAGGCAGTCTAATTTTGTGCCATACAAGTTTAATAATTATGGCAAAAACAGTATTAGTTACAGGAGCTTCGGCAGGAATTGGAAAGGCGACCGCTATTTATCTGGCACAAAACGGTTACAACGTGTACGGCGCTGCACGCAGAACTGAAAAAATGCAGGATTTAAAAAATTACAGTATTAAACCCATTGCATTGGACGTTACAAAAGAGGGAAGCATTACGGCTTGTATTGAACAGATCTTCACAGAAGCAGGAAATATTGATATCTTGGTAAACAATGCAGGTTTCGGTTCTTCTGGCGCGGTTGAAGATGTACCTATGGACGACGCACGTTATCAATTGGAAGTAAACGTATTTGGAGCAATGCGTTTAACGCAGTTAGTGCTGCCGAAAATGCGACAAAATAAATACGGTAAGATCATAAACATTTCTTCTATTGGCGGCAAAATTGCGTTTCCACTATCTGGTTGGTATCATGCAAGTAAATTTGCCATAGAAGCATTGAGCGACACATTGAGAATGGAAGTAAAACCATTCGGCATCGACGTAATTGGGATTGAACCGGGCGGAATAAGATCAGAATGGGCAGCGATTGCAAATGAACATATGATGCGTATTTCAGGAAATACGATTTACAAAGAAATAGCAGCAAACGCAGAAAAAGCTACAGCAAATATGAACTTGCCAGAACCGATCGTAATTGCAAAATTGATTAAAAAGAGTATCGAAGCCAGGAACCCGAAAACACGTTATGCTGGAGGATTCGGAGCAAAACAAATTTTGGCGGCACGAAAAATTGTTTCAGATAAACTAATGGACAAAATAATTATGAGCCAAATGAAAGGATAGTTTTATATGCAGGAACCAGGGCAACATAATATCGCGTTATTTTCCTGTTCAACTGATGAATTTGGACATGATCCTTTTGTTTATGAGCATTGGTTGGTTTTGATCGTTTCGGGAAGATCAGAAATGTTTTCAGATGAAAGGATCGTATCGTATCCCCAGGGAACGTTGGGTTTGATCAGAAAAAATCAGTTGATAAAAACGACTAAAAAAGCAGACGGGGAAAAACCGTTTAAGTCGATCAGCATTTGTATTGACCAGCAAACGTTGAAAAAATTCAGTGCTGAATATGGCGTAAAAGCAGAGGGGATTTACACAGGCGAACCTTTTGTGCTGTTAGAAAACGATGTGTTTATGAGATCCTATTTCAATTCAATTATGCCCTATTTTGCTCAACCCGAAAAACTGACACCGGTTTTAGCACAAATAAAAACTACCGAAGCCATTGTACTATTACTTCGCAATGCTGCGTTGAAAAACTTTTTGTTCGATTTCAGCGAACCGCACAAAATAGACCTGGAAGCATATATGAACAGGTATTTTTCGTACAACGTTCCTGTTACGCAATTTGCAAAACTTACAGGACGAAGCATTTCATCGTTCAAACGTGACTTTGCGAAAATTTTCAATACAACACCTGAGAAGTGGTTGCAAAAACGCAGATTGGAAATGGCGTATTTTCTCATTGCTCAAAAGAACAGGAAGCCATCGGAAGTATACCTTGAAGTTGGCTTTGAAAACCTCTCACACTTTTCCAGGATTTTTAAAAAAGAATTTGGCGTAAACGCTTCCCGTTTGTAATGCAGTAACGGACGCTGTATTAACTATTGCTCAATTATATCTACTAAAATAAAATAGAAGCAGATATTGACAGGGTTGTTCCTGTTTGTCCGCCAGTGTAATAACCAAATACGCTGCTAACGGGGGAGTCTTTCACTGCAATCACCTGCCCATTTAAACGCATATTGCGGGTTTTGAACGGATATAAATTTGCGCCTAGCAGGCATTCACTGGCATTGTTAAATGACCCGTAGATCTGCGAGGTAGCCCCATATACTTCGAGCTTTTTAGGAATGGGAAAAAAGGCTGCCTGCACCATAAATCCGTGATCGAAGATAGAATTTAATGGAAGCGTACCATCAGCATCGAATTTATTGAGGTTGCGGAAGTAGTATTCAAACTGTAGAAAGCCCCCTCTATATTTAAAGCCTGCATCAATGGCGTATTGTGTAAAATTAGCTTCCTGCACGGTTACGCCAGGCGCCAATGCACCGCCAGCAAAAAACAGGCTGGCATCGGACAACCGGATTGCGGTATTATCCGGAGAGTTCTGTGATAAATTACTGTACCGGTTTTCCCGGTGATGTGCAAAGGAACCGCCCATGCGGGTAGCCAGGCTATCGTGGAATTCCCAGTCGCCATAAGCGCCACGCGGACCAAATTCACCGGTACCAGGCATCCACCAGATACTTGCACCATACCCCAAATGCCGGTTCAACTTAGCAGCTGAAATTCCAAGCTCACTGAGATTATCACCCACCATAACATTATAATGCACATTTTTAAAGGGCTCACCTGTGGCCCATACCCCGCTGGTAAAACCCGGTCTAAAATACTCGTCGGCCATCACCCGGTCGGTACCCAGCCAATAGGGATGTGACCCTCCCAATGAACGGGTACCAGGGAATGCGTTTATGCCCGCAGTTAAGTTGAAGTATTTATTGAAGCGAAAGCTCATGGAACCGGCTATGGCTACCTGATTAGTAGCATTTACAGTCCATAACGTGATCATGTAGTTCAGGCGGGGATCATAGATCCAACCCTGTATAAAAGCCTGAACACGGTGCCAAAGGATGTCGTTACGGCCATCCATTTGTTGTGGGTTGCCCAGGTGGTCTTTATATTCCTGAGAGCCAGGCATCTGGTTCATGTATCTGGCAAGCATGTAACCGCTTATATTGAGTACGCCGAATTTAGTTTTTGCCAAAGTAAAACCCTTTCCCGGGTTAATAGCCCCCCACGTTTGTAAATCATTATTATTAAGTGAATCATTCTGGGCATGTATTCTTATAACAATTGAGATCAATATTAAATGAACCAGCAGGAAGTGTTTGATAATAGATTTTCGACTAAGCCTGCCTTTCATTTTATTTAATGCCGTTTATTCTATGACACAGATCAGATATGCAGGTAGGAAGTAAGCCTGTTCTAAAGTTGCCTTCTTTTCTAAAAGCGGGCAACTTTAGCAGTTTTTGGGATCATGGCTTTTGAAATATAAAGCACAGATCAGGTTAAGAAAAATATGAAAAACCGGGAGAAAAGTTTAGGTCGTTCCGTGAAGCCTGTGCCAGCTCATCTTTTAATGCCTGAGATACAAAAATATGTCCATTGAATCCCCATACCTTATATCCCACGTTTTGTTCATAATCTATGGTCTCCGGAGTGATAATATTTAGAAAGATAAGTTCAATATAATCTTCGACTACCGAATTAAACTGGTAGTCGTGTATCCTGACTGGTCGGACATTTACCTGGTCAAAGGCCAGTAGAAAGATATCTTCATATTTCTTGTTAATAAGGGTGTAACTGCCGTTATTCAATATAGAACAGTAATTACCATCCTGTATTACCCTGAAAATGTCCCTTTCATTACGCCATAGTAACAAATTAGTAAAGTCAGTATTGTCTACATTCCAGATATGCATGATGTTTTCAGAATAGAGTTTTGATGCACCGTCTTTGACCGATGTATATTATTTGTATTAGCAATTGCTTCCGCAAGAAAATGCCATTCTACGCATCCTAACTGCGCAGTAAGATTTTATAGCTGTCAAATTATGCATACGCTTCAATTTACACGCAGTCCCTTATCAATGCTTGTAAGGCCGCACTATATATCCCTTACCGGAAACCCATTTCCCAGACTTTTTTACTGCACGCACAAGGTTTGCGTCTATTTCAAACCCGGGATCACTGTCACATTCTACCTCACTTAAGCTCCTATGCTTATCTTTTGTAACTTATATAACTATCCGGCCTCCCTGGCCGTAGCTTTTGGCAGTAAATAAAAAACAAAGTAATATTAATTGAAGACCTTTCATTGCCCATTTTTTAACAGGGGATGGTTGTGTACAACTCAAATATGTGCGAATGTTTAATTTCTTAAGCCAGTTTAAGCAGATGCATAGTCTTCCTGTAGCAATTTGCAATTGCAAAAAAATAGTAACTATGACAAAGTTCGCATTTGGTTTTGTGGTTCTGTCCACAGTATTTGCAGTTAACGCAAAAGCGCAATCTTCATCCCATAATGAAGCTGCCAAACACACAGCTAAAGTACTTTTCCAAAGAGAAATCACGTCCTTGCCAGATGTTAAAGGACAGGAAGCCAAGGTAGTTCTTGTAAACCTGGCTCCAGGCGCAGCAGCCAGTGCACACAGACATCCACAGGCAACAATTGGGTATGTACTGGAGGGCGAAATAGAATCTATATTTGAAGGTAAAAAATATACCTACAAGGCTGGTGATACCTTCTGGGAAGAGCCAAATGGACTACATGAGCAGACCAGAAATGTGAGCAAGACCAGGGAAGCTAAACTGCTTGTATTTTTTATTGGAGCAAAAGGAACACCATTTCTTGTTCCGGAGAAAAAATAATGATGATAAGCCCTGCCACGTAAAATG
This sequence comes from Niastella yeongjuensis, assembly GCF_900110245.1. Classification (GTDB taxonomy): domain Bacteria; phylum Bacteroidota; class Bacteroidia; order Chitinophagales; family Chitinophagaceae; genus Niastella; species Niastella yeongjuensis. The sequence continues at coordinate 16,731 of NZ_FOCZ01000007.1, forward strand.
AAAAGGCGTTTCAGGGCTTTTTTATTTCAGCAAGGATAATTGATCACATATTTGTAACCTTTTTCTTTAGTGTCGAGATTGATTTTTAGTCGCGGGTTTTCAATAGCATTGAGTTGCTCTTCCCTTACATTTGTTACAGAAATAAAGCCACATGTATGCTGTAGCGCCAATTCAGCGAATGCTAAAAATTCGTGCAGGTACTGTTCGGCACCATCCGCTGCTACCCGCAAATTTTCTTTATCAAGCCACATCAATTGCAATTCTTCATAGGTTATCCAGTTCATCACCCCGCCAGTGTAACAATAATAAAGACTTCCATATTTTTGGTACATAACTTGTGAGATGACCTCATCCGCAATTGACCCGTCTTTAGCTTCAATATTACCAGTGAATATCCGGCGGCCCAAAATCAAATGGGGGTTAAAAGCAGCACATTCTGAAAAAATGATCGCCTGTAATAGTATGTTCAGGTCTTCGATCGCAGTAGTATTCATTTGCAGGAATAGATCTTCATCCTGGTGCTGTTTTAACCTGAAATCCTCATACGTTTCTGTTGGCTTTTTTTTCCTGTTTAAGATCTCATAATACTTTTCATGGACCTTAAAATCAGGTTGTAACTGGCGGCAGAGTTCAATCATATGCTGCGTACGGGCTTCGCCATTATCATGCCCCCATAAAATGCTCTTACCTAACGGGGAATCCCAATAATTTTTAAATATGGTTCCATCTCCTTTGAAATCAGGAACAAGATGCTCGAAAAAATAACGGTCATTAAAAATGTGCAGTGTATTCCAATCACCCATGTTAATTAAAAATTTCATTAACAAACTGATATTGATGGCTTCAACAGATCAGCAACAGCCTGTTCTGTCCCGATTTTTCCTTTGGTGCACGGTGAAGACAGGGCGGAACCTGACTTTCAGGATGATCTGTCGCCAGTCTCCAAAGATGACCAAGGCCTAAGTTTATTGGATGTGCACCGGGTTTAGCCTGATAGTGCAGGTCGAAGAAATGCTCACTTAAGAATGATTCGAAACCTTCATCTGGTCCATGATATAGTTTTCTGAGTTCATCACGTAGCTCAGGAATAAGTACTTTTTGTATGCCTTGTGAATTGGGCAATATTTCACTGGAGTCACCATGGTAAGTGCATAAAAATGTATCGACCGGTATAGGAGAGCGGTCTACATGAAATGAATAAACATCAGTTGGAAAAAACGGGTAGGTTTCATCCCGGTCATAATATTTGATCACATTCAGAATGGGCGAGGCGCCATGCGCTTGCAATAGTTCCAGGTCATGTAAAAGAATGTCACGGGCAAGTTGCCCTTGTTCACTCAGCTGAAGTGCATGAAGTTCCTCTTGTTCAATGGTCGTTATATTTCCGCTTAACGCTACCTTTTTAACGATCTCGGAAAAGTCACCTGTTAGTTTACGAGTCCAGCAAATCGCATTGATTGCTCCTTGAAACGGGGTAGTAACAAGGTCGTGAAAATTCGTGACACTTTGAATTTGGTTCTCAGCATGAGATAGATCTATCATGGTTCAAAAATAGCTATTAATTAAACGATTTCCTGAATTCAACAGGGGAGGAGTCTGTTTTTTGTTTGAACAGCTTGTTGAACGATTGGGAATGTTCAAACCCCAGTTGATATGCTATTTCACCGATCGACAGATTGGTGGTGCTGAGTAATTCCTTTGCTTTTTCAATCAGCCGCGCATGTATATGCTGTTGGGTATTTTGTCCGGTTAAGGAGCGCAGCATGTCGCTTAAATATCTGGGTGAGCAATGCAGTTGTTCGGCAAAGAAGGTCACGGATGGTAAGCCGGTCATTAATGCCGTGGCGTCGTTGAAATAATCGTTCAGCAGTTCCTCGAATTGTGTCAACTGATCGGTATTTGCCTGACTGCGGGTTACAAACTGGCGGTTATAAAACCGTTTGCTGTAATTGAGCAGCACTTCAATATGCGCGATCAGCACATCCTGACTAAAATGATCGATGTGCTGGTTCAGTTCGTATTCAATATTCCTGAATACGCCGATGATGATTTCCTTTTCTTTGGCAGAAGGGTAGAGGGCTTCATTGGTCGCATACGTAAAGAAGCCGTAGTTTTTTATTTGCTGACCCAATGAATGGTTTCTGATAAAATCGGGATGGATCAACAGGGTGTATCCGCTGTAATCAGCTTCCTCGCTGGTTTCGCCAATTACCTGGTTCGGCGAAATAAACGACAGGCCGCCTTCATCAAAGTCATAGTACCGTTGTCCATATTTGATCTTCCCTTTGAAATTTGTTTTAAAGGAGATCTTATAAAAGTTAAGCACCATCCCTTTCGAGATGGCACTGGTATCTGCAACAATATCTTTATAATCGACCAGACTTATCAACGGGTGCAGGGGCTTAGGTAAACCCAAAGCCCTGTGCAATTCTGAAATTGAATTAAAGATATAAGGCGACTCTTTTTTCAATTGTTAATGCTTGTTTTAAGGCATCCCGGCGGGGGGGTGGGTTTATATAGCCCACTGCCTTGTTTTTTGGTAATGTGTTTCGGGGCCCAGTTCCAGCCTCTCATTATACAAGGCTGCTGCATCCGGTCCTGCCAGGTATCGCAATTGATCTTTGTTATCGGTAGCTGCTTCATAAATTACGTCAGCAATTTGTTGCGGGGTTGAATAACTGTTTATTTTTTCCTCACTATACCCTTCACTCACTTTTGCCATCAACGGCAGGTACGCGTCATGCTGGGCGCCATCCAGCGAGCGGCCGGCAAAATCAGTTTGAATGCCACCCGGTGCAATGGTCTTTACCCGTACGCCAAAGGTAGCCAAATCATAGGCCATGCATTCACAGAATCCCTCCAATGCCCATTTGGTGGCTGAATACAACGCACAGGTGGGATAACCCACCAACCCAAACATGGATGAGATGGTAATAAAAACACCGTCCCCTTTATTGCGGAAATAGGGTGTGAAGGCTTTCGTCACCCTGATAACACCCAACAGGTTGGTGTCAATCTGCCGGGTGATCTGCGCATCACTGAATGCTTCCAGCGGTCCAATCAGGCCATAGCCGGCATTATTCAACACTACATCAACCGGATACTGTGACAGTACCTGTTGAACCGTATTATCTATTTGTGCGGCATCGGTAACATCCAGTTTCAGGATCATTACATTTTTTAACCGGGTCAGTTCGGTTTCCTTTTCGGGATAACGCATGGTGGCAATCACCTGCCAGCCTTTCGATTGAAATAATTTTGCCGTGGCCTTGCCCAACCCGGCAGACGCGCCGGTAATGAAGATCGTTCTCATATTCCTTGCTGTTTGAATTAATACCCCAAAAGTAGAAGGCCATTGTGGCAGACATGTTGCCGAATTGGTATATGTTGTAGCGGAAATGACCGGCCCGGCCACATACTTTTTCCCTTAATAATTCGTTAACAACACACCTTTACGGAGAAACTCGTAGTTCTCTGTGAAGCTTTGTATTTTTTTAAGCAATCAAGAGTTATTTTTGCACCGGCTTTGCTTGACCGCAATTAGAACCCCAAACCAATTCGTCCATGAAAAGCAAGACGCGTAAAAGGCTCATTCGGTTTTTGTTAATACCGATCCTGGTAATAGTACTGTTGTTCGGAACAGCATTCATTATGCTGACCACCCAGCAAACCAGGCTGGTGAAAATGGCCTTAAAAGAGCTCAATAAAAAACTGCCCGGAACCATCTCCATTGAAAAAAGTGAGATTTCCTTTTTAGATAATTGGCCCTATATCTCCATCCGGTTAAGCGATGTGCGCTTTTATGCCACCAAACGCACCAGCGACAAACCCTTGTTTGCCGCAGAGCGTGTATTTGCCGGTTTCAGCCTGTCAGACATCCTGAATCAGAATTATAGAGTGAAAGTGATTGGTACCAGAAATGGCCACCTCGACCTGGTTGAAGAAAAGAACGGCCAGCTGAACATTGTGGAAGCCAGTCGCATGGCCCCCGATACCACCACCACTGCTGATACCGCCGAGTCGCCCCTGAAGCTCGATATCAAAAGGATCGTACTGAAGGGCATGACAATCTCTTTCATCGACAAACAAAACGATCAAACCATCGTTTCAACGATTGAAAAGATAACCTCGTCGATCCAGAATGACAGTCTGAAGATAAAAGCCGGGCTCGATGGCAAGTTCGTCATCGATTATACCAGTCCCGCTTACCCGACGCTGTTCCGCAATAAACACGTTGAAACGAACTTCAAGGTCACCTATGGCAAAACCAACGAATTGATCACCATCGATACCGGGAAGCTGAAATTGGAAGCGGCGGTGTTCAATGTGGCTGGTTCCTATAGCCTGCAGAAAAACAACAATGCCATCGATATCAAATTTGCCGGCGACAGGCCCGACCTGCAGCAGCTGTTTGCCTTTGTACCCGAATCGGCCGCCAAAGAAATAAAACGGTTTAAATACGACGGGCACGTAAACTTCGATGGAACGGTGAAAGGCAGTCTGGCCAATGGACAAATGCCCCGTATAGACCTGAATTTCGGCTGCTCTGATGCGTGGCTGCACAATTCTGAAACCAATAAGAGACTCGATTCACTGGCCTTTAAAGGCTATTATACCAATGGCGATGCCCACACCCTGAAAACATCGGAACTGCGTTTACTGGGTATGCACGCCAAACCAGGTACCGGCGTGTTTGACGGAAATTTCATCATGCGCGATTTTGAGAATCCCAAAATTCTCATGCAACTTAACTCCGATCTCGAGCTGGAATTTATTGGCGCCTTCCTGGGTATAAAAGACCTGCAGCGGATCACCGGTCAGATCAGTTTAAAAATGAATTTTAAAGAACTGATGGACATGAGCGCCCCCGAGCAATCGATGGGCAAACTAACTGAGGGTATACAAAGTGAACTGGCTGTTCGAAATCTTACCTTCCGCGTTCCGAATTATCCCTATAATATAGAACACCTGAACCTGCATGCCAACATGAAAAGCGGTTTTGTTACGCTGGACTCACTGGTTTGCAATATCGGGCATTCTGATTTTCATGTAGCCGGCTCGCTGAGCGATCTGCCTGCTATTTTCCACGCACAAACCAAACCCGTTCAGGCTACATTGCATGCACACAGCAACCAGATGATCCTGCGGGAATTGTTGAACATCGATACCGCCAAAACACATAAAGGAAAAGAAGAGATCTACGGATTCAACATCGGTGTATCACTGGAAACTTCAGTGAACGAACTGCTGCATCCCAACCCCTTGCCAAGAGGAATAGTGAAAATTGAACACCTTAACGCCGACTTTAAAAGATATCCGCACGAGTTCAAGGAGTTTGGTGCAGAACTCACCATCGCCGATACCATGCTGCGGTTAAAGAATTTTGCCGGCCACATCGATAGTTCAGATGTACAGTTCAGCGGCCGTGTAAACAACTATGCCCTCTGGTTCGATAAAGTGAAAAGAGGCCGCACCGAAATTGCGTTCGACCTGAAGTCATCACGCCTGGCAGTGAGGGACCTGTTGAGCCGCAAAAGCAAAAAAATGGTGCCTAAAGACTGGCACGATGAAGTGGCCACCAACCTGTGGTTGCGTTCAAAAAGTCAGCTGCGGTACGATTCAGTGTTCAAATTCGCTAATATAAGAATTGCCAATATCTCGGGCCAGTTAACCAAACACGCCATTCAACTGGACAGCATCAAAGGCAATGTAAAATTCAATACCGATAACTTTATAAAGATCGATACGCTCACGGGTAAAATTGGCCGCAGCGATTTCGATATCAACATGCGGTTGTACACCGGTAATGACAGCGCGCGCAAGATGAAGGAGAATTACCTGAAGTTCAACTCGCGTATGCTCGATGTGGACCAGCTGACCAATTACAAGTTTACGGCCATGGAGGAAACACCTTCCGCCATGCCCGATACCGCAGCTGTTGCAGCACATTCAACGACCCCGGTTCGTACCGTGGCTGTTTCAAAACATGCCAAAGCATTCAATATTTTCGAAACGCCTTTTCTTAATTTCAATGCCGCTATAAATATCGGCAAAGTGAAGTATCGCCGCCTGTGGATCAAGAACGTGGAAAGCAACATCCGTATGCTGGAGACCCACCACCTGTACCTCGATACCCTGCACATGGAAATGGCCGGTGGTAAGATCGATGCCCGCGCACATTTCAATGGCAGCACACCCGAAAAGATCTATTTAAGGACCCGCATAAAAGTAAACGATATAGACCTGGAGAAAATGCTGTTAAAGCTCGATTACCTGGGGCAGGATTATGTGATCAATAAAAACCTGAAAGGACATGTAACCGGTCAAATAAGAGGTTATATGCGCGTACATCCTGATTTAACACCCATGCTCGACCAGTCACAGGCAGAACTGAATGTAAACATTTACAATGGAGAGCTGGTGAACTTTGGGCCCATGGCCGCCATGGCGGCTTACTTCAAGGATAAGAACATGTCGAAGATCCGGTTCGACACCCTGAGTAATGTGCTTACGTTTAAGGACAATACGCTGAATATTCCCACCATGAATATCAACTCTTCATTGGGCTTTCTGGAATTCTCCGGCACCCAGTCGCTTGATATGAAGATGGCTTATTATGTACGCATTCCGCTGAAGATGGTAACCTCGGTAGGTTTCAATATGCTGTTCCATAAGAAGAAAGAAGAAGTAGATCCCGACCAGGTTGATGCCATCGAATACCGCGATAAGGATAAACGCATCCGCTTCATGAACCTGACTATTACCGGTACACCCGATAATTACAAAGTAGGTTTAGGTAAGAAGAAAGCATAATCATAAAACAAAGACCTGTCAGGTAGACGGCTGCCAACTGAAAATTCAGTAAGCTAAAGTCCACCTGACAGGTCTTACACTTTATACAATAGAAAAACCCCATCGAGTATGGGGTTTTTGGGTTCAATAATTTGCACTAAAAAAGAGTGTGTGCTTTTTCATGGGACCGAACATCGAACATTGACTCATAAGATATCGGACAAAACGGGGCCATCTTAAGACTGTCTGGTTGTACACCAGGAGTATTCAAATATAATAAGTAATAAAATAAATGAAAACGTTTTCTAAACTTTGTTTTGAAGTTAATAGAAAATTATAAGAAGTGTTTCTTCTTTAAATGTTTTTGTTACAATTGATTAAATGAGATTTTTTTCAAAAGTGATCCAGATCAAGATTTTTTGAAATCTGTTTAGCCTTCATTTAGCAACTCTTATTGATACAATAAGCGGTTAAACGTTAATTGTCCTTTTTACATTTACCTGCTCCGGAAAATGCTCATCATGCGAAACAGTTAACAAAGTTCCTTTATATGAATTGATGGCAACAGTCAATATCTCAATATTTTGAATATCCAGATTATTGGTCGGTTCATCCAACACGATAATATCGGGTGCCTGATTGCCAATGGTTAAACAGCACAAAAGTAACCGCATGCGTTCGCCGCCACTTAATGTGTTCCCTACTTTGTCCCAATCATCTTTCGTGAACAGGAAGCGGTTCAGCCTGATCTTGATCTCATGTTCCTGTAACCCCGTTTTATTGTATTGCTGTGCCTGTTCATACACAGTTTGCTGATTATTGATCAGTGAATAGTCCTGATCAATGTAAACGTTTTTATTGGCTGCACGGAATACGGTGCCGGTAGTTGGCTCCAGCTCACCCAGGATAATTCTGATAAGGGTAGTTTTGCCCGAACCATTCAGGCCTTTTATGGCGATCCGTTCCCCACTGTTTATTTGCAGCGTAAGGTTCTCCTGCCACAGGCGTTGTTTACCATATTCATGGTTGATGTCCCTTGCAGAAAAAAGCATCTTGCCAGCGTGTAACGCGGTGTTATCAAAACCCAGTTGCATTTTGTCTATGTCGGGCAAGTCATTGCGCAGAGCTTGTAGTTCATCGGATATCCAATTGATCTTTTCGCCATGGGCACCTTTGATCTTTGCGGTGCTGTTTTCTGCGCTGTTCCGCAGCGTGTTCATCATAATGCGGGCAACGCCTGCTTTTTCCTGTTTGCGTTTGCCGCGGGCATCCAGCTTTTGTTGCCGCTCCATGGTTTCGCGTTCTTTCTCCTTTGCCTTTCGCAATGCTTTTTCCTTGCTTTGAATATCCTGTGCCAGGGCATTATTGGCAATTGCTTTTTGTGCTGCGTAAAAGTCGTAATTGCCGCCATAGAGCGTTAACCCATGTTTACTTAGTTCCGCAATGGCAGATAAACCGTTCAGTAGTTTTCTGTCATGGCTCACTACGATCAATGCGCAGGAAGTGGTGGCTATGAATTCATACAGCAGGGCCCTGCCGGCAGTGTCCAGGTGATTACTGGGTTCATCCAGCAACACCAACTGCGGCTGATGAATGTGTATACCGGCCAGGAATACTTTTGTTTTCTGTCCACCGCTTAGTGTCGACATAGGTTGAGACAAATCCAGGTCATTCAATTGCCAGTACTGTAAAGCTTCCTGGCATCTTTCTTCTATCGTCCAGTCATCGTTCAACAGGTTCAGGTAATGTTCGGTAACATGTCCGGCCAGGATCTCTTTCAGTGCCTGCAATTTGCAATCGATGCGTAAGGCCTGGGCAACGGTCAGGTGGTTGAATTGTCCGAATAACTGTGGAATATAATAGGGCACGGTATCGGGTATAAGCTGTCCGTCATGCGGGGGCAATTCACCGGCTATGATCTTTAATAAAGTAGATTTACCGGTACCGTTGTTACCGATCAATGCAATTTTGTCCCGGCTGTTAACAGTCAGGTAAATGCCTTCAAACAACAATTCTTTGTTGGGATGTATATAAGAGAGGTTCTGCAGAAATAGCATAATTTCTTTCTTCAATAGTTAAACAAATAAAACAGTGCCCGCTTGCGGGTACCGTTACTATGTCAATTCTGAAAGAAATTATCTACTACATTAAGTCTGTATAAATGAAGAAGGATGCAAATGTACGAAAAAAACAGCTATAAGCATAAGCCCTAAGCTGTAAGCGAATACAGGGTTAAAGTCTAAAAGCTTTAAACTTTAAACTTTCAACTTTCAACTTTCAACTTTGAACTTTCAACTGTATTCATTTCTGCCTTCTGCCCGCTGCCTTTCTTCGATCAAAACATCCACTTCCTTATACCCACATGGATAAGGTATATGTTTTACCGAAGCCCCTGCATCTAACAAAGCTTTAACGGAATCGGGAGAGCGCCGTGCGGTCCAGTAAGAATCGACACAGGCCTTGATGGCCAGTGCTAATGGTGTTTGACCGTTTTTATCTGGAACATCGACGGGCGAACCTGCCGCGATCAGCGTTTTTACAACTTCCGGATAACCGCGAAATGCGGCAACATGGATGGCCAGGCTTCCGGTGGGAATGCCATAATACCCGTCGCCATTGCGGTAAGGTTCATTGGGTGGAATACCCAGGTTCAGCAGGTGTTGTACACCGGCTGCATTGCCGCAAAGGCTAAACCGTGCCAGTAATTCACCACCCATTTCTTTTAGTTGCGTAACACAGGCAGGTGATTGCATGGATAGTTGTTGCACCGCCTCACCATCATTTAGGGCACAGGCTGCTATCAGTTGAAATACACCCTGCTGTTTTATGTCAAAACCGCGTTGCGCAAATAACGACAATACATCACCCCGGCCTTCACAGCCGGCCATAGTGATGGCCGTAATGCCATTGCTCGATAAATGCGGATCGGCGCCGGCTTTGAGCAACAGTTCAAAGAATAACAATCCATTCGCACGTTTTAATGCATGGTGCAGGGCGTGCCAGCCCCGTCTTCTTTCCCCATTGGCATCAGCTCCATGCGCCAGCAGGTATTCCAGACCGCGCTCATCGTGCCAGTCTATTTTCCGTATCAGCATCATCGACAGGTTCTCCCGCGTAAGCCTGCCGGTTTCTACCAGCAGTTGCATGGCATCGTTGTCGTAGGTCTCCGGGGAATGATACACCGCTTCTTCGTCGTTAGGTTCAGCGCCACGTTCCAGCAACAATTTAGTAAGTGCTGCATGATGGGCTACACCAGCTGCTCCATATAAAGGCGTTTCAAACTCAGGGTAGGGGCCATTCGTCATGAACCCGGCATTGGGATCGGCGCCGCTATCGAGCAATGCCGTAGCAGCTGCTATAAAATCTGCTTCTTTTTCTTTATTCAATCGCAGGTATTTGGAAAGACACAGATAGGTAAGTGCATTACCGCCATAAGGCTCCGAGACGACTGTGGCATTGGCCGCATTATCCGCCAGCCACTCGCGCACAAGGTCCACATTGCCGGTAATGGCAGCCGTATATATGTCACTGGTAGCTATTTCGGGATGGGCAGCCAGCATTTGCTCTGCTTCTTCCAGCGAACCATGCCAGATGGCCGCTTTTATAAAGGCTATGCGTCTTTCTTCATTCATATGAGGCAATTGTAGTACCCTAAATTATCGAAAAAAATGGAAGCCGTATCTTTGCACTATGCAACTCTATATAAAAAATATGGTATGCGACCGCTGTATCCTGGTTATCAAAGAACAGCTGAACAAAGCAGGCATACCTTACCATAAAGTAAATTTAGGAGAAGTGGAGCTGGAAAATGAGCCTGCACCAGACCAGCTCGACAACCTGAATAAGGGTTTAACCGCCATTGGGTTTGAATTGCTCGATGATAAAAAGGAAAAGCTGGTAGAGAAAGTTAAGAATATCATAATCTCCCTGGTTCACCGGAGCGGGGAAGGTAATAATAAAAAACTTTCGGCCCTGTTGGAAGAAAAACTACAACTCGATTATCATTATTTATCCAATTTGTTTTCATCTACCGAAGGCATCACCATTGAAAAATATGCCATCCGCCAGCGCATCGAACGCGTAAAGGAATTACTTACCTATAACGAACTAAGCCTGAGCGAAATCGCCGATCAAATGGAATACAGCAGCGTCCAACACCTTTCCCAGCAGTTTAAGAAGGAAACGGGACTTACTCCGTCGCAGTTTAGGGAACTGAAGGATAAGTTCAGGAAGCCGTTGGATAAGGTGTAAAGGCAGTAGGCAGTAGGCAGTAGGAAAAAGGCAATGGGCAACGGGCAATAGGCAGGCAATGGGCAATAGGAAATAGGAAATACAGCTGCAACCTGGAACCTGTAATTAATACACCGGCTTTATGCTGCAAGCAAATACAGCTTTGGGTTTGGTTCTCAACTTAAAACTTTCAACTTAAAACTGTATTTCCTACTGCCCACTGCCTACTGCCTACTGCCCTCCAAATTATATAACTCCCGCGCCAAATGTTATAACAATGCACTAACTACATAGTGGGACCTTTGTGCAAACGAGTCCCCATGAGTACCATTGAAAAAGACAGATCGACAATAATAAAAACGGTAAGGAAAACCTTTCCCGTTCTGGAAATGACCTGTGCTGCCTGTGCAGTAAGCGTTGAATCGATGCTGAAATCGGCAGCCGGGGTATCAGATGCCGGAGTGAATTTCGCCAATCAAAACGCCTGGGTACAATACGACCCGGCCATTGCTACCCCGGCCACACTCCAACAAACAGTCCGCTCCATTGGCTACGACCTCGTTATCGATGAGGCCAACAGTCAGCAAATACAGGAAGCCGCGCAGCTGGACCATTACAACGAATTAAAGCAACGCACCATTTGGGCTTCGGTATTATCACTGCCTGTGGTGATCATTGGCATGTTCTTTATGAATATGCCCTATGGTAATTATATCTCTATGGCACTAACGCTGCCGGTTATTGGCTGGTTTGGCCGTTCATTTTTTATCAATGCCTTTAAGCAGGCCCGGCATGGCAAAGCCAATATGGATACCCTGGTAGCCCTAAGTACCGGGATTGCTTTTTTGTTCAGTGCTTTTAATACGTTGGCGCCAGGCTTCTGGCATGCACGGGGTGTTCACCCGCATGTGTATTACGAAGCTGCTTCCGTGATCATTGCCTTTATTTCACTGGGTAAATTACTGGAAGAAAGAGCCAAACACAATACTTCATCGGCTATTAAAAAACTGATGGGCCTGCAACCTAAAACAGTGCGCGTATTGGTAGGAGGTAAAGAACAGGAGCTGCCTGTTGCCAATGTATTGCCCGGACATAACATCCTTGTTCGTCCAGGTGAAAAGATCCCTGTTGATGGTGTGGTAACCAGCGGTTCCTCTTTTGTTGATGAAAGTATGATCACCGGTGAACCATTACCGGTGCAGAAAGAAAAAGACAGTAAAGTGTTTGCGGGTACAGTAAATCAGAAAGGCAGCTTTCAGTTCACCGCACAGAAAGTGGGGAACGACACCATGCTGGCCCATATTATAAAAATGGTTCAGGAAGCGCAGGGCAGTAAAGCGCCGGTGCAAAAGCTGGTAGATAAAATTGCCGGCATCTTTGTGCCGGTGGTCATAGGTATTGCTGTACTCACTTTCATCGTTTGGATGATTGCCGGCGGTGACAATGCCTTCACCCACGCCCTGTTAACTTCGGTTACGGTGCTGGTTATTGCCTGTCCCTGTGCATTAGGGCTTGCTACGCCCACCGCCATTATGGTAGGTATTGGTAAAGGGGCAGAAAATAATATCCTCATTAAAGATGCAGAAAGCCTGGAGCTGGCTTATAAAGTAGATGCCGTTATTCTCGATAAAACCGGTACCATCACCGAAGGAAAACCGGTAGTGGCCCAAATGAACTGGCTGACCGGCAAAGAAAACGATCCGGCCTTACAACAAATTCTGTACAGCCTGGAAGTGCAATCAGAACACCCCCTGGCCGAAGCAGTGCTCCATGCATTGAAACAACAGGGGGGGCAGGCGGGCGCTGTCAATAATTTTGAAAGCATTACTGCGCGGGGTGTTACCGGTATGGTTGGGTTGAACCGGTATTATGTAGGTAATAAACAGCTGATCGATGAATACCGGATAAACGTAAATGAAACATTGCTGCAGCAGGCGGCCCTGTTACAACAACGGGCCAATACGGTAATTTATTTTGCCGATGCGCAGCAGGTGCTGGCCATCATTGCCATTGCCGATAAAATAAAAGCTACCTCGGCCAACGCGATACAGCAATTACAGGCGAGGGGAATAGAAGTATACATGCTTACAGGCGACAATGAACAAACCGCCGCGGCCATTGCCGCCGAAGCCGGTATCAGGAATTTCTCTGCCGGTATGGTGCCGGCTGATAAAGCAGCTTTCGTAAAAAAACTGCAGGCGCAAAACAGGGTAGTGGCGATGGTGGGTGATGGCATCAACGACTCGCAGGCATTGGCCCAGGCTGATGTAAGCATTGCCATGGGCAGGGGATCGGATATTGCCATGGACGTAGCCACCATGACGCTCATCACGTCCGATCTGCAATCGATTCCCAAAGCCTTGTTGCTTTCGCGCAAAACGGTACGCACCATCAGGCAAAACCTGTTCTGGGCATTTATTTACAACCTGATTGGAATTCCATTGGCCGCCGGTGTTTTGTATGCGTTCAACGGGTTCCTGTTAAACCCCATGATCGCCGGTGCTGCCATGGCATTAAGTTCCGTTTCGGTAGTGACCAATAGTTTAAGATTAAAAACAACTAAAATTTAAATTCAACAGTATGGAAACAGTAAAATTCAAAACAACCATTAAATGCAGCGGCTGCGTGGCCACCGTAACGCCTTATTTAAATGAAGCCGTAGGCGAAAACAATTGGCAGGTCGACACACAGGACCCCAATAAGATCTTAACAGTTAATACCAATGATACCGCAAAAGAAAATGAAGTGATCCAAAAACTGCAACAGGCAGGATATAAAGCAGAGAAGATTTAATTTGTTCATCAAAAATTAATGTCATTTCACAATAACGTATACCTCGGGTCAATCACCAAAACGCTTATTTTTACAAAAACATATCCTTATGGTTGGTGCACATTTACAAACCTTTGTTAATAAACCTGTACAGGATTTTCAGCCCGCATCAGTGATTGACCCGGAGAAATACGTTTACAGACTGCAGGTACATTATGACGATGAAGGCGTAACCATCAGCGACCTGCTGGAAGCACTGGTACGCGACCCACAGGCAGGTAAGATAACAGAACTGATCATAGGCCAGTTCGACAACGAAGTGTCTGAATCGAGTTTTGAAGTAATTGATAAACTGGTTTCCCTCAAACACGATCTGAAAAACCTGAAAGCCTTGTTCATCGGTGAAATGACGTATGAGGAATGCGAAATTTCCTGGATCAACCAGACCGATATTACCCCCATCTTAAAAGCCTATCCGGAACTGGAGCATTTACAGATCAGAGGCGGAGATGGGTTATCATTCAGCGATCTGCAACACGATAACCTCCATACACTCATTATAGAAACCGGCGGCATGCCACCAAATGTAATCCAGGAGGTGAATGCAGCCCGTTTGCCCAACCTGCAAAAGCTGGAACTGTGGCTGGGTTCCGGGAACTACGGTTTCGCTTCCAAAGTCGAAGATTTTGCGCCTATCTTATCAGGCAAACAATTCCCCAAATTAACGCACCTCGGTCTCATGGATAGTGAGATCCAGGACGACATCGCTATAGCGGCTGCCCAGGCGCCTGTTGTAAACCAATTGCAGGTACTGGACCTTTCCAAAGGTGTATTAACCGATAAAGGCGGTGAAGCGTTGCGCGACAGTGCGGTTATCCGTAACCTGCAACACCTGAACCTGCGTTATCATTTTATGTCTGAAGACATGATGGCCCAGTTAAAGGCATTGAACATGTCTGTTAATCTGGACGAAAAGCAGACCGAGGACGATGAAGACTACCGCTTTGTTGAAGTAGCCGAATAAGCGTGCATGCAATTTACCATCATTGGCAATCCGGAGAACAGAAGGGTCACCGCATTTTGCGATACCCTCACGCAGCTCGGGCATAAGGATGCCCTGGTTATCCCATACAAATATTGGTTGAACCGCAAAAAGCGTCCATCCATTCCGGCAGGGAGTATTATAAAAATTGATTCTCCCGGTGAAGATGAGTTGGCGCGAACGCTGTTAGTGGCCAAAGGCAAAGACATTCCTTATGCCACTACAACACCGGCTGAACACGGTGAAATAAAAGACATGCCCGCGTGGTATGCCGGCTATTGTAACTGGCTGCAGGAAATGCAACTGCTGCTGCAGGAACAGCCGGAATTACAGGTGATGAATGATCCGGCAGATATTCAGCTGCAGTTCAATAAACCTGTTTGCCAGGAATTACTGGAACAACAGGGCATACCAGTGCCGCAAAGATTACCTGCCTTCACCCATTACGAGGAGCTGGTATTGTACATGCAACAGCGAAACATACATAAGGTATTTATAAAACCCGCCCATGCTTCTTCGGCCTCAGGTGTCATCGCCTTTCGCAAAGCAGGCCACCGGGTGCAGGCCGTTACCGCCGCAGAAATGGTTACGACTGGCAAGGGCGTTCAATTGTTCAATTCCCTGAAGGTACTGACCTATACGAATGAAGCAGACATTGCCACGCTGGTGAATAGAATGGTTGCGGAGAATGTATTTGCCGAAGAGTGGCTGCCCAAAGCAACCCTGCACGATCGCTTCTTCGATGTGCGGGTACTGGTGATCGCTGGTAAGGCGCGCCACACGGTTATCAGAACAAGCGCTACCATCTTAACCAATTTACACCTCGGTAACCGCCGGGGCGATCTAAACGAATTCAACGCCATCATTGGAAATAATAAATTACAGGAAATAAAACACCTGGCGGAACAGGCCGCTGCCTGTTTCCCAAAATCGCTGTACATGGGCATCGACATCCTGCTTACGGCCGACCTGCGAAAAACAGTAGTGCTGGAAGTAAATGCTTTTGGCGATCTGTTGCCGGGTTTACTGGATGAAGGAGAAACCTGCTACGAAGCACAGATAAATGCCATGATCAAAAAACAGCAACAACAGCCTATATGGTAACGGAGCAACCAATAAATATGAACGAAGTGGTGGCGCGTATGCACGTGCTCTTTGTTACGCTCGACAGTTTACGCTACGATGTGGCGGCTGCCTTATTCAGCGAAGCCGCCACGCCCAACTTTCAACAACACATTCCGGAAGGCTGGCAGCATTGCCATTCCCCCGGCAGTTTTACCTATGCGGCACACCACGCTTTCTTTGCCGGTTTTCTGCCAACACCTGTGGCCAATGCCAAAGCACCCCGTTTGTTTGCAGCCCGTTTTGCCGGCAGTGAAACCACCGGTGTCCATACGCTGGTGTTCGATACCCCGGATATTGTAACCGGGTTTGCCGGACACGGCTTCAGGACCATCTGTATTGGCGGTGTGGGCTTCTTTAACAGGCAAACTGCTTTAGGGCGGGTATTGCCCTCTCTTTTTCAGGAAAGCTACTGGGAGCCTGCTTATGGCGTTACAGACAAAAGCTCAACCCGCAATCAATTTGAAAAGGCCGCCCGGCTGGTAACAACGGCGGGGGAGCAACAGCTTTTTATGTTCATCAATGTATCGGCCATTCATCAACCCAATTATTTTTACCAGCCCGGCGCTGACACCGATTCCCTGCAATCGCATGGCGCGGCCATGCAATATGTAGACAGCCAGCTGCCCGTTTTGCTGAATGCATTCCGGCAAAGCGACCGCGATACGTTTTGTATTTTTTGTTCAGATCATGGCACTGCATATGGCGAAGACAATCATTACGGTCATCGCGTAGGGCATGCCACGGTTTGGGATGTACCTATGTCAACTTTTATTTTGAAAAAATCAGGCAATGGTTAAAACCTTATTTGATACTATTTACGAAGGATACGCGTATACATACCCGCATAAACACAGCTACCGCCGGTTAAATAACCTGTCTCTGCCAACGCTTTGGTCAGCAGAGAAAAAAGAGGCACTTTTCCTGTATCTGCATTTACCGTTCTGTGAAATGCGCTGTGGTTTCTGCAACCTGTTCACCATCGCCAATCCACAGGCCAATATGGTAGACGATTACCTGAAAACACTGGCGCGGGAAGCAAAGGCCATCAAACAACACATCAATCCCCGGTCGTTTGGACAAATAGCAGTAGGCGGTGGCACCCCCACCTTTTTACACTGGCAGCAACTGGAAAAGCTGTTTACTATAATAAGACAACTGGGCGCGCAGCCGGAACAGGTGCCCACTTCGGTAGAAGTGTCACCCGCTACGGTTACCCGCGAAAAACTGTCCCTGCTCAACGAACAGGGCGTTGACCGCATCAGCATGGGCGTGCAGAGTTTTTTAGAGAATGAAGTGAAAGCATTAGGCCGCCCACAGGAAAATAAAGAAGTATATGCGGCCCTCGATCTGTTGAAACAATATCCCTTTGCCACCATCAATGTCGATCTTATTTATGGAACGTACGGACAAACCCTGTCAACCTGGTTGCATTCGGTACAGGAAGTGATCCGGTATAATGTGGAAGAAGTGTTTATTTATCCGTTGTACGTGCGGCCGCTCACCGGCATCACCAGGCTCAGCCAGCCACAGGACGACAATCGCTTTATCTTTTATCGCGAAGCCAAACAGCTGTTGTTATCCGCTGGTTATAAACAGGTCTCCATGCGGATGTTCCAAAAGAAGGGGATAATACAAAAGCAAGCAGCCCGCAGTTATACCTGTCAGGAAGATGGGATGATCGGCTTAGGCGCTGGCGCCCGGTCGTATACCAGCGCTGTTCATTATTCCTCGGAATATGCAGTAGCGCGACAAAACATCCGCTCTATTATTCAGCAATACATTGCCCGCCCCAACTTTAATGAAGTGGATTATGGCATCGAGCTTAATAAAGAAGAACAACAACGGCGGTTTGTGATCAAGTCGGTGTTACATGGCACCGGCCTCGATCTGGAAAGATACAATAGCCTGTATGCACACGATGCACTGGAAGCATATCCTTTGTTGCCGGAATTATTAAAGGCTGACATGGCTAGCCTGCAAAACGGCATCTTTCAACTCACCAGTATGGGGTTGGACTATTCCGATGCTATTGGTCCGGCTTTGTACTCTGAACCCATAAAACAACTGATCACAGAATTTGAATTGCAATGACGCTTTCCATTTTATATCGCGGTGATCTGTCGAGTTGCAATTACGATTGTCCGTATTGTCCATTCGCCAAACGGAAAGACAGCAACGCAACGCTGACCACCGATGCGCAGCAGGTAACCCGTTTTGTGGACTATATCAAACAGCATCCGCACATCCAATTCAAGGTCTTTTTCACCCCCTGGGGTGAAGGACTGATCCGCCATTATTACCAGCAGGCAATGGTGGCGTTGAGTCATTGCGACCATGTAGAAAAAGTTGCCATTCAAACCAATCTCAGCTGCCGGCTGCACTGGTTACAAAAAGCCAATAAGGAAAAGATAGCCTTGTGGTCAACCTACCATCCCGGTCAGGTTAGCCGCGAAG
This sequence comes from Niastella yeongjuensis, assembly GCF_900110245.1. Lineage (GTDB taxonomy): Bacteria > Bacteroidota > Bacteroidia > Chitinophagales > Chitinophagaceae > Niastella > Niastella yeongjuensis. The sequence goes on from NZ_FOCZ01000007.1 coordinate 35,146, forward strand.
CCTTTCTCGATAAATGCCGCCAGCTCGATGAACTGGGCGTTTCATACAGTGTAGGAATTGTTGGCTTTAAAGAAACCATTGCTGAAATCGAGACCATGCGCACGCTATTGCCCCCTGAAAAATATGTATGGGTAAATGCATTAAAGAAACAGGCTGACTATTACAACGAGGAAGAACGGCAGCGATTAATAGCCGTCGATCCCTATGTTCCCTATAACATGGTACACCACGAAAGCAAAGGCAAAGCCTGTCGAACCGGTGATACCGTGATCAGCGTAGATGGCCATGGAAATATTTACCGTTGTCATTTCATCAAGGAAAAACTGGGCAATTTATACCAGCATGAATTAACCACCCTGTTACAACCCCGCCTCTGCACCAACAACACCTGTGGCTGCCATATCGGTTACGTACATATGAACGATTTGGGTTTGTATGAAGTGTATAAGGGAAAAGAATTGGAACGGATCGTTTCTTAACTAAAAGGTAAAGGGCAGAAGGCAGAGGGCAGAAGTCAGAGAGGAACAGCCAAAAGCCTGCCTCCCCAATAAACTAAACCAGTATTGTGTGCTGCATAAAGAAGCGCGTGTCCGCCTTTGGCGAATGTGCGAAAAACGAGTGGCGCGCAGCATTGTATTTTTTTCTGCCCTCTGCTACTGCCTTTTGCACAGCCTTTTTCATATCACTGAACTTTTAAAAACGGGAAGCACATTCATAATGTGAAGCAGGGCTGCGTGATCGGATATCTTTTGTCTGGGCGGGGCCTTTGTCTGTTTCTGTACATCGGTCAGTACGCTGTTATAGGCCTGTTGAATAATGGTTGCCACTTTATACCAGGTAAATGTATGACGCACATGTTTAATGGCGTTTTTACATAGGGCAGTATGCAGCGGTGCATCATTCAACAGCTGGCATATTTTATCGGCAAGCTGGTCCGGATCGTGCGGCGGCACCAGGAAACCGGTATGCTCATCTACCACACTGTATTTAATACCACCCACATTACTGCCAATCACGGGCGTGCCGCAAGCCATGGCTTCCAGTGGCGTAATGCCAAAAGGTTCGTACCAGGGCGTGGAAATAAATACATCGGCAGCAGCATAATAATATTTCAATATCGAACGGGGCTTACGTCCTGTAAAGGTAACCAGGTCGTATACGCCGTTTTCAATAGCCACTTGTTGTAACCGGCCTATCTCCGGTGTTAACCCGGGATCGGGCTGATCGCTTTCGCCGCCCACTACCAGCAATTTCAAATTGCCACAGGTATAATGCCGGGCTATGCCCACGGCTCTTATCACATTGTCTACTCCTTTTCTGGGCACCATCCTGCCTAACTGCAGTATGATTTTGTCGTGTTGCGACAGCCGTAAAAAATCCCGCGCTACCGAACGCTCTACCGGATAAAAATCCCTTGGGTTGAACCCGCAGGGCACAATTACAATACGTGCGGGATCGGCGTCATAATGTTCCATCAGGTCTTCTTTGTCCTGCGGGCATTCGGCAATCAGTAAATTGGCATCGGCTACAATATGCTTTTCAATAATTGTTCTTTCGGGTGGAAAGGCATCCTGTTGTTTCTGATGCAGCTTGCGCACCAGTCCCAACGCATGAAAGGTGACTACATACGGTATGCCGGTTGCCTTTTTTATGTTCGAGGCTACCAGGGCCGACATAAAAAAATGCGCATGGATCAACTCATAATACAGTTCCTGCGTGCTCATAAAAAACAGCATTTGAAAAGTAAATTCCTGCATGTACTTCAACAGCTGTTCTTTGGGAACATAGGAACGCGGCCCCGCCGTAACATGAATAACCCGAACACCGGGTTTCCATTCCACGATATCGGGCATTTCGGTATTGTCCCTTCTTGTATAAATATCGATCTGGTATCCCTTGCGTGCCAGCTGCATGCTCAATTCGGCCACATATACATTTTGTCCGCCATTATCGATGCCGCCCGGCAGGGCCAGGGGCGAAGCATGTTCACTGATAAATGCGATGTTCTTCATACGGTCATCATTTTTTTATTGATAGCAAATTCAAAAACCTCATTCCATTCTCTGATGAACCGTTCCATATTGAATTGTTCCTGCGCAACAGCATGGCCACGCTGCCCCATGGTGGTGGCCAACGGCAGGTTATTTAACAATAATTTCATCCCTGCTATCAGCGCATCGACATCAGTATTGATAAAGGCCGATTCGCCATTGGTAAGCAGGTTGGCGTATTCTGTAGTGGCGAGCGATACCACCGGTATACCGGCCATCATGGCTTCGCATACGAAAAGACCAAAACTGGTATGCCGGATGGGATTGAATAAAAACCGGTAACGGGTAGTGAACGCGGTTAAACGGGGAAACAATACCTCACCCAACCCCCCATATTGTTCCGTGCCTATGCCGGCCAGGTCAATGGGTACTTCTGCGCGTACGCGGTCATAAATATCCCAGCCGGTTGTTCGGCCGCGCTCCTTTATGTGGTTGATCACTACAATTCCTTTCTTTAATTCGCCTGTATAAGTATGGGAAGCCTCGGTAATGCCATGCTGAATGACGCGTACCATCGGTACATTGTTCTTCCACATCAGCTTATTATAATGGGTAACATGCACCAATACCACCCTGGGATCGTACAATGGATGTGAAGAATCTACCGCATACGGCGAGGGCGCATTGTGCTCTAAATAAACAGCCGGTAATTTTCGTTGCTCGGCTGACAGTATTTCATACTGATCGATGCGGAAATTCTTTTCCGACTGAAACAGGATACAATCAAAATCCAGGGCTTTCACATGCGAAACCGGCACCTCTATTACATTATCGCCAAATAAAAATGTTTTTCCCCGGCCATAATAGCCTTCATTCTTTTTATCATTTACCGGAATGTAAATATCAAAATTGCATTGAGATAAATAGTACAAATAACTTCCATGAATGTGCCAGGTAAATATTTTCAACCTGTCAGGCTGATGAGATCTTGAAATCATAAATAATAGCTTATTTGAAATAGCTGTAGGAACGACTTAAAAAAGAATGCCGCGAGATCTTGTGGAAAAAGTATAGCTTTAAGTCTACAGGTCACGCTGTATTGTTTGGGAATTTGGGCCATCTTAACGGGTTGGTTTGCCTGGAAAAGATTATGCAACACCTCCCGCTTTTCATCGCAATGATTCTACGTATTTCTCGCGCTGTACACGATCTGCTCAAAAAAGAACGCGCATTATCAAAATTCAGCAGCCTCCAACCAGGCGAGAAGCGATTTATTATAGCATAAAAAAAGACTCCGGATGTACCGGAGTCCCTGTTAATTTCTCTCCCTTCGCTGGCATTATCCAGATCAGGTTATAAGGGTCTGTTCTCAGATCTCGCATTTCTGTTTATACTCCAATATTTCAGGATATAAACCTTGCTTTACAAAACCACCCCTTTATGAGAAATATCTATGGTAAAAGCTATAAAATATGTGCCAGTACAATTGAACAGGAATGCTACATCTATACGTACCATATTGAGGAAATAGTTCAGCATGAAAATCCCAGTTGAAAATTATTAAACAGCATATATAAACAACCCCTTCGCATCAAAATTGCAGGTATTATTATTCCAATTATCTAACGTTTAAACACTTTTGTTATGCAAAGAAGAGAACGGCAGAGCCGGCAGGATTACAGCCGCCGGCAAAATGAAGGAAACCGTGGTCGTTACGGATCACAAGGTGACTATGGAGACTTTGGACGTCAGCAGGGACAAGGCAGAATGGGTGGTTACGGCCAACAAACGAATTATGGTTACAGGGAACAGAATGACAGGAACAGATACAAAGGTGACTATGGACAGCATAGAGGGTATGGCAACTATGACCAGGGAAATTATGGACAACGTGGCAACTATGGTTATCAACAAGGCGGAAACTGGGGTCAGAACCAGGGATATGGTTCACAGCAGGGAGGCTTTGGTGGGTATGGTCACGAAGGCCAATATGGTCAGCGGGGACGTTACGGAGGCCAGCAAGGTGGTTACGGTGGATATGGCCAGCAAGGTGGTGGTGGCTGGAGCGGACAGCAAGGCCGTCAGGGAGGCTGGGGTGGCATGCAGGGCGGCTCTGGCGGTTGGGGACAACACCAGGGATATGGCCAGCACAGCGGCTATGGCCAATATGGACAGGGTGAAGATGACTATGATGAAGATTATAACCCCATGGTCTCACAGGGACGTTATCGTGGCAATGAGGAAGAAGAAGAAGATTATGGTCAGGATTATCGCGGCGGAGATGAAAACGATGATGATTACGATATGCAGGGCCGTTATGGTGAAGAAGGAGAAGAAGAGGGTTTCGATGAAGATGACGACGGTTATAAAGACTGGCAACACCAGATGGGCCATTCCCGCCGGGGTTTTGGCAGCATGCAGCATGAACAGGGCCACGGGCAGCGCATGTATGGCATGGGCAACCAATACGAACAGGAGCATGCATACGATCAGGGATACAACACCGGCCAGGGCCGTTATGGCCAGGAGGAAGAAGATGACTACAGTGCATGGCCACAGGGAAACCGCGGCATGGGCAGAAGCAGCTATGGCAGCTCCGGCACTTCACGTCGTGGCTTTGCCAGCATGCCAAAAGAAGAAGTACGCCGCATAGGCCGGATGGGCGGTGAGGCGTCACATAAAAACCAGGGCATGAATAACCGCTCTACTTCCGGCAACCGTTCCCAAATGGGTTCCGGTTCCAGTGGAAGAAAGAACCGCTCCGGTTCGAACCGCAGCAAAAGCAGTTCGAGATAAATAATTAGTTGTTTTATAGACAGGGTTATCCCCCCGAAGGATAGCGTGTTTGACACGCTGTCCTTCTTTTACCATCATTTTAATCATCCAAAATAGTTGGCATTATGGCAACAACTACAGATACAGGAAAAAGAAACGGTCTTACACCAGATACAACAGAAACAAAAAAGAAGGGCAGCCTGCAACAGGAAGAATCGCCGTCCTTCTTACAGAAATTTTTTATTGATCAGTTAAAGGATATGTATTATGCCGAACAGGAATTACTAAAGGCATTGCCCGAGGTAAAAAATGCGGCCACTACCGAAGAGTTGGAAGATGCCATAGAAGACCATATGAAACAAACCGAACGCCATGTAAAACGGCTGGAGAAGATCTTTCATATGATCGGACAAAAACCGGAGGGCAAGAAATGTGAAGCCATGGACGGATTACTCAGGGAATGCAGGAACATCATACGGGAAACGGAAGAACATACCATGACCCGCGATGCCGCCCTGATCATCGCTGCACAAAAAATAGAACATTATGAAATAGCCTCCTACGGCGGACTGGTAGCCCTGGCCGTTACCATGGGTATGGAGCGCGCAGCCGACATCCTCGATAAAACCTTAATGGAAGAAGAAGGTGCCGACAATATGCTCACCGACATTGCCGAAACCTACATCAATGTAGAAGCCGAGCACGAAGGAGCCTATAGCTGGGATAAGAAGATATGGGTAGTTTAATGAAGGGCAGAAGGCAAAGGGCAGAAGGCAAAGGGCAAAGGGCAAAGGGCAGAAGGCAGAGGGCAGAGGGCAGAAGGCAGAGAGAATACAGTTTAAAGTTTAAAACGGAAATCCCGGATCATTATGGTCCGGGGATTTTCTATTTGGTGGGACTTTAATGTATTTGCTTTAGGCTTTTGCTTTAGTCTTGCATTTGCTACTTACAGCCCCATTGCCCTTTCTTCAAATCTCTGCCCTCTGCCCTTTGCCTTCTGCCCTTCTCTTATCTCATAAGGCTTTCTATCTTGGCAAAGTTGATCGGCCTTCCTGCAAAGTCATTCTGCGCATGCAGCCTTGCTTTGTCATTAAAGCCATACTCCACTGCTTTCAGCAGATCGGCTTCAACGGCTGCCATATCATTCAAACGGGCATGAAGGATAGCAGAAAAATACCAGGCTTCACTATTGGTTGGATCAACCAGTTTATACAGGTTCACATAATATTCAGCGCCCACATCGCGGTGGTTGCCTACGAGTTGATTACTGAAAGAATAAAAAGCCAGCGACAAATACGCCAGTAAGCGTTGATACATGGCGCCCCGTGCGGTAGGCGATTTTGCTTTTGTTTGCAGATCGGCCACTTCCTTTTTCCAGTACTCCACATCGCCGCCGTTAAACTGCTGCATGTAGTTGGCCTTTATTGTTGCTTCCTCCTGCAGCAATTGTTGCCGCTCCTGGTTCTGTTCTTTAAAGGCTTGCTGGTTCATCAGGGACGTCGCTTTCTTACTAAAGAAGGCAGCTTCAGATGATAAGCCACTCAGCAGGTTGCTGGCCAGTGTACATTCAGCCACTGCTTTCAACAGGTTATTTTCTTTGGTGTAAATGTCTACAGCTATTTTACTGTCGGCTACAAAGGAATTGATGAGCGTTGTATTAACAGGTAACTGTTTTTTGCGCATGGCATCGAATTGAAAACCGGCGAAAGCGATGTCCATTGTCTTTTCGGGTGCCCATTCATGTTTGCCATTGAAGAGCATCAGGCGGTGGGGGGTGTTGGTTTTATCGAGTGCAGCCGAAACAGCAACCAGGTCACTCATGTTCATATCACCCTCGCCGGCTATGCCGGTAAAGCTGAATGCATAGTTACTAACTTCGGCGCCATCCGGCAAACCAGCCCCATTGGCAATTACGCCTTTTATTTCGGCATGGTTCAAGGCGGCAAAACCGGCTACTTTGGCGCCGCCGGAAAAACCGGCGGTATATATCCGTTGTTGATCTATCTTAAAACGCTGCTTTGTGTCGGCCGACAATATTTGCCAGATGGCATCAGTAACCTGCCAGTCGTTCCCGTTCTTTGAGTTATTACTGCCTATCAGCAGAAAACCGTATTTATCGGCCAGTGCTTTGTACTTCTCCAGGGGTAGGGCCCCGCTGGCATGCGGATCAAAAAAGTAGATCACCGGCAGGGCTTTTTTATTCCCGATGGCAGGAATATAAGCGGCGTATGACTGCTCCGCATCTGCCACACAGGTGATGGTGTCGATCACTTTACCAACCGCAAAAGAATCGATCTGCGCAACTGGTGCAACTACAAAGCTATCTTTCACAGGCACCCGGTGCCCGGTAGCCACAGTAGGATTATTGGCGCAGGCTTCGGCCCAAAAAGCAGCCATTAACAAGCCAGTGCAGGTGAGTAGTTTCATATGGCATCAAAGATATAATAAGCTTTAATAAAACAAAAGGCAGGTCCAAAAAGACCCGCCTTTCAACTATAAACTTAAAACATTCAACTTTAAACTTTCAACTTAAAACTTTGAACTTTCAACTTACTTCTTAGTATATTTCCTCACTTCCGGCGCTACTTTTGTTCCCAACAATTCAATAGCTTTCATCACTTTGTCATGCGGCATGGTGCCTACGCTTATATGCAACAGGAAACGGGTGAGGCCCAGCAGTTCCTGTTCGTACAGGATCTTTTCAGTAACCTCCTGCGGACTGCCAACAACCAATGCTCCGCGTTTGCTGCGCATGTGGTCAAAGGCCTGGCGCGTCATGGGCTGCCAGCCACGTTCTTTTCCCAGCTGTGTCATTACATAATTGTAGGAAGGATAAAATTCATCTGCAGCCTGTTGGGAGGTTTCGGCAATATACCCGTGTGAATGCACGGCTAATTGGAGTTTTTGCTCATCATGACCGGATTTCTTATACGTGTTCCGGTACAATTGTGCCAGACCGGCAAAGTTATCGGGACTGCCGCCAATGATGGCCATAGCCAGGGGTAAGCCGTAGGAAGCGGCGCGCATGACCGATTGCGGAGTACCACCCACGGCTACCCATACCGGTAATTCAGCCTGATAGGGGCGGGGATAGATGCCCAGGTTATCGATAGCCGGACGGAACTTTCCCTTCCAGCTTACTTTTTCGTTTTTAGTCAGTTCAACCAGCAGATCGAGCTTTTCGGCAAACAGGTCGTCGTAATCGTTCAGGTTGTACCCAAACAGCGGAAACGATTCAATAAATGATCCGCGACCCGCCATGATCTCTGCCCGGCCATCGCTGATCAGGTCAACCGTGGCAAAGTCCTGGAACACCCGAACCGGGTCTGCAGAACTTAAGACGGTCACGGCGCTGCTTAGCTTTAATTTCTTGGTTTTGGCAGCGGCTGCAGCCAGAATAACAGCAGGGGAGGAGGCGATGAAATCGGGCCGGTGGTGCTCACCAACCGCAAAAACATCCAGTCCTACCTGGTCCATCAATTCCACTTCTTCCATCAGGTCTTTCATGCGCTGATGTTGCGAAATACTTTTCCCCGTAGCCGGGTCGGGTGTTAATTCAACAAACGTACTGATACCAATTTCCATGTTATGATTGTTCCTCTTTTTTATATGATTGTTTCGCTTATAAGTATTAGATGCGGGCAGAGGGCAGAAGGCAGAGGGCAGAGAGAAAACAGTTTAAAGTTTAAAGCTCTAAGTTGAGAGCTGAACGCTAAATGCCATTAATCGCGAACCCGATAAATGGAGTAATCCATCTCTGCCCTTTGCCCTTTGCCTTCTGCCCTTCTAATCAACCAAAAGTATATCAATTTCGTTCATCCCCCGTACTATACAAAAGGGAAGCGGCCCGGCTTCAAATCAGACAGACTTGTCTGTTTCATTTAACTGGTGTAGCTTTGTTGTATGACTACGGACAGGAAAAATTCAATAAAACAGACTGTTATCGATACTGCTTCCCGCCTGTTCTATAAACAGGGGTATGGAAATACCGGTATCAACCAGATTGTGGAGGAGTCAGGGGTGGTGAAGTCCTCTTTGTATACGGCTTTCAGAACCAAGGAAGACATTCTGATGGCTTACCTCGAAACGGCAGGCGAAGCCACCGATAAGGCATTAAAGCAGGCTTCGGAAAAAGGAAACAGTCCCAAAGAAAAAGTACTGGCGGTATTTGATTACCTGATCGACCTGGTGCAGCAAAAAGAATACAACGGCTGTAATTTCCTCAATATAATCGCAGAGATCCCGGCCGGTACGGAACGCGTGGTAAAACAGATCCAGCATCAGAAAAACAACGTGCGTACGTTGTTCACGCAGCTGTTGACGCCCATCGGAAAAGAACAACTGGCCGATGAGATCTATGTACTGTTCGAAGGCTCACTCATGGCCAATAAAGTACATAACCGGGTATGGCCCATTGAACGCGCCAAAAACATCATCAACCACTTATTATAGCCCGGTTTCAGGAATCCCTTCCCGGGAGGAGCAGGGGTGGTTGTATTTCCCTCTGCCACTGCCTTTGGCATTTCTTTCTGCCTCGCCCGACGAATCCGGCAACTGGCGGAGGAGTAGCGTCGTCTGCCCGTTGTTCATAAAATCGGCAAAATCTTCTAAATAAATAAAAACAGACTTGTCTGTTTCAAGCCTTTTCCTTTACCTTTGATTTGTCAAAGGAGCCGTAACAATAGTTAACCTGGTATTTGCATGTCCTCGCTCTTTTGCTATAAAAAACAGACTTGTCTGTATTTATTCGCCCGGTAAATATAAAACCAATAAATATGAGTTTTACAATCAATTATCGCAACATTAAAGTAAATGAACTAAACATCTTTTATCGCGAGGCAGGTGTGCCCGGTGCACCGATAGTATTGTTGTTACATGGTTATCCCACTTCTTCGCACATGTTCCGGAACCTGATCCCGATCCTGAGCGAACAGTATCATGTGATAGCGCCCGATCTGCCCGGTTTTGGTTATTCAGATAAACCATCACTCAAGGCGTTTGCTTATACGTTCGATAACCTCGCCAGCCACATCCAGGGGTTTATTGACCAATTGGGCTTGCAACGGTTTGCGCTGTATGTATTCGATTATGGGGCGCCGGTAGGTTATCGCCTCGCGGTGGCCAATCCCGAAAAGATCACTGGTATTATTTCTCAAAACGGCAATGCTTACATAGAAGGATTAAGCGAAGGCTGGAACCCCATTCAAAAATACTGGCAGCAACCCACCCTCGAAAACCGGAATGCATTGAAAATGATGACCACGCTTGACCTAACAAAATTTCAGTATTTTACGGGTGTGGAGGATGAATCACTGATTGCACCCGAGTCATATACCCTCGATCAATACTTCCTCGATCAGGAAGGCAATGTAGAAATTCAGCTGGACCTGTTTAAAGACTACGCCAATAACGTGGCCCTGTATCCCACATTTCAAAATTATTTCCGGGAAAAGCAACCGGCATTTCTGGCTGCCTGGGGCAATAAAGATCCTTTCTTTTTACCAGCCGGCGCCGAAGCCTATAAAAAAGACATCCATAACGCTACCATAAAATTCTACAATACCGGACACTTTGCGCTGGAAACACATGCGCCCGAAATTGGTGCAGACATAATCAACTTCCTGGCAAAACTGCCCCGTTAACAAACGCATTCATTCAAGTGTAAAGACATTACTTATGGAAACAAAAGTTGCAATAGTAACCGGGGCAAGCGCCGGCATTGGCCGGGCTACCGCTGTAAAACTGGCTAAGGATTTCAACCGGGTGGTATTGGTAGGCAGACGGGCAGAGGAATTGGAAAATACCGCCGAAAGTATCAGGGCAATGGGGGCGGAACCGCTCATTATTGTCGCAGACCTTAGGCAGGCAGCCGCGGCAGACCAGGTGATCAGTGAAACCAATAATAGGTTCGGTCGCATCGATGCGTTGTGTAATATCGCCGGTGCTGTGCCGCAGATCAACCTGTTTGAAATGACCGATGAACAATGGAACGATGGCGCGGAAGGTAAACTGCATGGCGCCAGAAGGCTAACTATCAAAGCCTGGCCAATGCTGAAAGCGGCTAAAGGATCGGTTGTTTTTATGTCTGGTAGTTCAGCAGAAGCGCCCAAACCCGGCTTTGCCGCTGTTGCAACACTTAATGCGGCCATCTGCGCCCTTGCTAAAGCTTTTGCCGAACAGGGGCTGCTGGATGGTGTTCAGGTGAATAGTCTGTTACCCGGTCCCGTTATGAGCAACCGCCGCATGCAGTTTCTTACAAAATGGGCGACAGCCAATAATCTTTCTATAGCAGCAGCGCAGACAAAATTCCTGGCAGAAGCACACCTGGAGCGCTATGGCGAACCGGAAGACATTGCCGAACTGATCGCCTTTATGGTATCGCCCGGGGCCAAATGGCTCATGGGTACTGCTATCCGGATGGATGGCGGCGAAATAAAATCAATATAAACTAGTTGGCTTGCAATCGTTAAATCTCAATGGGAAATGGTATTTTCATAACATGAAATACCTTCTTGCAACGATTGCCAGCTTACTGCTTATTTCTGCCTGCCTGTTTTCTCAATCTACTGCCAACAGCAATAGTAGTTACACGCCCACGCAGCAAAACCTGCAGGCCCGGCAACAATTCCAGGTCGATAAATTCGGGATGTTTATTCATTGGGGTTTATCCAGCACACTCGCCGATGGCGAATGGGTAATGAATAACCGGAACATAAAGGTGGTTGATTATACCCGCCTGCTGCATGCGTTCAACCCCGTTGATTTCAATGCAGCGCAATGGGTAGCTACGGCCAAAAACGCGGGTATGAAATACATTGTTTTCATTACCCGCCACCACGATGGATTCTCCAACTGGGACACAAAATATTCCGACTGGAAAATAACCAATACAACCTATGGTAAAGATGTATTGAAAATGTTGTCGGAAGAATGCCGCAAACAAGGCATAAAACTCGGACTGTATTATTCCCTGCTCGACTGGTACCGCACCGATTATCCCTGGGAAACCGGTCGTACGGGAAAGGGTACGGGCAGAACCGGTAAAGGCGATTACGCCTCGTACCTGCAGTTCATGAAGAACCAGTTAACCGAATTGTTGACGAACTACGGTGATATCATGTGTATCTGGTTCGATGGGCATTGGGACCAGACCAATCCCGAAGGCCAGGCCGATCGTTCTTCGCGCATCGACTGGAAGTATAACGAGATCTATGAGCTCATTCATAAATTGCAACCGCAATGTATGATCGGCAACAACCATCATATGACGCCATTTGCGGGCGAAGATTTTCAAATGTTCGAACGGGACCTGCCGGGTGAGAACAGGTCGGGATTGAGCTTTCAAAAGCCATCAGACGCATTGCCATTAGAAACCTGCGAAACCACCAATGGCGCCTGGGGATATAACATCACCGATCGTAATTATAAATCGGTGAACCAGGTGGTGCGTTTACTGGTGGGTGCTGCCGGTCGGGATGCCAACCTGTTGTTGAATGTAGGGCCGATGCCTACAGGTGTAATACAATCGGAGTTTACCGATACGCTGGCCGGAGCAGGCAAGTGGCTGCAACAATATGGCGAAAGCGTATATGGAACCCGTGGTGGTCCGCTTAAACCGCAGGATTGGGGCGTAACCACGCAAAAAGGCAAGTTCATTTATTTGCACGTTTTCAAAGCACCTGATGCCGACGTTATTCTGTTACCCGACGGCAAGATGAAAATTAAACAGGTAAAACTATTGGGTACGGGTACACCGGTTAAATACACAAAAATGAAAAATGGCGTAGCAGTTTCTACGGAGGGGCTGGCGATTGCAGAACCGGATACGATTATTGTGATTGAGCTGATGTAATAAGGGCAGAAGGCAGAGGGCAGAGGGCTGAAAGAAATACACCCCTGCACGGCCCCCGGCCGCCTCCCGGCCTTCTGCCAGATGGGAGGCCTGCGTTATTCCATAGCTAATACCTTCCCGCCACCAACATACTTGACCATTTCAACTTCCCCGCGTTCCATAGATCCATAGGCAATGCCAATGGCCAGTAAACAACTGTAGTTGTTAATTTCTGTGGAACCTATTACTTCGGCTGGTGATGCGTTGAAACTGCAGGTAAGTGTAACGGCCTGGCTTTTAGGGGTTATATTGAACCAGCCGGTTTGTTCAATTACCCGATAACCAGGTGTTAGCGGGTAACCAGCTTTAGTCTTATATCCCCTGGCGCCGTAAAATACATCTTCAACAACACCCAGGATTGAGATAAATTTATACCAGGTGAATTGCTCTTGCGGAAAGAAATTGGCCCCTGGTATAAGTTCAGGGATAGTAACCGTGGCCGATAGCTTTTCTTTCGACAACGTATAGCTAATTGGGTTAGTAATAATGTTGGTAAATGGAGTGCGCCGGTTGAGATTAAAACCCGTCAGCAATCCGGGATTTTTTGTAAGTTCAATGTTTCGTTCCCCGTGCTCGCTCACGGTATCCAGCACCTGGATGGGGATGAATAGTGAGGTCAGCGGCCCGGCTAAATTATAATCGCCCACATATTTCATCGGCCTAAGGATTTGCATTACCAGGCTGGCTATGTGCGCTCTTCCGCCAAATTCGCTGTTGTTTCGGCGGGTAGTTTCAAATGACGCCCTGTTTTTTACCATCTTTTTGGTGGGGCCGCCTTTTCTACGAACAATCGGTTCATCGAAGCCCCTCATGTTGTAAATGGAGATCTTACCTACAGATCCGGTAAGGTCAAATGGTTTTTTCATTCGTCCCATGATAATTGGTTTAATGATTAATTAATACATGTAATTTACAAAAAATATGTAACAGCGCATTCGCGTTAAGGTTATATATTTTCGGAATTTTCACGCGTCTTGTGTTCTCCTTGCTTTATCCACGTTTTCCTTATGTTTTTGCCTGTGCGGCCTTATTCCAGGCTCAGGTCAGCCTTATATCAGATTTACTACTATCACCCTATTGACGCCCAGTTATTTAGCTGTTGTTCCGTACATGTCTCGTCTCTTTATAGGAACGAGACATATACGAGACATGTACGGAACATATACGGCACATATACGAGAGTTTGATAAAGCTGAAGTGAATGTAACTTATAGCTGAGGTAGCCTTTGTTTGAGGGAAACATGGTATAACAGTAAGGATGAACAGGAAAAAAGTCGGCGGTTGGGCGTTACAGCTGTAACAAATTAATTGAATTGGCTACTTATAATCCGATTAAAAAAAGGATATCAAAAGCCGCAAATACTAAGGTAAGTAGGTATTTATCAATCAGATAATATTGCTTTATTATCAAATACATTTTATTTGCATGCTTTTCCAACTTGGATTATTTAAACTATTTTAATTTATGAAAAAAGTAATTCTCCTAGGTACTATTGCTTCCGTTCTTGTTTTAGCAGCTTGTAAAGGCGGCGCCAAAAAAGAAGAAACCGGCGAAAACGCTGCCACTGCTTCTTCGTCTCCTGCTTCCAGTGAAGAAGCCAAACCGGCTGCCAACCAGCCCAAAGAATATAATGTGGCCTTCACCCCCGATTCTGCCATTTTAGGCAAAAAGAAAGAAGCTCTTGTTAAGCTCACCGGCGCTACCGCCATGGCCATGACCGACCCCGATGGTAAAGACAATGGCATTGAACTGGTGATAAAAATACAGGGTACCAATAAACAAACTATCAAAGATGGTTCCGGTTTTTCAGTTTCTTATGCTGACAGCCGCCTGCAATTAGACAACGGCACCAACGTTGTTGCCAAAACTGGTACCGATTACGTGCGTGCACAACCTGAAGCTACCGGCAAAGAAGAAAGCTGGACGTATGTAATTCCTGCCGGCGCCAAACCTACAGCCCTGAATCTGTTTTACGATGATACCCGCGTTTCTGTTGGTGTTGCTTTGAGTGAGAAGTAAAAGAAGGGCAGAAGGCAGAGGGCAGAGGGCAGAGAGAAATACAAAAGGCAGTAGGCAGTGGGCAGTAGGCTGTGGAGGAAAACCAAAGGCAATGGTCAATAGGCAATCGGCCTCGTCGTCGCCCTCGTACGCTAACGTTTTTTAACCTTTAGGCCTAAGCTCTTTTGTAAAACATGCTTAAGCTACAGGCACACACGCTTGTAGCTTTTTTCATGTACTGTGGTTTTAAGGTTGGTCTACTGCCTATTGCCTACTGCCCACTGCCTACTGCCTTTTTCTCTGCCCTCTGCCTTCTGCCATTTGCCTTATGCCCTTTGCCTTCTGCCCTTTTTGCCTTCTGCCCATTTTCCCCTAATTTTAGCCCCATTTTTTATGTCACAACAACCAGAAATAAGAACAGTGAACGTAACCCGTTACGTTACGCCCTTGCGCGAGGGTGGTTCGCTGCCTGCCATTGCAGAAGCTGATGATGGTTTTATGTATGTGCTCAAGTTTAGGGGCGCAGGGCAGGGGATAAAAGCGCTGATCGCGGAACTGATAGGCGGTGAAGTGGCCCGGGCACTGAGTTTAAAAATACCCGAACTGGTATTCGCCAATTTAGATACTGCTTTTGGTAGAACCGAACCCGATGAGGAGATCCAGGACCTGCTGAAAGCAAGTGTTGGGTTGAACCTGGCCCTGCACTATTTATCGGGCGCCATCACCTATGACCCGGCTGTAGTAAAGATCGATGCCCTGCTGGCCTCCCGGATCGTATGGCTCGATTGTTTGCTGATGAATGTGGACCGTACGGCCCGCAATACCAATATGCTTATCTGGCACAAAGAGCTGTGGTTGATTGACCATGGGGCTACTTTATATTTCCACCATAACTGGCCAAACTGGAAAGAGCAGGCACAAAAACCATTTGTGCAGGTAAAAGACCATGTTTTACTGCCGCAGGCTTCACAACTCACCGAAGTAGATGCCGAATTCAGGGCGGTGCTTACACCGGAACGCATCCGCGCAATTGTTGAGCTGGTGCCCGATGAATGGCTGGCAACCGATCTTGCTGAAGCCTCTGTTGCTGAACGCCGCCAGGTGTACGCAGATTTTTTAATAACCCGAATTGCATCGTCACACATTTTTGTAAAAGAAGCCCAACATGCAGGAAAAATACTTATTTGAATATGCCATCATCCGTTTGGTGCCCAGGGTAGAACGGGAAGAATTCTGCAATGTGGGCATTATTTTGTTCAGCAAAGAGCGAAAGTTTTTGCAGGCTATGCATACCGTGAACGAAAACAAGGTAAAAGCACTGGATGAAAAAGCAGACATTCCCGAGGTGCTGGCCTACCTGCAGGCATTTGAAAAGATCTGCCAGGGTGCAAAAGACGGCGGCCCTATTGCCCAGTTGGATATGCCCTCGCGTTTTCGGTGGTTAACCGCCCAACGCAGCACCATTTTGCAGACCTCGCGCGTGCATCCGGGCTTTTGCCAAAATCCGCAGGAAGCATTGGTACGGCTTCACCAGCAATTGGTTTTATAACTGGTTCAAAGCGAACAATTCTTTAGCGAAAATTCCGTTTATAAGGGGTCCAGTTAGAAAATATCCAATATCTGTCATGGCATAGAGTTTGCTCATCTTCGATGACTCTGATTTTATGCTGTAAAAACCGATCGCATATGAATTTTTTGCGTCCGTCTCATGAACCCGCCTGCACTACTAAAAGTGCAATCTCTCCTGTCAGTTATTTGTGTTTTTTTGACCGCCGGCTACCAACATTTTTATGACAATTGTCAACCGGAGAAATGAGAATTATCAATTTGAAATCATTGTATTAAATGGGGGTTCTTTAACATTTCTTTCCATACCTTTGCGACGCTAAAAAAACCTGACGTATCTTCCCCCAAACGGCAAATAAAGCGCTCCTGAGTGTAGCATTTTATTAGAGTTAAAAAGTTGATACTAAAACAATTTTCGCATTATTATGCCTAAAGTAACCTTTAATAATAAAGACAAGAGCTTTTTCAATACACTAAAGTCGTCCGTTGATCAATATTTTGCTACGCATAATATCAAGAGAACCGGCAACTGGGCCCTGTATAGCAAAACTGCTATTCTGGCTCCGCTGGCGATCCTGATCTACGCATTCCTGCTGTTTTTATCCATGCCGGTTATTGTGTCCATTGCCCTTTGTTGTATCCTGGGTTTTGTACTGGCCAGTATCGGATTTAATGTAATGCACGATGCCTGTCACGGCAGTTATTCAAGCAAAGGCTGGGTAAATGAAACCATGGCCCTTAGTTCGAACCTGCTGGGCGGTAACACGTACATCTGGAAATTCAAACACAATATCGTTCACCACACCTATACCAACATCGATGGGGTTGATGATGACATCGCACTCAGCCCGCTGATGCGTCAGTGCGAAACCCAAAAATGGTTACCGCCACACCGGTTCCAGCATTATTATGGTTTTGTATTGTATGCGTTCACTTCACTGGCCTGGTTCTTTGTGATGGACTTTACAAAATATTTCAACCAGAAAGTACACACGACACCCATGACCAAAATGGATACCAAAGAACACGTGATTTTCTGGTTGAGCAAGTTCCTGTATGCTGCATTGTTTGTGGTTATTCCTATTCTGCAATTAGGCTGGTTGCCCTGGATGTTCGGCTTTATAGCCCTGAACCTGACGCTGGGTTTAACCCTGGCCGTGGTATTTCAGCTGGCACACGTGGTTGAAGACACCGATTTCGTACATGCCGACCAGGTGGAACCTATGAAAATTGAAAACGAGTGGGCTATTCACCAGGTAAGAACTACCGCTAACTTTGCTCCCCGTAATAAATTTATTTCCTGGTATGTGGGTGGATTGAACTATCAGGTAGAACACCACCTGTTCCCCCGTATCAGTCACATACACTATCCTGCTATCAACCGCATTGTAAAACAAACCTGTGCGCAATTCAACATTGCTTACAACGAGTTTCCTACCATGCAGCAGGCCATAGCATCGCACTATCGCATGATCCGTGAATTGGGTAAAAAACCAGCTTAGTTCAACGTACAAATAATTGTGAAAGGGCCTTTACGGGCCCTTTTTTGTTTTACGGTAACGGATGCCGTTTAACAGTAATATCTCCGTATTTACCTGATAGATATCAGCAGCACGTTCATTTCCTACGTGGTGTAAATAGCTTACAGTACTATTTACCACCATTGTTAATTCTTAAACCAAAATTATGAGGAACGTGCTGAGCCTTAGGAAGTCACTGCTTCTGGCGGGTGTGCTATTTTCGGCTATCAATTGTATGGCCCAGGTAACTGAAAAATGGGTGAAACGGCAAAACGGAGATGCTAACAATCCCGATTGGGCCAATGCCCTGGCTGTTGATCATTATTGCAATGTGATCGTAACAGGATTTAGCGAAGGCAAAGGCTCCGGTAACGACTATGCCACCATCAAATACAACGACGAGGGAGATACAAAATGGGTAAAAAGGTTCAATGGCCCCGGTAATGCCGATGATGAGGCCGCTGCTACTGTCGTTGACAGCAAAGGCAATGTATATGTAACGGGTTATAGTACCGGCAGCGGCACCGAAACCGACTTTGCTACTATAAAATACGATGAGGAAGGAAATACAAAATGGGTTAAACAATTTAACGGCCCCGGTAATGGCGCCGATGAAGCTGCTGCCATTGCTGTGGACGAAGACGGCAATGTATATGTAACGGGCTATAGCACAGGCAATGGGACCGGTTCCGATATTACCACCATTAAATACGACATCAATGGAAATACCAAATGGGTGAAAAGGTATAATGGCCCCGGAAGTAGCAGCGATGAGGCTACTGCTATTGCCGTAGACAATAACGGTAATGTATATGTAACCGGCTGGAGTACCGGTAGTGGAACAGGAGGCGATTACACCACCATTAAATACGACAAAAATGGCGTGCAGCAATGGGTAAACAGGTATAATGGACCCATCAATGATTTCGATATAGCCAGGGCCCTGGCTGTTGATGGCGCCGGCAACGTATACGTAACAGGCTATATTACCAGAATAGAAAATCAGGGTGAAGGCAGTGCCACCGATATGGCCACCATCAAATACAATGCAGCGGGTGTACAGCAATGGGCAATAGTGTATAACAAACAAAGCCGGGATGAAGCCTATGCGTTAAAAATTGACCAGGCTGGAAATGTATACATAACCGGGATGAGCGGCCCAACCGTTGAAGATCCGGAAAACGACTATGTAACCATCAAATACAACACTAGTGGCATACAACAATGGGTAGCCATATATAGCGGTGCTGGTTATGGCTTTTTTGGCTCAGACGCGTTTGCCAGCAGCCTGGAATTGGATGCGGCGGGAAATGTATATGTAACAGGTGGCAGTTCCTTTCAGGCTGAACTGGACTATGTTACCATTAAGTACAATGCCAATGGCGTGCAGCAATGGTTGGCCCACTATGACGGTCCGGCAAATGATATAGACAGGGCAAGCGCCATTGGTGTCGACAAAAATGGCAATGTCTACATCACCGGACGAAGCAGTCTTGGTAATAGTGCCGACTATGCCACCATTAAGTACAATTCAGCCGGTATGCAAAAATGGTTAAAGCGGTATAACGGCCCGGGTGGTGAACTAAAGGGAGGCGCTGATATGGCAAATGCGCTTGCGGTAGATAAGGACGGGCATGTGCATGTAACAGGCGGTATGACCAGGCTCATTACGGGTTCGGATTATACCACCTTCAAGTATAATACAAACGGAGACAGGGAATGGAAAAAAACATACAACGGTCCGGGCGTTGGGCCCGACCAGGCTACTGCTATTACCCTGGATGCACAGGGCAATGTATATGTAACCGGAGGCAGTTTTGGCAAGGGATCACTGGAAGATTTTGCCACCGTTAAATACGACGCAGCTGGCAATACCCAGTGGGGAAAAAGGTATAATGGGCCTGATAATTTAACTGACCGCGCAAATGCCATTGCAGTGGATGCCCAGGGCAATGTATATGTTACAGGAATAAGTACCGCCAGCAATTTATATGGCGATTATGCTACCATCAAGTACGACGCAGCTGGAAATACCAAATGGGTGAAAAGGTATAATGGCCCGGCGAACAGTTACGATGAAGCAGTGTCGATTGCAGTAGATGCTTCCGGTAATGTATATGTAACCGGTAAAAGCTATGGAGTAACAAGCTTTGATGACTTTGCAACTATTAAGTACGATGCCAATGGAAACCAGCAATGGGTTGTTCGATTTAATGCCCCCTATAATGCCGATGATGAACCCAAAAAACTGGTGGTGGATGCGGCAGGCAATGTATTGGTTACCGGTTATAGCTGGGGTAACAGCGGAACAATAGACTATACCACCATTAAATACAATACGGCAGGTGTGCAGCAGTGGCTGGCGAGGTACGACAGCCCTGCTAATGGTTTCGATGTGCCCAATGACCTGGCCGTGGATGCTGCAGGCAACGTGTATGTAACAGGAAGCGGCGGGAACTTCGGAAGCGGAGCTGACTTTACCACCGTTAAATACAATGCAGCAGGCGTGCAGCAATGGGCTGCCAGCTACGATGCCGCCAATTCTGAAGATATAGGCAATGCCGTGACAGTAGATGCCCAGGGAAATGTGTATGTAACGGGATCGAGCCGGCTCGATAACAATTTGTTTGAAGACTACGCCACTGTAAAGTATAATGCCATGGGTGTGCAGCAATGGGTGGCCAGGTATACCGGACCAGGCAATCACACAGATATGCCCACGGCTATTGGCCTCGACAAAAATGGCAATGTGTATGTTACCGGCTACAGCGTTGGCGATGGTACGGGGAACGATTATGTTACCATCAAATATGAACAAACACCACTACTGACTACCCGGGCTGAAACTATACCCGAACTAAACAACCGCGTTATAGAGCAGCAGGCAGCGGTTAAATTGACCGCGCGGGCATTCCCCAATGCCTTTACGGAATACATCAACCTGCAATGGAGTGGCAGCGATAAACCGGTAAATATTACCATTACGGATGTAATGGGCCGGCAGGTAGAAAAGAAGACTGGTTTAGCACCCAGTGGCACTTTGAGAACAGGCGGTAATTTCGGAAAGGGGGTATACTATGCAGAAATAGTGCAGGGATCAGAAAAAATCTTGTTGAAACTGGTTAAAAATTAATCCAGAAATACGCTGATACAGCGCCCCTCATTGCCTCCCCCTATTGGGCGAAGGTTGGTGGGGGGCTTTTTTTATTTAATTTCGCCCTATGTCAGGAGATGATAAGTGGCTTTTAATACGCAATTACGATCTGTGGGCGCATTTAACCGATCAGGAAATGGAGGACCTCAACATAGTGCACAACTTTATTGAGGCGCCCAAAGGCGATTACATTTACTTTGAGGCTTTTCATCACAACAAACTGTATTTCGTAAAAGAAGGGTTTATCCGCATCGGCTACATTGACGACAGCGGCCGGGAAGTGATCAAGGAGATCATTCAGAAGGGCGAACTGTTTGGCCAGATCACCCTGGAGAAAAACAGTTTGAATGGGGAATTTGCCCAGGCGTACAAAAGCGAAGTGAACCTCTGCGCTTTTGCCATCGACGACTTCCAAAAACTGTTGGAAAAAAAGCCGCTGCTGGCGCTTAAATACAGCAAAATGGTGGGGTTTAAACTCAGGCGGATCGAAAGCCGGCTGGTGAACCTACTGAACAAAGATGTAAAAAGCCGCCTCCTTAACTTTCTATGGCAGCTGGTACAAAAACACGGCGACTCCAATGCCGGCAGTACCTGCATTCCCAACTATCTTACGCATGAAGACATTGCCAACCTGATAGGGTCGAGCAGGCAAAGCGTTACCACTCTTTTTAACGAACTGGCCACCGATGGCCTGGTTACCTACAACCGCCGGGAGATCTGCTTTCCCGATGTTAAAAAAATACAAAACCATTACACTGGTGCCTAACCGATAGGCTTCAATAAAGTCTGATTGAATAAGTAGCAACAACCGGCCTTTGAAAAACTACGTAAAGGCTGTGGGGATTGCTATTTATAATCAGCAAATTGTGCCATCTGTATGGGTAAAAATGAGGATTGTTTTCCCCGCTTTTTGTTAAAAGATTTAACATCTGATATAGTTTACCGGAAGTACTTTACATTAAATGGTTTTATATATGAAGAAATTAATGGTTATTGTTCTGGGCCTGTTCCTTTCGTTCCCGCTTTTTTCGCAATCATTGACGCCGATAGACAGTGCGTCGGAAGTAACCTTCAAAATAAAGAACCTCGGATTCAATACAGGCGGCTCTTTTAGCGGGCTGGCGGGCAATATCACCTTCAACCCCGACAACCCGGATGGCTGCAGTTTTGATGTACATATTGATGCAAATACGGTTAATACCGGCGTTGAAATGCGCGATGACCACCTGCGCGGCAGCGATTACTTTGATGTCAAAAATCACCCTCAGATCAGGTTTGTATCACAAAAGGTAACCGGATCAAAAAAGAACGGAACATTATTTGTTTCCGGTAAGCTTACCATAAAGGGAGTCACAAAGGATATTTCTTTTCCTTTTACGGCGCAGCCTGTTAAGGATGGATATTTGTTCAATGGGGAGTTTAAAATAAATCGCCGGGATTTTAAGGTAGGCGGGGGAAGTACGGTGAGCGATAATCTAACGGTATTCTTAAAAGTGACGGCCAGAAAAGTATAGTTCGGGTATACGGTAAAAACCAAAAGAACGCAAAATCTTTACAGAAAAATAATTTTATATTTAGGAACAAAACCGACCAATGCAATTACAACAAGCTGTAAACACGATTTTTGTACAACTGGCTGACTCGCTCAGCCAATTGTCGCCACCGCAATACAGCCAGTCGTGTGCAACCCTGTTCAATAATACGATTGGCCAGCACGTGCGACATATCATCGAGTTGTTTCAATGTTTGGAGAATGGATATGAATCAGGCACTGTCAATTATGAAAAACGTAAACGCGACACATTGCTGGAGACCGATAAAGAGCTGGC
The DNA here is from genome assembly GCF_900110245.1 of Niastella yeongjuensis. Classification (GTDB taxonomy): domain Bacteria; phylum Bacteroidota; class Bacteroidia; order Chitinophagales; family Chitinophagaceae; genus Niastella; species Niastella yeongjuensis. Next base: position 57,871 of record NZ_FOCZ01000007.1, read on the forward strand.
GGGTCGCCTGTTACTGGACGTTCACCGGGGGCTGAACAAACCCAATAAAACACTCACCCTGGAAGCCAGTTACGATGAACATGTTACCGATTCCATTGCCATTGATACCAATTATTTCCGCGAAATAGCCTATAATCTCGAACACACGATCCATCACATGGCATTAATACGGGTAGGCATTACAGAGATCACCAATATCCAGTTACCTGACAATTTTGGGGTAGCATCCTCTACCATTAAGTACCGTAAACAATGTGCACAGTAACATTTATCCGTTCAGCGGATAAAATATATATAACATCCAACCGCGATGAAAAGCATTGGCGTTCCAGTGCATTTCCACCCAACGTATATGCCGGTACATCGGGCAGGTTATTATACCCGAAAGACGGCGATGCCGGTGGCACCTGGATAGCTGCCCATGAAAATGGCAATGCCATCGTTTTTCTGAATGGCGGGTTTGTTCGTCATACGCCAACACCACCTTATCGTAAAAGCCGTGGCCTGGTGTTGCTCGATCTGTTGGATTCCACCAACCCGGTGACGGGTTTCAGACAGCTGACGTTACAACAAATTGAACCCTTCACTGCTGTGATCTGGAATACCGGTCAGTTGTTTGAATGCCGGTGGGATGGTGAAAAAAAGCGGGTGACCGAACTGAACGATTCCGAACCGCATATCTGGTCGTCGGTTACCCTGTACGAGGAAGCAGTAGTGGCAAAAAGAAAAAGCTGGTTCAGGCAATGGCTGCAACAACATGCCGAGCCAACTCCCGGCGACATCCTGCATTTTCACCAGTTTACCGGTGACGGGGATGCCCACAACGATCTGCTGATGAATCGCAACGGACAGGTATTCACTGTAAGCGTTACTCAATTAACCCTTACCGATGAACACACCGAAATGCATTACCTGGATCTGAAAAACAGCAACACCTTCACGCAATATTTAACAGTTGAAAAATCAATGGCGGGCCGAGAATGAACAGCATACAACGCATCCTGCACCGACCGTTCTTTATAAAGTTATTTAACTGGGAATACTGGAGCTTTGCAACGGTTTACTTTTGTATTTACCCGGTGTGGTTCTTGTTATGCCTGCGTGCGCGATCGTTCTTTTTTTTTGCTGCCAGCAATCCCACCATCAGGAACGGCGGCTTTTTGGGCGAAAGCAAAAAAGACATCATCACCATCATTCCCCCGCAATACCATCCCCCCAGCGTTTTCTTTTCCATCCCCTCCAATGGCCCCCTTGTTTTACGCGAGTTGCAACGGGCGGGGTTACAATTCCCGCTTATTGGCAAACCCAATATCGGCGGCCGGGGCCGGGGCGTAAAAGTATTACGCAATGAAGAAGATGTATTAAACTATGCGCGTACTGCCTATCTTGATTTTCATATCCAGGAGTTTGTTCCATGGAAACTGGAAGCCGGGATCTTTTATGTTCGTTATCCCGACCAGGCAGCCGGTGCTGTTACCGGTATAGTATACAAAGAGTTTTTATCGGTAACGGGCGATGGCAAACATACGGTGTTGCAGTTATTACAAAAAGATAAACGGGCGCTGATGTACCTCGGCAGTTTACAAACAATCCATGGCAACCGCCTGAATGTGGTATTGCCGCCCGGTGAAAAAATGATCGTGTCGCCATTTGGCAATCATGCCCGCGGGTCCAAATTTATTGATGCCAGTCACCTGGCCGATGAAACGCTGACGCAGGTCATCGATAAGATCTGTAAACAGATCCCCGGTTTTTATTTTGGCCGGCTCGATATCCGTTTTGAAAGCTGGGAAGCATTGAAGTGCGGCAGGAATTTTTCAATCATTGAAGTGAATGGGGCGGGGGCAGAACCGACACATATTTATGATCCGCGTCACTCTATTTTCTTTGCCTGGAAAGAGATCATCAGGCATTGGGTGATGCTTTACCGCGTCAGCCGCATCAACCATCAAAAAGGACATCGTTACCTTGGTTTTAGGGAAGGAATTGCCATGTTTAAAGAAGCTAAAGACTGGGCAAGGAAATTGAATGCGATGACGGAGTAGATAAAGGGCAGAAGGCAGAGGGCAGAGATAAATACACCTCTGCGCGCAATTGCTAAATGCTGCAAGCCGTCGAGGCCAGGGCGTTTTCGCCGCCGCGGGAAGTGTATTCCTTTCTGCCCTCTGCCTTTTCCCTACTGCCTACTGCCTGCTGCCTTTTTAAAGTGCTTTAACATTAAGCCGCTTCCCAACTGAATCACTATTGACCACAAAATAACCAACATAAGAAATTGCATCTACGTATCTTCCTCACCGGTATGTTTATCAGCTTCCTCGGTACTTTGCCGTTGGGGACGTTGAATGTGGCTGCCATGCAGATCTCGGTAAGTGATGGCATTCGGCCTGCTTTGTATTTTTCGCTGGGGGCCCTGCTGATAGAGATCATTTATGTGCGGATGTCGCTGGTGGCGATGGACTGGGTGCAAAAACAGGAGCGGTTGTTCCGGTGGCTGCAATGGTTTACGGTACTGATCATAGTGGCCCTGGCAGTGACCAATTTTATTGCTGCAGCCAGTCCGCACGTTAAAAAGAACATTATTCTCTCGCATACGATCCATCGTTTTTGGTTAGGTGTGGCCATGAGCGCCATTAACCCGGCACAGATCCCTTTCTGGTTTGGCTGGAGTACGGCCCTGTATACCAAAAAGATCCTGCTGCCCCGTAACGACATCTATAACGCTTATATCTGCGGTATTGGCCTCGGTACCTTTCTGGGGAATGCAGTGTTTATTTTCGGCGGACAGCTCATTGTAACCCGTTTAAACGCGAACCAGGGTGTTATCAGCTGGATCATAGGCGGCGTGTTTGCGGTAACGGCCATTATTATGAGCTGGAAGATCGTGCTTAATAGAAAACCGAAGCAGGAGGCAGGAGGTAAGAGGTAAGAGGTAGGAAGTAAGAAGCTCGCGAATTTCTTCGTACTACCTTCTTCCTTCGTATTCTTTAAAAAACGAATACCGGTTCTTAATCAAGAACTTACATAATAAGTGTATTTTTCCTCCAAACAAACACACCAAAAAAAAGCGATATACGTTTTAAACCTTGCACCCGGTTGTAAGTCTGATACCGGACCTTTAAAATTCATACCCATGCAAAAAAGACGATCCATTTTCTTCGGCTTAATGGCCTGCTGCCTTGTTACTACCACTTTTTATGCCTGTAAAAAGGAGGCAAAAGATGCAAAAGATGCGGCTACCGATATCACTGCTGCGAACGATAACACCATGGCTGAAAGCAATTACAACGATGCTACCAACATGGTTGACCTTTCCGCAGCAGCCGGTACCAATTTTACCTTCAGAACAGAGACTGGTCCAGGCGTCGCCCGTATTGAAGAAGTGCTGGGCACCTGTGCAACCGTATCGGTAGATACCGTTGTCCGTAAAATTACCATCGATTTCGGTGCTGCCGATTGTGTTGGTCCCGACCTCAGAAAACGCAGAGGTAAGATCATTGCTACCTGGACGGGCAGCTACCGCGCTGCGGGAACCGTGATCAATATTTCTTTCGACAACTATTTTGTAAACAACAACCAGGTAAAAGGTACCCACAAGACCACCAATATGGGTTTTAACCAGGCTGGTAACCTTGTTTATAAAATTGAAGTAGATGGTTCTATCGTAAAAGCCAATGGCGGCACCATTACCTGGAAATCTACCCGCGAACGCGAATGGACTGCAGGCATCAGCACGCCATTGAATCCATTGGATGATGTGTATTCAATCACCGGTTCTGCCAGCGGTACCACTGCTGCCGGCGCTGCGTATAACATCAGCATTACACAACCACTGATTAAAAAAATGAACTGCTACTGGTTCGACAGCGGTAAAGTTACATTGACACCTGCCGGCGGTTCAACCTGGACACTTGACTACGGCACCACTGGCTGCGATGCCAAAGCAACTGTTTCTGTAGGCGCTTTATCGTATGATATTGTTTTGTTCTAAAGAAGTAGTCTTCTTAGTCACATAATATAGTGTATGTTTTAATGAAAAAGCCCCTCATAAATGAGGGGCTTTTATTTATTTAACCAGCTTGTAAGGGCAGAGGGCAGAAGGCAGAGGGCAGAAAGAAATACAAAAGGCACTGGGCAGACGGCAGACAGTTGAAAGCCCAGGCCAGAAACTGTATTCCCTTACCGCTTATCGCTTAAAGCTTACAGCTGTTTTATTACATTTCAGAGACCCATTTATCCCGGTCATCCGGACTGAACTTCCAGGGTGCGAAGTTATTCTCCACATTGCTGAACATGGCGTTCCATTCCTGCGGGGCATTGCTTTCTTCCATGATGAGTGAACGGCGCAATTCGAGGATGATCTCCAGTGGACTGATGCTCACCGGACATTCCTGCACACAACTGTTGCAGGTAGTGCAGGCACGCAATTCTTCTACCGAGATATAATCGTGCAGCAGCGTTTTACCATCTTCTTTAAACTCCCCATTTTGATCTATGTTCTTGCCAATATCTTCGGCCCGGTCGCGGGTAGCCATCATGATCTTGCGGGGCGACAATTTTTTACCGGTGATGGTAGCCGGACAAGCCGCACTGCACCGGCCACATTCTGTACAGGAATAGGCATCGAGGATATTGCGCCAGCTCAGGTCAGGAACGTCTTTTGCGCCAAATTTGTCGGGCGTCGTTGCATCGGTTGGCGCCAGTTCGGGTTGCATGGCGTACAACACTTCATTTTGAATAGCCGGCATATTGCTCATTTTACCCATGGGCTGCAGCCGGGTATAATAAGCATTGGGAAACGCCAGCATAATATGCAGGTGTTTGGAGTACGGCAGATAATTCAAAAAAGCAAAGATGCCCAGGATGTGCAGCCACCAGCAGGTTCTTTCAACTCCTACCAGGGCGTTATCGCTTAAGCCGCCCAGCAGCGGGTGCAGCATGGAAGAAAATGCAAAGTTACCGGTCACGTGTTCCCCATAATGACCATACCCACGTTGCTGTAATAGCGTATCGGCGGAATTCATGGTGAGGAAAAGCGTCATCAGTACAATCTCGGTAATCAGGATATAATTGGCATCGCTGCGCGGCCAGCCGTTCAGATCGGGACTGGCGAGGCGTTTTACTTTTACTATATTTCTTCTTAAAAGAAAAATAACACAACCCAGTAATACGGTGATGGCCAGAAATTCAAACGCATTGATCAGGTATGGATATACGACGCCGCCAAAACCTGAGAAAATGCGATGGGTACCGAATACGCCATCTATCAGGATCTCCAGTACTTCGATATTAATAATGATAAAGCCCGCATAAACAAAAAAGTGCATCACGGCCACCAGGGGATTGCGAAACATCTTTTTTTGTCCGAACGCCAGCAGCAGCACATTGCGCCACCGTTCGCCGGTACGGTCGCTATAGTCAGCCTCCTTACCTAATAAGATGTTGCGGCGTATAGTCATTATCTTTTTACTAAAAAACCATATGGCTGCAGCCGAAATGATGATGAATAGTATCTGGGGTATCATATAGGCTAAGATAAGTTAACTAGTTGACAAGTTGACGGGTTGACAGGGTAAAATGAAAGTGGAATCTGGATAAAAAGGGAGGAAGACGTGGTTGATAAAGGTAGAGGGCTGACCAGCGAGTTGGCGAGTTGACCAGTTGACCAGTTGACCCGGCTTACGGCTAATAGCATGCCGCTTAGAGCTGTATTTCTTTCTGCCTTCTGCCCTCTGCCTTCTGCCTTTTTTTCTATAGATTTGGCCAAAATAACTGACATGTCGCGAAATTATATCCTTGATAAGGAAACGGTAGCCCGGAAATTGCAACGGATGGCTTATGAGATCGTAGAAAACAACCTGGATGAAAAGGAAATTATTCTCGCCGGTATTCGGGAAAATGGCAGCGTAATTGCCCGCAACATAGAGCAACTGTTACATTCAATAAACAGCAATATAAAGATCTGGAATATCGAGATCACCCTCGATAAAAAAGCGCCGCACGATATAAAACTGAGTGGGGAAACCGATTTTACCGATAAGGTGATCATTGTGGTGGATGATGTAGCCAACAGCGGCCGTACCATGTTATGGGCCATCAAGCCTTTTCTGGCCTACCTGCCCAAAAAGATCCAAACGCTGGCGCTGGTTGAACGCACGCACAAAACATATCCTGTTAACACAGATTATGTAGGCCTGTCGGTAGCTACCACGCTGCAGGAACATATTTTCGTTGAGGTGGACGGGGAGATTGTTAAAGGGGCTTATATGGAGTAGGGTAGTTCAAAGCTTAAAGTTCAAAGTATAAAGTTCAAAGTATAAAGTTCAAAGTATAAAGTTCAAAGTATAAAGTTTAAAGTTCAAAGTATAAAGTTTTAAGTTCAAAGTTTAACGTTCCGGGTTCAAAGGGCCGGGTTGGGGTTGCCGCGTTGAGGCTTTCTGCCTTCTGCCCTCTGCCTTCTGCCCTTCCCCGGGTATGCTTTTTGAATGTAAAAAGCGTCCAATCGGAAAATTATATAACTTCAAATTTTCAAAATAACCTCAATTTGAGTACTATGGATGATGCAATTATGCAGCGCGTTCAGGTTTGGAAAGACGGAAATTACGATGATGCCGCCAAACAGGAAATTGCCAGACTTGAAAAAGAGAATCCCACCGAGCTGGCCGATGCTTTCTACCGCAACCTGGAATTTGGAACAGGTGGTTTACGCGGTATTATGGGCATAGGCACAAACCGCATTAATAAATACACGGTTGGTATGGCCACCCAGGGTTTTGCCAACTACTTAAATAAAACCTATCCCGGTGGCGTAATCCGCATTGCCATTGCACACGACAGCCGTAACAACAGCCGTCAGTTTGCAGAGATCACTGCCAATGTAATGGCCGCCAACGGTATTAAGGTGTTTTTGTTTGAAGCGTTACGTCCAACCCCCGAATTAAGTTTTACCATTCGCCAGCTGGGTTGCCAGGGCGGTGTGGTTTGTACGGCTTCGCACAATCCAAAAGAATACAACGGGTATAAAGCATACTGGAACGATGGCGGGCAGCTGGTGCCGCCGCACGACAAAAACGTCATCAAAGAAGTGGAGGCCATCGAGTCGGTTGATGAAGTGAAATGGAGTGGGGGCGAAGCTGCCATAACCATCATTGGTAAAGACATGGACAACCAGTATATCGACATGGTGAAAAGCCTGAGCGTTTACCCTGAGGTGATCACCCGTCAGCACGACCTGAAGATCGTTTATACCCCCATACATGGAACCGGTATTATGCTGGTGCCTCAGGTGCTGGAACGTTTTGGTTTTACCAATGTGCGTATTGTAGAAGAGCAGGCTAAACCCGATGGTAATTTCCCTACGGTGGTCTACCCCAATCCGGAAGAAAGTGAAGCCATGAGCATTGGTTTGAAAAAAGCCAGGGAACTGGATGCCGATATTTTACTGGGAACCGATCCTGATGCCGACCGCGTTGGTATTGCCATAAAAGACAAACAGGGCAACTGGGTGTTGATGAATGGTAACCAAACCGCCGTTCTGGCCTTCAACTATATCATTGAAGCACGCAAGGCCAAAGGCATTGCCCGGCAGAACGATTTTGTGTGCAAGACCATTGTAACTACGGATATGATCGACCGCATTGCGGCTGATAATAATGTAAAATGTTATAATGTATTAACTGGTTTTAAATGGATCGCCGAACTGATCAAGGAAAAAGAAGCCACGGAACATTACACCATAGGTGGTGAAGAAAGCTATGGCTTAATGATCGGTAGCCAGTTGCGGGATAAAGATGCTGTATCGGCCGTAGCGCTGCTGTGCGAAATGGCTGCCTACGAAAAAGACAAAGGCAGAAGCCTGTTCGAAAAACTGATCGATCTGTATGTACAATACGGCTATTATAAAGAGCATTTGATCTCCATTACCAAGAAGGGGATGAATGGTCAAAAAGAAATTGCGGAAATGATGGATGGCTATCGGAACAACCCGCCATCAACCATCAATGGTTCGCCCGTGGTGCAATTGCTCGATTATGAACTGCGCAAAGGCAGGAACCTGCAAACCGGTGAGGAGTGGGCCATCACGCTGCCTGTTTCAAACGTGCTGCAATTTATTCTGGCGGATGGCAGCAAGATCTCAGCCCGCCCCAGCGGTACAGAACCCAAGATCAAATTCTATTTCAGCGTAAATACTAAAATTGCAAGTGCTGCTGAATTCGATTCTATCCAGGTTAAAGGTAACCTCGATAAGAAGATACAAGGCATTATCAGTGATATGGGGCTGAAGTAGTTGGGTGGTGCTTTCGAGGTGACGTATTGCTTATCGTAATATAAGGAAACGAAGTAAGAAGTAGGAGATTAGAAGTAAGAAGAGTCTGAATGTCGGGACTCGCGCTTCTTGTCTTCTACTTTTTTATTGAGGTGCTTTCATAAAAAAAAGCAGGAAGTAAAGAGGTGTATTTTCATACATCCTACTTCTTACTTCCTACTTCTATTACTTATAAAAAACTCAGCTTGTCGCTGCGTCTATTTCTTCTTAGTTCTTCTTTGGTGCTTCAGCGGGTGCATCTTTCACAGGTGTAATGTTTAATTTTTTGAACACCAGTGGTAAAATGTCATCTGCAGAAGGGAAAGCGATCAATTGCTCTTTAGGCAGAATGTACGCATAGCCATTTTCTTTGGCAACGGCCTGTGAAGTTTGAACGGCTTTGTCCTGGATGGGCGCCAGCAATTCCTGCTCGTGATTGTTCATCATTTGTTGAGCTTCCTGGTTAACAAAGTTGGTCCATTTAACATACAGGTCATTCAGCTCTTTACGCTTTACTTCTTTTACCGGAGAAGTCATTTTTGCTGAATCGGTTATAAACAATTTTTGTTTATCGATAAACGCCTGTTGGTAGTCAGTTCCCTGTTGAACCAGGGCTTTCTGATATTCCTGCATATCGCCCTGTGCTTTTTTGTACTCGGGCATATTAGCTACCAGTTCCTGCAGGCTGATATAACCAATTTTATTTTGAGCATGTGCCTGCATTGTATTTGCCAGCAGACCAATGGTAAAAATCGCTACAATTGCTACAAATTGCCTCTTCATATTGGGGGTTTAAGTTATTTAGGTCGCAAAAATAATGGAATTCGCTACTTCCCGGGAAAAAATACAAGGTGTTTCTTTGGTTCCTAGGGATTTTATTTAGGCGCGATTATTCCATCACCCTTTCAACGATTTTACCTGTTTTTTTATTTTTCAAAATCACTTTTTTTGCGCCATAATGGGTCACTTCTTCTTTTACCAGGTAGTGGTCGGCATCGTACTCGGTAAGATGGCTGTCTTTGGTTACCCCGGTTTTGCCCCGCCAGATGTCGAGCTGCACCGGTTCCCACAATTTGCTTTTGGCCGAGCGGTAGGCGGCATCCAGGATGCAGTTTACCACATAACCGTCGTAAAAAGTTTCTTTGGGGTCTTCGCCGGCTTCCATGGCATTAAACATATCCATGAACATATGGTTGTAGCCCAGTTCATTCAGTTCATCACCTACCGGAAATAACCAACCGGTATTGCTTTCGGCTTTTTCGGCAACGTAATTGGCGCCTTTGCCGCTGGTGAACATATCGAAACCAGTGCGCAGGAAGCTGTTGATCCAGATGGTGCCTTCGGAGCCCATTACCTCATCGCGCAGGTCGAGGCCACCGCGGAAGGTCCAGCTTACTTCAAACTGGCCAATGGCGCCGTTCTCATATTTCACCAGACCAATGGCATGGTCTTCGGCGTCGATGGGTTTTACCTGGGTATCGGCCCAGCACATCACCTCTACCGGTTTTATATCTTTCCCAATATAACTGCGGGTGATCTCCACGCAATGACAGCCGAGGTCAAGTATACAACCGCCGCCGGCCTGTTCTATATCCCAGAACCAGTCGCTGTGAGGCCCTGGGTGGGTTTCCCTTGACTTGGCCCATAAAATACGGCCGAGGGCGCCTTCTTTAACGCTTTCTAAAGCCTTTATGAATTTTGGGGTATACACCAGGTCTTCAAGGTAGCCATTGAAGATACCGGCCTGTTCAACGGCCTGCAACATACGCTTTGCTTCTTCGGCATTGCGGCCAAGTGGTTTGGTGGTCATTACGGCTTTGCGATGCAGGCAGCAAAGCATTACAGCTGCTTCGTGCAGGTTATTGGGCAGTGCAATACATACGATGTCAACATCGGGATTCGCAATGGCTTCCTCCATGTTGGTGGTATGGTGCGCTACTTTATAATCTTCAGCAAATCTTTGGGCGCTTTCGGTACGGCGCGAATAGATACTTACAATTTTATCACGGCTTCTGTACCCCTGTAAGGAGTCGGCATAAAACCGGCCAATAAAGCCTGAACCGAGCATTGCAATCTTTGCCATAGTTTATAGTTGAAAGTTCAAAGTTTAAAGTTTAAAGCGCTGTACTCTTAAGTTTCAGTTATTGGGTTTGTAAGTTATTGGGTTATTAGGTCCTTAGTTCCGCGGTTCTGGGTTCAAAATTCCAGGTTTCGTTCCGATAAACTATTCACCTGCTACATGTACCTTTTTTTTCTCTCTGAAAAATAAGATAAAATACAGTAATACGGCTATGGCAATGTATACCGGTACCAGCCAGATGTTAACCCAGTTATGGTCATTTTTTCCGGTGAAGGCGTTGATGGTTGACAGTGTGTACATACCCGCTGTTTTACCTGAGAACCACGTGCCAATCACCATTCCAACGCCATAAGTGGCAAATGTAAATAAGCCTTGCGCTGCATTCTTGATCTTTTCGCCTGCTTTTTTCTCTGTATACATATAACCTGTAACAAAAAAGAAATCGTAACAAACGCCATGCAGAATGATACCGGCATATAACATCCAAACGTTGGTGTCGATATTGCCAAAAGCAAATGCTACGTAACGCAGGATCCAGGCAGCCATACCCAACAGCAGCATTTTCTTAACCCCAATGGTGTTGAACAAAAAGGGAATGGCTATAATGAACACCGCTTCTGATACCTGCCCCAGGATCATTTTACCGGCAGATTCCTTCATGCCTGACTCTGTTAAAAAGAGGTTGGCAAATCCATAATAGAAGGAGAGCGGAATACAAACAAGGATGGCGGCAATAAAGAAGATCAGGTAAGGCTTGTCTTTAAACAATACTAACGCTTCCACGCCCAGGGCTTTGCCAGCTGAAGCATCAGCGCTTTTGCCTTTGGGCGGTGTATCGGGTAAAATAAAGCTGATGATTCCCAGTCCGGCTGAAACAGCGGCGGCCATGATGAAAGTAGAAGAGGTAGCGCCTATATCCAGGCGGGCAATGAATAATCCGGCAATGATCCAGCCAATGGTTCCAAAAACTCGGATCCAGGGAAACTGTTTTCCCGGATCAGTCATTTGATGGAAAGCAATACTGTTAGATAAGGCAATGGTTGGCATATACAATAAAGAATATACTAATATCACCCAGAAGAATACCGAATTATCTGTGATTTTGGTGGCGAGCAATAACATCCCTGCACCCAATAAATGCAGGATGCCCATTAACCGCTGGGCAGCAAAAAAACGGTCAGCTATCAATCCGATAAAGAACGGCGAGATCATGGTGGCCAGTGCTAACGCGCCATAAGCTAACCCAATGGCGTCATCCGAAGCTCCCAGGTGTACTTTCATGTAGGTACTCATTGTCACATACCAGGCACTCCAGATAAAATACTGAAGGAACATCATTAAACACAACAGAAATCCGGTCTTGGTTTTCATATATATACATTCATTTAAAAAGAATACGTGCGGAAATTACAACAAAATTGTATTAGCCAATCCCTCCTAATTTATATTTTGAATTATTACCACTTATTGTACATTTGTATAAGTACTTATACAATTATGAGCTTTTACGAATCATTGGGATTTTTGGTCTTTGGAAGCCGGTTGCGCAGGCTGAGTGAAGCCTTCCTGGCCGATGTGAACAAGATCTATGCTTCGCACGATCTTTCTTTTGATGCCGCCTGGTTTCCGGTCTTTTATATTTTGTCGAGACAGGAAACAGTGTCGATCAGGGATATCTCCGATGAACTGGGCATTTCGCATTCGGCCGTAAGTCAGTTGGTGAGCAGCCTGCAACAGAAAGGCTTTATTAAAACCGCCACTGCCGATGATGATGCCCGCAAAAAAGTAGTGGCCTTCACTACCAAAGGAAAGAAATTACAACAGCAGGTACAGCCGGTATGGGATGCCCTGCAACAAGCCATGGGTGCCCTGGTGCAGGAAGGAAAACACAGCAAAACTATCTTAACGGCTATTAGTGAAATAGAACAGGGCTTACAAAACGAATCAGTTTTTAACCGGGTGCAAACCATTTTGCACCATAAGTAACTTTTATGCAACAGGAGTTTTTTTACGGCATCGATCAATTAACTATTGGCAGTGCACTGGCAATTGCCGGTGGTAAAACAAAAGGCGTGTTGAATAAAACCGCCATTGGCAATATTCAAAAAAGCCAACAGTACGTACAGGAAATTGTAGCAACCAACAGAACGGTATATGGAGTTAATACCGGTTTTGGGGTACTGGCCAATAAACCCGTTTCGGAAGAAGATACCCGCACCCTGCAACATAAGATCTTGCAAAGCCACAGCGTAGGCGTGGGTGCACCCATTCCCGTGGAGGTTGCCAAACTGATGCTCATTACCAAAGTACATGCACTGGCGCGTGGTTATTCGGGCGCTCAGCTGGAAACATTACAACGCATCATCTGGCATATCGAGCAGGATGTAATTCCGGTAGTGCCCGAAAAGGGAAGCGTGGGCGCTTCCGGTGATCTGGCGCCGCTGGCCCATTTGTTCTTACCCCTCATTGGGTTAGGAGAGGTATTTTACAAAAGCACCCGGTATAAAGCGCAGGACATATTAAAACAATTTGGGTTGGAACCCATTCAACTGGGCCCCAAGGAAGGACTGGCCCTGATAAACGGCACCCAGTTCATTTTATCGTTTGCGGTAAAAGCGGTGCAGCGGATGCATTATTGTCTGGAAGCGGCCGATATCATTGGCGCCATGAGTCTGGAAGCATTGACCGGCACCAAAGCGCCTTTTGATGAACGCCTGCACCAGTTGCGTCCGTTTGCCGGCAATACCCTGGTGGCCCAACGGCTGCGGTTGTTATTACACCAAAGCGACATCATGCAAAGCCATGTTGATTGCGGCCGCGTGCAGGACCCTTACAGTTTGCGCTGTATGCCTCAGGTACATGGCGCCAGCCGCAATGCCTGGTTACACCTGAAACAACTCACCGAAATTGAATTGAACTCGGTAACGGATAATCCTATTATATTAAGTGCCGATGATACCATCAGCGGTGGTAATTTTCACGGTCAGCCTCTGGCACTGCCACTCGACTATGCCTGTATTGCTGCCGCAGAAGCCGGCAATATTTCTGACCGCCGGTGTTACCTGCTGCTGGAAGGAAAATGGGGGCTGCCCATGTTGCTGATGAAAGACGTAGGGTTGAACAGTGGGTTTATGATCCCGCAATACACCACGGCTGCATTGGTAACAGAAAATAAAACACTTTGCTTTCCTGCCAGTGCCGACAGTATTCCTACCTCGCTGGGGCAGGAGGACCATGTGAGCATGGGCAGCATCAGTGGCCGCAAGCTGAACCAGGTGCTGGATAACCTGGAATTCATTTTGGCTATCGAGTTACTGAGCGCCTGTCAGGCCATTGAATTCAGACGGCCATTAAAAAGCAGTGAGATCCTGGAATCGGCCCATGATTATGTACGGCAGTTTGTAAGCTTTGCCGAGGAAGACCGCATTTTTGCCGATGACATCGATCAGATAAAACAACTCATCAGTAATTTTTCGTTTGTAGAACATTGTAATGCATTCGCCGGAATGAAAAAGGTGAATTTAAATACAGGCTTTGAAGCATTCGGTCTGTAACGTAACACAAAAACTACATTGATAATAAAACGCACTAACGATGACACCAGTAACAAAACACTACGATCCTATAAAATACAAAACGCCAACGGGTTCACAACTCACCTGCAAAGGCTGGGTACAGGAAGCCGCGCTGCGCATGTTGTTAAACAACCTTGACCCCGCCGTGGCTGAACGGCCCGACGACCTCATCGTTTACGGCGGCCGCGGAAAAGCAGCCCGGAATTTTGAAGCGCTCGATCTGATCATTCAATCTTTAAAAGACCTGAATGACAATGAGACCCTGCTGATTCAAAGTGGTAAACCGGTGGGCATTTTGCAAACTCATGAAAACGCGCCCCGGGTACTGCTCTCCAACTCACAACTGGTGCCTAAATGGGCTACCTGGCAGCATTTTGACGAACTGGAAAAAAAGGGTTTGATGATGTACGGACAAATGACCGCCGGTTCGTGGATCTACATCGGCAGCCAGGGTATTGTGCAGGGAACGTATGAAACTTATTCAGCCGCAGCCGATAAACACTTTGGCGGAACTTTAAAAGGAACGTTGAATGTAACAGCCGGATTGGGTGGTATGGGCGGTGCTCAGCCACTGGCCATTACCATGAATGAAGGCGTGGCGTTAATTGCTGAAGTGGAAGAATGGCGGATAGATAAACGCATAGAGACAAAGTACCTGGATGTGAAAATGACAAGTATCGATGCGGCGATCGACCGGGCGCTGGAGGCAAAACAAAAAGGAGAAATACTTTCTATAGGGGTATTGTGCAATGCGGTGGAGTTATTAGAACGCCTGGTTGAAAGAAATATTGTGCCCGATACACTTACAGATCAAACTTCTGCGCATGATCCGTTGATTGGCTACTGGCCGCATGAGATATCCTATGAACAGGCAAAGGTTTTACGCGAGCAAAATCCCGAACAATATATTTATTATGCTTATAACAGCATGTACCGGCATGTGGAGTTGATGCTGGCCCTGCAGCAAAAAGGCGCTGTCACCTTCGATTATGGCAATAACATCCGTGCGCGGGCGCAGGAAAAGGGATTGACCAATACTTTTGATTTTCCGGGGTTTGTTCCTGCTTATATCCGGCCATTGTTTTGCGAAGGAAAAGGGCCCTTCCGCTGGGCGGCATTAAGCGGCGACCCCAACGACATTTCCGTCACAGATGAAGTAATAGGCAATTTATTTCCAGAGAATAAATCATTGCAACGCTGGTTGAAACTGGCCAAAGAAAAAATTGCCTTTCAGGGATTACCTGCACGTATTTGCTGGCTGGGGCAGGGGGAAAGAGAAAAAGCAGGACTGGCCTTCAATGAACTGGTAAGGACCGGCAAAGTAAAAGCGCCCATTGTCATTGGCCGTGATCACCTGGATACGGGTTCCGTAGCATCCCCTAACAGAGAAACCGAGTCGATGCTGGATGGCAGTGATGCGGTGGCAGACTGGCCGATCCTGAATGCATTGGTCAATACGGCAGGTGGTGCCAGCTGGGTAAGTTTGCATCATGGTGGCGGGGTAGGGATGGGGTATAGTATTCATGCCGGTATGGTGATCGTTGCCGACGGAACAATCGATGCTGAACAACGATTAGCAAGGGTGTTAAGAAACGATCCGGGTATGGGAGTTATACGACATGCGGATGCCGGATATGACCTCGCAAAAGAAACTTCAAAGAAATTTGACCTTGATTTGAATAAACGCTTCCATAAATAACAATAATTTTCTATTTTGCTGTCGATACCACCGACCCCGACCGGAAAAATTGGTATTTATACTATGACAAAATATCTGCATAATTTGTACGTTGTAGCAATTATGAAGATAAATACGCATGAAAAATCCGCAATATGAAAACAACCATTTCCTTGTTCATTTTTGCCTTGTTAGCTACCAGCACCGTTTTTTCGCAAGCGAAAATCAGCTTGAAGATCGTTCAAAACGGCGCAGCCATTGCCCCTGTTAATGGCGAGTATGAGTTAAAGAAAGCCCCTTTTTCCGTTGAGTTCACTTTTGACGTTAATGCCGTAGATGGCGTTTTCGTAAATGCAGATTTCACCGATGGCGTGTACAAAATTGGTGATAAAGCCCCTTTAGCCGACCTTCAAGACATTCCATTTAAAATTGTGAAAGAAGACAATTTTAACCCCAACAAACAAATTGCTGTTTCAGACAATTGGTCGTTTTGGTTTTACAACAAAGGAACCAACGAATACCGTTGGGACCGTGACATTAAAACGGTAGATGCCAATACGGTTACTGCTACCCGTACAATTGAACAGTTGTATTTCCCGGTAAAAGAGAAAACCGTTAAAATGGCTGAAGTGGGAGAACCACTTTATTTGTTTTTCCTGGTTACCAACCCCTATAACCAACGTGGTGTGGTAAGAGAGCAATACCGTCAACGCGCGAAGTTGAATTTCAAATAAGGCCAAAAGAACACTCAATACAACATTAAGGGAGATAAGGATGCAAGTCCTTGTCTCTTTTTCTTTTTTAGGGGGCATCGCTGCCGCGAAGAAGTGTATTCCTCTCTGCCTTCTGCCCTCTGCCTTTCTTCCCCCTATTGGCACCATAATTTCATTGATAATAAACCATGTAACAGGGCCTGGCACATTTGTACGTGACAGCAGCCTTTATTATTAATTGGTTTACTGTTTTTTCTATGGGACGATTGATTATAATATCTAATAGGTTGCCTTTTTCTATTGATCATGAAGGAGATCAGCTAAATCTGCGGCAAAGTTCGGGCGGGCTGGTTTCTGCTATAAAAAGTTATTTTGAAAGTGATAGTTCTACAAACAGAGGCTTTACAGAGAAGTTGTGGCTCGGTGTGGCAGATTTTCCCCAAAATGAATGGAGTATTGTCGAAGAAAAACTCTCGGGTCTTGATTTTCAAATTGTACCGCTCTTTGTAAATAAGCTGTTGTACAAGGATTATTATAACGGCTTCTCCAATTCCGTATTATGGCCGCTGTTCCATTATTTTCCAAATCTGGTTGAATCGAATGTGCACTATTTTGATGCTTATGTAAAAGTGAACCGCGCGTTTGCCGATAAACTAATACCCTTGCTGGAACCCGATGACACCATCTGGATCCAC
Source organism: Niastella yeongjuensis (assembly GCF_900110245.1). Taxonomy (GTDB): domain Bacteria; phylum Bacteroidota; class Bacteroidia; order Chitinophagales; family Chitinophagaceae; genus Niastella; species Niastella yeongjuensis. The sequence goes on from NZ_FOCZ01000007.1 coordinate 74,914, forward strand.
GATTATCAATTGCTGTTATTACCCGAAATGATAAGGGCTGAAAAAGCAGACGCTGCCATTGGTTTCTTTTTGCATATTCCATTTCCTTCTTACGAGTTGTTCAGGACCTTACCGGCAGAATGGAAAACCTCGCTGGTACGGGGTGTGCTCGGCAGCGACCTGATCGGTTTTCACACGCACGATTATGCGCAACACTTTTTACAATCGGCCAAAATGATCCTTGGCGTAGATAGTTCATTTCACGCCATGCAGTACCAGGACCGGCTGGTAAAAGCCGACCTGTTCCCGATCAGCATCGATTATAAAAAATTCAACAGGGCCTGCAGTGACCTGGAAACAAAACAATATTACAACGAGATCATAAAGAATTTTGATAGCAGGAAGATCATTTTCTCGGTAGACAGACTGGATTACACCAAGGGATTAATGGACAGGCTGAATGCCTATGAACATTTCCTTGACCAGTATCCCGAGTGGCGGGAGAAAGTGGTGTTCATTCTGAATATAGTTCCCTCGCGGGATGATATTCAGGCATACACCGAACGTAAACAACAAATAGAACAAAAGATAGGTACCATTAACGGTAAGGTATCAACCATTACCTGGCAACCTATCATTTACCGATACACCCATCTTCCGTTCAACGAACTGGCGGCGCTGTACAAAGCGGCCGATGTGGCTTTAATAACACCTTTGCGCGATGGGATGAACCTGGTTGCCAAAGAATATGTTGCCAGTTGTTCGGGACGGAAAGGCGTTTTAATTCTGAGTGAACTGGCCGGGGCTGCCAACGAGTTGAATGAAGCCCTGTTGGTAAATCCCATTGACACCATTGAAGTGTCGAACGCAATAAACCGGGCATTGACCATGCCTGAGGAAGAACAGGAACACCGCATGTTCCTGATGCAACAGCGCTTATCTGATTACGATGTTATAAAATGGGTAAGCGATTTTCTCGATCAACTGGCGAACGTAAAACAGGAACAGTTGAAACAACAGGTGAAAGTGCTCGATGAACGCGTGATTGCACAAATTCATTTGCATTACCAGGTGGCCAACAGCCGCTGTCTGTTGTTAGACTATGACGGCACGCTGGTGCCCTATGCCCGGATACCGTCGGAAGCAAAACCCAATGACGAGTTGCGTGCCATTTTGAACGGGTTATCATCTGATCCCAAAAACAATGTGGTGATCATCAGCGGCCGCGAAGCCTATACACTGGAAAAATGGCTGGGCGATCTGCCGATGATGCTGGTAGCTGAACATGGCGCCAGTTTTAAACCCAAGGGCGATCAATGGCAACAGGCCGTTTCTATTCCTGATCAATGGAAGAACGAGATCAGGCCCATTATGCAACTGTTCGTTACCCATTGCGTTGGTTCTTTTATTGAAGAAAAAACCAATACCCTGGCCTGGCACTATCGCAATACCCACCCCGAACTGGGTTTTACCCGGTCAAGGGAGCTGATCAATAACCTTACGCAGCTGTTGCAAAACACCATGCTGCAGGTAGTGGATGGCAATAAGGTAGTGGAAGTGCGCATGTCGGGTTTTGATAAAGGGATAATGGCCCTGAAAATAGTGAACGATACGCAGCCCGATTTTGTATTGTGCATAGGCGATGATACCACCGATGAAGATATGTTTAAAGCATTGGGCGAACGTGCTTACAGTATTAAAGTAAGCAATGGATCAACCGCTGCGCAATACACTGTTTTTTCACAAATAAAGGTATTGCAATTATTGAAGAAGCTGATGTTGCCCATTGTAAATAAACAATACGCGGCAAAAACTTAATATGGGATTGTCCAACAGAAAGTCCGGAAAAGTATCCGCGTTGCGGAGCTGATTCCGGGCTTTTTTATGCCTATCTTCACTCCATGGCCGCAACACTTTTTACCAATATCAAACAACTCGTAAATGTACGGGAGCAATGGCCTGTACTGCGGGGAAAAGAACTGGCAAACCTGCCATGTATAGACAACGCATTTTTATTGATAGAAGAGGATACCATTGTTGCCTATGGCGCCATGAACGAGCTGGCAAAAAGCAATCGCGCGCTGCCAACTGAAACCATCGACGCAACAGGGAAAATTATAATGCCCACCTGGTGCGACAGCCATACCCACCTGGTATTTGCCGCCAGCCGGGAAAATGAATTCATCGATAAATTAAAAGGACTCAGCTATGCTGAAATTGCCGCCCGGGGTGGAGGCATTCTGAATTCGGCCCGTAAACTAAATGAGGCGTCGGAAGATGAACTCTTCAACCTGGCCTGGGGCCGCCTGCAGGAGTTGACCCAATTAGGCACCGGCGCTATTGAAATAAAAAGCGGGTATGGCCTTACCGTTGCCGGCGAATTGAAAATGCTGCGGGTGATAAAGAAATTGCGCGAGCGGTCGGCCGTAACCATCAAAGCCACTTTCCTGGGCGCACATACGTACCCGGTGGAATATAAAGAGAACCACCAGGGATATATCGATCTTATTATAAATGACATGCTGCCCGTTATTGGACGGGAGCAACTGGCCGATTACATCGATGTGTTTTGCGAAACGGGTTTCTTTTCACCGGAAGAAACAGCCCTGATCTGTAAAGCCGGGATGCAGTATGGATTAAAACCAAAGATCCATGCCAACCAGTTGAATTTATCGGGTGGTGTGCAAACCGGTGTAGCCCTGGGCGCTGTAAGTGTAGATCATTTGGAGACCATGGATGATGCGGCCATAAAAGCACTGGCCGGCGCCGAAACAATAGGGACCTTGTTGCCCACCGCTGCCTTCTTTTTAAGAATGCCGTTTCAACCGGCCCGTACTTTAATAGATGCAGGCTGCGCCATTGCACTGGCCTCGGATTTCAACCCCGGTTCATCCCCCAGTGGTAATATGAACCTGGTAGTGAATATGAGCTGTATTCAAATGAAAATGCTGCCCGAAGAAGCTCTCAACGCGGCTACGCTGAACGGCGCCTGGGCCATGGAATGTGCCGATAAACTGGGTAGTATTTCTGTTGGAAAAAAAGCGAACCTGATAATTACAAAGCCAGTTCCATCATTGGCGTATATACCGTATTCATTTGGTTCTAATTTAATTGAGCAGGTGATGATTGAAGGGCAGTGGGCAGTTTGAATACAGTTGAAAGTTTAAAGTTGAAAGTTGAAAGTTGAAAGTTGAAAGTTGAAAGGCCCTCCTACGCCAAGGCTTCGGCGGGCGAGGCAGAAGGCCCTCCTACGCCAAGGCTTCGGCGGGCGAAGCAGAAGGCCCTCCTACGCCAAGGCTTCGGCGGGCGAAGCAGAAAAAATTTGGGAGATGTAAGATAGTAAAGTGATCTCAAAGCTTGCGAGCCCCACTCACTACTCACCACTCACAATTAAGATGAAGAAAAAAGTAAACCTGGTAAAAGAGTTTCTGGAGAAAGGCCGTTCCGTTTCTATTAAGGACCGGGAAGAGGCCCTCGATTACCTGGTAGCTTTTGTGGCCATGATACGACCGCGCCTGTCGGAGTTTGAGAACGTACACAGAAAGTTTGCAGAAACGATACAATTTGTACACCAGCATCCGGCTGTATTGAATAACCTGCGTACCGCCGTGATGGCGCAGTTGATCAACAGCAACCTGGTGCCCCTGTTAACCGAAAGCGGGATCACCATTTCGCGGGGAGCTGGGCGTGAACTTTATGCCCGCTTAAAACATAAATTTTTACCTGCCGCGCAGGATCCTAACGATTTTTTATACCTGTTAAACCGCATCTTTTTTAAACATACCGATTATGAGTGGGTTGAACAGTTGGGCCGCGATAAATGGATGCGTTTCTTTGAGCTGATCGGTATTTCATTTACCGGCAACGAGCCGGTCATCATCAGGCAGGTGGTGCTGTCCTTACAGATCCTGAGTGCCCGGGTGGCACAATTGGGTTGGGAAAATGAGATCACTCATCATACACCTGCACAATGGCAACCGCCTAACAATCCCTTTGCCGTGCAACAGCACCTGGTGTACCAGATAAAAGAACGGATCCTTCGGGAGCACCAGGGATCCGAATCCATACAGGGGCTGGCCGGGCAGTTGAGTGAAGTACTGGCGGAATGCCATCAACTGGTTCAGTTGTTACGCGATGAAACAACAGATAAAGGCACCAGCCTGTCGCAAACGTTCATTCTGTACCAGATGGAGCAGAAGCTGAACCGGATGAGCCTGCTGTTAGATATTGCAGATGCGGATGAAACCATCGACATGGCGCGTTTCGCCAATCTGTTCATTGCCGTAATACGCAATGAGAACAGGAAGAACAGTATCAGGGAATTTCTGTCCCAGACAACGGGTTACCTGGCTTACCAGATCGCTGAACACAAGGGGAAAAAGGGAAGTAAATATATCACTGCCTCGCCACTGGAATATTTTCAAATGATCGGCAGCGCCATGTGGGGCGGATTGATCATTTGTTTTGTGGCCATTTTTAAAAACCTGTTGGGCCTGCTGCAAATGGCGCCCTTCTGGCATGGCTTTGTTTACAGCGTTAATTACAGCCTGGGTTTTGTAGCCATTGAAGAAACCGGTTCAACCCTGGCAACCAAACAACCGGCCTTTACGGCCAGCGCGGTAGCCAGTTCGTTAGATGCCCGTAAAACCGACGATCCGCCTAATTTATACAACCTGGCAGTAACGGTATCGAAAGTGAGCCGCAGCCAGATCGCTTCTTTTATCGGGAACCTCATCATTGTATTTCCCGTTACCTACCTGCTGGCCTGGTTGTACGATTTGGCCATGGGCCATCCGCTGGTAGGGCGCGAAAAAGCGGCGCTGTTGCTGCAGGACCAGCATCCCTGGCAAAGCCTTTCCCTGTTGTATGCATGTAATACCGGGTTCTTTCTTTTTTTGAGCGGAATTATTGCGGGCTATGTTCAAAACAAAATAAATTACGGCCGTATAGACAAACGGCTAACCGAGCACCCGGTGTTGCGTACGTCCTTACCAGCCAGCCGGCTGCAGAAAATAGCCGCCTATGTGAATACACATGGGGGCAGTTTGGCCGGAAATATCTCTTTGGGTTTTTTTCTTGGCATGGCCGGCATCGTGGGTAAAATATTTGGTATACCTTTCGATATCAGGCATATTACCATTTCGGCCGCCAACACCTCCCTGGGCGCCTATGGCATAGGATGGGAGCACATGAATTACCGGTACCTGGCCAATGTGGTGGCAGGCGTATTAGGCATCGGGTTCCTGAATTTTTTGGTTAGCTTTTCTCTGGCATTTTTTGTAGCAGTACGATCAAGGGGTATTCATTTAAAGGATTATCCCGGCTTTTTAAAGATACTCTGGAATTATTTCCGCAGTCATCCGCTTGATTTTATCAGGCCACGCAAACGCAGATCGGAAACGGAAAAAACAGCAACAGTATAAATTATCCCAATAACCAAAGTTCAATTGTCAGCTTTATGATAAAACATTTCAAATTCTACAACAGGCACGATGTGCTGAATCATACGCGGATCCGAAAGTTTGAGACAAAACTGGGGGAGACTGTGCTCGTAGTGCCCGATAAAGAAACCTGGGAAACAGCCCTGCAGCAATCGACGGCAAAGTATGTAGTGTTTGGAATTCCGGAAGACATTGGCATTCGGGCCAATCATGGTACCGGCGGGGCAGAGTCCGTGTGGATACCTTTTCTGTCGGCCTTTCTGAATTTACAAAGCAACGATTTTCTGAATGGGTCAGCCGTCATTTTACTGGGACAGTTCAATTTCAGCGATCTCAGTGAATTGATAGAGCAAAATGCCTATGGGTATGAAGAAAAGATAGATGCCTACCGCCACGCAGTGATCACCATAGATGAAGAAGTAGAAGAACTCACCAAGATCATTACCGCGAACAATAAAATACCCATTGCTATCGGCGGTGGTCATAACAACGCCTACCCATTGATAAAAGGAGCCGCCAAAGGTTTGCACAAAGCGGGCGCTTTACAACTGGCGCAAATAAACTGTATCAACCTCGATGCGCATTCCGATTTCAGGCCTTCCGAAGGCCGCCACAGCGGCAATGGTTTCCGCTATGCCGAGGAAGACGGGTATTTACAGAAATATTGCATTATTGGCCTGCACGAAAACTACCTGCCGCAAAACGTGTGGCTCGATATTGTAAACAATCCCTTTCTTGACTTCATTACCTACGAAGATATTTTCATTCTGGAAAAACGGAATTTTATCCAGGCGATAGCCCATGCCACCAGCTTTACGGAAGATAATTATACGGGCATTGAACTGGATATGGACTGTATTGAAAATACCTTGTCCAGCGCTATGACACCTTCAGGTATTTCGGCCCTGCACGCCCGTCAGTATATAACCCTGGCCGCGCGGGAAAGCCAGGTAGCTTATTTACATATCTGCGAAGGCGCTACCCGCCTGGCCGATGGACGTACCGACGAAACTACCGGTAAACTGATCAGTTACCTGGTAAGTGATTTTATAAAAGCCCACGAAGAAATTGAAGCGTAATTAAATAACATTAAAAAGGAATTCCCAGGTTAATATACCATTGCAGCCTGCCGGTTTGATCGCAATACATGGTACTTATTTCAAGCGGGCCCAGGGCAAAGTTATACGAATAGGTAAGTGAGTAACCCGATAGAAAATCAGGGTTATTCTTAAAGAATTCGCTTCTGCTGATAAAATTGGTGAACAATACGTTGGCCTTACCGATGAGGTAGTTATTGGTAAACAGGTTTACCCGAACACCGCCCTGCAGCATGGCTACGGAAGGCGTATACAAAGTGCCTTCCTGCAAACCGGCAAAAGTGATCTGGTTGCGGAATACTTTTGTTAAGCCGCCAATGGCGAATTCATTCAGGGCATTGCGGGTATAGTTGAAATTGATACCGCCCTGTCCGTTCAGGAGCAAAGTGGTGCGTTTGCCAATAGGGATATAACTTTCCACATCGAGCGTAGTACGCCAGTAAGGGTGGGTGCTGATGGCCAATGAGGTGTCGGTAAGGGGTTCGCCATTCTGAATAAAATTAAGATCGGGGTGTTGTCCCAATACCCGGCCTGCTTCGCCATAGAGCTTTACGCCTTTGCGGGGAAAGATGCTGCGGTCGAGCGAATTATAATCAAAAAACGTATACAGCGTATTGTAGTTATTGCTGCCCTTCAGGTCAACGCTGCCCTTGGATATCTTGGGCGTGTAATGCACCCATTCAAAGCGGTGGCCTGCGCCGGTTGAAAAACTGCGGGAAGGGGAGAACTGGAACTTTTCACCTACTTTGGCAAAGGTTTGTTTGTATAACCCGTCCTGTTTGTATTGATCGTATGCGTTCACCTCAAACCGGTCGAACTGGGTTTCGGCCACCAGGGCAAAGTTTTTCAGGCGGCCAAGGTATTGCAGGTGTTCGCCCCTTATGCGAAAGCTTTCCCCGATATTAACGGTGACCAGGCTGCGCGAATTGGTAATGAAAAAATTCCTGGCCGTTAAATTGCCAATGATGCCTATACCGGTAAACCGGTTGTAATGTATGCCCAGTTTGGCAAATGTGAACGGGTTCTCCGTTACATCGAAGATGATCCTGCTGGTGCCATCGGGTTGAGGCTGCAAAGAATAAATGATGCGGCTGTAATACCGGGTGCCATACGCCTGGCGCACCATGTTCGATAGTCTTTTAGCTGTATAGGATCTGTTCAGCTGCAGGTCCATGGTATGCACAAAGAATTCCGAAGAGGTTCTTTCCACCCCATGTACTTCGTAGGAAGTAATGACGGTTGAATTCACTGCCGGTAAGCGGTTCTTTGTTACCTCTAATGGGCCATAAATAGCATTCAGTGAATCGGCCAGCCGTTTGAATTGCGGGTATAATTTACGTCCTTCCACAATGCCGGAATCGAGGATGGCATTCCCGTCGCCAAAGCTGCCCATGGTGTAACGCTGCAGTTTAAACGGGATATAGATATCACATTGCGGCACTTCGGTTTTAGCGTCTTCGGCTTCGCGGAAAAAGGCTATCTGTAATAAGATTTGCAGGGCGTTGCGCACTTTTTCCGAGGGCAGCAATCCACTGGCTACGTTACTGCCAATGACAATATTGGCGCCCATATCTTTTACGTCGCGAACGGGAAAATTGCGTACGATACCGCCATCCACCATACGCTTTCCGTTATAATCAATAGCCGTAAATACCGAGGGAATGGCCATGCTGGAACGGATGGCCGAAATGATCTCTCCATCTTTCATTACAATGGCTTCCCCATTACCTACGTCGGTGCCTATACAGCGAAACGGAATGCTGAAATTGGAAAAGTCTTTTATCTGGTGTACCGGGAAATATAGTTCGGAGAATTTCTGCCATAATTCCTGTCCCTGCAGCAAACCACTGGGCAAACGGAAATTGTTGTTTTGCCAGGGCAATTCAATGACGTATTTGGAATACTCGTCTTTTTCTTCCATGAAAATACTGCGGAGGGAAACCGAATTACTAAGCAGCAGGTCCCAGTCGATGCTACGGGTAATTTTTTCAATGCTGTCGGCAGTATACCCGATGGCGTACAGGCTGCCGATGATGCTGCCCATACTGGTGCCGGTTATGTAATCAACTTTTAGTCCGGCACTGTCAATGGCTTTTAAAATACCGATATGCGCCAGTCCTTTGGCGCCGCCACCACTTAATGTTACCCCAATTTTGGGCCGGGGGGCTGGCAACTGGGCTGAAGCGGATTGAAAAACCAGGATCAATAATAACCAGACCAACCCTGGTTTATAGTTGTTGAATATAACCATCTGTTACCCCCACAATTAATTTCGGGTATGTGATTTATTAATAAATCTCCCCAAAACGTGGTGTTTAGGGAAACTTAATGCTGTAGTTCAAAGTGGCAATTCATTTCTACGTCGTCTATCAGGGCACCCATTTTCCGGTAAAAGGCAATGGCGGGTTTGTTCCAGTTGGAGACCTGCCAGCGTACTTTTACACAATTGGTAGCCCTTGCGTGATCAATAACAGTCTGCAACAGCCGGGTGCCAATGGCCTTTCCCCGTGCAGACTCCACTACATACAGGTCATCGAGATAAAGCGCTTTACCCGTCCAGGAGAAATAGGCAAAAAACCAGGCAGCGTAACCAATGATCCTGTTTTTATCATCTACAGCAACAAAACATTGGAACAAATTGTTGTCTGCTTTCATTTGTTCTACAGAATTAGTTACCCTTTCCGGTGTTTTTTGGTACACTGCAAATTGGTGGATAAGGTCAATAATGGCCGGGTAATCGGTTTCTACGCCTTTACGGATGGTTATATTCATGGGATGGTTATTTCGATTCCAGCTCCATAATCTTCTCAAACACCTCTTCGTACTGTTTATTCATGCGCTGCAATTCGTCATCCACTTTTTTATAGTCTGTTTCTGTTTGAACAAACTTATTCCGGTCGGAGTAAGTATCCGGCTCGGTTAATTGTGCTTCCAGTCTGGTTTTTTCCTTATTTAGCTGGGCTATTTTTTCTTCCAGTTGCTGAAACAGTTTTTGCTGTTTTTGCAACTCTTTTTTCAGTTCTTTATTGATTGGTTCATTAACGCTGGCAGGTTGTGGTTTGTTATCCGCAACCGGCTCGGGTTTGGGTGCAACCACTTCCTTTTTTGGCGCAGCCGGCTCTGCTTTTTTATTACCGGCTTCGGACTTTTTTCCCTCAGTCCCTCCATTGGCTTTTTGTCTTTCTTTCCATTCGCCCCATTCTTCGTACCCGCCGGGGAAGGATTTTATTTTCTTGTTATCGATCTCCCAGATGGTATTGGCCACTTTTGATACAAAATAGCGGTCGTGGCTAACCAGGATCAGGCTGCCTTCGTATTTTTTCAGGGCTTCTATCAATAATTCTACGGAATGGATGTCGAGGTGGTTGGTAGGCTCATCGAGCATCAGGAAGTTGGCCTTGCTGATGATGGTTTTTGCCAGGGCCACACGGGCTTTTTCGCCCCCGCTTAATACTTTGATCTTTTTATCTACGTCGTCGCCGCCGAATAAAAAGCAACCCAGCAGCGTGCGCAGTTCCTGTTCGGTTTTCTGGCTGCCGGCCCCTTTCAGTTCATCGAGCAGGGTGTTGTTTACATCCAAACTTTCCAGCTGGTGCTGGGCGTAAAAGCTTTCATCTACATTATGGCCCCATTTGCGCTCTCCGTCGTACGACTCGGCGCCGGCAATAATGCGCAACAGGGTTGATTTACCCTTTCCGTTGGCCCCAATGAGCGCGATCTTGTCGCCGCGGTTTATTTCTGCACTGGCGTCCTCAACGATCCCGATGTCGCCGAATTTCTTGGAAACATGTTTCAATTCGCACAGTACTTTACCCGGTACTTTATCTACCTGGAAGTTGATCTTGATATTTGGGCGTTCAATGGCCACATCCTCGATGCGGTCGAGTTTATCGAGGCGTTTCATGGCGCTTTGTGCGGCGGCCGCTTTACTGGCTTTGGCTTTAAAACGCTCAATAAAACGTTCCTGCTGGCGGATATAATCCTGCTGGTTCTCAAATGCCCGTTGTTGTAATTCTACCCGTTGTACTTTTTCTACTTCGTAGTAGGAGTAGTTACCATTATATACATGCAGCTGCCGCTGGTAAACCTCTACAATTTTGGTCACCATGCGGTCGAGGAAATATTTATCGTGGCTCACGATCACCACAGAACCCTGGTAGTGTACGAGGTATTTTTCCAGCCATTCAATAGAAGGCAGGTCAAGGTGGTTGGTAGGTTCGTCCATCAGCAGCAGATCGGGTTGCTGCAGGATCATTTTGGCCAATAGTACCCGCATCCGCCAGCCCCCGCTGAATTCTTTGTAGGGCCGTTGCAGATCGGCATTGGAGAAACCAAGCCCCTGTAAAACTTCCTCTGTTTTGTGGTGAATGTTGTACCCGTCGAGGGTATCCATTTCATGCAGCCGGTCGGAATATTTGTGCAACAGGGCGTCTTCCTGGGCCGCGGTTCTTCCGCTGGCTGTGTTTTCCAGTTCTTTGCCGAGTTCTTCCAATTCCTTTTCCAGTTGCAACACGCGTTCAAAAGCGCCTAAAGCAACCCCCAGGATGGTGTCGTTCGTATCGAAACTTAACAGGTCCTGGTGCAAATACCCGATAGAGGTGTTGCGGCTGCGTTCAACCGTACCTGCCGAGGCCTGGTATTGGCCCACCAGCAATTTTAGTAAGGTTGATTTACCGGTACCATTATAACCAATTAAACCAATACGTTCATTGGGTTGAATATGCCAGGTTGCATCTTCTACAATTGCCCGGGCTCCAAATTCAAAAGTTACGTTCGTTAATCCTGCCAGCATAAATTTTACTTCAAATGAGGTGCAAAAATATAACAATTCGGGCCGTTTGAAAAGGGTTCCCGAAAAGATGGCAGTCAGAAAAAAATAAGGGGCTGTTTGGTGCGAAAACACCTGTGTATGAGGCAGTAATGTAAGGTTATTCTTTATCTTTGGAATGTTAAAAAGTCGATAAGGTTTGCGGCGTTAAAACCGGCAGGATTATTTCGGTACAATTCCTGCCGCCCCTGGAACCCTAAACGCCTATAAATTTAAAAGGATGAAAAAAACGTTAATCGTAGTTATTGTGCTTGCCGCTATTATTTTAGTTGCCCGACCCTTTTTTTGTAATGGTAAAAAAGATGATAAATCGGCTGGTGGAACGGCCGAAACCAAACAACAACCCCTTTCAATCGGGGACAATTCCGATGCCTTTAACCAGTCGTACACCCAGTTATTGAATGCATACAACGATTTAAAAGACGCCCTGGTAGCCAGTGATGCTGCAAAAGCGACGACCGCTGCGCAAATCCTGCATACAGCGGTCGACAGCCTGAAAGTAAATGAAATAAAAGGTGATAGTACCGGGGTAATAAAAGAAACCGCCAAAAGCTATACTACCAGCATTGCCGATTCGGCACAGGCTTTGGTAGCACAGAAAGACATTGAAGGAAAGCGTAAGATATTTGTAAACATTGCTGATGACATCTGGACCCTTACCCGTACCGTTCGGTACAATGGTAAAAAGTTATATTGGGAATACTGCCCAATGGCTTTTGACAACAAAGGCGCCTACTGGATCAGCTATGAAAGGGATATCAGGAACCCCTACTTCGGTAGTAAAATGATGACCTGCGGCAGCGTAGAAGATTCAATCGACTACTCGAAGTAATTACGCTATCGGCCGGGTAACCGGTTTTTAGATAACGGAAAATTGCAGGAAATGACCAGACTGGTTGCTATAGTATTTGGCGTATGTAGTGTACTGTTGGCTACTGCACAGGAACGATTTACACTGAGCGGATATGTGCGCGACTCTTTATCGGGCGAAACACTTATTGGCGCTACGGTTGCAGTAAACGGTCATGGCAAAAGCATTGTAAGCAATCAGTTTGGGTTCTACTCTATCACCTTACCGCGGGGTACCTATCCCGTGTTTGTTAGTTTTGCCGGCTACCAGCCGGTTCAACGGGAACTCACTCTCGATAAAAACATTGAGCAAAGTTTTTACCTTACTACAAAACCCGTTTTACAGGAGGTGATCGTGTCGGCCAGGCGGCGCGATGGCAATGTGACCAATGCGCAAATGGGCAAAATAGACCTGTCGATAAACCAGGTAAAATCGCTGCCGGTAGTGCTGGGCGAAACCGATCTGTTAAAAACGCTGCAATTGCTGCCCGGGGTGCGCAACGCCGGTGAGGGTAATACCGGGTTGTATGTGCGGGGCGGCGGTCCCGATCAAAACCTGATCCTGCTCGATGATGCCATTGTATACAACTCGGGCCACCTGTTTGGTTTTTTCTCCATCTTTAATTCAGATGCTATCAAAAACATCTCCCTTGTAAAAGGGGGAATGGCGGCGCAATATGGCGGACGTCTTTCTTCTGTGCTCGATGTGGCCATGAAGGAAGGGAATTTGAATAAATTTGAAGTGGAAGGTGGGATAGGGGCCATCGCTTCGCGGCTTTCCATTCAGGGGCCCATCAAAAAGAATAAATCTTCCTTTATCATTTCCGGCCGACGCACCTACATCGATCTGCTGGCAAAACCATTTATTAAACCCAATAGTGATTTTTATGGGTCTGGCTATTACTTCTATGATTTCAATGCCAAGGTGAATTATATTTTCTCGGAAAAAGACCGCTTGTACCTGAGCGGTTATGTAGGCCGGGATGTATTTACCTATCGCAATGCGCGCCGCGTATTCAAAGCCGATATTCCCTGGGGAAACTCAACGGCCACGCTGCGGTGGAACCATGTGTTTAACCAGAAGCTGTTTGCCAATACCACCCTGGTGTATAATGATTATGCGTTCTCGTTCGGGGCTACCCAAAACGATTTCAACATAAAACTATCATCCGGCATTCACGACTGGAACGCAAAAACCGATTTTGATTTTTATCCCTCCACGCGGCATAAGGTCCGCTTTGGCGCTGCCTATACCTACCATACCTTCACCCCGAATGTATTGAGTGGCAACCAGGGCGATAACCAGTTTTCCCCCGACAACGCCATGAGAAAGTATGCCGGTGAAACTGGTATTTATGTGCAGGATGAATGGGACCTCAGCGAACGCATTAAAGTAAACGCGGGTTTGCGTTACAGCCGTTTTGTACAACTGGGCTCTTACAAAATATTTTCTACAGATATAAATGGCAACAAAACCGACAGCATTTCGTACGGTCGCAATAAACCGGTAAAAGCCTACGATGGGTTTGAACCACGGCTCACCCTGCGCTATGCCATCAATGATGAAACGTCTTTAAAAGCGGCCGTTACCCGCAATCTGCAATACATACACCTGGTGAGTAATGCCGGTTCAACCCTGCCAACCGATTTGTGGGTGCCCAGTACCTACCGGGTAAAACCACAGGAGAGCTGGCAATATGCGGCCGGTCTTTTCAAAAACTTCAACGATAACATGCTGGAAACATCGCTGGAAGTGTATTACAAGCGAATGAACAACCAGATAGAATACCGCGAAGGCTATACGCCCGCGTTGAAGGACCCGGAAAATGATTTTGTTTTTGGAAAAGGCTGGAGCTATGGAACGGAACTGTTTATTAATAAAACAAAGGGCAAACTCACCGGCTGGATCGGTTACACCCTTTCCTGGACCTGGCGCCAGTTCGATACACTGAACGAAGGGAAGAAATATCCCTCCAAATACGATCGCCGCCACGATTTGTCGGTAGTGGCCACTTACCAGTTAAATAAGAAATGGAAGCTTTCCGGTGTGTTTGTATATGGAAGTGGTAATGCCATCTCGTTACCGGAGCGTTTTTATGTGGTAGGCGGCATTCTTACCCAGGAGTACAGCAGGATCAATCAATACCGCCTGGCGCCTTACCACCGCATGGACCTTTCAGCTATTTATACACCCCGCACCCGGCCCAATCAAAAGTTTCAGACAAACTGGGTGTTCAGTCTATACAATGTATACAACCGGTTGAATCCATATTTTATTTATTTCAGTCAGGAGGGCAGTCCGTATGACGGCACCCTGAATATTAAAACCGACCAGGTATCGTTGTTCCCGATCATCCCTTCTGTTACCTGGAACTTCAGGTTCTGAGTAGAAGAGCTGTTTTTCTATTGCCTATTGCTTCGCCCGCCGTAGCTTTAGCGTAGGAGGGCCTTTTGAAGCGGCTCATATTTAAACCTGACAACAGCACTTTTTTCCTCGCTCGACGACAGGTGTAATTGGTAGCGTTTTTGTCCGGCTGTTATAACCATCAGGGCGGTATTGGGAGGAATGCGGCCCAGGTTTTCGGCATACATCATCAACTCGTAAGGCGTATTGGGGAAGGCCGTTACATTCAATACAAGTGGTTTGCCGGTGAGCCGTTTTTTATATAATAACAACGTATTGTTCAGGAATACCGATACGGTATCATCATCGATCTCGGCATTGTCGTACAATTCAATTTTTATAAGGGAGGTGTCGATGGCCAGGGTTTGAACCAGGTCTTTTTCCCGGCTTTTTAATTTCATGGTCTTTTGTAACCGGGCAAGGGTATCGTTCTGGTAAACATCGATGGGGAAGATTGATTTGGCCACTCTTGCAAGGGATATTTTTCCGGGCTGGCAATTGTTGTTATTGCCCATTTCATGGCCCCGCCATTCGCCCTGCAGCAATTCGCCGCCATTGCCATTGTTGGAAAGTGTCAGGTCGTATGTTTTTATACAGGGAATGCAGCTGTCGGGCACGTTGTATTGCAATACAGAGTTTTCAATGATCACCATGCGTTTGGTAAGCGGGTTGTACTTGCCGGTAAAGTTTATTTTAGTGTACCGGTCGTTGTCGTAGCTGTACACATTACCCATAAACGAATTGTTTTGCATATAAATGATATGCAGTTCGGTGGAGTATGCGGGAAAACAACCGCCGGCATTCTGGGTCCTTATACCGCCCCATACTCCCGTTAACAATTGCGCCTGACCAACCCCGCTTAACCCAAGCAACAGGGGCAACAGCAAAAAACGCATGTTTTAATTTTATTGGAATTTACCAACTTAAAGTGCAACGGAATGTACCGCTTATAAAATCGGTTTAATAATCTGCTGATGTGATCTTGTAACCTGAAACAACATGTTACGGCTCGTATTTAAACACTATTACCGCATTTTTCTGTTCGGTGGAAGTGATCCTTACTTCATACTGTTTGCTTCCCGCTTTTACCACCATCAGGGAGGTGTTGGGTGGAATTTCGCCCAGGTTTTCTGCCACCATCACCAGTTCGTGATAGTTCACGGTTTCATCGAGGGAGATGGTGAGCGGAATGGCTTTTTCGGTAAGCCGTTTATTTGAAAGCACCAGTTTTTTATCGACGTATACTGATATGGTGTCGTTGTCAACGGTACCATTGTCGTAAATATTTATCTCAATCTCTTTGGCATCGGTGGTAATGGTTTTTACCAGTTCATTTTCGCGGTTAGCCAGTACTTTGGGTGTGGGAATACGTGCGAGTGGCGGCACCTTTACATCCACCTTCTTCACCGTATCCGTTTCAACGATCTTGACATTTGGTTTTGTTTCCGTTGGTGTTTTTACAACGGCTTTATTAGCTGGTTTGGTAACGGTAACCGGCTTTTTGACTGTTGTTTGCGGATTGGTGGTTTTGGGTGTTGTTTTTGCGATCGCTGGTTTGGGCTTGCCGGCAGTGGTATCGATCTTTTTAACTACCGGCTTTTGTGCCGGCGGCGTTGACTCTACCGGTTTTTGCTTATCCTTATTGGCCAGGAAGGGTTCTTCATAAAAATCGGAGGTGGTTACCTTGCGCAGAAAAACGGTGCCCCGGCCACAATTGGTTGAATCGGAGGTATTATAGCTGATGTAATTCCCTTCCAGGAATTCTTCATCATTTTCCTTTGAATATTTCAGGAACAGGGTCATTATACAGGCATCGCTGCCGCCCGACATCCGCACTTCCACAATTTTCAGTTCTTCCAGCAACACCTGGTGGGTGGCAGGATTTACGGTTCCCTGGCAGGTAGCCTTGCCATAAAACACAGTGGTGAGGTAGGAATAGGTAACCCCCTTGAAATTTTTCTTATTCTGATCTATCTGTACTTCAAACTTATAACGCTGATCAACACCCAATAAATCCAGCTGACGGCCCTGCGGGCCGGCTGGGGTGCTTTTGAAATTTCCCCGCCAGATGCCGGTTAGGTTCTGGGCCTGTCCACAAAAGCTGATGCCTAAAAACAAAAAAAGTAAAACTGATTTCATCTGAAATTGTTATTTTCTTTAGCCAGCTAAAACTTATGGTTTATTGGTATAGACCTGATTTTCCCTGATTTTTCCGCAGTTTGCCACCGGCTGCCTTTTCTGTCACCCGGCAAATTACTTAATAATTAGTTTTTTACGACGCATATCGTAAATGGTGGTCTGCAAATTGTTCGTTAAATTTGCCGTTCTTCCGGATTATACCGTAGGAGAGCCATACTTACCGTTGCCTCGGTTACAAAAGTGTGGCACACCTATGGCTATAACCAGTCACAAAAAAGGAAGTGATAAAATGATAAAAATTACTTTCCCGGATGGAAATGTACGGGAGTACAAAGAAGGGACCACAGGGTTGGAAATAGCCAGGTCAATCAGTGAAGGATTGGCCCGAAAGGTATTGGCCGCAAAAGTAAACGGAGAGGTGTGGGATGCCACGCGCCCCATTTACACCGATTCTACCCTCAATTTATTAACCTGGGATGATAAAGACGGTAAAAAAACCTTCTGGCACTCTTCTGCCCACCTGATGGCAGAGGCCGTGGAAAGTTTGTTCCCGGGCGTAAAATTCTGGGTAGGGCCTGCCCTCGACAGCCAGGCAGGATTTTATTATGATATGGACCTGGGCGACCGCAAGCTCACGGAAGAAGACCTGCTGAAGCTGGAAAAGAAAATGAACGAACTGGCCAAACAGAACAACAGCTACGTTCGTAAAGAAATGCCCAAGGCCGAAGCCATTCAATATTTCACCGAAAAAGGTGATGAATATAAACTGGACCTGTTAAGTAACCTCACCGACGGAGCAATCACCTTTTACACCCAGGGTGGTTTTACCGATCTGTGCCGGGGACCGCATATTCCTACAACTGCACCTATCAAAGCCATTAAGCTTACCAGCATTGCCGGTGCTTACTGGAAAGGTGACAGCAATAATAAACAACTTACCCGCGTGTACGGGGTTACCTTCCCTTCTCAAAAGGAATTGGATGAGTACCTGACCATGCTGGAAGAAGCAAAGAAAAGAGATCACCGCAAGCTGGGTAAGGAATTGGGAATTTTCACCATGGATGATGATGTAGGCCCTGGTTTGCCTTTGTGGATGCCCAACGGTACCATCATTATCGAGGAACTGGAAAAACTGGCCAAGGAAACCGAGACGCGTGCCGGCTATAAAAGGGTAGTTACCCCGCATATTGCCAAAGAAAGCATGTACCTCACCAGCGGTCACCTGCCGTATTACCAGGACAGCATGTTCCCGCCCATGGAACTGGACGGAACAAAGTATTTCCTGAAGGCCATGAACTGCCCGCACCACCATAAGATCTTCGGTGCAGAACCCAGAAGCTATAAGGACCTGCCTTTGCGACTGGCCGAATACGGTACCTGTTACCGCTATGAGCAAAGTGGTGAACTGTTTGGACTGATGCGTGTACGTTGTTTGCACATGAACGATGCACACATCTATTGTACCAAGGAACAATTCGCCCAGGAGTTCAAAGCGGTGAACGACATGTACCAGAAATACTTCAAAATATTTGGTATAGACAAGTTCGTGATGCGTTTGTCACTGCACGAACCGTCCAAACTGGGTCAGAAATATGTTGACGAACCGGAATTGTGGAAGGAAACCGAGGAAATGGTTCGCCAGGTATTGATTGAATCGAATATTCCATATGTGGAGATCCCCGATGAGGCTGCTTTTTACGGCCCCAAGATCGACGTACAGATCTGGAGCGTAATTGGCCGTGAGTTTACCCTGGCAACCAACCAGGTTGACTTTGCCCAGGGCCGCCGGTTCAAGCTGGAATATACCAATAAGGACAATACAGCAGATACCCCGTTGATCATTCACCGGGCACCATTAGGCACCCATGAGCGCTTCATTGGCTTTTTGCTGGAACACTATGCCGGTAAATTCCCGCTGTGGCTGTCGCCTGTTCAGGTAAAGATTTTGCCTATCAGCGATAAGTTTTTGCCGTATGCAAATAGTGTTTTAGAATCGCTGAAAAATGCAGATATTCGTGCTGAAGTGGATGACAGGAATGAAAAAATTGGTAAAAAGATCCGCGATACCGAGCTCATGAAAGTGCCGTACATGCTGGTAGTGGGCGAAAAAGAGATGAATGAGAACCAGGTGGCCATCCGCCGTCAGGGCAAGGGTGATCTGGGATCAAAAGGTATTGAGGAATTCATTAATGAGGCCAAAGCCGAGATCAAAGAACGCCGTGGCGAATAATATTGTGTTTGAAGATTCTATGGAATTTTTATAACTTAGAAGCTAGAACATTTGGTCCGTAACAATCATTCGAAAACAAAATCACATTAAAAAACCGGTAACTCAGCAATAGCAATGGTTACCAACTCAAAAATTGTTTAACTAAAAGATTTAAATGGCATTTCCACCGCGACAACCGAGAGGTAATTTCAATCCCCGATTTAAGAAGGAACAACAACAGGAACATCGCACCAATAACATGATACGCGTACCACAGGTACGTTTGGTAGGCGATAATGTAGAAGTAGGCGTTTATTCTATCCAGGAGGCGCTTAAGATGGCCCAGGAGCAACAGCTTGACCTGGTTGAAATTTCACCACAGGCTGACCCGCCCGTTTGTAAAATCATTGATTATAATAAATTCCTGTACGAGAAGAAGAAGAAGGAAAAGGAGATGAAGGCTAAAAGTAAAACGGCCGAGGTTAAAGAGATCCGTTTTACACCTGGTACAGATGATCACGACTTTGACTTTAAAGCACGCCACGCTGAAAGCTTTTTAAAAGAAGGCAATAAGGTAAAGGCATATGTGCAGTTTAAAGGCCGTGCCATCATGTTCAAAGAACGGGGTGAGCTGGTATTGTTGAAATTTGCAGAACGCCTGGGTGAAGTAGGGCAGCCTGAGGGCTTACCCAAACTGGAAGGCAAACGTATGTTGATGATCATTTCGCCTAAGACCAGCAAAAAGAAGAAAGAAGGGTCTTAGACTGATAATAAATCGAGCTTTAAAAGCATTCTTCCGCAAGGAGGGGTGCTTTTTTTAGTTACCGGGTTTCAGGTTTCAGGGTTCCAAGTTTCAGGTTCAAGGTTTCAAGTTTCAGGTTTCAATTTCCGAATTCACGCTTCTGGGTTCTATCTTCAGTGTTCCCGAAACCTGTAACCTACAACCTGTATCCTGCAACTCCCTAAAAATCAGGCAGTAATTGAAAAACAATGCCCATTGAATTTCAATTTGCCCATATGTAGAAATTCCCTACCTTTGCGCTCCATTTTACGTTTTACTGGTTATAAGCCGTAAAACAAACATTGCCCACATGGCCCAAAAAGTTTCCCGTCAGTTCGGGAACGCCAGCAGGGTATCACCGCAAAAGGTATTTAACTTATGCCAAAGGTTAAAACAAACTCCAGTGCCAAAAAAAGATTTAAAATAACAGGCACCGGCAAAATCACGCATCAGAAGTCCTTCAAACGTCACATCCTTACTAAAAAGTCTAAGCGCCGTAAACGCAACCTGAATAAAGACGGTGTTGTGCACAAGTCAAACGTAGACTTTGTAAAGCGCTTGCTGAGATTGAAGTAAGCTGTTTCTGTTAACCAATTTTCGAATTTTCAAATTATTTAAGATATGCCTCGTTCAGTAAACGCTGTTGCATCCCGTGCACGCCGTAAAAGGATTCTGAAAGCTGCCAAGGGTTACTATGGCAAACGTAAAAACGTATATACCGTTGCGAAAAACGTAATGGAAAAAGGTCTGCAGTATAAATATGTAGGCCGTAAACTGAAGAAAAGAGAATACCGCGCACTGTGGATCGCCCGTATCAATGCGGCTGTTCGCGCTGAAGGCTTAACCTATTCTGAGTTCATCCACAAGCTGAACGTGAAAGGTGTTGGTTTAGATCGTAAGATCCTGGCTGACCTGGCTATGAATGAGCCAGAAACCTTCAAAAACCTGGTAGCTTCTGTAAAATAAGCTTACAAGCTTCAATATATTGAGCCCCGACGGTTACCGTTGGGGCTTTTTTATTAAGGTAACAATTAGATAATGCAAAATGGGCAGAGGGCAGAGGGCAGAAAAGAAAGGCAGTAGGCAGTAGGCAGTAGGCAGTAGGCCGCGACGCGGCCCTCTGGTGGCGAAGCCGTATACCGCGAACTAAGCACTTAAAACTTTCAACTTTAAACTTGTAACCTGTAACAGGTACCAGCACCGGTAATCGGCAGCCTGTAACAAAGAGCCCAGCACAAAGAATTCAGACCAAAGAATTCAGACCAAAGAATTTTTTATTTGAAAAATTCATCAAACTATTACTTTTGTGCAATAATTTTTTTTTGTTTGGGTACACCTTTTTCTGACAATTAAAATTCACTACCATCAGCAACCTGAACTCGTTCATGAACAACTCGTACACCGACCTGGTGAACCAAACCTTTAATTTTCCCCAGGAAGGGTTCGATGTAAAAGACAATTATCTGCAGTTTAACGGGCTCGACCTGAAAGCCCTCATCGACAAACATGGCACCCCCATGAAACTGACCTATCTTCCCAAGATCGGCATGCAGATAAAAAAGGCAAAAAAGATGTTCGCCAATGCCATCAAAAAGCATAGGTATGAGGGTGAATACAACTATTGCTATTGTACAAAGAGCTCCCACTTCTCTTTTATAGTGGAAGAAGCCCTGAAGCACGATATTCACCTGGAAACTTCCTACGCGTACGATATAGAGATCATCAAAAAACTGTACGACCGTAAAAAGATCACCAAGGACACCTTTATCATTTGTAACGGGTACAAGCAAAAGACCTATACCAGCCGTATAGCCAACCTGCTGAATACCGGTTTCAAAAACGTGATCCCCATCCTCGATAACAAGGAAGAGTTACAGCATTATAAAAAAACAGTGAAAGGGCCGTTCAAACTCGGTATCAGGGTAGCAGCGGAAGAAGAACCAACCTTCCCGTTCTATACTTCCCGACTGGGTTTCAGGGCCAGGGATGTGCTGGAATTCTATGTAGACAAAATAGAAGGCAACGAAGAGCGCTTTCAGTTAAAGATGCTCCACATCTTCCTGAACAAGGGTATCAAGGATGATATCTACTACTGGTCTGAGCTGAACAAGGTGATCAACCTGTATTGCCAGTTAAAGAAGATCTGCCCCGAGCTGGATTCTATCAACATCGGCGGCGGCTTCCCCATCAAGCACTCACTGGGTTTCGAGTACGAC
This sequence comes from Niastella yeongjuensis, assembly GCF_900110245.1. Taxonomy (GTDB): domain Bacteria; phylum Bacteroidota; class Bacteroidia; order Chitinophagales; family Chitinophagaceae; genus Niastella; species Niastella yeongjuensis. Next base: position 96,857 of record NZ_FOCZ01000007.1, read on the forward strand.
TACCAGTTTATGATCAATGAAATTGTAGGCAATATCAAAAAAGCCTGCAAAAAGAATAACGTGCCCATGCCGCACATCTTCACCGAATTCGGTAGCTATACCGTAGGGGAGAGCATGGCGCATATTTACAGCGTTATCGGTCAAAAAGTGCAGAACGACCGGGAGATCTGGTACATGATCGATTCTTCCTTCATCACTACCTTGCCCGACACCTGGGGGATTGGGGAGAAATTCCTGATGCTGCCGGTGAACAAGTGGGACCAGGAATACCAGCGTGTGGTGCTGGGCGGTATTACCTGCGACAGCCACGACTATTACGACTCGGAAGAACACATCAATGAGGTGTTCCTGCCCAAGATCGTTAATGGCGAACCGCTGTATGTAGGCTTTTTCCATACCGGTGCCTACCAGGACCAGATCAGTGGTTATGGCGGTATCAAACACTGCCTGATCCCATCGCCCAAACACATTATTGTGGGCCACGATAAAAATGGTAAACTGGTTGACTGGGTATATGCCAAAGAGCAATCTGCCCAAAGTATGTTGAAGATATTAGGGTATTAGAAAAGTAGTGATTCCGATAATTGAATACATGAAACGATTTGCGATTTTATTGATTGTAGTCTCGGCCTTAACGGCAACAGCACAAGCACAAACCCAAACAACCGAAGATTCGGTGAAAGTCACCATTAACCGGATGTTTGAAGGCATGAAAAATGCCGATACCGTGCTGTTGAAATCGGCATTTACCGATGATCCCATATTGCAAACCGTAGCCACCAATAAAAAGAAACAGGTCTATATAAAAAGCGACAAGTTTAAAGACTTTGTAAAGTTTATTGGCGACCAGAAAGTAGGAGAGGCCGACGAGCGCATTGAATTCGAATCTATCCGCATCGATGGCGCATTGGCCATGGTATGGGCGCCTTATCAGTTTTATTATAAAGGCAAATTCCATCACTGCGGCGTCAATTCCTTTCAATTGGTACTGCTGGATAACAACTGGAAAGTCCAGTACCTGATTGATACGAGACGAAAAGATTGTAATAAACAATAAAAAGAGAAAGCCCTCCCGATGCATCAGGAGGGCTTTCTCTTTTTATTTACTTGTAAACTTGTTAACTGGTTAACTCGTGAACTATTTCTTCAACCTGTATTTCTTCATCACCTTTTTACTGTTAAAATAGTCGTTCAGTTCTTTTTCGCTCATGCCGCTGGTGATCTCGATGGGAATATCAACCAGCTGAACCTGTGCCTGTTTTAATTCTTCTTTCAGCTTGGCTGTTTTTTTAGCAATCTCCGGGTCGCGTTCGCCTACCAGCGCATTGTCGCTTACCATATACTCCAGCCTTTTAACTGTTGAGCGGATCTGTCCTGCCTGGTTTTGTTCAGTGGTTTTTGTGGGGGCAACGGCTTCTTTTACCGGCACCAGGGATACACCCACACTTGGCATTATTTTGCCCACTTCACTGTTGGGTTGAGAGGAGGCCAGTACGCTGCCGGTTAAAGCCGTGGCGGAACCGGTGATGTCAAAGGTGGTACGGGTGCCTTTGTTTTTCTTCACCCCTTTGTCCAGTTGCAGGAAGGTATATTTTAACCGCAAAATGTAACTGTTGATCACATTTACGGTCAGCTTATAGTCTTCTACCGATAAAGGATAGTTCAGGGCATCCTTTACAATGATCTTGACCTGGGCGGTATCGCGGACGCCAAATTTATTGGCCCCTACAAAACTCAACAGCACAACCCTTTCCTTGCCGGGGTCTGATTCCTTCACGAAATCAAAACCGGGTGCCCAGATGAAATCATCATCACATTTCTTTACCAGGGTAGCACCCCGCACGGGCATGTTGGCAAAGAAGGTAATGGTTTCAATAGGAAAGTTCCCATTCTCGCATTGTATCTTAAAGGCTACGGTATCGCCTTCATCTACAGTTAAAGTGGAACCAACGGTAGGCTTTACCTTCGATTGAATGATATCCGTATTGTAGAAACTGATGTAAAAAGCGGTATCCACGTGATCGCTGGGTGCTTCCAGGTTTTGTACACCCACACTCACCCGGTACTGGTAGTCGTATTTCAGTTTGCCAGACAGGAAATAGGATTTCTCAGCCTTAAAGGTCAACAGGCCGTTATCCTTATTAATACGCAGACCCACGGGCGGGTTACGCAGGAACCAGTAATATTTCGACTGGTCCTTGTTTATCTCCAGCTTATAGCTAAGCGAAGAGTCTACGTGCAGATTAAATGACGGATTGAGGTTCTTGATCCGCAAAGCCACCTCCGCGGAGTCAATAATAAATGGTAACGTGTCAACATGTTTATGACCGTGATATATGCTATCGCCCGGCTGCCTTTCTTGTGCTGAAATCATCCCTACGCCTGAAAATATACATAGCACGATCAATACCAACGTCTTTCGGATACAGAAGGTAAGTGCTCTCATGGGGGCCGAAGTTAGGACAAAACATTAAAAAAAACCATCCACCAAAAGGCGGATGGCTTTCTAAACCAAAACCAACTGCTTATGAAACCAAAACTTTAGTATTTCTTTTGCTATTATTACTGAACTACTACCTGTTTAGGTGTTTCTTTTACCTGTTCTTTTTTAGGCAGGAACAGTTTCAGGATACCGTTTTCGTATTTAGCCTCGATAGCATCGGCATTTACCTGCTCTGCTATGGTAAAGCTGCGTTTAAAGCTTTTACGGCTGAACTCGCGGCGTACGGATTTGATGCCTTCCGATTTGTTATCGTCTTTTTTGTCGTAACTAATCGTTAACAAACCTTTATCTACGTTTACCTTGATCTCTTCTTTATTGATACCAGGTACGCTTACTTCCAGTTGAAAACCTTCAGCAGTTTCGTCAATGTTAACCGGCGCCAGGTTAAGGCCGGTATGTCCTTCATTCCACAATCCGGGAATTGAATTAAAGAAATCATCAACTACAGAATCGAATGATTTTCTGGCGGGATGGTGCAGTCTTACTGTCATAATTATAAATTTTATTGTTTTTTAAATTTCGATGTACGTCTACCTATTTTTCAAACAGTGTACCATTGCAGAAAATGACCAAAAACCGGCCTGGATTGACAGAAAGCGGGCAAAATAGGCGGACATAATTGCAGTCGCGTTCGATTGTAACTGACATAAATTCCGGTTAAGGTTAGAAATGAACTTTTTACGTAGTTTTGCGTTTCAATTAAAAAATAGTAGAATGTATCCAACAGAAATAGTACTCCCGATGAAAGAGGAGTTGACAGACAACGGCTTCCAGGAGCTGTTAACCTCTGAAGATGTTGATAACCAACTTAATTCAACAGGCACAACCCTGGTAATGATCAATTCAGTTTGTGGTTGCTCAGCAGGTTCAGCCCGTCCTGGTGTATTAATGGCCGTTACCAACTCAGCAAAAAAGCCCGATCATTTGACTACCAGCTTTGCCGGTTACGATATTGATGCGGTGAAGAAATTACGTGAGCGTTTATTACCTTATCCACCATCTTCACCAGCCATTGCGCTGTTCAAAGATGGTCAGCTGGTGCACTTTATTGAAAGGCACATGATCGAAGGCCGTCCGGCCCAGCTGATCGCTCATAACCTGATCGCAGCATTTGAAGAATATTGTTAAAATTTCTTAGCTGATTAATTCAGCTTTGTTCATAGTGATGAACCCTCTCATTCCTGAGAGGGTTTTTTGATGCAAAATCACTTGACTTGTTGACTTCCAGACTATTTTCATTCATTTGGACCATTTAGGCAATCCGTTACCAGATTCTTCGTTTGTTTTCTTATCATTGCACCTTTATTGATTTATTGGTAGATTAAAATCTATTCCAGATACATGTATCCAAACCTATATTACGCTTTCAAGGATATTTTTGGTAGTGCGCCGAGCGGACTTCGGTTTATTAATTCCTTCGGTTTTTTCGTGGCCCTGTCCTTTTTAGCTGCCGCCTATGTTTTAACCATTGAATTAAAACGCAAGGAAAGAACAGGTTTGTTAACGGGGCAGGACGTAAAGATGGTGGTAGGTAAACAAGCCAGTCCGGGGGAATTGTTGTTGAATTTCCTCCTGGGATTTTTATTGGGGTATAAGATCATTGGATTATTTATATCGGGCAACGCCAGTGGCGATCCGCAACAATTCATCTTCTCCTCTGAAGGGAACCTGCCTGTTGGGTTGGGCCTGGGTGTATTGTTTGCCGGGTTGAAATGGTGGGAAAAGCACAAACAAAAGCTGGATAAACCCGAAGAGCGGACCATTCGCATCTGGCCGCACGACCGGGTAGGCGACCTGGTGATCTATGCTGCCCTGTTTGGTTTTTTGGGTGCTAAAATTTTCCATAACCTCGAAAACTGGAACGACTTTGTAGCCAACCCGGTCGAGGCTTTATTATCATTCAGCGGGTTGACTTTCTACGGTGGCCTTATCTGCGCTGCTGTGGCTATCTGGTTCTACACCCGTAAACATAAGATCAATTTCACGCTGTTGTGCGATGCCATTGCACCTGCGCTTATTCTGGCCTATTCTCTTGGCCGTATTGGTTGCCAGGTAGCCGGTGATGGCGACTGGGGTGTTTTAAACAGCGCCTATGTAACCGAGCCCGGACCAAAATCGAAAGTAGTGCTGGCCGATACGGCTACTTTTCAACGCACCTTACAGGCGCATGGTAATTTTTACTTAAGAAACTTTCAGGTTAATAATACCTCAGAAATTCCTCATATCAGTGTAAAAGCACCCGGCTGGTTGCCCAACTGGTTGTTTGCGTATACCTATCCGCACAACGTAGTGAACGAAGGAGCCCCCATACCAGGTTGTACGGAGGAACAATACTGTAATCAATTGCCGATACCGGTATTTCCAACACCGTTTTATGAAACGATAATGGCCTTTTTGCTTTTCCTGCTGCTCTGGTCCTTGCGGAAAAAGCTGAAAGCGCCGGGTACGCTGTTTGGCGTATACCTGATAGTAAATGGTATTGAGCGCTTTCTTATAGAACAGATCCGGGTTAATACCAAGTACTCCATTTTTGGTTTTCACCCCACGCAGGCCGAGATCATTGCCGTGCTGCTGGTTATCGGGGGCGCCGCCCTCTACTTTATTATGAAGAAAAAGTACGAAACAACACTGGCCGCAAAGGCTTAACGCTGAAAACTCCTTATATAGATCGCCCCTGACGTAACTGTTTGGGGCGTTTTTGTTTGAAAAGGCAATGGGGAAAGGGCAGAAGGAAATGGGGAAAGGGCAGAAGGCAGAGGGCAGAGGGCAGAGAAAAAGGCAGAAGGCAGAGAGAAAGGCGGAAGGCAGAAGGCAGAGAGAAAGGCGGAAGGCAGAAGGCAGAGAAGAAAGGCGGAAGACGGATAAAAGGGCAATCGGGAAATAGTAAAAGGTAGAAAGCGCCTTTACCAGGACGAAATCAGCTTTGGAGCACACCCCCCTCCCAATGGAGGGGGCCGGGGGAGGCCAGAACCCAATAACCCAATAACTAAAAAGCCCCAGGAAAAACAAGCTGTTTCTCCTGGGGCCTTTAACACGGTCTAGGGGGTAAATTTTTCTAATCGCTAAAGCTGTACAGTTCACCTTGCTTGTTTCTGCACTCTACAAACATTTGCTTGGGTAAACCATCTTCAAAACTGATGCGGTTTACAACAGTAGGATCGCACAATCCGCCGGTGTCTTTCTGGTCGAATACCAGTTGATTGTTAACAATTTTGCGGGGCAGGTTGAAGTCAGCACCAAACATGTATTTGCCTACATATTGGTTTTTGTTGTTGAATACCACCACTTTATTGGTAGCTGCCGGGGAATTACCGTAAAAAACGGTAGAGGTCACCACTTTAAAGGTGCGGCCATCATTGGTTTTGATCTTTCCCAGGTAGGTAAGTTCCGTTTGGTTGTACTGTCCTTTTCTGGAACGGTCAAAAACGTACTTCTTTCCAACTTTGTTGCGGGTTAAAACTGTCTGCCAGTCCCTGTGGGGAGCTTTGTTTGGATTTCTGCTGCTGGGGCTTTTGTGTGCAAATACGGTTGCTGAAACGAGCATGCATAGCACTACGGCTAGTAAACGATTGGTCATAGGGATACTAAATTTTAAATAGGGGTCCGTGAAAAATGTAACTGGCCGCAAGTTAATACCGAAATCGGTCAAAGTAGCACGCGTTTCGACGTTTGTTCTTCAAAGTTCGATGTTCATAACTTTTTTATCTACCATTCTCTTTTTAGATTTCCCTGTTTTCCACCTTAATTTATCATTATCAATTAAGGGGTATCCGCTTAACCAGCCTTTCCACCATTCATCCCAAAAAAAACGGCTATTGTAACCCCTCGTAAACATACGCGTCCTACCTACATGTCATTTATTTCCGGACATCAGGCATAGTAACCATTGGACACAAAAGCAAGTACTTTACATTGCATAGTACCTAATTTTGGACTGTAATCAATTAAGCAAAGTATTCAATCAACCAAACGAGTCATGAGAACGCCAACCAACCTGTTTATATTCATTCTTTTAACTATATCCTTGATAAGCAGGGCACAAAACACCAACACCTCAAAGCTTAAAGGGAAAGTATCAGCCACCAACCAATCAACCCTGTCTGCCGCCACCATAACCCTTTTAAAGGCAAAAGACTCCACCGTAGTAAAAATGTCCGTGACCGACCAGCAAGGTCAATATTCATTCGATAACCCACCTAAAGGGAATTACCTTGTAGCGGCATCGGCCGTTGGATATGAAAAACAATATTCCGCCCCCTTTACCATTTCAGCCGAAACCCCGGTTGTTGAATTAACCACCATCGTGCTCAACCCGCGTAACAACGATCTGAAAGCGGTGACCATCAGCGCCCGTAAACCCATGGTGGAACAAAAGATCGACCGTACGGTAGTAAATGTGGATGCCTATATCAGTAACACCGGTGCCAATGCCCTGGAAGCCCTGGAAAAATCGCCCGGTGTGCAGGTAGATAAAGACGGGAACATCAGCCTGAAAGGGAAGCAGAATGTAATTGTATTGATCGATGGCCGTCCGGCCTACCTTACCGGCGCCGACCTGGCCAATATGCTGAAAGGCATGCAGGCCTCTCAACTGGAACAAATTGAGATCATGACCAATCCGCCGGCCCGTTACGACGCTTCCGGAAACGCGGGCATCATTAACATCAAGACCAAAAAGAACAAGGTTAAAGGCTTTAACGGCAACGTAAGCGCCGGAGTAGGGCAGGGGGTATACTTTAAAACAAATGAAAGCCTCAGTTTGAATTATCGTGATGGGAAAGTGAACCTGTTCAGCAGTTACAGCTATGGTCGCAATAACAACTTTCAGGAGCTGGAGATCTACCGCCGCTATTTTAATGATGATAAAAGTACCAAAGCCATTTTTGAACAGGTTGCCTTCATGAAACGGCGCAATACCAGCAACAACCTGAAAATGGGAATGGATTATTTTGTAAACAACAAAACAACCCTGGGCGTTGTGCTGAGCGGCGTATACAATCCCGAAAGCAGCGTCAATAGAAACACCAGCTATCTCGAAAATCCTGACCATGCAGTAGATTCCATTGTAACCGCCAGTTCCGGTATCGATGGTACCTGGAAAAACGCCAGCGTGAACCTGAACATGCGCCACCAGTTCGATACCACCGGCCGCGAACTGACCGCCGATCTGGATTATATCATCTATGACAATGCGAACAACCAGCATTTTATCAATACTTCATATGATGCCGACTGGACCAAACGCTATGAAGAAAATTTAATGGGCATTCTGCCTGTAACGGTGAACATTTATTCAGCCAAAATGGATTATACCCATCCCCTGAAGAACAATGGTAAAATAGAAGCCGGCTGGAAGACCAGTTTTGTAGAAACAGTAAACAAGGCCAATTATTACCAGGTGAAGGGCAGCGAATGGCTGACTGACGAAGAGAAAACGAATTTTTTCAACTATAATGAAAACATCAATGCTGCCTATGTAAGCTTCAACAAACAGCTTACAAAAAAATGGGGCCTGCAATCCGGATTGCGTTATGAGAATACCAATTACAAGGGCCATCAGTATGGTAACCCTAAAAAAGGTGACTCTTCCTTTCAACGTTCTTATAACAGCTGGTTCCCGACTGTGTATGTCAGTTATAATGCCGACAGCAACAATCAGTTCGGATTATCATTTGGCCGCCGTATAGACAGACCCGGTTATGCCAGCCTGAACCCTTTCGTTTTTTATATTGACAAATACACTTATGAAGCCGGTAACCCTTATTTAAAACCACAGTACTCGAACAATGTGGAGCTTACGCATATTTTCAAAGGCAAGCTTACCACAACATTGAGCTATAGCGTCACAAAGAATGTGTTTAGCGAAACATTCCAGCAGGCGGAGTTTGCTACTATTGTAAGAAGAAACAATATAGGAAAACGTGAATACTATGGCATTTCAGTAAACGCCCAGATCCCCGTAGCCAAATGGTTTACCAGTATGATCTATACCAACTACCGCTATACCAGTTATTCAGGCAATTTGTACGGCCAGGATCTGAAACTGGCAGCCGGTACCATTTACTTCAATATCAACAACCAGTTTAATTTCAGCAAAGGCTGGGGCGCCGAAGTAAGTGGCTGGTATTTGAGCAAAGGTGTGGAAGGACAGATAGAGTTAGCTGCAATGGGGCAACTGGCTGCCGGGGTTTCAAAAACAGTGTTAAAAGGAAAAGGCTCTGTTAAATTAAACGTACGCGATATTTTGTATACCCAGGTGCCGCATGGCAATATCGTTAATATTGAAGATACCGAAGCCCGTTTCAGGAACAGCCGCGATACGCGGGTGGCTAACATCACCTTTAGTTACCGTTTTGGTAAACCTATTAAAAGCAACAATAAGGAACGTAAAAAAGGAGGCGCCAACGACGAACAAAACCGGGTTAATATGGGAAATTAACGCACAAATCTACCAGAACAGTTTGCTCGTATATGATAACAGTCGATTAACAATTTGCAGCCGTACATTCGTTAAACCAACACGCAAAAAACGAGTCCTAATAAGGAATACAGGAACAGCATAAAATTAGAAGATTAAAAGGATTTTAAGAATAGAATTGACTAGCGTGGCACAGTTTCTGAATAAGGTATAATAGCTGTTTGAAAAGAAGAAATAATCAAAAGGAGTATTTAGATTTTTTTAACAGTGGACAACGAAACCTTTTTTACCGTTCAAACGTCTTATATATAAAGCGGCAATAAATAAACAGACAGGACAATGGGAAAGATTATACTAATAGCGATAGCACTTGTTTACCTGGTAGGATGTGGAATTTCTTATATGTAAAAGACAAATAATTAAGTAAATAAACTTCTTCATAAATAGCAGTCATACAGTTTTTCTCATAAGCAGTTAGTTTTGGTTAACGAGGCCCCATTTCTATGGGGCCTTTACTTTTTTATACGCTTTTCCATTGTTGAAGCATTTGTAGATGAACCTCCCCAATGATAAATATTTACATGTATTGGCCGGTCTTCCCGAATTTTTTCCGCTGGTGTATTGATACGGAATATACTCCCCTTGTATAGGTATAACTACTGATTATCATTAACCGTTTTTTAATCTCACGTTTAGATTGCATTTTGCACCCGGCATCAACCGTTAGAACCTTCAAGTTATCGGCACATGAAAATTAAACTAACCTTGCTATGGGGCTTATTGTGTTATTTTTCCATTGACGTTATTGCTCAAAACAGATCAGGTAAAATAAGCGGCGTTATCACCGACGATAATGCCCAGCCTGTAGAATCAGCTACTGCTTCACTGCAGCGGGCCAAAGACTCCTCTCTTGTTAAAGTAGCCATTTCGGATAAATATGGATTGTTTGAATTTGAAAACCTGTCTGAAGGCGAGTACTTTATTACGGTTACCGCAGTAGGGTTTGCAAAAGCAGGAAGTAAACGGTTTACCGTTGCATCGGCTTCTGTGTTTAAATTACCGTCCTTTCAGTTAAAAAGATCAGAAGCCAAATCGCTGGGTTCGGTAACGGTAACCGGCAAAAGGCCCCTCATCGAAAACAAGATCGATCGCATGGTGGTGAATGTAGAAGCTGCCCCCACCAATGCCGGCGCTACGGCCATGGAAGTGCTGGAAAAATCGCCGGGAGTAACCGTTAGTAACGAAGGGGAGATCAGTTTAAAGGGAAAACAGGGCGTGCGCGTAATGCTCGATGGAAAGCCTACGTATTTATCAGCTGCCGACCTGGCCAATGTGCTGAAGAACCTGCCGGCCTCGGCGCTTGACCAGATAGAGATCATGACCAACCCGCCGGCCCGTTACGAGGCCAGCGGCAATTCGGGTATCATCAACATAAAAACAAAGAAAAGCCTTAACGAAGGGTTTAATGGCAGCATCACCCAGGGCGGTACCGTTGGTATTTTTAAACGGGACAATGAATGGCTATTCCCATTAAGGAGCACCAGCAGCATCAATATCAATTATCGCAAGGGAAAATGGAACCTGTTTGGGAATTACAACTACAACTATCGCGAAGGGAATAACTTCCTTGACCTAACCCGCCGATTTTATGAAAAAGACGGTTCCCTGAACTCCACTTCCTATACGCATACCAATTTTGATTTCCACAATAACAACCATACGCTGAAACTGGGTTTTGATTACTATGCCGACAAAAAGAATGTTTTCGGTATTGTATTGAACGGGTTTGGCTTTTTTGGCCGTCCCACACCTTACAGCAACCAGGTAATCAGCCATCCCGATGGCAGCACAGAATCGGTACTGGCCACGTATAATACCAATAAGGTTAATTTCTTTAATTATTCAACCAATATCAATTACAAACATGCTTTCGATTCAGCCGGCCGGGAGCTTACGGTTGACCTGGATTATATTGGCTATTCCAACAGGTCTAAAAACACCCTGTACACTTCCATTTACGATGGCAATGGCAGCAGTCTGGGCAGCCTGACCTTATTCGGCGACATTCCGGGTATCATAAACATCGTTTCTGTAAAAAGCGATTATGTACATCCGCTTAAGAACAACCTTCGTTTTGATGCCGGTATTAAACTAAGCTTTGTAAAGAACGACAATGAGGTAGATTACCAGCGCAACGACGATGGTACCTGGAAACCCGATAACCGCAGCAACCATTTTATTTATGAGGAAAACATCAATGCCGGGTATGTAAGCCTGAATAAGAAATGGAAGAAGAAATGGAGCGCCCAGGTAGGGCTGCGTGTTGAAAATACAATAGCAAAGGGAAACCAGGTTACCAACGATTCAGGTTTTACCCGGAATTACACCAACCTGTTTCCTACGGGGTACGTCAATTATGAGGTTAATAAACAACATGCATTCACCTTCTCTTACGGCCGGCGCATTGAGCGGCCCAATTACCAGGACCTTAATCCGTTCATCTGGTTCATCGATTCCCTGCAATACCGCCAGGGAAACCCTTACCTGATGCCGCAGTATGCCAATAATTTTGAATTGCGTCATACGCTCAATGGTAAATTCACTACTACCTTTAACTACACGATCACCGACGATGTGATTTCGCAGCTGTTAAAACAGAATACGGAAAAAAGGATCACTTACCTGACCACGGATAATGTAGCCCGGCTCAGGAATATTGGAGTGGCCGTGAATGCGCCATTTTCGCCGGTAAAGGGCTGGAGCGTGAATCTGTTTGTAAATGTGTTCAACAACCGGTATGAGGGTATTTATTATAATTCCTACACCGGTAACAACGATCCTATTAACCTGGATTATACTTCGGCAACGATAAACGTTAGTAACAATTTCAGTTTTAAAAAGGGATGGAGTGCAGAGCTGAGCGGCTGGTACCGGGGCAAAACAATAGAACAGCTCACGATTTCCGACCCTATGTATTTTATGAACGTGGGTGCGCAAAAACTGGTAATGAAAGGAAAGGGAACCGTGCGATTAAACATGCGCGACCCGTTTCACTGGCAGCAATTCAGGGGACGCACGCTGTACAGCGATATCGATGTAAAAATATTCAACAAGTGGGACAACAGGAATATAACCGCCACTTTCAGTTACCGCTTTGGTAAAAGTTCGGTAGCCCAGGCCCGCCGCCGGACCAGCGGCGTTACCGATGAACAGAACCGGGCCGGGGGAGGACAGCAATAGGAAGAGGGCAGAAGGCAGAAGGCAGAGGGCAGAAGGCAGAGGGCAGAAAAGAAAGGCGGTAGGTATGGGCAGCGCTTGTTTTAAGGAATCCCCTCCTGGGAGGGGCAGGGGTGGGTTTGATAACCAGAAACCGTGAACAAGCAACCGGTAACAGGTAACTCGCAACCGGTAACCAGTTTTTCCCTACTTTCGTAGTTCGTTCCGTTAGTTCGGCACGCCCCTTTTTTTAAAATTTTACGCTATGCCTTCGTTTGACATTGTAAGCAAGGTGGATGCACAGGCACTGGACAATGCAGTGAATGTTACCACCAAGGAAATCACCAATCGTTTCGACTTTAAAGGTTCACACGTGGAGATCAAACTCGATAAGAAAGAGTTCAAGATCAACATTGAAACAGAAGATGACATGAAAATGCGCCAGCTGATCGATGTATTGATCAACCGGGCACACAAACAAAACATTGCCCCCGAAGCGTTCGACCTCAGCAAAGAGTCGTACCAAAGCGGCAAAATGACCAAACAGGAAGTATCAGTTCGCAACGGACTGAAACAGGAAGACGCCAAAAAAGTGGTAAAACTGATCAAAGATTCCGGATTAAAAGTACAGGCCTCCATTATGGATGATATGGTACGGGTAACCGGCAAAAAGATCGATGACCTGCAGGAAGTAATTGCCCTGTGCCGCGGCGCCGAATTGGGCATTCCATTACAGTATGAGAATATGAGAAGTTAGCTATAAGCCATACTGCTTACAGCTAAGAGATGTTTTCGATGTGGATAACCGGGTGCACAACAGGTGCATAACAACAGTCCGGATATTTTGGAATGGAAATTATATAATAAGTATCTTAGATATAGAAAATCGCAGTAGGCTAGTAAAATGGTTCAATGCGATTAGCGGAAAGCATTGGGTACACAGGTTATACGTGCTCGTAGCAGGTATAAAATGGATCCGGTGCTTTCTTTTTTATTTCTTGCCTGAAAAAATTTATTTTTACCCGCCGGTTTATTAATTTTCTTTTTTTCTTTAATAAATTATTAAAAAAGTCAGGAATTAAATTTAATTTGGCGGAGTTATACCGGAAGGCTAATTTTGCGGCTTTGCTGCTAAAACCAGTATAATATTTACAATAACAGGGTATACCGCAAAATCGGTGTACAATTAAAAATCAAAGAGTTATGAAAAAGGGACTTCATCCTGAAAGTTATCGGTTCGTTGTTTTTAAAGATATGAGTAACGGGCATCAGTTCCTCAGCCGTTCTACTTCGCCTACTAAAGAAACTGTGAAATGGGAAGACGGCAACGAATATCCTCTGATCAAATTGGAAATTTCAAATATGTCTCACCCCTTCTTTACCGGCCAAAATGTACTGGTAGATACTGCGGGTAGAATTGATAAATTCAAGAAACGTTACGAAAAGAAAAAATAAAAAGCGTAATTTCAATACAAACATTTTTGTTTTTCATGGCTATACTTTCCCTTTCCTTGTCTAAGGAAGGGGATTTTTGTTTTAGCCCCTCCACAAACATTTCTCCAACAGCTTCGCAGCATTCTTCCAAATAGTATTGCAGATAGCAGTGTAATGGTACCATAATGGTAATCAGATTGCCTGCGTATTGCACCGGGATAGCCTGGGTACTCTACAGGGATATACTGTCCCAAGGCCATTCCCAGGCAACTCTCAGGCAATACTTAGGGAATACCCGGGCCATTAAGCTACTATTCCAACACCAATTCGCTGTGGTTAACTGAAAAATGACTTAAGTTTGGCTCAGAACCAAGAAATATGAACAAACGGGTCTTTCTGTCAGATAAAGAAGTTGCAGATCATTTATATCCTTTTACCCAAACCCGCGCTGTGGCCGATATCCGTATCGGTATCCTTACCATCAGGGAGAAATGGGAACGCCTGTTGAACCAGCCTGTATATATCCTGAAGAAGGATGAGCAACCACCGGCCGACGCCATTGTATTTGCCGCTAACATTATTCCAACCAAAGCTTTTATTGAATCGATGTTTGAAGGCAATGGTGACCCGGAACCAACCCGGGAACCCGATTACAGCCTGGTAAAGATCATTCAATACCCATGGCATATCTTTCAATTTAACGACTGGGCCCTGCGGGAAGACTTTACCTTGCTTACCAATAATCGGGTTTCTGCGCCTATCCCCGAAACCGTACAAACTGTTAGTCCTGACAATATATTTATTGAAACGGGCGCCATCCTGAGCCATTGCCTGTTGAACGCATCAACCGGTCCCATTTATATTGGGAAAAACGCAGAGATATTAGAAGGGTCGCTGATCAGGGGGCCTTTTTCGCTGGGCGAAGGCGCGCTGGTAAAAATGGGCGCTAAAATATATGGCGCCACCACTATTGGCCCGTATTGCCTGGCAGGTGGCGAGATCAAAAACTCCATTTTGTTTGCTTATTCCAACAAGGCGCACGACGGTTACCTGGGCGATTCGGTATTAGGCGAGTGGTGCAACCTCGGCGCCGGTACCTCCAATTCAAACATTAAGAATACCGCCAGCGAAGTGAATGTATGGCATTATCATAGCCGTGAATACCTGAAAGCCGGGCTCAAATGCGGTTTACTGATGGGTGATTATTCGCGGGCCGCCATCAATACCTCGTTCAATACCGGAACGGTGGTGGGCGTATGCGCCAATGTATTTGGCGAAGGCATGCCCCCCAAATTCATCCCCAATTTTACCTGGGGCAACAAGGGGTTGAGCCTGTATGAATTTGAAAAAGCCCTGTCAGATATCCGCAATTGGAAAAAATTAAAAAATCAGGAGCTCACAGAAGTCGAAATAACTCAATTGAAACATATTTTTGGGCAATCATAAAAGCCTTCACCACTAAAAAAGACGATTTCTTATGCGCAAACAAATTGCAGCGGCTAACTGGAAGATGAATTGTACCTACCAACAGGGTGAACAGTTACTCGATGAGATCCTTTCTGCCAACATTGAATTGAAAGCACACCAGCAAACCATTTTTGCTGTTCCGTTCCCTTACCTCATTATGGCAAAAAGTGAAACCGAAGAAGAGAACAACTACTTTGTAGCTGCCCAGAATTGTTATAATAAAAAATCCGGCGCTTATACCGGTGAGGTATCAGTTGAAATGCTGCAATCGATCGGTATTCAATTTTGCGTGCTGGGACATAGCGAGCGCCGTGAATATTTTCAGGAATCGAATAAAATGCTGGCCGAGAAACTGGATCTGTGCCTGCAATACAATATCACTCCCATCTTCTGCTGTGGCGAGCCGTTGAACATTCGCGAAGCCGGCACCCAGAACAGTTATGTGGAAACCCAATTAAAAGAATCCCTGTTCCATTTATCAGAGGCAGACATCAAACGTATTGTGATAGCCTACGAACCAATTTGGGCAATTGGTACCGGTAAAACCGCTACTTCCGAACAGGCACAGGAAATGCATGCCTTTTTGCGCAGTGTGCTGGCCAAACAATATGGTGCAGCAACTGCCGATGAAATTTCCATCTTATATGGTGGCAGCGTAAAAGCCAATAATGCGAAAGAATTGTTCAGCTGTCCTGATGTTGATGGCGGACTGGTTGGCGGCGCTTCTTTAAATGCAGGTGAGTTTATTACGATCATAAATAGTTTAAAATAGGGCAGAAGGCAGAGAGCAGAAGGCAGAGATAAATACACTTCTTCGCGGCAGCGTAGACGTCCTGGTCGTGACGGCTTCAGCCTTACAACGGCTCTTTTCTCTGCCCTCTGCCTGCTGCCCTTTGCCCGTTTTCACTAATGTAAATTAGCTGTTAAAATAGGTTAACTTATCCCCATTGTCCATGAATGGAGTGATCTTTGTTTAAGCAAAAACGGGAGGATCTGTTTATGGAACATTCAAAGGCATTACAGGTATTATCCTGGCAGCACAAGGAAGATCGGCTTAAGTGCCGTGAGTTTCTAAAAGACATCCAGCAGCAACGCGATAAATCAGGCATCCGGCAACGGATCGTTCAATTCTGGAAAAACGAGCTCCAAAAGCATGTGGATGCAGAAGAGGCGATATTATTTCCTTTTTTGTTGAAGCATCAATTCCCATTTCCCTTCATGAACATCTTAAAACGCGAACACGAAACCATTCGCCTGTTGGCAGAACGGCTAAACCGCAATGACGAAGACTATTATTTATATAAAGCCTTCATTAAGCTGGTTGACCAACACTGTCATTTTGAAGATGAGTTCATTTTCAAAAAAATGGAAGAAGACATTTCCCAAAAGGATCTGGCGCAACTGGAATTATCCCTGCAAAAGGTTTAATGCGATTATACATTTTTACTGATCCCTATTATTTTAAGACCGGATTGGTAAACCTGCAGCAACAACTTATTGCGGCAAATAACCAGTTGAACAACAAAGTAAACTAAAATACAACCCATTACCATAACGAAGAATTGTGGCAGGGTATGTATACCTATGCGCTTTGTAAAATACACTATAGGAATAAACACTAAGGAAGTGCCGGCAGCCTGCAGTAAGGTGGTGAAATCAAAAAGCTGCATATGCGCATACTGCTTACGCAGCCACCAGGTAAAATAAACCACAACTACTATTTCAGATAACAACAATGACAGGCAGGCCCCCATATCCTGCCACAAAGGGCATAACACCAGCATGCTTATCACCAGTACAATAAACCCTGTCAACAATCCTTTTACCACCAGTTTATCGTGCCCGAAAGGTTGCAGCATTTGTTTGGTGAGGTACACGCTGTAACCTTTGATAAACGGGTATAAGGAAAGCATTTTGATATCGATGTAAACCCGGTTAAAAGCGGGTCCAAAGTATAATGCCGTAAATGGTTCTGCCAATAAAAACAGGCCCACGCTTAAAGGGATGGCCAGGGTGGTAAAAAGCCGGATCGACTGGAGGTTGGTAGTGGCAAAACGTTCCTGGCTTTCGTGTTGTAAAAGGGAGACCATGCGTGGGAACAATACCCACATACTATCGGTGAGCAGCGCTGAAGTGATACGAATTACCCTGGCTGCAAAGGTATAATAGCCCAAGGCAACAGCGCCGCCTAAAAAGCCAAGCAATATATTATCGAGCCAGAGGGTGGCGCTGAACAGGATCGCTACCTGAAAAACAACAAACAGCGGGCGCAGGTGCTGTTTCCAGTTCACCTGTTTAAACGACAAGGGTTGTTCCTTAAGCAGCGTGATGGTGTTCCAAAGTAAAGTAGCTATAGTGGAAGCTGTAATAATGCCATAATAAATGTAATAGTCAGTTGGTTTGGTGACCAGCACAAAGATGGAGATAAGGCCAAGCACCCGGCAAACAAGGTTGCGGATAGCAACAAACCGGAAACGTTCGAGTCCTGCAAAATACCACTCGCACGAAAAAAAACTGGCTACAAAAAAGGACAGGGAGAACAACAACAAACGCACATCACCGATCTTATGCCACAGCAAAAATACCACGGGCACGTAAACCACCAGCACAACAGCAGACGTGATCATATGTAACACCAGCAACTCAGCCGACAGCTTCTTCAAAAAAACAGGATCATTGCGGTGTTTGGCTATTTCACGAATGCCATAGGTTACAATACCAAATTCGGCAAACGTGATAAAATAACAGGTGAGGGAATCAATAAAACCTACTTGTCCTATGCCCTCCGGCGCTAATACCCGGGAAATATAGGGGATGGAGATCAGGGGAAAAAGAAGCTGGCTAAGCGATAAAATATATATATATGATAAGTTTTTCTTTAAGTTTGACAACAGGATGTGTTTTTGCCGTTAAGTGTCATAAACGTTACAAACATAATATTTTTAAATTATTAAGCGGAAACCCGTTCCCGGTCCTTTTTTTTACCATTTATGAAGAAAATACTGTGGCTTCCCAGCTGGTATCCTAATAAAACACAGCCTTTCGATGGTGATTTCATTCAACGAATGGCTACAGCCACCTCGCAGTATGCCGAAATACATGTTTTTTTTGTTGTAAAGGACAAGTCGCTTAATAACAGCCAGGAAATAGTGGTACGGCAAAATGGGAATTTGCATGAAACCATCGCCTATTATAAAAGTCCTTCGTTTTTGTCCCGGCTGTTATCCTGGAAAAAGTACTTCAGCACCTACAAACAGTTGATCTCCCGCTTTATTGAAAAGCATGGTAAGCCTGACCTGGTGCATGTGCAGGTGCCTGTCAAGGCCGGTTTAATTGCATTGTGGTTAAAACGCACCTATGGTATTAAATATGTATGCACCGAACATTATGGCATTTATAACGATATCGTAGATGACCGTTTCAGCCACCGTTCATTTTACTTCAAACACTATACACAAAAAATAATAAAAGGAGCCAGCGTATTTTTACCGGTTAGCAACAACCTGGGCACCTCCATAAATGAGCGGGTAGTAAAAAAAGACTTTTCGGTTATTTACAATGTGGCTGATACCGGTCTGTTTTATTATGCGCCACTTTCACAAAACAAGATCAGGTTTATTCATGTATCGGAAATGGGGCCGCATAAAAATGTAGCAGGTATCGTTCGCGCATTTTGCGCTTTGAATAAACAACAACCCGACTGTGAATTGGTCTTGGTTGGGGGCTATACTAACGAGATCCATGAAATGGTTGCTGATTCGGGATTGTTAAATACGGCGGTCATTTTAACCGGCCAGCTCCCTTACGAATCAGTGGCTGCAAACCTGCGGCAGGCCCATGCGCTGATCTTATTCAGCAATATCGAAACCATGCCCTGTGTAATTATTGAAGCGCTGTGCTGCGGATTACCGGTAATCTCAACAAAAACAGGTGGTATTCCCGAAGTGATTGATGATAACAACGGCCTGCTGATAACTGTGGGTAATGAAACGGAGTTGTTACAAGCTATGCAGCAGCTGAAGAACAACTATAACCGGTTCAGCCGGGTAACAATTGCCGAAAATGCCGGTCGCAAATTCAGCTATGCTGAAATTGGCCGGCAGATTAACGAGGCATATGACCGGGTTTTACAACATTCACCTGATTGACCCTGTTAACTATTTCAGTTTATCGACGAGGTCAATATATTCCTGCATCGCTGTTTCTTTCGACTTGCCTTTCAGGCCTTCCCAGGCATTGAATTTGGCTTTGCCCACAAAATCGAATGCATTGGCCGGCGGGTCTACATTCACATCGCCCTCGGTAGCCTGTTTGTAGAGGGAGTATAATTGTAACAGTACGTCGTTGCCCGGTTTTTCGGTTAGGGTTTTGCTGCGGGAAACGGCCTGGTTGAACAGTTCCTGGACATTCATATGGTTTGCGATTTTAGATGGGTGCGAAAATAGGCGTTTTTTATCCACTATCGGTTTACCTCCCAATGCCCATCCCGATGAATCAGGACAGTTCATGAAAGCTCTATCCAATTATGTAATAAATTTATCGCGAATATGTAGTTCGGCCCCTGTTTTATAGTATGGTCGAATAAAATAAAATACGAACTTTAAACAAATGTTCATTTCATGAGAACGGTAGACGATCTTATTGCGAGTAAACCGCGTCCGGAGAATATCATTAGGCCCGATGCTTTAGTGATCGATGCCCTGCATCTGCTTGAGCAGGTAAACCTGAGTTACCTGATCGTAATGGATGGGGATGCGTACAAAGGCGTTTTTTCGGAGAAGGATTACAGTCGCAATGTTGTTTTAAAAGGCCGCAGCAGTAAAGAGGCCCATGTTCAGGAAGTAATGACCACCGATTTACCCGTGGTAGGCCCCGAAGAAACGGTGGAGCATTGCATGATCCTGATGATCAGGAGCAAAGCCCGCTACCTGGTGGCGATCGATGAAAAGAAGTTTATGGGAATTGTCACTATTCACGATATTCTCAGGGAAGTACTGGCCAACCGGGAAGAGGTGTTTGATGATACCCTTGCCGAAGAGTTGATAAAAACAGCGGAAGGCAGGGGACGAATTTATTAGTTTAAAGTTTTAAGTTGAAAGTTTAAAGTCAACGTACATCGATCTTTAAACTTTCAACCTTAAACTTTCAACCTTAAACTGAATTACCAGGAATCAGTCCTGAAAGGATTTACCGGCAATCCTTCTTTCCCAAATAAGTTACCCATGGCCGTATTGGTAAAACCATAGCGTACGGCTACCGGCTCTTTCACCAGTTTACTCCATACTACCAGCTGGTTGTTTTCTATTTTTGCCTCAGCAGGGTAGAATTGCTGATCTGCCCCGGCCACATATACTTCAGTGATTGTTTTTCCGGTCGACATCAAGCCTGCAGGTGCATTATCGAAGCTGAGGTATGCTTTGCCCTTCTTAACCTCCATGCTTTTGTACATAGGGCTTTTATAGGCAAACCCTTCTTTTTTATAGGTATCGTGCAGGGCCCAGTTAGCCAGGCGGGCACCCACATCGTGTTTATTGGTAGGGTGAATATTGTTGGTATCGGCAACCAGGTCGGTAATAACCACCATGCCTGTTTGCGGAAGCGACATCACCTTTGTTTGCTGCTCGCGCAACAGGGCACCGATCTGTGGGATGGCATATTTAAAAGGAGCGATCTCTACATAATAGAAAGGAAATTCCTTGCCCCAGGCTTTGCGCCAGCTGTCGATCATGGTAGTAAACAGTTTGGCATAGGAGCCGTTGGTTTCGGTATTGCTTTCGCCCTGGTACCAAATGGTACCTGCTATGTTATAATTAATGATAGGGTTGATCATGGCATTATAAGTATAGCCCGGGGTAATGGGCCAGCCGCCGCCATTAGTTTTTAATTTGCCGGCGGCGCCTTTCAGTTCTGCATCGTTGTTTACCAGCGAATCGGGCGTCCATACTTCGGCCGGTGTGCCACCCCAGTTTGAATTGATCAAACCAATGGGCACATTCAGGTCTTTGTTCAGTTTCTTCCCAAAGAAATAACCCACGGCGCTGAAGGTTTTGAGCGTGTTGCTGTCACACACGGTCCATTTAGCGGCGCAATCATCCTGTGGATTGGCAGCGGTTGTTTTAGGGATGGCAAAAAAGCGGATGTTCTGATTGTAACAGGTAGGCAGTTCGGCCGCCACATCAGGTATCTTATTGTAATAGCCAAATTCCATATTCGACTGGCCTGAGCAAACCCATACTTCGCCGATCATTACATTTTCCAGTACAATAGGAGCGGGGGTATTGCTGCCTTTGATGGTGATAGTGTACGGGCCACCGGCAGCCGGTGTTTGAATGTTTTTTAACCAGTTGGCATTGTTGGTGGCTTTCAGGGTATCTGAATGGTTATTCCAGCTGGTGGTAATAACAATTTTTTCGAACGGAGCACTCCAGCCCCATAGTTTTACGGTTGACTGCTGTTGTAAAACCATGTTACTGCAGATAACCGCAGGCAGCCGAACGGCGGCCTGAGAAGTAACAACAAGTGTACATAATAAGAAAAGTAGCGATGCCCATTTTTTCATACTAAATAGCAATTTGTGCGATTGAATGTATTTTATAATGATATGAATGGTAGAAGTATTTCGAGCCACAAAGGTTGTTTTAATCAATAAAAAAACCGTCCCGGTTCAACCGGAACGGTCATATATTAATTAATTTCCCAATAGTAATTATCCCAGGATCATTTCGGGTTTCCAGTTGAAGGTCACCTTTACTTCAATATCGGGGTGAATGCTGTACATAACCGGGCAGGTATTGGCTGCTCTTTCAAAAATTGTCTTTTGTTTTTCATCCACCTGCAGGGTGTTTGGGAAATGAAATGTTAAATTTATGCCACCAATACGGCGGGGTTCGGCCTTCATGATCTTTTCCACGTCTATTTTAATGCCTTTTATATCGACGTTCATTTCGCGGGCTTTGATACCCATGATCGTTAGCATGCAGGATCCAAGGGCGGTTGCCACGATGTCGGTAGGGGAAAAACGTTCGCCCAGTCCCTGGTTATCCGGTGGCGCATCAGTTTCAAAAGTGGATAAGGATTTTTCGTGTGTACAAACCGTTCGCAGATTTCCTTCGTAAACTACTGTTGAGGTCATTATGTATATTTTTACCTTAAATTTACGTCTAATAATCAAATCATAGCCAGTGAAGAAAATTGTTTTGTTCCTTTTGGCTGGTACCCTTGCTTCCGAAACATGGGCGCAAGATAACCCTACACCCAAATCGCCAACAGCAAAAAAAGACAAACAGGCCGCTAGAAAAGAAAGGATCAATGCCCTGGTAAAACAAGAAGAAGAAGGGGAAATTATTTTCAACAAACAAAACATCTTCGGTATTAAGCTTAATACCGATGGCTATGGGCTTTCCTATGAAATAGGACGGTTTAAAAGCGCGCGGGTGGCTAACATCTTTCAAATAGAGATCAACGAAAAAAAGCATAAGAAAGAAAAGCGCACCTCGCTGCTGAATGGATTCAACTTCAACAGCGTAATTTTCGGCAAGCTCAATAACTTTTACCAGGTAAAACTCAGTGCCGGCCAGCAACGCATTATTGGTGGCAAGGGCAACAAAAACGGGGTTGGCGTAATGGCCATTTATACCGGTGGTATCAGCGTTGGGTTACAAAAGCCGTATTATGTTGACGTGATAGACCAGGCGCAACAACGCTATCGCAAAACCTATCCCGAAATTACCGACAGCGGTTACCTGGAGCAGGGTGCTTCCGGTTTTACTGTTGGCTGGGACAAGGTGCAGCCTAAATATGGATTACATGCCAAGGGCGCCCTCCGCTTCGATTATGGCCGCTTTAACGAAACCGTAGCGGCAGTAGAAGTGGGACTGAATGCCGAATATTATATTCAGAAAGTAGCTCAAATGGCCTATAACCCCGAGAAGAACTTTTTCTTCAATGCCTATATTTCCCTGTTGCTGGGTAAGCGAAAGTGATGCCCTAAAGGGGAACTTAAACATATTAAGGTGGGTCATTCTTAATGAGTGGCCCACCTTTTTTTAAAGGCAATGGGCAGAGGGCAGAAGGCAGAGGGCAGAGATAAAGGCAGTAGGCAGTAGGAAAAGGCAATGGGCAATGGGAGGTTCCAGGTTCCAGATTTCAGGTTATTGGTTATAGGCTATTAGATTACTAAGGTTATTAAATTGGATCATTAATTGCAAAGTTCGCGAGCCGTTTGCCGCTTGCCGTTTGCCGTCTGCCGTCTGCCGTCTGCCGTTTTCTCGCCTGCGTCTCGTAGAGTAAAGCTGTAAAAAAGAAAAAAGGCTGACTGTTCTTCTTCCTTTCTCTGCCCTCTGCCTTCTGCCCCTTGATTTATACCCTCTTACGGGATAACTAAAAGCCCCGGGAACCAGTTTTTATGTTATTTTTGTAAGTGAATTGAACCCTATTTATTTAGTAGTTATTTAGCTATCAATTTGTTACAGAAAACCTTTTGGGTTTTGGTGTGTTAATATACCTGATATGGAAACACCCTAAGGTTTAATCAGAATATTTAGACATATGCAGGAATTACCAGTTATCAGTAGTGTAAATGAATCGAACTCCGTTGTAAAAAAGCCCAACTGGCTGCGTGTAAAATTACCTACCGGCGAAAACTACCGGCACGTACGCAACCTGGTTGATACGCATAAACTGCACACCATTTGCGAAAGCGGCAATTGTCCCAATATGGGTGAGTGCTGGGGCGAAGGCACCGCCACCTTTATGATCCTGGGTAATGTGTGCACCCGCAGCTGTGGTTTTTGCGCAGTTGCTACCGGCCGTCCCGATTCCGTGGACTGGGATGAACCCCAGCGCGTGGCAGAAGCCATCCACCTGATGAAAGTGAAACACGCCGTGTTAACCTCGGTTGACCGCGATGAACTGAAAGATGGCGGCAGTACCATCTGGCACAATACCATTAAAGCTGTAAAAGCATTAACTCCCGATACTACGCTTGAAACGCTGATCCCCGATTTCAAAGGAAAGGCTGAAGATATTCAACGGATCATCGATGCGCATCCCGAAGTAGTATCACACAATATTGAAACCGTTGAGCGCCTTACGCGCCAGGTACGTATTCAGGCAAAATACCGCCGCAGCATGGAAGTGTTGAAAATACTGAAAGAAGGTGGCATGCGCACCAAAAGCGGTATCATGTGCGGACTGGGTGAAACCAAAGAGGAAGTAATGCAAACCATGCAGGACCTGCGTAACAGCGGCGTGGATGTAATTACCCTTGGTCAGTACCTGCAACCTACCAAAAAGCATTTACCGGTACTTCGGTTTGTACACCCCGACGAATTTGCCGAGTTCCGTGAGTTTGGGTATAACATCGGCTTCGACTATGTGGAAAGCGGTCCGCTGGTTCGTTCTTCTTATCACAGCGAAAAACACGTTATTCCAGGTTACGGCAAGGAACAGTGGCTGAAGCAGAAAGAGATGATGATATCTTAATTAATACGCCTGTAGATAAAAAGTATTGAACAGTTGAAAAATACAGAAGTAAGAAGCAGGAGGTAAGAAATACAGATTTTCATGCTTCCTGCCTCCTGCCTCTTACTTCGTACTTCATACTTCTTACTGCTGAATATTGCGAATTGCATACTCAATATTACTAACGATCTGCCTTTTACCTGCAATCGGCTTCGCCCAGTTGCACTGGAAAAAGGCCAATGACGAATTTGACAGCCTGCCCCGCGCCATCCGCGTTTTTAAAACTTCCGACTCCTTAAACGGCCGCCCCTTCAAAGCCTTTTGCGTTGAAGTAAAACTGAAAGACAAACAGATCGACTTTACCACCCAAACGGGCGCCGGTAACAGTTATACACCTACTCAATACTATAACCGCGAACATAAGCCCTATATCGTCGTAAATGGCGGATATTTCTCCTATCAAACCAACCAGAACCTGAACGTGATCATCCGCGAGGGGAAGATGGTTTCTTACAATATTCCGGCCCTGAAAAGCCTGTTCAACGATTCATTTTATTATGCTACCCGCAGTGCATTCGGTATTACTAAAAAAAGACTGGCCGATGTAGCCTGGCTGTTCACTGACTCGGCCAAACGATGGCCTTATGGGTTTCAAACCCATCCCATTATTGCCAAAGGCAGCAGGCCCGACCCGTCCTTTGCCGATCTGCACACCATTGAACAATGGAACTGGTGGAAAATGCATACCGCCATTGGTGGCGGCCCGGTACTGGTACAGGAAGGCGCGGTATTCATTACCAATAAAGAAGAACAACTGTACGCCTTTGAACGGAACGACCAGCATCCGCGTACGGCTATCGGTTATACCCATAATCACCGGTTGATTATCCTGGTTATACAGGGCCGCAATCCCGGTGTGGCCGAAGGCGCCACGCTCGACGAAACGGCCCGCATTTTAGTGGAGCTGGGCTGTGAAGAAGCCATCAACCTCGATGGCGGCGGCAGCAGTTGTATGCTTATAAATGGAAAAGAAACTATTCAGCCGGCGGATAAGGAAGGGGAGCGGCCGGTGGCGAGTGTGTTTATGGTTATTAAGAAGGAGCGGAGGAAGAAGATGTAGTTGATGGGTTGACGAGTTAACAAGTTGACGAGTTAACCAGGAATGCAGGGGTTGATAAGATAAATTTTGATAAAAAGCGATTCTTGAGGCATGAAAATGCCTGAAGTAAGAAGATAAGAAAATTTGATAAAAGAAAGGGCGCAGGCAGGTTTTAAACTGCATGCGCCCTTTCTTTTATTCTTCCGTCGTCAACCAGCCACTTTTATGGAGATTCAACTTGCGTTGAACTCGTCAACTGGTTAACTGGTTAACTCGTCAACTAAACTACTTTATCCGCCTTCACCTCCCACACCAACGCACTTGCCCCAAGAATCGCCGCATCGGCTTCTTTTAATTCAGAGAACAACAGTTTTACCTTGTTCTGGAAAATCGGGAGCAGGTTTTTTTCCATGTGCTCGCGGGTAGGTTTCAAAATCAGGTCGCCGGCTTTGGTCATGCCCCCGAATAGAATGATGGCTTCGGGCGATGAGAACATGACGAAATTGGCCAGTGCCAGTCCCAGTACCTCACCGGTAAACTGGTATACTTCCTGAGCGATCGCATCGCCCTGGATGGCGCAATCATATACGATGCGGGAATCGATTTCTTCTTTGGCATAATTGCGCAGCAGGCTGTCGCGTTTGGGGTCACGGTCGAGGAATTCGTTAGCGGTCAATGCCACGCCGGTAGCGGAAGCATAGGCTTCCAGCGAACCACGTAAACCGGTGCCCTTGTGTAAACGGCCGCCGGGGATGGTGGTGGTATGGCCCAGTTCGCCGGCAAAACCGTCGTGTCCATAGATCAGCTGGCCATTGGCCACAATGCCGCTGCCTACGCCCGTGCCCAGGGTGATCATAATGAAATCGCGCATACCACGGGCCACGCCATACATCATTTCACCTACTGCGGCTGCGTTGGCATCATTGGTAAGGGAGCAGGGAACGCCGAATTTATCGTTCATGAGCTGTACCAGGGGTACCAGCCCTTTCCAGGGTAAATTCGGGGCATATTCAATAGTCCCTTTGTAATAATTTCCATTGGGGGCGCCAATACCCATACCACGGATGTAATTGATGCCGCCTACATGGTCGATAGCCGGAGCCAGGGCTATGGCCAGTTCATCGATATAATCAGAAATGTTACTGTGCTTACGGGTTGAAATGGCACCCCGGTACGAAATATCGCCCCGGTGATCTACGATCCCAAAAACTGTGTTGGTGCCGCCAATATCAATTCCTATGGCATATTCTTGTTGTCTCATTGCTCTATAATTCAGTTTCAATTTTCAGTCATAAAAAGCCCCTGCGGACCATATTGCGCTATGAAGATACCATCATTGTTACACAATTCGTGTATCAATGGCCTCCACCGCTTTCCAATTTGTCATAATCAATACCCTGGGCCTTCAAAATGGCCTTGGCACGAATGGCATAAAATGCCAGGTAGGCAAAACAGAAAACGCCTACAATGAAAGAGGCCTGAATGCCGAGTAAGTTTCCACCGGCCAGCCAGCCCTGTAACAGACTTATAAAGCCACCACCCATGATCATCATGATCAGGAAGCTGGCGCCTTCATTGGTATGACGTCCTAAACCGGCAATAGCCAGCGTGAAGATACAGGGCCACAAGGTAGAGCAGAACAATCCTACGCTGGTAAACGCATATACGCTTACCATACCATTGCTCAGCATACCAATGATGAGGGCGGTCATGCCACAGAGCGAAAAGATCAGCAACTGGCGGGCAGGATTTCCCTTGCTCAGCAGATCGCCGATGATCAGGGCAACGATCACCGCAGCATAAATATAAAAAGGAGTAATATCGTGGTTAGCGATCTTATTGATCAACAGGAAAACGCCAAATGCGAGGTACGGCATAATGAATCGCAGCACAGATTTAACCGAAGCACTAAAGCCAAAAGCGCCTACGGAAGACGTCCAGCGGCCCATCATTAAACTGGCCCAGTACAACGAAACAAACGGGGCAATTTTTTCAGTAGGGAACGGCAAACCGTTTTCTTTTACGTGCTCGCTCATGAACTGAGGCAGGTTACTGGCCGTGGCCACTTCTACACCCACATAAATAAAAATGCCGATCATGCCCAGCCAAAGCTGCGAATATTTTAACGCACTGCTTTTTACCGCGGGGGTAAAAGCCAGTGGATCCGATTCAACTTCCTCATCGTGTTTGATCTGATTAGGAATAGGAGAGAATTTAAATATGACGGCAACCAGAATGAAGGCAGCACCCAGTACGAGGTAAGGTACTTTTACCGCGCCAATATCAGCTACTTTGGAACCTTCGGTCACGGAACCAAAAATGGCCAGACTAACCACCACTGGGCCCAATGTAGTACCCAGGTTATTGATACCGCCTGCCATGCTTAAACGCTGTGAGCCGGTTTTAGGATCACCCATTACAATGGCCAGCGGGTTGGCAGCTGTTTGCTGCAGGGAAAAACCAAGTCCAACAATGAAAAGACCAGAGATCATTATGAAGAACGACTCGCTTTGGGCAGCGGGATAAAACAACAGCGTACCAAGGGCGGAGATCACCAGGCCCAACGCAATACCGTTCTTATAACCAATTTTATTTAAGATATCACCACCGGTTGCTTTACTAACCAGGTAGTAAATAACAGAACCTACAGTATAAGCTACATAAAAGGCAAAGGAGATCATCTGGGATTGCCAGGGCTCCAGGTGTAATTTTTCCCGGAAAACGGGGATCAGGATGTCGTTACTGGCAGCAACGAATCCCCAGAAAAAGAAAACAGAAACAAGTACGGCAAATTGCGACCATTTGGTTTGTTGACTCATTGAAAGGTTGGTTTTTAGTCAAAAGATGATTTAAAAATAACAAGTTTTTGCCACAGGCTTCCCCCCAATTACCCCGGGGACCGGCTGCACAAAATCAATTACCTTTTTAAGCGTTTTTCAAAAGCAATTGCCAAGATACCGCTTTAGCCGCATCGGGCATGAAAATTTCTGTTGCCGGAACCGGTATCAGTCTATAAAAAGAATCATATAAGCAATGTTTTGTAATCATTTTTTATAGAACTGCATCATTCAATCAAAATCCTTCCTATATTGAACGCACATTTCCTTTTTACTATTAACCCGACATTTAAGAATGGATATTTTACACGTAAGCGCGGAATGTTACCCTGTTGCTAAGGCTGGTGGTTTGGGAGATGTGGTAGGGGCCTTACCAAAATACATGAATGACCTGGGGCACACGGCCCGGGTGGTTATGCCCATGTACCGTACCAAATTTCTATATGCCAATGAATGGCAGGTGGTGCACAAAGCCAGCACCAACATGGGCAACTGGTGGTTTGAATTTACGATCATCAAGGAAAAGACCAATAAACTGGGTTTTGAACTGTACCTGGTTGACGTGAATGGGTTGCTCGACCGCGAAAAAGTGTATGGCTACAACGACGACAACGAACGTTTCACCGCTTTTCAGATCTGCGTGCTCGACTGGGTGAATACCTGGGCTAAAAAGCCCGACATCCTGCATGTGCACGATCACCATACCGGGTTGATCCCCTTTATGACAAAAAATTGTCTGAAATACCGGGGGCTCTCCACTGTAAAAACAGTATTGACCATTCACAATGCCCAGTACCAGGGCTGGATGCCCTGGAGCAAAAGCATCCTCATTCCCCAATGGGATATGTGGAAGTGGGGAATGCTGGACTGGAACAATACCATCAACCCACTGGCCAGCGCTATCAAATGCGCCGATAAAGTAACTACTGTAAGCCCCAGTTACCTGCAGGAGCTGAAATGGATGAGTGCAGGGCTGGAAGCGCTGTTCGAATATGAAAAAGGGAAATGTGTGGGGATCCTGAATGGCATCGATGCGAAGGTATGGGACCCGGAAACGGATGAATATTTACAACATCATTTTACAGAGCACGATTACGAAGCCGGTAAGGCAAAAAATAAAATGCTGTTGTGCGATCAGTTTGGCCTCGACTATGATAAACCTCTGATAGGTTTCATAGGCCGCCTCGTAGGCGAAAAGGGCGCCGATCTGTTACCCCAGGTCATCAGCGATTCGTTTTATTTTGTTGGCCGCCGGATGAACTTCCTCGTATTGGGAAGCGGTTTCCCCGAAGTGGAAGCCCGGTTATCAGCGCTAAAACCATTATCGCAATCTGATTATAACGTATACATCGGTTATAACGAAGGGTTAAGTCATACCATGTATGCCGGGCTTGATTTTTTGTTGATGCCTTCACGCGTAGAACCCTGTGGACTGAACCAAATGTACTCCATGCGATATGGCACCGTGCCTATGGTACGCCGCACCGGCGGGTTAAAAGATACCGTTATCGATTTTGGTGACGTGAATGGATACGGTATTTGTTATAACCATGCCAGTGTACCCGATATTACCCATGCGGTATGGCGTGCTGCCGAAGTATACCACGATAAAGAACGGATGAAAACGATCAGGCAGAAAATGATGAACCTCGACTTCAGCTGGGAAAGCAGTGTGAAGCAGTATATACAACTTTATTCGTCGTTAGTAACGCAATAATTGTATAACTTTAAGAAGAGTAGAGTAGACTAGAACAAGGAATAAAAGAACAAGAAGGTTAAAATTTACAACCATGAGCAAACAAGTGATTGCTGTCATCCTGGGCGGAGGAGCCGGTACACGACTTTATCCCCTTACTGCCAGCCGTTCGAAACCCGCAGTGCCTATCGCCGGAAAATATCGTTTGGTAGATATACCTATTTCAAACTGTATCAACTCCGGTATCAACCGCATGTTTGTTTTAACGCAGTTCAACTCGGCATCGCTGAACAAACACATCAAGAACACGTATCACTTCAGTATTTTCAGCAGTGCATTTGTTGACATTCTGGCCGCAGAGCAAACCCCCGATAATCCATCGTGGTACCAGGGTACAGCCGATGCCGTACGCAAATCATTACGTCACCTGAGCCAGCACGATTTTGAATACGTGCTAGTTCTTTCGGGCGATCAATTGTACCAGATGGACTTCCAGGACATGATCAACAAACACCGCGAATCGGGTGCCGCCATCTCGGTTGCCACCATTCCGGTTCATGCCAAGGAAGCCTCCGATTTCGGTATTCTGAAAGCCGACAAAGACGGCCACATTACCTCATTCATCGAAAAACCCAAACAGGACCTGTTGCCCGACTGGAAAAGCGAAACCAGTCCTGAAATGCAAAAGCAGGGCAGGGTATACCTGGCATCCATGGGTATCTATATCTTCAACCGTAAACTGATCTTTGATCAGTTAATGGAAGAACATAAAGGTGCTACCGACTTCGGTAAGGAAATTCTTCCCAAATCGATCGGCGTGCACAAGATCATGAGCTATGAGTACGATGGATACTGGACCGATATCGGCCATATCTATTCCTTCTTTGAAGCCAACCTCGCACTCACCCAGGATATTCCGCCATTCAATTTATTCGATAACAGGAACGCCGTATATACCCGTGCCCGCATGTTGCCGCCGGCTAAGATCAGCGGTACCACGCTCGAAAAAACCATCATTGCTGAAGGCAGCATCATCAATGCAAGCCGCATTGAGAACAGCGTGATCGGTATCCGCAGCCGTATTGGACACGGTACTACCGTGGTGAGCAGTTATGTGATGGGCTCCGATTACTTCGAGACCATTGAAGAAATGCAGCATTCCCTGGAAAGAGGGTTGCCGAAGCTGGGTATCGGCGAACGTTGTTACATCCGCAATGCCATCATCGATAAAAACTGCCGCATTGGTAACGATGTGCGCATCAATGGCAGCAATCACCTCGAAAATACTGATCACTCGTTATACACCATCAAAGACGGGATTGTCGTTGTGAAGAAAGGCTCTATATTGCCTGATGGGTTTGTGATATAAGCGACAAGCATAAGAGTAAGGGTGGATCATCTGTAAAGGGTGGTTCACCTTTTTTATTGTTGGTAGGCAATGGGAATACACCTCTGCGCAATAATCCGCGTCGCGGCCCATTGCTTATTCACCATTGCCCATTTCCTTTCATTCCGTTTTCAAACTTTTCACCGGTTTCATCATCGCGGCTTTAATGGCCTGAAAGCTTACCGTTAGCAGTGTGATCAGTAAGGCGCCAAGCGCGGTCGCTACAAAGATCCACCACGAAATTTCGATCCGGTACTGGTAATCCTGTAACCAGTTATGCATAGCGTACCAGGCAATCGGTATCGCGATCAATAAAGAGATAGTTACCAGCAGGGTAAATTCCTTCGATAACAAATGCCATAAATTAAATAGGGAGGCGCCCAACACTTTACGGACACCAATCTCCTTGGTGCGTTGTTCGGTTATAAAAGAGGCCAGTCCGAATAAACCCAAACAGGAGATAAAGATGGCGAGGCTGGCAAAGAAGGTAGCGAGGTTGCCTATGCGCGTTTCATTCGAAAACTTTTGAGCATACTCGTTGTCGACAAATTTGTATTCGAACGGGTTGCCCGCATTATACTTTTTAAACACCGGTTCTATTTTCGCCAATGCCTGATGAATGGGGGTGCCCGGTTTTATTCTTATAGTAATAATGCCCAGATAACCATCGAGGAAGAAAATGGCTGGCGGAACGGGTTCATAAGGCGATTGGGTAACCATATTATCAACAACGCCCACCACGGTATAATTTTTATCGCCGTATTGAATGATCTCTCCCACAATATTTTTTAACCCGGTTGTTTGTGCCCCGGCTTCATTTAATACAACAGATCCCGAATCGGTAGGAACATCCGAATAAAAATCACGTCCTTCTTTTATGTGCCAGTTAATGGTTTTACCAAAATCAGGCGATACGGTTACTGTTCTGTAAAATACTACCTGGGCGGGATCTTTTCCGCGCCAGTTGATGCCGTTATTATTGGGGAAATAAGTAGCAGAATGGCTTGAGCGGGCCATTTGTTCTACCACACCCGATTGCAGCAGATCTGTACGTATGGCGTTATAATTCTTCCGCAGTTCCGGTGTTTTCATGTTAACGGTGATCAGTCCGGCGCGGTTATACCCAACAGGTCTGTCTTTGGCATGATTGATCTGCAGAAAAACAACAATGGTGCAAATGATCAGTGTTACCGAAACGGTGAATTGAACTACCACCAGTATTTTGCGGGGCATACTGGCAAAGCGTCCCGTTTGTATAACCCCTTTCAACACTTTTACAGGTTTGAAACGGGACAAATAAAAAGCCGGGTAACTGCCGGCAATCAGTCCGGTAAACAAAATAAAGCACAATGCCAGTGACCAGAAGACGGGGTTCGTCCACCGCATGGGGATCTCTTTATCGGCCAGGTTATTAAAGAATGGCAGCGACAATTGTACCAGCATGATCGCCAGGAAAAACGCCAGGCAAACAACGATCATCGATTCGCCCAGGAATTGGGTGATCAATTGTATGCGCAGCGATCCGATTGTTTTTCGAATGCCTACCTCGCGGGCGCGCACAGTGCTTCTGGCGGTAGAAAGGTTCATGAAGTTGATACAGGCAAGCAGTAATACAAACACGCCCACAATACCAAACAACCATACAAAATCAATGCGGCCGCCCACCGCTTTACCCTGTTTGAATTCAGTATATAAATGAAGTTTATCAAACGGGTGCAGCATGATCTCTTCTTTGAATGCTTTTATATACGGTGTGGGAATGGCTTTTATCTTTTCATTTAAGGCAGGGAGATCAACCTTGTCGTTCAATTGTATAAATAACTGGCCGCAGTGGTTATTCCAGGAGGTTTGTTTGTTTAACCAGTTTGCTTTGTTCTCCCAGGGCAAAAGCACCTGAACATTGTAAAAGTTGGTGTTGCGGGGCAGGTCTTCAAACACCCCGGCCACCTTCAGATCGAACTGGTTGTTTAGTCTTATGATCCTATTCAACGGATCGTTGCCGGCAAAAACAGCATTGGCCAACGATTGGGAAATGAGTACCGAAGAAGGGTCTTGTAAAGCCTGTGCGTTACCACGAACCAGAGAATAGGTGAACATACCGGGAAAATCAGGTTGCACCCACATCCCTTTGCGATCGAATTTTTTATCACCAGCCTCCACTAAAAAATCGTTTTCCCAACTGGCCAGGGATACATATTTGAGATCCTGTCCATATTTTGAACGCAATGCTTCGCCCACTGGCATTGCTAAGGAATTGTCGGTATAGGTTTCGCCCTTATCGGTTTGGTTACACAGCACCTGTGCCAGCCGGTCATGGTTGCGAAAATGCCTGTCGAACGACACTTCATCCCAGATCCATAAACCTACCAGCAGAGCTACTGCCATTCCGGTTGCCAGCCCGGTGATGTTGATAAAGGAATGCAACTTGTTTTTAAGCAGGTTACGCCAGGCGATTTTTAGATAGCTTTTAAACATGGGATGCGTTTTGGTGTGACGTATAACCAGTACCATAAAAATGCCGGAAGCTATAAGGGTAATTATCAGTAGTATACAATTATTCTGATGTATGAAACTGTTCGGTTTCGATACGGACACTGTACGGAAAGGCAGAAGGCAGAGTGCAGAAGGCAGAGTGCAGAAGGCAGAGTGCAGAGGGCAGAGGGCAGAGGGCAGAGGGCAGAAGGCAGAGGGCAGAAGGCAGAGGGCAGAAGGCAGAGAGGGTATCAACTTGTCAACTGATCAACTTGTGAACTTGTCAACTTACTTTTCGTATCTTACACGTACTCAAAGCGATTGCATATGGAACCATCCCCGATAGTATTGGATACCGAAACGGCCATTCAGTCAAAACCCCATTTTAACTTCTGGCAGATCTGGAATATGTGTTTCGGTTTCTTTGGAATACAGTTTGGCTGGTCGTTACAAATGAACAACATGAGCGCTATTTATGAATACCTGGGCGCATCGGCCGAACAAATACCCGGACTGTGGCTGGCAGCACCCATGACCGGCCTGTTGGTACAACCGATTATCGGCTATCTCAGCGACCGTACCTGGCACCCCACCTGGGGCCGCAGAAGACCTTTCTTTTTGATCGGCGCCATCCTGAGTTCACTTGCTTTATTTATCATGCCCAACGCTTCTGCCATCTGGATGGCAGCGGGTACGCTGTGGATCCTTGACTCATGCATCAATGTTAGTATGGAACCATTCCGTGCCTTTGTAGCCGACAACCTCAATGAGCAGCAGCGTCCCTTTGGGTATTCAATGCAAAGCATGTTTATTGGGGCCGCCGCGTTTATCGCCGGGTTCTTACCCGGTATATTGGTGAACTGGTTGGGTGTTTCTCGGGAGAAAACCGCGGGCGGCATTCCACAAAACATTATGTGGTCGTTTTATATAGGCGGCATTATGTTCCTCACAGCGGTATTGTATACCGTGTTCAAAAGCAAAGAATATCCACCCACCGATCCCAACTGGCGCGAACGGTTGAATGCAGAACATGGCGGCGGTTTTAGCGGCGCTGTAAAAGAGATCACGGCCTCTATTTTTCAAATGCCCGTCCAAATGAAAAGACTGGCGCTGGTTCAATTCCTTACCTGGCCCGGTTTGTTCCTGATGTGGTTTTACTATACTACCGGCGTGGCCCGCGATATTTTTAAAGGCGATCCTGCTACTTCAAATAACCTTTACACGCAGGGGATAGAACACGCCAATGCCACTTCCTCCATTTTAAATCTCGTTACCTTTTTGTTTTCCCTCACATTGTCTTTTTGGGTAGCCAAACTGGGCAAAAAAATGACACATACTTTTTGTCTGCTCATTGGCGGCATTGGTTTATTCACCGTAAAATATATCAGCGACCCTTCTTTGTTATATGTATCCATGAGTATGGTGGGCATTGCCTGGGCCTCTATTTTGTCGATGCCATACTCCATGCTGGCCGGACATTTACCTGAAAACAAGATCGGTATTTATATGGGCATCTTTAATTTCTTTATTGTATTGCCCGAGATCATTGCCTCGCTTTTTTTTGGAAAGATCATGGAAAACTTTCTGCACAACGACCGGCTGTTGGCGGTGCAGATCGGGGGCACCTTACTGATGGTGGCAGGAATTGTTTGTGCTTTAATTGTAAAAGAAAAAACTCACGATGATCTGCTGTAGAAAATTATTGGTGCTTATAAGTTGTTGTTTATTGGTGTTGGAAACGTGGGCTGTTGATAGTTTGAAAGTATATCCCACCCATTGGTGGACAGGCATGAAAAATACAAAGCTGCAATTGCTGGTGCATGCCACCAATATCAAATCGGCTGGCCGCGTTGCGCTGAAACCATATGCCGGGGTGAAAATGACCAGCGTAAGTACGTACGCCAATCCCAATTACCTTACTATTTATCTCGATATCGGCAAAACCACGGCGCCCGGGCTGCTTACCTTTACCTTCCATAATACTACTGCGGTTGTGGCGCAATTGACGTATAGCCTCCAGCCACGAAATACCCAAAACGGCAAAACCCGCATCAAAGGCATCAACAGTTCCGACCTCATATACCTGATTATGCCCGACCGCTTCAGCAATGGCGATACCTCCAATGATCGTATTGCGGGATTGAAAGACCAAAGCCTTGACCGGAGCAATTATTTTAAACGCCATGGCGGCGATCTGAAAGGCATTCAAAACTACCTTGGTTATCTACAGCAACTGGGCGTAACAGCCTTATGGCTGAATCCCGTACTGTTAAACGATATGCCCGATCGTACGGAACATGGTTATGCCTTTACCGATCACTATACCATCGATCCGCGGCTGGGTGGTGCCAGCGCCTATCGGGAACTGATTGACAGTTTGCACAAACGCGGTATGAAGATCATTCAGGATGCCGTATACAACCATGTAGGCATCGAACATTTTCTGTATCGCGATCTGCCAGATAGCAGCTGGTTTCACTGGTGGCCCGTGTATACCAATACCACGTACAAAGACCAGGTGCTGATGGACCCGTATGCTGCTCAGATCGATAAAAAAAGAATGAGTAATGGCTGGTTCTCACCCGTAATGCCCGATCTGAACCAAAACAATCCGCAGGCGGCCAGCTTTCTTATTCAACATGCAATTTGGTGTACCGAAGAATTCGGGCTCGATGGCTGGCGCATAGATACCTATGCCTACAACGACCTCGATTTTATGAACCGGTGCAATAAAGCCCTGCTCGATGAATACCCGCAATTACATCTGTTTGGCGAAACCTGGGTGCATGGCATTCCCAACCAGAGTTTTTTTGCCCGTAACAAATACGATATCCCGTATAAAAGCAACCTGCCGGGTGTAACCGATTTTCAACTCAATCTCTATGGCATTGTACCGGCATTGACCCAGGCAGTTGGCTGGACGGAAGGCGTGAACCGCCTGTACCTCACCACCACCAATGATTTTGTATATGCCGATCCCGGGAAGAATGTGATCTTTCTCGACAACCACGATATCAGCCGTTTTTTCAGTGTAGTAGGCGAGGACATCGCCAAACAAAAAATGGGCATAGCCTGGCTGCTAACCTTCCGGGGCATTCCGCAGTTGTATTATGGCACAGAGATCCTGATGAAGAATTTTGCCGATCCCGATGGATTGGTACGACTGGATTTTCCCGGTGGCTGGTCCGGCGATGCCGCTAATAAGTTTGAACCGGGCGGCAGAACACCCGCCGAAAATGATGTGTACAATTATGTAAGAACGCTGGCCAATTATCGCAAAACATCCCCGGCATTAACAACAGGAAAACTGATGCAGTATGTGCCGGAAGACGGCGTGTACGTCTATTTCCGCTATACCGCGGTACAAACCGTCATGTGTGTCATGAACCCTGCCGATCAGGTAAAGGAAATAGACATGCACCGGTTCGGGGAAAGAACAAAGCCATTTACCAAAGCCAGGAATATAATCGACGGCGTTACCGCAGACATTAATAACAAATTAAAAGTGCCAGCCAAAACACTATGGGTGGGTGAGTTGCTTCCCTGATCCTGATAGTACAGGAAGGTGTACCATTCTAATTCCGCTATATTAGCCACATGTTACGAAAAACGATCCTTGCCTGCTGTATAACAGCACTCACATTACCCGTTTCTGCACAAACAAAATGGCCTGCAATAAACCAGCAAACCCGTCCCTGGACCCGATGGTGGTGGATGGGCAGCGCGGTGGATGAAAAGAACATCAGTACCTCCTTACAGCAGTATAACCAGGTTGGTTTTGGTGGGGTAGAGGTTGTTCCCATCTATGGCGCCAAAGGCTATGAAAGCCGTTATTTAAAGTATTTATCACCCCAGTGGATGAAAATGCTCGATCACACGGTTCAACAATCAAATGCGTTGAATATGGGCGTATACATCTCGGTAGGTACAGGCTGGCCCATTGGCGGGGCAGATGTTACTATCCAGGATGCTGCCTCCAAACTGATCGTTCAGCAATATGAGTTGAAAGCAAACACTCCTTTTACTGAAAAGATCATCGTTAATGATCCCAAACAAACAGGGTTTGCCGCATTAAACGCTCTGATGGGGTATAAGAAGAATGGCGTGGCCATCGATCTTACCAGTAAGCTGGATGCCAGTGGTAACCTGCAATACACCACAACCGATGACCTGAAATTATATGCGGTATTCACCGGCAAAACCCGGCAGGCGGTAAAAAGAGCCGCGCCGGGTGGGGAAGGATATACCATCGATCACTTTTCCAAAGCCGCTACAGCCGACTATTTTAAGATCTTCGATACCGCGTTTGGCAATTCCTCACATGGTGTAAAAGCATTTTTTAACGACAGCTACGAAGTATACAATGCCGACTGGACGCCCGACTTCTTTACCGAATTCCAAAAACGACGCGGTTACGACCTGCGGCAATACATCAACCTGTTTATTTCCGATGCCGTAAATGATACCGTTGCGCGATTAAAATCAGATTACCGCGAAACCCTGGCCGACCTGATGCGGGAAAATTTCAGTACCGTTTTCACCCAATGGACCAATAAACGAAATACCCTGTCGGTAAACCAGGCGCATGGTTCACCCGGCAACCTGCTCGATCTGTATGGCGCTTTCGATATTCCTGAAACAGAAACTTTTGGCAGCAGTTATTTCCCCATAAAAGGATTAAAAAGAGACAGCGGCGACATCCGCAATGTTGACCCTGATCCCAATATGTTGAAGTTTGCTTCCTCGGCCGCACATGCCTATGGCAAACCATTGACAAGCTGTGAAACCTTTACCTGGTTAAGCGAACATTTTAAAACAGCCTGGAGCCAGTGTAAACCTGAAGTAGACCAGGTATTCCTGTCGGGCATCAACCATGTATTTTATCATGGCACCACGTTTACGCCTGCCGATGTAAAATGGCCGGGCTGGTTGTTTTATGCTTCGGTAAACTTTGTGCCCGATAATTCATTATGGCCACACCTGAAGGGTTTGAATGAATACATCGCGCGTTGTCAATCGGTGTTACAGGCCGGTGAGCCGGATAATGAAATACTTATTTACTGGCCGGTGTACGATGTATGGCACAATGCAAAAGGGATGGACATGCCGCTGAAAGTGCATGACGTAGACAAATGGCTGCACCCAACCAATTTCTATAAAAATGTAGTGGGTTTGCAAAACGCCGGTTACTCACTGGATTTTGCATCGGACAAAATGCTGGCACAGGCAAGTGTGAGCAATGGATTGGTGAGCGTAGTTGCCAAAGGTGCCAAACACAAAGTATTGTTGGTGCCGGCCTGTGAGAAAATGCCGGTGGCTACTTTGAAAAATATCATCAGACTGGCCGCAGCAGGCGCTACGGTGATCATGGAACAATTCCCAAAGGAGGTGCCCGGATTTAATAATCCTGAAAAAGGGAACCAGGAACTGAATGCATTGATTGCTGAAATAAAGAAAGCGAAAATTATTACCGGGGATGTTGCCAGCTCATTAAACACCCTGAAGATTTCGCCCGAACCAATGGCAGCCAAACAACTGAAATTCATTCGCCGTCAAACTGCAGAAGGGAAATATTACTTCATTGTAAACAATACTGCCAACGATATCGATGAAAAAATAGATTTGCAAACACCAGCCGCTACCGTATTACGCATGGACCCTCTGAACGGCGCCATCAACGTGTTGCCAGGTGAAAAGAAAACAAACGCCACTTCAGTAAGACTGCAATTAAGATCAGGCGGGTCCGTCATCTTAAAATTATCGAACAAGGCAGAAACAGCACCCGCTTATAAATACAGTGCACCAGCCGGTGAAGCCATCAATTTACAAAACAATACCTGGACGTTGCGTTTTGCAACAGGCGGTCCGCAATTACCAGCCACCAAACAAATGACCGGGATTAAACCCTGGACCAGTTTCACCGAAGATTCCACCACCCAGTCATTCTCAGGAACAGGGATGTATACTACCACCTTCACTATCAAAAACAAAGCAGCAGATTACGTATTGCAATTGGATAAGCTGTATGAATCGGCCAAAGTGATCATCAATGGCAAGGATGCGGGTTTGATCTGGAGCCTGCCGTATGAATTGAAAGTGGGCAGCTTGCTGAAAGAAGGCAACAATACCATCAGCATAGAAGTGTGTAACCTGATGGCCAATCGTATTCGCGATATGGACCGTAAAGGGGAAGTATGGCGCAATTACCACGAGATAAATTTTGTGAACATCAACTACCAGAACTTCGATGCCGGCAAGTGGAAGGTGCAGCCATCGGGCCTGGACGGAGCTGTACAATTGATCCCGTTGAAATAAATTACGACAGGTAAACGGGCAGCAGGTTGGTCAGCGTTCCTTTAAATATTTTTTTTACATACAATTCCTGCCGTTCAACGGCAGGTTGTATGATGGTTGTAAA
Source organism: Niastella yeongjuensis (assembly GCF_900110245.1). Taxonomy (GTDB): domain Bacteria; phylum Bacteroidota; class Bacteroidia; order Chitinophagales; family Chitinophagaceae; genus Niastella; species Niastella yeongjuensis. The sequence goes on from NZ_FOCZ01000007.1 coordinate 137,266, forward strand.
CCATTTTACCATATCGTTTTCACTCCATTGGTTTGCTAAAGTTTTGGAGATTACCATTACTTCAATGTAATTGTTGTTGTTTTTTTTCATGTTTTGTGTCTTTAAAATGACCTTACAAAGATGCTTCATAAACCACCCGCCGGGCGTACACAGATTTCAGCATTTCTTGCAAAATTCTAAGAACGGCGGGTGGTTTATGAGAAGCTGCAGGAAGACAATTGAGAAAGCAGTTGCGTGACAGAGGATTATTATCTTGCCAGCATTTATAAATTCGGGCAACTCGGCCAGCTGTTTTTTTGGAAAGATTGAGAAAATAACAAAAATTGTTTTTGTCTACTTCGCCAGGTTATTTCTTAATACTTCAACCAGAATTATGAAAAGCATTTTTATGCTGTCAGCAAGTTTACTGACAATCTTTTTGGCTACCTGCAAATCGCCCAAAGAATCGGCTGGTGTTTGGATAAACAAAGAAAAGATAAAGGACAAAACGTATAGCAATCTTTTTATTCTGGTGGTAACGGCAGATATCCAGGCAAGAGTGAAGCTGGAAGGTGATCTGTCGAAAATAGCCACGGCAAGGGGCTTAAAGAATGTTAAAAGTGTAGACGTAATGCCGTTTGATATCCAGAATCCTAAAAAACCTACTAAAGAAGAAGTGGTTAGTAAGATAAAAGAAAGTGGTTGTGATGGCGTGTTTCTTGCCTCCTTATTAAGAAAAGAAGACCGGGTAAAACATACAGAGGGAACAACTGCCTACGCACCCATGACCAATTATACCCCTGCAGGTAATTATTATGCTTACTATAGTGGGGCGTACACCACCGTTTCAACGCCATCCTATTTTACCAATGACAAGGTCTACTTTATGCAAAGCAATTTGTATGATGCTGCTACTGAAGAAAAGATGTGGTCAGTCGATTCTGAAATTTTTAATCCTGCAGATATCAATGCATTCAGCAAGTCATATACTAAGACCCTCATTTCCCAATTGCAAAAAGCAAGGCTGATAATGAAGAAGAAATAAGTTTAATCTTTTTATCACGACAGATGAATAGGGGCGTCGTTTCTTAAAATGCCGGCAAACAGTTTCTTCGTATTTTTCTCCTGATGTTCAATCGCAGGCAGAATAGATGTTGTGAACCATTTTACTAATTCACTCTGACTCCATTTAGCAGCCATTGTTTTTGAGAACATCATTACCTCAATGTGGTTGGTATTGTCTTTCATATTTTTTGTCTTTAGATGACGGTCCAAAGTTCAAGACAATTCACCAGGCTATTGCGTGACATGCCTCACTTTTGACCGGGCAATTGTTTTTGTGATCCTTGTCACAAGACCTTAACCAGCGGTTTTCCTTTTTCAACAATGTATGTTGCCAGCTCTGCACCATTTGTTTTACCCACATTTTTGGCGGTATGGGCTACGCCGGCTGGAATGAACAGTACTTCGCCTGCTTTGAGCGTCACCGGTGGTTTGCCTTCCAGCTGGTATTCGAGTTCGCCTTCCAAAACGTATATGACCTCTTCGCCCGGATGGTTATGTTTGGCAGCCGTTACTCCTGGTGCAATGTCAACGCGCACCTGTACCATTTCCCGACCGGGTATACTGAGGTCATGTTTTTGTAAGTCTGTACGTTTTATGCCTGCCTGTTGCGCGAAGGACGTGCCGGTGAATACAAATAACAGGACTATAAGCGTAGCGATGGTGTTGTTAAAAATATTTCTTTTCATATTCTGGCTTTTTGTAAATGTACAATCCCGGTACAGCGTTCGCCAACAAGTATCTGCCCGGGTAGGCGAATTACCACCTGAACTATACAAAAGTACATGCAAAACAGGCAGGTTGTGGCAAAATGGGATCAGCTTGTGTCAAACCTGGGACGGGCTTCGGAAAGATCCGGTACGAATGACATTTGCTATCGGTAATTCCCCATTTCAATTGACGGAACCGGGACGAACAGCAACATACCCGGGATGAATGTTGTTAATAGGTCTATATACTGCCTGAACCATGTGTCGTCCATGTGTGAACCATGTGTGCGTCATTAGGGAAACATAAGTTTTGACACATGGTTCACACATAGATGAGGCCAGGTTCACACATGGGATACTAATATTTAACCGTAAAATGACACCAGAGTTGCTATTTCATTGTAAACTTGTATCTCAATTACACGCATTCTCCTGAAGAGATCCATTCCGTTTCCTGGCTTCACCCTGCCCATCTAATTCAAATTTCAAGACAAAAGATCGTTACTCTATTAAACTGGTAGTTTCATTATAAAACTTAAATAAAGATCATGAAGAAAAATATTGCGGAATTCATTGGCACTTTCTGGCTGGTGTTCGGAGGGTGTGGCAGCGCTTTACTGGCTGCTTCTTTTCCTCATTTAGGAATAGGTTTTGTTGGTGTGGCTATTGCTTTTGGTCTTACAGTACTTACTATTGCTTACTCAATGGGCCACATTTCAGGGGCCCATCTTAACCCGGCCGTCACTATCGGTCTTTGGGCTGGCGGCAGACATCCGGCGGGTGAGGTACTGCCCTATATCGTTTCACAAATTGCAGGAGGCCTTGCCGCTGCAGTAGTTTTATATTTTATTGTAACAGGCAATGGATCGTCTATAGGAACCTTTGCCGCTAATGGGTATGGTGAATACTCTCCGGGGAAATACAGCCTTCCGGCGGCATTTGTTACAGAGACGGTAATGACGTTTATGTTCCTTATGATCATTTTAGGCGCAACAGATGAAAGAGCACCCAAGGGTTTTGCAGGTATAGCAATAGGGCTTGCCTTGACTTTAATTCACCTGGTAAGCATCCCTGTTACCAATACATCTGTTAATCCTGCGAGGAGCATTAGTCAGGCTGTATTTGTTGGTGGATGGGCGATTGCACAATTATGGTTATTTATTGTTGCTCCGATACTGGGTGCCTTAATTGCAGGAGTTGCCTATAAGTACTTAAATGAAAAAACAACTTTAAAGCTGCCCGCTGCCCTGGAATAGTCATGATATTTTTATGAAGTATTATTTATTCCTAATGTGCGCCGGCAGCTACCCCGATTAAAATTTACATGAGCCTTCAGGTCATTGGATTTGAAGGCTCTTTTTGGTTCGAAGTATTATTGTTGAAATGGATTTTCATTATGTGGCACTCAACTAAATATGAAATTCTTTGGGTTTGCCATTGTTCATAACAATTATCATGGATGATAATTGTTTGTCTGATGTTGGAGACCGTATTTATTAGTCTGTCCAATACTTTAATTGAAATTTAGAAGTGTCCAGCTGGAAGTTTGTCTTTTTAAAAGTAGCGCCATTGTTCAAAAAAACGAATAACGAATCTTTTCTTGAAATTTTTGTAGTGTCATCCAAATCCTGGTCAACGTCTTTTCGTCTTGTAATTATATCAAGGTTTTTATCGTTGTTTAAGTCTTTAACCCAGGCATCCTGAACGAAATGCCAACCTTCGTCACCAAAAGCATCTGTCAAATTAGTTACATCAACAATTTTCTTTTGCGAATTGTCCCAAGTGTATAAATCAATTGCAGTCTCACTATATTGGCTGGGTCGTCTAATAATTAATCCAATTTTTGTATCTGTAATTTTAAACTGGAAGCAGCTGAAAAAATGATATGAAGTGTCTGCCATAACAGGATCAATATTATTGTCAAACTTCAGATACTTGTAAAAGGATGTAGGGATTTGTTTGCCTTGAAATTTGTCTGTAGTTAGTGTGTCGTCAGGTGAATAAATATGTAAATCGACTGTACTTATTTCGGGAAACAGTCCTATAAATAAAATTGAACTATCAACAGTTTGTGATTGAGAAACAGTCGGTGAATTTGTCGCTTGATTTGCACATGAGGTCAATAAAAAAAATGTTGTTAAAATAAGTAGAATGTGTCTCATAATATTATCTAATAATAAAGGTAAGAAGCCGTTGTTGCTGACCGTTGTATGTTTTGGTTTTTCGATCACAGTTTAGTTTTCAAATATTCGATTGTACATTTAGTTATGATGTCTTTAACCATATTGACTTCCATGTAACTTGCCAGGTATTCCCATGCCTTGCCTATACGTCCTTCGGCAAAATATCCATACTCTTTTCCTGCGTCAATCAATTGTATGTCTACCGGGGATATATCGGGATTTTCAGAAATTGCAAATGACCACTCGTCCCATCTTGCTCTAAAATAAAATGGAAAACCGTTTATGGTTCCATCTGACTGTACTGGCGCGGACCCATATATTTTACCTTTCAGATTTAGGTCGTTGTTTTCAAATTCTTCCATGAATATCTTAAGAGATTTGGTATTGAAGTCTCAGGCTGTGTTCTGCAAGGAACAATCACAAAATTATTAGATTATGTACAACAGTTGGAAATGTTTTGCTGTCATTCCATACCGTCGCATCGAAATTCATCATGTATTTCATTCATTCAGATGCTTATAGCTTATCGCTGTTACTTTTCAAACGGCCTTGCAATCTCAAGAACTATTGTATCGTCAATAAATTTTAATTTTGTCCCCAAATCTTCTCCATCAGGTTATTGTTGTGAATGTATTCAGTTGTGTCAGCACCTCCTTCAATAACAAGTCCAGTCTTATTGTTTATTATAATTTGACGCTTGCGTACTATGTCCTTATTTAGTTTAAATTGATCAGCGCTTAAATCAAGCTCCTTTAATTTATTGTCGGTGTCTATAACTTTGATGCTTCTTATTGTATTTATTTTATTCAGGAACTCAAAGCTCTGGTCTATTACACTCGAAGGGCTTAAAATGGAGAATCGTAATGAGAAATTAGTAACAACCCTTTTTTCTGGAGCCAATAGAATATTTAGTTCTGTCAGACCGAGATCCGACCTTATTTCAAAATAGAAATTTCGATATGTGTCAAATGGTTCAGTATTGGATTTTTGGGCGAGAAAAGTGGCTCCTGCACTCTCAATAATGTCTTTTATGTCTGTTTGGGAAACAGGGTTTTTAAAACAGACCTCTAGTAAATATGATTCAAGTCCCATTATAAGTTATCTTTTATCCTTCTAATTCCACCATTTATTTCTATTGCTCGCTGTCCTGTTTATTCGCTGGTGTTTCTACAAAATATACAGCACAGCAAAAAACATACAGTAAGCACCTGTCCTGAACGCAATTAGAATATTGGTTTGACCTACCACGGCGATTGCTGTGGCTTTTCTATATCTGATATTTATTAGCTTCTATGAATCTGACTTAAACAAGCTTCTTTAAAATTCCACCTGTTTTCCATTTGCCCTTCCATTAAATACTCTTTAAATCTAACATATGAAACTTCAGAGGGGACATCAATGGAAATATAATTTTTTCTATGACTACCTTCCCAATCGCATCCAAATCCCAATATTTCATTTTCAATCATCGACTGATGATCCTTATCAAATATTATCATTTGAATTGTACTATGGCCAGACTCTTCAATTAGTTCATCAAAATAAAGAACGCCACCATCATCCTCAACTTTAACGATATCACCATATGCAATATTGGGCGCAAAAAAAGCCACATTCAATATTTTATAGTAATCACCAATTTTTTCGGCCCACATGCTTTCAGTCTCTGTTGCACCTTCAAGGCTTGAATAAACAAAGTGAACTTTATAATTGCTATTATTATCCATTCAATACCAATATTTCATAATAATAATTCTGTCGCCTTATCCCCTTACCGGGGTTGTCAGTATTGTAGGTAAGGATGCTATTTAATACACATATTCTTTCCACTTGTCCATGTATTTTGTTTCTTTCCAAAGTATATTATTATTGTCAAAATTTACTTTTAACAGATGATCATGTCCAATATGTTCCTCTAAGAATAATGCTAAGTATTCAAAGTCTCTTGTTATTTCATCTGCATCTTTTAAATTGTCTATAACAACAAACGTTTTACACCTGGTACAACAAACTTCAAAAACGGCTCCTGTTGCTGGTTGTTGCTGGTCATTCGTTGAATCGTAAATGATCGTTTCCTCGTTTTTTCTATAATTCTCAACGTACCTGTCGAAGCAGGCATCATTGCAAAACCACAAATAGGAGTTTTTCTTTACGTCGCCGTTCAGCTTTCGGAGTTCTTCGTCATCGTCAAGCTTTTTTGAACAACCTGGACAATAAAAGGCTTTATTAAACCAGGAGTCAAAACAAAAAGTTCTTGACAAAATATCTTCCTGCCATTCTAATTTTGTATCATCACTATACCAGGGAATATCAATCGTTCCATCGTTTGTTAACAGTAAGTTTCCATTTATATTCTTGTCACACTGTGAGTGAAGAGATAAAAATCGTTCGACATCTTCATTTTTAATTTGAAAACCTTTCCATTTGTATGGTTTCTCTGAGCCAAGCCAAATTTGTCTTTTGCATTTTAAGCATCCAATATTCCATTCTATACCCATAATTTGAACTAAAATATGTGGCTAAATTAAAAAATAAAGCTGTTAATCTATATAAAACAAAAAAGGACCGTCCCATTTCGGCTGAGCCGAGACGAGATGGTCCTTTTCCTGAGGTTCCGAGCAGATTCGAACTACTGTAAAAGGTCTTGCGGACCTTGGCCTAGCCACTCGGCCACGGAACCTTGAATAACAAGATGAAACTACAAAATGATATTAATTTTTACCGGCAAACCTGACCAGGATCATTAAAACAACGCATATTAATTTTCGGTTAAATAGTCACGTGTGCAATCAGTATCGCCATCGTATTTTTCCGTAGTAGATTTAATAAACGGCCACAGATTTTTGAATTACAAAGCCTTTTTATATTTTACAGGCCGTAACAATAAATCCGATGAAAAACCTGATCATAGCCTTACTTACATTAAGCCTTTTTTCCTGTGCAGAAAACAAAAAAGACAAGATAGGTCCTATTAAAAAGGAGATCACTCCTGTTAGAAAAGACAGCAGTGTTGCCGCCGTTACACCGCATTATGATGGCCGCTGCAACATCGATAATGAAGTTGCCCAGCTGGGTATTGGAATGGTCAGTGTACCCCTTAAATTTTCCCTGTACGACGATAGTTTACTAAGAGGCGAACCGCAACTGGTAGACATGTACGAAAAATATGACAGCCTGAATAATGTTTGCTCCTGCGTATTTGATCCGGAGTATGGGTTGATGCATTTTGCCTGTACCGGTAAAACAGACAGGGCCTATCGCGTGCTGATCAATTATTCACAGGTAAAATGGCTGCCCCGGGAAAAAGATTATCAATTTAAAACCTGGGAACAATATATTGAAAGCTCTTTTGGCATCAGACGTAAAACTACAGCCGATTCATTGAGAACCCCGATTGGTCTTGTAAGAAAAGAACCAAACGACGTGGCTGATACCATTTCCATTCCAGCTGGTCAGGAAATGTTTTGCGCCATGCAGGTTAAAGGCGACTGGGTAAAAGTACAATACGACTGTTTCTACAATAATGCAAACAATCCCAACGAAGGACAACCCTGCCACAACTATATAAACAAATGCACCAACCCGGTTACCGGCTGGTTGCGCTGGCGGCAGGATAATAAACAACTGATCGATATCTTTTTAATGCCCTAACAAACTTTCCGTCTCTTTTCATCCAGTTCAGGTAGTACAGGCGCATCTTTTGCAATCACAGTTTGCAGATAAGCCCGGTTGTTTTCGCCCCATTGGTTCATGGCGTTGATGATGGGCAGTAAAGAAGCGCCCAGTTCCGTAAGGGAGTATTCTACTTTAAGGGGCAATTGATGGTAGATCTTTTTTGTAACGATACCATGTTGCTCCAGTTCTCGCAATTGTACATTCATTACCCGTTTGGTAATATCGGGTATGGCACGTAACATGTCACTGGGGCGCTTGATGTCGATAGAGATGGCCTTTAATAACCCGGCCTTCCATTTTCCGTTCAACACCTCTTTGGTGAAATGTAAACCACATTCCATTGGGCGTGGAATTTTCCTTTCGTACATCTTCCTTTTGTTTGCACAAAGGTAAAATTTAGTCCCTATATGTGCCTGGGGGATAAAATTATCACCTGCTGATCAATTAACCCCTTATTGTTGAGCCCATTGGGTGCTGGTAGTTTTGCGGCATCAACAAAGTTATATGTCATGTCACATCCGAATCAGCCGCTTTTTTCTTCCTATCAGTTAGGCGATCTTGAATTAAAGAACAGGGTTATTATGTCTTCTTTAACGCGGGCAAGAGCTACTAATAAAGAATTGGCGCCAACATCTTTGATGGCTACGTACTACGCACAGCGTGCTTCAGCCGGCCTCATCATTTCTGAAAGCACCTGGGTGAGCGCCAAAGCCATTGGCTTTGTACATGTTCCCGGTATCTTTACGCCCACGCAAGTGGAAGGTTGGAAAGAGGTTACCAAAGCAGTACATGCCAATGGTGGAAAGATCTTTTTACAAATGAGTCACAGCGGCGCTGCGTCTCATCCTGATTTTTTTGAGGGGGACATCCCGCGTGGGCCTTCTGCGATCAATCCGCAGTTAACGACCTATACACCAACGGGACCTAAAGATACGGTTACGCCGATTGCTTTTACAAAAGAGGAAATTAAACAAACCATTGATGATTTTGAGCAAGCCGCTTTCAATGCAGTGGTTGCAGGTTTTGATGGGGTGGAACTGCATGCGCAGATCTTTGCATTGATCCCGCAATTCCTGAGCATGGCAACCAATCAACGTACCGATGAATATGGCGGAAGCATCGAGAACCGTGCCCGGTTGTTGTTTGAAATACTGGATACGCTTAAACAGGTTTGGGATAGCAAACGGATAGGCGTGAAGTTTACTCCCACCGCTTTCAACCCCGGTATTTTGCAGCCAGATGAACATACCATTCCAATGTTTCAATACATACTTGAAAAACTCAATGAGTATGACCTGGGTTATCTTCACCTGGTAGGGCCAGCTACCGATCTTACCGGTACAGCTATTGAACAAATGCAGGACATTTACTTCCGTCAGGCCCGGGATGTTTATAAAGGAACATTGATGGCCAACCGGGGATTTACAGGTGAAACGGGCAATAAGATCATAACGGATGATCATGCTGATCTGGTGTCTTTTGGAATGGATTTCATCGCCAATCCAGATCTGGTAAAACGCCTGGCCAACAACCTGCCATTGGCCAAACCAGACACCACCACGTTTTATGCCGGTGACGAAAAAGGGTATACCGATTACCCATATTTAAGTTAGATTACAAAAAAATCTATCGTTTTTCTGGAGAATAATCTGACGTCTACCGACGAAACAAACAGCAACCTGAAAACATTGCTGAAAGAAAAAACCCAGTTACGCAACTACCTGTCGTACGACGAATTTATTATGGATATCCTGGAAAGATACCATATCGTATTGGAACAATGCCGCCTGTTGATAGGGGAGATCTCCAAAGAAGTGAAAGAATAACAAACTACTTATAATATCATAACAAAGGAGGCGGGCAGAAATCCCCGCCTCCTTTATTATCAGGAAAAGTATTTTTCAGAATTTGACATATGTCAGTGCATAAATAAAGCGTGGCAATTTTATAAACTGTAGTTTCGCCCAACAATTATCCAACACAACCGCTCCCGCCGTTACCTGCTACCACCTAAACGCAACATGGAAATATACAGGATGCAAAAAGCCTTCTCATACACTTCTGCACTTACATATTGGTAGATGCTGAGGAGGCTTCTTTTTTCATATTTAAAACATAACATCATGAGCACAAGTCAAACTTCTGCCGTGCCTAAAATGGCATCCAGTGAGTCGCTCAGACCCTTTCAGTTCCTGGTGCCGCAGTCTGAACTGGAAGATCTTATGCGCAGGGTAAAGGCAACGCGATGGCCCGAAAAAGAAACAGTGAATGATGCTTCGCAAGGGGTACCCCTGGCAACCATGCAAAAAGTGGCGGGTTATTGGACAAGCGGCTATGACTGGCGTAAAATTGAAAACAGGATCAATTCCTTTCCCAATTTCATTACAGAAATTGACGGGCTCGATATTCATTTCATGCACATTAAATCAAAACATGCCAATGCCATGCCGGTGATTATCACCCATGGATGGCCCGGCTCTGTTATTGAGCAAATGAAGTTGATTGAACCATTGACCGATCCTACTAAATATGGTGGTAAAGAAGAAGACGCTTTTGACGTAGTGATCCCTTCCATGCCGGGTTATGGTTTCTCTGGCAAGCCTACCACTACAGGCTGGGGCCCTGAACGTATTGCCAGCGCCTGGACTGTTTTGATGAAACGCCTGGGCTATAACCGGTATGTTGCCCAGGGCGGTGACTGGGGCGCCATTATAACCGATTTAATGGGCGTACAGGCTGATCCTGCATTGGCGGCCATTCACCTGAATATGCCGGGTGCTGTTCCGCCAGAGATCGATAAGCAGTGTTGGGCCGGTACAGTTCCCGCTGGTTTACCGGCCGACGAAACAAAAGCCTGTCAGGAACTGGTTGATTTTTATAAAGTGGTGTACTATGCTTTCTTTATGGGTACACGGCCGGAAACACTTACCGGCATCTCGGATTCACCCATTGGCCTTGCCTCACTTTTGCTGGACCATGATCCAAAAAGCACGGCACTCATTGCCCGTTCTTTCGACGGAAAAAGCGAAGGCATTTCCAAAGATGATGTGCTCGATAACGTATCGCTTTTCTGGTTTACCAACACGGGTATTTCTGCTGCCCGACTCTACTGGGAAAACAAGCTTAACTTTTTTGCACCTAAAGGGGTAAAAATTCCTGTTGGGGTGAGTGTTTTCCCCGATGAGTTATATCCCTGTCCACGCAGTTGGGCCGAAAAGGCTTATCCAAAATTGATGCACTTCAATATAATGGAAAAAGGCGGCCACTTCGCTGCTTTTGAACAACCTAAATCATTGGTTCAGGAAATGCGTACCGCATTCAAATCGTTACGCTGACATTTAGTAAATAGAAAAAGGGACGCGTCGTTGCTGCACGTCCCTTTGTTTTTTCTGCTCCTTTAATAAACCTGCTTGTTATTTTTTCTTTTGCTTTGGGGTGCAGCCGCCAAAACAGGCAAATGGCGGGGTAAACAACATAATACCGAATTCGAATCCCGCGCCTTGCGTGCCGTTGAATTCCTGGCCGTAGGTCAATGCAAATACGGCATGCTGGCTCGGTTCCCAACGCAACCCGATCTTATATTCGGGCATGGTACCAGCTTCCCCAGAAGCCCCAAACACTTCGCCCACAATAGATGCTTTTGGCCCAAAAGGATACCAGGCCGCACGGGCTGAGTAAGTAAAAGCCCATGCCGCATGTTCACTACTATCGCCATAATTAATGGTCGTGCTTACGCCGGGCATCAGGTCTACCGACAGTTTATTATTAAAAAAAGGAATAGTGCCCGGTGTATTGATCCAGTATGTTTTAAAAGCATCTTTCACCCGGAATTCTGCATCCAATGTACCTGGTCTTGTTCCGGTGCCGGCCTTGGCGGCAAAACCACCGGTTTTAGCCTTGTTCTCATAAAACATGTATTTGGCATACAGGGATGCCGAATAGCCATCATTGGTAAGCGGGTCGTCATCGTTATTATACAGGTAGGACGCAATGGTGAATTCCCATTTGGGAAACAGGGAATACGTGGTCATAAGCATGGAACTGCGTTTGCCAACAGTTGGAATGATGGTAATGGTGCCCCAGGGTTTCGACAGGTAGCTATCGGAGTTATATTGCTGGCCATTCATCGCCGGGGATATCAGACAAATGCATCCTGTAATACAACCTATAAGCAAGATCCTTTTCATGTCATTTTGCAATGTTTTAAAAAAGGGGAAAAGCATAACGCTGTTCCCCTTGCACCAACTGCATACCTGAGAGAAAACTAAACCCTGAAATTAATCTTCTCCCGCTCATTTTGAATTGCTATTACTACCGTTTATCGTTTGCTTTTTTCCGCCTATTTGAATATATAAGTTTACCTGGAATGACCTTGCTGCATTGGTTCCTGCATCGGCGGGATACAGATCAACCAGGCCCCAGAAATAGCGTACCCCTAATTTCAATCCTTTCCCTTTACTGAACTGCCACGAGGTGCCGGTGGCCAGTCCAAAATCGAAAAGGGTGGTTGATTCCTTCATGTCTTTTTCGAATACCTGTTCTCCCAGTTCATGATCGGCCTTTAAAAAATCCATCGCTTTTGTACGTAGCGTTGCTACTGGTCCCGCTTCCACATTCAGGTATTTCCAGATGCGGTATTGAATACTGGTGTTCAGCCCCACGTAGGAGATGCTTCGTTGCAGACTTCCATGCTGGTAAATGGAATCGAGCGTGGCATCTCCCAGCGTATAAACCGGCAGGCCTTTGGCACCCAGTTTATATTTTGCCAGGGCATCGAACTGCAGAAAAAGCCGCTCCTTTAATTTGAATGTCAGAAAAATACCCAGGTTGAAATTGGTCTGCGCATCGGATTCGGCATAACCCGTTAAATTGTTCCATGCAGGGCCCAGCACCAAACCAAAGGTCATTTTATCGGTGTTCAGTTTGTCGCCAAACAAAATTGAGATCAGGATCTGCGAATGAAGGTTGGCCGTTATCAAAAAGCAAATAACCAGCACTGTTATCTTTTTCACATCACTCACTTTCCTGGCTTTGGCGGAAAATCTTTCATGATCTTTTCTACCGCATATTGAATGAACTTATCGGGGTTTTTGGGTTTTGAATCGATCTCGGAATTGCCAACACCCTGCCACAGCAGTTTTTGGGTTTTGTTATTTACTACATCGATGATCAGCGAGCCATCCGTATAATCGTACGTACTGAAAGTGGTAGATCCGGCACCCCAATACCCATATGGCCTGTAAACACCACCATAACCATAATAGTTGTTATTAGCGGTTACGGAAGTTTTGGTTTTTGATACCGTCACTGCATTTACCAGCAGATCGGCGGCATCTGCGCCCACTTCGGTGTACCCTTTGGTCTTCATGTTTTGCACAATGGCATTCCTGATACGCTCTGCATTCAGCTGACTTACCTCGCCTTTGGCGGCAATGTCTGTCATCGTAAATGTTTTGTGGGAAGTAAAATCGGCTGCGCGATCATAATCTACATTCACCTTTACACTGGGCGCGCAGCCGTAGTTTGCCTGTAATAGAAACCATAGTCCCAAACCTATATAAATGTATTTCATGGCTTACATGGTTGAGTATTCACAATTATTGTTTTGGTTCCAGTAGCTTGAAGAACTGATCAAGTTCTGGCAGTATTACGATGCGTGTTCTTCGGTTGGTGGCCCGCCCTTCCGCGTTGTCGTTCGACGCTATAGGTGCATACTCACTACGGCCGGCAGCGGTTATGTGAGTAGGATCGAGGCCATATTTCTTTTGCAATACCCGAACAACCGCGGTGGCTCTTTTTACACTCAGGTCCCAGTTATCGACCAGGGGCGGCTTGTTGTACTTTACATTGTCGGTATGGCCTTCTACCATAAAATCAATGTTAGGCTGGGCCTTTAACACCGTGGCCACTTTTCCCAGTACCGTCTGGGCTTGCTGACGAATATCATATTTCCCACTGGTGAAAAGTAGTTTGTCTGAGATGTCGATAAATACCACCCCTTTGTCTACTTTTATATTGATGTCTTTGTCGTTGAGATCTCCAATGGCGCCTTTCAGGTTCAACACCAATGCCATATTCAAAGAGTCTTTACGGGCCATTTCCTTTTGCAGGTCGGCGATATAAATATCCTTGGCGCCGATATTTTCCAGCGACTGTTTTATACTGGCGGCCTGTGTGGAGGTGAGCACTGAAAGGCCTTCCAGTTGTTTTAACATGGTGGTGTTGTTCTCCTTTAACTGATCTACGTGTTTTTTTAAATTTGAATTCTCATCCTGCAGCGAGGTATTGGCTTGTGTTAATTCTGCAGTTTTGTCATTACAGCCTTTAAGGTCAGTTTCCAGTTTCTGGTTTTTGCCAGACAAGGCATCATAATTTTGTTGTGCCTCGGTTTTCATTTTATTGAACTTTTTGTTACTAACGCAACCAGAAAAAATGAGCGTGATCATTAAAAACAGACCAGTGATTTTAAACAGGGACATACAGCATGTGGTTTTAAGTGGTTGGGTGAGTTCATTACAAAATTACAGGGCAAATTGAATTTTCAACCCGTTTAACGGTATAGTGTGTGTTATCTAACGTGCCCAAAAATAAAGAGAATGTATAGCCGTATTGGATATGCTAGCTTTCGTTTACCAGGTATTGCGCCTGAATAATGGTTTGCTGACAGATCTCGTCCTGAATGTCGAAAAGGTTGGTAGGAGTGACTTTACTTTCAAAGATCTTCGACCATATTTGTTTGTAATTGCGGCTGTCGATGATCTGGATGTTAATGCGGATCTTGTTCTTTACGTACTGGGTTCCGCCGGTAATAATATGGTTGAAACCAACCATGGTGCCCAGCTCTTTTAGATCGAGGTACTTCGTAGCAAGGTTCTTTATGGCCTGGTAAGCGATCACTGAAACTTCGTTCAGTTGCGACAGCGTGGTACACATTTGTAAACAAAGACTGTCGTTAAATGCTTTGATCAATTTGCCGTCAGAGGTACAGATCAATGGCATAATAGCAAAGATCACCGGTTCATAATCGGGAATGGCTGGTTCCCTTTGACGGGGTGGGGTGAGCAAATTCTTTTCGTCGATCCATTGTTGCCGGTCCATAAAAACAGGCACATACTTGCCTTTGGGTATGCCAATAACGATCTGATCGTTAAAACCCATTCCGGAATAATAATGCGTGAGTGCCTGTCGCAGCCTGCCGGCATGAATGCGTACAATACAATCTTTCTGCGGATTAAAACTAACTGGTTTTTCCAATACATGTAGCGCAATCGTATATTCCTTTATACAATGTGCACTACCAATAAGCGTTTCATGAACAATATAGGATAAGAATTTTTTCAGGATCTCCGATTTGCTAAAATCAGGATGCACGAATATTTTATCCAATTGGTCGGCAATGGAGTCGTAACTAAACGGTTTGTTAGCTACAAACGGAGTCGGGAAGTTCATAGTCAGGTTTTTAATAAATAATAGAATAGGCACTAAAAAAGTCAGCCAAATAATTCAATAGGTTACACTTGATTGAATAGGTGAAATGATTTTGAAATGAATTTCAAAGCCCGTTGTTCTCACAAGGAGGGAGGGAGAGTTCTATAATGCCAGGGCACTGCGGGTGAATAGGATAGTAAAAAATAATAAGAAAATATTGAACTGGCAAATTTTGAGCGAATTATCCATTGGGTTTTAATCGTATTAATGCAGTTCGCCATACAAGTATATGATTATTTTTTTAATTATTGGTATGTGCCGCTTCCCATTTCCGAACTTCTTGACGGGCATTATCAAAAAGCCGGGCATAGTTGCCCTTCAACAGTTTGTTCTTCGCGTCGGGTGTTAGTTGCTTTAATAATGGCTCATACATATAATACACTTTCAAATATTTCTCCTGTGTAGCGGGCGCTACTTCGTCTGTACCCATCAAAAACCGGTCTGGGTATTTATTAATAACTGCGGCGGTAGCCTTTATGGTTTCCGGAGTGGCAACAACATATTTGGCTACTTCATCCCAGGAGATGTCGATATGTACATGTTTTAATACAGGATCGCTCAACACTACATCGAGCATTTTAAGCTGGTCCTGTACAGGCTGCACAACGCGGCCCAGGCCGCAATGCGCCCAGATGATAGTTGTGTTGGGATGACGCTGAAAAAGGCTGCGGATCTGTTTCAGCAAATATGGCTCCTGCCCGGGTTTGGGATAGGGCATATTGATATCACTGTGTAGTAACACCACCAGTCCTGCTTCTGCGGCGAAATCCAGAATGCGGTCAAGGGCCGGGTTGGTGAGGGAGGCTACTTCGCCGGCCACTTTCGAAGAAACGAATTCCTTATGAATGGTAAACTCGCCAATGCCTGAGAATACCCCCGGGAATACTTTCAATACCCGTTTGATGTGATCGGCTGCATACATGTCGGTGGGGTTGAACCCGGTGATCATGGGGTCGAAGAGTTTTTGTTCTTCTTTGCTTAGGCCTCGATAAGCCATGGCAATGTATGCATCGGTAAAAGAGTAATAATATAAAGGTGCATCAGTGGCCAGGTAATAGGTGGGGGCAAAATCACCGGTGTTGCCATAAGACCATTCCTGTTGCAAAGGGATACCGAACAAGGTGCTTCGGCCCACTTTTCCTTTCATTACCTGTATGAATTGTTGAACGGTTATTCCTTCCTGCACATAGTTGGTTAAGTGAAAGTGCGAATCATAAAACCAGGAAGTGTCTGCGGTTGTGTTGGTTTGCGCCCTGGTAGCTAAAGGCACCAGTAGTATGAGCGCATATATTGGTTTCATCATGTTACAATAAAATGTCGGTACCTATGGTAATAGTAGCGCCGGTTTGTCCGCCGGCATATAACCCAAAGGTGCCGCCTGCGGAACTTTTATATACGTAATGCGCCTGGGCATTCAGACGCCAGCTTCTCGATTTCATGGGATAAAAGTTAATACCACCGCCTGCTTCCCAGGGATGCCGTTTAAAAGCATCCCAAAAAAAGGAGTGAAAGCCATATACACACAGTTTTTTTGGTATAACCATTTGGGATAGCTGCAGGCTGTATCCTTTATCGCGCAGTGAACTTACCGGAAGCGGACCGTCTGCATCGAATTTTGTGAGGGAACGGTAATATAATTCCACCTGTGCATTGAAGCCTTTATACTTTGCGCCAAGGTCGACGGCGATCATATCATAATTGGCTTCGTTCACGGTAACATTATCGGCCAGGGCGCCGGTTTCAAAAAACAATACACCATCGGTCATGCGTACCTGTGTATTGTCGGGTGAAGGCTGGCCGGTATTATTGAAACGATTATCGCGGCAATGGGTATAATTAAGGCCGAAACGGGTGGCTACTTTATCGTGGTGTTCAAAATCAACCAGTCCCCCCCGGGGGCCATATTCGCCGGTAGTAGGCATGTACATCAATCCCACGCCCTTTGACATGGTACGGGTTAGTTTGGCAGCGGCAATTCCCAGAATGCTCAGGTTGTCGCCCAGCATAAGGGTGTAGTGTAATTTGGGCAACACTTCCCCTTTTACGAAGAAGCCATTGGTAAAACCGGCCCGCAGGCTTTCTTCACCCATGGTTCGGTCGGTTGATAAATAAAAGGGAAATGGCCCCTGCATAGACCGAATAGACTGGTTTGGCATAATACCCGCGCCCAGAATAAAGTATTTGTTGAACTTGTATTGCAGGTTCCCGTATACCAGGGTTTGCTGGGTGGTCATGATGGTCCATACGGTAGCGGTATACGTTAGTTTTGGCGTCATCACAAAACCGGTGAACCAGATCATAACACGATGCCAGTAAAAATCATTACGCCCGGTTACCTCTCTGTCTCTTCCTAAATGGTCCTGCCAGGTCTGTTCGTGTTCTCCCGGCAACTGGTTCAGGTAGCGAACCACTGAATACAAACCAATATTTAAACTGGCCACTTTTGTTTTTACTATGGCGAATCCTTTGCCGGGCGTTAATTCCCCGGCCACCATGTTTGGGTATGTTTCCACCTGGTCTACCTTTGCGGTATCTTTTTGAAATACCTCGGGCTCCAGTTGCGCCCAACTATTGCTATGGCTACCTGTCATCAATACAAACAACAGGTATAGTTTTGCCCGGATTAAGTATCGCATCAATTATTATTTAGGTTGTACGAGATAGGGATTAACATGTAGTTTATCCACTACATAGCCGATCACCTTTTGTGCTTTTACGCTGTTGCCGGCTGCATCGAGTGGGGGAGAAACAACCGCAATACCGAACTTGCCGGGACAAACAGCCAGCAAACCACCGCCTACACCGCTTTTGGCTGGCAGCCCGGAATTGTATAACCAGATGCCCGAATTGTCGTACAAACCGGCGGTAGCCATTACCGATAACGTATGCATCACCGTTTCAGGCGTTACGATTTTCTTTTTTGTTACGGGGTTTACGCCACCGTTTGCCAGCGTAGCGGCCATAATGGCGAGGTCTTTGGCATTTACGTTTATGGCGCATTGTTTGGTATAGATATCCGTCGACTGTACAGGATCGAAATACATGCGGCCATAGGCGAGCAGCAGGTGCGCAATAGCCTGGTTGCGTAAATTATCCCCCGCCTCACTTACATACACCGGCCAGTTCAATGAAAGCGGGCGGCCGGCAAAATCACTGTGCACCTGCATTATACTTTTCATTTTGGCCGCAGAATCGGCGCCATTGATTAAACTGGAAGCAGCTATGGCGCCGGGGTTCACCAGCGGGTTGATCTCTTTTCCCTTTTGCAATTCAACGGCAACAATACTGTTGAACCGCATCCCGGTAGCATCTACCCCAATCTTGTCTTCCACCGCCTTCGCGCCCTGTTCTTCAATCACTTTTGCCATGGTGAATACTTTCGATACACTTTGAATGGAAACCATAGAGGTAATATCCCCCTTGGTATATACTTTTCCATCGGTGGTTACCAGCACCACTCCAAAAATGTTGGGGTCTACACTGGCGAGCTCTTTTATATAATCGGCATTTTTACCTTCTTTAAGGTCCTTGAATTTATTATAGGCTTCGTCCAGCGCTTTCTCGATCTCTGCCGGTGGCAGCGTTAACTGGCCTATACAGGTGGTACTGCACAACACCGAAAACATAACAGCTATAGCTGTTTGTTTCCTAAAACATATCTGCTTCATAACTGCTTTTTTAATGCTGATTATTGAAAAAGGCTAATCCCTGTTTCTGTAAAAGATCTGAGAGAAATTATATTTGAATCCTAACTGGATCTTGAAAATATCGGAGTGAAAATCATCACTGAAATTGGTGCGCCGGCCCCATTGAAATTCAATGGCCGCCATGGCATTGGGAAAAGGGACAGACACAAAATTCACGCTGGCATATTGTCCCATTTTATAGGCACTGGGGGCTGCGGCATCTGTATTCTCGATGTGTACGCTTGAATATCCGAGTGAAGTGCTCAGTTTTGAATTCCAGTTATGGTCCAGGTAAGCGTGTATTCCATACACGGGTAATGCTTTACCGGTAAATGGTTCTGTAGTGTTACCGGGTTGTTCCTCCACGCCTACATCAATCGGCGCATCCTGCATGTAGTTCTCAATGCCATGTCCATATACAAAAGATCCTCTGAATACATTGTTCTGTCCCAGATTAAGCACCGTACTAAAGTGAGCGCCCCAGCCAAGTACATTGTCGCTGATATCATAACCTCCTGTTGTATGCGTATCCTCCCACCTCAGGTCGCGCAGCATACCGGCAATTTGAATATGTCCCCAGTCACCGCTTCTTTTATAGTGGGCCGAAAAATCGGGCAGCTTTAACCGGCCCCGTACGCTGTCCAGCTCTGTACGGCTTTCGAAAGTACCCTGGTCGGCACTGGCGCCGGGTCTTTCCAGGGCAACGAAGAGTTCATTTTTACCCTGCATGATCGCATAGCGAAGTTGTATATTCCGGTAGAACACCATGCCTGATGGCCCCCAGTATTCAATGGTATTGGGCCACACATCACCATCCATAAAGGGTGAATTGGTTTGTCCAATGGCAATCGGTCCTAACTCTGCGTATATATGACGCAAGCGCATGGTGGTTTGTCCTTCATCTGCTCCCGTACCAAACAAGTCGAACTCGAAGGTGGTTTTCAATTCCCCAATCGGGGTGTTGGTATAACCCTTCACGCCAAACCGGCTTTGGCGAATACCGAAGAACACCTTTCCATCCGGAGCGAACTGGTCCTTGTAAGAAGGGAGTTTCGTTATGCGCATGGCATCGAACCAGTTGGGGTTTATCTGATCAAAATTGTAACCAACATCGGTCATAACGAACCCATAAATTTCCAGTGCCTTTACCCTGGTGGTATCTATTAACTTTTCAGACTGCTGTGCCCTACAGAACAATGTAGAAAAAATTAAAGCAGAAACCAGTAACAAGGATTGCTTCATAAACAATTATTTTAAACATGAAGGTTTTGTTCCGTATCCCCTGGCAGGGAAGGAGCAGGTGTTTTCCAGGATGGTATCGGAATGACCAGACGAATACTCTTATGCGCAAAAGTATTCTGAAGAAGGTTGGTCCAGCACGCGCTTTAGTTCATTAAAGTTATACGGTTTTAGAGATGAATTGGAATTTCGCACGTGTTTAACCGTAAAATGAACACCTGCGCTTTTATAGTAACTACATTCATTGATCACATTGGGTGTATATGAGATACGTTCTGTTGTCTTTGCTGATTTTGGCTGTTATACCACTTACTGCACAACAACCCAGGGATACCATCTATTTTAAGAACGGCACCAGGGTCATTGGGAAAATTAAAAAGATAAAACTGGGGGTAATGACCTTCGATCCCGATGATGCCAATGATATTACTGTACAGTTAAAAAAATTACGCACCATGGCTGCCCAGTACAGGCCATACCGGGTTGAAAGCACCACACAAATAGTTTATTTCGGTAAAATTACTACGAGTGACAGGGATGGCTATGCTATTTTTATGTCAGAAATTGACACTACCGCCCGTGCTATTGAAAATATCTCTGTCCTGTACCCGGTAAAGAACTCCTTTTTTCAACGATTTTCTGGCCAGGCAACTGCAGGTTTGGATTTCACCCGCTCCAGTGGAATAGGCAGGATAAATTATGATGGTAAGATAAATTACAACGCAAAAAAAGTGGAGCTCACGTTATCAACTGCCGGTATTTATACGCTTACCGATTCCAGTTTCAGCCGCGACCGGGAAGATATTAGTATAAAGAATAATTACTATTTCAACACTACCTGGTTTGGCACCCTGCTGGTAAAATACCAACGAAATCTGGAACTGGGCCTGCTACGGCGTTTTCAGGAGGGTATCGGCGGGGGCAATAAATTCATTACTAACAAAAACATATATGCGTGGACCAGAATGGGCATGGTGTTGAACCAGGAAGAAAATACGGAAAATACGACCACCGCTACGCTCGCTGAGTTGTATGGGCAACTGGAATTTAATTTTTTCAAGTTTACAAAACCAGAAATCAGTTTTACCGTAACAGAAGCTTTTTATTACGGCCTTACGCAAAAAGACCGCATTCGTAACGATGCCACCACTACACTCAGTTACAAGATCATCAAAGACCTTAACCTCACTGTTTCCTTCTACTCTAACTTCGACAGCCAGCCACCATCCGAAGAAAGCCGCAAATTCGATTTCGGTACGGTCTTCGGCATCTCCTACCTCTTTTAACAGTACCCGTTTTACGGTTAAACTAAACGGTTACATTATTTATTGTTGCACAAACCCGCGGTAAATTAGTAGTTATTGCTTCCGCATTCATAACTGTGCAATATGCGTACTAGCTGTTTTTTATTGACTGTGCTTTTAGGACTCCTGTACAGGGAGGCGGCCGCTCAATATACCACCGACAAGATAGTAGGGCAGAAGGAAAAGAACGTAACGCTGGCTGATAGTTTGAAGCATGTGACTTACCCGTACCTGCTGCCGATCTGGGGGCAAAAGGTGATCAATAAAGGGTTCGACCTGCCATTTCCCATGGGTTTGAGCGTCCAATATGTTTGGCAGGAATCGGACATCCTCATCAATAATTTACAGGTGGGGTTTAACAATGGACCAAAAAGGAATTGCGATGACCTGATCCGGTTCGATAAAGCCACCGCCACCACCAATGGGGTTAACCTGCGGCCCGATTTCTGGATCTTTCCTTTTTTGAATGTATATGGGATCCTGGCAAGATCGAACAACTCTACCACCGTGCACTGTGGGCTATGGGTACCCGACAGTAGCAACAGCTGGAAAAAGATAACAGACATC
This sequence comes from Niastella yeongjuensis, assembly GCF_900110245.1. Classification (GTDB taxonomy): domain Bacteria; phylum Bacteroidota; class Bacteroidia; order Chitinophagales; family Chitinophagaceae; genus Niastella; species Niastella yeongjuensis. The sequence continues at coordinate 159,159 of NZ_FOCZ01000007.1, forward strand.
AATACAAAAGCTGATTTTGATGCAACCACCATAGGCTTTGGACTGACCCCCACGTTCGGGATAGGCGGGTTTTTTGTGGCGATCGATATGAATTGGTCGTGGTCAGATATTGAGCAGCTGGATAAGCCCGCCTATATTTTTATTCTGGGGCCCCGCATTGGAAAAAATTTCAAATTCAAAGGGGAACAAAGCCTCGCCATCTGGACGGGCGGTTTCCGCGTACACATGAACAGCGGTACAAATGGTTCTTTACCCCTTTCTGATCTGTTCTCCACTAATGAATGGATGCAAAGGATAGATAGTGGGTATATAAAAGTGGCCAATAGCCAGCAACAGGTAAACGCCTGGTGGAATGGCCTTTCTCCGCGCGATCAGCAAAACCCGGTGAATAAAGCAAAATACGCTACCGCCAATGCCGCATTGGATAAAGCAGGGCAGTTGCTCAATGGCGCATCGGAAGCGGCCGGTACGCTGGGCAATTCCTCCGTACAATACTCCCTTGACAAACGCCCCAAAGACAAATGGAATTTCCTTATAGGTGCGCAATACCAGATCAATAAACATTTTATGATCCGGGCAGAATATGGTTTTCTCAGCAGCCGCAAGCAGTTTATTGGCGGTTTGCAATACCGGTTTGGCTTTTAATAACCACTCAAAATTTAGTTATGAGAAAATATGCAGTTTTGATCATTGTCAGTTTAGTGGCAGGAGCAGTTTATTCCCAGGAAACAAGAATATGTGGATATGGCAATTATGTGTTTGATGACAGAGTAGAATCGTACTACAGCTCTACCAACTATTTTAATGGCGTTATTGAAGGCGGCGGGATGTGGGGCGTTGGACTGGAATTCAAAGTGCATGATGAGTATGGCCTCGAGATCCTGTATCAGCGACAGGATACAAAAGCCACCGTTCATTATTATGATCTTACTTCAGTAGGCGACAAAAATGGCGATGTTGATCTCGGCGTCAACTGGATCATGGCTTGCGGAACGCGATACCTTACTGAGAAAAGAAGCCTGGAACCTTTTGCCGGGTTTATGCTTGGGGTGGCCATTCTCGATGGCACCAACCCTGATAATGGCAATAAGCAAAGTGCTACCAAATTCGCCTGGGGGTTTCGACTGGGTACTAATGTACTGGTAAGCGAACGTATTGGGTTCCGGTTTCAGGCACAGATACAAAGCGCTACCCAGGCAGCTGGTGGCGGTCTGTATTTTGGCACAGGCGGTGCGGGCGTTGGCGTTACTACCTACAGCAGTATGACACAATTTGTGTTGGGGGGCGGTGTATTTGTCCGGTTTGGTCATCCCGATCCTAAACCCACCCGTCATCCCTGATGAGGGCTTTACTGTAAACCGGGTGACATTTAACTGTGAATAGGTGTAAATCAATTGATAACCAGCAGGCAAGGGGTATCTTTAATAGGGGTTGGTAGCACATTGAAATTAACAAAGAGAAAACCACATCAACATGAAAAAGTCACTTGCGGTTACCATGTTACTTATTGTATTGTTGTTTATACAACAACTACCGGCACAGCAAACCCGAACAGAAAAAGACCTGCTGGGTGAAAAGCAAATAGATGCGAATGCGTATTACGGGGTTCAAACAGCACGTGCATTGGAGAACTTTACTATAAGTGGTGTTCCTACTTCTTTTTACCCCGATTATGTAAAAGCATTTGCCATCGTGAAACTGGCTGCGGCCAGGGCCAATACCGAGGTGGGCAGAATGAAACCCGAGAAACTGGCTGCCATTGAAAAGGCCTGTCAGGCCGTGATGGATGGCAAATACCACGATCAGTTCCTGGTTGATATGTACCAGGGCGGCGCCGGCACTTCAGCCAATATGAACGTGAATGAAGTACTGGCGAATATTGCATTGGAGTTAAGCGGTAAGCAAAAAGGCGATTACCACAGCATTGAACCTCATGACGACCTGAACATGGGGCAGTCGACCAATGACGCTTATCCAACTGCCATCAAGGTGGCGCTGTTGCTGCACAACGATAAATTGACAAAAGAGGCCGATGCACTGGCAAAGGCATTCCATAAAAAAGGCGATGAGTTCAAGGGTATGGTAAAAATGGGCCGTACTGAAGGACAGGATGCGGTTCCGATGACCCTGGGACAGGAGTTTCATGCCTTTGGCAACCAGCTCGATGCCGAGATAGCCACGCTTCGCAAAACAGAAATGTATTTATGTGAACAAAACATGGGTGCCACTGCTATAGGAACAGGTATCACTGCCACACCCGGTTATGCTGATAAATGTGCTGCAGAACTGGCAAAAATAACCGGCAAACCTATTGTGAAAAGTGCTGACCTGATAGCCGCCACCAGCAGCCAGCAGGCATTTGTGATCTATTCTTCCGCCTTAAAAAGTTTTGCCATTACCTTATCGAAGATCTCGAGTGATCTCATCTTTCTTGCTTCGGGGCCCCGCACCGGTATTTTTGAAATAAACCTGCCTGCGTTGCAACCCGGTTCTTCCATAATGCCCGGTAAGGTAAATCCGGTTATGCCCGAAGTAATGAATGAGATCTGTTTTAAAGTGATAGGCAATGATGTAACGGTTTCTATGGCTGCTCATTCCGGATTGCTGCAGTTAAACGCCTACGAACCCGTAGAGGCGATTGCCATCATGGAATCGCAGGGCCTGCTGTTTAAAATACTGCCGCTGTTCAGAAAGAATTGCATAGATGGTATTACGGCTAATAAGAACATCCTTGACAAATACATTACGCAAAGCGTGGGCATAGTAACCGCCCTGAACCCGGTATTGGGTTATGATAAAACCACCGAACTGGCCAAGGAAGCCCTGCAATCGGGCAAAGGCATCCTGGAATTGATCAGGGAAAAGAAGTTATTGACGGAAGACCAGATAAAAAAACTGCTCGACCCTGCTGCATTGACTGGGGAAAAGTAAGAGGGGCAGTAGGCAGGCGAGTTAATCAAACAAAAATATTACCGTTAATTAAAACATCAACTGAAAATGAAAACCCTTAATACAGTGTTGCGAAGCAAGATCACCATTTTGTTGATACTGGTAAGCATGGGCAGTTTTGCCCAGAAAAAGGCCAACGTAGTCATACTGGCTACAGGGGGTACTATTGCAGGTGCTGCCAGCACCGGGGTGCAATCGGGGTATACGTCGGGCCAGGTTACCATCGATGCCATGGTAAATGCCGTGCCCGATATTACCAAACTGGCTAACATAAAAGGGGAGCAGATCTCCAATGTGGGTTCCCAGGATATGTCGTTCGAGATCATGTTGAAACTGGCAAAAAGAATTGCGGAACTAACCCAGCAGGGCGGGCTCGATGGCATTGTGATCACCCATGGAACCGATACTATGGAGGAGACCGCATATTTTCTGAACCTGGTTTGTAAAACAGATATACCTATTGTGCTGGTGGGTTCTATGCGGCCTTCAACTGCCGTTAGTGCCGATGGCCCGCTCAACCTGTATAATGCAGTGGCAGTGGCTGCAGACCCTAACGCCAAAAAACGTGGCGTAATGCTGGTGATGAACGACTGGATCCATTCGGCACAAAGCCTTACGAAAGTTAGTACCACGGCTGTTCAAACCTTTATGTCGCCATTGAATGGGCTTATTGGGATCAGCAATTATGGAACGAACGAATTTTATCGTTTTCCTTTTAATAAATATGGCAGCCAAAGCGAATTCTCGGTAGACAATGTTGCCAAACTTCCGCGCGTGGATATTATTTATGCCGATGTAGACCTGCCAGCCGACCTGATTGATGCCTCCGTTGAAAAAGGCGCCAAAGGAATTGTAATAGCCGGTGTAGGCAATGGCAATATGAACAAGGCCGGTATGGAAGCTTGTGAAAGAGCGGTAAAAAAAGGTGTTGTAGTGGTTAGAAGCAGCCGCGTGGTTACCGGTAATGTGGGCCGCAATGTAGAAGTGGATGATGATAAAATGGGTTTTGTAGCCTCTTATGACCACAATCCCCAAAAATCAAGAATACTGTTGTCTGTGGCATTGCTAAAACAAAGGAGTAATGCCGATATGCAAAAGATATTTTATGAGTATTAACATGGGAAGCGCAACCGGGAGGGTGCTGATCAGCTTGCTTATTGGCATCCTCCCACTTTTTACCTGGTCACAGGATACAACAAAGCTCCTTCCCAATGGTACGGATGGCCTGACATTCAACCCGGCTGATACGGGGAAAAATATGAAAGACAATGAATTCGACGGACCGAAAGCCACTTTTAAAATTGGTCTCGGATACATTCATGACTTTGTAGCCTACAGTGAAAGCGACAAGTTCAAACAACAAATGGATTCTCTCCATTATGATCTGAAACCTGAATTTAAACTAAGGGATTTTAGGGTAATGGGCAGCGGCGTGTTTAAAACCAAAAGATACCTGGCATTCAAATTTGCCTATATGTGGGATGGTGATAACCAAAAATGGCTTGTCAGGGAATCGGGGCTTACGATAGGCGTACCGGAATTGTCCGGTCACATTTTTATAGGCCGTACAAAAGAAGGGTATTCGATGGTGAAGGTAATGAATGGCCACTCCCCCTGGACCGCAGAACGACAAATGTCAATTGATGTAATTCCGATTCTGGCCGATGGTATCAAGTACTTTGGTTATTTGCCGAAACCCCGGGTATTCTGGAACCTGGGTGCTTATAACGATGTCATTTCAAATGGACAGGGTTTCTCTACCTATGCCTGGCAATACGATGCCCGTATTGGCTGGTTACCTATCTATAATAAAAAGACAAATGAAGTGTTACATGTGGGTGTAAACCTGCGTTATGGCAAACCGGTTGATGGCAAGATAACCTTGAAGTCGAGACCGGAATCGAACCCTACACCGCAAATAATTAATACGGGTTCATTTGCTGCCGACCATTCAAGCCATATTGGTGGAGAAATTTATTACAGCAACAAAGGCTTTTTGATAGGATCGGAATGGAACCTGCATAGTTTTTACGCCGATAATGGCGAGAACCACCGGTTCTATGGTGGCAATTTTGTGTTTACCTGGCTTTTTACGGGTGCTGTTCGGCCTTATACAACCAACAGTAATGTGTTTGGCTTTGTGCCTGTTAAACGGTCCATCTTTAAAGGAGGCTGGGGCGAGTGGGAGGCTGTATTACACTTCTCTATGCTCGATCTGGATGACCGGTCTATTGCAGGTGGTAAGTTCTGGCGGATTACACCTATGATCAACTGGTATGCCACCAAGGTAATCAGAATGGAATTTGTATATGGCTATGGTGTTCTTGACAGATATCAAATCAAAGGCCCCGTACAGTTCTTTCAAACCCGTTTACAGTTTACCATGCTGTAATTGCAGATAAGCAATCTTTCTGCACAAAAAAAAAATAGGTTGCCCAAACTTTTCAATATGCAAACTTAAATTAGGCTGTGTTGGCGATAGATGGTAAATTGTATTACAAACACCAGCATACTTTTACTTCGTATTCCCGCACAACATTTTTTCGTATTCCCACTCGAAAGCTTAGTACGGCTACATGCACACACAAAGCGTAACCAATCACATTAAATCTTACTAGTATGCGACACCAAAACCTAACCTTCGCACCAGAGACTGAAAAAAGGACCTCGAGTTTTAACGCTCATGTATTAAGTCCTGAAAAGGTCAGTGACATTTCCGAACGGCTGAAACAATTTATGTTTTCAGAGAAACCGTATTTGCGTTACAGGTATACCATAAAAAGCCTGGCAGATGATATCCAGGTTCAGGCGTACCTGCTGTCTGCCTATCTAAATCAGGAAAAACGATTACGTTTTACCGATTATCTCAACCAGTTCCGGATCGAATATTGTGAAAACCTTATTCAGGAAGGACTGGCGAATGATCTGAACATGAAGGGCCTTGCATTGATTTGCGGTTTTCAGAACCGGAATACTTTAACCAGTGCTTTCAAAAAATTTACAGGGCTAACCCCTTCCCGCTACACCAAGAGTGTACGTTTGGGAATAAAGCCGTAACAGGCTGTCAACTCTGTGCTATCAGTATGGGTGAAAGAGGGGTGGTCTATTAGGTCACCTCTCTTATTTTTGTTTCGTCCAGCCAACCTTGATTTTTATAACAGCTGACAGATAATCGGTATTAAAAACTGCAGATATGCTTTGTGCTTGTTCAGGTACTCCTGCATCAGGCGAATGGCTATTCTTAACTGGCGCTCAACAGTAGGTACGGAGCGTTGAAGGAGGGCCGCTGTAGTTTTGACCGTTTTGTCTTTTTGCATGGCGAGTACATATACATCGCGGTACTTATCCGGCATTTTACGCAAGCAGCAGCTGATCTCCCGTTGCAGATCGATCATATCCATCCAATACTCAGCTTCATTGCCAACAGAAATGATGCTGTACTTTTTTCCCGCAATAGCTATATGCTTTTTATATACCGACTCGTTCCGCAGGTGATTGATGATCTTGTTTCGTAGTGATCGATACAGGTAAGATGACAGCGATACATTGATCGTTAACTGATCTCTTTTAACGTGCAGGGTGATGAACAGTTCCTGTACTACTTCTTTACAGGTTTGTTTGTCGTTGATGTACTTTTTGGCAAATCTCAATAACAGGTCCCAGTATTTTTTATACAACACCTCAAAAACAGCCTCGTCATTGAAATTCCGGATCATCATGGTACGAATGTAGAAATTATGTGAACGGTGACCTGAGCACAAGTCTACAACGATGATCGGTTTTATAAAACTGTGCCGGTTGATTGGTTCTTTTTGCACTTTTTTGGATTTCTGACGTGTCATAAAATATAAAATAAACACCAAAAAAAACATTATGACAACGAGTTTGCGCTATCTGCTTCTTGCGTGTCTGTTGCCGCTGTTGTGGAGCTGCTATCCCAAGGGTGCGGAATACACAGACGAACTGGACCTCGTATATACGAACTATGCCAGTGACTTCAATTTTACAGCTTTGAAGACTTATTCAATCCCCGACAGCGTTGTAAAGATCACCGGCGATGTTATTTCCGATCCTGACGGAGATGGTAAACCGTCGTTTTTGCCATCGTCATCCGGTAAGGTAATACTCGATCAGATAAAAACAAACATGAGCAACTATGGATGGACGCTGGTTGACAAAAGACAAAACCCCGATGCTACTATATTGGTTTCTTCCATGACCACTACCAATATTTATTATTACTACGACTGGTGGTATTGGGGCTGGTATTATCCCGGTTACTATCCCGGCTGGGGCTGGTATTATCCTGGTTATTACCCGCCTTATGTTACGGGTTACCGCTCCGGTTCAATTTTTATGCAGTTTATAGACAATACAAGCAAACCATGGGGCGCTGATAATGCACCCGTAAAATGGGTTTGTATATTAAACGGCCTGGCTGAAGGCGGTACTTCTGACATTGCTGCACGTACGCAGATCAACATAGACCAGGCATATACTCAGTCACCATACTTAAAACACTAGAACTATTTTTTATGAAATACTATATTTTGTCAGCGTTCATCCTTTTGTGTGGCATCAACAGCTACAGCCAGAGTTCCTTCATTTTAACCTATCCTATTGGTTTCCCCATGGGTGACCTGCACGATTATTCGAAAAAAACAAGCTGGCGGGGCATTAATATGGAGTTTTTGGGCCATGCAAAACCCGGTGTGGCCGTTGGGTTGGAAACAGGCTGGAATGTGTTTTATGAAAAGGTAGGCAAGCAGCCTTACAAGAGCGGTACTACAACCGTTACCGGGGTAACATACAGATATACCAATGCAGTACCCATACTGGTGGAATCAAAATGGTATCCCACCGAGGAGAAGAAGAAGGCCAACCCGTATGTTGGCTTAGGCGTGGGAACGCTTTTCGCAAGCCGGTCAACCGATTTTGGCTTATACCGTATAACCAATGAAGCCTGGCAATTTTGCATTAAACCCGAAGTGGGTGTGCTCTTTTCTATTGAGCCCGGTTTGAAAGCTATGGTTGGTGTAAAATATTACGGTGCTTTCAATACCGATGACCTCGATGGCCAGAATTTTTTGTCGATCAATGTGGGTTTTGTTTTCTCCAGTTTATAAACAAACTGAGTAGATCTTATTTATTCACTAAAATTAACCAAACCATGATCTTCCCGGTTCCAAACACGATGCCTGCCTGGCTGGATGGCCGGGCTGTTGAACAACAACTGGAACGGATCTTCCTGCATCCTGATTTCAGCAGTTCAGAGATCCTGAAAAGATTCCTGACGTTCGTAGTACAGGAAACGCTTACCGGTAATGCCAATTGCCTGAAAGAATATACCATAGCGTTGAAAGTATTACAGAAGCCTGTCAACTTCAATCCACAAAAGAATTGTATTGTACGCATCCATGCAGGCAGGCTGAGGCGGGCATTGTATCATTATTATAACGCTCCCGGCGCTGACGATGAAATAATCATTGGCATCCCGAAAGGAAAGTATGTGCCCGTTTTTATGGACCGTCAACAGTGGCTCGAGGAAAGCCTGCTGAATAAATCCTACGAGGTTAACAGATCGCATGCTGAAACCGAACCACTGACTTTTGCCATTCTTCCTTTTAACTATCATTCTGCGAACGAAGCCACCCGCACCTTCCTCGATGACCTGTGTTTGCAGATCAGCTCTGCTTTGTCGCAGGTAAAACAAATCTCCGTAATCAGTTACCAGGTAGTAAAAAGCATGGCCGACAGCTACAGCGACCTGAAGGAACTGAGTTCGGCGCTGCGGTTCAACCACATCATCAGTGTAGGTGCCCAGTACCAGCAAAACAAAAGCCGGGTAAACATCCAGATCATCGACTGCCACTATTACCGGCAAATATGGTCAAGGGTTTTTGATTGCACCATTACCGACTCCAACCTTTTTGAGGTACAGGATGGCATTTGCCAGGTGATCACCAACCAGGCCAGCAACTATTCAGGCATTAACATTAAAAACCAAACAATATGAAGAAAAATGCGCTAGTCCTCTTCCTGGTGCTGATGTACCAGTTTTCAATTGCCCAGGATGACATAGTAATAACCGGCACAAACAAGATCTCCAAAGAACTTACACCCAAACAGATCATCGACTCCCTGGAAGCCAGATTCCCTGATGCCAAATCGGTGGCATATTTCAAGGTCCCTAAAGACGCTGCGGCGAGAGGGTGGGCGATCAATGTAGAGGATAATATCGAAGGCGAGGCCGACCTCGATTATTATGCACTCAAATTCAAAAGAGCCGATTTTCAATATTACGGCTTGTACAAACCAGATGGTACCCTGGTAATGTCGAAATACCAGGAAACCGTACAAAATATCCCTGACAAAATAAAAGAATCCTTAACACACCTGAAAGATAAATATCCCGGGTATAAATTAAGCTCAAAAACCTATTACAAAAACACCAATTACAACAGCAGTAAGGAGTACTATGAATTTGTAGCCAGTAACGGAAAAGAAAAAAAGAAAGTGATCTATGACGGAGAAGGAGAACTGGTAAAAGTTAAATGACTGTGGAGAATGAGTACAATTTATTCAAGCATAAAATAATATCGTATGACAAAGATTGCATTGATGGCGCCATTCATAGTGGCTGGATTGTTTATGACACGCTGCGGCACTGCTAAAAAGCTGGAGGTTGCGCAGGGACAGAATGCGGAACTCACCGAACAGAACATGAAATTAAAAAGCCAGGTAAGCTCAGTTAATACTGAGCTGGGTAATTGTACGGCAAGTCAAAAAGGATGTATGGATGAACTCACTCAGGTTAAAGCCGATAACAAACACTTTCAGGAACGGCTGTCCAAGACAAACGCAGTGTTAAAAGAACAAGCCGATGTGATGCACCAGGTGCAAACCAAAGTAGATGATGCATTGGCAGATTTTAAGAGCAAAGGAGTAGAAGTATATTTCGACAAGGGACTGGTTCATGTAAGCATGGAAGACAAACTGCTGTATAAAAGTGGCAGCGCCAAGCTGGGCCCGGAAGGCAAAGATGCACTGAACCACCTGGCAGGAGTGCTGAATGGCTATCCCAACCTGAAAGTAATTGTACTGGGCAATACCGATGATGTAAAGTTCAAGAATGGCATGGATAACTGGACACTCAGCACAGAAAGAGCCAATGGAGTAGTAAGAGTATTAAAGGATGAAGGAAAAATGGATCCCATGCGGTTGACTGCCGCTGGTAAGGGTATGTACAACCCGGTTGCCGAAAACACAACGGCAGAAGGTAAATCAAAGAACCGGCGCACCGATATTATACTTAACCCCGACCTCGATAAGCTCTGGGACACCGTAGACAAATAGCGCATGATTAAAATGGGTGACCTGACAGCCTGGTTTCGTGAAAATGAATTGACCTTAAAACAATAACCAGTGAAGGATTACAGTAACCAGAATTTGCAGAATGCTTCCTTTGTTGATCAGGACCTCAGGTTTTCCAATTTTTCAAACAGTGATCTCCGGGGCGCCAATTTTACCGGGGCTAATTTGAACGGGGTTGATTTTACAGGCATTAAAACCGGTGTTACTCCGGTGAGGCTGGTTTGGATGTTCCTGGTAGCGATGGCCATTTCGTTGCTCTCCGGCTATCTGGCCATGTTGGGTGGAAGATCTGTGCAGACGCTGTTATCTTCAAAACATGAACATGAACGCACCGCCGGCATACTGGCCATCATCATTACCATCCTGTTTATCGTGTGCTCCTGGTGGGTGGGTGGTGGCCATGCCATTCGCACGGTAATTGTCCCTATCATAATCTTTGCCTTTCTGGCCGGGCTCATCATTTACTGGACCGGGCTCAGCACAGGTAAAGGCATGTTTTATCTGGGATTGTCTTTGCTGCTGTTAGTGGTCATGTTTATAACAGGTACTATTGCCCAGGCGATGGCCGGTGTTTTATCGAATGTTTTGTTCTTTTTGGTAGCCATATCGGGTGAAATATTTGGTAAAACCATTGGTGGTGGCATCGGCACACTCGTGCTGGCCCTTTTATGTGCCTTTATCACCAAACGGGCCCTGAGCAATGTACAGGGATTTTATCTGTTGCATGGCATCGCCCTGTACATAACCGGCCGGTTTGGCACGTCCTTCCGGGGTACAAAAATGGCCAACACCCGGTTCAACCAGTCGAAGCTCCGGAATATTGATTTCACCCGCGCAGATATTACCATGATCAATTGGGGCAATTCACGAAGGATCAACTGTATTATCGATAACAGGATCGTGACCGATAAAAAATAACTGAAGAGATCCCTGGCAAGGAGACGTTGAATCTAGGAGTGACCGAACCGCATCGCTGAGATGACGGGAAAAATACCGAAACTGTTCACATCCCAAGGGATTAAAACAGCGACGGTATTTTTTATTTGTATTATTTGCCGGCCTTCACATACAGGCATAAAAAAAGAATCCCGTGGAAACGGGATTCTGCTACCATATGAAAAAACTGACGTAGGTATAAAAAATCCTGAACTCTACTTTTCAGTGGCGTATAGAAATACACCTGCTGATTTTAACCTTACTCCTGAATAGAATCGTTTAAAAAGTGGCTTGATTGTCTTAAGTGTCTATACTTGTATAACTGCATGATCTAATATTTTTGAATGATCTTGTAGTAAATGCCTCCTGTTAAATAACCTGAATACAAAATCCCGAGGGGTGTTACCATTGTTTGCAGGCCATTATCCGGTTCCCAGCCTACATATACCCTGTTGTACATCAGAGGTAAAAGAACCTGGGCCTGCAGGCAAATACCCATGGCGTGTGTGATGCTTATTCTCATACCGCCTGCAAACGAAAACGAAAATGTTATCCGGTTTCCATGGGGAATTGAATCGGGGTCAAAATAAGCGGCGCCCAAAAAAGCTTTTCCAAAAACGTGCACAGTACGTTTGCCAAATTCTTTTCCGGCCCCTGCCAGTATCGTATGCATCTTTACAGAGCCCAGCGGCATTTTTATTTCTGAATCATATCGTTGAAAACGCATGCTGGTAGATACATATCCATATTGCAATTCAAAACATACATCTCTCAGCTTATCCGGTTGCATTGATAATGCAATGGCACCCGTGTAGCAGGGACCATCTCCGAAAATAAATCGCCCCCTGGTAGCTTTCAGACTGGCTCCGGTAAAATAGCCAGCATTGGCGCTTACCTGCAGGTTTTGCGCCTGCAGTGATTCAAACGGCCATAGTAATAAAAAGAGCAGATACTTTAACATTGCCTACCGATTTGAATCTTAGATAAAGGGGCTGTTGAAAGAAAGACCGATGAAACCTTGTTGCACCGGTCTTTTTGTGAGCCTGCTGCGTTTTACCCATCGCATGCAGAAAAATAAACCGGAAACTTGCCTTCTCCTATTAAAAACCCAATAAATAAAACTGTCTGCGTAACCAACGTAACCTAAAAATTCGCATTGAATACCATTATCAAAGTTACCGGCCGTGCAAGGGGAAAACAAATAACAGGGAGGCTTAGTGGACAAGATTTGCAAAAATTGTCCAAATCACATATACAGCCTGTTACGCACGTAATCGGAAGGTGTTTTGCCGGTGAATTTCTTAAAGGCGGTAGTAAAGGTGTTCCGGTTGTGAAAACCGCACTTGGCCACCAGGTCTTTCATGTTGATCTTGCCCGGTTTTTCGTTTTTGATCAGGTCTTCACAATATTTGATGCGGAACTGGTTCAGGTAATCGGTAAAATGCATGCCCAGGCGTTTGTTCAAAAATGCCGACAACTGGTGCAGAGGCATTTGCAAATCTTCAGCCAGGTCCTTTAGCTTATAATGCGGTTTTAAAAAGGGTTGTTGCTGCAGCATAAAATTATTCAGTCTGGACCTGATCAGGTCAACATTGGCGCTGTCGGCCTCAGGCTGGGGTTCATCTTTATTCATACCCAGTAATGATCTTAATATATGAAGCAATTTTCTTTCCATAAGCAACAAGGCAGTACTACAAAATTACTCGCCTTGCGCTACCGTCAAGCCGTTTAACGGTGAATCATATGTTAGGTAGGGATGCTCATAGAAACCTGCCAATCAAGGTTTCCTGTGCTCAGGGAGAACAGCAAATGGCTCATCATCGATTACCATGAATGGTAACATCGTGGCGGCATTTTCACCCATAAAGGTAACGTCCGGTTGATGGACAGTTACATTTAACTGTAAAATCACCGGTTTGTTTTAGGCAACTGGTCACTGCTCCCGGCTATTTGGTCAAAACTGCCAGGAAACACGCGTTATGCCAGACCTCCGCCGAACCTGGCAGCCAGTAAACCTGTACCCTTTGAAAAACTTCGTAATAGTAGCCTCACAATAAAAACTCATATAGAATTTTGCCGGCTTCTGAACCCCAGTCCTTCATGTTTTCTTTTACCTGCAGCTGGTAAGCAGTACCGGTCATTTTCTTTCCCTTCTTAGGAGCTTGCAAGTCTGCATCCGTTACATCGATCAGTTTCAGTTTGGTGGCGTACCAGGTGGTGTGAAGGCGGGGAATGGCCAGCCCCATGATCATCCCCGGTAAACCGGCAAAGGATTCCGGGCCGCCGGTGGTGATTATTTCATCGGTATAAAAAGCGATCACAATAATGGAATCGAGCACGCGGCCAACGGCCTTGCGGCAATCAAACCCGGCAATCTTTCTGATCTCCGGCGTAATACGCCAGTCAATATGCCGGATGGAATCTGTTATCAAATAGGCGCTTCCAAAAACCACGCGTTGTGTTACCGCTATGTTGCTGTCTAACCTGGAAAGAATCGTATTCTCCGAATCAAAAATGCCCCAGTTCTTGGGCTGTTTTGTTTCCGGCTCCCGCCCTGTATTGAACAACGTACGATCACCCTTAAACGTAAGGTCATAATAAAAGGTCACAAACTTAGGCAGTGCCGCTTTCGCCTTTTCATCATAAGCACTGTTCTCATCCATAAACGCATGCTGATTCGTTTTACGCTCATACTCAATTTTCCCCTCGGTTATAAATTGTTGTTGACCAAACAAAGCAGGGGAGAGTAATATGGTTGTTATTATATAAAAAAGTAGCTTCATTGTTGTCGGGTTGTTGTGTTTTTAAACTTTAAACTTTCAACTGGTTTTACCAGCCCATTGGCTTACCGTTTTTACTAAAGTTGTATATAAACGATACCATAAAGTTTCGTTTGATGTTATTGTAGGTTCTTTCTGAAATAAAGTTGCTGTTGATGTTCCGGTTAAACCCGATATTTTGGTTTAGCAGGTCCCTAACAGAAAAACGCAGCCGGGCTATATCGTTCTTGAGAATTTTCCGGTCTATACTGGCATTCACAATGGTGTTGTTGTTATTGTTTTCAAACACGCTTGTCTTTTGTCGGATGTTGAAAGTGACATCACCATTTACTTCCAGTTTCCAGGGCAGCGACATCCATATATCGAATTCATGTCGTTGGGTAAGGTAACGGGTAATATGGTCCGCTTGTAACGAGGTTTGGGATTCATTGAAGTCGAAGTTGGTCATTAGCCAGAAACTGTATTTCTTTTCTTTATACAAACCCAAGCCGGGACCCAGGCTGTACGTATACACGTCGTTCCTGTTTTCCTGGCCATTGGTAAAATTGGTATTGTGGTTCAGGTTTACACTGGCATTACCACCTGCCCGTAAACCCCATTTGGTTACCTTTTTTCTATACCACATATAGCTGCTTAACCGGTAGTTGCCATTCACGTTGATGGGTTGAGAGGTTTTACGACCGGTGTTAGGGTCCAGCCAGTTACTGCTGCTGAAGTCATTCTGTGTGGCGGAATAATTTATTTCGGCATAAATGCTGCGGTCCGACAGGAATTTATAACTCTCATAAGAGGCATTCAACCGGTGGCGGAAAGCCTGTTTCAGATCGGGATTACCCAGGCGGATGTTCAGCTGGTTGGTGATATCCTTAATAGGTTGGATCTGGTCAATGGAAGGCGCCTGTGTACTGCCGTTATAACTGAACCGGAAGTTGCCATTGGTACCCATGGTCCAGTTCAGATTGGCCTGGGGATAATAATTGGTAAAGCTGTATTTGATAGTTGAATCGTTTTGCAGGTCCTGGCGGGTGTAGGCGGCATTAGAAATGTTCATCCCAAATGAGAAGTTGATCTTCTTGGGTTTGGCATATCGGTAATTGATACCGCCCGACTGCGTGAACACGTTAAAGCTATAATCATTGCTCAGTGAATCGATTCGGTTTGAATAGTCTTTTCCCGTTGGATCTATCTTTTCCAGCGTGGTAATACGGGATTGCCGGTGGTTGTTATCGATGCTGTAATTGAATTCAAGCAGCGATCTTTTATTGATCGGTTCGGTATAGGATGCTTTGGCATTGATGGCGGAGATAGTGCTTTCATTCAGCTTTTGCTGGTCAAGGATGTTGGAACTATCGGGCAGCCTGTTTTTGAAATAATTGTTATCGGAATAAAACAACCCATGCGAAGCCTGGTCGGTATAGTTTTGTCGGGCCGAAACAGACAACGTTCTGCCCACTTTTCTAAATTTTTGCCGCCAGAGAATGGAAGAGTTGAAGTTTTTGTTATCGGCATCAACAGCTGATTTCCGGTCAATAATACTTAAAGTGTCGTTTTCCGAATTGATGGATTCCTGGTGATAGTTGCTCTCGCTGTAACTTTTTCCCTGCGAACCCTGCACGGTGATCTTTATGGACGCAAGCGAGTCGAGCTGCGCCTCATACAATCCATCCAGGCGGTGGCGGTATTTGCTGGTGAAACTATTGCCATGTTCATTGGTGTAGGTAACCGTGTCGTTCAGGATATTTTGGCTAAAGGTGTTGCCCTCGGCTTCGGTATTCAGTTTATTATACAGGTAATTGCTGTTGAGGTGTATTTTGTCGCCGTTCCATTTGTTGGAGTAATGCAGGCCGCCATTCCAGCCTTTAGGCAATCCTTCGCCCCAATACGAGCTGCCGCCGAATTCATTATCCCAGTTATTGTTCCAGCTGTTGGTAACATTGCCATTGTCATCAACACCTACTTCCACGCTGTTGTTGGCCCCATAGTTCATGCCTTCGTTCCAGTTTAACCCCGTTTTACCGGTGTTCGACATAATACCATAGGCTGCAAACTTCCGCTTGCCTTTAAAGGCGTTTAACATCACGTTATTATTCCAGTATTTATTGCCATCGCTGCCCAATTCTACTTTGCCAAAATAGCCTTTCTTTCTTCTTTTAACTGCAGGTTGATGGTTTTGGTTTTTTGTCCGTCATCGATGCCTGTAAAGGTGGCCTGATCGCTTTTCTTATCGAACGTTTGCACTTTGTCAACAGCATCGGCGGTTAACCCGCGGGTGGCAATGGTAGGGTCGTCGCTAAAAAATTCTTCGCCGTCAACCAGTACTTTTTGTACGGTTTCACCCTGGGCGGTTATTTTACCGTCTTTGTCTACCTGAATACCGGGTAATATTTTCAACAGATCTTCTACCGTGGCCCCGGGGTTCACCTTAAAGCTGTCGGCCACGTATTCGGTGGTATCGCCCTTGATGCGAATGGCGCCCAGTTTGTGCTGCACTACCACTTCTGCCAGCAGCTGGGTCTTTAAGGTCATGGAAATCTTACCTACATCAACGGTGGCGCCGGCTGCTAATTCAACTCCGTCGTAATAATCGGCATAGGCTGGTCGCGTAACCATAACAATAAATTTACCCGGAGGTAACTTTTGCAGCTGGAATTGCCCGGAAGTATTACTGCGCGTATAGGAAATCAACACCGAATCGGCTGGCCTCAATAATGCAATGACAGTATTTGCAAGGTTTCTTTTTTCCGAAGTGTCAATTACTGTACCTTTAAGAACGGCTTGCTGGGCGAAAACAGGTACGGAAATAATAAATAAAAAGGCGAGCAGAATGGTTGTTTGCTTCATGGGAAGTAAGGGACGTAGGCACTAAGCCATCGTTGTTGGTTAACGTGTTTAATTAGTTTGTCGTCCGATACGCCTTCTGGTAGAAAGAACGGAGCGAATGTCTGGAATGTAATCGGGATTTAACTAAACAGTGTCTTAATTTATCGTTAAAGGAGTTTCATATTTATCTGGTCATAATATACAAGACAAGTAACGGATCAAAACAAACAGAACAGGCTTATGGAAGTAAAAAAATATGAAGAGGTTCATTTTGTAGATAGCACAAGAGCAGTATGGAACTATTCTTTTTTCACGGAAGATGACATCCGCAATTTTCAGCACGGGACCCATTACCGGTTGTACGATCTGTTTGGCTCACACGAAATTGAAGTATTGGGAAAGAAGGGCTATTATTTCGCCGTATGGGCGCCCAATGCCACGGCCGTTTCAGTGATCGGCAATTTCAACGATTGGAATCCCACCAGCCACCCACTGTTTGTACGGCTCGATAAATCGGGCATCTGGGAAGGGTTTATTCCCAACCTGCCTAAAGGGGAAGTATATAAATATCATATCGATGGTTTCAAGGGCGTCAAAACCGACAAAGGCGACCCCTATGCCAACTTTTGGGAGAAACGCCCCAACACGGCATCCATTACCTGGAACCTCGATTATACCTGGAAGGATGCCGGGTGGATGGATACCCGCGGCCATCACAATTCGCTGGAAGCGCCCTGCAGCATTTATGAAGTACACCTGGCCAGCTGGATGCGCCCCGATAAACACGACGAAGAATCTTACAATACCTACGATCAGATAAGGGATCTAATGGTTCCCTACGTAAAAGAAATGGGTTTTACCCATGTGGAGTTTATGCCGGTAATGGAACATCCCTTCGATGGCAGCTGGGGCTACCAGGGAACCGGTTATTTTGCACCCACTTCACGTTTTGGCGACCCGCAAAGTTTTATGGAGCTGGTAAATGCTTTTCATGAAGCAGGCATCGGCGTTATACTCGACTGGGTGCCTTCGCATTTTCCGTACGATGCGCATGGCCTGTTTATGTTCGACGGGGCCAACACCTACGAATATGCCGATATGCGCAAAGGCTTTCATCCCGACTGGAACAGTTATGTGTTCAATTATAAAAGGGGAGAAGTAAAATCCTTCCTCATCAGCAGCGCCCGTTTCTGGTTCGATAAATTCCACATCGACGGCATCCGCGTAGATGCAGTCAGCTCCATGCTGAAATTGAATTATTCGCGTACCCACGGCCAGTGGGAACCTAACGAATATGGCGGCGATGGCAATATAGAAGCCATCACCTTTATCAAGGACCTGAATGAAACCATGTACCGCGATTTTCACGATATACAATCCATTGCAGAAGAAGCTACCGACTGGCCGGGCGTATCACGCCCCACGTTTCAGGGCGGCCTGGGCTTTGGTATGAAATGGATGATGGGGTGGATGCACGACACATTGGATTATTTTAAAATGGATCCCATTTACCGCCGCCACTACCAGAACAAGTTTTCGTTCAGTATGATGTATTATTACGACGAAAACTTTCTATTGCCTTTGAGTCATGATGAGGTGGTGCATGGTAAAAGTCCGATGATCTTTAAAATGCCCGGCGATGAATGGCAGAAATTCGCCAACCTGCGCACGTTGTATACGTATATGTTTACGCATCCCGGGGGAAAACTCTTATTCATGGGCAACGAATTCGGCGATACCAATGAATGGAATTACAAAAGCGAGCTGCAATGGGACCTGTTGAAGTTTGACTCACACCGTATGTTAAAGGATTGTGTGCGTGACTTGAACTTATTATTGCGGAATGAACCCGCGATGTATGAAAATCAGTTTAATATTTATGGCTTTGAATGGGTTGACCTGAACCATACCGCCGAATGTGTAGTAGCCTACCGGCGCAAAGGGAAAAACCCTGAGAATGACCTCCTGATAATTTTAAACCTTACCCCGGTGGTACGGCACGACTGGAAAGTATATACGCACGGAAAATCCCAATGGCGCGAGGTCTTTAATTCCGACGACAAACGATATTGGGGAACCGGAAATGTGTTCAATCCGGAGATCTCCACCCGTAGTTTAGATAAAAATGATAATATGTATGAAATAAATGTGCACCTGCCGCCGTTGGGAGCTATAGTATTGAAGTAATTGATTTTTGTGAAATAGAAAAGCACTATCTATGAAAACCCTAAGTACTATTTTAATGTTGGGATTAATTTCCAACGGTCTTTTTGCCCAGACAGACAGCACAGATTTTTATTTTAAAAAAGGGACCACCGAAAAGGACGCCCGCCGGTTCAGGGAAGCTGAAAAGAGCTTCGCCAAAGCTGCCCAGTTTTCACCCAAAAACGCCAGCGTATTGTTGGCCTGGGGTGAATCGTTGATAGAGCAGCGGCGTTATGTGGAAGCCCGGGAAAAGTTTACCGGCGCCTACCAGGCCGACAACAAAAATCCCGATGCGGTACTGCAGCTGGCTACCCTGTCGTTGAATACCCGCCAGTGGAATGACGCCATCACCTACGCCAAAAAAATGCAGGAGTTGAAGATCGGTAACAGCGCCAATTTCATTATGGTGAAAAGCTATTACGGGCTGGAGAATTATGGCGAATGTGTGAAGTATTGTGAACTGGCCTATAAAGACGATCCCAAAAATGCAGAAGTCCCCTATATCGCCGGCCGTTGCCTGGTGGATATGAGCAACTATAAAAAAGCAGCCGGTTGTTTTGAACAGGCCATCGCACTCGACAGCAGTAAAGCGAATTGGATGTATGAAGCCGGTTTGGTTTACTACGCAGTACCTGATGATAAAAAAGCCATTTACTGGTTTGAACGCGCTTCCGCCAAAGGTTATCCCCGCAGCAATGATTTTATAGAGAACCTCGCCAATGCCTACCTGAATGTGAAGGACTATAACAAAGGATTATCCATGTTACAGGAAGTGCTGGTGAAAAAACCGCAGGACCAGGAATTGTTATACAATATTGCCGATGCCTATTACAACATTGGCAAGTATGACGACGCCATCAGCTACTGGGATAAAATTCTGGAGCTCGATAAAAAGAACGCGAACTCTTTATATATGATCGGACTGAGCTACCAAAAGAAAGGCGAGAAAGAAAAAGGACAACAGCTGTGCGACAAAGCCATCGAGATGGACCCTTCCCTGAAGAATTTGAAGCAGGAACAGAAAATGCCGGGAGGAATTTAGGAAAGGGCAGAAGGCAGAGGGCAGAGGGCAGAAGGCAAAGGGCAGAGAGAGAAAGGCAATGGGCAGTAGGCAGTGGGCAATAGGAAAACAGCCCCTTACTCCGCTGGCTGGCGGACTCGACGGTACACCGAACTATTTAAAACAAAAATCCCCTGATCATAATGATCCGGGGATTTTTTATTTTGCCGCGCAGCGGTGTATTTATCTCTGCCTTCTGCCCTCTGCCTTCTGCCCTTCATTTACATTCTCTCAGGTACCTGTATCCCCAACAGCGCCATGCCGGATTTAAGCACATTGGCTACCAGCTGGTTGATCTGTAGACGCAATTCTTTTTTAGCGGGCGTTTCGGCGGTTAGTATTTTATGTTTGGCGAAAAAACTGTTGTACAACTGGGCCACATTGAATACATAACTGGCAATGGCACTCGGGTTCATTTCTTCACCAGCCTGTTTAATAACTTCAGGATATCTTTCCAGTGACAGGATCAATTCTTTTTCAAGCGGCAACAGGTCCGTGCCAATGTCGGAACCGGTATGTAATTCTTTTCTGAATACCGATTGGGTACGGGCAAAAGCATATTGCACAAAGGTGGCGGTAAACCCGTGCAGGTCTATCGATTCTTCCGGGTTAAAGATCATCCGCTTTTGGGGGTCAACGCGAACCAGGAAGAATTTCAAGCCACCGGTTCCAACCATTTCATCCAGCTTTTTTAATTCCTCTTCGGTCATGTCCTCCGTTTTATGCTGGCCTTTTTCTTTCTGTTCCTGTTCTCTTTCGGTTCTTTTACGCTCGGCCTCCTTTATCATTTCATCCAGCATATCATCAGCATCCACCACAGTACCTTCACGCGTTTTCATTCTGCCGGTAGGCAATTCTACCATGCCATAGCTTAAATGGAAGATACCATCGGCGCCGGCGACGCCCAGCTTTTGGCAAATGAGTTTTAATACCTTGAAGTGATAGTTTTGTTCGTCACCTACCACATACACGCTTTGGTCGGAATGGAATTCGTTTTGTTTTACTTCAGCCAGGCCAATGTCCTGGGTTATGTAAACAGCGGTACCATCGCGCCGTTGCACTATTTTTTCGTCGAGGCCGTCTTTGGTCAAATCAACCCACACGCTGCCGTCGTCTTTTCTAAAAAACACCTGTTTCTGCAAACCTTCTTCAACCAGGCCTTTCCCCAGCAGGTAGGTTTCGCTTTCGTAATATACTTTGTTGAAGTCGCTGCCAATGCGTTTGTAGGTTTCATCGAAGCCTTTGTATACCCAGCTGTTCATGGTGCGCCACAGTTCAACTACATCGGGTTTGCCGGCTTCCCAGTCAACCAGCATTTGCTGGGCGGCTTGCATAATGGGGGCTTCTTTTTCCATTTCCTGTTTGGTGTCTTCCATTATTTTTTCCGCCTGTTCCTGCGTTTTTCCGGCGGCTAATAATTCCGCCAGTTTCTTTTCCTTGATGGGCACCATTTGTTTCTTCAGTTCGGTCCCGAACTGAACATAATAATCGCCTACCAGGTGGTCGCCTTTTATGCCGGTACTGTCGGGGGTGGCGCCATTGCCGAATAGTTGCCAGGCGATCATGCTTTTGCAGATGTGGATGCCGCGGTCGTTGGCAATGCAGGTTTTTATAACCTCATAGCCATTGGCTTTATAGATCTCGGCAACGCTCCAGCCGAGGAAATTATTTCTTAAGTGCCCCAGGTGAAGGGGTTTATTGGTATTGGGGGAAGAATATTCAACCATTACCCGTTTGCCGTTGCGCGGCAGGCGGCCGTAGGCGGGTTCGTTATAGTTTTCTTTCAGGAAATTCAGCCAGAAGCTGTCGTTGACAGCGAGGTTTAAAAAACCTTTGATCACATTAAAAGCGCTGAAAAGGTTGGCGTTATTCGCCAGCAGGGCCTGTCCCAGTTCATTGCCCAATTCCTCCGGCTTCTTTTTCAGGGTTTTTAACAGGACGAACAGCACCACGGTATAATCGCCCTCAAATTCGGGTTTGGTTTCACTGACGGTAATAGAAGACGGGTTTACCTCTACCTGGTACAACTTACTGAGCTGTTCGCTAACTGCCTGCTGAATAACGGAAACTATTGCCATTCGTTTAATTTGTTGATGGTGCAAATTTAAGATAATGAGGGCAAAGGGCGGGCAGAAGGCAAAGGACACAGAGGAAATTCACCTGAGAAGCATCTTTTGCGATAAAAATTCAAAGAGCCATCCGCCTTCGGCGGACGGCTCTTTATAAAGTTCAGGGGTTAAACTTCATCAAATATGCTCGTTTTTAGGATACTTTAAAACAATGTTAAATTTTCTTGACCCGGATCAATTCTTCCCATTCTCTGCCCTTTGCCTTCTGCCCTCTGCTTTTCTTCAAGAAACCGCTGTTTTGGCAAAATAATGACGTCAAAGAGTGCGTTCCGGTGCCGGATGGGAGAAAATATACACGTTCGCCCAGTTCCTGACCGGTAATTATTGATATTCAATTACCTTTGTTAAGTATACAAAATACCATTTGTGAAGAACCTGATCAATGCAGTCATAAACGCTTTATATCCTTTTTTTCGCCGGATCATGCCATTACAAACCTTTCGGTATGCAGCCTGTGGTGGTGGAAATACATTGCTCGATATCTCCCTGTTTTATATAAGTTATCATTTTTTGTTCAGGGAACAATTGGTTCATACGCCGATCATTTCCCTACAGCCGTATACCGCGGCATTTATGGTTTCCTTCTCAATAACTTTTCCGCTGGGTTTTTATATGAGCCGTACCATTGTATTTCCCGGTTCAACCTTAAGGGGCCGTATCCAGCTGATCCGTTATTTTATGCTGGTATGTATCTGCATAGGGCTGAACTATATCTTTATAAAGCTCTTTGTTGAACAATGTCATTTATTTCCCACAGTAGCTAAAATACTGACCACTTTCATTGTAGTAGCATTCAGTTTTGTTACCCAAAAGCATTTCACATTCAAGACAGAAACGACCGAAGAAGAAACTATGCTGGAAGCCGAAGCGGTAATGGAAGCGGAAGTATTGGAAGAAGAAAAGCCAAGAATGGAAGGCCGCAGGTGAAGGACAGAATGTAAAGGGCAGAAGGCCCTCCTACGCTAAAGCTACGGCGGGCGAAGCAGAGATTTAATACAAAATACAATAAAATAGAAAATCCCCGGATCATTATGATCAGGGGATTTTCGTTTAAAAAAATAGTTTGGCGTACCGCCGAATCCGCCAGCCAGCGAAGCAGGAGGGCTGTTTTCCTACTGCCCTCTGCCCTCTGCCTTTCCCTCTCTGCCCTCTGCCCTCTGCCTTCTGCCCTTACTTCGGCTGCGTCATACTAAACCAATTCCCGCATCCATCGGTAACAATAGCTTCAATACCATAAAACTGTTCTTTAGGTTCCCCCTTGAATTGAACACCTTTAGCTTTTAACTCTTCATAGGTTGCGTAACAATCGGGTGTATATAAAACGCCGGCGCCCATTACGCCTTTGTCGAGCAATAACTTCAGGGCATTGCGTACTTCTTCATCATACCCATTCATGGCATCGGTGGCAGGGAACAGGATCACTTCCAATTCGGGTTGTTCGGGCGGTGTAACGGTCAGCCATCGGAAACCATTGTCCATAGTGGCATCGGTATGAACTTTAAACCCCAGTTTATTCACGTAAAAATCGTAGGCTTTCTCCTGGTCGCTTACAAAAAAACTGGCGTGTGATAATTTCGTGATCATATGCTTTTTGTTTTCAACAAAGCTATCGAACAAGGCACGAGGTAAGTTATTGATTATTGCTTTTTCCTTCGCCTGCTTCGCCTGCCATAAGCGGGCCATTGCCTTTCCCTCTCTGCCCTTTGCCTTC
Source organism: Niastella yeongjuensis (assembly GCF_900110245.1). Classification (GTDB taxonomy): domain Bacteria; phylum Bacteroidota; class Bacteroidia; order Chitinophagales; family Chitinophagaceae; genus Niastella; species Niastella yeongjuensis. The sequence continues at coordinate 183,123 of NZ_FOCZ01000007.1, forward strand.
TGCCTCCTCTTATATGGTGAATCAATTCGTGCTTTCACGAAATACAGTGAAAAATATACAGGCAACATTCAAGTATATAATTGGTAGCCAGTAATTTAACCGGTTGGCATTGCATTGGCTTTATAATAGTAAAAACCGAATGATATGAAAAATTATGAAACACTCGCCGATGCTTTGTCTGACCTCAGAGGCAGGGGCTATAATGCCGACTTTGCTACAGAATCTGTTTGTCTTTATTGCGGTGATCTCGACCTGAGACTGGACCCCGAAGATTTTCATATAGATGAGGTGCATCGGTTTGAAGGCAATTGCAAACCGGAAGAAAATACCGTGTTGTATGCCATCTCGGCTTCTTCCGGGGTAAGAGGTACCCTGGTGGATCCCTATGGCGCACGCGGTGGGGGTGATAGTTGTGAACTGCCCAAACCCATCACCACGCTGCTTAGAATTGATCAACCATTATAATCACACACAAAATAAAACGCTATGATAGCAACAGGCACATTGGCACCCGATTTTGAATTGTATTCCACGCTCGACCAACAACTGAGATTAAGTGAGCTGAGAGGCAAAAAAGTGATCCTGGCATTTTACCCGGCCAACTGGAGTCCCGTATGCGATGATCAAATGAACCTGTACAACGAGATGGGAAAGTATTTTGCCAGGCACAATGCCCAGTTAATAGGTATTTCGGTAGATAGCAAATGGAGCCACCTGGCTTTCTGCGAGCACAACAAATTTCATTTTCCGCTGTTAGCCGATTTTGAACCAAAGGGTGAAGTCGCACGTTTATACGAAGTATACAATGACAAGACCGGTGAATGTCAACGCGCTTTGTATGTGCTGGATGAAGACGGTATTATTCGCTGGAGTTATTTATCACCCGTAGGTATTAACCCCGGCGCCGATGGCATACTGAATGCATTGGAAGAATTAGATAACGTTAAATCAACAAACCAATGACACAACTAAGAACACCTGTAAACAGTAATGACCATATCTGGGGCAATGAAAATGCCCCGCTTGAGTTATTGAAATATGGCGACTACGAATGTCCTTATTGCGGCCGGGCATACCCGATCGTAAAAGACATCATCAAACAAATGGGCAACAACCTGAAATTTGTGTTCCGGAATTTTCCGTTATCGAATGTGCATCCCCATGCCGTATCAGCTGCTGTAGCTACGGAAGCCGCAGCTTTACAAGGCAAGTTCTGGGAAATGCATGACATTATTTTTGAGAACCAGAAGACCCTGGAAGTAGAGCATCTTTTTTTGTTTGCCCATAAAGTAGGGCTCGACCTGGAACGTTTCAGAAATGATATTCAGGACCCGGCCCTGACCGATAAAGTGGAGAAAGATTTTTACGGCGGCCTTAGAAGTGGCGTGAACAGAACGCCCACCTTCTTTATCAACGGACAAAAATTCGATGGCGACTGGAGCGGTGATAACTTACTGAACTATTTACAAAACGTATTGGCAGAGCTGTCTACTTCTCCAACCGATACCCCTCAATAAAACAATGCGGAATAAATTGTTTGGGTTGTTCTTTTAGTTGTTGTTGTTTTAGCCAGGCCATGTTGCGATAATATGTAGGCGCAAACCCAATTTCTTTTTTGAAGAGCATGCTGAAAGAGCCAATGCTTTCAAACCCAACCTCATTACATACTTCGGTAATAGTGAGGTTTTCTTTATGAAGCAGGTCTTTGGCTTTATCGATCCTTTTTTGTGTAAGGTATTGATGCGGCGTGATCTTATACACTTTCGTGAACAACCGGTGAAAATGAAAGCGCGACAAACAAGCCTGTCCGGCTATTTTGTCAAGATCGATAGCCTCCCGAAAGTTATCGTCAATATAAACTTTGGCGGTTACTATACGTTGGTACGTATCGGAAGTAATTGGCATGGTTGGTATATTGGAATTAAATATACGAAAAGTTGCAGAAGGGCAGAGGGCAGAAGGGCAGAGGGCAGAGGGCAGAGGGCAGAGAAAGAAAGGCAATGGGCAGTGGGCAGTAGGCAGTAGGCACTAGGAAAACTGCCCTCCTGCTTCGCTGGCTGGCGGATTCGGCGGTACGCCAAACTATTTAAAAACAAAATCCCCGGACCATAATGATCCGGGGATTTTCTATTTGAATTAAACTTTAATGTATTTGCTTTAGGCTTTTACCTTTGGGCTTTAGCCTTGCATTTGCTGCTTACAGCCCCATTGCCCTTTCTTCAAATCTCTGCCTTCTGCCCTTTGCCTTCTGCCCTTTGCTTTAAAACCACCATAGGCTTATTACTTTCATCCAGATTAACATACTTCCTCAAATTCCTCGGCCTATACTGATACATTTCCCGAAAACGCTCCAGTACACTGGCATCGATGGTTTGACGGGTATCATCGTTCAGTGTGATAGCACGCCAAATGGGCAGCCAGAACCAGAATGCAGGGGAATAGGAGTTGCGCAATTCACCCCAGGGATTGCCTTTGATGGATTTGTATTCGGAATTATCATAACACAATCCAATGTTGTTAGCTTGTGTGGCCAGCCATTGCAGGGCCAGATCGCTTAGACCGGTATCGGCATAACCACCACCAATATTACTATGCACACCGGCAAACCAGCGTTGTTCTACTTGTTGCGGGTGATCGGGATCGTTTTTAACGGTATCGCTGAGCTGCCACAACGCCGGGGAGAACATCTTTCTTCGTTCATCGATGGCCAGTGCATGAAAGGCGTTCTCAACAGAACTGCTGAGGGTAACATCGTGAAACTGATATTTTTTCATGTTCCAGGAACGATACCAGGGCAGGGGAATACCCAAACTGCCCACGGTATCCCAGACGCCAATAAATTTTATGGGTGTTAGGTCTTCGCGGGCATATCGTTTTCTAAAACCCACCATCATATCAGATTCGGGTGCGGTATATTCATCGCGCATGCGATACAGATCATAAGCTTTATCTGTGAGGCCGAGGTATTCAGGTTTCAGGATACCGCAATTGCGGATCAGTCCGCCAATGCTGCGGGCGGTATAGGCGCCCCGGCTAAAACCGAACAGGTAAATTTCATCACCGGGTTCGTAATTGGTGACCAGGAAAGTGTAGATGTCTTTGATGTTTTTATCGATACCGGCGCCGGTGATGCCACCCAGTAAATTTGATTTCCAGGAGTAGCCGGTGCCAATGCCTTTATCGTAAAACTTGAGCTGGGGAATGGGTTGCCCCGTTGAATTATCGTACGAGCAAATGCATTGATACATTTTTTCAACGTTTGTTTCTACACGTTGACCGCGATCGGTATTGCCTGGTTTGTTCCAGGTGCCATCGCTGCAGGTTATTAAACGTTTCATGGCAGTGATTTCAGGAAATATTTTAAAAGAACGGCTGCTATAAATTTATGTAGGGTAGGAGATAGATTGCAACCGGGAATTACTGATCTTTTTAGGGTAGAAGTACGGAAATGTAAAAGCAATGCATTAACAAGGAAGCTCCAAGTTATTAACTATTTTATTGTTTTTGATAAATCTATGGTTGATGTTGGTCAGAAAACACTTTGAACTTTCAACTTAAAACTATTTAACCCCGCCACTCCAAAACCAATTGCCTTCTTCGGTATAATACCATTTACCATTGCCATTCACGGTTTCGCCATGCATGGTAAATCCATCAAAGGCCAGTTGAATACCGGCATTCACCATGTTGGTTATTTTATACACCTTGCCGGGTCCTGCCCGCAGGTTCAGCCGGGTGAGTGTGGTTACTTTGCCAAACTTTTCGGTTTTGCTGATCTGTCCGTTCATTACCTGGGCGCTGCCATTTACCAGGGCGATCAGTTTATCCATATCTACTTTCAAACCCGGACAGTTCTTTAAAGAATAAATTTCATGATGCCCTATAATATGCAGGCGGTCGGCGGGAATGCTCCAGCGCTGGCAAAGCCGTCTTATCAGTTCGGCGCTGGTGGCATACATGGCGTCGGTCCACTCGCTGCTTTCATTGCCTTCGTGTTCAACCCCAATGGTATAATAGTTGGGATTGATGAACATGCCATCGGATGTTTTTTTGATCAGGGGCCAGGTTGGATCGTGGATACGGCCGGCATGCCAGGCGGTATCGGTTTCATCGACGTATTGATGTACTTCGCCGCCTTTGCCAATACCGTAGTGGCTCGATACCTGCGACAGCGGGCTCAGGAACCAGCTATCGGTACCCTTTAAGGTACCATCCATAATATGAATAACAATGGCCTCGGGACGGTAAGTCCTTCTTCCCTGGGTGAAGTTGGGACTCGCTACTGATATGATGTTCATATAAATCCGTTTTAACCCTGTGCAGGTGTGTTCATGGCTTCATCTACCACTTTTTCATTAAGCGCTTCAGAAGCAGTTCCTTTGTTTTCTGTGATCTTTAATGCCGCATAAGTAGCCGAACTTAAACCCAGCAGGATCAGGTTATTGTCGCTGATAATTGGAATAATAAAGTCGGTCGAATGCAACAGGCAGTTGGCCAGGTTGGGGTCGCCCTTGGCAAAATCGGACATGCAAAAGCTGGGATCGCCCAGGTTACCCAGTACCGATGAAATGAACCAGATGCCGAATATCATGTTGAAGATAACGGCCTGGAACCGTTGAATACTAACCCCGTTTTGATCGGATAGAATGTCTAAGAAAAAATTACTGGTCTTGATGTCCTGATGCCGGAAGATCAAGGCATTCTGTTGATCGCCCAGATCAATGACCCGGGCCACGGCCGTGGTACCGGCGCTGATGCCCAGCAATACCAGGGTGGAATAATGCAGGTTGGGCGCATGGCCGGTTTGCATAATAATAGACGTAAACACCGTAAGAATGATCACCGACCACCAGGCCAGTTGCACGCGCGACCAGCTAAAGGGGCGCGGACTGGCCTTGCTCAGGTCGCGCAACATATTGAACTTTCGGTCGCACACGACAACGCAGGCAGTTAAGATGGCAAATAAGGCCCAGAACTGAAAAACCATAAGGAGTTGTTTTTAAGGGACATTGTTTGTGACAATCCCTTTACTTCCAAAGGGAATGCCGGATTTCAAAAACCAAGAGTTTCTACTTACGGTTTAGTCGTTCAAATTGAAGAATACCGGTATAACAGGGCTTCCGCAGCGTTTAACCGGCAGGTATAGGGGTGATGGGGCGTGAAGATATATAGACATTAATTAATAACAAAAAGAGGTTATACGTGATGTTGCAGTATAAATACGGTTTGGTCAGTTGCTAAGTTAACAAGTTAAAAAGTTGATAGGAGAGTAAAGTGGACGGCTGGTTAACTGGGTTGATAGAGAACGGAGAACAGCAGGTCTGGTGAATAGACAAATTGCAAATGGCTCTTGCCAATCGACTCTATCCTAAACCGGCGCTTATCCATCATTTCGACCGCGGATCCCAGTATTGTTCTGCTGATTATGTGCGAATACTAAAGGAAAATGATATCGCCATCAGCATGACAGAAAATGGTGACCCTTATGAAAATGCCCTGGCGGAACGGGTTAATGGGATTCTTAAAACAGCGTTTAATCTCTACAGCAACTTCAGGATTACCATAAGCTCATGTATAGCTTCTTCAGGATTATCAATTGCTTGTGTATAGTTGCTTCAGGACTTATTATTCATCTGTATAGCTTTAGGACGAGACATTCCCCTGTCTGATTCTAGTCAGATTCGTTCCACCTATACGACATCCCCGGTAATAATGCCACTGGAATGCCACTGGAATGCCACTGGAATCCCACTCCCCAGTGCAATTACAGTGCAATTATGCAGTGAGCCTGGTGGGATAAGTATCGAATACCTTATATAGTCAACATAAGTTTAACTACAATCCAACCCGGCTTCACAAACACTTCAACCCGACCTTCAGACCCCAATAACCTGGAAACCCAAGAACCCGGAACTTAAAACCTTCAACTTTAAACTTAAAACTGCCTTCCCGGTATTAACTATCAACCTATTAATGACAGTCTCTGCCAACAACCTGACATTTTTTCACTGTCTCTGCCCACGGCATAATCATTGATAACCATAAGAGAACATTAAATTCAGCATATATGGGAAAGATAATAGGAATTGACCTCGGTACCACAAACAGCTGCGTGGCAGTAATGGAAGGTAATGAACCCGTGGTAATTGCCAATGACGAGGGACGCCGTACCACCCCGTCTGTAGTGGCTTTTTTAAAGAACGGCGAAAGAAAAGTAGGCGATCCGGCTAAACGCCAGGCTATCACTAACCCACACAACACCATCATGAGCGTTAAACGTTTCATGGGGCGCCGGTTTGACGAGGTGACAGAAGAGATCAGCCATTGGAGCTACAAAGTAGCTAAGGGTGACAATAATACGGTACGTATTGACATAGACGGCCGCTTATATACACCCCAGGAAATTTCAGCCATGATTCTTCAGAAAATGAAGAAAACCGCTGAAGATTACCTGGGTCAGGAAGTAAATGAAGCCGTTATTACGGTTCCGGCTTATTTTAACGACGCGCAACGTCAGGCTACCAAAGAAGCCGGTGAAATTGCCGGTTTAAATGTACGTCGTATCGTGAACGAACCTACGGCTGCTGCCCTGGCTTACGGTCTCGATAAAGGCAGACACGATCAGAAGATCGCGGTATTTGACCTTGGTGGCGGTACCTTCGATATCTCCGTACTGGAACTGGGTGATGGTGTATTTGAAGTAAAATCTACCAATGGTGATACCCACCTCGGTGGTGACGACTTCGATAAAGTGATCATGGACTGGTTAGCCGGAGAATTCAAAAATGACGAAAACGTTGACCTGCGCAAAGACCCTATGGCGTTACAGCGTTTGAAAGAAGCTGCTGAAAAAGCCAAAGTGGAATTGTCTTCTTCAACAGAAACAGAGATCAACCTGCCATACATCACGGCTATTGACGGGGTGCCTAAACACCTGGTTAAAAAACTGAGCCGGGCTAAATTTGAACAGCTGGCCGATAAATTATTCGAACGCTGTTTGAAACCCTGCGAACAGGCACTGAAAGATGCCGGTTTATCTACTTCAGCCATCGATGAAGTGATCCTGGTAGGTGGTAGTACCCGTATTCCTAAAGTACAGGAAATTGTAGAAAAGTTCTTTGGCAAGAAACCTAACAAAGGCGTGAACCCCGATGAGGTGGTAGCCGTAGGTGCTGCTATTCAGGGTGCGGTATTGACCGGCGAAGTAAAAGACGTGCTGTTGCTCGACGTTACACCGCTGAGCCTGGGTATTGAAACACTGGGTAACGCAATGACCCCGTTGATCACTGCCAACACCACCATCCCTACTAAAAAATCAGAAATATTCTCAACCGCCAGCGATAGCCAGCCTGGTGTTGAAATACATGTACTGCAAGGCGAACGTCCGTTGGCTAATCAGAACAAGAGCCTCGGCCGCTTCCAATTGACAGACATTCCGCCTGCTCCACGCGGTGTACCTAAGATCGAAGTTATCTTCGACATCGATGCCAACGGTATCCTGCATGTAACAGCGAAAGACCAGGGAACCGGTAAAGAACAAAAGATCCGGATCGAAGCCGGTAGCGGTTTAAGCAAAGACGAGATCGAAAAAATGAAAGCCGAAGCAAAGGCCAACGAAGCCAGCGACAAGGCTGCCCGCGAAAAGATCGACAAGATCAACCAGGCCGACAGCCTGATTTTCCAAACAGAAAAACAACTGAAGGAATACGGCGACAAGATCCCGGCCGATAAAAAGGCGCCTATCGAAAATGCGCTGAACAAATTGAAAGAAGCCCACAAGTCTCAGGACGTTGACGCCATCGATGCGGCCTCCACTGAAATGAACAATGCCTGGACTGCAGCCAGCGAAGAGTTGTACAAAGCTACACAAGGCACACAAGCCGGTGGCGACCAACCCGGAGCCGGTGGCAATCAGCAACAGGGCGGAAACAACGGCGGTGGCGGCGAAAACGTAACCGACGCCGAGTTTGAAGAAGTGAAATAAAGGACGAGGATTACAATAAACTACAAAGGGCCCCGACGATTCTGTCGGGGCCTTTTTCGTTTCTGTCGGGGCCTTTTTTGTTTTAACAGATTTTAACCTTCGTTTACTAATTCTGTTTATAACTTGCACCTTAACCAAAAGCTTTAAACCATCTTTATGAAACGTATCCAACTCCTGGGAGTCATATTATCCTTTTCTCTTTTGTTTGCATGCAAGAAAGACTCCAATGATTCCGGTTCTAACAGTACTAAATTGTCTAAAGTTATCGTGTGGAACACAATAGGCTATTCACATACCATCGACGTATATGGGTACCGGTACGATGGCATGAACCGGGTATCAGAGATTACCTATGCCAATGGAGATTCTGCCAGTGGGGAAGAACAGGCGAAGCCCTACGAATCAATAAAATGGTTTTATAATGGCAATGAACAAAAGCCTTTCAAAAGCAGTGGTGTCAATCAAAGCTTTATACACTACGATGAGTATTATTTCTACGATGACATGGGAAGATTGGTAGGTGATAGCATAGTCGATGCTAACAGTCATAATGAAGAAAAATATAGCTGGGGCAACAATATGATCGTGCGCACCAGCATATGGAGTAATACGACTGGTGGTATGTCGTCAGTAAACCAGGACACCATTACCCTTTCAGATAAAAGTCAACTCGGGGCTACCGGCTCCAATCCGCAGACTGGTGAGAGCTTTGGCTCGCTATACACGTATGATAATAAAATAAATCCTTTGCATTTATTGAATATTCGTGCGGCTGCCACTTTTACCGCAATAGCCGGGTTGCCTACAGCCGGTTATAACGAAAACAATCTTATTGAGACGGCAAATGGTTACTTCGATATCTATGGGCCCGGGCCGGCAGTATTTGTAAAGTCACAGATCATTTCTTCTAAATACAATTATAACGCGGGTGGACTGCCGGTTGACTGTGAAACCTCAGGTAACATAGCAGGTATTACGAGATATAAATTCTACTATAATTAACTACTCCCAACCAATAAACCTTATTTATGAAATCGCTGATCCCCATATTAGGGATTATGTTATCCGTATCGGTGGTTTTTTCCTGTAAAAAACATTCCGGTGACGAGGGATCCAATGGCACTGTGTTGTCGAAAATTATCGTGCGCGGATCCTCCAATTTGCCCTCCGGGAGCATTGAGGTTAATAAATATTATTATGATGCCCAGAACCGGATAACCGGGTTCGACTATTTATATGGAGATGCAGCAAAGGACGAATCCGGGGCGAAGTATGTTAGTACTACAAAATGGTTTTATAAAGGCGATGAGCAGTTGCCTTATAAATATACGCAATTCAAAGACAGCATCTTTGTCAATGAAATGTATTTCTTTTACGACAACCAGGGCCGGCTGGCAACTGATTCTTTTTTGCCCAATGTTACCCATACGAGTTACACTATAAGACAATACAACTGGTACGTTGACAAGCTAATGATCATATCCGCAATACACGCAATGGGTACTATTGCCATGAGAACGGACTCCTTTCAAATAAACAACCACAATGTACTGGCACAATTCGGCACCAGTTACCCGCTTGGACAGGGGATACCAGCCACTTATTATACTTATGACAATAATATAAACCCGATCCATGCCCTGAACATTCATGCAGCTATTCCCTTGGGCAATTTAGGCGGGATAAATAATAATGGCTACAGCGAAAACAATCCCACCGAAATGAAAACCGGTTTCATCCCGTTATTCGGAGGCCCTGGCGGATATACGCCGGCGGGAACCCTCACCTATAAATATAATTATAACGAGCACAACCTTCCGGTTGACTGTGAAGCGACCGGTGATGGGAATATAGTTGGCAGCTTAAAAACAAACTTCTACTATACTACTTTAATCAGATAAAGGAACAATCCCTCCTGGTTTTGCAGGAGGGATTGTCTTTTAAATGATCTCCATCTTCTCCATTAAGAAAGAAGCATTTTTATTTTTAGCAACACCACGTTGCAGGGTATAATCAAACAATAACTCTCCATTGCGGATGGTGCTTTCGAAACAATAATTACTTACCTGTTTGGGCAGTTCTTCTTCCAACCGGCTAAGGGTAAGGTCGTGCGTGGCAAACAAGGTTAAACAATTGTATTTGATCAGCTTTTTTATAAATTGTTCGGAACCGTAGGTCTTATCTTCTGAATTGGTACCGCGTAATATTTCATCGATCAGGATCAGTACCGGTACGGTTTGCTGTTGCAGGAAATGAATGATCAGCTGCAACCGTTTTAACTCTGCCATGAAATACGAAGTCTGCTCCTGCAGCGAATCGCTTACACGTATGGAACCCCGGATAACCATGGGCGTAAAAGAAAAGGACGTGGCGCAAACCGGCGCACCGCACTGCGCCAGTATGAGGTTGATGCCCAGCGTACGCAAAAAGGTGGTTTTGCCCGACATGTTTGAACCGGTTACCAGTACCAGTTTTTCATTGTCACCAAAAGAACAATCATTGGCCACGCGGCCCTCCGCAGCGATCAGGGGATGCGCCAGTTGGGTAGCGGTGATCGCCAGTTTATCGGTGTGAATTGTGGGGTACTTATAAACCGGATTGTTATAGGCAAAAGTTGCCAGGGAGTTCAGGCTTTCGATCATGCCTACAGAATGGATCCATTCGTTGAACTGCTCTTTATTAAGTTGTTTCCAGCTTTCCAGAGCCCACAGGCATTGGATATCGTACATAAAAAAGCTGTTCAGGAAAAAGTTTATGAACAGGTTCAGCCGCTGATCGAACATCGCTGCTAACCGGGAGAGCTTTTTTACTGTATGATGCGCCTGGGCTGCTTTATCTTTTTCCTTTTTCAACAATACTGAATTGCCTGTTTCCACTTTTGTAAAAAGCGACAGAATGGTAGCGTACTGGTTCAGGATAGCTTCTTTCTTCCCGAGCAGCAGATGTTGCTGTTGAATCCGTTTGGTATACATGCCAATGATGCCCCAGTTTACAAGAATAACCGGGATCAACATGCCATAGCTTCCGGTGATGAGCCAGTTGAACAGGAATATAGTACTATACAAAGGCGTGAGAAAACGCATGATGTTGATGAAGCGATTGCCATGGATGGCCTGTGGTTGCTGTAACCAGTTACCGATGTCATCCATGTTGCCTTTCTTCTCGCCGTTTATCAATCCATAGGCCGTCAATAACTGTCCCAGTTCCCTTTGCGTGCTTAAGGTTCTGATAGCCTGTTGCTGGTCTTCGATGTCGGTTGGGTTCAGCGGAGGCGCGTTCAACAAACCGGCCAGTTGTTTGGTTCCATGGCCCGTAGTGGTACGGTTCAACAAAAGATATAAAGAGCCGGGGCCAAATACGTCCAGATCGCCTGCAATGCTGCCGTAGGACAAAAATTCCTCGCCGTTGTGAAACTCGTTGGGTTTGTTTTGCAGCACCTGCTGTTCATTGGTATTTATAAACAGCAACTTTTCAAGAAGCCCTTTACGATCGTTCAACCGCCAGGCAGCACGCACCAGTATCACAAAAGCAACAACCAGTAAAAGGGTAGTGGTTATCCAGGCGGAACTATGTGTGACCGCCCATTTATAAATACCCCAGGCAATACCGCCAAAACAGGCCATGCGCAACGCCGCCACTGCAGTGGCATACGGCTTTAACCGGGTCAACGCATTATTGTAATAAGAGATCTTTTCTTCGTAAAAAGCAAGGATTGACGACATAATGAAAACGCTATATATTAATAAAATATCGAAATGCAAGATAGTTTAAAAACGGCGGTTGCCACCTCATATACTTCTTAGCCTTTATATTATCAAAATACCACTTGCCGGCACTTGTATTTCACTGTTATAATTGTAACTTTAAAACAGTTAAACGGCTCAGCAATGGAATTCAAAATCTTATCCCATGCCGGTTTATTGGTAAGGAATAAACCCGGCAAATCTTTGATATGCGATCCCTGGTTAGTTGGCAGCAGTTACTGGCGCTCGTGGTGGAATTATCCACCGGTTAGTAAAGACCTTATCAACTCACTGCAACCCGATTTCATATACCTCACCCATATTCACTGGGACCACTTTCATGGTGACTCTTTAAAAAAGTTCAGACCCGATATTCCCATCATCATTCCCAAAGGGAATTACACCCGTATGAAGGATGACTTGTTTTACCTGGGTTACACCAATATCATAGAACTGAAACATGGCGAGCGCTTTCAAATAGCTGAACAGTTCTACATTACTTCCTATCAGTTCTGGATGTTCCTCGACAGTGCCCTGCTGATTGAATGCGACGGCGTAAAACTGCTGAACCTGAACGACAGCAAACACATGGGACTTACGCTGAAACAAATAGTTCGCAAACACAAACCCATCGATTTTGTATTCAGAAGCCATAGCTCGGCCAATGAACGGTTATCGTACCAGATAGTTGATGAACCCAACGCCCCGGTTGATGACCTGGAGCGATACATAAAGGAGTTTGCACAAACCGCCAAAGCTACCAAAGCCAGGTTTGCTATACCGTTTGCCAGCAACCATTGTCATTTGCATAAAGACTCCTTTCATTTCAACCAATATATTCAACACCCTTTGTTAGTCGAGGACTACTTCAAACAACACCAGATCCAATCGCCCCAGGTAAAAGTGATGGTTTCGGGCGATAGCTGGTGTTCTGACAGCGGGTTTACCATCAGCGATAAAGACTGGTTCACCAACCGGTCGGCCCTGCTGGCTGAGTATTTACAGCAACAAAAAGACAGCCTGGAGAAATTCTATGCGCAGGAAAATAAAACCGAGATCGATAAACAGGTAGTGGTAGCGTATTTTGAACAGTTTACGGCCACGCTGCCGTACTTTATCCGGCGCTACTTTAAAAAGGTGCATTTCACCTATGTGCTTTCGGCTGGCGAAACCACCAAATACGTTTACCAGATAAACGTGCACCAGGGCAGGGTAGTGGAATTGCCACCCGATACGCCATTAGACCATGCCACATACCCCATTCAAATACACACGACCGCCTTTATTTTTTTGCGTGGAATTGAATTCAGGATCTTCTCGCATATGTGTATTGGAAAACGCGTGTTCTATAAAGTCACGGCCAGTCAGAAAAAATATATGGAGGCGTTGAACCTGGTCTTCAACGCCTATGAGTATGACTTGTTACCCCTGCGCCGCATCTTTACCTGGCGATCGGTAGAATCGTGGTCAATGCGATGGCGGGAAGTTGTATTGTACATGCAGCTGGCAAAAGACAAGCTGGTGTATGGGAAGCTGGATTTGGATAAATATCTGAGATAGTTCAAAGTTTAAAGTTTAAAGTTGAAAGTTCAAAGTTGAAAGTTTAAAGCTCAAAGGCCTGGCCGATACTTTGAACTTTAAACATAAAACTTTAAACTGCTTTCAAAACTACCTGAACGGTCTCAGGCGTTTGTTGTAACAACTCTACCTTGGAACCCGCAACCATTTTCTGTAAGATAGCTTCGTTGTAATGACGAATGGTAAGCAGGGTCAATCCTTTTTCCACCTGTACATCAAAAATATCGGAAGCGGCATGGGCCAGCTTTTCTAATTTTTCTGCATGATTGTCTAAACAGATCTGAATAGAAACCGCACCGGTTTGCATGAGGTTCGGTTTTATTTTTATATCGGCCAGTAACTGGTACAGCTCTGCCACCGGTTTCTCACCAACAAACGAAAAGTCTTTTGAATGCAGCTGTATCAGGGCCTGGTTTTGTTTCAGTACAACAATGGGCGGTAAACCTTTCAGGCTTTTATTATGGATAACCGTGCCGGCGAGGTCTTTATCGAGAAAGCATTTTACATACAGGGGAATGCCTTTATTCTGCAGGGGCTTGATGGTTTTGGGGTGAATCACCTGTGCACCATAATAAGCCATCTCTATCACTTCGTCGTAATTCAGTTCACGCAGCAACTGGGCGTCGCTGAACTCCTTGGGGTCGGCACTCATTACACCTTCCACATCTTTCCAGATGTATTGTCCGGATGCATTCAGCAGGTTCGCAAATACCGCCGCGGTATAGTCACTGCCTTCCCGGCCCAGGGTGGTGCTTTCATTTTCATCGGTAGAACCGATAAAGCCCTGGGTTACGATCGCCTTGTATTCTTTCAAGAGGGGTGTAACCAGGTTCTCCACTCTTTCACTGGTAAAACGCCAGTCGATATTGGCATCGCGGAAATTATCATCGGTGCGAATGATGTCCCGCACATCTACCCAATGGTTTGCAAAACCGATTTCGTTAAGGTAAGCGCTTACGATAACGGTCGATAACAATTCGCCGATACACACTACCTGGTCGTAATAATAATCGAATTCCTGCACTGGTTTATCGTGCAACAGCCATTCTACTTCTGTAAAAAAATTAACAAGTTGATCCAACGCTTCATTGTAGGTGGTAACCAGCAAAAATTTGGCAATGGTAAGGTGATTTTGTTTGATGGCCTCAAACAACTGTAAAGCTTCTTCTTTTTTGCCGGCATAAAATGATTCGGCTACTTTCTCCAGGGCATTGGTGGTTTTACCCATTGCCGAAATAACAATAAGCAATTCCTCATCCTGGTATGATTTTAATATATGTCCTACCTGCTGGATTCTTTCCGTACTGTTAACACTGGCGCCGCCGAATTTGAAAACCTTCATACTTGTTTAATTAAGGTAACGATTGATAAGTGTGCAAATGTAATGAAAGAAGCGGGAGGAAGGAAGTTACATCGGTTTTACCTACCTTCGCCAGCTAACAACTGTTAACCAAACAACAGAGCCAATATGACCACTATTAACAGAAATGTATCAACCCTGGACGAGTTTACTATTCAGCAATTACGGGACTTTCCCCATGCCACCGGCGAACTGAGTGGTCTGTTACGCGATATTGGCCTGGCCGCCAAGCGGGTAAACGTAGAGGTAAATAAAGCCGGACTGGTAGACATTCTGGGTGAAGCAGGAACTATTAATGTACAGGGGGAAGATGTAAAAAAGCTGGATGTTTTTGCCAACAACCAGTTTACCGGGGTATTGCAGCATGGGATCAGCTGTGCCGGTATTGCCAGTGAAGAGCTGGATGATTATGTAGCTTTTAACGATGCAGTAAGCAGGAACTCGAAATATGTTTGCCTGTACGATCCGCTGGATGGTAGTGGTAATATCGATGTGAATGTGTCTATCGGTACCATTTTCAGCGTGTATCGCCGGGTAAGTGAAATTGGCACTGTGGCCACTGCCGCAGATTTTCTGCAACCAGGCAGAAAACAGGTGGCTGCTGGTTACATTATTTATGGCAGCTCCACCATGCTGGTGTATGCTACCCGCCGTGGGGTAAATGGGTTTACGCTCGATCCTTCCATTGGCGAATTTTGTTTAAGTCATCCGAATATCAAATGTCCTGAGTTTGGGAAGATCTACTCAGTGAATCATGGTAATTTCTTTCAGTACGATCCCGCCGTTCAGAAGTACATCGACATTTGCCAGAAAAAGAACAAGGATACCGGTGGCCCGTATACGCAACGTTATATAGGCAGCATGGTAGCCGATGTGCACCGCAATTTGATCAAAGGCGGCATCTTCATGTATCCCGGCACCATTGATAAACCCAAGGGCAAACTGCGGTTGCTGTATGAGTGCAATCCGTTTGCATTTATTGCCGAAGTGGCCGGAGGCCGTGCTACCAATGGCAAGGATAGAATACTGGATGTTGAACCTACCGAACTGCACCAGCGCAGCCCCATGTTTATCGGCAGCCGGGGAATGATGGATGAGCTGGAGGAATGTCTGGGTTTGAAGAAGCCATAAGCAAATACAAAATACAAAGTAAAAAGCCTAAAGTAGCACCGGTGTTGCTTTAGGCTTTTACTTTCTGCCTTCTGCTTCGCCCGCCGACTGCGTACTGCCGAAGCCTTAGCGTAGGCGTAAGCCTTGGCGTAGGAGGGCCTTCTGCCTTTTCCCCATTGCCTGCTGCCTACTGCCCATTGCCTTTCAAATCTGGTATAGAATATGCATTTCTGAATCAAAGCCTACAGGATATGTGCAGATTCGTTTTTCTATTCATTAGTATTTTTTTAACAATAGCAGGTTGTAAATCCTCAAAATCAACAACAACCAGTTACTCTGCTTATAGCAGCAGTGGAGGAGCTATACCCAAAACGGTTCCCAAAACCACCAGTACAAAACCCGCCGAGGTTGCTACTGCCGAAAAGAAAGTGGTGGTAACGCCTGCCACGCCGGTTGTGGAAGCCAACGTGGCGCCCGGACTGGAACGGGACATTCTTGGACTGGTAAACGATTACCGCAAAACAAAAAAACTGCCACCGCTGGCAAACAATCCCGCCATGGAATACCAGGCCCGCCGCCATAGTATGGATATGGGTACGCACCGGGTTCCGTTTGGCCACCAGGGCTTTCCCTTTCGAATGAAGTATGTTATGGAGAAAGTACCCGGTTCAGCCACGGTTGCCGAAAATATAGCTTATGGTAACCTGTCGGCCCAGGCTGTAGTAAGCGGCTGGATCAACAGCCCCGAGCACCGCAAGAATATGGAAGGAAATTACAAGTATACAGGGATAGGTGTTACGCGTAATATGCAGAATCAGTTATACTTTACGCAAATGTTTGCGAAATAAAACAGAAGTAAAAAGTATGAGGTCAGAATTAGGAAGCGTTTCAGGCTTTTGGCCTCGCTTCCGATCTTCATCCTCAAACTTCGTACTTCATATTTCTTACCTCTTACTTCGTACCTCTTACTTCAGCCTCTTATGAACCAATAAGTAACACCATACAAACTGGCCCCCCTGATATTCTGAATCCGGCCCCTCAGTATCAAACTTTCGGGCTATCTTGTGCACCAAATTCAGGAATAGTACATGAGCAAGGTGATCATTTCCGTAAAAGACCTCATCAAAAATTATGGCAGTTTCGAGGCAGTAAAGGGCATCAGCTTCGAAGTGAATGAAGGAGAAATATTTGGGTTGCTCGGTCCCAACGGCGCCGGAAAATCTACCACCCTCGAGATCATAGAAACGCTGCGCGAAAAAACAAGCGGGGAAGTATGGGTCAATGGATTTAATCTCGATAAAGATCCCAATTCCATTAAAGCAGTGATTGGCGTTCAATTACAAACATCGGGTTTTTATCCCGGGTTGAACCTGTTGGAACTGATCGATCTGTTTGCCGGACTGTACAACCGGAAGGTGAATGCACACGAGCTGTTGAAAATGGTGAACCTGGAAGACAAGGCCAAAAACAAATACAAAGACATGAGTGGCGGCCAGAAACAACGTTTTTCCATTGCCACCACACTCATCAACGATCCCAAGATCATTTTCCTGGATGAACCCACTACCGGCCTCGATCCGCAGGCCCGCCGTAACTTGTGGGACCTCATACAATCGATCCGTGCAAAAGGCACTACTGTTATTATCACTACCCATTATATGGACGAGGCCGAGGTGTTGTGCGACCGGATCGCCATCATCGATTCCGGTAAGATCATAGCCCTGGCTACACCCGATAAACTGATCGACGACCTGGTTGCTACCGGTTTTGAACGACCCAAAGAAGTGAAGAAGGCGAACCTGGAAGATGTGTTCATTCACCTGACCGGTCACAATTTAAGAGAAGAGTAAATTCAAAACTTTATACTATGGACTTACGTTATCCCATCGGTAAATACGAACCACAACCGTTTTCCGACAAACAGAAACGCGAATGGCTGCAGGATATTCAGTTCCTGCCGGGCATGCTTGAAGCCGCCATCGAAAACCTGGATGAAAAACAACTGAACACACCTTACCGCGAGGGCGGCTGGAATGTAAAACAGGTAGTGCACCATGTGGCCGACAGCCATATGAATGCCTATATCCGGTTTAAACTGGGGTTAACGGAAAACAATCCAACTATAAGACCGTACGAAGAATCTTTATGGGCCGAATTGAACGATGTAAAAGCAGTGCCCATCAATATTTCCATCACGCTGTTATATGCCTTACATACCCGCTGGCATTCAGCCTTGCTGAACCTGCCCGCAGAAGCCTGGAACCGGACGGTATTCCATCCGGAAGCCAAAAAAGAAATGACGCTGTATTACCTGTTGGGCAGTTATGCCTGGCATGGCCGTCATCACGTAGCGCATATTACTTCGTTACGGGAACGGATGAGATGGTAGAAATAGGCCCTCCTACGCCAAGGCTTACGCCTACGCTAAGGCTTCGGCAGTACGCAGTCGGCGGGCGACGCAGAAGGCATAGATGAGTTCAACTCACGAATAAAACAACGTAATGAGAGACCTGAAGTGGAAGACGTTAAAGTCAGAGTATTTGTTTAAAGATATGTGGTTTACGGTGCGGAAGGATACCTGTGAAAGACCGGATGGTAAACTGGTTACGCCGTATTATGTGTATGAATTTCCTACCTGGGTAACGGCGGTAGCGCTCACTGAAGATGGAAAGATCATTCTGGAACGACAATACCGACAGGGACTGGGCGAAACGCATTTGGAAATTCCCGGTGGCTGTGTAGATGATACGGATAAAAATTATGAAGAAGCCATTGCCCGCGAACTGCTGGAAGAAACGGGTTATGCATTCACGCACTACGAATACCTGGGTAAAACGAGTGCCAACCCATCCACCAACAACAACTGGATGCACATGTACCTGGCAACCGGTGGTAAAAAAGTAAAGGACCAGGAGTTTGATGACAACGAAGACATCGACATTCACCTGGTATCGATGGAGGAATTAAAACAATTGTTACGCGATAACCAGATTGTTCAGAGTATGCACGTAACTGCTATAATGTATGCGTTGAGTAAGTTAGGTGAATTGCGTTTTTAATTAACATCGCCTGAAGAACAGGCTGAAGTAGGAGGTAGGAAGTACGACAATCGCGAATTTCTTACCTCTTACTTCCTACTTCGACCTTATAAGTTCACTTCCCCAACCACAAACACACTTCCACACACCAGGATCATATCCTTCTTCTCAGCCCGGTGCATCGCTTCTTTCACCGCGGTATTTACATCCTCATAGGCATGGCCATTTAACCCAACAGCATGGGCTCTGGCGGCCAGTTCATTTTCGGGTAATGCGCGGGGTATTTGTGCGCGGGTAAAATAATAGGTTGCTTCTTTGGGTAATAAAGTCAACACTTTTTCAACTTCCTTATCTTTTACCAGTCCGATCACAATGTGCAGGTGCTGGTAATCGCTTAGTTCAATCTGTGCAGTGATCTGTTTGATGCCATCTTCATTATGACCCACATCGAGCACCACTACCGGATTGGTATGGATCACTTCCCAACGGCCATGCAAACCGGTCAATTTCTTTACCTGGCGCAGGGCCTGTTGAATATGTGCTTCTGTAATTTTATAGCCTGCTTTTTGTAAATGATATATTACCTCCAGTACGGTAATGCAGTTCTTGGTTTGATAAAAGCCGGGCAGGTCAAGCTGATACGAATTGCGTACATCGGTGGCGGAGGTGGCTACCTGCAGTACCAGTTGATGGTGGTCATATTTCCATTCGGCCACATAGCGCTGGGTATCGGCAAAAAACAGCGGCGCCTGTTTTTCAAGGGCTACCTGTTCAAACACCTGCTTTGTTGCTTCGTCGGTTTCACCGATCACTACAGGAATTTCCGGTTTAATAATACCGGCTTTTTCATAAGCGATGGCGCTCAGTGTATCACCCAGCAGGTTCATATGGTCCCAGCCAATATTGGTAATAACCGAGATCTCCGGAATAACTACATTGGTAGAATCGAGGCGGCCACCCAGTCCGGTTTCAATCACTGCAATATCCACTCCTTCGCGTACAAAGTATTCAAAGGCCATGGCTACGGTGATCTCAAAGAAGGAGGGTTCTATTTCATCGATCGCAGGTTGAATGCGTTCCACAAAATCAACCACAAAGTCTTTGTCGATCATTTCACCATTTACGCGGAACCGCTCCCTGAAATCGCGCAGGTGCGGGGAAGTATATAAGCCGGTTTTATAACCTGCTGTTTGCAGCACGGCTGCCAGCATATGACTGGTAGATCCTTTACCATTGGTTCCGGCAATATGAATGGATTTGAATTTAGTTTGCGGATTGCCTAAATATTCACAAAGCCGAAGGGTATTGGTAAGGTCCTTTTTATAGGCAGCTGCGCCTATGCGGCTGAACATTGGCAGCCGGGTAAACAAATAGTTCGTCGCTTGCTCGTAGTTCATCGGTATAATTAGGCCGACAAAGCTAAAAGAAAAGTCCGAAAGAAATTAATAGTACATTTCTTTCGGACTTCGTATATAAAGGATTAGTAAGTTACCCTTTCACTTTAAACCTGACCAGAACGGTACCTGTTTGCTCATCAGGGCCATCGGGGTTGGCATTCAGTTTCGACCGGCGGACCAGGTCGACGGCCTTTTGTTTGTAAAAACTTTCCGCAGTAGTGGATCCTCTTGGCTGATAAGTAGCGCTGATCACATCTCCATTCTGGTTTACCCGGATATCCACTGCTACCGTTGCATCTTCATTAAACTCATCGGAGTAGGAAGGCATTCTGGTAAAAGTGCGGCCCGATAAACCGCTTTTAATGGCAATACCTGACCCACGGCCACCACCTGAATAATTCTTTGAATCGGGATTGCCACCGGCTTGTCCCTGATCTCCACGGCCACCGGCAATGCCTTCGCTGCCGCCTTTTTTGTAGGTGTTGGCTTCGTTGCCGCCGGTACCATTGCCATTTACCCCTTTAAACACCGCTTTGGGGCGGGGAGGAGCGGGAGGCGCCGGCTCAACTGGTGCCGGATTTTTTACCGGTTTGCTTTTCACCACTTCCTTTTCAGGTACTTTGGTGGCTTCCGGTTTTACAATCGGCGGCTTTTTGATTTCCGGTGCGTCTGCATCTTTATCGTCGGTCTCGATATCTTTTACATCTTCTTTGGCTGGTTCAGCTGCCTTTGGCGGCACGTAGGTTTCCTGTACGCTGGCAGGCGCCGGTGAACCCGGTTCATAAGGCTGATCGTTACCCAATCCTATTTCACTGTTTCCCAGGTTCACTTCAAGTCCTTCTTCAACAGGAGGTTCAGGTAATGGCGGCATACCCCATTTTACAAAAAAGAAAATACACAGCATAAGGCCTACCACCAATATGGTATAACTGCCAGCCTGGATATTTTTCTTTGATTCAGATTCCTGTATGTGTGTCGGATTCATGTTACTAAGTTAAGTTGAAAAGTTGACAGGTTAACAAGTTAACAGGTTGAAAATGTTAAAATTCAAAACTGTTTTAACAGTACTTTCTAATTCAACAAAAATGCCAACTACTTAAACCACACGTCGTAGGCAAACCGAATAATGGTAGCGCATACAACGATCAGGAAAAATATCCTGATAAAAGCGTTGCCTTTTAAGATCGCCAGCCGGGCACCTACCCATCCACCCAGGGCATTACAGGCTGCCATCGGTAAAGCTATCGCGAATATGATCTTGCCACTGAGCATAAAGAAGGTGATGGAACCAAGGTTGGTGGCCAGGTTTACAAACTTGGCGTGTGCACTTGCTTTTAGAAAATCAAAACCCAACAGGCCAATAAACGACAGGATCAGAAAGCTGCCTGCACCGGGACCAATAAAACCATCATAAAACCCAATGATCAAACTGATGAGCAATGAATAAAGTATCTGTTGCTTCACTGAATGGTCTTTCTCGAGGTGATCGCCAAACTTTTTATTGGTAAAGGTATAAATGGCAACAAGGATCAGCATGAACAGCAGCAGGGGTTTCATAAAGCTGTTGTTGACATGCGTCAATAGGGTGGAACCGGCAAAGGCGGCGCAAAACGCCGTAACGGCCATTAACCCGATCAATAACCAGTTCACCGGTACCCGGCGTACATATTGAGCGGTGGCAATACTGGTGCCGCTAAAGGAGGGGATCTTTAATGTACCCAACACCGTAGCCAGGGGATATTGTGGCAATAACACTAATGCGGCGGGTGTTTGTATCAATCCACCGCCACCGGCAATGGCATCGGTAAAGCCCGCTAAAAAAGCAAATACGCAAAGGAGTATCAAATCTATTGTCATGTTTATTTCGTGAATGAAGTTTCAGGCTGTAAGCCGTCCCAGCCCCTCCGGTGGAGGGGAGAAATACAACCTCGCGTCTATTTTCAACCTGTCTCCACTATAACTTTACCATCCCTGTCAACGTTATCAGCCTGTTAACTCGTCAACCTTTCAACTTAAAACTTTAAACTATCTCTTCCCTCCCAAAACTCCCATAAACTGAACCCATGGCCCTACGGCATCGTAGTATTGTTTAGCCATAACCCGGCTTAACTGATGGATATGTGTAAGGTCGTGTACTACCCAGGCTGCCAGTAAATGACGTAAGGTTACGGTGCCCAGTATGGGATGAATACCTGTACGGTTAAGCGATTCTTCGGTAATGTCGATCGTTTTTAACTGGGCCAGGTTTTCTTTTCGTAATATTTTAAACTCGTCGAGCAGCTGGCTCATTGTTTTTCCTTTTTTTACGGCATGATGCCCCTCCATATCAAAAGGCACAAATGTTTTGCTGCCTTCACCCATAATAACCTGGGTGCGCGGGATCCAGTCTGTTTTTTCACCATGTATCAAATGCGCCACAATATCAACCGGCGTCCAGGTATCGCCACCTTCATTGCTATAGATCCATTCGTCTGCCAGTCCGTATAACATAGTCTCTATTACCTGAGGGGTTCGTTCCAGCATCGGTAGGGCGTTTTCAATGGCAAATTGCATAGTCGTTTGTTTTATAGGGCAAAGGTAAGCTACTAGCCGGAAGGACAATGGGCAATGGGAAATGGAATAAAATACAAAGGGCAGAAGGCAGAGGGCAGAAGGCAGAAAGTTAATGCGGCTTTCGGTGTGTAGCTTGTATTTTTCGCTGCCTGGTGTCTTTTTCTTTGCCCTCTGCCCTCTGCCTTCTGCCCTGTTTTCACCAACAAACGTTCGCCTTTATGCGCTTTAGGATAAAATTATATGTCTAAAAAACACTTAAACGGGTATTATCCTCCTCAATCTGTGGACTTTTAAACTTTTTTTTGGGGCAATTAAGACCTTGGGCATCATGGCTCATTTGTCGAAAAACCCTTGTCTGGCGTGGGTTTTAACTTTTCATACGGGGCTTAACCATCCTATAAACGGGCTTGAGTTGGTTTTAGTAGTGCAAAAAGCCGCAGTATGTTTGCATCATCAAAGAGAAACAAACCTTAAAACATACAATTATGAAAACGGATTTGAGGAATTTTAGCAAATTAGCCATCGTAGCAATCGCTTTAACTTTAGCTTTTACTACAACTGCGCTGGCTAATGGTGGTGATAAAGGAAACCCGGCTACTACTCAATTAAAGTTCGTTGGAAATATAGAAAATCAACCTGTATTTGAACTGAACCTCATCAACAACGATGATGAGTATACCGTAACTTTCCGGGATAACCTGGGAAATGTACTGTATAAAAATAAATTCAAAGGTGCATCTGGTGTAACCAAAAAGTTCCTGTTGCAATCAGAGGAATTCAGCGATGTGAACCTGAACGTGGTGATCACCTCTAAAAAGACCAATATTTCTGAAGTTTATACCATCTTCTCTAACCAGGATATGGTGGAAGAAACCGTGATCAATAAGATCAAATAATAAATCTGGTTCGCAGTTCAGTCAATCATCATAGAGTGTTTTATAATGAAAGGCCTCCCGAAAAAATCGGGAGGCCTTTCTTATTTTCTCGTATAACGTTGCGCTTAATGCGCGAAATCTTCTTCGTAATTTCCCTGTATCCGTTCCATTGACGGGTTGAAGTAACCGAATTTTACATTCGGGAATTCCTCATGGATCAATTCCTGCAGTTGTTTTATTCCCAGCAGATCGCCGGTTTCATAAGCGCCTATTTTGCCCATGTACCAGTCGGGGTCGATGTTGAAATTCCGCCACTGGATCATGCTCAGGTCGGTTTCAATGATCAGCTTGCGCAGCGCTTCATATTCTTCTTCACTGTCTGTCATGCCCGGGAAAACAAAATAATTGATGCTGGCCCAGCCATTATAACTGCGCATCACTTTCAGGCTTTCGACAATGTCTTCAAACTGGTAATTATTGGGGCGATAATAGGCTTCGTAAATATGTTTACGCGCCGAGTTCATACTTACCCGGATTGAATTCAGTCCGGCTTCGCACAACGCTTTTACGGCAGCTGGTTTGGAACCGTTTGTATTGATGTTGATGCTGCCCTTGCTGGTATGCTTCCGCATTTCAATAATGCTTTCGCGGATGGTTTCCCACATCAGCAGGGGCTCGCCTTCACAACCCTGGCCAAAGCTCACAATGGGGTAGGGCGCCGATTCCAGGTGCGGAACGGTGAATTCCACAATTTCTTCAGCAGTGGGTTTGAACGTGAGGCGGTCCTGGGTAGAAACGATTTCCTCTTCCTGGGGTTGAAACGAAATACAACCAATACAATTGGCATTACAGGCCGGGGAAGAAGGGATCGGACATTCCCAGCGGCCCATAAAATAGTTACGGGCGGCCGGACAATGATATGTTAAGCAACAATTATCGGCCAGGTGTTTTACCAGCCGGTTGTGGGGGTATGCTTCAAGGAATTTTGCAACGCCCGATTGAATGGTATCATTGTCGAAACCGGCACATTCCTGCCTGATATCCTGCTCGATGCGCACTGCAGGTACAAAAAACTGCTCGTTATGCCAGCCAACTGCGGTATAGCAAAACAGGGGCAGGGTGGGTGCATCGGGCGCTGTTTCGTAAGCGGCCAGGTACAAACCGGTGTGGGCGGGGGGAATAAAGGCCGCCACGGCCCAGCCTTTGTCGCACAGGCGCATTTCGCCGGTTATTACGTCGATACCAATACCCCGGCGACCGGGTAATTCGTACAGGGAACCCCCGTCGGGCAGGGCGATCCAGTCTTCTACCGGTACTTCGTACGCATCCCAACCGGCCCGGCCGGTAGTATACAGGGTGGTATCCTCAAAAATGTTTCCTTTTCCGTCGGAATACAATAAGAACGGAGAACTCTTCAATACAGACATTTTATTCTTTTACAGGTCAACAGCACTAAAAATCAAAGCTTTAAGCATTAAGCTGTAAGCTATATGCAAATACATATTTGCGTTTTCCGGCTTACAGCTTACGGCTTATGTCCGCCAGCTGGCGGATTACTGTTTTAAATAATGTCTGCAAAATTCGTGAATTTGATCGAGTTCTTCGAATTGAAGATTATTTCGAAGGTCAAAATGGTAAGATTTGTCGCCTGAGGCGTCAATAGTGATCGAATCGTATTGAGCTTCAATGTGATTTATGTTCGACCAAATAAAAAAACGGCTTTCCGGCAGGGCGGGAATGGTGATCCCGGTGTGGTGAAGGGCCACAAATTCTTCGGTGACCATGCGTTTTTCGCACCAGAACAGGTAGCCATAGGCCGCGCTCATCAACGCATGGCCGACGCCCACCACCCATTCGCCATGGATACAGGCCGTAATGCCGATACCCAGAAAAAAGATGACCTCTATGAAGCGGAAAAACAGGTTCACCAGGGGCAGATCGGCGGCAATGTTTTTTCCGGCCATGGCCAGTATGAATATGTCAACCGCCATAAATACCAGGCAACCCAGAAAAACCGGACTGCTATGCGGCTGATTAAAATGAGACAATGCATGCACAAGAATTAACCCACCAGCGGCTAAATGCAACAAACGACCAGCGCGTTTCAGTTTCTGAAAAGCCGGATGAACAACGGGCAAGGCTAAGGAGTTCATAGGCAGTTATTTTTTACTTAGATGTAATACTCGATAAATTCCATATCAATTCCTTAAAAAATTAACGGTTACCCACACAGTAATAAAAAAGCCCCAGGTTTTTACCTGAGGCCTTCATTATTAAATATATTAATCTAACGGATAACAATTGCCCTTAACCGGGCAAGGTCCTGTTTCTGTTCATATTTGATGGGGATCTCCTTTGCAAACCCGGATCTTTTTACCAGAGCGATACCATCAATGCGTACTAAGGCATCTTTCTTTTTGTAGATATCGGTGTGGTTTTTGATCGCTCCTATATTATCGATCTTGATTGATACAGGTAATACAAATTCTGCGTTTTTCTTTACTTCCACTTCCTGATTCAGCACAAAGCTGCCAAAATAAGCGTTATCAACATATACATCGCCTCTGGCAGATGACAATTTAATACCGAAATTATTAGGATTATAATAGATCATATTGGCGCCCACGGTTGTTTTTAGCACACCGGTCTCAATGATCTTTACATCACCCATGTCACGATATTGCGGTTCGCGAACATCCTTAGCAGATTTACAGGCCGAAAAGATCAATACGAAAGCTGAAAGTAGTGTTAAAATGCTCTTCATAATTACTGGTTTGTTGAATATCCATTAGATAGAAAATCGCATCACCAGTTTAAGCAACAACGTTCTTAAAGCTTTTTTTAACAATACAGCAGCTATATTTTACCATGGACTTGGCTGGTGTTCCCCTGTTGCTATCAGATTTTTCAGATTGCCGTTAATAAGCAGTCCCCACGCATTGGAGCAGTCGTCATAACATTCCTGTGTCGGCGCCAGTCCAATATGAATGAATTGAACTTCCGTTTTGCCATCTTTTTTGCCAATGTCAAAAGTGATGTTGGTTCCCTTCCATTCGCTCTTGTTTTTTACAAAACTTAGCACAGCGTCCACCACATTCCAAACGATTTTTTTACCGGGAATAAATTCCGTTATCTTCTGTTTGGAAAAATGAATTCCCGGAACATTGTATGTAAACTCCGCACCTGGTTTATCAGTGGTGCCTTCAACTTCTCCTGACCACCACCCGCGAACATTGTTGATGGCATTGAAAACTTCCTCTGGAGATTGATCTACAAGAAAGGCAGTAGTGAAATTTTGATTTTGCATAAGTTCTAATTTTTTGCCGATGATGAAGCGTTACATGCACAAATCTATTATCTAAATATGTTTTTGAGCAGGTGCGAAATGGACTTTATCATGGGTTAATTTGGACATAATAAAAACCATGCAATGGTGTAAACTCACCCCTGCCTCCCGCAAGCGGGAGGATTTCTTAAAAACAAGCATTAACTAAACGACATTGATTGCCCTTTTCAAGCAATCGTTTGCACTTGGAACAATGTTTGTTTTTTGTTACACCGAACCATAATTGGTAATTTCATAAGCATGGAACAATCAGACAAACTCAACCGCATTGTGGAAGCACGCATGAAATTGAAAAACCGGTTCGAGCAAAAAATAAAACAAACTCCTTCTGTGGCCGATACCCAGCCCATGGGGTCTGGTAAAATTAACCGGCATGGCATGCCTGAAATTCCTGTTGGACAAATTGAGACCCGCAAGTGGCCAGTGCTTGACCTGGGTATTCAACCCGATATTCCTTTATCGGAATGGCAACTGGTAGTGGATGGGGAAGTGGAGCATCCGGTAACCTTGAACTGGGATGATTTTATGGCCCTGCCACAAACGGACGATACCTCCGATTTTCATTGTGTAACCACCTGGAGCAAATTAAATATGAACTGGAAGGGCGTGCGTTTGCTGGATCTTGCAGCCCTGGTTCAACCCAAAGAAACGGCTACCCATATTCTATGTTATGGGTACGACGATTATACTACCAACGTATCGCTGGAAGAAGCATTGAAACCCGATGTACTGTTGGTGCATACCTACGAAGGACAACCATTGCCACCCGAACATGGCGGCCCGGTACGTATGATCACCCCGCAGCTATATGCCTGGAAGGGCTCCAAATGGATAAAGCGCATCCAGTTCCTGCCCAAAAACGTATTGGGCTTTTGGGAAGAACGCGGTTATTCCAATACGGCCTATCCCTGGCGGAATGATAGATACAGCTAGTTGTGAATGGTGGCGCCTGGCGTTGTTGAAGCATGAATAGCAATAACCATTAGCCGTTACAGGCTTCAGGGGTTGTTACTTTGTGTTTCCCCTGCAACTTGCAACCTGCAACCTGCAACTTGCAACAGTCCCACGATAAGAAATAAACAACACTTTAAAATTAGTATTCATCCATACAAATACCATATGAACAGAAGAAGTGTTTTAAAACAACTCAGTTTAAGTGTTGGCGCTACGGTATTGGGATCAAATACCATGGCCCGCCTTTCCAACGATGCCATTGAATACGAAATGCCACGCAACCCATTGCACAAACCACTGGCAAAACCAGTCACTGCCATTACCCTGGGAGCAGGCAGCCGTGGTAATGTATATGGCGGATTTGCCGAGAAGTACCCCGATCAGCTGGATATCATTGGGGTAGCAGAACACATTGCCATCCGCAATGAACGGTATGCGAAAAAACATCAGATCGACGACAAAAACCGCTTCGATACCTGGGAACGGGTATTTGAACGGCCCAGGTTTGCAGATGCCGTTATTATTTCCATGCCCGATAACCTGCATTATGAACCGTGTATGAAGGCATTGGAAATGGGGTACGACATCCTGTTGGAAAAACCCATTGCCCCCACAGAAAAAGAATGCCGGAATATATTGGCGATGGCTAAAAAAACTGGCCGCATTGTAGCTGTTTGCCATGTATTGCGCTATGCGCCCTACTTTGTAAAAATGAAGGAACTGCTTCAGAATGGGACCATTGGCGAGATCATCAGTGTTCAGCATTTTGAACCCATCGAGCACATTCATATGTCGCACTCTTATGTGCGCGGTAACTGGCATAATTCCAAACAAACCACGCCTATCATACTGGCAAAAAGCTGCCACGACCTGGATATTATAAAATGGATGCTGAATAAACCGGCAAAGCAGATCTCGGCCATGGGCGATTTAAAATGGTTCAGGAAAGAAAACGCGCCGCAGGACAGCACCGCCCGTTGTACCGACGGGTGTGCTATTGAACGTGAATGTCCTTATTCGGCAATTAGAATATACCACGACAATAAACAGCGGTTATACGTATTCGATCTGCCCGAAGACAAAGCCAAGCAACCCGAGGCCATCATGGAATACCTAAAGACCACCAATTATGGCCGTTGTGTATACAAAATGGATAATGACCAGCCAGATCACTACATTACCAACATCCGGTTTGGCGATAACATTACAGCCAGCTTTTCCATGGAAGCATTTACTTCCTATGCAGGCCGCCGTACGCGGGTAATGGGCGCCATGGGCGATATGGTGGGTGATATGGAAGAACTGGTGATCACCGATTTTAAAACCGGTAAACAAACCAAACTGGTACCCAAAGCCGAAGATGTAGCCGACTATAAAAACAGCGGTCATGGTGGCGGCGACTGGAATCTGGCAGCTGATTTTGTACAGGCAGTAGCGCAGCAAAATCCCAAACTACTCACTTCCACCATCGATGAATCTATTGAAAGCCATATCATGTGTTTTATGGCAGAAGAAAGCAGGAAGTATAATAAGGTGATGGATGTTAAGATGTAAGGGCAGTAGGCAGTGGGCAGTAGGCAATGGGGAAAACAGCCGCAAGCGGAATACAGCATAAAGTTGAAAGGTTAAAGGCTAAAGCAAATACATGTTTTTTGCTTTAGCCTTTAACCTTTAGCCTTTAACCTTTAACCTTTAAGCCTGTATTTCCTACTGCCTACTGCCTACTGCCCACTGCCTACTGCCTTTCAATCTTTCAAGGTGCCGAAGGCAACGCTTCATAGACCTCTGCTTCTATTATACTCAACGTTCCTTTCGCCTTCGAATCATCCCGGGCAACGCCATCATCAAGCTTTTTGCCATTTACTTCTGCCATGGTATTGCCGCCTTCGTCTTTCGACAAAGTGGCCAGTTGGATCCTTACTTTTTTCCCTTTCTCCGGTTTGCAGGCAATTGTATAATAACCCAGGGTAGGTTTGGTGGATCCTTTAAATACTTCCCTGCCATCCACGGTAATGACTAATGGATATGCCCGGCTACGAAAATTATTTAGCTTCAGGGTTATTTCGCTTACCGTGGCCGTCCGCTCCAGTTCATATTCTATCCAGGCGGTTTCGAGTTGGCCGTCGTTCACCCAGTCGCTTAATTCATTGTCGTCATAACTGGCAAATGCACTGTCGGCATGAGCGCCAGCCGTTGCTTTGACAATGGCAATGGGTGTGCGGGTCATTGTATAAGATGGTGTTGAAGGCGTTGATCCTCTGTTTAGACGGCCTTGTAAGCCGGCAGCTGGTAACTGCGTGGCCAGGCCATCTTTTTCCATAAAGGGAATGGAATTCAGGGTAAGAGTGGCCGGTTGTAAACCATCCGCAGTTGCTTTTATTGTTATATTTCCCGCTGTAGTAGTTGAACGGATCAACACCCGGTTCACCCCATTTTCAACGGGCAGGCTTTTAGCCAGGATGTAATTATCGGGCCCTATGGCCATACCGCCCCGCCATTCCGCCGGACCATCCAACCTAAAATTGATCATATTCAAGGCGGTAGGACAACGTTCGCCATTGGCATCGATCACTTCTACCTCTACCAGCGACAGGTCCTGCCCATTGGCAACAAAAGGAACGGGCCTTTCAATATTGGTCAATCGAAGTGCGGCCGGTGTGCCTTTTGTGGTGATTGTACCCTCGCATACCTGTTTTCCTTTGTCGTTGTAACCGGTTGCTGAAAGCGTGCCGGACTGCCACTCCACGTTTTTAAACGTGAACAGAAAGCCATCGCTTTTTAGTCCAAACCCCAGTGATTTGCCGTTTACTTTTAATTCTACTTTGGCTGCAGACGATACTACATAAATATCTTTCTTCACTCCGGCTGTATAATTCCAATGGCCAATAATGTGCAGGCTGTATTTTTCCGGGTTCACCCAGCCGTCCCACATGACCTGATTGGCATAATAGTTTTGCTTTTTAATACGCAGGGCATCTACTTCGCCGCTACGGCGGTAATTTTCTGCACCGCGGTGATGGGTATTGGTTTCAGAAAACACAATGTTCACGCCGCCGGCGCTCACGCGTTTACCGGTACCGGGACGTTCATTCCAGAATTCAAACCAGCGCTTAACATTCTCCACTGCATGCGATTCCATATTGCGGTTATACACGGCCGCGTTTTGTCCGTTGTACAAAGGCCCATCGCCGTCTTTGTGAAAGGGTGGGGTATAGTCATCCCAGTATTTGCGGGCGCCTTCATCGCGTGAATATTCCATAGCCCACATAGGGATATGGGCGCTTTTGTTGGTGTACAACATTTCACCGCCGTATTCAGCTACTTTGCTGTTGAGCATTTCGCGGGAACCGATGGCCCGGCCACCATGCAGATCGTACTGATCGCGGATTGCTTTCATTTCCTGCATGTGTTCTTCACTGATAGATTCATTTCCCGATTCGTAAAAAATGATGCTGGGATTATTCTTATTATAAATGATGGCGTCGCGCATTACGGCTTTGCGTTGTTCCCATCGGGTGCCGGTGATGTCATGTTCGGCATCACCCGCCTGCATGGATTGCAGCAGGCCGACCCGGTCGCAGCTTTCAATATCCTGTTTCCAGGGCGTAATGTGCATCCAGCGCACCAGGTTGCCATTGCCTTCCACCATCAAGCCGTTGCTGTAATCACTTAACCAGGCCGGAACACTCAACCCAATAGCCGGCCATTCATTGCTGGTGCGCTGGGCATAACCATGCACCATTATCACGCGATCGTTCAGGTAGATCATGCCATCTTTGAATTCGGTTTTTCGAAAACCCGTTTTGGTGTTCACGGCATCTACCACTTTACCATTCACCTTTAACCGGGTTTGAACCGAATACAAATACCCATAGCCCCAGCTCCAGAAATGCAGGTTGTTTACTGCGGAAGCTGCTTTTACAATGGCGGTAGCTCCGGCCGCCAGGGTAGTGTTGCTGCCGGCAAAAGTTTTTACGGGCGTTCCTTTGGCGTCGGTAATGGCTACTTCATAGGAGATGGTCTGTGGTTGGCCGGTTTCATTTTTTATTTGTGATTCGGCGTGAATGGTGGCGGTGCCGCCTTTTATATTAAAATTGTCGGCATAGACGTAAACCCCCGTTGTGCCTAATGTAGTAAACAAGGGCAGGGTTTGATACACGTTGCCGCATATGTGCAGGTATACGTTCTTGTTAATGCCGCCGTAGTTGGCATTGAAGTTTTTGTCTTCCCACTGAAATTTGGTGTTGGTAGCGACTTCTTTGTATTCCCAGCTGTTATCGATGCGAACGGCCAGTACATTTTCCGCATCGCCGGTAGTTACCAGGTCTGAGATATCGAAACCAAAGGCGGTGACGCCGTTCTCGTGCAGGCCCAGGTGTTTCCCGTTTAAGTAAAATTCCCCCGCCTGTCTGATGCCTTCAAACTCCAGGAATATTTTTTGTCCTTTTGCCGCAGCAGGAATTTTAAAATGCTTTCGGTACCAGGCGATGCCGGTGCTTAGGTCTTTGATATCTTTTTTAAAGGCTTCATCTTCATTCCAGGCATAGGGCAATGTTACCGGTTTCCAGCTGGCATCATTAAACGCAGTTGCAGAGGCGGCGGCGGTGTCGCCCACGAATACTTTCCAGCTGGTATTAAAATTATAAGTGGTACGTTGGGCTTGCAGGTACAGGCAGGTGAATGCCAATAAGAAAGCAATGACAGTTTTTTTTATCATATGGCGCATTGTAATACGTGCTCAAATATAGAGGCGGTACTTATGGCAACTATCCTGTTGAATCCTGCGCTGAAATAGCTTACTGTTGTGCCAGGCAAGCTTAGTTTTTGGTAAATTACAGGTAAAATAACCACGCATAAAACCATTCAAACTATGTCAACAGAAAAACAACCCACTTATGGCAATGGCAAGATCTGTTATATTGAAATGGCTGCTGAAGATATAGAAAGCTCTTCCGCCTTTTACAAAGCGGTATTTGGCTGGAACATTCGTAAGCGCGGCGATGGCGCCACCTCTTTTGACGACGGCGTGGGTGAAGTAAGCGGTACCTGGGTAAAAGGCCGCACGCCGGCCGTATCACCCGGACTACTGGTATATGTAATGGTCGATGACATGGAGGAAACAATAGCCAAAGTAATTGCCAATGGCGGTACCATAGTACAACCCGTTGGCATGGATGCACCTGAGATCACTGCCCGTTTTCGGGATCCGGCGGGGAATGTGATTGGCTTGTATCAGAATCCGAAATAAGTTTAAAGTTGAAAGTTCAAAATTGAAAGTTTAAAGCTTTAAGGTGTTAGTGCAGGGTTCTAAGGTTAAGTTATTGGGTTTGTAGGTTATTATGTTTTCAGTACTAAGTTCAGATTTAGGTTTTGGCTGTTCTCTCTGCCCTCTGCCTTCTGCCCTCTGCCCTTCTTTCACTTACCTTTGCAGCACTATGAAACAAAAGAAGTTCCTTTCGGCCCAGTGGCTGCGTTTAATAATGGCCAATTATGTGGTAGATCCAAACATCCTGAAACCATATTTGCCTGCTAAAACCGAACTGGACAGCTGGAACGGGCGTACTTACGTAAGTTTGGTTGGATTTCTTTTTCATAATACCCGCGTGATGCGGATCAGTGTGCCTTTTCATACCAGTTTTCCAGAGGTGAATCTGCGTTTTTATGTTCGCTACAAAGAAAATGACCAATACAAACGGGGTGTGGTGTTTATTAAGGAGATCGTTCCCAAACGGGCCATTACCTTTATTGCCAATTCCCTTTTTAAGGAGCGTTATGTTACGCTGCCCATGAAGACTTTTGTTGAAATCACCCCCGAAGAACAACATATCGGTTACCAGTGGAAGTTTAATAACCGCTGGAATGGGATCGAAGTAAAAACCGGGTTGAAGAAATTCCCCCTGCAGGCCGGCAGCGAGGAGGAGTTTATTACCGAACATTTCTGGGGCTACTCTTCCCTGAATGAACACCTTACCGGCGAATACCAGGTATCACACCCCAGTTGGGACGTTTTTCCCGTTACAGACTACACCATTGATTGCGATTTTGGCAACCTGTATGGTCCGTCATTTTCGGTATTGAAGGAACAGGCGCCCGTTTCTGTGTTCCTGGCCGAGGGATCGGAGATTAGTGTGTTTAGTAAAAGAGTGGTTGGGTAAGGGCAAAAGGCAGCGGGCAGCGGGCAGAGATGAAAGGCAATGGGCAATGGAAGAAGGCAGACGGTCCCTTTTACGATAAAGCTTACGCCTACGCTAAAGCTTCGGCAGTACACAGTCGGCGGGCGAGGTAGTTGGAAAAAGGTGAAAGTGATACGGGCTGAAAGTTCCATAAGCTATAAGCGATACATCGCTGCACGCTCCGCGCACTTCACGCAATACATCTCGGCGCAGCAGCGCCGCCCTGGAACTAAAAACTAAAAACTAAAAACTAAAAACTAAAAACTAAAAACTAAGAACCAGAACTTTCAACTTTGAACTTTCAACTTAAAACTTTGAACTTTCAACTAACTTCTTAAGTATTTTCTTACCCCGGGAATGAAAAGCTGCCGTTTCGTGGGGCCATCGTTCTTCGATGATCAATTTTAGTTCGGGTTTGATATCGGGGTATTCGGCGGAGAGGTTTTCCAGGATGGAGAGTGAAAATGCTTTGATGGCCGGGGCGGTATTGTGGTCGGCAACAAATTCGAAACAGTCGTTCATTACCTGTCCGTGGAAGCGTTTGGGGATGGTTACATATTGAAGCAGCCGCACCACATTTCGGATTACGGCGCTATGGACGCCGGTTTTTCTTAGCAGGGGCAGAATTTGTTTAAACCAGGGCGTTATCAGCTCGGGGTGATGCTCCACACAAATGCTCAGGGGCCAGCCGGCCCGTTGCGTTACCCGGTACTCACCTTTTAAAAATAATTGCATCAGTTCTGCAAACCGGTCTTTATCCCCACCCACATATTTTACGATTTTCTCACATTGACTTTTTGAATGTTCCTTTTCGATCGCTTTTAATAAATCCATATAAATTTGAAAATAGCCATTTTTAAAATTATCAAATGAAAAAGACTCAGTTAATGACTGCTTTTGTTTTTTGTATCGTGACTGCCTGTAACCATAAGAAGGCTGGCATGGTGGTTTTTCAAACCGACTATGGACTGAAGGACGGGGCCGTGGCTGCTATGAAAGGGGTAGCCACCGGTGTTGATCCTGACCTGAAGCTGTACGACCTCACCCATGAAATTCCGGCTTTCAATATTTGGGAGGGAGCCTACCGGCTGCAGCAAACTGCTCCCTACTGGCCGGCCGGGACGGTTTTTGTGTCTGTGGTAGATCCGGGCGTTGGCACCAACCGGAAATCGGTGGTGCTGAAAACAAAGACGGGGCATTATTTCGTAACACCCGATAATGGCACTTTGACCCTGATAGCTCAATCACTTGGCATTGAATCCGTACGTGAGATCAACGAAGCCTTAAATAGAAGGAAAAACTCACAGGCCTCCTACACTTTTCATGGCCGGGATGTATATGCCTACACCGGAGCAAGGCTGGCGGCTGGCGTGATCCGTTTTGAAGAGGTGGGTCAGGAATTACCGCCGGCAGTAGTGACCATTCCTTACCAAAAAGCTGTGTTTCAAGGGGATTCCATACTGGGTAATATACCTATCCTCGATGTTCAATATGGCAACGTATGGACTAACATTAACGACTCGATTTTCAAAGTGTTACACGTGGAACCTAAAGAAAAAGTAGAGGTAAAAATCAATAGAAATGGCATCCCTGTCTTTGACGAGGATGTTGAATTTGTACACACGTTCGGCGACGTGCCTGAGGGTAAGATGTTGGCCTATATGAACAGCCTGATGAACTTTTCGCTGGCCATAAACATGGGTAACATGGCCGATTCTTTTCATATAAACAGCGGAGCGGATTGGAATATTGTAGTCAAAAGGAGAAAACCAAATTAATTTTTACACAATTTGGTGTAATCGGTGGATAACCAAGTAAGTAGGGAATATGGGAAGCAGAAAATTCATATTGGCGGGAGTAAACGATAGTTTACTAAATATCATGATTGATCTATAATTAGTTAATGTGTTTATCTGCTTTATAAATTGAAATAATCCTGCGAAAATTCAATCAAATAATTAAGAAAAAGGACCGGGTAACCCGGTCCTTTTTTCATGTAGTGCTAAAAAAGTAGCAATATCTAAAAATGGGGTTGTTATTTAATTTGAAAAAAAGAGCATAAAAAATTGATTGATATATTGATGGGTCATTTTGCGTTTAAGTATAACTATAAAGGAGGTTTTCCCAGAACCTAACAAGGATCTCACAAGGACCTCGCAGGGACCAAGCAGGGACCAGGAAGGGAATTTATCCTTGCCTGGTTCGGGTTAAATCTCAGTCAGGTTCTTTAACAGTACGGGAATGGTAGTCAGATGGCCGGAATAAGCCACTGGGATCCCCTAAAACTTGCCTGCTGTTCCCCCAAACCCCGCCTTAGCCATAAGGCAATACCCAGGGAATACTCAGGCAGTCCTCAGGGAATACTTAGGCAATTATCCTACAGTCAGGCTACTATCACATTACAGTTTAAAGTTTAAAGTTGAAAGTTGAAAGTCAAAGACGCGAACCCGAACTAAAGAACCCAATAACTTAAACTAAGAACCCGGAACAGACAACTTAAAACTTTGAACTTAAAACTTTCAACTTAGAACTTAAAACTTTCTCAATCAACCCATTCATGGCATTCCCTTCGATCCAGCGGGCAACTATGATGAGGTCATTTTCAGGATCGACATAAATAATATTGGAACCTGCGCCGATATGGGCAAAGGCAGTGGCAGGAGCGCTCGCGTACAATTTTTGATCCGTGTTCAGGTAAAAATTCATGAACCCATAGGTGGGTTGAACCGAAGTGGGTGTTCGGGCCATTTTGAGCCAGCCTTCTGAAATTATTTGCTTGTCCTTCCATTTCCCATTTCGTAAAGTAAGGTAACCAAACCGGGCCTGGTCGTAGGCATTGATGAACAGGCCGCCGCCCCAATGCGATCCGCCGCTTACCGATTGCATCAGTTGTCCGTCAATAACCACCCAGCTGTTTTCGTAGCCCGTCCAGCGCCAGGTGCGGGAAGCCCCAATGGGGTCCATGATCTTTTCTTTTAATACCACGGGTAGTGGTTGCCGCCACAGGTTCAACAACACCAGGGCGAGCACATTCACCCGGGTGTCGTTGTATTTGTAGCTGGAACCGGGCGCGTTCCGTTTGCGGGTCAGCCATTCGGCTGAATTGGGGGTGGGGCGGTCGGCCCAATCCGGCTTTCCCCACAGGGTGCCTTCCCAATCACTGGTTTGCCGCAGCAGGTGATCCCAGGCAATGGTGCGGTTATGGTCCGTGTCAAACAGGTCAATCACATCGGGGTGCGTTAGGGCATCCGATTTATCCGCTGCCAGGCGGCCCGGTTCATACGGAATAATAGGCGCCATGTAGGGATAAACTTTATCGTTTATACTGGTGATGAGGCCGGCATCGAAGGCAAGTCCGGCTACCGATGAAAGGAAACTTTTGGCTACGCTGAAGGTTTGGTCAACCCGGGTGGGATCACCCCACTCGGCCACTATGTAGCCGTTTTTGATGATCAGACCGGTGGCGGGCCCGCGTTCTTTCAGCGGTCCAACGGGATAGCCAAACGGTTCCCGCCCAAAACTGCCCTGGTAAAAAGCCTTTTTCAGATCGCGCGATTCTTTTGATTCATGGGCCTGGGCATAGGCAACGGCTTCCTGCAGCAGCGAAGAATCCAGTCCAGCCAACGAGGCGCTGCGATGTTCCCAGTTTCCGGCTTGCGGATAATAAATTACCGGCTTTTTTTGTTGGGCAACCGCCGGCAAAACACCCATTGCAATAAGCAGCAGCAGATATTTCATAGTTCTGGTTATAAGTGAGTATTATGTTCTAAGTTAGCTGGTAAGTTCATTAGTTTTACAACTTATTATTGCATTTAAGGAAGGAATTAACCACGTTAAAAACAGTACCTGTACTATGACAATAAAAAACTTGCATATTCCAAAGCGTTCAGACTTAGGTGAAAAAGGCATTACCGTATTGGCTGGCGATATTGGGGGCACCAAAACCAACCTGGCCTTTTATCAGGCTACCGATTCCGGGTTAAAGGTGGTGGAAACCGGTAGATACCCCTCGGCTGAATATGCATCGTGCGTTGCTATTATGAAACAGTTTCTATTAGAAAAGAAATGTCCGCAACCCGACAGGATTTGTTTAGGGGTGGCCGGCCCGGTGCTGAACGGAAAAGTAAACCTTACCAACCTGAGCTGGGATATAGATATTCAGGAAGTGAAAAAAATGATGGGGGTGGAATCGGTATTTCTGCTGAATGACCTGGAGTCGATGGCTTACGGACTGGCTGGATTAACGGAAGAAGATTTTATAACCGTGCATGCCGGCAATGAAAACAATGCCGGTAATATGGCCATCAATTCACCGGGAACGGGATTGGGCCAGGCTGGTTTATTCTGGAATGGTAAAAACCATTTTCCTTTTCCTACAGAGGGCGGTCATGCTGATTTTTCACCGCGCACCGATGATGATATTGCATTATTAAAATACCTGCAGAAAAAATATGGCATTGTAAGCTGGGAGAAAGTAGTGGCTGGTCCGGCCATTGTAGATATCTATCTTTTTTTACGGGATGTAAAAAAGATGGAAGAGCCTGAGTGGTTAAAAGAAGAACTGGCAAAAGAATCACCTGATTCTGCTGTAATAAGCGGAGCTGCTATAGAACAAAAGTCGGCTATCTGCGTGGAGACCATGAATCTGTTTGTGCGTTACCTGGCCCGTGAATCATCGAACCTGGTGTTGAAAATGAAAGCAACTGGTGGATTGTTTCTGGGTGGTGGCATACCACCTAAGATTGCGCCCTTGTTATTGCAAAAACAATTTATGGAACATTACATGGATTGTGACCGGATGCAACATTTGCTGGAGACAGTGCCGATCCGGATCATTAAGAATGACAAGGCCGGGCTGATAGGCGCCGCCTGGTATGGAGCTTACTTGATGTAACTATAAAATATAAGCGAAGAGCGCCTCAGGTCAAGACGCTCTTCGCTTATTAGTTTACTGTTGTGATGTTGTGGTAGGAGAAGACAAGTTGTTGATATGCATAGTGTCTTTTCTTGCAGTATCTTTTTTCTTCTTGGGTGTAGTATCCTGCTCAATATAATTTCCATTATATTGTTCTGCTCTCACTGGGTGGTTTGATACTACCATTGTAAATGCGAAAATGCAAAGTCCAATGCCTGCCGCTAAAAAGCTTCTTTTCATAACTTTGAGTTTTTAGTATATAAAATATTTAATTGACTACTATATTCGGGGCGGGTGCAGGCTACTAATCAGGTTAAGCAATCGGCTTGTAGTTTTAAAATCGCCAGGTTATCAATAGAGTAATAAGAATCATGCCAAAAAAAGATCTACCTGTTAGAAATCTGCCTGTTATTTATTAATAATTTATTAGAATCACTTTAATCAATCCGCATTAATTATTGATAATCGGTAAGATGTATTTTATTATACAATATTCGTGCTGCTCATCCGTCTACCA
This sequence comes from Niastella yeongjuensis, assembly GCF_900110245.1. GTDB lineage: Bacteria > Bacteroidota > Bacteroidia > Chitinophagales > Chitinophagaceae > Niastella > Niastella yeongjuensis. The sequence goes on from NZ_FOCZ01000007.1 coordinate 222,666, forward strand.
TTGTAAATACCTTAATACACGTAGATGCCAGTCATCAAATGATTTTACAAAGGTTGATTTGCAACATTGATTAGTAAACATTAAAAAGGTAATTGCTATATATGGCTCGTGGTAACAGACAGGATAACGGTGTACGTAAACCGGATATGCCTAAAGCAAAATTGAACAGGGAAAATCTCAAAGAAGCGATATTGATTTTCCGCTATCTTAAACCATATCGCTGGACGTTTGTAACCGGCCTGCTTTTTATTGCGCTTTCCAGCGGCACCACCATGGCATTTCCTTACTTCTTAAAGAAACTTATTGATAGTGCGCAATCGCTTAGCCTCGGGAAAGATGCCGTTTCGCCTGGTACGATTGCTTTATGGATGCTGGGTATTTTGAGTTTGCAGATGGTCTTTTCATTTATGCGGGTATTCTTATTTACGTATGTGGGCGAACATGCGCTGGCGGATATGCGAAAAGAAGTATACCGGAAAATGATCATGATGCCCATGAATTTCTTTGCACAAAGGAGAGTAGGGGAGTTGTCGAGCCGCATCAGCGCCGACCTGTCGCAGATTCAGGATGCAGTTACCGGTATGCTGGCCGAAATTTTGCGTGGGCTGCTTACGCTGATCATAGGGATGGTATTAATATTTGTATTGTCCCCAAAACTGGCCGGCCTCATGTTATCGGTATTGCCGATAATTGTGGTGGTGGGCGTATTATTCGGGAAAAGAATCCGCAAACTGTCGCGCAATACGCAGGACCAGTTAGCCGATTCCAATATAATAGTACAGGAAACGCTGCAAGGCATCAGCAATGTAAAATCGTTTACTAATGAATGGTATGAAATAGGCAGGTATACCCGCAGTTTACAGGACGCCGTAAAAATGGCCATCAACAATGGCCGTTTCAGGGGCCTGTTTGTATCGTTTATATTGATGAGCATATTCGGGACCATCATTCTGGTAGTATGGTATGGTACTACCCTGGTGCAACATGGCGCCATCACCTTTGGCGGCCTTACTGCCTTTGTTGTGTACACCGCTTTTGTGGGCGGTAGCATGGCGGGCTTTGCCGATCTGTACAGCCAGTTGCAAAAAACACTGGGCGCAACGCAACGCGTGCGCGAAATTCTGCGCGATGAAACCGAACCCGTAACTGTTATCGATGAACCGGTACAGGAGCAAAATAAATTACACGGTGCTGTTACCTTTGAACATGTGGCTTTCAGTTACCCATCACGCAAAGATTTGCATATCTTAAAAGACGTAAGCATTACCGCGGCACCCGGTGAGCAAATTGCCATTGTGGGACCCAGCGGCGCGGGAAAATCAACGATTGCCGCCTTGTTGCTGCGTTTCTACCAACCAGATGAAGGCCGGTTGTTGTTTGATGGCAAACCGGCCGATACGATCCCTCTTTCCCAGCTTCGCAAACAAATGGCATTGGTGCCTCAGGACGTTATGTTGTTTGGCGGAACCATAAAGGAAAACATAACCTACGGTAAACCCGGTGCTACCCAGCAGGAGATTGAAGACGCCGCCCGTAAAGCAAACGCCCATAATTTTATCAGCAGTTTTCCCGAAGGATACGAAACAATAGTAGGGGAGCGGGGGATTAAATTGTCGGGCGGACAACGCCAGCGTATTGCCATTGCCCGGGCCATTTTGAAGGATCCGGTTATTCTGGTGCTGGATGAGGCCACCAGTTCGCTGGACTCCGCTTCTGAATCGGTTGTTCAGGAGGCATTGGATAATCTCATGAAAAACCGTACTTCTTTTGTGATCGCCCACCGGCTTTCTACCATTCGCAACGCCGATAAGATCATTGTGCTGGACCAGGGTCATGTAGTGGAAAGCGGCACCCACCAGCAATTATTGGCCCGGGAAGATGGGTTGTACAAGAGTTTGACGAAACTGCAACTGGAGTTTACTTCTGTCTGAACCGGGATGGGGTGAGATTTTTTGGGATGATTGGGATAGGGGCGTTTCCGCCAACTGGCGGTTTTGTATTCCTTGCAACCTGGAACCTGGAACCTGGAACCTGGAACCTGGAACCTGGAACCTGGAACCTGGAACCGAAACCGGTTGTCAATTGCTAATTGCCAATCTTCTATAAATTAAATTCCTATTATTTTTTCCGCCCCCTGCCCACCAGTTTATATTTTTTTGCGTCTATTGGTCCGGATTAAAAGATTATTAGAATCCGGTGTAGAAAAAACAATTATAAACTGCGTAATGAAATCTGTATTAGCACTGTTTTTAGCAACAATTTTCACAATATCCGTATGTGCACAAAACGAGCATGCTTCCCGTACGAAACCAGCCGCAGCAGGCGGCGGTAAATTATTCGGCCGCATTACCGATGCCAAGAACAACAAGGGCATCGAGGCGGCTTCCGTTCAACTTTTTCAAATAAACAGCGGCGTGCTGGCAGGAGGGATGCTTACCAAACCCAATGGGGATTTTGACATCAGCAGCCTTACCACTACCGATAGTTTCAGGCTGGTAGCCACTGCTATAGGATATGCTAAACAGGAATTGGTCATCACGTTCGATAAATCGGCCAAAGGCATTGCAACCGCTGAAAAAGACCTCGGTAACATCAAACTGACCGCGGAATCGCAATACCTGGGCGAAGTAACCGTGGTGGCGCAGAAACCTGCTTTGCAAATGGGCATCGACCGCAAAACCTTCGATGTAGAAAAGAACCTGTCCTCAGCAGGAGGTACCGGGATCGATGTAATGCGTAATATTCCTTCTGTTACGGTAGATGTGGATGGAAATGTGTTATTGCGTAACAACTCGCCCCAGATCTTTGTAGATGGCCGCCCTACTATACTTACTTTAGACCAGATCCCGGCCGATAATATCGAGCGGGTGGAACTCATCACCAATCCTTCCGCCAAATTTGATGCCGCCAGCACTGGTGGTATCATCAATGTGGTGCTCAAAAAAAATAAAAAACTGGGGATGAACGGAATGGTCTCCATTGGCGGCGGTTCACCCGATATTTATAATGGCAACCTGGCTTTGAATTTACGCCAGGGCAAATTCAATTTCTTTGTAAACGGGAACTTCAACCATTCAGGCGGAAAACCCAAATCGGAAACTTACCGCCAGAATAAAAGCAATGGTGTTATAGAGAACTATTTCAATCAATTTGCTTATACAGATCGCAAACGCCAGTTTTATTCTGTTCGGTTTGGAATGGATTACTTCCTGGATAACCGCAACACGTTTACCTTAACTCAAAACTTTGGCGGTGGCCGCTTCACCAACTTTGAAAACCAAAACCAGGAATACCTGGATGTGAATCAGGCACCCGATCATTTTGGCTTACGCACTTCCGATGGAAAATCTACCAATGAACGCAGCAGCACGCAACTGATCTTCAAACATAATTTTGTGGAAGCCGGCAAGTCAATAAGCGCCGATATCAATTTCAACCATGGCAGCAATATCGACAATACCCAGATCCTGAACACCTATTCCTTTTCTAACGGATCTGTATATTCACCGGACAGCCGCGTGCACAACACCGGTTCGGGCAGCAACAACCAGGTTACCTTCCAGCTTGATTATGTGGATCCGATGGGCGATGATAACAAACTGGAAACGGGTATCCGTTCTTATATAAATGATTACAACAGTACATTCAATGCCTTTAGCGTAAATAATGCGGTTGAAACCAAATTGCCCCTCAGCAATAATTATAAGTACCGCGAAATGGTGAACGCTGCCTATATTACTTATACCGGCAAATTAGTGGGCATCGGTTATCAGGCCGGTTTGCGGGCCGAACATTCAAAGTTCGATGGTGAGTTGGTTGACAGCGCCAAGAAATTTGGTTATCAGTATCCCAACCAGATCAAGAATTTGTTCGATGCGTTGTTCCCGAGTTTATACCTGAGCAAAACGATCGGGGATGGACAAGAACTTCAGTTGAACTACAGCCGTCGCATTCGCCGGCCCGATTTCTGGCAAATGAACCCGTTTGTTGATATCAACGACCCGTTGAATATTCGTCAGGGTAACCCGGCGCTGCGTCCTGAATTCACCAATTCATTTGAATTCAACTATAATAAAACCTATCATTCAGGCAGTTTCCTGGGCGTTATTTATTTCCGCAACACCCAGGGCGATATTACCCGTTATAGTGATACCCTCACAGCGGCTCAATACCAGCAATTGAACAATGCTGCTATTGATCCCAGCGCCATTTTAAATACGTTTGTAAATGCACAATACCAGAATCGCTGGGGTTCTGAGCTTACCCTGCAACAAAGGTTGGGCCAGCAACTGGATGTTACTCCCTCTGTTGACTTGCAATACAAAAGAGTAAAATCGAATGTAAACAATGTTGACCTGAGCAATGAAGGGTTTAACTGGGAAGGCAAACTGATCATCAACTACCGGGTTGTTTCTAAAACAGCGCTGTGGAATAAATGGAGTTTTCAGGCAACCGGTGGGTATGAATCGCCAGAAGTAGTGGCCCAGGGTAAACGCAAGGAAATGTACGGGGTTGATTTTGGGTTGCGCAAGGAATTCCTGAAAAACAAGGCCACCTTCACTTTCAATATTAATGATGTGTTCAACTCAAGGAAACGCGGAACCATCAGCGATACCGAGAATTTTTACCAGGATTCATACCGTCGCTGGGATGTACGCAGCTTCCGGGCTACGTTCACGTACAAATTTGGTAAAGCCGATTTCCAGTTGTTTAAAAAGGAGAAAGGTGGTAACCGGGAAGACAATGAAGATCGTGATTAATACAGCTATGGGTTTTTAGTATCGAAGGTAAAAGTCCTCCTGGTGCATCGGGGGGACTTTCTTTTTTATATCAAACCTTATTTTACAAAATCTACGTACATATAGCGAAAGTTAATTACCATTTCTTTGAACTGGTTCATGATGTCCTGGCCAAAATTGCCATAGTATAATTTGTCTTTTGGGGTGGTACTGCTTGTTTTTACGGCTACATCTTTCAGCAGGGCTGGTTGTCCGGCAACGGTAATGGGAATTTGCGGCAGGCGATAGGCTTTCGATTTGGCAACACCGCCGGCGCCGCCGATCTGCATTTCGAACGAATAGCCCACCGTATCGATCAGGGATTTGTAATCGTGGTAAAACGGTTCATTTAAAAAAGTGAACTGGGCACCGGTATCGAATGTAAATGCCAGCACATCGGTATTGTAACCAACCGAGATCACCGGTAATAATTCATCGACCCCGAAATTGCGGATGTTGCGATCCTCCGCCACCTGGGGTATGGTGAGGTTGTATTTATCGATGCGTACTTCCTGCAATTGCTCAATAACCGGGAAGCCGAGAATGCCTTTAATGGTATACATACCGCGTGCAAAAGAAAGGGCACTGTCGGGAAAGATCATAAACACCACATTTTTTACTATGATACTGCCCAGCCTTAATTCATCTGCAATACCCAGACTGGCACTCACCTGCAAACCGGTAATGGCCCTTACCCTAAACCGCACATTCAGTTTACGCAGGAAGGCTTTACGGGCATAGGATTCCGTTATTACGGAAAAATTGGCACCGGTATCGAATACGAAATAATAGGAGCTGTCTACAAAACTAACCGGAACGGTGATCAGGCCGGCCAGATCGCGCTTATAACCGATCTGCGTGTCGCTGGAAATAGTGGTAGTTTGAGGGGGCAGGTCCTGCAATGCCTTCCAGATAAGGTCAGAATTACGGGCGTCTTCGCGTTCGCCGGGTGACAGGGAGTTCCGGTATTTTCGTAATACAAGCTGGGTGGTAAGGTGGGCATCGCGGTATTGATACAGCTTTACGTGGTTTTCGATCTTTTTCATCAGCAGATTGCCGATCTGGTAATGGGAAAGCTGTTTTTTATAATTTCCGAGCAGCTGGGTAATTTCTTTGTTCGAGGTATTGAGATCGTGAAAAAAGTTATGTAAAAAAGCCTGGTAATACAATCTTTTATAAGTGGGCAGATCCCGGTAAGCATCACTTTGCAGGGCGCGTTGCAGCTCAAAAAAATGCCGCTTTGCCAACAGGCTGTCGAGCGGATTGATGCCGGTGGCATGCAACAAAGTGCCTGTGAAAATGCAAATAAAGAATAAAAATATCCGCATGGTCTCAAATTTAAGCTACCTTATCTTTGTTCCGTTATGAAAAAAACTGAATTGATCAATGAACTGATACAAACACGCAGGAGTGTGTTTACTCAACAATTTGAAGCAGGAAAAGTTATTCCGGATGAGATCATTTGGCAGGCGCTTGAAAACGCCAACTGGGCACCCAACCACAAGTTTACCGAACCCTGGCGGTTTACCGTTTTTACCGGTAATGGATTACAGAAACTGGCCGAACAACAGGCTGAGATCTATAAAAAATACGCCGGCCCAAAATTCAAACAAAATAAATACGAGCAAATGCAGGTAACGCCACAGCAATGCTCGCATGTGATTGCCATTGGCTGCAAACGCCATATAGACCAGGTGCCTGAAATGGAAGAGGTCGCCGCTGTAGCGTGCGCGGTGCAGAATATTTACCTCACCATTTCTGCGTATGAAAATATTGGCGGTTACTGGAGTACGGGCGGCATTACTTTTATTGAGGAAGCAAAACCATTGTTTGGTTTGGGGACCGATGATGTGCTGATGGGTTTCTTTTATCTGGGATATGTAAAGGTGCCATCTGTTTCGGGTAAACGTAAACCGATACAGGAGAAAGTTACCTGGGTTAAATAAGTTCTAAGTTCCCAGTTCAAAGTTTTAAGTTCTTAGTTCCGGGGTTCTTACTTCTCTGTTCTAGTTAAAGTCTTTGAAGCTTTTGCTGCTGCGATAACCCAGCCAGATAAAGATGACAGGAATAAACAGAATTAAGATCAGGGAGATAAAACCTAGCATACAAATCGTTTTTAATAGGAATGGAATGTTGACCGGTTTTACAACGCATAAAATCTCTAGTCTGGTATAAGTAGTTTCCCTATTAGGGTCTAAAATCGGGCTTAAATCGGTTTTTCTTGACCAGGATCATTCCTACCAGGTTTATGGACCTGCGAGCCTGGCCATTGCTAGTATATATCTAGTTGCGATAATTAACATTATGTTAAATAGGATATGGCGATAAAAGCTGCTCTTGTTATGGAGCAGCTTTTACATTTATAACCTGAATACCCCTCTTTCACTTAAAAAGATGCTGAAGGAAACCTATCCTTTCACAAACTCTTTATAAACTTCCATTTCATTGTCATCGAGACGTAGCACTTTCCAGGTGGTTTTATCTTCCAGCGTAACCAGGTAAATTTTCGCCTGGTTGTAGTTTATTTCCTGAACGCAAAAAATATTGTAGTCGAAAAATTCACTTTTAACCCGCTTGCGAACATCAGCTGGTAATTCAGCTTCAGTGTAATAGCTGATCTGATACTTGATATTTCCTTTACGGGTTAAAAAAACACGATTTTGCACTTTGCCGTTTTTGAATACAACCTCATAGCCATTACGGAGCGTTGCCCATACTTCGCCTGTAATGCCGGGAAAGTTTTTGCTGAATTTCTTCTGAACGTTATCGGCTATTTTTTCTTCCATAGCAGCTGCTGTAACAGGCACATTAGCAGATTTGTCCTTGGGCTGAAATGCGAGGGATTGTGCGTTAACTCTACAAAATGTTATTGCGATAACTGATACTGCACAAAAAACGAAGAGTTGCTTTTTCATTATTCTGAATTTTAGGTGGCGTGGTGAAATTGAATTGACAATGCAAATGTATCTCCGTGTAAAGGCCTTTTTCAGACTACTCGACATTGGCAGTGAAAACGCAAACATTTAGTAGCATTCAGAAACGAATTGCAAGTAAGCGTCGACAAATGGCATCGGTCTTTAAAAAACAAAAAAGTACCGATTTATCACATTTATCGGCAAAGAGATAATTACCTTTAGTATACTATTCGCTCTTTTTTCGGTACCTGAAAGCTGATCGCTACTATATGCTATTTAGTAAACCTGCTTAATTGATTTAATAGTTGTAGTAATGCCAATGCATGATATTATATTCAGCAATCAATTTCGTTACCGGTTCCGGCGCCACCTGTTTTTTTGGATTGCCTACTGCTCCTACTTCTATATACAAAGCATTGCCGCCCGTGATTATCATGAATTCTTCACAGGGAAACCTTATTTTATCGCCCTCATAAATTTATGCATGTATGCCCCCTTTTTTATTGGGGCCACTTATTTCCTGATCTATTATTTAATGAAAAAAAGCTATTTGCTTTTTCTGTTGGGCTTTTTTGCCGTATACGGCACCGGTATACTCTTGAATTATTATCCTTCAAAATTGTTTCTGATAATTACAGGTTGGTTTCCGGACACGTTACAGCACAGAATTGATATGAGCATTGTAAATACCCGATGGGGAATGGTAATAGCCTTTGTGGCGGTAGGAATAAAGTTTTCTAAAAGCTGGTACCTGCAACAAAAGGAAAATCTTGAAATAATAAAACGAAAAGCAAGGATTGAAATGCAATTGGAAAAAGCCAATATACACCCGGAATTGCTGTTGCGGACCCTAGATACCATTTATAGCGATACCAAATCTGGTTATAACAATTCGTCTTCCCAAATTTTATACCTCTCTGAACTTTTGAGCTATTCTCTATATGAAAACGAAAACAAAATGGTGCCTCTTCAAAGGGAATTGCAGCAGCTGAATCATCTGATAATGCTGGAAAATCAAAACAAAGAACGCTTTATAGATATCCGGTTGGACATAAAGGGAGATTCGAATAACCGATTCATCGCTCCCATGGTTCTTGTTAAAATGCTGGAACAAAGCATTACCGAGTTGCATAACTCCTGCAATTGTTCCTGGATTGGGGATTGGACTTTCACCATAACAACCAATACGCTTTTTTCAACATTATCCTTTAGCGATGCCGATGGAAATGCCTTGACCGATATCGATTGGGCTTTGTTGATTGAAAATACCCGAAGCAGACTTAGAGGCGACTATGATTCAACCGATTTCCGGGTTGGACTCGTAAATATTGACAATAGAATCGTTATCAGATTTGCATTAAAACTATCGACCGAAACAAAAGAACCTGCGTTTAGTGCCAATAATAATTTAAAAGAACCTGTATATGACGCTTCATGATATCGTATGGACCACGAAGAAGCCACAGCAGTATTTCCGGCATATCGCTTTCTGGCTTGCCCAGGCCTGGTTTTGGGGATGCTGGACAGACAGTTTATTGGAGGGTTTTCACAAAGCCTTTATTTACAACGTCTTTAAAGGGGATGGCATACTTGTAATTGATGCCATATATACTTACCTGGTTGCCTATTATTACACACCTAAGTATTTTGAAAAAAACGAGTATAGGAAATTTTGTTTCTCTGTTTTCCTACTCACTCTTTTGACCTACGTGCTATTCATCGCTTATCAGTTTTGGATTACGGATTCATTTAACAGATCACAAAATGAACAATTTCTCTTACTATGGTATTCTTCCACCGGGTTTATATTTGCCGGCCCCCCTGCTGTTTGCGCCATGTTCTTAACAATAAAAATGTTTAAGAATTATTATTTAAAAATGCGTGAAAGAGAAATGCTCGTAAAAGAAAATGCCAACGCAGAATTGCAGGTTTTGAAAGCACAGGTACATCCGCATTTTCTTTTCAATACCCTGAATAACATTTATTCTTTTGCACTTAGTAAGTCAGTTGAAACAAGCGGTCTTGTTTTGAAATTGAAAAACACCATAAAGTATATGGTGGATGAATGCAATGTAGAATCAGTATTACTGGAGAAGGAAATTGATATGTTGAATAATTATATCGGGCTGGAAAAAGTGCGGTATGGACAACGATTGCGGTTCAATATGTCAGTATCCGGTAACTATCATAACAAAACGATTGCGCCTTTGCTGCTGGTACCATTTGTTGAAAACACCTTTAAACACAGTATCAGCAAAATGCGGGGAAATCATCAGATCGATTTATCTATAGGTATTATTGACAATCAGCTCGAATTCAGCATAATTAATGACAGGCTTCCTGATATGAAAATGTCATCACCCAAAAAGGGAATTGGCTTGTCGAATGTTCAAAAGAGATTACAATTGCTTTATCCTGATAAACATATGTTGGTCATTCAGTCAACAGAAAAAAAGTTTGAAGTGTACCTGAAAATAGAATTGGGTACAATTGCTTCAACAATTAAAGAGTCACCAGTAAAAATCGTGGCTTATGCCTGACAAAAAAACGCTGTGCCTGGCGGTAGACGACGAACCGCCAGCGCTTGAAGTGTTGAAGAAATATATTTCGTCCATGCAATCGCTTGAATTAGCGGGCACCTGTTGTGATGCTATTGAAGCTATTAACTTTTTACAGACCAGGCAGGTTGATTTAATATTTTTGGATATTAAGATGCCCGAATTGCTGGGTACGGACTTTATACGAACACTGAAGACCCCGCCAAAAGTTATTTTTACAACCGCTTACCGGAAATATGCTTTGGAAGGTTTTGAACTGGAAGCTGCTGATTATTTGCTGAAACCCATATCATTTGAGCGTTTTTTAAAGGCCGTCAACAAAGTCATTAAAAAAGACACTGGTGTTGAAAAAGAGTTCGCTCACAACAATCATGATCCGGAATTTATTTGTGTTCGTGCCGACAGGAAAATGGTGAAGATCTTTTTAGATGACATCCTGTACATTGAAAGCCTGAAGGACTACATTAAAATAGTAACTACCGCAAAAGCGCTTCTTACCAAGCAGTCTATTTCGGCTGTGGAAGAAATGCTTCCCAAAAATGTTTTTATACGTATACACCGGTCGTATATCATTTCGTTGAAAAAGGTGCAATCCTACACCAGTGAGTTAATTGAGATTGATAAACATGAACTTCCGGTAAGTCGTATGTACCGTCGTGAAGTGGAGCAGGCATTGCACGCCCCTACCCAATTATAACTTCTACCGCTGTCTGCTGCCAGCCAGTTGATATAAATGAAAAACGCAGCCTGGAAAAGCCGCGTTAAATTGATTGAAAAATTAAACCCTTAAACCCATGCGCACGATTGTTCAGCGCATACGTAAAGGTAATAGCCAGGTATCATACAGGGAATAGTAATCAATTAAAAGGAAATTAAAATACATTATACCCATTTACCTGCGGTTCATGCAACCGATTGATGACAGGCGTATAAAAAGAAAACCCTCCCGATGCTTCGGGAGGGTTTTTACTAATTTCGGATATACTTATTAGTGCTTTCTATCAATGTTGTTGTACTTATCTGTGTACTTCGTAACATTCTCCTGAATTTTCTTGATGTCGGCGTCGATTGTTTTAACGCCTGCTACATCTTTCTTGGCTTCAGCCTGGCGTTTCTTTTGCTCCAGCTGATTTGCTTTTTCCTCATTGATGATGATCAACAGGTCAAGTGCATTTTTCAGGTTGTCTTTATCTTCCATTTTCAACTTACCCTGACCATCGAGCACTTCGTCTACTTTAGTTAAGTAAGGTAAAGCCTGGTCGAACTTCTTGGCAGTTTCTGCGCGCAGGTCGTCTTTTTTCTTCAACTGGTCTGGCGTTAATTTAACATTGCCTGAAGGGCGGATATTCTTGTTCTCGTTATTGATCTCAACACCCTGGTTGTAATAGATCTGCCCTAATACCATGTTGGCATTGGCGAAATCTGGTTTTTTCTCCAGGGTTTTGCCCATAACATCAACCGCTTTTGCGATCAGCTCTTTTGAATTGGCCGGACGTTTGCTGGCATCAGGATCGTAACCTGTTTGGTATAACTCTACACCGTAGTTGAACAGGAAGAGATAATTGTCAGGGTTTTCTTTTATAACTTCTTCATACTTTTTGAACAGCTCTTCTTTGTTGCCTGCTTCACGGGCCAGGTCTAATTCAAAACCAGTCCAGAAAGGATCGCTGGGATATACTTCTTTACCCAGTTGAGCAAATTTAGAAGCGTTGGCTTTGTCTTCTTTTCTGCGATAGTAGTCAGCCAGCCACTTGTAAATTTCTACAAAGCCTTCGCCTTTTGCTTTTGCTTCGGCAATTTTACCGTAGTAAACAGCTGCATCATCGGGTTTCTGTGCCTTTTCAGCTGAAATACCAGCATATAAAGTGGTGGTAGTATCGAGCTTAATAGGAATGATATTTTTTGATGACAACAGGTCGAATACTTCCAGTGACTTTTTGAAGTTTATGAACGCGTCGTTGTAGTTGTTGGCGTTATAAAACGAAGCTGCATCTTTTGAATAACCTGTGTACAGGTCAATCAGTGGAGCGTTGTTATCCAGGGTTAACTGAATATTTCTTTTAGCTGCGTCTTTTTCATTGGATTCCATGTCCAGGTAGGTTTTCATGGCTTCCAGGGCTGTTCCGCGTGCATCGGGCACCGTTGATTTCAGCGATGAGTCAGCGGCAATGGCGCCATAAATTTTAGCCTTTGTGTACCATGCATCTGGCAGCGTTTTATTTTTCTCAACGGTCATTACATTGTCGATCTCGGTTTTAGCGTCCGTGAGTTTTTTCTTGCCTAGCAGGTCTTTAGCCTTTTCTAGTTTTTGGGCCTGTGACAAAAACCCAACTACAGCGAGCAATGCTGTCAGCAACAATTTTTTCATCTGAAAATATTTATTGTTTTTTAGCCAATGAGCTTATATAATTGAAAGCAAATCTCTAATTATTCTGTAACCGGTCCTTCTGTTCCTGGTTCGTCTCCTTCATTTGAATCTTCGCTGGCATCAGTACTTTCATCAGATGCAATCTCATTGCCATCGGTTGCCCCGGCTGTTGCATTCACATCGGTTTGGGCTTCTAATTCGCCATTTTCTTCATTTCCTTCTTCTTCATTATCATCCAGTTTAGTAATGGCGGCTATTTCATCACCATCATCGAGGCGAATTAATTTAACACCCTGGGTGTTACGGCCCAGTTCGCTGATGCCTTCTGCCGGCATACGAATGGTCATACCGCTTTTACAGGTGATCATCAGGTCTTCTTTCGCTGCAACATCCAGCATACCTACCAGTGAACCGGTTTTCTCGGTAACGTTCAGGGTTTTCACCCCTTTACCGCCGCGGTTGGTGATGGGATAATCTTCTAATGGTGTTCTTTTTCCGAATCCTTTTTCACTCACAACCAACACGCTACGAGAGTTATCTTCCTTGCTGACACATATCATGCCAATAACTGCATCATTATCATCATCTACATCAATTCCCGATACGCCAATAGCGCCGCGGCCGGTTGCACGTACTTTTTCTTCGGCAAACCGGATGGCACGACCGCTTTTCAGGGCCATCATGATCTCGCTGGTGCCATTGGTAAGCTTGGCTACCAGCAATTCATCCCCTTCCACAATGGTAATGGCGTTTACGCCGGTTGTACGTGGACGGCTGAAATCTTCGAGGGCAGTCTTTTTAATGATACCCTTTTTGGTAGCGAGCACTATGTTGTGTGATTTTACAAACTCTTCGTTTTCCAGGTCCTGGATATCGATGATCGCCCTGATCTTGTCATCGGGCGGTAATTGAATCAGGTTCTGAATGGCGCGGCCTTTGCTGGTTTTGTCGCCTTCGGGTATTTCATAAACATTCAGCCAGTAACAGCGTCCTTTTTCAGTAAAGAACAACATGGTGTGGTGTGAAGAGGCCACAAACAGGTGTTCAATCCAATCTTCTTCGCGGGCTTTGCTGCCTTTGGCTCCCCGGCCACCGCGGCGCTGAGCGCGGAATTCGGTAGCGGATGTACGTTTGATATAACCCAGGTGAGAGATGGTGATCACCACATCTTCTTCCTTGATCAGGTCTTTTATGCGTACTTCATTATCGAGATAAGTGATCTCTGTTTTGCGGGCATCGCCGAATTTTTCTTTTACTTCGCCCAGTTCGGTTTTAATAACATCGTACCGCATACCTTCATTGCTTAACAGTTCACGGAGGTGTCCGATAAGGCGTTGCAGTTCTTCAAACTCTTCGCGGATCTTATCGCGTTCCATGCCGGTTAACCGTTGTAAACGCAGATCGAGGATGGCACGGGCCTGCACTTCATCGAGGCCCCATCCTGCATTGATCAGGCTTTCGCGGGCAATTTCCGGTGTGGCCGATGCCCGGATCATGGCGATCACTTCGTCGAGGTGATCCAGTGCTATCAGGTAACCCTGTAAAATGTGGGCTTTCTTCTCTGCTTCGCGTAATTCGAACTGTGTACGCCGTACCACCACTTCATGACGGAACTCCACAAACTCACTGATCATATCTCTTACGTTCAGTGTTTTGGGGCGGCCTTTTGACAGGGCCACGTTGTTGATACCGTATGAAGTTTGGAGTTCGGTGAATTTGTACAGCTGGTTGATCACCACGTTGGCGATCGCATCGCGTTTGAGATCGATCACGATACGGGTGCCTTCCTTGGCGTTCGATTCATTGTTTACGTGTGCAATACCTTCGATCACTTTTTCATTTACCAGCTGACCGATCTTATCGCAAAGCGCATCGCGGTTTACCTGGTAAGGCACTTCGTTCACAATGATGGTTTCGCGACCGCTGGGTTTGGTATCTACGGTGAGTTTACCGCGCAATACAACGCGGCCACGTCCAAAGTGCATACCGGCCCGTACGCCTTCCATACCGTAAATGATACCACCGGTGGGGAAGTCTGGGGCTTTTATGTGCTGCATCAACTCATCGATGGTGATGTCGCGGTTATCGATATAGGCTATACAGCCATCAATTACTTCGCTGAGGTTATGCGGCATCATGTTGGTGGCCATACCCACCGCAATACCGCTTGAACCGTTTATCAGCAGGTTGGGAACGCGTGCTGGTAAAATAGCAGGCTCTCTTTCTGAGTCGTCGAAGTTAGGCTGAAAGTCAACGGTATCTTTGTCGATATCCATCAACATGTATTCAGCTAACCGGTCGAGCCTGGCTTCTGTATAACGCATGGCGGCAGGGCCGTCGCCATCCTGGTTACCGTAGTTACCCTGGCCATCAACAAGGGTATACCGCATGCTCCATTCCTGTGCCATACGCACCATGGCGTCGTACACAGATGAGTCACCATGCGGGTGATATTTACCCAACACCTCTCCTACTACACGTGCCGATTTTTTGTATGCTCTGTTATAGTTCAGACCCAGTTCGTTCATGGCGAACAAAATGCGCCGGTGAACCGGTTTCAAACCATCGCGTACATCGGGCAAGGCACGGCTTACGATTACTGACATCGAGTAATCGATGTATGCCGTTTTCATTTGCTCTTCGATATTTACAGGGATAATACGATTCTCATCGTTTGTTTCCTGTGGGGTGAAGTTTTCTTCCATACTTGTTTTACAGAAATGATTTACATCCGGTTATTGGTAAGTTGGATGGGGGGCAAAAATACCCTATTTAACCGTGAAAACCCGTGATTTGGAGGGGTTTTTTAGCCCTAAATTTTATCAACAAATGTTAAAAAAAGGGCAGAAGGCAGAGGGCAGAAGGCAGAAAGGAAATACAGCCCCTTTCCACCCCGCCAGCCTGCGTCTGTTGCCTGTATCGGCTGTTTTCACTCTGCTCTCTGCCCTATGCCTTCTGCCCCAGGTATTAGAATTTCATTAACAGGTATATCAGTTTTCAATATGCGTAGGTTATAGTGGGAAACTACCTGCACTTTTAACGTCTCTTTTTATAAGTTTTCCATTTGAGTATTTGGTACAATTACTGCCAAGTTTTAACTTGCATATAAGCTTAATTCACCCCCCGGTATCCTAATAAAAACAGCCTTTAACCATCTGAGCCCCGACCCACTGATGATTGTACTTTCATTTATGAAGTAGCTGACTACAGCTGCCTGTTTGCATTATATTTTATTGAGTTTTTATAGTTATGAACCAATATTTACTATTACGCGATAATAAACAAACTGGCCCTTATTCCGCCCAGGAGCTGGCGGCCAAAGGTTTGAAACCTTATGACCTGGTATGGTTAGAAGGGAAAAGTGCGGCCTGGCGTTACCCCGGTGAACTGGAAGAACTCAAAGCCTTTGCACCAGTAATGGAAGGAACGGAAACTTCCCTGCAGGCGGTTGCCGAAACCGTACCGGAAGCCCAGCCGGTAAGCAAACAGGTTGAGCAAACTTCCAAACACATTTACGTAACCATGCCAAAGGGCAAGGCCCAGACAGCCAGCACCCCGGTTGCCAAAAAAGAAGAAACAGCCAAAGCGGTTTCTTCCCAAAACGATAAGAACGCCAATACGGCCAATAATACCCAAAAGAAAGCAGCCGCTACTACCTACCTCATTTCCGAGGAAGACGATGAACTGAACAGTGCATTACTGAAAGGTCATAAGAGCCGGAAACAGGAAGACGACCAGATCAACAGCGGGTTCATGAACGATTACGAATCCCGGAAAGCAGCCTGGTCAAAAAACAATTCAGGCGGGTCGGCCGTAAAAGCAGTCGAAAAACCAATTGAAAAGGCGGCATCCCAACCCAAAAAGGAAACCTGGGCAGGTCCTAAAAAAGATCAGTTCGACCTGAAGACATTACTGGCCGGTTCAAGCCAATACCTGCAGAACAATAAAAACCTAACCCGGGTGCTGGTAGCAGTCGTGCTGATACTGGGCGGGGTAGTAATTGGTCTGGTTATTAATTCCGGTCATAAACAACCTGATACCAGGGCGCTCGAAAGCCTGGTAAAAGAGATCAGGGATAAACAGAATGAGAAAACCACTTCCACGCCCCGTACCGGCGACGTGGCCCAAAAAAGCAAAGAGTCCCGGCATACAGCGGAACGCGAACATGTTTATAATAATGACCATGTAAATAGTGACCCCGAGCCTGCATCGACTTCAGGCTCCAATGAAAACCCGGCCAACCGGCCAGGCGGCCGCCATGCAGTAATTAAAAAGGATAACAGCGTGGTAACCCCGCCTCCCCCTCCAACAAAATCTATCACAGTTCCAATTTCACCCACTACCCAAACTGTTGAGACATCGCCAACCAATATGGAGCCAAAGGAAAAAGGCATTGATAAAGAAGTGATTGAAAAAGCACGTAAGAACATATATGAACAGGTGCATGTAGAAGCAAGCGCCTTCAAGGTAGGTTTACTGGGTGGTGTCTCCGACCTGGATATAACAGTGCAGAACACCAGTTTGTATGCCCTTGACCAGGTTGCTGTAGAAGTAAGGTATTTTGGGCCGGAAAAGAAACTGGTAAAAACGCAAACTCTTCTCTTTAATAGTATACCGCCTGGTAAAAGAAGAACGGTGGAAGCACCCAGCACAAGACGTGGCATCACCATTGAATATGGGGTGATCAGCATAAACTCAAAAGCATTGGGATTAGCACAATCTGGCTTCTGAGGAAGTTTCTACAGTTCTTGTTTTCGTTTTCCACATTTATTGCGTCTGGCATAGTTTTTAGACCTTACTTGATGCTGGCACAGTTTTTTTAAAAGTTAGGTGCTCTTAATTTAGTCAGTAATTGATTCACCTAAAGAGTTAAAAAACTTTTTTGCTTTATGGATAAAACTGTTGCCACGTTTATAGGTGTTGTGAGTGTGGTTATTGGGCTTCACGCCTCTCGCGCCATGAATCAATCAAATATAACAGGTAAAGTAACATCAGAGCGGGATTCAATTTGGGTGTATGCAGTTAATGGAACAGATTCTTTAAAAACAATGGTGAGTAACGGAGAGTTCCGGTTTAAAGTAAAACCGGGCGAGTGGCGGGTGATAGTGACAAAAAATCATCCTAATACTGAGGGAGGACAAACAGTAGAAGTTTCAGAAGGACGTACACTTGATATGGGCACGATCATTCTAAATTAACAATATTAAATAAGGGACGGTTCAAAACCAAAAGAGCTGGTGTTCGTCACCGGCTTTTTTTATGCCCCCCACAGCCCCCTAAAGGGGAGTAAACAGTTTACCGTTACCTATTCCATGTTTAAAGCCAATCCCCATGTTTCCCCTGCAACCTGTAACTCAGTATACAACTTATAGCCATATTCTAAGTAAATTGCATCCTTATTTCATTTGAATGAATTCAATTCTGGTGATCGGTGCCGGGCATTCGGCAGTATCATTGATCGAATACCTGATGAAGGAAGCTGCATACAACAGCTGGTTCATCACTGTTGCTGAAACTTATCCTGTAATCACACCGCTTATTACCAACCCGCCTTCGCATCTTAAAACTGTGATCATACACCCGGATAATGAACCCGGCCGTCAGCAACTGATCGCTGCTGCTGACATAGTGATCTCACTGTTGCCGGCCCCCTGGCACACGTTCATTGCTACTGATTGCCTACGGTTCAACAAACATTTTCTAACTCCTGCCAATATAGATGATACCCTGACCGGTATGCAACCCGCCATTAAACAACAAAAACTGTTGTTCCTCTGCGAAATGGGATTGAATCCAGGCATCGATCACATGATTGCCATGCAACACATTCACCGCATAAAAGCCAATGGCGGCACCATTACTTCCTTTAAATCGCACTGTGGTGGATTGATATCACCGGAAAACGACGACAATCCATGGCATTATAAATTGACCGGGATCCATCACAACCCGGTGCTGGCCGGTATAGATGGCGCGGTGTTTAAAGAAAATGGGGCTGTACACCAACTGTCTTACGAGCAGTTGTTCGACCCCAAACGGGTTATTCATATTCCCCACCTGGGTTACCTGGCCTGGTACCCTAACTGCGATTCGCTGCATTATATGCCGTTGTACGGGTTGCCCAATGCCAGTACTTTTATACGTTCCACACTGCGTTATCCCGAATTTTGTTTTGGCTGGAAAAATATAGTGGAGCTGAAACTGACCGATGGCACCAAACGGTATCAAACAGACGGATTAACGCTGCAACAATTTTTTCAGGAGCATTTCGCCCATCATGGTTTTGGGGAGTGGATCGAAAAGCAACTAACAGCGCGTTTTGCGCAAACAAAACAGTTGCTTGAGAAACTACAACAGCTGCTGGAGGCCGAACAGGAAGCCAATGAAGAAGAACGAAAAGCCCTGCAGGATTTTATGATGGTCGATAACAACGGACAACTGATGGATGTGAACCTGGATTCCATAAAAAGCCAGGCGGCGGCTACGGTGGCCGGACAAATGCACGAAGCCAACCTGTCGATGAAACAGCTTTTCTTTTTAGG
The DNA here is from genome assembly GCF_900110245.1 of Niastella yeongjuensis. Taxonomy (GTDB): domain Bacteria; phylum Bacteroidota; class Bacteroidia; order Chitinophagales; family Chitinophagaceae; genus Niastella; species Niastella yeongjuensis. Next base: position 241,827 of record NZ_FOCZ01000007.1, read on the forward strand.
GATGGATGATGACCAGACCATAATAAATAAAGGCAACTGCAGTGCTGCCGACGTATTGCAATTTGCCATGGAAAAAAAATTGTTGTTGCAACCAGCCGATAAAGACCTGGTTGTATTGCACCATGAGATAGGTTACGAACTGGAAGGAACACAACACCTGGCCAGCAGCAGCCTGGTAGTAAAAGGCGAGAACCACCTGAACACAGCCATGGCTAAAACAACCGGGTTGCCATTGGGTATTGCGGCCAAACAAATATTGCTGGGCCGAATCCCGGAAACCGGTTTGCGCATACCTGTTATGTCGTCCGTATACATACCCGTTTTGCAGGAACTGGAAAAGAACGGGATCAGGTTTGAAGAGAATGACTGTATTATACAATAGGCACCGGCGAAAAATTTCCCATCAGGATCTGTTGCACCTCCTGCACCGGCATATTGAACCAGTTTTGTAACACCGACGTATATAATGATCTGAAGTCATACTGCATGGGCACATTGTCATTTGCCGTTACTTTTTCGGGGATCACCGGGTTTGAACCGATAATACCCGGTTTTATGGCGTTGCCGAAATAAAAAACGGGTGCTGCGGCTCCGTGGTCAGTACCATCGCTGGCATTGCTTTTTATTCTTCGGCCAAATTCCGAGATGGTCATACCCATCACCCGGTTTTCAATTTGTAAGAATTGCAGGTCATTCATAAAAGCGCCAATGGCTTCCGATAAGCGTTGCAACAGTTTGGCGTGGGTGCCGGTAGTGGTATCTGTTTCCGTTTGTTTGGCATGGGTATCGAAGCTGCCTGTACTTACCATATACACTTTTGTTTTTAACCCGCCGGCAATAAGGCGCGACACGATCTTTAACTGATCGGCCAGCGGATTTTTACCTGCTGCAGGCCAGTTGGGCGATTGGGTAGTTACCTTTTGCGCCGCTTTTTTGATCACCGTTGCATACTGATCGGTTTTCTGGCTCATCATTTCGATGTAATCCAGCTGTTCGCCCCAGCGGGAGTTGGCATTTACATTTACTTTTCCTTCTACCAGTTTATAAAAACCGGCCGGGTTGCTGATGGCCATGCCCATGGTGAACAGGGGACCCTGTAAGGCCGTTGATACCACCGCCCCTACCTGTATAGCCAGCGGATCGGGCATCGCTTCATTAGGGTAATTATCGGGGAATTGTGGGTATACATCATTCAGGAATCGCCCGGCCCAGCCCGACGAAACCACTTTATCACTGTCGGAACCGGTCATCCAGATATCGGTTGCCCTGAAATGTGAGAAGTTGGGTTTGGGATAACTTACCGCCTGTATCACGCCAAGCTTTCCTTCATTGAACAATTGTTGCATATTGGCGAGTGCGGGATTAAAAGCCGTGGCATCGAAGCCATTCAGTCGTAATACTTTTTCCTGCGGAAGAAAGATATTGGGTCTTGCGGCCGTATAATTGCTGTATTGATCGAAAGGGATGACGGTATTGATGCCATCATTGCCACCGGCCAGTTGAATCAGCACCAACACGCGATCGTTATCGAGACTGGCGTGCCGCGCATGTATGCCCGGCGTACCTGCGAGGGCTTTCAGTGATACGCCCTGCAAAAAGGAAGGCAATACAACGCCGGTAATAGTGTCCCGTAAAAATTTTCTGCGTTTCATAGCTGGTGGTTTTACATTAACTGGTACTGTGGCAGGCTCATCATATATTTCAACAGGTTTTTCAACTTGCTGGTCACATTCTTTGTATTGGCTGCATCATCGGGTTTATCGTGTAGTTTCTGCCAGGCATCCGTCCAGTAATGGTCGCTGGCCATGCCTGGCAACCCCTGTAATAGAATACCGGTTTTCATATACTGTTTTTCTTCGGCCGGTAATTCAACGGCGTACAACAAGGCGGCCAGTTCATCGATCAGTTTATTAGGGTCGCCGGGCGCCGATAGTTGTTTCGTATACAGCAGCGGGTCGATGAGTATTTTCTTTCCATTACGTGCAAAGCCATTGGTCATCATGCGGTCGGTAAAAGCGGTGCGTTTGGGCAGCGTATCCGAACTGATCCATGATTTATCGTACATGGGTTCCTGGTAATAAGCAGGCCAGCCGGCCACATTGGGCGGGTCGCCAATATTCTGTTGCATTTGCGAAGCTGTCTGTTGAATATTGAGCCAGAAACTATACTGCTCTACATAGCTGTCTTCAGCCGGGAATGGAACGCTGTATTCACGGCACAGGCCAACCGTAAAATCAATCGGGCTTTTAATGATGCTGCCGCGGTTGCCCACGTCGTAAAAATGCCGGCTGGTAAATAATATTTCCAGCACGGGTTTTATTTCATAATTGCTTTGTCGAAAGATGTTCGCTAGTGGTTCAATGATCGTTTTTTCCGTGCCCTCATCTATCTGGTGGTATACAAAGTACCGGTACAATTTGCGGCAGACAAAACGGGCTACTTCGGGTTGTTGAAAAATAAGGTCGAGCAATTCATCGAGCTCCATTTCCCCTTCTTTTCCCTTACGACCTTTTATAACCTGGTTATTGTAGAATTCGGAGAATTGTTTGTCGCTTTCGTCATGGCGGCCCGCATCGAAGGTGCCATGTATCCCGGGCAATGATTTGTTATCGATGCGGAAACCGGTTAGGATGCATGCGGCGGCTTTTACATCGGATTCGGTATAATGCGACCCCGGCCCCTTGCCTACCGTGAACAATTCCTGTAACTCCCGGCCATAGTTTTCATCGGGCGCTTTTTTAGTATTGGCATTTCCGTTCAGGTATTTAAGCATCGCTGCATCTATAGTTACCGCGCGCACCATAGTTTTAAAATTTCCCAATGCATATTGGCGTAATAATACATTGTGTTTGTAGACCATGGTGGGGTTTTCGATCACCATGGCTTCGGTAGCAAAATGGTTGTGCCAGAACAGCACCATTTTTTCACGCAGAGTGCGTTGCTGGTTCAGCATGCAACCCAGCCACCAGGCTTTAAAAGAATTTCTTCTGCGGAAACCGTTCATTCCGCTGTATTGGGCTGCGGTTGTCCAGGTAAGGCCTGGTTGAACGTCTTCGTCGGTATATTTGTCGTCATTGTAGTTATTGACAGGGGGCGCGGGAACAGGTTCCTCCTGATTCAACAATTGCTGAATGGTATGCCTGAGTGATTTTGACGCAAAATAATCAATGTCTTCTTTTTTTGCACCAAACAGGGTTCGCTTCAATAAATGTTTTACTTCAGGGTGCCCCCATTTGCCTTTGTACTTTTTCAAGGTGGTTGTTACGGATGGTACTGTCATTGCGTGCTTTTTTTGCAGGCGGCTATTGACTTTTTAACAGCTCGATCAGGTCCTGAATACCCTGGGTAGCCGGTTTTTCAATGTTTGTGACATTGTAAACGTTATCTGTTCTGGGGATCACCTTATCGATCACGTATTTGGGTATGTCCATGGGTGCATAATCAACCAGGCCTGCAGCCGGGTATACTACCAGGGAAGTACCTACTACCACAAAAATATCGGCGCTGAGCACTACGGGAACGGCTAACTGGATCATTGGCACCGGTTCTTCAAACCAGACGATGTTCGGGCGCAGCTGGGCACCGTCTTCGGCTTTGTCGCCCAGTTTGATGTCGTCGCGAATGTCGTACACCAGTGATTCATCAAATTCACTGCGCATTTTGAAGATCTCGCCATGCAGGTGCAGTATTTTTTTTGAGCCGGCACGTTCGTGCAGGTCATCGATATTCTGGGTAATAATGGTCACATCAAAATCGTCCTGCAATTTAGCAAGACCAATATGCGCGGCATTGGGTTGCGCTTCGAGTACATTTTTTCTACGCTGGTTGTAAAAGTCCAGCACCATGGCCGGGTCTTTTTTCCAGGCGCGTGGGGTAGCCACATCCGTCACTTTATATCCTTCCCATAATCCGTCGCTGTCGCGAAAGGTTTTTAATCCGCTCTCGGCGCTTATACCTGCGCCGGTCAATACTACGATCTTCTTTTTACTCATAGGTCAAATATAAGGAAAAAGGCGGGGCAGTAGGCAGTGGGCAGTAGGCAGTGGGCAGAAGGCAGTAGGCAATAGGCAATGGGCAATGGGAAAGGCACTCCTTCTCCGCCAGCAATACACCTCTGCGCGCAATCCGCGTCGCGGCCCATTGCCTACTGTCCATTGCCTTTATTTCTTAGCTGTCAACGACCCGGCCGATTGTACTAAATTGATGAACTCCTGGCGGTAGCCGTTTGCATCGGTTCCCTTTGCGCTTTTGGCTAATTCAATTACCTGTTGGTACGTGGCCTGTTGTTTGAATTCAGAATTTCGTAACAACATACCGAAGGAAGCTACGGCTGCCGAGAACCGGAAATTTTCTGAAGTATTGGCCAGGGCCTGGTGTGAATCCGTAACGGGGTGAACGATCAGCCTGCTTACATCGCCATCGGGCTTTTTGTAACGCAGCTTGATGGTCATGATTTCATCGCCACTACCAGTGGCTGTATTCGTTTTTGCGGGCTGATATTTCAGGTCATCTACCTTGCCGGTGAATTCACTTTTTACCCCGGTAGGAATTACTTCGTATAGTGCTGTTACGGTATGGCCGGAACCCAGTTCGCCAGCATCTTTTTTATCATCGTTAAAATCCTCTGCAGCCATTACCCGGTTTTCATACCCAATAAGACGGTAGGCCTGTACTTTAGCCGGGTTAAATTCTATCTGGACTTTTACATCCTTGGCAATAGTGAACAGGGTGCTGCCAAACTCCGTTACCAGTACTTTGCGGGCTTCGTTGATGTTATCGATATAGGAGTGATTACCGTTCCCTTTATCGGCCAGCTGTTGCATTTTGTTATCTTTGTAGTTGCCCATACCATATCCCAATACACTCAGGAAAATACCGCTTTGTCTTTCTTTTTCGATCATAGATACCAGTTCATCATCACTGCTGGCGCCTACATTAAAATCGCCATCGGTGGCCAGAATGATGCGGTTATTGCCGCCTTTGATAAAATTATCCCGGGCAACTTTGTAGGCCAGTTGAATACCCTCCCCACCAGCGGTAGAACCACCGGCTTCAAGTTGGTCAATAGCTTCTTTAATAGCAGTTTTGTTGGAACCGCTGGTAGCCGGTAATACCAGTCCGGCATTACCGGCATATACTACAATGGCCACCTTATCATCGGGCCGCAATTGATCGGCCAGTAATTTCATAGATGATTTTACCAGGGGCAGTTTATTCTCATCTTCCATAGAACCGGAGACGTCTATCAAAAACACAATATTGGCATTGGGCAGGTTTTTCACCGGGATCTCCTTTCCCTGCAAACCGATGTGCACCAGGCGGTGTTGCGGGCTCCATGGACATTCACTCAATTCTGTATTAACCGTAAAAGGGTCGTCATTTTGCGGTTGTGGATAGGTGTAATCGAAGTAATTGATCATTTCCTCTATACGCACAGCGCCGGCCGGTGGAATGCTGCCATTATTAATATAACGGCGGATGTTACTGTAAGCGGCCTCATCTACATCTATCGAGAATGTCGACAATGGGTTTTGCGTGGCTGTAAGGAACCTGTTTTCCACAATATGATCGTAATCTTCGGTATTGGGGTCCGTTGGCCTTTCTTCCTCTTTCACTTCTTCGTCTTTTATAATACGGGGCGGCGTGAATTTGCTTTCCGCAGTTACATAGGGTGCAGTAGCAGGCGCTGGCGCTACTTCCTGCAATGCCATGTCTTGCACCGTTACATTTCTTGTTGAGGAATCAGCTTTTGATTCGGAGGTGGCGCCCCGGTTATTACAGGCAATAAAGATCCACAGCAGCAATGCTGCCAGTATTTGAAATAAAAACTTCATGGCTGTTCGTTTTTAGGTGTGTGTGATTATAAGATGCAGGTAATTGATAATTACATAAACAGTTTACAGGAAAACAATAATTTAAATACCGGTATTTGTGGTTAATACGGACGGGAGTGAAAGGTAACCTGAAGGAAAAGTTAAATAGAGGAAGGCTAAAAGGCAGAGGGCAGAAGGCAGAAATAGAGTTGATCAGTTGACGGGTTAACAGGTTAACACGTTTGGAGGAATAAGGGCCGTATAATTGGTTGCCAGTTTCCGGGACCCGGTAACTGGCAACCGGTAACATTCTTTAAACTTAAAACTAAAGACCCGCTAATTCCATAATTGCTGCCCACTCATCGTCAGTAACGGGCTGAACCGAAAGCTGGCTGATGCGTACCAGGGCCATATTGGCAAGACGTTTATCTTTTTTAATAACGCTTAATGAAACGGGGTGTTTCAGTTTTTTAAAAGGTTTCAGGTCAACCGCTACCCACTTGTCATCATCGGTGGATGGATCCTGGTAGGCTTCTTTTACCACTTTGGCAATGCCCACGATCTCCAGGCCTTCATTGCTGTGATAATATAATACTTCCTCGCCCTTTTTCATGGTGCGCAGGTTGTTGCGTGCTGCGTAATTGCGTACGCCGTCCCAAAAGGTCTGTTTGTCTTTTTCAAATTGTTCCCAGGGATATACGGATGGTTCTGATTTTACGAGCCAGTAAGCCATAGTTGTTGTTATATGAAGGGCGAAAGTAAGGAAAACAGCTGAAAGCTGAATACAGCCTCAGGCCGTAAGAATCCAGAACGCAATAACAAAATAACCCAATAACTCCGGGCTCTGAACTTTCAACTATAAAGCTGCTCTTTATCGGGGGCTTTCTTTTTTAATAATAATCTTATAAATTTGTTGGGTCGCCTTACAATCATTCAATCTAACGCCCACACATGGCCCCCATAACTTCATTTAGAAAAGTGTACAAATGCCTTTCTATAGTTCTTTTCCATTTGATATTTATACAACAGCTTCAGGCGCAGTCTGCCATCACCCCCTGGTCGTTTGACGCCAGTTACATGCCTTCGGCCGGTGTGCTGCCCAATGACGTTGCTTCCACCGACGTGGATGGGGATGGTAAAGTCGATATGATCGTTTTAAGCGCCGGTTACCCCTACACCGTTTCGGTTTATAGAAATATAAGCAGCGGCCCTGCAATTACCTTTGCGCCAAAAGTTGACTTTTTCGCTTCTGACCCAACTTCCATGGCAACGGGTGATTTCGATGGAGATGGTAAAACGGATATTGCAGTTACCAATTATACCTCCCTCACCGTTTCGATCTTCAGGAATCTGAGTACACCGGGTAATATTAACTTTAGCAAAACAGATCTTTCCACCTTTCTCTCTAATCTGGTTGTTATTGGCGATTTGAATAACGATGGTAAGCCGGACCTCGTAACAGCCAATTGGGCAGCCAATTCCATTTCCATATTTAAAAACACGGGTTCGCCCGGCACCATATCATTTGCAGCAAAAATTGATTATCCCGCCGGGGGCTTTCCTGCCAGTCTTAGCATCGGCGACCTGGACGGTGATCACTGGAATGATCTTGTTATAGGCGCCGGAAGCGTTTCAATTTATAAGAACAACGGTGTTGCCGGTTCGCCCTCTTTTTCTTTAACAGGGGTTGGAAGCAGCATCGCATCAGGCGGAATAAAACTGGCAGATCTTGATGGCGATTCAAAACCTGACCTAATGGCCGGCAGTATTGCTGTTTACAGGAATACCGGCAGCCCGGGCACTATTGCCTTTGCAGCCGGAACAACTTTTCCGGCGACCAGTTATGGCAATAATTTATGTATAGGAGATATAGATCATGACGGTAAAGTTGACCTTGTTTTTTCGGATGGCAGCTCTATAGGGATTTACAGAAATAGCGGCGTTTCAGGTTCCATTAATTTCGATGCCGAAGTGAATGTGTCAACGAAAACGAGTGCCGGGCGTATCACTATTGCAGATTTTAATAACGATCAAAAACCCGATCTGGCCTCCGTAGACCAGGGTGATAATTCAGCTACTATTTACCGGAACCGGTTCGATGAACCAACGATCCTTTCCTTTACGCCCACAGAGTCACCAGCAGGCGGAAATATTACCATAACGGGCCTGAACTTCACCGGGGCAACGGCCGTTTCATTCGGGAATGTGGCTGCGCAGTCATTTAATGTAGTATCACCCACCACCATTCAGGCTGTGGTTGGGACTGGCGCCTCGGGCGAGGTGAGCGTTACCGGTGCAACGGGAACCGGGATAGCCACGGGTTTTAAATTTTGGGATGCGCCTCAGATCACTTCTTTTACACCGGCGGGCGTTTATGCCGGGGAAGAGGTCACCATTACCGGACGATATTTTACCGGCGCCACCGCGGTGTTGTTTGGTGGAACCCCTCCCCTGTCCTATTCAGTGGTATCAGACAATGTGATCACTGCCACCGTTGGCTTCAATACTTCCGGCACAATCAGTATCACTACACCCGGTGGCACCGTCAATCAGCCCGGTTATACTTATTTAACCTCTCCTGCCAATGCGCCGGTTATAACATCTTTTACACCCGTTACCGGCCCCATTGGTACAACTGTTACCATCACCGGAAATTATTTTGGCGCCACACCCGCCACCAACATTGTATATTTTGGTGCCACAAAGGCTACTGTGTTGACAGCTTCTGCTACGTCGTTAACCGTACAGGTGCCGGTCGGTGCCAGCTATCAACCCATCACCGTGGCTACAGGAAGGTTAACAGCTCAAACGCAGATTCCATTTGTAGTAACTTATCCTTCTGCTGGTCCGGCATTTACAGTGGGCTCATTTAGTACCCCTGGTGTTGTAGATGCAGGTGGCGTTTCCTGGGAGCTTTTAAGCCCTGATTTTAATGGGGATGGGAAACCGGATCTTGTACATGCCAATCCCTATCCTAACAACATCACGGTTGAAAAGAACACCAGTACCGGCAATACGATCTCCTTTAACGATGTTAAGGGATTACCAGGTCTTATAGGTGTCAGCTATCTGGAAACGGCCGATATGAATGGTGACGGAAAGACGGACATCATAGCGGCTCATGCCGTTAACCAGAACGATGCGGCAGCTATTTCAATCAAAAGGAACATAAGCACCGTAAGTGACATTGCATTTGCCCCTGAAGTAAATGTGCTCACAGACGGGTCGAGCACGCTGGCAGTAACAGACCTTGACCTGGATGGAAGACCTGATGTGATCGTTACATCAATTGCTAAAAATCATTTGTACGTATTCAAAAATACAAGTATCGGCAGCTTGATTTCCCTGGCGGCAGCAGCAGATTATGCCACCGGTGACGATCCGATGCACCTAAGTACCGGTGATATAGACGGTGATGGCCGCCCCGAGATCCTGGTCACCAATAGAAACGCCAACACGGTTTCAATATATCCCAATATCAGCACGCCCGGCACCATCAATTTTGCGGCTCCCATAGATATGTCGGTAGATCAGATCCCGTCGGGCACGGCTGTTGCCGATTATGACGGCGATGGTAAGTTAGACATTGCTGTTATGACCCAGATAGCCCCAGCTGCTGTTTCCATTTATAGAAATACAAGTACAGCGGGTGCTATTTCATTAGCCCCGAAATTCAAGATCGAACTGCCCTCATCGGCCACCAAACTGAAGTCGGGTGACCTGGATGGTGATGGAAAACCCGACATGGTTCTTAATACAAATGGGATCCTGGTTTATATAAAAAATCGCAGCACGCCCGGAAACCTGGCATTCGCCCCCGTTGTGAGTTACCAGCATAATCAGTTTCCTATCGACATTGCGATTGCTGATTTCGATGGCGACAGTAAAAGTGATATAATAACAAGTTTTAATGGTATGGTGGCGCTTCGCAATCAGGTCGGTTCAGCAAGAGTATTGTCTAATGTTTTAAATGGGGTAACAGCTCTTACTACAAACAGATCGGTAGTTGATGCCAGTGTGCAAACTTATAATGGCAGCCCTTATGTGCAACGCCATTACGATGTAGTACCTACAAACAATGCTGCTACGTTGGAAGCAACCGTTACCTTGTATTTTACCCAGCAGGAATTTGATAATTACAATGCAGCTCCCGGTCATGGGCCCGACTTACCCAAACAACCAACTGATGTAACGAATAAAGCAAACCTGCGTATTTACCAGTTTCATGGTGAAAGTGTAACTGGTATTCCCGGAAGTTATAGCGGTTTGGGGGTAGAAATAAATCCCGATGATGCGAACATTGTATGGAACAATGGCGCGGATTGCTGGGAAGTAACTTTTGATGTGAAAGGATTCAGCGGCTTTTTTGCTGCCAGTGTTGGTTTTGTTAAAGGGTTAATACCGCCCGCCATTACATCCAATGGTCCGGTCACTTTTTGTCAGGGTGGTAATGTACTGCTGACCTCCTCGTCCACAGTCAATAACCAATGGTATAAGAATGGCGTGGCAATTAATGGGGCTACCGGCGTTACGTATAACGCCAATGCAGGAGGCGATTATACAGCCACCAATGTTGTTAGTGGGTTTTTGACTCCTCCTTCAAATAGAATTAGTGTAACTGTTAATCCGATCCCAGAGAAACCATTCATTTCAATGACTGGTAGCAGCCTGATTTCCAGCGTCATTATCAACAGTGTAAGCCAATGGTACCTGGAAGGCGTGCTGATCCCCGGGGCAACAAATAATGGGTACACCCCTACAAAAAGCGGGTATTATTCGGTAGAAGCCACTGTGAACGGCTGTACAGGTCCCCGGTCAGATAAACTCTTTTTTGTGGTTACCGGCGTGGTGAATATTGACAATACCCAGTTCATCCGGTTAAGCCCCAATCCGGTCGAAAGCCAACTGCAGCTGACGTTCAATTTGAATATTACTCAAACTGTGAATGTACAGCTGATAGATCTAAAGGGACGGGTAATAGGTGCTTATAACCAGCTTTCCAATACCACTCAGGTAAACCTGAGTGGTATTGCAGCCGGTGTTTATTTGGCAAAAATATTCAATCCAATAAGCAGGAAGAGTTACGTTATCAAGGTGCTAAAACAGTAACGCGGGGCGCCTATTTTGAACCGGGTAATTATGGTCTTTCCAGTCAACTTTGATGTTGTGCGGAATATCCAGCAATTTATGATTGGTGAATTTCATTTCATTCAACAAGGTAAATGCCGGACGAATATTGGGACAATGATCGAAAGGGCAGCAACCGCAATAAATGACAATATTGGCATCCTTGGGTAATTGGCTGAGTTCCTGTTTGAATTTGTCAAGGCTGGCCTTGTCTTTACCAGGACCAATGTCAATGGAGTTTTTGATCATGGCGCCGGGCCCGATACAGAAAATATGGGGTTGAGTAGCTTTGGGATTGTTAATCGTTTTGGCCAGGTCAGCCGGTTCTATCAATTGTTTGGCTGTCCAGGGTTCATTTGATTGAGCAATACACTTAACAGACGCCAGCAGCATTATCAGCGATATCGTTGCAATAGTTGTTTTCATATCCATTCGTTTACGGTATGGAGAAGATATTAGCGAATGTAAGTATATTTTTATTTCGGGGGATTAACAAACAGCCCGTTCTTTAGGGGCGATTTTTTATTGCTGTAATTTCAGCTGTTATCCTTTTTCTGATATCAATTTTGACTTTTGGGAGTTTATATACTTTATGATGCAAAAGTATAAGGTCGTCCAGCATAACACATCTAATGAGTTGGGTTGATACAGGGTGTTCAATCGCAGCAAACAGGAAAATAAAACACCCGTAGCGCCCAGGACCAGATCCAGGAGGTGACGGGTGGAACAGATAAATACCCCCACGCTAAATGGTTTGCCTGGTCAAGGTGTAAATATTCATCACGTTGTAAATCGTATTCCGGGTTTATTAGAATGCTTTGCAGGACAAATTTAAGAATGACAAATCCAGTTAAAATGAGTGTTCTTTTTGTCATTAACAGCAGTTTTGGGGAGTGGTGTTATGGTTCTTGCCTTCTAAATGTACGTACCTTCCTGTTGCCATAAACGGGGATACTCAATTTATAAATTATAAATTGTTATTTTATGATTATCAGTGGGGAAAGTATGCTGAAAATGCCTCCTGCATGCCCCATCACCCTGGCAAAAGAGTTGCAGTAAACGTTGTGTAATTTAGTACCATGACCACCTACGAACAGATAATGATGCAGGAGCTGCGGATATGGCAGCGGAAGATGATGCGGAAGCCTGGCTTCTTTAACAGGCTGTCTAAATCGATGCAGGACAAGATCAATAACCTTATACCGGAAAAAGTTCATCAGGTAGTTACGGTAGTCATCAAACAAATGATTCGGGGAGTATTATTTGGTGCCAAATGGACCACCCGCGATAAAAAAACGCTACTTACGCTTGGCGAGAGTGATGATGTTGTTGAACAAAAGATAAAGATCTACCGAACTACAGCGGCTGCTGAAGGTGCCCTTACCGGCGCCGGCGGTTTATGGCTGGGACTGGCAGATTTCCCGCTTTTAATAGCGATAAAGATCAAACTGTTATTTGAGATCGCCGCTATTTACGGGTTTTCAGTGAACGACTACAAAGAACGGGTATACATTCTGTATATTTTTCAACTTGCATTCTCATCAGCGAAACACAGAAGGAATGTATTTCTGGAAATGATAAACTGGGACGAGCGATCGAAAAGCCTGCCCGAAGACATTAACCAGTTTGAGTGGCGTCCCTTTCAACAGGAATACAGGGATTATATCGACCTGGCTAAAATGGCTCAGCTTATACCCGTTATAGGCGCCCCGGTTGGGGCAGTCGTCAACTACAGGCTCATACGCAAACTTGGCTATACGGCAAAGATGGCTTATCATATGCGTTGGGCTGAAGAGCAGGGGCTGGTATGAGGAGACAAAGCAATTCACCAGGTTACAGGTGAATCCGGTGGCCCTATGTTGATATCGGTATCAGGTGAAATATCTGTAACACCCGGTAAAGTGCGCAATTTGTTTACCACTTCTTCAGATGCGGTACCGCTTATGCAGCCGATCTCTGTCATCACCTGGTTAACGGCAAACCCATTTTCATCCAACTGTTTTTTTATCTCATCCAGGTCTTTGTTGGAGGTGGTAACTATCCATTTTTTATTAGAAGCCATAGCCCGATAATTTTTTTAAAACACCACCGGCAGCATGCTGCCGGTGGTGTTGTCTATAAAATTACAAAATTGAATGACTATAAAGCCTGAACCAGCCCTGCACCAACTTTTGAGGTGGGCAGTGACAAATGCCTGGCTGTTGACACCAGTTTGCGCCACAGCAATGCACCACGCAAATTGGGTGAGGTTTCGGCCCACAACGCCGCACAACCTGCCACATGCGGAGTGGCCATACTGGTACCGCTGATGGTATTATATTTTTGAGGGCGTGGCCAGCTTGAGAATATGTCTCTGCCGGGCCCTGCAATGTCAATCTTGCCGGCACTTGAAAAACTGGAAGGCATCAAATTCTGATCCAGGGAAGCTACCGCCATAATAGTCGGTGAGTTGCCTGGTGCACCGGTTGGTCCGCCAGAACTATTACCAGCTGCAGCTATAATGAGGCAACCATTGTTAAGTGCTGCCTGTCCTGCCGCGGTATAGGAAGGCTGAATCCCAATTGGTGCTCCCAGCGACATGGAAATTACGGCACAGCGGTTCGCAATAGCCCAGTTCATACCTGCCAGTACACCAGCCTGCGTGCCAGTTCCTGTATTGGTAAGTACCTTACCTGCATAGATAGACGTTTTGAATCCGATACCATAACGGGGTATATTCCCTACAGGTGCTTTGGGGCCACAGGCGGTTCCAATGCAATGCGTGCCATGGCCATTCAGGTCCTGTACGGGCTGGCCAACAAATGTCTGGGAAGTGATGGAACGCCCGATGAAATCCGGATGCAGCAGGTCCATACCGGTATCCAGCACTGCTACCTTAATACCACTGCCACCGCGGGGACATGGCGGAACTTTACATACATTTAAACCCCAGGTAGCGCCAAGTACCTGCACTTCTTCCTGTAATTCCAACAGCGAATGTCCATTGGGGTTTTGCAGGTCTTTTGCAATGATCTCTGCTGCCCGCAGAAAGCCCCGCAAATATTGGTTGGGTGTTTCTTCTGTTGCCATACCGTATGGCGGTGTCATAACATCATTGGCAAAAACGAAATACTCAGGATCGATGGACTCTATAGCACTGTCTGTAGCAGCTTCAGTTTGTATATCCATACTGCGTTCCTGTGCTGCCGGACCGCTAACCAATGCCACCCCGATCTCATTAAAATGAATAGTATCAGCATCACCAACACTTTCAAGCGTTATCGCCTGTTCTGTAAAGTCTCTTGCATCTGCAATCCGAAGGCCCTGATCGGCCAGCGATTGTTTGCCTTCTTCGGCGGCTCCTGGTTTGTAGGTAACCAGGTAACGGCCGGTTTGCAGGTTATCACCACCCCGCTCAAGCGAAGCCAACAGCAAATCGTCTACTGAAGAGTTTACAAGACTGAGATTTTGTGATTCATTGCGGTCTTTTTTAGAAGCCATAATTGGTTTATTTTAAGTGTGAAGGAATTTGGTGCATGCATGATTGACAATACACCTCTGAAGAACCAGATGATGGTGTTCTTGTCAATGTTTAAAACCAATCAGGCCGAAATGTAAAGGGAAAGTTTGTAGAGGAATTACGGAATAGCAGTGCTGATACAAGATGATGAAATTTGATAATACGACCAAAACAAAGCAGACGCTGTGGTATAAATACCGTTATTACACGGTATTTTATAGAGAGGCTTTTACAGCTAAAGCGTTTTTGAAATTATGTTGTGTGAACGCATTTGCCCTGGAGATCGGGATCCGCAAGGTGCTGGGCGCCAGTGTGGCCAATAAAAGCCTGAGAGCGGAATAACAGGAAAAAGACCTTTTTTCGGTTATGCATACTACTAACTGGTATGGATATGTATTTAAGCACTTACATGTATAATTGTATTTGGGTGTTTTTTCCGGTTTTTACAATTGAATTTATTCGTAGGGAAAGGGCTGCATTAATTGCTTATCTTAGAAGGAAGGATCGCATTTTAAAACTCAAACGGAATATCATGTCTGAAGAAAAAATGCTTAAAAACCAGGCTTTAATTAAACTGGCTTATGTTGCTTTTAACGCCAGAAATATTGATGCAATACTCGAGGTTATGCACCCGGAAGTAAAATGGCCAATGGCCTGGGGAGGTGGCTATGCAAATGGGCATGACGAAGTTAGAGATTATTGGGAAAAACAATGGAAAGAGCTTGACCCGCATGTAACACCGGTTGGTTTTCGTGAAAGAGAGAACGGTACCCTGGAAGTTGAAGTTGCCCAACTGGTTAAAGATTTAGCAGGAAATATACTATTTGATGGAAAGGTATTCCATGTATATGTGATCAATGATGGTCTTTTGCAAAGGATGGAAATTGAACAATAGTGGCTTTTTGTTTATAATAAACAAAAAGCCACAGTCCCTGCGAACCGCGGCTTCTTTTATAACTTATTACGTTTATACTAGCTAATACTAAGCAACTCCACTTCAAATACCAGTGTGCTGTTAGGTCCGATCTGTGCGCTCACCTGTTGCTCACCGTAACCCAGGTGTGGTGGTATAAAGAAACGCCATTTGCTACCGGCAGGCATCAGTTGCAAACCTTCTGTCCAGCCTTTGATAACCCGGTTTAAAGGAAAGGTAGCTGGCTGGCCGCGACGTACAGAACTGTCGAACACGGTACCATCGATGAGTGTACCGTGGTAATGACAGGTAACATTGCTGGTAGCGCCTGGTTTGGCACCG
Organism: Niastella yeongjuensis; assembly: GCF_900110245.1. Taxonomy (GTDB): domain Bacteria; phylum Bacteroidota; class Bacteroidia; order Chitinophagales; family Chitinophagaceae; genus Niastella; species Niastella yeongjuensis. The sequence continues at coordinate 257,521 of NZ_FOCZ01000007.1, forward strand.
GTACCTTCAGTAATTATTTCGTATTGTAACCCGCTGGGCAGTGCCACAACACCGGGTTTTTGTTTATTGGCTTCCAGAAAGTCGTTACCGGCTTTCAGATTAGCTTCTGCTTTCTCTTTTTTTTGTTGAAATAAACGATCTGCAATTCCCATGATACTAAGTTTAATTAGTAAATAATTGTAGCTGTCAAACACTTAACTGCTGTTGCAGGTTTCCTATTTCAGGTTACAAGGACTCTTTTGAACGTATTCCCTGAAACCTGGACCCTGTACCCTGTAACTGTATTATTACCAACCGCTGGCCAGCACATCGGCGATGTGCATGGTTTGCAGTCCCATTTCTTTTTTACGCATTACGCCGTCGATGTGCATCAGGCACGAAAGGTCGGTAGAGATGATACATTCTGCACCGGTGGCTTTGGCGTTGTTGCTTTTTTGATCGGCCATCCCAATGGAAATGGGATCGAATTTAACGGCGAACGTGCCGCCAAAACCGCAACAGGTTTCCACGTCGTTCATTTCCACCAGTTCCAGTCCTTTTACATGCGACAACAACTTACGCGGCTCCTCCTTGATCTTGCATTCGCGCAAACCGGCGCAGGAGTCGTGGTAAGTGGCCTTTGTATATAAAGTGGCGCCCACCTCTTCCACTTTCAGCACGTTCACCATAAAATCGGTGAATTCAAAAGTGCGTGCCTGCAGTTGATTTACGTCCCGCATTTGGGCTGTATTTTCGAAAAGTGTGGTATAATAGTTCCGTACAAAACCCACGCAGGAAGCACTGGGTGCTACTACGTAGTCGGTACTGGAGCCACTGAAATCTTTAATGAACTTGGAACATACATCGCGGGAATCGTCCCAGAAACCGGCATTGTAGGCGGGTTGACCGCAGCAGGTTTGATTGGTATTGTACGTTACGGTGCACCCTGCTTTTTCCAGCACTTTTACCATATTAAAGGCTGTAGTTGGATACAATTGATCAACGAAGCAGGGTATGAATAATTGAACCTTCATGGCAAACCTCCCCTTTCCTGTTAATGGTTTTTAAACGATTGCGTCAGTGAGATCATCTTAAGCGCAGTGATCGCGGCTTCTTCGCCTTTATGGCCATGTTTGCCACCGAGGCGTTCCTGCGCCTGCTGATCGTTATCTACAGTTAACACACCAAAGATAACAGGTACGGGTAAGGTGAGGTTCAATTGTGTAACCCCATGGGTTACTCCCTGGCATACATAATCAAAATGCGGCGTGTCGCCACGAAGTACGCAGCCGAGGGCAATGAAAGCTTGCGGACGGTCATCTTTGTATTTATTCGCGTCCCAATAACTTTTTATACCAAATGGAATTTCAAAGGCGCCGGGAACGGTGACCACTTTTACATCCTTTACGCCTTCGCGTTCGAATATAGTTAAACAGCCTTTTTCCAGTTCATCTAAAATAGCAGCGTTCCATTCAGTACGTACTATAACAACACAGGCATTCGTGTTGTGAATGCCTGCGTCTATCTGTAATAATTTACTATTGCTTACTTCAGCCATGTCCTTAGTTTCAGGTTTCATGTTTCAGGTTTCAGGGCCAGGGATTTATCCCTGTAACTTGTGTCCTGTAACCTGTAACTGCTTTTTCAAAAACAATTCCTAATTCAAATCACCTAATTTACCTAAGTACTTATCTACTTCAAAAGCGCGTTGACTGCTGGGATATTTATCCTTGATCTGGTGCAACAGCTCGATTGCTTCTTTGTTCTTGCCCAGTTCCTGGTTCAGCATAGCTGCGCGGAACAGGTATTCGGGTGAATTGATGTCGTCCTTATCGAACAGACTTCCTGCTTTTTTATAATAACCGATGGCTTCTTCTTTTTTTCCAAGTTCAGAATAGGCGTCACCGAGTAAACCGGTAGCGCGCACTTCCACTTCAACCTGGCTGGTAGAAAAATCTTTCAGGTATTTGATGGCATTGTTGAAATCGCCCATTTGCATATAGCAGGAACCAGCATAGAACTGAGCCAGGTTACCGGCTTTTGTACCACTGTGGTTTTTGATAGCTTTCAAAAAGCCGCCATTCTGTCCGTCACCTTCCAGGGCCAGCTTGAAAGAATCCAGTCTGTAATAGTCTTCCGCTTTCCAGATGGCTTCTGCCGCTTTTGCTTCAGCAGGTGCTTTATAGAATTTGGTATATGCAAAATAACCGCCTACAATTACCACCAGGCCAGCCAATGCGTAGGTAATCACTTTATTGTTCTTACCCCAGAAATCGCGGGCCGAATCCACCACTCTTTCTTCGGTTGATCTTTCTACTGGTTGTTCAGGCACTTGTTTTACTTCAGTAGCCATGAATTATTCATGTTTTAATTGACAATGTTGTTTACTTAGGGAAAAGCAGGTTATGTTAATCAACAATGAACGGATAATTTGGCGTCAGCACGATGTCTTTCAGCACTTCATCCTCTGTTGGGAAAGGTGACTCTTCTGCGAATTTCACCGCAGCAGCTACCTTATCATTTACCCGTTTGTCGATTGCAGCAATCTCGTCTTTTGTAGCGTATTTATTCTTGGTGATGGTATTCAACACCAATTGAATAGGATCACGTTGTTTGTATTCTTCCACCTCTTCTTTAGTACGGTATTTCTGAGGGTCAGAAATTGAGTGACCTTTATAACGATACGTTTTAATTTCCAGTAATGTTGGTCCACCGCCTTCACGGGCTCTTTTTACGGCACGTGACATGGCATCGTGAACGGCTTCAGCGCTCATACCATCCACTGAATCAGCAGGCATTTCATACGCATCGGCCAGTTTGAAAATATCGTGTACGTTACTGGTACGTTCTACTGAAGTACCCATCGCGTAGTTGTTGTTTTCGCAAATGAATATGGCTGGTAATTTCCAGGTCATGGCCATATTGAATGTTTCGTGCAAAATACCCTGGCGGGCTGCGCCATCGCCAAAGAAAGTTACAGAAACGTTATCGGTTCCTTTATATTTTTCTGCAAAGGCCAATCCGGCTCCGGTGCCTATCTGGGCACCTACGATACCATGACCGCCAAAGAAATACTCTTTTTTACCAAAGAAGTGCATACTTCCACCTTTTCCTTTGGCCACACCTGTTGCTTTACCATACAATTCAGCCATACAACCATCAGGGCTCATCCCTTTTGCCAATGCCAGACCGTGGTCGCGGTAAGCAGTTACAAATGGATCTTCCTGGCGGGTAGCGGTCATTACACCCGCAGCAATTGCTTCCTGCCCAACATAGGCGTGGAAAAAGCCGCGGATCTTACCTTCCATTTTATATTTTTCTTCGGCTGCCAGTTCAAATTGACGGATCAGGAGCATTAACTCGTACCAATACAAATACGTTTCTTTGGAGAATTTCGAAGCCACTTTATAAAAATTTGAGGTTTTAACCCCGCCGAGTCCTCCCGATTTCATCGGGACTGGCTGGCTAAGGCGGGGGCAAAGATAGGGTAAGTAAGGGAATTATGGAATGGGGATTAACATTTTTAGCCCTAATAGATGGTTTGATAGCCAGTTGATTGGGTGAAAAACTTATCAATTACCTGTATAAAGGACATATTTCCGGTAATTATGGCAGATTTTTAGTTCGAAGTTTGAAGTTTTTTAGTTTAAGGTTGAAAGTTGGAAGTTGAAGGTTTAAAGTTGAAAGTTGAAAGTTCGGGGTTCCGGGTTCTAAGTTCCGGTTATTGGGTTCGTAGGTTATTAGGTTCGTAAGTTATTAGATTCTATGTTTTGAAGGATGGTTTCCGGTCCAGGGAGCCGGCCGGACTCAGAACTTAATAACCCAATAACGGAATAACCCAATAACATAAGAACCTATTAACTTTCAACTTAAAACTTTAAACTTTCAACTTTAAACCCGGAACTCTGAACTTACCAAACAGTAGCTATCTTGCAGCCGAAATGTTATCGCTCAACAACATATCCCTCACCCAATTCAAAAACTATCAACACCAGCAATTCCCGTTTACAGAACGGATAGTTGGCATTTGTGGCCCCAATGGCGTAGGCAAAACCAACCTGCTCGATGCCATTTATTACTGCTGTTTTACCAAGAGCTATTTTACCCGCAGCGATAGCCAGAATATGTTGCACGGTGCGGCCGGTTTTCGCATTGAAGGCCATTTCTCCCTCCAGCACGATCCCTTAAAAGTAGTCTGCATTTTACGCGAAACCGGTAAGAAGGAATTTTCGGTGAATGATGAACCTTACGAAAAGCTGTCTACTCATATAGGCAAACTTCCTTGTGTGATCATTGCGCCGGACGATGTGCAGATCATTACCGGCGGCAGCGAAGAACGCCGCCGCATGCTCGATGCCTTGCTTTGCCAGCTCGATGCCCACTACCTGCAACAGTTGATGGATTATAATAAAGTATTGCAGCAACGCAATGGCTTTTTAAAATCGATGGCCGAAAAAAGAATGAGCGATTACAGCCTGTTGGATGTGTATGATGAACAGCTGGCCCGTTATGGCACTTTTATTTATCAGAAAAGAAATCAGTTCCTGCAGGCGTTTCTGCCCCGGGTCTCGGAGTTTTATACGCAGATCGCCGGACAGTCAGAACCGCTGACCCTCACCTACGAAAGCCAGCTGCACGATTGTTCCTTTCCGCAATTGTTACAACGCTTTCGCCAGAAGGATTGCATCGTTCAGCGCACCACCGGCGGTATTCACCGCGACGACATCAATACCCAGCTCAATAACCAGCCGTTTAAATCCCTGGCCTCCCAGGGACAGCGCAAAAGCCTGTTGTTTGCCATGAAACTGGCTGAATTCGATACCCTGAAACAGGCCAAACAATTTCCTCCCCTGTTGCTGCTCGATGATGTGTTCGAAAAACTCGATGCCGACCGGATGCACAACCTGCTCGATCATGTTTGTATGAAAAACGCCGGTCAGGTTTTTATCACCGATACACACCCGGAACGTATTAAGCTGCATTTTTCCAATTTGGGGATCCCGTTTCAATTAATTGAATTGTGATTCCTGTATTTCTTACCTCCTACTTCATACATCTTACCTCTTTCTTCATACCTTCACGCGAGAAACCGCATAAAGAATGGGCGAATATTCACTCGGCGACGCGCTAAAATACTTCCTCAACCACAGCAAGTTGAAAGGTTACATACAGGCATTACAGATAGAAGATGTGTGGGAACAGATCATGGGTAAAACCATTGCCAAATACACCGAGAAAATACAGATCCAGGGTAAAACATTATTCATCACCACCAGCATGGCCCCGCTGAAACAGGAACTCCTGTATCAAAAAGATAATATCATTAAACGGGTGAATGAGACCCTGGGCGAAAATACCATCAACAACGTAGTTATTCAATAAACAGCTGGCTGCCGCTTAACTAATTTATAATTGGCCGTAAAAAGCAAAAAGAACATGGGCACCCAGATACTGGCCCTGCAAAGCACCATCAGTCGCACCATAGAGATAGACCTTAATGAAATGCTGGGTGTAGAAAATATTCCCGCAGCCCGCACGCCAAACCATTTTATTCAAATGTAAATTATTGCACATGCTCTCTTACGATCAGATTTTTGAAAACAACCGCCAGTGGGTTAGTCAGCAACAGGAAAAAGATGCCAGCTTTTTGGAAAAACTGGCTGCCGGCCAATCGCCCGAATACCTGTACATTGGTTGCAGCGACAGCCGCGTAACTGCTGAAGAGATCATGGGCGCCGGGCCCGGACAGGTATTTGTACACCGCAATATTGCCAACATAGTAAACAACATCGACCTGAATGTAATGTCGGTACTGAACTATGCCGTGCGGCACCTGGAGGTAAAACACATTATTGTATGCGGCCATTACAATTGTGGCGGCGTGAAAGCTGCCATGCAGCCGGTTGACCTGGGGATCCTGAACCCCTGGCTGCGTAACATCAGGGACGTATACCGTTTACACGAACAGGAGTTAGACAGCATTGAAGACGATACCCTGCGTTACAACCGCCTGGTAGAACTGAACGTGGTTGAACAGGCTACCAACGTTATCAAAACCGCTGCCGTGCAATTGATGTATGAAGAAAAAGGGTTTCCTATTGTACACGGCTGGGTGTTCGATCTGCACAATGGGATGCTGAAGGACCTGAAAATAGACTTTGAAGGTATATTGAAGAAAATAGAGAAAATCTATAATCTTACAGGTAAATAAGTTAACCAGTTGACCAGTTAACCAGTTTACGAGTTAACTGGTCAACTGGTTAACTCGTAAACTGATCAACGCTCATCTATTTCCCGCGATATCAGTCCTGAATTTCTCAATACATTTTCTATCCTGCAGGGTAACAAAACAGGTTCTGCCGTCTTTACCGCCAAAGGTGATATTACTTACATCTTTACCCTTCAGTTCTACCTCCTGTATTTGCCGGCCATCGGCGTTGAAGATGGCGATGGTACCTTTGCCATAGCGGGAGATGTATAAGTTGCCTTTGTTGTCGCACTTCATACCATCCATACCGAAATCAGAAAAGGTGGTAAAAGTTTTTTCACCGGTGATATCGCCTTTACTATCCAGTTGATAAGCTATTACTTTGCGTTGAATACTTTCATTTACGTACAGCGTTTTTTCATCGGGGCTCAGGCAAATTCCGTTGGCTGTACCCACGTTTTCTTTCAGCAATACGGCTTTTTTATCAGTGCCTATTTTCCAGATCTGTCCGTTTTGTTTTTGCCAGTTGGGGTCAGAAGCATAAACCACTCCTTTTTTGCTGATGCAAAGATCATTCGGCTGGTTAAAGCGGTCTTCATGACAATAAACGCTTACTGCTTTGGTGGCAGGATCCACTTCCAGAATATTGTGTTCAACAAAATCGGCTACCAGCATGTGTCCGTCTGCTGTAAAACGAATGCTGTTGCCAACGCTTTTACCGGGCAGGGTTAAAAACAATTCAACTTTGCCATCGGGTTGAACCAGTCCAATAGTGCCGTCCTGTTGGTAATTCACCACAAACAAACGGGCGTCTTTGTCAACTGCCGGTCCTTCACAATTCTTGGTAAATAAATTCTCTGCGGTATGGTCATACGCCCGGAACAGCGATTTGTCAAACTCCTTTTGGGGACTGTGTTTTCTATGACAGGCAATAGTCATTACAATAGCAGCACTCGTTATAATTAGTTTATTCTTCATTTTATAAGTTTCGTGTTGGTTGCCGGTTACCAGTTTCCGGTTACCGGGTCTTGAACGCTCAGATCGCCGTCAATTAGTCGAACATTACGAATTGGGGCCTGGAAACCGGTACCCGGCGACTGGTAACCTGTTCTACCCTAATCTTACGCGTGGGTCCACAACAGCATACAGCACATCCGCTAAGACATTAACCAGTATAAAAAAGAAAGAGGTGATGAGTACCGAACCCATTACTACGGGGAAATCGAGTTTCTCCAGGGCGTCTACGGTTACTTTTCCTATCCCCTTCCAGCCAAAAATATATTCAACAAAAAAAGCGCCCGCCAGCAGTTCGGCAAACCAGCCGGTAATGGCTGTGATCACAGGGTTAAGGGCATTGCGCAGGGCATGTTTCCATATTACCACGCGTTTGGGCAATCCTTTGGCATAGGCGGTACGGATATAATCCTGGTTCAACACATCGAGCATGGCGCTTCGGGTGAGCTGGGTAATAATGGCCAGCGGCCGGATACCCAGCGTCAATGCGGGCAACCACAGATTTTGTAACGACCAGAATGGTTTGCCCGTAAATTCATCTATATTGCGCCAGCTGCCCGTCATGTGCAGACCGGTATACTGACTCCATACAAAGCCAAACAAATAAGCAATTACAATACCCATAAAAAATGAAGGGGCTGAAATGCCCAGTACACTGGTAAAAATGGCGGATGTATCCAGCCAGGTATCTTTCTTCGTGGCCGCCAGTACGCCCAGCGGTATGCCCAGGGCAACGGCAATACACATGGCGGCAATGGCCAGCAACAGCGTGCCGGGCAACGCTTCCATCAATACTTCGCCTACATTTTTCTTGGTTTGGTAAGAACGGCGCAGGTAGGGCACTTTGATGGCGAGGTTATAACCGGCGCCACCAATAAAAATGCCTTTCAGCTGTTTTTTCTCTATTTCACTATCGGTATGAATGGCGAGTGGAGAAATATCATTCAGGAACAGTACAAACTGTTTCCATTTGGGTTGATCGAGGTACAATTCACGCCGAATATTTTCCTGGGTAGCCGCATCTGCCCGCTGCCCCATTATCAGCCGCGATGGATCGGCAAAGCCCTGGAATAATAAAAATACCAGTACGATTACTCCCAGCATCACCAGGATGCCATAGAGAAGTCGTTTGGTAAAGTATTTTATCATTAAAGTTTAAAGTTTTAAGTTCAAGGTTTAAAGTTGAAAGTTCAAAGTTGAAAGTTCAAAGTTGAAAGTTTTAAGTTCAAAGTTTAAAGTTCGTAGGTTCTTAAGTTAGCTTTCGCCTTTCAACTTTAAACTTAAAACTTTCAACTCTCTGCCCTCTGCCCTTTGCCTTCTGCCCTTTGCCTATTCCCCATTGCCTTTCAAATTACTAACTACCAACAACGCCTGCTCCAGATCCGCATAGCTCCATTTATTTAAGATAGTTCCTTTTTTGATCAAAAACAAAGCAGGGTTGGTACGGGCAGCAGTTTTAATGGCGGTGGCGTCACAACGCAACGGCATAAACGCATAAAACACATCGGGCGGATTTTGCCGCAGGGTTTCCATGGGCACATTGGTGACCATATAACCTTTTATGTGTTTTTTATCGGCAATCCGCATGATCATATCCAGTTTGCCAGGCCATTCGCCGGTGGTGGAATAACCATTTTTCAGGAACAGGTACAACTGGTATTCATCTGTATTCAGCAATGCCTGGGTGGTATCGGTGCCCGCAAAAGTCTGCAGCGTGAAATCTTTTATGGCCGGTGAGGCATTGCCCTTACGCACTACTTTATCGTACCGCTTTACAAATTTGTAAGTGGCATCGTCGTAATCGGCGGGGAAATTATCTGCGGTGAACTCCACCTGTTTACCTGCTTTCTCATATACAAAGCTGATCACGGTACTATCGGGGATGGAACCGGGCGGCGCCTGCATTTTTTCGGGAATGTTATTGCCTATTTTGTAAGGCAGGCAATCCTTTACGGGCAGGTGTATCAGCACATACCATTGAAAAGCAAAAGAAAAAATAACAGTGAAGAAAAGCGCGGCCAGACTGAAGGTTTTGTTTAAAGCCGGTTTTATTTTGTTTTGCTGCCAGAAGATAAAGGCAATCAATACCAGCAACAGCAGGTCTTTTAGGAACGACTGATCGGCAGTTAAGGGAATACAATCGCCAAAACAACCGCATTCGCGTATTTTACCACTGAACAGGGCATACCCGGTAAGGAAGGTGAAGAAAATGATCAGCAGCAATAACAGCCAGCTGAACAGTTTCATTTGCCAGCCTACCAGCACGGCCACGCCGGCAATGATCTCAAACGCGATCATGGCTACCGAGAAGGTCAGTGTATAATTGTCGAGAAAACTCCAGCCCCATACTTCAAAAAACTCCTGCATTTTATAGCTCAGGCCGAGGGGGTCATTGGCTTTCACAAGTCCGGAAAAAATAAACAGAACGCCTACGATGATACGGGTTATAGTCAGTAATATTTTCATATTATGTTATATATGATCCAGGGTGATTCATTAGTCAAATGCAATCGGCTGAAAGGGCAGAAGGCAGCGGGCAGAAGGCAGAAAGAAAAGCCGCGACGCGGCCGGGTTGTCTTCGCTGCCGCGAAGAAGTGTATTTATCTCTGCCTTCTGCCTTCTGCCCTTTGTCTTACCTTTATCCATCAAAAGTAATGAACAAACCATAAATGTATACGCTGAATTGTAAAGGCCGTTTATTGGTAATAGATAAGCCCCTGGTAATGGGCATTATCAATACCACCCCCGATTCTTTTTATGAAGGAAGCCGTTTTATGGGCGAAAGCGGGGTGCTAAAGCAGGCGGAAGAAATGCTAAAGGCCGGTGCCGACATCCTGGACATTGGCGGACAAAGCACACGCCCCAACAGTATCACCGTTTCGGCCGGGGAAGAGCTGCAGCGGGTTACAGGCGCTATTGAATCGCTGCATTACAATTTTCCCGAAGCGGTAATTTCCATAGATACCTATTATGCCCGGGTAGCCGCTGAAGCGGTGGCCGCGGGAGCATCCATCGTCAACGATGTTAGTGCCGGACTGGTTGATCCTGCCATTATTACTACTACGGGTTCGCTGCGTGTTCCTTACATCTGCACCCATATAAAAGGAACACCGGCCACCATGCAACAACACGCAACATACGACAATGTTACCCGGGAGGTGCTGGATTTCTTTATTCAAAAAACGGCTGAGTGCCATAAAGCGGGCATTACCGACGTGATCATTGACCCCGGTTTTGGTTTTGCCAAAACACCTGCCCATAATTTTGTGCTGCTGAAAGACCTGGCCCTGTTGAAAATGCTTGATAAACCCATCCTGGTTGGGGTGTCGCGCAAATCATCGGTGTATAAAACCCTGGGCATAACTGCCGCAGAGGCGTTGAACGGCACCACAGTGCTAAATACCGTCGGGTTGCTGAACGGTGCGCATATTTTGCGGGTGCATGATGTAAAAGAAGCAAAGGAAGCGATAACGCTTGTTAGCCGTTTGTAGTTCTTCAAAATAAAAAAGGTATGCTGCCATTGCTGGAGCATACCTGTATATTATTTGAAGCGTGAAGGAGTGTTATACTGCAACCACCAACTACAAACCACTAACAATTAGTGTGAATGTTGCTGAGGCTGAGGTTGTCCCTGAGGCGGCATAGGCATCATAGGCGCTTGTTTGGGCGCGCTGTCGCTTACGTTAGCCACTTCAATGTCAAATACCAGGCTTTCGTATGGTTTTCCGCCAGGGCCGGGTTGTGCACCATAAGCCATGAAGAACGGAATGTACAATGTACCTTTTCCACCTTTTTTGAAATATTTCAAACCTTCGTCCCAACCAGGAATAACGGCATGGGTTCCTACCTGTACATCGAAAGCAGGTTTGCCGGGTTCCATATTGGTTTCAAAAGTTTTCATGGTAGGGAATACTTTACCAGTATAACGGATAGAGCAAAACTTACCAGAATCAACCTGGGCGCCGCTACCTTGTTCTTTAACTTCAACAAAAGTACCCTCTGGGCCTTTTTGATATTTGATGTTATTTTTAGTCAGGTAGTCTTCGATCTCTTTTACAGCAGGGCCTTTCAGGCTTTCCATTTTTGTTTTCTGACGCTCTTGGGCCACTTGCATTTCTGCCATCTGGTCTTTTTGGGCAACGCTGTCAGCATTGAACACTTCTACCACTCTGAAAGATAAAACCAGTTTATCTTTTGGTTTAATGAACTCAGGCAGCATGCCTTGTTTTTTAGCAAGGGTATCAGCCTCGCGGATCACCACGGCGCTGTCGCCTTTGTGCAGCATGGTGAAAATTTCCTGTGGATCGTAAGTAGGGCCTACGCTGTCAACCTTTGCATAAAAAGGCATTTGCTCGTATGAGTTGGCCAGAACAGAATCTCTTAATTTATGTACAAACTGAATTTTTATAATATCACCTCTTTTCACCAGTGGGCCGCTGCCATTGGGGATGATCTTATAAAGCAAACCGCTTTTTGTTTTTTTGAACCCGCTGTTTTTACAGGCCGTTGTTGACAACAACAGTGCTGAAAGGGCACTTAATAAAATCGTTGTTTTTTTCATTTGAATATTTGTAATAAAGTTTTATTGTAACTGCAAAGCGTTTTCTTTCATGGCTTCCAGAAAGCGTTGAACGGTTCCATCGAGCGAATCACTGCTGCGGCCACCGGCTGCATTGAAATGACCGCCGCCTTCAAAATAGTTACGGGCAAAGGTATTTACGTCGAAATCGCCTTTGCTGCGGAAGCTCCATTTGCGTTCTTCATCGCGGTCGATAACCAGGGCAGCCAGTTTAATGCCCTGAATGCTCAGGGGCCAGTTCACCAGTCCTTCGGTATCGCCGGTTTTGATCTCAAACCGCAACAGATCTTTTTTGGGAATAGAGATCAGGGCGGTGTTGTATTCATAGAACAGGTCCATCCGGTGCAGCAGGATGTGCCCGATAAACCGGAGCCTGTTTTCGAGGAAGTTATCGTAAATATTTTCATGCACCAGGGTGTGCTGCAGCCCGCGGTCTTTCAGGTCGGCCACCATGCGGTGCACAGAGGCGCTGGCTGAAGGAAAGCGGAACGAACCGGTATCGGTCATAACACCGGCATAGAGGCAGTCGGCGATGGCCGGGGTGATACGGTCGCCGTATCCGCCGCCCACGATAAAATCATACACCATTTCACAGGTGCTGCTTTTAGCGGTATCGCTGATACCCCAGGTAAAAAGGGGTACTTCAGGTTGCTGGTGATGGTCAATTAAAATACGGTCATAAGCGCCCTGACGCAGGGTATTTGCCATATGCTTGGTACGAACCAGCACATTAAAATCGAGGCAAAAAACCCATTGCGCCTGTTGTAAGGCGGCCTCACCCCTGTCGCGTTGCAGTTCATAATCTATCACTTTTGCCGATCCGGGCATCCAGTCGAGCCATTTGGCCCAGTTGGTAGGGGAAACTACGGTAACTGAGTGACCGAGGGCGGTAAGAAAATGATACATGGCCAGGGAACTGCCCATGGCGTCCGCATCAGGCTTCTGATGCGTGGTAATCACCACATTACGTGGGGTTGTTAAATGGGGATATATGTCTTGTATAGGTTTCATGAAACGGTGGCAAAGTTGCAGAAATAAAGCTCAATGACCAAAACAGTTCTTAGTTTTAAGTTCTATGTTGTAAGTTTTTATAATTTGAACGCCCTGCGGCCTTTAAAGCCTCGTTGCCGCGCAGCCGTGTATTGGCTTACTGCTTACAGCTTGTAGCTTGAAGCTGTATTTTCCTTACTTTTGCGGCCAAAATAGAAAGATTAGTATGAGTAACCGCACGTTTACTATGATTAAACCCGATGCCATGAAGAATGGACATGCCGGAGCGATATTAGACCGGATCATCAAGGAAGGGTTCCGCGTTGTATCGTTGAAATTGACCAAATTAAGCAAGGAAAAAGCCGGTGAGTTCTATGCTGTGCATAAAGAGCGTCCTTTTTATGGCGAACTGGTTGATTTTATGAGCAGCGGTGTTATCATTGCCGCCATTTTGGAAAAAGACAATGCCGTTAACGCATTTCGTACCCTGATCGGTGCTACCAACCCAGCCCAGGCCGAAGCAGGTACCATCCGCAAACTGTTTGCTACCTCTATCGGCGAAAACGCCGTTCATGGCAGCGACAGCGATGAAAATGCCGCTATCGAAGGCAGTTTCTTCTTCAGCGGACTGGAGCAGTTCTAATTAACGCTTTAGGTTTAATTGTAACCTATCGTTTTATAAGATAACGAAGAAAGAGGTATGAAGCAGGAAGTAAGAACTTCCCTAATTTCATACCTCTTCTTTTTTATTTTGAGTTTCTTATTTCTTATGTCCCACCTCCTACCTCTTTCCTCTTACCTCCTAGTTCACCTCCTCAAATAATCAATTGCTTCAATTCAATCAAAGTGATTCCGTATTCTTACTATTCCCGATATTCTTCATCGGCGTTACCTTAAACCCTTTCTTCCTCAACAGATTGATCACCCCCTGTTCGCCGGGTAAATGCCCTGCTCCCACTGCAAACAACAAACAGTTCTCCTTCATCAATGCCGGCATCTGGTCAACCCAGTGACGGTTACGGCTGTACAACAACAGGTCCATATAATCGGCTTCCATACCCGGGTCGCTTTTGTTCGAAAGGGAATCCAGCTCTTCCAGGTTTTGCTCGCGGTAAGCTTTTACCATTTCCAGGGTGGCTGCTTTGTAGGTGTCTATGCTGTCGATATACGTTACCAGGTCTTTTGCCTGTTTTTCATAAGGGATGCTGTCGAAAATTGAAGCCTGGAATTCGGTTGTTTCCAATCCCTTTATTTCCTTGTTGTATTGCTTGCCTTCCTGCATGATCAGTTCTTCCATGCCATTCTTTTGGGAAAGAAACGATCCACCCTCCTGGCCGGAACACTCCATCATTTTTTCACCTATAAGGCTGGAGATGAAAAACGGTTTTACCCGGTTGAACATACTTAACGGCAGCGAATTTTGTTTGAAATAAGCTTCTACTTTGGCATACTCCGCCGGGGTAAGCAATTCAGACAATTTAGTGCCGTTGTTCATCCGGATGTATTTCAGGGCGCCCAGCGTTTCGCCTAAATTGTCCATATCGAGCTCAAAATAGATCTGATCGCAATTCCTGATCACGTATTTCAGGCTATCGCTCACCGTGGCATCTTCGGCACACAAAACGTGCATGGTGCCAAACAGGTACGAGGGCCGTTTGAGCCCATTACCCGTTATTTTCCATAACAGTGTGTTATCTAGGTGATTATACCCGCTTTTCGACACCGGGGCGGTTGCTTTTTTGCCGTTATTGGCGTTTTGCTGTCCCAATCCCGTCATGGCCAGCGCCACATAAAAAAATAACATACTTACTTTTTTCGATAACATAGTGCTTGCTTTTATCCTGCCTGTTGAATAGGGTGCTTTTTTTTATTATACTTGCGGTGCGTAGTTTTTAATGCCGGTTAACTGCACATTTTTACTTCACAACAAAGCTAAACCGGCTTGGTGATATGTGCGAATAAATTTACAAAACAGGGGCCTGGGAATACAAAATTGAATTTTTACAACTAACTGCATGAAACGATTTGTTTGTAGCTTATTGTCATTGGTATTCATAAGTCTGTGCACAGCGCAAACTACCCTGCCTGAACCGGGAGAATTTACAGAGGCTGAAAAAGCGATCACCGAATGCCCGTTCGATAAAGAAGCCGACGCCGTGGTGATCTTCGACGAGGCTTCTGCCGACACCGACGAACAGCATAAACTCATTTATATCAGGCGTACCCGGTTAAAGATCCTGAAACCAAAAGGTAACCGCTATGCCAATATTTCCATCCCCTATTACAGCAGAGAAGAAATAGAATATATAAGCGATATAGAAGCCTATACCTGCAATCCCGGTACAGATCCCGAAGTAAAAAGAGTGCCTTCGTCTGCCATCTTCCGCCAAAAATTAAATGACTACTGGTCTGTAGTAAAAATTGCCCTGCCCAATGTTCAACCTGGTACTATAATAGAATACAAATACATTACCACCGCCAAAAGTTACCGCATCAAAGACTGGAATTTCCAGCGTGAGCTACCCGTAATGCACAGCCATTTTTCGCTGGCGGTAATGCCCAACTACGCCTTTTCTTACCGGGTATTCAAAAGCGAGCGCCTGCCCATCGAGATCAAAAAAAGAGAAAGAGAAGGCCGGATCTATTTTGAAATGAACAATATTGCCGGTTTACGGGAGGAACCGTTTATGGATGCGGAAAAGGATTACCTGCAACATGTGGAATTTCAGATGTCGGGTTACCAGGGCACCTTCGGCGGCACTACCCGGTACATGACCACCTGGGATGAAGTGACCCGCGAATTAATGACGGACGCTTCGTTTGGGGTACAACTGAATAAAAATATTCCGTTGGGACCGGAATGGCTCAGCAGCGTGAAGGCAATAACGCCTGCGTTTGAACGCATGTCGGCCGTTTACAATTTTGTATATAAGAACATCAACTGGAATGGCACCCGCAGTATTACGGCTGTGGACGGGGTAAAGGAAACCTGGGATAAAAAACAGGGCAGCAGCGGCGATGTTAACCTATTGCTGATAAACCTGCTGAAAGAAGCAGAACTGGAAGTATATCCCCTGCTGGTGAGCGAACGTGGCCATGGCAAGGTAGACCCCGAAACGCCGTTTATTGACCAGTTCAGTAAAACTATGGCCTGTGTACTGATAGCCGGAAATAAATATGTACTGGATGCCACAGGCCCTTATACCCCACCTTTCATGATCCCCTTTTCTGTCATCAATACAAAAGCATTCCTGGTTGCCAAAAAGAAAAGTGCCATCATCACCCTTACGGAAACTAAAAAAAAGGACCGGAACCTGGTGCTTATTCAGGCCCGCATTGACGACAATGGCGCCATGACCGGTAAAGCTATTATTCAAAGCGATGAATATGCCCGCCTTACCCGTATGCGGGCCTGGCAAAACGATAAAGACCGCTTCAAGGAAAATTATTACACCACGTATGAAGCCGGACTGAAAGTAGATAGTTTGGAAATGCATAATCTGGAGAACGATTCCCTGTCGCTGGAACAACAATTCAATTTCTCCCTGCCACCAACAGTCAGCGGCGATTATAAACTCATTAACCTGAATCTGTTCAGCGGTATTGCCAAAAATCCGTTCATCTCCGATATCAGGTTTACCAATATCGATTTCGGCTGTTTGCAATCGCATTGTGTAACGGAATCTATAGAACTGCCGCCCTCCCTGAAAATAGAAACGCTGCCTAAAAATCTCCGGATGATCATGCCCGACACCAGCATTACCTTTAGCCGGTTGATGGATGTGAAGGACAATGAACTTCGGGTGAAATACGAGATCAGCACTACCCGCAGCGTGTTTGCCGCCGATGAATATGAATATGTAAAGGACTTTTATAAAAGAATGGCGGGCATAATGAATGAACAGATCGTTTTGAGGAAGCCATAATAAATGTGACAATGAAGACGTGTATATCCATAATAGCAATCATTTTTGCCGCCATAACCCTGCAGGCGCAAGTTTCGCAATACGCCCTGTTGTCGATACCCGAAACCATTAAAAAAGATGCCGGCATCGTAAAACGGTTAGAGGAGATCACCTTCGAGGTAACCGATATCGACCGGTCGTTCATGAGCGTGCACCAGGTGATAACTGTTATGAATGAAAAAGGCAAAAGTGCCCTGCATTTTGCCGAGTATACTGATAAATTTCACATCCTTGAAGATGCAGAGGTAAAGGTATTTGATGCAAACGGCCGGCAAACAAACCGGTTCAGGCAAAAAGACATGATCACCAGGGCCGGGTACAGTGACAACCTGATAGACGATAACAAGATCACCTACATTGAATTCTCTTCAACCTCGTACCCTGTTACCTTTGAAGTGACATACAGCATTCGGTTCAGGGGGAACATATTCTATCCAACCTTCAACATCCAGGGTGCTAATGAAAGCGTGGAGTCATCGGTGTTTACTGCTAAAGTGCCCAAAGACCTTGACCTGCGGTATAAGGAGAAAAACACCACTTTAAAACCGGAAACCGGTGAAGACGGCAATTACAAATGGTACCGCTGGTCGGTAAAAAACCTGCCTGCCGTAAAATACGAAGCCGGTTCGGTTAGTCCTTACCCGTATGTGATGCTGGCGCCCAACCGGTTTAAGTTCGATGCCTTTGAAGGCGACCTCAGTACCTGGAAAGGTTTCGGCATGTGGTGCGCCAATCTATGGAAAGGGCTCGATAAATTACCTGCCGACCGGGTTGCTTTTTTTAATGACCTGGTTAAAGACGCGCCAGATAACTACGAAAAAATAAGAAGACTGTATTCGTATCTGCAAAAGAATTTCAGGTATGTGAGCATTCAGCTGGGTATTGGTGGATTTCGTCCTTTTTCAGCCGACTTTACCGACAAGAAAAAGTATGGCGATTGTAAAGCCCTGAGCAATTGTATGAAGGCCATGCTTACTGCCGTAGGCATTAAAAGTTACAGTGCAGTTATCAATGCCGGCAACAATGCCATGGCCATGGACCCCGACTTCCCGGTCCAACTCAGCAACCACGTTGTTCTTTGCGTACCCATGGAAAAAGACTCGGTATGGCTGGAATGCACCAGCAATATCACCGATTTTAATGTATTGGGCGCCTTTACCGAAAACCGGAATGCGCTGTTGATCACAGAAAATGGCGGTGTTCTGGTACCCACCCCCGAAAGCAAATGTTCGGAGAATGTGTTTAAGGTGCATACGGTCATTGACCTGCAAACCGATGGATCGGGTAAAACCAATACCACTTTTACCTCCACCGGAGAGTTTAAAATACAGATGAAGTATTATTTAGAGGAGAAGAAAGACGATCAGAAAGAATTTATCGTGAACAGCCTGAACTTCAAACAACCCGATGAGTTTACCTTAAAGCAGGTTGATGGATCAGCGGCGTTTACCACCCACCTCGATATGTTGTACGAGAAAGTGCCTGAGTTCAATGCGGGTAATAAACTGTTCATCAGCCCCCGTATTTACCGGTTCTGGTCAAGGTCATTGCCCCAATCGGAAGAACGTAAACAGGATTATTATTTCTCCTATCCTTTTGAGCGCATCGATACCACCCTGTTCAAACTGCCGGCGGGCGCAGCTGTAGAAGCCCTGCCCAGGCCTAAGGCACTCACCAACGAATTTGCTACATATACCACTCAATACTGGTACAACGAAAGCGAAAAGGCAGTGTACTGTACGGCAGCCCTGGTATTAAAAAAGCAAAAGATCCCCGCAGCCAGTTATGCGGAAATAAAAAAATTGTTCGATGATATCCTGCTTGACGATACGCAAAGGATAGTTATTAAGAAAGAATAAAGTTCTAAGTTTAAAGTTCTAAGTTGGAAGCTCCTGACTAAAAGAACTTAAAACTTTCAACTTTAAACTTTCAACTTTAAACTTTCAACTTTGAACTTTCAACTTAGAACTTTAAACTGTTTTAGATTATATGCGAAAGGATGATCCCGGTCGCAACAGCCGCATTCAACGACTCCGCCTTTCCATGGCGCGGAATGGTAATATGGTTGCGGCAAAGCTCCAGCATGGCAGGACTAATCCCTTTTGATTCATTTCCGATAATAAGCACCCCTTCTTTTATGGGCGGCAGCTGACGCAGGTCAGTACCATTCAACACTGCGGCATAGGTAGGCAATTCAGGTTCCGCCTTTAACAGCGCAACCAGGTCGCCATAGGCTACCTGTACCCGGGTAATACTGCCCATGGTGCTTTGCACTACTTTGGGATTATAGGCATCGGCACAATCGACACTGCAAAAGATCTGGGAAATGCCAAACCAGTCGGCACAACGGATAATAGTCCCCAAATTCCCCGGGTCCTGAATGGTATCGAGCATCAGCGAAAGGGTATTTCGTGCAGGCCTGTTCGCAGTGAACACCGGTTTTTTAAAAATGCCCAATACCTGGTTGGGAGTTTGCAACAGGGATATGCGCTCCAGTTCAGCCGGGGCTATTTCCGTTACGGGGCTGGTCAGTTGCTGGCCCTGTTCTGCTATCCATTCCTTTACGGCATACAGTTGCTGCAGGGGTAAACCGGCAATTAAAAGTTCGTTAATAAGCTTCGGTCCTTCGGCAACAAATACACCTTCACTATCTCGTAGTTTTTTGTGGCTTAAACTTTGAATATATTTGACCTGAGATTTAATCAACATTGCATTCCGATTAAACTAAATATGTTGTTATTAGCCCGGCAAGTTACTGTATTTAGACTGGTTCAATGGATAGCGTACTGCGCTTTAGTGGCGGCGACGATAACTTCCTGCACAGTTCCCAGACATTTTCAACCAGGAAAACCCTTTGTTTACAAAACTACCATCAATATTCAGGGTAATGTACCCGAAAAGTTACAGCTGGAGGAACGCCTCATCAACCAGCTCGACGACAGCGTGAAAACGCAGTACATCTACTATGCCGGTGTACGCCGGGTGCTGGAGAAACCGCCTGTATTCGATACAACCAATGTGAGCCGGTCGAAATTATTTATGGCCAGCCTGCTGCATTCCCTGGGTTATTTTAATCCTGAAATAAAAGATACCTTCTTCATCGATACGGTACGCAAACAATACCGCACCCATATCACTTTTAAGGTTATACCGGGTAAGGTGCTGAAACTCGATTCAATCGGTTATGCATTCCGCGATTCCAGCCTGCAATCCCTGGCTATGCACCAACAGGATAAGTCGGTACTGAAAAAGGATGAAGCCTATACCCAGCAAAAGGTGTCGGACGAACTGGACAGGCTGCTAACCGTTTTTCGCAACAATGGCTATTACAAGATAAATAAAGAAGATGTGTATGCCGAGGTAGATACCGTGGTAGCCGCCCTGATAACTCCAACCCTTGATCCGTTTGAACAGATCCGGTTACTGGACTCGCTGCGTAAAAAAAGAGAGAACCCCACCATCAATGTAGTGTTTAAACAACACCCGGTAAAGGACAGCAGCCGGATAAAAAAGTTTTACATAGGCAAAGTGTCTGTGTACCCCGATGCCAACTATGAAGAGTTTGATTCCTCCATACACCATACGGCCAATGTAAAGGGTTATCAGTTTATTTATAACTCCCATCGTTTCAGACTGCCTTTCGTAGCCAATAATATTTACCTGAAGCCAGGGTCGCTGTATGTACAGCGCCGCTATTTCCGGACTGTAAATAATTTTACCAGTTTGGGGGCCTGGCAGAACGTAGATTTTGAAATGGTTGAGCGGAAAGACACCAGTGTGCCTACCCTCGACGCCAGACTAAAACTGTACCCAAGTCCCAAACAAAACCTGAATTTATCTCTGGAAGCGAGCCGCAACGTAAGCGACATCTTAACCAATGGCCAGTTATTTGGTATTGGGGTAAATGGCCGCCTGTTAAACAGGAATGCTTATCGCGAAGCCATTCAAACTGTGACCAGCGCGCGGTTCGGGATTGAGTTAGGGGCCGACTTTATTCAAACCCTGCAGGCCAGTCTCGCCCATACCATCAACTTCCCCAAGTTTATAACCCCCATCAGAATAAAGACCGACAGCCTCATAAACCCGCGTACGGTATTAAACCTGAATGCCTCGTATACCGACCGGCTTTTGCTGTTTCAATCGAAATCGTTCAATACCAGCTGGGGTTATGAGTGGGTAAAAGGCCGGCGCCGGGAAGACCAGGACCAGGTTGGGCAAAAATGGCGGAAGACCTGGCAGTACATCCCCTTAAATTATGAGTATACCGATGTAAAAAAGACCGACAGTTTGAAAAGACTGGAAGATCAGATCCCTTCTTATAAATACGCTTTTAATAACGGTCTTATCATCAGCCAGATCCTCAGCCTGAGTACGGGGATAGAAAAAGACAATAAACTAACTTTGTTGCGTGGCAAAATTGAGGAAAGCGGCGGTTTGTTTGGCTTTTTTAAAACCCTTGATTATGGGTCACTGGCCCGCTTTGTAAAGTTCGATGGGGAGTATAAGCATTACATCAATCAGAAACATTCCTCCTGGGCGTTCCGCCTTTTTGCCGGTTATGGGTATGTATATGGTAAAACCAAAGATGCCCTTGATCCCAATAAGATAGTGCCGGAGAATAACCTGCCGTTCTTTAAAGCATTTTTTGCCGGTGGTCCGTACAGTATGCGGGCGTGGCAGATCAGGCATTTAGGCCCCGGTTCCTCTACTTTGTATGAGAACGACACCACGAACATTGAGCGTTTCGGTAACATGCAACTGGAGTACAATACCGAATTCCGCTTTAACATCACCACTATTGCAGGTATTAAGGTGAACAGCGCCCTGTTTGTTGATATGGGGAACATCTGGAGTACAGAATATGATAACACCGGTAAAAGGGTGCCGGATGCCTCGTTTCACCTCGACCGCCTGTATAAAGACCTGGCCATTGGCGCGGGCAGCAGCTTGCGGTTCGATTTCGATTTCTTCCTCATCCGCCTCGACTGGGCCTATAAAATAAAAGACCCCGCACATGCCGAAATCAATAATGGCTGGTTCAACGATATCCGCATTTTAAACGGACAATTTCAGTTAGGATTGGGATATCCTTTTTAGTTCCAAGTTATTATGTTATTTGGTTATTATGTTATTGAGTTCTCTGTTCAGGGTTCTGGTTCAAAGTTTAAAGGCATTAACGCGCAGAGGCTGTCTGCTTAGCCGGCCAAGGCTTTACCGCCGTCGGCTTTGACTATGGCTACCGAAGAGCGTAGGAAGGCCCACTGCCTTCCCCCTACTGCCTACTGCCTTTTTTTCTGCCCTCTGCCCTTTGCCTTCTGCCCTTCTTCCCATTGCCTATTCCCTATTGCCCATTGCCTTCTCCTTAGCTATCCACTCAAACGCTTCATCCATCGTCATGGATTTATCTAAAGTAAATGCCCCGATTCGGGTACGGCAAAGGCTGCTGAGGTATGCGCCGCAGCCGGCGGCTTTACCTACGTCATTGGCCAGGCTGCGGATGTACGTTCCGGTTGAACAAACCACCCGAAAGTGTGCCACAGGCATTTCTATCTTTGTAAATTCAAATTCTTTTATGGTGATCCGGCGTGGGTCCAGCTCGATGGTTTGGCCTTTACGGGCCAGTTCATACACCCGTATACCATCTTTCTTTATGGCCGAGTGCATGGGGGGAACCTGCATAATTTCACCGGTGAATTGTGCGGCAATAGCCTGTAATTGCTCCGGGGTAACGGAATTATAATCTTTGAAATCCTGGGGTTCGCTTTCCAGGTCGTAGGTGGGGGTAACGGCGCCCAGGGTAAAAGTGCCGGTGTATTCTTTTTCCTGCGCCATGTATTCATTGATGCGCTTGGTGAACTTACCGGTACACAAAATAAGCATGCCGGTAGCCAAGGGATCGAGCGTACCGGCATGACCTACCTTTTTTATTTTTATCGTATTGCGGATCTTTCTAACAACGTCGAAGGAAGTCCATTCCAGGGGTTTATTGATCAATAAGACCTGTCCTTCTTCAAAAATGTTTTTGTGGTCGTTTTGCATGAGGGCGCAAAGGTAACCTGAAAATCCGAGTTGTCGAAGCACTGGTTTACCTGTATTATTCTGTATCGAAAATATGTTCCAGGAAAATGGTATCGTTATAATAAAAAATATGGTTTATTCCGTTGGTCATTACAGTATCGGCATCAACACTAAATACCCTATAAAAGGTGTCATGCTTAATTTTGTCATAAGTTTTCGTTATATCTTTTTCTGCGATAAAATAAAGAGTTACGTTGCCTTTATTTTTTAGCTTTTGATAGCGATAATGATTTTCAGACAGAAAATATGCACATGTACCAAATGCCGGAATATTTGAATCTATTGCAGATATCATTCTTCTTCCGTTTACTAAAGAAGTATCATACAATCTTGCATTCCCTTGTGAGGGTAAAGAATCAATAACGAAAACGTATTGATCAGTTTGGTTGTGTATGTAAATTATATTACCCTTTTGAGGAGGATCATAAACACATCCACCCATCAAGGCAAAAACACAGACAATTAAAATATTTTTCATTTTATTCGCTGTTATGGAAATTTACACCCTTCCTCTTCTAACAGGGATGAATTCCCCCGTAATATGATCTATTTTATGCACAACATCAATGTAATCATATGGCGGTAAGACCGACCTGGGTATAATAATAGTCTTGTCCCCTAAATCCACGATCGCTCTGGAACCTCCTTCCATGCCTATGCATTCAAAATAAAAATCATTATCGGTTTTCGTTAAGGGATACAAGCCGTACAAGCCGGAAACATACATTTTTTTGCCATCACAAACGGCATAAAATTTATTGAATTTGATCTCCTTCCCTACCATGCCATTTTCTTTTAACTCGTACACCAACGGCGCGATCACTCCATCTTTGTAATAAAAAGCCGCCTGCTGTGAAGGCCGGTTATTTTTAAAATCGTCAAAGGTGGCATATAACCCTTTTTGCGCCAGGTTGGTGTTGTACACCGGAAGGGCTTTCTTTTCCTCAACATCAAGTTCATCAATATAGCGCGCCGTAAGTTGGGTGGCTGCCTCGCTTTGTGCGGGATCATAGCTGGCCGCCTGTTGCACTAAACTGCCCCATACCTGTGGTACGGTATCCAGTAACCTTTTCGTTACGTCACCTA
Organism: Niastella yeongjuensis; assembly: GCF_900110245.1. Lineage (GTDB taxonomy): Bacteria > Bacteroidota > Bacteroidia > Chitinophagales > Chitinophagaceae > Niastella > Niastella yeongjuensis. The sequence continues at coordinate 281,420 of NZ_FOCZ01000007.1, forward strand.
AAACCGCTTTTATAAGCACCCTGGTATTTACTGTCAATAGTTTCCTGTAACTGTTAGCCTGTCTTAAATAAAAAACAGCACTGAGCCTGAACACTCCGGTTCTTATTCCGGCTGCTGAATACTCCGACAACCCGAACTGGCGAATATTCACGCATAAGGTTCCCTCCTGTTTAGAGGCGCCGAGGATCAGTTTGGCTACGGCAGACGCCAATTCATCCTTCAATGGCTGGGTGTTTTTTAATTCCACCGGACTCTGAAGCGCGCCTCTATGAATAATTCCCAGCGTAGTATCGAGCCGGGTATCTACGATCCGCACATTTGAAAAAGCGGAGGAAGTAATGATTATATGCTGGGGCTCGAGCGAAATGACTTCTGACTTCTGGGCCTGTATCTTTTGGCAGGTGCATACAAAGGCCAGCAGGCAAATATGCTTTATAAGTTGTTTCATAAGGAAATTGGATGTTAAGGTAACTTGGAATTCGTACACGCAGCACGTTGCTGTATCAATCTTTGATCTTCCTTATGGGAATGAACTTGCCGGTTGAATGGTCCAGGATAAATTCAAAAATTGCGGTATCGTGGTTGGCGGCAGTTGCGCCACCCAAAACACCAAGCAAAGCGTAACCAACCGCAACCGACCCCATGTCGGCATCGTCTTTGCCAACGCCCGTAAAATAAAAATCACCCTCCTTTTTTGTCAATTCATATAAGTTGTTCGGACGAGAGAGAAACATTTTATCGCCATCACTGATCACATAATAATATTTACGTAGAATTTCCTTGCCCTTTTTGCCATCTTCGGTCATTTCATAGATAAAAGGCCGGCTAAAACCTTTCCTGAGTTGAATGATAACGTCTTCCCTGGTGGGGTGGTTGTTCATGAAATCTGCAGCGGTTGCATATAATCCTTTTTTGGCTGCCGGCACATTATACACCGGGATGACCATTTTTTCGATCTCGGTCAGGTGTTGGATTTCTACACCGGTATACTGATTTTTCAGTACACCCGTTGTAAAATTATAATTGGCAGCATCCCGTACCAACAGGCCTAATAAACTGGGCACTGTATCGAGTAACCTTTCAGTAACATCACCCAATCCTGCTTTTATTCTATAGGTGGTATCTATCGTAAACATTTCCTTGTAAAGGGAATCCTGCTTATAATAGAAACCGGCTTTAATAGTAAACAGCCCTTCTTCTGTAGCCGTTGTGTGCTCCGATATAAAGAACTTACGAAGGTTGATAAGCAGCGTACCCGCCACTTTTGTATCCGCCTCATCGACTAATTTGTTGGCGGCGGCGGCAATTTCATCTTTCAGCGATTGTGACAGGGTTAGTAAGCCTTTGCGATTGAACATCCCTCTTTGAATAGACCCGATGTGAACCGTATCATACCGGGAATCTATCACTTCTACTTTTGAAAAACCGGCATGTGCGATCTTTACATTTTTACACTGAAGAGAATAGTTTTCCGTTTTCTGGGCCTGCACCACATTCCAACAGTTGCATACAACCGCAAACAGGAATGCGTTTTGTAAAATACGTTTCATAAGGTTAAAGATGCGCTTGATTTAATTTTTTAAAATGGGTTTGTCTGATCCACCATTTAAAAAATCATATTGCCTGTCTGGCTTTCAACTCCAGGTATTTATTAACCGTATTGATAGTAAGGTGCTCCGGTGCGGTGAGAATGGTGAATATGCCGTGTTGCTGCAGCTCCTTTACGATCAGCCGTTTTTCATATACGAATTTCTCGGCGATGGTTTTGGTATACAGTGTTTCGATATCACTCGCCGGATCATCGGTCAACTGGCGCAATTCGGTATTTTCAAAAAACACCACCAGCACCAGGTGATTGCGGGCTATATGCCTGATGTAAGGCAACTGCCGCTGTAAACCCGATAACGACTCGAAATTGGTAAATAAAACTATCAGGCTGCGTTGTGAAATGCGGGTGCGGAGATGCGCATACAGCTTCTCATAATCGCTTTCGAGGAATTTGGTTTGCTGGTTGTACAGGGTCTCCAGAATATGTCCCATTTGCGAGGCCTTGCGGTCGGCGGGTAAAAAATGACCGATGTTCTCGGCAAAGGTCACCAGCCCGGCCCTGTCCTGTTTTATCAACGCTACTCTCGAAAGTATCAGGGTGGCATTGATGGCATAGTCCAGCAGCGTCATGCCTTCAAAAGGCATTTTCATAACACGCCCTTTGTCGATAATGCAATAGATCTGCTGGCTGCGTTCATCGGTATAGTTATTCACCATCAGCTGTCCACCCCTGCGGGCGGTCGCCTTCCAGTTTATACTGCGGATGTCATCACCGGTAACGTATTCCTTGATCTGTTCAAACTCAAGGCTATGGCCTATTTTACGGATCTTGCGGCTGCCGGCTTCGGCCAGGTTGTTGCTATAGGCCATTAGTTCAAACTGGCGCAAGGGCAAATACGAAGGCAATACTTTTACCTTTTGTTCGCCCTCATTCTTTATGCGGCGCACTACCAGTTGCAAAGGGCTTTTTACAAAAACATTGGTATCGTTAAAAATGTATTCGCCCCGTTCAACCGGACGCAGGTCATAAGCAATGTTTTTCGATTCATCGGTGTCGAGCTCAGCATCTACTGAAAAATCACGCTGCTGAAATTGCACCGGTATTTCATCAATAACTTTTATGCGAACCCGAAAATGGAATTTATTGGTGATAAGCAGTTTTACCTTATTGATATCGCCATTGCTGAACCGGTCGCTTACGATCCGTTGTATCAGCAATCCTTCCCGGCGCAGGAACAACAGGGAATAATCCAGCACTACCAGGGCTATCACAAACCAAAGGCAAACCCGCGCCACCGGAAACAGCAACGGCCAGTTATACGACAGTACAAACAATAATATAACCGTTACAAACGACCAGTAAAATCGCCGGCCGAAGAACAATGGAAGTATATATCTTTTATAAAGATTCATTTGTATAAAAATGGTGCATGGTGATATTCAGCAAAAGGGCAGAAGGCAGAAAGGGTTTCCTGTCATTCGAGGTTCACTTTGACAAGCGGCAGTCTGCAATTGGCAAAGAAGTCCCAAAATTCGGGCTTTCATCTCTGCCTTCTGCCCTCTGCCTTCTGCCCTTCCTTTACCTCGGTACCTCAACGCTTGTTATAATCTGATGAATAACATCATCCGTAGAAGCCCCTTCCATTTCCTTCTCCGGTGTTAATACAATGCGGTGGCGCAATACCGCCGGGATCACATAAATGATATCATCGGGTGTAACAAAATCGCGGCCCCGCATGGATGCCAGCGCTTTTGCCCCATTTAATATGCCAATCGATGCACGGGGGGAGGCACCCAGATAGATCGATTTATGATTACGGGTATTGGCTACAATGGTAGTTATAAAATTGATCAGCTTTTCTTCCACATGAATCGAACGCACCTGTTTGCGCAGTTCCTGCACCTGGGTAGCTGAAAGCACTGTAGATACCTGGCTGATCATTTCTTGCAGGTTCTGCTGGTGGTGTTGCAACACGATCCTGAACTCCTGCTCAGCCGTTGGGTACGACACATTTATTTTAAACAGAAAGCGGTCTAACTGTGCCTCAGGTAAGTGATAGGTACCTTCCTGTTCAATGGGGTTTTGCGTAGCTACTACCATAAACGGCACCGATAACTGGTACGAGTGGCCATCAACGGTTATCTGCCGCTCTTCCATTACTTCGAACAGTGCCGCCTGGGTTTTGGCCGGGGCGCGGTTGATCTCATCTATGAGCACGATATTGCTGAAGATGGGCCCTTTATTAAACTGGAAAGTAGAATCCTTGGGATTGAAAATAGTAGTGCCTATTACATCACTCGGCATCATATCGGGAGTGAACTGGATACGTGAAAAACCAACCGAAATGCTTTTGCTCAGCAATTTGGCCGTAAGGGTTTTGGCAACACCAGGCACCCCTTCAATAAGTACATGTCCGTCGGCTAAAATGGCAGCGAGCAATAGTTCCACCATTTGCTCCTGGCCAACGATCACCTTACCTATCTCCTGCTTTAAGGTTTGTACCGATTGCTGCAATGCGCTGAGGTCGGTACGAACATCGAAAAAGTTTTCCATGTATTATGCGTATTTATAAAAGTGGTCCAATTTACGGTTGAATTCAAGCAGGGCATCATCAGTTACATCATGCATCTTCTGCAGGGAATTCATAAAAAACAACATGTTCTTCAGGTTATTGATATTATACCCTGTTTTCCAGGCCAGCTTTTTTTCAAATTCCGGATCGTTCAGGGAAGAGCGAATGCCATACCGGCTGCGCACATGGTCCTGGAAATGCACCGTCATTTTCAGCGCCAGGTTTTTGTTATCGTGCCGTTGAAAATACAGGCGGCCTACCGTTTTCACAAAATCGACCGAAGCATTTTTCAGGGGCAGAATAACCGGGATGACACGTTGTTTGCGTTTGCTTTCAAACAGGTAAATGATCAGCATCAGTGCCAGTAATAACAGCAAAGCTGTCGACAGGCCCTTTTGCTTGAAAAGCCAGCTGCCTGCACCAAACAACCCATTTCCATCTTTATTGTCGCTGCCCGCTGTATGGTACCTGAAATAGTCATCCCATCGTACTATCGTACTGTTTTTAGGCAGGTACGACAACGCATTATCGTAATAGGTTTTATTATTCTTGTGTAATAAAAAGAAGTTGGTGAAGGCCATCGGTGCCAGGTGAATGTAAATAGAACCGCCTCCGTCATAGTCGAACTTTACAAAATTGGGCCGGCCAAACTTATCACGCCCCAGAATAGAAGTAATGTTGGAGTCAACCGACGCAAAATAATTATCCAGGGCCGTACCGGGATAGGTGAACGACAGGGAATCGTTTGTTTCCGGATTGTTGACGCTTACGGTCAGTGAATCGTCGGTATTGAACAAACTGGAGTAGAACGCCGTTTTCAAATGTAAACTATCAAGCAGGCTTTCGCTGATGGTAAAGGCTGAGATAAATACATGCTGCCCCTTGCCTACCAGGTTCAACAACGCATTGACCTCGCTTTCGTCGGGTAAAACCTGGTTGCTGATAATGATGTAATTGGTTTTATCATCAGCATACTGTACAGTATCGCTATCCTCCTCCTCCTTTTCCGTTTTATAGCTGTACGTTTTATACTGGTCGGGCGATTTTTTATTGATAACAACGCTGGCATCCGGGAATACATGGCGCAGGTTCTCATACGCGTAATATGTGCCGTAGGGGATTTTATCCGTACGCCACAACGTTACGTTTTTGTTCAGCCGTTTTGACCGGCCACAACCGGCTGCCACGACAACCAACGCCATCAGCAAGAGCAGAAATCGATATCGTATTATTGGTTTCAAGAGTTTGCTGCGTTGTAAAAGTGGCTAAAATTATTACTTACTATCTCAAACTGCTCCTGCGTCAATTTGAACTCCCCATACCATACATAATCGTATATGCGGGTTAAGAAACCAAAATCGTCGCCCAGTTTGTGTTTGCTCATTTGGATCACATACTCATAATTGGTAGCATCCACATGGTATTTGATCCATTGTTTTTCGTTCAGGATCTGCAGGGCCTTCAAATACATAAGGCGTATGGCCTGGCGGTGTTCACCGGTCTGCACGGCATTCCTGATCTTTTCATCCAGGTTGTCATTTTCAATATCCACGGCTTCACCGGCTCCGGCAGTTACTTTTGCTTTTCTGGAAGTATAGAACAGGAACAGTTTGTTCACTACCATAATGCGGTAAATGACAAACAGGAAAAAAATACCCAGTAATACATAGCTAACGATGCGGATTGCAACGCCGGAGAAAGTAGTATAGAAGAAATCCCAAATGCTTCTTTTATAGGCTCCGTTATCCTGTTCGCGTTTACGCTTGCGTTCCCTTTCCTGTTCAAGGTCCCAGTAGGCAGGATCATTGGCGTATTCGAAATCTTTTTCATTTTTTAAGCGACGAACTGTTGAATCGGGAACGGTGCGGTATTCAGGTGGCGGTGGCAGTATAGTGCCTGGTCTGGTATCGGTTTGTGCCTGTATCGATGGAGAACATACCAGCAGGGTAACCAGGCAGGCCATCAACCTGAGGTTTTTTACAGCTGGGATCAATAACCGGTATGATACAACAACATTCATTGACAGGGCAAATAATTTATTCAACAGCTTTTTCGGCTTTTGTTTTACGTTGTACCTGTATGGGATACCACACAAAATACCATATAATAAAAGTTAATGAGGCAACCAGGATCAAAACGCTCGACCAGCGGGGCATGGTATAATAGGAATAACGGGTTACAAACCCTTCCAGGAAGGCAGCTGTCAGCAAAATGGGCACCAGGGCGATCATTATCTTCAGCCCGTCTTTTGCCCCCTGCATCAGCGAATACAATCGTTTATGGGAACCAGGGAATAAAATGCTATTGCCTACTATTAAACCGGCTGCGCCCGACAGTATGATGGCAGAGATCTCCAGCGTACCATGGGTCCAGATCACCAGTACCGAAGACCAGCCCAGGTGTTTTGCAAAAAAATAATATTGAAACGCACCTACCATTACCCCATTCGTAAATAATTCCTTAACACTGCCCAGGCCCAGGAATAAACCCCATACGAAAACCCGGAACGAGACATAGATATTGTTCAGTGCAATGTAGGCGAACATATTAACGGCTTTTGTTTGCCGGTACACGCCAAAAGGATCACCTCTGGAAATGTTGTCTTCCGTCATTTCTACATACCCATCGCCCAGAATACCTCTGACAAAGGTTTCGTCATGGGCTGCCGAAAAAGCGGCCATTACTGCAAAACCGACGAATATGAGAAAGGCATACAATATTTCGCGATGGTGTTTACGGATTGTAAGCGGTAATTCCGTTTTGAAAAAACGGCCGATGCGGGAGGTGTCTTCCCGTTTGTTTCTGTAAATGCTCAGGTATATGCGGGAGGCCAGGTCGTTCAAATACTGGGTAACCTTGCTATGCGGGTAAAAAGTTTTGGAGTACCCAAGGTCATTCACCAGTTCTGTGAACTGTTGCGCCATTTCATCAGGATCGGTGGTTTTTTCATATTGATACTTCCGCCACTTATCGATATTTTTCTTTATAAATAGTCCTTCTCTCACTCAGACGTATTTTTATAGTTTCAAATCTACCTATTCAGGCCCAAATTAAATGGCACAAGTAAATATAATAGTAAAATTTTGAACGTTATAACGTTGGTAAACAGATAATTCTTGTTATGGTAGCCAGAATTACCGTGTCTCGGTTCAAAACCGTGGCACGGTGATTCTTGGAATTATCCCTGTATCCAGTAACTTGTAACCTGGAATATTGTTTAATATGCTGTTAGTAAAATTAGATACCGGCTTTAACATTGAAGTGGAATTTGCCCTCAGCCCGTTTCACCGGCGCTTTTTTGCCTGGCTCATAGATGTGACCATTCAGGGCACTTTCGTATATTTTGGCAATATGCTCATGAGCGCGCTGGTGAGTGCCGACTGGGACCATCAAACCTGGATGGTGGTACTGTTTATGCTGCCTTTTATCCTTTACCACCTGATCTCCGAGATCATAATGAACGGGCAAAGTGTTGGAAAAATGGCCATGCAAATAAAAGTAATGACCCTGCAGGGCGGCGAGCCTTCTGTAAGTCAGTACCTCATTCGCTGGTTATTCCGGATCATTGACTTCCCGATCTTTTTATTCCTGGGAACCATTTCCGGCTATTCCTCCTGGTGGTCGGTGTTTTTCATCTTTGCCGGTTTGATCTGCATCATTGCCACACCCAAATCGCAACGCCTGGGCGACCTGGTAGCGGGCACCATCCTGATCGATCTTAAAAAGCGTGCTTCCTGGCAGGATACCGTTTTTACCGAGGTGGAATCTACTTATCAGCCCCGCTATCCGCAGGTAATGCAGTTAAGCGACCGCGACATCAATACACTGAAGAATATTATTGAAACCGTAAAAAAGCGCAACGACTACGACCTGTCCCTCAAGATCGCCCATCGCATTCAGTCGAAACTTAAAATGACCAGCGATCAGGATTCTTTAGAGTTTCTGAAGACTTTGTTGAAAGATTACAATTATTATTCTGCTAACTAGCTTTGCTTTGGGGTGCCGGTTTCCGGTTACCGGTTACATAAGTCGCTGCTGCCCTATTTCACCAACGAAGCTACCGAAACCACTACAACCGTTCCCAGCAGGTAAAACGACAACACTACAATAGTGAGTATGCCTACAAACTTGAAACAGGATTTGAGGTTGCCAAATGCCGTATTCAGGTTTGTTTGATCGTTATTACGCAAAGCCATTTGCATTTTAGCGGAAAAATTAAACAGGTATAAACAGGGAAAGAAGTATAATAAAGCAATGATGATATATACTGCGGAAAAAGCATAGTTGCCCACGCCCAGGGCACTGCTGAATGAATCGCTGTTGCTGCTGATTCGGCCGATGGTAGCCATAATACTCCCGAAAAACAGGGCAAACAAGATCATAATACCACACACAACAAACCCCACAATCGATAAAAACTTTGCCCAGCGGGCCGTTTCACCCAGGTAGCTGATGCTTTGCTGATCCACCTGCAGTTCGAATAAATTCTCATTGGGTGTAGCAGCGGCTTGATTGTATGGCTCCATTTGTTGTGTTTTTGGTTAACGAATTTCTTTAGGTTAGTTATAACAAGATATGAAAATAAAAAGGGATTCTGAGCGGAGCCCAAAATCCCTGTATTGGAAAGTCAGTTGTGAGTTGTGAATAAGGTTCGCGAAAATTGTAGAAAATTGAAAATTAGCGAACCCAGTCACTACTCACTACTCACTACTCACTAATAGGCCTGTGCAAACAGTACCCGTTGTTTGGCGGGTTTGCCTGAGAAAACACAAACGCCTTCTTCCAGTGGGTTATCCAGCGGAATACAGCGGATGGTAGCTTTTGTTTTTTCTTTGATGGCGTTTTCTGTTTCAGAAGTTCCATCCCAGAAAGCAGAAATAAAACCGCCTTTATCATTCAGGGTGCTCAAAAATTCATCCCAGCTATTTACTGTAGTGATGTGCGAATTGCGGTATTCCAGGGCTTTGTTAAAAATAGCCTGTTGAATTTCAGTCAACAAAGCTGCGATCCGTTCTGGCAGTCCGTCCATGGAAACGCTTTGTTTTTCCTTGGTATCGCGACGGGCCAGTTCAACGGTATTGTTTTCCAGATCGCGTAAACCCAGGGCCACGCGAACGGGTACACCTTTCATTTCATATTCGGCAAACTTCCAACCGGGGCGGCTGTTGTCGTTATCGTCGTATTTTACCCGAACGCCCAGGGCTTTCAGTTGTTTTACCAGTTCCAGCACCTTTTCGTCGATCCTGGCCTTTTGTTCTTCCCCTTTGTAAATGGGAACGATCACCACCTGCAGCGGTGCGATTTTGGGTGGCAGGATCAATCCTTCATCGTCACTGTGTGCCATTACGAGGGCGCCGATCAGGCGGGTACTTACACCCCAGCTGGTAGCCCATACGTAATCGAGCTTATTCTCTTTATCAGAGAACTTCACATCAAACGCCTTGGCAAAATTCTGCCCCAGGAAGTGCGAAGTTCCGGCCTGCAGGGCTTTGCCATCCTGCATAAGGGCCTCGATACAATAGGTATCAACGGCGCCGGCAAAACGTTCGTTCTCGGTTTTTATCCCTTTTATTACCGGTAATGCCATCCAGTTCTCTACGAAATCGGCATACACGTTCAACATTTGAACGGTTTCATCTACGGCTTCCTTGGCGGTAGCGTGGGCGGTATGCCCCTCCTGCCATAAGAACTCGGCGGTGCGTAAGAACAGGCGGGTGCGCATTTCCCAGCGTACTACGTTGGCCCATTGGTTAATGAGCAGGGGAAGATCGCGATATGATTGGATCCAGTTTTTGTATGTATTCCAGATGATGGCCTCACTGGTGGGACGAACCACCAGCTCTTCTTCGAGTTTGGCTTCGGGATCAACCATCAGGGCGCCCTTTTTGGAAGGATCGGCCTTTAACCGGTAATGCGTTACTACCGCACACTCTTTGGCAAATCCTTCGGCGTTCTTTTCCTCCGCTTCGAACAGGCTTTTGGGAACGAACAACGGGAAATAGGCATTTACGTGGCCAGTATCCTTGAACATTTTATCAAGGGCATCGCGCATATTTTCCCACAGGGAAAACCCATAAGGTTTTATTACCATGCAGCCTCTTACAGCCGAATAATCGGCCAGGCCGCCTTTAATAACCAGGTCGTTATACCATTGCGAATAGTCTGTGCTTCGGCTGGTGATCTCTTTGCTCATGCTTTTAATTGTTTATATAGATCGGGTTTTTGCTTTTTAATTACAATTTAAGAACCTTCAAACGGCTCTTCTGCCCTCATTATCAAGCCTTTTATCGATAAACTTTAACAATCGGCCTGCTACAGTTTACTGGCTTTTTATTGTAACTTTATTTTTGAAAAAGTTCTACTGACTAAAACTTACTACCTAAAGTTTGGCCAGTAAGTCTGCAAAAGTAGCATTTACACTGTAAAACGCATAAAACCATTACTATGAGGTTTCGAAATATACTCCCTGTAATTCTGGCGATGATCGCCTTATCCAGCTGTTCGGTGTACCGCAGCGGACAAACGCCGGATGATGTGTATTTTTCACCGGCCCCTACTGCTGATGATTCCTACGTGACTGTCAACAACACTAAAAGAGGCAGCCGGTACGATAATTCCAATCCTGAAGACAATTACCTGAGCATGCGGCAGTATGGAAGCCGCTGGAACCAGTTCGATGATTATAACGACTGGCAATACAACGGCGGTTATTACGGCGGATACAGCCCGTACACTCCGTATTCATCCTTTGGACCATCCTTCTATGGTGGTTATGGGGGCTATGGCGGCGGCTTCTACGGTGGTTATGGAATAGGAATGCCTTATGCCATGGGTTTTTACAATCCCTGGGCAATAAACACCTACAACCCTTACTTTAACAGCTATTACTACTGGAACAGCTACTATAATCCCTATGCTGGCGGCATCATTGTGGGCGGCTCAAAAGGCAACCCCGTGGCCTATAAAGCAGTTCGTAATTTCAACATGAGCAGCTATACCAACAGGACTTATAGTACCCGCAATACCAGCAACAACAGACCCATTTATACAAACCCCAACGGACGGTATAATACCAGCAATAACAATGGTAATACATCGGGTGGACTGCGCAGGAGCAACGACAGCTATTACTCACCTGGCCAGCGTTCAACCCCCACTTATACGCCATCTTCAGCACCGGTGAGAACCTATTCACCTTCTTCTGGAGGTTCTTATGGCGGAAGCAGTGGCGGCGGTGGTGGTAGTAGCCCAAGCAGACCAAGCCGCGGTCATTAAGAAGGGCAGAAGGCAGAGGACAAAAGGCAGAGATAAAATGCCGAAGTTGCCCTTTCCCTGTCTACAATAACAGTATTAAAAAACAGTAATCCTTAAAAAATAGTTGATAGCAAAAGCTGTAGTGTATTTCTCTTACTACAGGTAATATTGCTTTTTCCAGGTGTAAGCGTGAAAACAGGTAGCTGGAGAATTTCTTTGCCCTCTGCCCTTCTCACGTTTGCCGTTTTTATTACAATAAAGAAACATGAAGTACACCCTTTCGATAGCTTTTCTTACACTGATTGGCGCCCGGGCCATGGCACAGTTACCCGAAGATGTAATACGAATGAGTTGGAACGTACCATCCGGTACAGCCCGCAGCCAGGCGATAGGCGGCGCTATAGGTGCACTGGGCGGAGACATAACCTCCACCTTCGTGAACCCTGCCGGTTTAGGCTTTTATAAAGTCAGCGAAATAGTACTTACGCCGGGTTTTACCCTGGCCCACAGTGAAGGCGACTATCGGGGTACAAGTACCCGCAGCAGCAATGCCAACCGGTTCAATATGAGCACCACAGGCTTTGTTTCAGCCAACAATACACCTGAGAACAAATGGGTAAGCAAGGCTTTCAGCATTGCCGTTAACCGCGCCGCCAATTTCAATAACAGTATTTACTATAAGGGAAATAACGATTACAGCTCTGGTTCGGAAGTATATGCCGATGAGTTTTCCAAATCTGGCGTTAGCATCGACGATGCCTATGCATCCCCTTACCTGTCGCTGCCTACTAAAATGGCTATTTATACCTACCTGATCGATACAGCTACTGTCGGCGGCGTTAAACAGGTGCTGGGCAGGCCCGAATACCTGAATTCAATCGATCAGCAGAACAGGATCACCACCAGAGGCGGTATTACCGAAATAGCACTCGGCTATGCAGGTAACCTGCAGGATAAATTCTACCTGGGCGGTAGCATTGGTATCCCCATTGTAAAGTACGAACGTCGTACAGAATACACGGAATCGGATCCCACCAACAATGAATCCAACAACTTTAAATACTACCGGTATGAAGAAATGCTTACCACTACCGGCGCTGGTATAAATGCCAAACTGGGTGCCATTTTTAAACCCATCCAGCAGCTAAGGCTCGGACTGGCCGTGCACACCCCTACCATTTACGGGTTAAAAGATAATGTGACAAGTAAAATGGTAACACACCATGAGAACCTGTTTGCCAATATTCCGGTTGACTCCGTTACTTCCGATTACTACGGGGCTTCACCCCTTTACAAATACGACTTTTCATCACCCTGGAAGTTCATGCTAAGCGGTGCCTATGTAATTAATGGAGTAGAAGATGTTACCCAGCAACGTGGTTTTATTACAGCTGATGTTGAATATGTAACCTATGGCTCCTCACGCTTTAGTGCGGCGGAAGAAAGTGATGATGATTCCTATTACAGCCAGGTGAACTCAACGGTTAAACAGCTGTACAAAAGCACCTTCAATTTCCGCTTTGGTATGGAGGTGAAATTCAATACCATTATGGGCCGTTTGGGTTTTGCTCATTATGGCAATCCATACGAAGACAATCCCGTTAAAGCCGGAAAATCGAATATCAGCGCAGGACTGGGTTATCGTGATAAAGGCATCTTCATCGATTTAACGTACGTACAAAGCATCACCACGGATGCTAATTTCCCTTACCGGTTACCACCCCCACAGCAAAACGTATACGCAGATGTAAAAAGCAACATCGGACAAATTTTGCTGACAATAGGTTTCAAGGTATTTTAAACCTGCGCCCGGTTACAGACAAATCTTCATTGGCCGAACATCGATAAAAAATTAGGTTCATCCCTGCTAAATGTGTTACATTAGCAGGGATAACCTTATCGTATAACCTAAATTTCATTGCCAATGAAACCGATCCTTCTTCTTTTGGCAGCTGATCTCACTCACTCAGCTGTGGCCACCCGGCTTCCTTTCTGATTGTACAGATTTCAACACTCCAGAATTTTAGGCGTCATTCAGTAAATACTGACCAGGGAAAATAGTGTATACACTTGAACGCATCACGTGCAGACAATCTATTAACTAAATAAACCGAATTCCATGACTCACAAACCTTATTTTACCACGCTTTTTATTTGTCTGTGCCTCGGCGCAATAGTGGTATCCTGCAAAAAGAATCAACATGATGTTGCTGCTGTCAATGACAACCCGCAGCAGTTTGAAAACAAAATAGCGTTTGCCAAATCACTGGCCAAAGCGCTCACCAAAAAAACGGTGCGGGAGCTTATAAAAGGGGAAGCCGTAAAACAAATAGATAAAGATTACGATGTACTTTATCAGATGGTGAAAGACAATCAGGTTGAACCCAATAAAACGCTCGCCGATTATTTATCAGGCGAAGCCGGTTCAACAACCTTCACTTCTATGGTTGATGATAAATTACCGTTGATAACCATCTTTGTTCCCCGGCTTAAAAACTTTTCAGCTGATGACTGGGATACAGACAATCAAATACCTATTGTAGGGGTAAGGAATGAAGAAGACATCAAGGCCGGAAAAAAGATGCTGGCCTTTGATGCCCAGGGAAACCAGTATGAAATGGCTTATAATTCAAAACCCGACCGGCCTATTGTTATAGTAAAAACCAATGAGCGCGTAGAGGTTCTTGATGGCCCTACTGCTACTACCAGAAGTGCAATTGCCAGTACTATCTTATATGAAAAGAAAGGCAAAGCTTTCTATTTCCGTTATCCCGATTTCGATGGCCGTAACGTGCCGCCATATCAACCTGCGAGCAAACAGGAAGCTACGGAAAACAGCCAGCCCAATGCCAGGGAAGCGGCCGTAGAATCGTATTGTTTCCGTACAACAGATTATGCCCGCTATGATTTCAGGGCCCAGTATGCATTTGAACATAACATTACCTGTGCGCGCGACTACATTTACTATGGTATCGATCCTGCCAATGGTGTTAACCAGGGGCCATTTAACAGCAACTATGCTGAATTTATTACTTCGGTAAGAATAAATGATATGGCCACGCGTGATCGTTTGGTAGACGATATGACAGACGGTAATATGGAATTTGATTTAACCTTTTTCTTTATTCAGGATAAAACCGGCGTTAATTCTTTAAAGAAAGGCTTTAGCCTTGTCACAGATGAATTATTTATTACCGATGCCCAGAACCCTGCACCCAATCCGAAGGCGTATACCTTGTCGGCTCCGGTTGAAATTATACCCTTTGACATGCAGAAGTACGGGGACACATGGAAAATAGCCGTTTATGAATATGATCCAGGTACCACATCAAGTTATACGTCTACCATGACCAGCACCTATGGCGGAAACTTTACCGTGTCGGGTACCATACAAAAAGTAGGATTGAGTTTTGGCGGCAGCGCTACTGAAACACACACCCAAACCGTCACTACAACGGTTACGGGCACATCAGATGATCTGCTGGATGCGCTTCACACTTATTGTGACCCCATCCTGATCGAGAAAGGTGCGTCTTCTGCATTCCCCTGCGGATGGAGTACCGGAGGCAGACCTCCCCGTGGTGGCTGGGGCAGAAACTATGAAGTTTCAACCGGTAAAGTGTCATTTAGTATTGAAACCCGGGCACGGTTTTAAATGAAGTAGGAAGTATGAAGTAGGAAATCCGAAATACAAGCATCTAAATAGAAATGCCCGCCGGTTAAAACGGCGGGCATTCTTATGCGCTTTTGCCTTTCAACTTTAACCTTTGCCTTTCTCCCATTGCCCATTGCCTATTGTCCATTGCCTTTCACCTCTGCCCTCTGCCTTCTGCCCCATCAATGGTATCGATTATTTCGCTTACTGCATTGGGAGAGAACCACTGTATGGCTGCATCTTTTTTAAACCAGGTCATCTGCCGTTTGGCGTAATGGCGGGTATTGGTTTTTATTTGTTCAATGGCTTGTTGTAGCGTAATATTTCCATCGAGGTATTCATACAGTTCGGTGTACCCTACCGTTTGCAGGGCGTTCAAATGTTTATAGGGCAATAGTTGCTGCGCTTCCTGCAGCAATCCCTGCTCCATCATTTTATCTACCCGGGTATTGATGCGTGTATGCAGCTCCGGCCTGGGCAGTTCAAGGCCCAGTTTGATTATATTAAAAGGACGATTAATTTTCTTTTGTTGTTGAAAGCTGCGTATTGACTGACCGGTTGCCTGTTTTACTTCCAGTGCCCGCATCAATCGTTGCGGGTTTAGAATTTCTCCCGAGGCATAATACAAGGGGTCCTGCTCCTTTACCTGTTGTTGCAGCCAGGCCAGTCCGTATTGCTGGTATTGTTCCTGTATGGCGGTGCGTATTTCAGGCGATAAAGGCGGCATATCATCGAGCCCTTCGCAGAACGCTTTTATATACAAACCAGTGCCCCCGGTAACAACCGCAACGTTTTGCTGTTGAAACAGGGTATCGATCGTTTGTAAAGCGTATTGCTCAAATACAGCTGCATTCACGGTGTCGTGAATAGAATGGGTGCCGATAAAATAATGGTGAACCTGTTGTAGTTCTTCGGAGCTGGGTTTGGCAACGCCAATAGCCATTTCTTTAAAACATTGCCGGGAGTCGGCTGAAATGATCTCGGTATTAAAATGACGGGCTACTTCAATAGCGGCAGCCGTTTTGCCCACTGCGGTGGGCCCGGCTATAATAACGCAAGTTTTATTATTCATGTTATTTGTCTGAGCTTGTAGAGAACCCAAAACAAAACGTTCAAATACAAATATGAAAATGAAATACAGCTTTTGTGAGTGCTTCCTTCTCTGCCTTCTGCCTTCTGCCTTCTGCCCTCTGCCCTCTGCCTTTCTCTTTATGCTTCGTCGTCCTGGCCTTCTTCAGCTTCTTCGCCCTCACTAAGGTCTTCGTCATCGTCGCCGTCACCACCTTCGGTGCCAAAGCCTTCCGTACCGGCTTTTAGATCGTATTTTTCTTCCATTTCGGTGAGCTTGTCACCGGCAATACCTTTAGTGCCATATTGCGATGGAGCGATCCCTTCTGATTTAACCATAGCGGGATAATCGATCTTACTGCTTTCTTCTTTAGATACGCTTATCAACTCAACCAGGAATGACCAGTTCTTTACAAAATCGTACACATAAATAAATTTCTGGTTGGGATCTTTGATCTCCGTACCAATAGCGGTGTTTTCCATTAACAATGGTGCCACTTTATAAGGCTTATCGTATTGGGCCAGACTGATCTCGCGTCCGCGTTGCCAGTTATCATTACTACGGTAAAATGTAGCCTGATGTTTGTTATCAAACTCGTAGGCTTTCAGTATTACCTGATGAAGCTGCAAAAAAGTTTGTGTGTGCTTGATGGCAACATCGCGGTAGATACTGTCATCTTCTTCAAAATATATTCTGAATTTTAAAACAGCCATACTTGAAATTTCAGGTTACGTGTTTCTGATTTTTATTTGGAACTTATTGCTGATTAACTGAGCCTGTTTGATATCTAATTCTCTATAATCGTGCCAGCTGTGCCTTTGCCTCGGGTCAAAAATAAGACAATTCCCCAACTATCAAAGTATGCAATTTAAGGCTCCTTCCTGACAATTTGCAACCCCATTTCTGTTGCTTTTTTCATCATAAAATCGTATGCAGCGTCGTAGGAGTTATCAATTTCACCATCCAGAATAGCTTCACGGATGCAGTTTTTTAGGTCACCCACTATTTTACAGGGTGAAAGGCCAAATATATCCATAATTATTTCACCGGTGATGGGTGGTTGCCAGTTACGTATGCGATCTTTTTCCTCTACCTCTTTCAACCGCTGGCGTACCAGCTCAAAATTCTCCAGGTAGCGGATCACTTTTTGTTTGTTCTTTGAGGTAATGTCGGCCTCACACAACAACATCAGCGCATCGATATCATCACCTGCATCGAACAACAATCTGCGTATGGCAGAATCGGTGATATTTTCTTTGGTTAAACTTATTGGCCGCAAATGCAGTTCAACCAGCTTGCGTACAAAACGCATTTTTTCATTCTGCGGCAGCTTTAATTTGGTAAACAGGCGGGGCACCATTCTGCCGCCCACCACTTCATGCCCATGGAATGTCCACCCATGGCCTTTTTCAAATTTCTTGGTGGCAGGTTTGGCAATGTCGTGCAGTAAAGCAGCCCAACGCAACCACAGGTCATTGGTGTGCTTTGATATATTATCCACTACCTGTAAGGTATGGTAAAAATTGTCTTTATGCCCCAGGCCATCGATGTACTCGGCACCGGCCAGATCAACCAGCTGCGGAAAGATGATATGCAGTAAACCGCATTGGTACAACAGATCGAGCCCTACAGAAGGTTTGGCGCTTAACAGGATCTTGTTCAGTTCCTCTGTAATGCGTTCCTGCGAAATGATCCGTATGCGATCGGCCTGGTCTTTGATGCTTTGAAAGGTCTCAGGGGCAATGGTAAAATTCAATTGAGCGGCGAACCGAACAGCCCGCATCATACGCAAAGGGTCATCACTGAATGTTTGTCCGGGATCGAGCGGTGTTTGAATGATCTTGCGCTCCAGGTCAAGCACGCCATTGAATGGATCGATGAGTTTGCCATAATCAGCCGTGTTCAGGGAAATGGCCATGGCATTGATGGTAAAATCCCTTCTGTCCTGATCATCTTTCAACGTACCGGGCACCACTTCGGGGTTACGGCTGTGATAGCGGTAACTCTCTTTTCGGGCACCTACAAATTCTATTTCAAGTGCAGAGGCCTCCCCCCGTCCCTCCCGATCCATCGGGAGGGTGTTTTGATCTTCGCTATTATTTTCTTCCTCTTCATTAATCAAATGCTCATGGTCTACTTTTCCTTCATGCATTTCATAAAAATGCTTCAGCTTTATCTGGGCCGTGCCAAAATTCTTGAAGAAAGAAACCGATGGTTTGGGCTGGAACCGTTCTGCTACCTTATGCGCCAGCTGAATGCCATCACCCACACAAACAATATCGGCATCCTTGGTGGGGCGGCCCAACAATTTGTCGCGTACAAAACCACCAATTACATAGGTAGGCATGCCCAGCTCTTCGGCAGCATGGGCGATCTTTTTAAAAACAAACAGTTCCTTATCGTTGCACTTTATATCCATCAAACAGCAAATGTATAAATTATAAACTATTCAATAGTTGCTCATTGGTTATCCCGTAGGCACATTTGAAATGCCCCAGCGGGCAGGTGGGCCGGCCATGCAGCCCACACGGGCGGCACGACAATGGTTCCTGTACCTCTACAATAAAACGTTTATCTGATAATGGTCCAAACCCAAACGAAGGCAGGGTGGAACAATATACGGCCGTAACCGGCGCATTGACCGATGACGCAAAATGCATGGGCGCCGAATCGTTTACATAATTCATGTCTGCTTCTTTCATCAGCGCGGCAGACTGTAAAAAACTCAACTGGCCACACAGGTTTACCACATTGGCTGCAATGCCTGCTGCGGTACGGATTTCTTCACCCAGCGCTGTATCACCGGGTGCCCCTAATAAATAGATGGTATAATTCGCCGGTACTTCCTTTGCAAACCCAATCCATTTATCTTTTGGGAATTGTTTGGTGAACCATACCGATGCGGGTGAAATGGTGATATAAGGCCGCTTAATGTATGGCTGCACTTTGGCTGTATCCTGTGAAGAGGGATACAGATGCGGGTTTACCACTTCCCCATTGGTAAATTCCCTGATCAATTCATTATTGCGGTCAACTTCGTGAATGGGATGGTTCACGTCGCTGATAACATGTTTTATTTTTTTATCGAACAGCCAGCTTAACGGGTTTTTATCGAACCCGATCTTTTCTTTGGCGCCCGAAAAAGCAGTCAGTATACCGGTAGCGGCAAAGCGCTGAACATTTATTACTTTATCATAGCGGCGTTTACGGATCAGCTGTAACAGCTTCCATAAATTTTTCAGCTTGCCGCTTTTTTTATCCCAGATCAGCACTTCGTGCAGGTAGGGATGGTTTTGCAGCAGGCCTTCATTGCCTTTTCTTACCAGGAAATCAATTTGGGCTTCGGGGAAAAAACGGTGTAGTTTTTCCACTATGCCGGTTGCCAGTACCACGTCACCAATAAAGGCGGTTTGTATTACGAGAAATTTCATTCAATTAGTTTGTTGATCGTGGCTGTCACTCTCTGATAACAGTTACACTACCGTCTTTATTCCATTTTATAATAGAAGAGGCCGCATGCTGGGTAGTTTCCTTTTGGCGGTGTTGCACAATGTAATCCACGCCCTGCCAGATGGCCGGTGAAATATCGCTGAAAATCGCTGGCGAGGGATCGCCTGAGATATTGGCGGAAGTGGATACAATGGGTTTTCGCAGCCGTTTGATCAGGTGTTTGCAAAAAGTATCTTTTACAATGCGGATAGCCACGGTTCCGTCGGCATTGATCACATTATCGGCCAGCCCGATGGCACCCTCATAAATGACGGTAGTGGGTTTTTTAACCTTGGCCAGGTAATCGAAAACCTGCAGGTCAATATGCGCCACATACTGCATCAGCTCCTTTTCATCGGCCAGCAAAATGATCATACTTTTGGCCTCGGGGCGCTGTTTCAGGTTAAAAATGCGGTTAACAGCCGTTGCATTGGTGGCATCGCACCCAATGCCCCAGATGGTATCGGTGGGGTAAAGGATCAATCCCCCACCCTGCAATACTTTTAGGCAATGATCAACGTCGTGTGAAAAATCCATGCTGCAAATGTAACGTCAAAATGGCAAATAGTTTAAAGGTGGAAAATCATAGCTTTACGCTCTTTTTTATCATAATATGCATAATAATATCCGTCATTGATCATAAAAAGCGCTTCTCCCAGGGGCGGCATCCTCAGGTCCTTTGAAAAATGTTCAATTTTTTTATTGGGGGTAGTTGGCGGCTCGCCCTTTACGTGTTCACCCGAATTGGCATCAACCAGCATAGAAAAATAATTGGTACTGGGAACTTCTTTTTTTGAAGGTACCAGTGCACCTCATCGAATTTATACCGTATGGTAGAAAATTCACGTTCATTGGTAAAGTCATACAGGATCAGCTCGGTGGTTTTGGGGCTAATGGTCAGATATAAAAAATGACCGCCACAGTTTACAGTACTTACAATGTTTTCATCTGTAAATTTAACAGGTATATCATTTTCGGTCACTTTCCCCGATGCGCTGTCCAGTTGCCACGCATGTACCCAGGTTACCTCGGGGATTTGATGGTAGAGGTACATTTTTCCTTCTTTAATAAATCCGCCCAACAACAGCTCCTGGTATTTGCGTTCAATTGTGAATTGCTTTACCAGCTGCAGATTGCTGTTTATCCAGTTCACCCGGATGCTGTCCTCATTCGCCACCAGCAAACCGCATTGTTGCTTCGCATTATCTGAAACGGTTTGCAGTTCAATAGCATTGCCTTTCCAGCCTATGGCCTGTTCAAGCTGCTTTTCCTGGCCGAATAACCGGGGGGTAATTAAACAAAGAATGATAAAAAATAGGGTCCGCATGATTGTAGAAAGTAAAAAAGTCCCCAAAATAGAAAAACCGCGGCAATGCACCAATACCTTGAAATTTATCAGTTTATTACCTTTAACTGAATTTTAAACCTTATGTCTTGTGCCCTGTTTGACTTATGTTTGCAAAAATTTTAAGAAATGCAAGACCTGATACTCGAAGCCTGGGGCAACCGCGAGTTATTAAAAGAAAATAAATATACCGATGCGGTAAAAGCTGTAATTGAAGAAGTTGATAAGGGCCGTTTGCGTGTGGCTTCGCCCACAGATGGCAAATGGGTGGTGAATGAGTGGGTAAAACAGGCTATCCTCATGTATTTCGGCATCCAGCCCATGCAAACATGGACTATGGAGCCATTTGAGTTCTATGACAAAATGCTGCTGAAGAAAAATTATAAAGAGCTGGGCGTACGCGCTGTTCCCCATGCGGTAGCACGTTATGGCGCCTATGTGGCCAAAAACGTGGTACTGATGCCTTCTTATGTAAATATCGGCGCCTATGTAGACGAAGGCACCATGGTTGATACCTGGGCTACTGTAGGCAGTTGTGCCCAGATTGGCAAAGGTGTTCACCTGAGCGGTGGCGTAGGTATTGGCGGCGTACTTGAACCTTTACAGGCAACCCCTGTTATTGTGGAGGATGGTTGTTTCATTGGCAGCCGTTGTATTGTGGTAGAAGGCGTAGTGGTTGAAAAAGAGGCGGTACTGGGCGCCAACGTGGTATTAACACAAAGTACCAAGATCATCGACGTAAGCGGCGACACCCCTGTTGAGTACAAAGGACGGGTACCGGCACGCAGTGTGGTTATTCCCGGCACTTATGCAAAAAAATTCCCTGCAGGCGAATACCATGTAAGTTGCGCACTCATCATTGGTCAGCGTAAACCAAGCACTGATCTGAAAACAAGTTTGAATGATGCGCTGAGAGATTTTAATGTATCTGTTTAAGATTTAATATTTGGAAGGGAAAAAACATACAGTCACACTAGCGGGATTCCTTATCACCATCATAGGTTCCATTTTGTTTTCAACAAAAGCCATTATTGTAAAAGTGGCTTTTGCGCACACGCATATGGATGCCCTTACCCTGCTGATGTTGCGCATGTCTTTTTCCTTTCCCTTTTATTTGGCGGCCGTATTACTGGCCCGGAAAGAAAAGCTGGCTCCCCTCACCACCCGTCAGTGGCTGGGCGTTATCGGGCTGGGTTTATTTGGTTATTACCTCAGCAGCCTGTTCGATTTTGTAGGGTTGCAGTACGTTACTGCCGGTTTGGAACGGCTGATCCTTTTTCTGTATCCCACCTTCGCCGTACTGATCAATGCCTTTGTTTTTAAACAGCCTGTGGTGCGCACCCAAAAAATAGCCCTGCTGCTTACCTACACAGGCATCGGCATTGCCTATTTTGGCGAGTTTAACATCGATATTTCGAACCCTAATTTCCTCTGGGGTAGTTTTCTCATCTTTTTATGTTCCATTACCTATAGCGTTTATATCGTTGGCAGCGGCCGTATGATCCCGTCTGTAGGGGTTACCCGTTTTACCGCGTATGCCATGCTGGCCTCCACCGCAGGGGTATTTACGCATTTTACATTAAACGGCGGCGGTTTGCACGACCTGCAACAGGGCGGCACCCCCATTATCTGGTACGGTATTTTGCTCGCTACCTTAGCTACAGTATTACCCACTTTTATGATGTCTACCGGTATGAAAAAGATCGGTTCCAACAATGTGGCCATTATTTCGGCTGTTGGTCCGGTTTCCACCATCATTCAGGCACACTTCATCCTTGACGAAAAGATCTTCACCGCACAAATTGTAGGTACAGTATTGGTTGTTATAGGAGTTATCCTTATTGGCTGGAAACGGAAATAGTTTAAAGTTTTAAGTTCAGAGCTCCGAACTCCAGGTTACAGTTAGCAACACTATAAGATTGATCCTTCTTGTATTCTGCCTATACATATGGGTATTATAGATATTAGCTAAAATTATAATGCTAATGACCCACAGATATCCCGCCTCTTATAAGAGGTGGGATATTTGTGGATGATTTGCGGGATATCTGTGGGATATCTATGGAATATCTATTATAATGGCATGAATAACAGATAGATCTGACTACTGTTACGTATGGCTATTTTATGGCTAAATTATACCGTGAAACCGTCATTTGGATGGGGCTTTCAGCACTCGACAATAGGTTCCCGAAAGCCGGAAACCATCTCTGCCTTCTGCCCTCTGCCTTCTGCCTTCCCATCAATCCCAATGCGAACACCGGCTCCTGTAGTAGCTGCACGACTTTTTAGCCGGTGCGGTGGCCGCAGGCTTTGCCGCTTCTACTTTGGCGGGAGTTTCGGCTTTGACAGGCACGACGGCTTTTGCCGGCGCTGCTGCCGTTTGTTTGTTTTTACTAAATGTAAGCGGGATGCCTATATTGATATTCCAGGCAGCCGATGAAGAAGACAAAGTGGTAGTAGTTAATTTATTTTCGATAGTAGTGCTGAGCGTTTCTGTATGGGTGTTGCCAATGCCTTTGAGGTATTGTATGCCAATCACATATTTGTTCACGCTGCCTTTGGCGAATGCCAGGTTCACCCCCGTAATAAACGCCGAGGTATAGTTACCCGCATGATATTGGTACACCGTTTCACCCGACTGCATGGAAGTAGTAATAGCCTCTTCGGGATTGGGCACAAACGCCATTCCCGCATAAGGTTGAATACGCAGGTTCATCACCGGTTTTTGGGGTACAGCGGCCAGTGCCTGCATTCTGCGGGCTGCACACGGACTTAAACCCTCAGTAGATACGTTCGTTGTAGTGGGTTTGGCTTTTTTTCCCAATGAAATGGGTTTGCTGCTGACCTGGTAACCGGCTTCCAGGCGAAGTTTCCAGTCGCCCCGGGCAGACGAATATTCTTTGTCGCCGGTTTCAGGATTGGTAAATTCATAGTTGACAAGGGAACGGTTGCTTGCAATACCTACAAACGGGCCATGCGTTTTATTGAATTGATAATCGGCCCTCAGACCTACCTGCGGCGAGATGTTGGGCGAAATTGGATTAATACAGGACGTGTTGTTGTACTTTACGCAATTAAAAGCTTGTTCAATACCCACTCTGGGCGTAACAGAGAATTGGGCATTCGTTGCAAACCCACAGGCAACGAACGCCAGGCCGGCTAACGCTGCTTTTCTCATAGCTGAAGTAATTTTAGTGTCTTATAAGTTACACCATATCCGGCACCTGAAAAATTAGAATCCATGAATGGTTTTTTCAAGAAAATTTTTCAACCAGCCTGTCCAATTGAAACAACCTCGATTGTAGTAAGGGTATAATTTTTATATTCAATAACTTAAATCTACAAATCATGGATGAGTACATGTTGATCCTCAGGCATCAGGATGGTAAAAAAATTGCTTCACCCGAACAAATGCAGATCTGGATGAAACAAACCATGGATTGGATCGGTGGCATTGCTGCGCAGGGAAAATTTGTTGAAGGCAATGGCTTGCCATTTGAAGACAGCAAAGTAGTGTGGCACCAGGGCGTTGTTACCGATGGCCCGTTCGGTGAAATTAAAGAAACCATTGGCGGATACATGGTTGTAAAAGCCGGTTCAGTTGAAGAAGCCGTTGAATTTGCCAAAGGCTGCCCGGTTTTACAAGGCGATGGCAACAGCGTGGAAGTGAGAAAGGTTGCCAAAGGCGATGGAACACATTAATAAATTAAGCCAGTCAGACTGGTCAGTAATTAATTGACTAATTTGACTGGCTTTTGTTATGCAACATCCCGAATTAATACCACACTTATTCAGGACCGAATACCGGAAGATCGTTGCCGTACTATGCAAACGTTTTGGCTTCGATGAAATGGAAACGGCCGAAGACATTACCAGCGATACTTTTATGCTGGCTGTTCAGGTTTGGGGACTGAAGGGCGTTCCGCCCAACCCCATTGCCTGGTTGTATACGGTTGCAAAAAACAAAGCCAAAAATTTTTTACACCGGCAGGCTGTTTTTATCAATAAAGTGACACCTGCCACTGCAGGCGAAAACAATGCCACCCTTCCCGAATACGAAATCGATCTGTCGCCCCAAAACATCAACGACAGCCAGTTGCAAATGATGTTTGCCCTTTGTCACCCTGCTATTTCGCCGGAAGCACAAATTGGATTGTCGCTTCGCATTTTGTGCGGCTTTGGCATAGAAGAAATTGCCGATGCTTTTTTAACCAATAAAGAGACCATCAACAAGCGATTGTTCAGGGCCAAAGAAAAACTGCGCGAAGAAAAGATCCTTATAGAATTACCAGGCATTTCTGAAATAGACGAGCGGTTGAAAAGCGTACTGGCCACTATTTACCTGTTGTTCAGCGAAGGGTATTATTCCATCAGTCATAATACCACCCTGCGCAAAGAACTTTGTATGGAAGCCATGCGGCTTTGTTACATGCTGGTAGAAAACAAACACACCAATAAACCACCGGTAAATGCCTTGTTATCGCTTATGTGTTTTCAGTCCTCTCGGTTTGAAGCAAGGGTGAATGAACAGGGAGAACCTGTTTTATACGATGAACAGGATACCAGCCTGTGGGATGCAGATCTCATCAGCAGGGGCAGTTATTTCTTACACTGTTCCGCTACGGGCAATCAATTATCCAAATACCACCTGGAGGCAGCCATTGCTTACTGGAGCACGCAAAAAAACGATACCCGCGAAAAATGGGAAAACGTTTTACAACTGTATAACCGGTTATTACAAATCGAATACTCCCCTATTGCCGCCCTCAACCGCACCTTTGCCCTTTCAAAAGCCAATGGCAAACCCGATGCCATTGTAGAAGCAGAAAAGCTGAACCTCACCGGTAATCATTTTTATTATACGTTGTTGGGTGTATTGTATACGGGCATAGATAACGTGAAGGCCAGACTGCATTTTGAAAAAGCCCTTTCCCTGGCTAAGACGGATGGGGATAGGGTTATTATTCGGAAGAAAGTTGATTTGTTGACAGGAAAGACAGTTTAAAGTTGAAAGTTTAAAGTTGAAAGTTTAAAGTTTTTAGTTCGTAGGTTCTTGGGTTATTAAGTTATTAAGTTCTTTGTTCGGAAATCCGGGTTTTAAGTTCAAAGTTTAAAGGCTTTTTGCTTCGCCCGTGATGAAGTGTATTTCTTTCTGCCCTCTGCCCTCTGCCTTCTGCCCACTGCCTACTGCCTCTTCAAATTACATCAAGCACCAATAATGCATCTTTCTCCTTATAAAAGCAAATTACAATTAATCGCATACGCATTGTATTTATTGGCTATCTGCTGTATGCTTTATTTTATTTAATTTTAGTAAACCCGATCCATAACCGTAAAATAAGGAGGTAGAAAATTTGTAAGGTTTTTTAGAGGTTATTAGAGGTAATAAGGAAATCTAAAGTTAATCCGAACGCCAATTGGAGGAACCCCGACCATTAGGGACAGTGGTTCAAAATCAAAACGGGAACGCAGTCCGCCCTGGCGGACTGCTTATTTTCTTCGCCCGCCGAAGCCCTGGCGAAGGAGGGTCGCCCGCTGACTGCGTCCTTCTGGCCTCTCACGTTCATCGATATATAAAACTACTTACTGAAAAGCAAATATTTAGCCAAATACCCAGCTGGATCAGCGTTATACGGTTGATCGAAATCAACTGAATCTAACGGCAACATTAAATAATATGCTATTTAATGTTTATATCGAAATATTTACTAACTTACAATTGACCCTCAAACAACACCTATCCTTTCGGTGATGATTATTGAAAAACCAGCATATATCCACCACCCTGGAAAACAATTACCTCTCTTATGAATATCTTATTGGGTTGAGAAATGATTAGCAGAAAGGGATGCCGGTTCTCCGGTTGTTATCCCAACAGGTATGCTCACGCTATTGTTTAATTTACCCCCAATCCCTTTTCACTTATGCGAGTCCCGTTTTTAATCAACGTTTAACTGATTTGTACTGATCCGTACCCTTTTTTTATTAACATTATAAACCCACCCCCACCCCTCCCAGGAGGGGATCCCTTAAAAACACTCACTACTCACTGCTGTATTAGATTATCGAGTGTGGATTTAAACGCTGCAATGGAAGTTTGATCGGGGATGATGACGTCGGCACCTGAGGGTGTTTTATTTTCTACCGGCCCTGTTTGCATGGAGTAGATGGCGATCTTCATATTGGGCCAGGCCGATCTTAGCATTTTTATTGTTTCATACCCGGTTTTACTGCGCGCATTGAATTCAAGCAGGCATACATCAGGAACGTTCTCCATGGTTAATTGCTCAATTAGCTCCTTTCCGTCATCCACCTGCAGGGTTATAGCATAATCAGAGCCGGATAAATAATTAGAGATACATTCCCGCATTAAAGGATGACTGTCGATAAGGGCAATTTTTGCCATACCGGTATTGTTCATAATTACATTAAAGGTTTAGTCTGTGGTAGCGTAAAGGTAGTTTAAGCACCAACTGATACCCGGTTTCGTATTACCGTTAATCATTATTTTGCCAAAATTCCTAAAACACCTCTAAGCGTAAATATGTAGACCGCGCAATTACATAATACATTTCCATCATGCAAAAGAGATTTTACTTTTCTCGTAAATCGTTTTCCTGATTGCGCTCCCGGGTTAGTTTACAGGCAGGTACTTTCGCATTGATTAAACCAAAGCCCGCGAAACGTTTATGATGAACAAACCTGTATTGTTGTTGCTACTGGGTAGTAACATTATTGTACCTGCCCTGGCGCAGGATACGCTAAAAACTACGCCCAAACAATTAAAACAAGTAACCGTAACCGGTAAAAGCGATTTGCGTGCCGCAAAAGAACAAGCCTATACCGTTACAGCAATTGACGCCACCCGTTTGCATAACACCACCAGAGACATTAACCAGGTGCTCAACCACTCCACAGGTGTCAAAATAAGAGAAGAGGGCGGTCTGGGTTCGAACTATAGTTTTTCCCTCAATGGTTTTACCGGCAAACAGGTGAAGTTCTTCCTGGATGGAATGCCAATGGATAATTTCGGTTCATCCCTGTCGCTGAATAACCTGCCCATAAACATGGCCGAAAGAATTGAGATCTATAAAGGCGTGGTGCCTGTTTTCCTGGGTTCCGATGCGTTGGGCGGCGCTGTGAACGTGGTTACCAACCAGAAGATAAAAAAGTACCTCGATGCTTCGTATAGCATTGGTTCGTTCAATACACACCGGGCTTCCATAAACTCCAGGTATACTACCGACAAAGGGTTTACCATTAACCTGAATGGTTTCTATAATTACAGTGACAACAATTATAAGATCGATGTACAAATACCCGATCCGCAAACCGGCATTTATGGCAATACATTAAGAATAAAACGCTTTCACGATGCCTATCACTCGGCGATGGGCCAGGTGGAAGCCGGTTTTGTAAACAAGCAATTTGCCGACAAATTGTTGTTCGGGCTGATCGTGTCGGAAAACAGAAAGGAAGTGCAAACCGGTATGAATATGGACCTTGTATCGGGCCAGGTCTTCAACTCCAGCAACTCAATCATTCCAACATTTAAATACAAAAAAGAAAACTTCTTTGTACCGGGTCTTACCTTAACGGCTAACGCCAATATGAGTTTTGTAAAATCAGGTATTACCGATACCAGTTCGCGCCTGTACGACTGGTATGGAAATTATACCGTGAAAACATTTGGCAGCAATTCCGGTGAGCTCTCTTATTACAAAACAAAATTCCGGTTTAACGATCGCAATGCACTGGCTTCCGCCAACCTGAGTTACGAGTTGAACAAAAACCACAACTTTAGCCTCAACCATAACTACACGTATGCACGGCGCAAGGGCGATGACCCCATTGCCATCGATCCCATCCCCTTCGATATTCCCAATACCTTGTCTAAAAACATAACCGGACTGGCTTACAAATATTCAACCCTCAGCAACCGGTTTTCAGCAACGGTGTTTGCCAAGCAGTTCAGCATGAGTGCCAGCACGGTCGATGCCGAATGGGGCACCCACGAAAGTATGAAGACCAGTTACAACAGAACGGGTTATGGCGTGGCCGCCATGTATTATGTTTTCCCGTTTGCGCAGGTAAAAGCATCTTATGAAAGTACCTGGCGTTTACCCGAAGGGGAAGAAATGTTCGGCAATGGATTGCTGTTAAAAAACAATCCCTATTTAAAACCTGAACACAGCCACAACATCAACGTAGGGCTGGCGCTGATGAAAACCTTCAATAAACACAAACTGGAAGGCGAGATCAATTACCTGTATCGCAAAGCGGGTGATTTTATCAGGCTGGAATCAGATGGACAGATCAGTCGTTATTCGAACCTGGACAGCGTAAGAACTTCCGGGGTTGAATGGAGCGTTCGTTATACGTATGATGATGCATTGACTGTTGAAGTAAACAGCACCTATCAAAATACATTGAATAGTAAAACCTTCGATCACGGCATTCCCAATTATACTTATTGGGACCGCCTGCCCAACATGCCCTATTTGTTTGGCAGTTTCGATGCGGGCTACAAACTCAAAAAAGCATTTTATTCGCATGATGCCCTGACGTTTGGCGTGGGCGGCAATTTTGTAGAGAAATTCTATCTGTTCTGGCCAAGCCAGGGCAGCGCCGGTACCAAGTTCATCATTCCCCGCCAGTTTACCCAGGATGCTGCTGTTACCTATTCCCTGCAAAACGGTAAGTATAACATGGCCGTGGAATGCACCAATTTGTCGAATGCCAAATTGTACGACAATTTCAAATTACAGAAACCCGGCCGGGCATTCAATGTAAAACTCAGATACTTTTTCCATAACTAATTTTTCATTGTAAAACACATGACCATGCGTTTTTGCAAATCAAGATATAGCCAGACAATTCTAATTCTTTTAACCATTGCCGTGTTGCTTAGTGGTTGTTATAAACCGAAGAGTCATTTTTTACAGGCCGGTGGTAGTTATATTCTTGCCTTACGTACACAAGGCGCCACTGCTACCTCCGACTACCTGCTTACACAGGATACCATCAACAATGCGGCCAAAGTGGTATCCTCAACCGGAAACGGGATCGAACAGCTGGCCTGGTGTTATTTTGGCGCTGCCGGTAAAACCGTTTTCAGCTTTAGCTATGGCACCAATAATGTGGGTATTGGTTATGGTATAAATGAAGGCGGCGCCCTGTATGAAAAAGGAAGGATCTCTTTTGAACGTATGGACTGTTTTGGTAAGGGCGATGACAGCACCCTGATCGCAATTGGCGCTCCCTGGGGCGGCGGCAGTTATGATTGCCAGATCCAGTTGATTGATGCCAATGATATTCGCATCCGAAAAAAAAGACTAACGCCTTTATACATGTGGAGCCCGTTGGATGTGCTGAACAAATGGCCTACATCGATAGTGGTGAACGATAACAAAATGTATGTGTCATTTTATCCGCTCGATGGCGGCACCTGGAATACGGAATATACCGATACCGCATATGTTACCATTTTCAGTTACCCTGGTCTTGATTCATTAACAACGATAAAAGATTCGCGCACCGGTCCCATTGGTTTGTATGGAAACCAGATCGGTATGATGAAAGCCGAGAATGGCGACATATACACCGTATCACCCAGCAGCTTTGCCGCCGGTTATACCCAGGTAACCAAGAAATCGGGTATCCTGCGCATCAAAAACGGGCAACAATCATTTGACCCCTCCTATTTCTTTGATGTGGAAACAGCCTCTGGCGGTGCCAAATTGCTAACCGCCGCCTATGCAGGCGATGGCCTGCTGGTAGCCCGGTTGCAACTACCCGGTACAGATGACATCAATGCTGTTTGGGGTGCTTTTGAGGTAACCAATCCTATTTGTAAAATGGCGATCATTGACCTGAATAATAAAACAGTTACCGACATTGCCGATATACCGGTGCATGGTGGTCAGTATGGCGCGCAATGGCTGGTAGAAGAAGGAAAGGTGTATGCCTCCATTACGTCGACCCCGGCCGGTGAGGCGCGAATTTATGCCATCGATCCGCTTACTGCTACTGCTACCAGGGCAGCTAAGATTGAAGGGTTGGAAGTGCCGGCTATTTATAAGATTAAATAGTGAGTTGTCAGTGGTGAGTGGTGAGTGGTGAGTGGTGAGTGGGTGGCCGCGGATACAAACCGCGCGTTTAATGGTTGCATACTGCGTGCTATTAATATTGAATATATAAATATTGGCGAGTCAAACTCACAACTCACTACTCACAACTCACCTGGACCTTCACCGGCTTTGTCACTATTCCGGATACCCATTTTTTTGTACAGCCTTGATTTAGCCCGGCGCACGCTGGCGGGGTCAATATGAAGCAGTGCGCCTATTTCTTTTGTTGACAAATTGAGGTGTAAATAGGCATACAACCGCACTTCATATTTGGTAAGGGTTGGATGTTGGGCTTTCAGGTTTTCGAAAAAATGCGGGTGAACCTGTTCAAAATGCAAGGTGAACTTATCCCAGTCTGCATCCAGGAACAGGTTGGTCTGTAACAGCGATTCAATACCCTGCAGTTCCTGTTTGCTCTTGCCGGGATATAATTTTTTCAATTCCTTTATCTGGGTTTGCAATTTGACCAGCAATTCATTCTTTTGAACGAGATTCAAACTGGAAGCTGTCAGCTCCCTTTGTTTGGCTTCCATTTTCTCCTGTAATTGTTCATTCCGGGTTTTCTGTAACTGTATTTCCGTAATGATCTTTTGTTTATCCTGTTCAATCAGTTGATGCCGGAATGTAATTTCGCGCAGGTCCGATTCCAGCCGGCTGGCTTCTCTTTCCTTTGCAGTCAGCTCTTGTTCAACAGACCTCATACGGGCCACCAGTGCTACCGAAAAACCAAAAGTTTGGGTAATAGAAACCAGGTCTGGTAAGATGGATCTTACAAATGGATTGCCCATACCAGTTACATCCATTACCAGGTGATATAAAGGGATTGCCAGCATACAGCCAACCGACACCACATTGGCCACCAAAAAAGGCCGCGCGGCAGGCAATTGGCGCCGGTAGCCCGCTACGCCTGCATATAAAATGGCGACAAACAAAAAAACAGGCAGCGCATTGTCCATCACCCAGGCGTACGGTTCTATATAATAAAGACCGGTATTGATGACCACAAAAATAAAACTCAACAGCAGATAAGCCCGCATTCCCCACCGAAGCATAACATCTAACCGGGGAAGTGATTGCCGGGTATTGAGGTACGAGCGGCTAAATTGTACAATGCTGTAAATAACCACCAATATGCCTGTATGCAGCAACAGATCGTTCAGCCCATACCAGGCAGCCTTGCCATTCGGTTGCAAACCGGTCGTAAACACCGGATCGGGGAAAAAAGCCGGGAATAGCTGTTTATGGGCAGTCATATAGATCAGGCCGCCCAATTGCCCGATAAGATAATAAAGAACGGCTCTGTCTTTAAAACTGAAATAGATATATACGTTGTTCAGCAAAAAGAGTAATACAACAGCCAGTGAGACGCCCCAGGTGATCCATATCAGTTGCTCCTGTTTATTGGCAAAATCACCGGTTTCGAGCCGGATGTCAGGTTTAAATGCCCCCGCCAATGCCCCCAGGTGTTTCAGATCTACATGCACATACACCGTGTTAATAGTGTCAGCACGCAATATACAAGCCATTCCCCGCCGGTTGATACGGCCATTGTCGCGCCCGGGCATCATACCGGCGGTTTCCATCAACCATTGCCGTGCATTGGCATCAAAATAATATAAGCGGTTGGCCATACCGGGAAATATCCTTAGCTGGCATGACCTTAATTGGGAGGAAGGGTTATCTATAACCAATTTAAGCCAGTAACTGGTAGCCTGCCGGCATCGTATGGAATCATTTATTGTAAACCGCAGGGTTGAATCGGTCAGTATTGTATTAAAGGAGAAACCATGATCAGGCAGGATCGAATAGTTATCAATTGGGGTGACCGGGCTATTATTACTTGTATGCACAGGTTGGGCCTGAACCACAACCTGGATTAATAAAGCAATACAAAAAACGGGGATCTTGTTCACTCAGGTTGCTTGTTATGGAAAATTCAAAAATAATTTGGTGGCTGGTTGTGCTGTGTGGCAAAATACCGGCAGAAAAGCAAAATAAAAAAGTATTATTTATAGATACCAGCACAATAACCGGATTAACAAAGGAATTTATTGGTCAAATGTGATAGATGGAGTAGTTTGCTTCGATGCAGGTACCTGATTTGATCGTTTTGGTTTTTATAGTAGCAAGCATAGTGGCCACTATCATTTTTAGGAAATTGACCGTCGCTGGTGCATTTACCGGTGGTTTACTGGCGGGCCTGTTGTATAAAGGACTTGGGGTGACCGGCATCATTTTTCTGGGTGCTTTTTTTGTGGCAGGCACGCTGGCCACTTCGCTGGGGCGTCGTAAAAAAGAGCAATTAGGCATAGCAGAAAAAAATAAAGGACAACGGACAGCTTCGCAGGTACTGGCCAATGGCGGTGTGGCCGCATTAGCGGGCTTACTGGCCTGGATCTATCCGCAATGTCTGTCTGCCTGGCAATTAGCTGCCGCGGCTTCCCTGGCCTCTGCAAGCGCTGATACGCTGTCTTCGGAATTGGGCAGTATATATGGTAAGAATTTCTATAATATTCTCACCTTTAAAAAAGATACCTGCGGACTGGATGGGGTAATAAGTCTGGAAGGCACTTTATGGGGCATTGCCGGCAGTGTACTGATCGCTGTTATTTATATTATCGCCTACGGTTACAGTCCCTTAGGCTGGTGGATTGTACTGGCAGGTTTTATTGGCAACATGACTGATTCCATTCTCGGTGCCGCCCTTGAACGAAAAGGCTGGATAAAGAATGATCAGGTGAATTTTTTGAACACGCTGGTCGCAGCTCTTGTTGGTTTGTTGGGTTATTTAGTTTGTTAGTTCTTGAGTTATTGGGTTCCCGGTTTACGGCCTCCCCCAACCCCTCCGGTGGAGGGGAGAAATACAACCTCGCTTGTATTCTCGACATTTTGATTAGCGAAATCCGTTGCCGTGAATGGGTGCGTCCGCCGCCTGCGTTTTCCCTACTGCCTACTGCCCACTGCCTACTGCCCACTGCCTACTGCCTTTTCGTCTCTGCCCTTTCACACCTGAGCCATAATCTTCTTCAAAAGAACAATCTGCCCCAAATGATAATGGCTATGTTCATTGACCCCGTGCAGGTTTCGGTAATAGTTGCCATATCTTTCGTCATGGAAAATTTCATCCAGCTTTTCTTCGGGCAATTGTTCAATTAAAGTGGCAAAGGTTTCTGCGTCGGAAAAAACGCCGTTCTTTAATTTTTCCCAATCTTCTGTTGATTTTATAGGTGGCACATCGAACGCATATTTATCACTCCCGTCAAGCGGCTGCCCCTGCAATACTTTCGTTTGCAATCGAACATAATAATTCATGTGATAGATCAATGCTGCAATGGTATTACAATTAAAAATGGAAGTGGTGGCCTGTTGCCAGGTTACCCCTTCCAAACTGTCTTTTAAATTAACGTCGGTCCAGTTACCACCGGTATACAATGTTCTGAAGTGCGTGGCAATTTGTTTTGGCAAGTTCATTGTTAGCAGGTTTAATTCCTACTAAAATAAGGAAAATTTAGGGCTTGTGTATAGAAGGGCCGCGACGAAGTGTATTTCTTTCTGCCCTCTGCCTTCTGCCCTTACATTACTTCCCCTGGTTCAGGGCTAACTGATTCAGCGCGCTTAGCCAACCGGTACGCATACCCGACCACTCATTGGTTAAAGCTTCCGGTTTCAGGCCACCTTCAAAATTCTTCAGCAGACTGGATGCATCGGCCATGGTTTTTGCTTTAGTACCCATGTCAAGCAATGATTTGGCGGTGGAGCCTGTTTTAAACATGTCGGGTTTTATATAACCCACCAGTGAACTAACCGTGCTGGCTAAGCCGGTGGCGCTGGATATTTTTGACGCATCGCCCAAAATTCCTTCCTTGGCGCCGGAGAAAGCGCTGGTAAATGATGAAGGTTTAATGGCATTTACCAACTGGGTTACCAACTGCCCTGCATTGGCTACAGAACCTACGGGCAATTGTGCCTGAACGAAATGACAGGAAAAAGCGATCAGCGCCAGGCTGACAAGCATGTTTTTCATAATCGATGGTTTTTTGTTTGAATATTTGTTGGTAGACATAGCATGTTTCAATACACGCTACAAAAAAGGAAGGAGGAACAATATGAAGGGTTGGAATGTAGACTGGTTTATCCCAGCATGCCTTTTAGTTTGTCAACTAGCGAACCACTGCCCGAGAATAGGCTTTTCAGGTCCTGGAGGTCGACATCGCCATCATGATCGCTGTCGAGGCCGCCTTTCAGCTTGTTCAGTATGCCTTGCAGGTTCATGCCAGCGGTTTTGCCGCCACTGAGTTGGTTGAAGATCTGTTGTACATCAAAACTGTTATCGTTGGGGTTGGCGGTCTTTTGCGCCAGTTGGTTCATCACATTGGGGATCAGGCTTTGGGCAATACCAGCCGCCTGGCTGTTGTTTAAGCCGAATTTACCTTGCAGTCGTTCCATAAAATTCCCGGTAGCCTGTTGTACTACGGGCGCACTGGCGTTGGCCTGGCCGTTTGCAAACATGCCTAAAACATCATTGAGCTGTCCTCCTGATAAGGCGCTTTTAAGTGAATCTACTATTGAATGACCGGCTTCCTGTACAGCTTCTTCATTTTGCTGATTGGGAATTGCGGGATTATTAATAATAGCATCTCCAGCCTGTTGCCTGACGAGGTTGAAAAGATTTTCCAGCATATCACTTATTTTTTGGTGAATAGTGCGTGCGGGCCGGAAAGTAATAAGGAGAATTCTAAGGGGGTGGAATAAGTATAACCGAAAATCAAAACTTAACAACAATTCATAATTGCTAACACTGTGTTAGGCTAAAGGTATGTTATTTATTTTATTTATAAATCAAATTTGCAATACGTGTCAATTCTTATGCAGGGCTTATTCTTCGTTCCAGACTTCAATTTGAAGGTGGTAGCCTACATCGAAATACCTGACAATTTTCCTGGTAAACAGATCGAGGAGCGTGTCGGCTTCTTGCGAAACAGGGCAAACTTCAAAATAATGTTCGTCTGTTCTTACAACCTGGAATAAGTTTCCGGTGCTTAATTCGCGGGGGGCGTTGTTGAATCTTATTCTATCGCCCTGGTAAACGCGGTGCGAGTTGGCAAGAGATTTCCACATGGTACTGGATTTTTATTGATTAATACGGATTTATTATTGATCACTTGATAATTAATACGAAATATAAAAATTAGATACAGAAAATGCAATGCCCCGATTGATATTTTTTTTAACCACATAGGTCACAGCTGTTCCGGTCAGGCGGAAAACTTGTGCCTATGTGGTTATGTACGAGTTAAACAGGCATATCTGGCAATGGTATTTATACCTGTCCAGATAAAATTAGTTAGTTAAAATCCCGGGTTTTTACGAAATGATTATTAGGATCAACGTAATAGTAGCCCAGTTTTACCGCTGAATCAACTTTGAAAGGTTTTTCATCTGTCATAGACAGTTCGCTTTTCTTAATGGAAAGAAAAACCCATTTGTCGGTAAACTGGCTTAAAAAATAATGAGACTGGTTGTCGGTGCCGCGGTAAAGAATGCAGTTAGTGTTGTACTTTTTAGCCGAATCTTTATTAAATGATTCTTGCACTTCCTTTACTGTCCAGACTGACTTTTGGGCCTGGTAGGGCGCACTACATGCTGCCAACACTGCCATTGCACAAACAGCGTAAAGAATGTTCATTTTCATTGGTAATGGATTAGAGATATTAGGTATACTTATGCAAAGTATTGCATTTTTTACGCAAATCCAATGCCAGACATTGAAAATAATATTATGTGATACAATCTGTTACAGAGTATAGTATACCTACTTCGAACAATCACGGGTACACGCATGAATAATTGCGGTAATGCGTAGGTTAAAACTCGAAGACCTGTAAGGTCCATCATTGGGTTTTGCAATATTTGAAAGTTGAATTGGACCTGACAGGTCTCTTTTGAAAGCAGGCGAAGACCTGTCAGGAGCGCATAATCGGTCCGATCTGGTAAGTTCAAAAAGCGCACCTTACAGGTCTTTGGTGCGACTTTTATTTCTTCGTTACCGGATTAAACCGGCAGGCATTTACGGGCGGGTTCACCTGCAGCCCATTTGCTTCCCTGATCAACTGGAAAATATGATCAGGGCGCACCACTATATAATCGCTGTTAAGGGAGTTGGCCACATTCTTGAAATTGGTGGGTTTTATATCCGTCCAGGGTTGCGCCTGAATAATGATGAAACGCGGTGAGGTGCCATTCCAGCCCGTCGCTGCACTGGCAATATGATCTTTCATCGCCTGTTCACTGGTGCAGTAATTGCAGGAAAGCGCCATCCCCGGCAAACTGTTATTATAAATAGTTAACCCGCCACCGGTATTTTGTGCCGTAAGACCCAATAACGAAGGGGCTATATTGGCAAAGGTTTGTCCAACATTTTGATTAATGCCGCCGGTAATGGTATTCCAGATAGTGATCACTCTGAAACCGGCCCGGCGATTATAGTCTTCCGTTTTTGCGGCAAATAAATTCAACAGGTTTTGATTGGGCCAGCTATTGGGATAGGTATAGCCATAGCCGGAGGGACCTGAAATTAAATTATCATTATCAGTAGCTGTTTGCCAGTAATAATTGAGTGCGCCAGGCATCGCATCCAGCATGGCGGGCGATAACGTCCAGCCCATAGGCACGGAACCCCGGTCTGGATTATTCCACAACTTGCGCATCAGGTGCTCGATGTACTGCAGGTTATCGCCATCACTCAAAATAAAGGCCACATACAATTTGTTTTGGAGGATAGGTTTGGGTGGAACCGCTTTAAGGGTTACCGTACGGGGTGTGCCGCTGTGCATAGTTAAGTTGCTGCACCAGTCGCTGGCGATAGTGGTAATGCCATATTGTGAAGTTCGTTGTACGCCCGGTTGTTCTTCGGGCCACCAGCCCATAAAGTTGGAACCCGCAGGCATGGAAGACAGAAAGCTGTTCAACAGGGTGCTTTCCGCTGCCACATTCGGATCGAGCCATACAACGGCAGCACCCAGTGCGGTGGCATATTCCCGTAAGGCCGCCTTATGCGCATCGGGGTTCAATCCAATTAATAACCGGTGATCGATAGTAGGCCAATACGTATTGAACAGGGTTTGATAAACCTGCAGTTTGCTGGTATATTGTCCGCGCAGATCAACCAGCACAGGTAAATTATAAGGCGCCGCAGTTAACCGTGCTAATAACAAGGGCGAAGCGATCAATGCCTTTCTGCTTTTGGCCATTACGGTGGCCAGGTTTACTGTATGGATCTGTGCCGGGTCATATACGATCAGTCCGGAAAGTTCATTGCGGTACTTAGTAATAAGACTCCATTTATCGGCCGGTTCAGTGTAGTTCAATCCTAATGACTGCAGCCAGGTATAAGGTCCTTCGGCAAATGCATCGCCTTCATAGGAAAAGATGCGGGGCTTTGTTCTGTTAACGATGCCTTTCAGCGAGGCGAACAAATACATTTCGGCCGATGATGCATTTTGCTGCACCGCTACCCAGTCTACCTTGGTATAGGAGGTACCGCGCCAGTATACCCGCAATTCGATGGATTGATTATCGGCCGGCATGGTAAAAGGCAACGTGAAATTTACATAGTCAGCTGCAATAGGAAATTGTAACCGCGTGATGGTCTGTGAAGCCAGCACCTGTCCGGTAGTGGCATTTCTTACGTCGATGTCAACAACCGGATCGTTGTTGGCGGTATTGTTATCCACCTTCATTCTGAATTCTGCTACGTTAGGTCCGGCGGGAATGCTTGCATCATATGGTCCATAGATCATATGGTCATTGGGAGCATCGATGCCGGTTTGACAAAGCCAGCCATCAGATTCCAGTCTGCCGGTTTTATGACCTAGCAGTGGCCCCTCGCCTTCCCAACGGGTACTTGTTTCGCGAAGGGTGATGAGGTCCTGCGTTTGAGCAGGCGCCGGAAAGGAAGGAAGCAACTGTGATGGTGGCCAGCTTATCTGGGCCATGGATGGTATCATGATCAGCTGAAACAGGAATAATAGGCAGCCTGTTCGCTTAAGGAGCGAGGTAAGTGATTTCATAGAAGTGAGTTTAATGTAATTAATGGATGGCTAAAATTCGGCATTTAGCAAATAGCGGCTAAAACCGGGATAAATAGTTAAGGCGTAAGGGCTTGAAGTGCTGAAACAAGAAAAGTTGTTATACAGGCACTTATCCATTTGAATGGGAAAGGCAATAAAATTGAATGGAATGGATAAGTAAACCGACACATTACGGGCGAAATTTATACAGGAATTGAAACCTGCATTAGGAACACCAAAACCAATCGCCATGAGCAATGCCCAGCTTATTGATCGCAGGAAATTTATTCGTTCTACAGCCCTTGCCGCGGGCGGACTGATCATCGCGTTTAACGTACCGGCCGGCATCAGGACCAGGGGTGTTGTTAAAGAACCCGTGCTATTCGCCCCCAATGCTTTTCTTCGCATAGGTTCCGACAACTCGGTAAAAATAATCCTCTCCCATTGCGAAATGGGCCAGGGTATCTGGACTTCCCTCTCCATGTTGATTGCCGAAGAACTGGATGCCGACTGGAAAAGCCTGCAGGTAGAACATGCCCCGGCCGACATAGCCTATTATCATACCGTATATGCCACCCAACGAACAGGTGGTTCCTCCAGTTTGAATTCTGAATTTGACCGGTACCGCAAAGCCGGCGCTACTGCCCGCTATCTGTTGGTACAGGCAGCGGCTAATCGGTGGAAGGTAGCCCCTGATGACTGTCAAACAGCAAACGGGTATGTTGTCAGCGGCGATAAAAAGATCAGCTATGGCGAATTGGTAACAGATGCCATGGCACTGCCAGCGCCGGCAGATATTCCGCTAAAAGATCCCAAAGACTGGAAGATTATTGGCGGAAAAATAAAGCGCCTGGATACGCAGGAAAAGATCAAAGGAACGGCGGTTTTTGGGATGGACATCCATTTTCCCGATCTGTTAACCGTAATGGTTGCGAGGGTGCCGGTAAATGGCGCAACAGTTACCGGTTACGATGAAGCTGCTGCGCTGGCCGTACCCGGAGTTCGCCAGGTAGTGAAGATCCCAACAGGAGTTGCTGTGCTGGCGGATGATTTCTGGTCGGCAAAAAAAGGCCGCCAGGCGTTGAAAGTTCAATGGGACCTGGGCGCTGCTGCCAATATCAGCAGTGACTCCTTATTTACTGAAATGAAGGCGAGAGCCGATAAGGGCGGTATTGTGGCAACGGAAGAAGGCAATGTTGCCGAATTGTTCAAACAAAGTGTAACAAAAGTTGAAGTGGAATACTTTCAACCCTTCCTGGCGCAATCGCCTATGGAACCGTTGAATTGCACCGTTAAACTAAGCGCCGATAAGTGCGAGATCTGGACGGGCACCCAAACCCAGACTGATGACCAGCATGCCGCGTCGGAAATTACGGGTTTGCCTATCAGCCAGGTGTTTATTCATACCTGCTTTCTCGGTGGTTCATTCGGCAGAAGGAACATCACCCGCTCCGATTTTGTACGTGAAGCGGTTGAAGTGGCCAAAGCCTCTGGCAAGCTGGTAAAAACCGTCTGGACGCGTGAAGACGATATTCAGGGCGGCCGGTACCGGCCGGCATTTCTGCACCGGTTTAAAGTAGGGCTCGATGCCAATGGCATGCCTGTATCCTGGGATCAGATCAGCGTAGGCCAGAGTGTAATGACGGGTGGACCGTTTGAAAAGATCGCAGTGGTTAATGGTGTTGATACATTTTCCATTGAAGGCATGCAGGCGGTTCCATTTATAAAAGCGCTTAAGAATAAAAAGATTGCTGTAAATACACCCGACTGGCCCATTATGATCGATAACTGGCGGGCTGTGGGTATGAGCCACACCATTTTTGCCATGGAAAGCCTGATCGATGAAATGGCTTATGCTGCCAAAAAAGATCCGGTTGCCTACCGGCGATTGTTGTACAAAGACGATGCCCGGTTATTAAAGGTATTGGACCTGGCGGCGGAAAAAAGCAGCTGGGGCACTCCGTTACCAAAGGACCATGGACGTGGTATTGCCGCCTTTAAAGCCTGCGGCAGTTATGTAGCCCTGGTAGCCGAAGTATCGGTACCCAAAAACGGAATGGTAAAAGTGCACAAGGTTACCTGTGTGGTTGATTGTGGCACCGCCATACAACCCGATGGTGTGGTGGCCCAAATGGAAGGCAGTGTGGGGTATGGTTTGTCTGCTGCTTTGTACAGCGAGATCACTTTCAAAAACGGACAGGTACAGCAAAAGAATTTTTATAATTATCCCATCCTGCGCATGAATGAAATGCCGGAGGTGAATACGTACATAGTGCCCGGTAACGAGCCGCCCGGCGGTATTGGAGAAGCTTCCGTTGGACAAATGATGCCGGCCCTTACCAACGCTATGTTCGCTGTTACGGGTAAACGCATCCGTAATTTGCCGATATACAAAATGAAAATGGGAAACGCTTAAAAGCTATTCAAACGCCTCACTATAAAACTACTGTTATGCAATTGACAGTTAACGGAAAATCATACGATGTAAATGTACCGTCCGATATGCCCATTCTGTGGGTGATTCGCGATAAACTCGGGTTAATGGGCACCAAGTTTGGCTGTGGTGCGGCCCAATGCGGCGCCTGTACCGTGCACCTCGATGGACAGGGCATCCGGTCGTGCGTAGCGCCGGTATCGCGGGCCGAAGGAAAAGAGATTGTAACCATAGAAGGGTTGAATGACACGTTAAGCAAGCCACTGATGGCGGCCTGGACGGAAATAGATGTGCCGCAATGTGGCTATTGCCAAACCGGGCAAATTATGGCCGCTGCTGTTTTGCTGCGCGATAACAACAACCCTACCGACCAGGATATTGACAATGCCATGTCGGGCAATATCTGCCGGTGCGCCACCTATCAACGCATCCGCAAGGCCATTCACCTGGCGGCTGAATTAAAAAAATCATCATCCTGAACAGGCTGCTATGAAAAAGTGTAACCTAATAACCTTTTGCATGGCCGGGGTAATTGCTGTATGCAACCTGGCCATGATGAACAACAAAATAGTAAAGCAACGCGAAGCGGAATCAAAAGCCGCCTTTGCCGAAGCCTATAAAGTGTTTATGCATCCCCGGTGTATGAATTGTCACCCCGCTGGTGATGTGCCCTTGCAGGGCGACGACAGTCATTTGCACACCCAGGGTGTAAAGCGTGGCGTTGATGGCAAAGGCCTGTATGCCATGAAATGCAGCAGTTGCCACCAGGCGGCCAATCTCGATGGGGATCATTTGCCACCCGGCCATCCCAACTGGCATTTGCCTACGGCCGCCCGGCCCATGGTCTTTGAAGGAAAAAGCCCGCGCGAGCTGGCCATGAGCTTTAAGGATGCAAAATTTACCGGTTTTAAATCTATGGACCAGATCATTGAACATGTGGAACACGACAAACTGGTGCAACACAGTTTTACCTATGGCACCCGGCCCCCGCTTAGTCATGACGAGTTTGTGGCAAAGGTGAAAGAATGGATAGGCAAGGGCGCTGCCATACCTGACAAATAGCCATTATTTTGTTCTATAGACGGAGGGTGGGAAGCCGAACCTGGATTTAAAAAGTCTTGAAAAATGGGTGATGCTCTCGAAGCCCAGGGCGTAACAGATATCAGTGATGCTCATACGTGTAGTGCATAATAAGTCCTGGGCTTTTTTTAACCGGCGTTCCCTGATCCATTTGGAGGGCGGCATATTGTATATAGATAAAAAATCCCTTCTGAAGCTGGAAAGGCTTCTTTGCGATAAGGCCGCCAGTTTACTTAATGGCAGGGCGCTCATGACGTGTTCTTCCACAATGGCTTTTATATTGGGTCGAACGCTTTTGGGGAGTTGTAATAATAACGGAAGAACGGAGCTGTCGGTGCCGGCCAGGCAGAATAATAGTTCCAGCAGCTTTATTTTTATCAAACAACCATTGACGGTAGTGGTGTTGTCCAAATAAGGCTCCAGTGAGTCGAGGTATTTTTGCAAATGGCTGCTCTGGTTGCTCATCACCGTGCCGGGAGGTACCTTGTTGCCGCTGATCTTCCAGTCTGCAAATGTGGTAAACTGCTTTAGCAGGTGCTGATTAAATGAAAACAGAAAGCAGACTGTTGGCCCGGACCCTGAAAAACTTTGCCATTCAACCAGGGTATTATGCGTTAAAACAATCAACTGGCGTTTATGA
This sequence comes from Niastella yeongjuensis, assembly GCF_900110245.1. GTDB lineage: Bacteria > Bacteroidota > Bacteroidia > Chitinophagales > Chitinophagaceae > Niastella > Niastella yeongjuensis. Next base: position 324,709 of record NZ_FOCZ01000007.1, read on the forward strand.
ACGATATGATCGAGGTTACCGGATTTGAGGTTGAGGGCCCCTTCTTTTACAACCAGCAGGCTGTTTTCTTCTATAAAAAAGGAACCTTGTTTGCTGCTGTAATAAGTAAACCGGGTAACAGCCGGGTGGCCATTTAACAGTAAAACGTTTGGATGAATGTCAGCAGCCTTATGCTGCAAGGTGTTGGAATCCTGTAGCATGTGATGTGGTATTTTGGCTGGTATGTACAAGGTAAGCAAAATATTAACCGACCTTTTGGCCGCAATCAGAATTTGACATTTATCATGTAGCTTGCATATATGAGGTACCTTCTTAAGGACGAAAAAACAGGTGGCGATTTATTACTATACAGGAATGAACCCAATTTCGATCGTTTATATTTCAGCCGTGACCGTTTCACCAAATACTTTACCATAGCGTGGAACCCTGGTGAAAAACAAACCGTAACTATAGATGGTGCGGAACATGATTTTCCGCCCAATACCCTGCTGACCCTTTTGTTCAATCAGTCGTTTTCGTTTGAACGATCAGAGGAAATTATAGCCTGGCAGTTTAACCGGGAGTTTTATTGCCTCATCGATCATGATAAAGAAGTAAGCTGTGTTGGGTTTCTCTTTGGCAGTACCGATCACATTCTGATACCGCTCAATGAAGAAGCGCAGGAAAAACTGAAGCTCCTGGCGGCCGTTTTTATGGATGAGTTTAAAACAACAGATAATATCCAGAACGAAATGCTGCTGGCCCTTTTGAAACGCCTCATAAGTTATATAACCCGGTTAGCCCGGTCGGAATATGTGCCGGAGAAAAAAGTGCAGGAAGAAAAATATCATTTGATAAGAAAATTCAATTTGTTGGTAGAAACGCATTTCAAAGAAGAGCATTCCGTCAGCTTTTATGCGCAGCAGCTGTTTAAATCGCCCAAAACGCTGTCGAACCTGTTTGCTATCTATAACAACAAAACACCCTCACAGGTAATACAGGAAAGAATTTTGATCGAAGCCAAAAGATTACTGACATATACTAACAAAACCGTAAAACAAATTACATTTGAATTAGGATTTGAAGACGTATCTTACTTCTCGAACTTTTTTAAAAAACATACTACCCAGTCGCCTGTAGATTTTCGTAATGCGAGCCCGGTGGCAAAAGAAGGGAAATAATTACAACCGATCGGGAAAACAGCTCAAAATCCTATACCCTTTTCCGTAGCATCTTTGTATCGTTGAACAAGCAAACACACTCAACAATCAAATAACATGGAAAAGTCAACCATTAAAAATGTAGTCTTAGTTCATGGCGCCTTCGCCGACGGTTCAGGTTTCAGAGGTCTTTTTGACGAGCTGACCGCAAAAGGGTACAATGTAACTGTAGTACAAAATCCCTTATCATCCCTGGAAGCCGATGTAAAGGCTACCCACCTGGTCCTGGACAAACAAGACGGGCCTACTATTCTGGCCGGTCACTCCTGGGGCGGTGCGGTGATCACAGAAGCCGGTAATCACCCGAATGTAGCTGGCCTGGTATATATTGCCGCTTTCCAGCCTGATAATGGTGAATCTGCGCTTACCTGGATCGAAACAATCCCTCCTGCCCCCGAGAACGGCATCACCCCCGATGAAAATGGCATCCTGTATTTTATTAAAGAAAAGTACCATGCTGGTTTTTGTGCTGACCTGAGCGAAGCCGATGCCGATTTTATGTACGCTTCACAAGGCGCCTTTTACGGCAGTGCATTTGGCACCAATATTACCAATGCCGCCTGGAGAAACAAACCCACCTATGGCATTGTAGCCACCGACGACAAAGCGATACTGCCCGATATTCAACGGAACATGTATGCACGTTCCAATACCAAAGTAACCGAAATAAAAGGCAGTCATGTGGTATTTATGTCGCAGCCAGCCAAAGTAGCGGCGGTGATCGTAGAAGCTACTGAAAATGTATTGCAGCCGGTAAGTTAATTAAGGAACTAAAACCTAAGTTTTCGAAGTAAGATGTAAGAAGTAGGAGGCTCTCGAATTTTTGAATTTCCTACTTCTTACCTCCTGCTTCATAAGCTGTAAAATCAAAAGACAGTTCTATAAACATCTTCTTACAACTACTAATTAAACGTCTCCCTAAACTCCATCGGCGAAAGCAGGGTCTTTTGTTTAAACAGCTTATTGAAAGACTGCGGATGTTCAAAACCCAGTGCATAGGCTACTTCTGCTGTGCTTAAGCTGGTATTCGATAACAACTCCCGCGCTTTTTCAATCAATTTATTATGGATGTGCTGTTGCGTGTTTTGACCCGTATAAGCCCGCAACATATCTGATAAATAATCGGGCGACAGGTGCAATTGTTTCGACAACAATTGTACAGTCGGCAATCCATGCTGTTGCGCGTTTCCTTCCTCGAACCAGGTAGTTAACAGGTACTCTACTTTAGCCACGAGGTCGTTATTCGCCACTTTGCGGGTAAGGAACTGTCTGCTATAAAACCGGTCACCAAAGTTGAGCAGCAATTCAATATAAGAGATCAGGATCTCATCACTGACAGCATCTATAGGTGATTGCAGTTCTTCTTCAATTTGTTTGAAAATAGAAATGATGGTTTCCCGTTCTTTGCCCGACACCTGTAAAGCTTCAGCCACCGAGTAAGAGAAAAAACCATATTGTTTTATCTTTTTGACCAGGGGGTGTTTGGCAATCAGATCGGCATGGAAATACAAGGCCATACCAGTAAACAGATGCGGCGAACCATCATCTGTCAATAACTGGTTGGGAGAAATAAAACACAACCCGCCTTCTGTGAGATCATAAGCCCGCTGCCCATATTTCATTTTAGTGGGCGACTGCTCCACAAAAGAAACCTTATAAAAATTATAGCTGATCCGCCGAGGTTGTCTGTTTTCACGAGCTGTCATATCACTGAAGTCAACCAGGCTGATCAGTGGATGCGCAGGTGGTGGCACCTGTACTTCCTGGTGCCAGTCGGTCAGCGTTTTAAAAACAATCGTTTCCCATTTAGTACCCATCCTCATCACTTTGCGGCAAGATAGGGAATCTGATAGAAGTTTTTCCATTAACGGTGGTTCCACCCTGGGCTGCATGAACGGCCATCGTATCGATGAGCACAGTAGGAAAGCCCAGCACCGGCATGGTTACTTCATCCAGGAATTTGACTTCATCATCGGTTAAAGTAATAGTAAGCGCCTGCAGGTTGTTTTCCAACTGAGCCAGTGTTCGGGCGCCTATGATGGTAGAGGTAATACCAGGCCGACCCATAACCCAGGCTAGTGAAATGGCAGCTACCGGTACATTCCTGGTTTCCGCGATCTTTGCAAGGCGGTCAAGGACCACCAGGGTGGTTTCAGGCAGTTGTTCGGCAGCCCTCCGGCCATTTTGTGACTGGCCGTTATTGGCGCGGGTATACTTTCCCGATAAAATGCCGCCCTTTAAAGGCGACCAGGGCATAACCCCCAAACCGAGTTCCTGCGCCATGGGTATAGAATCACCTTCTACGGTCCGTTCCAACAAATTATACTCCACCTGTAACCCAATGAAAGCGCTCCAACCGCGGAATGCGGCAATCATTTGTGACTGCGCCACTTTCCAGGCCGGGGTGTCAGACACGGCAATGTAACGTACTTTACCGGCCTTCACCATGTCATACAGCGCGCTCATGGTTTCTTCTATGGGGGTGTTGGCATCATACCCATGCACCCAATACAGGTCGATATAATCTGTTTGTAACCGGCGCAATGAAGCTTCCAGCGACATGATAGTGGCCTTTCTGCCCGTTCCACCGCTGTTGGGGTCGGCAGGGTGCATGCTGCTGGAATATTTTGTGGAAAGCACCAGCCGGTCGCGCCGCGTGTTGGTTTCCCTGATATAATCGCCAATGATCTTTTCAGAATGCCCTTTTGTATACAGATTAGCGGTATCTATAATGTTACCGCCTTTTTGCAGGTAAGCGGCCAGTACTGCTTTGGATTCTTCCGGCGATGCGCCCCAGCCCCATTCTGTACCAAAAGTCATGGCGCCAAGTGTTGCCGGACTAACACGCAACCCTGAATGCCCCAGTGTTCTGTAATGTGATAATTCCATTGTAAAGTTTTTTGCGTGCACAAAGTTGAGCCGTAACCCGGCGGAAAGTGTAGTATAATCAGGGCGTGATGTAGCCAAACCCGGGATAAAATAGCAGGTCCCTGATATTGTTCAAATAGCGTAGTTTCGCTAATCAATTAAATTTGAAGCAGATGAGAAAGAAAATGCCTTTCTTCTTTATGCTGGCGTTCTCCTCCCTGACGTTACTGGCACAGCAGAAGTTAACAGTGGCGGTGGCCGCCAATATGCAGTACACCATCCAGGAGTTGATAAAAGAGTTCAACAAAACAAACAAAACGAAGATAGAAGTGGTGCTGGGTGCCTCCGGTAAACTTACCCAGCAGATCCTCAACGGCGCCCCCTTCGATATTTTTATTTCTGCCGATGTGGCCTTTCCGGATAAACTGGAAGATTACAATTATACATTGGAAGATCCTAAAGTATATGCACAGGGGGTACTGGTATTATGGAGTGCAAAACCGGCCATTCAGCCGGCAAAGGACCTGAAGCTGCTGGTAAGCCCTAAGATCAAAAGCATAGCTATTGCCAATCCCCAAACAGCGCCTTATGGCAGTGCGGCAGAAGCTATTCTGAAGAAATATAAGCTGTATGATATCGTGTCATCGAAACTGGTAACGGGTGAAAACATTACCCAGACAAGCCAGTTCATTGCTACCCAAAATGCCGACATTGGCTTTACGGCAAAGTCGATTGTGATCTCCAGTGAAATGAAGGGCAAAGGAAAATGGGTGGAATTGAATACCGGTGATTATCCGCCTATTGAACAGGCTGCCGCCTTATTGAAACAAGCTAAGCAGAGTAATGAAGCAACAGCCAGACAATTTTATAATTTCCTGTTTTCTGCAAAGGCAAAAGCCATTTATAACAAATTTGGGTACATTGTAAAATGATCGCATTAGCACCTTTGTGGCTTACATTAAAACTGGCGTTGAGCACAACGCTTATTTTATTTATTATAGCCGTACCATTGGCCAACTGGTTAAGCGGCGATAAGGGCTTTTTCAAAATAATAGTACAGGCGATCGTGAGTATGCCGCTTGTTTTACCACCTACGGTGATCGGTTTTTATTTGTTGCTGGCGTTTAGTCCGGCCAATTTTTTGGGCCACTGGCTGGAAGAATGGCTGGATGTGCGGCTGGTGTTCTCCTTTTCGGGTTTGTTGATCGCGTCGGTGATTTACAGTTTTCCCTTTATGGTACACCCTGTGCAGTCGGGCCTTTCATCTTTATCGCCCAGTTTAAAAGAAGCGGCTTACTCGCTGGGAAAAACCAGGTGGCAAACGCTTTTACAGGTATTGTTGCCAAACATCAAACCTTCCCTGCTAACGGGTATTGTACTTACCTTTGCGCATACCGTTGGAGAGTTTGGCGTGGTGCTGATGATTGGCGGTAATATACCCGGTAAAACCCGAACGGCTTCCGTGGCCATATACGATGAAGTAGAAGCATTCAATTACCACAATGCGAATGTATATGCAGGTATATTGCTGGCCCTGTCATTTGTAATATTGCTGACACTCTATTCATTCAACCGCAAAATGCAGCAGACTAAATTTTACTGAGTGCTATGATCAATTTTTCGTTGCAGAAGCAATTACATACGGCAGCCGGTGAAATGCAATTACAGGTGAGCGCCCAGATAGAGCGCGGAAAATTTGTGAGTTTATATGGGGCATCGGGAACCGGTAAAACATCCATTTTGCGGATGCTTGCCGGGTTTATGAAACCCGACGATGGTTTTATTAATGTGAACGATACCGTTTGGTACCATGCTTCGGGAAAAAGAAATATAGAACCGCAGCAAAGAAGGATTGGGTTCGTGTTCCAGGACTATGCCCTGTTCCCCAATATGAATGTGCGGGAAAACATCTTGTTTGCCCTGGGTAAGAATGAGTCTCCCGCTATTGTGGATGAACTGCTGGATGTGACCGGGTTAACCAATTTGGCAGCCAGAAAGATCCAGACGCTTTCCGGTGGCCAGCAACAACGGGTGGCGCTGGCAAGGGCCATTGCCAATAAACCGGCCATTTTACTGCTCGACGAGCCTTTGTCGGCCATTGACAACGAGATGCGCGTATACCTGCAGGATACCTTAAAGGAGATCCACCAGCGTTATGCGTTAACAACCATTCTGGTAAGCCACAACGCCAATGAGATCATCAAGCTGTCTGATCTGGTTATTCATTTAGACCAGGGCCGTTTTCAGCAACAAACCACCCCTGCCCGGTTCTTTCAGAACGGTCAGGAGGCCGCTAAAATAGCCGGGAACATTGTTTCCATAGATGAAAATGGTAATGCGGTTGTTTTAATTGAGAACCGCCTGGTAAGCGTACCCGTAGCAGGCCAACAACTAAGTATTAACGACAAGGTGGAGATCACCTGCAGCAATATAAAAGCCGATCTTTCAAAACAAGGGAAATAATTACAACTAACCGGGAAATAACCCCATCACCTACCCTCCTTTTCTATCGCATCTTTGTCTCGTTGAAACAAACAAAAACAATCAACGACAAATATCATGGAAAAAAGATCATTAAAGAATAGTCTGATAGCCGCCACCCTGGCCCTTTTTGCTACAACGGCTACTGTAACAGAAGCCGATGCCCAACAGGTGAAAAACGTAGTATTGGTACACGGCGCTTTTGCCGACGGTTCCGGCTACAAAGGGCTTTATCAGGAACTCACGAAAAAAGGATATCATGTAACTGTGGTGCAAAACCCGTTGTCGTCCCTGGAAGATGATGTGAAAGCCACCAAACTGGCCCTTGATAAACAGGATGGCCCAACCATACTGGCCGGTCACAGCTGGGGCGGTACCGTGATCACCGAAGCCGGAAATCACCCCAAAGTAGCAGCCCTGGTGTATATTGCCGCTTTTCAACCCGATAATGGCGAATCTACCTTGAAATGGGCCCAGTCATTGCCAGCCGCTCCTGAAAACGGAATTTTACCTCCCGATGATAATGGTATTATTTACTTCAGCAAGGAAAAGTACCATGCCGGTTTTTGTGCCGATCTGAGCCAGGCAGACGCTGATTTTATGTACGCTTCACAAGGTACCATTTATGCAAAAGCGTTTGTTGCCAATATCACCGATGCTGCCTGGAGACATAAACCCTCTTTTGGTATTGTAGCTACAGAAGACAAAGCGATCAATCCCGATATTGAACGGAACATGTACAAACGTTCCAATACAAAGATCACCGAAATAAAAGGCAGCCACGTAGTATTTGTATCACAACCGGCAAAAGTGGCCGCTGTGATCATTGAAGCTGCGAAAAGTGTAAGTAAATAAATCAGGAAGTGCAATAAGGATAAAGGCCGTTTGCCAGCTGGCAGACGGCCTTTGCTGTTTAACTGTTAACCCATTCCCGGGGCCTAAATCATTCGTAAATTTCATGTAGCATAAAATTGGCCATACAAATGGATCCACTTCGGGAAAAGATTTTTCAGGTAAATGCCTTGTTGATAGCAGCTGTCTTTTTTATCATCATTTATGTGTTGAACTGGTTGGGATATGTAATGAAGAAAAAGATGGTGCAGGGTAAACCCGAAAGGGATCTTAGCCTGGGGACAGCAGAAGGTGCATTAATGGGGTTGATGGCTTTATTACTCGCGTTTACTTTCGGAATGGCTTCCTCAAAATATGAATCCCGGCGTCAAACAATAATAGATGAAGCTAATTTACTCAACACCGCCTTATTTCGGATTAAATTGTATCCCGACAGTATTAAGAAATCAATGTTAGGTGATTTTAAGAAATACCTGGATGCAAGGATCGATTACTGGGATGCAGGCGATGATCCGGTTAAAATAAATGCGGCGCTGAACAATGCCGGTAACTATTTCAATAGTTTTTGGAATGATAACGCCTTATTGATAAATGACCCAAATAACAGGTCACGCGCCGAACAATTGGTGCCAGTGCTCATCAATATGAAAAATATGGTTACTACGCGGGAAGCTGGAAGGGTATCAACAGTGCCTTCATTGATCATTCTGGTGTTGTTAATACTGGTTTTTGTGGCCAGCTTTCTTACCGGTTTTGGGTTAAAACCCGGGAGCAGGAACCCTGTGTTTTCGATAGCGTTTACAATCATGTTATCAGTTGCATTGTACATTATAATGGAGTTGAGCCGGCCCCGGCAGGGTTTGATCAACCTTGGATTTGCAGAGAAGGAAATCGTGGACGTCAGGAAAAACTTTTAACCATGGTACGCGCACTTTTTATTGTCGCTGTTTTGTTTGCATCCTGCTCCTCTTCAGATTCAGAGTTTGAAATAAAGGAGAGCGAAGTACCACCCAATGTAATGGCTGCATTTAAAGCGAAATACCCCTCCGCCCGCGATGCCAGTTGGGAAGCCGAAAAAGAGGATGGCCAATTTTTCTTTGAAGTGGAGTTTACAGATGGCAATAAAGATAAAGAAGTGCGTATAACGCCTGATGGGGCCTCGGTGGTGGAGGAATAAGGGTTGGCAAAAAAAGGTAAAAATATTTTAGTCATTTAGGTAGTACAACTGTTTTAATAGTACACTGATCAGTACTTATTACTGAAGCCCCGGTGTTTCCACACTGGGGCTTTTATTGCTTTGCCATTGCCATATTTAGCCGGTCTTCAGCAGAAATAAGGTGGTCGTGGCTATCGTCCCCAACTTCGAGTTTCACCCAGTGAATGTCGCCATTGAACTTATTGCCGGTTGAGCCATATTCCGGGGATGCGGGATTAGTTAATTTCAAGCAGATCCCTTTCCGGTAATTTTGGAAACGGCGCATGTGGTTCTGTTTGATACCAGAATACAACAGATGCCAGGTCGTTTTGCTGTGGCAAATAGCGGCCATCATTTCGCCACCCGATAGACTGTATTGTGACTTTCAGATTTTTTTCAAAGCGTATAGGATCACTGATGTGCCAGCGATACAAACCAAAACGTTGCATTACATTATAATGCCCGTCACCACGAATTACCTGTGGCATGCCTGTATAGGGACTGCAGAATTCAGTGTAGTCAGTGTTTTCAACGCCGGCATCGTTTTTCTTTCTTGTATCAAAATCGTAGGAGCCGCAGAAGTAATCTTCAGTGCCCGTTCCGCAGATGGTTGGAAACTTTGTATCGTCATCCATAAAGAATTTTATCTCGCCTTCACCCCACCAGCCGTTGTTTGTAACGCCGACAGCAAGATAGGTGCCCACATATTGCCCGTGCCCTTTTATGCCATCTACCAACACATAATCCTGTTTGTGAGGCAGGGGATTTGTGCGGTGGAACTGTGCATGGAAATAAGCTGCATCATTAGGCACGTCAGTAAGAATGTAATCAACCTGGTAGAAAAGATACATGTCTTTGTCAGCGATGTTCTCCATGGTTATCTTACACTTTTTTCTGAAAGGCATTGGCCAGTAACAGTTAAATGCGCTCCCCGGATTTACGGCTACTGCAAGTGACTGCAAAGGCGAATATTTTCCCCAGCCCATGCAAAAGAAATCACCAACCGGCGCTTCAACACTCGGCGTTGTTTCGTCATCCCAATAAAAGCGAATTATGGTATTGCGCCAGTTGCCTGTCGGCGTCATCCAGATATGTTGGACAGAACCCGGCCCATCCATTTCTGCAATGGTATAAGTTGTTTTTGATTTTATTACAATGCTTGGACTCACTTTCCAGCCTTGCCCCAGTTCTCTTGAAGCGCCGCTGCCTGTGCCCGTTGTAGCCATTCCGCCTTTGCCTTTTTCGCCTGAGAAGTTTTCAGGACTTATTGAGCGACTCTTAGCATTGCTCAATTGAAAAAGATTTCCCATGTTTGAATTAATGCCATTGAAGTTTTGTGCAAAAGTTGAAACGCAGCATATACAGGCTGCAACTAAGAAGGAGAGTCTTGGCATAAGCAATGTTTTAGAAAGTTTAATTAGCAATTTGAATCGTTGGCATTGGCTAATCCGTTCGTTACAGTGAAAACCGGATCCAATTTCGTTTGCCGATTTTTGCTGTGTCGGGTGTCAAATCGGTTATCTCGAGCATTTTAAATTTGTTCTTACTTATCTTTTTAACGAAATAGCTATATGGCTTGTCAATGTCCATGTAGTTCAGATCGTAAACACAATGTCCGATTTCCCGCCACGCCTTGTTTTTTAATGAATAAACATACAAAGATTTATAATGACTTACACAGCTTGAATAATATTGTCCAATTTCTGAAACCCCGTCTTCATCTATGTCGCCAACTAAAAATATATTTGAAGGATGGCAGCAATAAGAATCTGTTTGAAGACGTGGCAGCGTGGTGTCGGTAAAATAATAGCATTGCCCTTCGATATCGGTTAATGGCGGTAATACAAAAACAGAATCCATCTTTAGATTGTTTTTAATATGGCCAATAGAATACAAACCTTCAAATCCTTCTTTCATTTCCTGCTGCCAGTACGAGCTACGAGTGGTGTCTGATCCATACTTGCTGAAATAATAGTTGAGTATAGATTTATGTTCGGGCAAAATAGAATCACTGAAGAAAAGATAGTCGGTAACCTTTGTCATATGGGTATCAGTGATGGTGTTTGGTATTTTGGTTTTTGGTACCAACTTAGTTACAGGTGCTGAGGCCTTTTGGGGCTTGTCTTTACAGGAAGCAAGTAAAAAAGTCGTCAAAATTGCTATAGTAACTTTCACCATTGGGGTTTTTATTTTAGTCAGCGTTTCGGGGCTTACCGGGGTCTGGAATTAGCACTCCGTATGCCTGAGCAGTTGCTGGTTAAAGTTAGATGTTGAAGGAATAAGCTCCAAATTACTTATGTGTTTGATTGAAAAACAATACCTTATTCGACCAGCAGCCGGTCAATGGCCTGAATACCTACATTGAAAATTTTTTTGACAACTTCAGCTTATTGAATGGCGACTTTGGCTCATTGAATGACGGAATAAATTTTGATTTCACGTCTTTGTCTTGTCCGATGTGACAATAAGCACATTAATTCACCTAATGGGCTATTCGATACTGCCAATGGTGTATTGGAGAATTATAATGAGCTATGCGCAGATTACAATAAATCATGTGCAGGTGGCAATCGGATTTTTTTCGGTTAAAATAAATTTATGGAAGCCATCATACGATTTATGGAGGCTATCATTCGATTTATGGAAGCTATCCTATGAATTATGGTAACTCCCAAAAAAATATTCTGGCCTTCAACCAACTTATGCTAACTACTAACTGTCTTATTGTAGCTTTAACTTACTTATTTCATGAAAAAATTGTCACATGTCGTCAAAAAATAAATTATTCCGATTTGGGAACATAATTATTGAGGCTACAAAATAATATATGGCGTGAATTATTAAAAAACGGAAGCCTACAGCCGAAATATGATGGCTGTCTTCTAATTGAAGGAGGCTGCCCGCAGATAGATGAGGCAGTAAGTAAATTGAAGGTGCCTATAATTTGATTGAGGGTCACATTAACTTGAATGACGGTTCCTTTTACTGGATATTTGCACACATTACCTATGTTTAACCTCAATAAAAAAAAGATAACCTATGAGCACTTACGTTATTGGAGACCTGCATGGACAATATCGATCTCTCAAACAATGCCTGGTTAAATGCAATTTTGATTATAGAGAAGATACGCTCATTCAATTGGGAGACATAGTATTTATGGATCTTTTTTGATAAACTCCCCTTTCTGGGTAGCTATCTGATTGCCCCATCCCAAAATTGCATCCAATACAGGGGTAAAAGACCTGCCAAATTCAGTTAAGCTGTAAACAACTTTTATGGGTGGCTTTTTGCCATAGACCTGCCTTGAAATTAAGGCATGGAGCCGGCTAATTAACCCGGACAGCCTCACCTGGGAACAATTTCTGCGCACCACTGACTGGAAAGGTCAAAAGCACTCCTTTTGATTTTGCTTTCTTCTATTAAAAAAAGCTAAAAGCGAACTTGCTGGCAATTCCAACTGTTACAAAAAAAAAACTGCCATATGATTGTTCCATGCAATTCCAGTGATATTAAAACTATTCACGATATTATTAACGATGGCGCCAGTGCCTACAAAGGCATTATTCCTGCCGATCGCTGGCATGAACCCTATATGACCATGAACGAACTTCAAACGCAAATTGGCGAAGGTGTCGAGTTCTGGTGCTGTAAAACCGGTGAAATAATCGAAGGTGTGATGGGTATCCAGTTCAAAGACGATGTAACGTTGATCCGCCATGCATATGTCAGAACCGCAAAAAGAAACAGCGGGATTGGCGGCAAGCTATTGACTCACTTGCGTAGTCTGACTGAAACGAGGATCTTGATCGGCACCTGGACAGATGCGAAGTGGGCAATCGCCTTTTATGAAAAACACGGGTTTCGGTTAGTTACTGAACAGGAAAAGAATTCTCTGTTGCGCCGGTATTGGAACATCCCGGAACGCCAGGTAGAAACTTCGGTGGTGCTTACGAGCGATCCCATAAATACGAGGCAATAACAAACAGTTTGTTGTATTATTACAGTCTAAACCCCTTGCCTGCATGACAAAAGAAAAGAAGCATGATAGCAATGCTGTTCCGCGTGCTGATGGAAACTTTATAGTCAATCATGATAATGGGCAGCTCAAAATGAAAGGCAGATTTGTTAAGGATAAATTACAAGGAGAGGTTATGACCTGGTATGTCAACGGGAAAATAAAAAGAAAAGATGAATATGTGCTGGATTCATTGACCAATGGCCATTGCTATACTGCGACCGGACAAGATACCACGTGGTACCCCTTTTATACCGGGTTTAATTATGGTAACGATATAAAGGAACTGTACAAATTTGTTGGCAAGAATATAAAGTATCCCAAAGAAGCAAGAAAAAAGTGGATTGAAGGTGAGGTTCGCATCCAGTTCATCATTGAAAAAGATGGAACATTGACAAATGAGAAGATCATTCGCTCTGTAAATGATCAGATCGATCAGGAAGGATTGAGAGTGCTTAGAGCAGCGCCTGCGCGGTGGAAACCTGCTTTGCTAGATGGCGAACCGTATCGGGGTCATGGCGTATTACCTATTGTGTTTAGAATCGAACCATAGCGAACCTGTTAAAAATGAAACCCATCAACTCATTGAATGTAAAGGGTTATTTTATCTGCCGGTATCTGTGCGCAAAAAGCCATTAAATACTTATAACGTATTAATTAAAAGCAAAAAAGGCGTTTTGCTTTCTTCTCATCATTAGACGCAGAATACGATTGTAGAAGAGTAAGTCAATTGAAAATTCATGCCCATCTACATCCAGGCGAAACTGGTTACCTATGAAAGTAAACCCTTTTCCCATCTTCAGAATAAACTCTGTTATATTGGAAACTATGCTATTCTCTATTGCACTTTCGTTATCGTCATCCTTTAACTGTAGAAAATTAAGCAGGTACTTATCTTTAAATAATTCCGCAGCTACATTATTATCATTGGTGTCAATAGTTGTATCAAAATTGTGGTGCAGTTTACCAATGTGCAGAAATAAGTTCTCCTGTATGTGATGTTCCAGCACAGAAACCGACCAGTAGTCTTCTGCTGCCCTTTGCATATAAAACATTCGCTCTTCCAGGGCTTTGCATTTATTAAGTAGTATTAAATGGTGAGTGAAAGTAATCGAGAAAAAATTAGTCAGAAGTGAATTGTCAAATTGGGTAGTCGTCCATAACCTGTCACTTATCACCTGAGTATTTTGCAATTGGGCAGTCGGCGACTGCTCAATTATATCAGTCTCTAAATCAACGTTTTGCAATTGGGCAGTCAGCAACTGCCCAATTGGAGTAATTTCGTAGGCTACATATAACTGCCGCATATTTTTTAGATTCCTGGCTGAAAAGCCTCGAAGGGATGGCACCTGCTCCTTCAAATCAGTTGCAATTTCCGCCAGCACTTTGTCACCCCAATTATGCTCCGTTATTTTGTCGTAGAGTAATTTACCGATATAGTAATACAGCATCAACTGTTCCCGGTTAACAAACCGGGCTGCGATGTAACGACTTTGCGAAATGCGAGATTTGAGATCTTGCAATAACTGGGTATAATGTTGATTAGTTTGCATAGTTTCTTGATTTAAATGGTTATGTATTTAAAACAATTTAAATGTCTGTTTGTACTAACGACATCCCATCCTGTTTATCCACAAAAGCAAAAAAGGGCCACCATTGCTGATAGTCCTTTTTTGTAAGCTGTTCGGTGCGCTATAAACCTTTATGCAACTGTCCTTACAGTCCCACCATCAACCCGAATGGTGGCACCGCTGATATAATCTGCATATGAACTAACCAGGTAGGCCACCGCGCCGGCGATCTCTTCCGGTTTACCCAGCCGGCCAATATCATTCTGAACAATATCGGCAACAGCGCCTTTCTCAATTTCTTCCCAGCTTGTGCCCCAGCCGTATTTGGGCGCCGCAGCGATCAGCAGATCTTCCACCGCTTTTACCCGGATAGCGCCGGGCGCTACTACATTGGAGGTGACGCCGGAACCTTTTAACTCACGGGCCAGTGACACCGCCAGGTTATGCCGGGCACTCAGCGTGGCAGAATATTCAGGATGACCACTCACAGGCTGCGTAGCTAAGCCGCCTCCTATGGTTATAATACGGCCCCATTTTCGGGCACGCATTTGTGGTAGCAACCGTTGGATCATCCGTACACCTGACAATACATTCGTTTCATAGGTCTTTAGCCATTGTGCAGGCAGCGCGGTCGTCCAGTTAAAGTGTTCATAAGCGCCTGCATTGTTCACTAAAATATCAACCGGGCCGCCTGCCAGTGCCGATTGCCCTACTTCATCTGCGCCAGTGTCTGTCGACAGATCACCAATGGCCACCTCTGCAAGGCCGCCCCGTTTACAGATGCTACTGGCTACTGCGGCTGCCCTTTCAGGGTTCCTGCCATGAATGATCACCGTGGCGCCTTCATCGGCTAACATAATAGCAATAGCTTCCCCTAAACCGGCTGATGAGCCGGTGATCAGGGCGCGTTTGCCCTGTAATTGTAAATCCATATTTCTTATTTATTGTTTAAAATGTCAATGCTGTGTTGGTGCTGAACCAAAAGCTTTTTTGTAGGCAAACGAAAAATGCGACAAGTCTTCAAACCCAAGATCGAGGTAGATATCGGCAGGTCTTTTCTTTTTATCGCGAATGAGGAATTGCGCTTCCTGCAGTCTTCTTTGCACCAGCCATTTATTGGGCGTGGCATGAAAGATCTTTTCAAAATCCCGTTTGAAGGTGGAGAGGCTTCTGCCCGTGAGATAAGCAAATTGTTTTAATGCAACATTATACCGGTAATGTTCATGCATGAATGCTTCCAGGTCAAGCTTGCCGGGTTCAGAAAAATCGAATAATACGTTCCCAAGCGCCGGAAGCGTTTCCATCAGTATAAATACCAGCTCTTTTACTTTGAGTTGAACGATGCGATCAGATGATGGGGAATCATTATTTATTTAAGGAGTCAGCGAGTCAATATAACTGGTGAGGTACCCATTAGGCTTTAATAAAAAGACTGGTTCTGCCTCCTGCTGATCCGTTTCTTTGTACCCGATTTCCTTTTTTATTTCGCGCAGGGTGTTTTGATCGATGGTGACCATAATGGTCCTGTACCCTTCCCGGGCTGGTTTCTTTGCATATTTTACCAGGCGGTTCTTTCTGAATAGCCGGAGATCTCCGGCTTCAAAATGATACAGATTATTTCCAATATACATATCCTGGCTGCCGGAAATTATACAACTGAAGATATGGTCAGTAATAAAACTTTCGCCTTCAACTATCCGGCCGGTGTAATTATTGGTTTGAATGCTCGATTTCGAATTGGCAACAGCTTGCTTCATAGTACCTCGTTTCTTTATTCTGGTACAAAATTCAGCAAATATCTGTTTCTGCCTGTTGTTTAAAAGCTCAAACTGCTTTGTTGAGAAGTTCAGTCCCGGGTTTTATATAACATTCGCTGCCGCCAGCTCTTCCAATTGCCATAAAATGGCCTGGCCTTCCTGCCAATCATGTAATTCAGAATCGCCATTGATGTGCCCCTTATTACCTATTGCCACAAAACGGCTGCCCCAATAAGCTGCCCATTTGGCCGCCCGCTCCATGGCACAATAAGGATCGTTCATACTGGCAACCACAATGGTTGGCATAAAGAGTTTTTCTACCGGAACCGGTGCAAAGCTTTTTAAAATGGCTTTATCTGAACTTTCCACATCTGCGGGCGCTACTAATAAGGCCCCGTAAATAAATGGTGAGTAGTGTGTAACCGCCCAATGAACGGCAGTAATACAACCAAGGCTATGTGCCAACAGAATGGTTGGGGTATCTATTTCTTTTATGGTTTTATCCAGTCGGTCTACCCATTGTTGTTTATCGGGAAAATCCCAGTTGTCCTGTTGCACACGTGAAAAACGATCCGCGTATGTTTGCTCCCACCGGGTTTGCCAATGATTGTCCCCTGAATTATATAAGCCCGGAATATTTAAATATCTCATTAGTATTTTGTAATTAAGTCTACGCAATTGGTGGACAAATATACACAATAATACTTCCAGAAAATCCAGGTTAAATAGTATCTTCTTCATTAGGAACCGGTGGTTCCTTTCTTGACGTAATCAAATGCCAGTAATGGATCAACATGGCCATTCCGGTCAGGGCCAATGACACCCATAAAAAAGTAAAGTTGTTAGCTGGCATGTTCAATTTCTGGCTGATGTTGAATAATGGCATCTGCAAAACGTTCCATTTCTTCCAGTTGCGGACTGCATTGTAATAAAAATAAATGCACGCCCGCCCGCTCAAATTCTCCTATCCGGTCCTGCACTTGTTGCGGAGTGCCGATTAGCCCGCTTCGCAAACCGCGGTTACTAACAGAGTAATCTTCCAACGATACCCGTTGCTCTAACTGGGTACCGGCCAGCCATTGCTGATAATTACTATAACCGGGACTGCCCTCCTGTACATTGGTAATACGTTCCAGTTCTTTTTTTACTTCTGCTTCTGTATTACGGATAATACTATAAGCGGCCACTCCATATTGCAATGACGGCAATCCTTTTTTATCACGTCTTTCGTTCATATCGCTGATCCGTTTTCCAATGGTCTCGGGACTATCGCCATGCATTACATAGGCATCACACAGCGTGGAGATCAGGTCTTTCGCCCGTTCACTTTCTCCTCCTGCATAGATCAGTGGCCGCGGCCTTGACACGGGTTTAGGCTGCAGCACATTGTCATGCACTTTGTAATACCGACCTTCAAAACTATAATGGTCTTTTTCCCAGACATTATCTAATACGGTCAGCCATTCCTCTGTTCTGGCATACCGGTCATCGTGCTGTTCAAACTGAACACCATACTTTTCAGCTTCGTCTTTCCACCAGCTGCTTACCACGTTCAATGAAAGGCGGCCATTACTGATGTGATCAATATTGGCAGCAGCTTTGGCCAGCAATGCCGGATTGTGAAAAGTGGGTCGAACCGCTACCATCAGTTCCAGCTTTTCTGTAACTGCTGCCAGTGCAGCTGCCGTGCTCCAGGCATCCAGGCTGGGTGCTTCAATACCCTTGATGTCATTTAAATTCAATTCGGCGATCAGGGAAAGGGCATACCCCAATTGTTCACTTCGCCGGGCCAGTTTTTTTACATACTCCCAGCTGGGTTGCATGTTTTCATTTTCTACATTACGCAGCCAGCCGCCAAAGACCGGCATCCAGTATCCATATTTCATAGTATTATATTATAAGTGTGTTAATGAAGCTGTAGTTGTTTGCGGGATCCTTTTATCATATGCCTGTGCGGTTAAAAAGTCAACCAGTCTTTCATGCGGGTTGAACCCGATCACATGCACGGCATCGGCCACAAAATTCGACAGGGCATTTACATCATAATATACCAGCCTGCCATCCCGGTCATCGATCATATATTCAATACCGCCTACATCAATACCGGCGTGTTGTACGATGGCTTCAATAGCCTGTATCACTTCTGCAGGCGGTGTATAGGATTCTACCTTCAATCCGTTTTTAGGTGCATCCAGTGCACAGGCATTACGCAGCAATTCTTTCCCGTCGCTTGTCTGGCAGATATCGGCGGGGCACAGATTGAACGACTCGCCCGTAGTATGTACTTTAATGGCATACAGGTAGCGGCCCGCCAGCGTTTCCACCCGTGTTATATAACCGCCCCGCGCCGGAATAAATTCCTGTACCAGTGCCGTATTGTCTATACCAAGCGAGATCTCATTGTCTTCAATAGCCGCCCGTAACGATACTACCGAATCGTACTTTGTAATACCGGCCCCGCTGCCGCCAATATTGGCCTTTACTACAACCGGGAACCGAAGCCCCTGTACTGCCCGCAACAATTGTGACGTATGATTAATGACTACCGTACGTGGGTAACCCAGGCCCAGTTTTTTTAAAAGTGAAAGCTGGGCCGCTTTTGATACCTCGTAACTGAATGCTTTGTAGCCGTTAATAGTTTTGGTGCCAAACAGTTCCAGGTGCTGCAGGTAAGAAAGCGTAAAGAAAATACCCTGTGCTCCATCCCGTAAATAAGCAGAAGGACTCATCCGGTTAAAGAACAACGAGTAATTGATATCGGTGTCTGTAATGTCGAAACTATGCCGGGCTGGATTGATGCGTTCATATTCGATACCTCTTTTCTCCAGTTCTGCAAACAATGGTTTGAACCAATCCGGATGTTCGTGATAGATAGCAAAAGGCTTCATAAGCTGTAAAAATTTAATATTAGGAACAGTCTATATAATTTATTTGGCGATACAAAAAAGAGTACGTTATATTTGTCTACTAAATTAGTGGGATTTATCATTCAAATAAGCACACGATGAAAAAATATTTCTCTTTCACCTGTTGTTGTTGATCGTCATCCTCCCTTCATGAATGAATGTGCTTTCGTACCAAGCTGAATGAATGTGTTTTCTTGCCTTTATTGAAATGACTTATAAGTTCTAATCTGTACACATTGTGTACGGCAATTCATTCATTTAAAAACAACTGCTTCATGAACCGGCTTTACCCAAAGGGGGTTTACCTACTGCTATTACTGCTTATGTCGCAAATGCTGGTAGCCCAAACCACTATTACCGGCACCATTTTGACTGATGAACAAGTACCACTGGAAGGGGTGACCATCCAGGTTAAAGGACACGCTGTTCAAACCCTCACCAACAACAGGGGCGGTTTTTCGATCACTGTTCCCGCATTACCGGTATTATTGCTGGTAAGCCATACGGGATATCTAAAAGAGGAATTTACCATCACCACATTGACGCCTGCCTCATATAGATTAATAAGAAATGAAAAGAACCTCGATGAAGTAGTGATTACCGGTTACAGCACCCAGAATAAAAAACTGATAGCCGGTTCTATTCAAACCATTAACAGTCAAACGTTCCGCGATGTACCGGCCAGCGGGTTCAATCAATTGTTACAGGGAAAAGCCACCGGTGTTCAGGTGAATGCTAATTCGGGTGTGCCCGGTGGTGGTATTACTTTCAGAATAAGAGGTAATAATTCCATCAATGCGTCGGTTGATCCTTTATATATTATCGACGGTGTTTTTATTTCCAATACCGATCCCATTCAAACCGGTCTGGGGCAGCAACAGGGTTCCAACCCCATCGCAGATATTAACCCTTCAGATATAGAGAACATCACTATTTTAAAGGATGCCAATGCTACTGCCATCTATGGATCGTTAGGCGCCAACGGTGTTGTGATCGTAACCACCAAACGGGGCCGTTTGAACAGCAGGGCCAAAGTAAGTTTGAACGGATACCATGGCTGGAGTAGAGCCACTAAAAAGTTCAGGGTGGCTTCCGGTGCTGAAACGGCCCTGCTTACCAATGAATCGCGCATCAATACGGTGAAGGACAATCCGGCACTGCCACCGCCTACGCTGATTGCTGAACCGGAGTCGCAACCCACTTACGACCGGGTGTCTGATCTGTTCCGCACTGCCCGTACCAGTAATTATGAAATGTCGGTTCAGGGTGGAACCGACAAAAGCGCCTATTATGCCGGATTGGGTTATCTGAAACAGGAAGGCATTGTACGTCCCTCCAACTTCGAACGCTATTCAGGCCGTTTGAATTACGACAATTACCTGAACCGGCAAATAAAGATCGGTACCAGTATAAACATCAGCCGTACCTGGCGAAATGTAAGCAGTAATGACAATAACCCACAAGGCGTTATTAACTCCGCTATTTTTGTGCGCAGCTACCTGCCCGTTTTTAATACCGATGGAACCTATGCCCGTTACGGCAGTTTTGACAACCACCTGGCCCTGATCAATTACCTGGGTAATGATGCGGTGGGCTGGCGCACCATTGGCAATATATATGGTGAATACGCCATCCTGCCCGAACTGAAACTCCGTACCAGTTGGAGCCTGGACAATGCCAGTGAATATGAAAATAATTTTATCAGCAGTTTGCTGGCGGCCGGCGTGGCCAGTAATGGATCGGCCGCTTCTTATGAAACCAAGAACCTGGTGCTTACCAACGAACAGGTACTTACGTTTATCAAATCATTTGGCGAGGATGGTAAACACAGCATCAATGCACTGGTAGGCAATACCATCAATACGGTTTTGTCGCAAAGTACCAGCGCTACCGGCACGGGCTTTGCCAGCAACGATCTTACAGCAGTATCCGTAGCTTCTGTACGTTCCGGTTCTTCGGCACAAAGCAGATCGAAACTGTTGTCGGTCTTTTCAAAAGCCAGCTACACCTATAACAACCGGTATACGCTTGATGCCAGTTTCCGCGCTGATGGTTCCTCCAAATTCGGGGCGAACAACCGGTGGGGCTTTTTCCCATCGGGAGGTTTTACCTGGCGGGCCGATCAGGAAGGCTTTATTCAATCTTTAAACCTATTCAATGAACTGCGTTTCAGGGCCAGCGTTGGTTTATCAGGCAATCAAAACGGAATTGGGCCATATGCCGCACAGGGGCTTTGGCAATCGGGTAACAACTACCTCGACCAGCCCGGTATTGCACCCTCGCAACTGGCCAATCCCGATCTTACCTGGGAAACAACCCGCCAAACCGATTTCGGTACGGAGTTCAGCATTTTAAACAGCCGGTTATTTGTAGCTGTTGACTATTATAACAAGTATACCTACGACTTACTGTTAAATGTGCCTGTTCCCAACAGAACAGGATTTGCAACTTATCTGCAGAACTATGGCGCCGTGAGCAACAAGGGATTTGAACTGGCCATCCGTTCAACCAATGTCAAAACCCGCACTTTTAAGTGGACAACCGAGTTCAATATTTCACAGAACACCAATCGCATTGAAAAGCTGGCATCGGACATTGCATTGGGCGCTTCCGGTCGTAATATTTCCATCCTGCGGCAGGGATATGCCGTGAATTCCTTCCAGTTATATAAACAACTGTACGTCGATCCGCAAACCGGTAATGCCGTATATGAAGACCTTACCAAAGAAGGCAATATTACCGCTGCCGACCGGCAGATCGTAGGGAATGCGCTGCCCCGTTATACCGGCGGATTCACCAATACTTTCAGTTATAAAGGATTTGATTTGAACGTATTCTTTTATTTCCAGCAGGGCAACAAGATCATGAACATGAACGATTTTTTCCTGGTGCATGGAAATACCCAGGCTAATATCGGGTTTGTGCCGCGCCAGCTGGAACGCTGGCAGAAACCGGGCGACATTACCGACATCCCACGCGTTACTACTTCTTCGCTTACTCCGGAAGCAAACAACAGCGCAGCCAATAACTACGGCGGTAACGTAGCCAATTTAAGCAGCCGCTACCTGGAAGATGGATCGTTTATCCGTTTGCGCACGTTGTCGCTTTCTTATACCCTGCCTGCCTCTATAATCAGCAAATTAAAGTTCAATAATATCAGGGCGTACATCCAGGGAACCAATCTGATCACCATCACAAAATATGGCGGTCCCGACCCGGAAGTAAGTTCACAAAGTGGAAACCAGAATACCGCCGGGTACGACTGGGCAACAGTACCACAGCCAAAAACAATTCAGGTAGGAGTAAACCTTGTTTTTTAACGGAAAAAAATACACTATGCAATTACGCTTTAACTATATCGTACTTATTGGTGGTTTAACGTTTTTTACTTCCTGCAAAAAGTGGCTGGAAGAAACACCCAACAATGCATTGCCCGCCAATAAAAGCATTACCGATGCCGCTACCGCCAGAGCAGCTATTATTGGTGCCTATAATTCCGTGCAGGGATACTATTCGGCCAGCTATCCTACATTGGGCACCATTACTGCCGATAACGTGATCTTCAATGGCACGCTGAGTGAGTATCTGCAATTAGACCAGAACGCTATTCCGGCAGATAATGTAACAACAGTAGCCGCTTATCAGAATATTTACAAAGCCATCAACTCTGCTAACAGTGTAATAACCTATGTGCCGGAGGTTTCAGATCCTTTGCTGCCCGATGCGGAAAAGAACAAACTGTTGGGTGAAGCTTATTTCATTCGGGCCTTGGGCTATTTTGATCTGGGCCGTGGTTGGGGCGGTGTGCAATTGCAGGTACAACCAACAACCAGTCTTTCGGCCGCACGCGGAATAAAACGCAGCACGCTGCAACAAACCTACGACCAGGTATTGAGCGACCTGGTAAAAGCGGAAGAACTGTTACCCGAAGATGGCAGCACGCGTAACCGGGCGCAAAAAAGCACGGCCCGGGCATTGCGGGCACGATTACATTTATACAGAAAGGAATGGGCCGAAGCCGACAAATACGCTTCCCTGGTGATCGCCAATAACAAATACGCATTGGTTACGCCTTTTAAAACATTCTTCACCACACCGTTTGGTACTACAGAGTCTGTGTTTGAATTAACCTTTTCAGCCAATGACAAAAACTCCTATTGGAACCTGTGGTATCCCAGTTCCGCCGGTGGGCAGTATACATTAAAACCTTCCGCTTCATTTGTAAGCAAAATAAATGATGCAGCTATTGGTGGAAGCCGTAGTAGTCTTATTGCGGGAACTGGCAATAATGTATACGGTGTGTTGTACAACACCAGCGCCACCAGTACCGACCCTTCTTACATTATCCGCATTGCCGAACTGTACCTGATACGGGCGGAAGCCAGGGTGTGGCTGGAAGACCTGACAGGCGCATTGGCCGACCTCAATAAGATCAGGAACCGGGCCGGTGTACCCAATTCAACCGCTGCCACCAAAGAGGAATTGATACTGGCTATAGAAAACGAGAACAGCATCGAGTTCTCCTTTGAAGCACACCGCTGGTTCGACCTGGTGCGTACCGAACGGGTAGATGACATCCTGGGTATCACTAATAAAAACTATTGGGTATTTCCCCTGCCCTATTCCGATATTTTATCAGACCCCGATGCAAAACAAAATGATGGCTACTGAAACCAAAACAATTGACGCAAAAAACATTTTTATGAAACTTCGTAATATTTTCACCTTACTGTTATTCCTGCCGGTTGTTTCAGCGCTGGCGCAAACCAGTTACTTTTTTCCCAAGGCAGCTAGTTTTGATGCCTCCATTCCTTCACCCGGGAAATTTCTTGGGTATGCTATTGGTACCCACTATACAAGACACGAACAAATTGTTGCCTACTTCCGCGAACTGGCGCGGGTGAGCAATCGCATTCATGTACAAACGATCGGCAAAACTTATGAAGAAAGAGAACAGATCATTGCCACCATTACCGCGCCCGCTAACTATAACCGGCTGGAGGAGATCAGACAGGAACACCTCACCCTCGTTGATCCTTCCAAACCAATTATCGACAACAAGGCACCGGTGATCATTCACCTCGGTTATAACGTGCATGGCAACGAATCATCGAGCGCAGAAGTAAGCATGCTTACTGCCTGGTACCTGGCCGCAAACAACGACCCGGAAACCCAGCAGTGGTTGAAAGAAGCCGTTATCTTTATCGATCCCTCCTTAAATCCTGATGGCCGTGACCGTGCTGCCAACTGGTACAACAGTTATAGCTCCTTTCCGCCCATAGCCGACCCACTCGATAAAGAACACCAGGAGCAATGGCCGGGCGGCAGAACGAATCACTATTTTGCCGACCTCAATCGCGACTGGTTGAACCTGGTACATATTGAAAGCCGTAACCGCGTGCAGTTCTTTCACCAATGGTACCCCAACGTACAAATAGACTTTCACGAACAGGGTTCCAATGCTACCTATTATTTTGAACCAACACCCAAACGCCACGAAAGCCCCATTGTACCACAGTTCCTGTATGATGAGAACGCAGTGCTGGCTACTTACCATGCCAAAGCGCTCGATGAGATCGGGTCTTTATATTTCACTAAAGAGAATTACGACAATCTCTCCCCCATCTATGGCAGCACCTATCCAAAATTTTATGGCAGCGTAGCGGCTACGTTTGAAGAAGCCAGTTCCCGCGGACTGGTAACGGAATCAACCAATGGCCTGCTGACCTTTGCCTTTTCCATTCGCAACCATGTAACCACCAGTTTGTCAACCATACGTGGTTCAGTAGCGGAAAAAGCCAATTTATTCAAGGTGCAGAAAAACCTGTTTAAGCAGGCGTTGGAACAAGCCCGGGCCAGCAAAACAAAAGCGTATGTATTTGGCGACAGCCGCGATGAAAACCTCACCCTTACATTTTTGAACCTGCTTTTGCAACACCACATTCAGGTATATGAACTGGAAGGCAATACCACGCAGGAGGATAAGAAGTTTGAAAAGGGAAAAAGTTATATAGTTCCGGCCGAACAACCCAACTACCTCATTGTACATTCCCTGTTTGAAGAGAACATTTTAAAAGACAGTATTTATTACGACAATACCGGCTGGAGCGTCATCCATGCATATGGCTTGCAATATGCCGCCATCAATACGCCCACCTTTGCCAAAGGAAAACAGGTAACCAGCCTGCCATCGATCAACGGTGACGTGTTGGGCGGACAATCCAGTCTCGCTTACATAACAGCTTATACCGACTTCAATGCCACAAAAGCCCTGTATGCATTGTTGCAAAAGGGCATCCTGGTAAAAACAGCCTTCAGGCCCTTTACAATTAATCATAACAACAGCAAAAAAACATTTGGCAATGGCTCATTGATCATTCCGGTGGCCGGACAACCTATTGCCGCCGACAGCCTGTACAGGCTGGTAAAAGCCATAGCTGCAAATGCAAACATCACCTTTACTGCGGTATCTACCGGGTTCAGTGCAGAAGGCATCGATTTGGGGAGCAGCAATATTAAAGCCATTCGCAAACCCGAAGTGGCGCTGGCATTTGGTCAGGGTGTTACTTCATCGGAAGCCGGACAAATATGGTTCCTGCTGAATCAACATTTAGGTTTACCAGTAGTAAAACTGGACCTGCAGAATTTTGAACGGGCCTCTTTGAAACGATACAATACCCTGATACTGCCTGGTGGTAATTACAGTGCCTGGAACAAAGCCACAGTTGATAAAATAAAAGACTGGGTAGCAGAAGGCGGTGTGCTGATCACTCTGCAAAATGCCAGCGCCTGGGCCATCCAGAACGACCTGGTAAAAGAGAAATTATTGGACGATGACAAGGATAAACCCGAAGGTAAGCCTGCTGCACCCCTCACCACAGCCACAGCCACTGATAATCGTGCAGGCCGGCCGGTTCAACAAACTTCGTTTGGACAAAGCGCTACTGAAAGACCCGAAAGCGAACCGGTATCAAAAAGCAGGAACAGCCGGCTTGATTATGATGCACAGCAGGATGTGGAAGGCGCCAAACGCATCAATGGCGCTATTTTCACTGCGGACCTGGATACTACCCATCCCATAGCCTTTGGCGTTACCACCCGTAAATTGTTTATAAACAAGAACAGCAATACTTTTTTACAAAGCAGTGCCAACAAATATGCGACCGTAGCGCTGTACGACAGCAAACCATTTGTAAATGGTTATGCTTCCAAAGAGAATATCAAAAAAGTAAGCAGCTCGGCAGCTATCCTTTTAAGCAACAGTGGCAACGGACAGGTGGTGCTGTTTGCCGACGATCCTACTTACCGCAGTTACTGGCTGGGCACCACCCGGTTGTTCCTGAACAGTATCTTTTTTGCAAACCTGGTAAGTGGCGGTAGAAATTTCGCCGGGGAAAGCGAACACGAATAAACCCCTTCTAAAAGTATTTGTATGAATAGAAATCGACAGACCAAAACTATACTGATTATAACAACATTTATCCTGGCCGGCATAACAGCCTATGCGCAACAACCCATTCCCATAAAAGGCACCATTCGGGAAACAGGTACGCAAAAACCGGTGCCCGGTGTATCGGTGAAATCAAAACACTCCAGGGTTGGAACCAGTACCGATGAAAATGGCCAGTTCAGTTTAACGGTTCCATCAAATGATATTTTATTGATCACTGCAATCGGTCATGCTGCGGTTGAGCAACCCGTTAATGGCAAGCAATTCATTGAGATAACGCTTGCTGCCGCCAGTAATTCACTGGGTGAAGTTGTGGTGGTGGGGTATGGTGCACAAAGCAAAAAATCGCTGGTAAGTGCAGTAGCTACTATAAAGGCAGATGAAATAAAGAATAAACCGGTAGCTGCCTTTGATCAGCAATTACAAGGCCGGGTGGCCGGTGTTCAGGTAAGCGCCAATACCGGCATTCCCGGAGATGGCATTTTCTTTCGCATCAGGGGTACTACTTCTATCAATGCCGGCAATGACCCGTTGTATGTGGTTGATGGTGTTTTTATCAATAACCAGTCATTACAGAAGATCACCACCCAGGGACAGTCCAATAACCCGTTAGCTGATATCAATCCGGCAGATATTGAAAGCATCTCCGTTTTAAAAGATGCATCTGCCACGGCTATTTATGGTGCGCGTGCTGCCAATGGCGTTATACTGATCACTACCAAACGCGGGCAGTATAATACACAGGCAAAAGTAAATGCCAATGCCTATTACGGTTCATCCTGGGCACCCCAATTGTGGGACCTGGTAACTGGTCCTGAACATGCAACCATCATTAACGAGGCGTGGGCCAATGATGGCAAATCATTTGCAACAAGGCCCTTCCGGCCTAAATCGGAAGGCGGCCGCGGACTGCCGGAAGAACAACCTACCTATGACCGCCTGCATGATATTTTCAGGACAGGCAATCTGCAGAATTATGATCTCTCCGTTTCCGGCGGCAATGACAAAACGCGTTATTATATTGGCGGTGGGTATAATAAACAACAGGCCATTTTGCGTACCAATGATTTTCAGCGGGCCAGTTTTAAGTTCAATCTCGATCAGCAGATAAACAGCCATGTTCGAATTGGCTCGAGCAATCTGTTATCGCGTTCTTACCGCACTAATGCGCGGGTGGGCGACGGTCCGCAAGGTGGCATATTACAGGCGGCCCTGCACACCCCTACT
Source organism: Niastella yeongjuensis (assembly GCF_900110245.1). Lineage (GTDB taxonomy): Bacteria > Bacteroidota > Bacteroidia > Chitinophagales > Chitinophagaceae > Niastella > Niastella yeongjuensis. Next base: position 352,233 of record NZ_FOCZ01000007.1, read on the forward strand.
TACCTGCCCAAATTCAATGATGATGGTACCTATGCCAAGTGGGCCGGGTTCGATAACCTGGATGTATTGATCAAATACACCGATATGCACAGCACCAGCATCCGATACATAGGAAATATTTATGGCGAAGCAGATCTTGTTCGCAATCTTAAATTTCGTACCAGCTGGAGTATTGACTACAACGATTATAACGAATACGAATACTGGAACAGCCTTACCAACCGGGGAAGCGCCAGCAAAGGGCTTGCCTCTTCCAGCGTAAGTAAAAACGCCATCTGGATAACAGAACAAACGCTTTCCTATAAAGCAAAACTGGGTCAGCATGGTCTTGGGCTACTGGCAGGAAATTCCGTGCAGGGCACCGTGGAAACAGTAACCTCGGCACAGGGTACCAATTTTCCCAATGACTCCTATAAACAGATCGCCTCGGCAGCTACTACTACTTCTTCCAGCAGCAGCGCCGGCAACCGGCAGGTATCTGTGTTTGGCCGGTTGGAATATAATTATGCCGGTAAATATTTTGCTGAGTTCAATGTACGTGGCGATGCGTCTTCAAAATTCGGCACCAGCAAACAGTGGGGATACTTCCCTTCTGTAGGTTTGGCCTGGCTGGCCAGTGAGGAACCATTCATCAGAAATATTAATGCAATCAGTACGTTGAAATTACGGGCGAATATTGGCATTACCGGTAACCAGAATGGTATTGGCAATTTTGCTTCCCGCAATTTATGGAATGGCGGAGCTAACTACCTCGACAACCCCGGAACCGTGCCGCAACAACTGGGCAATACCGGTTTAAGCTGGGAAACCACCCGGCAAACCAACCTCGGTATCGATCTTGGATTATTGCAGGACCGCATCAACATAGAATTCAATCTCTATAAGAAATATACCACCGATCTGTTGTTAAGTCTGCCTTTACCGGTAAGCACCGGTTTCTCTTCCGTGTCGAGCAACGCCGGCGAGATCAGCAACAAAGGATTTGAACTGGGTATTACTACCACCAACATCAGCAACCGCCGGTTTACCTGGACAACCAGTTTCAATATTGCACACAATGTAAATAAGATTGAAAAGCTGGATATTCCCGTTGATGCTTCCTATTCCGCAGAAAGAATGTTACAGGGTTATTCCATGCATTCTTTTTATGTATACAAACAATTGTATGTTGATCCGCAAACAGGCGATGCAGTTTATGAAGATTATGTAAAAGATGGCAAGATCACTGCCGATGACCGGCAGATCGTTGGCAATGCCCAACCCAGGTACTTCGGCGGCATCAACAACAGCCTTCGATATCAAGGATTCGATTTTTCCATCTTCTTCAATTTCCAGTTTGGCAACAAGATCTTTAACAACAACCGTTTCTTTCATGAATCAGGCGGTACGCGTGACGACCGCCGGGCTATCAATAAAAACCAGCTCAACCGATGGCAAAAGCCCGGCGATATAACAGAGGTGCCCCGAATTACCACCCTGGGCACGAATTATACGTTGAGTCCTGTTAGCCGTTTTATCGAGGATGGTTCATTCATTCGACTGAGTACGTTGACCCTTGGTTATACGCTTCCTCAAAAGCTAACAACCAGGATCCACACCAATTCTATCCGCATTTATGCCAGCGGGTCCAACTGGTGGTTATGGAAAAAATACCAGGGACCTGATCCGGAGATCAATGTGACCTCGGACCCTAATGTACAGGGTTATGATCTGGGAACGCCCCCGCAGCCCCGCACCATTCAGTTCGGCATTAATTTATCTCTTTAATCAACATGCATGAAACGTTTTACTTACATATACCTCGCCTTCCTGATGCTGACAACCGGTTGCAAAAAATTCCTCCATGTGCAACCGCAGCAACAGGTAGATGCATCCGTAGCCATTACCGATGCGGTAAGCGCAGAAGCTGCTGTAAACGGCTTGTACAACCGCCTGGGCAGTGATGGCTATTATGGTTCCAATTTTATTTCCCTCTCCTATTTAATGGGTGGCGACATTCAATGGACAGGTTCTCAATCGGCGCCGGCGCAAATTGCAGCGCGTGCATTAACGGCCGACAATTCGAATGTTGCCAGTGCGTGGACGGCTATTTACCGCACCATTCTATCGGCCAATTACATTATAGATATTGTTCCCGGATTAACCGATCCTCTGCTTACCGACGCAAAGAGAAATCAATACCAGGGCGAAGCCTACTTTATCAGGGCGCTGGCTTATTTCGACCTGGCAAGGGCCTGGGGGGGTGTGCAGTTGATCACCCGTCCTACCTATTCTAAAAGCGACCAGGAGGGTATTCGCAGAAGTAGTGTGGCAGAAACCTATGCACAGGTGCTGGGTGATCTGGATAAAGCAGAAGCGTTGTTACCTGTAACCGTCAACCGGAATAAAGCCACGCAAAAAACGGTGTGGGCCTTAAAAGCCCGGTTTTATTTATACCAGCGGGATTGGGCAAAAGCAGAAAGTTATGCCTCCAAAATAATTGATGACGCGGCCAATTATAAATTGCTTAAGCCTTACAGCGCCTTCTTTGCCAATAATGTAACTGCTACTGCCGAGTCTGTTTTTGAACTGGGGTATAGCACCTCCTTTAAGAATGGACATTACAACTGGTGGCTGCCACCTGCATTGGGTGGCCGTCGCGAATGGGCGCCAAACGGTAACCTGGTTACGTTGCTGAACGACCCCGCCATTGGCGGCAATCGAAATGCGCTTATTGCGCAAACAGCGCCACCCGGTAATTTATGGTATGGTAAATTGTATTACCGCAATCCAACCGGCACTGATCCTGCTTATTTGATCCGTGTGGCGGAATTGTATCTTATCCGTTCGGAAGCCAGGGTACAACAAAGCAAACTAACTGAGGCGTTACAAGATCTTAACGCGGTTCGCGAACGCGCTGGATTATCACCCGCAACGGCTACTACAACCGGAGATGTATTACTGGATATTGAAAACGAGCGGCGGCTTGAATTTGCTTTTGAAGGGGACCGCTGGTTCAACCTGGTGCGTACCGGCAGTGTAAAAAACGTGCTGAATATAACTGACCCAAACAAATTTGTTTTCCCGATCCCGGTTTCAGAAATTATTGCAGACAAATACCTGGATCCCAATTTAGGTTACTAACTTTAAACTATACCTGTTAATATGAAACTATTATCTAAAGTAATACCCGCAGTAGCACTTGTATTAATAACCACCGCTGATTTTGCCCAGCAAAAAACCACCAGCTTCGCAGGACCTGAAAAAGGCACGCTGGTGATCGTTGGCGGTGGCCGTTTAGGCCCCGAGATCTGGGCCCGCTTTATAGAACTGGCCGGTGGCGCCAATGCACGCATTGTTGTTATTCCAACAGCAGGTGAAGATTCGGCGCTTAATATCGGCAAGTCGTTTGAGAAGGAATTATTGCTGAATCTGGGCGTACAAAACGTAGTGGTGCTGCATACCCGGGATCCTAAAGTAGCCAATACCGACAGCTTTGTAGCGCCTATAAAAAGAGCAACCGGTATCTGGTTCGTTGGCGGCCGTCAATGGCGATTGGCCGATGCTTATTTAAATACTTTAGCTCATAAGGAATTCAATGCGTTGTTAAACCGGGGTGGCGTTATTGGCGGCACATCTGCCGGTGCAACCATTCAGGGTTCGTTTTTATTCCGTGGTGATACAAAAGGCAACAATGTACTTGTAGGCGATCACATCCAGGGACTTGATTTTATACATAATGTAGCAATTGACCAGCACATCCTTCGGCGCAACCGCCAGTTCGACCTGGCAGGGTTTGTAAAAACGCATCCGGAGTTATTAGGCATTGGCATCGATGAGAATACGGCTGTAGTGGTACAAAAGAATACATTTGAAGTAATAGGTAGTTCTTACGTAGCTGTCTACGACGGCAATACCGCCAAAAGCGCTGCGGAAGAATCGAAGCCTTTCACCTTCCTGGGTAAGGGGCAACGGTACGATCTGAAAGAAAGGAAGTTAATACCTGTACCGGGAAATCCGGCTACTGCTAACTAACATAAATGCGTGGTGGTTCAAAAAAAACGCCCCGATTACATCTTTATCCAAAACTTCAATAAGTTATCAAAATGCGCTTCTGCCAACTGATAGCAGGGAGGTATCTCATCACCCCAGCTACAATAAGTTGCTATCCTGGTACCAATGGGCATTTTTTCTAATTGATTATACAGGTAAATACTATAGTAGTTGTATAGCTCATTCGAATAAACGATCTCGTTATCTATTTTATCCGTGGCATCCAGGTTTTCGAAAAAAGCATTGTAGAAATAGAAATGGTCGTACTCATTCAATAGAAGTTGGGTAAAGTTCTTATTGATAAAATGAACATTGTGTAGTCCCAGTTTCTTTCGGGCGGTTTCGGCACAGGAGATCAGATTTTTTCGCTGTTCCACTCCGTAAAAAGACACTGTTGGTTTATAATAAGCACCTGCCAGGCAAAATTTCCCTACCCCACTGCCGATGTCTAATACTTTTGTTGAATTGTTTGGCGTCAGGTAGGTAACAACTTTCTGAATTATATATAATGGCGACCAATGCATGCGGGCCAATGATCTTACACGTCTTGAATAAAGTTTATGAAACTTGTCATCTGAGCTGAACCAGTTTTCCATAGTATGTATAGGATTCATGAGGTCGCAAAGTTACCTGATTTCTGGTGCTGTTTTAATGTATCTTTATACAAATCAGGACTTATGGGAATGAAAAGCATGTTTCTCCTGTTTACCTGGCTGTTGCCTGTTGTATTACTGGCGCAGGACCCCTGGGTTGTTACTGCGGATAAAATTGATCCTGCCAATTATTATGGCGAAACTGTTGCCAATGGCATGATCGGGATTGTTTCTTCCCCCACTCCATTTAAAGTAAAAGATGTGGTGTTGAATGGCGCCTTCGATCTGTATGGCCGGGGCCGGGTGAGTAACATCCTCAAGACGTTCAACTTTGTTAATATGCAGCTGTCTGTCGATGGTACAGACATCTCGCGTTTTAACCAGGTGACGCAACTGTCGCAATCGCTCGATATGAAACATGCCGCGCTTACCACCCGGTTCAGCTTTGAAGATAAAGCCACCATTCAATATACGTATTACTCCCTTCGTCAACTGCCCTATTCCGCCCTGGTAGATGTGGTGGTCACAACCCACAAGGATTGTGAGCTCATTCCTGCCAGTGTTATGGAAGCGCCCGAGATGCTTAACAGTGTTCAACCCTATTACAACCAGATCGACAGACCGCACGTGTCCATTTCTTTATTGACCTCCACGGCGAAAAGCCCTACCGGTAAACTTTTTATTGCTGCCAGTAATAGTTTTTTATTTGATGAACCGCATGGCAGCGAACCGGCCCTTATTCATGAGTTGTGGGACAACAGCATGCACCTGTTGAAATTTAAAAAGAAACTAAAGGCAGGCGAAACCTATCATTTTGCCATCGTTGGTTCTACCATCACTTCAGCGCAGCACGACGATCCGTTGAATGAAGTGGAACGCATGACTTTGTTCGCTACGCTGGAAGGAGAAAAGCGGCTGCTGGAACACCACAACAATGCCTGGGACGAACTATGGAAAAGCGATATCCTCATCAGTGGCGATGCTGCCACACAACAACAGGTGCACAGCATGATCTATCACCTGTATGCGTTTACACGGGCAGGCAGCGGCTACGGGCTTTCTCCCATGGGACTAAGTGGACTGGGTTATAACGGACATTCCTTCTGGGACACAGAACTTTGGATGTTCCCGGCATTGCTGTTGTTGCAACCTGCTATAGCTGAATCGCTGCTCGACTATCGGTTTCGACGATTGGAAGCCGCCAGGCACAATGCCTGGTCACATGGTTACAAAGGTGCTATGTTTCCCTGGGAAAGCGCTGCCAGCGGCAATGAAGAAACGCCGGTATGGGCTTTGTCGGGCCCCTTTGAACACCATATTACTGCCGACATCGGTATAGCCGCCTGGAATTATTATTGTGTTACGCAGAATAAAGACTGGCTGCGTCAAAAGGGATATCCGTTACTAAAAGCGACAGCCGATTTCTGGGCCAGCCGCGTGGAAAGAAATGGGACAGGCCATTATGATATAAAGAACGTAGTAGCGGCCGATGAATGGGCCGAGAATGTAGACAACAATGCGTTTACCAATGCCGCCGCCAAAGCCAACCTGCGTTACGCCAGCCAGGCTGCGGCACTGCTGGGTATTACGCCCGATCCCGACTGGCAAACTGTTGCCGCCAACATTCCCATAGACAAGTTTGCCGATGGCGTTACCAAAGAACACAGTGCCTATGCCGGTGAAAAAATAAAACAGGCGGATGTGAACCTGCTTGCCTATCCGCTTACTGAGGTCACCAACGTCACTGCTGTCAAAAGAGACCTTGATTATTATGAAGGCCGTGTGGGTGAAGGGCCGGCCATGACACATGCGATCTTTTCTATTTTATATTCCCGGTTGGGGATGCCCGATAAAGCATTTAGTGCTTTTAAGAATGGGTTCCTCCCTAACCTGTTGCCGCCCTTTGGGGTTATTGCGGAAACGGCGGGCGGCACCAATCCTTATTTTGCCACAGGCGCCGGTGGTATGTTACAGGCTATGTTGAATGGGTTTGGTGGTCTGTCTATTACGCCAGCTGGTATTGTACAATTAAAAACCGGTTTACCCGCCCAATGGAAATCGCTAACGCTTACTGGTATTGGTATTAGTAAAACCACGTATAGCCGGTAAATCTGTTTTAGCTAAGGGATTGCCAAAAAAGGGTGGTTTTCACCTTTTTTAATACGTTTTAATCTGGTTTTAATCGGCCTGTCAAAAGCAGGTTGGCATTCCTTTTAACCCGTTATGTATGCAGATTTATCCAATAAGTGATTTAACTGTGCTGTAATTGTGTAAATACAACGGCAGTTGTTTTCAGGATGGTGTCGGTTGCTTTTTTTTGCTAAAAAAAGATATTATCTTACTTCGGAAATATACCGGTTTGCCATAACCCTAAGTATCATTTTAGTGCCACGAAAACGAAACCCCCATTTTACTGTCCTGATGATGAAGGCAAGAACCGTAGCCTGCTGTGTAGTTATTTTTTTATGTTCACTTACCAGAACGTATAGTCAGTCTGGTTGCCCACCCAATCTTGATTTTGAAAATGGAAATTTTGATAACTGGGAATGTTTTATTGGGAATACCGATACCATTGGTGGTAAAAACAATATGAATCTTTCGCCATCGGCGCCCTTGCCCGACCGGCATCTGCTCATTTCCGCCGCCAGCAATCCGGGGAAGGACATGTATGGCGGTTTCCCTAAAATTTGTCCGTATGGCGGTAACTATTCCGTTAAGCTGGGGAATGAATATACCGGTGCCCAGGCCGAAGCCATCTCCTATACTTTTCAGGTACCCAGTACCATCGATACTTTTACCTTCACTTATTTTTATGCGGTAGTGCTGGAAGATCCGCAACACGGACCGGCGGAGCAACCGCGTTTTTTTGTAACTGCCTATGATGTAAATACGGGTGCTGTTATTAACTGCGCTTCTTTCGATTATGTTTCCACTGCCGGCCTGCCGGGGTTTAAGCCATCACCCATCAGCACCCAGGTTTTGTATAAAAGCTGGACGCCGACCTCACTGCAGTTTCCCGGAATGGGCGGTCACCTCGTTCGCCTGGAATTCCGCACGGCCGATTGTACCCGCAGCGGCCACTTTGGTTATGCCTATCTTGATGTGGCCAGCGCCTGTTCAAACATTCTGGCCACAGCGCCGTATTGTATACAAACAAATTCTTTGATCCTGGATGCCCCTTTCGGGTTTCAGAATTATACCTGGTTCGATGCCAATTACAACGTAGTGGCGCATGGCCAGTCTGCTACTTTAAGTCCGCCACCGGTAACCCAGGGTTACTTTTATGTGGATGTGGAACCTTACCCGGGCTTCGGCTGCCGCGATACCTTACAGGCCCTTGTAAAGCCATACCCGGTGCCTGATCTCCCCCTGGCAGACACAATCGTTAATTTATGCCAGAACGAGATCCCTGAACCGCTGGCTGCATCCGTATTGCCCGGGCACCAGTTAAACTGGTATACAACACCCATTGGCGGTATACCTGTTTCCACAGCCCCGGTACCCTCCACCGCTCTGCCCGGCGTTACAAAGTATTATGTTTCGCAAAAAGCGCTGTACGGCTGTGAAGGATTCAGACGGGAAATTGTGGTGAATGTAACGGCAACGCCTGTTACTGCATTCAATATTAATAAAGCAAGACAGTGCCATGTAGGCAACAGCTTTACGTTCACAAGCATATCCGGAAATTTGGTGAACCCCGGTTATACCTGGGCGTTTGGAGATGGAAAAATAGATTCATCAACGGGCCGAACAAGCAGCTACAGTTATCCATCATCCGGTATTTACCAGGTAAAACTGATAGCCACCAATCACGGTTTGATCGCCTGTTCAAAAACAGACTCGGCAAAGATCTTTGTAGTGCCAAAACCAACCGCGGCATTTAACTATCCTGATCCCATTTGCGAAGATCAAACCATCCTAACAATCACCGACCAGTCTTCTATTCCCCCGCAATTTACTACCATCAACAAATGGTGGTGGAATATCAATGGCAAAATAACCACCACTCAAACAACGGCGACGTTTCTGGCGCCTCCCGGCGGACCGTTTCCTGTAAAACTGGTGGTTACCACACAGGAAGGTTGTTTGTCTGATACCAACAGTAAAGTATTGGACATCCATTTTCGTCCGTTAGCAGAATTCAAATACGGGGACCTGAACCTGATGTGCAATAATGAGATCATCCGTTTTACGGATCTCTCCACCATGCCTTCGGCAGCCGTGGGCGAAACCGTTTCTAAATGGAACTGGTTATACGATAACGCTGTTTCCAATAATGCACAAACACCGGGTGTTGTTTTCAGTGCCGGAATGCATACCGCGCAGCTGATCTCAGAAAACAACTATGGTTGCAAAAGCCTTCCGGTATCCCATAGTTTCGAGATCTTCCCCAAACCCACTACCAGAATGGAGGTCAGCGATTCGTGTGTGTATGTAAAGTTGTTATACAACGCGATCGACGTATCGGGCACTGTTGTCGGCTGGACCTGGAATTGGGATGACAGGTCTATGCGGTATGGCAACAGCTTGGAAAGGACCTTTTTTCATAAAGGCGACCATGTGTTAACCCTCATTGGTAAAACCGGGAAGAATTGTAAAGACACCATCATTCGTCCGGTCATCATTTACAGCAATGAATCGTATGCCTATGCCGGCGTGGATACTTCGGCGCCTTATAATGAACCTATTGAGCTGGATGCCCATGGCGAACCCGGTATGCAATACACCTGGTCGCCGTTAACCGGTTTGAACCGGGATGATGTGGAGAAACCCATTGCCATCCTCGACCACGATCAGGTTTACAAATTATATACAGTTACCAAGGAAGGTTGTGAAAAATCGACAAAGGTGCTGGTAAAACGGTATGCCGGCCCTGAACTGTACGTGCCCACCGCTTTCACGCCCAATAAAGATGGCAAAAACGACCTGTTTAAAGTGATACCTACCGGTCTTAGAACGTTTGGTTTCCTGGCTGTATACAACCGCTGGGGCCAGCTGGTTTACCGCACTACCGACTATCACCAGGGTTGGGATGGCACCTATAACGGCGAAAAAGTTGATGCCGGCAGCTTTATTTATGTAGTGCAGGCCGTTGATTACTTAGGAAGGCCCATCAAAAGAAAAGGAACGTTTGTGTTACTAAGATAACTATTGGTAAAACTTGCCTACTTTCGCTGCAATAGAATAAAATTCAATATGAAATCAACCCACTTCTTATTCCTTTTGGGATTACTGGCAGCCTGTAATTCGCAACCAAAAGACAAAGAAAAAGAAACCGAAGCAAAAGCAGAACAACCAGCCAGCCACGAACCTACTGTTAACTGTTACCAGTATGCTACTGCTACTGACACGGTGCGCCTTACCCTGGTGCATGTGGGCGATAATATCAACGGCATGCTGATCTATCAATTGAAAGAAAAAGACAGGAACGTTGGCTCCATAAATGGAACGATGAATGGCGACATCCTGCTGGCTGACTATACCTTTAAATCTGAAGGCACCCAATCAACCAGACAGGTGGCATTTAAAAAGGCCGGCAATGCTTTTATTGAAGGTTATGGAGAAAGTGCTGAAGTGAATGGCGTTGAAAAGTTTAAAAACGTTGACTCCATTGTCTTCAGTTCTTCCATGAAGCTGGAAGAGATCCCCTGTAAATAAACGGTCGTTTATTGTAACGTCTTTTTGGGTACGCCTTCAAAGGTTATTGCAACCGGTTTAATGAATCCTTTTTCATCAAACTCCATTTTATCAATACAGGTTACCCGGTGATTACCGTCGGTTTCGCCAAGAGGCCGGCGGTGATACACAATATACCACTCATTACTGCCCGGAAATTGCAATACCGAGTGGTGGCCAGCCCCGGTTGCCACGGCCGCATCCTGTTGTAATACGGTACCAATGCGCTCAAAAGGGCCAAATGGAGAATCCCCTATCGCATACGCCACGCGGTAATCAGGACCCGTCCAGCCACCTTCGCTCCACATAAAATAGTATTTGTTGTTGCGGATAAACATAATAGGTCCTTCTACATAACCCTTGGGGGTGATCTCCCTGAACGTGTTTCCATCTTCGAACGGGACCAGACCGGTAAAATCATTTTTCAGTTTGGTAATGTTGCAATGGCCCCACCCGCCGTAGATCATGTAATACTGCCCGTCTTTATCGTGAAATACAAATTGGTCAATGGGTTGTGCTTTGTTCACGATCTTATCGAGCAATGGTTTGCCCAGGTGATCTTTAAACGGGCCTTCCGGTTTATTGGCAACTGCCACGCCAATGCCACCGGGTTGCTGTTCGTTTTGAATGTCATTGGCAGCAAAAAACAAAAAGTATTTACCATCCTTGTGTACAATAGCTGGTGCCCACATGGCCCGTTTAGCCCATTTGATGGCGGCGGTGTCGACAATGTGCGCGTGTTTGGTCCAGTTCACCAGGTCTTTTGAAGAGAAAGCATCTAAAAACACCTGTTGATTATAAGGGGCCGAATACGTAGGATAGATCCAGTATTGTTTGTTAAAAATAGCGCCTTCGGGGTCAGCATACCAGCCGGGAAAAACCGGATTGCCGGAAGTTTTTTTGCTGGCAGCTTGCTGGGCACTTCCTGTTAACCAACTGCAGGCAATGAAAACATATAATAAAGTGGGAACTGATAGTTTTCTCATGTTCTTTGATAGTTAAAATGAAGTTACTGCAAAAATCATTTTGCAATGAGAGGCATATTCATTTTTAAAATCATGCAAACCTGACGAAAGTCAGCTGCCAGGCAAAAGCTAAATTATATTTTGCATTGACAACAGATTTGGAAAATGAATACAGTACGGAAAATAGATCCGCTTTCGTCCGTTTCGGAGATCGTAAACAACGATTACCGCACTGCCGAGGTGTTTCGGAAACATGGCATAGAATACTGCTGCGCCGGCAAATGGCCTTTACAAATGATCATTGAATCAAAAGACCTGAACGCTGCCGAAGTAATAAAAGAACTGGAGTTGTCAATACATCCCATTGGCATACCACGCAGCCTGCCTTTTGAAGAATGGGACATTGATTTTCTCATCGATTACATTGTCAATATTCACCACGCCTACCTGAAAAAGGCATTGCCCGATACCAGGGAGCAATTGGAAAAGTTTACGGAGGGCCATCATAAAAAATACCCGGCGCTTACTGAACTGGCGCTGGTATTTAAAAGCCTCACGCTTGAAATGCTGCCTCATTTACAACAGGAGGAAGAAATAATATTCCCTTATATTAAGCAAATAGCGCATGCTTATGAAACCAGGGAGACGTATGCAAGCCTGCTGGTTCGAACGTTGCGAAAACCGGTTGAAAATGTGATGAATCATGAGCATGAGTCGGTCAATAAAATACTCGCCCAAATGCGGCAACTCACCAACAGATATACCGCGCCTGCAAATTCCTGCGTCAATCACCGGGTAACCTTTTCAAAACTGCTCGAAATAGATACCGACCTGGCGCAACACATGCATCTGGAGAATGGCATTCTTTTTCCCCGGTCAATTGAAATGGAAAAAAAGCTCCTTTTTTTGTAAGTTCGCTCCTATGAATAATATAGATGCCACCCATCTGTCGGCCTTGTTTGTACATGCTACGGAAGGCATTGTGCTTACCAACGGTGAAGGGACCATTGTGTTGATGAACCCCGCCGCACAGCGGACTTTTGGTTATAACGAAACCGAGTTGACCGGCAAACATGTGGAAGTGCTGATCCCCAGCCGTTTTGGCAAACAGCACTCCCAATTGCGGGAAGGCTTTTATCACCATCCGCAACACCGGGTAATGGGGCATGGCCGTGACCTGTATGGAAAACGTAAGGATGGATCGGAGATCCCGGTAGAAGTGAGCCTTAGTTTTTACAAACGGGATGAAGAGCTTTTTGTAATTGCCTTTATTGTAGATATCACCCACCGGAAAAAAATAGAAGAGAACATTTTGTTGCAGCAAAAACAGCTGGAGCAAATGACCAGTGATATGCGAAAGCTGAATGCGGAACTGGAAAGTAAAGTAGAGGAAAGGACTATGATCCTGAAGGAAGCCCTGCAGGAACTGGAGAAGTCACAGAAAAGCTTAAGCGAGGCGCTGGATAAAGAAAAAGAGCTGAGTGAAATAAAATCTCGGTTCGTGTCTATGGCTTCGCATGAATTCCGTACGCCACTCAGTACGGTATTGTCCTCAGCCGCGCTGGCTTCCAAATACAATCAACCGGAAGACCAGGATAAACGCCTGCGGCATATCAATATCATCAAAGACTCTGTTAAACACCTGAACGACCTGCTGGAAGATTTTCTGTCACTGGGTAAACTGGAGGAAGGAAAAGTACATATAAAAACCGAACAATTTGAAGTAAACCCTTTCCTGCAGGAAGTGATAGAAGAAATAAAAGCCATCAACCGCAAAGAACAACAGATTCACCTAACCTGCCACGGTGACGGTTCGTTTATAACCGATAAGAAATTATTGAGGAACATTCTGATAAACCTGTTAGGCAATGCTATTAAGTTTTCGCCGGAAAACGCCAATGTATGGGTGAATGTTGAATTACACGACCATAAACTGGTGTTATCGGTAAGAGATGAAGGCATTGGCATTTCGGAAGAAGACCAGCAACACATGTTTACCAGTTTCTTCAGAGGACGGAACGCGATCAATATCCAGGGAACCGGTTTGGGATTACATATAGTAAACCGGTATGTGGGTTTGTTACAGGGAAATATTCATCTGGAAAGTGCGCTGAACAAAGGCACTACCGTTACGATGGAACTGCCCGAACTGAAAGTAGATCAATGACAGGAGATCACCTGACCCGGAACATCTGCAATAACCGGACTGATAAATGGAATACCCAGGTTAAGTCCACGCAATATTAAGATCACCGCCATGGCCGCCACTACATAGGGCATGGCGGTTTTCATTTGTTGCCGTACCGGCATGTTAATTCGCAGACCAAATACACCCAGGGCCAGCATGGCAGGCAAAGTGCCCACGCCAAAAAGGAACATGAACAATACACTGTGTAATACCGTATTGGCCGTTAATGCGCCGGCAATGGCGAGGTACACCATACCGCAGGGTAATAACCCGTTGGCCATCCCCAACATAAAATAACCTGATATTTTATTTGATTTCAAAAAACGGTACATAAGCTGTTGTACGCGGAGATGAATGGATTGTATCCATTTGGGCTGAACGGATGCTTGTTTGTAAAAATAGTTGACGGCCATTACCAGCATTACTATTCCTATTACAATAGTAAACCTCCGCTGAAAACCGGCCAGGTAAATTCTCCGCCCGGCCAGTCCCAGCAAGGCACCTATCAGCACATAGGTGATTACTCTACCGGAGTTATATAAAACAATGGCTAGTATCTGCAATCCTTTGCTCAGGTGACGAACAGGCAATGCCAGCATCAGCGGCCCGCACATGCCTATGCAGTGCAAACTGCTTATACAACCCAGCAAAAAACCTGCTACTACGATCGACCACATAAAACTTACTGTATGGTTACAAATTCTTCTGAATAATATTGCTGTCCGTTGCTTTCCCACCTGATCTTTACCGTATAGTTGCCGGGCAGGAATAAACCGCTGTTGATTGTCTGCACCCCTTCGGCATCAGGATTCAATGTTATATTCCTGTCGCGTTTGGCGTCAGCGGCATAATAGAACCAGGCAGTGCCTTTCACCGTGGTATGCTTCATTTCGGCTGGTAAATGCAACACCAGCTCATTACCGGTTTGTGAAATGCTTATCTTATTGCCCAGCTGGTTGGCCCTGGTGGTACCATCGATCACCTGCTGGTACGATAATTCCTCTTTGTAATATTCCTTTGAAACCAAATCGTAATTGGTATGTATACAGCGGTATACCAGGTACGACATCATGCCTACAAAGATCAGGAATACGCCTATCAGTTTATGTCCCCAATTGAGTATCATAATAATTTGTTTTAAGGTTACTCGCTTACCGGTCCCAGGAAATTAGTGGCTATAGCATCTACTTTCTCATTGCCATTATAAAGTGCTATCTTAATGGGCTGTTTGCGGGCGTGAATGCTTTTGGCAGGCAGCACCACAAAGAAAGTACCTGAACCCTGTCCTTCTTCTTTTACTGAAATGGCATTGTGTTCGCCGATGATCTCTATGCGGCCATCGATGCCTTCCAGTTTCAGTTGTAAAGGAACCTTGTAAATAGTTTTATTGGCCACCTTTATATTGTACAGGTTCGATACACTATCGGTGCCCCGTTGCTGGTACAACATACCGGGTGTGCGCATGACGGTAGCATCTATTTCCTTGCGGGTAGACAGTAATATTCCCAGAACTACCAGCAGGCCTGTCAGCAAAACGGTATACAGTTTCATGCGACCGGTATAGCGCAATGGCTCGCGGTTCCCGATGCCATTTTCCGAAGCATACCTGATGAGCCCCAGGGGCTGATTGATCTTATCCATGATGGCATTGCAGGCATCTATACAGGCCGTGCAGCCTACGCACTCCAACTGGGTGCCGTTCCGGATATCGATACCGGTAGGGCACACTTTCACGCACTGAAAACAATCGATGCAATCGCCCAGCTCACGGGTAACCTTTTTATTATATTTACCTCTGGGTTCACCGCGTTTGTGGTCATAAGCAACGATCATGGAGTTGCGGTCCATCAAAACACCCTGCAGGCGGCCATAAGGACAAACAACCGTACAAGCCTGCTCGCGGAAAAAGGCATAAACGGCATAAAAGATGCCTGAGAAAATAAGAATGGCGAATAAACCGCCGATGTGTTGTGAAACCGGTTCGGTAATTATCTTTCCCAATTCTTTTATACTGATAATATAAGACAGGAAGAAATTCGCAATGATAAACGCACTCACGAAAAACACGGTGTGTTTACTGACTTTCTTCATTATCTTTTTGCCTGTCCAGGGTGCCTGTGCCAGTAGCTTTTGTTCGGCTGCATTGCCTTCGATGGCGTATTCAATTTTTCGGAAGAACATTTCCATGAAGATGGTCTGCGGGCAAACCCAGCCGCAAAACAACCGGCCAAAGGCAGCGGTGAACAATACCACAAACACAATAAACGTAACCATGGCCAACCCAAAGATGAAGAAATCCTGTGGCCAGAACACTTTGCCAAAAATGATAAAGTGCGCCTGCGTTACATCAAAAAGGAACAGGGGCCGGCCATGTACATATACAAATGGTAACGCAAAGAAGAGGATAAAAAAGCCCCGGCTTATCCAGGTACGTAAGGAATATAATTTGCCTTTGGGCTTTTGTGCATACACCCAGTTCCGTTTACCGGATGCATCTACGGTTGCGATGCGGTCGCGGAACGATTCGTTCTCTGCTATGTCTGCGGGTGGTGTTTTAGATTCAGTTTCCACTACTTAGTTTTTAGTGACTTCAGTTGCTTTATTGACTGGCGAGTCTGTATTACTGCCTTCTTCCTTGTACAATTCACCCTGTTGAGGTTTTGGATTGGGCGGATTGCTGCCATGGATGGATTTGATATAACTGGCTACCTGGGCCATTTGCATGGGCGACAGATCGTCTTTCCAGCTGCGCATCCCTTTCTCGGGCCAGCCATATTTAATGGTTTTGAAAACATCTTTAATATTGCCGCCGTGCAGCCAGTAATCATCTGTTAAATTCGGTCCTACCACACCCTCGCCGGCTTTACCATGACAGGCCGCGCAGTTCTGGGTAAATACTTTTTGTCCGCCCTCGATGTCTGCAGCTGCCGTCAACACCTTTATGGTATTCTCATCCACGTTATTGGCCGATTTCTTCAGGTACAGTGCTTTTTGCGCTTCGGCCTCGTTCATGGCTATCTGAAATTCTTCCGTACTTGATGGCGCAGAATGGGAAATATGGAAACGATAGAAGTAAATGACGGCAAACAGAATGGAAACATAAAACCCATACAGCCACCAGGGTGGTAAGCGGTTATCCAGCTCACGAATGCCGTCATAATCGTGACCTGTATCGATCTGTGCTTCCTGTTCAAGCGGTTGAAATTTGTTCATTTTATGCCATACACTGATGCTGCGATTCAATTTAAATTCGGTAGCACTGGCAGTTCCCTCTTTCAATTTTGTTTTACCAATGAAAACACGCAACTGGTACAACAACACAAATACCACCAGCAATTCTATGGCAATAACCCCCACCATAAAATAAAATGTAGTTGGCGACAAGCCACCATAAGAAGGGGCAGTTTGCACGGCAGCTGCGGCGGGTGCTGCATCCTGGGCAAAGGAAGGCGCTGCCATCAGCAACAAAACAATAATGGAGAGTGCCTTCAGGGTATTGCCGGCGTCTGTTTGTTGCTCAGCTTCTTTTTGTTTATTATAATAATAACTGGCGGCTCCTATTACCACATTGGCCAGTAATCCAATAGCCAGTAACAGAACAGCCATTATAATTATCATTGTTACTACAAACGGATCATAAATGGAAGATTCTACAGTGGGATGACCGCCTCCATCCGCCATCACGAATGGCGCTGTCAATAAAAAGGCGGCCAGTGCAGCAACTGCTTTACGCATACAATACTATGTTTTAAGGTGGTTAGTCTAAAGGAATACGGCTGATGTCATAGATCAATTTCTTATCGCTCTTAAGTACCCATATCAACATTACCAGAAAGAAAAGACCGAAGATGATAAACGAGATCAGTGGGTATATGCTTACACCGGTTATCTTTTCCAAATAGTGGATGAACTTCATATAATTAGTTTTTAGCAGTTTGTTCTTTAGGCATTGCCTTTATGTCTTTTCCCAGGCGTTGCAGGTAAGCGATCACGGCTACGATCTCTGCATCTTTAGGCGTTTCAATTTTATCCATCTTTAAACTAAGCCGGATGCTGTTGGCCTGGATCATCAGGTCATGGTTTGCCTGTTTATCGTACCCTGCGGGGTATGGTACACCCAGGGTTTGCATGGCCCTTATTTTAGCGGGGGTGGAACCGGTATCAATTTTATTATCGAGCAACCAGCTATATGAAGGCATAATAGAACCGGGTGACATGATGCGGGGATCCATCATGTGGTTGTAGTGCCAGCTGTCGGGGTATTTACCGCCTTCACGCGCCAGGTCGGGACCGGTTCTTTTTGATCCCCACTGGAAGGGGTGATCGTATACAAATTCACCGGCTTTGGAATATTCGCCATAACGGGCTACTTCATCGCGGAACGGACGGATCATTTGCGAGTGACAGGTATAACAACCTTCCCGCACATATATATCGCGGCCCTGCAGTTCCAGCGGTGTATAAGGTTTTACACTGGCAATGGATGGTACGTTGCTTTTTACCAGGAAGGTGGGGATCATTTCAATAGCGCCGCCAATGGCTACCACAATCAAACTGAATACCAACAGGGTCATTGGTTTTCTTTCTATCCAGCGGTGCCAGTGTTCGCGGCCATGGGATTCTTCTTTATGTAAAGGCGCTGCTTCACAAACTTCATCGGAAATAAAGTATCCTTTGGCAGCGGTTTTAGCCAGGTTATATACCATCAGCAGGGCGCCCACGAGGTACAAACCGCCCCCAATGCTGCGGGAAACATACATGGGAATAATGTGGGTCACTGTTTCCAGGAACTGGAATTTCAGTTGTCCTTCTTCGGTAAAGGTCTTCCACATTTGTGCCTGGGCAAAACCGGCCCAGTATAACGGCACAGCATACAGTACAATACCGATGGTGCCCAGCCAGAAGTGATTGGTAGCTAATTTTTTTGAGTACAGCGGTGTGCCCCACATGCGCGGTACCAGCCAGTACAACATCCCGAAAGCCATAAAACCGTTCCAACCCAAACCGCCAATATGCACGTGGGCGATGGTCCAGTCGGTAAAGTGAGAAATGGCATTTACATTTTTCAGCGATAACATGGGGCCTTCAAAAGTGGCCATGCCATAACAGGTAACGGCTACTACAAAGAATTTCAATACCGGTTCTTCCCGCACTTTATCCCAGGCTCCGCGTAAGGTAAACAATCCATTGAGCATACCGCCCCAGCTGGGCGCCAGCAGCATAATGGAAAAAACGGTACCGAGCGACTGTGCCCAATCGGGTAATGCAGTATATAATAAGTGGTGTGGACCGGCCCAGATGTAAATAAAGATCAATGCCCAGAAGTGAATGATAGAAAGCCGGTACGAATACACGGGTCTGTTAGCAGCTTTCGGCAGAAAATAATACATCAAACCAAGAATGGGTGTAGTAAGAAAAAAAGCTACCGCATTGTGCCCATACCACCATTGCACCAGCGCATCCTGAACACCGGCATACCAGCTGTAGCTTTTAAAAAAGGAAACAGGTATTTCAACAGAATTGACAATATGCAACAAGGCTACCGTTACCCAGGTGGCTATATAAAACCAGATGGCCACATACAGGTGCCTTTCTCTTCTTTTTATAATGGTGCCGAACATATTGATGCCGAAGATTACCCAAACCAGGGTAATGGCAACATCGATGGGCCATTCCAGTTCAGCATATTCTTTACCGGTGGTATAACCCAGCAACAGGGTAATGGCTGCGGCTACAATAATACCCTGCCAGCCCCAGAAGTGAAGCTTACTTAATTTATCGCTGAACATGCGCGCTTTACAAAGGCGTTGCAGCGAATAATACACCCCCGTAAAAATACAGTTGCCTACAAATGCAAAAATGATGGCATTGGTGTGAACCGGGCGTACGCGGCCAAAGGTGGTGGGTGCGTAGCCTAATGCAGCACCGGGTGCGTACAACTGAATAGCGGCATACAAACCGGCCAGCATGCCTACAATGCCCCAGACGGCCGTGGCTACGGCAAACCATTTAACGATCTTGTTGTCGTAATAAAACTTTTCAACTTGCATAGGGATATTCTGTTTACTGTTGGTTATTGTTGGTTTGGGTGGTAACCTGGTTATCGAATAAAATGCGTTGTGGAGGAGAAAAATCGTCATCCAGCTGGCCAGAGCGTACACTCCAGATAAAAGCAGCCAGGAAAATGGCAGATACGGATATACTTGCAACAAGAAGGATCACGATGGCGCTCATAACTGTAATAATTAACTTACTGCAAACATATTTTAGGGTATCCACCTGGTTAATGAGCAGCCTCAAAACAAAAGCTGATTTTAATCAGGCCTCCCCCCGGCCCCCTCCGGTGGAGGGGGAGTTGGCTACCTCGCTATTAATCTCTTACATTCTGTGTGTGTTTGCTCGCGATTGTCGCGAGGTTGTATTACTCCTCCCCCTTCCGGGGGAGGCCGGGAGGGGGCTCTTTATCAATAACCGGGCAGCCAGATGGCCGCTGCCAAATGTGACCAGTAAGATGCTAAGGGAACTGGCCGGCATCAGGATGGCGGCGATCAGGGGCGACAGATCACCCTGTACGGCGAAAGAAAGTCCGACTATATTATAGGCGATG
This sequence comes from Niastella yeongjuensis, assembly GCF_900110245.1. Classification (GTDB taxonomy): domain Bacteria; phylum Bacteroidota; class Bacteroidia; order Chitinophagales; family Chitinophagaceae; genus Niastella; species Niastella yeongjuensis. Next base: position 372,294 of record NZ_FOCZ01000007.1, read on the forward strand.
GATAAAATAAAACTCGCAATGACAATGCGTTTGTTCACTTTGCAAAGCCTGATAAAAGTTGGAAGTTTTGATAATTGTCCGGCCTCGATAATGGCATCGCTGGCGGGGGTAAAGTTGTTGCAATCCTCTGCCACGGCAATGCCTACATTACTTTGCTGCAGGGCGCCAGCATCGTTCAATCCATCCCCTACCATCATTACCTTTTTACCATGTTTTTGCAGGGATTGGATATATCGTAATTTATCTTCGGGTTTCTGTTGGAAGAGGATAACGCTGTCGTGGCCCAGCAACTGCTCCAGGTTGGTTTTTCCGGCGGCATTGTCGCCCGATAAAACCGACAGACTGTATTGCGGTTTCAGGTTTTTTACTAACGCAGGCACCGATTCCCTGAACTGGTTACTGAATTGGAAACATCCCTGCACTTCGTGGTCGTAGCTGATGTACACCGCGGTTCCTTCCAGGTGTTTTTCCTTACCGGTTACATAGTGATAGGATCCCAGTTTAATGTAATGATCTCCTACAATGCCTTCCACGCCTCTACCGGTTATTTCATGGAAATCGTTGACCGGCATTTTTCCTTTCCTGCCAATATATTTTACCAGTGCCTTGCTCAGCGGGTGGTTGCTGCCCGCCGCCAGTGTGGCGATCTGTAACAATTGTCGTTTGCTTAAAGTTTTTCCAAAGTATTCAATCTGCTGTTCATGGGCCGAGGCCAGCGTACCGGTTTTATCGAACACTATATGATCGATGCGGGCCATGTCTTCAATAACCTGGGCATTGCGGAGGTAAAATTTATTGCGGCCCAAAATGCGCAGGATAACGCCATTGGTAAAGGTATTTGACAATAACAAGGCGCAGGGGCAGGCCACTATCAAAACGGCGGTAATGGCGTTCCATACCTTACTGCTGTCTACCAGCGACCAGTACACCGCCGCGCTGGTGGCAATACCTAATAAGATATAAGTGAACCAGCGGCTGAGCAGGTGCACGAAAGAAATATTTTTCTCCTCGTTTCTTTTAAAGTCATTGTCTGACCAAAGTTTGGCCAGGTAACTTTGCGCCACTTCTTTTACCACCAGTATCTCCATTACGCTGCCGGTTTGTTTACCGCCGGCATATACGATCTCGCCCATTTCTTTGGTCACAGGCAATGATTCGCCGGTAACAAAACTGTAATCGATAAAACCCTTGCCGCGGGTCAGGATCCCATCGGCAGGGATCAGTTCTTCATTATGAATAACCAGGGTGTCGCCTACTTTTATTTCGGGCAGTGCAGTGGGTATTTCTTTATCCTCCTTCAATACCGAAACTGCTACGGGGAAATAAGAAGTGAAGTCGCGTTCGAACGACAATTGCTGGTAGGTTTTATCCTGGAATACGCGGCCCACCAGCATGAAAAATACAATGCCCGACATAGAGTCGAAATAACCGCCGCCTGTGCCACTGGCCACCTCATACACACTTCTGCAAAAGGTAATGAGGATAGCCAGCGAAATGGGCGCATCGATATTGAGGTGTTTGTGTTTTAAAGCTTTCCAGCCGGAACTGAAAAAAGGAACGGCGCAGTAAAAAACAACCGGTAAGGCCAGGATAAAATTCAGCGTGCGAAAAATTCCCTGCAATGCTTTTTCCGATCCTTCCAGGCCCAGGTATTCGGGGAAACTGATCAGCATGATATTCGCAAAACAAAACCCCGCAATTCCCATCCGGTATAGCAGCTGCCTGTTTACCGGGGATTTTTTCAACCCCAGGTTATTCAGGCTGATATATGGCTCATACCCGATGCTGGTAAGCAGTTCTGCCACTTCGCGTAAGGAAATGGTATGGTGATCAAAAACGATGGCTACTTCTTTCCGGGTAAAATTCACAATGGCGCTGATGACCCCTGTATGCAGTTTGTGCAAATTCTCCAGCAGGTACAAACAGGAGCTGCAGTGAATTTGCGGCAGGTAAAAGGTGATGTGGGTTTGTTTTTCATCCGTAAAGGAAATAAGCTGCCGTTGGATATGATCTACTTCCAGGAAGGCGAATTTATCTTTTCGCACGGCCATCCGCTGGCTGGTGCCGGGCTGGCCGTTTAAGTCGTAATATTCGCACAGACCGCTTTGGTTCAGGAGCTGGTAAACCATCTTACACCCTTCACAGCAAAAATATTTCCCATCTGTGGCGATCTTTCTTTCCTGGCAGTTTTCACCACAGTGGTAACACGCTGTTTGCTTTCCCGTAGCGGCTGTAGGCATAATTAGAATTTTGGGGGCTAAATTAGAAGCCGGTTATTAGGAGGTCCATGACCAGGTTCAGGAAAAAAGATGATTTTTGTCAGGTCTGATCCACAGCGTATTTGTACTTTTATCAGGCTTATAAAATTACCAGCAAATGAAAACGATATTGGTTATCGACGATCATACACAGATCAGGGAAAATATAGTAGAAATTTTAAGCCTTGCCGGCTATAATGCCTTTGGTGCCGAACATGGCAAACAGGGCGTGGAAAAGGCCATTAAGGAAAAACCTGACCTGATCATTTGCGATATTATGATGCCCGAACTGGATGGTTACGGGGTTTTACACCTGCTGAAGAAAAATCCCGACACCGAACACATTCCCTTTATCTTCCTTACGGCAAAGGCCGAACGCAAGGACTTCAGGAAAGGGATGGAAATGGGCGCTGATGATTATATCAGCAAACCATTCGATGATATCGAACTGTTGAATGCCATTGAAGTCAGGCTTAAGAAAGTAGACATCATTAAAGCGCAATATCCCACCGGTGAAAAGGGCGCCAATGAGTTGATAAAAGAGCTGAAAGGTTCAGGCATGCTGCCACTGGACCCAGAGCAGTACGACAGTGAACGCCTGAATAAAAAAATGACCCTGTACACCGAGGGGAAACGGCCTAAATATTTGTATTACGTTAAAAGCGGGAAAATTAAAACCTTCAAGGTGCATGATGAGGGTAAAGAATACATCACCAACCTGTACAGTACCGGCGATTATATCGGTCATGTAACCTTGTTGGAAGATACCAATTACGACGATACAGCCGAAGTACTGGAAGATGCGGACGTGATTGCCATTCCCAAAGACCACTTTTTACAGGCCGTGTATAATGACATGAACATTGCTTCCAAATTCATAAAACTGATCTCGAAAGAAGTAAAAGAAAAAGAAGAAAGATTAATGCGGCTGGCGTATGGATCGCTGCGTAAACGGGTGGCCAAGGCGCTGGTAGATATTCATCAAAAATTCAATGCAGCGCAAAACATCGATATTTCCCGGGAGGATATTGCACAATATGTAGGAACCGCTACTGAGTCGCTTATTCGAACCCTGAGTGATTTTAAAGCGGAAAAATTAATTGAGATCAAAGGAGGTAAGATTAAGATCGAGCAGCCTGAAAAGCTGCGTAATTTGTTGTATTAAACATTCTATTCATTTTCATTCCGGTTGTCGGGTCTTATGCTGATCGTGATCTCGCGGCCGTGGTCATTTTGTTGCTTCAGCGTCCATCCATTGGTGATGGACGTTTCAAGCCAGATATTTCCTGACCGGCGAAATACCTGGGCTGCCATCCCAAACTGGTTTTTAAAGGTATTCTCCAGGTCAGATACAGTCATTACATCATCTATCAGCAGCTCCCCTTCTCCTTTTTTCCAGATCCAGGCATCTTTTAATTGCAGCGAATGGGCTATTTGCCGTTGCCTTGGGTAAATGTTTTTGCTGAAGTCCACATTCTTAAAGAACTCGATCTTTAAAAATGGATACACACTGGCAAATTGATTTTGCACGTCAGTGATCAGTCTTTCACCATAAATTGATAAACGCATAGTCGATAATTTTCAATTTATAAATACAATTCCCAGTTTCTATAATAAAAATACATCCTAAGGCTCCCCTAATGTATGACACCCGTTACAAACCAGGCTGATAATACTCAAACAGGTAATTAACTTAGATGGCCTTGCTGAAGGTCTGCTGCGGGCTGGCAGCTTCACGGCGAAGGAGGTGCAGGTCGAAAGCTTTACAGATATTCCTGATAAAATGCCTGCCTATTGTTGTTACCACCACATGATCGGGATACAGATCTACCAATCCGTCCTGTTGCAGATCGCGCAGCATGGGCAGGGTCCATTGTTCCAGCTCAACCGAACTGTTAGGGTAAAAGAAAGTGCGGCCCTGGCAGGCCATATCCAGGATATGGCGGCGGAATAAGGCATCTTCTTTGTTCAGGAAATACCCTTTGAGAACGGCCAGGCTGCCCGAATGAATTGACTTGTAATACCCCCCCAAGGTCTTTTCATTCTGGGCAAAGGCCGTATTCGTATCACTGATAGCTGAAACTCCGAGTCCAAGGAGCATACCGCTTTTTTGCGTGGTATAGCCCATAAAATTCCGGTGCAGCGTGTGCTGTTGCCAGGCAGTATATAGTTCATCACCCGGCAAAGCGAAATGGTCCATGCCAATATTGGCATACCCCTGCGCCGAGATCAGTTCTTTTCCCAACAGGTATAACGATAATTTTTCAGCCGCATCGGGCAGATCATTTTCATTGATCAGGCGTTGGGCATCGATCACCTTTGGCGTGTGTGCGTAGCTGTAAAAAGCAATTCGATCGGGCTGCAGACTTAACGACTGTGTTATGGTATGGGCCAGCCGGTCGCCATTTTGCCGGGGAAGGCCATAGATCAAATCGAAATTTACAGCGGTAAAGCCGGCAGCCCGGGCTATATCGGTAGCGTGCTGTACATTTTCAAAAGGCTGAATGCGATTAATGATCTGTTGCACCTCGCGGTTAAGGTCCTGCACGCCGTAGCTGATACGCCGGAAGCCAAGCTGGTATAATTCTTCCAGGTGTTGCCGGGTGGTATTATTGGGGTGTCCTTCTATACTGAAGGCATAGTCGGGGTGTATAACAGCGTCTTTAAGGATTGCAGCGATCAACCGGTGCAGATTGCCCGGTGAAAAAAAGGTGGGCGTACCACCGCCCAGGTGAATCTCCCTGATCAACGGCGGGGCATCCGATAAGGCCCCGTACAGGCGCCATTCTTTTAAAATGGCCTCCAGGTATACTTCTTCTACTTTATGATTGGTGGTGATCTTTTTGTTACAACCACAATAGGTACAAAGCGATTCGCAAAAAGGAAGGTGGAGGTATAAACTAATTCCTTCTTCCTGATTACAGACCGCAAACCGTTGCCGCACGGCTTCTTTCCACAATTCACCATCGATCCCTTCTGTCCAGAAAGGAACGGTGGGGTAACTCGTATACCGGGGCGTAGGTTGATTATATTTTTGCAATAAAGCCTGATCTATAAACACGGGGGTAGAATTTATTCAAAAGTACATTCCCCGGTTTGGCGGTCACCTGATGCGTGTCAACCGGCGGCCTGATTTCTGTCAAACCAGAAACCGCTTACCGGTCATCACCGCTTTTTTACCATTCAAATGCGATTTTACCTGGCTGCTGTTGAAATCTATATTAAAACTAACGGCCAGTAGTTACATTTATTAAGCCATATGAAACGAACTAATTAAATTTTAGTTTTATGGCAACCCCTATCTCCGTACAACATGTACTCCCCGACTCCCCTTACACCTGTTTTGTGATCCCTTCCCTGTTCTCTCAAACAGCATGTGAAGCATTATTAAACCCGGCAATCAAAAACTCCTTTCAAAAAGCAAACTCCAATTACCCTACCTATTACAGAAACAATGACCGTTTTGTAGTAGACGATGAAGCACTGGCAGAACAGCTGTTTCAAAAAGTAAAACCTTATTTGCCAACGACCATTACCGTTAATGCCGACATTCCCGCCGAAAACGGCATTTGGCAATTACAGGAATTAAATACCCGGCTCAGGTTTTGTAAATATTCGGCCAATCAGTATTTCCATCGTCACCTCGATGGCGTTCATTACCGCAGTGAAACGGTTCAGTCAAAACTCACGTTCATGATCTATCTGAACAGTGCCACGGAATTTAAAGGCGGCAGAACGCTGTTCTTCAAAACAAAAGAAACCAGTGAAGTGTGGGCGTCTTATATTCCCAGGCAGGGCGACCTGATAGTGTTTGATCACAACGTTTGGCATGAGGGCGAGGTATTGTCGGAAGGAGAAAAGTTTGTGCTGAGAAGTGACATCTTATACACCCGAATAACAGGCACCCAGCCAAAGGAACCCTTTGCCGGACATTTAGGCTACATCTGGTCGTTGTTGAAATTTGATGAGGATACTATCTTAAGCGGCGGCAGGGATACCAGTATAAAAGCCTGGAGTTTGTGGGGGGAAGAAAAGTTATCGCTAAGGGAACACCAGCACTCTATCCTTAGCCTGGAGAAAATGAATGCGGATACGTTTATCTCCGGCTCCCGGGACCAGCAGATAATTGTCTGGCAGCATTACAAAGCCCTAAAGAAGATCAGGATCCATTCTGCCATTGTATTATCGTTGTGCCGGATAACCGATAACACGTTTGCCTCAGGCAGTGGTGATAATACCATTCATATTGCTGACCTGAATGGAACTGTTTTAAAAACCATAACCGGGCATACCAACTGGGTTTGGCAGGTGATAAAACTGGATGAGAAAACCATTGCGTCAGCTTCCGAAGATCACACTATTAAGATCTGGAATTTTGAAACCGGACAGTTGCTGACTACGTTTATTGAAAATGCTCCTGTTATAAGCGTGGCCTTTCATGCCTCCACGAATCAATTGATCAGCGGCAATCTGCATGGAGAAATTTCCATCCGGTCGCTGAACGATCATTCCTGCACCACCTTCAAAGCGCACAACGGCATTATCAGGACCATTAAGCTTCTTCAAAACAATATCATTGCCACCGGGGGGGAAGATAATAAAGTAAAGCTCTGGCATTTTAACGGGCAATTACAAGCGGAACTCAATCATCAGAACTTTGTACAGTCCATTGAGCAATTAGCCGATAATAAGATTATTAGTGCTTCGTATGATGGGATGATAAAGGTGTGGGAGATAATGTGAGCTGTTCATCACGCATTTTTTCATTCAAATACATTAACTTTAATTACCTCTCTTTGGTTCTAAACGCACATGCTCAAACCACGCCTTCCCGGGCAACCTTACAGCGACCTTACAGCGACCTTACAGCGATATGCTCTCTCTGTTCCCTCACTGTTCATCCTCTGTTGCTCCTCCGTGGGCCTTCGGCTGCCCAAGGTGGCAAGGGTTGAAAGAGGGGGTATTGTATGGGAAGATAATGATGTGTGTGAGGTAGGTGAATTATGATGCTTTCGTGGTCAGACAGCCGGCATGCCTGAAGATTTTAAACAGAAGAAATAATTTTAGTAGTATAAAACATTCAAACCATCCCGATTAAATCGGGATGGTTTTTTATTTGTGCACTATTTTATAAGCTATCGGACCTTCACCCTGTTAATCCTAATGAAGAATACAAAAGATGCAGCCCAAATGCTGAACGAGATTACTACGCTGAGCGTTGTAGTAATACCATCAACCGATACGTGTGCAATAAAGGCAGAAATAAATACTATCGCTACTCCAATATAGGTCCATTCTTTAATCCTTGGGGGAACCATAGGCAGGATCAATAGCAACGATGCAACAATTTTTGCTATACCCAATTCCATCCGGAAGAAACCCGGAAACCCAAAATGTTTAAACCCTGCGGCCATAACAGGGCTTGTTAAATACAGGTAGCCAGCTAACACTAAACTAAGACTTAATAAACCCGTTACGATCCAATAAACGATCTTGTCTATTTTCATTGTATCTTTTATGGATAAGACTTCAGTGTGTCTCTTTTGTGACAACCTTTTCAGGATAGGCCATAAAGTAAACGTTCTCTATTTTATATCCTTCTGTTATATCGATTGCAACCAATACCGCAGGAATGGTTGCATTGGAGGTTTGATAAAAGGCTGCCCCGCTTAACCCGTTTACCGAGATGATTTCCATTCGGGCAAATGCGGCGAATCTATCCATGCCGCTTTCAAACAGCGTTATTACATTTCCTTTTCCAAAAACAGGATTCAACAAACCCTTACCGGTTCCGCCCCCATCAATATATACCGCTACTTCTTCCTGTAGGAGCTCGATCAGCTTTTGCGGATCTTTATTGATACAGGCATTCAAAAATTCGCGCAGGATCTTTTCGTAATTATTTCTATCAACCGTGAACTTTGACTTTTCAAGTAGCAGTTTCTTTTTCGCCCGGCTAAAAAGCTGACGGCAATTTTCATAGGAGATGTCGAAGATTGCCGCAATTCCAGGGTAGTCGATCTCAAAAGCTTCTTTTAAGATCAAAACGCCTCTTTCAATAGGACTAAGCTTTTCAAGCATATACATAAACCCGATTGAAAGTTTATCTTTCGTCTCTATGTTTTCTGCGTCTGTAGGTAACAATAGCGGTTCCGGTAACCAGGTGCCGAGGTAGGTTTCCCGTTCCTTTTTGAGCTTTTTTAAATGGCTAATACATTTATTGCTTATGGTTCTGATCAGGTAGAATTTTATATTTTCTACATGCGACCGGTCTGCATGCAACCAACTGATATAGGTTTCCTGAACCATATCTTCCGCATCGGCTGATGTGCCAAGCATGTTATATGCTATAGAAAATAGCATAGATCTGTATTCATTAATATCGTGACTTTGGGGCTCCATATCCCTTAAGACTAAATCCAGCCCATTTTGTGACAATAAATCCCTAAATTTCCGTAACATTTACACAGTTACCAATCTTACGATATGAAAATCATACTTGCCTGCCTGATTAATTTGATCGCTTTAAGCGTATTTGCCCAAACGCAACCCGTTCCATCGGGCGTTTTTCACTGGAATGAACTGCCTGTTACCAAAGGCGATCACCGCGAAAGCCGGAGGCTGACAATAGGTACTACCCCTGAATTTGATTACTTCGAAGTGCACGCCACCACCCAGGAAAAAGGCGCACCAGCCAAACCCCCACATGCACAAAAAGACCGGGAAGAATTGATAATAATTAAGGAGGGCACTATGAAATGCACGGTAGGTAACCTAACAAAAACAATAGGTGCAGGTAGTGTGATATTGATACCACCCCAGGAGATGCAGGCATTCGAGAATGTAGGCGATGGCCCCCTCACCTATTATGCCTTTGCATTTCGCTCAAAGAAACCAATGGACCTGGAAAGGAGCAAAAAGGCAGGTGGCGTATTAATATTGAATATAGATTCCCTGACATTTAAAAAGACGGAAAAAGGCGGCGGACGTAAATACTTTGACCGCCCTACAGCCATGTGCGAATACTTTGAAATGCACGTTACTCAATTGGACCATCCTGGTCCCAGCCATGCCCCACACCAGCACGTAGAAACAGAGCTCATTTTAATCACCGAGGGCAATACCTCTATGGTCATTGATGGTAAAACTTATACCGGCGGCCCCGGTGATCTATATATTATGGAAAGTGGTAAAATGCATGGCATTACCAATGTAGCAGATAAGCCATGCAGTTATTTTGCTTTTAAATGGAGATAGTAATCTTTTACCGCATACAAACGAAAAGGGAGTTGCCATTCCTTGCAACTCCCTTTTAACAGATTGTCTATCTAATCCAAACTAAACTTTACCCGCCATAAGCAATAACTAAAATATGACTCATTGGATTAAATTTATATAATACAAAGTTCCCATCAATCATGTAGTAAAAACTTAAAGCAGTTTAAGAAATCCTATAATCTTTCCTCCATTCATGACGCCAGGCTTTTCGCAAAGTGATTACAGGCCAGCACGTAGCCTTTGTTTAAATACAACCGGTGTGCATCGTGCAACATATAACCGCTATCGAGGTGAACAGTTTTAATACCGTTCTTTGCCGCATCGCGATCCACATAATCAAGCAGCGCGCCGGCGTATCCTCTTCCCCGGTAGGCGGGATCGGTATACAGGTCGTCTATATAGATCAGCCAGCTGGTACGCAGGAAATGCATGGTCCGGTAACCGGTAAAGGCAGCCGCTTTTGTATTGTCGTCATTGGGGATGTACACCAGTTTAAAGCGTTCATCAGCGATCATGTTCATGATCAGGTCGATATAGGTTGCTTCCTGCAACAGGGGTCTGAAGGCAAAAAGGGCTTCCCTACAGAAAGCGACCTGCTCCCTGGTAGTAACTTCAATCAAATTCATAAACGATATCTAATTCTTGTTTAACAATGCATCCACGCTCCAGGGAAATGAATGGTGTGTGTATAAGAGTAAACCGGCCCCTGTAAATACAAATACAGGATAGCTGAATGGAGCGCCAATACCCAGGGAAAAGATCATAAACACAGCAAAAGTGAGCGTGATGATGGCGGCGCCCAATCCCATCCACTTTACTTTAAAACCAATGATCAGGCAAATGCCCAGCACACATTCTGCGATGGTAGCAGCCAAACCGGCGATATTCGCCGTGTACATATTGGTGAATGGCATTAACTGGTGGGTGTAGGTTACAAAATGCTGCCAGTCGCCCCAGGCTGCCTTGCCGGAATCCGGAGCGCCCATAAATCCCAACCGGTCACCAACCGGCAACAAAAAACCAAGTCCTAATGCTATACGGGTAAAAAGCTGGGCCAACGTGGTCATAGGAGTCTTCATGGTGCAAAGGTAAACAGACTGTACGTCCCATTTAGGTACCAGCATGGGCCAGGTGTGTAGTCCAGCCAGGTATACCCGGCAAAACAGATCTGGTACCCTGCCTGCAGGCAGCCGGTAAATACTTTCGCTGTATAAATCAAACAGACAAAGGAATGAGCGTATTACACCTTGATTGCGCCAAAGCCCTTTTACTTTTTCTTTAATGAGGCAGCCAGAATACTTACTGCCTGCTCCATCTGTTGCTCCTGCAGCGAGGCAAATCCAAATCGCAGGCTGTTGTAATTGGTATTATAGCCTTCGAAGTAGGCAGTGCCGTACAGGTGCAGGTTATTGGCCGATGCGTTGGTAAGCAGGTTGGCTAATGGGTACTGGGGATCGAACCGCAGCCACAGCGCCATACCGCCTTGTGGTTTATGAAAACTAACGGGGATGTTCGAACTGGTCAGTAGTTCGGTTGTTTTGTCAAGACGGGCTGCATAGATCTTTTTACTGCGGTTGATGTGCCGGCTTAATTCGCCATTGTCGATCAGGGCTGCCAGCGCCGATTCCATCATAAAATCACCGCGGATATCCATCAGCCTGCGATACCGGATAGCCTGTTCAATAATTTGTACCCCGGCAACGAGGTAACCGATGCGGAAGGATGGCCCCAATAATTTGGTATAGGAACCGATGTAGAGGATGCGGCCATCGTGGTCGGCACTGGCCAATGGTAAAATGGGACTGTTGCGGTAATGAAAATCGTAGTCATAATCATCTTCAATGGCCCAGAGCTGGTATTCTTTTATAAGGGTCAGCAGTTGTATACGCCGGGCCGTGCTCATGGTAACGGTGGTAGGATGGTGATGGTGTGGGATAACGTATATCAGTTTGAATGTGCCGGTTTTCAGCAATTCCTCCAGCGCATTCGTATCCATCCCCTCCTCATCAACAGGCACCCGGTGTATCACTGCCCCCAATTGCTGAAAGATCTGGTTGGCCATAAAATAACTGGGTTCGCTTACAATGATCCGGTCACCGGGTTTTATAAGCAGGGCTGCTGCTAAATAAATAGCCATTTGTGCCCCGCGGGTAATGGCCACCTGTTCATGGGTAATGTTCAATCCCCTTGTTTGATTGAGAAAGGAACTGGTCGCTGTTCTGAGTGACAACAGACCGCCTTCTTCCTTTTGGAAATTGAGTGTATATAATATCCCGCTGTTCAATTGTTGGCGGTATTGTTGTAAAAAGAAATCATACGGCGTAAGGTTGATATCGGGAAAGCCATCATCCACAATCAGGGCGCCGGGTTGATAGTCATTCACCATACCCGGACGGGTGAACGCAGGTAGGTGCAGGAGCTCTTCGGGCGAAATGGACGTTGCGGGGTAGTTGTTTTTCGGCTGAAAGCTACGCGGTTTTATTACCGGCAGATCGGAAACCACGCGGTATCCTTTTCGCGGCAGCGATTCTATCCAGCCCTGAACCGACAGGTCTTCATAGGCATTGATAATGGTTTTCCGGTGAATGGCCAGCAGATCGGCCATTTCACGCGTTCCGGGCAGAAAGGCACCGGGGGTGAGCTTTCCGCCCCGGATCAATTTGATCAGTTCATTGGCTATTTGCACATACATCGGCAAATGATTTCCGCGCTCGATCTTGATCAACGTCTTGAATGGTAGGCTCATAATGAATGAAATAGAACGCCAAGATACGTTTTTGGCGCCTCCTCCTTTCTTAAAGCAGTTTAAGTAATTTGAGGCTGGCCGGCGATAGCTTTGTGTAAAATTTAAAAGAAATGAGCAAACGCATCGTTCTTCAGGAATTACAACCCAAGGCATATGAAGCTTTGTATGGACTGGAAAAATATTTGAGCCAAAGTAAAATTGAACCCACCATCCAGGAATTGATCAGGATCAGGGTTTCCCAAATAAATGGTTGCGCGTTTTGTATCAATATGCATACAAAAGATGCGAGAAAACATGGTGAAACAGAGCAGCGCATCTATGGACTGAACGCCTGGCGTGAAACACCTTTCTACACAGAGAAAGAACGGGCTGTGCTGGCGTTGGCGGAAGAGATTACCCATATTTCAGTAAAAGGGGTAACTGAAGAAACCTACAACAACGCCCTGCAACAATTGGGTGAGGAAGAATTAGCGCAGGTAATAATGGCCGTCATCGCTATAAATGCATGGAACCGGATCGGTATAAGCACGCACATGATGCCGGTATTAGATTAAATCCCTATAAGGTCGAAAAGGAGAAAGGCCCTCTTTTCCGGATCAGCCGGAGGAAGGCCTTTATAATATTTTACAAAGCGGTTATTTTTAGATCAACCGGTAATAACCGGCCAGATCGGTGGATGACAGTTTGGTGAAACCGGCCTGGCGCAACATAGTTACCAATTGGCCGCGATGATAAGTGGCATGATTGATAAAATGCGAAAATGTTTGCCAGAATGCCATGGTGCTTTCCCCGCCTCCCGGCCATTTAAACGTGACAGGCTGCAGGTAATCCTTTTCAGCATATGCATCAACGAACGATTTCAATCCCGCTGAGATCTGCATCCAGATGGCTATCAGGTCACTCTTTGTTCCAGTGAATTGCGCTGACAGAAAAACCGGGTCCGGGGTTTTTGTCCAGTAGTCGAGCCAGATCCTTTCAGCACTTACAATATGCAGGGCGGTTTGTTTAATGGAGGGGAAACTGCTGGTGATGGTTTGTTCCCATTGGGTGTCATCGATCTGATGCAGCCATTCTACAATATTGCCGTCTGCCCAGATGAGGTAATCTGTCAATTCTGAAAAATACGCTTTGTGCATGTTGTTTGAATTATTGCTCAAAGGTAGCTGCGGGGACAGGCTGTAAATAACAGGCAGGCGTTCAAAAACTATAGCTACACGTTCACTTTGATAACTGGTATTGTTTGGGCGTTATACCGTGTACCTGCTTAAAGGATTGAATAAAACTCGACAGGTTTTCATACCCCAGTTCATAATAGATCTCACTTGCTTTTCGGTTATGTTGTCGCAACAATTGCGCAGCTGTTTCCATTCTTTTTTCCAGCAGCCATCTGTTAGGGCTGTTGCCATACATTCTCGCAAACCGGCGTTTAAAGGATGACAGGCTCATATTGCATAAAAAGGCCAGTTCTTCAACGGTGATGTTGCTGTTTATATGCGAGGTTACCGCCTGACGAATGATCAGGTCCTCGTCATTTGTTTCGTAGTTCATGTTGCGAAGTTGCTGCATCTGTTTCGGGTAATGCATGACCAGGTATAAGAATAGTTCTTCCACCTTTATCTTTTGCAGCTCGGGATGCACCTGCTTATCTCCAACAAGCATGTCGAGCGAACAGGTGAAGTTTGCCAGGAACTCATCTTTTTCAAACACCAGAAAGGGATTACCGGCAGCTTGTTTTGTTTGCCGGCCGATCAATGCGTTATGACGTTCAAAAAAATCAACCAGCAATGTACTGTCAAAAAAAATAAGAATGCTATGGTAAGGGGCGTTTTTAGCGGCGAGCTTTTCAGTCATGAGGTAATTGCCTGCGGTTAACAGCACAAACTGATGCGGTTGTATGGTAACCCGGTTACCGGCAATATGCACTGTTTTTTCACCGGTCAGCAAAAAGGTAAACAGGTTTTGTTGCAGTATTATTTTTTTCTTTACTGCCAGATCACTGGTGCGATGGCGAAGAAAGGAAGTGATTTTCATTCAGCACTAAGGTACACTAAAAAGCCCCGATGTAAAAATCGGGGCCTGTTAACTGCAAAAAGGACATGGATCTCACAAATTATTTTTGCAGACGAACGGTATCTACTACAGTTACATTACCGGTAGTAACGGCAATGCCTGTTTTTGTTTGTTGTTGGTAAGTTAAATCAGTTGCTTTGAACAGCATATTGTAGGTAGCTGCAGGAACCCCTCTGATCAAATAGCCGCCGGTTGCATCCGTGAACGTGCTGATGGTATCGGTACCATTGATAGCGTATACTGCAGTGAGTAAAGAACCGGGGGTAACAGCGCCCTTAATACTTCCGCCTACTGCGTTTAACACAGTGCGGATAACCGGTTTCAGATTGTACTTGCCGCTGCCGGTAGTAACAATTGATCTGGCTGCATCAAAATCAAGTACCATGGTATACAAAATGCCACTTTTTACATCTTGCTGTACGTTCAGCTTTAAACCGCTTTGTTGTGCGCTGGGTGTTTCCAGGTGCGCGCTTACGCCGCCCATCACCACGCTGTTATTGTCACCCAGGATCAAACGGATCTGGTGCAGTTTGCCGGTAGGAATATCGGCATCCACCAGCAGGGTATCCTTACCATTAACCAGGTCAAGGATGTTATAAATGCCTGCTTTTACGCCGGGCAATGATTGCCAGCCTTTATCGTCATCGCCGGTTACATTGATCTGAACGTCTTTGATGTCGATGTTAACCTGGTCATAATCAGCGGGAGCATCGATTAAACGTAATTGCAATTTGGCTTTTTCGCCATCAGAGTCACTTTTGGAACAGGAAACCAGTGAAGAGGTAAACAGTAAACCCAGGAATAGAACTGAGTAAATACGAGATTTCATAGAGATTAAATTTAAATATATAAATATCGTAATACAAAGATCGTTCCCGGAACCTCATATTACGAAAAAATCTCTCCCGTATAAGTGTAACACCTTATATTTCAGCTATTCTAATGAGTATATTATTTACAATATCAGTGTTGTTTACCCGCCAGTTGCAAAGCGCTTGTGGTGAGATAATACTTCGCCAGCATATTGGGTACCTCCCAGGCCGGCATGTTTTTATTCTTTAAATATTGCAGCATGTTTTGCGTAACCCGGGCAAAATGCTCTTCATGGCCTTCTTTGTATTGGTCAGAAAGCGTAACCTGCCAGCCGGTTGTTGACTTCACTAACTCTACTCCCGGGTATTTTGTTTGAATTTTTTTGAACGCTTCTGTTGGGTTGAAGTTCTTGTCTACCGGTTCTATATAAAGCGTAGGCTTGTATTTTTCTTCTGCGCCCTGTTTAATCACCAGTCGGGCTTTGCTTCCGCGCATCAGGGCATAGTAATTATCACCGCCTGCAGGCGCCTGGTAATCCCACAGGGCAGTAGTTTTTGCATGCACTCCTTTAATGGTGTAGTTGATGGAACCATTGTAAAAGATCTTTAACAAAGTATCATTAGCGGCGCTGCTTTTTAAATAGTCGGGGAATGCAGCCGCCTTTGTTACCGTTTTGAATTGGTTCAGGCTTAAATCAGTTGTCCAGTGTTTGGCAGAATCCAGTTGCAGGTCTTTTAAATAGTCGATGGTTTGCTCCGGAAAACATTCCCATTGAACCAGGTCAACCAAATGGGTCATTACATCGGCGATGCCTTCCCCCTGCTGTGATGCATCGAAGAACCATTCCGGCCGCGTAAGCACGTTGCCCGAAACAAATTTGTAGAAGTAATGAATACTTGTTTTTACCACTGCCGGATCTGCTGTGGTGCCTTTCTCCAGTGTGCCGAAAATTTCCGGATCCATCGAGATTGCCCGCAGCAATGTATTGGTGATCTCAAAACGCTCCGTCATGATATCATACAACAACAGGTTGTTTTTGCCTGCAGCGTCGAATGCCTGCTTCAGTTGTTCAAACTGGCTGCTGTTAATAGCCATGGGTTTGTCAGCAAAAACATTAAAACCGTTTTGTAAACTCTTTAAAATATAGTCAGCTTTTTTTTGGTTGTTCCCCGATAATACCACCACATTTCCCAGCTTGTCGGCTACCATTTTCTCAAAGAAATCATTGCCGGTATACACTTCCTCTTTCCAGTGGGTGGGGTTGTCGGTCCTGGTATTATAGGCATCGATCTTGTCGAGGTGTGATTGCAGGTCCTTGCCGCCCGGGGAGTACACATGTACAACGGAATCAACATCGTTATACATGGTCTTTTGCACCAATGCCGCATGAAAATGGCCGGGGTCAAGGGTTATCAGTTGAATGGATTTTTTCTTTTGTTGTTGCTGTTCGCTGCACGAGATCATTGACAATACTATAAATAAGCCGGTTATTCTTTTCATTGTAATATTAAGCGTTAAAATCATAGCCTTTTCTTCTTGGTCTTGACAATAATGCGGTTGCTTCTTTATCGTTATTTTTAAATGTTTCCTTTTGCGGGTCCCAATAGATCTTTCTTTTCACCTTCATGGCAATGTGGTGTAGTAAACAGGCGGTACAGGAGCGGTGCCCTACTTCAACGGGCGCCACCGGTTCCTTGCGGGATTTTACACAATCCAGCCAGTTGGCATGTTGTTCCGAACTTTCATACAGGTGAATTTCATTGGGGCCGATCACGGATTGCAGGATCTTCGGATTGCTGGCATCGATGGGTTTGATGCCGTCTTTATCGGCCACGGGATCGCTGTCGGTTACCCGGTAGCTGCCGCGTGTTACCCAGATCCAGCCGTCGGTACCAATGAACTTGATGCCATTGGGCAATTCATTTGAGACGATCATGTGTACCCCATTGGCATATAAGGCTTCGGTGCGAAAAATTCCATGCACGTCCCAGAGCCCTTTATAGGCCGGGTCATCGGTGGGAAAACTTCCTTTGCCCCAGATCTCGACCGGTCCGCTGTATTCGGTACCCATGGCCCAGTGTGCCGTATCTATGTGGTGGGCGCCCCACCCTGTTATCATGCCGGCGCCGAATTGTTCGCAACGCAGCCAGCCCGGCCGGCTTGCAATGCCTTTCATACTGGCGTCCTGCGCATGTACGCGGTCTTCTGTATAATATACATCTGGTGTTGAACCCAGCCAGGCATCGTAATTAAGGGTGGCCGGTACGATCATTTTTGCGGGATTACCGCCACCCGGGTCACCCGGTAATCCTACTTCAATTGTTTTCAACTGACCAATGCGCCCGTTGCGTACGAGCTCACAGGCCTTTTTAAACTGAGGCCAGGGATCAATTGATTTTTGCTGACTGCCCATTTGTAAAATACGGCCGGTCTTTTTTACTTCATTGCTTAATATCCTTCCTTCTTCGATAGTTAAGGAGGCAGGCTTTTGCAGGTAAACATCTTTTCCGGCCCGTACTGCATGCACCCCTACAATGGCGTGCTGGTGATCGGGCAGACTGATGTGTACAGCATCGATGTCTTTGTTCAGCAACAACTCGCGGTAATCGTAATATACTTTTACATCCCAGTCACCGGTTTGGCCGCCGTTTTCTTTTACAGCCCGGTTGTAATTATATTTAACGGCCTGCACACCCGCATCCGCCCGGGCCTTGTCGAGGTCGCAAACGGCAATGATCCTTGCACCGCTGTAGCGGGCAATGGAGGTCATGTCGTGGGTAACTGAAATTCTTCCGCAACCAATGGAGGCTACGTTGATGCGGTTGCTGGGGGCGTTTTTTCCAAAAACTGAAGAGGGAACAATGGTGGGTAACCGCAAAGTGAGGGCGGCACCCAATGTTGCTTTTGCCGTATCGCTTACGAACTTTTTCCGGCTGATCTTTTTATTATTCATATGGCACTTATGAAATTAGTTATTCATCCGTGCTTTAAATGTAAGCTTTTAGCCTGAGCCTTTAAAAAAAAGCGGACTGTTTCCATCTTAAACAAACAACACGGCCAGTAAAACCGTATCATTAATTTCAACTTCCGTGGCGCCGGCTGATCTTGCCAGGTCAATCAGCTCTGGTGTAACCCGTTTCCCGTTCTGCCGAATGGCAGCCGCGATCGTAAGCAATGCCTGCATTTTTTTGCTGGTGCTAAACAGGCTTTGATTGCCATTTGAAACAACGGTGGCAATTAATTCTCTTTCCGCTTCAGAAAGCGTGTTGGAGCCGCATAATAAGAATTGGGTTAATTTATTGATCGATTGCCCCGGGTCATGGCGGGGTTTCAATAACCGGATGCTGCCGGGAGCATAGGCTTCGAGTGGTTGGTGCGACATATCAGGATTTCGGGTCTAATGGTTAGGTAATACCTCAAATAGAAATTACCTGAATTTAAAGGAATCGGCGCCGCGAATCAAATATTTTTTAATACTATCCAATGGCACCATCTTACCCATTATAATCGACGTCTATAACTTCCGGTCCAGATCTGAAAAAGGAAAAAATAAAAGAAAGCGCTTGCCGTCATATCCTGTGTGCCGGTCATGCCTTTATAACCGAATTGTATTTTATAGATCCAACTCGATATCCGTAACAGGAAGGGAACAACAGATCAACAGTCGCCCGGTTGCGGGCGGGTCTAAAGGTGTTGGGTTGTATTGTATTTTTCCATCGAGCAGGGAGCTTTCACATCGATGGCACACCCCCACCCGGCATGACCAGGACACCGGTATGTCACAGGCTTCTGCCGCTTCAAGGATATTATTGAACCGGCTACTCCAGTTAAAAGAAATATTGCTTTTGGTAAAATTCACCAACGGACCTGTTCCTGAATTATCTTCAGGAAGGTGTGGTGGCGAGGCGACCGGGTTTTCGATGCCTGCATTTCCGAAGGACTCTGTTTTTATTTGCTCACCGGGAATTCCCAATGACTGCAGGGCGCCTGTTATAGCCGACATATATCCCGTGGGGCCGCAAAGATAAAAATAGCTCCCGGGTGGTAATTTCAGGTTGTTCAAAGCCGTTACATCAAGATGTCCCTGGATGTCATATTGTATTCCCATCTGTTCTTCGGCTGCCGGCCGGCTAAAAACTTTTACGGGATGGAAGTGGCTCAGGTGCATGCCTGTTTCTTCCACTTCCTTTAAAAACGGGTAGTTCGCGCTGTTTCGTGCAGAGTGGATCCACCAGACTTCACGCCCGGGACAACTGCTTTCAATGGCATGTAACATGCCCAGCAGGGGCGTAATACCAACGCCGGCGCTTAACAATACCACGGGGTGCTGGTCTTCCTGCAAAATGAAATCGCCCATGGGCGCACTGATCTCAACACGGTCGCCGGCCTGCAAATGCGTATGCATGTATTCACTGACAATGCCTGCCTGCTCCCGTTTAACCGCTATGCGGTAGGTGTTGGCCCCTTGTGTTCCGCAAAGGGAAAACATGCGCGTCAGGAGCTTTTTATCGGCGCCTGCAGGCAGTCTGACCGCAATATGCTGACCGGGTAAAAATGCGGCCAGTGGTTTTCCGTCTTCCGGCCGTAATTCAAACGAATCGATGTCACTGGTTTCGTGACTGGCACGCTGAACAATAAAGGAACGGTACCCCAGCCAGGCAAGCGGCCGGCCATACACTCCTGAAAGCCCTGTATTACCCGCATTTATTCCGGCTTCTGCTGATTGTAAAAGGTCTTGAAATGATTGTTGCCATCCATGGCTTAAGGCAGGGATTTTTAAGGCTTTCTGCAATTGCTCTTTCGGGTGGTTGTTTAAATACAACAAGGCATCCACTTCGGAAATGTTCATGTGTTCCGGTCCGTCAGCGACCTTTTCAATCGGGTCACCAACGCCGATCTCGCCTTCCTGAATTACCCGGAAATAAAACCCTGGTCGTTTGTGTGATACCAGCAGGGACGGCATTTCTGGAACGCCCAGTGCTATCCCTACCCGGTAGCAGGTTACTCTTGGCTGGGTGACCTCGAAAATAGCCGTACCAATCGCGTAGCGGTCGCCAATACAAACGTCCTTGTCAGCTAATCCTTCAACCGTCAGGTTTTCACCAAACTGGCCGTAATACAATTCGGGTCGTTTCAATACTTCCCGCCAATATTGGTACGAATCTGCCTGGTAAACAAATACGGCGCGATGTTCACCCCCATGCGCTGCCAGATCCGTTTGCCCATCTCCATCTATATTAAGCCGCCTCACCATCACCCGGCCTTCCACTGGTTTTTTAAAAATAGAAGTTTTGATCAGTTTACCGCGAAATTCAACTTCACGCGTCATGCCAACATTTACAGACAGGACTTTCATATACGGTATCATTTTGTTTGTGAGCAAATCGTTTTCAGCGGTGGCTTCTTCGTATCCACCAACCAGCGATGGCGCTGATGGCGGTTATCAAATAAAAGAGCAGACTGGCCGTGATGGCTATGGTAGTTGAAATATGCAGATAAATGGCGCCCGTGGTCATGGCTAATTCCCGTATGCCGATACCGCCGATACTTATTGGCAGTGCAGCCGTTACCCCTCCCGCAAAGAACAACACGGCATAAGGGGTGTAGGCAATGGGCCGGGTATGCAGAAAATGAAGCAGGCAAAAGAATGCAAGGACTTGCAGGCATTGTACTCCAACCGATAAAACAATGGCTTTATTTATGACAATACCAAATGGCGGAAAATATCGCTTTACAATAAACACGTAAAGCAAATAACCGGGAACAATGGCGAAAGTTAGTATGCGAATGGGCAATGCCGGTATGGCAACAGGAACAACATTCAGCAGCAACACCCCGACAGCCAGTAGTACCAATAAACCCGTGATCCGGTCGAGCAAGGTTGCTTTGGCTGCAGGCGCCCAGGCAATACCCCGCTTTTTTAAAAGGATCACTTTGTATACATCACCACCTACCCCACCTGGAAGAAACAAATTATAAAACATGCCTGTATAATATAATTCCAGGTTGTACCGGTACGGGAGCTCTTTTTGCAGCAGGTTGTAATATTGTAATAACCTGTATGCGCTGAGGAACTGTGATGCATTAAAGAACAGGATGGCAGGCAGGATCCAGCTAACAGAAAGGTCCCAGCGGAAATGTTTCAATTCCTCCCTGTTTACATGTTGTAGCGCAATGGCAATCGCTACAACAGCAACCAGGCATTTTGCCAGAACAGGTAACCATTTTTTCATGTCAGTACGTTGTTGAATTCAATAACTGATCTGATGCGGAAGATTTTTTTATGTTGTGATTCATAATAGGTACGCATCAGAATTTCGGCAACAAATCCAAAGATGATCAACTGTAGTCCTGCCAGCAACAACATTACGCCAAGAATAAGCAACGGCCTGCCGCCGATCTCTTTGCCAAGCATTTTATCTACGAGCAGATATCCGTTGATAACAAGCCCCGAAAAAAACAGGAGCAGTCCTATGGGGCCGAAAATATGCATGGGCCGTTGAAAATATTTTTGAATAAACAGGATCAGCAACAGATCGCTAAGTACTTTAGCAGTTCGCCCAATGCCATATTTTGATTTGCCATGGATCCGGGGATGGTGTTTCACCGGCATTTCACACATGCTGGCGCCCTGCATAGCGGCCAGCACCGGTATAAAACGGTGCATATCGCCGTACAGACCCAGGTTTTTCGCTAAATCCTGCCGATATACTTTTAGGGTGCAGCCATAATCATGCAGGGTAACCCCGGTGGTTGATCTGATAAGTTTATTCGCGAGGCGGCTGGGGATCTTTCTCAGCCAGTTGTCCATTCTTTTTGCCCGGATGCCTGCTACCAGGTCACAATCTTCCGCCTGCAATTTTTCCAGCATAACAGGGATATCGGTAGGATCGTTTTGCAGATCGGCATCCATCGTAACAATGAACTCACCCCGGGCAGCATTGATGCCGGCGGCCATTGCGGCCGATTGCCCATAATTCTTTCGCAGTACGATCAGCTTCATGTCGGGATGCAGGTATTTTTTTATAACAGCGGCGGAACCGTCGGTAGATCCGTCATCAACAAGGATCAACTCGTAATCAAGATGTTGCAGGGCTGCCTTTGATTTGTTCAACAAGAGCTGTATGTTGTCTGCTTCGTTATACAAGGCAATCACAACAGAGACCTGGGGCCTTTTCATTTCGATTGTTTCAATTGATAAATAAATGAATGTTGGCGGCTGAAAAGGTCCTTGCCGCTGGCGATCATAACCAGCTGAGGCAGGCTGTCGGGCAGGGCCGGCAGGGAGGCTCGTTCCAGCACAAGGGCATCCGGATGGTTTTCCAGGTAAGCGGCAATGGAATCAGCCCCGTTGAATACAACTATAGGCTGCCCATGATAAAAGGTAAATGCATCATTGAAATTGCGATAGGCAATGATAGGTTTACCCGTTTGAACCAGTTGTTTCATTTGATACACCGATCCTTGTTTATCCAACGCAGGAAACAATAGGGAAAAGAAAATAAAGGTTACAGTTATGGCGCCCATGGCAGTAATAAGAAAAGCCTGTTGAACGCGCCATTGTTTATAAAAATAGATGGCCGCCAGAAGGGTGACTGGCAGTACGGCCAGTAAAATGCTTAAGGGAGCGATTGCCTGCAGTGCCGCTTCCGAATGCATCCATAAATACATCGCTGGCGGTAAGGCAACGGTTAGCGCGGCAAGTATTATCCATTCCGGCCATAGGCGGTTAGTGGCCTTGTGGGCTATCGTATGAAAAATAAAGGGACCAATGATCAGGGCCAGGAAGGGATAAGCGGGCGTAGTATAATTGAGCAGTTTGGTTGCCGATACAGAATAAACGAGGATGATCGCTGCGGCCGCTACTCCGTTAAAGAACAACCATTGGTTGCTTTTGCGTTGTTTCCAGGCCCAGCCAACACTTCGGATTAAAAAAATGGAAAACGGGAACAACCCCATAATAACAAAAACCCAGGTTAACACAAATGGGCCTTTATGCCCGTCCATGGGGTCTTTAAAACGGTTGATGTTGTGTTGTATGAAAAAGCCATTGGTCCAGGCGCCCTGGGTTTGAACGTGCACAAGGTAAAACCAGGGAATAGTTATAACGGCGGTAATAATAAAACCACTTAACAGGTGAAGCCGGCGTACATTTTTTAAAGACCATTCTTTTTGTAGAAACAGGTACAAGGCAATCGTCATAATAGGCAGGGCCGCGCCCACCGGTCCTTTGGCCAGTATGGCCAATCCGAACAAACCATACATCAGCCACAGGAATTCTTTTTTTTGTGCCTGGTAACCTTCCCAAAAACAATACAACGACAACACATGACAGGCAATGAGAAATGGATCTGGCGTGGCCAGCCTGAACTGGAATATGGTGTGTACAGATCCTAATAATACCAGGCAGCTCCACCAGGCGGCCTGCACGCCTGCATATTTTTTGGCGAACAGCCAGGTGGCCATTATAACCAGCACGCCGCATATTGCGGAAAAGAAACGGGCGCTTGTTGGGGAAATACCACCGATCTTATAAGCCAGTAACATAGCGTAATAATGCAGCGGCGGTTTATCGGTGCGCAGGACTCCATTATAATACGGTACGATGTAATCATGTTTAACCAGCATTTCAACAGGCGCCTCGCTGTTACGCGCTTCAGCAACCTGGAATACGGTAACAGCCCCGAGTCTTATAAATAATAAAACCACCGCAAGAAGCAGGATGAGAAAAAATGACCGGGGATACCTCATACCCAAAAGTTTTTTCTGGCTAACAGTGGGACAAAACAACGCCTTGCCTACTTTGTTTGCACCCTTTCAAAATTAAAGGTTAATTTCTGCAATCGGGCTGGTATGTGTTTTGATCACCCCCCCCATTTTACGGTTAAGTTTTATCGGTTAACATCCTGCTGAATTATTAATGGCCGATAGGGGTATCGTATTTTTAGGAAATATTGCGGGCCTTAAAAACCGATCATGAAAGCGATCACAGGAGCTCTAAAAATTATCATTGCAATCATTGCGTGGCTGGTATTTATTTCCGGTATTGTTTTAACCGGCATAGCTATATATAACTTATTCCTGGTTTTTGTTCACCTGGCAGACAATGCCGAACACACCACTTCCCTGATGGCCATCGGCCTTTTACATGCGGTTGACTTCTTTCTGGTGGCCATCGTGTTCTTTGTACTGGCACTTGGGTTTTTCATTTTATTCGAGACCGATGAAACGCCATTAAAGGTGCAGTTGCCCGCCTGGTTGCATGTAAAGAATTTTACCCAACTGAAAGTTATTTTGTGGGAAGCTATCTTAACTACACTGGTGGTACATTGGCTTGCCAGCCTGGTAGAAAGTAAGATCAATGGAGTACCAACAGATGTTTATTCGCTAATAATTCCGGCCGGCATCCTGATCATTGCATTGAGTTTGTTCTTTCTTAAGAAGGGAGAAGGCAGTCATTAGCTGAATGATTGCCGGAATTCCAGCGGCGACAGGTTTGTTTTTCGCTTAAACAGTTTATTAAATGACTGTGGATGCTCAAAGCCGAGCTGATAAGCTGTTTCTGCTACCGATAGATCACTGACAGATAAAATTTCCTTGGCTTTTTCAATGATCTTGTTCTGGATATGTTGGCTGGCCGCCAGCCCCGTCAGCGATCTCAACATATCACTCAAATACCTGGGCGAATAATGAAGTTGTTTGGCAAAATATTGTACCGATGGCAAACCTTTTCGAAGCGCTGAATTGGTATCGAAATATTCATTCAACAGCCGTTCAAAATTTTGCAACAGGTCATTGCTGACTACACTGCTGCGGGTAATAAACTGACGCTTGTAAAAACGATTACTGTAGGTAAGCAACAACTCTATTTGGGCAACGATAAGATCATGTGTGAAATCATCAATATTTTCTTTTAACTCATCGCTTATATTCCGGAAGATATTGACAATGATTGCCTGTTCTTTTTCGGAAAGATGCAGGGCCTCGTTTACCGAATAAGAAAAGAAGCCAAACTTTTTGATTGTTTTCCCAAGCGGATAGCTGTTCAAAAAATCAGGATGCAAAAGCAAAGAATAACCGGTGTTCCGCAATTCATCTTCAATAGAAGTTACCTGGCCAGGCGCTACAAAGATCATCGTGCCTTCTTCAAAATCATAATATTGCTGGCCGTATTTTATTTTTCCTGGTGGGTCGGCTTTAAATGATATAATGTAAAAATTAAAAAGAAAGCTATGCGGCAACTTATCGATGACATCCTCCAGTTGCACCCGTTCTATCACATTTACCAGCGGGTGCAAGGGCTTTTGCAAATCCAGTGTACGAAGAAAGGCTGATATGGAATCAAATAAATGTGGTTTCATAATAATTGTGGGGAAAGGTGCCGTTATAAAGTTAAAATATTTTCACTTTCCGGTTATATAATTGAAAAATCTCCGCTTATGAGCGGAGATCTCTGTTTATTGATTATCAAAATCGGTAGAGAGGGTTAGGTGTTTCCATACTTCCAGGTTGTTCAAATCAGTTGTTGCTTTTTCCTTTCTGATCTGGTATGCATCCGGGCCGGCAAAAAGATGTACAGGTGGATTTATTTCAGCGGTAATGTCTACCAGCAGTTTGGCGAGCTTTTGTGGGTCACCCGATTGTTTGCCGTCCATTTCTTTCATCCAATTTTCGATACCAGCGGTATTGTATCCTTCAATCCTGTGGGCAGCCATCTTCATGGAACCTTTGTCGAGAAAAGAAGTCCTGAAGAACCCCGGAGCTACCACCGTAACGTTTACACCAAACGGTTTCGCTTCTTCTGCCAATGCTTCCGATAATCCAACTACAGCAAACTTAACTGCATCGTATGCGCCGGCAGAGCCATAACCCCTGTAACCGGCTATTGATGAAAAGTTGAAGATATGCCCACTTCTCTGTTGCCGCAGATAAGGCATGGCATTACGGATCACATTGGCCATTGCAAAAAGATTGATCTCTACTGAATCCCTGAATTCCTGGTCAGAAAGTTCTTCCATGCTGCCATATATGGCATAGCCGGCATTGTTCACTACCACATCTAATTGGCCAAATGTTATAATGGTTCGTAACAGAGCGTCTTTTACCTCCCTGTCACTGCCAATATTTACCTGCAGGGGAAGCAAGTTATTGTTCAGCCCACCTGCCTGTTTTACCAGTTCATCCACATTTCTCGATGTGGCTGCTACTTTATGTCCCGAATTTAAAAGTTGTTTAACAAGGGCCAGTCCCATTCCTTTGGAGGCGCCGGTTACAAACCATACTTTGTTGCTCATAATTTGTGCTTTTTATTTCAACACAAATTTCCCTGACTGTGGGAACCTTAAAGTAGCTGAACGAGCGATAGTTGTATCCCAAACGCAGATTCCCCGATTTTGTTATAAAGTGCGCATCTGTGATAAGTTCGGCCAGGACTGTTAGTAAATTGGCCTACCGTTCCGTGTGAAGAAGAAGAAGATCAGGCGTGAAAAGTGGCAGCGAATATTTTTCATCCGCCTCTTTGTACATCTTTTTATATTTCTTATTGCTTTTCACGCCTGCACTGGTAACAAATCCACTGAAAAGTGTTTTTACCCAATAATTGAATACGAACTTTTCCCTGTCCCTGATAAAAAACATCCGCGCCGGTTTTTGATTTTTTGATTTGATCAGTCCGTTTGCCAACAGCGTTTCCAATGAAAGCAATAAGCTTTTCTTCAGAGAATCTTCTTTGTCCAATAAGCGCACCTTCAGATCGCGGTAATAAAAATTCATTTGTCCGGATGACGCATACTTATTACCCGACAGGTTTGCATACAGGGTATCTGACTGTCCGCGTATAACAGCAATGGCAGTAGCAGGATCGGTCACCTGGGTCAGGTGTTTCAATTGCATAGGCGATATGCCATACTGCATGTTAAACCCCGATAATGAATCCTGGTAGGATTCTGCATACCTAACTGTGCGGAGTTTATAATCCAAAACGCGGGCTGAGGCTTCCAGTATCAGGCTGTCCTGTTCATTGGGCCGGCTGACCAGGTTAGTAAGGGTGCCATTCAACCCACTTATAGGTAAAATGCTTTTTCTTTTGGTAATGGCCGACACTTCATGTACATCGATAGCCCCTCCTGTAATTTGAACCGAATCTATCCGTACCGGGACCTTCATATTGGCTATCAGTTTTGTAGGCATTAATTTTTCAATGCCATGCTGAAAAGCGATATTCTTGTTTCGATAAGTGGAGAGGTGTGGGTTTTGCAAATAAACATGCCCGATGGCCAGCGCGGAATCATTTATAAATGCGTGGTTATTTATTTGCTGTAAACTAATACCATCGCAATGGAACGTGAGGTAATCTTTTTGCCAGATCGATGTTTTAAGAAAGGTTTCCAATGATTTTTGGGGATTGATGGTAACATTCCGGAAAGAAAGGGTACCCTCGTTTCCATTGCCGGTGATTTTTGAAACCGATGCAATAACAGCGCTGTCCGTATAAGAAAGCTGCCCATCTGTTACATGCACGTTGTTTATAAGGCTTTTAAGATGCGTATTCTCTGTTCCAGGGTAAAATATCAGCGGGTAATCTGTTATGCCGCCACACAGGTTCCTGATGGCTATAGAGCCATGTTGCATCGGTTTATCTATCGCCAATGAATCTACCTGTAAAGAAAACCTGTCGGTTACAAGCGCATGGCTGCTTTTCTCTACGCGTGCTGAAAGAATGTGTGCATTGAAACGTGTAAACAGGTTTAACCGGGTGCCGGTTTTTGTATAATGGAGGCTGCCATCGAAAATATCCAGTTTGCCTATTGGAAAGAAATTAAAACTGCGTTCGTTGATTGGGGTAGCCGGCGTTTTATCCTCCTTTGAACTTTTAATGGTTATTTCCGGTTGATATACCGATAAAAAAGGGAACATCCATTGTTTCCGGTCAGAGTTGTTTGCCTGCAGCTGAAATTTTGTTTGAGGGACTTTCACCCGATTCATACCATCCGAGTATTCGAAATGCCGGATAAGTGATTCCCCCTGCGTTTGCACATGCAATTGTTGAATGGCCAGTTGTCTTTTATCATCTTTAAAAAAAATACTGTCTGCCCGGGCGCTCAGTTTTTGCCAGTAGAAAAAGTTACCGGCAGTATGTAACTGATCCAGTGCTACGTGGCTTGCCGTTGCCTTTATTTCCGCGTTAGTTACGGTTTTTATATCGATCAGTGCTTGTCCAATATTCAATTTATTAATGGCTAATGGATGTAACCCCCCTGTCTTATTCAGGGGGCCACCTTGTGTTGAGCGTGCCCAAAAGCCAAGCGACGGGATATTCAGGGTGTCGATGTGTATACTTTTATTCCTGACAAAATCTTCCCAGGAGAACCCCTGCCAGTATAAATTGGCCGCATTGAACCGTATACCAGCCGACAACTGAACAACAAGCGATCCCAGGGTCCCTATCTCCCGGCTGCCGTTAATGAAAAAATTATTCAAACCGGCACTTATTTTGTCCTTTACCAGGTTGATGGAACCTATACGCAACGATTGAATGGTTTGCCTGGTTTCCTGAAGGGAAGAACTGTTCAGCATCCCTTCCAGGTTTATTTCTACATCGATATTTTTGAGGGATAACTCAGGCGATGGGGAACCACGGGGGGTATAGTCCAGTGTCCCGTCTTTGATCGTTAACCAGTGCACATCGATCAGTTGCGCCAGGCCTTTTAACGTGCTGTAAAACTTACCGACAGGAATCCCATATTCAATGGCTTTCTTTTTTCCTACCCTTGACGAAAAGAAAAACTGCGGTTTATCTATCACGGCTACCAGCGCCTTCAATCGTTTTTCCAACAGGTCATTCAGGCTTATATCAATAAGTGTAAAGGCAGGAAGATTTATACCCTTTAAATAGCCTTTTGCTTTTAACGAAGGTTTTAGAAAGGCATTGCTGCAAACCAGGTTATTGCTATCAAATCTGAATTCGTTAACGGTTAACAGGTAAAGGCTGTCGCGGGTTGCAAAACTGATCTCATGGAGATTTAGATCGATCTTGCCGGCACGGATCACAGGGTCCGGGTTATGCCCAACGTTCAACCTGTATATTTTTAAATTTGTTTTTTTACCGGTATACGTTCGCTTATTGTCTGAAGAAGTTAGTTTGATTTGTCCATTTTCAATATTTATAAATTTAATATTGATGTTGACCGGCAACTGATGTATTGATTCATTCAGGTCGCTGACCGTATCAGTATCTTTTGTGCCGGCAGGAATGGCAACTGACAGCACCGGCGATTTACAATAAAGCGTATCGAGATTGAGTTCATTTTTATCAAAGAGGGAAACAATTTCATCTATCCGGAATAAGAATTTCTCTGCATATAGAGCTGTGCGTTGTCCCCTGCTGTTGGGCGCCGTTGTGATAGCGCAGGAATCTACCTGGAACATCTGGTCTTTACCGGAAAAATATAAACTTCCTAATTGAATGGTTTGACCGGTGGGGAACGACCAATACTGTTTGCCTATATTGAGCGTTACATTGTCGGCATAGCGGAGGTGGTTATTTTCTTTTTGCTTCTGCCCAAAATTCTCAACACGGAAATTGATATTTTTGATCACCAATGGCAGGGCATTCGTTTTTGTATGGACCTCGATACGACCCCGGTTGATCTCCAGCACGTGCAGTTTAAAAATTTCACTTATATCTTCCAGCGACCTGAAGATTTCCTGAATAGGTGCCAACCCATTTTTATTTTTCTGCACCAGGCGTTGAAAAATGGTAATATCCGGATCGTTTATCCGTAGGCTGTCAACGAATAATTTCCGGTGAAAGAGCAGCTGGTTCCAGGAAGCAAGGGAAAAGTAGAGATGGCCAACGGTTAGCTGGTAGTTCTTTTTACTGGTATCGATACTGGCAGGTTTAAGATCAACGGCATTTAGTTTTACCATGCCATTAAAAAAATCTATGGTTATTTTAGAAAAATCAAGTTCATAAAAGCCTTTTGTTTCCTGGCGAACCACTTCCTGTATAATAGATTTGATCCGGTATTTTACTATAAAGATCAGGGACAGCACGATTACCATCGCCATAACAAGCGATGCAATACTGGCTTTTTTGAACACTTTTTTATTCATGGGCCCTGTTGAAGGAAGTGTTGCAAAGATATTAAACACTTGCTTCCCGAAATCAGTAAAAATCAGGCACTTCGAATTGATAATATACTTTTGTAAATGATTGCCCGGGTGATACAGACTTTCGGAGCCAACTACCAGGAAACGGACGATACGGAACTGATCGATGTTCACTATACTGCCACCACCACTCTCCTTCATTTTTGCAGCTACCGCCTCGGCGGTACTCGCTTTTGTAAGTTTTATGTATTCTATACGGGAAGAATAATGGCCGGTGATTTTATTGCAGCTGAAACATTGGTAATGTTAACGTAATATCAGAATATGATTATAAGGTGTACTATTGCAGCCTCATTAACGTTAGTCAATTTAACCTACTGAACAGTTACAAATTCCCATTAATGCGTAACGCCAACGCATGTCTATAAATCCTGTTATTCATTTGAGGTGGTAGTGTAAAAAAAGCAAGGATCCTGTTTGGATTGTTTATTGTGTATTTAAGACTTGCCTAAAGACAATTTCGAAGAAAGAGAATGTAAAAAGTTTCCTCTGTAGAAATTTTCAGTAAGTAATAAATAGTTATGCAAAGACGTACATTTCTGAAGTCTACCGCAGCGATCGGTTTGGGATTTGCCATTTCTCCCAATGCATTATTAAAAAAAGGAGAAGATAAACAGTTTGATTTTATCATCATCGGCGCCGGTTCAAGCGGTTGCGTATTAGCCAACCGGCTTACAGAAGATCCTGCTGTAAATGTATTGTTGCTGGAAGCCGGTGGTCCGGATTCAAAGCGGGATATACATGATGCCAGCAGGTACCCTTTATTGTTGGGGTCTGAGGTAGATTGGAAATATATAACGGAAGAAGAACCCTTTCTGAACAAACGGCAGATCAACTGGCCAAGAGGTAAAGTATTAGGAGGCAGTAGTTCTATCAATTCCATGATCTATGTTCGGGGTCATTCTTTAAGTTATGATCAATGGGCAAGTGCCGGAAATTATGCCTGGAGTTTTAAAAATGTATTGCCTTATTTCATCAAACTGGAAAGCCTTTCAAACGGCGGCGCTGCTTTCCATGGTTCATCCGGACCAATACATATTACAGGAAAAACATGTTCGGAAGGAAGTTGTACGTCGTTTATCGAAGCCGCCATGGAGTTGGGTTACAAAGGTCCTGACTGGGATTTTAATGGCGCTCATCAGGAAAATGGGGCCGGTTTGTATCAGTTAAATACGAAGAATGGCAAACGTCAAAGTTCGGCCACCGCTTATCTTGACCCTGTATTAACCCGGCCAAATCTTACGATAGAAACCTTCGCCCAGGTTTCCCGGTTGTTGTTTACGGGTAACCGTGCAAGCGGTGTTGAATACCTGAAAAATGGAAAGCTGCAGCAGGCCCATAATACCAGTGAGATAGTACTTTGTGCAGGCGCTATAGAATCACCAAAAATACTTATGCTTTCCGGCATTGGTGCAGCAGAACAATTACAGTCATTCAAAATAAAAGTAACAGCAGACCTTCCTGGTGTTGGCCAGAACCTGCAGGATCATATTGGGGTTGGACTTGATTATAAGTCTACCTTATCGCATGGTAATTTACCGTTACCGGCATGTGCCGGATTATTTACCCGCACAAAATATGCCGGGGCCAGCGAACCACCCGATTTACAATTTTTATTTCATCATGAGTCTCTTGATAACAAAACTTCTTTTTACAGGTTTACCCCGGTTGTAGCCACCCCTAAAAGCACAGGTAGTATAACACTTCGTTCCAGCGATCCAGCTCAGGCGCCGGTAATAAAGGCAAACTATCTGCAAAAGGATATGGATTTAAAAGTATTAATAGAAGGGTACAAATTAACCCGGGAACTGGCTTTTACGAAAGCATTTACCAAAGTCCGAAGTGATGAAGGACAACGTCTGTCTTCAGACAACCAAATAGAAGAACACATCCGGCAAAACGCCTCAACCTTATATCATCCGGTTGGCACCTGTAAAATGGGGGGTGATAAAATGGCGGTTGTAAAACCAGACTTAACAGTACACGGTATAAAAGGGCTACGCATTGCAGATGCCTCTGTAATGCCTACCCTGATCAATGCAAATACCAATGCCACCTGTATGATGATTGGTGAATACGCCGTTGATTTGATTAAAAGTGATTTTTATTAAGATGGCCGGCCAGATAACCACTTCCGCACCGGTTCATCTACATACTTCAAAACCACAAACGCAAATAATAACAACAAGGCAGTACCGATAATCATTATCCCGATCATTTCCGGTAGCGCCGGTTTATACTTTTCTACATAACTAAAAAAGATCCAGATAAAAGGATAGTGCACCATATAGAGGGGGTAAGAGATCTTGCCTGAAAAGCGGCAAATAGCCTGTGTCGTTTTATGCGTTGTTGCGCCAGCGCCCAGCATGATCAGTAAGGGGAAATATAAGATAACAATAAGCGGGTCTGCCAGCCAACTGTAGGTGTTAGAAAAGGGAAACAAAAACGCAGGCAATAACAATACCCCTAATGAAACAAAACCCAGCTTTGATTGAATGATCCACCGGAAACGGTAGATCAGCATCCCGGCCAGGAACGAAAAGCTTACTCTGATGCCTCCACCCGTGATATTATCTCCACCCCACCCCACGCTTAAATGTGTTGATTGATAGGATTCATACACCAGTGCACCAGCAGCCAGTACCGTTAATACCAGCAGTATTTTCCTGGGCAGCCTCACCAGGATTATAGCGTAAAAGATATTAGCGATGTATTCCCAGAACAATGACCAGGTTGGCGGGTTCAGGTGAAAAAGATTTAGATAACGTTCTTTCACTATGGGAAATGGGATCATGAAGCAGGAGCAGATAAATAACAGCCATATTTTATTGGCATACGTTTGATGCAGGTCACTGATGGGATCGAACAGAAACGTCAGCAGCCCGAGTACCGAGCCTGTGATCACCAGTGGATGCAGGCGGATCAATCTTCGCTTAAGGAAGGTAGCGATACCCATGTTGTCCATTTTGTCGTCATAGGCATAAGCTATAACAAAACCCGACAGGCAAAAGAAAAAATCAACCGCCAGGTAAGCGTGGGCAATAAAATTATTTTCAGGATCAGTGATGGCAATTTCCATGAAATGAAAGATCACAACTGCAATGGCGGCAACGCCTCTTAATCCGTCCAGTATTTCAAAATGTGGCTTGTTTATCAGGGTCGAAGGCAGCGGTTTCGTTTCGGGCATTATTGTAATAAGTTTGTCTTTAGGATTTTGTAAAAATAACGATTAGTACGTTTTGTAAAAGCCAATTTTGGACCTAAATGATTTAACTTACACTTCAATCAAATTACCACTGCATCATGAAGACGGTTGCGTTGAACAGTGCGGCAGGCCGTTGGCTGCTGGTCTCTACCATATTGGCTACCGCCATGGCATTTATCGATGCTACAGGCCTTAATGTAGTGTTGCCTTCTCTGCAGGAAAGCCTCCATGCAAATGCTACTAATCTTTTCTGGGTATTGAATGGCTATTTATTAATGGTGGGGTCTTTTATTTTAATCGGCGGCGCATTGGGCGACAAGCTGGGACGAAAAAAAATCTTCATGACGGGCATCTTTATTTTTATCATTGGTTCTGCCTGTTGTGGTTTTGCGGGTACTGTTATCCAGTTGGTTTGTTTCCGCATATTGCAGGGAATTGGCGGTGCTATGATGATCCCGGGCAGCCTGTCTATGATCTCTTCTTCCATTGAACCCAAACAACGGGGCAAAGCAATTGGTATCTGGTCGGCATTTACCACCGTTTGTACCATGGGTGGCCCTATACTCGGTGGTGCATTGGCCGATGCAGGGCTTTGGCGCTATTTCTTTTTTATCAATATTCCATTGGGTATTATCTCGTTGGTCATGTTATTCTTTAAGGTGAGTGAAAGCCGGGAAGCAGGTGATGAAAAACTCGATCTTTGGGGTGCCGGTACGTTGGTATTATCATTGGCCCTGCTCACGTTCGGGTTTTTAAGAATACCGGAAAAAGGGTTACACAATACCGGCGTTTATCTGGCGCTGATCATTGGCCTGTTCTTTCTTTTTCTATATATCGTGATTGAACGCAAGGGCAAGCATCCCATGATGCCACTTAACCTATTTTCCAGCCGGGTGTTTAGTGGCGCCAACCTGTTGACTTTTTTCCTGTATGCCGGACTGGGCGCCAGTATGCTTTTTCTTTCCCTGAATTTTATCCAGGTACAGGGCTATTCTCAATTTGAAGCCGGGTTAACTTTTTTACCTTTTACTATTCTGATGGTGTTTATCTCAGGTTTTGCCGGCAGTTTATCTGATAAATACGGTGCGCGTTTTTTTCTGATCGCAGGCCCGGTCATCACGGGTATTGGCCAGTTATTATTGTCGGGCGTTCATCAAACAAACGGCGCCCATGAATACTTTTCTACTTTTCTGCCCGGGGTAGCGGTGCTGGGGTTTGGGATGTCGATAACGGTAGCGCCCCTTACCACCACGGTAATGACAGCTGTCAGTGATCACCATGCGGGTGTTGCCTCCGGTATCAACAATGCCATGACGAGAATATCGGGCCTGTTCGCCAATGCTGTTTTTGGCGCCCTGGCCATCCTGTTTTTTTCCAATGCCCTACAGCATCAGATAAACAACAGTACCCTCGATGAAAATAAAAAAGCGATGGTGATGGCGCAGGCCTCTAATTTAGGAAATGCCACTACTCCACCGGCATTGGCAAAGGAAGCAGCCTTTATTCAGGAAAGCTATCACGAAAGTTTCATCACCGCTTATGCGAACATTATGCGCATCTGTGCAGGACTAAGTTTTTTCGCCGCCATCATGACGGTTGTTTTTATAAAGAACAATACTGTAAAAAAAGAGAAGGATCAATTCGTATCTACATAATGAACCAGATCGGTTATGGAGTGGATGTTCAACGCATTTGTTTGTTCTTTACGCATCATTAATGCGTAGGTATTGTTGAACCCTATTGGTTGCAGCCAGCTGATCTGGTACCGCTGCTGAAATTCTTTTTGCACAAAATCATACACGGCGTCTTTGTCCTGGTTCAGGCTGTCGATCTTATTGGCAGCCGGTTGCAGGATCACCAGTAAACCCGTGCCGGTATATTCAGGATACAGATCTATCTGATCATTTGTCATAGCATCGAAACATATTTTTGTACCGCCCAGTCCTGTTTTCGTTTGTACATCGAGATCGCTGTACCCTTTTATCAACTGGGTGTACATACTGGCCAGGATATATTGTTCTGCAAAGATCTTTGACCCGATCCGTATCGTAGCTTTTTTTCCATTACGAGGGGGCTTATATAATCCCTGTGCGGTTAAAAAATCGCGGGCTATCTGTTCGGGAGGCAGGTGCAGGTAATCTGCTTTGTAATTCAGGGCCGTCATCACCGAGTCATTGATCCGCCCGGTCAGCAACTCTAAAATATTCTTCAACTCGGGGTATTGTTCTAATGTTTGTTTCCGTACGATGGGAGCGCAATAATAAGGCGGGAATATTTTTTTATCGTCAGTAAGGGTAACCAGGTCGAATGCTTTGATGCGGCCATCGGTACCGTAGCCGCTGATCACATCCAGGTGTTTTTCCTGCGCAGCTTTGTACATAACCGCATCGCTGATCACTACAATACGCATATGGAGACCGTATGTTTTTTTCAAACCCAGGTAACCATCCTGCCGGCCCATAAACTCGGGGGTAAAACCGGCCAACAAACCGCTTGCGCCTAATGAAGGCAGCACATAAAAAGCAGACAACAGCAATATTAGCGGAAGCATTACAAAGACTACCCGTCCTTTTTTTAAAGTGGTATGCTGTAACCGGGATAATAGAAAATCGAACAGCAGGGCCAGCAGCGCCGCAGGAATGGCGCCGGCCAAAATCATGTTTGTATTGTTTAACGAGATGCCGCCAAAGATAAATTCGCCCAGACCACCAGCTGCAATATAAGCTGCCAGGGTGGCTACCCCGACGTTGATCACCGTAGCTATTCGAATGCCTGCCAGTATTACGGGCATGGCCAACGGCATTTCCACTTTAAACAACGTTTGTCTGTCGCTCATGCCCAGGCCGGTTGCCGCTTCTTTTATGTGTTTGTCTACATTAATAATGCCGGTGTAGGTATTGCGGATGATGGGCAGCAGGGCATACAGAAACAACGCTACGATGGCCGGCTTTGGGCCAATCCCAAATAATGGGATCATAAAACCCAGCAGGGCAATGCTTGGAATGGTTTGCATAACACCGGCAATGCCGAGTACAGTACCTGCCAGTTTGGTCCTGCGTGAGATCAGGATCCCGAGCGGAACTCCAATTAAGATAGCGATCAATAGAGAAATAAAGGTAAGCCCGATGTGTTGCAGGGTTTGTTCAAGCAGTTTCCCTGCCTGTTCCTGTATAAAACTCCAGAAAGTTTGTGTTTCTCCCATTACTGGTTGCGTTGGTATTCACTGAAGGCGTATAGGATGCCTTCCCCCGTTATTGTTTTTTTATCGGTGGTATTGTCGTTTACAACCAGCAGGGTCTTTTTCTCATTTTTCTCTTTTGTCAGCTGCATGGCTTTGGATAAAGTGATTGCTGGTGATACTTCTTCATAATTAGCATATTCGGATGCCGGTTCATTCAGTAAAAAGGGCCACACGTCTGTCAGTTTCAGCACCATAAAACAGAGTTGCAGCCAGGATTCGGAAAAGAAATCCCGCACAAAATCATTGGCGGGGTGAAAAAGCAATTCCGCCGGTTTGCCTGTTTGCATAATGCGGCCTTTATCCATTAAACAGATCCGGCTACCCATTTCAAAAGCTTCCTGCACATCATGGGTAACCATTACAATGGTTTTTCTTTTCAATTCATCGAGTTGGGCAAACTCTTTTCGAATAGCGCTGCGGGTAATGGTATCCAGTGCGCCAAATGGTTCATCCATCAACAGAATGGGCGGATCGGCCACCAGCGCCCGGGCAAGATTTACGCGTTGCGCTTCCCCCCCGCTTAACTGACCGGGATAAACGCCGAGGAGATTGGGCGAAAGGTGTAGTTTGTCGATCAGTTTATTAATGCGGGCATTTGTTTTTTCCTTATCCCATAAAAGCAGGTTGGGTACTACCGCAATGTTTTCTGCTACGGAGTAATGCGGGAAAAGGGTGTTGTGTTGCACCACGTACCCGATATTTCTTCGTAATATTGTTGCTGGCTGTTCAAGTATATTTTTACCATTTACCAGTATCGTTCCCTCCGTGGCCTCTGTAAGCCGGTTGATCATTTTAAGGGTAGTAGTTTTGCCGCAGCCGCTGGTGCCTAAAAGAATGAAGGTTTCCCCTGCTGAAACAGTAAAAGAAATGTTGTTTACTGCCGGCCGGTTTTCAAAAACCTTTGTAACCTGCTGCAGACTTACCACTGTGTTACTCATCCAGGTTCATAAATAAGTTATTAATAGATTCAGACCAGGTTGGATGCGCAAAAATATTGTCTTTTAACTGATCGCTGGTAACCTTTCCCAACATGGCTATTTGCAAAAGCGACATCAGCTCGCCCGCGCCAAACCCAATAATGGATACGCCAAGGATCTGTTTTGTGCCGGCATCGACTACCGCTTTCATAACGCCCCTGGTTTCACCCATTTCAACCCCACGCGCAACATATGCCATCGGTAATTTAGCTATTTTAACCGGTATTCCTTTACTCCGGGCTTCTTCTTCGGTAATACCCACCCTCGCCAGTTCGGGATCGGTGAAAACACAGTATGGGACAAACCGGCCTTTTATACTCACATTGCCATTTTCCAACAGGTTCTTTGTTACCACCAGGTAATCGTTATAGGAAATATGGGTAAAGGCCGGGCCCGGTTTTACATCGCCGAGGGCATAAATGCCTGATACATTGGTCTCCAGCCGGTCATTTACTTTTATAAATTCTTTCTCATCGGTCTCAACACCGGTCTTATCGAGATGTAAAGACCGGGTATTGGGCGACCGGCCCGCGGCAATTAATAAATGCGAGCCTTCCAGGTCTGTGTTTTTTCCATCGGCAGTAACCGTCAGGATTATTTTTTTACTGCCTGAGAGCTGTACACTTTGTGGATTTGCATCCAGTTTAAATGTGATGCCGTCTTCCTCCAGGATCTTTTTCATTTCATCGGCTATATCGGGGTCTTCTTTAGGGAGGAACCGTTGCGATCGTTGTACAATGGTTACTTTACTGCCAAAGCGAAGGAACATTTGTCCAAACTCCAGCGCCACATAACCCGCGCCGATAATGATCAGGTGTTCGGGAATTTCCTGCAGTTCCATAATGGTGGTAGACGTGAGGTATGGTACCGAGTCTAACCCCTTGATTGCAGGAATGGTGGTGGCGGCCCCTGTATTGATAAAAATATGTTCAGCTGTATATTCTTCAACAGCACCGCTGGTTGTTTTTACCTGAACCACTTTGTTCCCTGTAAAGGATGCCACGCCATAAACCACTTTTATATTGCTTTCTTTTTTCAACCGGTTCTCGCTGCCGGCGCGGAAGGTGGTCACCACTTTTTCTTTACGTGCTATGATGGCAGGAAGGTCAACCGTTATGGCACCGGTAGTGAAGCCGTATTCCTTGCTCCGCTTAGCCTGGTAGATATTTTTTGCGGAGGCCACCATTGTTTTTGTAGGCGTGCAACCCCAATTGATACAGGTGCCGGCAATATAGGTTTGCTCTATCAAAACCACCTTGCGTCCTTTGTGGGCAAGCTGCGTGGCCAATGGCGTAGCGGCTTGCCCTGATCCGATCAAAATTGCATCAAATTGTTGCATATAATATGTTTTTTTATCAAATTGCTTTCCAGCACGCGTCTACAAACCAGCCTTTGCTGTCATAAAAGAAACCGGCTGTACTGAACCCTGCCTGTTGCGCCATGCGGCCAATTTCATCTGTTGTATATTTCTGCGACAGTTCCATATAGATCGGTTCCCCTTTTTTGAAATTGATCACTTCCAGGTTATTGCCGGCAATAAAACAAACCGACTGCTCTTCCTGACTTACCAGGTAACTTTTACAGGAACCTGTTGCCGGATCATAGGTTGGATAATGCTCAAATTTCGATATATCGAAATTGGCTTTTAATTCCCGGTTGATCCGTTTCAGCAGGTTTAAATTAAACTGACGGGTAATTCCTTCCTTATCGTTGTACGCAGCCAGCACGGTATTGGGATCTTTTTTGAGATCCAGCCCTATAAGCGCCAGGTCGCCTTTTTGTAAATGACTGCGGATATTCCGGCTGAATGCAAGGGCTTGTTCAGGCGTCATATTACCGAGGTTGGAACCCAGGAACAGGATCACTTTCCGGTTGCGGCTGATGGTCGCGGCCTTTGCCAGCATCTCGCTGTACTCTCCTTCCAGGCTGGATATTTTTATGCCGGGAATGCGTTGTGGCAATTGCGTTTCCAGGTACTGAATAATACTTGTGGAGATATCGATGGGCACATAAGTAAAGTCTGCGTTTGCTTTAACCAGGTGTTGTAACAGGTAACCGGATTTGGTGCAATCACCGGGCCCCAATTCTATCAGGTCAAAACTTCCGCCCGGTTGTAATAGTAATGATGCCAGGTCGGCGGTACGTGTACTGAAGATCTCGAGCTCGCAGTTGAAAAGATAATACTCCGGGCTGTTCATGATCCGCTGGAATAAACGGTCGCCCATGGCATCATAAAAATATTTCGACTGCAGGTGCTTCATGTCTGCCCGCAATCCGTCCACTACATCCCTGCAAAAGATTGTGTTGTTGTTTTCAGTACCTCGTGCTACGGTACTGTTACTTTGGTTGGTTCTAATCATGTTCATGAGATTTAACTGTTTGGTTTACTCGGTCGGTAACAGTCAGGGGCGGTAATGGTAATGTTATTGATAATGCCTTTGGGTTTAAAGTTGCGTTGCCGCGCAGGAGTGTATTGCTTGCTTCCGCCTGCTGGCGGATGCCTTTCACCGGGCGAGCCGGATGCCTGTAAACTGCCAGCGTTGGTTTGTTTGAAAAAAGTTACGATACGTATTTCGGCTATGCCCGATTGGGGTAACCTCCGATGCGCCCCGCAATACATGCTGGTTCACCATAAATTTTCCATTGTATTCCCCCAGGGCGCCGGGTGCTTTTGAAAAGTGCGGATAAGGCAGGTAAGCGCTTTCTGTCCACTCCCACCGCAGCCCCCAGTCAAAATTGGGGGAAGCTACCTCCCATTCAAATTCAGTGGGTAGCCGCATGCCCTTCCAGGCAGCGAAAGCATAGGCTTCAAAATAGCTTACATGGCAAACGGGTGTATCTGTATGCACCGGTTCCAATCCCCGGAAGGTATAATGCATCCATTGGCCATCTATATAATGCCAGTAGAGCGGTGAAACCAGGTGTTGTTGTTTTATCCAGTCCCAACCCTCTGCATGCCAGTGATTGAAGTTTTGATAACCGCCATCTTCCATAAATTCCAGGTACTGGCCATTGGTCACCAGCATACTGCTGATCTCAAATTGAGCCAGGTAAACTTTGTGCCGGCCTAATTCATTGTCCCAGCAGAACCCGTCACCCCGGTACCCGATCTCATAAATGCCTTCTTTCACCACGATCATCTCTTCTTTTTCGGATGTTGACAGGTTACGGGGATAATCAGTTTGGTAGGCAGGTAACAGCGGGTTGTGCCCCAGAATATATTTAATGTCTGTATATAGCAATTCCTGGTGCTGTTGTTCATGATTAACGCCGAGGATGATCAGATCGATGATCTTCGCATTGGAAGCGTTCTCCTGCATAAAGGTAACCATGGCTTCATCAACATACCGGCGGTAGCGGTAGATATCCTGCACGGTGGGCCGGCTGAGGTTGCCCCGGTCTGTGCGGATCACCCTGGCACCAATAGATTCATAATAGCTGTTGAAAACGTAATTATAGGTGGGATCAAATTCTTTGTAATGGGGAGCATATACCTTTAAAAGAAAGGTCTCGAAGAACCAGGTGGTATGGCCAAGGTGCCACTTGGGCGGACTAACCTCCGCCACCGGTTGAACAACATAATCTTCCGTTTGTAGCAAACTGCAGATCTGTTCACTGGTTTTTCGAACATGCTGAAAGTGTAGTATCGTATCGTCTATGGTGATTGCCTGCTTCATCCCTGCCGTTTTTCTTATGAATAAATCCTTACTAAAGGTAAGGTGTTTATATAAAGACACTTAACAACCCACCAATTAATTTAAAGTTACCAGTTTACAGGCAACATTATGATCCCATCACTTATTTCATTTTCACGAGATTACAACTTGGTTACCGGGTATGTAAAGTGCTTATAAAAATACTATGCCTTTATGGGCAATTCTATCACAAAGATCGCTCCTGATTGTGCGGGTTGTGCCGTAATAGAACCTCCATGTCGTTCTATTATTTTTTTGCAGAGTGATAATCCGAGGCCGGCGCCTTCGTATTTATCTTTTGAATGCAGGCGGGTAAAAGTGCCAAAGATCTTTTCGGCATATTTTTGTTCAAACCCAATGCCGTTATCTTCCAGCACAATGCGTGCAAAGGGTTTTCCTTTTTGCTCAATAATTGCTGAAGTGATGTTTATGACGGGCGCTGCATCAATGCGGGCAAACTTGAGGGAGTTACTGATGAGGTTATAAAAAACCTGGTGCAGCATAAGCGGGGCGCCTTCCAAT
Organism: Niastella yeongjuensis; assembly: GCF_900110245.1. Lineage (GTDB taxonomy): Bacteria > Bacteroidota > Bacteroidia > Chitinophagales > Chitinophagaceae > Niastella > Niastella yeongjuensis. The sequence continues at coordinate 414,270 of NZ_FOCZ01000007.1, forward strand.
ACGGGCAAATGGGTATAATGAATAGTTGCCTGTTTTTGTTGAATGCCTACTTCCAGATCAGACTCAACATTCCTTATAACCCCGTTCAGGTCTACCGGTTCGTAGAGTTCTTCCAGCGCACTGATCGTGGAATACGTAAGAACTCCGTCGATCATCAAAAGCATGCGGTTGGCGGCCACCTGCACCCGGCTGAGGTAAAACCTGCATGCTTCATCCAGGTGCACACCAAATTCCTGCTGTACATTACTTATAAAGGTTTTTATTTTACGTACCGGTTCTTTAAGGTCATGGGAAGCTACGTGTGCAAATTGCTGCAGGTCTTCATTGCTGCGTTGCAATTCCCTGGTTCTTTCTTCCACCTGGTTTTCCAGTATTTCCGAAAATTTTTTCTGGTCATGGATGTCGGTGCTGGTCCCGAACCATTTTACAATCGTGCCTTTGTCATCTCTTAGCGGTAAAGCCCTGCCGAGGAACCAACGGTATTGGCCATCGAACCGGCGGCAGCGGTATTCAATTTCATAGGGTTCTCCTGTTGTTAAACTGTGCCACCATTTTTTCCAGGCCTGTATCTGGTCATCGGGATGAAAAACCTTAGTCCATCCATTCCCTTTTGATTGTTCAAACGTAAGGCCTGTATAATCGTACCATTTTTTATTATAATAGGTAATATAGCCGTCGGGCGAGGTTACCCATATGATCTGCGGCATAAAGTCCATTAAAAACTGAAACTCTTTATGACTTTCTTCAATCTTTTTTCTGGCCAGTACCTGGTCTGTAACATCGGTGGCCACGGCTACAATTTTAGTGATGGCGCCATCGCTGTCTTTGATCGGTTCATATACGAAGTTCACATATACAGTTTCCAGTTTGCCGTTACGGGGAAGTGGCAGCGGCATTTCACTGGCGGTGAACCGTTTTCCTGTGGCATATACCTGTTCAATTGCCTTTTTCTTTTGTACACCCGCTTCTGTCAGTGCTTCCACTATCGGGCGGCCCATTATTTCTTCGGCGGGTTTTCCCCAAAGTTTAAGCATGTGGTCATTGGCTACTTCAACAATAAAAGAAGGCCCCCTTCCAATGCACATGGCTACCGGGGCCTGCAGCACCAGGTTGCGCAACGTGCTTTCACTTCTTTGTAAAGCCTCTTCTGCTTCTTTTTGCTTGGTAATATCCAGGGTAACCCCGGCAAGCCGGTATGGCTTTCCGTGTTCATCGAAAAATGCCAGTCCCCTGGTGCGAAGCCACCTTATGCGGCGGCCATCAGTATTATTAATAATCCGGTATTCGTTTTCATACCGGCCGCCATTTTCATTTTGAAGCGCCTTTTGGATCAATTGATGGCTGCGTTCCCTGTCGTCAGGATGTAAGCCGGTTAAAAAAATGTTGTAATCTACCGGGGCATCCGGTGGCAGGCCAAACATTTCTTTTGCCCGGGCCGACCAGATCAATTCGCCCGATACCGGATTATAATCATAATAGCCCAAATCACCCCCTTCCATAGCCAGGCGCAATTGCTCTTCGCTCTTTTTAAGCGCTTCCTCATATTTGCGCTGTTCGGTAATATCGGTATTCACCTCGTCTGACACCTCTAATCATTTTTAATTGGTCGAAATGATCTCAACAGTAAAGCGTCAATGTATATGCCACACTCACGATTGACAGGATGAGGTATAATTCTTGTCTTTATCTCTAACAAACGGCGCTCATTGCCTAAACGATCAATGTTGTGAGTGAAGAAAAAATTATACTACTTATTGACGACGATGTGGATGACAGATACCTGTTTTCGCGGGCTGCCAAACTGGAAAAAAACAACATACACTGTGTAACTGCTGAAAGTGGACAGGATGCAATGGGATTGCTTAATAAAATGCCACAGTTACCGCAGCTCATTTTTCTGGATATCAATATGCCGGGTATGAACGGTTGGGAGTTTTTAGCTCAATTCAAAAAATATGAGCCATTTAAAAATATACCCGTCCTTATATATTCAACTTCTTCCCACGAAAAGGATATTATCGCAGCCCATACCGCCGGTGCCATTGGCTATTGCGTAAAACCCCTGGAGTTTGAAGGGTTACAGGCCATCTTACATTTTGTATGCAACAATTTGGGGGCTGGGCTTCCCGAAGCCATTAAGCACAATAAAACAATCCCGTATTTCAAACCTCTTGTGGCTGAGGTATGATGATATCTTTCCACATTCCCTTTGGGAGGTACAATTATTGATTTGTCGTTTTTGGGAGCGGCCGGTCAATACGATCTGTAATTCCCATGCGAGCCAGGATAGTAGACCACCCCATCCCTTTTTAAACAGAAGGCTTTTAGGCCATAAGGGTAAGTACGTGAAATGGGGGTGTTAAAGTAAAATGCAGTGTCCAGTACACCGGTGGTGGCATTGTAAGCTATAATGGTTTCCGGTTCAGCCGGGCCACTTTGATACCTGGCGTATACTTTATCTTTCCCAAAAACAAGGCCTGAGTAAACTTCCAAATATTTACCACCGCCATGTCTCCATACTTCATGACCATCTTTAGCGCTTATACATTTTATATAGCTCTCGTCTCCTGTGGTACCACTACCCGGATAGGTTGTACTGTCCTTGCAAAAGTAGATCATCCCGTTGCCGGCAACACAATCTGACAGGGGAGTGAAGTTATAATGGATCCAGGCCTGGGTGCCGGTTTGCAGGTTCAGGGCATATAAGGCGCCCCCACCCGAGTTTACCAATACTTTGTCGTCAACGGTAACAGGATTGAACCGGTTATCGCCTGTTGCAAGTCCATTTTTAGTCCACTTTATATTGCCTGTATTTTCATCCAGTGCAGTAACCTGGCCGTTCGCCCCTGAGTTAAAGACCACCACTCCCTGGGTAGCCAGTACTCTTTTGCAGCCTATTGAATACTTATTGGTAGCAGTCCAGATATTTTGCCCGCTGGTGGCATCTACCGCATCGATGGCACCATTGTCAATAAAGGATACAAAAACCTTGTTATTATCCACAACCGGTATCGCATCGAATTTAACATACGTGGTGGCGCTTTTATAAGTCCAAAGCACCTGGCCATTGCTGCTGTTAAAACAAACCAGCAACCCGTTAAGATCACAGGCATACAATCTGCCCGCAGCATAGGTAGCGGAAGTTAATAAGCTATAACTGGCAGTGCTTTGCCAGATACTGTTTCCGGTGGTGGCATTGACTGCCAGTAACTTTCTGTCTGATACCAAAAACACCGTATCGCCCGAAAGGGTTGGCGATTGCATTTCCCCGGCAGAAATACGCCAGATGTATGGCTGAGGGGTTATTGCTTTCGTAACCGGATAAGTGTTGTAGCAGCCAAACAGCGGGGTGAGGGAACTGGTAGCACCTCCTGTATAGGCATACAGGAAACCTTCGTAGCTGTCTATATTGAATTCCGCAAAGGTGGTATCACGGGCGTCTGTATAGGCAACCACCTTTCCTTTATAGGTTTTATTCTTTTGCAGATTGTAAATGGTGGTGGTCAGTTTGTATAAACTGTCTGCCACGATCGTATTCTCCAGGATCACCCTGTATAGAACCGGTTTACTGTTTACTTTATAAAACGCGGTATCCCATTGCAGGAGCGCTGTTTCCGGGTTTCTTTCCAGCACTTTTACAGTAAAGGAAGTAAAATTACCTGACTGACCATTTTGATCATTTTGATCATTTTTTGATTTGGAGCAGGCCAGAAAACAGCTTAAAACAACAATTACGGCGATGGGTAATGGGAGCTTCATGAAACGAAGATAACGGGTAAAAGTTAAACTATTTTTAATAGAACAGGGAATTTACTGAACCGTAATAACTACGCGTTGATACCTTGTCAATACCGGACTGCCGGTGTCACTTACCTCGCAGATCACATGGATCGTTTGTCCGTTTAGGGCATCGCGGGGTACGGTGATTGAGGTTGTTTTATTGGTTGCAATTGGAATAACCGCATTGCCTTTATACGTGCCGGCATCGGTATACACCCACCATTGGTAGTGTAAAGGATTGCCATCGGGGTCGCTTGCTATCACACTAAGTGGTACTGTGGCGCCTGGTTTTGCTTTCAATGCTGCAGTATGCGCCAACTTTACTACCGGTGCATGATTGGCTTCTTTATAAGGTTTAACGCACCAGTTGGCCCGTGCGGCAAAGTCATTTTGAAAAGCGGCAGACCAGCGCCAGATGGGTTCGAAATAACGGCGGTAGTTACTGTCGGTTTCCACAGTGGCGCCACTCCTGGCAACCATTCTGCTCCAGGAGTTGCTCGAATAATAACGGCCTTCCGGGTATGCGTAATTCTTATCCGGCACCGGATCAAGCCAGGTATTGTCGCGCACCTTTATGTAACGACCGGCCCACCCACCCCAATCCGGGTGTTCCAAATTGCCTAAGCCGGTTGTGATCTCATGCATAAACGAGGGGGAATCACCCTCTGACCTAAAATCACCTGCTGAAAAATCCTTGTCGCCCTGTACATGCGCCTTATACAAGGCACACAATGCACCATGATCCTGAAGAATATGTGCATTCATCCACGCGGCATCGAAGTAAGGTTGTAATTCTTTTGGTATGAGGGTCTTCCAACGATAGGCAATGGCTTCAAACTGATCGGAGATAATGGTTAACATATTGTATTTGCCCCAATGTGGCCGGATATACGATTGATAAGTAGAATCCTGCTCCCAGATGAGGAATAACCGCAGCTTAGCGGCTACTTCGGCCATGCGTTCTGCATGTTCCTGTTCTATTGTTTTCAACGCCCGGGCAATGGTATTGGTGCCGCCCCAGGCCTGCAGCCAGACCGGGCGCGGATCTGATTTGTCTAACAACACTTTTACAATGTGTTGTGAACCGGGTGTTATGGAATCCATTTCGCCCTGCGTGGTTACATTTCCGGGGAAGGTGCGTTGTTGTAAATATTCTTTGGTTGGATATCGTTTATCATGTTTAACGAGGTTCGGCCAAACTTTTCCGTAGGCTTCCAGGTAAGGCTGCGCCCAATCGTCACCGGCCCATTTATGCCCATGCCAGTGATATTGCGAACTGGAAGTAATGATGCCTTCTACATCCCATTCATTGGTATACAACAGAAAACGGACCAGGGAACATTCGTCATCGATCTCCCCGTCGCTGGTAGCGATTACGCGGGGCCGGGTGGAAGATAAAGCAGATTGCGCCCATGTATAAGTAGTTATTCCGGAAAGCAATAAGCAAATAACAATTTTTAAACAGGAATGGCGGACCATCCGTGAATGCCTGAGGATTTCCATAGAGCAAGCAATTGTATTTATTACAAATATAAGGGTTGAACCACAGGATGGTCCTTTTTCCTTTTTTCTTAATTTTACCCGCTAAATTGCTTGCCATATAGTGCTCCCCGAAAATACTTTTACAGAAAGGGAATTGTTACAAATGCTGGCTGGTGGTGAGGAAACCGTGTTCAGTTATATTTTTGAACGCTACCGGGATCCCATCTACAGTACTGCCCTGCATTTATCCGGCTCTGCATTACTGGCGGAAGAAATTGTGCAGGATGTATTCCTCGATCTCTGGCTCCAAAGAAGAAATGCCCCTGCTATCACTTATCTGGCTGCCTATTTGAACCGGATGGCCGGCAACAAGATCTACGATGCGTTGAAACAAAGGCAGCGCCAACGTGATCTGCAACAGACCATTGACCCCGAAACCGAACATCATACACCTGCTATTTTGTTGGAAAACAAGGATTACGATGCCATTCTCGCCCGCGCCATAGCCCGTTTGCCGGAAAAGCAGCGGTTAACCTACCAGTTGATAAAACAACAGGGCCTTTCCAGAAAGGCTGCTGCATTGGAGTTAGGCGTTTCGCCGGAAACCGTAAAGTATAACCTGGAGCAATCCCTGCGCAGCATCCGGGCCTACTGTTTAACCCAGGTAAATGTCAGCCTTACAATTTTAATAGTGTTGAAGGTGCTTTAAAAATATTTTTAAGCTTTCCCCCCCAAACCGGATTGTTCAACAGACTATAACTGTATCAAGCACAATTTATGGATGAACCAATCGATGACCTGTTAGCCGGGGGACGTGATGAAGAGGTAAAAGCAAGGATAGCATTAATGCTGCAGCAGCCTGCTCAAACACCTATGCCGCCCGAAGTGGCTGCAGGGGTGCTGGAGGCGATTGTAGCCTCAGATAAAGCGGGAGCTGCTCCTGTAGTCGATATTCGACGCCACAGGAATTGGGCCCTTGTGGCGGCCTGTGCGGCCATTGTTATACTGGCATCGGGTACCGGTTATTTCTGGGTCAATTCATCCAGCTTTTCAAACAAAGACAATCCGCCCGCAAAACTGGTCAATAAAACCATTACTGATGTGCTGCCCGGTGGCAACAAAGCCATTTTAACCCTGGCAGATGGAAGTGAGGTGGTGCTTGACAGCACTACCGCCGGTGGCTTACAGGTGCAGGGACAAACCAAGGTCCTGATCCAGCACAACGGCAGCCTGGCTTATCATGCCGATAAACAAATGACCGGTAACGCACCGGTTTTGTATAATACAGTCACTACGCCTAATGGTGGGCAATACCAGATCATTCTCCCGGATGGCAGCCGGGTATGGTTGAATGCCGCCTCCAGCATCCGGTTCCCCATCGACTTTACAGGCCCCCAAAGAGAAGTGACCATAACCGGTGAAGTATATTTTGAAGTGGCAAAGGATAAAACAAAACCCTTCAAAGTAAATGTTAATAATAAATCGGAAGTGGAAGTTTTAGGGACACACTTCAATATCAATTCATATGGTGATGATGGCAATATAATGACCACTTTATTGGAAGGAAGCGTGAAAGTGGGCAGAGGGCAGAAGGCAGAAGGCAGAGAGAATTCAGTTGTCCTGAAACCCGGCCAACAAGCCATCCTATCTCAATCATCGCAGACATCCCGGATAATCCCGGTTCAGACAGATGAAGTAATGGCCTGGAAAAATGGTTTGTTCAACCTGGCCGGTGCCGGATTGAAAGACTTTATGCATCAGATAGAAAGATGGTACGATGTTACGGTTCAATATGAAGGGGTGGTTCCCGATATGGAATTTCAGGGCAAGTTAAACCGGGCGGTGCCTTTATCGGATATTCTCGACTACCTGAAAAACCTGGATTTGGAATGCAGGTTGAATGGCAAAACGCTTCATGTAAAAAGTAAATAAACGACCAACATAAAAGCTATATACCAAAACGATTGTATGAAAAAATATTGCTGACAAAAAAGCCAGTGATGCGCTAACACCCCTGGCTCAACGTCAGTAATAATGAAAGTCTTCGCGGACTGATTTTTTATCACTAAACAGGACAAAAATATGCCAAAAACTGCTAACTGTGGCGGGCTTGCTTGCCAAAGCCCCCGTCGCTTTACTAAACCACTGTTAGTTATGAAGCTAACTGTACTATTATTGACGACTGCTTTCCTGAACGTATCGGCCAACGGCCTTTCTCAAACGGTAACCTTTACCGGTAAACAGGTATCAATCGAAAAAGTGTTTGCTGCGGTAGAACATCAAACCGGTTATGTTTTTCTTTACACCAAAGACATGTTGAAAGATGCCGGAAAGGTTACCCTCACGGTGCGCGACCAGCCGCTTACCCAGTTCCTGGAAACACTATTTGCCAACCGGCCTATTGGCTACAAACTCTCGGTAAAATCGATCTTATTAAGCCGTAGGGCGATTCCCCTTCCTGTTGCTGACCAGCCAAAACTGGTTGAAGAGATCAAAGGTATTGTCCGGGATAGTGATGGTCATCCATTGGGCGGTGTTAACGTAATGATCAATAAAACCAATACCGGGGTTATCACCAAAGCCGATGGATCGTTCTCCATAAATGCTGCAGTGGGTGAGGTGTTAACCATCAGCTCTATAGGCTATACAACCATTACCGTTAAAATAAATTCTGCCGCCCAGTCATTAACAATTACGCTGGAGCGCTCTACTACCAAACTCGATGAAATTGAAGTGATCGCTTATGGTTATGGTACCCAGAAAAAAGGGAATGTTACCGGCGCCATTGCCAAAATAAGTGAAAAGCAAATTCAGGAGCGGCCCATTACCCGCATAGAACAGGCACTGCAAGGCCAGTTGGCCGGCGTAGCAGTTCGCAATACTACGGGTGCACCCGGTGCTGACATCACCGTACAGGTGCGTGGTGCTGCTTCTATTTCCGGTACTGCTACCCCACTCTACGTGGTAGACGGGGTGCCGTTGGATAATTTATCCGGCGTCAATCCTTCCGATATCTCCTCCATCGATGTGCTGAAAGATGCGTCCTCGGCGGCCATTTATGGTTCCCGCGGTTCAAACGGGGTGATCATTGTAACTACCAAACGAGGCAAGCCGGGCAAACCCACCCTTTCTTTATCGGCCTATACCGCAGTGGCTGCTGCTGAAAAGAAAGTGGATGTGCTGAGTCCCGATGAGTGGATCGACTTCAACAAAAAATGGCTCGACCGGATCTGGACAACCGCCAGTGGCCAGGATGCATCTGTTAGTCAGGAAGACCGCATTAAATATGCCACCTCTAAAACCGGTAAAACCTATAGTACCCGCGCCGATCTGCTGGGCATCCGGGCTACCTATGGCATCTATGATCCTTATTGGGGAACCGATGCCCTGGAGCGGATCGACTGGCAGGATGTGGTGTTGCGCAATGCGCCGGTAAACAACGTGGAGTTAAGAGCATCCGGCGCCAATGACATCGTGAATTATTCCCTTTCAGGCGGCGCCTATAGCCAGGATGGGATCATTGTAGGTTCTAACTACAAACGTTATTCATTCCGTGGCAATATGGAAGCTAAAGTAAGCGACCGTGTAAAAATTGGAATGAACATCTCTCCTTCCGTTGGCACCCTCACCGGCGCCAATGTGGATGGCAAAGACAACGCCGTGGCCCGTATGTTGAGTTTACCCGGCTGGGTACTGGCCGGTACCGGCAGGGAAGCAGGCGCGCAACCCAGCAAATACTATGATGGCTGGGGCCCCGGCCCTAATGTGATCAGCCCTTATGTACAGGCAATGGATTATGATCGCATCAATAAAGATACCCGGCTGAACACGGCTTTCACTACCGATGTAAATGTTATAGATGGATTAAACGTGCGGGGACTGGTAGGCTGGAATTACCGCGCCAATACAGAACGCACTTATAGCCCAACGTATGCTCAAACAAACTGGGATACGCAAACACCGGGGCAGAATTCTACCTCCAAAAAAACAACGCTTCTTAGCAACAGCCTGCTTTTACAGGCAACGGCGAACTATAAAAAGCAAATTGGCATGCATGGGATCAACCTGTTGCTGGGCGCTTCACAGGAAACGTACAACGAAGAAACAACGAACCAGGAAGTGACGGGTTTTCCAGACGACAAATCCTATGTTTTTGTTTATGGGCGCTACAAAGATGTTAAGACAAATACTATTGGGGCAGCCAAAAATGCACTGATCTCTTACTTCGGCCGGGCAGAATATAACTTTGATAACAAATACCTGTTGGCTGGCTCATTGCGGAGCGACGGATCTTCAAAGTTTGGTCCTAATAACCGCTGGGGCATTTTTCCTTCGCTTTCTGCAGGCTGGGTAATGAGCGAAGAGGCTTTTCTGAATAAAGTCAACTGGTTAAGCACCGCTAAATTGCGCCTGGCCTGGGGACAGGCAGGTAATGACCGCATCGGAAACTCAGCGTTTCTTTCCAGTATGGCTGCATTGAATTACCCGGTAGGGTCTACGCAGACAATGTTCAATGGTTTTGTAGTGGGCAATATTTCCAATTCAAAATTGCGTTGGGAAAAAACCAATAGTTATAACCTGGGGCTTGATGTTGGGGTATTCAATAACCGGGTGAATGTGTCGGCAGATGTGTATTATAAAAAAACAACCGACCTGTTGCTGAATGCACCGGTATCCCTGACAACGGGCTTTACCAATATGTATGACAATGTGGGTAGCGTGGAAAATAAGGGACTGGAGCTGGAGATCAATACGGCCAACATCATGCACAAAACTTTCCGTTGGAATACAGCTGTCAATGTATCGTTCAACCGTAATAAGATCACCGCACTCACCAATGACAACGCAGATATAAAAACGGGACTGAATAATACCATCATTCAACGGGTAGGCAATCCTATTAATTCTTATTATTTATTACAGACCGCAGGCGTTTTGCGTGAATCTGATTTCACCAAGGATGCTTCGGGCGTCCTGGTTGCCAATGTGCCTGTTTATTCAGGACAAAAGCCTGGCGATACAAAATATGTTGATGCCAAACCCGATGGGAAAATTGACGCCGATGACTATGTAGTGGCCGGCAGTTTTCAACCCAAATTTGAATATGGCATTACCAATACCTTCAGCTACCACAACTTTGATCTTTCCATCCTGATCCAGGGCCGGGTTGGTGGCGACCTGTTATCGATCGGTTCACGTGCCTGGAACCGGGCTACCAATGATCCGAAGTGGAATTATATGGCAAGCTGGCTAAAAGATGCGTATTGGTCCGAATCTGACCCGGGTAATGGCAAAGTGCCTGCGTTCTATTCAGCAGTTACGAGTCAGTACGATGCCAATTGGATGTACAGTGCCGCTTATCTGCGCATCAAGAATATCACCCTGGGTTATAACCTGCCGGTGCTTAAGAAAGCGTTCAGGTCATTTCGAGTATATGCCTCGTGCGATAACGTATACCTGTTTGATAAATATTATCCCGGTTATTCACCCGAAGGCGCCACGCAGGATAATGCTTCGTCTGACTGGGGTTCCTATCCACAGGCAAGAACATTCTCATTCGGTTTAACTACCACCTTTTAATACCACGCCAAATGAAAAAAATACAAACCATATATACCCTCATTGCCGTGAGTAGTCTTATGACAATGATGGCCTGTAACAAAATACTTGATATAACGCCGGTTGAAAACAATACGAGCAATAAGTTTTATGCGAATGAAATTGACGTAAAGCAAGCCACTCTGGGCATGTATGCCCGATTGGGCCGGAATGGTACCAATACAGATTTTGCCACCGATTATTTCTGGCTGGCTTCGGAGAACCGTTCTGATCTGTTGTACATCGCCGGTGAAACATCTGCGCAAAACGATCAGCTGGACCTTCGCAAATACCTGACCACGCCCACCTCGGGCACGGTCTCTGCCATTTTTGCACGGTTGTACCAGCTAATTAAAGAAGCGAACAACCTGCTGCATTATACGCCTGAAGATCAATATGGCCGTTATCGAGCTGAAGCCAAATTTTTGCGGGCGTACGCCTATTCCGAACTGGTAAGGTCATTTGGGCCGGTGGCACTTATTACCAAACCGATAGAAAATGAGGAGGCGGTTGCACTGCCCCGTACCCCCGCAGCAGAGATCTATACGCAGATCATCGCCGACCTGCAGGATGCCGCTGCTAACCTGGAGAAGGTGTATACGGGGGCCGATGCAGGCCGTGTAGGCAGCCTGGCCGCCAATGCGCTGTTGGGGCAGGTATATATGACCATGGCAGGGTATCCGTTGAATGATGCTTCTGCCTATGCTAAAGCGGAAACAGTGTTGGGCAGCATTATTACCGATGTAAAAAACCGTTTTGCACCGGTATATGCCAACCTGTTTACCCTTGCCAATGAAAATAAATACGATCTGTTTTCCATTCAGTTTGCTTCCAACGGACCGAACATTGGTTCCAGTCTGGCAGCTTTTTGTACCAGTTCAGCTTCATCCGGCACGCCATTTCCCGAGTGGATGTATGCTACTTATTCGTTGCAGGGACAGGATATGAGGGTGGATAGTTTCCTGGTGAATGACATGAAAGCAAAAAAAGACCTGCGGTTTGCAGCCAGTATCGATACCGGTTACTGGAACGCACTAAGCACCGTAACTACCCGCACATTTGTGTTGAAGAATATCGTAACCAAATTCCTGGAAAAGGACAATACCAATACCAACATAAAAGCCTGGAACGATCAGCCCCGGAATTTCCCCATCCTGCGCGACGCGGATGTATACCTGCTGTATGCCGAAGCACTGATCAAAAATGGAAAGGCAGGCGACGCCAAACAATACGTAGATGCCATCCGCACCCGTGCCGGTCAGCCGGTATTGGCCGGAGCACCCACCCTGGATGACATCAAACGCGAAAGAAAGTATGAATTCATTGGGGAAGGCAGGCGCTACTTCGACCTGGTGCGCTGGGGCGAAACCGAAGCCGTGAATACCCTGAAGACCTTTGCCCAGTATTATCATTCCAAATTGAATGGCCAGCTGCCCGCTAAAAAAGACCTGCTGTTACCCATTCCCCAAAATGAGATGAAAACCCGGACCAACTGGGAGCAGAATTTAGATTATTAATTGACGCAATAACATCGTTTCATTAGATCAGAATCCTCCCGACACGTCGGGAGGATTCTTTTTTTAAAATATTTATTAGAATTAAAAATATCTTCTGATCTGGATAAATTCTATATGCTGTTTTCAATTAATTTTGCGCCGTAATAATTAAATTTCCGGTTTCTTAAAGTGCAACTATGTGTAAAGATCAGGCGATAATTTTACTGGTCGACGACGATGTAGACGATCAGGAACTATTAACAGAAGAGATACACAGACTAGAGCCTTCTATTCTCGTAAAGCAGTTTTACAATGGCATGCAGGTAATGGAGTATTTGTTCAGCATGCAGAAAGAACCACCCTGTCTTATTATTCTCGATTATAATATGCCTGTTGTGTCGGGGTTGGAAGTACTGGAAAAATTGGCAGCTATCCCCTACTTACAACATGTACCTAAAATTGTGTGGAGCACTTCCAGCTCACAAACCTATCAGCATAAATGTCTTCAAACCGGCGCATTGAAATACATTGTAAAGGCGAATGACATGCATGGGCTTAAAAGAATTGCATCGGAAATGGTTGCCGCCTGTTGCGAGGCCAATTAAGCCAATGTTGCCTGTCAATTCCAAACACCATTCATTTCCGTTAATATAATCGGGTTGCCTTCTGTAACTACGATGGTATGTTCGTGTTGCGCCATATAGCCGCCCTTGTTGCCAACCATTGTCCAGCCGTCCTGCAGGGTTTCTGCAAACGTAGAAGTGGTGGTAATAAACGTTTCAATGGCAACCACGGAATTCTTTTTAAATCTTGTCTGGTTGTACTTGTCTCTGAAGTTGGCTATCTCGCTGGGTTCTTCATGCAGGCTTCTGCCAACACCATGCCCGGTTAAGTTCTTAATTACTTTGAAACCGCGTTTCTTCGCCTCCGTTTCAATCAACTCGCCGACGTCCTGAATGCGAACGCCGCCTTTGATATTATAGATTGCTTTGTGCAGGATCTGTTTGGACGCATCTACCAGCTTCTGATGTTGATGAACGTCCTTCCCAAGAACAAACGAGTTGCCATTGTCTGACCAAAAGCCGTTTAATTCGGCTGAAACATCTATGTTGATCAAATCGCCTTCCTGAAGTATTCTGTTGTCGGATGGTACACCATGGCAGAATTCATTGTTTACACTGATACAGGTGTAACCCGGAAAACCATAGGTTAAGAGAGGTGCAGATTTTGCACCAAATTTCGCAAGGATTGTTGCTCCGTAGTTGTCTAACTCTTTTGTGGACATGCCGGGTTGGGCATAGTTGCTCATTTCCTTTAAGGTGTTGGCAACGGCTTCACTTATCTTTTTCATCCCGGCCAGCTCAGCTTCATTTTTTATTGACATATTGTTCTTATCCTTTGGTTCTTCCCAAAGTTACGCTTTTTCGAATTTACCTAAAACCTCGGACAAAGCACCTTGTCCTGGCTGCTGTTGTTTTTTCGGAAACCCTTAAACGATAGCCCCAGTTCAAACCCGCCGCGCAGCTGACTGGCCGTTTTTAATGGCGAAGTATTGATGTCGTAGCTTAGTGTAATGGAAAATGACCGGATATCTGTTTTTATTACCGGAACAATGGCATCCTTATAGCGAATAAACAGGCCGCCATGTACCACATACACCGGATCATCAGGAAAGTCGCCCAAAATATGAGAATACCAGCCACCGCCGATAATTTCCCGGGACGCCCCCTGTATAAACACATCCTGGTGAAGGGTGAAACTGTTGTAATCATCGATGGCATATTTAAGACCAGCCGAAAAAACATACTTGGGATGTAATTCAATGGCGGCATCCCGGTAAAATGAAGATTTAGGACGGTTTAAATGATGATAAGCCGCCCCTATAAAAAACATATGCTGGTCATCGCTGCCTAACGAGGTATTGAAATTCATGCCTACGCTGCCATCCCAATAACCAATGGTGGGGTCTGTAATGGTTTCTCCGGTTGGGGCCATTGGGTTCCAGTTGTTATTTGCATACTGGTTGTTGGTGGTGATTTTCGAATAGTCTATGCTTTTCTGCACCCAGCCACCCATAAAACCCAGTGAAAGGTAACTTGTTTTTTGGGTGCTAAGCGACTTGTGGTAATTGACAACAGGCAGTAAATGGGTGGTTGACTGAACGGCCGATCCGGCTTTATCCAGCAGTACCTGTCCGCCTACTGTAAAAAAGTCATCTCCCCCATTCACAGGCATTTTATACTCGCCATTGATAGACGCGGTGCGAAATGAATTGGGCGTAACACTTTGCCACTGGTTGCGGTACACCAGTTGCAACCGGATATCGCCATCAAACACCCCTGCCAGTGACGGATTGCGCAACAGCGGTGCTTCAAAAAACTGTGAGAAATGTATGTCCTGGGCTTTTATGGCTTGCGGCAACAGGCCAAGCAAAACGCTTGTCAGGGTGAACCACAATCTGCAATTAGTTAATGTTAGGGGCATAATGACGGGGTTAACGAATTAATGTAACATCTCCTTTAAACGTAAGGGCCTGGCCGTTCTCACAAACCACTTCAACCACATAAACGTATACATCTTCCCGGGCCGGTGCTCCTTTATACTGGCCGTTCCACCCTTTTGACGCATCGTTGGTGTAGAAATCCAGTTGTTTAAATACTTCCTCGCCCCAGCGATTGTAAACGCGGAACCTTTGTATAAACGAAATGCCTTTTCCTCTTGGAAAAAACACATCATTGTTGGCATCGCCGTTAGGAGAAAATGTATTTGGGACAAAAATGTTCTCACCGTTACATACTACAAAGAGTGTGATGGATTCTTCCGTTACACAACCCCCTTCGTTGGCTACTTTCAGTTTGTGTTGAATAGTTTGTTTAGGGGTACTAACCGGCGCAGGGCAATTGTCGCAACTGAGCCAGGTAGCAGGTGACCAGTTAATGCTGATCACATCTGAGGAAATGGCTGGTTGCAAGGTTACCGAGGTGCCTACAATGACAGTTTTTTCTTTTTCAAGCGTCAATTTGGGATATGGGTATACCACAAGTGGGACATAGGCTGTATCGGCAAAACAACTGTACTGGTCTTTTCCTATAACCTGGTACAGCGTGGTGGCCTGCGGTTTAGCATTGGGGGTGGCGGATTGGGGATTGTCCAAACCCGAGGCCGGTGTCCAGTTATACAGATCGGCGCCGCTGGCCTGCAACCGATAGATCTCACCGGTACAGAGGGTATCGCCGCTGTTGGCCGAAACGGTAAAGCGCTGCTGTACGGTTACCAGTACCGAATCGGTGGCCTTACAACCATGTATGCTTTCTCCTTCCACATAATACTTTACTGTGGATACCGGGTTCACCATTATACTGCTGCAGGTAGTGCACGACAGGTTACCGGTTGAAGTCCAGGTATAATTTACTGCACCTGTAGCCTGCAATAATTTGGGCTGGTCGCGGCAAATTACGATATCACTTCCCGCATCGATAGGTGGCAACGGATATATAACAACCGGATAAACATATTTACCCGAACAATTATAAGAATTGGTGATGGTGAGCGATACATTGTAACTGCCCGCCCGGTCGTAGCTGGCCAGTGGCGGATCTTTGGTGAGGGCAGTTTGTCCGTTCCCAAAATCCCAGCTCCATGATAACGGATAAGGATTGCTGTTTAACAGGCTGCCTGTAAATTGAAAATTCACCGGTACACAGTCTGCCGTAGGCCCGGTAATACCTGCTTTGGGCGATGGTATTACTGCAATGGGTACCGCTAATGCGGTATCGTCTTTACAGTTATGCAGGGTGGTTACCTGCAGTTTTATCGGATAACTGCCCACGGTAAAGTATTGGTGGGAAAACGATTTGGTGCTGGCAGTGGTGCCGTCGCCCAGCGTCCAGTTATAGTTGGTGATGATGTCATTGGTTACAGAAGCATCATTGAATTGAACAATACCCTGGTCGCACAAAGATTGTTTGTCTGTCTTTAAAGAGGCTTCTATACCGTATGCGTACAGGGTATCTTTACCGGTTACCGGTACCTGACAACCCTTGGCATCTTTCAGGATCATTCCCGGTAAATAGCTGCCGGGCCTGCTATAGGTATGGGCTGTCTGCAAACCGGTTGCCTGTGCAGTAGCGCCATCGTTGAAGTCCCAGATAAAGGATACGGCATCGACGGTAGTGGCTGTAAAATTCACCGCCAGTGGCGCACAGCCGGGTGTTTTATTATAAGAAAGCGTACCCTTGGGGCCGTTGATAGTTATTTTCTGATCGTGAATAATATCCACGCAGCCGCCTTTACTGGTTACTTTCAGTATGGGCGAATACTCACCGGGATATGTATAAAAGTGCGTGGGGCCACTCAGGTTGGAAGTGTTGCCATCGCCAAAATCCCATTGCACACTTTCTGCAAATTTGGAAGTGCTGGTGAACTGCACCACCAGCGGCGGACAGGCAGCCTGATTGGCATTGATGGTAAAGCTGGCCACCGGGTTGTTTATATGAATATAGTTTGACTTACTAAAGGAATTGCGACAGCCATACTGGTCCCTGAAGTTGATTTGTATGCTGTAAGTTCCCTCGTTAGCATAGGTATGAATGGGGTTAGAACCGTTGCCGGTTTGCCCATCGCCAAAATCCCAGGTATAGGTAAACGATGGATCACTGCTTCTGAAGGAAATGGTAGCTCCGGAACAACTCATGGAGTCGGGCGAAATAAAGGTAGCGTGCGGGTCAGCCACCAGGAAATTTCTAAACGTGGTATCGGCGCATCCTTTACTGTCGATTGCAATTAATGAGATGGTATAATTGCCGGCGTTTGACCAGGTATGTTTAAAGGCGGCAGGGTTCACCTCATCGGGTGAGCCATCCCCATAATTGATTTTCCGGCCGGTTATGGTAAGTGGTGCATCCGCCCACGACTGATCTGTAAATACTGCCGGTGCATTGATACAGGCTGCAGTGGGCGCAAAAAAGGCGGCGTTGGTTTGGATCACTTTTACCCGAAGCGGTATGCTTTTGAAACATTTATTGGTGTCAATTATTACGGCGGTTACCGTATAGTTGCCCGGGTACGGGTAGGTTTCCGCAACTGTATTTACGTTATACCAGGTTTTCCCTGAATAAGAAGATGTAATATATTTTGAGACCACATTGGTGGCATCACTGATCGTCATGTCGAATTGAACACTCGAATTAGGACAGATGGTGTCTTTCGTTGCCGTAAAGCCCAGGACGTTATCGACGATAAAAACATTCATGGCCGTACTATGGCTACATCCGCCATTTATTACCGTTAGGGTGACCGTATACTTACCGGGTGCAGTATAAGTGTGTGAAGGAAACTCGGCAGTAGACGAAGTGCCATCTCCAAAATTCCACTGGAATGATACGGGCGCCACTGTCCTGTCGACCAAAGACCTGTTATCAAACGATCTCCAGTAGGGATTGCTGCAATTTAATATCTCTTTAAACCGGGCAACGGGCGGTATGATCCGGACATAATTGAATTTGGTGATCCAGGAATCACAGCCATTGCTTTTTACCGTTAGTGATACGCTGAATTTACCTGTATCTGAGTAGGTGTAGGATGGGTTTTTGAGAATGGACGTGCCATTATCCCCAAACTGCCAGTACCATTCATCTATTATATCTGTTCCGGGCGGAATGGGTTTTGACAGATCGGTAAACTGGACAGGGCCAGATGCGCAGGTCTGCAACGGAGTGGCCGTGAAGTCGGCCGTTACCTTATTACCTACTTTTACCACATTGCTTCTGCTGATGGTTTCCTGGCAGCCATCCTTTGTTCGATAGGTAAGGGTGAGTGTATACGTGCCTTTTTGCGTATAGACATGCGAGGGGTTGGCACTCGTGCTGGTGGCGCCATCGCCAAAATTCCACAAATAATCTGTAATGGGTACTGGCGAATTGATATTCAAAAACGGGTTAAAGTTGTAAGGCACACAACCTTCCTGAGTCGTATTTACTATACTTACTATTGGTTTTTGGATCACCACGTAGTCAGTCTTATCAACGGTTACTTTACAACCCGCACTGTTGGTAATGGTGAGCGAAACTTTAAAACGGCCCTCTGTGTTGTAAGTATGGGCAGGCGACTTATCGGTACTGGTAGTGCCATCGCCAAAATCCCATTTCCAGTCCACTGCATCAGGGGCAATTGGCTGGAAGGAAACTGTATAAGGTGCTTTACAAGCTAGCCGGTCGGCTGACGTGAAATCAACAGTAGGCCGTGGGATTATTTGAATGGTACCGGTTTTGGTAGCAGTACAACCGCCAAAATTAACTACTTCGGTAATAGTGTAGGTTCCGGTGGAAAAATAGGAATGCGTAGCAGGAGTGCCGGTGGCTGTAAAGCCATCCCCAAAATTCCAGGAAACGCCTATCGGCGTGGCAGCTGTTGTATTAAAGAAAGTAACTGGCACATTTACGCAACTGATGGCAGGGGCTGTGAATTTAGCTTCGTTGGCCCCTACTTCCACATTGGTGTTTATGTAGGTGTCGGTACAGCCCGTATTGTTTTTGAGCACCAGTTTAACGGTGTAATGGCCGGCGGCTGTAAATGTATGCACCGGATCTCTAAGGGTAGACTGGCTGCCGTCGCCAAAATCCCAGGTATAACTCAGTGTTCCGGTACCGGTGCTGGTATTCGTAAAGGATAAGGTGGCCGGCACACTGCAATTGGCCGCTCCCCCCACTGTAAATGACGCCTTCACCCCGGTTTGAATATCGATCGCTTTAACCCGGGTAACGGAGCCGGTACACCCGTTGCTGTTTACCGATTTTAAAGAAATGTTGTATTGCCCGGTGCTGGTATAGGTATGGATGGGATTCTCCTGGGTGCTGGTAGTACCATCGCCAAAATCCCATAAAAAGCTGGATGCAGTGCCGCTGCCCGGATTACTTTGATTGGTAAAGGCAACATTTAAGGGAAAACAACCTATCGTTGCTGATTGCGTGAAATCGATGACCGGCGAAGCATAGGCGTTTATGTATTGGGTTTTGATTACTGTAGCGGAATTGGCTCCTTTTTTTACGGTCAGTTTTATTGTATAAACACCGGGGTTGAAATAAGTTATTGACGGATGCTGATAGTTGGAAATTGTGCCGTTGCCAAGGTCCCACTCCCAGGTGTCGGGATTGCCGGTTGATGCGTCGGTAAAATTAACCAGCAGGGGGGCGCAGCCTCCCGTTGAAGCAGCAGAAAAATCGGCAGTAAGCTGGGCATGCACGTTATTGAAAAAAAACAGCAGGCATAGGGCCGCGCTGATTTTATACAGCGCCATGTTAGTTTTCATATCTATTGGAAAAGCTTAGGGTCGGTTAGGGATATACGGCGTTAAACGCTCAGTATAGTAATTCTAGTATCAACGTTGGTGATTCTTACATAAATTCAAGATAAGCTATTGGTAGAAATACAGGAGGGTGAATAATGATAAAGTGTAAGGTGCTGTTCTGTAACTGCTTATGATTAATTGAAGGATTGATTGCCTGCCCCTGTTTTGCGAAGTAGCAAAAAAATAATATTTGAAAAACCAGGTCTTACGGTTTGCTGCCAATACCAAACTGGTTGCCGGCACGTACAGGTTTATTCCCGTTGAACTGTACTTCCACCATTTTTTCACTGGCAACATTATTGTTGAATTCGTCTTTCAGGCACAGCAATATTTTGCGGGTCTTCACATCTATCACTTCCCCGCTGGAAGGATAGGCGTACTTTCCATCTATACTGAAAGTAACCCAGCCGGGCATATCCTGAACAGGAATAGTGGTAAGCTGCTGGTAGGGAGCGTCCGCACCGAATACGTGCAACCGCATATTATAGCCGTCACACAACCACAGTTCCTTTTCATCTGGCGTAAGGCCAATGCCATGGCTGGGATTGCCATGCCGCCGTACCGGGCCGCGTTCCCACCCTTCTACTTCCACGTGTGCGATTTTGGCGCCACTTTGCAGATCACCTACTTCAAACCCCAACAAGCTGTCGACAGTCACAAAAACCAGTGACTCTTTACCATTGATGGTAAAAGGGCGGATATTGTTGGCGAAGGGACCTATCTTCCTGCTTATTTCATGCTGTCTGGCATCGGCAATATACAACCAGGGACTGCCGATATCATCGAGGTAAACCTGGTTGCCGGTACGACTGTAAATGGTATTATGCGCCCTTTTGTAAACGGGGATCTTTTTGATAAGATCACCGGTTTTACAGTCTACCACATTCCAGAACGTATTTTCCAGGGAAGGCAGGTACATGGTGAGCCCATCGGGTGAGATAGCCATCCGATCACAACCGCCTTCAAACTTTTTCTCCCACACTATTTTGTCGGTAGAAAGATCAATACGCTGCAGCGATTCCAACGTAGTTACATAAATGCTGTTGAGCGGAACACTTACTGCAATTCCCTTTACATTGGAAGGTTTGCCATTGGGATGAAGGCCCTGTGTCGGGATCCTTTTTATAAAACGATGGTTGTTGTTGATGTCGAATACCAGAATGCCGTGCCCGCCAAAACCCAGGTAATCCCGGATGCCGGGCGTGGCCACATAGAGATACCGCTTTGTTTCGATGGAAGCTTTCGCCGTGCCCTGCGCCTCACCGGTTCCTGAATCAAGGATCAACAGGAAGAAAAACAACTTGAAAAATAGCCCAAAAAGGGAAGGATTTGTTTTCATATGCAAGGCGCTGAATGATGAATTGTATTACTAAATATACTGAAAAAATCGGCTCAAACAGCAGGAGTTGATAAAGAAATCGTAACATAGACCAATGAAAATTGAACGACTACATCACATCGCTATTATTTGTTCCGACTACGAAAGATCGAAGCGTTTTTATACGGAAATTTTAGGTTTTACCATTGAAAATGAAGTATACCGCCAGGAAAGGGATTCTTATAAATTGGATCTTTCCTTAAATGGCCAATACCTGATTGAACTTTTTTCATTCCCCAATCCGCCACAAAGACCGTCGCGACCAGAAGCAACCGGGTTACGACACATTGCCTTTGGCGTTAACAATGTAGAGGCGGCTGTTGCCTGTTTACAATCAAAAAATATTGTGGTAGAACCCATCCGCATGGACGAGTTTACCGATAGAAGGTTTACTTTTTTTAGCGACCCGGATAATTTACCGATTGAGATTTATGAATTGAGATAGCTGTCAATACGGGGAATAGCGTTTTGGTATGGGAGTGAGAAAGTTGCTGTATAATTTGATTAACAGGTAAGTATGATGCATGTATTATTTCTTAAAGAAGGTAATTTATTGAATATCAACCATATATCTGGAGCTTGTCTCACTTTTGTTCGGGATTTGTTCGGGTTTTCATTGGGTATACGCCGGGTTTCCTTCGGGTGGTTCCGAACAAGACCCGAACAACACCCGAACAAGACCGAAACGAATCCCGGCTCAAACACGGCGCAAACCCAAAGGAATCCACTGAGGAATGGGATTCCAGTGCAACTCCATGGGTATTCCAATAAATAAAAAAACGGGAAAAATACCTGTTTTTGTTCCGGTAATAGGTTGTAATCTTGAAGGTAATAATATCACCTTACTTTTTCGAGCCTGGCATTGCAATTCTCAAAGCTTTCCTTAGTAATAGCAATCTATTCTTAAACATTAAACAATAAGACCATGAAAATGACCAATTTTCTGTTGGGGCTTATAGTGTTGTTATTATTCGCCATTCTTGTTAACCTCACCCATTTTGAGTTAGTCCCCTCTGCAAAAGCCCAGGCACGAAAAGTGCCAGCCATTGCCACTAATGAAGTGTTGAACGTGAAAATTATTGCTGTAGATGACAATGCCAGTATCCGGTTAAAGTTGAAAACTGATAGTTATGGCAATCAATTTCTACCGGTATTAGTGTCGAACAGAATGGGCGTTACGCCAATAGGATTAAAAATAGATCAATCAATTCCTGTTACCATGGTACAGCCATAAGCTGTGCTCAAATACAACAATCATGAAATCATACTTTTTTATCTTACTAACCATCGTAGCCCTGCCAGGCTTTTCACAAACTGCACATTCAAACATAAAAGCATTGAGTGCAGAGGATATTAAAAAACTGGATAAGTCAACGGCGGTAACAATAACGATCAACTACCAGTCGAAAGTTGATCTTTCCAAAGAGGTAAGCGCTCAACAATACCATGACATATTGAGTCAGGTACAAACCAACACACCGTTTAAAAGCTTTTTTCAGGATTTGAATAAAATATATACGCAACTCAGCAAAGAAAACCCCGGGAAATTAATCAGGATCCCCAAAGTGTTTACTGTATATGGTTGCGGCGGATGTGGTTGTGATACGCCTGGCAAAGCAGGGTACGCCTTATGTACGGGCAACACTTGTTGGTGCGCATGTTGCCCGTAGAGAGATTTGTTGTCAGGCGCAAATCTGGCCGCAGGGTGCATTTACGCATCCGTCGAAAATGCAATACTCGTGGCCATTTAACGTGCAGCAATTGTGCCTGGCAAATTCCTGCTTTCCTTTTTCTTTATTATTCCCCTTGAAATTTTCTGCCATAAAAGGAATAACCGTTATGGAAACGATGTCGGGGCGCAGGACAGTTTCGGGGCGGCTGAGGACTTCAATTTCCCAGCCCACTTTTAGTTTTCCATCCTGTTGGAGGAATGTGTATTTACTGCCGCCATTTACGGTTAGGGAACAGGTTTGTCCTTCTTTAAAAGCGATCTCTAAGATCTCACCATTGGTTAGTTCGAGTTTACAGGAAATCATAATCTGATAGTTTAAAAGTTAAATGGAATACCAATCCGCACACTGAAAGTGAAACCATCTTTGAAGCTGGCAGATTTGAACTTTACATCTTCCCATTGCGTCAGCAGGCCGAAGGTGCTTTTGGCCAGGTCGCTTTTTCCGTTAAGGGAAATGAGTAACCCGGTTCGTACAGTAAATACATTGTCGAACGGAATTAATTTATCCTTGATCGCCAGTTTGGCACTGAAAAAGGTTTCCCAGCCGAACCTGCGCTTTTCACCCCAGAACCAGTTAAAGCCGGCTGAGGGCGTGATCAATAACATTGCCTTTTTATACTTGTCGTAATCAGTAA
The DNA here is from genome assembly GCF_900110245.1 of Niastella yeongjuensis. GTDB lineage: Bacteria > Bacteroidota > Bacteroidia > Chitinophagales > Chitinophagaceae > Niastella > Niastella yeongjuensis. The sequence goes on from NZ_FOCZ01000007.1 coordinate 437,716, forward strand.
CGACCAGTCCTTTCTTGTTTACTACAACTGCCGTATCTGCTTCGGGAGTTAGCGAGAACTCTACATCCTCCGGTTTACGGCCCTCCAGGTAGTTGCTGTTTTTAACACCGACACCTCCCTGAAATAAGAACAGATTTTTACCACTATGCACATGGTTAATGTATGCCTCTATGCCGAACCGGAAAAAATTCTTCTTTTCAACGCCGGCAATACGGGCAGCTGTGGTGTCGTAAAGGTTTATACCCTTATATTCCGGACGCAAAAGTATATTAAACCACCAAAGCCCATAATCAAAATCCTTAAAGTACTTCTGCTCAAAAACTGCTATGCTGGAATCAACAAAATGTTTCACCTCGTTGCAGTCTGAATCTAATGAGCCCAGGTATCTCAGCTGATCGACTTTTGCCTGCTCGTCGGCCAGGTTTTTATTACCAGTTAAAGTCATTATTGCAATACTGTCTATAAAAGCATTATCGAAGTTCGCAGTATCTACCTGATGTATGGTGTTGGTAAGAATGGCAGAATCGACCAATAGTTGTTGATATACTTCTTTCAGGGAAAGGATCATTGCCCGGCGTCGCCTTTCCGGAAAGTCTTTCTTTTTATCATAACTCAGTGTGTTTCGAAATGGTTGTGTAACACCAAAGGATAGCGTGAAACCCTGCTGCCATTCATCTTTTGAAAAAACCGGTAATGTTTTTGAGGAACTGGAAGCTGCAAACCCCAAATTGTAGTATTTGCCCATAAACTGCTTCTTGTTAGCCATCCAGTTGTAGTTCATGCTGAACTGGGTTTCAAACTGGTTAACGGTGAGGGCGTAAGCAGATCCCTGGTTCACCAGGTCGCCGCTACCGAACATCACCCGGCCGAAAATAGGTTTATAAATAGAATCCAGGCCAGCTTTTGAAAAGCCTAAATTGGAGGGTATAAATTGTCGTGTGGCAGGATCCCACACGGAAGATTGCTTTAACGTGTCCCGGTGGTGAAATTCATTGGTCAGTTTGTCGAAGATCCGCGTGGCTGTGGGGGTTAGTCGGTTTTGGCTGTAGCTGGTTATTAAAAACAAATGAAATACGACCAGACTTAGAGAAAGGCGCTTAATCATAAATAGGTATTAGGGGTTCAATCGAAATTACATATTTATGAGTAGCCTGTGATACCGTTTTTTCACCCTATTATTGCTTCAACCTGTCCTTTTCTTCTTCATTGCCCAACGAGCGGTTTCTGCTGTTTTTTACTTTGTCATTGCCGAAGTTGTGCGTATACGTTAGTTTTACCGCAGGATGTGTAAATATTAATTCTCCGGTGGTAATAAGGTTTTTGTCGGGCTGGTTGATCTCCGGCTTAAAAATAAGGGTGTTGAGCATGTTGCTCCAGTTCAATCGCAGGGTTGATTTTATTTTTGTGAATTTTTTCTGAAGGCCCGCATCTAATGAACCTACTCCTTTGGTTTTATAGATGCCAAACAAACCGGCGGAGCGATAAAAACCGGAAAGGGCAAAGGTAAAATCTTTGGGAAGAATAAAATTCTGCTGGCCCGACAGCAGGAAGTTTTTATTGTCGATAGATAGGACCGCGTTATTATACCAACCTTTTAATTGTTGAAAACTGCCGCTTATATTAAGTTGCATATTCCACCATTTGGTAAAGGTAACCGGTAATAACAGGCTGATGGTAACTGTTTGCCTGTTGTCCTGGTTGGCAGCTGCCAGTGTTTCTTTATTGGTTGTTGAATCGATCATGGGTGAAAAATTGGTAATAGGGTCGGCTTCATAGCTATAGGCCAGTGACAATATTTTGTTTTTGTAATTGTAACTCAGGTTTACATTATCACTTATGGAAGGCTGTAATCCCGGGTTCCCTGAAAAGAAGGTATTGGGGTCCATGAAAATAACAAAAGGCGCCAGGTTCCAGAATGTTGGGCGGGTGATCCTTCTACTGTAAGAAGCGTTGACGGTATTGTTGTCATCGAAGCTATGCGTTAAAAAGAAACTGGGAAACAGGTTGCCATAATGCCTGTCTACAATATTTTTTGTTTTCTCGGTGCCCAGGTTTGAATTGGTGTATTCATACCGCAGGCCCAGTTTCATATTGGTCTTTTTATCGACTATCCAGCGTATAGAGGAATAACCGGCGATAATGCTTTCATCGAGATCATAGTTGGCCGTTAATGCATCATCGGTTGTCCAATCTGATCCCTGCAGCCTTTCTATTTTAACGTCGTTGTTAAAATGGGAAATGATGGTTTTGGCGCCGGCTTCCCAGTCAAGTTGTTTGCTTATTTTTTGGGTGTAGTCAATGGCTGCTATCCAAAGATGAATGGGGGTGGTTTTATTGCTGTTTACTTCTTCATTTCTGATAAAAATTTTATCGGCATCATAGTAAGTATTATCATAAGTAACCGGATTTTGATCATTGTAATACATGTAATCCAGGTTAATCGATAGTTTATTGCCTTCTTTATAGGTTTGCTGCAGATTTACATTGGCATCAATACTGGATGTAGGATGGAATTCATGAATGGAGAGATCTATTGTAGTATCCAGTTGTTGATTGGTGTAAAGATTTGAGGTATTGTCGGCGTCCATGGTCCAGCGGCGGTAATAAAAAGTGACCAGGCCGCCAATGATTGTCTTTTTACTCAGCTCATAATCCAGTCCGATCTTACCATCGTGGTACGATTCTGTAGGTTGTCTTTTTGAATCGGTATAGTTTTCCAGAAAAATTCCCTGGTTGGTAACCGCATGATAAAATGAAAAATATTGGGGGATTTGTGAGATGTTATAAGTATAATCTCCATAGAGGTTCGTTTTGCTTTTGCGGTGATTGAAATTAATGGTACCTGATGCAATAGCGCCTCTGCTGCAACCTGCGGTAAGAGAATAAGAGCCGTTGGTGCCATATTGCGTGTTTTGTTTTAAAACGATATTGATATAACCGGCATTGCCTTCGGCATCGAGGGAGGCAGGCGGTGTGGTGATCAGTTCAATTTTTTCTATTTTGTCGGCAGGCATGCCTGCCAGCATTTGTACTACTGACGATAATGGCATGCGCGATATTTTCCCATTCATCATAACCACTACCCCATCCTTTCCATTGATCGATACAGAATAATTCTGCCTGTCAACCAACACACCGGGTGAACGTTCCAGGATATCGAGGGCGGTAGAACCTGACGCCGTAATATTATTGGCCACGTTGATCACCAGTCTGTCGGAGGCTTGTTCAATCAATGGTTTCCTGGCCGTAACAGTAACGTTCGATAATTTAGCTTCCGCTTGTGAAAGCGTCAACGGCGACAACTCGATGTTTTCATTCTTAGCAATAAAAACCCGGGAGTAAGCCTGGTTATACCCAATATAAGTAGATGCCACCAGGTAACTGCCCGATGCCACCTTCTCGAAGCTGAACCTGCCTTCTTTGATTGTCATGATGCCTTTGATAAGAGAGGAGTCATTGGAGTTAAGTAACATAACACTGGCATTCACCAACGGGTCGCCATTATTGTTTACCACAATGCCCCGCACCTTTGATTGTGCCATAACAAAACAACATAGCAGCAGGAATATAAAAGTTTGGGCCACGCACGCAATTAGGCTGTGCCTCAAAGCAAATAGTTTGTAAGCCATAGAACAACAGTTTATGGTTAATATTCAGGTCTGTTAACAGGAGTAAGTTGTTTTGCTTTGATAGAGGTAGGAAGGAAATTGGGCTGGAACCAACAAAAGTATAAAAAATAAGAAAGCCCCGTACAGGTAATTTATGAAGCGCTCATGGTAATTTGAGATGGGATTGCTTTCGCTAACTTGTTGTGTGACAGCTTCTCCGCATGTATGCGAGTATAAATTTAAGCAAATGCTTAAATTTCTTGGCCAAATCAAAATCCTGGTATAGTTTTGTGCACCATGGTAAAGAAAGCAGTAAAGAAAACATCCAAAAAAGCAATCGCTGCAGATCATTCAACCGAAGAGAAGATCAAAGAGGCAGCGCAACGGGTTTTTATTCGCAAAGGCTTTGCCGCCACTACAACCCGTGAGATCTCCGATGAAGCGGGGATCAATTATGCTTTACTGCACTATTATTTCCGGAGTAAGGAAAAACTCTTTGATATAGTTGCCCAGGAACGGGCTGCTGTATTCTTTGGTGGCATTTATCCTATCATCAATGACGAGACAACAAGCCTTGATGAAAAGATAGATGGCATTGTGAAATATTATACAGAACTACTGATTGCTGAGCCAGGACTGGAATTATTCGTGTTGAGTGAAATGCAAAACCGGCCGGAAAGGATCTCGGAATTGATGAAAGCGAACCGTGGGCTTACAAAGGCAGTGATAGCTCGGCAACTGAAGGACGCCCGGCCCGACATTCATCCAATGCAATTACTCATGAGTATGTTGGGAATGATACTTTTTCCCTTTATTGGCAAGGAACTTTTTCAGCAAACCATGGACATGGAGAAAACTGCCTTTACCAAAATGTTAAAAGAACGGGTCAAATTGCTGCCCCCTTTAATTAAAACGATGATAGGTATCTAAATTTTTTTGCCCTATAATTAAGCAAATGCTTAAATCAATTGCATAAACACAAGCTGTATTAAACTTAAAACCCACCTTGGTTATGAGCGTTAAAAAATTCGCTGTAGGCTGTTTTGATGACGAAGACAGACTGCTTGCCGCTGTTCACAGTGTGCGGAAAGCAGGTTATAAAATTCATGATGTTTATACCCCTATGCCGGTGCATGGCCTCGACGAGGCTATCGGCCACCGGGAAACCAGCCTGCACACGGCCAGCTTTATTTACGGCATGATTGGGATGATAGGTATGTTGGCCTTTATTGCCTGGGCTTTAATGGATGACTGGCCATGGAATTTGGGCGGTAAACCACATGATGCCTGGATCGCCTGGATCGCCATCACCTTCGAGGTAACTATTTTATCTGCTGCCGTAGGCGTAGTTATTACATTTTGTTACCTGTGTCAGTTAGGACCATTTGTGAAGAAGCATCGTTTTAACCTGAGATCCACCGATGATCTTTTTGTAATGGTACTGGAATGTATGCCCAAAACAAATGAAGCGGAAGTGCTCGCCTTCCTGGAAAGTATCGGTGCTATGGAAATAAATATCCAGGTTGCAGAAGACGGCTGGTGGTTTGGCACCTATGACAAGGAGCAAACACTGTATCAGATAGAGAACGAACCCCCTTTTGTATCAGGAAACCAACAATAAATCCCCGCATGACAAAGACAATGACGAAGCCACACCCGGCCATCATTCCCATAATGGCGACAGCCGGTGGTGTTATTATAGCTAACCTTTATTACAATCAACCGATCTTAAAAGAAATTGGATTATCGCTGCATGCGAATGAAGCTGCCATTGGGAAAATATCCATGCTTACCCAACTGGGATTTGGTCTTGGCATGTTTTTTCTGTTGCCGCTCGGTGACAAACTGAACCGCAAAAACCTGATCCTCTTTTTGACTGCCATGCAGGCTGTTGTTTTGATGCTGTTTACCATGGCCAGTACTGTAACGGAGGCGAATATCCTCAGTTTCCTGATAGGCGTTTTTGCTACACCGGCACAAATTATTTTGCCTATGGCAGCTACGTTGGGCGGTCCCAATCGTGGGAAAACCGTAGGCCATGTTTTTTGCGGTATACTGGTAGGTATTTTGGGCGCCCGGGTGTTGAGCGGATTCCTTTCAGATTTGCTGGGCTGGGCTTCCGTTTACAGAATTTCAGCATGCATGGTTTTATTGGTAGTGGCGTTATTGAAGTTTTACCTGCCACAGGTACCTGCCAGATTTAAGGGAAACTATGTTGATCTGTTGAAATCGACCCTGTCTATGATCACAGAATATCGAACATTACGGCAGGCAGCGCTCTTGGGTTCCCTCACATTCGGTATTTTTTGTTCCTTTTGGACAACCCTGACCTTTCATCTTGCGGCTGCGCCATTAAACTACTCAGTAAGTACGATCGGAAGTTTTGGCCTGGTGGCCATCGGTGGCGCACTGGTTGCACCTTACTTTGGCAAACTGGCCGACAAAGGCAGTACCTATAGATCTTTGCTGATCACTGTCGGCCTTGTTATAGGCAGCGTTGTTTTGATGAAACTTTTTCCCTATTCACTTACGTCTTTGATTGTAGGTATTTTCTTTTTGGATATTGGTGTGCAGGCTACACAGGTTACCAATTTTGCCCGGATCTACAGCTTACACGAGCATGCGCACAGCCGGTTAAATACCATCTACATGACCACCTATTTCATAGGAGCGGCCATTGGCACGTACTTCGGTTTGCTATCGTGGAAACTGGGTGGATGGAATCTCTCAACCTGGCAAATGCTTTTGTGGAGTGTAGGTGCCATGGCTGTGGTAATTATTTCAGAGAAAAAGAACAGACAGGCGCTTGTTGTTTCCGTTGTTGGGGATGAGGAGATGAAGGAACGTGTTTAAATACAATAAAAATGGATAATGAAATAATTTCAAAATTTACAGTAGCTACCGAAGATGGTGTGAAAGCCTTGCAGACTTTAGCAATGGCGATAAGCCGGGAAAAATTTGGTTCATTGACAACTGAACAAGTCCTTAAACAATACCTGAGCAGTCGCTTTAGTCTGAAGGCACTGGCTGCGGACATGAATGATCTGTCGAACCAATGGGTGGTTGTTTATGCTAATAATGAGCCGGCTGGTTATGTGCGAATAACTTCAATAGGTAAAAGGCCACAGATGGCGGAACGGAAAAGAATGATCCGGCTGGCAGACTTTGGGATCCTGAAAAAATATGACGATCCGAAGATTTCCCTGTCGCTCCTTGACAAGTGTTTATCTGTTTGCGGCAGTTATGATGGCATCTGGATACATGAATATACGGAACATCCACTCCTCCCTTTTTTTGAAAGTCATGGGTTTTACAGGCTGTCTGAAGTGCCCGGTGAGTATGAATTGCCACTGGCGTCGGTGTATTTGTTTAGGGAAGCTAATTAACCAACTAAGAAAGCCTTTCGATAAAATCGGGAGGCTTTTTTTATGTTCCCAAAAAAATGAGCGCATGTGGAGCCTGATCAGTGTTGATCGCAGCTAATTTATGAGTTGCTTTTAATAAGACTTATGATTCCGCTGACTGCAATTTGAAGCCCTACACAGAAAATAAGAAAAGAAGATATTCTATTCACAATTTTTTCGCCATTTGAGCCAAGATAATTGATAATTCTTTTTGTGTTCAGATAAAAGAAATACACTAATACGCACATTACAACGATTGATAAAAGTATGGCGCTGGTATTTACCAAATAGTTTCGCCAATTTGTATTGGCACTGTGAGCACTAAGTGTAAATAATACGGAAATAGTGCCTGCTCCGGTAGTTACCGGAAAAGTAATTGGGAAAAAAAGCTTGTCTTCTATGTTTTTAAATCCTTCCTGAGCAGGCATTTCCTGTAATTTATCTTCTTTTTTATCAGATGAAAGAAATTCCCACCCGAATTTGCAAATCATAATGCCACCAGCCAGTTGAACAATTGGGATCGACAGGCCGAATAATTCCAATATCCAATGCCCCACAAATAAAGAAATTGTACAAATGAAAAAGGCATACAGGGCTATCTTTTTTACAGCAATATGTTTTTCTGTTGAGTTTAAATTTGCTAAATAGGGATGTACCATAAAGGCTGATCCTATTGGATTAACAACAGGAAACAATGCAATAACGCCTATAAATAGCAAATGAACAAAAGTGTGGAAATAAGCAGGCATATCTTGAATATTTTCTTTTAACTTACAAAATATACATAATAAAATGAATATTGCGCTCCCCTTTTTTATTTTAAAGAAAATTATTATCTGAGTAGGGTGTAAACAAAATAAATCATTTAATCAAAGTATTTATACCTAATATAAACGTAACAGGTACCCTAAATTGTAAGTACAATTTAATTCCTTCGATCGGTTGATTTTAGCTAGCTTTATCTGGTCAAATATTTCTATACTCTAAACCTTTTCTTTATGGCTTATCCAATTACGCAAACGAAAATGCTGGTAAACAGTGTTAACACTTCAACAACTGTTTCTTTGGTTGAAGGAATGCAGGTTGCCAAAGTAAGTTTTCTAAACGCTGCGGGCCAGGTAGGACAAATTACGCTCTCTCCCCTTCAGCCACAGGCTGAGAATGTAGAATTCAAGACAGGCACCCAGACTGTAAAAATTGCCCTGATCAAATTTGCTGCGCAATTTGGCTTTGATAATGGTAAGGTTACCGTTTCAGGTGATGCAACTGACCAGGAAGGCAAGAACGATTCTCCTTTCAACAAAGAGATCGCTAACTGGTCTTAAGCCGGTTTTCTTTGTTCAGGTCAGGATATTGCTTTGCATTATTATTGTTGTGTTAATTACATCCAACTTTATTGAATGAAGTTGTTTCCCCGGGTGTTCATAGCATGGGCGTTATTGCTGCTATGGATGCCAGTCAGGGCGCAGAAACACGTGGCTTCTTTTTTTGTAAGGGCAGATACCACCCATGCCTGTGCCGATACAGTCATTGTACAACCCGGTACCTGTAATGGTACGTACTTTGGTGATCTGCTTATTCGCTACACCATTGACAAAAGCGGAACCGCTGTTACCTGCGCCCTTTTTCTTGCTTCCCATTTGATAGGGCTGCACACATTGAATGCAACCGATACCCTGTATAGTTTTAAGGTGAAACTTGGCTTTACATGGGCTAAGGGCAGTATTACCTTACAGCTCAGACGTGCATCCCTGTTATCTACGCTTTCCGGAAGCTTTCGATATTCCGTACAGGCAAACAATACCTGGTTTGAATTTACAGGCGATCTGGCAGGTTGGTATATAACCGACTAAGCCATTATTTACCTTTAAAGCGTAGTAAATGCATGGACAAGATATTGTTTAGTAATGTGGCGTCCGGCTCTCCGTTTCTATACATTGCAACCCCGGGCAATGGCTGGTGCGCCTACCTGCTGCAGGAAAATAACAGCAATCCTGCTACATGTCTTACCTTATCCGATACAGTTGCTTTGCCCGGATACTATCTTTTATCGCCGGTTACGCCGCCTGTGGATGCAGGTATACTGGTTAGGAATGTATGGAATTTTATGACTTTAAACCCTGGTAAGCCGCCGTACATTTCTAACGTTATTATTTGGTTATTTGAACCCGGCCAACCGCTTACTGCTGGCAATACCCTTTATATACCATTTGTTCAGCAAAGTGGTACCTTCACGCTGGCCGATGAACTCAATTTTAATTTTGGGAACGATTTTGCCACTTTTTATATCAGTAAGTCCGGTGTTAGTGTACAAGCTGTAAGTAATGACCGTTTTCTTTTTGCCAGTCAAACGCCGGGTACGGCATTTACTTTACGTCCCAATAAATTAACGTTTAACGCAAAGGTACAAACGGGTATTGAATTGCCTTTTACCGGTCCGGGGACAGGATGCTTCCGTTTTATCATTGGCCTTAGCTATGCTACCGATCTCCGTGCATGGGATGTGGCCGCCAAATACTTTTACAACGACCGGCAAACGCAGCAGGTGAATGAAATCAGCTACCCGTTTTTTATTCCCGGTAACAATATAAATGAACTGATGTTGTGCCAGGCCAGTGTAAACCCATTTGACCTGTTAAAGAATGATCAATCCGGTACTTACCTGGCATTTTTAGGCGAAACACTCCATACAGACAGTAATACCAAATCACCGACTGTGCTGGATTCGTGGTGCAGGACCGATTATGGTTATCCGCTTTCTTTAAAACCGCTCCCCGATCTTGTTTCGGTAAACGGGTCAGACAATTTTCCGGTCAATAACAGCGCCTGCCTTGTTTTTAGTGAACGCATGCCCGGCAGCCCCGAAGTGGTATGGTACATGGTACCGGCGGGCAATTTTATGATAACGATCGATGCCGCCTATATTCCTTACCTCGATGAAAATGATCAGGTACGGATGGCGACCGGGTTGGCAGGCACAGAATCTGTAAGTTGTACTCCAGGTGTAAATACTACTACAGGCGATACATTGTGTTTTTATCCGGGCGAAGCAGCTTATGCGCCGCAATTTCCGGTAGATGGAACTGATAAGACGGGCGCTGCGCAGCCACTGTTAACCGGTAAATATAGTACCGTGTGGACGGGACTGAAATCAGGCAGTGAAACAAACAGTCCGGTTATTTACCATGCACAACCACAGGGTGCCTCGTTATACGCCGCCAACCAGGATGTGTTTACCGACAATACACAACTCCTGGGATATTTTGTAGCCAATGCAGGCGACCTTTCAGCTGCAGGTCCTGTTAGTTTTCCATTGGCAGCTTACGGCAACGGTGTGAATGCGCTTCCTGCCGTTCCGGTTCAGCAATTTGAAGCACAGATCCTTAATCCGGTTCGAAAGAAAAATATTGGCGAGCACCACCTCCAGCAACTGAATAACGCCCACCTGTTACGTGCTGTTACTTTGATGGATACCGGCAACAGTACTCCTTCTACCAGTCCGCAGGGATTTTATATTGAAGTAAATAATAACGATTTTATATGGGATATATTAAAACTGGCCAGTAACCAGTTTATACAAAACGATGGCACGCTATCACCCGTCTATAACCTGGCATTTCGCCGGTTGTCACCGGTTCTACAAAGTGCCTTCCAAAGCAACCAGTTGTTTATGGTTATCTCCTATAATGTAAAACAACCGGATGGTTCGTATGTGCTGGGAACTTTTGACAACGAAATGTACATCGAGGGCTGGCCTTTCAGGCTTACTATACCAACAGGTAATGTGTTTGGTCAATACAATAACATCATTATTCTTAAATTCTGCAAAGGCACACTGTCCGACAGGTTACAAAACCCCGAACTGTGGACCGATCCCAAATCTTTCAACGATACAGAAAACAGCACACTGGCAGCTGTCAGTACCTGGCTGAATGAGTATGTGCAGACCGGTATTCGCAAGGCAACGGTCGACAACGATGCCGATTATAAGAAATTCTACGAGGTGGTAACCTCCGATTCCTGGCGGGGGGTATTGTCGCTTGGGGTAGACATTGGACTGAACGATTTTCCGGCCGGGTTACAGGGGCTGCTGGCAGGCATTGACCTCAGCCGGTTTAAGGCGCATCATTTTGGGATCGACATGAGTATGGTGGTTAATGATAACGGATTACTGAGCATGAAGCCGACCAGCGCGTTGTTTGGACTGATCGATTACGAGGACTCGGTTTTTGAATCAATGGGAAGTTCTGTAAGCCAATACCGGGAACAGGTTATTATAGACACTACAGACGATTACAATTTTACCGTATTGAATCTGAAGGTGCTGTTCAACAATTCCACCATCGTTAATTACAACAGTTATATAGCGCTTACCATCAACAGGCTATTCGGTGAACCGGTACAGACCGATAACCGGCAAAACCTGCAGGTGCTCAAAGGGGCTTATGAAAACCACAACGGAATACCTTCTTATACCTTCAATACAACTGATGACAGCATTTTGTACCTCGACAGTACGGTCCTGCTAAATGTAGAAATAATAAAAGTCAGTTTCAATACCATTATTTCGAGAAAGAACAATGCCGACCTCGTTCAAGCCCGCTTCACCTGCTGGGGATTTTTAAATTTCAACCAGCTGAAAGGATTTGATCTGTTGTCATTCGGCAGTGAACCCGGGACGGATGTCAATAATGTGGGACTGTCTTATTCCAACTTGTATATCGATCTTGACTTTCCGCTTGAAACGCCGGCCTCCAGAACGTTTACATTCGATATTGGCCAGGTGGCTTTCGATATTGGCTCAAGTACCATGCGTGCAGGCAGTTTGTACCGGCATTTTCCCTTACAGGTAACAGGTATGGTTACCGGCGATGCGGGCAGTACGCCTACTTCCCAGGGATACCTGGATGTGATGCTGCCATCGCTTCAGCAACAGCAGGGTATAACCGGGGCGTGGTATGGGTTACTATTCAATCTGAACATGGGCACGCCTGGGGCATTGGCCAGCGCGGCGGGGTTCAATACCACTTTTCTGGCTGCCTGGAGTGTGGGCGCTACCGGCGCATCTGCTGCATTACGTTTGCCTGGTGTAAATCCGCAGACGCCGTTCTTCAGCCTGCAGGGCATACTGCGTTTGGATGTAGGTACGTTGCAGTTATCCCTTGCCGATGAAAGCACACCGGAGAATATGCAATACCTGATGAAGATCAATAACATTTCGCTCAAGCTGCTAAGCCTGGCTTTTCCGCCCAATGGCAATATTGGCTTTTTCCTGTTTGGCAATCCTTCCTCTTTGGCCCCGCCCGAAAGCCTGGGCTGGTATGGCGCCTATGTACAGAAGAAAACCAGCTTGTAAAACATCTATTAATCGCTATAAACCTTTTCCGATGCTTCCGTTACAAAAAAGCATAAATGCCTGCCCATCAGCTAAACGCCTATGGTTGCTGCTGGCAGTCTTTCTTATAATTTTTAAACCACTATCGGCCCAGGATGAACGCCTGGAAATTCACCATATCAATATTGAAAATGGCGACGCCACTTTGATCGTTGTGCATGATATCAAAGCAAACACCTTTAATGCTTTGGCCCTGATAGATGGGGGGAATATAGGTACAGACGTATTTATAAAACCCTATTTCAGTAACCTGTTTGGAGCTAAGAAGCTTCCTGTTAAGGTCAAATACATGATCCTTTCGCATTTTCATGCAGATCATTACCGGGGACTGTTGGGGATTAAAACCGGTACTGTGTTTCGGGCAGAGAATATTACTGACCCCGGCGGGTATGATCTGCCTGCAAAATATGCCAGGATAAACCCGCCGGTACCGGATAATAAAGCAGAAAGAGGATTCAACACCGGAGCCAAAAATAATTATGTAGGCGCGTTAAAAAAAGCCTTCGATAAAAAATATATTACCCAGCGGAGTAAGGATATAACTACGTTCCCTGGAGATATCAAAAAGAGTATTGAGATTGGAACAGTGAATGGAATACCTGTAAACCTTATATGTGTAGTAGGCGGCGGCTATTCACTGGGTAAAGACGGTAACATTGTTAATAATACAACAGGCAAAGGAAGCCGGCTTAATGCCAATAATTATACCCTTGGTTTTGTGCTCACGTATGGACAATTCCGTTATTTCACAGGCGGCGATATGGGTGGGCAGGATACGTCTCCCTGTGGCAGTTACCTGAATCAGGAAACTAGTTTGGATAGTGGACTTTCGTTTCTGTTTTCCGACGAAAGTTATCCTTTTGATAACAAGGTGACCGACAATAGCGGGAGCATGGGGCATATCTGTGCGTTTAAAGTAAGTCACCATGGAAGTAATTGCAGTAGTAATGATGAATTTCTGCAAACGACGTCTGCTGCCGTTTTTATATCTGCCGGTAACATAGATCATTGGGTACAATCTTCGGATGTTGATTTTACGCTGATAAGCGCCATTGGCCTGTCGTTGAAGAAATATGGATTTATATTGATCATCAACAATAACCCGGCTACCGGCGACATTAGTACCAGCTTTACCGTTACAGGTACCTTTCAGCTGGGGAAAACCAGCCTGAATGTAAGTGTGACCGTACCGGTGAGTTACAACACGCCCAACAACCAGTGGACGCTGCTTATTTCAACCACACAAACGCTGGCAGGCGAGTTGAATGATATCCTGGGTCTGTTTCCCGGTATTAATGTGTTGGGCAGTTTGCCCCAGGATATTGTGATCCTGAACCAGTTTTCCATCAGTCAGCTTCAGCTTGTTTTTGATCCGGCTGAACTGAAAGTATATTCCACTACCGTGCAAGTGTCGAATCCCCATCCCTGGAAGGTGGTAGAAGCATTGACCATTGAAAGCCTGGTGATAAATTTTGCGCTTGATTTTACACAAGAGAAAACAGATTTTACCCTCGATATCGATGGCAGCTTTACCATGAAGAAGGATCCGGTGGAAGCGTACTTTACGGTAAATGTGCACCTGCCATTTGGGGGAACGGAGTGGCTGTTTGCTTTTTCGGCTGAACTGGAGATAGATGATTATTCCCCGTTTTTTAATGCCATGCCCGGGCTGGACAATACCCCTGCCCCACCCTTGCCTGTTTCCATACAATTAAAAAAGTTCGATGTCAATAGTTTTGAGATTGCGTATAACCCGGTATCCCGGCAACTGAGCCGTATCGGGTTTGATATTTCAACCGAAGCAAAGATCGGCCTGTTCAACCTGCTGGAGATCGTTGACCCCTATCTGGCTCTTACCATCTACAATCCTTTCAATAGTGAGAACCGCCGTATTACCGGTGATATGGGGACTCAATTAAATATAGGCGACATTCCACTTGAAATTTCTGCAGTTAAAGAAGATCCCGAAGATGGCTGGACGTTTACCGGCAGTATGAAACCCGGCTCTGTCATCAATATCATAGAGCTTGTACATACTTTTCTTAAACCGCTGGGTATTACCTCGCTGCCGGCGTGGTTGGATGCCAACAAGCTCAACCTGAAAGATGTGTCGGTTTCGATTTACACACCGGCGCCGGAAGCTATTGAGCAGAACAATACTTATGCGGTCACCGGAACGGTTGAATGGGCACTGAATTACCAGAGCTTTCAACTACAATCAATGGCCACCCTGGATATGACCTACGACAGCAGCCGCAAAACGAACGCTGCCGCAGGCACGTTAACGGTAACTGCGCAATTGCTGGGGATGTATTTTAAGGTGGGTTATAAGTTTGGTACCCCCGACACAGAATTATACCTGCAATGGGAAGAAATCGTATGCGATTATAAACACGATTCAGTAAGTAATAAGGATGTTATCACTGTTACCTTTGGTACCATGTCGCTGGGTGGCATCATTACGAAGCTCATCAAAGCAATAGACCCGGGCTTTAGTTTACCAGCCCCCTGGAATGCATTGAACAGCATTAGTCTCGACGGATTATCATTGAAGTATACCCGCTTCCTGGACGATGAATCAAAAAATTCGATGGTGATTATTTACCAGCACTCCATCGATCTTGGTTTTTTACAGATCAACAGCATTTTGCTTACGAAAGACAGTTCGGGGGTATATCTTGGATTTACCGGCAGTTTCCTTGGCATTGCTATCAAAGAGGACGATCCCACTACCGGTCCGCTGGCGGGCAAAGGAAGCGATGTACAGAACCTGCCACAGGTACCAGGCATGGGCGATAGCCTGTTCAATCTGCATTTCCTGGGAATGGGGCAGCATGTGGCGTTTTCTTCCCCCAAACAAATAAAAACAATAAAAGAAGCGATCGATGAATTGGGTAAATCATTCAGTGATACCAATAGCAAACCCAACAGCCTGCCACTAAAAAAAGGCGGTGCCCTTCAATTCGATCAACAAAGCGGCTGGTTGATAGGTGCTGATTTTACAGTAGCCAAATTTTATCGTTTTGCTACCGTATTCAACGATCCCAATCTGTACGGACTGATGATCTCGATCGATAAGGCGGCCGGTAACTTTGCCAACCTCGATTTTGAAATATTATACAAGAAAGTAACCGACACCATAGGCGTATACCAGATCGATCTGCAGTTGCCGGATATATTCCGCCATCTTGAATTTGGACAGGTATCTATAACGCTGCCCAATATCGGCATCAAAATATTTACCAATGGTGATTTCTTCCTCGATTTTGGTTTTCCTGCCAGCATAACAGATTTCTCCCGTTCCTTCACCATACAGGTATTCCCTTTTACAGGTTCCGGAGGCTTTTATTTCGGCTGGTTGAGCGGCGCTACTTCTACCAGTATTCCTGCTACTACCAATGGTATTTTCAATCCGGTTATTGAATTTGGCGTTGGGTTGAACCTGGGCGTTGGTAAATCAATTGAAGCCGGTATATTAAAAGCCGGTCTCTCGCTTACAGCTGTGGGTATTTTTCATGGTGCGGTGGCATTTTTCCGCCCCAACCCGCATTTGAAAGATGTGCATGGCAATCCGCTGTCAGACGACCTGTACTACAAACTGCAGGGAACGTTTGGACTTGTAGGTCATATTTATGGTGAAATAAATTTTGCCATTATTTCTGCCCGCCTCGATATCATGGCTTATGTATATGTGAGCATTACCATTGAAGCCTATATGCCGATTCCTATTAAATTTCAGGCCGGCGTATCTGTGTCACTGCGGGTAACCATCAATCTCGGTCTCTTCAAAATAAAAATTTCACTAAGTTTCAGCGCTACCATCAGTGCCGAGTTTATTATCGGCCAAAACACTACGGCCAGGGCCAGTTGGAATCTACCGGTGCAACCGGCACTGCCTTTGCCATATGCCTTAAAATCTGCAACCCCGGAATTGCTCAAGTGGCAGCCTGTTATTGTTGATACCGGTATACGATACCTGCTTGATATTTATTTTACGCCGCATTTAACCCTCTCTGGTGAAGGCAGTCAACCCGGCCCGCGCTATGTAAGTATGTTTTATCTCAATACAGCGGATAGTGGGGAACCGAAACAGGTAAACGGCCTCACGGCGCTGGCTACAGGCGTTTTATACTGGACTTTAAATGCATTGAAAGGCGCCACGCAAACCAGTACATCGCTGAGCTGGCTGAATGAACAGCAGGTTGCTGCAGATGACCTGGCGTTGCTGCTGTGTTATTTCAATACCAGAAAGGATAATATTTCCCCCTTTAATTACCGCAATAAAAGCGGGCACGATCTTGTTGCTTTCCTGCAATCTTTCTTCACTGTTCAGATAGCTGCTGTTAATGCAGGTACCGATCAAACGCTGCAGGCTTCGGTATTTCCGGTATTGCCTGAGTTGCTGCTTCAAACATTGTATAATGGCGTTTACAGCCCGGTCACCGATTTTTCTACACAGAGCCCTACCGGCACGCAAAATTATATTGCCGCCATTACCAGTTTACTGAAATGGCTGAGTGTCGATTACGAATCAGGGCTTACCTCGGCATATTTCAGTCCCGATTTGTGTTCGATGGTAACGGATCCCGACTATGAAAATCAGCCAGACCTGTCGCTGCCTACTTTTATTTTTACAGATTTTATTGCAATCATCGCCAAACAGCTTTTACAAAATGCGTATGATTACCTGGCAGCGCAATCAGATCAAACAGTTACGGTGCTTACGCTGGTAAACAATACAATTACCCCTGCCAATGTGCAGCAATTAGGAGGCATGTCGAGCCGCTTCCTGCTACATGGTTTACGGCTTCCCGCGCCGCCGGATGCCGCTACCGGAGTTATACAGCCGCTGTACCAGCTTACCGGCCAGCAGTTGGTATTACCGCCTGCGTTAAAGCTCAAAGACCAGTATAGCCTGTTACTTTCAAAACCGGCTGCCGATGCCTGGATCGTGTTTGCAGGGGGCGTAGGTAATACAACACTTACGATTACGATAGATGATAATGAGATACAACGCATCATTGATGTAGGCAGAACGCTACTCAGTCCATCACTGCAGGCAGGTTCGCCCGCGCCTATTGTCAATTATAATGATATACCACAGGCATTCACTATTGGAAGTCCGGCGGTTTGGCAATACCCGGGTGCGCTTTTTCCGCCTGAAACCGTTAATCCTGTCATTTGGAAACTGCCGGCCAATTTGCAACAGGTCTTGGCCGGTCATGCAGGTGAAACGCTGGAATTTGACTTACTCACCATTACACCGGGTAACAATGGCCCGGCTGATAAAGGCAGCCTGTCACATTTCGACTGGTGTACCATAATAGATATCGATATTCAGCAGATAACTGCCGGGCAGCAGATTAAAACCCCGCTTGCCGGCAATATGTATAACCTTATAGGGGCAGATGATGCAGGCGTAACGTTGCTGCAGCAAATGCTTACTTATATGGATAGCGCCGGTGACGTTTTCATTAAACAGATACAGTTATTATACCAGCCCGATAAAACAACCAATACAGCCGGCGGTTATATTTCTGCTGCCAGCAATGCCCTGCAGATGGGCATCGTAAAAGCAAACTTGTCAAAAGAAACCAATCCTGCTGCCGGGCAGGAACGAATGGCGCAGGTAAGAACACGCAATACCCTGAACTCAAACGGTGAATTTATCCGGCTGCTTTGGGAAGATAGCATTGTCCGTTCAGGCGGCTTTTATCTGTATTACCAGACTTTGGCCGATGGCAAAGGATTGCCAGATTATCTGTTCAATGAAAATGGCACCGCCCGCTGTACCCTTGTTATCACTTACCACCAGCTTATTACCCAGTCTTTCGTGAACGGCGTGGTAACCGGCGATCCCTTGGATCTTTCCCGTACTACCGTGTATGCACAATCAGATTCCATTACCACCCGGGTGGCTACTTTGCAACCCGGTACTGTAGGATATACCATGGTGCGCAATTTCCCGGGTTTTTATAATCCTGTAAAATTGCCACCTACAGCTCAGGAAAATGAAATATACCTGCAAAACCAGTTTAACCTTGTTGGTGTTCTGTTGCCCGGCATAAGCAGTTATGCCAACCTGTTACCTTCTGGTCCATCCGATTCACTGGATGAAGATCAGGTAGCACAGGTGAAAGCGGGAATTTCGCTGTTCAAAGCTGACGATGATCCGTGGAATTATTCAGCCATTATCCCGTATTATAAATATGTACAAACGTCGCGGCAGTCTGCAGGTTTTCCCGATCCGTATGCCGGTACCGGAACAACTGTGCAAATGCAGTTGAACTGGCAGGACATGTTTGGTAATATACCCACAAAGGGAACGCCGCTGTTGAACGTTGCCATGCCTTTGCTTTATACCGATCCCCTGATTGCCCTTTCGCAATGGCCTTCGATGAGCACAGGTTATTTGTTCGATATAGTTGACAACTCGCCTGCCATTATCATTGGTTTTAGTTTCGACACCTCGCGGTATACAGGCGGCAATGAGGAGGCTAAGAGAAAAGCCGCCATAGACCTGCAAACCTATATGCAACTGTATTATCAGTTGAACCGGCAGCAGGATATGGCCATGAGCTTTACTACCTCCATCGACGGCACCAGTGTTAACCACGAAGGTTCCTCCCGGAAAATAAATATTGAAACGCTGATAAAAGAGCTGCTGCTGCCCATTATACAATTCCTTGAATCGGTGATAGCGGGCAATACACCCGTGAGTACAGGCATACCAGCGCCCTGGCAAATAATTTCAGCAATAGATGCAAATAACATAGCAAGTTATAACGATATCTTTCAGTTAACTGCAACGGTAACTATAGAACGGACCAGCCAGGTAGATCCTGCATTTGCCAACAGGGCGGGTGTAGCTTTTGCGCATACTACCTTGCAGCCATTATCGGGCAGTCAGACAGGGTCAACCAGTGAGGCAAACGGTTTGTCGCTGTCTTTTTTCGCCACCCGGTTTGAAGCGGCATTTGCCGACCGACCGGTGACAGGCATTGTACTGAAGCTGTCTACTGCTACCAGTGCTGGCAATAACAAACAGGAGGATAAAACCCGTCCTGCTTTATGGGTAGTGCGGTTCGATGCATCCGGGGCAAAAGGTATCCGTTTTACTTTCCGCAACCAACAGGTATATTTCTTTGCACCTGTACCGCTTGCCAATTCCTTGTTATCGTTCGATGCAGCTGTAGCTCCATATAAAAGCGGACAACCTTACCCTGCCGGAAATCCTTTGACGCATCATTTTAACAGCATCGACCTCGACGGATGGGGATTGCAATTCCTGCAAAGCGCCGACAAATTCCTTAGTCCGGCTTACGCGGTGCCTGCATTCCTGCTTGATAATGGCGTTTCGCTTAATAAGGTGCTCGATGAAAAGCAAAAGGTGGCCGACGCCATAGAAGGAACCGTAGATTTTATCATAGAGCCTGATGGTAATGGGGCCGGGGCAGCCATGGCCAATGCCAGAACAAAATGGAAAAACCAGCTACTTGTTCAGCTCGCCAATGCGTACCACTATGCAGCAAGTGTACAAACGCCTGTTACCATCGATTCTTTATTTACCGGTCCCAACAGTGATCCGCCTATGCCACCCTATGTGCCGGCATTATATGGTTCCATGGTGGGAAGTGATCCTTCGGTACCCGGGGCACAAAATCTGCCTGGTTCAACTGAATATACCTTATCAACAGTCAAAGTACCGCTGGGTGCGGGCGATTCCTGGCTTACCTATATGTTTGTGGCAAAAGATGCATCGCGGGAGCGCAGTTTTCATTTCAACAATATGCAATTTGTAGTCAGCCATATTGAAAAGGATATACACGCAGTACCAGGCATCAAGGATTACCTGGCCTCTACCTGGCTTACGTTTGTGATCCCGCTCAATGAAACGTTGGGTAATGTTGGACCGGTTACTATACCTGTTCCCTTGCGAGCATATCCCGGGGCGCCCTCCCTGGTAAATCAGGATACTATTTACCCGGTCAATGACAATAATGTACCACCGCTTAACGTGCAGGCCATGCGTACCTGGGACTACCGCTACACCTATCGTAATTCTACAGCCGCACAGGATACGATCACCACCCGGGTACAGTTCAATATCCCGGCTGATAAAACCGGGCGCATACACAATAGCGATGATAGTGAACCAACCCTTTATGAGGCACTGGCTCAGTTTATACAGGTATATCCGGTATTGGGTGCAGATCTTGATACTTACCTGCTGGCACTTACTGCTGAAGATGTAGCCAATCAAACACCTGTAGCCATAAAAGCCAACTATGCGGTACAGACTTTTATTACCTTGTTTAAAGCCGTAGCCAAAGCATGGGGCAATTGGAACCAGATTCCCATCCGTACAGGCAAAGAGATTAAAGACAATATATTGCCTGTTATTCCCACGCTGGAATATTCCATTGAAGAAAGCGGCGAGCCGGGGACCGGCGACCTGATCATTACCACTACACCTGTTAAAGGACAAACCTCGCTGTTGGTACCAACAGTAAATATAGCAGGCTTCACGCCCGAGCCGGTTGATGGAAGCCACAGGAATAAATACAAGAACGACGTTGATAACAATTACCTGTTGTATGCCGACCGTAATAATGATCCCAATCGCATACTGACCTATGAAGCCCTGGATATTCTGGTGCAGCAAAATGGCTGGGGCGGAGTAAGTATTGTACGCAACCAGGAGTTGATTCAAAATGCCGATAATACCTGGCAGTTAACCAACCCCTTTTTCATTTATCAAACACCTGAAGTCAGGTTTTATAATAAACAGATCCCACTGCTTCACTGTAACCGGGCAATGGATATTGCTGAGATCAACCCGGTAACAGGCATGCAAAAGCGGACGCTGGAAGAAAATATCCGGGCTTTGTTTGCGGCACTTACCCAATCAGCTTACGATGGCGACGTACCCATAAAGCTGAATGTAGAATACCAGTTTATTATTTCCAATACTACATTTGATATTCATCTTCCAGTATTACTGGTATCATCAGGAAAGTTGAATACAAAAAAGCAAGGTGTTGAATTTGCCGATATGGTGAGTGAAGCGCTTACCAAATGGCTTACGAAGCACAATCCGGCTACAGACCAGGCGCAGTTTAATTTTACTGTTACCATTTATTCTGAAGTTGATCCGGGTACAACGGTTTTTGAAGCGGATTTTTATTTGGTGCTATAGGTGATTGTTTTAATGAATAATACCGTTTTTTCACCTAATTATTGGGCAAAGCCGCAATGTTAGATCAGGAGATCTCTGGTGATGAGTTTTTAGGGTTCTTCAATAATTAAAGGCGGGTAGAATGAATCAGAGACGGGTGGCAATATCGCCTTTAGTTACGAGTTTTGCAACGATGTTGAAATTTATATCATCATTGTCACACTTCACTGCTTCCTGGTTCTAATTATAGATGAATAGTGAAAACATGAATGTAGACCTCAACACCAGAGAAAGAGTTCCCTGTTTGATCATTGGTGCCGGACCGGGTGGGTATACCGCAGCTATTTATGTAGCCCGGGCAAATTTGAAACCAGTATTATACCAGGGTGTGTTACCGGGCGGACAAATAAGCACCACCACCACTGTCGAAAATTACCCGGGCTATCCTTCGGGCATTCTTGGCCCCAGGCTTATGGAAGATTTTGCTTTGCAGGCGGCAAATATGGGTGCAGAGTTACGAAATGGCACTATCAGTAAAGTAGATATCACCCGCAGGCCTTTCCTGGTACAAATTGATGAGGAAACCTGGGTGGAGGCTGATGCATTGATATTGGCCACAGGCGCTCTTCCCAAATGGCTGGGTATTGAAAACGAAGATCGTTTGCACGGCAACGGTGTTTCCGCCTGCGGTATTTGTGACGGTTTTTTCTTTAAAAACCAGGATGTGGCAATTGTTGGCGCTGGAGACACGGCTTGCGAAGAAGCCATCTATTTATCCCGCATTTGTTCAAAAGTGTACATGCTGGTTCGAAAAAACTATATGAAGGCCAGCCAGGTCATGCAAGACAGGGTGAAGGCCGTCCCCAATATTGAAATTCTTTACAATACAGAACCGCTAAAAGTGATCGGTGAAAATAAAGTAGAGGGTGTACATATCCGTAATACAAAATCCAATACAGAAAACGTATTAACGGTAAAAGCCTTTTTTGTAGCAATTGGGCACATCCCAAACTCAAATTTATTTACCGGACAGCTGAGTATCGATCACGAAGGTTATGTTATAACAAAACCCAATTCAACCAAAACCAGCGTTGAAGGCGTTTTTGCCTGTGGCGACGTGCAGGACAGAACTTTCAGACAGGCTGTTGTAGCTGCCGGTAGCGGTGCTATGGCCGCCATGGAAGCCATTCAATACCTGAATGCTGGTATCTCCGTGTAAGGAAAGATAAACCGAATTAAGTTTCATAAATAAGTAAACACGTGCAAACAGTTGCCTTAAAAAGCGCCGCGGGCCGTTGGGTCATGATTTCGACTATTGTGGCTTCGGCTATGGGTTTTATTGATGTGACCGGGCTGAATGTAGCATTACCTGCGCTGCAAAAAGGGCTAAATGCAAACGGTCCCGATTTGTTCTGGATATTGAATGGGTATTCACTGATGATGGCCTCGTTGATCCTTATTGGTGGTGCCCTGGGCGACAAATTAGGCAGGAAGAAGGTCTTCATGACCGGGATCTTCGTTTTTATTGTAGGGTCTGGCTGTTGCGGGTTTGCCGGTAGTATTACCATGCTTGTTTGTTGCAGAATTATTCAGGGCATTGGTGGGGCTATGATGGTGCCGGGCAGTCTTTCTCTCATCTCTTCCTCTATTCACCCTGAGCAACGCGGCAAAGCCATTGGCATTTGGTCGGCATTTTCAACTGTGTTTATGATGGGCGGTCCCATGCTCGGCGGCGCCTTTGCTGATGCCGGTCTTTGGCGCTTTATTTTTTTTATCAACATTCCACTTGGTATTGGAACGCTGGTCACACTTTATTTTAAAGTAAGTGAGAACCGGGATAACGACAATAAAGGGTTGGATCTTTGGGGAGCCGGCACTTTGGCTATAGGTTTAACGTTACTAACGTTTGGGTTCCTGCGTATTCCTTTAGTGGGGTTTCATCAACTTTCGGTTTACCTTTCATTATCAGGAGGCGTAGCTTTCCTTTTTGTGTTTCTTCTCATTGAAAAAAAGAGCAGCCATCCCATGGTGCCGCTTACTTTATTTTCCAATGCCATTTTCAGTGGCACCAACCTGCTGACCTTTTTTTTATATGCCGGCCTGGGCGCCAGCCTTCTTTTTCTTTCCCTGAACCTGGTGCAGGTACAAGGGTACTCTCAGTTTCATTCAGGGTTAACATTGTTACCATTTACGATCCTGATGGCTTCCACGGCTGGTTATGTTGGTGGACTGGCCGATAAATTTGGTTCCCGGATATTTTTAATAGCAGGCCCCCTGCTCACCGGTGTGGGTCAATTGTTACTGTCATGGGTTACGCAAACCAACGGGGCCAGTCAATACTTTTTTACTTTTTTTCCCGGTATACTCATTCTGGGCATCGGTATGACGCTAACTGTTGCTCCCCTTACAGCCACTGTGATGGGAGCCGTTCCCAAGCAATTTTCTGGCATAGCCTCAGGCGTTAATAATGCCATGGCCAGCATTTCGGGTGTAATGGCTAATGCCGTGTTTGGTGCATTGGCTATTATATTTTTTTCAACGGCCTTGCAGCAACGCCTTGAGAATAGCCCGTTAGACAATGATAAAAAGAGTATTGTTTTAACGCAGGCTTCTAACCTGGGCAACGCCAGGGTTCCACCTGAATTAGTGCAACAGGAACAGGTAATTCAGAAAAACTACCGGGAAAGTTTTATTACTGCCTACGGGAAGATCATGCGCATCTGTGCAGGCCTGAGTTTTTTTTCTGCACTAATGACAATTCTTTTTATTAAGAGATCAAAAGCGGCCGTTGCGCTTGAATAAATCAGGACTTTCAGTGTCTGATTTAGGACTCCTGGTTATTTTTATATGGCTATTTTTACCATGATTGCACAAGTAAATTCCCTAGTTGCGGTTACCCAGGGAAGAAGTATTTACATTACTATAAACTAGTACTCAATGATTATGACAGCCCCCCTTCGCCAAGGCTATGGCGGGCGAAGCAATCACTGAGGATAATCAGTGATGCTATAGGATGCCGGCGAAAGCCGGCTTTTTTTATTTCCCAAAGAACATACTCAACTTATTTAACCATCATTAAAAGTAAAATAAAATGGAAACAACAAAAACCCAATCCAGGATTGCGATACCTGGCGATGATCAAATCCCTGACGCCTCGCAACCTCTGTTAGATACTGCCGAAAAAATGATCGGCTTCGTTCCAAATGTATTAAAAGTGCTCTCTGTAAGTCCTGAAGTATTGGAATCCTTCCTTACCCTGCAAAGTAATTTGTCACAAGTACTCGATCTAAAAACAAGAACCGCAATTTCCCTGGCTGTTTCGGAAGCGAATGGTTGTCATTATTGTCTTTCTGCACACTCGTTCTTTGCATCAAAAGGCGCGAAGATTACGGATGAAGAGATCAGCTTGAACAGACAGGGTAAATCAGTAAATAACAAAATAGCCGCCGCAGCCACCTTTGCGGCTAAAGTGGTTGCCCGCCGCGGCGAAGTGGGAGTAGAAGATATTGAAGAGGTTCGCAAAGCAGGCTATACCGATAAAGAGATCGTAGAAATAATCGCCTTAAGTGTGCAGTTCACTTTTACCAACTTTATCAATAATGTGGCCAAAACCCAAATAGACTTTGATATTGTTGCTGCTCCAACAAAACCGCTCTACTAAAAAATGACCAGATCAGATGCCTGCAGGCCGATTGTTATACAATTAGCCTGCAAGTTTCTAATGAGTTCATTCTTTATCTGTAAATTTTACAAGGTCTGAAATACTGGTGATAGCCAGTTGATTCATTTGCGCCTGACGCATCATAAGCGCATAGCTATTATTAAAACCAATAGGTTGTAACCATTTGATCTGGTATTGCTGCATGAACTGGTCATGCACATAATTGTATACTGCGTTTTTATTTTGTGCCAGGCGGCCTGTAGTCGCGATGTTTGATTGCAGAATAACCAGCAGGCCGGTTCCAGTATATTCCGGGTACAGATCGATATTGCCATTTCTGAGGGCTTCAAAACAAATTTTAGTGCCTCCCAAACCCGTCTTTGTTGCTACATCCAGATCGGTATAACCTTTTATCAGCATAGCGTACATATTACTTAGAATGTATTGCTCTGCGAATATTTTGGAACCGATGTGCACCACGCCTTTATGACCACCCCGTGGTGCTTTCCAGATGCCCTGTGTTTTTAGAAAATCGGCGGCGATCTTTTCCGGCTCCTGGTGCAGGTAATCTGCCCGGTAATTCAAATCGGTCATAATGGAATCGTTGATCCTGCCAGTGAGCATATTAAGTACGACTTCCAGTTCGGGGAATTGCTGCAAAGCGGCTGTTCTAACAATAGGTGCTGCATAATAAGGTGGGAAAATATGTTTGTCGTCCCGGAGGGTGCCCAGGTTAAATGCCTTAATGCGGCCATCGGTACTGTAACCGCTGATCACGTCCAGTTCTTTATCATAGGCTGCCTTATACATAACGGCATCGCTGATAACTACATGACGCATCTGGAGATCGTATACAGACCGTAAATCGAGATAACCATCTTTGCGGCCCATAAATTCAGGGGTAAAGCCCGCCAGTAACCCGGTGTGCCTGATGCCAGGTATAAAGTAAAAGGAACTAAACGCGATCAACAACGGTAAGGTTATAAACGCTGTAGATAGTTTTTTAAGTTTTACCTGTTGTAACCGGGACAATAAATAGTCGAACAACAGGGCGAGCAAAGCAGCGGGGATGGCCCCAGCCAGGATCATGTTGGTATTGTTTAACGAGATGCCCCCAAATATAAATTCCCCCAACCCGCCGGCGGCAATGTAAGCAGCCAATGTGGCTACCCCCACATTGATCACTGTAGCCGTTCTTATTCCTGACAGGATAACCGGCAACGCCAACGGCAGTTCTATTTTCAACAACCTCGTATGTTCAGTCATACCCATGGCGGTGGCGGCTTCTTTTACGTTATGATCTATACCAATGATCCCAGTATAGGTATTCCGCACTATAGGCAACAAGCCATAGAGAAATAAAGCGATGATCGCCGGCGTGGGACCAATACCGGCTAACGGAATAAGGAACCCGAGCAAAGCAATACTGGGTATGGTTTGAAATACGGCAGTTATTCCGATCACCGTTGGAGCCAGTTTTGTTTTACGCGCCACATAAATGCCGGCAGGTACTCCTATTGCAATGGCCAGCATAATAGAGATCAAAGTCAATCCAATATGTTGAACAGTTTGCTCCAGCAGTTTCTGCCAGTGAGCAACTATAAAGCCCCAAAAGTTTTCCAGATCGTTCATGATCTTTTGTTGTTTTTATCCGCCAGCCATTGCCATATCTCTTCAGCAGGTGTTGCTGCCAGTGCAAGGGACAGGTAACTGCCGGCCAGGAATTCTTTCACGGCTTCATTGGCCGGGTGATATAACAGATCAGCTGGTTTACCTTTTTGCAGCAGTTTGCCGTTTTGCAACAAGGCGATGGAATCGCCCATTTCAAATGCTTCCTGTACATCGTGTGTTACCATAATGATCGTTTTACTTTTCAGCTCCTCCAGCTCCTTAAATAATTGACGAATGGCGGTTCGGGTAATATTATCCAGCGCGCTGAAGGGTTCATCCATAAGCAAAACAGGCGGATTGGCAGCCAATGCGCGGGCCAGGTTTACCCGCTGCCCTTCCCCACCACTCAACTGATGCGGATACCGGTTGCGATAGGCCGCGGGCAAATGCACTTTGTCCAACAATTCGGTGACGCGTGCCTGCGTTTTTTGTTGGTCCCATTTTAACAGGTTGGGGACTACACTGATATTCTCTTCAACTGTATAATGTGGAAAAAGGCTGTTAGCCTGTAATACAAAACCTATATCACGCCGTAGTAAATGGGCAGGTTGCGTTGTAAGGTCTTCTCCATTGATGGTTATTGTTCCACAGGTTGGTTCAATTAACCGGTTAATCATTCTTAGGAGCGTTGTTTTACCACTGCCGCTGGCGCCCAGTAATGCCAGGTGCTCACCCTGTGCTATCTCCATCGATAATTGATCTACCGCGAATTTGGGCCCATACATTTTGGTCACTTGCTGAATACTGATCATGCTACAACCATCAATCTATTCTGTGCTTTGATTGAACGCGCAAGGTAGGCACTCTGTGCATCAGAAAGCCGTGCTTAAACAATCCTGGATTTTTAGATACTTATTCAGGATTTTTGGTCGTGATTATGGGGCGAACTTAGTACCGGGATACTTTTTGTCACAACTCCGGGCAGGTTGCGTCTAATAGGAGGTAATTAAAAACATATAATCATGGAAGCATTTAAAATACCAAAAAAGAATGAGGTTTCGGCCGACAATCAGGTTGTGTTCGAAAACCTGGAAAAATTGATTGGGTTTGTTCCAAATATTTATGCCAGCATGGCTCATAGCGAAAAGGGACTTGTAGGTTATCTGGAATTTCAGCAAATAAAAACATCCTTTGAGAAACGGGAAAAACAGGTCATTAATATAATAGTGAGCCAGGTTAATGAGGCCGCCTATTGTATTGCACAAGACACGTTAAGTTGTAAGCTGAACGGATTTACCGACGAACAGATCAGTGAAATGAGAAATGGTACCGCCAGCTTTGATCCGAAGCTGGATGCGTTGGCCAAACTTACCTGGGCATTGGCCAGTAATAAGGGCCGGGCTCCTAAAGAATATCTGGAAACTTTTTACCATGTAGGTTATAATTACGGTCACCTGGTAGATTTGTTGATCGCCATTGGCGATAAAATGATCATGAATTATTTGTGCAACTTAACAGATCCACCGGTTGATTTTTCACCAATAGCCCAAAAGTAGCCTGGCCTGTGGCGATGCGATTAAAAATGTAATGACTCTGAATAACATGGTGGGATACGATAATGCTATAAACCTGGAAATATAAATTACAAGGAAGGCGTTTCCCTGTTTTACAAACGCAGGAAACGCCTTCTTTATATGTGCTGAAAAAATTGGTATACTATTTAACAACGCTGATCTTCCCGGTTTCGATCCACACTTTGCTTGGTGTTTTTAAAGTAATGCGATATAAATAAACCCCTTTCGAAAGGTTAGACACGTCAAGATCAGAATTATGAGCGCCTGCTTTTGTATCTGCATTTAAAAGGGTTATAATTTCCTTGCCCTGCATATCAAAAACTTTTATGGTAACATGGCCTTGTTCCGGTTGTTCAAAATAAATCCTGGTGCTGCTGTAAGCAGGATTGGGGGCATTGTATATGCGCAAGTGATCAGGCAATGGAGCATCCGTTAGTGAAGGTTGATTTCCATCACCGGCAATTTTAGCCGTACAATCAGTGCATTCACCTAACTTATCTCCGTGTGCAAGGTGCTCGCGAACGTCGCACTTACTGATACAAATGGTCGTTTTACCCATATGACAAACCAGCACGTTGTCATCTTTATTACAGCAAACAATAGAAGCCTGGGAATATTTGATGGTTGCGAAATCTGTCTGAGTCTCCGAAGGAATGCCGTAACTGCTACCTGTTACATATACATTTCCCAAGGCATCTACAGCCACGCTGGTAGCGCCATCAGTTGTATTTCCGGGACCGTTGTACCTGGCTTCCCATTGCTGTTTGCCGTCATTGTTGTATTTAACTGTGGCGTAATCGATCCCGGTTCCAATCCCTCTGCTCTCTCCTGTAACATATATATTACCGGCAGCATCCAGGGCGATTGCATGTGCGCGGTCGTACCCCTTTTGAGGACCGTCATAACGGGCAACCCACCGTTTGTTGCCACTACTATCGTATTTAATGGTAGCAAATACTGCAGAAGACGGATCTCCGGGGTCAAAAAAAGGTTCCATATTACTTATGCCCGTTACATATACGTTACTCTTTTCGTCTGCGGCAATAGCCAGGGGGGCATCGTAATAATTTAATGAACCATTATATCGTTTTACCCATTGGGTATGTCCATTGCTATTGTACTTAATAGTGGCATAGTCACCATTGATACTGCCAGTTATATACACGTTTCCGGCAGGATCTATGGCCACGCCGACTGCACTTTCATCTGTATTACCGGCGTTGTTGTACCTGGCTACCCACTGTTGCACGCCTGCTACATTGTACTTAATAGTGGTAAAGTCCATGTTAGTGCCAATACCCGTGCTACCTCCGGTTACATAAACATTTCCATATTTGTCGATAGCAAGGCCGGTTGCTCCGTCTGAACCATTAGCCGGGCCATTATACCTGGCCAGCCATTGTTGTATTCCTGCTTTGTTGTACTTGATAGTAGTAAAGTCACTGCCGGAGCTGAGGCCTGTGCTCGTTCCTGTTACAAACACATTGCCATTGGCATCCACGGCTATATCCTGAGCGCCATCAAAGCCGTTCCCGGGGCTTTTGTATGTTACCGCCCATTGTTGAGCGCCTGCTGAATTGTATTTTATAGTGGCGTAACTAAGCGCAAATTCGGCCGCATTGAAATCTCCACTGGTGCCTGTTACGTACACATTGCCGTAGTTGTCCACCGCAATAGCGGATGGTATATCACGAACGTTTCCCGGACCATTATAACGGGCTTCCCATTGTTGTACACCGGCAGCATTGTACTTGATCGTGGAATAATCATTTTCAGTTCCAATGCCATAACTGCTGCCTGTTACATAAACATTTCCTGATGCATCCACTACAACACGGTTTGCTGCGTCTGCGCCACTAGCAGGTCCATTATACCTAACTGCCCACTGCTGGTTAACCTGGGCAAAACACATAACGGGAACAAGAACTGCAAACAGAAGCGATCGCCTCCAGGAGGGGCGTAAAAAATTTGTCATAAACGATATTTAACTGTTAAACGAAGATTTGATAAAGGGAAGGATATACTCTGCTTGCAAGTAGATATAGAAACGAAATTACTTTAAAAACCAGGTAAAGTTATTACATGTTGAGGTATTAAACAATGACATGCATCACCCTAACAAAGCTGCCTGCCTGCTGCGCCTTGCCGGAACTCACGATAACATGATCGGGCACCGATGCACATACGGGCTTGCCTTTCATTGATCAGGTTGTTTTACTGCGATGTCGTGGGGAACGGAATAGGTTGGGTTCTGTGGCGGTATAAAAGCATTGAGCCAACAATTTATCTTTTCCCGGAATCATCAAAAAAAAGCAGGTCGCTGACAACAGCGACCTGCTTAAAAATGGGTATTACATATAGTGCATTACAATGTAAATGAAAGTACTTTCAACTTGCCTTTTATTATCGATAAGATGTAATAAACATTATCGGAATAGCCGATTTCCAAATTAGGGGTACCTTCTTCATCCATCACTTGCTGGTGAGTGGGTGTAAGATTTGCTCCTTTTACCGCTATTGTCTTACCTGTAGCCAAAATATTTTTCATTACATTCACTTAATGAAATGGATCACGCGCGAACATCCTAAAATTGACCGCCTGGCCTGTCCCTGGTTGATACGCCGGTTTATTGATCCGCAGGCAGTAATCATTTTTGTTCCGTTTAATGAGGTTTTGAGCAAAGCTGAGCAGCTCAAGGCGATTCCTTTTGATATTCCAGGTGTGGAATACACGCATTATGGTAATGAATGCACCTTTGACTACCTGATAAAAAAGTATAATATTATGGATGCGGCGGTAAACGCGATGGCCCCAATCGTACGCGGTGCCGACACTGACCATCATGAAATAGCCGTGCAGGCAGCTGGTTTATGGGCAATCTCCGCCGGCCTTGCGTACAATCATAACGACGATTACGAACTGTTGGAAAAAGGAATGCTCATTTATGATGCCTTATATAGTTGGGCAAAATATCTGCAAAAAGAAAAGCATACCCAACAGCCGTTTGAGAACTTACTATTAGATGTATTCAACAAGTTTCTGAAAGAAAAAAAAGGCACAGGTAAAAAAATACCGGCCTGGGCACAGGAATTGAAAGATCTTATCCAAGATCATATTGATACTAACCTTAGTTTAAAAGAACTTTCCAAAGACCTTTCTATCAACCCATCCTATTTATCCAGGGAGTTCTCGAAACACTTCGGCAACCTTTCCTTTGGTGAATACATCCGCAAACAACGGATTGAAAGGGCAATGGAGTTAATGGCAACACCAACCTATTCTCTTACCGAAATAGCCTACCTCACCGGCTTTTCCGATCAAAGCCATTTCACCCGGATATTTAAGAAACATACTGGTCAAAGCCCATCAGATTATCGGAAAAAGATGCGGAAAAAGTAACTTTTGTACCAGTTGGTAATTTCTGTTCTATTCTTCGGAGCTGTAATTGGGTAACATTGCGGTTAACAAATACCCAACCGATAAAAGTGTTACAGCTATGGAAAAAACCTATAAGCTAAAAGACCTGATCTTATATTTTCTAAAGCTGGGCGCTATAGGCTTTGGCGGTCCGGTGGCATTGGTAAGTTATATGCATCGTGACCTGGTTGAAAAACATAAATGGATAACGGAAGAGGATTATAAAGAAGGTCTGGCACTTGCCCAGTTAGCACCCGGACCCCTGGCTGCTCAGTTATCGATATACCTGGGCTATGTACACTACAGGATCATTGGCGCTACGCTCGTTGGTCTTGCTTTTGTGTTGCCTTCTTTTTTAATGGTTTTAGGTATTGGATATGCTTATGTAAAAACCGGTGGATTGCCCTGGATGCAGGCTGTTTTTTATGGTATCGGTGCTGCTGTCATTGGCATCATCGCTATAAGCAGTTATAAATTGTCAAAGAAAAGTTTGGGGAAAGACTGGTTGTTGTGGGGAATCGCTATAATAGTGGCAATTGCTACGTTTGTTACAGAAAGGGAGATCCTCTGGCTGATGCTGGCAGGCGGCTTAGTTGTGTGGTTATATAAAGCGCCGCCTAAGTTTATCTCGGGCAAAGCCACTATTCTTTCTCCTGTTCTGTTACAGATCACAACCGCTTTTACACTTAACGGGAAACTAATACAAACAGGCTGGTTCTTTTTTAAAGCCGGGGCATTTGTATTTGGTAGTGGGTTGGCTATTGTACCTTTCCTATACGGCGGTGTGGTAAAAGAATATCAGTGGCTGAACGATCAACAATTCCTCGATGCAGTAGCCGTTGCCATGATCACGCCCGGCCCGGTAGTAATTACCGTAGGTTTTATTGGTTATCTCGTTGCAGGCTTGCCAGGGGCCTGTGTGGCTGCTTTGGCTACGTTTTTGCCCTGTTATCTTTTTACGATTCTTCCGGCACCCTATTTCAAAAAATTCGGTAAACACCCCTCTGTTAAAGCTTTTGTAGATGGCATTACCGCTGCCGCCATTGGCGCCATTATAGGGGCTGTTTTTGTATTAGGTAAAAGACAAATAACTGACATGCTCGCTGCTGCCATTGCACTTATTACCATTCTGGTATTATTGAAATTCAGGAAATTGCAGGAACCGGTTATTATTGTCGTTGCAGCGATACTTGGCCTATTCATAAAAAGCTGGCTCTGATGTCAGTTGGAACAGCCATCTTACGGGGTTGAAATAATTATTGATTACTGTTTCCATAGTAATCTTTCCTATAGTAGTTAATGATCATATAATTCTGTATCCAGTGGTCCTGACTAAGCGTCCATGTCTTTCCTTTGTCAGCAGAATAAAAGTTTAATGATGTCCTCATCAAAAGATTATGACTTTCAAAATCTCCGTAAAAGTCATAATTTATAAGAAAAAAATAGCCTTCGTCAGGCGTTGGTAAATACACTATATTAACGCCTTCCTTGTCGTCGGTTGCGAAAAAAGTTATCTTGCCTTTAACCCGACTACAAAAATTGTTGATATCATTACGGAATAATATTTTCAGCATACTATCGGTGTCACATTTTTGTTTGTGATCCGAATAATCCCTTTTCAACTCAGCTGGAATTCCTTTACCCCAAAATAGCATTGCGGAATGGTATGTAGGATACCAGATGGTGCATACTTGACTCAAATATACCAACCACCCTAGATTTGTTGCCAATATTTTTATTATAACGATTCTGGTGTATTGTCACGTGCCAACAAAAAAGCCTCCTGACAGGTGTCAGAAGGCTTCTAAAGTAAGCGGCGTGCTTGTTTAGGCTTTTTCCTGCTGCCATTCGTCCACTGTTAATACGTCGGCCTTACCTGGAAACAGTTTTGTAGTTAAAAACTGATGCACTTCTTCGGTCCTGTCGGCACAGCCGTCTGATAATACGGTGATGCGATAATCTTTGTCGGCTGCTTCGCTGAGGGTGGAAAGCACTACCCCACTGGTAGCAATACCCGTCAAAACAATATGTTCAATTCTAAAAGCGCTCAATAACACTTGCAGGTCACTACCCGAAAAGGCGCTCACCCTACGTTTTACAACAACACATTCATTTTCTTTTGGCGCCAGGTCGGGGTGAATAGCAATCAGCTCAGCTGCAGGGACGCTGTCAATTAATTGTTTGGCGTTCATAAATGATTTGTTGTTGGTGCTGATCTCGGGAGCGCCCTGTCTAAAACCCACAACCACGTAAATTACCGGTATTCCCTTGCTGCGCGCGTTGGCAATAGCTTTTGCTACATTGCCGGTAACAGCTGCAGCGCCTGGAAACATACCTAGCATTACGGTTTGCATGTCCATTACCAATAGAGCGGTGTTGTTTTTGTTGTTGCTCATGAGTTGTATTTTTTATGAGTAGAATTATACTTTTTCTGCTACTTCGATTTCAGCCTCCTGCAGTTCCTTGCTGTTTTTTTTATTTAATCGTTCCGGCTTAAGATAACGTGAGAATATAAATACAATGACAATGGCTATGCAACCCTGTAACAGCATGGTTAACGGCGCCGATATTTTTTGGGAGGCGAAACCAACAAGTAAACTTCCCAATGGCAACATGCCAAAGTAGGAAAGAGCTATATAGCTCATTACCCGGCCGCGCATATTGGCCGCTGCTTCCATTTGAATAATGGTAATACTGGCCGTCATGGGTGTAAGCGAAGCAAACCCGATCATGATCCCGAAAGGAATTGACCAGTAAAAAGAAGTGCAAAAGGAAAATCCTATTAACCCAATACCCAGAATGCCAGTAGTGGCAAGCAGTACACGGGTAAGATCGGTAGTCTTTTTTAAAGCTGCGAGAAAGAAACTTCCGCCTATGGCGCCTAGTCCGCCTGCGCTGGCGATATAACCAAAGGTGCGGGCATCACCTTTAAAGATCACTTTAGCAAAGATCGGTGTCAGGGTGTCGTAGGGCAACACCAGCAGCGCCATGCAGATCATTACAATAATTATGATGGCTATGCGCGGCGTTTGTTGCAAATACCTGAACCCTTCTTTTAGTTCAGCCATGACTTTCTTTTTGGTGGCCGGTGCAACGAAGGGTGGTAATTTCATCAATAACAGCGAAGCAAGTACCGCCAGAAAGCTCACTGCATTCAACGAAAAACAGGCTGAGGCGCCGAACGATTGTAAGACAATACCTGATAACGCAGGACCAATTAACCTGGCTAAATTCACCATGGCCGAATTCAGGGCCAGGGCATTGGCAATATCTTCCTTGTTGTTTACCAGTTCATGCACCATGGGTTGCCGGGCTGTGGTGTCGAAGGCATTTACAACACCCAGCAGCACGCTCAACATCAATATTTCCCAAACAAGATCATGACTGGTAAACGTGAGCATCGCCAATAGTACTGACTGGATCAATGAAATGGATTGGGTGATCAGTAATATTTTGCGCCGACTGTATCTGTCAGAAACAATGCCTCCCAACAAAGAGAACAAAAATGAAGGGAACTGTTGCGCAAACACGGCCAGCCCCAGCATAAAGGCGGAATGGGTAATGGAATAAATAACCCAACTAACGGCAGTGCGTTGCATCCAGGTGCCTATCTGTGAAACGGACTGCCCACAAAAAAACAATGCATAGTTCCTGTTACGGAATGCCCGGAAGGCGTTTCTTTTTTCAGTTGCGTTCATAAATAAACGAGGTTCGGTTGTTTTACATTTCGACATTAATTGGCAAAATGTCGAATATGAGGCAAAAAAATTATTGTTCAATGGCCAGCATCGTCATTCGTACCAGCATATCGATAGCGGGTTCCATGCGTGTATAATTATTATCGAGCATGAACTCCCGTTGCAATCCACGCAGGCTGCTTGTAAACACAAAAATGATGGACTCCCGTTCTTTGGGGTCCAGTGTAGGGGTAGCACCTTTTTTTGCGCCCTGTACAAATACCGGGGTCAGTAATACGATCTCTTCTTTCCTGATCTTCTTTTTAATGTTGAGTTTCTTATGGGCGTATTGTGATATTTCATCGGAGCTCATACCACTTTCCAGCGCATCGAAGAACGTTTTTCTTTTACGGGAAAGCTTTGCTTTAGTGAGCGCAAATGCACGCAATTTTTCTTCGGTAGTGGTGGCTTGTTCTACCATGCGGGTGATCTCGGCTATAATATCGCTGATCTCTGCATCCATTACCGCGTCAAATACTTCGTCTTTGTTCTTATAATAATAGTACAACGAGCTTCTGCCCTTGCCTACTGCTTTGGCAACATCGTCCATGGTTACCTTTTGGTAGCCATGTTTTTGAAACAGCTGCTGGGCGGCCTGCAGGATCTGTTGCTGAATAATATCTTCTTTTTGTACGTTGTTCGCCGGCATGGTGCAAAGGTAAAGCCATTTTCGACAAAAAGACAAATATTGTCGAAAGTAATTCTGATAAAATTCTGGCAAATGACTTTAAGCGTTCTCAATTCGCTGTTCCTACCTCATTGCCTCATCCCAGGCAATATATAGCATGCTTAATTACGTAGTCGCTGAATTACACATAAATTATAATTAAGCAGTTGCTTAATTATTTTCTGAATATAATAATGTTAGGGATTCTTGTATAAGTTTCTGACGCTGTTTTTATTAGAGAAAGCGTAAATGCTATATAGGTTGTTTATTTTGAAATATAGATAGACTGATCTGTCTATTTAATGTATTATTTTCTTAGTTTTGGTTGTCATTAAAATAGCGCCTTGAAAAAAATATACAATGAACCAAAAAGATTTTGACCAAACTATCAAACTACCTCTGCACAGGCAAACGCATACAAACGGATTATCAAACGGACTGATCGTCCTGATGTCGCTGGGCACATTTATCATTTTTTTTCAGGGTTTTATGGTAGCCCCCCTCTTGCCTAATTTAGCAGGCTACTTTCAAGCAACAGTAAGGCACACTTCATTTATTGAACCGGCATATCTTATGGGCTACGGTGCGTTTACATTAATGTATCCACCACTCAGTGAACGCTTTGGGCGTTATAAGCTCATTCTTTTTTGTATGAGTGTATTTGTGGTATTGACTGTTATTACTGGTTTTGTACAGACCATCGATCAGATGATAATTTTAAGGTTCTTTACTGGTATAGGGTGTGCAGGCGTATCTCCCACTACCTTAGGCTGGATAGGCAATAAAATTCCCTATGAAAGAAGAGGACAAGCCCTGGGCATATTCTTTGGTTTAATGGCCGGAGGTACAGCATTAGGCTCAAGCGCGGGGGCGCTTCTGGCTTCTGTAACAGGATGGCAGAACCTTTTTTTTGGCGTGGCGGGAATGGGTGTTATTGTTATGTCACTCATTATAACGAATCGCGAACATTATATTGACAAAAAGCTTGCGTCGGCTTCTAATCATACAACCCGGAGAGGCGCAATTTCTATGCAAATACTTTCAGAGAAAAGGGCAAGGAAAACTTACGCTTTTGTGCTTTTCAACGCGATGTTTCATAGTGGGGTTTTTGCGTGGGCTGGCGTTCTTTTTTATAATCGTTATCACCTGGATGAAAAAGGAATAGGACTTGCGTT
Organism: Niastella yeongjuensis; assembly: GCF_900110245.1. GTDB lineage: Bacteria > Bacteroidota > Bacteroidia > Chitinophagales > Chitinophagaceae > Niastella > Niastella yeongjuensis. The sequence continues at coordinate 475,144 of NZ_FOCZ01000007.1, forward strand.
GCTTGGTTATGGAATTCCCGGTCTGATTCTTGGTCCATGGATGGGAAAACTGGCTGATCGCTATGGGCGAAATAAGGTAATCCCAATAGGAATAATAATAGGTTCGCTTACCGTTATTGTTCTAAGCCTTCCCATTATACCACTTTGGGCCGCCTGTATTCTTGTAGTAACACTTTCTCTAAGCTTTGATCTTACGCATCCATCACTGGCTGCAGTCACTTCAACCTTCCCCAATAAAAGGGGCGAAGCCACCGGTTTATTTGCCTTTTTTCTCTTTACAGGTTATGGTGTGGGAAGTCTGGTGTTCAGCCTGATTGTTATTATCGGGCTAAATAAAACCTTTGCAGTTTTTGGTGTAGTGGCGCTCCTTATTTCGATCCTTTCAGTTCGTGTTTTCAGATACGAAAAATGACAACTTTTATGATCATTAAATCGATAAATTATGTTCGAAGAGTTAAAAAAAATCCTTCTTAGAGATCTCAACAAACTTAGATCAGAGATAGAACTTTACCGGGATGAAGAAAAGATGTGGCAGATTGAAAAGCGGATCAGCAATTCAGCAGGGACCCTCTGTGTTCATTTGACTGGCAGTCTAAATCATTTTATAGGTGCTCAGCTTGGTCATACCGGCTACATCAGAAACCGGGAATTTGAGTTTTTACCTGGTATTCTTCCAAAAGCCGTTTTGATCAAAGGCATTGAAGATGTAATGGAAATGGTAAGCCATACTTTGGAAAATATGAAAGAATCGCAGCTTAAAGAAGTTTTTCCACAGTTGCTGTTTGACGAAAAAGTAACTACAGGTTACTTACTAACACACGTGGTGAGCCATCTTAATTATCACCTCGGACAGATTAATTACCACCGGCGATTGCTGGACAATTTTTACGACCATGGCAAAGAAAGCAATGAAGAAAATACCTAAAAAGGCAAACCCTGGAGACTATCCAACAGAGGAGAAGATCAAAGAAGCTGCGAAACGGGTTTTCATTCATAAAGGCTTCGCCGCAGCCACAACACGCGAGATCTCTGACGAGGCTGGTATCAATTACGCTTTATTGCACTATCATTTTCGTAGTAAAAAGAAGTTATTCGATATTGTAGCGCAGGAACAAGCGGCTATTTTCTTTGGTGGAATTTATCCAATCGTCAACAACGAGACTACATGCCTGGAAGAAAAAATAAAGGCGATTGTGGCCTACTATACAGAAATATTGCTTAAAGAGGCCGGACTGGTATTATTTATCTTAAGTGAAATGCAAAACCGGCCGGAAAGGATCTCCAGGCTTATGAAAGCGAACCGTGGGCTAATCAAAGCAGTTATTGCGCGACAAATGCGGGAAGCCCGGCCAGATATTCATCCGATACATTTACTCATGAGTATGTTAGGGATGGTTCTTTTTCCATTTATTGGTAAGGAAATTTTTCGGCAAACAATGGAGATCGATAAAAATGCATTTGCCAAAATGTTAAAAGAGCGGATCAAATTGCTGCCGGATTTAATAAAAGGTATGTTAGGTATCTAAATTTTTTTGCCCCATAATTAAGCATATGCTTAAATCAATTGCATAAATAGAAACACCGATACCAATATTTAAAACCACCGTGGTTATGAGCTTTTAAAAATTCGTTCTAGGATGTTTTGATGACGAAGTTGTGCTGTTCCCCGCCGTTTACTGGAATGCACTGCTAAAACAAATGAAACAGAAGTGATTGCCTTTCTGGAAAATATAGGGGCGATTGAAACAAACATCCAGGTTGCTGAAGACCGCTGGAGGTCTGAAAGATACGACAAAGAGCAGAAATTATACCAGGCAGGGAACGAAGGATCGATCATAACAGTTGGGAGCAAAAGATAAATTTTACAAACTACTTTAAATATAACTACAATGACAACATCAAAAAATCAATCGGAAGCTTACCGCAAAAAAGCAGAAAAGGAGATCGCCGGATCGCAAGCCGTACTGGAAGCCCTGGTTGGAGAAGGCGCGGAGGTGATCTTCGGACACCCGGGTGGTGCAATTATTCCCGTTTATGACGCACTATATGACTATAGAAATAAACTTACTCATATTCTGGTCAGGCACGAACAAGGAGGGATACACGCGGCTCAGGGCTATGCCCGCGCTTCCGGTAAGGTAGGTGTTGTTTTTGCAACGAGCGGCCCTGGTGCAACCAATCTGGTGACGGGAATTGCCGACGCAATGATTGACAGCACTCCCGTTATCTGTATTACTGGTCAGGTCTTCGCCCATTTACTCGGTTCAGACGCATTTCAGGAAACAGATATTATAAATATTTCGACTCCCATAACTAAATGGAGTTATCAGGTAACAGACGCAAAAGAAATTCCAGATGTAATGGCTAAGGCATTTTACATAGCCCGAACCGGTCGTCCGGGTCCGGTTTTAATAGACATTACTAAAAATGCACAACTTCAAAAGTTTGACTACAGGGGCTACATTCAATGCAACCATATTAGAAGTTACAAGCCCTCTCCTGCCATACGACCTAAATACATACAGGAAGCCGCAAAGCTAATTAACAAGGCCCAAAAGCCATTTGTTGTATGGGGACAGGGAGTGATACTGGGAAACGCGGAACACGAATTCAAAACTTTTATTGAAAAATCCGGTATCCCCGCAGCCTGGACTATATTGGGGGCGGGGGCCATCCCGACGGATCATCCGTTAAACGTTGGGATGTTGGGCATGCATGGAAATTATGCCCCTAATGTACTCACCAATGAATGCGATGTATTGATCGCCATCGGAATGCGTTTTGATGACCGCGTGACAGGACGGCTTGATAAATACGCAAAGCAAGCGAAAGTGATCCATTTAGATATTGACCCTGCTGAGATCGACAAGAATGTAAAGACTACGGTACCGGTTTGGGGTGACTGTAAAGAAACCTTACCACAACTAATTGAACTGGTAGAGCAAAAGGAACATAAGGAATGGCTGCAAAAATTTCATACATATTATCAGGAAGAATTTGATATTGTCATAAGCAATGAAATCGCACCAACATCTATAGAAATCACGATGGGAGAAGTCATAAATACATTAAATGAATATACCAACGGAGAAGCAATAATAGTTTCTGATGTTGGCCAGCATCAGATGATTGCAAACAGATATGCTCAGTTAAATAGGACCAGAAGTAATATAACCAGTGGAGGATTGGGGACTATGGGATTTGCGTTACCCGCTGCGTTAGGCGCAAAATATGGAGCACCTCATAGAAACGTAATAGCTATTGTCGGCGATGGTGGATTTCAGATGACCTTGCAGGAATTAGGCACTATCATGCAGAACATGATCGATATTAAAATTATCATTCTCAATAATCACTTTTTGGGAATGGTTAGGCAATGGCAGGAATTATTTAACGAGAGCCGCTACTCCTTTTCCAACATTGATAGCCCCGATTTTGTGACACTAGCAACAGCATATCGTATTCCGGCCAGATCTGTTTCTAAACGAGAAGAACTATCGGCCGCTTTGCAGGAGATGATGAATGCAAAGGGCTGTTTTCTACTTGAAGTCGTTGTTAGTAAAGAAAACAATGTATTCCCAATGGTACCACAGGGATACGGCATAAGCGAGATTAAACTCAAATAACTATGGATCATTCGTTAGTAGATATAATTGCTGAGGACCTGGAGGTGTTATTCTGCGGAATAAACCCCGGTCTTAAATCAGCGATAGATGGTCATCACTTCTCTGGCAGGAGTAACCGGTTTTGGCGGGTTTTACATCTCGCCGGGTTTACCCCCCATGAGATCGTAGCAAAAAAAGACCGAACAATACTCAACTACGGATATGGTCTAACCACCGTAGTTGAACGACCTACCTCACGTGCCGATCAATTGTCGAAACAAGAGTTTTCAGATTCAGCCGGGATATTCACCCAAAAAATAGAAAAGTACAAACCCCAATACATCGCCTTTCTTGGTAAATCAGCTTATCAGGCCCTTTCTGGCTTGAGAGATATTTCCTGGGGAGTTCAACAAAAAAACATAGGCGAATCTATTGTTTGGGTGTTGCCTAACCCCAGCGGGCTAAACCGCGGTTTTAGTTTAACAGAATTAACAATCAGTTATAGGCAAATGCTGGAAGCAATTAAGCAAGATCATAATTAATATAAGATGAGGCAAAATAGAATTCAAACGTGGATGCTAAGTCGATTACGGGCAGCCCTTATCTTTGGGATATTTAGCAGCCAGGTACCGAAAAGAGCTTATTCGCAGCAACAACTCTCGTTGAAAGACGCTTTGAAAATTGGAATTGAAAACTATGGGACCATCAAAGCTAAGGGAAATTACGTTGCTGCGTCGAAAGCGCAGGTTAAACAGGCCAGGTTGGATTACCTGCCGAACCTTAATCTGGCGATAGAAGTCAACTACGGAACAGCCAACGGTCAAAACGGCCCATTATATGCCTTTGGTCCAACAGGCATTGCTACCACTGGGTTGCCGTTAGCTGCACAAAACTGGAGCGCCGATTTTGGTTCATTATACCTGACGAACGTGAACTGGGATTTCTTTTCTTTCGGCCGCACCAGGGAAAAGATAAAAACGGCGGGTCTTAAAACCGAGCTGGATGACGCAGACCTCAGGCAAGAGATCTTCCAACAACAAATAAGGATCTGTGCAGCCTATCTGAATCTACTTGCTGCACAGCGGTTGACCACATCTTACCACAAGAATCTCGACCGTGCCGATACATTGCGGCAAATTATTGTACGTAAGGCACAAAAGGACCTGCTGGCCGGTGTGGATTCTTCACAGGCTAATGCTGAAGTTTCCAGTGCAAGAAGCATCCTGCTAAAAGCAATGACCTATGAAGACGAGCAAAACAGTGCCCTGATCAAGCTTTTGGGCACTGTTTTTCAGAAGATCGATGCCGACACACTTTTTATAACCCAACTGCCGGGATCTGTTCCAATCAACGCAGATTCAGTGTCAGCACACCATCCCATACTGCAATACTATAAAAGCCGCGTCCTCTACAGCGATCAACAACTGAATTATTTTAAAACACTTAATTACCCAACATTGAGTTTGGGCATGGCGATGCAGAGCAGAGGCTCGGGATTCGGCAACAACTTTTCATCGGACAGGCTCAGCTACACGAAAGGCCAGACGGATGGGATCGGTTTTGACAGGAGCAACTATGTTGTAGCACTCGGCATTACCTGGAACCTGACCCAGCCGGTTCGGATAAAACAGCAAATTAAATCGCAAAAATTGATAAGCCAGGGTATCACTGATGAGCTGGAATTGGCTCGGCAACAGTTGGCGGCGCAACTTGACTTTTCAAATGCCAGGATCAGGAATGCAATCGCAGATTACTACGAAACCCCAAAGCAGGTAAAGGCTGCAAGGGATGCTTATTTTCAGAAGTTGGTCCTTTATAATCATGGATTGACAAACCTTGTCGACGTAACCCAGGCGCTCTATTCTTTGGTGAGAGCAGAAACAGCCCGGGATATTGCCTATACTAATGTTTGGCAGGCACTTCTATTCAAATCTGCATCCGTTGGGGATTTCAATCTCTTTTATGATAATTTATAACTCCGATGAAACTAATACTCTTCGCTCTTAGAAAACCCATTACCATCATGGTGCTGGTGGCCTCCGTTCTTTTCTTCGGAATAAGTGCGAGCCGAACGATCAAGGTTGATATTTTTCCGGGATTGGATCTACCGGTACTCTATGTCGCGCATCCATATGGTGGCTTTACACCTAACCAAATGGAGCCATTCTTTACAAAGCAGTATATAAACACGCTGCTTTTCGTGAACGGCGTTAAAAGCGTTGAAACAAAAAACATACAAGGGTTAACATTAATTAAGTTAACCTTTTATCCTGGTACAAATATGGCCGCTGCAGAAGCGGAAGCAACCGCTGCAACCAACCGTGCACAGGCTTTGTTTCCCGCAGGTTCCAATCCTCCTTTCCTACTGCGCTTCGATGCATCAACCTTACCAATAGGGCAATTAGTGGTAAGCAGCGATACACGTAACAATAACGAACTACTCGATTTGGCCAATATTTACGTGCGGTCGGCATTTACTCAGATCCCTGGGCTGTTATCGCCGTTGCCATTTGGAGGAAATTTCCGGACGGTTGTTATTAAACCAGATCCGGAGTTATTGCGAAGCCATAATTTAACGCCTGAACAGGTTATTCAGGCTATCGCGGCCAATAATCAAAGCACTCCATCGGGCAACGTTCGCATGGACGATAAAAATTACCTTATTCCGATCAACACTACCATTCACCGGGTACAGGATTTCGGTAATATCCCGCTTTTTAAAGGTGGCGTAGAAAACCTCTATCTGCGTGATATTGCAACTATCCAGGATGGTGCTGACATAACGGTTGGCTATGCACTCGTTAACGGCAAGCGTTCTGTTTACATGCCTATTGCTAAAAATGCAGATGCATCTACCTGGGAGGTCGTGAAGAAATTGAAGGAAGCATTGCCTGGCATGCAAGCGACCCTGCCTGAGGATGTGAAGCTGACTTACGCGTTTGATCAGTCGGTGTATGTCATCAATGCTGTTAAAAGCCTGATCTCGGAAGGAGTTATTGGCGCAGTGCTTACCGGATTGATGGTATTGCTCTTTCTTGGTGACTGGCGGGGCGCAGTGATAGTCATTCTAACTATTCCTACCTCAATTATTACGGGCGTGCTTTTTCTCAATCTTTTCGGGCAAACCATCAATATCATGACGCTTAGCGGACTTGCGCTGGCCATTGGTATTCTGGTGGATGGAAGCACTGTGACGATTGAAAATATACACCAACACCTGGCAATGGGAAAACCCAGACGGCTTGCCATCTGGGATGCATGTAAGGAAATTGCTTTCCCCAACTTGCTTATCCTTCTTTGTATTCTGGCGGTATTTGCACCTGCATTCACCATGGGAGGCATTCCGGGAAGTTTGTTTCTACCACTTGCCTTAGCCATCGGCTTTAGCGTGATAATGTCTTTTTTCCTGGCACAAACATTTGTTCCGGTTATGGCAAACTGGATCATGAAGGGGCATGCAAAACAAACGGATCAGCATCAGCCTTTAAAAGCAGGTAAATTTGACAGGCTACGTTTAAGGTTTCTCAGATTTATGGACCGGATGATGCCTTATAGAAGGACCATTGTAATCGTTTACCTGATTGGTTCGATAGTAGTGGCAGGTGGGCTGTTGTCAATTATCGGGAAGGATATATTACCAAAAGTGAACGGCAAACAATTTCAGGTAAGAATACGGGCTGCTGAAGGAACACGGATTGAAAGAACGGAAGAAAAGACTTTGAAAACGACCCAGATCATTAAGAATATCGTGGGCGAAGAAAATGTGCTGATCACTTCTGCTTATGTGGGCCTGCACCCGAATATGTTTTCCATGAACCCTATTTATCTATGGATGGCTGGTCCACACGAATCCGTGTTGCAGGTTGCCTTCAAAGAAGACTATAAGACCAATCTGGATCAACTAAAAGAAAAGATAAGGGCACAGGTCACAAAGCAAATGCCCGGGCTGAGGCTGTCTTTTGAGCCCATTGAATTAACTGATAAGATACTAAGCCAGGGCTCACCAACGCCGATAGAGGTGCGTTTTGCAGGCCGTAACAAAAAGCTGAACGAGCAGTACGCTGAAAAGCTGATGTACGAACTGAAAAAAATAAGTTATATAAGAGACGTTCAGTTGGGCCAATCCAATAAATATCCAGCTATCGAGATCGAAGTGGACCGCATACGGGCCGCGCAGCTGGGAGTAGACATCAACGACATTTCGCGGTCATTGGTCGCCTCTACCTCTTCTTCTCGGTATACAGACCGTAATATCTGGATCGATGAGAGATCAGGAAATAGCTATAACGTTCAGGTTCAGGTACCCGAGAACCAAATGAAGAGCTTAAGTGATATTGGCGAGATACCACTATTGAAAAACAATTTCCGTCCAGTGCTTAGCGATGTAGCCACCATTAAGCATAGCATTACCTACGGAGAGAATGACAACCTTGGCACTCTTCCCATGTTAACAGTTACCGCGAACCTCGATAATAAGGATTTAGGTGCCGCGGCAGCCGATGTACAAAAAGCTATCAGGGCGCTGGGGGAACTTCCAAGAGGCCTTACCGTTCAACAAATAGGTCTGAATCAAACATTAAAAGATACACTAAGCAGTCTTCAAAATGGTTTAGCTGTAGCCATTGTGGTAATTTTTCTAATGTTGGCGGCAAACTTTCAATCTTTCAGGGTATCGGCAATTATTTTATCTACAGTACCGGCGGTGATCATTGGATCGCTTGCGTTATTACTCATTACCGGTTCAACGCTCAATCTGCAATCGTATATGGGTATCATTATGTCTGTTGGTGTATCAATATCCAACGCAGTGCTGCTCATCACCAATGCGGAGCAGCTACGACTAAAAAATGGTAATGCCTTATTGTCGGCGAACGAATCAGCCGCCCTAAGGTTGCGACCAATTTTAATGACGGCCCTCGCCATGGTGATGGGCATGTTGCCAATGGCAAGTGGTTTAGGTGAAGCAGGTGATCAAACATCACCGCTCGGTCGCGCCGTCGTAGGTGGATTGATCGCGTCTACCTTTGCAGTGCTGTTTATACTGCCCTTGCTATTTGCGTGGGGCCAACAAAAGGCATCCCTTAAATCTGTTTCCCTTGAAGCAAATGATGAGGAAAGCCAATCTTATATTAACTCTTTAAGCGAATAATATGAATATTAATTCCGCCAACACCATTATAACAATCGCATGCGTGTTCGGGGTGGCGTGCTCGTCGCCTTCAAAAGAGAAGGAACCAGTTCATAAGACTGCGCCGGCCACACCACCCGCTGCGTCCGTGACTTTTGAACTCACTAACGGATCGGTGCATACTGATCTGGTTATTCCTGCAGAATTATCCGCATACCGGGAGGTAGATCTGTATGCCAAGGTAAACAGCTATGTGAGAACTCTGTCTGTCGATGTGGGGTCTTTTGTAAAGAAAGGGCAATTGCTGGCAACACTTGAAGCGCCCGAGCTAATCTCTCAGTTAGCCGCAACAGAGTCGAGGTATAAAGCACAGCAGGCAATTTATGAATCCAGTAATGCGACCTATCAACGTATTTTAGACGCAAGCACAACGCCGGGGACAATCTCAAAAAATGACGTGGACATTGCCTTAGCCAAACGCAATTCAGACCGGGCACAAATGGAGGCAGCTATGGCAGATTACAAAGCCAATACGACTGTTACGCAATATCTGGTGATCAGGGCCCCATTTGACGGAGTGATCAGCGCAAGAAATGTAAACTTGGGAGCATATATGGGACCTTCGGGCAAAGGGTCTGAGTTACCAATTTTCACGCTCCAGCAGCAGCAACACTTACGCCTCATCCTGCAAATCCCGGAAGCATATAAAAACCTTATCAAGCTCAATGATGTGGTCAACTTTACGGTAAAAGCTTTTCCTGACCGGGTATTCAGTGCAGAAATTGCACGAAGGGCTGGCGTTATGAATAAAAAGTTGCGCTCGGAACATGTGGAACTCGATGTACTAAATGATGGCTTGCAACTATCTCCGGGAATGGTTGCAGAGGCTGTAATTGGACTAAATACCGGTTCAACGGGATTTGCAGTGCCTAAAGGGGCGGTCGTAAATTCAACCGATGGCGTTTTTATGATCGAAGACTCGTCCGGCTATGCCAAACGAGTGCCGGTCAGGCTTGGCAGAAGTTCCGATAGTCTTGCTGAGGTTTTTGGAAAGGGCCTTGTTCCAGGCCGGAGGTTTGTTCGCAACGGAAGTGAAGAAATCCGCCATGGTTATGCTTTGCATTAACTAGACAGAATTGTCCATTTTTTGTTAATTTTGCGTATGAAGGAATCAGCAGCAAAAGCCAGAATTCTTGATGTAGCTACAAGATTATTCTACGAGCAGGGGTATAATTCTACTGGCATCAATCAAATTATAGAAGAAGCGGAGATCGCCCGGGGTTCTTTGTATAATCACTTTCCCTCAAAAAGAGATCTGCTTATCGCCTATATCGAACACGCTGAAAATGCCTGGTTTGCCCGGCTGAGCGAATTTCTGAGAAAGTACAGAACCCCAAAGTCTAAACTACTGGGCATATTCGATTTTAGGGAGGATGAACAATATAAAACAGGCTTTCGTGGGTGTCACTTTTCTAAGGTAATGGCAGAAATTCCGAAAGACGATATCGAGATATTTGCACAGGTGAGCCGTGAAAAAGACCGCATGAAGTACTACATCAGGGAATTATTAGTGCAAATAGAATTAAAAAACAAATCGGGACTGGATATTGATATGATCTGTGAGGCAATATTCCTTCTTTTTGAGGGGTGTACAATTGCTGCGAGTTTATACAAAGGTGAGCGGCCAATAGCAAATGCAAAGAAAATAGTTACTTCGTTATTATAGTTAAACAAAAATCAGGAGGTTGTCTCAGATCAAATGAGAGAACCTCTTTTTTCCCATACAGCCCAGGTTATTTAAAGACGTTTTTAACATTGATAAAATCTGAAGGACGGAAACTGGTAACCTGGTAAAATGTACTACTAAATGAAGAGAGGCTTTGATAGCCCGTTTGGTAAGCTATATCTTCCAGGGAATGGTTGTTTTTTACAATAAGCTCAAAAGCCTTTGCCATCCGCAACAGTTTTAAATATTGAAGAAAAGACATATCCAATGTAGTCTTAAAGAAGCGGGACAACGAACGAGCACTAAAATTAAATTTTTTGCTGATAGTTGCAATAGAGTGCTGTTCTGATAAATTATCTTCCATGTATTTAATAATCTCCAACATTCTTGTATTCTCTGTATGGGGAAGAGCCATTGGAAGAACGCGGGTACTGATCTCGGGCAGTATATTTTTTATAACTTTTAAGAATAAATACTTTTCATCATTTTCCATAACATGCCCCGCCCATTTTTGAGAATGGATGAACATTTGAAGCAACAGTTCATTTATAGGGTAAATCCCAATCTTATTATAGAATTCATTTTTATGATCGTCTCGCGTATTAAAGAATATGGAGCGCAAATGGGTGGCAGAGTCGGCAGCTGTTAAATTATGACGGACGCCCGCTGGCATCCAGAAATAATGCCTTGCAGGAATTAAATAAGTCCTTTCTGCAACCTGAATATAAGCAAGCCCACCTTCTACATATGACAACTGCCCCTTTGAATGCGTATGAAATGGAAGTCGTTTTTCGCATTTCTCATACATTACAAATATGGAGTCTGGCAATAAATCTATTTCAGGTAAAGAAGCAGTAATGTGTCCCATTCTCCCTTTTATACAAAGATAGAATTATATCCATCAATTGGCTGGATTCAACAAATATTTGACTAAAATACTAAAACAACATACCTCAGGAAGCTTATACCTTTGTCAAGGAAAGTAGCAATGGTTATTTATTGATGGACTACAAGTTCAATTATCAGGTGATATTAATTTACAATGATCGAACCGGTACATTTTAGCTACTGCATCTAAATAACGGAAGGCTTAAAACCATTTCAAACAGCTGCCGGGATTTTTGAAATATTTAATAATAAAAGTTTGTATGGACCAATTCACATATCTCAACAATGGGAATGCAGCTTATGTCAGCGCACTCTACGATGATTACCAAAAAGATCCGGCTTCAGTAGATTTTGTCTGGCAAAAGTTCTTTGAAGGATTTGATCTGGGAAAATCATCAATTAATGAAAATAATCCTGCTCCACCATCTCATACAGTCGAAGTAGCAACGGTACTTGAGAAGGAGATCAACGTGCTTAATTTAATTAATGGCTATCGTACAAGAGGGCATTTGTTTACAAAAACGAATCCGGTAATGGAACGCAGGAAACATAGTCCCGCACTGGAGCTGGAAAATTTCGGTTTAATAGATGCGGATCTTGATACGATATTCAATGCAGGCGCAAAAGTAGGTATCGGGCCGGCAACGTTACGTGAGATCAGGGAATTGTTGGAGCAGACCTATTGCAGGTCCATTGGTGCAGAATATCTTTATATGCGCGATCCTGAGAAGATAAAGTGGTTTGAAAGCAGGATGGAAAAGGAACGTAATACCCCCCGGTTTTCCGCTGATAAAAAGAAAAATATACTTAATAGACTAAATGAGGCAGTAGTCTTTGAAAATTTCCTGGGCACTAAATTCCTGGGACAAAAACGTTTCTCGCTGGAAGGAGCTGAATCATTGATACCCGCTTTAGATTTTGTAATAGAGAAGGGTGCTGAATTGGGAGTGGAAGAATATATTATTGGGATGGGACATAGGGGCAGGCTGAATGTACTGGCAAACATCATGAGAAAGCCGTATAAAGAGATCTTTTCAGAGTTTCAGGGCAAGAACTATGATGTTACAGGTGTGTTTGGCGGTGATGTAAAATACCATTTGGGATACTCAAACGACATACAGGTATCCAATGGCAGGATGGTACATATAAGCCTTTGCCCCAACCCTTCCCACCTCGAAACTGTTGATGCTATTGTAGAAGGGGAAACCAGGTCGAAAGCAGATCTAAAATACAATGGGAACCACAGAAAGATAGCACCTATTCTACTTCACGGTGATGCCTCCATCGCCGGACAGGGTATTGTTTATGAGATACTGCAAATGTCGAAACTAGATGGGTTTCGCACGGGTGGCACCATACACCTGGTTGTAAACAACCAGGTGGGGTTCACCACCAACTATAAAGATGGCAGGTCCAGTACATATTGTACTGATCTCGCCAAAGTCGTTCTTAGCCCGGTATTTCACGTTAACGGAGATGATGCGGAAGCATTGGCATACGTGATCAATATGGCTATGGAATACCGTCAAACATTTCAGGAAGATGTTTTTATTGACATATTATGTTATCGTAAATATGGACATAATGAATCGGATGAACCTAAGTTTACACAACCTCTGTTATATAAGGCCATTGAAGCCCATCCTAACCCGAAAGAGATCTATGTAAAGAAACTAATAGCAGAAGGCAGTGTTGATGCCAATTATGTGGAAGAACTTGAGAAAACATTTAAAGATCAATTGCAGATCTTACTGGATGAATCCAAAGCAGAGGAAAAGTTCAAGCCTGTAAAGCAAATGTTCGATGGTGTTTGGAAAGGGCTGAGAATTCCCGTTGATAAAGATTTTCATACATCACCAGATACCTCTATTTCAGCGGAAGCCTTATTAAATATAGGGCGCGACATCACAACCCTGCCAACCGGGAAGAAGTTTTTAAAAAAAGTTGAAAAGCTTTTTGAAGCGCGAAAAAAAATGGCAGCCCAAACACAGATATTTGATTGGGCAATGGGAGAATTACTGGCTTATGGTTCTTTACTAAAAGAGCATTATGCCGTACGCTTAACCGGAGAAGATGTAGAACGCGGCACTTTTTCACACAGACACGCCATACTTACTGTTGAAGATTCAGAAGAGAAATACAATCCACTGGATGCTTTACAGACAGACGTCCGATTTGAAATTTACAATTCCCTTTTATCTGAATATGCGGTATTGGGCTTTGAGTACGGCTATGCGTTAGCCAACCCCAATGCATTGATCATTTGGGAAGCGCAATTTGGCGATTTTGCAAATGGTGCTCAGATCATCATTGATCAGTATATCGCAAGCGCTGAAACCAAATGGAAGCTTGGGAATGGGTTGGTTTTGTTACTACCTCACGGGTATGAAGGTCAGGGACCGGAACATTCATCAGCGAGGATAGAACGTTTTATGGAATTATGCGCCAATAACAATATTCAGGTAGCCAATTGCTCTACACCAGCAAATTTCTTTCATATTCTACGCAGACAACTGCATCGGGATTTCCGCAAACCACTAATAATATTTACGCCTAAGAGTTTACTGCGCCATCCAAAGTGCGTTTCGCCAATCGACGATTTTACCAGAGGCGGTTTTCAGGAACTGATCGACGATAGTCTGGCTAATACGGAATATGTTAAACGGATTCTATTTTGCTCTGGTAAAATATATTATGACCTGCTAGAGAAGCAACGGGCAGAAGAACGTAGGGATATAGCAATTGTGAGGATTGAACAGCTTTACCCAACACCTGTTCAACAGATGAAAAATATCAAAAAAAAATACAGCAATGCCCGGGAACTGATCTGGGTTCAGGAGGAGCCACAAAATATGGGTGCCTGGCCATACATATGCCGAAAGTTCTGTGAAACCGATCTTCAGATGAGTGTTATATCCCGCAGGGAAAGTAGCAGTACTGCAACCGGGCATACAAAACTGCACGAACCCGAACAGGCGGCAATTATCGAAGATGCGTTTAAAACATCAATTCATATCATGGAAACGATTGGATTAAAATAAATGAGTTTAAATTCAATTAAAACAAAAATTCCTGCAGTGGGCGAATCTGTAAGTGAAATTACGAGCTTACTGCAACACAAATTTAACCACCTGCATGTAACTATTACAAAAATGGATAATAAAATAATTTCAAAATTTATGCTAGCAACGGAAGAAGGCATAGAGATCTTGCTTTCTTTAGCGACGGAGATAACTTACGAAAAATTTGGTTCAATAACGACAAATAAAATTCTTGAACAATACATTGCCGGTAGTTTCAACCGGAGAACAATGATTATTGAAATGAATAGTTTGTCAAATCAGTGGGTAGTCGTGTTTTACAATAATGAGCCAGTTGGTTATATGCGAATAACATCGAATGGTAGAAGGCCACAGCTACTTGCAAAGAAAAGAATAATACGGTTGGCAGAATTTGGGATCTTGAAAAAATATGATGATCCGCAGATTCCTTTATCGCTATTGGAAAAATGTTTATCTGTTTGCCGTGGTTATGATGGTCTATGGATAACCGAATATGCTGAACATCCTCTCCTGCCCTTTTTTGAAAGTAATGGATTTCTCAGGTTGCAAGAAGTACCCGATCAGTATGAGCTGCCGCTGCCCGCTTTATATTTATTCAGGGAAAATGAAAAATAGATGGACGCAATAAATGACATACTATTAACAATGACCTAACGATTAACGATCCGACGAAATTAGGTGTTAAAAGGGTGAGTACCGGTTCATCCTTATGGTGCATTTTATCGTGCTGCGCGGGAGGTTAGATATCAGGGAGGTTTTAACTATGGGAACGAATCAATTCTTTATCAGGACATGAACCGATTTTTTGAAGAACGATAAAGAGACAATTACAAATGATATGTGAAAAGAATACTTTTTATTAAATGTCCAAAAACGGGAAACCTCCTTTATTGTATATTAATTTTCAACAAGGAACAAGTACGAGACACCTTAAAAACAAAAACGAACAACGGTGACATTCCTGGGATTCGCTGTATTTATTTATTTTTAATACTATTAACATCTCCAAATTTCTTCTATTTAAATTCTGTTAACAATCCATTTGATCTTCGTTGACAAGTTTGAAAACGGCAACCGGTTAATTTAGTTAGCTATAAGATTCAATCAAAACTACTGCAATGACTAAATTAACACTGGTCGGCAGAATTGCCTGTTACAAGGTTGTTCTGTCTGTCCAAATACTATTGCTATTTGTGATACAGCATGCCTTTTCCCAGGTAGCACCCGCGGCAAACAGCGTTATTGTTTCCGGTGTTATTAAAGACGGTGGTGATGGTAAGCCATTAGGCGCCGTGACCATTGAAATAGCCGGCACCAAACAAGGCGGTATGTCCAATGAAGATGGTAAATTTCTCATCCGCGCAGCACCGGGCGCAA
This sequence comes from Niastella yeongjuensis, assembly GCF_900110245.1. GTDB lineage: Bacteria > Bacteroidota > Bacteroidia > Chitinophagales > Chitinophagaceae > Niastella > Niastella yeongjuensis. The sequence goes on from NZ_FOCZ01000007.1 coordinate 490,930, forward strand.
CAGTCACCTTCCGGTCGGTAGGTTATCTCCCCAAAGACCTTAAAGTTACAGGAACACTCACCAACCTGATCATCACGTTAAAGCAGGACCCAAAAGGGATGAAAGATGTAGTGGTCATCGGGTACCAGAGTCTTGCCCGGCGCAATGTCAGTGCCGCTGTTACATCCCTTGATCCAAAGACCATTGCAGATGTACCATCTCCTACCCTGGATGGCTTGTTGCAGGGACGGGTAGCAGGTGTCAATGTACAGAACTTCTCCGGTGAGCCCGGCGTTCGCAGTACAGTTGTTGTGAGAGGTAATACGTCTGTTAGCAGGTCCGTTAACAATGATCCCACTACTGCCGCCGGTAAGGCCAGTCTGGCCAGAGCGGTAAGCGGTCCGCTGTATGTTATTGACGGCGTTCCCCAGGCTACGGATGATATTGCCGCCATAAATTATGGCAATGGTACCAATACAGATGTACTGGCGGGCATTCCTGTCAGTGATATTGAATCTATTGATATCCTGAAAGACGCTTCGGCCTCCGCCATTTACGGATCCCGCGGCGCCGGTGGTGTTATCATCATCAAAACCAAAAGAGGTACACCAGGCAGGCTGCGCATCAACTTCAGCACGTACCATGGTATTACTGAAAGACCAACATTGGACAAAGTATACATTGGGGCTGAAGAAACCCGTGCCAAGATGGACCTGATCAATCATTACGGTCCCTATAACAGTTTAACGGATCTGCCCATGATCCTGACAGATACATTGAACCCGGCCTTTAACAATGCCAATGATTACCGTGGGGGTATGTTTCAGACCGGGTTGGTAGATAACGTAGACCTGTCAGTAAGCGGCGGTAGTGATGTTGTCAATTACCGATACGGCCTGAACTGCTACAATGAAAAAGGCATCATTAAGAAATCCGGGCTGCAGCGCTATAGTTTTAACAGCAATACGAGTGTAAAGCTGTCATCCAAACTGACTGTTAACACACAGATCCGCTTCAGCCATCTTAACCGCCCCCGTTCTCTGAATGACATTACCGGCGGTTATGGTCCTTTTAATGGCGGTTATTATGCATCCAGCAGGCTGCCGGCTTCTACCTTGTACCTGAGCCCTGCCAGCCGGGATTTTATCTTTGGTAATGCCAGTAACCAGACAGATGCCAACACCAATAACAGTCTTACCATCAGCCCCAGCATTGACTGGAAGATCTCCAATAAGTTAGTCTTTAATACGGTGATCTCCTTCCAAACGGCCAACAGCCGGCGGGATACTTATTCACCAGGCAAATACCGACAAAGTGGTGTGGGCTATGCTGTTAGCTTTGCGGACAATTCCGCCAATTACCTGATGAGCAACACCCTGATGTATACCACAGCCATTGGCAATAGCCATCATTTGAATTTCCTGCTGGGTCAGAATACGGAGTTCCATCAATACCGCTCAACAGATGTTGAAACAGATGGTATTCCCAATGACCAGGTAGCCGTAGTTAATATCCTGAATAAAAATCAATCATCCGGCTTTTCTGATCTGATTGAAAGCGGGATCCAGTCCGGCTTTTTCAGGTTGAACTATGATTTTAAAGGCCGCTATCTTTTCTCCGGCGTATTCAATGCCGATGCGTCATCTAAATTTGGTAGCAATAACCGTGTAGGTTATTTCCCTTCTGTGTCTGCAGGCTGGATCGTCAGTGAAGAGCCCTTCATGGATGGCTTTTCAGGCTGGCTCAGTATGTTGAAGATCAGAGGTAGCTTTGGCGTTACGGGCCGTCAACCGGATGAGGGCAGCAACTATTTGTCCTATAATACTTACACTATTGGCGCTGGTAGTTTTGCGGGCAGCAACAATCCAGCTAACAACCAGAACATTTCTTTTACCTATAATGGGGTGCCGGCTATTTCACCCAATTTTTCAGCCGGTCTGGCCAACAAGAACCTTACCTGGGAACATTCACAGGAAGCCAATCTTGGTATTGACATCAATATCCTGAACGGCCGGTTCAACCTGGTTACGGATCTGTATGTACGCAATACCAAACAAGGCATCTTCTCGCTGGTGTTGCCTGTTACTACCGGGTTCTCAACTATTACCACCAATGCCATTGGTACGCGCAACTCAGGTATAGAAACCCAGTTATCTGCACACTGGTTCAAACCAGCTAATAAATTCCAGTGGTCGACTGATTTTAACTTTGCCTACAATAAGAATATGGTCACGTCACTGCCCAATGGCGGCAGGGATATTGTTGTTAACCAGGGTGCAACCAGTTACCTGCTCAGGCAAGGCCATCCCATCAATGAATACTTCCTGTTTCAGGCAACGGGTGTTTATAAAACTGACAAGGATGTTCCCTTTAACCCGCTCACAGGTGCCGTGCTCAATTTTTACGGCTATCCTTTCAGAGGGGGAGATCCTATCTGGAAAGACCAGAATGGAGATGGCATATTGGATAATACAGACTATGCACCAGCAGGCAATCCCAATCCAAAATTCACAGGCGGTTTTAACAATACCTTCAGCTATCGTAACCTCAGTCTGACCGTGTTCTGTACTTATACACTTGGCAGGCAGATCTATAATGACTACCTGGCGGGCAGGCTTTCCGGTCTGGTGCCTACGGATGATGGTGATCCCAACCCTTTGCATGCCATTTCCCACAATGCTTTTCCTGACCTGAGTGATATTAACTACTGGCAGAATCCGGGGGATAATGCTACCTACCCTTCACTCAGCTCCTTTCTGGGCACCCGTTACAAGTATGCCGCAGTCAGCTCCCAATGGGTGGAGAATGGAGATTATATGCGGATCAAGACCATGACCCTTTCGTATGTGTTCAACCCTTCTGTGTTGCAGCGTCTGCACCTGGGCAGGCTGAGGGTATATGGCATGGTAGACAACCTGCATATTTTCCAGAAGGCGCTGGCGCCGGATGCCGAACAGGTCGATCCTTTTGGAATATATAACGGGAGTGGTTATCCCATTCCAAAGAAATTCACTTTAGGTCTTGATATGAGCTTATGATCATCCATCACTTCAAAGTCATCAACATGCAAAACGCTTATATAAATAGAAAACTGGTTGCGGTGTTTTTACTGGTCCTGCTTGGCAGCAGCTCCTGTAAAAAGATCCTGGACCTGCAACCACACAACTCCACATTTACAGATGCTTATTTTAAAACCGGTCAGGATGCCAATACAGCCATTGCAGGCGCCTATGCCTTGCTGAGGAGTGTATTGTTGAACAACTATTCCTGGCATGTATATGGAGATCTGCCTTCCGGCGAATACAGTGTTAACGGCGGGCTGGATGCCTTTAATCAACCCATTTGCAATGGTCAGTTCATTGGATTGAACGTGGGACCCTGGGAATGGAACTGGCAGAATTATTACCAGGTGCTCCAGCAGGTTAACCTGATCATAGCCAGGGTACCGGAGATACCCGCTTCCGCTTTTACCAATCCGGATCTCAAGAACCAGATCATTGGAGAGGCTTATTTTCTCCGCGCTTATGTTTATTTCTATATGAGCCGTATCTGGGGAGATATACCGCTGAAGCTGGCGCCGGATCTGGATGTTAGCCAGGCGCAAACTATTGCCCGCTCACCGGCAACCACCATATGGGCGCAATGTCTGGCAGATTGCCAGACGGCGGAAAGCAACCTGGTGTTTGGATATGCAGATCTCAGTCAAACTGCAGTCCGTGCCAACAGAGGCAGCGTTCTGGCGCTCAGAGCGCATATCCAGGCCTGGAAGCATGACTACAGCGCCTGTGAAAAAACAGCCGACACGCTTATCAGACAGGGTGGTTACCAGTTGGAGGACTCCGCGCACTATGCACAGGTATTTGTTGGCAAATCACGGGAAGGCATTTTTGAGATCAACGTTAACTACGGTCAAAATGAAGGCATTGCTACGGCCGGTAATGGTGGCGGTTATCTGCCTACCCTGGCCAGGCCCTTTATTGCCAACCAGGGCAGCCTGAACTGGCCCATCAATCATGATTATGTAATAAACCTTTATTCTGATACTGCTGATATCCGTTATGCCAAATTCTTTTACCAGGCCTATACCAGCAACCAGGGGCAGACCATTAAATACGCAAATATTTACTATGCCGACGGCTCCTCTCAAGGTGATCCGCGGCTGTCCAATAACCTGAATATTTTCAGGCTGCCGGATATCATGTTGCTGCGGGCAGAAGCGCTCAATAAACTGGGCCGGGATGGAGAAGCACTGCCATTGTTAAACGCTGTTAAAGAACGGGCAGGTATTGCAGACTATACAGGCGCCGGCGGCACAGACATGGGCAGGGAGATACTGGAAGAAAGATTGCGGGAATTTTTCTTTGAAGGCCAGGCCTATTATGATCTGATCCGCACGGGGCTGTTGCTTGATTATAATGAGAATTTCAGCCCGGACCAGTATTATAATGGCGGCTGGGTATGGCCAATAGATCCGTCCATGTTCAAGGATGACTTTACACTGGTGCAAACCAAATATTGGCAGGGCAAGCTTTAACCAATAAAACTGATTAGTATGACACTGAAGATAAAAATATTAACAGCGGCTTCGGCCCTTTTGTTACTGGCCACCGTTGCCTGCAAGAAATCCTATACCATTGGCGGAAGCACCTTTGTGGCGCAGGTGAACATGACCACCTATGACTATCTCAAGACCAACCATTTGTTTGATACACTGGTGATGATGATTGACAAAACAGGGCTGAAAGACGAGCTCAACCAGGCGGGCACCTTCTTTGCCTTTACCAATTATTCTATCCGCAGATATGTAGAAGCCAAAGGGGCCGACCTGCGCATCAAAAGGAATGATGAGAACATGCCCTATACATTTGATTCCCTGAACCTGGCAGCCCTGAAGGACTCCCTGCGCAGTTATATGTTTGCAGACCGGTTCACACGGGATAATATTACCAGGAATGGTTTATGGCGGCAATCGCGTAATGGTGAATACAGGTTAATGCAGCTGATCCCTACTTCTGATTACACCAATCAGAATGTATTCACCACAGAACCGCAATACATTTATTTCACCAAGATCATTGCGTTACCCGGTCATCCGGTACCGCCAGATTCTACCCAACTGGGATCCGTAGTGGATGAGCAGCGGCTGGAAAGTCTTTGCCAGACCACAGGTATTCTTACCACCACAGGTGTGCTGCACGTGCTGGGTAACTCACATATGTTCAACTTTTATGATGACAATCACTAATCTCCAATCAAACACAATCAATCATGAAGATTCCTCAATATATTGGATTAGTTCTCCTGGCAGGCCTGGTCACCAACTCCTGCCAGAAAGTTACACCTGGTTATTTAAGCCAGCAGATCCGGTATACGGACAACCCCATTCAGATAGCCAGGGGTATTGTAACTGAGACCAACCCGGTAGATGCAGATGGATCCAGCGCCCCTGTGACCTATGAACTGCTGGACGTTCGGGATTCCGCCACCGGCAAACATGCGGATGCCATTTATGCCAATCACCAGCGGTATGTATTCATCAGCCAGTTTGATCCCGCTATAGATAGCACCATCGAACTGCTGAATTCCGTTAGAAAACTGGTTAATGAACCTTGTTTTGATTTCAACGTACACACCGGCGCCTTTACATTTTACAGTACTACAGACAGTGTGCCATTAGGTACCTACACCTATGATGTTAAGGCCACCAATGAATCCGGCAGCAGGATCTATAAGGATGTTGGCCGGTTTACATTGTATGATGGTCTGCCTTATGAGAATGACGGCGCCGCCTGTGCCTGGTTCCAGGACGGTACCACTACCAGCGGGGACATAGCCACACCGCAAATGAAAATTGAACGACTCTCTACCAATGGCTACCGGGTCATCCTGAAGGTTGAAGACCAGAACGGCACACCCTTTAAGCCATCCAATAATGAATATATTGAACGTGGGGACAGAAGCAGCTTCCGCACCTTTGCCCGTTTCCATCCGCTGACAGTTACAGACACAGCCCTGATCTGTGATTTTGAATTGACGCCATTCCCTATTATCCAGGGCGCACAGGGCTATACCATCTATTATCGCATTCCCGGCAACATAGCCAGGATAGACCCGGGTATTACACCAGCCGGCACCAGAACATACAGTGTGAACCCAAGATTTACATTCCGTTTGTGGCAGGGTGGCACTTATTTAGTTACCATTCACTTACCTAAAGTAACAAGGGACCCGATATAACGGGATCCCTTGCCTGATCACATAGTAATTGTCTTGTAATTAACGGTAGGTGAGTTCCAGTTGAGGATTTTGGCTGTAGTCTTTCCAGAGTTCATCAACCGTTTTTCCGGTTAGCGTAGTCCAGATCTGTGACGTATATTTCCCCTCGCGGGCTGCCTTATCCAGTCTGTCAACAGTACCAGAATGGTTTTTTTCCACCCATACCAGGAAGCGGGCAGTTATACGGTAAGCATTGGTATAGTTTTGGCCGGGCTTCAGGTCTGGAAGCCGCCAGTTTCCCTTCTGGTTGTTGACACCATATACATAACGCACATAATCAGCAATACCCTCTGTAAGCCATCCGGGAACAGGATGTGTATAGGCCTGAACAATGTGCATGGCCTCATGGGTGACCACATCAATATCTTCCGGATGGGCTTTCAGCCATTTGGGATTATAACGCACCTTATCGTTGCCGGTCTCTGCAACGCCATCATAGTCGGGATCGATGGTAAAGACTACTTTTTGGGCTGTGTGGGTATTGAACCGGTTAGCTTCTTTAGGGTAAACGGTAAAAAATACGTCAATCATACGCTGCCGGGTAGTGGTGTCAAAATCAGGCTGCCGGTTAATAAATACCAGCGTATACCCTTCACGGGTAATGGTATCCGCAGCAGGCGCCTGGTAGCCGTTTTGGCTGTGGCCGGAAGCCCAGGCTGGCAGTGCGGGGCCCAATGCGAGGCCGGCCATCATTACCGCTGTTAATGTTGAGTTCATTGTTGAAGTTTTGGATGAAGTTGTGAAGATATTTATGGGTCAGGTCTGTTTGTTGTCAACAGACTTCAAACACAGTGTTAATGGAAATCAAATTACAATTTAAACCAGCATTGCTTGAAGTATACCACCTCTCTGCACAGGATCATTGCGATTGCCAGTGCCCTCACACTGACCTGTGTACAATTCTTTCTCCTGTACAACACCTATGAATTAAAAAACAACCATTACCTCTTTGCAGAAAAACGCATTATTACGGATGAGTACCTGGGGGCCATCAAAAATGACAAGGTCATGCCGGGTGGCGCCAATATACTGGATAACCATATAATGGGTAACCTGCCGCGGCTGGAAGCCCTGTATAAAATGGACAAACAGGCGTTCAATAAACTTGGCCAACGGGTTTGTGACAGCGCTTTCCGTGACCTGCGTAAAGCCAACAATATTGACAGCCTGATGGAAGCCATCATGCAGCGCAATCACCTGGACAGAAAGCTGCGGTATGCGTCTACCATTGAGTTTATTGAAATAGCTTTCCGGCGGGACCAGTATGTACCCCTCTACCATCAGAACGGCCATAACGAATGGATTGATCCGCAGATCCAAACAAAGGCAGGGATCCGCATAGCCGGTACACTGGACAATCTGGAGCCCAATACCCTGGCCCGGCATGTAACTGTCAGCAGCAGTACGGATAACAGCTACAGCATCTCCTTTAGCCTATATGTGGACACGTATGACCGCAAACAAACCATTCTCCGGCTCATGATGCCCACCTTTCTGCTCTCCCTCCTTTCAGTAGGCGGCGTGGTCATCCTGAACTTTGTAACCTTTCGGAACTGGATCCGGCAAAAGAAACTGTCAGAGATGAAATCTGATTTCATCAACAGCATCACGCATGAATTTCATACGCCGCTGTCTGCCATCATTGTGGCCAACCGGACCATGCAGAACGACAAGATCCTGTCTAATAAAGACAGCCTCCTCCCGCTTACTGAAGTAGTACAGCGGCAGGCCGAACGGCTCAAAACGCTGATCAGCCAAACGCTGGGTATTACCACCATGAACAAATTGTCCCTGCACGTGGAGCGCAGCTCTGTGCACCATCTGCTGGAGGAACTGTTGCTGGATTACCGGCTCAATGCAACAGAGTCTGAATCTGAGGTCACCCTTACCTTAAACAAAAATGCAACACGGGACGTTGTTTTGCTTGATCCTTTCTGGTTCACTACCATAATTCTGAATATTTTTGACAATGCGGTAAAATACAATACCAGAGAATCCAAGCATATAATTGTCACCACATCCAGCGATAAAAAAGCCCTGCACATTAAAATAGCGGACAATGGCATTGGTATCAACAAAGAAATTAGAAAGCATATTTTTGATAAGTTTTACCGGGGCGGCAGCGGTGTTCATAACCGGGTGAAGGGACTGGGATTGGGACTATTCTATGTGAACCGGGCTATAGACTCGCACAAATGGAAGCTGGATCTCCAGAGTGAAGAAGGAACAGGCAGCACCTTTACAATCAGTATACCCGTATTGGAACAAAAGACCCTCCTATGAATGCAAAGATTTTATTGGTTGAGGATGAGATTGATCTGGGCAATGTTGTTAAACAGTACCTGGAGATTGTTGGCTTTGAGGTAGATTGGGCAAAGAATGGTAAGCTGGCGTTCGACCAGTTGCAACAGTTTCATTCCTCCTATCAACTGGCCATTATTGATGTTTCCATGCCCGTAATGGATGGCTTTGAACTGGCCAACCGGATCTTTGAAGCCGGCATTCAGATTCCCTTTATCTTCCTCACGGCGCGTAATGAAAAAGCAGATCGTTTGTATGGCCTGAAGATTGGCGCGGATGATTACATTTCAAAACCCTTTGATGTGGATGAACTGGTGCTTCGTATAAAGAACATCATTCGCCGCTATGCTGCTACCGAAACACCTCAACGGCCCATTATTACCCGTGGTGATGTAGAGTTTAATAAAGATTCCCTCCGGCTGTCTATCAAACACAGAAATGACATTATCCTCACGCCCCGTGAGGCAGAGCTACTCCTCTATCTTTTTGAACATGAGAACAAGATCCTGCGCCGGGAAAACATCCTGGTACAACTCTGGGGCAAGAACGATTATTTTCTGGGCCGAAGCCTGGATGTGTTTATTTCCCGACTGCGAAAACACCTGAACAATTCCAACTGCATCCGGATTGAGAATGTATATGGCGTGGGGTTTATCTTCAGGGTGCAGGAGTAGAAAGCCCTGTTTGGTATCGCCACAGGTGAGGCTAACCGAATAATTGTTAAAGTTCAAAGAGCCTTGTAAATCTATAGGCTTACAAGGCTTTTTGTGCTTTCTTACCAGGAATGTCGGAATGACCGGAATGCTTTATACATCTCACCCGCAAAGATCTCGGGTTGTTCAAACGCGGCAAAATGCCCTCCCTTATCTACCTTATTCCAATAAAATAAGTTGGGCCAGGCAACTTCGGCCCAGGCGCGTGGCGCGCGGAATGTTTCGCCGGGGAAAATGCTGGCTGCCATTGGAAGTTCTATTTTATTTGACGTTGCACGGGATGCTGAGAAAAAGCCTGAATTCCTGATCGTGCTTCCTACGCCTTCCCAATACAGCCGCGCACTGGAAGTACCAGTGCCAGTAAACCAATAAAGAGATATATCGTCGAGCATTTGATCTTTTGTTAGCGCATCCTCCGGTTGGCCCTGATTATCTGTCCACTCCCAGAACTTTTCGTACATCCACATAGCCAGCGCCAGGGGAGAATCGTTAAGCGCATAACCTATAGTTTGTGGACGTGTATTCATTTGATCTGCATAGCCAGACATGTTGTTTAAGTAGTTTTCAATATCCCTGATGGCTTCCTGTTCTTCCTTGTCGGGATTTGGCGGATAAGCATCAGGAACGACCAGTGGTAAGCTTACATGTGCTGCAAGCAATCCCTGAGGACGCTCTCCAGCTAATGCATGTGTGATGGCAGCGCCCCAGTCACCCCCCTGAGCCACCCATTGGGTATATCCTAGTTTCTCTTGCATCAAAACAGCCCAGGCACGTGCAATACGCAACGGATTCCAGCCTTGTTCAGTAGGTTTATCTGAAAAACCGTAACCTGGTATCGAAGGTACAACTACGTGAAATGCATCCTTAGCGGGTAGGCCAAATTTTGTGGGGTCAGTTAAACGGTCTATTACTCCAAGGAATTCAACCACTGAACCAGGCCATCCATGTGTTAAAATAATGGGTAATGCATTGGGATGCGGTGAACGGGCATGGATGAAATGAATGCCCACTCCGTCGATAAGTGTACGAAACTGTGGAAATTGATTCAGCTGCGATTCAAATTTTCTCCAGTCATAGTTATTGACCCAATAATCAATCAATGCTTTTGCCGCCGACAAGGGAACACCCTGTGACCAATCATTAACGATTTCACGGTCTGGCCATCTGGTTTGGTTAAGTCTTAAACGAAGGTCATCGATTACGGCTTGTGGAATATGTAACTCAAAAGGTGTTAAAGATGCAGTTGCCAGTGGTAATTCAAATAAGGGAATGCCGTTAGCTGGTATTTCTGGTAATTTACTTTCAATTAATCCCATGCTTTTATAGATTATCTTTTAATATAAAATGGGATCGAAAGTATAGTATGGGATGTATATTAACTGTTCTATTAAGCTCAGTGTTTTCGACTAATTAGCTCATATTGGGAGAAACAGCGTGCCAGTTAGGCATGCTTATTCACGCTTTTTACCTGTCAGAGGAAATATAGGTAATCGCCAAATTCCACATCTAAAAATAGTTAAGCTTCTTATAGGGCATTCTGCACTTCCGTCCATAGGGAAGATGGATTAGGCTTTGATTCATTCCGATGACATGACACAAGAAAGAATGCCATTAAAACTAATGGCATCAGGTGTAAGTTAGGTTCGCCGCTGAAAAGTTAAAATTCAGCAATCAACCTAACTGGAATCAGGTATCAAGAAACAAAAAGCAGTGGATGAAGAAACGATATTTTCATAAGCGTCAGATTTATCCTGACGGTACTTAAATAGGGAACAGTTCAATTGATAACCTGCCCCCTATGTATTCTGAAGATCATTATCCACCAATGGTAGCAAATGTTTCTACTTCTTTCAACCGTTTAAGTGCCTCCTGCTGTTTCAACATACCATAGTTAATTCCTCCGGCATTGAGTGACGAACCTGCCTGGTATGGGTAGTCGTGAAAATCGCTGAAGAATTTTTTTATCTGGGCCTGTATCGGCACCAGTAACCACATATTCCGGGCAAGAAACTCAACAGCGCCACCGCCTTCTTCCAGTCCTCTTTCATAAGGATCCATACGAAGGTTAGCTATCAGGGCCCATGCTGAAACGGAGCGTACGCCGGTAGCTATATTGCCTTGCTGGGTAGCGAAACTTACTTTCCAGTCCTGGTAACGAATGGCGTTCAAATTACCTCCCTGGTCAAAATAATAGATCTCATTACGGGGACTTGTTTTTTCTTCGCCTTTGAAATAAGGTAAAAAGTTGTAACCATCAAGGTGAACTTTAAATTTCTTACCTCCGAAGGTGGTACCATTGGCCAGTTCTTCCTTAACATTGGGAACACCGGCAGCTGCTAACAAGGTAGGGAACCAATCTATCAACGAAATTATATCATTGTAGGCCGTCCCCGCCTTAATTACCCCAGGCCAGCGGGCCAGCATGGGAACTCGCAAGCCACCTTCCCATGTAGAACCTTTTTCACCATGGAACATCGTCATGGCGCCATCAGGCCAAAGTGCAATCTCTGCTCCATTGTCAGTTGTATAAAGAACTATTGTGTTGTCAGTTATTCCAAGATCATCGAGCTGGTCAAGCAATTCTCCTACATGACCATCATGCTCAACCATACCGTCTGCGTGTATGCCTTTGCCCGTTTTACCTAATGATTCAGGTTTTAAATGTGTAAACACATGCATACGGGTGGTGTTGAACCAAACAAAGAAGGGTTTGTCGTTTTTGGCGGCTTTATCAATAAAATTTTTTGCAGCGGCAAGAAATTCTTCGTCTATGGTCTCCATTCTTTTTTTAGTAAGCGCACCGGTATCCTCAATTTTCTGTTCGCCGTTTTTCTGTGCCCAGGAGTGAATAACGCCTCTTGGTCCGAACTTCTTTCTGAAAGTGGGATCTTGGGGATAGAAGTAACCTTCGGGTTCTTCTTCCGCATTCAGGTGATAAAGGTTGCCAAAGAATTCGTCGAAGCCGTGATTTGTAGGAAGATGATAGTCACGGTCGCCCAAATGGTTCTTACCGAATTGGCCGGTTGTATACCCTTGTTCTTTCAATGCATCGCCAATTGTGGGCATCCAATCTGTGATACCATGAGGGTCACCCGGCATACCAATTGTCAGGAGCCCTGTGCGGAATGGCTCCTGGCCTAATATAAAGGCTGCACGCCCTGCGGTACAGCTTTGCTGCCCATATGAATCCGTAAAAATGGCTCCTTCGTTTGCAATACGATCGATGTTAGGTGTTTTATATCCCATCAATCCTCTGGTGTATGCACTGATCTGGGGAATTCCGATATCATCACCAAATATTACCAATATATTGGGCTTTTTTTCGTTTTTCTTTGCTGCCATAATCTTTAAATTGAATTATCTAAAATGTTTAGAATAACTTATGTCAATACTATAGACACGGCAGTAGTAAGGTTTCCGCCTTATTTTAAGTACTTAATTTCAGTTTTGGACCCCAAAAAGCAAAGGCCCGCAAACATTGGTTTGCAGGCTTTGTCAAGACCTATCTGCTGCATTACCCTTGTTATGCACAGTTTATTCTTTCGCATTTTCATAATGCTTGTAAACACTTGCAATTTGTTCCCATCTATTATTTTCAAGTATGTAGAATCCAAATTCCAACTGAGTATAATTAGTCCGATACCTTTTTTGGTCTAAATATAAAGCTATTGTTCCGTTACGGATAAAAATAGGTTTTGAAAAGGTATAAACGATTGAACACATGTTTTTTTCCTTTTCCGTTGGGAGGTTTTCTGTTTTGTCAAATACTGGTTGAATTTCGTTTTGCTCTAAACGTCTTGAATAAGGAAACATATTTTGTTCCCATTTATAGTTTTTAAGTAAGTCAAGCTCTGTTATTAAGTATTCCTGTTCGTCAATAGAAATGGTGAATTTCTTTTTGTTGTCACCACGATACAAAAAATGAATGTCAAATGATTGATTTTGCTTAATAACATTTATCGCGGAGTCGATTATTTTTGTTTCAACTTGTGCCGTGTAATACATCGTGTCACACTCAAATCTTTCTAGTTTCCATCGATAAACCCAATCAGAATATGGATTTTCTATTAGATTGTATTTATTTTCAGGGATTTTTACTTTGTTAGCGTTTTCATTATTCGATTTGGCTTGTTTGTTAAGGCTTTGAAATGCTTCAATACTAATTTTGTCAAATTTTATTTTTTTGTCTTTCAGAATCTTTTCTGCTTCATTCAACTCCGATTCATTTAGGTATTGTCTGATTAAAAAACGGGTAGTTGTCGCATTAAAAGCTGGGTCATATGCTCCCGCTATTTCAGCCCAAACCAACGCTTGAATTTTCAGTTTTTCATTTTCTCCTCCTTTTTGAAAGTAATAAATAGAAAGTATTTCCATTGCTTTGGAGTTAACTTTCTCTGCTGAACTTATTAGGTAATATTCTGCTAACGAATCATTCTTTATTTTAAATTCAGGATTGAGGTAACAAAAGCCTACAACAAATTCAGCCATTGAATCTCCATTGTCTGCAAATGGTTTCAATAATTTAAAAGCTTTTGAAAAGTCTTTAGAGTCAAACGCCTTTAGTCCTTTTTCATAATCTTTGGTTTGTCCAAAAGAAAGGAAAGAAGTTATTATAAATAAAATTATCAGAAAATAATGTTTCATCTGTTTAAGTACCGGATTACAATTAAATTGAAAAAATATGGATGACGCGCAGGTGGAGAGGAAGGCCCATAACAAAAAAGCCCCTCGATAATCGAGAGGCTTTTTAAGTAAGTGCCCAGGACTGGATTCGAACCAGCACACCCTTGCGAGCGCTGCGACCTGAACACAGTGCGTCTACCAATTTCGCCACCTGGGCATTCAGATCTTTTATTTTCTAAAGAGCTATTTCGTTTCGGGTTGCAAAGATAACCGTAATTCTGAATTGACCAAAAAAATGAGAAATAATTCTCAGAAAAAATTGAATGTCACCTGATTTAAGAAAATGAATATATGCCCCGTACAATCAGTGGCCATATTCAACGTTCAGGTTGTCTCATAAATCTGAGACAAACTTCCATGAAAAAACAATCCCTATTGAGTATCCTTTCCGTCGGAATGGTACTTGCCCTGGGCATCGCTATCGTAGGCTGCGGCTCCTCTACTTGTGATAAGCCGGCAATGCCCCTTGACGAAGTAACCGGGACAGCCCAAACAAACGACTCGACCCTTCAGGTGTTCGTGGCATCATCCGGAAAAATAACAGCCAATGGTCTCCCGGTCGACCTTACCATGCTCGACTCCGCCCTTGGCAAGCTTAAAAATGTCCACGGAAAAGTTTTTTATTCCCGCGAAAATTTACAGGCAGATCCACCGGCTGAATCAATGAAAATAATGGACCTGGTCGTCAAGTACGAACTGCCCGTAAAGTTTTATATTGACAAGGCTTTTACCAAAACGGCGGATGTTAAATAAACTTCGAATAAATAAGCAGGTTGACAGGGCTCATTTCCTTGTCAACTTGTTATCTTCCCCTATTCCGCAAGATCCAATAAACAAGATCCTACTTCTTTGCTTACCTTAGTTTCAAACTACTACCATGCCTGCTCCATTGGCGCAAAAACTAAAAATAAAAGAAGGCTTCACCCTGCGCACCATCAACGCGCCGGCCGATTTTAAAAAGGAACTCGGGCCCCTTCCTGATGATGTATCTATTTCCCCCACAGCGAAGAATTACCAGCAAATTCACTGGTTCCTCCTCAATAAAGCCCAGCTCGATAAAGAATTGCCCAAAGTACTGCCCCTGGTTAAAGAAGATGTGCTTTGCTGGTGTTATTATCCCAAAGGCACTTCTTCCCTGCAAACTGACCTTACCCGCGATAAAGGGTGGGACAACCTGCTGAAACAGCCACAGGTCCACTGGATCACGCTGGTTTCTTTTAACGATACCTGGTCGGTCTTTGCTTTTCGACTGAAAACTGAAGCCGATAAAAAGAAAGCGGCCAATCAAACGGAACGGCCCATCCTGGAATATATCGACCCCCTAAAGAAGATTGTGCGCCTGCCAGATGACCTGCAGGCGGTGCTAGCTAAAAACAAAAAGGCTGGTACTTACTTTGAGTCGCTTCCATTCTCCCACAAAAAAGAATATGTAGAATGGATTGTTACCGCCAAACGTGCGGAAACCCGGGAAAAACGAATTGCCGACACGCTCGACCGGTTATTGAAGGGCTGGAAGAATCCCAGGAATATATAAGCTTATAATACGGTTATCGTTGGTGGCTGGCTCCAGGAACGCAGCTCAGTAGTGGTAAGGATATTAAACGGCTCCCTGGTTCCTCCCAACTCCCCGGAATACTTTACAAATACTACCTCTTTTATTTTATAATGCCTGATGGCATAAGAACAAAGGATGCAGGGCTCCACATTGCTGTACAAAACCGACCCGGATACATCTTCTCCCTTTTGTACCGCATCGAGAACGGCCACCACTTCAGCATGCCGGGTAATGTCTTTCAATTGCCGGCTTTTTTCATACCCTTCCCCAATAATTTTTCCGTCTTTTACCAGAACGCTGCCAACGGGACTTTCACCGTCTGCAGCGGCTTTTTCTGCCAGGGCGAGGCATCTTTCCAGGTATTGCTGATGTTCACTCATGACCGCAAAAGTAAATCATTTCAACGCTATCTTTTTGCCTGTGCTGCACGCCTGGTAAATGGCATCGATGATCTTCAGATCACGCACGCCTTCTTCTCCATCTACCGGAACTATCGGTTGTTTGCCATCAAGGATTATGCCGGCCATTTCATCCATCTGCACCGTTTGATGGGTGATATGCGGTTGCGTTAACTCGCCTTTGCTGGTGCGGCCTTTAATGGGCCCGTAACCGGTGGCGGGTTGTAATTCCGCAAAACCTTTCTCTGCATTTAAAAAGAATCGATCGAGGTTGTTCATGCTATAGGTGCTCAAGCAGGAGGCCACTGCCCCACTCGGGAAACCCAGTTGAAATTGTATGGTCTCATCAACCCCCGGTTTAAATTTTTGCGGATTGGTTTTGGTTTCCTCCGCGGTTACCCAAACCGGTTCTTCTCCGATCATGTAACGCGCACCATTAATGGAATAGATCCCAATATCCATCAATGAGCCGCCGCCGGCCAGGGCTTTGTTCAACCGCCATTGGGTGGGATCGCCAATAGTAAAACCACTCAACCCCTGGAAGAAAAGTATTTTACCCAACTCGCCATCCTTTCGCATTCGTATGATCTCAAGGGTCTTGGGTTCAAAATGCATACGGTAACCAACCAACAATTTTACATTCGCTTTTTTACAGGCGTCCACCATTTCCTGCCCTTCCTTTGCATTCAAGGCCATCGGTTTTTCACAAATGACATGCTTACCCGCTTTGGCAGCACGGATAACATTATCGTGGTGCAGGCCGTTAGGCGTGGTCACATACACGACATCAATATCCGGGTTGTCTTTTATTGTGTCGAAGGTCTCGTAGCTGTAACAGTTCTTTTCGGGAATATTATACTTCGACTGCCAGTTGGTGATCTTGGCGGGTGTGCCGCTTACTACGCCCACCAGGCGGGCACGTTTGCAATCTCTCATGGCGTCTGCCACGCGGGTACCATAACTACCCAGGCCCATAATAGCTACGCGTAACGGCGGCCCATCATAGTTTTTTTTATCGGCATTTTCTATACAGGAAATGGCTTCGGTCGACAGCATGGGAAAGGCAATCACCGATGCCGCCAGCTTTTGCAGAAAGTCTCGACGGGAATTCATACAGGCAAGTTTTATTTAAATTTAAGTAACAATGAGTTACCGCAGCATTATTTATGCCACCAACATTTTTACCAATGGGGATGATAGTTTGCCGGTATAGAACCGGTTGTATCGTTCCTGCCGGTTTCGTTTTCCGCTCATCCTTAAAATAGTTGTTTTTTGTAACTTATTGATGCCTGCATTTCGCTTAGATCGTTAAAGCAATAACCCCGTTGCTCGTTTTTCCAAAACTACCGATGCTATACTTTAACAGGCATAAAAAAAAGAGAATCTGTATACTTGGTTTATGAACCCGCGCAAACTGCTTTTGCTAATCTGTTTTGCAGTCACATGTATCACTTCAACCGCCATGAGTCAACCCACCGATACAACGGTTGTGAGAAGAACATTTATTACCCAACACCTTCAAGGCAATATTTTATTAGATGGCATCCCCAACGAAGATGCCTGGAATTCGGTTACATGGAGCGGTAACTTCACCCAATGGCAGCCCAACGAAGGCAAGGCACCGCACCAGCCCACCGAATTCAAGATCCTGTACGACGAAAAATACCTGTACATAGCCTACCATTGTATCGATCAGTATCCCGATTCCATCATCCGCTGGATGGACCGCCGTGACCAGTTTCCCGGCGATTGGGTAGAAATAAATATCGACAGTTACCACGACCACCGCACCGCCTTTTCCTTTACCCTATCGGTATCGGGCGTACGTGGCGATGAATTTGTTTCGAACAACGGCAATAACTGGGATGCCAACTGGAATCCCATCTGGTTTTCGAAAACCCATATCGATGAAACCGGCTGGACGGCCGAAGTAAAGATCCCGTTCAGTCAGCTGCGTTATGGCAATGAGGTTGATAAAACCTGGGGCATACAGGTAACGCGACGCATTTTTCGCAAGGAAGAAAGATCGTGCTGGCAATACATCCCACAGAATTCCGGGGTTTGGGTAAGCCGTTTTGGTGAACTGAAAGGATTGAAAAATATTCCCATGCACCGGCAGGTGGAGATTGCCCCCTATGTCACCTTTCAGGCCGATAAATACAAAAAAGAACCAGGCAATCCTTTTGCCACGGGGTTCGACAGTAAATTAACCGGCGGGGTCGATGGCAAGTATGCCGTTACCAATGATCTGATCCTTGATTTCACCGTTAATCCCGATTTCGGACAGGTGGAGGCCGATCCTTCCCAGGTACGCATCGATGGCTTTCAGAACTTTTTTGAAGAGCGCCGTCCCTTTTTTATAGAGAGCCGGAATATTTTCGACTATCAGTTAACCGGTTCCGAGGCGGGTGGCGATTATGATTCAGACCTGCTTTTTTACTCCCGCCGTATCGGCAGTTCCCCGCATTTAACACCTGAAACCAATGATAGTGAATATTTAAAAATGCCGCAGTACACCTCTATCCTCGGTGCCGCCAAGTTCAGTGGCAAAACACGAAAAGGCTGGAGCATTGGGGTGCTGGAAAGTATTACCCAACGGGAAATGGCAACCATCGACAACAATGGAGAGAAAAGAAAGGAGCTGGTGGAGCCGCTTACCAGCTATTTTGTTGGCAGATTGCAGAAAGACATCAATAGCGGACAAACTATCTTTGGTGGTATTATTACCGCTGTAAATCGCGATGGCGGGTTGAATGACCTGTTGCATCGCCAGGCCTATTCCGGCGGGCTCGATTTCTACCATACCTGGAAGAACCGGATCTGGTATGTGCGCGGTAATATGGTCTTTAGCCAGGTACAGGGCACAAAGGATGCCATCCTCAATACCCAGACCGCTTTTGAACACCTGTTCCAGCGAACAGATGCCCGCGTGCTATCGGTTGACAGCAGCCGTACAGCGCTTACGGGAACCGGCGGCACCTTCCGTTTTGGAAAAGTGGGTGGTAAGGGAGCCGGAAAACATGGCCGCCTGTTTAAATTCGAAACCGGCTTTACGCTGCGTTCTCCGGAACTGGAGTTGAACGATATCGGCTTTATGCTTACCGCCAATGAGATCAACCATTTTACCTGGGCAGGTTTTCACTGGCCCAAATCATTCCTGTTCTTCCGTTCAGCCCGGTTGAATTATAACCACTGGTCGCGCTGGGATTACAGCGGCCGCTTCCTGAACCAGGCGTTTAACTTCAACAGCCATGCCTATTTTAAAAACAACTGGCAGGCTGGTACCGGTGGTACTACTGTGGTATACGACGTTTCGAACAATGCTTTACGAGGCACTACGGCCATTCGCAATCCGGGTACTGTTTCGCACAACATATATGTGAATACTGATTTTAGAAAGAAACTATACGCCTATCTGGCTTTGTACAACGTGTGGGGTTTCGGTCATACCATGAGAAATAATAACGTAGAGCTCACCCTTTATTTTCAACCCATGAATTCCCTGCGGCTTAGTCTGGCCGGAAGTTATACCTATTACTGGCGCCGGCAGGACCAGTTTGTCGATAATGTAGACTACAACAATACCTCCCGTGCCATTGTAAGTGAAGTAAAACAACACACCCTGCGTTTTACCGGCCGGTTAACGTATAACATTACACCCGACCTTACTTTGCAATACTACGGACAACCCTATTTGAACCGGCCAACATACGATCATTTTGCGTATGTGATCAATCCCATGGCAAAAAACTACAATGACCGGTTTCAGCCATTCAAAGAAGGTACCCTTAAACTGGTGGGTGATGAATACCTGGTTGATGAACAAAAGGATGGCGTGGTGGATTATACCTTCGATAAACCTGATTTTAACTTTGTGCAGTTCCGCAGCAATTTCGTAATGCGTTGGGAGTATAAACGTGGTTCAGAGCTTTACCTGGTGTGGTCGCAAAGCAATACGCCCGATGCCGATGCCGATCTCGAAAACAATGTACGGGTTCCCAAAAGTTTATTCAATAATGCCTTTGGCCACGATGATGCGAGGAATATCTTTCTGGTAAAGTGGACGTATCGGTTTTTAAAGTAGTTGCCATGTACGAAGATGCCTAACGCTTGGCTGAAATTTAGGGCCCGGAAACCGGCGACTGGTAACCGGTAGCAAAAAAGGTGAGCCACTCACAATGAGTGACCCACCTTTCTATAAAGAAATAGACTATTAGTACAACAATCTCACCTTAATGGTGTCCTTCACCTCCTTCAACAACTGAACCGCTGTGTTAGACAGCTTTTTGTCAATATCCAGCACCACATACCCTATTTCATCATTTGTTTTCAGGTACTGGCCCAGGATGTTGATCTTGGCATTAGACAGGGTGGTATTGATGGCAGACAGCACGCCCGGCACGTTACGGTGAATGTGCAGGATGCGATGCACACCTTCCTGTAGGGGCAGGCTTAAAGTAGGCACCGTATGTGAGCCAATGCTTGTTCCATGTTCAAGATACTGGTACAATTTGTTGCTCACATCTTCCCCAATGTTTTCCTGCGCCTCTTCGGTTGAACCGCCGATGTGCGGGGTCAGGATCACGTTGGGTAAACCCTGTAACGGAGTAGAGAATTTGTCGCCGTTTTTTTCCGGCTCCCAGGGATACACATCCACTGCAGCGCCACTCATTGCTTTTTCCTCCAATGCCTTGGCCAGCGCTTCCAGCTCAACCACTTCCCCACGGGCATAGTTGATAAGGATAGACCCTTTCTTGAAATTCTTGATCACGTTCTTGTTGATCATGTTTTTGGTGGCAGCCGTTTCGGGTACGTGCAGCGTTATGATATCGGCCTGGCTTACCACGTCTTTCAGGGTTTTCTTGGCTACAGCATTACCCAGCGGTAGTTTGGTGATGGTATCGTAAAAGATAACATGCATCCCCATGGCTTCGGCCAGAATGCTCACCTGGGTTCCGATATTACCATATCCGATAATGCCCAGGGTTTTGCCACGCAGCTCATAACTGCCCTTTGCGTCCTTCATCCATACACCCTCATGAGCGGCTTTGTTCTTATCAACAATGCGTCTGATCAACAGAATAGACAGACCAATAACCAGCTCAGCTACGGAACGGGTATTGGAATACGGCGCATTGAACACCGCAACACCCTGTTGTTTAGCATATTTTAAATCAACCTGATTAACTCCAATACAAAAGCAACCGATTGCCTGTAGTTTCTTTGCAGCATCCAGTACACGCGGAGTGATCTGCGATTTGGATCGGATACCCAGCAAATGCACGTCCTTTATTTCCTTAATCAGGTCTTCTTCACTTAATGCCCCCGTTACCTTTTTAACGGATGTGTAACCATTGTCTTTAAAGAATTTAACAGCCGTGTCAGAGATGTTCTCAAGTAGAAGAATGTTTATCTTTTCCTTGGGATAACTCGTAATTTGTTTGTCGGTCATAATGAATCCTACTGCTTTTACGTTATCTTAGTTAAAAGATTGCAAATATAGTTCATAGTTGCAGAAAGTTGGGCATAGAAATTGAATTCATGGCCCGTTACTGAACCGTTTTCTGTAACTTTGTACATTAGTTGAAACCATAAATTAATAGTCCTGGTGAAAAACATAGTCAGGTTGTTGCTAACCCTAGTGGTATTGGAAAGTTGTGCTCGAGTTAATAATAAGAAGGTTACTTCCTCCCCTATGAATGAAGGTGATACTTCATCACTTTCTCATGCCGTTCCTTTAACCCCCGAAGAGATGAGTTATTATAAGAGAATGGTCAGCAACCATCTCGACTCTACCTTCAGTAAAACCAGGTTCAATGGCAGTGTGCTGGTAGCCAAAAATGGCCAGGTCATTTACGAAATGTACAATGGCTTCATAGATCCCCGCACCGGAAAAGACTCCATCACGCCCAGTACGCCATTCCATCTTGCCTCAGTATCAAAGACCTTTACCGGTATGGCCACCCTCAAACTGTGGCAGGAAGGCAAACTCAATATCGACGATCCCGTTTCAAAATACTTACCGGGCTTTCCTTTGGAAGCCGTTACCGTACGCCTGTTGCTGAACCATCGAAGCGGTATTCCCAAATATGACCACTACATGGGGTCCATGGGTTGGGACAGACACAAGATGGTTTCTAACCAGGATGTACTCGATTTCCTTATCGCCAACTACAAGAAAATACCTATAGCGCCTGCCAACCATGGCTTCAGCTATTCCAATACCAATTTTGCCCTGCTGGCCCTCATCATTGAAAAAGTAAGCGGCCAGAGCTACCCTGAATACCTGAAAAAGACATTCTTCGAACCGTTTGGGATGAAAGACACCTATGTGTTCACCCTTGCCGATTCTGCGAAATACATGCCTTCCTTTTATTACAGCGGAAAAGAATATAGGTTCGAATTTCTCGATGCGGTATATGGCGACAAAAACGTTTACAGCACCGTACGTGACCTGCTGAAATGGGACCAGGCCCTGAAAAATGAAAGCATCTTTAAAAAGTCATTCCTCGATCAGGCCTATTCCGGTTATAGTTTTGAAAAACCGGGTACCCACAATTATGGTTTGGGCTGGCGCATGTACCTGTTGAATAATGGCAAAAAGCTCATTTACCACAATGGCTGGTGGCATGGCAACCGCACCTCTTTTTATCGGATGCTGGATGAGGATGCTACCATTATTGCCCTGTGTAATAATGATTGCCGCTACGTTTACAAGGTGAAGGAAATGGCCGATATTTTCGGTGATTACCTGCAAAACAACAACCGCTACGACGATGACGATCCCAGCAACCCACAGATTGCTCAGGCTCAAAAACCAGTTGTAACACGTCGCTCGCACACCGTTGCGCATAAAAAGAAACCTGCCGGTCGCCGTTCTACTGCCAAAAAGTAACTAATTTTCGGAATGCAAATTTTTGCTACCGAACAAATCAGGGCGTGGGATGAATATACCATCCGTCACGAACCCATTGCCTCTGTCGATTTGATGGAGCGCGCTGCTACAGCCTGTTATGAATGGCTATTACAAAACAATTATAAAGGGAAAGCCTTCTCCATCTTTTGCGGCAAAGGCAATAATGGCGGCGACGGATTGGTCATTGCCCGGCTGCTGGCCCAAACCCATCATACGGTTACCGTTTATATTCTTGAGTTTGGCCATAAGGGTACAGTAGATTTTCAGCTCAACCTGGCCCGGTTGCACGATACCAATGCCACCATCCGTTTCATTTCTTCAGAAGAAAACCTACACGCCATCCCGGCCGGCGAAGTGATCATCGATGCGTTGTTGGGTTCCGGCATCAACCGCCCGGCCGACGGTCTCACCGCTTACCTGATACAACATATTAACAATAGTAATAATGAAGTGATAGCCGTCGATATTCCCAGCGGTCTGTTTGTTGACCACAGCGCTAAAGGGAATATTGTAATTAAGGCGCATCACACCCTTAGTTTTCAGTGTTTTAAACCGGCTTTCCTGATGCCGGAAAACGCAGCCAGCATTGGCGATGTGCACCTGTTAGACATAGGACTGCTTCCGGAATTCTTGTCCATGCAGGATTCGCCCTTTCAGCTTATTGACCCGGCAATGGTGAAACAATTGGTGCAACCGCGCAAACCTTTTTCGCACAAAGGCGATTACGGCCATGCCGCCATCATTGCAGGTAGTTATGGGATGATGGGTGCTGCCGTTTTATGCGCCCGCGCCTGTTTACGCAGTGGTGTAGGCAAGCTCACCTGTCATATTCCGGCTGTGGGGTACAACATCATGCAATCTTCGGTGCCCGAAGCCATGTGTAAAACAGGTGCTGCTGGCGACGAAAGCGCCACTTCCGGCCATGCAATCCAGGAAATGGACAAATACGACACCATTGGTATAGGTCCGGGACTGGGGTCGAATGCCAGTAATATTGCGCTTTTATATAACATTTTTGAACAGAACCGCCGTCCGATGGTGATCGATGCCGATGGATTGAACGCGATAGGGAAAGAAAAAGCCCTGCTGAACAAGATCCCCCTGGGCTCCATTCTTACCCCGCACCCCAAAGAATTTGAACGGTTGTTTGGAAAAACCGACAATGATTACGACCGTATACAACTAGCCCTGCAAACAGCAACAGATAATGATTTATATATTGTATTAAAGGGCCGATATACATTTATTGCGTCCCCCGATGGCAAGGGCTATTTTAACAGCACCGGCAATCCTGGTATGGCCAGCGGCGGTACCGGCGACGTGTTGACCGGAATTATTACCGGACTGCTGGCGCAGAAATATCCACCCCTGCACGCCGCCATTTTAGGGGTGTATTTGCATGGTCTTGCCGGCGATCTGGCCGCTGCTTATGCTTCACAGCCTTCCCTGATAGCCTCTGACCTGGTAGATTTTTTAGGTCAGGCGTATCAATCGTTATAAGAAAATCCAGATATTACCGTTTTAAACCCAATCCGAATTGCGATACTATGAAAACTTCCCCTTTCCTGGTCAACCTGATTATTTATGGGCCATATATTTTATTGCTCATTCTTTTTCTCATCTTTTTTTACCGGGCTATCCGGTTCCATGGCATTACAAAACTTAAGAAATTTACGGTGGGTATGCTGGGCGTTTTTGTCATAGCATTCGCCTTGCGTTATTTCAAATTAAACTTCTTTGACTGGGTACCCATCCAGTTTTTAAAAGTAGCCGGCACTGGCAATACCACCATTCTGCTGATCCTGCTGATGATGATCTTTTTCGCGATGTCCATTGCCAAAATACGCACAGAGAAAAAAGCCCGGTTCCTTAGCCTGAACTGGCTGCTCATTTGCCTGTTCAGCGTCGCATATATTTTCTGGCTCGTTTATCTTTATATGCTTTGGAAAGAACCTACGGGGCGGGCAGCCTATATGAAACAGATGATCTATCCTCTTTTGTGGGTATTGGTATCCGGTATCAGCCTTTGGAAGATCAAAAAAGAGAAACGCCGGTTGATCTATGCTTGATCGAACAGATTGAGGGTAAAATAGAGGGCCAGGTAATTGTGATCCTGACCAAATATGTAAGAAAGCAAGCCTAATGAATTGTAAATAGTGAATGGTGAGTAAGCTCGCGACCCTACTCACCCCTCACTACTCACTACTCACTGCTCACTACTCACTGCCCTAATCCTTAGCAAACTTTACAATAAACTCCACTACCTGAAAACAACTGCGGGCGGGGCGGCCTTCACCGGGCACTACCAGTCGAAACGGGCCTTTGCCTTCGGGCAATGGTTTATCGTCGGCCCGGGTAGCCAGGATGATGGTCTTTTTAGAAAGCGCGGTATCCATTTCAGCCAGGGCAAATAATACCTGGTAACCATCGGCACATTTTACCAGCACATATTTGGTGAGGTTTTCTCCATGCAGTTGTTTGCCGGTTGTAACGCCTGCATTATTCAGGATATCCAGCACCGGTACACCGGTATAACTGTGGTCTTTGCCATCTTTGTCGGTAAGGGAAACCGATACCTTATTCATCTTTGCAATATCGGCCTCATATAATTTCAGGGTCTTGCTCACTTCGCCCGTTACCTGTACATATGCCTGCGCAGAAGCAACATAACCTATACACACCAATAAAGCCGATGCAATCAAATTCTTTATCATACTTATTTGTTTTTAAATGGGTCTGAAAAGCGTTTGTCGGTAATAAAAGAAGAATCCGTAAGCATATGCAAAAAAGCGATCAGGTCTTTTTTCTCCTGTGCCGTCAATTGCAGCTGCTTACCATGAGTGGTATTCGAATTATCTTGCAGAAATATACTCAACGTACGGCTGGATTGTACATGATCGCTGTAGTGATCTACCACTTCTTCCAGCGTATTAAACCGGCCATCGTGCATATAAGGGGCCGTTAAGGCAATATTCCGTAAGGTAACTACCCTGAACCTGCCCTTGTCTGTCGGTTGTTTGGTGATACCTTCCCGGCCTGCATCGCCGGGCATACTATCAAGGCCGTTGTTATGAAACAACTCATTGAATGTTTTAGGACCACCATGACAGTGCCCGCAGGCAGCACCCCGAACCTGTTTCTCGGGATTGGGATTGGCAAAGAAAAGCGTCATGCCATTCAACTCCGAAGGGGTCGGTTGGTATTTTTCCTGCAAGTACTGGTCGTACCGGGAGTTACAGGAGATCAGCGTTCTTTCAAACTGCGTAATGGCGTTTATAATGCCTTCGGCAGTTATATGGCTGGAACCGAATGCACTTTTGAATAATGCCGGATATGGTTTTGCTGCCTGTAATTTTTCAGCCGACTTGCACAGGGCCTGTCCCATTTCATGTTCATCGGTCAATGGGGTGGCAGCCTGTTCTTCCAGTCCATCTGCACGCCCATCCCAAAAGAAATTACGCACCCAAACCAGGTTGGCCAGTGTCATGGAATTGCGTTTGGTAAGGGTGCCGTCAACACCGGTACTAAAAGGTTTACCATCTGTAAAAGCATATTCCTGCCGGTGACAGGTAGCACAGGAAATGCGGTTATTGGCAGAAAGCTTTGTTTCATAAAACAGGCGTCTGCCCAATGCCACTCCTTCCACGGTTACCGGATTATCGGCAGGAATATATATGCGGTTACCAAAATAGCTGGGATAGCTCAACGGCAGCGGCGTGGGCGTGTTTGTCGTTATCGCCAGTCCAATTATTATCAGCAGGGAGTTTCGCATATTACTTATAAACGGTACACTAAATTTACAAAATAGTTGCGCCCGGCCTCGGGGTATCCTTCCACCAGGGTATAGTTTCTATCGGTAATATTGTTAATGCCTGCTTCAACAGAAAAGTAACGCCATACATTCACGGTAGCGCTGGCATTCAACAACATAAAGGAACCGGATTTTACCCCATATGTAGTGCTGTATCTTTCAGAATTATATTCAGTATTTGCCTGTATGGTAAAGCGGTTGCGCAACTGGTATTGCAGAAAGCCAAATACTTTGTGTTCGGGCACATCAGTAAAATGCACCGCCGCATTGCTCAGGTTGTTCCGTTTAACATAGGTATAATTCAAACCTGCTTTCAGTGAGGTCAGGATCATGTATTCTGCACCGGCCTCTGCACCCAGGTATTCCGACTCCCCAACATTCTGCAACTGGCTTTGCCATACATTGCGCACGGGATCGAGGTACACATTGTTTACTGAAAGAATGGTGTTATTTATTTTGCTGTAGAATGCCGCAGCCTGTACCCGCAGGCGGTTGTTGAATGTGCCGGCATACCCCAGTTCATAGTTTACACTGTACTCTGCCTGCAGGTCGGGATTGGGAATGGCCGTACCAAGGCGGTAAGAATACCGGTCTTTGGTGGTGGCAAACCTGGTTTTACGGGCAACAGACAGGTTAAACGAGTTAATGGCATTTAATTTATATACCAACCCGCCCTGTACATTAATGGCGTTGTTGTCGTTTGCCGGGTAATCGGTAATTTCTTTGGTGGTGCTGTTATAATTCTGAGCTTTTATGCTGGCCCTGTTATTATAACTAAAGCCCGTTAATAAAGTAAGGGCTGGCATAAGGCGGTATTCATTTTCAAAACCCGCGGTAAACGTTTTGTCGCTCATGGTACGTTCCGGCTCGCCTTCATTGTGCTCGCGGTGTACGTCCTGTTTGTATTGTACCGTGGCCTTTACTACATCGCGGCCCCGGAACAGGCTGATGCCATACTCTCCTATTCCGCCAAAAGTATAATCGCGATAGATGCTCGTAAATGCATATGGTTTTGAAATGGTAGTATAGCTGCCATCGTCAAAAGATTTCAGGTCATTATTGAAAACATCGTAATACAATCGTGTCTTTACATACTGATTGCTGTCGATAGCGGTGTTGGAAATAAAATACAGGCTCTGTTTATCCCATTTGGGCCATTGCCAGTACCGGGGACTTTTATACAGGCTGTTGAGCGTATCATTGCCTGCATACACCGGTGATCCTTTTTTGCCATGCTGGTAAATATAACTCAGGGCGTATTCCGATCTGCTATTGGGCGTAAAACCAACCTTTATATTGTACTTTTCATCACTGCTGTAGGAATTGTTCCGACTTCCGCCTTCTTCTGTTTTTACTCCTGTAAAATTATTACTGAGCGGAAAGGAATCGCGGTTCATTTTAGAAGCACCGGCCTGGAGATAAAACTTGCCCAGGTTGCTGCCGACATTGATATTGGTACGATAGCCTCCCGATAGCCAGCCGCTGGCGCCATTCAATTCAAATTGTTTTACGGGCCGGCGACTGATCAAATTGATCGCACCACCCATGGCATTGGGGCCATACAACACAGAGGTGTAGCCTTTTGATACATTGATCTCTGCCAGGTCAAAGGTTGTAAAACGGCCAAGGTCAACATAACCATCGTAGGGCACATATACCGGAATCCCATCGATCAATAAGGGCACCTGTCTGAGGTCAAAGCCTCTTACAAAGACCATCGCCTCGTTGCGCGGGCCAACTGACGACAACGTAACACCCGGCAACAGGTTGAGGGCTTTTGATACATCGTTTTTGGCAAAGTCCTGTACCGTGCGGGCGCTCAGGGTGGAATTGATTGGTTTATTCCGTTCCCCGGTTACCACCACTTCACCCAGGGTAAATACGTGATTGGGGGTGGAATCATTGTTATTTGCAGGAGCTTGTTGTGCAGATACAACCTCACTGGAAAGAATTAATGCAACCATTAATCTTTTGTACATAAGCAGTTAGATTTTAAGCGTTATGTACGCAAAGATATAACGTGATGGTTGTATTATGACTGATTTTAATCAGGAAATATTGGGGAAGTAAGCCTGTTATACTTTTTAAAGTGGCGTTTCAGGTTTCAAGTTACAGGTTGCCGGTTATCGGATTCCGGTTACCCGGTTCGCGGCGGTCGGATTCTTAGATTGTGTAGTTGGTGTTAGTCGCTGTTGCGTTTCACTTCCCGACCATATTCTGGATGCCCGAATTTCAAGACCCGGTAACCGGTGACTGGTAACTGGTAGCCAACTTTAAACTGTCAACTTTAGACTTTCTTCCTCCATAAACTTCCTAAACCGCTCCCGTAACGACAGATACCATTCAATCAATTGTTTGGCATCATCGGAAATGGAAGAGCCGCCGCCTTTTTCACCACCGGTTGCCGTTACCACCAGGGGACTGCCAACGATCTCATTCAACCGGTTTACAATTTCCCAGGCTTTTTTATACGACATGCCCATTTTTTTGGCAGCCTGGTTTATGCTTCCTGTTTCTTCAATCCGTTGTAGTAACTCAACCGGGCCGGGACCAAAAAAGCGGGTCCCGTTTCCTTCCAGCCACAGACTTCCATTAACCCGGAATTGACCATTTGTCAATATGTCCCTCATTTGATTTTTCATGATGCAATAATAAATATTCTAATGTAAATCGCTTGTATATTAATAAAGCAATATATCAATGAAATAAACTACCCACACACCCCTAACCGTTATTAACAACAAAACATTTTGTTCTTTTTCTCTTGAACTATCATTTTATTCTTTCTATCTTTTGCGCACAATTTTTAATTCAATCCTTAATATGAAGCCCATTCGAGCGACCCTATGTTTATTGTTACTGTCTGCCCTATCCTATGCGCAGGTGCAGCCTGAATTTGAATTTCAGTTAGGCACCACTGTTACCAAGATCAAATGGATGCAGCAAACCAATACCGGCTCGCTGGTAGCCGCAACCGATTTAAGCCTGGCGGGCATTGATCCCAAAACAAAGCAAATTACCTGGGAAATTAAAGAACTTGGTAGTGCTTCTGAAGACAAATTCGAAAACATTATCGGTACCCCTTACTTCATGATCGAAACCGCCAAATCATTGGGTTTAGGCAAACCGCAAACCAGCATTATTGAAGCTGAGACCGGTAAGATCATTTTCAACAGCAATGACGCCGATATGAAGATCTCTGGTAAGAGACCTTTGTACCACCTGGGCGCACTGCTCATTGAAGGTACCCGTAACAAACGCAGCTTTATCGCCCTGCTCGATTTCAACACCGGTAAGGAAAGATGGTCGAAAGATGTTGGCGCCGCCAAAACCGGATTAAGTGCGCTGTTAAATACAAGAAGCATCTTTACCGTTCCGCCCATGGTCGATAAAAACAAAAACCTGGTGATCGTTGATAAAAACAATGTGATCTGCTTGAATGGTAACGATGGCAGTGATGTTTGGAGAAAAGAATTCAAAGAGAAAGTGGAAGACGCCATGCTCACTTACGACAGATCAAAACTGTTTGTAACCTACGAAAACCGCGTTGACCTGCTGGGTACTGACAATGGTACCAGCGCTTATGGCGAAAAACTGTTAAAGCTGAATGGTAAGTGTAATGGCCTGGCCCCTTACGACAAAAAAAGCTATATCATAAAACATTCAGAAGGTGTAAACATCATCGATGCTGAAACCGGCGAGCTGCGCTGGAAAAAAGAAAGCTCACTGGATAACATCAACGATATCCGCCTTACAGGATATGGTATTCTGGCTATTAACAATGAAGAAAAAGCCACCAAATTTTACCTGATCAACAATGAAGGTAAAAAAGTATGGAAGTTTGAATTAAGCAGCCCAGCTGTGATCATTGAGCCTACAGAAAAAGGTATTTTGTATTTTACTGAATCAAGAGCCAACCTGGTGGAATATGAAAAAGGAAAAGAGTTGTGGAAGAGAGATATCAAGATCCGCAAACGCCCTGCGTTTGGTTTTGATGATGAAAGAAACCGCCTGCTGGTTTATTCAGACGACAAACTGAATGCATTCAGCCTGGCCGATGGTAATATGACCGTTTTAACAGAAGCCCTGCCTTTAAAGGATTATGATGAGGACAAGGAACTGGCCACTATTGAAGTAAGAAAAAGCGGCTATTTCATCAACTCATTACAAAATACCTCACTGGTTGACTTCGATGGAAAAGTGATCTTCAATCACAACTATAAAGAAGCCGGTTTAAGCAAAGGCGTACGTGCCCTGATGAAAGGCGCTGCCGTTGCTGCCACCATCTATTCGGGAGCGAAAACGCTGCAATCTGTACGTATGCGCCCTGCAACCGATAAAGATGGCAATCTGGTTAACGAAATATATGTGGATGAGAACACTTCTACTTACAGATCGGCTCAGGTTGGCGGTGATGTTGCAAACGGTTTGTTTGCCATGGCCAACAAACGCTGGACCGCAACCAAAGCAACCAAAGACGCCTTATTCATTTTAACCAAATTTGAAAGCGGCGTGAATGGATTGGTAAAAATTGATAAAGATTCAGGAAAAGACCTGGTAAATATCCCATTTGGCGATAAAGACCCTGCATACATTGTGGACGAAGCAGAAAACAAACTGTATGTAGTTATCAAAGACAAATTCATTCAGGGCTATGATCTGAATGCAAACAAATAATAAGTTTGGGTGAATTTTTTGAAAGCTGTTCCGCCAAAGGCGGGCAGCTTTTTTTTTAACCTGCCTGTCTAGCCAGTAAAGTACTCCCGGTAAACAGGTATTCATTAAAAAATAAC
This sequence comes from Niastella yeongjuensis, assembly GCF_900110245.1. GTDB lineage: Bacteria > Bacteroidota > Bacteroidia > Chitinophagales > Chitinophagaceae > Niastella > Niastella yeongjuensis. The sequence goes on from NZ_FOCZ01000007.1 coordinate 522,355, forward strand.
CGATTTACTTTATATTTAAATTAGAAAAGCATTAACTTATAAGCTTAACCCGTAATACATACTTAAATCAATTTCCGTTTGATGGATACAAGTATGCCAGTAGTAAACAACCGTTCCTTGGATGTCATTTTAGTAACGATTGAAAAAAAATCAGGTGTAATAAATGGCATTTGGCCAAAGGATGCCAGGCTGCATGGCGTGGCTGGCAAGCGGTGTATAGGTAAAAAGATCCAGTCTTTTCTGATGCCCGGCTCAAAGGCTGTCTTTAAAAACGCCATTTCAAAAAAGAATAAACAGCCGAACGACATCATTCAGCTTGAATTCAGCACAAAAAAATTACCCGAAGCTACCTACGACTGTTCCATTTGGCAGGCACGCAAACAACCGTTAGTTTTACTGGTGCATAAAAGCGTACAACACGCAGCGGTAAACGCATCGTCGCAGCATAGGGCCTCCCTGCCGCATATTCCCCAGCCAGACGATCTTATTGAATGGGAGAAAGCCGAAAAGCTGGTGAAAGCTGCCGAAAACAAGTTCAAACGCATTCTCGAAAAAATAACCATGCCCATTGCTGTTTATGAAGTACATGAACCCAAACGATTTGTGTTCATCAACTGTAAATTCACGGAATGGTTTGGTTATACGATTGAAGACATTCCCAATATTGAACGCTGGCGGGAACAGGCCTACCGCGATGAAGTTTATTTCAGACAAATACAAAAAGGCTGGCAGGCTGAGTTACAAAGGGTATATAATGGCGAAAAGCCGGAATCACGTCCATTTGAATCACCGGTCTTTTGCAAGGATGGCAGCGTAAAAGAACTGGAGTTTACATTCACTACCGACGAGAACCTGGTTTTTGTAACTTTTAATGATATTACCGAAAAGAATTGTTTTTTAAGGGCTTTGCATGAAAATGAAAAGAAATTCAGGAACATTTCCGAACAATTGCCAATACCCATATGTGTATTCAGTGAAAAAGGCGAAACCCGCTTCCTGAATAATGCCTTTACAGAAACATTCGGTTATACCAGGGACGATATTCCTACCCGGAAAGACTGGCTCAGCAAGGCCTATCCCGATGAAAATTATCGCAATATGGTACTTGCTGCCCGCGAACTGCTTGCGCAACGCCCCGAACTGAAAGCAAGGACCACTTTGATCTGCCAGTTTGAGGTAACCTGCAAGGATGGCTCAAAAAAGCATATAGAATTCTCCGCTTCCTCGGGCGAAAAGAACCTTTATGTGGTAGCCAATGATATTACCGGTAAGGTTAAAGCCGAGCAGGAATTGAAAGAATCGCACCGGCAATTACGTGAGCTCTCCTCCTACCTCGAAAACATCCGGGAAGAAGAGCGGAAACATATTTCCCGCGAAATACATGATGAGTTGGGCCAGCAGCTGACCCTGTTAAAGATCGATCTGATGCAAATGAGCAAAAAGCTGAAACCCGAAGAACAGGAGATGATAGAAAAAATGAAACAGGCCGATCAGCTGCTTGCAGAAACGATGCGGTCGGTACGGAAAATAGCCACCCAGCTTAGGCCCAGCATACTCGATAACCTGGGACTGGTTAGCGCGCTGGAATGGCAAAGCCGTGAGTTTGAAAAGAACTTTGGTATCCGCTGCGTTTTTGAAAGCCTGTTGTTCGAACCGCAGTTCAGTACCAAGCAATCCAATGCTTTGTTCCGCATATACCAGGAAGCGCTCACCAATATTGCGCGACACGCCTGCGCCACCCGGGTAGACGCCGTGCTTTCACAGGAAGCGAACAGGATTGTGCTGGAAATTCGCGACAATGGAAGAGGGTTTAACAACGATATGACCAGTAAAAAAACACTGGGTCTGAAGGGCATGGAGGAAAGGGCACTGATGATAGATGGTGACTTTCGCATCGAAAGCAAACCCGGAGAAGGGACCTATATTCAAATATCCATCCCGATACTAATCACAAACCAGGAAATCAGTCAACAGTGACAAAATTTTTAATAGCCGATGACCATAGCCTTATCCGCAAAGGCCTGAACACCTTATTACGGGAAGAATATCCCGGCGCCGAAGTGCGGGAAGTAACCGATTCGTCTGCCCTGCTACAGGAGGCGGTTGTGGGAAAATGGGACCTGATCATTTCAGATATTTCCATGCCCGGCCGCAACATCCTGGAAACCCTGAAGCAGTTGAAAAAAGTGTTGCCTCATACGCCGGTATTGATCCTGAGCGTGCATCCCGAAGACCAGTATGTGGTTCGGGCCCTGAAGGCCGGTGCTTCCGGTTATCTGAATAAAGAAAGCGCCCCCGAAGAACTGCTGAAAGCCGTGCGGCAATTGCTGCAGGGTAAAAAATATGTAAGTGCCGAAGGGGCCGAAAAGCTGGCAGCCTCCTTTGGCGACGACCCCAACCAGTTGCCGCATGAAAAATTATCGGAACGCGAATTCGATGTGCTGAAACGGCTGGCCTCAGGCAAAACAGTTTCCGAAATTGCCACCACCCTTTCTTTAAGCGTCAACACGATCAGCACCTACCGGTCTCGCATACTTGATAAAATGAACATGGCCAACAATGCAGAATTAACTTTATACGCGGTAGAAAATAAGTTAATATAGTTTAAAGTTCAAAGTTTAAAGTTCTTAGTTCTGGGTTCTTAGGTTCATGAGTTATTAGTTTACAGCCAGTTCGCGAGCAACTAATATTAAAGAACCCAAGAACTCAAGAACCCAAGAACTCAAGAACCCAAGAACTCAAGAACCCAAGAACTTAATAACCCATAAACTTCCCTCCTTGTAGTACAAACCACTACAAATAGTAATTGTCATCCTTACACAAAAACAACAATTGACCCTATTTACTGGGAACCTGTTTCGTTGTAGCTTTGCAATCCAAACAAACAAACAGGCAATGAATGAGCAATTCTCTCTGTATCCTCTTAATTGACGATTCGGCCTTATTCATTCATCGTATCAAACAACTGCTTTTAGAACGCTACCATGAGGTCTCCATAGCGGTAGCCGGCTGCTATGAAGATGGCATAACGATGTTCGCCCGAAAAACACCACACGTTGTTTTCCTTGATATTAACCTGCCAGACAGGAATGGGATCGATTTGCTGATCAAGATCAGGGGACTCAACAAGCAGGTAAAGATTGCCATGCTTACCAATAACGACCCTGGGGAATATTTCGAAACATGCATGCGCCTTGGAGCTGATTATTATGTAGAGAAGTCTATGGGGTACGACTCCATTACAGGCATAACTGATGAGGCCCTGGAAAGCCTTGTAAAACAAAAGTAAAACTAGCTATGAACCTGAGTGACGGATCGTCACCGAACACTCCGCCTGCAGGCGGAACGGAATCGGTGTATTATGCAATCATTGAACAAAATGGCCGGATCCTTTCTATGAATGCGGCCATGAACACTGAGTTTGGACCCGGAACCCCGAAGCAACTGGATCAATTTCAATCCCTGCTTTCAGAAACCGACCGGGAAATATTCGATACCCTGCTGGCAAACTATGACGCTTCTTTACACACCCTACCCATTAATCTGTATACCTATGCCGGCCCTAACCGTACACAGACTTTTAAATGGTCATTTTTCCATCTGGTTTCCGGGAAAGATGCGAATGGCTATATACTTTGCGCGGGTCACATGAGCGAAAAGGCGTTGCAGGCTGAGAGCGTGATGCCCATACAACAAAACGCAACCACGCCAATACATCAACAAAACGCCGTCTCCGGTATGTTGTTTAAGATGCTGGAGCATGAGCGGTTGGTTATAGGACAAGAGCTACATGATAATGTGAACCAACTGCTATGTTCTGCCAAATTACACCTGGACCTTGTTCAGGTGTATAAGGCAGACAATCAAAAAGCAAAGGATGTAACGATTCAATTATTGAAAGAAGCAATAGAAGAGATCAGGAAACTATCGCGTGGAATGGTATTGCAAAAACTACAAAAAGATACCCTGCTCGAAAGTGTAAAAGCTTTCATTGAAGACATCAAAACAATCCACAAAATCAATATCCTATTTGGGATCCATCACTTTAATGAAGACATGATCTCCGATTACAAGAAGATCAATATCTATCGTATCCTACAGGAGCAATTCAGAAACATAATAGAGCACAGCAGAGCTAAGACGGTGGTTATGACACTCGAAACCGATGACCGGCATGTAGAGTTGATCATTGACGATGATGGCATTGGTTTCGAACCTGACCACCAGGTAGATGGAATTGGATTAATTAACATCAGAGAGCGCGCCCGCACCCTGCACGGACAATGCGAGATCATTACCTCGCCGGGAAAGGGTTGCCGGTTACACATTAGCATTCCTATATGAAAACCAATACATGTACATGCTGCTCAAAATAACTCAGTATTGTACCTTTTCAAAAGCTTCTGATTCCTGTTCAGAAGCTTTTGTTTTTTAACAGCGTTGCAAGGTTGACCATCGACCGCTCATAACTTCCTTTCAATTTATTCCTGCCAGCCAGCACAGACAGGAGCTGTGTAATAAAATTCCTTTTCCGGTATAGGTCCAGCGTAAGCCGGCTGGTGGTATCGTTGATCTTCTCCAGCGTAAAATAAGTGGTGTCACCATTCTTTTCATCCGTTTCACTGAAGCGGATCTTGTCGGGCTGATAATAATAACTACTGCTGTAAACATACCTATCCCCTTTTTCTGTATATACCCGGCAACGCATGCCAATGCGGGGCAGGTGGTGATCGATGTCTTCTACCTTAACTATCCCCTCCTGCCAGCTGCTGCGAAATGAAAAGTCACCGGTAGCATGAAACAGGGTAATGATGTCTGTGTTATATTCTTTCGACAGGGACAGTATTTTAACTTTATCAGTGAATACCACCGGTTCAAGTGGTTCTGCCGGTAGCCGCTCCTTCAATTCACTTAACAAAGTATAATGATAGGGAATAACTCCGGTTTCGGTTTCCTTATTACTGATCTCCCAGTGCATCCATTGGGTAATGTCTTCCGGTTCTTTACCGGCAACCAGGTTATTGGTCACCAGCCAGTATTCATGTTGGCTAATGTCGTTCTTCAACAACTGATGTGCAACGATCACATCTTTCCCGATCAGCTTATTGAACTGTTGTACCTGATAACCGGTAAATTCACCATAATGCGTGATCACTTTTAAGGTGAGTTCAACAGCTGCAGTACAGGCTGCACACTGGCAATACTTTCTGCGATCATACGCAATTAAACAGCGGTGGAATGCGCAAAACATGTCTTCCACCTGTTTGTATAATTCAGGCAAAGCAGGTGCTTCACCAAATTTGTAAAATAAAATAGCATCGCCTTCAATTTCGGAGATCTGTAAACCAAGCCGGTTAGATTTGATCAACACCTCCAGCAATTCCTGGATGATGTAACGGCTATGTTCAATTTCCGTTTCGGAAACAAAACGGGTAAAACCACTGATATCAGGTATAAAAAGAAGCCCCCTGTTATCCATTTTTTATTTAAAGTTAACTAATTAGGGGCAGATTGAGCTACTTGTGGTATTGGGGATGTAAGAGGTAAGAAGTATGAGGTATGAAATTTCCGGTTCTTCCTACCTCCCACTTCCTACTTCTGCATTTTATAAAGCCGAATAAGCTATTTAGTACTAACTTTCTTTGGGCTCCTTTTTTTCAACTGCTTTCCCATCGCGTGTATTCTTCTGCACGGCAATAGCGCCAAACAAAGCCAGTAAAAAGGAAAAACCATAATACCCTTTTTCACTGGGCAGAATAGTGGCATTCCATAATCCTACTGTTAATAACACAATAGCCAGAATGGTACAGAACCAGCTTAAGCCATAATAGATGTCTGTAACGGGAATTCCTTCCAGTCTGTCGCGAACGCTTTTTTGAACAGAAACAACTGCAAAAAGACCGAACATTAAAACCGTAAAATAATATCCCTTTTCATTCAGTTGCATTTCAGCGCGCCACAAGCCTATTAAAAATCCAAGCATACCGGCGCCAAGGGCAATCCACGACGCCGCAATAAAGGCGTTTGAGGGTTTTTGGTTCATGGGTTGTTTTTTAAGGTTAATTCAAAAACCGGAAAAAGTAAAAATAACAAAATAAAATTAGGATCAAAACCTATAAAATATTCATAAAAAGCGGGATCCGGGTTAAAATACCAACATACATGAATGCATAAATGGTTATACCACATAATATTTCTATCTTTAGTTAACAACGCCTGTTCGGTTTTCTCCCTTTGATACACGCCATCCGTACACTGCACACGGAATCAGCATTTAAAAAGCCATTCAAACCGGTACTAACATGAATATCTTCAAATTGATTATAACGGTTGGGCTCATAGCCTCCACATCGCTTACTGCCTGCAGAGGAAAAAAACAACCCGCACTTGCTAAGGAGATCAGTGCCATTAACCTGAAAACAGGTAATGTAGTATTATGCGGGCCAGATGACAAAAGCGTAGGCAAAGTGTCGTTTATTATTTCCGGTGATGACAGCATCATCAATCAGTTCAACTTTGGCGTAGCGCTGTTGCATTCCTTTGAGTACGATGAAGCGGAAAAGGTATTTGCACAGATCATCCACCGCGATCCCCGCTGTGCTATGGCTTACTGGGGCGTGGCTATGGCCAATTATCATCCGTTATGGACACCACCCGAAATACCAGAGCTTACAAAAGGTGCTAAAGCGCTGGAAATAGGCCGCTCTATCGAACCTAAAACACCCAGAGAAACCGATTATATCAACGCCCTGACCGATTATTACAGCAACTGGGAAAAGCTCGATCACCGCACCCGTTGCAACCAGTATGAAGCAGCTATGCAAAAACTGCAGCAGAAATATCCCAACGATAAAGAGACCGCCATCTTTTATGCACTGGCACTCGATGCAGCTGCAGACCCCGCTGATAAAACCTATGCCAATCAAAAGAAAGCCGGTCAAATACTCAATGGCCTCTATGCCGGCATGCCCTATCACCCGGGCATCATTCATTATCTGATACATACGTACGATGTTCCGGAATTGGCGCAATTGGCGTTACCGGCTGCTCAGAAATATGCATCCATAGCGCCTGCATCGGCCCATGCGCAGCATATGCCTTCGCATATCTTTACCCGGTTAGGCATGTGGGATGATTGTATTCAGTCGAACCTGGCCTCTATAGCCGCCGCCAGGTGTTATGCAGAAAACGCAGGTATAAAAGGGCACTGGGATGAAGAGCTGCATGGCATGGATTACCTGGTGTATGCGTATTTACAAAAGAAAGACCTGAAGAAAGCCAAAGAACAATGGGATTACCTGAATACGTTTAAAGCGGTATCGCCCCCCAATTTAAAAGGGGCTTATACTTTTGCCGCTATTCCTGTCCGCTATGTGCTGGAAAACAGGTTGTGGAAGGAAGCTACTCAGTTAACTACAACGCCCGCCGGTTTTCCCATGCAACAATTTCCCTGGCAATTAAGCATTATTCATTTTGCCAGGTTGCTGGGGTTTGTGCATCTTAATCAGCTGGACAGCGCCAGGAATGAACTGGCCACCATGAATCAATTGCACAACGATCTGGTAGCTAAAAAAGAATCTTATAAAGCCAATCAGGTAGATATTCAGCTCAAAGCATCGGAAGGCTGGATAGCCTGGAAAGCAGGCAACCCTGCCCTGGCACTGGAAAGAATGGGCCTGGCGGCAGAAATGGAAGACAAAACCGAAAAACATCCCGTAACGCCCGGTGAAGTACTGCCCGCCCGTGAACTGCTGGGCGACCTGTTCCTTGAAATAAAACAGCCTGAAAAGGCATTAGCGGCCTATCAGGCAGACCTGGAGAAACATCCAAACCGGTACAATGGGTTGAACAGTGCAGCCCTGGCAGCCGCACAATGCGGTAAACAGGACCTGGCCGATTATTACGCCAAACAATTAAAGGTTATAACAGCGCCTAAAACTGCGATTGCAAAAACAGAGTAATTAATTTAAGGCGATTATTTCCTGTTTCAGAGAATCAAAATCTACATCTTCTATTACCTTGCTTAAGCTGTCAATTATATATAAGCGTCAGCTGATTCGAACTCCGGTAGTTTAATAAGGCATGTTCAAAGTAGGGAAGCGCTGCAGCAAAGTCTTCATCTTTGTATTGGTTACGGAACTTTATTTTATTCAGTAAGAACCCAACCAGTTGGTTGTACAGCGAACTGGAATCCGGTTGCGTTTTTAATGCTTCCTGTATTTCCTGGATGGCCTTGTCTATATAACCCAACTGTTCTTCCTGGTTGTTTTTCAGTTCAGCCAGGGTTTGGTAACAATAAGCCCTTTGTTCATAATTAATACGGGTTGGATCTGATTTATCAGCTTCTGCCAACAGTTCCAGCAGATAGTAAATAAAAGAATCCGGTCCTTCGGAGGTTTCCACTTTATCGCACATATAGTCGTAGTGCCACACTGCATAAATATCCAGGAAGGCATCAGCCAGTTCTCTTTTGTATTGTTGCCTGCTGGATTTTGGTTTACTCCCCACTAAATTGTAACTATGTACATACATAATGATGTACGATGAATTGCAGAACGACTGCCCTCTCCTGTTGCCTGCTTTTAGGCGGTGCTGCTTATAGTCAGCAGACAAACTTTCTTTCCACGGCCGATTCGGTAAAAACCATGGCCGAACAACTGATCAAAAAGGGGTTCAATGCTGGCGATGGCTATGGCGAGGTATGGATCAGGGACTTCAACACTTTTATGGATGTTGCCTGTAAAGTGAACGATAAAGCCAGGATCAGAAAAAGTCTCATCACCTTTATTCAATTTCAGCAGCCCGACGGCGCTGTCCTCGATGGTTATATTCCAAAACCTAAAAGCACCAATGTTCCTTACAATTATTATTACACCCCACTGGCGCCGGAATATGCCGGTCATAAGAATACCGTAGAAACCGACCAGGAAACCTCCCTGGTTTGGCGGCAGAATGGTAATGCAATTGGTCCGGTATAATTTGCTGAACGAGGCGCAGGAGGCCATTACGCCCATGCTACAGCGTGTATTGACAAATAAAGGATTTTTCGAATGGTATACACCTGCCAATGAACCCAAAGGCTCGTCGGGATTTAAAGGCGAAGCCGGTGTTTTATGGACTGCCATTGTACAATTAACAGAAAAATTGAAACAGGAAAATAAAACGCAGGTCAATCCGTTATAAGCCCCCAAATTTGCCCCTAAAGACGATGAAAAAACAATCGGAGCTCAAAAATGAGACGGTCGGCACTTATGCATTTTTAGAACATATGTACGACGATGATTATTTTCCCAACCACCTCGTTGATCAGTGCAAGGATATTTTGGTTGAACTGTGTTTTGAAATAGAACGCACCCACCCGAAAGACCTGGATGCGCTTTATGTGTTGACGCACGCGGCTACCGATAAATTCAATGAATTGCAGGATGTTTTTTATGAGAACGACAGCGAAATTGAAACCGTTGCCCGGGAATGTATAGGGGAAAATTTCGCATTTATTGCCGCCTCCTATGGGTTTGAAGATGCTGATGCGGAGGAATTGATAGGAACAAGGGATTGGTAAAAAAAGGGTCCTACCAGATAGTAAGACCCCTGTCTCTCAATGTAAACGCGCCTATAATCGGTCGTGATACCCGTTGTTGTCTGGCTTGCCATCGTGCGGAGCCTGGAAAAGGAACTGCTTTTCAGTTAGCGCTGTTGTAGGCATTTATGCAGACACTAACTGACAAAGGGGACCAACAATCCTGTTGTTAATTTATATTAAATCCTGGCTTTATATGTGAAGCCGGGATTTTTATTTACTACTTGTGTCTTAATTCCTTGTTAACAGGTGAATTCCTACCTTCAGCCCCATTTTTGACATACGATATGCCGCCACCCGATCTGCAACAAATACCCGATAGCGAACTTTGGTCAATGATCATGGACGGTAATGTACCAGCCTATGCCGAACTGTATGAACGATACTGGGAAACGCTTTTTGAAACCGCTTACTGGCATTTGCTCGATAAAGCTGCTGCCAAGGACATCGTACAGGAAGTGTTCGTGTATTGCTGGCAGAAAAGGGAGCAGATACAGATCAACGAATCAATGGCCGCAGTCCGCGATTTCTTTTCAGGGCCAATACAGATGGCAAATTCAAAAAGATGATAGTAGAAATAACCTCGTTAACGCCCAATAGCTATAATTACCTGAACAGCGCTTCCATGGCCGCGGAAAAGAACGAAGATGGCCTGTCGGAGAAAGTGATCGTGTTCAACAATATCGAAAATGGACTGGGGATCATTGGCGGCGTGGCGCAACGCGAGTATGAAATAGCCAGATAATATATCGTAATTTTAAAATATGGGTACTTACCCCCTAATCCGTAAAAAGCATACAACTATCCAGAATTCGTATTATTGGCCGGGTCGCTTTTAGTAAGACCTTTACATCATCAATTAAATCTTATTAAAATGAACAAGACAATCTTTATTACAGGCGCCAGCAGCGGCATAGGAAAAGAAACCGCTAAACTGTTTCAATCAAAAGGATGGAATGTGGTTGCCACTATGCGGAAACCCGAAAATGAAAAGGAACTGACAACTTTACCCAATGTGCTGGTAACAGCACTCGATGTGTTGAGCACAGACTCCATCAACAAGGCGGTGAAGGAAGGTATTGGCAAATTCGGCAAAATTGATGTGTTATTGAACAATGCAGGATATGGCGCTTATGGACCCCTGGAAACGTTCACCAAGGAAAAGATCATTCGCCAGTTTAACACCAATGTGATCGGACTGCTCGATGTTACTAAGGCTCTCCTCCCCCATTTTCGTCAAAACAAAAGTGGTGTTATCATTAATATCTCCTCCATTGGCGGTAAAATAACCTTTCCGTTAGGCGCTTTATACCATGGCACCAAGTTCGCGGTGGAAGGCATTTCAGAATCTTTAAATTATGAGGTTGAACAATTTGGCGGACATGTAAAGATTGTTGAACCCGGCGCTATTGCCACTGATTTTGGCGGCCGCTCATTTGACTTTAGCAACGATGAATCCATCACCGAATATCAACCGTTGGTTGGAAAGATGTTATCGATGATCCCGGCCATGTACCAGAACGCTTCACCTGGCAGTGTGGTGGCCCAGGTGATCTATGAAGCCGCTACCGATGGCACCAGTCAACTGAGGTATACTGCAGGCGAAGATGCAAAAGCAATTATTGCGAACCGCCAGCAATTGGACGACGCCACTTTTATTGGCGGTATAAAGAACCAGTTCGGACTTTAGGTTAAAAAAGTTACTTTTATTATCATGAGTGCATTTGTTCACCTCCAAACAATCGCTGACCTGTTTAAATTTTTTAATTTGACTAAGATCCATCACCCCCTGGTGGCAGTGGTGGATTTTAGCCAGGTAAGCGAGCACATCATCGAGGAGACAACCGTGACAGCGGATTTTTACACGGTGATGTTTAAAACCTGTCAAAGCAATTCGGTAAAGTACGGCCGAAAGATTGTTGACTTTCAGGATGGCAGCCTCATTTGCCTGGCACCCAACCAGGCCATTGAAATGGACACTGATTCAGAAGCACTAGAGAACATGCAGGGCTGGGGTTTGTTTTTTCATCCCGATCTGATCAGGGCTACTTCCCTGAATGATAAAATGAATGACTATAGTTTTTTCTCTTACGAAATATCCGAGGCGCTTCATTTGTCGGACAAAGAAAAACAGATCTTATACGAATGCGTATTAAAAATTCAGGCAGAACTACAGGAAAACATAGATGTACATAGTCAAACGATCATTGTTTCTACTATTGAACTATTACTGAATTACTGCACCCGGTTTTATGGACGACAATTCATTACCAGGAAGAGTTCTAACAACACGGTGGTGGTTCAAATAGAAAAATTGCTGAAGGAGTATTTCAAAAAAAGCGACATCTCCGATTCGGGCCTGCCCACTGTAAAATACCTGGCCGAACAGGTCCATTTATCACCCAGTTATTTGAGCGATCTGCTGAAAAAAGAAACCGGCAAAAACACCCAGGACCATATTCACTTTTATTTGATAGAAGCAGCCAAGAACATCCTGTTAAGCACCAGGAAATCAGTAGGAGAAATTGCCTATTCCCTGGGATTCGAATACCCCCAATACTTTAATAAACTCTTCAAACAAAAGACAGGGAAAACGCCGGTGGAGTTCAGGAGTCTGAGTTAAGACCTGCCAGTTGCCCTGAATTATAAATTTAGGCAAGGTTAAGCGGCATAAGGGGTGCAACAAGGTATCGATATCCACCTGAAATCAGATAGCTTGCATTCATTAAATACTATGCCATGACCGCGTATGATCTCAAATGTGCCTTGAAGCACAAATTAAAAACCTATGACCGGAATGGTGTCTCGGAAATCTGTGAACAGCTTATTTCCAATCTTTATGAACCAGCTACCCCATTCGATGTGAAGACCGGTAAGGAGATCATGAGGGACCTTCGTAATAATTTACAATTTGATTTGGTGCAACAGGTTGGCGAAGCCCTGATACTTACAAACAGAAGCAATTTTACTATCAGAAAATTATATGCCCAGTCACTAATAGATCAGAATTTTCTGGCCGCAGCCATTTCAGTACTCAATCAGCTCATTTCAGATGCACAGCACGAACCGGACACGAATATGGAAGCAAAGGCAGAAGAAATGGAGGCCCGTGGTTTACTCGGCAGAAGTTTTAAACAGATCTATATTAACAAATATGGTGCTGCCAATCCTAATCTGCATGCCTTTCTTCAACTGGCTATCAAAACATATTATGAGGTGTATGACACCAACAGAACAGTGTTTACATGGCATGGAATTAATGTAGTGGCGTTATTGATCAGGGCAAAAAAAGATAAAATAACGATCGATACCAAGTTTGATCCGCTGGAGCTGGCGACCGCTATACTACAGGTAATTGAAGCTAAATACGACAGGCAGGAAGCTGATGCCTGGGATTTTGCTACGGCAGCGGAAGCCTGTATTGCCTTACAGGACGCAAAGAATGCACTGGAATGGATAAGCGGGTACGCACGGATGCCATATATAGATGCATTCCAGTTAAGGAGCACGTTGCGGCAGTTGGAAGAAGTGTGGCAATTGGACGTAAATTCAGAAATGGGAAGTTTGCTGTTGCCTATTATCCGTGCTGAATTGCTGAAGAGTCAGGGGGGAACGGTTGTCATCGATGCCAATGATGTGCAATATCAGAAGACCATTACCAAAACGTATCAACAATTGATAAACGCAGTGGAGGTTACGGACAATTCAACGGCCAGATTGGAAAAGGTATTCAGTTATGATTCCTTTAGTTCATATGATTGGTATAAAACCGGGATAGACCGTTGTTTGGCGGTAGCCCGTATTGGCAGAGAAACTAATAAAGGGATGGGCACCGGATTTCTTTTGCAGGGGAAAGCGCTTCACGAAAAGCTGGGCACTGAATTGGTATTAATTACCAATGCGCATGTCGTTAGCAACGACCCGGCAGAAAATAAAAAAGGGGCCTTACATTCAGATGAGGCTGTTGTTATTTTTGAGATCTTAAATTACCAGGAAAAATTCACTATAAAAGAGATCATTTGGTCATCACCCAGTACAGAGTTGGACGTAACTATACTTCGCTTTGACGAGGAAGGATTGGTTCGGTTACAGAAACTGACAGAAAACATAGCTATTTATCCCGTCTCGCTTTACCAGCCAATGGTAAGCAATGAAAAAGCAAACAACCGGATCTATATTATTGGCCATCCTGCAGGCGGCACCCTGCAACTGTCGTTATACGATAACGTTTTGTTAGACAGCGAAGATCCCCGCATTCATTATCGTACGCCAACTATTGGCGGCAGTTCAGGCAGCCCTGTGTTTAATCAAAACTGGCAATTGATCGGATTGCACCACGCCGGTTCAAAAGATATGCCTATGCTTAATGGCAAACCGGGAAGGTATGAAGCCAATGAAGGGATCTGGATCCAGGCTATTAAAAGAGGCTTGTCTGATTTTTTTGAGCATTGAGGTTAAAGCTTTCACTCCTTTGTATTTCTGATTGCCTGAATAATTTTCGGGAGGTTGGCTTCCAGAACCGACTCATGTACATCGATACACAGGTTTTCCCGTAAACGTCTTATTATTTCGTCAATATTTTGTTTAAGTTCGCTCCATCGGATAAATTCATTATCAAGGTCGCGGGTGCTCAACCCCTCGCCTATTCTTTTTCTTTTATATTCGCTTAGTTGACTCAATTCTTCGTTTATCGTTGTTATGGCATCATCGGTGAAGCTGTGGTTAAAAAAGTCTTTCTCTACGTAACAACCGATAAATCTGTGGGAATTCGTGATCTTTTCCTGCTGAAAGGTGGTGAGCGTTTCCATGGCCCCCCATGGTGACAACAGGCTTTTCTTTGAAATGACAGACAGGGTAACACCTGTTTTACGGATGCTTTCCCGGATAAAAGCAGCAATGTCCCTTCCCCCAATCAGATTGTCTTCGTCAATTACAACGTCGATATTATTAGCTGTCAGGTGTTTTTTGATCAGGTTGGCTGTGGCTGCATCCGCGCGGCTGTAAGAGATAAATACCCCGCCAGTTTCCTGATTGGGGTATTGTTCTTCTATCAGACTGATCAGCGTTAATACAGACATGTTCAGGTTAGCCCGGTGCATAAAACTATCTCCTGAACTGATTGCGCCAATAAGCTCCAGTTTCTTTATTTCTTTGTAACGTGCCATCAATACCAATAACTGGTTTTGCAGTTCAGTATCATGCCTGGTGATCTCCAGTAAGGTGGAAAATACTTTGTCATGTTTATTACCTGCAAGGTCATTTCGAACAGATGATAGCCTGGTGCCCATAACTATCGGAATTAATTGAATGAAAACCCATTCCCCTGTAGTGTTCTGAGTGCGATGAGTATTTCCGCTTTTGTAAAGTAGGGATAATCGGCGATGGTTTCTTTGTTAAGTCTTTCCAGTATTTTGTTGAGGTGCATATTAGCAGCTACCTGCTGTTCAAAATTTCCATCTTTGTAGGCATCGACAGTTGCAATGATGATCCATGGAATTAACAGGTGTCTGGTAAAATCTCCATAGTAGACCCTGGAGGCACTGGTCTGGTATAACATGCCGCTGCGTTCACGATAGCCGATATCGGTAGTGTCTTCTGATTTTTTTAAATTACTGAGCCAGTTCCGGTTGAGTTCAGGGGTTGCATACCTGATTATATTCAGCGTGTGAATGGCCAGGCCTGAAAGGCTTTTACACAACAGGCTTTCATAGTTTTTAACTTTGGGATAATCATTCCACAATGCGGGTGTAGTGCCAAACCTGTTTTTAAGTAGCCATTCAGCGCCGGCATTTATAGATTGCTCCACTTTTCTCCGGTATGTTACGTCGGAAATGTTGGGCAGGTTGTTGTGCAAGGCCCTAAGAACATGACAGGTGGCATAAGTGGAGCCATATTTAGTCAGGTTTTTTTCAATCGGTACCATGCTCCAGGAACCATCTTCCAGTTGATACGACATCAATGAGTCGATGCTGTTACATGGATAATCTTTAAGTAACCCTAATATGCCTATGGATGAGGTGACCCAGCCGGTTACCCCCAGGTCTTTTTCATTTTTCCTTTCATTCCAGCAACAACACTGGTTGGCATCTATTTTACCGGAGGTCAGTTGGTAGAAATCCTCTTTTGCTGAATCGGACACCTCTTTATTCAAAGCCGCAATGATCTGTGAAGATTCCCATGGCAGGATGGACGTATCATGATTGATCTGTTTTGCGGCATTTTTTAAATCATCTGTCAGGTAGCTGACGACTGCGTTTAGCTTATCATTATGCTTAATTACAGGTTTTGTTCTTTTCTCTCCGGAATTCATGTAAGTAATGTAATTGAAGTACAAAGGATCCCATTTCCAGGCCAGGAACCAGGAGACTAGAAGAATGAGCATTCCACCGGCAATCAGTTTCTGGGTTGTTTTTCTTCTTACTTTCTTCAGCAGTACCTTGTAATATTTGTCCATAAAAGCGTGTAGTACTCTTTTATCACGCTCTTTGAGAATAGGTTCCAGGATGGTATCGTGGGATATTTCGTAATTAAATCCACCTACGGAATTCGCTTCCCGTCGAATCAGGAATGAGTTTTCCAGTATGGCCAGCAAGTCTTCTTTAACGCCGGTCTCCGCAATTTTTCTACGAAGAATGTTGCCATCGACACTCAGTCTTCTTTTTTCGCCGGTGCGCTCGTCTTCAAAAATAAATTCATGTTCCAGGAATTCCTGAGCCTGGCCTTTCAAGTTGCCGGGCAGCCGTTCAATCTGCCTGGTATAATACTGTTCATAGAGATTTTTAAATTCCGGTAGGTCTTCCACATTGATTACAGCATCTATCTCCCCTTTTTTTAGTTTGTCTTCTATCTTAATTTCGCAACCCTGGCAAATGATCTGCAGGTGAAATGCTTCAATGGTTTCTTTACCATCTTCCTGTATACCGGTTAATTCGCTTAAAATTATATTCAGAGAAGCGGGATCGTATTCAAATGTGTGGATGGTAAATTTTTCATCGTTTATTCTGGCGGGTTCTATAATTGCTTCTTTTGCCTGTTCATGTCGCAGGCCTTTGATCTCATACTGGCCATTAAAAATACATGGAATGGCATCCTTTATTGAATGAAATAGGCTCAAACGATCGGACCGGATAGCAAAGACGATCTTTACGTCGAAGTGTTTTGAAAGAAATAACTGATTCGCTTCGCTCATTTTATCCATGTTCTCATGAAGATGCTGAGGTATTTCGGTGGTGAGAATTTCAGCCAGTTCCCACCTGAAAGTAAACTGGTCTTTTTCTTTATAAGCGAAGAACTCCTCAAATTGATCGAAGATCAGAATAAACCGATGGTGTTCTATGGACTGTTTTCTTTTGATATGTAGCCATAGGGAATCGGGTTGACAATAATCTTCCAGAAAAGCAGATTCTTCTGTGTCAGGCAATAATTCATTTAACTTTAAGATCAATTTTTTTAAGGGGGATTCCTCTTTGCCTTCTACTTTGCCAACCCGGATATCAATTGGGAAATATTGAAATCGTTGCGATGCTTTTTTATCTTTCAGCATGGGGAGAATTCCTGCGTTCAGGATGGAGCTTTTCCCTTGTCCAGATTTGCCAAAAAGTATAACTGTTTTTTCGAGCATGATCAGTTTATACAATTTGCTGACGTCTTCTTTGCGGCCAAAGAACACATCGCTGTCTGTTTCTGCGAATGGACGTACGCCGGGATAGCGGTATGTAACGGTATTTTCCATTAGTCAGGCAGGTTATTTAATAATTCAAGAATGCGGGCTTTTATTTTGGTCCTTTCAATTTCCAGTACGTCGAATCTCTCCAGTCTTTTGTTGCTTAGATAGTTGTATCTGGAATAATTTGATTTGATCAATATCAGCTGATCGTTGATCTCTGTTTCGTTTTTGATTGTATACAACGTCAGGATGTCGAGGGGCCTGTCGATATTGTCTTCCTCTATATAGTGATAGATCAATTTCTTTATGGACGTTTGTCTGATCATATAGTTATCTTCCTTGGCTATGCTTTCAAAATAACTTTTGTGCATTTCCCGGATGAACTCAACCGGGGCCCCATAATATTTTATATTGAATTGTTTACAGAAGAAGGATTCGGAACTATCGTCGATGAACGATCTGGTAGTGTAATTTTTTTTCCTGTCATCAAAACAATGCTCTTTCATGTTCAGGTACCGGAACAAAAGCTGGGTGTCCATTTTCTGAAGGTGGAAGCCAATAAAAATAAAAGTGTCTGTTTCGTTTAGAACAGACCGGATTGTATCAGGCACATTCACATTGTTCAATAATGATTTCAGGTGATCGAAAATGTCTTCAAAATCGAGCACCAGGGATTCAAAATGTTCTGTAGATCCAAATAGGTTATAAATTAACGGAGTGTTTCTATCCGGATCGGATATTTCCTGGTACTTTTTATGAGGGTTCCATGAAAAATAGTCGAACTGGCAGGTGCCTATGCGTTCTTTATATTTCTTAAAAAGTTTTTGGGATGGGCTGGTATTGATGATCATTCTAAATGGCAGATCCATAATATGCGGAAGTTCTTCCGGTTCGGGTTCTATTGTTTTGTAATACTCCGAAGCATCCCGCTGGGCGTAACTCTTATATTTTGGACTTTGGAACAGGAAAATGCCGTTGTTTGGGTAGAAGTGAAGGATCCCGTGATCTGGCTTTTTGATTAGATGTTGGTACAACTTTTCCTTTGGCGAAAGCCCGTCGCTGGAATAGAATTCAGGGCCTAATGCCAGGATGGCGCGGTGGTCTTTCAGGTCGCGATAGAGATCTTCCCAATCTATGCGTATGCCAGTTAAGTTGTCTACAGTAGTCTCAGTCATGATGATAGATTTAATGGTTATTCTTATGAGCTGTTTTCTATGTAGTGTATGGCAGATGAGTGTCAGGGACAAGAAGAGCTGTCAGTATGAGGTAGCTATGGTTGATACGAATTCAAAAGAGGAGTAGTATTGTAGGTTAAGTTAAGTTTTATTCATTGAATAAAAAACCGTTAAAACACCCAAAATTCAAAGAAGCGGAGTGAAGCCTGCCTGAGCAGGACGGCTTTCCTGTTCGCTGCTTAACCCATAACGAATGATTTTTGAGAGTTGACTTACCGTTCGCAGATGCGAAATAATTGCATTATGTAAGTTTTATCATTCGGGCTGTTTAACAAAATTGGAAGGGTGGCCAGTTGCCCGGGATTATAAATTTGGGCAAAGTTATGAGAATAAACGTACTTTAGAACTGCAGCAGCACAACTCCCTTTCAATATAATAAATACCCATTTTGCAAGAAAACAAAACAACCAACACTGGAATTAAACTCCTTACAACATTATTATTTTTTTTGTTAGCGTGTAATAGCACCGTTCAAAAAACTAACAAACCACAGGGCTTGACAGAAGAAGAAATAAGACAATATTTTGCAGACAGTTTATCCGGGAGATATGGCTTTGGGCAATTTGAAAAGGACAGTACGAAAACATTTGCCCATTTTTTCAGGACAAACTATCCCGGCATTAATACAAAATATAGTGACAATGCTTTTCCTTTTGCGTTTGAAGAAGAGTATATTGACACCACTAAAATTGATACCTTAAAAAAATGGTTTAGAATAATAGTAGTGCCCTGTTTCAGGCGCCCCTATTGCTTTGTAGTGGAAAAGAAAGGCGATAAATCTTTTTTAACTACGAAGGTAACCAATGGAGACGGCGGGTATCATACCGGAGTATTGCTGTTAACAACGCATTTTATGTTTCGTGACACGCTGTACGACAATATCTCAAAACGTTTAGACACCTGCCGTTTCTGGACGCTTGGTGAAGATACCTCCTGCCATAGTGGTTTAGACGGAGAGACCTGGATATTTGAGGCTATAGAAAATGGCAGGTACAATATTATTTCACGTTGGTGGCCGCAGGGCTGTGGCGACAGTACAACAATGTCTCTTTCAGAGATCGGATTTGAATTAAACCAATTAGGTAAGCTTGACAAAGTGCTAACGGCTATTGGCGAGCGCCAAAGCGGCATGTACGAGCGATAGGATTATCAACTTCCCCGAAAGTAGGCCATAAGTAGTTTATTGAACTAATGATCATACTTGTGATCTTTCATATAATTCAGATATAGGATGATCTTTTCAAATTCCTGGTCTGATAAGTTGGTGATCGCTGGCATGCGGCTATTGTACCGGTAAGAGGAAGGTGCTTTTGCAAAGGAGATGATCTGTTGTTCATCCCGGTATTCGGTTATGTTTTTGGGGAGATTGAATTCAGGACCGAAGGAGCCGCCAATTTTATTGATGGAGTGGCATTTAATACAATTGTCTTTAAATGTTAAATAACCGGAGTAAGCAGGGTTACTGCTATCGGGGACAATTAATCTGTCTTTTTCTTTTTTCGGGATCAACCGGATCGTGGTGAGGCCATAAGGCCAGAAAAGAGATTGATCGTCTTTCTGTGCCTGGTCCCAAACGAGATAATAAGGGCTAAAATGCTGGCTAAGGGAGTCTGGCCAGTCATTGTCCTCCGGCTGGTCTAAGTCTTTAAACGCAATATAGCCATTTACAGGGCCATAGATTTTCGAAAGGTCCATGACCGGATTGTAACCATCTTTACATTCAAAAATGACCATGGCATTGGCGGTATCAAATTTGGAAGCTTTCCAGGTAGCTTCGAGCAGTTGCCGGAGGGAAAAGCCAAGGTATTTTTTGGGTGTTTTGAAATAGGGATCGTAGGCAACAGTAACCTTTGTTATTGCATTCCCGGCCTGGTGGTTCAATACTTTTTCCAAAACAATATTGACTTCCCCATTTTCGTTGGGTTTTTCATTGATGGGAATAATTTTATTTTCCGTTGCCGGGGTATGGCATGCCGCAAAAAGCAACATGGCCCAACATAACATCCTGATATAAAATTGCACTGTTTTCACCACTCAAAAGTAGGATTTAAAAAGACTGGGTGCAGGAAAATGGAACGAGCTTGTGTGAAACCCGGGACGGGCTTCGGAAAGACCCGGGACGATTAACATTCGCTAAGGGTAATATCCTTTTCAAATGACGGATCCTGGGACGAACAGCAACAAACCGGGGACGAGTGCCGCAGGTATGTATCTATATTGCTTAATCGTTGTGTCAACCATGTGTGAACCATGTGTGGTCCATTAGAGAAGCAACATATTTGACACATGGTTCACACAAGGATGAGGCCCGGTTCAGACATGGCTTCAGGGCTATACAGGAAAAAGCCTCACTTCACAACAATGGAGTGAGGCTTTTCTAAGGGGTTTAGTAAATTTATCCAGTTAACTGATATAGTTAATGTATTTAATTGAGGTACAGACTTTACAAGCACTAATTCCTTCCTGATCAAACCATCTGCATTCTGAACGGATATTACATTCAGGAAGCTCATTTTTAATTGTAGATTGTTCGATATTCTCTAACACTCTTTTTATAACTCCGCATTGCTCCCCTGTCCACTGCTTACAACCGCTTTTGACACATTTATTTGTAAAGCGAAATTTTTGCTCCGGTAGTTTCCCTTTACTGGCAGAGGCTATAAAAACATCATCTATTTCCATTGGCTCTGTCAATATACTGACTTCATTATTTTCATTCACTATACCGAGAAGCCTGGAGCCTTCATATAAAGGAGCACTTGGACAAACATGTTTCTTGCTTTCCATTTTAATGTATTGCATTCTTGGCAATATAGAAATTATCCTCTTTTGGAATCTTTAATTCCTTCTCTATCTGACTTAACAAATCCTTATTCAATAATTTTGCAATTTCTCCGCCATCAATACGAAACTTATTTAAATAAAATGGAGAATTAGAATTACTATGAGCCTCGCTTGATTCGGGAGCAAGATCAAGCTCGCCTATCTTATGCATCAGCGTTTGATTAAGCGCCTTGCTGATCTCTTCCTGTGTTGATTTTGGAAGTTCGATGCCTTTTAGTTCCAGGGTGAATTTTGTGCTTGACATTTTAATTGAATTTAATTGCCTACTCTTTGTCGGATTTTCGGCTACTCCGTTCATTCGCATCTTTTCTTTACCTGAATTTACAAACCTTCTCCAGGATTAATACCCGGAAAAACACCTTTTTTAAAACGCCTGTTTTTTTGTAACCTATGAATAAACTAATCGCTATGATTACGTCGGTTAATCATTAGCGACTGGGCATCAGACACGTTACTAAAAAAAGTAGATTGTATTATTCACGCCACCAAGCTTATTGCCATTATCTTCGTTTCTCCGCGGACAGTCACGGCCGTGGCTAGCCCAGTGTAGTTACTAACGGCATCCGATTAAAATGCATCCTACACAACCAACTTACCCAAATCCCCTGAAACAGTGAACGTGAGTTTTCGTTAAATTGCTTATATCCATTAAACTATAATCAAATACCTGGTCTATGAGAAAATCTACTCCCAAGGGTTATCCTCTTGTTGTGTACGCTCCTGTCGCAACATTTTTTCAGAACAAATCAATCCTGCTCACTTTATTTTCAGTGCTGCTATGCGTAGCCGGTTATACGCAGAACCGGTCACCGGAAGATAAGATCGATCCCGCATTCAAATTTGTGATAACGCAACTCAATGCGCGGCATGTAGCAGGGACTTATTCACCCGCATTTAAAACCAGGCCCACGCAGGTACAGGTGGCCCCCGGCCAGCCTGGCGGCCAGCGTTATGATTGTATCGTATATACGACCGATGCCAACTCGCTTCGCAGTAGTGGTGTACTGGTAAATGCGGTGTACCCGCATTTTGTAACGGCCTGGGTTACGCCGGAACAAATAACGCAGCTGTCGAATTTGCCCACCGTTAATTACATCGCTGCGCCCGTGATGGATGAATTGCACAACGACATTGCAGTTGCCAGCAGCGGCGCTTCCCTGTTACACCAGGGAAAGCTGAACAACACGGTATACAAGGGCAAGGGCGTTATCGTTGCCATTTTTGATTCGGGTATCGATTGGCTGCATCGCGACTTCCGCGATCCCAATGATTCTACCAAAAGCCGTATCCTGCGGATCTGGGACCAAACCATTGCCCCTGTTGCCGGAGAAGTTTCTCCTGTAGGTATGGGTTATGGAGTTGAATACACCCGGGAACAGATCAATGATGAGCTCGATGGTACGCCTGCGAACTTCGTCCGGGAACGCGATATCAATGGCCATGGTACCCATGTGGCTGGCACTGCCGCCGGAAATGGCGCTGCCCTGCCCCTTACCCGCAAATACACTGGTATGGCGCCCGAGGCCGACATCGTTGTTATCAAAGGCGGTGACGGTTCTTTTTCAAACACCAATGTGATCAATGGCATTGCTTATTTGAAAAACCTGGCCACCACCCTGGGAAAGCCGGTTGTTTTGAATATGAGCATTGGTAGTCAGTTTGGTCCTCATGATGGTTCCCGCGAATACGAACTGGTAGCGGATGATTTTACCGCCTCCGGGCCCGGACGGGCAGTGGTAATTTCTGCCGGTAACGATAATGGCAGCAATATCCATAACCAGTTGAGTATAGCTGCTAGCGGCACCGGAACGGTCTCCTTCAATGTGCCGGCCGTTACAGCGCCTGACATCTTTCAATACCGCGTGTACGTAAACGATAGTAGCAATATTTCGGCTACTTTTTCTGCGCCGGGCGATGGTGGATCAGTAACTGCCAATACCAACCAGAATATTTTCGGACAGGTATTAGGCAATGGCTTCAATGTGTTCCTGAGCAATCAAATTGATGTGGGCAATGGCGACCGCTATATAGATATATATGTTCAAAGGAATGGCACCAATTTGATCAATCCGGCAGGCACCTGGACGCTTTCGCTCGCCAACAATACCACCAATACGCTGTCGTTACACGGTTGGATGTATTACAGAAATGCCTCGTTCTCTGCGTTATCACTTGTGGGTGGCAACAGTGACTACCTCGTGGGATCACCGGGTAATGCCACTTCAGCCATCACCACAGCAGCTTATGTAGGAAGACCTTCCTGGTATACCTATGCCGCCAATGGCGCTGTTTACGGCACCACCGCCAGAATGGATGCCATTGCTACCTTCAGTTCCCATGGCCCGCGCCGCGATGGGGTATTGAAACCAGAGATCGCTGCCATTGGGCAACATGTGATCTCGGCATTCTCCAGCACCAGTGCGGCCGCTGTGACAGATATCATTTACCCGGGGCTATATCGAAAGAACCAGGGAACCAGTATGTCGGCCCCTGTGGTTACGGGGGCGGTAGCCTTGTTGTTACAGGCAAATCCAACTGCCAACGTTTCGCAGCTGCGCAACCTGCTTTTTTCCAATACAACCAAAGACTCATTGACCGAAACGGCCGGCCCCACGCCTAATACTACCTGGGGTTACGGCCGCCTGGATATTTACCGGGCCGTTGGGGCTGGGTTCAATTGTTCGCCGGTGAATCGTAAAACCTATCAATACGATGCTTCCAATCTTGTTCCGGAAGACCTGGGTGTAACGCTCACCACGCAACGTATTGCCACCCGCTTTACACCTGATATAACCGGCAGTTTAGGGGGTGCTTATTACCATACCTCCATTACAAAAACAGCCCTGGTAATGGAAGTACGCGCCGATAATGCCGGCATACCCGGTGCGTTACTGGGGAAGTTGCTACTGCCCGATACTACGGTCAGCGCCTTTACATGGAATTATGTTGACCTTAGCAATTTGAATATTGCTGTAACAAATGGCGCCGATTATTATGTAGTGGTGTACCGGGATTCAGGCAGCGCAGCCAACTGGAGCCTGCGCCGCGAAAACACCCGCCTCGACAATCGTTCGCTTACTTCAGGAGATGGAATTAGCTGGGTAGATCCAGGTTTCGATTACAAGATCCGCTCCGTAGTATACAACCAGCCGCTGATGATAGCCAACCTGGTTACAAAGGACACCAAAAATAGCAGGGATATTTCCACCAGCAACCTGTTCGTTGATAACAACTGCCGCCTTATTGCACAGGTATCACCGGCCAGCGCCAGTGCAATCAGTGGTACTGTTACCGCCAATGTATGGATAGAGTCGAACGTGCCTCATGATTGCGGTATTCCATTTGTGGCCCGGCATTACCAGTTATTGCCTGCCGCAAATGCAGCATCGGCTACAGGCAGGGTTACCTTGTTCTTTACCCAGGCTGAGTTCACCGCATTCAATGCCGATTTCTTAAGCTACCTGAACCTGCCGGCTAACCCGGGCGATGCCGCTGGTAAAGCCAATGTACGCATCGCATTTTATAAAGGCAGCACCAGTAATGGTACCGGACTTCCCTGTAGTTACAGCGATGATGGTTTGCTCATAGATCCTGCCGACAGTGACATCGTATGGAATACAACAGCCAAACGTTGGGAAATCACCTTCGATGCCAGCGGTTTTGGCGGATTTACCGTACAAACCAACCGTAAGGGAACTCCGTTAATGGTTGAAAACTTTAACGGTCAACCACAGGGACGAGCCAATGTACTGAGCTGGATATTCAGGTGCCTGCGCAAATGGGCCATATTCGATATAGAACAAAGCGATAATGGAATTAATTTCAGCAGCATCGGCAAACCGAAAGGATGGGATGCCTGTACCTTTAATTTCGACTTTAAACACGATCTGCCCGGAAAAGGAAAGAATTACTATCGTATTAAGGTAACCGACAAGGATTCGACCTATTATTCCAACACCATTCTGCTGGAAACCGGAAAGCTACAAACTTCCCTGTACCCGAATGTTATAAAAAATGGAGCGCATATACAGGTAGTTTGCAGTGTATAATCCGATCCATCCTGACCACCTGTACCGATGATGCTGACCACTTGTTCCGGCCATGCTGACCACCCCTTCTCTAAGTAAGTTGATTTGATTATTCCGGTGATGTTGACCACCTATTTGTTGGTTTGTTCCGGATCATTCCGGTGATGCTGACCACCCTGGTGCACAAAGTTGCCAGATGTCATTCCGGCAATGTTGACCACCATCGTGACTTTACGCGTCTGCCATTCCGGCGATGCTGACCACTTCAGGCGCTTTTTCTGTAATCGTTTTGCTTTGCAGCTTTTTGA
>NZ_FOCZ01000009.1 GCF_900110245.1 Niastella yeongjuensis
AACTCTCATATACACATTTAAAATCAGCCCCACTATAATGACTGCGCAAATGTTTAATTAATGCGTCACTATCAGCTGCCATACGATGATTACCAAGACAGATCCCTTTATACACCTTGGCTACCTGGTAGTCCTTTTGATGCACATCGATCCCTACACAAATCGTTTTACCGATATAATCGATTATGTTTCTACCTTTGGTTTGGGTTTCGGAAGCGGCTGAAGTTTGCTGTTTCATAAAATTTAATTTTTATGTTTTGTAATCAGCAAAGTTCTTCTTTGCAGCCGATTTTCGGACTGCTGCTGCTCCGAAACCCTTTTACATAAAGACTATTGTCCTTTACTTCTTCCCACCAGCTTTAATTGCAGCTACAATCTTCTTGTCCGTTGAATTACCACCGGCAAATAAATTATACGAGCCGGGATATAATTTCCAGCTGTTGGTGGCCAGGTCCCATTTCTGCAGATCGGCTGCGGGGATGGTCAATTGCACGGTTTCCTCACCGCCGGCTTTTACATGTACCCGTTTAAAGGCTTTCAGTTCTTTCAGCGGCATGCGGTCTACCGCCGGATATTCAACATATACCTGTACTACTTCATCACCATCCATGCTGCCGGTGTTCTTCACTTTTATAGAAAATGAAACGCTGTCGTTGGCTGTGCGGATGTTTGCGGGCATTTTCTGCCACTCATAAGCAAAGGAGGTATAACTTAATCCATAACCGAAAGGATACTGTACTTTGCCACTGAAGTAGCGATATGTTCTTCCCTTCATGGCGTAATTGTCGTAAGCCGGTACATCGGCAAATGACTGATAAAAAGTTACGGGTAAGCGGCCAGCTGGTGATACTTTTCCAAACAGGAGATCTGCCAACGCATTACCGCCCTGCTCACCGGGATACCAGGCCAGCAGGATGGCATCGGCATAGGGCTCAATAGCAGAGATATCAACCGCACTGCCACCGGTTATTACAGCTATAATGGGTTTCTTATTTGCTTTGCGCAGGGCTTTCATAAAAGCAATGTGTGCAGCCGGTAAATTCATGTCGGGTTTGTCGCCACCTTTTGCGGCCAGGAAGGCATCCCCTTCCTCCCCTTCATACACCGGCGTTAATCCTATTACAGCTACGGTAATGTCGGCATTGCCCGCAGCCCAGATCCCGCCGAAGTGGGTTGTATCGTTATAATCGCTGCCCTGGTCGTATTCTACGCGGGTACCGGCATCTACAGCATTGGTAATACCTTCCACAAAACTAACCGCGCGATTGCTTACGCCATGATAGTTACCCAGCAGGGCGTCCATAGAGGCAGCATTGCTGCCCAGCACCATGATGGCAGGATATTTCTTTTTATCCAACGGTAATAGCCGGTTATCGTTTTTCAACAACACCATGCTTTGCTGTGCCATGGCCCGGGCAAGGGCTGAATGGGCAGCATTGGCCACACTGTCCGCGCCATAAGAATGAAAGGGATTGGCGGTTGGATCGTCATAAAAACCCAGTTTTATCTGCGTGCGCAGCAGATGTGCCAGCGAGCTGTCGATGTCTTTTTCGGTCAGCAGTTTTTGTTCTACGGCTTTCGCTACGTCGTTTTGTAAAACGTTTGAACAATCCAGGTTCACCCCGGCTTTGATCGCAGCGGCAGCTACTTCCACGCCAGAAGGCATTACTTTATGCCGCATAAAGATATCATCGAGTGCGCCGCAATCGGTCACTACATGTCCTTTGAATTTCCATTCATTTCTTAGGATATTGTTCAGCAAATAGTTGCCGCTGCAACAAGGCTGATCATTCACGCGGTTGTAAGCGCACATCACAGATTCCACACCGGCATCAACCAGCGCATGAAAGGCATAGAGATAAGTTTCGCGGAGGTCTTTTTCATCAACGATGGCGTTAAAGGTATGGCGGCCGTTCTCTGGCCCGCTGTGTACAGCAAAGTGTTTGGCGCAGGCCGAGGCTTTTAAATAACGGGGGTCGTTGCCTTGCAATCCTTTTACAAACGCGGTGCCCATGTGTGCCGTGAGGAAAGGATCTTCCCCATAAGTTTCCTGTCCGCGCCCCCAGCGCGGATCGCGAAAGATATTGATATTGGGCGACCAGAAAGTGAGGCCCATATATTGTAAATGCCGGCCTTGTGCCAGGGACAGGTTATATTTGGCCCGGGCTTCTGTGGAGATAACATTGGCTGCCTGTAATAACAGGTCATCGTTAAAAGTAGCTGCCATACCAATGGCTTGTGGAAAAACAGTAGCTACCCCTGCCCTGGCCACACCATGTAATGCTTCGTTCCACCAGTTATAAGCAGGAATGCCCAGCCGTTCTACTTCCTTGCTGCGATACCCCAACAGGGAAATCTTTTCGGGCAGGGTCAATTGATGCAGCAGATCATTTACCCGGGTTTCCATGGGTTGTTGGCTATTTCGGAAAACCGCATTGGTTTGTGCCGATGCATGTATTACAATGAAGCAGCTTAGTAGAAATAAAATGCTTTTATTCATGATGGAAGATGTTAGATTGGTTAAAATTCCAGGTTATTAGGTTCGTAGGTTATTGAGTTTCTTAGTTGATCTCATCAACCTGGAACTTACGAACCCCATAACTTAATAACTAATTAACTATTTCAGCTCCGTCAATATGGGCTTCGCTACAGTAGGTATCACAGGCTCTATACTATCGTTCAATTGTTCAAATACTACTATACTATTCGCTCCGGTTTTTAGCCAGCAGCCGGGTAAGTACAACGTTTGCTGCGGACCAACCTGCCAGTAGCGGCCCAGGTTATGCCCGTTCACAAAGATGATGCCTTTGCCCCAGCTGTGCATATCTAAAAATACATCACCCGGTTTGGTTACGGTAAACGTACCGCTGTACAACGCTGCCTTTCCTTCCTTTTGCTTGCCTGAATGTACAACAGGCTGTTGGGTGAATGGCAGTTTGTACATGTTCCAGTTACCGGTGATTGGTTGATCATTGATCTGCACCGGTGAAATAATGCCTTTGTTGTTATGTACTATTTCACTGCCATAATTGATACGGCCCATATTCTCTACCAAAATATCCAGTGTGCCATTGGCCGGAATATCTACAGTAGCTGAATACGTTTTTTTCACCCGATTCAGTACCGCTGCTTTTTTTCCATTTACATATACCACGGCAAAATCCCGCAACCCGTTTACCTGTAAAGTACCCTGCACCGCCTGTGTAAATTGCTTGCTATACAGCACATATCCGTGCCCCTGGTTCAATGCCTCAAAGTTCATTGGAGTATCTGCCACTACCGGACGAATCGTCTTTTTCCAGTCAAATAGGTCCATCGACCTGTTCAATTGTATAGGCGGCAGGGTGATCACCGGTATCTGGGCAGGAATATCAGGCACGGGATATTTTACATATTTTTTCATCAGTTCCCGCACGGCCAGGTATTTGGACGATGCCCAGCCCGGTTCGGTAATAGGCGCATCGTAGTCGTAACTGGTGAGGTCGGGTTGTATGTCGTGGTCCTTATCGTAATTGGCGCCGGAAGTAAATGCAAAGTTGGTACCGCCATGCACCATGTATACGTTGAAGTTCACCTCATTTGTCAGATACTTCTCTATTTGCTCCGTAACCCGTTTGATGGGAATATTAGGGAAAGGTTCCGTCCAATGGTGTAACCAGCCGGGATAATATTCCGCTACCATGTAAGGTCCCTGGTTGTTATGGTATTTATTCACTTCCTTTTTCAGGTTTTCTACATTGCCTTCACCATTGGCAGCTGGCAATACCCCCGGTAAAGAGCCGCCATCGAACAATCCGCTTCCATCTGATGTAAAGAAGGGACCGGTTAATCCTGAATGAAGAAGCAATTGATGGATAGCTTCGTTATACCGGCGATGCTCCGCGATTGGAATGTCTTTTCGCTGCGACACATAAGTACCAAATTCATTTTCCACCTGTACCATAATAATGGGCCCGCCATTGCTTACCAACTGGTCTTTTACCTGCTCAGCCAGTTTGTTGATGTATGTTTTGCAGGAATCTAAAAACGACTGGTTGTAAGCCCTTACCACCAGGCTGGTGTCTTTCAGCAACCACCAGGGGTATCCGCCAAACTCCCATTCGGCACAGGCATATGGACCGGGCCGCAGAATAACAAACATCCCTTCTTCTTTGGCAATGCGCAGAAACTCCCTGATGTTATGACTGCCGGTGGTGAAATCCCATACACCCGGTGATGGGTTGTGGTAATTCCAGAACACATAGGTGGCCACCGTGTTCAACCCCATTGCCTTTATCATTTTCAACCGGTGCCGCCAATAGGGCGCCGGTACACGGGCATAATGCATTTCACCCGAATGTATTTGAACCGGTTTGTTATCGTAGATAAACTGTCCATCCTTTATTTCGAACGTATGATTCCCCTGCGCTATAAC
Source organism: Niastella yeongjuensis (assembly GCF_900110245.1). Classification (GTDB taxonomy): domain Bacteria; phylum Bacteroidota; class Bacteroidia; order Chitinophagales; family Chitinophagaceae; genus Niastella; species Niastella yeongjuensis. Next base: position 4,415 of record NZ_FOCZ01000009.1, read on the forward strand.
AGTGCCTGTGAACAAGATGCCCAGTAAACTACCCAGCAATCTTTTACTTATGCCCATACTATTATTTCTATTGATTGTACTTGTTATTAGTAAATGGCTACATTGGAAATAACCGGACAGGCTTTTGATGCCGTAATATTGATCCGAACCTTGCCGCCTTTCACAGGTGAGAGTTTCAATATGCGTTTGTATCCGATGGTAGTACCTGCTGCTACCTGCTGCCAGCCATCATTATTCTGCACTTCTACGGTAAATGATTTTACCCGTTGTCCCAGCTTGATGTATTCCTGCAACAGCACGTATTTGATGGTTTGCAACTTACCGGTATTTATTTCCAGCGAAGCGGAAGTCGCCTCATCATCTGTTGCCCAATAAGTATCCGGATTGTTATCTATTGCATTAGCGGGTGCATACGCCCCTTCCTTACCCCGGTAATTGGTAGCAGTTGCCATTGCGCCCAGTGCTTTGTTTTTACCCAACTCGCGGTTCAACAAATTGCGGAAACCGTAGAGCGCTTTTACATCCTTTTCATTGAAAATACCCTGCTGATCGGGCGGCACATTCAACAACAACACCGAACCACGGCCCACCGAAGTGAGATAAATATCAAAAAGCTGCTCAGGCGTTTTTACCAGGGAATCTTCTTTCTTATGATAGAACCAGCCCGGTCTGATGGATACATCCACTTCAGCCGGTATCCAGGCAGTACCATCTTCAGAACCTTCGTTCAATAATTTTTCAACGCCGGCTTTTCCGGCATATAATGTATCGGGGGTAATGGTATTCCAGTTGGTTTCGCCTGCTTCACCTCTTTCATTCCCTACCCACCGTGCGCCAGGACCGGCATCGCTAAAGAAAATAACATTGGGTTGTATTTGGCGCACCATGGCTAATGTGGTTGGCCAGTCGTAATAAGTGCGGCCATCGATCTTTCTTTTTTCATTGGCTCCGCCATAATAACCATCGCCGCCATTGGCGCCATCGAACCACATTTCGGTAACCGGTCCGTAGTTGGTGAACAATTCCTTTAACTGGTTACGATAGTAAGTAACGTATTCCGGCTTCCCATAATCGGCCCGGTTCCGGTCCCAGGGTGACATATAAATACCAAACTTCAACCCATATTTTTTACAGGCATCGGAAGCTTCTTTTACAATGTCGCCTTTGCCGTTTTTATACGGACTGTTCTTTATAGAATGTTCGGTGTATTGGGTTGGCCACAAACAAAACCCATCGTGGTGTTTACAGGTAAGGATCATTTGTTTGAAACCCGCTTCTTTCAATACCCGTGCCCATTGCATGGCATCGGTGCCCTGTGGGTTGAATAGTTTTTCGCTTTCGTTGCCAAGGCCCCATTCGCGATCTGTAAAAGTATTAATGGTAAAGTGTACAAAGGCATTGGTCTCCATTTGTTGCCAGGCCAGCTGGTTGGCAGTAGGCACCGGGCCTACCGGCGCGGGCGGATCTACTTTTTTGCGATGCGGCGCTAAAAAGCCAAGTGACACCATAGCTCCTATGGCGATCGTAATAAAACCGTTCCTGAATGTCATTTGCTCCTGATTATATTTAATGTATGTATTTTGTCATTAATCAGCTGCCACAATAAATTCAAATGCCAGTGCCGGATTGCCTTTTGCTTTTTGAACAGCGGATGGCACCGAGATTATTACCTTCTCATTCTTCACCGTGTACTTAACCGGTGCGCCGGTTGACAGTAATTTAATTTTGGAACCTGGCGCCGGTGTATTGACATCCCATTCAATGGTCGCAGGCACCGGACCGTTTTCATCGAGCAATGCGAGGGCATACACCGATTTGCTGTGATTCGATTGCACGAAATACACATTGCCACTTTGATAGCCCTGAATAGGACGGGTATTATAGATAGCCTCGCCATTTATTTTCAACCAGCTGCCGATCTCCGCTAGACGCTGTACCACCGGTTCAGGCAACGTGCCTTGCGGCGATGGGCCAACGCCCAATAACAAACTGCCGCCTTTTGCCACTACTTCAATTAGCTGGTGAATGACTTTTGCCGATGTTTTCAATTGATCATTGGGCACATATCCCCACGCATTGCCCAGCGTGATGCAACTTTCCCACGGGTGATCAAGTTGTTTATCGGGCACGCGTTGCTCCGGCGTCTGGTAATTTTCATAAGGACCATGCACGGTTCTGTCAACGATCAGCAAACCCGGTTGTGCCTGTCGGGCCATAGCAGCAATGGCCGGCATGTCTATATCCTGGCTCCAGGCCGGGATGGCAGCGCCCCATCCCTTCACTTCTTCGGTTACCGTTTCCAGGGGACGTACCCAGCCCCCATCGAGCCAAAGGATATCCATGGAACCGTAATCATGCATCAGCTCGCTGATCTGATTATACGTATATTGTTTAAACTGGGCCCAGCGACTGGGATGTTTGCGGATATCGTAATTGTTATTGCGATCTGGTGTGGCATACATGGGCCACCAGTAGTAAGGACAATGCCAGTCGGGTTTTGAAAAATACGCCCCTATCATCAGCCCCTTCCGGCGGAAGGCATCAAACACATATTTGGCCACATTGGCTTTCGGGTTGTTGGCAAAGGGGCCATTGGTGATCTTGAAATCGGTTTGCTTTGTATCGAACATACAAAAACCATCGTGGTGTTTGGTAGTGAATACCAGATACCGCATTCCGGCATCTTTAGCGGCCTGTGCCCATTGGTCGGGATTAAATTGCGTGGGATTGAAATCTTTCTTCAGCCCCCAGTACCATTTTTTAAATTCACCATAGTCGCTGTTGGTGTCGCGGCTGATCCAGTCTTCTGAACACAGTTCCCATGATTCAATCATGCCGGGCACTGCATACAAACCCCAGTGAATGATCATACCGAATTTCTGGTCGCGCCAGTGTTCCAGCTTTTCTCTTACCGCCGGATCGGCAGGCCACTCGTATTGTGTTGATTGCGGGTGTACGCCCTGTTCCTGTGCCTGCGTTATAATTGTCGGGAGTACAAAAAAAGAAAGGATAAGTGCCCGCGAAACCAATCGTTTTATAGATAGCGAACTGATGAACATAATGGGGATGCTGGTTTAAATTTTAATAATCTGTAACCATTGCCCAATGGCAGCGGTCAAATCTAAGTGCTGAAGTCAAATTTTCAACGATACTTAACGGATTTTAAAAAGTTCCCTGGCTATTATTTTACATCCCAGAATATTTTGCCTGTACGCACATCCTTATTCCGTACGGATGCATAGTTTGTATTATATGATGTTTCACTGGCAGGGTATACCAGCCGGGAAGGAGGTGTTTCATATCCCGGTAGGGTAGATGGATAAAATTGTAATACGGGTTGCTTTGTTCTTCGATATTCTGCCCACCCCTGCACCGATTGCAGAAACCCGAAATGAAGCCATTTCTGGATCCAGATCTTCGATAGTTTTTCATTGGTGGTACCCGTATATTCTATAGGCATGCTTTGTAAAAAACTGGCAATGTCGGCTTCAGCCGGTGGCGGCAAGGGCATTCGGGTAACGGTATTCAGGCTGTTCAGATAATAGTAAAATGCGATAGACTGCCGGATGGCTGTTTCATACGCGGCCCGCGCATCGCCCCCACCCCATCGTTCCCAGGCTTCTGCTTTTAAAAAATTCACTTCAGCCGCCGTGATCACAATGCCAGGCAATTTGGTGTTGAATAAAAAAGTAGCGGAATCCAGGATGGCATAACGGCCCAGGTTTACCTGTTGATTCTCGGCATTATCATTGGCCGGCATAGCCTGGTAACCAATATTTCGAATGAACCGGTCTCCATCTGTACGCCCATATTTATCGAACAGTACCGGGATGCGCGGATCGTTGCTGGGGTTCATCACCGTGTTCAACATATAATCCGGCGCCATATAATTGAATACTTCCGTAAGGGCATTGTGCAGATCATCTATATAGTTCGTCAGCGGTTGTAACAAAATATCCGTTTGCGACGGCGCATAATTCATGGCGCCATCTACCAATGGATACAAGGAAGGATTGTTGATCATGTTCAACACCTCGGTCTTGGCTTTTGCTTCATTCACAAAAGAGATCCGCATCAGCAAACGCAACCGGATGGCATTGGCATACCGTTGCCATTTATCGAATTGACCATTCAACAAAATATCCTGTTTGTTAAACAAGTTTTGCGTAGCTGGAGAAACCTGCGCGCTGGAAAAATATAAAGCTGCGTTTTTCAATCCATCCAGCATGGCATCGTAAATACTGGCCGCATTATCGAACCCTGGTGGCGACACGCTGCCGGTAGTATTTACATATCCTGCTTCTGAGAAGGGAATATCGCCCCACATGTCAACTATTTGTGAAGCCTGGTCGTACATCACTATTTTAGCAGCCATGTAAAACACAGCGGCATTGGCCTTTTGCCCGGCGTCCTGCATGGATTCATACAGGGATTCTATTAACCGGTAATGTGCCATAATACCCCCATCACCACCATCTATTGAATTACTCGGCCGGTAAAAATCATTCCACCGGTCCTGGGTATAACCCGCATTTTGTTGATAGGCGGTAGTATAATTTAAATATCCTAATGATTGTGTGTAAATGCCGGTATGCATGGCAATAAACGTGCGCACATTCCAGTAAGAAGGTCGTACCCGGTTGTTGTTCAGTATTTCGGTAAAGAACTTCTCTATGGAGGGCTGCACGGTTTGATCAGGGTCATTATACAGCTCAGCCAGCTTTTTGCCGCAACTACTTATAGCCACTGCAAATAACAACATTAAAGAGAATATATATTTTACCTGCTTTGTCATTGTTTGTTTAAAAATCAAAGTTTACAGAAAAGCCCATGCTTCGTGTTGCCGCCATAGAGCCCTCATCCACACTTTGCCTGATCCAGTTGGAACCAATGGTTGCTTCCGGATCGATATTCTTCAACGTACGGTAGAAATAAAACAGATTTCTGCCTATCAGTGAAACACGGATATTATTGAAATGCATTTTGCCCGTTAACTTAGCTGGTAAAGAATATCCCAGGATCAGTTCGCGCAATTTTATATAACTATTATCTACAACAGCACTTTCATTGACCGAGGAAGCCCCCCAGATGAACGTGTTCATATAATAATAGGCGGCATCGATGATCTGCGTATTTTGCTGCCCGGTCACCGTTACGCCAGGCAATATAACACCATCGTGATATACCTCGCCTGCGTTCGACACTTTTGAGTTATGGCTGGGCAACAATATTTTTTGACCATTGGGACTAATGTAATAAGGCAACCCGCCATGCGCTTCATCCCGGTATTCCAGCGTGCTTTTATACATCCCGGCACCGATGTTATATTTCAAAGGCGGCGATACCAGTTTACCACCCATGCGATAATCCACCGCACAATCGAACGAAAATTGTTTCCAGCTCACATTGTTAAACCAGCCGCCGGTTAGCCTGGGCATTACATTGCCTACTTTTTCGTACCGGTGATTATCGATGGTATACAACCCATTCGACCCGATTATATAATTCCCGTTATTATCTTTTAAGCGCGGATAAACATAAATATTGCCAATGGTTTCATTTTGTTCGGCTACTATCCTCAGCCCATTTTGTTCGGCTTCATAAAAGGTAATGTTATTTACCCCCGAAGCCAGTTTGCTCACTTTCGACCGGGACCTCGACATGGTCAACTGGGTTGTCCACTTAAATTTTTTACCAAGGATTGGCGTTCCCTGGATCCTTGTTTCCAATCCATTGCTTCGCAGTTCCCCTGCATTGACCAGTTTGGTTTGAGCGCCTGCACTGGAAGGCACGCTCAGTTGTACTATCTGGTTAATGGTGCGGCTGCTGTACCAGGTAACATCGAACCCCAGCCGATTTCTGAACAGCATGGTTTCTAAACCTGTTTCCAGCTCATATTTATTCTCTGGCCTGATGTTGTTGTTCCCCGCATTCATTTGTGCATTCAGGGCCGCCACCGTTCCCTGCATGGTTGCCAGGTTCTGTTGCGTGTAGTTAACCGGTGAGGTATAGGCCGGTGGCGCATTTCCTACCACGCCAATGGAAGTACGCACTTTAGCGAACGAGACCCAGGCCGGCAAATTAAGCGCTTCATTAAAAACAAATGCGGTATTGAGGGAAGGATAAAAATAACTGTTGTTGCCCGGGGGTAAAGTGGATGAATACTCCTTACGGGCCGTTCCCTCGAAATACAAATAATTTTTGTAAGAAAGATTAAAAAAGCCAAGAAAGGCATACTTGAGCACGGCGCTTCTGTCGGAGGCCGTTTTAACAGGATGGTAAGAATTCTCCAGGCTAAACCAGTTCTCTTCCAGCAAACCATCGGTGGTTTCAGCTGACTGATCGTTGTACGTTTCCTTACGCGACTGAAACCCGCCCGTCAGGGAGAGGTTCCATTTACCGGATAATTTTTTTGACCAGGTAAGCAACCCATCACCATACAGGATGGAGTACCGCCCACTGGCAATTTTATACTGGCCTGTACTTGCCGCAGCGGTATTGAAAGTGGAGGGATATTCGCTGTACAAACGGGTTTCTGTTTTCAGGCTGGTGAAATCATTGCCAAAACGAGCCCTGAACTTCAATTCCTTGCTCAACTCATAATTCAGGGTTACACTATTCAGCAACCGGTCCTGGTACTCATCTTCACTGTTCTTTAATTGCATCCATAAAAAATCAAGCATTTCGCTCTTTACATTATAGCGCAGTGCTTCCACGGGATTTCGTTGCGACTGATTCCAGGGCACCCACTTGTAACCTTCACTGGTTTTGTACTTGTCAAATACAATCGACATATCTTCTGCACGGCTGAAAAAACCGGCATAAGCCGCAATGATCCTTGTTAACTGGTAAGGGCGGTTATGCACCTTGCTGTTTAAATAGTTGGCAATTACATCAATATTCAGTTTATCGCTGATCTTGTAATTACTGTTCAGGTGAACGGTATTGCGTTGCAGATCGCCCCCCTGTTGTATGCCCTTATAATCATTGCGGGTGTATGATAAACGGTAAGAAAATTTATCATTCGCGTTGGTGATCGAAGTATTCAAAATGGAATTAAAGCCCAGGCGATACAATTGTTTATAATTCTTTTCATGCGCTACATAGGGGCGCATTTCCCCATCCCACCAGGGCACCAGGCTTCCATCGAACCTGGGGCCGAATTGCGCATAGGCTGTAAAGTTGGGCCGTTTGTTATCGTTTATGCCATCGCCATCGGTATCAACGGGAACCCAGCCATCTTCTGTGGCGCCTTCAGAGAGGTTGGTGGCCCTGTCGGAACCAGGACCATATTCATACTGGTATTTTGGCAGAAAGGCCGCCTGTTCCAACGTGTTGGTATAGTTGACAGCAACCCCTAGCCGTTTCCTGGGTGTTCCTTTTTTGGTAGTGATCACTACCACACCCGCAGCGGCTTCGGACCCATATAAGGCGGTTGCACTGGCCCCTTTTAAAATGGAAAGGTTATCTATATCGGCAATGTTGATATCGAGGATGCCATTGCCGCGAATACGCGGGTCGGTCCAATAACCGCCATTGTTGATGCCGGTAATGCCTTTTTCATTGGTGTTTCGAATGATTATGCCATCAACCACATACAGTGGCTGCGCATTGAAATTTAAGGAGTTCACGCCACGGATCTGCACCTGAACGGCACTGGTGGCACCCCCGGGCGCCGTTTTGATCATCACGCCGGGTGAACGGCCATACAATGCAGAAGCGAAATTGGTATTACCCGCTGCAGAAAGATTCTCGGCTGTTACTGTGCTTATCGAATATCCCAACGACCGCGAATATTTATTTACCCCAAGGGCCGTTACCACCACTTCGTTCATCATATTTTCCAAAACTGACAATTGCGCATTGAGATAGATGATAGTGCCGGAATTATTAAGACGGATCTCTTTCTTTTCATACCCCACACTGGATAGCTCTACTACGGCTCCCTTGTTCCCTTCTATACTAAACTCGCCTTTCCCATTGGTAGTAGTGCCGAGCGTAGTGCCTTTTACCCCTACACTTACATTGGCCAATGGCTTTCCTTCTTCATTGGTAACCCGGCCTCTAACTATTTGCGTTTTCTTTTCTGTGAGAGGTTTATCTTCAGTAGTGGTTGTTTTTGATTGATGAACGGGTGTATTTTCCGGAGCGGCGATAATGACAAAGGTTTTATCGTTTACCTTTTTATAATTTAAACCGGTAAACAGCAGCAGGTCTTCCAGTATTTCTTCAACCGGCCGGTCTTTATTGAAAACCGGTTTTACAAGTACATCGCCAAATGATTTTTCGGAAAAGAGGAAGTAGATCCCTTTTGATTGATTCAATTGTTTCAGTATGGCAAAAAGGGGTTCGCGGGCAATAGTAGTATCTGTTGCCAGGGTTAATACGCCTGCATGTAAAGTCTGTCGGGGAGGCTTCGCAAGAACACCGCTGGCAAGCAATATTGAAACCGCGAAAAAACACCCCCGAAAGATTCTTTCAGAGCCTCTTTTCCTCATACGCAGATCTTAAAAAATAAACCTGCCTGGTCTTGGTTCTATTGTCTTTTCCTAATCAGAATTTCTTTGTCCGATTTTTCTACATCATACTTAAACAACGTCAATAGTTGTACAAACTCATCGAGGTTGTCGTTGGGTATAATGCCAGAAAGGGAGTCTGTTGCCGCGGCCTCATTAGCCAGCGTAACTTTTATCCCATACAAATCCGCTACCAGATCAGCGACCTCTTTCATAGGAGTTTTCTCAAAAATAAATTTGTGTTCGGTCCAGGCCAGCACCGGTGCATTGTTAACGTCTTTTTTCTGAATTCCAGTATTATTAAACTCAACAAATTCACCTGGTTGCAGGTGAACTTCCTGTCCTTCACCCTGTATGGTTACACTTCCTTCCGTTAACAATACATTGTTCCTGGAATTACGGTTTATAACATTGAACTGGGTTCCGGTAACAACCACATCAAAGTGGCCGGTATGCACAATAAATTTTGTTTTCTGAGCTGTTTTTTTAACATGGAAAAAGGCTTCACCGTTTACCCAGACTTCTCTATCTGCCCCTTCTTTCCATTTGCGGTAGTTGAGGGAAGTATTGGCGTTTAACATAACCTGGGATCCATCGGGTAAAACTTCCTGCCGGGTTTCCCCGAAGGCGGTTTGCATAACAAGTTTACCAGTAGTGCGGATGTATTGCCAAACTCCTATTGAAGTTAAGAAAATAATTGCAGCTGCGGCCCACCATTTTGTACGGCGCGAACGCATGGTAACAACAGGTGTTGCGGCCTGATTGTAATCAGCAGGATTTGTCGCTTTTGTTAATCTTTCTTCAGCAATTTGCAACCGTTGTGCATCAACGCGTTCTTCTTTTATGGTAATTTGTTGCAGTAACAGAACCGCCTCATCAACCAATTTTTTTTGTATAGGGTCGTTAGCAATGCGATTGTTCCAACGCTCCACCGCTTGCGGATCGGTTTTGTAATACCACGCCAAAAAGCTTTCTTCACTTATAAGGTCTTCAATAGAATTGATTGGTGCATCCATATAGTAGGTTTCGCTTCTAAAAATAGTATGGCAAAATCACTTTTTGTAACCATATTTTTAATCTTTTTTGCCATTTTCATATAAAACAAATCCTAAATTCACATTTGTTTCCGTTTCAAATTCAAAAACCTATCGATAGCATAACAAATTGATTTCCAACCAGCCTGATATATCATTGTGGGAGGCCTATCAACAGGGTGATCACCATTCATTTGCTTTGTTGTTCCGACGTTATTATGAACCGCTGGTTCAATATGGCAATAAATTCAACGGCAATCGCGACATACTGGAAGATTGCATCCAGGAGTTATTCACAGAATTGTGGCAGCATAAAAGTCAAACCCAGGTACAATCGGTAAAAGCTTACTTATTCAAATCGCTTAAATACAAATTGTACCGCGCTCATCAACGAAAAATGGCCGATCCTTTTAACGAAAACCACAGTGATGTGTTGTTTGAATTAAGCCATGAGACCCTTCTCGTTGGGCGCGAACAGGATGCGGAAAAAACCGCCCGGGTGCTGCAGGCGCTTGGTCAGCTTTCGAACCGCCAGAAGGAGATCATTTACCTGAAGTTTTACCAGGAACTGAATTATGAAGAAGTGAGTGAGATCATGAACATCAATTATCAGGCTGCCCGTAACCTGTTGTACCAATCTATTAAATCATTAAAAAAACTGCTGACCACGCTTTCTGCCTTCCTGTTCTTTTGATCAATTAATTCCTTTTGGTTAATTTATCTTTCAACACCCCCCAAATGCTCCTGCGCTCATAGGTGCGTTTATACCACTCAATATCACTTTGAAAATGTTCAATATCGTTCAATAATTTATTGATCAGCTGGCGATGGCCTTCTGTATGCTGTGCGCTTTGGCTCAACTGTTCTTTCAGTTCGGCCACTATGGCAGCCTTCTCGTTGATCTCGTTATTCAGTTTTTCTATTTCAAGCCGCTGTTCTTTTATTACCTGTTGTTTATTTTCATTTTCCTGTAGCAGGTATTTGGTGATCTGCTCCAGTTTCTCATTGATCTGTTTAGATGCCGGATCGCTTACTGCATGCCCGTTAGTGCCGTTCTTTGCCCCCTCGCTCCTTTCCATCAATCCGTTTACAGAAATATCCATGTTTTTTTATTTATGCTTATTATACGTTATTAATTAAACACGCTGATACAAATTCCGGTACCCCAAACAAGTGGTATCCACATTAAACTCATTATGGCAAAGCCAGCCGGAATACTCGCCCATGATCCGTAACATAGCCGGGTTGTTGTAATACTGAAAGATCTTCACTATGGCTTCCTGCGCGTTGGAAAACAGGTCCCCGTTCAATCCCTTTTTTACAATATCCCGGTTGCCAATGCAATTCTTTAACAACACCGTTTTACGCAATGACAATGCTTCGAGAACGGAAAAAGACAGTCCTTCGTATTGGGAAGTGGATAAATATAAGTGTGAATTGTTGATCAGCTCCATTGCCTGGGACTGGGGCAACCAGCCTGTTATGGTAATATTGGGCGCGGTAAGTACGGCGCGGTCTTCCCCATCACCTACCCAGATAAATTCAAACTGCTCAAAATCCTTAAAATGGGTGGCAATGGTATTAAACAAGGCAGGGTTCTTTTGTTGAACAATGCGCGCACTGGTGACAATACGGAATTTGCCAGATGCTGCCGGTACTTTACCCGGGGTGTAATGGCTGGTGTCGACAGCAATTCCATTATTGATATTCAATGCATTGATGCCCAGTTTCCGATAAGCCGCCTGTTCCGACCGGGAACTACAAACGACCTTTCCCCCAAATGCGGAACCCAGTTTTTCAAAGAGTTTATACAATAAGTTAACTGTGTTCATATTGCTCAACAGGAATGGCGCCCCATTGGGCGTATAGATCACATTGGGAATGTTCATAAGCCTGCACGCCAGCCGGCCCAAAAAACCGCTTTTAGAGGAATGCAGGTGTACTGCATCCACCATCTTCTGTGCTTTCAGGCGCTGCAATAATTTGCACAATTCTACCAATGCCACGGTATCTTTTACCACACTTATACTTCTTTGTGCCGATCGCCACCTGATAAATTGCACATTTTCTTCGGGAAAATATTTGATGATCTCGTTTGAACGCATCACATATTCCCGTTCACCATGGATGATTATATGATAGTCATCGCGCAGGTTTTGTACAATCGACTGAACAAATGTCGCTATACCAGAAGCAAAAGGTTCTACTACATGTACGATCTTCATAACTAATGCTATATATCAATAAATTTCTATATAGTAAAATTGCCCATGGTTGTTATAAGTCATTTATTGTACGGTTGCTTAATACACAACCGTTGGGTTGTTAAATATTTTTACAATTCCTGATGTATTGAGTGACATTATATCTACTACAGACCAAAGGCGAAAGGTTGGACGGAAGGGGTATTGATGTTGTATGCAAGGACCGCAGCAATGACAGCCATGCTGCTATAAGCCATTTTTATGCCTATTGTTCATAAAACTTCCCTTAAAAGCGGAGATGGGAGCAGATCTTTAAATAAGCCCCTTATACATAAGCAGTTAGTATTTTATACAGATTGCCCGATTTTAGGATTGTTTCCCAATGCCGGGTCTGATAACCGGTTTTTGGCCGTTAATTGTCCCATGCCTTCCGCAGAAAACGTAACCAGTTACCATGCATAACGGCTTCAATATCTGCAGGTGCATAACCACGTTTGGTTAATAAAGCGGGGATCTTTTGCAAATCGGCAATGGTTTCCAGGTCGTAAGGCGATTGTTCTTTGCCAAAAGCGCCATCGAGGTCGGTACCAAGCCCCACATGGCGTGCATTACCAGCCAGTTGGCAGATATGGTCCAGGTGATCGAGCATTTTTTCGAGGTTGCAGTGCATGCCTTCGGGGGTTGATTGCTGCCGCACCCAGTTGGGCACCATCATCCAGGCATCGAGCGCCCCGCCAATTACGGCGCCTCTTTCTATCAACGCCCTGATCATGTCATCGCTGAACTGGCGGTTGTGATCAACCAGCGCCCGGCAATTGTTATGGCTGGCCCATACAGGCCCCTTAAAAATACCCAGCGCATCCCAAAAGGCATCATCGCACAAATGGGTGGCGTCGAGGATCATGTTTAACCGGTCCATTTCTTTTACCAGTTCTTTGCCCATGGCATTTAATCCACCGGTTGCATCAGTACCATTGGCATAGCGGCCGGGGCCGTAGTGGGCCGGACCAACCGCCCGTAGTCCATAGGCCTGTGCTTTCTCAAGGTGTTTTATTGTAACCAGGGAATCGGCCCCTTCCAGGCTCAGGATATAGCCGATTGGTTTATTATCGTTGGGCTGGCCATTTAACCACAGCGCCAAATGATTTTCGAGATCGGTTTTATTTTTTATCATCACCATTTCTCCCGCGGCTTCCATGGCTTTGTACCAGGCCAGTTGTCCCTGGGTTTGCGCCCAGGCTTGTTCTGGTGAATGCCAACCGGGCAACCAGCTGCCTGGCTCTATATAACGGGCAATTTGTGTGGCTACTACCAGTCCAATATTTCCCTGGCGTAATTCAGGTAAGGCTACGGTGCCTTTCGCTCTGTCAGGTTTATCAGTTAATCCGGTTTCCCGTTTGCGAATGTCCATAACCGGTTGCCGCAGATCGCGGTTCCATTCCATGGCATTCATACTTAAGTCAAGGTGCGCGTCTATTGTAAACATGTTCTTAGTACTTTAGTTTGGCTTTCGAAATATCAGTGCCAGTTACAAGTTTTAAAGGAACAGGTGGCCAGTTTCCGGTTGCCGGTTACCGGGTTCGCGGCAAACCTGAAGAATGCTGTGGCAATATAGCGAGTTTCGGAATGGAGGCCCGGAAACCGGTGACCGGTAACCGGAGACTTCTTTTCTATTATCGAATAATTCTTCCTGATGATCCGGTCTGTATAAATTGCTCAACCTCTGGTTTAGAAATGATCGCCCAGTCGCCATGAATGCTTTGTTTCAATGCACCACAGGCGGTGGCAAATTCAATTATGTCCTGCGGTTCCAACCCATTCATCAATCCATATAATATACCGGCGGTGAAAGCGTCGCCTGTACCAATTTGATCAGTGATAAATGGCAACCGGTAAGCAGTAGAAAAATAATACTGCCTGTTGTGCATCAGCGCACTGGAATAAATATGCACCGGCCCATCCGTTTTACGAAAACTCATACCCAGCGTTTTCATATCCGGCAATTGTTTTTGTAAGGCTTCGCTGCATTGTTTGAACCGGTCTTCCAATGAAGCATGTGCATCGGTATCGATGCCATAATACACAGCAGCGGAATCCAGATCGGCCACTACTACTTCACTGGGTTGCAATAATGCCGGCATAATGTCGGCAGCCTTCTTTCCATATTTCCATAATGTACTGCGGTAATTGAAATCGGCTGAGATGATGACACCATGCTGTTTGGCTACAGCCAACGCTTCGGCACACACATCGGCTGCACTTTGTGACACGGCAGGTGCTACGCCCGACCAATGAAAATATTTCGAATCGTGAAGCGATTTTTTCCAATCGATCATTCCCGGTTGCAGCGCGGCATAGGACGAACCAGCCCGGTCATAGATTACCCGCGTGGGGCGGATATGATTGCCCGGCTCCGTAAAATAAAGGCCCAGCTTGTCACCACCATATACAACATGGTCGGTAGCTACGCCATGACTTTGCAATTGCTGAAGGCCAGCCAATGCCAAATCATTTTGCGGAACACGGGTAACATACCTGGTAGTAACACCCAGGCGCGACAACAACACACAGGCATTGGCTTCCGCTCCTGCATAGTATGCTTTGTACTCCTGGGTCTGTAAAAAACGTTGCGATCCGGCGCTGTGCAACCGCATCATAAATTCACCAAATGCGGTTAACTGAACAGGACTGGGTGTCATCATCATTCATCATTTCAACAAGTATAACGAAAAACTCACACTCAAAACAATTCAAATATCGCTTCTATCTCCACCGGAATATTATCCGGTAAGGAACCGAAGCCTACGGCGCTGCGAACGCCGATGCCGTTTTCTTCGCCCCAAACCGAGGCAAACAATTCACTGCATCCATTGATGACATAGGGATGCCGTTCAAAATCAGTGGTACAATTCACCATTCCCAGTACTTTGATCACCCGTTTTATTTTATCGAGACTGCCAATATGCGTACAGATCGTTGACAACATAGTAAGGCCAACCTGCCGGGCTGCGAGCTTACCCTCTTCAATATTCAGCTCGCTTCCTATTCTACCAATAATGAGGGTCTTATCTTCCCGCACAGGCCCATGGCCAGATAAATACAGATATTTACCATCGATAAGATAAGGTTTGTATACTCCCAATGGTGTGGGAGCAGGAGGTAATTTCAATCCCAGGTTTAAGAATCTTTCTTCTGCGTTCATGTGTTCAGTGTTTGATATTTATATTATGCTACAATGGAATTCAGGATCATTACACCAACCAGTCCGGTTACAGCCACAATTGTTTCCATGACCGACCAGGTCTTTAAGGTGTCTTTTATGCTCAGGTTGAAATATTCTTTAAAAAGCCAGAACCCGGCATCGTTTACATGCGAAAACAGTAAACTGCCGGCTCCTACCGATAATACCATCAGGTTGGCATTCACCGATGAATTGGCCAACAGCGGCGCAATAATACCGGCCGTGGTTAATCCTGCTACGGTTGCTGAGCCCACGCAAATGCGAATAATGCCCGCCATACACCAGGCCAGTACCAATGGGTGTACGGGCCAGGTTTCCAATGCCGAGGCTATTTGTTTGCTCACCCCGCTATCTGTTAACACCTGTTTCAAGGCACCTGATCCGGCAATGATCAACAAAATCATACCCACATCCTTAACCGCATCACCATAGACCGCCATCACCGATTTCATTGACCGGCCACCACTGATACCCAACGTGAAGGCAGCCACTAATACTGAAATCAGCATGATCAATCCGGGTTCGCTGATCAGGGTTACCACGCCTTTTATGGAAGGATTATTACGGGAGAAATAACTCAACACAGTAGTAGCGGTTAGCAGGAACACCGGCAACAAGGAAGTTATAAAGCTATTGGCAGTTCCCGGCAACTGGGTTTTATCGGTGGCCTGTGGTTTAAACAATTCCAACGGCGCTGATTTTACGTGCTTCACCATTCTTGAAAACAAGGGACCGGCAATGATAATGGCAGGAATGGCAATCAACAATCCATACAACAACGTAATGCCCATACTGGCCCCGAATTGCGTTACCAGTGCAGTGGGTGAAGGATGCGGGGGTAGAAAACCATGCGTTACCGATAAGGCCGCCAACATAGGCAGGCCAATATATACCGCGGGTAATTTATACTGGTATACAACAGAAAAGATCAACGGCACCATCAACACAAATCCCACTCCATAAAACAAGGGGATGCCAATGATAAAACCGGTGATCATCAATGCCCATTGCAGATAGCGGGCGCCAAATGCATCCATCAATACAGTAGCAATTTTTTGGGCGGCACCGCTTTCTGCTACCAGTTTTCCTAACATAGCGCCCAAACAAATGATACTTACCAGTGAACCCAATGTATCGCCGATGCCCTGCTGCACTGCCGACATAATTTTTTCAGCAGGCAGTTTCAATAACAAACCCGCCAGAATGGAGATGATCAAAAATGCCAGAAAAGCATTCAGCTTTCCCCACGTTATCAGCAGGATCAGTATAACAATGCAAAGCAATACGATTAGTATGGACATTTCTTTCTATTATTTATTATTCAACCACAATTTCATCGATCAGCAACAGGGCATTGCCGCCTGCGCCGTATTCACCCGCAGGGATCTCGCCTTTGTTGGTGCCGATCACTTTTATGTATTGCGCCCGAACCGGAGTTACCGGAACCTCCAGCTTGTTGATGCCATTGACAGGAAATGAATCCTGCCGGTACAATTCCTTGTAATGGGTCCCGTCTATAGATGCCAGCAACTGCAGCGTAACCGGCGCCCACATTCGTTGCCAGTGATAATTCAATACTTCCAGCGCCAGTCGTTGTACTGTTTGAGCCCTACCCAAATCGATCACTGCCTGCAGATCATTGCCACTAAAACCCAGCCATTGATTGTCGTTATATCGATTGCCGCCAAACAAGCCATTTACGAGGGTTGTATTACCGGGGTTGAACCGGTCGATGGGCTTGTTTTGCAAATGTACGGCAGCGCCTACTGCTTTATGTACCCGAAACGATTGCTGGAACAACCGGCCTGTAGGCTGCTGTTGCCTGTTAAAGAGCAATGCCTTTACTGTACAAGTGTTTGTAATTTCTATTGCGCTGGTATATAATGCACTTTGTATAGTAGGCACGGTATTATCCCTTGTAAACCTGATCTCGCTGCCAGGCGCAGCAGTTTGCAAATTTATCTGCAAAACATTGTTTTGCAGGGGTACCGCCGTAAAACTGATGTCATCAAAATGTGCGTCATAATTAATTTTTTCATGTGTTAGCAACGCCCCTTCTCCACGTAACCGCTTCAGGAAACTATCATAATTGCGTTGTGGTTTCGGCGTCCAGGCCAGTTCAGCCAGGGCCAATGCACGCGGGAAGATCATATAGGCAGCCAGCGCCTCACTTGTATAATACTCGCTCCACGCCTGCCCTTCCACACCTGTTAAATATTTTGTGGATGCTTCATCTGTACTTTCAGACAACGGTTCATAACCATACACTTTTTGCAAAGGCGTAAAACCGCCTGCAGCCAGTGGTTCTTCATTATATAACGATTGGTAATAATCAAAATAACAATTCGTTTCCGGCGTCATAATTACGGGGTGATGTTGTGCAACAGCAGTCTTGCCGCCGGCTTCGCCCCGCCAGCTCATTACCGTGGCATTGGGCGCTAAACCGCCTTCCAGTATTTCATCCCAGCCAATGATCTGCCGGCCTTTGCTGTTAACGTATTGCTCCATCCGCTGAATGAAATAGCTCTGCAGCGCATGTTCATCGGTTAAGTGCAATGCTTGTTCCCGCTGCTGGCATTTTGCACAAACTTTCCATCTTGTTTTGGGGCATTCATCACCGCCAATATGTAAATAGGGGGATGGGAACAGTGCCATTACTTCATCCAGCACATTTTGTAAAAACACAAACGTACTATCGTTGCCTGCGCAATACACATCATCAAATACGCCCCAGTACGTAGCTGTTGCATACGGTCCGCCCGTGCAGCCCAATGCCGGGTATGCTGCCAATGCGGCGGAGGCATGGCCGGGCATTTCAATTTCAGGGATGATGGTTATTTTTCTGTCAGCCGCATATTGCACCACTTCTTTTATCTGCTGCTGTGTATAGAACCCGCCATAACGCTTTCCATCGAAACGATGGGGCCATTCTTTTTTATGACCGATAAGGGTTTCCTTACGCCAGGCAGCCACCGATTGCAATCGGGGATATTTCTTTATTTCAATCCGCCAGCCCTGGTCATCGGTCAGGTGCCAGTGAAAGGTATTGAACTTGTATAGAGCTAACAGATCGATGTACTTCTTTACAAACGAAACCGGGAACAGATGCCTGCTTACATCCAGCGCCATTCCCCTATACGCAAAACGCGGATAGTCGTTAATGGTATAACCCGGAACCTGTAGACTGCCTTTTCCGGCTTGCCATAACTGTCGCAAGGTTTGCAATCCGTACAACACCCCACTGGCATCATGGCCAATACAACGGATGGCTTTTTTATCGATACGAAGCAGGTACCCTTCTTTATGGGGTATGGCGGTGGAATCGATAGCCAGTGAAATAAAGTTACTGCCAGGGACCGCAGTAACTTTCGTCAAAAGTTTGCCGCCATAGGCCAGTACATAGCCGTTTAACAAACTGGCAATTTTGTTCAATGCTCCATCTGCTACCACAACTTTTGTGGTGGCATTTATGATGAATACTTCTGTTGATGGGGTTATTGTTACTGGTAAAGGGATCAGGGCGGGTAATGACTGGCTGCCTGCCTGTGCCAGCATCGACAAGGGCATGGCAATCATTAACAGGATCGTCAGCAGGTATGTACGTATACAATTCATAGTTTAGGGATGCCACAATTTTTTATCGCCTTCCAATTCAATACCGCTGTATTCCGCCACCGCTTTATACTCATACTGTTGTCCCTTCTTCAAGCCACTGACCGTGCCGGAAAAACTGCCATTTTTATCGATGGGCACGGTGGCCGATTTTATCCACGGGCCGGTATACAGGTCTTCGATCTGTCCATGATAGGGCCGATAATAGAACAACGCCTTCATGGGTGTGGCAGGTTTAAAGTTTAGTACTTTACCCGACAATACCATGGCTGATGCGGATGAACGGGCGTCTAACGTTACCACCTGTACGGATTCAATGGCTGGCTGTATATTTTCAATTTTAATAACTACCGGGTTGGGCCATTTATGATCGTCGTAAATACGCTGGGTACGAAAAGCCGATACTACCAGCCCCGTATCTGTTTGCCGAAAAGACGGAGCCACCTTTTTTCCTGGCTTGTATTCCTGAATGATACCGTTTTGTCCCAACACACTGATTGTCGTATTTGCTGTTGCTTTTACCGAATGGAGCGTAAAACTTTTTTGCTCCCCTTCTACCCAGCCCGGTAAACCGGTAACCAGGGCATACAGCGTTTGTTTGTTGGCTGTTGTTGTGAACCAGATGTTCTTTTCCCGGCTGATAACCCAGGGATATACATTGTCAACAGCCTCCCAGTTTATAAAATACCAGGCTGCCAGCTCCCGCAACCTGTCTTCCTGCTCCCCGGCCAGTTCTCCATTGGGTTTAGGACCGGTATTCAATAACAACGAGCCGCCTTTACTTCTTGCTTCAATCAGTAATTCAATCAGCGTAGTGCCGGATTTGTATCTTTCATTGGTAGGTTGAAACTGCCAGGCAGTACCAATAGTAATGCACGACAACCAGGGTTTTTGAATGGTTACACCGGGTAACATCTGTTCGGTTGTTTTTAATGCCCCTCTTGTTATCAGAATATCTGGTTGTAATTTCCAACAGGTAGCTTTCACCACTTCTTTCGGTTCGCCATCGATAAACAACAAATCGATCTTTCCATAATTGGTCATCAGTTCTTCACATTGCGCCCGGGTGAATTCATCAAACTCCTTTTTTACTGCCTCGCTCATTACTACGTTATCACGACTGATGAGCATATTATGCGTATGCAGAAAATTAAAATCCTCCGGTGAAAAATAAAAACCAACCTGCAGCCCTGCCTTGCGGGTAGCGTCAACAAATTCTTTCAACAGGTCCTTATGGTACGGCGTATTCATGATATTGAACCCGGTTGTCTTCGTATCCCACATACAAAACCCCGAATGGTGTTTGGTGGTAAACATAATGTATTTCATGCCAGCCAGTTTGGCCAGCGTAGCTATTTCTTCCGGATTAAACTTCGACGGATTAAATGTTTTTGGCAGCTCGTTAAAATACCGGTTTACATAATCATCAGAGGCGCCTACCAGAGAATGACTGATCACAATACCCAGCTGCGCATCTACACTAAAATGAATAAACAGCCCACCCGGTGCCTGGCGCAGCCATTCTTCCCGTTCCGGTTTATTAAGGTTATACTCACTGGCTTCGCCATCTTTCACCACATCATGTTGTGCCCATGCCATTAAACCCTGTACTATACAAACTAAAACAACGATCAATCTTTTCATGCAATTCCTTTCTTTTTTGAATACTCAGTAAAAGAGGGCATAGAAATGCCCTCCTTGTTACACTTAAAACCTACTTGTAATGTGTACGAGAACTCTTTAATATCGTGAGTGGTGAGTGGTCAGTGGTGAGTGGCTTCGCGCACTTTGCAAAGACTTTACGATCTTATATCCTCCATATTTTTCTGCCCTCTGCCCTCTGCCTTCTGCCCTCCTTGTTACACTTAAAACCTACTTGTATTATCAATTTCATCAACTCTATCAACCCAACTTGTTAACCCGTCAACTGGTCAACTGGTCAACTGGTTAACTATTTCCTCCTACTTATCCCACCAAATATGAGTTAATAGATCATTCGCTCCCTGCCGCGCTATCGCGTCTGCATAGGAGTCGGCATTAAGGGTTTGCTCTGTGGTTGGATACAACATTCTTCTAAAGAATTTACCGCCTGTTGCATTGCCCGCATAGTTATTGGGTATTAAAGCGGGGTAACCCGTACGGCGAAAGCTGGCAAACACTTCCTGGGCATCAGGAAAAATGCTTACCCAGAATTGCGTATAGATCTGTTTCATTTGATCGTCGAAAGAACCGCCGAGATTGAGCGGATTGGCCGTTACATAGGTGTTGATGGCAGCCGCGTCAATAGTACCTGCCGTGCCACCAATAAGCGCCCATTGCCGCATAGCCGCCTCAATTCCCTTTTGATACAGGGAACTGGCTGTGGGGCCTGTATACCAACCTCTCAGAGCAGCTTCCGTTAAAAGAAAATAGGATTCAGCCGCTGTAAACACCAGGCGCGGGGAATTCATCAACAACAATGTTTTAGGATTGGGCTCTGAATAGGTAACAAAATTGGCAGGCTTGGCATTGGCCAATGTAGCCGGCATACCTTTTTGCAAAGTAGGCGTGTTATCGGGCACACCGTTATTCCATACTACCGACATCACCGGCAACCGCGGATCGTTGGTATTTTTCATATAAGAAATGAATACATCCTGGTATTTGCCACCCTCTGTATTCTTGCTGCCATCCTGGGCAATGTAATCGCTGTTCCACAGGTTCAACGCCAATGGGTTTTTATTGATATCCTGACCGGAAGCCAGGTAACTCATTTTGGCAATATCCACATCAGCTGTGATCACACCACCGGCAATAGCTTTGGTAACCCAGGTTTTGGCTGCGTTCGCATCTACTTTTGTCATGCGCATACCCAGGCGCAACATCAGGGAATACGCGAATTTCTTCCATTTATCCGTATCACCATTATAGATCAGGTCCGATGCTCCAAACGTTACTTTATTAGACGCATCGAGGCTTTTTGCCGCGGCCTCCAATTCTGCCAACATATCCGCATAAATAGCACTTTGCGGATCATACGCCGGTTTGAAAAGCAAAGAATCAAAACCCAATCCTGCCTTAAAGTAAGGAAGATCGCCATACAGATCGGTAAGCCGGCTGAAACAATATACCCGCCAGATCCTTGCTTCTGCATACAGGTTGACCAGCGGCGACTCATTTTTTACTGACTTGATCACAATACTCAGCTCATTGATCTCTTTGGGATACCCGTCGTTAAACGCCTGGTACGTTTGTGAGATCTGAGCTGCATTATACTTTGAACCAAAGCCTGCCACATCATTATAACTGGTGGTATACTGCATGGTACCCAACAAAAAGTTCAGCATATTGGTAGTACCGTCGTACTCGGCTTTTGTAAACACATATTGAGGATACACTTTAGCTGTAGCTTCCGGATTGGTATTTGTGCTCTCGAAATTCTTGTCGCACGATTGCAGTGACACCATACCCACCAACCCCAGTAAACCACCTGCATATTTTATTATATTTTTCATATTGCTAGTCTGTTTGGTAATTATAATTTAATGTTCAGGTTCAGGCCATACGATCTGGTACGCGGCAACCCGATTGATTCAAAACCCTGCGCATTGCTGTTGGTAAAGCTTTGTTCAGGATCGAAGTTTTTGGTATCCCTGTACAGGATGAACAGGTTGCGGGCCACAAAGGAGATGCTGGCCGCCTGGATCTTCGCCAGTTTTATTTTCTTTACCGGGATGTTATAAGAGAGAATTACCTGACGCAATTTGATAAAACTGCCATCGTGCAAAAACAGGTCTGAATACACTTTATAGTTATCGTAATAGTTGCGCAATACACCGCCAGCCTGGGTAATGGTGGTATCGTACGGTGCTCCGTTTTGGTCAACACCTTTTAACTCCAGGCCTTTATCACGACCAGGCAGGGTGCTCTTTAACTTACCCATACGGGTTGCATACACTTCGAAAACGGAGAAGATCTTGTTGCCGAATTTTCCATCGATCAAAACATTCAATCCCCAGTTATGATACTTGAACTCATTGGTAATACCCATGGTATAAGGTGCTACGCTGTTGCCCAACGGCATCAGGTCGCTCATTACCGGCAGGTGATTGCCCCTGTTGAAGATCACATTGCCCTGCGCATCTCTTTTCATGGTAGTACCAACAATGGTTCCATACGGCTGACCTTTGATGTGTTGTAAAAAGGCCCAGTTACCAACGGAATTGGCTATTTGAACAGAGGTTAACCCGGGTGCCAGTTCCACTACCTTGCTTTCGTTATATGCAAAATTGTAGCTTACATTCCAGGCCAGATTGGCGCGGCTAATGGGCCGGCCGGTCAGCAATATTTCAACGCCCCTGTTCCTTAACTCCCCTACGTTCATGATCACGGAATTATAACCAGAAGTACCGGAGATCGTTGTTTTTACAATGTCGTTGGTAGTTTGACGATTGTAATAAGTAAAGTCGAGCCCTAACCGGTTGTTGAATGTTTGTAATTCAAAACCGCCTTCGTAGGTGGTAGAGGTATAAGGTTTCAGGTTTGGATTGGAGATATAGTTCTGTTTGTTTACATCCTGTGTTACGTTCAACAACGGCTGGCCGGCACTGGGTACGTTGCTGTATGTAAGATTGATGGCATACGGATCAGGAGCGCCACCACCCACTTGCGCCCAGCTGCCACGTAATTTGGCCAGGGTGATCCAGGTTGGCATTTCAAATGCATCTGACAGGATCAAACTGCTACCTACACTTGGGTAAAAGATATGGTTGTTCATTGGACTTAAGGTAGAGAACCAGTCTTCACGTGCGGTAAAGGTCAGGAAGAACAGGTTCTTATAATCAAAGTCGGCAGAAACAAAAACCGAATTGGTGGTAGAACGCTGTGTAACCGGGGTAACAGCGGAAGAACCCAGGTTAGAGACACTATAGAAATATGGAATGATGTAATTTTTGCCGGTAATGTTCTGCTCCTTGTTCTCAAATTTGCGGGAGTTGGCCCCTACCATAGCGCTTAACCCAAAGTTTTGGGCAAACCGGGTGCGGTAATTAACATTCAACATACTGTTTGTTTCAGACAGGTCTGATTTCAATCCCACATATTCGCCCAGTGGCGTATACAATGCACCGGACGGCAGTATGTTTGTATAATTGTAATTATAAAAATCACGGCTTACAGTACCTTTTACTATCAGGTTTTTAATGACCTCATAAGAAATAGACGCCTGACCAATAAAGCGGTTCTTTACATCGTCTTCTTTCCATTTGTTGATCACAAAGTAACCGTTTGAGGCAATGGCTGCATCGTTCCAGATGGTTTCATTACCTGCCGAGTCATAACCAGGATTTATCCAACGCACATCGGCCGTATTGGCAATTTCAAGTGGCGTCCAGTTGGGGTTACCCAATGCATCGCCCGCACCGGTACGGTTATGTCCCTGTTCCAGGTTGTATTGGGCCAGTGCTTCAATATTTATTTTAGAACCTATTTTTCCATTCAGGGCTACGTTGAAGGTTTTTCGTTTATACGTGGTACCAGGCAGAATGCCTTTGCTGTTGAGATCAGCGGCTGAGAAGCGGTAGTTGAAATTATCGCCACCACCGGAAAAGGCCAGGCTGTTGGTGAATGTGGTACCGGTTTGATAAAAGTTCTGCAGGTTCTTTTTCTGGGCAACATAGGGATGGGTTTGTCCATCTACGCCCACATAACTGGTAGAACCGTCGATGGGGGCACCCCATGATTTTCTTCCCGAAGCCTGCGCATCTAATAAAGTGGTAGGCATAACCCCATCGAGCCCCTGGCCATATTCATATTGAAAATCGGGAATAACGGCTACGTTGTCCATGGTAAAGGTGGAATTGTAGTCAACCCCGATACCGCGTTGTGCGCGGCCTTTTTTTGTAGTGATAAGAATTACACCGTTACTGGCACGTGAGCCGTACAGGGCTGCAGCGGTACCGCCCTTCAACACAGTGATGGATTCAATATCGTCGGGGTTGATGCCGGCGATGCCATCGCCCTTATCCACGTTGCTGGTGATGCCGCTTGGTGTGGGAGCGCCACCGGGTACGGTATTATCGAGCGGCATTCCATTGATCACATACAAGGGCTGGTTGTCGCCGATCATAGAACCATTACCACGGATGGTAACGCGGCTTGAACCGCCTGGTCCGGTCGACAAACCGGCCGCATTTACACCGGCAATTTTACCAGACAGGGCATTCGCAATGTTATTTTCACGGGCCTGGGTGAATTCGCTTCCTT
Organism: Niastella yeongjuensis; assembly: GCF_900110245.1. Classification (GTDB taxonomy): domain Bacteria; phylum Bacteroidota; class Bacteroidia; order Chitinophagales; family Chitinophagaceae; genus Niastella; species Niastella yeongjuensis. Next base: position 29,265 of record NZ_FOCZ01000009.1, read on the forward strand.
TTACTTCCGAAACAGCATAGGCAACGGCTTTACGATCTTTTTTCACACCTAATGCGGTTACCACCACATTATCGAGCATATCGCCACTACCCGTTTTTAAAGAAACGGTTACGGTAGCCTGCCCCGGTTCAATGGTGATCAGCTTTTTTTCATAGCCTACCGAGGTAACAGTTAATTGAAATGTGGAAGACTGAAGGCTGGCGGGAATGGTCATAGTGAAATTTCCCTTAATATCTGTGGTAGTGGAGGTAGCACTTCTACCCGAAGTGAGGGTTACGGTGGCATTAGGGATGCCTGTTTGGTCAGCTTCACTTTTAACTACTCCTCGTAAAAGGGCAGTTTGCGACATACCTGTAAGCGAAATCAGCAGATGGAAACACAGCAGCAGGCTGCCCGAAGCAATTGTTTGGACTCGTTTCATAAGCTTTTTGATTGAGTAGAAATGTTTGGTTACGTTGCGAATTCTGTTACAATTTAATAACAAAAAGAATACAAACTGCAAATTATTTGCAATCAATAGAATTAATTCTGCAAATACTTAAATAGCGGTATTTTGTAATGGCTTGGCAACCAAAACTGCACAAAATTACTCAATCAGTTGTAAATCAGCCTAAAATAGAAAGTTCAAAGAAAATATTTGACAGTACAAATGCACCTGATTATCTTTGCAAAATATTTGCACTATTAATATTATTGCAAAGATTGCAGAAATAGCGGGTATATCGATTTTTGAAGGATGTAATCGTTTTCGAAAAATAAAATGTTGCAACCCTTGAATAAGCTTACTTATTTCGTGCTAAAAGTTTGAATTTTGTCAATTGAAGACGTACCCAATCTCATTAATGTGTTAATAGATTATGGCAAACAATAACTCAAATACGCCGGCGCCGGTTGCCTTGCAAAAAAAGGAAAGAAAGAAACTGATCACCAAACAGGTGAATATCCATACCCGTTTAATGTTTACCGATCTGGTAAAACTGATAGACGTTTCGGAAGACACCATCCGGCGTGATGTAAATGAACTGGCCGAAGAAGGCCAGGTGATAAGAATAAAAGGCGGGGTAATGTCTTCGGCCTACCACATTGGCCATGAATCGCAAACCTATTCGCAACAAAATAAGGGGATCATTGCCGATAAAACCCTGCAGTTATTAAAAGAAGATATGATTGTGCTGATCGGCGGCGGCACCACCATCAGAGAATTTATAAAAAAGATCCCGCCAACTTTACGTGCCACCTTCATTACAGTGAATGTGCTCACGGCGGTTGAACTGCTCGATAAACCAATGATCAAAACCATCATGATCGGCGGACAAATTTCTACTTACAGCCAAATGACCGTAAGCGGCGAAGTTTTTCAATACCTCAGTAATATTAAAGCCGATTTGTGCGTACTGGGCATAAATGCCATTGATACCAACAGCGGCCTCACCGATTCTGACTGGGAAACCATCCAGGTTAAAAAAGCCATGATCAATGCCGCTGATAAAGTTGCCGTGTTGACCATTTCTGAAAAAATGAACTCGGTAATGCAAATGAAAATTGCCGATGTAAACGAGATCGATTATTTAATTACAGAACTGCCACCTGACAGCCCTGACCTGCAGGCATACAAAGCCAAAAATCTCACCCTCTTATAGGAGTTTTACGAAACAATCTGTCTTAAAACAACGATGCTTACTTTAGTAAATGTAAGCGTAGAAAATTATTTTTTCTACCCCATTATCGGTAAGTAGTAGGCGACTGCCATTTTAGCGTATATTGCGAGCTGTTAATAATCTAGTGTAGTAACCCTACATGTCTCGAGGAGCAACAGTTGTTAAGATTTTCTAAATCGTAAAGCCGGAGAATTGCAATATCCGGCTTTACATTTTGACTACTCCTCACTGCCCCGGTCATGCTCCTCTTCTATATTTAACGGATTTGATTTTCCTATCAATGCAACAGCATCCTCTTTTGGCAGTTCCTGCACCGCCCGCAATTTCTTTTCAATAGCCCGCGATCTTACACCCGCCTGCTCTATTACATTACTGGCTTCCTGCAATTTCTTTTGTGTTTTTTCAAGTATACCGCCAAAATTGCCAAACTCGGTTTTTACAGCGCCCAGCAATTGCCATACTTCGCCCGACCGCTTTTCGATTGCCAGCGTTCTGAAACCCATTTGCAAACTATTGAGCAACGCCGATAAGGTGGTAGGGCCGGTTATAATGATCTTATATTCACGCTGAATGCTTTCAAACAATCCGGGCGTACGCAACACTTCAGCATACAAACTTTCAAATGGTAAAAATAGAATGGCAAAGTCTGTTGTATTTGGCGGATCAACATACTTGCTGCTGATATCCAGCGCACATTTCCTGATGCCTTTTACAAAACTCTTGCGGTATTCTTCCACCAGCTCGGGCAATGCTTTATCATAGGCATCGAGCAATGCCTCAAAATCCTCTTTCGGGAATTTTGAATCTACCGGCAGCCACGTTGGTTTATCTTTATCGCCACGCCCGGGTAATTTTACCGCAAACTCCACCAGGGCATTGGAACCTTCTTTTGTTTTTACGTTACGCCCATATTGATCAATGGTAAGTATTTGTTCCAGGATGCTTTCCAACTGGTATTCGCCCAGCACACCTCTTGCCTTCACGTTGGTAAGCACGCGTTTCAGATCACCCACACCAGTTGCCAGTTGCTGCATATCACCTAATCCTTTATGCACCGCTTCCAGCCTGTCACTTACCAGTTTAAACGATTCACCAAGGCGGGCTTCCAGTGTCTTTTGCAATTTTTCATCAACCGTGGCCCGCATTTCATCCAGCTTGCGTTCATTACCGGTTTGCAGTTCTGCCATTTTCTTTTCCAGCGTTTCGCGCATTTGATCTAACCGGGCAGTGGTGGCATTATTCTGTTCGCTCTGTTTACTTAACAGTGCAAAGAAATTATCTTTTTGAACCGTAGTGGCGCTGGCCATTGTCTGGTTGATCAACTCCCCAAAGTTTTTTAAGGAGGCAGCTAACTCTGTCCGTATGCGTTGGGTATTATCACCGGTTTCCTGGCGGTTGGTCACCATCTCCTGTTTAACAGTTGTTTCAATACGTGCAATGTCGGTAAACAGGTTTTCCATTTTATATTTCACAGCCATCCAGCCGGTATTGTTTTTGGCAGCCGTGGCCCGCCAGGCAAATATCATGGTAACAATGGCCACCAGCAAAAGCACAATCAGCAGCGTAACAATAATAATCTCCATGTTAATGGTATTGATGGGTCAATTTAAGCAATTGAAACTTAATACAAATAAAAAAGCCCCGATAGGAATATCGGGGCGGAACTCTCAACACTTAATATAAACTTATTTAACGTCCCAAAAAACTTTCGTGGTCGCCCACCACCACTTCTTTTTTGTTAAACCCAATGGAGGAAAATACAAGTACCGGTTTTGTTGTAGAGACCGGGATGCGAAACGAACCGTTCATGTCGGTTACAGTAGCAATTGAAGTACTTTTTCATTAATGGATACACCAGGCAGCGCGTTTCCGGCACTATCCTTAACTACGCCCGTGATCGTTTTTTTCTCCTGTGCAGTACCGGCAATGGCCCAGGTACATGACAGTACGATCAGCAATAGTCGAAGTGTTGCATTCGTCATAGCAGTTTGGTTTGATTGTCAATAAAAGAGTTCAGACTTTATGGTAGCGTAACCCGGAATTTTGCAAAAGCAAAACCCTTCGGCTTTTTAACAGTCTTATTCGGTTGGCTATACCGTGTACGTGGCTATACTGTAAAGGGGGATTGGGATAAGATTAAAAAAGGATCCGGATAAGATCAATACATCCGGTTTATTTCATGGGTGAGGTTTCTTACTTCGTCTCGTTCATAGTTGTCCATAACGAGGGCGGCTGCACCTGTGAGTTCTGCATTGTATCCTAATGCGGACACTTCTATTTCTGTATGCTCTGATAACACGGGAATACAATGCTCATTCAATGCCTGTTGTATAGGCGCCTGCCAGATCTTGCCTGCCATTGACCCACGTCCGCTCAGGATCACTACTTCGGGGTTTAATAAATGGATCAGGATGGCAACGCCGCGACCAATGTTGTAACCGGCTTCAGACAAAATCTCTACCGCAAACTTGTCGCCCCGGCTTGCGGCAGTCACTATATTTAAAAAGGCTTTCTCAGGGTCGTCTGCCGATAGGTCTTCTTCCTTTAACATCGACAGCTTTCCACTTTTCAAGCCATTACCCGCCTTTTCGATCACTACTAACAGGGAGGTTTCCGTTTCCAGGCAACCGCTTTTACCGCAGCTGCATAATTTGTTGTTCAAAAAAAGCGGGATGTGGCTAAATTCACCGGCAAAGCCATCATGCCCTCTGAATAGCTCACCTTCCAGGATCATTCCTAACCCCACACCCCAGCCTACATTTATTACCAATGCATTCTTTCGCTGCCGGGCCGCTCCAAATTTCAATTCTGCCAATGCAATGAGCCGCGAGTCGTTATCGATGAATACAGGTAGTTTTACTTTGGCTGAAATGTACTGGCTGATGGTGACGCCTTCTGTTTCCAGGAAGGTGTAGTTGATCCCTTTTACTGAATTAACAAAGCCAGGCATTCCAATGCCTATTCCAGCGATCTTACTTTTCGGAATGCCCGACCGGCTAATGACCTCATTGATCTTGTCTGCCAGTGCAGTCGGTGCATCCGGGTTTTTCGTCAGAGGCAATTCAAACAGTTCAACACTGCTTACATTCCTGTTCTGCATGTCGAGGATAGCTATTTGTGTAACCAGCTGGTCCATGGCTACCGACACTACATACATTACATGCTCTTTTAAGGAATACATCACGGGCCGGCGTCCGCCGGTTGATGCGGCATATCCTGTTTCCGTCACCATCCCTTCTTCCATCAGCTTACCCAGCATTTTTGTGGTAAGCGGAATACTTTTGTGGATCTTGTCACTCAAATCGGCACACGAAAGCATATTGCTAAAGTATAGATGCTTAACGATCCTTCTTTTATACAATAAGTTTCTTTCCATGCGCAGCTATAACAGGTTCTTTTACCAAATGTAATATTAAGTTAAAATATCTTTTTAATTATTTTATAAAAGTTATTAAATATTTTATTGAATGCTGCTTACCTTATTGAATATCAAATAATAATTTTTGGCAATTGATCCTGGTACAGGACAACCTCAGATCAGAATTTACGGACCTCCCCACGTTAACCTGCCTGGTTGGAACCTCGTTAGGTTCTCTTCTAAAAGCTTGATTTTTCATTGATCTTCCATTCATCCTCCATTGATCTTCCATTCATCCTCCATTCATCTTCCATTAGGCAATGGAGAATGAATGGAGAAATAATGTTGTTACAATGAATATATAATGAAGAATAGTTCCATCCATTTAATCCAATCAGGGTAACAAAAGACACAAAAAAGCTCTCCGGATGTATCGGGAGAGCCTTTTTAAAAATTTGTCTTTTATTGAATTACCAGGCGAGATAGAAGGAGATATTACTGGTTTCCTGGGAACCAGCGCCCTTTACCATGGGCGTCATAGAAGTAAGTGTGTAGGAAAGGCCAATGCGGCCTGAAGAGGCTACCACGCCATAATCGCAGCGTGCTACTACCCGCTCCCGTACCATATCACCCTTGTCGGGTTCATCGCTATTGGGATCGGGGCCCGGTATTACGCGGTTACGGCGGTTGAAAATGCCGCCGCCAATAAAGGCATTGCTAAGCGTATATTCAACAGCAGGGCGAATGAGAAAATAGAGTTGTTGCCGGTTATGGCTTTGGGCCGGCGTTGAATACCGCGATAAAAAACCATTGAAATAAGGTTCCATTTTTCCAAAGCGCAGCGTGCTCCAGGCAGACAATCCATTGAGTGCAGTGCCGGTAAATGCCTGCGCCCCACCAATCAGGTCCAATGCTTTATTAATGTGGGCCAGTTGCTTTTCTGCGGCCACGCTCACGTTCAGTAAGAGATCGGTTTTTAACTGATAATCCCAGCCATTGGGTTTGAAATAGCCAACCAGGTGATGCATGGCTACCTGTGTTTGCTGCGCCAGCGATGGCGGCCCCAGTACTCCCAGCATTAATTCGCTTTGCCAGCTGTATTTCTTTTGGGCATTGGTGGCGTGTAACGAGTGGGTTGCAAACAAAGCGCCGGAATAAGGGAAGTCGTTTTTTTCAGGAATTCTTCGGAGAATATTTTTAGGAGTGATCATCACCTGCATGATGCTGAAGCCATAGGTGTTTATACTGCTGTCGCCGGCTTTTGGCATAATACGGTGCAGGAAAAAGCGGGCTGGTTTATTATTTAGATAGAAGTAGTCGGCCCTGGTACCGTTGGTATACCCCCGGTCACTTATTCCTCCAACCACGTTAAACAGATCATTGTCCTCATACGCCCTGAACAGGTGGCGATATGTATCCTGCTGTTGTCCATAAGCTGTTCCTGTTATGTAAATTCCCAAACATAACAGGATAATGAATTGCCCGCGCTCCATAGTGATCTAATTTACTGTGTTTTTGCGGCAATTCATATTAAGCTTGTTGGAAAGAGCGGTCATTAAGCAGTTTCCAGATCGTATTCCAGGTTAATACCTACGCGCAATGCTTTTAATCCGGCTACTCCCTGCAATTCTTCCAGGTCAAGGAATTCGAGGTCGTTCAACAAAATGCCCTGCTCCTGCAAGTATTGAATGTGTTGAATATATTCATCGGCATCGCGACGGTTAAAATATACCAGGGCAATCTTCCCGGGCTGGGTCAACCGCTCATTGGTATCGGCCACATGCACTTTGTCGATCCGCTTCTTGATAACCTGGTAGCGAATGTTGTAGCCGCCCTCGGCATCGAACCGCCGTTCATCGTTGCGGAAACTGATATCGATGGTATTGCTATGGATGAAAATAAGCTGGGTGGTTTGTAAGGGTTTCGACAACTTAGGCAGCATTTCATGCGTGATCTTTGCAATGGCCGCCATTGACGAGATCTGCCACAGCCGCAGATTCTTTAAATACAGTATATCGAATGGTTTCTGTGGCGCTATGGATTGCCCAATGTAAATATCATATTCTACCCCATCGGTCCTGAAGCGTTCAAAATAACAGGGATATGATTGCTGCAATTCATCCTTCATCAGGTCGAGGTAATTATTTACGGCGCTGTTCACCGATTGCATCGACTCTTCCAGCTGGCGTCTGTTCGTCCAGGCGCTGCCGGTCATTTCTTCAATGGCTGCAAAGTACTTTTCAACGATGCTGGCAGATCCGGGATGGGTGAGTTTGAAATGTTTCAGGAACGAAACTGCTTCTTTCTCCAGGAAATCCGTCAACTTCACTTCGCTGTGGGGCGTCAATGAATCATCCAGGGTATTTTTCCATTTCCGGCATTTATAGATCATCTCATCGGTCAATGCCAGGGTATAATGTTTTTTAACCTCCTGCAGGGTTTCGAGCAGAATAGCGAACTGGTGTTGCAGATCGCTCAACTGCGCCCGGTTGCGTTCTATGGTTGAGTTGCGAATGTCAACGGCGCCATACAACGGATACACACCGTCAAAACCAACCGTTTCTATTTTGCCTTTGCCATTATATTCTACTTCCTGCAGGTAATTCCAGGCTGCTTCATTGAATTTCCATTGCACCGCAGGTTGTAAGGAGGTGAATTTCTCTCTTATCACGCCATCGATAGCCGTATCGAAATCGTCGATGGAAAGCTGTACCAGCTGCGCCAATACTGGATAGGCAGGCTCCAGTAGAGCTAGTATTTTTTCATCGAGGAGACCTGGCTTTTTGGTATAGATCTCCAGCATACCGGCCAGGTTGTTATTATAGTAAAGTGGTAATACAATGAACGACTGGATACCGGTTCTTGTACAGGTTGATAAAAATGGGTAGAGTTTTGCTTCTTTAGTAGAAATGGTTTTATAAATTAACGGACGTGGATTTCGGATATATTGCTCTGCAAATGCCTGGTAAGCGCTGCGGGCCGCTCCATCTTCACACTCCGCATTGTCACCCATCATCACACTTCTCAACTCATGCATGTGTGGCAGCACCAGTTTATCATTTATGCGGAACAGCGGAGTTACATTGAAATCGATGGCATCGTTTTGCACCAGGGTTTTCAATGACTTTGTTATGTTGTAGTGACAGGCATCTTCTTCCTGCCGGTGAAGGTCAACAATCGTATTCTTGATGGTTTCTACCGCAATCTTGGCTGTTTCATCGCTTATTGTCACTACCGACATGCCCCTGAATTTAAACAGGCTCAACGGCAATACCTTTTCCAGCTTTTCAAACCCATTGTCTTCATCGATATGACCTACTGCTGTAATAGCATTCAGATCGGGCACTTCGCCAATAGGGATAACGTCTATAAACCGGGTATCGATGTTTATTTTTAAATGTCGCAGCAACCCGGTTTCTTCATCCACAAACGAGTGGATCATTTCGTTTTTATGAAAGGGCGAGAAATTGTAAATGCGTTCCAAAATGAAGGTATATGCTATCCGAAGGTTGCGCTGGTGCATCATTTGTTCGCCACCCTCTGTAACCGCCTTTTTAAGTTTGCTGTTCCTGGTATCAACCATCAGCTTGTAAAACGCACTGGTTCCGTAAACAAAGTGCGGCCGCAACGGCATACCCAGCGCCCAGGGCAATCGGGTTTCATCTTCGGTAACATTCGACATGCTTACAAAGATCAGTTCCAGCACATCCTTGTATTTATCCAGGTTATCTATCGCCACATCGCCTTCCAGTTCAGGAAACTGTTCCAGCTTTTCCAGCAGGAACGCGGTGAGTTTATCTTTTAAAGAGGAGTCGTGTTTGAGGCTCTTTTTTAAAAAGTTGATGAATGGACGTAAGGAAAAAGCCGTGTCTAGATTAGTCAGCGTAAATTTCTCGTTAATATTGATCGTCAAAGTTTGCATACACAAAGCCATTTATTGCTACAGGCATATCTCTTTTTTAGCAGTCATTTCAGGCGGCGAATGAGGCAGGCCCAGCCTGTACCTTATTCCAATAGAATGCCATAACTGAAAATCAGTCCGTTTGTCACTTCTTTAATCGGTAAATCCGGCAAAATATCAGGCTAATAACGTTTTTAGAACCTGAAACCCATTCTTATATAGGGATACCAGCCTTCGTTTGAATAACCAGCCAGCACCTGAAAAACTGCCATTTGCGCAGGCGCAAAGTAAAATCCGCCGCCTACTCCCTGATGCCATACGTTTGACGATTCATTTTTTACCCAAACCCGGCCTACATCGTAGAAGCCCGTCATGCCAAACTGCCCGGGTAAAATGTAACTGGCAAAGTTTGCCAGCTTTATACGAAACTCAAGATTGTTGTACAGCATTTGTTCACCAGCAAAACGATACTGGCGGAAACCCAGCAGGTTTTCATGTCCGCCTAAAAATGCTGATTGATAAAAAGTTGACTTACCGAAAGTAACAGCACCACCTAGCCGTTCGGCTATTACTATCGTTGATCTTTTGCTTAGATTTTTAAAGAACCCGATCTCGGGGGTTATCATCACATATGACTTCGAAACGTTATTCAACCCGCCATACCCTTCTGCCACCACGCTTATATAATGCCCATTGGTGGTTAGTATCAGGTTGTCGCGTTTTTCGCGCACCCAGCTCAGGACCAGGCCGGCATGGGATTTATCCTGGTGCACCGTATTGCTGTCATATGAATTGATCTGCGATACGTTGTTGATAAACCGCTTGTCGTTATCAGCACTGTCAGAATGATAGAACTGAACAGACGGCCCCACACTAAGGGTTGTAAACCTGTTTACATGCCAGCGCACGGATGGATTTAATTGATACAGGTTGTACCGGGTACGGTAATACCTTTTAAAATCGCCTTCTTTTATAAACTCTGTTTCATTTCCCCGCCCAAAAAAGTTGGTGGTATTGTTAGGTGAGAAGATATTAGCCTGCATGGTAATATCTGCTTTTCTTCCAATAGCCTTCAACCATTCGCCCCTGTACCGGATGCGATAGGCCTTTGTTGAAAATGAATGGGCAACCGTAAGTGTTTGAATACTTCCAAATGGTAATTTTTTAAACCCGGGGAAAAATCCTTTTACCCCTGCGCCCAACAAGAATCCGTCATCCAGGTTGTATCCTACCGCTATTAAGGGTTTTATAATCGTATAGGGATTGGTAGGGATAAATGAAGTGTTAGCCGTGTCGTTGGACAAATGCTTTTTAATATATCCTGTTTTACCAGTGAACTCAGCGCCTGTTTCTCTTGCATATACACATATATTCTTTCCTGATTGTTCCACATGATATGCTTTATCACCCTCACTGCCCACGATACGCAGTTTTATTTTCTTATTGGTGTTGTTCACCAATACACTATCGTTCCCTTTACCAATAAAAAACCGTAGCTCTTTTGTTTCTGATTTAACAAAATTTCGTGAAAACAGTTGATCTTCTACTTTACCTTTTTTCGACAGCTTATGAATTTCGACCAGCATTCCATTGTCAGGACCATTGGTTACTTCAACCAGTTCATTTTTATCTGACACCTGGATATCGACAATGCGGCTTAAAAAATAATAGTAATCTTCCATGGCCTTCGTCATGTTGCCCCGGCGTTCTTTCATCTTTTTCAACAAATCATCATGCCGTATTACATACATCTCCTGTGGTAAATGGCTCAATGCTTTTTCCAGCACATCGTCTGTAAGCTGGGCTACAAATTCATTGGTGAGCTTCATCCATTGATCATGGTTCAACTGTATTAAAAAACGGGAGTTGAGTTTGCGGCCATTGAAGAAAAAGAAATTGCCGCGTTTGATATCGCCTTTGAAACCGCGCAGGAAGGGAGCCAGCCAATTGCGGGATGCCAGTTTGGGAAAAAAGCCTTCATTGCGGTAAAGGGCCTGGTCGCGGTCGCGGGGAATGGCCAGGTATTTTCGCCCGCTTCCTTTTTGTTCATCCAGCCACCGCCACTGGTCTTCGTGCCGGTCCCAATCACCCAGGAACAAATCCAGCATCCGGGCCTTGAAGAGTTCAGCGGTATCGACAATGTTATCGTTGTCCTCGGTTACGCGTTCCAGCATTTTGAGTGTATTGTCTGAGTTGCCATACGGCTCTCTTTCTTCCAGCATACACATGGTGTTGGCAAACTCCTTTTCGTATTCGCCCAGGTTCTTATCGGGCGCTACAAAACCTATAATGGGATTGGTATGCGGAATATGTTCAGCCTTTGATAACTCAGGCACTATTAACGGAGCATATGGATGCTGGGCGCTCATGGCGTCACGCACCCAGTCGGCGGCGAAGGTTTCGCGGAACGCTACAGGCAATAAGATCTCCGGGTATTTTTCAATACTGCGCAGTACCCACTCTTTTCCACTGGCATCCTTCAACCGCAAGCTATGGGTTTGGTGCCCGCCACCCCGTTGTATGGGAATCAGCTCTTTTTCCGACAGCCTGATCACCGGCATCTTTACCGGCGTTGCCCATTCCTTACGGAAATTCTCTCCAAATAACCGCCGATGCATTCTGGTAACACTATCGTAGGAAGGATGTGCTTTTACAATAGTGCTGTCTGATTGTGCTTTTGCAAGCTGCGCAGTTAATACAATAAGTAATACGAAATGTAAATTTCTCTTTAACATAGGCTAACCCAGGTTTATTTTCCAGTCCAAACAGTTTTTAAAATATTTCCAGAATGCAGATCTCCGCCTTCATTGGATATATACAGATTGCTGTTTTTATCAAAAGCTATTCCTTCCGGTTGAATGTACAGGGCTGGATTTAATTTATATACCGCTGTCACTTTCCAGTTGCTATCGGTAATCACCAATAATTTGCCTATTGATGAAATGATGTACCACTCTTTAGTACGGGGGTTTTGCCCAAGGGCGGATGGACGAAATTCGAATTTTCTCTCACCAATGATCTTGTCAATATCCTTCACATTTACTGCAAAGTCACCATGTTGACTGAGCTGTCCCTGATTATTAAGCTGCAATATATATCCTTTTGCAATTCTCCTGTCATTTTCATCCGGACAGTTCTTGCAAATAATATAGATCAACCCGCTGACCTCATCGGCATACATGCCTTCATATTCTCCTTTTGGCAACAGGTCTTTCCATTCCACCACATGCTGCGATTCTTCCTGACGAAGGTCAGCAAATGGGAATGTGAACAGGGTGCCATTGCTGCGCAACATGATAACAAAATTGTTGCTGATGGCAATATCTTCATAATCGCCATGTTTACCGAATTTAAAGGCCGTTGCATGGTGATCACCCGGCTTCAGAAAAAACACCTTGCCATCTTCATCCTGCTCGGCATAAACCGTATCAGGGGTGGCTTTATAAAAGGCAATGCCGGAGATCTCCTGCAAACTGGTAGGCATAACGATCTTCTGCGGCGTATTGATGTTATACCCTTTAGGCCCATCAAATTTCCGCTTTTGCGAGCAGGCGGTTGATAATACAATACTGCTTACCACCATTAACACAACCGGTATTATCTTTTTTATTTGCATAATCAATTTATTTAAGCCTGTTCGGCGAAGCAAGGCCTGACAGATAATTATAAATAGCCTGTTGCGAGTACAGCAGGGTGCCTTCTTTTGGTAACGGGATATTGTTGAGCTGCTGATCAATTTGAACAGCCTGCCCATTGTCCTGCAATTGCAGCTGAAGGATTTTCAACACCTGCTTTTTAATGTCTTCATCGTACACCGGAAAACAAACTTCTATTCGGCGGTAGATATTCCGGTTCATCCAGTCGGCCGACCCCATGTATAGTTCGGGTTCGCCGTTATTGTGAAACACAAAGATCCTACCATGCTCCAGGTACCTGTCAACAATCCGGGTTACCGTAATATTTTCGCTTAAACCGGGCACCCCGGGTTTTAAACAACAAATGCTCCGCACGATCATCCGGATCTTCACCCCGGCCTGTGAGGCTTCATACAACTTTTTAATCAAAACCTTTTCTTCCAGGTTGTTCATCTTGATGGTGAGGGCTGCGTCCTTTCCCGCGCGGGCATTTTCAATTTCCCGGTCAATTAATTGCAGAAAACGTTGCTGCAGGTTGAACTGCGCTACCAGGATCTGGTTGAATGTAACAAGACCGGGATTACCGGCTTTTTTCCGGTGCCCCAGGAAGATGAACAACAATTCCATTTCACGCAGGATCTCCGGATGCGCGGTAAACAGGATATGATCGGTATAAAAGCGTGCAGTACTTTCATTCATGTTGCCTGTTGCCAGCAGGCCCACATACGAAATGCGGTTTTCCTTTTTGCGTTTTACCAATGCTATCTTGGCATGTACTTTCAATGAGGCGGCGCTGTAAATGATCTTTACTCCGGCTGCCTTCATTCTTTTGGCCCAGCGAATGTTATTGGCTTCATCGAACCGGGCTTTTAACTCTACCAGTACCGATACCTTTTTGCCATTCTTCGCCGCACTTACCAGCGCATTGCCAATACGCGAATCGCTGGCAATACGATACAGGGTCACGTATATTTCCGTAACGGCCGGGTCAACAGCCGCCTCATTAAAAAAACGCAATACCATGTCGTACGACTGGAATGGCGGATGCAGTATAATATCTTTGTTTTCTACTTCTTCAAATAAAGACACGAAGCCCTCGCTTACCTTTACGGCAATAGCAGGCCAGCGCTCATAACTCATGGCTGCTTCTTTCGCGGGGAAAGAACCGAGGTCTTTCAGATTGTGATAATGGCCGCCCTGTACCATCATGGCATGTTGCAGCTTCAGGGCCAACGTTAGTAATCGCAGGTGTTCGTGTTGAATGCCGGGCTCATGCAGCAAACGGGTAGCTAATCCAAAATCCCGTTTGGTTAACTGTTCTTCAATTTTACGGGCAATATCGCCTGTATAATCATCTTCCACTTCCAGTTCGGCATCGCGGGTAATTTTGAAACTATAACACCCTTTTATAACGGTATGTTTGAAAATGGCTGAAAGATTATCTTTTATAATATCATCCAGAATAACAACGTATTGTTCATCTCCTCTTTTTACCGGGTAGAACCGCGGCAGGTTATCGGATGGAATATTGATGATCACCAGCTCATCAAATCCCCGCTCACCTTCTATCACAACCAGCAGGTAGAGTTTGTTATTTTCGGGAAAGAACTTAACGCCCGAGACAGACAGGTACACTGGTTGCAAAAAGGCCATTACCTGTGTATAGAAATAATCCGATACTTCCTCTTTTATACTGGCCGGAATGGGCTCATTGTATAATAAATGAATGCCCTTCTCTTTCAGCAGGGGTAAAATCTCCGTGGTGAAAATAGCTCCGAACCGCTCCTGCTGCTGGTTAATGATCTCTATGATCTGCAGCAGTACATCCGTTTTAACGTGTTCGGTTATTTCTTCATCCCCTTTTGCCTGTAATTTTTCCAGGGCCAATACAGCGGGCATGCGTACCCGGTAAAATTCGTCGAGGTTAGAGGAATAGATAGATAGGAATTTGATGCGTTCCAGCAAGGGAACGTTTTCACTTCCTGCTTCTTCCAGAACTCTTCCATTAAATGCGAGCCAGCTAAGGTCTCTATCGAAAAATTCAGATTGCATGCTATTACCGGTTTCAAGTAGTTAGTATGGCGGCAATGGAAAAAGCGATCACTGAAACAATTAATCCGTACATGAACACATTATAGGAAATGCGTAAGCGCTGGTATTTGGTACCCAGTACCACACCTTGTGAATACACGTCTTTGATAAGACTGCGGTATAAAAAGTCGCGGTCATCCATCATCTGTAACATACCCGAGGTATAGTCTTCCATGCTCATTTTAAAGAAATTCCCGAAAAACAACAGGTTCACCTGTTTTTCATTGATGTCTGTTTGCGTGAAAGTACCCTTGGGAATATTGGGCCGGGTAGCCAGGATGGCAAATACAATGGTAACCAGGCTAACGGCTAATAGCAACATGGCCGGTACCGTGTATTGGGGAAATTGTTCCAGGTTCTTCAACAATACACTAAGCAGTACCGAAATGATAATTGAATTCACCGAGATCATAATATGCGCCTTGCTGTCGGCCATATCACTGAGC
The DNA here is from genome assembly GCF_900110245.1 of Niastella yeongjuensis. Taxonomy (GTDB): domain Bacteria; phylum Bacteroidota; class Bacteroidia; order Chitinophagales; family Chitinophagaceae; genus Niastella; species Niastella yeongjuensis. The sequence continues at coordinate 44,354 of NZ_FOCZ01000009.1, forward strand.
CGCTGGTGGTTACCGGAAGTGATGCGGAACATGGTCTCGATCCCCCGCTCGGGCCGGTTTTTTTGTTTTGCCTTACTGATACCATCATCGTCGGAGATCAGGGGCTTTAATTTTGGTTTTATGCCCGGCGTCTGAATGGGCGCCACCTGATTCTTTAATTCCGGATTCTTTTCTACCAGCTTTTCTTTCAGCTTTTCCAGGTGTTTCGCCTTGGCATCGTTCAGCAGCAACTGGGCGTAGTCGGTATGATAGTGATGAGACTCAAGCAGGCGAATGGTTTTTATACGCCATTCTTCCTTACTGATGTCGATATTATGTAATTCGATGAACTCTTTTCGCATGGCCTTATTAGTGTCCGTAAACCGGGAGGTGCCCAAATGAAACAGGTCGGCATCGGCCACTATTTTTTCCAGCAGGGTTGTAGGGTTTTGGGGCAATTTGGTAGCCCGTATACAATTGGCTACGGTTTGAATAGTGGTTTCATCAATGCCCTGTCTTTTCAAAAAAGCCGCCGCTTCTTCTGCACCTTTTTCCTCATGCCGCGTGGGATCGGTATAGTAACCGATGTCATGAAACCAGGCAGCCGTTACCACAACAAAATAATCCAGGTCGCTCAACCGGTAGTGATTGGCAATCTCAATAGCTGCATTCACTACATTTTCGGTATGCCCCAGGTTATGATAAATTAATTTATCATTTGCATGGGTCTGAAAGAAGGCGGTTACGTATTGTTTTATTTCATCCAGTAACGTGTAGTAATTCATATGAGAGATTCTTTTACTGTCTACAAGTATTTAACAAATATAATCAGCCAAAGCTATTTGTACAGCTATTGAGAATTATGTCTGTATAGCCAAAGGTAGGGGCATTTATCATTAAGTACGCACCGGAAGCGGTTCAACACAAAAAAAGCGCCCCGATGGAATCGGGACGCCTGAGCAGTATTAATCTATATTAATATCCCATGGGGGAGAAAAAATGGCCGGAAGCATACAACTATCATCCGTTTTTTTAGCTCCATGCTGAATCTATATTCGTCCAAAAAAACTTCCGGCCCTCGCCTTTGCAGGCTTACATCAACAGCCCGTTTAAGCGTTGCGCTTATTTCTTTATAAACAGGGGTTTCAACGTGTACCAGCCCAATGCGGGAAAGAAGTGCATGGGGATGGCCAACCCCGGGAAAAATTCGGGACTTTCAAATTCCAGTGGAAATTTATAGGCAATGGGACCAAGAATTGTCACAAAGCTTACGATCGTTAAAACGAGATTGAATATGATCTCGCCATAACGGGGCAGCCATTTGGTTAGTATTCCATAACCGGTAGATGCCAGTAAGCCGCCCAGTATACAAATAAGAAAAACGGTAACGGGTTTTATAGTCCCGGTAAAATCGATCTCATTTGTAGTAAAATATACTTTTTGATAGATCAACGATGCCACAGCGGCCAACACCCCCGAAATTAACCCCAGTAATAATAATCTTTTAAACATACTATTTGTGGTTTATTAGCCCTTTGTAACCGGAACAGCTACGTCAATTTTTATCTGTTCGCCTACTTCACCACCGGGTTTACCGATTTTGAAATCTGAACGGTTAACAGTAAAACTGCCATTGAAGGTGGCGCCGGCACCGGCTTTTTTAAAGGTAAAGGGGATGGTGTACTCTTTAGATACGCCCTTTATGGACAGGTCGCCTGTTACCTGGTAACCTGTACCTGCCTTTACAATCTTTTTAGAAGTGTATTTAATAGCAGGGTACTTGGCGGCATCAAACCATTCTTCGCCTTTGGCGTGTTTGTTTTGTAAGCCGTTACCTGTATTAATAGAGTTTACATCAATGGTTACATCAAATTTTGAGCTGGCTGGATTTTGCTCATCAAAATCTATGTTTCCGGAAAAAGTTTTAAAGATCCCGGCTACTTCGCTGCTCGAAAATTTGATACTGTATTTATCAGCAATAGCCCATTTTTGAGCTACACTGAAGGCGAACACTGCTGTAATAACCAGCAGTGTTGCCATAGAAAAGATCAGCTTCTTCATATTCTAAATCTTATTGAAACTAATTAGTCTTGTGCGAATTCAGCGTTTGCAGACAGATTAACATTGTCGCTTACCATTACAGAAGGTAAAGCTGGAGCAATGCCGAAATCTGTACGTTTGATTGTACCAGTGATCTTGAAACCAGCGATTGGTTTTTTAGTTTGTGGGTGAACACCGGTTCCGCCCAGTACAACATCCAGTACAACTGGTTTTGTAACACCATGCAGGGTGAGGTCACCAGTTACTTTGTATTTCTTGTCGGCCACTTTTTTCCATGAAGTGCTTTTGAAAGTCAGCTTAGGGAATTTTTCAGCATCGAAGAAATCAGCAGTTTGCAGGTGTTTGTCACGTTGCTCGTTATCGGTATTGATGCTGTTGATATCAGCAGAAAATTCAACCGCTCCATCAGAAAAATCAGGCTTTGCTGAAGTGATCTTGCCATCGATGCTGTTGAAAGTTCCACCCAGTTCCGCTACTTGCAGGTGAGTGAAGTTAAAACCAATTCTTGAGTGTGCTTTGTCTACAGACCAGGTTTGTGCAAACGTTGTTGCTGCAGATGAAATCAATAACGCTGCGATGATAGTTGCTTTTTTCATGTTTCTATTTGTTTGAGTATTTAATGTATTGATAATAGCATGCCTATAACCTTTCCAAATTTTCCGTTTGGAAAAATTACATATGGCTAAATGTGAGGGGCAATCGCTTCAGTAAGCGTTTAGGGGGGCGCAAATATATTAATCTTATTTGCAATCTCCATCCGGAGAACAAACTTCTCCATCTATGGTAGTGAATTTTGTATTATCTTTTTTCCATTCCGAATAAGAACGCTCCAGCGCTTGTGTGAATACGTCTTTCGCCTGGGCGCCTGATACGGCATATTTGCGATCTATCACAAAAAACGGCACACCACGTACACCTATTGCATCGGCTTCGGCAATGTCCTTATACACTTCTTTGGTATAGTCTTCGTTTTCCAGCGCCTGTTTTACAGCTGTACTGTCTAAACCGATAGCTGTTCCCAATTGCACCAACGTGTCGTAGTCTGAAATATTCTTTCCTTCTGTAAAATAGGCCTTGAACAGGCTTTCTTCCGCCGCATCGCCTTTACCCTGTTTTTTCGCCAGGTGCGCAAAACGGTGCGCATCGAATGAATTGGCCACCACGGCTTTTTCAAAATCATATGTCAACCCTTCCTGGGCGGCCATCTCGGTTACGTAATTATTCAACTCTTTGGCCTTTTCTATTGAAAAACCTTTGCGTTCAGCCAGGTATTCGTCTATTTTACGACCAGGCTGGTATTCCAGGTCGGGGTTGAGCTGAAAACTTTTCCATTCAACTTCTATTTCGTCTTTAAAAGGCAGTTCCTGCAGCGCATTTTCAAAACGCCGTTTGCCGATATAGCAAAACGGGCACATCACATCTGACCAGATTTCTACTTTCATAATTTATTCCTTTTAAGCACCCTTCGTTCTGTACGTCAACATAAGCAGCTTATCATTAGCTACTTATAAAAAATTTGGTTGGGTCAACTTTACCAGAACTTGTGATACTTAGTTTTTTATTTTAACTTGCATCCTAAAGGAGCCTTACTCTCTTTTGGAGAGTCAAAGTTAATAAGTAAGTTAATACCAACAAAATAGTTACCTGTATGTAAGTAACTAACACGAAGGGAAGTGACACTGATTATCAATGTTTAGACATGAAAAATTGTAATGAAAAAAAATCAGAACATTTAAATTGTTCGATCCGCCAGATCCTGGACCGCTTCGGCGACAAGTGGAGCATCCTGATCATTTCCACCTTAGGGCATGTTGGAAAGCAGCGGTTTAATGAGTTGAACCAGCAGATAGGCGATATTTCCCAAAAGATGCTGACGGTGACCTTGCGGTCGCTGGAAGCCGACGGACTGATCTCCCGGACCTTATATCCTGAGATCCCGCCAAGGGTAGAGTATGAATTGACTGATCTGGGCAGAAGTTTATTGCCGCATATTGAGCAATTGGCGTTGTGGGCAGAGCAACATATGGAAGCTATTTTGAAGAATAGGGAGAAGTATGCTCATAGGGTTGGATTCGGTTAACCTCATCAACCCTGTCAACCTCTTTATCAACCGGTGGATTTCTGTGCCAGTAAGATGCCAGTATAGACCCTGTTACATTCATCAACGGCCCAAAGACTGCAGGCGCCAATCCTAATGTAGCAGCCTTGCCCATTGCTTTTGCCAAACCCGATGCCAGTCCACCGTTTTGCATCCCTACTTCAATAGCGATCGTACGTGCATCGCGTTCAGGCAGGCCAAATAGTTTTCCTATCCAGAAACCAAACAGATAGCCGGTGGTATTGTGAATAAGGGCACATATAATCAATGCCGGACCGATCAGGATCAAATTATTACGACCAGCCGCCACAATGATCACAATTATGAATGCGATGCCAAACATCGAGATCAGTGGCATGATCTTATCGAGCCAGCCGACCTTTCCTTTAAAGAACCTGTTGAACAGCAAACCAGCTCCAATGGGTATTACCACAATCTTGACGATCTCCCACATCATGGCCAATGCGTCTACCTTAATAAATTGCCCGCCCAGTATTTTCATCCACATGGGTGTTAAAAAGGGGGACAGCAGAGTAGCAATGGCCGTTAGGGTTACCGACAATGCTAAATTAGCATTGGCCAGGTACGACATTACATTGGAGGCCATACCACAAGGCATACTGCCAATCAATACAACCCCGGCTGCAATTTCGGGGGGAAAGTTAAACAGGCGGGCCAGCGTATAACCGGCCAGCGGCATAAAAGTGAAGTGTCCGCATAAACCAATCAGCACAGCTTTGGGCATTTTTATTACACCGGCAAAGTCTTTAAGCCCCATTTCGGTGCCCATTCCAAACATGATGATCTGTAACAAAGGCGTAAAAAACGACGCCAGTTTTATTCCATGCCAGGTGGAGAAGTATTGTGGATAATATAAAGCGGTTGTAACTGCGGCAAAGATCAACAGGGTAAAAGAAAATCCTTTCAATGCGGCATATGCCCTGAAACCGATGGATAAACTTAGAAAAAAGGCGATCAGCCAGGGGCCTGCAAATGCGGTGCTATCAATTACACTGAAAACAATAAAGGCTATTAAACATATAGCAGCGATTGGCAGGGCAATCTTTGTCATGGTTCGTCGTGAAATGTGGATGGTCAAAAGTCAATTTTCAATGGTGAAAGATGTTTTTTAAAAGCCAGAGGTTGCATGAACAGCTGTAAGCTGTTAGCTTTAAGCAATAAGCCAGGCCCGATGTTAGCACATCAGCCTGTTGGCTCATTAGCCCATTACGCTTACCACGTTCGTTTCTTCATATATTCATCCAGCTGGGTGCGGGTCATGGGGATCTCGCCGGGGTTCTTTTGTAACCAGTCCAGAAAATCCTGTTTTATTTTATCTGTCCACTGGTTATCAATTTGCCCGGGCGTGTATTTACCAGCTTTTAGCATACTGATGCCAAATTTGTCTTTCAGCGTAATAAACTCCGCGGTCACGATCACCGTTTCGGCCAGGTGGGCCGGAATAAACAACACCCCGCCCTTTTTGGCAATCACCAGATCGCCCGGCATTACCATGGCATGCCCAATTCGAATGGGCGAATTCAACCCCATCAGTACTTCTTCTTTCAGGTAAGACGGGTCCCAGTCACGTACATACGCATTGAAACCTTTTATTTCCGACAGGCCTTCCAGGTCGCGGGCGGCGGCGTCAAAAACAACACCATTACCCGATTTGCTGTAAATGGCATTACCCAGGTTACTCCCAATTAATGTTCCACCAGAAATTTTCCCAAAGCCATCAGCGACATACACATCACCTTTTGTTAGCATATCAATGGGCCAGCTGTTGGTATTCCCCACGCGGCCATCCTTCTTTCCCCTTTCTTTTATATTCTTCTCCACATCCGGACGACTGGGCATAAAACAAGCCGTTAAAGCCCGGCCTACTACCGGCGTATCAGTGTGCACCGTTTTCCAGTTGCCTTCATACTGACAGGTATAACCTTCGTTGTTCAGGATCGTCCAGGCATCTTCGATGGCAATATTACGGGCGCGGCGAATAAGGTCATCCGGGATCTTTGGCCGGCCATCGGAAAACCGCTCGCCTTTCCATTCAGCCGTTAGAAAAATGAGTTCATCGCGTGGAATCGTTTGTGCCTTCACACTTTTTGTAACCATACCTGCCAGCCAAACAATCGTTATAATAAAAATCCGTTTCATGATCAGTTACTATTTTAATGGCTGCCGCCGCCCGGTTTTATAGTTGTAATGGGCGCTGCAAGTCCATCGAGGTCATATACAATTTTTCCGCCCCTGATAGTCATTTCGCACTCCAGCTTTTGCGTTCCTTCCACTTTATATCCTGTATAATCGAAATACCCGAATTTACCGGCGCGCATACCCAGGATAGCTATATCAGCAACGGCGCCTTCAGACAAATGCCCCAGTTCTTCATGTTTTATTTCCTGTGCCGGGTTCCAGGTAACAGCCTGTATTACACTTTGCAGGCTCATACCCACACTCATGAGTTTCGACATTACATTCAACAGGTCTTTCATGGCAGCGTTCATGCTATTGGTATGAATATCGGTGCTGATGGAGTTGGGGTAGAACCCGTTTTTTATAGCAGGTATAGCCTGTGAGAAGGCAAAGCTGATGGAACCATACCCCACATCAAATACAATTCCTTTTTTTCTTGCTTCCAGTACAAAGGGTTTCACTTTTTGCGTATTCACATCTACCACTGGCTCACGATCACGCAACTGGCCAAAGCAATGGGTGAAAATATCGCCGGGCCGCAAATGTTTCATAAACAAGTCCTCGATAGATAACGGCGGATTGCTGCCGCCAAAATCGATCATTACCGGCGTACCGGCCATGGTGCCCGCTTTCACTGCTTCATCAACAGCCGTCCACTCACTACCTACATAATGCGCTACTTTAATGCCAACGATATAATCATGAAATCGTTTGACCGTCATACCTGTGAGCTTACCATCCATGTCCTGGGTATCCTGTTCGTATACTCCACCCCGCATGCCTTCGCCTACGATATTTAAAAAGGCGAGCACCCGGGTTTGGGATAAGTCGATCACCTGTTTTTTAAAGAGGGGAAAGTTTCGCCAGCCTGAGCTGCCGGCGTCTACCACAGTAGTTACGCCATTTCTGAAAGTAAAAGCATCGGGGATTACGGCCAGGGGGCCATTGCTGTAAGCACGTTCGGAATCGGTTCCATAAAAAACATGTACATGCGCATCGATAAGGCCGGGAGTTACATATAGCCCTTTTGCATTAACAACCTGCGTTGCTTTTGACTCATCAATATTTTTTGCCACCCGAACTATTTTGCCGTCATTCACGGCAACATCCATCACTTCATTTATATTATTCTTTGCATCGATTACATGTCCGCCTTTTATAACTATAGCATAGTTCTGTGCTGTGGAGATATGCCATACAATCGTTAAGAGAGCAAGTAAAATACTCGGTTTGCCCATTGGTTTGGAGTTTGATAAGCAGTTAATAATGTCCCAGCGCCCCTGCGGGCGTATCCAACAGGGGTTGGCCGGGTTGTCAAATCATCGCCTTTCCTATAACTAATTTAACCAACTGCCTTTATCAATTCTTCTTTGATCCTGCCAGCCACAATTTTCTCCTGGCCAGGTTTCAACATCCAAACAGTAACCGTGATGCCGTTATCTTTTACTCCACCGATCTCAATAGAAGGAGCGCCACTGCGTAATTTTTCCTGCAGGTCTTTACCTGACAACTTCACTTTTCCCGCGTCCCATGCTATCTGTAAAGTGGGCGTTACATTACCTAATGCCGGCACGGTGATACTGGTAGTTACGCCGCTAACAGATTTGGCAGCATTGTCAATTACCGCAGTGGCTGCTTCCCACGCTTTCCATTCTTTATTGTGATCTTCTTTAATGTATCTGTCAAGGGCTACATACATGCCTAACACTTCTTCTTTATTTACCTTAAAACCACGGCCAATATTAAAACCGCGGGGCGGCATGTGCAATCGGGCCGCTGCAATGATCTCTTTCTTTCCCATCAATAATCCGGCACTTTGCGGACCGCGTATTGCTTTACCACCAGAGATCACCACGAAACTAAATCCCATATCGTTGAACTTCCACAGGTTTGAGACCGGTGGCACATCAGCAGCGATATCAATAGAGGTGGGAATATTGTGTTTTTTGCCGATGGCTACCCATTCCTCATGTTTTATTTTGCCTTTATCGGCTTCTATATTTAAAAAGTGTAACAAGGCTGTTTTCTCGTTGATGGCCTGTTCCACTTCTGCAGCAGTTTCCACATAAATTATTTTACAGCCTGTATTCTTCAAAGCATGGTTATATACTATTTCATGTGCTTTTTGAATGATCACTTCCGACTTCATACCTGTTCCATCCAGGTGTGGCAGTTGTTCTACTTTATGCTGGTCCATTCCGGTTAAAATACCAGCCAGGCCCAGGGTCATGCCAGAAAAGGCGCCGGAGGTAACCACTGCCGCTTCGGAGTGCACCAATGCGGCAATCTTCTCTCCTACTTTATCCTGCAGCTCATCGAGCATGCAAAATTCAGTAGCGCCGGTTTGGTAGGCTTCCAGTACATAATCATGCATTAGCGAACCGGTCATGGCAGTAAAGGTGCCCGCAGCATTTATAAAGGTGCGAATACCCAGTTCTTTAAATAGATTTCGTTTTTCAGCATTCGCGGGTGCGGCGGCGGCTGTTCCCCAGGGAATAAGGGAAACGCTGCCTGCATAGGGGATCAGTGAAAACAATTTGATCAATTCTCTCCGTTGCATACAGATGATTTGTGGTTACTGCCCGCCCGCTGGTGGGGACCGGACGGAGCAATGATGATGGAATCTGTTCGATTGGGTCAGTATGCCTGTTAATAAGCCACCAACTAAACATAGGCGATGCAATCCATTTCAACTAAAGAATCACCAGGCACACCGCCTTTGGCAACGGCCACGGTAGTACGAACCGGTGGCTTTTTACCAAAGCGGCCCTTATACACTTCATTCATGTCCTTCCAATCCTTGATATCATCCAGATACACATTCACTTTCAATACCTTTTCCATGGAGGAACCGGCTGCCTGTAATTGTTTCTCCATTTCTTTCAACACGTGATCGGCATGGGCCTTGACATCGCCCGCAAAATGCGCGCCTATGCCTGCGATGTATACCAATCCATTGTATTTGGTGGCGCTTGCGAAAAGCGGCACATCCTGGTCGTCTGTTACAACATTAAACACTTCTTTTTCATTGGATTTGCCGGAGGTAGTTTCGGCTTTTGCAAATAATCCCAATCCTATAGTTCCGGCAACGGAGGCAAACAATTTTTTCAATGCATTTCTGCGTTCAGTTATCATGTGCAATTCTCTTTTTAAGCGTTAATGATGGTGAAAGACTTACTTAGAATTACTTCCACTAATTTAGCCCTATCTACCAAATCTGCAAAAAATAATGCAAATTATTTGCAATAAAAGCACAATACAAGTCCATATTGGCTACATTTTAGCATTTTTTAGCCTGGTCGAATTTAAAAATCACGCAAATTTTGCAACGCCAGTCCCTAAATCACATACATTTTTTAACTAATTCAACTTCCAGGATCTGTGGGAAAAATAAAACCCCGACGGAACCGCCGGGGTTTGGTTTTTCATATAATAAGTTCAGCTGTGGTTTATCTTCTTAGTCATTTCAATTGTTATGACTATAGATAAGGGTCTTACAGATTATAAAGCTGACCTTAACCAATACGGGATGCACAATGCTACTACTATTATATTTTTGGCGTTCTCATAGGTTCTATGCCTTATATAAAATAATATTTTCAGGTACTCACGTTCATTAGCGTGGACCACCGTTTACAAATTGGTTAAATCTGATGATGTATGGGCAGATAAGGTGAAGGCCACAAGTTCATTTGCAGCTAACTATCCAGGTTATACGAATTAGGGCGGGGCTAATTATTATCTAATAAATGTTGTATGGATCGGGGGGGAATCTGTACGTATGTATCTCTGGTTGAAGGAAAAGCAGGTTTAAAATGGAACAGGAACGAGGGGTTAATGTAATTGAGTAGTCAAATTTAAAATAATTATTGAAACAAAAAATTATTGTTACGTTAATACTCGAAAAAAATTAAGTGTTTTTATTAAGGATTTTACATACGCACTATAATTCTTATAGCAAATGACGATTGAGCAAACGTTCTATTTTAAATTGCCCTTGAAAAAATAATCTAAATCAAATTGTATGTAAAGCAACAATTACACTACAAGTGTATTCTTAAAATAAAAATGGTGAGCCATCTGCCAACTGGCAAACAACTCACCTATGACCTGTAGAAAAAGAGCGTTTGCAACAGGAGTTACCCAATCATTCCCAACTTATTTGGTAGTTCCTGTTGTGCTGTTGTTATTATCAGCAGATATCTTTTTCCCGAGAACAATGATGTACTGTTGTGCATCCTTATTTCCCGGTTCTATGGCCAAGATCTTTTTCAAATTTTCAGTCGCCGCTTTATAATCTTTTACCTGATTGGTTTGATAGGCAGCGAGATAACCATAAGCTTCTACCAGCCATTTTTTGTTCGTTTTATTGGTAGTGTCTGTTTCAATCATGGAGATCAACTGGTTATACCAGGGAATAGCGGCTCCCTTTTCCATGGTTGAATCACTCAATGAATTTACGCGTGCCCGCCAATAATAACCAAATGCCTGATCGGGATACTTTTGAATATAAGTCCCAAACACCGTATCGGCCTGATCATAAGCCTCTGCTTTGAAATTGGCAATACCCCAATTGAACAGATCGATATTGCTTGCTTTTGGATTGTCTTTATAAAACATGCCCAGCCATTTTGCCTGGTTCAAATAATCTTTCTGGTCTTTATATAGATCTGACAGCTTTCTGTAAAAATGGAATTTGTCGGGCTGCTCTTTTGCCATTTCTACTGTTTTCAGATAATAGGCAATTGCAGAATCCTGTTTCCCCTCAACGCCGGCATACAGATCCGCCATTACTTCATAATCTTTTGCCACCTTATTGGTATCTGCTTCTTTTGAAAAATACCGGTTCATGCTGGTCATGGCATTGGCAGAATCTTTCAAACCCAGGTAGCTATAGGCCATTAATTTATACAGGCGGGGCATTGAATCGGCATTGTTGTTTCGTCCAAGCAGTTGCTGCGCATTGCCGATGGCGTCCTGGTATTGTTTATTCAGGTACAACAAGTCGGTATACAAGACGTCATTCGTTTTACTGGGATCGCTTTTGGCAACATACTGTTTAAAATAATCCATTGCCTTTTGCGGCTCGGTGAAATAATAGTGGTAATACAGTTCGTACACGGCAGGTGCATAACTGCTATCAGCTTCCAGCGCCTGGTTAAAATATTTCAGGTACATTTCGGGGTTCTTCTGCGAAACAAATATTTTTCCCATGCGATACAGGGCTGCTGCATACCTGCCATCTTTATCAAGCGCTAAAGAGTAAGTTTTATACGCATCGGAGCCATTGCCCAGTTTGCGCTGGGCATCGCCTAACATAGTAAAAAGGGCCGGATCTTTCTTTTCCCGGTTTACGGCTTTGTTGAGAAGCTCCACAGCATAACCGGCGTCGCCGGTTTTGGCAGTTATATGAGCATTGGCGATGGCTGATAAAATATCAGCGTTTTTTTCCCGGGTTTTATCCAGTGCCTGGTCAAAATAGTATTTGGCGCTGTCTTTATTCCCATTATTCAACAGGTAACTGCCATAAGCAACCTGAAAATAAGGCTCGCTCTTCAGTGAAGCAGGAGCCTGGGAAAGTATATTCCGGAGCGGTGCAGGATTGTCTGAACTTAAATAAGCCTTTGACAACAAGTACCAGACCTCCGCATTGGCGGGTTCGGCTTTTACAATCTGTTGCAGCAGATCTTCAGCACTTTTATTCCGTTCATAATAAATGTACTTTTTGGCATCCTGAATGTTTTGCGATACGGCAACGAGTGAGGTTATAACACCCAGTAACAGTATTAATCCTTTTTTCATCAGCATTTCTTTAAGACCTTTTTTGAACTTATTTGCCAAACTTATTTCAGGTAAATTAGGTTATCCTTAATGCCAAATTAGAAGTGGATTAGAACCCGGCCTTCCTGCCAATTTTCTGCGGTAATAATTGATAATTTTTGAATTTGTAACTTAGATTGCACGTTGGGTGCCGTTGCACACAGCTATAATAGGTTATGGAAGAAACGAAAATACTGGTCGTTGAAGACGAACAAAAGATTGCCGACACACTAAATGTGGGCCTTTCAGAAAATGGGTACCATGTAGAAGTAGCTTATGACGGTAAAATAGGGGAACGGTTATTCTTTATGCATGATTTTAACCTGGTGATCCTGGATATCAATTTGCCGGGCATAAATGGGTACGAACTGGCCAAGATCATAAGGTCCCGCAACACGCATATCCCCATCATAATGCTTACCTCTCTAAGCACCCTGAACGATAAGATGGAGGGTTATGATGCCGGCACCGATGATTACATTGTGAAACCCTTTGAATTCAAGGAACTGCTGGTAAAGATCAGGGTATTGTTGAAGCGTACCATGAACCAGAATGTGCCGGTGGGTAATTTATTAAAAGCAGCTGATCTTAGTATGAACCTCGACAGCAAGGAAGTGCGCCGGGGCAACGACATCATTAACCTTACCGCCAAAGAATTTCAATTACTGGAATACCTGTTGCGGAACAAGAACAAAGTTGTATCGAGAGCGTCCATTGCTGTAAATGTATGGGATATTGATTTTGACACCAATACCAATATCATTGATGTTTACATAAGTTATCTTCGCAATAAAATAGATAAGCCGTACGAACGTAAACTGATACAAACACACGTTGGCATGGGGTATATCTTAAAGGAAAACGAACGCTGATGCCCGTTAAACTGCGCATAACACTGTTATTCTGTCTTATTGTATTTGTGATCCTGGCCACAGTATGCGCAACTGCTTACTATTTTTCATATACTGCACGCACCAATAATATTAAAACGCGGTTAACCAACCGCGCTATCACCATTGCCCGGTTATTGAAACAGCCGCAGGTGTTTGACCGGAACCTTATACGCAAAATTGATTCTTCCACTTCCAACAATCTAAAAGACCAAACTTTTCAGGCATACGATTACCGCAACAATAAAATATACAGCTACAGCGATGCTCCTACCGATACCCTGGCAATAGATACGTCCATTCTGGACGATGCCCGGGTAAAAGGCACCATCTTTTTCAAAATCGGCAACAAGGAAGTGGTAGCCTATCACTATACCAATGCCACTACACGCATTGTGGTGATCACAGCTGCGTATGATAAGGATGGAAAAGCCAATATCAGGACCTTATCGAATATTTTATGGTTCAGCTTTCTGGCGGGGATCATCATCGCGTTTGTTGGCGGGTATTTCTTTTCCGACCGGTTATTACAGCCCATTAAGCAAATAGCCGATGACATCAATGAAATTTCTGCCCGGAATTTTGCGCGCCGCATCAGCACCAATTCTACGGTAAGAGATGAATGGCACTATTTGTCGGAAACCCTTAACCAGCTGCTGAACCGGTTGCAGGACAGCTTCGAGACCCAGCGCCGTTTTGTTTCCAATGCCTCGCATGAATTGTCTACCCCCTTAACGGCTATCAGCAGCCAGCTGGAAGTATCCCTGCAGAAGAACCGCGAGGCGCAACAATACCGGGTAGTAATGGAATCGGTTTACCAGGACGTACGTCACCTGAGCAAACTCACCCAAACCCTGCTTGAGTTTGCGCAAGCTTCGGGCGACGCGGGCGGATTGAACATCCTGCCCGTACGCATGGATGAAATATTAATGGGATTGCCGGCAGAGATGAAGAAAAGCAATCCTGACTACCTGGTTATCCTATCGTTTAACGATATGCCGGCTGAAGAACAGAAATTAATTGTCTTTGGTAATGCCGAGTTGTTGTCTACAGCCATCAAAAACATAGTTGCCAATGCCTGTAAATACTCGGATGACCATAAAGCCATAATAAAGCTGCAGGCAGAAGAGGAAACCATTACCATTTCCATTACGGATAAAGGGACAGGCATTCCCGAACCGGAACTGAAATACATTTTCCAGCCATTTTACCGTGTAAATAATACCGCTCACCAAAGCGGATTCGGCCTCGGCCTGTCACTCGCCTACCGCATTATAAAACTGCATAAGGGCAATATCACGGTTGCTTCCACCCCCGGCCAGGGCACTGAATTTGAGATCACAGTCCCCACCGCCAAATTCTAATAAACTTCTAACTTATAATTAATTGCACCTTTATTACCAGGTAATAAATTGCCTGCGAAAGAGTTGGCGCAATGAAAATAAAACGATCAGTATACAGATTTCTGCTCGCGTTTATTATGATCCTGGTAGTTGCAAGCAGTTTCCTTTTCAAACAAACCATTGATTATAAATGGGAGAACAGGGAACTGATATTGCAAAACGATTCATTAAGAGGAGTGGTTATTGAACTGTCCCGCTTGATCGATACCACAAAAACGGCCGCCATACCCCGAAAAAAATAATTGTTCATTGTTTTTACAACACTGCCTCAATAATGACAAATATTCTTATTCCTACAGACTATAGCGAGGCATCGTTCAATGCACTGGAAACAGCCATTGTTATTGCAAAAAGAAATAATGCGTCTTTAATTTTATTACATATTGACGAGGCAGGATATCTTCCTGAGGATACCTATACCATTAAAAATGCCAGTCAGATCGGCCATGCCATTGCAGATAACATCAAACAACGTCACGGCATTCCTACCACGGTGTTGTTTAAAGAAGGGTTTATTGCCCCTACCATTGTACGATTGGCGTTCGAAATAAAACCAGATCTCATTGTTATGGGCGCTTACGGCGCCTCGGGTCACCGCGACTTTTTTATTGGGTCCAATTCTTATTATACCATTAAAAATGCCAGCTGCCCGGTGCTGATAGTACCGGAAGGTAAACGCTGGCACGACTTCAACACCGTGCTGTTTCCTTTACGGCCTGCCCTCGGCGCTTTAAAAAAATACCAGTTCATCAACGACCTGGTTTTAAAAATATACCCACACAGCAACTTCGAGCTGTTTGGCATTTCAACGGACAGAAAAGAACAGGATGTAAAACAGGTGGCAGAAATAGGCAATGAACTGAAAAAATCCTGGAACCATTCTCTTCAGTATGAAGTAAGCTACAATCACGGAAGAAATATTGGGGAAGAAGTGCTTGACAAAGCTGATAAATCCAAAGCAGACCTTATTGTTGTTTCCTCCACGGTAGATGTGGCCACCAAACAGTTTTTTATAGGCCCTTTCTCCCAACGGATCATTAACCATGCCCGCATACCAGTACTGTGCGTTTTCAGAACGCCCGATAACTAGCATTTTACCATCACTCCCGGTAAAATTTCCGGGCGAACCAGGAAACCGGCAGCCCGATGGCCACGATCAGGATGGCGGTTGCTATCAGTGCTTTATCTAAATGAAAGGTACCAGGTGGGATCTTTGTAAAACGCAACACTACCATATTCATAGTGATATAAATGAATATACCATAAATAATGGCTGTAAGCGCTATATTTTTGGAGAAGATCTTTATATTCGGATATATTATAAAAAATAAGGTGGTAAAACTATAAGCTATAATAAAATGGAACAACAGACCCAATAACGCCATCACCCAGCCGCCTGTAAAGGCTGCCTTACCTACTGCACCGCTTGCAATATATTGCAACACGATCACCGGACTGGTTCCCCGTACCAGATAAGCCTGCACAAAAGCAGATAAGATATCCAGACTGCCTGCCAGTAACCCTATCCAGGCAATTGTTTTTCCTAAAGAATTGGACGTATGCGGTTGTTGATTTGAAACGGTTTGAATACCAGTCATGTGACAGTTGTTGGTTTGGGTTGAATGTAAGAATATACTGCCTTGTCCAGTTGATTATTCAACCAACTACAACTTGCGACCTATGGAAAACAGTTTTAAGTTTAAAGTTTTAAGTTCAAAGTTTCAAGTTCAAAGTTTCAAGTTCCGGGTTCTACGCTGAAGTGTATTCTTTCTGCCCTCTGCCTTCTGCCCTTCCTTTTCATCCCAACAAAGCAATCACGGCATCCTTATAGCTCCTGCCTATCGGTATCTGCTCTCCGTTAATTTCCACATCGGTAGCAGAAAATGCATCGATCTTGTTTTTTGCCACCAGAAAAGAACGATGTATCCGGAGAAAACCGTTTTTTGCCAGCATTTCTTCTATTTGGCCCAGCTGGAATTTGGTGAGAATGGATTTATCTTTTGTAGTAATGCGAATGTATTCCTTCAAACTTTCAATAAAAAGGATTTCATCGATATAGACCTTTACCCGCTTTTTGCTTACGTTAAAAAACAGGGCCGTTTTATCTGAATCCATACTCCCCCGTTCTTTCAGTTTATTAACGGCCATCAAAAACCGGCTGAACTCGATCGGTTTTAACAGGTAATCCACCACATTCAATTCATATCCCTGCAATGCATATTCGGGGTAGGCAGAAGTGATGATGATCTGCGGCGGCTGCCTGAGCGCTTTTATAAAATCAAGTCCTTTTAATTTAGGCAGGTGAATATCGAGGAATATCAGGTCAATGGTTTCCTTTTGCAACAGGTCCATCGCATACAACGCATCGGTGCAGATGCCTTTACATTGCAGAAAAGGCACCTGTTCAATATAATCTATGATCACTTCCGCCGCCAGGGGTTCATCCTCAACAATGATGCAGTTATACCTGTGCATAGCTGGTTAAATTTATATACAACTTTACTGAGAATATTTGTGGTTCGTTCTGCAATTGCAGATCGTGATCCCGGTACATCAGTTCCAGTTGCCGGCGAACATTGCGCAACCCGATATTATCCCGTATCTCCTCTGATGTATGATTTTCTTTTGTGTTCTCTATCTTAAAGGTAAGCTGTCCCTGTTGTAAATGTACGTGGATGCGGATAAATGAATCGAACCTGCTTTCACTGGCCCCATGTTTGAAGGCATTTTCAACAAAAGGCAACAGCAGCAACGGTGCTATTTGTTGGGCACTGTCATCGATATCCCGCTGAAAGTGAATGGTAAGCCGTTCGTACCGCATTTTTTCCAGTGCTATGTAGTCGTCCAGTATTTTAAGCTCATCGGCAACCGTAATGAGTTCACTTTTTGATTCATACAAAATAAAACGCAGCAATTTCGATAACCGCATTACTACTTCCGCCGTGTGTTCAGAGCGTTTGCGGGCCAGCGCATAAATATTATTTAACGTATTGAATAAAAAATGCGGATTGGTTTGATGACGCAGGAACTTCAATTCCGCTTCCAGCTTTTCCCTGATGAGATTTTTCTCCCGTTCCCGGGCAGCCAGTTGAATACGTAATAATTTTAAGGTAATAGCAATGCCAGACACAAACCCAATATCCATAACCGCCAGCAAGATACTTAGCAGGTGAAACAGGGGCCTGTCTTTCAACATGCCCGAATAAATAACCGGGTTAATACAGTATACGAAAATGATGCGGTATAATACAATGGTAGTTATAATAGCAGCAACTACCTGCAAAACGGTCCAGAGCAGCTTTCTGGTCCCTTTTACAATTTCAGGGATGGCAACATATAGAATAAAATAGGTAAGTATCAATTTGGGTATCCAGGCAGCAATGGCGGCTTTAAATGCCATCCAGAATTGCACGTTTTCCGGAATGTTCTGTAAGGCGGGCCCTACCCAAACAATTTCCAGCACGGTATCCTGTAACAGGTATACCAGCCAGAAGGCACTATGTAAAAGCAGTCGCTTCATAGTACCTTAAATGTCGGCAAACTTTCTCAACAACCCTGCAACAACCAATAAACCAGCAGAAAAACAACGATGGTTCCCAGGCATCCCCCACCCCATTTCCAGGCGGCATATCCTGCGATCAATCCCCTGAGCCAGTCTCGCATAGTAAAAATTTATAAACACTGATCTAAAAACCATGCCATGGGATTTCCTGCAGGCTTTCCAACTATAACAAAATGGACTATCTTAGCCCTCGAAATAAACCTACCAGGTAGTCCACTATGCTTCCATGGAAAACGATCATACAGTTTCAAAAAGAAACTGATACACCAGTATACCTGCAAATAGCCAATTCCGTTATACAGGAAATGAGAAAAGGCCGTGTTGGCCCCGGGATAAAATTACCCGGTACCCGCCAGATGGCAGAGATCCTGGAAGTACATCGCAAAACGATCGTAAGGGCATACGAAGAGCTGGATGCACAAGGCTGGATTGAAATGCATCCGTCAAAAGGAACATTCACCAGCAAGGAACTGCCGGAAACAAACGCCCGGCGGTTGACAAACAATCAAAAACGCAATTCATTTCCTACAGCCACAGGTTACAACGTAAAAGTAAACTATGCTGTTCGCACCCCGGTACCGCCGCTGCGGCACATCAATGGTTTTCATGATGGCCCCGACATGCGGCTAATTCCTTCAGACGAACTGGGCCGGGCTTATAAAAGTGTTTTATCGAGACACACTTATTTAAAGTTCATGTCGTACGTGGAAACAGCAGGTGTAGAAAAATTCAGAATGGTGCTGTCTGATTACCTCAATTCAAGCCGGGGTTTGCAAACAACATTTGAGAACATCCTGGTAACAAGGGGCAGCCAGATGGCGCTGTACCTGCTCTCGCTCGTTTTATTTTCAAAAGGAGACACCATCGTTGTTGGCGATACCAACTATTATTATGCCGATCATACCTTTCTGATGGCCGGCATGAAACTGGCGCGGGTGAAAGTAGACGAATATGGCATCGATGTAGACGCTATAGAAAAAATCTGCCGTCGTAAAAAGATAAAGGCCCTGTTCATTACCTCGCATCACCACTATCCAACTACCGTAACCTTGTCGGCTGCACGCCGGATTAAGTTATTGTCACTGGCCGAGAAATATGGCTTTATTATCATTGAAGATGATTACGACTATGACTTCCATTATTTAAGCAGCCCCTTACTACCGTTGGTTAGTGCAGACACCAAAGGAATGGTTGTGTACATAGGTACGCTTAGTAAAACCGTGGCGCCCGCGATTCGTACCGGTTACATAGTAGCGCCTCAAAACCTCATTACAGAACTGGCGCGCGTACGGCAGCTGGTAGATTGCCAGGGCGACCCTATTATGGAGTTAGCATTGATTGAAATGTTTGAAGAAGGCCATATTAAACGCCACATGAAAAAAGCGGTGCTGGCCTATCATAAACGCCGGGACCTGTTATGTGGCTTGCTGAAGAATTCATTGTCAGACGTTGTTGATTTTAAAATACCTGATGGCGGACTGGCCATCTGGGCAAAATTCCATAAATCCGTACCACTACCTCCCCTCAGCGAAAAATTAAGACCGCAAGGACTCATTCTTTCGAATGGTTTAATTCATAATACTTCTTCTATATCAATGAACGCAACCCGTATGGGTTTTGGCTGGATGAATGAAGAAGAAGCCGAACAGGCCGTTGATCTGTTGGTTAAAACCATCCACTCAAAATAATATTTACCATCCTTCGTTTTGTGCCGATTTATACAATTTCCTGTTGAGCGTTTGTATCAACTTTGTATTCAAGTTTATCTAGTGGGATAACACAAAAATAATTTGTTGTTGCCCCATTAAACCGGACTACCTGCAATATAAAAACCGGACACCTGAATAGTCCGAATACCTTTTACCTTTACGACCGATTCATTAAGTTTTAAAAAGTATAAGCCATGAAAAAGTTCATCATCATTTTCTCAACCCTGCTTCTCAGTTTTAGTTTATTTGCCCGTGATCCTGAAGAGGATCTTGTTAAGGTGTTCTCTGCCAGTTTTCCAAAAGCAGAACATGTTCATTGGTATGAAATGCCCAAAGCCTGGGTGGTTAACTTTGTAACCGATGGTATCCGTTCGCGCGTTGTATACCTGAAGGATGGTAAAGTAACCGAATTCACCCGGTACTACTTTGAGCAGAATTTGCCTTTTGTGATCCGTTCTAAAGTAAAAGAAGCTTACCCTAACAAAAACATCTTTGGCGTGATAGAAGTTTCCATTATGACGGAAACTGGCGGTTCCAGACTTGAATATTTTATCAAGCTGGAAGATGCAAAAAGCTGGATAACCGTTAAATCTGACAATGACGGGAACCTGACCACCGAAGAAAAATATAAAAAAGTGCAATAAGAAGCCAGGAAATCAGTTTTTAACTGAGAAAGGCAGAAGGGTTTGAAAGGAAACTTTCAGGCTTCTCTGCCTTTTTGCTTAATCGTTAGTAATAATCATAATATATTTTTCGTTTAACCAGTAATTTCTCGCAACACAAGAATCGTAAAAACGCACCATGCCCCGCTTAAAACCCTTAATAACTGCTTTACTTGCCGCTATTTCATTGCCGGCAATTTCCCAAACCCAGTCATTGTATCGCTTCCAGGACCTTTCCCATTTGTATTATCAAAAACAGAAAGACTCCCTGACAAAAGCATGGGCCTGCCCCAGCCTGTATAAGGAAAAGGAAACCCAGAAAAAATACGGTGAGATCTGGAACGACAGGACCAAATTTATCACAGATGCCATCAAAGACGATGATTTCCTGCACGATAAAGAAGTACACAGCTATGTGGAAGGTATTATTACACAAATAGTACAGGCTAACAAAGCAATGATCCCGGTTAAACCATTGTTGTTTATCGACAGAAGCCCGTCGGTGAATGCATATGCCATAGGCAATAACATTATAGCAGTCAACCTGGGGCTGGTAGCCTTCTCCCAATCGCGGGAAGAGCTGGCGCTGGCCATTGCGCATGAATTATCGCACAACATCCTTAACCATCCAGACAATGCCATGAAGCAACGGGCAGAATGGCTGACCTCGAAAGAATACAAAGAATCCCTGACAACGGCGCTCGATTCAAAATATGAGCGATTGTCGCGGATCAGAAAAGTACTGGAAAATTATTCGTTCAACAGAAGCAAACACCAGCGCTATCATGAAAGTGATGCCGATTCAATGGCCATTCTGCTTTTGAAGAAAAGTAATATTGCTTTTAATGCCGATTTTTTTCTTCGGTTAGACAGTTCTGATAACATCTATCACACACCTTTAAAGCAGCCGGTTAAAAATTATTTTACCGCCTATAACCTTCCTTTCGAAGACAGCTGGACAAAGAACCGCTCAAAGGGATTATCAACAAAGACCTATGATTTTAGCGATTCTACAAGCAATGAAGATTCGTTAAAAACCCATCCTGAATGTATTGAAAGGTATAATAAAACCCGTAGCCAGTCAGATAAAGCAACCCTTACTGCAATTCCACCCCAGATCCATAATAATGCCACCAAGATGATCATCTGGAATATGTATAACAATGGCGCCTGGAACCAGACTGCCTGTTTGTACCGCATATTTTTGGAAAAGGACAAAGGAAATACCGACGAATGGTACGACTTTATGGTTACAAATGTAATTAACAGGATCTGCTTCTTCGATAATATGTTCCATCGCTTTAAAGCCATTGGCGTGAAACAAAAAGAATATATTTCCCGCGATTATTTTGCCATGCAAACCATGTTGGAACAAATGCCGCGTGAACAACTGGACAAATATTGCAAAGTATTGCAGGAGGCTTCTTTCTGGAAAAGTATGTCACCCGCGGAAAACGGATTTAAAAAGGTGAGTTATGCCCTCGCATTGGATCCCTATAATTCTGCCCCAACCAAGAAAACAGCTGCAGAGTTTACTAAGCAAAACTCAACCAGCCTGTATTGTGAATATGCGAACAGCTTCAACAAATAACCCTAATCATCTACCCTTTTTAAATCCATTACACACATGAAACAATCACTTATAATATTTCTTTCCTTATTTAGCATATACACCGTTCAGGCGCAAACTAAAGCACAAACAAAAGCCTTAAAAGAAATAGCCAAAGATATTTCCTCCGACGTGGAAGAGATCAGGCAGGATGGATCAATAATGGGTTTTGTAGTATTTACCCAATTGGAGAAAATTAGCGCCGATTCATTCAATTACAAGCTGGCCATCATGGATGAGAACATGGATGAAATGGGCGTTATTCATTTCAAAGACCAAAAGCTCTATTTAAAAGAGGTTTCATTTA
This sequence comes from Niastella yeongjuensis, assembly GCF_900110245.1. Taxonomy (GTDB): domain Bacteria; phylum Bacteroidota; class Bacteroidia; order Chitinophagales; family Chitinophagaceae; genus Niastella; species Niastella yeongjuensis. The sequence continues at coordinate 66,653 of NZ_FOCZ01000009.1, forward strand.
ATGATAGTATTCTTTGTGTTGGCTATATGAAATCAAATTTTATTGGTATCGAGTTTAAAAGTACAAAAGAATGTAAAGCGGCAATACCAGGTGCTAAAACGGCAGTTCAGTTACAGTTCTTAAATCTCAGTGGAAAAACCATCAATACAAAGAATTTTCCATTAGAGTTAGAACACACCTGCAATTCACAAACAAGCTATGCAAAAGCAATTGGCACCGCTAAATGGAAATTTCCTGTACAGATCAAAAATGTTTCTGGTATGGGCTTCGCCTGCTTTTATGGCGACGATAAAAAAAACAACCTGGTAACGCTGAATACGAGGGGCTCTGTATTATGGCAAAAACCAGTAAAAGAACAAGATGTGGAGTCATTTTCCCTCTATACCTCACAAAAGAATGCTTTTTTATTGTTGAAAAAGAAAGTGAGCTATAAGGAAGGGGGGTACGAATTACTTGGATACGGGGCAGCCGATTCCTCCAGTTTTCCCAAATATGTATTAAAAGATAAAGAGGGCAAATCACTAAAAGTTCTTGCAATGGATAATGACCCGGTTACCGGCAAGCCCTACCTGGCCGGGTATATCATCGATTCCCGGAAGGGCAATAGTATTACTACCCCTAAAGAACTGGCACGAGGGCCTTATTGCGGTGTTTTTACTGTTAACATAAATGGTCCGGCTAAAACTGATATACAGGCATCTTTTTCATATTGGGGCGATGGCTCGCAGTCATTTATTACGCGGAAAAGCCGTATTCCCGAAAAGAAAAGTTTTCTCATTTTGACAAATGCTTATAAAGATTTCGAAGGCAATACTGTCTTTACAGGTTCAACATTTACCAGAAAGTTAAAAACAGGTTCAACTATAAGTACAGTAATACTCGCCCCAACAATTTTTATCCCCTTACTTATAGCCGCCAATGGATACGTTACAGCAAGAGTAAATGAAACTGTTGTATTAAAACAAAATGCCAAATCAGGTCTATCAATCGATTTTCTGGAAAGCAACAAAGGTCCAAAATTAAAAGGTGACAGCCCATATAACATTGTAGACAGGAAGCGAATATTTTTCTCAACCGACTTCGATAGCAAAACAAATTATATAGTAGTAGATGATTACGATGAAATCTTTATATACAATGCTACTCAAAACAAATTAGTCCGTAAATACGCACATAGCAATGGCGATCTTTATTCTGCGGTCTATACTGATGTTCATCCTGCCAAAGATGGTCATATGCTGGTTTCCAGATCGGGCTACGGCTGGACGACCTATTCTGTTGAAGCTATATATTAATAGATATTGATTAAGAAAGTCCCTTCCGGCCAGTCGGGAGGGATTTTTATTTTTTAGCAAAGTAAGGTATAGCATCTCTGCTTACTGATTCCTTTTGTTGCCAGTAAGCCAGCGTTACAACCTGCCCGCCTGGTGTTTTCAATAACCGGCCAAAGATGGCATTGGTAGGGTTGAAAGTAACATCCGTTACTCCAATAGTAAAAGAAGCAGGTGGCGGAGGAGGAAGTTCATCAGCCGCTTCCGTAGTAACAGCAGCAGTTGCTGCCGGTACTGCAGCTTTTGGTGGCGGCGAGGCCACTACTATCACCGTATATTTATTAAATTCCAGTAATGGTCTTAAAAAATCAACCCGTTGCTGGGAAGCGTTCTTCTCCACTATGGCGCATTTAACGCCATTCAGGTCTTCAAACTCATGATTTTTATTAATAGCCATACCCGAAGTTTACAATCCAATACTTAATGAATGAATATAATCATATACATAACCTGCCAAACCGGTTACAATGATACCTGTTACACAAATGATCATGGCCAGCCTCGGATAGACTGGTATGTGTAAGCGCTCTATGGGTTGTTCGTTGGTATCCATAAAGATCGCTTTCACAATGCGCAGATAATAATAAAACGAAAGGATCATGTTCAATGCCGCAATGGTGATCAACAGGTAATTACCTTTCTCAGCGCCCGATAACAACAGAAAGAACTTCCCAAAGAAACCTGCAGTTGGGGGTACACCTGCCAAAGAAAACAAAGCAATAGTAAGCACCCACGATAACACCGGATTGGTTTTATAGAATCCTTTGTAATCACTCACCTGCTCGCGGCCCGTTACCGCGCTTACCAGGGCCACCACCCCAAAAGCGGCCAGGTTACTGAAAACATACACCAGCACAAAATACACTACCGAAGCAGAGGCCAGCTGCGAACTGCCGGTTATCCCTACCAGAATAAAACCGATCTGGGCAATGGAAGAAAAAGCTAAAAATCGTTTCAAATTGTTCTGCCGCATCGCAAACAGGTTGCCGGTTAAAATGGTGAGCACCGATAATACAAACAACATATTATACCAGGTGGAAGCCAGCGGTTTGAACACGGTATATAAAACGGAAACAAATACAAACAAGACCGATCCCTTTGAAATAACCGACAACCAGGAGGTAACAGCTACCGGAGCGCCTTCGTATACATCGGCCGTCCACAAATGAAAGGGTACCACAGAGATCTTAAAGCCAAAGCCGGCCAGTAATAATACAAAGGCAAAGATCAATAAGGGTGCTGCGTTTATATGGGTAGCCAATTCACTAAACGTTAAGGTTCCAGTGGCGCCATATACCAGCGAGATCCCAAACAATAATAACCCCGATGCGAATGCCGATGAAATGATAAACTTCATGGCAGCTTCTGACGATTTCTTCTTTGCCAGATCAAAGTTTGCCAGGGCTGCCACGGGAATGCCAGACAATTCCAACCCCACATAAAACAGTAAAAGATTACCGGCCGATATCATAAAGAACATGCCCAGCAGGGTGCACAACAATAACACATAAAACTCGGGTACATGCTCATGCTTTTTTAACCAGTCGGCCGATTGCAATGAAACGATCAAAGTACCAAGGCTCAGGATATTTTTCTCCAGTACGATCAATGGATTTGTAAAAAACATGTCATCGAACAACATGCCTGAGCGATTGCCCACAAACCCGGCCACCAGGTTCAACAACAGCAACCCGTTTGTTAAATTCATGAAAGTTTCGTTGCTCAGATCGGTCCCAATCTTCAGCAATAACAGGATAAAGATGATCACTGTAATGATCAATTCCTGTTTCATAAGTATAAAGAAGTCGGTTGACATAATTATTTATTGATTGATCAATGCAGTTAACCAAAAAGGCGCCATACCAATAGCCACAATGCCTATGATCAACAGGCCTGCAGCTACTTTTTCATTCCAGCCTGCATCGGTTAAGGCAATGGCGGTCCCGCCTTCTACCTGCAAAGGCCCCATAATCACTTTGCCCATGGCTCTTAAAATGTATACAGCAGTTACCACAATAGAAACACAAGCCAGAATGGTAGCTACTCTATATAGCGTATCAGCCTTTTCCCAGGCGCCCATAAAAACGGTTACTTCAGCTGCAAATCCACTCAGCCCTGGCAGGCCTAATGAACACAAACCGGCAATAACAAAAACCGTAGCAATAAAGGGCATCACTTTTAATAACCCGCCCAGTTGCGCTACCTGTCGCGTATGGGTTCTGTTGTACAACATGCCAATAGCGGCAAAGAAAAGGGCCGTCATTAATCCATGCGACACCATTTGCATCACCGCGCCCATGATGGCTGTTTTGGTGAACATACCTATACCCAGCAACACAAACCCACAATGACTAACGGAAGAATAGGCATTGATGTATTTCAGATCGGTTTGCATCATGGTAGCGAAAGCACCATAGATGATGGCAATGGTTGCCAACAGTATAATGATCCATGAATAATATTGAGCAGCATCAGGCATCAATAAAGCTATCCGCAAACAACCATAACCGCCGAGTTTCATGGAAATACCAGCCAGGAACATGGAGGCAGCCGTAGGGGCTGATGAGTGCCCATCGGGCACCCAGGTATGAAAGGGAAACAAAGCCGTGAAAATGCCAAAGCCAATAAATGCAAAAGGAAAGAAGATCTTCTGTACTTCCCCGGGAATAGGCAATTGAGCAATTTGTAACAGGTCAAACGTATGGGTGCCGCCTGCCGTTTGGGTATTAAAATAAATACCTGCCAGTCCAACAAAAACAAGGGCGCTGCCCCCCATTAACATCAGGGCCAGTTTCATGGCACTGTACTCTTTTCTACCACTGCCCCAAATGCCTATCAACAGGAACTTGGGTATAACGGCCACCTCCAGGAAAAAGAACAACGTAAACAGATCGAGTGAAATGAAAAACCCATAAGCGCCCAGGCTTAACAGCACCAGCAGAAAGAAAAATTCCTTATTTAGCTTTTCCATTGACCAGGAAACCAATATGCCCGCTACGGTTACAAATGCGGTCAATAATATCATGGCGATGGAGATGCCATCCACACCAATATGGTAATGAATATTCAGCGGCGTAAACCAAACATGATCTTCTTCCAATAACATAGCAGCAGTATTACCCGCAGCCCGTTGCTGCCAGTAGGCAAATAACACGCCAGCTGCAACAATCAATTGTATCACCGACCCGCTCAACGCTACCAGCCGTACCGGCTTTAATCCATTACAAAGCAATAACGCAATGGCAGTAAGAAGTGGCAATATAATTAGTATTGAAAGTGGCATTTGTAATACTTAGCGTTTTACGTTTCTTAATTTGCTGTTACCAGGTTCCAGGGTTCCAGGATTTCCGGCAACCGGGAACTGGTAACCGGGACCTCTTACTTCCACAAATAAATACACATTGCAGCCAATGCTACTATTCCTCCCAAAAAGTATATCAGGTAACCTTGGATTCTGCCCGATTGCAACGTTCTTATACTAATTGAAAAGCGGGTGGTTATCCAACCCAATCCGTTCATAGTACCATCCACAACATGTTTATCTATCCAGGCAGCTGGTTTGGCAATGCCATTAAAAATGATCTTTTTAGTGACGAACAGGTAGAGCTCATCAAAATAGAATTTCTGCTTTACGGTTTTATAGAGCCCGCCCAAAGCTCTCTCCAGCTTTTGTGGCCGTTCGTTCTCTTTATAATAAAGTCCATACGCCCCGGCAATGCCGGCAAGGGCCAGGAGCACCGGAGCCAGGGAAAAACTCAACGGAATGGAAATTTCCTTTTCTCCATCAATTGCTACATACCGGGCGAAAGGAATAAAACCAACGCCAACTGCCGCCAGGGCCAATAAGACCAGAGGTAACTTCATATTCCAGGTACCTTCACTATGGTGATGATGATCGGGCACCCTTGTTTTATTCCAGAAAATACGGAAGTACAACCGGAACATATAAAAGGCAGTGATACCCGAAGTGACCAGCGCCCCGTAATAAATCAATTTATTATGCTCCCAGGCAGTCATCAATATTTCTTCTTTACTATAGAACCCGGCAAATGGCGGTACACCGGCTATGGCAAAACAGGCAATCAGAAATGTACCATGTGTCAAAGGCATTTCCTTTCGCAACCCACCCATATTGCCCATTTCATTGGTATGAACAAAATGGATCACGGATCCCACCCCGAGGAATAACAAGGATTTGAAGAAGGCATGCGTAAACAAATGAAAAAGAGATGCCGTGTACCCGGTTAACCCCAGGGCAAATAACATATACCCGATCTGTGAAATGGTTGAATATGCGAGTACTCTTTTTATATCCGTTTGTGTGCAGGCAATGAGCCCAGCCAGCAAAGCAGAGAGTGCTCCTATCCAGGTTATCAATTGTAATATCGTTCCATCAATCAAATACACCGGGTATAACCGGGCTACCAGGTATACGCCCGCTACCACCATGGTGGCCGCGTGGATCAATGCCGATACGGGGGTAGGCCCTTCCATGGCATCGGGCAACCAGATGTGCAGCGGAAACATGGCCGATTTACCGGCCCCGCCAATAAACACCAGTGCCAAGGCCCAGCTTAACAGAGATACTCCCAGGAATGTAGTGCCGGTAATTTGCGCCAATTGCGTCGAATGCGTAGCTGTCAACCGTTGGATCAATGCTCCAAAATCAAGCGTACCACTATAGAAAGCGAGGATCAGTATGCCAATCAAAAAACCCAGATCGGCAAAACGCGTAACAATAAATGCTTTTTTGGCTGCGGCTACTGCGGCCGGTCTGTCATAATAAAAACCGATCAACAGGAAAGACGATACGCCCACCAGTTCCCAGAAAATATAGAGCTGGAATATATTAGTAGATAACACCAAACCCAGCATGGAAAAAGTAAACAAACTTAGAAAGGCATAATAAACTGCAAACCGCTCCTCCCCTTTCATATAGCCCAAACTAAACACATGCACCATCAGGGAAATAAATGTCACCACCACCAGCATCATCACCGAAGCAGGATCGAGCAGTATGCCCATATCGATTGACATACCCGGTGAAAAGGGTAACCAGGTAAGTTTTATCGGCTCGATAGTTTGATAAACACCATTCACTTTCCCTGTTACAAAGAAGTATTGATAGGCCGTATAACAAGCCAGTACCGTAGCCACCAGTAAAATGAGTGTTCCCACTATACCCGCCGTCCTGCTAAAGTGCTTTTGTCCAAATAAACCCAGTACTACAAATCCTGCCAGTGGCAGCAATGGGATCAACGCTATGTATGATGCGTACTCCATATTTTAGTATTTCATTTCGGTAGTATCCTCTACATCTATGGACCGGTGACTCCTATATAAATTAATAATGATCGCAATAGCCACCGCGGCTTCGGCAGCGGCAACGGTTATAATAAACAGGGAAAAGAAGACACCATTGAGTTTATCGGGGTACATGTATTTATTAAAGGCTACAAAATTGATGTTCACGCTATTCAGGATCAACTCTATGGACATAAGCATCGTGATCAGGTTGCGCCTGGTAAACAAGCCATACATGCCAATAAAAAACAAGGCCGTGCTCACAAACAGGATATGTGTTAAAGGAATGCTGTTCATGTTGTCTCTTCCTCCATGGTTTTTGTTGGTACAGGCAGGTCTTGCGTCTTTCCGTTACCATTAATTGGTGAAGCCTGTTTTTGTATCGTCTTTCCTTTGGGCATCGATCGCATGGCAATTACAATACAACCGATCATGGCTGCCAGCAACAACATACTCACTACTTCAAACGGCAATACAAACCCATGTTGTTTGGTATCGAGCATTTGTTCGCCAATGGCAGACACCGGCACCACAAACGGTTTATCGGACGTTGTTGGAAATCCATGCTTCGCAATAAGGTTATAAGAGAAAGCAAAACCCAATAATACCGCCAGCATGGAGAAAATGGTTTGCTTCAACGGCGTTTTTGGCAGCTCACTACCGGAATGATGGGTAAGAAAAATAGAAAAGATGATCAGCACCACTACTCCGCCTACATATACAATGATCTGCACAGCCGCTACAAATTCCACCTGCATCCAGAAATACAGACCGGCCACGCCCACCAGGCTAAACAGCAACCAGATGGCAGAACGGAAGATCTTCCGGGTGGTTACCGCCAATACTGCTGTCCCCAGCACAAAGGCTGAGATCAAATAGAATATGATCTGTGATGCATTCATATAATGTTATTCTACGCCTGCCCGCAATTTTGATCCCGGTTTATTTAATTTTTTCAACAACTGGCTGCGGTCATACACACTGTGTTCAAACGTCTGCGCCATTTTTATAGCGCTGGTTGGACAAGCCTCCACACATAAATTACACATAGTGCACAGCTCCAGGTGATACACAAAAGTGTCCAGTGCTTTTTTCTTTTTACCTTCAGGTGTGGTATCGAATTTGGTAACGATCTTGATGGTAGCGTTCGGACAAGCCAGTTCACAAGCCGTGCAGCCTGTGCATGCGTGTTCGTTGTTCTCATCGTGCGTCATCACCACTTCCCCTCTGAAACGTTCGGGGATTTTCATATCTGCCCGGTTATCGGGATACTGCTGGGTAATGATCTCTTTTGGCCGCACAAAATAGCTGCCCGTTGTTTTCATCCCTTTCAGCAGCGACGACACTGCCTGATATATTTCTGATATGTATTGTTTTAAAAATGCCATCCCATTATTGCAATTAATGTTATTAATAACAGGTTGAACATACTAATCGGCAACAGGTATTTCCATTCCAGGCTCAGCAATTGATCAACCCGCAGGCGGGGAAACGTCCACCGGAACCACATGATCAAAAAGATCAGGAAAAATGTTTTTCCCAGGAACCACAACGAGGAGGGGATATAGTCCATAACATGATTAAACCCCTTCCAATGCCCAACGTGTAAAGGCATCCAGCCACCCAGGAACAAGGTGGCACCAATAGCACAAACAATAAAGATGTTGATGTATTCAGCCAGAAAGAACAGCGCGAACTTCATTCCGGAGTATTCCGTATGAAAACCGGCCGTCAACTCCGATTCTGCTTCAGCCAGGTCAAACGGTGCGCGGTTGGTTTCTGCCGTTACTGCAATGATGAAGATCACAAAGGCGATGATGGCGGGAATATGCCCGCGAAATAACCACCACCCTGTTTGTTGCGAGGCAATTATATCCGACATTTGTAAGCTACCGGCCAGCACCACTATAGAAACGATAGAGAAACCTGCTGACAATTCATAACTGACTATCTGGGCACCGCTGCGCATAGCGCCCAGCAGCGAATATTTATTATTGCTGGCCCATCCGGCCATTAAAATTCCAATAACCGAAACAGAAGAAACAGCTGACACATACAGCACACCTATATTTATATCCCAGATCTGAAATCCTTTGGCAAATGCAATGGGTGCCATAATAAGCATGCCAGCGATCATCACCACAAAGGGTGCCAGGTTAAACAGGAACTTATCAGCCCCATCGGGCGTTAATCCCTCCTTCATCATCAGCTTCAACGTATCGGCAGCAGTTTGTAACATGCCCTTAGGTCCCACGCGGTTTGGCCCCAAACGTATTTGCATACGGGCCGCTACTTTCCGTTCCATTAACACCAACACCAATCCCAGCACAGCAAACAAACTGATCACCAGCAACATAACTATAACACATTGGAGTACCAATGCGATGGTGGAATTGAACGTAGCGTACAACCATTTTTGACTTGAATCAGTTATATTTTCTAAACTGAACATACTTATAGATTATTAAGAAACTGATGTAAGCCATATTTCTTACTTCTTACATCCTACTTCTTACTTCCGGCATCACCTGTCAATATCAGGGATCACTAAATCTAACGTCCCCATAATAGCCATTAAGTCACCAATCTTACTCCCCCGGCTCATGTGATCCAGGGCCGACAAATTCGAAAAACCCGGTGACCTGAACTTTATGCGATAGGGTGTAGTGCCACCTTCACTCACTATATATACCCCAAACTCCCCACGGGCCGTTTCTATCCTTGAATAAAACTCACCCCTGGGTAATTTCAACACGGCTTTTGTTTTTGCCTGAAAATCACCATCGGGAATATTATCGATCAGTTGCTCAATGATGCGCACCGATTGCCTCAATTCTTTTATCCGCACCAGGTAACGCGCATAACTATCGCCTGCGGTTTCAATGATCTCATCAAAGGCCACTTTATCATATACTTCATACGGATACAATTTCCTTATATCACACGTCACTCCACTACCCCGTGCCACCGGACCTGTACATCCATACGAAATGGCATCTGCTGCCGACAAAATACCCACGCCTTTCGTCCGGTTCTGAAAAATAATATTATTGGTTACCAGGTCATCATACTCATCGATCTTGTTGTTGAAAAGCTGGATAAAGTCTTTTACCCGTTTTTGAAAATTGGGATGGATATCATACATCACGCCACCGGGTACCATATAATTCATGGTGAGGCGGGCCCCGCATGTTTCTTCCATTATATCATTGATGGTTTCACGTTCGCGAAAGGCATAAAAAAACGGCGTGAATGCGCCGAGGTCCATGGCCATAGCGCCCCACCATAATTCATGCGAAGCAATGCGGGTCAGTTCATCCATCAATACCCTGATCACCTGGGCCCGGGGTGGTATTTCCAGTTGCAATCCTTTCTCTACACACAGTGCACAGCCATGGTTGTTAATATGCGCTGATAAATAATCCATGCGGCTGGTTACATATATAAATTGCCGGTAGCTGAGGCTTTCACACATCTTCTCAATACTGCGATGGATGTACCCTAAATGCGGCTCTACTTTCTGAATGGTTTCACCCTGTAACGTGATCACCAAATGCAACACCCCATGCGTTGCCGGATGCTGTGGCCCCACATTGATTACCAGTTCGCCCTCATCAGCCCCCACAGCCCCCTCTAAATCTCCCCCAATGGGGGAAACTTTGCTATCAACATTTAATATCTTAGTTTCTCTATACAAGATTATAATTTGATCATATTTATAGGATCTTCAAAATCTTTCCGCAAAGGGTAGCCTTCAAAATCATCGGTCAGAACCAACCGGCGCAGATCGGGGTGATGCAGAAATTTCACCCCAAACAGATCAAACACTTCGCGTTCATGAAATTCTGCGGTGCGCCAGATATCCGACACCGTTTCTATTTCGGGATTGTTCCGGTCTAATTTTACTTTTACCACGAGTGTGTGTCTGAAAACGGTAGATGTGAAATGATACACCATGGTGAGTAAAGTTTTACCTGTTGCTGTTGCCGACCAGTCGATGCCGGTAAGGCAAAACAAAAAATCCATTTGCAGCGCATCATTGCGCAACCATTGAGCAAAGGTTTTCCACTCACTTATATCAACCTGTACCTGTAACCATTCACCGGTTTCATCAAACACCCCATTTGGTCGAACGGTTACAATATGTTGTTTTATTTCCCCGTTGGTCATGACTGTGGTTTTTCTGCCCTGATCTGTTCGCGTGTTAATCCGCTTTTTATTTTTTGTTGCAGGGTGATCAATGCATGCAACAAAGCTTCGGGCCGGGGCGGACAACCGGGAATGTATACATCAACCGGTATCACGTGATCGGCACCTTTTACTACAGAATAGGTATTATAGAAGAACGGGCCGCCGCTGATAGCGCAGGCGCCCATGGCAATTACATATTTGGGATCGGCCATTTGATCGTACAGGCGTTTAAGTACAGGCGCCATTTTGTTAACGATGGTACCGGCGATGATGATCACATCGGCCTGGCGGGGTGTAGCCCGCGCCACTTCAAAACCAAAGCGGGAAAAATCGTATTTCGAAGAAGCCACCGACATCATTTCAATACCACAACAACTGGTGGCAAAAGTGAGCGGCCATAAAGAATTGGAACGCGCCCAGTTTATGATGTCATTAAACGAACTGATCAGGATGCCGCCTCCGGGCAGGTCATGCGTCTGTCCGGGAAACGGTGAATTTCCCTGGGATGCGGTTTCTATTACTTTGTTTAAGTTAGTTTCCATACTGATAGCTTTCTTGCCTTACTTGTCCTCTCCGCCAGCCGGCGGAGGAGTTAGAGGGGGCCTACATCCATTTTAATGCGCCTTTCTTGTGTGCGTACAAAAACCCGGTAAATAATATGAAAAAGAAAATGGCGATCTCAACAAGCGCCATCCATCCAACTTTTTTTACAACAACGGCCCAGGGATAAACGAAGATCAGTTCTACATCAAAGATCAGGAACAACAGGGCGAACAAATAATAACCAACATTAAACTGATTCCAGGGTGAGCCTTCAGCAGGTATGCCACATTCATAGGGTTGGCCCTTTTGTGCATTCACAGATCCCCTTACCAAAAATTTTGATACGAGTATGCCGCCGGCAGAAAACAGAATGGCAGCTATAGTTAATATAAGGAGCGCGATAGGTCCCATATGGCGAATTTGAAATCCCGATACGTCGAAACAGGTGATGCAAATCGGCTGCTGATTCTAAATTTAGCATTTTTATTTTAATTCCAACATTTTGGAACTGATTTAACGGCCCCCTTAAGCCATTCACTTTCAATTACCCACAATAATTTAAAAAAAATCCCGCCAAACCTGTCACGTTTCGGTACGCTACTTTGTTTTATTACCGAACCACGAATTTTAAACAGTAAATAATATAAAAATGGAACAAAGAATTGCATTTACAGACGGAAACAAAGGTTTAATGGATGGCTTATTCAAAATTGGGATGTACCTCAAACAATCAGGACTCGACCATAAGTTAATGGAGCTGATCAAAACCCGGGCTTCACAAATCAATGGCTGCGCTTATTGCCTGGATATGCACTGGAAAGACGCAATCGCGTTAGGTGAAACAGAACAACGCCTGTATTCATTGTCTGCGTGGAGAGAAACTCCTTATTATACTGCTGCAGAAAGAGCTGCGCTCGCTTATACAGAAGAAGTTACTAAAATACCTCAAACAGATGTTAGTGATGAAGTATTCAATGAACTGAGCAAGCATTTTGACAAGGCACAAATTGCCGATCTTACCATGGCAGTTATCTCAATCAATAGCTGGAACCGGATCAATGTTGCCTTCAGAACTATCCCCGGTGGTTATAAACCAGGAATGTTTAATTAATCTAATAACACATCAGGGGCTGACCTGTAAGGTTCGTCATCGGGGTCTTGAATTATAAAAAGTTTAATCGAACCCCGCATGGCGGGGCAGGCTCTGACAGGTCAATGTAAAATAAGTCTGACCTGTCAGGACCGCATAAACAGCCCGACATTTTAAGACACGAAGGCGGACCTTACAGGTCAGCCCTTAAAAAATTACTCTTGCAAGATTATCAGCACATGCTGTTCCCTTATGCGTATAATATACTAGGAACAGCAGAAGACGCAAAGGACGCCATTCAGGATGTATTGTATAAGTTTTTGGCTGCGGACAAAGAAGAAATAGCAGATCCGAAAAATTACCTCATCCGCAGCGTTATTAACCAATCGATCAATATCAAAAACCAGCGAAAGAAACTGCAACTGGGCGATGCCTGGCTGCCTGAACCGGTAGACACAGAGGGAGCTGACACAAACATCAACCTGAATGAAATTGTTTCGTATTCGCTGCTGATACTACTGGAAAAGTTAAACGCCAGGGAACGGGCTGTTTTTATTTTAAAAGAAGCCTTTGCCTATTCGCATGAAGAAATATCGAAAACACTTTCTATTTCGGTTGAACATTCCCGGAAACTGCTCAGTCGTGCCAAACAAAAGATAGATCAGGTACATGCACCGGTTACTGTGCAGAAAAATGAAGGCGTAACGCCGGCCGTATTAGAGAAGTACATGCAGGCCATCAGAAGCAGGGATGTAAAAGCATTGGAAAATATACTAACAGAAGATATAGCCTACTACGCTGATGGTGGTACTGTAGTTAAAGTGTTTGCAAAACATTGCACCGGCAACCAGGAAGTGGCCGATCTGCTTGTATTTGTATTTCATAAATACGGTGCAGACTGGACCATTGAAGCAGGTGAATTCAATCACCAGCCCGCTTTGCTTTTTTATCAGGGAGATGTTTTGAAATCATGCCAGGTGTTTGGGATTGAACCGGAAACCAATAAAATTTTCCAGATCGGTAATGTGCTCGATCCCGCGAAATTGCCCGCAATTGGCCGTGGGGTGGAATGATTTTTTAAGTAGCTTCATAGTAAATTAAATCGCCATGACTACGAATCAGATTGCCAATCGCCTGGTAGAACTGTGCCGTCAGGGTCAGTTTGAAACAGCGCAAAAAGAATTATTTGCAAAAGATTGTACAAGCATTGAACCGCAAGCATCAGCTGCTTTCGAAAAGGAAACAAAGGGTCTCGATGCTATTATTGAGAAAGGAAAAAAATGGGAGAGCATGGTTCAGTCCGTGAACAAAATGGAAGTGAGCGAACCCATGGTTGCCACCAATTCATTTGCCTGCACCATGCACATGGATGTTACGATGAAGGACAAACAGCACTGGGACATGACGGAGCTTTGCACCTACACGGTTAATAAGGATGGTAAGATCGAAGTAGAGCAGTTCTTTATGTAGAAAAGTACAACGAACCTGCCAGATGGGCCGTCCTTAAAGGGTGGTTCACCTGGCAGTTTTTTTATTTAATCGTATAGCTTAGGATCACCACACCTGAACTGAATATTTCTGTTTTTATTAAATGCAGGTCAAGCATATCGGCCAGCTCTTTAAACACCGGTTTACCACATCCAATCACCACCGGATGCACCCACATGCGGAATTCATCAACCAGTCCAAGTTTGGTTAAGGTGGTTACTATTTTCCCGCTTCCATACACGATCATATCTTTTCCATCGCGGCGTTTTAATTCCATTACCTCCTCTTCAATTTCCCTTTTAGCCAACCGGGCATTGTTCCAACTGACGGTGGTCATGCTTTTCGAGAAAACCACTTTGGGGTAACTGTTCAACATAGAGGCAAAGTCGAGGTCTTCACGCGGACGTATCAGGTTCACAGGGTTCGAATTCCAGTATTGCGCCATGCCTCTGTAAGTTATGCCGCCCAATAAAATAGTATCTGCCTTGCTCAGTTGCTCGGCCGTTGCCCGCGCCATTTCCTCGTTCCAGCTTTTGAAATGCCAGTCCAACCCGCAATCAGGGCCGGCCATAAAGCCGTCCAGCGTCACATTTATAGATACAATTACTTTTCGCATATCGCACTGATTATGGTATTGTTACTACAAAAGTACCAACGGTTGCCGCATTTGATGGCGTGTGAAAATGACTTCCTCACGGGTTGTTCGCGACTTTATTGTTTAGTACCTTTATCGAGGGCCCTCCTACGCCAAGGCTCCGGCGGGCGAAGCAGAAGGCAGAGATAGGGTTGAAATGTTAACCAGTTGACAAGTTAACAGGTTGAATAAAAGCGGGGGGCTGTATTTCTCCCCTCCACCGGAGGGGCCGGGGGAGGCCTGAAGGCCGCGCAGAGCTGTATTTGCTTAATGCTTACCCTTATATCTTACAGCTAATTACATAACGAATTATTGCTATAACATGAAACACGTTAGCATTCTCATTCCGCACGATTCGGTAATGGCAAGTATAGTTGACCCGCGGATTATTTTTACCGGGGTGAACGAATTTTTGGCCTCAGTGGGCAAGCAACCGGCTTTTAAAGTGCAGCTGGTAGGACTAACCAAAGAAGTGCAATTGCACAATGGCACCTTTACGGTTCATGCCGATGCATTGATCAGCGACGTTAAAAAAACAGATCTGATCCTGGTGCCCGCCATAGGAGGCGATCTGAAAGGAGCTATTAAAAAAAATGAAGCGTTCCTGCCCTGGATCGTTGACCAATACCACCAGGGTGCTGAAGTGGCCAGTTTGTGCATCGGCGCATTTTTGCTGGCCTCTACCGGACTGTTGAATGGAAAAGAATGCAGCAGCCACTGGCTTACCGCCAATGAATTCCGGGAAATGTTCCCCGAAGTAACGCTGGTTGATGGCCGCATTGTAACAGAACAACAGGGCATCTATTCAAGCGGCGGCGCCTCCAGCTACTGGAACCTGCTGTTGCACCTGATAGAAAAACATGCCGGTCGTGAAATGGCCATCATGGCCGCCAAAGTATATGCACTGGAAATAGACCGCAAAACGCAATCACCGTTCATCATGTTCAATGGTCAGAAAAAACATGAGGACGAGCCCATAAAACAAGCCCAGGAGTTTATAGAAAGCAATGTTGCCGAACGTATTTCGGTAGAAGAACTGGCCATTAAATACGCCATCGGCAAACGGCATTTCATTCGCCGGTTTAAAAAAGCAACCAACAATACCCCCATCGAATACATACAACGGGTAAAAATTGAAGCGGCTAAAAAACAACTGGAGAACAGCCGCAAAAATGTGAACGAAGTAATGTACGATGTTGGTTATTCCGACGTCAAAGCTTTCCGGACTGTATTCAAAAAGATCACAGGTTTATCGCCTATCGAATACCGCAATAAATACAATAAGGAAGCTGTGGAGGTTTAATGCACTTCCGGAAACACCACCTGCTTATGTGTAGCCTTCAAAATAAAATCGACAATGGGGGTTGGATTCGCCAGGCTATGCGGGTGATGACCCACACCGGGTTTATGGATCACTGTGATGTTGCCATTCATGGCCAATACCTGTTTTTCAAAGATGGCCGTGTTTTCACTTACCGGCACCAGGCTATCCGCATCGCCTACCACATGCAACATCGGATAACCGCCCTGTACAATTTGCGGTACTTTGTCAATGGGATTGCCCTTGAAGGTAAGCGCCTGTTCATCGTTGGTATAACCGTAATCTTTTTTAAAGGCCTCCCATTCAGGTGCGCTGCCTTTAGCGCTTAACTTACCACCAGGCCAGCTTTTTACATCCAGCACCGGAGCATCTACATACACGCAGGCTATTTTACGGGGATTTTGTGTTGCCCAGTTGTAGGCGTAGATCCCGCCGCGGCTAAAGCCTTCCAAACAGGTTGTTTTGGATAAACCGGCTTTTTCCAGCATGTCGTAGAATTTATTCCAGGTGGTGATCGCTTCCTTATTTCCGAACAACTCAGCCACATCGCAATACACTACATGAAAACCACGATCCAGCAAGGCAATTTCAGTTTGTGGTTCTACATTCCAAAAACGGGCATTCCAAATCCAGGGTTTGCCCTCAGCAGCCCGACGGGGTTTTACAATTTTTGCTTTTCTGCCATTGAAAGTAAAATCGGCGCATTCATATCCATAGTAAGAAGAAACTGTGATTGGCTCCTTTATTTTTTTGAAGATGTCGAACGAATTGTCTGTTTTATTAACCAACACCTCGTATAAACGTTTGGCCAGGATGGTAGCACCCTGGGCCGATGGATGCAAACTATCGGGAAAGGTAGCCGGCATATCCTGGGTGATGCTGTGCAGATCCACCAGCTCCAGCTTTTCCTCAAAGGCCACCTGTCTGACGCGGGGCAGAATTAATCTGGCAATAGCCTGCTCCGTTTGCAGGGAGGTATCTGCCTTATAAGAGGTAACCGGTAATAACAAAATAATGCGTGGGTGTGTAGACAGATCTTGAAAGGAGTGCACCAGTGTTTTATAATCGGCAACAAAACTGTCTATCTGTAAGCGGTACGGCAGGCGGCTGTCGTTGGTGCCCAGTTTTATAAAAACAATATCCGGGTTGCTTTTCAACGCCTGCTGATAAGTTGGTGTGGACATATAAGCGCGATCGCAATTCCTGATCACGGTTTTACCACTGTTGCCAAAGTTCATCACTTCATATCCACCACCCAGCATTTGCTGTAACTGCGCGGGATAGGCTTCTTTCTCCGGGTGCGCCAGCCTGGCCCCTGCCGTAATACTATTGCCTACACAGGCAATTCGAATGGTTTTCTGGGCAATAACGGCTGAATGTACTAACAGTAAAACAACGATCAGGAAATGGTTGGGCGCTATCTTTTTCATATGTATGCCCACTAAAATAAGGCATTTTTAATTCACGGCTGCATCATAGTCCTGAAAGTTAGGTTTACCCTGGGCGTAGTAATGCGTTTTGATTTGGGCAGGCAATGCAGCCAATGCGTTTGGGTGGTATCTTTCATCACCAGCAGGCTGCCATGTTCCAGCATCATGGAAATGGTTTCTTTTGTTTGTTTATGCTTGAACGAGAATTTGCGTTCCGCCCCAAAACTAAAAGAGGCAATGGCGGAGTTCTCGCCCAGTGTTTTTTCATCATCGCTGTGCCAGGCCATGCCTTCCTCCCCGTTATGGTACAGGTTCAGTAAACAGGAGTTAAATGAATTGCCGGTCTTTTCTTCTACCAGCTGTTTTAATGCAAGCAATTCCTTTGTCCATTTTAACGCCTGCCTGGTAATGTTGGAGTAGGTATAGTCGTAATTGTCGTTACCGTACCAGGCCACTTTTCTTTTGGTGATGATGTGCCGGCCAAAAATAACGGCTTCGTCGTTTTTCCAGTGAATGGTGGTTAACAGCTTGTCAAGATAATGGTTGGCCTGTTTAATGGTTAATAGTTTACCATAATAGTTAACGGTGCCATCCTGTGGTAAATAGTTTATTGTTTCGTCTATATACTGATTGAACAGATCCATACTGCTGCATTTAAATTGCTGAAGAAAGTTTTGATGCCTCCCAACCGATCATCGCGTTTTTGCGGGTAGGTCCCCAATGGTATTGGCCAAATTCGCCGTTTGCTTTTATTACCCGGTGACAGGGAATTAAAAAAGCAACCGGGTTACTGCCTACGGCCGAACCTACGGCCCGGGAGGCTTGCGGACTGTTGAGTTTCCCCGCAATACCGGAATAGGTTATCAGCTCGCCCATAGGGATCCGCAGCAGGGCTTCCCATACTTTTATCTGGAAGGGCGTGCCTTTTAAATGCAGTTTTATTTCATGCAGTTTGTTCCAGTCCTGGGTGAAAATGAACAAGGCGTTTTGCTGGATTACATCCGAAAGCTGGCGGTATTTTGCATTGGGGAACTGGTCCTTCAATTCCTGCAAAGCCGTTTCTTCAGCCTCATCTACAAACGCCATATGGCAAATACCCTTGTGGGTAGATGCGATTATGATGGTACCAAATGGGCTTTCGGCAAAGCTGTAATTGATGGCCAGTTGTTCGCCCCCGTTCTTGTATTCGCCCGGGGTCATGCCTTCTACTTTTATAAAAAGATCGTGCAGGCGGCTGGTGCCGGAAAGACCCGATTCAAAAGCCGCATCCAGCAAGGTAACTTCAGTCCCCTTTTTCAATACCTGTTTGGCATGTTCCAGGGTCAGGTATTGCAGGAATTGTTTGGGGGTAACGCCGGCCCAGTCTTTAAACATCCGTTGAAAATGGAAGGGGCTTACGTGTACATGTTCGGCCACCACATCCAGCGACGGCTGGTCCTTGAAATGATGCCGGTAAAAGTCGATGGCTTCGGCTATCCGGTTATAATTTATTTCCTGTTGCTTTTCCATAACCTCGATTTAATACAGCAAAACTCCGTAACCGCAGCCGGCTGTAAAACCCGTTTCTTGCTCAGTTAACCACAAAAATGGCTGAGTTTTTGCAAATAATTATCAATTTATTTCTAAAAACGCCGTATCCGGATCAGGCAAAAAATAGTAACTTCCAAAACTTCTTGTCCTTGCTTTTGTTTATTAGCTACCCGGAACGTGATTAAAACAACAGAAAACAATAATATATGAAATTCAGCTTGTCGGTTTTATTAGTGCTCTTTACAGCAGCCGCTATTGCACAACCAACATTGGTAGATAAGTTTCAAAAGATCGGAAATGCACAACAGGCGCAACAGTTCGTAGATGCCAACCCGGATATTAAACCGGCCATTTTACGCCTCACTTATGGTAAGGACACATCGCTTATTGACAAACGGTTATTACGTCAAAAACAGGGCGATATCTTTTCCGTAGGGTATGTTACCTACAAAGTGGTGGAAGCAAAAGAATCCATCGCTTACCGCGCCAGTTATATTTTCCTGGATGGCAGCTCCCTGTCGCCTTCCCAAATAGACAGTATGAAAAAACTGATCGTAACCAAGGCCAATGGCGGCGCCAAGTGGGACGATCTGAGTGACCAGTACACGATGGATGGCAATACCACTAAGGGTGATACCGACTGGTTCTTTGGCGAACTGATGTTCCCGAAAGAAGTACAGGACGCCGTAGCGGCCCATCAAAAAGGCGAGATCTTCTTTGTAGATGTAGCAGAACGCAACTGGCACTACATCATCAAAAAAACCTACGACGACAAGGTGCAGAAAGACGTGGTGGTGCTAAAGGCCAACGGGCGATAAAACCAGTACTTCTAATCTTATTTTAATATGCCCCCTCCCGATGCATTGGGAGGGGGCCTTTTTTTAGGGAAAAACAACATCTTTTGTATATTGTCGTCGTTTATCCATTACAACTTTTTTAATCCTGTTTAAAACCATGAAAGTTACACTTACCGGTCTCTTACTCATCCTTTGCTGCAGCATCGGTTTTGGCCAGCTGGCTGCCGACGACATTTACACCATTATCAACAAGGAAGTTCAACTTAAAAGGTGCCCCAGTATTGTGGTAGGAACCATCGATGCTACCGGCAACCGCCAGATTGTGGGGGCAGGTAATTTCGACGATAAAAAAGAAAGCAAACCCGATGGCAATACTATGTATGAGATCGGTTCTGTTACCAAGGTGTTTACCTCGCTCTTACTGGCCGATATGGCGGTAAAGAAACAGGTGAACCTCGATGAACCCATTTCAAAATACCTTCCCGCCAGCGTAACTGTTCCGGTGATAAAAGGAAAACCAATCACCCTGCAACATTTAGCCTCCCACTCGGTGGGCTGGCCTCGCATGCCGGATAACTGGGACCCCAAAGACCCGGACAACCCATTTGCCGATTATACTACCGAGCAGTTATACAATTACGTAAGCCGCTCCAATTTCGATTATGCGCCCGGTACCTGGTTTCAATACTCCAACCCCGGTTATGGCTTATTGGGCAATATCCTGTCCCTGATTGCAGGCAAACCTTTTGAAACGCTGGTAAAAGAAAGGATCTGCGCCCCCCTGGGCATGACCAACACCACCATTACTTTAAACCCCGACCAATTAAAAAAACTGGCAGGCGGCCACTCCGAGTATGGCGCACCGGTAAAGAACTGGGACATGCCGGCCATTGCGGGTACAGGCGCCATCCGGTCAGATATCAACGACCTGCTGACGTTCGCCGCCGCTAACCTGGGACTGGTGAAAACTGACCTGTACGCTGCCATGCAGTTGTCTCATGTTCCCCACATTTCAAAGGGAAGAAATGAAGGCCAGGTAACCCTGGGCTGGACGCTGGAAAAAGCCAATGATGGTGATGAATACTTATGGAAAGATGGCACTACCGGTGGTTACAAATCAATCATCCTGTTGAATAGAACTAAAAAAACAGGCGTGGTGATCCTGGCCAATTCCATGAACCAGATCAATGATCTGGCGTATCATATTTTAATGCCTGCTGTTCCTGTAAAACCCTATCGTTATATCTGGGCATTGCATGATTTTGTTTTGGAAACAGTAAAAAACAAAAACGTAGATAAAGCCATCGATGAATATAAGGGTATGAAGGCGAATAGAAGCCCGGGGCTGGTATTTGATGAAAGCCAGTTGAACTATGTAGGCAATGACCTGCGGTCAATGAAAAAGATGCCTGCAGCTATTAAAATTTTCGAATTGAATACCCAGGAATATCCCAACTCATCAACAGCTTTTGAAAGTTTGGCCGATGCCTATAAACGGACCGGTAAGAAGAAAGAAGCGATCGAGAATTATGAAAAGGCAGTACAACTGGATCCGAAGAATGCGCATGCCCAGTGGATGCTGGAACAGTTGAAGAAATGATTAGAAAGTTTATAAATAAGAAAGGTCCCCCTTTGCTGAGCCAGGGGGACCTTTTCAGTTAATGTTAGTTAGAAATGATATCAATATAGTTATAGGGGCCGGCCTTAATCGTAACAGGTGTGATGTTGAATGTGGTTGCGTTGATCCGGTTTATACTACTTTGATCCCAGATGCCTATGAACTCGTTCCATTGCGGAACAAATAAAAGGTTGACGTCCTGTTCACCGCCAGCAGGCAGGACTTTGAGTAAGGTTTCCTGGCCGGTGACTGCATTCACCTTCACTAATTCAGTTACATCGCCATTGTTAATGCTAAAAAAATTATTTTTATAAGCAAATAAATTCGACTTATTGTCGACAATCAGCTCCCGGCATGGGATCTCAGTTGATCCGGGCAAGTCAACACCAACAGTGTCTTTTGTAGTGAGGTTCAATCTTAGCAATTTTTTTCCACTGTTAGTTATACCAACTATTTCATTAGTGGCAGGAATATATACCGGTTCATACCAGGTTTCAGCTGACACAAATGCTTTAACGTCAGTATTATTTCCTGTTGCCGGATCTATCTTCACCAGTGTTAGTATTTGCTGCGGGCCGCTCCAATCGTCTCTAATTCCGTACAGGTTGTTATTCTTGTCAACCACCAGATCGCTAATAAGGACATCCCGAACCGGCGGAAGCGCAATCGTAACAGTAGTAACTTGTTTGGTGGCTACGTTTACCCTCACCAGTTTTTCATTGTCGGCTACTCCCATTACTTCATTTGAGGCAGGAACGTATACCACACTAGTGATCCTGGACTTGCCAACACTTGCCACCAGCGATTCACTGCCATCCTTGGGATTCATGGTCATTATCTTGTAATCCACATTTGGACCGTTTGTCCAATCTTCCTTAACCACATAAAAAACTAAAGGCGTAATTACAATAGAACCTACTTCAGTGGTTTTACCATTTACCGTTACCGTAATAACATAGGTACCTGCTGTAGGTATATCAGGTATTACTATTTAAATTTCAGTTGCGGTGGCGCTTACAACAGTAGCTTCCACATCGCCGACCTTTACAGTATTTCCGGTTATAGTAGCACTGAAGTTTTGGCCTTTCAGGGTCAATGTGTCGGCAGGCTTTGCATCAGTAACAGTTACAGGGTCAACAACTGGTGCAGGGGCAGCATCTGAATCCGAATCTTTTTTACAGGCGGAAAAAACTAACAGCCCGCCTAACATAACGGCTAGGGACCTGTTCTTTAAGAGGTACGTCATAAAAAATATAAAATTTAAAGGTTGGCTAACCGGAAACTAACGGATATCCCTACCAAAAATTGCATTACTCCTTAAATAGAAAAAGGTCCCCAGGCTGAGCTGACGGGGACCTTTTCTGTTGCTATAAATTAATTCGTAGTAAAATAATTATACGTATTGCCGTTTCCGGTACCAAGCGAACGCGAAGTGAGATCAAATGGTGAATTCACATCGATCTTGTATAAAGCACTTTGGTTCCAGGAACCAACGAAACCGCCTAACTGCGGAACAATTATAATATTGTCCTGAAATTTACCATCAACGGGTAAGTCTTTCAGTATTGTTTCCTGGCCGGTGGCAGCATTGACCGCTACCAATTTTGCAACATCTGAAACATCACCTTTCAGACGGGCTTTATAAGCGAATAAGTTTGAATTATTATCAACTATCAGCTCGCGGTATTCGGCACTGGCTGATCCGGGTAAGTTTATTCCAATCGTATCTTTTGTAGTAAGGTTTACTTTAAACAATCTTCTTCCATCATTCATTAAGCCAACTATTTCATTGGTAGCAGGCAAATAAACTGGTTCAACCCAATCATCATCCTCTACAAATGATTTAATAGGAGTAACAACACCGGTACTGGGTTGTATTTTTACAAGGGTTTGCGTTTGCATGGCGCTGGTCCAATCGTAGGTAATTCCATACACGTTGTTGCTTTTATCAACTACCAGTTGCGAGGTGCCCTTAGTCTCGCTCGATGGAAGACGGAAGGAAGTTACCTGTTTGGTAGTTACATTTATCCTGGTTAGTACGCTGCCCGAATCGCTCACACCCAAAATTTAATTATCAAGCGGATAGTAGATCACACTATTGAGCCTGTCTTTACCAAGGCTTGCCACCAGCGACTCAGCGCCGGTTTGTGTATTGATAGTTATCAGTTGGTATTCAGAACCGTTGGTAAATACCCCCTTAATCATATAATAGGTTAAAGGGTTGATGGCGATCTGACCTATTTCAGTGGTTTTACCATTAGCGGTTATGGTGATAGTATACATTCCCGGAGCAACCGTGGCGGGTATCACTATCTTAATTTCTGTTGCGGTGGCACTAATAATAGTGACTGCCACATCATTGACCTTTACGACATTTCCGTTGGCCCCCGTGCTAAAGTTTTGACCTTTCAGCGTCAGGGTATCATTTGGCTTGGCAGCGCCAATACCAATCGGGTCTACAACCGGGGCAGGCCCTGTGTTTGAATTTGAATCCGAATCTGAATCTTTACTACAGGCGGAGAACACTAAGAGGCCGCCTAATATAAAAGCAAATGGCTTATACTTCATAAGGTACATCGTGAAAAGTATGTAGTTTAATTAGGGTTTGTTAACCGGGGTTAAACGGCCATCATCCCTAAAAATTGCCTACATGAGGTTTCTCTCATTTATTCATGATGTTTTTCCCAGAAACTATGGTTGGAACTCACCGTATACTGCATCCCGGAAACTCTTATGCAACTTCACTTTATCAAAGGGAACCAGCTGCGTAAATAAAACAGCGGTGAGATTGTTAGTTGGATCAACCCAGAAAACAGTGCTGGCTGCGCCATCCCAGAAGAACTCTCCTACTACCCCATTGTTCTCTTCTTTGTTGGCAGGTGGCTGGGTGCGCACGGCGAAATCAATTCCAAAACCAACGCGTCCCTTGCTGGGCAGCCACAGGCGCTGCGTAATGGTATCACTTAAATGATTGGTCGACATTAACTTCACTGTTTCGGTTTTCAGTATGCGCACTTTACCCAGTTGCCCTTTATTCACCAGCATTTGGGCAAACTTCATATAATCATCGAGGGTAGCAGTAAGGCCAAAACCACCAGGCTTCAGCGCCCAGTCTTTTGTATTGAAAGAATTGGCCTGTTCATCAGGCACGCGTGTTAACACGCCCGCGTCGCTCCTGTTATATAAAGCGGCAAACCGGCCGCGATCATTCTCGGGTATTACATAACGCGTGTTGGTCATTTTCAGCGGATCTAAAATGGTTTCCTTCACGTATTGATCGAATGGTTTGCCTGATAGCTTTTCAACCAGGTAAGCCTGTACATCAACGGAAGGACCATATGCCCATTGGTCGCCGGGATGAAACTGCAGGGGCAGACTGGCCAGCTTTTTAGCCATTTCACTCAACGTATTGGTCGGGGCCATATAATTGGCTTTTTTCACCAGGTCGGCGAGGGCGGGAATGTCTGTACCGGCGAACCCTGCTGTGTGGCGGGTGATATCGCGAATGGTTATAGGTCGTTTGGCAGGCTCCAGAATTAGGTTGCCACTGGCGTCAACACCCTTGTATACTTTCATGTCCGTAAACTCGGGACAATACTTCGAAAGCGGATCATCTAACTGAAATGCGCCTTTGTCGTATAACGTCATTAGCGCCACACCCGTTACCGGTTTGGTCATAGAGAAAATGCGCACCAGGGTATTGCGGTCCATAGGTTTGTTGGCTTCCCGGTCTGCATACCCAAAGGCATTGAAATACACTTCTTTTCCCTTTTCAAAAATGAGGGCAGAAACGCCGGCTGTTTTGCCGGAATCGGTAAATCTTTTTAAGGTAGCGTCAATGCGGTTCTTTACATCAGGCGTAACAATAAACGCCGGTTTGTTTTTATGGGTAGTTGATAATTGAAAAGCGCTTGCAATAAGCAGGACAGGCAGGATGGCAAGGATCGTTTTTTTCATTGCAATTTTTTTTAATCTTTCATTGCGAAAGTGTTCCCTGAATTTAAAACTATTTCAGGAAACCATTCGATCCTTTTAGACAAACTGCTTTTTACACCCACCAATGGGAATTATAGGCAGCTCCGGTAACTTCGGTTGGCTCCCCGGGTTTGGGCAGAAACAATTGAACCTGCTTTTCTTTAGCCAGCGCCAAAATACGTTCGATGGGTTCGTACCAGGGGTGCAGAGCCAGGTTAAAAGTGCCCCAGTGGATGGGCATCATCAGTTTTCCTTTTAAAGCCAGGTGGGCGTTGGTGGCATGATCAGGTCCCATGTGTATATCGGCCCAGCTTGTATTGTAAGCGCCAATTTCCAGCATGGTTAAATCGAATGGACCGTATGCGTCCCCGATCTCAAAAAAGCCATCATACCAGCCTGAGTCGGCGCCATAGTAAATGTTATGGTTAGCTGTTTTTATCGCAAACGACGACCACAGCGTTTCAAACCGGTTGGTCAGTTTTCGACCGGAGAAATGGCGTGCTGGTAATGCTGTGAGCTTACAGCCAGGGGTGATCTGGAAGGAATCCATCCAGGTCATTTCTTTTATCCTTTCCTGTTGTATGCCCCATTCCTGTAAATACTGGCCCACTCCTACAGAACAATAGAATGGTACGTTGGAATTGGCGAAGAACGGGATCACGTGTTTATCGAGGTGATCGTAATGATCGTGCGAGATGATAATGGCATCGAGTGGTGGCAGGTTTTGCAGCGATAAGGGCGCTGGGAAAAACCTTTTCGGCCCAATTGATTGCGAGAACGAAGCCCGGGCGCTCCAAACCGGATCGGTTAACAGGCGCAGGCCATCTATTTCAATCAATAAACTCGAATGACCTACCCAGGTTATGCGCAACCCCGATGCCGGCGCCTGCTGAAATTTCGATACATCCGTAGCAAAAGGACCTAACCTTTTTTTCGGGGTGGTTTCCGCCTTATTGGTCATGTACTTCCATAACACGGCCCAAATACTGGTATCGGTCTCGATGTTTGTAGGTACCGGGTTCAAAAATTTTTTGCCTTCCTTTATAGCGGGGTGTAAAAATTTCATGTTACTAAGTTAGGTAATTGAACTACAACCTTGGATCAACCGGTTCACTTTCCAATGCCAATACGCCAAAAACGCATTCATGTACGCGGCGCAAAGGTTCTTTTTTTATAAATCTTTCCAATCCTTCCACGCCCAGGGCAAACTCGCGTAAGGCCAGGGAGCGTTTGGTGCTCAGGCCTCTCGATTTTAACCGGTTCAAATTCTCAGGGGTGGTATATTCCGGTCCATAGATAATGCGCAGGTATTCCTGTCCCCGGATCTTGATGGCGGGTTGAACCAGTCCTTTTTTGTTGGTATGAATATAATCGAAAGGTTTCACTACCATGCCTTCGCCGCCTTTTGCCGTTAGCGACAACCACCAGTTGGTGGCATCCTGTATACTGGCTTCGTTGTTCAGGTCAACGATCTTATATGGGGTAGAAAGCAATACGGCGGGGGCTTCTTCACAGATCAGCTGGATGTTTTCCATATGCCATTCGTGCGACTGGTCCACCCAGGTTTTTCCTTCGGTGGCCAGAATATGAAATGGCGCCAGCTTATAGTCGGTGAGGCGATGAACTGGCCAGCAGTACCGGCAATAAGCTTCAATGAACTGCGTGGTTTGCTGTTGTTTCAATTTGTATTGCTGCAACAGCGAGAACACGGCTTCATTGCGCGTGGTGGCTTGTTGCAAGGCAGCTACGGCGCTGTGTAAACTTTGTTTGGCAGCAGCGCCTACGGAGCCGTATTGGGTTTCCAGCAGGCTTTGTGCCTTGGCACTCCAGGGCATCAACTCCGTATCGAGGCAAACCCAACTGGTTTGGAACCGGTCATAGAACCCGGATTTCTCCAGGGCATCATTTACTTCCAACAGAAAATCCTGTTCTGTTTTTTTGTCGGTAAAATAATGCCGGCCCGTGCGGGTGTATACGGTGCCAATGCCTTCATTTTCTATTCCAAATGTTTGCTTGATGGCATTTTCATCGCGGCCTACTATTACCACTGCCCGCGAGCCCATGTGTTTTTCTTCACATACTACTTTCTCTACGCCCACACTTCGGTAATATTCAAACGCTTCTGTTGGGTATTCCAGGTAATCATCGAGTTTGCTTGTTTCAGAAGGGCTCATCGTTGGTGGCAGGTAGATCAACCATTTGGGGTTGATGGCAAAACGGCTCATTACCTCCAGGGCGGTGATGGCGTTCTCTTCTTTGATGGTTATTTTATGGCCATAGGATGTTTCAACAATATGCTTGCCTGTTACATCGGCAATGTCCAGCACATCGTCGTGTTGTTGTTGCAGCGACAACTGGCCTTCTTTTTTATGCAGGGGACGCTTTGATACGGCGTATTCGCGTTGAGATGGTACGCTCATGAGTTCTTTCTCCGGATAACGCAGGGCAGTCAGCTTGCCGCCAAATACGCAACCGGTATCTATATCGATCGTTCTGTTCAGCCATTGCGGTTCGGGTACGGGGGTATGGCCATACACCACCATAGCCTTTCCCTTGTATTCAGCCGCCCAGTTATAGCGAACGGGTAAACCAAACTCGTCAATTTCACCGGTGGTTTCGCCATACATACAAAAATCCCTCACGGCGCCGCTACCCCTGCCATGCATTTCTTCCCGTAAGCCGGCATGTGCCACTACCAGGTTGCCGCCATCAAAGACATAATGACTTATTAGTCCATCCAGAAATTGTTTTACGTCCTCTCTAAAGGCAGGTGTTTTTTTATTTAACTGATCAATAGATTCCTGCAAGCCATGCGCAATGGTTACGTCTTTTCCTTTCAGCCACTTGACTAATTTGGCGTCGTGGTTACCGGGAACGCAAAAAGCGGTACCGGCTTTTACGTTGGTCATTACCAGGTCTAACACCTCAGGTGTTTTTGGACCGCGGTCAACCAGGTCGCCCACAAAAACCAGTTTACGACCGGCGGGGTGACTGTATATTCCTTCTGTATGTTGATAGCCCAGTTCCAGGATCAGTTCAACCAGTTCATCATAACAGCCATGAACATCGCCAATAATATCAAACGGACCGTGCTCCTCTTTTTTGTTGTTGTAGAGTGGATCACGAATGATCGCTTCAATAGCATCTACCTCTTCGGGTGTACGTAATTCAATAATATTCCGGAACCCTTCCAGTTTCAGGTGTCGTACACTTCTTCTCAGCTGACTGATCTGTTGTGGGATCACGTGTTTACCAAAATCCCGGTCGGGGCGGGTTTCGTGACGTTGTACGCACAACTTCTCGGGCATGTTGATCACAATAGCTACCGGCAGTACGTGGTATTCGCGGGCCAGCCGGATCCAGTCTTTACGGGCGCTCTCCTGTACGTTGGTGGCATCTATTACCGTTAATAAACCGGCTTTCAGGCGTTTGCCGGCAATAAAGCGAGCCACGTCAAAAGCGTCGGTAGATGCTTCCTGGCTGTTCTCATTATCACTAACCAGGGCGCGGCATTGATCGGAAGAAATGATCTCCGTTGGTTTGAAATGTTTCCGCGCAAAGGTTGATTTGCCTGAGCTGGATGCACCCATCAACACCACCAATGATAATTCCGGTATATGTATGTTGTTGTTATTTGCCATATGATCCAAATCGCTGACTTCCTATAATGAATTCCTTGTTTTAAAAACCGCCATTTGCGTGAGGGCGCCTACTTCGGGGTCTTCCTCCCCTACTGGTTTATAAACCACATTGTAGTTGTATTGTTCGGCAATGCGGTTGCCCCATTGTTGAAATTCGGCCCTCGACCATTCAAAGCGGTGATCGTTGTGACGCATTTGTCCCGGTTCAAAATTTTCAAAGCGCTGGTTGTATTCGGCATTGGGTGTAGTGATAATCACGTCCACCAGTTTGGCATACTTGAAAAGGATCTTTTCCAAGGCGGCCAGTCGTGGTTCATCCAGGTGTTCGATCACTTCTACCAGGGCCGCCGCATCAAAACCTTCGATGCGTTTATCGCGGTAAGTGAGGGAACCTTGTATCAGCTCAATCCGCTCCCGTTGTTTGGGCGATAGTTTATCGAGCTTTAATTTGTCTTGTGCAATTTCGAGGGAGCGATAGCTTACGTCCATCCCCAAGATGCGTTCAAACTGTTTTTCAGCCAACAATAATCGTAGCAGCTTGCCTTCCCCACAGCCCAGGTCAACCACTGTTTTTGCGTGGGCGTTTACCAATTCATCCCGTACGGCCTGCAACCGCACATCATGTATTCGCAGTTTCTGTTCCGGTTCTACTGTCTCTTCTTCATCATCCTCGCTTACTTCGTCTTTTAACAATATTTCCATGGCCTGGTTTGCGAGGCTGCGTTGATGTTTTAAATACCGCAGGGTAATGAATTCGCGGGCGGGGTGGGTGGGCAGCCAGTCCATCCCTTTTTCCAGCAGTTTTTCCATTTCCTGCTGGCCGATCCAGTAGTGTTTGTCGTTATCGCAAACCGGGATCAGGATATACAGGTGCGACAATAACTGTTGAACCGTTAGGGTGTTGGATAAGCGGACGGTAAAATACCGGCTTTCGCCCCATTCGGGAAATTTGGGATCTATGGGATGCCGTTGCAGGTGGATGGTATAGCCAAGCGGTTCAAACAATTCTTTCACGACGGCTTCACCGCCGCGTACCGGGAGGGCGGACAGTTCAACCTCTAAAGGCATAGGAACTGTTACCAGTTCGGGTTTATCCTTGCAACGTCCATTCATGGCGGTGGAGAAAGCCTTTACAATGGCGGCGCTCATAAACGAGCTGGCCACGTAGGGGCGGTCGTTTACATATTGCTCCAGGGCAAAGTCATTACCACGCGGGCCGCTGTTGCGGCGCACGAGGCCAACGGGGTCGATATCGAGCAATAAACAAACGGTGCACCTGGTTTCAGATACTTCGGGATAAAATACGTGGGCCTTCCCTGTTGAAATTTCAACTTCATGCACTTTATCAGGGTGCTTGTGCAGCAGAAAGCTCAGGTCTGAAGCCGGTTGATGGGTAGATGTAATGGTCAAAAGCATACGATCAATTCACCAGCAATTTAATAAATAAACATAAGCGGTCCATTGAGGGGGTATTTATGGATGGAAGCGGGCAGCAGCAGGAAGTAGGGTAATTGTGAATTTGGAGCTTCCCTTTCTTTAGTCTAATATTAATGTACAAATGACAATATATTAGCGGGCCGTGTGCAACGGAACCCCGGAGCAGCGCGTCTTTTCGACAACCAGACATAAAAACAAACAATGAACCGGATAACATTACTAGCGATTGCCACCAGCATGACTCTTATGACCCAGGCACAAACGTATTCCTGGAAGAACCTGCCCAAAGTAACCCTGCCAATTTTCAAAAAGGACACCCTTAACATCACGAAATTTGGCGCCATACCCGACGGAATGACCCTGAACACGGAGTCCATCAACAAAGCCATTGAAGCCTGTAGCAAGCAAGGCGGTGGCGTGGTGATGATACCTCAGGGTATCTGGCTCACCGGGCCTGTTGTACTAAAAAGCAACGTGAATTTGTATGTAAGCCGGTCGGCCGTACTGCAGTTTACAGGCGATAAGTCGCAATACCCGTTGATAGAAAGTCATTTTGAAGGCAAGAAAACGGTGCGCAACCAAGCGCCCATTTCCGGTACTGACCTGGAAAATGTAGCCATTACCGGCGATGGGGTTATTGATGGCAATGGTGATGTTTGGCGGATGGTGAAGCGGGATAAAGTGACCGAAGGCGAATGGAAGAAGTTCGTAGCCTCAGGCGGCGTTGTAACGCCTGACGGACGCAGCTGGTACCCTTCCGAATCTTATATGAAAGCCGAGTATGAAAAAGGTCCCAAAACCGACTATACAGCGATAAAAGATTACCTGCGTCCTAATATGGTGGTGCTCCGGAATTGTAAGAAAGTATTATTACAGAACGCCACTTTCCAAAATTCCCCTTGCTGGAACTTACACACTTTATACTGCGAGCACGTGACCTTCGATGGGGTACGCGTCCGCAACCAGCCCAGTGCTCAGAATGGCGATGGAATGGATATAGAATCCTGCTCATATGTAGAAGTAAAAAACAGCACCCTTGACTGTGGCGATGACGGCATCTGTATCAAGTCGGGCAAAGATGAGGAAGGCCGTAAGGTGGGTAAGGCATCCCAGTTCATCTACGTTCACCATAACATCGTTTATAAAGCTCATGGCGGTTTCACCATCGGCAGTGAGATGAGCGGTGGCGCTCATGATATCTTTGTTACTGATTGTTCCTTCATCGGTACCGATGTAGGCCTCCGCTTCAAAACCCAACGCGGTCGTGGTGGCATTGTCGAAAACATCTACATCAAGAATATCAACATGCGCAATATCGTGAATGATGCCATCTCCTTCGATATGTACTACTTCGGCAAACCTGTTAGCCTGGCGGCTGGTAAAGTGGAGATTCCTCCGGTGAATGAGGGCACTCCGCAGTTTAGGAAATTCTATATTTCTAACATCGTCTGTGATGGCGCTTCGCGCGCGATGATCATTCGTGGATTGCCTGAGATGAGCATTAAGGATATTAGTCTTAGTGATGTGGTGATTAAATCGCGCCGTGGTGCTGATCTCATTGAGGCCAGTAACGTTTCGCTTTCTAATGTGGCTTTGCAGTGTACAGAGACTTCGCCGTTGATAAATATTGAGAATAGTCAGGGGTTGTCGTTTGTGAAGGTGCGTTCACTGAATACGCCGACGCAGTTTTACAGTGTGAATGGGGATAGGTCGAAAGAGATTAAGGTGGATATAGTTGCTGAAGGGAGTGTGCAGTTTGGATATGGGGCGGAGAAGAGTGCGGTTGTGGCAGGGAAGTAGTTGGTTAAAAAATATTTGGAACCCGCTGGTGAAGACTGGCGGGTTTTTGCTTTTGGGCCCCTTTGTTCATTTTTTTGTGATGTTCATGAATCATGAACATTTTAAATTTTTGAACAACTTAGGTTTCCAAATGAAAATTGTTACTTGTAACGGATTGATGCAAATCAATATCTTCAATTTCTTCTTTAAATTAATCATTGATTTACAATCACATAAACAAGTCATTTTTGAAGTGATATTAATTCACTATTTTGTGAACTATTTTCAGGATATATTCGTTTATTATTTACGGCCATGGAAATTACATTTAACGACCAAGAGCTTGCAGATCTTTATGAAGGAAAAAAGGTTAAAAACAAATTGTTTCGATCCAATCCACAGCTGGTAAAACAATTTATAAAAGCTGTTAATTGGTTACGAAGTGCAAATAAAATAGAGCAACTATACCAGATAAATAGCCTTAACTACGAAAAATTGGTTGGTGATTGGGCTGGTTATAGTTCGGTAAGGATTAACTCAAAATACAGGTTAATTTTCAAAGAAATAGTTTCTGATAAAGAGCCTTTTGATGTGTTACTAATAGCAATTAAAGAGATTTCAAATCATTATAAATAAAACCTATATACCTATATCATTGTTCCTGGGCGCGCAACCAGTTTTTAAGGGCGCAAAAAGTATATGTCTATCAAACTCAGTAATCTCACGCCTTCAATTGCCATTCATCCAGGTGAGCTTTTAAAGGATGAATTGGACTCACGTGGAATAAAGCAAAAAGAATTTTCCGAATTAATTGGCGTTCAAGCTACTCAATTAAATGAAATCATTAACGGAAAAAGAGGGATAAATGCAGAAATGGCTTTACTATTTGGTAAAGCTCTCAATATGGATGTTAGTATATGGATAAACCTTCAAAACAATTATGAGCTTGACCTCGCAAGAATAAATGAAAAAGTACAAAAAAGGTTAATGGCTATTGAACAATGGCTACAAATACAACAACGTATACCTGAAAAATATTTAAAGAAAAAGGGATACCTGAAGGGCAATCCAATCCATGATATTGATACAATAAAGACTATTTACAACTTAAATAATATTGACCAATTATTGGATTTAGATAAGGAAGCATCTTTTTATAAATTGAGAAAATCTTCTACTGTTTCAATTGACAGTACTAATCTGATTGCGTGGACAAAATTAGTTAACTACGAAGCATCAAAATTAAAAGTTGAAAAGTTCAATAAGCAAAATGTCAACACCTTAGTTACAAAGCTAAAAGATGTATTTTGGAAAAATAAAAACACAGTAAGTAAAACCAAAAATATTTTATCTGAGTTTGGTATTAAGTTAATCATACTTGAAAATCCAGAAAAATGTCCAATAGATGGGTATACATATTGGAATAAAAGCAACCCTGTAATCGGATTAACTTTATCACATAACAGAATTGATTATTTTGCCTATACACTGTTTCATGAATTAGGCCATGTCTATCTGCATGTTCAAAACAACAAAAGCACTGAATTTGTAGATTTAGAATCTGATAATATAAGCAGTGATCAAAACAAAGAAGAGAATGAAGCAGATTCTTTTGCTAATGATCATCTTATTAATCCGGAAAACTGGAAGGAGTTTATCAAATCACCCATAAAAAACAAAGAAGAATCTATCATTTATCTAGCTAAAAAGGAGAAAATTCATCCAGCTATTATAAAAAGTCGTTTAAGTTTTGAATTAAACAACAGAATAAAAGCTCAAATAGATCATACTATTTATTGATACATTCTTAAGTTCTATTTTAAATTACTTATCGAAAAAATTGAAGTTTTCCGACTAATAGTTTGATATTACAGTGGTTAGAAGATCGCTTTTGAAAATCGCTACCGGGGAGATAACCGTTTCGTTCATTGGTATATTATCTCCGTAACGTTTATTCATGGTACCTTTAACAACCTTATTATCTAAATCAAAATTGCTTAATTTTTCAAGCTTACCAATGTCAATATGTGCACCTCGTTTATATACTTTCCAAATCAACTCTGAACAATAAATTCTTTCATCTGACCATTCAAAAGTCAGGTCATAATTTTTGCCTTTTAACCGATTGCATACTTGTTTCATATTTTCAATAACAGTGTCTGTCAAAATTTGATCAGCATTTATAAGTCTTTTCACTACATATTTACCATCTTGCCCCCGTGCAATCCATTTGTCAAGAGGGGTAATTTTAACAGGCTGTACCGCTTCAAAGACGTAATAATTTTGCCCATTTTTAAAGATAAGACCACAATGAGAATACTTTGATTTTGTTGCCAGCTGAATTGCTTTACTTTGTTGAGAAAGGGATGTTTGAAAGATGATATCACCATTTTTAAATTTCCCTTCATCAAGTAGCGTTATTTTATTATTTGTATTAATAGTTTTGCGTGCAGGTTCTTCTGACTTTTGTAGCGAATAAAGTGCACTTACCATTAAAAGGCTTATAATGCCAACAATGATCACACCCTTTAGACGTTTTTGATTACTTATTTCCTGCATTTTAGAAATTCCTTAGGGGTTATATACTGTAATAATTAGGCTATGAAAAGCTGTAATTGATGAAGGCGCTGATATTGTTAGCATGTTTTTGTCTCTATAAATCCTCAAAGAAGTCGTTATCAAGGGTCTTAACTTCATATTGGGCTTTAATCTGTACACCAACATTGTGTTTAATTGCATAATCTGATAAAAGAACCCCATTTATTAAGATTATCCTGTTTTGAGGATTCAACTGCGCAGTCTTGTACGCATCTGGAGTAAATTCAGATGTAGTTATGAATACTCCCTTATTAGTTCCCTTTAAACTAAGGGCACCTATAAAGTCCCTTATATCTTTAGATTGCACTTTACTATCAGCCCATTTTTTGGCTTGCACATATACACGGTCAAGTCCAAATTGATCCTGGTAAATAATACCATCAATACCATTGTCTCCGGATTTGCCCACCACTTCATATGACCGCTCTTCTAAGGTACCATAACCCATTTGATTTAATAGCATCAATACAAACCGTTCAAATTCTGCAGCAGTTTTTCCTTTTAATATACTCAACAGATCCAATGCTAATTTCTCATGCAACGTTTTTATAGTATTCCCTAGCAATTCATCTGGAGTCACTTCTTCATTAGCTGGATAGGAGATTAAAGTGTCTGGATTCTCTTCAGCATTAGTGTTTTGCCACTTTTTAATATCATTCAGTTTCTTTAAATAACTTATGCTTATGCTATCGACTTTTTCTTGCAATAACTCTTTTCCCTTTTCAGTTAACTTATAAACACCGCGTTGCGGATAATTAATAAATCCAGCAGTTTTTAAATAACTTATTGCCCAGGTAACTCTATTTTTAAATAAGGGTTGTTGACCACTTGGCACTCTTACCCTCAAATCGTCTTCTGATAATCCAAAATGTTTACTTAAATTTTGAAGAACTTCTGTCATAGGGTATTGTGGGCCAGTTCCTAAAAATTTCAATAGAGGCAGCATTATGGTTTGGAAGTCAGGGATCATAATTATATCAGGATTTATATAAATACTTCAACTAATAGACTTGCTAATTTTTTATACTAAACTTAATTTATTAGACATATTTCCTTGGACAAAAATTCTCAAATACATAAAAAACCGCCGAGGTTCCGTAATAAGGTTAGCAACCGGGGTTCTTTAATTATGGCGGTTCGTGTAAGTATGCCATTGATAGCGACCTTTGCCTTATTTAAAAAGAAAGATAGCATCCAACTGTTATTAACCCGTTCGCTAAAAGCTAGTAGCTTGATTATTTCACAAATTTTCTGAGTCGCTGGTATACAACACCCTTTCAAAAACCCCAATCACTTTCAATTCATTCAATTCATCAGGTTCTATAATAATTGGTTGATACGAACTGTTGTAAGACAATGGGTTCAATGTAATAGAGGCATGATGCCAACCTTCTCCATCAATATATTTCTTACTTCTATACTCCTTTACTGTAAAGCCATTTCCGAAGTCCTTATCTTGTATACTGGTGTGTTGAACAAGAACAATCTTGCCTTGTCTTGTACCTCCCTCATCTATTCTAAATAGGCAAGTTGAACCGCTCGGAATCTTTTTATTCATTGATTCACCAACAACTTTACAGGCAAACATATTTTTGGTTGCACGAATGTCGTCAGGCAACTTAATCCATTCTTTTGGCTCTGTAACTATTTGATTAGAGCTAAATCCACCAGCCGCTGCCATTAGATCAAAAAGAGGAACAGAATTTGTCAACAAAGTCTGCTGTCCTACATCATGACTATCAGAATTAGTTAGATGTACTTTATCTGGTACTTTGGCCATATGAATATGCCTGGAAAGATATTTTCTCAAAGCAGGATCACAGGCATAAACAGAAGTACCATGGATTCCCCTTTGTAAAATGGTAGTATATATATTAATGATATATTTCTTTAACTTATTAGGATCAACAATTCCCGCCTTCGCGTTCCTGTCATAATAATTATTCTTTAATATCACTATCTCATTCTTTTCTTCATCATAAGAAATTTCTCTTCCGAATATAATACCAGCATAGTTAAGATCATATCCCTGAGATGTATGGATACACCCCACTTCATTAATTGCATTTGAGGAATTGATCCAATCCTTGATAGTGCTATTCCATCTTAAAGGAACATTGTCAACATTTATATCATACAAACTATTATTCTTTTTAGAAATCCATGGCCATGAATAGCCTGCTACTAATCGCGACAACCCTTTCTTATCATTTTTTCGCTTTATATCATCAACCATATCACTTAATGAATCAAACAACACAAAACTGTATTTCTTTGATTCAAACTTTTGTTCATTCGGATTAATTAAGCAATTCATAAGCTTATGAATGTAATCCACATAGTCTTTACCTCCTTTGACTCTCAGTTGACTTTTTAAATGTTCCAAGCAAGTAGAGCTCTGCCTCTTTAGTTTTTCAAAGTCTGCTGAATCCAGGTCAGAGGGTTTAATGGACTGGAATTCGTCGTAAAACAATATTACTTTTTTCCCTTGTTTTATAACCCAGTCCAGCTCTGTATTTGTCGATTCATCAAAACCAAGCCTGGTACTGATTTTACCAAAATCTCTAAAATACGACCCCAGATTTTCTCTTCTCCGAAGCCTGTGTGCTTCTTCTACTACAATAACATCATATGTTTCATCTGCTATTTCGGTTGGACCAACAACCATTTTAGCCGATAATCCTTTAACGTTTCTAAAGACCTTCTTCAATGTTTCTCTGAATGAAGCCATTGGAACTACCAGTGCCATTTTAAGATTAGGAGGGAAACGCTTTTTCAATTCATAGAGTGTTTCAACAAACGCGGTTTCATCGTCTCCAAACTCTTTCAGATTAACATCAGTAAAATCTGTATTAAGTAATTTAAAAAGAAAGATCGCCAATACCGTTTTACCTGTACCAGCTCCACCCTCAATAAGGGTAGTTTTAATGCCGTCATCAAGAAGACTTTTCATTATTCTGATCAAACTTTTACTTTGATCAGGATTGAGGCTTTTATAAGGCGAGTATTTAAATAAATTAGAATTAGAGATATCCTCCAGGGAGTTATTAACGATACCTTCATTTTTTAGTTTACTCCATATATCCTTAAATATGTCCCAATAAAGTCCGTTTTTTTGGAAATAGTTATGATTAGCAAGTCCAATATTGGCATTTAACAATTCAAAAATACCATCCCCGGCAATATACTTTATCAGATTATGTTCTATATCCAGGGTAGCAGATTTATTGAATTTATCGGAGGTGATAAGATGTAAGGTGGTTAGTTTACTTTTTTTCTCATTTTTAAGATGCGCTTCCATTCTTGTGTATACATCTGTTGTTTCCCCAATATACATCTCTTTATTATCCCTAAGTAAATAAATAACCGGCCACAATGACTGTGCGAAATCATTGTTATGGAAGACCTTATTAACGTGCTTGTCAAAACTATACTTTTGAATATCGCAAATCACATCCATATTTATAATTCATTGTACTTCCTTGCATTTCCTTTCGACTTATCAACAGGGTACTTTTCACCGTTCACCCTGATCTTTTCCATCATTATATCCTTAATGTTCAGTCCGTATTTATCCGCCAACAGAAAAGCATAAGCTAATACATCAGCCAGTTCCTCCTGCACTTTTTCCATTTTCACATCCTTAGCGTCTTTCCATAAAAACAGCTCCAACAGTTCGCCAGCTTCCACATTAATAGCCAATGCGAGATCTTTGGGATTATGGAATTGTGCCCAGTCACGATCGTCCCGGAACTTTTTAAGCTCTCCAGTTATGAGTTCAGTGTCGCTCATAATTTTCTTTTATAAATATGTAAATGTGCTTGATTATCAAATTGGGAATCTTAAAATGCAACTCAAATCTTATCTAAGCTGCCAGCAATTTTACAATATGCCAACATTTTTTAAAATGAATCATTTCCTTTTACACAACGACGATTCACGTTACTTTTTCAGGACACTCGCATTTGACTCAATTAAGTCTCTTATATCTACCTTTAACAACAGCGAAATATCATAAAGTACTTCCAGTGGAGGTTGCTTCGTATTCGAAACCCATCTTGATACCATGCCTTCAGTATAGCCGATTTGATCGGCTAGCCACCGGTTTGTTTTGTCCTTTTCAGCCAAAGTCACTTTTAACCTGTTTATTTTTCTTTCAGCCATCACCGTGATATTGTTATAACCTGAAAATTAACGACTTGTATTTTCTTCAACAATATTTGCGCTATAAACGCATACATTATAATTATTAATACATACATTTGCGCTATAAAGCAATTCCAGCTAGATATCACTTCACCTATTCAATACTTTTTCAACCATGAAAACCATTAATCATCCCGGTTGGTGCTGCGAACCACTTCGTTTAACACCAGGCGAAACCCAAAATCTGCACTCAGTCCTGGAAGACTTCTTCCAAACCTACACACTCCAAGACGTCCGCGAAACACTCTGGCAATGGGTCACCAAAGCAGTATTAAGCTCAAACAGTCATCCAAATGACGACCATGAGCGTAACAACAACCTATACCTTTACGAAAAGCTGGTGGCCCTGGTAGAAGCCGCCTGGATAATGAGGCAAGGAATCGGACAATCAACAAAGCAGGAAAGCCAAAAGCCTGTCAAACCAATAAACGCACTTGCAGCCGCAGTATTAAAAATCCCCTTCACCAAACCACCCCGACTGATCGAAAGAACCACTTCCGCACCAATTGAGGTAATAAAAGAAGTATTCGACCAGCTTACCCTTTGCGACCTCACCGAAGACTTACTACCCAACTGGCTGCAGGTAGCGCTTATTAATACACAAAGTCCGTATTCGAATGGGAATGGGCGGAAAGTTCTGTGCGAATTCTATGAGCTCTTGATAACATATGTATCCAAACTGTATATCATGGAAAAGAGCCAGCAGTTTGCCAACCCATCATCCCTGTTTACCGACTTCTTTCAACAATGCCCCATCGATTACGTGCGTCGCGAACTAGCTGATTTCCTGGAAGCCGGTGTCGGTTACAATGGCGCATACCCAAACGGTTTCACGCCCTGGCAAGCCTGGATGACGTACAACCATGTACTATGCCTGATCGAAGCGTCTTATCAATTGTACAGCAACCAACACATGCAAGCTGTAACGATTCGATTGTATAGCCCGAAGAAGCATGACTTCGTATGAAATGTCGAAATACCAGGATGAACTGCTATAAGCACGTCATGACCTAAGCCACGATGATTTTACCTTTGTGGTCATAAGAAGTAAATAGCCATTATGAACAAACACACATTTCCCCTGTTACTTTTTAGCCTGATCACTTTACTAAGTGCCTGCGATAAGGATGATAAAATAGACGAGCCTGAAGTAGTTATACCCCAATCCCACATCAAAAGCATCACCTGGAACAACGGCCTTGCGGGAAACTTCGTATACAATGCCGACAGTTCCCTAAAACAGATCGATTATACCTATCAGAATGTCGGCGGCTTTACTGGCTTTGGCTGGTCAGGCAACCAACTCACCGAATTGTTCGACGGCCGCTCTTCCTACATGAATGTATTTGAATATGATACCAACGGAAAGCCGGTCAAAATGAGGAACGTTCCAAAAGCCGATCCTTCTGATACCCAATTTCAATTCGAGTTCCTGTACAGCAGCGATAAAAAGTTACAAACCCTAAAGTTTTCGATCGTCAACGGTCAGGGCACCGAACTGCGCAATACCAGCACTTACCATTATAACGCCGCAGGAGATCTTGAAAAGGTGATCACTCAGTCCAGGAATGGTGTTGTTACCCATACCATAGACTCCTATTCACCACCGGTTAGTTTCCTGCCTGCCCACTACATCGATCCAGCGCTGCTGGAGAATTATACCATTTACAACATTGCCGTACTGTGGCAGTTGCAACAGCTACATAAATTGCCAGCTAAAGTAACCCGCATAGTGAAAACAGGTTCCAACCCTGACTATGTTGATAAAATAGAAGACCAGACATTTACTGTAAACAACTACCGCATGGAGAAAGTACAATCAACCACCAGCTACCCTCAAATGCCGGATTATACTTCACACTACGATATGACATACACCTATTATTAAGGAATACACAAAGGCGCTACTATCATAATTCTGTGTCGCCGGAACGAAACCTTAACAAAAGCTGGTACAGTTAAGTGATATAGTAAGACAGTAAAACTGTAAATGATACAGTAAATGCTATAATCAATTTAAAAATGTAAACCGTTCCAAGATATTTGGAATACTGAACTACGTTGAACTTCCTGCACAGGGTGCTATCGGAACGGCGCTCGGACTGTAGGGTAGTGGTCTGGTAGTTGTCTGATTATTGTCTGGATATTGTCTGAATATTGTTTACAGGCAGTACTATTCCAGACAGTATCCAGGCAGTCCGCAGGCGATACCCAGGCGCTAATGCTACCATAACACTACCATTCCGACACAATTACGTCAGACTACATTGTGCTTCTGCGCCGGACTTGAGCCGGGATTGATCTCAACTTTGTTCGGGATTTGTTCGGGTTTTCCCCGGAAACAGCCGAACATTCCCGGAGAGAATCCGAACAAATTCCGAACAACCCCAAAAGCAAAACCGGCCCAAACCCGAAGCGATGTCAGACAATGGCAACCAACATCTATCAGCTATAGCGTTATAGAAAACTTTAGCAAGTCAATTTGAAAGAAAGTACCGGAAGATGGATTTTAGGAGATTTTAGAAGCTTCTATATCGATATAGATTTTACTCTATATCGACCATCTGTAACTGCAAGATCTTTTGGGATGATTTTTCACATTTAGCGGATATATTTCGCAGGATAGCATCAACCGATGTTTCTAGATCTCAAAAACCGCCTTCTTATTAAACTTATAATGCTCACCATGATGCACATACCCTAACTGATTGGTAAGCAAGGTTGTATTGCCAATTTTAAACGGTGGGATGTTGAAATGATGATGCCCATAGATCCAAAAATCCGCCCCTGAATCGTGGATCAGGGCATGCAATTCCGTTACAAAAGCACCATTGAGCGGACTTTTCCGGTATTTTTTAGGATAGTCATAAAAGGTGGGTACATGGTGCGTTATTACTATGTTTTTTTCGGTATCTTTTTCTTTAAATGCTGTTTCTAAAAATTCAACCGAGCGGTTATGCAGCTGGTTAAACCGCTGCGTTGTAAAATTTTCTTCTTTCCATTTTATGGCACGAAAATCGGAAATGTTTCGCTGAATGTCCAACTCATGTAACACGTCGACCTTACTCCACAGTGTACTACAAATAAGACTCACATCCCTGTATTCAATCACCTGATTATTCACCAGCCATACATTGCTCCGCAGCTTTTCCAACAACGGATCAGCTACTGTTGCCAGATCATAACCATAATATTCATGATTACCGGGAATCCAGTAAACTTGCTCAAAGTGATCAGCAATAAAATCTATAAATATTGATTGTGTATTGTGTAAAGCAAATGGCAGTATGTCACCTGCCAGGATCAATACTTCACCCACCGGTTCCAGCAGGTGCCGCTCCATGTATTTTTTATTCGCAGGAAATTCAAGGTGCAGGTCAGAGCAGTATTGAATTGTCATGGGCAAATTTAGGTGAGTATTCCGGAAAATCCGGATAACTCAACTATCCGGTTTTTCCGGATAGTTGAGTTATTCGAAAATTTCGAATAGCTGACACTATTCATTCTTACCATCTTTTCCCTGCTTAATATCTTTCAGCATCTTTTTCTCTTCCTTTTCCAACTTACGTTGTACTTTTTTTACATCTTCTGCCGGTGGCAATTCCTCCGGCTTGATCCCTCGTTCAAGCAACACAGTTCGTACAGCAGAATTGTTGTCTATATGTTCTTTTTCAATAGGGTCCTGTCCTTTCAGATCTTTCGTTTGTACATTAAAGCTTGTCATTTCAGCCGCCAAATCCTTCGCTTTTATACTTATGGTTGGAAGAAAATCAGCTACAGGCCGATTATCCGGTACGCCCATTTTTGCTTTTAATTGAACGGTTGAAAGTTTAAATAAAGCCTGATCTCCTTTGGAACGAATAAGCGCAAAACCTTTCTCATCTACCCCGCGCTCATACAAAATTCCTGACAGTTGCTTTTCTGTCTGGCTCAGCTTTTCCCTGGCTTTTACCCGTTCGAATTCTAATAAACGCTGCTCCACCAATTCAGCTCTACGGGTTTGTACAGCAAAATAGGTCTGAGAAAATGCAATTTCCTGCTTCCGGCTATCACCATTTTGACCTACCAGGTAGCAAGCATACCGAGTCAATGCAATATCTTCCACTCCCCTTTCTGTTCCAGAACCGATATGGACCATTTTCCTGACGTCAGGAAAATGGTCTTCAACCTGCCCTCCTGCATTTCTACAGGCATCTTTTGCTTTATCTATTACCTTTTCAAAATTCTCCCACTTGTTATAACC
The DNA here is from genome assembly GCF_900110245.1 of Niastella yeongjuensis. Lineage (GTDB taxonomy): Bacteria > Bacteroidota > Bacteroidia > Chitinophagales > Chitinophagaceae > Niastella > Niastella yeongjuensis. The sequence goes on from NZ_FOCZ01000009.1 coordinate 109,809, forward strand.
TAATAATGTCTGCATTTCACGGGCGCTCCAGCATTCTACATCATCGATGTTATAACAAGCAGCTTCAAACTTTTCAAATAGCTCCTTAATTAAATCTTGTTTCATATGGCTTTCTTTTGTGGTTATTAAATCGTTTATAGCGTATAAACTATATAAACAACTTTTACAACCTTTAGTACTATTCGAAAGCCTTTGATACAAATAATTTTTTATGTCCCTTTTAATTTACGGGTCCAGAATTGACGGCTCCCGATAAGCCAGGGGTACCATGATAACTGATGAATCGGCTACAGGACATAGCACCAACCGGCAACTTAACAGTGTTAACCATTTTCCTGACGTCAGGAAAATGGTCCATCAATCATCCTAGCTACTCACATTCTTCCCTACATAAAATGTATTCGCAATCAACTTCTCTTTATCGATGGAAATCTCCAGATTCAACCTGTTATACTTCCAGTTGTAGCCCAGCAATTGCCAGTCATACATACTATATACCTCTCCTGTTATTGCTATTTCCTGATCAGTTTCACCTAAACATTTCTTTACATACTCGCTGTCAAGTTCTGTATAGGTGAGCGCAAATCCTACGACCGTATCATCCACCAAATTGAACTTATAGCCATCGCATTCATACGTCCTTTTATTTACCTCATTCACTAATGGATAAAATATTTTGTAGTTCACCTCTTTGTCGTTCAGCACCGATTCCAGTTTTGCCCTGCTGTCTGAAATCATGATCCCATTCAACATAAACTTAACGTTTGTGCCTTGGCTTACCATTTCCGTCCAGTTTGGATCCAATAATTCAACAATAGTTTCGGATAACATGCTTTATAATTTTACGCACTAAAACCAAAATGAATCACATACACGCCTGACTGGGTTTCCACCAAAAGATCTTCTCCGATCTCATCTGTGCCTGATGTATATAAGATATCTACTCCACAAACCTGTGCTACTTGTTTAATTTCCTTTGATTGCAAAAAGGCAACAATTTTATCCGCTACTTCATATTTCCAACTGTGAAATTTTTCAGAAGTCTTATCCTTGCCCAAAGAGGGTGCCTGATAATTAGCCCAATGGTCGGCCAGTTCAATAAATTCGCTTTTCAAATCTGCCACAGCCTCCAGTGTAAGATTTTTTAAGTCAGCAAATGGGATGTATGTTCTGACTCCTGTTTTGTTATCAACCCAGTATGGGTCCTTATAGACAGGAATATCACTTAAGGTATTACAAATCCTTAGCGTTAGATTTTCGCCCTCCTCCAGGTTCAATAAAGAAAAATGCCAATATCCCCATTCGTCATTTAACGTTTCGAATTGCAACTCGCGCAGCAACTCATCCAAATATTCTCTTTCCTCATCTTTCTCCAGACTTATTAAATTCTTATGAACCATTATTCTCTAAAGTTATTTTCCGAAGCAATAATACAAAAGTTCATTGTGTATTCTAACTATCTTTGCACTCCCATAAATGAAATATATGTCGAATCGCCCCGATCCCGCAACCATCAACGAACCACAGCTTTTTGGCAACTACGAAACGCCGATGCTCCCCATTCGATACGCAGTAGACCAGGTAGACCCTGCCCTACTGCAATCGTTCATCGATACCGGCGCCGATGTAAACATCGACATCGGTGGCGGAATGACGCCCCTACATTTGGCTGTTGGCTTTTATATCGATGAAATGACGCATACCGGCCGGGAAACATTCTCTGATAAGGAACAAGAAATTTTCAACATCCTGCTTCGTAGTGGCGCTGATCTGAATAAAACAAATAAAGAAGGACAAAAACCACTCGACGTAATAAACGAATTTGCCTTTAGTAAGGAGGGGTTCAGTGAATTGCTGGACCTGTTCAGACCAATCATTCCTAACATAGACGAACTGGTTACCTACATTGGCTAAATAAAATGAGCCCCCGCCATTCGACGAGGGCTCACTTACAAGCTATCAGAAAATACTACCATCCCGGTTCAGACTTTCTATAAATTTGACCTGTCAGGACCGCATGAACTCTCCGATTGTTTAAGACCCAATGGCGGACCTTACAGGTCAGCATACTCACTTCACATAGAACCGTACAAACTCACCAAACCCCACTGCACTCATCCCTGTTACTCCCGATCCACTACCAATGCCAGTTACCGGGAACGCTTCATACTTCTTATCCTTCACATAAATATCGGGAGCAAAATCGTAGGAATCACTTGCTTTGATCGCCGCACCAAAAAGCGTTTCCAGGTCCGATACTTTTATGGTAAAGTTCACCGGCAATGAGGTCACATCCGCTTTGTATAATTTTACATTGGAGGCAGCTCCATTCTTCCGTACCACAATATCCACTTTTGCCGGCGGAGTAGCATCATTGAAATACAACGCTACCTTTACTTTTCCCTCATAGTTACCTGGACTGCCGCTTAATCTAATCGTATCAACCGTTTTTCCCGATTCCAGGTTAGTGGTAACAGCCGGCACATCTTCTATGCTCACTCTTTCGGGAATTGCACCATCATCTTTTGAACAGCTGATGAAGGCAACAATGACTATTAGTATCATTAAGTGTTTCATGTTTATTTTTATTAGTAGTGATCGATTATGGTTGCCAGAATACTTTATAATTTTCAGCTACCTTTTGCGGCGGTGCGTTCTTGTTCAAACCAATCTCCCCGGTACTAAAAGGTATACTCCAGGGATACTTTCTATCGTTCGATACGGGTGTCACCTTTCCATCAGGACCTGTCACACTTGATACTAACCCTTCGGGCGCCGGTGCAAACAACACCGGAAATTTTGTTCTCCGGTAGTCGGTGTAGTTGTCTACAGGGTTCTCAATCCGGTTGATCCATTTCTCGGTCATGATGTATTCCATCTTCTTATTATCATTACCGGCATCAAAGGCTGCAAGTACGCCATCCTTATAAGTTTTGGTAGCCGCTAATGTCGCTATTGCCGGAACGGTTTGTGCCTCGCCTGCCGATCCGGGTTTTACATAATTGGCTACCACATTGTCTACATGCGCAAAGGTGGCATCCAGCGCTTTGCTGAAAACGTCTCTTGCATCACCCGCTATTACGCCTGCCTGTATCAATTCCGCTTCCAGGTATAAACGGTCCGGATAGGTAATAAACTCGTGCGGCCTTGCACCTGTTCCTGCATTCTGCTGACCGAGTGAGTTTACGCTTTTGGCGAGACTGTCGTTAAACCGTCCGCCTGCCGGATAAATACCCAGCATCGAATAGGTCTGACTGTTTGATCCATCCCGGCAAGGGCCATTGGAACCAAAAAGGATTGAAATAAAACCACCGTCGCGGTACTCTGTACAGTTTTCCGGTGTTCCATTTACTCCGCCTATGGCTGATTTCTGGTTATAGATGTAATAAGGCAATCTAGGATCTACGAGCCCCGTGAGGACGTCGGGATTTCTTCCCTTCATTATTTCATACAACCAGGGGCTGAATAGCTGTCCACCCCGCTGGGCGGCGGAATAGTCGCCATACGCCGGATGCCGGTCATCGGTAGTAACAATTGCCCCAAAAGGCATCATAAAACTTTCACTCTCGTTATTAATGAGGGAACCTGGCTGGGCCAGTAAAGCCGCTACCTGCGTTTTAACATCCTGTACCAACCTTACCTGCGTATACAGTTTCAACTTAATGGTATTCGCCGCCTTTATCCATCTGGCCGTATTCCCTTTATAAATGTAATCGTCGTTACCTGGTTTTGATGGGTTGAAGGCCGTGTTATTGAGATCGGCAATCCCTTCATCGAGTAAAGTCAATAATTGGGGATAGATCTCTGATCCTTTATCGGATTTAGGTTGTGAAATGCCTTCATCAAATCTATCGTATTCCGAATAAGGCACATCGCCCCAAATGTCTACCAGCAGGCTTACCGTATAAGCCTTTAGTATTTTTGCCACCCCTGCATATGCAAAACGGCTTTCTGCCGGCGCCCGTTTAATGATCACATTCAGGTTGGAAATGGCCCCATACAATTCATTCCAGTTGGATGAGCCTGCATTATACCTGTCTGCAGCGATACGACCCGTAAGCTGGTGGGTATATAATGACAAGGTATTACCGATGGTTGAACCCAGCGCAATATTATTGCTGATGTTGCGCTCTGCCCCACTCAATACCAGCGACAATGTCACCGATGACGGCGTAGGATTGTTTATGTTCTTATTTACATCCAGAAATTTCTTACAGCCGGTTCCGACAATCATCAAAACCAGTAATGCTGTACATGCGTATATAAAATATTTTCTTCTCATAATTGATGTATTGCGGTATGATTAGAAAGTTACGTTCAGGTTAACGCCAAATCTTTTTGTACTGGGCGCGCCGCCAGATTCCACCCCTTGCGATCCACTCCCTATTACAGAATTGATATCCGGATCAAAGTGCGTGTATTTAGGTACATTGGGCGCCAGGTACCAAAGGTTGCGGCCATTTACTGATAAAGTAATATTGGTTAATTTAAGCGCACTCACCCATTTTGACGGGAGGCTATACCCCAGGCTTATTTCTCTTAAGCGATACACGGTTCCATCCCATACCGCATACTCAAAGGCGCCGTTGGTAGCGAAGCTGGCACCTGTACCGGCCGTAAAGAACAGGTCATTGGTAGTAACCCTGGTTTGATTTGGTACTGTTTTGCCATTTACCATCAACGGAACATAGTGATTCAATCCATCTGATCCTATCACCGGGGTTGGGTCTCCATAGATACCGGTGATCACCGCATTCCTTTCCCTGTTCTCGGTGTCCTTGGTTACGCCTCTTCCCAACATACTGTTGATGGTTTCCGAATAAAAATCACCACCCTTCGTCATATCAAACAGTACATTCAATGTAAATCCTTTATAAGAAACCGTATTGGTAATACCCATTTTATAATCGGCATTTGGATCTCCTACCATGTCATCGTTGGGGTCGAGGTAAGGCATGCCAGAGGTGGCACTGATCAACAATTGTCCATCCTCTGAACGGGCCGAGTGTGAGCCACGCAGATAGCCATATGGCTTTCCGGCTTCGATATAATTATACCCACCTGTAACCAATAAACTTCGGGTTAACCCTTCTTTCAATGCCAGCACCGTATTTTTGTTCTGTGTATAAATGCCGCGGATATCCCAGCGGAACTTGCTGGTCACTACCGGACTAACATCCAGCGCTATTTCCCACCCGGTATTTCGAATTTCACCGAGGTTGGTATAGAAATTACTATAACCGGCTGTTCGGGGCAGACTAATTCCATAAATCAAATCGGTCGATTTCTTATCATACCAGGTTACTTCCAGGCCTACCCGCTGATTGAAGAACCGGAGATCAGCCCCTAATTCCAACTCCCTGGTGAACTCGGGTGTGAGGGTGGTATCGTAGTAGTCTCCTCCTCTTGTGGCGAATGGCTGATTCAAAAACCCTGCTGCATTTAAATCGAAAATAGCTTCGCCTTTATGCGGCTCAGCGTCATTACCCACCCGGGCATAACCAGCGCGCACCTTTCCATAATCGAACCACTTCGATTTCAAATTAAGCGCCTCCGACCAAACAAGCGATCCGGAAATACCGGGGTAGAAATATTTTGCATTCTTATAAGGAAGTGTAGACGTAAGGTCACCTCTTCCCGTAACATTAAGGAATGCATAGTTCTTGTAACCAATAGAGGCATCACCAAAGAAACCGACTAACCTCCTCTTTGTTCTCAGATCACCATCATTACTATAGGTCTGGCGGCGCGTATTATTCAGGTTATACAAACCAGGGATCACAAAATCAATACCATACACCTGTTGATGACGGCTGTTCCTTTCATTTACATCGCTACCCAGGTTAATATCCAGGCTCCAGTCTTTGGCAATCTTCGGACTGATCACCGCAATGATCTTACCCTGGATCTCCTGTTGCTTGTCTATCACTTCTGTTATGGTGCCTAATGGATTTTCAGGAGCGGTAGTACCACTGCCGTATGATGATTTATCAATGACCTGATCTCTGAAAAGTGCATAGTTGTTCACACCGGCATTGAAGTCAACCCGGATCCAATTGTTGAATTTATAAGAAGCCCGAACGTTTCCCACTATGCGGTCATCGAAGGTTGTGATCACGTTGTGGTATGCTCCCCATATCGGATTGGTATATTGGCCGTCATTAAAACCGATCTGGGCACCTACCTTATTTACAGATGGCCAACCAGTGATATCCCAGTTACGGGCCATGGTATAGGTTCGACCCCACTGTGATAAAAAGTTCTGGGCCGCACCAATAAAACCACCTACCTGTTTAGACCGGGCATAGGAAGCGTTGGCGCCAATGGTGAGTTTACCAACGGCCGTTTGTCCGCCCACGCTGACATTACTTTTCTTATAACTTGAGTTCATGATGTAACCCTTTTGGTTCACCTGCGACAGCGTAACGTTGAACAGGGATCTCCCTTCGCCACCATTCAATCCTATAGAATGTTCCATGAGGTTACCGGTTTTAAAGAGCGACGACACGTTATCGGGAACCGCCTTATAAGCAATCAGGCCATTGGGGAAAAGCTCGGGGTAAGAATTATACATAGTAGCCCAGGTGGTAGCAGGAATAGAGTCGATGCCCGAGGAAGAGGGACGAACGACATTTCCAGCCGCATCATAGATCACGCCTCTGCCGAATTTTCCACCCCATGAACCATTTGACGATTGGGTCCTGAAGTTAGCCCCCGCCCCATAAAGATTCTGGAACTCAGGAATATCAGCCACCTTTTCGATGCTGTATCCTGCCCTGTATGTAACGTTCAAAGATTTGGAGCCTCTCTTCGGCGCGCCTGATTTAGTGGTAATCAGCAATACGCCATTGGCCGCTCTTGAACCATATAACGAGGCCGCGGCAGCCCCTTTCAACACACTGATTGACTCAATATCATTGGGGTCGATATTATTTAAACCGGAACCGTAAGCACCGCCGGCCGTGAGTGAGTTAGAAGTTTTTATCAGGGGATTGCTATAAGGAACACCATCCACCACAATCAACGGGTCTGCTCCGCTAAAAGTAGATACCCCCCGGATCTGAATACGAGAGGCAGCTCCAGGCTGCCCCTGCCCCGCGCGAATATCCACGCCCGGTACTTTTCCTGCTAAGGTGTTCAGGATATTGGGTTCTGATTTCTGAAGCATGTTACCGGGATCAACTTTCGATACGGAATACCCTAAGGCCCGTTCGTTACGTTTGATACCCATGGCAGTTACCACTACTTCAGAGAGATCCGCTTTTGCAGCAGACAACCTGATCTCCAATGTAGACCCCGTGCCTACTGCTATTTCAGTAGGTGCATAGTTTACAGCAGAGACTACCAGTACATTGCCTCTTGCAACGGCAATACTGAATTTACCATCGGGATCTGAAGTAGTACCTGTTTTTGATTTTCCTTTGATGACAACGGAAGCGAAAGGAATAGGGGCTCCGTTTTCGTCCACAACCCTGCCGGAGAGGGACAGGGTTTGTGATTTACTGACCACAGTGCATAGGATGGCCAATAAAAAAACGTACAGTTTTTTTCTCATGTGACTTTTAGTTTATGGTTGAATATCTATTTGAACCTAACTGAATTTACCGAAAATCATCAAGATAAGCATAGCTTTTTATTGCTTTGTTTGCAACATTTTCATGAGGAGCTGTTAACTTATTTTAGCGCAGGTACTAACAGGTTATAAAAAAAACGACAGGATAATTTCAATAAAGAAAATAGCAAAAATTGTAAAGCATATACTTCACATCAACAAAAGCACACATATGAATGTAATCAATAAAAACGGCCGCACTTTGAGGTGCAGCCGCCTATCTATTTAAATAATTCGTATGTAGGTTTAATCCATCGCCACCTTATATTCCGGGTCTTCTATTACGTTTACATCTATTACCGATTCAGCATTCTTCATGAGGGTGCGACAATCAGCACTTAAATGCCGCAAGTGTAATTTCTTTCCGGCTTTGTGATAACGTTCTGTAAGTTTATTCAATGCTTCAATGGCACTCATGTCGGTTATGCGGCTTTCTTTAAAATCAATGATCACTTCAGCAGGATCATTGGACACATCAAATTTTTCGAGGAAGGTAGTTACAGAACCAAAGAATAGTGGGCCGAATATTTCGTAATGCTTTATGCCATTCTCATCTGTGTATTTTCTGGCACGAATTCTTTTCGCACTTTCCCAGGCAAACACCAATGCGGAGATGATGACACCAATCAACACTGCCAATGCCAGGTTGTGCAACCACACGGTAATAAGTGCAACCAGTATTCCTACAATCACATCAGGCCGGGGCATTTTATTGATGATACGCAGGCTGGTCCACTCAAATGTTCCAACAGCCACCATGATCATAACACCAACAAGCGCGGCCATCGGCACCCGTTCAATAATGGGTGCACCGAAAAGAATAACCAATAAAATGGTGATGGAGGCTACAATACCTGACAGCCTTGCCCGGGAGCCGGCAGATAAATTCACAAATGATTGTGCAATCATGGCACAGCCGCCCATACCGGTAAAGAAACCATTGACAACATTCGCCGTTCCCTGTGCCACACATTCTTTATTACCACGACCCCGGTTGCCGCTGATCTCATCAACGATGTTAAGTGTTAACAAGCTTTCAATCAAACCCACGCCAGCCATTACCAATGAATAGGGAAAGATGATTGTTAATGTATCAAACTTAAAAGGCACCAGGGGAATATGAAATGGTGGCAGGCTTCCACTAATGGATGCAATGTCTTTTACTGTTTTTGTATGAATACCAAATCCCAGTACGATCAGAAATACCACAATGATGGCCACCAAGGAAGCGGGGACTGCTTTTGTCAACTTGGGAAATACAATAACGATGGCAATGGTCATAAATACCAATGCCAACATGATCCACAATGGCGTACCGGAAAGCCAGGTAGTACCGGTTGCATTGGTGATGGTGAACTGTTTTATCTGCGCCATGAAGATGATCACTGCCAGTCCGTTTACAAAGCCATACATTACTGATTGGGGCACCAGCCGGATGAATTTGGCCAGTCTGAATAAGCCCACCAGCAATTGTAATACGCCGGCCAATGCAACCGCTGCAAATACATATTCTACCCCGTGCGATTTCATCAATGCGATCAATACCACTACGGTAGCGCCGGCACCACCAGATACCATACCCGGACGGCCACCCAAAACAGCAGTGATCAACCCCATCATAAATGCTGCATATAAACCGGTCAATGGCGACAAACCCGCCAATATTGCAAATGACAATGATTCCGGGATCATCGTCATAGCTACTGTAAGCCCGGCCAGTACTTCCGTTTTGTAGTTTACTTTTTGTTTGAAATCGAATAAATTAAGGTATGCCATTATAGAATAAAATGCGCGAAGGTAGGCAAAAAAATGCCCCGCTGCAATATGCAGACGGGGCTCCTTCACTAAGCGGACAACGGCAACATTCCGGAGGTTAACATAGGAAGATCAATTTCTACTTTCTTTTCAAAACTTATTTTATAACCATCTCAGTAATATTAGATTCAATCTTTTTAAATTCCTCGTCTCCCAAATGAGACCGGTTATAAGTTGAGTATTGAACAAGATGTTTATTTCCCTTTTTAAATTGATAGATGTCGGTAAGCGAAAAATTTACTATAAGCGAGTCATAAGTTTCCAGTGTTATAAAATACTCAGGCTTCAGTGTTCCCGGTGTACCAATCTTACAATAATCTATTTTAAGATCATCCTGATCTATAATTTTAAAACAGTGGCCATAATCAATGTCTTCATAACTGATACCATGCTGATCAAAATAAATGTTCTCTTTATTGGTGTTCACAAATCTTATCCTCGCACTTGCATGATCTTCTGTTACTTCTATTGACAATTCAACGTCCATTTTTTCTTTCATTGGGAAATGATTTAATGTTATATAATTTGATTAATAAAGACGCAAGCGTATTGTATTTGGGCAATAAATGACATCGCAACTGTTCTTAGACAATTACAACAATGCCAACAAAACCATACCTAACGAGATACGTATGTAACTATAATACTGAAATGATTGGAACCAACGGTTTATGTGGGGTATGTATATAGGCTATGCCTATTAGAGATACTTAATGTAGTAAAATCGTATAACCAAATATATGTATTATTCGATTACATAATACAGTTACCAATAATTTTTTTTTGGAATATTTAAACAGTACAAACGTGTACTCAGGCCGAATCACTTTATATTTTGTTGTCGGATAATAACTTGTACCTAGTTTTTTACATTTATCAAGTTCACCGCTTCCATTGGCAACTTGTGCAAATATTGCACAAGTTCAATTACTTATATTCTTTTTGAACTATCAAGGAATTCCTGACAGTTCAAAAAGCAATATGCAAAATTTGCACATTGCTTTTTAGTACACCTATTTTGTTGAACTGTTGCAAGAAATGCAACAGTTCAATTTGCTTTTTGAACTTGCAAGAAATCCTTGCAAGTTGCCATTTGCAATATGCCCTATCCTGCATAATGCCCTTTCGACACTTTCAGTTGTTGCATTTTATGCACAACTGAAACAATGGCAGGAAATTCGGGCGGGACTTGTAAATAGCTTTGATATGCTCACTTATATTTGCCTTATTCCTCCCATATAGAAACAGTTAGAAATGTATTACGTACCAAATCGCATGAGACCTTTTTTACCGGCGTACAAATCTTCACTCCCCTAACCACCCTTCCAACACCGCATTAAACTCTAACGGCTTTTCCATCATCGGCGCATGTCCGCACTGTTGCAACATCACTAAAGTAGCATTGGGTAAAAATTGTTCGAACTCGCGCGCCACATGCGGCGGTGTAATTTTATCTTCGTCGCCCCAAATAAGTAAGGCAGGGGTGTGAATGGCAGGAAGCAGGTCGGCTACATAATGGCGTTGGGCAGATTTGGCGGTGCGTACTATACTCATGCATTTGCGGGTATCGGTCGTAATGCTGAACACTTCATCTACCAGCGCTTTGGTGGCTACGGCAGGATCATAAAACGTATAGGCAACTCTTTCACGAATGTATTCATAACTGCTCCGGCGCGGATATCCACCCATACTGGTGTTTTCATACAAGCCTGAACTGCCGGTTAGTATCAGTCGACTTACATTTTCCGGATGGCGATGGGTGTATAAAATAGCTACATGCCCGCCGAGGGAATTGCCAACGAGTACTACGTTGGTCAAACTGTTCTTATTTATATAGAACTCCAGGTAATCGGTGAGGTAGGCCAATGGATCATTATTGTGCCGGTCGAATATGGGCAGTTCAGGGATGTGTAATTCATAATCTGACTGAAAATGTGCTATCACGCCATGCCAGTTACTCAACCCGCCAAACAATCCGTGCAACAAAACCATGCTTTGCTTCATAATTTTTTTTGAAGCAAAACTATCCGCATCGAAAAAAGGGGGCCGTGATCTCAATCACAAAATTTGCGACCCGAGAGTAAGATCCTGGCCCGGCTCAATGCTTCGCGACTGATGTACAGGTACCGGGCTATATTGGTAAGGGAAATCTTTTCGATGATCGCCGGCCGGTGTTCCAGCAAAAACCGGTAGCGTTGAATGGGACTTTTTAAAGAGAGAATATACTGGTGTTCGGCCTGCTGTTCCATCAACTCCTGGTATAATTGCAAATTCACATGCAGCAGGTTCCGGTGGTGATCGTACAATGGCTGCAGCTTTTTGGTGTTGATGCGTAAGATCACGGAATCTTCCAACGCTGTTATGCAAACATTCGAGGGCGCTTTTTTATGAAAGCTTTCACAATTAGCCAGAAAATCATCGGTAAAAGCAAACTTCACGATCTTCTCAGCCCCTTCATCATTCACCAGACTGAATTTAAACTGTCCGATCAATACGAACGCCGAATATCGGGCGATCTTACCATAACGTAAAAAGTCTTCACCTTTACGGATATACCGCACTGTAGCTATGATATCCAGCATCTCCCATTCCTCGGCTGTTACCAGGGGATACTTCTTACTTAACCGTTGATAGTATGAGGGTAATTGCATGGTACTAATAATAAGACGCCAAAATAATAATTTTCTACAACAACGCCACCAGCCTGTTCAAGTAACATGGTATTGTCAGGATCAAACAGATGCGCTTTCTTTTTCATGTTTCAAATTTGCAGTAACTTGTGCCCATACCCTGGTTCCTATGTTACAATATGCCACTTATACAAGGTTTTATTCGCCTGATGATGCTCAATTCCTGATTTCCCTCTTGCAAAAATACCATATTCCTTACGCGCTTGAGCACGAGGTGAACCAACTCGATAAGGTGTATCTTGGCGAGGCGGTAGAAGCTATGTTTGCGCTGCAAATCCCCAATGAAAAATTCAATCACGTCAATCACCTGCTGGCTGAACAAGCGATAAAAGACATGGCAGAACCCGGGTTTGAGCACCTGATGCAAACCTATTCTGTGAGTGAATTGCAGGAGATCATTCATCACCCCACCGGCTGGAATGCCTATGACCTACAGGTGGCCACTTCTATCTTATCTGAAAAATTACAGGCGGAGGTAACACTTCCATCCATTCATGCTGACAATTTTAAACCGGTTCGGCTGGAGCTGATCTGGATCCTCCTGGGTTACATCATAAGCCTGTTGGGAGCATCTTATTTCTTTTATCTCGCCATTGCCGGTTTCCTTTGCGGTTTAGTTGTTAACCAGGCCAAGAAAACATTGAAGAACGGTAAAACCGTAAAAATGTACGATCAATGGAGCCGCATGCATGGCCGCTTCATTATGATCCTTGCAGCGGTTTGCCTGGCGATCAATCTTATTTTACTAATGAATTTATTTAAGGTTTTTACGCATTAGGGGAATTGTTTCTACACCTGCCCATTAACTGGTTTTTACTTCGGCATTGGTGGTAAACGGACCACTATTGAACAACAAGGTTTGCGTGGGCAGCGCAAAATGAATATTCTCTCTTTTAAACGCATTTAAAATTGCCAGGTAAATGGACTGCTGCCTGTCCATATACAAATTGTACTCAGCGCTTAAAACATAATACACCACTTCAAAGGTTAGACTGAATTGACCGAATGCGGAGAAATGCGCGCGGTCGAACCGCGTTGTTTCCTGCGATTGAATGATCTCTTTTACCATGCCGGGTACTTTGGCTACTTTCTCGGGCGACGTATTGTATACGATATTGAAGGTGAACACCACCCGCCGGGTTTCCATCCGTTTGTAGTTGTGTATGCGGGCATTTACCAGGTTGGTATTGGAGCAGATCAATTGTTCGCCGCTTAATGTTCTGATGCGGGTGCTCTTTACCCCGATGTATTCTATGGAGCCCATCTTGTCGTCTACAATTATAAAATCGCCTACTTCAAACGGTTTGTCGAAGAAGATCACAAAATAGTTGAACAGATCGCCGAGAATGGCTTGTGAGGCCAGTGCAATGGCTACACCACCAATGCCCAGCCCGGTTACTACGGAAGTAATATTATAACCGAGGTTGTTTATCAGGAAAACAAGTCCTATTATCCATAATACTATATTCACTATCAGGAGAATGCCCCGGGCCTGTTTCTTTTTCTCAATATCTTCTGCATCATTGCCCAGCGCATTGTTGATCAAATAATTCAGGGCGGAGGTAATGGTTTTAATAACAATAAACGTTATCACTACCAGTACTACAATATGTAAGATCTTGTTAACCTTCGCACTCAATGTAAGATAAGTAATACCAGCATACAGGCTGCCCAGGTATAACGCTGGCACCAGAGCGCCTTCGCTCAAATGCACAATAAAATCATCTAATGTAGAACGGGTGCGGGAGGAATAATCTTTAAACCGCTTTAATAATACAACCCGGGCTATACGGATCACCGCCCACGAAACCACTATTATGCCAATGGCAATAAACCAGTTCAGTAATGTATTTCCCCAGATAATTTGTTCCCACCAAGGCATATTTTTATTTTGGTCAAACACCCAAAATTCCATGCCATAGAGGTTGGAAAGGTAAAACCCTCCCCTCGGCCTGGCCAAGAGAAGGGTTTTGTTTCGAACCTCTATTTCTGTAACTATTCTTCCATTAATTCCAGCCACCACCAAGCGCCTGGTAAATATTCACCATGGCCTTCATTTGCTGCATTTTGGTTTCAACCAGTTCAAACTTCGATTCCAGTGCATCACGTTGGGTCAACAACACTTCCATATAATCGGCCCGTGCATTTTTGAACAGGTCGTTTGAAATACTGATCGACTCGGTGAGTGCATTTACCTGTTGCGATTTCAGGTCGTAGCTTTTTGCCAGGTTGCCAATCTTTGACACCTGGTTGGCCACTTCTGCATACGCGTTTACAATCGTACGCTCATAATTGTAAACGGCTTGTATTTGCCGCGCATTGGCATTTATATACTCTGCTTTTATGGCATTTCTGTTTACCAGTGGTGCTACCAGTTCTCCGGCCAGTGAATACAATAATGACTCAGGCGTTCTGAACAGGTAAGTGGGGCTAAACGCATTCCAACCTACACCAGCGCTTATACCTACTGAAGGGTAGAACTTCGCTTTGGCCACCTGAATATCCAGTTTGGCAGCTGACATTTCCAGCTCAGCCTGTTTGATATCGGGGCGGTTACTCAACAGTTGTGAGGGTATACCAGCCTGGATGGTAGCCGGTAAGGCTGCATTCAACGAATTGTCGTCTCTGGCAATGGGTTGCGGGAAACGACCTAACAGGAAGTTGATCCTGTTTTCAGTTTCGGTGATCTGCTGTTGAATACCGTATTGCAGGCTTTTGGTGTTGAGCACTTCCGCCTCGAATTTACGTACAGCCAGCTCCGTAACCCGGGCCGCTTCTTTTTGTTGTTTTACTACTTCCAGCGCGTTCGATTGAATGGTGATATTGCTATCAACGATCTTCAACTGATTATCCAGCGCCAGTAATTCGTAATAAGAATTGGCGATCTCGGCGATCAACGAAGTGATCACAAAGTTCCGGCCTTCTATCGATGCCAGGTATCTTTCAACCGCTGCTTTTTTTGCATTGTGCAGTTTGTGCCAGATGTCGGCTTCCCAGGTAGCGTAGGCGCCAATCAGGAAGTCGGGCAATGGATTAGGCATTTCTTTACCGGGTTTTATTTCGGTAGTAGCGTCACCAGCACCCTGGCTGGTATAGCGGCCTACTTTTTCAACACCCGCTCCGGCTCTCACGCCAACGAAGGGGAGGTACTCCCCTTTTCTGGCGGTTATTTCGTTTTGGGAAATTGCTATCTCCTGTAAAGTGATATTTAATTCCTGGTTGTTCTTCAACGCAGTGTCGATGAGCGCAGCCAGGTTGGGATCGGTGAAATAGCTTTTCCATTTCACTGTTCCCAAATTAGTAGTGTCGGTTGAGTTATTAAAACTGCCGGGCACCGATTTATTTTCTGTTTTCTGTGTTACTGCGGGCATTTTACACGCGGCATACGCCAGGCATACACACCCGATACCCAGTAGCTTTAATAGGTTACTTTTCAACATGATGATCGATTTCTTCTGTTAATGGATTATCGTCTTCTCCTTTAATGAGCTTGCGACCTGCAGCCAATTTAGCGAACAGGTAATACAAGCCGGGTATCACTATTACACCCCCGATCGTACCGATCAACATACCACCCAATGCAGATGAACCGATGGTACGGTTACCGATGGCACCCGGACCGGTAGCAACTACCAGTGGTATCAAACCGGCAATAAAGGCGAGCGAGGTCATTACAATTGGACGGAAACGCGTTTTGGCCCCTTCCATCGCTGCACGGAATATGGTCATGCCTGCCCGGTGTTTCTGCGCAGCAAACTCTACGATCAACACCGCATTCTTACCCAGCAAACCTACCAGCATGATCAAACCTACCTGTGCGTAAATGTCGTTTGCCAGTCCTGCAAACTTGATCAGCAGGAACGAACCAAACACCCCCGCAGGCAGTGACAGGATCACCGACAGTGGCAGCAGGAAGCTTTCATACTGCGCTGCCAGGATCAGGTATACGAACAACAATACGATTCCGAAAATGATCACCGCTTCATTACCACGGGCAGATTCATCTTTCGACAAACCTTCCCAGTCGATACCATAACCACGGGGCAATGTTTTGTCAGCCACTTCCTGAATGATCTTAATAGCCTCACCACTACTGATACCTGCTGCAGGTTCCCCGCGAATGGCTGAGGAGTTGTACATGTTGTAGCGGGTGATCTCATTCAGACCATGCGATTTTTTGATGGACATGAATGCTGAATAAGGCACCATTTCGTCACGGTTGTTCTTTACATATAGTTTCAACAGATCGTCGGGCAATGCGCGATACTCAGGTGATGCCTGTACATATACTTTCAGGAAGTTCCCGAACCGGATGAAACCCAGCTCATAGGTACTACCAATCAGGATAGACAGGTTATCCATGGCTTTTCCGATGGATACGCCTTTTTGCATAGCTGCCTTGTTATCGATCTGCAACTCATATTGTGGATAGTTGGCACTAAAGAAGGTGAATAAACCGGTGAGCTCTTTGCGTTTTCTAAGCGCGTCCATAAAATCATCGTTCACCTTTTCCATACCGGTGTACTCATCGCTATTGGTTTTATCGAGCAAACGCAAGGCAAAACCGCCCGCTGCACCGTAACCAGGTACGGCTGGTGGCCCGAAGAACTCGATGGTTGCACCAGGTATTTCGTGACATTTTTCTTCCAGCTCTTTAATGATCTCCGTTACATTGTGTTTACGTTCGGCCCAGTCTTTCAAACTGATGATACAGGTACCGGCATTGGAACCACGACCTTCGGTCAATACCTCATAACCCGCCAGCGCCGACACTGATTGAACGCCTTCCACATGTTCGGCAAGTCCCTGTACGCGTTTCGCCAGGTCGTTCGTTCTTTCGAGGGTTGAACCGGGCGGTGTTTGAATGATGGCATAGATCATACCCTGGTCTTCACTGGGAATGAAACCGGTAGGCAACGTTTTACCTATCCCGAAAATGCCAAAACAGAGCGCACCCAGCAACACAAAGGTTACCAACCGGCGGCTCACGATCTTTTCCATAAAATTGCTGTACCGGCCGGTCAGTTTTTCAAACCCACGGTTGAAACCATTTATGAACCAATTGATCGGTGTTTTTCTTTTCGGTTTACCATGCGTGTTCTTTAACAACATGGCACACAATACGGGTGTTAACGTTAAGGCTACCACACCCGAAAGCACGATGGCCGTTGCCATGGTAATGGCAAACTGCCGGTAGAAGATCCCCACAGGACCCGACATAAACGCCACCGGAATAAACACCGCCGCCATTACAAACGTGATGGCGATGATGGCCCCGCTGATCTCATGCAACACCTGTTTGGTGGCATTGTAGGGCGACATATGCGTCTCTTCCATTTTGGCGTGCACCGCTTCAATTACCACAATGGCGTTATCCACCACAATACCAATCGCCAATACCAGCGCGAACAGGGTGATCAGGTTGATGTTCAACCCGAACAACTGCATAAAGAAGAACGAACCAACCAGCGATACAGGTACCGCCAGTGTGGGGATCAACGTAGAACGCCAGTCACCCAGGAATATGAACACCACAATGGCCACCAGCACGAAGGCTTCGCCGAGGGTGTGCAATACCTTTTCAATAGAGGCGTCGAGGAAGTTCGATACGTCGTAATCGATCTCATAATCCATTCCCGGAGGGAAAGATTCTTTTTTCAGTTCAGTAAGTTTCTCTTTGATGGCTTTGATTACATCCTGGGCATTACTACCATAGGTTTGTTTCAATACCACGGCCGCAGAAGGGTGGCCATTGAGGTTTGAATAGATATCATAGAACTCACTACCCAATTCCACATCGGCAATATCCTTCAGGTAAAGGATCTCCCCATCGGGGTTTGCCCGAATGATCACATTCTTATACTGATCGGGCTGGTTATACCGGCCCTGATAGGTCAATACATACTCCAGTGCTTCGGAACGTTTACCATCGCTTCGGCCCAACCTACCGGGCGATCCGATGATACTTTGTTCACCCAGCGCTTCCATCACTTCGTCGGTTGACACGTTATACGCACGCATACGATCGGGTTTCAACCAGATACGCATGGCGTACTGACGGCTACCGAGGATCTGCGCACTACCGATACCTTTTACACGGCTCAGTTCGCGCAGGATATTTACGTTGGTGAAGTTGTAAAGGAAGTTTTCATCGGCGTGTTTGTCGGTACTGAATACGTTCACATACATCAACATGTTCGGTTGAAGGATGTTAACGATAATACCTTCCCGTTGTACCAGTACAGGCAACCGGTTTGTTACCTGCTCGATACGGTTTTTTACGTTTACTACCGCCGCATTGGGGTCGGTTCCCAGGTCAAATACCACCTGTACGTTGGCCTCACCGGCACTGGTAGCATCTGATGTCATGTACTTCATACCAGGCACCCCGTTGATGGCTTTTTCCATGGGGATGAGCACTGATTTTACCAACACATCGGCACTGGCACCCGGGTACGCCACACTAACGATTACCCGTGGTGGCGCAATGGAGGGGAACTGCGAGGTTGGAAGGGTATTGATGGCCAGTATCCCCATAAAGACGATAACCAGGGATAGCACGATCGCAAAGACCGGCCGCTTCAAAAATATATTAAACATGTTCTTTCTATTTTGGGTACTTACATTATTCCGATTCCAACTTTAACTGAGACATTACCTTGGCTGGCTCCTCAAAATCATAGGTAATTTTATTACCGTCCTGAACTTTACGGATGCCTTCCAACAGGATCTTGTCGCCTTCAGCTACCCCGTCCTGGAGAATATATAAGTCGGGTATTTCAGCAGCAATGGTGATGGGGGTTAATTTCACCACATTGTCTTTGTTCACCACGTACACATATTTCTTATCCATGATCTCCAGCGTAGCTTTCTGTGGAATAATGATGGCATTTTTCATCTGCTCTTTCATGAGAATGCTGCCGGTTTCACCATGACGCAGCAATCCTTCCTGGTTAGGGAAAGTAGCACGGAATGCGATGTTACCGGTTTCATTGTTGAACTCGGCTTCAATGGTTTCCACCACACCGGGGTGTTTGAACACCTCTTTGTTGGCCATTTGCAGGCTCACCCGCATTTTGTCATTTCCCTTAACTGATGTTTTATAGTTCAGGTACTCGGGTTCCGATACGTTGAAATAAACCCACATCTGGTTGTTGTCTGAAAGGCTGGTCAGCAATTCGCCTTCTTCTACCAGGCTTCCCTGTTTTAAATGCAACTGGTCGATGATGCCATCGAAGGGCGCCCTGATCTCGGTAAATTGCAGGTGCACTTTGGCCAGCGCCAGTTCAGCTTTTGCTTTTTTAGCTTTAGCATTCGCCAAAGCCAGTTCGTTTGGTGATACGATCTTTCTGTCGGCCAGCGACTGGGTGTTCGCTACTTCAATATCTGCCGCCTGTGCTTCCGCATCGGCTTTCTCCAGTTCAGCCTGGTAAATGTTAGGCATGATCTTGAACAACAGCTGGCCTGCTTTTACATGCTGGCCCTCGTCCACAAAAATGCGTTCGAGGTAACCTTTTTCCTGAGCTTTGAGTTCAATGTTACGTATGGATTTGATCTGGCATACGTACTCTTTAGTTACTGTTGTGTCCATTTTAATTGGACTCGTCACCAATAATTTGGTGGGTTCTTCTTTGGTTTCTTCCTTTTGTTTGCAGCTTGTATAGCACACAATGGCACACAAGCCCAGCAGCGTGAGCGTTCTTTTCATAATTTATATGGGGGGTCTTATTCAGAATTGCCTGAAATTCGTTTTTAGAACGGCGCATAACACACCTGATCTCTATAGCCGGATACTATACAGGCAAGCAATACAATAAATTTTTTAGTGAACGATTGGGCAGTCCTATGACTGCAAGGGAAGTAAAATCAAATCCTGATCACCCGGTGGATGATAAATTTGAAGGAAGAGGTAAGGGAAAAATGTTCGCAAAAAGGCAGACTACTTTTACGGAACATGTATGTATAGTCGGATGCCTCGTTATATAAAAAAGATATGGAAACTGTACCTAAATTCTTTTTGGAAGTCCGCAGGTCATCATCGTCGTCTTCAACTTCTGTAGCCTTTATTCTTTCGCGGGAACCTTTTCTGTTGATGGGCGCATTGCTGCTTAGTAACCGGTCATTGTGTTCCGTGGAGTAATTCCCGAACTGGGCGCGCTCAATAGTATTCCCAGGAAAAAAACCTATACGAGGGTGAGTCGTATGTGCATTTCCTGCCAGCAAGAGAATACATAATAGTAGAACAAATTTGAGCAACCCTTTCATGATCTTGGCTACAAATAATAATTGTTGATGGTCAGTTTGATGGCAAGGCTCGTAAAATTAACGGTTAAATGATAACCAGCAAACAATTCATGGCAAGTTTTAATCACTTATGGAGCGCAATAACATTTCATTAATGACAAGAGGATCGTAGATTTCTAAGATAAGAAAAATGTTTCTTGTTTTTTAATATATTTCTAATGTTATTTTAATAACAGATACTATTTTTAATAAAAAACCATCCTTCATGAAATCGATTGCTGTACCAATTACACTTATCACATGGCTTTTTTATGCCTCCTGTACAACAAAAAAAGCCCCAGCTGCTATTACCGGCACCTGGCGGTTACTGATCGGAACATTAATTGAAAAGGGCGATACCACCGTTACCGATTACACCTCCAACAAACAATTTATCAAAATCATCAACGACACCCACTTCGCATTTTTGAGCCACGACCTGAATAAAGGCAAGGACTCTGCAAACGCTTTATTCACCGCCGGAGGCGGTAAATACTCGATAAAAGATAGTATTTACACGGAGCACCTGGAATATTGCAATGCCCGGGAATGGGAGAACAATGACTTTACATTTACCGTTTCTATAAAAAACGACACCCTGATTCAACAGGGTGTCGAAAAAATTGAAGGCTCCAACATTAACCGCCTGAATATTGAAAAGTATGTCCGCCTACGCTAAAGCTTCGGCGGACGAAGTCCAATTGAGATGATTTTATTGCACAAACTCATAGCTCATGCCGGCGGTTGTATTGAAATCATACAATTGGCCGGCATTTACTGTGACGCCTTTTAAGCTCGCTTTATCTGAAATAACCGGCTTTTTAGTGTCAGCAATGGCAAACAATGGGTTCGGATTATTGCCGGTTGCAGGTTTTAAAGCAACGCTGCCTTTAGGTTTTAAAGGACCAGCCATTCTTAACCGGCAGTTGCCGCCCAGTTTTGATTGTATTTTCAACGAGGTGATCCTGCCATTCTTCCAGCTCATGTCAATTACAAAACCTCCACGGGCAATCAGTCCTTTTACGGTCCCCTGCTGCCATTGATCGGGTATGGCGGGTAATAAATAAATACTGCCATCGTGCGACTGCACCAGCATTTCGGCAATACCCGATGTGCAACCGAAATTACCATCTATCTGAAACGGCGGGTGCGCATCGAACAGGTTGGGATAGGTACCACCGTTTTGTCCACTGGTTTCTACAGGCGCCGGCGTTAGCTGATCGGCAATTAATTTATAAGCCCGGTTGCCATCGAGCAGTCGCGCCCATAAATTCACTTTCCAGCCCATTGACCACCCGGTTGATTTATCACCGCGGTACACGAGGGAATTGCGGGCGGCTTCAAATATTTCCGGCGTATTGAAGGGCGAGATCTGGTTACTGGGGAACAACCCATACAAATGGGATACATGGCGGTGGCGGTCATTGGGTTTGTCCATATCCTGCAACCACTCCTGCAACTGGCTGTATTGCCCTACCTGCATGGGTGGTAACCGTTTGATCATCGTTTGCAGCGTATCGGTGAATGTTTTATCCAACCCCAGGATGGTAGCCGAACGGAAAGCGTTCGACAATACATCATACACCAGCTGGTTATCCATGGTGGTACCGGCGCTGATGCCCACATTACTCATATAAGTATTTTCCGGCGACATAGAAGGCGCCACTACCAGCCAGTTATGCGTAGGCTCGGTTTGCAGCACATCTACATAAAACAAAGCCGCTCCTTTTAATACCGGGTACATTTCTTTTAAAAAGGCTTTATCACCGGTGAACAGGTAATGCTGCCACAAATGCTGGCTTAACCAGGCGCCGCCCATTGGCCACATGCCATAAAAGCCGCCATCAACGGGACCGGTTATCCGCCACAGATCAGTATTGTGGTGTACGTTCCAGCCACGCGCATGGTACATTTTGGTAGCACTCTCCTGCCCTGTTACCGACAATTCCTTCAACATGTTAAACAGCGCATGGTGCATTTCCGGCAGGGCCGTTGGTTCCGCCGGCCAGTAATTCATTTCGGTATTGATGTTGATGGTGTACTTGCTGTCCCAGGGCGGACTCAGCTTATCATTCCATTTGCCTTGTAAGTTGGCGGGCTGACTGCCGGGCCATGAGCTGGTGATCAACAGGTACCTGCCAAATTGAAAATACATGGACACCAGGGCCGGGTCGTTCCCATTGCCAAACTCTGCTATGCGAGCATTGGTTGGCTTTTTGATTGCATCGGTAGTGCCCAGTTCGAGGCTTACACGATCGAAATATTTTTTATATAACGAAATATGGGTCGTCTTTATAGCCTCGTAACTTTTACCAGCAGCCGCATTCAGTGCCTGGGTAGCTTTTGCCGCCTCGTTTCCACTTATATCTTTGTAGTTGATGAAATTGGTACCAATGGCAACATACAGCGTAAGGGCATTGGCTTTGTCTATCACAACACCCGTATCTGTAAACGAAACTTTTCCGCCCTCTGCTTTTGGCAATACCTCTACCTGATAACGCAGCCGGCCGGTTTTGTTATCTACAGTAGAGGTTACACCAGAGTACAATAATTTTCCGTCCTTCGTTTGGGTGGTCACGTCTTTAAAAGGACTTTGCATACTCAGGTTACAGCTAATACTGCCCGGTTTGCTGGCGGTAAGCCGTACCAGTATTACATTGTCTGTAACGGCGGCTATAAATTCACGTTTATAAGTAATACCATTGGCCTGGTAGGTAACATTGGCCACCGCTTTGCTGATGTCCAGGTCGCGTTGGTAATTAGTGGCCTGTTGTTGATCGTTGAAGCGGATCATTAAACTACCTGCTGTCTGGTATTTCATTCCGTAGTTCACATCGGCCGGGGCATTGCGCGGTAATGTTTTGTTTGAAAGATCCTGCGCCTCTTTGTACTTTCCTTCAAACAACAGTTTTCTTATTTGCTGAATGGAATCGTACACATTGGGGATAATGTTGTTACCAGGTTCCCCAGACCAAATGGTTTCTTCGTTTAGCTGAACCTGTTCGGCATTCAACGAGCCAAACACCATGGCAGCGAGATGACCATTGCCAATGGGCAGGGCCTCGTTCCAGTTGGTGGCGGGTTTATCGTACCAGAGTCGTAATGGGTTGTTGGCTGGTTGTTGCGCGAATAGTGAAAAACAACAAAAGAGTTGTAGCAATAGAAGGGCCGTTCTGTTGGCATGCATCGTTCTTATTTTTTATTCGTTGAGTTGTTCAATCGTGTCATGGCTTCATAGATCAACCGGGCAACTTCGGTGGCTCCTTCCGGCTGAAAATGAGTATTGTCCTTCTGTCCTTCGGGATAGGCGACATACTTGCCGGCTGGCAGGTTCATAAAGAAATGGCTCGAAACATAATCCTGCCCCTTTATTGCAAAAGCGTCCATGGAAAGCTGATTCAGGTCTATGAACAGGGCCTCCTTTTCAGTGGCCACTGCCTTAACCGCCTCGGGATATTCTCCGTGCACATTGCTCAGTTTGCCGTCTTTCCAGGGATAATTGCGGGCCACGGGTGTTAATAAAACAGGGATGGCGCCTTTTTCTCTTGTCTGGTCAACAAACAACCGTAAGTATTCTTTATAACCGGCAATATTTACGTATCGCTCAGGTTTGTCAACTGCCCCATCGTTGTGACCGAACTGCATCATTACTATGTCGTTTTGCTGCAGCGATTTGTATACCTCTGCCCAACGTCCTTCTTCAAAAAAAGTGCGGGTGCTTCGGCCGCCTTTTGCCCGGTCATCAACCAGGGCACTGTCGGCCTTAATGATGAAATTAAGGTTTTTAAGATTGCTTGTTTTTAAAAAGGGTTGAAAGACCTGTCCCCATCCGGTGACCGGATAGCGTTTTGTTTCGAAATCTTTTTCAAGGCTATAATCCGCTACCGTGGAGTCACCGATGAGGTACACCTTCACTATTTTCTTTTTGTAAGCGAAGGACAACAGCAACAGGGCACTGAATATTGCCAGCAAGAACAAAGAGATTTTACCTTTCATATGTAAGCCATTATTTATAACTGTAGATGTGTCAAACCTATTTGTAAGTGGCATAAAGCGGGTTCAATTATTGGTACAATTAGTTCGTTTTTTACCAGCCCCGCTGTGTTTCCATTGAAAATCAGATGGTCTTATAATTTTTCCGAGAAAATAGCCAGCTGCTGGCGGTTCCTTTTTATCGGAAGTGTCCTTATACATACAATCGTATAATTATGGGACAAACAATACGCCCTTCCAGCAAAAAGCTTATCAAAGAAGACAATAGTTCAACTCTTGTCATAGATTTTGCCAATTACCAGTTTCAGGGTGGCTATCCCACTGAAGCAACTATTCAACGTGCGTATGATGAAGCTGACCTGTACCGGGCCGTGCAGGCATATAAATTCTTTTACCCCACCGTATCCGGCGCTGCCATTTTTGTTGGGAATAAGAAGATCGGTATAGAACCTAATAAAACTTTTGGCACGCTGGATACTAAGCCCATGCACGTTGGATTTACTTTAAATTCAGATACGCCTTATGGGCCTATTGCCATAGACCTGTCAGCCGGCCCCATGGTGGTTGATATTCCTGCAGGGCCATTGATCGTTGTTGCCCTGGACATTAATCAACGATGGGTAGCCGATATGGGCATTCCAGGACCTGATGGTGATAAGGGAGGTAAATTCCTGTTGCTGCCCCCCAATTATACGGGTGATATACCGGCTGGCTATCACGTTATTCATAATACCACTAATCAAATAGTAGTAGGCGTGCGTTCACTTCCTGTTAATGGCGATGTGGCAGCAGCCCTGGAACGCATTAAAACGGTGAAAGTGTATCCGCTGCACACTACCACCAACTGGGAGATGCCCACCTTTGCAGACCTCACCCCCAAACCACAGGACACTACGCCGTTGGCCTGGGAAAATAATTTTGAATTCTGGAACATATTGCACGAGGTGATCAACAAAGAGCCGGCGGTAGATGGTTACCGCAATTATTATGGAGATCTGGCAGCGCTGGGTATTGAAAAGGGCAAACCGTTTGAACCGGACGCACATAAAAAAGCCATTCTTGAAAAAGCGGCTAAAATTGCCAATGCACAAATGCGCGTACAATCATTTGCCGATCGCAGGCCCGACCGCATCGTATGGCCCGATCGTCAATGGGAATGGGCCGCATTGCGATTTGAAGATGGAGACTTTAATACCACCAATTATGTAGACCTCGATGCCCGTGAAAAATGGTTCTACCAGGCCATCGGCTCATCGCCCGCTATGTTCCGTCGCGGTGCGGGTTCCGGTTCTGTTTACTGGCTGGGTGTACACGACAAAAACGGCCAATGGCTCATGGGTGATAATACCTATAAACTGACTGTTCCAACCCCGGTGCCTGGCAAGCTCTTTTGGTCGGTTACAATTTATGATACACAAACCCGCAGCCAGATCATTACCGATCAGGGCAAAGCTGCCTTGCGCTCGCTGTTTGAATTAAAAGGAAAAGATACCGGCAATACGATCGATCTCTTCTTCGGCCCCACTGCCCCCAATGGAAAAGAAGGGGAATGGATCCAGACTATTCCCGGTAAAGGCTGGTTTACTTATTTCCGGGTGTATGGACCTGAAACAAGTGTATTCGATGGCAGTTGGAAACCGGGCGATTTTGAAATAATAAAATAAAGGCAAAGACGGTTACGCCCTGTTCACTGCCAGCGGATAAAAAAAGCCCCCGCTGGTTGGCCGGGGGCTTTAAGAGGTTTCCTGTTGTCTCCTGACTTACAACGGAAGCCATGAAAATGTACCGGATTGGAACGTGGATATTGGATTTCCGGATACTGGATTTTTTGGATATTGGATTTTCGCCTTTCCTGATATTATATCAGAATTAGTTTATCGTGAAAACATCAGGGTACCGTAACCAAGCTGGTCGTAACCGCCGCTGTTTGGTCCGTAGTCGCCGCCGCCGCCTTCTGGTGCAGTTGTATTCATTCCCAGCAAGGTGTAAGGCGCATTCATACCTTTACGTTTTACATAGTGATTATAAATTACTGACCACATAGGACGAACAGTACCCCGGCTATCGCTCGCGATTTCAGTTTGCACAATGGTAGTGTCGCAATCTTTATATGGATATTCGTGGAAGGGTACTGGCTTCATGGCCACATTGTATTTGGCTACGTATTCTGATGCCTTCAACACCGCATTGTCATTAAAGCCATAAAAATCATCACCCTGGTTCCAGGCCATTTCACAGAGGGTACCCAGGTAGGCCATTACCAGTGTAGCGTGGCCCTGGTCGCGACCGCTTTCCTGTAACTGACCCAGTTCACCTTCATCGGTCTTATGAAAATAATTGATCGCGTTACGGATGTTTCCGTTACCGGCGCCGTGTTGGAAATAGTTCACCGCTTCATTGTATAATCCCCGGTTATCGCAAAGAATACCGATAGCCATTATGGAAGAGATGTTACCCAGGTCCCAGTTAGCCCAGTAGTGATAAATACAGGAACCGTTGTGGTCTTTTAAGAATGAATGGTTGACGGGATAAAAAACCGCCACCATCCATTGTTGGTAAGCTTTGAAATCTTCGGGTTTCCAATGGATATAATCACGCATCAATTCTCCGGCTACTGCAAACTCGTATCCATAAAAACCAGCGGCCAGGTTTATATCCGGACCACCGCTCAATTGTTTACAGATGGAAGCCCAGGCATTCAGTATTTTAACTGCTGTTTCAGCATACACGGTATCACCCTTGATGCGCCAGTATAAAGCTGATTGATAGGCAGCCGCTACATCTTTATAAGCAGAGGTATAGTTATCCGGCAAAGGTTCTTCCCGGCTATTGCCACCCCTGATCAGTTTTGCAACCGGACTAGGCGAGTATGTCTTATTAGCTATATTCGGATTTTTTTCCAGCATCTTGAAACCACTTAACCAGGGTTCCTGATTACCAGCTATGGCGGCTCTTATCCGGGCGAAATCTTCTTCCGTATGAAGTGTACCATGTCTCAGGGCCGTACTTGGCGGCAGGGTATCTATATATTTAACCGAGCCTAACAGCGTAGTATCAGCTAAATCATCGGGCTCCGCATCTCCTTTCTTCGAGCAGTCTGCCAATGACAAACTCAGCATCAATGCGATAACAGAAAAAACAGCGAGTTGTTTCATAAGTATTATCTGGAATTTGCTAATTGTAATTTGTTAATCTTAACCGGAAATCGTTTACTATTTAGGGCGATAGGCATGATAGTAATCTGTAAACACCTGCTCGCTGCTCAACGTATAATTAAAGATCTTGAAATCATCTATCAAACCGCCATAAGCCGGTTCGTTGACAACCCCATTCGTTGGTGCGCCGATATACACTTTATTATGATTGAACAACGTTGGGTTTGCCGCAGCATCCAGTGTCACCGTGCCTATACTTACACCGTCTAAATAAACCGTTAAAATATGATTAGCTGATGAGATGGTCATGGCCACATGGTGCCAGGCAAACCTGCCCAATGCAGCAGTACACTTCGCATCAAAAGTCTTATTGGTAGGGAATTCGGTAATTTTCTCAAAGATCAAACGACCTAACATGTTTGGACCTGCAGTAACACCCATTCTGGTCATTAATGCGGTACGAAGACCTCTGGCTTGTCCGAAATCAAAAACAGGCTCCTGGTACCAGTTAGAATCCGGGTAATCACGTGAACCCCAGTTTACCCATGCAGTAACCGACAACTCGCTGTATTTGCTTATTCCCGGAGGACATGCAATGAACTGGTTATTGGTCGTTTTTCTATTACCGGTACCAGCCAGCTGTACTGCTTCTCCTCTGTTACCCGCAGCCCAGTTAATGGGTTTGGCGAAACCATCAGCCGCATTATAGGTATATGTTGCAGCCGCGCCACCCATTTTGTCGTTCAGGTTATGCTCAAATTCCAACCAGTAAATGGGATCAGCAACGGTAACAAGGGCACCGAAAGCAGGTCCTACCACTGGATAATTATTTACATAAACAACCAGTTTCCCGGCTGTAAAACCTGCTGGCACTATCGCTGCGATTGTAGAATCTGTTATATCGGCAATGTCACCTGTAGGTCCGTTAAAGCTCACTTTTACTTTTGTGAGATCAGCTCCAAAACCTCTACCCATAATGATAATGGTATCTCCCACCAAACCTGCTATTCTGCTGATTGAATCAGCATGCGGTACTGGTATAACCTTGAAAGAACCTATTGAATCAACTGAGTGGTTCCAAACCTGTAAACTCACTTTACCAGAGATCGCGGTATTCGGCACGCGGGCTACGATCTTCCCGTCTTCACAGGTTAAGATTGAATCTGCTTCAATTCCATTAAATAATACTTTTACTGCATTTTTATAATCACCAAAAGAACTACCTGTGATCGTAACCTCAGCAAAACCAGCATAACCACTGTCGGGGAAAACGGCCTGGGGTATAGGCGCGGGATAATCAAACGTTCTGATGTCGGCTGCTTTGTTACAACCTGCATATATAGCTGCGGCAGCGATCAGTGCTACCAGGAACCAGATATTCTTTGTAAAAATCTTCATATAATTGGATTTAACAGTTTGTTTTATAAACAGGTGGAAAAAGGCAATCGACATTCAATTTGCTATCTCCCGATTGGATAGGAGCACAAATTGTTCTGTTTGCTCCTCTCGATGTCAATTGCCCGTTTCCTACTGCTTTTTAATAACCATTATTTTGAACCAGGTTTGCATTCAGTTGAATTTGACGCAATGGTATCGGTAACAAGTAATGGGTTCTTTTAAAATTACGGTCCTCGGCTCTGTCAATCAATATTGCTTTCAAATTACCCTTACCGGTAGCTACTGTAGTTTCTTTGTTTACATATACATTCGGATTGTATAAGCTTGTTGAATCACCGGTAACCGTTCTGAAATCAGTTTTATACCCAACTCCGCCTACCACCATTCCACAAACATTCTGATTGAGTTCATGCTCGGCAATTCCCCAACGTTTCAGGTCATCGAAACGGCTGTTCTCTGAAAACAGCTCCACTGTTCTTTCGCGTCTGATCTCATCCAGGATATTCAAACTGCTGTCGGTAGCGAATTTGTTGGTGAGCGGTGCCACACCAGCCCGGGCTCTGGTAAGGTTGATCGACATATTCAGGTCAGCATCACTGATAGACTTATTCTTTTCCATCAGGGCTTCTGCATAGATCAAATAAACTTCGGCCAGCCTGATCTGTGGGTAATCCTGTGATTCTTTATTAGCTGCCCGATAGGTAGGATACTTATTAGCCGAGAATTTTCTGGCAGTGTAACCCTGTTCTGTTGCATCGGTCAGTTTTATTTTACCGGCCGCTGGTGCATCTGCATCGCCCAGAATATAACTCTGTAAACGAAAATCCCTGTTCTGGTATTCATCTTCTACAGTTGCATATCCTTTGAACTGCGCCGTTTTCTCAATCGGCATTCCATTTATGCTCAGGAACATATCCATGAACTTGCGGCTGGGTACCATATAGCTCTGCACAGTAGCCGAAATATTTCTACCACCGGGACGCAGGTTAACGTCGTAGATGCTTTTCAGGATAAACTCATTGTTGCTTGATTTATCGAGACCCAATGGGTTTGAACCGGTACCATCTATACAAAACAGGTAATAGTTACTGCGATTTTTCATGGCAGTGTTGCTATTATAGTTCCATAATTTGTAACCGCCGTTCTGGATTACATCTTTTGCCAGTGTTGCCGCTTCTGTTAAAAACTCATTGATCTGGTCGTATGCCGGTCCGCCTGAACCTTTAAAATCGGTGGAGTTTCCGGTGTATTTACGCCAGGTAGCTTCGTACAACAACACGCGTGCTTTGAAAGCCTCAGCTGCCCATTTGCTCAAATGTCCTTTTTCATCACTGGGGATGGCTTGTTCAATAGGCAGGTCGGGGATGGCTTCCGTTAAATCTTTCAAGATCTGGTCAACTACTTCATAGCGGCTGTTACGTGGCGCCTGCAGTTCTGCCCCGGTTATATCGGGTACCGTTGTTACAATGGGTACACCACCAAAGCGTTTCAACAAAAAGAAATGATGCCATGCTCTGAAGAATTTAGCAGCCGCTACATATTGAGCGATCTCTTTTTTATCACCGCTATAAGCTTCGGCCTTTTGCAGAACGATATTGTTACCACGGATATACGCATAGGCGTTATTCCAGTAAATATCATCCATGGGCACGGTAACCAAACCACGGCCGTAGTCTGCCGGGCCCTGGGTGAAGTCTGCACACAGGTCAGACCCCATATCTATAAATTCAAAAATATTGCTGTTGTCAATTTTCTGCCAACTGATCATTTTCTCATAGAACTCGTTGGTGGCAGCCTTGAACTGTGCGGGTGAATTAAAATACTGTACTTCCGTCAGTCTGTCTTCAGGTTTCAGGTCGAGAAATTTTTTCTGACAGGCCATAGCGCCGAGGATCATGGCACTGATGGCAGCCGGAATTATCAACTTTTTCATTTATAATAGTTTTTCGCTGATCAGATATTAGATTATAAACCGAGGTTAACACCAAATGACCATGTTCTCATAAAGGGGTAACCGTTCAAACCAGAGTTGGCACCTTGTTCGGGATCGAAACCATCTTTTAAAGATGACCATTCCCACAGGTCGTTTCCGGAGAAATACACCCGTACTCTTTCAAGATGTGCGCGTTCACTCAATGTTTGTGGTAATGTATAACCTACAATCAAAGATTTCAACCGAACATACTTGTTGTTCTGCAACATGAAGTCATTGTGCAGGTAGTTCCATTCGGCGCGGTCTTTCTGAATGGTCAGTCTTGGGAATTTTGCACCGGTATTGTCTTCAGTCCAGGTATTGCCAAGGAATTTTGAGTTCAGGTTTGAATAATCAACAGCGAAAGGATAAGCCAGGTAACCTGATCTTTCTATATATTGTTGACCTACACCTTGCAGGAAGGCTGAAAAATCGATGCCTTTCCAGGCAGCGCCCAGGTTCAAACCGAAAGTATAGTGTGGTGCGGCATCGCCTTTGTAGCTTACGTCGCTCTGGTCAATTTTATTATCCTTATTCACATCTGCTTTTCTGGTATCACCGGGACGCAGGTCAACTTTACCATCTCTTGTTGGCACATTGCCCTGTGCATCTGCTGTATATTTATTATAAAACAGGTCAACAGTTTTCTGGTCGGTAAAGAACCCTTTTGTCTGGTACATGTACCAGCTGTTCAACGGTTTGCCAATGATAGTTGAATTCAATCCGGCAGTGGGCAGTAACGCACCGTCGAATTGGGTCAGTTTGTTACGGCTGTCAGAAACGTTGAATGAAGCATTCCAGCTGAAGTTCTCACCGATCTTATCGCGCCAGCCGATCGCAGCTTCCCATCCCCACACTTCCAGTACACCACTATTTGTTTGCGGTGCTTGTCCACCCAACACGCCAGGATAAACCACCTGGATCATCATCCCATCATTCTTTTTCTTATATACATCGAAACGGCCGGTAAGACGGTTGTTCAACATAACGAGGTCAACACCGATGTTCGCCATTTTTACTTTTTCCCAGGTACGGTCTAATGAAGTAAGACCATTACGGGCCAGGCCGGCCGCGCTTTGAATACCAGGCGTGCTGCCAAAGAGGCTGTTTCCAATAACCACATCAGAAATGTAATCGTACATATCGATGTTTACGTTGTTACCCATGATCCCGTAACCACCGCGGATCTTCAGGTAATTAAGCGGGTACAGGTTCAGGTCGCGGATGAAGTTTTCATTGGTAACTACCCAACCGGCAGATGCGTTGTAGAAATTTGACCATTTGTGGCCGGGCGCAAAACGGGATGATCCATCACGACGTCCCAACATTTCAACCAGGTATTTACCTCTGAAAGAGTAGTTCAAACGGCCGATATAAGAATACAGGCCATAAGAACCGCGGCCGCCGTTTGCTTCAACCAGGTCTTTACCACCCAGGTTCAAATCATACACGCCGTCAGATCCAATATTGGTACGGTAACCGTATAAATCTTTATAGTCCGTTTTCTCTGCATTGATACCACCCATGGCTATGATGCGGTGGCCACCAAAAGTAAAGGTGTAACGCAGCAAGGCGATGTAGTTCTGGTATAAACTGTTGTCAGATTCGGCACGGATATTTGAAGTAGGGTTGATGTTAAACTGAGACAGTGTTCCATCCCATTGGTACAGGGGAACAGTGAGTTGATAATTATCCAACCGGTAATTGCTGCTTTGAATAGAAGCGGTTCCTTCCAGTTCCAGTCCTTTTATCAGTTCGGCAGTACCTTTTACATCTACTCTCACCAGGTCATTACCTACTGTATTTCTTCCACCATCGGTAGCAGCTGCAGTAGCGTTTCTGGTACCCTGGTTGTTAAAGTTGGCATACCATTCACCAAATGGGTTTTTAGCAGGGAAAAAGGGCGGGTCGTAAGAAACGAGGTCTTCGCGCAAACCCTGTGAAG
Organism: Niastella yeongjuensis; assembly: GCF_900110245.1. Taxonomy (GTDB): domain Bacteria; phylum Bacteroidota; class Bacteroidia; order Chitinophagales; family Chitinophagaceae; genus Niastella; species Niastella yeongjuensis. Next base: position 142,672 of record NZ_FOCZ01000009.1, read on the forward strand.
GACTGCTGGTGATATCTTTTTGATACGTGATACCAGTTTGCAGTTTTACTCTTTCTGCCAGTTTGTAATCGTAATTCAAACGCAGGTTATACTGTTTGTTACCATCGTAGGCAACAGCCAGCGGTCCCTGGTTATCGGCATATCCGGCAGATAAACGGTAACCCGATTTTTCTGATGAACCGGCAATACTGAGGTTGTGTTGTTGAGAAACACGGGGTTGAAACATTTCATCGAAACGGTTGGCGTCTGCAACAAATACGTCGCCCCAGGCAGTAGTATGATAAATACCTTCCTGGCCCTGGGCTATTTTTTGCAGGTTCGCAATATCGCCCCAGTTTTTGGTTGTTTTATAAGTATCCTCATTGTAAGCATTTAACCACATCTGGGCAAATTGCTTCATGTCGGTAGTGGGTGATTTTATACCGATGGTATTTACACGCGCATTGAAACCATATTCGATCCTGGTTTTTCCTTTACCACGTTTGGTGGTAACAAGAATAACACCATTGGCAGCACGGCTACCGAAGATGGCGGCCATACCGTCTTTTAACACGTTCACCGATTCAATATCATCGGGGTTCATGGTAAAGAATGCATTCTGGCTGGCTACAGGAATACCATCTACAACGATCAGGGGTGCTCCGCCACTTACTGAAGTAGCACCACGGATCTGCAATGCCAGGTCTTCATTGCCCGGACGCGAAGAAGTTCTGGTAACCACCAAACCCGGAGTGGTACCTTGTAATGCCAGTGCAGGATTGGTTACCGCTCTGCTATCAAATGTTTTATTGGCTACTGGTTCCAGGGCGCCGGTAACGGTTGCTTTTTTAGAAGTACCATAACCTACTACCACCTGCTCTTCCATCGGTGCCTGGGTAGTGCTTAATTTAATGGTGAACTCGGTTTGATCGCCAACCGGCACCAGTTTATCGTCGAAACCTACGTAGGAAATTACCAGTACTGACTGTGGGCCTTCTACCATCATGGTAAATGAACCATCAGCTTTTGACATCACTGAATTCAACTTTCCTTTTTCACTTACGTTGGCATTTTGCAGCGGGGTGCCATTTTCAGCCAGGATAACACCGGTAATTTTTACCGGCGGGGCTTTTTGTATCACCGGTTTTTCAACAGCCACTATTTGCGGCGGTGTGGCTACTACGGCTTCTTTTACAACAACTATATTGTTGTTGATGATGCTGTAGGAAAGCGGTTGATTTCTGAAACAGATGTCAAGTACCTGCGTAATAGAGGCATTTTTGACATTTATATTAACCTTTCCGGCTCTTTGCAATAAAACTTCTCTGTAAACAAACGTATATCCTGTTTGCTTTTTTATTTCCTTAAAAACAACTTTCAGGGAAATGTTCTCCCCAGACAATGTAACCTTTTGAGAATACACGCCGGCAGTGAGGTGTAAACAGGTGGCTAATAGAAAAATGGTTAGGTAATTCATTACGATCAGTTCTTTACGCCCCACCTTTATTTTCCTCAAATAGCGGTGGAGGCAATGAATTAAATACATAAATTTGGATTTAGCACCCCTGACGTTGCAATCAGGGCTGTTTGGGTTAAACAATAAGGATATAGCGTCTTCTATTGCATTAGCCTGAAGTTTTATCAGCCGCACCGATTGCAGTCGGGGCGGTTTTTTGTTTCAGGTAATCGGAAACTTTTATGTTTTTGACATACCATTTTCATTGCTCATCCGGCCACGGGGTAAACCGTACCAGACAGCCTTAAACAGTTGTCATTGAACTGGTCAATATTTTAAAAAAGAATCGTTGTTCAGCTGCAATGGGCAAGAATGGGTTGCAGCCCGGCATGAATAAAGTAAAGCCCCTGCATACATACTGCGATGGCGCTTGTTTTCACTGGTTATGAATTCCCTGATTTTCTCAGCGATGGCTTCAAATAGGATATACATATAACTAGGGGTTATTTAACAATGATCTTTTTCCCCTCGATGCTGAATTTTGCACTTCCTGACTCCTTCAATACTTTCAACACATCTGATAACCTGGTGTTCCGTGAAATTTCAACAAACAGGGGCTCATTTTTGACAGCGCCCTCATATACCACCTCTACATCATACCATCTTGCCAACTGTCGCATTACCGTTTTTATATCTGCACTTTCAAAGTGAAATAATCCGTTTTTCCATGCTACTACATTGTCAATAGCTGCTTTTCGAACCTGTATCCGGTTGCTGTTGGGAATTACAGCCTGCTCCCCGGGTGATAAAATAGCCGTTTGTTGTACCGTGGCCGTTTTTTCCACCACCTTCACTTTCCCTTCCAGCAAAGTAGTTTTAATAGCGCTTTCGTCGCCGTAGGCATTTACGTTAAAATGGGTGCCCAGCACTTCCACCTGGCCCCCCCCGGCCCCCCCTTTAGAGGGGAGATCTACGATAAAGGGCATTTGGTTATCGTGTGTTACTTCAAAATAAGCCTCGCCCGTAATTTGCACCCTTCTCTCCTTTCCTTTGAAACCCGTGGGGTAATGGATGGAAGATTCCGAATTCAGCCACACTTTTGTTCCATCGGGCAAACGCAACTGGTATTGTCCGCTGCGGGGAGTGGCCAGGGTATTCCACGCCAATGGCCCATCGCCGCCGCTGTTGTCTGGTGAATACACCAGTTTTCCATCATCGGGTTTCAGCACTTTTGCTTTTCCCTCCCGGGCAACTTCCCCATTGGCTGCATCATCGAGCACAATGGTTTTGCCATTCGAGAGGGTAAGCACCGCTTTATTGCTGCCCGGCTCTACATCGTTCTTTAATGTTGACTCGGCTTTTGCCAGTAATTCCCTTTTATGCTGCAAATAAAGCACGGCGCCTGATAAACATACCAGGATGGCGGCCGCAGCCCACCAGGTTCTATGCATTCGACGAACCGGGGCATACTCCGTATAAGGCATTTCCTCGGTTGCAATGCTTTGCAGTAACCCAGCTTCAATGGCGTCCTGAATTGATTCTTTCTCTCCTTCTCCATATTCCAGCTCACCGGTGTTTACCAATTCCTGGTACCATGCTTCAACAAGCTGCTGCTCTGCAACCGTACAATTTCCACTACTGTATCTGTTTAAAAGATCAGTGGCCTGTGTTTCGCTCATAATAAGGCTTATAAAATTTCTGGCAACGTATATACTGTCCGGTAAAAAGACCCGAGGGGGTAAAAAAAATAAAAATATTTTTTTCGGGACTCACCCAAACGCAGACATACCTTATCCAGATCGGTTAAAAACAATCGTGTTAATCGTTCACATGCACAAAATGTGATATATGAAATGTCGGGATACTTCCTTACTTCATCCACTGCATTAACAAAACGGCAAACGTGGTTGCGTTCAGGCTGATGGCAGTTTTAATAATTTGTAAAGCATGCTGTATATGCTTCTTTACTGTTTCATCTGAAATGGCGAGGCGTTCGGCAATTTCCTTATGAGTTAAATGATGCTTGCGGCTAAGCTGGTATACTTCACGCATCTTGTTCGGCATTTGCTCAACGGCCGATTGAATGGTGTGTTGTAACTCTTTTATTTGTAGTTGCGATTCAGCATCGGGTGGCTGATAATTAACAAGCACTTCCGTTAACAGGACAAGATAATCGCGGCGGGTAATATTCTTTTCAATATACTTTATGACTTTGTACCGTACACTCGTTTGCAGGTAAGCGGCCAGTGAACCGGTGATCCGGAGATCATGGCGCCGATTCCAGATGGATAAAAATATATCCTGTACCAGATCAGCCGCATCGGTTTTTGAGCGAAGCGCTCTTGCAGCTGTTGCAAATAACGACTCCCAGTAACGACGATAAAGCATGGTAAATGCTTCCTTGTCACCATCGGCTACCAGAGAGAGTAATGTTTCATCGGTATGGATTACAACTGCTTCCAAATAAGGACTTATACTTAGCGGTAAAAGTAATACAAAAACCAATTAGTGGTATATCGATAAAGATTTTGTGTATTATATAATTATAATTTCAGATGCGGCAACGTACAGGTATATCAATTTATTACCTGTGCAAGATTAATATATAAAAAAAACAAAAGCCCTCCCGATGCATCGGGAGGGCTTTTGTTATCTTATGTCTTACTTATTATTATTAAAGCACGAGCATCTTGTTTTTTGTAACGTTGTTTATTTTCAGTACATAGATCCCCGGCCTGATACTTACGCCGAGCTGAACATTGATAGTACCGGTCGTATTCAATACTTGTTTTTGATACATTATTTTACCCAGCAGGTCGGTGAGCGTGATCCAGATCTGCCGGTTGATCAGGTAATCTGGAGTTTTTACTACAAAATGATTACCAATTACCGGATTGGGATACGCGGTAATATCATTAATAGCATCTCTATCACTGCAATACCCCAGTTTATCACCATGGTTGAGGTGAGCTGCAACAGCATCTTCATCTACGCACAAACTTTGGCCATTGTGACAAAGCACCACTTTACTCTCCCGAAGACCACACGATACACTTGTTGATTCAATGCGGATATCAGCGGAGGAAGAACAGCCTTTGGCATCCGTGATGGTTACGCTGTATGTACCGGCAGCGGCCACAGTGATAGACGAAGTATTTTTACTGTTACTCCATTTGTAGGTATACGGCGCTGTACCACCTGCAGGTTTAGCTACCAGCAGCAGAGATGAAGAAGCATACCCAACATAGATGGTGTTTTTGACAGTAGCAATATTGTCTACTACATATACATCCGGAATAGTAGCTGTTAACTGAACAGGGTTGGTGTCGTCGCAATCTGAGTTGTTGGTAACCCCACAGGCAGCAGGAACATCAGCCCCTCTTCCATCGCCGTCATTGTCGGCATACAATATTCTGGTATCATCACAATCCAGGTTGTTGGCTACATAACCAGCAGGCGGGATAGATGTACAGAATACAGCGGAAACCGTTTTAGAACCAAAGCCGTCGTGGTCGGCATCTACATAATAGGTAACCGGGCCTTGCACAGCGGCATCGTTGTCGTCACAATCGTTCTTATTGGCGGCATAACCATAAGGGGCGCTTGAATTACACAGCATTTCTGTTGTAGCAGAACCAAACCCGTCGTGGTCAGCATCTATATAATACAACAGCGGTTTCTGAACGGCAACATCATTATCATTACAGTCGGTGCTGTCGGTCGAGTACCCGGCCGGAGCATCATTCTGTGCAAATAATACAGCTGCGCCTGCACCTATACCATCATTATCGCCATCAACAAAAAACTTTTTGTTAACAGTCAGTTCCGTTGAAACAGGGTTGGCATCCAGGTAGTACACATCACCAATTTGCGAGGCAGTGATGGTTACTTTACCTGCTGATACGATATGAATTTTACCATTTTCAATAGTAGCCACTGAATTATCAGCGCTGGTATATTGAATAGGTAAAGCAGAGGTACTTGTGGCGCCTCCGTCAAAATCGGCATCATTCACCAATACGGGTTGCAAGGGACCGAAGGAAATGGTTTGTTTTCCGGTATTCAATAAATTAAATACAGGGAAACTGTTAACACCTGTAAAGCTCACCTGATAGCTTGTTGCCTGAGCTGTTACGGGTTTAACGGGTGCGGCCTGAACGTTCGATAGAGTGGCTGCGTTACCGGATACCAACCGCATAACAGCGGCTACATCACATTGCGAATTGGCATCGGTAGTATTGTATCCAAAAGTGAGGTCGGTAGCAGAAATAGTAGCCGGTTGAATATCCCAGCTTCTGTTGATGGCACTGCCTTCATAAGGCAGTCCTACTATCAAACCTCCCTGTTTAACATTCGCGGTAAAAACCGTTCCTACGGCAGGGTTTACGGTTACGGGGTTGTAGCTGTCGCCAGCTCCGATCCATAAAGGCGTAGCAACGCCGGCATTTGTAAGGCGGGTGAAGGTTCCCGACTGATTATCACCCTTCATTGCGAACCATTGTGTTGGTGCGCCCCCGCCCACAAATTGAAGACCGGTAGGTTTTACATTATAGTTACCGGTTGAAATAACCGTAATGCTTGTAACTTTTCCATCGGTAATATTGGCTACTGCATAAGTAGGCGCTGTGCTGGTTGCCAGGGTACCGCCGGTGAAGAACACTGCCGGTGCAGTTACATACCCAGAACCACCATTGCCTGCAAATGAATAAGTGCCCACTACCGGATTGTTGGCGTTAAAGGTCACTCCACCCAAACCAGTTGCAACAGCGGCTGTACCGGTAAAATTACTACCGTTTATACTCTGGCCGCTGCTGGCGGGGTTCAGGTTCAGTGCCGCAGTAGATCCATCTACTATACCATCATCACCGATGTTCACGCCAATTTTTTGTGCTCCCTGAAAACGGAATAACCGTACGGTTGAACCGAGTTTCAAAACACCGTTCACATTTACAATTACTGAGTTGGTAGCTGTGTTCTGATTGGCTACCAGGTTAAACTGGGCCGTAGAACAATCGAGCGTACCATTGATATTATAGGTCATGCTGCCGCCTGTGTTGGCAACACCGGTCCAGCCATAACCTGTACCATACTGGCCATGAAAAGCACCCTGGCCATTCTGGCCATTTATAGTTACCGTTTTACCGGCATTGATAGTAAGTGTCTTTATACCTGTTCCATTGTTTCCGTTTTGCAACGTAAAACTGCTTACGCTGGAACCGGCATAGTTACGCGCCTCCATATCCATGTCTATCACAATGTCCTGGTTACCGGCCTGGTTACCATTGGGCGAAAAACGGGCAATGTTCATTACCCCGTCTCCCGTGAAAGTGGTGGTTCCTGTAGCGTTCACAAATACGCGGATCCCTGAACCAACAGTGGTGATGGTAGAACCGGCAGGCGCACCCAAACGGCCATTGATGGCAATAGTGGTGGCCTTGTTGGTGATGAGGCTTTGTACACTGCCTGCAGGAGCAGTCAAAGAGGCTACCACTCCACCATCTGTAATGGAGAAATCATTTACGGTAAGGGTGTTTGACATAGTTTCTGTACCACTGATCACCGTTAAGCCGGAAACAGTAAGAGCTACCTGTTGTAACAAGGTAGCTCCGGTGTATACTGTAAGATTTTTACTGACCCCGGCCGTGGTTGCCAGGGTGACCGTATGTCCTGGCATTATATGAACATTGATACTACTCGTGGGCGCGGTAGTGGTGGTACCGCTTATCCCGCCATTTCCATCCGAGATGTTCCAGGTACCACCGTTCCAGGCCATGTTCCCCGTCGACAGATAGTCACCGGCCGCAATACCGGTGATCGTTAATGTCTGGGCCACGTTGACTGCAGCTGCGTAATTGTCATCACCAGGCTGTTCAGCGGTGATGGTTACCACACCTGAGCCAATGATATGAATTTTGTTATCTACTATAGTAGCCACGCTGGGGTTTGAACTGATATAGGTAACAGGTAAACCTGATGTAGCCGTTGCACCCGGATCGAACTCGATATCACCCATTTTCTTTACAGGGATATTATTGAAGTTGATCGTTTGTGCCTGCAGGCTTCCTACATAAACCAGCGTGAAATTATTTATATTGAATGCATTGCTGGTACCGCCAATCGACACGCGCATACTTTGTACACCGGCCTGCAAGGTGAAGGCTGAACCTACAGTGATCTCGCGCCAGTCATCGGCGCCATTAGAGAACACACTGCCAAAAGGCACACCAAACGCACCGGTTCTGTCGGTACCATCAAACTCCACTTTCAGGGCGCCATTGGCAGCTACTGCTGAATAACGCATTTTCAATTTGTACGTACCGGCCTGGGGAACAGCGATGGTATAATTAACCCACTCGCCACTTTCCAAACCTGTTAAGGCATAACCGCCTTCTGAACAGGTAGCGATATCTACAGCTTCACCAGTTCTATATTGACCACCGGTGTTGGCGGTTGTTTTATCGTTGTATACTTTGCCCTGTCCATCGGTAGTGAAGTGGTCAAAGTTTTCCGCTTCAATTTTACCGGGTGCCAGGTTCATTCTGTACACAGGTTGGCCATTTACGAATTCTACGGGATCACCAGGACAGTTAGCCGCTCTGCGGAAGGTCAATCCACCCCAGCCCGGGAAGTCAACCTGGAAACCCTGCCCTTCTACACCAGACTCTCTTGTTGAAATATCGAATACCCGTTGTAACCATTTGTATTTGTCGGGGTTTAAGCCAACGCGGTCGCGGTAGTGTGCCAATGCCATTTCATGGAACGGATATTCGCTGAATTTGAAGTTGGTGCCTCTTAATAAACGGGTCAGGTCTTTCTCGGAATAAGGGTTCATTTTTTTGCTGAACCAGCGACCGCTGCGGTCTCTGCGTTGAATAAATTCACCGCTTTGTACAGTTGGTTCCCACGGTGTTGGCTGATCGGGGAAAGGATAGTTGAGTGATGCGTTGTAATGCATGCCGAACTCTATACCCAGCAATGGGCGGTAGTCGAGAAAACTATACATATCATTACCCTGGTTCCAGGCCATTTCACAAAGTGTGTTGATGATAGCTACACCGGTTACGGTATGCGACTGGTCGCGGGAAGCTTCCTGCGGCTGACCATTTTCCCAGATATAGTTGCCTATAGTTTCATTGTAACCATAGTCGGGCGTTGTTCCTACTGAAGCAGTAGGGGTATACTCATCAAAATAATCGCTGGTATAAGAAGGGGTTGATCCTGTTGAACGGGGTCCGGGCGGATAAGGTAAATCATCTGACCGGTGGGGTTGACCGGTTAAATAGCGCAGGGCACGATCATACATTGTTTCATTATCCAGGAAGATACCCATCGCCATAATACCGCGCATGGCAAAAAGACCCTGGTTGCCATGACGACCGGGGTCGCCATTGTACATGAACCAGTAAAAAGTAACATCTTCAGATGCGATGGCCGCGGTTGGTTCCAACATGGTTGAATAACCGGGGTATACCAGCATCGCTTTGAATTTAGCCAAATCAGTGGCAGACCAGCCAGTGTAGGTGCTTTTGATGATCTCAGCTCCCTCCAGCATTTTCCAAATTACCCGGCCTGCATCCAACGCCTGTGTTCCACCTGAATTAATATTTCTGAGGTTTACCCATGCATTGAAGATCTCTACAGCTTTCTTCGCGTTTCTTTCATCACCGGTAATGTACCACATGATGGCATTGTAATAAGCAGCCAATGCGTCGTACTTGAATTTCTCGTAATTGAAACCAGCATCGGTTCCGTTTACAACCAGGCTGGTAATGCCTGAGTTGCCCTGTACTGCATATGTATAACTGGCGTAGGGATTCTTGGTGAAGTTGGCAAAAGACGTTTTCCAGGGTTCTTTACCTGCCTGCACCATATATTTCATACGGTCGAGGTCAGAACGTTTGTGACTGATGCCAGGGTGCGCGAACACGCGTTGAGCAGATACTGTTTGGTTGAACAGGACCATCAAAAACAATACTGTTACCAGTATTTTGGGCATGAGGATCCTGCTCTTTATCTGTGTAAAGATTTTCATGGGATATTCCAATGTTTTAATTAGGGAATCGAACTGCGAATGGGTACCCGCTATAAGTTTATCTCAATAATGTATTACAGCCGGGATTAGGGGTTAGGGGTTTTCCAGGTTACTGAATTTTCATGTAATCAATTTTTTTTTAAGATCACTGTTTGGTTGATTGGAGCAAAACACATCAGAGCTATTATTGGACTATGACCTTTTTATCCAGGATGCTGTACCTGGCGCCTCCGGCCAGGTTCAACACGCGTAACACGTCAGACAAATTGGTATTGCGCGTTACTTCAAAGAATAAAGGATCATCATTATCAAGGCTTCTTTTATATACTACTTCTACATCGTACCAGCGCGACACCTGCCGCATCACTGTTTTTATATCGGCATTTTCAAAATGAAACACCCCGTTCTTCCATGCCATTACCTGGTTCACATCAGGCGACTCGTTAATGCTCAGTTGTTTTGCGGCTACAGCCTGTTGTCCGGGTGCTAACAATAAGGAATCAGCTTTGCCAACAAACTTCACTTTTCCTTCGAGCAGCGTGGTTTTTACAGCCACTTCATCGTCGTAGGCGTTGATGTTAAAATGTGTGCCTAACACTTGTACCTGTCCCAGGCCCCCCCTGGCCCCCCCGGTTGAGGGGAGATTGTTTCTGGAAGCGAGTATGTCAACAATAAATGGTATACGTTTTCCATCATTCGCAGTTACCAATTTGGCTACTTCAAAGTAAGCTTCACCGGTAACCTGCACTTTTCTTTCTTTTGCATTGAATGCTGTGGGGTACGTGATCGATGAGGCTGCATTTAACCACACTTTACTGCCATCGGGTAATTCAATATTATACTGACCGCCCTTTGGTGTCGACAATGTGTTATATGGTACCGGCGCATTGGCATCGGCTGATCCGTCATCAGCTTTTGCATATACCAGTTGTCCGTTCTTCAGCTTCACCACTTTTGCATTGCCTTCCTGCGCTAACACACCGTTCTTTTCATTATCCAGCACAATGGTACTGCCATCGGCCAGCGTAAGCACTGCTTTATTACCACCGGGTGCCACATCATTCTTTAAATTAACTGCTACTTGCGTTTTTGAATTATAATTCATCCACACCAGGCCCCCAGCAGTTACCATCAGCAACACTACAGCTGCAGCTGCAATGCGCCAGTAAGGCATCTGGCGTACCGGTGTTGTGTTCATATTGACCACCGGTGTTTCCTCCGCTTCAAAGATTGCCTGTAATACCGCCTGGGCTGTTTTTTCAGGCATTTCATGCGCCACAGGCCGTTCAGCGATCATTCTGTCAATCACCTGATGTACGGTTTCCTCATTACCGCTATCCTGCAGCAATCGCATCAGCTCTTCCTTCTCCTCGGGGGTAGCTGTTTTATCAGCGTACCTGTTTAATAAATATTCCAGCAATGAAGCCATAAACTACAGTTGGGTATTTTGAACGTTCTTACACTTGCGTGTTATACAAAAAGAGAGTGCAGCACAAACCTGTTTGGGTGAGTGCGGGTGAAAAAGTTTTAAAAATATTTTTAAAGAGGAAAAACTACAGTGATAATCAGCAGATTAATAATGACGCATCAAAATAATCAACGTAATAGTAACGTCGAGCCGGGTAAGGCAATAGGTTCTGATGCTGCGCATGGCCTGGGCTAAATGTGTTTTTACAGTTTCGGGCGATAACTGCAGCGCTACAGCAGCCTCTTCCCTTTTCAACCCTTCTTTTTTAATGAGGTTGTACACCAGCCGTTGTTGTTCGGGCAGTCGATCGATGGCAGCTTGTAAAATGCGGGTGTATTCGTTGTTCAGTACCTGGTCTTCGGTATCGTGGTGAAACAGGGGCGTGCCTTCCATGGCGCTTACTTCCAGGCTTTCCCGCCGGGCAATTCTTTTTAAAGCGGTAAATACATAGTTGCGGGTGATGGTAAACAGGTAGGCCCTGAAATGTGCCACTTCCTTCAGCGTTTCCCGTTTTACCCAGATCTTTAAAAAAACATCCTGTACTATTTCTTCCGACACACCGGTTGATTCGGTGAGCTCGTAAGCGATGGAGTATATTTTATTGCGGTAATTATTATAGATCTGTGTAAATGCATTTCTATCACCATCAGCCACCAGCTTCAGTAAATCAATCTCGTTGTATTCAGGTTGAAATGCCAAGGGTTTTCAGCGTTTATATTAACAGGACTATTGGTTATTTGATTTCAGGAACACCGGGGCTAATCTACGGCGTTTAATGAATAATCAAAATATTTTTTTGCTATCTGTAAAAAATAATGTCAGGGAAACATTTTATGTCTTTCTAATCAGGACCTTATCAATCTTTGGCCCATCCAGATCAAGCACTTCGAACTCAAATTCGTTCCATTTTATGATGTCACCGGTTTTGGGGATGTAGCCTGTTACGTGCAACACCAAACCGGCCAGGGTATTGTACTCGCCTTCTTCCAGTTCGCGGTTTTGTAAATGGAAATAATTCAAAAACTCGAAGTAGGGGTAACCGCCATCTGCCAGCCAGGTATTGTCTTCTCTTTTTATGATCTGGAACTCCTGCTGGTTGTATTCGGTTACATCACCTATGAGGGCATCGAGGATGTCGTCCATGCTCACCATGCCCACTACGGAACCATATTCATCGAGCACAAAGGCATAGTGCATCTTGCTTTCCTTGAATTTTTCCAGCACTTTATACGCAGGTGCGCTTTCCGGTACCATAACCGGCAGTCGTAAAAAGTCGGCCAGGTTAAATTTGGTAGTGGTAAAATCCTTCGGGAAGATGTCTTTTACCGATACAACGCCCACCATGTTATCCATTGATTTCCGGTATACCGGATATACGGAATGGGCTTCGATATGCGCCTTTTCTTTAATTGCGGTCAGGTCGTCGGTAATATTAAAACACAGCAGGTCGCTGCGGTGAGTCATCAATTCGTTTACTTTTCTATCGCCCAGGGCAAAAACACGTTCTACAATGGATTGTTCAATTTGTTGAATTTCGCCGCTTTCTGCGCTTTCCTGCACAATGGCCTTTATTTCTTCTTCACTTACAATGACATCTTTTTGTTCCTTCAGGCCAAAGATGCCCAGGAAGATATCGTTTGTTTTTGTGAGTAACCAAATGAAGGGTTTGGTAATTTTAGAAATAAGGGTCATAGGAGTGGCTACTACAGAGGCAATGGTTTCAGGAAACATCAGCCCGATGCGTTTGGGGATCAGTTCGCCAAAAACGATGGAGAAAAAAGTGATCACCACAACGATAACGGCCACGGAAACACTTTGGGAGTACTCTTTCAGCCAGTCTATTTTTTCAATAGCCACGCGCAGGTTGTCCTGTATTTTCTCACCACTATATATACCGGTTAAAATACCGATGAGGGTAATACCTATTTGAACGGTCGATAAAAATGTGTTGGGGTTGTTTGCCAGTTCCAGTGCTTTGCGGGCATTTGTATTACCCTTACGGGCAGCATTTTCCAGCTTGAATTTCCGGGAGGAAACGAGGGCAATCTCACTCATGGAAAAAACTCCATTAAGCAAAATCAACAGCAGGATAATCAGGATTTCCATAATAAGTTGAAAAGACATGATTTTGTTCACCATGTCTTTTCTGGGGCAAATATAGAACTGTAAATTAAGACTTTGTATACTTTAATGGGCCACAGCGCCGCCCTTCCCGGTTTCATCCAGGGCCGACTTTATTCCCTGCGCCATTTGTACCATATTACCTACGCCCCAATAGTGTAAAAAGAAGGTTTTGGGTTCTTCATGTACCATATGGTTATGAACGGCCACTACTTCCAGGCCATGGATCACCAGCTCTTTTATTACCGGCGCTACTTCGTTTTCAAGCATCACAAAATCGCCGCATACGGCCGCCCTGTCTGGCGTTCCCTGCCAGGCAGCCCAGGTATTGAAGCCCATGAAACTGCTTACGGGAATGCCATGTTCCATCAATTGCACATCGGGCCGGCCGATGGTATATTTGTATACGCCTTTATTCATCTCGCCCTTTTGTCCCAACAGTGCATCGAGCTGGGCCACGTTCAGCGTATTTTCTACGCTATCGGCTTTTTCAGCAGCCGGGTCTACGCCCCGGATCTCTTTTATTCTATTCAGGATCGCTTTTACGCCATTGGCCAGGGTGGTGATATCGGCTTTGCGGTCAATGTGCATATACATCACTGTTGGACGGTTGCGCACAAAATGGTTATGGATGGCCGTGATAGCAAATCCCTGGGCAATCACTTCCTGCTGGATCCATTTTAAATCAATTTCTGTTAATATCAGGTCGCCCATCACCATAGCGCTGTCGCCACAGGGCGTAAAGGCCACCCAGCTGCTCAATCCCATAGGCGGAATGATCTTAAACCCATCCACCATCATATGCAGGTCGTTCTGCGGCACCGTGATCTTGTATTCCCCGTTCTTTTCCACGCCTTTCATTCCGGTGATGCTTTCAATGGTAGCCACATCTACTTTACTACCCGGCGGGCAGGCGATGGCACCCTGCTTTTTTGCATCAGCTGTTTCGGAACCGGAATTACATGCTGTAATAAAACCCAGTGCACTCAGCAAAACAAGTAATTGTTTCATGTCCTGTTTATTTGAGGCACTAAACTAGTGATTAGTTGACAAGTTTACAAGTGGACAGGGGCCGCAGCGTGCAGCACATAAACATTGATGATACCCACCCCTCCCGGGAGGGGATTCCTGACAAACATCTGCTGTTACACCGCTTCGGCCATGGGCGTTCCGGGGGTCACCGGCGCACTTTTCTTTTCAACAATCGTTTGGTAGGTTTTTATATCCAGTGCATTTTCGCTTTTGGCAATAAGCACGGTTGCAATGGTGTTGCCAATGAAATTGATGATGGCCCGGCCTTCACTCATAAAACGGTCTACGCCTATCAATAATGCCAGCCCTTCCAGCGGAATCACCTTTAATGCAGTAAGGGTGGAAGCCAGTACAATAAAACCACTGCCGGTAACCCCGGCTGCGCCTTTACTGGTCAATAAAAGAATGCCTATTACTGTTAGTTGCTGGCCCAGCGAGAGATCGATGTTAAAGGCCTGCGCCAGAAAAATAATCCCCATGCTCAGGTAAATGGTTGTACCATCCAGGTTGAAACTATAGCCAGTGGGTATTACTAACCCTACCACTTCTTTTTCACAACCGGCGGCAGTTAACTTTTGCATCACCGAAGGCAATACCGCCTCGCTGCTGCTGGCGCCCAGCACAATTAAAATTTCTTCTTTTATATACCCCAGCAGTTTCCACAAACTGAAGCCGAAATACCGGCAAATGAGGTTGAGCACTACAAAAATGAATACGATCCCCGTGAGGTAGAAAGTCAACATCAGCTTTCCCAATACCACCAGTGTGGTAAAACCGAATTTGCCAATGGTGTAGGCCATACCGCCAAAAGCGCCTATAGGGCTCAGCCGCATAACCATCTTCAGCACATTGAACAGTACCTTGTTGATGTTCTCGAATGTGGTAAGCAACCCTTTGCCGGAATTGCCCAGCATTTTCAAACCAATGGCAAACAGCACACTGAAAAACAATACCTGCAGGATATCGCCCTTGGCAAATGCGTCTATGATGTTGGAGGGAACAATGTGCGAGAAGAATTCGCCCCAGTTCATGTGTTTGGCCTGCTCCGAGATCTCCGTTACCTGCTGGGTAGCGGTATGACTTCCTTTTATGCCTTTACCAGGTTTTACGAGGTTTGCAGTTATTAAACCGATCACTAAAGCAAGTGTGGTCACTATTTCAAAATAGATCAGTGATTTCAATCCTACGCGGCCTACTTTCTTCATATCACCGGCGCCGGAAATGCCCAATACGATGGTAAGAAAGATCACGGGGGTGATCACCATCCTGATCATGTTGATGAAGGTTTCGCTGATCAGTTTGGCTGTTGGCCAAAAACCAGGATACCGCCAGCCAACCAATATACCGGCAATGATGCCCAGGATCACTTGCACATACAATATCTTCGAGATCTTCAGGAGCTTTAAGAGCTTTAAAAGCCGCAGGTATTCCATTTTCTCTATTTAATCAGGTATGGGGTAATTATTTTTTTCCAGATAGCATAACCTTCGGGTTTCATATGCAGTCGGTCCTGCACATACAACTCCTCACGCATTTGCCTGTTGGCATCCAGCATGGCATCGTAAATATTTATAAACTGCGCCCGGGGCTGGGTTTTTATCCAGCCCTGGATCTGCTTGTTGGCTGCTATTACTTTTGACTGTATCCGCGCCCTTGACGGACTCGGTTTTATAGAAACAAAACTGATCACGGTATTTGGCAGGTTCTGTCTTATGATGCCAAACAAAGTTTTAAAGCGCTGCACTACTTCTGCTGCTGTAATACTGTCACCTGAAGCCAGATCGTTCTCACCACAGTATACCAGCACTTGTTTGGGTTTATAGGGCAGAATTACATCGTATGCGTACCTAATCACATCTGTTAAAACAGAACCGCCAAAACCGCGATTGATAATAGGGTAACCGGGAAAATAGTCGTTCACGTCTTTCCATCGGGTAAAGGATGAGCTGCCTACTAACAATATGTCATTAGGCGCCGGAGGTTGCTCTGTATCCAGTTTTTTAAAGGCCAGGATATCGTTGTAAAACGGCGGCGTCTGTTGCGCTGTTTTGGGTTGAGGGGTTACCGGTTTATAAAAACCATTCAGCTGTAACCATTTCAGGGCCTGTGGCAGCCACGATTCGCCCATTGCTTTGTTGTAGATCGCAAACCCATGTCCGCCTTTGGGATAGATGGTTAACTCACCTGTGATCTTTTTTGCCGTCAGGGCTTTATAATAGGCAATGCTGTTGCCTACCCACGAGGTACTGTCGTCCTGCGCATGTACCAAAAATGCAGGGGGCGTAGTGACGCTTACCTGTAATTCAGGTGAGTACAACACCTTGTCTGCTTCGGTAAATTGCTTTCCCAATAAAGAAGAACGTGATTTCAAAGTGGGTGACACCAGTGAATCGGTAAAACTGATCACCGGGTAAGCCAGAATGGTAAACGCCGTTTTCTTTCCTGTTTTGGAAGTGGCGCCCATTGCGGCCAGGTGACCACCGGCTGAAAAACCCAGCAGGCCGATCTTTGTGGTATCGATGTTCCATTCACTGGCACGGCTGTACACCAGGGCCAATGCCTCTTGCAGATCGATGAACGGCAGGTTGCGATAATTGGTAAAGGCGCTGTCCTGCCAGGTACGGTATTTCAGTACAAAAGCAGCCACGCCCGAATCGGCCAGCGATTTAGCTACATCGTACCCGCCATCTTCAATGGTTAGTCGAACATAGCCGCCACCCGGACAAATAATAACTGCCGGTTTTAAAGCATTGGGTGTTTTAGGCAGGTAAGCGATCAATGCAGGATGACTCACATTGATCACCGAGGGCCTTCCTTTTTCCGGTGTTACTGATTTTTCATTATCGAGGTCTGATACATTTCCGGGGATCTTTCCGCTGTATAGGGGGATCACTTGTTGCGCCTGGGCACAACTTACAATAAAGAATGTTATGGCTGCGAATACTGCTTTCATCCAATCGTTTTTTGCTACTGATTTACCGGTGTTACGGTAAACAGTGAAGGTATGGGATTTGGGGTAGAAGTGTTCAGGTCTACTTCCACTTGTGGATACAAAAACCGCTTGGGAATTTGTGCTCCGGTATTGGGTTGTACGGGCACCCTGATATCGGTTTCAGCGAATGTTCTGCGCACGTCGTTGTACCCTTCAATTTGCCCAATGAATGTAATATAACGTTCTTCCAGTATTTCCCGTAATAATGCCCTGTCTTGCAGAATCGGTGAAGCGCCGCCGTTCTCGATGCCACCCGCTGCAAAATCGGCTGCTGCGTACTGGTCGTATTTAAAATTCCCGGCGGTGAGGTAGGAAGCGCCAATATAACCACCAGTGTTCATGTACGTTCTGAATGCATTCAGACGAGTGAGTCCGGCGGTGAACCCGTTCACGCGGGCATCGGCTTCAGCCAAAATCAACAGGTTTTCGGCGTAGGTAGCCAGCGGAAACGACGCGGTTTGCCAGTAAAACCCATTGGTGGTGTAATTGGGGTTGGTGGCTGAACTATACAGGTAATTGTACCGGCTTTTTTCAACCGTTTTTGAATTACCCCGGTAACTGGTATTGGTGGCATTCAGCAGGGAAACTGCAAATGCATTGGTGGCCGTTAACCAGGTGGTTCTGTCGAGCGCAAAGAACTGGTAATATAAATTGTTGGAACCTTTGCCTGCGGCCGTATGGGGCGCTATCCAGTTGTTGGCTGCGGTGCTGATTCCCTTGGCCGCCGCTGCAAGCGCCTGTGGGTACTGTTTTGTTTGCAGATAATACCTTGCTTTCAACGTCCAGGCGGTTTGAGCCCATTTGGTATTGCTGCCGGCAAAATGAATGTCCTGTGCTGAAAAATCAATAAAGGAAGTGGAGGCCAGGTTCTGGATCGCACTGTCGAGTAACGACTGAATATACCCATATACATCGGCCTGGGCATCATATTCCGGATTGGGATACTCATCGTTGGCGGCCTGTTTAAAAGGGATATCACCCCACAGGGCGGTAGCCGTGCCCATAGCATTGGCTTCAATTACCTGGGCCACGCCTACCAGTCGCATATTATTTACGGCATACGCTTTTTGTTTCATCAGGCGGTCGTTCTTTAACACGCCTGAAAATACGCGCTGCCAGGAGTCGTCATAGTTACGGGCAATAATAAGGTACTGATAAAATGCCTGGTATTGTTGTTGTTCGCCGGTGAAGTAGCCGCACCACATACCAGCGAGGCGGGCCAGTTCCCCTTCCTGGTTACCCATGTTTCCCACTTCCACACCGGTAAGCATGGTAATGGCATCGGCATCAAGCGGGTTATTGGGATCGGTATTGAACCCATCTACCGATTTCTTACAAGAAGAAGCGGAGATAGCTGCTATGATGATAAATGCAGTGATGATATGTTTGGTCATGAAAATTCGGTTGATGATTAGAAATTCAATTTCAGGGTGGCTAAATAAGACCGGGTGGGCGGATTCACGAAATACACCACCCCGCGGGCGGAGGTAGAACCGGCTACGTTGCTATCAGGATCGTAGCCGTTCACCTTGCTGAACAACAGCAGGTTTCTTCCGCTTAATTCTATCCCCAATGATTTCAATCCCATTTTTTTGCGCAACCGGCCCGACTGTAATGTATACCCCAGGTTCAGTTCGCGAAAGCGCGTCCAGGTAGCGTCTTCCAAAAATTGCTCCCCCACATTACCAAAGAAACCACCTGCCCCGGTATACCAGGTTTGGTCAAGGGCTACATTACCGGCGCCAAAATCTTTTATGTTTCCGCGGAAGCTGCTCCCGGCGGGAATCACCGTGCCATTGTATCTTTTTAAATCAGTGGGTGCAACTGATACGTTTGCAGTGGTAGCACTGGTGCCATAGTCAAGCAAAACGGCTTCTGTTCCATTCGCAACTACCCCACCTTGTGAGTGTTCCACCAGCGCATTCAGGGTGAAATTTTTATAACGCAGGTTGAAGCTTACACCCCCGCGCCAATCGGGATTGGGATCGCCGATCGCTACGGATGTTACATCGGGGGTTGGGAATCCATTGGCATCCAGCTGCAGATCACCTTTGGCATCGCGCATCCAGGGAATGGAATACAACTCCCCGAGCGCATACCCTTCTACCGCCCTGCTGGAAATACCGGCGGTTCCACCCAAATTAATAGAACCCGCATCGCTCAGGTTCAACACCCGGTTCTCATTCTTAGTAAAGTTTATACTAATGCCCGCATCCCAGTCTTTTTTACGGACGAGTGCATAGGACAGATCTACTTCCACTCCTTTGTTTTGAATGCTGCCTGCATTGGCATACAGGTTATCATAACCGGTAGAGGCGGCCTGTGAGATATTGATAAGGGCATCTACCGTTTTGTTTTTATAATAAGTGATACTGGTAGAAAGCCGGTTGTTGAAGAAACGGAGGTCAGTTCCCAGTTCAAACTCTTCTTTACGTTCCGGTTTCAGGTAAGCATTACCCCGGTTCACACTTTGAATATAAGTTCCGGTACCATACAAACTGGGATCCAGCGCACCGCCCCAGCCATCATTCCAGGTACGGGTAACAAAATTGGTGGCAGTCTGGTAAGCCTGGGGCTGAATACCCACTACGCCATAAGAAGCCCTGATTTTACCAAACGACAAAAACGATAATTCGCGCAGGGCATCCAGTTGCGAGAACTGCCAGGCAATGTCGGCTGAAGGATAGAAGAAGGTGTTATTCGACTGGGTACCGAAGGTGGAAGCAGCTTCTATTCTGCCCGTTCCATTGATATACAGCTGATCGAACAAACCCACCCCGGCACTGGCATAACCGGCATTGCTTCTTCTTTTTAAATACGAATCATCTACTGAAATATTAGTAGGCGTGGCATTTCCCAGGTCTTCAGGTCCGTTAGGAATAATAAAGTTGCGCGAACCGGCGCCCAGGGTGGCGGTGTTCAACGCATTATAATTGAACCCAACCAATCCGTTCACAGTGAAATTCCCGCTAAAGTTTTTCTCAGCCCGGGCAATCACATCCAGGTTGAACTGCATTTCTGAATACTCCTGCCGGTTGTAAACACCCACGGTTTCATTGGTACTGAAATAAGGGAAGTAATTCAATTGCCGGTCGGTAAAATAATCAACACCGGCCCTGGTGGTGAGGGTAAACCAGTCAATTGGTTTGATATTGATCTCTGCCGAATTGATAAACCGGTTTACATTACTGGTATTTTTCAGTTGATATATATCCCACAGCGGGTTGTTGAAACCCGGGTTTACATTAGACCCTGTATAATTTCGGTAACTACGCTGACGATTTTCAATCAAGGCACCGCCTGGTGCTGCGGAATAACTTCCAATATAACCCGAGTTATCAAAATCGGGTGGCGTACGCAACAACCCGATCATAAAACCGGCATTGTTCACCCCGGTTTGCTGCCGGTCTGAATTGATGAGGGTATAACTGGCTTTATTGGAAACAGACAACCATTTATAAATTTCCCTGGTCACGTTGATGCGCGCGCCGGTTCTGTGGTAACCACTCCCCTTTTTAAAAATGCCTTTCTGGTTCAGGTCGTTCAGACTGAAAAAGTAGCTCGACTTGCTATCGCCACCGCTCAGGCTTAAAGAATTATCCAGGTAATGACCGGTGCCCAACACGCCATCGTAATTACTTTTCAGGTAGGTATTTTTGGCGTTTTTGGCGGTGATGTTATAATAGGTTTGTCCGTTGTTGGCGTTAAAGCTGGGACCATTTAGGTTTACGGCATCTTCTGCACCAGACCGGTCGCTGATGCGATCGCCCCAGCTGCGGGTATTGTTAGCAGCCCAGGCACCGTTGCTGCCCTGGCCGTAGGTATCCTGCAGATCGTAGAAGGCACTTACCCGGTCGATGGAATAAGTAGATTTAAAGGAGATGCTGTTTGGGCCTGTTCCTTTTTTGGTGGTGATCATGATCACGCCATTGGCGGCTTTGGTTCCCCACAGAGCGGCTGCAGAAGCACCTTTCAACACCTGGATGTTGGCAATATCATCGGGGTTGATATCATTCAGGCGGCTTTGCTGGGTAGTACCACCGCTGCTTTCATTGCGCGCGCCGCCGTTCACCGGCACGCCATCTACTACAATCAAAGGATCGGTTCCTCGGGTAATGGTGCTTTGTCCGCGAATAAGAATTTGCGAAGCCGCGCCGGGATCGCCGGAAGTACGGGACACCCGCACCCCCGAAGCCTTTCCGCCCAATGCATCTACCAAACCCACTTCACCTGAATTGCCCAACTGGTTGGCCGAAATGCTGGACGAAGCATACCCTATCCGGTCTTTTTTGGCTTCAAAACCCAGGGCGGTGATTACTACCGCCTGCATATTGGCCGCAGCCGGAGTAATGGAAATCGTTAATGTAACCTGGTTACCCAGGAACACTTCTTTCATTTCAAAACCCACATGAGTTATTTCCAGTGTAGTACTTACTACGGGCATGGTGAGGGAGAAAATACCTTTGCCATCGGTAACGGTAGAAACGGAACCACCTTTCACACTCACAGAAGCCCCCTGCACGGGTTCATTTTTATCATCTACTACGGTACCGGTAATTGTTTTTGTTTGTGCGAGGGCTGGCAATACCAGCCAGCAGCACATGCTACAAATAAGGAAGCATTGTAGGAGGATCTTGTTTCGCATAGCAGCAATCGATTAGTTAATTGGTAAATATGTTCTGCCTACAACCGTTTTTTGAAATCCGGAAAAAAATCAGATTTTTGACCGGTGAGGCATCGCATAGTCTAATATAGCCAAGCAGTAAGGGGTTTCAATCAGGAAGCGGCAACTTAACCACTTCCAAGAATAACAACCCCGTTTCTGGAATTGGTTTTAGATTTCTGGAATTTTTCAACTTACTATATATCAAATCTTTAAATGCAACTAAAAACAGGAAAAGAGGAAATCGTATGCCTGTTGACTAAGGTGCTTGAGCATTACGAATTGCAAACCGGCCACGCTATTTCGCGTAATTCAAACCGAAAGAATTATGAGGAAGTAGCTAAAATGCTCAGTGAGATCAGCAACAACCTGCCCCATACGGCCGGCACGTTGCAGCACGAAGTGTACCCGCCCGACTACAATCCCAAGAACCTGGAGTACCCCTTTCGCAAATATGACATAACCGGTAACCAGATCAAGGATGCTTACTTCAATCGTATAGTGGCCAACCCCCGCTCCTTTTTGGTAGATGCCTGTTATATTTATTTATATGGGGTGGGCCGAAAAGGGTTCGAGGCCAACCCGGTTGATGCCGACCTGCTGGTAAAAGAGGAAGCCTCCGAACCAGAGACCCGACCAGCCGTTGTAACCCTCGTTTCGCCTGCGCCGGCCAAAGTCATTCCAACAAAAATCTTCTGGCCGGTATTATTGCTGCTGTTACTGGCCATGGCGTTTATGTACTACCAATGGAACCAGGCCAGCCAGCAACTCATTACCATTAAAAAAGACATGCAGCTGTTGCCCTATGTACCCACCCAGGCCGAGATCGACAGCCTGGAAGGGATCTGGTTGTGTTATACCGGTTCGCCCCAGGCGCGCATTTCCGATAACAACCGGTACCATATGGTGGTATCGAATGTGCTGGATGTAAAATATAAGGACGGCTACTTTACGTTTAGCCGGTATGGTGCCAGCTTCGACCACGTGGGGTATATGCAGTTTGAAGCGCCCTGGCTGGTAAGCATCCGTTCTTCAGTAAAAAATAATAAGGATAGTATTGAATCGCCCCGCCATTCGTTGATGCGGTTGAATACACCGGGCCCTTTTCTTCCCGTTATTTCCGCGTCGTGGAATTTTGACATCGGGCCGCGTAACCAGATCATCGGCATCAGGGAAGTGTATGAAAAACAGGGCAGCGGCGGTAAAGTAGAAGAAGTGATCAATACACTGGAAAATGCCAGTTGTCGTTGCAAGGTCATTAACTGGTACAAAGGGACTGCCAAAGTAAAAAGCTTTTACCTGCGCAATGGCCTGCTGGATAGTGTTCCCAATGAAACCCTGAAAAAACTGCTGGATGAGAATAGTATCCTGCTGCCTGAACCGAAGGAGGGGATCATTTTGCAAAGGCAGTAGGTAGTGGGCAATGGGGAAAGGCAATCGGCAACAGGCAATAGCCAATAATATAATAAAAACAGGCTATCCCGATAAAATTGGGATAGCCTGTTTTTATTATTGTTTATACTATATACTTATGGGTTATATTTCAATACAAAACTTTGTTTGTCACCGTTTCCAATCACCCAAATTTTTCCATTCCTTGCACAAATAACACCCGCTTTCTCCGATGCCTTCAGGGTGAACAATTCTGCCCAGCTGGCGCCCCCATCGGTGGTTTTAAGGATCTTGTCATTATAAGCGATGTACCCTGTGGTAGTATTTATAAAATATACGGCATTGGCCTTCTGGCTTAACTTGGTCCAGGTATTGCCTGAATATTTTATCAGCTCATCATTACTGTTCACCAGAAAAATGGTATTGGCATCAACCATCTGCAGACCTGTTGTTATAACGTTAGTACCGGAAAGAGATGAGAGATCGCCTTCGCTAAATACACCTGCTTTTTCTATAACAAATTTGTTGTAACGCCCGGTTAATATCAAATTGTCCTTATCTATTGCAGACATCTTTTGCCATACGCCCGTATTGTCATTAACATAAAAGGGGCTTTGGTACTTTATTGTAGCTCCGGAAAAACTACCATTGATGTCATATAATTTTCCGCATGCTAAGGCTACCAAACCATTGGCAGGATCGGTTGTATACAAACCGGCAATAAGAGAGTTGTAATGGGTGCCCGCTGGTATGGTCCAGGTGTTTATGCCATTGGTACCTACAAGTACGTCGGCAATAGATTCCAGCCAAACATTTTTACCATCTGAAGAAGCAACAGCACTGCCGTGGGAAAAACCACCATTGTTGATATCGCCTTTCCAGGTTATACCACCATCGGTTGTCATATAAAGCGTTATGTCTGATCGTACATAACCTATGGAATCTGTAGGGAAAATGAGCTGCTTATAAACCGGGTAATCACCTGGCACGGGTAAAGTGGTGGTATAAAACCAGCCATGAGGTTCCTGGTAACTGATGGTGATTGAATCATGAGCACTATAAATAACATTTTGTTGTTTTACATCCAGTTGTACTGAACAAGCTTTTTGACCTGTTGTTAAAAAGTGTAACGGAATAGTAAAAGTAACACTTGAAGTTGTGGCAGCAGAAACAGGTATTATCTGGTTATCTATCCAAAGCGTAATAGCAGCCGTGTCATTACTGAAATTTTTTCCGTTAATGGTAACCTGCGTACCAGTATAAATTTTTTCAGGGCTAATGGAAGTAATGCCGGGCAATTGGTCCTCAAAGTTGGGACCATCAGATTTACTACAGGAAAAGACAAGAGTCAAAGAAAAAAGGGCAATAAGCACAAAAAGCTTTTGTTTCATAGTACGGGTTTATTATATATTGATAACCAAACGATTCGGTTTGATACCGATCTTCATTGGGTTAAATCGCCCGCAAAATTAGAAAAATATATCTAAACTCCTAATACATACGAAAATAGCTATTAATAA
This sequence comes from Niastella yeongjuensis, assembly GCF_900110245.1. Taxonomy (GTDB): domain Bacteria; phylum Bacteroidota; class Bacteroidia; order Chitinophagales; family Chitinophagaceae; genus Niastella; species Niastella yeongjuensis. The sequence goes on from NZ_FOCZ01000009.1 coordinate 167,327, forward strand.
AAAAAGGCTGTCCGCCGCGGCGGACAGCCATGAATTAAAAACCACCCGATATCTTTAGTTATAATAAAGATTCTTACTCTTCAGGTATTTCATAAGCAAAGCGGGGTAATCAGTCTGAATCATATTGGCGCCGTTCTTCATCAATTCGCCATAGGCTTCCAGATCACCGGCAGCTGCTTTTTTATCTACTTCGCCTAAAGCGTTGATCCATACGCGTGCACCATTGTTTCTTATTTTAGTGGTAACGGCTACAGTGTTGTGCTTTTCGTCGATGTGTACCGCTTCGGTTTTTGTTACCTTAAATACAGAGTCAACATTGGCTTCGCTGTGTGTTCTTACCAGTGTTCTCAACACCGGATTTTTCTCTTTCAGCATTTTGGCATAAATGCCCTGACCCAAAAAGAAAAAGCAGGTATTCTCGGTTTGTGTTTTTTGCACCACCTGCATGATATGCGGTACGCGGTTGGTTTTGATATCCAGGTCAACCAGGATCTTACCTTTTGCCAGTGTCAGCACTTCTTCGAGTGTGGGTATTTTTTCATCGGTTAACTGGCCGTTGAATTTGAGGCGCAGTTTCCTGATCTCTTCAAAAGTATATTCATCTACCCGGCCCTTTCCATTGGTCATCCTGTCAACAGTGGCATCGTGCATGATCACCAATGAGTCATCTTTGGTATGCCGCACATCGGCTTCAATTACATCGATCCCCAGTTCAATACCTTTTTTAAACGCACTCATCGAGTTCTCAGGAAAATCGTTGTGGGTACCCCGGTGCGAGGCAATCAGTACTATTTTCGAAGTAGGTGTTAAAAAAGCCTTGTTGATCTCTTTAAACCGGGCCGTTTCCTGGGCATTGCTCATCAGCGTGCTCAATAAAATGAATGATGCGCAAACATAGGCACGTTTGTTCATAGCGTGTATTATTTGTTGTTAATGTATATTTTATTTTTAGTAATGCTTGGGTTTACTCTTGGGCGGCAGAAGGCAGAGGGCAGAAGGCAGAGAAGAAAGGCAGTAGGCAGTAGGCCTCCTTCGTGAAGGCTTTGGCTGAGAGCAAAGCAAAACTACGACGCGGACCGCCATCAACACTATCAACCTTCTTATTTCTTACTTCCTACTTCTTACTTCCTACCTCTTACTTCCTTCTTCCCTGTTAACTTGTCAACCTGTCAACTTGTTAACTTGTTAACTTGTTAACTTGTCAACCCTGTCAACTCCTAATAATACCCCACATTCTGCTCCTCCTCGATCGGTCCTTTCGGATTCAACCGATCGATATGCGTTTGCGGTATGGGGCGCAGGGTATGGAAGTCACGGATATTCTGTGCATCGGGGTTATATTTCTTTACGCGCTCTACCAGCTTTTCACAACGGTCAAGGTCTTCCCAACGATTCAATTCACCCAGCATTTCACGGCCTCTTTCATCGAGCATGAAATCAACGAAGTTGTTGCTGATATCGGCAGTGGTGATCTGCATATCGGGTACCGTGCTTTTGGTACGGTCGGCATAATCACCGCCTTCGAATGTCCAGTACTGAGTGGTTTTCATTTCGCCTTCTTTATAAGCGGCCCGTGTTCTTACCTGGTTGATGTATTTGGCTGCATTTACCCAATCGCTTTTGCGGCCATAGGCTTCGGCCAGCAACAGCAGGGTTTCACCATAACGGAAGATCATCCAGTCTTTTGAGCCATTGGTCTCATTGGTAGTGAGGCGCGAGGCATCGAGCCATTTTTTTAACCCCGGGTAGATAAAGTTGTAGGCAAAGGGCAGGTATACGTTGAGTGGTAAGAAATAGGCAATCCGGTTGTTCTCCACTTTGGCGGCATCCCAGGCGGCCTGGGTGGGATACAATACAGGTGAAAAGTAGATAGCGGTGTCGCCTACCTTCACATCGATCTTGTTACCGGCCTGGGTGGCAATACCAGTGGCTGCTAAATTAGCGATGTACGCCCACACAAAAGATTTCGTAAAGCGGGAATCGTATTTGCGGGTAGCGCCAAATAAACCATTGTATACATACGGGGTAGGACGTACGCGACGATAAGGCCGGCCGTACTCTATTGAGCGTTGCAATATTTTCGTGTTAACGGCATCGTATTGTGGTACGTGATACAAATGCTGGTTATTACCACCGCCATTGCTGATCAAGTTGGTAGAAAACTGCACAGAAAATAGCACTTCGCTGTTCACCTGGTTGTTGATATCGAACAATTGTCCAAAATCGGCTACCAGGGCAAACGTGCCCAGCTCTTTGTTCACGAGTTTGCTGGCATAATAGATCACGCTGTCCATATCGGTAGCTTTGGTGCCACGCACCTGTTGCTGGGTGGCTGATACCGCACTGCCGCGGGCCAGGTACACTTTCGCAAGCAAATGAGCACAGGCGGCTTTAGTGGCACGGCCTTGCTGGGCGGCGGTTATTGGTAACTGATCGAACGCGGTACGCAGGTCGGAAATAATGGTATTGTATACCTCGTTTACGGGAGATCGCTTAAAATCGGTCTTTACTTTATCTATCGCTTCTATTACTAGTGGGATGTTGCCGAAATGCTGTACCAGGTCAAAATAATACAGGGCGCGTAAAAACCTGGCTTCGCCTTCAATAACGATTTTCCTATCCGCAGCTACAGGCGCCTTGGGCAAATACTGCATGGTTACATTACACTCTGAAATACCGGTATAATGATAATCCCAGTAATCTGAGATCTTAGGTTCCAGCGAAGTGAGGGTAGACAGGTATTGGTTGAATGTTTTATTACCATCAGAACCGACAGTAAACAGATCGGTACCAGCATCACTGAAGGTCAGCGACCGTTCGCCATTTACACCCAGGCGCAGGGTATTATAGGCTGACACCAGCGCACCTTCTACCCCATCGGCTGTTTCATAAAACGGGTACCCAACATCTGACACTACTTTTTCGGCCAGGTATTTTTTACAGGCGCTGAAGGAAAAAAGCAGAACGAGCGCCGACAGGCAAATATGTATCCTTTTCATGTTGCTGAATTAGTTGTGTTCTTAAAAGCTTACATTAACACCAATCATATAGGTCCTTACGCTGGGTTCATTGAAACCGGTAGCGCCTTCAGGATCTGTACCCGGAAAATTGGTAACGATAAAGGGGTTCTGTACGCTGGCATATATTCTGAACCGCTCGATGGATGCCGGCTTCAGAATAGATAACGGCATGTTATAGCCCAGCGATATATTCTTTACGCGCATGAAGGAACCACTGTAATAATTCAGGATGCCCAGGTAATTCAGACCCGCTGTACCCAATAAAGGACGGGGGTATTTGTTGCTGGGATTTTCAGGTGTCCAGTAATCGAGTTTGGGTTGGTTGTAACGGCCATCAAAACGCATATCGAGGTCGTGGTAAACAATGTGGCCTACGTTGGCATACATAAAGATGGACGCATCGAAATTGTTGTACTGGAACGTATTGCCCAGGCTCGCGGTCCATTTGGGATCTTTTTGTCCCAGGATATGCCGGTCGGCCGCGTCGATCCGGTAATCGTTATTATAGTCGAGCGGACGAATATCACCGGGTTTAAACGTAGCGCCATTAACGGCGAATTTGGCCATCTCTGCTTTATCGGCATCGGTGTTTTGCCAGATCCCATTGGGACTAACGTCGTAGTATACATCCTTTGGCCGACCAATGAACCAGCCAGAGGACAGGTCATCCTGCGTACCATTGTACAATTCCAGGATCTGTTGTTTATTGGTAGCAAACATGATGTCGGCATTCCATTTGAAGGTACGACTTGCCACAATGGCTGTATTCAGCGTAACTTCCAGGCCCTTGTTGCTGGTTTTACCAATATTCACCAGTATTTGATTAAAGCCCGAAGCGGTAGGCAGGTTCTGGTTCAATAACAGGTCGTACGTATTTTGTTTATATACTTCTATGCTACCGGTAACCCGTCCTTTAAATATTCCGAAATCTATACCGGCGTTGTACTGGCCGGTTGTTTCCCAGCTAAGCGAAGGATTAATCATGTCTTTGGGGGTAAAACCCAGCGTGCTGGTACCACCAAAATCATAACGCACAGTTGTTAAACTTCCCCAGGTTCTGTAAGGCTGTTCCAATGTGGAGTTACCGGTTCTGCCATAACCCACGCGTAATTTCAGGTCAGAAATAAAAGGGACCGCTTTCAGGAAGTCTTCGCTTTTGAGCCGCCAGGCCAGGGCCAGCGAGGGGAACAACGCCCACTTATGGCCTTCAGCCAATACTGAGGCGCCGTCGTACCTCGCAGAAACCGTAGCAAGATATTTGTCTTTATAACTGTAATTCATTCTACCCATGAAAGAAGCCAGGCCCCATTTCTGGTATCTGCTGGAAATGCTGTTGATGGTAAGGGCGGTACCCACATTGTAATACAGCTGTTGGTCGTATGGCAGGTCAGATACCACGATGCCATAGTTTTCTGTTGTTTGGGACTGGATCGACTGCAACAGGGTTACACCGAAATTGTGTTCGTTGTTGATGGACTTATTATAGTTCAACACGTTCTCCCAGGTATACATGAATTTTTTCGATCCGCTGTTGGAGGTGGCCGAAGGCGCTATGCCGCCTGCCGCCGCCGTATTGGCGGAATTGAAATTCAGGGCTTGTGCGGCACGATAATCGATACCCAGGCTGGTTTTGAAACTGAAGTTGGCTGGCAGTGCTACCTCGGCATAATAGTTACCCAGGTAACGGTCCTGTTTATTTAACCGTTTTGTTTTACCAAAGTTGGTGATGGGGTTCGGCGTACGGGTGTTGTTGGTTGGGAACAGGGCCAGGGTTACGCCATCTTCTTCATAAGGAGAAGCCAGCGGGTTAAAACTTTTCAGTCCATACCCGTCAAATACATCATCCCAGCCGGCATCCTGTTGTGAATTGGCATACAACATCTGCGTTCCTACTTTCACTCTTTTTGTAATGGAGTGATCTACATTTACCCGTATGGAATACCGTTTGTAATCCTGGTCGCGCACCACGCCCACGTTGTTAAAGTAATCGGCTGAGAACAATACTTTGGTAAGGTCATTGCCGCCGCGCACACTTACCTGGTGGTCCTGGATGTTTCCATTGCGTAAACCATAGCTGATCCAGTCTGTTGACTTCAATTTGGAGGGGTCATACGAACCACCTTCCCAGGCTGCTTCCATGTTCTTTGCCATATATGGGGTAGCTACCAACTGGTCGTTTTTAAAATCCAGATCCTTGCTGGGTTTGGGATCATAGGCACCGCCCAGTGAATTGCGTTGCGCTTCTCTCGAGTACTCCACAAACTCCGCTGCATTCATCAGACTGGGCAATGGTTTGTTTTCCTGCACCCCATAATAACCACTGTATTCTACTACCGTTCTGCCTTTCTCGCCTCTTTTGGTGGTGATAAGTATCACCCCGTTGGCGCCGCGGTTTCCATAAATAGCCGTAGCAGATGCATCCTTCAATACACTGATGCTTTCGATATCGTTCGGATTTATATCACTGATACTTCCATCGCTGAGGGGAATCCCATCCACTACATACAGGGCTTCGTTCGAGGCGGTAATGGAGCGGTTACCGCGTACCCGCACCTGGGCTACGGCACCCGGTTTCCAGGAATCTGTTTGCACCATTACCCCCGCTACGCGGCCCTGCATGGCCTGCGTTACATTGGTTACTGCTATCTGCGTTATTTTATCAGACTTGATCGTACTGATGGCGCCGGTAACATCTTTCCTGCGCACGGAACCATACCCCACTACCACCACTTCATTCATATTCGAAGCAGCTTCCTTCATGCGCACGATGAGTAAATTTTTGTCGCCGGTTTTTACTTTGAACCCGGAGACGATATAGGGTTCGAAACCAACATGCGTAAAGTTGAACTGGTATTTGTTATTTGCCTTTAATGCCGGCGTGGTAAATTGTCCTTTTTCATCGGTGGTTGACATTTGTTTTTCCGATGAACCGGATATAGTTATTTCTATTACTACACTACCTAAAGCTTCGCCCTTTTCGGATGTAACAATACCCGATACCGTTTGGGCATTTAGTGAACACGACCAAAGGAGTATTATCAATAGCAGCCACCCCCTGGTTTTCGAAAATTTGAAAGCCATCATATAATTTTTTTTAGACAATAAGTACCCAGCATGTTGCCTTAGGGCACATGACACATGGTGATTATGGTTAACTGTATTACCTGCCGGTTACTTCTATTGTGTTATTCTGTTTCTTAAAATTCAATTGATACATAGTTCCAAGCATATTTAGAACTACCGGCAATGAGTCGGTTGGAAGAAATTTCCCCGTTACGTACATCTGGTTAAAATCCCCGTTCCTGAATTTGAACCGAACATGGTACCGCTCACCAACGCTGGCCAGTACGTTGGCAAGTGGGGTTTGATTAAATTCAAGTACGCTGTTATTTACATTCCTTAGCGGTTTAGTATTTTTATCAGCAGCAATGGTATTGCTGTCGGCAAGCGGCGACACGCAAACTGCACCCAGTAATTTATTTATTTCAAACTGCTCCCCTGCTTTCAGGTATACATCGTGCATAGCGATTTTTTCTGAAGCCGAACGGATCATCACCTTTCCTTCATACAGTTGCACCTGCACTTTACGCGGCTCCAGCGTGTTTACCATAAACACCGTTCCCAATGCTGTGGTACTGATATCGCCGGCAAAAACGGTGAAAGGTCTTGCTTTGTCTTTTGCCACTTCAAAAATGGCTTTTCCTTTTAGGCTAATGGTGCGGCTGGTAGTGGTGAACTGTTTGTAGTAGGTTACCGAACTACCGGGCCATACTTTTATTCGTGAGCTGTCGGGTAGTGTCAATGACTGCGGTTCCTTCTTTTCATTCACATAAGCGATCACCTGATTGATGGGCGTCGACGCCTGTTTGGCAGCCAGCTGCGGCGAACGATGCCAGTAGTTATAAGTCACCGCTGTAGCAGCCAGTATTATCAGGATGGCTGCTGCCGCCACGCGCGATGCGGTCCACATTCGTTTTACCGGCGCCTGCTGTGGTACCGCATACGTAGCGCCAATGCGGGCATGTAACAATTGCAAAATGTGTTCAGATCTTCCTTCCGCCAATAATCCCGTTCTTGTTCTGGCGTTGCGGGCAAACACAATTGCCAGCAGCGCTTTACGCAGCTGTCCTTTGTGTTTAATAAACCGGTGACATTTGCGGTATTGCCGTTTGAGCGATTTCTGTATGGTGATGATTAGTTGCATTGTTCCCCCTAAATACCCGGTTTCACAAAAAAGGGGATGCCGTTTTGTATTACGGAATTGTTATCGCCTCCCCCCGTCCCCTCCAATAGAGGGGGAGATAAATGCATCTATCTCCTTCCGCCGGCTGGCGGAGAGGATGGGTGGGGCGAAAAAATCCTAATTAAAATACACCAGTAAGGCAGCAGAAATGGCAATGCCCTGTTCGATGTGCTGGCGGGCGATGTGATTTCTGATAAAGCGGTTCGATTGTTTGAGGTAGTCTTTAACGGAGTGAACGGAAATATTGAGCATGCCCGCTACGTCTTCCATGGATTTACCTTCGTAGCGATACAACATAAATACTTTTTTCTTGCGTTCGGGCAGCAGGTTCACGGCTTCTTCTATCATGGAAAGCCGCATATTATATACTTCTTCTAAGGGCGTATCGTCTGTAGCGAATTCGTTCTCTATGACGGTGGTGTCTGATAAAGCAGTGGTAGCCTGCTTTTTTTGCCGTTGCAAATATTTTAGCGACTTGTTATAACTGGTAACAAATAACCAGCCTGATACTTTTTCTCCATCGAGTTTATGGCGATGTTCCCACAGGGCCATAAATACTTCCTGCAACAGGTCCTCCGCTACATCGTATTGATGCACCAGCTTCAGTATGTTAGCGAATACGGCCTGATTGTATTGGAAATACAATTCATCGAACCGTTGCAGATCTACCGGATCCAATATCTGTGTATCAGCAAAAGCAGTTTTCATTTACGGGGCAAAACTACTTTTGTAAACTGTTTGCTGATATTATAAAATTGTAAAATCCGTCGTTAATGTCGTTTTAATGCGCTAATACTTTATAAATGAATTATTTCCTTGTATTACCATCAAACGATCAATGCATGTTCGTGTAAAAAGCTGTCCAGAAAATGAGTTAATTGCGGAACTGATTCTGATTTATTCATACAGGCTGCAGCGCCCAGGTTAAGACCAATTATTTTAATGCGCTGTTCCATTATAGTAGAGTGTAAGATTACCGGTGTAGCCTTGCAATGCGACAACCTCTTGATAGCACGTACGCATTCCAGGCCATTCATTCCGGGCATTTGATAATCGACAAAAATAATATCCGGTCTTAAATTAGGCAGTTGTTTTAAACCTTGCTCTCCGTTTGTTGCCCAGGTGCAGGTAAAAGCAATGTTTAAACTTTCAAGCGCTTTTGAGATTACCATCAGCTCGTCCTCATCATCATCAATAATAAAAACATGTAAGGTCATACCAATTTTTTAAGTGTTACTACCGAAAACCTGGTTTCATTGGGAGAAGGGTCAATGTTGTGGGATAATCTTTATAGGGAAATGCTGCCGGCTGTGGGTTAAAGCGAAAGAAAGTAATGATGTATAAGCTGATCGTAACAAGTATTACGACAGTGTTTTAAAGTTACTATCTTTTAAAACATTAAATCAATATTTCGTAAAAAAAACGAAAACATTCAAATTCAGAAAGAAAGCTGGAGCAATTACACTTTGCCCTAAAAGAAAAATACCAGTTGCTCGAAAAGGCCAATGCAGAGTTGAAAGCCAATTTTCATTTAACAGTTAAATGCGCCCCTTAACTAAAAGGTAATATAGCGGTAATACTACCCGGGTACCTTTATCGACAAACTCGATTGCCATGAAGAGGTTCCTGCCTAAACTACTGGCATGTTGTTTCATTTCCTGCACGCAATTACAGGCACAGGAAACTACTGCCACCTTAAACGGACTGGTATCAGATGCTCAGGGCGTACCACTTGCCAACGCTTCTATTTCAGTAAAACACGAGCCCACCGGTTATGTTTCTGCCACGCAAGCCAACAACAAAGGCATTTTTATTTTGCCTAACTTAAAACCGGGCGGCCCATACACCATCATTATTTCTTCAACAGGCTTTAAAGCAGACACGTTAACCAATGTAAATCTTACACTGGGAAATAATGCAGCCGGTAGCATTGTACTGGCGCAAAAAGACCAGGTACTTACTGAAGTGGTGGTTACCTCTACAGGACGCAGAACATTGCTTGCCGGAACAACAGTGGGTCGGGTACAGTTAACTACGTTGCCTACCCTGGGCAGAAGCATCACCGATTTCACGCGACTCACCCCCCAATCGAACAACAACTCATTTGCAGGTACCAATTTCCGTTATAATAACCTCACCGTTGATGGCGCTATTAACAACGATGCCATCGGCTTCAGCAACTCTTTTGGCGGTGTGAGCGGTGGCGGCCAGTCGGGCGCGGCAGGGTCCGGTACCCGCACCAACCCCTACAGCCTCGATGTTATCCAGGAGGTGCAGGTACAACTGGCACCCTATGATGTGAAGCTGGGTAATTTTACCGGCGGCAGTGTAAATGCAGTCACCAAAAGCGGCACCAATGATTTTCATGGTTCTATATACGGATATGGCCGAAGTCAGGCCCTGATGGGAAAAAGTGTAGATGGCCAGAAGAAAAAAATTGGCTCCGACTTTCATGATTACCAATATGGGGCTACACTATCCGGACCGATTATAAAAAACAAAGCTTTCTTTATTGTGAACTTTGAGCAGACCCGCCGGCAGGAACCCACCTTCTACAATGTGGGCGATCCCGGCGCAGCTATTACATTGACAGAAGCACAGGAAATTGCCGGGCAATTGCAATCGAAAGGATATCAGGCAGGAAGTTATATGGAAGCCTATAAATTATTTACCAACAGCGACAAACTCTTTGCCCGTTTCGATCTTAATATCAATGCGAAAAACACGCTTACCTTCCGGGCCATTTACACCAATGGCTGGGGCAATAACCTGGAACGTTCTTCCACCAACTTTCAGTTTGGAAGTACCGACTTTACCCAACATACCAAAAACTGGAACCTGGTAGCTGAGTTGAAAACCAAAATAAACAACGCCATCAGCAACCAGTTGAATGTTAGTTTTATCGATGTACACGAGTACCGCGACTTTCCGCAACCGCTGGCGCCTTTTATTGATATCGACAATGGCAGAGTTTGGGCAGGCACCTGGCGCGAAGCTTCCATTTATAATATGAAGCAGAAAACGTACGAGATAAGTGATAACCTTACTTTCATCAAAGGCATCAATAAATTCACCATCGGTACACACAATGAGATCTATGACCTTACTTACGGTTTTATCAACTCGTGGAATGGCCGTTGGGAATATGCGCGGGGTGTATCGAGTTTTCTTAACGATAACCCCAGCCGCATCCGGGGTGCATTTTCCAGCAATCCCGATAAACTGCCCAACGACCGGGAGACCATCTACAACAACCCGCCCAACCCATTTACCGTTAGCCTGCTGAGTTTATATGCCCAGGATGAGATCACGTTGTCGAAAAAATTTAAATTAACCCCGGGCATCCGGTTCGACTATTCAACAGTTGGCACCCAACCCGGCGTGGATTCAAACCTGCATAACACGGTAGCCGATTCGCGGTATAATCCACCAACGTATACAAACACGCCATTTAATGAATTAGAGAACAAATACCTGGGGAAGGTGGGCGTTTCACCCAGATTAGGATTTACGTTTGATGTGAAAGGAAACGGCTCGGTAGTCATTCGCGGCGGTACGGGCATTTTTATTGGCCGGATACCTTTTGCCTGGATGGGTTATGGTTATACCCTGAATGGTTACACCTATGGCAATGTCGACTGGAATGGTCCTACAGCTTCACAAAAAGTTCCATTGGCCATCAACCCCTATGGGTTAAAAGACACGGTAGCAAAATATGCAGCGCTGTATGGCGCAGGCAACCAGGCGAACACCCGGGAAATAGATGTGGTTGATAATGATTTTAAATTGCCCCGGGTCTGGCGCAGCAATGTAGCGGTTGACTACAAATTCGGGAAGGGATACAAACTGACCGTTGATGTGCTGTATACAAAAACGTTGTACGACATCAAATTCCAGCAGATCAACCTGTTCGACTCCGTACAGTATTTTTCAACGGGCCCCACACAAACACCGGTATATGTTGGCAGAAACGGAAGAGCCAATGGCAAATACAACAGTGTATATTCAAATGTTTATTTTCTTACCAACACCAAAGATGGCTATCGGTACAACCTGACGGCACAGCTTAGTAAAGCCACCAATAACATGCGTTTGGGTCCCGTTAAAACGTTAGACCTGAACTGGAGCGTGGCTTATACGTATGGCTACAGCAAGGATGTAAGTAATGGAATTCGTAACTCGTGGGAAAGTAATTTTAATTTAAACCCCACTATTGTTGCCAACAGTCCTACCATGGGTTTTTCCAACTTTGATCTTCGCCATAGAATTGTTGCCAGCATTGGCGCCTATTTTCACTGGGATCCTAAAAATACAACGTCTCTATCTTTTTTCTATCAGGGACAGTCGGGCAGTCCTTACAGTCTTATTTATCAGTCGGCCCCCGGTACTGGTGGCACCAACACGCCCCTGCCATACATTTCTAAAGACCAAAACGACATCAGGTTAGTAGCTTATACGTTAAACGGCCAGGAATATTCTGCTGCCCAGCAGTGGCAGGACCTGAACAGTTTTATCAATGATGACAATTACCTGAAAACAAGAAGAGGACAATATGCCGAAAGAAACGGTTTGCGTACACCGTGGATCCATGAGCTTGATTTGAAACTGATGCATGAATTCAAACTGAGTACTACCAATAAACAACATGCCGTGCAGGTGAGCCTGGACATTTTCAATGTATTGAACCTGCTTAACAATGACTGGGGGCATGTAAATTTTGTTACCAATGTAAACCAGTACACGGTCAACTTTCTGAAGTTTGCGAATTACAATGTCGAAGGCAATGGCCAGCCGGTAGCCGTGCCTGGCGGCGGCACACCGCAGTTTTCAGTTGGCTTACCATCGAGTGGTTATTTACCTACTTTTAATTTTGTTAAACCAACCGGTATTAACGGACATTATTACACGCTTGATCCTATTAACTCCCGCTGGCAGGGACAGCTGGGAGTAAAATATAGTTTTTAAATTTGCATCGCTGCCAGCAAATTTGCCTCAGAGCGGTTATATTAACTGAATTTCAGTTAATTATGAATACGTAATAATTATATGCTGCCAAAATCGCCTTTTTTAGCCTGTTTTGGCGAGATATAACATGATATATCTCGCCATTTTCTTTGATTACTGCCTGTACTTCGACGCCAGAAAAGCGTCTGGTGTTTTTTGAAAATCAGCTTTACATTCTTTTGAACAAAAGCCATAGACTTTACCATTGTAATGGGCGGTATCGGTTACACCTGCAGTCAGCATCATGCCACAGGCCACGTCTTTTTTACTGGCAAATTCAACGCCTTCAAAAGGTTGTTTGGGAACAGCAGCCACTGAATCTTTATGAGTAGTTTCTACTGTATCGGTATTACTACCCGAGTTCTTACAGGCAAACAATACCGTTGATAAAAACAGGGCAAACAATAAATTGAGTTTCATTCGGTTTATTTTAATTTATAGTAACCAATTGATAGGTTATATATGGCTTATCACCGTTGTTCAATGTATAAGCTACCATCGATTGGTGGTCGTTTACTGTTGACAAAACCGGGAAGCTGGCAGACGCGCTATCGGCAGTTAAAAAATTGAGCCCCTCACTTTTTCCGTCCTTGTCTCTTACCTGGATGCCGATCTTTTTATTGAGCTTACTATTCACCACTTTCGATTCATCCCAAACAATCACCACCGTTCCATTTGTTAAGGAGGCTAGTTGGGGGTGAGAGCCCTGTGCACTTACACTGTCATGCTGAACAAATGTTTTTCCATTATCTGTAGATCTCGTATAAAAACAACCCTTTATTTTTCCGCCGGTAAACCAGGAGAAATGCAATCCGTCTGCGTTTTCCGTCATGGCCGGGCCGGTATGCGGACAACCATTCAACACCCAGTTATCGTTGCTGATCCTTTCAGGCGCCGTAAAAGTTTTTCCCGCATCGGTTGATACCATATGCACCATATCACGGATGCTGTCGTTGATAATACCCCGGTACAACACATGCATACTTCCTTTTTTATCAATAAAAAGATCGGTGCGGCAGCATTGGCAACAAGGCTGACTGATCAACCGGGCATTTTCAAAACCATTGCGCCCCTGGGTGGTGGCAAAAAACAAGGCCGAGCCTTCATTGGGGATTGTTTTTCTGTTATCGAGCCAGATAATACCCGCTTCGCCATTGGGCAATAAAGCGATGTCATAATATCGCTGATCGTAACTGGCGGTATCGTTGACCAGCGGTTTGGGGGCCGTCCAGTTTTTTCCGGCATCAAACGACTGCACATAAAATACCAAACCGGAATACTTGTTTTTAGGATTTGGATTGGCCGCACCCCATAAAGCTATTATTTCATGGGATGGTTTGAAAATGATCTTGGGCAGGTTTTCGCCATGCGGTTGAATGTTACTGCTGTTGGGAATTACAACCGGCGTACCAAACGTTTTTCCATCTTTACAGATAGCATAGCAAAAAGCGGAGGTACTGTCGTTTACCATTCGTACCCAGCTCATGGCAGTGTTGCCATTTTCATCTTTGGTAAGGAATGGACATTGACCCGGAATTGAATCTATTTGTATTGCCTGCTCCGGCGCGATTAATTGTTTAGGCGCAGTATTAGCGCAACTGGTACAGTATATAGCCAGGATAATAACTATCAGGTATTTCATTTGCCTTTCTTAAAGTAGTGTGCATAATACGTTCACCATATCAGTATTTTACCTGAATGGCCATTCAATTACAATAAAACATTATACCTGTGGAGGGTGAAAGGCGGTCGTGGAGAAACCTGAATAAATAGTCTCCTTTAAACGTGGATAGTAAATAGTCGTGTAGTTAAAGGCAGGGACCAGTTTTGCCTGTTGTTGAGCAAAACAAATGAGCTCGAATTTATTTTCCGCTTTGCGTTCTGGATTGTCCTGGTCTTTTTTCTGTTCCTGTTTCATCACCTTTATCCGGTGACACTTCCCATTACAATGCATTTGGGGCTTGTCTCTGTTCTCACACAGGTTTTTGGCAATAAAGCTGCTGTTCAGCTGGAGGTCTAATACAATAAACAGCTTATTGAACGATTGCACCAGCAGACCCAAAAACACTAATATGATAGCGACATGTTTCAAAACGAGTGCAAAGATAGAAGCAAATTGCTGGTATTTTATGAGAAAAATCAGTAAAAGTCGACGAAGGCATGGTTTTCGTTATACGACCCATTGGGGGCTTATTATTTTGATCACAAAGCCTATCAGCAGCATCCAAACCAATATCAGCAATTATTTCCGGTACAACGGATACGTTACAACACCTTCAATTCCACTCTCCTGTTTTTAGCCCGGCCTTCCACAGTGGCATTGTCGGATATTGGTCTATCCTGGCCAAATCCCCGATATTGAAGCCGGTTGTTGCTAATGCCGACTCCTGTTAAATAGATGAATACCGTTCGGGCGCGGTTTTCACTCAACAGCTGATTACTGGCAGGGGTGCCAGCATTGTCCGTATGCCCTTCTATCAGTAGATGTATTTGAGGGTTTTCCTTTAAAATCTGCGCCAGTTCATTTAACGGGCCATGGGATTGTTGCAATAATTTAAAGCTACCCGTTTCGAAGAAGATCCTTGTTGCTGTACCATTTATTTGTTGCTTTATTTCGGCTGTTACTTCAGGACAGCCACCGTTACGAGCATTACCTGCGTTATCAGGACATTTATCCAAGGAATCTTCAACACCATCCTGGTCACGGTCAGGTGGCGGGCATCCATGGTATTTGATTACTCCAACCACTAGCCGGCATGAATCCTCATTATCAATGATACCATCGCCGTCTGAGTCTATCGGACTGGTGATTGTTGTAACTGGTATGGAAGCTTGCTTTATCTTACTAACCTTTTTCCGGTTGATAGCCCCTGCGATTCCAATACTGTTAACCCAGTGATTGTATTGCCTATCAGTAAAAGCGAAACGGTATTGGGAGTTGATCAATAAAAACACGTTTGCGCTCAAATTTATCTGACAGCCAATACCGGCAGGCGTACTGAGGTTATAACTATCCTTATATTTTGACAACCCCGCCCCCATCAGCACGTATGGATTAAATATTTTATCCTGCTTAAAACAATTTGCCCGGAGTGATAAGTTTGCCTCCAGGAATAAATCCTTCTTCCCATCTTTTCTTTGAGCCTGTTCAATAAAGGCGCCGGACAGAGCAGAAGTAAAGACTATATGTGATGAAATGTTGTTTTGATATTGGATGCCGACACCCAACTGGGGGGTACCTTCCAAAAAACTGGAAGTATCTGCTTTTTTAAAACTGAGTAGCTCCAAATGAATACCAACTGCAGGAGTTTTGGTATACTTTGTTTGTTGCCCATATGTAAAACATGGGGGCAATACTATTATTGCGAGATGGATATATAATATAAATCTCACCAGTTACAATTTTTTGAATTAATATCCCGTATCTTTTAAAATCAGTTCTTGCATTTGATCCGAAACCAATAAAAAAAAACTGTGAGTGGAAATTCCAGGAAAGCGGACCCAGGTATTTGATAGGAGATTGGATTCAATGCCCCATTACTCACCATGCTTATAGCATGGCCTAAAGTTCGTGGAAGTTGCAGTGTAATTATCTTCTGTTTGTATTATCACCGTTAATTTTGTCTACCAGCTTTTGGATTTCCTTATTGCGAACCCAGTATTTTTTTAAACCTGCACTTCCTTCAATTGCTATAATTGATCTCATACTGGCCAGATCATACACTTCAATTTTGGCTGCTATATCTGACACCATAGGAATTAGCAGAAGATAATGGCTATCCTGTTCCTGGATCAATTTAGTTACTTTTTCCGATGACATCAATTCATATTTCCATGGCCAGGCATCCGAAACGCTACTTTCAATACTTGCTCCCCTTTTTCCTTCGATCAAATTTTCATTAAACCAGGGTGCGCCCGGTTATATGGTTTTGATTTTACTTTTTTCGTTCTCCAATTAGAATGATACATTACCGGCATTGCCAGATTAAGACTTTACCACTATGGAACGCCAAGTATCCTCTCCAATTCATTTTCAATATTTTGTTTTAACATATTGTATTCTTCAATACCCATGGTTTTCCCCACTCGTTCCTTTTGCCATTCCATAAATAATGGTATATACCATAGCAATGAAACTACACGGCTTGAAATCATTTCATCATCCTCAAAGGAAATTGTTTTAAGTAAATTAAGAAATTCATTATTAAGGTTTCTGTCAAATATGCCTTGACGAAGTTTATAGAAAAAGCCCGTATCAACTTCCCATGTTGACTCTAGTTGTTCAATCAGTTCTTGTATCATTGATTCGGTTTTGATATTGCTTTGAGGAATGTGTTTTTCGATTAATACTTCTTGGTCTTTTTTGCCCAGTTGCCCAGCATGGAACCAGGATGACAGTTTTCTATAAGCGCCTGGAATACCTGAAAGAAAAAGCAGGCATTGAGAAAGAGTTCGGATTACACAGCCTGCGTCATTCCATTGCTACCCATTTATTGCAAAGTGGTATGCCCATAGAGGAAATTGCCCGATTCCTGGGCCATAGCTCCCTTGATTCCACCCAAATCTACACCCATTTAACTAACGATCTAATAGCACCTCTCCTGCGCCGTCTAAATCTTCGATCAGGATCAACTTATGTTTCAATTCCTGTTTACCGAAGTAGTAAAATGCATTTTCTAACAAACTGGTGATCTGGATTACATCTTCTACCGGTATAAGTTCACCCACCTTTTCCTGCAAATGGGTTTTACCTGTACCACTACTGCCCAGGCTGATCACATGCAATGGTTCTTCCCGTTTCCTGCTTGTAAATACCAGGTACATTAGTAACCGGTTGTTTTCCTCACCAATTACCCCACTTTGCCCAATCAGCTCATTGGTTCGGCGTAAAAGACCAGGCTGTTTTAAAAATGCTTCAGCTTCCTTCCTTTCTGATTCGGTTAACTGCTTTACAGGTTCCTTTTCTTTGGCCAATAATTTCAATTGTTCCAACCGGTACGTCTCTAACAGGTTTATCAGGGTGGCAAAAGCCGAAGCAATGTAGCTGGTACCAAGTGCAAACCTTTCAGCACACCGGCGTACCAATTTATCCAGACTTTCATTGTTGTACAAATCCAGGTTGTGGCGTACCGCTTGTTGTTTGTATTCAACTTTCAGGGTTACACGCATTCTTTCCATTCCTTCTATTTTAAGGCCGCCCAGAAGCCCAAAATTCAATTCCTGATACTGCCAGGTTATGTATTCCCGGTTTTCAGTATTGAGTACTGTCATGTAATAGAGTTTTAATGGGGTGAAATAAAAAAGGAGGCAATTGCTGACCTCCTTCAATGAATTATTTTAAAAACCAGTGGTGTGCCCGGTTATATACTTTTGATTTTACTTTTCGATCACCAACTAGATTAAAACATTATGCATTGTCACCCTCTTCGTATTCAGGATAACTTTGATAAAATTCCTGCTTACGTGCATTGAGCCAATCGTATATCCCTAATGTTTCGACATCTTCAAGTAGCCTTTCATACGCTTCCTTTATCCCTTTTTCAGAGTCCAGCCGTAGTGGAATATTATGTAACAAATCGCATAGCCCATATATTCTTTCATCCTTACTTTCATAACTACGCTCTCTTATCTCAATAAGAGTAATATACAATACATACAATAAAAACTTCTTTTCCATAATTATTGCTTTTTAGTTGGTGGTTCTTTGGGGGTTGGAAACATTGAGTCATCTGGATAATACTCCTTTACTGGCACATCCACACTCAAGCCTCTCCGCTGTATCTCATATATTCTTGTATTACCATCCGAAAGTGTACCTGTTTTTGCATTAATTCTTACAGGATCATATTCATTGGGATGAAGAACGCTTTCAATTAATTCTTTGTCAGACAGTTTTTTAATTTTCTGATATGAAGAAGAACTAGTAATTGTAGATTCTTTATGTCCTAATTTTAAATTCTTCGAATTAATCGTTTGCCCACCACTTGAAGAAGACCATGACCCTTCTTTACCCGTTGCATTGACCCTATTAGTGGTTGTGTTTGCAGCATTACCTTCTATGGCTTCAACATTACCATGAGCTTCTATAGCTAGCTTATTTGTCTTAGCAACAGGGTGCTCTGAGAATTTAAATCCTTCAATGGCAGGTGGCTCTCCCATTCCTGCATCACCCAATGCACCTAAAAAGACAAAACTATATAATTCCCCATATGCCTCTTGGTCATTATCATTGATAGCTCTTTTAGTTGTTGCCTCTAAATTATCGACCATCCCTTTGAGACTATACCCGTACAACTGTTTTGCTACAGCCCTGTAATTACCTGTAGCGGAATTTACCATAAGGTGAGCTTTTTGGGCTTCTATATCTAAAGCACCGAGACCTCGAACAAATCCAGATAATGTAGGATGGCCACTGGCTTTTGCTTTATCTGCAAGCCAGTCTGTCACCAATTGTAGTTCACCACCATCTAAATCAATTCCTTGAATTGGAGAATTACTTGCAAATTGATAGGGTGTTAATTCTGCATAATCCCTTGTAAGTGGGTCTACGGAAAGAAACCTCCCCGCCCTGTTATCATAAATCCTCATCCCATAATCCTGCTGCAATCCCAACCCCTTCACCTCATTATCATTCATCTTGCCATTAAATCCAAACTTATACGGCACACCACTATTCGGCAATGCTACACGGCTCATCATCCCAAACGGATAATAATCCTGAGCTGTAACAATATCCGGCTCGTAGTAAGAAATCAAAGAGCTTGTGTCGCTTAAAGATACACCGAATTTGCGATCTGACACCGTAGCGAGTACATTACCTAAATGGTTTGCCTATTCAGCAGTTTTTGAGTTCTTAGTAGAAGTGAGATAGGACAAGGATTTTAGAAGATTATCACCTTTCGGCATGCCCGAAACGAAAAACTATTTATTGATTAAGCTCAATTACCAATTGAAATAACTACACAATCTAGTTGTGATTCCCTTCCTCAGTTTTTTGAATTACTCTCTCCTTCGCCTTAACCAAATAAAAAAGCTGCATCAAATTGACACAGCTTTGTATTTACAGTTCAGTATTTCGGTTTTCTTTTTACATGCCTTACCGAGTTAATTATAACACTATTACCTTCTACTTCATAAACAACCAAGTAAGGGAAACGGTTAATTCTTATTCTTCTAAACTGAGTATTAATCGGAGGATAACGTAAAGGGTGTTCGCTGATCTTCAAATAGCCACTTTCCAATTCTTCAATAAACTCAAACCCTAATCCTTTCTTTCGATTTTCATACCAGTCAAAAGCTTCTTGTAAATCCCAAATAGCTTCTGACTGTAATACTATCTCATAACTCATTCCGGCTTCTTTTTACCAGTAATCATATCCTTGGCTTCTTTCCAATTATAGGTTTTACTTTCACCGCTTAAACGTTTAGCTCTTCGTTCCTCAAAAAGCTTTATTTCTTCTTCACTGAACTCATATTCGAAATCATCCTCCTCGTTATATTCTTTTGCCACTGCGTACATCAGTTTTAATAACTTCTCATCCCCTTTATCTATGTACTGATGTAGTTTCTGACGAATATTAGCTGGTGTCATAAATACATTGATTTTCAACAAATTTAATGAATTTTAGTTATTATCCAAATGGGTGATGTTTGCTCAATTCGTCCTGCAAAGTTTCCATTTCCTGCATTGCATAGACTTCTGTGCTACTGATATACCTATGACCTGCCATATACTGAACCTGCCGCTTATTATGCTGTTTAACCCAGTTTATGAATACAGAACCCCGAATATGCAGGGCATTGGTTAATGCCGGATTAATGCCCTGTAGCTCCTGTTGCAGCCGAGTAACTATGTTAGAAAGGCTACCGGGAAATAGTTCCTCCCCTTTGGGCTTTAACTGGGGTCTGGTATCCTGTAGATACTCATGGATGGGCAGAATCTGCGCTGATTGCAGCAATAGGCTTCTACTGGCACTCCTTCCAGTGGATGGGATATATATCGTTCCTGCATCTACTGAAACATCCTTCACCTCCATCTTCTGAAGCTCCCCACTGTGTATCCCCTGAAACACCATTAAACCCACTATTACGACGTTTCTTTGGTGGACAAGGTCTGTGTTATGCTGGTGCTGGGAAGCCTTCTTTAATAGCCTATAGTGATCGTATAGGGCCTGTAGTTCCTCCGGGCTCAAAGGATTCTCAATAACCCGTTTCACGGTCCCCTTTACCCGTAGCTGTTTTACAGGGTTATTTTTTACGTCGCCCTGTTTTTTCAGGTAGTCGAAATAATAGGTAATGCTAGCCAGCCGTAGATTAATGGTTGCCGGGTTTACATTCTTTTGCTTCTCATACTGAATATAGGTGAGCAGGTCATTATATCCTACACTGGCAGGATCGAGATGACTTTCCTTTTCCAGCCACTGGGTGAACAGCTTCACATTGTAACTATGGCTGGTAATAGTTGTGGCACTCAGTTTCGTCGTCTGCAAATACCGTTCAAACTCATCCATCTGGTTCATGGTTTAAGTTGTTTGTTAAATGGGTGTATATCTGGGTGCTATCAAGGGAGCTATGGCCCAGAAACCGGGATATTTCTTCTATGGGCATGCCACTCTGCAGTAAATGGGTGGCTATGCTATGCCTGAGATCATGTAAGCCGAACTGTTTTTCAATACCAGCCTTTTCTTTCAGGTGAGTAAGGCGTTTATAAAAAACAGTCATTCTACCACCATGCTGGGAAATAAAAAAGGCTCCGTCATCTGGAACCTGCTTTCTTTTTGCATACTTATTGTTGTAATCTCGCGCGTAATGTTCATATAGAAACCACTCCCGCCCTTCTGTTATGTAACTGCGTATATCATCGGCGTGTTTAGTGGCAATAGGTACATACCGCTGTTTCCCTCCTTTACCCCTTCTTACAAATACCAGCTTCTTATTCAGGTCAATATCATCCAGATTGAGCGCTGTACCTTCCATTTTTCTTAAGCCACAGCCGTAAAATATGGCGATGATAGCCCTGTCTCTCTGTCCCAATGCAATGCTCTTATTTCTATGGGGTAGAAAAGTAGCATCGTATAACTGTTTTATTTCCTGAATAGAAAGGACAGTAGGCAGCTTTATATCATCTTCAGCCCGCTCTACTGTATAGTCGAGTGCAAACTTACCTGTGGTGTTCAAATACCCGGTAAAGCTATTAACGGAATTAATAATAGCATTTATTGCGCTACTGCTTAATGCGCCCTCCCGCATGGTATTACTTCTGTGTTTCACATGCCCGATAAACTGGTTGATGTGAAGATTATCGATCAGGGAAATATGATGGATATGTCTACTTTCCAGAAAATGTAATAATTCCCGTACATGTACAGGCCAGTTTTTGATAGCAGATTCAGAATATCCGATTATTTGTAACCATTGTTCATAAGATTGTAACCAGTACAGGTAATGGGCTGATTGAAGCGGTAATCCTTTCATAAAGCTGAATTAATGATAAATAAAAGCCTACTGTATTTTCACCACCTTTGTTCTGAATCGACCATACCACTTCCGATACCAATATTTATAATATCTTTTTCGCCACCTAGCGTGCAGATTAACAAGTTTAGGAGGTCCATTCTTTGGCCATAATGCTGCGATGTTATCCAACTCGTCGAATAATTGTTCAATTTCTCCGTCAGTGTATTGCTCCAAACCGTACCCGCAGCTCATGAAATAATCTTTCGCTGCTATCTTCTGTTCGGAACCTGTGGCGTAGGATTCATGAGCAAGGTCCACCATAAATTGATACAACACCTTTCGGGGATTCACCTGAAGTAACCGGCATATCAGTAAAAACTGCATTGGCAACATAAAATCAAATTGTTGTTGCCGGGCAAAGGGATTGTCTCTTTTGTTTTTGTTCATATTTGATTGTTTAATTAATAAATGTTACAGCATATGACAATAGAATGATGAAATGTTACAATTGCCTGTAATTTTGCTGCTCATTCATCATTCTATTGGCATTGCTGAAGCCAACGTGTTACTGTAGATGGGAATTGTTCAATAGCCCATCACGGCGGCAGATTGCACCCTGCACTTTTAATGAAGTTGATCAGGGCAACGATGATGGTGGCTATAAACAACGGTTGAGAAGCGTTACTGCTGGCGCTGCACCGCTGCATACCACCTGCGGATAATGGGGCTGGAAGTATAGCTGTGTGGAAGCCCTGTGTAGTGGAAGCTATACGGAAGCACCATTTAACCGCTGTAAGTCCTTGTTAAACGCCTGTAGCCGCCCCAATAGCTTTGTGTGGTGGCATGGGTGGCGGAAGGCTCACTTATTGAATAAGTCCGCAGTGGTCGCCGGTGCAGCATAACAAGAAGGTGGAGCCCCGCCAGATGCCATAGTCTGGCATTGTGTGCAGGCATGGCAGATGGAATGCGGGGCGGAGTGGTGCAAAGCGAAGGGTGGAAAAATGGTGACAGTTTTGAATGGCGTTGTGCGGGGCAAAACTGGCGGCATTTTTACTTCAGGGGCGCTTTGACGCCACACCTATTTACCGGATTGAAGCCGGGTCTTGCAATGCTGGTGATGGTTTAACCCGGTACTTGGCTTTTATTCCTAACCTCGACAGTAAATTATAGACGCTTGTTCTATGCCATCTGCCACCTGTTCTAAATGTTGGTATTTCCAGCCTGTTTAACTCACTGGCTATTCTTCTTGTACTGCGAATTCCTTCCGCGTTGATTTTTAAAATAGTGGGTTGAAGTTTCTTTGCAAATACATTTGCCGCTTCTTTATTCTTTTCAGCAAGGGCAATACCATTCCTGCCTAATAATACACCTCTTTTCTTTGCTGCCTGTAAAGCTAATTTTGTATTCTCACTTATTGTGCGGCGTTGTTCTTCAGCTACTGCTGCCAGAATATGAATAGTAAAACGGTTTGCATGGGGATTGTCTGCAACAATAATATCAACAGGCAGTTTAATATTATGTGCGATTTCTTCAACATCACGACCTAAACGGTCAAGCCGGGCTACAATTAAAGCCGCGTTGTGCTTCTGACAAAGTGTAAAAGCATTTTCTAAATATATCCTCCTTTTACGCGTTGACTTTACTTCCCGAATCTCCATCAGCAGTTGAAATCCATTTGATTCGCAGTAATGCCTAACAGAATGTTTCTGAGATTCAAGCCCTAATCCACTTCTCCCTTGCTTTTCGGTCGAAATACGGTAGTACGCAATTACTAATTTCATGTGATGAGTTAAATTATTCTTCCAGAATTTCGTTATCAGGCAATCCAGTTACCTTCCGGATAACCTTTAGAGCTGCTGCTTTAGTAAGGTTATCGCTTTTCCTTTGAATGTACCGGGCAATGGTAAATTCAGTACAGCCCAGTGCATCCATTAATCGCCGTCTGGTTTGGGGTGTATTAATGGTCTTCAACACCTCTTGCTTTAGTTTCATAATTTGATTGAATTTTGTGTGAACAGTAAATAGAATCCCTACTGAATCACATAAGCCCCATGTCAGCAAATGAATAATAGAAATCTCTGGTGACAATAATGTGATCATGAACAGAAATATCCAGCAGTTGACCGGCGTCTTTAACTTTCTTGGTTAAATTTTTGTCCACTATACTTGGATTCGGATCGCCGGAAGGATGGTTATGAGCAACTATGATTGTATTGGCGTTGGCTTTAAGGGCTGCCATAAATATTAATTTGGGGTCTGCTACTGTGCCTGTCATCCCTCCAGTTGATAATTCATATATTCCTAATACGCGATTCTTGCAATTCATAAGTATGACCTTGAATTGTTCCTGTAATTCAAGTTTTTCCTCATCCCATGTTGATATAAGAAACTTATACGTTTCTACTGAATTGCTTAATTGAACCCTGTCAGATGGCTTTACTTTTGTCTTATACACAAGGCGAACTTCAGTCGCTGTAAGTTGTGGTAGCTGCTTTTCCATAATAAAGGCAATAAGATTGATTTGGTGTTTAGAAATAAAAAATAAGCCCGCCGGGTGGAAACCCAGCGGGGGAATGGCACATGAAAAACTCCCACCACGTAATGAGTGAAACTCACTCATTATCCCAGTCTACATTTTTTAATATGATTATCCGATGGCATAAAGTAGATGTACCCTTTCCGGTGGTTTATTGGCTCGCTGAGTCCTTCTTCTTATCTGGCTTGGGTTTGGTTGAGCCAGTGGTGGTTTGGCTCATGGGTGGCTCCCCAGTTTGCAGGCGTATTAATACTTCATTTAATACATTAGTTACTGACTTCTGTAGCTGCTGATATTCTTCGTAGCTGGCAATTTCGTAAATATAGCCCTGATGCTTGTCCTTCTCCTGCAATTTAATATATCCGTTCTGAAGTAATTCATGGTTGTACCGCCGTACAGTAGTACCGGGTAGTCTTAAATGAGTGCGAACATCTTTATTAGTAAAGGTGGTTTGTTCCAGCCTCTGTAATAGGGCTTTAAGCTGTTCTAAATACCCCCTGCAACCTCCGGTTAATTCATCACTCTTACGTAATAGAATTTCACTTAGTAACTTATTAGCTTCCTTTATATCCTCAATGGTGGTTTCAATATAAAGTGTGCCAGTACGCTCATCTGTTTTCAACCCCCTTTGTAACTGATGGTAAAAGGTGATCGCTTCAATATATGCCAGATAGTGGGCATTGGTTCTTCTCGGTTTAAATACACAGGGTGGCAGTTGTAATAGTTCTGCATATGGATTCCTCACAGAAACAGGCACTAATACCCGTTGCACATTCTGAAGGAGCTGCTTACCCTTGCCTGCTCTTTGAAATCAACCTTTCCAGCACTCTTCAGTCGTTGATAATGCATGATCTTTTCGTCCTGCTCGCTACTTTCATCCAAATGCAATAGAAAGCTCCTGTTACTGTTATCCTCATATACCGATTCTTTTGTAGTGCAACCACCTACACAAATTGGACCCTCCACCCGTAAATGAACTGTTTGTGCTTCGCCTGTTTGATTTTTATAAACAACCGTTTTGGTGATTACCTTTTTGCTTTGCAGTTCACGTAACGGGTAAAGTACCTCACCTGCTCCATCGAGATCTTCTATCAAAATGAGCTTATGGGAAAGTTCCTGCTTGCCGAAATAATACAAGGCATTTTCTGACAGGCTGGTGATCTGAATTACATCCTCCGGTGGTATAAGTTCACCCACACCTGACTGTAAATGTGTCTTACCGGTACCACTACTGCCCAAACTGATTACATGCAATGGTTCTTCTCGTTTCCTGCTGGTAAATACCAGATACATCAGAATACGGTTGTTTTCTTCCCCTACCACCCCACTTTGCCCAATCAGTTCATTGGTTCGTTGTAACAGATCAGGCTGTTTCAGGAACGCCTCAGCCTCTTTCTTTTCAGGCTCAGTAAGCTGCTTTACTTGTTCCTTCTCTTTCGTCAGCTGCTTTAACTGCTCCAACCGGTATGCTTCTAACAGGTTTATCAGGGTGGCAAAAGCTGAAGAAATATAACTGGTACCCAGTGCAAACCGTTCAGCGCAGCGCCTTACCAGCTTGTCAAGGCTGTCGTTATTGTACAGATCGAGATTATGCCGTACAGCCTGTTGTTTGTGTTCTACTTTCAGAGTAACACGCATGCGCTCCAATCCCTCAATTTTAAGCCCTCCCAGAAGCCCAAAATTCAATTCCTGATACTGCCAAGTGATATACGCCGGGTTGGTCGTATCGAGGTTTGTAGCCATAAGTCAATTTTAGAAAGTGGCGGTAATTTCAAATAAATAATGATGGTAGGGTTTATTAAAGATCAGGTACAGCAGCTCATCCTGTGGATTGGAGCTTACTTCTTCCACCCTTAACAACAATCCCGGCTTAAATAAATCTGCCCCTTCCCTGCTTCTTACAAGGAAAGGACAGAACAATCTTTTTATTACCCCGGATGAATTAATTAACAGAATGCTGCCGGAATCACAGTATTTAATATCCATAATAGAAAAAGGGATTAAAGCCTGATAAAGCCTACCCTGCCACAGTAGCAGGCTTATTTGTAGCCTGTGGTTGGTTTTCATCAGGCACGTAAGTGTAAGTATGGGAGAGCAACATCGTTTCTCCCGTTTTCTCAACTGTATACTCGTATGCCTCGCACTCTACCCGCTGAATACTTCCGGGAAGCTGCTTGCCAACAAGTGTTTTTGCGACTTCTTCAGTAAACACCGAGGAAATAGAACAACGTTTAGCTGAGGCATAGAATTTACCTGTGGTGGAGGATTGAATAAACTCAATATCACCAGTAAGTTCCAGAGAAATAAAAGACTCGCCTGTTTTATTCTGACGAATAAAATAATTGGAAATAGTAACCATTTTAAATGATTTTGATTATTTGTAATAGCCAGCTTCCCCTATTAAAATTCGATAAGTAGGAAGTACGGGGAGTATTGGCAGCGTCAGAGGCATGGGGCGGAGGTGTTAATACTTGGTATCCTTTCTCTCATATATCGTGAATTTCAGCATACCGATTACAGTAGAAATGCCATAGTATTAATAGATGGAAGGCACTATTTCAGTGGGATTGAGATTTGAATTTGATGCCGGTAAGCAGACTCAGTCGTGAATTAAACGCACTATTGCATTTATTGTTTATGCTGATTTTTGGTAGGATTGGATTTCACCCCATTAACCAAGAATAATGTAACACTTGTTTTATCATCCACAGAAATGCACACCCTACCATTATTGGTTAGAATGGTAAAAAGTAAAGCCTGTTTGGTAGTTTTAGAATACCCCCTCCATGAATTGGAGATTTCACCGGGTACGACATTAATAAAGCGGTTCTCTTGCCCAGTATCTTTATTTTTGAGTAATATATATCTGGCTTTAAGATTGAAAGTAATCTCAATCAAATAATGTGATCCTCCAACACAATGAAGGTCGTCACCCCGAACATAATTAGCTTGTTCAATGCTGATAAAAGTGTCCTGTGAATATGAATTAAACAAGAATAACAAGAATCCGAGGAACAATAGACATTTCTTCATACGACTGTAGTATTTGATGGTAATAATTTTCTGATAAGAGGGCGTTAAAATATTCAGCCCTCTACCGGCGTGTGTTGCTCGGAATTTAGCGGCTGAGATAGCTTATTAGCTGTATAGTATCGCTGAACTGATTTGTGAAGTATGCAAATAGTCAGAAAGTAAAAGGAAATGCTCACCCTGACTGAATTTGTGAAGCGATCCTATAACGCTCAGTAGGAGGATTTATTACTATCATGCACCAACCCTCAGAAAGTAATGAATCTCAGTTATATACGCTTTCCATATTTGGAAAAGTCACTATATTTTCGTAAGTTTGTATAGCTTCTATAGGTTCCACGGAGGAGTGGGGCCATACGATGGGAGGCAGCTGATGAAAAGGCGAAGCACCATTGGCAGTAGGTTTGTAAACCCTGCCCTGTCAAACAGGGAAACATAAGGGATAGTTTATGTCATCTACGGGGAGCGAAAGTTCTTTATATAAGGTTGCTGCTTGGTAGCATTACCCTTCCATTTACGGCGTATGTCGTAGGGGTCTCGAAATGACGAGAACAACAGTTTAAGCTACCGGGGTAATATGGTGAAGGAGTTTACCATATTATGAGGCTTGAAACGGAGCAACTGAAAGTAAAGGCATAATTTGACGCCTTATACATAGAATAAGGTTTTTAATGTGATTGGATTCTATACTGAATAAACTCACATGGGGACTTTGTGTGTTTAGTTGATAATTACTACTCTGGTAAGAAGGGATGATAAGTAAGCCCTTTACAGTAGTGAAGCAGTGAGCAATAGTTGGAAAATGAATTAACGCCTAAGATTAGAAGAATAGCAGCACTTTTACGCCTTCTTACAAGAACTGATCTATAGCCTACTAAGACCTATTGATAAACACCTACCACCTACGTTTTCCCCTTGGCACCTCGTGTGCCTCAGCCTCTCAGGGCATTTCTCGAACAGTTTCTCAAATTCACCACGAATGATTAAATGACTACACAGGAACATCGGGTTCCCATTCCCAATTATGAACAATTCTACGAAATAAACACTCTCGGAACTATCCGCAGCATTAACAGGCGCATACTTACCAAATCCGGCTATTATAAGCCCGAGAAGGAACGAATTATCACCCAACGGATCAGTAACAAGGGCTACTTATCTGTTACACTAAGCAAATACGGCCAATCAACCACACATTATGTACATAGATTACTGGCTTTGGTTTTTATTTCAAATCCCTATAACAAGCCTATCATCAACCATCGAAACGGCAATAAGCTGGATAATTCAATTGAAAATCTGGAATCGGTGACGTATTCCGAAAATGCCATCCACGCATATAAAACCGGCTTATACAAGTCCAACGAGCGTAAAAGACGGCTAATACTGGACGCCTGTACCGGAGAAACATACACTTCTATCAAGAAAGCCGCTGTTCATCTCAACATCAACTATGCTACATGCAGAAACTATCTGTCAGGCCATAGCCCCAATCGTACATGTTTGCAATATGCGGCTTAACAGAATTAACACCTTATCCTTTTTCATCCACCAACTATATTGGTAAATTACTTTACTCATACATTGTTGCCGCCATAAGAATATCAGCAAAGGTTTTCCAGCTAATATTTTCAGGCATTGGAATATTATTATTTATATAGTACCCTTCAATGTCTTCAGTCCAATTTTGAACTGCTGCTAAATAATCAGTCAGGGTATTATTTTCCCATTGATTAGAATTAATTTTAAAATCATTCATTAAAGCATCCATGAAGCGTATAAAGTCTTCCTTAGAGTTTACATTTTTTGCTATTTTTCTAGATGATTCATTTAATACGACTTCTATTATCAACTTGATTTAAACCTATTAATGTCGCTCACTCTTTTAACTTACAAACTAGATGTTAAGCTATTCCTCACACTCATTATCTTCTTCTCGAATCAAATCAATCCCTATGATTTTACTGCCGTCAAAGCTTTCTCCATAAGTTGCTTGCCCCGGAAGTACAAATGATTCCTTTTGATGGCGAAGGCGTTCTGTTGAATTTAGATTATGCAAATTACAATGAATAGATCTTATAGCAGCTTCATTATCCTCGTCAAACAATGGTGGACACCACAATACATTGACCCCTCCGGGAACTGTATAATGCGGAACATCCTGTCTATTAAAAGGCAATACGATTTGAAAAATTTGATTTAATGCAGAAAACGAGAAGACATGTGTAAATAAATTATCATTGTTATTCGTCTTTCTAAACAACATTCCTGCTGGCTGCTCATATTGAAATGTCAACGGCATTGAATAGCTATTAATTAATGCAAAACCAGAATATTTATCATCATGGTTATTAGTTCTTAAATATTCAAATGCAAACTTATAGTCCTCTAAATGCCTATCGTCAACAATTGACAATGCCATCTTTAGAATTGACTTATAGACATTCAATGGCGTAAAGGGGTTTTTCTCGTAGGTGATTATAGTTTCCTGCTTTTTTTCGTCAAATTGGAAAACGGTATTAAGGCCATCAAAACGCCTTATTTTAATAATATTTCCTTCATTGTCATCCTGAGTGCTTTCTGCTTCGAGTTTCTTATCTGCAGATTTGAATTTTGGGATTTTCTTTGCTTTTACCGATTGAACGGTTCTTACAATGCCTAAAAAGTTTGCAAGATCACTTTCATACTTACTGAATATAAAGTTACACTCATCACATTCAAAATCTGACACTAAATATCTATTGCCTAACAATTCAGAAAACACATGCGCGTCATTTGAAAAAGTAACAATTGAATGCTGATACTTTCTGTGACAGAATCTACAAACCCTGCTTCTCTTGTCTTTCAATCCCTCCTTATTTTTACTATCTGGACAACTAATTTCCTTCTCTAATTTGTAAGCCGTCAGAAAATCGGCTGCGCTTTCCCTAAACTGGTCAGGATAAAAATAGTTACGATTGATTTTGTCTGCCCTAATCATCTGCTTTATACTTTACTATTGCCAATAAACACAATTCAAATTTGCTCGCTTTGCTTCTTTTGAGATATTACACAATTTCATCATTTACAAAATCGATCATATCATCAACAGCTTCCCGGAACCAGTCCCAAAATGTATTATACTCTTTAACAAACTCATACCCCACGGAAGCATAATCGTGAATAATCACCAGTTTGCCTTCATTATTCAAATCCCAACAAGCAACATCATCACAATCTCTTCTTTGCGCAAAAGGAATAATCTTTCTGTCTGGGTATCTACTTTTGAGTCCTTCGTATCTTAGCTTAGCTCGCTCATCAACTAGTATTTCCCATGGTTGTATATTTATCAGTCCAAGCTCAACAATTCTTGAAAATTCTTGAGGGTATACAAACTGAAACTTCAAATAGGATTCATTCAAGATATTCATGTAACTATTGTTTTTTTGATTTTGCTTCCGGGAGATCAAAACTACCGTTTGGATTTGCAGTACTAAATTTCTTGCCTTGATTTTTTACCCTCAACTTTACTGCATCACCCCATGTCTCAGCATCAACACCGTACTGCCCTTTAATTCTCTGTTTCATAGCATCATCTAGTGTTTCAGTATAATCATGTACTATTGCTATAACATCAGTTTCCGTTGATTTAGCTGACAGCAATCGCTTATTATCAAAGGAAGTATAAATTCCATCCTCCATTTTAACAACATCAATTGCCTCACCTTTCCATCCATTGGCCTTCATAGATTCCGCTACATCTTCTAATACTGCGCCATTAACTGTACGTTGTGAAAATCTAATTAAGGAAGGCTTTAGTTTGGTTATTGAGCCGAAGCTACCTGCAAATATTCCTGCTCCAGCCACCCAATTTACAGGATTTGAAACTATTTCTTTCCATCCTGAAACTATCGACTTTACATTAAAAGGCTTACCACCAAATTCTCCAATCCACTCTGATCTATTGTGATAACCTTCGGGGTCTTTTGCTAAAACTTTTACTCCATCTGTCCCCACTACCCATTCATCATTATACATGCCTTTAAAACGGCCTTCCTTATAATGATACCTCGCTATCCAGTATGCCTCCCCGTTTTCTCCGACTACTCCTCTTAATTCATAATTCCCTATCTGAACTGACTTAGTTTGTTGAACAACACCGGGAGCAGTTGCCATTGATAAATGTGCAACACCTTTAGGCACTGATTGTGGATCAAATTGTTCAGCTCCGTCTAAATCAATATATCTAATAGGATTATTTCCTGAAAACTGGTACGGCGAATAATAAGGAAATGTTCTTGCCAATGGATCAATACTAAAGAATCGCCCCCCAGTTCTTGGGTCACTAATTCTTGCTCCGTAATCAATCTGATTTCCCAACCCCTTCACCTCATTATCATTCATCTTCCCATTAAACCCAAACTTATAAGGCACATCATTATTAGGCAGGGCTACCCGTGACATCATCCCAAACGGATAGTAATCCTGCGCTGTAACAATATCCGGCTCGTAGTAATCAATCAAAGAACTGCCGCCTGAAGATACGCCAAATTTACGATCTGAGACAGTAGCAAGTACGTTGCCTAAATGATTGGTGAGTTCATATTGCTTATAACCACGGCCATAATATTTGTTATGGTAATAATATTGCATAGGGCTCGGACTGCCAGTCATTGGCTCTCCTACAGCCATGCTGCCTAACCGGCTGCTGCCGTACAGGAAGTTCTCTGCGTGTTTAAAGGGAAGATTTTCCAGGTCCTCATCATCGCCTTCCGCTGTATAGGTGCTCAAAATATTTCCCTGCGCATCCCGCACATACCAGGTGTAATATTTATTATCGGTAGTAGTAACAATCTGGCTGATCCTGTTCCCCAATGCATCGTAGCTGTATTTGATATTGGTTACAGGGACTTCCGTGGTCGCTACCCGGTTTATCTCCTGGATCTTACCATACACATTCCACTTTATGCTGGTTATTTGTTCAAGACGATCTTTAATCAAATTACCAATAGCATCATAACAATAATTACTATCAAGCTGGCCATCTATATCAAGGATTAAATTATCCTGCTTACTGGTATAGGTATTAGCCGGAATACTGTCTGTGATCCGTCTTAGCTTATTGGTCCCCGAATAATAGAAATAATTCAGGCTGTCCATAAACGCATCGGCGCCTTCAATGCTTTTACGCAGATACTTTAAAATATTACCATTGCCATCATAAGTGATCCTTTCTTTCAGGTTTTCACCCATTACGGCTATGTTTTTCCAACTGTTGGAATCGGCACTAAATCCATTATATGCATCCTGCCCCGTTAAACGGTTCAACTGGTCATACCTGTAATTGTAAAAGATCAACGGCCCACCGGGTGAATTGTCATAGTCAAACTTCTTTTGGTACACACTGCTACTGCTGATATTACCATTGTACAAAGGCCGGTAGGCGCCTGACGGCAGATAAGCACTGTATCCCGGGAAAGGCTGCCCATTAATGGCCGTGTAATCATTGGCAAAATAGTTCAGGGTAAGCCCAATGGCATCCCTTGCGGTATAGCGGTTTAAACTGCTTGTACGGCCATCTCCGCCCATATCAAAGGAATCTGTGCCGCTGGTACTGTTAATGCCTTTTAACCAGCCTTGTAACGTATAGGCATAATCAATCCCCTGCACCTGCTGGTCGCCCAGCGTAACCCGGGCCAGCGGTCCATGGCGGTAATATTCATACCGGGCGTCTTTTTCCCAAATTAAGCTGTCACGACTGGTTTCTACAAGCGTTAATCGGTTCTCTGCATCATAACTGTAGCGGTGGAAAAAGCCATCATCCCAGTCATGCTGGTACATCACCATGTTAACTTTACCACTGATCAGATCATATTGATAACTCACTTTTTTCCACCGGTTGCCCAACTTGTTCATTACATTAGGCTTGTAACCGCTGTGGCCATAGTCCTGCAGCAGATGATCTACATTACCTAAAATATCGTAGGTGTAAAAAGTGCCCTGGTTAAATGCATTGCTGGTGCCGGTATCTGTAATGGTGGTATAGCTTACGCGGTTACGCAGGTTCTTTTGTTCTATAACCTGCCGGGGATCGCCCCCATCAAAAGGGTATGGCAGGTCATATACGGTATTGGTGATCTGTCCGCGCCGGTTGGTAAGTGTGAGCAACCAGCTACTCAATAAATTGGGATCCCGGCTGATCGCATCGGTCATGGCGCCATTGCCACTGGTATTACTAACCTGTCCTACTTCTGTGATCCGGCCCAGGGTATCGTATTGGGTATAGCTATATAACCTGCCCTCTTCAGATGCGCTGGCTCCTTTTTGACGGGCATTGCGGCTTACTACCAGCCGGCCCAACCGGTCGTACCAGAACTCACTTAAACCGCCATCGGGCGATTGCTGTGCCACTACCTGGTTTAACGTATTGTACCGGTATTGAGTGGGCTGCGTATGGTGTGGTGTTAACCATTGCCGGTTACGCCGGGCTGTTGTTACTGAATCGCGCCACGCACTTGCCCAGGCAAATTTGCTAACATCTACACCCGCCGGCGGAATGGTCTTTAACAGGTTCCCTGCCTGATCATAATAATAAAGCGTATAGTGATATTCACTGATCCGCTGCTCCAGCGTAAAGGTCTCATGGTAGCGGGCACTTAAACATTTGGCCAGGTAACGGTCGTTGAAGCTATTGATCAGGGAATCTCTGTAAGCGTCCTGGATCAGTGTGCCGGTTGAATTCGCAAACAAAGTTGTATCGTCACAAGCAGCATGTTGGGGAACAACAACGGGGGCAAAAACAGGCCCGGTTTTCCCACACAGTGTAAGGTTTGTTGAATCACAGAATCTTAGTGATATATTATGAACCCCATAAATACTATCAAGCTGCAACCAGGAATAGCTGGTTTGCCGTTGTTGGTTATAATAGGCAGTAAATGCGGTTGTACAGGGTTGCCGCGGACATTGGATATATTGTTCGAAAACGCTGGGACTTGTACGATCATTAAAATCTTCAAAATAAAAAACCTTTCCATTTCGATCATAGCATTTGATGTAATCGACCTGGGGCGCCAGATTACTATCAGCACGAGGTTCAAAAGTATAACCATAAAACCTTTCCCTGAAAACTCCTGGAAAAGTCACAGTTTGTTTTAGATCTCCATCATAATAAAATTTCACTAAACTGTCAACCACCTCGAAGTTCAGGGTGTGCCAGCCATTGAAATTTTGTTGGAACCCGGCCAGATCAAACACCAAAGCACTCCCTCCAATTGCCTGTATATAGTTCCAGTGCGTGTCGAAGTGGTCAAAATTTATGTAATACCTTTTGTTACCTGATGTTGAAAAACCAAGATCAAGTACAAATCCATGGTTTGTCTCCCAGGAACCAATAGAATCCTTCATCCTGATCTGCATATTCATATAGCCACCAATACAGGCAGAATCCCTTGACCTCACCAGGTCCATATCTACAAAACCATGAGGTCTCGCTGGTATCAGCGTATCGGGATACTGCATTAACCCGTTCCTGATAATATCTTTATGAGGAACGCCTGTATTATTGATACTACCGTGAAAATCGAACTTGATGGTATTGGTATCACTGCCATCACTATCATATTTACGACCATAATTAAAATACTCATTCAAAAACTCGTTCTTCACGTACAAAAGAATACTGTCTTCATTACTATTGTATACCTGGGCACCCCTTGTAATTTCACAGATATCCATGAAGGCCAGGTATTCTGTAGTGCTCTTGCCAAAACCTAAATGGGTATTCATATATTGCCCGAATAACTGGTTCCTGACATGTTGAAGACTGTCAGTATCATCATACTGAGGAATGGCATTCGGGAATTCGGCAATATATCTTTTATAAAGCGTGTTTACCTGCTGACAACCTGCACATACCTCCTTTACCCCACATTGCAATACCGGCGGCAAGGTTACCGGCTCTTTTAAAAAACTGCAATTGATCTGTCCGCTGCAAGCCATTCGCAGGGTGTCCAACACTCCCTGATATATTCTGGCGCCTGTTGTCCGGTACAGGTAATCAGAAAAACTGCTGTCTTTATTAGCTGCCTGGTACTGATTGTATAATTCACCGATGGTGGTGCACTCACAACTATCCGGTTTTTGATAAACTGGTTTGTCATAGTATACCGGCTGCTGATCATAAGGCAATGGCGCACTGATCAGGTATACATTACAGGTGGCGTCATAACTTTTGCCAGTAATGGTACGGTACGCTTTTATAACTTCTTCAAAGCTTCTATAGGTGTAAGTACTCGTGGGTTTCACCGTGCTGGCGCCGAATAAATGCTCAGCATCGCCCCCTTGCCGGCACACTTCTATCAACTTTGGCATGATCCATAGACTATCATCCGTATTTAAATCACAAGGCTTTAATTCCTGCCACCACTGGTTTACATAAGCGGTACAATTGTCATTAATAAAGGTGTTGAGGCTATCCTGACCGCGTGCCTCTCCATCTGGCATATCTTCCAGGTGTGGTGGCGGCATGGCAGGGTCAAAGAAATTAGGCGTATGGTTATCTACCAGTTCTTTCAAATCCGGGAAGCGGTTGCCGGGTTGTCGCTGTGCTTCGTTCAGCACTTGCGTTATTATCTCCCGTTTTTCCTGCAGGTACATTTCTCGGAAATATTGCCAGGCAATATCCTGGTCAGCGCTGCATCCCGCGCCAATGGCAAAGGCGCTGTCCATTGATTTGTATCGATACAGACAACTGTTATCACGATCGGGACAGTGGGCCATAATGGTAGCCAGCGACCACATGCTTATCGCATTATTACTGGTGTCATGCGCTTTTTCCAACAGACTATCCTGCATATGTACTTTGAAACTGTCTGCAATCATCCCAAATAAGGGATCACCATGCGCTGCGATATAATTAAAATTGCTGCCTGCCGGATGGGTTGCAAAATCACCTGGATTTAAAAAGCCACTGTCAACGGCAGCCTGAAAGGTTGGTGTATTTTGAAACCGTACATCCCAGTTGTTGCTTGCGGCCAGTTGCTCCAGCTTTAACAACTTCGGGTATTCAGGATGTAGTAGTAACAGCGTTTCTGCCCAGGAGGATTTAAATTCGTTAACAAAGGAAGCCTGGTTTAATGTTTTGGGGTGCAAGGGGTCGGAAATTCCATTTCCATCTGTATAATCACCTGACACTATTTTGTAAGCAGGTTCCGGATCGATGCCGGAAGTCCAGAAAACCGAGAACTGATCGATACTGTCGGGATTGGCGTATTGGCCAAAAGGCGGCGTAACATCAGCCAGCATTTGTTGCCTGATATCCCGTTGCAGTCCTAAGTTATCACAGCTATCACATACTGTTTCACAACTAATGGCTGTACGCAGTAATTCTTTTTGCTGTTGAATGATCTGCTCCAGGGTATGGCAGGAATTGCGGACGAGGAATATGCTGTCCCGGTAATAATCCATCGCCTGCCTGTTGATGGTTAACTTTTTGGTCACCAGATAGCTTCCCACAGGCAGCACCAGGGTGGTATCCACTACCGGCAAATGGGCAAGGCTATCGCAAATATTGTCTATGTGATTGTTTGTCCGGGTTATTATAATTGGATTGCCCACCAGTTTACTGGTATCGTTACATTCTTCAGAAATTGTTATTTCCAAATCGTATATACAATCATAGCATATGGTACTATCATGGCAATCGGTTATCCGAACACTGTCCGGCAATAAGGAATATTTAAAATGGTGATCACCGGTTTCGGTCACTACCAGGCCCTTACTGCTCTCTATTACCATTCCTTTCACCACATTGGAATTGCTATCGAGTAGTTTCTTAGTGATCCAGATGGATTTTTTAGCCGCTAATGTATCGAGTTTGGTCAGCGGTTTTCCGGCCAGAGCGGTAGCAATGGTACGGCCATGCATATCCACATAGCTGATGCTTACCTGCCCATTTGCATCCTGCACGGTATTTTTAAAATAATGGCTGGAATTTCCTGCTTCGGTGCCAAATAAGGCATCCAGTTCCTCCTGGTCGGCTGCATTGTAGGTATATATGGTTTCATGGCGGCGGCCAATTTGAAAAGTATCGGCCACCCCTCCCTGTATGCTGATCCGGCCTGTGTTATCGGGTGTATATCGTGTCTCTGCGAACGCAAACCCTTTGGCATCCGGAATATACTTGTGGTAGCTGCTTGCCGCCATTGGGTTATTTGGTGAATAGTAACGGGCGGCTCCTTTATCGGTATCCATGACCGGTGCACCTTGCCTGCATTTACAAGTATCCGCCAATAGGCCATCATAGGCATCTTTAGCGTATTCTGCACCGTTGAGCTGGTTAAATGCAGGCGTATATTTTATCATGCTGCTTAAAGAGGGTGCCGGCATTACCTGTATCACCGCCCGACCCTGGTTATCATAAAAGGTCTCGGCTATGATCGTTGTATCTGTTGTATTGTCCTTAGTAACCGTTTGACGGCTTTTTAACGAGCCATCGAAATACTGCACCACCGATTTTCTTTTTCCTTCCTCTGCAAAGCTGGTTGAGGCCTGCCAGTTCAAAGTAGTGTCATGCCCCCTGAAATTGTACTCCCCTAGCCCGGTACTATAATCAGAACTCCATACTGATTCAATCCGCTGGCCGTTTTGTTTCACTTGCACGGCCCTTACCCTAAAAAAAAGAGTGCCGCTCCCTTCAAACAACAAGGGGATAAGGTATCTCTCTTTTGCCAGGCTTACACGGGTAGCATTGCCGGGAAAGATCTTTTTAGGATCAAAATGCGAAGGGTCACCGCTTTTTTTGTAATTATCTAACGCGGCACTGTCGACATAAGTCCATTCCAGGTCATACTCATCTGCGACCCGTTGTGGCGACCAATACACCATTAATTCGCCTTTTGTACCCACATAGCCTGTACTGTCATTAATAGTTTGGATGGCATTATTGGTGCAGGAGAAATCGTATTCCTGTTGATGAGGATTTCATTAGTCAAGACCAATGCATCCTTGATATCGTTTAAGTCGGCTTCATGTGCCTCAATACTTATAATTTCTACCTCAGCCTTGCGCCACCAGACTTCGGCAATGTAAACTGCTTTAAAATCATACCGGTTAAATTTATTATAGCCAATATTGAGGCTTAGGTCATCGGTAACGCCGGTTTCAGGTGTGCCATTGTTATCTATGGTATAATG
Organism: Niastella yeongjuensis; assembly: GCF_900110245.1. Taxonomy (GTDB): domain Bacteria; phylum Bacteroidota; class Bacteroidia; order Chitinophagales; family Chitinophagaceae; genus Niastella; species Niastella yeongjuensis. The sequence continues at coordinate 205,787 of NZ_FOCZ01000009.1, forward strand.
TACTTTAAATGTAACCGTTACATCAAACTCATCAGGCAACAAATGACGATATGCTTCATCTATCTGGAAGGTAATGAGGTTTTTAACAAAAAGGGTCGTTTGTAATGGTTTTAATGACGGATTGAAATACACCGTATCCATAACCATACTGGTTGAATCAGCCGCTATTTGGTTACCCCGGAGTTCCGGCGCTGCATACCGCTCATCGATAGCGCTTGCTGAAAAACAACTGGTAATCAAAAAACATACAAGCAATAACCGGATAATAAAACGTTGCATGTTGTTCGGTTTATTGATTTAGGGAGTTGATGAGTTCATAACTGGTATAGGGAGGCTGCAGGTTAATCGTCCCTTCTTTGCGAATAAAGTAGTTGTTGGTTGAAAATACCGTATCATTAAATGTCCCGGTTTGATACCCGGAACAAACAATCCGTACATTATAATGGTCTGTGGCGCCGGGAGTAACCAGGTCTTTTTTCAAATCATATTCTACCCTGCTGATATGATAATTACTGGTGTCATATAATATTTCATATTGGGTATAGGGGCTGCCTGTTTTAAAGTCCACACTTAGTTTGCGATACCCTGCCGAATCGGTTGCATGCAGTCGCTGGATATGGAATTGGCTAAAATCAGGATCTATAAGTTTTACCTGAAAAAGATTGATCCCAAACTGAACAGGCCTGTTCAATATTGCGATGTCCTGTTCTTTATAAATGGTTAAATGATAAAAATCATTTTGCACAATCACCGTGCTGTCCATTTCAATCCGGTACTTCTGTTTGCTTAGTTTATACACGGCCTGAATGGTGTCACGAACGGTTACGGTATCTACATCAGCAAAGTAAATGGTGGCATTAAACCCCAGGTGGCTTGTATCGAGGAATACCGCTTCCAGCTTTAGGATTTCCCGCCACAAATTGGAGGTATCAATGGGGTTGTACATCGCCATTCCTTTTTGGCAGCTAGCCAGAATGATGAGCAGTACAATAGTTATATTTCGCATAGTTAGTTGTATTAATCATTATTCTTTAGTAAGGCGCTTCTGGTTTCCTTGATGGTTTTAATGCCACGTTCCGTTTCTTTTTTCACCCGAACCAACGTTCCATCATCGTCATATTCATAAAAAGTGGCGTAATTGTTTTCATCCAGTTCCGCCATCAACCGCAGGTTAACCGGATTATACACGAACGATTTAACGTTGGCATTAAAAGGCTGAATGCGGATGTCATCGAAATACACCGGAGTACCGGATACCGCAACCATTGAGAGGGTTATGTTGGTGGCATTATACGGAATAGTGAGCGTATCTTCTATCCGTTGCCAGCCTTCTATAATATTGCCAGCCGGTTTTAACTGGAAGAGATTGGTGCCGGCTTCATTGTCAAAAGCAACATTAAGTTGTGCATTTTCATAACTGCCAGTGATGCACTGGCCCTCTTCTTTTACCCAGGCGCTTACTATAACTTTTTTGCCGGGCAACGGCGAGAACCGTTTTATGGTACCCCGGGTTACTGTTGGATTTTTCAAATGCGTACACCAGGTGGTGTCGGATGTGACTGTGCTATTCCTTACCGCTGAAATATCTGTCCCCACAGGATATAGCTGCATTATAGGTACTACTTCCCTGTTTTGCGGTTGCAAACCTTCGCTTGACCAACTCAGCTGAATTTGATTAACCCGGGAAGCGCCCAGGGTCCAGACCACCCTGAACTCATACAACTCGCCGGCTTGCAATTCAATCGTATCGGTGGGTATATCCAGTATAGAAACATGTGGAACCTCTAAGAGGGTACCTGCGGTAAGGTTTTTAACTACACCATTACGTGTGATCTGTACCGACATGATAAAGTTTACCGTGCCCCAGAATTGGTACGTGCCAGTATATCGTGGTTGTATATAGCCATTCCACTCAACGGTATTGGCCCCCGTACAGGAACCCGGGAAAGGTACTCCCCTGGGAAAATCGACATTGGTATTGTACGAAGTACCCGAACAGGGGCTTGCAATACCGGTAAGGCCGGTGCCCGTACCTGATGCTGCCCTTGGATGCACCGCCAGCACAATCGAATCTTCTTTCATGAATGGCGAGGAACCGAGTATATCTGTGGCGTTTCCCAGTTTGTATATTTTTGATACCGTTTGCTCCCCCGGCACCCGCAGGCTGTATTTACCGGAATGGCTAACGGAATCAACCAGCGTGTTGCCGGCGCCGAGGTTAATATGCCGGTTTACATCACATCTTTTACAGGTATCTGTTTTATAGCCATAATCTTCAAATCCCTCGTAGGCTATTTCCTGGTTGCGTGCATTCTGAGCCACCACAACAGGCAGGGATTGGTTATACCCATACTGACCCGCATTGTACCTGTTTAACGGATCATGGTTTTCTATTTCATACCCCTTACTGTTGAAAAGGGTTGTTTCGCTGTTCCAAACCCAGCGGGTGGTATCCATAGAAGCCGTCATCAATGCGTTGGTAAATGACCAGTAGGGGGCAAAATCTTTTATTTCGCCATCACTGCGAACATTGGTGGTATCTGCCGGATTGCTCTGCACCCGTTTGCTGTAATAAGTATACACCCTGTCCATCCGCCAGTTACCCAATATGCCAAACCGGTAATAGTTTACGGCCGTATCATTGATGTTTGGTTTGCAAACGAATGAATCAACGGGAAAGTCTGAACAATAATAACCGGGGTCTGGTGTAGAAGAGTAAAATGGAGGTGTGTTATCCTGACAAGGAAGATAATAAGAAATAGTAAGTGAGGGAAGACAACCTACCTTGAATTCAAATGAAGAAGGACATTCTCCTGATTCATTTGTTTTATAAGATTGACTGCTAATATTCCCATTATTCAGGCCTCCCGGATCAATCAGACTTATTCTTATGGCAGGATCATGTACTATAAACGAACTATAATAATCATCCAGCATTTCCTTGGCCATACTGGTAATGTCTACTGTTGCACCCTTAACTTCAGTTGTATTGGGCATTGTTTCACCAAGTGTAACCCTGTTACCTGTTTCTACGATACCAAAATCAGTTCCATTAAAATACTGTCTTAAAATAGGCAAAACGCCAGGAGCATACACGTCAGTTAATGCTGAGGGCCAAATTCCTTTCAACCGTTCAATATAACACGCATTGCTTGATCGCATATTTGAATGTGGAGAATTTGCACTTCCGTATAAATTCAATGTAGCCGATTTAATTATTGCGCTTTGGGGAATTGATGCAAAATTGAATTTCAACCAGCTTTTTCTTTCTTCTAAAACAGGAAAGTGATATTGGGAGAACGCTTCAAATAACGAATTCGGTCGTGCTACATAAACGGTTATTAACGGGCTTACCCCTTTGGAGATGGTAATATTTTCAACCGGGTTTAATACCTGGTATCCAGTATCCATCTTATGAGCGACATAAATCAGCGTATCTCTTGCATAGGTGGTACTATCTACTTTCCACAGGTCTTTAAATCGGGCGGCGCTGGCGGCCACCACACCAGTTGTAGAGTCAAAAACAATTCGTGGAATGTTATTCACCCTTTTTATTGGTGAATGCAGGGACGTAATGTTGCCCACCGGCACACCCGGCATGTTGCGCTTACCCGAACGAACAATTTTTATAGAGGCGCTCCCAGAAGAATATGGAATGCCATCCCGGTCAATAAAATAAATGCCTTTTTTCCCTTGCTTTACTTTACTTATATCAACCGCCCATAACTTCCTGGTTGAAATGAGGTTATTAGCGAACCTATAATAGTCTGGAGAGCAATAATCGTCATTTCGCGGGTCACGGAAATCTTTGGCTACCACCAGCAGTTCATCCCCACTTTCGAAATAACGATCCGCCTGCACCTGGTTACCAACGGAGTCATACATGGTACCATTTCGGAAATATACCCCATTCATAACGACTCCAATATTTTTATAGGCCGGTCCCATGCCGCTATAAGCCCAGTGTGCCGGATAGTTGAAATTGTACACCGGGTCATCAAATTCATTATTGGTTTGCGTTACCAGCACATCGCCGGTCTCCCCGTCGTAAACCAGGTTGCGTGTAGTAACCCGACTGCCTTTTTCAATATGGATCACACTATCAAGCAATCCATATCGGTTCACTATTTTCAAAACGGCTATTGCCCGATATCGATTGGTTTCCATCGATGGCAGAGGAATACCGGTGAAAAATGCAATGGGCGGGAATGGATGCACAAAATCTCCATTCACTTCAAGGCTTTTGCTTACTGTATTGGATGTTTCTTCCCTTACATCGATCATCAATTCCACTTCCTTCCCCATTTCTGCGGTCGTATCTATTTTTCCATTTGCTGAATCTATTGCCGCAACCGTGTTTGAGAGTCTTGCCTGTGCGGCATTGTCATTTTTAACCCGATAGTAATTGTACGTATAAGAAATAGGATGCCCCAGGTCGTTTTGCGAATAACTTGCTTGTGCTTTCAACTTACCATTCATGTCGTTCAGCTCAATCTTGAAACCCTGACTGAGGGTAACATAGTGACGGGCGTAAAAATTTAAAAAGTTCCTGATCTTTGGGTCGTATGTTTTCTTGGATTCATTGTCGATGGGGGTGTATTCTATCAATACTGGAAAATCTTTGGAGGTATAAAATTCAGTTTCTTCAAATCCATTGGCTGATTTCTTGTCTTTATGAATGGATTGGACGCTTACTTTACCGTATCCTATTATAGGAGCGGGAAAGAAAGTTTCGGCAAATGGTTCCTCCGTGTACATATAATCTGCCGGAATCAAAGCACCCACTTTTTCTGTGTATAATTTTTGTGGCACCCGAAATGGGTTTTCATCGTTTCCTATCATTGGTTCATAGGACGCTACCCCACTGCTTATACACGTCTTTACTCCGTTTATCTGTGTCGTGTCAGTATACGTATAGGTTTGCCCATATTTAGATTCCAACTGACCGGTCATTTTATTCCAGTTGTCATAAACCTCCACCTTTTTCACGCGCAGGCCCCCGCCCAGTTTTTTGTATACCGGGTTATCGAGCCGCGCAAAGGATTTACTCACCACGATACTATTACACCAGTTTTTCTTCCGGGCCTCACTGCTAAACGAATTGACGGTGTTTTTAACATTATCTGCAATAGACGCAAACATTCCCATCAGGCTTTTTATATCCAGGTTATCGCCCGGTTCTGAAAAGGGATATGCCTTTGACTGCAGGTTCATCCGTAGAAATTGCAGCGCAGCCGTGGCAAAGGGGCTTTCATTACTTTTGATTGATTTTACTTTTATCCATATGGTTTTATTACTGCTGAATGTGCGCACGCCATAATCTTCTATTTCGCAATAAACAGGAATGAACTCGAAACCTTTTCCCCAGCGGTCTGCCGGCACATTCACCGCCAGCTTAAAGAATAACTGGGACACCCCATCCAGGTATTTGCTGGCAATATCAGCCTTGCTGTTTACAGCTGTCGGCACATTTATAAAAACATAATGATAATCGCTATTAGTTTGCCCGTCAGTATAGAGCTTAGAAGAAATGGTGGCATTAGCATCGTTTCCAAAACCGGCTATGGCGAAAAACTGCATGGCCCGTCTGTTCTGCACATACGCATAATCATCTGACTCATACGTTACTTTAAGTAAGGCACCGGAAGGTAGTTTTATTTGAGACAGTGTCCACGGCGCAGCATTATTCGTTGCCTTTGTTGAGTCTTGTAAAGCATAAGGATAATCTGCATTGGATAGCTCCTGACCTGAGGGGCCGGGATTGTCGCCCGGGTTTTTATAATTGCCCCATCGGTCAACTGACTTTTGTGAAAACTCAGGATTAGTTGCATTATAGGTAAATACATAAGGGTTCTTTTTGCCCTTGTTATTTTTGTTGTAACTGAACCAAACCTTTTTCAGAGTAAGCTTACCGGAGTCACTCAGCGAACCGGGGTTTTTCTTACATAACTCATAGTTATAGTCAAAGTGTACCGTTTTTATTGGTTTGGCATTTGTTGAACCATTCTTTAAAAAATCGGCCTTCGTATATAAATTGATCTGCTTTAAACGGTACAACTTTTGGGAAGCATCCCGGCCGCCATCTTCACTCTTTACTCCATAGCTATCCTGCCGCGTTGAATCTGTTTCCAGCACAAAGGTGGCGATCATGGTTTTTGATTCGATAGAATTTAAGTACCAGACTTCGCGCTCACCATAAGTAAAACTGCCCCTTTCATCACGACTATCTGTTTTCAAGCCTTCGTTATAAAAGGCCATGCTATCCTGATAAGGCGCCCGCCATCTGTAAGTGTTGGTTTGGCTAAGGTCGTATATCCGTGTATAGTTGAATTTCACAGCATCGCCATTATCATCTTCAGAAATACCATCACCGGTTATATCTACATAATCGTTTGATAAAATCCCTGACAATAAAAAGGAATGTGCATAAGGTGGCAGGGTTTCCCGGTTATAGTAACCATCTTTGCCATCGGTGTTCTCAATTGATTTATTTGCTTTCGTATATTGAACAAGCCCGGTACTATTACTCCCAGGTAATGTGCTCATGCTTACCTCTGTTTGCATTCTATTATATACAGGGATACCATACACATAACGCCTGCCATCTGCATTCAACACCGTGATCTCGGATAAATGGTGCAATTTTCTATTATTATCTATCCTTGGTAATTGGTCATAATTATCGGTACAGGAAGTAGATGGGAAGGAGTTGATGTGATAGGATTTAATGACGCGATCGAATCCCACATAATCTGCTTCCTTTGCATTCAAATAACTTATTACCTGTGTACGTTTATCTCTCGTTTTTTTAAAGGAACTGGCATTTAATGTTCTCGAGGCTACTGCCCTGGCGTTCTGGAAAAGCGAAACATGCGTAGTAGCCAATACCCGGCTTGGCTGGCTTTCCTGGGCAGGCGACAGGTCAACCCGCATCAGGCTATCGTTACCTATAGCCTGCAGGTAAGCCTTGTTAACAGAATTTTTTTCACCTGGGTTTTTAAAATACACACTTTCAAAACTGGTATCTGTTTGCTTAAAAGGTACTACAGTTGTAAAACTGTTATCGGCTTCCCAGGGATTGGTTTTAGTAAGGGCATCTACTGAATTAAAATCTATTCCGCCATGGAATATGGCGCCAAAGCCCAGGTCCAGGCTAAATTTTTTACTGTCGCTTTTGGTGGACATAGAATGATCAAACACATACCCGATATCTCCCCGGTAAGCCCTGAAACTACCTCCTGTCCCTTCACCTGATATTGACCAGGTATCATACGTATAAATTGGTACAGCAATGTGCGGGGAATTATCAGTGAATGGTACATCTTTTTCACGGTTAAAATCAAGCAGCACATGCCTGTTATTTCCCGCTTTGTCATAATATAGATAGCCATATGCAGGCAGATCTTGTATTTTATCGGGCTCTTCTATCTTTTGCATAGAAGTATAGCCTCTTATATAAAAGTTGGGATGGAAAGCCCAATGTTCGGAACCACCTTTGACTGTTAATGAAAATTGTCCGCTTGTATAGGGTATATTAATAGTGGGCGTATAAGAAGGTTTGGCAAATCCGATTGCCATTGTATGCGACACGCCAGCCGTCCAGCCCTTTTTGTTATCGTTCATGCTTTGTCTTACTTCACCACACATTTGCAAGCTTTGCAAACCCACCCGGGAATTATAATTGGTACCAATGGTAATATTGCCTTTTGTTTTTGCATCCTCCTTACCCATTTTTACGCTTAAAGAAGGGCTCACGTCTAACCCGGTTTGTGAGTTATTCGTAATGCCCAGGCCTGCAGAAAGCGGTCCTTTTGCCGCGCTACCGGCATTGATATTGGCATTCAGTCCAAACTCGGTACCCCAGCCCTGATAGGTATTATGAAAGATCCCAAGCGATGCCCCCACTTTTGAAAATCCCAACAATTCAGCGTTGGCGCTTATTGCAACGCCCATGGTCCTGTTAGGCTTAATGGATATGATCTTTTTAACACTGTCCTCCGGACCCATGAAATCATCTGGCAAACCACGCATGTTGCGCGACACCACACCCGGGTTGATGTTCCAGCCCAGCCCTACCCAGCTCGCCTCCTGGTCCATAGTTATGCCACTCTGGTAATGAAGATTTACCGGGTAACCACCCACATCAAGCAAAGGGATGTTGTAAGAAAAATCGCCAGTAAAAAGGTCAACCAGGTTATTGTTATTCACTGACTGAAAACTTTGCGTTTCTGGTTGTGTGGGACCTGTTGTAGTCGCCTCCTGCGTACTATCGGAGCTGTTTGCTCGCTTATGGCGGATCGTTGCCGGTAATTTAACCGGCATATTATGATCAATTTTATTAGTGAATGGATGCGGCTCAGCTGGTTTTATTTTCCAGTTTTCGGATTCAACAAGCGGCATCCTGGCAGGCAACGGTCGTACATTCGCTTTGGCAGCAAGGGGTACCAACACCAATTGCAAATAAAAGATACCTACAAAGAACCAGGCAATAAACTTGGGGTGGCGGGCTAATGTCTGTAACATTATAGTTTTATTTTCTTAGGCTTAGTGTTAAGGTTATTCTCCAGGGCTTTTTCTGTATTCAAACTTCAGGAACCAGTTTTCGTTCCGTTCATTGATGATAGTAAGCAAATACATATGCCGGTTTACCAAACCGTTATTGCCCAGGTCCAGGTTCAGGTAGTTCAACCCATATTTTACTCCCTGGGTCGTAGAATCCAACTCCACATCCTGATGGGCCGGCATACTGATGTCGGTTATTTTAACCTGTACCGTAGGCGTATTGATTTCATGCAGGTATAGAAATCGCAGGTTGTCGCCCGATATAACATATGATGCGTCCTGCTCCCTTCTCATTTGTGCATAATATCCTTTATAGGCTGCGTGGAAAGTATCAGTTATGAATTGTTGAATTTTAAAACTCCACACCTCGCTGTTAGCAATGGGCGACACATTATTCTTTGCCGTCACCCTCCAGGCGTAGTTTTTGCCAGTATCCAGTTCCTGCATGGATAAAGGATATTGCAAACTGGTAAACGACAGGTTCGATTGTAAATACACGGGCACATTCTGCTGGATGGCATCTGCCGCACTTTGAGTTGGTTGCACCTCTACTAAAACCCAATCGTACAAAAGGTTACTAAACGAATTGTAAGGCGTTGGAGGCAGCCAGGTAAAAAAGGGGCGGCGGGTTATTACCTGATCGCTGTCGGCTGGTTGTATCAATTGTGGCGGACTGATTGGTTCTATTTCTGTTGTTATACATTCATCGGCTAACTGATCAGAAATATCGTTTGTCCACCGGGTTAATGTATAACAGATGTTGTATACCCCCACCGGTAAAAAACCATTCGGGTTGGCGTCGATGGTATAACCGGCACCAGCCGTATAGATAACGGGCGATACCGTACTGGCCGTAACTGCCTTAACACCAGCCGGCAATATAAAGGAGGGTGTAGTGGCAGTTAGCACCGTATGCCCGGTACCGACGTCTGTCATTACCATTTGCAATTCCACATCCATGGAACCACCTGTGGTGTTAACCAGCGACATATTCCATAAGTGAGGTTTAATGGTAAGTCCGAGCGGTGGCAATTGCAGGTTTATAACCACCTGCGCCTGCAGGTGCCCTCCTGTCAATAATACCAGGATAAGTAATAGTTTTTGCTTCATACTACTTGAAATTAAAAGTCTTTATAAATTGAACAGTCCCCATCTCATTTCGCACCAGCTGGTTTTTATTACCGGGTAAATACCCATGCTCGTAATTAAGAAATACCATATCCTGTTTCCAAAGTCGGATGTTCGCTGACATATAACCCCCGGCTTTGATTTCGGAATTGTTCCAGTTATTGATCCTGATGCCTATACCGATGGTACCAAACCGCGGGATATTGGGTTGAATACCACCATCCAGCACCTGCAGGGTGTACCTGCTGTTCTTTGTAACAGAAATGCCTGCATTGGCTGTAAATGCATTGAAATAAAAATGCTGGGTGAAATAGCTATTGGTAGCGTTATAATACACGAAGCCGGTATCTGTGTTGTGATTATAAAATTTGTTCACCATGATGGTGGTAGCCATCCTTAATTGATGTACAGTATAATTGTGGAACAAAGTGGCATTGAACGTTTGGAACCGGTTCTCCATTACCAGGTCGTCTACTTTTGTATATTGAGACATCGGTTGATAACCAATAATGATCAATGGCCATTTTCTAATTCGTAACGTGCCTGTAAGGCTTTTAAAAAGCGTACTGCCTTTATAATCCTGCACAATAAAGGGATTCACAAATTCATTTTTCCGTAATGAAGCCGCTATTCTTAATTTTCTTTTAAGTAGACTTTGGTCGGCTTTTATATACCAGCTTTCCATGGCAGCATTGGTCGAGTAACTACTGAACGATTGATAGTTGGCCCCTGTTTTTTTATAGGCGGCTTCTATTTTCGTGTTAGTAATAGGAATAACTGAATACAAATGAAAAGCAATGGCCTGGTTATCCTTGTCTGAAAGCTTTAGTACATTGCTGCCGCCCGCGTTCGGTGGATTATTTCTAAAGTCAGGTGTCACTGATTTGCCCACTTCCGCTGTGAGATAGGAGGTGCGGTTAATGGCCCACCGGCTTGCTGCACTTAAGCCAGTTATAGTAATGGTTGAATTGACTGTAGCACTCGAAGCAAATAATTGTTTTCGTCCTCTATACGCAGACAGTATAAAATAATTTTTCTCCAGTCTTCCCAGTCCTGCCCTCACCATGCCCAGGTACTGGGGTTTTCTGTTTACATTGTTTACGACAAAATCCCGGAAACGATAATTAACCATACCCGCAGTTAGTGCCAGGTAATACCAACTGTTATATTCTACACTGATCCCATTTATACTTACATTTTTGGCGGTCAATTCGCTGTAATTAACCGGACTTCGTCCGAGACTAAAACTTCGAAGCCCTAATAACCACCTGTATTTTGCTGGTAGTTTTATATCTGAAAGGCCATATTCCTGCAATTTATTCTTCCAGTCGCGTTCTGATTGTAGGTCATTCCAATTGCCATTAACTAGTTGCTGATATTGACGAACCCGCTGTCTAACATCCTCGTACTTATTCTTTAAGGAATCCACCTGATTTCGGACCTGTTCAAATACCTTTTTGGTAGAATCGTAACCGCTAAGGAAAAACCTGGCCGCTTTCTTCGACGAATCCTCCCGGCGAACATTAACACTGTCTGGGAGATTTCCATCCCAGGTAAGTTTAGGTACTTTAATTATTTCATTTGCCTCAACAAGTTTTTGTGGATTAAATATTGTTTTAAGTACGTTCTCCTGATCTATCAACGCAGATAGTTTATCCATGTATAATTTTTCCAGCCTGGGATCTTTGATAGCAGGCGCTAATGCCAGCAACCGCTCCCTGATCCCTGTTCTCAATTTTTCCTGAAATGCAGCCCCATTAAAGGCTATCTGCACATCGTAGATATTTTTAAAGAAATGAGAATTACTTTGGCGTAACCAGAAATTTAACTGTAAAGGAAAAACGCCGGCAACAGTAAGGTTCAACCGACCTGTTAAATTATTTTGCAGAATGCCGTTTTCTAAATACGGCGTATCGATGAACGACCTGTAATTAGCGTTATAACAAACCATGCCGCTGTTTATCTTAAGAATGGGCCGGGTGTCAAATAGCTTCTTGAAATGATTATTAACATCAATAGTAATGGAATCTGTTTTGGGGAGCTTCAAAGATGTCAATAGCGATTTACGCTGTTCATTTATACCAGCGAGAACCCGTTTTTTTTGTGCATTAACACCGGCCTGAAAATTGGTTTTTATGTTGATCGCTATAGGCGAAATCGTATCTTTTGAAAGGTGAGGTATACTTATCCTCAAAGGATCCTTTCTAAAGAATGTGCTATCGGTCTTAATGGACGTATGTATTTCCTGTTTGAATTTCCTCACTCCCTTCGCAGATGTATCAACCGGCAATTGAGCATTCGCAGCAAATCCGCACAGCAGAAATGCTACAATCAGGTTTATGCAGGGCAATAGGTACCGGTAACATGGGAACGGGATTTCCATGCCGATTTAGTTTAAGGTACATAATAAATAATAGGGTACCGTGACATTGATAACATCACGAAAGTCTTTCCTTACTGGAAGTAAGCTTTTTGTAATTAATCAAGAAGAAATTGGATGGCCCGCTAGTAAATAAACTTCTAACGGTAAACTCGCACTGTTCTATCTAGTTAAAACAGCCGAAATAATAAAATGTACTAAACCGTTTCAAAATAAAGTTTAACACTAAGTACTTTTATTTAGTACTTGATGCAGAAATAATTCCTGATTGAAAAGAAAGGGTGTTTTCCACGTGTTCCGATTCTGGAAAAAATCTTATCGCTCAAACATCTCAAAACCCGGTCCCGATTAACAAAGGATGAAACTAACTAAAAAAGCCATCCCGTCCCGGCTAAGCCGGGACGGGATGGCTTTTTTTAACAGAAGACGCAACTGCTATTCTTCTTCATTAAGCACCGCCGTTTGACTTACGGCACCCATCACACTGCCGGCCACCGCCAGGTAACCTGCAATGTTGGTAATGATCGCAGGCAACGCTACCGGAGCTGCCAACACTGCAGCACTTACCGCCGCCAGCACCAACCCAATATTGCGAACTATCTGAAAGAACTTCGGAGTAGTATTCTGAACTCGATTGATGATATTATTCATATTGAATTTTTTAGTGGTTAACAATTAACTACCATTTCTACCGGCCAGTTGTCTGTGTTACTTGCTTGCCTAAGACAGGCATGGAAGCTTCTTTATATGCATGCCTGCTTACAACAAACAAAGCGCATAGAGCTAGTGGGTCTGACTACACCGTAGCCTCCAACGTGCCCTTATTACCAGGCAGGTCTTTCGCCGTAGCAAGAATGATACTACCAGCCAGCGCTGCATTGTTTTGCGTAGCTGCATAGGTCCATTCATTCCTGTTGATGGGATTCAGAATGGCATTGCCTTCTTCCACCAAAACGCCGGCAGCGGTTTTTATACTAACGGCAACTTCAATTACCCTGAAATCATCTGTTGCATTAATAACGATTGTTGAGCCAGGTGTACCGTTATACTTTGTAGTATCTATCTGCTTCACCACGGGCGCTTTCAGGAAATCCCTGAACGCGACGTTATAAGCAGTAACACCTGATTTCGCTTTTGCCCTTTTCTGATACTGGGCTTTGATGTTTGGATCAGCAATAGCACCTGTAGCATATCCGGCTGCTGCAAAAAACCGTTCCCGTACCAATTCCTGTTTTTCCGTAGGTTTCGCATTTTCATCAATCGAAGGCATACGGGTTATGAATGTATCTTCTCCGCGTTTACGATAAACAAACTGTTTACCAACATTTCCACTTGCACCGCGAACCAGCAAGTTATCCTTGATCTTTGCCATATAAAAAGCATTAAAAATTTAAATAATCATGTTTAGAAACCTTGTTAACGATCGCTGATGAAGAATGCCTTTCAAGTCGCTCCTCTCGTCTGGCATTAAGCGAGGCCCCATCAGCAACGATTAACAACTCAAAAATACCATCAAAGAAGACTCGCGGCAGGGAAATGGAACCAGCTTCTCCGAAACCTGGGACGGGCTTCGGAAAAACCTGTAACGAATGACATTCTCTATACGTAACTATCGTTTTAAAGTATCTGGAGAGGCCAAAAACCTGGGACGAACACCAAAATTTCAGGGACGAATGACAATCATAAAGCTAAAAACACCGCAGCCTGGTACAAAAAATACCTCAACCATGTGTCAACCATGTGTGAAACATGTGTGCGCCATTGGTGAGACATAACATCTGACACATGGTTCACACATGACTGAGGCCAGGTTCACACAGGGTTGACAGTTATACCGGCTAAATTCGGTCAACATATATAAAATTAGTATATTCGTAATGTTGGATATTTATTAATCATTTAACCTTAGCTGTGCCATATGAATAAAAAAACATTCTTCTTCAGGGAAGACAGGCAACTGATAAAAGTAAACCTCGATGACATCTTTTTCCTGGCGGCCCAAAAGAATTATACCAGACTGTATACAGCACTCGATTCATTCCACCTCGCTCGCATAACGTTGGTGGAGGCAATGAGAGTTTTGCCGGAAGATAAATTTTTACGGGTACACCGGTCTTATGCAGTAGCAACCGATCATATTGAAGCAGTAAAAAGAGATGCCATTCGACTGGCAACAATAGACGCCGAAGTACCCGTTTCAAGAATGTATTACACAGCCATTACAAAACAGTTTATCATTCTCGATTCAGCCGACTTCGAGACTGGAAAAAAGAAAATAGTTAATGTGCGGAATAGAAAAGACTAGTATATCTATTTCGTTCAAACGAAAATCCCGCTCCGGTTAAACCGGAACGGGATCTTCGCTAAAACTCTACACTAAATCTCAAGCTTATCAGTACCCCGGATTTTGTCCCAGTCCGGGGCCATTGGTCAATTCAAGGGAGGATATGGGGAACAATAATGAATTATCAGACCAGGGTTGCTTGGTTGGGAGTACACTCAACACTTCACTTGCCTTTCCCGTTCTTTTCAAATCGAACCAGCGATGGCCCCACTCGGCAAACAGTTCAATCCGGCGTTCATGCGCAATGGCTTTCAACAGATCGGTTTGTGAAGATGCAGTGGTGTTTGGCAGGCCTGCCCGTTTGCGGATCACATTCAGATCAGCTGCGGCATCTGCTGTTTTATTCTGTTGCGCCCGGGCTTCCGCACGAATAAGGTATTGCTCGGCCAAACGCAATAACATATAATACTCAGTGATCGCAGTGCCCGTGGCCACCTGGGCAACATATTTTGTTGCAAAATAATAGGCCGCTCCATAATATGGACTAACGTTGGGTGTAGGCGTGCTATCGACCCATATTAATTTCCGTTGGTCATTGGGTTCAAAGTCGTTCACCACCAAAGGGTTTAAATAATAAGCGGGTATCAGAAAAGGCACATAGCTAACAAAAGTAGCGGAATCCAACAAACCCGCTTTATCAGCCGGGGGAAAACCAGAGATGCGGATGTCTGGCACAAAATTAAAGCCCTCCCAGGTAATGTTCCGGGGCATCGCCGCTGTATTGGCTTGTTGTAACTGCAAAATAGACTCTGTACTGTTTTTCAGGAACACTTTCGACAGATCACTCAACAAGCTGTACTGGCCATTACCAATCACTGCACCGGCTGCTTCTTCTGCCGCCGCCCAGTTCTGCTGATACAGGTATACTCTTGCCAGTAAAGCGGTGGCAGCCCATTTGTTCACCCTCACCCGCTCGCCCTTGGCAGTGGAATAATCACTCAGCAACAACTGCTGGGCATCTTTCAGGTCCAGCACCATTTGATCGTATACCTCCGCCTGCGACGTTCTTTTCATGGAAGCCGTTTGGGTAAAGTCGCTTGTTGTTACCAGTGGCACATCCCCAAATAAATTGGTCAGGTAGAAATACGAGAATGCCCGGATGAATTTCGCTTCCCCGGTCAATACTTTTCGGGTGCTATCGAATAACTGGGTTGAAGTAGACTTTTCGATTGCTTCTATGGCGGAATTGGCGCCATAGATCAATTTATAGGCCGGTTGCCAGAAAGCATTATACGCGATCGAATTATCCTTAAAAAGCTGATTGCTGAAAAACTGGTATTCTTCCGGCGCGGTAGTTCCCGAAAAATTGATGAGTTCATCGGCCGACAAACCCGCGTAAATAGTGGTGGAACCATTGCTGAACAGCATAGAACCGCTGTTGGTCATCATTTGGGAATATAAGCCGGCAACAGCTGCATTGGCCAGGGAATTGGTGCTGAAGGTTTTGGTGGTGGTAAGGGAAGTGAGTGGTTCACCCACATCTACCAGTTTTTTACAACTGCAAACAAGGGTTGTTATACAGGCAAAACAGGTGATGGCCAGCAGGTGCTTTCCTTTACGTATATAGTTGATGAACATGATGTGTTGGTTTGAGTGATAAAAATTATAATGAACAGCTGATGCCGGCTGTGATGGTGCGGGTAGGCGGCATAGCGCTAAAATTGGTCACCTCCGGATCGCCGCCTCTGTATTTTGTTATCACAAAAATGTTCTGCGCATTGATGTTTACAGCCAGGTTATTGAGCCGCGCCTTACGGGCTATTTTATCAGACAGGTTATACGACAAACCAACCGTACGCAGCCTGATGAAGCTGGCATCTGTCATACCGCCACTGGAAGTACCAAAATTGGTTACGGTACTTGCAGTAGTCAGTCTGGGCGCCTCGCTGATGTCGCCCGGATTTTGCCAGCGGTGGTTGTATTCCCACAGCGAGGAATTGGCCGTACCGCCGTAAATGCCGCGCAGGGAATTGAGGCCCATTCCTTTTTTGTAAGAGAAGTAAGTACTCAGCTGCCAGTTCTTGTAACGGAACTGGTGTCCCATTCCACCCATATAAGCAGGCGACAGGCTGATGCCAACATAAAAGTCATTGTCATGGGAGCCTGGTTGTACCTGGGTATTGGCTATTATTTTTCCATCGTGGTTATGGTCTTCAAACGCATAGTTACCCGTTTGCGGATCCACCCCCAGATAGTTCAGCACATACAAGGTATTCAAAGATTCCCCTATTTTATATTTGGAATAAAAGGGCGATTGATCAAACAGCGGATACGACAGCAGCTTGTTTTTATTGAAGCTGATGTTGAAACTGGCATTCCAGCTAAATTCTTTTTTATTGATAATGCTCCCATTTAACGTAAACTCCCAGCCGCTGTTTTCCACATTGGCCGGTGAATTGGCGGTCACGGTTCCGAAGCCTGTGAACGTGGGCGTAGGAAACGATACCAGCTGGTTGTCGCACCGGTTGTTATAATATACCACCTGCAAATTGATACGGTCGTTTATGAAACCAAGGTCGAGCCCTGCTTCCGCCTTTTTGTTCGACTGCCAGTGAAAATTACTGTTCGATTGTATTTGCGGCGTTAACGGAGCCACGCCGTTATAGGGGGTAAGTATCGGTGACAGGTTGCCCCATTGTGATAAATACTGGTAATCGCCTACTGCATCGCTACCGGTCAACCCATAACTGCCGCGCAGCTTAATAAAACTGATAAGGCCGGGCAGGTTCTTTCTGATAAAGGTTTCATCACTGAGGATCCAGGCCACCCCTACCGATCCGAAATTACCGAATTGTTTACCCGCGCCAAAGCGGCTGCTTCCGTCGCGGCGGCCATTCAGGTTAAGGATGTATTTATTGTCATAATTATAGGTGATGCGGCCAAACGCACCGGCATATTTATACTTGCCGTACTGCTCGGTGCTGGTTACCGTAAGGGCATTGGAAATGGTGTACAGCAAGGCGTCATTGGCATACCCCTGTCCGCCTACACTTAAACTTTTGGTAGCATTGTTCTGAATAGTACCGCCTATCAGCACATTCCACCGGCCTATACCGGTACTCAGGTTGTATTCCAACTGCGGTTCTACTACCCAGTTATTAGCTTTGTTGATGCCCATGCTGGTAGAAGCGATCCTGTTTGTAGCCGTAGGGTCCTGGGCAGCAAACGGCCGGTAGGAATTACTGGTATTGTCTGAACTGTTATAACCCAGGGAAACACGGCCTGTAAGACTTGTCAGGATATTATACCTCAATTCAAGACTGGTGTTCAGTAAACTGGCGTTTGTAGTATAAGGTTGCAATAAACCGGCAAATGGAAAGGAAAGGCCCACCGCCTTCCAACCTATAAAATTCAGGTTTCCCTGATCGTCGTACACCGGTGGGGCCAGCGGCGGTACCGTACCAATACCGCTTATATTAATGAGATTGGCAGCAGTATAGTTATAATTGGCCCCTAACGACAGATTGAAGCGATTGTCGAAACTGTGGGTATTTAAATTCACTGCAAAAGAAGTTTTAGAAGAGGCGCCACTGGTGGTGGTGATGTCTTTCGACTTGTTGTACCCTGCGCCGATGCGAAAATTAACCTGACTGGTACCGCCGGAATAATCAGCCTGGGCATTGGTCCACTGTCCCTTTTTGCCCCAATAGTATTCCTGCCAGTCAACATTCCTGGTCGTATCGGCCAGGAACAGGTCCGGGGCATAACCGGTACCCGGGGCAGCCGTAGGCGTTATGCCATCATTTTTAAACGCTTCGCGCCGCATGGCCAGGTATTGGCTGGTATTGAGCATTTCCCATTTGCGGGTAATAAAGTTCACTCCCTGTGAAAAGTTAACGCCAAACCTGTTTTTTCCGGGTTTACCCTTTTTTGTAGTGATCAAAATAACGCCATTGGCGCCGCGACTGCCATAAATAGCGGTAGCGTCGGCATCTTTCAATACTTCAATCGATTCAATATCAGACGTGTTCACATTGAAGAGCGGGCTCAGGCCGCCGGTAAACAATGTTTTTGACTGGTCCATGCCATACGAAACACTATTACCGTTTGTGGAGATCTTATTTGTACCCCCCACATCCATGATTGTCAGGGGCACGCCGTCGATAATGTATAAAGGATCGGAGGTGAAGCTGGGGTTCACTACGTTGCGGCCCCTGATCTCCACTTTAACAGGCCCTAACTCGTAACCGCTTTGAGGAGTTATTTCCAAACCGGCTACCCGGCCCTGCAAAGCCAGCAGCGGGTTCATGGTGCGTTGTTGTTCGATATCTTTAGCCGTTACCACGCCAATATTGGAGGTGGTAAGCCGGCGGCTGGTGGTGCCATACGCCTGTACTACTACTTTATCCAGTTCATTATCCGTGACCTCCAGCACCACAAACAACGGTTGTTTTTTGGGCGATACCATTTGCGTTTTGTAACCGGCATAACTGATCAGCAACACATCGCCCTCATTCAATCCTTTTAATTTAAACGCTCCTTTAAGATCAGTAATAGTTGACTTTTTTGTATTGGAGGTCATAACCGAAGCATTCACCAGCGGCTCCCCCTGCCTGTTCACCACCCGGCCCTGTACACTCATGGTATCAGCCATTGTGCTGTTTGTTACAGGCGGTACTGCAGGCGTGGTACGTTTAACGGTATTTATTACAACCACCTTGTCAATAACGGAGTAAGAATAGGGTAATCCGGAAAAAACTTTTTGCAGTACCGAAGTGACCAGTTCATTTTTTACCTGCAGGCTTATCAAATGTTTTTTTTCATCCGGGTCCTTTGCATATACAAAATAATACCCGGTTTGTTTTTCAATTTCCCTGCACACTTTCTCCAACGGCATATCGTGTACCGATAACGTTACTGTTTGCGAGTACAGGAAAGCGCCTGCCTGTAACAGCTGGTTGAAAAATAAGAAAGCTGTCAGCGCCGTGATCAATAGCAGTTTACGGCAACTGCGTGCAGCAGTTGTAATGTTGCGAATCATACAGTGCTCGTTTAGTCTTGGTTGTATTATAAATGTTGCGGTCTAGCGAATACAGATAAGGTTTTTTTCTATGGGGCTACTGTGATCTTTTTTCCATCGATCACAAAATGCACCCACCCGGTTGACTCCAGTATTTTCAGCACGGTTGATACCGGTACCTGGCGGGGAATTGTTCCGATAAATTGTTTTTCTATTTTTCCATCATACACAATTTCCACATCATACCAGCGGGCTACCTGCCGCATAATGGATTCTATGGAGGCGTCCTGGAAGCGGAACAGGCCATCTTTCCAGGCTATGACCTCTTCTGTCTGAACCGGGATAGGCTGAGAGATCCGGGATGTTTGGGACAGAGATGATTGTTCGCCGGGTTTAAGGATGGCGGACCCGTCATTTTTAAACGATGACAATTTTACTTTTCCTTCCAGTAATGTTGTCTTCATGGCGTCTTCGTCATCGTAGGCATTGATGTTAAAATGCGTGCCTAATACTTCTACAGCCCCCTCCCGGCCTCCTCCATTGGGGGAGGAGAAAATAACTTTAAAGGGTTTTTGCTCATCCTTAGCTACTTCAAAATAAGCTTCGCCGGTAAGTTCTACCAGGCGTTCATTCCCCATAAAGGATGCCGGGAACCGCAGGGATGACTGGGCATTCAGCCATACTTTACTGCCATCTGGCAATTGCAACTGGTACTGGCCACCCCTTGGCGTTCGTAATGTATTCCAGGCAATAGCAGTAGTATTGCTATGTTGATTGGAATTATACAGCACGATCCCATCCTGTTTATTTACTGCCGTATTGCCCTGGCTGGCTATTTTTCCATTTTGACTGGTATCTAAAACAATGTTGCGGCCATCGGCGAGTTGCAGAACGGCCTTATCATTACCAGGCTGCACATCATTATGATACCGTTGCTCCACAGGTAAAGCAGCCACGCTGGTATTGGGCTTCGACCGGTTGAAGACAAATACCGCGGTGGTTACGATGGCTCCGGTAACAATGGCTGCAGCTGCATATTTTAAAAGAACTTTTTTACCAAAATGTCCCTTACGAACCGGCACTACCGGAATCACCTGTACAGGTACCGGATGTATGGTATTGAGCACATCGGCCAACGCCCTTTCTTCATCGATCCCATACATATATTGTAATACCTTTTCAATTTCATCAAGATCGGTTGCGGTATCAAAAAAACGAATGTCGGCTTCGGGCCGTTGGCTTAGCCAGTCATTAAGAGCAGCCTGCTCTTCTGCGTTCAACTCCTCTTTGGTTTTCTTCAGCAACAGGCTGCTTATATGCTCAATTGTTTGTATTATCTGCTGGTCGCTTGGTGACATGGTTAATGGTTAGTTTTCTTTTCTGGTTTATATACTTTCAAAAACTAAAACACGCGAACGAAAAAAAAGAACTACTCCGTTTTATAAATAATGGAAGATTTCTGATTAATGGCAAGGGCCTGTTGTCCGGAAGCTGCTTTCTCAAATGTTTCTTCGTAGCGAATGTGATTGGTTTTCATGATGCGGTCCCAGATGTTGAAATACAGTCCGTAATTGCATTTGCTGTAATGGTGGTGCATATTGTGATGCGTAGAGGTATTGTGCCAATTCAACCATTTATTCTTCAACATACCTGCCGGAAACAATTCATATCCTAAATGACCCAACACATTCATTATGATCATATACAGGCCAAACAGGGAAAAGGCCAGCGGATGAATGGGCATAGTAAAGGCCGCCAATGGAACAATGCCTGCCTCTACCAGTGATTCAACAGGATGAAAAGAAAAGGCCGCCCAGGGGGTAGGGTTATGGCTTTTGTGATGAATATGATGCACATACCGGAATATTTTCTTCCAGTGCATTAACCGGTGCGACCAGTAAAAATAAGTGTCGTGCATAACAATGCACGACACCACACTAATGAAAAAATAACCCATCGAATGATCATGAATATTTGTATAAACCTTTGTATACTTTTTAACCGGATCTGTGTAAACAAGATGTACGACCACCGCAAAGATCACCACGGCTGTAAGCGAATACAGGAATTCCTGACGAACAATTGCCGGTTTGGGAAAGTGGGGCTGAATTTTCCGATGGTACCATTTTGTCCGCTGCCAATAATAAAAGAGGCCATAGGCAATGCCGGCAATAACCAGGTACCTTAATAAAATGCTGGCAACGATATACGCAAAAGGAATATGGTCGAACATAACAATAGGTTTTATAATCCTGGTGTACGGGACGATAGCATCCACTTTTTGATCCTTTCATACAGATCCTGCAAATGATATCTGCTGGCGTTGTCTTTGGCGGTTGGCAATGCATTTCCAATCTCCGAGTACAATTGGGTCATATCGGCGCGGATAGTACTGAACGCATCGTTTTCCGTTACTTCAGACGAGCCTGATACCAGTATTTCCAACAGGGCGC
The DNA here is from genome assembly GCF_900110245.1 of Niastella yeongjuensis. Classification (GTDB taxonomy): domain Bacteria; phylum Bacteroidota; class Bacteroidia; order Chitinophagales; family Chitinophagaceae; genus Niastella; species Niastella yeongjuensis. The sequence goes on from NZ_FOCZ01000009.1 coordinate 227,614, forward strand.
CTACATACGTTTTCTGTAAGGTGCGGCGGTATGGGTCTGATACGGAAACAGCCGGGCTTTTCAATTCTTTCCAAATCCCTTTATGAATAAGGTCGAGGTAATCTTCTACAGGTAAAGATTTGTCTGAACCAAAACGGCGTGAGTTTGCCAGCAGCTTGCCGAAGGTTTCCATATCGAGCAATGAATTCAGCAAACGCACCTGCGTGTCTTCTACAAAATCTACAGGCCCGGGTATAGTTGTTTTGTTGATCACTTCTTTATTCAGAAGCCAGTAAGGAGTAGTGAACAACTGTTCGTTAAAAAAGGCAATTGCTTCTTCTTGTTTGGTGCGTGGAACCGGGGCAAACACATCGCCTTTGGTGTCCTCACTTTTTACAGTCAGCAAAACGCCATCCACATAATTTTGAACATGGGCTATATACCTGAAATACTGATCTTTTACCGAAGCATAGATGCCGGTAAGTCCTTCATACAGGCCACCTTGTTCATAGGTCCATAAAGGCAGGGAAGGCACTATACGTTGCAGGTTTTTAATACCATAGAGGCTGGCCTTTACTGCATTATCACCCAGATCTTCAGTTTGACAGCGTGGGTCAACGCCTCTTTTTGATTCACCGTCGCCAAACCACAACAGGTGATTGTGTGCAAGGCTGTCGGTAATCCTTTTGTTCATTAGTTTCCGATCGTCCTCCGCATTGGCGGCACCTGAATTTTTATAGCCCCATTCAATGGCCCAACGATCGTACTCGCCAATACGCGGGTACAGGTCTTCCCGCTCCAGTTTATCTTCAGGCTGTGCTACATAATTAAAGCGGGCATAGTCCATGATACTGGCGGTATGACCGTGTTTTTGCAACCAGGTTTTGCTGCGCAGGCTATCAACGGGTGTTTGGCTGCTGCTGCCAAAATTGTGACGCAGCCCCAGCGTATGGCCCACTTCATGACTGCTTACAAAACGTACCAGCTGGCCCATGGTTTCGTCATCGAGTTTAGCGGTGCGGGCTTTAGGATCTACTGCGGCCGTTTGAACCAGGTACCACTTCTGCAACAACTGCATCACATTGTGATACCAGCCGATGCGGCTTTGAATGATCTCACCACTGCGGGGATCATGCACCTGCGGCCCATAGGCATTCATTACCTCTGAAGGGAAATACTGGATCATGGAATAGCGCGCATCTTCCATACTCATGGTAGTGTCGTTTTCGGGCCATTCCTTCCCGATGATAGCATTTTTAAAACCAGCCTGCTCAAAGGCGCGTTGCCAGTCGTTCACCCCCATGATCAGGTATTTACGCCATTGTTTGGGTGTAGCGGGATCTATATAAAATACAATGGGTTTGGCTGGGTCTACCAGTTCTCCCCTTTTCCATTTCTCACGGTCTTCCTCTTTTGGTTCCAGGCGCCAGCGAACAATGAACTGGGTTGCCTTTACTTTTTGCTGATCATCTGCATAAGGATAATAATAATCAGCAAAGTAACCTACACGCGGATCAAAGAACCGCCGTTGCATAGGCGTTTTGGGCAATATTATAAACGAAGTATGCGTAAACAGCGTAACCGGTCCGGCAGGACCACCAGTACTTATCCCGCCAGGGCTTGGCACAGCAGCCCGGGCCGTTGCATTCTTGCTGATACATAGTTCTACGTTCATTGGGTACGTACGGATGTATTCAATATTCATGTCTTTCAGGAGATTTATATCTACCTGTTTAGACAGCTGGCTTTTCTCCAGTGAGTTAACAAAATTCCTGTCCTTTAAGAATTTATCGGCTTCAATAACATAACTGGCGGAGTCTTTACCATAAGCCCTGATAGGGAAGGTATATACTACCGGATTCAGGTTCGATTTAACTACAGCTTTATAAATCTCATTGGTAGAATCGGCTTCACTGATCACCAGGTCGTAGCGGATATTAATTGTCTCGTTTGGACCTTTTTCAAAAATGATGGTCTTTTCATCCAATTCTTCACCTGCATATGTGCCATAACCACCCGGTCCTTTTTCGATGCGATTGATCACCATGATATCCCTGTTAAGCAGGGAATCGGGGATCTCGAAATATAGGGAGTCCTTTGACTGGTGGACCGTAAACAATCCTTTTTGTGAAGTAAAATCTTTGGATATAATGGACGCATATGGTTTTACGCGTTGTTTGAAAGAACGCAGGATGCTGTCGCGTTTAGCGGCCTCCTGGGCTGCATTAGCCGGACTGGCATTGGCAGCAACCGCCGCATGCTTTTTACCTTTTCCGGTATTAGCGGTATTGGATGGTGGTGGGTATTTATATATGGTACAGGATGCTACAAAAACAATTATCCCAAAAACAATAAATGATCGCATAAATATTTTCCGTATTTCGATATTAATAATTTGAAAAACAATCGGACCGCACGCCGTTTTTGTCGGTATGGGTGGCGTTGGTCAGCTTGCAGTGGATTGACGGAACGGATTGCAGCACCGTCATAAAAGTATTGGCGCGGCTGGCCGATGCCTGGTCATACAAAAAAATGAGGGGGATAGAATAGCCCGCATTTTCCAGCAAATACTCACTACGCTGGGTGTTGGTGGAGGCCGGTTGCCGCAGATCTATGAGGATACCGGTGCCCTGTTGTTGCGCCCATTGTTCCAGTAATGCGGGCGCCATTGCTTTATAACTGTTTGCCAGCGACAGGGCGAGCGAATCGAAATTATCATCTGCAAAATTCACTGCTAAAAAGGTGGCAGCTTTTCCTTCCTGTAGAAGGTCCACATAGTCGGTCCTGACCGGAAAATTAAAAACTTGCTGCTGGGTAGTATACGGGATCTCCCACTGGGAGTTAAGGTTGTTCAATCCAGGCATTTTCTTTCTTTGCGGTTTGGGTGCGCCGCCGGAGCACGCATATAACAGAAGCATGGGGCCAACCAGTAAAACACCCCGTCGAAACAATCTGAGCTGTTGTAGCATAAATAATGTGGCAGTTAGTGAGCCACATAAACACTTCAATTAAAAGAAAGAACTATCCGGATATTATATTTTTTTTAAAAAATACCCTACCCCACTAGTTCTTTTTTCCCGCCCGGGTGTTTATGTCGCAGGCGCGCGCCTAACCATTTACTAACTTTTATTTCCTGCTTATGTTAAAATACCTGACAGTATTTACCGGGGTAGTATTATGGGTATGCTCCTGTAAAAAAAACGATTCATTCCCGGTACCGGCTACCGTAAACATTGTGCACGCCATTGCCAATGGAAAGCCAATTATTCCGGTATTCGGCAGCGATGCCATTGAATATTTTAAAGCGGCTCAAACGGTAACCTTTGGAAACGCAGCCATTTATAGTTTACCCGGTGGCCTGCGCCCGGTTTATTTAGCAAAAAACACCGACACTACGAACCGCATCTATGACAGCGAGATTGATGTTGCAGCTGGAGGCATATATTCCTTATTCTTTGCAGGCGATACCAGTAAACCAGAAGCGGTGTTTACCCGAGATGAAATTCCTATTTATTCTGACAGTACCGCCGGTGTTCGCTTTATAAATTTATCGCCGGCCAGTGGCCCTATCAAAATAAATGTTAAGGGAACAGCTATTTCAAAACCAGACTTCAGCGACATCGGTTATAAACAAATCTCTGACTTTAAACCATATTTGGCCACGGCAGCTATTACCGGCAACCGGTACATTTTTGAAATACGCGACCAGGCCAATGACAGTTTACTGGTTACCTATACCTGGAGTTATACCCGCTTTAAAAACAATACATTGGTATTTTCAGGAGCGGTGAATACGGGGAAACCAGTAGCGTTAAAAATATTCCAGGTAAAAAACTACTGATAGTTCGTATAGCCATGATTACAATCAGGAAGACTGTCCCACTTAATAGGGATGGTCTTTTGCGTTTTTTTTGTTCTTACAATCAATTATAATTAGTTTTAATACGCTCCTGTGGAGCGTGATTGTTTCCTGTAAGAAAAAGAACAAACGTTCGGTGTTAAAAACTGTCTATTTCACATGGAGCATCCGGGAATGAATGAGGAAATTATAGAAAATTTCAGGCAAGGCGATCAACAGGCTTTTGCTTCAATTTTCAGGCTGCATTATCGACCATTATGTTATTTTGCTGCCCAGCTGGTAACAGAGCTATCTGAAGCGGAAGATATTGTTAAAGATAGCTTTGTTAAACTCTGGGGTAAGTATGCGGATTTCGACAATGCCCAAGCCATAAAATCCTTTCTTTACATTACTACACGCAATGCCTGTTTAAACTCGCTTCGACATGAACAAGTGAAAAATACGGTGCACAGAGAACTTGCCTATCTTGAAAGCGACCGCGGCCATGAGCTGATGCTGAATCAACTGATCCGGCTTGAACTGATGCAGGAGATTTACAATGAAATTGAAAAGATGCCCGAAAAACGGCGTGAAGTATTTAAAATGGCCTTCATAGAAGGCATGAAGAATGCTGAGATCGCGCAACAGTTGAGCCTTTCTATATTCACCGTAAAAGAACACAAGGCTAAAGCGCTGTCATACCTGCGCTTGCGCTTTTCCGATAAATACATTATGCTGTTATTATTACTGTTTGCCAAAGCAAGAAGTTAGTGTGTCGCCGCCTTCAAAATTAATTCAGCGACTTCTCCCGGACGCGACATAAACACCGAATGACTGGCACCTGTAATTTCTACCGTGGTGCTGTTGGCCCGTTTGGCGTATAACCGTTCCAGGTCGGGATTTATAATACGATCGGATTTGGCTACCAGGTACCAGCTGGGTTTCTTTTTCCAGGCCGGGTTGTGAATGATGGCATGAAACCCCGCATCGGCTGTAGGTACCTGTGCATTGGCCATAAAGTTAGCCGTTGCTTTGGGTACATCGGCAGCAAAATCAGCAGCAAACTGGTTGGGGTTTATGTAATCAAAACCATCGGCGCCTTTCACCAACGATTTATAAGCGGGTGGATAACGTTTGCCGTTATCAGCTTCCGACTCACCTTCATCGGGCGCATGAGCGGCTATGTATACCAATCCGGCCACATGCGTATCATTGCCCGCCGTGGTGATCACCGCGCCGCCATAACTATGTCCCACCAGTATACAAGGCCCATCCTGTTGTTGCAAAACCCGGGTTACTGCGGCCACATCTGCCTCAAAAGAAGTCAACGGTTCCTGTACCACTGTTACATGATACCCTTTGCCTGTTAAGATCTTATACACAGACTGCCAGCCTGATCCATCTACAAAGGCGCCATGTACCAGCACCACATTCTTTATTTTACCAGCAGGTTGTGCATTTGTATGTATCTGCAGCAATAAAAGCAGCAATGCCAGTATCGGTTTCATTTTTTAGAATTTTGAATAAAATTATCCGCTTCTCCTGCTGAAACAACCTGGCACTCGCCCAACAGGCATTTGGGGTAGACGAACAGGCGATTGTAGATTTTACGTAAGCAGCTGCACCAGTCCTTCCCTTTCAAAAAGCAGGGTACCGAATTTTACATCCGACCAACCTTCTTTCAGCCGGTAAGTAAACTTCGGCGTCCCTTCTTCAAGAAATGAATCGATATAATAAAATGCGGCATGGTCCATGGCTTCTACCTGTTGCTCTTTAAGTTTGTAAAAATGGGTAGACAACAGGAAATAAGACCCGGAATATTTTTTAAGCCCGTTTAACGTGAGCCTCAACATATTCAATGCATCATCAACATTCGTTCCGCTGAACAATTCATCAAAAACCGTAAACACCTGTTTCCCGTCCCGGGCAGCGATAATACTTTCTTTTAAATTTAAAACCTCCGTCATAAAATGACTATATCCGCTATGAAGGGTGTCCCGGGAATTGATGTATACATTAATAGCTGAGACAAACACCACCTTACATTCGGCTGCCGGTACCGGCAACCCCAGTCTTGCCAGGTACACACATAATGAAATAGACCGAAGCAGCGTTGATTTGCCCGACATGTTCGGACCCGTTAGTACCAGCACATTCCTGTCGAGGTGAATAGAATTCTTTACCGGGGCTTTAAGCAGGGGATGAAAAAAGTTAGTAAGAATAATGCCCTTATCAATAAACTGTGCCGGAACGAATGTTGCTTTTTGAGCAACAACCGCAATGGACAAATACGCTTCAAACAGAAACAATTCACTCCAGCATTTTAATAGTTGTCCGCTTTTGAAAAACACATATAACCGGTGCATAAAAGCAGCTACTTCGCCGGCTGAAAGACCGTTTCTTTTTTCACTTAACAACGTCCATTCCTTTTCAAAACCGTTCAGGGTATCGGCAATGGTGAGAATGGAGGCCTTATACGATACCGGAAATTCATTAAGATCGAGCCGCGAGCAATAATGCCGGTATATTCTTTCGAACAGCGTCAACAATTGAATGGACCTGGAAAACAACTGCTCCTTTTTTCTCCGGGAGAACAACAAGGTCATTTTAAATTCCCGAAGGTTGGTTTTACTTGCCGGAAGCTGGCTTTCCAGCCTGCAACAAAACTCATAGGCTTCTTCCAGGTCTCTTTTATAAGAATACAGATTTTTTATGTTAGCCAGGTTTGCCGTGAATCCTTTGATCACCTGTTGCCGCTCCGCCGCTTCCGTTATGCTTTTGGGCATGCTGTGAAAAAGCAACGTTAACGCTTCGCGGGAATGCCGGTTTAGTGAATCATCGAAGAAAGGAATGATCTCCGATTCAATATTAAGATCTGAAAAGTTCAAGTCAAATTATTTTAATTAATAATACACCTGACAAGGGGTTACTCAAATCTATTACATTGTGGCAACTGAATGGTATCAGCAAACCTTAAAGCTTTCTAAAAATCAGGACCTGATCCCGCGCAAATCCGGGCGCAGGTACAACGCCAAACAGGCGCAGTCGATCCCAAAGCCAATGTACGGATGCCACAAGGCAACCACCATGGCGATACCAAAAACGAGAATGGTTGATATTGACCGGAGACGAAACAACCGGGTAGCGGGCTGATCTGGTTGCTTACGGGCGCTTATAGTTTCCCTCATCAATAACCGATAAGTGATGTTCACCAACATGAATACAAAACCATACATGGCAACGGGAACGGGTTCTAATCTTGTTTCGGCCATCCAGTCGGTATCAAAAGGGATCAGGGAAACTGAAAACAGATGCGCAAAATTTGCCCAGACCAACCGCAGGTTTACCACGGTTGCATATTTGAACAGGAAGTGGTGATTGATCCACACTACCGCAATAAAGATATAACTCGCGAAATAACTGATCCAGGTTGGCCAGTCCTGCAATAGCGACCCGATTGTGGGGTTGGAAGGGCGTTTCAATTCCAATACCATAATGGTGATTACAATAGCAAAAACCCCGTCGGAAAATGCATTGAGGCGCTCCGGCGTTGACTCGTGTATGTCCTTCTCTTTTTCGGCTGGCGGCTTTTTTTTCATACAGGTAAATAAAGAAAGTAAATTTACCGGAATGCCCTTAAATATGTAAAAAAAACTGATTATGAAAAAAATCACCTCCCTTCTCCTAATACTGCTGCCCTTTTTTTCCTGTCTTGCCCAATCATCGAATTTCCGGTACGATGATTATTTCTATTATAAGAACAATCTTTTTTTACAAACGCCCTTTGTATTGATCAATACAGCCGTGGAGAAAATGAAAGCGGGCGATTCATTGGGCGCCATCAGCCTGTTGAAAGAAGCCGCCGCCACCGGCGTGTATGATACTACCTTATTGATCCCGTTCCCTCAAATGCGTTTTATTACCCAAACGCCGCAGTGGAAAATCATTGCCCAACAAATAGCCCATACCCGGGCTGTATATGACGATCCCCGTAATATGCAGATCATCACCAGCGACATCGATAATTTCTGGAAGATCTTTGACCGGCGCAGCCAGCCGGGCATAGAACAACTGATCATGAAAGAATATATTCTGAAGGGTACAATGGGCCTGCGTACCTTTTTTGATGTACGCATGAACAGCAGTGTTACACAGGTAATTCAATTTATGCGGTCGCATAAAAAATACCTGCAAAGCATTCGCCCGGTTTCTCAAAACCTGCAGCGTTTTAAACCGGGCATTATTGCGGCCGCCAACAAGCTGGAAGCACTTTATCCCCCGGCCATCTTTCCGCCTACCACTTTTCTTATTGGTATTTTCAACACCTTTGGCACTACCGATGGTGGCGCCGGCTCCCTTATTGGCGCTGAATTTATCTGTGATACCAACACCGTGGTGAAAGATGAATTGAACGCCTGGCGCGCTTCCAACATTTCCGATTCTTCCGAATTGCTGGGTATTATTATCCATGAGCTGATCCATGTTGAGCAGCGCACCCTGGCGCCCAAAACTTTACTTGACCGGGCTATTAATGAAGGAGCAGCTGATTTTGTTTCGCAGTTGGTACTGGGCTTTAATTCCAACAGCAAGATGCATGTGTATGGAAATGCCCACGAAAAAGAGCTGTGGCCAGCGTTCAAAAAACAAATGGATGGCACCCAATATTCCGATTGGTTATACAACGGCCAAAACACCCCGCCCGGCGTTCCGGCCGATCTGGGTTATTATATCGGGTTCAAAATATGTGAAGCGTATTACAATAAGGCCGCCGACAAAAAGCAGGCGGTGCAGGATATTCTCACCATCCAGGACTTTAAAAAATTCTTTGAGCTGAGCGGGTATGGTCAATGATCTATGCGCCCCATCCCTGTTTCCTGCTGGTGCCGCCACAATTCCTGAAAGGCGGCACTATTAGTGCGTAAGTGTTCGAAATTGCCTTCGGCCACAATGCGCCCGTGGTGCAATACATAAATGTAATCGAACTGGGGCAACAAATGCAGGCGGTGCATGGAAGATACGATCGCTTTATCGGCAAACGCGGCGAACAGCTTTTCATAGATCATCGCCTCCGTTTTGGGGTCCACGCTGCTGGTAGGTTCATCTAACAAGATCACTTCGCTTTCCCGGGCGGCCAGAATACCCCGGGCCAATGCCAGCCGTTGTTTTTGCCCGCCACTCAAATTCACGCCTTTCTCCCTGATGTCGGAGGCCAGCTTATCGGGCAATTGCATCACCACATCGGTGAAGTGTGCGCTTTCACAAACCTGCATGATCTCTTCTTCGGGAAAAGGCAACCCCAGCGTGATGTTATAAGCAATGGTGTTTTCAAAGATCTCCGGCTCCTGCGGAAACAGGGTAACCGATTCATTGAGCGAATCAATTTCAAAGGGTTTACCATCTATCGAAACTTCCACGCCCGGTTCGGCCATATACAACCCGCGTAATAAAGACAGCAGGGTACTTTTTCCGCTGCCACTCTCCCCTATCAGCGCGATTTTTTCCCCCCGCTTAATGCGGACATGTAAGTGGTGCAAACTGCTTGGGGTATACGCTTCGTTATAGGTAGCCCGGTGTGAAAAACTCAGTTGCCTGATCTGGATCTCGCGCCAGCTGGCAGGCAGTTCATCCGGTTCTTCGGGCCGGTGCTGTTGCGTGTAGGCGTCGCTAATATTACTGGCTGTTTGAATATACGTATTGAACTGCATTACCTCGGTATACTGCCAGGCCACATTTTGAAATACCCCGGTGAACTGGGTTACATAACCCAGTAAGGTTACCAGTCCGGCAATGTAGAAGGTTTGTCCGGGCTGCCAGTTCTGGTAAATGAACCCGGCTACCACTACGCAATAAATAAGCGCCAGCAGCATATCGGCCACAAACCATTTCCATTCATTGATGAGCGCATTTTTGCGGAAAGGCGCCCTTATCTGTTGTACCTTATGCAACAACCCCGACTCCATACTTTTTTCCAGCCGCAGCGTGATCACGGTCATGATGTTGGAAAGTGTATCGAACAAGGTAGAGGACACCACATGTTCTTTTTCATTCACCTGGTCGAGCGTTTTGATAAAGGGTTTATCAAACTTGCGGATGATGATGATATCCAGCACGCCCATCAATACGGCAATGCCACCGAACAATGGTGAGAAATACAACATGGCTATTACCGAGAAAAAGAATTTGGTGAGCGTATATAAATACATAAACCCCTGATCGAAAAACTGGCGCAGTGCCTCATAAGCTTTTCGAATGCGGTTGATGGTGGCGCCGCTGTGATGGTCCTGGTGCCATTTGGCAGGCAGGTGCAGTACCTGGTGGTATTTTTCCTGCAGGAAATTGCGGCTCATATTAAAGGCCAGGTTCCGCTCCATGATACGGGCAGGACCATGCAGGCTCCATTCAAAAAACCGGATGCAGAAATAGCCTGCCACATATATTAATGTATAATGCCATACCTGTTGCGTATCGTGCTGCACCTTATTCACAAACCAACCCAGCCAGATAGGCCCAAGCGCCGAAATGAAATTGGCCAGAATGAACATGGCATAGGTTAAAAGATATTTCTTTCGCTCCTGCCGGGCATAAGTCCAGGCCGTTCGCAACAATGACAGGTAAGGATTTTTTGGCATCGCTCATGATTGAAAAACAAAATTAGTTCTTTAATCCGTTAGCTCATTTCAATATTCCGTCAGCCTTACACGTTACCTTCATTCGTGGTTTACTGTCGGCCGTCAGTCTTCTGCCGGCTGCTTTTTCCAATCAATTTATCAAGCCTATGAATTATTGGGAAGTTTTGGCAATTTGATATTTATCAATTAAGCAGAACCAATTGATACAGTGTATAGAATAAGTAATTTAATGTTATAGCGATGATAATGCATGTATATTTCAAAAATATTTGTCAGATTAACTTGACTTTTTTTTACGAAGTATTGAATAAATACCTTTAAATTTACTTCGGATTTATAGAAAGGTATTCACCAATTGAATAAATAAGGTTACCACAGTTTTGATCGTTAGACCCAAAAGAATGTAAATAAAATAGCTTCTTAATTAATCCCTGATATATATAAGTCGGTCTTGATTTTTAGCAAATGTCTTCCTGCGTATTGTAATTCTTCTATCCATTATCCGCATTTCGTACTAATTTTTCCACTACCCGGTATTGATCCATTTATCCATTATTGCATTCAAATACATAAAATGTAGTTTATCAAATTCCAGACAATGGGAATATGATTGGCGAAGCCCTTTTTTCACCCGGCTATTGGGTGATATAAGTATGCTATTCCTATTATTAATCCAATACACTTAGTTATTTAAATATCCTGCATACTGTACCAGCAGTCCCGACCGGTCCATTATCCATCACATTGCATTTTTTCCCATACCCAACCCCGTAAGTCTGTATAAACAAAATAATCATTCCCTGTAAAAAGGAACAAGCATTGTTATGTCTGGATCTCAGGTAAACTGGGGTTATGATAGGCGAAGCCTTTTGTTCGTCTGAACAGGATGATATCGAAATAGCGCTATATATAATACTGGTATCGTACAACCTTCACAAAATTATTACTTATGGAACCGGCCAAAAACTGGTATGCGGTATATACCCATGCCAAGTGGGAAAAAAAGGTCGCTGATCTTTTGACCCGAAAAAAAATTGAAAACTATTGTCCGCTTAACCGGGTAGAACGACAATGGAGTGACAGAAAAAAAATAGTTTATGAACCCTTATTCACCTGTTATGTATTTGTAAGACTAACCGGCAAAGAACGTGTAACCGTGCTGCAAACTGAAGGCGTTCTCAATTATGTGAGTTGGATGGGTAAACCCGCTGTGATCCGTGATTCAGAGATTGAGTTGATCAAAAACTTCCTTATCGATCACATCAATGTACGATTGGAAAAATTTGAAGTTGGTATCAATGATACCATACGCGTTAAGTATGGAATATTCATTGAACAGGAAGGTAAAGTGATTGAAGTGCTTGATAAAACGGTAAGGGTTTTATTACCTTCTTTAGGTTATATAATGGTAGCTGAATTACCTAAATCGCACGTTGAAGTAGTTAAAAAATAAACGCTAAATAACAAATCAATTCTTCCACAGCCGTAACTCCCATTTTTTCATTTCAATTATTTTAACCGTGAACGCTCAGAAATTACCAAGTATTAACAAGGTTTCCCAACCAAGCTGTTTTTACAGATCTGCGTTGGCAGTTCTGTTGTTCGGTCTCCTGATCTCATCCTGTGCCAACACGAAAAATGTTGTATATCTGAAAGACGCAAAGGATTCGGAAACCAGCATTATCGACAAACTGGAACCTGTTATTCAAAGAAATGACCTGCTTAGTATAACGGTCACCAGCCCGAATGCAACGGCCAGCCAACCGTTCAATACAACCGTAATGGTATCTACCCAGGTGGTAGGCTACACCAGCACCCAGGCAACGGGCTACCTGGTTGATCAGGATGGCTACATAGACGTTCCTATGCTTGGCAGGATAAAAGCTGCCGGGCTTACCAAAAAGGAGCTGAAAGAAAAAATAACCAATCTTCTTATCGACAATAAATACCTCATGCAGCCGGTGGTGTCGGTAAGGTACCTGAATTTTAAAGTAACGGTGTTGGGCGAAGTAGCCAAGCCCATGGTGATCAATGTACCCGACGAAAAAATAAATATCCTGGAAGCCCTGGGTTTTGCCGGAGATATGACCGTATATGCCAAAAGGGATAATGTGGTACTGATACGCGAAGAAGGCGGAAAACGTATTACGAAACGGCTTGACCTGAATTCAGATGGGGTGCTTCGCTCCCCTTATTATTACCTCAAAACAAACGACATCATTTACGTAGAGCCCAACAAAGCCAAGGTAAATGCTACAGGTAATGCCAAAACCTGGCTGCCCGCCCTGCTTAGTGCGCTTTCTTTAACTGTCGTTATTGTTGACCACGTCACAAGAAATTAATATGCAACCGAATATAAATACCAAAAACGAAAAGAATATCGGTTCACTAATTGTTAACTGGTATTTGCCATACTGGCCTTTATTTCTGATTCTTATTATTGTAGGCGTGGGATCTGCCTGGGCATACCTGCACTTTATTGCAGTGCCGGTATATGAAACCAATGCCACCGTTATGGTGAAAGATGAAAAGAAGGGTGTAGATGAATCGGGCTCCATGGAAGCACTGCAAATTTATCCCACTAAAAACATAGCCGAAAATGAAATAGAGGTCATTCATTCACGAAAACTGATGGAACAAGTGATTGTGCAATTGCTGTTATACGCGCCTATCAATGAAGGGCCCGAATACAGCATGGGAAAATTTAATGAGACCTCCGCCTACGTCAGTTCTCCGGTCTCTATTGTGGCAAAGGACCCAGACGAGTTGATTGAGACCGGGGACACTGATATTGTGATGAGCGTAAATTATTATACTGATAAAGAACGGCGGGCAGCCACCAATGTATATAAAGACAAAGTAAAAGAGGTGGTCATCGAAAACAGAAAATATCCGCTTAGGGTATGGTGCAACACCCGCTGGGGCGAACTGAAGTTTATTCCCAACGACCGGCAAACAACTGCGCCCGTGGGGCCCCTGTTTTTCGAACTGAACAAACCTAAAGATGTAGCCCCCGGTATTTTGCTCAACCTGCAGGTGAATTCACCCAATAAACTATCAACCACCATTGACCTTACCTTACGCGATCCCATCCCAAGACGGGCCGAAGACATTCTGAATAAACTGCTGATCGCTTATCACCTTCAATCCATTGAAGAAAAGAAAGGAATGGCAGCCAATACGCTTGAGTTTATTGAAGCACGCCTGCTAAAAGTGGAAAGGGAACTGGACTCCATAGAAAGCGTGGTGCAAACCTTCAGAACTGACAAAGGAGTAGTAGATCTGGGCGAACAAAGCAAAATGTACCTCGAAAATGTGGGTGACAACGACCGGAAAATAGCCGATCTGAGTATGCAAAAGGCTGCCCTCGATGAAATGGAAAATTATGTGACCTCCAGATCGAACAAGGGCGACCTTGTACCTGCTACGCTGGGTATCACCGATCCGGTACTGAGCGATCTGATGCAGAAACTTTACAATAAAAAAGTAGAATATGAAACCCTGCTGAAGACCACTGCAGAAAATAACCCATACGCTGTTGGCGTAGCCAAAGAGATTGAACAGCTGCGGCCGTTAGTTCTGGAAAAATTAAAGAATTACCGCCTTAGTCTGGAAGCCGGTAAAAGAAACCTGGCATCCATAAGCAGTGGTTATAACTCAGAGCTGCGCACCATTCCACAAAAAGAACGGGAACTGATGAGCATCAGCCGCGAGCAGGCGATAAAAAAAGGTATCTACAGTTACCTGCTCGAAAAACGCGAACAAACTGCGCTGGCCAGTTCAAGCGCCAACTCAGACAGCAAGATCATAGATATGGCCAGTTCTTCCATAACCCCGGTCAGTCCCAAGAAAATGCTGACCTACTTTGGGGCACTGGCTCTTTTTGGTGGTTTGGGTATCGGCATTGTATCGCTCAAGGAAATGATGAACAAGAAGATCCTGTTCAGGTCTGAAATTGAATCGCTCACCAGTGTACCGGTAATTGCGGAAATTTCAGTGAACAAGGATAAAGAGTCCCTGCTGCACAGCAACTCCAAAGTATCAATCGTTGCCGAACAGTTCAGACACCTGCGGGCCGCTATTGGCTTGTTTGGCCGCAAAAAAGAGATCAATATAAAAAGGATCCTGATCACCTCCAGCATTCCCAGTGAAGGCAAAACCTATATCAGTACCAACCTCGCCACCAGCCTGGCTTTGGCCGGCAACAGGGTGGTATTGGTTGACCTCGATATCAGAAAGCCCAGAACTTCCGCCATCATGGGTATAGACCAACAGGCAGGCGTGGCCGAGTTTCTTGACGGGTCAAAAACACCAGAGGAAATCATTACCAACACCGAAGTAAATAACCTGTTTGTTGTCAGCGCAGGGCGGGGTGAAGATAACTCCCGGGAACTGATCCTGAGCGGCAGGCTCGACATCCTGATCGCTTATCTCCACGACACCTTCGATTACATTGTGCTGGATGCCTCCCCTATTGATCCGGTTTCAGATTCTTATACATTCTCCGATTTCTGTGATATTACCCTGTTTGTGATCAGGCATAACCGCACCCCCAAAACCATGGTGCAAATACTCGACAATAACAATAAGTTCAAAGCCCTGAAAAATCCACGCATCGTGTTCAACGGTATCAGATCCAGAGGCATTCTGAAAGGCATGTATGGTTATAGTTATGGCTATGGATACGAAAACGTATATCGCGATCGCGAAAACAAAAGATCCAAATTCCAGAAGATCTTTCATTTTCCATCCAAAAAAGATAAAAAAATTAGGGTATGAACGTACTGATAACAGGAAGCGCCGGGTTCATTGGCTATTTTCTCACGAAGAAATTACTGGAACGGGGAGACGAAGTAATAGGTCTTGATAACATCAATGAATATTACGATACCAGTCTAAAATATGCCCGGCTGGCTGAGAATGGCATAAACAGGAACCAGATAGAATGGAATAAACTGGTAAGCAGCACCAGGTATAACAATTACCGTTTTATTAAACTGGGCCTGGAAGACAAACAAATGCTGATGAGTCTTTTCAGGAAGGAGAAATTCGACCTGGTAGTTCATCTGGCAGCCCAGGCAGGTGTACGGTATTCCATTAACAACCCCGATGCTTGTGTTCAATCGAACGTAGTAGGATTTCTGAATATTCTGGAAGCCTGCCGTCACCACTCCATACAACACCTGGTGTATGCCAGTTCGTCGAGTGTATATGGGTTGAATGAACAAATGCCGTTTGCCGTTGACCAAAGCATCGGCCATCCCATTTCCTTATATGCGGCCACCAAAAAATCGAATGAACTGATGGCGCATGTATACAGCTATTTGTTCAACCTCCCTACCACCGGCTTGCGCTTTTTTACCGTGTATGGCCCCTGGGGCCGGCCAGACATGGCTTATTTCCTATTCGCCAATGCCATTATGAACGACCAGCCTATTACGGTTTACAATGGCGGGCAAATGAAGCGGGATTTCACTTACATCGATGACATAGTAGAGGGCATTGTGCGCGTGCTGGACAAACCAGCAACGCCCAATCCCGACTGGAGTCCATTGCAAGCCGATCCCTCCAGCTCCATAGCGCCTTATCGCATTTATAATATCGGCAATGACAACCCGGTTGAGTTAATGGATTTTATTAAGGAACTAGAAAAGAATTGCGAAAAGAATGCCAAAATAGAAATGAAGACCGGTGAGCGGTGTGAAGTGCAAACAACCTGGGCAGATATAGACCAGCTTGCCACCAACTTTCAATACAGACCCTCCACTTCCCTGCAAACAGGCATAAAAGAATTCATTACGTGGTATAAGACATTTTATGCCATTGAACACCTGGAAATGGCTCATATGTAACGACCATTAAACACTTATACCATGATCACTGAACCTTTGGTAAATGAACCAGCGGAAGGTATCGTTGCCGGTAAGAAAAGTGAAGGCAAAAAAGAAAACCTGAAGCAACGTGCCTATTTGAATACGCTTTCCAGCATGCTGGATTACATAGCCAACCGGCTTACCGGTTTTTTTGTAAATCCATTTATTGTCGCCGGGCTGGGAACTTCCTTATTCGGCATCTGGCAAATGCTTGGCCAGTTAACCGGGTACATTAATATTACCGATACCCGGGCTTCACAGGTTCTTAAATGGACGGTTGCTCAAAAGAAGGATGTAGCCACTGTTGATGAATTGCGCAGTGAGGCCGGCGCCGCCTTTACCGTATTGCTGTTGGTAATGCCGGTGCTTCTGATCGGCGGCAGCATTATTTCCTGGTATGCCCCGATCATTACACACGCCGACAAAGCCCATTACACCCTGATCAGGGTTACCTGCTCGATACTGGCTTTCTCCATTATTGTTTTCAAAGCATTTGAATTGTTTGAAGCGATCCTGCGGGGCATGAACCTCTCCTTTAAACGGATGGGCTTACGCGCAGGCATCGTGATCATAGGCGGCGGATTAAAAGTACTGGCCATTACAATGGGGTATGGGTTGGCAGCGCTGGCTGCTATTCAATTGTTCGACAACCTGCTCATAGGCATTTCCTTTTACATAGTAGTAAAAAGAAGTGTTCCCTGGTTCGGAATAAAAAGACCTACCCGCGCGAATATTTTACGGTTTGGAAAATTAAGCGCCTGGTACCTGGCCGATGCCGGTGCCAATGTAGTGAACAACAACAGCGATAAACTTTTACTGGGCATTATTACCAGTCCTGTAACCGTTACCTACTACACCCTTACCAAGTTTATTCCCATGGCATTACAGGGCATTATAAACAGGCTGATACTGGGTATTATGCCGGGTGTGGGCAAGCTGCTGGGACTGAAAGAATATGAAAAAATAAACAGCGTTCGTAAAAAGATAAACAGCGTTACATTGCTGCTGACAACTGCTTTTGGTGCCACCGTTATTATGTTCAATCATACCTTTTTAAAAGTATGGGTTGGCAAGGAACATTTTGCAGGCCAGCTGGCGAATGTGATGATCATGATCACCATCATGCAGGACACCTTTGTAAAAAATGACGCCTGTATCATCAACGCCACCCTCGATATTAAGAAGAAAGTTTTTCTTACCCTGATCTCGGGCGCCCTGTTTGCAGGTTTTGGTATTCTGCTGGCAAGCAAACTGGGCATTGTTGGTCTTTGCATGGCCCTGATCATAAGCCGCCTGTTCTTGTTTATAGGACAACGAAAAATACTGGCCGGCATTATGCAATCGGCAGCAAAAGCCGAGTTCATCACCAACTACCGGCCATTTGTAACCTCTTTTGTTTTACTGGGCATGGCAGTGTGGCTGGCTACCTTTACCGGCGTTGTTACACTCTATCAACTGATGTTGCTGGCACCCACGGTTTTTTTGACCACGTTAGGTACTTTTTACTTTTTGGGATTGAGCAAAACCGAACGACAGGAATTGCGGCATACGATAACCTCTATAAAGTTTCTCAAGTCTGAGAAGTCCTTCAGCAAAAACTAGCACCCAAAACAACGCTCATGAAAATTCTTTTTGTGGCGCCCCGGTTCCATACCAACCAGGTTGAGATCATAAAAATATTGCTGAAAAAAAAGCACGAGGTATTTTTCCATGTAGCCACTATTGGTAAAACCGAAGACCACAGCCTGGTAAAACCGGTTTGTTATAAACAAAGTAAACTAAGCCGGTTCATTGAAAAGAAATTCGACAAAGGCCAGGCAAACAAGCGCTTTTATTTTCCGGGTTCTGGCTCTTACTGGCGGGCCATGCGGCAACTACAACCGCAGATCGTTGTGATCCGTGATCCCTACAAACTGTTTTCCCTGCTGGCAGCTTTTTTTGCCCTGCTTACAAAAGCAAAGATCATCTTCTATACGCAGGAAGACCTGCTTCGCCCCAGATCATGGAAACTGCGACTAAAACAACAATTAACTATAAAGTTTTTCAGGGCAGCCTGGATAACACCGATCAAAAGCACCAACTCACCAGGCAATAAAGGTTGGCCGAGATACATGTATCACGTTCCCTTGCCGGTTAGTATCACTCCAGACGACGCCTGCAGAAAAGACATATCAACGGAAGGACCCAGGATCTTAATGATTGGCAAATACCACCAGGAAAGGAAGAAACATATGCTTTTTCTGCAGGCACTGGGGAATCTTAAAAAAAAGTACCGGTTCAAGGCAACCATGGCCGGTGAATGCGCCAACGAGGAACAACAAACCAGGTTTATGACAATTAAAGCTGCCGCACAAGACCTCGAATTGAATGACCAGGTTGACCTGAAACAAAACGTTCCTTTTACCCAAATGGCGGACCTATATGCTTCACATGACATTTTTGTACTACCCGCCATCAATGAACCTTATTCTATTTCGGTAAGTGAAGCCATGGGCTACGGTTTACCCGTGATCTGTACCGATACCTGCGGCACCAGGTTCAATATTTACAACGGGGTTAACGGGTTTGTGATCAAATCAAACAGCGTTGAAGAACTGACCACCTCCCTGGAAGCGCTGTTATCCAATTATAACAACCTGTACCAAATGCGGTTACAGACCCTGCAATATGCCGGGGAAAATTTGTCGGGCGATGCATTCTATTCAACATTCGCCCAGGTTATCCGCGAACGTTTTTCAATTACCATGAACTGATAAAAAGATCAATATGGACTCGTTTTTTCTGGTTGCAAAAGTGGTGTTCATCTTTGGGCTTACGGTATACCTGCTCTTCAAAAAGAGTGAGTTCTGTATCATGTATTTGCCGGTGATCTTCTTTACCGAAAAAATTGTCAGCGACGTTTCACCTGCCTTTCTTTATTACGGAGTTGTATCGATGATCATTCTGGTATCAATGATCAGGCACAATTCGTTCTACCGGCAAAACATCTGGGCAATTCTTTTGATCTTATACTTTCTGTTGTTATTGAACAGGTCGAATGACCTGGTACTTATACGGCCATATGTTTTCTCCGTTGTCTGGTTTTTTGCCTCGGTGCCTGTTGTAGCTGCGCTTTATAAAAATTACCCGTCGGAAGTTATATATAAAGAATTGTCGCAGGCAGCGCTGTTGATCCTTATACTTTTTATCATGAATTCAATGGCAGCCACCGTGTATAAGTTTGCACCTGCCCAAATGTATGGCATCAAGTCGGGGATCTTATATGGCAACCTGTATGCCGCTGCCTTCAACACACTGCCGTTTGCCATTTTTTTAGGGTTCAACAGGGGTATTAATGAAAGAAAACTGCTTTACCTCGGGGTAAGTATCGTTGCCTTTTTCCTGGTGCTGCTCTCCCTGCGCCGCACCGTAATGGGTTTAAGTGCGCTGGCCATTCTTATAAACCTGATGACCATGCTAACCAGGGAAAAAGCAAAAGTGTTAATAGTGGGTTTAGTTGTTTTAGGAGCCATTGGTTATTTCGTTTACAGTCAAACCGATTTCATGGGCGAATTTAAACAACGGGTAGAACTTCGCAAACTCGATGACCGTGACCTGGCTGAAGAAAAACGGTTCCTCGAATACGATCTTTTATATACCGATATGTTTGTTTATCATGCCTACAGTCCCTGGACCGGCTACGACCTGTTCAACAGCTCCGGCAACTATGGAAATGGCATCTTAGGCGACAGAAGCCTGCATGGCGATTTAACCAACATCATTCACTCCAGTGGCCTGATAGGCGTAACCCTTTACCTGCTTATGATGGGTACGGCCTTTTTTCAATCTTTCCGCGCCTCGAGCACTTACCAGGAGAAACTGATCATTCTATTTTGCTGTGCCACATTTTTGGCCTATACCGGCAGCGGCCGGTATACCGAAGGCGCCGCATCCGTATTGCAGGTATTAGTGCTTTTGCTTCCCACGGCAAAACACGCTGCCGTACCTGATGAGCAACCTTACCTATTCAAACAACCAGAGATCGTGTAAACTCAAATCCTCATTCTCAAATTCAAAAGCAATGGCAAGGTTCTTATTTATCGATGAGAAGATCATTAACCTAATGCAGGTGAACGAAAAACCGACAGGCGGTTCATCCGTTCAAACCTATGGCTGGATCCTGGGCCTTATAGCAGAAGGGCAGGAAGTACAGGTTATGACCAGGATCGATAGCAAAACGGTATTGAAAGAAGAATGCAAGAACATTAAGATCGTTCCGATGTATGATTTCAACAAAGGCATCCGCTGGTTCCGCTGGATCTATTACCGGCTGCCGCATATGTATAAAAAAATTAAACGCGCCAAGCCAGATTATCTTTATTCGGGGATTGCAGGCTGGACCACCCTGTTGCTGACAATGACCTGCCGGATACTGCATGTTAAATACATTCAGCGCATCTCCAGCGACGCACACCTCGACAAACGGTACCGCGATACATACTCTGCCATTCAGCATTTTATATTGTATTGGGGCCTCAGGATGTCGCACCATATTTTATGCCAGAACAATTACCAGCTGTTAAAGATCAAAAAGAAGTTTCCGAACAAATCGGCCATAAAGATTTTAAATCCCCATTACTTAGACCATCAGGAGCTACCCGCCAATGAACACGCTTCAGGTTATATCGCGTGGCTTGGCTTGTACAGGTATCCCAAAAACCTTAAGCTGTTATTTCAGGTTGCCAGCCTTTTAAAAAAAGAACAGTTTTGGATTGCAGGAAAGGCCGGTTCAAACAGTGATGAAGAAACCACCACCTATCTGGAAAAACTAAAGAAGTTACCGAATGTACATTTTCCAGGTTTTTTAGAAAGAACACAGGTGCTTCCTTTTTTGGCTAAAGCAAAATTTTTATTGAATACGTCCCGGTTCGAAGGGTTCAGCAATACCTTTCTGGAATCGTGGGCGGTTGGCACACCTGTTATGTCGACCGTTAACGTTAACCCCGATTCAATCATTTCCAATCACCAGCTTGGCATAGTGTATACCGATGTATTTGATTTGAGCAGACAACATGCTACCCTGACGAAGGAACAGTACCAGCTGATGTCTGAGAATGCCCGGCAATATGTAACCCACTATCATGGTTACAGAATAGTAACCCAGCAATTACTTACTTATCTATCGAAGACGGATAAGCCCATCACCAGTAGTAGTTACCTTAATGCTCCTGCCTAGTATACTTTACAAAGAAAATTTCATTACATGAAACCAAACCATCAAAAGACCCGTATACTTTTCTTTATAGGCAGTATAAAAGGGGGCGGCAAAGAAAGGCGACTTATAGAGTTGCTTACTTATCTGAAACAAAAAGAAGAATATGAATTAATGGTGGTAGTGACAGATCCCATGATTGAATATCCTTCCTTTTACAAACTAAACATCAATTACCAGGTTATTCGAAAATGGTGGAAAAAGAACGACCTGAGCGTTTTTTATAAGTTCTATAAAAAATGCAGACAATTTAAACCACACATCATTCATACCTGGGGGCGAATGCAATCCCTATTCGCCATCCCGGCTGCCGTAGGACAGGGAATACCGCTGGTAAACAGTCAGATAACCGGTGCCCCATCCAACGTTACCAGGTGGTCGTTAAACGGCATCATCGATCAGATCAATTTTTTCTTTTCAAAGATCGTTCTCTCCAACTCACAGGCAGGGTTGAATGCCTTCAATCCACCGGTCCGGAAAACCCGGGTAATTTATAACGGTATCAACCTCTCCCGTTTTGAAAACCTGTGTGCCCTGGAATCGATAAAACTAAAATATGGCATCAGTACTCCCTATGCCGTAGTAATGGTGGCCTCGTTCTCGGATAAAAAGGATTATCCATTATTCTTCAGCATAGCTGAACAAATTACCCGAACGCGAGACGATATCAGTTTTGTGGCAGTGGGCGATGGTACCAACCTGGCGGATGTGGAGCGATACGAGGGGCAGTTAACCAGCAATACCAGGATAATCTTCACCGGAAGGATCAGTGATGTAGAAGCATTGGTGAACTGCTGTACCGTTGGCGTGCTTTTTTCGAATAAGATAAGCGGAGAAGGGATCTCCAACTCCATCATTGAATACATGAGCCTGGCCAAACCTGTAATCGCAAATGATGCCGGTGGTACAAAAGAGATCGTACACGACCAGCTGAATGGATACCTGATTGCCGATCATACGGAAAAAGAGATTGCCGCATTGATCACCGGTTTGATAGATGACCCTGAAAGATGCGCCGCATTTGGGAAAGCAGGAAGAAGGATCATTGAAACATCATTTTCCCTGAACAGAATGGGAAAAGCATTTATGCAAACCTACCAGGATGTTCTATCGGGAGAGGATTTAAAAGAAGGGAAACCCAGTATTTTATTACCATGATATTTTGATTTATGAAAGTGCTATTTGTTTGCAGCGGCAATAATAAAGATTTCGACATTATTCCCTTTATTAAGGACCAGGGCGAGTCATTGAAAGGCGAAGGCGTACAGGTTGATTATTTCCCGGTTGTTGGAAAGGGTTTGTGGGGTTATGTAAAAGCCGGTTTCCGACTTCGCAAATTGCTGGATAAGAAACGCTACAACCTCATACATGCACACTTCACCTATTGTGGCTGGACTGCACTGATAGGGGCCGGAAGAAAATTACCCGTTGTATTGTCGCTCATGGGCACCGATGCCAATGGCGAGTACAAAGGGAAAAACAAAGTGGTGTTGAAAAGCAGGATCTCGTCTTTTCTTACCTGGCTAATACAGCCTTTCGTAAGCGCGGTTATTTCCAAATCGTCGAATATTTCCGAATCGGTGTACAAAAAAGAGAAGTCGTACATCATTCCCAACGGGGTAGACCTTCAGAAATTCAAACCGCTGCCTGCCGATGAGAACAACGGCCATTTAGCTGCCAACGGGAAAAAGAAAGTGTTGTTCCTGGGCAGCAGAACCAAAACCGGAAAGAATTTCCCATTAGCGCAGGCAGCGGTTCAACAACCAGGTATGGAGCATATAGAATTGATCTCGCCCTACCCGGTTTCGCATGAAGATATACCCTGGTATATGAATGAGGCAGATCTATTGGTATTCCCTTCTTTTATGGAAGGTTCACCGAATGTTATTAAAGAAGCCATGGCTTGTAATTGCCCCATTGTTTCTACCGATGTGGGTGATGTTAAATGGGTGTTTGGTAATACTCCCGGCTGTTACATCGCCTCCTTTGACCCCAAAGATTTCGCCAATAAGATCAACCAGGCATTGAATGTTTCACTAAACAATGGCAGAACCAACGGCAGACAACGCATTATTGATCTTGGACTGGATATGGATACAGTTGCCCGGCGGATCGTTGACGTATACAAAAGAGCCCTTTCAGGCACCTATGAGTTTTCCAGTATTCCTAACAGCCATGTTAAACCGGCGAAACCGGAGAAAATGGCAATAAAAAATTGATTTATGACCCCTAATTACGATTGTTATGAACAAAAATCTCAGAAACATGCTTGGGTATTTGGCGGCCAATACACTGATCCTGACAGGCCGGGTAAAACAAGCTACCAGAAAAGCGCTAGACACTGAATGCATCCTCTCCCTGTATTATCACAAACCAGGAAAAGATGAATTTGAGTTCAGCATCAAATGGCTAAAGAGCCAGGGGTTCAATTTCATTAGCCCCCACGATCTGGAAAGAGTAATGAACAGGGAAATACCTTTTCCTAAAGGAGCCGTACTACTCACTGTTGACGATGGCTGGCAAACCAATGTGACCAATGTAGTGGAAGTGGCCAACAGAAACCAGGTGCCCGTTACCATTTTTGTTTCAACCACCCCCGCAGAAGAGGGTACCTACTGGTGGTCGTATGTAACCCAGGCAAAGCGCCAGGGATTGACCAGCTTTTCAAAACACGCGTTGAAAAAAATGCCGGAAGAAGAACGGCTTAAAATACTAAAGGATATTAAACAGATGATTTACCCCGGCCGCGATGCCATGACGGTAGATCAGGTTAAAATGGTGGCCAACTCGCCTTATGTGACCATCGGCTCCCACACCCAAACACACCCGATCCTGATCAACTGTCCGGAAATGCAGGTGTACGAAGAGCTGAAGGGATCACGGCAAAAGCTGGAATCATGGATAGGCAAAGAGGTGGTTTATTTTGCTTATCCCAATGGCGACTACAGCCGGCGCGAAATAAAGATCCTGAAAACGTTGAATTACCGGCTGGCATTTTCTGCGCAACCCCAATACCTGACCCCGGCCTTACTGAATGAAAGTTTTACCATCCCAAGGTTTGGCTTTTTAGAAGGCGCCTCCAGTGCAGAAAACATCTGCCGCATGACAGGGGTTTGGCAGCCTATGATGCGCAAACTGACGTACCGGGGTGATGCACAACCGAAAAAAGACAAAAGGTGGTTCAAGGACCTGTTCCTTGGCGAAGACCGCATACAGAAATTAGACTTATAGTACAAGGGGTATGAAAATCCTTTTCGACATAAAACATCCCGCCCAGCTGAATTTATTTAAAGGGCTCACCAATGAGCTGCGGGAAGAAAACTGGGACGTAACCATCTGTTATCTGGAAAGAGGGAAATTGCCCAACATCATAAAAAGGGAATATCCCAATTTTCAACTCGTGCCGGTAGGCAGCAGCCACGGTACCCGCTGGTCGATACTTTGGAATGGCAATATAAAACGTACACTGGCTTTCCTCGATCTGATCAAAAAGGAGAATTTCAATATCTGTGTGGCAGCAAGCAGTATACCACTGGCCCTGGCCTGTAAAATTGCCGGTATCCCCATCATTCAGTTTTACGACGATCCCGAGCGTAAACAGGTGAACCAGATCAATGCCCGCCTGTCGACCCAGTTGTTCTTTCCTCCCATTGTAAAAAAGAACCATAAAGTATCGGTTTTTAACTGTCTGAAAGAATGGAGTTATTTAAGCCCGAAACGGTTCCAGCCAAACGAAGCTATACCAGCGAAACACGGGCTCATTCCCTATGATTACATTTTCGTAAGGGAAGTAAGCAATAAGTCATTTAACTATTATAACCAGCAGGATGGGATCATCGGAAGTTTTGCCGGCCGGATACAATCCAACACAAAAGTTATTCTATCACTCGAAGATAAAAGCCTGGCCGGCAGGTACCCGAAACACTGGACCATTTTGCAGGAGCCGGTTGACGATATTCACTCCCTGATCTATTATTCCAGGATGGTGCTATCATCGGGCGATAGCATGGCAAGGGAAGGCGGCATGCTGGGCGTACCAAGCGTATACTGTGGCATCAGGCATATGAAGGCGAATGATCTGTTGGTACAACTAGGCATGCTGGAACATTTACCAACTGACAGCGCACTGCCTTTTATAAACAAGACACTACAGATAAAATTCAATGTGGAAAACCAAACCCGGGTTCGAAACAAATTGCTCGATCAATGGGATGACATGACAGCATTCATGAAAGAGCAGATCACTCGCTATAAAATGTAAGTTTATGATAATCTCAATTTTTGGACTAGGATATGTAGGATGCGTTAGTCTTGGGTGTCTCGCCAAAAACGGGCATGAAGTGATAGGTGTGGATGTAAGCAGTTTCAAGGTTGACCTCATCAACCAGGGTAAACCAACCATCATTGAAAAAGACATTAACGACATCATCCGGGATGGCTTTGAAAATGGCCGCATTTCCGCTACCGATTGCCCTGAAGAAGCAGTGAACAATTCGGAAGTAAGTATTATCTGCGTAGGCACTCCCCCCTCTGCAAACGGGCACCTGGACCTATCCTATATTTTCAAAACAGCCGAGCAAATTGGCAAAGCACTAAAAACAAAAGACAGCTTTCACACCATAGTGATCCGAAGCACTGTGGTACCGGGTACCAACTATCGCTATGGCAAGATCGTGGAAGAATTTTCCGGAAAGAAAAGAGGAGAACATTTTTCGGTGGTCTCTAACCCGGAATTCTTACGCGAAGGATCAGCAGTACACGACTATTATCATCCTTCAGTTACCGTAATAGGCGGCGACAACAGTTATGCCATGGAAAAAGTGGCTTCAATCTACAGCTGCCTCGATTGCCCCATTGAAATAACCGATGTTAAAGTAGCAGAGATCATCAAGTATGTGAACAATTCATTCCATGCGCTGAAGATCGCATTCACCAATGAAATAGGAACCATTTGCAAGGCGCTGACCATCGATCCGTTTAAAGTGATGGACCTGTTTTGCAAAGACACCAGACTGAACATTTCAACGGCTTATATGAAACCGGGTTTTGTTTATGGCGGTTCGTGCCTGCCCAAAGACCTGAAGGGACTGGTGACCATGGGCCACGATAATTACCTGGACACACCCGTGCTGGCTATGATCAATTCCAGCAATGAACAGCACAAGAAAAAAGCCTTCGAACTGGTAAGCAGCAAGGGCAAGAAAAACGTTTGCCTGGTAGGCTTAAGTTTTAAGGAAGGTACAGACGACCTGCGGTTCAGTCCATATGTTGAACTGGCAGAAACCCTTATTGGGAAAGGATACCATGTTACCATTTATGATGAATATGTACGACTGTCAAAACTGATCGGCGCCAACAAGGCTTACATCAATGAGCGATTGCCGCATTTATCTGAACACCTCACCTATAATCTTGAATCCGCTATTTCTGAAAATGACGTGGTGATCATAAGCCATAAGAATTTTGACGCAAAAACCTACCGCCACTTATTGCAGGAGAAAACAGCAATAATAGACCTGGCAAGAATTCATGAGTTGGAGACCTTATCCAATTATGAAGGTATTTGCTGGTAATCAGTCTTTCTTATTAACCATTTAAAGCTTGCGGCCATGCCTGGTCAAAAAATAAAGCAGGATATCCCATATCTGGCGATAGACCTGCTCCCACTCTTTTTTATTTTACCCCTCGCCCACTACTTTTTTAGGGATTTCAAATATTCAAAGGGCGAATGGATCACTTTATCAGTTATCGCTTTTCTGTGGTGCCTGATCGAATACATGGGAAAACACCGGTTCTCCGGTTCGTACCAGAAATTTCAGGACCGTATCTCCAGCCATTTCAAGGCGTATCTCACCCTGCTCATAATTGAATGTGCCATACTTTGGCTGCTACCGGCGCCTGCCGTTTTCTATAAACACCTCATCTCCGTTACGCTCGGTGTTTACGGCCTTGACCTCGTGATCAACTTCCTGATCATCGAGATCATAAGTGTTAATGCCGCCAACCAGAAATATGTTATTGTAGCCGGCACGGGTAATAAAGCAAAGATCATTGAAGACCAGGTGAGCGCCAGCCATAACAGCAGTTATCACCTGAAAGGGTTTATCAGCTGCGATCAATTGGAAGAATGTGTGATTGAAAGTAAAAAAGTGCTGACCAACCTGGACAATATCAATCAATTTCTACAGGTCAACGACATCGATGAAATTGTAATTGCCCTGCCGGATGATCAGAAAAAGAATATTCTACAGATATTGTCTATTGCCGATTATTACGGCATCCGCGTGAGATATGTGCTGGACTATCATGAATTATTTGGCAACCATTATAAGATCACGCGAATGGGGCAGGTTGATACAGTGAATATAAGAGAGTTACCCATTGATGGAAAAATGGCCGGATTCTTTAAAAACTGTTTTGATAAAGTATTTGCAGCCATAGCGCTTATTTGCCTGTTGCCTATATTTCTGGTTGTTGCGCTCCTTATAAAATTAGAATCAGCCGGTCCTGTTTTCTATTGCCCCATCCGCATAGGAAAAGGCGGCAAGCCCTTTAAAGTGTACAAGTTTAGAAGCATGCGGGAAAATGATGACTGCTCCGGCGGCACCCGCTCCACTGAATGCAACGATCCCCGCATCACCCGCCTGGGCAGGATACTAAGAAAATACAGCATCGACGAACTGCCTCAATTTATTAATGTACTGCGGGGAAGCATGAGCGTGGTAGGCCCCCGGCCACACAGAAGATTTTTGAATCGCCAGTTACAGGAAAATGTTTATCACTACATGCTGCGGCAATACGTGAAGCCTGGTTTAACCGGCTGGGCACAGGTGAACGGCTGGCGGGGACCCACTGATACAGAAGAACAAAAACGGCAACGCACCCTGCACGATCTCTGGTATATCGAGAACTGGTCGTTCCGCCTGGATATAAAAATTATCGTTCTTACCATCTTCAGCCCCAAAGCACACAAAGCTGCTTTTTGATAATCCATATTTACAACCTTTAAACATGTAGTTTATGAAACTGACAGCCGCACAATACGAAAAAATTGCGGGCTCTACCTATCTGGTTACAGGAGGAGCTGG
Organism: Niastella yeongjuensis; assembly: GCF_900110245.1. Lineage (GTDB taxonomy): Bacteria > Bacteroidota > Bacteroidia > Chitinophagales > Chitinophagaceae > Niastella > Niastella yeongjuensis. The sequence continues at coordinate 256,272 of NZ_FOCZ01000009.1, forward strand.
CTTTATTGGGTCGCATATTACCGAGTTCTTATTGAATGCCGGCGCCCGTAAAGTGCGTGTACTTGACAACATGTCAACGGGACATTTTCGAAATATGGCGCCCTTTGCCAACCACTCCCATTTCGAATTTGCTGAAGGGGATATCTGTAACGTGGATACCTGCCGTGTTGCCTGCCAGGGAATGGATTATGTTATCCAGGAGGCAACGTTAGGGCCCATTACAATACCCATGAATGATGCCATTACGCCCGGAAGTGTAGATGCAAGCGGTTTTTTAAATATACTGGTAGCGGCCTATGAAGCAAAAGTAAAACGTTTTGTATATGCCTCAAGTTTCTGCACATACGGGAGTGAAGAGACGCCTAAAACAGAAAAGAAAACAGGAGAAACTTATATCGATGAGCAATATGCAGCGCTTTTCACCCGGCTCTATGGAATGGAAACCATCGGACTGCGGTATTTCAATGTATTTGGCCAGCGACAGGATCCGCAAAGCGAGTATGCAGCCGATATTCCCAAATTTGTGATGCAGTTTATGCGGCATGAAACGCCGGCTATCAATGGGACCTGCGAAAATGCGCACGATTTTACTTATGTAGAAAATGTAGTGCAAGCCAATATCCTGGCCCTGCTCACCAGCAACCCCCAGGCAGTTAATCAGGTATATAATATAGGGGTTGATGAAAGAACGTCATTAGATCAGCTCGCCCTCTGCCTCAGGGAATACCTGAGCGCCTTTGATATAAGCATTAACAATGTTCAAATAGCGCAGAAATATAAGTTGAACGATTCTTTGCATCCGGCATCCTTTATGGACAAAGCCAGGAAATTGCTGGGTTATACCCCCGGTTATTCCCTGCGAAATGGCTTATTAAAATCTGTAAGCTGGTATTGGGCGTACCTGCCCCTGTGTAAAAAAGAGATCGAAGAAAAGAGCCATCGCACGCAGCTGACCAGCGCACTTTCAGCATAAACTATATTCTTCCATGCACTTAGGCCCGACGTTCTACCTGGTAGAATGTCGGGTATTTCAAGACTGAAAATAATTTGCATATGTCATTCACAGCGTCACCAACTAAATCAAAAACAGTAGTATCGCTTTTTCAGCATGATATTGAAGGCATAGAGCTGTTGTCGGGAGAAAAAGTATTTACACTGTTAGAAGATACCCGGTTCCTGGGTGAATGGAACCAACTATGGAAAGCCTGCCCCTGGGCTACGGTTTTTCAGAGCCCTTCTTTTGTAGCCACGTGGTATCGGATTTACCGAAAGGATTTCGTTCCTGTTTTAATCAGGACAGTACATGCAGGAAAGATTACCGGATTGTTAACGCTGGCTGCAGACAAGAATGGCCTGATAACCGGAGCCGGGGCAAACCAGGCAGAATACCAGGTATGGCTAACGGCAGATGCACATGATGAACAGTTTATTAAAAACGCCCTCCTTGAAGTACGCCGGGCATTCCCCCGCAGAAAGATCCAGCTCAAATACATTCCTGCTGAAGTATCATTGGGCTGGACAGAAAATGATTCAACATGGCGCCGGCGTTGTTTTGTAAAAACATCCTCCCACCCTTTGATGATCGTTAACGGTACACACCTCGCCAGTGAGCTCAAAAAGAAAAACAGGAAAGAAAAGATCAACAGGTTAAGCAGACAGGGAGATTTATTATTTGAACGCATTCACGATTACGATGAATTTGCTTCGATCTTTGATGAACTGGCCGTTCAGTCTGATTTCAGAAAAGGGGCGATGTATAATAAAATAGCTTTTAAAAACGATCCATTAAGAAAAGAATTTCTGCTGGCCTTATTTGAGCAAAATGACATTCATGCAACCGTATTAAAGATCAATGACAAAATAATTGCCTCCAATGTAAGTATGCAGGGCCCCAACCGGGTGCATCTGCAGGGCATCAATTCCTTTGATGCGGCCTACGCCCGGCATTCACCCGGCATTATTCATTTTTTGATGCTGGGTAAAATGCTGGCTGATGAGGGCGTGAAAGTATTTGACCTTACCCCCGGAGCTGATCCTTATAAGGATATGCTGGCTACCGAACACACCAAGGCTGCCACGTTAAGTATTGGCAACAACTTCAATGGTTTTTCGGGCCGGTTGAAATACGGCATTCAACAATTTCTAAAAAATAAAGCGCTTGGTTTTGGCATAAAAGCCCAAACTCTAAAAAAGGTACAGCGCGATCTTTCTATTTATAAAACAAAACTCAGGAACATAACGCCTGCCGGTTTAGGCGCCATGAGTGCCCGTTTTGTCGATAAATTAAAACGGCACAGCGAAGTATCAAAATGCTGGATCGTTCAATACAATACCCTGCCAACAACCAACCTGTTGCCCATTCAAAAAGACAATCTGCATGACCTGCTTGAATTCGACAGCCATGAAACCTGGTACAGCAAACAGGAGTATTTATCAGAAGCCATGCGCAGACAGGAAGGTGGTGAACATTGTTACAGCTGGGTTGAAGACGGAAAACTGCTGGGTTGCGCCTGGCTAACAAACGGCAAACACGCTACTGCCGAATACGACGCCGGTAAAACGGAAGGGTGGTTCATATCACTGACCGGGTTATACTACCATCAGAAAGGACGTAAAAGGCTGTCCGTTTTTCTACAATCAGTTGCCGCAGAACTGGCAGCCGATACGATCTACGAAACCTTTTACATCGTTAATAACAGCAACGACCAACGCATTTTTGAAAAGGCCGGGTTCAACTCAGTGGAAACGCCGGAACTGTATTTTGAAGACCTTCAGGCCACCGAAAAAGCTAAATCCAAAACGGAGGCAATTACCGATAACAAAGGACCTGGCGAAGGAAAAACAGATCCGGAATACACCATAGAAATAGTAACAGGTTCAGCAGTAACTGAGTTGTTACAGGACCCCGCCTTCCAAAAAAGCTGGGACCAGTTGTTTGATTCCTGTCCCTGGGCCACCGTTTATCAGGGTCACCGGTTTGTTACGGCCTGGTACAACGCATACCGGGATCATCATTTACCCATTCTTGTAAAGGCAGTTAAAAAAGATAAACTGAAAGGCATACTGCCAATGACATTATTAAATGTAACCCGGAAGGACCGACATGCGAAAGGCGGTAAACTTACAGGTGCCGGCTATTATGAAGCGGAATACCAGGTTTGGCTGACTGCACCTTCAGACGGAAATGTGTTCATACAAAAAGCATTGAACGAATTGATGAAACAATTCCCGGGACATCCTGTTTCCCTGCGTTTCATTCCGCCAGGCACCCCGTTAAACTGGGTACAGGAAGATAAGAAGTGGCGCGACAACAGTATTGTACAAAGCTATTCCCGTCCACTGATCCATTACAATACGCCGGCAGACGTGAAGGTGGGCAAGCATTTCAATAACAAGTTGAACAAGTTCAAAAAAACGGGTGACGTATGTTTTGAAAAAATAAAGGACCGGGAAACATTTATAAGCAGCCTGGATGAAATGGCCACCCTGCTCGATTTCAGACAGGGCGCCCTGTTCAATAAAAACCCTTTTAGTGAAGACCCGGCTAAAAAAGCCTTTCTGTTGGCGTTATATGACCAGCAGCTGCTTCATACAACCGTATTTAAGGTCAATAACAAAATAATTGCAGCGGTAATTGGTGTAATAAGAAACAACTGGGTTTACTTATCGGGTCTTGTTTGTCATTCCCCTTTAAATGCCCGTAGTAATTCACCCGGTTATATACATTTTGTTTTGTTAACGAAACTACTGGTGGAAGAAGGCGTTCAATACTTAGACCTGTCACCGGGATATGATGCCTATAAGGAAGAACTGGCCACGCAGCAGGATGAAGTTCAGGAACTGATCGTCAGCAATGCCAAAGGCTTCCGCGTAAAAAGACAATTCAGAAAATGGCTGCATGCCAGAATGGTTGCCCGTGGCATACGGCCAATGACCGCGGAGCTTAACTTTAAAAAATATCGTTATGATTTAAAGCACTGGCATCCGGCGCCAGCGTTAATGAGACTGTCAAAAAAACTACACAAACAAGAGACACCACAACGGTATGTAATAAATAAATCCACGCTTGAACAAGCGACCGTAACAACCTGGCAGAAAAACAACCTGGCGCATTTGCTTGAAATTAATTCAGATGACAAGGCTGGTATCTCCAGGTGGAAATTCCTGTCAGACGCCATGTACCGACTTGAAAAAGGGCAGCATTGTTTTACCTGGCTCGAAAATGACCGGTTGGTTTGTTGTATTTGGGTGAGTTACGGAGAAGATGCGATTGTAATAGAAAACTGTTACCGTCATGCCTCGGCAAAGGAATGGCTGCCGGCTTATCTGAAAAACATGATCATCGAACTGGGAAATAACAAAGAAGATAGTACTGTTCAATTGCTGGCAACAGATAAGAAAGTATGTAAGGCTATGAAGGTGGCCGGTTTTCAAATTGCTACTGCCTAGTTATTTTTTCGGCATCATGTCGGCAAAGGTTGCCCGTTCATCACCACACTTTATTTCGTCGACATATAAAACCCTTTTGGTGGTATTGGTAACCTTGCCTTTATTCCAGTTTGATTTGTAAATACCCAGCTTCCAGGCCGGGGCATGAAAATCCTTATTGTCCAAATCATACATATTGGAGCCATTGTATGTGCCCATCAATTTTCCGTCGCGCCAGACTTCAATCAGGCCGTCCGGTCCGGATGAGTGTTTAATATGGAAAATATAGAAATGCCAGTCGCCTCTTTCCACATCACCTAACGTTATTTTGTCTTTACTTTTTACGTCGGGTTTAATGCGGAGGTACAGTTTATCGTCTTTTGTTCTGAGGCTTATAGCGGGACTAACCTTACCCCCCTGGTGCCATTGGGTTATTACATCATCTGTGTTATCTGGCTCATAATCTTCTTTGGGGAAAAGAAGGGCGAATGCATACCAGCGTTCGAGGTTGCTTTGGTCATCAGGTTGGGGAAATGAGATTTCAGCCCGGGTACCGTTGTTATTTTCAGCATCACCGCACCTTAATTCAAAACGGGCGGCTTTCCTCCCCCGATATACGGGACTTTCCACTATTTCTATTCCATATTGGCTGGCTACCTGTTTCGATAAAAAGGAAGGGAAAGGATCATTATCTTCAAACCCCAGCTGGTAAAGTATATGTGTGGGTTGGGGATCATCGGTGTGGCTGGCCCTGGTGGCGTTTCCGGTATTTCCGGTGTTGTCTGCATTGTCTGCTTTGCCATGAAATACTTTTATATAGCCATAAAGCATGATTGCAGAGACTAACACGATGATTAGTATGATAGGCTTTTTTGGTTTCACCTGCACCCAATTTTATTCCTATAAATTTAGGCTCTTTTATTCAATTAAATAAAAAAGGCGCCCCGATGTATCGGAGCGCCTTTTTTAACCCATCTATATCAATTACTCAAAGTTATTTCGCGATAGTAAATTTGATAGTCTTTGCTGTACCAGCTACACCTTTTGAATCATAGGGGGTAGCTTTCAGCGTATAAGTACCTGCTGCTGGTGGATTCCAGTTACCATAATAGTAGTTACCACTTCCATCATCACCATGCAATGCAAATGGAGCAGCTGCATCTGTGTAGGATTTGCTTTGAGCGCCGCTCAATTCAAACTTAACGCTGGCAACAGTTCCGGCAGTAACCGCACGAACGTTGGCAGTTTTAAGGCTCAATTTGCTCAGGCTGATTGTTGAGCCATCTGCAATTGTTTGTACATCCTTTTCAGTAGCTGCATTCACCAGAGTGAAAGAGCTAACACTTAAACCATTAGCAGGTGATGTTGGTTGTGTTGGTTGCGTAGTAGAACCATCACCAGGGTTGGTTGGAGTGGTAGAACCGCCTTTACCAACAGGCAACATTTCATCATAAGTTGCAGTTGCTTTACCGTATTTAATTTCATCGAAATACAGTACGCGTTGGTTGGTAGAAGTAGTTTTAGTACCGTTCCAGTCAGATTTGTAGATACCCATTTTCCAGTTAGGCAGGTGGAAATCACCTGTAAGGGCATACATACTGGCTCCTTTACGTGATACAAGTTTTTGACCGTCTTTCCAGATCTCGATCAAACCATCAGAACCTGCAGAGTGAATGATATGATATACATAAGTATGCCATTTGTCTTTCTCAATAGTACCAAGGTCAGTTCTGGCATCATCTGGTGTTCTCATAACAAGATGACCATTTGTTACGCGCATAGAGATAGCCGGGGTGATACCGCCGCCACCATGCCACTGGGTGATCACTTCATCATCAGTCTCGTCTTTGTATTGAGCGCTGGGCATATACAATGCATAAGAATACCAGAAATTATTGGTGGTAGGCGTAGGGAAAGATATTTCTGCCCTTGTACCACTATGACTTTCAGGATCGGTATCTCTTATTTCAAAACGAGCTGCTTTTGTACCGCTGAAAGCTTCGGCGGTAGAAGCAGTAATACCATAAGTTGTTGCATATTGAATGCTTAAACTTAAACCGCTAGTTAAAAAACTACTGCCATCTGCATTTTCAGACCAAATGATATTTCCACCTGAGGTAGCTTGTGTTGATACCAGTTCTTCACTGGCAGCAGCATCTGGTTTCTCAACATTTTTTTGACAAGCAGCTAATGTAGCCAGTAATAGGGAAACGGTCAGCACGCGCTGATTTCCACGTAACAAATTGCCTCTTTTGTGCATCAGAGTTTTCATTTTAGGTTATTAATTACTAGATTTAAAAAACAGTTTTCAATTGCCGGTAACGTCTTGCTTACGCATAGAACTTCCCCATTCACATTGCAAGTACTTTTTTTTTACCTGCGATGCGTTACATGTCTGCCACGCCGCGCCATGCGGCATGTAACAGGTGATCCCTCTCTTATCATTTCTGAAGACAGATACAAAAGCTTTGTTCTGTCGCATCATTTCCGGTGACCCGGAAAGCCAAGGTCAACATTTCATAGAGTACAGATAAGAGAATATAGACAAGGTTATAGATAAGGAGCTTACAAAAGGGTGATGGAAAACGGATTAGAACCTAACTTAAAATAAGATCCGGACAATTGAATTAAGACCGTGCTCAAATACATCCATAGAAATTCCTCTTCAAAAATGACTTCATGATTTTTACACAACAGTGTGCCATCAGTGCTGGAGTGGCGTATCCAGACCTGTCATTTGCAGTGAGTCACTGTTAAGCAAACCTTCCCTGTTGGGTTTATTTAATTATTTACAAATCCTTCCTTATTGCTTGCTGATTTGTAAATAACTACTAAACCATCAGTCGATTTGATGTGAATCATGAAGAACATTTGATGAAACCATACCGCCTTGTCTGGCGATGGCTGTTCTTCTTCCGATTTGATTAGTTGGGATTGATACTAGCTGCGCGTAGCTGAATTTCAGTGCGCATTCTGCAGCGATAGTACGGATAATCAGTTTTCCGGTTTTTGGTACAGATGAGAAGATGTTAGTGGCATCTTTGAGGAATTTCTTGCTCGTGTTCATCATAAGGATATTAAATGTTTTCAAAAAGAGTATTTGAGCCATTCAAACACAAACATGGTGCCTGAAATTTTCGAATCAATAGTTTTTAAAAGAATTAGACATATATCAAATAGCGATCAACGAGTACGATGATGCAAAGCAACAAACTTTTTGATTGAATGAAACTCTATTGCATCAAAATGGCTGCGATGTAGTCAATTTATTATAAAATACAATAAGGGTAATCGCTTACATTTTTAGCACAAAAAAATTAATGTTCATTATACAATTGATGCTAGTCTGTATTGGGTTTGATAGCAGCTGAAAAAGGTAAAAAAAAAGAAGCTGCCCCATTGCAATTTGGGACAGCTTTTTTAATAAAAACCAAAGGCCAGTTCTATTCTATCATTCTAGTGAAATATGTCGCAAATGTCGTTTTATAATGATCGATCAGCTGTGGGGAAGTTGTTCCGGCTCTGTTTTCTTAAATGCAGCGGGAAGGGTCACTAAAAAAGTGGTACCTGTTTTTATATCCGACTCTACCTGTATTCTTCCTTTGTGCAGGTTGATGATCCTTTTAACCAGGGGAAGCCCCAGGCCAAAACCGGGTAATGTTCCTACTGTGCCACCCCGATAAAATGGCTGAAAGATCTGCTCCAGTTCTTCCGGACGCATACCTGGTCCATTGTCAATTATTTCAACATGGATCTCATTGTTCCTGGTACTTGCTCTTACAAGAGCCCGGTGGCCGGTAGTGTATTTACAGGCATTGACAACAATATTTTTGATAGCAGTGAATAACAATTCTTCATTACCGAATACAAACAACCGGTCTTCATCTTCGGGCAGGTCATCAAACCCAAGCAAGACCACATATTCTTTATTGGTTCTTGCCAGCTCAGCCGGCAATCGCAGCAACACTTCATCTATGCGTACAGGCTGTATTTCGAGACCGCTCTCGCTACCCGAAGCTTTTGAAAACTCCAGCAGGGTTTGAATGAGCTTACTTAAATGCAGGGCATCCTGATGAACGCCTGTCAATACATTCTTGTATTCAACCGCTTCCCGGTCGCGTTGCAGTAACACTGCTATCTGGCTGGTGATAGAAGCAAGGGGGGTAGAGAGTTCATGTGAGGCGTTTGAAATAAAACGGCGATGCATATCCAGTGTTTGCTGCAGGCGGTCGAGCAGCAAATTGAGGGTGCTGGAAAGGTAATGCCATTCATCTTTTGCTTCACCGGTAGGAATTCGTTGCAACAGGTTTTTAGCAGAGATGTCATTTACCTCGCTGGCTATTTCTTTTATAGGCCGTAACAGCCGGCCGGCAAAAAGGTACCCGCCCCCAAAGGAGATCAATGCAGCGCCCAATAAACTGAACCACAAAGTGATCTCCAACTGACCCAATTGTCTTCTGCCCTGTTCATCGAAGGTGGCCGAAACAATCACCAGTTCATTCTCTTTATCGTAGATGGCGATGGCTTCCTTCTTCCCCCGTTTAAAATAAAGCTTTTTTTTAAGGCGGGCTTTGCTTAACAACAACGTGTCGATTACCAGGGTATCGGTTACCCGGTCGCTATAGGCGTACACCTTCTTGTTGTTGTTATCATATACCAGCACTTCCTTATCTCTTCCTGAACCGGCGGTAGAGGTATCGATCTTCTGGATCAGCTGGCTGCTGAAAGTTTCTGTCTGTCGCAGGAAATTGGCAATATTATTTGCCCTGCCGGTGAGGCGCATTTTTACCGCTTCGAGCCGGTTACGATAGGAGATGTAAGTAACCACGCCCCCCACGGTAAGCAGAATGGATAATACCAGGAGGGTAAACAGCATGGCTATTCTAAGTCGTACAGGCATCAGCTTTCTTTTTCTTTAAGCATAAACCCCATTCCAAAATGCGTATGTATCAGCTTAGGGTTAAAGTCACGATCGATCTTGTTGCGAAGGTAGCTAATATACACATCTATGACATTGGTATTGGTATTAAAATCAATACCCCATACATGCATGGCTATTTCTGCACGGGACACCACACGATCTTTATTCCGCATCAGGAATTCCAACAGGTGAAATTCTTTTGCGGTAAGATTGATCTTGATATCACCGCGTTTGGCTTCCTTTTTATTCAGGTCTACTTCCAGGTTGAGACATTTGAGAATGGATACAGGTGCTGCAGTTTTCATGGTACGTTTTAACAGCGCGCCGATCTTCAGCAACAGTTCCTGAAAATCGAAGGGCTTTACAATATAGTCGTCGGCCCCTGCATCGTAACCTATGGTTTTGCTGGATAGTTCATGCAGGGAGGTAAGCATGATGATGCCAACGGAAATATCGGCAAGCCGTATCCGTCTGCAAAGATCAAAGCCGCTCACGTCGCCCAGGTTAACATCCAGCAATACCAGGTCAAAATGTTCCTGCCGAAAAAGCTCGAAACCATTTTCACCATAATAAGCTGAGACCGCCTCATATCCAGCGTCTTTTAACCCGGCGTGGAGCGCATCAGCCATGCTTCTTTCGTCTTCGACGATCAGAATTCTGCCTTGTTTCATAATTAAAAAATCAGGGCAAGAACATTGCCCTGATCACTCACGTAGAAAACCAACAAATTTATTGGTTTAATGTTATTTTTCCGAGATCGAGTGTTTCACTATCTTTTACCACTACGCCCTCTTTTACGAAGTTTTTGTAAGGAGCTTTCCCTTCCACTACAATTTTGTAGGTACCAGCTTTCAAATCACTGATCTGGAATACGCCCTGAAGTGGAGTAACTTTAGTGGAGTCATTACCATTAATAGCCCAAACATCACCGGCATTTGCAGCAGGATCGATGGTGCCTTTAACACCACCGGCAAAATGTACGGTGAAAGAAAACAATGCAATAACAGGGACCATTAACAGGGGGAGGAGATTGAATTTAAATTTCATTTTTATACAGTTTTTGGGTTAAGAATATCTGCCCCCATTTTTCAACTACTATGCCATGCTGGTACCAGTAGCCGAGTTCTAATGATATATTAATAAATGATTTTAATAAGGTTTTAATATAGATGCTATGTAGTTATAACAAAAAGACAGGCTCCTTTTGAAAGCCTGTCTTTATATAATTATTTAAAAATATGACCTTATTTGTGAACCATTTCTGCATACTCGGTCCCATCAACATTCAGCCACTCAAACCTGTCTTTGGTGAGACTCGTAATTGTGATAACAAAAGTTATATTGGGGGTAGCAACCCTGATCCGCGTTCCATTGTTCAAAAACGTCCAGTTACCCTGGTCGGTAGAACCATCATCGCTGGTCTCCGCATAAGTTCCATCGCTATTAAATTTAATTTCACTTCTCGACAGATCATAAAAACTGGTGCTTTTATTAGGTTTCCATACCAGCCAGGGTTCGTCATAATCGTAATCTAAAAAATACTCATCGTAAACCCACGATCTGGAAGTCAGTAATTGTAACGTGCTGGTAGGATCCGGCACCTGGTATGCAGGCAGCATAACCCCATAGGTACTTTCAGGTCCTAACCATTCGAACCGCTCATTGGTGATCATTTGAACAGTAGACACAAATGTACCGGCACTATTTTTTACCTCAAGGTCCCTGCCGTTGTTCACAAAACCCCAGGTTCCATTATAAGTCTTGCCCTGATTGTCTATCTCGGTATAGGTGCCATCCTTATAATACGTGGCTTGATTCAAGGAGAGATCAAAGGAATTCCAGGGCCGGGAGTCTTTGTAAACCAATGCAGCAGCCGTATCATTGAAATACCTGAAATATTCCCGGTAAACCCAGGTATGGCTGGTAAGCGCATCCGTATAACCGTAAACATCTTTGTAGGATTCAGTTGTTATTGTTTTGGAGCAGGAAGAAATCATTGCTATCAGTAATGTAAATAAAGCCAATGGGTACAATTTTTTCATAGCGGGGTCGAATTAATAACAGCTAAGATAAGCAGCCAATTGTTATACAATTATTAATTGTAATTCCCGCTAATTCATCCGTGGCATTTATATACCCTACTTCCATAACAATGGTGACAATGCTCATTTGTCCTTCCAGTAAAAATACCTCCTTAACTAAAAATCCCTCCCGATGTACCGGGAGGGATTTTTAGTTAGATATCTATGTCAGTTGGTACCCCTGGCTGCAACCAAATTAATTTTTCTTTTATATCTGAATGGCTCACCTGATCATGCAGGTATTCAGGTTGTTCATTAAAATGCTTCCAGCCCTGGATGTGTGTAGGAATAAATTTCTCTACGTTCATCAATCGCACTGTTTGAATAGCCATTTCTGTGGTAAAAGTCACCGGCATGTAATTGATCTCGGGGAAACCAGCCTTACCTACATGCAGCACCGCCGTATGCACTTTAAATTGTTTTGCAATGGCTTCAATGCCATCAAAGTATACAGTGTCTCCGGATATCCAGAGCGCACCCTGTTGCTGACCATCCCATTCGATCATAAAACCAATGACATGACCTGAGATTGTTGTTTGCTCCTGCGTAGGTGCATGCTGACAGGGTGTAGCGGTGATGCGCAGGCCAGGTACTTTATCGGTTGCCATGTCAACGCTTTGCCATTCATAAAGACCTCTTACATTACCCTGCGCCAGCCGTTCAACAGCTCCCGGCGTAGAAAGAACCTGCTTTACAGATTTAATGAACTCACGGCCGGCATTATCGAGGTTGTCTTTATGCTGATCGTGGCTGAGCAGCACCAGGTCTACCGGGCCAATGTCCTGCGGCTGCAGTTTTGGTGAGCCCGTTTTATACAAAGTGCGGGGGCCTTCATATACGGTGCCTGCTGCGTCGAAAGCAGGATCAGTTACAATGACAAATCCATTGAGATTGATCACCATGCAGGCGGTGTCGATCTGTGTGAAGGAAACTTTCATACCCTTTTACTTTAAAGGTACCATAAAAAAAAGCATCCCGTCATGTGACGGAATGCTTTTACGTTATTTCAAATACAAAATACTTACCATCTAAATGGCAGGTACCAGTTCTCCTTATTCATTAACCTGGCCCTTACGTCTGCCGCTGCGGGGTTATGTTCTGCTACCAATTTGTTGTATATTTTATCGGCTAAGAAAGCAGGATCGTTTCTTCTCAATGCAATACGCAACAGATCGGGCCAGCGCCTGCCCTCATAAGCCAGTTCAAGACCTGCTTCGCCGATTACCTGGTCTTCAATAAACAGGGTGCTATCGCCGGTAACAGCTGGTGAATACAAATTAGCTCTTCCCCGAATACCCGCGTTTGCGCACCAGTCGCCGACAATTTTTGGGTTATCGCTTTTGCGTGCATCAAAGTTATAAGGGGTTCCTTCAGTTGGTATCATATTGGCGACAGTAGGAAGTCCCTGGTTTACCAGGGCATATGCGAGTGATTGGTGCGCATCGCGGTTAGCGGCTTCCGCAAAATCGAGATGTAGGGAAGCTGCCCGGTACAAGAACCATTTTCCGTTTTTTTCAAACACGTTAACGGGTGCAAAGCTTTTTTCATCCAGGTAATTGTACAGGTATTTCATAATTACCGGCTGGTTGTTGAGCATACGCCAGCTAAATACCTTTCCCCTTGCATCATAAGTAAAGTCATTTTTCTGCACCTGGCTGTTCCATTTATCAATGGCATATTGCGATGGTTTCAACAGGTAACTGCCGCCTTTGTTGGAAAACAGGTTGATAAAAGGATCAACCGGTTTAAAGCTCTTATTAAAAGGCAGGTACCAGATCCATTCGTAGTTGAACAATTTATCCTCGCTTCGGGCAAAAATGGAACGCCAGCCCTGGCTGTTGTTATCTACCAGCATATTTTCATCCCATTCGCGGAATCTGATATATCCTACGGCAATATCGTTGTTATCTGCTTTTGAGCCATAGGTTATCCGGTTTGTATTCAGATCGCCGGTACCGCCCACTTCCATTACGGTTTTAAAAGCAATTGCAGCTTTGCGATAATCGCCTTTCCACAGGTAAAGCTGCCCCTCCATTATTTGCTTATTGATAAAGAACTTGTTGGTCACATAACCATCTACTGTTGTTACCAGGCTGGCAGAAGATGCGTATGGCTGCATATAGGGCAGCGACTCCATTTGCCTGGTGAGTGTATCCAATAACTGGTTAAACTCAAAACGTGGCAGGTTTCGAATTGCATCCAGCGCAGACACATCGGCAATATCATCGGTTACGTAAGGCACTTTCCCGAAATGAATGCCCAGTTGCAGGTAGAGCCAGCACCTGAGCGTGGCTATATCTGAATAGCGCATGTTATATTCTTCTACCTTCAGCTTTTTATCGGCCAGCATGATGCCCAGGTTATGCAAGACGTCGTTACAATTGAGTATTACTTCGTAAAACGGCTTAGGGCTGGCATACGGATTGCCATCCTGCACCTTGTGTGCATCTATTTGTTGCAGGTTAGCATCTGCAGTGGCGGTAACAGTTGTCAGGTCGCCCCTCAATTCATTCAACACGATATACTGTTCAGCAAGGCCCATAAATTTGCCATATACACCTATTACTGCTGCATCTGCATCAAACACGTTCCTATACATGTTTTTTTCGTCCAGCTCGTCTTTGGGTTCTACCTCTACTAACTTTTTGCAAGATGCCAATGCCGCCAGCAGCAATACACTACATACAGCACTGTATACTATTGATACCCTTATTTGCATAATATCTTCTGTTGCTTGAAGTAAATAAATTATAAACCAATTCGTACGCCTGCCTGAACGCCTTTGTATTGAGGCTCCAGCGTTATATCAACTCCCTGGCCGAATACGCCATTGACTGCGCTGAATTCGGGATCGTAGCCCAGGTATTTTGTAAACGTGCACAGGTTATTGCCCGTACCATATACCTGAATGTATCTCACTACACCTGGTTTAATGGGTATGTTGTAGGCAAGAGACAGGGTCCTTAATCTTAAATAAGAGCCATCCTCTATCCACCTGTCTGAAAAACGGCTGTTGCCCATTGGGTCGCCCCAGGTAGCTTTAGGCATATTCGTTACCTGACCATTTGTTTTCCACCGGTTGCGTACTGCTTCGGTTTGGTTGGCATACCCGCTCATCGATTCCAGTTGCCGGCGGGTATAATTGTAAATATCATTGCCATAACTGTAGGTAAACAATACATCGAGCGACCAGTTGCCGTACACCAGGCGGCTGTTTATAGCACCGTAAAAATCAGGATTGGGGTTACCTATTACCTGCCGGTCATTTGCATCGATCACATTATCGCTGCCGTTTGTATTTGCAAAACGTACATCGCCACCGCTAAAAGGGGTAAGATCTCCATTGGCATTTTTAGTATATAATCCTGTAGCAGCAGCTTCTGCATCGCTGCCGTATACGCCTCCGGTCTTATAACCATAAAACAGATTGGGTGCACTGCCTTCGGCTGTGATAATGGTGCCACCGGCAAAATCAGTCAGAATTGTTCCGGCCGGCAATTTTGTAATCTTCGATTTGTATTGTGCAATATTGAACCCTGCGTCCCATTTAAAGGTCTTATGATCAATAACGCACACCTGTACTGCTGCTTCCCACCCATTGGTACGCATGCCACCAGAATTGGTAACTACATAATTCATACCGCTCGTAGAAGGTGCTGGCGTATATAAAATCATTTTATCGGAAGTATGGCGGTATGCATCTACACTTATATTCACCCGCTCATTCAATAAGGCTATGTCTGCCCCTGTGTTTAATTTTGTCACCTTTTCCCACTGCAGTTGTTCATTGCCGATATTGCCACGTACGAGGCCAGACACTCCCAGCAGGTTTTGCGGTACATAATATTTACGGGCCGTAAAGTTGCCGATATCGTCGTTGCCGGTTACCCCTGCGGATGCTCTTACTTTTAACAGGTTTACAAAATGGATTGGCGCCATAAATTTTTCAGATGAAATAAGCCAGGCGCCCCGCACGGAAGGAAAGATGGCCAGTGAAGGACTGTTTTTTCCGAAACGCGAAGAGTTATCTGCCGCCATGTCTACATCAAGATAATACTTGCCTGCCAGGTTATAACCCGCATGCAGGTAGGTATTCAGCCATGCCCATTCGCCAAGGCTGCCACCTATCTGGCGCAATGAATTAATGCCATACCCTACCCCTTTTAACTGATCGGTAGCAGCGTTAAAGCCAAAACCATTATCCTGTTCCGCATTCACCCTTACATACCGCGCGCCCAACTGGGCATCGAACTGGTGAATATGGCTAAATGTTTTGTTATAGGCAAGCCGGGTATCATTGAAAACGGTAAAGGTGCGTATTACCTGTGCGCCCGACCGGTTGAAGGCGATGGCATTATCAAGTGTATCGCTTACAATCCCCATTTCAGGCACAAAAAAGGTTTCCCGCATTTTATCCATGGTAACGGCAATGGTGGAGGCCAGTGACAGGTTATTAGTAAGGAGGTAATTGAATTTTACAGTACCATTGAACCGGTAGCTTTTATTAAGAGCCTGCATATTCCCGATAAGCGCGCCGGGGTTGCTTATATTAAATGAGTCTTTATCGGCCAGTGAAGGCGATTCTATACCATTATCAGCCACCTCATTTTCCGGTAAAAAGGGCGCTTTTATCAAGGCCGTATAAATGGGATTCGTTGTAGGGCTTAGTCCCATGTCCTTCAACTTCTGCTCATAATAGAGAAAACTGAGGTTAGCGGAAGCGGTAAGCCTTTTGCTGAGATTAAGATCGGCATTGAATCTCATATTATACCTGGTAAGCCCCGTATTTTTGACAACACCTGCATTCTTTAAAAAGCCCATCGACAACGCATATTTTGCTATGTTATCGCCACCGGTAATTTTCAGGTAACCGTTTTGCATAGAACTGTTGTCGAGCACTTTTTTCTGCCAGTTGTTGTTATAATGAAAACGGTAATAGTCGAGGCTGGCGGCATCGTCATTCATATAAGGAAGTGCCTGCATGTCTTTATCGGCAACACCTTTAGACTGGAGCATTTCTGATAAATACACCCGGTAATCAGCAGCATTCATAACAGGTATATTGGTGGGCGTAAAGTTTATCCCGCCATACAATGCGGCATCAATTCTGGTAGCTTCCTGTTTGGCACGGGCAGTAGTAATAAGGATTACGCCGTTTGCTCCTTTGGCTCCGTATATAGAGGTGGCATCTTTTAACACGGTAATATTGTCAATATCCTTACCGTCGATAAAGGACAGTGGGTTGTTGTACGCACCGGAATTCAGTGGGTTTCCATAATTACCAATATCAAAGAAGACCCCGTCTACAATTATCAATGGCTGGTTAGTGGCATACAGAGAGGAAAAACCACGTAAAAAAAGATTGGCTCCTATATTGGGAGTACCTGAACGGCGGATGGCATTCAGCCCCGCCACTTTGCCTTGCAGGTAAGCATCCGGCGTTTCGGGTACGCCCTGCCAGTTGCCTTTTGTGTGCACAGATACTGCTGCATTGGTGACCTGGCTTTGCGTTGCTACTCCCAACGGCGTGGTAATATCATCATAAAAGGACCTGTAATCACCTTCATGCAAAAACCCTTTTACCTCCGCAGCTCCCTGCAACGCAAGCTCCCTTGCCTGGTACCCATCTGCTTCTACCCGTATGGAGACATTATAACCAGGTACTTTCAACAGGAAGTTGCCCAGGCTATCAGTAATGGCTGCAGTCACATTTTTATAAGTGATCCTCGCGCCGCTCAAAGGTTTACGGCTTACCGCATCGGCAATAGTTCCTCTTACATCTACTGATCCTTTAGGGAAAGGGTTAACCGTTATAATAGAATCGCCATTTACTGCATTGGTAGAATCCTGCGCATGTAGCTGGCCGCAAAACAGCCCCAGGCAAATGGCAAATACAATCCTTTTACTCATAATGCTGCGTAGTATGGTTGTTTGTATGCACATGTATAACATAATTAAAACACCGGAACGAATTTTATATAATCCAGAGTAAGGTTAAAGGGAGTTTCCTTATTAGGTGTAGTAGCAGGCGCCTGTAACCGAAGGCGGCGTGCGGCGTACACGTTCCTGGGGTCATCGGCGGCAGCCGACAATAGTGCGTTATAGCTATCGTTGGTATATTCGCCCAAAAACACTTCGGTATAATCGTATGGCTTCACTTTTGTCTGTATATTAAAAAACCCGGGAGGGAACATGGTAGCAGTATCCGGGAAAATTTGTAAGATCTGCTGCAGGGCAGAATCGGTACCATAGGTGCCATCACTCTGCCCCGATACACTTTTATCGTTTAATGCTACCCAGTATACTTTATATTTCGTTGCATACAGTCCGCTGGTTACAAAATCAACAAAATAACTGGATCCCCCTGAACCGAGGTTAATATAAAGATCATTAAACAACTCGCCTGTAAGCGGGTTCTTTCGCTGCCGGTGAAAAACATTGGTCATGTATTTATCTTCCTTTGACTTATATAAGACCGGACTATCGCTCTGTACAATTACCACGGGTACTTTTTCCTCAATAGGAGCCGCAGCTGCGTTCACTACGTATATGATCCCGTTGCTTGCTTTTTTTGTTTCTATAATAGCAGTACTGCTGATAGGAATATGCACGTTAAACTTCGACACCAACACCGGAGGCAGTTTGTCGGGCGAATAAACACCTTTAATCGCCAGGTCTCTTATTACATTCCATTTGGAATTGCTATCGGTAAGATTTGCATTTGAGCTTTTGAAAAAGATCTTCTGTTTATCGGTTTCCGTGGCATACGCTGCGTTGGTCAGCACCACGTAAGTATACAGGCTGTCTTCATTCCCTACATCATATACTTTGGTGCGGAAAGAATTTACCCTTACAACGCCTGTATTGGGCTTGTATACAGGCTGGCCATTAACCGGATTAATACTGTCCAGTTCTGCCTTGGCAGAGTCCTGCACCAGGTAATCTAGTGAAGTCAAATACTCGTTTTGATTATAGGTTGTTTTCGTGCTTTCTATATACTCCCAGATACTTGGCAGGGGTTCAATGGCCTTGTCTATTATATGTAATGCACCATTCCTTACATAGATATCTGCCTGTTGTATACTTGCCTCGTCGAACTTATTATTAAAGAAATAGATCCTTTTTCCGTTCAGCATGGCCACCCGCAGGGTATCGGTTGCCATCCTGGTAAAATAAAGCTGGCCGGCAATATGGTTCAACAACCAGCTCTTTAGCTTTGCGGTATCGTTAACCACATTCTGTGGCAGACTGGTCAATGCATCATTGGTAGGTGCCCATACCGTATAATTCTTCGATGAGCTGATCACTTTATCGAGCCCTGTTTTCACCAGGTACTCGCTAAATTTGCTCAGATTGGGTTGCGTATTGATATATTCCTGCAGGTTTTGGTTAAGTGCCTGCTCGTTTACAGCCACATGATCATCCCATTTCTTGCAACTAAGACCGGTGACTGCAAGACAACCAGCCAGCAACAGGTATTTCTTCATTAAGCGCATGCTTCAAAAATTGTTTCGTGTTTATTATTTATCCGTTACTTCTATAGTTCCATCAGGGTTAAATCTTGTGCGCGTCTGGTTTTCTCCCAATGGAATAAAATGGATCATATCGAAATTGCAGTCAGAATTGCTCCCCGATATCAGATTAAAACGAATTTTATGTCTACCAGTAACTTTTACATCTATTAGTCCTAACATGCGGCTCGCAGTAGTTCCAGCTTTCTTTTTTGCACCAGCCCACCATTTCCAGCCCAGTGCTTCCATTTCTCCAATCTTGGCAGTATCAACAGTAGAAATCTTTTCCTGAAATTGTATCAGCGCGCTGGTAAGTGGTATAGAATCGAATGATCCCTGCACAGCGACGGCCTTGCCAGGATTTTGTTCAAAATAACAAAACCATACTTTGTATTTTCCTTTTACCAGCAAAGGGGTGGTAAATTCAATCCAGCTATTTCCTGAGCAGGAGCCGAGGGCATCTGTATTGCTGCCACTTGTGCCAAGGCCCACTTGCCAGTAATCGCCCAGGTAACCCTGTACACCATTTCTGTATTTAAGACAACTTTTTTCCCATTTTATATCCTTTAAGGTTGTACCATCACCGTAATCAAACAAATAAGTTTTTTTCCGGTATATGCTGCTCAATCTCGTAAGTTCAGACACCGTTGAACACAGGTCCCAGTATACAGCAAAGGGCTGTCTCACTTTTACACTAAAATGCGTCAAAGCCCGATGCAATACACCGTTGATAGCAGATACGTCGCTGTTAGACTGGTCCAGTTCAGCCCCCCGCTCATGCACTACACTGTCGAGAGTGGCGTACTCATCATCATTAATAAGCACTTTCTTACCGTCTACCAGTTTATCTGTGATCACTTCCAATGGCACCTTTGTTTCGTGTGAGGAAGCCATTACAATATCTGCGAGATATTTTACATCGGGGAGAATATGGTAAGCAACATATATGTTCAGGCTATCTGTTGCATCTTTAGGATTGCCATTATTTTTATTATATTTTGTTTTAAGCGTTGCATAATCTGCAATACCTGCAGCTTTCAATGCCTCATCAGTTTCTGCTATCAGCGTAACCCACCTGGGTGTACCATCGGCATTTTTGACGCTGTTCAACGTATCATAATAACCTGTTTCTTTCAACGCCTGGGTAAAAATAGAATACTCAGGATTTTGTTCCACCAGTTTGGCTACTGTAAATATGGTAGGAGTAAGCACGTTGTCGATCACCTGTATAATTCCATTCCCCATTATTATGTTTGGCTGGGTCACATTGGCCTGCCTGTTAATCCGGAACAAAGAAGCACCGCCTTCATTCACCACGCCTGTTATTAAGAATTGTCCCAGCATGGTTACCGACGGAAGTTTACCATCGTTAAATTCACCGGTTTGTACTACCTCTTCCAGCAAATGGAACTGGATCATTTCCCGCACTTCGGTCTCGCTTATCTGGTCAATGGAAGCAATATTCTTTTGCTTCAGATAGGCATCAATTGCGTCATCGGTTGGTGCGAACAAAGTATAAGTACCGTAAGTACTCATGGCTGAGCTGTATCCGGCCCGATCTATAATTTCTACCAGCTTTGTAAATCGGTGCAGGGAATCTTTCTGAAGATATTCCAGGATGTTCGGGTCCTGCGTGGTGGATTCACGCAAATTCATTTTTTTACAGTTGCTGAGAAAAACAGCAATTACTGTAAAAACAATCAGCGGGATAAATATATATTTTTTCATGATCGCGCAATTGTTTACTTATAGAACGGGTTTTGAACCAGGTTTTTATTTGTTTGCAGCTCATACTCAAATATGGGGAAGTAATGGCTGTTGTGATCTTTCAATTTTGTCTGCGTGGTACGCAGGGTGTTAGCAGGCACAATGCCGGCCACCATATCGAGCAAATAATCGAGTTGTGCATAATTATTCCGCTTTACATACCGGAGCACGTCATACCACCGTTTGCCTTCAAACATAAATTCCCTTGCTCTTTCTTCCAGTATAAAGCGGGAAACTTCTATTTTATTGGCCGGATCGGGGCGGATGTTTGTACCCTCCAGCGCCTGCGCTCTTGTACGGATGTTGTTTACAAGCACCAGCGCTTCCGCTCCTCTGTCCAACTGGGCCAGGGCCTCTGCTTTCATTAATAATACATCTGCATACCGGTATACAAACCAGTGCGTGTACGAATCGCTTTGTGCTGTAAGGTCCGTGCTGTTTTTCCCTACGTATTTCCAGATAAGCCCGTCAGTAGCCCTTACAGAAGCACCGTCTGCACGAACGTCTTTAAGATTGTTAACCTCATCGGTAGTATATACCACGTCCATTACCCGGTTAGCGGCAATGAATTGTTTGCCTGGCACGGCAAACAGGTTATAAAATGTATTCAGTTTTTGGGCATCATACTGTAACTCAAAAATGCCTTCGTTGGAGTTGCCTGTACGATACAGGGTAGTAAACCAGGCTGCGCTTGAACTTATGAGGCCAAAACGTTTTGAGTTGATGACCTTGTCGCAGGCGGCAATGGCCTCTGCATATTTATCCATCCACAAATACACGTCTGCCTGTATGGTATTAATGGTAAAGCGGGTAATACGGCCTTTGTCGGCGGCAGCGCTTCCATAGGTAAGCGGCGCGCCGGTCTCTGCCTCATTCAGGTCTTTAATAACCTGGTCAAGTACTTCCTGCTGCGAGCTTTTTGCAGTATTTGTTATTTCTTCATCACTTGAAGTAGAGATAAGTTTTAAAGGCACATCGCCAAAACTTCTTGCCAGGTAGAAATAGAGTAATGCCCTGATTGTTTTTGCTTCTGCCACATAAGCATCCAGCGCTTCCTGGGTAAAGGTCTTGTCGTTCTGCAAAACTCCCGGCGCAAAGTCAGTGACAGTATTGCAATAGTTAATGGTACGGTATACCGGCCGCCAGTTTACGATACTGTTGGTGGAGGTAGTATTTACATTCATGATCTCAAACTGACCGGCAGTGGTGCCCAGCGAAGGTGCCACCATATCGGCACGCAGTTCTCCCCAAAGAAAAAGCAGTTCGGGTAAGGAAGTTCCATCTCCGGTAGGATCTCCCAGCATGGACCCGTAACAACCAATTACGGCAGCCTTTACCTGTTCTTTTGTTTTCCAGTAATCTTCCCGGATAATTCCATCGGAAGGCTTTTGGTCGAGTCGTTTAGTACACGACGCCAGTAATACCAATGAGAAAAAATAGATTGTATGTAATAATGTATAGCGCATTTTCATTCTTTATCATGCTTTATTAAAAAGAAGCTGTTAAACCCAGTGTGATCATCCTTACGGGAGGCGTCATCGAATTATCAGTAGCCACCCTGAAAGGATCACTACCCCGCACGCTTACTTCGGGGTCCTGCCCGGTATACCTGGTGAACGTTAATAAGTTTTCAGCCGTAACATAAGCACTGAGGTTTTTTATCTTTATCCTGTCAACAAGTCCTTTTGAAAAAGTGTATCGCAGGGTCATTGTTCTGAAGCGCAGGAACGAACCGTCTTCCACATACCGCGATGAACCCAGCCAGTTATATCCTGAATTAAACAGGGCTCTTGGCATATCAGTTACATCACCCTCCCGGCGCCAACGTCTCAATACAGCCGTACTTTGATTGTCAACGCCATACATATTGGTGGTGTTCATTTCTGTGCCGTTGATGATATCATATTTATAACGAAAGTTGAAGAAGGTAGAAAACCGCCATTGGTTGTTATAACTCACATTGAAACCAAAGCCTCCGGTAAACATGGGGTTGCTGTTGCCGAGATAAACAATATCGCGGTAATCGATAGTACCGTCGTGGTTGATGTCATCATATTTCGCGTCACCCGGCTGGAAGGTGTAATCCACTGCCGGATAGTTAAACCGCATATATACCTGCTCGCCATTGGGACGCACGGTTGGTTTACCATCTGCACTGCGTGCCCGCGTATCATCAAGGTCTTTATAAACGCCCAGGTACCTGAACCCGTAAAAAGAGCCAAAGGGGTTATCTACCTGCATGTATGTTTTGTATTGCCCGTTCGTGGTAATATTTCCTTTTTCAACGGGATAAAACTCTGAAATTTCCCGGATGATGTTTTCATTGCGGGCTATGTTGAAATTGAAATCAACCTGCCATTTTTTTGATTTGAGTGGCGTGGCATTCAGGTTTAATTCCCATCCCCGATTATCCATGGTACCCACATTCATATCTACACTATTAAAACCACTTACAGAAGCTATTTGTAGTCCATAAAAGAAAAGGTCCTTCGTTCTGTTTTTATACACTTCCACATCGAGGTTCAGCCTGTTTCTGAACATTACCAGGTTAAAACCCAGGTTTGTCCCGATCACCGTTTCCCACTTTAATTTCTGTAAGCCCATGTTGGCTGAATACACGCCGGCTTCGCCCAGGTAGTTCCAGTCAAGATTGTCGTAGCGGTTATAGTACATATAATCCTTTTTGGGGGCATTACCGCTGCGGCCATAGCTTCCCCGAACACTCAGGTCATCGATCGACTTGCTGAAATTGAGTTTGCTCATGAATTTCTCGCCTGAAATTCTCCAACGGCCCGAGATCGCCGGGAACAAGCCATACCGCTGGCTCGAAGACAAACGCGAGGTAGCATCTCCTCTCAAACTTGCATTTATAAAATAGCGATCATCGAACCCATACTGGCCGTCAATTAATGAGCTCATGGTACTTGTCTGGCCGGTGCTTGCTGTCAAACCGGAATTGACGCCATTGGTCCTTGAAGGCACAGAAGGGTCCTGCAGATCAGAAGAAGGGGTGTTAGATGTTCTTGCCTGATAAGAAACGCTTTTGCCATCGTATGTCATTACATTGAAAAGCCCCTGGAAAGTATGTCTGCTGTCTTTTAACTGCGGGGTATAAATAAGCGAGGTTTTGGTTTGCACATTAAATCCATCATTATCTCCATCGTAAGCCACGTTTACGGTGTTATCTGTCCACAGCAACCCGGTAGCGATCTGCGGCAGGAAACTTTTATTCTTTAAACTATTGATATCGAATTGTACATCTACCGTAGCAGTAAGCACCTGAGGTTTGAGTATATACTGGATATTGAATTTGGGAATGACCCTGTCTGTTATCACATTGTTCCTGGCGGCATTTGCCATAGCCACAGGGTTTACCGTACCGACGATATCGTTGTCTTTCAATCCCTGAAAAAAACCCTGGACATTGTAGGCAGGTGAAAAATAATTAGGTGTTGGATTGCCGTACTCATCGTACTCATAAATACCCATATTCGGCATTTTCTTGTAAGCAATATTGCGTACGTTGTCCGCATAATTCTTATTGTTGCCTGTATGCGAATAAGAAAGATCTGTTCTGATGCTGATCCTGTCTGATACAATATAATCAAGATTGATGCGGGTGCTGATGCGCCGAAGGTCTGTTCCCACTGTTACACCCTTTTGATCGAGGTAGCCCAGTGATGCATAATACCTGGCTTTGGACCCACCACCCGTCATAGATATATTATGGTCCTGTGTAAAGCCCGTGCGTGCAATTGCATCCACCCAGTCGGTATTATTACTGTAGTTGTAATAATAATAAGGGTTGTTAGGGTCATACTTGAATTCATTGATGGCCTGCAGGCTAAGCGGGATCCCATTCCTGTTCATATACTCTTCGGGAATAAGATCAGAATACTTAGCGCCATCGAGCATAGGAATGGGTTTTGTTTTCATGGCAACAGACCCCTTAAACGTATATGACAGGGTAGGTTTTCCTCTTGTACCTCTTTTTGTATTGATCACAATGACGCCATTGGCAGCGCGTGAACCCCATAAAGCGGTAGCCGCCGCATCCTTTAATATGGTGATATCCTTTATATCGGAGGGTGCGATATTCAACAGCGAGGCATATCCCTGGTCATCGGCGGTGCCGAAATTAAAATCAGTAGGGATCTGGGTCTCATATGGCATCCCGTCTACCACTACCAATGGGTCGTTGGAAGAGTTGATTGAAGAGGTACCGCGGATCCGGATTTGCATACCGGCACCCGGGTCGCCCGAATTGGCAGCGATGTCTACACCTGCCATCCGGCCCTGCAGGGCCTGGTCTATAGAGGTAGCCTGCATTTCTTCCATCTCTTTTGCACTGATCTTTGAATAGGCCAGGGTGGAATTGCGCTCAGCCACCGGCAGCATGCCATTGTCTGTTCTCTTTTGCGCTACCACTATCACTTCATCAAAATCTTTGGCTGCCTGGTCAAGTGTTATATTAAACACCTTGCGTGAATTAACAGCCAGGTCTTCCTGGCTTTTATACCCGATAAAAGAAAATGATACCCGGTTCCGCGAATCACTTATGCGCAGTGAAAAATTTCCATTTACATCCGTAGCTACTCCATGCAGAATGCGCTTATCTGCATCTGTTTCTGTAACAGACACACCTGAAATCGGGTGATTTTTCTTGTCCGTTACCTTACCCGTTATTACCACGGGGTTTTGTGCCTGCGCCGCCATTACAATGGCAGAAAAGATAACCGCATGGCAAAGTCGTATTATACGGCGGGTCAGAATCCTCATAGCAAGAAGTTATAATAGTCAGTTATCAGTTATATTTAAAATAGTTGTCCACCAAATGGATCACACACCTGTTCGACAAATTATTGCTCTGGGGCATTAATAAACGGGAGATATTTTTAGGGTCCGGCCTTTGAGAATTATCCCGTATATACAGAGCGCCTTTGGTGTTGACGACGTTGATCTTCACGCTGTTGCCTACCGTGTCTTTCAGATAAGTGTCGAAGCTGCCCGAAACATTACCGTCGGGTACGATCGTATGGCCGTAAATGATATGGAATTGTATAAATTTTCGAACCAGGTCCTTACCTTTTGGATCTGAAGGGTTAAAGTTGGGCACCATATTGGGCACAGTACCTGTACCTGGTAATAAGCTATCGTTCACGGCCGCCACTATAGCTTTATTGTTTGGAACAAATACCGTGTTGAAACCTGTTAAACCAAGTATATCTGTAGTAGCAGTATTGTATATGTAAGAATTACTGAGATATTGCCAGAAATAATTAAACTCGGAGGAGGAAGCAGTACCAAGGTCTTTTATATGTGAGCCTACCAGTCTTTCAGAATAGGTAAGCAAATCGCTGATGAAATATACTTTACCGTTGCTGGCCGTTTTCACACTGTCCACAATCGCAGTTTTACCGTCATCCTGAAGACCACCCGTCACTATGGTATTGTTATTGAATTTTATAAAATCGCCTTCGATACCTGCAGTACCTGATTTTACAATATCTGCCCCCGAAAGGTCATCCACAGCTGATTTGTATGGATCAAAAAATGCACAGGTCAATGCTATGCGTTTCAGCTTGTCGGCCACTCCATTTGTTGTGGCGGCACTGCCGGGAGCTGTATACTCATACTGATTTTTTGACACGTTGAAACTATAACCTGCAGCTGCGAAGGCTTTGTCAGATATCAGGAATACATTCACCGGCACACTCGAACTGCCAATCATCAGTCTCAATCCTGTTGCATTCAGTAACCTTGTCATCAGGCTATAGGCCGGGTTAAGGTATGCCTTGCTATATACAGTACTGAATACATCAGCATCCTCTACTTTGGTAGTACCGTAGACAATCCCGTTGCTTAGTATTTTTCTATCAAATACATCGGTAACCGGATCGAAACGGGCCGGCTCAGAAAACTTATTGCGGGTAACCGCAAACTTGCTGGGCCATACCGCCGTAGCAAATAGATGCGCGTTCAGGAAATCTGCAATGATCTCTATTGGCATCTGGTCGAGCGAGGGATAGTACTCACAAAGCACTTTCTTTACATAATTATCTACCGCCGCATTATTGGGAATGAACATAGTCCAGCAGTCTTTCTGGCCGTCGTTTTCTTCCAGCTTTAAAAAATTCTCATTGTTAGGCGAGAATGAAAGCAATGGCGAATAGGCTTTCACAAACACAGAATCATTTTTACCTGTCAATACCTGGTACCGGTGTGTAGCATCTGTATTGTAAATAAACTGGATCGTATTATTGGCGTACATCCTGTTGAGTAAAGCCCTGAAACTGCTGTATTCAGGCTTCGTGCGGATATACTCGTCAATGCTTTGCAGTGGGCTGATCACCCGGTCTATTTCATGGATCACGCCATTTTCAGCCGGGATGTCTTTGGTAACCACTTTGGCCTCCGCCACATTAAATCCTGTATAGGTAGAATTAGGATAGAAATAATTATAATCACTGGCGGAAAGGCCTGCACTGTTAAAGAAATCGTCGGTAAAATAAGTGATGTACTTATTATTATCATCGCCCAATACATAGTTGCCGGTAAGCGATTCCGGGGTATTATTCCGGTTGCTGGCAATAGCAGTAATAGGTTTATTATTTAATCCGGTGTCTTTATAAAAACCGGTATAGTAGGCCGTGGTACGTCTGAATGCAATAGAAGGCGTCCAGCCCTGGTTATTTGCCGTTGCCTGATAATCATCCAGCCTGCTTTTTTCAAAGCTGTTATATACCAGGCAGAATTGTACCATCGCACGGGCGGTGGCGGAATCTATGGCGCTTACATCCTCAATGCCCTTGTCCTTAAAGTATTTATCGAATGCTTCGTCATTGGGAGCAAACAGGGTCCAATAACCGCCGCCGAGGGCTAGCACCTGCTTATAACCGCTTTTATTGATGAGGGCCAGCAGGTTTTTGAAATTTCCCTTATTATTTAGCTGCGCATAGATGGGATCAGCCAGCGAATCGGGACGGTTATAAAATTCATCCCAGGCCTTTTTTCGGCAGCCCGCGATCACAAGCAGCAGGATACAAATAGACAATAGCTTAGGTATAACCTTATTATTCATAATGTAAGGAGGTTAAATATCATCACCAGGGAAGCTGGAGATAAAACACGGCAGGAACAGCCTGACCGCAGATCAGTATGTTAATATGTTAGGAGAAATCTTCTGTGTAAGTAAAATCTTCAGCGTAAGTGACTACAGTAAAAAGCGTTGGTATGTAGACGCGATTGGGGTAATAAATATGGCAATTCATGGCAGTCGTTTGGTTTTGGGTTGTGAAGCAATCGATAGTAAAATAAGATGGACTGTAGGCTCAACTGTCCTGAGGCGTCCTGAAAATTTTCATTTTTTTACGCAATCGTTCCCGGTAATACCTGTATTACTGGGTATAATAAATTGAATATGTTGTTAATGAGTGAGTTTGCGTGCTTGCACCTAACTTATCGAAGGGAGAAAAAATAAGCACTCATTTGATGGTTATTTCCAACTGAAAGTGGAGAGTAACCTTAATTCTTATATTTGAATATAGTTTTTTAAGGTTTACTATGTTTTTTGAAAATAATACAAATGAACGCCTGCGGGTAATGGAATTAAATAAAGAGAACAGCAACGCTGTTTTCGATGTTCATGAAACAGATATGACCTTCATCTGGAATACAGGAAAGCAGATGAACATAAGTATTGATTATATTCCACATCAATTGGTTCAAAACCAGATTATTTTTCTGACCGAATACCAAAAAATAAACTCCCTGGATTTTGAAACCGCCAGAATGGTTCGCTTTAACCGGGCGTTTTACTGCATCATCAACCATGACAATGAGATTGGAAGCAAAGGCCTGTTATTTTTTGGAGCCACCGGCATTCCTCTTATTTCGCTTGACGAAAGCGATGCCAAAGATTTCCAGGTTACCTGGGATATTTTCAGCAATGAGATGCGTCGAAGCGATATTCTTCAGAAAGACATGCTGCAATCCATACTAAAAAGATTACTGATCCTTTCTGTACGGATCCTGATAAAATCAAACAATTTATACAAACTTGAAAAAAGCCAGGTAGACCTGATAAGAGAGTTTAATTACCTGGTTGAAGAACACTTCTCCGAACATCATGACGTGGCTTTTTATGCTTCAAGGCTGAATAAATCTCCTAAAACCCTTTCTAATCTATTTTCGATTGCACGTACCCGCCAACCACTGACCATTATCCACGACCGCATCATGGCTCATGCCCGCATGCAAATCAATTACACTACCCTTTCGATTAAAGAAATTGCCTACGAGCTGGGTTATGAAGATGTGCAGGCTTTCAGCAGGTTTTTTAAAAACAAGGAAGGCATATCACCAGCCCGGTATAGGGAAAAGAATCGCCTGTCATTGAACTAACCAATCCATTTTAACAAGTTTATTGCATAACCCTGCTGTGCTTAAGCATACAGGAAGAATTGCCAACTCATCAGGAAATACTGCCTAACAGCGCCTGCCTTTTATCGCTCAATTTTGTGTCATCAGTATTAAAGCAATAAAGTCTAAAAATTTAAATTGTTATGGCACGTTTTAAAGTTTTAAATCCGGACGAAGCAACCGGAAAGACAAAAGACCTGTTTGAATTGGTAAAAGGTAAAATGGGTATGGTGCCCAACGTAATGAGAATCATGGGCAATTCACCTGCCGTACTCAATGGGTACCTGAGTTTCAATACGGCACTACACAGCGCTTCGATAGACAATAAATTGGGAGAATTGATCGCATTAGCTGTAGCCAACGAAAACGGCTGCGACTATTGTGATGCAGCGCATGTTTACTTTAGCACCAAAATGGGCCTGGATGACACCACTATAGACAACGCCCGCCTGGGAACATCCACTGACCCGAAAATAAAAACCGCGTTACAATTTGTTAAAGAAATCCTTGATAAAAGAGGACACGTTTCAGATGCATCTATTGCAGCTATTAAAGCCGCAGGGTTCAATGACGCAGAGATCATTGAAATAGTAGCCAAAACGAGCTTCTACATTTTTACCAACTACATTAATATTGTTGCAGAAACAGTAATTGACTGGCCGGTGCAGGAAGTCATTCAAAACCATCATCAATAAACATGATGACAATAATATACCCGAAGAAAACCGGGGTGGCGGGATAAGAAAAGGCGGCTTCACCGTAACCAGTGAAGCCGCCTTTTCTTTTTAGCGTTTCACTTAACAAGTGTTGAGAACAATCCTCAATTGTGTATCGGACAAAGATAAAATACACGAAAACACATATATCACAAATATTCGTCTACAATAAACAAGCATTAACTATTTGGAATAATTAATGCATCATTGAGGCATGCTAAATTTCCCATAATCAGGGCTAATAGCTGTATAGCACAGCTGTTTTTCCTTATTGCACTAACTGCCAAAAAGCCATTTTATGAATGTTTATAGATTACCTGTACTTATCTTATCCCTTTTCTGTTATTTTTATCTGTATGCAGGCTCAAATCATCGGAGCAATTGTACACCTGAGCGAATTCCCTTTTTATTAATTGACTATTTATACCTTAATCAGTCTTTTTACCTGGATGGGGTTAATGGGAATGATGTTAACGACGGCCGCACAAGAGAAACTCCGGTTAAAACAGTTAGACGTTTACTTTCTTTAGGTATACAAAATGGGGATACCATTTTGGTTGCAAGAGGAAGTTCTTTCCGGGAATTTCTGGATTTAAAGAACCTACATGTAAGCAATATTACAATCAGGGACTATGGAACAGGAGCCAGGCCAGTGTTTGATGCGGCAGATTCTGCCAACAATAATCTCTTTACAAAAAAAGCCGGCTATCAGAGTTTATATGAAATATCCTGGCAAAATGCCTTTCGGGATGGTACGGACGTGAGTCAATACAGTGTATGGGAAGATGGATGGCGATTAAAGAGAGCCGGGTCTTTGAGTGAATGCGAGAGCACAGCCGGAAGCTTTTATGCCCCGGTAGCTTCACAATCTGACGGAACAGATGTTATAACCGTACACAGCCGCAATTCAGATGCACCGTCTTCAAACAACCGCCTATATGAAATTACCAGACGGCCCATGGGAATTCAAGTTGGCGACAACAGCCGCGTGTATAATATGCATACCAGACGCAATGCGAGTAACAACGGTTCATTCGAGGCCGGCAATGGCTGTTATGTTTATGGGATACTGGCAGAAGATGGGGTTAAACATAATTTTTTCATGGGTTCAGGCACGGCAGAAAAATGCATGGCATGGAAATCGGATGATCCTGTGGTATTTGGAGGTAATACACTGTTTATATCATTTACCGATAGTCAATTTGCCGACACGATGGATGTGCTTTATAAAAATTGTATTGCTATCGCCGGCAGAAATACCACTGATACATTTCAATACGGCGCTATCGGATTGTATGCACATACAGCAGGTGTTCCTTATCGGTCACTCAGGGTAAAAGGCGGCGTTTTTGCTAACACTTCCGTTGGTGTATCTGGTGAGATCAAAGACTTATTTATAGATAGTGCATTTTTTATAAATAACCTGGTTGCTTCTTCCAAATTAGGCGGCAGCATTACATTAAAGAACAGCAATATAATTTTAGCCCACAATGCAGTTGCCATTGGAAGCGATAATGCCGTGGACAGCATTGTATTTGTAAATAACAAAGTTTATATGCCCGGTGTGAGCCACATTGGGGCAAAACTGGCATTAGGTGCCCCTCAATTGACGCGCATTACAGATAATACTATTATTTGTGATTGCCCGTATGATTTATTTATGGTTTATTTTAATTCGGGCGGAGGTAATTTAATTATGGAAAGGAACCTGGTTGCCAATCTGAATACAGGATGGATAATTGGCTTTTTTTCTGTTGACCCATTTTCAAAAACAACCATCCTGTCGGAAAATAATCATTATGCCACACAACAAGATAGTGGGCGACCTTTAAAAATTGAATGGGGAGGGGGATCAAATCCCACTTTATCTGACTTAGACAAAATTAAAGCGGCAGGATATGAATCAGGTTCTTCAGCCGAGCCTGTCCAGGCGTTGCAAAGCAGAATGAATGGGACTTTCAGCACAACTGATTATTTTTTGCCGAAAACTGATGTACTGTATAACAAATGTGGAAGTTCATCAACCTTTGATGATAGTATACGATATCCATTCTGGCTTGGGGATACATTGGGCGTTTTAGTAAAAGAAAGTATTCCTATAATCAAATTCCTTTCCTTTTCAGGCACTACTTCAAATGCAGGTAATGAACTCACCTGGCAGGTTGCACCAACTGATAAACTGTTACTTTTCGAAGTAGAATTTAGTAAAGATGGTATCTATTATTCAAACACAGCAAAAATTCAATATGAGCGGGATAAACAAGCATACGAATACCTTCATAACCCATCATCCGCGTCGAAATACTATTACCGGATAAGTGCCATAAGTGCAAATGGTTCTAAAAGCTTTAGTAAGCAAATATTGCTACCGGTATTAACAAAAACAAATGAAATACAGGTAGGGCCTAACCCGGTAAACCAGTTTCTGCATATAACATTAAATGAACGCGAAGAAAATAAAGCAAAAATCAGGATTTTGAGTGTAGCAGGAAAAGTAGTGCAGGTATTGGAAAAGCAATTGACTATTGGTAGTCAATCCCTGGATCTGAATTTTTCAGGGCTGGCATCAGGTATGTATTATGTAGAGATTAAAACAACAAAGAGGTATTTCATCAATGTGATAAAACAATAAGTGCAGCATAACCGAGTCACAACTTGCCCCAATAATTGTATTTTCCGATTTATATACCGGGGACGTCAGCAATGACACAATTATCCGGAATTTTACATAGATTATATAATTCAAGTCCATTTTTCGCCGAGTACAAAAGACACCATATAATACACATCGTCCGGCAAAACCGGTTTGCTCATAAAATGTGCCGCACCCAGCCCTTTTAACCTGACAGAATCCTTTTCATCCCTTGAAGTTGTATAAATGATGACCGGAATAGCTGCCAGCCGGGGGTCTTTTTTAATTTCTATCAGGCATTGCTCCCCGCTCTGACCCGGCATTCTTAAATCCAGGAAAATAAAATCCGGCAAGGCATTCGCAGCATCATTCAAATACCCCATTGCTTCCCGCGCATCAGCCGCAGCAACATATTTAATGGTATCATCGTAATCTGCAGTTGCCTCAAAGAACAACTTCCTGTCATCCTCATCATCATCGATCAGCAAAATAGTCATGGGCTTTCGTTTGAAGTAATTGAATAATGAACTCTTAACCCTTTAAAGGAAGCAGCACATGGAACTCCGTTCCTACCCCTTCTTTTGAGCGGACATAAATTTCCCCCTTATGATTTAACACGATCTTTTTACACAAGGCCAGGCCGATACCTGTTCCTTCAAAACGGTCCCTTGCATTTAATCGCTGGAATATGTGAAAGACCTGTTCCTTAAATTCCTCATGGATCCCAATCCCATTGTCTGAAAAAATAATTTCGCAATAAG
The DNA here is from genome assembly GCF_900110245.1 of Niastella yeongjuensis. GTDB lineage: Bacteria > Bacteroidota > Bacteroidia > Chitinophagales > Chitinophagaceae > Niastella > Niastella yeongjuensis. The sequence goes on from NZ_FOCZ01000009.1 coordinate 289,510, forward strand.
ACAAGGCGTTATTGAGCGCCGGATGCGTTTGCACTTCATCGGAGGTTAGCATTCTACAGGAAATATGGACCGCCGGCGTTACATCTGGTCTGGAAAACTTTATAGCATTGCCGAGCAGATTGAAAAAAAGCTGGTTCATTTGTAAGGGTACCGCTTTAATAACCGGAAGCTCATCCTGTGTTATAATGGTTTTTTTCTGCTCGATCATCATATCAAAATCTTCCCTGACATTCTGCAAAATAGCGTTCAGGTTTACCTGTTCATAAATATTGGAGTCCAATACCTTTGAAAAATGTAGCACATCGCGGATCAGCCCTGACATCCGCTGTGCAGCCAGGCTTATCTTATCGATCAGTTCCGCGGCTTCACCTGTTATGTCTTTACCAAACCGTTCATTAATAAGGGCCGAGAAGGTCTGGATCTTTCGCAAGGGTTCCTGCAGATCATGGGAAGCAATGGTTGCATATTGTTCCAGGCTGTCATTTGACTGTTTAAGCAAGGCATTGGCTTCTTTAAGCGAAAGGGTGCGTTCTTCCACTTTACTTTCCAATTCACGTGAAAAGTTGATCAAACCACTTTCCCGGTTTCTGGTATCTGTTATGTCTTCAAAAGCCAGTAAGATCAATAATTCGGCATTGTCATTTCTGGCGATGCGGCAGGCATTTAACAACAAGGTCCTTTCACCAAGGTCTTCGAATTGTTGTTTGACCTCCACATCAACAATTCGGCCATCTGTTAACAAACTATTTTCCAGGGCAGATCGGAGGGCAGGAATATTCCATAAGCCATTCCTAAGTTGATAAAAGGATCTCCCTTCCGTTTCTTCCTCAGATGTTCTGAACTTTTTATAATAGGACTGGTTAGCTGTTCTTACTTTCATATCCTTATCCAGCACAACGAGTGGTTCGCGGATCGTAGCTATTATTGATTCGGCGTATAAACGGGCAGTGTTCAATTGATCATTCCGGTCTAACAATTCCTGGTTAAGAGTAGTCAGCTCTTCATTAGTGCTTTGGATTTCCTCCTTCGAGGTTTCCAATTCTTCATTCAGGCTTTGCAACTCCTCACTGCCTGACAACAATTCTTCGTTGGCGCTTTGCAGCTCCTCATTAACCGCTTCCTGATCTTCTGTAATACTTCTTATATCCTCACGTAACTGCGCCAGCTCACATTCCAATTGACTGTTCCGTTCGCTTTCTGCCAGTTCTCTATTCCCGGCTTCTCTGGTTACCCCTTCCTGGTCCTGGTCCAGGTTAGCCATTGCATCCTCAAAAAGGACCAGGTAAAAACGTTCTATTGTATTCAGCAGCGGGATCACCTCAATGGTCACCAACTGCTGTTTTCCGGGAGCCGTAACAGCAATGCCTTTTTTCACCACCGGTACATTATCAATTTTTGCTTTATACAGGGCATTCCGCAGTTCAAAGGCCAGCCCCGGCTTTACCATTTTCAACACGTTCAGGCTCGCTTTTCCCGGCGACGGTTCCAGCCAGGCGCCCACGCCCCCTCTGAACTGAACAATATCCATTTCTTCATTAATCACTACCCCGGAAGGGGAAAATTTTGCCAGGATCACCTCATCGGCGCTCCGTTGAAAATCGTCGCGCCACGGTTCCTTTTTACCTGCGTTCCCACTTCCCTTCGGACTATTTTCCGTTCTGCCGGAAGCCAGGTGTAAAAACCTGCCAGGAACGCTTTTCCTGGTATAGATCTTTTCACTTTTACCATAAGTGGCAAATAACTCTGCCGCAGGCGCAGTAGTTTCGGAATTGCCCAATAATAAAAATCCATGCTCATTTAGTGCGTAGTGGAAGGTGGTCAGCGCCCTCTTTTGAAGGAATGTCTCCAAATAGATCAGCACATTCCGGCAACTGATCAGGCTCATCTTTGCAAAGGGCGGGTCTTTTAAAAAGTTGTGGCAGGCAAACACACACATATCCCTGATGGCCTTATTGACATGATAGCCACCATTTACTTTTGTAAAATATTTCTCTATCTGTTGAGCGCTCAATCCGCCCATTTCCTTTTTGGCGTAGATGCCTGTACGGGCTTTGGCTATTGATTTTTCAGAAATATCCGTTGCAAAGACCTGCACCTTATAGTCAACTATCCCGTTTCCCAGATATTCACTCAGGCATATGGCAATTGAATAAGGCTCTTCCCCGGTTGAACAACCCGCTATCCAAATGCGCAACGGATTGGTTTCATCTTTATCTTTTAAGATATTTGGGAATACAGATTCATAAAGAGCGGTAAAAACTTTAGGATCGCGAAAAAAACCTGTTACGGGGATAAGAAGGTCCTGATACAGCAGGTCCTGTTCACTAATGTTTTCTATGAAATGGGCAAGGTAATCAGTGATATTTTCAATCTTGTTCAGGCCCATCCTGCGAACGATACGCCTGCGGATGGTAGTTTGTTTGTAATAGGTAAAATCATTCCCTTTCCGCAGCCGTAATAACGCAATTATTTGACGGAAAGCCTCTTCCCTGGCCGATTTACCTTCTTCTTTGTCCACCTCCAGGCCATTTCTGAAGATCTCCGAGATCCTGGCCAGCTGCAAGGGAATCTCTTCGGGTGTAAGGATAAAATCCACAGCATCTGCATCGATAGCGCTCTGTGGCATTCCGGGAAAGGCAATAGATTGTGGTTCCTGGGCGAAAGTAAAGCCCCCATGCTCCTTGATCGCCTTCAAACCATTGGTGCCATCGGTACCGGTGCCGGATAAAACCACGCCGATCGCCTGGCTTTGGTGAACTTCAGACAAAGAAGTGAAAAACACATCGATGGGCATATTTTTCTCCCCTTTCGGCCCCCGGGGACTTAATTCAAGGCGGCCATCATTTGCCGTCAGCAATTTATTTGATGGGATCACATACACCCGATTTGGTTCAACCCATACGTTATTGGTGATCTCCTGCACAGGTATTGCCGTGATCTTTTGCAGAATCTCTACCAGCATACTATCGTGCGATGGTTCCAGGTGCTGTACCAGAATATAAGCCACTCCGGAATTTTCAGGTATGGCCCTGATGAGCCTTTTAAACGCATCCAGGCCTCCTGCTGAAGCCCCCACGCCAACTACCGGAAAAAGATTATCAGAATGATCCTTATTTTTACCTTTGTTATGCAATTCAGACATGATCTAGCATTTGCTGAAATTATGATCAAAAAACCTTTCCAAGGTACGTTTATTAACGCTATGTTTACAAATCGCATTCAAGCGTTTCAGCAAGAAGCATTAGCAGAGCTGGTATAATTATGGCATAAATGAATTTCCATGCCAAATGATCAAACATCCTAACCCCTGGGAGAGCTTTGAAAATAAACTTACTTGAAACTCTATATAAAAAATATGGTTACGCGCCGTTGCATCATTGTTGTAAAGGATGCATTGGAGAAGCTTGGGATCCAGTATAATGAAGTAATCCTGGGGGAGATTGACCTAACAGGTCACCCATCCGAGGCCCAGCTTACTCAGCTCAGATCCGCACTATTATCGTTAGACCTGGCGTTACTGGAAGACAAAAAAACGATCCTGGTACAACAAATTAAGACCCTCATCATTAAACTCATCTACCATTCAGACGAACCGTTAATCAAAAACCTGTCTGTATACCTGAGTAATCAATTGCATTATGATTATACCTATATGGCTAACCTGTTTTCAAGTGTACAGGGCATTACCATAGAAAAATTTTATATCTGCCATAAAATTGAGCGGGTTAAGGAATTACTCATGTACGATGAGCTTTCCTTAACGGATATAGCCTTCAATTTGCATTATAGCAGTGTAGCGCATCTTTCGGCCCAGTTCAAAAAAGTCACGGGTCTTACCCCTACTCACTTCAAACAAAACATGGGCAATAAACGTGAAGTCGTTGAAAACGTTTGCCGGGACCTCAAATAGCCGCGACTTACATTTCGCAAACAATTAACTGGTTTTCTGAAGGTAAGCATATGCATTATGTGATAGGGCGCCGGCCGGCAGCCATTTCCACCACCCCCCGAGGTCTTTTTCAATAATGTTTTTATAGAACTCAGGCAATTGCTGGGATTCCCCTTCAAAATATTGTCTGAAGCTGCGGTCCTGAATAAGGTTTTGCCTTATCTGCCGGTAAAATTTTAACCGGCCCCATCCTTCAGAAGAAATAGCGCGCATCACGTTCATCCATTTGGGGTTAAAACCTCGCGTATGCATAAGCCGCCGGTAAATCGCCTTTGGTGAAAACGCATATTCTGTGAGGTCAATCACTTTGTCGTAAAAGTCGACCCAATCATAATTTTTAGGTTTCACATTCATGGCCAAGTGATTATTAAGGAAATGAAAAGGGAACGGGAGAACCCGTCCCGCTTTCTGATATTCAAGATTTAATGGTGCAGCCTCACCAAAAGCAGTGAGGAGAGAGAACCCAGGGAACGCACTTGGGGAATTATCAATAAACCGTTTGGTTAGTTCGAATGGTTCAGCTCCCGCATCACTGTCGAGACCCAGCACGAAGTTTGTTTGCACGTATGGCACATAATGAAAAACATTATTAATATGGTCGGAGATCTGTTTTACTTTTTCAGCTCCGGTAATATGGGAAGACCGTGATTTATTACCCAGGTCATACCATGATTCTACTCCTGGCAGCAGGGCAGTAAACCCATTTCCCTTTAATTTTTTCAGGTGATCATCTGTCAAAACTGACAGACTGCTCTCCGCAATAAAATGAAAGCTTTTAGGGGGAGCTGCCGAAGCGATGGCCTGCATAGTTTCGTCGAACCGGATACCAAAATTCGGGTCATGCCATCCTATCCACGGCCTTTTATATTTTGTAAGTAAAAATTTAAGATCAGAACTTATAGTTTGAAAATCCAATGCCCGATAAGTAACCGTTGAGTCAATACAGAACGGGCATGTATAGGGGCAACCGACACTTCCCAAGATAGGTACCATCTTAAGAAAAGGCGCCTTCTTTAAAGTAGCTTCAATAAACTTCCATCGTTCCTGTATGCTGCATAAAATTGCCGGCTGCTTACCGGCACACATTTTTTTTCCTATGGGGCGTTGGCGGGTACAATTATTTAAAAGCTCCGCAATTATTTGCCGGTTGGTAAAACCCAGTACGTAATCAAAGTATTGAGTGGCATCATCCGGATAACACCGTGCATGTGGCCCACCTAAAACGGTTATTACACCATGGCTACGGAAATAGTTACTAACGGCATAGGCCAGAAGTGCCGCCTGGGTAAATGAACTGATAAAAACAAGGTCTACGTCATTTGGAAGCTCTCTGATCAAATCCTCGTTACCTGTATAGCAGATCATGGTGACGGTATGTCCTTCCTGCTCGCACCACGTAGCTATTACCTGAGGCATTATACTGGCCAGGTTAGCATGCATGATCTTTCCCCATAATGATTTGGATGGACTTTTACATACCAGATCAATTATTCCTATTTTAAGAGCTTGCATATTATTTATAGTTTCTTCCTAATTGTTTCATGAGCCGTACATGCGAGTAAATGGCCTGCCGCAGGGTTGGATAATAATGGTAGGGCAACCCAAATAATTCACATTGCTTCCGTATTATTCTACTCAATGCCGGGTAATGCACATGACTGATATGCGGAAAAAGGTGATGCTCTATCTGAAAATTCAGTCCGCCCACTAACCAGCTGACCACTTTATTCCGGGGGGCAAAATCGGCAGTAGTTCTTACTTCATGAACAGCCCATTCCGATGCTATTATCTTATTATTTTTTGCAACAGCATCAAAAGAAGTTTTCTCTACCACATGAGCCAATTGAAATACGACAGATAAAACAAGTCCCATTGTAACATGAAGAATTAAGAAGCCGGTTAACCATGCCTGCCATCCTAAAAAATAAACAGGTACCACAGCATAAAAGAAAACATAAAGTACCTTACTAACCCAGAATAAGAAGTGCTGCCCTGCACCGATTTTGTTAATAGCGGTTGTATGGATCTTCTTTGCAAAGTATTTATAAAAATCAGTACCCCACATCCAGGCAATGGTGCTTACAGAATACAGCAGGAACATATAGATGAACTGGTAACGATGTATAGGCATCCATTTTTGGGTAATACATTGCCTTAATAACGGGCCATTGGCGATGTCATCATCGACCCCGTCGATATTGGTATAGGTATGATGAATAATATTGTGCTTGATCTTCCAGATAAACGCATTGCTGCCTAAAACATTCATGCTTAATCCCATGAATTCATTGACCCATTTTTTACCGGAATAGCTGCCATGACAGGCATCGTGCATCACATTAAATGCGATGCAAACCAGGGTGAATCCAAAAAACACTGAAAGCAATATCCCCACCGGCCAACTATAATCTCCAACCAACAACCAGATATAGGTGGTAATCCCCATTGGTATCAGTATTATTGCTTTTAAATACAATTTCCAGTTTCCGGTTTTTTTGAGGCGGTTGTTTTGAAAATAAGCTTCCACGGAATTTTTAACAGACCGGAAAAACAAATGGTCCCTGTTGTTAAATGTTATTTTAGGCATACACAAATCGACTTATGATAAAAAGTAGTAAAACTGCTTTCATCAAAGTTGCCTGAATTTCACAGAAAAACTGTTATATGCTTCTTAGAGACTCTTATATTATTCACACATTATTAAAGAAGGGAACAGTCCATCATGACGGGCATCATTAAGTCGCTGGCGGGCGTTGACTGTCATTGATTTATCTAACAAAAAAGGGCCCGGATAGAAATCCAGCCCTGCTCATTAATCCAATATCCTATGAAAAACCATAACAAAGATATAGGCTGCCTTTTTCTTCCTGTTATACAGTTTATAAAATACATTACATAATTCACACATTTAGATAACCGTTCAATATGGGGTATTATTTCCATTGATAAAATGATAGATTCACATTTCGTCCAGCATAGACCTTCGTTTGCCTTTTAATTGTTTAAAATGTGAAGGAGTAAGACCGGTTACTTTTTTAAACTGAGCAGAAAGATGCGCCACACTGCTATAATGCATCCGGTAAGCGATTTCGGTTAGATTTAACTCATTATATACGAGTAGTTCTTTTACCCGTTCAATTTTGTGGGCGATCAGGAATTTTTCTATGGTGATACCCTGTACTTCTGAAAAGAGATTGGCGAGGTAGGTATAATCGTAGTTCAATTTCTGGCTTAAATATTCAGAAAAATTTACTGTCAATGGTTCTTGTGAATAATGGACCGATTCAATAATAACGTTTTTTATTTTCTGGATCAGAATACTCTTTTTATCGTCCATTAATTCGAGGCCTGATTTCAATAACGCAGCCTTTATTTGATCATGTTGCTCGGCTGAAATGTCCTCCACCACTTCCGCTTCGCCTAACTCTACTGTCGTAAAATGAATGCCCAGCTTTGTCAATTCCTCTTTCACGACCATCTTACAGCGAAGGCATACCATATTTTTTATATACAGGATCACAGGAGCATATTTAAGAAATTTTCATGCGGGATTATGTTTTTATTACCAATACAGAAAGATAACATGGGGTATGACGGCGTTTGGTTCTAAATATACGTAAAAACTTGCTTATTCATCTTTTTTAGGAAGCGATTGATTCAGCTTCAGTTCCGCTATATCCATATCCCTTTCCACCGTCCTTATTGCCGCATCGCTGAACCGGCCTTCCTTATGAAGTTTTAACAGCAGTTCCCGTTGAAACCGCCCGATCTCCAGCTGGGCTTTTTGCATGTCGGTAAGTGTTCTTACAGCTACCTGTTCTTCCTCGCTTTCGTTTCTGGTATGTATATTGATCTCATTGACCAGCTTCGCCGCTACCTGCTCGAACTTCTTTTTTAACTCTATCCTGGTTCGTTCGGGCGGCTGAGGATAAAATTCATAGTCAATAAAATGCATCGTGCTGTTCACTATATACAATTGCAGTTCTTTTTCCTCCTTATCCTCACTAATAACAGGCTTCACATCAAGCAACCTGATCAACAGGGGAAGGGAAAATCCCTGTACCACCAGCGTTACAAAAACCACCACAAAGCAAACAAATACGATCAGGTGTCTTTGCAGGAAGGTATTTCCATTATACAGGTTAAGTGGCAGTGCAAGAGCCAACGCCATGGATATTACTCCTCTTGTTCCTGTCCAGGCAACTATTAACACATTTTTCCAATCGCCAAACCGTTCCTGATCTGCCGGTACACCATTACTATTTCCTTTATCCCGGTTAAACATCCTGAATAAATAGACACCCCCGAAAACCCATATCATCCGTACCAGAATTGTCACCACGCTAACGATCAATCCATAACCTATAAGCGCAGATAAGCTATAGTCTGTTAATTGTTTTAAAATACCGGGTAATTGCAGGCCAATGAGAATAAATACAAAGCCATTCAACAAGAACATCAATGTATCCCAAACCACTCTTGTCCGGATCCTTGTCTGATAAGAAAAGATTTCCGGAGAACGCCATGCCAGTAAAAGTCCGGTACTTACTACAGCCAGGATGCCGGAAGCATGGATCTGCTCAGCAGCTAAATAGGACATAAAAGGAGTCAACAGGGTGAGGCTTGTCTCCACTATAGACTGGTTCACGATCCTTTTATGAATAAATATTAATACAAAGCCAATCAGCAAACCCATAATTATGCCCACCCCCGCCACATACAAAAACTGTAACCCGGCCTCCCAGAGCAGAAAACTTCCCGTAATGCTTGCCACCAGTGCATACCGGTAGGCAATTAAAGCAGAAGCGTCATTAACAAGGCTCTCCCCTTCCAGAATACTGATGACTTTTGTGTTCAATCCCAGCCCTTTAATGATACCGGTCGCAGCTACTGCATCAGGCGGAGAAATGATAGCGCCCAAAAGAAAGGCCAGCGGCCAGCTAAACACGGGAATGAAATAATGGGCTGTTACGGCAATAGCGAGCGTAGTAATAAAAACAAGACTGATGCCTAAGGCTGAGATCGGTTTTATATTGGTTTTAAACTCATGCCAGGAAGTACGGAAAGCGGCATCATAGAGCAAGGGTGGTAAAAAAACAAGGAATACAACATTCGGGTCCATAACCAGATCAGGCAATACAGGTACAAAACCAATGATCAGCCCTACCAACACCAAAAAGACGGGATTTGGAAGTCTGAGTTTATCAATAAGAGCCGATAAACTGATCAACACTACTAATATAAAAATGATGATCTTAAAGTTTTCCATCTTTCTTTCGATCTGTGAATAATATAAATCAATTCTCCAATTATGTAACTATTATTTGATTTAAAAGATTCAGTTTTGTACTCTGATTCATGTAATTATTCCATTCAAACAGGGAATCAATGAAAAAGTTCAGGGATGTTTCAATCCGGCAGATTTTATGTCAAACAATACCAACAATATCACTATTAACACCGAGCAGTTTTATCCTGCAAACTTTCCCAATGCGATGAGAGAATTGGCTGCTTTACGATCAGGGATATCAGATACCTCTAATTATTTCAAAGTTGAGATCATTATATCTTATTTAAAAAACCACACCCTGCCCATACCCTGGATTGATGCAAATCCTGTACTTACCCGACTGGTTACATCAGGTTTTTTCAAAACATCGCATTTGGAATCATTATTTGAATCCGGCCGCAACAATAACATTTTTCTAAAGGATCTTGAAGAATACATTGGCAGACAACTTCTGACGGGAAGAAGTTGATTTTTTATCGGCTAAACTTTGATCGAATACAACAATGGGTTCGCATGATCAGACAATAATAACCAATGAGAAACTTACTCTATATAATTGGTGTTATTTTCATTATTGGATGGGTGATAGGTATTTTTGGTTTTAACGCCGGAGGCCTCTTTCACCTGATGCTTGTGTTTGCATTCATTACAGTTGCCTTAAGCATGATTCCGAAAAAAAATATTCATTAAGCGTTCTTTTGTTGTCTATCTTACAAACAAGTGTGAATCATGTAATTCTTTTCTATAAATGCATAATATAAGCCGTAGCAATAAGCTCACCTTTACAACATGAAAAAACTATTATTTTTAACCTCGAGTGGATTGTTGTTCTTTTGCATGGCAGTGTCCGGCCAGGTGAATACAGATTCTCTTTCGTTGGTGTCGGCGATCAGCAAGGACCAGTTGCAACTGGGCAAACTGCAAAATCAGCTGGAACAAAAGACGAACAACAAACAAGATGCTTCAGAGAAAGCACAAAATACTGCCAGTAAAAATTCAACTGCAGCAGACAAATTAAGTGAGCAACCGAATAATAAGAAATTGGCCAAAAAAGCAAAGAAAGAAGCCCGTGCAGCCAAGAAAGATTCGAAGAGTGCAAGAATTGAATCGGGAAACCTGGACCAATTGAATAAGGATATCCATGAACTGGAGAAACGAATATCTAACAATCAAGTCAAATTAGATAAGTATATAAAAAACGGAACCACTAAACGAACAGCCTCCGATTCACTGCGTACGCAGCTGTAACGCATGTTATACTCAATTTTTCACTTCTACAGAGACTTCCTGCATAATGTTTAGAAGAACGGCAATAACTGCAAACACAAGCATCAGGTGAATGGCGCCCCTCATGTGATATCCGATAAGACCAACGAGCCAAACGATGACAAAAATAACGGCAACGATATAGATTATATTACGCATAAATTAAGTTTTAACAGAGCAGGAAAAATTCACCATTAAAAAATCATGGTGATTTTTCCTACTTTGATTTTTAATGGTTTTAGTTGTTTCTGTTCTTTAACATTTTTAACCCAGAGGAGATCAGCATGATTGCGGTAGCCACCATCAAGATACCTCTGATCTTACTGTGCTGCTTTGGCACTGATTGAATCGCACGATTTGGTCCATTACCAAACATACGTCTACCTGCCGTTTCAGCGGTTGATTCTACCAATTCTTTAACTGACATAAAATTAGATTTTAATTCTTCAATAATGATTCATCGGGTTAAAGTCCGGTTGCTGTACTCTTGTGTATATTTCCATCAAAAGGTGCATGTCTTTCGACCGGGTCACGCCTTGTCATCATCACTACCCCCAATACCAGGATAATACCTAATACCAGGTGTGGTTGCCAAACATGATTTACAAAGCCAAACAGCCAGGGCGAGGCAGCCAGTAAAATACCACCCACCATATCAAGGGCCAGATGTGTGCGCATTGAAATCAGGCGGAATAAACCCAGTTCATAATTTGTCATTAAACTGTACACAAGGATTGCTATACCTAAATATACGGGCACCCATGTTTCTGCGCCATTTCGTGCAAAATTAAATAACCATGGTGCTGCGATGAGTAAGATACCCATTATATAATCGATACATCCATGGACTTTCGTACTTATTGGTTTCATAATATCAACATTTAATTATTATATAAGCATCACAAGTTATGCCAGCCCAATATACTCAGACATGACTAAAACAGATCCTGCTCCAAGGCGCCAGGTGGTAGAATACGGCTTAAAGTGAATTTATATATTACATAAAAAAGGAGAGATCACATACACTGATCTCCCCTTTTACTGCACTTACGCACTGCAGTGAATTAAATGCTATTCTTCTTCCCTTTCTTCACCTTCCTGTTCTGCCTGCCAGTTTATTTTATTTTCAGCAATTTCAGAAAGCCCCGCATCCGTTTCTTTTTCTTCTTCTAGAGTCTGATTCAACAGTTTAACAACCTCGTCTTCCCCTAATACGGTGGCGATCTGTACCAAACCACCATACGTAGCAATTTCGTAATGTTCTACTTTCTGAGCCGCCATAATAATACCTACATCCCTCGTCATTGTTCCATCTTCAGTTTCTTCTATAATACTTTCCCCTTTTTTGATAAGGCCTTCCATAGCATCACATTTTTTTGCCTGAACTTTACGTTCCATTAATTGAAATACTTCCTCTAGTCTCCCTACCTGTTCCTTAGTTTGGGCAATATGTTCCTCTATTGCGGCCTTCAATTCAGGCGTTGTAGCGGCTTTTTGCATTTTAGGTAATGCTTTTGTCAATTGTTTTTCGGCCCAATAAATATCTTTCAGCGATTCGTAAAAGAACGTTTGTAATATTGAATTACTCTTCCCTACGCCTCTGGAAACTGATGTTCGATTTTTTGATTTACCTGCGGTCCGGGACTTTGAATCGCTGGTTGATTTAGTATACGCCATATGTAAATTATGTTTTTAAATACAGCTTATTGGTTGCAAAGCCCGGACCAGGCATAAACCTGTTCAATATGTGAATGATATAACTTATTTCTCCTGTTATATAATAGTCATTGGAATTTAATGGCGCACCTTTGCATTGTGTTGCTTATATAGCCACACATCAAAATAGAAAATATGAAAAAGTTTATCGGCATTTCAATCCTGGTTCTGTTAGCAGGATTTTCTCAGGTTAACGCACAAAGCACGACCAGTAAAGTAGGAACGGATGTTAAAGACGGCGCGGTAAAAGCCGGCAACAAAACGGCAGAAGTTGCATCAAAAGGGAAAGCAGCAGTTACTGATCAGGTTTACAAGGATAAGGTAGGTCCCAATGGTGAAACTATTTATATTGACAAGCATTCAAAATATTATTGGATTGATAAAAAGGGACATAAGGTACCCATAGAAAAAGATAAATTGATAATAAAGAAATAAAACTAAAAGCTGCCGCCCCAGAACGAATGGGGCGGCGGCCGTTTGGAGAAGAGTTAATTTTTAGCCGGGCAGGACCTCTTTCGTTTCCAAATAAACTGCGTAAGACCTGGGAATAATCTTTCCCCCATATAGATACGCGTATTCTTTTGTAAAAGTTGCGCCGAAGTATATAATGACGCTCGAATAGTAAATCCAAAGCAGCAAAACAACCAGACTTCCGGCAGCTCCATAGGTGGAAGCTGTATGGATATGACTAAGAAAATAACCTATAACTCCCTTACCAACCATAAAGAAGAAGGAAGTAAAGACTGCTCCTTTTATAGCATCATTCCATTTTACTTTTCCATCGGGCACATATTTGAACATGAATGTAAATAATACGGCCACAACAGCGATAATAGATATCCGGTTAATTGCAAATGCCATAAAAACGCCGGCGCCTGCAAAAAAGTCGATCAGGTAACTACCCAAAATATCAATCAGCAAGTTGATTACTAGTGACAAAACGAGTATGAAGCCAATGACGCTGAATATACCTAAAGATATCACCCTTTTTATAAGGTATTTTTTCCTGTTAAGTTTTGGCATTGGTTTCAACTTCCAAATGTGATTGATAGCGTCCTGCACTTCTGTAAAAACGGCTGTAATACCAAGCACTATTACAATGATTGCCGCAACCTTTGCCACAAAAGAACCATGCTCCAAAACAACATGCTGAATCATTTGCCGGATCTGCATTGCTGCAACATCTCCAACCTGTGATCCTATTTCCGAAAATATTCTTCCTTCCATTGCCTGTCTTCCAAAAAAAAATCCGAATAAGGAAATAGTAACAAATAGTAAAGGCGCCAGCGCGAAGATTGTATAGTAAGAAAGTGAGGCGCTATAGCGAAGGTAATTTTCGGCAATAAAAGTCCTAAGAGTAGTTCTGAAGGTAACCCATAGCCGGGCAAAAAAGGTTGGGATCCATTTCATGAGCTTATTTTTTTCGTCGCCGCATACCCCGGGAAACGCATAGGCTTTTTAGCAGCGCTATCATCTCCTAACAGCACCCCCCATTTTTTAAACTGTTCCGTACGGTCGAATATGATTTTCAAAACTGCCAGGATAGGCAGAGCCAGAAACATACCTGATACCCCAGTCATGGACCCGGCAATAAAAATGCCTATGATGGAAATGAGCGGATTGAGCTTAACCTGTGAACCTACAATACGTGGCATTAAAATATTATTGTCAAGGAACTGTACCACTGTAATAGCTCCCAGTACAAACAGGATATCAACAACCCTCTCCGACGAAGCAAGGGTAATCAGTGCACCTAAAATATTACCTAACAATGCACCGAGATATGGAATGAGATTCAAGAAAGCAAATATAATTCCTATTAGCAGTGCATGTTTTATTCCGAAAATAGCCAGCATTACCCATAACAGAACAGTAATATAACCGAGCTGGATTAATAAGCCTAGGAGGTATTTTTTTCCCATCTTTTCAATTTGCTGCATAACCTGTTCTATATTTCTATGATCTTTTGGTTCAAAACACATTAATATGAACTTCATAAAAATACTTCTATACATTATTAACAAATAGGTATAAATGGGCAATAATCCAAAGAATAACAAAGTACCTGTAGCCGAACCAGCCGCGCCGCTTAAAATGCCGGCTGCATAACTGAGAAATTTATTGCTTTGGTCCTTAATAAACTTTAATTGCTCTGTAGGTGAAAAATTGAACACCTGGCTAACCCATAAACTCAACGCATTAAGATGTGTAGTTAAATTTTTTTCTATTTGAGGATAATCGTGCAGGAGAAAGCTTGTCTGATTGTAAAACAGCCATACAACGAGTGCCACCACAATAATTATTAATAATATCGGAAAAAAAACAGCTAATGCGTCAGGAAACTTTCGCCTTCTGAAGAGGCGGTATACCGGCAACAGCATAATGCTTATAAAAAAGGACATGAGTAGGGGCATGATAACAATCTTTCCAATTACAAGTATTGCCCCAATTAAAAAAAGTCCCAGCAACTCAATGGAACGTTTTATGGTAACAGGCATCTCTTTCATATGGCATATTCAATATTGATCAATGAAGAGTGAGTATACTTACAATAACTGCATTACGTGGGCAATTGTTGTAAATAAAATATTTAGACGCTCCATTACAACTTCGCCTCACTTATAAAGTGTAAATCATATAATAAATTTCAAAAATAATATAACAATTCAGCACAGAAAGAATCGCACCTTTACATTATGCAAAAACTGTTCTTATTTATCTCTTGTGGCTTGTTGCTTTTTTGCATACCAATATCAGGTCAGCAGCTAAAGAAAGATTCTCTTTCGTTAGTATCGGAAATATATAGGAATCAATTAAAACTAGGCAAATTACTAAGTCAGCTTGAACAAAAGAGCAATAAAAAGCAAGATGCTTCAAAGAAGGCACAATATTCCGCAAATAAAGACTCAACTGCAACAGATGAACTAAGTGATGATCCCGATAATAAGAAACTGGCCAGAAAGGCAAAAAATACAGCCCATGATGCCTGGAAAGATTCCATGAATGCAATAACACAATCAGAAACCCTGGACAAATTACATAGCGATATCCAGTCTCTAAAGCATAGAATTGAAAATAACCAGGCCAAATTAAATAAAATAAAGCACGAAAGGCCTAACAGCACAACCATCGATAGAATACAGAACTAATATAAAAAGCCCCTTACGGGGCTTTGATCTGCAGTAAAAATCAAAATAATTTTAGTATCTGTTTTCATTATAACTTTTTCCACTATTAAAGTCACGAGAAGGTCTGTCTCCTTTAGGCTTTGCAACAGTTACGCCGATTGTCCTGTTTTCTACTGTAGTGCCATTCAATTCAGCGATTGCTTTTGTTGAAGCGGCTTCATCAGCCATTTCAACAAATCCGAAACCTCTTGATCTGCCAGTAGCTTTGTCTGTAATAACTTTTGCCGAAGTAACTTCTCCATACGGCGCAAAAATATTTCTCAAGTCATCATCGTGCACGTCGAAGCTTAAGTTTGCTATATAAATGTTCATTTGTAAAAGTTAACTGGTGAATAAATTTCGAGGAAGGCAAGAAGTAAGAAACTAACTATAATGCAGGTAAATAAGCAATGTAATTAATGAATACTTATGCGAGGCTCAAATTAACCTACTGAAGGTAGTACTCTTTATTGTATATTCCTAATCATGTACACTTAATGCCTTACAAAGTGTGAATTTTATAATTCATTTCTAAAATCATATAACAATTCAATACAAAAGAATCTCACCTTTATACTTGCAAAAATTATTTGTCTAAAACGGGATAAATAACCTTACCTACCGATACCAGACCCTGTAATTGATAAGGGAAATTAATATTTCCCTTATCAATTTTTATATAAGTGTGAATGTTGTAATTTATTTATTTTATGATGTAACAATACCTATTAAAAACAAGTTCACTTTTGTACAATAGTTTATTATTAAAAATTAAAGTAAATATTATGCAAGATAAAACAACATCAAGTGGAAACTGGAACGAACAAAAGACCAGGTTAAAAAAAGAGTTTCCTGCACTTACCGATAAGGATCTGTTTTTTGAAATAGGCAGGAAGAATGAAATGATGGCAAAACTGCAGGTTAAACTGGGTAAAACTAAAGAGGAGTTGCAACGAATTATTGATGCATCCTAGCTAATGACCAAATTACACTTACTCTATCCATTTAATTTTATCGAGTGAAAAAATCCGGGAACGCTTCCGGATTTTTTATTTGCTAGTTGGTTTATGGTCAAAGCAAATATCATCCAGGAAAGTTGTTGAAGGTCTCATTCTACCACGTTACAATTTAAATCGGCTATCAAAAGATACCAAGTTTTCAACAAATCTGCTTTCCGCTTTTTTAAAGATTGAAAATTGATCTGAGGAAAAAGCAGGAGGTAAAGGAAAGCAAACAATCAATCAATTACAAAGTGCTAATAAACTCAAATGGGTGCTTATTAAAGATACACGCATTTTCCGGCTATTCGTAATTTAATAGTTGCAATCAAATAAATAGACTACCTTCACTTACTCTTTTGAAGATATTCCCACAGATCCTTTCATTTTGATCCATCCGATTTGTAAGTAACAATTAATTGTAGTCCTGCTCACTCCAGGTAACATCTTATTGCATTGTGCCAGTTAGTTCTGTCCCATTATTCATTTCTAAAAACAATTGCATGACAATTTCCCATTCACGCTCAAAAATACTTTTTATTAGTACATTCCCGCCTGTAAAATGTGGCATAGCCAGTTTTACTCAAGACCTTACCGCTTCAATTGCTCCCGGGCTAAATGAAGACTTTTCAATTTCCATTTGTGCGCTCGATAAAAAAGACACCGGCCACCCATATCCACTCCCGGTTTCAATGGTCATGGATAGTTATAATCTAACCTCCTGCATTGAAACCGCTAATAAAATTAACAAGGACCCGCACATAGAACTTGTTTGCATAGAACATGAGTTTGGCTTATATGGCGGAAACCTTGGCGAATTTTTATTGGGATTTCTGGCACTGCTTGAAAAACCATTCATCGTCCGGTTTCACACGGTATTGCCAGCTCCTGGTGAACAAAGATTAAAACTGGTTCAGAAAATAACATTACTGGCTGATAAGATAATCGTAATGACTTCCAACTCTGCCAGGTTATTGACAGCCGATTATCAGCTGGACCCCCGAAAGATCATTATCATACCACATGGCACTCCCTCTAATAGTAAGATCGGAGCTAGTGATCTTAAACTTAAATATGATCTTATACATAACCAGGTACTAACCACCTTTGGCTTATTAAGCCCTAATAAAGGAATAGAAAAAGGCATACTTGCCATGAAGGAGATCAGTGAAAAAATTCCGCAGGCTATTTACATTGTTCTGGGCCTTACGCATCCCAATCTGCTGCAACAGGAAGGTGAACAATACCGTAATTACCTGCAACAATTGATCGACGACAATAATCTCCAGAATAATGTACGGCTGGTGAATGAATATGTAGCGACCCCTATACTAATGGAATACCTGGCATTGACAGACATATACCTATTCACTTCAAAAGACCCTGATCAGGCGGTAAGCGGTACGTTTATATATGCCATGAGCGCAGGCTGCCCCATCATTTCCAATTCATTTGCTCTGGCGAAAGAAATGCTGGATGAACATACCGGCATCATCATTGAACCGGGCCAGGAACATGCATTGGCAGAAAATGCCATCTACCTGCTACAGAATAAGACCGTAAGAATACAAATGGGGCATCATGCCTCTTTAAAAACAAAAGACACCGCCTGGAAAAAAGTTGCCGCAAACCACCTGGAACTGTTTGACAAAATTCTACAGAAACCGGTTGTTAAAACCGAGTTGACCGACGTATTAATATCCAGATTTTAAAAAATATATTTATATGGAAACAGAAGACACAATGCTTTTATCACAACCGGCTTTATTTACAAAAGCACAAATGCCGGCTTTAAACTTCAAGCATATCAGTAATTTAACTGATAAAACTGGTATTATTCAGCACGCTGTGTTTTCCATGCCTAACAGAAAAGAAGGCTATTGCATAGATGATAATGCACGCGCTTTGCTTTTTGCTGTTTGGGCCTGTAAGAACAATAAGAAAGATCAAATTGCTCATGACCTTTTGTTGGTTTACCTGAGTTTTATTCATTACATGCAAAATGAAGATGGATATTTCCGCAACTTTTTGAGTTATACAATGACAGCTACGGAAGACCGGGGATCAGAGGATTCATTCGGAAGAACCATGATGGCACTTGGGTATTTGATCAACGAAGGCCGTTCTCATTTATTGATCAGAACTGCGCAGGGAATATTTATAAAAGCATATCCGCATGCCAGTAAACTTACATCACTGCGCGGCATTGCCAATACCATTGTAGGCATCTGCCAGTTTATTAAATACCATTATCCCGATGACAGGAAAAGAGATATGGTAATTCACCTTGCCGATAAAATGGTTGCCATGTATAAGGATAGCAAAAGCAGCGACTGGCATTGGTTTGAACCCGTTCTTACTTATGATAATGCCATGCTGCCACTTGCTTTGTTAAATGCATTTGAAGTAACGCAACAGGACGAATACCTGACGATCGCCTTTGAATCTATGGCTTTTCTGGAATCCAGGGTATTTTATAATGATACATTCAGACCCATTGGAAACGCAGGATGGCATAAACAGGGCGGCCCAATAGCCCAGTTCGATCAGCAGGGCATCGACGCAATGGCAATGGTACTGTATTACCAACAGGCGTTCAGACTTACCGGTGAACAATTGTACCTGGCCCGCATGTATAAATGCTATCAATGGTTCCTGGGAGATAATGATCTGAGGCTTTCGCTGTACGATTTTTCAAACGGAGGATGCGCAGACGGCCTGCATACCAAAGGAATCAATTTAAACCAGGGTGCAGAGAGTACACTGGCGTACTGGATCTCGCACCTGTTGGTAGCCTCAACTTTATAAGCATGAAAATAGCGGTACTTGCGCCTATAATCTGGAGAACCCCACCTTTGCATTACGGTCCATGGGAGCAGGTAGCTTCTGTTTTAACAGAAGCATTGGTAAAAAACGGAATGGATGTTACGTTATTTGCCACTGGGGATTCTGTTACGAAGGCAAAGCTACAGTGGGTATGCCAAACGTCATTGGGTGAGCAGCCCGCCGATGCAAAAGTTTGGGAATGCCTGCACATCTCCAATCTTATGGAGCAGGCTTCACAATTTGATGTCATACACAATCATTTTGATTTTCTCCCGCTGACCTATTCTTCGTTAATCAAATGCCCGGTAATAACCACCATTCATGGTTTTTCTTCTGAAGAAATTCTACCGGTGTATAAAAAATATAATAAACGAACCCAGTATGTATCAATAAGCCACAACAACCGCCATCCTGAACTTCAGTATCTCGATACCGTTTACAATGGTATTAATGAAGAACAATTTCAGTTTGGCCAGGGTGATGGAGATTACCTGTTGTATTTTGGAAGGTTTCATCCGCATAAAGGAGCTTATGAAGCTATACAGATCGCCACTCAATCAAATAAAAAGTTAATCCTTTGCGGACTGGTGCAGGATGAAAATTATTTTAGAGAAAAAATTGTTCCTTACCTCAATGACACATCGATAATATACAAAGGGAATGTAGGACCGGGGTTGCGCAATGAGCTTTTGGCAAATGCACTGGCGTTATTACACCCCATCAATTTCGAAGAGCCGTTCGGCCTCAGTGTGGCAGAAGCAATGATGTGCGGCACACCGGTGGTTGCTTTTAACCGGGGTTCCATGCAGGAACTGATCATAGATAAAAAAACAGGGTTTATAGTTCAACATACCGGGGAGGCGGTCGCAGCTTTGAATAATATTAAAATGATCAGCAGACAGGCTTGCCGGGAACATGCCATGGCTCAATTCGGTAGTCAGGTAATGGCCAGACATTATATTCAGTTGTATGAACAGGTGGCCCGGCAACCTGGTAGCCTGTAACGTCCCTGATCAACTGGTTTAATTCATGGCATTTAATAATGCGGCCAGAGGTACCGTAGCAAATGAGGTAGCATAATCAGAAACGGCATAAGGAATAAACAAACAATCCTGATGTAATATAGCTCCACAGGAATAAACCACATTTGGTACATATCCGTGCCATTCATCTTCATCCGGCATTAATAACGGTTCCTTTAAACGTCCCAGTTCTTTGGTTGGGTCGTTTAGATTAAACAGGCTGGCGCCGAGACAGTATTTACGCATCGGACCAACGCCATGGGTAATTACCAGCCATCCCTCTTCCGTTTCTATGGGCGACCCGGCATTGCCGATCTGCACAAATTCCCATGGATACACCGGTTGCTGCAGCAAAGTGGCCGTTTCCCACAGATACAAATCTTCAGAGAACATTATGTAGTTATTAACCCCGTCAATGCGGGAGATCATGGCATATTGTCCATTGATCTTTCTGGGAAATAAAGCAAGGTTTTTATTAACTGCTGCTTTTCCATGAAGTGGCGACATCTTAAAATGTAAAAAATCCTTTGTTTCAATTAAATGTGGTAAAATGAATGAGCCATCGTACGCTGTATAAGTAGCAAAATAAGTGGTAGCACCATCTTCAGCGGTAAATTTTATAAACCTGGCATCCTCAATACCATTCTTCTCAGTAAACGTTACCGGAAAAATAACCCGTTCTGACAATAAAGATTCCTGAAGAAAATGTAATTCATAACTGGTATTCACCAGGCTGAGGATATCATATTTAAGTTTGTTCTTTGCCGTACCGGTCCCTACATGCTGCAGGGCATTTTTTACAACCGATTCAATCTCTTTATAAGAAAACGTATCTTTCAACTGGTTTAAAATATCTGTGCAAATCCCTTCCGGAAATGGGTATTGGGATAGTAACTCCTTAAATGCTTTTTTGTTATTCCTTTTCTGTTGTGTTACCGTCCCCTGGTTCATATACTTCCCTGAAGGCTCAAAATGGATCTTTGCATTTTTATCAAGTTTTGCCCGTTTAAATACAAGGGATGATATATGACCTTCCCCTGTAGCTCTGAAACTGACGATCACATTTTTTTCTCCTGCTGCAGTATCGGACTGGTCCGGATCTTCCACAATAGAAGGGTTAAACAAGGCTGCATGTTCCAGTGAATATTCCATGGTAAAATAAGAACCTATCAACAATTTTTTTTCGAAGGATAAAGCCAGACACTCCTTTTCAGTTAACAAGTGTTTTATTAATTCAAAATGCTTTACAAAAACAAGCCGGATATTACTATAGCGTTTATGAAATTCATGTTGAACCTGTAGCAATAATTCATTTACCTGGTTGTCGGGCAACTGCATCACCCTGTTAATTAGCGTCAGGGAACGCTCATCCCCTGTATTAAAAAAACGGGGAATTACTTTTCTGACATCTGGATTTAAGCGCACATTGATCCTGTTAACCTGTAATTTCATATCCAGTGAAGGTAGTTCAATAAATAACACAAATGCCATTTGACCTTTGTCGCTGTTCTTTTAAAAAGACATGTTAAACCACCACAAATAATAAATTAGATCGTTACTGCAAATAAGCATATCTTTAAATACTGACCTTTTATTGTGTAATTTCCTACCTTTTGCTTTCCTACACTTTACCTCGTCATTTCCTTTAACTAAGTAAATTAAAAGTATGCGCTTATTAATCAGCAATTTAAACAGATTCACTACCGCTACCCATCTGGCAAATCTTCTGCTTCCTTTTGGGTTGGTATCGTCTGCCAGGATAATGATGAATGCCCAAAACGGCTTATCAGAGGGGGTGGCATTGGTAGAAATGGAATATAAAGCAGGTCAAATTGTTATTAGTGAACTCAATAACAGCCGGTTTATGAACTACTACATCAGTGTAGAAGAGACAATTTCGACTAACAAATCAAAAAGGTTTAAGAGCCACGCATAACTTGCATATGATCAGCAACGCTTGCCTATCAGAAAATAGTTAACCAAACAGCAGATGTATACTAACGGGAAACAGGAGAGCTAATTGATCCGCTCTTTAAATTCAGATATGATATTTTTAAAAGAACATTTACGCAAAAAGAATTACGATTGGGCCGTGATGCATCATCATTGTAAGGAAAACAACGAACCCAACCGGCGTACTTTTAACCCGCTTAACGGTTATCAGGTGCTGTTTATCATTAACCACTTCGGCAAATCAATTGGCAAATTGACGATTACAGATGGTTGCCAGCTCGAAGAACTTATTTCAACGCAACTCCCCTTAGAATTGAAAAGCGAACTATCTGTTTTTAACTGGTTGCGCGGGATATACTTATATTATAGCAATTGAGCAGAAAGGTTATATAAGCAGCTTAATAATATCATTAAAAAATAACCATTATGAACATACAGATTTTCAATCTTAGTTTGCATACCGAGGACCGTGATTTACGAAGATTATTTTCATCCTTTGGCAACGTAACATCGGCTGAAGTAGTGAAAGACAAATTAAACGGCCGGTCAAAACGTAATGGGATAATCGAAATGACTACTGACAGTGAAGCCCGCCAGGCGATCGTATCGCTTAACCAAACAATGTTTGATGGCAAGCTGGTTTCCGTCACAGAAAGTCAGATAAAAAGTAAATGGTAAATACCTCAACAACCGATTAGTTTTAGGGTTTTAACAAATTCGACTAGTTACTTCAGATAATAAAGACTACCTTCATATAGTTATTTTGAGCCTCGCATTAGTATTCATTAATTACATTGCTTAGTACATCTGCATTATAGTTAGTTTCTTACTTCTTGCTTTCCTCAGAAATTATTCATCATTTTAATTTCACGGAATGAACATTTATGTATCAAATTTAAGCTTCAGCGTACAGGATGAAGACCTAAAAGAATTTTTTGCTCCTTACGGAGAAGTTACCTCAGCTAAAGTTATTATAAACCGGGAAACGGGCAGATCAAGAGGCTTCGGCTTTGTGGAAATGACCGATGAAGCCGCTTCCCAAAAAGCTATCGCAGAATTGGATGGCAAAACGGTTGAAAGCAGGTCGATCAGCGTATCTGTTGCCAAACCGAAAGACGACAGGTCTTCCCGGAACGGTGACAGCAGCGGTTTCAATAACCGGAATAGCTACAATGAAAACAGGTATTAAATATTCTTTTTGCCTATATTAAAGCCCCGCATGGGGCTTTTTTTTGACCGTTTTTTGGCTGCTATTTTAAGAAAACTAGTGTTTACGTAATATGGGTGTTACCGGCAAAATTATTACCAATGCCAGACGAAGGAGTGCCACAATTTTAGAATTAAATAGAATCACTTTCTTACAACAACAATTTATCTGGCGTGATGGGTAGATCCCTAATACGCTTTCCAGTTGCATTGAAAATTGCGTTGGCTATTGTAGCTGCTACACTAGTGATTCCAAGTTCTCCAACTCCTTTTACCCCTAAACGATTGATGGTTTTGTCCTCTTCATGCAAAAAATATACTTCTATATTGCCGATATCCAGGTTAACCGGCACGTGATAATCAGCGAATGTTCTTGTGACATAATTTCCATAGCGTTTATCTAAAACACTTTCTTCAGTCAAAGCCTGCCCGATTCCCCATACTACTCCACTAATAATTTGAGAACGTGCTGTTTTTTCATTCAAAATTGTTCCAGCAGCAATGGCTGATGTGAAACGAGGGATTTTCACTATGCCCAAACTTTCATCTACCCAAACTTCGGCGAAATGAGCGCCAAAACTGAAATGGGAATATTTTTCCGATTCTTCTGAAGGCTTCACAGATCCTTCTGTCTGGTACTCGTTCAAGGCTGCTGCCTTCATTAATTCGGTGATGCCAGGTTCGTTGACAAACTTAATTTTGCTTTTCCCAAGCAATTCATTTTTTGCTTTTTCACACACTGCATCTACCGCGTTGGTATAAGTTCCCGCGCCCCAGGACCCGCCTGATCCCGGAGTTGGCGGAAGATCTGAATCGCCGATTATAACTTTTATTTTTTCAACTGGCAAACCAAGCCTCTCCGCAGCTACCTGAGCAATAATTGTATAACTTCCGGTTCCAATATCAGTAGCGGCCAGCTCAATACGGGCCCTTATATTTTTATTACTATTTGTTATTTTCACCCGTGCACTGGCTTCACGACAA
Organism: Niastella yeongjuensis; assembly: GCF_900110245.1. Classification (GTDB taxonomy): domain Bacteria; phylum Bacteroidota; class Bacteroidia; order Chitinophagales; family Chitinophagaceae; genus Niastella; species Niastella yeongjuensis. Next base: position 313,887 of record NZ_FOCZ01000009.1, read on the forward strand.
GGGGCACCCCGGGATGCCGACGCCATTCCATACCCAACTAACCATCTGCCGTTTCGGGTGCTCATTGGCTCAGAATTACGCATGTTCCAGCCAAATTTTTCCGCCCCCATTCTCATACACTCAATAACTGATCGCGATGCCCATGGCTTTTTGTTTTCAGGATTAACTGACGGTTCATTTTTAGTTCGAAATTCAATGGGATCAATTTTTAACCTATGGGCCATTTCATCCATAGCAGATTCAAGTGCAAAACTTCCGGGTGTTTCTCCGGGCGCCCGGGTCCAGCGTGGCACCTGAATATTCGTGGTAAAAACGCGATGTGTAACCAGCGAATTCGGAACTTCATACATCATCCTTGAAATCGCTCCTGATTGCTCTATAAATTCTTCGTCTACGGAAGTATGTGTAACAATCTCATGGGAAAGAGCCAGAAGTTTTCCATCCTTCTCTGTGCCGATGCGAACTTTCTGCCGATTATGCTGGCGCAAACCGACGTTAGTTTGCATCATTTGTCGGGTAATAGCAGTTTTAACGGGGCGATTCAACATTTTTGCCGCCATTACCGTTAGCATAAGATGCTCCCGCGGTTGCAATTTAGATCCAAAACCTCCACCTATAAATGGTGCCAGTACCTGGATATTTTCCTTTGGAATATTGAATGTATTGGCAATCGCCTCTTTTGTAGTACCAAGTATTTGTGTCGACTCATAAACTGTGAGCCTTTCGCCTTCAAAAAATGCGATCGTCGCATGAGGCTCCATCGGGTTATGTTGTTCAATAGGGGTATTATAGGTTTCCGAGAGTATTTCGGCAGATTGTTTTAACCCGCTTTCCAGATCACCCCAACTTGTATCTGTCGGATGTCCCGCATTGAGGATCTCCGGTTTGTAAGCATCTTTCAGATTCTCATCGAAATCAATTTTTGGCCTTTCCGTTTTGTATGAGACTTTTACCAGTCGAGCCGCAAAGCGTGCCTGCTCATAAGTTTCCGCAACAACGAGTCCGATATATTGACCAAAACAATGGATCCTCGTATTTTGTAAAACCGGATTTGAACGTGTCATTCGGTTAGCATGTGTCACGGGCGGACGGGGCATTAGTTTTAATGCGTTATGATGGGTGATAATTTTCAGTACGCCCGGTGATCTTTCTGCGGCTATTACATCAATCGATTTTATTTCCCCTGCAGTAATCGTACTTTGAACAGGAAATCCATACATCAGATGAGGGAAGGAGAATTCCGCTGCATAGGCGGCTTTTCCCGTTACTTTCAAATGGCCCTCAATTCTACTTACCGGTGATCCGATAATTTTGTGTTTCTCCCGCATTTGAAACTCTTTAAATTAACTCATATTATTGCTTATGGCCAATTGCAGCGCGCGAACGATAGCACGTTTGCCTAATTCGATCTTGAATTTATTATGTTCAAGCGGATCCGCATTTCGCATTTCCACTTCGGCTGCTGCTTTATAATTCTCTTGTGTTGGTGTTTTACCAACAAGAAATTTTTCGGCTTCTGCTGCTCGCCAGGGTTTGTGCGCGACACCCCCCATGGCAATTCTGGCTTGTTGAATACTGTCTCCATTTATTTCCAGGCCGGCTGCTACCGAAACCAGTGCGAACGCATAGCTTGCACGGTCCCGTATTTTTAAATAATAACTGTTACCTGCAAAATTATTTTCCGGAATATCGATGGCTGTGATCAGTTCGCCTTGTTTGAGATTGTTGTCTATCTGTGGCATATTATCTGGCAGTCGATGATAGTCAATGATAGGAATGGATCTTTCCTTACCTTCGATTCCCTGCACCCTGACCGTGGCATCAAGTGCCACCAGTGCAACGCACATATCGGAAGGATGAACAGCTACACAATCTTTTGACCAGCCGAAAACTGCATGCATCCGATTGATTCCTTCAAGTGCGCTGCATCCGGAACCCGGCTCTCGTTTATTGCAAGGCATTGACACATCATAAAAATATGAGCAGCGGGTTCGCTGGTTCAGATTTCCGCCATTTGTGGCCATATTACGGATCTGTGCTGAGGCACCTGACAGGATCGCCTGTGATAACAGCGGAAAATTTTGACGTATAAGCGGATGATTTGCTGTATCGGAGTTTTTACCAAGTCCCCCGATGGCTATGCTTTTTTTGCTGACGCCGATTGAGCTCATTTTAACACCTGCCAGGTCTAGTCTCGTTACATCAATTAGTTCATCAGGACGCTCGACATCTTCCTTCATTAGATCAAGAATATTAGTGCCGCCTGCGAGAAATTTGGCATTAGGATTTGCTGCCACTTTTTGTATGGCCGAATGAACATCTTCAGCCCGTGAATATTTGAATGGCCTCATGTTAATCTCTTTTATTTGTTTACCATTTCTGAATATTGGTAATTGTTTTTAACTGCTATATTGCCAGGGTTGCGCGCCATCTTTACCAGTATGTACTTCGCGGATCGCTGCAATAATATTAGGATAGGCGCCGCAGCGGCAGATATTTCCAGACATTCTCTCACGGATCTCATCGTCTGAAAGTTGTATGGGCAATGCTTTGGAACGAATGTTATTAGTTATATAACTTGCTTCACCATTCTTTGCCTCCTGCATCAATGCTACCGCAGAGCATATCTGTCCCGGTGTGCAATAGCCACACTGAAATCCATCATGCTTAATGAAAGCAGCTTGTATGGGATGAAGCTCTTCACTTCTGCCAATGCCTTCTATTGTTTTAACCGAAATTCTATCACATGCCGCAGCCAGTGTCAGGCACGATAGTACCCGCCTGCCGTCCACAATCACTGTACATGCGCCACACTGTCCATGATCGCAGCCTTTTTTGGATCCGGTCAGTTTTAATCGCTCTCTTAAAGCATCCAGTAATGTCATTCTCGAATCAATGACAAGCATTTTTTGTGCACCATTAACCTTAAACGTTACTTTGACAACATTTTCAACGTCAGTGGGCATTTCATATAATGTCAACTCATTTACGTCCTGCGCAAAAATCGAATGTTGACTTAGGAATTGCATAGTGAATATTCCTCCACCCATTAAACCCACCAGTTTCAGGAAATGCCGCCGTTCCACGCTATACGTTGAAAGCTCAATAAAATCTTCTGGCATGAATTCTTTAAAGAGTTCTTTCTCACCTTTTGTTAAATCTATTCGTTTGTTTCTTCGTTTCATAATATATAAGAATTATGAAAATTTAGAGATTCGCATCAATCATTGTCCTTTCCTTATTATGCAAAATGAAAAAGTGATTACAGGCACTTAAATATTTGCCATTTTTTCATGATGCTCGCTATATCTCGCACCGGTATCCGGGTACTTTTTAAGCAATTCATCAATAGCCTGCAGATCGTCTGTTGTCAGGTTCACATCCACTGCAGCGGCATTTTCCAACAGGTATTTGGTTTTCTTTGTACCTGGGATAGGTATTATATTTTCACCCTGATATAAAACCCATGCAAGTCCTATTTGAGCTGGTGTAACATTTTTTGCTGCTGCAATTTCAGCAAACCCTTCCGCCAGTTTTCTGTTATTTTCGGCATACTTCTCCTGGTAGCGGGGCAATTTCTTGCGAAAGTCGTCGTCCCCAAGTGTACTTACATCGAGTGTATTGGTTACAAGCCCCCGGGCTAATGGACTAAAGGGGATAAATGATATACCCAGTTCTTTTGTTAAAGGAAGTATTTCCGCTTCTACGTTCCTTGTTAACAACGAATATTCACTTTGCAGCGCAGCAATCGGATGTATGGCGTGTGCTTTTTTAATCGATGCTACAGAGGCTTCCGATAAACCAAGGTATTTAACCTTACCTTCTTTAACCAATTCAGCCATAGCACCCACTGTTTCTTCAATGGGCACATTCGGATCTACCCGGTGCGCATAATACAGGTCAATATAATTTACGCGCAAACGTTTCAGGCTTTGTTCTACCGCTGTTTTAAGATAAGCAGGAGATGCATCAAACGAATTCTCCCTGTTATCATCCCATCTGTACCCAAATTTTGTTGCAATGAAAATTTTGTCCCTGTTTGGAACCAACACTTCGGAGACCAGTTTCTCATTGTCGCCTTTAGCATAAATGTCAGCAGTGTCCCAAAAATTAATGCCCAGATCAATGGCTAGGTTCAAGGTGGCAATAGATTCTTTATCATCCGGCTCACCGTAGGCATGATTCATACCCATGGTGCCCAGCCCTATAGCGGATAGTTGTTCCGTGGTATTACCCAATTTTCTATATTTCATGATCTTATTATTACAACGATTGATTTATAACCTTTTTTTTAAACTTCAACCTTAACCTTGATTTCAGTAGGGTTTTTACAAAAAGTCTGGCTAACTCATGAGCGGTGGGCTGATTGAATAGGGCTGTTCCAAATTGTGAGTGCGACTTTATAGCCGGTAAGATAAGCGCCTGGATTAATTGTTGCACCTGAATGTTGTACTTCTTCAATTCCGACGACATAGCTTCTGCAATGGCTTCCAGCGCGTGCTTCGTAGATACATATATGACATAGCCATCCGGCGTAAACAATCCACCCATTGAAGACTTGAACACTACCTTACCCTTTCTTTTTTCATTGATCCACTTTGCTACAAATTGAATTCATCAGAGTGTGGTCATACAGGTGACTTCCATTGGGCCGCTCAATATTCTGGCATAGGTAGGCAGGAGGAATGCAGGATTTAATGTTTTACACTTCAACCCTGGCACTGATTTCATTAAGGGCTTTTACAAAAAGCCTGGCTAACTCAGGAGCGGAGGGCGGATTTTGACCGGTGATCAGTTCCCGGTCTACCACCGCGTGTGGTTTGAAGATCCCACCTTCTGCAAATTCCAGCTTGCCTCCTGCTATTGTCAAAGCATCGGCCACATAGAATGGGGCCTTATGACCACCAAACACATTCTTTTCTGCATAATGTTCTTCGTCATTGGAAAAAACGGTCATGCGGTAGCCTGCATATTGCCAATCTTCTGATGCCTTTTTCGCTGCTGCTATGTTGTCTTCTGTGAGTGCGGCACGGAAAGCTTTGGCATCGCGCACTGAGCATGCAATAGATATAGGGCCATGGCAAAGGAATGCGGATGGTTTTGCGTTGTTATGGAAATGTTCAAGAATTTCACCCAGATACGGATCTTGCATCAGGTCTACCATTGGCGGATGCCCACCCGGCACAAATACACCTATATATTCGTCAAGTCCGTTTTCCACAACGGATTGAAGCGTAACGGGGTTTTGCATAGCCGGATATTTCTCAACAAATTCCAATGCCCTCTGCAGTGCTTCTTCGCTGTTATCAAAATGTGCGGCAGTAGCTGATGAGCGGTCCAGCACCGGTTTGTTTCCCCTGGGAGTTGCGAGAACTATATCATAAACAGCAGCAACAACCGCTTCCATGGGTATTGTAAGTTCATTTAAATAGAAACCCGCGACCGCGTTGGCGCCGTCTTTTAAAAGTATAGAATCCACACTTGATGTTACAAGAAGAACTTTTCCTTTGGCAGCTTTTAAAGATGAAGTGTTCATGATTTTAATTTTGACAGGTGAGTTTCGTTAGATGTTTTCCTCCAACAAAACTAAGGAGAATGGCACCCGCCATTAGTATCAATATCAACTACGCTTTTATGAATATCAAATATGACTTTTCGACTTTTGTACAATTTTTACTTAAAGTGTTCCTTTTTGATACCAAGGCGTTTCATCTTTGAGCTTAAAGTGCTATTCGGAACCCCTAATAGTTGAGCTGCACCACCATCTCCAGTGACCTTGCCTTTGCAGTATTTTAACATGGTCAGAATATGGTCGCGCTCATTTTCATCAATTGTCTTCAGCGAAGAATACTGCTGAGGTTGATTTAATTCCTTTGGTTTGGGCGATGGCAAGGGAATGTTTGTTATCGTATCGCCTGTTGTCAATATTATGCTTCTCTCAATCAGGTGTTCCAACTCTCTGATATTGCCTGGCCAGTTATAATGCCGGAGTTCCTGCAATTCGCTGTTACTTATCTTATCAATGTGTCTTCCAAGTTTTTTTGAAAACCGTTGAATGAAGTGAGCTGCTAACAGGGGGATATCTTCTGTTCGCAATCTAAGTGGTGGAAGGTTGATCGGGAAAATATTTAAACGATAATACAGGTCGCTCCTGAACCTGCCTTCAGCCGTTTCTTTGTCGAGGTCCCGGTTGGTTGCTGCAATGATGCGGACATCTACTTTAATTGAGTCCTTTCCGCCAATCCGCTCCACCTCTTTTTCCTGCAAAGCCCTGAGCAGCTTTGCCTGCAATTCCAAAGGCAGATCACCGATCTCATCCAAAAAAAGTGTGCCATTGTTCGCCAACTCAAATTTTCCGATTCTTCTTTCCGTTGCCCCTGTAAAGCTGCCACGCTCATGACCAAAAAGTTCACTTTCAATCAGGTTCACAGGTAAGGTCGCACAATTGACCTTAACCATCAAGCTGTTCTTCCTCGGTGAATTATTATGTATAGCACGTGCGATAAGTTCCTTTCCTGTGCCTGTTTCACCCAGGATTAAAACAGTACTATCGGAAGGGGCAACCTTTGATACCAGGCGAAAAACTTTTTGCATTTCAGGACCATTACCAATAATCTCTGAATAGTTGTGTGATGTTTCAATTTCTTCTTTCAGATATATTCTTTCTTCTTCTAATTGTTTTTTATAGCGTTTTATAACTTCAAGTTGGGAAATTACCTTTTCATTGGCCATGATATTAGAAACAGTGATAGAGATCTGGTTTGCCAAACCAGCTATCAAAATATGTCCTGCTTTATCCAAAACATCTTTTCCTCCAAAAAAAATAGCCCAGAAACCGAATACTTTCCCGCCCTTTGAAAATCTTGTGATAATGACTTGATTTAAACCACTCTCATAATTGATCTTAAAATATAAAGGTATATCCGGCTGTTTACTTAATTCTTCCAGGTTAAATACAAGAGGCATTGAACTGGCAGATACTTTATTCATAATCCCGTCATTGATCGGCCATTTAGATCTTATAGCCTCGTCGTATTCAGGATGTCCCTTGCTTTGCGAATCAGGATCAGTTACAAAAGTGCTGAACGTCGATTGATCTTCATTGACAATTCCTATAAATATATGACTAAAGGCCAATTTATTTTTAAGCCTTCTGGTAATGACACTGATCAACTCCTTGTGGTTTCGGACTGCTGCCAGGTCCGTACTTATTGATAAAAGCAACTCCCTTTCGCTCTCCCTGTCTGCGATCTGTTCATTTGCCAGGATATTTGAAATAGCTACCGCTAACTGTGCACATACAGCTTTTAATAAATTGCTTTTTATGTAGTCTATTTTATGCGTGTTAACACTAAAAAATATTACGCCTACGGCATTTCCCCCAACCCGCAATGCCAGACATAAAAGTTGTTGAAATTCTATTTTTGACCAAAACTTTATTAAAGCGGAGCAGTCCGCCTCACTGGAAAGCTGTTTTACATCAAGAACAACTGGATCATCCGAAGCAATAATGCTGCTGAATACTTTTTCTGTAATACTGTACTTTACGCTGGTTACTCTTGCAAAGTCACTTTGATTGCTGGCGGTTTCGCCGAAATCCAGCATAAAAACACTGTGCGTCAACCGGTCTTCGTTAATTTTCATTATTCCCAACTGGTTGATAGAGAATATTTTTTTTATCCGGTCATTAACTACACGGAACAGGTCATCTCTGCTCTTTAGCGAAGCGATCTCATTACTTAAAGCAAGAAGTATGGTTTTCTCCTCTTCCCTGTTTGCTATTTCTTCATTTGCCAGGATGTTGGAAACCGCTATTGATAGTTGATACGAAACGCCTTCTATTAATTCCAGCTCATGATCGGTGTATGAGCCGCACGTTGCCGAGTTGACGAAAAAAACACCAATATTTTTCTGATCGTCTTTCAGCTTAATTGCTACTTTCTCTTTTATCCCGCTTTCATACTCAAATTTGATATAGTCAGGCGCTGTTTCATCATCGTACAATTGCTTCATATTCAAAACGACAATGCCGTCTGAGCGCATCACTTTATGAAGGCAACAATCCTCATAGATGTACTTTTTCAACGCAGCTTTTTGATAATGGGTATAACCTGCACTTTGATGGCTTAAAGAGAATAAAAAAGTCTGGTAAGCCAGATCTTCATGGAGTACCATAATTACAATGTCCTCAAATCTGAATAACTTTTTCAGGTTCCTGTTGATCGCATTAAACAGATCATTTTTGTCACGGATGTTGGCAATGTCTTCGCTGAGGCTCAGCAATAGCCGTCCTTCTTCTTCCCTGGCAACTATTGCTTCATTGGCTTTTATGTTTTCTACCGCAATTGACAGCTGGCTCGAGATCTTTTTAATTAACTGCAGCTGATCGCTGGTCATCGTATGACCTTCAGTCTGGCATATGCACCAAAGCCCTATCATCCTGTCTCTCATATGCAAGCCTATCATAAACACCTTTTTAATACCACTTTCATATAAAATTTGAAAATACTGGGGCATATTCCCCCTGGCATATTGCTGAGGCAAATCAAAACTATGAGGTTCTTTGGATAAGATCACTTTATTGAAAATACCGTCGTTGAGCGGATATCTGGCTACAACCGACTGTTTATATTGAGGATGTTCATCCGCCCAGGATCGGGTGTCCTGCAAAAAGGAACTCAATGTTAATTGATCATCATTGATGACCGCCACAAACTGATCGCTGAAGTCGAATAAATTCTTCAGCTTTAAGTGGATTATTTTTAGCAGGTCCTTTTTTTCACGTATGGCTGCAAAATCATTATTCAACGATTGGATGATATCGTTTTCCATGTCGTGGGCCAGGACTTCTTTATAGTCCATGATATTTATTAAGGCTGCACCTATCAAAGCAGAAAATCCGGGCAAATGGTTCAGGTAGTCTTCATTAACCATTTCATTCTTGCCGTACAGCAAAATCCACCGGCCCATTAATTTTTCGCCATCATATAGATCCCGCTTCACCACTTTCCATTTTTCACTGTCCCCAAGGTTCAACAAGTAAGCATCTTCACCAGGCATTGTTGCCCGTGCCAAACGAGAAAACGGACCTTGCTGATTTTCTGTTACGAATTCAGAAAAATAGTTAAACAGATCTACGCTGTTTGTTTCCAATAAAAAGATGGTGGAATAGCTATAGCTAAGTAAGTTCTTCAGGCGATTATTAAGTAATTGATGAAGTTGTTTTGCCGATCGGATTTTTAAGAGTTCCAGATTTAACTGTAACAACACATCTTTTATGTCTCCAGTATGTAGCGATGACTCGGAAGCGCTCATGTCACTAAATTTTAAAAATTACATGACAGGATAAGCATCTGTTTGGTGAATTAAATGTAACACTTTATTGCTAAATGATGGAATTCGAAAAGCGTGTGTTTAACGATATATCGATCCTGGCGTCGAAAAAAAACGGTATATCGTTTCTTATTAATGATACAGCTGTTTTTAAACTGTTGATATTCGGTTGTTTATAAACTGGCATGAAATTGATTTAAGGCTATAAGGCACAACAATAAGAAGATAGCCATGTACAACTTATCAAACAAAGTAGCCCTTATAACAGGTGCAGCAAATGGATTAGGTAAAGCCATAGCAGAACGCTATGCCGCATTAGGCGCCAACATCATTGTCCATTATTCGCGTGATAAGATGTTGGCTGATGAAGTTGTGAGCAATATAAAAGCTATGGGGGCAAAAGTAATTTCAGTGCAGGCCGACGTCAATAAGGTGACCGAAATTGAGCGATTATTTGCGGAGGCAAAAAAAGCTTTCGGTAAAATTGATATCGTTGTAGCCAATGCAGAAAATGAAATAACCGAATTTACCGAAGACCGGTTTGGCCGGGAGAACGGAGCCAACTTCACCGGAGCCTATTTTACAATGCGGCAGGCTGCAAAAAATGTGACCGATAACGGGCGAATCATTTACATAGCCTCCACGATGATTTCATTCTCCGAAACAGGAATGACCGTTTATTGTGGAACTAAATCCGCTTCCAGCTGCCTTGTCGATATTTTGTCAAAAGAAATCGGCTACAAAGGTATCACGGTAAATGCCATTATTCCCTTTGCAGTTGATCACGCTGGTGTTTTTACTGAAGCTGATAACCACCCGGAGTTAGGGAAAAAGTTATTGGATAGTTGCCCGATGGGACGTTTGGCAGAAATGGAGGACGTTGCGAATGCGGCAGAATTTTTTGCCAGCGACCTATCTTCCTTTGTAAACGGCCAGCATCTGCATGTAAACGGCGGCGCTGCCAACTAACTATCGATTATCACCAGATGGCGCTTGTACAACAATGCTGGCTTGTAACCAGTATTTGCAATAAACCTGTTCCGGACAATTTTTCAGTTGAATTAAAACCTCTCTACAATGAAACCTGCGATTAATAATAACTTCATCCATGGAAAGCACGATGTATGCGATATTATCCTGACAGAACGCAGGGATTGGGCTTCATGGACATTTAAATCATTTTACAGCGATCGCTGGCTGTCGGATAATTTTATTTCGCCGGTCCGGCAGGACTTTTATCAAATGATGCTTATCACCAGTGGCACTGGTACGCTAATCATGGGGGGCAATACTTATCAAATCGAACATCCGGTCATGTTGTTCGTTCCTCCCAATGAAATTATTTCCTGGATAAACATTTCAATGAACCCGGGCGCCCACTACGCGCTTTTCAAGAAAGCCTTTGTGATCAGGTATCCACAGTTTAAAGCAATGTTGGATAAATTCGACCTGTTCCAGAATAAGAGAAAAAGTGTGATTTGTTTAAATGATAGCGAGGTGAATTCCATCTGTCAGTACTTTGAAAAGATGGAGCTTGAAGAACGGTTAAGTAATGCTTACCGGGAGGATACAATACAGGCGCTGCTGCAACTGCTGATCGTGGAAAGTATTAAGGCAGCTCATTTTCTTGAGCCGGATGAGATCTCTTATGAAAGTTCGCATATTTACCAGTTCTTTGAGCTGCTGGAAAGGGAAACCTCAAAAATCAGCTATACAAATCCAATCCGGATCCGAACGGCCAAAGAGTTCGCCAACAACCTGAATATGCATCCGAACTACCTGAATGTACTACTCAAGAAAAAGACCGGCCAAAACGTAAGTGTGCATATCCGCAACAGGCTTTTAGAGGAGGCCAAAACGCTGTTGCTTCATACCAACTGGAATTTACAGGATATTGCTTACAGCATAGGATTTTCTGAACAATCTAATTTTAACCTTTTCTTCAAAAAAAATACCGGCATCACTCCGGCTGTGTTTCGAAAAGGACTCAACTACAAACTGCTTGAACAAATCCCCCCTGACAAAGGCAATTAACTATTAGTAACAATATAAATGCGATAAACATGTCTAATCTATCAAATGGAGTGAAGCTAACGAACGCATTTGCTTCGGCGGCATTGGCACGCACAGAAATTAGCGATTATTACTTTCAAGGCTACGCTGGGTCAGCTACTTTCTTAAAACTGGGGGAGATACAAACTTTTTTGTAGGGCTAATTTTGTGTCAATAGATCGCATGACACATGAACGTTAAAAAGGCTACCCGATACAAGAGTTTCAGAAAAATTATAACACCTGTGCTCGTAATGCTGTTACCGCTGGTGGCACATGCACAACTTGAGCTCTATGGCAAATTCAATACAGACGGATCTGTTGAACCTATTATCAATTATTATGGTAGTAAGAAGATAAGTGAGAAATTTGCGATCACATTTTTTGGATTAGTGCGCGAGAAATGGAGCCAGGCATTAATAGGAGTTTCTTATATGCCAACGCCCGATATAAGTATCTCGGCTTCGGCGGGCATAGAGCATGGGCAGCATCTTCCCAGGTATTCAGCCAGCTTTTGGCTGAAGCAGGACCAAAACACATTTCTGCTGCTGGGAGAATTAGGTAGCGGATATAAAAATTATCTCTATAAGGTCAATATGTTCCATCAGTTTTCTGAGAAGATAAGCTTAGGGGTTATGGACTGGCGTTATCATGGTCTTGGTCCTAACTTCAGATACACCATTCCTAAATTGGAGAGTACCATTTGGATAATGCCGGCATATGATCACGAACAAAAAGTGGCGAGGTGTATGGTGGGGTACAGTTTGCATATGTAGAGAGGAGCTAAATGATATTCCTTAATAGTTCCAGCGACCGGGTGATCTGCGACTCATCTAGCGAGGCAAATCCTAACCTCAATCCATTGGGCTTGTGAACCTCATTATCATAAAAAGACCCATCGCCGATCGCTAATCCTTTTTTCAGTGCGCGCTGTGACAACTCTTTAAGGTTTATACTTTTTTCAAATGGAGACCATACAGCCAATCCGCCTTCCGGTATCTCGAATGAGATGATATCCTTAAAGTCAGTGCGCAAGATATCACAGAACAGATTGCGGCGCTGTTGATAGATCTTTATAGATTTACGGAAATGCCGCTCCATTTCACCGTTGTCGTACAGGCTGGAGAATGCTTCCTCCAGCAGCGAGTCGCCCTGTTTATCTATTAGTTGTCGAAGTGAGGAGCAGGCATCGGTAAATTTCGGTTCGGCAATCAAAAATCCAATCCGAAGGGCGGGGGCAAAAGTTTTGGTAATTGAACCGATATAGATCACATTGAAATTGTTGTCTATGCTGGCCAGTGGTATATAGGGTTTATTGTTGTAGTGAAAATCAAAATCATAGTCATCTTCGATTATTGCAAAACGGTATTCTGCGGCCAATTTTAACAACTTCAGCCTCCTGTCTATGCTCATGGTCACCGTAGTAGGAAAATGGTGATGAGGAATTATATATACAGCTCTTATGGTTTCCCATTTTAAAATATCTTCCAAAACGTCTATATCCATTCCAAACCTGTCTACGGGAATTCGCACCAGGCTTGCGCCGGAGTACGTGAATATTTTGTCGGCAGAGCGATAATTGGATAGCCCTACCGCAATTTTGTCCCTGGGGCTCAGCAGCAGCTGAGTAGCTAAGTAAATACCCATCTGACTCCCCTTTGTGATCAATATATTCTCAGGGTGAAGAGCCAGTCCCCGAGTATCAGCGAGATAGCGGCACAGCGCTTTACGAAGACTTTCAGCGCCCTTCGGATAGCCGTATTTTAGAAAGTTCTTTCCATAGATTTTTTTTGATATGCTGCGATATTCACGCATCAAAAGATCTACCGGGGTCAGGCGCACATCAGGAAAACCATCATCGATAGTCAGGATAGACTTTTGGAAATTGGCATTTTCCTGTTGACCCTCAAATGGATTGCTCCATAAAAAAGATCCAGTTCGTTGCGGGGGATCTGCAGCAATACCTGCTGCTTTATGTCTGGATACCTCAGGAAGTTTTGAAGGTACAAAAACCCCTTTCCGTTCCAAGGATTCTGCCCAGCCCTGAATGGTAAGGTCTTCATATGCCAGCTTTACCGTATTGCGATTTACGCCGATCAGTGTTGACAAAACGCGGCTACTGGGCAGCGCATCACCAGGTTTCAGCGTACCACTTGTAATCAGGTTTATAAATCCATTACATAACTGCACGTAGAGCGATACGTTCGATGCTCTGTTGAGCTGTATCAGGGTCTTGTATGGCAACATTGATGAATGGTATTGTAAAAATGTAAAAACGAAAAACTGCCCCCTTTTTCCAAAAGAAGCAGCCATGTTGAGCGTCGGAAGGTCACACTACTCCTTAATTTTTCTTCCCTTGAACAGGTTGTCCAGGCTCCAATTATAATTAGGCATTAAGGATAATAGCAACCCTGCGGCAGATGCGGTAAATACCCCATAATTAATTGGTTTCTGTATCCCAACGGAAAGCGTCATGAATACGATAAAAGTGAGTGTGACCAAAGAAGCCCCCAGCGCGGCATATTTGGTTTTGAGGCCAATGATCAGAAAAACAGCGATCAGCAGTTCTGCAACCGTTGCGATGCTACCCATGATATTGACCAACGGCCTGTTGAATATGGGCATCAGCGTGGCGGTGTAATTGATGAAGTTTTCCCAACTGCCCCATTCAATATTTCCGGTGCCGGGTTTGCCCAGAATCCCTAATCTGTCACAGACAGGTGTCAAAAAAGTGATGCCTAATGCGCACCTAAGCAGCAATTGGGGGATCCTAAATTTGTCTTCCATATCTTTTGTATGAATTTTAAACAAAGGTATTGCGGTCTTGGGCTGGTTTATTAGCCCAGATCTATCAAAACAGACGGCCCAGCATTACTTAGGCTCTGGGGGTAGAAAGTAAACAAAGAGACCAAAACGACAAAAACCCCAACAGATGGAGCTTATACGCGTATTGCAATGATTTAATATTTGTTTATTAAAAGCGGTTACTTCCCGATACAGAAAGTAAGAAACTACAAGCAGTCAGCGTTTTTAGAAACGGCGTAACAAACCTCGTAACCCTTTTGCGTAAATCAAAATGTAATCAAATTAGATAGGAATTACTCATTCCTTAAATAGCAGTTATAATCTGTTCAAATAAACTATTATTCTTTTATAAGCTTTCGCGGATCTAAAACAGGTAAATATGCAGAACTAAGGAATGTACCCCTAAACTCACTAAACATTACACCTCTCATTGTTCCAATTATTACTGCATTCAAAAGACTTATTAATTCTTCAGGAAGTGATGCGTGATCTTCACTGTAATGCAAGTATTCTTCGTAAAGAGGAATAGAAAATGTACAACCTAATGTGATTGAACCTAACACATCTTTCTCATTCTTTCTTAAAACTTGCACGTTCATTACATGAAAACACTCAGTTGACTTAGGCTTTCCTTCGATTTGCAGAGATACGTTAAAATCAAACTCATTCCCTTTATTGACAGGAGCTTTTAAGGACAACGCCTTTTCCAGAAGGGTAACACTCTTTAGACTAAATGAATACTCTCTTTGCGATTCTTTCTCTTCCATGCTAATTACTAAAGCTTTTTTCCTTGTTTAACCATTCTATAATAATCAATATCAGGCGAGTTATCATTCTGACTATTTTCATCGCCAAGATTTCCAATTATTGCATGAAGACTTCTCTCTTTTGAAATGTGGACACCATCATTAGTATTTCCTAAATGACTTAAAATATTACCTGGCTTATTCAATTGTATATCAGAGGATGAAACATGCATACTATAAACGGCTGAAGATTCATGTCTGACTGCCGTCAAATCTAAAAGAGATAAAGAAAGTTTTCGTTCGATTTCGGATATGGTTTCTAAAGTAAAATTATGTTTACCTCCGAGCCATTTTGTAACACTAGATGGCTGAACATCCATCAATCTTGCAAACTCTTGTCTATTTAATCCTAAATCTTTAATTCGTTCATCGATTTTCTGTGCTATTAACTCAGCTTTATTTGAAAAGTCCATATGGATATGACTTGCAGACGAAGAAGCCTTGCATTCCATAGAATTGCGACTGTATAAGGGTAACATAAAACAATCATTTAAAATTCTGTAATAATAAAACTGGCCGCTTGCGTTAAAACATAAAAAACCATGCCATTGAATGAGAGTTGCTTTGATAATCAAGGACTTGGAAAAATAGCGCGTGCAAAGTTACAATAATCTAACCTACAAAAAAATTCAGTAAAAACAAAATTTTTATTTCTATTATAACCGAATTATAATATACCTTTGTATTGTATCAAAAAAGAAACACCCATTCGCCTTTATGTATAACGATACTTAAAAAAATAGCGTCATGACTTGGACCTCATGACGCTTTAACAACAAAGACGGCTCGCTAAAGCTTACCGGAATGTCCGGTGTCTTTTATTGATGGAATAAAGATAAGAGTTATTTAAACTACTCGCAACCTATCTCGCTCCATCTATATTGGCAACCCACTTCTGGTCAAAGACTCATCTGCTAAGAAGTAAAGTCTCCTTTTGCAAATGATGAATTCAAAAGCTCACTGTTAAAAACCTGAATCGCTCGGGTAAGAGTAGCGGAATTATTCAACTTTTATTCCATCCCATGAGTAATAGTACATAATACACCCAAAGCATAAATTGTCTTTTATGGTAACCTTATCACCTATTGGTATATGTTATCATTATTTAACAAAAAGGCTTTAAAGGCTAAAGCCAGCTCTCACATTACCTTTTTATTATTAAAATTACATCAAGTGAACAATCCTAAATTTCAGATATTTAAAAGCTCAGCTAACAATCAGTTCTATTACCGCTTGAAATCAATTAATGGAGAAACCATTTTGAGTGGGGAGGGGTACACAACTAAACAATCCTGCGTAAATGCCATTGCATCGGTAAAGCAAAACGCTCCTTTTGACTCAAGATATGAAAGAAAAGACGGCATTTCAAATTATACATTCAATTTAAAAGCCGCGAACGGAGAAAGAATTGGACGAAGCGAAAATTATACGTCAATATCAGCCCGAGAAAATGGCATTTCTGCTGTTAAACGTGATGCACCTTCTGCTCCAACTGAGGATCTTTCCTAAAAAAATAATAATGTGCTGTCTTGAATGAGTATTGATTCTAAATAGACAGCACATTACTACTAAGTTCTACCAATTAAAATTAAAAAATTTTAAAGTATGTCTAACAAAAAAACAACATCTTCAAATATTGCCTCATTGGCATCTAAGGTTTTATTAAATAACCAATCATCAGAAACTGCAAAAAAACTGGCAGGCTCTGCACTTTCACAAGTTACCTCGAGAAATGTAACAGGTAAGGGAATGGAAACGTTAGCATCAAAAGTTCTGGATAGTGGCAAATACAACCCAGATACTAAGAAGCTGGCTGCTTCAATTTTGTCGCAATCTGATAAGAACCGATAATCAACTTGTGAATTTAAAAGGTTAGTAAAGGCTATTCCATTTTAATAGCCTTTACCTTTTTCTGCATTGTAATGTTGAGCTACGAAATAACTCTAGCCACCTACTCACATTCTTTGTAATCATTGTATCCACCTTCGCTATTCAGTTCATAAAGAATTCCATTTTCATATTTAAAACGCGGTGCTCTGTACTCAGGCGGATCGTTTGTGATAATTTTGTTGCCCTGTATATAACCATTAATTTTATATAAGGCTTGGCTTTTATTTTTATAATGATCATTCTTTGTACCCGGATATGATATAAGGGTAATGCTTTTATCGCTGATGTTGACTAAATAATACCAGTAATCTCCTTCACCGCAAAACTTCCTTGTTCCAGTAAACCATCCAGAATTACTTTTGACTGAATCCTCCTCAGGATTTACGCCTTTAAACACTGCTTTTGGTCCAGATTGAGTATTGCCTTTTTTAGAATTTTCAATATTACTTGTTCGTGCTTCTATTATTTTATCACTCTGATTAAAAACAAAAAACTGGAATGTATTATCACTATAAGAGCCAAGAAAGCTACTTACTTTTACGTAGGAGAAATTACTGCTGATAAATTTAACCGCGAGCTGATTCGGTGCTGACTTATCAAACACTGCAAGATTACCCCTAAACCCGAATAATCTCAATGATGGTGAGTCATAAGTTGTTTCCTCTTTACCATTCATAGCGCTTAATAAATACCTCTCATCCTTAACTTCCACTATAACTTTTTTCTCATCCTTAAGATGTGAAGCAGTAATGGTATACCTATTCGTACTGCTCCCTGGCTTGAAGATTCGGTATATTGTTTTATATACACCATCAGAAAAAATTGTAACTGCTGAATATTCAAATTTCTCCTTGAATCCAGTTTGTACTGTATACAAATAACCAGCAAATCGAGTTTGAGCGTTAGTAACGCTAAAGGAGATAATTAAAAGAAGAGCTATAATATGCCTTTTCATGGTATTTGTGTTTAGGTTTTAATTAACCTAAAAATACCAACAAAAACGCAATACTCATACCTGTATGTGTGATAAAAACATGGCAAATATCGTACTTACACCTGTATAAGTACAATGAGTAAGCCTTCAACTAGCAAAATTGAACAATATATAATAGACAAAATCAGGGAAAAACGCCTGAAATTGAATATTTCACAAGCTGAACTTGCCCGTCAGCTAGATGTTTCCGAAGGATTTATAGGAAATGTAGAAAGCCCGAATTATAGGGCTAAGTATAACATTAACCACCTGAATGCCATTGCAAAAATTTTTAAGTGTTCGCCTCGTGAATTCTTACCAAAAGAACCCTTTTAATTAAAGCGGTTCATTTAAGTTTAGCTAATTTATCTCGAGCTTCCTGAAATTTGAACGATCTCTTTCACCATATATTTATATTCATTTTGTCAAACAATCGAAAATTTCAGGTTTCTCAATGCTTATAAGCTATTTTATTTGTCGCTAAATACTTATTAAGCCGCAATCGGACTATTTCTATACAACAGAGCCTCATTTAAGCTTAAGTTCTCTGGTCGCCAATGTTCAACACTTAACTTTGGTGCAAAACCTATAGCTCTTTCCATTTCCTCACAAAGAATCATTTGAACATACCCCTCGTTGCCTTTCGTTGTTATAATACTATCATGAATGGTAAATATAGGCAGCTTGCTTTTTTCTCTGGCAATACGTTTTGTAACAACCTGAAGAACTAAATAACTTTCAATTCTTTGCAGAAGCCTGGGCAAATTGGTTTTATCATGTTTTTTTATCAGGTTAAATAACTTATATACTGTTGGAAAATGCTTTTTAAATAAACGCTTAGGCTCTGCATCAGCTTGCCCAATATATCGATTATCAGTAAATAGCACCTGAAATACAGATGCCTTTATTGCCTTTTTCCCATTAACCCCGATGAGCATTTCTTTTTCAATATACCCATAGAAATTGCCGCTTTTCACTAACTCTATATACAGTTTTAAATCACTACTATTGCAGGTTTTCACATCTTTGCATAACATAATGAAAGAAGAAAGTAAAGAACAAGAAGAAGAAAATATATCCTTCTTATATAGAGGATAAACATCCATTACACCTAACACACCATTACAATCCTCTACCCAAAATGATGGATTAAGCAATATAGTACTAAGATATGGTTGACTATTATTAATATCAATAGAAACAAGATCTAATCCATTGAAACTAAGACAATTTCTGATAGGACTATACATATTAGATAAAACAGAGTGTAATCTACATACATTACTATCAATAGAAATCGAAAAAGCCGCGCTGGCAATTTTTTCAATGTTAATCACTGCGCAATTATACTGTTGCCAAGGGTTCTTATCAGAATGTTTGGCCCGTAAACGCTGCAAAGGTGGACGCGAAAGTTTCCTATGCAAATCCTCTTTTACATACTCCATCGCCAAGTCATAGTCTATCTGCAGATCAGGATTATACCATTTTAGTAAGTGATTGAATTTCCTTTTTACTGAAACGCTTAATTTATTTTCGCTCTTTTCTGATTGCTGCAACACCTTGTCGCTACCATGGACAACCTTAATTGCCTGGCAATATGTCCATACCAATCTATAGCCCTTCGATTTCTTTCCCATTATATACTGATTATCACTTTCAACAATTTTGTGAATCAACAGGTAATCAAAATAAGCGCGGTAATTCCGTACCTTTCGTTGTAATAGCGAGGAATTTATTGGCACATATCCACTTCTAGTTTCAAGCCCTTTGTTTGTGGCAGGAATCCAATTGATAAGATGAATAATGTACAATAAGTGCTCCTTTTTGAAACTCTTAATATTTGTTGGTGGCCACTCCTGTAACACTCTATCAATGTCAAGATTAGCCGGTATAAAGTATTTCATTTTAATACAATAAGTTTAAAACAATTTTCGATTCATAGAAAAAGGAGCCCTTCCATTGGGCTCCTTAGCATTTTACAAATAGCGGTCCTCATCATAATCCACAAGTTCTAAGCAATAACCATCCGGGTCTTTTAATTCACCGATATTAAATATTACTCCCCTATACATGTCATGCGGTTCTACGTTTACGTATTTAAACCCATATAAAAGCAAATCTTCATAAGCATCAACATGAGTGATTCCGTTATCATCGTCTGCGGTGAATTCGATTGATATTTTCCCTTCGTGTTCACCAATTACATTAGATTGTTTTAAACGAACTACAAAATCACTAGAAGGAGATAACTTCATATCACAGAAGGAGTATTCTGATGTATCGTTACGATTTTCCTCAAAGAGACCAAGCCTCCCGTAAAAATGTATTGATTCATCTAAATTCTTAACCCAGAGGCTAACTACGCTAAATTTAATTTTTCCCTTTTTCATGCCCGGTTTGTATTTATAGTCAGTAAATTAATTGCTTTTGCCTGAATACTTTTTGTTGTGGCTTTCCGTTTAGAAACAACCCATTCATCGAGGTCTTCTTTCAAAAAATAAATCTTTCCTCCTGTTGGTGAGTATACTGGTAGCTTTCTTGTACTACTAAGTTTGTATAACTGATTTATTGTATAATCCGATCCATCCTGACCACCTGTACCGATGATGCTGACCACTTGTTCCGGCCATGCTGACCACCCCTTCTCTAAGTAAGTTGATTTGATTATTCCGGTGATGTTGACCACCTATTTGTTGGTTTGTTCCGGATCATTCCGGTGATGCTGACCACCCTGGTGCACAAAGTTGCCAGATGTCATTCCGGCAATGTTGACCACCATCGTGACTTTACGCGTCTGCCATTCCGGCGATGCTGACCACTTCAGGCGCTTTTTCTGTAATCGTTTTGCTTTGCAGCTTTTTGAACATCAACTGCAAAGAATGGCTGGAAAAACGATTAC
>NZ_FOCZ01000010.1 GCF_900110245.1 Niastella yeongjuensis
GTAGACTGAACTTCCCAGCGGCGGCGCTTTATACTCAGTTCTACTTTGTTTTCACGAATCGGAAAATCCTGTACTCGAACTTCGGGGTAAAATCCTTTGGAGTGAAGCGTTTGGCCTGCATATTCGGCCGGAGCAATGTTCTTTTCTTCTAAAAATAAGACTAATCCTACTTTATCTTTTACAAAATGGGTTATATCAAAATACTCAAGTGTACCTGCTGGTAAAAAATAGCCTAGTAATTCTTTTTCCTGATCCTTTTCCAATGTTTCTCGTCCGTTTTATTGGCTGCAAAACAACGACTTTCTCCTAATTCCCCCAACTTTTCAATCTGATCCTGGATCAAGTCAAATAGTTGGGGGATTAGGTTTTTACGCATAGATTTTCTGGAGCCTGAATAAGAAGAAATTAATATCTCTAACCCCTCATCCATCAATGTCAGTAAGGATCACATCTTTTGCATCAATTCCGGTGATTAGATTATTAATTGAAGTCAAAGAAATGTTTCCAGCTATCGCATTGTTTTTAAATATGGAAAGGTAATTGGAATTATCGTTACTAATAATTATGTCCTGCCACGTATCCCCATCCAAATCACCTATGGAAATACCTGAGGGATATTGTCCGGTTGGATAATCGGTTCTTGCCGCAAATGAAATACTACCGGGCACACTGATGTTGCGAAATATAGAAACACTATTTGCCGCAAAGTTAGTTACTGCTAAATCTGGTTTGCCGTCTTTGTTGAGATCACCAATAGCAATTCCGTCTGGGTTTTGCGCGGGAAGATCTATTCTAACAGCGAAAGAAATGTTTCAAGGTGTACTTATGTTTCTAAATACTGAAACAGTAAAAGAATACTCGTTTGTTACCACGATGTCCAGTTTTCCATCTCCATCGATATCACTTATGGCTTCACTGAAAGGAACATTGCCGATTGGATAATCGATTTTAGTGGCAAAAGAAATGGTACCGCCTGTACTTGTATTTCTGTAAATTGATATGGAGTAAGGATAGCCACCGTTGACAGCTATTATATCAGGCTTCCCCTCGTTATCAAGATCACCTGATGCAATATCATAAGGGCTTTCTCCCGCCGCCAAATTGATCCTGGCTTCAAATGAATAAGGGGTAATATCTCCTCCATCAGGAAAAGTAACTATAAAGGGGGGTACAGAACGAGTTGCAAGCCCGTTAGTATTGACAGTGACTGGCTCATATGTTGCTCCGTTAGGAACAACTACCGAAAGTGCATTAGACGTGGCCGATGTTATTGTTGCCTTTACAGCCCCAAAATAAACAATGTTATTTGCAGCGATGGGATTAAAATTAATTCCCTTTATAACAACGGTAGACCCTATGGGTCCCATTGTGGGAGAGAAGGAACTGATTGTTGGTTGAGAATATAAATAGGGATTTACTTTCTGTGGAAGTTAAAAATGGCTTTCAGGAGGAAATTGAGTTGGTAATATCCAACTAAGCTCCAAATATATTATGAATAAAGCAATCAGACACCTCTTATGTGTTCCTTTTTTGTTGTATAATGATCATTGGGTGCTGCCTGCTTGCTGGCGAGATGCAGAGTAGATGGCCAGAATCTCAATCGTGTAATTGATTACATATTGAGGGCCGCCTAACATAATGAGTGTTAATCTTAACTCCAAACTTTTTTAAACCATGAAAATTCAATTTACACGCAAGAAAACGCTTATTAATTACAGGTATTTTATTAGCCTTTGGCGCCAGCACCCTCGTTGGTTGTAGTGAAGGCAGTGCTGCTGCAGAGCAGGCAACAGAAACCAGGGAAGCTGCGGCGACTGAAAAGCCAGCTGAAAAAAAATGGACAGAATTGCTGTCATTTAAAGGTTCCGGTATGAAGAAATCTGCCGCCTTTCATTTAAGCGGTGGCAAGGAAAAAGTAAAATACACCTATAAAAATGCAGATATGTGGTGGTTTTCTTTTTATGGAGTTTCGGAAGGGGAAGATGTAATGAAAGACGGCGGCATACCTGAAGTGATGACCCAGGAATCAGAATCCACTGAAACGTTTATTACAAAAGATGCGGGTAACTATTACCTGTACGTTAACACCGCCAATGGTAACTGGAATCTTTCTGTTGAAGAAGAAAAATAATCAAACAACGTAAATTATTAAAAAGGCCTCCGACGTTGCAGTCAGGGGCCCTTTTTAGTTTAGTGATTAAACATCCATTGATAGCTAACACCGCGAGTACTGTTGTTGTTACTGGCATCGATCGCCTCAATGGTAAACAGGATAAGGCGTACAGGACCGTTGGTCCTGCACTATATAGCACGTTTATCTGTTAAGTATCTCCCAATCTTCGCCATAATCACCAGCCCTGTTTGTAATAATAGAATATCTGGTGTAATATTTCAACTCGTGTTCTGTTATGGAGAGGATCTTACTGGTGTCTCCGTCAAATTGTACGAATGATGAATCGTCAATAAAACGATAGGTGGTTGTATCAGAATAGTTACGGGAAGGAATCACTGAAATCGCAGTACCATTGGCAAAATAGGTAACTGAATCTTTTTCGCCATAATTATAATTAAGGGAATCTATCTTCCCATTAATGCGTTCGATCACACGCTGATTTACATAATGCCATTGCCCGGCAATAAGCTCGGCAGGTTTCTTCTTTGGCTCTTCATGTTTATCGTCATCTTTGTTACAGGCGAAAATCAAGGCCGCCAATGCCAATGCGGATGCAATTCTGATAGTTTTCATTTCTTGGGTTTTATTGTATATTATTCTTTAACTAAAAACTTTTTATGCAATAGATTGCCAGGTCCGTTCAACAACAGATAGTAATTGTGGGTGAACCCGAAAAGCAATAATTGTTACGGTAAATAATCTAATTATGGAAGCATCGCTGCAGGTCAGGCGGTATCAGCCTGGTCGCTGACCAGGAGCGCTGTTCGCTGGCAGTAAATGGTACCGGGAACCGGGTAAGTGCCGGGCAGGTCCTGGCTTACAGGAAGCGGCGTGCAAGGTTAAGATCGGATAAATCACTTCGGTTTTCATGGATAGCACATTTAGGGTTACCTGGTTTTCGGCTGCTAAATTAGTAATCTTACCTATATGTTTGCATGGGAGTTTGTAAGTGCGCGCTTTTGACTAAAATTCGTGCAGTTTTAGCCGGTAAGCGTGCAACTTTGACTTGATCAGATTAAATAAAAAATGCCTGATATTTAATATGCCTAACCGCCGTTTTTCCCAATCTTTCAGCTAACTGTGACAGATACAGGCCGGAAGGATCAACGGGTGTATGGTGAGCATCGTAAATGCTTTGGGGCAGAAAGGGTTCCGGTCACCTGTAAAATGCACGCAGCTAAGAACAAACGTTGGAGTCTTAACAAACCAACATATGGATTATTTGAGAGACAGAAAGAGATTTGTTCGAAACGAATGGGGGATGTGGCTTAGTTTACTACTGGCAGTAATTGCAATTATTATTTCCCTGGCTAAATAAGGTTTGCAGTCATAATTTCCTAACAACACGGTTTTCTTCGTGCCATCTTTTATCGCCCTAATTTGATTCGATTTTCCGATTCTTCAAATATGCGTAAACGTTTTTAATTGACAATATGGTATAGCTTCTTGTTTTGACCATTATGGAGCTGTAATGTATTGTATTGCCATCAGCCGGGTGCTGGTGTCATAACGTTATTTCTTAAATGCGCATAGTGTCAGGGTATACATTCAGTCCAGCTATGATAATACTAATGTCGGCGGCACGCTGATGTTAAGACATCCGGGTAAGACTGATACAATTCAGAACACCGATTGGGCTATTTATAATATGACAGGTATATACGGTAATTGCCTTTCATTCTGGGGATATGGTAGAAATCCTAATTGGGGAAGAGTAATGACACTTGGCAACAATGGTAATGTAAGTATAGGAAACTTCGCCCCTGATACCACTTATAAACTGCAAGTGGGCGGAGTTGTTAATGCAACAGAATATAAAGTTAATGGTACCACGGTTAATTGGCCAGACTATGTTTTTGATACTACCATCCATAAGCTGGCGGCATTTCCTGATGTGGAAAGCTATTTAATACAAAATCATCACCGAAGCACGTTTCCTCTTAATACATTTGGAACCTAATTACCTGGTTTATGTATAATCGAAGGAATTTTATCAAGAATATAAGCAAAGCGTCATTAGCGTTTATTCCCGGTGTACCAGAACTTTCTTCCAGCTACACACCACTGCAAAGAGTGATCATTCTCATGATCGATGGTCTTGGACTGGATTATATTTCCAGGAGCACCATGCCCACCCTGCAACGCTGGAAACAACAAGGCATGTATAAAACCGTACAGTCGGTATTCCCTTCCGTAACCAATACCAACAATGCTTCTATATGCTGTGGCACCTGGCCCGCCGAACATGGTATTACCGGTAATTCTTTCCTTAATCTGCAAACCGGGCAAGAGGAATACATGGAAACTACCGGTCTGGTATTAGCGCCAACCATCTTTAACAGGGCAGCCAAACAGGGTTTGTCTTCGGCACTGCTTTCGAGTAAGAAAAAAACAATTGCTTTATTATCCAGTGGCGCCGATCTGACCTTAACTGCAGAAGCCCCTTCGCAGGAATGGGTTGACCGCTTAGGTACTGCCCCTGATATTTACAGTCCTGATATCAATTACTGGTTGCTGAAAGCCGGGATCTGGTTGCTGAAAAATGAGTCCCGGTATCAGTGTGTATATATTCATACTACTGACTATCCCATGCATAGGTGGGCGCCGGAAGACGAACGGTCAAAAGCCCATTTACAAACACTCGATACTTTATTTCAACAGCTTCAGGATGCAGCTCCTGATGCAGCCATATTGCTTACGGCCGATCATGGCATGAATCATAAAACGCAATGCTGGGACCTGGAAAAGGCAATGGAAAAAAGGGGCGCTCCCATAAAAATTGCGATCTCTGCCGAAAGAGATAAATACCTGAAACACCACAGAGGGTTTGGTGGCACTTCCTATGTTTATTTAAACAATACCCAGGATGAAGAAAAAGTGCGTGGCCTTATTAAACAGTTACAAGGTGTAGAAAAAGTATTGAACAGGGCAGAGGCGGCAACGCATTTTCACACCATGCCTGCCCGTATTGGTGACCTGGTTGTGTTGGGGGATAAAAATACTGTTTTTGGCAACCTCGATGTTGAGCGGGAAGATCTGCCGGCTGAATATAGAACACATGGCTCTCTACATGAAGCGACAATACCCCTGATTGTTTACAATGCGAAGCAGGTCCCCAAACCTGATTACTTCAACTACAATATGGACCTGGCAAAATGGCTGTACTAACTGGAATGGAGCAGGCAATTCGCTCTGGAAAAATCTAATTTAAAGGAAAGCTTTCGAAAATAATCACCCAAATATTACCGTTATTAGATAGGTCGTACCCTTTATAAAAGAAATATATACAAATTGACTTCTAATCTAATGCTTCTCCTGAACTATAATGCGTTTCTGTTAGGCGCAATTATTTTTTTAGCCATTTCCCTTAGTAATTTTATTTATGTATGGCTCTGCAAGATCTGGAAGGTAAGAATATTAGAATTTTCAATCTTCCTAAATCCCTGGTTTTCTTTACTCAAGAGGAATATTAATGGCGTAGTATACAAATTAGGCTGGATACCAATGGGGGCATACATTAAACCACTAGGTATGACCGAGGAGGAATTGAAAGATATTCCCGCAGAAGAATTACCATTTTCTTTTTCGGGTAAACCCAGAACATTGAAAGTGCTTTTCCGTTTTGCACCTATCCTGGTTTTGTTATTTGTCTTATTAATAAGCCTGTTTACCCTGAAAGGACCTGGAAACCTGTTTCAGGCTATATCAGAAATGTATAATTACATGGCATTTGCCATCAAAGTGATGTTTGATGCGCACTTAAAGAGTGAATTCGTGACGATGACAAATAACATGTTGGTAGATAAGAACATAGTATCATTCGCGTTAGTAATAATGATTACCGTGTATCTTGTTATTAACCTTTTTTCGACCTTATACGCTTACGATGAAAAGAAAGATAACAAGTTATCGAAACTGGTAAGTTTTATAGTAATCATATTTGCGGCGTATTTGACCTTTTGGAAAATCCCTGTGTTTGTTATTTCATTTTTTTCCCTGCGCCAGAATATAACCTACCTGGTTAGTTTCTTTTTAGGTCTGTATTTAATCGGGGTATTGATTTTTATGCTTGTTATGTTTTTAATAAAACTAACCACTACTAAATCATAAAATCTGTAATTTTTTTTAATGGGTTAACCATGTATGCTTTGTAAGGCGGAAAATGAGCGCCTGAAATAGCAAATTTGGAATGAATTTATTAATTTGGCTGGTAAATACCACCTTACTCCTTAACTTTTCAAGACTTACATCCATCGGATTTCCCGCCTTTATCCTTCATTCATAATAATTAACTCATTATATCGGAAACGATTTTTTGAAACAACAACACGGATATAATCTTGTAGCCTTATTTAATGAAGGTAGCGAGAGGGCTTATTATCGCCTTTATGAAGAGTTGTATCCGTCCATATTTACGTTTGCTCATAGGTTACTTCCAAACATCCAGGAAGCTGAAGATGTGTGTTCAGAAAGCTTTACAAAGCTGTTTCAAACCGGGGAAAGGTTTAAGGACGCTCAGAGCCTGAAGGCTTTCCTGTTCAGGATCACACGAAATGCCTGTCTCAATGTCTTAAGAGACAATGAGCGGCATACCTCAAAGCATAAAGAACTGGGGTATATAATAGCGAATGAACAGGAGATCTCAGACCAGGAGTTGCAGGCGGAATTGGTAGCCTGGGTATATGCATCTATAGAGAAACTCCCCAAAAAGTGTCGCAAGGTTTTTAAACTCACACTCATTGGCTTCAGTTATGAAGAAATTGCTGCACAACTAAACATTTCTGAAAGCACGGTTCGCAACCAAAAAGCCCGGGGATTAAAGTTATTGCGTATTGCCCTTTTTAAAGAAGGCCAATTTTCAAAAACGGCTGTTGTTATTTCAGTTCTAATTAGTTTGATGTTGAAAGAGAATCAGTTATAGGTTCCGTTTCAGCCAAAATTCCCACGTAGACAACCAAGTTCAAAAAATCTTATTATTTTTTTGTTAGCATTTTAGACAAAAGAAACGGCCCCGGTGTCTTATAGGTAATGGCGTTATAAGAATTGCCATGTCTTTTAATTACATTGAATGAATGGATTGAATAGATTGCTGGAACTGGCATTCAAACACCTGTCAGGTGAATTGAGTGAGGATGAATCAAAGGAGTTAGAATACTACCTGAATGAGTCACCAGAAAACCGTGTGCGGTTTGAAAAACTAACCAATCATGACAGCCTTATCGAGGGTGTGCAGGCAGTTTATTCAGCCGATAAAAAAAGGATGTGGCATAATATAGTAGTAGCCTCTCCAAAATGGCAAAAGAAAGGACAGGTAATAGCCATAAGCTCTTCTTTAAAATATGCAGTGGCTATTATCATCGTTATTGCAATAACGGCATATTGGTTTATTGGAAGGCATTCAAAAACTGAGGAGACCAAGGTTATCTCTGAAGTTAGTCACACCCAAAACGATATTCTCCCTGGAGGCAACAAGGCTACACTTACACTGGCAAGTGGTCGAAAAATTACCCTGGATGATGCGGCAAATGGCCGCCTTGCCAAAGAAGGAAAAACAGACATCGTTAAAACCGCGGATGGGCAACTGGCTTATACAACAGCTGGCGCTGCAACCGGGGTTTATTATAATACTGTATCTACACCAAAAGGCGGACAGTACCAGTTAACGCTCCCCGATGGTACAAAAATTTGGATGAATGCCGCTTCCACACTTCATTTTCCTACTTCATTTACCGGCAATGAACGCCTCGTTGAACTTGATGGAGAGGCCTATTTTGAAGTGGCCAAAAACGTTCATATGCCGTTTGTTGTAAAGACAAAAAACGGTATGGCTGTTCAGGTACTGGGCACTCGTTTTAATATCATGGCTTACAACGAGGAGCGGGATACTAAAGCTACCCTGATAGATGGATCGATACGAGTTTCCAATGGGGCTTTTGAGACCGTGTTACATCCGGGACAGCAGGCACTGTCTGAAACCGGCAACACAGGTACCGATGTACGAGTCAATAAGGATGCTGATATTGAGGAAGCGGTCGCCTGGAAAAACGGGACCTTCAGCTTCAATAATGCCGATGTGAGGACAATTATGAGGCAGATAGCCCGCTGGTATGACGTTGATATAAGTTACGACGGTCAATTGCCTGAAAAACATTTTACCGGCACCATATCTCGTAACTTAAGAGCATCAGAAGTACTATCGGGTATTGAGTTTATAGGGGTACATTTTAAAATTGACGGAAAAAAGATTGTGGTTCAGCCCTGAATTCTTTTGCGATCCTGAGCATTCCCAACCTGACACATAAGCTAGTAAATCATAAACACCTTAGCTGATGATCCCCATGGTCATTGGCAGCTATCAATGGCTTCCTGTGATTGATTGATCATTATGCCTTTTTCCCACCAGTAACTACTACGAACAGGGGCTATTGCCCGGGTATAACCATGTTCCTGATTAACCGTAAGAATATTAAACCAGTAAGATATCAATAAATGGATTTGCCAAAAAGAAAACCGCTCCGGGTTGGAGCCGAAGCGGTGAGTATTAGGTTAATATAAACAATCTGGAGACTGCTATTTCTTAACCCAAACATTTCAAAGGTATGTATTTAAGTGCTCTTTGTAAATCCTGCATTTGCAGAGATTACAAATCCCATAAATATTGGGGTGTAACCAAAACACAGTTGTGCGGCAATAAAACTACTATTCTGAAAATGAAACTGACTGCTGTTCTATTATTCATTACCTGCTTACAGGTAAGCGCCAACATTTACTCGCAAACAGTAACGCTCAATGTGCAAAACGCACCGCTTGAAAAGGTGTTAAAGGAGATTGAAAAACAATCGAAGTATAATTTCTTTTATGAAGAAGGTTTGTTTCATAATGCGAAACCCATAACGGTATCGGTGAGTAATATCACGTTGGAGCAGGTGCTTGAAGTTTGCTTTAAAGAGCAGCCATTTGAGTATAAAGTGGTGAAGAATACGGTTTTTGTTAAAAGGAGGGAATTGGTAAAAGCTGAACAACAAAGAATGGTACTGCAAAGTCAGGGGGAACTTAAAGGGCATGTAGGAAATGACAAAGGCGAGTCTTTGGAGGGGGCCAATATTACTGTTAAACGTTCAGGCAAAGGAACAATAACAGATGCAAATGGGAATTTCACTTTGTCCGCAATTAATAGCGACGATATAATAATTATAAGTTTTATAGGCTATCAAATCCTAACTATAAAAGTCGGTGAAAACGTTTCCTTATCTATTATTTTAAAAGAGGCAAGCAATGAATTGGACAGGGTTATTATGCAAGCTTATGGAACGACCACAAAACGGCTTTCTACAGGCAATATTTCTAAAGTTACATCCGAAGAAATACAACAACAACCTGTGGCAAATGCATTACAGGCTTTGCAGGGACGTGTCGCCGGGTTATCAGTATCACAAACAAGTGGTTTTAGCAGTGCGCCATTTAAAGTTGAAATAAGAGGTAGAAATAGTATAAGTGGTCTATTTACTGGTGAACCGCTTTACATTATTGATGGAGTACCATTAACTGTTCTCGAAACTGGCGGTGCGTCAAACTATTATAATGGTTCAACTGGATTTATTCAAAATCCATTACTTCTTGGACCTGCTGGTGGTCAAAGTCCATTGTTCAGTTTAAATCCAAACGAAATTGAATCAATAGAAGTGCTGAAAGATGCTGATGCCACCTCAATCTATGGTTCGCGCGGAGCAAATGGCGTAATATTAATTACCACAAAACGAGGGGCGGCTGGAAAAACATCGATAGATATTAGACTTTCACAGGGGATAAGCAAAGTCGCCAGGTTTTGGAATTACATGAACACTCCCCAGTATCTGCAAATGCGAAGAGAAGGGTTTATGAACGATGGGACAATTCCCGATGCTGGAAGTGCCCCTGATCTATTAGTATGGGATACAACAAAACATACTGATTGGCAGAAACAAATTTGGGGTAAAACGGGCAGCAATACAAGCGCACAAGCAGCAATTTCAGGGGGGAATCAACAGACAAATTTTCGTTTGTCATTCGATTATACAGGTATTACAAACGTACTAACGGCAAGTGGTAAAGATCAAAGGGAATCAATCGGCTTTAATTTTAACCATAGCCCAAGTGCTCGTTTTCATATTGCTTTTGGAGCGAATTACTCTTTTACCCGGTCTGACATGATTAACTTACCCAGTAATATTGCTGCGCTTGCACCAAATACGCCGTCTATATATGATAGTAGTGGTAAGCTCAATTATTCTGCCTGGGAGCCTGTAAGACCTTATTTCCCTTTTGCATTTTTATTACAACCGTATTCCTCAAAAACCCATTTCTTAAATAGCAATTTTGTTGCGAATTATAATATTCTGAAAGGCCTAAATTTCAAAATTAGTGCAGGGTTCAATAGTGCGACCAATAGTCAAAGTAAGTTGACACCAATATCATCTTTGGACCCATCTTATCCACAAACAGGTTCGGCTCAATTTGGAAATAACTTTAATAGAGGGTGGATAATTGAACCGCAAATTGCTTACAATTTGTATATGGGGCGGGGGCGGCTTTCTGTCTTAATTGGAGGGTCTTACCAATATTCAAATACGGAAGCTAACTATGCTGGTGGTACAGGATATACTAGCGATGCTCTTTTGAAGAGTGTTTCTAATGCTCCGGTCAAATACGCATCGGAAAACTTTGGGGAATATAAATATGCTGCCTTGTTCTCCAGAATCAGTTACAATTGGGATAATAAATACTTTATTAATATAAATGGAAGAAGAGATGGCTCTTCCCGATTTGGGGAGGGTAATCAATTTGGAAACTTTGGCTCAGTTGGCTTAGGATGGGTATTTTCTCAGGAAAACTTTGTCAGGAATAAGATCGGTTTTTTGAGTTTTGGAAAACTTAGAGGTAGTTACGGCACAACTGGAAGCGACGCTGTTGGTGATTATCAGTATATAACCAGATGGGGGAATAATTCGAGTACCATATACAACGGGTACGCATCCTTGGCTCCAACCCAACATGCAAATCCAAATTTTAAATGGCAGGCAAATAGAAAACTTGAGATAGGATCCGATTTTGGTTTTTTTAGAGATCGAATTACTTTGTCAATAGCATATTATGACAATAGATGCAGTAATCAGCTGGTAAACACAGTATTGCCTGTTTATACGGGTTTTGATCATGTAATAGCAAATTGGCCTGCAAAGGTCCAAAATTCTGGCTTAGAAATTACCACTTCTGGCAAAGTGCTTGAAACTAAAAATCTTTCGTGGTCTCTCTTTTTTAATATTGCACTGAATCGAAACAAATTATTAGATTTTCCGAATCTTGAGCAAACTGCTTACGCGCATGATTTAATTATAGGCAAGTCTTTGAATTTACGAAATATTCTTCATTATACAGGAGTCGACCCTCAAACGGGCCTGTATACGTTTAATGACAGAAATCAGGATGGAGTAATTACTCCCTTTGCAAGCCTTCCGGAAAACGACGCATACCCCTTAGAGTTAAACCCAAAATATTCAGGTGGTTTTGGTACAACTTTAAAATATAAACAATGGCAGCTTGGGTTCAATTTTAACTACATAAAACAAATCGGACTCAATGGATTAACACTGACGAATGCCCAGGGAGCATTTTCGGCGGCATTTTCTAATCTGCCTGTTGAATTTTTAGGTCGTTGGAAAAAAAGCGATGATATTTCAGGTATAGCCAGATTTTCTGCGCAGGGAATTGACGAGAGTTATGCAAATTACTACTCAAGGTCTGACGGAGTGTACTCTGATGCTTCTTATATCCGGTTAGCTAACTGTAGTCTTTCCTATAGCCTTCCAGTTGGCATGATTAAGAACACCGGCTTTAAAAGCGTTGGTTTCTTTATAAATGCACAAAATCTTTTCACAATTACAAAGTATAAAGGATTAGATCCTGAAACAAGATCACCAAGTACTTTACCTACTCTGAAAGTAATTGTCGCAGGCATCTCGCTTAATCTTTAAATCGAAAATTATGATTGATTTAAATTCAACCAGAATAAAAGCTTCATTATCCATTCTACTACTAATAGTGTTATGTTTAGGGTGTAAGAAAATGGTTCAAATTGCGGAACCTTCTACTACGATAACTACTAATGAAGTGTTTTCATCCGAGGGCACCGCTATACAGTCTGTTGCCTCAATTTATAATGCGTTCACCGCGAATAGCACATTTAGCTTTGGAAATGGAGCTGTCACAACTTTTGTAGGTTTATCTGCTGATGAGTTGCAATACTTTGGAACCGATCAAAATATATTGAAGTTTCAGAATAATAAACTCACTTCAGACAACTACTATCTTCTAAACAGCATTTGGAAAGGGGCATACTTCTGCATATATCAATGTAATTCGGTTTTGGAGGGGTTAAATGCCTCAAATCGAATTCCTGTTAACACAAAAAAACAATTGACAGGAGAGGTTAAATTTTTACGCGCATTTGCGAACTTTTATCTAACGCAGCTTTATGGTGATATTCCATTGGTTAACACCACACAATTTAATGCTACAGATAATCTTAATCGCACAAGTCAAAATTCGATCATTAATCAGATAGAAAGCGATCTGAAAGATGCACAGGGGCTTGTTTCTGCTGGTTTTTCAAGTTATGGAGGAAGAAGAATTCGAGCTACTTCAGCAGCAGTATCGGCCTTACTTGCCAGAGTATATTTATTTAAGAAAGATTGGGCAAATGCTGAGTCTTACGCAACGAACGTAATCAATAATTCAGATTTCATTCTTGATAACTTAAATAATGTTTTTCTTCAAGGTAGCCAGGAAGCAATTCTTCAGTTTCAAATAGACAGTACCCAGTTCCCTTTTGCCATTATCGAAGCGTTTAATTTTATTCCATTTCCACCTGGTTCAGGTAACCCCAATTATTATATTGCCCCTGGTTTATTAAATGCTTTTGAGCCTGGTGATTTACGCAGAAAAAATTGGGTGGATAGTACCAATTATCAAGGTACATTCTATTATTATCCTTATAAATATAAAACACAGTTTGGTAATTACAATGTGAAACCAGATGAATATTACATGGTGTTAAGACTGGCAGAACAATATCTGATTCGGGCTGAAGCAAGAGCAAATGGTGCAGGGACAGGTTTAAGCGGAGCTATTTCTGATGTTAACGAAATTCGCAGTCGTGCGGGTCTTCCCGCTTACAATGGCCCCAATGAAAAAGATTCAATATTAAAAGCAATTGTCCATGAAAGACAGGTTGAGCTATTCGCAGAATGGGGACATCGTTGGTTAGATTTGAAAAGAACAGGAGCGGTGGATGCTGTCCTTGCTTCTGCAAAACCAACGTGGAGTTCTACAGCCAGGCTTTATCCAATTCCATTACCGGAAATTTTAGCCAATCCAGCTTTGGGTCAAAACGCCGGATATTAATTGATTTAAAAAACAAAAATTACAACAATGAAATTAGTATGTGGTAAAAAGAGTATCCTGTTGATAGTTGTTACTATATTCTGCATGCAGTTTGTTTCTGCGTTTACAGTCTCTGGACATATAGCGGGTTTGCCAAATGGCACTAAATTACTTATAAGGCGTTTCGAAATGGGGTGGGATACTTATAGAGTTGACTCTTGTGTAGTGACGGATGGGAAGTTTAGCTTCACCGGAAATGTACCTGGTGGCCCTCACTTTCACTGGATCGATATCTTAGATGGGCCCTATTCAAACAGACTTATAGCGCTTGTGATAGACAATGATGATCAAATAAACATTGAAGGCGACACTAGTATTGATAAAATGCCAATTGGTGGAATCAATGGATTTATTACGGTGACAGGTAGTAAGGTTAATAATGGTTTTTTCAGGCTGTTTTCGGCTCTTAAATTTCACAATCAATGCAAAATAAGGATAGACAAAGCAATTAATTCTGTTACTGATTATGATAAAAATGCTGATCTCGTTGATGGGTATATACAGGCAAAAAAATTAGTGACAAAAGCATGGGAATCTTTGCTAATAGACCCTTATACTTATTTTGATAATTTCCCTTGTCTGCTTTCGCAGGAACATGATTATGTAAGAAGTGAACATTTGAGTATTCTTCCTAAAATTTACGAAGGGTTAACAGAATATGATAAAAATACGAAATTCGGTAAACTGCTTAAAGAGGATGCCGCGTTAGCAATAAATCAGATGTTTCCTGACTTTAAGTTACAATCAACTCAAGGTAATTCGATTCAATTGAAAGAGATTGTAGCAAAAAGTAAAGCCGTTATAGTTTTATTTTGGGCCAATAATTCATATAAAATTGATGATACCCAACAGCAACTTCTGGATTTGTATAAAAAATATCATTCCAGAGGCTTAGATATTATTGGCATTTCATCAGATACGAGTGAGAAAAAATGGAAAATTTCATCTGCTGACTTACCATGGTATAATGTTTCTGATTTGAAAGGGGCGAATGGCATTGTCGAAAAGGTGTATCATGAATATGGATTTGCTGCAATGCCTAATACAACCGTAGTTCTGTTGGACGATAATGGAAAAATTATTGCATGGGATTTGTCTAGAATCGAACTGTGCTATTACTTGGATAGGACAGTTGGAAACAAAGCAGGTATAGCCAGCGTTAATTATTGAAGGTGATGTTAATGAGAAGCCGATTTAATTAACGGGCGTTATGAATATTAATGGGGGAACATCCCCCATTAATAATTTTTACTCTTCCAAATGAAAATAAATTAAGGAAGATACAGAGGGCTGGAGAGACTACCACTGTTATAAATTAAAATACCGCTGCCGGCGCTTCCAGATACGGTTGCCTGACTTCCGGTTGCGGTTGTAGAGAGCGCGTTTTCAATTGTTGTCCACGCGCCATGAACAAAAATGAAAGGAGTGGTTGCTCTAACCTTAGCATGGTTGGAAACTTTAGCAAAAACCCCTACTGTTGCCAGCAAAGCTGTAGCAACCAGAATCAATCTTGCTTTTTTCATAAAATGAGTGTTTGTCAAATTTGTGCCTACTCTGTAAGGTTTTCGGCATCCCCTTTTCCCAGTTAAACCAGGTTGTTTCCACCATTAAACTTTCGTCGTCACGAATTTTTTAAAGTGAAGGCGGAGGTCACTTTCCACTTTATATATTCTAAGTGGATTCACGCGCTATGAATTATTTTGTCTATCTCAGACTAAGTTTTAATTTTTGATCTATCGTGATTGCTTTATATGCAGTGAAGCTATAAAATGCATTCAACAAAATCATTAAATTCCATTTAGGAAGAAACCAGAATACTTCATATGGCTGCATGATCAGATAACCTTTTTGTTGTCCGGTTACCAGGTAAATTAAATATCCCAAAAAACAAACAAAAAGGAAGTAAAGCATTACTGTTCGAAATCTTGGAATTAATAATAGAAGCGTGGTAACAATTTGAACAATTGGTATTAATACGCTTAATATTGACCAGTGATTGTGGATAAAGGGAGAAAAAAACAGCCACCTGCCGTAATTCTGAAGATCAACTAACTTATATATAGCCTGGTAGAAAAAGAGTCCGGCAAAAAAAATAGTAATAGTATTGAGAATAAGCGAATCCATGTTTTTATTGCTACTTACAGGAAAGAAGCCTGACAGATTATTTTTCTTGTTACTGTTTTTAATTGTTAGTTCTTCAGTTGGTAATCTTCCGCTTAAAGTTGTCTCTTCCATAATAATGCATTTGATGAATTATATACTATAAAAAACCAAATAGCCGATTAAAGCCAACACCAAGCCATTCTGAATAAGCAATAAGACCTATTGTTTCTATATCGTCACTTTCTTGAAGTTTTTAACAGTGTACGGTCAGATAATCGAGGGGGATTGTTTGTATTTCTACAAGCAAGATACAACTCCCCAATACCCCATTCCAAATATTTCAGTATACATTTTGCACAGCACTGTTCCATTCCTTTGGGGATACACGATAGTATTTCTTAAATGCGCGACTGAATGCACTTATTGTTCCATACTTAAGCGTAAAGGCGATCTCCTTAATTCCTATTCCATTATTCAACAGGTTTCGGGCAGCTTCCATTCGCTGATCCAATTTATATTTTCGTATACCCACACCGCACTCCTGTTTAAATGCGCCTTGCAATGTATTTCGGCTAATGTTATAATTTGTTGCCAGTGTTTCGGTGCTGTCGGCAGCATAATTTTTATCCAGCTCCTTTTTTACTTCCGGTATTACATTCCGGGAGTTTGTTTCTGAGGATTTGCTCATGTTAATAAGGTTTAATACTTCTCCAGTTAAGCAATAGTATGTCGTTGCATTGCCTTTTAGTATAGACATGCAAATAGTATCCAGCTTCCTGAAAGAACGAAAGCTCAAAACGATTACGTTCTAATGGAAAGCCAGTCTTTTTTGTAACATCAATAACTAATTAACATCGGGAGCTGTAGTAATAGAAAAGAAGTATCGTTAAGAGAAGATTTGTTTGAAATGTTTGTGTTTGCATGGTGATAAGATTTTTTATGTGCAGCTTTCTTGTGCTGCCTGTCTGCTGTTAATTCAATTATAGGAGGTCAGGACCTCAAAAAAATTGAAAACCAGTGCAAGCTCATTCATTCAATTAAGATATAGTAAGCCAAAGAAGCAAGGCAAATTCATTCAGTTGAGTAGAGCGGAGTTAGTATTGTCAATATCATTCACAAAGCTGAGAGGCCAGAAAGAAAATATATGCATTGTTTAACTCAGACGGGGTACGATTGCTTCTATTGCAAGGTAAAGATTAATAATTGTATCTTCCATTTATTCTATTGTCTAATCCGTTTTTTAGGTTTTTTATTGGGGTATTTCCTTAAAACCCTACAAAATCAATAGAATATATAAGCTGATCATTATCGTTTTAAATTGCCTGCTATGGAATTATTGGCTGCTTTCCATTCCAAAGGTGTCAAACCGGTACTTTTTTTGAAATTTCTTATCAGCAGGCTGGGATTTTTATAACCACAGGAAGTTGCGATGGCCTGCAAAGGCCAGTCAGTGGCGAGAAGCATTTCCTTCACTTTTGTGATGCGGAGCCTTGTAAGATATTCATGAATAGTACATTTATAGATCTGCTTAAATCCAACTCTAAGTTTAGATTCATTAGTGCCTGCTTTCAAAGCGAGCTCGCGGTGCGTATAATGGTATTTGTATTCCTTTTCCAGAATGGCTGCCGCCCGGATAATTATTTGAATATCGCCGTCATTTATGCGCATATAGGAAAGGTTTAATTGAGTAGGCTGTCAAACAAGATATTTTATAGATAACACCAAAATATCCTGGTACCTTTATTCCCTCTCCTTTAAGAACGGGTATTCCCAAATGCGTAGCTAAAAAAATCTTGCTGTAGAATACTTACTTCCTGGTCAATGAATTAAAATACTCGCCCGGCGACATGTTGAAATACTTTTGAAAGTTGCGGCTGAAAAGACTCTGTGAACTATAACCTACCTTTTTAGAGATCTCGAATAATGAAAATTCATTTTCGGCAATAAGGCTGGCTGCTTTCTTCAGCCGGGTTATATCAATCAGTTCTTTTGGTGATAAGGAAGAAAGCGATTTTATTTTCCGGTAAAAGGAGGTCCGGCTCATGAACATATGTTCGGCCAGGGTGTCTATGTCGATGTTCGGGTCTTTAATATTGGCTCTTATATAGTCGTCGAGTTTTTTTAACCAGGCTTCATCGGTTTTTGAATGCGCCATTACGCCCACATCGTCAAATGGCGAGCTGGCAAAATGGTCTTTTATTTTCCGGCGGTTTTTTAACAGGTTGGCAATTTGCACCTGCAATAACTCTGAGGAGAACGGTTTTTGTATGTAAGCAT
The DNA here is from genome assembly GCF_900110245.1 of Niastella yeongjuensis. Lineage (GTDB taxonomy): Bacteria > Bacteroidota > Bacteroidia > Chitinophagales > Chitinophagaceae > Niastella > Niastella yeongjuensis. The sequence continues at coordinate 18,032 of NZ_FOCZ01000010.1, forward strand.
CTGCGCCCACTTCCAACCCCTCTATGTGCGCTTTATAGGTGTTTTTGGAGGTAAGCAGAATGATAGGAATATGACAGTATTCCACATTTGATTTGATCTTGCGGCATAATTCAAACCCGTCAATACCCGGCATCATGATGTCAGAAATGATCAGGTTGATCACTTCACTGTCTAAAATGGTCTGGGCAATTTCTCCGTTCAATGCAAGATGCAGTTTGTAGGTGTCGCCTAAAACTACTGATAAAAACTCCAGCATGTCTTCGTTGTCATCAATAATAAGAATACTGTCTGTCATATTACTCGATCTTTTTCCAGCTGCTTAATTGAAATTCAAATTTTTGGTGTACAGGCATCCGCAATTCAAAAATAATTGAATCGGTTCCGCCTGAGGTTAACTGCAGTGATCCATTGTGCAGCTCCGTGAGTGATTTGGCAATCGACAGGCCAATGCCGGTGCCCGGTTTACTATTTCCGCGTACTCTTACAAATGGTTCAAAGATCTGGTCTTTGAATTCGTCAGGAATAGATTTGCCATCGTTGATGAAACGGATGGTAAAATGTTCATCTGTACTTTCTACCGTTGTGATGCGTATAATGGCACTCGTTGCTGCATATTTAACGGCATTCGATACCAGGTTCGAACTTATTTTAATAAATGCTTCCCGGTCTACAAAGGCCATAAAATGGCTGGCCGGCAAGTCTATAGTCAGATGAATATTTTTAGAAGCCGCCTGTTCCTTAAAGCCGGTTACCAGGTCGGTGATCACTGCTACAATATCTGTTTTTACAAAGTTTAAACTGAACTGGCTGGCTTCAGTCTTTCTGAAATCCAACAGCTGGCTGGTTAATTCCACCAGGCGTTTGGTATTTTTTTCTGCTATCGTCAGGCTTTTATTTATTTCAGGGTCCTTGCCAAATTTTTTCTTCAACCATTCTATTGGCCCCGCAATCAATGTAAGCGGGGTTTGTATTTCGTGGGTAATGTTGGTGAAGAATTCAATTTTTGCCTGGTAGATTTCCTTTTCTTTTTCGTGTTCGAACAATTGCAGTTTGCGAAGGTTCTTTTTATCGAGGTATTGCCGGTATAAGCGAGTGGCTACATAGATGGCTGTAAATAATAACAGCGTATATAAAATATAGGCCGTGGTGCTTTTCCAAAAGGGTGGCAATATTTTGATAAACAGCTTGCGTTCTTTTCCCATCCAGCTTCCGACATTACTTTCGGCCTGAACAATAAATTCATAGTTGCCATGCGAGAGATCGGTAAAGTAAGCTTTGCGGTTGGTGCTTAGATAGGTCCAGGATTTGTCGAGCCCTTTCATTAAATATTTATACCTGGTTACTTCGGGGGCAGAGTAATTCAATGCGGCAAATTCAATGCTGAAATTATTCTGATCGTATGCAAGCACCAGCGTATCTGTGTACAGAATGGATTTATTCAACGGGCTGTTCTCCGCATTGGGTATTACTTCTGTATTGTTGAGTTGAAAACCGGTTATATACGTGGGCGGACTAGGTTCTTTCTGATCGAAAGATGCAGGATCAAAAGCGATCATTCCTTTTACGGAACCAAAATACATCTTCCCATTGGTGTGTTTGTAGGCCGAGTTATAATTGAACTGATCGGTGATCAGTCCGTTTGCCTGTGTATATACCTTTACTTCCCCGTTGGCGATATTAAAACGGATAAGGCCTTTGAGAGAACTGATCCACAAATGCCCTGTCCCATCTTCCAGAATACCATACAGTACATTGGTGGGCAGTCCGTTTTCCGTATTGTACCGCGTGGTGCTTTTCCAATCGGCACTTAATTTTATCAGCCCGCTGCCGGTAGTGGCGAACCATAGGGCGTGATGGCTGTCTTCAAAAATATTATATACAGCAAATTCATTGGTGTATTGTGCATTCACGGTATCCCCAAAACGGAAATTGCCATGCTGGCCTGTTTTAGGATTATAGTAGAAAGCGCCCTGGTTTACGCTTCCTGTCCAGATATTCCCCTTGGAATCTTCAAAAATATCAAACACATAAGAGTTATAGGGTATCTGGGGAATGCGGGTAAATGTTTTATGTTGAATGTTGTACTCAAATAAACCGGAGCCATGATACGCGGTTCCTACCAACAAACTGTTATCTCTTGTTCGGTAAATGGAAATTACAAAATCACTTAACAGGTCGTTTTTACTGCCTACAAATTTAAACCGGTCTGTAATGGCGCCTGTGCGGATATCCATTACTTCCATGCCCTGAAAGAACGGACCAATAAATAACTGGTTGTCCCATGCCAGTAAGCCATGGATATTAGGATAAGGAATGGAGTCTTTTTTTTCCGTTGCCCGGTATTTTGTAAAGGCACCGGTTTTTAAATCCAGTTTATTGATGCCAGCATCTTCGGTTCCAATCCATAAATTATTATCGTTGTCTGCAGATATTTCCCGCACGGCCTCACCCGATATGGAGTTGATACCTGGTATGGGATAGAACTTTTCAAATCTGGCGTTGTCTTTGGAACAATAGTTTACTCCACCAAAATAAGTGCCGGCCCACATGCCGCCGCGGTTATCCCGGCAAAGCGTGTAAACAGCATTGTCATTGATCGCATAAGGCGATCCGGGCTGTTTTACCAGGTTCCTGCTTACCTGGAGTACGGGGTCATAAATATAGATCCCCGATTCCGTAGCGATCCAGTATAACCCGTCATTGTCAATGGCAATGTCCCGAATATAAATGTCGCTATTGTCTGTACGCAGGGGCACAGTTGTAACGGTACCGGTTTGTGTGTTGTATCTTTTTAATCCCTGTTTAAAACAGCCTATCAAAAGTTCGTTCCTGTTGATGGGGTATATTTTGCTTACAGAGCGGGCATTATCCGGGAGGTTTTTGTCAACAATCCTGATCCTGGTGGCTGTTGTTTTTTTCGGATCATATATACTGATGTTTCCATCATTATCGCCCATCCACAAATTCATGTCAGCATCCAGGGCAATATAGGAGGCTGTTGTTTTTAAGTCTTCGAACTTGTTTTCGGCGGCCGTGTATTTGCACAGGGTGAAATTAACAAGGCACCACAGGTCGTTATTTTTATCTATAATAAGATTGCTGGTATATTCTTTGGGAGCTGCTTCCAATTCAAAAAAGAGTTCTTTACCCGGATCGTATTTAAAAAGGCCTTTACCGGTTCCGGCCCAGATCATTCCGTTCTTATCTTCTGCAATGGCATTTATTACGTTATTGCCTATCCTGCCAAACTTATTCTTTTTGTATTCACAGGTTTTGAAGGTATAGCCGTCGAAGCGATTGATCCCATCGCGTGTACCAATCCAGATAAGTCCCTTATTGTCTTGTATGATAGAAGTGACGGCATTGTGAGCCAGCCCGTCATCCACCTGGTAATGTTTAAAGTAATATTGACCAAAGGATGAGGATACGGCCAACAGCAATGATAGTATCGACGTAATGAAGTTGTACAGCAAGCGCATATTCCCTCGTTCAAATATATAAAAAATGGTGGTTATAAATTGCCGGTTTGGTACAATTCGACAAAAGGTTGAACAAAGAATTTGGACGGGGTTTATTTATTTCGATCATGCGATTGTTTTTGTCATTGCTATCATGCCTGTTTATTTTCAATAGTTATTCCCAGCAATTGGTTTTGCCTGGTGATCATCCCGACCCGTCAGTTGTTAAAATCGGTAATGAATACTGGGGGGTTGGTACTACCTCCAACTGGTTTCCCGCTTTTCCCTTATACCACTCTACTGATCTTGTAAACTGGAAAGGAGCTGGTCATGTGTTTACAAAAATGCCCACCTGGGCCGACTATTACCTGTGGGCGCCCGAAATCACCTACGAAAATGGTAAGGTATACCTGTATTATACTGGGCACAAAAAGGGAGGAAATCTTTGTGTGGCAGTTGCCGTAGCCGATAAACCCGAAGGTCCTTATACTGACCTTGGCCCGCTTATGTGCCAGGATGATGGTTCTATAGATGCTTTTCCTATGCGGGATGAGCATGGAAAGTTATACCTGATCTGGAAAGAGGATGGGAATAGTATTGGCAAACCTACCCCCATTTGGGCGGCAGAAATAAAGGAAGACAGAACGGCCCTGGTAGGAGAGAAGAAGGAACTTTTCCGTGGCGATGTGCCCTGGGAAAGAGGCCTGGTGGAAGGGGTTTCGATAATAAAACAGAACGATTATTTTTTTGCCTTTTATGCTGCAGCTGCCTGCTGTGGTAAATCATGCACTTATGGAACCGGTATTGCAAGAGCTAAAAGCCTGTTGGGCCCCTGGGAAAAATATCCGGGGAACCCGGTGTTGTCGGCCAATGCCGAGTGGAAATGTCCGGGCCATGGCACTCCGGTGAAAAAGAATGGCAGGTATTATTTTCTATACCATGCTTACAGTACCAATTCCGGTGCATACGGCGGAAGACAGGGACTGCTGAATGAGTTCGAGTTTACAGCCGATGGTTGGGTGCGGTTCCTAAATGGAAGTAATTATGGTAAAGTAAAAGCTACTGAAAAAAATGAGGATGATTTTTCCAATCAAACCCTCACCGGCAACTGGCATTGGAGCATTTTTCAACAGGTGCAATACAAGATCGCCAACAACACATTACAACTACAGGCACTTCCTTCCATTGCCGGCGCTTATATTGGCCAGTCTGTGATCGCCAGCGATTATACGGCTGAAGTTACGGTACAAAAAAACACCACCTCGCAGGCCGGTCTTGCCCTGATAGGGGATGATAAGAATATTTTATCTGCAATAGTCGACAGCAATACTATCCGATTGGTACAGGTAAGGAAGGGAGAAACACAGGTACTTGCTGAAGAAAAAATTAAACAACCTTCAAATATCAGCCTCAAAGCGCAGGTAAAAAATAATACACAGGTCACCTTTATGTACAGTGCCGATGGTGCACAGTTTAATGTGCTGAATAATACCGCCGCCGATATCTCTTACCTGCCACCGTGGGACAGGGCCGTTCGGATAGGGTTGGTGTCAAAAGGCCCGCTGGAGAAAGCGGCGTTTTTCAAAAACTTTGTACTGGTTAATGAGGGAAGTTCATCAGGGGAGAATATAGTTCAGAAGCGCAACTAATCAAACCAATATATGAAACAGTTAATCATTAATGCATTTTTGCTGGGTGGTGTTTTTTTGTTGAACGCCTGCCATAGAATAGGGTTTCCCGGTGCTCCCGATGGACCGGGGGATGATCTGTCCGGACTGATCGTTGACAGCACCTTTACAAATCCTGTTTTAACCAGTGGTCCCGATCCCTGGGTGGTACAAAAAAACGGCACCTACTATTATACCTATACGCAGGGCAGCAAATTGGTGATCCTGGAAACAAAAAATATGTCGGAGCTGGCTTCTGCACGCCGGTATGAAGTGTGGACACCACTTGCTGGTACAGCGTATTCAAAAAATGTATGGGCACCCGAACTACATGAGATAAACGGTAAATGGTATTTTTATTTTGCGGCCGATGATGGATCAAATGCCAACCACCGCATGTACGTAGTGGAAAATACTTCGCCTACACCCGTAGAAGGTACCTGGGAGTTTAAAGGGAAAGTAGCCGATGTTACCAACCAATGGGCTATAGACGGCACCATTCTGAATCACAACGGTCAGCTGTATATGTTATGGTCTGGAGGAAATGCCGGCGCCCCGCCACAGAGTATTTACATTGCCAAAATGAGTAACCCCTGGACAATATCCAGTGAAAAGGTAATGATCTCCACCCCAACCTATGATTGGGAGAAAAAAGGAAACCCCATCAACGAAGGACCGCAAGTGCTGATCAATCCGCAGGGCCGGGTATTTGTTGTTTACTCGGGCAGTGGCTATTGGGTAGATGGATACTGTTTGGGTATGCTGTCGCTAAAAGAAAACGGCGACCCCATGAATGCAGCTGACTGGACGAAAAACACCACACCGGTTTTTTCCATGAAAGCAGCAAGCAGTGCTTACGGCACGGGGCACAACGGGTTCTTTAAATCGCCCAATGGCAACGAAGACTGGATCATTTATCATGCACGCAGTTTGCCCAATGGGGGAGATGGCAACAGCCGGAACCCACGCATTCAGAAATTTACCTGGAATACAGATGGAACGCCCAATTTCGGTGAACCGGTATCCATCAACCAACCGTTGAAACGCCCGGCCGGAGAAACGGTGCGGTTGATCTATCCTAAAACCAACTGGTCAATTGCCGGATTTAGTTCTGAAGAGAATAACAACAGCCGGCTTGCCATCCGGTTGATCGATGATACACTCACTACCTACTGGATCACCCGGTATTCAACCAATCCGACCAACTATCCCGATCATTGGATTGCTGTAGATATGGGTGCAACGGCTAAAGTGGATGGCTTTATCATTTCGCAAAAATCGGGTGACCGTAAAATAAAGGAACTGACAATCCAAACCAGTAATGATAACACCAGCTGGGATAGTGTGGGGATGTTTACGCTCAATAATATCGATCTGTTAAAACAGTACGTGGCTTTGCCGCAACGGATGCAATGCCGGTATTTTAAACTGGTTCCCGTATCGGGTTATGACACCCAAAAACAACCCGGGTTGGCAGAAGTATCGGCCTTCCGGTTTAAAAATTAATGCGCATGTATAAGAAGATATTTACCATGTTGTTGTTGCTTCCCTTTCAATTAATGCTTGCCCAGGAAAGCAGCCTTACTAAATTTCCCAAAGGATCAACGCCGCAGGAGGTAGGTAAATTGATCGCCTACCGTTTTATAAATGCCAAACATGCCTTGCATGCAGGCAAATGGATCAGCTATCCCGAAACATTTTATTGGAATGGATCGCTTAAGTATGCTTCACTGACCAGCGATAAAAAACTACTTGATTCTTTGGAGTTAAAATTCCAGCCATTGTTCTCAACGGAATCAGCCTTGCTGCCTATTAAAAACCATGTGGACCTGAATATGTTTGGCAGCCTGCCGCTGGGACTGTACCAGATTACAAAGGACAAAAAGTACCTGGAACTGGGAATGCCTTATGCAGACACGCAATGGGAGGTTCCTGAAAACAGCAACCCGGAACAAAAGGAATGGGCCAGCAAAGGGTACTCCTGGGAAACACGGCTGTGGATAGATGACATGTATATGATCACTATTGTACAAACCCAGGCATTTAAAGTAACCGGTGATGTAAAATATATTGACCGGGCGGCTAAAGAAATGGTGTTATATTTAGAGGAGTTGCAACGGCCGAACGGGCTTTTTTACCATGCACCTGATGTGCCGTTTTATTGGGGACGGGGCAATGGCTGGATGGCGGCGGGCATGACAGAACTGTTGCGCAATTTGCCTGAAAACAATCAATACCGCGCACGGATTATGCAGGGCTACCAAACGATGATGAAGAGTTTAAAAGACTTTCAATCTCCGGGTGGCATGTGGAACCAGTTGATTGATGAGAAAGACTGCTGGGTAGAAACCTCCGGATCGGCCATGTTTACCTACGCTATGATTACCGGTGTAAAGAAAAAATGGCTCGATGCAAAAGAGTATGCACCTGTAGCCCGGAAGGCGTGGCTGGCGATGGTTCCGTACATCGATGAAAAAGGCGCAGTATCTGAAGTATGTGTAGGCACCAATAAAAAGAACGATAAGCAATATTATTATGACCGCCCGCGCAGCAAAGGCGATTATCACGGACAGGCGCCCTATCTGTGGTGTGTAGCGGCACTTCTTGAAAAGTAAAATCAACCCATGCACAAGATTGTATTACTATTTATTTTTTGTACCCTGCTTGGGCATGTGTATGCCCAGGACGCCGGCACTTACAGCAACCCGTTGAATGTGCAGTTTGGCGATCCTTATATCTTACGCACAACTTCCGGCAACTATTATATGTATGGAACCGGCAACGGCGCCGACAATGGTTTTGTGGCTTATTCATCAACCGATTTAATAAACTGGAAGCGGGAAGGCCAGGTATATTATGGGAATAATAAAAACGGCTGGGGTGAAAATTCTTACTGGGCGCCCGAAGTGTATGAACGAAACGGAAAGTATTACCTGTTTTACAGCGCACAGTGGAAAGTGAATCCCGGCAAAGAACTGGAGAATTTTAAAATCGGTGTGGCCGTGGCTGATAATCCAACCGGGCCATTTGTTGATCTGCAGGATAAACCGGTTTTTGATCCCGGTTATCCGATCATAGATGCCAATGTGCTCTTTGCAGATAATGGAAAAACTTATTTGTATTATTCCAGGTGTTGCTACAAACATGCTGTTGCAAGCGAAGTGGCCACCTGGGCCCGGGATAAAGGCTGGTTTAATGAAGTGGAAGAAAGCTGGGTGTATGGCGTGGAAATGAAACCAGACTTTAGCGGGGTTATCGGCGAACCGGTTTTGTTATTGCGCCCGCCGGTAAAAATGAACGATCCCCAGGCTGCCTGGGAAAGCCAGTCGGTTCTATCGAAAGAGGTAAACCGCCGCTGGACGGAAGGTTCCTGCATCTTCAAAAAAGACGATACTTATTACATCATGTACTCGGCCAATTATTTCGGTGGGAAAAATTATGCGGTCGGCTATGCTACGTCAAAGAGTCCGCTGGGGCCATTTACAAAAGCGGCCAATAACCCGGTACTGCAAAAGAATACAGCCACAGGTGGCATTGTTACCGGCACCGGCCATAACAGTGTTACTTATGCCCCGGATGGCAAAACCATGTTGTGCGTATACCATGGCCGCACCAGTAAAACCGGCGATGAACGGGTAGTGTTTATAGATAAAATGAAAGTAAAGGATGGGGTATTATCTGTAGAAGGACCAACCACCGGAAAACAACAGCTGGCCGCCACAAACAATCCGTTGCTGGCAGACCCCACCCTGTTTTTTAATGAGGGCAAATACTATTTATACGGAACAGTGGGAAAGAATTCGGACAGCGGTTTTAAAGCCTATAGTTCTATTGATAAAATTACCTGGAAAGATGAAGGGTATGTATTGCGCAAAGGCGAAAGTTATGGAAGCAAAGGTTTTTGGGCGCCGCAGCTCTTTACTTATCAGGGAAAATTTTACATGGCCTACACTGCCAATGAGCACATTGGAATAGCCAGCGCCAACAGTCCACTGGGACCGTTTACGCAAAAAGAACAAAAGCCGTTGGCAGCGCCGGTACGAATGATAGATCCCTATGTGTATTTTGATACATCGGGAAAGATCTATTTATACCATGTACGATTACAGGAGGGCAATCGCATTTTTGTAGCGGAACTGTCAAAAGACCTGTCAGCTATCGATACCACTACGGTGCAGGAATGTATCAGCGCCTCGCAGCCCTGGGAAGACACACAAAACGTGCGGTGGAAAGTGACCGAAGGTCCTACCGTTTTACGGCACGATGGATTGTATTATATGATCTATTCTGCCAATGATTTTCGCAATCCCGACTATGCCATAGGTTTTGCAACGGCTGCCAGTGCTGCAGGTCCCTGGACCAAAAGCAGCACCAGTCCTATCATTTCCCGCAAGAATATCGGCATAAATGGTACGGGGCATGGCGATGTGCTGATGGATAAAAACGGTCAGCTCTTCTATGTGTTTCATGTGCATTCATCTGATACCCAGGTGGCGCCAAGAAGAACGGCCATTGTAGAACTTCAATTTAAAAAAGATAAAAAGAAAGCAGCAGAATTGGTTGCGCTGCCTCAAACTTTCCGGCTTTTGAACGAATAAGGAACATTTTGGAATGAATCGACAAGAAATTGAACAGAACATCCGATGGATGTTCTTTTTTTTTACAGTAACGAAATTGGAAGCGTTCAAACGATTGCATTCAAACCAAAACGATTGACCATCATGGAAAAACATTTAAAAATAATCAGGCGGAGTTATGCCTTTTTATTGCCGCGCAGAGGTGTATTCTTTCTGCCTTCTGCCCTCTGCCTTCTGCCCTTTTTTCTGCTGCTTTCTTTCAATGGCTTTACGCAGGATAAAACTGTAACTGGAACAATTACCGACTCACTGGGTAACGGATTGCCGGATGTTACTGTTGCCGTAAAGGGCACAGGTACGAGTGTAAAGACCGATGCGAAAGGTGCCTTTAGTATACCGATGGGTAAGGGCACCATTTTAAAGATCACTCACATCAGTTATGTTGGCCAGGAAGTGAAAGTAACTGGCAACGCCTCCCTAAGCATTACTTTAGAACCTGCCGCTTCCACTTACGACGACGTAGTGGTGGTGGGTTACGGTACCATGAAGAAGAAGGACCTTACGGGGTCCATTGTTCAGGTGCGTCCTGACAGATTAGCCAACGAAAATCCAAAGACGGTTCAGGATATCCTGCGTGGTACGCCTGGTTTGCGAGTGGGATATGACCCTTCTGCAAAAGGCGGCGGTAACCTGGAGGTGCGTGGCCGTCGTTCCGTGTATGATGCCGGCGGGCACAACAACCCGTTGATCGTATTAGACGGGATGATCTTTTATGGAGAATTGTCTGAGATCAATCCTGATGATATAGAACAGATCGATATCCTGAAGGATGCCTCGGCTGCGGCAGTGTACGGAGCAAAAGCCGCCAGCGGCGTAATTCTTATTGCTACGAAGAAAGGCAAACCAGGCAAACCTGTTATTAACACCACTATGAATGTGGGCGCTACAGAAGTATCCACCTACCGGAAAAGATTCACGCCCGAAGCTTACCTGCAACACCGGCAGGACTGGTATACAAAGAACACTTATGGCGTAAATGCGCAAACCGGTGCATATGAAGCGTATCAGACAGGAGTGTTTGCCAGTAAGCCCGGCTATTTTATGCAACCAGATCAGCTGCCCGACAACGTTTCCATTGACCAATGGCGGGGTTATACCACCAACCAGGCAAACGAATCTGATAGAAGCATTTGGGCCAAGCGATTAGGTTTCACCGGTAATGCCCTGCAGAATTTACTGGATGGAAAAACAGTGGACTGGGCCGATCACACGTTGCGAACTGGTTATAATACTGACTTTAATGCCAGCGTAAGCGGTGCAGGCGACAGGATGAACTATTATTTCTCCATGGGATATTTGAAGAACCAGGGTGGCATAGCCAGCGATAATTACCGGGCTGTACGTTCCAATTTGAAAGTAGATGCCAGGGTGACCAAATGGTTTGAATTGGGTGCTAATATAAATTTTCAGGACCGCTCTGATGGTAATCTGGATATTGATACGAGCCAGATGATGCGGAACAGTCCGTTTGCAGATTATGATGATGGGGCTGGAAATCCTGTGCAGTATCCGTTGAGTTCCGAATACAGCCAGCGAGGGTACAATTACGATTTTCAGAAAAAATACCTTGAACTCGAAAAAGGGTATACGGTGCTGAATACAATTTTGAATGGAAAAATAAAACTGCCTTTCAATATTACTTACTCTTTCAATGCTGCGCCCCGCTACCAGTTTTTTGAGGACCGCTATTTTATGTCTGCAGAATTGCCGGGCTCCGATCCCAAAACCCGGGGAACCAATCGCGAACAGAACAAACGCTTCGACTGGTCGCTTAACAATACCATTACCTGGGACCAGAAGTTCGGTAAAGACCATCACTTCATAGTGACACTGGTACAGGAAGCGGAGGACCGTAAATACTGGCAGGATAAGATCCAGGCGCGTAATATTCTGCCCTCAGATGCATTAGGGTTCCATAATACAAAGAATGGAAGTAAGGAGAACAGCACTTATTCAAGCTCTGATTCGCACCAGTCGGCAGACGCCCTGCTGGGACGCCTGTTCTATTCTTATGACAACCGGTATATGATCACCACCTCTATCCGCAGGGATGGGTACTCCGCATTCGGAAGTTCCAATCCGTATGCGGTATTTCCCTCGCTGGCATTGGCCTGGACGTTTACCAATGAAAAATTCTTCAGATGGAATGATGTGATGAGTAATGGTAAGCTGCGTCTTTCCTACGGTAAAAACGGGAACCGGTCGCTGGAAGACCCTTATGTGGCGTTGTCGAATCTTTCTGAAGGAGCAGGTAGAATGCAGGGGTATTTGAATTCGGCCGGCCAGTTGCTTTTATACCGGTATTTATATGCAGACCGGTTGGCCAATCCACATTTGCAATGGGAGAAAACTACAGCCTGGAACGTAGGGCTCGATTTTGGTTTCCTCAACGATCGCATAACCGGTTCTATAGAATATTACACCATGCAAACGCATGACATGATCATGGTGCAGAAGATCCCGGATTTTACCGGATTCCCGTCCATTACCACTAACCTGGGACAGGTTAACAACAATGGGGTAGAACTGGCTTTGAATACCGTTAATATTCGCAATAAAAACTTTCAATGGAATACCACCTTCGGGTTATCGTATAATAGAAACAGGATCGTGCATTTATACTATGACCAGGAAAATGTAATGGATGCAAACGGGAATGTGATAGGATCTAAAGAAAGAGACGATATCAACAACAGGTGGTTTATAGGAAAATCCATCGGCGCCATCTGGGATTACCGGGTTACCGGCATCTGGCAGGCTAATGAAGCTGCGGAAGCGAAAGAATATGGCCAGGCACCCGGCGATCCAAAAGTGGCGAATAACTACACTGGCGATGATGTGAAAAATGCAGATGGAACCGTAACCCATGTCTATAATGACAAAGACAAGGAGTTCCTGGGTGAAACTTCTCCGCCCTGGCATTGGTCGTTACGCAATGAGTTTACCTTATGGAATAACCTGAGTGTCTCTTTCAACGTTTACTCCTACCTGGGGCATAAAAGTTTGCTCGACGAGTATTTAAATACGGATGATGACGGTGGACGCATGACTTATGCTTTGCAGAACGTTCCGGCAAAAGAATACTGGACACCTGAACATCCCACCAACAAGTACGGGCGTATAGAAGCTAAAGGTCCTACAGGCGCACAAGGTGCGCAGATGTTGTATAATCGTTCTTTTGTTCGCCTCGACAATTTTTCAGTAGGCTATACCCTGCCAAAAGCATGGACTTCTAGGATTACCTTAAACAAGGTAAAAGTATTTGGCACGGTGCGCAATGTGCGTGCGTGGCACGCGAAAGACTGGACATACGGGGATCCTGAAACAGATAACAATTGGGCAACACGGGTATATAACCTGGGACTGAATTTAATTTTCTAACCTATTAGCGAGAAAGATATGCAACCAAAAAATAAAAAGATAAATCGGGTATTTTGTTGTGTGACCTTATTTATTGCCGCTACAATATGTGTAAGCAGTTGCTCCAAGGAGTTTTTAAAACCTGATCCCCTGTCCTTTTACGAACCTGCCACTACGTTCAATACTGAAAATGGACTAATGTCGGCTATGGCTTTGTGCGACCGGCACCTGAAAGCGTACTGGGCTACCGATAATAACGAAATGCTTACGCTGGGTACGGAATATATTTTTTCAGAACTGATGGTAGCCAGTGCTACCGATAAACGCAGCATGTTGTGCGATGTAGCCAATACGCTCACTCCTACCAGCGATAATTCCACGCTTCAGAATCTCGACAGAACAAACAGCATCTGGTATTTGTGGACCGAGACCTATAAGGCGATCATGTACGCCAATACTATTATAAAGTATGTGGATGGTGTTGAAACGCTTGACCAGCCAACTAAAAACATGTACAAGGGCCGGGCCTATTTTCATCGGGCCTTTCGTTATATGGCCCTGGTTTTCGAATACGGTGATGTACCGCTTGTGACAACGATTGTGGAAGGACCTAAACAAAATTACCGTTGCACAAAGAAGGATGCCATTCTGCAAATGATCACGAAGGATATGGAACTGGCGGTTCAATGGGTGCCCGAGCAAAAAGATATGGCCACCACCGGATTGATAAACAAAGGCGCCTGCCGGATGTTGCTGGCCAAATGTTACCTGGCCATAGGCGAGTATGCCAAAGCAAAGGAACAAACTGATATCCTGATCAACCAGTCGGGTTATTCATTGATGCAAAACACCTTTGGCACTTTTAACGATGGGGGCGAACCGCAAACCTGGCCTATTACCCGGAATGTGATCTGGGACCTGCACCGCCCGGAAAATAAACTCATTGCCGCCAACCGCGAAGTGATTATGGGTATGCCAAACAGGGGTTCAGACCAGGAGTCATTTGTTCAAATGCTTACTATGCGCATTCTGTATCCTTTTGTTTTTGACACCCGGATCCAGACAAAGGATGGCAAACAGGCCTTGTTGAATATAAGACGTAATGATGCGGCCTATAATCCGAAGTATGATTATATGCGCGCGTTCGGCCGGGGTATTGCTACTTTCCGCCCCACTAACTTTTCTACCAATGCATTGTGGAGTGTTAACGGCAATATGGATGCGGGCGACCTGCGTCATAATTCCCAGGTAGGCAATTGGATCCGCATGGAAGATTACAAGGTTAACAACAAAGCGTCCAAAGAATTTGGTAACCCGATCACCTTATACAATACCAATGGCGCCCTGTTGTGCAGTGATACCATTCGCCGCTGGTTTGATGTGCCCCATTATAAATTCTTTTTGGATGATCCCGTAAACGAAGCCAATATCTCCGGTTCAGATGGACTTAGAGGCGCTACCAATGGCGGTATTGCAGACTGGTATCTCTATCGGCTGGCAGAAGCCTACCTGTTGCGGGCCGAAGCTAAATATTATATAAATCCGGCCGATGCAACTATTAAAGATGATCTGAATGCCATAAGACAAAGAGCCAAATGCACGGAGCTTTATCAGGGCACTGTTACTATTGGCGATATTATGAATGAACGCGCCCGTGAATTGTATTGGGAAGAATGGCGTAATGTAGAACTGAAACGCGTATCACTGTGTTTGGCCCGTAGTGGCAAACCAGATGAATGGGGCAATGTGTATAACCTGGAAGATTATGACAAACAAGCCGGCACAGGCCCTACAGGTGGCAGCTATTGGTACCAGCGTATCAATCATTATAGCCTGTATAACAAAGGGACTATACAGATCAACAGCACCGGTATCAGCAACCCCAACTATACCATGGATAAAAAGAATATGTACTGGCCGATTCCCTATGTGGCCATTACCGCAAATAACAAAGGCCAGTTGAGTCAAAATTATGGCTATGATGGCTTCGATCCCGGTACCCCTAAATGGGACAATTGGGAAGATGCCGTAGCAGATGAAAGTAAGAACTAGTCAGTCCACCCCAACAGACAAAAAGGCCTTTCCCGATTCTTCGGGGTGGGCTTTTTTGTTGCCGTTAAGTTTGTCAAACGGGTTATACAATGACGATCCCTTTACCAAATTGCTTTAAACAGGCATTAAGTGTTTGCGAATCCATGCTCAGTTTGCGGTAACAATCTTTGGGAATAATGGCTACCTGTCCGGTTTCAAAGGTGGGAGCGGCAGGAAAAAATACAATGGTATCACCGTTGTCGGCTATGTCTATCAGGTAGGCTGGTTTCCAGCATTCCTGGTCTTGAACCAGGCAGGTTTCAAAAACAGCTGCTTTTTCTACTGGTACTTCGCCGATCTTTTTCTGCGCTTCTTTTTTCAGGTCTGTATAGCCCGGAATAAAAATGGTCAGTTTTTGATCGATCCGGTCACTCATTTTTTTGAAAAAAGTAAGCCTCACCAAAAAGCCGGCAACCAAACAGAGCAGCAATAATAACACCAGTGCCACCAGCACATTTCCTCCGGGGCCAATCAATGCATTTATAAATAACAGCTTTGATACCTTTGCGGCTACGGTGATTATCTTGTCCCAGAATTTATTGATCAATGCCACCGCAACAAGCACCGGCATCAAAAAAATAAAACCGGTAATGATATGACGGCGGATAACTCTGTATATTCTTCTCATCTCTATTTCATTAAAACAGCTATCAACAAATTTGGCCATTTTCGATTTCTTTTTCTGGTAGACAGCTGATTTAACCGTAAAGTATTTTACTTAAAATATGTTTTTAGCTTAAAGCCAGCGGGTAACGAAAAAACGTGTTTTACGGTGAAACACGTTCCGCGCATTTTAATCCGGTAATAATTGAGTTATTTTAATCAAACAGTTGTTATGATGAAACCGCTCTTTCTTACCGCGTTTTTTGCCGCTTTTATATTGAGTGGCTATGCCCAGACTTCCGATGTTGAAGCTGAAGCGATCATCAATTTACTGGGCGTTCAAAAAAAGGAGGCAATTGCCCGGCTTGTTTCTGTTTCTGCAAAAGATTCTGCTGCTTTCTGGAAAATCTATGACGAGTATCAGCAAAAAAATTCACCGGTTGCCAAAAACAGGTTACAGTTATATGAAGCAACCGCCAACTCATACAGCAAAATGACAGACGGGATGGCTGACTCCCTGGCAAAAAAATACTTTGAAAACCGGATGGCCATGGAAAAAAGCCTGGAAGAATATTACAAAAAGATAAAGACTGCCACAGATGCTACTACTGCATTCGAGTTTTACCAGGCCGAAGTTTACCTGTTGACATACATGCGGGCTCAAATTATGCAAAAGATACCAACGTATGGAGAGTTCAGGGCACAGCTTAAAAAGAATGAATAAAACCAGGTTGTATGCGTAATAGTATCGTCATTATCTCCATGTGGTGTGGCATGGCTTGCCAAAGCGGACCGCAAAAACCCATTGGCCTTTCCAGTGATTCCATTCATGTGATAACTTATGCTGCACATCCCCAGGGAGCAGATGCCATCCTGGCAAAACTAAAAGCGGGGAATGCCAACTTTGTAAGCAGGTTTTCTTTCGTCAACGTTCATTCAGACAGTTCCTATAACTACTACGATCAGATTATGCATTCAGGGGATGAACAGCATCCCATAGCTGCTGTGCTTACCTGCATGGATTCGCGGGTCCCTCCTGAAATTATTTTCGACCAGGGCATCGGGAACCTGTTTGTTTTACGGGTTGCCGGTAACATTCAGGACGATGATATTCTGGGAAGTATAGAATACGCAGTGGCTGAAAAGGGAGTGAATTTAATAGTTGTGATGGGACATACCAACTGCGGAGCTATCGCTGCCGCATTTGGCAACGTTGATACATCGGCCCGGGAATTGTATGAATTGGTTACACATGTTAAAAGAGCCATAGTGCCTCATGATAAACCGCCTTACGCTGCTACAGCCAAAAATAATGTGAAGCTTACCATGGATGATATTTTACAACACAGCAGTACGGTAAAAAGAAAATATGATGACCACGATCTGCTTTTGGTTGGGGCCATGTACGATGTGAGCAATGGCAAGGTCAACTGGAAGGACGATGGGTGGTAAGCTGCCAATTGGTGGAATGATCAGTCGAGCGATGTCATAAACGCCTTTGCTTCTATCATCGCACTATGACAAAAATCTTTTAGCTTATTAATGGTATTCCTGATCGGTTGTTGATCGGAGTTGCCCAACTCAATTTCATCGAGCAGCGGATTGAGCGAATCATTCAGCCCCATTACCGACACGGTTGTTTTTAAATTGTGGGCAATCCACATCATGGCTTCTGCATTGTTCTCCTGAAAAGCCTGTTCCAGTTGTTGCAGGGCTACAGGCACTGCCTGCAGAAATTTTTGGGTTACATCTTTCTCATAGTTCTTATTACCCGCACTAACATCTTTCAGGTAATCGAGTTGAATGTATTTGTAATTGTTGGATTCCGCTACGGGTTTTATAATTACATCGTTTGATATGGGTTGTACAAAGGAGATGAAGCGATTGATCAATTCGCGCAGTTGTTCCTGTTTTACCGGTTTGGTAATATAATCGTTCATGCCATAACTCAAACACTTTTCTTTTTCACCGGGCAGGGCGTGTGCCGTCATGGCCACAATGGGGATCGCTGATTTTAATTCGTTGCGTATTTTCCTGGCAGCAGTGTATCCGTCCATCAAGGGCATTTGAATATCCATTAGTACCATATTGTAGTCGTTGGTCTTTAGCTTCTCGATGGCTTCCTGTCCGTTGTTGGCGATATCGAATGGAATGTTCCAGTTTTTGAAAATATGGCTGAGCAGGCTTTGATTGGCCTCATTGTCCTCCGTGATCAGGATGTGTAGGTTATTATTGGTGTTATTGGCAAACGGCACTTCTGAAATGCCGAGGTTATTGGAGATCTGTTGGGTAGAGATAATGTAGGGGAGGGTAATATAAAAAGCCGTGCCTGTGCCTGGTGCACTTTCTACCTGGATGGTCCCTTTCAGCAAGTCAACCAGGTCTTTTACAATGGATAGTCCCAAGCCTGTACCCCCGTATTCACGGGTAATGGTGTCATCAGCCTGTTGAAAACGGCCAAAGATCTGTTTGAGTTTTTGCGGTTCTATACCTATACCGGTGTCACTGATCACGATAGAGAGTGTCGCAACATTATTGATGATCTCTTTTTTGGTGATTCGTAGATCGATAGCCCCCTTATCGGTGAACTTGATTGCATTGCTTAACAGGTTATTGATTATTTGTGTTAGCCGGACCGGGTCGCCTTCCAGGATATCGGGTAAAGAATTATCGATAGCAATTGTTAAGCTGATACTTTTTGACATCACTTTTTGTTGTACCATCAGTTCTATGGAGTTTACCAGTCCTCTCAGGCTGAAGGGCAGCTTTTCTATCCGCATCATGCCTGCTTCAATTTTTGAAATATCGAGGATATCGTTCACGATCGTCAGCAGGTTTTCGCCTGAACGCTGAATGGTATTAACAAAGTGTTTGGCGTCCCCATCCATTCTTTTCTGCGAAAGCAATTGAGTAAAACCCAGGATGGCGTTCATAGGCGTGCGAATCTCATGGCTCATGTTGGCCAGAAAGTTTTCTTTGATGCGTGCTGTTTCGCGTACTTTTCTTTCAGACCTGATCAGCTTCTGCATGATATGAAGGATGTACCATAACAGTACCCCTGCAGCCAGTAGTACCATGGCAATAAGAATATAACTGAATTCAAGGGCTTTTCGTCCGCTCCGTTGAACAGAGTTGGTTATTAACGACAGTTCGTCCCTTCTGGCATCGGTAATGTCCCGTACAGTGCTTTCAATGCTATAGGAAACCCATTCGGGCAGATTGGCTTTAATGGTGTCTTCAGCAGCTGTTACGCTGTGCCGGTGGTAGGCGTACAACACACTATGAAAGAGATTGATCTTTTTTTGAATGTTGGTGTCTAGTTTGTGAATGAGGGCAACGGTGTGGGAATCGCCGGGAATGGCCATCAGAAATTGCTGCGAGCGCTGGATCTCATCAAATTCAATATTCAATCCGGTTAAATAAGTGGTATCGCCTGATTCAAGAAATCCCCGGATCTTTCTTTCAATCACTACTTTGCTTTTGGCCGCATTCAACATGTTCTCAGTGATCTGGAATTCGCCCATGAGCTCTTTATTGGCCTTGATGAGCGAGTTCAGGTGTTTGGTTGAATTATACTCCACATAGATGAGTATAATTGTTCCGGTAATAAATGCGCCGAGAATATAGAATATGATCCTTTTTCCTGACATGGTGCTAAATTAATTGTGCAGTGCCAATTGGAATGCGGGTACTCTGTAAAAAAGGAAAATCGATCGGTAAAAAAGGAATATGGGGCGATGGCCTATAACACATTCATTCTCTTGTTCAAAGTAGCCCTGTAGGCATCGGCGACCGGTACCGTTTTCTCATGTACAATGAGCACTCCGTCCTTTATGGTGTCAATTTTGTCGATAGCTACAATAAACGATCGGTGCACGCGAAGGAACTTTTGTGCGGGCAGGTGATGTTCCACTGCTTTCAGGGAATTGTGAATGGCATAGAACCGCTGGCTGGTGTGCAGTTTTACATAATCGCCCATGGCTTCCGCAAAAAGAATATCATTCAGTTCCAGTCTTCGCACCACATTCGAATCGCGGATGAATATAAATTCGTTCGTATTGATATTGAACTGGTCATCCTTGCTTTCCAGTAAGTCCCGGGCTTTATCGATGGCCTGTATAAATCGGCTGGTAGTGATGGGCTTTACAATGTAATCGGCCACATTCAATTCAAATGCATCTACCGCATATTCTTTTTTAGAGGTGGTGAAAATGATCAGGGGTCGTTTGGCGCCGAGGTGCTGGATCAATTCCAGACCAGTCATGCCCGGCATTTCAATATCAAGCAAAATGACATCTACTGCTTCCTCCAGCAGTAGATTGTATGCCTGCATGGCGTCGGCGCATTCCCCAACAACGGTAATGTCCTTTACCCGGCCGGCAAGCTGGAGCAGTGTAGTTCTGGCTATTTCATTATCGTCTACTATCAGGACATTCATATTCTAAAGATAAAGAATATGGCCGACTTGCCAAATGACCCGATTAACGATCCATTTGGCTTGTTCAACGACTGGCTCTTGAGCAGGTTTTCAGGCTGTAGTAAGTTGCACCTGCTTTACAACAACAACGACGAAATAAAATAATGAATCATGAAAGCGAATATAGGTATCAGTGAAGCCAATACTGCAGAAGTTGCCCACGAGTTAAGCAAGTTACTGGCCGATGAATTTGTACTCTACACAAAAGCAAGGAATGCCCACTGGAATGTAGAAGGCCCCGATTTTATCAATAAACATTTGTTCTTTGAAACCCAGTACAATGAGTTGGCAGATATGGTAGATGAGGTAGCGGAACGGATACGACAACTGGGACATTATGCACCGGCTACACTGGGCGCCTACCTGGAGCTGACAGAATTAACAGAAGTGTTCCGGCAACGGAATGATGGCATAGGTTTCATTAAGGAGTTGCTCGAAGATCATGACCACATTATTTTCAAGCTGCGTAAACTCATCGATTCTTTTGCCAGTCAGTACCACAATGAAGGCACCAGTGATTTCATTACCGGGTTAATGCAAAGACATGAGAAGATGGCCTGGTTCTTAAGAGCGCATTTACAGTAAGGTTACAGGAGAAGTGAGTTGAGTTCAGTGCGATAGAAAGGAGGGTCACATGAGAATGGTGTTTACCCTTAGCCCGCCGAGTCCGCCTGTTGGCGGAGTAGGTGGGCTTTTTGTTAAAATTACCAGATAGTACAGGACAATTTTTCATAGGTAGGGGTTAGCTTTACAGCGATAGCTAATCTATTGCCGTATGATGAATTACAGATCTCTCTTTTTTACTATTCTTGTTGTTTTCGCTGCAGTTGGTGTTGTTGCCCAGGAAAAGCAGGTAGCCCTGAAACCTGCCGTCTTCTCTGTTAAGCCTTCACAAGGCCATACCTTCCGGTTAACGAACCCTTGCTATCCTTTTACCGGCAATAAAAATTCGGTCGTTCGTATAGCGCCGGCGCTTATCGAATTAACCGGAGCCAGCAGTATGGATGGCACCAATACCGTTCAACTGAAATTTGCTTCAGCGGTAAATGTGCTCATTGCCCTTCCACAAGGCCAGCAATTGAACAATGCGCAACTGGTAATCGATAGTGCATTGACCATTACCGGACTTCCTCCCTATAATATATACAAGGTAGCTTATAAAAAAGGCTGGCAAACCGTGACCTGTCAAAGTAAAGACGGATTTGTTGCCGGTGTTATTGGCGTTAATCAACCATTATTAACGCAAGGCGGCCACCAGCCAGATGGCCGGCTCTGGCGTCCTTATATTACCGATGGGTTTACAGATGGCCACCCGCTTTTTGAGATCATCGGTGGACCCGATCAACCGGTTATCGATGAAGGAATGCCCGGTACGGAAGGGATCCAGGGTGGTTTTGAAGGCGGTACCTGTGTGAAGGTGGGCAATACCTATCATATGTTTCCAACCGAACGTGCCGGTGAAATGGGCGTAGCAGCTTATTACGACCGGGTGAAAACCCGCATTGGCCATTGGGAAAGCCCTGATGCCATTCACTGGAAACGGGTGGGCACTATATATCAGGCAAGTGGTAAATATGCCATTGCAGAAGAAGACAACCCGATGAACGATCGCCGGGGGGCTATCTGGTCGTACAATGCCGTGTTTAATGAAAAGGAAGACCGGTGGTATGGTTATTACCTTACGTATACGGTCGATCGCAACATACAACCCAACCATTCCTTTGGCCGTATCTGGTGCACAAAATCCAAAACCAAAGGGATGGAAGGCATTGGTGGTCCTTACGATGAGGGGCAGCTGATCATGGAGCCAGGTCTGGATGCGCAGCCCTGGGAAGGAAGACAAGGCGTTGCTTCATTTTATCCTTTCCCGGTAAAAGATGGCTGGCTGGGTTTTTATGCAGGCGCCTATCCTTTTAAAACCTGGGCCGATTATCCAAAGAATACTGGTACCGGCTGGTTTATCGGACTGGCAAAATCAGCGTCTATGGATGGTCCATGGAAACGCCTGGACACTACGGTGAACCCGGTTAAAAGTATTAATCCTGAGTTTGTTGAAAATCCCCTTGTTTATAAATTACAAAACGGCGCTTATATAACTGTGTTCGATGGTGGCCCTGATGGCGGTGCACATCATTTTCCCAACATGATCGGGTACACGCTTTCAAAAGATGGATTGCACTGGAGTGAAGCCCGCTATCTTCCCCTGCATACCAAAGTAAAACGCTGGTGGAGCACCATGCGCACACCGCTCTGCCTGATCCCTGAAGGCGACAATGTATACACCATTGTATATGCAGCTTATAACCAACCGAACAAACGCTTTCATCCCATGGGCATGGTAAAAGTAAAAATGGACCCTACAGTGTTGGAAGAGTTGTTGAAGGGAATTGATTAAACAAAGCTTTCTTAATATAGAAAAGGGTCTGATACTTTATTGTTTTCAAAATATACAGTTATCGGCCAAATCTACACGGCTATTGCCCAAAACTGCACGTTTATCTATTCGTTTATGATGTATCCCCATTTTTATTTATTTTCAATCGGAATCAATAAAGCCATATTGGATGCGAATATTATTTCTAGTTTCTATAGTTTGCCTTTTGGTGGCATCTTCCTGCAAAAGAAATAAAGAGGAATGCCCGGCCACCTTTTTTAATAAAAGCGACGACCGGTTAACCATAGTGAATAATTCTTCTGATAGAATAACATTTCGACTCAGCCATGAATACCCCAACGACTCTCTGGTGCTTGATAGCTATGTTCCCAACGAACAGATAACAAGCGTAAACCCTGCAAAAAACGTAGACCCTAATAGTAATAAAAAATACACCATAACCGGTTGTTGGGAATCGACATTCCTGAGCCAAATACCATCTGGTAAATTACGCATATTGATATTTAATATTGATTCCTTAAAAGTTTACCCGGCAGCTGAAATTATCAACCGGGGTTTATATAAAAGCTATCTATACACACTGGATGAATTAAAAGCCAATGGCTGGCAGGTAGTATATCCTTAATCTATAAATTATCATATAAAGTAATAGGAAGGCCCCCGGTACATCGGGGGCTTTTTGTTTTAAAGCACCCCCATATTACCAAATTGTTACTCACTAGGGGTTGGGAAGTTATTCTGTGTATGCGCCTATAGAAACCCGATTTTCAAAAGATAGTCATTACAAAGATTTCATGCATTACAAAAAAGCAGTTTTTGTGATGTGAGGGTTCTTTTGTCCAAAGCGCATCTTTTTTTAACCAACACTTAATACGAGTTTACGTATGAACATTCGATTACTATTTATGGTAGGAGTATGGTTATCGTGCATTAGCTATTCCCGGGCTAATATACCAACCCCTGACAAGTACGACCAGGTTGTTTCACGGGAGCCTGTTAAAGGAACAGTCGTGGGCGCAGACGGTACCCCGATAGCCGGCGCCACAGTAAGATCACTTTCATCCAAACACACTACAACAACCAATGAAAAGGGAGAATTTTCCCTGCAGGTTGCAGAAGGGGAGAAACTGTTGATCTCTTATGTTGGTTTCAACGATCAGGAATTAACTGTTAGCGGTACATCGCTGCAAATAACGATGACAGTAAACAATAGCCGGTTAAGTGAAGTGGTGGTAGTAGGGTATGGCAGCCGTACCAAGGCCGATGTTACCGGTTCATTAACGCAGTTAAAAGCCGAGAACATAAGACAGGGTGTGAACATCTCTGTAGATAACATGCTGCAAGGTAAAGTAGCAGGTGTACGCATCGCGCAATCGAGCGGTGAACCTGGTGCCGGTGTGGATGTATTCATTCGCGGGGTGGGTTCTATCCGCAGTGGTAGCACCCCGCTTTTTGTGGTAGATGGGGTGCCCCTGGCCAATGATAATGTGAGCGCCGCCGGTGCCGATTTCGGTATGGGTAGCTCTGACGCCAAAAATCCGCTGAACTTTTTGAATACAAGCGATATTGAAACCATCACCGTATTAAAAGACGCTTCTGCTGCCGCCATCTATGGTGCCAGAGGTTCTAATGGGGTGGTGCTCATCACTACCAAACACGGTAAAAAAGGAGATCCTTCATTAACTTATGATATGTATGTAGGTACGTCAAAGGTTATCAAAAAAATGGACATCCTCTCTGCAGACGAGTACCGGAATGCGTTGGTAGATAAAACCAAAGATTATGGCGGCAATACCGATTGGCAGGATGCCATTCTGCGCAATGGTTTTGTTCAGAACCACAACGTTTCATTTTCAAAAGTTACTTCTACCGGCAGCTATGCAGCATCGCTTTCTCATCTTGACCAGAATGGTATTGTAGAAAAAAGCAGCTTCAAAAGAACTACCGGCCGGTTGAATGCCGAAGAGTCTTTCTTCGACAACAAACGGTTAACAGTTAAAATGAACCTTACTGCCAGTAACATTGATGAAACAGGTATCCCCAACGGTAATACTGCAGGGTCTGATGGCCAGGTGCTTATGTATGCCCTGATGGCCAACCCTACCAGACCTGTCCGTGACTCAGCAGGCAATTTTACCAATTTCAAAATGATCCAGGAGTTCAACCCCCTGTATGTACTGAGCGTTTATGACGACAGAACCAATACCTTCCGCGTGTTAGGCAATGTGGAAGCCAACCTGCGTTTGTTGCCAGGTTTGAATTACCGTTTTAATCTG
The DNA here is from genome assembly GCF_900110245.1 of Niastella yeongjuensis. Lineage (GTDB taxonomy): Bacteria > Bacteroidota > Bacteroidia > Chitinophagales > Chitinophagaceae > Niastella > Niastella yeongjuensis. Next base: position 42,996 of record NZ_FOCZ01000010.1, read on the forward strand.
GGTGTTGACAAATCAACTTCAGAGCGCAATACTACCATGTACCCGAACAATACCGACCGTTCTAAAAATGGTGTATATGCACAAAACAACCTGAAGTCATTGACTACTTTGCTGGAGCATTACCTTACCTATAACCTGGCTATTCAAAAGCACCAGGTGGAAGTATTGGGTGGTTTTTCTTATCAAAAGTTCCAGTTCTCAGGCACTACTTATAAAATGGAGAACCTGGCTGCAATGGGAACAGGTGTACCGCCCATGTATAATCCGGGTTATTCAGGAACACCTGCAAGCCCTACCGGTTTTGCACAGGAGAACGAGTTACAATCTTACTTCGGTCGTGTGAACTATAATTACGACAACCGGTTCCTGTTTACTGCTTCAGTTCGTGCAGACGGTTCTACCCGTTTTGGTGAAAACAATAAATATGGTTACTTCCCCTCTTTTGCAGGAGGTTGGAACCTTACCCGCGAATCGTTTTTGGAAAATGTTTCAGCGATCAAAAGCCTGAAACTGCGTGCCAGCTGGGGACAAACCGGTAACCAGGAAGTGCCTAACAAAATTACCCAGGCCAGCTACTCCAATTCAGCCACTACAGGATATTACCTGGATGGTACTGCCCTGGTAAATGGAGTAACAGTAAACCGTACCGCTAACCCCAATCTTAAATGGGAGATGGTTGAACAGTACAACATAGGTACTGACTTCGAATTGTTCAAAAACAAATTGTACGGTTCAATTGAATACTATAACAAAACTACCAAAGATCCTATCCTGAACCTGCCTTCTGAACCGTTGAGTCCTACTGCCAGCATCTGGAAGAATGTAGATGCCGAAATCGTTAACAAAGGGTTTGAATTTACCCTGGGATCACAGCTCATCAACACAAAAGACCTGAGCTGGAATGTTGATGTAAACGGAGCTACCGTGAAAAACACGGTGAAAGACCTGCCTGTTTCCCAGTTATTGTCAGGTAGCATTTCCGGTACGGGTATTTCCAATGTAAATGCCAACATTTATAGAAATGGCTATGCCGCAGGTTCGTTCTATATGATCAAGTTCCTGGGTTATGATAAAAATGGATTAGAGACATACGAAGATTATAATGGAGATGGCATTATCGATGCCGGTGACAGACAGGTTTTACCAGGTGCTATTCCTAAATTCAGCTACGGCCTCAATAGCCAGGTACGTTACAAGACCCTCGATCTGGCAGTTGCCTTCATTGGACAAACCGGTGGATACCTGTTTAACAACACCGCGCTTGACCTGGGAATCAACAACCTTTCAACAGACCGCAACCTGCTGAAAAAATATGTTGATATGAACGCCAGCCTTAAAAACCTGCCAGCTATGTCGTCGCTGTACCTGGAGAAATCGGATTTCTTCCGCTGTAGCAACCTGCGTTTGGGCAATACCTTTACTTTCAAACAAATTCCCTGGATGCAATCGCTTAACGTTTATGTAAGCGCAGGAAACCTGTTTACCATCACTAAATATTCAGGTTACGATCCATTGGTGAATACTACCAAAAATGTGGACGGTAACCAGTCGCTGGGTGTTGATTATACCACTTATCCTTCAACAAAAACTTTCCTGGTAGGCGCAACGATCAAATTTTAAATTATCTGGAATATGAACAAGAAATCATTTAAACTACATACCATAGCCTGCGGTTTGCTGTTAGTGGCCATGACAGGCTGTACCAAGCTTAAAGAAAAAGTAATAGACGAAGTACAGGGCACCAGTGGAAGTCCCGAAAATGCGCTGGGCGCAGTATACTCACAATTGGACAATGGTACTTTTGTAGACCATAGCCAGTTATTTGCCCTGCAGGAATATACAACCGATGAAGCGATCTTACCAACACGCGGCAGCGACTGGGGCGACGGTGGCATTTATCGTGCCCTGCACGAATTTACCTGGGCGCCCGATCATTCTATGATCACCAACACCTGGAACAACCTGAACAGTGGCATGCAATTATCGCTGGCAGCCATCAACAGCATTAACAAGGCATCGGATCTTCCCAACAAGGCCCAAATGCTGGCAGAAGCCAAAGCCCTGCTTGCATTATACACTTTTCAGGCATTGGACCTGTATGGCCAGGCACCTTACCGGGACGACAGTGATTCGCTGCGTGTAATGAAAGCTGCCACCGGCATCGATGACCTGATCAAAAGCGTAGAATCAGTAATACCTGATCTGGCAGATTTAAGCAAGAGTAAATTAAACGGTCGTTTTTCTAAACAGGCTGCTTATGCCCTGTTGGCAGATATGTACCTGAACCGTTCGGTGTACAAAGACCGTTATGCTTCCTCTTTTAAATTTGATGAACCGGCGGTTGATAACAACGGCACCGACATGGATAAGGTGATCTCGTATACTACCCAGCTTATTAATGGGAATTTTAAACTGGACAGCAACTTCTTCCACAATTTCGATATCGAGAATGGAGATGCAAAAGAGCTGATCTTTGTTATAAGCCAGGATGTGACCACCCTGCGCGCCAGCAGTAATAATTTTGCTTACATGCCTATGGAAAGAGGTCAGCACTGTTCACCCGGCACCAGGGGTACCAATGCTTCCTGTACTACCCCTGAGTTTTATTATACCTGGGATAACAATCATGATGACCCGCGCTTTCAACGTAAATACAAATATAAAGATGGTACCTGGTTCAATAACGATGGTACAGATGTGAGCGTACCTGCGAGCGACTTTGTTGCCAATATACAGGCGCCCTGGTTCCACTTCAACCGGGGTATGCAGGTTGGTCAACAGTATGGACCAGTCATTGTGAATGGTGACTTTGATCGTACCATTGACGGACGTATTAAAGTAAGTAAGTTGTATTGCGATAAATCGACCGTAACCCCTATGGATTTCACCCCAACGCTTACTTTTGATAATCCCAGCCAGGGTGTATTTACCCAAACGCAGATCAATCAGGGTGTTCGTCCATTTAAATATGAGTTTGACCCCGAGGGTGCCAACAGCAAAAGCAATTGTGATATTCCGGTTTACCGCTTGGGAGCCATGTATTGTATGCGTGCAGAAGCTTATTTACGCAAAGGCCTGAGTGCTGAGGCGCTGGCAGATGTGAATATGCTGCGTACCAGCAGAACGCGCGAAGAACTGTATAACAGTACTCCCGGAAAAGCACTTACTGCTATTGATTTGCAATCGCTTTACAATGAAACCGGGTATGAAATGTATTGGGAATTGTACAGAAGAAAAGCGGCCATTCGTTTTGGTAAGTTCGAAGCAGCCAATACAACCAAACCCGTATCACAGCCTTTCCGCCGGGTGTTCCCGATCCCGCAGGCAACAAGGGATGCTTCAAAATTATTTGAGCAGAACGAAGGCTATAAAAAATAAACCCGTGCGTTGATAGTTGTTATAAAGGGCTTCCCGATATGGTAGGCCCTTATTTTTTACACGCCTATCGATCGAAACAACACGGCCATTGCCCAAAAATGCACGTTTATCAAGTTTGGTATACAAATGGTTCATTGCATCATTAATTTATTTATTTTCGGAATTCCAAATATTAGGATCACGCTAAATGCTTGCAGTTTGCGAATAGTTTATTTGTTTTCTATATTGTGCCTCATTCTGGTATCTTCCTGCAGGAGAAATAAAGATGGGTGTCCGGCTACTTTTTTAGATAAAGGTGATGACCGGTTAACCATTGTAAATAATTCCTCAGAAAGGATAACTTTTACTTACGGTTTTGAATATCCCGATGATACCAGTTATTTGCAGACATTTGTTCGAACCGTTCCGCAAATAGATGGCAACCCGGCTTATAATGTAGGTCCCAATGGTACAAAAAAATTTAGAACAAACAGCTGCTGGGAATCAGTGTTCGAGGTAAGTATTCCTTCTGGTAAATTGCACTTCGTGATCTTTAATATCGATTCAATAAAGGCTTATCCAGCTGCCGAGATCATCAGCCGGGGTTTGTACAAAAGCTATCTGTATACACTGGACCAATTAAAGGACAATAACTGGAGGGTGGAGTATCCTTAGTGCCCCTGCCGCTTACACAGTTATCCGCAAAAACTGCACGGTTATTGGCGAAAATGACACACTGATCAAGTTTGTCAGATATTTTTAGGGGTGGATATTACATTTGTTCGCAAATCAAAGAATCCATTGCCATGAGAACGAAATTTTATCCTTACCTGGTTATTTTCCTGTTATTTATTCTAGGCTATTCCTGTAAAAAGGACGATGCCAATAGTGCTGATCCTGCTTTAAACATCAGCCGTACAGACCTGCAGGTGGGCAACGATGCCGGTTATACCGATACGGTGGTGATTCAGTCGAACATAGATTGGACCTTAAGTGTCTCTGACGAGGCCAGCGCCTGGTTATCTGTAGATCCGGTAAAAAAAACAGCAGGTGATAGTACAATCGTAACAATAAAGGTTATTGCCGCTAATAACTCCTCCTCACAAACCGCAACAATTACGATTACGCCTGCCGGTTCAGACCTGCAGCCCCGCCAGATAAACATAACACGAAAAGCATACAACCTGGTATGGCAAAAATGTTATGGTGGTTCAGAAGATGATCTGTGTTTTGGAACGGCCCTGTTACCCAATGGCCAGCTTGTTACTGCTGGTATGGCGTATAGTACTGATGGCGACTTAGCGGGACTTACATACTATCCTACCGGCTGGGTAATGGGAGCGGGTAGCGATGGCAACAGGCTTTGGCAAAAAAAAGTGGAGCCGATTGGTGTACAATACAGATCGATCACGACTTCACCTGATGGTGGTACAGTTAGTTTAGGATATGCTGCTGCCAGTCAGACATATTGGTACACCGATTTTTTTGTGGTTAAATTCGACGCCAATGGAAATCTGGTATGGAATAAACAATATGGCGGATTATTAGCTGAAACGCCAGTTAAAATAATAAGCACTGCAGATGGCGGGTATGTTCTTGCGGGAACTACTTATAGTAATGATGGTGATTTTAGTACCAATCACGGTGGCGTAGACATCTGTATAATAAAAATCGATGCAAATGGCGGTGTTGTGTGGCAAAAAACTTTTGGTGGTGATAAGGATGAAAACATTGGTACCATAGGAGCGTGCTCAGATGGTAGCTTTATAGTATATGGTATGACCGCAAGTAATAATAGTGGGGATGTTGGGACTAATCATGGCATTAATGACCTGCTTGTTATAAAGATCGATGCCAGTGGGAATAAAATATGGAGTAAAACATTAGGCGGTTCCCGGGCCGAGATACCTGCAGCCGTTATTGGCGATACCGACGGCGGCTGTATCGTGACAGCGTCTACAATGAGTACAGATGGTGATCTGGCCATGCGTTCCGGAAGCGATATTGATACCTGGGTGGTTAAGTTCACCAAAGATGGTCAAATAGGCTGGCAATCTATTCTGGGAGGTACAGGTGTCGAAGTGCCAACTGATATGGAGCGTTTGCCTAATGGCAATATAGCATTGGCAGGCAGCATCGTGAGCACTGATGGCGTGGTAACCGGTAGTCATGGGGGAGGAGATGTTTGGGTGGCAGTACTAAACAGTTGGGGTAAAATAGTATGGCAAAAGGCATTCGGTAGCACGCTTTCTGATAACACTCAGGATGTAACTACAGGCGCGGATGGATCGATCATGGTTACGAGTTTAGTAAACGGAAATGATGGTGATGTGAGCGGCAATCATGGAAAGAGAGATACCTGGATCTTTAAACTGCAATAGGTTAGTATATACTTTAAAGAGCCTTGACGGTACCGTCAAGGCTTTTTATTTACGCAAACGTTAGCGTAACATTCTCCCAGCCTCGGGGGCCATTATGGTTATATTTGTCACCTCCACATTACCAAAATATGAAAGGAAGAAAATACCCGTACGTTGCCCTGCTTGCCCTGGTTGGCATTGTCTCATTCAAACCCCTTACTGCTATTTACAAGGACGGTTGGATAGATCTGAACAAGAACGGTAAAAAAGACATTTATGAAGATCCTAAACAACCGGTAAACACCCGCACGGCCGATCTGTTGTCGAAAATGACACTGGAAGAAAAGACCTGCCAGATGGCAACGCTCTATGGCTGGCACCGCGTGTTGAAAGATTCGCTGCCTACTGCCGATTGGAAGAATGCCATTTGGAAAGATGGAATTGCCAATATAGATGAACACCTGAATGGTTTTGCCGGTTGGGGCAAAACACCCCCGATAGATCTGGTAAAAGATATGGAGAAACACGTATGGGCCATGAACGAGACCCAGCGTTTTTTTATAGAACAAACCCGCCTGGGCATTCCGGCTGATTTTACCAATGAAGGCATCCGGGGTGTTGAAGCCTATGAAGCTACTGGTTTCCCTACCGCACTTAATATGGGCATGACCTGGAACCCGGTACTGGTACACCAGGAAGGCATTATTACCGGTCGCGAAGCCCGCGCACTGGGTTACACCAACGTGTATGCACCTATCCTGGATGTAGCGCGGGATCAGCGCTGGGGCAGGCTGGAAGAAACGTATGGGGAAGATCCGTACCTGGTAGCCAGTATGGGTATTGCAATGGCCAAAGGTATTCAGCAGGATGGTAAGGTTGCATCAACTGCCAAACATTTTGCGGTATACAGTGCCAATAAAGGCGCCCGGGAAGGACAGGCCCGCACAGACCCACAGGTAGCACCACGCGAAGTGGAGAATCTCCTGTTGTATCCTTTTAAGAAAGTTATAAAAGAAGCGGGCATCATGGGTGTAATGAGCTCGTACAATGACTATGATGGCATTCCCGTCTCGGGCAGCAATTACTGGCTGATCCAGCGCCTGCGGGTTGAAATGGGCTTTACCGGTTATGTGGTGAGCGACAGCGATGCGCTCGAATACCTGGCTACCAAACACCATGTAGCTGCCAATTTAAAAGAGGCCGTTTACCAGGCATTCATGGCCGGTATGAACGTGCGTACCACATTTCGCGCTCCTGATAGTATTATTATCTACCTGCGTCAGCTGGTAAAAGAAGGCCGCATTCCCATGGATACCATCAACCACCGCGTGGCTGATGTATTGCGCGTGAAATTCAAATTGGGATTATTCGATCATCCCTATGTTGAAAGTGCCGCAGAAACCAGGAACGTGGTGAATAGTGATGCCAGTCAGCAAGTGGCATTACAGGCATCCCGCGAAAGTGTGGTACTGCTGAAAAATAATAACAATGTGCTGCCCATATCAAAAGGATTAACGAAAGTAGCAGTGCTTGGTCCCAACGCCACCGATGACGATTATGCGCATGCGCATTACGGTCCATTGGGTTCTCCGAGCGTAAACATCCTGCAGGGCATTCAGGCAAAACTGGGTGCCGATAACGTGTTGTATGCAAAAGGCGCCGATCTGGTTGACAAACGCTGGCCTGAAAGTGAGATCCTGCCTGAGCCGCTGGATGCCAGTGAACAGGCTATGCTCGATTCGGCAGTAAATATGGCCAAACAGGCGCATTTGGCAGTTGTTGTTGTAGGCGGAAATACCAAAACTGCCGGTGAGAACAAAAGCCGCACCAGTCTTGATTTACCTGGCCACCAGTTGGAACTGGTAAAAGCCATCAAAGCAACAGGCAAACCGGTGGTGGTCGTATTGCTCGGTACACAGCCTATGAGCATTAACTGGATCGATAAGAACGTAGATGGGATCATTTACGCAGGTTATCCCGGAGTAAAAGGCGGTACCGCCATTGCCGATGTGTTGTTTGGTGATTACAATCCGGGTGGTAAACTCACGCTAACCTGGCCTAAATCGGTTGGACAATTACCTTATAATTTCCCCAGCAAACCCGGTGCGCAATCAGACGAAGGTGAGCATGCAAGAATAAAAGGATTTTTGTATCCATTTGGTTTTGGCTTAAGCTATACCAGTTTTGGGTACAACAACCTGAAGATAAACACCGGCAAAACAACCACCGATCCTATTGCCGTAACCGTAGATGTTACCAATACCGGTAAGTTAGCTGGTGATGAGGTAGTGCAATGTTACCTGCGCGATGTATTGAGTTCAGTAACTACGTACGAAAAACTGTTGAAAGGTTTTGAACGGGTGCATTTGCAGGCCGGCGAAACCAAAACAGTTTCCTTTACCATTCCCCGCGAAGAGTTGAAATTGTATAACCGCGAGATGAAGTTTGTGCTGGAACCCGGTGAGTTCAGTATAATGGTAGGTACTTCTTCAAATGATATTAAGCAGAAAGAAAGTTTCTTTATAAAATAAGTTAGTTAGTAAGTAATCGAAACAAAATGGCTCGCCGCGGCGGGTCATTTTTGTTTGGAGCTACCTTCGGATTTTCGTTTTCTTGTGTTTTCATTTTGGCACTTCTGCCTGAAAAGAAAGGAGAAAACAATAAAAACAATCTTCTTATTCTGGTATATTGAATCAACCGACCTGCTTCAAAATCTATATCGATTTAGAATCCTCTAAATTCTATTACAATCCCTGTTCTGGTGCTTTCATCCAAAATGGCTTGCTAAAATTTTCTATAACGATATAGTCCGTTTTTCCTTGTTTTCATGTCTGGAATGGCTGCGCGCTTGCTCCGGGATGAAGCCGGTTTGGCCGTGGAGGTTGTTCGGGATTTGTTCGGGTTTCTCCCGGGTACACCCCAACATTCCCGGGGCAGATCCGAACAAATCCCGAACAAGATCAACAGCAATCCCGGCACAATACCGGCTTCATCCACCTGGCAAAACTGACGCCGGGGCACCGGCACTTTTACGATCCTCTTTCGCTTTTCTTTCGATCGTAAATAATCAAAAATAGGTAGTGGGAGTGCTTTTATTGATAATCAGTGAGATGAATATTATGACGGGCAAATGGAAAGGTGTGTTATATCCGTATTTTTTTCTTTTTCTTTTGTTTGTTTTGCTATTTTTTCGATTGTTTTCTTATTTTTGATTCACAGCCCTCAAAACAAACTATATGTTACCAAATCTAAGGCGGGAAAAAATACTGGAAATGCTCCGCGAGGATGGTTCAGCAAAAGTGGGTGACCTGGCAAGAATCTTTAAAGTAACCGAAGTAACTATACGTCAGGATCTTGAGAAGCTCGAAAAAGAAGAAATGGTGATCCGCGAACATGGCGGCGCCTATCTGAAAAATATCGAAGATCAGGTAAAAGATTTCTATGTGGCCCACCAGGAATTGCATAACCTGGCCAAAGAAAAGATCGCCACCAAATGCCTGGAGTTCATTGAAAGCGGCGACACCATTATTCTCGATTCCGGTTCAACCGTAACCGAGATCGCAAAAAAACTGAAAGGCTTTAGAAACCTGACGGTGATCACCAACGCCCTGAACATTGCCATGATGCTGGGTACGGAACCGGGCATCGAGGTAGTAATGACAGGTGGTGAATTTAAACCACCCACCTTGTCGTTGACCGGTCAAAAAGCAGCCGATTTTTTTAAAGGTATCAACGTATCAAAGCTCTTTTTAGCAACGGCGGGCATCTCGCTGAAATCGGGGTTAACATATCCCAGCTTAAGCGATATCATAGTGAAGAAAGCCATGATAGAAGCGGCAGAAACGACTTACCTGGTTGCCGATTCTTCCAAAATAGGAAAGAATGCCTTTGCCAGCCTGGGTGCCTTGTCGCTCATCAATTACATCATCACCGATGATGGCATAGAAGATAAAGACAGAAAACTGTTCGAAGAACAGGAAATAGAACTCATAATAGCCAGTTAATAAACCACATTACAACGATGGCCAGGCCCATCGGGAAACAGTATTAATAATTACAGATGAAGACTGCCAACACAACGCTCGGTGTTATCATTGGAAACAGAGATTTTTTCCCTGATAAATTAGTGGCCGAAGCACGCACCGAAATTGTTGCCCTGTTTGAAAAACTGAATATCACGCCCATCTTATTAACTGATGCCGATACCAAACTGGGTGGCGTGGAAACTTTTAAGGAAGCGCAACGTTGCGCCGACCTGTTTAAAAAACACGCTGCCGACATCCAGGGTATCCTGGTGGTGTTGCCCAACTTCGGTGACGAAAAAGGCGTGGCAGAAACCATCAAACTGGCTAACCTCAATGTACCTGTACTAGTACAGGGTTATCCCGATGACCTGAACAAAATGGATGTGGTGAACAGAAGAGACGCCTGGTGCGGAAAGATCTCTGTTTGTAACAACCTCTATCAATTTGGAATAAAATACTCACTTACCACCAAACACGTGGTAAGTCCCTCTGACGATTCGTTTATTGCTGATTTGAAAAACTTCATTGCTGTATGCCGGGTTGTAAAAGGCATGCGCAATGTTCGTATTGGTGCTGTAGGCGCCCGACCAGGTGCCTTCAATACCGTGCGCTACAGCGAAAAGATCCTGCAACGCAATGGCATTTCTGTAACTACTGTTGACCTGTCTGAGATCTTAGGCAACGCCAACAAATTAACGGCAGACCATGCCCGCGTTAAAGAAAAGCTGGAAGGCATTAAAGCGTATACCCCAACCGGTAAAACACCCAATGATAAGCTGGTGCAAATTGCCAAGCTCGATGTGGTGCTGGCCGATTTTATGGCCGAGAACGCACTCGATGCCACCGCTATTCAATGCTGGACCTCCCTGCAGCAGAACTACGGTTGCAATGTGTGTACCAACATGAGTATGATGAGTGAGAACATGCTACCCAGTGCCTGCGAGGTAGATGTAACCGGAACCCTGAGCATGTATGCCATGCAGTTAGCTTCCGGCACCCCCAGCGCCCTGGTTGACTGGAACAACAACTACGCCGATGACGATTCCAAGTGCGTACTGTTCCATTGCGGTAACTGGGCTAAATCATTCCTGCCCGATATTCAGATCAGCACGGCACCTATTCTGGGAACCTCAGTAGGGGTTGAAAATACCTATGGTGCGCTTGATGGCCGTACCCCCGCCTCACCGCTTACTTATGGCCGGATCAGCACCGACGACAGCCAGGGAATTATAAAAGCCTATATAGGTGAAGGTGAGTTGACCAACGATGCGCTGAACACCTTTGGTAACCGCGCTGTTGCCCAGATCAACAACCTGCAGGGCCTCATGCAATATGTATGCAGAAATGGCTTTGAGCACCATGTGGTAATGAATGCCAGCAAAACGGCTGATATTCTGAAAGAAGCATTTGATAATTATTTAGGCTGGCAGGTGTATCAACATGCTTAGTTGATAAACCTGATCGGGTTGATAAAGTTGATAGAGTTACCGCGTCGCGGTGTATTTCTTTCTGCCTTCTGCCCTCTGCCTTCTGCCCAAAATGTATTAATATGAATAAGCAACAACTGGAGAAGAAGTCTGTCGAGTATCGCAAAAAGATACTTAAGTATATAGTAAAGGCCAATGCCGGTCATACCGGCGGCAGCCTGTCGTGTACCGATATATTGAATGTGCTGTACAACCACGCATTGAACGTATCGCCACAGACCTTTACTTCACCCGACAGGGACCGGTATATTCAAAGTAAGGGCCATTGTGTGGAAGCCTTGTTTGTAGTGCTGGCAGATAAAGGATTCTTTCCGGAAGAAAACCTGGAAACCCTTTGTCAGTATAAATCGCACTACATTGGTCACCCTACGCGTAAAGTAAAAGGGGTGGAGCAGAATACCGGCGCCCTGGGTCATGGATTACCCATTGCTGTTGGGAACGCCATTGCAGCCAAACTCGATAAACGTGATTATAAAGTATACACACTGATGGGTGATGGCGAATTGCCCGAAGGTTCTAACTGGGAAGCGGCTTTAACCGCAGCTCATTACAAGCTCGATAACCTGTGTGCCATCGTAGATAAAAATACCCTGCAGATCACCGCGCCTACGGCTGAAGTATGTAATACCGATCCGTTGGATGAAAAATGGAAAGCATTTGGCTGGGCGGTAAAGGAAGTAGACGGGCACGATGTGGATGCATTGAAAGCCGCTTTTGACAGTTTGCCTTTTGAACCCGGTAAACCCAATGTGATCATTGCCCATACCGTAAAAGGCAAAGGCGTGAGCTTTATGGAAAACAACCTCAAGTGGCACCATGGCGTGCCCAGTAAGGATGAATACGCATTGGCACTGAGTGAGCTGGACAATAGCCTGCAGCAGGCTGCAATTTAAATGAAACAGCATGCAGGAAGTATGAAGTAGGTGAAACCTGCAACCTGAAACTTGAAACCTGTAACTAGAAAGAATGGCGCATATAGAAGCAACAGATCCGAATGGATTCAAACCCAACCAGGAGATCTTCTCGGAGATCCTCCAGGCGTTAGCAGCAAAAGACAGGGATATTATTGCTGTAACCAGCGACTCCCGTGGATCGGGCAAACTTGTTCCTTTTGGTAAAAAATTCCCTGAGCAGATTGTTGAAGTAGGTATTGCCGAACAAAACCTGGTAGGCGTAGCCGCTGGTTTGGCTGCTGCCGGTAAAAAAGTATTTGCGGTTTCCCCCGCCTGCTTTTTAACCGCGCGGGCGTTGGAACAGATCAAAAACGATGTGGCATATAGCGACAATCCCGTAACGGTAGTAGGCATCAGCGCCGGCGTAAGTTATGGCGCCCTCGGTTCTACCCACCATAGTCTGCACGACTTTGCCGCACTGCGCTGCATCAACAATATTACCGTAGTGGTACCCGCCGATAATTTTGAAACGGCACAGGCTACTGCACTGGCGGCAACGACCAACAGTCCGGTGTACCTGCGTTTTGGCAAACGGGTTATGAACAGCCTGAAAGAAGTGAACGACGATACTTTTGCCTTTGGTAAAGGTCGCGTAATCACCGAAGGGAACGATGCTGCCATCATTGCCTGCGGTGAAACGGTGTATCCTGCCGTACAGGCAGCGAAACTGCTGGCCGAACAGGGCATCAACGTTACCGTGGTAAGTATGCATACCATTAAGCCGCTGGATACTGACCTGCTGGCGAAACTGGCTGCCGCCTGCCAAGCCATCGTTACCGTAGAAGAACATAGTGTGTACGGCGGATTGGGAGAAGCCTGTGCTTCATACCTGATGCAACATGGTTTGCACAAACCTTTCCGTATTGTGGGTATTCCCGATGAATACACCGTCACTGGTTCACAACAGGATATTTTCAATCACTACCATATTACGAAAGAAGGGATTGCTGAGGTAGTGAAAGGCTTATTATAATATGGGGGAGGTCCTGTATTTCATTAACGATTAATTTCCACAGATGAAGCGAAGCTTGCCGATATTAGTAACGTTGCTTGGTCTGCTGTTGGTGTTTACACAGTGTAAACAAAAGCAGGCTAAAACCGGGAAAAAGAAAATGGCCGTTGTAGTATCAACGCTTAACAATCCCTGGTTTGTTTTTCTGGCCGAAACGGCTGCCGCCAAAGCCACGGCCCTTGGCTATGATGCCAAGATCTTCGATTCTCAAAATAACACGGCTACCGAAGGCGATAACTTCGATAACATCATTGTAGCCGGTTACGATGCCATCCTCTTTAACTCAACCGATGCCAATGGCTCGGTGGCCAATGTAATGAAAGCAAAGGCAGCACGCATTCCGGTCTTTTGTATGGACCGCGAAATAAATGCCACCAATGCGGCCACCTCGCAAATACTATCCGACAGTTACTCCGGCGCTGTAGCCATTGGAGTAGACTTTACCCAGCAATTGCATAAGAAAGGCAACTATGTTGAGTTGCTTGGCCTGGTAGGCGATAACAATACCTGGGCCCGTTCAAAAGGCTTTCACAGCGTTACCGATAATTACCCTGATTTGAAAATGGTGGCCCAGCAAAGCGCCGACTTCGATCGCAACAAAGCGATGGAAGTTATGGAAAGCATTCTGCAGGCACACCCTGATATCGATGCCGTGTTCTGCGGAAATGATGGCATGGCCATGGGCGCCTATCAGGCACTGGTAGCCGCAGGCAAAGCCACAAAAGTAAAAGTGTTTGGGTTTGATGGCGCAGAAGACGTGATCACTGCCATTAAAGAAAATAAAGTATACGGCACGGGCATGCAGTTTCCCAAAGTAATGGCGGAAACAGCCGCACAGTTTGCCGATGAATACGTAAAGGGTAGAAGGGATTTCCCACAGAAGATACCGGTAGCTGTAGAGCTGGTGACACCCAAAAACATCAACGATTATATTGCCTACGGAAAAAAATAAAGTATGGCCAGGAAAATAGTAAAATACGGGCTGATCACGATTGTTATAGGTTTGCTTGCCTATAAATCTGTCTTCATAGTAAAACTCAGCGAGTTGCAGACAGTAGAGCCAAAAGCCTTCGATGCCCCCGCTTTTGTACAAAAACTGTGGGATGGTAAATTACCCGCCCGGCTCGACAGTGCCATTACGCTCGATGCGTTGCAGGCAGCACTGAAGTCAAATAGGGGTGCTGCTTTCAATACCTATTTCAATTCCATGAGCATAGGTAACCTTCGCTATGGCCTGGTGAAATTAACCGGTAAGGTGTTGTCGGTAAGTGATGATGATATCACGGTGCTGGCGGGCAACAGCAATGAACCGCTAACTGTAAAAGTGATTACGGAGTACGTGTATGGCAATGCGATCAGAGACGCCTCCCGCCTGGTTGATATCAAAGATTTTGTAAACACCGCTGACCTGAATAATATTTCAGAAGCGTTGAATAAAAGAGTAAGAAATGTAGTATTGCCTCCTTTTAAAGCAAAGGTGAAGAAGGATGATAACGTGTCTGTAATTGGCGCGTTGGAATTGAATGAGGCGCATTTTTCGCTCAACGACCTGGAAATTATACCTGTTCAATGTAAAATCATTCAACAATAAGAATGTTGATTGCACAAAACATAACGAAGAAGTTTGGCGGGGTTACCGCCCTCAACAAGGTGAACATGGAGCTGCATCCCGGTATGGTGAATGCCATCATCGGGGAGAACGGCGCCGGTAAATCAACCCTTATGAAGGTGTTGTCGGGCGTGTATGTAGATTATGAGGGCGCTATTGTTTATAACAACGAGCCTTTAAAACTCGCCGGCACCAAAGACGCCGAAGCAAAAGGCATTGTGATCATTCACCAGGAGCTGAACCTGGTACCGGGCCTGAGTATTACCGAAAATATTTTCCTGGGCCGCGAGCGCTGCAATGCCATGGGCATACTCGATAAAAAAGAAATGGCGCGGGAAACCAGAACGCTGCTGGAAAAAGTAAAACTGGATGCGGAACCCGGTCAACTGGTAGGGTCCTTAAAAGTGGGGCAGCAACAACTGGTTGAAATTGCCAAGGCGCTGCATACAAAGGCCAATGTGATCATCATGGATGAACCTACTTCGGCCATCAGCGATAAAGAAGTAGACAACCTGTTTGTGATCATCAACGAACTGCGCAGCGAAGGCAAAACCATCGTTTACATTTCGCATAAATTAAAAGAGCTGTTCACCATTGCCGACCGGTTTGTGGTAATGCGTGATGGCTGCTCCATCGAAAGCGGGTTAATGGCCGATATGACGCAGGATGACCTGATCCGTAAAATGACAGGCCGCGCCGTAAGCGGTACTGCCAACCATACCACGCAAACATTTACCGAACCGGCCTTGCGGGTAGAGAACATAAGCCTGAAAGGCGCCTCCCGCGTGAAGGCCAATGTGCTTACTGATATTTCATTTACGCTGCACAAAGGTGAGATCGTGGGTCTGTATGGATTGATGGGCGCGGGCCGTACTGAATTAATGGAAACCCTGTTTGGGCTTCATCCTAAAAGAGCCAGTGGCAACATCTTTGTAAATGAAAAGGCCGTACAGATCCAATCGCCCATTCAGGCCATCAACCAGGGCATCGCCTTAGTACCTGAAGACAGAAAGGCGCACGGACTGATCCTGGACCAGAAAATAAAAACCAACATCAGTATCACGGTGCTGAACCAGTTGGAAAAATGGGGCATTGTACTGCGTAATAAAAAAGAAACCGAGTTATCGAAAGAATACATTCAGCAACTGGGTATTAAAACCCATTCTGAAAACAATGTGGCCGGTAACCTGAGCGGCGGCAATCAGCAAAAGATCGTACTGGCCAAATGGCTGGCTACCCATCCGGGTATTTTGCTGCTGGATGAACCTACCCGTGGTATCGACATCAACGCCCGGTTCGAGATCTACAACCTGATGAAGAAACTGGCGGCGTCGGGTATGGCCATTCTGCTGGTATCGTCAGAATTACCGGAGATCCTCACTGCCTCGCACCGCGTGCTGGTAATGGCGGAAGGAAGGCTGACGGCCAATATTCCCATTGCCGAAGCAACGGAAAGCTATATTTTGAAACATGCCATACAACATAATATTACTGCCTGATGATTGCGATTCAAAGAAATAATACGATAAACCTTGCCCGGCTGCAATCCGTGATCGCGCTGGTTGTGCTGTGCACCATCATTGCCATTTTAAGCGACAAGTTCCTTACCATGGACAATGGATGGAATGTATTGCGGCAGATAGCGGTGAACATCTGTATCTCCGTGGGTATGACCCTTATTGTACTCACTGCCGGCATCGACCTTTCTGTAGGTTCGATCCTGGCTTTATGTGGCGCTATTACCGCAGGGTTGTCAAAGAATGGGATTAAACTGCCATCGGCAGATCTGTTTATTGGTTTTACCCTTTTAGGTGCCTTGTTGGGTGGCATTATTGTAGGCTCCCTGCTTGGCTGGTTCAACGGGTTTGTGATCACGAAATTCAAGGTGCCGCCTTTTGTGGGAACGCTGGCCATGTTAACCATTGCCCGCGGGTTAACCATGTTGTGGACGCAAGGTCATCCCATCAGTAACCTCGGGGCTCCGTTTGCCACTATCGGTACCGGTTGGTTGCTGGGCATTCCCGTGCCGGTTTGGATTGCAGGTGTGGTGGTATTGCTGGCCATCTTTATTACCCGGCAAACAAGATTGGGCCGGTATATTTATGCCATTGGCGGCAATGAGAATGCGGCTATTCTCTCTGGCATCAACATCAATAAAGTAAAACTCATTGTATATAGTATTGCTGGTGCATTGGCAGCCGTGGGTGGCATTATGGTCACTTCCCGGCTCGATTCAGCGCAGCCCAATGCCGGCACTGGTTATGAACTGGATGCCATTGCAGCGGTAGTGATCGGCGGCACTTCTTTATCAGGAGGGAAGGGCAGCATTGGCGGTACCGTAATGGGCGCGGTGATCATCGGCGTATTGAATAACGGCCTCGTGTTGTTGAACGTATCCCCATTCTGGCAACAGGTAGTAAAAGGGGCTGTTATTTTAATTGCAGTAATAATTGACAAAGGCGGTAACAAGAAATAAAGAACATGAGCAAACAACAATATGTGCTGGCAATAGACCAGGGAACCAGCAGCACCAAAACCATTATTTTTAACGAGCAGGGAAAAGTAGTGGCGCGTGGTCATGAGCCTTTGCAAACGAATTATGGCGCCAATGGTTTTGTAGAGCAGGACCCCGAAGGCATTGTGCAAAACGTACTGGCCTCCGTAAAACATTGCCTGGAAGATTTTGCCAGTCAGCAACTGGATGTACGGGCTATAAAGGCCATTGGCATCAGCAACCAGCGCGAAACATTTGTTGTGTGGGATAAAAGCGGCAAACCGTTATACAATGCAGTGGTATGGCAATGCAAACGTTCCCTAGAGATTTGCGAACGCTTAAAAACATTGCCCATTGCCAACGACATCAAAACAAAAACCGGGTTACTGGTTGATCCATATTTCTCAGGTACCAAACTGGTTTGGTTGTATGAAAATGTAACCGAAGTAAAACAGGCGATCGATGCCGGTGAGGCATACTTTG
Organism: Niastella yeongjuensis; assembly: GCF_900110245.1. Classification (GTDB taxonomy): domain Bacteria; phylum Bacteroidota; class Bacteroidia; order Chitinophagales; family Chitinophagaceae; genus Niastella; species Niastella yeongjuensis. The sequence continues at coordinate 60,776 of NZ_FOCZ01000010.1, forward strand.
GTACCATCGATACCTGGTTGTTGTATAAATTCACAAACGGACAAAGCTATTATACCGATCATACAAATGCATCCCGTACCCTGTTTTTCAACATCGCTTCACTCGATTGGGATGCAGACCTGTTAAAAGCATTCAACCTGCAGTCACTCAACCTGCCGCGTTGTGTTCCCGCTTCCTTTATGTTTGGTGAAACCAATTTGCTGGGAGTGCTGGAGCATTCCATTCCCATTACCGGCATGATCGGTGATTCGCACGCTGCGGCATTTGGTCAGGCCTGCCTGGAACCCGGTTCTGCCAAAGCTACGCTGGGCACAGGCTGTTCCGTAATGATGAATATCGGCGACAAACCCAAAGCCTCTACTACCGGTATGGTGACTACCATTTGCTGGAGTACCGGGCAGCAGGTTTGCTATGCGCTGGAAGGCGTGATCGTTACCTGCGGCGCTACCATTGAATGGTTGAAGAACGAATGGGAGTTGTTTAATGACAGTCGGGATACCGAAGCCATGGCCATGGCGCTGGAAGACAACCAGGGCGTATACCTGATTCCCGCGTTCAGCGGGTTGGGCGCTCCTTATTGGGAAATGAACCGCAAGGCAAGTATCCATGGGTTGACCTTCGCTACTACCAAAAATCATTTGGTACGGGCAGCGCTGGAAACCATTCCTTACCAGATAAAAGACGTAATTGGCGCTATGGAAACAGATGCCGGTTTGTTGTTGAACCAGTTGATGGTGGATGGTGGAATTACCGGTAATCGGTTTGTAGTGCAGTTTCTGGCCAACCAGTTAAACCGTAAAGTGGTTATCAGCGGTTTCCCTGAAGTGTCGGCCTTAGGCGCCGCGTATATGGCGGGGTTAAAGGTAGGCGTGTATAGCGGATTGCAGCAATTACAACAGTTGAAGGTGATAAAAGATACGCTTGTTCCTGCCGATATAGAAAGGAATAAGGTGTGGTATGAAGGTTGGAAAAAGGCGATTACTTCTTAATCAATAACCAGTGGGTCGTTTCGCCAGCTGGTGGACGACTCACTTTTTAAAGGAAGAGGTAAGAGGTAAGAAGTGCGCGAAATTCTTACTTCTTACCTCTTACTTCCTACTTCAAAAGAGACTACTTAGCGAAATAGTTCCTTAGTTCCCCTGAATTCTCTCCATAATTCCATCGGATTTGATCCGCCTTTCCATCCCCATTGATGTCATTGAAATAGAAATACGTGTTCTCGCTTTGAGAAGTGCCTCTTAATGTATAAACAGGTCCGTTAAAGGCGCCTGATTCGGAATAATATACTTTCAGGAAACCGGTATAGTTAGTCGGGTTCCAGTATACCTTATCCGCAAAACCATCGCCATTCATATCGGCAAAATAGAACCGGGTGTTTGATAAACCGCTGGTGGCAGAATTGCTGAAAGAAGCATTGGCGGTAAAGGTGCCATCGCCATCAGAAGTGTACACCATGGTTTTACCCGAGTTGAGATCGGGGTGCCAGTAAATTTTATCAGCCTTGCCATCCCCATTTACATCGGCATACCAGAATTGTGTACCCGCCGTAGTGCTGGCGCCTTCGGTACCGGATACCACCGTACCGCTGAAGTTGCCACCGGAAGTAGCTAAGTATACCCGCGTGTGACCATCATCGAAGGTGGAGTTCCAGTAAATTTTATCCGCCTTGCCATCTCCGTTCACATCGGCAAAATTATAAAGGGTAGTAGTGCCCGCGCTGGTTCCTTCCGGATTGTCAACTGCCGTGGCGCTGAAGTTGCCTCCCGATGTTGCCAGGTAAACGAGGGTATGTCCGGCGTTGAGGGTAGGGTTCCAGCGAACCTCATCTGCTTTGCCATCTCCATTGATATCTGCATAATAATAACGGGTGGTAGCAGCCGTAGATGCACCGGCGGCATGGGTAACAGCCGTAGCAGCAAAAGTGCCATCGCCGTTGGAGAGGAATACCCTTGGTTTACCACTATCGAAAGTAGCGTTCCAGTAAATTTTATCAGCATTACCATCGCCATCCACATCAGCGAAAAAGTAATCTGTTGCCGAACTGGCGCTGATGCCATTGGCATCGGTATGGGCACCTCCAAAAATGCCGGGCACATAGGTAGCCATCACCGGGTAGTGATCGGAAGGATAAAGTGTTTGTCCGTTTACGGTAAAGGTTTTGGTGATTACGCTGGAACTGGTGAAAGCCATGTTGCGGGTGCTGAGCAGCCAGTCGATCTTGGCATCGCCTACGGCATCCCAGCCATGGAAAGTAGGATCGCCGCTGGAGTCGAACAATGCGTCTACCATATTATTTCCGCTGGCATCTTTCATGATCCCCATTTCGGCCGTGCCGGGTTTGGCGTTAAAGTCGCCAAAGCAAATAACCGGCAGGTTGGCGGTATTGTTGTTATTGATGTTCAGAAGAACTGTGTCGGCATCAAGCTGGCGTTCGGCAGAGCTTACGGTTGTCCAGTGACTGTTCACCACAAAATAGCTGTTGGCGGTATGGAGTTTGTCCTGCAGCACCACCCATTTGCCGGTGCGGAAATCGGGCGTCATCATGGTAAACCAACCTGCATTGGTACGGGTAAAGCGGCTGTTTTTGTAGTAGATCGTTTTTGGCGAACCGTTAGAGGTGCCGGATTTGTAATAACCGTAACCGGCTGCTGCCAGTTGGGTATTGAACCATTCTTCGATATCGGTAACGGCAATTTCCTGCAAGCCTACGATATCTACGTCATTTTCGAGAATAACCTGCAGACAATAATCCTTCCGTACATACTGGCTGAAGGGATCGCCTTCGGCGTCATTTCTGACATTAAACGACATCACTTTAATGGGGTCCATGTCGGAAATGGTAGAAGCCGCTACGGCTGTCCGGGCATTGGACTGGGTGGTAGTTCCAGGATTATTAGCTGCCTGCTCAAAAGCGGCTTTTTTACAGGCTGCAAATCCAATGACAAGCGCCATTAACCAGGCGCAGACCGCCAGCCGGTGGATTGAATTACCTTTTTTCATGTTGATAAAGTTTTAGTTGGTACTTTTTCGTGTTTAAATATTGGTTTATGGAAATAGATTATTCATTATTGATTGACAATAATTAAAATACAGGGAATAATAAAATAACGGGTGCTTCGAACCGGGTGTGTTTCAGGCTATAATAAAAGAGAAAGTGCAGCACTTGTGAAACAAAAATAACTGTAATTAAAGTTAAGTAAATCTATTCTGAGTATAAATTTAATTAAATTAAAGTTTCGGAAACGGTTTGGTAAAGATTACTTAACGGAAGCAGATGGGGTGAAAATGGGAATGCAGTGGGGGAGGGCAGAGGGCAGAAGGCAGAGGGCAGAAGGCAGAGGGCAGAAGGCAGAGGGCAGAAGGCAGAGGGCAGAAGGCAGAGGGCAGAAGGCAGAAGGCAGAGGGCAGAAGGCAGAAGGCAGAGGGCAGAAGGCAGAGACGAAAGTCAAAGGGGTAGAGCGTGGAGCCCGAACTTTAAACCTAAAACTTTAAACTGGTAACTGATTACCTGAATGGAACCAGCTACCAGCACATATACTTATAACTAGAATTCTGAATCAATAGCAGGTTCTTCAGGAGACTCGGGTTTATTATAAACCCATGAAAGTGCTCCGGTAGGGCATTTCTCCACCTGGGCCTTGATGGCTTCCGTATCGGCGCCTGACATGGTTACCCAGGGTTTGGTTTTTAAGTTGAATACTTTGGGTAATTGCATTACACAACGGCCGGAATGTTTACAGAGTTCCGGTTTCCAAACCACGGTAATATCTTCATTGGAGTATTTAAGTTTCCTGTCAACCTCCTCCTCGTGAAAAACATAACTCCGCACCTTGATATTGCCTTCGAGCATTTTTGAAACCGGGCAATGGGAGGCAATTTCCAACAGCCTGTTCTTTTTCTCCGGTTCCAACCCGGCGGGAAAGATAATGTCGCGGTCGATAATAGTGATCGTATTGTCCCCTTCCTTCGATTGCCACATATTGGTATTCACTTTAATTTCAGGAATATCCCAGCCTTTTCTGTCGATATACATCCGCAGGGTAACGAGGGTGCAGGAGGCCAGTGATGACAATAACAACGTGTAAGGATCGGGGCCAGTGTCTTTACCGCCCTGAACTACCGGCTCATCGGCAATAAATTGCCCATTGCGCCATTCAATAACACATTGGTATTTGGAAGTGCCAATAGTACCATGAACCGGTTTTTGTAATTTATATTCCATGTAGTAGCTTTTAGTTTTCCCTTAAGAAATCAATTGCTGCAAAGTCGTTATTTTTTGCAAATAATGACTTAAGAAATCTTAAGTATTGGAAAACCAGGGTGGTGGGGATGGCTGGGCTACTCTGCCAATTCCTCGGCATTCAGCTGCTCAAAAGGTTTTTTTGCATGGCCATATTGAATGAATGGATTTGTATTCATGATTTTTCATTATCAATCTTCAATGCTTACTGGTTAAATCAAGATAATCTCGGCCTGGCTGTCGATTCGAAATCCGGTCCTTCGAAAAAGCTTTAGATTATCCTCATTTTCGATGAAAGCGAAGCGTGGATGACGCCTATTGGCTGCAAATGCTTTCTTTTTCTTGAATTGACGGATTTCATGGGGATGGTTTTCGAGTAAAAAATCGATCGTTGATACTAGTTGACTGACAGCATGGGGTCTCCAGGCTGCCATCTGATCTTTGAGCTCGACTAAATACAGGTGAACGGTCGTTGTAAGCATTACATCACAACGACCTCTCTCCCGATATTCAGTATTCTTCATTACACAATTATCAATGGCAGTAAAGGTTACCGTATGATGTTCTGGATTGCCTACAGTTGCAATCCACTCCGGCTCATTCACTGTGTCCGGGTAGGCTTTAGTTCCATCGTTCTTATCACAAAGTCCGAATCTTTCGCTGGTGATCGGGGGGAACTGACAGTCAGTACGGAAAAAATTCAAACTCATAATTCCTGTTCGATATCTAGTAGTTGATCAAATAGTTCATTGCCATGGCGCAATGACTGATTCAAATAATTTTTATCGCTAGGTATCCCTTCTGGACTGGGCAGACGACCGATCAAACCGGTTCTTTCGTCTAGTTCATATATGATGACGTGGCTACTGGCAATCGCAGCCTCGAGCGGGATAACACGCCGAAGTTGATCTAATTTGCTATCACGCTCGCTTTGAGTTAGAGATGTTTGTATTATTTTATCCTGTAAATAGCTAGCCTGTATTGCAATGCTGAAATAATTTACCAGATAAGGGCTATGCGAAGTTACTATCAGCTTATTTCCCTTGTTCTTGTTATTGAATTCCAGTAACTCAATAAGTAAATCCCATTGGGACTCTGGAAAAAGATTTTGCTCCGGTTCCTCTACAATATCTATAAAAGCTGTCTTCTTGAAGTCTTTCGCCACTTCCTGAAGCGCGATCCGTCGAAGATCTTCTGACAGAGACGAATCAGCAATAATCTTTCGAAGCCGCTCCCGTATACGTTCGCGTTGTTCCGGGGTCAGTACATTACCCTGGAAATGGCTATCCTGGTAAACGCTTTCCGAAAGATTTTGTGCTACCAGATAGAGTGGTACAAGCGATTGGAACCCACTGGAAGCTTCTGTAAGGTTAAGACGGTAGTCCTTTCCTTGAAGATAGAATATATTCCCATTTGCCTGATATTCGACAAAAACCTGTTCATTAATTGGAAGAATCAGCGAACGGCTAAGATTCTTTGCCGCGTTATTCACTTCTTCTACGAACTCCGATAGTGCTGGTGAGATTTGCTTGGATGCCATCGGTGTCTGCACATAAGAAATGAAGTTTCGCTCAGCCGGTACATACACGATCTGTGGAAGCTCATATGATCCATTCTGAATTTCGGAAATAGTCAGTCTATTTTCGGCAAACCGAAAATGTCTTGATTCCCCTTTATATTCAATCAGTGTTCTTCCATGCCTGTCGAGATAATTGTCGATCCGGTGGAATGATAGACGCTCCTGGACAAAATGGCCTTGTTCCTCGAACTCTTCTTTGTCATAATCTCCTCGGGTCAACACTTTTTCCATCCAGGTAAAGGTAGAGATCAGCTTGGCGACCACACTTTTGCCACTTCCCTGGTTCCCCAGGAAAACTGTTACTTTACTTATATCTAACCAGCCGTCATTTTCGAGCAGGCCCTCCTTTATAGGACCAAAGTTCTTTACTTTAATTTGGCTCATTTTTGTTTCTGATTGTAACTGACGCTATCCGTTCCGTTACATAATTGCATGAAAATTAATGTATAAGCCGAAGGTACAAAAAATACGGCTGCTCTCAAGTGATTCTAACGAACACCGGTAACTTTAATGGAAGAAAAAACACAGTACTCACTATTCTCCCAATCCGAGGACATTGACTTTCTTTTTGCGGCAAAGCCTGGTTTTAACGTAAATTAGTGAGCTTTTAAAAATTCCCGGGATTGGTATTAACCAGCCCCGATTGTTCGATTACCGATTGTTTTGTAGCTTACAACCCACTTAATGAAAAAAGCTTTATCCATATTTATACCGATTAGTATCCTGTTACTGGCCAGTTGCGGGAGGTTCGATAACGATCTGTTTGATGCCGTCAATAAGAATGACATTGGAAGTATAGACCATATGCTAAGGAAGGGGCGTGTAAATGTGAACGAGAAAGATGCCGATGGCCGCACTCCTTTGTGGCTGGCTGCCAGCCTGGGTGAAAAAGACATTGTTCACCTGCTGATCACTAATGGTGCGTATACCGAAGAGAAAGACCGGTTTGGTGAAACACCGCTGTCGGTAGCAGCCATGAAAGGACGTACAGAAGTTGCCCATATACTGGTGGAGAACAAGGCAAATGTAAACACGGTAAACCTCGATAATGTATCCCCTCTTATGTACAGCGCTGCTTATGGTTTTGATGCCATCGTTTCTTTATTATTAAAACATGAGGCCCTGGTAAATGTGGTCAGCAGGGAAAAACTGACCCCGCTTGTTTATGCCTGTAACAACAATCATAAAGACATTGCCAGCCAGTTGATCGCGCACAAAGCCGATGTGAATTTCATGCTGCACGACAGTGAAACCGTATTAATGGTCCTTTCCACCAAGGGCTATGCAGACCTGGCCAAATTGTTGATTGACAATGGTGCCCAGGTAAATGCCGAAACCACTTACAAAACCACCGCATTGATGGCTGCCTGCCGTAACCGCCACGCCGATGTAGTAAAAGTATTGTTAGCTGCCAATGCTGATCAAACCATTAAAGATGAGAATGGCGAAACAGCGCTGGACCATGCTAAAAGAGCAGGAGACAAAGAGAGTATTGCCCTTTTAGAAGAAGCTATAAGTAAGAGATGAGCAAAAGACAAATACGTAACTGTTACAGGTTACAGGTTACAGGTTACAGGTTGCAGGGAATCCCTGAATCCTGTAACCTGTAACCGGCACCTGATACTTAAGACAAGAGGATTCCCACTTTACATGGCAACCTCCTCGATTAATAAATTCTTGTCATTAATCCCGAGCCATTTCCGGAGCCACCACTTCCGGTGATAGTTATATGGCCGGTATTTCCATTGCCATCATAGCCCCAGGCTTTGTTGTTGGTAGCAGTGCAATTTGTAACGGTATGGGGTACGTTTTGACCGGCGCTCCCCAGTTTGAAACCATTGCCATCGCCGGCGCTTCCATAACCATGATTAGAGGCGGTGCAACCGGTAATGGTAACGCTGGAAGGTTGTCCGTACAGGTCCCAGCCGTCATCGGAGTTGTGGTTAGCGGTACAGCTTTGGAACTTGTTGCCGCTGCCGCCTGACAATTTACAGGCAAAGCCATCGGCGTTTTCACCGCCGTCGGCATTGTCGTAATTCTCATTCGATTTGCAGGATTGAATGTTGTTGTCATGCCCGCCATTGTAGATCTGCAAACCGGTGTCGTGGTTACCCGTAGTGGTAACATTATTACAATAGTTGTAACCACCTGTCTGGAATACCAGGCCGGCATCGGGTGCATTTTTGATCACCATATTGGTGATGTTCCAATAACTGCCATTACATTTTACTCCCCAGCTGCCGCTTGGCTGGCCTGAGCAATCGAGGGTACCTCCGGTAAAATTGATCTTGGAGCTGGCTGTACCACTGTTCAGCAATTGCAGGGTAGCAGTTAATTTAATAGTACCGCTAACCGTAATGATGTCACCGGCTTTCGCATTGGCGATGGCTGTTTTTAAAGCCGATTCGGTAGTAACAGTGGTGTTGGTTTCTGTAGCAGCGGAGCGATCTGATGGATCTGTGGGCAGTTCATGGTTCTTTGCGCAACTGGCAAAAAGGATTACAAGCGCCAGGGCGCCGAAATTTTTTTTCATACTTTAAGGCAAGTTTAATCGTTAAAAAAAATGTTCTCTATTAAATTTAGCACTTGTACTAAATTGTTAGAGTTATGTTTTAACAATAATTTGTGCAATCGATACCGGTAACGATTGCACCTGATCTGCCTCCTGATCCATTAATAGTAAAACCCACATTTATGAAGTCCGGCGTGGTATTTATGAATTAGAACTCCTTACCATCTATATTATACAAGTTATAATCGGTCATGGGTGCGTCGGTATAACCCAGGGTTCTGCCCATGGTTATTATTTGTCCGCGGTGATAGGTACTGTGGTTAGCAAAGTGCATAATGTACTCGAAGTTCCTGAAATCACAGCTAAACCAGGGGCTTTCAATAAAGGTTCTGTCCTGCACGGTTTCATCGGTCATACTATTAATATAAGTAGCCAGTTCGCCAGAGGTTTTTAACAGGACATCAAAAACATCCTGAATGGTGCCGGTGAATTCATTATAAGGAAGCTGATCCTGTTTTTTGATAATGGAAAGCCAGTAGCGTTCAGTTTGCCAAATGTGCAGCAGGGTCAGTTTTATGCTGGGAAAGCTGCTGGCCACTTCCTGCTCCAGATCGGTGATAGGCTTGCTATTCAGCCATTTTACCAGGGTTGTATTTGCCCAAAGGTTGTAATTCGCATAATTCTTCATTAAATAGGCAATAGCTGTTTCTGTTGAGGTGGCCGGAGCCATGTGTTGGGTTGTCATAATTAATGTGTTTATTAATACAAAGTAAATAATGGGTAGTGACAACATTATGTCAGCAGAAAATTGAAACCGCCAAAAAAAGAAGGTTATAATATTTTAAAAAAGTATATTATCTTGGGAGCTAATCATTATATCTATGAAATCCATTACATTAATCCTGGTTACCCTCGTGTCTTTTATTGGTAAAGGTTATTGCCAGTCTGCCAATGGGCAGGAATTTGGAGAGGATATTAAATCCTGGTTGAAGCTGGGTGAACACCAGGTTGATCTGATGAGTGTAAAACAAAACATCACACCGCGGCAGGTGGAGCTCTCCAACAAAGTGAGGCAGGCGATGACAAAGAATGCCGCCTGGGTACGTGACTCTCTTCCGAATGTTACCGATTCTTCTGTTATCTATGCAAAGTTTGGTTTAACAAAAGCTGAATTTGATGAATACCTGCTTTCTGGTGAAACAAAGACAACGCCCGAACTGGTGAAAACCGGCGAAGAAACCCTGTTGATCACCAAAAAGAAGAACAGCCTCGTTTTTCAGGGCACAGGCCGGTTAAAAGTACTGGACTCCATAAGATTCAATACGGCTTTGAATGAACCGCTTTATAATGGAAGGGAGCTGGAACTTACCAACAAATCAGGTGTCGATAATAGTGATAATCCTTTTAAAAGCCCCTGGAACGGCTACCATTTCTCTTACGAGCATTATGGCGATGTAATGGACAATGATCCTAAAAATCTCACTGCTTCTACCATCACTTTTGATATTGGACAGATCAAAGACAGTGGCAAAACCATCCTCATGTTCATGCTCATGAGCTTTGAGAACGGAAAAATGATACAATCATCTACGGTTATCTGTATGTTTAAATAGCGGAGTTTCAGATAATATAACAATCCACAATAATATTGGGTAATATTTTCCTTTCCCCATTCTTTTTGATCGTTTCGGTCTAAAAAGAATGGGGTTTGAGTATTTATTTACACATAACCACGGTCAGTTTTTGTTAATGAAGTAAATATATAGCAATATCCTACATATTATTATTCGGGCTTATCATTTGCATTATGGAGTGGGGTTCCATGCAAAACCTATTTGGAGACCGACCACTAAAATCTTTGAGTGAATAAGAACATGAGTTGCTTCGAGGGGGATATTTAGTTTTTCCATTTCAATTATTAACGATTGCTACTAACATTTCACAAACAGATTAATGTTTGTTAGCGCATCTTATTGCTAAACAAAATAAAAACGTGTATGCAACGATCAACTTATGTGGTAATTATGGCTGGTGGAATTGGCTCTCGTTTTTGGCCGGTAAGCAGAACTGATTATCCAAAACAATTTCTTGATATTCTGGGAACAGGTGAAACGTTGATCCAGCAAACGTTCCGTCGATTTGAGCGGTTGGCGCCACTGGAAAATATTTATGTAGTTACTTCCACAGATTATACCGGGATTGTAGAAAAACAATTACCGCTGTTGCCTAAAGAAAATATCTTAAGTGAGACTGATAGAAAAAATACAGCTCCCTGTGTTGCCTATGCTTCTTTCAGGATACTACAGAAAGATTCAAACGCTTCTATTATAGTGGCACCTGCCGATCACCTGATCCTTGATCAGCAGGAGTTTGAAGCGGTTTGTAACAAGGGATTACAATTCATTGAAACTTGTGATGCACTCCTTACCATTGGAATCAAACCTTCGTATGCCAATACTGGGTATGGATATATACAATTCAACAAAGAAACAGAAAAAGATGGGGTACACCCGGTAATTACCTTTACTGAGAAACCAGATGCGCAACGCGCGGCAAAATTTGTAAGTAGTGGGGAATACCTGTGGAACTCGGGCATATTTATGTGGAAGGCAAGATCAATTATTAATTCAATTGAAAAATATCTCGGTGATCTGTATCAGTTGTTTAAGGAAAAAGAAAACTGGCTTGGAACAAGTTTTGAGAGATTAATGATCACCGATATTTATGCAGTATGTGAAAACGTATCGATCGACGTTGGCGTAATGGAAAAAGCAAACAATGTATACATCATACCGGCATCGTTCAGATGGAGCGATTTGGGAACCTGGAACAGCGCCTGGGAGAACATGGGAAAAGATGTTCGGAACAATGCAGTGGCCGGCAATGGCGTACTGGTAATAGATACAACCCAATGTGTGGTACATGCTTCAAACGAAAAACTGGTGGTGTTACAAGGCCTGCATAATTATATAGTGGTCGATACAAAAGATGTGTTGTTGATCTGCCAGAAAGAAAAGGAACAGGATATAAAACAATACGTAACTGAAGTGAAGAAATTGAAAGGTGAGCGCTATTTATATTCTGTTAACGACAATGTAAAACCAGCAGCCGCTGTAGTTGAACGTGTTTATTAAGTAGTATTGTTTGTGTACTGATAATCATTACTGAACAATAGTTTTCCGCAGGTTGCACATAAAAATAATATGATAGTCGCTGATAATGTGCAAGCTTTTTGATAGATACAGCCTGACCTTACCAACCCTGATCGTACCAGTAAAAAACTCCCTGCCTGTGGGCGTAGTAATTTCCTGATTGTATGGGGATGATCCCCTTGTAGCTGAAATGCTTTAAAAAGCAAAAATTTAAATAACATATGGGTTATAGAAATATAACGCAGCCACTCGTTTGGCGTGCACTACATAGCTTTTGTCTTTTATTATTGATACTGTTTAGTATAACGTCCTGCACCAATACAAAGAGGGCCGTATACTTCTCAGGTCAACAAACGGGTTCATTCCAACCACCCGCCATGGAAAAGCCGGTTATACAGAACAACGATCTGTTGAATATAACTGTGAGCAGTTTAAATCCGGAAGCATCGGCTGTGTTCAATCAGCCTGGTGGTGCTAATAACAATAATAACAGCAATTCGCAGCCAACGGCCACTACTACACCGGCAAACGGTTACCTGGTAGATGGTGAAGGCAATATTCAATTTCCGTTTTTAGGTACTATAAAGGCGTCTGGCATGACGAAAGACGAGCTGAAAGATAAACTCACCAAATCGCTGGTTGATAAAAAGCTGTTGGTTGATCCTATTATAACAGTTCGTTTTCTGAATTTTAAAGTAACAGTATTGGGTGAAGTGGCACATCCCACCGTGGTGACAGTGCCCAGTGAAAGCATCACGTTACTGGAAGCGTTGGGCCTGGCCGGTGATTTAACCATCTATGCACAACGCGATAACGTGCTTGTTATCCGGGATGAAAATGGTAAAAAGCTTACTCACCGCTTAAACCTTAATTCTACTGAGTTATTCTCTTCACCATATTATTATTTAAAGTCAAACGATGTGGTATATGTAGAACCAAATAAAGCAAAAGTAGCCAGCACAAGCAGAACAAATACCTGGTTGCCGATCTTATTCAGTGCTTTGTCATTGGGAGTAATAGTTGCTGACAGAATTATAAAATAAGAAAAATATTTTTTATGCAAGTGACACACAAAAACGGACTGGAGATGGAGGGCAAGGAAACCAGTGCTGCCCAGTTATGGAACCGTTACGCATCTTACTGGCCCTGGTTTGTATTTATGTTGTTACTGGCAGTTGGCGGGGCTTGCCTGTACATGCGGTTTGCTATTCCAAAATATGAATCTACCGCCCGGTTATTAATTAAAGATGAAAAGAAAGGGGTAGAAGATTCCAAAGGCCTTGAATCACTCAACCTGATCTCTACCAAAAAGATCCTTGAGAATGAAATGGAGGTCTTATCATCCCGCACCCTGGTAAAAGAAGTTGTAAACAATTTACAACTGTACGCACCGGTGTATGAAGAAAGAAAGCTCAATTCCTGGCTGGAATCGAACAAATGGCTCTCTGACAACCGGTTTACAGGCTGGATGACAAAAAAAGGGATGTCGCCCGGCGGATTACCTGCTTATACCACCTCACCGGTAATAGTGAAGGTACAAAGTCCCGACAGCCTGCGTGAAGTGAAGAAAGTTCCTTTTGTCTATGACAGGGCTGCAAATAAAGTAGTCCTCGGTTCAGAAGGTTATGCAATAAACGAATGGGTGCATACTCCTTATGGTACATTGCAATTCTTACCTAATCCCCGGTTAAGCGATTCAACGTATATTCCAAACGGACAATACTATTTCTCCTTACAGGAGCCCAAGAAAGCAATAGCAGATATTCAGAACCGGTTGGTGATTGCATCGGCCAGTAAATTATCTTCTATTCTCAACCTCACCATTCGCGATGAGGTGCCTGAACGCGGGGAAGACATCCTGAACGAATTACTGACAGCGTATAACGTGGCCATGTTGAAAGACAAAAACACCCTGGCCGCCAATACCCTCAAATTTGTGGAAGACAGGTTGAACCACGTATCACGCGATTTGAGCGGCATTGAAAAAAAGATAGAAGGATATAAGTCATCCCAACAGGCAGTGGATGTAAGTGAGCAGGGAAAGCTGTTCCTGGAAAATGTAAGTGCGAACGACCAGAAGTTAAGTGAGATAGATATGAAACTGGCAGCGCTTGACCAGGTAGAGCATTATGTGAAACAAAAAGATGACAACAGCAGCATTGCTCCATCTACACTGGGAGTTACTGATCCTGTGTTGTCAAGTCTGCTTGATAAATTATATGAAAAGGAGCTGGAATACGAAAAGAAGAAATCAACTACTGGAGAAGGTAACCCGTTGTTGACCTCAGTAGCTGACCAGATCAACCGGATCAAACCGGGGATCCTGGAGAACATTCAAAATCAGCGGCATAATTTACAGGCCAGCAAATCGAACCTGGCCAGTACCAACAGTTCTTATACCTCAGTACTGCAAACCATTCCTAAAAAGGAACGTGACCTGATAGAAATAAGCCGTCAGCAAAACACCATGCAAAGCATTTATGCTTTCCTGTTGCAAAAGAAGGAAGAAACGGCGCTTTCTTATGCAGCCAATGTTTCCGACAGCCGGGTGGTTGACCGTGCTTCTTCTACTGTAGCACCGGTTAGTCCTAAAGTACCGATCGTATTTGCAATTGCTATCGTAGTTGCCATGGCGTTTTTTGTGATATGGGTAACACTGAAAGAATTATTTAACCGGAAGATCATGTATCGCCAGGATATTGAACGGTTAACCAGTCATCCGATAATTGCAGAAGTATCGAAGAGTAAAGCAAAAGAACCCATCGTAATAGGAGCAAATAACCGCACGTTTGTGGCTGAACAGTTCCGCAAACTGCGGGTGGCCCTCAATTACCTGGGTGTAAATACCACGCATAAAAAAGTACTGGTTACTTCAGGGATCTCAGGAGAAGGGAAAAGCTTTATTGCTACCAACCTGGCACTGAGCATGGCATTGACCGGTAAAAAAGTAGTGTTGCTTGAAATGGACCTGCATAGTCCGGCTATTAGCGAGAACATGGGTGTTGACAGAGAAGTGGGCATGTCCAGTTACCTGCTGGGCACCCGTGATCCGGAAGAGATCATTAAACGCACCACCTTAAATGATAATTTGTTCTTTATTCCTGCGGGGCCGTTGTCGGGTAATCCAACCGAGTTATTAATGAACAACCGGTTGCCTGAGTTGCTGAATTACCTCGATGGCATCTTTGATTATATTATCATCGATTCGGCACCAGTTGCCCCGGTAACAGATGCGTATATTATATCGCCTTTATGCGATGCAACCTTATATATTATCAGACACCGGCATACGCCAAAAGTGCTGGTTGAACAGTTAGACAAGAGCAGTAAAGTGAATATCCTGAAGAATATGGCCATTGTATTTAATGGCATTCGTCCACGCGGCTTTGGTAAACAGCATTATGGCTATGGCTATGGATATGGCGACGGCTATGTTTACAAAGAAAAAAGAAGTAAAAAGACATCATTCAAGCCAATATAAGATTGACCTCAGGTGAGCCATTCACCAATGGCGGATGGCTCACTTTCTCTCTACCACATTAGTATAACAAATTGAAAATTAATTGCCAGTTACGGCGTGCTGTAACTGAGTTGGGCGGAGCCTGTTTTAAACAAAAACTCAAAATCATAGTAGCATATGGAAGCGAATAAGAAATGGTATGCCGTTTATACACGGCCACGTTGGGAAAAGAAGGTAGCTGATCTGCTGGTAAAAAAGCACATTGAAACGTATTGTCCTTTGAACAAAATAGTTCGTCAATGGGCCGACAGAAAGAAATTGGTGCTGGAACCCTTATTCACCTCCTATGTTTTTGTGCACACCATGCCACAGGAACAGCTGGCTATTAGACAAACAGATGGCATTCTCAATTTCGTATACTGGCTGGGACAACCCGCTGTTATTCGTGATGAGGAAATAGAGGCGGTGAAACAATTCCTCGATGAATACCATAACGTACAACTGGAAAAGATACACGTAAACATGCACGACAGGGTGCGGATAGCCAGTGGTCCGTTGATGGCGCGTGAAGGCGATGTAATTGAAGTAAGAAGCAAAACAGTAAAAGTACAGCTTCCTTCTCTCGGTTATGCTCTTACCGCGGAAGTAGAAAAGGCCAATGTAGAGGTGATACCCATGGCTACCTCTTATGCCAACAACTTTTATAATGCACTTTTTAAATAAATAAGACCTAATAAAAAACATGAAAACAGCGCTCATCACAGGTGTTAATGGTCAGGACGGTGCGTACCTGGCGGAATTATTATTGGAAAAGGGATATATGGTCCATGGGGTAAAAAGGCGTTCCTCGCTGATCAATACCCATCGTATCGATCACCTGTACCAGGACCCACACGAAAAGGAAGTACGCTTTCGCCTGCATTATGGCGATATGACCGATAGCACGAACCTTATTCGCATTATTCAGGAAACACAACCTGACGAAATATATAACCTGGCGGCTATGAGCCACGTAAAGGTGAGCTTTGACACGCCTGAATATACTGCCAATGCCGATGGTATTGGTACCCTGCGGCTACTGGAAGCACTGAGAATTCTGGGGCTGGAAAAAAAGACGCGCATTTACCAGGCCTCTACTTCGGAATTGTATGGACTGGTACAGGAAGTACCACAGAAGGAAACAACGCCCTTCTATCCACGCAGTCCGTATGCAGTAGCCAAATTGTACGCCTACTGGATCACCGTTAATTACAGGGAAGCTTATGGCATGTATGCCTGCAATGGTATTTTATTCAACCATGAAAGTCCTCTCCGCGGTGAAACCTTTGTTACCCGTAAAATAACGCGGGCCGTAGCAGCTATTGCTTTGGGTTTGCAGGATTGCTTATACCTGGGTAACCTGAATGCCCAGCGCGATTGGGGCCATGCAAAAGATTATGTGGAAGCCATGTGGCGTATTCTGCAACAGGACAAGCCTGAAGATTTTGTAATTGCTACCGGTATTACTACCCCCGTACGGGATTTTGTTAGGATGGCATTTGCCGAACTGGGCATTATGGTTGAGTTTACCGGCGAAGGTATAAATGAAAGGGGCATAGTAGTTGCCTGTACCAATGACAGTTATCAAATCGGCATTGGTAAACAGGTAGTATCTGTAGATCCTGAATATTTCCGGCCTACGGAAGTGGAACTTTTGATCGGCGATGCTACCAAGGCAAGAACAAAGTTAGGTTGGGAACCCCAATACGACCTGCAAATGCTGGTAAAAGAAATGGTAGCCAATGATGTACTGGAATTTGAAAAGACCGGCAAAGTACAATTTGAACATCTGATCAGCTGACATCACCAAACATAATTTATGAAATCACTAGGGGTGGTATTAACCGCCGCCGCAATACTGGTATTTGTAGTTTTATTACTGCTCAGCAAGCAGCCGCGAAGAACATACCTGTTGTTTATGTTGTATGCGATGCCGCTGATAGATATGAAAATTACGCCCTATCCATTAGGCAGCTTAACCCTGTTCGACGGGCTTTCATATGCGATATTGTTTTTGCGGTACAAAGATTTCATGAGCATATTTAAACCAAACAGATTCTATTTTGGTGGTTTTTGTACGTTGATATTTCTTTTGATAATCGGCAGTCTGACTTCCTCCTTCGTCACCAATTCGCTGTTCACCCTGTTATCGGTATTCCCGGTATTTATTTACGGCCGCCTGATAATACTGGAGTGTATACATGATGAAAAGTTTTTCGATAAGCTGGTCAGGGCTTTACAAATTGCCTGTTTGATCTCGTTGGTCTTTTTGGCTGTGCAGCTGGTAGTGGGGCTGGAGTTCCGGCTTTATTCGGAATTGAACCAGAATACCCACGACAGCAACGGTACCCGGTACCCCAGTTATTTCCACGATTCACAGAAGTATGCGCAGTTCCTGGCTATGCTGAGCTTTTTGTTCCTGATAAACAGAAAGAACATCCGGCGGCCCGGATTGGTAAACCTGTTGCTTTTTTTGGCGGTGACTGCAGGTATGTTTTTAACCGGCGGCCGCTCGGCCTTTATAGGCTTGAGCGCCGGCGTGTTCTTCCTGTTGTTGTTTACCGGCATGCAATTTAAAAAGTACATCATTGCCGGTTGTATGGCGGGTGGTATAGCGATTGCTATTTTCTCACACTCGCTGGTGGTATTTAACCGGGATGATGATATCAATAACTCACTCGATTTCAGGACCAGCATTTGGAAAGAAGCCTATGGCATTTTCAAAGCAAATCCATATTTAGGTATTGGTATCGGTAATTACCAGGATTATGTAACTCTGTATGCGCAGGATCAATACCTGATACTGGAAGATGAGGTCATATTCCTGGACCAACCAGAGAACGGGTACCTCAAGATCCTGACTGAGTTTGGCGGCCCGGCATTTTTAATTGTATTCATTCTCATCATTGGCTCGGGAGTAGGGGCCATGCGGGCCTGGGTGAAAGGGCAAACGGATGCGCGGGTATTGTTAATTATAGCGCCTGTAATAAGCTGGCTTGTATCCTTTGTATCGTTGTATTCCATTACCGATAGAAGGAACCAGATTGTGCTGGTGAGCCTGTGTGCATTCCTGATCTATTTATCAAATCGCTCAAAAATTGTTAATGAACAAACTGATGAAGTTAGCGGGGAGCTTGTTTAAGTCGCGGTTAATAAAGAACAGCTTCTGGGGTATTGCGGCCAATGGCCTGCAAAGCATATTGCTGAGCCTGTTTTTTGTGATTATAGCGCGTAAATACACTACCAATGAATTTGCCTTTTTCTTAATAGCCAATACCATTTATCAGTTTCTCGCAGCTATCTCCACCATGGGGTTGGGACAGTGGTTCACCCGGGAGCTGGTTGATATAACCGACAAACAGGAACTGGTTAGCCGGTTTGTTAAAATACAATTATACAGTGGTGTTTTCTTTTATGTGCTCAGCATAGGGGTAGCCTTTCTATTGTACAGCGATCCGGTGCTGCAATACCTGATCGTTCTGCTGGGGGTGAACATCATTTTCGATAACATCATCTATGCCATCAAATCGTTGAACATTGCAGAGTTCAATCAGAACAAAACATTTATTATCCTTATCATCGATTCGGTGCTTAGGTTTGCGATCGGTTGCCTGCTGTTTCTTTTTCCATTTTCCATTATGACCTTATGCCTGTTGCTGATAGGGGTGCGGTTCATTACGCTCAATTTTTTCCTGGCCTTTGGTTCTTCAAAAACCATCAGCCTGCGGTCGTTATTACGTTATCCGCTGGCAAGGAGTGAGGTGAAAAAGATCGTATTTGCCAACTGGCCCTTTATTATCATTGGGAGTGTGTCCATTGCCTACTGGCGCATTTCCAACATCATTATCTCAAAAACGCTACCCCTGGCTGATGTGGCCAATTTTGAGATCTCGTTCCGGGTGTTTTCCATAGCACAGATCCTGCCGCTGATCGTATCCATGTCGGTTTTTCCGGCATTGGTGCAGCATCATAAAAATGGTACGGGGCAGGATTTCAGAAATTATTACAAGAAGGTATTCAACTATTACTTGCTGTTTGGCCTTTTTGCCTACACTTTTATTTATTCGTTTGCCGATGCCTTAATTCCCTGGGCATTTGGCAGTACCTACAATGGTACCGGCGTATTCACCAAAGAGATGTTCCTGACCATTTTGATCTTTCCTACTGCCTTGTTACAGGCGAACGTGCTGGTGGCTATGAATATGGAACGGGCCGATATGTGGTTCAATGTGGTTAGCCTGATCCTGAATGTAATCTTTTGTTTTACGGGATTCCTGTTCGCAAAAAATCTTACTACGGTAAACCTGGCCATCTTTTTCTCCTTCCTGATCTTTCATATTTGTCAGGATATATTACTGCTGCGAAGGGGGATGGTCACCATGGGACATGTACTCAAATTCTATTTACTCACCGGTTCCTTGGCAGGGATCTATGTATTGCTGTCAATGAAATTTCCACCGGTTGCATTATTCACCGGGTATTGGCTGTTGCTGGGACTGGCTTTTATAAAGTTACCGGTTTTTAATTTTCAGCTGTCGCCCAATACCAAACCAGAAAATAGTTTACCATGACAGTAGTGTATTACATGCAGGTTTCCTTTTTGGATATTTCCATTGAACTGATCAATGTGTTGAAGAAGCATGTACAGTTACATGTGTTGATAGAATTAACACCCCACGGCAAGAACCTGACCGTGCTGGAGATTGAGAAATTCCCGGAGAGAAAAACACTGGTTACGCCAGAAGAAATACTGACCAAACGATGTTATGAGAACCTGAAGCCCTATTTTAATGGAACGGCCAGCGTACATTTTGTGATGCATCCGCATAGAACGGGTTTCTCTTATAGTACGCTGCAGGCCTCGTTCGACACCTGGAAATACATCAAACAGTTTAAGCCGGATATCCTTCATTTTGAAACATTCGGCTTGCGCACCGTTGGCATGTTATTCTACCTGAAAGCATTCAGGAATGTATGTATCACCATTCACGATCCGGTACCGCATACCGGCGAGGATAGCTGGAAGGTAACGCTGCCCCGCACGTTCATGTTTGGCATGCCGGGTAAAAAGAAATACATGTTCTATTCTCAATTTGCCAAACAACAATTTGAAGAGCATTATAAAAAACAAAAGCAGCATAAAACAGTGTTGCAAATGAGCCCATACAGTTTTTTGAAAAATCTGGTAAAATCAAAAGATCAGGTACAGAAGAAATATATTCTTTTCTTTGGCCGCTTATCGCCTTACAAAGGCATCGATGATCTGTTAAATGCCATGCCGGCGGTATTCAGGGAGTTTCCCAATGAACACCTGGTCATTGCCGGTAAAACGGTTCACGGGTTTGACATAGATGGCGAGGTTACCAGCAAATACAGGGATAATATCACGATACTTGATAAACACATTCCCAATGAAGAGCTGGCCATGCTGATACAGGAAGCAAAATTTATTGTTTGCCCATATAAAGATGCTACACAAAGCGGCGTACTGATGACCGCGTTTGGATTGAATACCCCGGTGATCGCCACCAATGTGGGATCATTCCCCGAATTTATCAGGGAAAATGTGAATGGCTTACTGGTTCCACCCAATAACCCGGAAAAGCTGGCAGAAGGTATATGCTTTGCTTTACGTAACGACCATTATAAAGTACTTGCTCAAAACATTAATAGTACCCAGGCTGAGGAAATGTGGGAAGGAAATACCGAGATTTTACTAAAAGCATATGCATCGTAGTTGATCAGTTAATCAGTTGACGAGTTAACATGTTGACGGGTTAACAGGATTGACAAAGTTGATATGGAGGGCGGCCGACACTGCTTACCGCTTATAGCTTACAGCTGTTTTCAAACAACAATATTCTCATGAAGAAAGTATTATTAAGTGCGTATGCCTGTTCGCCTATTAGAGGAAGCGAACCTGGCAATGGTTGGAGCTGGGCGTTGAACCTGGCATTGCAAGGGTATGATGTATGGTGTTTAACCAATGTAGAAGACAGGGAAGCGACAGAAGAAGAATTGCGCAAATTGGGGTTGCCCAATCTGCACATTGTTTTTGTGGAACTGAAATTCAACCTCGATAAAAGATTGTTGAACGCTTCTTCCAAAACCATATATCTGCATTACTACCTGTGGCGCAAAAAAGCTGCCCGTATTGCCATGCAGTTACACCGGAAAATGCATTTCGATGTAGCGCATCACGTAACGTTTGGTAGTTTTCAGCAGGGTACTTTTTTATGGAAGCTGAAAGATACCCGCATCATCTTTGGCCCCGTAGGGGGCGGACAGGAAGCCCTGCCGGCGTTTAAAGAATATTTTGGAAAGGCCTGGCAAATTGAACAGATCCGCAGCCTGATCTCAAAACTGAGTATAAAGTTCAGTGCTAACTTAAAGAACACTGTTACCCGTTCAGATCATATTCTGGTAACCAACCAGGATACCGCCAATATTGTACAGAAGATAAAAACACAAGCCCCGCAAAACATTCACCTGATCCTGGATAATGCCATTCCGTTATCCATGCAGCACATGGAATACATTGACCGCAAACCGGGCAAACAGATCAACCTGCTGTGGGTGGGCAGAATGTTACCCCGTAAAGGTTTGAACCTGATCCTGCATGCGTTGTCGCTGGTGCCTGAAGACGTTGACTACACGTTTACGATTGTCGGCGGCGGCGAACAATACCAGTTTTTACAAGGCTGGATAGAACAATATGGGCTGGACCCGAAACGCCTGCGCATCCTGGGCCAGATCCCTTTTCATGAAGTGGTGCACCACTATGAGCAGGCAGATGTTTTTATTTTCTGCTCGCTGCGCGATTCCTGTCCGGCCCAGTTGAATGAAGCGATGGCTTTCGGGCTGCCGATAATCTGTCTCGATCTTCATGGTTCTTCGCTGGCGGTAAGCAGTGATTGCGGTATAAAGGTAAAACCTACAACAAAAGAAGAAACTGCACAGGGAATTGCCAAAGCAATCATCCGCTTGCATGAAGATACCGGGTTCAGAAAGGAATGCTCGGTAAATGCATACAACTATGCCAAGAGCAATACCTGGGAACGCAAAGTGCATTTAATAACCTCTCAATTCTACAATTAATGGCTCAACGGATCTTGGTGGGGGTGCCACCAAAACATCACGTTCTTTTATCACAGGATGAAATTGCAGGTTTCACCGACCTGGGATATTCCTGTAAACCTGTTACGTATGGCCGTAACGATGCAACTGCCGGCAAGATCAAAAAAGTATGGGGCACTGTGGGGAAAGCATTTAATGTGGTGAAAGAGCTCTATGCTTTTAAACCGCATATCTTATATCTCAACTCACGGTTTGAACCTGTTGGTTCTGTTCGTGATTTTATAACCATTCTCATCATCAGGCTCTTTTATTTCCACAATGTAAAAATTGTAATCAAGACCCATGGTTCGGATATCTCCATACTAGAACGGGAAGCGTTTTTTTACCGTCGGCTATTGATCCCCTTTTTGAGGAAACATGTGGTGGCATGGTTCTTTTTATCGAACGATGAGAAAGAGTTGGTGCGGAAATATGATCCCGAATTAGCACGGAAAGTATTTGTTACTGCCAATATAGTTGACCCCGGTCGTTCGGTAGCGTCACTGGCCTTCCGGGAAAAATATTCATTGGACGAAAACAAATTCAAAGTATTGTTTTGCGGCCGCATGGTGCGTGCGAAAGGGGTGTTCAGTTTGTTGGAGAGCATTCCGTTGCTTTCGTGTAAGGACGATTGTCAGATCGTTTTTGTGGGCGATGGGCCCGACATGGCAGCGTTGAAGAAAAGAGCGGAGGAGTTGAACATAACTGCCTATACACGTTTCCCGGGTTTTGTTCCCGATCATGAATGTGATCATTTTTACGCCAATGCCGATATGCTTGCATTCCCTACCTATGACAGTGAAGGATTTCCCATGGCGTTGTTTAAATCGGTTGCAGCCGGTTTGCCGGTGATCACTTCCTGCATCAGGGCCGCCAAAGATCATTTATCAGAACCCGATAATGTGTTGTGGGTAGATGGCCAGTCGGCAGAAAGTGTAGCAAAAGCAATCGATACGTTATACGATAACCATGCATTACGAAATGCCATGTCACAAAACAACCGGATAATCGCAAAGAAGTTTACCCGGCTGGAAGTATGTGCCGGCATGCACGAAGTAATGATGTCGCTTAGTCATTCCTGACTAAATGTTGATGACCGACCACTTAGTTAAAACAAACCCTGTAAATAATCAATATGTCGATTATAAATGTAATCAGGCAAATGCGAGACCTTTTGCTGCGCAAAGTGCTGTACCGGCGCTATGATATAGCAGAAGGGTTCCATGCCGGTTTACGGGTGCGTATCTGGGGAAGGCAAAAAGTTGTGATTGGGCGTAACTTCTATATTGGCAGGGATTCCTTTATTGAAGCGGATGTAGTAATTGGCAATAATGTAATGTTCGGCAACAGGGTGGCCATTATAGGACGCTACGATCATCATTATCAAAAGCCAGGAGTACCTATTCGCCTGGCAGAACAGATCAGGGATCCTGCATATAATTGGAAAGGGCTCGGTATGGTCACCGTCATCGAAGATGATGTGTGGATCGGATACGGGTCTACGGTACTGTGTGGTGTGAACATTGGGGAAGGAAGCATTATTGGCGCCGGTTCGCTGGTAACAAAAGATGTGGAGCCCTATTCCATTTATGCAGGCGTTCCTGCCCGAAAAGTAAGAAGCCGTTTTGACGATCCCCTCGACTTACAAACCCACCTTAAACTGGTTCAGTCCAAATATTACGGCAAACTGTAAAATTCATCCCCAAAATACTTATTGGTATGGAAAGGAAAAGTATTATCAACTTTGGTATTACAACGGGCAACTATTCTTCTTTCGTAAGCAACATTGTTACGATGGCGCATCACAAAGAAAGCGCCAATGTATGCGTAGCCAATGTGCACATGTTCATTGAAGCCTACAAAGACAAATCATTCAACAACATCATCAACGATGCTACCATGGTAACACCCGATGGCAAACCGCTTACCTGGGTGTTGAACTATGTTTATGGCATCAGGCAGGATCGGGTAGCCGGTATGGACCTGTTACCAGACCTGTTACAACAAATGATGTTGAAAAGGCTGCCGGCTTTCTTTTATGGTGGTACGCCTGCCTTGCTGGAAAAAACGGAACACTACTTACGATATGCATTTCCTTATTTGCCCATTGCCGGTATGTACAGTCCGCCCTTCAGACCAGCGACACCGGAAGAGGAGAACCAGCTGGTGGAGCGGATCAATAACTCGGGCGCTGCCGTAGTACTGGTGATCCTCGGTTGTCCCAAACAGGAACGATGGATGGCATCGATGAAAGGCCGGATCAATGCCGTGATGATTGGCGTAGGAGGGGCCCTGCCTGTAATGGTAGGCATGCAAAAACGCGCACCATCCTGGTTGCAGGGCATGGGGCTTGAATGGTTGTACCGGTTGATGCAGGAACCAAGACGGTTGTTTAAACGGTATGTTGTTACTAATTCCCTGTTTATATACTTATTCTTCAAGAAGATCTTTAAGGTACATGGGGTGAGGAAGTTGACAAGTTGAGCAGTTGACAAGTTGAGCAGTTGACAAGTTAACCAGTTGACAAGTTAACCAGTTAACCAGGAGTGTATTTCTCTCTGCCTTCTGCCCTCTGCCTTCTGCCCTTCTGCCCTTCTGCCCTTCTGCCCTTTGCCTTCACCTTCACCATTATCAATAACTAGCGTGTATGAATAGCAGATTTTTGCGCCATTTACAGCTGACCTTACTGGCAATGGACCTGGTGGCCATTAATATGGTTTTCTTTATAGCCCGGTTCTTTTTCAGAAGGGAAATGCTGATAGAGGCGTATGTAGAGTATACCTATTTTGGGGTTTACCTAACCGTAGCCTGGCTGATAGTTGCCTTCTCGAACAACGTATACCATGAGCGCAATATATTTACCTTTGAATTGTTTGCCGGGCGATCGACCCGGGCCTTTTTGTACTTCCTGCTCATGATCTGTGCGTTTTTGTTCTTCTCCCATTGGTTTATTATCTCCCGGTTGTTTATTGCAGTGATCATTTGCGGAACTCCTTTACTGCTTACCTGTAACCGGTTTTTATACCTGGCCGTTTATCATTATTTTAAAAAGAAAGATTCCTTTTCACATAAAGTGGTGGTGCTGGGATACAACGATCTGTCGAGACGACTGGTTGATTACCTCGAAGAAGACGGTGTGAATAAAGAAGTAGTTGGTTATTGCGAAGAAGTGGAAAACATCCATGAGTTGTCACGGTATCCTATTCTGGGGAGTATCAATAAAGCACTGGACGTATGTAAAGATTATGGAGCTACAGAAATATATTCAACCATAGTGCCGGAACAAAATCCGGGTATCTACCGGCTGATCAAAAAAGCCGATCAAAACTGTATCCGTTTCCGCATAGTGCCCGATATTGGGGCCCTGGTAAAACGGCAGGTGTATATCGATTACCTGAATGAGATCCCGGTATTGTCGTTACGAAAAGAACCGTTGGATGACCTGGGCAACAAGATCAGAAAACGCATATTTGATATTTTAGTGAGTGGCCTTGTTACCATCTTCATTCTTTCCTGGCTGATCCCCCTTATTGGGTTGTTGATAAAACTGGAATCGAAAGGACCCATTTTCTTCAGACAACAACGCAGCGGACAGGATAATAAATCTTTCTGGTGTTTTAAGTTCAGAAGTATGCAGGTGAATGACAATGCGAACACCATGCAGGCAACCCGTAACGATGCCCGCATTACCAAGCTGGGGCAGTTCCTGCGGCGTACCAGCCTGGATGAGTTTCCGCAATTTTTGAATGTGCTGATGGGCGATATGAGTATTGTAGGACCACGTCCGCACATGTTGAAGCATACCGCAGACTACTCAAAGATCATCGATGAATATATGATCCGTCAGTTTCTGAAACCCGGTATTACCGGCTGGGCGCAGGTGAACGGGTTCAGAGGTGAAACAAAAACACTCGATCAAATGCAAAAGCGGGTTGAGTACGATCTGTGGTATATGGAGAACTGGAGTTTGTGGCTGGATATGAAGATCATGTTCCTGACCGTATTTAACACTATAAAAGGCGAAGAGAATGCATTCTAAGACAGAGATAACGAAAGTAGAAAGAAGTGAAGGGGCGGGTAAGATATTTTTGTTTATCGCCTTGCTTATTATAACCGGATTATTTTGTGAATGGCCCAATTTTCACCCCGAGCATTATTTCGGCGCCGAATATCATTGGTGGCTCGATATGATCTTTCACGGGGGGTATTATTTTGTGATCACCATTCTGTTGTATATTATTTTCTGCCGTGGCCGCCATAAAGGCGTGTTCTGGATAGCGGTATTTTTATCTTCCGGCCTTTTTGAAATATGCCAATCCTTTGTTCCCGGAAGGTCAGTATCCCTGCTGGATATGACCAGTAATTTCCTGGGCATTACGCTTGCTACGCTGATCTGTTCCTTATTTTACAGATCATGATCCCGCCATATATCTTGTTGTTTTCCTACGAAAAATCAAATTATCCGGATGATGCGACCAAGGATCTTATTCATTGTTCAACTTCCGCCTCCTATTCATGGTGTAACCATAATGAACCAACATACGGTTGATAATCCTAATTGGAAATCGAAGTATGATGTAAAAACTTTACCGCTGCATTTTGGCCAAACATTGGGCGACATTGGCAAAATAACCCCATTGAAAATGGTGCATATGGTGGGGTTTTTGTTCAGGCTTTGCGGTATTCTCATTAGCTTCCGGCCATCCCTGGTATATTTTACCATTGTGCCTACGGGAAAAATATTTTACCGGGACGCATTGATCACCTCGCTGATCAAATTGTTTCGTCGCCGTATTGTTTTTCATTTGCACAAAAGAGGCATTGAAGAGATGGCCGCCGGTTCCCGCCACAAACGGTGGCTGTTAAAGAAAACATTCCGCAATACAAAGGTGATCTGCCTGTCGAAAAAACTGACGGCAGACATTCGTACGGTATATAAACCGGAGCCCTTTGTGCTGCTCAATGGCATCGAGGTCGTAAATAAAAAGATCATTGAACGTGATCCGGCCGCGCCCCGCATCTTATACCTTTCCAACCTGGTAATAAATAAAGGCATAGAAGTGTTTCTGCAAAGTCTGGTTGAATTGCATAAACAGGGCTGTGCATTTCATGCCAGTGTAGTGGGCGCGCCGGTTGATTATACGCTCGATGATGCAAATGCATTTTGTGAACGGGCTGGTATTGCGCACCTGGTTGAGATTACGGGACCTAAGTTCGGCGCCGATAAATTCAACGAACTGGCCAGGGCCGATATTTTCGTATTGCCGTCCTTTAGCGAATGTGTGCCGCTGACGATCCTGGAGGCCATGCAGTTCGGATTACCGGTGGTGGCCACCAGCGTAGGCGGTATTCCCGATATTCTACAGGATGGCGTAAACGGACTACTGGTGCAACCGGGCAATATAAAAGAATTAACCGGCCGGCTGCAGCATTTATTAGTAAATAAAACAGCACGTATACAAATGGGCTATAGCGCCCGGGAACGTTTTATGCAGCGTTACACCCTCGCAAAGTTTTATGAAGGGCTGACGGATATCTTTGAGCAGTCATTGCACGATAAACACCGGTAGCAGGAAAGATATTTATTCGTTATTTTAGTGTCGGTAATAAAATACCTGCACATATGAAATTATACAAAACGGCCAAAGGAATACTGTTACAGTTTAAAGAGGAATATTATGTATTGCAGCAGGAATGGGATAAACTGATCAATCGCGATAATTTGTATGCCTGCCTGCTGGGCGAATATTTGAATGGAAAGAAAATCACCAGCGCGGAAGCGGCCGAGTGGCAGCGTGAGCTGTTACCTCCCATTGGCTCGCAGGAAGTATGGGCGGCCGGTGTTACCTATTTACGCAGCCGGGATGCGCGGATGGAAGAATCAAAAGATACCGGCGGAGCCGATTGTTATTCCCGGGTATATGAAGCCGAACGTCCCGAATTATTCTTTAAAGCATTGCCACACCGGGTAGTGGGTCATGAGCAAACGGTGTTCATCCGTAAAGATTCTACCTGGAATGTGCCCGAGCCGGAACTGGCATTGTATATCAATGCGGCTGGTGTTATTCAGGGTTATACCATTGGCAACGATATGAGCTCAAGAAGCATAGAGGGAGAAAATCCGCTGTACCTGCCGCAGGCCAAGGTTTACGAAAAAAGCGCGGGTTTAGGACCTTGTCTGTATGTGCCCGAACAACCGATCTCCGCGGAAACAGGCATCTATATGACCATTCATCGCAATGAGGTAAAAATGTACGAAGGCAGTACCACGGTAAGCCGCATGAAACGGATGTTGCCCGAGCTGGTTGCTTACCTGTACAAAGAATGCGATTTTGAACCCGGTTGTTTCCTGATGACCGGCACCTGCCTGGTGCCGCCTACCGATTTTACGTTACAACCCAACGACCGCGTTACCATCAGCATCGATGGTATTGGCACCATGGTGAATAGGGTGGATGTAAAAGAGAATTAACGCAAACAGAAATACCAGATCCACAACATATACACGGGTTGGAAGAACAGCCTCGAAACGTTGTACCAGTTAGGTTTTGCCCGTGCCACGTATATGTTGGCCGGAAATACGGCTATTAGCAATAATAACAGTCCGTAAGCTGCCCAGGTACGGGTAGCTGCGAACAATACCAGGATCCCCAGGATAATTTCTGCCGCCCCGCTGACATAGTTCATCGCACGCCGGTATGGCCAGCGGGGCGGTATCATTGCTTCCAGTTTTTCGCGTTTGGCAAAATGGCTGGTACCTACCAGTACAAACATGATGGTAAGGGCAAAGGCGCCTTTGTCGTTTAAAGCGGGTAACCAACTGCCACCCGATAACAGGCTGATCAAAAAGCCAATACCAAAGAAGGAAATAAGTCCGATTAAGAATGCCATAACATTTAGGATTGTCTCCACAAAATTGCTATGGTTAACCCACAAAACCATTAACCAGAGGCAAAAAGCAACTCCGTTTTCTTAACATGGGTTAATGTTTTTGCGCCAGCTTATTTCGTATGCGGCTGAGACTGGGGGCCTGAATGCCGAGGTAGGAGGCAATGTAGTGTTGTGGCAACCGTTCCAGGATATGTGGTTGCGTATCCAGTAATTCCATATATCTTTCTTCGGCAGTTTTTAGCAACAGTGATTTGTACGAGTTCATGGCCACCAGGTAAACATATTCCGCAATAAGGCGGCCAAACCGTTCATAGTGCGCGCCCAATTTGTACAGTTGCTGCATGTTGTCGTACGACAGGCAGAATACCTCACTATCTTCCAACGCTTGTACATTGTTCATGGCTGGTTTTTGGGTTAGAAAGCTTTCATAGTCGCCCAGCCATTGTCCCTCGAACATAAAATGACCGGTTTGTTCCCGTTCCCGGTACGTAAAAAACATTCTAAAGGCGCCTTTGGTTACCACGCCCATCTCATGCGCCACCTGTCCCTCCTTCACAAAAAAATCATGTTTTGCAATCGTCCTTTGTTCCAGCTTGCTGATAAATAATACCATTTCCTCTTCGGTAATGGAAGGCATTATTTTTTGCAATGATTGTTTGATGGTTGCGAACATTCATGTAAGATAAGTTATTGGGTTCCGAGTTCCAAGTTCTGGCCTTTTAGTTCTGAGTTCTTAGTTTTTGTTTTGATTGCTTCGACCACAGGAAGGCCGCGTCGCTGCCTACTGCCTACTGCCTTTCGTCTCTGCCCTCTGCCTTCTGCCCAATGGAAGATACTTACGGAACTTAATGGCAAGGAACGACCAGGCGGCAATTAATAATGCTGCTATCATAATGATAAATTAAGTGATTAAAAGAAGGAGAATGGCTAAAGGGTAACAACGAGGCGTTGTCCATTGGGAACTTCAACGTCCCACAGGGTGGCGAGATTACTGATTGGTACGGTAACGGTATCTGCCTTCAACTTTCCTTTTGCTGCGAGTTTGAACGCTTCGGGCATTATATCACTGAAGAACTGACCAACCTGGGATTTTGTCCAGGCGCCCAGTCCTGACCCGGTTAGTTGCAGATCAACACTGCGCAGGACGGCGGCAGATAACTGTAGGCTGTCACCCGACATGCTGCCCACTGATACAAACCGTATTTTGTTGCTAAAAATACCTTTGCCCTTGATGCAGGAAAGGATCAATTCTGCGCTGTGCCCCCACAGGTAATCTACAATTATATCGATGGGTGTTTGGGCGTGAATGTCTGACAATTGTTTTTTGAAACTGTCATCATCCTGGGTTATGGAAATAATTTCATCGGCGCCCAGGAGCACCAGGTCCTTTAACGAATCGGGGTTTCTACCGGTAACGATCACTTTTTTAGCGCCCAGGCATTTGGCTATTTGTACAGCTACCCGGCCGGTAAAACCGGTAGCGCCATTGATCAGCACGATATCGCCCCGTTGAATCTCAGCTTTGAATTTCAGTCCCATGGCGGCGCCAATAACGGCATTGGGCAAGGCGGCTGCCAGGGCATCGTCAACACCGTCAGGTATGTGTACAATCCTGTCGCGGTCAATAATGGCTTTTTCTGCCATCATACCGGTTTCACCTATGGCATATACCCGCTTGCCATTGGGTAACAGGCAAACGCCATCGCTCCCGATAATACGGCCATCTTCCTGTGTACCATCACTTGAATAATGTTGGCCCGTTGCCCGGCTTCTGTCGATATGTTTAATGGCTACTGCCTTAACAGTCACCAGCAATTCATCTCTGTGCCCGGCAACCGGCTCGGGGTAATTCAGGTTTTCGGTAATTGATCCGTTTGGATAGGCTATCACTGCTTTCATATTGATTTGTTTTTGATAGCACAAAATTAGCGCAGCGCAAAGCCCTTGAACGATAACATATGTTATCAAGTTTTAGAAATGGGATTTCCCTTTGGCCAGTTTGCTTTTTATGCGGCTCAGGTGAACCGTACTAACTCCCAGGTAAGAAGCAATGTAATGCTGGGGCACCCGTTGAACGATCTTGGGTTTTTTCTTCAGCAGGTTCTGGTAACGTTGTTCGGGTGTATCGCGGATAAAGGAAACAAACTCATTCATATAATGGGCTTGCCGCTGGGCGCTCATTTGCAGCACCATTTGCGCAAAGTTGGGTTCCCGGCTCAGTTCCTCTACCAGTTGTAACACATATTTCTTTGGCAGCATATAAAGGATCGATGGCTCGATGGTCTCGATGGAGATCACGCTGGGGGTGTTGTTGACAAAACTTTCAAACGATGCCAGTCCTTCCTGTTCAAAAAAGAATTGCACGGTTTTATCGTTCCCGTCTTTATTTAGAAATGCCCGTAAACAACCTTTCTCGATAAAGATATATTGCTGTGATCGCCTGCCTTCCGCTAACAACAAGGTTTTGGCGGGCACTTCCTGTCGTTTTTGAAAAGGCAGGTACTTGTCCCAATAGGCGTTTAATTGCGGGAATTTTTGTCTGAAATGGAAAAACATAATTGGTTCAAAAGATAGCCAATTTCCCGATTTTCTTCGTATATTCGGATAGATACAATTCATCCAATGACCAATCTTGCTCCATACACTGCTTGTTGTTGTTGCTGTTGTAAGCAAAAGAAGGTTATTATGGTGGAGGGTAGCACTACTTAGGTTATGTAATATTTTATATATACATGAAACGACTCCACCGACCGTGGGGTCTTTTTTTTATTTAAAACCTTTTCTATGCCGGACATGCCAGGCATGACAATCGATCACCAGCTGATGCGGCAGGTACATTTGCTGGGCGTACAAATTGGCCATACGCCATTGCACCGCATTACCAGGCTGTTTAATAAACCTGGGGTGACCATTTATGCCAAAAAGGAATGGGAACAATTATCGGGTAGTGTAAAAGCAAGGGCCGGTTATGCCATTTTTAAAGCAGCTATTGAAAGCGGCGACCTTAACAAACAAAAAGTATTGCTCGATGCTACCAGCGGCAACACCGGTATTGCCTATGCCACCATTGGCAGCCGGTTAGGGATTGGCGTTACTTTGTGTTTACCGGAAAACGCTTCCCCTGAAAGAAAAGAGATCTTAAAGTCCCTTGGTGCCGAAATCATTTACACCTGCCGTTTTGAAGGTACCGATGGTGCGCAGCAGGTGGCTAAAGCCCTGGCCGATGTGCAACCTGGTACCTATTTCTATGCCGATCAGTACAGGAACGACAACAACTGGAAAGCACATTATTATTCCACCGCCCTGGAAATATTTAATGAACAGCCGGGCATCACTCATTTTGTTGCCGGGTTGGGCACTACCGGCACCTTTACCGGTACTGGCCGGCGATTGAAAGAACTGGACCCGGACATTCACCTGACGTCATTACAGCCCGATAATCCCCTGCACGGGCTGGAAGGGTGGAAACACCTGGAAACCGCCATTGTGCCCGGCATTTACGACAATACGCTGGCTGACGACAACCTGGAAGTTGGTACCGAAGA
The DNA here is from genome assembly GCF_900110245.1 of Niastella yeongjuensis. Lineage (GTDB taxonomy): Bacteria > Bacteroidota > Bacteroidia > Chitinophagales > Chitinophagaceae > Niastella > Niastella yeongjuensis. Next base: position 93,310 of record NZ_FOCZ01000010.1, read on the forward strand.
AGCCTGGGAAATGATCAAAGCTGCTTTTCATTATGAACGGTTGCTGTTGAGTCCGTCTTCTGCGGCGAACCTGGCAGGTGCAATCAGGGTGGCCGAAAAACTCGATCGCGGGATAGTGGTAACGGTTCTGCCCGACAATGCCGACAAATACAAAGACCTCATCAAAAAACTATTATAACATGATCATACTGGAAAACGACGTACAAAAAGTAATTGTGGATGATGCCGTACAGGCCTTCCCCAATGAATGTTGTGGTTTTGTTTTTGGCCATGAAGACAGCAATGGCCGCCGCCACATCACACAGGCACGTACTGTAACCAATGCCAAAGAGGGCGACCAACGCCGCCGGTTCGAAATTGCGCCCCAGGATTATATAAACGCGGAGAATTATGCAGAAGAGCAACAGATTGAATTGCTGGGCATCTATCATTCGCATCCCAATCATCCGGCGATACCATCGGAACACGACCGGGCAGCGGCACAACCCTTCTTCTCGTATTTGATCATTTCTGTGAATGACAAGGAACCGGGACCTATTCGCTCGTGGCGGCTAAATGATGATATGCAATTTGAAGAAGAGAATAATCATTTGCTGGCAATGTAGAAAGGCAGAGGGCAGAAGGCAGAGGGCAGAGAAGAAAGGCAGAGGGCAGAGAAGAAAGGCAGAGGGCAGAGAAGAAAGGCAGAGGGCAGAGAAGAAAGGCAGAGGGCAATGGGCAGTAGGCAATAGGCCGCGACGCGGTAACATAGAACTCAGAACCAGAAACATCTTTTATTAAAAAATAAATAAACATTAATCAACTTATGGCAACAATTATTATCCCGACTCCATTACGAAAATTTACGAACAATACCGCTAAACTGAATGTTCAGGCAGATACCATTGCCCAAACAGTGGATGAGCTGACAGGTAACTTTCCTGACCTTAAAAAGCACCTGCTGGATGATAACGGACAGATCCGTTCATTTGTAAATATTTTTGTGGGAAATGACGACATTCGTGATCTGCAGCAGGGAGATACACGCGTAAAACAGGATTCTGTGATCAGTATTGTGCCGGCGATTGCGGGGGGTAGGCAGTAATGAAAGGGAGAGGGCCCTCCTACGCCAAGGCTTCGGCGGGCGAGGCGGGGAAATTTGTAAGTTTTTAAGTTATTGAGTTTGTAAGCTAATAAACCAAAGCACTATGAGTACACAAGTGACATTCTCAAAAGAAGAATTAGCCAGATATAACCGTCACATAATAATTCCTGAATTCGGATTAGCGGCTCAACAAAAACTAAAAGCTGCCAAAGTGCTGGTAGTAGGTTCCGGCGGGTTGGGAAGTCCGGTGTTATTGTACCTGGCGGCTGCCGGTATTGGCACCATAGGGATTGTTGATTTTGACGTGGTAGACGACAGCAACCTGCAACGCCAGGTATTGTTCGGCGTAAATGAAATAGGCAAACCAAAAGTAGAAGCCGCCAAAGCGAGGCTGCAGGCATTGAATCCGCATATTGAATTGGTGTTGTACAATACCCAGCTCACTTCACAAAACGCACTGGATATTATAAAAGATTACGACGTAGTGGCCGATGGTACCGATAATTTTCCCACCCGCTACCTGGTAAATGATGCCTGTGTATTATTGGGTAAGCCTAATATCTATGCTTCCATTTTCCAGTTTGAAGGACAGGTATCGGTATTCAACTACACCCATGCCAACGGTGAGCTGGGACCGAATTACCGCGATCTGTATCCAACCCCGCCACCACCGGGATTAGTGCCCAGTTGTGCCGAAGGCGGCGTTTTAGGGGTATTACCTGGCATCATTGGAAGTTTGCAGGCGCTGGAAGTGATCAAGGTGATCACCGGGGTAGGGGAACCACTGGCCGGACGCTTCTATATTTTTGATGCCCTGAATTTCGAAAGCCGCACGTTTAACATCTCCCGCCGTGACGACAATCCATTGAATGGAAAAAATCCCGGTATTACCACGTTGATAGATTATGAACAATTCTGTGGGGTAAAAGCAGTAGAAAAACCGGTAAAGGAAATTACCCCTGCAGAATTATATGAGCTGCAGGTGAAGGGTGAGCCCTTTCAACTCATCGATGTGCGTGAGCCGCATGAGTTCGACATTGTAAATATCGGCGCCGAACTGATACCATTGGCCACTGTTGCCGAACAGGCTGATAAGTTCCATAAAGACATTCCCGTGATCGTTCACTGCAAAATGGGTGGCCGCAGCGCCAAAGCCATCCGGGAACTGGAAGAAAAGTTCGGGTTCACTAATTTGTACAACCTGAAAGGGGGCATACTCGCTTATATCGATGAAGTGAAGCCGGAATTGACGAGATACTAGTTGATAGCGTTGATAGGGTTGACAAAGTTGATAGAGGGCAAGCTAATAGTTATTAGGTTCGTAGGTTTTTAGGTTCTTAGGTAGCTTAAAACTCAATAACCCAAGAACCCAATAACTTCAATAACCTAAGAACTCAATAACCTAAAAACTTACAAACCCGGCTTTCAACTTTCAACTTTAAACTTTCAACTTAAAACTAAGGAGCCGGATCTGCCTTCCGTTTCATTTTCGCCAAAAACTTCCTCCTGATCACAATCTCCGTAGCCGGAATATTTTCCATTTTGCTTTCAAGCCAGCTGATGATATCCAGGTAAGCAAAGGCCCGGGTTTCGAACCGGTTGGCCTGTAATTGCTTTAACTGTTCCAGCAGTTTGGCAAACTCGGGTTTTAACTGGCGGGGCGACAAATGGAACGTACGCCGTAAAAAGCGAAAGATCTCTTCTTCCACCACACTGAGGTTGCCCATTTTGGCCATAAAGCGGTAAACCGATTTGAACAGGTATTCCAGCAACTGAAAATTACCTAGTTCGTAATGGGCTATTAAATGCAGCAGGCGGCTATAGCACTGCAGATCGGTACGCAGGTCAACCTTCCAGTTGATGATCTTATTCAGGTAATCGATGGCTTTTTCGTAGTGCCCGCTGCCAAAATACAGGGATGCGAATTTGTAATAGAAAACAAGTATGCGGTGGCGATCGAGATAGATCTCGTATTCCTGTAGCTTTTCTTCGATATAAGGTACCAGTTTCAACCCTTCAGAGAACGTGCCCTCCATAAAGTGCATGTTGATCTTGCTCACATGGAGGTATACAAAAGTCTGGATGCGGTTATTGTGGTTGTTGATCACCAGGTCGCTGTTGCAAAAGGTTTCGAATTTCTCGAGGGACTCTTTCAACTTGGTATGGTTCTGCAGATCGAAGTGGGCACCCATGAGGTTGTGCATGCCTTTGATAAAGTGGGCCGTTTCCACTTCTATCATAAATGGTTCTTTTTCAAACAATTCCACCCATTTTTGGGTGCTTCGGTAGTATTGCAGAAAGTCCTGGCGAATAAAGGCGTACCAGCAATAGCTTTGGTACAGGTACAGGCGTTCGTAAAAGCCTTTGGCTTCATCGGCCCCTTTGGGGAAATGCTGGGCGAAGAACTGCTGGATCTCCTTTTCATCATTTTCATCGCGGGCATGGCCGTTCTTTATATACCAGCTATAGAGCAGCAGTGATAAATTGCTCAGTTTGCTTACCATTACCAGGCGGCGATTGGTTTCATCTACCTCGCCTGTCAGCTGCTCGGCACGGTCGGTCATACTGCGCGTAATGTGCAGGGCCTCGATCTTTTTCTCAAAAAACAGTACCTGCAACAAGTAGGTGATCTGGTTATTGGTGCGGGCCAGCTCCTTCATGCGGTCCAGCATCTTGAGGCTTTGGAGATATAATCCTTTGTTGTACAGGATGCGGGCATGGTCCATCATTTCGTGCAGCTGAATATCGATGTTGTTCTCATTTTTAATGAGGCGCAGGCTGCTCAGGATCTGCTTGTATAAATGGGCCTTTATATTCGATAACTGTTGCTTTTTCAGATCTTTATACTTACTCAACAGCAAATTTTCGTCGTAAGTGTCCATTTTATCCAGGGCGTCAAAAAGCTGCACAATTTTCAGGTTCTCACTGGATGAATTTCTTTGTACATACAGCTTGAAATTGCGTTTTTCCGATTTCTCCAGCGATTTCACCAGCTGGAATAAGGCGTCTGTGGAACGGTTGGGCATCGTAATCAAAAGTCATTAAAGTCCTTGACCCTCAGGGGTTTTGGACGGGTTCAACCTATTTAAATAGTGTAAATTAAGTACAAATTTGGTTTTTGAAGTTACTTAATCAGGAATAATTTCGGTTCAGCAGGTTGTTATTCTCTTTAATAGCAAGCAACACAAAATCAAACAGCCTGCTTTTTTTAAATAAAATCCTACTTTATAGAGTCACCTATGCCAAAGAACAAAGTCTATATTTTCGACACAACATTGCGCGACGGCGAACAAGTGCCAGGCTGTAAATTAAATACCAAGGAGAAGATAGAGATTGCTTTGGCCCTTGAAGAATTGGGTGTAGATATCATTGAAGCTGGTTTTCCCATTTCCTCACCCGGCGATTTCAAAAGTGTGAGTGAAATTGGATCAGTGATCAAGAACGCAGTCATATGTGGTTTAAGCCGGGCTGTGCAGAAAGACATCGAGGTAGCAGCCGAAGCTTTAAAGACAGCTAAAAGGCCTCGTATTCACACGGGGATCGGAACATCCGATTTCCATATTAAATCGAAATTCAACTCAACCCGTGAAGAGATCCTGGAACGCGCTAAACAAGCCGTTAAATGGGCTCGGAACTATACCAATGATGTTGAATTTTATGCCGAAGATGCTGGCCGTACCGAAAATGAGTACCTGGCCCGCGTGGTAGAAGCAGTGATCGCTGCCGGCGCCACCACAGTTAATATTCCTGATACAACAGGGTATTGCCTGCCGCATCAGTATGGCGAAAAGATCGCTTACCTGATCAACAATGTACCAAATATCGACAAGGCAGTAATCAGCTGTCATTGTCACAACGATCTGGGACTGGCTACCGCAAACTCAATTGCCGGTGCAATGAATGGAGCCCGTCAGATCGAGTGTACGATAAATGGTTTAGGTGAAAGAGCCGGAAACACCTCACTGGAAGAAGTGGTTATGGTTATCCAGCAGCACCAAAGCCTCGGTTTTTATACCGATATCAAAACACAACAACTGAACCCATTGAGCAGACTGGTTTCCGATACTATGCGGATGCCCGTTCAACCGAATAAAGCTATTGTAGGCGCCAATGCATTCTCTCATTCATCTGGCATTCACCAGGATGGATTTTTGAAAGATGCACAAACCTATGAGATCATTAACCCCGAACAAGTAGGGGCAGATGGAAGTAAGATCGTATTAACAGCGCGCAGCGGCCGAAGCGCTTTGGCTCATCGTTTTCATAAACTGGGATTCATGTTCAACCGCAATGATATTGATGTGTTGTACGAACAGTTTTTGAAAGTAGCAGACAGGAAAAAAGAAGTAGAAGATGAGGATCTGAAGGTATTGGCAAATCAATACCAGGCCGCCACAGTGTAGTGAGCAGTATTTTCTCATAATCATGTAGTTTTTGTTACGCGTGGTGCGTCTGCACCACGCTTTTTCTCAAAACCAACCAGCCCTATTACTAATAAAAGTTTTTTATCGCGCCTGATGGTGCAACCATTGATTGAAAAAATAACCATGAAAGTTATGTTTCATTACAAACGGTTGGCACTGGTTAGGCTATAGGTGTATGAAAGAATGCGGGGATTTGATAACCGTATTTTGAAACTCCGTTTTATGGAAAAAAAGATTGTTGTTATAGAAGGTGATGGCATAGGGCCTGAAGTAACCCGGCAGGCGGTAAAAGTATTGAATGCCATTGCCGAGCAATTTGGTCATGAGTTCCACTACCAGTATTGCTTAATGGGTGCCGATGCCATAGATAAAACCGGCAACCCGCTGCCCGATGAAACGATTGAAGCCTGCCTGAACAGCGATGGAATATTATTTGGCGCTATCGGCCATCCAAAATACGATAACGATCCTTCCGCCAAAGTACGCCCCGAACAGGGCCTGCTGAAACTGCGGAAAAGCTTACAATTGTTTGCCAACATTCGACCTGTAACTACGTACCCCTCACTTCAACACTTATCTCCTTTAAAAGCACAGCAATTAGAAGGAGTTGATTTTATAATCTTCAGAGAACTGACCGGCGGCATTTATTTTGGGAAGAAGGAATTAAGTGAAGATGGGACCCGGGCTGCTGACGATTGCGTATATACGCGTACGGAAATTGAACGCATTGCGCACCTGGCATTTCAGTATGCCAAACAGCGCCGCAAGAAATTAACGCTGGTTGATAAAGCCAATGTGCTGGAAACATCGCGCTTATGGCGCAAAGTAGTACAGGAAATAGCAACCCAGTACGCTGAGGTGAAAGTCGATTTCCTGTTTGTTGATAATGCTGCCATGCAAATCATCCTGAACCCGAAACAGTTTGATGTAATACTTACAGAAAATATGTTCGGCGATATCATCAGTGATGAAGCCAGCGTGATCAGCGGTTCCTTAGGTTTATTACCCTCCGCATCGATCGGGGCCGGAGTAGCACTGTTTGAACCCATCCATGGTTCCTATCCGCAGGCAGCCGGTAAAGACATCGCCAACCCGCTGGGATGTATTCTGTCTGCCGCCATGTTGCTCGACCATTTGGGACTGGCTAAAGAAGCTGAGGCAGTAAGGCTTGGAGTAGAATGGACGCTGGTAAATGGTTTTGTAACAAAAGATATTGATCCGATTAATTTTTATTTCACGTCAACCATTGGTGAACTGGTTAGTGATTTTGTAGCGAACCGGATACCAGGTGGGGTGAATAAGGCCAATATAGAATTGAGGAAATCAACGATCATTTAGCTGGTAAACAGCTGGTGATTGATGAGATGAAGAAGTAGAAGGTAGGAGATAAGAGGTAAGAAATTTGAAGGAAGACTGTGCTTGCAGAAAAATCATACTTCGTACTTCATACGTCTTACTTCTGCAAATCAGGGCCGGAAAAACAAAAATTTAGAAAAAAGCTCTTTATAATTCAAAACGGCGGGTGTATATTTGTTCCACACGAATTCCTCTATGCAAAAAAGCAGCTTTAATAACATCATCTCTGTGGTTACTGCAATAATAATTATTGTGGTGGTGGTGGTTATTCCTGCAATTCATGGAGGTGGTGCTTAACGTATACTAAAAATCAGCATAAAGACCCGCCTCCAACGAGGCGGGTCTTTTTTTTGACCTTACTCTAAATAAAACAGACATGGCTTACTATCACGATAATACGATCATTTACCTCAATGGCACTTTTGTAAAAGCGGCCGAGGCTACTACTGACTATTACAGTCAGTCACTTCATTATGGTTATGCCGTTTTTGAAGGCATCAGATCGTACAAAACAACCAACGGGGAAACAAAGATCTTTAAGGCAAAAGAACACTACGACCGGTTGAAGAACTCAGCCGTCGCATTGAACATGCCTTATAGCTGGGATACTGATGAACTGATTGAAGCCACGTACGAGGTACTGGCAAAAAACAACCTGCAGAATGCTTACATCCGGCCAGTTGTATACGCACCGGCCAATATGAGCTTCAATCCTAACAACGAATCATATATTATGATCGCTGCCTGGGAAATGGGTTTGTTCCTGGGAGAAAAATTACTCCGCGTAATGACCTCATCGTTTCAACGTCCCAACCCCAAAGGTTTTCGTATTGAAGCCAAAGCAAGCGGTCACTATGTGAACTCGATACTGGCCAGCCAGGAAGCAAAAGCAAAAGGTTTTGATGAAGCCCTGTTGACTGATATGAATGATTATGTAGCAGAAGGTCCGGGCGCCAATGTATTTTTTGAAAAGAATGGTAAACTGGTTACTCCGCCCACAGGAAATATCTTACCCGGAATAACACGGGCTACGGTAATGGAGATCTGTGCAGAAATGAACATTCCCGTTGAAGAACGCCTGTTCACTACCGATGAATTGAAACAGGCCGATGCTGCTTTCTTTTGCGGTACTGCAGCAGAAGTGATCGGCTGGCAATCGCTTGATGAAGCCCTATTCCCCAAAAACTGGAACGATACGCTGGGAAGAAAAATTCAACTGGCATACAAAGAGCGCGTGACCGAAGCAACGATGATTCAGACAAAATAATAAGTAAATCCAATTTTAATAGTTTTTAGACAGGTACTATGGCAGAAATAAACAAATATTCAAAGACACTTACGCAGGACGAAACACAACCTGCCGCCCAGGCCATGTTATACGGCATTGGCTTAACCGATGAAGATCTGAAAAAAGCACAGGTAGGTATAGCCAGCATGGGTTACGATGGCAACACCTGTAACATGCACCTGAACGACCTGGCTAAAATTGTAAAAGAAGGTGTTTGGGCAAATGACCTCGTAGGGTTGATCTTTAATACCATTGGGGTGAGTGATGGTATGTCGAACGGAACTGATGGTATGCGCTATTCACTGGTTAGCCGCGACGTAATTGCCGACTCCATTGAAGCAGTTTGTGGCGCACAATATTATGACGCTGTAATTACCATTCCTGGTTGCGATAAAAATATGCCGGGTTCATTAATGGCCATGGGCCGGTTGAACCGTCCCGCCATCATGGTATATGGTGGAACCATTGCACCCGGTCACTATAAAGGACAAGACCTGAATATCGTTTCTTCCTTTGAAGCATTGGGTCAAAAGATAGCCGGTCAGTTGAGTGATGCAGATTTCAAAGGCATTGTAATGAATAGTTGTCCGGGTGCTGGCGCCTGTGGCGGTATGTACACGGCCAATACCATGGCATCGGCCATTGAAGCATTGGGAATGAGCCTGCCTTATTCATCTTCGAATCCGGCGCTCAGTGAAGAAAAAAGAAAAGAGTGTTATGATGCGGGTAAAGCCATCCGCCTGTTGATGGAAAAAGATATCAAGCCAAAGGATATCATGACCCGCAAAGCTTTCGAAAACGCCATCACCACCATTATGATCCTCGGTGGAAGTACCAACGCTGTACTGCACCTGATCGCCATCGCCAAGAGCGTAGACATTCCCCTCACACAAGACGACTTCCAGACCATCAGCAATAAGATCCCCATGCTGGCCGACTTTAAACCCAGCGGCAAGTATTTGATGCAGGACCTGCACGAGCATGGTGGTTTGCCTTCAGTAATGAAATACCTGTTGCAAAAAGGGTTGCTGCATGGCGACTGTTTAACCGTAACTGGTAAAACACTGGCGGAGAACCTGGCCGGCGTTCCTGATCTCGACTTCAACAAACAAAAAATCATTCTCCCGTTAGAAACTCCGATAAAAGCTACCGGTCACTTACAAATTCTGTATGGTAACCTGGCCGAAAACGGTAGTGTAGCCAAGATCACCGGTAAAGAAGGCGAACGTTTTGAAGGACCCGCCCGCGTATTCGATGGCGAGTTTGAACTGATTGCCGGTATTCAAAGTAAAAAGGTACAACCTGGCGACGTAGTGGTGATCCGTTACGTAGGTCCCAAAGGCGGACCTGGTATGCCCGAGATGCTGAAACCAACATCGGCCCTGATCGGTGCCGGTTTAGGTAAAAGCGTAGCCCTTATCACCGATGGCCGTTTCAGTGGCGGTACCCACGGTTTTGTAGTAGGACACATTACGCCCGAAGCATTTGATGGCGGTGGGCTTGCCTACCTGAAAGATGGTGACATCATTGAACTGGATGCCGTGAAGAATACCATCAATGCAAAGGTTGATGCCGACGAATGGGCAAAACGCAAAACGGCCTGGAAGCAACCAGCGTTAAAGGTAACAAAGGGACTTTTGTATAAATATGCGAAGCAGGTAAAAGATGCTTCTGAAGGATGTGTAACTGATGAAGCGGAATAAACGATGCCGCTCCATCTCACAAAAAAAGAAATGGAACTAAACGACAATTGAATCACAAAAAAAAGTTTATGAGTACAATCGAAAAGGCACCTGCCAAAGGAAAGACGGAAAAGAAACCAGCAGTAAAAAATATCAGCGGTTCGGTCGCAGTGTTGGAAGCATTCCTGGAAGAGGGTGTCAGTACCATCTTTGGGTACCCAGGTGGCGCCATTATGCCTATCTATGATGCGCTGTACGATTACCAGGAAAAACTTCATCATATACTGGTGCGTCATGAACAGGGGGCTACCCATGCTGCCCAGGGTTATGCGCGCTCATCCGGCGAGGTCGGTGTCGTATTTGCCACCAGTGGTCCTGGCGCTACCAACCTGGTAACAGGTTTGGCAGATGCAATGATCGATAGTACGCCATTGGTGTGTGTAACTGGTCAGGTGTTTGCGCACCTGCTGGGTACAGATGCCTTTCAGGAAACTGATGTGATCAATATTACCACACCGGTAACCAAATGGAATTACCAGGTAACAGATGCTACCGAAATTCCAGCCGTACTGGCAAAAGCGTTCTACATTGCCCGCAGCGGACGTCCCGGCCCGGTGTTGATCGATATTACCAAGAACGCGCAAATACAAAAATTCGATTACGAAGGTTATACCAAATGTGATCACGTACGCAGCTACCGCCCTGCACCAATCGTACGTAAAGAATACGTGGCTGAAGCCGCCAAACTGATCAACGAAGCGCAAAAACCATTTGTGATCTTTGGTCAGGGTGTAATCCTGGGTAAAGCTGAGCAGGAGTTTATAAAATTCATTGAGAAAGCAGGTATCCCTACCGCCTGGACCGTTATGGGTTTGAGCGCTATCCCTTCAGACCATCCGTTGAACGTAGGTATGCTGGGTATGCACGGCAACTATGGCCCCAACGTACTCACCAATGAATGTGATGTATTGATCGCGATCGGAATGCGTTTTGATGACCGCGTTACCGGCCGGTTAGACAAATATGCCAAACAGGCAAAAGTGATTCACCTGGATATTGATCCGGCGGAGGTTGACAAGAATGTAAAAACAACTGTTCCGGTTTGGGGCGACTGTAAAGAAACCCTGCCCATGTTGACCGCACTGGTAGAACAAAAAGTATATCCGCAATGGTTGCAGAAGTTCAAGGATATGATGAAAGAGGAAGAAGAAGCCTGCATCAACCCTGAGTTGAATCCTACTACCGAAGCAATGACCATGGGTGAGGTAATAAAAACCCTGAATGAGCTCACAGGTGGCGATGCCATTATTGTAACCGACGTAGGCCAGCACCAGATGGTAGCCTGCCGGTATGCGAAATTCACCAATTCAAAAAGCAATATCACTTCCGGTGGATTGGGGACCATGGGCTTTGGCTTACCAGCAGCAATAGGTGCCAAAGTAGGCGCGCCCAAAAGAACTACCGTTGCTATCATTGGCGATGGCGGTTTCCAAATGACCCTGCAGGAATTGGGAACCATTATGCAAACAGAGATCGATGTTAAGATCCTGATCCTGAACAACCAGTTCCTGGGCATGGTACGCCAGTGGCAACAGCTCTTTAATGACAAGCGTTACTCATTCGTAGATATTGCCAGTCCTAATTTTGTAACACTGGCCAGTGCATACAAAATACCAGGACAAAGCATTTCAAAAAGGGAGGACCTGAAAAAAGCATTGAGTGAAATGCTGAATACAAAAGGTGCTTACCTGTTGGAAGTAATGGTAGGGAAGGAAAACAACGTATTCCCGATGGTACCGCAAGGTTGCAGCGTAGCAGAGATCCGTTTAAAATAATTAAAAAGGAAACGAATGGCTATAACAGAAAAAAATACCTGGAACACTTCACTGTACGATAAAAAACATGATTTTGTTTTTAAGTATGGGGAGTACCTGGTACAACAGCTGCTGACCCCACAGGAAGGCGAACGTATTCTGGATATAGGGTGTGGAACCGGTTACTTAACCAGCCTGATCGCCGCTTCAGGCGCTATGGTTACAGGGATGGATAGTTCAATAGATATGATCGCGAAGGCGAGAAATGAATACCCGCACCTGCCATTCAGACTGGCATCGGTAACCGATTTCGACTTCAATGAAACATTCGATGCCTTGTTTTCCAATGCAGTACTGCACTGGGTAACAGAAAAAGAGCAGGCCATTCAATGCATGTACAAGAACCTGAGACCCGGCGGCCGCCTGGTGCTGGAGATGGGTGGAAAAGGGAATGTGCAACTGATCATGCGTGCCTTGAACAATGCGCTGAAAGCTTTCGGATACCCACAGAATGCTGACCGCGAACACGAAATATGGTACTATCCTTCTTTAAGTGAGTATACCGGTCTGTTGGAAAAACAGGGATTCAGGGTTACCTACGCGGCTCATTATAATCGTGAGACTGAATTGAAAGATGCAGCGGATGGTATCAGGGATTGGGTGCAGATGTTTTGTGGTGCATTATTGGAAGGTGTAGATGCGGAAGCAAAAGAGAAGATCCTGGAAAATGCACAGGAAACATTGCGGTTAACCCAGTTCAGAAACCAGAAATGGTATGCAGATTATAAAAGGTTACGCGTAGTAGCCATAAAAGAAAATTAAAGCTCAAATCGAACCCATGCCACGGTTCGAAACCGTGGCACGGGTGATAATAAGTTATATTATGAAACAGGAATTCACCGTAACGGTATATACTGAGAACCAGATTGGGTTGTTGAACCGGATCGCTATCATGTTCTCGCGCCGTAAGATCAATATCGAAAGTTTGAATACCTCTCCTTCAGAAATAGAAGGCATCCACCGCTTTACCATCGTCATCAACGAAGTGGAAGAAGTAGTGAAAAAACTGGCGCGCCAGATTGAAAAACAAGTGGAAGTATTGAAAGCCTATTACAATACCAACGACGAAATTGTATGGCAGGAACTGGCTTTGTACAAAGTGCCTACCGATGAAATTGCTGAAAAAGTAAAAGTAGAACGGTTGTTGCGTGAGTACGGAGCAAGAGCTGTGGTGATCAGAAAAGATTATACAGTGTTTGAAACAACCGGTCAGCGCGAAGAAATCAATAAGCTGATTGCAGTACTGGAACCGTATGGTTTGATTGAATTCGTACGCAGCGCCCGGGTGGCCATCATTAAAGCCAGCAGTGGTTTCCACAGCAAGCTGAAAGAGTTCGAGAAAAAAGAACCCGGTGAAGAAGTAATAGAAAATGAATATTTAGGCAAAGGCGACCAGGTGTTTACCATGTAATTTGAATTGTCCCTTCTAAAATAGAACCAAACAAAAAACCAATAACAATTAATATTCTCAACAATGGCAAAATTAAATTTCGGCGGGGTGGAAGAAAATGTAGTAACTCGTGATGAGTTCCCACTTGCCAAAGCGCAACAGGTATTGAAAAATGAAGTAGTAGCTGTGATCGGCTACGGTGTACAAGGTCCTGGCCAGGCGCTGAACCAGAAAGACAATGGTATCAATGTAATCGTAGGCCAACGGAAAAATTCAAAAACCTGGGATAAAGCGGTGAAAGATGGTTTTGTACCCGGCGAAACATTGTTTGAAATTGAAGAAGCATTACAACGCGGTACTATCATTTGCTACCTGCTGAGCGATGCTGCCCAAATTCAATTGTGGCCTACCGTTAAAAAACATTTAACTGCTGGTAAAGCATTATATTTCTCACACGGTTTTGGTATCACCTTCAACGAGCAAACCGGCATCGTTCCTCCTAAAGATGTAGACGTGTTCCTGGTAGCTCCAAAAGGTTCTGGTACTTCACTGCGCCGTATGTTCCTGCAAGGTCGTGGTTTGAACAGTAGCTACGCTATCTTCCAGGATGCTACTGGTAAAGCCAAAGAAAGAGTAGTTGCCCTGGGTATTGCTGTTGGTAGCGGTTACCTGTTTGAAACTGATTTCAAAAAAGAAGTATACAGCGACTTAACCGGTGAAAGAGGAACCCTGATGGGTGCTATTCAAGGTATCTTCGCTGCTCAATACCAGGTATTGCGTAGTAAAGGTCACACCCCTTCAGAAGCATTCAACGAAACTGTTGAAGAGCTGACCCAGTCACTGATGCCACTGGTTGCAGAAAATGGTATGGATTGGATGTATGCCAACTGTAGCACTACTGCTCAACGCGGTGCATTGGATTGGTGGAAGAAGTTCCGCGATGCAACGTTGCCTGTATTCAACGATTTGTATGAAAGCGTTGCTACCGGTAAAGAATCTCAACGTTCAATCGACAGCAACAGCCAGGCTGATTACCGTGAGAAACTGGAAGCTGAGCTGAAAGAACTGCGTGAAAGCGAAATGTGGCAAGCTGGTAAAACAGTTCGCAGCCTTCGTCCGGAAAATCAAAAACCAGCCGAAGTAGTTGCTTAATAGCATAGTACTGTAAAAGATTAGCCACCGTTCCGAAATTTCTGATAACTAAAACAGCGGAAACAAATTTCGAGTCAAGGACGGTGGCTAATTTTATTTTATCCCTGAACGAAGTAGAAGGACTAATTCAAAGTATGAGCGCATTCACACAAACCAGGCCTGAACTGGAATTTCATAAAGCAGCCTTGCGGTTGAAAAAAGTGGTGAACAAAACACCTCTTATGTACAACCACAACCTGTCGAAGAAATACCAGTGCAATGTATACCTGAAGCGGGAAGATTTGCAGGTAGTACGATCGTACAAACTGCGGGGAGCCTATAACATGATGAGTATGTTGCCTGCCGAGCAGTTACAGCGGGGCGTGGTGTGTGCCAGTGCGGGTAACCATGCACAGGGCTTTGCTTACTCATGCAAAAAGCTCAACGTAAAGGGGGTGGTATTTATGCCTATTATAACACCCAGGCAAAAGGTGAACCAAACCAACATGTTTGGGGAAGATAACATCGAAATTCAACTCATTGGCGATACGTTCGATGATTGTGCCATCGCTGCCAAGCAATTTACCGAGCAGCACGGCATGACCTTCATTCCGCCTTTTGATGATTATCGTATTATTGAAGGACAGGGAACCGTGGCGGTTGAAATACTGGAAGAACAAACCGAGATAGATTATATATTTATACCGGTTGGTGGTGGTGGCTTAAGTGCCGGGGTAGGATCGTACATGAAAACGTATTCACCCAAAACAAAAATTATTGGTTGTGAGCCCGAAGGTGCTCCCTCCATGTTCGAAGCATTGAAAGCCGGTGCACCTGTGTTGTTGAATGAAATAGATCGTTTTGTAGATGGCGCAGCGGTGAAAAGAGTAGGGGACATCACCTTCTCGATTTGTAAAGAAGTGTTGGACGATATGCACCTGGTACCGGAAGGAAAAGCCTGTTCAACCATTTTGAAATTATACAATGAAGATGCGATAGTGGTTGAGCCGGCAGGTGCCTTATCAATTGCAGCGTTAGATGATTATGCTGATGTGATAAAAGGAAAGTCTGTTGTATGCATTATTAGCGGCAGCAACAATGATATCGATAGAATGCAGGAGATAAAAGAAAGAAGCCTGCAGTATGAAGGGTTGAAACATTATTTCCTGGTAAAGTTTGCACAACGACCAGGCGCCCTGAAAGAGTTTGTGAATCATGTACTGGGACCCAATGACGACATTACGCGGTTTGAGTATATGCAAAAAACAAACAAAGAAACCGGTCCTGCATTAGTAGGTGTTGAGTTGAAGAAAAAAGAAGATTACGATATACTGTTGCAAAACATGCAACGTTATAACATAGACTATACAGCGTTAAATAAGAACGATACGCTGTTTGGGTATTTGGTATAAAACATATGTTATCTGTTTAAGTGGTGGTCCCCTCGATTTATCGGGGGGACTTTTTTATGCTTACCAATTACCGCTAATTAAAAAGCCCTCCCGATTACCGGGAAGGCCTTTTGAAAAAAATCCGACGGGTGGTCTTCTTTTACAGGATACTGGATTACGGAAGAATTGCTATCGGTTGCTTATGGATGGTCTTTTCACGGATATTGGGCCGTCAATGATCTGCGGGACGGGACAAAACATATATGCGTCTAATGGGGACAAATAAAATGGATTGTCCTCATAGAACCGGATTGGCTTTTCCTGGATATTGGAACTAACTAATAGGTTAATTAAATGGTACAGGGCAATTGATATTGGATTTCTGTACACATGGTTTTCCCCGGATATTGAAATACTAATAGGGATTAAAACGATACATAGATCGATATTGGATTTACGTAGCCTGGTTTTTCGCGGATATCAGAAATAATAGTGTTAAAAAGTGCACATGGACTGATATTGGATATTATGATCTTGGTCTTCCACGGATAATGGAATACTGGTTCTCCCGATTTATTGGGAGAAAGGATATTCAAATGAAACAAATTATGTTTGATTAACCGTTAAGGCAAAGCATTGTCAGTGACTGGTTATTGATGCATGGTGATGAAAACACAAAGTGAAATGGAATAGCAAAGGTTAATGGCTTTTGCACAACAATGGTTAGAATGAGCGAAGAGTATTTTGGCTGCTGTTGCTGTCTGCGAATATTCGATTTTGCGCTGCAAATTTACACCGTTACAGCACAGCAGACAAATCTGTTTGTATAAACTTTTACACATATAACCGTGCATAACAAACGATTAGTAATAAACACTTAGAACACTGATGAGCGTTAGCTTTCCCGTATAATAACCATTTAACAAGTGTATGATAATAACAGGCAATCAGATTGTGTAGTACTATGTTTTTTAACTACAGGTTTTGTAATAGTTTGTACTACACTTCATTCAACCAGTATGCTACACTGTATCCGGGATGTTAAAATCCATTGGGAAAACAGTTTTATGGGAAAGAATTTCTGCTATAAATTATTAGCGCTGGTTTTTTGGTGTTGGGGGAAGCCGCCTGAACTGTCCTGCTGCATCCTGCCCGTCAGTCTACCCCGCTGGTAAACAATAGAAAGTTATTATTTGTCATGTATGTTGACGCTTTTGTCGCTAAATAGTATTGCAGGGATCATAAAAACTTAATAAGTAGAGATAGTTATTTTGTGAAAAAAATTGCATAAACTCCGGGCAATAAGCAGTTTTTTTCGTAATTTCAATCGCTTGCTTGCTATATAATTAAACGATTTAGAGAGAAACTGACTTTTAATTGAATATTTTTCAAAAAACTATGCATTTTCATGGCAAGTAACCTGGGTTTATACCATCCTTCCTTTGAGCGTGATGCCTGCGGCATTGGATTCGTAGCAAACATTAAGGGGCACAAAAGCCACCAGAACATCAGTGATGCATTAACCATATTGGAAAATATGGAGCATCGGGGTGCCTGCGGCTGTGAAGCTAATACGGGCGATGGTGCCGGTATTATGATCCAAAACCCTCACGAGTTCTTTTTCGACGAGTGCCTGAAGCTGGGCGTTCATTTGCCTGCCTTTGGCCGCTACGGTGTTGGGGTGATATTTTTCCCCCGCGAGATCCGTTTACGTGAAGAGTGCCGCGATATCTTCAATCGCGCCGCCGAGAAATTAGGGCTGGAAATTCTGGTTTACCGAAAGGTACCCGTAAATCCCGATGGCATTGGTCCCTCAGCATTGAGTGTGGAGCCTGAAATGGAACAGGTATTTATCGCCTGTCCTGACCACATCAACAACCCCATTGACTTTGAACGCAAATTATTTGTGCTGCGCAATTACGCCAGCCATACTATAAACAACACGGTTAAGAAAGACGCGATCGGTTTTTATATTGCATCGCTTTCTTACAAAACCGTTATTTACAAAGGACAGTTAACCAGTAACCAGGTTCGTGGTTATTTCAATGATCTTAGCAATAAGAGAATGGTTTCTGCTTTTGGCCTGGTACACTCCCGCTTCGCCACTAACACCTTCCCCAGCTGGAAATTGGCACAGCCTTTTCGCTTCATGGCCCATAACGGGGAAATAAATACGCTGCAAGGTAACCTGAACTGGTTAAAGACCAGCGAACATGGCTTTACTTCACCTTTCTTTACCAATGAAGAAATGGAAATATTGCTGCCGATCGTTTCCGAAGGCCAGAGTGATTCAGCCTGTTTGGATAACATGATCGAGCTGCTGGCACTGACCGGTCGTCCGTTACCACACGTAATGATGATGTTGATCCCGGAAGCATGGGATGGCAACGACCAAATGGATCCGTTGAAAAAAGCATTCTACGAATTCCATGCTTCTATCATGGAACCATGGGATGGTCCCGCTTCTATCTCCTTCACCGATGGAAAGATCATTGGAGCTACCCTCGACAGAAATGGTCTTCGTCCTTCAAGATATTGTGTTACCAACGATGACCGCGTGATCATGGCATCAGAAACAGGTGCATTACCAGTAGATCCCGCTATCATTATAGAAAAAGGGCGCCTGCAACCCGGTAAAATGTTCGTGGTTGATATGGAACAGGGCCGCATCATCAGCGATGAAGAGCTGAAAAATGATATCTGCTCACGCAAACCATATGGCGACTGGTTGAATCAATACAAGATCCGTTTGGAAGAACTGGATGAACCCCGTGTTGCTTTCACCCACCTGTCAGACGCTTCCATTCTGAAATACCAGAAAGCGTTGGGTTATTCAACAGAAGACATCGATGATATCATCACCCCAATGGCTGTTGATGGTAAAGAACCAATCGGTTCAATGGGTACCGATACGCCACTGGCTGTATTGAGCGATCAGCCTCAACACCTATCTTCTTACTTCAAACAATTATTCGCACAGGTTACCAATCCGCCCATTGACCCCATTCGTGAAAGAATGGTAATGAGCCTGGCTACCTTTGTTGGAAATAACGACAACTTATTATTAGAAGATCCCAAACATTGCCATACTGTAGCATTAAAACATCCGATACTCACCAGCACCGAACTGGAAAAGCTGCGCAGTATCGATACCGGTATCTTCCAGGCTAAAACCCTGCAAACGTATTTCAGAGCAGATGGCAAACCCGGTTCATTAAAGAAAGGATTGGACAGACTTTGCCGCTATGCAGAAGACGCCGTGCACGATGGATTTGAAGTGTTGATCCTGTGCGACCGCGCAGTAGATTCTGATCACGCTGCTATTCCTTCCCTGCTGGCAACCGCTGCAGTACACCACTATCTTATCCGCAAAGGTTTGCGTGGTAAAGTAGGTATTGTGGTAGAAGCCGGTGATGTTTGGGAAGTACACCACTTTGCCTGCTTGTTAGGCTTTGGTGCTACCGCCATCAACCCTTACCTGGCGCTGGCAACCATCCGCAACATGAAAGTGAACAACACACTGCAAACAGATCTTACCTGGGACCAACTGCGTAAGAATTATATCAAAGCAGTTTGCGACGGGTTGCTGAAAGTGTTCTCTAAAATGGGTATCTCAACCCTGCAATCATACCAGGGCGCCCAGATCTTTGAGATCCTTGGTTTAAACAAAGACCTCGTAGAAAAATGTTTCACTGGTGCCGTTAGCCGCATTGAAGGTATAGGCCTCGATGAGCTGGCTAAAGAAGCACTGGCCAAACATTGGTTTGCATTCAGCCGTAAAGACATTCCGGTTGATCGTTTACCAGCAGGCGGTGTTTACCAATGGAAACGTAAAGGCGAGTTCCACCTGTTTAACCCAACTACTATCCACCTGTTGCAATACGCAACCCGGATGAACGATTATAATACGTATAAGAAATATGCAAAAGCGGTAAATGATCAGAGTGAGAAAGCTGCCACCCTGCGCAGTATGTTCAAGTTCAAAGTGAACAGACCTTCCATTGCTATCGATGAAGTGGAATCGGCTGAAAGCATTTTGAAACGCTTTGCAACGGGCGCTATGAGCTTTGGTTCTATTTCATGGGAAGCGCACACCACCCTGGCTATTGCCATGAACCGCATAGGGGCAAAAAGCAATACCGGTGAAGGGGGTGAAGACGAAGCCCGTTATACGCCATTGCCAAACGGCGACAGCATGCGCAGTGCTATCAAACAGGTAGCGAGTGCCCGCTTTGGTGTAACCAGTTATTACCTGACTGAAGCCGATGAACTGCAGATCAAAATGGCACAGGGTGCAAAACCCGGTGAAGGTGGTCAGTTACCTGGTCACAAAGTAGATGACTGGATTGGTAAAACCCGTCACTCAACACCAGGTGTAGGTTTGATCTCGCCGCCACCACACCACGATATTTATTCTATCGAGGACCTGGCACAGCTGATCTTTGATCTGAAGAACAGTAACCGCGCCGCACGCATCAACGTGAAGCTGGTTTCAAAAGCAGGTGTAGGTACCATTGCAGCCGGTGTGGCCAAAGCCAAGGCCGATGTAGTGTTGATCTCAGGTTTTGATGGTGGTACAGGTGCTTCACCAATCAGTTCAATAAAACATGCCGGTTTACCATGGGAGTTAGGCCTGGCCGAAACCCATCAGACACTGGTGAAAAATAAATTACGCAGCCGCGTTACGGTACAGGCCGATGGCCAGATGAAAACCGGTCGTGATATTGCCATTGCTACCTTACTGGGGGCAGAAGAGTGGGGCGTTGCAACCGCAGCCCTCGTTGTTGAAGGTTGTATCATGATGCGTAAATGTCACCTGAATACCTGTCCGGTTGGGGTGGCTACACAGGACCCTGAATTACGCAAACGCTTTTCAGGTAACGCCGATCACGTGGTGAACTTCTTCCAGTTCCTGGTACAGGACCTGCGTGAGATCATGGCTGAACTGGGCTTCCGTTCTATCAATGAAATGGTTGGACAGGTTGATTGCCTCGAAATGCGCGAAGGCATCACACACTGGAAAACCAGCAAGCTCGATCTGAGCCCGGTTTTATATAAAGAACCTACTGGTCAATATACTGGTTTATACAAACAGGAAGAACAAGACCATGGCATTGCCGATGTATTGGACTGGAAACTGTTGAAGGCCGCACAACCGGCACTCGACAAACTGGAACGTATTTCAGCTTCCTTCCCGGTTAAGAATACCGACAGAACCATTGGTACAATCTTATCGAACGAGATCTCGAAAAAATATAAGGGCGAAGGATTACCTGATGATACCATTCACTTCAATTTCAATGGTACTGCCGGACAAAGCTTTGGTGCCTTCAATGCAAAAGGGGTAACCCTTGAACTGGAAGGTGATGCCAACGACTATTTTGGTAAAGGATTGAGTGGCGCCAAGCTGATCGTATATCCGCCAAAACAATCCAGCTATGTGCCGGAAGAAAACATCATCATTGGTAACGTAGCTTTCTATGGCGCAACATCTGGTGAAGCCTATATCAGGGGTAAAGCCGGTGAACGTTTTGGTGTTCGTAACTCAGGTGCCGAAGTAGTAGTAGAAGGAGTAGGCGATCACGGTTGTGAATACATGACCGGCGGACGCGTAGTGATCCTCGGCGCCACAGGCCGCAACTTTGCAGCCGGTATGAGTGGTGGTATTGCTTATGTGTACGATGTGAAACAACAATTCGCTACACTTTGCAATAAAGAAATGGTTGACCTCGATCCGCTGACTGCAGAAGATGCACAGGCGCTGAACGATATGATCACCCGCCACTATGCCTATACTGGCAGTGCCGTAGCACGTTTTGTATTGGACGATTTCGAGAACCAACTGAAGAACTTCGTTAAAGTGTTCCCGACAGATTACAAGAAAGCGTTGCAGGAAAAAAGCAAAGTGAAACAAAGTGCCAGAAAGAAGTAAGGCCAACCAAAACAATTAACTAGAATCGATAAACTGAAAATAGAAAATGGGTAAACCAACGGGTTTTTTAGAATTTACCAGGGAGTTGCCAGGTAAAAAACCAGTAGAGGACAGGTTAAAAGATTACAATGAATTTGTTGAGCGTTACAGCGATGAAAAGCTGAACCAGCAATCAGCACGTTGTATGAATTGCGGGGTTCCTTTTTGCCACAGCGGATGCCCGCTGGGTAATGTGATCCCGGAGTTTAATGATGCGGTGTACCGCAAGAGCTGGCAGGAAGCCTATGATATTCTTACCTCAACCAATAACTTTCCGGAGTTTACCGGCCGTATATGCCCTGCGCCCTGCGAAAGCGCCTGTGTACTGGGTATTAATCAACCGGCTATTACTATCGAAGAAATAGAAAAGCATATTATAGAAATAGCTTTTGAAAAAGGATTTGTAAAACCACGCAAACCACACGTACGTACGGGTAAAAAAGTAGCTGTAATAGGCTCTGGCCCCGCTGGTTTGGCTGCTGCTGCGCAGTTGAACTATGCAGGTCACTCGGTAACCGTGTTCGAGCGCGATGATGCGCCAGGTGGTTTGTTACGTTATGGCATACCTGATTTCAAACTGGAGAAATGGGTAATTGACAGAAGAATAAAGTTGATGGAAGAGGAAGGTGTTACTTTCCGCTGCCATGCCAACGTGGGCGTGAATGTTCGCATCAACGACCTGTTGCGCGAATACCATGCTATTGTACTGGCTGGTGGTTCAACAGTTCCCCGTGATCTGAAAATTCCCGGCCGTGAACTGAAAGGCGTTTATTATGCTATGCAGTTCCTGAAGCAACAGAACAAACGCAATGCAGGGATCGATCCGTTGGCGAATGCGAGCATCGAAAGCAATATTTTCAGCGAAAATTTATTAGCTACCGATAAGAATGTAGTGGTAATTGGTGGTGGTGATACCGGCAGCGACTGTGTTGGTACCAGCAACCGTCATAAAGCAAAATCAGTTACCCAGTTTGAGCTGTTGCCCAAACCGCCAGAAGGGCGTACAGAATTTATGCCGTGGCCCAGTTTCCCTATGATCCTGAAAACCTCTTCTTCACATGAAGAGGGCGCCAATCGCCATTGGGCCGTTGCTACCAAGGAGTTTGTAGGTGACAAGAAAGGTAACCTGAAAGCACTGAAGGTAGTTGACCTGGAGTGGCAGGTAACTGAGGACGGCAAACCGGCACAGTTTGTTGAAAGACCAGGATCGGAGCGGGAGCTGCCCTGTGAGCTGGCATTGCTGGCCATGGGTTTTGTACATCCGCAGCACGAAGGGTTATTAAACGAGCTGGGAGTTGACCTGGATAGCCGTGGTAATGTTCGGGCTACTGAAAAAGAATATAAAACAAGCATCAATAAAGTGTTTGTAGCTGGTGACATGCGCCGCGGTCAAAGCCTGGTAGTATGGGCTATCAGCGAAGGCCGGGAGGCTGCGCGTAAGGTAGACGAATTCCTGAATGAAGGCGTTTCTTACCTGGAAAGCAAAGACCAGAATATTGTATTAGCGATATAAGGTTAAAAAATCACATTTTTAAAGGCCCTGGCGATTCCGTCAGGGCCTTTTTTAATTTAGATACATGTAAAATATTTGCATGTGATGATTTGTTTATAGCAAAGCTTGTTTTCTGCCTGTTTTGGCTGTTAATTTTGGATTATTAATGGTTAAAGGCATATTTTTCGCAATTTGTGGCAAAAGACTGTCATTTTTTGAACACCATCCAAAAAGGATGGTGTTTTTATTTTCAAAACGTCGGTTCATTTAAAGAATGGGACAGCAATAAGTTATGACATGAATAAAAGATAAATAAGATATGTATTATAAATATTAAAATGTAAGTAATAGGTCAGGTTTTATGTTAAAAAATGAATATTTTCGGTGTAATATTATTAAATGCTTTATTTTAATAATATCATTATCTAAACTAAACAACGGAAAACAATGAAACTGTCATTTAAAAATGTAATGCCGTTCCTGGTATTGGTGGTTGTAGCCCTGGCTGCCATGTTTATCGCACCCGAAGCGGATCACGTTCCGGGCGCTACTGAAACCCCTTATAGCACAGCAGATATTGCCTGGGTGCTGGTTTCAACGGCATTGGTGTTTTTAATGACACCTGGCCTGGCTTTCTTCTATGGCGGTATGGTGCACCGCAAAAACGTAATCTCCACCATGATCAAGAGTGTGGTTGCCGCCGGTGTGGTTGGCGTACTTTGGATCACTGTAGGTTTTAGCTTGAGTTTTGGTGACTCAATTGGTGGATTTATTGGTAATCCTTCCACTTATCTTTTCTTCAAAGGAGTTAAATCAGGCGCTGCCTGGCCGCTTGCTCCCACAATTCCTCTCGGTTTGTTTGCCCTGTTTCAACTGATGTTCGCCATCATTACACCCGGTCTGGTTGTAGGTGCTGTGGCTGAACGTATACGGTTTACCTCCTATATATTGTTTATTGTATTGTTCAGCTTGCTGGTTTATGCTCCTGTAGCACACTGGTCATGGCATCCAAACGGCTTCCTGGCTAAAATGGGTGTTTGGGACTTTGCAGGTGGTACTGTGGTGCATATTACTGCTGGTTGTGCTGCCCTGGCTGGTGCCCTGGTTTTGAAACGTAGAAAAACGCACATGGCGCATCAGGAAACACCTGCCGCCAACGTGCCTTACGTTTTGATCGGTACAGGTTTACTTTGGTTCGGCTGGTTCGGTTTCAATGCCGGTTCTGCTGTAGGTGCTTCCGGCCTGGCTGTAAATGCCTTCGGAACAACTAATACCGCCGCTGCTGCAGCTGGTTTGGCCTGGATGTTCTTTGATGTGGTAAAAGGTAAAAAACCTTCCGTACTCGGTTTTTGTATCGGTGCGGTGGTAGGTCTGGTAGCTATTACCCCTGCCGCTGGTTTTGTAGGCATTCCTCAAAGTATCATAATTGGTGTTGTAGGCGCTTTAGTCTCTAACATAGCAGTTGGTATCAAACAAAAATCCACATTGGATGATGCGCTCGATGTATTCCCTTGTCACGGTATTGGCGGTATGGTAGGTATGTTGCTTACCGGTGTATTTGCCAACCAGCTGGCACACGGCATTAAAGACGGTCCTCAGGGTCTGTTCTATGGCAATCCTTCCTTCTTCTTTACACAGTTTAAGGCGATGGCCATAGTAGTTGTATACAGCTTTGCAGTTTCCTACGGCATATTCAAATTCATCAACTACGTACTTCCTTTACGTGTTACTGAAGAAGAAGAAGAACTGGGTCTGGATGAAACCCAACACAATGAGAAATATTTGCAAGGGACTTTGCTGGTAAATGGTGAGAATGGTAAACTGGTAGAAAAAGCAGCTGAGTTCTAAAAGAAAAAGGTACAGCTAATAATAAGATCGGGCTTCTGACACAAGCCCGGTTCCTACCACCGTACCCTTTTCATTAACACTTAAAATCTAACTGCAATGTTAAGAAAAATTTCTTCATTGGCCATTTTTAGCATGGCCCTGGGTTCTTATGTTGAAGCGCAAGACTCTACGAAAAAAAGTACACTGAATATTACTGGTTCCGTTGACGCATATTATCGCTATAATTTTCATAATGCCAAAGATTCCGGCTATCTGAATAATTACACCAGCTTTACCAATTCACATAATTCATTTGAATTGGGGATGGCATCGGTAAAAGCTGAATATACCACCGGTAAAGTTACGGGAGTGGTTGATCTGGGTTTTGGCAGAAGGGCAGAAGAGTTTTCTTACAATGAAAAAAGCAGCGGGCTGGGAACAGCTATCAAGCAGGCGTATATTTCAGTAGCTGCTTCTGATAAATTAAAGTTCACTATGGGAAAATGGGCTACACATATCGGTTACGAAGTGGTGGATGCCTATTTGAACCGCAACTACAGCATGTCGTACATGTTCTCGTTCGGTCCCTTCTTTCATACCGGTTTAAAGGCTGAATACACTGCCGGCAGCTGGGGTTTTATGGCGGGTGTGGCCAATCCAACCGACAATGTGACCGCCAGTTTTGCCAAGAAAATGGCAATAGCACAAATAAGTAAAACCGCCGCCGATGGCAAATTTAAAGCCTACCTCAACTACCAGGGCGGTAAAGACATGGCAGAAAACACCATTAACCAGGTTGACCTGGTAGCTACCGCTACCCTGAGCGATAAATTCAGCGTTGGTTATAATGGCACGGTACAGTCTATTAAGCCCAATGGCAAAAGCAGCGGCGACAGCTGGTGGGGATCTGCTGTTTATTTAAATGTTGATCCTTCCAGTGTGTTTGGCTTAACCCTGCGTGGTGAGTATTTCGATGATAAGAATGCGGTATCAGGATTTTCTTCTGCTGCCGGTTTAGGTACCAGTGTAATGGCTGCCACCTTATCGGGCAATATTCATATCGAAAACCTGACCATCATTCCTGAATTCAGATTAGACAGTTCAAAAGACCCAATATTTGCTAAGAACCCCAATGAAGGGGTAAAAAGCACAGGTACGTTCCTGTTGGCCGCTACCTGGCACTTCTAAAACCAAAACTAACGAGCTTCCATATAGGGGTATCCGCCACGGCGGATACCCTTTTTTATTGGCTGCTTTCACTGTCTGGCCAGCGCTTAAGCTGATATCCATTTTTCATGGTGGTTTCATTGTTATTCCATCGTTTCTCCGTTCATTCTCCATCCTGTAATGGAAGATGAATGGAAGAACAATGGAGGATGAATGGAAGATGAATGGAGGATGGATGAAATTTGAGCAAAGGAACAGTGATTCCCGGCCACGCGAAAGAATAGAAGGGAGTCTGACAAATAAATATTATTTTTTATTTTATATGTATTATAATTTACATGTTGCCGTTAAAAAATGGTATTTTTGAGAATAGCGGTGGCTGATAGGCGCATATAAGTCTAAAATATTAGGCTGTGTGGGATGAATACCTGGTATGTAATAAATTATAATGTGATTAGAGCTCTAAAAGCGTGTTGGGAATTAGAAAATGCTAATAAAATAGTATTCAGTAAATGATCCGGTAGTATTTCGGATTTTCACCTATAACCAAAACTAACTAAACGCTGTGCGGTAATATAATGAAATAGTATTTAATGCTTTTTTTCATTACCGTTGTTTTAGTTATCAGAAAAACGCATCCGTTTCGTCCGGGTGCGTTTCTTTTTTGTGAGTAGGTGATAAATGAAAGGTGAATAGTGAATGATTGCTCAAATAGCAGCAGTTCACTCACTACTCACCACTCACCACTCACTATGCAGAGTTTCTTCCGGCGTTGATAATACCGAATGAACTGCGTATAACCAGTTTCTCGAAAATTTCTTTATGCTGTGGTTGGGCGTTCTGCTCTTCCATCAGGCGAATACGCGCCATGGCGTATTGCTGAATGGTGGTCAGCGGCAACACAATGCGCTCCCGCATTTGCACCGACAACTGTTCAACCGGGTAATCAGCCATCAGTTCACTTTTGCCCGACAATAAGAAAATATACCGTTGCGTCAGTTCATATTCTTTATAGATCTGGTTCCAGATCTCGCCATAGCGGGGATCCTGCGCCAGGTATTCCGTTAATGGGAAGAAGCATTTTTTCATGGCCATTTCGCAGTTATCCATCAGTGTTTTGAAAAACATGGAATGGCGGTAAACCTTCTTTATATCGTTTAATTTACCCTTTTTCTCCATAGCCTGTAAGGCAGTGCCCACGCCGTAATAACCGGTTACATTTTGTTTTAACTGGCTCCAGGCGCCCACAAAGGGGATGGCTCGCAGGTCTTTCAGCGACAACTTTGCTGAAGAACCGCGTTTGGCCGGCCGGCTGCCGATGTTGGTCTGGCTGTAGAATTTCAGTGGACTTACATGGGCCAGGTAGTTCAGGAAATCGGGGTTGTTCTTTAGTTCATTGTAAGACTTCAAACCTTCTTCGGCCAGTTCACCCAGTAATTCTTCTTCCTCTTTTGATAAAGTTTTGTCTTTATCGGCTAATACATCATTCGAAATACCGGCATTCAGCAATTGCTCAATGTTGAATTGAGCAGAGTCGATGGTGCCGAAGTTGGAACTAACTGTTTGACCCTGTATGGTTAATTGAATTTCTTTATTGCTGATGTTGTTGCCCATAGAAGCATAGAACTTATGGGTTTTACCACCACCGCGTGCTGGCGGACCGCCACGGCCATCGAAGAACACCACATCGATGCCATATTTTGCAGAAATGCTGGTAAGCTTTTCTTTGGCTTTATAAATGCTCCAGTTGGCCATCAAATAACCGCCGTCTTTGGTGCCATCAGAAAAACCAAGCATGATGGTTTGACGGTTGTTTCGTTTTTGCAGGTGTTTGCGATAGATCTCATTCGCGTACAACTCTTCCATGATGTCAGCTGCTTCCTGCAGGTCATCGATGGTTTCAAACAGGGGAACGATGTCGATGGTGAGGTCTTCGTTTTTCCAGCCGCATAATTTAAACAGCCCATATACTTCCAGCAGGTTCAGTGCGCTGTTGCACTGGCTGATGATGTAACGGCTGCAGCCTTCAACTCCATTGTATTGTTGAATTTCTTTAATGGCTTTAATGCTCAGCAGGGTATCTTTTTCAATGCCATCTTCAAATACATGTCCGCCAATATCACCACTGGCTTTGTATAAAAGCTTTTTCTTTTCTTCTTCCGAAAGCTCCGCGTAGTTCTTTGGAAGAATATCTGTTTTGGCGGCAATTGCTTCCAGCACTTTACCGTGAATGCTGCTATCCTGCCGAACATCGAGCGATGCAAAGTGCAAACCGAATACATGCACTTTGTTTATGAGGTTATCTACCAGGTGCTGGAATAACCCATTGTGCTGGTAGATTAGTATTTCTCTTATTTTTTGCAATGCATCCAGGATGCCCTGTTTGCTGAGGAAAGTGCGCTGACCTGGAATGAAGATGTTTTCGTATAACTGTTTTTCCAGATCTGCCAGAATGGTATCAACCCCTTTGAAGGTAAGGCGTCTTTTCAGCTTACGTACTTCGAGGTAATAACATTTTATAATGCTGCCACGCAGGGCATCTGCCACTTTCAGTGTGGTGTCAACGGTGACAAACGGGTTGCCGTCGCGGTCGCCACCAGGCCAGAAGCCCATGGTGATCACCGGGTTGGTATCCGGGATCATTTGCGGGAACTGGGTGTTCAGGTAGGTAATGATGCGGCCGGCTGCATTATAGAATACATTTTCCAGGTACCAGATAAGGCTTACTGCCTCATCGAACGGCGTGGGTTTTTCCTTTTTGAAGAAAGGCGTTTTGCCCAGCTGCTGCAGGTACATATTTATCTGGCTGGTATTATTTTCTGCCAGTGCTTTCGACAGGTCGTGGATAATGCCCAATACTGGTCCGGGATAGAACTGGGTAGGGTGGGCGGTGAGTACCAGCCTTATGGAGAAATCTTCCAGTTTTTTAGCCAGCTCTTCCTGTTTGCCTTCCTGAATAACATCGGCGGCCAGGTACTTTAAGGTGCCGATGCCATTGAAGTCGTTAATTTCCTTGAAGGAGGCATCTTCCAGCGCATCGAACAAAACCACCTGCCGCTCTACATATTGAATAAAGCGGAACAACAGGTCAAGTTTATCCTGCTCCTTTATGTAGGAAGTATGCTTCTCAAAAAATTCATCGATGATCTGCATGGGGCTCTGCTTCTTCTTATACCCCTCTTCACAATTATTTAATAACAATGAAAGCAGAATACCGGTTTTCTCAATTCGATGAAACGGGAGCGAGGTAAACAGGCTGTTGTAGAGCTGAAATTTTATGCCTACATAATTCTTAAATTGCTGCAGTCCTCGCGTTGACTGATGATCCATGTAATATCTAGTTTATGGCATTAATGCAAAATGCAAAAATATAGCAAGCAGCAACAATAATCGGGCATTGAAAGTACAAGAAAAAATTTAATGAGAGCACCGAATTGTTGAATTGTTTTCAATAAATCTAAATAAACATTGGTGAAAATTGCTCGTAGCCAAAATAAATTTAAAAACTAACAAATGTTATAGACTTTTGTGTTATCTTTGATCACATGAAAATAACATAGTGGTACTTTTTCAACATATCATTCTTTCCTCCGGCACGGTAGCTTCCACAGCTACAACTACCACTATTACAACAACCCGTTAAGGGTTGTACATTTCCATATTACCACTGGGGTTTAATCTACCTTCAAATTCTCAGAAAGAGAATCCCGATCAGGAAAGCATCAGGTTATTTCAACTAATTTCAAATCAATTTAATTTCAGGTTATGCAGGTTTTAAAGTTCGGCGGTACTTCTGTAGCAAATGCCGAGAATATGAATAAGGTAAGCAGCATTGTTCAGCAGGTTTTGGTACGCATGCCACAAAGTAAAACGATTGTTGTTGTATCGGCTTTAGGCGGGGTGACCGATGTATTGTTGCAAAGTGGTGGTTTGGCTGCAGCCGGCGATGAAAATTATAAAGAGTTATTACAGAAAGTAGAGCAGCGTCATCTGGAAGCTGTAAAAGCACTGATACCGGTAACCCAGCAAAGCAGTGTATTAAGCTGGGTAAAACAACGCTGTAATGAAATTGAAGATATTTGTAATGGTGTGTTCTTATTGGGTGAACTGAGTGCCCGCACCAAAGACCGCATTGTTAGTTTTGGCGAATTGCTTTCCTCTAAAATTATTGCCGCCCGTTTGAATGCACAGGGCATTGAAAATACCTGGGTCGATTCCCGCGAACTGATCCGCACCGATTCTCATTATGGAAGTGCAGCAGTAGATTTTGCTGTTACCAATGCGCTCTGTAGTAATTTCTTTTCGGTTTCTGCTTCCCGTTTGTTTATTGTGCCGGGTTTTGTAGCTGCCGATGCCCATGGTAATACCACCACTTTAGGCCGTGGCGGTAGCGATTATACTGCTGCCATCATTGCCGGTGCTGTGAGTGCACAAACCCTGGAAATATGGACCGATGTAAGTGGCATGATGACTGCCGATCCACGACTGGTGCCCAATGCCAGAATATTACCGCATATCTCTTACCAGGAAGCCATGGAGCTGTCGCACTTTGGCGCCAAGGTAATTTATCCGCCTACCATTCAACCGGTAATGAGTAAGAACATTCCGGTATGGATCAAAAACACATTTGCACCGGACGATCATGGAACCGTGATCGAGAATGATGTACATAAGAATGGAAATAACATCCGTGGTATTTCCAGCATCAATAAAATTGCATTGCTGAGTCTGGAAGGAAGCGGCATGATAGGGATCCCCGGTTTCTCACGCCGCTTGTTTGAATCGCTGGCTAATGATTTCATTAATGTGATCCTGATTACCCAGGGCTCTTCTGAACATTCCATTTGTGTGGGAATCGACGAAGCCCTTGCTGATAAAGCCAGGCAGGCAGTAGACAAAACATTTGCCTACGAAATTGAAACCGGCCGGGTTGAACCCCTGCGGGTTGAGACCGGGCTGGCTATTGTTGCCCTGGTTGGTGACAATATGAAAAGTCACCCCGGTATCAGTGGTAAAATGTTTGGCGCTATTGGCCGCAACGGGGTAAACATCCGGGCCATAGCACAAGGATCATCAGAAAGAAATATCTCAGCCGTGATAGCAGCAGCAGACGTTAAAAAAGCCATCAACGTATTACACGAAGATTTTTTTGAAACTACTTATAAGCAAATAAACCTGTTTATAGCGGGAACAGGTAATGTGGGCAGCAAACTGCTGGCCCAGTTGAAGCAACAACAGCAATACCTGCAGCAGAACCTGCGCTTGCAGGTACGCATTGTAGGTATGGCCAACAGCAAAAAAATGGTTTTCAGTGATGAAGGTATTGATCTGGATAGCTGGCGCGAACACCTGCAACAAGGCGAAAGCAGCGATCTGGGTAAATTTGTAGAAACCGTTCGTTCTAAAAACCTGCGTAACTCCGTTTTTGTAGATGTTACTGCCAATGAAAATGTGGCGCAGGTGTATGATCAGTTACTTGCCAAAAGCATTTCGGTAGTAGCCTGTAACAAAGTGGCCTGTTCATCAGCTTACCAGTATTACAAAAAGCTGAAGGACCTGGCACGCGAATACAACGCCTTCTTCCTGTTTGAAACAAATGTGGGAGCTGGTTTGCCGGTGATAGGTACCCTGAATGACCTGATGCGCAGTGGTGATGTGGTTACCCGCATTGAAGCGGTGTTGAGCGGTACCCTGAACTTTGTATTCAATAATTATGACGGCACCCGCAGCTTTGCCGAGGTGGTGAAGCAGGCGCAGGATGAAGGGTATACTGAACCCGATCCCCGCCTTGACCTGAGCGGCACCGATGTAATGCGCAAGATCATGATCCTGGCCCGGGAAGCAGGCGAACAACTTGAAATGGAAACCATTACCAATAACAGCTTTATGCCGGCTTCGTGTATGGTAGGAAGTGTAGATGATTTCTACAAGGAAATGGAAAAGCAGGAAAAGCATTTCAAAGAAATATACCAGCAGGCTGCAGCGGCAGGTAAAAAGTTGAAGTTTGTAGCCCGGTATGAAGGTGGAAAGGCCTCTGTAGGTTTGCTGCATGTGGACTCGCAGTCTGATTTTTACCACCTGTATGGTAAGGATAATGTGGTGTTGTTCTATACCAATCGTTATCCCGATCAGCCGCTGGTGGTTAAAGGTGCCGGCGCTGGTGCTGAAGTAACTGCATCCGGGGTATTTGCAGATATTATCCGTGCTGCTCATTAATATAGACAGGTCTAACGAATCAAACTAGTTAAACGAATTACAATGGCAAAAGAATTAAAGGGCGTTCAGGTTTTTGCACCGGCAACAGTGGCTAATCTGGTTTGTGGGTTTGATGTGTTGGGCATGGCATTACAACAACCGCAGGATGTAATGACGATGCGGTTGCGGGAAGAACCTGGTATTGTGATATCACATGCAGACGGCTATGATTTACCGGTAGAACCGGAGAAGAATGTGGCCGGCGCTTCGTTACTGGCTTTAATGGAAGAATACCCTGAGAAAGTAGGTTTTGAACTGATCATCGATAAACGGATAAAACCAGGAAGCGGATTGGGCTCCAGCGCCGCCAGTTCTGCAGGTGCCGTAGTAGGGGCTAACCATTTGTTGGGTAACCCATTCACCAAAGAAGACCTGGTTCGTTTTGCCATGAACGGAGAAAAAGTAGCATCCGGGGTAAAACATGCCGATAATATTGCACCCTGTATCTATGGTGGTGTAACGCTTATACAATCAATATTCCCTTTGAATATTGTTCAATTGACAGCGCCGCCGATGTATGTAACAGTGGTACATCCGCAAATTGAAGTACGTACTTCAGATGCCCGGCAAATATTGCGTAAAGAGGTGCAGTTGAAAGCAGCGATCAAACAATGGGGCAATATTGCCGGTTTGGTAGCCGGCTTTTTAAAGAACGACTATGATCTTATTGGCCGTTCCCTCGAAGATGTGATCATTGAACCGGTGCGCAGCATTCTTATTCCGGGTTTTGATGATGTGAAAAGGAAAAGCAAAGACGCCGGGGCATTAGGTGGCGGTATCTCTGGTTCAGGCCCTTCTATCTTTATGCTGAGCAGGGAAGAATATGTTGCCAAAGGCGTAGAAGATGTAATGATCGATGTATATACCCGCCTGGGAATTGAGTTCAAGACGTATGTGACGATGATCAATTATGAAGGGGCCAAGGTGATTAGCGAGGTATAGGTTGATTATTCACTTTTCAAGATTCAATGAATTTACAATGAAGTATTACAGTTTAAATAAGCAATCCCCCGATGTAGATTTCAAGGAAGCCACCATAAAAGGCCAGGCGCCTGATAAGGGATTGTATTTCCCACATACGATTCCGGTACACGAAAAGGCATTTTTTGACAATATAGAACAGTACAGCAATGAAGAGATCGCCTTCCGGCTTATACAACCCTATGTGGCCGGAACCATTGCTGATGCCGCTTTACAAAACATTGTAAAAGAAACCATCAATTTCCCCATTCCGCTGGTGCCGGTGAATGACCGCATTTCGTCACTGGAGCTTTTTCATGGACCAACGCTGGCGTTTAAAGACGTAGGCGCCCGGTTTATGAGCCGTTGCCTGGGCCATTTTGCACATGAGCGCAGTGAGAAAGTAGTAGTGCTGGTAGCCACCTCAGGCGATACGGGTGGGGCAGTTGCCCATGGCTTTTATGATGTACCCGGGGTGGAAGTAGTGATCCTGTATCCATCAGGTAAAGTGAGCTCAGTACAGGAAAAACAATTGACTACGTTAGGCAGGAATATTCATGCGCTGGAAGTGACCGGCACCTTTGATGATTGCCAGCAGATGGTAAAGCAGGCTTTTGTTGATGAGGAACTGACTAAAAAGATCTTTCTTACATCGGCCAACTCCATCAATGTAGCGCGCTGGTTGCCGCAGCAGTTCTATTATGTACTGGCATGGAAACAATGGGCTGATAAGAAGAATGCACCGGTGATCTCGGTGCCCAGCGGAAACTTTGGTAATATCTGTGCAGGTTTGTTGGCACATATTTCCGGTTTGCCTGTAAAACATTTTATCGCAGCCTGTAACGCCAATGCAGTGGTGCCCTCGTATTTGGCTAATGGTGATTACCAACCGAAAAAAGCCATTGCCACCATTTCTAATGCAATGGATGTAGGCAATCCCAGCAATTTTGTACGCATACTGGAATTGTTCCATCATAAACTGGGTGATCTGCGAACCGTGTTGACTGGTTACAGTATCACAGACGATGAAACCAGAGCGGTGTTGAAAGAGGTGTATCAGCAGTATAAATACCTGCCCGATCCACATGGCGCTGTAGGCTACCTGGCCTTGCAACGCTATTTACAACAACATGCAGGTGATAAAGGAATGTTCCTGGAGACTGCACACCCTGTGAAGTTTTATGATGTGGTAGAACCGGTTATTGGTGAAGCTGTTCCGGTACCTGCCGCCATTCAGGATCAGTTAAAACTTACCAAACAAAGTACTTTGATAGCACCGGATTATGAGGCGTTGAAAGAAGCTTTGCTGAAGAAATATTAAGCGAGGTAGGAGGTAAGAAGTAGGAAGTAAGAAGTTCGCGAATTTCATACTTCCTATTTCTTACTTCATTAAGTTTTTAAAAAAAAGAAGGTGTTTTTATATAAGACACCTTCTTTTTTTTAGATCAGTTTCTACTTATTAAATGATCCCAGCCAGTTCGAGGCTTTTCTTTTTTAATTTCCGCACTTCTACATCTTCAATCACTGCTTCGGAAGCCAGGATAAGCGAAGTTTTATTTTCGCGCCACCAGCTGTTTTGAGCCAGTTCGTTAAAATGCAGCACACCTACCAGGTATTTGCGCTCACTTTCAGCATGCCACTCTTCTATCCATTCAAATTTCTCTTTAGGAATGTATTTCCAGTCATCGAAGCTTACATATACACGAATGTAAAAGTCGTTGGTAAGCTCATTGGGTTTATGATGATACAGTTTCTTGTATTCGTATTTGTATTGATAACGCAGGGCCGACAGATCGCTTAATACAGCAGATGCAGTAGGGAAACTGCCAGCGCCTTTACCATAGAAGAATTGTTTGTCGGCAAAACCGCTCTCGATCACTACGCCATTGTATTCGTTCTTTACAAAAGCCAGGTGGTCTTCCTGTTTAATAAATTGGGGTAATACAAAGGCGGCCACTTTTCCGTTCTCCAGTTTCTTTGCCTGGGCCACCAGTTTAATATCGTTGTGTTTTTCAGCAGCTACTACAGCATCACCGCCATGAATATTCTGAATGCCGTTAAATACCAGCGCGTCGGGTGGGATAACAATACCGTAAGCATGGGTGAGCAGGAAGTTCCATTTATTGGCGGCATCAAAACCTTCTACATCCAATGTAGGATCGCTTTCAGCAAAACCCAATTGTTGCGCCAGTAACAAAGCCTGTTGGAAATCCAGCTTGTCTTCAAACATTTTGGTAAGAATGAAGTTGGTAGATCCGTTCACAATAGCTTTTATGGAGTGTAACAAGTCGTTATCGTAATATTCTTCCAGGTTGCGGATAACAGGGATGGAAGCACAGGCAGCCGCTTCATAGAGGAAAGAACGCTCGGTTGTTTTTTGCAAACCAAGCAACTCAGGTAAATGCTCAGCGATCATTTTTTTGCTGGCGCTTACCACGTCTTTTCCATTCTTCAATGCGGTGGAAACTATTTCAAATGCTGGTTCTGATTCATTGATCACTTCCACGATCACGTTGATCTCAGGATCATTCAGCAAATCGTCTTTGTCGGTAGTGAACAAAGAGTCAGGAGCATTGCGTTTTTTTTCGGGGTTCTTTATACAGACCTTTTTTATACTGGCTTTCAGTGAGGGCGTTTGTTGCAATACTTTGTACAAACCTTCACCTACTACACCAAAACCAAATAAACCAATTGTGAGTGACTTGTGTGCGTCCATATGTTGACTAATTTGCAATTTTTTACTTTATAAAAATGTAGTTTCTGTAGCTGTTGTTTACATTTCCACTGACCATTCGTCCTCAACAATTTGCCAGTCGTTGAACTGTTCTTTCCCGCCACGGATCTTCCAGTCAGAATCGATGGTCAGTTTTGAACTGATGCCACCACGTGGATTGCAAACCATTACCAGTCTCAAACGGGAAGGTTCATACACGGCAACCAGATCATCATAAATAATGTTGATCAGTCTTTCATATGACACTACAATGTTGCGCAGTTGGAAAACGTAGTGCTTCAACGACTTTAATTCAATAATTTTTTTGCCGGGGTAAAACGTACAGTAAATGACAGCGAAGTCAGGTTGTTCTTTTACACCCAAAAATGTGAACTCGGGAATTTTGATCTTGATCTCGTAGGCCTGATCGGTAGGGTTGGGTATAGGTTTCAGGATACTACGATCAATATCTTTGTATGTTTTAACAGGTTCCCGGGATATTTGTTCAGACATGTTTTTGTGTGTTTAATTTTTTGTTTGAAATGGATATACTTTCCTTTTCCTTAACAGGGAACTGCTTCGTTAGCAGTGGTTTTAACAATGGTATTGGTTTTTTCCAAAGCCTGTTGCAGGTCTTGCAGCAGGTCGCTGACATCTTCCAACCCAATACTTAAGCGTATCAGGCTGTCGGTAACACCAGCGGCGCGGCGTTTTTCGGCCGGAATGGTTTTATGCGTCATGCTGGCAGAATGGCTAACCAGGCTTTTGATACCGCCCAGGCTTTCCGCCAGTTTAAATAATTGCGTATTGGTTACAAATGCAGTAGCTGCTGCTGCATTGTCTTGTTTAAGTGTGAAAGA
Source organism: Niastella yeongjuensis (assembly GCF_900110245.1). Taxonomy (GTDB): domain Bacteria; phylum Bacteroidota; class Bacteroidia; order Chitinophagales; family Chitinophagaceae; genus Niastella; species Niastella yeongjuensis. The sequence continues at coordinate 130,175 of NZ_FOCZ01000010.1, forward strand.
AACAATACCGCCAAACCCTTTGCTTTGCTTTTTGGCAATGGCATGGTTGGGATGGTCTTTCAACCCGGGATAATAGACTTTATCTACCGCGGGGTGTTGTTGCAGGAACTCAGCTACTTCCTGCGCACTGCGGCAGTGTTGTTGTACCCGCAGATGCAACGTTTCAATACCACGGATCACCAGCCAGCTATCGAATGGGGCCAGAATGGCGCCACACGCGTTTTGATAGAATTTCAATTTATCACCCAGCTCTTTTTCTTTGGTTACTACAAGCCCGGCTATAAGGTCGCTGTGACCGCCCAGGTACTTGGTAGCAGAATGCACTACAATATCAGCTCCCAGCAAAAGAGGTTGTTGTAATGCGGGTGAAGCAAAAGTGTTATCCACGCAAAGTAAACACCGGTTGGCTTTGGCGATCTGCGCAATGGCTTCAATATCGCTGATCTTTAAAGTAGGGTTGGTGGGTGTTTCCAGCCAGATGAGTTTTGTGTTGGGTGTGATAGCATTGAACACTTTTTCAGGATCGGTAGTATCAACGAAGTTGATGGTAACACCGAATTGTTGATATACCTGGGTAAATAGCCGGTATGCACCACCGTAAATGTCATCTACGGCAACGATCTCATCGCCGGGACGTAATAGTTTGGCAACGGCATCGATGGCAGCCAGACCGCTGGAGAAAGCAATGCCAACCTGTCCGCCTTCGAGTTGAGCGATCAGGTTTTCCAACGTAGCCCGGGTAGGGTTGTTGGTACGTGAATAGTCGTATCCTTTGTTAACACCAGGTGCATCCTGCACAAAGGTGGATGTTTGATAAATAGGCACGGATATGGCGCCGGTCAGTGGATCAACAGGAATGCTGTGAATGAGTTGTGTTGTCGCTTGCATGATAAACATTTTTTTGCTGCAGCTTGTACCGGGTATCGATCCTGGTTGCAGCGTTTGATTAATTTGTTTAGACAGTTGTTCGCGGCAGCACTTATCAAGAGGAGTTCTTACAGGAGGAGATAGTTTATTGCTTACCCTGAGTTAGGGCAATCCGCCTTCGCAAGGCTTCAGCAGATAAAATAAAAAAAGCTCTTCCGTAAGTCAGAAGAGCTTTCAATATGTTGAAATTCAGTATTGTAGAAGCTTTTATCTGACTTATCTGTCCCGCCTTCCGCGGGATGGAGTTGGCACCTTACAGCGGTTTTTTCAAACCAGCGTGCAGGTTGTCAAGGCTTCATAGGGCCATTTCCCTCAGCCTTTCTTGATAAGCGATGTGTAAAGAACTGGTGCAAAGATAATGACGGGATTCAAATTGTCAAATTTCTTTTTATAATGTTCTTTTAAAAACGGTAGCCTACTGAAATACCGAAGCAGGTATTTTTGAATGTTGTTTCGTCGTTGGCGTAATCCTTGATCCTGGAGTTAATGTCGGTTATACCCAGTTGCGCATTCAGTTGAACAGATATTTTCTTTGCAAACTCATAGCCAATTAGCATGTTGCCACCTACGTCCAACCGTTTCATATAGTAGGTTCCTGAAAGGGCGCCGGCTGTATTTTGCGAAATGGTTATATCATTCTTATATTCGATCTCACCGTCTTTTGCATCTTTTCTTTTTACGCTGCCACCTGCAGCATAGGCAACATACGGACCAAAACCCAGTAATAATTTGCCTAATCCTACAGATGGTTTGTATAACAGGTTAACGGGAAGCTCAATATATGACAGGTCCCATTTTACTTCTTTGCCGGTAATATAATCTTCTCCTTTTGCTCCTTTTGAACTGTATAATATACCTGGCTGAATATAAAAGTCAGAAGCCAGGTGTATTTCAGCGTTAAGGCCAACATGAAAACCGGTTGTAATATCATATTCAAGATCGGCTCCGTTCAGGTTTTTGCCACTGATATTTTGCAGGTTAACGCCGGCTCTAAGGCCAAAAGATACCTGTGCATGGGCGGTGAACGCAAAAAACCAAGTGACAAGAATAAGTGTAAGAACTTTTGAACTCATGGTTAATTATGGTTTGATAGATAATGAAATAAAAAAAGCTGTCCGCCATAGGCGGACAGCTTTTAATTCAAAATCGTTGTATGTGATTAGTTAAAGCGATAGCCTACAGAAACACCAAAGCCGGTGTTGTTGACTTTCGAGTTTGGTTCGCCTTCAACTTTTGTACTGATATTTTTCAGACCCAGTTGTGCATTCAATTGGAATGACAATTTGCTGCTGAGTTCATAACCTGCTAAAAAGTTAAAACCCATGTCGGTACGTCTTGTATAAAAAGCTGACAGGCTTTCAGCCTTAGTTACTTTGTGAGCAAATTTGTATTGAAATTTATTGCCAGCGCCGTCTGTAAAAGAACCGCCTACTGCAATACCGAGATAGGGGCCAAAACCCAATAATAATTTGCCATCACCTAACTCAGGTTTGAACAGAAGATTGATAGGGATTTCAAGGTAAGACAGTCTATAATTTACTTTCCGGAAGGTTTTATCTTTTGCTCCTTTGGTAGCGAACAACAATCCTGGTTGTATGTAAAAATCGGTTGCAAAAGGAATTTCAGCGTTTAGGCCGATGTTTATAGTGCCTTTGATTTTGTTATCCAATTTATTGTCATTTGCATCTTTTCCTGTGAGGTTTTGAAGACCAAAACCAGCCCGTACACCAAACGTTGTATTTTGTGCTTTAGCGCCAAATGCAAAAACAGTAGTAGCCAGAACGATCGAGAGTAATTTTGATTTCATAAAATAATAGATGTGGTTTTACTAGAGAATAAGAACATGAATTTTTACTAATATATCCTTAAAAAACTCGCTAGATAACGTAATGCTTACATTTAAATTGCATAGGTGTTTCTTTGTAAATGTACATCGTCATATAGCAAAAAAAACCATCCGCCAACTGGCGGATGGTTTTTTTAAAATATCTATTAAGCTATATCTATTAGTTAGAAGCGATAGCCTACTGAAATACCGAAACCGGTATTTTTTCTTTTAGAATCAAGTTTTTTTCCATCCACTTTTGTCTCCAGGTTGCTCATACCTAACTGAGCATTTAACTGAAAAGAAAGTTTGCTGCTTAATTCATAACCAGCCAGCAAATTACCACCGAAGTCCATACGTTTCATTGTATTGAAGATCTCTGGATCATTAGATTTAACATCATTGGCGAACTTGATATCTATGTCCTTGTCACCTGATTTAATTTTACCTCCAACAGCAATGCCAATGTAAGGACCAAAGCCCAATAACAATTTTCCTGATCCTAATACAGGTTTGTACAGGAGGTTAATGGGAATTTCAATATAAGAAACGTTAGTCTTGATATCATCAGTGTTTGGAAGACCGGTTTCAGTTTTGGCACCTTTGGTGGTGAACAACAAACCTGGTTGGATATAAAAATCTGGTACCAGTGGAATTTCGGCGTTTACACCGATATTAAAACCAGTTTTTATTTTGTTATCAAGTTTTTTACCGAAGGCATCTTCTCCATTCACATTTTGAAAGTTAACACCGGCACGTACACCAAAAGTGGTTTTTTCTTGTGCTTTAGCACCAATTGCAAAAACAGTGGTAGCAAGGGCGAACAACAGAACTTTAGTTTTCATGTCTTAAATAATAGTTAGAAGGTTTGATAAAATAAATAATTAATGGCGTATAGACAAAGAAGCTTATGGTTTAGCTGCTTCTTTCTTAGCGTCTGCTTTCATTTTTTCGTTTGCAGTGATCAGGAAGTTAACGCGACGGTTTTGAGCGCGGCCATCTTCTGTATCGTTTGTGGCAACAGGTGCTGTTTCACCAAAACCTTTTGTTTTGATACGGCCAGCGGCAATACCTTTTCCTTTCAGGTAGGTAGCAACAGAAGCAGCTCTTTTTTCAGATAATGTCATGTTGTAATCATCTGCTCCCTGGCTGTCAGTATGTCCCTGAATTTCGATGTCCGTGTCAGGATAACCTTTTAAAATCGTAGCAAGTTTATCGAGGTTGGTAGAAGCTGCCGCGTTCAGTGTAAACTGATTGGTAGCAAATAATATTTTATCACTGAATTCAACAACGATACCTTCTCCTACGCGATCAACTTTAGCGCCAGGTACCTGGCTTTCAATTTCTTTTGCCTGTTTGTCCATTTTGTGACCAATAACAGCACCGGTAGCGCCACCTACAGCAGCACCAATAACAGCGCCTAATGCGGTATTACCAGCAACTTTACCTATCACAGCACCTACGGCGCCGCCGCCTGCAGTTCCGATAATAGCTCCTTTAGTGGTTTTGTTCATGCTTTTGCAACCGGCTAAAATTATAGCCACCGCTGCAAGACTAGTCAGGGTTTTTTGGATTGATCTCATATTATATTGTTTTAGTAAAGACTTGATAATGATAGCCCACAGCTTTCAAATTGTATACCATAATACAATCGATAAGCTATAAGGTTGAAAATGAGGCGCAAATATCTTAAAGCTTTATCAACTTTCCTACTGTTTTTTTGTTGTATAACATTGACAAATTATTTAGTAATATCGCGCAGGTTAATGTAATTTCCGACACAAATTATAAAAAGGCGTACTTATATATGGCAGATGTGAAAGTTAAAAGACCGGTACAACCTAAAGACAAACAACAGGTTAACGGTGTTGAAACAGATGAAGCGATACATGTTTTTGGGGCACGGGTACATAATCTTAAGAATATTGATATTAGCATTCCTAAAAATAAACTGGTTGTAATAACAGGTATCAGTGGCAGTGGAAAATCTTCACTGGCGTTCGATACCATTTATGCGGAGGGACAGCGCCGTTATATGGAAAGCTTTGGCGCCTATGCCCGCCAATTCATCGGTGATATGGAACGTCCTGATGTAGATAAGATAACAGGTTTATCGCCAGTTATTTCCATTGAGCAAAAGACCACCAATAAAAACCCGCGTTCAACCGTTGGTACCATTACCGAAGTATATGATTTCCTTCGTTTATTATATGCACGCGTTGGGGAGGCTTATAGTTACAATACGGGGAAAAAAATGATCAAATTCAGTGAGGAAGAGATCGTTGATAATATTTATAAAAAATTTAAGAGTAAGAAGATAACATTACTTGCACCGTTGGTGCGCGGGCGTAAAGGTCACTATCGTGAGTTGTTTGAAGACATTCGTAAAAAAGGATACCTGAAAGTCCGGGTTGATGGCGAAGTGAAAGATCTTGTTCCGAAAATGCAGGTAGATCGATATAAAATTCACGATATAGAAGTAGTGATCGACCGCATGGCCGTAACGGATGATATGAAAGTGCGGTTGAGTCAAAGTGTACAAAAGACCCTGCAAATGGGTAAGGAGTTAATGTTCCTGTTAGTACACGACGCCACAACCAATGGCAAAAGCAAAACACCTGCAGAATTGCTGGTTCAATATTCCCGCCAACTGATGTGTGAAGATACAGGCATCAGTTATGAGGAACCTTCCCCCAATAGTTTTTCTTTTAACAGTCCATATGGTGCATGCCCTACCTGTAAAGGATTAGGCAATGTATACCAGATAAGCATGGACGCTGTGATGCCCGATGATTCATTAAGTATTAATGAAGGCGGTATTGCCCCGTTAGGCGAAGAAAGAGATAACTATGTATTCAGCCAGGTACAAAGGCTGGCAAAGAAAAACAAGTTCAGCCTGGATGTTCCTTTAAAGGACATGCCTAAAAAGGCATTGAACCTGGTGTTATATGGCAACGAAAATGGATCGGATGAAGAGCACCTCGATTTTGATACCATTGAGACAGATGCAAAATTATATACAGAAGAGTTTGAAGGAGTAGTGCCACAATTGAAAAGATGGTTTGCTGCCAGCTCAAGTGATGCCATCCGTCAGTGGACAGAACAGTTCATGGAATTAAAAACCTGTACTACCTGTAACGGCGCCCGGCTTAAAAAAGAAAGCCTGTGGTTTAAGGTAGATGAAAAAAATATTTCAGAGTTAAGCGAGCTCAACCTCGATAAACTGATGACGTGGTTCAAGGGCATCGAGAAAAGATTATCGAACAAGCAGAATGTAATTGCAAAAGATGTGTTGAAAGAAATTCGTGAGCGCCTGCAGTTCCTGCTCGATGTAGGCTTGAATTATCTTACACTCAATCGTTCTTCGCGTACACTCAGCGGTGGTGAATCGCAACGGATACGGCTGGCTACACAAATAGGCTCCCAGTTACAGGGTATTACCTACATATTGGATGAACCCAGTATCGGGTTGCACCAGCGCGATAATATGCGTCTTATAGATGCATTGAAAAACCTGCGCAACATCGGTAACAGTGTATTGGTGGTGGAGCACGATAAGGATATCATGATGGCGGCCGATCACCTGGTTGATATTGGTCCCAAAGCAGGTTTTCACGGCGGCAGGGTAGTAGCGCAGGGAGACCCTTATGCTTTGTTGAAACTGGATACGCTTACCTCTGCTTATTTGAACGGCAAACGTGAAATAGCCATACCTAAAGAACGTAGAAAAGGCAATGGAAAAGTGCTTGAATTGATTGGCGCCAATGGCAATAACCTGCAAAAGGTTACCGCCAAATTTCCTTTGGGTAAATTGATTGTGGCAACGGGAGTAAGTGGCAGCGGAAAGTCAACGCTCATTATCGAGACATTATATCCCATCCTGAGCAGACATGCCTATAATTCAAAAATGACGCCGCTTGAATATAAAAGTATCAAGGGGCTTGAGCATATCGATAAAGTAATTGAAATAGATCAGTCGCCAATTGGCCGTACACCACGCAGCAACCCGGCAACGTATTGTGGGTTCTTCACCGATATAAGGACCCTGTTTGCATCGGTACCCGAAGCAAAGATCCGCGGGTATAATGCCGGCCGGTTTTCGTTTAATGTAAAAAGCGGCCGTTGCGATGTGTGTGAAGGCGGTGGTATGCGGGTAATAGAAATGAACTTCCTGCCCGATGTGTATGTGCATTGCGAAAAATGCCAGGGCAAACGGTATAACCGCGAAACGCTGGAGATCAGGTATAAAGGTAAAAGCATCAGTGATGTACTGGATATGACGGTTGATGATGCCGTTGAGTTCTTTCAAAATGTACCGTACCTGTACAGGAAAATAAAAGTGTTGCAGGAAGTAGGGCTTGGTTACATTACACTGGGCCAAAGTGCAGTTACCTTAAGTGGGGGCGAGGCGCAGCGGGTAAAACTGGCTACCGAGTTATCGAAAAAAGATACCGGTAAAACGTTTTACATTTTAGATGAACCTACCACCGGATTGCACTTTGAAGATATTCAGCATTTGCTGGATGTACTGAATAAACTGGTAGACCGTGGCAACACCGTGCTGGTGATAGAACATAATATGGATGTAATTAAAGTAGCCGATCACATCATTGATCTGGGGCCTGAAGGCGGTGATGGCGGTGGGTTGATCCTGTTTGAAGGAACACCGGAAGACCTGTTGAAAGTAAAGGCAAGCCACACTGCTAAATTTTTAAAGGAAGAGTTAAAATAGTGTATTCATGGAACGAGTAATTATTGATATGGATGAGGTGATAGCCGATCCTATGGGCGCAATGATAACCTGGTATGAAAAAGAATATGGATTGCCGGTTGACATGGCTAAGATGAAAGGATCGTGGTTGCCCGGGTTTCCTGAACAACACCAAACCCTTATACGGGCTCGCTTGTATGAGCCTGGCTTTTTCAGGGACCTGCCGGTGATGAAAGACAGTGTGGATGTGTTAAAGGAAATGAATAAGCGCTATGAGATCTTTATCGTATCAGCTGCTACTGAGTTCCCTAATTCATTAAAAGATAAGCTGGATTGGTTGATGGAGTATTTTCCCTTCTTTACCTGGAAACAACTGGTATTGTGTGGTGAAAAGCGTATGGTGTTTGGTGATCATATGATCGATGATCATATCCGCCATTTGCAACACTTCAATGGAAGAAAACACCTGTTTACTGCTGCACACAATAAAGATGTAACCGGCTACGACCGTATAAACAGTTGGGAACACGCTGCGGCTATCTTCCTGCAATAATAAATTCGTCAGCACATTTTTAAACGCCTGATGCGAGCCTGGTGGTATCGTATTGGGCGTTTTGCTTTTGGGACGGGTATAAAAAACAAGTAGCCGGCAATTGTTCATCGCCGGCTACTGAGGATACTGGAATAATCCAGAAGAATTTTAAAAAAGCCAATAAGCAAGCGCAGGGAGTGATTAATAAAATCTTTGTGTTTCAGGGTACTTATCGAAATAGGGAACGGATCAGGTTTTGACTCAACCGGATATATGGATTTTACTAATTTCCCTGCAGCTTATTGGTTTATAAGTTGTGGTAGCAAAGAGCTCTTTTGCAATTGCCTGTAACGGCAACCGACAATCAATTTATCGAATGGTCACCTGTCCATTTTCAATGCGCTCATCATCGCTGAACACTTCGAACAGGTAACTGCCTTTTTGAATATTGTCAATAACAGTGGTTTGCTTGCTTTTAATGTTTGCCTGCGAAACCAGGTTTCCTGTAACATCAAATAAAAACAGCTGGTAAACTTTTCCCTCTAAACCTCGCACACTAAAGAACAAAGCACTTTGATCGTCGTTTTGAAACAGCTTGATCTTATGCTTTCTGCTGGTAACCAGTTTTTGTACCAGAATAGTATCGTTTGAATAGGTGGTTGCTGGCAATGGGCTACCGAAGGAAGTACTGACACCTGCGAACAACATTGCTGTTGTAAGCAGCGCAGCTGCGGTACGGATTATAAAACGATTTCCTACGGTTTTGGGCATGTTCCAGGGTTCTAATTACCTGCCCGCCAGAGGCGGGCTAAAAGTTTTCAAAAAGGGTACGGATCAACAATATCTTGAATACGGAAAATGTAACTATTAGAATCTAACCGGACAACGCGTTTGGCTATAGTCGTTACCACCACGGCCTAATCTGAAGCCTAATTTCAGGTTAATTGAGAAAAAAGCATCATTATTGGTGGAGGTACCTCTTTTCTGGCCAGGTCCGTATGGAGCTCCAACACTACCGCTTTTGTTGGCCATTCTTTTTGCCAGGGTTGCCTGTGCATTTGACAAATGGGCAAAGAAGTATGACGGATCGATATAAGTGGTACTTACGTCGTCGATATAGTCAGTATTGGTAGTTCTGTGCAATAATTCAAGGCTAAGATTTACTTTTTCGCTGAAGAAATATTTAGCACCGGCGCCTAAAGTATACTGAAACGCGGTGAGCTTATACTCCTTACGACCAGGAAATTCTGCAAAACCCTGTCCTTCGGTATGTAAAGGTTGCAGATCAACCCATTCATTGGTTAAAGGGTCAGTACCTTGTGGTCTGAAGTGGAAAAAGCCAATACCGATTACCCCATAAGGTCTGATTCTTCCTACTACATCGCTTGGATCTCCTTCGAGGAATACGGTAGGATAAACTTCAGCCAGCAACATACCTTCGGTTATTCTGGAGCGAACGTCTGAGTTACGGTTTTTACGGGCTTCTTCAAGACCGCCTTTGCCTTTGATCAGTGCATCGTCACCTACCAGCGTACCTCTGTTCAATGCTAATCTGAAGCCTAACCATTCATTTGGTTGATAGGTTAAATAAGCACCAAAGATCAATTTGGTTGCGGGAAAGTTGTTGTCTTTAATAAATTTGGTACCCTTACCTGCATTACCTCCGAGGTCACTCAAAAGGTTTGTGGGTCCAACAGAAATACCTGCCTCAAAAACGGAGGAACTTTCAGAAGACTGGCCGAAGGAAGAAATGCATGTACATGCACTTACCAGTAGTAACAAGCTACACCTCCCTACAGAGTGTAAAAATTGTTTCATGAGAATATCAGATTTAGTTTTCAGACGGACTGGGAAAATATCTGGCGCTAAAATAGTAAACGCCAGTCACACATACTATAAACGCAGAATTGTTTGTTTTTTGTGTGCGGCATTCAAAAAAATATCCAAATAAGTGTTTCTATCCAGTATTTTCAACCGATAACTGGTAGAAACATCTTAATGTGTTGAATACCATCTTCGAGATAGATGTCACTACATTGTTGAAATCCCAGGGAAGTGTAGAATTTACGGAGGTAAAATTGCGCACCAATGGTGATCGTAGTTTTCCCAAACAGTTCGTATGATGTACGAATGGAATAATTCATTAGTAGTTTTCCTATGCCGGCATGTCTTACTTTCGGCGAAGTAACAACGCGTCCAATTGAAGATTCCTCATAGGAAACACCTGCAGGTACTAACCGTGTATAACCAGCCAGTAATTCATTTTGCCAGCACATTACATGCATCGATACCTGATCTTTATCATCAGCATCCAGAAAAACACAATTCTGCTCCACTACAAATACTTCACTGCGTAATTGCAGAATGGCGTACAGCTCGTGCGGTGTGAGTTCGTTAAATGGCTTATGTATAAAGGTTAGTTCGTTCAAGTGATAATTGGTTATAAGTAATGCAATATATATAATACGGGGTAGCGGTAATATATTGTAGGTATCGGATGCCAGGTAAAAAAGTGTATTACGGTAAACACTAGTACCCGTACTTGTCTCTCCACAGGTTTTTGAGGTACCTTCTTAGCTCTTCCTCACGGGCATTTTTGCCCGGGCTGTAAAAGGCGCGGCCGGTGAGTGGTGGCGGTAAATATTCCTGGCTGGAGAAGTTTCCTTCATAATCGTGCGAATATTTATAGCCCTTTCCGTAATCGAGTTTTTTCATGAGCCCGGTGGGTGCATTGCGAATGTGCAGTGGCACTGGTAAATCGCCGTGCTGGCGAACTGCTGCCAGCGCATCATTGATGGCCACATAGGTGGCATTGCTTTTAGGCGATGAGGCCAGGTAAATAGCGCATTGCGATAAAATGATGCGGGCCTCGGGGTAGCCTATTTTGTCAACGGCCTCAAAGGTGGCATTGGCCATTACCAACGCGGTAGGGTTGGCATTGCCAATATCTTCGCTGGCCAGTATCAGCATGCGGCGGGCAATAAATTTTACATCTTCACCACCTTCAATCATGCGCGCCAGCCAGTAAACGGCTCCATTGGGATCGCTTCCCCGCATACTTTTAATAAATGCGGAAATGATGTCGTAGTGTTGTTCCCCGCTTTTATCGTATAGGGCAATTCGTTGCTGTGCAATTTCCATTACCGCATCATCAGTTATGATGGCTTTATCGCCCAGGGTATCAGCAACCAGTTCAAGCAGGTTCAATAATTTTCTGGCATCACCGCCGGAAATGGTAATAAGGGCGGAAGTTTCCTTTAGCTCGATGTGTTTTTGCTGCAGCTGCACATCTTTTACAATGGCCTGTTGTAATAATCTGACCAGGCTTTCTTCCTGTAAAGGTTTAAGCACATATACCTGGCAGCGGCTGAGCAGGGCACTGTTCACTTCAAACGAAGGATTTTCGGTAGTGGCGCCAATGAGAGTAACAATTCCTTTTTCTACAGCGCCCAGCAGGGCATCCTGCTGTCCTTTATTAAAGCGGTGAATTTCGTCTATAAATAAGATCGCCCGTTCTTTATCTTTTGCCTCGGCAATTACTTCACGCACTTCTTTCACTCCCGAGCTAATGGCGCTGAGTGTGTAAAAGGGAACCTGTAAAGTATGGGCAATGATGTTGGCAATGGTTGTTTTACCGGTGCCGGGCGGGCCCCATAAGATCATGGAGGGCACTTTTCCCTGATCGATGGCTGTACGCAAAATGCTTCCTTTACCGGTAAGGTGCTCCTGTCCTGCCAGCTCATCCAATGTATTCGGGCGTAACCTTTCTGCGAGTGGTGTTGCTTCCATAGTAATTGGGAAGAAAAATAGCCCCTCAAGTTAGGAAAATTTTACCTGATGGTTTATGGCTTCTGATCAAACTGATCGTACCAGGTATTGATGGTGTTTTCATGAATGGCCCGCCGTAACTTAAACATGCCGGCCAGAAAGACAAAATGTATGATGAAAATGAACCATGAAATAGAAAAAAGGGCGGAGCCATACAACCAGGCGGCTTTGCTTGCGTTAAAAGTGCCCAGGTCAAATACAAATCGAGCCATCCACCAGTTATTTATGATCTGGGCAAACAGGAAGGCGATCAAAATGAAATTGATCAGGTACAGGATGTTGAACCAGCGCTTTTGTTTGGGCGAAAGCGGCACATCGGGATAATTGTAATTCAGCATGGATAAGCCGTGGTAAACAAAAATGAACACCAGGGCATATGCGATGATATTTATAAAGCCAACCAGTGCGTTGTTTTGAATAAAGACCTCGCGAAATGAGAACATGCCTTTAAAAGCAACCAGTATTAATTGTACAATGCATGCGGTGCGGAAAGCTTTCCAGCTTGTAGTTAGTCCTTTCATCCCCTGTTAATTAAAAAGTCCCGATCTCGTCTCAGCTCAGCCGACACGGGATCAGGACTTTAAAGTACTTCAAAAAGTTTATTGCAAATTCAACTTGATCTGTAATTCGTCGAATTGTTTTTGATCGATGGCGCCTGGAGCATCGAGCATCACGTCGCGGCCGCTGTTGTTTTTGGGGAAGGCAATAAAATCACGAATACTTTCGCTGCCACCCAAAATAGCACACAACCGGTCGAAGCCATAGGCAATACCACCATGCGGAGGTGCGCCATATTCGAAGGCCCCTAACAGGAAGCCAAATTTGTGCATGGCTTCTTCCTGGCTCATACCCAGTGCGGCGAACATTTTTTCCTGGAGGTCGCGCTGGAAGATCCGAATGGAGCCACCGCCAATTTCATTACCATTCAACACCATATCATACGCATTGGCTTTGATGTTAGCGTATGGATGTTTCAGGTATTCAGCCGCGTTCTCGATAACAGGGCTGTTTTTGATCATTATTTCTATCTGATCTGGTTTGGGTGAGGTGAACGGATGGTGACGGGCTACCCAGCGGTTGTCGTCCTCACTGTATTCAAACAGCGGGAAGTCCAGTACCCACAGCAATTTAAATTCATCTTTTTTACGCATGCCCAGGCGCTCGCCCATTTCGAGCCGCAGTTCGCTCATGGCTTTACGGGTTCTTTCTTCGGCTCCAGCCAGTATCAGCACCAGGTCGCCGGCTTTGGCACCTGCCGCATCGGCAATGGCTTTCAGTTTATCTTCAGTAAAGAATTTATCTACGCTGCTTTTGTAAGTGCCGTCTGCATTGCATTTAATGAACACCAGGCCCTGCATTCCAATTTGCGGGCGTTTTACCCATTCTGTCAGTTCATCAGTTTGTTTGCGGGTGTATTCTGCACAACCGGGAACTGCAATGGCCACTACAGTTTCTGCATCGTTGAATACTTTGAAATCAGCGCCGGCAATCAATTCGCCGGTAGCAGGCAGTTTGCCGTCTTTGGTGAAAGCTGATTTTATGTTGAGCAACTGCATGCCGAAACGAATGTCGGGTTTGTCGTTCCCGTACTGCCACATGGCTTCTTCCCAGCTCATGCGTTGTACTTTTTCTGTGACCTCGAGGCCTTTTACTGCCTTAAAGATGTGTTTGATCATGCCTTCAAACATGTTCAGGATATCTTCCTGCTCAACAAAGCACATTTCACAGTCAATCTGGGTAAACTCAGGCTGACGGTCGGCACGCAGGTCCTCATCACGGAAACATTTTACCACCTGGTAATACCGGTCGTAGCCGCTCACCATCAACAATTGTTTAAAGGTTTGTGGCGATTGCGGCAAGGCGTAAAACTGACCGGGGTTCATGCGGGAAGGTACCACAAAGTCGCGGGCCCCTTCGGGTGTTGACTTGATCAGGAACGGCGTTTCGATATCCATGAACTGGTTTTCGTGCAGGTAATTACGGGCAGCCCGGTTAACGGCATACCGCAATTCCAGGTTCTTTTTCACCAGGTTCCGGCGCAGGTCCAGATAGCGGAACTTCATGCGCAGGTCATCACCGCCATCCGTATCATCCTGAATGGTGAAGGGTGGGGTAGCCGATTTATTAAGAATGGTGTAAGAAGTTATTTTGATCTCGATATCGCCGGTGGGAATGTTGGGATTTTTATTACTGCGCTCATTCACCACACCTGTGGCCTGTAATACAAATTCGCGACCCAGTGGCTGCTGGTCGAGCTGACTGTTCAGTTCTTCACCCAGTAACAGCTGGGTAATGCCATAACGGTCTCTGAGGTCGATAAAAGTGATGCTACCGAATTTTCTAATGGTTTGCACCCAGCCGGCAAGCGTTACCTGTTGCCCCTGTTGTGCCATTCGTAATTCTCCACAGGTATGAGTTCTGTACATTCCTATAATATTTAAATAATCTGATAAGCTTAGTTAATCCCCGCATTATAATACGCGGGGGCCAAAGGTAATTCAAAACGGCTGCTTTCCTGCTTCCGGTAAGCGGGGAAATCAATTTCGTAACGATTGATTTTCAAATTCCGGCAAAATATAGAGAAAAAACCTAATTCCTGTTATGAACTTTAACACAACTGCCTCCCAATAGCTGCCCGTTACTACCCAATGTTGGGTATTTTTTACTATTTTTCGGTCGGGGAATTTCTTGTTTTGAGCCCATAATTACCAATATCGAATAATGACATCCGGAATTATTTTTTTGCTGATTGTAGTAGTAGCCGGCGGGCTTTCGTTTGCACATTACCTGCGTAACAGGCATCTGGCCCAAAAAGTAAAGGAACAATACGTTAATAAACACATTGAATACGATGTAATACTACAGCGATACATTCCCTATTACCGTAATTTAAATGAAACACTGCGTGAGCGTTTTCTGAAGCGGGCCATTATATTCAAGGCTACCAAACATTTTGAGTTTGTTGAAATGGAGGAGGAAGAGCATATGTCGATCCTCATCAGTGCTGCGGCTGTGCAACTCACTTTCGGGTTACAGCATTTTCTCATGGATCATTTTAATAAGATCTACGTCATGAAGCGCAGCTATCACTATGGGTTGTTCAATGTACCTTTTCAGGGCCATGTGAGTGAAGATGGGATTTACCTGTCGTGGAATAATTTTTTAAACTCTTTTGCGAACTATTCCGATGGTGATAATGTTGGTTTACATGAGATGGCGCATGCGCTGGCGTATGTGAATTTTCCTGAACACGAACATGCGGGGGAAGACGAAGGGTTCCAGTACCGGTGGTTTAAAATGTTCACAGCAACCGGCCGGGAAGTGTTCAACCGCATGCAGGCTGGGGAAATGAATTTGTTGGGAAGTTACGCTGCCACCAATTACCAGGAATTCTGGGCAGTTTGCGTAGAGAATTTTTTTGAACGGCCTTCTTCATTTAAGATACAACTGCCTGAATTATATGATGCTATCTGCAAATTATTGAATCAGGACATGTTAAAACCGGGCATTTTCCTGGAACCGGTTAACGACGATTACAGCCAGTACTAACGATAATTTTACCCGTAGGGTCTTTCTTTTTTAAAATTTTCTTTATACTTTGTAGCCGGATAAGAACCCTCTATAGTTGATCACACCCCTTTAATGTAATTACGATTCCTCCCAAAAATCCCTGAAAGCCGTACACCGATCCATTTTCTCTATTTGAAAACCACTGTTCGTTGATCTGATCCCGTCAAGTCATTACGAAAGAAAAATAGAGCCCTTATGGAGATTTTGATCATTTTTCTGGTGGTCTTCGGCATCATTGTATTGCAAGGTCCTGTTATAAAATGGTACAATTACCTGTACGAAAAGAGACAGTATAAGCTCTTTTTGGCACAGGAAACCTTTTATCATGCCATTGTTGCCCAACACCTGAAATATTACAACCGATTAAGCGTAGATGACCAGCACAAATTCCTCTTCAGAGCTTACCTGTTCAAAAAGGCAAAAAAATTCCATTATATCGAGGTGGAAGAACGTGCTGAAATGCCCATTCTCATCAGTGCCGTGGCTGTTCAGTTAACATTTAAACTGGAAAAGTACCTGTTTAACTTTTTCAAAGACATTTATGTGTTGAAAGACGATTATCACTATGGTTTTTATTCCCGCCCCTTTGAAGGGCACGTAGACCACAGCGGCATTTATTTGTCATGGGACAAGTTTATCAAAGGAGTAAAAGGACTTACTCCCAGTTGGAACATGGGTTTACATGAAATGGGGCACGCGCTGGCCTATGTAAATTTCATTTCCCAAACAGAAGAAGACAAACATTTTAAAAAGGAGTTCAAGAACTTTTCAAAAGTGGCCCGTCCTATTTTTGAAAGTATGCAAAATGGCCGCAAGAATTTACTGGGTGATTATGCAGGCACTAATTACCACGAATTCTGGGCAGTGAGTGTGGAAGTGTTTTTTGAAAATCCCATTCGCATGCGGCATGACATGCCGGAATTATATGCCGCTATGAGTTCGTTATTGCGGCAGGACATCATTGAAATGTTGAACATTAATAAACTGGCAGCCTAACGCACTATTTTACCTCTTTTTCGCCTACCATGATTATTAGTGTTTTATGCCGGATGCAGCATAGTCGCTGCGTTCGGCATTTTTGTTTATTTCTACAGCGGCCTTTGCCTTCTTTTTTTGCAAGGGCGAATAGATAAGATAATAATAAAGCAGGATCAGTATGCCCAGTGAAAAAGGAATGATGCAATAAGGCCTTACCTTTTCATCGACGTTATAAAATTCAGAGATCATCCACATAGAGTTGGCAACGATCCACAAAGCAATGGCCGCATTATGGGTTAGCTCAGCAACAATGTGGCGGTTGCGCCAGGCGATCCAGATGGCGACTATGAGGGTGGGGAAGATCATGGCAATTCCCAGCGGTTTCAATATCAGGCACCAGCAAAGGTCTTTCACCAGCCAGAACAGGATATGCAAATTCTCGATCTTGCGAAACTTCGCAGGTATTACGTACAAATCGTTTGATTCTTCGCCCACGGTAATTGATTTGAAATTATAAATGTATCAGCCCACCTACGCCAGGGCTTCGGCGGGTGAAGCAAAAATATGCCTATTTCGATAATACCCGTTTAAATCGCTGAATATCGGCCTCGGGTTGTAAGGGCGTCTGGTATTGCAGGTGTTGCACCAACCGCGGAGCAAAAAAAGGTGCCAGGGAGCAGCCTTTGGTGCCCATGCCATTAAAAATGCCAATAGCTGGTTGGTTTGGATGAAAGCCGATAAATGGCCGCCGTTCAATAGTAGCCGGGCGTACAGCTGCTGTATGTTCCAACAGGCGAACAGGTGTTTTTATCCATTGCTGTAAAGCCGCCAGGGTCTTGTCCCGGAAATTATCGGTGGGTTGATCGCTGGCAAAATCCCACTCGTATGAGGAGCCAACCCAAAAGATATTCTTCTTCCACGGCACCCAGTTGATCCCTTTTTTAAAGATATTTTGTGTGGGCATGTCCTGCACTTCTACCAGCAGCACTTCCCCTTTATTGGGCGCAAAAGGCAGGTTACTGAACCACGGATTGTTAAAGCCCGCAATGCCATCACAAAAAATGATGCGTTGCGCGGTGAAGCCTTTATAATGAACGGTATCGGCAAGTACCTGTAGCTGTGTGTGATCGAAGGGCTCTTCAAGCAGCCGGTTATCGTTCAACAACAAACGCCGGTAGGCTGGCAACAACTCCGGCAGGTTTACCAGGTAGCAGGGAGTAATGGTGCCGTAACCAAAGTCGTAGTTAAAGTAATTGCTCCATGCGTCGGGATCGTTGTGAATAGAAAGGTATTGGGTATCTTCTGCATAACGTTTTTCATAGGCCAGTTTCATTTGTGGAGTGGGAAAAAAATCAACAATGTCTTTTTGCTCGATGGCCGTGACTTGTAATTGTTTTCCAAGCGCTGTATACTGTTGCCAGGCAAAAGGCATTACCTCATCGATCATCCAGGTTTTTACAATGCGGCGGCCGGTAACCGGGTTTATGATGCCGGCTGCTACTTTGGAAGCGGTGCCTGGTTTGTTGTCATCGATCACCAGAAAGGAATAGCCTGCTTTTTGCAACTCCCAACTTAAAAAGGTGCCGCAAATACCCTGGCCAATAAGTATAAAATCAACGTGCATGGTGCAAAAATAAAGAGTTACAGGTTTCAAGTTTCAGGTTCCAGGTTTCCGGTTACCAGTTTCCCGTTACGCGGCCAAATCTCAATGTATTCCCTGCAACCTGGAACTTGTAACCTGGAACAAAAAAGGCTGCACCTTTCAGATGCAGCCTTAATATGTGGATGATGGTCCTAATTATTCTACATTCACCCGAACACCTTCGCTGTGGCTGGTAAATTCGGGCGCGTACATACATTGAATGGTTGTAACGCCATTGCTGAAAGTACCGGTATGGGTAACAAACAGGGGATATTCAAAAACGTAAGTGCCTTTAGGTAGCTGTCCAAAAAAGAAATTGGTGCTGGCATCTTTTGTTGTTTCATAATAACCCAGTCCGCCCTGCCATTTAAACTGGCTGATCACATTCACTGGTTCCATACAGGCGGCCCGCATATCTTTCATATGCACATATTCCATAGCACGGTCAACCCGCAGTTCTATGCGCACTTTTACTTTGTCGCCCACCTTTATTGCGTCTCCTTCGTTTATAGGTTGCAAAACCGGACCGCGATCGGTATTCTTTTCAACAAACAGTTTTTTGGTCAGTTGCAAGGGTGTGGCTGCCGACGTTATTTTGTCGAGGTTCTCAAAATACTGCCAGTAAACAGCGCCCCAGGCTGCAGGGGCCTGGGTGGGGGGGGAGGTGTTGGTAACAGTTACTTTGATATTGCCCATTTCTGGTTTCACCTGTTTTTCATCAAACACCTTTTTAAAATAACCGGTGCCGGCTTCCTGTTGCTGGTCTTTGCTGCGTACAACAGTTGTACCCAGGTCAATGGTTACATCAGGCGTATTGGTCAACAGGTCGGTGCCTTGCAGCAACAATGCATAGCAGGCATCGGCAGTGGCTTTGGTGGTTTTCCAGTTCTGGGTTTGTTTTTGTTTCAACAACCACAATTTCATATCGTTCACCGATGTCAGATCTTTTGTTACCTCGGTAAAGGTTTCAATCAATACCGACTGAATTTCGATAGGTGACTGGTACCAGTAGTAACCTCCTGTGAATTCTTTCCAGTACATGCCCATTTCTTCATGGTGAATGGCATTCTCTTTTATTGATTTTACAATATTATTAGCGGTTTGTACATCACCGGTACGGAACAGCGACAAGGCGATCATCCCCTGCATGTAGCGGCTTTGTTTTACCCAGTGTTTTTGTGCCTGTGACCGGTAATAGTTATAAGCTTTGAACACACCACCGGGTACACCTGCTTCAGGATAGAAGCTGCGCATATATAAGTACTGAATATGGATCGGGCTGATATAGTCGGAATCTTCTTTGCCCTTATTGTGTTTCAGCATGTACTCATAATCTTCCTTAATGCGGTCATCCAGGTAAGGCAGGGCTTTTTTTACCATGTCTTCCAGCAGGTCATTCTTGGTGTTCACATTCAGTTTTTTCAGGTGGCCCACACCAGTCATTATGTACTGGGTCATGTAACGATCGTCGGCGCCGCCTTTAAACCAGGTGAACCCACCGTTCACACTTTGTAGTTCATGCAGTTTGCTAATGGCTTTTACTTCCTCGTTGCTCATACGCACCAGGTCGAACAGCAGGGCAATGTTTCTCTTTTGCTGAGCTTCATTTTTTGCCTGCATTACCCAGGGGGTTTCTTCCAGCAGCACGGATTTCAGTTCCTCGTTCTTTTGCAGGTTGCTCATCAATGCGGCTGTATCGGTAGTTCTCCAACGCTCGAAGATTTCTTTAACCTTGGGTGATGCATTGGCAATGCTGGTAGCCAGGGCATTGGCATAATAGCGGTTAAAGGTTTGTTCGGCACAATCATATGGGTATTCCATCAGGTAAGGCAATGCCTGTACCGCATACCAGGCAGGGTTGGTGGTAAACTCTACAGTAAGCGAATGATTGTTCAACGTTTCACTGCTGCCACTTTTTAACAGCTTTTCAAACGTAAAGTTTTTGGTGCCATTACCACGAACAGGCAGGGGCAGACTTTCTGTAACCAGCATGCGGTTGCTCACTACCGGCAGTACAGCTTCCTCGCCATCGCTCATGTCGCCTGCTTTGGCTATAAGCCTGTAGGTTACGGGTTTGTTGTACTGGTAAGGTATTTCAATATTAAAGGTTACCGGAACGGTTTGGTTGGCCGGAACGGTGAAATACTGGTTGGGCATTACGTTGTGGAACCAGCCATCAACCGATTGGTTGGTAGTGGCATCTATCAACAGCAATTGTACCTGACCGGTTATTTCCTTATCGGTAAGGTTGGCAATTTTACCACTGAAGTTCATGTGGTCGCCTTCGCGCAAAAAGCGGGGGGCATTGGGTTGCACCATCAGGTCTTTTTGCGTAACAATGGTTTTGGTGTCCATGCCAAACGCCAGGTCTTTGGTGTGCGCCAGGCTCATCCATTTCCATTGTGTTACCGCTTCTGGCATAGTGAAAGAAAATTCAATATTGCCATTGGCATCGGTATGCAGGTCGGGGAAGAAGAACGCTGTTTCGTTGAGGTTGGTGCGTACCTGTATGCCGGAAGCCGCATCTGGCTTCTTTTCATTTTCACCCTGCGCAATTTCGTCGTTTATTAGTTTTGCCGTGTCGTTAGCTATGTTTTTACTGGAAAAGTCAGCGCTAATCTCTTCATCTTTCACTGCTCTTGGCGCTGCTGCCATTTGCGGAGCTGCTGCAATTTTCGCTGATTCTTTCTTTCTCTTGTCGCCACCGCGACCGCCCGCGAGTAACGCGTACACCCTGTGTTCGGGCATGTCCATCAATGCATCATACTCTTTATGAAAGCTTTCATAATCGTTGGTTTCATAATATTTATCCAGTGACTGCACGGTGGCAAAGCAGGTGTTGCTTTCCCAGTTGCGGGCTGGGTAGTAAAGGTCAAATAATGAAGGCTTAGACCAGGCATGGGGTTGAAACTGGTCGAGCGATGCATCGTACATAGCAGTAAGCATTTCTGCCGCTACTTTATCCCCTTTATAACCGCTTATTTTCACTTTCCATTTTTCTGTGCTGCCGGGCAGCGTTTTATCGCGGAATGTTTCGTACCCAATGGTCAATTCCTTATTGGTGTATGGAACAAAGAAAGTTTGGTCGTCTGAATAAAACCGGTTGTGTTTTACAAAGGCGATCTTAATTCCAAAACCACCGCGGTCATTTTCTGTTACCGGTAAATCGAATGAACGGCTGTTCTTATTCAACGTAAAAAAGCTTCTGTCGCTGATATTATCTTTTTTATTCACTTCATGAATGATAAAGGCATCATCTACTGTAGTGCTTACCTGGTAACTGGCTTTTTCACCGGGTTCTACTGTTGTATTACCACTTTCGATGCCACCAGAAGCAAGCGGACTAACAATTGACTGATTGTAAACCTGCACATACCGGATGTCTTTAACTTCCTCGCCATACTTGTCTTTGGTGATGGCTTCAACAGCATACCAGCCGGGTGTTAAAGGAGAATGATCGAGGGTGAAGGGTTTGCTGTTTGAAGTGGTGTCTGTTTTTTCAACCACCTTTTGGTCCTTTGCCCATTTAGAAGGATCGTTTTCATCCTTATACACATCATAAGGGAACAGGCTGTAGAATTCATCCTGTGATAAAACAAACTGGTCGGGTTGCTGCCAAAGCCGGTCTCTGAAGAGGCGGTTGGGCATTTTCAGTTTATGAACAGAAACGGTAACCGTTGTTTTTTCAAACAGGTTGTTGAGGTTGGTGCTGCTGAGGTGTATTTTATTCAGACTGTCGGCATGAATTGTCTTTGGAAGATCCAGGTTTAATTTTAATGCCTGGTAAGCCACCGATACATTGGTGTTGCCGCTTCTTGTTTCACCGGCTACATCGGTAACATCAACGGTTACTTCGTAATCGAAGGTGGGTTGACTGCTTTTCGCAACCGTATTATCGGGTATTGCCTTAAAGCTGATCTTAAATTCGCCTTTGGTATCGGTGGTTACTTCCCCATGCGCTATTTCCATATTCGCTTCACCACGGGGCGGCCAGATCATTTTGCTGTAGCCGCCATAAAACCAATAAGGCATGTTAGTTCTGCGTACCACCCGGTACTTAACCATAGCGCCATCGATGGAGTTACCAGCATACGCTTTGGCGATACCAGTCACCGTTATATCTTCATTTAAACGATAGGTGCCGGTTGGTTTGTTTACCTCAACGAGGAACCTGGGCCGTTTGTATTCTTCTACTGAAATATACTGGTTGCCCACTGCTTTTTCATCAGCAAGCCGGAACTGCCCGTTCAACAAACCGGTTGGGATGGTAAACTTGCCTGAATAAGAGCCATATTCATTAGTAGTAACCGATATGGAATCTACATGCTGCCCATTAGCATCCCATAAAGAAATGCTGGTTGAAAAATTGGGAACAACGGTGTTCTCTTTTGTTTTGCTATTGGAGTTTATAACAATGCCTTTGAAATAGATCGTTTGTCCCGGCCGGTATATAGAGCGGTCGGTAAACAGGAACGCCGTTTTTACGATCTTTTCCTCTTTATCAGGACTTCCGTCATAGGTATAGTTATAAATGTAATCATCCAGGTACAAATGATCATCGCCATGGGTTATTTGCAGCTGGAAATTATGTTCATCCTTGTTTTGTTTGGGATCAAGCTTTACATACCCATGCTCATCAGTAACGCTGTTTTGTCCCTTGTTGTAGGTATACTTACGTTTGATATAGTCGTATGACCGGTACCAGACCTGTACCGTGGCTTTTGTCAGCGGCTGGCCGGTTTCGCGGTTCAAAATAAAATAATCGGTGCCTTTGTTGATGTGCGCAATATTTGAAACATAGAAAAATTGAACAGACATCAGGTTCTCATCCATGGCAAATTGGCCGTTCACGCTGGCGATCAGTGCATATTCACCAATGGGCAATGCATCTACTTTTATTTCTGTGGAATGCTTCTGGTGGTCTTTGGTATCGGGTAATGACTGGCTGAAACTTTTAATAACCGGTAAAGCCAGCAGGTTTTTCCAATACTCATCAGACCAGTTATTGTCCCCAAGGGATTCGCGTGTTTTGCGTTCCATTTTTACAATCCTGAAGCTCAGGTTAGTAAAATTGCGGAAATTGATAAGGGTACGGAAGGGTTGACCGGGCACATTTACTTTTTCTGTTTGCAGGTCCAGTTCACGGTGCAGTATATCATGCCGCAGATTATAGCAATTGGCTTTTCCTTCACTGTCGTCTTTCTGTGCTATAACTTTTTCACAAATACTGATCGCTTTCAAATATTCATCGCGATAAGTTTCTCCCTTCAGGGGATTGTATTGCTGCGCCTGGCTGCTGTGCCACTGGGCCAGTAAATACCAGGCTTGTGTAGCAGCGGGTATCAGGCCATAATGGGAACCAATTTGTTCAAGCGCTTTTACATACAGGGGTTCTTTGTTCTCTACGGTTGCATGATCATGTATGAATTGCAATCTGTCAATGTCCACATCGAGCAAGGCATCGGGTTTGGCATCTGCTGCATGAAACTGCAGCAGGCGTTGGTATAGTTGCAGGGCTTTGTATTGCAGCGAAACGGTATCACGGGTAGTGAAGGTATGCTGCATGAATTTTTTAGCCTCATCAAATGCAACAGCATCATTTATTTCAAAAGCAAAGGCGGGTTTGGTAACGTCGCGTTCATCGTTTTTGAAATACTCCAGCGCACGTTGAGCCAGCAGATCGAACAGGGTAGGGCGTAAATACCGCGTGTTGCCTTTCGTAATAATGGGATCAAACGGCTCCAGCTTTGTTTGTTGTAATAATTTTTCGTTGCTTATAGAGACCAGGTACAATTCACTGATCTTTTTATTAAAATCGTCGATGGTCCAGGTGGCGAAGTCGTCTTTTTTAAAGTTTACCGTATTGGTACGTCTGTATAATTGCCAGCGGTTCTGTTGAAAATAATTCCAGTAAGTTTTAGCGGTTATACTTTGCAGCACAGCCCGTACCGGTTCTTTTGCTTCCGCAAGTTCTGCTTCCAGCTGAAGAATGCTTTTTTGAGTTGCGTTTTCTTCTTTCTGTTGTTGTAATTCTGCCCGGTATAATAGTGCTTTTACTACCTGGGCGTCGTTCCCTTCCTTTTTAGCCTGTGAATAGATTTTATTCACTTCGGTAAGGGCCGATTCGGTAAGACCGCTTTGTTGAGCAAGACTGTCAATATGTTTCCACTCTTTGTCGTATGTCTTCATCTTTTGTTGGGCATATGTTGATAAAAAAATAAAGGCTGTACATACTAACGCTAAAATTCTCTTAAATATCATTCGCCAAATTTTATACAAGTTAATGAATACTGAAGTCAAGGGATTACACGTTAGAGCCTGAAGTGACTTGCATACCTGACTTCTGAACTTCAGTAATTCGATGCAAGTTGCCGATAAAATACATATGGCAATTTGTTAAAGTGCTCCCGCCTGCCGGTTGGCAATAATAGCTAACCTATTGACGTTATTTTATATATAGTAATATTAAATATAAGTAGTTGTGCCATTTAGTTGTGCAACGGAAATACCTGGTATTTCGTTCTAGGTATATCAAAACTTGTCCCGTTTTACGGGAGCCCTTTATTAGCACAAAACATCCAGTATGAGACAAACGTGTATCCTGATTTTTTCAATGGCAGTGGCTTTTTCGTCACATGCACAAGGTTTGAGTAGCCTTAAAAATCCTAATAGTGGTAATAGCCTCTTAAGCATTACCAATTTAAGTGCCGAAGATGTAAAGTTTGAGATCGATGGCCAGTTATATGCCGATGCCGGCGTTAACCTGAATATTCAGGGGCTTAGACCAGGCGCTCACCAGGTTGTATTGTATACCAGCCAAAAAAGCGGTGGCTTAGCGAGCCTGCGACGTTTTGTTTTGTTCAACAAAGCCGTGGCTATAAAACCGCAATATTATGTTGATATTATTATTAACAGGTTTGGCCGTGTAGTGACGGATGAACAATCTTTAGCAAACAATCAATACCAGAATAACCAGGTCATTTGGAGAAACCCTGGTTCGGTTAATGCGCCACCGCCACTGCCAGGTGGTCCTGTTCCACCGCCACCACCTCCTCCAAACAATCAGTCGGGTAATGGCTGGCCTCCCCGCAATAATTACAATAATGGAGCACCCCGACCCATGGACGATAATACCTTTAATTCATTTGTGGAAACGGTGCGGCGGGAAAGTTTCGATGATTCGCGCATGGCTATTGCCAGAGCGGGCATAGATCAAAATCTCTTTACATCGAACCAGGCCAAGGCATTGCTTTCGGTATTTTCTTTTGAGGCCAGCAAGCTGGAAATAGCCAAGTATATGTATGGTAAAACCATTGATCCCAAGAATTACTTTGTGGTGTACAATGTGTTTACTTTCAGCAAAAGCAAAGAAGAGCTGGCTGAATATGTACGTACTCACTAATCCCCAATAAAAAAACCTTGCAGATATTGCCGGTTGTTGTAACCGGGCAGATCTGCAAGGTTGTATATGTTTAAGCGGTTCGCTTACTTCTTAATGATCTTCGCGATGGTTGCACCAATATCAGCAGGGCTCGATACTACGGTGATACCACATTCTTCCATGATCTTCATTTTAGCAGCAGCTGTATCATCAGCACCGCCAACGATGGCACCAGCGTGGCCCATACGGCGTCCGGGAGGAGCTGTTTGACCGGCAATAAAACCAACTACAGGTTTTTTACCATTTTCTTTATACCAGCGGGCAGCTTCGGCTTCCATTCCACCACCAATTTCACCGATCATTACTACTGCTTCAGTTTCCGGATCGTTCATAAACATTTCCAGTGCTTCGCGGGTAGTAGTGCCAATGATTGGGTCGCCACCGATACCAACAGCTGTAGAAACACCCAAACCAGCTTTAGCTACCTGGTCAGAAGCTTCGTAAGTGAGGGTACCAGATTTTGATACGATACCGATTTTACCTTTTTTGAAAACGAAACCAGGCATGATACCTACTTTACATTCGCCTGCGGTAATTACACCAGGACAGTTAGGCCCAATGAGACGGGTTTTAGTGCCTTGCAGGTATAATTTGGCTTTCACCATGTCCTGTACAGGAATACCTTCGGTAATACATACTACCAGTTCAATACCGGCATTAGCGGCTTCCATAATCGCATCGGATGCAAAAGCCGGTGGTACAAATATGATAGACACATTAGCCCCGGTTTCCTTAACTGCTTCCGCTACGGTATTAAATACCGGCCTGTCCAAATGCAATGTGCCCCCTTTGTTTGGTGTAACGCCACCTACTACATTGGTACCATATTCTATCATTTGAGTAGCATGAAAGGTACCTTCTGTGCCGGTGAAGCCCTGCACCAGGATCTTTGATTGTTTGTTTACTAAAATACTCATCAGCGGAAATATTTAGATTCCCGACATTTATCGGGTCCGCAAAAATAGGGGATAATAGCTGAATATGCTAATGAGATAATGGCCTAAAGTATCAGGGAATTACCGGCAACGTTGCCGGCCAGCGAACAAGGCGTACAAGGGAGCGATCCGCCGGTTGTCGGACACGTGCAAGGGTAGTTTAATAGAAAATTAATAACCGGCCCCCAAAAAACAGACCCCGAAAACCGGTAATTGTATTTGCCTGCCGCTTAAAGCTGTATTAACCTTTTAAGAGTTTGTCCATGTCCCGGTCATTATTGATCTTACCGGTTTGTTCCAGCATGCGCATGTCTTTGGCGTCTTTAAGGAAGTCGGAGGCGAAAATGAATTCGTTCAGGCGTTCGTTCTTGTTAAAGATGATCTCTTTATTACTGCCTTCCCATTCTTTTTTACCCTGGAACATGAAAATGATATGATCGCCGATTTCCATAACGCTGTTCATATCGTGGGTGTTTACAACGGTAGTAATGTCGTATTCGGTAGTGATCTCTTTAACGAGTTTATCAATAACGAGGGAAGTTTGCGGATCGAGCCCGGAGTTAGGTTCGTCAACAAAAAGATATTTAGGATTTAATACGATGGCACGGGCAATACCCACCCGTTTTTTCATACCACCACTGAGTTCGGCGGGGAATTTTCTATTAACGTCCTTCAGTTTTACCCGCTCCAGCACCTCGTTCACCCGCTTTAACTTCTTGGCATATGTATCCTTGGTGAACATGTTAAGGGGGAACATAACGTTTTGTTCAACCGTTAAACTGTCGAACAACGCCGAACCCTGGAACAACATACCGATCTGCTGGCGGATCTCTTTCTTTTCCTCGTTGTTCAGTTTATTGAAGTCTTTTTCATTATAGCAGATCTCGCCTTCATCGGGTACCAGCAGGCCCACCATGCTTTTCATAAAAACCGTTTTACCGCTACCGCTGGCACCAATAATAAGGTTACACTTACCAGCTTGCATGGTAACGCTGACACCGTTCAATACGGTTCTCTCCCCAAATCCTTTCTTTATGTTTTTTACTTCAATCATGGTTTATGAATTCATAGGTGTTCAACCATTAGTGTAACAATAATGCGGCCAGCACATAATCGGCCCCCAGAATACTCACGCAGCTTACTACCACGGCTTTGGTGCTCGCCCGGCCAATTTCCAGGGCGCCACCTTCTACATGATACCCGTAGTAGGCTGGGATACTGGAAATAAGAAAGGCAAAAGTGTAAGCTTTTACCAGGGCGAAGAACACATTATACGGTTGAAAATATTGTAATAATCCTGTTTCATATTGTTGTGGCGACAGAATACCAGCCGTGGTGGAAGCCAGTTGTCCGCCATAAATACCCAATGCGGCCGAAACTACCACCAGCAATGGGATTACGATAACGGCTGCCAGTATTTTAGGCAACACCAGGTAAGCTTTGGTATTGATACCCATAATTTCAAGGGCATCAATCTGTTCACTTACGCGCATATTACCAAGTTCACTGGCAATTTTACTGCCTACTACACCTGCCAGCACAATACATACCAGGGTAGGGGCAAACTCCAAAATAACCGTATCCCGCACAATCTGTGCAACCGTACTCATGGGAATTACAGGGCTCACCAGCTGATACGCTGTTTGTAAGGCAGAAACCGCCCCCATGAATGCCGAAATGATGACTACTATACCCAATGAGCCGATCCCAATTTCATTACACTGGTGCATCAGCTCTTTCCAATACATCTTCATGTTTTCAGGTTTCGAAAACATTCCTTTAATCATCAATAGGTAACGGCCAAACTCAGTAAATAAAGTCATGATTGATAAGCAATAATGTAAAAGTACGCCTAAACCTCCAAAACGCAAAAGAGGGGGTTTTTGTTGCGGTTTCGAAAAAAGCAACAGGTTTCAGGCAAGGGTAAAAGATTCCCTGTAACCTGAAACCTGTAACTTCCTCCTCTCCGCCAGCTGGCGGACTGGAGAGTGAATTATTTCTTCTTCCACCAGGCTGGCTTTTTAGCCGCTTCCTGGCCTGCATTCTGGCATTTTAACTGTGCGTCAATAACGGCGATCAGCGCCATATTGGTAATGCTGCGCACAGAACTACCCAATTGCAGCACATGCACCGGTTTTTTCAGACCCAGCAAAATGGGACCTACTGCATCGGCGCCGCCAATTTCTTTCATCAGGTTATAGGCAATATTACCCGCAGCCAGGTTGGGGAAAATGAGGGTATTCACTTCCTGGTCAACCAGCTCACTGAATGGATAGTTATCGCGCAGGATCTCCTGGTTAAAGGCGATGTTGGGCTGCATTTCACCATCTATGATAATAGTAGGATCTTTTTCTTTTACAATATCCTTAGCCCGGGCAACCAGTTTGGCTTCCGGTGTATCGCTGCTGCCGAAGTTGCTGTAGCTCAGCATGGCAATACGCGGCACCAGGTTAAAGCTGCGTACTTCTTTGGCGGCCAGCAGGGTGATATCGGCCAGTTCTTCAGCCGTTGGGTTTAAGTTCACCGTAGTATCAGCCAGGAACAGGGGACCTCTTTTCGTTAACAGCATGTACATCCCTGCGATCTTTTTCACACCTTCTTCCATGCCTATTACCTGCAGGGCCGGGCGGATGGCATCTGCATAGTTGCGGGTTAAACCAGAGATCACGGCATCAGCATCGCCATTTTCCACCATCATACAACCAAAATAGGTACGGTCTTTCATCATTTTGGTGGCTTCGTACTGGTTCACCCCTTTACGCTGGCGTTTTTTGAAGAAGAGCTCGCCGAATTGTTTGCGTTTTTCTTCATACTCGTCATTACGCGGGTCAATGATGGGCATGTCATCGATGTCGATGCTGTTGTCCAATGCCATTTGCCTGATCGTTTTTTCATCCCCTAACAAAATGGGGTATGCGATGCGCTCATCATAAGCGATCTGGGCAGATTTCAATATTTTAATGTTATCAGCTTCTGCAAACACCAGGCGTTTGGGATTGCGGCGGGCTTTGGCGCCCAATACCCGCATCAACTGGTTATCGAGACCCAAACGTTTGTCGAGCTCGATGGCGTAAGTTTCCCAGTCGGTGATGGTTTTTTGTGCAACGCCGCTCTCGATAGCGGCTTTGGCAACGGCGGGGGCCACGGTGCTCAATAACCGGGGATCGAGGGGTTTGGGAATGATATAAGCAGGGCCAAACGATAAATTCTTTTCGTTGTAGGCAATGTTCACAATATCCGGAACCGGCGTTTTGGCCAGTTCAGCCAGGGCTTTAACGGCAGCCAGTTTCATGGCCTCGTTGATCTGTGTGGCGCGAACGTCCAGTGCACCGCGGAAAATGAAGGGAAAGCCCAGTACGTTGTTAACCTGGTTAGGATAATCACTGCGGCCTGTACCCATGATCACATCTTTACGGGCGGCCAGGGCGTCTTCGTAGGTGATCTCCGGATCGGGGTTGGCCATAGCCAGCACGATCGGGTTTTTGGCCATACTTTTCACCATCTCCTGGCTTAACACATTACCCTTGCTGAGCCCGATGAATACATCGGCGCCATTGAGCGATTCTTCCAGCGTAACGTTCTTGCCTTTTGAGATGAATTCTTTTTTCAGCACATCCAGGTCGGTACGGCTTTCGTGGATCAATCCTTTACTATCGAAAACCAGGATGTTTTCGCGTACAGCGCCCAGAGCTTCGTATAATTTGATACAGGCAATGGCGGCGGCACCGGCGCCATTAACCACGAACTTACATTTCTCGATCTTTTTCTTTTGCAATTCCAGGGCGTTCAGCAGGGCGGCAGCACTGATGATAGCGGTTCCGTGCTGGTCGTCGTGCATCACCGGAATTTTCATTTGCTTCTTCAGCTCCTGTTCAATATAAAAGCATTCAGGGGCTTTGATATCTTCGAGGTTGATGCCACCAAAAGTGGGTTCCAGCGCTTTAACTATCTGAACGAATTTCTCGGGATCTTTTTCATTGATCTCGATATCGAATACATCGATGTCGGCGAATATTTTGAACAGTACACCCTTACCTTCCATCACGGGTTTACCGGCTTCGGGACCAATATCGCCCAAACCAAGCACAGCGGTACCATTACTGATAACCGCTACGAGATTCCCTTTGGCGGTGTATTTATAAACAGACTCTGGATTTGCATGAATTTCCAAACAGGGTTCAGCGACACCGGGTGAGTAGGCAAGTGACAGGTCGCGTTGGGTTTTGGCTTCTTTGGTCGGGATCACTTCGATTTTGCCAGGGCGCCCCTTGGAATGGTACTCTAGTGCGGATTCCTTTCGCAATTCTTTTTTCATCAGTTATTTTTTAATTTGTCTCCAGGTACCCCGACTGTTCGGGATTGGGCTGGTAGTTTCATGATAACTTTTCAATCAATGAGTTATAGTGAAAAAGTGATCATGTGGGTGATTCATAGAAACTTAATTAAAAGAACAATTGGCGCGCAATTTACGGGAAAACGGGTTACGTGACAGGGGTGGGGAAAGTATATGTTATGTGAATAATATGTAATGGTTAATAATTGAGGCGATTATTGGGATTCTGGATTGTTTCTGGATTTTATAATTACGAATAAACGGTCGTAAGGATTTACCGGAAGGTATAAGAATTGCGGTACATCCTGAAATAGCCGGCATGAAATGGGGCATCGCTTTACGAAACACAATTTTAATGACCGCCATCGCATATACCCAGGCGGGGTTTTCACAAACAATGACCGGGCAAAGCCGGTTTTATGCAACCAATGTAAAAAGGGTTGATTCTGTTATCAAAGTCATAAAAGCATTTTGCGATTCCATTAAGCCCGTTGAAGTAAGTGAAAAGAATATAAAATTCGATCAAAAGAATATCCGTTATTTAAATAAACTGTTCAATACGGTTACTTCAGATAAAGCATTTGCACAAGATGCAAAAAAGAATGACCTGATCCTGTCCAGCTCATTAAATGCCGGGTTGATCGGTTTCAGGGAATACAAATGCTATCCGCCGAACGGATATCTTTCCATTACCATAACCCTGTCTGTAATTGGGGATAGTATCTTCTATAAGAAAGTAAGTATCGATAATCCCATGAGAAGGGAATGTGCCAAAGATAATCAACCCATTCCTTTTTTTGATTTCATGTATTTAAAAGATAAGGTACTACCGGCCATTGATTTTCCATTAAAGGGCTGTACTGATTGTGATAGCCTTATTGTAGATACGGTATACCAACCGATATTCAATGACCTGGCTAATAAATACCCGGCTTACAAATTTGTTCCCATTGCCTCCAATGAGGTCACAAAATCCCTGTTGTTTCAACATGCTTATTTACAAAGCAGCACTTACAATAATAAAGTAGCGCCTGAGATATTTATTCAGTTAATAAAACTGAACGAATACGATGCCATCAAAAACCTGTTGTATTCGCCCAACCAGCTGATGGCCGTAGATGCCTATGAAACGCTGGTATACCTGAAAAACAAAAGCAACCTGGCCATAACTGCATCGGACGATGCCAAAATGAAAGAAATTGTAAACAGCGAAACCGCCATCCCTGTTTTTTGCGGCCGCGATTGCAAGCCCACCGATTTTTCCTACAACACGTTGAAGATAAAAGACAAAGATATAATAGAGAAATACCAGTCTACCCTTGAACAATAGGCTTATCTCACGGTACTGTTTCCCACTCATCCCTTTTTTCGACAAACGGATTTGGAAATCCGGAAAAAGCCCCTATGTTTGCGTGTACTATTTAACTAGTACACTAAAACGCCAAATATGATACAAGTCCAAAACCTTCATTTTGGGTATCGACGCAAAAAGATCTTTACGGGCCTTAACCTGAAACTGCAAGCCGGCCACATCTATGGATTGCTTGGTAAGAACGGCACCGGTAAATCGACCCTGTTGAAAAACATGGCTGGTTTGTTGTTCCCGCAGGAAGGAACTGTAAATGTGCTGGGGTTTACACCCGGCAAACGGCAACCTGCTTTTTTGCAAGACATCTTTATGGTACCTGAAGAGTTTTATTTGCCCGACATGCCTATCGAGCATCTGATAAAATACAATGCCCCTTTTTACCCCAAATTCAACGAGGATCAATTCAACCGTTTTATCACCGAATTCGACATTCCCCGCTCCAACACCATGCAGCAAATGAGCTATGGGCAAAAGAAAAAGGTGTTGATCAGTTTTGGACTGGCCTGTAATACCTCTGTGTTATTGATGGATGAACCAACCAACGGATTGGATATTATGAGTAAAAGCCAGTTTCGTAAAGTAATTGCCGGCTGTCTCGATGAAAACAAGTGCATCGTCATAAGCACGCACCAGGTAAAAGACCTCGAAAGCCTGATCGATCGGGTTACCATTATTGATGAGGGCCGCATTCTGTTCGACCAGACCGTGGATAATATTACTAACAGGCTTTCATTTCATATTTCTTATGACAGTGAAGAAATAAAACAGGCTTTGTTCCGGGAACCTACGTTACGGGGCAGCGCAGTTATTACCCGCAATACGCTTGGTGATGAAAGCAAACTCGATCTGGAATTACTGTACAAGGCCATCGTACTAAATGGCAATGCTATTCAATCTGTTTTTAACGCTTAAACTAATGCTATGAATGCTGTTTTTGATTTGAAACGCTGGTTCCTGTATCTTGGCAAACACTGGAATGAAAATAAAAGAAGATACCTGTTGTCACTGGCTGCCATTGGCGGGTTATTGGTTTTGTGGTGTTCATTTTTAATGATCGTGAACCCTGAAAACCCAATGGGGTTACGGATTCAGGTGGTTACCTATTATGCAGGTTTGTTCCTTACCGGTTGTTTATTTGCCAGCACCATCTTCAATGACCTGTCTGAAGCCCCTAAGGGCATTCACTTTTTATTGACACCTGCCTCAGCGCTGGAAAAATTACTGACTACGATTGTCTTTGGCGTGATCCTGTTTTTTATCAGTTATACGCTGGTGTTTTATGTTTTTGATGTTATTATGCTTAAAGTGTCGAACGGGGTTATGGCCAGCTGGCTTGAACAGCACCATAAGGCCGCCAGACCGCCCCAGGATCTTTTAAATGTATTTGTACCGGACGATTCAGCTAAGGAATTCCTTTTTTACATCATGCTTATCTTTTTTGCAGTACAATCTATCTTTTTATTGGGTTCGGTATATTTTGTAAAGTTTCAGTATATAAAGACACTGGTTTCCGGCCTGGTTGTTTTTTTGATCCTGGTTTTCTTTGTACATAAAGTGCTGGGTTCGTTTATGCCAGACGGTAGTTTTTTTGAGCCGTTTACTGTTTACAAGGTGTGGAATACCGCGCAGGGGGATGTAATGATACTGTTGCCGGAATGGTTTAGTAATATCTTACTTTTTCTTGCCAAATACGCATTGGCGCCCTGTTTGTGGGTCGTTGCGTACTTCCGGTTGAAAGAAAAAGAGGTTTAACGTTTAAAAAAGTAAATATGCAATTCAGAGAATCGCAAGCTATATACTTACAAATTGCCGATTATGTGTGTGAGAAAATCATGCTAAAGGAATGGAAGGTAGAGGAGCGGATCCCTTCCGTTCGGGAACTGGCGGTACAGTTGGAAGTAAACCCCAATACGGTAATGCGCACCTATGATTTTCTGCAACAACAGGAGATCATTCATAACCAGCGGGGCATCGGGTATTTTGTTTCGCCCGCTGCAATAAAAAATGCGCAGACCTACCGTAAAAATGACTTCGTTGAAAAAGACCTGCCGCAGGTTTTTCGCACGATGTTTCTGCTGGGGATGGACCCTGAAGAATTAAAACCCCGGTTCGAAAAATTCAAGAAACAACATTTTGCTTAATACAATCAAGAACTGATAATGAAAACAAGCAATAAAATATTATTGGGCATTTTTCTTACCATCCTTATACTCACAACAGTTGTACAACTAATGGTATATGCCAAATATAAACGTGGTGAATTCACTGCTTTTAAAAGAGAAGAATTTACTCCGATGACCTATTTACCGGTATCTCCCGCCCGGTTTATTTCACTAAAGGGAATGGGTAATTGTGCCATAAAAACATCCGATACCCTTAAATTGGAAATACAAAAGGATATTGCCCGCTTTGTAAAGTATCAAACGGTAAACGATACCCTTTTTATCAATGATTCAAGATTTACAGACTATGAAATGGAAAAGGGAACCAGGAATAATGGCCTGGTGAATATCTATCTGCCAGCTGCTGCACAACTCAATGGGGCCTACAGCACTTTTAGAATATATGGAACCAGTGATTCTACCTCGGCGCCATCTTATACTATCAGCCTGAAAAACTGTTATCTGTTCCCTGATAATGCTTCTGCATATTTTAATCAGTTAAATGTCTACAGCGAAAGCTCCAGAATTGATCTGAACAGACATGCCGTTTTCCTCAATCTCAATTTGCAAATGACTGGTTCAAGGCTAAGTGATAATTCAGCAGTGATCAGGAAGCTGACCATGATTGGGTCTGATAACAATTCTTCTATTGAGCTGTCTGGTAAAAATGTTAACGCCTTAAAGTAACTGTATGCAACACTTATTGCTGGCAGTAGCTATACTATTACTTACGATCATTGCTGGCAACGGCCGTAAAGAAACAGCTGTTGAAAATAACAAGGTGGGTATGAAGATAGAGACACCAGCAGTAAACAATGAGGAAGATGATTATCCTGCCGACAAACCTTCCGTCTTTATTTCAAGGTTCGATATGTTTTTTTACTAAATGGAGTAGGATAATATACCGGCAGCATTTCATCTTCTATAATGCTGCCGGTATATCATTAAAACGTTGTGCTGCTGCCCAGCCAGGCCATCATGCCCATGCCGGTTTCAATAGCATTTTCATCTATGTTAAAGGTGGGTGTATGTACTCCTGAAGTAATACCTTTCGCCTCATTCATTACACCCAGCCGGTAAAAGCAACCGGGAATATGTGTGGTATAATAGCCAAAGTCTTCTGCGCCCATCCGTACTTCGGTGGTTTCCACCTGTTCTTTACCCATATATTGTTCAGCCAGTGTACGGGCTGTTTTGCTCAATTCTTCATTGTTGAATACTGTTGGATAACCTACATCGATGTGCAGATCAATTTCCGCACCCATACTGTGTACCAGTTCGGTGGCTTGTTTGCGAATGAGCTCATGTGCCTTAAAACGCCATTCTTCATCGAGTGCTCTGAAGGTGCCCATCAGTTTCACTTCGCTGGGAATTACATTGGTGGTATGTCCGCCCTGAATAGAACAGATAGACAACACCGAAGGCGATAAGGGGTTTCTGTTGCGACTAATGATCTGTTGCAGGCTAACAATAAGGTAGGAGGCTATCAGAATGGTATCAACGGTTAAATGCGGCGCAGCTGCATGTCCGCCTTTACCCTTGATGGTAATGTATATTTCATCGGCGCTGGCCATTACCTGACCACCGCGAAAACTCAGTTTACCAATTTCCAGTTGGGGGTGTACGTGCAATCCGAAGATGGCTTGTGGTTTGGGATTTTCCAGCACGCCTTCTTTGATAAGAATACTGGCGCCGCCGGGGTTTCTTTCTTCACCAGGTTGAAAGATCAGTTTTACGGTTCCCTCCCATTCATCTTTTAATTCCTGTAAAATTTTAGCAGCACCCAGCAGGCAGGTAGTATGCACATCGTGCCCGCAGGCATGCATTACCCCTTCATTCTTTGATTTATAGGGAATATCATTTTGTTCGGTAATAGGAAGTGCATCCATATCGGCCCGCAGGGCAATCACTTTCTTGTCAGGATTCTTTCCTTTAATCAACCCCACCACACCGGTTTCGGCCATAACGGTAAAGGGGATACCAAATTCAGTTAATTTATGTTGAACGAAACGCGATGTTTCGAATTCCTGGTAACTTAGTTCAGGATGTGCATGTAAATGATGGCGAATATCTATAAACTCAGCAGCGTATGTTTTTGCCAGGCTTTGGATCTTCTTTTGTAAAATGCTCATACCCACAAAGATAATCGGAAAGGGGATAAGTAGGGAAAAGATGGTATTTTTACGTGCGTTTTTGAGAGTAAAGGGGAGCCCTGCTATTATGAACAATGGCTGTTATAACAATGGTTTGAGAGGGTTCATCAATGTAAAAATGAATGGCATAGGGAAATACATCAGGGTGGGCAATACGAACGTTTTTATAACGGATTGCGTGAACAGTGGG
This sequence comes from Niastella yeongjuensis, assembly GCF_900110245.1. Lineage (GTDB taxonomy): Bacteria > Bacteroidota > Bacteroidia > Chitinophagales > Chitinophagaceae > Niastella > Niastella yeongjuensis. Next base: position 166,771 of record NZ_FOCZ01000010.1, read on the forward strand.
TCTGTCTTTCAGTCGTAGAATGGCAGTTTTGATATCCAGAGCGAAGCGTTTCTCTAATCCTTTTACCTGCAACCGATACCAATCTGTTAATCTTCTTTATCTAATTCAGAAAACAATTCATCAATAGGATGTAATCTGTCAGGATTTTGGGCGATCGCCGCCAATCGCTGATCAATTAATTGTTTTTGCCATTCTGGAAGGGGACCATCCAGCTCATCCACATCAGGATATTTGTTTTTTATCCGTTTCCAGTCCTCAATGGAAATTTGCACAGCAATGGTCTGACCACTATTATCTGAAACATAATTTACCGACATAATCTCAAAATTCGATATAATCAAATTTACTAAAAAGATAGCAATTCGAAGACAATGCACCCCACTACAACGTACTCGACTTATCCGGGTTCACCTCAATCACATCCCGGATGATATACACACCGGATGGGAAAAAACGTTGTATGGATGACAAATAGGGTTCAGCCTCACTGCGGTTTTTGAAATCACCCACTTTTAATTTCATATAAGGGGGCTGCCAGTCAAGGTAAGCTCTCAGTTCGGGAAACTCCTGGTATATCTTGATTTTTGCATTGGTGGCTTTATTGCGGTCGTTGGTGCTGATCACCAGGATCCGAAACCCCTGTACCCGGCTGCGGGCATCCCGGGTGGTAAATTCATTGATCTGCATTTGCTTTTTTTCCAGCATATCGATCCGGGGGTCTTTAAACACCACCACTGTATTAGTATCTGCTGTTTGGGCAAATAAAGTATGGGACAGGATCAATAAAACGCAACTGATAATGTACTTCATGCGAAATATATTTTTTTAAGCCACATAATAGAGCTGGTATTGAATTGACACTATGGGTTTTATGCAGCTTCTACCAATTTAAATGCAAAATCTTCGCCAAAGATAATCCAACAGGCTGCCACCTGCAAGGGGCATAATTAATATCCCGTATTGCCGTTTTGAGGCGCCCCGGTTACAATAGCTACCCCTGAGCTGGTTCCCAACCGGTTGGCCCCGGCTTTAATGTACTGGTCCGCCTGCTCATAGCTGCGGATACCACCGGAAGCCTTTATTTTTATACTAGACGGCAGGTGTGCCCGCATCAGTTGCACCGCCTCGATGGTGGCGCCCTTTTCGGCATATCCGGTGCTGGTTTTTAGAAAATCCACCCCGGTTTTGGCATATATTTCACAACATTTAATGATCTCTTCATCCGTTAAGACCCCACTTTCGATGATCACTTTAACCAGCCTGTTCTGGGCATGGGCTGCCTCCACAATGGCCTCCATTTCCAATTCCAGGTATTGCCAGGCTTTGCTTTTTAATGCGATCAGGTTTATCACCACATCCAGTTCATCGGCTCCGTCCTGAATGGCCTGCTGTGCTTCAACCAGCTTGGCGCGGGCAATGGAATAACCAAAAGGAAAGCCTATGACCGTAGCCGTTTTTACCCCGCTGTTAACCAAAATTCCCCTGGCATTTTTTACCAGTGGCGGCGGCACACACACCGCATAAAAATTATACCGGATCGCTTCTTCACATAGATTTTTAAGCTCATGTATGGTGGTTGCAGGTTTTAGCAGGGTGTGGTCGATGTATTGCGCAATATTCATGTAGTGTATTAACCGGTTAAAAACTTTTTAACCCGACTAAATTAGTTCATTTAACTAAATTCGATCTCTGTTCCTGAATTTAATCATAAACCAAAAAGCACATGAGAAAGTACTGTTTCTTTCCACCCGGAAAGCTCCTTTTCCTGTTGGGTCTGATGTTCATTCTGCATTCAACTGCCATGGCTCAGGTAACCTTTCCTGTTAATGGCGTTGCTGATCCAAAAGTAAAATGTTTTGCTTTCACCAATGCCACCATTGTAAAAGATGTACAAACCACGCTCGCCAATGCCACACTGGTTATTCGTGAGGGAAAAATAGTTTCCGTAGGTACTTCGGTAACAATTCCGAAAGATGCCGTGGTGATCAATTGCAGCGGTAAATTTATTTACCCTTCTTTTATCGACATCTATAGTGACTATGGCGTGGCCGTTCCGCAACGGCAGGGCGCCCCATTCGATTTCCGCGCTCCGGCACAATTGACGTCCAATACCAAGGGCGTATTTGGCTGGAACCAGGCCATCAGAAGCGAAATAGAAGCTGCCAAATTGTTCAATACCGATGACGCTAAAGCAGAACCTTTACGGAACATTGGTTTTGGTACCGTTCTTACCCATCAAAAAGATGGCATAGCACGTGGCACCGGTGCTCTGGTTAGCCTGGCCAGTGAAAAAGAAAACCTGGTAATGCTGAAAGAAAAAGCGGCAGCGCATTATTCATTCAGTAAAGGAACTTCTACCCAAAGTTATCCTTCCTCCATGATGGGTACTATTGCCTTGTTGCGCCAGACTTACCTCGATGCACAGTGGTATAAAAACAATCCGGCTGCTGAAGGGGTGAACCTGTCGTTGAGATCCTGGAACGAGATCCAATCGTTACCCCAGATATTCGATGCAGGTGATAAATGGAACGACCTGCGCGCCGATCGTATTGGGGATGAATTTGGCGTTCAATACATCATCAAAGGCGGGGGCAATGAATACCAACGCATAAAAGACATTGCTGCTACCAAAGCCACTTACATCCTGTCGCTGAATTTTCCGCAGGCAATGGATGTGGAAGACCCCAATGAAGCACGCTTTGTTTCACTGGGCGATATGAAACACTGGGAACTGGCGCCGGCCAATCCGGCTGCGCTGGAAAAAGCAGCCATCCCATTTTGTTTAACCGCTACTGAATTAAAAGATACCAAACAGTTCCTGACCAATTTGCGCAAGGCCATCGAGTATGGATTAAGCGAAACCAAAGCGCTGGAGGCCCTTACCAAAACACCAGCTTCTGTATTGGGCGTGTATGACAAAGTAGGCAGTCTCGATGCCGGTAAAGTGGCGAGCTTTTTAATCACCACCGGTGAAGTGTTCAAAGAAAAAACGGTGATCCTGCAAAACTGGGTACAGGGCCAACGCTACAATGTAAAAGACGAAAACTGGTCAGCTATAGCAGGGCAATATACATTACAGGTAAAGTCGGCCGGTGGTAGCAACAGTTATACCCTGGATGTGAAAAGCACCACCGAGGCCAGCATTCTTGTCAAAGACACCATCAAAACAAAATTCACGTTCGATGGCAAGCTGGTAACCATCAGTTTTGCTACTGAAAAAAAGCCCCGGGCTGCAAACATTCGGCTGGGTGGTACGGTTAATGGCGACGTCTGGAACGGAAATGGCGTTGATGCAGAAGGCAATACCGTATTGTGGTCGGCCAGTTTTGCAAAGGCAGGCACGCCGGCCCCTGATACCAGCAAGAAAAAACCGCTGGGTGTATTAGGCAAAGTGGTGTATCCGTTCGATGGGTATGGTTGGGATTCCCTGCCACAGCCTGAAACCATTCTGATTAAGAACGGTACCGTTTGGACCAATGAAAAAGAAGGCAAACTGGAAAATACCGATGTATTGATAAAGAACGGAAAGATCGCACAGATCGGTAAAAACCTGTCGGACCCCGGTGCTAAAGTAATTGATGCTACCGGTAAGTTTGTTACTCCCGGTATTATCGATGAACACTCACACATAGCTGCCGCTTCTATTAATGAAGGAACACAATCAGTAACGTCTGAAGTGCGTATTGCCGATAACCTGAACCCTGAGGACATAAACATCTATCGCCAGTTGAGCGGCGGCGTTACGTCTTCCCACATTTTGCATGGCTCTGCCAATACCATTGGCGGACAAACACAATTGATAAAACTGCGTTGGGGCGCCAATGACGAAGAACTGAAATTCAAAGGTGCTGACCCCTTCATTAAATTTGCATTGGGTGAAAACGTAAAACGCACTACCTCGCAAAACAACAACCGCTTTCCCGATACCCGTATGGGGGTTGAAGAAGTGTTAATGGATGCCTTTACCCGCGCCTGCGAATATGAAAAAGGCTGTAAAGATATAGAGGCTGCTGCCGCACCTAAAAAGAAAGGTGCTGCTGTTACGCCGGCTGCTGCGCCTGTACGCCGCGACCTGGAGCTGGAAGCCCTGGTGGAGATCATGAATAAAAAGCGCTTTATTACCTGCCACTCCTATGTGCAAAGCGAGATCACGGCTACCATGCGCGTGGCGGAGAAATTCAACTTCCACGTAAATACTTTCACCCACATTCTGGAAGGGTATAAAGTGGCCGATAAAATGAAAGCACATGGCGCCAACGCGTCTACGTTCAGCGATTGGTGGGCTTATAAAACAGAGGTGCAGGACGCCATTCCCTACAATGCTACCATTATGCAACGGGTAGGCCTGAATGTATGTATCAATTCAGACGATGCAGAAATGGCACGCCGCCTGAACCAGGAAGCCGCCAAAAGCGTAAAATACGGCGGCATGTCGGAAGAAGATGCATTCAAAATGGTAACCCTGAACCCGGCCAAAGCCCTGCATGTGGAAGAAAAAGTAGGCAGCCTGAAACCAGGTAAAGATGCCGATGTGGTAGTATGGAGCGATAATCCGCTGAGCATTTATGCAAAGGCCGAGCAAACGATCGTTGATGGTATAGTTTATTTCGACCGGGCACGCGACGCGGACATGCGTAAAAAGATTGCCGTTGAAAGGAACCGCCTCGTTCAAAAAATGTTGGGTGAAAAAAGAAGTGGTGGCCCCGTTCAACCCGCCGTCCCCAGCTACCAGGTTATTTTAAGCTGTGGCGATCATGACCACCACGATGGATTGATTACCGTTGATGTAGATGAAAACGATGCTAACTCCAACTAAAAACATGCAATCGATGAAAAATTTAATCATATTGATACATTGCCTGGCGTTGCTGATAACGGTACAGGCACAGGAAGATGTATACCCGGCCAAACCATACACCGGAAAGTTATTTATCACTAACGGTACCATACACGTTGGTAATGGCCAGGTAGTAGAAAATGGTTCCATTGAAGTAGACAATGGAAAAATTGTACAGGTAGGTGCAAATATCACTGTGCCAGCCGATGCCAAAGTAATAGATGCAAAAGGAAAGCAGGTTTATCCCGGTTTGATATTACCGGTAACCGATCTGGGATTGAAAGAGATCGGCAGCGGGGTACGTGGCAGCAACGACTACAACGAGCTGGGCGAATACAATAACAGCATTCGTTCCATTGTTGCTTACAATTCCGATTCAAAGATCATCAATACCCTGAAAGCAAATGGTATTTTGCTGGCAGGTGTTACCCCGCAGGGCGGCACGGTCAGCGGTTCTTCAACCGTAGTACAGCTGGATGCCTGGAATTGGGAAGATGCTGCCTATAAAACAGACAATGGCATTCACCTGAACATGCCCACCTTTGTTACCCGCCCCAACCGGTTTGCTGCTTTTGCCGGCGTGCGACAACCACAAACCGATCCGGCCAAAGAGGCACTGAAAAAAATAGATGAGATAAAAGACCTGTTTCGCCAGGCAAAAGCTTACCTGCAGGAAACAACCCATAAGGAAAGCAACCTGAAGTTTGAAGCGTTGAAAGGGTTATTCAATAAAACCCAAAAGCTGTTTGTTCACGCCGACCAGGTAAAACAAATGCTGATCGCTATTGATTTTGTAAAAGAGTTTGGTTTTGACGTAGTGTTGGTAGGTGCCAGTGAAAGTTTTCAAATTGCCGATCTCTTGAAACAAAACAATATTGCGGTGATCCTGTCTGATGAACATGCACTGCCGGCTGCGGAAGACGATGATGTTGACCAGCCCTTTAAAACACCTGCCATGCTGCAAAAGGCCGGGGTATTGTTTGCGTTGAATGATGAACATGCCGAAAGCCGGTACCGTAACCTGGCTTTCAATGCCGGTACTGCTGCTGCATATGGGTTAAGCAAAGAGCAGGCATTACAGGCCATTACGTTGAATTCAGCCAGAATTCTGGGCGTTGATGATAAAACAGGATCGCTGGAAGCAGGCAAAGATGCCAACATTGTAGTAAGTGATGGCGACATACTCGATATGCGCACCAGCATTATTCAACATGCTTTTATCCAGGGCCGTGAAGTAAGTCTTGAGAACAAACAAAAGCAATTGTACGAACGCTATAAGTATAAATATGAGTTGAAGTGATTGGGTAATTAATAAATGGCCCCCCACCAACCTCCTCCCATTGGGGGAGGTTGGTGGGGGGCTTTTTTTTTGATATAAATCAAAAATATAATTTACTAACGTAGATCAGTTCTTCAAGATACAATGCCGTAACAATATGAAGTATATTCAGGTTTACACATCTCTTTAACCTTTAATGCTTGTATATGAAAAAAGTATTGGTATTGGTATGCATCGCTGTATGTGCCACCGTTTTATTGGTTTTTTGCAGTGGGCCAGTTGCTGAGGAACATGTGGCTGGCGTTAGTACCGAAGGTATTTCACCCGATAGTATGGCAAAACGAGGTGCTTACCTGGTAAGCATCATGGGGTGTAATGATTGTCATACCCCCAAGAAGATGGGACCTAACGGACCTGTATTTGATGAAGACAGGTTGTTATCGGGCCACCCGGCTGATATGCCGGTTGCCAAATTCGATACCGGTACCTCGAAAAACTGGATCTTATTTAACCAGATACTCACCAATTATGTGGGCCCCTGGGGCATTTCTTATTCGGCCAATCTTACCCCCGATTCAACCGGTACCGGCTCCTGGACTGAGGCCCAGTTTATTAAATCAATCCGGGAAGGTAAATACAAAGGGCTTGATAATACCCGCCCCTTATTGCCTCCCATGCCCTGGCAGGAGTATAGTAAAGCATCTGATGAGGACCTGAAAGCCATTTTCGCCTACCTGAAAACAATCAAACCTATAAAGAACGTAGTGCCAATGGCAACCATCAATATGCATTAGATTGTGGCAATAATCCTGTAACTTCCGTATAAAGAACACTATCCTTTATGCATACAGGATCATTCATTCGCTGCTGCATTTTTTGTGTTGTACTTACAACCATTGCTGCCTGTCACAGCGCCCATAAGACCAACGCCGGAAAAGACGGCTGGGTAAAACTATTCAATGGCCACGATCTCAACGACTGGGTAGTAAAGATCAACCACCACGAGGTGGGCGATAATTTTGGTAAAACCTTCCGGGTAGAAGACAGCATGATCAAGGTACGCTATGATCAGTATGGGGCGTATAACGATCAGTTCGGTCACCTGTATTATAAAACACCTTTCTCGTATTACCACCTGGTGGTGGAGTACCGGTTCACCGGCGAATGGAAAAAAGATGCTCCTTCATACACCTTGCTCAACAGTGGGATCATGTTCCATTCGCAGGACCCGCATACCATGCCTAAGGAACAGAACTGGCCCATCTCCATCGAGTTTCAATTACTGGGCGGACTGGGCGATGGCAATCCGCGTCCTACCGGCAATATGTGTTCGCCCGGTACCAACATTGTGTACAATGGCGTGCTGGATACCCGGCATTGTATCAATTCAACTTCCAAAACATACGATGGCGATCAGTGGGTACGTGCCGAACTGATTGTATTGGGCGATTCTTTGATCACGCACATCATCAATGGCGATACCGTAATGCAATACTCAAAACCGCAGATCGGTGGGGGCGTGGTTGAAAACTATGATCCAAAGATCAAGCAGGATGGCAAGATCCTTTCTTCAGGCTTTATTGCCCTGCAGAGCGAAGGACAGCCGGTGGATTTTAGGAGAGTTGAGATTAAGGAGTTGAAATAGGTTGATAAGAGTTGATAAGTTAACAAGTTAACGAGTTGACAGGTTAACAAGTTGACGACGTTGATAGAGTTGATAAGGGACTTCCGCGCAGAAGTGTATTTCTTTCTGCCTTCTGCCCTCTGCCTTCTGCCCTTTCACGAATTCAACAATTTAAATGGTCGCAACCTGGGAATCCACCTCGGCACATGTTTCTTATACTTCAGGTAATCGCTGCCAAAGCGTTGCATCATGCTGCGTTCTTCCACGAAAATAAAATACAGGGTATTGATGATAAAGAAGGCTACGGCCCATGCCAGTATACTGGTAGAAAATAACATCAGCCCTTCTCCGGTTATCATAAAGAACACCCCGGTGATCATGGGATTGCGGCAATAACGATAGGGGCCTTCCACAATCAGTTTTTTCGTAGGCTCCCAGGGGGCCAGCGTTCCCTGACCCATCGTTTTAAAAAGGAATACCGTGTACACAAAGAGAGCTGAACCAACTACTGCTATTAACCAGCCGATCAGTTTGGTGGTTAAAGAGTGGGGGATGAAGGGATCTCTGCTATTGTATAACAGGTAAGGAACAATGAATGTTACCGTGAATGGCATTATAAGAATGTCACGTACGTGTTTCCAATTTGATGGCGACTCCATATGTCAAATAATTTTAAGCTTTATAAGCAAATGCTACTCTGTAAAATTCATATCCCTTTTCAGGGCGGTTGGGCAAGTAACGATCGCGGTAATCAGCTGCTCCGGAGTCTTCAAGTAGTACGAAATTATATGATTGCAGGTAGAGGGATAATTTTTCAGGATTAAAACCGAATGTCCAGCGTTCCTCAATGGCATCCAGGTCTTGCAACAGCTTTTGGGCGCCAAAAAATGTTTCGGGCGCGTCCAGTACCTGTTGGTGTACATATGTAAAGATAATATATGAACCAGTAGCAAATTCACTGGCAAAAGCAAATGTTTTATTGATCGCTTCTGCATTCAGGTAGTTGGTTACACCTTCCCAAATGATGGTGGTAGGGATGGAAAAATCCAGCTTTTCCCTAACCGCCAGCTGTTGCAGGCTTTCTTTGTTGAAATCTATTTGCCAGTAGTGAATATGGTTGGGAAGATGGCCCAGTGTTTTTTGCAGGATGGCGGTTTTCTTCTGGGCGGTGTTGGGGTGGTCTATTTCAATAACAGGCATATTTGATAAAGCATCAAGCCGAAGGGCACGGGTATCAAAACCGGCTCCTAAGATTATTACCTGTTGTATGTTTTGTTGAATGGTTTGTTGTAACAGATCGTCGATATACCGGGTGCGGGCAATACCAGAGGTTAAGGCGCCGGGTATTTTCTTGTGAATGGTACGCTGAACATAATTGCGTACAAATGAAAGAAAGGAAAGACGGGCAGCCCAGTTTAATTTTCCATCTAAAAACGATACCGCATACGGATCTTTAAAGAGCCGTTTATTCGCAGGTTGTGTGGTTTCTAATGCCCGGAATAAAGCCATGTATTGCGCTGTCTGGCTTGCTTTATCTGCTTTCATACATCGCTAATGCATTTGAGAAACTAAAATACACCGTTTAGCCGGAAATTGATGATCCTTAACAGTAAATTTACCAGTAATTATAAAGCCCTCCCATTTATGGGGAGGGCTTTATAATTATTTTTTTGCAGGTTGTTTTTTACTCAGGGTAACAACACTCAGCTGCACTTCCTCTTTTATTGGAATGGGGACATTTCCAGGGCTAATATCGCGTTCCCTGGTGCTCCGGTTTAAGTTCAAATCAATGATTAAACTATCGTTCTCGAAAATTCTTAAGTCCGATCCTTCTTTCCCCTCCGTAACAGACCGGTAACCGGCTTGTTTCGCCAGGTCGTAAAATCGCTTATATTCAGGTGACTTAGCTATATATATTATTGATTTTTCATGGGGAAACACTCTTATATACTGGTTTTTCCTTTCATTGATCCAGGCAGTATCATTATTTTTTACCCATCCGAAGGTGATCTTATTGAGACTGGAATCCATGTTTTCTTTTTTCATGGTCACCAGGGCGTTCAGGTCTGCGATTTCCATGTCTCTTTCTTTTATCCCGGTGTATTCCAGTATTTCCTCGGGGGTTAACAGGAGCTTTATAATGGCTGGGTTCTTTCTGGAATACACCAACATAACCTGCTGGTCCTTGGAGAAACTTTTGAAATCTGACCGGGTTACTGATTTGTGAACCGTGAGCGAGGTCCCGTTCTCATCTGTATATTCTACTATTACGTCGAAGTATTCACTGTACTTGCCGGATTCTCCTGTTCCGTCTTTAAGCGTCCCTAAGGCTTTAACTCCATCTTGCTTTAATATTACATCATTGTCAACGTTGTCGCAGCCAGGTAGTATAGATACGGTGCAAAAGAAAATAGCAATGGCCGGTAACAGGCGGGGGAAAATGGTTTTTTTCATAGTCATGGCGCCAAAATAGTAACGTCCGCGGGTATTTGCAAGCTATTTCGGTAAATAAAAAAAGCCCTGATGGTATCATCAAGGCTTTTATAAATAACATAAAAAAATAATCTTTCAATTATAAACCTGCACCATGACAGTTCTTGAACTTCTTGCCACTACCGCAAGGACAAGGATCGTTACGACCAACTTTGGGGCCTACACGAACCGGCTCATGCTTGATGGGTTCATCACTGAACTGGTCATTTTCATCTGCTGCATAATCTTCACCACGGGCATCGATCTCTTCTTTATTGGCACGCATGCGGCTCATGTCGGTCTTTTGTTCATGACCTTCACGGATCTGCTGAGGATTCTGTTGTTCAACAGGTATACCGGCATGGCATAAGAAGCTGATGATGTCTTTGTTTACATCACTGTCCATTTGTTTAAACTGATCGTAGGCAGTGATCTTATAAATAACCAGTGGATCTTTTTGTTCCAGGTATGCTGTTTGTACGCTTTGTTTCAGGTCATCCATGGCACGCAGGTGCTCTTTCCAGGCTTCATCTATAACTGCGAGGGTTATTTGTCTTTCCAGGGCGCTGATGAGCTCACGGCCACTTGTTTCAAGCGTTTTGTTCAGACTGGCCAGTACCTGTAAGCCTTTTTTGTTATCAGTGAAAGGAACCACTACATTTTCGATGTGGCTGCCCTGTGATGTACGGATGTTCTGGAATACCGGTACTGCCTGCTTTTGCAGCTCTTCGGTTTTATGCTGATAACGGCCAACCGATTCCTGGTATAATTTCTCAGCCAGGTCGTTTGCTTTGTCTTTTTCGAATTCTTCCTGGGTAATGGCAGTGTCTATGCCAAAGTTCACAATGGCTGCCAGTTTAAACCCTTCGTAATCGCTTTGTTCCTGGAATGAATTCACCAGTCCTTCGGCAACAATGTAGAAGGCGTTATCGAGGTCAAGCGCCAGGCGGTCACCGAACAATGCGTGGTTACGTTTTTTATAAACTACGTTACGTTGTTTATTCATTACGTCATCGTATTCCAGCAGGCGCTTACGAATACCGAAGTTGTTTTCTTCTACTTTCTTTTGTGCCCGCTCGATGCTCTTGGTGATCATGCTGTGCTGGATCACTTCGCCTTCTTTGTAACCAAAACGGTCCATGATGCTGGCGATACGCTCACTGCCAAACAAACGCATCAGGTCATCTTCGAGCGATACATAGAATTGAGTGGTACCAGGGTCGCCCTGGCGACCGGCACGACCACGCAACTGGCGGTCTACACGGCGGCTTTCGTGGCGTTCAGTACCAATGATGGCCAAACCACCCGCTTCTTTAACGCCGGGTCCGAGCTTGATATCGGTACCACGACCGGCCATGTTGGTGGCAATGGTAACCGCACCGGCCAAACCGGCTTCAGCTACTACCTGTGCTTCACGGGCGTGTTGTTTGGCGTTTAATACGTTGTGCGGGATCTTTTTACCCTGCATCATTTTACTCAGCAATTCACTCACTTCCACGTTGGTGGTACCAACCAGTACTGGCCGGCCTGCCGCACGCAGTTTTTCTATTTCTTCAATAACAGCTTTGTATTTTTCGCGTTTGGTTTTGTATACGAGGTCTTCCTGGTCTTTACGGATAGCCGTTACGTTAGTTGGAACGGTTACCACATCCAGTTTGTAAATATCCCAGAACTCACCGGCTTCGGTTACCGCAGTACCCGTCATACCGGCCAGTTTGTGATACATACGGAAATAGTTCTGTAAGGTAATGGTAGCGTAGGTTTGTGTAGCGGCTTCGATCTTCACATTTTCCTTGGCTTCAATGGCCTGGTGTAAACCATCGCTGTAACGGCGGCCATCGAGAATACGACCGGTTTGCTCATCTACGATCTTTACCTGACCATCCATAACTACGTATTCCACATCTTTGTCGAACAACGTGTATGCTTTCAGCAATTGTTGTACGGTGTGAATACGATCGGCCTTGATGGTATATTCGTTCAGGACTGCTTCTTTGCTTTGCAATTTTTCTTCAGCTGAAAAATCGCTTTTGTCGATTTCTGCCAGGTGGTAGCCTATGTCGGGCAGTACGAAAAACTCAGTGTCTTCACCGGCGCGGGTGATGGCCTGAATACCTTTATCGGTTAAATCAACGGAGTTGTTCTTTTCATCAATGTGGAAGAACAGGTCTTCGTCAACCAATGGCATTTGTTTCTGCTGATCGGCCAGGTAATAGTTTTCTGCCTTTTGCAGTTTTACCCTGGTACCGGGTTCACTCAGGAACTTGATCAACGCGCTGTGTTTGGGCAAACCACGGAAGGCGCGCATCAATGCCAAACCACCTGATTTCGGATCATCATCACCTCCTTCAAACATCTTCCTGGCATCGATCAGGTTTTTGTTCACCACCTGCTTTTGCATTTCGAACAGGTTGCGAACGCGATCGCGTAAAATATGATATTGCTGGTCTTCACCGCGGGGTACCGGGCCGGAAATGATCAATGGTGTACGTGCATCATCGATCAATACGCTATCCACCTCATCCACCATGGCGAAGTGGTGTTTGCGTTGCACCATTTCTTCCGGCGTATGCACCATGTTATCGCGCAGGTAATCGAAACCGAATTCGTTGTTGGTACCGTAGGTAATATCGGCCTGGTAAGCTTGTCTTCTTTCAGTACTGTTGGGCTGGTGTTTGTCGATACAGTCAACGGTAAGACCCAGCCATTCGAAAATGGTTCCGTTCCACTCAGAGTCACGTTTGGCGAGGTAGTCGTTCACGGTTACAATGTGAACACCGGCGCCAGCCAGGGCATTGAGGTAAGCCGGCAGGGTAGAAACCAGGGTTTTACCTTCACCGGTTGCCATTTCTGAAATTTTACCCTGGTGCAATACCGTACCACCTATCAACTGTACATCGTAGTGTACCATGTTCCAGGTGATCTGGCTACCACCGGCATTCCAGCTGTTTTTGAAAACAGAGTTATTGCCTTGTATGGTAATGTATTCTTTTTTTACACTGAGCTCGCGGTCGAGTTCGGTTGCAGTAGATACCATTTCAGGATTTTCCTTGAAACGGCGGGCTGTTTCTTTCACCACGGCAAATGCTTCGGGGTGAATTTCTTTTAATACTTCCTCAATTTGCTTATCCCGATCCTTGATCAGGGCATCTACCTGTTGGTAAATGGCATCTTTTCCTACGATATCGCTAAAAGGCAGTTCTTCTGCCTGTTTATTTAAACTGGCTATTTCACTGTCAATTTTTTCCAGGTGCGCTTTTATCCGGCTTTTGAATTCCTGGGTTTTGTTGCGCAACTGATCGTTAGATAGCGACTGGTAAGCGGTAAAGTGTTTGTTGATTTGGTCTACAAGCGGACGAATTACATTGATGTCTTTCTCCGATTTGCTTCCCCCGAACATTTTTGACAGAAAACCTAACATGATATAGCTGTTAATTATTTTTGAAAGTAAATCACAACAATTGTTACAAAGGTACCGAACACCTGATCAAAAGGAATGCTACAGTTTGGCAGCGAGCCAATTTGACAGGGACGTCAAAGGTAAGAAAAAGCAGGCAGTTGGCAGTGATAGAAGTCAATGGTTTGCAGGCAATAGCTTGGATTTTAAGCACCATTTTTTTATATGGTGGAAATGAACCATGTAAGAGCGCCCGCCTGCCTTTGCCGGTTGCCTGTTTTCCGCCCTGAATGGGCGCCAAAGAGGTGTCAGACTCTAGTGGAATGGTCAGGAAGTGCTTTGGTAGTTGTCTGAATATTGTCTGGATATTGTCTGTGGATGCCCCTTACAGTACTATTCCCGACTGTCCTCAGACAGTTCCCGGACAACCTTCAGAGCATCCCACTACAATTACCTGGCAATAAGACCACCATTACCCCGCCGGTTTGCTACCCTTCCGCTACAATCCCCGGTCACTGATTTGTGAAGGATTTAAGTTAGTTCATTGACTACCAATGGCTGTTGACCTGGTTTACACCAATTGATACATATTACCTGGCAGGGCCTGAACAATATTTTGCATTTGGAGGTTGAGAACGGCAGTTACCAGCGAACTGGTGCTAAGACCGCACCGCAAATTCAGTTCATCGATGTGCACCGGTTTCTTTTCGCTTAGTATGCCAACCAGGGTTTGTTCATCGGCATTTAAATTAACAAAGAGTTCTTTTTGGGGCGGAGGATTTTTGTGGGTGGGTTCATTCCAGCCAAGAGATTCTGCCAATTCCTGTGCATTGGTGAGTAAAATGGCCTTATTGTTTTTGATGAGCGCGTTGCAACCTGCACTTTTGGCATCGGCTACCCTGCCCGGATAGGCAAATACGTCGCGATTGTAACCATTGGCCAGCTCCGCGGTGATCATGCTGCCGCCTTTTACGCCGGTTTCAACGACCACTACTGCATCGCACATGCCGGCAACTACCCGGTTTCGGATGGGAAAGTGGTGCTTTTCTGCTGTAACATCACTAAAGAATTCTGTTATTAAACCGCCGCCCTGTTGAACCATTTCTTTTGCCAGGTTCGTATGTTCTGTGGGATACAGGGAATCGAGGCCATGTGCCAGCACCCCTACGGTGGGCGTAGCATGTTGAAGCGCAGCCTTATGCGCAATGGCATCGATGCCAAATGCCAGCCCGCTGATAACAAGCACATTATACCGGGCCAGCGCTTCTACCAGGTTTTCAGTGAGGTGTTTACCATATGCCGAGTTCATACGGGTGCCTATAACAGCCACTATACGGGAGGTATTGAGGTTGGCATTACCGCGGTAGAATAACATAGTAGGGGAATCGTAACAATGCAACAACCGTTGCGGATAATCGGGTTGGCTAATGAACAGCGGTTTTATTTTGTACTTCTCTATGAAGTCGATCTCTTTTTCTAGTTTGGCAAAATCCCTGAACTGTTTAATGTGTTGTGCGCGAACAGTTCCTATGCCTTCTGTTTTTTCGAGTTGGGAAATGCCTGCCTTGAAGATGGCTTCAGCAGTGTGGAATTGTTCAATCAGTAATTTGGCATGTACGCAGCCAATTTGAGGCACCTGTGTTAATGCCAGCTGGTAAAGCAGATCGTTTATCATAGCGGTAATATGCCCCCTAATTTACAACTTCCCTTTTTTATAACAGCAATAAAAAAGCCTCAGTACGGTTTATTTGTACTGAGGCTGGTAAAATTTATTTTCAATTACTATTGACTAATAACCTGCAATTCTGTTCTTCTGTTTTGTGCGCGGCCTTCTTCTGTAGCATTATCTGCAACAGGTTGTGTGGCGCCAAATCCTTTAAAGGTGAGGCGTGCCTGTTCAATGCCTTTGCTTACCAGGAATTTCACAACAGCCTGGGCGCGGTTATTGGAGAGCGCCAGGTTATCGGCAGCCTTACCAACATTATCTGTATGGCCGCTGATCTGTATTTTAAGGGTAGGGTTCTCTTTCATTAACTGGAAGATATTATCCAGCTCGATAGTTGATTCGTCTTTCAGATCAAACTTACCCGATTCAAAAAAGATATTCTTCAACACAACGCTGGCATTGGCTTCAATGGGTTGTAAGGGAATATCGATCTTGTAAGTGCTGTCAGGTGCTTTCTGGCTCAGGGGGAAGTTTTCTGAGAAGAACAGGTAGCCCCGGCGTTTTACATTGAACGCATAGTCTTTACCAACAGGTAAGGTGATGAGGTAATTGCCGGTAGCATCGGTTTGTACCCTGCTTATTACTTCACGTGTGCCCAGGTCGGTTAGTTCAACACCGGAGGGCAATCCTTTCAGTGTTTTTTTGTCGAACACCTTTCCTTTTACCCACAGCGTTCTGGCCGGACTGATATCATCTCGTAATTGAAATGAATACAGGTCAAGCCCGCCCCGGGAATCGGTACGGTCGCTGGTATAATAGGCGGTTTTGCCATCGGCGGCAATAACCAGGCTGCCTTCATTTTCGATGGTATTGATGGGATAGCCAAGGTTTATTGGTTTGCTCCAGCCCTTGCCCTGTTTTTTTGCCATGAACAGGTCTGAACCGCCATAACCCAGGTGGCCAGCCGAAGTGAAATAAAGCGTTTGGTTATCGGCATGAATAAAAGGGGCACTCTCATCGCCGATGGTATTTATTTCGGGCCCAAGGTTCTCAGGATCGCTCCAGCGGCTATTGGGCAACTGGCGACAAACATACAGGTCCTGGCCGCCATAACCACCGGGGCGGTTGCTGGCAAAATACAGATCGCGTTTATCGGCCGACAGGCTGGGGGCAGATTCCCAGGACTCCGTATTAATGCGGTTGCCCATGTTTTCGGGTTTGCTCCAGCCTTCGGGTGTTAAGTATGAAATATACAGATCGCAACTGCCATAGCCATAAGGGAAATTACAACCCGTGAAGATGAGCCACTGCCCGTCCTGTGAAATATTCGAGGCACCTTCGTTCAGGTTCGAGTTGATGTCACCCGGTAAGGGAGCGGCTTTTGTCCAATGGCCATTTTCAAAATGCGATTCATAAAACTCTTCATTGCCATTTACGCGGCGCGTAAAAATAAAATCCTTGTCATCTATGGTAAACGTAGGAAAATATTCAAGGTGGTTGCTGTTGATGCTATCGCCCATATTCTGTGGCGAAAACTTATAATTCCCTGCGGGATGCTGGTTGCTGTAATCGATGGCAAACTGATATGTTTTTCGGCGATAATTAGCTGCCTTTTTGCTTTGTGGATTGAGGTTAGGAATAGCCAAAAATTCATCTATCGCCGTAAGCGCTTTCTGAAATTCACCCATGCCAGCCAGGTTAATGGAATAGGGGAGATCATATTCTTTAAACCAATTGCTGTCTATAGCTTTTGCTTTCTCGTAGTTTTCAAGCGCAATCGGGTAGTTCTTTTGTTCAGAATACAAACCTGCTATCGATAAGTAAGCCTCCAGGTAGCGGGGGTCTAACTTAATGGCATCCTGCAGGGTTTTTATACTTTCTGCATAATTTCCATTCATGGCAAAGCTGTAGGCTTTTTCAAAAGAGGCTTTTGCCTTTTTATTTACCTTATCAGGATCGTATTGTGCCCGGGCTGAGCAAAAAAGCCCAACCAGCATGGATATTGCAATTAACTTTTTTATCATCTATAGCTTTTATGGTGAAAAGGCAATGGGCTGGGGGGTATAAAGATAAAATTCCACCCCCGATTAGACGATGATTTCAGCCAAAAAGTTTATAAGAAAGCGTTATAAATGGCCATTAAGGCACGTGAATGTACTTGTGTAGTTGAAGCGAGAACTCCCACCGTGGATTTTCCTTGATATAGTCAATGATAAGCGGAGTTACCATGGCCGATTTGCTCCATTCCGGCTGCAGGAATAATTTACAGGAGGGCGATACCAGGGCGGCATACTTTTCAGCCCATTCAAAATCGCTTTTGTTATAGATCACCACTTTCAATTCATTGGCCATGGGCAGTATTTCAGGCAATGGCGCTTTGAACTTTTTGGGTGATAAACAGATCCAGTCCCAGGAACCGCTGACCGGCCAGGCGCCGGAAGTTTCAATATTGGTGGCAAAGCCGGCTGCATGCAATGCATCGGTGAGCGCATCGAGGTTATGCATCAACGGTTCGCCCCCGGTAACAATGGCCATACGGCCGGGAAATGCACTGGCGCCAGTCACTATTTCATCAATTGATTGCAAGGGATGTTTACCGGCATCCCAGCTGTCTTTTACATCGCACCAAACGCAACCCACATCACATCCGCCAAGGCGAACGAAATAAGCAGCTTTTCCCTGGTGATAGCCTTCGCCTTGTAATGTATAGAAGGCTTCCATTACAGGATATTGTATAGTGGGTTGTGTTGATACCATAGACACAAAGTTACTGAATGCGCTTTTAGCATCGCCTTCGCTAACACTACTGGCGGGCTGGCATTAGTATATAATTACGTTAATATATTACTAGTTTTTTTCTATGCAGGCGTTGTAAGTGTTTTTCATCAGCGCGGCAATGGTCATAGGACCAACACCACCTGGCACCGGTGTTATCCACGAGCATTTGGGTGATACCGTATCAAACTGTACATCTCCTTTTAAGGCATAGCCTCTTTTTTTAGTAGCGTCGGCAACACGGGTAATACCTACGTCAATTACAATAGCGCCATCTTTCACCATGTCGGCCGTAACAAATTCGGGTTTGCCCAGGGCAGCCACAATGATATCAGCTTGCAGACACAGTTCCTTTAAATTTTTGGTGGCTGAATGGCAAATGGTAACTGTGCAATTACCAGGATTGGAATTGGCGCTCAGCAGTATGCTCATGGGGCGGCCCACAATATTACTGCGGCCAATCACTACCGCATGTTTGCCTTTCGTATCTATTTTATAGTGTTCCAGCATCAGCATAATGCCGTGCGGGGTGGCGGGAATAAAAGTAGGAAGACCCTGTACCATTTTTCCAACACTCACAGGGTGAAAACCATCCACGTCTTTTGAAGGATCGATGGCGTTGATCACCTTCTCATCAGAAATATGTTTAGGCAAAGGCAATTGTACCAGAATGCCATCCACATCGGGATTATCATTCAACTTTTCAATTGTTTCCAGCAATTTGAATTCGGTGATGTCATCTTCGAGGCGAATGAGGGTAGAATGAAATCCGATCTCTTCACAGGTTCTTACTTTAGAACCAACATACGTTTCACTGGCTCCATTGTTGCCCACCAGTACGGCGGCCAAATGGGGTACTTTTTTACCTTCCGCTACCAATTGAGCCACTTTTATTTTCAATTCATCCTTTGTTGCCTGTGATACAAGCTGCCCGTCTAAAATTTTCATGGCGCAAAGGTAAAGTACTGCGGTAAGTTGCCCTAACCTGAATAAAAATTTGTTATATCAACAATATTTAAATATGTTTAGTGCCTGATTCTGAAAAGCTTGCTGTTTTGAGAAACCTGTTATTGCCATTATTTCTTATCCCCTGGCTAGCCAATGGCCAGTCAATACATTACTCACCCGGTACCTTGTATACCGGTTTGGGCGCTTACAGCCATCAGTTTACCCAATCGTTTTCCTTTCTCGCCAATCAGGCGGCCCTGGGTAATATTTCCAAAACAAGTGCGGGTGTTTATACCGAACAAAAATATGGGTTAAAAGCCCTGTCGCTCTTTATGGCCACCGCTGCCATGCCGGTAGGCCGTGGAGGGGTAGGCATCGCTATGCAGTATGCCGGGTTCAACGATTTTAATGAAAGCCAGGCCGGGCTTGCCTATGGTAAAAACCTGGGGAAGGTGAGTCTGGGCATTCAGTGTAATTATAATATGATGCACGTGGCTGGTTATGGCAATGATGCGGCAATTGGGTTTGAAGTTGGCAGTCAGTGGCAGGTGAGTTCAACCCTCATCACCGGTTTTCATATTGCAAACCCCGTGGGTGGGCATTTTCGCAATCATTACCAGGAAAAGCTGGCAGCTGTTTATCAGTTTGGTGCGGGGTATGAAGTGTCGGCTCAATTACTCCTGAGCGCCGAACTCACCAAAGAAGAAAACCAGCCGGTAAACGTGCAGGCTGGTTTGCAATATATACTGGTACCCGACAGGTTGTTTGTACGCACGGGCATTACCACCGCCACTACCTCACCCTATATAGGTGTAGGCTGGCAATGGAAAAATTGCCGGGCCGATGCCTGTGTGCGTTTTCACCCGCAACTGGGGCTTACACCCGGCTTACTGCTGTTATTTTATGGAAAACAAAAAACGGAACCGTGAAATGGACGTTTGTCATATGGCTGGCTGCGCAGGGAACGGTGGTGGTGGCCCAGGAAAAACCGCCCACACCGGTTAATGAACAACAACTGGAAATGCAGGCGGAACGGGAAGAAGGGATAACAGAAGATGACAGCCAATGGCAGCAGTTGGAGTATTTACAGCAGCACCCCATTAATTTGAATACAGCTACCGAAAATGAATTAAAGAACCTGCGCCTGTTAACCGATCTGCAGATCAGTAACCTTTTATTATACCGGAGCCTGCTGGGGCCTTTATTACAGGTACACGAATTGCAGGCCGTTCCGGCGTGGGATGTGCCCACTATAAAGCGGTTATTGCCTTATATAGTTGTAAGTGATCCCAAAAACATCATTGAAAAGCTAGGCGAACGATTCCGGCAGGGCGAACAAACCCTTTTATTACGGTTGGCACAAACTGTAAATACATCCGGCGAAGCGGCAAAAGCAACCGACAGCTATTTGGGAAGTGCAGCGGCGGTGCTGGTGCGCTATAAATACAATTACAAAAACCTGTTGCAATTTGGCATAACAGGCGACAAAGATGCCGGAGAACAATTTTTTAAAGGCACGCAAAAGAACGGGTTCGATTTTTATTCCTTTCATTTCTTCGCCCGTAAACTGGGCATTATCCAATCACTGGCTATTGGTGATTTTACCATTGGGTTTGGACAGGGATTGATTCAATGGCAGGGGATGGGGTTTAAAAAAAGCGCTGAGGTATTGAGTATAAAACGACAGGGCGCGACGCTGCAACCTTATAATTCGGCGGGGGAGTATAATTTTCACCGGGGTATTGGGGTTACATTACAGAAGAAAAACATCCAGTTTACAGCTTTTGGTTCGTACCGGAAGCTAAATACCAACCTCATAACGGATAGTTTGCTGAATTCGCCGGGATACATTTCCTCCATTATAACTACCGGGTATCACCGCACTATGGCCGAACTGAATGATCGCAACAATGTGCCCTGCATAACTACGGGCGCAGCTTTGAAACTGGCCAATAACCGGTCACATATAGGCGTTAATGCCGTTCAGTACTTGTTGTCGAATCCCCTGCAGCCCGGCGGCCAGGTATATGACCAGTTTGCTATCAATGGCCGGAACTGGAGTAATTACAGCGTCGATTATAGTTATACGTTCCGAAATATGCATGTGTATGGAGAGGTGGCGGTTGATAAATTGTTAAACCGGGCCATGATACATGGTTTGTTGGCCGGCCTTGATCCAAAAGTTGATCTTGCAATCGTGTATCGTTCTATTAACAACCGGTATCAGTCACTTTTCAGCAACGCTTTTACCGAAAACAGTTTGCCGGTGAACGAAAACGGTTTTTATGCCGGGTTATCCATCAAACCCGTTGCTGGCTGGAAACTGGACGTATATATGGACGTATTCAGGTTTCCCTGGTTAAAATACCAGGTAAATGCTCCAACTGAAGGACATGAATATTTGATCCAATTGAATTATACCCCTAATAAATACCTGGAGCTATATACCCGCTTCAGACAGGAAACCAAATCGATGAATGAAACCGATTCCCTCCCGGGCATTTCACCCGTAGTGCCGGTGACCCGGTTAAACTGGCGGACTCACGTGAGTTATCGCTTAAATAAGACTGTTGAATTGCGAAGCCGGGTGGAAACTGTTTGGTATGCGCGTAACAGCAAACAAGCTGAAACCGGTTTTCTTTTTTACACCGAAGGGCATGTGAAGCCAGCATTCAAACCTTTTTTCTTTAGTGCCCGAATTCAATACATTGAAACGGATGGCTACAACAGCCGGTTGTATGCCTTTGAGAATACCGTATTATATAATTTTTCTATACCGCCACTTTTTAATAAAGCATTCCGCTATGTTGTAAATGTTAATTACCGGTTAACGCGGAGCTCTGTTATGCAGCGGCCGCGAAAAATAAATTGCCTACTCTCTTTTTCGATAGCACAAACCCTTTACCCCGCTCATTCGGCGGTTGAAACAACTACCACTTTAATTGATGCCTATAATAGGTTGGACGCAAAGCTTCAAATTATTTTGAAGCGGCGGTGAACAATCATGATAATTTATTGTTCAAATCAAATGTCAGAAAGACAAATTAAATTTTAATTAAAGCAGGAATAAAATTCGGTTATACATAATACCAAAACATTTTTATATAAATTTGCCGCCCTGTAATTTTATAAATCTGTTAAATTTTTATAAGGTGACAGGAGTTTTTCACATTTTTTGATCCATTGCTAATTGGTGGTATTTTTTTAAAACAGTGTAACGGCTTTTTGTAATTCAATACCAATGGGAGTTTGAGCCAGATCGTCACTACATTGAAGTTTTCTTGAAAAAATTTTGTACGCTGTTTGTTTGCAGCGGTTGCAGAATCAGGTTTGTCTACCGGTTGGTTAAAAAATTATTTATTAATTAATGAATTAAAAATTTTCGATTAACAGCTTTTAGTTTTTCAGGTTTATTTATTTAAAAAATCTACAAGTCTCATGAGAAAAATTGTATTGCTGGCAGCGATGCTCCTTGCTTGCGTTGCCATAAGCTTTGGTCAAACCCGTACAGTGACCGGCGAAGTAAAAGATCAACAGGGAAACCCCGTTCCCTTTGCGACAGTAAAAGTTAAAGGCGGCAAAGGTGCAGTAGCTGCCGATCAAAATGGTAAATTCTCCGTAAACATTCCAGAAGGTGCAGTTTTGATTGTTTCAGGCGCAGGATTTCAGGCTCATGAGATCAATGCCGGCACCCAAACCACTCTTTCCATTGACTTAAAAGAACAGGAATCACTGAAAGAAGTGGTGGTTACTGCTATGGGTCAGGTGAAAAGCAAAGCCAAAGTTGGTTATTCAACCGCTACATTCAGCACAGAAAATATCAACAAAACCGCTCCATTGGGGCCGTTAGATGCGTTGCAGGGTAAAATTGCCGGCGCAGATATTTCTACAGTTAGTGGAACCCCTGGTTCTTCTTCTAAAGTTGTATTAAGAGGTTATGGCGTTATTGCGGGCGGTAACAACCAGCCATTGTATGTAATCGATGGAGTGCCCTTGGCAGATAACAGACCCGCTTCAAGTGGTGAAGTACCTATCAACGGTCAAAGATCTGCTTCCGATGGGGTGTATGATTATGGTAACGGATTGAACTATATTAACCCGAACGATATTGAAAGCATCACTGTTCTGAAGGGAACTGCTGCTTCTGCCCTCTATGGTTCACAAGCCAAGAACGGTACCATCATCATCACTACCAAACGTGGTAAAGCCGGTAAACTGAAAGTTGATCTGACAAGCACGTACAATTTAACGTCTATTGGAAAAACACCCGACTTCCAAAATCAATTTGGTCAGGGTTGGGATGCACAGTGGATCCCCTCTGAAAATGGTAGCTGGGGACCTCGTTTAGATGGAAAAGTTCGTGAATGGGGTGCACCCGTAAATGGCGTGTACAGAAACAAGCCGTTTTCAGCGCATGACAATATAAGAGACTTTTATGATGTAGGTACCGAATCAAACAATACCATCTCCTTATCTGGTGGAAATGAAAACAACAAGTTTTACTTTTCTTATGGTAATGTTTTCAGCGATGGTATTATTCCTACCAAAGCCGATGCGTTGGAACGTCATTCTTTTGCGCTGCGTTCCAATTCAACCTATAAGAATTTTACGCTGAATACGTCCATGAACTACATCAACAGACGTATGAACGCACCTGCTACAAGAGCCGTATCTGGTGTGGGTTCTTCCTTGTTTGAAGATCTGTTGCAGCTTCCTGTAGATATGTCGATTAAGGATTTCAAAGACTATAAGAATCCATACAACAACGTAGACAACTACTATACGCCATATGCAGAGAATCCATGGTATGGGGTGAACGAAAATGGCAGTAAACAAAATACCGACCGGCTTTTTGGTAACATCAACCTCGGGTACAAGTTCAACAGCTGGCTGGCTGCTGAGTTTATTATCGGTGGCGACTTTGCCAACTCACGCACCACTGCCTGGAACGCAAAAAATGCGCCTAAAGTAGGTAGTTACAATGCCGGTGGTAACGTAGAAGGGTCCGAACGGCAGCCCGATGTAGGTTCTTATGCCGAAACAAGCAACTACGATGGATCGTTCAATACCATCCTGAACCTGAAGTTCAATAAAGAGCTGAGTTCTAAATTTACTTTGGATGGATTGGTAGGTACTACCTATAACCAGTCGCAATCAAAACAGGTAACCACCCGTATTGAAGGATTGACCATCCCGGGTTTTTATAACCTGTCTAACTCAGTAAACCAGCCAACCGGCGCTAATATAAACTCATTTAGAAAATTAGCGGGTGTGTATGCACAGGCTACCCTGGGTTACATGGGTCAGTTGTTCTTAACGGTAAATGCCCGTAACGACTGGTCATCAACTTTGCCGTTGGATGATAATAGCTTTTTCTATCCTGGCGCTAACCTGTCGTGGATAGCTTCTCAAACTTTCGACCTGACCAACACGCCTATCTCTTTACTGAAGTTCAGAGCGGCTTACGGTAAAACCGGTGCAGATGCCGCGCCATACCAGATCTATCCTGTGCTGGCGCCTGGCGATGTTCAATTAGGTTATGGTAACCTTACCTTCCCTATTAATGGGGTAGGTGGGTATGAAATAGATAATACCATCAACAACCAGCACCTGAAACCAATTATTACCAAAGAGGTTGAATTGGGTGGTGAGATCTCATTATGGAATGGTCGCTTTGGTATCGATGCCGATTACTATGAAAAGAAAACCGACGGACAGATCTTTACTGTGCCCATTTCTCCGGGTTCAGGTTATACCGGCATGGTACAAAACCTTGGTCTGGTTAGCAACAAGGGTGTAGAGGTTACAGCAACCGTGGTGCCTATTAAAACCAGAAACATTACCTGGACCATGAACTATACGTTTGCCCGCAACCGTAGTAATGTGGAGAATTTAAATGGTGGTCCTGATAAAGTGATTTTGCAACAGGCATACGATGCTGAGTTTGATGCCATCCCCGGCAAACCGCTTGGCGTGTTCCTGGCTCCGGTACCTCTGTATGCACCCGATGGAAAAATGGTGGTAAATGCACAAACAGGTATACCCGAAGTTGCACCCGATAAAGCGGAATATGGCAGCTCTCAACGCGATTTTATGATGGGTTTGCAAAATACCATCAGCTATAAAGATTTTCAATTAGGCTTTTCGTTGGATTACAGAAAAGGCGGTAAGTTTTATAGTGGTACTTCCGACCTGATGGGTTTTGTAGGTAATGCACTCTATACTACTTACAACAACCGTCGTCCGTTTATTATTCCTAATTCGGTGAATGCAAATGTTGATGGAACAGGAAAAACTACTTACGTAGAAAACAAAACTTTCATCGACGAAGCGCATATCGACGATTACTATTATCATACAACGAATAAAGCAGAAGTTTATAACTATATTATTGTTGACAGATCGTTCCTGAAGTTACGTGATGTAACCCTGACTTACCGTTTGCCACAATCTATAGCTTCAAAAATAAAAGCTTCGAATCTTTCATTGACTGCTTATGGAAGAAACTTCCTGTTGTGGACGCCAAAATCAAACAGCTTCATCGATCCTGAAGTAACCAACTTCGGAAACGATCTGCAGAGTGAATTTGGTGAATTCAGAACCGGACCGAGCACCAAACAATTTGGTTTGACACTGAGAGCAAGCTTTTAATTACCTGGACCAAAAAATATTTGAAGTATGAACCTTTCAATAAAAAAGTCTTTATATATAATTGCTGCAGCTGCCTCTACAATTTTTGTTGGCTGCAAAAAGCAACTTGATATTAACAACGATCCCAACAAAGCGCCTGTGGTAACTGGTACCGCGGCATTGATCTATCCTTCGGCCATGATGTCTACAACGGGCCGCATTGGCGGTGAATTAAACATCATTGGCGGTATCTGGTCTCAATATTACACACAGAACTGGACTTCGAACCAATACAAAACCATTGATGCCTATAACATTCAGAGCACTGATTATCAAGGCAGCTATGCGGAACTGTATTCAGGAGCGCTGAACGATTATTATTATGCACTTGATACGGCAAAGAAAGCTGGCGAATGGAAGTATTACCTGATGGGTACTGTAATGAATGCATTCACCGTTGCTACCCTGGTAGATCTATACGACCAGATTCCTTATTCAGAGGCTTTTCAAGGAAAGGCTAACATCAATCCGAAGTTTGATGATGGGTATACCATTTACCAGGATCTGTTGAAGCGGATCGACACCGCACTGTCTAAAGATATTACGACAGAAAGAGATGGAGATCCCGCAGACAATGATTTTATTTTCGGTGGTGATATGGATAGCTGGGTAAAGTTTGCGAACACGTTGAAGTTGAAATTTTACCTGCGTATGATCAATGCGCACCCTGAGGTAGCAGAAGCAGGTATCAGGGATTTGTATACCAATAATGCAGCTTTCCTTGATATAGATGCCGCAATGAAGCTCTTTACCAGTACGCCAGACAAGCAAAATCCGTTTTATGCGTATAATATCTATCGGTTAAATACTGGTACAAACCTTAAAGCGAGTGCAACCTTTACTACCTGGTTAAATGCAAACAATGACCCCCGTATTGTTGCTTTCTATGACAGTACAGATGCGGTACCTATGCACCAGGGTGACTTTTTATCTAAATACAGCAGGGTCACTACATTTAATCAATCCCCAACAGACCCTGTTGAGTTTATTTCTGAAGCAGAATCTTACTTCTTGCAAGCCGAAGCGCTTGAGCGCTACTTTGGCGGCACCGGTGCAAAAGCCTTATATGATAAAGGGGTAACTGCTGCGTTTGCTGCACTGGGTTATGGTGATGAGGTAGCTCCTTTTATTCAGGCGGGTGGTGTATATGAGTATCCTGCTGCCGGAACTTTACCTGAAAAGATTGAAGCGATCATTGTTCAAAAATGGGCACACTTTGCTTATGGCTGCCATTCACTGGAAGCATTCTTTGACAAAAACAGGACCGGTTATCCCAGAACAAGCCCGGTTTATTCAAAAGAAGCCAGTTATGTGCCCGGGCAATTCGTGTTTTCTCCTAATGGTGTAACAGGCGGTAAATTCCCCAAGCGTTTGGTATTTCCTGATTCCGAAAGATCAAGAAATAAAAATACACCGGCAGAAGTACCCATTACAAAACCTGTTTGGTGGGCAATACAATAAGGTTAACCACAACAATTACTTTATTAGATTAAAAGGAAACTATTTATGCGATATATTATAATCTTAATATTTTTTGTGGCTGCTCTTTTAACAGCCTGTAGCAAAACGGAGGATCCCGGTACTACCACTGCTGTTAAGGTTGCTAATGAATGGTGGGTAAATTATAAAACAGGTGACTCAACAGTAAAGATCACTACCTATAATACGGCATCAAACCCTGATTCAATCTGGGTTAATTCATTGGATACTGTAGGAAATGGCTACAGGTTTGCATGTAAAGTGAAAATTGATATGAACAGCTTAGAGTTCTCTGCTCAGAATTCGCAGAACATTAGTGTGCATAAAACGAATGCGATCACTATTACCAATGGCAAAATTCTGCCAAATGTTGGGCACTCCCGTACCAATAACCCAACAGACAGTATCTACCTGGAAGTGCAGTATTCCGATGAACCCGGCGTAACATACAAAATTGCAGGTCACGCCAGAACCATGTGGGATACTGATGACTACTAATTACAAGTAAATGCAATTGATTTAGATCAATAAAAAGGGTTCCGATTTTATCGGGACCCTTTCTTTTTTGCCCGTTTATGCATGGAATGGGTTGCTCGTTTTTCCCAATTGAGGCGAAAAGCAGTGCTGGATTGTTCCGGGAAAACACTTAGCGGACAAAAAAATTAATTAAGTGATTTGTGTAATGTATTAGCCATCAAATTTGAAGAGTTTATAGGAGCTTTTATTACCCTCTCCCTGATTTTCATCCCCTTTTGCAAAATTTAGCCCGCAAAAACGATTGCAGCATTTTCCAAATTTCGCTTGTCTAGCCCAAATTGGTTTTATTGCCGAAAAACCCGATTTAACTTTTTTTTGATGTTTAATCAGGAATTTCAATACATTTAGAACCTCAAAATTAAACTTACAAGTCACATGAGAAAAATGCTATCACTGCTAGCAGTGTTAGTGCTATGCACTGCTATGGCCGTAGGGCAAACCAAAACTGTCACCGGCCAGGTAAAGGATTCAAAAGGAGATCCCATTCCCTTTGCCACCATTAAGATCAAAGGCACCACCAGTGCCGTCGCCGCCGATGCAAACGGCAACTTCTCCATCAACGCTCCCGCAAATTCCACTTTTATTGTTTCTGCCGTTGGTTTTGAAGGCAAAGAATTGAGAGCCAGCGGTACCGGAGCCCTGTTGGTTGCCTTGAACAATGCTGAAACAATGAGCGAGGTGGTGGTTACCGCCCTGGGTATCAAGCGTACAAAAAATACCCTGCCTTATGCTGCACAAATTGTTGCAGGGGACGATGTTAGTAGAAATCGTACCGGTAATGCCTTCAGCGCACTTTCCGGTAAAGTATCAGGTTTGCAAATTAACCAGGGTAACGGTATGGGTAGCTCTACCAATATCGTGATCCGTGGTACCAAATCAGTTACCGGTAACAACCAGGCATTATTTGTGGTAGATGGGGTTCCGGTTGATAATTCCATGAACACAAGGCCCGTCACCACCCCTAACAACCCCAATACCAACCAGACCACCGGGCGTGGTGGCTACGATTATGGTAATGCTGCTGCCGACATTAACCCCGATGACATTGAGAGCATCAACGTGTTAAAAGGCGCGGCCGCCACTGCCTTATACGGTTCACGGGCTGCCAATGGTGTGATCATGATCACAACCAAAAAGGCTAAAAAAGGACTGGGATTAACTGTGAACTCAGGTATCACTGTTAACTCAATGGACAGAAAAACCTTTCCGGAATACCAGAAACAATACGGCGCAGGTTATTCCGATCCTTATGATAAAGATGGATTTTATTATTTTGATGTAAACGGGGATGGCGTGGATGATTATGTAGCGCCTACTTCCCAGGATGCCTCCTACGGTGCTAAGTTCGATCCAAACATAATGGTGTATCAATGGGATGCATTTGATGCCGCCGGACCAAATTACCATAAGGCCCGTCCCTGGGTTGCTGCGCAAAACGACCCCTCTACATTTTATGAAACACGCCTGTCGAATAACGAAAGCATCATGTTGGATGGCGCCAACGACAAAGGAGGTTTTAAATTAGGCTACACCCGCAACGAGGAAAAGGGTATTCTGCCAAACAGCAGACTTCGGAAAAATATAGTGAACTTCAGTACTACATATGCTATCACCCCTAAATTAACGGCCAGTGCCGCCGTAAACTATTCCAAAATAGATGGCAAGGGCCGGTATGGAACTGGTTACAGCGGACGTAATATAAATCAGAATTTCAGACAATGGTATCAGACCAACGTTGATATCAAAGAACAAAAAGACGCCTATTTCAGGAATCGTAAAAACGTAACCTGGAACTGGAGCGATCCTTCCGATGAATTGAATGGTTTATATCCCATTTATACAGATAACTACTACTGGACAGTTTATGAGAACTATGAAACCGACTGGCGCAGCCGTACCTTCGGTTATGCATCTCTCGATTATAAAGCAACTGATTGGTTAAGTTTCCTGGGACGTATTTCAGTTGATAATTATGCCGAGTTGCAGGAAGAACGTGTTGCCGTGGGCAGCTCGGGTGAATCATCCTACGCCCGCTTCGACCGTACCTTCAATGAGTTGAACTACGACCTGATGGCCAATGTTGACAAAAACCTTTCAAAGGACCTTAATTTCAAGGCCCTGTTAGGTACCAATATGCGCAGGTCTAATTCCAATTCAAGTCTGGCAAGCACTTCCGGTGGTATGATCGTTCCCGGTTTATATTCCATTTCGAATTCAAGAGGAAATATTGCGCCGGTTGAAACTTATCAACCTATTGCGGTGGATGGTTATTTTGCAGGTGCAACGCTGAGCTACCAGGATTATTTATCACTGGACGCTACTTTCCGCAGAGACCGCGCTTCTACCTTACCAGTTAATACGAATGCCTATAACTATTATGCGGTTTCAGGCAGCTGGCTGTTTTCACACCACCTTACTACTGTACCCTGGTTGAGTACCGGTAAACTGCGTGTAAACTATGCCACAGTAGGTAACATGGCTCCATGGGGTATTATAAAAGATGTATACGATCAGCCAACTCCATTTGGTTCTGCCATCTTGTTCTCTGTAACCGATACCAAGAACAACAGGGACATTAAGCCGGAATTGACCAAAAGCCGTGAAGTTGGTTTGGAAATGGCCTTTTTCAAAAACCGGTTAGGTTTTGATGTTACCTACTATCAAACCAATTCTACCAATCAGATCATTAATGCCGAAGTAGATCCAGCTACTGGTTATACCAAGAAATGGATAAATGCCGGTGAAATAGAGAATAAAGGTATCGAGTTGTCATTGTATGGTACACCTGTTCGCACAAAAGACTTCTCCTGGACAATCAATGTAAACTTTACGCGCAACCGTAACAAAGTACTTTCATTGAATGCAGGCGCGAAAAACCTCCAACTGGGTTCTTTCCAGAGTGGGGTAAGCCTGAACGCTTCTGTTGGCCAGCCTTACGGTACTATTCAGGGTAAAACCTATGAAATGTTAGACGGCAAAAGGCTGATAGACGATAAAGGATATTATGTAACTACCACCACTACCACCAATATTTTTGGTGATGTTAACCCCGACTGGATCGGCGGTGTGTACAATACCTTTAAGTATAAAAGCCTGTCACTGGGCTTCCTGGTGGATGTGAAACAAGGTGGCAGCATCTGGTCACTCGATCAGTTCTATGCACAGGGTACCGGTGTTTATAAAGAAACAGCTGGTTTGAATGACCTGGGTAATCCCGTTCGTAACTCATTGGCCGATGGTGGCGGTGTAGTATTCCAGGGCGTTACAAAAGATGGTAAAGCAAACATTAAAAGGGTAGTAGTTGATGCCAACTCTCCACAAGAGCCACAGGTAGCCTACACCTACGATGCGAGCTATGTTAAGTTAAGAGAGGCTAACATTACCTATTCATTGCCTTCAAGCGTATTAGGAAAGATCAAAGCCATTAAAGGAATTGATGTTTCTGTATTTGGCCGCAACTTATGGATCATCCATAAAAACATACCTTACTCAGATCCTGAAGAAACAGTGTCTGCCGGTAATTTAATAGGTATGCAAAGCGGTGCTTATCCAACCACCCGCTCTATAGGTATGAATGTTAGACTGAAATTCTAAAACTGAAACAAATCATGAGAAAGATTTTATATTTAGCATTGCCGGTATTACTGTTAGCGGCATGTACAAAAGATATCTCCCGTTTTAATACTGATCAGAAAAAGCCAGGGACCGTTCCCGGGTCAATGCTGTTTTCCAATGCAACCCGGAATATGGCAGATGGCCTCGTCAACGCCAGCGTAAACATAAATGTATTCCGGTTTACCATCGGTCACACGGCCATGGCTGTATACCAGGATGAAGCGCAGTATAATTTTACCACGCGGAATATCCCTGGAAACTGGTGGGTAAGATTTTACCGTGATGCTTTAAAAGATCTGGCTGAAGGTTCAAGGCTCATTGCTGCTGACGCCTTTTTAGATCCAGGCATCAAACAAAACCAGCTTGCCTGTATTGATATCATGCAGGTGTTTGCGTACAACGTACTGATAAACACATTTGGCGATGTGCCCTACAAAGCAGCATTGGATGGAGACAACCTGTTTCCGGTTTTTGATGATGCCCAAACAGTTTATCTGGACCTGTTAAAAAGACTGGCAGATGACCTCAGCAAATTAAAAACCACTTCCAGCGGCTTTGATGAAGCAGATGATATTATAAACAAAGGCAGTATTGAAAACTGGATAAAATTTGGCAATACCCTGCAATTTAAAATGGGTATGATGCTGGCTGATGTAGATAATGCAAAAGCAAAAGCTATTGTGGAAGCGTCTGAGCCAAAAGCTTATAGTGCAATCGACGAGAATGCATTTTTTAAATACGAAAAGAACAGCCCTAACCAAAGTCCTTTATATGCAGATATTGTTACCGGAGGCCGTTCAGATTATGTTGCTGCAAAAGACCTGATGGACCCGCTGATCAATTTAAAAGATCCACGCAAAGAAGTATTTTTCACCACTAACAAAGCGGGTGATTATGCCGGGGGTATTGTTGGCAAAGTGAATACGTATGCCAATTTCAGCCACATAGGCCCACAGATCTATGCAGCCGATGCCAATTATATCTTCCTTGATTATGTAGAAACAGAATTTTTACGGGCGGAAGCCATCGAGCGTGGTTATACTGTTGCAGGTACTGCCGAAGCGCACTATAACAATGCGATAGCCGCTTCCATTGAACATTGGGGTGGAACCGCACAAGATGCTTCTGATTACCTGGCACAGACAGGGGTGGCTTATGCTACTGCACCCGCTGCTGGTGGCTGGAGACAAAAGATCGGATTCCAGAAATGGATCGCTTTATTTAACCGTCCGTTCGAAGGCTGGACCGAAATAAGAAGGCTCGACTATCCGAAACTGACACCGGTGGTAAATGCCATTTCAGGCTTCCCCAACCGTTTCCCTTACCCTGCTAGTGAGCAGCAGTTGAACGGTACCAATTATACCACTGCTGCCGCCCATATGGGAGGTGATAAAGTGGAGTTCAAACTGTTCTGGGATAAATTATAATATATTCCTTGTTTAACAAACGGACCGTTCTCCCGGCTTTGCGGGGAGGACGGTTTTGTTTTTATATTACGCCCGGTTTCTTACTTTTGAGGCTTAAACTTTTTATGATGGAAGATCAAAACCAGCAGCAAAACCAGCTTAACATCGAAATCTCAGAAGAAGTAGCAGAAGGGGAGTATGCCAATCTTGCCATCATTACCCATTCCCACGCCGAGTTTGTAATAGATTTTGTGAATGTGATGCCCGGCACACCCAAAAGCAAGGTGAAATCACGTATTATATTAACGCCGCAGCACGCCAAGCGCTTTATGAAGGCATTAACCGAGAATATCCAGCGTTTTGAAGCTGCCAATGGCAAGATCCAGGACCTGGAAGATGTGCAGATCCCTATGAACTTCGGTGGCCCAACAGCGCAGGCGTAACCACTAACTAGAGCATTCCGGCATCGGCAAAGCTGAAATAGCCGTTTTCGCTTACTATAATATGGTCAAAGAGGGAGATGTCGAATAGCCTGGCAGCCTCCTTCAGTTTTTTGGTAAGGTCCTGATCGGCCCGGCTGGGTTGTAAATTGCCCGATGGGTGATTATGGCAAAGGATCAGGCTGACCGCTTCTTCCAATAACGCCTTTTTTAAAATGATGCGGGGATCGGCCACGGTTCCCGTAATACCGCCTTCACTTATTATTTCAAAATGATTTATCCGGTTGCCCTGGTTCAGATAAGCCACGGCAAAAACTTCGTTTGGCAGGTCGCGTAACAGGGCCTGCAGGTAATTGGCTATGTCGCGACTGCTCTTTACAAACGGTTTTTCGAGGGATAGGGCGGCCTGCCGGCGGCGGCCCAATTCGAGGGCAGCCATGATAGCAATGGCCTTCACTTTGCCTACTCCTTTGACACTCATCATTTCCTGTATGGTAATTTTACCTAGTTCATTTAGGTTGTTCTTGCCCAGTCGAAGGACCTCTTTTGCCAGTTCAATGGCATTCTTTTGGCGATGACCGTTTCCGATGAGGATGGAGAGCAGTTCGGAGTCGCTCAAAGTGGCTGGATTTTTCCTTAGCAGCTTTTCCCGTGGTTGGTCGTCTTTAGCCCATTCTTTTATTGTAAATTTAGTTTCTTGCATAGTTCAAAAATTTCCTGTACTTTTCGGATAAATACTATAACCACAAAATGTGCGTTATGTACTAAGTACAGGCACTATTTATTTCAAAATCCAAATCTTTTGTAAATACTTAATCTATATCCCCATGAATAGAAAGACTACTTTAGCTGCTATTGGAGGTTATCAACCATTTCTTTTTTGCATAGGCATGTATTTTGTCGCCCTTTTCTTCTCCATTTTTATTTGTTCAGCTATTTTTTATGCATTCTATCCCAAAAAGATAGCGAAAGAAGCGGGAGAGAATCATAAAACAACTGCCATGACGCCCGGTGGTTCGAATATTTTGCTGACAGTAACCAAGTAAGCGCATTGTTTTGGGGATCTACCGATTAATCAGTTTCCGTTGAGTTCCTATTTAATTATCAAAGAATTAATTTTTTGTCCATAGGTTATCGGGCAAATCCCACGCTTCGCGTTATCTTCGCCGCACATTTTATCGCGGTATGCAAATGTCAGTCAAGATCTTTTCAGGTACAGGGTCACAATACCTGGCCGAAAAAATAGCCCAGAAATTCGGGGCCACCCTTGGAAAAATAACCATCTCGAAGTTCAGTGATGGAGAAATTCAGCCTGTATTTCAGGAAAGCATCCGGGGTGACATGGTTTTTTTGGTGCAAAGCACCTTTGCCCCGGCAGAAAACTTACTTGAGTTATTATTAATGATCGATGCCGCCCGGCGGGCTTCGGCCTATAAAGTGGTGGCTGTAATACCATATTATGGCTACGCGCGGCAGGACCGGAAGGATAAGCCCCGCGTGGCCATCGGTTCTAAACTGGTTGCCAACATGTTAGTGGCTGCCGGTGCCGACCGGGTGATCACGATGGACCTCCACGCTCCCCAGATCCAGGGATATTTCGACATCCCCGTAGACCATCTCGACAGTTCCGCTATTTTTATTCCTTATATCCAACAACTTCAGTTGGAAAACCTTACTTTTGCGGCCCCCGACGTGGGAAGTGCGAATCGTATTCGTGAGATCGCTTCTTATTTCAATGCTGAAATGGTAATATGCGATAAGCACCGTAAACGGGCCAATGAAATCGCGAGTATGGTGGTTATTGGCGACGTTACCGACCGGGATGTAGTATTGATAGATGATATTTGCGACACGGGTGGAACGCTGGCAAAAGCAGCCGGTTTGTTGAAGGAGAAAGGAGCGCGTAGTGTACGTGCATTGTGTACACACCCTGTTTTAAGTGGCAATGCCTACTCGAATTTAGAGAACAGTGTACTGGAAGAAATAGTAGTGTGTGATACCATACCGATGAAGCAAAAGATCTCGAAGGTGAAGATTTTAAGCGTTGCTGAATTGTTTGCTGTAGCTATTCGCAATGCGTATGAGAACAGAAGTATCACTGGGTTATTCATACACAGCCAAAGAAGAAACAGCTAAAAACAGGAATTTTTAAACAAACATAAACAATGAAAACAATTACAATCGAAGGACAACTGAGGACCGAAACCGGGAAAAAAGCCACCCGACAAATTCGCTCTCAGGGACTGGTGCCTGGTGTAATTTACGGCGGTACACAGGAAGTTGCTTTTTCAGCACCTGTGCTGGCTTTCAAACCCATCGTATATACTCCTGATTTTCTGTTAGTTGAAGTTAACGTAGCCGGAAAAAGCTACAAATGTATCCTGAAAGACCTGCAGTTTGACAAAGTATCAGATTCTCTGTCACACGTAGACTTCCTGGAACTGGTTCAGGACAGACCGGTAATTGCAACCATTCCTGTTAAATTTACCGGAACTTCTCAGGGGGTAAAAGATGGTGGCCGTCTTATTACCAAAGTGAAATCATTAAAGGTGAAATCACTTCCTCAACACCTGAAAGAGAACATTGAAGTAGATATTACCACGCTGGAACTGAATGGTAACATTCGTGTTGAAGATGTGAATGAGCCAAATTATGAGATCCTGAACTCACCGCGTATTCCCATTGCATCAGTTGTAATGACGCGTCAGTTGAAACAGGAAGAAGCTGCGGCACCTGCTGCTGCTAAAGGTGCGGCTCCTAAAGCTGCGGCACCTGCTGCTGCTGCAAAACCAGCTGCTAAAAAATAAGTTCAATAATGTTATTATAAAGCCCCGGTAACTCGGGGCTTTTAAGTCGAAATATAAAGGGGTCAGGTGAGTCACATGGGAACTGAGAGAAAGGGATCATTGACTGATTTGACCTTTTTTAATGTTCCTACCACCCGATTGACGTGCGACTCAATTTTGCGGTGACTTATTTGACCAATTTGATCCATTTGCCGGATTGCCTGATTTGACCCTTGACTCAAAAGCGGTTTTGATCATTTTTGGCCTTTTCTGCATGTAGCTTACCCCACCACCCATTATTCAACTATTGCCATGACGAGATTCCTGTTGATAGGATTAGGTAATATTGGAGAAGATTATGTGTATACCCGTCACAACATAGGTTTTGATGTAGTGGATGCATTTGCCCAAAAACACGGCGGCCTTTTTGGGGTAGGGAGGCTGGCACACATTTGTGAGATGAAGTGGAAGGGCAAAAAGTTGACGATCATCAAGCCTACCACCTTTATGAACCTGAGTGGCAAGGCGGTAAAGTACTGGATGGAAAAAGAATCGGTCCCTTTGGAACAATTATTGGTAATAGTAGACGATATTGCATTACCGCTTTCCCGTATCCGGCTTCGATCTTCGGGTAGTAGTGCCGGTCATAACGGATTGCGGAGCATCGAGGAGACCCTTCTTAACGATAAATACCCCCGATTACGATTTGGTGTCGGTAACAATTTCCCCAAAGGAGCGCAGGCTGATTTTGTACTGAGCCGCTGGACGCCCGAGGAATCGCCCTTAGTAAAACGAAAGGTTGAAAAATGTGTGGAGGTGGTAGAAAATTTTATCACTATTGGCATCGAACGAACTATGAATGAAGCGAATAAATTGGAGTTTACACTATGATTTGTTAATTTGAATCTTTATTTTCGCAATGCCAATATTTGTGGTAAGTAATATTCTGGTATTCAATATCTCTATGACCACGTACCCCCGGCTTTTCCAGGCGCATGAAACTTGAAAACAATTATCTCAATTAAACCCTTTGTTGAGTATGAAAATTTTCTGTGTAGGCCGTAATTATGTGGCTCACGCAAAAGAACTGGGTAACGAGGTTCCGGATGAACCTATAGTGTTTATGAAACCTAAGAGTGCATTACTGCAGGCTCATACCCCTTTTTATTACCCCGAGTTCACAAACGAATTACATTACGAATGTGAACTGGTATTGCGTATATCGAAGAATGGCAAATACATTCAGGACAGATTTGCCAGCAAATATTATGATGCAGTAACAGTTGGCATCGACTTTACTGCGCGCGACATTCAAAATGAGTTGAAGGAAAAAGGGTTGCCCTGGGAAAAAGCAAAAGCCTGGGATAATTCAGCCGTGATTGGCAAGTGGATCCCACTTACGAATGTCAAAAACAAAAAAGACATCAACTTCTGTTTATATAAAAACAAAGAACTGGTGCAACAGGGAAATTCAGGGCTCATGATGAACAACTTCGATAAAGTAGTGGCCTATATCTCGAACTACTTTTCAGTGAACATCGGCGACCTCGTATTTACCGGTACACCAGCGGGAGTAGGCGAATGTGTTGTTGGTGACGAGCTGGAAGCCTTTATCGAAGACGACAGCTTATTAAGTTTAGAGATCAAATAACAAATAGATCATCATTACAAGGAAATAGCCTTTCCCGATTCTTCGGGGAGGGCTTTTTTATTGTCTGAACCGGGTTTTGTGGGGCTTTACCATCCAAAAACTCATAAATCTCAAATTTCCCACTATCCCAGTCCAAACTAACATTTGTTATTGTTACTTTTGCCGGTTATCTATGATGCACACCGATACATTATTGAAGGCTTACCGGCTCATGTGTACCGCAAAAGCCATGGCCGATACCTATGAAGCAAACCGCGCCATTTGCAAATACGTTCATTCAACGTCACGAGGCCATGAAGCCATTCAATTGGCTGCCGCCTTTCAATTACTCCCCTGTGACTATATAAGCCCGTATTACCGGGATGAGAGCATTCTGCTGGGTTTGGGCTTTTCTCCCTACCAGTTAATGCTGCAGCTGCTGGCCAAACGCGACGATATCTTTACCGGCGGCCGCGAATACTATTCCCACCCCAACTACCGCGGTACCGATAAACCCACTATTATACACCAGAGCAGCGCTACCGGTATGCAGGCCATCCCCACCACCGGCGTTGCACAGGGTATCAATTACCTGGAACAGATCAATTCCCATAAATTAATAAAAGGCCCCAATGGCGAATTACCCGTGGTAATTTGTTCACTGGGCGATGCCAGTGTAACAGAAGGCGAGGTGAGCGAAGCATTCCAGTTTGCAATTCTGAAAAAACTGCCCGTGATTTACCTGGTACAGGATAACAACTGGGGCATAAGCGCAACCTCGGAAGAAGTACGTGTTATGGATGCTTATGATTATGCAGCTGGCTTTCCCGGCCTCGACCGGGTACGAATCGATGGCAGCAATTTTGAAGAAAGTTTCGATACCATGCACCGTGTGGTGCAATACGTTCGCCAGCATAGAACACCTTACCTGGTGCAGGCCAAAGTACCGTTATTGGGCCACCATACCAGCGGTGTGCGCAGGGAGTTTTACCGCACCCCGGAAGACCTGGAAAATCATGCAGTGAGTGATCCCCTGCCCAAATTAAGGTTGCGTTTATTACAGTTTGGCATCGACTCCCAGCAATTACAAAACATAGAAAAAGAAGCGTGGACAGCCGTAAACGAGCAGTTTCAACAGGCGGCTGAAGCACCAGATCCAGATACGGCCACTGTAACAGACCATGTTTTTGTACCAACACCTGTTACT
Source organism: Niastella yeongjuensis (assembly GCF_900110245.1). Taxonomy (GTDB): domain Bacteria; phylum Bacteroidota; class Bacteroidia; order Chitinophagales; family Chitinophagaceae; genus Niastella; species Niastella yeongjuensis. The sequence goes on from NZ_FOCZ01000010.1 coordinate 205,559, forward strand.
GAAGAAAAAGGACAACGGCAACCGGCCGGTAATGAAAAGATCATTATGGTGGATGCAGCCCTGTTTGCCATCAGGGAAATAATGGAAGATTACCCCGAAGCCTTATTGTACGGCCAGGATGTGGGCCGGCGCCTGGGTGGTGTTTTTCGCGAGGCGGCCACACTGGCGGAAAAATTCAGCGATACCCGCGTTTTCAATACTGCTATTCAGGAGGCTTACATCATCGGTTCAACCGTGGGCATGAGCGCCGTAGGCGTAAAACCAATCGTGGAAGTACAATTCGCCGATTATATCTATCCCGGCTTTAATCAGTTAGTAACAGAGATCTCTAAATCGAGCTACCTGAGCTGTGGTAAATTTCCTGTTTCAACAGTAATACGCGTGCCTATTGGCGCTTATGGCGGCGGTGGGCCCTATCACAGCGGCAGTGTTGAAACAACGTTGTTATCTGTCAAAGGAATTAAAGTTGTATATCCCTCCAATGCGGCAGATATGAAAGGGTTGATGAAGGCCGCATTCCTGGATCCCAATCCGGTAGTAATGTTGGAACATAAAGGATTATACTGGAGCAAAGTGCCGGGAACCGAAGATGCAAAAACAATTGAGCCGTCCCGGGATTATGTGTTGCCATTAGGGAAAGCAGCAGTGGTTATAGCTGCGGATGAAGTGAACGTTACTAACGGTGAATCCTGTTGTGTAATAACTTATGGCATGGGTGTGTACTGGGCAAAGGCTGCTGCGAAGCATTTCCCGGGCCAGGTGGATGTGATTGATTTGCGTACGTTGTACCCACTTGATGAAAATCTCATTTTCGAAAGGGTAAAAAAACATGGTAAATGTTTGGTAGTTACTGAAGAACAGCAGAACAACTCCTTTGCGGAAGCACTGGCCGGAAGAATTTCCTATACCTGTTTTCAATGGCTTGACGCACCTGTTACCGTTATGGGCGCATTAAATGTTCCGGCAGTGCCGATGAATATGCAATTGGAACAAGCCATGTTACCTAATGGTGAAAAAGTGGCTGCAAAAATTAAACAGTTATTACTCTCGTAAAAACGAGCAAAATATACTCTACTAGATAAATTTACTTCTTCTCTTATTCTACAAGATAAGTAGGTTGTATCGTACATCCTATCCTTCTGCCGTTTATAATATTTTAACACGGGGCGTATAATAAAAATTGTCTTATTTACGTAGAGTTACGTACTTCAAACCACCTAAGCAGCCATGAAAAACAGATATCTGAAAGGTGCCCATCTTTCCGAGCGGAAAGTTCGGGAACTTATTAAATTATTCTCAGAAGATCTGACAGCCACACAGATCGCCAACATCACGGGAATTAGCCGTATTACGGTAAATGCGTATTTCAAGCTGATTCGTACGCACATCGCAAAGTTTTGCGAGGAAAGAAATCCATTTCAATTCACCAATGGAACGGCCATTTATCTTGCGTCGGAAAATGGGGGTATTGCCAGCAATGGCGATGCCGCTAAGAAATCGTTTTACGGCATATTTAAAAACGATGAAACCATTTACACCGACAAAATTGCCAACATCGATTCGGAATGGATGTACGATTGGTTAAAAGGAAAAACGGAAGGCGAACGCGACATTGTTGAAAAACATCGCCTGCACATGTACAACGGCATTGCCGATTTTAACAGTATTCGCCTGTACCGTACCAACGATTCGGTATCAGGGGTAATCCGCGGCAAATCGAACATCGATGAAATTGATCTGTTCTGGGGCATGCTGAAATCGCGGTTGATAAAATTCCGCGGTTTAAACAGCGGCACCCTGCACCTGCACGTAAAAGAAACGGAGTTCAGGTACAACTACAGGGAAAACGATTTATTTGAGCTGCTGATGGAAATTTTGCACAAACGTCCGTTGCATTATTCAAAAGCAGTAAGATAATTGCGGTAGCCCCTGATCAGACGGGGCGCCGCGAGGACTTTCTCCGGGGATTTTTTTCTATAGCCTATCGCAACTCATCCCTGGAGCATATAAAACCAGTTGCGGTAATAGAATTTTTCTCATGTGACTCGCGGGTAGTGTCTACTACCCGCTCTTTTTATTTTCCTGTAACTTTGGGCAATGGCGCACGATCATTCACACCATGACCACTCCCATGCCGTATCGTTCAATAAAGAAAGCCTGAAGGCCTTTCAGCTGGGTATTGGCCTCAATATAGTGTTTGTGGCGGTGGAAATAGGGGCTGGCCTCACCTATAAATCCATGTCGCTGTTGAGCGATGCCGGGCATAACCTGGCAGATGTTGCCAGCCTGCTGCTTTCCTACATTGCCTTTAAACTCGCCCACAAACAGGCTACCATCCGGTATACTTACGGATTTAAGAAAACAACCGTATTAGCGGCCTTTTTAAACGCCCTGCTGCTGCTACTGGCAATTGGAATGCTGGGGTACGAATCGGTACTTCGCCTGCAGTCGCCGCCCGTTGTAGAGGGTAGTGGCATTGCCTGGGTGGCTGCACTGGGTATTGTAGTGAACGGCGTATCTGCGCTGCTTTTTTTCAGGCATAAAGACACCGACCTGAATGTAAAAGGCGCCTACTGGCATCTGCTGGCCGATGCCCTGGTTTCGGTAGGCGTGGTTATTGGCGGAATTGTAATTTCCTACACCGGTTGGTACTGGTTAGATCCTGTGATTGGACTGGCGATCATGATCATCATATTGATCGGCACCTGGTCGTTACTAACCGATAGCTTTAATATGTCGGTAGATGGCGTGCCCGCAGGCATTGAGCTGGATGAAATAAGCCGTGTTATCTTATCTGTTGGGTATATCGTGAACGTACACCACATTCACATTTGGCCAATAAGCACCACCGAGAACGCGCTCACCGCCCATGTGATCATCGATGACGGCCTGCCTTTCGATGAAAAATTAAAAGTGATCCAACAGCTCAAACATGAGTTGATGCATCACAACATTCACCACAGTACTATTGAACTGGAATCGAAAACCATACATTGCCCCGATGAGAACGAACGGTTGGAACAACAGGCGCAACAACACTTACATTAAGATTCCCTGGGAGTGATCACATAGTTGTAGATCATTTCCGATACTTCTGCCATTGCTTTTTTAGCGTTGGCTTCGTTCTGCAGGTTTTTTGATAAGATCACCAGTACGTATTTTTTTCCATTGGGCAGAAACACGATTCCTGAGTCGTGTAGAACGTGGGAGATATTCCCCGTTTTGTGTGCCACCTTAACATCTTTTGGTAAGCGGGCAGGAATGATGTCGTTGAATTCCTGGTTTAATAAGATTTTAATCATCGCCTGTGAAGAAGCGTTGTCTACTATTTCACCCTGCGCCATCTTTTCATAGATCACCAGCAGATCGTTTGCAGTGGTAACATTATTCAAACCTTTATCGAATGCTTTTGAATCTTCCACACCCCGCAGCACCTGTATTTTATCAGCACCCAGCTGCCGCATGGTTTGTGTAACATTATGTGCGTTTACCAGTTCTATTACCATATTGGTGGCCAGGTTGCTGCTTCTGATGATCATGTCATATACCAGGTTATACAGCGAATATTTTTCACCCAGGTGCTGGTACAGCGTTGTGTCACTGTCGTCATGGGCATTCAGACTGAACGCACTGTTGTCGACTATACTGCTGAATAAATTTTTAAGTGCAAAGGAATCGTTCAATGAGAACCTGCCTGCTGCAGCCTGTTTGTATACTTCAATCATAACAGGCGTTTTCATGGTACTGGCCGCATGAAAAAAATCCTGGTCATTAAGCAACAACATTTCTCCAGTAGAAAGGTCTTTGAACGCCACAGCAAAATTACCCGGTTGTTCAGCCAGTTTGGAACTGATCTGATCTTTGAGTTTATCTATTGACATACGATTGGTGCAGGCGCAAAACAGGAACAGGCTGCCAAGCAATAAGAAAGTTTTGGGATAATAGGTCATAACCGGTAGTTATTGAACCGAAGATAATAGAAAATGTGAAAAAAAACTTACCTTGAACAGGACGTAGGCTATCACATTTCAGAAACTAATCTCAATGCTTCAAAATCAACTGCTGTTTTTGGTGGATGACGACCTGGATGATCATGAAATATTTAAATCAGCGCTGGAAAAGGTTGATTCAGCCATTCAATTATTGGCGGCTACCAATGGTTTAGAGGCCCTGACCATGCTCTCAATTGCCAACAAATTGCCCGACTATATTTTTGTCGACCTCAATATGCCCCGCATGGGTGGTTTGCAATTTCTAAAAGAAATAAAACAAACCCACCACCTCAAAGACGTTCCGGTAATCATTTACACCACCAGTTCAAACCCGGTAGATATTCTCAGAACAAAAGAATTGGGCGCGGTAACGTTTATTACAAAACCATCCCGGTTTTCAGAACTCTGCAGTTTTTTGCGGTCGTTGATCAATGGTCAGTCAACAGCCACTATACAAACACTATAATTGTTCAATAACGCTTTTGAATACGGAACTCAGTTTTACGTCGGCTTTGGCGGCCACAGCAATTATTTCATCGATATTCACGGCATGCAGGTTGTCGGGATCACATTCGTCGGTGATCACACTAACGGCTGCACAGGACAGTCCGATCTGATTGGCAACAATAACTTCTGGTACCGTGCTCATACCTACCATATCAGCGCCGATCACGCGAAGAAAACGGTATTCAGCCCTTGTTTCCAGGTTAGGCCCGGGCACGGCCACATAAATGCCCTGTTTCAGTGGAACTGCCAGGTCAAGCGCCGTTTTAATAAATACTTTGTTTAAACGGAGGTCATAAGGCTGGCTCATGTCTGGGAACCGGGGCCCCAGACCGGGTTCGTTTACGCCGCGCAGGGGATTTTCAGGTTGCAGGTTAATATGGTCGGTCAGTAACACAAGATCGCCCTTTTTGTACTCGGGGTTCATGCCGCCGGCAGCATTGCTCAACAACAGGCTGGTTACACCTAATGCCTGGAAGACCCTTACCGGAAAAGTGATCTGTTGCATGCTATAACCTTCATAATAGTGAAAGCGGCCCTGCATGATCAGTATTTTTTTATCGCCAAGGCTGGCGAGGCTGAGTTTACCTTTGTGCGATTCAACAGTAGAGGTGGGAAAATGCGGGATCTCATTGTAAGAAATTTGCCGGATCACTTCAACCCGGTCAATAAAAGAACCCAGGCCGGTGCCCAAAACAATAGCGGTGGAAGCGCCGGTGAATCCTTTCTCTTCTAAAAACTGGGCTGTTTGTTTAATTTTTTCAATGATTTGGTTCATCCCGTGATTTTTTTTCAAAATAAAGTAATCCAATGGTTATTTACTAGCATTTGAATATTTTTATTCAATAGTGTATTCTTTTTCAGAATATGATCTGTATTGTTAATTCTATTAATTTAGTGGAGTAATAACAGATCAATCAATGCCAATGAAAATGAACAAATCATTTGTTAAGATCGCCTTCTCTGTTTTAAGTGTATTGTTCCTGTGCCAGCAAAGCGATGCCCAACAGGCAAAGACAGCCAAACCCAATATTATTTTCATCCTTGCAGATGACCTGGGCTATGGCGATCTGGGTTGTTATGGACAAAAGCTGATACAAACGCCGCATTTGGATGCCATGGCTAAACAAGGCACGCGGTTTACGCAGTTTTATGCCGGCACAGCCGTATGTGCACCCTCCCGTTCATCTTTTCTTACTGGTCAACATACAGGGCATACCCCCATTCGGGGCAATAAAGGAGTGCAACCGGAAGGACAATGGCCCATACCCGATACGGCCGTTACCATTGCAGAAGTAATGAAGCAGGCAGGTTATGCCACCGGCGATTTTGGAAAATGGGGGCTGGGCCCGGTAGCCTCCTCAGGCGATCCAATTAAACAGGGATTCGATGCATTCTATGGATACAATTGCCAGTCGCTGGCACATGATTATTACCCTGATCATTTATGGGAAAACGATACGCGGGTTGACTTCGCCGCCAATACACCAGATCAGCCAACTGATTACTCGGCAGACTTAATACACCAGAAAGCGCTGCAGTTTATTGATCAGCATAAAAGCAATCCATTTTTTGTATTTCTCTCTTATACCCTGCCACACGCTGCCTTACAGGTGCCCAACGACAGTTTATTTGAGAAATACAAAAAGCTACTCAATGAACACTCCATTCCGGTACCCAAATGGAATGGCAAAGGCTATGCGCCACAGGCGTTTCCCCGGGCTGCTTATGCCGCTATGGTAGGCCGGCTGGATGCATATGTTGGACAGATCCTGCAAAAATTAAAAGAAGATGGTATTGATAAAAACACCCTGGTGATCTTCTCAAGTGATAATGGTCCGCATAAGGAAGGCGGCAATGATCCGGATTACTTTAACAGTAATGGCCCATTACGGGGTATTAAAAGAGACCTGTACGAAGGCGGCATGCGGGAGCCTATGATCGCCTGGTGGCCCGGTAAAATAAAAGCGGGCGGTACTTCCGATTATGTAGGCGCCTTCTGGGATCTTTTACCCACGTTTGCCGAACTGGGTCATGCCCCGAAACCTAAAAACATCGATGGCATTTCAATTGTACCGGCCTTGCTGGGACAAAAAAATGCACCCATGCACCCCTGGTTATATTGGGAGTTTCATGAGCAGGGCGGTAAACAGGCCGTGCGAATGGGAAAATGGAAAGGCATAAAATTAAATGTAACGGAGCAGCCCAATGGACCTATAGAGTTGTATGACCTGACAACAGATGAGGGCGAGCAAAATAATGTGGCTGATAAACACCCGGATGTAGTGCAGCAGATCCGGACAATTATGCAACAGCAACACCGGGAGAGCCCGGATTTTCCTTTGTTTACAAAATCAGCAAACGCAGAATGAGATTGACAGGTAAAAATAGCAGCAGCGTAATCGCCATATGTGCCGTAGCTATAGTAGCAGTAATTGCAGCATGTAACCAATCAGGCGGTAAAGTAGCGGCAAGAACAGATAGTATCCCTAAAGGCGATACTATTATGTCCTGCACCTCGAACCTGCCATCGCGTTTTGCGGCTGCCACTTCAACTGATTCAATTGTTGCCAATGGCAAAAGCTCCTATGTCGGGATGGTGAAGATCCCCGGTGGTGATTTTCAAATGGGAGCTGCAGATAAGGAAGGCAGACCGGATGAATATCCGCAGCATGCCGTACACGTAGATGGCTTTTATATGGATGCTACCGAAGTAACCAATGCGCAGTTCATGGAATTTGTAAAAGCCACCCACTATTTAACAACCGCAGAACGTACACCCGATTGGGTGGAATTACAAAAACAACTGCCGCCAGGCACACCCAAACCGGCCGACAGCCTGCTGGTGGCAGCTTCACTGGTATTTACACCGCCGGTACATGCTGTTGCATTGAATGATGTAAGCCAGTGGTGGCAATGGGTGAAAGGGGCCGACTGGAAACACCCGGAAGGGCCGGGCAGCAACTTAAAAGGAAAAGAGAATTATCCTGTAGTACAGGTTTCCTGGGACGATGCCATGGCGTACGCAAAATGGGCGGGCAAGCGATTGCCAACAGAAGCGGAGTGGGAGTGGGCTGCCCGCGCAGGGTTAGCCAATCAAACCTATACCTGGGGCAATGAGCCTGTCGAAAAGGGACAACCGAAAGCAAACATCTGGCAGGGACATTTCCCTGATCGTAATACGGTGGCTGACGGGTTTGCGCGGGTGGCGCCGGTTAAGTCATTTGCCGCCAATGCCTATGGCTTATATGATGTGGCCGGTAATGTATGGGAGTGGTGTTCCGATTGGTACCGCTCAGATTATTATGCCCAGGTGGCAGCAAAGAAACTGGAGAACCCCACCGGGCCTGCCGCCAGTTACGATCCTGATGAACCCACTGTTCCTAAAAGAGTGGTGCGCGGTGGTTCATTTTTGTGTCATGCATCTTATTGCGCCAGCTATCGTGTATCGGCCCGGATGAAAACTTCACCTGATACCGGTCTTGAACATACAGGCTTCCGGTGCGTAAAACAGTAGATAGCAGAAAAAAATATTTGAGCAGGGCTCTTTTTAATTTTGCAAAATCGTTTTAGATGTGTAACATTGTTACGGATTTATTCATATCTACCTCCCCGTAGATACAACTAAATTAACTGAGTACATGAGAGCGATTGTCTGCCTGCTAGTGATGTTTGGGTATGGCTATTCCTATGCCCAAACGAGCCAGATCCCGGTTGAACCCGTGGATTATGTGAACCCGTTAATGGGGACCGATTCAAGAATTGAACTTTCTAACGGAAATACGTATCCAGCCATTGCGCTGCCCTGGGGAATGAACTTTTGGGTTCCCCAAACAAACAAAATGGGCGACGGCTGGACGTATCAATACAGCGCCGAAAAGATCAGGGGTTTTAAACAAACCCATCAACCCTCTCCCTGGATAAATGATTACGGCCAGTTCAGCATTATGCCGGTTACCAGGAAAATGAATTTCGACCAGGACAAACGCGCCAGCTGGTTCTCCCATAAAACAGAAAAATCTACCCCTTACTATTATAGTGTTTACCTGGCCGATGCCGATGTAACCACTGAAATTACTCCCACGGACCGTGCTGCCCAATTGCGATTCACTTTTCCGGCATGCGACAGTTCATTCATTGTAATCGATGCTTTCAACAAAGGCTCCTATATAAAGATCATTCCGGGAGAAAGAAAGATCATTGGTTATTCAGCTGACAACAGCGGAGGCGTGCCTGCAGGATTTAAAAACTACTTCGTAGTTTATTTCGATAAAGATTTTACGATAGCACATGCCTGGCATGATAAAACACTGGCGAAGGATACCCTGGAATACCAGGCCAATCACACGGGCGCCATTGTTGGTTTCAAAACCAAAAAAGGCGAACAGGTCCATATAAGAACTGCTTCCTCCTTTATAAGTTTTGAACAGGCTGAGCTAAATGCGCAGCGGGAACTGGGCAATGATTCGTTCGATGCCATTTGTAAAAAAGGCCGTGAATCCTGGAACCGCGAGTTAGGCCGGTTGCTTGCAGAAGGTGGCACGCCCGATCAATTACAAACCTTTTACTCCTGTTTGTACCGGGTGCTGTTATTTCCCCGTAAATTCTATGAATACAACAAGGCCAATGAAATAGTGCATTATAGCCCTTACAACGGACAGGTGTTACCAGGCTATATGTTTACTGACAATGGTTTTTGGGATACGTTCAGGGCAGTATTCCCCTTCTTTACATTAATGTATCCCAGCCTGAACAGCCAGATCATGCAGGGGCTGGTAAACACCTATAAAGAAAGCGGCTGGTTACCTGAGTGGGCGAGCCCCGGCCATCGCGATTGCATGGTAGGCTCCAACTCGGCCTCGCTGATTGCCGATTCGTATATAAAAGGAATACGTGGGTATGATGTCAATACCCTGTATGAAGCTATTGTAAAGAATACAGAAAATGAAGGCCCGCTTTCATCTGTGGGAAGAAAAGGCGTTCAGTATTACAACCAACTGGGTTATGTGCCATATGATGTAAAGATCAATGAGAATGCGGCCCGCACGCTGGAATATGCATATGACGACTTTGCCATTAGTCAGCTGGCCAAAGCAATAAACCGTCCTAAAGAAGAAGTGGATCGTTTTGCCAGGCGCAGCATGAACTATCGCAACCTGTTTGATACCACAACGCTGTTAATGCGGGGAAAAAATAAGGATGGTAGTTTTCAATCGCCGTTCAATCCGTTTAAATGGGGCGATGCTTTTACCGAAGGCAACAGCTATCATTATACCTGGAGCGTTTTCCATGATGTACAGGGGCTGGCAAACCTGATGGGTGGTTCGAAAATGTTTACCAAAATGCTGGACACCGTATTTGCCCTGCCACCGGTTTTTGATGAAAGTTATTATGGGGGTGTTATCCATGAGATCCGTGAAATGCAGATCATGAATATGGGACAATATGCCCACGGCAACCAACCCATTCAGCACATGATCTATTTGTACAATTTTGCCGGCGAACCCTGGAAAACCCAATACTGGATCCGGCAGGTGATGAATAAATTATACCATGCGGCACCTGATGGCTATTGCGGTGATGAAGACAACGGGCAAACCTCGGCCTGGTATGTATTTTCAGCCATGGGCTTTTATCCTGTTTGTCCGGGTACAACCCAATACGTTTTTGGAACACCGTTATTCCGCAAAATGACGCTCAGTTTTGAAAATGGAAAAAAGCTGGTGATACAGGCCCCTGCAACAGACAAAAACAACTTTTATATTCACAATATTTCACTGAACGGAGTTGCACATACAAAAAACTGGATCGACCACAGTCAGTTACAGAAAGGCGGCACATTGTTATACGATGTGAAAAATAAGCCTTCCTATATCCGGGGAACAACACCGGCTGCATATCCGTTTTCGGTATCCCAGGCATTGACCCGATAATACAAAAACCATATGAAAAAAGTATCCATAAAAGATATTGCTCAAATGGCGGGAGTAGCATCGTCGACCGTATCATTTGTGCTGAACGGTAAGGCCCGCAAAATGCGCATCAGCGAAACTGTTGAAAAACGAGTGATTGAGGTAGCCCGTAATGCGGGGTATTACCCCAACCAGTTGGCCATCAGTTTGCGTACCGGCAAATCAAAAACGCTGGGGCTGATAGTAGAGAACATCGGCAACCCATTTTTTGCTACGTTGGCAAAAACGATTGAAGAAGAAGCCGAACAATATGGCTACCGGGTAGTGTATTGCAGTACCGAGAATAATGCATCGAAAGGGAAGGAGCTGATCAATATGTTATCGCAACGGCAGGTGGATGGTTACCTGATAACGCCTGCACCGCATATGGAAGATGATATACAGCAACTGGTTCAGTTGAACCGGCCTGTTGTGTTGATTGACCGCTATTTGCCGGCTGTAGAAGCTTCACATGTATTGGTGAATAATACGGAGGCCGTTGCGCAGGGGATGGCGCACTTGTTTGAACGGGGCTATCGGGAAATAGGTTTTGTTACTGTAGACCTTGACGTTATACAAATGGAAGAACGGCTCGATGGGTATATCGGGGCGCTTTCAAAAGAGGGCATCCGGCTGAATAAAGACAATATTCTTAAAATACCCTATACACACCAACGCGATGAAGCCGTTGAGTTAATTGCGGCGTTGCTGAAGGATAATCCACATCTGGATGCGTTGTTCTTTGCCACCAACTATCTGGCTATCCTGGGGCTGGAGAGCATCAACCGGTTAAAAATGTCTATTCCGCAAGACATTGCCGTTATCAGCTTCGATGATCACGATATCTTTCGCATCTATCCACCCGGCATTACCAGTATTCAACAACCGGTTGAAGCCATTGCTAAAAAAGCGGTGGCCCTGTTGATGGAACAATGCGAAAGCACAGAAAGCAAGCTCTCCAAAACGGAGATAGAGCTTACCGCAAAATTGATCGTAAGAGGGTCTACATAACAGGCCCGTCTTTTAATATTAGTGGTTTACTGGCAGTATAATGGTAAAGGTAGCGCCCATACCGGGCGCGCTTTTAGCGGTAATGATACCATCGTGGTGATCGACAATTTTTTTACATAATGCCAGTCCTATACCTGTTCCGCTATAGGTTCGCATGTTGTTCAGGCGCTGAAAGATGATGAAGATCTGTTCCGCATATTGTTGTTCAAAACCGATGCCGTTGTCACTAAAAACCAGTTTTACATATTCCCTTTCTTCTTCCAAAAGCATTGTTGACGTAATGTTGATGACCGGTTTATTTTCTGAGAACTTTAATGAGTTGCTGATCAAATTCGCAAACAGCTGGTGTAGCTGCAAAGGGATCCCTTTAAGGGTGGGCAGGTCGGTATGAAGAACAGTTGCCTGTTTTTGTTCAATGAGTAACTCATAATCAAATAATACATCCTTCAATACTTTATTGAGATCTGTTTTTTGAAACTGTTCACCGGTTTTGGTAAGCCGGGAATAGTTCAGCACATCATTAATAAGTGTCGACATGCGTTTGGCTGAAGAATAGATCCTGGTAAAATATTTTTCAGTTAACTGGCTGTCGTGAAGATGGTCCTTTACCATATCGGCAAAGGTTTGAATTTTGCGCAATGGCTCCTGCAGATCATGACTGGCTATATATGCAAACTGTTCCAGTTCGTGATTCGATTTTTCGAGTGCCGAATTGGTACTGAGCAGTTCATTGGTACGGGCCAGTACCGTCTTTTCCAGCTCTTCTTTGGCTTTCCTTTGTTCGCCTTCTATGGCCAGGCGCAATCGTTCTTCGCTTTCCTTTATCTGTTGTTCTACTCTTTTCTGGGCGGTGATATCCCGGGCAATCTTGGAAGCACCTATAATAATACCTTTACTGTTTTTAACAGGGGAAATACTGAGTGAAATATCGAGCAGTCTGCCATCTTTGGTAATACGTTTGGTTTCGAAGTGATCGATGCGTTCACCTCTTTTTAAACGCTTCAGTATTGCAGGTTCTTCATCCAGTCTGTTGGGCGGAACTATTTTGGTAATGGAAACGCCGATCATTTCCTGGGCAGTATAGCCAAAGATCCTTTCAGCGCTATTGTTCCAGCTGGTGACAATACCATCCAGGGTTTTACTAATAATAGCGTCGTCAGAAGATTCAACAATGGCCGCAAAATGACCGTTACTTTCTTCTACAGTCTTTTGCTCTGTTATATCCACCAGCATGTTAACGGCACCAGTTACTTTTCCGGCGGTATTTATAAAAGGTTTGGAATGCGGCATAATGATCCGCCGCTTGCCATCGGGGCGTTCAATGATGATGGGGGTGTCCTGAATTTCCCGTCCTTCTTTTATGGCAATCGCCATTGGGCACTGGTCTAATGCCAGCGCCTTTCCATCCATCGTGTATATTATAGGCGAACCGCACCAGGCCTCTTTACCAATTTCCGGTTCCCGGCCCCACAGGGCCGCGGCGGCTTTATTATAAGAAAGAATAAAACCATTGGCATCGCAGGTATAGATGGCGGCAGGCAAAGCCTGTATCAGCTGTTGAGCCGTATAGGTTGGCGGTGTATCTGTTTCGAGAAAGTGTATCAATTGTTCATTGCCGCTGTCAGGGGAGGTCCGGGGCAGGGACGAGGGTCTGGGGTCACTATTTGGTCTTTTTAACTGCGGCATTTCTTTTGATTTCATATCTGATATATAACGTATGTTATATGATTTTAAAAATTTATGCCAATGGTCGTATATTCATTGGTATTTTATAACATATTGTTTTATAAACAGTTCAGTTTGTTTCACCTGCTCTACATATTTTATAAAAAATGGGGCGTATTGAGGTAAGAAGACTGATATCAATCATTTCAAGGTAAGTCGCGTGCGGTTAACTTTGTGCAGGATAGCCGCCATTCTAATAATTTTTTAATGTGGATAGCCGGATAGACCATTAATACGGGCATTATGAGTAATTCATTTGACAAGTGGGAGGGATTAACCGACCATGTAAAGGAATATATCAATACCAGGGTTGAATTAACCAAACTACAGATTGCTGAAAAAACCTCGTTGATCATAAGTCAGTTGATCGCCATTACCATTGTTGCCCTGTTTTTTTTACTTTTTTTGATTTTTGGAAGTATTGCCGGCGCCTGGGCGTTGAGTAACTGGATAGGAAAACCGTATGCCGGTTTTTTGATAGTAGCCGGTATTTATTTGCTGTTGGGTATTATAGTGTGGATAGCAAGAGGCCGGTTTTTACGTTATCCTATAATGAATGCAATAATAAGGCAGTTGCAAAAGAAGGATGACAACAATGAAAGTTCCTGATCTCCTGTACAATATAGATATATAACGTTTACAATGATATGAAAAGATCATTGTTTGATGATTTTATTTGAATAAAATCTTTTTCTTCTTTATTTTTATTCAGATTCCCCGGTAAACTTCCAAACCTCAAAGCAGGTATTCGGCGTGATTGTATTCATAACCCAGATGGATAGTCTGCCGTTTTCCGACTAACGTGACTCTTCCAACCGAACAAGTTTTGCAAGTATTATTTTAATGTATGCAGATTATATAATACGCATGTTTGAATACGTGAGGTATTCGAATAACCGTTATTTATTGGATTTGTATGCACCCAAATGACTTCCCTATTCCGGAAGCTACTGTTAACCATTAAACACCTGAAATGAAAAGGATCAAACTTGTTTTAAACATTACCGCCATTACCATTGCCATTGCCGGCGCTATTGCCACCAGCTTTTATATGCAAGACAATGACCAGCCTCAGTATATTCCCGTGAACAATGCTTTTGCACCCGTTGGTGATTTTGGTACCGACTATAACTGCCACGATACTCCTGGTGTATGTACGTATTACCAGCCCGATCCGGTTGCCCGGCCTAAGGAATATTCACCGCATCGGATTGGGAAATACGTGCCGGCCGATCAATAAACGGGCACAGTTATAAAGGAGGCAACAGGTTATATAACAGGTATAGCCGAAAGCTTGTATTGAAGTATACAGGTAAACCATTACTGTGTAGTTAGTCTACCATATTGGAAGATTTTGTGTCTTGTTATGTCAATGAATGAACCTATCATTGATGTATACCCTGCCTTTATGAATGGAGATTTTTATATTAATAACTTATGATGAATTATTTATTAAAAAACACGGGATCTGTAATTGACCCGTTTTTTTTATGTAGTTTGCCCGGGAAGCGGTATTTAAACGAACCGTAAAAATATATAATGGGTATTCGACGCCTAACCAGTTTTTGTTTTATGCAATCATGTGTTGGTTGATTAATTGTTAAAAGGATGTTTATTTGCATTATAAGGCAAACTGGAAGATGTAACTTAAATAATCTAAAAATAACTGATATAAATTTTTGAACATAGTCTATTAGTATATAACTTTAGTTCTATCAATCGCTCTCAATTCTACCTTTCTACCTTATCCCCTGAACACCTTATTCTAACCTACATCTAACGTTTAACAGGAACCAGTGAAATTTGGGATGCTTCCATTCGTCAATAACTCTTGCGCCCTTAATACCCATTCATATATGAAAAGAAAGATTATTATTGAAATAATATCTTCCTTGTTGATATTGCTTTTTTTATATGCAAGTGTAAGCAAATGGCTTGCGTTTAAAACTTTTATTGGCGAAATGAACAATCAACCGTTCCCTAACTGGATGACCCCTTACCTGGTTTGGGGTATTCCTATTATTGAAGTATTGATTTCCATTGGCCTGATGTTCGAGAAAACCAGAGTGTCTGCGTTGTATGCTTCCTTTGTGCTCATGACAGCGTTTACGATCTACACAGTGGCTATACTGCTACATGCGTTCGATTATGTTCCCTGTTCCTGTGGTGGCGTGATCAGAAAACTCACCTGGCCTCAACACCTTTTCTTTAACCTGTTTTTTGTTGTTATCTCCCTATTGGGCATCTGGCTTAAAAAGAGGGAACCAGTAGAGGCAGTACGTACAGCGGGCGCATAAAAAACACTTATCAAATACATAAACTCTTTCCTGTTTTGCTATTGCACTTATTCCGGAGTAAGCTGCGTGGCGGTAACAGGTCAGGCGTAGCCGAAAACCTGCATAATAGAGTAGGCGATTAACCATTAGAAAAAGGACAACAATGAACAAAATTAAAGTGGCATTCGTTGCGATTGCAATTCTGGCTGGCGTTGGTGGTGCATTTGCTACCAATTGCGAACAATGCGCAAATTCACCTCAATACGTTTGGAACGGAAGCATGTATGTGCGGGTAGGTATTATTGGAGAAGATTATGATTGCTTTATTGGCGCCGGCGTTTGCACTTTCTATCAACCCGATCCCATCGGTCAACCCAACAATTATGCGCCTTGCCACGAAGGCGGTTGGTTTCAGCTGTAATTGGTAGTTAAAGCTCTGTTTAATTGATGAGGTTAATGTAGTATGCATGCTGTAGTCACATCAATTATAAAGTACAAGTCATTCTAACAGGCCAGTCATTTTTTATGACTGGCCTTTTGATAAAATGAAATCAGTCTCTCTTGTTTTGTAAATAATGCCCCATCATTAGGGCATCGGGGGGAATGGGCAGCGCATACTTGTTGCTATTGGCCGGTAAGGTATACGGCTGGTTGTTTATCATCCTGGTTGGAATAATGTTACGCTTTTCAATGTTCAGTCTCCTCATGTCTGTCCAGCGTACGCCTCGCAAAGGCATTTCTTTTCTTCTTTCAATAAGTATCGTATCTAAGGCTTCTTTTGCAGTCAATGAGGTATAAGGAATAAAAGTGCCGGTTTTATATCTTTGTATCAGCAGCTTATTCAGGTCATTAATGGCGTTGGTAACGTCGCCTGCCCTGGCGCGGCATTCGGCCCTGATCAGGTACATTTCATCGGTTGCTAAACCGGTAAAAGCATAGTTGGATGCGTTATAAGTATTTTTAAAATTGACCTTACCTCCGGCTGCTACGGTAAAAAACAGCGAACGCCGCAGATCATTTACTGCATACTGACTATACAACAAGGTATCCAGGTAACAATAGCTAATGCCTTTTACTACATTGGTTTCACTAATCTTGCTTTGATACATAGTTTCCACATTCGTACGATCGAAGGGCCTCGATGTAATCAGGTCCTTTAAGTTATAATCAATTAGCGCATTAAATTGCTTTAAACAATTATCGGCATAGAGGCCTGCATTTTCGTAATCACGCATGCTTAAATATACGCGGGCCAGTAAGGCATTGGCGGCTGGTTTGTTGGGCCGGTTAAGGTAAATGGTTACTGTTTCCGGTAACAGCTCTTTAGCCAGCTGCAGGTCATTCAATATTTGCGTGTAGGTTTGCTGAATGGATGCTCGTGTTAACTCTTCATCAACATTGGGCGTAAGCTTTAAAGGTATGCCCAGGTCTGCTGAAGCTGTTTCAGCGTTATATGGCATGGCAAAAACCTGCGCCAGGTTATAAAAAGCATAAGCCCTGATAAAAAGGGCAGCACCTTTCAGGTTATTCCATTGTTGCAGGTTGCCCGGTGTTTGGGAAACCTTATTCAATCCATCCAGTACTACATTGGCAGTTAATACCTGTTCATAGGGCGTATTCCAGTCTGTAACCTTACCTTCTCCCTCGTAAATATCTTCTGCCCATACATAGGCATTCTTTTCTTTTTTACTGAGTATTTGCCAGTAACCGGGCAGTATGTAAAAATTATCAGCAGATAACTCGCCTAAAGCAGGTGTAAAACTTAATGTGGCCTCGTCATCGAGCAGCTGCTGAAAATCTTCAAGGGAAGTTGGAACAACTACATTGGAGTTGGGTTTTTCATCCAGAAATTCCTTTTTGCTGCAGCCGGGCATGCCCAAACAAAGTATAAATAAGCCGAGATATGTGTTATTAACTTTCATTGGAAAAGGAATAAGCTGACTAAAAATCGATTTTTAAACCTGCGGCAATAGTTCTGGGCGGAATAACACCTGAAATATAATCCGGATCAACACCGGCATGATTGGCCTTCCAAAGAATTCCAAGGTTATTGGTGTACACGTATACCCTGAACTGGTTCACGGGCAACCACCGCATCTCGCTTTTGTTAAGCTGATAACTTAACTGAACATCCTGCAACCTGATGTGGTCGCCCTTCTCGATCAATATATCCGAATAAGAATAAAAACTACTTCTGTTTAAACTCTCAGTAAATGTCATGGATGGTACAGAGGTAATATTTTCATCACCTGGTTTCTGCCACCGCTTTTCATAATCCGGGTGGCCTGGCACAGGCCCATAGAACAGATTATAATAATTTATGGAAGGTCTTCTGAAATAATATCCCATTTTCCAGGTAATGGTAAACGACAGCTCCATTTGTTTATAACCGAAATTATTACGAAGGCTACCAAAATAAACCGGGTTGGCCGGGCCTCTGTATATCAGGTTAGAGAGATCCGATGAATTATTTATGGCGCTGTAATTGTTGCTGATCTCTTTATTGAGGTAACCAAGTGGGTCACCGGTATTCGGATCGAGGCCCATCCATTTTAAACTGTAGATAGAATAAAGCGGTTTGCCTTTAATGGGACTCATATACCTGGGATCACAATAATACCAAACCGCGCTTTGCTGTACTTTATAATCGGTAACCTTATCTGCATTATAACTAAACAACAGCGTGCTGAACCATTTAAACTGTTTATTGATGTTTTTAGTGCGAAGCATGATGTCTACGCCTTTGCCCTTCATATCAGCTGTATTCCCCCTGAACTGGGTAACACCGGTGGTAGGGTCAAGCGGACTGTTACCAATAAGATCAATTCCTTTACGGGTATAATATTCCAGGCTGCCTTCTACAATACTGTTCTTTGTCGCAAAATCAACCCCGAAATTGACCATATGATTCTTTTCCCACCGTAAGGATGGGTTGGGTGGGTTATCGATAGACGCAGACAATACATTATACAGATTGGGCGCATCAATACTGGCAGTAGTGAATGCAGACACCGTTCTGTCAACATTGCCTTTGTACCCATTGGTGACACGCAATCTCAAAAGGGGTAACCAGCCAATTGTATAAAACTTTTCCTGGTTCAATTCCCAGCTGGCGCCTAGCGACCAAAGGGGTACGCCCTTCTGGTTGGTTTTCACGCCAAAGAGATTCGATTCATCTTTGCGAATGCTGGCCGATAAAATGTACCTTCTTTGAAAAATGTATTTTGCGTTCAGGTAATAAGAAACAAAATTGTCTGTCTGGGTACGGCTGTTGTTTCTGTATTCGATCTTTTTAGAGGCAGCCGGCGCCTGATACAGGGGATAGGTATTCTCGTAATCTACGGGGTAGAGGTTGGACAAACTTTGATTGTACCCATAGGTACGTAGGGCATCATAATATGTTTTTGTACCCCTTACCTCTGCGCCCGCCAATGCGGTAAGCTGGTGGTATTGGCTGTGATTGCGATTATACCAGCCAGTATTATAGTTTAACTGTGTACGAATGTTGTGCGTTTCATATTGAACTGTATTCTGGTCTAAAATGCTGCCCAGGGGAATATGATGGACGATCAGTCCCGTGTCCTCTGTAAACTGGTTTATTAAATTACGGGTAAAGTAAGTTTGTTGGCTGTAATAATTATTCTGTTCAATAAATCCTTTATTGTATTGATAAAGAGCCGTTGCATTCAATCCTTTAAATAGGGTGTATTTAACATCACCATTAATACGATAGTCGGTTGTTTTTGAGGTATTATTACTATTCCTCAGTTCGTCGTAAGGCCGATAGTTCCAGTCTAACAGTTTCCCTTTGCCTGCTGTATCTTTAAATGCCTGTCTGATATCTGCAGGTGCGGTTAAGGCATTCCCATAATCATCTACCAGGTCAAGGTAAGGGTAGGGAGCGTTCAAGGCTCCGATATTATTATTTTGTGCCCGGGCTTCGGTATAAACAATAGCCGTATTCAGTTCCAGTTTCTTTTTTAACCAGGAGAATGAATTATTGGCGGTAAGGGTTAAGCGATCATAACCGTTCCTGACCAGGTTGTCAAGGTTTTTATCATAACCCAGTGACAAATAATAATTATTGTTGGCGCTGCCACCATTGGCATTTACCGAGTATTGCTGGTTGACGCTGGAGCGGTAGAAATATTTTTCAAGGTCTTTACGTGTATCCTGACCCCGCAACACATTTAATTGTTGTTCGGCCTCGTCGTGCGAAATCAACTTGTCTCTTTCTTTAATGAGAATTTCAACTACGGGTGATAAGGCCGGGCGAAGCTGGTTTGATTCATTAATATTATAAAATCCATTACCGAATAGATATTTCTCTACATCTATAAAGTCGGAGGAATTTAATACAGGTTTAAAATACAGGTCAGGTTTTTGACCTACTGTCACATTGCTGTTGGCGGAAAGTTTAAGCGGCTGGTTATACCGGCCCTTTTTGGTGGTAATAACGATAACTCCATTGCCGGCATAGGCGCCCCAGATAGAAGCTGCATCTGCGTCTTTTAAAACCGTGATGCTTTCAACATCATTGGGGTTTATGTTATTGATATCGCCGGAATAAGGGAAGTTGTCGACTACAATTAAGGGATTGGCATTTGCGTAAATGGTGCTTCTGCCCCGGATGGAAATGTTTGACTGGTTGGTATTGGGGTTAATATTTTTATTGAATGTCAGCCCACTGGTAATGCCTTCCAGCCGGTCTATAACGCCGGTTGATACGCGGCGGTTGAGCAGTTCATTGTCTATTTTTACAAAAGAGCCCGGGGTTTTATCTTTTGTGATTTTCTGGTAGCCGGTTGAAACTACCTGCACTTTGTTCAATTCACTAATGTGTTGTTTTAACCTTACATTCAATTCAGGTTCTCCCTGCCAGTTAACCTCTTCCGGTTCGTAGTTGATACTGGTAACAATAATGTTCAATTCAATTTCATCTACTCCGTTTAATTTGAATTCGCCGGCTTCGTTGGTGCTGGTTTGCTGGTGGCTGTCTTTTATGGTAATGGTGGCACCGGGTATGGGATCGCCCTGTTCATTCAATATTTTGCCTTTAATATTGGCTAGCTTTTTACCCATAACACTTTGCCGGCCCCGGGGAATTACCGTAACGATCTTGTCTATGATGGTGTAGGTACAGGTCTGGTACCTGAAAAATTCGTCAAGCAGTTGTTCAATACTGGCGTTAACAACGTTAATATTTACCGGCTTTATTTGGGAAGAGATGGAATTGGTGTTGAAGATGGTATAGCCTGCCTCTTTTTCCAGCACTTTGCGCAGGTCGGTAATGGTTACATGCTTTTTGGAGAAAGTGATTTGGGCAAGTGCGGGCACACTTGTAAGTACACAAGCAATGATTAGAAAAGCAGTTATGTGTTTCATAATCAGAGACCTCCTCCAAATTGAGAAATACCGCCTGAAATACCCCTTGAACTGAAACCTTTATTTCGTGTGTAAAAATAAAAATAGTCAACCAAATGCCTGCACAATCGGAAAAAAGTTGACTAAAATACAGGTTTTCCCCTTATGGATAACTACATACCATATCCGTGTGTTAAAATTACACTTTCGTATTGATGCCAGGATGAATATATAAAAAAATTAAGCTACCCAACTGCGAGCCATGAGCGAGCAAGCTCATGGTCGCAGGGCAGCTTTTAGCTAAACGCTGTTCGGGTTCATATCGTTCTCCAATGGAAGAACAGCGTTAGATGTGGTTTAATGATTAACGGGAGAGCAATTATTTTTACCCCTATAAAATAGGTGCCTTTCGTTAATATATAAGTTGAATGTAACTACACTGACGTTACAATGATCGTTCTGTCTTTTTCGTTCAACCTGGCTTTTATATTATTGATATTGAGCAATTTGATTATGTCCTGGATAGAAGCATCCCGGCGCAGTCTGCCTTCAAAGTCTGTTTCGGGCTTTTTTCCCTGAAACACGACATTGACATCGTACCAGCGTTCTATTTGCCGCATAGTGTATTCGAGATCGTGGCCGCCAACCGGGATAAACCCGTTTGTCCAGCCAATTATATCTTCCGCATCAACATGTTGAACGGATATATTGCCTGCACCAAGTTTTGCCTGTTCGCCGGGGCGTATTGTTTGAAAGCTGTTACCGGAGGTTACTTTTACTTTCCCTTCTACCAGGGTTGTTTTGATGGCACCTTCTTCGATGTAGGCCATTACGTTAAAATGGGTGCCCAGTACTTCTACTTCGTTTCTATTTCCGGCCGGGGTGTTTATTTTAACGATAAATGGTGTTTTGGCAATTTGACCTTTTTGCTGTTGGGCGCCCGGTTGGATTTGGGGGTTAACTTCAAAATAAGCTTCGCCGGTGAGCTCGACAACTCGCTCGTTCCCGGCGAAGGCTATAGGAAAACGCAATGATGAAGCCGCATTTAACCAAACTTTACTTCCGTCAGGTAAAGTGATCTGGTATTCGCCCCCTCTTGGGGTAGTAACTGTATTAAATAAATCATTTGATTTAACAGATCCGTCAGAATCCGGCTTCTTGTTATATATTAACCGTCCATCAGTCTTGGTTACCTGCATGTGACCCTGTTCGGCCACATTTCCATTCTGCACATTGTTCAGAATGATCGATGATCCATCAGCCAGGGTCAGCGTGGCCTTATTACCGCCAGGAATGATCCTGTTTTTTTCGCCACCATTATTTTTATTGTTACTGGCTGTTTGGTTGGTTGCGAACTGGCGATTAAAGTACCAGCCGCCTACTGAAAGAAACAGGATGACAACCGCTGCTGCGGCTATTTTGAAAATAAGCGTCTTTGACGTTTTCTTTTCCGGATACAGATCTATCAGTTTGGCACCGCCATCGATCTTCTGCAGCGTTTTCTTCCATATAGCTTCACTATCAGCACTTGCATACAGCCTTAATTTTTCACGTAACTCATTTTTATCGGTGAGTTGTTTGAAAAACGCATCATTATGTTCAGCTTCCGCCAACCATGCTTTAAGTTCCAGATCCTCTTCTGCACTCAGTCTCTCTTCCAGGAACTTCTCTATCAGACTTGTGATTCTATTTACCTTTTCCTGCATAATTATGGTATTTAAAACTTCAAAGTGGCCTCAAATCATATGGGAAGCGCCTAACCCTCGGAGCCTTTTTTACCTTCTTATATAAAAACAACGAAGTGACGTTTTTGACAAAAAAAAACTATAAAAATAAATCTGGGCAATTGTGACTCAGTGCATATATAAAAAAGACACTATGTTTTCGGGGATGGGTTCATTTTTCAGTTTGCAGGTAATTGACCCGTTCAGGCAAAAGCTTACAAATACTGCCACCAGTAATCTTTTTTTCAGCAATTGTATGGCCCGTCGTTTCTGGTTCAATACATTTCGCGCGGTGATGTGTAGTTTTTCAGCCACCTCATCGGTACTGGCATCTTCAAAATAAATGAGCTTGAAAATGGTTTTGCATTTGTTGGGCAGGGTTTCTATCAGGGGATAGATCTTTCGCAACAGTTCGCCCTCTATCATGTCGGTGATAATATCCTGATCGTCTTTGTCTTTTTGTAAATAGGATAATTCACTTTGAGAGGCCGTTTTTCTTTGAATATGCCTCAGGTAATTCAAACAGGCATTGCGGGTGGCAACAAACAGGAATGCCTTTATATGTTCTTCTGTCTGAAACACAGTATGGCGTTGCCAAAGTTTTGTAAAGGCTTCAGAAACAATATCTTCAGCCTGCTCTTTGTCCTTTACCAATTGCATGGCACAGGTAAAGAGGATCTTGTTGTAGTTTTCGAAGATGATTCGAAATGCACTACTGCTTCCTTGATTAAATGCTGCGAGCCAATTTTCCTTTTCCGTAAATTTCTTCTTCATCTGGTTTCAATTTATGATCATCTGTGTAGGGCCCATATTGGCAACATATGTTTGGCAACCCTCCGGTGCTTACCGAGGGAAATAGGTGATAAGGTTAATGACTATCAATAAATTGCTAATGGTACAGGAATAACTAT
The DNA here is from genome assembly GCF_900110245.1 of Niastella yeongjuensis. GTDB lineage: Bacteria > Bacteroidota > Bacteroidia > Chitinophagales > Chitinophagaceae > Niastella > Niastella yeongjuensis. The sequence continues at coordinate 229,017 of NZ_FOCZ01000010.1, forward strand.
CCAGTTTCAATTAACGGAGGTTGCTAAAATCAAGGCAGTCGTGGAACCAGAAATGCACGTTATATGCTTCATCCCTAAAACAACTAACGGCGGGCTGCAAGTTTACAAAAATATATTAAAAATTGACTTAAGTGTTTTCTCTGAGTACCAAAAGTGACTAATCTGGTTTTTCCAGTGAAAAAACGGTAGCGGGCTTTTGTCATCCAATGGTAAAATATTGGAAGCTTAATAAATGGAAAGATGGCGACTGATGGATTTTTCAAAGATAGAGCGGGCACCATCGGCGATATTCATCCATTCAAAGGCACCATACATCGCGTCGAAAGCGAGGGGGTGTACCCGTTCATTGATGAATTCAATGTCTTTTTTGGGAAGGGGAATATGGTTGGGATAACTATACATAAAGGACATGTGCCGGCGGCTGGGCGCTATGTAAATACTGTCACCGGTAAGTAAACAACCTGCTCTTCCGTGATCGGGTAGGTGCAATACGGTACTTCCGGGAAAATGGCCGCCTACATGAACGATGCTGATATTGTCCCACAGCCTTTTTGAAGCGCCATTCCATAGCTCAATATAACCACCCGGGTCTTTGATCCATTCTTTATCGCTGGCATGCAAATAAATAGGACAGTCGAACGCGGTAGCCCAATCCTGCATCAAACTATAGTAATGCGGGTGCGAAATGGCAATAGCGCTGATACCGCCTAATGACCTGATAAAAGCAATGGTTTGATCATCGATGAATGGCAGGCAATCCCATAAGACATTGCCCGAGGAAGAAAGCACCAGGTGCGCTTTTTGCGCAATGGCAAATGCCGGTGAAATTCGAAGATCGTATAGGGTTGATAGTAAGCGGGAAAACCGAATGGTGCTCCGGGTAGCCAGTTCATTGTAGCTCGTCCAGATCTGCCCGGTAAAACCCGGGTATTGCCGGTCGTCTGCACAGATCTCGCAAATAGTGGGAATAATAGAAGTACCGTATCGAACACCGCAGGTATTGCAAATGTTCTTTGCCGAAGGCGAAATAATCATAGAAAAGTGTTTGCGTAGAATGCTGCTATAGAGATTCAGACTTTTAACAACGTTAACCGGAACGCACTATAATTATTTATATCAGGTTTTCTGATAATGCAAAGTTAATACCAGAAATTTTTCGGTTTTGCCCAAAAAGAGAATGACGTTTTTTGCGTATATTTATGTTTCACCAAAGAAAAGGAGGTATTCATGAAATCTACAGATCATTCATGGACACTTTCGGTTAGTATCGCCTAACTGGGGTATCGATCCATCAAAATATCTGCTGACAAGTGTCAGGATCCCGACGGTCACCGTCGGGATTTTTTTTGCACATGGGATTGAGAAAACCAGCTTGTAGGTTGATTAGCATTTGTTTACGATACAGGGATTCGCCTATAAAGATTGTAATTGGCTGGAAGCCAATTATTTGAGAAGTCTCTCCCTCGTTTTTCTTCGGGATTTCTTTTGGTCTTCACTGGGAGAATACCGGGTTTTCTTCGGGAAAAGCAAAAGAAATCCCGAACAAGCCCCGGTACAGACCGGGCGCCAACCAAAAGAAATGGCAGGTTGGGCCGCGGGTAATTTTGATGCTAAGGTTTTACCTTCGCGTATGCTTACAGTTAGTGAATTATTCATTTACCCCATAAAGTCATTAGGCGGCATTGCGCTGAACAGCGCCACACTCACCGATCGTGGTTTTGAACATGACAGAAGATGGATGCTGGTCGACGATAATAATCAGTTCATTACCCAGCGCGAGGTAAATGCCATGGCATTACTGAAACCAGCGCTTACGGAGCAGGGCCTGTTGATCCGGGACAGCCGGACTGCGGGGGAGGAGTTGCTGGTTCCTTTTGAACCCACCGTTGCCGGCACCACCATGGTTGACGTATGGGGCAATCACTGCCGCGCCCGGCGCGTGAGCGATGAGGCCGATGCCTGGTTCAGCAAACACCTGAGTATTTCGTGTAAGCTGATGTATATGCCCGACAGCACCAACCGTTTTGTTGATGGCCGGTACGCCCACAATAAAGAAATTACCAGTTTTTCAGATGGGTATCCATTACTGCTGATAGGGCAGGCTTCGCTGGATGATCTTAACAACCGCTTAACCGATCCTTTGCCCATGAACCGGTTTCGCCCCAATATTGTATTTACGGGTGGTACCGCCTTCCAGGAAGATACTATGAAACAGTTTGAGATCAATGGTATCACTTTCTATTGCGTAAAGCCCTGCGCCCGTTGTGTAATGACAACCATCGATCAGCAGGCTGGAACAAAAGCGAAAGAACCGCTTAAAACGCTCAGCACTTATCGGATGAAGAATAACAAAATACTTTTTGGCCAGAACCTGTTGTATAACGGTATCGGAAAAGTTAGCGTTGGTAATACCATTTCCATTTATGAAAAAGGAGCTGTAGAACTATTGCCTGACTGAATCGGTTGTGTGTTGATGATTGTTGCCGCACTTGAGGAAAAATAGCAACAGAGTAAGTGCAAAAACGTGTTGCCTTGTTGAGAAAAATGTGGTCTGTTTTTTATACTATGTAACGACCTGATAACTTACTAAATGCACATCTCATGAAAAGGAATAATAAACAACTCAGTTCCCTTCCGGCCACCATTGAATCTACACCACTGAGAATGGTTTATAAAAATGAAGAGGTAATAAACGAGACCCGTACCATTGCTCCCGAAAAAGAAACCACCACGCTCAAAGCACCCGCCAGGCTGTTTGTAACAGAACCGCTTCCACTGTTCAATGACTACAAGTTCAAGGCAAAGGATCATGATCCTTTGTAAGCCACTGTTAAAATAACTATTTATTGTGTTCTTTCTTAGGGGATTACGCCGGTATTGAGCCGGGTTTGATCTCCACTTTGTCCGAACAAAGTCCGAACGACACCCAGGCAATTTGCGCGGCAAGACCGGCGCAAACCCGGAGCAGGACCAAACAATCTACTCAATCGGACAGGCACTTTTGCTGTTGATGCGCGGCTTGCATGCATTATTGGCGTCCTGGTTATAAGTGCTTTGGTCCCACACAAAACCCAGTTCAGAACTGCCTGTGGTGTAGGAATACCGGTTCTGACCAATGGGGGCATCGTGTGCTGCACCGGCGCGTACTTTATAGCCATCGCCGCTATGACCTGCCAGGTTAATAGACAGGGTAACGGTAAACGCATCATAATTCTGAAAATTGATACTGCCGCGGTACCACACCCCTACACTGATGTCGTATTCGTTCTGGGTGATCTCGGTTCCCACCTGAAAGGAATTTTGTTTTGCCTGGTTGTACAAAATGCCTGCAATGCTGTACGACCAGGTTTGATCGGGATTGGTATAGGTATACATGGCGTTGCCCGTCCAGCGAACGGGGAGCTGACTGCGAAATGAATCGGCTGTATTGGTGAGCGATTCATCGGGCCGGTTTATATGGTGCGCGCTGCCGCCCAGTAATAGGCGGTTGTTGTCGTTCCAGTTATAATTGAAGAACAACCCGGCGGCAAAATCGGGATACCATTTACCACTGTTCACTGCTTTATCGGCAGCAGTTACACTACCGGGAATTATTCCATCTGCACTCAACTGATCGGCAAATACCAGTTTGCTGTAATCGATACGTCGTTGTACAAAACCAAATTGTAAACCACCGCTGACAAACCAGTGCGGTTCATCCCCATTTTCGGCAGGAGATAAAGTACCTGAACAAATGGTATAGGCATAAGAACCATATATGCCGGTCTTTTTTAAATAACCTTCTGTAGAGTGGGTACCCAGCAGGCCAAAACCACCGTGCATGGAAGGCAGGTATTTATCAACCGATACGGCACTATAAGAGATCTGGGAGGGAATGCTCCACCATTGCCGGCGATAAATAGCACTGAAGCGAAGATCATAATCACCTGCACCCGTTGCCGCCGGGTTCAAATAAACCGGCGATAAGAACGGCTGTGAGAATACGGGATCCTGCGCTTGTAAGTCGCCTGTCACTATTAAGGTTATGATTGCTACTAATAGATGCTTACTCATTTTAAAGTTCCTGTTATTCAGTTATTTGGTTATTAGGTTATTTGGTTTAAGAAAGGCAGTAGGCAGTAGGGGAAGAGCAGAGGGCAGAAGGCAGAGGGCAGAAAGAAATACATGCTTGCGCGGCAGCCAGGTCTCCCCTTTATTAACACCATCAACTCGCCAACCTTATCAACCGTTAACTTGTCAACCTGTCAACTTCTTACCCCCTACCTCTTACTTCTTACTTCCTACTTCATTCCTTAATCACGCCTATCAACTTGTTAACTTGTCAACGTGTTAACCTGTTAACCTGTCAACCTGTTAACCTGTCAACGTGTTAACCCATCAACGTGTTAACCTGTTAACGTGTCAACCTGTTAACGTGTCAACTATTTGACTATGGTAATAAACCCTGCTTTAACCGCCTTATCACTATTAGGAAAAACCATCCCCTTCCACTCCGTTCCATTCACATACCGGGCTTCTATTTGCCAGCCATAACTATCCTGCTGTACGTACTGACCATTGTACCGGCCGTCCCAGGGTTCACTGGGGGCGCCATTACCATCGAGCCGGGAGGTTTCAAATATTTTTTGTCCCCACGAGTTAAAAATGCGCAGCCGGTATTGTGATAACCCTTTACCCATAGGCAGAAATTGCCGCAATGCGTTGTTGGCACAACCCGGGCAAATAGCATTGGGCACATACAAATAACCCGGCATATACAGAATGCGAACCTGCACGGTATCGTAACCCCGGCACCCCGTACCATAGTCCTGCACATAAAGCTGCACGTTATACATACCGGTATCACCATATTCATAAGTGATCTTTTGCCCCGACCGGGTTTGATGCGTGCGATCACCCAGGTTCCACTGATAGATTTTATTCGCATTGGTGGGCATGGTGTCCCAGAACGTAAAGGTGTAATCGGGTTGCACTAAAACTTTGGCAGGGGAGAACGCGATTTGCGGACGGGGCAGGGGTTGAATAGTCAGGGTGCCACCGGCGGTAGTATCGCCACAACCGGCTGCATTTTCTGCCAGTACACTGATGAAAAATGGAGTAGGGGTTGTTGCCAGTTCCGATGCCTGGAAGCGATATGCAAACGGCAGGTCCATACCCTGTATACTGTTATTGATAAACCACTTCAGGTGTACAGGGTCTGTACTTGTGTACTTCACATTGGCATTGAACGAAATGGTGGTATCGTGGTTACACGTGCTGTTGTCGATGGGTGCAAATTGTACCACAGGTGTGTTATTCACCACAAAGGTATAGGTGGTGCTATCGGCACATTCATTGGTGGTGTGTATTACCAGTTTTACCGAATAGGTGCCGGGTTTATTATAAATATGTGCAGCAGAGGGACCAGTGGCGTTAAATGTATACGGTGCCTGTGCGCTGTCGTAGAAAGTCCATTCTGTTAGTAGCGCATTGGCGGCACCGGTAGCGGTTGTTTGCATGGTATAGGGTATGCATGCCCTGCCGGGTTGAACGCCGATCTGCGGCTGAATTTTATCGGTAACTGTCAATACGCGCGAGGCGGTATCTGTACAAACCAGTCCGGAGTTGTTTACTTTTTTGGCTATCTGTTGAATGGTGTAAGCGCCGGGGGCAGCATACGCATGGGCATCATTCACGGCCGAGGATGTTTGACCATCGCCCCACAGCCATTCATAGGCAGAAGCGTTTACGGCTTTGTTGGTGGTAAATATGGAATTGCCTGTACAGATAACAGGGTTGCTGAGCAGGAATGCGGCAGTGGGTTTATTATAGGCAATCACCTTACGATAGATGGTGGTATCGGTACACTCGTTCTGCAGCAGGATTGTTATCGTATATGTGCCTCCGACTGCGAAGGTGTGGCCTACAGTGTTTTGAGCATTAGGGGTACTGATGATCGGGGTATTATCACCGAAGTTCCAGGTAAGGGTTGACGCGCCGGTACTGCTGTTGTTGAACGCAACGGTATGGGGCGCGCAACCTTCCAGCTGGGTACCGTTTATCAACACCTGGGCATCTATGTTATTGGGCAATACCAACAGGCTGATGGTTTGTGTATCGCGACGGCATTGGTTTTCGGCAATCAATCGAAGATCGAAGGTGTCGATGGCTCCGGTGTGGTACACATGCACAAAAGTATTGTTGCGGGTGGTAGTGTCTTTTTGGCCATCATCATAATCCCAGTAGTAAGCAAAGTTGTTACCTGCCGATCTGTTGGTGATGGTTACATCAAAAGGCGAACAGCCCTTGGTGGCATCTACGGTGAACCGGGCTTTGGCATCGGCATATACCAACACACTGTCGTGGTAATACGAGGTGTCGCAACCATTAAAAGCTTTCAGGGTAATGTAATAAGTGGTATCGCGAAAATCGGGGCTGGTATTGTAGGTAATGGCTGCAGGCGTAGTCTGGGTGCTGCTGATGCCATTGCCGAAGTTCCAGAAGAACTGAATGCCATTCAATTGGCTGCTGGTATTGGTAAACGCTATTGGCAGGGGGCCGCAACCCTTTGCCTTATCTTTTGTAAAGGCAGCCGTTACACCGGCTACGGTATGAAAGGTCATCTCCATGCTATCGGCTTTACAGCCATGGGAGCTGGCAGTAACCAGCTTTACCAGTACATCCTGCGCCATGCCCGTGATGGGGTAGCTGGGGAATGTGCCATTGGTATTGCTGGCGATTTGAACGCCATTCGCAAGCCACGTGTATTGTCCATTCCCTGCCGCAAAGGGAACGGTAGTAATAACAGAATCCAAATTTACCGGGGCACATTTGGTGGTACCGGTAGCGGTGAACTGCGCTTTGGCATCGGGGTTCACTACTACCTGTACATGCGCGGTGTCGGCACAACCATTGGCAAGAACACCTGCCAGAAAATAGGTGGTAGTGACAGTGGGCGAAACTATTACTGTATCGGGCGTTTTATAATTCAATGCGGTAGCTGGCCACCAGGTATAGCTGTCAGCGCCACCGCCTTCCAGTTGGGTGCTGTTGTTAATACAAATAGTTGCCGCTGCTGTGGTAATGGTAACAACAGGCCGGCGTTTTACCGTAACGTAAAGGGAATCTTCGGTGGCGCAGTTAGCACCAACAGAAGCGATGAGTTTATAACCATAGGTGGTATCATTGGCTGTGCCGGTATAATCGAGCAATAAAACCGGATTCGCGCTGGTGGAACTGTTGAGACCTGTTGCCGGGGACCATTGATAGTTTACGCCATTTATGGCGGGTGTACCAATGGAAATGGGCGATCGGCTGCAAATAACGGTATCGTTCCCCGCATTGGCCACAGGTTTGTCAGTTACCGTAACCGTGGTGTTCACCATAACGCTGGTATTACAACTGCTGTCAATTACTTTTAGTTGAACCGCATAGGTGCCTGTGCTGGTGTATTGTATGATGCCGGGTATCAGTTGACTGGAGGTAGCCGGCGTACCATTGACAAACGACCATTGATAACCCAGTGGACCTTGGGAATAACAGGTGGTGGCGGTGGCCGATGGACTAAGGCCATTAGAGATACAGATCGCATTGACAGGGTTCACAACAGCAGCTGGCAATCCTTTTACATAAAAAGTATCTTCTTTATAAGATTCCGGACAAGCCAGTCCGGCGGCATTGGCGGTAACCGTGAGGCGAATAACATATTTGCCGGGTATGTTGAATTGTATTTCGGGTGAGGCTGTGTTGAGGGTTGACCCATTGGCAAACTGCCAGGCCGGGGTTTGGCTGGAACCGCAACCCAACGGATCGCTGTATGTTACCTTCCACGTGTATTTATCGCCCTGGCAACCGTTTATTGGCGATGTATTGGTGAAGATGGCATTACCGGGGCCGCAGCTGCTGTTTCGGTTCATGGTGAACTGAGCGTTGGGCGGATTGCGAACGCAGATCACCCTGGTATTGCTGTCGAGCCCGCACTTATCGTTAAAGATGTACAGCTTTACGGTATACAAACCGGTTGTATTGAAAACAACGTTCAGGGAGTTGGAACCTTTTGTCCATAGAAAACCGTTCAATGCATTTCCATTTAACGAGCCCGGGGTTCCCGCCATAATGGTATAACCGGTAGCGGGTGAAATGGTCCATACCTGTTTGCCGGTATTGATACAAGTGGAACCGGTGCCCCCGGTGGGCGTGATCACTGAGCCATAGGTAGAGTTGCTAATGATGTCTACACTGGAATTGGTACACACGGTTTCCGAAGGGGCCACATAGATGGCAGCGCGTGGTTTGCCTGATACATAAATAGGAACTACCGAAGGGCTGGTAGTGCCACAGGGGTTTTGAATGGTAAGATACGCGCCAAAAGCATTCGGAAAGGTAGTGTTACCACTGCTGCTTACGAAGCCACAGGAACCCTGCTTAAAGTAATGTGCCGCTATGGACGGGGGTGGGTGTATAAATACCTGTGGGTCTGAACCATCATTTATGAGGAAGGAATATTGCGTACCCGGTGGGTTGGCTGAAATATTATTGATGGCGAACCGCAGGGAGTCAGACGAACAAACATCGGTATTACCAAGGCTCGCCAGTCCACCGGCGGGGGTGGAACCCAGGAATACGATGTATTTTTTTATACCAACACATCCATCGGCACCGGTAACGCTTACCGTCATGGTACTGCTGCCCAATGGAAAGATATGTTTTATAATAGTGGCTGCCGGCCAGTTGTTGAAGGTGGTATCGGGCGTACCATCGCCCCATGAAATGGCATAACTGGTATTGATAGGGGAAGTGGTTGATTCGTTAACAAAGCTGAAGATATAAGCCGGTACATTGGCGCAGCGTTTAAAGGTGGGTACCTCATTGAATGTTCCATAATTGATGTTGATATCGGCATTGCCTACCGCCGCATCCGGAACATTTCTAATGGTAATGTTCTGCGCGGTGGAGTCTATACATCCATACCGGTTGGTTACAATTTGTTTTACGGAGTACAGGGTTGTACCGGGCATACCAACGGCATTCAGAAATTGATACGCAGGGCTGGCATCGGTGCTGATACTGCCATCGCCAAACTTCCAGTAATAGGTTAAGCCTGTACCCATTGCCTGATCTGTAAACTGAATATTGGTATTGCCGCATACATTGTTGGCAGAGAAACTGAATCCCGCAGTTGGCTTATTGTTGGAGACTTCCACTACTATCTCCATGGAATCGACCATGTTACCCGCGGCAATCACCTGTTTGGTAGTATAGAAACCTGCGGTTGGATATACTATGCTAACAGGTCCCAATCCGTTTTGGGTAGTTTTGTTGCCATTGGTGAACACCCAGTCGATATTGATAGAACCTTGTGCCGAGCTGTGGTAGGTGATATATTTGCCTTCACATACGCGCACGGTGTCGCCATGGTTTACAATTTGTCCATTGGCCCTTATGCCCGCCGTTACCTGGGTGAACGCCGGTGATGCAACGGATACCAATAATACCAACAATAACAAAAAGACAGACGGATTACGTGTCTGACGCATACAAACTGGTTAGGGGGGTGACTGGATCGGGGACGGAGTGCTTTGGAGGAATTTTCAAAAAGGATATTCTGACCCAATATCTTCAGAGCCAGTGCACGTTAATGCCTGGGCATTTGTAAACCTTCTTTTTGTTTGTGGAAGAGGTGGTTCTAAAGATGGGCGCGAAGGTAGGGTTTAATGTTGAATGTTTGATGTTGAATGTTTAAGGAGGTTGACCAGTTAACAGGTTGACAGGTTAACGAAGTTGATACATTTCCCCAAAAGTTAACGAATCCTTAAACAGGTGTATCTTACACAAACTGCTGCAACAACCTTTAAAAACGTGGTGTCACCTACAGTCAAATTAAACTCATGAAACAACCAATACTAACTGCCACAGACGTAGGGCTCCTCATGCGCTGCACTCCGATGGATAATGACCTGCGGGCACAAGGATATGGTATTAAAGATATTTCTAACCCGATTCAAAAAGCAACTTACCCCAGCAACTGCCTGAAACCTTCTCTCATCACAAAAATTAAATAATGCGCCGGATCTATATATTATGCCTGCGGCTTTTGCTGGTGTCAGGCTATGTTAATGCACAACACTACCCACCGCCAACTTATCACGGCATACCAAAGCCCATTGATTCCGGAAAAATTTATCTAAGGTTAAATGCGATGGGTTTAATAGATCTGCTGGGTGGGAATATTTCCATAGGCGGAGAAGCGCGGTTAAACAAGCGCTTGTCAATAACCATGGATGCCGGTTATATTTTCTATTCAACGTTGTACAGGGGAAACAGAGCCACCGGTGTTATACTGCGCCCGGGTGCCAGATTATATTCAGGTAAAAACAAAAATATTTTTTTCGACCTGCAATTACATTATAAAGGGGTTACGCATAAGGTGTATGACTCGCTGCAAAAGGACCTGGTGAATAATGTGGGTACCTACGAGGAATATAAAAAATTCCAGGTACGGCGACGTATCTATGGTGGTCAGATCTTAATAGGAGGTAAGTTGTTTCCGTCGGGAAACACCCGGTTGTTTCTGGAAATATACTGGGGGTTGGGTCTTCGTTATAAAGAAGAATGGCTCTATCATGAGGAACCCAACAGCGGCTATCCGACAGGAGGGTCACTTTTTTTTCATGAAAATATTTTATCAGTAAGAAAACAAACGGCTATTTCTCCTGCCATGCCATTTGGATTGCGGTTGGTATATGCAATCCCTTAAACTTCTAAAAGAATAAATAATGTACCAAACCTGTCTGTTATGCCTGTTGCTGTTAGTGACAACTGTTGGTAATTCCCAACATAGAATGCGCAAACCCTGGCCGGGCGACACCAGTAAAATATGCCTCCGGATGAATTTTCTGGGGTTACTGGATAACCAGGATGGGAATGGTTCCATAGGCGGGGAGGTTCGATTAAACAAAACCTGGTCTGCCATTATGGATGCCGGTTATATATTTTATTCGGAATACTTTAAAAATGCTGATAAGGCGAGCGGCTTTATTTTACGTCCGGGATTCAGGGCTTATCTGAATAAATACAGGAATATGTATGTTGACCTGCAAATGCACTATAAAAATGTTCGCTATACCATCAATGACTATATGGATAACGATGCAATGAATAATCCGCCAGCCAATCGGGAATTAAAGGAATTCCAGATACAAAAACGGGTTGTTGGCGGGCAAATTTTATTTGGAGGAAAACTGTTTTTATCAAGGAACTATCGATGGTTCTTTGAATTTTACATTGGGTTAGGCTTACGGTATAAAGAAGAATACCTGTATAACGAACCCGATGGCGAATATGGCCATAGTTGGGGCATATTCCGCGCAGGCACACTTACCCCTAAAAAAAGTACCATGGTAGTGGCCGCCGTCCCTTATGGGATGCGGCTGGTATTTGCAATACGCTGAAGGGCAGAAGGCCCTCCTACGCCAGGGCTCCGGCGGGCGAGGCAGAGGGCAGAGTGTTCTCTGTTTAGCGTATCAGACTTCTTTACGTAATACTTCCAGTGGCGGTTTGTTTAAAATACTCCGGCTGTTGAACAGGCCAATGATCACTGTTAGCAGAGAGATGGCTGCAAACAGAGTGGCAACCGGCAACCAGTGTGGCGTAAACGGCGCCTTGAAACTGTATTTCGCCAATGCCCAGCTGGCTGCCATCGATAATAATATACCGGTGGCTGCGGCCAGAGCGCCTAAAAAGAAATATTCCAGGGCGGTAATGAACAGTATTTGTTTGCGGCTGGCGCCCAGTGTGCGCAACAAAATGCTTTCCTGTATGCGTTGGAACTTGCTGATGAGTACGGAGGCGATCAACACTATTAACCCGGTAATGATACTGAACCCGGCCATAAACCGGATCACGAAGCCGATCTTGTCGAGCACTTCATCGAGTACCGTGAGTATCAGGTTAAGATCGATGATAGATACGTTCGGATACTTTTTTACCACGGCCTGTTGAAAGCGTGCAGATACTTCGGGAGATGGCACCCGGGTCACCAGCACATGGAATTGCGGTGCATCTTCCAGCACACCGGTGGGGAATACTACCCGGAAATTGGTTTGCACCCGCTGCCAGTCAACCGTACGAAAACTGCCCACTACAGTAGGGATAAGCGTACCCTGTACGTTGAAGATAATATGATCGCCCAGGTTAACATGGATGCGTTTGGCATACCTGTCCTCCATGGAAATAAAGATCACCTCGTCGGGCGAGGTAACCGGCCCATATAATTTACCCGAGGTCAGTTTTTCAGAACTGGTCAAGGTATCGCGATAGGTTACGCGAAACTCCCACTCATAGGCTTCTGTACGAAAGCCGGATCCTGAATCTGATTTTACCTGGGCTGAGGTCTGGTGGTTGATCTCTTCTACCCGCATGGTAACAATGGGCACCTGCTGCATAACGGGCAGCTTATAGTTGTTAGCCAGGGCTGCCACACTATCGCGCTGGCTGTTTTGAATATCGAACAACACCATATTGGGCTGGTTGCCGCTGCCCGATAACGTTACCCGGCTAATGAGTATGTCCTGGATAAAATACAGGGTGCCGATGAAGGCGGCGCCCAGGCCGATGGTGACGATCAAAATAAGGGTTTGGTTATTGGGCCGGTATAAATTCGCAAACCCCTGGCGCCACAGGTAATTCCAGGAGGCAGGGAAAAAGCGGCGTACCAGCCAGCGAAGAATAAGGGCTACGCCTGCTAACAGCAGGAAGGCTACCAGTATGCTACCCGTGAATAGGATGGCCTGCCGCCAGTCGTGGATCTGCCACCAGGTAAACCCGGCCACAAAAAACAGGATGAGGGCGTATACCAGCCATTTAAACGGATCGCGCAGTTTTATGTGCTCAACCGACAAACGCAGCGTATACAGCGGTGAAATATTACGCACACTTACCAGGGGCAGTATGGCAAATAACAGGGAGATCACCACCCCTGAAATAATACCCTGTGAAATGGCTTTCCACGAAATAGTAGTAGTTACCTGCACCGGTAAAAAATCTTTGAACACGGCGGGCAGTTCCTGCTGAATGGCTATACCCAGCGCTGCACCCAGTATGGAACCTATTAACCCAATGCCAACGATCTGTATCAAATAGATCAGGAATGCCTGTATGGAATTAACACCCAGGCATCGCATGATAGCGATGGAGGCAATTTTTTCGCGGATGTAAATATGAATGGCGCTGGCCACGCCGATACAGCCTAACAATAAGGCTATAAAACTGATAAGAGTAAGGAACTGGTTGAAATCTTCAAAAGCCCGGCCGGTATTTCTTTTTCTTTCTTCTACCGTGTCATAGTCGAGCCCTTCTTTATCTAAACGGGGTTCTATATCCGAAATAACGCCTTCTATTTCAGCTGGGCGGTTGTATTTATAGTAATAAGAGGTAGCAATGCGGCTGCCTTTTTGAATAAGGCCTGTTGAATCGAGGTATTTAAGCGGAATGTAAACAGGTGGCGCTACCGTGGTGGAAATACCGGTTCGGCCCGGCGCTTTGGTAATAACACCGGCAATGGCAAATGTTACATCGCCAATTTGAATGGAATCGCCCACTTTCGCATTGTATTGCAGCATTAAGGTTTTATCAACCAATGCCTGCCGTTCTTTGCGAAAGCCCCTGGCTGCACGCGCGGGGGTGGTTTCAATGGCACCATAATAGGGATAATCGCCCTCAAGTGCCCGTACCTGTACCAGGCGGGTGCCGTCGTTTTTGGTAAAGTAGATCATGGAGGCGAAGGTGCGTTCAACAGAACGCTGATCGCCCAGGGAATCGAGCAGGGGGCGGATGCGGGAACTTATCTTTTTATTGCTTTCAATAACCAGGTCGGCGCCTACCAGGGTTTTAGCCTGGGAGTCTATATCGCTTCGCACATTATCGCCCAGTGAAAAGATAGCTACGAGCGCCGCAATCCCCAATACAATGGAGGATACAAACAGGAATAAACGGGAGCGGTTACGCCGGCTGTCGCGCCATGCCATTTTCAGCAACCACCCGAAACGGAGTCGTCTTTTGTATTTGAACCTTTCTATATCCATCCGGTTGTTTGTTTAATTCAATTCGTCTGCTACAAGATGTCCGCCTTTGATTCGGATAATACGCTTGGTTTGGGAAGCCAGCTCGAGGTTATGCGTTACAATTATTAAAGTAGTACCAGCTTCCTGGTTCAGATCGAACAGGAGTTTGATCACTTTGTCACTGGTTTCCACATCGAGGTTGCCGGTTGGTTCATCGGCAAATAATATTTTAGGATTGTTGGCAAAAGCCCGGGCCAGGGATACCCGTTGTTGTTCGCCGCCCGATAGCTGGGCCGGGTAGTGATGCATGCGGTTATGCAGTCCCACTTTATCCAGCAGGGCCATTGACCGGGCCCGCACATTCTTTTCACCCCGCAATTCCAGGGGCACCATCACATTTTCAAGTGCTGTAAGGGTAGGCAGTAATTGAAAGTTCTGGAATATAAACCCAACATAACGATTGCGCACCTGTGCCCGTTCATCTTCACTCAGTTGATCGAGTTTGATGTTATTCAGTTCTACCGAACCCTTGCTGGAACGGTCGAGACCGGCACATAAACCGAGGAGTGTTGTTTTACCACTGCCCGACGGACCCACAATAGATACCGTGGAACCGGCTTCTACCGAAAAATTCACATCATTGAGTACCGTCAGCAGTTGGCCGGCGCCCTGGTACGTTTTACTTACGTTCTTTACGTTGAGGATGGTTTCCATGGTGAATGTTGAAATTGCAAAATGTTGCCAATAATAAGTTACGCCTTTAAACTTTTTATTACAATTATTAGGTGAGAATGTTGCTTAAATTAATGTTATTTTGGGTATAAACTTACAGGCGGAAAAAAGTGACAAATAAAAGGAGGAATCATATGAATAGAAATTATTTATTTGTTGGGGTGCTGGCGTTGGCATTATTAAGCCGTTGCGGCAATAATAATGAGGAAAAAGCAAATGATACCAACAAACAAAAAAGGGAACAATTGCCTGGGAATGCCAAAAAAGAAAAGGCCAAAACGATTGTATTTTTCGGAAACAGTTTAACTGCCGGGTATGGCGTAGATCCTTCAGAAGCTTTTCCCGCCCTGGTGCAGGATAAAATAGATTCACTGGAATTGCCCTATAAAGTGGTTAATGCCGGATTAAGTGGTGAAACAACGGCTGGTGGTAAAAGCAGAATTGACTGGATCCTGCGACAACCGCTTGACGTTTTTGTGCTGGAACTGGGCGGCAACGACGGGCTGCGCGGTATTCCCATTGCAGAAACATCCAAAAATCTGCAGGCCATTATTGACCGGGTGCGGGAGAAATATCCTAATGTTAAAATAATATTGGCTGGTATGCAGGTGCCGCCCAATATGGGACGTAATTATGCAACCGCCTTTAGGGTGGTATTTCAACAACTGGCCGCCAATAATCATGTGGACCTTATACCCTTTCTGCTCGAAAATGTGGGCGGTATCAGTCATTTAAACCAGTCTGATGGCATTCACCCTAACCCCGAAGGGCACAAGATAGTTGCCGAAAATGTATGGAAGGTTTTGCAGGGTATGTTGTAAACTTTTTGTCATGTATCTTGCACTGCATTTTGAATGCTAAAAACAAAATACAGTGACAACAACCCTGGCAAAATTACCGGTATCAGTACATCCCCGAGTAGTAATTGTAGGCGGCGGATTTGCAGGAACTGAACTGGCAAAAAAATTGTCGAAAGCCTCATTGCAGGTAGTATTGATCGACAAAAACAATTATTATACTTTTCAGCCTTTGTTGTACCAGGTGGCCACCGCCGGGTTGAATGCTCCTTCCATAGTATATCCTTACCGAAAAATTCTTGAAAAGGGAAACGATACGTTCTTCCGGCTGGCAGAAGTAGAAGCTGTTGACCCGGTTAACCGCATTATTGAAACGAGTATAGGGCTGGTACAATATGATTACCTGGTAATTGCCACCGGCGCCACTACCAACTATTATGGCAATGAACAAATAGAACAGCATGCCATTGCCATGAAGAGTGTGGAAGATGCGCTGATGTTGCGCAATACCATTATCTGCAATTTTGAAAAGGCCTTACAGGTAGGCGATGAGGAACAGCTGAATAGTTTGATGGACTTTGTAATTGTAGGCGGCGGCCCTACCGGGGTTGAAATTGCCGGAGCATTAAGCGAACTCCGTAAACATGTATTCCCGAAAGATTACAAGGAACTGGATTTTATAAAAATGGATATCCACCTGATCCAAAGTGGGGATCATTTGTTAAAGGGTATGTCGCATGCAGCTTCTACCGAGGCGTTGCAGTTTCTTCAGGAGGCGGGTGTACAGGTATGGCTGAACCGCCGCGTTAAGTCATTCGATGGGTATACGGTGTTGTTAGATAATGGTGAAAAGCTGATCACCCGTACGCTCATTTGGGCGGCTGGTGTTACCGGAGCACCCATTAAAGGTTTGGATCCTGCCTGTATTACCAGTGGCAACCGACTGAAGGTAGATGTATATAACAGGGTAGCAGGATACGAGAACATCTTTGCTCTTGGCGATATTGCTGAAATGATCACTGCTGAAAACCCGGATGGTTATCCGATGCTGGCCCAGCCTGCCTTGCAACAGGGCCGGTTGCTGGGTGCGAATTTACCCAAACTGATAGCAGGCAAACCACTAAAACCCTTTGTATATACCGATAAGGGCTCTTTGGCAACCATAGGCCGTAATAAAGCCGTGGCCGATGTGAAAATCTTTAATAAAGAAATTCGTACCCAGGGCTATTTTGCCTGGCTCATCTGGCTGTTTGTGCATTTGTTTTCAATTATCGGTTTCAAGAACCGCCTGCTGGTATTTATTAACTGGATCTGGAATTACCTGAGTTACGATGCCGTGATGCGGGTGATCATAGGTACCAAAAAAGAAAATGTACCGGTTGAAAAGGTAACCGATAAGGTGCTGGTGTGAAAAATACCAATGAAGAATGAGGATATTCTCAGGGATGGAATTTTACAGGCGTCTGGGGTTTCATACTTTAGCGGGGCGTTTTTTTGGGCCGGAAGGTTTTGCCAATGGCAATGATGTTGCAATAACCGTAGACGGTACGGGCGCGCCATATGTGGCTTATGGCAATCCTTCAAATGGCAACAACATTGCTGTAAAAACATATGATGGCAGCAGTTGGGTTGATGTAGGAACGCCAGCTGCATTGACCGGGACCACCATCACCAGTTGTTTAAAGTCTACAATCTCGTAAAAAGCAGGCTGGTTAATTTGCAATTCAACCAGCCTGCTTTTTTTATGCCTCCGACAGGCATATGAGCGCATGCTTTTTACGGGTTAAAATGGTTTTACTGTCAGTGAATTGCCGCGTTTGCAAACACCAGACTTCCGGGATTATTTTATGTTGCGCTTTGGCTGCCGCCCAGTTCAGTTGGAAACTTTGCTGTCCGGTATTGATCTCCAATGACGATGGTTGAATGTTTGACAGCATAGAAGCATGCATAATAATTTTAGGAACCTGTAATAAAGTATTATCTCTGGTAGTAACGAGAAAACCTTCCCGTGAATATTCCAGCTGACTGATTTGACTTGCTTTTAATATTTGTCCCTGCACAGGCAGGTTGAATGCACCGGTTGCCGGTTGTATGACCAGCAGGTTTGTTTTGATGGTTTTTTGGGTTGCCAACAATTGCGCTGGTGCTGCCAGCAGCGCAGGGATCAATAAACCGGTGTTATATAAAAAGTCGCGGCGACGCATAGTAGTTGTCATTTTACTAATTTGTAAGTATAGGTTTGTCCATTGTATTGAACACTGAGCAGGTACATGCCTTGCATAAGATTACCCAATCCCGAAAGCGAAACGGTACTGAAGCCTTTTGCTGCGTTTATATATTCACTTTTTAGTTTTTTCCCCTTTACATCGTTGAGTGTAAGCGTCAGTTGTGCTGCTGCCTGCAACTGCAGGTTTACATTTACCTGGCTGGTAAACGGATTGGGCGTTACACTAACAACAGGAGAACCAGCAGTATTTGCCGAAATGATAACAACAGCACTATATTCAGCCTCCCCGCTTGTACTTACTATTTTAAGCCGGTAGTATAGTTTTGAATGTAGGTTTGCGGCCCCGGCATCAATCCAATTATAAGTTTGTGTGGTAGTTCCGTTATTGCCGGCAACCCGGCCTATCGCTGCAAAGGTTTTACCATCGAAGCTTCTCTCGATGTCAAAATAGTCGTTGTTGGTTTCGCTGGTTGTTTTCCATTGCAGGTGCATATCGTCGTTAATTAACCGGCCGTTGAAGGTGAGCAGGTTTACCGGCAGGGCAATCGAGGAGGTTTGAACAATAAAACCACCAAAGCCGGTAGCATTGAAGGAAATTAGCCAACGGCTGTCTGTTGCAGACCAGGTAACATTTTGGGGTATAATAACCGTGACATTCCCCGGATAGGAACCGGGTAGTCCGCTGTTATCGTTGCTATTGCCTGTATATCTTCCTATCCGCAAATTGCTTTTCCCGGCAGCATCGTTGGGTCCTGTGGGCAATTTAAACGTACTGGCGGGAGCTGCATTGAAGGCATCAAATTCGGCCTGGGTAAAATACAGGATAATGGTGCCTGTTGCGGTAGCTGCATTGGCTACAGGCAGGATCTGGTAATGCCTGGCTACAAATGGCTGGCCGCCATAAGTGGGCACTGAATTTTCAATCCATACCTGACTGGTAACATTGCCTGTGACAGGACTGGCGCCTGCGGGCTCAACCCTTGCAATAAGCTCGCAGGAGGTATTCACATAAAAAAAGTTATTGTCGTCAGCCGCCTGGGTATAAGTAGTGGAAGTGCCCGGCATTATAATGGGGCTAAGTGAAAGTAGCGCAGCCTCACTGGCTGCAGTAGAACCGCAATTATTACCAGTAGCGATCACGCGGAAATACTGACCTCCCAACGTTTCATTATTTTTAATGTTCAGGGTGTTGGTAGTGGTTCCACTATAAACACCGGTGTTGGTAAGATCTACCGGCGTAGTAAAGTCAGCGTCTGCGCTTTGCTGCCATTGGTAGCTGGCGGTGTAATCAGCCGTTGCGCTGAACGAGGCAGTGATGCCCTGGCACTTGGTAACATCAATGGGATTCACGGTAATAACAGCGCCTGGGGTAAGGTTATAGGTATGGTTGTCTACAGTGTTATCAGGGTTAAAAGCCACATCCTGTAAATTCCAGTTTAAAATATCATTAATAGTTTGAGATATCTGGTTTTGACATCCTGTGCTGGTAGGGATAAAAAATAATTTACCATTATCTATTTCATTTGAAAGTGACGGGTATAGGGCCAGCAGCATAGCATTTCCGTTGCTTAAGCCAGGAGGGAGACTGCTTTGGTGCCCACCGGCCGGATGGTTGTCCCACCCAGCGACTGTTGTTCCCGTTTCTATATTGGCATTTATGGCTGTAATAAAACGCCGGGCAGCGTTATCATAAGTACTGGCCGGTCCGCGAACAGGGCCGGTTTGATAGGCAAGTACCTGGTCGCCGCCGGTGCTCAGTTCCATGTAATTACTGCCACTTTCGGTAGTTACAATACCTGCAGCCGTAGTGCCTTTTTCATCACTATAAGCGCCCCAACTGGTAACAGGGTCAATGTACTTGCTGATAAAATAGATCTGGGTGCCGAAGGGGATGCCGCCTGCTGGTACTGTCCATTTTATAAAGCCTTCAGAAAGCCCGGTAATAAAATTTCCCGTACTGGCATTCCAGCCATTATCGGTAAAATAAATAACGGTGTTGGCTGCCAGTCCGGCCTGGTTCATGACCACAATCGAAAACCGGTCAGTGAAAGCGGTGGTGCCGCCATTATCTGTATTGGAGAGATCTTTATCGCTTTGGTAACTGATGAAGGAAAGGCTGCCGGCTGCCAAATTGTTTTGCGCCTGACTGTTATGGGCTAGTAGCAAGAAAGCAAAATAGCAGGAGGGAATTATCCTGGAGATCATTTTCATGTATGAAGGTTTGGGGCGTAGAAATGAAACAAAAGATGTTAAATGGTAGAGATTGGTAATTGTCCCTGAACACAAATAATAAAATTTATTGCCAGTACCGGTTGAATAAGGTTTATTGGGGTGAGCGTATCGGCTCCTGCGCTTGAGGTTTGCTGAACACTTTGTACCGTGGGCATGGTGGTGCCTGAAGGCATCGTAGTCGCATACATGTTTTTCCCGGGGATCCTGGCCGGGTAGTTATTAAAAGGTACGTCGGTATTTCCATAGCCTGTATAGCAATTCATGCCAACGTTGGGCAGGGTATGGGAATGTACCGGAAAATTATTCGGCTGTAGGGTAACCGTTTCTACTCCTCCTTTTTGTCCCACGGAATAGGCGCTTAACCCGGCGCCCTGGCCGGCACCCACAGGCATGCGGCTACGCAGATCGGGTAGTGCAAAGTTGGTGGTGCCATTACCACCATACCGGGTGCCCAGGACGTAAAATACAACGGTGTTTGTTGCAATGGAGAGCAACTGGCCCTGACAGAACATCCAGTTCTTGGGTGCAAAGTTGCCTGCGAATAATTTAATGTCTCCTATATAGCCATCCATAATGATAATATTAGGTTAGGGTTGCGGAATAATGCCATCGAAACAAATAATATAGCTGATGACCAGGTAAGGCTTTAAGTTAGTGATGGCATTGGGAACAGCGGTGCCTACACCCCAAATGGTGAGGGCAGTGGGCTGGGCAGCCATTTGGGTATTGGCCACCGTTGAATAGATATAATCACCGTTTACTGCCTGGTAGTTGCCGGCAATGCTTGTTTTGTGGCCATCTTCGCTCGACACCAGTAAGCCGGTTCCATTATAGGTATGCGTGTGGGTGGGCAAATTATTTACAGTCAACGTATTTGTTTCCGTGCCGCCTGTTTCGCCCAGGTTATAATTGGGGAGCCCCACTCCCTGGCCGGCGCCAATGGGCGCCCGGCTTTGCAGATCAGGAACTTTAAAGTCGTTGATGCCGTCGCCGCCGTAGGTGGTGCCGATCAATTGAAATAAGTTATCATAGTCGCCAGGATTCAATGACCGGCCATCACAAAATACCCAGCCAGCAGGGGCAAAGTTGCCGGCAAACAACTTGATCTCACCAATAACATTATCCATAATATACTTTTGATAAAACTGAATTAGGTGGTAGCAATGATGCCCGAGAGGCAAATAATGTAGTGAATGGCCTGAAAAGGCATCCTGTTATCAAGGGGCGTATTGTTGCCCGAGTTGTTCAACGTAATATTGTAATTCATGGTAACGCCGTCATGCTGGCTATCGAATTTGGCGGTACCGTCGCCACTGGCGAAATAATTACCCATAGGCGAATCTGAGTCAGGCGCCTGGGTAGAAGCACTGGCAGCAATGGAACCGATTATCTGATGCGTGTGTGCGGGCAATTGGTCGGTGGTTAAGGTATTGGTCGTTGTACCGGTTTGCTGGCCCAGGGTATAGGTGGAAAGTGAATTCCCGCTGCCGAAACCAATGGGAGCTCTTCCGCGGTAATCGGGCAGGGCAAAAGTAGTAATGGCGTCACCGCCATAAGTATTACCGATTA
Organism: Niastella yeongjuensis; assembly: GCF_900110245.1. Lineage (GTDB taxonomy): Bacteria > Bacteroidota > Bacteroidia > Chitinophagales > Chitinophagaceae > Niastella > Niastella yeongjuensis. The sequence continues at coordinate 250,613 of NZ_FOCZ01000010.1, forward strand.
CTGAAAATAATTCGAGATACTGACTTACGGCCAGGAACTGACCATGACAAAATGCCCAACCCTGGGGTTCAAAGTCTGCTGCGAATAAGCGGATCTCACCAACATATCCATCCATAGGGAAATGAAATTTAGCGTACGAAAGAAGAACAAAAGTAGAAGTCTATTGTGCATTTCGCTATGAAAACCACCGGTTTATTGGCCTTGTCTACACTTTGTCCATGTTTAATAACCCAAATTTTGATGTCGCTGATGCAGAAACGGGTTTCTGACCTACCTTTGCGCCGCAAACAGGTTTCCTGTACAATATTCTACCCGCTGAACCGACTTATCAGTTAGTGCCCGATCACTAGGGCCATTTCTCTAAAATCAATTGATAATCAGCGTTTGTCTTGATAAATAATAACTATCCCACAATAAAAAGAAATGATGTATCCCTGTTTATACTTTTTAGTATAGATTGTCGTACCTTTGTGCTCCTAAACAGAAAATAGGTCAATTCAAAAGATTTGCTATGAACAATGAGCTTAGTGCAATTGAAAAAACGGTTCTCAGTGATTACAAATATGGCTTTGTAACGGAAATTGAAGCGGATGAAGCACCTCCCGGACTAAATGAGGATACCATCCGTTTTATTTCAGCCAAAAAAAATGAACCGGAGTGGATGTTGGAATGGCGCCTGAAAGCTTATAACCACTGGCTTAAGATGCAGGAGCCTAACTGGGCCAATATTAAATATGACCCCATTAATTATCAGAGTATTAAGTATTATTCTGCCCCTAAACAGAAAAAGAAGGTCAACAGCCTCGATGAAATTGATCCTGAATTACGCAAAACATTCGAAAAGCTGGGTATTTCGCTCGATGAGCAAAAACGCCTTTCCGGTGTGGCCATCGATGCGGTGATCGACAGCGTATCAATAGGTACCACTTTTAAGGAACAACTGGCTGAACTGGACATTATCTTCTGCTCTATCAGCGAGGCCATTCAGGAGCATCCTGAACTGGTAAAAAAATACATCGGTTCGGTAGTGCCTATTACCGATAACTTTTTCTCGGCCCTGAACGCTGCTGTATTCAGCGACGGTTCATTCTGCTATATCCCCAAAGGCGTTCGCTGCCCCATGGAATTATCAACCTACTTCCGCATAAATGCAGAAGGTACCGGTCAGTTTGAGCGCACGCTTTTGATTGCCGACGAAGGCAGCTATGTTAGCTACCTCGAAGGATGTACAGCTCCTATTCGTGATGAAAATCAGTTACACGCTGCCGTGGTTGAACTGATTGCACATGAAAATGCCGAGATCAAATATTCAACTGTACAAAACTGGTATCCCGGCGATAAAGATGGCAAAGGCGGTATTTACAACTTTGTAACCAAACGCGGTATTTGCCAGGGCGCCCATTCCAAGATCTCCTGGACGCAGGTGGAAACCGGCTCCTCCATTACGTGGAAATACCCCAGCGTAATTTTGAAAGGTGATTATTCAGTAGGTGAGTTTTATTCAGTAGCCGTTACCAATAACCACCAGCAGGCCGATACCGGAACAAAAATGATGCACCTGGGTAAACATACCCGCAGCCGTATTGTATCGAAAGGTATTTCGGCCGGGGTAAGCCAGAACAGCTATCGCGGTCTGGTACATGTGGGTAAGAACGCGGCCAATGCCCGTAACTTCTCACAGTGCGACTCCTTATTATTAGGTGACAAATGCGGCGCGCATACCTTCCCTTATATTGAAGTGAAGAACAATTCGGCTGTAGTAGAGCATGAAGCCACTACTTCAAAAATTGGTGAAGACCAGATCTTCTATTGCAACCAGCGCGGTATCGATACCGAAACAGCCGTTGCCCTGATCATCAATGGTTTTGCCAAGGAAGTAATGAACCAGTTACCCATGGAGTTCGCCGTTGAAGCGCAGAAGCTGCTGGCGATTAGTTTGGAAGGTAGTGTTGGTTAAGTTGACGTGTTGACCCGCCTACGCCAAGGCTTCGGCAGGCGAAGCAGGTTAACAGGTTGACAGGGTTGGAAAATTAATAGTTTAAAATAATAGCGCGAGGCTGTATTCCTCCCCCTCCACCGGAGGGGGTCGGGGGGAGGCCGAAGTTTCACGATTAAATTATATCATTTATTATGTTATCAATTCACAACTTGCATGCAAGTATTGACGAGAAGAAAATTTTGAAAGGTATTAACCTCGAAATTAAACCAGGTGAAGTGCATGCCATCATGGGACCGAATGGATCTGGTAAAAGCACCCTGGCGTCTGTACTGGCCGGCCGTGAAGATTACACTGTAACAGATGGCTCCGTTACCTTTGCTGGTAAAGACCTGTTTGAATTATCTCCTGAAGAAAGAGCCGGTGAAGGTTTGTTCCTCGCATTTCAATACCCTGTTGAAATACCAGGTTTAAGCACTACCAACTTTATAAAAACTGCGGTGAACGAAGTACGTAAGTACCGTGGCGAAGAAGCACTGGATGCAGTGGCGTTCTTAAAACTCATGAAAGAGAAAATGGCCATGGTGAACATCGATCAGTCATTGCTGAGCCGTTCACTGAACGAAGGTTTCTCTGGTGGTGAAAAGAAAAGAAATGAAGTATTCCAGATGGCTATGCTGAATCCCAAACTGGCCATTCTCGATGAAACCGATTCAGGTCTGGATATCGATGCCATCCGCATTGTAGCCAATGGCGTAAATAAATTACGCAACAAAGATAATGCAGTGCTGGTAGTAACCCACTATCAACGCCTGCTTGATTATATCGTTCCTGATGTTATACATATTTTGTACAATGGACGAATTGTAAAATCTGGCCCTAAAGAACTGGCACTCGAGCTGGAAGAAAGAGGGTATGATTTTATCAAAGAACAGTTTAAAGCAGAAGCGTAGTACAAAACTTACACAATGAACAATTTAGAATATATTAAGGAGCGGTTTAATCAACTTCCTGTTGTTAACGAGCAGAATGGATTGGGCGTTATTCGTCAGAAGGCATTTGATGCTTTAAATAAAATGGGTATTCCTACTACCCGCCATGAAGAGTGGAAGTATACCCGTATCGGCAGTTTCTTCAATAAAGAATACAAGTACCATACAGCCGGCGCTTTCAGCGCAGCCGACCTGGCGCCCCTGCGTTTACCAGCCTATGAGCAGGCGAATGAACTGTTCTATATAAACGGGCACTTTTCTCCTGAACTGTCTGTGATCCGTTCAAAAGGGTTAACTGTACAATCGTTACAGGAAGCTTCAAAGAACGAATACAAGGATATAGTATCAAAACACCTGGGGCATAGCAGCAATTATTTAAAAGATGGCATCAATGCCCTGAGCACTGCCTTTGTACAGGATGGTGTGTTTGTACACATCAAAAAAGGCCAGATCATCGAGCACCCCATCTACATTTATAATATCACCGATGCGCGCCAGGCCAATGTGCTGGCACAACCCCGTACACTGGTATATGTTGGCGAGAATGCACAGGTGAAATTTGTAGAAACCTTCAATACCCTGGGTACACAGGAAAGCTTTACCAATCGCGTGATCGAGATCGTGGTAGAGAAAGATGCCATCACCGAGTATTATAAATTACAAACCGATGCGTCACACGCCAGCCAGGTAGCTACCACCCATATTCAACAGATCGGTAAATGCGTTACGCATACTGTTACCGTATCCCTGAATGAAGGTCTGGTACGTAATAACCTGAACATTGTACTGGATGAAGAATATTGCGAAGCGCATTTGTACGGCATCTATTTACAACAGGGACAAAGCCATATCGATAACCATACGGTGGTAGACCATGCCAAACCCCATTGCGAAAGCAATGAGCTGTACAAAGGCATGTTAGATGATCAAAGCACCGGTGTTTTCAATGGAAAGATCTTTGTACGGCAGGATGCGCAAAAAACGAATGCCTACCAAAGCAATAAGAACGTGTTACTGTCTGAAAACGCCAGTGTAAACACCAAGCCACAGCTGGAGATCTTTGCAGACGATGTAAAATGTTCGCACGGTTGTACCATTGGCCGTTTGGATGAGGAGAGTTTGTTTTACCTGCGTTCAAGAGGTATTTCAGAAGCCACTGCCAAATCATTGTTATTACACGGGTTTGCAGTTGATATTCTGGAGCAGATAAAACTGGCCCCCATTCGCGAGTATGTTGATAAACTGATTTCAGAACGTTTGGAATTTGATTTAGCATGATAGAAAGCAACACCATAACAAAGGGACTGGATGTACAGGCCATACGGCAACAGTTCCCGGCGCTGAACCGGCAGGTGAAAGGACAGCCATTAGTATATTTTGATAATGCCGCTACGACTCAGAAGCCGCAAGTGGTGATTGATGCACTGGTTGATTATTATACCAACTATAATGCAAACGTGCATCGGGGTATACATACGCTGGCCGAAGAAGCAACCGCGCTTTTTGAAGCCAGTCGCAATGCCGCCCGGCAATTTATAAATGCATCTTCAAGAGAAGAGATCATCTTTACCCGGGGTACTACCGAAGGCATTAACCTGGTAGCGTATACCTGGGGGCGTAAAAATATAAAAGCAGGGGACGAGATCATTATTACGGAGATGGAACACCACTCCAATATTGTTCCCTGGCAGATCCTGTGCGAAGAAAAAGGCGCCGTGTTGAAAATGATCCCGCAGCGCGACGGTGTGTTGTTGCTGGATGAATATAAAAAGCTGCTGAGTTCAAAAACAAAACTGGTATCCGTAGTGCATGTATCCAATGCATTGGGGACCGTGAACCCGGTAGAAGATATCATTACACTGGCGCACCAGGCCGGCGCCCTGGTGCTGGTAGACGGCGCACAGTCAACCGTTCACCTGGACATAGATGTACAGGCACTGGATTGTGATTTCTTTGCATTCTCTTCCCATAAGGTATATGGCCCAACCGGTATTGGCGTATTGTATGGTAAAAAGCATTTGCTGGAAGCCATGCCGCCGTTTCAGGGTGGGGGAGAAATGATCAAGGAAGTGACGCTGGAAAAAACAACCTATGCCGACCTGCCTTATAAATTTGAAGCCGGTACTCCCAATATTGGCGATGCCGCCGTGCTGAAGACAGCGCTTGAATTTGTAACAAAGATCGGTAAGGAAAAGGTTCGCCACCACGAGAACGAGTTACTGGCCTATGCTACTGGCCTGTTGAAGCAAATACCCGGTGTAACCATCATTGGTAATGCGCCCAATAAAGTAAGCGTAGTGAGCTTTGTGATCGATAAAGTGCATCCGCAGGATATTGGCATTTTGCTCGATAACCGGGGAATAGCAGTAAGGACCGGTCACCATTGCGCACAACCACTGATGGTATGTTATGGTATACCCGGCACCATCAGGGCTTCCTTTGCCATGTACAATACCAAAGAAGAAGTAGACAAGCTGATAGTTGGATTGGAGAAAGCTTTAAAAATGTTATTATAACAATGAGCGAGCATAAGAGTATACAGGCCATTGAAGATGAATTAGTGGAAGAGTTTTCGCTGTTCGATTCATGGGATGATAAATACGAGTACATCATTGACATGGGTAAAAAGCTGGCCCCGTTGGAAAACGAGCACAAGCTCGATGAAAACAAAGTGCGTGGCTGTCAAAGCACCGTATGGCTGGTGAGTGAGTACAACGATGGGCTCATCCGCTTTAAAGCCGATAGCGATGCAATTATTACAAAAGGATTGGTGAGCATGCTCATCAGAGTGCTTTCGAACCATACGCCTGATGAGATCATTGATGCTGACCTGGGATTCATTCAAAAGATAGGTATGACTACCCATTTGGCGCAAACCCGGGCTAACGGGCTGCTCTCGATGGTAAAACAGATGAAGAATTTCGCACTGGCTTATAAAATCAAAAATTCGATGACGCATGGATAACGAAGCGCTGAAAGAAAAAGTAACCGAGGTATTACAAACCATTTTCGATCCTGAAATACCGGTAAGTATCTGGGAGCTGGGTTTGATTTACGAGATAAATATCTTACCGATCAATAACGTTCAGATAGTAATGACATTAACGGCGCCCGGTTGCCCGGCTGCGCAGTCGTTACCGGTAGAAGTAGATCAGAAGGTACGTGAAATAGAAGGTGTGAACGATGTGCATGTGGCCGTTACCTGGACACCAGCCTGGGACAAAAGCATGATGTCGGAAGCAGCACAATTACAACTAGGATTTCTTTAAGCAAGAACTCATTTTTACATGAAAATAACTGCACAGGAAGAATACGGCTTGCGTCTGTTGATCCGCCTTGCGGCTTGCAAGGATCCGAATGGAATGAGCATTCCGCAGTTAAGTGAAGCGGAAGGGATCACCGGCACCTATGTGGCCAAGCTTACCCGTATTCTGCGTATGAAAGGGTTTATAAAAAGTAAACCCGGTAATAAAGGTGGTTACGAGCTGGCAAGGCCCGCAAAGGAAATTGTGATCAATGATGCGTTGAAGGCATTAGGTGGCCCCATGTTCAGTAATGACTTTTGTGGTTCCCATTCAGGTACCATGAAGTTATGTACCAACTCGGTAGATTGTTCAGCCCGTTCGTTGTGGCAAATGATACAATATACATTAGATCAGTTGCTGGATAAGGTAACACTGCACGACCTGGTGAACTCCGAAAAGGAATCGACCAGGATCTTATACAATATGCTGAAACCGGATCCATCGATCATGAAAAGCATTATGAGTATTGTAACACCTGAAGAATAACGATAATTTATTAATAAAAAAGCCCTGACAGCTTTAGCTCGTCAGGGCTTTTTTATTGAGTATTATTAAATCACACCGTAGCTTCAGCAGCCTTCACAACGATCACTTTTGTCTCAGGTTGCGGTGTGGTATTGTAAGCAGCATTATTGGCGGAATAACCGGCTACCAGTAAAATTACAAGCCCGGTTTGGGAACAGACGGATACGACTTGTTGGTAATTCATGGAATACTGTTTTTAAGGATATGGGCCTTTTACTCTGTAAATAACGTACATTTTTGTGGTTTGGTATGTTAATAAACTGTAATCAGTATGAGGCTGTTAGCCGCGACGGGGCTCTTTCCCTCTGCCTTTCATTTCACTTCAACAGGCTGCCCGGGGTAACGCCAAACTTCTTTTTAAATGCCCGTTGAAAGTGTTGCGGGTGGGCATAACCCAGCTCATAGGCAATGGTAGACATGTTCTTTTCTCCTTCATAAATGAGGCGTTTGGCCTCGTTCAACCGGTGTTCATTCACAAAGGCAACCACACTGTTTTCGAATAACTGTTTGAATCCCTTCTTCAATTTGAACTCATTGATCCCACAGAGTTTTGATAACGCTGCTAAGGAAGGCGGATTGTCGCAACGGGCAGTAAGAATATCCCGCGCATGGTATATTTTCTCTTTGTCACTGGCTTGCAGCTTTACAGGTTTGGCAACCGGCGTGGAAGGCTTCAACAATACTTCACATTGCAGGCTAAGCAGGGAGAGGATCTGCGATTCTATAAAAAGCGAGCGCAGTCCGGGTGAGTCGGGGCATTGCCAGATGGTATCGAAGATAAACCGCATGTGGCCGGTGAGTTGCTTTTGCGGCGCCTGCATTACAAAGGAAGTACCACTGGCTATCTTATCGGCAACAGGAGCCAGTTCAGGAATATAACCCGACAACAGCGCGATCATCTTTTCCGGTTGTATATGCACGCCAAACATGCGGTAAGTACCGGTTCCGATCAATTCATTCTTTTCATTTGAATAGGGGTTGAATAAGATATTGTGATAGTCTTTCCCATACAAACAACGGTTCAGCACACCTTCATGGGTTTGATACATATTTCCCTGCAACATGAAATTCATTTCAACAAACGGCAGCGCATTAAAATGCTGCCAGGGCGTCGTTATGGTAGTTGTGTAGTTAATGCTGTCTATAATGCCAATACCGCCGGCGGAGGTTATTTTAACGGTGCCGGTGCGGTCTGGAAAGGGCAGGGCATATTCCCTTACCAAGCCATCGTGCAGCTGAAAGAACGGGTTGAAATCTTCCTTGCGTTTGAATTTGTTCTCCTCTTTCATATGTATGATTGACGATTAAAACGCTAATTTATTTTGCTTCCGCAGCTTACAGCTAACGGCTTAAAGCTTACAGCTGCTTTCCTGGTACAAATTACTCCCGAAAATGCCATCCATCCTTTTCGGAACACAGGAGTTTTGCATAAAATTAAATAGTATGCAGAATAAATCAATTCCTGTACTTATTGTGGGCGGCGGATTAACCGGGTTAACAGCCACCTTATTCCTGTTGAAACAGGGAATAAAAACGTTGCTGATAGAACGTCGCGGTTCCACTTCCATTCATCCCCGGGCACGCGGGTTCGATGTAAGAACGATGGAACTGTTCAGGGAATTGCAGCTTGACCAGGCGATTGTGGAAGCGGGTAAAGCGCTGGCGCCGGCCTGGGGTTTATACCAGGGCGAAACGCTGGAGCAGATCTTACAGAACATCGATCCCGCTAAGCTGAAAGTAAATCATCCCATCAATTTTCCCGGACTGGAAAAGCTGGCAGCCATGAGCCCGGTGGCCGGTGCCCGTTGTACACAGGACCTTTCTGAACCCATCTTGTTACAGGCAGCACAGGAGCGGGGTGCCGACGTCCGGTTCAACACCAGACTGCTTTCATTTACGCAATCGAATGACTGCGTTACCGCTATTATCCAGGATACCATAACCGGCCAGGAAGAAACAATTACCTGTCAGTATCTGATAGCGGCAGACGGCGCAGGCAGCCCCATCCGTAAAACATTACAGGCAGCCACCAGCGGGCATGGTTCGTATGGGCATTTATTGAACATTTATTTTGAAGCCGACCTGGGTGCGCTGGTGAAAGGCCGTGAGTTCAGTATTTGCCGCATTACCCAACCCGGTTTGGATGGCATTCTAACAGCTATTAATAACAGTGATAAATGGGTGTTTCATTTGTATTATGATCCGGCCAAAGGCGAGCGGCCGGAAGATTATACCCATGAACGCCTGGAACAACTGCTGCAACAACTATTGGGAATGCCGCAACTTCCGGTACGTATCATAAGCGTGTTGCCCTGGCAGCCTACCGTGAGTGTAGTGAATGATATGCAGCATGGACGAATACTGCTGGCCGGAGATGCAGCCCATCAAATGACGCCTTATGGCGGAAAGGGCGCAGCCACCGGTGTACAGGATGTACAGAACCTTGCCTGGAAACTGGCCATGGTACTGCAACAACAAGCAGGTGCAGAACTGTTACATACCTATTCAAGCGAGCGGCAACCGGTTGGTAAACAGGTGGCGGAAATGTCGGGTGCACTGGCAGATGACAAAGGGTTGCTGAACATTCCCGGGTTTATGAAGCTGGTATCGTCCTCAACAAAAGAGTACAACCTCGACAAAATGATAACCATGGTGGGGTTACCCGATTTCAAATATGTTTCAGCTGCCATCATCGACAATGAGCAGGAAGAAGAACCCGCTTTATTGAGCGCACAACCCGGAACAAGGGTGCCGCATGTTTGGTTACAAAAAGAACCACAGCAAGTATCCACGCTCGACCTGACTACCCAGCACCTGACACTCATCACCGATGAAGCAGGAACCACCTGGCAACCGGCAGCACAACAGGTAGCGGAAGCGTTGCGTATACCATTACCGGTAGTCACCATTCGGCAAGCGGAATGGAAGTCCATAACCCGGTTACAGGAAGGTGAAGTGATCCTGGTTCGACCCGATGGCTTTGTAGCCTGGCGGCAAACTCTATCGACTGATGCACCGGGTTTGTTGATGCAGGCGGTGAGGAAGATACTGGCGCTGGATTAAATTTGCAGGGGCAGAAGGCAGAGGGCAGAAGGCAGAAAGAAATACAGCAAAGCGCTACCGCGCGATAACTGAAAATAAAACAACCGGTGACAGCCTGTAGCTGCTACCGGTCTGATAATATTTAACAGGGTCTTTTCGAAATTCGCGAGGCCATCTCTGCCTTCTGCCTTCTGCCTTCTGCCCTTTGCCCTTTGCCCTCTGCCTTCTGCCCTTATCTCTTAAGTGTCACCTTATGCGACACATAACCAGTGAAGCCACCAGGCGTATAATGCGGGTCCCACAACTCCATGGCGTTGTTGGTTATATACAGGATCTTATACTGGCAGTTGCCTACGTTTATTTTCAGGTTAGCCTCAGAGTACGTGTAACGGGCAGAATCCAGCGCTTTCATAATGGAGGAATAAAACCTGCCATCTTTTCTGAATTCGAAATAGTCGTCACCCGCACCAATGTAATGGCTGGTATCAGGCGCTGTGTTGGGAGCATAGGCCGTATCGTTGATCTGTACCAGGCTCCAGCGGTTCATCAGTTTTAAGGTAATGCCGGGTTCTTCGTCTTTTTTGCAGGCCCCTATAAACAGGGTGAGTAATGCCATACAGGCGAGAGTGGTTAACGAACGTTTGCCGTTAACACCATTAGCTACGTGGTGAATCATGAAATAACCAAGGTTTTGATTAATGAACAGTAGGTACGTAATTAAGTAACCAATGGCTTTTCATGAATGACGGAGTCATAAATATAAGGAAAATTGAAAAATGTATTGGAGAATAGGGCCAGATGACCGAACTTAGGTTAAGGTCAATTCACCTATTTTTTAAAGAAATCTGCCTAAATCAGGGCTTCGGTGGGTAAAACCCGCCTGTGCTACGGCGGATAAAATACGATTGTTATGCGCAAATCAAGAATGAAAAAGATCAAAACCTATGGGTATAAAAAGAAAAGTGTGATAGTGCCACGGGCTAAAAAAAGGAAAAAGAACTGGTGTGTAGATAAGGAGAAATATGAAGGCTTTATACCCCGGCATGTTATCGACAGACATGAAGGACGCAGAAAAAGGAAAGCGGCGCGTGCGGCCGGCAAGCCCTCACCTTTGCGGGTAGTGAAATAAGATTGTGTTTTGTTTTTTATAAATCAAGAGCTATTCTGTAATGGAGTAGCTCTTTTTGTTTGAAACAGGGGAGATATACCAATATAACGGTTAGAACTAATAAGATGCAGGAAATATCAAAATAGTCCCTACTTATTAAAAAGATTGCTGTTTTTTTGTAACTTAATAGTCAGGCCATTCCGGTGATGTGGAATTAGAGGTGGAGCCCTGCATTGGATAAAACCTTTTTTCATCTTAAATTCGTGCCTATGGGTATCACCTTCCTATAACTTATCCACCTTATTCTCACCAAAGTAATTATTAGCCAGACCATATAATACCAGGGGCGAAGCAACCTAACATGACGCAGGAGTAATCAATGAAATCTAGTCAATTTACTGAGACTCAAATTATTGACGGCTTAAAAAACGACGATAGCCGGGTATTCGACTATTTGTTTAACGAATACTATACTCAATTGCAATACTTTGCAGAACGCCTCATCAGCAACCGGGAAGAAGCCCAGGATATTGTTATTACTTCGTTTCGTAAATTCTGGAGCATCAGAAATAACTTTCAAACCGCTAATAATATAAAGGCATTTTTCTATATAACCGTTCGTAACCAGTGCCTGGATTTCCTGCGGTACAGGCAACGGTTCAACGAAGTGAAAAAGGAATATGAAACGCACCTGCTTGCTGCCGATGAATTGCAACAGACAGATAATCTGATCATTGAAACAGACCTCATCAACAAGATCTACCAGGAGGTACAGAAGCTTCCCAACCGGTGTCGCGAGATCTTTATCCTCACTTATTTCAAGGGATTGAAAACAAAGGAGATCGCCATCGCCCTCCAAATTTCCGAGAGTGCCGTAACCACACAAAGATCATTGGCCATCAAATACTTAAAGCACGCATTTTCACAGGAAGGCTATATTTTCTTTTGCCTGGTGCTGGCCAGTCTGGACCGTTAGAGATAGTAAAAAAAAATATTTTAATTTCTTTTGGACAAACTCACTGTGCCATCCGTTTCTATTAAATAACGGTTACCATATTGTTATTTTTTCGGTTAAGGCAGTGCTTACAATTTTTATCAGATCACATTTTTAAAAGCTTTATGAATGGCTGACGAATCGTATAACCTTTCCAATGCGTTGTTCGAGGTGGGAAGTCTCCTGCTGAAGCACAACCAGGGCGAGCTTACCGAAGAAGAACAAACAACACTGGATAATTGGGTAAATGCATCAGCAGCAAATAAACAGCTCTTTGCCACACTGACCAATAATGAGGACCTGCAGGCAAAGTTGAATCAGCTGCATGAAATAGAAGGAACGAAAGAAACAGCCAGGAAACGGGTTATGGAATCGCTTTTTGCCGGCACTATAGTAACACCTATCGGACGCAGTACCACCCGCAGCCTCTGGAAAACAATGGCAGCAGCCGTGGCCATAACCGCAGTAGCAGGAACGGGTACCTGGTTATTATTGAAAAACAATAAGACCCAACCCGTAGCGGTTGTTCAACCGGCAGGAAATAACGCTGCCGGGATAACGCCTGGGGCTTATAAGGCCCAGCTGGTACTCGATGATGGATCAACGATTGTGCTGGACAGTGCAGGCAGCGGCAAACTGGCACAGCAGGGTAATATGCAGGTGATGAACCGGGATGGACAACTGCAGTATCAACCCGATGCAACCACAGAAAAAAGATCATTGTACAATACATTAAAAACAGCGCGGGGACAAATGTATCCCGTAAAACTATCAGATGGTAGCGCTGTATGGCTCAACTCTTCCTCTTCAATCCGTTTTCCTGTAGCATTTAATGAACAGGAAAGAAGAGTTGAAATTACGGGCGAGGCTTACTTTGAAGTAGCGCACAACGACAAAAAGCCCTTCCGGGTTTCAGTAAACGGCGTAGATGTGCAGGTAGTGGGGACGGTGTTTAACATCAACTCTTATAACGATGAAGAAGCTATGAGAACAACGTTGCTGCAGGGCTCAGTAAAGTTGACGAAAGGCCGTCAGCAGGTGATGATAAAACCGGGTGAGCAGGCAGCCGTGCACGATAATACAATTAAAGTGAATACCGGCGTGAATGTGAATAAGGAAATTGCCTGGAAGAATGGATTGTTCTATTTCAAAAATGAGAACCTGAAGGCCATTATGCGGCAGATCTCGCGCTGGTACGATGTGGATGTGGTGTATGAAGGAAAAATAAGCAACGACGAAATAAGCGGTAAAATATACAGGACTGCAAATCTGTCCGAGGTATTGAAGCTGTTGAATGTGCTGGATGTGCAGTATAAAATTGAAGGGAAAAAGTTGATCATTAAAGGTTAACGTTTTTCGCTGGTAATTATAAAGATTACTGGTACAAAGTGTATCCTTATTCGTATTTATATACAGGGATCAGCAGGAGTACAATCGATGCAACAATAAATATAGCCATGAAAAAGTGAAACAAATATGTAAACCGAATGCCCGAGCTGGCTACGGCTGCATAGCAGACCTTATTCACTGTGTAATTGATTGAAATACGGTGCTGTCGGAAATGATTGCGTAGAAGTATTATGGATAACGCTTTATGTAATGATGACGGCAGCACTGTTTTTTTAAGGATAAAAATTTAGGACCGGGTAGTAATAGTGCACTGCCCAAAGGATGTCCAGATCCATGAAAAGCAACATTGGTTGTTGGCCTGAACCCGATACAACCATAATAGAAAACTGTTAAAACCGCTACGAAAATGAAAGCAACAAGGCAACATGCAAGCCACTGTTTGGTTATTGGTATGACCATAATGAGCTTCACCTTTATCACACTCCCTTTATATCTTATCCTTTCTACCAACGAAAGCAAATCGTCAGGAGGTTCCGGGTCCGGAATCAGATTCTTATATCATCCCTTTTTAGCAACCGGCGAACATCAGCTTGTTACACCTTCTTTAACAAGGTAGCCGGTTGCATTTGTTTCTCAGTCCAATACCATTGATCATATTGACCACACCTTCTTCCTAACGAATCATTGCCATAGCCTACAGCTAACCATAACCAAATCCGCATTTAGTTAACCGTAACGGACAGGCAAAAAATTGCCGATTGTGTCGTAACCACAACCGGCTGTTTGGGCTAACTAAATAAAACGTTGGGCGTTCTATTAATTAACCTATTACAACAAAACTATGACAGATTTTATATCTGGCAAAGCTGCTATTGCCGGGTGCAAACCTGTGCTGTATAGACTAAAATGGGAATTGACAAAAACATTGCGGATCATGAAGTTAGCTGCTTTTTTTCTGTTTGCTGCTGCGATGCATGTTTCGGCTAAAGGGTTAACCCAGGAAAAGATCACCCTTTCCCTGAAAAATGCGCCTCTCGAAAAAGTGTTTAACGCGATTGAGAACCAGTCGGGTTTTGTTTTCATTTATAAGAACGAAACTGTAAAAGATAAAAAGGTCAGTATCCAGGTAACCAATGTTTCGCTGGCGGAGGCCCTGGATGAATGTTTAAGAGGGCAGGCCCTGTTGTACCAGATCGTGGGTAAAAGTGTTGCCATCAAAACAGCATTTAAAACAATAGACCTTGTTGAAAATGAAACTGCCAATGCCCCGCCGTTGATAGATGTAAAGGGAAAGGTGCTGAATGAAAAAGGAGATCCCGTGGAAGGGGTAACCGTTCGGGTGAAAGGATCAGAGAAGTTTACCCTGACAGATAAAAACGGCGAGTTCTCCCTGGTAACGGTGGAAAGAGACGCCGTTTTGTTATTCACCCACATTACCATGGATGCTTTTGAATTGAAGGTGAGCGGACAAACGGAGTTGTTGATCAAGTTGCGGACGAAGGTGAGTTCATTGGGCGAAGTAGTGGTGAGTGTGAATACCGGTTATCAGCAGGTAAGTAAGGAACGGTTTGTGGGGTCTGTGAGTACATTGGATAGTGCAGCGTATAACCGAAGAGCAGGAATGGATATCCTTAGCAGGCTGGATGGAACGGTAACAGGGATCCTGTTCGACAAGAAGGGTTCAAGTGACAATCCATTACAAAACATAACGATCAGGGGAATAAGCACATTGGATAATTTAGGTTCCCCCTCCAAAGCGCCGCTGATCATCGTTGACAATTTCCCCTTTCGCCAGGACCTGTCTGCAATCAATCCCAATGATGTAGAAAGCGTGAATATTTTAAAAGATGCCGCCGCTGCTTCCATTTGGGGAGCGCAGGCGGGAAATGGTGTTATTGTAATCACTACAAAAAAAGGAAAATATAACCAACCTTTACACGTATCAGTAGCTTCAAATATTACTATGCAGGAGAAGCCGGATCAATACTATTATCCTCAAATGCGTATTGCTGACTTTATCGATGCAGAGATCTTTCTATTTAACAAGGGTAGATATGATGCAGATTTTACAAATGCTGAATTACCTGTTGTTTCACCGGTAGTGGAATTATTAAACAAACGCCGGGCGGGGATAATCAGTGCTGCCGATTCTGCCAGCCAGATCGATGCTATGAAGCAACTTGACCTTCGGCGCGACCTTGATAAATATGCTTACCGTCAAGCCATTTCACAACAACACTATATTAACATAAATGGTGGCAACAGCTCCCTGAACTACAGCTTTGCTGCAGGCTATAACAAAAATTTAAATAACGTAAGAAATAGTAAACCCGATGATCAGTTTACCATAAATACTACGGCAGGGATGCGTGTTGCAAAAGGGTTGGAGGTGAATACGGGCGTTTTTTTTACGCAGGGTAAACAAAGAAGCACCAATTTTTCATTGCCTTCAAAGACTTATCCTTATGCACAACTGGCCGATGCCGAAGGTAATGCATTGGCTTTGCCTTTTGGAAGGCGTCTTTCCTATACAGATACCGCAGGTGACGGCAATTTGCTCGATTGGAAATACCGGCCACTGGATGAAACCGGGCTAACGGATATAGAAAACAATACCAGGGCAATAATTTTGAACCTGGGTGCTACATACAAAGTTACGAACTGGTTAAGTGCAGCCGTAAGTTATCAGTACAGCAATAATACCTCCAACACCGACAATTATCATGGCCTGGCATCTTATTATACAAGGAACCTCATTAATCTGTATACCAACCTGAACCAATCCAACGCAGATCTTCGTAATCCAATTCCAATAGGTGCCATCCTGGAACAATCGATGAATGAGTCGGTCAGTCAAAATGTAAGGGCGCAATTGAATTTTAATAAAAGATTTGGTGGCAGGCATAATTTGAGTGGAATGCTGGCAACAGACAG
Source organism: Niastella yeongjuensis (assembly GCF_900110245.1). Lineage (GTDB taxonomy): Bacteria > Bacteroidota > Bacteroidia > Chitinophagales > Chitinophagaceae > Niastella > Niastella yeongjuensis. The sequence continues at coordinate 266,799 of NZ_FOCZ01000010.1, forward strand.
GTCGGAAACAAAAGCATCTGGAAATGTTTCCAGATATTATAACTATAATAAAGAAAACGGGAGTTATAAATCTGCCATTGATTACTTAACCGTCTTTCCCTTGTCTACTTTTGGTAATCAACAAATCCCGCCCATTATGTTAGTTCCGGGAACAAATAACCGGTTTGTTTCGTTTCTTGGCAATGCTTCCTATTCTTATAATGATCGGTATAATTTATATGCCAGTGCCAGAAAAGAAGGCTCCAATGTTTTTGGTGTAAACACAAATAAAAAATGGAAGCCGTTATGGTCTGCGGGTGCGAGCTGGGATCTGTCAAAGGAAAATTTTTATCACATCAGTTGGATGCCCAATATGCGGGTTAAATTTTCTTATGGGTATACCGGAAGTCCGGGTACTGCAAGCGGATTACCTACCATTATTTATGGCCGTCCTGCGGATTATACAAATTTGCCAAGCGCTTCTCCAAACGATCCCCCCAACCCTGATCTAAGGTGGGAAAAGATCAGAACAATAAATACAGGCGTGGATTTTGGGTTGTTTAATAACAGGGTTACAGGAACTATAGATGTGTTTCAGAAAAGGGCCACCGATCTGATTGCACCAACATTTCTGGCGCCTTCAACAGGCGTTAACCTATATACCATCAATGTAGCGAGTTTGAAAGGAAACGGGTATGAATTGAATGTAACTTCAAAAAATTTTACAGGTGATTTTACGTGGCAGACCCATTTTGGATTAAGTTATTCAAAAACAATTGTTGAAAAGTTATTTGTTAACAATCCTGCTACTTCTTATTTCGTCGGTTACGGGTTAAATGCCGTTGAAGGGAAAGTTGCGTATGGGTTAGGTAGTTATAAATGGGAAGGGCTTGATCCTGCTACGGGTGATCCGCGTGGACGATTGGGCAAAGAGATCTCAACCAACTATACTGCTATTTTTAATGACTCCATACAGAACCAGGTTTTTCATGGATCAGCACAACCGCTTTATTCGGGATTTATTGGTAATTCGTTTAGCTGGAAAAATTTAACGTTCTCGGCCAATATCACCTATCGCCTTCAATTTTATTTTAGAAAACCTACCATTAGTTATTCTGACCTGGCTAATAATTGGAACGGACATGCCGATTATGGTTTGAGGTGGCAAAAGCCCGGTGATGAAATGAGCACAACGGTGCCTTCATTTACTTACCCTACCAATACCAACCGCGACCTGTTCTATAAAAACTCTGAAATAAATGTATTGCGGGGGGATAATGTAAGGCTGCAAGATGTTCGGTTACAATACGTATGGAATGAGAATAAGAAAAAACATCTTCCTTTTAAATCACTGAATGTATTTGTTTATGTAAATAATATAAATGTAATACTATGGCGTAAGAACGACTCTGATCTGGATCCTGATTTTGTTGGAGGCGCATTTTTCATGACGCCAACACCTGTTTCCTGGACCGGGGGGATAAATATCAATTTTTAAAGGAAGACGCTAATCAAAAAAGTTATGCATCAAAATATTACTTTAAGAACATGTCTCAAAATAATACCATTGTTTTCCATGGTGTTGGCAATGAATAGTTCCTGTAAAAAGTATCTGAATGAAAAGCCAAAGCAAAACCTGGCAACTCCATCCACGCTAAGTGATTTGCAGGCCTTGTTAGATAACGGCTATTCCAATGGTAACTCCACTTGTTATTCTGAATTTCTTGCTGATAATTATTATTTAACAGCTTCAGCCTGGAGTGGAGCAACTATCGATGATCGCTTAAATTATACATGGGATAAGGATGCCAAATTGATTAGCCGCAGCAGTATCTGGAATGCACCTTATTCCGCGATTTATAATGCCAACCTGGTTTTGGATTATTTGCCTAACATAAAAATAAGTGCATCAGACTCTACTTCGTATAAGAATATAAAAGGCACGGCGCTTTTTTGCAGGGCTTTTATGTTTTATCAGCTTGCCCAGTTATTTTGTAAACCCTTTACTTCATCTGCTGCTACCGATCTGGGAATAGTATTGAGAACAACGGCTGCTGTAGAAGCGGCATCAACCCGGTCTACAGTTCAGCAAACATATGATCAAATAATAAACGATCTAACGATCGCTTCAGTGTTTTTACCCGCCACAACGCTGTTTTCAACACAGCCTAACAATGCTGCTGCCTGTGGTTTACTGGCGCGGGTTTATTTATCCATGCGGGATTACGAAAATGCGGGTATTTATGCAGGCAAAGCGTTGAACCTGAATAACTCCCTGTTGAATTATAATGCTATAACGAAGATCCCGGGATTTAAGCAAAACCCCGAGATCCAGTTTCTAAGCCGGGGAGGATATGGGCCTATCGGTCTTTTTGATCCAGCTGCCAGCAGAGTTGATTCAAACCTTTATAAAACATATGGTGCCGATGATCTAAGAAAGCAAATATGTTTTACAGTTAGTGCGGGAGCGGTGTCATGGCAAGGCAGTTATACATCTGAATTCATACATGTATATGATCCGTTTGATGGGGTTGCTAATGACGAGATCTATCTTGTCAGGGCAGAATGCCTTGCAAGAGCAGGAAGTAAAGACGCCGCCATGGCTGATTTGAATACATTGTTGAAAAATAGATACAAGGCGGGGACTTTTACAGGCCTCACTGCCAGCGATGCCAATGATGCATTGAATATAATACTTACCGAGCGACGAAAAGAATTGGTTTTTAGAGGTCTTCGCTGGACTGACCTCCGCAGGTTTAATGTGGAAGGCGCCAATATTACCCTAAAAAGAGACATTAATGGAACTGTTTATACACTCCCTCCAAATGATCTCAGGTGGTCAATATTAATACCTGAAGTGGAGATCAACCGTTCGGGCATTCAGCAAAATCCAAGGTAATACAGGACTCAAATTTATTCACGAGTAAATCCTTATTAATGCAATTCTCTAAATATATTTTGGCCTTGTGTTGCCTGGGAATAACGGGTGTTGGTTTGGCGCAAAACCCCTTTACAGCCGGCAATATAGTAGTATACCGGATAGGAGACGGCAGTGCTCCGTTGAATGCAACTGCAGCCAAGGTTTTTCTGGATGAATATAC
>NZ_FOCZ01000003.1 GCF_900110245.1 Niastella yeongjuensis
AAAATTTAATTTTTATGTTTTGTAATCAGCAAAGTTCTTCTTTGCAGCCGATTTTCGGACTGCTGCTGCTCCGAAACCCTTTTACATAAAGACTAATGCGGTGCATACGGAAATTCCAATCCTTCGTAATAGCTTAATGTATGATCGGGTTTTTCATATTTCGCGGGAATAGGTTTTCTGGAAAAAGTTTGAAAGTACAACAAACAGGCATTGCGCCACCATACGGCTTCCTGCTCCTGAATGGCCAGCAGTTGTTTTATCTGGCTGAACCGCTCAGCATCGATGTAGTTCTTCATTCCTTCCCAGCGGTGTTGCATCCAGCGTACGGAATCAACGCCACTGTAATATTTATCGCACATGGTTTCCCACAGGGTTTTGCCGGAATGCACCCTATAATCCCAGGGAACGTGATGAAACCATAAGAGAAATGTTTCCGGACAGGTAGCCATATTTTCAAATTGCTGCTGCACAGCCGGCTGGTATTGCGCCAGGGCATTGCTGCCGGCAGCAGTACGATCGAAGCCAATTCCTATAGAGTCGGCTTTATGAAAATAGACCGGGTTCCAGTCGGCACGGGGTGCCTTGTTGTACCAGGGAGCGGGCCCGTAATGATGGCTATAACCCATGATGTGGTGCAGGCCAAGCGGTGTCATATAATTTACCTGAATTTCCCTCGATGCCAGCATGAGCTGTTGTACGGTATCGACAAAAGCCTGTTTATTGGTAAAGGTTTGTCTGATCCATTCATTGGCAATCTGGGCCGAAGTTAACGTATTGTCCCAGGCCAGCCGGCCCAGGGTGTACCAGTTGGCCTGTCCAAAAGGATGTCCCGTCCAGTTGATATCGCTGCCGATATTCGATACGCCAGCCATACCAGTGAGGGTATGGCCATCGGTTGTACCATCTACTATTTGTGCTACGGTGCTGTTGTTTTTGGCATGGGTATCGGCATCCAGCACTTCTTTAAACAGGGGAGCCAGATACACCAGGTGGGTGGCAAAGCCCAGGTATTCCTGCGTGAGCTGGTATTCCATCATCAACGGGGTTTGCGGCATTGCGCCAAACAGCGGGTGAAAGGGCTCACGTGGTTGAAAATCTATGGGGCCATTCTTTACCTGTACCAATACATTTTTTCTGAACTGGCCATCGAGTGGTTTAAAATCATTGTACGCCTGTTTGAACCTGTCTTCAGGTGTTTCATTGCTGTACACAAATGCACGCCACATAACAATACCGCCGTGTGGGGCTACGGCATCGGCGAGCATATTGGCGCCATCGGCATGGGTTCGCTGGTAATTCTGCGGACCCGGTTGTCCTTCGGAATTGGCTTTAACCAAAAAACCGCCAAAGTCAGGGATGTGTTTATAGATCTCGTCGGTTTTATCTTTCCACCATTTTCTTACTTCTTCATTTAAGGGATCGGCTGTTTTTAATTTACCGATCTCAACCGGTGCACTAAAGCGGGCGGTGAGGTATATTTTTATATTGTAGGGCCTGAATGCATTGGCCAGTGCAGCTACCTTTTGCAACCATTCTTCCGTTAACAGGATGGCATTGGCGTTTACATTGGTGATCGCGGCCCCGTTGATTCCGATGGAAGCATTCGCCCGGGCATAATCGATATACCGCTGGTCTATGTAACCCGGCAAACGTTGCCAGTCCCAGATGGAACCACCGGCATAACCACGTTCTACCGTGCGGTTCAGGTTATCCCAATGATTCAGTAAACGGAGTTTTATTTTAGGTACACTGGTTATCGACAACTGTTGTATGGATTGTTGGGTTTGCAGCAATCGTAAAAAATGAAAAGCACCGTATAGAATGCCGGCTTCTTTATTGGCGGTGATAAGCGTCACATTTTTCCCTTCGTGTTTCACCGTACGGATAATAAAGCCTTCCTCACCGAGGCGCGCCAGTGCTGTATCACCTACCAGCTTGCGGATAAAGGGTAAATGTGAGCGTAACCCCAACAGAATGGTGCCATTGGTGACAGTCGTTTGCAGTGATATCTTTTTGCCCAGTAAACCTGACAAACCGGTTTGCAATTCCTGATGGGCTGCTATTAGCCTGGCGTCATCAGACGGGCAACTGATGCTGGTGATCTGTTGCCGGTATTGTTGTAATAAAGCGGGGTTGTCGATGGTGTTGTATCGTAACCACAAGCGATACCCATCCTCTGCGGATACATGGGTACATAAGAGAATTACGAATAAAAATAAAACCAGTTTTTTCATATAGATGCCAGTTCTTAGTTCGTAGTTCCGGGTTCTTTGTTGCGATGGGTGTACGGCTTATAGCTTATGGCTTACAGCTGTATTCTATTCGCTGTCGGACGTTGTTTTTAATGACGATGCTCTGACGATCAGTTCTGACCGTAATAAAATGGTATTGGTAGCATCGATGCTGTTCACGCCATTTAAATGATTGATCAAACTGGCAGCGGCCATTTCCCCCATTTTATAACCGGGGTAATTAATGGTAGTTAAATTAGGTTCCACTACGGTTGATACGGGGTCGTTGTTAAACCCTACAAAAGCAATGTCTTGCGGAATACGGATGCCTGCTTTTTTCAACGCTACCATACAACCAACGGCACAATTATCGTTTGCGGCAAAAACGGCATCGGGCAACGGGTTCATTTGCAGAATAGCAGCTGCCGCCTGGGCGCCTGCTTCCTGACTGAGGTTATTGATCAGTATATATTTTTCATCGAAAGGTATATGGTGATCGGCCAGTGCCTGTTTGTAACCCGCCAGCCTGTCTACATACACATTACGTTTGGGCGGTGCGGTAATATGTACAATGTGTTTACAACCCTGGGCTATCAAATGGCTGGTAGATTCGTAGGCGCCTTTTCGGTTATCGATCAGTACGCTGGTGCCATCGGGATGATCGGCCACACGGTCGAAGAATATAATTGGAACATCCTTTTTAACAAATTGGTCGAAATGAGCGAGGTCATCGGTTTCGTAAGCGAGAGAAACCAGCAGGCCATCCACGCGGTTATTGAACATGGTTTTGGCGCTGTCGACCTCTTTCCCTGCCGATTCAGACGACTGACTTATAAGAAGCGTATACCCTTCGTTATTGACCACACTTTCAATACCGGCGATCACTGTGCTCATGAAATAACTATTGAGCCGCGGTACGATTACCCCTATGGTATAGGTCCGCTGCTCCCGAAGGTTGCGGGCGAAATGGTTATACCGGTAGCCCATTTCTTCGGCGAGGTCGAAGATCTTCTTCTTGGTTTTTTTACTTACGACGGGGTCATCTTTGAGGGCCCTGCTTACCGTAGCTATTGAGACATTTAACTTCCGGGCAAGGTCGTAAATTGTTACTTCTTTGGGTTTTGCCATACAATCGCTTACATATATGATAGTAAAGGTAAAATAAAATTATTTTTAAAAAAACAATGTAATCGGTTACATTGATTCATTTTTCTGGCTAAATTAGTGTCGCGAATTGCTTATCAATTGATTGCCATGTTGATAAAAACCTTAGAATACCGGGCAGAATGCCTGAAAATAATGTCACCGTAAAGATGGAAAGTTCGACAGGATGTTGCAATGGAATGGGTTTGCGCATCCGTCGGGCTTTTCTTTTTGAAAGGGAGTAGGCAGTAGGGGTAGAAGGCAGAGGGCCCTCCTACGCCAGGGCTTCGGCGGGCGAAGCAGAAAAACTCCGACGCGGCGCTCCTGCTCCGTCGGCTGGCGAACAAAGAACTCAATAACCTAAGAACTTAATAACAAAGAACCAAGCGACTATGTACCGATTGCTTTCCTTATGTATGCTGAGTCTGCTAAGTATAGCTGTATTGGCTCAGGTTAAACTTCCGCGTCTTATCAGCGATAATATGGTGTTACAGCGGGATACCAAACTAACTATTTGGGGGTGGGCGGCTGTTGGGGAGAAAGTAACCATTCATTTTATTGATAAAACTTATACTGGTACCACCGGTGCCGATAGCACATGGTCGGTATCCCTGCCTGCGCTTAAAGCTGGCGGACCGTACGAGATGGAGATAACCGGTTCAAACCAACTGGTAATAAAGAATATTTTAGTAGGCGATGTATGGGTTTGCTCGGGCCAGTCGAATATGGAGTTGCCTATGGAGCGGGTAAAAGAAAAGTATCCTGCCGTAATTGCCAATTCCGCCAATCCGGCCATCAGGCAATTCAATGTAGCTACTACCTATGATTTTCAAAAAGCACGAAAAGATTATGAATCGGGCAGTTGGCAACTGGCCAATCCACAGACTGTTTTACAATTCACAGCGGTAGGTTATTTCTTCGCAAAAACTTTATATGAAAAATACCAGGTGCCTATTGGTTTAATAAAAGCCAGTGTAGGCGGCTCACCGGCAGAAGCCTGGCTAACAGAGGGTGCCCTCAAAGCATTTCCGCAACACCTGGAAACAGCACTGCTATACAAGCAACCAGGTTTTATTGACAGTATTCGCAACCGGGATCAGCAGATCCGGAATAACTGGTATCAAACCATCTGGCAACAGGATAAAGGGTTACATGATACCAGTCCCTGGTACGATCCCGGTGTGAATACCGCCAACTGGAAAACCATGCCGGTGCCCGGCTTTTGGGATGAACATGGATTGAAAGGCGTGAACGGCGTGGTATGGTTTAGAAAAGAGATTGAAGTGCCGGCTTCCATGACCGGTAAGCCAGCCAAATTATTGTTGGGTAGGATCGTTGACCAGGATTCCGTTTTTGTTAATGGCCGTTTTGCCGGCACCATTGGTTATCAATACCCTCCCCGCCGGTATGAGTTACCTGCCGGCTTATTGCAACCAGGCAAAAACACCATTGTAGTGCGCGTGATCAACAATGCAGGCCGTGGTGGGTTCATAACCGATAAACCCTATAAATTAACAGTAGGTGAAGAAACCATTGACCTGAAGGGCGACTGGCAATTTGCATTGGGTACCACCGCACCACCGCTGCCTTTGGCTACGTTCTTTCAATATATGCCAACAGGTTTATACAAGGCCATGGTGTCACCTATGTTACCTTATCGTATAAAAGGCGTTATCTGGTACCAGGGTGAATCCAACGCAGGCCGGGCGGTTGAATACCGCACCTTATTTCCGGCAGTAATAAATACCTGGCGGAAACAATGGCAGGAAGGCAATTTCCCCTTCCTGTTTGTGCAACTGGCCAATTATATGGAAACAAAAGACCAACCCGGTGAAAGCGACTGGGCCATGACAAGAGAAGCCCAGCTGAAGACTTTATCTTTGCCTAACACCGGCATGGCTGTGATCACCGATATCGGCGAATGGAATGATATCCATCCGCTGAATAAAGAGGATGTGGGCAAGCGGCTGGCGCTGTGGGCAGAGAAACAGGCCTATGGCGATCAGCAGGTAGTCTATTCAGGTCCGTTATACAAAGGGATGAAAGTACAGGGCAATAAAATTACCTTGCAGTTTACCAGTACTGGTAGTGGACTGATGGCCAAAGGTGATAAGGAACTGAAATACTTTGCCATCGCCGGTGCCGATAAAAAGTTTGTATGGGCCAATGCCACCATAGAAGGGAATAACGTAATAGTTTGGAGCGACCAGGTGCCGCAACCAGTTGCCGTTCGATATGCCTGGGCCGATAATCCGGCGGGCGCGAATTTGTATAATAAAGAAGGGCTGCCGGCGTCACCGTTTAGAACGGACAATTGGTAAGAAATTACTCACTTTAATATTCAATATTTCTATAATGGAGTATACAATGCGTTGGTTCGGGCCAAATGATCCCGTTCCATTACAACATATCAGACAGGCAGGATGTACCGGCGTAGTAACGGCCTTACATCATATTCCCGTGGGCGATGTTTGGACTATAGACGAGATCAACAAAAGGAAGGGCCTGATTGAAGCCGCTGGTATGACCTGGACGGTCATTGAGAGTTTACCGGTTCATGAAGACATCAAAAAGCAAACCGGTAATTACCAGCAATACATCGAGAACTATAAGGAAAGTCTGCGTAATGTAGCCGCCTGTGGCCTGCAGGTGATCACTTATAATTTTATGCCCATACTCGATTGGGTGCGGACCGACATCGATTATGAAATGCCCGATGGCAGCAAAGCCCTGTTCTTTGAACGATTGGCTTTTATTGCCTTTGATGTGTTTATGCTGGAACGGCCCGGGGCAGAAAAAGAATATACAAAGGAAGAACTCAGCGACGCGGGAAAGTACCTCGACACTATAACGCCTCAGAAAAAAGAAACCTTATACCGCAATGCATTACTGGGATTGCCCGGCAGCAATGAACCGTTTACCAAGGAGCAGGTGCTGGCTGCATTAACAACCTATCACCACATAGATGCCCGGCAATTGAAAGCCCATTTGTTTTACTTCCTGCAACAGGTGGTACCGGTGGCAGAAGCAGGTGGGTTGAAAATGGCTATTCATCCGGATGATCCGCCGTACCCGGTATTGGGTTTGCCGCGTATTATGAGCACCGAACAGGATGTAAAAGACTTGTTGCAGGCAGTGCCATCCATCGCAAACGGGTTGTGTTTTTGCACGGGTTCGTTTGGGGTACGGCCAGACAATGACCTTCCGGGTATGGTACAACGCTATGGCGATCATATTCATTTTATACACCTGCGCGCCACAAAAAGAGACGGGGCAGGTAACTTTTTTGAAGCCGATCACCTCACCGGTGATGTAGACATGTATGCAGTAATAAAAGAGCTGGTACTGGTTATGCAAAAAAGAAAAGTAAACTTACCCATGCGGCCAGATCATGGTCACCAGATGCTGGATGACCTGAAGAAAACGACCTATCCTGGTTACAGCGCTATTGGTCGTTTACGGGGACTGGCGGAATTAAGAGGATTGGAGTTAGGAATAGTCCGTAGTTTAAAATAAGTTCTTAGGTTATTAGGTTCGTAGGTTATTAGGTTTTTGAGTCATAGCCGCGAGGTTAAACTCAATAACTCAATAACTTATTCCTTCATACCCCCATTCTTAAACAGGTAATAAGCACTTTGATAAGCTGCAATAGCTTTGTTGCTTAACGCCGGGTCATTTTTTATCGGGCGCTGTTCATCTGTTTTGGCATTCCATTTAGTGGTAGTGATTTGCTGTTGCGGGCTGGCGATCACCAGGCTGTCGCGTTGCAGATAACCCAGCTTTTGATAAGTAGCCACATAGGCCCGGGGCTGAAAGGTTGGCAATAACACATTCTTTCCATACCAGTCAGATTCATATTGCCAGTTCAGCAAGCCAAACAAAGTAGCGAACAGATCGATCTGAGAACATTGTTGATCGATGACTGGCGGTGTATTGCTTTTCAAATTGGAAATGATACAGGGAATATGATATTTTGAAACATTGATCTCATTTTTACCGGCGCTGCTGGCACAATGGTCGGCCACAAAAATGATCACCGTATTGTTGAACCAGGGTTTTGTACGTACTTTTTTCAGGAATTCCCCAATGGCATAATCGGTATACTTAACAGCACCATCCCGGCCTGTACCGGAAGGGATATCGATCTTTTTATCGGGATAGGTAAAAGGACGGTGATTGCTGGTGGTCATCACAAAATCAAAAAAAGGCTGTTGTTTGGCATAACGGGCATCCGCTTCGCTTATAACTGCATCATAGAGATCTTCGTCACAAATACCCCAGGCATTGGCAAAATGAATATTTTTATCATCGATGATATTCCGGGCGCCCGTGAAATGATCACCAGGTGAAAACCTGCCGCCTTTATCGGTTATATCAAATCCATTATTGCCAAAGAAATTGTTCATGTTATCGAAATACCCGTCGCCGCCATAAAAGAATGACCGGGTATAACCGGCTTTTTTGAAGATACTTCCCACGGTAAACAAACCCTGGTTATCGTTCCGGCGAACAATACTATTACCGGGTGTAGGCGGAACACATAACGTCAATGCCTCCATGCCACGAACGGTACGGGTACCCGTTGAATACATATTGGTGAACAGGATGCTGGAATCTGCCAGTGCATCCAATACCGGTGTAAGGTGTTGGGTGTTCCCAAAATGACCCATGAAATCGGCGCTGAAACTTTCAATAGTTACCAGTATTACATTCGGTTTTTGTGCCATCCCGGCATTGTTGATCTGCCGCCGGATGGTAAACCCATTCCCGGTGAATGACGCATCAGCCTCCTGTAAATCGGACCGGACTATAGAAAATGCGGTAGCTTCCGGTTCTTTTGCATAAAAGTCATAATAGTTCAATTCGTTGTTCCTGAAAGCGGAAAAGAAAGAGTAGATACCAGCTTTCGATAATTCATTCTGATACCGGTTATGCTTTCCATCGGCCCAGGAATTAGGTATAAACAAAACGCCCAGCAGTGCCCCTGTCAATATGGTGGCAGTAAATAAAAGCCGCGTTGCAAAAGAGGTGTCGGATTTAAAGCTCTGTTGAAAGGCCCTTCTTTTATAAAAGATAAAAAGAACCAGAGCTGTCAGCAACAGCATGCCACCGATAAGCCAGGGCAGGGGGTACGACTGGTTGATATTATTGATCACCTCAAAGGTGTATACCAGGTAGTCGACTGCGATAAAATTGAACCGGCTTTCAAATTCATCCCAAAATGCGAATTCGGCAAAGAACGAAAACATGATGATCAACACGGTGAGAAAAAAACCGGCATAGGTTATTACCTTATTAGCATAAGAAGTATTCCAGCGTTGGGGCAATACCAGTAAATACACTGCATATACGACGCTAAAACAAAGCGCTACTATGGTATCAAAGAGGAGGCCCTGGGCGTAAATACGCAAACAGGTCAGTAAGCCGGGATCGGCTTTCTGAAAAGACCAGGCTAATAAAACAGTTCTTGTAATAAAAGAGATGATCAGGAAGAACAGTATGAACTGGAATAGGACAGAATATCGGGATTTTGAGACCATAGGAAGTTAAAAAGATGTAAATGAACTGCCTGATTTTGTAGGAATTTTGAAGTCCTGCAAAGTTTTACCTGAATTTCTTCAGTTTTGGTATATTACTTTGCATAAATTACCAATATGAAAGTCCTGATCATTGAGGATGAGCCATCGTTGAACAAAGCCATGGTAGATTACCTGCATCACCAGCAGTATCTCTGCGAGTCTGTCAGTAACTTTCACGATGCCCTGGAAAAGACGGAGGTGTATCAGTATGACTGTATTGTACTGGATATTATGCTGCCCGGTGGTAATGGGCTGGAATTGCTGCGTCAACTAAAAGCCAATCAGAAAAGCGATGGCGTTATCATTATCTCTGCCCGCAATGAGCTGGATGATAAATTAACGGGCTTACAGCTCGGGGCAGATGATTACCTCACCAAACCATTTCACTTACCGGAATTAAGCGCCCGGATAGCTGCCATCATCCGCCGCAAAAATTTACAGGGGAGTACCAGTATCCGATTTGAAGAAATACAGATAGACGTACAGGCGAAAACCGTAAAGGTGCTGGATACGGAGATAAATCTTACACGTAAGGAGTATGAACTGTTGTTATATTTTCTGGTGAACAAGAACCGGGTATTGTCAAAAGACGCCATTGCCAGTCACCTGTGGGGTGATGATGCGGACCTGGCAGAGAACCTTGATTTCATTTACACCCATGTAAAGAACCTGCGCAAAAAGTTATTACAGTATGGAGCCGGTGATTATATACACAGTGTATATGGGATGGGGTATAAATTTTCCATTAAATGAAACTTTTTAGCCGATATAATCGCATCAATATAGCTGCATCCATCATTGTATTTGTTGTAGGCAGTATAGTCTTTTATTTTGTTTTACGCGCTGTATTGCTCAAGCAGCTGGACGAGTCCCTGCATACGGAACAAACGGAAATAATCTCCTATGTGGAAATGCACAATAAACTGCCAGAGGTTGTGAATGCTTATAACCAGCAGATCACCTATGCAATTTCCAATGAATTGCTTATCGGAACGAAGTATCATAGTAAAAAAGCACATGGGGAGAAAAAAGGTGAAATGGAATGGATGCGAAAACTGGTATTTGGCATTACGGTGGCCAATAAAAATTACCGGGTAACGGTAACCAAATCGCAAGTAGAAACGGAAGACCTTTTACAAATGGTGATCCTGGTAGGAGCCGGCATGATTGCCCTGATCCTGCTGGCGGGTTATGTTATCAACCGCATAGTGATAAAGCGCCTGTGGAAACCTTTTTATAAAACTGTAGAGGAAGTAGAGCAATACCAGCTGGCCAAACAACAGGCGCTGCAATTGCCTGTTAGTGGCGTTAGCGAATTTGATCTGCTGAACCAACGACTGACCAACATGACGGAACGGGCGCAACAGGATTATCAGGTAGTGAAAGAGTTCAGCGCCAATGCTGCTCATGAAATGCAAACCCCGTTGGCCGTGATCAGGTCACATACAGAAGCATTGATGCAGGACGAACAGGTATTGCAGCAGCATAATAAATCCATTCAAACCATAGAACAGTCCGTTAACCGGTTAACCCGCCTGAACCAGGACCTGTTATTACTGGCGCGCATCGAAAATGGACAGTTCCCGCTGCAGGAGAAGATCGATCTGGATAAAATAATTCAACAAAAAGCAGATGAACTGGCAGAACTGCTTTCCTCAAAAAAGATCACCCTGCAAACGAAACTAATGCCGGTGCAAATAGATTGTAACCCGCACCTCGCAGAAGTTATCGTGAACAACCTGTTGAACAATGCGCTGCGGTATAATAAAGAAGGGGGGATCATTAATATAGAACTGACACCCCGGCAATTAGTCATTTCCAATACTTCGCTTTTGCCAGCCCTGGAGAAGAACAAAGTCAGTCAGCGCTTTTATCGCCACCCCGATACCAAAGCCGATGGAAATGGGCTTGGCCTTTCTATCGTAAAGCAGGTATGCGCGGTAACGGATTATACGTTACATTATGATTACCAACAGGGTTTACATATCTTTTTGATTTCTTTGTAATGCTTCAAATTGCTGACAGAATCAGGCAATAGGTTGCATCCGGTATTAACTGCTTTGTTTTAAAATTAGCGCATGAAAAACTGGATGTTGATCATTGTATGCCTGGTATGCACATGGACTGCTTCTGCCCAGGAAATTTTTCGGGTAACTGTAAAAGATAAAACCACCGCAGCGGTATTGCCTGGTGTATCGGTTACACCAACCGGTGGCAAAGGGGTTATTACCAATGACAGTGGCCAGGCAGTGATCATCGATCTGGCAGCAGGCAAACACAGCTTTCAGTTTTCTTCAGTAGGGTATGAACCCACATCGCTCACTGTTACTTTACCCGATACCAGCTGGCATGAAGTACTGTTAACAGCTACTCACAAAGAAATGGAAGAAGTAACTGTACTGGCCAGTACCCGTAATAACCAGCGGATGGAAAATTCACCCCTAAAAGTGGAAGTGCTGGGAAAGGAAGAGATGGACGAAGAAAATACCATTAAACCCGGAAACATAGCCAGTATACTGGGGGATGTAAGTGGTATACAAATTCAACAATCATCTGCCGTATCGGGTAATTCGAATGTGCGTATACAGGGGTTGGACGGTCGATATACACAGATCTTACGCGATGGGATGCCGCTTTTTGATGGTTTCAGTGGCGGCTTTGGTATTATGCAGATACCACCACTCGATCTGAAACAGGTGGAACTGATCAAAGGATCTGCTTCCACATTATACGGCGGCGGCGCTATTGGCGGGTTGATCAACCTGATCTCTAAACGGCCCGGCTATGAACAGGAAGGGCTCTTTACGCTTAACCAAAGCACCTTAAGAGAAAGTAATTTCAATACGTATATAGCAAAAAGAAATAAGAAAGTAGGGTATAACTTTTTCGGTGGCATAACCCGTCAGGGAGCAGTTGATGTCAACGATGATAATTTTTCCGACGTGCCTAAAACAGATGCAGTGGTAGTACATCCCCGCTTCTTTTTTTATCCTGATAGCAAAACAACCATTGCGCTGGGTTATACCGGTACTTTTGAAACCCGCAATGGCGGTGATATGCAGGTGATAAAAGAAAAAGGGGATGCCCTGCATCAATTCTTTGAAAAAAACAAAACAGCCCGGCATACGGGTGATCTGCTGGTTGATCGTACAATAGGTAATGGCAACAGGCTGGAGCTAAAAGCCAGTACCACTTCTTTTGACCGGGAGATCATTACCAACGTTCATCATTTTAAAGGGAACCAGTTAAATTATTTTACCGAGGCTTCTATTCTTATTCCCCGGTCTAAGTATAGTTTTGTGGGCGGTATAAATGTTACCGGAGACCGCTTTAAAGTATTACCCTCCGATCCCGTGGCGCTGACGGATTTTAATAATAATACTGTAGGTGCATTTGCACAGGCGACTGTTAATTTACCCGTCAATACCATTCTGGAAGCAGGACTTCGGGCTGATCATCACAACAATTATGGCAACTTTGTTTTACCACGGGTAGCATTGTTTCACCGGTTCAATGAAGAATGGGCTACACGGCTGGGTGTAGGCATGGGTTATAAAACACCCAACCCACTGGCTGTGCAAACAGTTGATTACCCCATTCAGGATATACAACCGTTGCCACCCGGTATACAGGCCGAAAAATCGATAGGCTACAACGCGGAAGTCAATTATAAAAAAGAGTTTGGGGAAGAACGTTCGATATTCATTAACCATGCTTTCTTTTTAACCAGGATCAACAATCCCGTCATTGCAACAGAAGAAGCATTGGGACCGGTATCGTTTAACAATGCCGGCAGCCATATCCTAACGCGCGGGTTTGATACCTATGTACAATTAAAGTTGGCAGCGTGGGAGTTGTATGCGGGATATACTTACACGGTGGCAGAAAGAAAATATTTACAAGACAACCAGTTTATGCCCCTCACGCCGCGTAACCGCATGGCATTTGTAGTGGTATACGAAATAGAGAACGCGTGGCGGTTTGGGCTGGAAGGATCCTATACCGGTACCCAATACCGTGATGGGGATACGAAAACGCCCGATTATTTGTTTATGGCGCTTATGATGGAAAAGAAGTTTGGCAAAACGGTTAGTATAGTACTGAATTGTGAGAACCTGCTCGATTACCGGCAAAGCAAACACGAAGCATTGTATACAGGCCCCATCTCCGATCCAACGTTTAAACCTTTATGGGCGCCCATCGATGGGCGCGTAGCGAATTTATCTGTTCGCTGGAATTGGGGACATAAATAACATACCAGTAGTATACTTCAAAATCGCTTCAGATTTCAGTAGTTAATTCAGTAACAACAGGTATGTTGGATGGCATAATATTTTAATGTATTTCCGGGAAAGGTCAACATACATATTGGATGTGGGTTAGAAAAAAATGTCTTTCAACATGGGAAAGAAGCTACGATATGGTATTTTCTGGCTAATGCTATTACCCTTTACTGCATTGGCCCAGAACGATACATTACCAAAGAAACTGGATAGTTTAAATCAATTGCCACCTGAGGTAAAAAGAGGCAATAAGGACAGTATCAGGCGGGAATTCTACAATCAGAAAACAAAGATCACTTTCCCTGTTTACTTTACTTTATTGGGCGATGACATCAAACAACAGGTTACTGCGCCATTTCATGCAAAACCACGCGACTGGTTTAGAACAGCTGCCGTAGTTGGCTTAACCGCAGGCGTATTGTTGTTAGATAAACCCATTAGCCGAACGGCAGTAAGGTGGCGTGGTGAAAGCCCCACATTGGTGAACACCAGTAAATACGTTACACGATTTGGCGGCCCCTATGAAGTGTATACGCTGGCTGCTCTCGGCACTTATGGCTGGCTGTTTAAAAACGAAAAGATAAAGACGACTACCTTGCTGGCAACGCAAGCTTATATTTCTTCGGCGTTGATCTTTGAAGCACTTAAGTTTTTATCGGGAAGACAACGGCCTTATAATTACAATCCTGAAATAAACTCCAATAAAACATTATGGCATGGCCCGTTTTATCAATTTAAAAAAGACGCGAACGGTAACAAACCGGACAATTATTCCTACACTTCATTTCCATCGGGACATACTACGCTGGCTTTTGCTGCCGCAACCGTATTTGCCATGGAATACAGCGACCGGCCTGCGATTAAAATTCTCTCTTACGGTGCCGCCTCTGTCATTGGCCTGAGCCGTATTACCGAAAACAAACACTGGGCCTCTGATGTACTCATAGGCGGGATCCTCGGTCACCTCATTGGCCGGCAGGTGGTGAATAATTATCACCGGTATGCCAAGCTGAAATCGGAACAGGCTGCGAAAAAGAAGAATACTTTGTCGTTTGCTCCGGGCTATCAATTTGGCCGCGTGTTACCTGGGTTTGTTTATACTTTTAATTAATGTGATCTCTATACTTTTTATATAATGATTGCGCTACCTGCAAAGGCTGACCCATAGGAACTGTGGGAAACTCATTTTGCCTGTTTACCCATTGCCATTCCCAGTTGCGAATATTTTCCTCAAATTGTTTCAGATCGGGTGTTGAACCGGTACGTAAAGATTGTTGCAATAAGGTAAAGAATTGTTGCCAGCGTGGTTTGTAAAAATCATTCAGCAACCCGCTCCATTGACGGTTTGAATATTCATGTAAAGGACTGTTGGCTCCGCCCCAAAGCGTGATCAGATCACGGGCGTTCTGTTCGTATAAGGCTTTTTCAGCAGGGGTGGTACCGTTGCTGCGGGCAGTAGACAACCAGGGCCCCAGCATAAAATCTTTACGGGTAGCCAACAACCCGTCCATATCACTGATCAATTGTAAAAAAGCATTGCTGTATTTGTTGAAAGCTGCACTGTCTTTTTCTTTAAATGCAGTTACCCATTTTTTTTGTAACGGTGCGGCATAGTTGGCGAGTGCCTGTCGGGTAACATCAACCACATCGTACTGGAATCCATCCGTGTTGACGCCTTTGTTGGCAGCCTGTATAAACAGGTCCCAGGCAGGTAACAGGTCGTTGGGAGCGTAGTTGAGTTTAGTGCGTGTCCAAACGGTGGTGGAATCAAATGTGGGCCGGCCGGTGATGATCGATTCGGCGCCATCACGGATAAGCGCACCATTATACACTGTTCGTCTCAATATTTGCCAGGCGTTTACCAGCTCTTTATTGTTGGTACGATAGCGGTTCAATACATATTGTGGTATCCAGTCATCCAGCTCAACCGGGGTTGTTTGCCAGGTATGCTGGGTCATCAGTTCATACATCACGGGATTTTGTTCAATGGCTTCCATGGTTAACCCAATGCCCCACAATTTGCCCGATGCCTTATCGTTGAGAGCCTGGGCCGGGCCGGCTGCTACGCCATCCATGCGGCCAAACAGGTTTACGTTGCCGCCAAAATTGTGCAGCATATTCCAGATCCAGGGTTTTCCATAAAAGGCATCGGTGCGTTTCCAAACCGGTTCAATCTCTGCAGCCAGATCGAGCAGGATCATTTTATTGTCCGGTACTGCTTTCAACAACGCTTCAATCTGTGGTGCTTTCCAGAATTTACGGTCACTATAAAACAACCAGCCCTGCATTACCCAGGTGGCGGCTGTATCGGCTTGTTTCATGCCTTCATATATACGCGCGCTTAATGCTGAAAGAAAGGCCGGGTCATCAGACGGTGGTTCATTTTCATTAAAAGTATCTGCCGAATACAGGTGATCGGTCCCAAACAAAGTGGTTTGTTTTTGCAGAAAGCGTTTCCCGATTTCTGCAAACAAAGGGTCCTGCGAATCGAGTATGTAGGTGTCGGCAAAACCATTTGTCCAGTTGGTGGCTTTTAATTTGGCGTTTGGGTATTTCTTTTTGAACGCAGGCGGAACGTGTCCGGTAAAGGCAGGCAGTACGGGTTTCATCCCCAGTTCTCTTTCGCGTTGCAGTATTTTTTCCTGCAGGGCTTTATGGCTTTTCATCCAGTTCAGTGGAAGGGGACCGCCCCAGGCATCGAGATTCCCCATCCAGAACCAGCCAAAATAAGCCGGCCCGCAAAAGAAGTCTTTCAACTCCTCATCGGTAAAGCCCATTTCTTTATACACTTCATACCAGGTGTATTCTTCGCCCGTAATGGCCAGCGGCATATTGATGCCATGCAGGGCCATCCAGTCAATTTCTTTTTGCCAGCGCTCCCAGTCCCACCAGCTCATGCTGTAATTGAAGGTGCAATAGTTAAGGTAATAGCGATAGGTATAGGGAGTAGCCTTGTGTACTTTTTTTGTAACTACTGGCAGGGTGGCCGGGAGCTGCAAATTGGTGCCATTCCAGGTGATCTGGCAATGACAATACTCCGTAAGATAATGGTACAGGGCGCAGGCAATGGATGTGCCGTTATTGCCACGCAGCACAATGTTTTTACCACGGCTTTCCACTTCAAATACATCTTTGTCGTTTTCAGCGGGAATGTCTTCTACGATAAACAGGGAGGCATAACGCGGAACCACCCGTTTAATTAAGCCGGCGGAAGCCTTTGTGTTTAACTGGGCAGCAATGGTTAATGGCAGTAAAGTGGCCAGGAACAGTATAAGGCGGGCTGTTCGAACTATTCGTATTTTTTTTACCATAAGTTAGTAACTGGTTGGTATACCAATGGGTTACGCAAACAAGATAAAACCAATTTTTTATTTTCAGGCAATATGTCCCTCATATAGTCACGAAACCCTTTTCGTAAAAAAGGCATAACAGGAAAAACCGTGTTTATACCCTTCTTAATAAGACCGGGATTTTATAAATTAGGTATAACAAAACTCATTATTGGGAATTGTGAACGGACACAAAAGAAGTAGGAGGTAAGAAATAGGAAGTAGGAGGTAAGAGATAAGAGGTATGAAATCCCCCTATTTTTCATTTCTCCTACTTCTTACTTCATACGTCCTGCTTCCTGCTTCTGCCAGTTCATTCGTCATTCTCACCAATTTATCGCACTCCCTCTTTTTTAAACTTTTTGGTAGATATACGTTTGCTGTAATTAATGCTACTTATATGTTGTATAAATTACCGTTACTGGTTTGTTTGATGAGTATTGCCTATACCGCAAAATGCCAATCTGCTTTTGATATTTTTAAATATGTTGATCAATTGCCTCCGGTGACCGGCAATGTCAATGAAGCCTGGCAGCAATGTTATCCAAAAGGAAAGCACACGCCTTACCAGCAATATGAAGCCGTGCTGGATGCGCAGATCAATGCCCTTGCCGATAGATCGAATCACCAGAGTCTGTTGCTGTCCATGTTATCTGGCCGGTACGAAATGGAGGGAAGAAGGGTTGATTTCACCAAAATAGTTATAGCCGAAGACCCGGAGTTGAAGAAAAAACAGACAGAGCAGAGCCGGGTATTTTTTAATATAGTTGATGATTACGGCAGGTTGACGTCAGGGATCGACTCTATTCGCAAACTGGAGGAAGACTATGGCGTACAGGCGGAAAAAATGCTGAGGATATATCAACAGGCGGTGCCGGTGTTTGTGAAGAAACTCAGGTTGTTTATAAAAGAAATGAATGACCTGATGAATAAGAAAGGGTATAATACTGTTTTAGATAACCAGGTTCAAACACATAAATATTACGTCCAGTTACTGGAAGTAAGAGGCTTGCTGTTAGACAGGATCAGACATGCGAACAGGCTAATTGGTAGTTCTGTTGGGTATGTAGCTTTGATGCAGGCGGAAAGTATGAAGTAAGATAAGACCTGTCAGGATCACTTTGGCCTCCTGAATGTTCGGACGCTTGAGGTGAACCTTACAGGTCTTACTTCAACAATATTAATGTTGCAAATGATAACGCATTCTGCTTTCCAGCTTATCTAAATTTTTATCTTTCATTACAGTAAAAGAAAATTTCTTACCTGTTTTTGAAGCGGCCCGTACCACTGCATCGATTACTTCGTTGATCGATGATTTATCCTTGCTTTTAAATTCCACGTTACCACCTTCCGCCTTAGGCCCGGCTGCTACAAGTGATTCCTGCTGCATTTCCATATATAAATTGTTGTAATCGATCGGACTCGCACTATGTAATTCAACGCGGGCAGTGAATGTGTTCATATATAGACTATTTAATGGTTTGAAATAAATGAATTGTCTGATTCCCTTTTGTTAATGGGTGATTATGATATTATTAATAATCACCATGATAAGCTAACCCAATTTATTTAAACTGCATGGTTTTGTTTAATGGCCTCTACTATTAAAAAAGCGTGCCAATGTATTGCAATGGGGATATAATAACATTGTACTTACAATTGTTAATGACTGAGAACATTAGGTGCAATGTCTTCAACAACTTCATCGCCCACTTCTGGTCCATTAGCTGCCAGCTCACTTCCTTCTTTCTTCGATTTGAAAATAGGCCATAAGAATTGTGCATACCATTCTTCCTGTTTATAATGTTTCAACCCATACGATTGCGGATATTGCCGGGTAATGATGCCGGTTTTAAAGATCACGTCCCACAAAAAGAACATATTGCCAAAATTTCCTTTGTAATGACCGATGCCATCATCATTGCTGTCGGCATGGTGCGCATGATGGGTAGCAGGCGTGGATATTAACCGCTCCAGTACCCAGCCGATTGGTTTTAACCATCTGTAGGTATAAAAAGGTTTGTCCCACGGAATGCTGGAATGTGCCCCGGTAGTGATCAATGATTTTATACCTGTGACAAACAGGGCTGCATACCCAAGACCTAAATAAGTGAGTGAAGTAGTTAAATAGATCTGCGAAAAGAAAATAGTATAGATCACGTTTTGCCGGCTGGCCATGGCCATACCCATGTAAGGCGCCGAGTGATGGGTACGATGAAAACGCCAAAGGAAAGGCAACTGATGATGCAGCCGGTGGTACCAGTATTGGGTGAGGTCGTCTGCAATGGCAATGATGAAAAAGCCCCAGCCAAAAGGGATCCATGCAAAAGCATCTTTACCGCCGGGTAAAAGAATGGGTAATACTTTCAACCCAAAGTAAGCAATGAGCGGACGAATGATAAACTTAGGCGCAATAAAGCAAATGATGTCCAGTACGCGTTCGTTCTTTGTCCATTTGTTTTCATATAAGCCTACTGCAAATTCTATAACACCAAGCACCACCATAATTACCGGCAGTCCCCAGGTACTGAGGTTTTTAAAGATCGCTTCCAGGAAATGCGGCGCTTTAAAAGGCAATGCAGCCGGGCCGTGTTGTTCCCAGGGCCGGGAACCGGTTGCATAAAAAGTAAGGAACATCAATACAACAGGCAGCGCATAGATAAATAAGCTGACCACCGCATCGCGGGTTATTTTTTGTGGTAAAGCAGGAGCTGATTTCATGGTATAATAGTTTTATTATCGGTTAATGATAAGAAGATTAGCCAGCCAGAGACCACCGGCAATAATAGCCAGCGGTATTAAAAAGACCAGGATACCAACGGCGATCTTTTTTGATAAAATAATTAAATCGGTTATTGTCATAGCGATTAGTTTATGGTTTTGAAAGATGTTCTACGATAACTTTATTCAGCTGACCGGTAAATACAAACGGTGATTTGTAAACCGGTGCTACCGGTGAACCATTGTCTTTGCCAACATCAAGCCCTTCATCGTAGGGCATAATGGTGGCATCGGACTTGGTAATGGAACGTTCGGCTACTTTCACCTCATTGATGTATAAAGCTTCGGTACCGGCTGCATCAGTAAGGTTTTTAGCGGGTGAGTAAGAAAGATCGTAGCGTAAAATGGCTTTGCCGGTGGGTAGTGGCCGGGTCGATTCCAGGTACACCAGTTTGCCATTGTTGTTATGGGCTACTTTTAATTTCCCTTCCTGTACAAAAAAGCTAAAACCGGTGAAGCGGCCGCCAACTGCGAGCAACACGCCTTCATTGTTAGTGGTAAGGTCTACATCAGCTTTAATACTGAATGAATGCTGATACAAGGCAGGGGCTGATCGGGCCGGCAGCTGCGCAACACCAGGGTACAGCGTGGCTTGCCGCCTTACATCAAACGGGCCTTTGGTAAGTTTTTCAATGCTGCGTACGGTAGTGTCGCCGAGCAGCGGATAAATATTGTATTTCTGTGCTTCTGATTCAAACAGCGCTTGTAACTCTTTTAGTTTGCCCGGGTTGGTAACGGCCAGGTCTTTCTGTTCATTAAAATCATCGGTGAGGTTATACAACTCCCATTTGTCATTGGCGAAGGAGGTGCCGTTGCGATGATACACTTCTGCTTTCCAGCCATCGTTGTAAATGGCCCGGCTGCCGCTGATTTCAAAATACTGTACATGATGTTGACCAGCGGCTTGTGAATTAGGGATCGTGTAAGCCAGGCTAACTCCTTCCAACGGTTCCTGTTTGTAACCATTGATCACAGCAGGTACCGTAAGATGGGCAATATCAATAGCAGTGGGCGTAACGCTGTTGATGTGTGAGTACTGGGTACGGATGCCTCTTTCCTTAATGCCGTTGGGATAGAAAAGGATCAGCGGATTACGCGTACCGCCTTCACTATTGGCATCCTGTTTTAAATAACGGAAAGGTGTATTGGCTGCCTGCGCCCAGCCATTAGGATAATTAGGACCACTTTTGGCGCTGCCTATTTCATCGTACAGTTTTTCGATCTCCTGAATACGGTCCTCATATTTCTGTGTAAACAGGCTGCCGTCGATGTACTCGTTAATACCAATTGCATGACCCGTTAACCCGCCTTCCTTACTGGCGCCATTGTCGCCAATGATCAAGACTACCAGGGTATTATTAAGCTGGTTAATGGTCTTGAGGTAATTGATGAGGCGGCCGATTTCATAATCGGTATGGGTTAGAAAACCGGCATAGGCTTCCATAAAACGGGCAAACACTTTCTTTTCAATGGCTGAAAGCGAGTCCCATGGTTTTATGCCGGTATTGCGAACAGGTAATGTAGTACTGGCTGGAACAATGCCCAGTTTTTTTTGACGCGCCAGTACTTCTTCCCGATACTTATCCCAACCGGCATCAAAACGGCCTTTGTATTTGTCGATCCATTGTTTGTCTACCTGGTGCGGACCATGCGTAGCGCCGGGTGTGAGGTAGAGAAAGAAAGGTTTATCAGGTGCTGCCGATTTCTGTCCTGCAATGTAGTCAATGGCTTTATCAACCAGAACCGTAGTGAGGTGTTTACCTTGCAGATCGGGTTCTATTTTAGAAGTATTCTCCCATAACATGGGGGTGTATTGATCGGTTTCGCCAGCCATAAAACCAAAGAAACGATCGAAGCCGCGACCGGTTGGCCAGCGGTTAAAAGGGCCGGCGCCGGTAAGGTCGGGGGTAGGGGTTACATGCCATTTACCAATGGCAAAGGTATTGTAACCGTTTTCTCTGGCTATTTCGGCAATAGTGGCTTTCTCAAAAGGCATATAGCCATTATGACCGGGTGCATCTACCGCCAGGTCGATGACCGTGTTTACATTTACCGAATGGTGATTGCGGCCTGTTAACAAGGATGCGCGGGTGGGCGAGCATATGGCAGTGGTGTGAAAATTCGTATACCTGAGCCCGTTGTTGGCCAGGCTATCGAACGTAGGTGTTTCTATTAACCCGCCAAAAGCGCTGCTGGCGCCAAAGCCTACATCATCTAAAAGAATGTATACAATATTAGGCGCATTCTTAGCTGCCACCGGATTAAATGGCTTGTTACCGGGTGTGGTCTCAGCGAGTGTTTTACCCGCGTTGCCTGTGTATGTTTGAATGGGACTGTATTGGGCTTGTATACCTGTAATTATTGTTGCCTGAGTGATTGCTATTAATATTTGTGATTTAATATGCATAGTTGGTGTGTGTTTTTAGTTTTATGTTTTTTGGCCTCCCCCCATCCCCCTCCGATAGACGGGGCACCTATTAACTTCTTACCTCTTACCTCTTGCCTCTTACTTCATTCCCTTTATCAACTCCGTCAGGCTTGTCAACGTGTTAACTTGTCAACTTTCCCCCTACCTATCCCACCACAGCCTCGGTGATTGATAAGTACTACCAGCCGGTGTGTTCTTGTTCAGTGACGTTTCATTTTGCGGGTAGGGAATGCGGCGGGGAATCTGTCCGTTGGGATTGGCACTGTGTGTGGCATTTTGCGCCAGCGGAATTGCCGGGTAGCCTGTACGGCGATAGTCGTTCCATACTTCGGGTTGCAGAAACAAGGCAATGTATTTCTGGGTGATGATGGTTTCCAGGTCGTGGGTAAAGTTGCCGTTTAGGGTAGCTTTTGCCGTGATGTAATCGGTTTGCTTTTGTGGTGTAGAATAAGGATCGCTGCTGTTGGAGATCACTTTAGCAAAAGAAGCCCGTACGGCTGTCTCCAATGCAGTTTGTGCTTTGGGATCCGCGGCATCCAGCATGATCCTTGCTTCTGCTTCCAGGAACTTTGCTTCGGAGTAACTAATCAGTATCACGGGAGAAGTGGCCTGTCCGTAAAAAGCGCCGATGCGGGAAAAAGCGCCCGGTACCCCGGCTATACTACCCTGGTAGGTGGTGGCGCCGGTAGGGTAGCTGGTGGCAAAGTAGGCACGACGGGGATCAACATATAAACCTTCGGGAGTGGTGTTAAGATCAGTTACCTTATTGCCGTTTAACAGGTTTACAAAGGAGGCGCCTAAGCCTACCCAACCCGGGCGATTGGTGTTTTGCTGGTAAATGGGATTGGCATTGGTTGTACTGGCGCCAAACACCACCTGAGCATCTGTACTGTTGTTTTGAATGCCCCGCCAGGTAGCTCCGTTGTAGAGATACGACAATACCTTTTGGGCTGCATCTGTTGCATTGAATTTGCTCAGGTGAATGGCGTACCGGGCTTTTAAGGTATAGGCAGTCGCAATCCAGTTGGCAACAGTTCCTTTAAAGAGTACATCATCTGCTGACGGAACGGCGCCCAGATTAGCCGATACAGGTTGCGATAAATCGACAATGGCCGAATCGAGTTGAGATTGTATGGCATCATAAATAAGCTGTTGTTTATCATAAGCGGGGTTGGTGATGCCATTCCCATACAACGATTCGGTAAAAGGAACATCGCCGAAGATATCGGTTAAATTACCATAAGAGAGAGCTGTCAATACCCGGGCAATTCCACTGTAATAAGGTAATTGTTGTTTTGTTGCAGTTTGTTGAATGATCTTCAGATTGGTCAACACATTGGTATAATATCCTAACCAGGTTCCGTTAAAATAACCGGGCGAGGTGGTGTAATTATCAAAAGGCGCGGCATCGCCATTGGCGCCCGATGCCTGCTGCGTGTAAATATTCGTCAGCAAACCGGCATTGATACCGGTGTTGAAGGCAAGTGTTGTTTCAGCACCTGTTAACACCGCGCTGAGTGAAACTTCAGAGGAAGCATTGGGGTTCACATTGGTCTTTGACAGATCGCAGGAAGTGAGTATGGTTAACCAACTGCCCATAACTCCCATTTGAATGATATGTTTTAACTGTATAGTGCGCATGGTGGTATTTTTCCTTTTTAGAAAGTAATGTTTAAGGCCACTCCCACGCTGTGGGTATTGGGAGTTGTCCAGAAGTCGATACCTGAGAAATTGGCAAGCCCATTACGCGTTCCCAGGTCGGGATCGCTGCCGGTGTAATTGGTGCTCAGCAAAAAGTTACGGGCTGTAAGGGTGATGCTGGCTGCGGAGATCTTTGCAGGCTTTAAGATCTTATTGGGTAATTCGTAGGTAAGGTTAACATCCTTCAACTTTATCCAGTACAGGTCGTGTTCAATATATAGTCCCTGTATGCTGAATGTTTTGCGGTACCAGGCTTGCGACAAAACCGCCGGTATGGCATTGGGTTCTCCTTTGCCAGCCGTTACGCCATCAAATACCGTAGTAGAGCCTCTGTCGACGGTGCTGGCATCTACACCATTAAACACCATTTGCAACCGGGGCGCGTTGAAAATATCAAAACCCCATCGGCTGTCTAACAAAAAGGAGAGGGTAAAGGGGCCTGATTTAAACTCATTTCTTAAGCCGAGATTGAAATTGGGATTGGGGTCGCCGATTTTGGTAAAGCTGGTATTCACTACCGGGTAACCATAGTTACTACTGCTCACATCATCATCGATCACTACTTTACCGGCTTCGTTTCTTTGTACGTCAATACCGTAAAATACGCCATAAGGATCACCGGCCTGGCCGCGGGCTTCCATCCAAATGCCGCCCAGACTAACATTGGAGATGTTATCGGTGATGTAGTTTACCTTGCTGATGTTCTTGCTGAAGATGGCGGTGGCACTCCAGGTGAGTTTTTTCTTTTTAGTAAAGTATTGTTGCAAAGTGGCCTCTATACCCCGGTTGGTAATACTACCTGCATTGGTCAGTGTATATTGTGCGCCTGTTGAACCTGGCAGCGATACGGGGATGATCTGGTCTTTACTGGTATTGTTGTAATACACCGCGTCTAAAATGGTACGGCTGTTCAGGAAGTGCAGCTCTGTGCCCAGTTCCCAGGTGCTGATGCGTTCCGGTTTCAGGTTGGCATTACCGATAGTGGTGCTGTAGCTAAGCCCGGTTTGTCCATTAAAGGGGAAACTGATGCTGCTTTGGATCCAGCCATTGGCGGAGGTGATGCCATAATACGTATTCAGTGAATAGGGGTCTGCATCATTTCCCACCTGGGCATACGTAGCACGGATCTTACCAAAGTTCAGCGTACTGCCATTCAGGTGCAGGGCATCGGTGAAAATAAAACTGGTGCTAATGGAAGGGTAGAAGAAGGAGTTTTTTCCTTTGGCCAGTGTACTGGTCCACTCGTTGCGGCCGGTCAATTCAAGATAGAGCCATTTCTGGTAATCGAGTTTGAGATCGGCATAACCAGCTACAAGTTTCTTCTCGATGGTTTGATTGATCGTTTGCGTGGAGGAGGCATTGCTGATATTGAAATTACCCGGAATGGTTAATCCGTCGCCGCGGGTGTTCACCTGGTTTTTGTAGGAACTGTAATAATTGTAGCCGGCCACTACACTCAGATCAAGGTCATTGCTAAGGCGGTGTTGCGATAACAACAATACGTCGAGGTTGTTATCGCGGCGATAGAAATTTACATCATTGATGGTGCCGGTAGCAATGCCCGATGTGCCCCGGCTCCAGGCGCCTTTTCTTACATCGGTATAATTATCTAATCCGTAACGGGCCGTTGCTTTCAACCAACTGTTGATCTCATAATTCGCTTCGGCAAAAGAAATAAAGCGGTTCAGCTGGTCATGCTGCGGGTTCATGTTCAGCGACCAGTAGGGGTTATCCCAGCCGATGCCATTGGCGTAGGAACGGCTATCGCCCCAGGGTTTGGCTGCAGTAGCGGGCAGTTTATATGCTTCCGGGTGTTTCCAGGCATCGCTATACCCATTGGTAATATCAAAGTTGGTAGCTGAATTCATAAGGGCGCGCACTACGTTGGTGTTGAACCCGCCCATCAGGGCCCGGTTGTGAGCGCCATCCTGGATGTAATTCAAACCACCTGATAACTTTAATTTATCATTCACCGTATAATCGCCATTGAAGCGAAAGGTGTATCTATAGAAATCTGTGGTGGGAATAATACCGGTTTGTTTCAGGTTACCATACGAGAAATAATAACCGGCATTACCGGTATTGCCATACAGGCTGATGTTGTTGTCGGTGGTATACCCATTCACATAAAAGTTGTCGATATTGTTATACCGGTTTACGGGTATGCTATTCGACAGTGGACTGCTTTTACCAACGATCACCCCGTTCTTATCGAAATTACTGGGTTGGTCGCTATAGGTAAGCGTATCCAGCAGGGCACCCCAGTTTTCGTCGGAACCGGTAACACCGGGTAAAATATAACTGCCGCCTAAGCCATTGGAAAATTGGTTTTGCCGGGGCTGCATGCGGCGGTTGATGTGGTCAACGGTGAAGGAACCGCTATAGGCAACCGATAATTTTTTATTGGTAAGCGAACTGCCACGTTTGGTGTTGATGACCACGGCGCCATTGGAGGCACGAATACCATACAGCGCAGCCGCCGCTGGTCCTTTCAGTACGGTAATGCTGGCGATATCGGCACTGTTGATGTCTATGGCACGATTGGAAGGCGTAGCCAGTGAAACATTGTTGCTGATGGGGAGAATGTCCTGTATGGAATTGTCGACCGGAATGCCATCGAGAATAAACAAGGGCGCGTTGTTGCCAAGCAGGGAGCTGTTGCCGCGTATTTTCACGGAAGAGGAACCTCCGGGCGAACCACCTGAATTATTGATCTGCACACCGGCAATTTTACCACTAAGGGCTGCTACTACATTCGCTTCGCGTGCCTGCACCAGTTCTTTCCCTTTTACTTCCGATACGCTGTAACCAAGCGCCTTGGCCGACCGTTTAATACCTACAGCGGTGACCACCACTTCATCGAGGTTTTTATTTTTTTCAAAGAGAGTGATCTCAGTATTGTTGTTTGAAATGGTAACTACGCGGGAAACATATCCTACATAACTTATTTCAAGGGTTACCGGTAAACGCTGGCCGGTTAAGAAATCAAATTCGCCTTTATTGCCCGTCAGTACCTGGTGGGTAGTACCCAGAATGTGTACCGTAGCACCTGTTAAAGGTGCCTTTTTTTCGTCCAGTATTTTTCCACTGAAAGAGATGTTATGAACCGGTCCTTTTGGCGCAGCTGCAGGAATGGAGTCCTGCGCGGTTTGTGCTGACACCGTATTAAAAATAGCAGTTTGAAGAACGAAGATTGGTAGGTAGTACGCCTTCTTCATTATCTTTGTTTTGGTGAATGAAAAAAGATTGCCATCACCTGGCTGGTTCAGCTGGTGTGGTGTGATCCTAAGCATTTTGTTTACCAGGCCGGAAACTGTTCCCGCAGTTCCGGCCATTTTTTTCCCGTCTTGTCATGCCCCTTGCGGTGCACGTTCGATAACTGGTATCGTTACGATGTATCCTGAAACATTATTTTAATTATTTGAAATGAGAATGGTGATATCTGTCAGAATGGGTCGAATAGCAATTCAGTGCAATGCAATCGTGGAGATCAGCAACAGCAGTGTTGACAACAACAGGTATATAAAGTATGCCTTGCCATACTACAAGTTTACTATCTTTTTATAAGTCCACCAAAATAGTGGGGTTGTATTTTTAGTGGTGCTGTTTTCGTGGTGTGTAGCAGGTTGTTGTGGGTAATGGGAGGGAAGGGCAGAAGGCAGAGGGCAGAAGGCAGAAAGAAATACACCTCATCGCGGCAACAAATATCGCCAATCAGGAAGTTGAGATTACTGGCGAGGTTGTTTTTCTCCCCCTCCACCGGAGGGGGCCGGGGGGAGGCCTGAACTTTCAACTTTCAACTTTCAACTTTCAACTTTCAACTTTCAACTTTCAACTTTCAACTTTCAACTTTCAACTTTCAACTTTCAACTTTCAACTTTCAACTTTCAACTTTCAACTTTCAACTATTCAAGTATTAAAGCAAGTATAGCAAACAGATCTATAATTAATAACGCAATACTGATATCTTCCTTCTTCCCAATGATCCATTTAATAGCAGTCCAGGTAAGGAAGCCCCAGATGATGCCTTGCGTTATACTATATGAAAATGGAATTATAACCATTGCTAAAAAGGCGGGAATGGCTTCATCGAGTTGTGTCCAGTTGATCTTTGTAACGGGCTGTACCATAAATACACCTACCAGCACCAATGCTGGGGCGGTGGCAATGGACGGCACTACTGATAACAAAGGAGCTAAAAATAAAAAGGGCAGGAATAACAAGGCGCCGGTAATAGCGGTAAGACCGGTTCTACCCCCTTCTTTAATTCCAACTGCGGATTCAATATAAGCGGTGCCCGGACTGCTTCCTACCAACCCGGCAATAGTGGTGGCTACGGCATCGGTTACCAATGCCCGTTTTATATTGCGGGGTTCACCTTTTTCATCCAGCAGATTGGCGGCTTCTGATAAACCTACGAGGGTGGAAAGACTGTCGAACATATCTGTAAATACAAAGGCAAAGATCACCGGTACTACCGACCATTGTAAGGAATGTACCAGATCGAGTTTCAACACCAGGCTAAAATCCGGCGCGGCAAAAACGCCTTTCCAGGAAATAAGGGGCGGCGTATCCAGTGCCCACCAACGGCCTATGGGTGAGGCTGCCAGTGTGGTAAACACAATCCCGATCAGGATGGCGCCCTTAACCTGCCTGGTTACCAGCACCGCCGTAAATAGTAAACCGGCGAGAAAAGTAAGCAGGGTGGGTTTCAATTTTCCAAGGCCTACAATCGTGGCCGGATTGTGTACGATGAAACCTGCATTTACAAAACCAATAAGCGTAATAAATAAACCAATACCTGCGGCAATGGCATAACGCAATGGCCGCGGTATGGCGCGCACAATATACGTGCGGATATTAAAGGCGGAGAGTAATAAAAATAATACGCCACTCCAGAACACCGCACCCAATGCTACGGGCCAGGGAACCTTCATGCCTATTACGGCAGAGAAAGTGAAAAAGGCATTGAGTCCCATCCCGGGTGCTACCAGTACGGGGTTCTTCGCATACCAACCCATCATGAAACTGCTGAAAAACGACACAAGCACCGTAGCCGTAAGCACGCCGCTGAAGGGCATGCCAGCCTGGCTGAGCACGGAAGGGTTCACAACAATAATATAGGAGGTAGCCAAAAAAGAAGAGATCCCGGCAATGATCTCTGTGCCGCGATTGCTGTTATTACGAGTAAGGCGGGTGGCAGTCATGAAATGAAGGTAATGAGTTTTTGATGGGTGTAGTTAATTTCCGTTATACTTCCCTTTAAATGCCATTATTTCTCCATCGATCTTCCATTAAGTAATGGAAGATGAATGGAGGATCAATGGAGGATGAATGGAGGATGAATGGAGAAAGGATGAATCCATAGAGATTGATGTCTAAACATAAAAGGGGGCAAATAAAAAAATCCGTCCCGGCTAAACCGGGACGGATTTCTATACCTGGCGGTTCCTTTTATTTTACTACAAACAGTTTTCTTATAAGTGAAGCGGATTGTACTTGTATACCATACGTTCCTGGCCTTAATCCGTTGAACCGGATCCGGCCGTTGGTCAGCCTGCCTTTTTGTATTATACTGCCCTGCATATCTGTAAGCTGATAGGGTTCGTTGTTTCCATTTTCGAGTATCACGTGAATGCTGCTGCCGGCTGCATACCAGCTCAATTGGGTGGTAGCGGCAAAATCAATGATTCGGATGGCGGAATAATTCGATTGGCCATCCCGGTCAACCTGATTCAACCGGTAATAATTTTTTCCGGCACCTGGTGTTTCATCGGTAAAGGAATAGGAGCGTACCAACGATGAGTTGCCGGCGGCTGCCACCCGGCCAATGCCGGTAAATTCTTTGCCATCGGTGCTGCGTTCAATAATAAACGATACGCTGTTTTGTTCCTGTTGGGTTTGCCATTGTAAGAACGCATTGGTGCCATTTTTGGTGGCAATGAACCCGGTATAGGTTACGGGCAAGGCCACCAGTGGACTGGCCACATAATTCGAGGCGGTTGCTGTGAGTGCAAAATTAGCCAGCGAACCATTATTATTGGTGGGGCTGTAATCCCGGGCAACGGTTAAACCGGTATTGTCTCCGCCAGCAACGCCCTGGTCGAAATTGAAAAGTGCCACAAGCCCTGTTTCTGTACCGGTAAGGGATACGTTTTTATTGGTGCTTATCTGTGCCTGGGTACGTGCGGTGTTCCAAATGCGCACCTCATCGATGGTTCCGTTGAAAAAGTCAAATTCAGTGCCCATCCTTACCCGGCCTATGGTTATCCAGTTTCCTGTACCTATTCCTGAGCCTATAGGGAAAGTACCAAGCGGATTGCCATTTACATATGCTGTAGTGGTACCGTTTGAACCATTAATAACAAAGGCAAGATGATACCAGGTTCCGGGTGTAAAGGTGGCAGGTAATGACTGGGAAATACCGTTGTACATGATAAGGCTTGTAGGCGTCATGTGAAAACTCCAACGGGTTGTGAGGAGGCCGCGATTGCCCAGCATACACGGAGTAGCCACCAACGGATTAAAGGCTGTGGGTTTAACCAGAAATTCCACCGTGCCGGTGGTAAAATCGTAGGCGTTGTTGGCTGGTATGGTAACATAATCGCTCACCCCGCTAATTTGAATGGCATTGGAGCCGCGCTGCACGGGAGAGGTGGTCCAGCCGGGCGAGTTGGTGAGGGTGCCGTCCAGATTGGCGTTGGCGGTACTATTGGTTAATTTACTTCCGGCGCCCTGATCTGCTTTATAATAGGCCACCAGCCCCGTGGCATTGGGGGCTACAGAATACATGTTTTGTTTAATTTGGGCAGCTGTACGGGTAACGTTCCAGATGCGCACTTCATCAACTGTTCCGAACAACTCCCTGTTCTCCCCGGCATCGGACCATTGGCCGATTTTGAAGCTGCCGGCTGCGTTGGAAACACCCGTTGCCGTTACATTACCCACATGAAATAAAGTACCAACCGAAATGCCGTTCACGTATAATTTAATATTCTCTTTTACATTATCCCAACTGGTGGCAATATGGTACCATCGCCCTGCCACAATGTTGTTGAGGATGGGATAAGTAATGTAACTGGCGGCCCCTGAACCATTCATATAATAGGCAGCCAGGTTACCACCGAACAGCAGTAATTCAATACCATAATTGCTGATAGATTTACTTAAAATTTCCTGGGAACCCGTTACGCTGGAAAATTTTACCCAACACTCCATAGTACGGATGGTGTTGGCATGAAGCAGCGTGTTATTGGTGCAATCAACATAATCGTTAGGGCCATCAAAAACGACCGCATGGTTTTGGGCCCTGGCAGTAGTGATTAACGCGGAAATAAATACCAGATAGAAAATAAGTCCATTTTTTTTCATATCGTATGTTTTGATTTGACTGGTGCACATACGCTACGAATCGGGCAATAAATTATACTGGTGTGTCCTTTGTTGTTGAAACAGATAGAGGTGGGTGTTACTGGTAGTGAGTGCGAATTTATACCTTTAATTATACAAAACGTAACCGGATGAAAAATATATTGATCTAAATTAATCGTTTAAACATTCTTTAGTATAAAGTAAAAGGTCCACCGAAAATCGGCGGACCTTTTACTTTATGCGTATCGATCATTTTTTAGTAACCTTCATTCTGGGCCAGGTTAATGTTCAGCTTCCTTTCTGAGTTGGGAATAGGGAAGATCTCTCTGCGTTTATCTGTATTCATTTTAGGAGAGTCATAGCCCGGGGTGGCCACATCACCGGGGATAGGATATTCCGTTTCATAGGCTTCAAAACGGATCAAATCATTACGACGCCAGTTTTC
This sequence comes from Niastella yeongjuensis, assembly GCF_900110245.1. Lineage (GTDB taxonomy): Bacteria > Bacteroidota > Bacteroidia > Chitinophagales > Chitinophagaceae > Niastella > Niastella yeongjuensis. Next base: position 31,292 of record NZ_FOCZ01000003.1, read on the forward strand.
CCAGTACAATTCGCGGGCACGCTCATCGAGCAGATCCGCTTTGGTAACAGCCGTAACTGTTGGCGCTTTGGCACGGGCGCGTACTTTATTTACCAATACCACCTCATCCTGTAATTCCCCATTTACGGTGGTTGCTGTAGCGCCGCGCACGATGGCTTCCGCTTTCATTAAATAAATATCGGCCAGGCGGAAGATCGGCATATCGTTACCGCTCATACGGGTAAGTGCGGTAGTGGCCCTGTCGGGATAATACTTGATAGAACGAACACCCATACAACGGGCTTTGTAATCATTGCCCACATCAAATGGCTTTTTGCCAGTCATTACAAGGGTTTTGGTGATTTCCAACTGCCAGGTTGTATCGCCTGCAGGACCAGTATAACTGGCATCCAGGTCTTTTTTGGTGATCTTTAAAGTAAAAGGCGTGCCGTCTTTATAGGTTTGTTTACCTATCATCCAGGTGTTGTTGCGTTCGTCGCCAGCCAGGTTGAACCGGTCGTAAAATTCAGGCGTGGTGCTCATGGAAATACTCAGGTTGTTGGGTACACCATAAACAGGGTACATATACGCCATAAATCCATGGCGGGTAAACTGGTTGCCATCCAGCAGCAGGGGATCGTAAGGGATGGCGAAAATTGTCTCAGTAATAGCAGGGCCATTGTCTGGCGCAAACACCGCTGCATAGCTGGCATCGAGTGAATATTTTTTAGAGGCGATAACACTGTCGCACATGGCCACTGTTTCTGTATATTTTGTATTCCCTTTGCCGAGGTACACTTCAGCGTTCAGGTACATTTTTGCCAGCAAAGCGTACACCATGCTTTTGGTTGGGTGGGCATAGGTTGGAATAGGATTGTTAGGGTCTTTTACCGGTAATTTACCTACCACCGCTTTCAGTTCCTTTTCAATAAAAGCAAATACTTCGGCTCTTTTTTTAGTGGCTGGTAAATCGTTAACCGGGAACGTATCCACGATAGGTACGTTTCCATAAAGGTCCATCATAAAGAAATAGAACAACGCACGCATGGTTTTTACTTCTGCAGTAGAAGCAATGCGGGCAGGGTCTGTTTCAGCCATTGTTGAATTGGCAATGCTGTTTAATACGCGGTTGCAGGTATTGATGGCGCCAAATCCCCAGCCCCATACATCTTTCACGTTGGCATGATCGGGGGTGTACTGGTGGTGGTGGTTCTGTCGGTACTGGCCACCGTCATCATAGTTACCATCGCGGCCGGGAATGATAGCCTCATCGGTGGTAAGCTCCTGCATTCTGAAATAGTCAACAGCATATCTGCTGGCCAGCTGTGTATAAATAGGGCTTATTAATGCCGAATAATCGCCTGGCGTTTTGGGAAAGTTGCCCAGGGTGTATTGTGATTCCGGTGTAACATCCAGTTTAGAACACGCACTTGCTACAAAAACGATAGCTAGTAATGCGATCAATGTTTTTTTCATACTGGTAATTGTTTATTATAGTGTGAACGCTTATTTTTTATTGGATTAGAATACGATGTTGGCGCCTATGATGATCGATCTTGTTTTGGGATAGAAGTTTTTAGAATCTATACCAGGCGTTAAACCACCGATGTTGATCTCAGGATCAATACCGCGGTAACCGGTGATCGTAAACAGGTTGTTGCCAGAAACAAATACGCGTAATTTGTTGAAGGCCTTAACCTTTGTTTTGATAGAATAACCCAGGGTAGCATTATCCATACGGAGGTAAGCGCCATCTTCCAGGTAACGGTCTGAAGTGAGGTACGCAAAAGCGTCAGTGAATGCTTCACCCAGGGTGAACACAGGCACGTTGTTGTTTTTTGAATCAGCAGGGCTGTTCAACTGGGCCAGGGTATTGTTCAGGATCTTGTTGCCGGTCACTCCTCTGATAAAGAAGTTCAGATCAAAATTCTTGTAAGTAAAGGTGTTGTTCCAGCCAAACAGTAATTTCGGCTGGGCGTTACCTGCAACAAAAAGCGCATCAGTAAGCGGCTGGCTGGCGATCACTTTACCATCCTTATCCAGGAAGGTGCTGGTGCCGGCATCGTTCTTGCCCACATAATGCCACAGGGCGAAAGTGCCTAAGGGCTGGCCTTCTTTAAGGATCTGGCTCCAGTTACCTGACTGGCCTTTTCCGCCCAGGTATGCAAGGGGATAATAATCAGGCGCAGTAAATCTGCCATTTGATAAAGAAACCACTTCGTTCTTATTGTGTGAGGCATTCAAAGAGGTGGTCCAGTTGAAAGCCCTGGTTTGAACAGGGGTAGCAGTTATACTTACTTCAATACCGGTATTTTTTACTTTACCAACGTTGGCTGTCATGGTGCTTGTGAAATACACAGTGTTTGGCACCTGGTAAGCGTAGATGAGGTCAGAAGTGTTTTTGATATAATAATCAATAGAACCACTGATGCGGTTTTTAAGCACAGAGAAGTCAAGACCGATGTTGGTCATGGCTGTGCTTTCCCATTTCAGATCGGGGTTCTCGTTGGTTACGGGTAACAGCCCATTCAGGTACAGGCCATTGTTATAAGATTTTCCGCTTACATCGTAACGGGTAATGGCGGTGAATGCATCAAAGCCCAGGGAATTACCCGATACGCCATAACCGGCTCTCAGTTTCAGGTCGTCGAATATTTTTTGATTGGCCATAAAAGATTCCTGCGTAATGCGCCAGCCGGCTGACACGGTTGGGAAGTAACCCCAGCGGTTGTTGGCACCAAATGCAGAAGAACCGTCTTTACGTAATGAAGCCTGGAATAAATACCGGTCCCTGAACTGATAGTTAACGCGGGTATAATACGAGATCAGGCGCAGGGTGGAAATGATGGCATTGTCGAATTTGATATTGTTTACCACCAGACCATTACTTACACCCAGGTTGTTGTAATTGAGTGCATCGTTGGGGAAGTTTTGGGTCATTACACCAAAGCCATCGCCGGTACGGTCTTGTTGCCAGGAGTAACCCGCCAGTAATTTGAAGTTATGATCGCCAAACGTTTTGTCGTAATTGAAATAAGATTCAATAACCTGTTTAGTGTTCTCATAAGCACCACGGTGTGCGCGGCCATTGGCGCCTACTGCCTGTCCTGAATATACGTTGTTGTAAAAGCTTGAGTCGAGGCGTGTACGCTGGTTTGAAAGGCTCAGGGTGTAGGTGAGGCCTTTCAGGATCTTTACTTCAGCCAAACCGTTCACTAATACATTCTGTTCTTTATAATCAAACAGGTTGTTGGCAATGATCCCAACCGGGTTCAAATAACCGCCACGGCTAAAATCTTCAGTAAAGGAACCATCGGGACGGCGCACTTTTACGGTAGGCATATAGGTAAGCATGTTGCTGAACAGGGCGCCCTGGTCAACATCGCGGTGTTTGGCATTGCTGATGGTAGCTGACAAACCCAGTCTCAGGCGTTCTTCAAAGAATTTGCTCTCAATATTCCCTCTGAGTATGGTGCGTTTCAGGTTGGTGGTTTTTACAATACCCTGGTTGTCGAAATAGTTGCCGCTTACAGCATATACGGTATTGTTTGTGGCGCCATTGAAAGCCAGGTTATGGTTGTGTGAAATACCAGTGCGCATCACTTCATCCTGCCAGTTGGTATTGGCGCCGCTGTCGTTGTATTGCGAAACCAGGCTTTGTCCGTTTTTGCCCAGGTAATCCCTTAACTGATCACCGCTCAGCATATCAATTTTATTTGAAACGGTCTCTATAGCTACATATGGGTTATAAGCCAGGGTGGTTTGTCCCTGCTTTGCCCGGCGGGTAGTGATGATGATCACCCCGTTGGAGGCACGGGCACCATAAATGGCGGTTGAAGAGGCATCTTTCAGTACGTCGATAGATACGATATCGGTAGGCGCTACCAGTTCCAGGTTGGCACCGGGTACGCCATCTATAACATAGAAGGGATCGTTGGCTCCATCACGCAGGGTGGAAGGCCCACGCAAAATGACAGAAGGCGTTTTGTTGGGGTCACCGCTGCGGGCAATGTTCAACCCCGATACTTTACCCTGCAATAACTGGGTGGGTGAACCGGTAACTACCTGGTTAAAGTTTTCGTTGCTGATACTGGTTATAGAACCGGTGATATTTCTTTTGCTCGATTTTCCATAACCTACCACCACCACATCACTTAATTGTTTCGATTGCAAAGTAAGCGTTGTATTGATGGTTGTCTGGTTCCCAACAGCCACTTCCCTGGCCACATAGCTGACCGCAGAAAACTGCAAAACGGCTTTGCCGGCTGGTACAGCGATCTCAAAGTTGCCACTCTCATCGGTTGTTACCGACTTGTTGGTGCCACGCAGCGTTACGCTCACACTGGGCAGCGGAGCTTTGTTGTCATCTGTTACTTTTCCTTTAATTATACGGTCCTGTTGCTGAAAGGCTAAAACGGGTAAGGCAAATAACAGCAGCAGCGCTGTTATCATTGGCAAGGTTGTTTTTTTGACAAGCGGGAAACAAAAAAAACGCATGATTTTTTTTCTCATAGTAAATGTTTGGTGTTACGAGATTTGATCAGTGAACCTTCAATAAATTTAAATTTAAAATGCAGGCAAAGCTCCGTTAGCGATAGTAAAGGATAAGTAGTCGATTTTTGGGGAAAGCGCAAAGGGAAACTTTCGGTATTACTAAAATGTAAACCGTATATTAAGTTATTGGTGAACAGTGGCTAATATTTTATAGCAGGATAGAGATGCCCAGTGGATAGGTGAGTAGTGAGTAGGGAGTAGTGAGTTGTGAGTAGTGAGTGACTCGCTTTTGTTTAGCGGTTTGAATATTCGCGAACCCATTGCCCATTGCAGATTGCCGCGAAGAAGTGTATTGCTAATGGCTTATAGCTTGCGGCTTAAAGCTGTTTTACCTTGTGCCAGGCGGAATCCCCGGGATCTACCTGGGGTTCCGCTGGACTTGTAATGTTTGCGTAGCTACAAACTTAGGCGTAAAATCCAAAAAGGAGTTACGATTCACGGAAAACAAATTATTAAATCCGAAATAGTATTTCCACTGTTGTGTACCAGCTATTATAAATCATACCTTTGGATTACCGGTTATGGTCCTGTTGACTTGTGCATTCCCGCCTGTTGCACCATCCCGTTTATAATTTATATTGAAATGAAAACGCTGAAAGACCATATTAAACGTACCATTTCCGTTACGGAAAATGAGTTGGAGTATATGGTACAGTCATTTCAGCCAATGACCCTGGAAAAGGAAACCCACCTGATAAAGGCCGGACAGTACTGTGATAACTATTATTTTGTTGAAAGCGGTTCGCTCCGGATTTATACCATGGTCGATAACCTAATAGTGACCAACTGGTTTGCTTTTGAAGGTAATTTCTTTACCGATCTCGAAAGTTATACTTTTCAGTGCCAGGCAAAGTTTAATATCCAGGCTATTGAGAATTGCTCCTTATTATATATATCCAGAAATAATATGAATGTGTTGCTGCAGCAATACCCTGCCTGGGGTGAGCTGGTACGCAAAACCTGGGAGCAGGCCTTCCTGCGGTTATCGCAAATTGTTTTATCGGTTCAAACCATTTCGGCCAAGGGACGGTATGAGCAATTGTTCAATCACCAGGAACTGATACAAAAGACCCCGCCCAAAGAACTGGTTTCCCTGCTGAGTATCACTGATTCCCCCTTAAGTAAGAAATAATTGGAAATGAGGTTGATGGTCCGATGCCCACACGACTGGGCACCGGCCATTCGTTATCATTGGTTTTTCAAATAAGTCAAAATGATAAGCTCATAAACGTACATTTCATGAGTGTGAAATCCCTGAATGTATGTAGAATAATTCATTGGGAAGGAATGAAGCTACAAGGGGCGCTCTTAAAGGGGGATAAGTAATAAACTGAATGTTTTCAGGAGCTGGGGATGATCAACCTAAGTTACGTAAAATTTGGATATAGCCAAAAAGCCAGGTTGAAAAGTTGTCGGGTTGACAAGTTAACCCGACAACTAAGAGTATATATTGAGGTCGCTGTCGTTTTTGTTGCGTTTGTTGTTGAGGAAAAAAGATAATATTATGCCAATCATTACTATGCCGGTGATAATAGGGAAAGCTATTGGATTCATAATTCCGTCTGTTTTATGAATGATTAGACGGTTAATGCCGGCTGATATTGTTAACCGTTTGTAAGTTTTTAGTTAACAAGGACTCCTTCGCAAAAAAAAACGGAGCGGGTGGCATGTTTCCCGCTCCGGGATAACTTTGCAGATCTGCAACTTGCTGCTGCTGAGATGAGGAATGGTATAAAATAAAAAACCTGTCAGGTAAAAACCTTGTATTATGCATAGGCATTCTATGCACACTACGGTTTAACCTGACAGGGAATATTAGCTAATTAACAGGACACAAAAACTACTACTTGATGAACTGACGGGTGATCTTTTTCTCCCCTTTAGTAAACATCAAAGTATATACACCTGGAGTCAAAGAAGATACATTGATCTTGTTTGAAGCTGCACGTGCAGACATTACCACTTTACCCATGATATCGAAAATTCTGATGATACCACCGTCCAACGACTCACTGCTTTGGATATTCAGTTGTTGTTGTACCGGATTAGGATAAATGTTGAATGCTTTAACGCCCTGGATAGAAGCATCAACCAGACCGTTTATTGCTTCCATGCGGGTAGTTTGTTTTGTAGTAGTTGTTACCGGCGTGATACGAACCCAGTTCAGGTTCCAGCCACTTGCCTGTGCGTACACACCAAAGTTGTATGTACCGGCATTAACGGTAACGTTTTGAGAAATGGTTGTCCAGTTCTGCCATCCGCCTGTGCTCGGCACATCGATCTGACCCAGTTGAATAGAACCGGCGTTCAGGTCGCAAGATACCCGGCCACCACCATTTAAGCTGGCAACACGGTATTCAACTTTGTAAGTACCGGTAACAGGGAAGTTGATGTTGTAGAAAGCCATCCAATCGCCCTGATCGATCCAACCTACGTCCTGGCCACCATCTGTATCAGTAGTTGCTTCTGTTTGAACACCAGACATAGTGCTATAGCTTTCAGCCTGGATCAGCACACCACTGGTTGGAGGAGGAGTAGTGGTTGTATCTTTACCATATACTTCAAATTCATACAAAGAATAACCCCATTCAGTACCACGGGCAGTACCAGTCAAACGAACATATCTGCCGGTATTGGTTAAACCTGTATAGTCATTGGTAAGTGAAGTATTACCAGTAACGGTTTTAACATTGCTCCAGGTTGCATTGTCTGAAGAAACTTCCAATACGAAGTTTTTAGCATAAGCAGCTTCCCACAGCAATCTGATCTCGGAGATGTTATATGGTTTGCCCAGGTCGATGGTGATCACTTGTGGATCAACAGCCAATACAGATGACCAGCGGGTAGCTGTATTGCCATCAACTGCAAAATTACCTGCATACTGGCTTTCTTCAACAGAAGATACCGTTACAGTTTTGTTGAGGGCGATGTTGGTGCCGGTTGGAGGAGGATTTGTACCGCCGCCACCTCTTGTCAGTACTACGTCGTGAATAGCTGACAGTAATGAATTTGCACCGGTAGCATCGTTGCTCAGTTCCCAGATCATGATACCGTTACCATTGTCGAACGCCAGGTTGGTTTTGTTTTTGATGGTAGTGATACCATTGTAGCCAATGCCATTATAGGTGTCGTTGTATGGGTTGGCACCACGAGCCAGCAGATCAACATAAGCTATTGAACCGGGACGACCGTAGAAGGGAACACCCAGGATACATTTTTCTTTGGGTAAACCACGGCCTCTCCAATAGTTCATTGATTGTTGACCATACGCAAAAGTTGAGTGTTGGTAGTCGTTGTAGTCATAAGCCATCAGGTTCAAAAAGTCAACTACATTGAACACCCCGTTCAGGATGCTTGAACCACCATCACCTACTACAGCAGCAGTCAGCAATTTGCCACGGCTGTGCATTTCGTTGCTCAGGGTAGTCATCAATGTAAGGTAGTTGTTAGCTGACTGACCAGCTCTTGGGTATTCCCAGTCGATGTCAATACCATCGAGGTTGTACTGGTTAACGAAATTGATCATAGCCTGTACAAACGTGTTACGGTTTGTGCTGTTACCGGCCATTGCTTCAAAATTATCAGTATTACCATCGTTCCAGCCACCTACAGAGATCATCACTTTTACGCCATTGGCATGTCCCTTTGATACCAGGCTTGATAGTTTTCCAGGATTGTCTAATCCTTGCAAAGTGCCGTTGCCGTTACAGTTCAGGAAGGCGTAGTTGATGTGTGTTACCTTACTGTATTGTATGGCATTCACATCACCAGCCCATGAGGGCATGTAGCCAACTACTTTGAACTGGGCAGATGCGCGTTCTACGCCTGCCAGCATGAGAAGAGCAAGGAAGATCTTTCCCGGTAGATTTTTCTTCATGATTTTAGATTTTTGATTTTACAGGTTCGGAAAATGGTTTATTTCACAAACTCTTTGGTGATCCTTGTTTTGTTTTTTGTAAATACCAGGGTGTATATGCCTGGTGCCAGTGCAGATACATCAACGTGGTTAGAAGCGGGTCTTGCCGTCATAACCTGTTTGCCGCTGAGATCAAAGATGCGAACGAGACCGCCCGACAATGATTCGCCGCTGCTGATGTTCAATTGTTGTTTTACCGGGTTGGGGTAGATAGTGAACGCTTTTCCTGATTGTACAGGATTTTCAACCAGGTTGTTTACCTGTGCTGTTTGTCTTGCGCCACTCAGCGGAGTGATGCGGATCCAGTTCAGGTTCCAGCCGCCGGCAACAGCGTAAATGCCTGGTGTATACGTACCGGCATTTACAAATACGGTATGAGAAATAGTGGTCCAGTTTTGCCAGCCACCAGTATTGGGTACATCCAGTTGGCCGAGAACAATTGAACCGGCGTTCAGGTCTGCCGATAAACGGCCGCCACCATTCTGGCTCGCTACGCGGTATTCTATTTGATAGTTCCCGGTTGTTGGGAATACAAGGGGAGAATAAGCCATCCAGTCGTCGGCATCTATCCAGCCTACGTCTTGCCCGCCACCTGCATCGGTAGTTGCTTCCAGTTGCACGCCCGACATGCTGCCATAGCTTTCAGCCTGGATCGTAGTGCTGGTGCCCGGGTTAGTAGGAGGGGTGCCACCGGCATCCTGGTACACTTTCACATAATCAACATACATTTTAGCAGGGAAACCATTCAGGTCAACATTGAAGCCGGGCCAGTTACCACCAACAGCCATATTTAATAAAATGAACTGTTTGTTCTGGAACTCGCTGGTGCCGTTGATGCCGCCACCAATATAAATTTCATGGAATTTATTACCATCCACAAACCAACGGATGTAGTTGGCATCCCATTCAATACTATAGTCATGATAATCTGTAACGGTTACAGCAATGTTATTGCCGTAAGAAGCGTGTTGGTTATTGTTATCAGACCAGTGTACAGTACCATAGTTTCTTTGTTCGGCATTGATGTGTTCCATGATGTCGATCTCACCACAGGCCGGCCAGCCGGCACCGGTAGAGATGTTGTCGCCTAACATCCAAAAGGCAGGCCAGATGCCTGAGAACGCCGGCATTTTGATACGGGCTACTATCTTGCCGTATTTCCATGATTTTTTGTTCTGCGTGGTCATACGGGCAGAGGTATAGTTAAAACCGCCAAATGACTCGCGTTTGGCGGTGATCACTAACTGTCCGTTCTCCACAGTGGCATTCTCGCGACGGTAATACTCCAGTTCGTTGTTACCCCAGCCGCCACTGCCGTTGCCAGTTTCAAAATTCCAATCGGCGCTGATGCCGTTGGTGAACTCATCCTGCCACACAAGCTGCCAGTTCTGTGCCTGTGAGCTTTTTTGTAATGTTAATGCGCCCAATAATAAACAAGCGGGTAAAAACTTTTTCATAGACAATAGCTTTGAGGGTGTTTAATGTTTTTAATAATAAGCAATCGTGAATACGGCTTATAGCAATAAGCCAGCCCGGCAACGGGTAACGGGTAACACATAACGATAACAAGCTGCCGGCAGGTAATAGACATACCTTCGGCATAACCCGAAACCAGTTACATGCAACCTGCAACCTGAAACAAGTCAAGCTTATTACACAATCGCACGCCAGGTGCAACTGGTAACAAATATGAAAGGGGAAAAAAATATGGCTATGCTATACAGTACAAGGGAAGCGGGTCAACTACCCACTTAAGTGCTAAGGGATGCTCTACAACTTTATTACTACTTACAGCAAGTGATTTCTACAAAGAAGGTATTAGGCAAAAACCACTCCAATTAATTCAAAACGCTAAAACGTTTATAATTTTTCAAGGCTAAAAATGAAACAGGTGATGAAAAAGAGTAAAATTACTCGCTGCGTTCAGCACCAGATCCGGACAAGGTTTAGGATAAGGTTAGGTTAGCAATGGACCCTACTATAACAATATAGCAGACTTAAACCTTAAGAATTGTCAATAATAAAATTGCCTGTATGGATGTATATATATTCTGCTGTGATAATCAGTCTATCTATAACGGAGATCTATAATGTGGAAAAAAATAAACCAGCTTTCATAATCAAAGTTTATTAAACAGTTTTTACTTTGCAACTGCTTCTACAATTATATTACTGCAATTACTAATTACCTTCTTCGATTGTTGCGGATAACGCTTAATGCCAAACATGGAATGCCAGATGCATAGTGTATAAGCATTACATGCCCGCATCCACATTAATCCTTTGTTATTTCCCCTTATTGCTTACAGCTGTTCCTGTTTCTTTTCGCAAGCGGCAAACACCTCATTTTGTCTGAAGTGTTTTGTCTGTTGCGCTGAGTAGCCGGCTTAATCATGGGCTTCAAACGTTGGTGGTCAACGTTAGGCCACTGCTATGCCCGTACAGGAATTGATGACCCAATTTATTGTTTCTAATTATAGTATGTATTGTTAATTTAAAAAATGCCTACAGTATGAAAGTGTTGTCTACCCTGCGCAAATGGCGCCACTGGCGAAGTTTGCAGTATGTTCAACTGGCTATTTTACTTTGTTTTTTCTCTACTGCGCACGCGCAGGTGAGTCCTTCGGTGCCGGCTACTACAGCCCAGCACAACAAACAGGTGATTGGTTATATTACACAATGGGATGCCTGGAAAGATGTGGCAAACCTGGTTCCCAAAGGTGGTTATAACCATTTGAACGTGGATTATTCCCAGTACACCATTTTGAACTTCTCATTCTTTGGCGTGGCCCAGGATGGTTCATTGCACAGTGGTGATTTTCGCAACAAGAATATTTACCAGGTAGGCGCTGTTCAGGCCCCTGCTCCCTTGCTGAATGAAGACATTTACAGCAGCTGGGACCTGTACCTGCTGTATGGTGAACTGGAAACCCTGTATTACATTTCTGATGGCAGTTATGCCTACAACCAGGGCTATCGCAATGAAGGCGCCGGTTGGAAGAATGTAAATACCGGCAAAACCGGTGCTTTTCCTTTGGCCATTCATAAACAAGGTGGTCAACCGGGTTTATTGGACCTGGCTCATTCAAAAGGCGTAAAAGTAATGGCCTCTGTTGGTGGCTGGAGCATGTGTAAGCACTATCCGGAAGTAGCTGCCGATGCTGCCAAACGCGCCAAATTCGTGGCCAACTGTAAAGACCTGATCGCAATGGGTTTTGATGGCATCGATTTCGACTGGGAATATCCTAACGATCCCGGTATGAACATTGAGCACTACAGTGCCAATGATTATAACAACTTTGCCACACTGGCTGAAGAAGTACGGGCTGCCATCGGCAGCAGCAAACTGATCACTGCCTGTTTCTCGGCCGTGCCTTCCAAGCTGAGCGGTTTTAACTGGACCCGCCTGAACAACGTACTCAACTACATAGACATGATGACGTATGACTATAACGGTGGTTGGAGCAACAAGGCTGGTCACAATGCGCCATTATATGATTATCCCGGCATGGAATACCAGGGTTTTTCATTGGATGGAACCGTAAAAGGATTGAAGAACCTGGGTGTTAACATGAGCAAGGTTACTTTGGGTGCTCCTTTTTATGGAAGAGGTGTTGTTTGCAGCAGCACCGGTGCACTGAATGGTGCTACCACCAAACGTGCTGAAACTGTTCAACCCGATGGTCCTGTTCAAACCTGCGCCGACTATACCAACTGGCAAAAAGACCTGTGGGATGGTACGCCTCCTTACAGCTATATTTTGCAGACTACCGGCAGCGGTTCTGGCTGGACAGACTATTGGGACGATAACGCCAAGGTTCCTTACAAAGTAAAAGGAAACTATTTCCTGAGCTATGATAACGAACGTTCAATTGAAGCGAAAGCGCAATATATAAAAGACCAGGGACTGGCCGGGGTAATTGTATGGCAGGTATACGGTGATATGACCGACATGACCACCAGCACCTCTGGCACCAAACTGATCTTCTGTGCCAATACCAAATCAAAACTGGTAAACAAGATCAACCAGGTGTTTGCCAATGGCAGCACCGGCAACCAGTTGCCAACTGTGTCTATTGCTTCACCTGCCAACAACGCTGCGTTCAATGCACCAGCTAACATTACGCTTACTGCTAATGCAGCCGATGCGGATGGCAGCATTTCAAAGGTGGAGTTCTACAATGGCGGTACCAGCATTGGTTCCGTTACTGCTTCTCCTTATACTGTTAACTGGAACAATGTAGCAGCCGGTACATATACCGTTACTGCTATTGCTACCGATAACACCGGTGCTACTACTACCTCAGCAGCCATTACCGTAAAAGTAAATGGTTCTACAGGTAACCAGGCGCCAACGGTGTCGATCACTGCGCCTACAAGCGGTTCAACCTTTACTGCACCAGCCAGTATTACACTCACGGCCAGTGCAGCTGACGCTGACGGAACCGTGTCAAAAGTAGAGTACTTCAATGGTGCTACCAGCCTTGGTGCAGCCACTACTGCTCCGTATACAATTAACTGGAGCAGTGTAGATGCCGGCAATTATTCAATCACGGCAAAAGCTACCGATAACAGCGGTGCTACTACCACTTCAGCTCCCGTAACATTTACGGTGAACACCAATACAGGTGGCGGCAACACCAGCAAAGTGCTGGTAGGCTACTGGCACAACTGGGGTACTACCTCCGGTACACCGCCGTACATCCGGTTACGCGATGTGAATCCTAAATACAATGTAATTCAGATTGCCTTCGGCGTTACCTCAGGCGATCAGGCTACTGTAGTCTTCACACCAGAAGGTACTTCAGTGGCTGATTTCAAAGCCGATATTGCCACGCTGCAATCACAGGGCAGAAAAGTACTGTTGTCACTGGGGGGTGAGAACGGTATACTGCAATTGAATACAACCGCAGCAAAAACTTCATTTGTGAATTCAATGAAGTCGCTGATGGACCAATATAACTTCGATGGTTTTGATCTTGACCTTGAAGGCGGTTCAAACCTGGTACTGAACAATGGCGATAATAACTTCATGAGCCCAACTACCCCTAAAGTAGTGAACCTGATCGCCGGCGTGAAAGAGATCATCAGTTACCGCAAAGGCCTGGGTAAAGATTGCTGGCTGACCATGGCGCCCGAAACTTATTATGTTCAGGCTGCCTACGCGTCAACCTATTCCCCATTGGTAGGTGCTTACCTGCCCTTGATCTATGGCCTGCGTAATGAATTACAGTTCATCCATCCGCAATTGTACAATACCGGTCCAATGACAGGTATGGACAACAAGAACTATACTTCCAGCACGTCAGATTTCATCGTAGCGATGACCGAGATGCTGCTGAGTGGTTTCCCTGTAGCTGGTACCAGCCAGACTTTTCCTGCCTTGCGTGAAGACCAGGTAGCTTTTGGTTTACCTGCTTCTACTTCAGCTGCGGGATCAGGTTACACTGCACCAGCCAATGTGAAGAAAGCGCTGGATTACCTCATCAAAGGACAATCATATGGTGGCGGTTATGTAATGAAGAAAGGAAGCGGTTATCCTAATCTGAGAGGTATCATGACCTGGTCTGTAAACTGGGATAAAGCCAATGGGGATGAATTTGCCAATAATTACTATCCGTACTTCTCTGGCAACACAGGCGGCGGTGGTAACAATGCCCCTGTAGTAAGCATCACTTCACCTGCATCTGGTGCAACCTTCACGGCGCCGGCTACTATCACTATCACGGCATCAGCCAGCGATAACGATGGTACTGTAAGCAAAGTGGAATTCTTTAATGGCGGTACCAAACTGGGTGAAGCTACTTCGGCTCCTTACAGCTATACCTGGACCAATGTAGCTAACGGTACCTATTCACTGACTGCCAGTGCAACTGATAACAAAGGTGCCGTAACCACAACTGGTGCGGTGTCTGTTACTGTAGGTACAGGCGGTGGCGGTACCGGTTGTAATGGCATTGAAGCCTGGAGCGCTACCAAAGTATATAATGGTGGTAACCAGGTGGTGTACAATAACAAAGTGTATGAAGCAAAATGGTGGTCACAAAACGAACAACCTGATCTGAACCTGGGCGATGGTAAAGTGTGGAAATACATCAGTGATTGTAACGGCGGTGGCGGAAACAACAACGCCCCTGTGGTAACGCTGACTTCACCTGCTTCAGGCGCTACTTATACAGCTCCAGCAACCGTGGTTATTTCAGCTACTGCCAGCGACAACGATGGTACGGTAAGCAAAGTGGAGTTCTTCAATGGCGCTGCCAAACTGGGTGAAGCTACTGCAGCTCCATACAGCTATACCTGGACCAACGTAGCCAATGGTACGTACACAATTTCTGCAAAAGCAACTGACAACAGTGGCAATGCAACTACTTCTGCTACAGTAGCCATTACTGTTGGCAGTGGTGGTGGTAATACCGGCAATTGCGCCGGTGTGGCCGAATACCAGCCTTATCCAAAGATCTACAGCAATGGCGACAAAGTAACCTACAATGGCAACCTGTATCAAAGTCTGTCCGATGCCCTGTACAACGTTACACCGGGTACAGCTGACTGGTGGTGGAAACCATTAGGTGCCTGTTCTGTAACAACCAGAACAACGGCAGCAACCAATATGGCAACAACTGTAGGTGGCGCGTCTGTAGTGCCCAACCCGCTTTCCGGTTCAACAGCCCAGGTGTTGAAATATGCTGAAGCCGGCGACCAGCTGGTAATTGAAGTGCAGAACGTGAGCAGTGGTACTTCGGTAAGCAGTCAGTCATATACGGTGTCGGTAACTGGTGTAAGCAGCATCACTATCCCAACAGCGAAACTGACACAAGGCATCTGGATCGTGAAGATCACTAATAAGAAAACCGGTAATGTAAGTACAACCCGGTTAGTGAAACTATAGCATAACAGCAGGATATTGGAAAAACCAAACAAGGAACCGGAAGGGAGGGGCAACCCGAACTTCCATGTTCCTTGTTCTTTTTATTATGGTTCCCGGTTACCAGATTCCAGGTACCGGGTCTTGAGTTTTCAGACCTCTGACTATTAATGGAACACGCCGCATGGAAGGCCTGGTAACCGGAAACCGGCACCAGCTACTTAAACAAGGACAAGCACCAATGTAAACGGAAACTACTTAACAGGCAAATTATTCTTCTTTCATCTGACTCACCAGCCAGGTGATCAAAATGCCCAGCAGCGCAATAATGGCTATTGACCAGCGCAGGTTAAATGCTTCTGCAATGAAACCAACCATGGGCGGCACAATTAAAAAGCCAAAGTAACCAATGGTTGAAACGCCTGCAATAGCCGGTCCTCCACTCATGTGTTTTACTTTACCCGCCATGCTGAACACCATCGGTACTACACACGACAAGCCAAAGCCTGCCATCATAAAACCCAGTCCCGTAGTAACGATATAAGGGAAAATAGCAGCCAGCAATAATCCGGTTAAAATAAACAGCCCGCTGTATTTCAAAACGGCTTTTACGCCAAAGCTGTTGGCGAGTTTATCGCCCAGAAACCGGCCCAGCGTTACTGCCACCATATAAAATGCATAACCCGCAGTAGCTATTTCTTTCGAAGCATGCACGGCTTTTTTCAGGTAAATAGCGCTCCAGTCGTACATGGTACCTTCGCAGGCCATGGCGGCAAAACACATAAAGCCCAGTTTAAGCAGGGCCTTATCAGGCATCCTGAATTTTGTTTTTTGCAAACGCTCATGCGGCTGCGGTTGCTGGTGTACGCTATCCTTGAAGAAGATGATACAAGTCGTGGTCAGTAAAATACAAACCGACAGGAAATGCCAGGAGGGGGGAACGCTGAAAGAAACGAGCAGCGAACCGAGGGCTGCGGCAATAAAACCGGCTACACTCCAAATGGCATGAAACGTGGCAATGATAGAACGGTCGTATAGTTTTTGCACCCCAATAGATTGGGCATTGGCCGAAATATTGAACAGGTTACGGGATGACCCAAAAAAGAACAACACCACCACCAGTTGCCAGGTCTGTTGGGTAAACCCAACCAGGCACAACATAATATTGAACAGAACGGCACCGGCGAACATGATGTAACGGCTGCTGAAACGGCGCAATAGATAACCGGTAACAGGCAGGGTGCACATCAAACCAGCTGGTAAAGCAAAGAGAACCGCACCAAGCTGTCCTTCACTCAAATGCAAATTCTGTTGAATGGTAGGGATGCGGGAGGCCCAGGACGAAAATCCAAAACCTGAAACAAAAAAGAAAACAGCGGTTGCAATACGGGATTTCCGGGGCGAGTCGCTGATTGGAGCACTAGTCATACTAAGAATACAACGAGATTAATGGGTCAATCAATTTATTTATAGGGACGTTTACGGTTCGAGGTTCAGGAAACCTTAAACCTTAAACTTTCAACTCTGAACTTTGAACTTTCAACTTTAAACTGGGAACGCTGAACTAAGCTGTAGCCGCTACTACCAATTTCTTATCAACCATTACCTGTTTTCGATAACCGGTTGGGCTAACGCCTTTGTATTTTTTAAAGATGCGGTTCAAATGGCTTTCGTCAGTGAAATGTAATTCAAAGGCAATCTCGTTAATACGCATATCGCTGTGGATCAGTCTTGCTTCTACCAGCCTGAGTTTGTAGTTGGTGATGTAGGTTTGTAAGGTTTCGCCGGTATGCTTTTTAAAATATTCGCTGAGGTAATTGACGGAGATCTGAAAGGCGTTGGCAATCTGCTCTGCCTTTAATAATTCGGGTTTATAAATATTGGACTGCACATAATGGATGATCTTTAGTGTAGTATCATCATTATTGGCATCGGGTTTCATGCGCTTGGGTACCTTTATATATATGTTGCGGGCCACAATTGAGATCACCGTGTTCACTATCTGATGAATGATCTCCTGGTGATAGGGTTCTTTATTGATGTGTTCTTTTATCAATCCGTCTATCAATGCCTTTACCAGTACGCGATCGCTCATCCCTTTCAAGATGCAGCCGGGTGAATGGGTGGTGTTATGGAAAATGTATTCCAGCTTATTGATCCATTCTTTTTGCAGGCTGTTGGCCTGTTCGTTTTGCGACTTGAAATAGATGTCATTGAAACGGATCAGGAAAAATTTTGTAGTTGTTTTAACAGTTACTTTATGCACGTCCTGGGGGGTAAGCAGAAACAAATGACCGTTGCAATACTCGAATTTATTTTTATTAATGCAGTGAGTGCCAGTGCCGTCGATGATATAAACCAGTTCAAAGAAGTTGTGCTTGTGGGCAGGTTTCAGCACTTCATCGGTCTCCTTGTAAACGATCTCGAAGGGATGGTGGAGGTGTTCTACGTTCATACCTGTAAATGTACAGAATAAACCCAAAATTGTACAAGTGAATATCCGGCAGGTATTTGCAATTTTACAGTCCTATAGCAAACATGTATATCCTGAACATTTGTCCAATCATTGATAACCTGCCTGATGAACAGGGACAAACATAACGACCCTGCTACGATGCAGCCATTAAAATCAGATTAAAAAAGCGAAGTATATCTTCTTCTGTATAGAAGAGACGTTCCTTCGTTAACGCTCAATTAACAACCAAACATGTTCTTACGCGAAAGAAGTTATGGGTTAAGATCTCTAAATACATCAACAACCCAAAAAAGTACTATGCGGATTAATGCATTCCCGGCTCTTGCTATAATAGGTTTGCTATTGCTGGGCACTCAGGAAAACGCAACAGCGCAATCAACACAACCGTTGACTTTGTCTGACGCCATTAATACCGGATTAAAAAATTACCAAAGCATACAGGCAAAACGTAGTTACCTGAATGCGTCGACTGCATTGGTGCAAAACACCCGCAATGAGTATTTGCCCAACGTGATCGCCTCCGTACAACAGGATTTTGGTAATATCAACGGTCAATACGGTCCACTGGCGGCAGTAGGTGGTATAGCCGGTGTGTCATCAAGCGGTCCGGTAAGCCCTAACCAAAACTGGAACTCCTCTTTTGGCGGGTTATACTTTTTAAATACCAACTGGGAAGTATATTCATTTGGCCGGTTGAAATCAAAGATCAACCTGGCTACCGCACAGGTGCAACGTGATTCAGCCGATCTGATGCAGGAACAGTTTATCCAAAGCGTAAAAATTGCCGGTGCTTATTTAAACCTGCTTACCGCTCAACGTTTGTTGAAGACAGCAGAATCAAATCTTGACCGGGCTTTATATGTAAAAGAAGTGGTTACGGCGCGTACCCGTACCGGTTTAAATGCCGGCGTTGATTCCTCCATCGCTAATTCGGAAGTATCACGGGCGCGGCTGGCCATCATCGATGCCCGGAACAGCGAACTGCAATATCGTAACCTGCTGGCGCAGTTGCTAAACGTACCCCCTACAGCGTTTAGCCTCGATACTACCTATATAAATAAGGCGCCGGTTGAGCTCAACACCAATGTGGCTATTTCTCAAAACCCACAGGTGAAGTTCTTCCAGGCACGCATCAATCAAAGCGACTATACCGCTGCGTACCTCAAGAGAAGTATTTTACCGGGTTTGAACTTGTTTGGTATTATTCAAACCAAGGGTTCCGGATTCGATTATACGTATACACCTACCAATCCCAAATATTCACACGATTATTTTGAAGGCATAAAACCTACCCGTACCAACTATGTGGCCGGGGTGTCTATTGCCTGGAATATTACCAGCCTGGCAAAAATAAAGAACCAGGTAAAAGCACAGCAGTTCCTTACTGAAGCTTATAAAAATGAATACGAACTGGTGACCACCCAACTGCAGGACCAACTGGTACTGGCCGATCAGCGCATTCAGAACAGTTTGCAAAGTGTGCAGGAAGTACCGGTACAATTCAAAGCGGCTTCCGATGCCTATTTGCAAAAAAGCGTTTTATATAAAAATGGATTGACCAACATCGTTGACGTACAACAGGCGCAATATGCATTGAACCGGGCCGAAGCAGATCTGAATGTGGCCTATATTAATGTATGGCAGTCGTTGTTACTGAAAGCAGCCTCTGCCGGCGATTTCGACCTTTTTGTAAAACAAGTTAAGTAAGAGACAAGGCAATAAGACCAGGCAACAAGGCGTGCCACGGTTCAAAACCATGACATGCCTGGAAAGTTAGACAATAGACAAAAGTTAGTATTCCCTAAATAGAGTTTATGAATCTGATTAGATTAGCATTACGGAAACCCATAACGATACTGGTGTTGGTAGCGGGGTTGTGCTTTTTTGGTGTTAGCGCCGTGCGGAGCATCAAAATAGACATCTTCCCTTCTCTCGATCTGCCCGTTATTTATATTTCCCACCCATTTGGTGGTTATACCCCTACCCAAATGGAAGCCTTCTTCGGTAAGAACTATGTGAACCTGTTGTTGTATGTATCTGGTGTAAAAAGCATCGAGACAAAAAATATTCAGGGTCTAACGTTGATGAAGCTGTCCTTCTATCCCGGAACCAATATGGCCCAGGCTGCAGCGGAGGTCAGCGCTTACTCCAACCGTGCGCAGGCGATCTTCCCCAATGGATCGCAGCCACCGTTTATCCTGCGGTTCGATGCTTCCACGCTGCCGGTGGGGCAGCTGGTGTTAAGCAGTCCTACCCGTAGCAATAACGAACTGATGGACCTGGCCAACGTATATGTGCGTTCTGCCTTTACCTCTATTCCAGGTCTGGTTTCACCGGCGCCTTTTGGTGGTAACGTTCGTACCATCGTAATTAAAGCCGACCCCGAGTTGCTGCGCGCGCACAATATGACGCCCGATCAGCTGGTGGCCGCCATTCGTATCAACAACCAAACGACGCCTTCCGGTAACGTACGTATCGGTGATAAGAACTATATTACCCCTACCAATACCCTCATCAAAACCGTAAAAGATTTTGAGAACATTCCTTTATTTAAAGGCAGTGTTCAGAACGTGTATCTGCGGGATGTGGCCACAGTAGAAGATGGTGCAGATATTACTTCCGGTTTCGCCCTGGTAAATGGAAAACGCTCGGTATACCTGCCCATTACCAAATCGGCCGATGCCAGTACCTGGGAAGTGGTGCAGAACCTGAAAAAGGCGATGCCTAAATTCCAGGCCCAGCTACCAGATGATGTAAAACTGTCGTATGAATTCGACCAGTCGGTATATGTAATTAACTCGGTAAAGAGTTTGATCTCTGAAGGTGCCATTGGCGCCATTCTTACCGGTTTAATGGTGTTGTTGTTCCTGGGTGATGCCCGGGGTGCGTTGATCGTGATCCTGACCATTCCTACTTCTATTATCTCAGGCGTGTTGTTCCTGTCGCTGTTCCATCAAACCATCAATATCATGACGCTGAGTGGTCTGTCGCTCGCCATTGGTATCCTGGTCGATGAATCGACGGTGACGATAGAAAATATACACCAGCACTTTGCCATGGGCAAGTCGAAGGCGACGGCCATCTGGGATGCGTGTAAGGAAATAGCCTTTCCCAAATTGCTGATCCTGTTGTGTATTCTGGCGGTTTTTGCGCCGGCGTTCACGATGGGCGGTATCCCGGGTTCTTTGTTCCTGCCGCTGGCCCTGGCCATTGCATTCTCCATGATCACTTCTTATTTCCTGGCGCAAACATTCGTGCCTATTCTGGCCAACTGGATCATGAAAGCACACCCTGCCAATCATGATTCCCAGGAGAAAATGCATGCCGCCATTGCCGGTGACCATGATACCTGGGACCAAAAGAAAATGCTGCTGGAAAAAGAAGAGAAGGATCTGAGCCGTTTTGAAAAACTGCGGAACCGCTTCCTGCGTTTCCTGGGCCGTTTGTATGTGGTGCGGAAACCAGTGGTGATTGCCTATGTGGTACTGGTAAGTGGTGCAGCGGTACTATTGCTGAATAGCATCGGCCGCGACGTACTGCCCCAAACCAACAGCGGACAGTTCCAGCTTCGGTTACGCGCACCAGAGGGCACCCGTATTGAACGTACGGAAGGATACATGCTGAAAGCCCTGGCCAACCTGGATGAGCTGGTAGGCAAAAAGAATATTTCGGTTACCTCGGCTTATATTGGGCAACACCCCGGTTTGTTCAGTACCAGCCCTATTTACCTGTTTATGCCCGGGCCCAATGAAGCGGTGGTGCAGGTACAGTTGAGCGAAGAATATGAGGAAAACCTGGATAAGCTGAAAGAAAGGATCAGGGAGAAACTGGCCACTACCATGCCCGATGTGAAATTATCGTTTGAACCTATTCAGTTAACCGATAAGATCCTGAGCCAGGGTTCACCCACTCCTATAGAAGTACGTATTGCGGGTAGAAATAAAAAGCAAAACGAGGCATATGCCAATAAGGTAATTGCCAAATTAAAAGAGATCTCTTATCTGCGTGATGTGCAGCTGGGTCAAAGCACCAAGTACCCCGCGCTCAATATCAATATTGACCGGAACAAGGCCGCGCAATTGGGCGTAGATGTGAGCGACATCTCGCGTTCGCTGATCACTTCCACCTCATCATCCCGGTATACCGAAAAGAACGTGTGGGTAGATGAAAAATCGAACCTGTCATATGGGGTAATGGTATACGTACCGGAGAATAAAATGACCAGCCTTAACAGCATTGGTGAGGTCCCTGTGCTGACCAATCAACCACGCCCTGTATTAAGTGATGTGGCTACCATAACTCCCGATACAACATACGGCGAAAACGATAACCTGGGTGCTATGCCTGTGTTAAGCGTTACCGCCAATATAAATCATAAAGACCTTGGTTCTGCAGCGCGTGATGTACAGAAAGCCCTGGCATCGATGGGTGAATTGCCACGCGGTTTAACCATTGAACCAATAGGTTTAACGAACGTATTGACCGATACGCTGGATAGCTTACAGAGCGGTTTGTTAGTAGCTATCGTAGTGATCTTCCTGATGCTGGCAGCGAACTTCCAGTCGTTCAAAGTATCACTGGTGATCCTGGCCACCATTCCGGCGGTAATTCTTGGGTCACTGATCATGCTGACAATGACCGGTTCTACCCTTAACCTGCAATCGTATATGGGTATCATCATGTCGGTGGGGGTATCCATTGCCAACTCGGTACTGTTAATTACCAATGCAGAACACCTGCGGTTACACAATGGCAATGCCTGGGAATCGGCCCGGGAAGCAGCCGCACTGCGGTTACGCCCTATCCTGATGACCACCATTGCGATGGTGGCTGGTATGATCCCGATGGCTTCAGGTTTGGGTGAAGGCGGTGATCAGGCTTCGCCGCTGGGACGTGCCGTTATCGGCGGTTTGATCGCTTCTACTTTCGCGGCCCTGTTTATTCTGCCCATGGTTTTTGCCTGGATGCAGGGTAAAACAACCACCAAATCGGTGTCACTGGACCCAACCGATCAGGAAAGTAAATTTTATGAGGCAGACGCCGTATAGGATTGTAAAACGTTTTTAGTAAATAGTAATTTTGTAAGAATACCATAGAAAACAGCGCATATGCAACTGAGAAATTTAATACATAAAGCAAAGGGTCTGACGTCATTAGTCAATACTCCTTTGGCCCTGATCGCAGGCGTTGGCCTGATGGCTTTATTACCCGCCTGTAAAGAGACCAACGGAGAAGAACCCGCCAAAAATAAAGTGGAAGCCCCCGCTGCTGTACCCGCCCTGGAAACAGTGCCTTTACAAAAAGGCATGCTGTCTACTAATTTGTCGATCCCCGGTGAGCTGATCGCTTTTCAACAGGTTGACCTGTATGCAAAAGAAAACAGCTTTGTAAAAAAGTTGTATGCAGATGTAGGCTCTGAAGTAAAGGCCGGCCAATTGCTGGCTACCATGGAAGCGCCTGAACTGACCTCACTGGAATCAGCTGCCCAGTCAAGATTGAAATCGCAGGAAGCCATTTATATAGCCAGTAAAGCCAATTACGACCGCTTACTGGAAACCAGCAAAACACCGGGTACCGTTTCTCAAAACGACCTGGACCAGGCCCTGGCTAAAAAGAACTCTGATTTTGCACAATGGGATGCGGCAAAAGCGCAGTCCCGCGAAGTTGCCGACAGAAAGGGATACCTGGAGATCAGGGCGCCTTTCAATGGCGTGATCACCACCCGTAACGCCAACCCCGGCGCCTATGTAGGCCCTTCCGGTAAAGGTTCTGAGTTCCCGCTGTTCACCCTGCAGGAGCAAAAGAAATTGCGTTTGGTGATCTATGTTCCGGAAGCGTATAGCGGTTACCTCGATCAACAGGATAAAGTGAACTTTACCGTAAATGCTTTCCCCAACGAAAAATTCACCGCCCAGGTAAAAAGACTGGCTGGCGCACTCGATCTGAAACTGCGTTCTCAACGCATAGAGATGGATGTGGCCAATGAGAAAAAGAGATTATTACCCGGCATGGTATCGAGTGTGAGCATTCCTTTGTCGACTAAGGACAGTTCATTCATTCTGCCTAAATCGGCTGTTGTAAGCTCGCAGGAAAGAGTGTTTGTGATCAGGGTAGTAAATGGAAAAGCGGAATGGGTAGATGTAAAGAAAGGCCGTGAGAATGATGGTAAAGTGGAAGTGTTTGGTGAGTTGACCGGCGGAGATACTATTGTGAAAACAGGTAGTGAGGAAGTGAGAGATGGAAGTGCGGTTAATGTGAAGAAGTAGTTGATAGGGTTGACACGTTTACAAGTTAACACGTCTCAGTTATCAATAAACATAGGAAAAAGCAAAAAGCCTCCCGGTGCATCGGGAGGCTTTTGATTTATCAGGTTTTTCATTTTACTTGCTGTCTGTTAACCTTTCAACCTGTTAACTATTCGCTCATGTAACTGCTTTACAAACTCAGTATTATCGTCGTCATTATACGTGCCATATCCGTCTACTAAAATGCCCAATGCACCTGAGGGGGCTTCAATGGCAAATACAACTGCTTCATCGGCTGGGTCGCTGGGGCCTTCAAACCGGTATACTTCCTTTATCTCAAAATCATCGTGGTCATATTGCTTACCGAGTTGGTCGCAAACAAGCCGGTTATTACTGATATTAAAATCGTGCGAATACCCGCGTTTTTTCAGATCGGCCACTGCTTCGGTGATGGTGTCGTATGCGTACATAGTGAATGTGTTTGGTTCAAAGTTAGGATTCTTTGAAGATTAATTCACTCGCCTGATTGATCTCATCCTGATTGATGGTATGCCCCATATTCTTATAGATCTTTTGAGTAACCTGGGCATGCATGTCTGTCAGAATTTGGGTAGAAGCCAGTACCCGGTCAACCGGAACATGCGGGTCGGGATCGCTGGTACCTATGAAAACAGGCGTTCCTGCAAAATCACCCGAATAATTCTCTTTATAGATCCTGTCGCCGATTAAACCGCCGGTAAAAGCCACGGCACCGCCATATTTGGCAGCATTGCGCGTTACGTATTCCAGCGTTAAACAGGCGCCCTGCGAAAAACCCAGGAAATAGATGTTCTCTGGTTTAATACCGCTTGCCTCGATATCTGCCACTAATTCCTTTACCACTGCCAGCGCGCCCGATAACCAGGGTTCATTGTCTTTTGGCGCAGCCAGAAATGAATAGGGATACCACGTATTGTTGGTAGCCTGGGGCGCAAACAGCGCGAAGTCATTTACCGGCAAATACTGCGCTAAACCCAGAATATCTTCCGCACTGCCGCCACGTCCGTGTAGCATCACCAATGCTTTGGTGGCTTCGCCTGTTTGGTTCCCTGCTTTTATAACTTGTTTTGTGTGCATATTACTGTACCAGTTTGGGTAATACTTTTTCTATCGTTTCCCGATCGCTTTCATATTGCGCGGGCAGTTTCAAATGGGTACCCAATTCATTCACCGGTTCATCTATTGCAAAACCAGGATTATCGGTAGCCAGCTCAAACAACACGCCACCTGGTTCGCGGAAATACAAAGAGTAAAAGTAATTTCGGTCTATTTTCGGTGTTATATTATAACCTTTGCTGGCGATCTTTTCGCGGTATTGCATCAGCAACTGATCGTTCTTTACGCGAAAAGCAACGTGGTGATTGGTACCACCGGCTACCAGTCCATGTGTAACTTCAGGTTCTTCCACCAGATCAACAATGGCGGCGTTTTCGATGGCATCGGTTACAAAGCGATACCGGTTACCTTCCTGCTTCAGTAATTTATAACCGAAGATATCGGTCAGAATGCTGGCGGTAGGTTTTATATTTCGAAGGGTTAACACAATACTGTGAAATCCTTTAATGGCGGTGTCTTTTTTAATGTCGCTGGTTTCCCAGGGAGTGCGGTTGTCGGCACCGGCTTCCACCAGCTGGATGCGCAAACCGTCCGGATCTTCAAAACGAAGGATCTGTTCGCCGAACTGTTCGTCAACCTGTCCGAACCGTACCTGGTGCTTTTCAAACTGATTGCTCCAGAAACCAAGGCTGCCTGCAGGCACCGCATAACCGATATCGGTAGCCATACCGGTACCTAAACGGCCGGGGTGTACGTGCGTCCAGGGAAAGAAGGTAAGAATGGTACCTGGGGTGCCATTTTCATTACCATAATAAAAGTGATACGTGTGCGGGTCATCAAAATTCACGGTTTTCTTTACTAATCTTAAACCAAGCACTTTTGTATAAAAATCGAAATTGCGTTGGGCTTCGCCGGCTATCGCCGTAATGTGATGTATGCCCAGTATTTTATCTTCCATAATTGTTAGTTCAAAATGTGAAAGGCTAAGGTTTGTTTGGCTGTATCCGGGTGAAACGCCTGCCTTTCAACAGGGGAGGCGTTTCACCCAGGCCATGAACATTAAGCTTGTTTTACCAGCTGGATCTCCGCATTGAAACGGATATCGTCACCTACTACAACATTACCGGCTTCGGTAACTGCGCTCCAGGTTAAACCAAATTCTTTTCTGCTTATTTTACCGGTTACAGTAAAACCAGCTTTTGTTTGTCCGTAGGGGTCAACTACTACGCCACCGCTTTCTACATTCAATACTACGGGTTTGGTAATACCTTTGATGGTTAAATCACCAGTCAGTTTACCTTCTTCGCCATTCAATTCCAGTTTGCTGCTTTTAAAAGCAATGTGGTTGTGGTTGGCAACGCTGAAGAAATCGTCAGATTTCAGGTGGCCATCTCTTTGCTCGTTGTTGGTATCGATAGAAGATACATCGATAGAGGTTTCCACAGAGTTTACTTTGCTGAAGTTGTCGCCTTCGGTAGTAGCGGTTACATCAAAACTGTTGAAACGACCGCTAACGGTAGAGATCATAAGGTGTTTTACTTTAAAAGTAATTTCACTGTGCATCGGATCGAGAGACCATTTAACTTGTGACATGTGTTTGTATTTTTTGGTTGTGATTATCATTTATTGACTCCACAAATTTCGCCCGGAAATGGGAGGTAGAGAATAGTGATATGATGGAATCTGTTGTACATTTTATGGAGCCTCGCGAAAATGGTGGTTTTTAATGGGTTATTTGCTGCAAATGGTAAACCGGGGCAGAGGGCAGAGAGAAAGACAAAAGGAGCGTTAAAATAAAAAAGCCAGCAGGTATTCCCACTAGCTACAGATTAATTATTTATTAAGTGTATTTTCTCCGCCCTCTGCCCTTTGCCTTCTGTCTTTAACTCAGCTTCAACAGCTGCAGATCGCAATGCACTTTTACTTCATCACTTAACAGTAAACCATTCTTGTCGAACAGCTGGTTCCAGGTAATATTAAAATCTTTACGATTTAGTACGGTGTCCATATCAAATGCCGCCTTGGTATTGCCCATGGGGTCGGCACACATACCCAAAAAGTTAGCCGTGAAAGAAAAGGGATGCTCTATACCTTTTACGGTTAATATGCCGGTTACATGTATATTCTTATCCTGCATGGTAACCCCGGTCGATCTGAACTGGATCATCGGGAATTGCCGGGCATCAAAGAAATCGGGCGAACGCAGGTGATTGTCGCGTTCCTCATTACCGGTTGTCAGTGCATTTACATATATGGTGAGATTGATCTCGCTGTTACAAAAACCATCCTGTCCGCTCACCACGGTTCCTTCAAACTCCCTGAACCAACCTGATACAGAAGTGATCAACAGGTATTTGGCATCGAACCGGATGGTTGAGTGAATGGGGTCGATGGCCCAGGTTGCTTGTTTTACGCTTGTACTCATAATTTCAACTAACAAAATAACAGAATATCAGGTCCGGAGGCAATTGACGATCGCAGGATAATGTTGTATATTTTATGGCTGATTGCGTGCCCGGAAATCAGAGAAGCTTTCCCCGGAGGCGTTTTTAAAGAATTTGCTGAAATGGGCGGTATCATCAAAACCCAGCTCATAGGCAATCTCTTTCATGGTAACCCGTGAATACACGGCCTGCCGTTTGGCTTCGAGGATAATACGTTGTTGAATATGATGACTGGCGGGGGAACCGGTTATTTTCTTTACCACTTCATTCAGGTGGTTGGGCGTAACAGCCAGCTCTTCGGCATAATCAGTAACCATCTTTTTGGTGGTATACTGCTTTTCAACCAGGGCAAAGAATTGTTTTACCAGGTCAATGCTTTTCGAGTGGGCTTCATTTTCTTTTGGCCGTTCATACTGCCGGGTAAGGTAGATCAGGAAGATCTTTAGAAAACCCCGCAGGATCTCGGCCCGCAACAGGAAGAAGTTATTGAACTCCTTCAGCATTTTATTAACGGCATCCTGCATTTCTTCCCCCATATCCCAGCTTACTTTAATCACCGGGGAATTGGAAAAAGTATAGAATAAGCCGGTATTGAACAGGAGGTCATAATTTTCTTCGGCGCCGCCCAGGAACTCAGCCATAAAGGAGATCACATACCCTTCAATGTGGCCGGTTGCTTTCAGGTCATGTACCTGACCGGGGGTAATACAGTAAACGGTATTATCCTCCAGTTCATACTTCTCCAGGTCGATCAAATGGGTGCCGGAGCCTTTTTTTACCCAAATGATCGCAAAATAATTATGCCGGTGGGGACCTTCGTTTTGCTGGAACCGGTTTTGCGCTATCCATTCTGTGGTGTGTATCTCAAAGGGTACATTCACCGCCGATTTGTTGAGTTCCAGTATAGGATTGCTTAAGGACATGGTATTACTTAAAGAACACCAATAATAAATCTTTTTTGCGGTATTATCTTATTCGCTGATCAATAAACTGTTGGCTACTTTAAAACTTACCACTACCGATTTTTTTCCCTTCAGCAACAAGGTGTAATTTTTGTCGAATGCTTCCACTTCTTTCACTTTTACGGTATCGCCCAAAGACAGCCCGATCTTGTCGAGGTAATTCAAAAAAGCCGAGGAGTGATCGGTAACGCCGGTAAACTTGCCTTGGCTGCCGGGCGACAAAGCCGCCAGTAACACCGATTTGCTGATGGCGAAAACGCCCTTTGCATCGGGAATGGGATCGCCATGCGGATCGGTTTTGGGAAAATCGAGATAGGCGTCCAGTTTGTCGATCAGGTCCTGGCTATGGATATGCTCCAGCTGTTCGGCAATATCATGTACCTCGTCCCAGCGAAACCCGAGTTTATCAACCAGGAACACTTCCCACAAGCGGTGCTTGCGAATGATGCCGATGGCCGCCAGTCTTCCTTTTTCCGTGAGCTTGAACCCTTTTGATTTTTGATAAGCCACCAGTTTTTTGGTGCTCATCTTTTTAAGCATATCGGTAACGGAAGCCATGTGTATACCCAGCAACTGTGCCAGGGCCGAGGTAGCTACCAATTCACCGTTGGCTTCCTGTAATTTATAAATGGCTTTCAGATAGTTTTCTTCTGCTGATGAATGCACGTGCGCTCGATTTTTGGGCAAATTAGGGAAAGATGGACAAAAGCCGTAATATTAGGCTTGCCTAATTATTATTGTTTTATTGATCTAATTATTTATTTTTGGATAACTTTAATCTCGCTGTTTATGAACAAGAAACGGATGGTGATGGGTTTGCTCATTACAATTTTGCTGGCTGCGCTGGCCTGTGATAAAATATTACCGGGGAAACCCGCCGATGATTCCATTCTCGACGGGCCCATAGATGGATTGACCGGCGAGCAACACCAAATGTTTCTCCGGGGCGATGTAGCGTTTAATGACGATGTGTTCACTGCCACCAATGGGTTGGGACCGTTGTTCGTTTCCACCAGTTGTGGCAGTTGTCATGCCGGTGATGGCAAGGGCCATCCCTTCACCACTTTAACGCGGTTTGGGCAAACCGATAGTACCGGTAATACATTCATGCAGTTGGGCGGCCCGCAATTGCAAAACCGGGCCATTCCTTCTTTTATGCCGGAGCAGATACCGGCAGGTGCTGCTTTTTCAAAATTCACGCCACCGGCAAATACCGGATTGGGTTTTTTAGATGCGGTGCCCGACAATACCATACTCTCCTTAGCAGATGAACACGATGCCGACGGCGATGGAATATCGGGGCGTGTAAATTGGATAACGCTGCCTCCGTATATCACCCATCGTCCCGGCACTGTGGAGCGTAATAATAAATACATTGGCCGCTTTGGTAAAAAAGCCGCGGTGTACGACCTGATGCAACAAACCGCCAATGCCTACAACCAGGATATGGGAATCGTTTCTTCTTATGAACCCTACGATTCGTATACCCACGCGGAAATAGATCCCGAGGTCACCAACCAGAAAGTGCTTGACCTGGTATTTTATTTAAGAACGCTGAAGGCGCCCATCCAACGCAATCAACACGATGCCGACGTCATCAGCGGTAAGCAGTTGTTCCTCAACATCGGTTGCGCCAAATGCCATATACCCGAATTAAAAACCGGCGATTATTCCATTCCAGCGCTCGCTAATAAAACGTTTCAACCGTATACCGATCTGTTGTTGCATGATATGGGGCCGGGGTTGAATGATGGCTATACTGAAGGCGGGGCCATGCCTGCTGAATGGCGTACGCCGCCCTTGTGGGGACTGGGCCTTTCTAAAAATTCGCAGGGCGGACAATACTTCTTATTGCATGACGGACGGGCCACTACCATTGAAGCAGCCATCAAAGGCCATGGGGGCGAAGCACAGGCCAGCAACGCCAGCTTTCAAAAACTATCGGCCACTGATCAGGCAGTATTGATCAAATTCCTTGAATCATTGTAACCAATCATAAAATGAACCGCAGAGAGTTTATTGCAAATACCTGTGCCGCCTGTTTGGGCGCCACGGCTGTATCGGGCTTATTGTCGTCCTGTTCTTCTACCCGCTATACCAGCGGTACTATGGGTAAAGATGGCATTACGGTAAGTACCGATGAGTTTAAAACAAATAAGAAAGGTAAGAATGGCTACCGGCCGTTTATCGTTGTACGCAATGAAAGCCTGAAATACCCCATTTATGTATATCGCTTTGGCGAAACCGAATACAGCGCCGTTTGGATGCAGTGCACCCACCAGGGCGCTGAGTTACAGGCCTCCGGCGATCAGTTGCAATGTTCGGCCCATGGAAGCGAGTTCAGTAATAAAGGAAAAGTAACCAATGGGCCCGCAGACAAAGACCTGCGCAGCTTTCCCGTTACGGTAAACAACAATGAATTATTTATCGACCTCAGAAAAGTATGAAACAGTATTACTTACTTATAACGCTGCTTTGCTCCACTGCAACCCTGTATGCACAGATAGATCCTGTGCTGCTGCGGAACACCCCAAAAGATACCGCTGAAATGAAGATGAACATGGACGCCATCTATAACCGGCCGTTTTTACAATTGGGTAAATTGCCCGTTGCACTGGGCGGTTATGTGGAAGCCAATTACCAATACCTGAAAGAAAATGGCATCAGCGAAGGACATCAGTTCCAGATGCGGCGGTTGACGCTGTTTGTTTCTTCGGCTATTTCGAAACGCATAAAATTCCTGAGTGAAATAGAATTTGAAGATGGCACCAAAGAGATCAATATAGAATTTGCATCCGTTGATTTTGAGTTGTCACCCTTGTTGAACTTTCGCGGTGGCGTAGTGATGAATCCCATTGGCGCATTCAACCAAAACCACGATGGCCCCAAATGGGAGTTTATCGACCGGCCTATTTCTGCCACACAAATGCTGCCGGCTACCTGGAGCAACGTGGGGTTTGGTATTTTCGGGAAGAAGTATGTAAAAGACTGGGTGTATGCCTATGAAGCCTATTTTACCAATGGGTTCGATGACCAGATCATCAACAATGCCGAAGGCAAAACTTTTCTGCCGGCTTCCAAAACAAATGCCGATCGGTTTGAAGAAAGTTTTAATGGGAGTCCGCTGTTCACCGGCAAGGTAGCAGTAAAGAACCGGAAAATAGGGGAGTTGGGCCTTTCCTATATGGGCGGCATTTATAATAAGTACCAGGAAGATGGATTGACACTCGATAAAAAAAGACCGGTGAATGTATTTGCCATCGATTTTAATACCACGCTGCCCAAATCAAAAACATATATTAATGGCGAATGGGCCTGGGTGCATGTAGATGTACCCGACACCTATACCGAGCAATTCGGCCGCAACCAGCAGGGCGGTTTTGTAGACATTGTACAGCCTGTTATTAAAAAGCCGATGATGGGTTTTGAAAAGGCCGTGCTGAATGTGGCGTTGCGACTGGAGTATGTTGACTGGAACAAGGGCTCTTTTAAATCTACCGGCGGCAATATTTCAGATGAGGTATTTGCTTTTGTGCCGGCCATCAGCTGGCGGCCAACTCCGCAAACGGTGATCAGGCTGAATTATCGCCATAATACGCAGCACGATATCCTGGGTAATCCACCATCCAAAATAGCGGGTTTCCAGTTTGGGTTCTCCACTTATTTCTGATTGACGGAGTTGCCCCCGTATATTGTCGCAATACACCCCCGGTAAAATCGCTTTTCGGACGTAGGTTTGTCCCATCAAATAAAAACATTCTATATGCGACGACTGGTTTTATTCATGCACGTAAGCCTTGATGGTTTTGTTACCGACCCCAACGGCGGCATGGGATTTATAAAAGTAGATGAAGAGATCTTTGATTATGTCGGCGATCGAACTAATCGTTCTGATATGGCTTTGTATGGCCGCGTTACTTACGAAATGATGGATGCCTACTGGCCATCGGCTCCTGATAAACCCAATGCCACCAAACACGAAAAAGAGCATGGCGCCTGGTACAACAGGGTAGATAAAGTGGTATTGTCAAAAAGCATGAAAGGACAACAGAAACCCAATACCATTATCATCAGTGAAGATGTGGAGCACCGGATAAAAGCATTGAAACAGCAGGCCGGATCAGAGATCCTGATCTTCGGCAGCCCTTCCGCCGCTCATTCCCTGATGCAATATGGATTGATAGATGAGTTCTGGCTTTTTGTAAACCCCGTGTTGGTGGGCGGCGGCGGCACACCTTTGTTCAACAACACCCAATTGCCTGCAGAGTTGAAACTGGTGACTACCAAGTCATTTTCTAATGGAGTGGTTTGTTTGGGGTACCAGAAAAGCTGAAAGCTATAAGCTGAAAAATAAGATAGGGGATGGAAGAAGTAAGCGGTAAGAAGTATGAAGTAGGAAGTAGGAAGTATGACGTAGGAAATGTCTTAATTTCTTATCTCTTATTTCTTACTTCCTACTTCCTACTTCTTGCTTCGGCGTCTATATTTCGGGAAGCTTGTTCCTGAACTAGGGGTATAGTAAATATTTCTTCCGCATCTGTTTGTATTGCGACAAACCCGGTTCCCAGGAGTCCTGGATCTGCTTGGCGGTTTTACCTTCCTGGATCTGTTTTTTGAATTCAGACACCCCGGCCAGGTAATCGATATTGCCGATCTGTTTGCTGATGGAGCGGTCGAAGAAACGGCTTTTATCAGGGAATGCGTTATACAGTTCAATCATCCAGTCGATATTGATCCGTTTGCTTTTGCGGAGTTTGGCTACATCATATTTACGCAGGTCGATCCCGTAACAAACCTCATTCATATATAACGGCGATTCGCTCATACCCGGAATGCTTACCGGAGTAAAAGAAAAAGTGTATTTGTCTTTTAAAATGGGAGCGCCCAGCACGGTAAACGGAAATTGCGTTCCGCGGCCCAGGTTAACAGCCACCCCTTCAAACAAACAGGTGGATGGATATAATAAAATGCTCTGTTGGGTATTTAAATTGGGGGATGGTTTTACCGGCAGCACGTATTCCATGTCGTGTTTATAGTTCTTAACTGGAATGATGGTGAGGGTACAGGTTTTTTTATCGGGCAGCCAGCCTTCGCCATTGATCATTTTGGCAAATTCACCGATGGTCATGCCATGGGCAACGGGAATGGGAAACTGTCCAATGCCCGATTTGTTTTTCATATCGAGAATGGGACCATCTACCAGGTAGCCATTGGGATTGGGCCGGTCGAGGATCAGCAGCTCTTTATGGTAAGCCGCACAGGATTCCATTACATCGCGCAGCACATTGATATACGTGTAAAAACGGCAACCCACATCCTGCACGTCGAAGATCATAATATCAACATCGGCCAGGTCAGCTTCGGAAGGTTTTCTTTTAGAACCATATAAAGAGATGATGGGAATACCGGTAGCCGAATCGGTTTCATCGGTTACATGCACCCCTGCGCTGGCTTTGCCCCGGAAACCATGTTCGGGACCAAATGCTTTTACGAATTTTACGCCCCGGTTAATGAGGCTGTCAACCAGGTGTTTTTTACCAATGATGGTAGTAGGGTTGGCCAGAATGGCTACCCGTTTGTTTTTGAGTAGCGGCAGGTATTTTTCAGTTTGATCGGCCCCGGTTTTAATTTGGGCAGTACCTGTTTCGGATGTCAGTAGTAAAGCGAACAAAACAATCAGTAAACTATATATCTTCATAAGTAAAAATTAGTTTCCATCTTTCTTTAACGTGGAGAGCGCATGGCCGTCCTATACCAACATGAAGCCGGCCACCAGGTACAGAAAGAAATGCTCAGGAATAAATTGTTCCTCAGAGATCGTTGGACCAATGGTGCAGGCATGGATCATGGAATGTTTCATGATGCTATTATTTGATAAGACCGAACCGGAACAGGCTTTCTGCGGATGCTAAGATAGCTTCTTCGTGGCTTCCGGGTGTCCAGCCCGGTAATTTTTTTGCTTTTTCATTACTGGCTTTCTTGTTTCTGCCCAACTGGGCAACAATATCTTTGAACGAGGGTCTAAACAATGCAAAAACACGCACAAGCCAATTGGGCACAGGAGTATTCAAATTAGAAAATGACCATGATCAAAAAACTTACTCTTTGATGTTATTCCACTAATCGATATGAACCGAAAGGCAACGGCTTACAGCTTATTGCTTTCCTTATAACCTTTTTCTACACAAACCGTTCACAGGTAAAATAAACCAGTTATACAGTTTCCTATAAATACGTGTTGTTTTTGATATTTTGCACGGCTTTTGACTACATGATGAATCTACATTTCAGCAAATAAAACGAGTAAACCACGTATTATGCAATTCAACAAGGTTTTTGCACTCTTACTGCTTCTTTCGGCAGCCTGCGAAAGTATAGCCCAAAACAAATACCAGTGGAAACAGGCGTCTGCTGGTGGTTACACATACAAGTATGTAACCAATGATCCCATGCAAACCAGGTTTTATACCCTGAAAAATGGCATGTCGGTTATTTTAACTGTCAATCACAAAGAGCCGCGTGTTGTTTATCGCATGGCGGTGCGTACCGGTAGTAATAACGATCCAAAAGATCATACCGGCCTGGCACACTACCTCGAACACCTGTTGTTCAAGGGCACCGATAAATATGGCACGCTCGACTGGGCAAAAGAAAAACCTTATTTAGACAAGATCGATGCCTTATACGAAAAATATGGCGCTACAAAAGACTCAGCCGCCCGTATAGCTATCTATCATCAAATAGACAGCATCTCCGGCGTTGCTTCACATTTTGCTATTGCCAACGAATATGATAAACTGATGAGCAATCTTGGCTCACAGAAAACCAATGCACATACCTGGGTGGAAGAAACCGTTTATGAAGAAGACATTCCTTCCAATGCAGTCGATAAATTCCTGGCCATTCAGGCCGAGCGTTTCCGCAACCCGATCTTCCGGTTGTTTCATACCGAACTGGAAGCCGTGTATGAAGAAAAGAACCGCGGACTCGATAATGATGGTGTTAAAGTACAGGAAGCCATGATGAGCGGTTTGTTCCCAACACATAACTATGGCCAGCAAACAACCATTGGTACCATCGAGCATTTAAAGAACCCTTCTTTAATCGCCATTAGAAACTATTACAACAAATACTATGTGCCCAATAACATGGGTATTATCTTATCGGGTGATTTTGATGTCGATGCCATGATCAAAAAAGTGGAGCAGGCATTTGCCTATATGCAGGCCAAACCGGTAATGGAGTACAAGAGCGCACCGGAGAAACCCATCACCGCTCCGATCGTAAAAGACATCTTTGGGCCTTCTGCTGAAAACATGCGTATTTGTTTCCGTACACCTGCAGCCAGCACACACGACGCCATGGTGCTCGACCTGGCTTCTTCAGTCTTATCGAACGGGAAAGCCGGTTTATTCGACCTGAACCTGAATAAGCAACAAAAAGCACAGGGTACACAAGCCGGTTTGCAACAGTATAAAGACTATGGCCTGTTTATCATGCTTGGATCACCCAAACAGGGTCAAAAGCTGGAGGAAGTAAAAGACCTGCTGATCGGTCAGCTGGAGTTGCTGAAAAAAGGCAATTTCGATGAAAGCATGATCAGGGCCATTGTAGCCAATTCCAAGTTAGACCTGCTGCAATCGCTCGACAACAGTACCAGCAGCGCCCAGCATTTAATGGATGCTTTTATAAAGAACCGTTGCGCGCAATGGGATAAGGAAGTATCGTACCTCGATGATATGGCTAAAGTTACCAAGGCCGAACTGGTAGCTGTCGTTAATAAATACCTGAACGATAAGAACTATGTGCTGATCTATAAAAGAAATGGCACAGATGCGAGCATTGCAAAAGTGATAAAGCCAACCATTACGCCCATCGAGACCAATGCCGGCAAATCATCAGATTTCGTAAAGAAGATGGAAGCGATCGCCGTGGGTGATATTCAACCCCTTTGGCTGGATTACGATAAAGACATCAAACTTTCAAAAAACGGTATCGCTGATGTGCTGACGGTGCAGAACAATACAAACGAGTTGTTTTCCCTGTATTATCAGTTCGACATGGGTACCTGGAATGACAAACTGTTGCCCCTGGCAGCTTCATACCTGCAGTTTTTAAGTACTGATAAATATTCAGCTGAACAGATCAGTAAATCGTTTTACAACATTGCCTGTAACTTCAACATCAGTACCAATGCAGAGTTTACTACCGTTGCTATAACCGGGTTGCAGGAGAATTTTGATAAAGCGGTAGGTTTGTTTGAAGACATTCTGGCCAATTGCAAAGCCGATGAAGCTGCCCTGGCGGCGTTGAAATCGCGGATAATGAAAGCAAGGGCCAATGCCAAAACCAACAAACAAAGCATTATGCAGGGCCTGATATCTTATGCCCGGTATGGTGCCAAAAATCCGTTCAACACGGCAATGACCGATGCAGAGATCGACCAGTTGAAAGCCGCTGACCTGGTGAATGAATTGCACAACCTGATGCAATACAAACACCGCATCATGTATTATGGTCCATTGGCCGATGCTGATTTTAAAACCGGCATTGCCAGGCTGCATACCTTACCAGCCGGCTTTAAAGACTATCCGGCAAAGGTGAATTTTACGCCTGCCGTGCAAAGTGCCAACCAGCTGCTGTTTACCAATTACGATATGGTGCAAAGTGAAATTGCCTGGGTAAGAAACGACGTGGGCTATGATGCCAATAAAGAAGTAGTGGTAAATGTGTTCAATAATTATTTTGGTGGCGGTATGGGTTCGGTTGTATTCCAAACCATTCGCGAATCAAAAGCGCTGGCTTATTCAACTTTTGCTTCTTACAATACGCCTTCCAAAAAGGAATATCCTTTCTATATGATGGCGTATGTAGGTTGCCAGGCCGATAAAATGAATGAAGCTATTAAAGGCATGAATGAATTACTGACCGAATTGCCTGTTTCTGAACAACGGTTCGAGTTGGCTAAAACCGGTTTCAAAAAAGACCTGGAAACCCAGCGTATTACCAAGGAAGATATTATTGCTTCTTATTTGAGTGCACAGCAAAAAGGCTGGAAAGGTGATTTTCGCAAGGATGAATATGCGGCACTTTCCACGCTTAAACTCGAGGATGTACAAAAAATGCATAAAGAACAGATCAGCGGTAAAGCCTATACATATTGCGTAGTGGCTTCTGATAAAAAGATAAAGCTCGATGATTTGAAAACGATCGGCGAAGTGAAGACGGTAAGTCTGGAAGAGTTGTTTGGGTATTAGTTGATATCGTTGATAAAGTTGACAAGTTAACACGTTGACAAGTTAACACGTTGACAAGTTAACACGTTGACGAGTTAATAAGTTAACAGGTTAACATGATAAGACCTGATAAGTTGAAGTCGCTTCAATTTATCAGGTCTTGTTTTTTGTAAAGGGTTTTTTGCCTCGCCCGCCGAAGCCTTGCTGCAGTCGCCAGGGCTATGGTAGCCGAAGGGCGTAGGAGGGCCGCGTCGAGGTTTTCTGCCTTCTGCCCTCTGCCTTCTCCCCTTTTTTCCTTACCTTTTTGAAAAATAGCTGTCATGCATAAGTACTATCTGTTATTGATAGCCCAGATTATAATTTATGCCCATACGTTAGGGCAGTCAAAGCCGGTTTATTCAAAAGAAGTGGAGGGCAGGATAAGAAGAGTGGAGACAAGTTTAGCAGGCTGGGTACAACTTAAAGACAGCAACTTATGGACGCTTGCTGATCGCATGGCCTATTACCATGTGCCGGGAGTTAGTATTGCTGTGATTAAAGACTATAAAATAGATTGGGTGCGCGGGTATGGATTGGCCGATTCTGCCACCCAACGGAAAGTAACTACCACTACCAGGTTCCAGGCGGCTTCTATCAGCAAATCACTGAATGCGCTGGGTGTTTTACGCCTGACAGATAAAAAGGAGCTGGATCTGAACAAAGATGTAAATGAATACCTGACCAGTTGGAAATTCCCATCAGACTCTTTTACACAGCAAACGAAAATCACCCTGGCGCATTTGTTAAGCCATACGGCCGGACTAACAGTGCATGGTTTCATGGGATACAATATCAAGGATACCATACCGACAGATAACGAAATGCTCGACGGTAAAAGGCCATCCAATTCAGCGGCTGTACGAAGTTTTACAGAACCAGGTAAGAAATTTGAATATTCCGGCGGCGGTATCATGATCACCAAGAAAGTGATCATAGATCATACCGGTATGGCGTATGATAAGTATATGGAAAAGTTTGTGCTGAAACCGCTTGGCATGGACCACAGCAGTTTTGCCCAACCACCGGCGGCCAACCTGCGTGCACAACTGGCAACTGGTTATTCCGGGAATGGAGCGATGCCTGGTTATTTCAATATCTATCCTGAACAGGCGCCTGATGGTTTATGGACAACGCCGGAAGACCTAAGCCGGTTTATTATCGAAATGCAGCTTTCATTACAGGGAAAGTCAAATAAGATCATGTCGAAGGAAATGACCACTACCATGGTTACACCCTATGCCAATAACTCATCGGCTTTGGGTGTAATGACATTTGATCGTGGAGGACTTCACTATTTCACGCATGGCGGCGCAAACGTTGGATTTAAGTGTGAATATGTGGCCAGCATGGCTGATGGAAATGGACTGGTAATCATGACTAACAGCGATGTATACAGCATCATTCCCGAGATCATCAACAGTGTGGCCGCCGTTTATCAATGGAAAGATTATTACAAACCGGAAATAAAAAAAGTAGTATATCCCGATACCAGCAGGTTGAATGAGTATGTGGGCAAATACAAATTAAGAAATGCAATTGTGAATTTTAAACAGGAGGGCGGGCATTTGTACCTGAATCAGGGAAACAATCCCTTTTTGCGGGCGTTTTTTGAATCGGATGATACCTTTTTTACCTATCTGGATCCCGGTGCAACGGTTAGTTTTGGACGGAACCAGAACGGCGTTGTAACAACCCTGATCATCCGTGGTGGTGGCCAGGAATTGAAGGCGGAGAAAATCAATTAAACGGCTGAAAAAACATACAAAAAAGTGGCACATCGCATAGGTGTGCCACTTTTTTGTGCCTTGCTACAGGTTGATTCCCTGGGTATCGCCTGAACATAGCCTGAGGATTGCCTGGAAAGGCCATACGTGCCGGGGGAAGTGTAGGGGAGTTCTCTGGCAGTTCACTGGAAGTCCACTGGGAACTCTCTGTATACCTCGAGTCTTTAGAGACTTTCCGGACAATACCCAGGCACTATCCCGGCCGCCAGTCCACCATTCCGGTACTGTAAACCGGCCTGTCAGATTTACCTCTTCTTTGGGTTAGTGCCGGGTTTGCGCCGGACCTTGTTCTGGATTTGTTTTGCTTTTCCCGAATAAAACCGGGTGTTTCCCTAAGGGAGATCCGAACAAATCCCGAACAACGATGGGTTTAAATCCAGCAGATATCAGGGATAAAATCGAAGATAAATTCAGGTACTTCAAACAGTTGGGATGTTTTTCCGCGTTATGTTGGAATGCTTACCGACAGCAGCATCTTGGCTATAACGTTAGAGAAAATATTTAGCAGTATTTGTAAGAGGATTTGCCAGTTTGTGGTAGATCGTGGAGGCATTGGGTTTCTAAATCGATTTAGATTTTATTTTAAATCGCCTATAGTTATCCGACACTGCATTTCCAAACCTGAATGGCTATACGGTTCTCATTAATTCCGATAAAAGAAATCAAAACTCTGCATAAAATACCGTTTTCCCAAAAAACTGTAATTTCCCCAATTTCTGCCCTCTGCCTTCTGCCTTCTGCCCTCTGTAGGCTATGGCGGTCGAAAGGGGTAGGCGTGCCCGTATTCCGCTTACAGCTTATGGCTTAAAGCTTACAGCTATTTTCCGTACATTTAGTGTCAATAATACGATTAACACTTGCTGTATGAAAAAGCTAATCTGCCTGCTTGCATCTTGCTTTTGCATGGGTGTGGTGGTTCAGGCCCAGAAACCGATAAGTCCACACCTGTTTGGAATTTTCTTTGAAGACATTAACTATGCGGCCGATGGCGGCCTGTATGCTGAATTAATTCAGAACCGCTCGTTTGAATACAGCGCCAGTGACAAACGCGACTGGAATCCGCTCACGGCGTGGCAATTTACCAGGGAAGGATTTTCTTACGGCACTATTTCTATCGAGACCAGCACCCCGGTTCATCCCAATAACCCGCACTATGTGGTACTGACCATAGAAGAAGTGGGCCGGGAAGGAGTTGGTTTGAATAATACCGGTTTTGATGGCATAGCGATAAAAGCCGGTGAACAGTACGATTTCTCCCTGTTTGCCAAACAACTCACTGCAAATGCCATTCCTGTATCCGTACAATTGAAAGGCAGGCAGGGAAATCTTTCCAATGAAGTAACTATTAACAGCGATTCAAAAGACTGGAAAAAATACTCGGCTACATTGACCGCTACCCAAACCGACGACAGCGCCATGCTGGTCATTGTAGCAAAGGGAACAGGGAAAATAGCGCTGGATATGATCTCCCTGTTTCCTCAAAGGACATTTAAGAACCGGCCCAATGGCTTACGGGCCGATCTGGCGCAAACTATTGCCGATCTGCAACCGAAGTTCATGCGTTTCCCCGGTGGCTGCCTGGTACACGGGGACGGATTGGGTAATATGTATCAATGGAAGCAGACTATTGGCCCGGTGGAACAACGGGTAGAGCAAAGAAACATCTGGAGTTACCACCAATCGGTGGGACTGGGTTATTTTGAATACTTCCAGTTTTGTGAAGATATGGGCGCCATACCCTTGCCGGTGGTAGCAGCCGGTGTAAGCTGCCAGAATTCAGGCGGTACCTGGCGTATAGGCGGTACCGGTCAGAAAGGCTTGTCGATCGAAGACATGAAAACATACATCCAGGATATTCTGGACCTGATAGAATGGGCCAATGGCGCACCCACAACAACCTGGGGCGCTAAACGGGCGGCGGCTGGCCATCCCGGGCCGTTTCACCTCAAATACATAGGCATCGGCAATGAAGACAAGATCACCCCGGTTTTTAAAGAGCGGTTTAAAATGATTTATGATGTGGTGCATGCAAAACACCCCGAGATCACCATTATTGGTACAGTTGGGCCGTTTCACTCCGGCGAAGACTATGACCTGGGCTGGAATTTTGCCAACGAGGTAAAAGTAGAAATGGTAGATGAACATTATTATGAAAAACCGGAATGGTTTGTCAGTAACCTTACCCGGTATGATACCTATTCCCGCGCCCACTCAAAGGTATATGTCGGCGAATATGCTGCGCATGATGTAAAACGAAGGAACACGCTCCGGTCAGCTTTAGCGGAAGCGCTGTACATGACCTCGCTGGAACGCAATGGCGATGTGGTATTGTTTGCCTCCTATGCACCTTTATTGGGCCGCAGGGGACATACACAATGGAATCCCAACCTGATCTATTTTACCGGTACACAGATTTGTCCCACCATAAACTACTATGCGCAAAAGCTGTTCGCCAACAATGAAGGGGATGTATATTACCCCAATGTTATCTCAGCCAAAGTAGCAGACACTGCAAAGACCTTTGCGGCCTCCTGTGTTACCGATAGTAAAACCGGTGATCTCATTCTCAAAATAGTAAACAGGGATTCGGTTGGGATGGCAGCGAAAATCAATCTGGGTAGTATGGGTGCGTTCAATGCCAATGCCAGTGTTACGGTGTTAAGCGGCGATCCCGATGCAGAAAACAGTTGTGCCGGTTCGCAAAATATACAACCACAAACATCGAAGTTAACTGTCAATAAGTCTTTTACTTATCAGGCCCCGGCCAATTCGTTAACAGTCATCAGGATCCATACAAGGTCAATGGGTAAAAAGTGATGGTGAGAAAAAAAATACTGGACCTACACAATAAAAAAACAACGCAGATAACGGCATTAGCCGGCCTTTGGGCACGACTCTTTTTTTACTTATTGGGTGTAATTAGTACTTTTGCGATCTCTCAATTTTATCCGCGATCTGCCTGCCCATTAAAAACGCTTAATCTGTACCATGAAAAAATTAAGTCTTTTTTTGCTGGGATTGTTCAGTGCCAGTTTCGCGATCTCCCAAACTACCACGCAATATGAAGTGTATGCCGTAAAGTATTCTGCTGCCGTGCATGATTCTACTGTTACCAAACACGAGAAAGACAGTGTAAGTGTAGATTTCATGGTGTGGCTGATAAAAGGCAATGGAAAGAATATTTTAATGGATGCCGGCTATTTGTACAGTGTGGAATCTGCAAAGAACTTTGATGTGATCGATGATCTTCGGCCCGATTCAACTTTACAAAAGCATACATTGAACCCCAAAGATGTTACCGATATTATTTTAAGCTTTCAGCACCTCGATCATATCAGCGCCATCGACCTGTTTCCTAACGCCCAGGTTTGGGTGCAAAAAGATGATTACAATTATTTCACCAATACGGCCTGGCAAAAGGGTGGCGTAAATGGACAGTTCAACAAACGGGAAGTAAAAAAGCTGGTAGATGTGCATGGAAAAGGCCGGGTAACCCTGTTTGAAGGTTATAATAAAGAGATCATTCAGGGACTCAAGATCTTCCCAGGTTCAAGAAACCCCGCGTTGCCGCAATATGCATTGGTAAAAACAAGCCTGGGCAATATGGCCCTTGCTTCAGACAATATCTGGATCTATTACAATTCCGATTTCGTAACTCCGGCGCCTGCGTTCCGCACGTTCGATGCCAATGGGTATGTAAAAGCCATGCAGAAAATGCAAACACTGGTAAACGATGAAAAGCTTATTGTACCCGGTTATGTAGGTTCTGCCTTTACGAAATTCCCGGTTATTACAGAAGGGGTTATAAGAGTGAAATAAACATAATTGAATATATTGGAAAAAGCCTCTCGAATGAATCGGGAGGCTTTTTTTATTTAGTCTATATCGACAGCACTTTCTTCAACTGCCCGGCAAACTGGTAATCATTCCGTGCATGTGGCACTTTCTGCTGCAACCCGGTTTTGCCAGATGCCTTCAGGTAAGTTTCAAAACCTCCCTTAGGTACAACCGTGATCTTTAGTGGTTCAATGGCCTTATGCATTACAACATCTTTATAGGAGAAATTACGTGCGCAGATCTGGATATCGAGCAGGCGGGCAAACTCCTCCATATTGTCAGGCGTCTGACCAAACTCAATGAACCATTCATGGTAGGGGAGTGACCCATCGTCTTTGATATTGGGTGCCACTGTATATTCAACAATGGTAGCGCTGCAGGCGGCGGCTGTTTCGCTGATCGACTTTTCGGTTTCTTCTACCGTCACGTGTTCACCAAATGCAGAAATATACTGGGCAATTCTTCCGGTGATCTCAATGCGGTGCGGAAATACGGATTTGAACCGAACGGTATCGCCATTGATATAACCCCACAATCCGGCATTTGTATTTAACACGAGGGCGTAGTTAACACCAGGTTTTACATCGTTTAATGAAACCCTGTCTACATGCTCCTTGCCCAGGGTATCTACGGCTACAAATTCAAAGAAGATGCCATTGTTCAGGATCAGTTGCATGCCACGTTCGTTCAGGCGGTCCTGGTAGGCGAGCAGACCTTCGGTAGACGGATACGTTTCAAATACATCGAAGGGCATGTTGATGTACTTTTTTATTTCCGGCATAAAAGGTTCATAATCCATACCGCTTAAAATGAGCAGCTGAAAGTTCGGGAACAGTTCGTTGAAATCCTTTCCTGTTTTTGATTTCAGTGACCGCAGAAAGACCAGCAACCATACCGGCATGGCCACAATAATGCGGATATCATTGGCCTCTGCCAGATCGATCATGGCCTCGATCCTTTCTTTATAGTCGGGAATGGCGTTTATTTCGTCGGAGGGCAAACGCAGCCATTTATACCACCAGGGCACACAACTGTTGCCGATAGTAGAAATAGGCGCTGTTTTAATACCATTGATCTCTTCAAAGAAATGTCCGTCGGAAAAGAACAGGGATTTGCCTTTTAAAAAGGCCAGCTTGTTGTTTTTATGGGAATAGGTCAGCGGGGCATATTGTCCGCCCCCAATGTGATTCTTCAACGAATCTTTTGTTACCGGGATGTACTTCGTATTGCTGGTAGTGCCGGAAGTTTTGCCAAAGAAGGCCGGCCGGCCTTTCCACAACACATCTTTTTCGCCCGATTTTATTCTTTCTATATAGGGGAGTAACTGTTCGTAATTCCGTAGGGGCACCCGTTGTTTAAAATCTTCGT
This sequence comes from Niastella yeongjuensis, assembly GCF_900110245.1. Lineage (GTDB taxonomy): Bacteria > Bacteroidota > Bacteroidia > Chitinophagales > Chitinophagaceae > Niastella > Niastella yeongjuensis. The sequence goes on from NZ_FOCZ01000003.1 coordinate 76,095, forward strand.
AGGTATGTATTTCATCGAAGGCATGGTCTTTCCCAAAGGCCGTGTGTTTTGCTTCTTCAACAAAAGAACGCATCAGTTCCTGCTGACAGGCTATTGGATCGGCCAGCATACCTTCTACACGTTTATACTTCATCTTTACAAAAGACGAGAGCAAAGAATCGACTAATTTCAAGGGCTCAGGGGTTTAAGGGTGATCCGATTCGGCAAATGTAGGAAGGCTTTTTAACTTATACAATTGGTGCTTTGTAAATAACTCATAACCAATTTTATGACTATCTTTAACGCACAAAAAAAAGCAACTACAACCAACCACTATGCATGCGGCGCTTTTACAGGAGTTTAGAAAGCATATTACCCTAACAGCTGAAGAAGAAGAGCTGGTAATCGCCTCTTTTCGCTACAAAAAAGTAAGACGGGGCCAGATTCTGGTGCAGCCACCTGATGTCGCCATCTATGAACACTATGTTATCAGTGGTTGTCTGTTTGAATATTATATTGACGACAATGGCACCCAGCACACGCTGATTTTTGCTCCGGAAGGCTGGTGGGCTACTGATCTGCCGAGCTTTTTAACCGGGAGAGATGCAAAATATCATATTGAAGCGCTGGAAGACAGCGAATTGTTACAGGTATCAAAGGAGGCGCTGGATAAATTATTGGTAAAAGTGCCTGTATTAAACAGTTATTACAGGGTACTTTATCAAAATGCGGTGGTAGCTCAGGGCGAACGCCTGCAAGCTATGTTAAGCAGCCAGGTGGAAGAACGATATAACCGGTTCTTACAAAAATACCCGCAGTTACAGAACAGGGTACCCCAGTACCTGATTGCCTCTTATCTGGGCGTAACGCCCGAATTCTTTAGCCGGATGAAATCACGCATGCTCAAATCTTAAACTAGATCAATTTCCTTTCTTAATATAGTACATTGGGCGGCGGGCCGCTATTTGCCAACTTTGTTCTCGTAAAAAACAAACAACAAATGAGAACAATGATTTCAAGGCTTACAGCCACCCAACCCGAACTTACCCCTTTAATTTTAAGACTCGTATTTGCAATCGTTATATGGCCACACGGCGCCCAGTTATTAGTGGGTTGCTTTGGTGGATATGGCTTCACCGGCACTATGCAATATTTTACCACACAGGCAGGCTTACCTGCTGTTATTGCCTTCCTGGTTATTATGTTGGAATTTTTTGGTAGTTTATTTATTCTGCTTGGATTCTTCACCAGGTTCTTCGCAGCGGCTTCCATCATCCTGTTCCTGGGAATGATTGTTACCGTACACCAACAGAATGGCTTTTTTATGAACTGGTATGGTTCGGCCAAAGGCGAGGGTTTTGAATACCACCTGCTTGTTATCGGCATCTTGTTGACATTGATCATCTCCGGCGCTGGTAAAGCAAGTGTAGATGCCTTGATCTATAATAAAACGAATAATAAATAATAAATAATAAAAGATAATACCATGTCTGCCTTAAAATATTCTCCGATCGTAAAGATCAACGAGAACAAAAGAGATAATTTCTCCGCTTTTCAGGCCCGGTATCATGCCTTTGGTGAACTGATGAGTCCTGCTATAGGGTTCGATCACTTCCATATGAACAAAGACGTTTTTGGCGCGCACCGCCACGTGCATATGTCGGCCCTCAGCTACCTGTTCGAAGATTCAGTAGCTTATCACAATACCGACTCCATAGGCACCGACCTGATCATTACACCGGGCAGTTTGTTATGGACCTGGGCCGGAAGCGGCGTGGTACATCATGAAGTCCCTACCGTTGAAGGCGGCGAAGTGCATGGGTTGCAGTTGTTTTTAGATATCCCGGCCGCTACCAGAACATTGCCACCCAAAAGTGTTTACATTCCCCTGGAGAAAATGCCGGTGGTAACCGGTGATGGTTCAACTGTTAAAGTGGTGATGGGAAAAGCGGGCGATGCCATCAATGCAACACAAACGCCGGAACCGGTAACCCTGCTGGATGTAAAATTGAGTGCAGGAAAAACTACTGACTATGCGTTGCCTGCAGGCTGGAACGGAACGGTATACGTACTGACTGGATCGGTTGCTGTAAACACCACTAAGCTGAACAGCAATGAAGCAGTGGCGTTTGGTTCAGCCGACGCTGATGAAAAGATAACATTTACAGCCGCTGCCGATAGCCGTTTTCTGTTGATCAGCGGTGCACCAATTGCCCACGCGTAACAGAAATTCAATACATGATAAAAAGTCCCTCCTGTACAGCAGGAGGGATTTTTTACTTAGCAGGGTTTAATTATTTGACCCGTATTTGCCCCAAATACGCTTTTGCGAAAACCATATTCCAACTGTTTCATGGTTACCGGAATTTCTCCGGGAAAGAAGGGGAAATAGTGAGGTGAATTTTCAATAACGGAAGGGCTAACTGCATTGATGCGGATACCCCGCTCCAGTTCGATGGCCGCAGCCCTTACAAAACCTTCCACGGCTGCATTGGCCGCAGATGCATTGGCAAAATTCTTTTGTGGTTCGTAAGTTAATGCGCCAGTGATCAGTGTAAATGAGCCCTTGGGGTTAATGTAATGCTGGCCAATAAGCACCAGATTTATCTGCCCCATCATTTTCCCTTCCACGCCTTTGCGGAATGCCGCATCGTCCAGATCTTTCCAGAGACCTACAAACGAAGGGCCGGCTGTGGAGATCAATGCGTCAAAAGCGCCCACTTTCCTGTACATGTTTTCAATTGATTCCGGAGAAGTGATATCCAATGGAAGTTCAGCATTGCCACGATCTGTTCGAACTACCTGATGTTCTTTTTCAAACTCGTTACACAAATACGTGCCCATGGTGCCAGAGGCGCCAACAACGATAATTTTCATGTGCTTTAATTTATATTGTTTTCTTAGAGAATTGACGTATCAAATAGTCAAGGACCGGCAGTGCGATGAATATCATCCAGGGAACCAGTGAACTGGTGAGAATAAATGTTCTTACGTACAATGGAAGCTTTGCCAGGGAGGGGCCAAAAAGAAAAAGGAACAAGGTAATAGAAGGGTAGATGACCAGCCAGATCCTGAGTGAAGTTATTAATCTTGCTTTTGCTATCATTTTGAGTTTATTTTATCGATACTCAAAAGTAGCCGGTGAAGAACCCGGTATAGTAGGACAGTTATGGAGTTCGACAGGACTTATTTGAAGTTCTTTCGGAATGCTTCAGGCGTTTGTCCGGTTTGTTTTTTGAAGAACCTGATAAAATAGGAAATGTCTTCATAGCCGAGGAGATCGGCAATATCTTTTATCTGGTTGGGCGTAGCCAGTAAATATCTTTTAGCCTCAAGGATTATTTGCTCATTGATAAGGTCTGAAACTGTTTTTCCCACAGATTCCTTTGTGATAGCATTTAACTGGTAGGGAGAGAGATGTAATAGGTCGGCGTATTGAGAAACCTTTTTCAGACTGCTTATGTTGGTCTCCAGCAAATAAGCGAATGCTTCAAAACATTCCTGATTGTAAATGGTCTCCGGTTTTGGTACGTGATTGGGGTTAAGACTTTGCCTGATGTATTCTATAAAAAAAATATCAAGGGTTGCTTTTATTACTTCTGCATAACCTTCCATTTTTTTATCAAACTCATTAAAGATGTTCTCCAGTAAAGCATGCAACCTGGTGTACCTGGCCGCTGCTACTTCGCAGTAGTTTTTACCGGATGCCTTCTTCCACCGGTGCTCGGAAATGCTGTTTTTAGGCTGGTAAAATGTAAGATCAAATTCCATCAGAAAGCCTGAACTGGCTGCTTGTAATTCCAGTTTGTGAACCTGGCCCGGGCGTAGTATAAAAATAGCATGATCATGTAAAGGGTAGGGAATGAAGTCTATTTCGTGCATGCCTTTACCCGACTGCAAGGCCAGCACAAAAAAGAAATCGTGTTTGTGAAGGTCATGAACCAGGTCCTCGCCTTTGAGCACCTGTTCTATGGACCGGATGGTGAACCTGCCTCCGTTTTGATTTTCCGGAATGGAGGATGCAATGTGACGAATCGGTATGGGTTTCATCTGCCAGTAAAGATAAAGGCCTGAGTGAATTCCTGTATAAAAAATTGTCATTTAATATAGTTCAATACATGAGCGGCCACTATATTGGCTTTGTCGTCAAAATGATGACCACCTCCTTCAGTTACCACCACATGATTTTTACTGGTAAGGGTTTGAACCGGAAATTGATCTTTTTCCGTACCCAATATAAATAGGATGGGTTTGGGAATTTTATTCACTTCATTGACTACGCTGTAGACATCATGAGAGGCAATACCGATCATTTCCGTTAAATGCACTTCGAAATCGGTAGAGGTATAAGGAAGCATCAATACAAGGTGGCTTACTGTTTTTGTAAGTGGGGCGCCTGCATAATTGTATAAAAAAGGGGTTACGTCTGCACCAAACGAATAGCCTATTAATATTACACTGTCGCGGTTCCATTGCGTCATATATTTATTAATAAGCTGGTTTAGTTCCAGGGCCATGGGTGCTGGCGTTTTCTTTTTCCAGAAATATTTTCTGGAGTTTAAAGCCACTACCGGATAACCGGCTTTGTTGATCGATTGTATAAATGCGTCGGAGAAACCAGTCCACCCGCCATCGCCGGTTATATAAAATACAAGGGGTTTGGTGGTGTCGTTGGCTGTGATGGCTTTTACTGGTAACTGGTTGTCCTGCGCCCCGGCCGGGATAAAATAAAACAATAGGGCAAGGACTATTATATATTTCATACAATCAATTTATTTTCATTACGGCGTTTAAGGCAAGTGGTAATTGCAGCAGGTCGAAATCATGGTCGTACACCAGGTATTTGTTTTCCCAGAAGCTGGCATATTTTTCTTTGAATTCGCGCAGGCCCTGGTAATGCTGAAAGCGTTTTATTTTTAGTGCGGCTAACTTAACAACTCTTTCTGCCATGTTTTCGGGTTGGGTAATACCGGTCATGGGCACCATACCCAGGTTGATGTAGGTTTTATTATGGGCGCGTGCATACTCAATGAGTTTAATGATCAGGGCGTCCATGGCCGCAGCGGGTGCATCGGCCGTTTTGCGAATAAGATCGTACGTACATTCATCTTCGGCGTAGTCAGGTATAATGTTCAGAAATGCTTTGATTCTTCCTTCCGGATCTTTTAATAATATCATATCCTGTTTTTCCAGTTCGGTTGTATCGAACATGCCCTGTGAAAAAATCGCTTCTTCTTTATTAAAGCTCTGTAACCAATCGTCAGAGACCTGTTTCAGTTCCTGTAAGATCTCAGGGTTATGTGGTGCCATTTCAATATGAATGGAGAATCCTTTCTTTTGTAAACTGTTCAGCCCATTGCGTAATGATTTTTTATCCCGGCCTTCTATGCTGAACCGGGTTACATCCAGTATTGCTTCCTGGCCAATCATCATCCGGTGTTTACGTAAGCGGGTAAACCAGGGAATGCTGCTTTCATTTACGCGGTAAAAAGCAGTGTGCAACCCCATTTTTTTACAGTGCCGGTCAAACTCTCTCAAAATGCTGTACTTGTTTTCAGGAGCGCAAACAGGTTCTTCCAGTACAATAGCAAAACCGCGTGCAATGCGGTAGGCAATAAACCCTTCGTGTTGGTCTGAAAAGAAATATAATTTGTCTTTATAGTATTTGAAATAATCTACGGATGAGTTACCAAATTGAATCAGCAGGCTATTTACTCTTTCGCGGGCATTTTCGGGCTCCGTGTGTTTGTGCAGCCCCGGCCTGATGAGGGAATACAACAGGAATCCCCAGGTTATAAAACCGGTAGCCCTTATCAGCCATACAAATTCATTACCAAACCTGGTGCGGGGCATTAAGGAAGTGTCCTGCATCAGTAAGAACATTTTCAAGGTATGCAGTAAGGATTGTTGCCAGGTAAAATCAACACCAAAATTTCTTTTATCGATAAAATAGAAACTCACAAACCCGAACAACATAACGGCTGCCACGCTTATGCCCGCTGTTTTCAATCCAGCTTTTATCCGTTGCCTGCTGCTTTGTATGCGGTACTGCGATCGGGTAGCTATCAATAATAACATAGTAAAAGCCGCCAGGCTTGCTTCTTCGTAATCGAGTGCTTTGGTAAGGTGGCCTATTAAAGAAAAGAAAGCCAGGCCAGTGGCCATGATCCAGGCATTACGTAGTCCTTTTAAAAGAAAAGCTGAAGTTACCAGGAGGGCGAGGCCGGTAAACAGTACCAGCAGGTTACTGGCATGTATGCTGCTCAGGGGCAGGTATTCGCGTAACAGGCGCATCCGTTCATGTACGGGCGGGGTTATGGCTGAAATGATGTTGACAATACCCAGCGTAAACACCAGCAGGGCAGGGGCCATTCTCGCAGCCAATTTTCTTCCTTTCCAGCTGAATGCGATCAGTCCGCCAGCCAGGGGGAGCCAGAATTCAAACAACCGGTACAGGATAGTAATGGACAAGGCCTGCGGAGCGGTATAACCGAATTTTTGCAGTATCAATGACATGAAGAGCTCCACGGCTCCTAAACCCCGAAGGAAGGGCGAAATGACCATCATCAGCACCGCTATTATATAGGCAGCAGCTGAGGCACCGAGTGAAGCAGGCAAACCCAATGCCAGCATGGCCAGGTAAATATGCAGGATGCCGCAGCCTTCTACCCCGGTAGATAAAAAAGTGGCTTGTAATACCCCGGACCTTTTTACATTGGCCGACAACATTTCATGTATGTGTGCTGAAAAAGCTGGGAACCGCCGTTCAATAAACCGGTAAGCGCCTCGCTTTTGTTTTACTGTATTTACAATAATGGCCAGCAGTACAATAATTACCAGCAACGCCAGTAAACCCAGCCAGGCATTTGCTGTATCTGTTATACCAAACATGGTATACAACAATACAGGCAACCCTACTATAAATACCGTTAACAAACCTGTAAAGGCATACAATGCACTGGCCTGGTGTACCTGCAGTCTGTTAAAACCCTGTTTGCGTAACTGGGAGGGGAAATAAGCCAACGCACTTACCCCACCGGCTGGAAGAAATACACTTATGAAGTTGCGTTTCAAAAACAGCGATACCGCATGTTGCCATTTTAGCCGCAGCTGTACTGCCGCAAAGGTTTTTACATACATGCCGCTTTGTAACAGAATGCAGGCTATTGTTATTATCAATGCAGCCGTGAGCCAGGTGCCATTGGCCTGTTTTATCTGGGGCACAATGGCCAGCAATTCCTTTCTTTCACTTCTGAAAAAAACAATGGCCAGTAACAGGATCACCACTGCTATGATCTCGCGCCAGTATACCTGGGGGGATGCTGATTGTATTTTTAAGCGGGTAGCTTTGATCAGGTTAGCCATAACTTAAAAATTGTAGGTTAGCAGCTATCAAAGTTATTTACTTTGTTAGCGCGTCCCGACTAATGCTTTGTTAATGGCCCCTAAACGGAAGCTAATTAATGGATCCTGATTAACTTATACTTTATATCACCCAAAGTACCTTCCAGGCAGGTGTTATCGGAGCTGTCGCGTACGAGGCAGTTTACGTTGTGGATGAATAAGGTGTCCTGCCTAAAAGTAAAACCAAACTGTTCCATATCATTATCGCTTTGTCCCATATATACCTGGTCTGCATCCACACCTGAACCTACATAGTCATATAATGGATCGTACACAGTATAAGTACCGAGCCCTTTAATGTGTCCATCTTTCGAAAACTGAACGATGTTCCCAAGGGTGTCCCTGTATTTGCCGCTGAAAAGTATGTCTGCCATAAAATGTTCATCGGTTTTGATAAAGGTATACTGACCAAATTTCAGTTTATTGGCAGCTATAAACTGGATATTATAAGCCTGGCGGCTTGCTGTATCATCCGCTTTGTAATAAAATTGATACGAATTGTCTTTTTTTACAATGTCCATTTCGGGCCCGCCCTCATGAACGTCTGTAGCCATTGAAGCGGGTTGTAATGTGCTGGCGGGGATAAAAAGGCAGCAGTTATTGGAAGCGCCCTGGCTTTCCCGGGGCGATCTGGTATGTTCGATTTTTTTTAGATATGTCTCATTCAACCAGAAGCCTGCAAACGGCACAACGGTGTCCGGTGTTTTGACGTTTATTGCATTGGAGGCAACGGGCGCATTGGGTTTGGGGTTGATGTTGGTTGAATTGCAGGCAAATAATATGCTGCAGGCTAAAAGGGTAACGGATAATCTGATCATGATGCGGCGAATGTAATAAAATTTATCCTGTCCGGCAATGAACAGAACACTGTTCGTTTTCGCACACTTTCGGGTAGCCGGGCCGCCAGAACATTCATTCAGAAAGGGTTTCACAATTGGCACAACCGTTGAGTTATTTTTGTATTACCTACAGCTTATGTTTAAAAATTATCTTGTAGTAGCCTGGCGCAACCTGGTAAAAGGCCGAATGCATTCCGCCATCAATATCCTGGGTTTATGTATCGGTATGTCGGTTGCCCTGCTGATTGGCTTATGGCTGCACGATGAGCTTTCTTTTGACAAGAATTTTAAACACTACGATCGCATCGCTACGGTCATTCAGAATTTAACCAACAACGGTGAAACTCAAACGTGGAATAATGTTCCCTATCCATTAGCCAATGAATTGCGCACCAGCTATGGCAGCGATTTTAAGCACATAGTTATGTCGGTGAATATAAATCAGCACCTGCTTACTATAGGAGATAAAAAAATAAAACAACGGGGCGGCTTTTTTGAAAAGGAAATGCCTGAAATGTTTTCGCTGAATATGCTGAAGGGAAGCCGTTCTGCATTGAATGATCCCAACGCGGTGCTCATTTCCGCTTCGGCAGCAAAAGCCTTTTTCGGGAATGAAGACCCTTTGAACAAGATCATTAAGATTGATCAAAAGCCCGTTGTAAGTGTGGCAGGTGTTTATGAGGACTTTCCGCAGAACTCAACTTTTGCCGATCTCAATTTTATCTCAAGCTGGGATTTCTGGTACAATGCCAACAACAAATTAAAAGACATGGAGGACCCCTGGCGGCCTAACTTTACTACCTTATATGTTCAGTTAAATGAACAGGCTTCTGTTGAAGCCGTTAATGCAAGGATCAGGGATGCCAAAATGAAAAAGCTGAACCCCGAGTTGCAAAAAAAGAAGCCCGTGCTATTTCTGATGCCAATGAGTAAATGGCATTTGTATTCCGAATTTAAAAATGGGGTCAATACAGGTGGGGCCATTCAATACGTGTGGCTCTTTGGTATCATTGGGGGATTTGTGCTGCTGCTGGCCTGTATCAACTTTATGAACCTCAGTACCGCGCAAAGTGAAAAACGCGCCAAAGAAGTGGGGGTAAGAAAAACAATGGGATCACCAAGAAAACAATTGATGTTTCAGTTTTTCTGTGAGTCATTGATAACGGTCGCCATCGCATTACTTATTTCGCTGACAATAGTGTTGCTGACGCTGCCATTTTTCAATACGATCACTGAAAAGCAGATCAAAATACCCTGGTTCAATGTTTACTTTTGGGCGGTATGTCTTGTGTTCCTCTTTATTACTGCGATCATTGCAGGAAGTTATCCGGCTTTGTATTTATCCTCTTTTAAACCGGTAAAGGTTTTAAAGGGAACGTTCAGGACTGGCCGTTTTGCCACAATTCCAAGGAAGGCGTTGGTGGTGGTACAATTCAGCATTTCGGTAACGCTTATCATTGCAACGATTGCCGTGTATAAACAAATACAGTTTGCCAAGAACAGGCCGGTTGGCTACACCCGGTCAAATCTCATTAATATCCCCACCACCGGGTCAGGGATTCATGATCATTTCAATGCGGTAAAAGAAGAACTGCTGCAAACAGGCGTAGTTGAATCCGTGGTAGAGTCGGCTAGTCCAACCACAGGCATCAACAATACCACAAGCGGTTTTAGCTGGCCGGGAAAGGATCCCAATCTGTCTATCGATTTCGGGGTAATAACGGCTTCGTTTGAATATGGTAAAACCGTTGGGTGGAACATAAAAGCGGGGCGTGATTTTTCGAAGGAATTTTTAACAGATACCTCAGGTGTAATTCTGAATGAAGCTGCTGTACGCTTTATGAACCTGAAAGACCCGATTGGTAAACAGGTTACCTGGTGGGGGCAGCCATTGCGGGTAATTGGGGTAGTCGAAAACATGGTGATAGAATCGCCCTATAGCGAAGTAAAGCCTATAATTTACACCTACCTGAATTATCCGGGCGATATGAATATTGTTAAACTCAACCCGGCTGTAAGTGCGAAGGATGCCCTAAGCAAGTTGGAACCATTGTATAAGAAATTAAATCCCGACCAGCCTTTCGAATATAGTTTTATCGATGCGGACTATGCCAAAAAGTTCAATGATGAAGAGCGGATAGGAAAACTGGCGGGCATTTTTGCGGGGCTGGCCATCCTTATCTCCTGTCTGGGATTGTTTGGGTTAACTTCGTTTGTGGCTGAACAACGTAAAAAAGAAGTAGGCGTAAGAAAAGTGTTGGGTGCCACCGTATTTACTTTATGGAATTTATTATCTAAGGAATTCCTGGTATTGGTTGTTATTTCATTCCTGGTCTCGCTGCCCGTGTCGTGGTACTTTACGCATAACTGGTTACAGAACTTTAGTTATCGTACTACTTTATCATGGTGGGTGTTTGTGGCTGCAGGTACCGGCGCTTTGCTGATCACACTTGTTACCGTAAGCTTCCAGACAATAAAAGCGGCCATTGCAAATCCGGTTAAGAGTTTAAGGACCGAGTAAATGGTTAGCGTGCCAATATGATATTATATTTTTCCAATTTTTGTAATATCGTCCTGTTTTCGTCACAGGAGGCCATCTAGATGTCGTTTAGGCTGCAAATCAGGCCCTTAAAATAACGATTTGTTCATTTTTCACCTCTCTGATGTTGGTAGGAAGCAATTAACCCCTTATTTTTGCACTCTTTTCCAGCCTAACGGCAAGAAAAAGAGGATTTTGTCTCCGTAGCTCAGTTGGTAGAGCAATTGACTCTTAATCAATGGGTCCAGAGTTCGAGTCTCTGCGGGGACACCAGACAGAACCAGCTTGCAAAAGCTGGTTTTTTTATTGTCAACTCCTTTGTGAGCCTGCGTTTCATAGAGTTCGAGTGAAAATTATTTTTCTGTGAATATTTCAATATCCATTCAAAAGCAAAATCACCTAATTGCTTGTTTGTCAAGGGTTACAATATTTGTGTTCGAGATGTACAATGAGGTTGCCCTACAAGACTCGAACTCCATTGAGGATTAATTTTTTATATGCTTGGATAACCGGTCAGCGCTTATACTAAGTTGAATTATGAAGCGCGCATAATCATATATAAACGACAGAATACCTTGAGCTTGCAAGGCATTAATTTTCCTCCCTTTGTTCTTTTCAATATTCACTATTTTTCTATGTTCCTCTAACAGCAACTCAGCATTAATATTTTCTGTAGAATCGGGCGCAGGTGAATCCGTACTTACTTTGGCCCTCAGGTTATATATATGGATGATGTGCTCGTTGAGGTATTTAAAGCAGAAGGCAAAACATTATTATCACTGTTATTATTGTTTGCAAACACAACTCTGCTGAATGCCTTAAAATAATAACTTACATAAAAATGTTACCTGATAAAAATCGCATATGATAGCGGAAGTATAGTGTTATTCCTTATTTTACGACAGGAAATCGAATAACAGAATGAAATTTAAATTTTCAATATTGTCATCACTTATTTTGACCTCTTGTATGGTTGTCAATCATAAGAGGCATGTTATTAACTTAGACAAAGTTGGCGACAAACTAAGACCAATCTGCACTGCTGGTTATTACTATCAGGAAAGAGAAGAAATTGCATTCCCCTATGTTAAAAACCACTTTGGCGGATATACTGAGGACAGCACAAAGCCATATTTACAGAAGCAAATCAGACCTTTGACCCTCCATAAGGACGGAACATTGCTGACATTTGGTATTTCGACAGGCTTTCAGGAAAACCACGCTTTTGACTACGCGGCTACTTGCGAACTACAGGACTCTAACTCAATTGACAATGCCAAAAAGCACATTGAGTGTGATATAAGACACTACAAAAACAGGTATCCAATTTGGGGAAAGGGAGTTTTCAAAACAGAAGAGAATGAAATTGTAATTCAGTACTATGTAAATTGGATTGGAGAATATTATTTAGTAGAAAAGAAAGGTAAGGTTTTGAGCGATACCGCTTTTGTACTAACCAAATCATTTGACTATAAACTTAACGAAGCAAAAGACATTTATGAACTATACAAATTTCAACAGTTTGACATAAAGCCAGACTCCACAAATTATATTCTGAAACACAAACGCAAGTTTAAAAACAAGGCATAACAAGGGTTTGTGTAAAACGGTCTGACGTGTTGGACAGTCGAATTGGGATGACCCCAATAGCTGGATAGATGAATTAGGCCTCACCTGTAAAAGGCCAAAGAGCTTCTGACCGGACACGATGTTGAAGTTAGTTCTTTTGCAGAGACGAAGAAGGTTTTAAAAGAAGCATTCCTCAACGCAAGAAAAGTAAGGGGCGCAGGAAAGCCTTCAGGGGACGTTCCTTTTTTTCTTTTGTAAAAGGGCGTAAATGTATCGGGAACTCATGTGAGTTTAGGTTTGCATAATTCTATAAACAGCTGCAATGACTTGCATCTACATACTGCCATGCTACGCGAAATTAGGACGTTTCTGACCGATTTCCCTACACTTAGACAGTACAATATATACAAAAAACTAAGATAATGCTATGGATTACATCCATTTAATTCAATTTTGGCCCTGTTCAGCAGACAGAATGCGTCTACGCCAGTAGATTAAAATAATCAGTACTGTTCGATAACACGAACAAAGGATATCTCATTTTTTATAATAAATGAGATCATCCAATCAAGCTGTTTTAAAGCCAGGTATCGGTGGTGGTCGCTTTCCATTCAATCAATTGTTCACCGTCAAACAGGTGCTTCTTCAGAACCTGGTCTCATGCAATCATATTAGCCAAAAGTGTTAAATCCGCCAGGAAAGAGTTCGAAATCTGTACGTTAGGGTACACTTAAGCAGGTTTAAAAAGCTGCTTTTTTTATTGTCAAAAGCGTATAAGTGATGTGATAATTTAGATAATTATGAAAGCCGGAGTACATTGTCGTTAAGCTTTCTTGTGTATGTAACAGGTTACGATTTTCTCACATACTTCGTAAGAATCACAATCGTTTGCTCATTGATTTTTCCTTCTATCTGTTCGGTATTATCAGGCACCAGTCGGATCTTGCGTACAATGGTTCCTTTTGGCGCCGTGAAATTAGTGCCTCTTACATTCAGGTTTTGTGTAAGCACCACCGTATCGCCATTTACCAACTCGGTTCCATTGCTATCTTTATGCGCCTCTTTGGTCTGAAAGGGATACAAGGCCCAGTTCACTACTGCTTCATCCAGTTCCACCGATGACATTATCTCATTGGCCCATTCTTTTTCTTTGTAACTGTACATGATTCGATAACTCAATGCCTGTACACTTGGTTCATTATTCCAGATACTGCCGGACAAACACTGCCAATGACTATCGGCATTTTGTTGATCCAAAGCTGCTAAACAGGTGTTGCATAGCGCTACTTCATTTTCTATTGCGTCGTTGTTTTTTGGATTTACAGCATACGCTACAGCAGCAGGTTCTACAGTACATAGCTCACAAGAGCCCTGACTTCTTTCTTGTAATTTTCCGGTAATCGAACTATTCATATTTTTAAATAAAGAGGTTTCTGAAAGCAGCAAAACTACATAATTGGTCTTTGCTCCCAAACGTTTCTACTTATTAAGCATTCCATATTTTAAAAATTGACAAAAGTCACTTTTTGGAGTGACAATGTTAACCTCCCAGGGTTGGTAAACAAGGTAATTTTGTACATATGCATTCTGCACAGGCTTACCCTACCACGATAGATTATTGGTTTAGAAATGATTCCCATTTAAACAAATTATACCCTGAATCTATTCAATTGTTGGCCGCAAGGCATTGGACGCCTTTAAATATTATCCAGTTAGTGGTGCCCTTTCTTGTAACACATCCAGGAATTAAGGTATTGTACATTGGAAGTGGCGTAGGGAAGTTTTGTGTGGCAGGGGCCTATTATAAACCGTATGCTTCATTTTATGGCGTTGAGCAACGCAAAGACCTTGTAGATCATGCTGAAAAAGCCAGGGATATTCTTAAGTTGCAAAATGTTCATTTTATCCATTCCAATATTGTTGATCTGGACTTCAAACAATATCACCATTTTTATTTCTTTAACTCGTTTTATGAAAACCTGATGGATAAGGATAAAATCGACGAGAACATAACCTATTCAACATATTTATTCAATTATTATCATAACCAGTTGTATAAAAAACTCAAAGGTATGCCAGCAGGTACCAGGGTCGCCACCTTTCATTGTATTGATGATAGAATGCCCCCGGATTATCATTTGGTAGATTCAAAAATTGGTATACTATTAAAATTCTGGATAAAGGTATTGTAATATTAAAACAGCTAAGAATATGTGTGCTGAAAAAAAAGATCAAAAGCCTGGTTATATATGGAGCCTCCTGCATCATAAATGTGCGCGCTGCAGAGCAGGAAATATGTTTCAAACAAAGAATGCTTACAGACTGAAATATTTATTGAAAATGTATGATAAATGTCCTGTTTGTGATCAGCGCATGGAAATTGAAGTAGGTTTTTATTATGGTACAGGGTATGTTAGTTATGCTTTAACAGTGGCATTTTCTGTAACTACATTCGTTGCCTGGTGGGTATTGATTGGAATGTCAGTGCATGATAACAGATTTTTTTGGTGGCTGGGATTAAATATAACGCTCCTCGTGATGCTTCAACCATTTTTAATGCGGTTGTCCAGGGCAATATGGTTATCGTTCTTTGTGCGTTATAATGCAAACTGGCAGGCAGAAAAGGAAAACACTTCTGCTCCTGAATTGTAATTACATAACGATAGTAATCCCATAATATGGAAGCTCCGAATACAATAAAGAGAAATTTATATTATACCAACGACCATGAATGGATAGATTTCCAGGGAGTTGTCGCATACGTTGGTGTTTGTCGTTTTAAGTTGTCAGGATTTAAGGAAATTCATAAGATTGGAATTTAGGGAGATATCTGGTATGACAAAACAGGGAGAGGTGATCTGCAGTATTCATTTCGACGATTACCAAATTCAGGTTCATATGCCCGTAGATGGGAAAATTATCAGCATAAACGATTTATTAAGGACAAAAGAAAAAGATGTATTGCTTCAACAACCTGAGAATAATGGCTGGATTGTTTTAGTAGTGCCCAGCCGTATGTATGATAAAGCTGGCCTGTTATCATTGGAAAATTATAAAAAATGACAGGTAAAGCATTAACTGAAAAATAAACTCAATTAACAAAACACCAGGCCCTTTACATTTTATGAAGCTCATAGTTAAAATACCGCTTCGTTTGGAAAACTGGTTTTGCACCGATGCGGCATTACATAAATTGTATCCTGAACCGATAAGATCATTAGCCCGCATGCATTGGTCGCCGTTATATATTACTCAAAAGGTCGTTTCTTATCTGACACCGGGCAATACCATAAAAGTGTTGGATATTGGAAGCGGCGTAGGTAAATTTTGTCTGGCCGGCGCGTATTATAAACCAACAGTTTCCTTTTATGGAGTTGAACAACGAAAAAATCTGATAGCATATGCAGAAGCTGCCCGAATAAAAATGGGTTTTCAAAATGTACATTTCATTCATGGAAATTTCACACAGGTGGATCTTAACGAATTCGATCATTTTTACTTCTACAATGCTTTTTTTGAGAATCTGGATGGCACCGAAAAAATAGACAACGAGCTTGCTTATTCGAATGAATTATACAACTATTACAGCATTTACCTGTATAATCAATTGGATAAAATGCCTATTGGAACCAGGGTGGCAACTTATTGTAGTTGGGGTGATGAGATACCACCATGTTATCAATTGGCAGAATCGCATTTTGATAATTTATTAAAGTTTTGGATAAAAATGTAGACCCTATGATGGCTCGTTTATAACTCCTACCCCCATAGTCTGGAAGGGCTGCCGTGAGCATGTAATAAACCCCTAAAACAACTGGCACAGCTCTCCAGGCTTATTTAGTTTTCGATGAATATTAAAAGAAAATGAATAACCCAAACAACTTTAATAATGAGAAAATAACAGGGATAATCCTGGATGTTTTTTTCAGCATATTGATAGCTATGCCATTTCTCCTTATTGACTATAGGGCGACATTATCTGTAGGCGCTATTTGTATGGTAATATTGTTATCACGAAGATTATTATAGATTCCATAAAAGCCGAAAATGAAAAATGAAACAAAGGAGGACTTTAGGAAAACGCTTCCTTTCACAAAAGCAGTTTTAGAAACTTTACAGGATAAAGGATTCCAATATGTGCAGGTCAAAGGGTTTACTTCCGACAAAAGATTGGACTATATGGAACCCCGCTACCTGGTGTTGATACCCATTAAGACGCTCCCGGAGGCCCCGGACTCCATAGAGATATATGAACCAATTAACAGCCAATTGTTGCAGGAATGGGCTGCTCATCCGCACACCGGTATGCAAGTATTTATCTCTTTCAATAAAAACAAATCAATAGAATAAGGTATAACAATTTCTTTATAAAAAATAGGTGAAACGAACCTTAAAATATTACAGGATCATGTGGTTGCGGCACGATTTCGCAGCCGGACTTTCTGTTTTCCTGGTAGCGCTGCCGCTGTGCCTGGGCATCGCACTGGCTTCCGGAGCGCCATTGTATGCAGGGCTTTTATCCGGAATGATTGGAGGTATTATCGTTGCAGCCATCAGCGCATCATCTCTCGCTGTATCGGGTCCCGCAGCCGGATTGACAACCCTGGTAGCAGCTAATATTATTATGTTGGGAAACTATCAGGTTTTCCTGCTGGCAGTTATAATTGCAGGAGCATTCCAGATATTGTTGGGGTTACTAAAATTGGGGGCAATTGCCAATTACTTTCCATCGGCTGTGATCAAAGGGATGTTGGCCGCAATTGGCATAATACTGATTGCAAAACAAATTCCATTGGCCCTGGGATATGACAGACCTGACTTTTGGACAACCGGTTTATTAAACCTGTTCTCATCAGGAAATATAACAGCGTTCAGTCATCATATAAATAATGCCTCATTGATAATTTTCGTGGTTTCCCTGGTGTTACTGGGGCTGCTGCGACAATCTTTTGCAAAAAAGCTCCACTTCATACCTGCACCGTTATTGGTAGCTGGGCTGGGTATTTTGTTGGCATTTCCATTAAAAAAGACGCAACTGGTAAACATTCCTACCGATATATTTTCAAGCATTTCATTTCCTGAATTTAACCAGCTTTTTTCAGATATGCAGATCTGGAAAGGAGGTTTGATTATAGGGTTACTGGCTACATTAGAGACCCTTTTGTGTATCGAAGCGATCGATAAACTGGACAGACATAATCGAATCACACCCTTGAACAGGGAATTGATCGCTCAGGGTATTGGCAATATGGCTTGTGGCATAATGGGGGCCATCCCATTAACCGCAGTAGTTGTTCGCGGAGCTGCCAATGTGGATGCGGGCGCCAGAACAAAGATGTCCGCAATCACTCATGGAGTATTGTTGCTGCTGGCGGTAGTACTGATCCCTTTTGTATTGAACCGGATTCCCTATGCCTCTCTTTCCGCCATTCTGCTTAATACCGGGTATAACCTTACCCAACCTAAACTGTATAAAAATGTGTTTAGCCTGGGTTGGAAACAATTCCTGCCGTTTATACTGACCATTGTAATGATACTGGTAACCGATCTCTTGATTGGCGTCAGCATTGGGTTATTGCTTTCTGTATATTTTATTATTCAGAATAATTTCAGGGCGGAATATAAAGTCACCAGAACGGTTATACATGGATTTGAAACAGAATTGATCAAATTGAACAGCAACGTAACTTTTCTAAACAAGGTAAAGCTTAAAAAAGCACTAGATGAGGTTCCGGAGCACAGTATTTTAACTATTGATGCCAGCAACTGCAATTTCATAGATTACGATATCCTTGAAATAATCAGCGAATTTGAGAATAAGGCGAAAGACAGGCATATAACGTTAAATACCATTGGTATTGAAAAAGTTAATGTTACTGCGATACATTAACTATTTTTAAGGATCAGGGTTACTCATAAAATGATTAGTCCGAGTGGAGAAGATGTGAGATTTTCAGCTTTGTCCGCCGTTTGATCATTGTCGCCCATTTTTTAATTGAGGAATAATCATTCTTATTTATTGACTCGTCTTTATACTCCAAGAACAAATTCGCGGCTTTAGCTTCAACTTCGTTAGCCAATGAGCTTCTTTTCATGCCTTTCTCTTTATAGTAATCGTCTTGGCCTGCATGTAAAAACTCCTCAAATATCGCTTCTTTACTTGCGCCATCATAAAACAACTTTACTGTCTTTTGTGATGGATTGTAAGCTGCTTCGGATGAAAGGGATGTTTGATAGTATTGTTGAACTTTATAGGTCGTTTTAGAATAATATAATCGGCTATATACTCGATTAAAAACCTGATTAGATTTTTGAAGTTGAATAAATGCCGTGTTGAACGCTTTATTATTTGCTTCATCAATAAACGATTTGTATTTACTATCGATTCCGCCGTTACCCTCAATTTTGTAAATTGATTTACAGTCCTTTAATTGCATTTTTAAATGTGAAAACTGTGGCCGAGATTTATTTGAATTTCTTAATAAACGCCAGTTTGTCTTATTTCAAAAAATGTTTGTGCCTTACGGAAAGATTGAAACCAAGTGTTCGATCTACTTATTAGGTTCGTGCTCACTATCACTAGCATATCTTTTCTGCGTTTTATAAGTTTTTGCAATGACATAAAGGAAATCTAATATTATCTCAGCGATTTCCCTGTTAACATGAATTCCATTCTGGCCTAATACTTTCATAGCTCGATCTATTGAAACTTTTTTGATTGAAAAATTTCTCGAATTTTCATGAAGCTGGTTCATGCTATTGTTATTTGATTTGAAGAATTATTAATGAAGTAGAACCGAAAAAGCAAGGAAATGCTGACCCGCATTCGAAACCTTCCTCAATACAATCAAATTCCTATTGTTATTTATACTGGCATCTTTGAGCCAGTTCATCTTGAAGAAGCGAATGAATTGGGAGCCACATTTTACTTAAGGAAACCTTTCAACTTTTTGGATCTATGCCAGAAATTGAAATATTTCTTTTCATTAGATTGGCGAGATACAAAGTCCCCCTGCAGACAGATATAGAATAACAATATTCTCAACAAAATTTGGAGTGAATTATAATTATCGTAATATTGCGATAGATATGGGACTTACAAAAACTGAAATTTTCACAGATAAGCAGAATAAGCTGGCGCAGATGATGAAGGCATTGGCTCATCCGGCCCGTATTGCCATCATTCAGAGTTTGATTAAGGCAGAAGCCTGTGTTTGTGGTGACCTGGTTGATGAACTGGGACTTGCCCAGGCGACTATTTCTCAACATTTGAAAGAACTAAAAAACGCTGGCTTAATTCAAGGAACTATTGAGGGGACAAGTGTTTGTTATTGTATAGATCCTAAAGTTTGGAAACAATACAAAGAGGCATTTGATACTTTCTTTGTTGCTTATAAAAATAAGGATAACTGCTGTTAAAATTTTTTGCTTGCATCTATCGCAATATTGCAATAAAACAATAAAGCGCTTTTTATGACAACAGATCAGGAATTAAAAGATATAGTAAGACAGAAATATAGTGAAATCGCATTACAGGATAAGGAAACCAATCAATCATCCTGCTGCGGTTCAGGCTGCTGTTCAACAGAGGTATATAACATCATGAGTGACGATTATAGCAATCTGGAAGGTTATAACCCTGACGCAGACTTGGGCTTAGGTTGTGGATTGCCCACCCAGTTTGCCAAAATAAAAAAGGGGGATGTGGTAATTGACCTTGGGAGCGGCGCTGGCAACGATGCCTTTATTGCCCGGCACGAAACCGGAGAAACAGGCAAAGTGATCGGTATAGATTTTACCCCGGCAATGATAGAGCGGGCACGTCAAAACGCAGAGATCAGAGGATTTCATAATGTAGAGTTCCGCCAGGGTGATATAGAGAAAATGCCCATTACTTCCAACGTGGCAGATGTCATTGTAAGCAATTGCGTACTGAACCTGGTGCCCAATAAGGATGTCGTTATAAAGGAAATTTACCGGGTATTGAAACCTGGCGGTCATTTTAGCATTTCCGATATTGTACTGGAAGGAACTTTACCAGCCAATATTCAACAGGCCGCCGAAATGTATGCCGGTTGTGTATCTGGCGCCATTCAAAAGCAGGTATACCTGGAATTGATAGAGCAAAATGGATTTACAGGTATTACGCTGCAAAAGGAAAAAGTGATACACATACCCGACGATATTTTGTCTAATTATTTGTCCGAAGCGGAAATTCAATCGTTTAGAAATGGCAATACCGGCATTTATAGCATTACGGTATTTGCGGAAAAGCCTATAGCTGCAAAATCCTGCTGTGGACCAGATTGCTGCAATTAATTCCAAAAAATCATTGTTATGAAAATCATCCAGGCAAATCAGACTAATCGGTCAGCCATCATTGAATTACTTAAAAATGAAAAGTTGCCGGTGGATGATTTGCCTGGCAATCTTGACCATTTTTTTATAGCTGTTAGTGATAGCGATATAATTGGTGTCATAGGTCTCGAACACTATCCACCCTTTGGCCTCCTGCGTTCGATGGTGGTTCGGAAAGATCACCAAAATAAGAAGGTGGCAACAATATTGGTAGAGACACTGGAGAAGCACGCTGCTGACTTAAAAGTCGAATTTATATACCTGTTAACAGAAACTGCATCTACCTACTTTGAAAAAAAGAACTACCAGACTGTGGAGCGAACAGAGGTGCCAGATGAAATAAAACAATCCACAGAATTTAGTAGCGTCTGCCCCGTAAGTGCTATAGTTA
Organism: Niastella yeongjuensis; assembly: GCF_900110245.1. Classification (GTDB taxonomy): domain Bacteria; phylum Bacteroidota; class Bacteroidia; order Chitinophagales; family Chitinophagaceae; genus Niastella; species Niastella yeongjuensis. The sequence continues at coordinate 97,174 of NZ_FOCZ01000003.1, forward strand.
TGAAAAAAACTTTATAACCTGCAAACTGCTATAATGAGTGCAAATAATTGTAATCCGGTAATTGAAAGGAAGAAACTTGGTTTTCTGGACCGGTATCTTACGATATGGATCTTTGCTGCAATGGCTTTAGGAATTGCATTAGGCTATTTTATCCCATCCGTACCTGGAGTGATCAATAGTTATTCCAGCGGGACCACCAATATTCCCCTGGCTATTGGCCTTATTCTTATGATGTATCCACCACTGGCAAAAGTGCGGTATGAAAAAATGGGAGAAGTATTTAAAAACACCAAAATCCTGGGAACGTCTTTGCTCTTAAACTGGGTAATTGGCCCCCTGTTGATGTTCTTCCTTGCAATACTTTTTTTAAATGGCTATCCTGAGTATATGACGGGGCTAATATTAATTGGCCTGGCTCGTTGCATAGCAATGGTTATTGTTTGGAACGAACTGGCGGAAGGAAGCAGGGAGTATGCAGCCGGCTTGGTAGCCCTCAACAGTATATTTCAGGTTGTTTTCTTTAGCGTGTACGCCTATGTTTTTATAACTGTATTACCACCCTTATTTGGTCTAAAAGGACTGGAAGTAAATATCACGATCGGCCAGATCGCAGAAAGTGTTTTAATATACCTGGGTATACCCTTTGCGGCTGGTGTTATTTCCAGATTTGCCTTGATTAAAATCAAAGGTGAGCAATGGTACCAAACCAGGTTTATCCCGCTGATTTCGCCCATTACCCTGATAGCCCTATTATTTACGATTATTGTAATGTTCAGTTTAAAAGGTGAGCTGATAGTACGCATCCCTATGGATGTTATAAGGATCGCTATACCACTGGTTATCTATTTTGCTATAATGTTTCTGGTCAGCTTTTTTTTAGGAAAAGCCCTGGGGACAGATTATTCCAGGAACGCTTCTATAGCTTTTACAGCTGCAGGAAACAATTTTGAACTGGCCATTGCTGTAGCAATCGGTGTATTTGGAATTAACAGCGGACAGGCATTTGCCGGAGTAATTGGCCCCCTTGTGGAAGTACCGGCTTTAATCGCATTGGTTAATGTTGCTTTCTGGTTAAGGAATAAATATTATACTAAAACACAACTCAATTAAACGGATGAAAATTGTACTATTCTCTGACATACATGCCAATTTACCAGCATTAGAGGCATTCTTTAAAGATGTTGATAGTAAAAACCCGGATGCTATATACTGCCTGGGGGATTTAGTAGGTTATAACATCTGGCCCAATGAAGTGATAAACGAAATAAAAAAACGCCGTATTCCAACAATAGCCGGTAATTATGATTTTGGTATAGGGAGAAGCATTGATGATTGCGGTTGCGCTTATAAAACGGATACAGAAAAAGCGAATGGCGCAATTTCCATTTCTTTCACTAACGAAATTGTAAAAGAAGAAGAAAGGAAGTATTTAAGAACATTGCCTGCCCATCTGAAAGTTGAATTTCAACTTAATAATGATAAATTAAACCTGCTTTTAGTACATGGTAGTCCTCGTAAGATAAACGAATACTTGTTTGAAGATCGTGAGGAAAAAAGCATGTTGCGTATTATGCAGGATGCGGACGCCGACATTATGTGCTTTGGCCATACGCATAAACCATACCATCGGGTATTGACTACTGATGAAGATGGAAAACAACGATTCAGACATGCTTTAAATATTGGCTCAGTCGGCAAGCCCAAAGATGGCAACCCCCAAGGCGGATATGTGATGCTTCACATAAATGATAATAGCAGCGTTAACATCAAAGAATCAATACGAGTTGAATTTATTCGTTTCACTTATGATGTTGAAAAAGCTGCAAAAGCAGTTGAAGATAGCCCTTTGCCCAATGCATATGCAGAAAGTCTACGAAATGGAGTGTAAAAAAAATTATGATGGAAAATATCCTGGAAACAATTCATAGGTCATTTGAAAAAGAGCTTGCTGATCTTGTATGTAGAAAGGTAAAGCACCAGGATTATTGCCAGGATATAATACAGGACGTTTATTTAAAGATATTGCTCAATCGGTCGAAGATCGAGAAGGCAGACAATATTAGCGCATACCTGACCAGGCTTACAACAAATACCGTAGTGGATTATTACAGGCGCAAGTCTAAATCTTCGGTCACAAATGAAACACTTCCTGAAACTTCCAGTGAGCCAGATGAAGCGGTGGATAGCACTTATAAATTAGCAGATTGTTGTCTCCGTTCATTTATTGACTCTTTGCCAGAGATATATCGTAACGCGATAATAATGGTGGAACTCGATGCTTTGAAAATAAAGGACTATGCAATAGCGGCCAATATAACACTTACAAATGCCAAAGCCCGGGTACAAAGGGCAAGAAAAATGCTCAGGGAAGTAATTCTGCAGTGTTGTAATTATGAATTCGATTCGTATGGAAACATTGTATCCTGCAAAAAGAATGAGGATCAATCCTGTTGTAAATAATTTCGTTCTACCCTTGTGTCCTTTTTAAAGCTACCACGTCGTAATGATGATAGCTCATTTATTAACTTAAATTAATCTTTTCATGAAAAAGTTAGCTTTAGCGGGATTATCGTCATTGGCATTGGTAGCGGCTTTTGCAGGTGGCATCAAGAAAAAAACCGTCAAAAATGAAAAGCCCAAACAGGAGCAATGTTGTGATAAGGGTTCCTGTTGTAAAAGGAAATAATTTATTGAGACTTGTAGAAAACACCGGTAATCTTGCCGGTGTTTTTTATTTATTATATAAAGGTTGTATCCTTTTTTGCGCTTTCCCGTCGTATGAGAAATAAAAGTTCCATGAGATACAGTCTAAAACCGCACAAGTTTCTATTTTCTTTAATATTATTCCCCCTTGTAATGCTGGAGACAACACAAGCACAGAAGATTCCAGCAATGGAGCCTGTCAATCCAGCCTATAAACCAATCAAGGATCTAAGCATGGTTCCGACAGAAACCAGGAAGCAGCTCGACACTATACAGTTTCCCTGGTCAGAATATAGCAAAGGGGCATTGAGCAATGCGCTTTGGAGGACTGCGTATCTTCTTCCTAAAGACGAGGCCAAACTCCGGGAATTGATAAAATTTCCAGCCAACAGTTCAGATCAAACCAGAGCCGAGCTTGACTATTTGCTGAAATTGCAAAACACCCGTAACAAGCAGGAAATTGAGCGTGCAGAATATATCGCTAACATTGGGTCATGGCCAAACATAATTAATCCGCTTGATTCAGATTATAATGAGAATAGGCAACAGCTCTTTTATATCTTGTCAACCGCCACTGGTCAAAAAATAAACTACGGGAATTATCCTGGAACCACACAGCTTTTAATGAATTGTATACAGGACATACGAGTAACAGAATTCCGGTTAAAAATGCATTTTAAGCGCCCCCGCCCATATCACCTGGAGCCAGCTTTAAAACCCTTGACAAGAATAAATTCACCATCATTCCCCAGCGGCCATTCATTATGGTCATACACTGAAGCCTATTTATTCGGCGAATTAATTCCCGGCAAACGGCAGGAATTTATTAAAACTGCTGCTGAAGTTCGTTGGTCAAGAGAACTGATGGGTATACATTATCCCAGCGATAATGAAGCATCAAGAGTTATAGGATGGTATTTACTCAAATACTGGTATAACAACCCTCAGTTTGTTGCTGACATGAATAAGGCAAAAATGGAATGGGCCAGTAAGAAAAGTTTATCCCAATCCAAATAGTATATAAGGTGATTTTTAAAATCCAAGCCTCCAAATTTGGGGCTTTGCATGTTGTAATACTTTGCCATGACACCGAAAAAACTGGTGGGAATTTGAGCCTCGAATACGTGATATAGCTAATTTATAGATGATAGGTTAATAAGTTAACTAGTTCGGCGTACCATCCTGCCGGAGCAGTGTTAAAAGTGACTGGCTATGAAAAAATAGAAAACGTCCCCTCGGCTCAGCCGGGGGACGTTTTTCTCAATTATGTCAGCATATTGTATTTAACTTAATCCTGCAGGATCCACATAGGGTTATTTACATTGTCATCACCGTTGTATTGGCGCTGAATAGCTTCTACTACATGCTCCTTATTGTAGTCTAACTCCGACTGAGGGTATAAATACCGCTGTGGTATTTTGTTAGTAGGCGTGTTCAGGTTAGAAGCCGGGTTGATGGTAAATACCGGGTAACCTGTTCTCCTGTATTCATAATAGGCCGAATAAGGAGCTTGTAAGAACAATGACAGGTATTGCTGGATCCACACTTGCCGCAATTTGTCGTCTGTACTGGTGGCAAACTTCACCTTGGCCTGTTGCAGGTAGGTGTTCTGGATGTAAGTGTCCGTGATCTTTTGGTTGTGGTGATAAAGTGGGTCATCAGGCGTATTATCAGCCACACAATGCATCGCTGCTTTAATACCATCCGTATAGTGGGCTTCGCCGCCGCCCGGGATCCATCCCCTGATGCCTGCTTCTGCCATAATGAACTTGAGCTGTGCGTAGCTCAACATATAAACAGGTTCCCCCTGCGGCAATTGCAGATAACGGTCATTAATAGGAGAATAATCTTTGGAAGACGCAACTTTTGTGATGTCGGAATAAGGGGCTGCCGGGTCAGGGCCACTATACGCGGCGGGGTCAGAAACCGCTTTACCTGCCGCCACCTTAACAGGAGATGGGTTGGCATAATAAAACAGCCGGTTGTCGTTAAACGCCTTGAGGGAGTCGATCAAAAAGCTGCTCACCATTACATACACGTACGACTGGTTGCCTTCAATATAGAAAGGGTATTTCTGTCCGGCTACATTGGAAAACACGAGGCCGAAATTGTCGGCATTGCTTTGAAAGATGGGCCGGTTGTTGATAATATCCTGGAACCGGGTCACCACCTTCAGGTCGGCATCCGCTGTTTTCTTATACAGGTTCATCAAGATCTGCAATTGCAAGGAGTTGGCAAATTTTCGCCATTGCGTCACCTTGCCGCCGTATACAGGATCGCCGGGGAAGTCGCTGGCGTTAGCAAACAAATCGTTTGCTTCATCCAGTTCCTTTAATAAGCCGAGGAATACATCCTTCTGCGTATCATATTCCGGTTTCAGTGTACCTTCTTCACCGCTTAGTGCCTGCGTGTAAGGAATATCGCCTAACTGCATGGTGAGGTAAAAGAATTTCAGTGCCCGCATACATTTCCCCAGACCTGAATAGGCATTTTTCAGGGGATCCGTGGTTGCAAGGTCTACCATGGGTTTAATATTGTTCAGTACAGGCAGGCTAAGGAAATCTGTTCTTCCAAAATAATTGTATTGTTCTGTGCTGGGGCTCGATGACCAGCAGGTGTATTTACCCAATTGAGCCGGACGTACAAAGTCCGTATTTGAGCGGAAGGTGGCCTTGGTGGCATCCAATATCAGCGTGGTGGCCAGCATGTCCGGCGTCACCTTTACCGGTTTGTCCGGGTTGGTATTGATCTGGTCAAACTTGTTACAGCCACTTGTCAGCAGAGTGGTGATGGCTGCCGCCAGTACCGCCGCTATTCGTATTTGCTTATTCATATAAATAGTTTGCTGAAATTAAAAGGTGAGTTTAATATTCGCGCCAATGTAGCGGTTCGTGGGTGAGTTCAGGTTATCGGTCCCGTTATCAGGGTCGGCAAACCTGAATTGCTTACGCCACATCCATACGTTCTGAGCCGTGAGGGCAATGCTGGCATTGGCCGCACCAATCTTGTGGGTAATATTACCAGGCACCATATACTCCAGGGTTACTTCCCGCAACTTCACAAAAGTAGGATCAAGCATGCCGGCTGGTGAACCACCCTTGAACGAACGTGCATACGTTTCATAAGAAACCACTTTGTCGTTCTTGGCAAATACCCGGGTGTCTTTAGTTATCCTGCCATAGTTGTCATAAGTGGCAGTACCAGAAACTATCTTCACCCCATCGCCAATGAAGGTTTGATTTTTGTTAACCGTTTCCTCATAGCGATACTGATTGTCAGAATCAGGATGAGAGCCCGTATCCCACATTTTATCATTCATGTATTCATACATCAATCCGCCAAAACGGCCATCAAAGCTGAACGAAACCATAAACTGTTTATAACGCAGGCGGTTGATGAGGCCTGCTACCCAGTTTGGATCTAAGTAGCCGATCCGTGATTTGTAAACGCTTTTGCTGGCGCGGCCATTATCCAGGTGGATCACATTGCCATAAGGATCGCGGTCCCAGTCGTTGATAGCCACGTAATCGGTTCTTTCACCCCGTTTTGTCCAAAGGTTATCGGTAGAGAACACGGGGTCCAGATCTTTGTAATACTGCTTGGAGGTAGACCAGTTGAAGCTGGTTGTCCACTCAAAATTTTTGTTACGTACGGCCGTAGCGTCAACGGTAATTTCAATACCCCGGCGCACCGTTGTTTCCAGTGTATTGATCAGGCTGCTATTAAAACCGGTAGATGGAGTGATCGGGGCGTTGATCTGTTGGTCGTATGTGTATTTATTGTAGTAAGTAACATCTACCTGCAAGCGGTTCTTCAGCAGGTAGGCGGCTGTACCGATCTCCCAGGTACGGGCCGTTGTTGGATTAATATCCGTATTGATGATGCCGGTAGTATAAGCAGCACTATTAAGGGTATTCCATGCACCCAGCGTAGTGGAATAAGAGCGGTTGGTGGCATATACAGCCGGATCACTTTTAGTAACCGCCCATGAACCACGCACTTTCCACATATCCGTCCAGGAGGGCATCTTCCATATTTCAGACAACACAAGGCTGGCGCCTGCAGATGGATAAAAATAAGATCGGTTTGATTTTGGCAGCGTAGAGCTCCAGTCATTACGGCCTGTAGCCTCTACAAAGAGCAGATTATCCCAGGAGAGCATCAACTTGCCATACAGACTGTTGACCTGCTTTTTATTGGCAGTAGCAGTAACATCCGGGCGCTCCAAAGAACCTGCGAGAGAATAAAAGCCAGGTACCGTGAGGCCATTACGGGTAGAAGCAAAAGTATTCTGCGCCTGCGAGTAGTTGATCGTTCCACCGGTCAACCCGTCAATGCCTAGTTTGTTCACGTGTTTGCTAATGGTGAAGATCAGGTCATTGTTGGTACTGAATCCGTAATTGATGTTGTTGGAATATACACCTTTAGAGAACCAGCCACCACTGGTAGAGTTGATATTGGGCGGGTTTCTCTTCGTTTCTGTGTTGCCGGCGAAATCGGTACCGTTGCGGAACAACAGGTTGGCGCCGGGAAATAGTTTATAGTTGAGGGTAAGGTTGGCATTGATGGTATTCTGATCAATTGCGTCCAGCTTTTCATAAGCGATCAGATACGGGTTGTCGTACCAGGTTTTATACATCCAGTTTTGCTGAACATCGGGCGTTTGCCAGTAATCACGGTATTGACGCAGGTCATACTCGGGTCCGGTCCACATCAGGATCTGGTAAATGTACCCTTGCGTTCCATACCCTGCACCCCAGACCTGCGGAGAGTAGCGTTTGTTATAACCCAGGTCTGCTTCCAGTTTAAACTTGCCTACATGCATATCACCGCCTACAAGGAAGTTGAAACTATTGGCCTTTGCATTGGGATACTGGCCTTTGGTATTGATATTGGTTAGAGAAGCGCGGAAACTTCCCAGTTCACCCGTTTGAGAAATGCTGATGTTGTTGTTGGTGACATAACTGGGCTCCAAAAAGTTCTTGAAATTATCCTTGCCACGTGAGGTGAGCGGCTGGTTCGTCATTTGTTTTGTAACCGGGTCCCATTGCATGGCCATGGTGCCGATGTCGAGTTTAGCGCCCCATACATAGTCAGTATTGCTGAAGTTGCCGCCAAGACCTGCACTGTAAGAAGTTTGCACCTTAGGTAAGGTCAGGAAGCCAGCATTGAACATGGTGTTACTGTTTACGGTAACCACCAGTCCTTTATTTTTGGTGCCTTTTTTAGTAGTAACAATGATGGCCCCGTTGGCACCTCTGCCGCCATATAAGGCGCCGGCGGTGGCGCCCTTCAGTACGCTGATGCTTTCTATATCATCAGCGCCTATATCGCGCAGTGTCATATTGCCATAAGGCGTACCATTTATTACCAGTAATGGAGTTGCCCCCCGGAGTGTAAAAGTGGGGGCGGTAAAGAATTCTGAACTGTTCTTGACTATCAGGCCCGAGATCTTACCTGTCATTGAAGTACCGATGTCTGTTCCTTTCACCCGTCTTACCTCATCACCGGATATTTGTTGTATGGCCGATGCCAGTTGCTTTTTCTCTTTCGACAAACCGAGCGCCGTAACCACTACTTCCGATAAGGCGCCATTTCTTTTAGGCAGCAGTATCGTCCATCCGCCATCATTGTTTCCCTCATACAGTACCGACCGGGTTACATATCCCTGGTAGCTAACCATAATATTGGAATTGGCAGCGCTTGCGGGCAGTTCAAAAACACCATCGGCATTACTCATCACCGAAGTGCTTCCTGCACGCACCGTAGCATAAGCAATTGTTTCATTCGTGGCACTGTCTACGATTACCCCTGTAACGGTACCAGGCTTAGAAGCTCTTTTTTCAATAGTCGACCGGAAGATGGTGATGTTCTCATTTTCGAGCCGGTAAGCCAGGCCGGTACCAAGCAGTACCTGTTGTAATGCTTCCTTTAATGGCACCTGCTGTAATTGATCTTTACCACTTTTCTTACCATTGATCAGGGCATCGCTATAAGTAATGGTAAAGCCTGACTGGGCCTGGATCTGTTGGAGCACTTCCTTGAGCGATTTGCCCCGTGCATCCATACTAATAGTTTTGTCCTGGGCCCAAAGCTCCTGACCCTGGATTACAACCAGACAAAAAACAAGAAACAGCAGTCTGAATGAACTGGTGTAATTCTTTTTCATTTTTTTGTTTTTTACAATTGAATAGAATTCCTGTCACCCTGTTGGCAGGGTGTAATAATAAATGAGCGTTAATTATTTAATAGATAAGGACCGTTCTTGTATCGACGATCTTGTAATGAAAATCTCCGGCAAGACTTAATCGTGTCAGTACTTCATTTAAGTTGTCTTTATTACTGAAGCTGGTAGTAAATGTCAGGTTTTTCAATGCTGCGCTTTGAATACGGACAGTGATCCCATAAATCGATTCCATACAAAAGGCAATGCCTTCCAGGCTTACATTTTTCAATTGGTAAACTTTGTCGGTCCAGCCTTTGTATAATGTTTTATCCAGTTTGTCTACTACGGGATGGTTGCCACCGTTGTCGGTCATTAATCTTTCTCCGGCGCTCAGTACAGGAGAAACAGCCGATTCCCTGTCTTTATCCCCGTAATACACTTTTACTTTCCCGCTGGCCACTGCCACCGTATATTGGCCGTTTCGCTGGCGGATGTCGAATGAGGTGCCCAATACCTTTGTATACAACTGGCCACTGTGTACAAGGAAGGGGCGTGTGGTATCCCTCGCCACTTCAAAAAATGCTTCCCCCTGTTTCAGGTATACATTCCTGATTTTACCAAAGGCCGTGGGGTAATCCAGTTCGGCGCCACCATTGAGCCAGATCACGGTGCCATCTCCCAGGGCAAGCCGCATCTGTTCGTTGGAGGGCACTTTAATACTGTGTATGGCTACCTGCTCACTACCGTGGGTAGCGCTTTTTTTATAGGTGTGGGTTAAATACAAAGCTGTACAAAGCACGGCCAGCAGTACAGAGGCCGCGGCCAGGTATTTTACCCAGGGCATGTGGCTAACGGACAGGGAAAGCCTGTTACTGATCATCAGCCATACACGGTTTTTCATAGCAACTATGCGGTCTGCTTCTGCTGGTTTGTGCTCCAGCGTATTGAACCATTCATCCAGCAATTGTTCTTCCGCCTCATTTAATTCATTGCTTTCCTTACGCTTCAATAACTCATATAATTCGAGGTCGTTCATCTTTTTTCTTTTAACGCTTCCCTGGTTTTAAAGGGAAACCTGACCCATCAGTGGGTCGCTAAAACTTTCCCGGCCTGTTTCTACGTGCCCGGCATAACGTCTTTCAAAAACTTCGTGGCCGGCCACCCGTATAGTAAAGTCATACCAGCCAAAACTTTTGCTGAGATCAATGATAATAGTTTCCCGGTCGCCGGTAATCCCTGCCTTACCAAGCGCTTGCTTTTTGGGCGTTGCGCCGTAAGCATTGTCCGTAAGGGTGATGGTTATTTTATTGGCCGGGTCAGTATTCCGGATTTTCAACTGGATATTACCGGTAAGTTGTTTGGCCTGCATCCGTGTACGCTGGTATTCGCAGGCCAGCTCCAATGGTGCATCATGCGCATTGCCTGCCAGCACGCGATAAAAGCCATTGGGGCCGTATACTTCCAGTTTGTAAATGCCATTATCAAAATCTGCAATCGACCAGCTATCGGTGAGGGTATCACCAGGCGACACCGCGTAGTTCCAGGTGCGCATAGTACGAGCCACCGGTTGAAGGCCCGGCATGTCTTTCCAGGTACCAGTGGCATATACCAGGAAAGGAGCGCCTGCCGCCTTATTACCGAATACATCCTTGCCTGCCGTAAACGAAAGCGTGATCTGCCGCTTATCATCACTCAATTTCCCCTCCCCATACAATTGATAAGGCAGCGGCCGCGCCGGACGGATACCTTTTTCCTGCTGAGGCATGAAAGGGGAAGTGTGTGGGTTTGTATTGATCTGGTCTATTTCTGCTGTTGACAATGCCTTGAAAGAAGGAATTTCGACCTTGTACTTTGCATTGGTGATCAGTTCGATGTGATCATTCTTTTTTACCGGTTCAGGCGTAGGGGTTACTTCGCCATTGTATGGTTTGAACACCGAAGTAAGATCGCCGCACACTGTTCTGCGCCAGGCACTGATATTCTCTTCTTTGATGGCATGGCCCGATTTATGGCTCACAAACTTTTCAAGAAACTGCAATACCGAAGTATGATCGAATACCTCGGAACAAACTGCTCCGCCCCTTGACCAGGGAGAGGCAACGATCATCGGCACCCGAAAGCCAAGTCCGATGGAGCCCGTACGCCCTTCGCGTCCAAGACCGGGGCCGGGATACATCTTAGCCCGCGCTTCTTCCTGCTCTTTGGTCACCTGCTCTACGCTGCCGTCAATGCCGGCAGATGTTTTTCCACTGCCAGGCATCCGTGGGTCTGGCGCCGCGAACGGCGGTACGTGATCAAAGTACCCGTCATTTTCATCATAGGTAAGAATAAAGATCGTTTTCTTCCACACTGCAGGGTTCTGCGTAAGAATATCTATCACTTCCGACATATACCATACGCCATACCAGGGACCGCCCGGATGATCGGAAAACCTGGCCGGCGCTACCAGCCACGACACCTGCGGCAACGTTCCATTGGTTACATCAGCCCTGAACTGATGCAGCACATCTCCTTTAGGAATATTGATCTCCCGCTCTACGCCATTATCCATGTATTTGTAAGGCGCGAGATCGTGATAAAAAGGATCGTTGATATTAGTAGTTAATGCCTTTGCGTGCAGGCTCTTTTCACGGGGAGATAATTTTTCAAACTCCTCTTTTGACCATTTGGGCAGTTCGTCTGCAATCTTTTGCAACATGTCTTTCCGGAAAGCAATATTTTTTTCGAGTTGTTCTTTTTCTTCCGGTGTGCCGGAAAAGTGTTGCTGCTTTTCCAGTAAACCATCAAGCTCTTTGGTAACACGTCCCTGGTGTCTTAGCAGGAATGGGTGATAACCCGGCGTAAATCGTACGTTGTATTGCACAAACCATTCAAGCGGGTTGTCGGTGAAGTTGGCCAGCCATTCATTGGCTTCGCTGTCGAGACCAACCGAAATGCTCAACTCATTCTGATAGATGCGCCAGGAAATGTCATGTTCTTCCAGTCTTTCAGGGAACGTTTTCCAGGAAGCCCACCGGCCATAATCAACATCGCCGTTACGCACATTTGCTTTGGCGCTGATGTGCTGTTTTTCCCGCACTGTTCCCGTCCAGAAATAAAGCCGATTGGGTGTGGTGCCCGTAAGCGAAGAGCAGAAGTGTTGATCGCAAACTGTGAAAGCATCCGCCATTGCATAATAGAAAGGTACATCTTCACGGGTATAATAACCCATCGCCAACGGCATCTGTTTGTATTCGGGATTGCCCGACTTCTTCACTTCCAGCCAGCGATCGTGTTTGCCCTGGTTGCGGGCATCCACCTGGTCTTCCCACCGGTGTGGTAAAGAAGACATCCAGGTGATCTTTGTATCTTTTAAGTTATAGCGGAAAGGTGCATATGTCTTTTTCAATTCATCCGTTTGCAGCCATACCTTATTTTTATTGGGTAGTGTAATGGCACGTGGATCATTAAAACCACGCACGCCTTTCAGCATCCCGAATGTATGATCGAAAGAACGGTTCTCCTGCATTAGTATCACTACATGTTCTGCATCCTGCCAGGTGCTGCCCGCTTCAGGATCAATAGCAAATGCTTTTTGAATAGATGGAGGCAGTATATTGGCAAAAGCCGCAGAGCCCGACAACAGCGCTGCTTTTTTAATAAAATTTCGTCTTGTATCCATACAATGAAAGAGATAATTGATTGATGCTACCTAGTAAAGCCAGGTGAGAAGACCAGGTACCAATGGCCGATGTAAAGGAATTGTTACCAAAAACTATTACAGGAAAAAGTTCAGCAACTGTGGGCCCAGGCGAAGGCGAAGCCTGCGTAAAGCCCTGCCCATGTGGTTCTTAACCGTTTGTTCTGAAAGGTCAAGTTCAGTAGCGATCTGTTGTATACTGAGGTGTTGGCGCCTGCTCATTTCAAAAACCTTACGCATCTGCTCCGGCATATCTTCCAGCTCATGCTGCAACAGCCTGGTTATTTCCTGCTGGGCAACACGGTCTTCAACAGCTTCTGCATAAAGCGTTTCTGCAGCCATTTGCTGTTTTACGAGCTTTGACTGCAATTGTTTTTTATAATGCCTGAACACATAATGCTTTACAGACGTAACCAGGTAGGCTTCCAGGTTAATGGAAAGAAAAGGAGATTGCCGGTCGAGACAATGTTGCCAGAAATTGCAAAACACTTCCTGCACACAATCTTCCGCATCCTGTTCAAAACCTAACTTGGCCATGGCCAGCCGCAACAGGCCCTCTGCATGACGGGTATACAATTCCTTAAAGGCATGGGAATCCCCTTTGTACAGCGCATTGGCCAGATCAAGATCGGAGAAGAGCCTATACATATAACAAAGAAAGTGCACACATGTTACCCAAATATTAAAGACCCTCCTGTTTAAGGAGGGTATGAATTAATTTTTAATGAAAAAGCAACGCAGGGTCCAATGCTTTCCTTTCGCCGCCAATCTTTTGCATGAACAGATCAATGGAGGCTGGTCTTTCCACATCATAGTACAAGATTTTCACCCGGTGAAGCCCTGCTTGTAAAGCAATCTCACCAGGGCCGCCATTTCCATTGTTAATATCCCGGTCAAATTCATCAATCAGCAACTGATCGTCGATAGAAAAGCGAAGCCAGTTTTCCCCATGCCCGGTAAACCGGTAAACACCAGCTGAATCAATACGGATATACCCCGTAAAAGCAGCTCCCCAAAAATGTGCGCGTGGGAACATGCCTTCAAAATTATAGCCTGGTGTTACGCCAGTTTTCTCAAAGGAAAGTTTTTCAAAATCATCCAGCGACTTAATGGTGCCTGATCCATACCGGTAGTTAAGCCCCTGATTGAGCGTGCCTGCATTCTGCGCATTAAAAAACTCCTGTTTTACAAATTTCCTTTCGGCCAGGTTACTGCTGCCTTCTTTGCTGAATGCAACGGCTTTCACACTAACAGACTGGCTAAGTTGTAAAGGAGCCTTATACAAAGCAGCGCTGCGCGTAGGGTTGCTGCCGTCTGTAGTATAACGCACTTCCAGATCGGAAAACGCTTTATCGATGCTTACACTAAGTTGGTTCGTAAATACAGATTGCGTGGCTATAATGTGTGGTGCAGGTGGCATTTTTCGTACAGCCGTAACATCATGCCAGTTTCCTTCCTTCTTTAATTCAAATGCGTCGAACACTGCCCCGGTTTCGTCGATAGCCTGAAACTGGAGATCATTCTCATGTATTTTTACAGAGCCAAAATGATAAGCCGTCTTCACCTTATTAGTAAACCAGGAACGGAGTGGAGCAGAATGTTCAAGGTCTCCGCCACTTCCACCTACGTTCAGGTAGATCACACCGCCTTTCGTGGTGGGCTTTCCTTTGTAAATGGGCCACGTTCTTTCATAAGTATGAATGTGACCGTAGAAAACTATATCTACACCATATTTTTCATAAAGCCCGCGTGCCGGTTCAAGATAATGATTGCCTTCCCGGGCCAGGCTTTTCCGTGTATCTCCAAAATCATTTTCATCAGAAGAAAAGGGAGGATAGTGATGCGTAACGATTTTCCAGGTGGCGGTAGAATGCGCCAGTTCCCATTCAAGCCAGTCATATTGTTCCGATCCGGGCAACACACTATAACTGGTGTTCAACATAAAGAACTGAGCATTGCCATAGCGGAAAGAATAAAAATAACCATTGCCAGGGTTGCGCATGTACTGATAATAATAAGGCGCATCATGCTCGTGGTTGCCGGGTATTGAATAGATGGGATATTTGCTCATAAAGAGATTGCCCGGCGCCATAAAATGGTCTACCCAATTACTCTTGACATAGCCATAATCAACAATGTCACCACCGTGCAATGCAAAATTAGGACGTTCATTATATGCCAGTTCCGATATACGACCCCATGCTTCGGGGTTGTTTTGTGAATCGCTGAATACAGTAAATGCAAAAGGTGTATTGTCTTTTACTGCTGTTTTAAAGCAGGATACTTCACTAATGAGCGAGTCGCCTCCGGCAGCAACGGTAACCGCCCTATAGAAGTAAACAGTTTCTGCCTGTAGGCTGTCCAACACAGCCGTATGCATGACGGTATTGCTAAAATCCATAGTACGGCGCGATAAATTGGGGGCAGTTGCATTGTATAATGCAGGACCGTATTCCACCCAGGATTTACCGGGTTCAGAGGTTTCCCATAAAATGGTGATACCGGTTTGGGTGGCAAATTGAAGATAGGGCTTTACGATAAAACGGGGTACCCTTGTACTAAATGCAAAATTGCTTATCAATAGCGAAAGTATTACAGTAACAAATTTCATCTGTTTCTTGTTTGATTGATATTTTAAAGCCGGTCTTTGTTTTTATAGTAAAGACGGCTGATGGTTCCAGGTACCAATCCATATGATGAACGAATTGTTAACTGTCTGACGGTTCACGGTTAAACCCTTCTCATGCGAAGCTGCAGGATGTTCATGTCGGCAATATTCTGTAGTTTTACCCATATCGAGATGATTTCCAACGCTATTTGATATTCAAATGAGTAAAGAATATGGAGAATTCAGGCTATCATGTTGCCTAATAATTTCAAATCCCGCAGAAAAAAGTTCGAAATTTGTACGTTAAGGTACATATCTTAAAAAACAGATCATTCAAATAGTCAACAGATATAACTCCGGTCGTGGACGAAACACAAAATGAACTTCAGCTACAAACGAGAGATATTAAACCAGCTAATCAATTTCTTTTGGACAATCCTTTGTTTTGCTCCTGTACTTTCGTTTTGGATAAATGATGGTATAAACCTGTATTTTTATTTGTCCATAGTAATTGCTTTAATTTTTGGAATACTCCCGGAGAAAATATTGAACCGACTAATGTTAAGTTCAAGCAGAAAATTTTATGAAAGGTTTGGTGTGAAGTTCATCCGGAAATTTGTTCAAAATGGTGATACTGTTAAATCAATGGTCAATAACCGAAATCGGTTTATCATAAAAGGAGTTTCTCAAGCACAACAGTACTTAAAAACCATAGCTATGTACGAACGCTTTCATTGGGTTTGTTTTACTTTTTTCTTGCTGACAGCTATCCGCTGCTTTTTTAATGGGTATAATAAACTTGGGTTGGCGATATCAGCAACTAATGTACTATATAACGTAAGCACAATCTTTTTACAACAGTACAATAAAATCAGGATTAAGAAAATATCATCCCATGCAATTCGTATTGACTAAAATCGACCAAAATCGTAAAAAGTGGGGTCAGCTGGACAAATGTCTAGCCTGCTTAAACAAGACATGTTGGGAATTCAGCGACTTACGAATATTAATTGTTCAAGCCTGACTATCCCTATGCAACCCGGCAAATAAATTGCAGGATAGAGATATAAATATTTGACATTATGGAAAGCTATACGCGCAAGCAGGATGTCGTTAACGGTCTGATACATGGCTTCGGCATGTTATTTGGCATTAGTGCAATTCCTGTTCTAACTGCAATTGCCACAGCCAATAATAATGTACCCGGCATCGTAGGGTCAGGCATTTACGGGTTTTGCTTTTTAATGCTCTTTACAGCTTCCACTATATTTCATATAACCAGGGATCCCGCTATCAGACTGCTTTTTATGAAGTTGGATCATATCAGTATTTATTTCTTCATTGCAGGAACGTATACACCTTTCTTATTGGTGTTCCTGAATAATTCTTTTGGGATAAGTCTCCTGGTGATTTTATGGAGTCTCGCGGTGGTAGGCGTTTTTATTAAAATTCGTTGGACAGGCAGGTTCGACGTTATTTCAACAATAGTATACCTTGCAATGGGGTGGATCATGTTGGTCGGCTGGGGGAAATTCTTTAACGCCATGCCAGGTGATGTATTGATATTTATCATCCTCGGCGGCGTACTATATACCGTGGGTTCCTTTTTTTATTTGTGGGACAAGTACACCTACACACATGCCGTATGGCACAGCTTTGTACTCGCAGCAGCTATTTGTCATTACATAGCAGTATTACTAACGATCTGAGAAAAGATGGGTCTGAAGGCACCTGCGTGAATGAAAATGCATGTCCCTGTTGATTGAGTGTATCAACGATTTCGTTAAAGCTCATTAGCATGCCTACCAGGGGCAGGTACGCCCCATTCCCGGCCTCAGATGGTTTTGCAAATGCACCAGCTACAATTTTACCAAGTTCTGTAATGTCTCCCATATGAATGCCACGTACCGTTGGATCCAAAGGGAGTGCCCAACCAACACTTCCGTTTTCCTGTTTTTGAGGTGCGAGCGCACCGATAAAGTTCTGGTAAAAAAATGGCGCTATAACGAAGGTGTGAAAATCAAATCCGGCATCCTTAATGATCAGGTCGACTTTCGCCTTTCCGGTAAAATGAGGAACACGGAACAAGCCCTTGCTGATTGCTTCTACATCCGGCAGTGTTGATCAAATAAAATATTTAACGCCGGCATCCCGGGCTGCATGAACAGCTGCTGTTGCCTGCTTCCCTTCATCGGTTCCTTTTTCCCAGAAATTAGTAACCAGGAAAACGCCAGATACCCCCTGAAAGGCAGTTTTAAGTGTATCAGGCCCAGGCATGAACCATCTAACTCCTGCGGAGGCGCTCATGTCAAAGGACTGGGGGGTCGGTTCATTAATCTTCGTCTCAATGTATAAAGTTATGTGATTTTTATGCACCTTCGTACCTATGTATACAGAGCAAAATTTAATAGAACTTGAGCAATTTTTTAATTCAGTAACCTTGCCCGCACAGATCCAGTTAAGCCAGAGTGAACACATCGCCGACGTTAAAAAATTCAAAGATGCGCACCTCATTGCGTGCCGTTCCAACATTGGAAACAATACATTCTCCGCCTTTTTCAACCGACTGGTAACTTTAAAAAAGATCCTCTCTGGCGAAATTCCTGAGCCTAAATATTACCAATATAGGGGGTTTATAGATGCGCATAACAGGAATCTGAACTAAATGTCAGGCGAATCATGTCATTGAGCTGAGATAAATTTTCAAAGGTTATTTTGTAACCAGTGGATGTTTTAGATAAATCAACACCAAAGGAATAAACAAAAAAGGTATTTCGATCAGGGCTGGTTTAATTTCCCGGGCATTAAGTAATGCTGACATGACCCCTGGCATCAATTATTGTTCCGGCCATGATTATTCCGTTATTGGCATATTCCTGCCCCCATTTAAGTAAGCCCAAAATTATTGGCTCCAATGCTTTGCCTTTTTCCGTCAGAGAATACTCTACTGTAGGCGGAACGGTTGCAAAGGCTTCTCTTTTTACAATTCTGTTTTTTTCTAAACTCTTCAATTCCTTTACCAACATTCTTGTGTTTATGTTTGGGATTCTGCGTTCTAATTCACCAAAACGTTTTTTGTTATCACACAAATTATAGATAATCGGAATAGCCCATTTCCCGCCCAAAATTTCCATGATATTATGAATTGTGCATTTATCGTCAATTTTTTCAGATTTCTTTTTGCCCATAAACCGTTGATTTTATTCAATCCTTTACTCCGTGTCAATACTGTACATTGGTGTAACTACTTTCAAAAGTAAAGTATGGATTCTACATTTGCCCGAAAATTCTTAAGGCAGAAAGCACGAATCAAAGAACTTACGCATCAACATAAAAAATAACAAAATGGAAAGAACAAATCAACCGACAGTTGTCATTGACTTCTATGCTGATTATATGTGTCCGCTCTGTTATATAGGAAAAGTAAATTTAGAAAAGGCTATTTCAGAACTTCCATATAGAGAAAATGTTAAAGTGGTTTATCACCCGTTTCAACTCTATCCCAATGCGCCCTTGAACAAGGATAGAATCTATTACGAATACACTTCAAAAACGCATAATAACATTTCAGTTGATTATGTAAAGGAAGCGAACAAGAATGTTATTGCTCTGGCAAAATCAGTCGGTTTAAATTATGATCTGGACAAGCTAATTCCAACGAATACAACCGATGCACTACGCCTAACGCTCTATGCACAGGAAAAAGGAAAGCACAAAGAATTATCGCAGAAATTGTACAACGCTTATTTCGTGGAAGGACTTGATATAGCCGATGCAGAAACACTTATACAATTGAGTTCTGAGATTGGTTTAGACAAAACTGAAATTCGTGATATTCTACCCACCGACAGGTACAAAAACGATTTGAAAAGTAGTAGGATGTCAGGGGAACGTATAGGAATAAGTGGTACACCTTTTTTCATTATCAATAACAAATATGCTATTTCAGGGGTTAAGCCAAAGGAAGTCTTTATTGATGTGCTGAATAAAACCTGGGCAGAAACAGATAAAGATTAACTCCAGATCATTTAAGATAAAACTATACCCAATGATACTGTTATACAATCATATTAGCTAAAAGTTTCAAGTCAGATAGGTACACCTGAAAAGACATCGTCGAAATATTGCACGATGTTTTTTTTATATTCGCTGAAACCCGCGACAAGGCTGCATGTCAGGCGAATTACCTCATTAATAATCAGTTTTAGACGAACAAAATGATTCTTTCCGTGTTAATTAGCCGGAACGGCTAAATGGCAATTACAGATATTAATTTTAATGGCATTTAAGATGAAGAAAGAAGATATTGCTTATTCTTTTTTGGACCTGGCAATTGTTTCGCAAGGAAGCGAAATAAAAAAGACACTGAATGATTCACTTATCCTGGCACAGAACGCAGAAACCTACGGTTACAAACGGTATTGGTTTGCTGAGCATCACAATTCACCATATATAGGTAGTAATGCACCTTCATTGCTTATCGGCTACGTGGCAGAGAACACCCATACAATAAGGGTGGGTTCTGGTGGTGTGATGCTTCCCAATCACTCTCCCCTGATTGTTGCAGAACAGTTCGGCACCCTGGCCCACCTGTATCCCGGCCGCATAGATCTTGGTTTGGGCAGGGCGCCGGGCACAGATAGGGATACAGCTCAGGCTATCAGCTCCAACTTTATGCAAGCCGCGCAATCTTTTCCGCAGGAAATCAATAAAATTCAAAACTACTTTTCTGTATCCAATAAAAACTCAAAAGTAAGAGCTGCTATCGCGGAAGGTACGGAAGTGCCTATTTACATATTAGGTTCGAGCACAGATAGTGCGCATTTAGCGGCCCGAAAAGGATTGCCCTATGCATTTGCAAGTCACTTTGCGGCTACCCATTTATTGAGTGCATTACAGATTTACCGCAAAGAATTTCAGCCATCCGGATTTTTAGATCAGCCTTACACAATGGCCGGTGTAAATGTTTTTGTAGCTGACACCGATGAAGAAGCAGAAAGATTATTCACCACATTGATCAGAATGTTTGTAGGAGTCATAACCGGTCAACCAGAAGCCTTACAACCGCCAACCGACATGACCGACCAATTAAGAGATATCGCAAGTCATCCATCGGTACATCAGATGCTTAAATATTCTTTTGTGGGAAGCAAACAAACTGTAAAAAAGAAGATACTGTTTTTTCTAAAAGAGACAGGAGTAAACGAGCTTATCATAACATCACCTGCCTATAATATGGATGACCGGTTGAAATCTATTCGACTGTTTGCAGAAGTGATGAAGGAGATTAATGAAGAACAATAAATGCTTCTAATATATTTAGGTACATGAGTATTTTAATCGACTGACTATCAATACAAGATTTAAATCCGGTAGAAAAAAGTTCGAAATCTGTATCATTAGATACACAAACCAGAAGCATCCGTCAGTTGGCGGATGCTTTTTTAATTGGTAAAAAACGTGAAAAACACCTGTTTTTTGTAAAAGAATAATTCGTAATCTGCATTCAGATTTGCCCTCTCTTTTTTTACCGGATCCAACCCCCATCTAACTTCTAGTCTTCATTTAAGGCCTACATAACTCATTTACTTAAAATAGTCAATAAATGAAATCTTTTCATTCATCCACTCTATTCACAGGGACGGTCAGTTCCGTGTCTCTCTCCAATTGTACATTCTGGATCGAATTATTAACAAAAGAGAAAATAGAGATCAAAACATCGGCCACCACGTATTATGAGGTTTTAAGAAATATTGGCGACATAAACAGGGACCGTGTAAATGAACCTGACCCAAATGACGTTGAACAAAAAATAGGAAAGGAAAGCGCCGCACCCGACAAGGATATCTGGGCGCAACAAAAAAACCTGATAAAGTACATCCTGGATAAACAAGGACTGCTTGTATGCATATATGGTATATACAGCGAAAACGATAATATTAAATCATATTCTGCCCGAAAAATTGTTTTGATGGACAGCGCACCAAACGAATTTGGCTGGGAACAAACTCACTGGTGGGTTCAACAGATCAATACACTTTTTGAAAACTGGCTCGACGTACTATTTCAAACAAGACGGGAATTTACAGAAAGTGACTTTGCAGAATTTTATCGCACCAATTTAGACCTGCTCGGGGGATTTACACTCAACAGTGTTCAGGAATGTGCAACGTTATCGAGATTCTTATATGGGTTATCATCTTCTTATCTATTAACCGGAAATGAAAGATCACTGTCAGCCGCGAGGGCATGCGCGCAATATATTATCAACGCATATGCTAATCCAACCCATGATGGCAAATATGTGTTTTGGAAATTTGGCAGGGTTAAAGATGCCAAAACTACCAAAGAGATCATACCCTCTCAAAACCCGGATGATTTTGGCACTTATGCCTTGTATGAACAGATTTATGCGCTATCAGGTTTGGCACAATTCTACCGGATTACCCAGGACACATGGGTGCTTAGTTATATTACAAGGTCCATTGCAGCTTTCAACCGCTTTTTTAAGGATGACAAGTCTAATGGTGTAGGTTATGATGAAAAGACGCAAACAAATCAGGATGCCTGTTACGCAGGATACGGGGGGTATTTTTCTCATTTAGACCCCGTCACCATGCGACCTGATTCGGATTTTCTGGGTCCAAACAAAAAAAAGAAAAACTGGAATTCGAATGGCGATCACATTCCAGCCTACCTGGTCAACCTGATCATTTCATTAGATCCATTACCGGCCAGTGTTGATAGTGCCCCCTGGCAGGATCTGTTGGACCTTTGTCAATCGATGCTTAAAGATTGTGTCAAAAATATCCTTGACCATTTCCCATCAACTGATGATTCACTATTTGTAAATGAGCGATTTGGTAACGATTGGGTGCCCGAACATGATTGGGGTTGGCAAAAAGACAGAGGCATTGTTGGCCATAATCTTAAAATATCCTGGAATTTAACCAGGAGCGCTCACTATTTTATGCGTCTCGCAAATGAATTAAAAGATGATGAGAACCGACTGGAGGAAAAAAATGAATACGAAAAGCTGGCCAGTGATTGTTATCAGGTATCGAAAAGGATTGGTCAGAATATGAAAAAATGCGGCGTTGATCTGATCCGCGGCGGCATTTTTGATGCCCTCGAAAGACATCCTAAAAACGGCCTGGATACCGAATTTGCCTGGGACCCCACTAAAGACTTTTGGCAACAAGAACAGTCCATACTGGCATATTATATCATGCAGGATGTGGAAGAAATTGATAGCAAGGATGAATTCCTGGAACTGGCCAGGTATTGCAGTGCATTTTGGTCGTTATTTTTTGTAGACCAGGATTATAGGAAAATATATTTCCGTACCAACGAAATCGGTTCAAAAGTTATAGAAGGACAGTTTGGAATTCAGGCTGGTCATGCCATTGCCGGTTACCATGCATTTGAATTGTGCTATCTCGCCCATATTTATATTAAATCGTATGTAGATCGAGGTGACGATCACCAGGAGAACTTTGTGCTCTACTTCCAACCCAATTCTGACAATGGAATTACGAGCCTGAATGTATTGCCCGACTTTTTCCGGCCGGAGGACCTAAGGCTTGTTGGTTACAAGATCAACGGTCATGAGACAAAACTAAAAGATGCAGACCGCTATAAGTTCCAGATCCCAATCGCCAATATCAGCGAAAAATCAATAATAATTGTAGAATACGAATGTCTAAAGAAAAGAGGCCCTCACAAGAATTCGCCAAAGAATGGTCAGTATTCAATTCAGATCCCTTTTAAACGATAATAAAATTTGTGTAGAGAAAAGATTCTTTTAAAATAAAACTGTAACAGGTTTACTATTGTAATCAATCATTTTTGTTACACCAGGGATCAATTCTATTTTAAACTTTCGCTTCGAGGGAACATTATTCGATATTTTAGAAGCACGCCCCGGTTGAATGATCAGTTTTTTTTCTTTATCATTCCATGTAATGGTTGTCCATATTCCCTTACCTTTTAAATATTCCTGGCTAATGCCGTCATCTTCATATAAGGTATACTGACCATTGGCACCCGGGTAAATTTTCAGCGTCGTTGGTTCGCTTACCATCTCGCTTGTGTATTGTCGTACCGGGTCAGTTGGAATGATGGCGCCTGCGCGAACATAAATGGGCATAACGAAAAGGTCAACGTCTCGTGTAATGACTTGTTCACCGGTCACTTTTTTATCCGTCCACCAGTCGTACCATGCTCCCTTTGGCAAATAAACCTCCCGGGTGGTTGCTCCTTTTTGAAATACCGGAGCTATCAATAGGTCTCGCCCCCACAGATACTGCGTTCCCATGCCTTTTACTTTTTCATCATCAGGATAGTGTAACCACATTGCGCGCATGAGGGGCATGCCGGTGTTGCGCGCTTCCCAGGCAAGTGTGTAAGTATAGGGTAACAGCTGATAACGTAACTCGTCGTATTTTTTTATGATTGGTTCGATAGCAGGATTGTTTAGCTCGGTTTTTAAAGGATACCGGTTGCCTTCGAGCGGGCCAAGGTCATTCCCTCCCCAACCCCAGGGTAATCGGGTCCACCAGGTTCTTCCATGCGAACGGAATGATCCGCAGAAGGCGCCAAACTGGAACCAGCGTGCGTACAGTTCCCCCGTTAATTCCTCGTTAGGATAAAAACCACCGATATCAGAGCCCCAGTAAGGCCCAATGCTCAATGAGTAGTTAATGCCAACGGCCACCTGTCCTTCCAGTGTTTTCCACGACGACTCGATATCACCCGACCATACCCAGCCGCCCCATTGCGCTATACCCGGATACCCGTTGCGCTGCAAACTCCAGGGACGAATATTAGGATTGATTGAAAGATGCCCCTGGTAATACAACTGGTGCCGTTTGATCCTTTCAAACAGATCAAACCAATCTCCTTCATCGGGCCAGAAAGCATCTACGCCTGTTTTGATCAATTCGACATGAGGTAGCCAGTAATTCTGAATATGGCCGGCATCCAAAACCTCTCCGTTTTTTGCCGGAATAGTTCCATGCAGCGTAGGTAATTTATCCCTGTCAAACGGAACCATGTGCACCACCACTTTTACGTTTTTTGCGTGCATATCAGCAAGCACATCCTTTGCGCTGCGTTTAAAGACTTCCGGGTTGAATTCAAACGAAGGCTGCTGTTTGTTCCATCCACGCGGCGTAAATCCCGTTCCTAAATAGATCACCGCATCAAGGGGAATTTTTTTTATGCGGAAACTATCAATGATACTGAGCATTTGCGCATCACTTTCCAAAGTGCGGTGCGATTGCATATAACCTAATGCCCATTTAGGCGGCATAGCGGCAGGGCCGGTGATGGCAGCATAATCTTTCATCAGATCGGCAGGGTTGTGCGCATCAAAAACAAAAACGTCATAAAGTCCGGGAACAATTTTATTGACAGGGTGAATGCCTTTACCTGAATTCAATTGCTGGTTGCTTTCGTTTTGCTGAATAACTGTTCCTGGAGATTTCCATGGAATAAAAATACCTTTCTCTTTTTCTTTCAGATCTACATATACCCATGGCGTAGCAACAAACAATCCCCATCCCGCTGTACCAATCAATAGGGCAACAGGATTGCGGGAGCCATAGGCATCGCCTTGCCAGCGTGGCTGCATGCTATCCATTCTACCCCGACGATCAAATTGTATTAGCTGATCATGCCAGTCTGTTCCTCGCTCCGGTTTTGGACCACCTTCGCCCATACCCAGTACCGGATGATCGCTTAATTGAAAAGAGAGATCTCCATTTTCGCTGAAAACTAATTTCTGCACGGCCTCCCCTTTAGCGTTGGTTACGATTATCGTTAACGGCGCCGGCAATACTTCCACATTCAGATTGCCCACCTTCCTCTTTACCGGTTTTGAAAGGTTTCGTAAACTGATTACCGGGGCCGCATATTTTCTTTCAGTAACTGCTGGTGTGTAGGGGAAATTTCCCGGAAAGCTTACTGGTTTTAAGGTAATACGAATGCTATGCGTTCCTGATGCTCTTATATCCAGCTGAGCCGGTTGTCCTGCCGCCGTTATTTTTTGGGCGCATACAGGACAATTAATGACAAGGAACAGGAGAATGGTTAAAATGAAGAAGCGCATGTTTATGCCTGTTTGAAGTAGAAGATACGACAAGTTTGTGTAGGATGATGAATTGATCTAGATCAATCACTTTTCTTGATCCATCTTATTGGTACATGGTATCGGTCCATCTCACCTTTGTAGGGGGAAATAAACTCACCGGATAATAGGATTTAAACATGTACCATAACACAATTAATCGAATCTATAACACTGACAGCCAGACACATTTAAATAGTCCGAAAATAATTGTATTCAAGCCCCTTCTTATTTTGATAGGTATTTTTATTTGGACAATGGACTCCGCCACAGCCCAGGACCCTGTTTTGCCGCCAACTAACCTGGGAATGGCAAACGTATATGACGGCATGGCTGGAAAGCCAGGGTTTATTTATCAAAGTTATGTGCAGGTATTTCGTGCGCAGAATTATTATGATCAATTTGGAACGAAGAAGCAAACGGATTTCAAACTTCATTCACTAAGTAATGTACAGCAACTGATTTATCTTTCCCCTGTTAAGCTATTGGGTGGTACGCTTGCATTTACGGCAATTGTACCAATCGTTCAGTTAAGTGCGACAAGAACAGGGGGAGATCGGCCTTTAATAAATAGTTCAGTACTGGGGGACATTATAGAGGGGACGGCCATTCAATGGTCGGACAAAAAGCTTTTTGGAAAGCCCTTTTCCCATCGAGCCGAATTCGACATTTCATTTCCATTAGGTAATTTCGATCACCAATACGATATTAATCCTTCCTTCCATGCGTGGACCTTCAGCGCTTACCATGCTTTCACCATGATACTCAATTCACGAATGAGTATCAGTTCGAGGAACCAGATCAACTACAATGGAACTTACATCGATACAAAAGATAAAGCCGGCAGCTTTTACAACGGCAATTATTCGATTGATTTTTCGATTGTACCTGCGATGAAAGTGGAACTCGTTGCGTATTATTTGAAACAAATAACGCCGGATAAACACGATGGCAGCAGTCACTATTACCAGGACGCTTTTGGTATCGATAATACAAAGGAGACCGCGTTGGGATTTGGGCCATGTATCGCTTACTTTTCACCAGGAAGGACACTCATTGAGGCGAAGGTATTTTTCGAAACGGCGGAGAATAACAGGTTTTCCGGATATCGACCAACGATCCGTGTCGCCGTTCCATTGATGAAACAGTAGGAAGTCATTGTCATATTAGCGGTAGTGCATCCGTAATTCTATAAAACAACTGTTTTTTATTTCAATCCACGGGTTATTAATGATGCTTTTTCGTTTACTTCATAGTCTGCTGAGGATACGTTTTTTACAAATGGTCTGCTCACTACTGCCTTTACAAGATCAGAGTGCATAAACTCATCCATAGCTGTTTTGCTTTCCCATAAATAAAACCCTCCATAAGCGTTTTTTTCTTTGTCTGCTAACCACACCTTTGAAATAAGACCCTTTACATTCGCTAAAATGGGAGCATCTGGCTCAACCATTTGCTTGAGATATTCCGCTTGCGAAATATCGTTTAGTTGATAGGTAATAATTTGTGCGTGCATTGTTTTAATTTTTTTATTACAATAGGTTATAACGATTTCCCAATAATTTCCTCGCGGTGCCGAAATCCCCAGTCTGTCAGATCCTTAATTATTGTTTGTAACGTTAGACCGTGTTTCGTTAATTCATACAGAACCGTCACGGGCTGTGTGTTTAATACTGTCCGTTCGATCAGTTTATTTGTTTCTAACTCTTTTAGCTCTTTGCTCAGCATTTTGTTCGAGATCCCAACTACGTCATTCAATATATCAGAAAACCTTCTTTGATTGTACAGGCATATTGATTTAATGATGGCTATTTTCCATTTGCCATTCAGCACATCCATTGAATCCTGAATGGCCTTCATTTCTTTTTTATATTCTTCTGTTTCAATTTGATTACACGCCATGTTGTTACTTGTTTGTTACCAGGTTACCGTTGAGTTACTGTTACTTTTCGTTACAAAGTTACCAAAATAGACCAATGCAGTCTAGCTTTGTGTTCAGAAATTAAATAATAAAAAAAATGAGCAAACTAAAGAACAAAGTAGCAATAGTAACAGGTGCATCAAAAGGAATAGGAGCAGCTATCGCTAAGTATTTTGCAGCAGAGGGTGCAAAGGTTGTCGTGAATTACGCATCAAGCAAAAGGGATGCAGAGCAAGTGGTTAAATCCATTGCTGATAATGGCGGTACAGCCATTTTGGTACAGGCCGATGTGTCTAAAGAAGCGGATGTAACCAGGTTGTTTGATGAAACAAACAAGGCTTTTGGCGTGTTGGATATTTTGGTAAACAATGCAGGTATTTATCAATATTTACCAATTGAGCTGGTGTCACAGGAGTCATTTCATCAGCAATTCAACATCAACGTGTTGGGATCATTACTCACCATTCAGGCAGCGTTAAAACAGTTTGACGGTAAGGGTGGCAACATTATCAATATCAGCTCTGGGGCAAGTAATATGCCTATGGCAACAGGATCCGTGTATTCTGCAACAAAAGCAGCTTTAGATGCCATTACCATTTCTTTGTCGAAAGAGCTGGGCGCGAAAAACGTTCGCATCAACTCCATTTTACCCGGAGCAACAGAAACTGAAGGCACGCATACTACCGGAATTATGGGCAGCGATTTTGAAAAGAAACTGGTGGAGAATACGCCGCTTGGCCGTATGGGACAGCCGGAAGATATTGCCAAAATGGCCGTGTTTCTTGCGTCTGATGATGCCGCGTGGATCACAGGAGAAAAGATCTCCGTTTCAGGTGGCATTTACGGTTTTTAAAACTTGAATGTAAGATACACCTGATGTAAAAGGGTTTCAAGCGATTGAAACCCTCTTTTTAATGTTTAGAACTCATCTATATCATAATACTTCACCCTTCCATCTTCCTCTGGATGATCAATTAGTAATTTCAACCAGTCGGGTAATACATACTTTCCAAAGTAATACTTATGGAAACCAAACCCTTCATGGGTTATCCAGGCATACATTTTACCTTCATTCCCGATAGCAATGATCTCTGTAACATTGCCGTAAAAATCCATGCTTAGGCTATAGGTATCCGCAGCGGTCTTTTCAATGATCAGTATGTTGTTAAACCAGTTACATTCTTCCAGCAGGTGTTTGAATTCATTGTCCAGCTTTTACACTCGCATTTGGGATATCAATTATATGTTCTGGTATAAATCCTCCTCTAAAAAGTTAGAGTTTTCGTATATATGTGATAGATTTGCTTCCGCCTGTGATTTAAACCTCTTTTTTGAAACCCTGACTTACACCTGTAAGTTACTTACGCATAGGATCAACGCCTTTGCCACTACAATTACCTAAAATGAATAGGACATTTACGTTAGCAAGGAAAAATAAGGTTTTCAACCTGTTGCTTTTGTTATTTCTCGTCTGTGTGCTGCAGGCCGGGAAGGTAATGGCGCAGTCGCCTTCTATTACAGCCGTGATCAAGCCGCTTACAGGGTGGTATAAAGCGGGCGATGTGCTTTCCTTTACCGTACGTTTCAGCGAGCCTGTAATAGTGAATACCGTCTTTGGTGTCCCTTACATAGACCTGTTGATAGGCACCCAAATGCGACGGGTATCTTATGCCGGCGGTAGCAGTACTACAGATCTCACCTTCACCTATGCAATAGCGCCTGGTGACCAGGATGAGGACGGTGTTACGCTGGGCGCCCAGTTAGAATTGAATGGCGGCGCTATTTGGGATGTTGACGGCAACAATGCAGCCGTGGCGCTGGTGAACCAGAATTCGAGCGTTGTATTAGTGGATGCAGCGCCACCATCAGTAGCGACGGTAACCGTGCCTGCTCCTGGTTATTATAAAACAGGCGACAATCTCGATTTCAAAGTACAGTTTGACGAAAATATCGTCAGCAATATTGTTACCGGCCAGGAGGCTTATATAGAGGTTATCATTGGTGCCGCCGTGGTACGTGCCGTGGTTGCCTTTCACACAATCAACACGCTCATATTCAGGTATACAGTGGTCGCTAGCGACAAAGACGAGGATGGCATTATGGTTGGTAGTACCATCGTATTAAATGGGGCCACTATTACAGATGCAGCTGGCAATGCCGCGCAACTTTCATTGAAGAATGTAGGAAGTACCAGCGGAGTGTTCATCTCGGAACCGCCCACTGTAAGCATTGGCGGTGCGGTAAAATTAAACATACCCTGGACGGCAGCGATCACATTCAGCCAAACTGTAACGGGTTTTGATATTTCAGATTTAAATGGTAACAATGCTACCTTCAGTAATTTCCAAACCAGCGATAATATCACCTTTACTGTATTGGTGACGCCGGTTGCCGATGGGAATGTAAGTATTGAAGTCCCAGCCCGGGTGGCATTTAATGCTGCGGGTCTTGGTAATACACAGATCATGCTCAGTTATTACTATGATGCTACACCTCCAGTCATTACATCAGTAAATGTGCCGCCAGATGGTACTTATAAAGCAGGTGATGTACTGAGCTTTACCGTACATTTCAGCGAGCCGGTAAGTTTGTTCCGTACTCCCAGCAGGATCACCCTGCCCGTGATCATTGGAACTACACAGGTAGACGCGCACTATGTTAGCGGTGCCAACACAAATGCAGTTACTTTCAGTTACACGGTGCAAAATGGGCAAAGGGACCTGAATGGCATTGCTTTGGGAACGGACCTTTTGTTGAATGGCGATGCTTTCACCGATGCTACCGGTAATACTGTACTAACTGCACTAAATAATGTGGCCAGCACTACCCGCGTATTAGTTAATACCGCTACGCCCGGTATTAACATTACTACCGGCGCTCCGGCATTGGTAAATGCACCATTTACCGTACTGCTAACTTTCACAGAAGCGGTGACAGGTCTGGATGTTACCGAACTTAGCGTATCCAATGGAGTTGCCAGTAATCTGCAGACTACCGATAATATCAGTTATACAGCCCTGATCACGCCTGCAAGAGACGGCGCAGTAGCTATTTCATTGCCAGCAGGTGTAGTTGTAAACTCCGCCGGCATCAGCAATACAACATCCAATACGCTTACACTTACTTACGACGGAACACCGCCGGTAATCACCACCCCAGGGCAACATTTGATAACAGCCAACAACGTTCTAACCCCTAATGGCGATGGCAAAAATGACAAATGGGTTGTCAAAAACATAGAGCAATATCCCGACAACGAAGTGAAGATCTTCGATCGTGCCGGTCGACTGGTATACAGTCACAGAAATTACAACAATGATTGGGATGGGAAAGTGAATGGTAATCCGCTTGCAGAAGGTACCTACTATTATATTATCATCTTTAATAAAGGAGAAAATAAAGCGAGCGGCTACATAGCTATTATACTTAAAGCCAATTGATCTTAACGTCTGCATAAGCAGGAATTAATATAACGTAAGAGGACGCTTCACAAGGAGCGTCCTTTTTTTTTGTCTCATCATCAATCGTTCCAGATTTTGTTAACCGTTAGTTATTGACGGTGTATTAAACCATTGTTATTTAAGTTTAAACATTATACTTCCGCGCATTGAGGTGATTGAATCATGTCTTTTGATGAATACGTTTTCAGGAAAAAGGTGGTTTGCACACTTATCAGTTAAATCAACACGTCTATTGTCAAAAAGTACACGGAGAAAAACTTTTTTGGGCGTTAACAAAATTCCTCCTTAGTTTTAGAATGAAATTTGTTTGTCATTAATCATAGCAGGTATTTCTGGGATATTGATTCCTGTAATGCCTGTATCCAAACCTTAACTAATGCCAAAACGATTGTTTATCCTATTTGTCACATTGTGCCTGTGTGAATTTCTACAAGCGCAAGACAACCCTGCTACGATAGACAAGATCGTCAACTTCCCTTCTTCATTTTTTACTAAGGTCAATAAGAAAACTTCCGATTTAGAAGACGGGCTTACCCGTCAAACAGAAAAGTACCTGCAAAAACAGGCGCGCCGCGAAGAAAAGCTAAAACAAAAATTGGCTAAGGTAGATTCGGCAGCTGCTAAAAATTGTTTTGCAGAAGATCCCACACAACGATACAATGAGTTGATCCAAAAGCTGAAATCAGATTCAGTACGTGTAACCAAAGCGCTTAACGGATCGTATCTTCCTTACTTAGATTCCTTAAAAGGCAGTTTATCGTTTTTAAATAATAATCCTGAGCTGTTGTCTTCTTCGAAAATATTACCGGCCGATGTGCAAAAGTCGTTAAGCAATCTGCAGCAACTGCAGGGGAAAATGCAACAGGCAGAAGATATTAAACAGTTCCTGCAACAAAGAAAACAACAGATCAGTAATTACCTGTCCCATAGCACACATTTGCCAGCGGGCATACAAGGGCTCTGTAAGAACTATTCTAAAGATTGTTATTATTATAGTGAGCAGCTAAAAGAATACAGGAACATTTTGAATGACCCTGATAAGATGGTAAAAACGGCGCTCACCCTGTTGAACAAGGTGCCCGCCTTCACCGGTTTTATGCAAAAGAATTCCATGCTGGCTTCTTTATTTAATCTTCCCACTACACCCGGTAATAGCAATCCTACCTTACAGGCGGTAACCGGTTTGCAATCACGAAACCAGGTGGTATCTGTGCTTCAAAACCAGCTTGGCAGCACGGGGCCAAATGTGAATGGCATGGTTCAACAGAATGTACAATCGGCACAGGGGCAGATAAACACACTGCGTGACAAACTTCAGCACCTGGGTGGCGGCGGCGGTGATTTAGATATGCCGGATTTTAAACCCAATAATCAAAAGACAAAAAGTTTTTTAAAGCGGTTGGAATATGGCACGAATATACAGTCTGCCCAATCCAGTTACTTTTTTCCAACTACAACCGATCTGGGACTATCAATAGGGTATAAGCTGAACGATAAAAGTACTATTGGGGTAGGCGCCAGTTATAAAATAGGCTGGGGTAAAGATATACGTCATATAACACTAACGCAACAAGGCGTAGGCCTGCGTTCGTTTTTAGATATAAAAATTAAAGGAAGTTTTTATGCCAGTGGCGGTTGGGAATACAATTATCAGCCGTTATCAATTGCTGATTCGGCTTCTACGGCCACCCACAATCTGTTGGGCACTAATTGGACCCAAAGCGGTTTAATTGGTTTGACCAAGATCGTTTCGCTGAAATCAAAAACATTTAAGAAAACAAAGTTGCAGCTGCTGTGGGATTTTATGAGTTACAGGCAACGCCCGCAAACTCCGGCATTTAAATTCCGGGTGGGTTATTCATTTTAACAAGTCGATTTTCCAGCGCACAAGCAAAAACAGTTGGCATCAATTGAGCCCCAAAATGGTTCAATTGACGCTGAACAGGATTGTATTGTTTCTAATCGACAAATAGCCAAAAAAACAGGTGCCATACACTGTTAGCATCAGTTAACCACAAGTGGTTGAATGAGGCTAAACAAGAGTGTATTGCCCGAAAGAAAAAAAATAGTCACAAGAAATATCACTTAAGGTCCTGGAAAAATAAAAACAGTCTTATGCTACAAAGAAGGATAATTAGCGTTTGCACGGGTTTATTGATCTTTATTACAAGTCATGCACAGGTAAGCCCACAAACGGGGAGTGCCACTTTCTCCCTACCCATATTTAACTGGAAGGATAATAAAAGCAGGTTAAATACGCAGGTGGCATTAAGTTACACCTCAGGCAATGGTCTTAAAGTAAATGACGTGGCCTCCAATGTGGGGCAGGGTTGGAGCCTGGTGTCAGGTGGAGCAATCACCCGCATGCAGGTAGGTGAGCCGGATGATCAGAAAGGTTATGATGGTAATGGCAAAGAATCGGATATAACAAAATATCCGAATGGTTTTTTGTATGCCTATAATTCCGCGCAGGATTCAAGGAATGGCTGCCCCTTGTCATTGACCCGGTATCCGATTTATGGATCGATGAACCAGTTGTATAAACAGCACAACCCGGTGGCATCGGATAAACAGTTAGACTATTTCTCCTTTCAGTTCAATGGTAAAGCAGGCATGTTTGTACTGGACCCTGTAAATGGAGATGTAGGGGCAATTTTGGGTGATTCAAAAATGAAAATCAGCTTTCAGCGGGATGAGAATATGGCCGACACCCGAACTACCATTACGTCATTTACCATACAGGATGTAGATGGATTGATCTACCGGTTTAAAGATCATGGGAAGATGAAGGTGCTGGAAGAGAGTTATTGCGATCCAGATATTAAAGGCAAGCTTACCCAGCCAAAATTTGAAGGCAATAACGTGTACCACCAGGCTGGATTCGAAAATGCTAAGTTTGTGAAGCCCTGGGTGATCAATAGCTGGTACCTATCGGAAATTGAAGATCCTTTTACCCTGGCAAGCGATGGAGTTCATCATGTAAAAATCACATTCACTTACGATGGCAGGGATGTAAGAAATGTGGCAGGGATTGATATTTCTTATGATTCCTGGCATGACTATTCCACCGTAACGCATAAGACCTCTATTACCCAAACACTCGAGATAAAAAATATCGTTATGCCTGATGGCCATAACGTGACCTTTAATTATGGGGCTGACAGGGCCGATCTGTACGGGGAAAGAGCGCTCGCCTCTGTTGATATCACTTATCAGGGCCGCTATCTGTCCAGGCACCAACTCACCACCAGTTATTTTATTTTGAACCGGTATGGGTCTCCTGTTACGGACTATCAGAAAAAGGTAGCCCGGCTTTGCCTGTTATCAGTAAAGAAATTGGGGGTTGATCTGAAAGATGATTCACCACCTTATAAATTTGATTATTACACAGGTTCCAATAACCCTGATGATGTAGTGCCTCCGGCCTTTTCATGGGCGCATGATATCTGGGGCTTTTATAACGGCACTAACAGTAAAGATTTTTCATCCAATGCCATGTCGCCCC
Organism: Niastella yeongjuensis; assembly: GCF_900110245.1. Taxonomy (GTDB): domain Bacteria; phylum Bacteroidota; class Bacteroidia; order Chitinophagales; family Chitinophagaceae; genus Niastella; species Niastella yeongjuensis. The sequence goes on from NZ_FOCZ01000003.1 coordinate 131,346, forward strand.
TGGATGCGCAGTTCCACCCTAATAACAGCCAGTGCAGAGGATTGTGCTTTATGCGGAATAATGCTGCAACCCCTTATCTGAATACAAAGGACGGGTATGCAAAAAACGGCTTGTTGCGTCAGATCATTTACCCTACCGGTGGTACGCTTACTTACGAGTACCAGCAAAATTCGGGCGTGCTTCTGCATACCAGCACAAGCATAGTATTGGGGGGCGTGCACGTATCACAAACAAGCTCAACCGATGGCGGTTATTCAAATGGCTGCGCCAGTCCGCTGGTGACCCATTATAACTATGTGCTGGAGAATTCGAGTCAATCATCGTTGTGGGGTGTTGAGATGCCAGTTAACCAGGATGCCAATACGATGCACTATGAACCGGAAGAAAGAAAATATAAATGGACCTGGCGTACGGCGCCGGCAGGCAGTTGCGTATGGACCTATCAATACCCTGGTATTCTATCGCAAAACCAGGCGGTAGACCTTACCAGTTTTCAAAAAACGATGGACGCCATTGCTCCAGTTTTAGGGGTGATCTCAACTATCACCACTATTGTAGATATAGTATCACTGGCTTGTGGCGCCACGGGCTTTTTATCGTGGGTGAGTGTGATTGTGGATGTAATTGGTGGATTGGTAACGCTGATTTTAAGTTGCACCGGTAATAATTCTAAAGATGGTACCTCTATCAATTATCATAATCTCGATTTAAATGCTACCAGTCCGTTGCCCACACAATTCAAGCGGGTGGAGGTCGTCGAAGGGTCGGGGGCCAATGGGCGAACGGTACAGCAGTTTACCGACGACTCCGATTATCCTATCTGGGTGGAAAGTAACCCGCATTTTGTAGCGCGGCAGCGGTTTGCTCCCTGGGCTTATGGGTTGCCTAAGTTAACAACCGTCTACGACGCATTGAACAACAAAGTAAAAGAAACGGAATATCAATATGATACCACCTACGCCCAGGAGATGCTCGACGATATTTTCAAAGGTCCGCCGCCTGCCAATGGAGTTTGGAGCTACCTGGTGTCATGTAAATGCCTGGTAGAAAGAACGGCTTCCCAACGTAATACCGACTGGGTAAAACCGCAGGAATATAATGCCAACTATCAGGTGCATACGGTTCCAGGTACGCTTGATGTAGATTTTTATCCGATGTATTCGGGTAGAATACAACTGCAAAAGAATATTGAGCGGGTATACAAAAAAGGCGACGCTTCCCAATATGTTTCAACCGAAACTGAATATGTATATAATCTCACCAACTATGAAGTGAGCCAGATCACCACCCAAAAAAGCAATGGAGATCATAGTTCCAAAACAATAGGTTACAGCGCCGATTATTACGGGGGCATCTTCGATGTGATGAATGCGAATAACCTGTTAAACGTACAAATAGAAAGTGCAGATGCGGTAATGAATCCGGTGTACAAGGTTATCAATGAAAGCGTAACCGAGTATACACAAACTGGTAATGGTGATATTAAGCCTTTGCGCACGCTTGAAAGCAGAGTAGACCGCCCTGCCCAAAGCTGGACCTATTACCAGGGGCCCCTCAGTACCGATTATAACAGGTATAAAATAACTTCTCAATTTACTTATGATATGAACGGCAATATGATCGGGGCCAAAGACGAAGGCAACCGGTTGGTAGCAAATATTTATGATTACCAGGACAAATACACCGTAGCCTCCGTGATCAATGCCGATGCGGTTGCCGATAAACCAGCTTATACCAGCTTTGAAACAAATGTATTGGGCGGCTGGCAATTATCTGGTGCTGCCAATTATGTAAACAACAATGGAATTACTGGTGCGGGGGTGTTTAACCTGTCGGGCGCCACCCTTTCTGCACCATTAAATACGGCAAAACCCTATTTACTTTCTTTCTGGGCTAATAATAGCGGCGTATCGGTAACAGGTGGTGCCACGCTTACCAAATCGGCTCCTGTTATAAATGGCTTTACCTATTATGAGTATGAGATTGTGGCAGGCACAGGAACAGTATCGGTTACTGGCAATGCATACATCGATGAATTACGGGTATATCCAAAGAATGCCCGTATGCGTACAGTTACGTATGAGCCATTGATTGGTAAAACAGCTGAGTGTGACGAGAACAACAGGACTACTTATTATGAATATGACGACCTGGCCAGGTTACGCTTTATAAAAGATGAGAACAGGAATATTGTGAAGATGTATGAATATAATAACGTATCCATACAAAACGGTTGTCCTGGTACCTATTGGAATCACCAGATAACAGAAATATTTACCAAGTCGAACTGCGGGGTAGACTTTTTAGGTGCTGATGTACCCTACACGGTACCGGCCAATAAGTATACATCCACCATAAGCCAGGCCGATGCGGATGCCCAGGCTGAACAGGAGATCCTGACACAGGGGCAACAACAAGCCGATAACAGTGGGTCTCAAAACTGTCAACAGATCTTTTATAATGACGCGATGTCCCAATCGTTTACCTCACAATCTTGTGGCGATGGTTTTGAAGGAGGTCAGGTTCCTTACTCAGTGCCTGCCAGAAAATATGGTTCAATTATTCCTGGTGAAGCCAACCAACGGGCATTGGAAGAGATTGCAGCCAACGGACAGGCGAATGCTAATGACCCGGCGAATGCCATATGTATAGCAGATTCAAGACCTGTTTGGGTATGGATGGATGGCGGAGATTCCTATTGCGCCAATATAAACGGACAAACACCTGCGCATTTAATGATGCTGGCAACGGATGTAAATCCAAACAGCAGCACATATGGGCAAACCAGTTACCAGGATGGTGGAGTCAGCGACGCATGTCCGTTGCCCTGGTATAGTACCGATCAAAGCGGCGACTATTATTCACAGAACTGTCCCGGGAAAATTGCTGACCCGTATCCTGTATATGAGGGGCCGGGCTGGTATGGTTCCACAGTGTCGATAGAAGATGCGAATAACCAGGCAAAACAGGATGCACAAGGCCAGGCGAATTATTGGGGTACCTGCCATTCTGAACAGCTTTCTGTTGAATATTCCAATATCGGATATGATGATGTAGGAGTGGAGTTTGTTGATCCCGTAAATACATGGGAGACCTATTATTGGGATGCGACTCATTACACGTCAGGCTACTTCAGATATCTGCCCTCAGGCACTTACAACATTAACTTCTATCCCTGGGACGACTACCTGCGGCATGATTACCAGGCGGGGTGTGACGGATGGGCGGATGGCCCTTATACGAGGACCATTAGTAATTGTGTAATGAGCAAAGATTGTATTGGCGTGTGGATCAATTCCCATTTTGATTAAATAAAGTATAAAGAACTATTTATGAATAAGAGTAACCGGATAGTGAAATTATTATCAGCATCATTCACCATATTGTTGTTCTCGTTCTTCTTACCACCTAAGAGTATTTATACCGTTCCGTTCAACGATATAAATAACCAAAAAGTGAATTTGTTTCCGTACATGGGTAAAAAAATTGTATTTATCACTTTATCGGGAAAGGAGGCAGATTCTACCCTGGAGCAGCTGTCGGCTTTTTGCAGGCGATATAAAGACAGTACGGTCATTATTGGTGTATTGTCGATAGAGGATGGCTATAATGAAGCGGAGAAGAAGGCGATCAAAGCCTCTTACAATAGCAAAATGCCGGGGTTGATGCTTACTGAGGGTATGTATACAAGGAATGCTTCAAAAGACCAATCAGGGCTTATGCAATGGCTTACGCATAAAGAACAGAACCTGCGGGTTGACAAAGAGGTAACAGAAGCAGGGTGTAAGTTCTTTATAGATGAAGGCGGGGTGCTTTATAGTGCACTGGGGGCGCATTTTCCCCTGAGCTCTCTATTCGTTCAGCGTATTATGAGTAAGCCAAAAAGGCCCAGGCCTTCTGCAGCCGACCTCGAGAAAAGACGAAATGAAATGAAACTCAGGAAGCAGGGCAATTAAGATAATTCTTAAAAAGAAAAAAGTTTTCCGATGAAATGTAGAAAACCTTTCCGGCAGGTATGTTTCATAAGCCTCATTTTATTGAGTTTTGCCAATAGTGCATTTTCTCAATTTCTGCTATGGAACCCCAGCCATGCCGTAGGCCCGGTTAGCGGTAATACCCATTACGCCTATAATCAAACGCCAGATCAATTGGTTGAGATCTATATTGCAGGCTTTCCATCGGTGGGACAAACTTACCAGTGGTGGAGTAACACTACACCCAATGATGCGGGGTTTACTGCGATCCCGGGAGCAACGCAAAGCAGTTACACACCGGGACCGCTTACACAAAATATGTGGTTCAAAAGGCAAACGACCAATATATTGGGCGCTTACATTTTCTCCAATGTGGTAAAGCTAACCGTAGTCTCCAACAATTGGGAAGATCGCAATTATATCCGGGAACATGATGTACAGGTAACAGGTGTTACTACCTGGCAGGCCGTAGATCAGTTACCTATTGGCCAGAAAATACAAACCACCAGTTATGTAGATGGTATAGGACGCTCGGTTGAAAAGATAAGCCGTGAAACCGCTACGCCGGCAACACCGGGTGGTCTATGGGGTGATGTGGTGTTATTTTCTCAATACGATCAGTTTGGCCGGGAGTCTCAAAAATACCTTCCTTATACTACAACCACCGAAGCTGGAAAGTATAAAACAGCGCCGCTTACCGAGCAGCCCCAGTATTATACAAACACTTATAACGAAACGGCTGCATATTCCACTGTTACGTTCGATAATAGCCCCCTGAACAGAATTACTAATATAAAGCAGCCGGGAACAGCCTGGGCCGCAGCTGCTGGTAATGGTGCCGTATATGACATGAACACTGCTGCCGACAATGTGCAGAAGTTTTCGGTCGACTATGTACAGGGAAACCCGCCAGTGAATGGTGGTCCTTACGATGCCAATACTTTATATAAGCAATCCTTTCTGGATGAAAAAGGCAAACAGGTGATTGTTTATACCGATAATTTGGGGCAACAAGTATGTAAAAAGATGCAATTAGAAGATGTGCCTTCTGATGCTCATGCCGGTTGGATGTGTGTTTATTTCGTTTATGACGACAAGGGATTGTTGCGTTACCAATTACAACCGGAAGCCGTAAAATACCTTGATGCCAATGGATGGTCTTTTGCTGGTGCGAACGGACAACAGGTATTAAATGAACTTTGCTTTCAATACAATTATGACGATAAGGCAAGGATGACCTGGAAAAAGTTTCCGGGCGTAGCGCCGATAACTTTTGTGTATGATAACCGCGATCGGGTAGTGTTTACACAAGACGGTAATCAGGCTGCCATGTCAACCCCTCAATGGACAGCTAATTTGTATGACGATTTAGATCGGTCTGTTATCACTACTTTATATAATACTACAAAAACAGCTGCTGATTTACAGGTGGATATCAATAATTCAGTAAATAATTCAACAACTGTTACCACCACAGCACTGGGTGCCTCGATAAATACTTCCACACAAAATAATCCCATTACAAACAGCGATCTTAATAATAGTGCTGTTTGTACAATTGTAAAATACCAGTTTTACGATAACTATTCGTTTGCAGGTGCGCAATCATTCAGTACTGCGTTTACCAATTTGTCTGCTTACAGCAGTTCCGACCAAAATGTGCTGCCAATTCTTTCGTCTAATCGCATTATAGGTAAGTCTACCGGTAGCATGACAAGAGTACTGGGTTCCAATAATTTTTTAACAAGCACCCATTATTATGACGAGAAGGGAGCGCCTATACAGACGTTAAAGGACAACATAAAGTCTGGAACGGATATCACTACCCTGCAATATCATTTTGACGGTCACGTAATGAGTGTTTGTTCCGATCACACAACGACCGGTACAGGCTTTAGCCATTACATTACACTTACCAAAAATAATGTCGATAAGCTTGGCCGAATAACTTCTGTGCAAAAACAATATGGCAGCAATGCGTTCAAAACAGTTGCGTCATATGATTATGATGATGTGGGCAGGGTAAAAACAAACCACCTCGATCCGGACTACGTTCCAGTAAATGGGCGAACCGGGGGAGGGCTTGAATCGCTGGAGTTTAATTATAATATCCATAACCAGTTAACAGGCATAAACAAAGATTTTGCGCTTAAAAACCCCGCAAACTATAATAAATGGGAGCATTTCTTTGGAATGTACCTTGGTTTTGATAACCGGGACAACGTATTTGCAGGCTCACAACTCGATGGAAAAGTTTCCGGCGTATTATGGAATACCCAGGGTGATGATGCACAGCGCAAATACGACTTTACTTATGACAATGCCGACAGGCTTGTAAATGCTGCTTTTACAGAACAAAAATACCCGGGTGATGGATGGAGCAATGCCAAAATGGATTTTACAGTTACGGGTACCAGCGGTAAAATAACCTATGACCTCAATGGTAATTTGTTGAACATGCTGCAAAAGGGAGTGATGCCCGGTACAGCAGCACCTATAACTATAGATGAATTAAATTATAGTTATGCTTCTTACAGTAACAAATTACAAAGTGTAACCGACCAAATGACGGCCACGAATGTGAATGGCTTGTCGGGCGACTTTAAAGATGGCAGCAATGGCGCCGCTCCTGATTATGTATATGATAACAATGGCAATGTAGTGGTGGATCTGAACAAAAATGCGAAGGACCTTGAAAATGTAGTGGGAGCCAATGGCGTAAGTTATAATTATCTGGATAAACCAGAAAAAATACGGATCGCAGGAAAAGGCACCATCAAACTAGTATACAATGCTGATGGTGAAAAACTCCAGCGGATTTTTACACCTGAAAGCGGAACCGCTATTACGACCACCTATATCGGCCAGTTCCAATATCAGGCGACTGGCAGCGGTGCTGATGTGTTGCAGTATATCAACTTTGAAGAAGGCCGCATTCGGGCAATGCAACCAACGAACACTTCCCAGGATGGTGGTTTGGATGCGATGGAAGTTAATGGGAATATCGGATTACCTGATGGACGGATGGGCGTGTACGATTATTTTGTAAAAGATTATCAGCAAAACGTGCGGATGGTATTGACTGAAGAAACGCACAATGCTTATAATACTTGTACCATGGAATCGAACAGGTACCTGGCGGAGGATCCTGTATTTGGTCAAACCGGCGGAGCTAATGAAGTAGAGACAACACGCTATCCCAAACCATCCGGCTGGCAAAACGCCAACCTGGGCAGTTCGGTTAGCCGGTTGGGTAATAATGCTGGTCACAATGTTGGCCCCAATACTTTGCAAAAGGTAATGGCCGGTGACCAGGTGAGCGCTTCTGCTCAATATTATTATGAAGTTGCAGCCAGCGGCGTTAATACCAATATGGTTAGTACGGTTTTAACCAGTCTGGCGCAGGCCATTACAGGTGGCGGTGCTGCTACCAGCATGGTAAAAGCAAATGCTACCGGTATTACAAACCAGTTAAATGGTACATCCGGATTTATAAATGCTGTACAGCCTTCGGGTGGTGGTGGCACAAACCCACAAGCCTACCTGACCATCTTGTTTTTCGACGAACGGTTTAATTTTATAGAAGCGGCCGATGGGGGTGTAGTACAACAACAGGTGGGCGCTTCAGGAAGTGACCCGGCGCCAATTGGTTTGGGTGCTGTTAAAGCGCCAAAGAATGGATATGCGTTTGTTTATGTAAGCAATCAAAACGATCAGGACGTATACTTCGATAACCTGAAAGTGGGTATCACCAGGGGGAATATAATTGAAGAGAGCCATTATTATGCCTATGGATTGAAAATTGCAGCCATCAGCAGCCGTAAAGCAGGCGATGTAAATGAAGGAAAATTAAAGAATAACTATCTTTATAACGAAAAGGAGTTCTTTGATGATGGTGACCTGAACTGGTATGACTATGGATTCAGGAATTATGATCCTCAGATCGGCAGATTTATGGCAGTGGATCCCCTGGCCGACGACTATACGGTATTTTCACCCTATCATTATGCAGGTGATGATCCCATAACCAATATTGATGTTAACGGCCTTAGTGTAGGTGGCCTTGTGGCTGAAGCAGCTGGCGATGTTTTTGTAGGCAGCAAAACAATAGATCAGGCTGCCGTATTTGTAACTGCTGTTAGAGCGGTAAAGACTGTAGATGCAGGGTTAAATTTAACCGGCCTGGCTTTGACTGTAACCAGTGTAGTTGTGCAAACGTCCGTTAACGTGTGCAATATAGTTACCGGAAAAATAGGAACAATTCAGGTTGGACAAGGGCCACAAGGAACTGAAAATCCAGCACTTTTATTGGGCTCTCCTGCTTCGGGACCGTTGCCGCCTATATTCTGGTCAGAGTTTTGGTATCCGGCCATCGAGGAAATAGATATTGAATATTCCCAAACTGCAGCGGGTAAAACGCAATTGTTACAATTACCCGAGTTTCCTGGTATTGATTTTTTAATGTTTCACTATGAAAAGAATCAGGCTCAGCAGGATAAAAATGGAAGAGCTGCCAGGGATGCTAACAGTGATGTCTCAAATCCGAATTCAAAGATATTCGATTTACATGAAGTGGCTTACAAGTCAACAAAGGAAGGGGGGCAATTTGCGATAATGCGACCAGCTCCCAGAAGTCAAAATACAGGTCATGGCGCCAGTTTGAGGTGGTTTTATGCTGACAATAATATGCAGGATGGAGACTTGTTTTTGGTACCGCTATTTAAACCCGATGCGCTTCAGCGTGTTCCGATTTTGATGCCAGAATCAAAAAACCAACCTAAATTAACACCTATTCCGGTTCCTGTCATCCGTAATGAGCCGATAAGAGAAGTGGGTAAGCGTGTGGGACAGGGGGTAACCGCAGGTGTAGTTATCTATGGAATTTACAGAGTTGTAAAATGGGGAACCGTATTTTTTACAGAAGGGGCTACTTTGCCATGGGCTTTATCCCCACTTTAGTATTTTTAATTAATTTATTATGGCCACATTTAATGCTTTGCTGGAATCGTTTGATACATCTCTTCGGAAATTTAATTTAACCAATTATGAGCGGCTTTATGCGCCCTTGTCCGATGGGGAAATAAATGATTATCTGGAACAACTGAACATCAATGATGAGGATTTTAAATTGTTATATAAATGGAAAAATGGATATGACCCTGATCAAAATCCACAGGTTCTTTGTCAGTTATTTGATTTTGGAACATTGGTTTCATTAAATTATATAGTCGAAGCATTGGAGGCTAATGAAACTATCGGCAGTTGGGAAGATAATTTTATTCCGCTGATAACCGATTCTACAGGGCAATATCTTTTATTCAACAACGACAGGAACAGCAAAGACTACGGAAAGCTGCATTTGTATTCGGCATCCTTGTTGTTTGTTGAAGAGCCGGTTAGTTATCATGATTCGATTGCATCTTTCATTGATACAACAATTGAAGCATATGAAACCGGTGCATTAAGATATGATGCACACGAAGATTGGTTAAATAAGGATGTAGACGAGTTTAGAAGGATAGGGAAACGCATTAATGTGAATTCGGAATACTGGTCTCTTTAAGTAATAAGGAAAATACCACAACTCTTAAACCATGTTATTTAAAAGCATATTCGTACCCAAAACCTCATACCTCCTTGGCATTTTAGTCCTGGGCCTTGCCTGCAATACCCCATCGGGGCATGGTAAAGTACGTAAGGATAAAGGCCAGGGAATGATAGGAGGAGCAACCGGATCTGATAATAATGACGATGCACTGAGTTTGCAATTGAATTTACAACCCGGTTCCAAGTATTATTATACCATCAATAATGAATATGATATAGCCCTGGAGGCAGGAGGCAAAAGCATCAATAATAAGAACAAATCGGATGTGAGCCTCACGTATGATATTCAAAAAGACAGTGCAGGTAATTATCTATTACAAATGCACTACGATAAAATACACCTGTATACCAAAGCGGGTGACAAAGAGTCGGAAATGGATGCGGACAATGCAAATGCTACATTCGATCCGGTAGAGAAGATGTTGGGTGTTTTAAAATCTACGAATATCACCGCTGTTATTAGTTCCGCAGGAAAAATAAAGGATATCACCGGATATAAAGAATTGGGGGATAAAATTATAGCAGGCCTGAATATTACAGATCTACAGGCAAGAAATATGGCCCTGGAAAAATGGGATAAAGTAATTGGTGAAGGCCTGATAAAAAAGAATATCGATCAGGCCTTCCATCTTTTTCCCGATTCAGCCATAGAGGTAGGAGATACGTGGAAATTGCAATCTCAACAAAAAGGAGAAGTGCCATTGAACGAAACATCCAAGTATAAACTAAAGGATGTAGATGATGGGATCGCATATATTAGTTCAGAAGGTCAGATCGAGAGTGATAAAACGGAAGCCAAAGTGATGGGATACCCGGTAACTGGAAATCTGCAAGGCAGTCAATCAGGCGAATATGAAGTAGATGCGAAAACCGGCATGTTGTTGAAGAATAAAGTGACCGCTAAAGTAGAAGGATCGTTTCTAATGATGGGCCGTGAAATTCCGGTTACCATAAAAACGGAAGTTAAAATGGCTGGGAAAAAGATTATCTAAAATAAAGGAGTTTATTTTCTAATTATTTATTTCTGCATCCGGCAAAAAACAGTCGGCATCAATTGAGCCCAAAAGGCTTCAATTGACGCTGATCAGGATTGTATTGCTTTAAATCTATAAACAGGCAGAAACAGGCATTATACATTGTTTGCATTATTTAATATGAAATCTTTCCTGATGATACATCGAAAACCTTTCCGGCTGCTATGTTTCATAAGCCTCACTTTATTGAGCATTGCCAATAGTGCATTTTCTCAATTTCAATTTTGGAACCCCAGCCATGCCATAGGCCCGGTTAGCGGTAATACCCATTACACGTATAATCAAACACCTGATCAATTGGTTGAGATCTATATTGCAGGCTTTCCATCGGTGGGGCAAACTTACCAGTGGTGGAGCAACACTACACCCAATGATGCGGGTTTTTCTATGATCGCGGGAGCAACGCAAAGCAGTTACACGCCGGGACCACTTACACAAAATATGTGGTTCAAAAGACAAACGACCAATATAAATGGGGCATCTATTTTTTCCAATGTGGTAAAGCTAACCGTCGTTTCAGCTAATTGGGAAGACCGGAATTATGTCCGGGAACATGATGTACAGGTAACGGGTGTTACTACCTGGCAGACGGTAGATCAGTTACCTATTGGCCAGAAAATACAAACCACCAGTTATGTAGATGGTTTAGGGCGTTCTGTTGAAAAGATAAGCCGTGAAACCGCTACACCAGCTACGCCGGGTGGGCTTTGGGGAGATGTGGTGCAATTTTCTCAATACGATCAGTTTGGCCGGGAATCTCAAAAATACCTTCCTTATACTACATCAACTGAAATTGGGAAATATAAATCAGCGCCGCTTACGGAACAACCGCAATATTATACGAACGTATATAACGAAACGGCTGCGTATGCTTCCATTCAATTTGATAAAAGCCCGCTAAACAGGATAGAAACAATGAATGGATCGGGTGCTGCCTGGTCCAATGCTACGGGAAGAACGGCTGTCTATGATATGAACAGTGCAGCCGATAATGTTCAGATCTTTACCGTAGACTATATTCAGGGTAATCCGCCTGTTAACAGGGGCGCCTATGCTGCCAATGCCTTATATAAAGCAATAGGTACTGATGAAAATGGTAAATCGATTATTACTTATACAGATATGTCAGGATACCTGATCCTAAAGAAAACGCAGAGCGATGATGCGCCATCTGCTGCACATACCGGTTGGATCTGCACGTATAGTATTTACGATGACAAAGGTTTGTTACGTTATGAGTTGCAACCCGAAGCAGTCAAATACCTGGATAGTCACGGCTGGTCTTTTGCTGGTACTGACGGAGCGCAGGTGCTGAAAGAATTATGTTTTCAATATAATTATGATGACAAAGGAAGAATGATCTGGAAAAAAGTTCCCGGAGCCGATCCGTTAAACTTGTTGTACGATGTTCGTGACCGGCTTGTTTTTACCCAGGATGGGAACCAGGCTGCCTTATCAACTCCACAGTGGACTGCCAATTTATACGATGAATTGGACCGGCCTGTTGCAACTGTATTATATAATACTACCAAAACAGTTACTCAATTACAGGCAGATATCAATAACTCAGTAAATACTTCATTAGCTGTTACTACCAACGCACAGGGGTATTCAATAAATACTTCAACTTTTAATAATCCTGTTTCGAACAGTGATCTTAATAACACTGCTGTTACGGCTATAGTAAAATACCAGTTTTACGATGATTATTCCTTTGCTACGGCCACGCAATTCAACACTGGGTTCACGAACCTATCGGCTTACAATACCTCCGATCCCAATGTATTGCCTATTGTTACTTCTAAACGTACGCTCAGCCTGCCAACCGGTAGCATGGCGCGGGTGTTAGGGTCTGGTACCTTTTTGTCGACTACTAATTACTTTGATGAAGATGGCCTGCTGATACAAACATTAAATGATAATATTAAAACAGGCACAGACATCACTACCCGGCAATATAATTTTGATGGACGTATAATGAGCATCTGTTCCGATCACACAACAACCGGTACGGGCTTTAGTCATTTTATTACGCTTACCAAAAATAATTTTGACAAACTGGGCCGGGTTACTTCCATTCAAAAGCAATTTGGCAGCAACACTTTTAAAACAGTTGCCGCATATGAATATGATGACGTTGGCCGGATAAAAACTACCAACTTTGATCCCGACTACGTTCCGGTAAACGGGCGCACAGGTAATGGCCTCGAATCGTTAGCATATAGTTTTAATATTCATAATGAGATAACAGGCATCAATAAAGATTTTGCGCTTAAGGATCCTGCAAATTATAATAAATGGGAGCATTTCTTTGGTATGTACCTGGGCTATGATAATAGAGATAATGTTTTCACTAAATCGCAATTAAACGGCCAGGTTACCGGTGTATTATGGAACACACAGGGTGATGATGCTCAGCGTAAATATGATTATTCCTATGATAATGCGAGACGCTTGATAAATGCAGCGTTTACAGAACAAAAGCACCCTGGTGATGGCTGGGGCAATGCTAAAATGGATTTTTCCGTTACGGGTACAAACGGAAAAATAACTTACGACCTGAATGGGAATTTGTTGAATATGCTGCAGAAGGGAGTAATGCCCGGTACAGCAACGCCTATAACAATTGATGAATTGAGTTATACCTACGCATCTTATAGTAACAAGTTACAAAGTGTAACCGACCAGATGCTAACAACAAATGTAAATGGCTTGTCAGGCGACTTTAAAGATGGTAGTAACGGAACTGGTGCTGACTATGTATACGATAATAACGGCAACGTGGTGATTGATCTGAATAAAAATGCAAAGGAACTGGAAAATGTAGCTAATGCCAATGGTATAAGTTATAATTTTCTGGATAAGCCGGAAAAAATACGAATAGCCGGCAAAGGAACCATCAGGATCGTATACAGTGCTGATGGCCAAAAGCTGCAACGGGTGTATATACCCGAATCGGGAGACCCTGCCACTATTACGACCTATATCAATCAGTTTGTATACCAGGAAACCGGATCTGTTACAACAACGGCCGCACCGCCTTTTGCCACCAGTGGCGGAACGCTTTCCTATATTAACTTTGAAGAAGGCCGCATCCGGGCAATAACACCGACTGCCAGTAGTACGGATGGTGGTTTGGATGCAATGGCTGTCAGCGGCAATATCACCTTGCCCGATGGAAGAATGGGTGCGTATGATTATTTTGTAAAAGATTATCAGCAGAGTGTGCGGATGATATTAACCGAAGAAACGCACAGCGCTTATAACACGTGTACCATGGAAACCAGCCGCAGTATGGCTGAGGATCCTGTGTTTGGTCAAACTGGTGGAGCTAATGAAGTAGAGTCAACGCGCTGTCCGAAACCAGCCGCCTGGCAAAATGCCAACCTCGGTAATTCAGTTAGCCGGTTGGGTAATAATGCCGGTCATAATATCGGCCCTAATACCTTACAAAAGGTAATGGCTGGTGACAAGGTAAATGCTTCCGTTTACTATTATTATGAAGCTTCAACGGGTGGTACCAGTCCTAATATGGTAAGTACAGTGTTAACCAGTTTGGCACAAGCCATTACAGGAGGCGGCGTGGCATCCAGCATAGTAAAAGCAAATGCTACCGGTATAACAAATCAATTAAATGGTACTTCCGGATTTATAAATGCTGTACAGCCTGCGGGTGGTGTCGGCACAGCGCCTCAGGCCTACTTAACCGTCTTGTTTTTCGATGAGCGTTTTAATTTTATAGAAGCGGCCGATGGAGGTGTGGTGCACCAACAAGTAGGCGCTTCAGGAAGTGACCCGGCCCCAATTGGTTTAGGAACCGTTAAGGCGCCGAAGAATGGATATGCGTTCGTTTACGTAAGCAATCAAAACGATCAGGATGTATTCTTCGATAACCTGAAAGTGGGCATTACAAGGGGAAATATTATAGAAGAAAATCATTATTATGCTTACGGATTGAGAATTGCCGCCATCAGTAGCCGTAAGGCGGGGGATGTGAATGAAGGGAAGTTAAAGAATGACTATCTTTATAATGACAAAGAGCTCTTTGATGACGCTGATCTGGGTTGGTATGACTATGGTTTCAGAAATTATGATGCACAAGTAGGCCGGTTTACCCAGCTTGATCCCCTTGCTTACAATTACCCTTATTTAACTCCTTTTCAATATGCCAGTTGCGATCCTGTTACGAATATTGATATAGACGGCTTAGAGGGCGGAAGTGCAGTAGTTGGACTTGCAGGTGATTTTTTAGAAAGTACCAAAGGAATCAATCAGGCAGCTGTATTTGTAACAGCGGTAAGGGCAGTTAAAACTGTAGAAACAGCAACTTCTCTAGGCAGTTTGGCACTAAATGTTACCAGTATAGCAATACAAACTGCCATAACTACTGTTAGACTTATAGATGGAGATAATGCTACTATGCCGGTGGGGTCTTCAGAAAGTAGTAATACTCGAATGGGTTCAGGTCCCAGTCTATCGAATAGTGGAGGAAATGATGCACATGAAGGACCAGGTGATGAACTAAATGATAATAATTTATTTGATCCTAAACCTAAATTTCCATCATTTCAAACATTACTATCAAATTATCCGCTACCTTATGATATTCGTCCGGATCGAACTCCCATAGATCCCAAAAAACCGGTAAATGATGTAACCGGAGAAAACTTTTTATATTTTAACCAGTGTGCAATAAGAGTTAGTATAGCCTTAAGAAAGTCTGGGGTAAGTTTAAAAGGGGCAAAAAATTATACAAATCCAGGCTCCAGTCCATTGGGAAATGGTAACATTATTGGAGCAAAAAATTTAACCCGCTTCCTCTTGAAATTTGGCAAACCAGAAGAGTATAATGGTATGACTACCAATGTTGTTTCAAAAATAACAGGCAGAACGGGTATAATTTATTTTGAGAATATTTATGAGGGCGGAGTAAGATCACCAGACCATGTTCATATAGAATTGTGGGATAATGATCACTACCAGAGTAACTTTGATCCAATGCAAATGTTTAGTGGAACAAAAATTCTTTTTTGGGAAATAAAATAAATTGAGATGAATAAAGTAATGATATTGGCACTTGTACCTTTATTGCTATCTGTGAAATATACTACTGCTCAAAGTTCTTTCCCAAAGTGGCTTGTTGGCAGTTGGATAAGTGCAGAATATAAAGAAGCATTAGCTTCTGATCAAGGTGCAAAACGTGGTGCTTTGGTATCGCCGCAGTTCCTGTATTTTGATTCTTTGGGAACATGTTCCATTCAAACCAGAATGGAACATAAAATGAGTGCGGGCAAGCCTGTTAGTCAAAGGAAGTTTGGAAATTCTTTTCAATTCTCATACACGGTAAATAAAAGTATACTTAATGTTAATCAGGTAGAATTTGACAACGACCTGCTGTATATCACATTCAGTGGAGTACCTGTAAGCACTTTATTTAAAAGATATAAACCAAATTAACGATAGAATGAAAGAAGTGTCTGGATACAAAGTTATGAGTACAGCCGCTTTAAATGAATTGGAAGAAAAGAACCAGTCTCTAATTGACTCAACCTATCAACTTGAAAGTAATCTTGCTTTTGTAACTGTTTTCAAAGATAAAACTGCCATAATACTTCCGGGAAAAGGTGACAAAGAGGGACTGTTTTTCGAAAACACCGAAGCGTTAAATAAAATGGTTGAGAGTGGTGTATATCCTGTTAAGGGAGATGGGTCTTTTTGGGAGAGGCAAAAATCCAGAGTTTTAAATTTTGCCAATGAAATGGATTATTATTGTTCAAGGCTTTCTGAAATGTTGAACTTTAAAGTAGAGCTTCGAAATGATCCTCAATATTTGAAAGAATTGTCCCAAATAATTACTTTAAAATTTAGCACCAAACCGAAGCGTATTGACAAAAACCTGTATTGTTACCTCGCAATTTATGTCGGTGAGTTGTTACGGAGGAAGGTAGACGGAGCCTGGAAATTTCTACCAATCTATTCCTTGAACGTGTATTATCAACCGGAAATTGTAAGCAATGGTAAGTTCTGCGATCATTGGGGATTTATAATAGGTCAATTGGAAATGGCATCGTTTCTTCCAGTTGATATTGAAGGTTTGATTGAAAGACTGGAAGGTGATTTTTTTCCTGTGGATAGTAGACGGTATGCACAAATATAATTAGGGAACAACGAAAATGGCCCTCTCCCGGCTCAGCCGGGAGAGGGCCATTTTCGTTAAAGAAGTGCTTATTTTTTTACAAAACGGGTAATAGCGGAAGTTTTGCCATCGGTGGCCTTCAATGTATACACACCAGCAGGCAATCTGGTTATATCTATGGTGGTATTCAGGGCTATGCCATTCGATGTAAGTTTATTCACCTTTACCAAATGACCGCTTAAATCATAAACCTGCAGGCTGGTATTGCCAGTAAACCCACCGGGAATTTGAACCTGTAATACGCTCGTAACCGGGTTGGGGAACACCTGCAAATTGGTAGATATAGCGGTAGAGAACTTAATGATAAGAATTTTACTGTAGGTAAAGCTGCCATTAAGGTCACGCACCTGTAAACGATAATAGTTGTCGCTGGTGGTAAGCGGACTTTGATCGGTAAAAGAATAACTTTTTGAAATAGTGCTGTTTCCGGTAGCCGCTACAGTACCAATGGTTTTAAAGGTTTTGCCATCGCTGCTGCGTTCAACCACAAACTGTGCTACATTTTCTTCGCTGCTGGTTGTCCATTGTAGTACCACGTTGCTGGTTTGTTGTTGAGCATAGAACTGGGTAAGTACAATCGGCAGGGCAACATTATCATTCTTGAAAGCGGCAACAAGAAGATCGGGAGGTCCGCCGCTGGTACCAGCCAGGTAAATACGGTCGCTTTTCACTGCAACCACCAGGCCTTTATCATCATCAGTCAAAGCTAAATTAGCGGCTGCCTTTCCATCTCCATCAAAGTTAACATCGAGTACACCGGCAGGGGTAAAACGCATCAGCATTGTACCTAGTTTTTTATCAAGGTTTGAAGTAGGGAAAATGTCAACACAGCCTGCGATTACAATTTTGCCATCGTTTTGCAGGGCTACGCTGTTACAATCATCATCCGAGTTCAGGCCCGTATAATTGGCAATTGCCTTACCACCTGTACCAAAGTTGCCATCCAATGAACCATCAGTAGTTACCCGTAAAACAACCACGTCACTATTGTTTCCACGTGCTCCACCCGGTTTGGTGATGCCGCCCACTATCAATTGACCATCGGGTTGAACGGCCATGCTACGCGCCTCATCAAACGTACCGGTACCAATATCGAAAGTGGCAATGCCACCCGTACCAAAATTTCCATCGAGTGCACCACCGGATGTATAACGTACCAATGTGAAATCTCCATTGCCGGTATGGGTGTTTTCGAAACTTGAGTTGCTGGTTCCGGCTATGGTGATGGTGCCGGTGGTTTTATCGATCGCAATACCTTGCGCAATATCGTAACTATTGATGTTTGTTTTTACAATACCGCCGCTGCCAAACGAACCATCCAGGTCACCATCAGGGGTGTAACGTACTACTGCAAAATCTGTATTGCCGGCAGCGTTGAAGCTGAATCCTGTCACTACTATTTTGCCATCATTTTGGATGGCCACATTGCGGGCTTCATCATTACCGGGCCCCAGGTTGGTAGTAACTTTTCCTCCTGTACCGAAATCGGTATCAAAACTGCCATCTTCATTGAAACGCATTACACAAAAATCTTTATCGCCAGGCCAGTTCCAGCCGGCTATTACTATTTTGCCATCAGGTTGCAGGACCATTCCATACCCCCGTGCGGAGTTACCACGCGGCCCATCCTCTGAACGTGCCCTTACTATACCGCCGGTGCCAAAGGAATTATCGAGTGTGCCGGCAGTAGTATACCGGACCAGGAGAAAATAATCGTCGTTTGCAGTATAACCGCCCACTAATATTTTGCCACCTGATGTAAAGGCCATAGCCGTTCCAAAATCATATACATCGGGTAAACCGCTGGGATTATCGATCCTGAATCCGGGACCGTTGTCGTTTGTGCCTAATGCATTGAAGGATGGGTCCAGGCTGCCAACCTGGGCACTACCATACAGGCATAGCAAGGCCATTGCGAGCGTAGAAGTAAGCTTCTTCATAAATGTTTATTGTGTGTCTTAGAATAAGCAAAGGCACATAGAAATTGGAAGATGCTGTTTCAAAGGAATATGGGGCAGGCAAACAATTAAATGAAATTGTAATATAACTATAGGTTGTTTCGGGGAAGACTGGAGCTTATACTGACGGGAAATTCACAGGGGGATCTTTTCAGGGCGCTATATTAGAAAGAAAAATCCATATTTAAAAACATTATGGGTTTTTAATCGTCAAAATACCCAATAACAAAGCCCCGACCTTAGCGTCAGGGCTTTATTATTAAGTTTTATCAGTATCTCTTTTATGGTGTCACTATAACAGTTCCTTTAAAGGTTTGTACCGTACCATCGAGGTATTCCACTGCTGCGAAGTAAACATACGTGCCAAAATCAACTTTTTTCCCGTTCTGTCTGCCATCCCAACCAAACTTCCGGTCATTAGCTGGTGAGTTGAGCACCTCGAAGATCCTTTGGCCATACCGGTTAAATACCGACAGGTTCTTTACCTTCTTAATATCCAGTCCGCCCATTACATAGAAATAATCATTTCGTCCGTCGCCATTAGGTGAAAATGCATTGGGCATGGCAACACCTGTTTTAACATATGTCTGAATGTATATAGTGCCTGTATCCTTACAAAAATGGTTGTTGGTCACTGTTACCAGGTATTTTATGGAGGAAGAAGCCGTGGCCACCGGCTCGGCGCACGTATCGCAGGAGAGCCCGGAGGCTGGAGTCCATACATATGAAGCAGCTTTGCCTCCCTTTACTGTTGTGCGCAATGGTACACTGCCTGGCCGTGCCAGGGTAATTATTTCCGGTGTGGGATCAATGGTAAAGGCATCGTATTTCAAACTGCTTTGGTTATTGGTATAATTGGTTTCCTGAAACGGCTGGGTTGTTGGATCATTCACCATGGCAACCACCTGGCTGCTTCCTGGCGTGGTTATGATGTGCGTAAATTCGCGGCATTCACCAAACACCGGGGCGGGAGTAGCATAAGCGGGCGACAATACTTTGGTGGCTGCATCGGCTGGTGATCCATTGTAAAACGATACGGGTATTTGTTTGTAAACAGTATCGTAACCATTCCCCATACAAACTTTAAAGGTAACCTGGATGTGTGAATCATCGTAACATTCTGCCGACAACAGTTCTACGGTCATATCGGGCGGAAAGATGTGCACATAAGTTTGTCCGTTTAAAACGCAGCCATATTCATTGGTCACCTGCAGGTTCACCATGCTGCTGTCGAGCATAGCTGCCACCGGAGTAGGACAGGTGGTACAACTGAGCGTATAGCTGGGACTGTTATCCCAAAGCATAGAGACAGGCGTATAACCGGGTACCGTGTAATAGAGATTGAACGGGGCCTTACGATATATGGTGGTGTCTTTGGGTAGTACTGTCAATACCGGTGGTGTATAATCCATGCTGTTGGTATTGTTGTTATAATCAGATTCGTTCAATCCGCTTGCCGGGGGATAAGCCTGTTGATTGTTGTTCACCACTACAAAAACCTTCCCTGTTTTGGTGCCCGGGATGAATTGCTCATAATCACTGCAGGTGCCTGTAGTAGTTGATGGGGTAAGAAAACTATTACCCAGTTTCACCGCGGTGGGGTCTGTTGGTAAACGGTCATAAAAATCCACTTGCAGGGAACCTGGAATATTTCCCGGTGCATACGTATTACACAAAGAGAAGTCCACGTGCAGGCTGTCGGTTCCTGCACAGGCCAGCGTGTTCAGTGTTGGTGTGTAATCGTCCACTACCGGAATGTGAAAGGTAACCTTTGCATCGCTATAACAACCGTTATCGGTGAAAATTCGTGTGTTTGCAATAGCAAGTGTGTCCTGGCGGTACGGGGCGGTGAAGATATTGTCGATACAATTGGTACAGTTGAGATAAGGAGATGTTGCCCAGGTGGCACTGGTAATATCACCGCCTTTGATAACAGCAGGTTGCAGTGACTGCTGTTGTTGTGGCTGCAACGTATATTCATCCGGGGTAATGCCTGCGCGGAAGCTAATGTCCTTTTTGATATTGATGTTATTATTGAAAGTCACTTCCGGTAACCCGGTATTGGGCAATGCCAGCGGTATGGTAGTGCCGTTATCATTAAACACCGATACCAGCGTATCCAAATACTCCCGGCCAACTAATACAGTAGCTGTGTATTCATAGGAGGCACATTTACCAGACAGGTCGGTTGGCAGCGGCCAGGTGCCCAACAGGCTCCCTCTGCCTGTACGCGGATCGTCATCATAAAAAGCAACCGGCGTGTTCTTCGGTATGGTCATATAGCCCCTGTTTTCAAACCAAAGCTTTACCTGTACTTTATCCTGGTTATAACAGACTACACTCTCGATGTGTATCACCCCATCGGCGGTGGGGTCATCCACCACAATGGTAACGGGGTTGGTGGTGTCTTCACAGCTTCCATTGGTAGCATACAGTCGCACTTTGTAAGTGCCGGGGATTTTAAACAGGTAATCAAGTTGTTCATCGGTGCTCACCACTTGTTCAGCCATGCCCTTGTCGTTACTCATCAGCCATTTCCAGGCTGTGGCATTGCGGGAACGGTTGGTGAAAACAACGTGGTCGGTTTGTATGCCGTCTTTCGATGCGATCTTCCGTTTGTCGGGGGAGAACCTGGCTACCACACCGCAGCTCACCTGGAATGCATCTGTAGTAGAAGCGCGGCAGCCGCTGGCATCTGTTATACGTAATTCTAATTTATAGGTCTTCTTTTGGGTCACAGGTAACACAAGCGTTTGGCCTGTACCGGCAGCTATACCATCAACCAGCCATTGCAGGGTTTGGCCTGCGCTTATATTGGCGGTAAAGGTAACTACGTCGCCTATTACCGGATAGTCGATATCCCGGGTGAAGGAGGCAGTAAGGGCGGCGCCACAGGGATCAGTACAAACGGTACTGTTCACCATGCCCGTTAAGGAGGTGGCAATAAAGTTTTGCATTCGTTCTGCCTGTCCCGGTGTAAAGCCCATGATACAGCCTGCGCCGGAACCATAATCCATAAAATTATCCGGCAGGTCATCTACATCTGTGGTAAAGCCCGACAACGTATCGGTGCTGCAGGAGTTTTGTGGAGCGGTGCAGCCGCCACCGGCGATGGTTCGCTCGGGCGGCGTGTCACACACCATATCACCGTCTGTAAGACAATCATTGTTTCTGCAATCCCTTTCGGCAAAGGTGTGCGCGAGACTAAGGAAGTGACCCATCTCATGCGCTACCAGGTCAACACCCAAACCGGAAACCACCACATCGCCGCCGGCGCTGGCATAACCACCCATGGTTAGGCGGGTCCAGGTACCACAGCTAAAATCCTGCATATACTCTGATCTGATCTTTGATACCAGCCAGATATTGATGTAACGGGTCCGGTCCCACGCATTCAGTGCAATGAGCTCATCGGCCTCCATGTCGTAGTCAAAGTCAGAAAGGTAGGAGTGGGTGCGCACGATACCTGTGGTACGGCCGCCATCGGGAGCAGTTTTGGCCAAACAAAATTGGATCCGCGTATCAGTGCGTCCGCCGGTAAAACTACCTGTAGCACTGTACGCTTCATTCAGTGCCTGTATAGCCTGTACAACGGCTGCATCCGTATAGGCATTGGGGTCTTCGTTGATAATATGCACTACTACCGGCAGGGTAACCACTGCAGGCGGAGCCGCAGACACATGTAAATAGTGCTTTTGTAAAAGGGCTTGATTAATAGCCTTCTCCCTCGCCACAAAGGCAGGGTCTTTTCTTAATTGTGCCAATAGTCTGTCGGTACCGCAAGGGCGAACAGCTACCGGCATGCCTTCCTGGGCGTAGGTAATAAATGGAAATATGAAAAAAAGTAATAACAGGAACAGCAGGCCTTTCCGGGTAGAATTAGTCATATCAATGGGTATGATTAGATGCGTGTACTCTTCAGCTAATTCCATTCCAATTTTACCCCTGTGAATTACGCATACAGAAAAAATCTTTATCAATGGTGATGGTATTGAGAATTATAACCATCTGTTGTCTGACGTATTGTTTTTATACTTCATGTTCGATGTTACCTGGCCGTTACTGGCATATTCCGACGTATGGTAGAAAATTAGATTTAACATACTATCTTTGTCATAATACCAGAGAAAAGGCGTTAAGTTGAAAAACTTACCGCTTTTTTTATGTGGGAAGGCTAAATTGGTTTTACAATGACCCTAAATAAAATATTGAACTACATTATTGCCGCAGTTTGGCTGGTCAATGGCCTGTTTTGTAAGGTATTGAACGAGGTACCCCGCCATCAGGAGATTGTGGCCCGCATCCTGGGAAGTGACCATGCCGCAATATTCACAGAGGGGATAGGCGTTGCAGAGATCGTTATGGCTGTCTGGATTGTAAGTGGCTATTGGTCAAGATTAAATGCGATCATGCAGATATTGGTAATTGGTACCATGAACATTCTGGAGTTTTTTCTGGTGCCCGACTTGCTTTTATGGGGCAGATTTAATTTATTGTTTGCGGTAATGTTCATCAGCGTAATTGCATACAACGAATATTATTTAAAATCCAAACCGGTTCAACCTGTTTAATATGCTTTCATTCCTTAAAGATCATCCCTTTGCCGTGGAGGCCTTTTTTGACAGCTCCAGCGTTTTCACCTTTGCGGTTCCCAAAGAGCAGGTTAAACAATTGATTCCTGAGTGTTTGGAGTTGGATACCCATCAGGATAAGTGGGCGTTCATTGCAGTGGCTATGGTGCAAACAAAAGCATTGCGGCCAAAGGGTTTTCCAAAGGTACTGGGTAATGATTTCTTTCTGACCGGGTTTAGGGTATTTGTACGGTTCACCAACCAGGCGGGTAAAAATTTAAGAGGATTATACATTCTTAAGTCGGAAACTGATAAAAAGAAGATGGAGTTCTTTGGGAACATTTTCACCCATTACAATTATACTACTATCGATATCACTCAAAGCCGCAATAACGATGTGCTGACGATCTCCTCTAAAAAGTCAGGATTCAGTGTAAGCATAGATGAAAGAAGGGATGAATCCATTGCGTTGCCTGCGGGTTCTCCATTTACCGACTGGAAAGAAGCCCGGCGATTTGCAGGCCCTCTGCCATTTACATTTACTTATAACAAAACAAAAAAAGAAGTATTGATCATTGAAGGCGTAAGAGAAAACTGGAAACCTGAACCTCTGAATGTGCTTGAATGCCATTTCTCATTTATCGACAATTTGAAATTACAGGGAGCTGTACTGGCAAATGCTTTTGTGATCCGGAACATTCCCTATTACTGGAAAAAAGGAAAAATTGAACCATGGAAATAAAGCGTAGAAACTTTCAGGGGGTGTTGAATATTCTTAGTTTCAACCGTCATTTTTATGTGATCGGCCTGGGTGCTTTATTGTTATTATTTTTAAGCCGGTTACTATTTACCTGGCCATCTATAACCTTTATCATTATTGTCATTGCATTTGCCTATGGTTTAATAATGCCATTGATCGTATCGGCATGGGTATATGATTTTTCGCGTTTTTATGAATTTCAATGGTTGAAGCAACAAATAAGCGGCAATGAAAAAATAAGTCAGATCGTTAATATCAATGCCGGGTTTGATGAAACCAGTTTTATTATAAAACACCTGTTACCTGAAGCTGATTTAAAGGTGTTCGATTTTTACAACGCACAGCAACATACCGAGCCTGCAATAGTACGGGCGCGTAAAGTGAGTATGGTTTATCCCAATACGCAAACCATAGCGTCCAACGTTATACCGGTAAGTGACGGATCAGTAGATCTTGTTTTCCTGTTATCAGCCGTGCATGAAATACGTTCGCATGAAGAAAAGATCGGGTTCCTGAAAGAATGCCGTAGAATTTGTAAACCCCAGGGAAAAGTGATCATGGTGGAACATCTGCGTGACTTTCCGAATTTCCTGGCTTTTTCGGTAGGCTTTACTCATTTCTTTTCCCGGTCTGTATGGAAAGATGCATTTAAACAGGCAGGCTTCGCTACCTTCCGGGAAACAAAGTTTACGCTGTTTATGTCTGTTTTTAATTGTAACCCCTAACCAGTATGGAAATTCACTTTTGGATCATTGGCTGTTTATTTATCGCATTAGCCCTGAGTCATATCATTTTTCCCAGGTATTTTAACTGGAAGCAGGAACTAAGCAAACTGAGTTTGGTGAACCGGCAAATTATGCTGGTGCACTCTTTCTTTATTGCTTTAATGGTATTGTTGATTGGCCTGCTTTGTCTTACATCTGCCCATGAATTGATAACCACAACTTTGGGAAAACGAATATCCCTGGGATTGGGGGTCTTCTGGGGCGCCCGCTTACTGATACAGCTGGTTGGTTATTCACCAAAGCTGTGGAAAGGCAGGTTGTTTGAGACGGGTGTGCACATTGTATTCACTGTCTTCTGGACGTATATCAGTGTGGTTTTTATTAAAACGTATTTGGCATAATATAGGCTTTCAATGATTTTTCAATTGTAAAGAAAATAGTACCAATGAAAATTAGGAGTATTTTTTACCCCTTGCTGACAGGCATATTAATAGTAGCTTGTAAAGATCAGCCAACAGAGAAACCTGTTTTAAATGCAGCTGCCAGCAATATCCAAAAAGACAGTTCAACAAAAGATTCCATCACAGGCCAGGAGGAGAAAAACTACCTGAGCTTTGCAACCTTGCCTTATGAAGGGTATGCCATTAAATACAGATACCTGAAACATGAAACAGGAGAGGAAGGAAGCGGAGAAAATCCCGCATTGCGCCGATAAGCGCCACCGGTTTTTTACAGATCCGGCACCCATAAGGTCGCTGGTGGTTGAAACCCTTTGTAACCCCGTTAAAGACTTGGATAACATCTTTGAAGATACCCTAAGTAATTATGAAAAGGTGGACAACGAACTACCCGGCCTGTTTAAGAATCAGTATTTGGTAACATTGGAATTGCTCAGGGATTTTAGGGAGCAGAAAAAACTATAATCCTTTCGATAATTATGCAATAGTGAAGTACCAGATCGCATTTTGAATACAACTACCCTCAAATCGGACATAACGAAAGTGTCGCCATTAGAGTACCGGCGATCGTTTAACTCAATGAAAAAAGGTCGCGCAAGTTATTGCCCGACCTTTTTGCTGTAATGCTAATATCTACAACTAAATGCTGAAAAGCTTTATTGCTCCAGTTTAATTTCTCCGATATCAGTTGCCTGACCATCTGCTACCGTAACACCATCTTTAGCGGCATTCTTATAAGGCGGCTTGGCCTCAATAATAATCCGGTAAGTGCCTGGCTTAGCGTCTGTGATCTCAAATGTGCCCTTATTGATCTCCGCTTTTAAAGTGTCAGTACTCGACAGCGCCCATGCTCTAACAGCAGCATCTGCCGGATTCACTGTTCCTTTTACAGAACCCACTCTAACAGCATTGAAAGCAAATAATCCGGCGGCAGCGAAAGCTAATGCTGCCATACTCATCTTGGCATTTTTCATAATCAACATATTATAGGTTTAAACAAAATGGTTACAAATTCTTCAGCTACAAGACCTATAATCCAAGGGAGAAAACTAATTTGATCATCGTTGATGCACTAGGCATGACAAGTACTATGCCAGAACAACGGAACAGGTATAAGAAATTAATTTAACATTTTTTACCCGGCAGTGGCATAATTATTTTTTCACAGCCTGTAGAATAATGTCAACACTTGGTATCTTCGTTTGCATACACCAGTTAGTGAATGTTGTGCGTATTTGCCCAAAAGCACAAGATTGTAAATTGTCCTGCACTGTTTTATGTCCCGCCAACCCGGTTAGGGTTAAATATTTATTATTTCACCCCCACACCGGGATGAATAATAGGTTGGTTAAACCCGCGTTTATGTTCCATGCCGGATATTGGGCTGGTTTACCGATAAAAGCCGGTCCTGTGTCTATTTTTAAAACAGAAAACCAACATTTTTTAAGGATATTACGTAAGTAATAGGAATAACCAATATGATGAGAAAAAATTTACCTGGTTTGTTAGCCTGTTTTGTATGTATGTTGGGATGTATGGCGGTGGTAGGGCAGGAGCGATGTGGTTCGATGCAGCTGATGGAAAAAACCTTTAAACGCAATCCTACCCTTAAATCAAAATTTCAGTTACAAACCCAGCAGGTACAGGAAGCCATTCAGCGAAGAAATGCCGGGGCCCATGTACTGCGGGTGGAAGGCTCCACTATTTATATTCCTGTTGTATTTCATATTGTTTTAAAGAACCCTAACCTGGTTACCGATGCCCAGATCCAGGCCCAGATAGACCGGCTGAATATAGATTATGCAGGTCTGAACCCCGATTCAACGCTTATTCCGGCCCGGTTCAAACCCTACTTTGCCAAACCCAATATCCAGTTCAAACTGGCCCAGCGAAATGCCAATGATGAACCTTCAGATGGTATTGATCGGGTTACTACAGCCATAGATAATTTTACTATAGACGATATCCGGGTTAAATATGCAGCGCTCGGCGGTGCCGATGCCTGGGACCATAACCGGTTTTTTAACGTCTGGATCGCCGATCTGGGACAACAATACCTGGGTTATTCCACTTTTCCTAATAGCAGTCCGGCTGCAGAAGATGGCGTGGTTATCAAATACACCACCCTGCCGGGTAATCCGGGGGTGTATGGTAAAGGCCGCACCCTCACCCATGAAACAGGCCATTTTTTTTACCTGTATCACATCTGGGGTGATGAACCTGATTGCGCGGCAGATGACTTTATCGACGATACCCCCTTACAGGGAAACTATACTTCCGGCTGTTCGCACCCCAATGATCCCTGCACTCCGGACTCGAAGGGCGGCGTGATGTACCAGAATTTTATGGATTATACGGATGATGCCTGCATGGTGATGTTTACCCTTGAGCAAAAAAACCGCATGGAAACATCGGCAAACCTGTACCGGCCTTCCCTGGTTGCCTCCAATGGTGCCGACCCCGTAATAGTTTATAACCTCGATGCGGCCGCTAAAAGTATTAATGTACCGTTACAACGAATTTGCAGCCCCACCTTTTCACCGGTTATTACGGTGCGGAACCCGGGTGCGCAAACCATAACCGCCCTCACTATTAAAGCAACCCTTGAGAACGGCACCAGTTCTGTTACCAGCTGGACGGGCTCACTGGCTTCCCTGAAAGAAACCAGTGTAACGTTGAAGGCCGTAACTGTTCCGGCAGAGGGCGTACATACCCTGAACGTAGAGATCTCAAATCCCAATGGCAGCACCGATGAAAATACAGGGAATGACGTGCTTACTTTAGCCTTCCAGTATTACGCGGCGCTCACCCCGCCCTATAAAGAAGATTTCGAGAACACGACATTCCCGCCGGCACGCTGGGACATAGTAAATCCCGATAAAGACATCACCTGGGAAAGGACCACACTGGCGGCCAAAACCGGTAACGGGGCTGCAATAATGCGCAATTTTGATTACAGGGCCAATGGCACAAAGGACTATCTCCGCCTGCCGTTGATGAACCTGGCTACCGGTGATTCGGCCTTCATGACCTTCCAGCTGGCGGCGGCCGCAGTAACCGATACCGGCACGGCGGATAACCCGTTCGATACATTGGAAGTACTGATCAGTAAAGATTGTGGCGCAACGTTTACGAGTTTATACAAGAAGGGCGGGAAAGACCTGCTAACCAAATTAAAACCTGATTCGAATTCTTATAAACCGACGGCAACCGAATGGCGGAAGGATTCGGTGAACCTGACCCCCTACCTCAACGCCGGACAAATATTACTGGCTTTCGCCAATACCAATGAACATGAGAATAACATCTATCTCGACGATGTGAACGTGTATACCTACTCGGCAAGTGAGGTATTGAAAACAAAAGGGTTTATGATCACCCCGAATCCTACCAGTAACCGGATCACCATACAGTTCTATCCTTACCCCGCTTATGTAAAGGGAATAAATATATTTAACAGCCAGGGACAGCAGGTGGCTTCGCAAAAACTGAATGCCGCCGGCAGCAGTGGCTATACTTTCGATTTATCCGGCATGGCCAGTGGCGTATATATGGTGCAGATAGTACTGGGCGATGGGGTAATAACAAGGAAAGTGATCAAGAGGTAATTCCCGGTTACGAATTTCAAGTTTTAAGTTCAAAGTTGAAAGTTCCATAGCACGGGTCTTTCAACTTTAAACTTTGAACTTTCAACTCTTCTACTTAATAATCATTTTCCCACTTTCCAAATAAGCAGCCTTCTTAACACACGCCGGCAGGTCCTTACTATAATGCGTCACATACAGCAGCGTAGTATTGAACGTTTCACACAACTGGTTCACCAGGGTTTTAAAATAACTGATCTGCTCCTCATCCAACCCCTGGGTGGGTTCATCCAGAATTAAAAGCGGGGGATTTTTTACCAGCGCCCTGGCCAGCAGTACCATGCGCTGTTGGCCCAGCGACAGTTGAAAAAGCGGGCGGCGTTGCAGGTTTTGTAACTGCAGTAACTGGATCCAGTTTTGCACCTGCGCTTGTTGCGCGGTAGAAATTTGCCGGAACAACCCGATGGTATCAAACAAACCCGAGGCAATTACATCAAAACAGGAGGTCCCCCTGTCAAAGTACACATGCAATTCGGGTGAAACAAAACCTATGCGGCGTTTAATATCCCAAATGCTTTCTCCGCTGCCCCGCCGCTGATCGAACAGGTACAGTTCGTTGGCATAAGCCTGCGGATTATCCGCCGTTACCAGGCTCAGCAGCGTGCTTTTACCGGCGCCGTTGGGGCCGGAGATACTCCAGCATTCTCCCTTTTTTACTTCCCAGTTTATGTTTTGCAGAATGGTCTTCTCGCCATATTTAATGGTCACATTCACCATTTTCACTGCCGTGGTAAAATGGTTGCTCTCGCCGCCTGCCTTTAGTTGCTGAATAATGTCGGCAGGCAGGGCGGGGGCCACCGCTGTTGCTGGCAACTGGGCAGCAGCTTTTTTACCAGCCGAAATCAGTTGGCCATTTTCCAGCACGGCCACATGCGTAATGCAATCGGGCAGCTCCTGCGGCGGGGTGATCAGGATGATGGAAATGCCATTGGCTACAATGGTATCCAGGATGCGGTGCAATCGCTGGCGCCCTTCCACATCCAACCCAATAAACGGGTTATCCATGATCAGCAGGGCCGGGTCAAGAAACAGGGCTTTGGCCAGCTGCAGGCGTTTGTTCTCTCCGTTCGACAGCTGGATCAGCGGTTCGGGCAATACATGTGTAAGGTGTAGTTGTTCTATCCAGTCGGTGGCTGGTTGGCTGTTTATAAATGGTTGCAGCACCTCCTGCACGGTGATGGTATTTTCAGAATCGGAGGCATTATAGCGTTGCTGGTAATAAAAATCGCTGGTATTGGAGCGGTTCTTAAAGTGGTGTTGCTGCTCGATAAGCAAAATGCGGTTGGCGTGGCTGTGATTGGGCAGGTGGAACGAAATGTCGCCGCTGTGATACGTTTGGCCGGTAAGCGCCTGAGCCAGGGTGGTTTTCCCGCTGCCCGATTTGCCCACAATGGCCCATTGCTCGCCCGGCTGAATGGTCAGATTGATGTTTTTTAGGATCTCAATGTTATTAAAGGTCACCGAAACATCGGTTAGTTGGGCCAGTGCTGTACTCATATGAGCTGCAACTTAATGGGTAAATTCCAAAAAGCACCTTAATAACCTATTAAATAGTTTCAGATGGATATATTTAAAATTCATTATGTGTTCATTGAAATACCATAATTTCTCCATTCAACTTCCATTAAAATAATGGAGGATGAATGGAAGATGAATGGAGGATGAATGGAGAAACAATGTAGAAAGAAAGATTGCATACAGGTTGAAGTTTAACCGTTAATGCCTGTTTAAAAGGTGGGTTTGCCCGCCGCAGAAGGGTGCCCTGTGACTTTCTTTTTAAATTTTCCACAATAGTTAATAACTCAATAAAAAAACGGTTGCCCTCATTTGGCTATATTTGCCCGTTCAGGCGTTTTTGGTGTACGATTTGTAGATTGTGGCCGGTTTTGCTGAAAAGAAGTGGTGATTACTGCAATTGAACATCTTTATACCATTTATTTCCAATGTTTTATGTATTTTCCGCCGGCGTATCCGGGAAGATAAGATATCACGGAATTTTACTATTTGTGAGGAATTGCGCCGAACCCGGAACGCAGAACTTAGAACTCAAAACTCAGAACACAGAAAAGACATATCCGTATAAACATGGCAAAGACAGAAAAAAACGACTTGTTTGATTATACCGAAGACTCGATTAAATCGCTTGACTGGCGCGAACACATCCGCCTGCGTCCGGGTATGTATATCGGTAAACTGGGCGATGGTTCCAGTCCCGATGACGGTATCTACGTGTTGATCAAAGAGGTGATCGATAACTGTATCGATGAGTATACCATGGGTTATGGTAAACAGGTTGATATTACCATCAACGAAAAATCGGTTACCATTCGCGACTTCGGCCGCGGTATTCCGTTGGGTAAAGTGGTGGAAGTAGTGAGTAAGATCAATACCGGCGCTAAATACGACAGTAAAGTGTTCCAGAAAAGTGTGGGTTTGAACGGGGTGGGTACCAAAGCGGTGAATGCCCTGAGCACCTACTTTAAAGTAACCGCCTACCGCGAAGGCAAGGAAAAAACGGCCGAGTTTGAACGCGGTGTGCTTACCAAAGAACACAAAGAGAATAAAACAACGGAAGGTAACGGTACCATGGTTACTTTCATTCCCGATGATACGGTATTCAAGAACTTTCATTACATCCATGAATACCTCGATAGCCAGCTGTGGAACTATTGTTACCTGAATGCCGGTTTGGTGATGAACTTCAACGGCAAAAAATACGTTAGTAAGAACGGTTTGCTCGATCTGTTACAGCGTAAAACGAACGAAGACGAGCTGCGCTATCCCATCATTCACCTCAAAGGAGAAGATATCGAGGTTGCTCTCACCCACGAGAACCAATATGGGGAAGAGTACTATTCTTTCGTAAACGGACAGTATACAACACAGGGCGGAACCCACCTGGCGGCTTTCCGCGAGGCCGTGGTGAAAACCCTGCGTGACTTCTATAAAAAAGATTATGATGCGGCCGACATCCGGGCCAGTATATGCGCCGCCGTTTCCGTGCGGGTGCAGGAACCGGTGTTTGAATCGCAAACAAAAACCAAGCTGGGTTCACAGGTAGTGTATGAAGGTGGTCCTTCCATGAAGAACTTTGTGGGTGAGTTTATGTCGAAAGAGCTGGACAACTACCTGCACCGCAACCCCACCGTCGCTGATTCCTTAAAGAAACGTATTGAGCAAAGCGAACGCGAACGCAAGGAACTGGCCGGTATTAAAAAGCTGGCGAACGAACGTGCGAAAAAAGCCAATCTGCACAACCGCAAATTGCGCGATTGCCGTTATCACCATAACGATGAGCCATCAGGCCGCGACAAAGATGCAATAATGGAGAAGGCAAAAGAAAGCACCATCTTTATTACAGAGGGTGATTCTGCGAGCGGATCCATAACCAAATCGCGCAATGTGGAAACCCAGGCGGTCTTCAGCCTGCGCGGTAAACCGTTGAACTGTTTTTCACTGACCAAAAAGGTAGTGTATGAAAACGAAGAGTTCAACCTGTTACAACACGCCCTGAATATTGAAGAAGGGTATGAAGGCCTGCGTTATAACAACATCGTTATCGCTACCGATGCCGATGTGGATGGCATGCACATCCGCCTGTTGATGATGACCTTCTTCCTCCAGTTCTTCCCCGACCTGGTAAAGAATGGTCACGTATACATTCTGGAAACGCCTTTGTTCCGCGTACGTGATAAAAAACAAACTTTCTATTGCTACGATGAAGTGGAAAAACAGAAAGCCATTAAGAAGCTGGGCGGCAAACCGGAGATCACCCGTTTTAAAGGATTGGGTGAGATCTCCCCGGAAGAATTTGCCCGCTTTATTGGACCTGAAATGCGCAAACAGCCGGTGATTGTTGAACAAGGCGACCACGTGCAGCAATTACTGGAATACTATATGGGCAAGAACACCCAGGAGCGGCAGGAGTTTATTATCGACAACCTGCGTGTAGAACTGGATCTGGCAGAAGAAACTGCCGCTGCAGCAACCGAGGAAAAATAAGTTACCGGCAACAATAAATAACTTAAGAATGATTCATATAGTTTTTAACGAGCCAGATGTGGACGTGCTGAAGAAAGCCATCGAGCTCGATGAAACATTACAAGGCGAGGTACTCCTGATAAGAGACGATTATGCGGTAGGGCCCATCAAGTATATTTATGAAGAAGAAGGCATCGAGGCCCGCAAGGCATGGTGGCGCCAGGTGCTGGCCGGCGGCGATTACGACGGAAAAGTAGATCTGTTCGAGGTAGATGATATGCAGGTGGTGGTTGACCTGATCGTAAAACTGGCACTGGCTGCCGATGAAAAAGTATACATCTGGGCGGCACAAAATAAACACGATGTAAGCGGTTATTACTGGCTCATGAGCCAGTTAAAAGATTTTCAGGGACGATTATTTATCCTGTACCTGAACAACCTGCCCTTCATCAATGAAAAAGGTTTGATCTTCTATCCCGAATGGCTGAGCCAGATTCCACCCAAAGAATTTTTGAAAGCTAAGAAGCTGGCGCGCCCCATCACCCTGAGTGAATTTGAAGTAGACCCCGATGAATGGACGCGTTTACAAAATGAAGAGAAAGGCGTTCGCTTACTGGAAGGTGGTAAAAAACTGGGGCAGAAAGAGTATGACTTTTATGATGAAGAACTGAAAAAGTACATCACCAACGACTGGCAGAAAGCCAGCAAGATCATCAATAACATGCTGAATAAGAGTAAGCAAACTACCGGCGACGCGTATCTTTTGTGGCGCCTGAAACAGATGATCGCCGCAGGTAATTACGATGTACAGGGAGAATTGAAGGGCATGAAAGAATTTGAGGTAAAGGGTAAGTCGGCCCAGGCCGCGGCTGTAACGGAAGCTTAGAACTAAAAACACAGAACCCAGAACTAAGAATTAAGAACTATAAAATGGCAAAAAGTAAAGACAATAGTTTTTTACAACAGCAAGGTGATTCAGGAGTAAGTGGTCAGTATAAAACCTGGTTCCTGGATTATGCCTCGTATGTGATCCTTGAAAGAGCTGTGCCGGCGGTGGAAGACGGGTTAAAGCCCGTACAACGCCGTATCCTGTACGCTATGAAAGAGATGGATGATGGCCGTTTTAATAAAGTGGCCAACATCATCGGGCAAAGTATGCAATACCATCCCCATGGCGACGCCAGTATTGGCGATGCACTGGTGAACATGGGTCAAAAAGACCTGCTGATAGAAACCCAGGGTAACTGGGGTGATGTGCGTACGGGTGATGATGCTGCCGCTGCCCGGTATATTGAAGCAAGGCTGAGCCGCTTTGCACTGGAAGTTGCCTTTAACGCCAAAACCACTGAGTGGGCCGTAAGTTATGATGGTCGTAAAAACGAACCGGTAACGCTGCCCATGAAATTCCCTTTGCTGCTGGCACACGGCGCAGAAGGTATTGCGGTAGGTTTGGCCACCAAAATATTACCACACAACTTTTGTGAGATCATAGAAGCCGCCATCAAATACCTGCGTGGCAAGAAATTCGAGCTGGTACCCGATTTTCAAACCGCCGGTATGATAGACGTTACCAACTACAACGAAGGTAAACGTGGCGGTAAGGTACGGGTACGCGCACACATTGAAGAGGTGGATAAGAAAACACTGGCTATTCGCGACGTACCGTATGGGGTTACTACCACCCAGTTGATGGATTCTATTGTGAAAGCCAATGACCAGGGTAAGATCAAGATCAAAAAAGTAACGGATAACACCGCTGCCGAAGTAGAAGTATTGATCGACCTGGCACCGGGTATTTCTCCCGATATTACCATCGATGCACTGTATGCCTTCACCGATTGTGAAGTAAGCATTTCACCCAACGCCTGTGTGATCGTTGATAAAAAACCAACCTTCATCAGCGTTCATGAACTGCTGCGCATTTCAGCCGAGAATACCAAAGAACTGCTGAAACGGGAGCTGGAGATCAAACTGGCCGAGCTGCAGGAAAAATGGCACTATACCTCACTTGAAAAGATCTTCTTTGAAGAAAAGATCTACAAGGAGCTGGAGAAACGTTATGCCACCTGGGAAAAAGTACTGGATGGTATTACCGAAGCGTTCAAACCGTTCCGCAAACAGCTTCGCCGTGATATTACCCGCGAAGATATTGTAAGATTGACCGAGAAACCGGTTCGCCGTATCTACAAACTGGATATTGAGGAACTGGACGCACAGATAAAAGGACTGGATAAAGAGATCAAACAGGTTAAACACGATCTGAATAACCTGGTTGACTTTGCCGTTGCTTATTACGAAAACCTGTTGCAGAAATACGGCAAGGGCCGTGAGCGTAAAACCGAGATCAAACTGTTTGAAGCCATTCAGGCCAAACAGGTGGCCATTGCCAACACCAAACTGTATGTAAACCGCGCCGATGGTTTCATTGGCAGCGGCCTGAAGAAAGATGAATTTGTGGTGGATTGTTCTTCGCTCGATGATGTGATTGCGTTTACCCGTTCAGGTAAAATGAAAATAGTGAAGGTGTCGGAAAAAGCCTTTATCGGCAAAGACATTATACACGTAGCTGTTTTCCAGAAGAACGATGAGCGTACCACTTACAACATGATCTATGTAGATGGTAAAACGGGCATTACCTACGCCAAACGCTTTAATGTAGTAGGCATTACCCGCGATAAAGAATACGACCTCACTAACAAAGGTGCAGAGAAAGCTAAAGTACATTACTTCAGCGCCAACCCGAATGGGGAGGCAGAAGTAGTAAAAGTTGCCCTGGACCCCAACAGTACGGCCCGTAAAAAGGAGTTTGATTTCTATTTTGAAGAACTGGAGATCAAGGCCCGCCAAAGTTTGGGTAACCAGGTAACCAAGTTCAGGGTTAAATCGGTGAAGTTCAAAGAAGCTGGTAAATCAACCCTCGGTGGTAAAAAGCTGTGGTTCGATGATCAGTTTGGCCGGTTGAGTACGGAAGCAAAAGGACAATACCTGGGCAGCTTCCAACCCGACGACAAGATCTTCGTGGTATACAAAGATGGTAACTACGAGATCACCGACCAGGAATTGACGCAGAAGTTCGATATCGAAAAAGTGCTCCAGATAGAAAAGTTCAATCCGGAGAAAACCGTTACCGCCATCTACCTCGATAACGATAAACAGCAGTTCAACGTAAAACGATTCAACATCGAGACCACCACTTTACGTAACAAGTTCATGCTGATAAAAGAAGGGGAGGGCAATTACCTGGAAGCGGTGACCACACATCCCGAACCAATTGTGCAAATAAAAACGGGCCGTGGCGCTCAGGTGCGCACCCAGAAGATCAAAATTGCCGATATGGTAGAGGTAATGGGCTGGAAAGCGGTTGGTACCAAACTGGCCGACTTTAGCAAGAGCACGGAATTTGAATGGACGATGAAAGAACAAAAAGAAGATCCGGAACAACCGGAGCTGTTCTGATAGGGCAGAAGGCAGAGGGCAGAAGGCAGAAAAAAATACATTGGATACCCGAAAGCAAATAGTAAAAAGCAAAACGCTGAACGTATAACCAACGTTCAGCGTTTTGCTTTTTATGTCTTTTACCTATTGTCTTCTTCTCTCTGCCCTCTGCCTTCTGCCCTCTGCCCGCTTTCGCTAATGTCTCGAGATTCGCTTTTTGATCCGTACAGTGGCATTTTGAGTATACGAGCTGGAAAGAAATACCTCATACCGGGATATGCCATCAGTAACCACCATTAAGGCGGTATTCGGTGGAATACGGCCCAGGTTCTCCGCAAACAGACTCACCTCATTTACATCCTTGCTATTGTCGAGTGTAAGATAAATATTCACAGCGCGGGCGGTCAGTTCCTGGTGCGACATTACCGGTTGGCCATTCAGGAATACGGTAACGGTATCGCCGTCAATTTCGCCATTATCGTACAAACTGATACGTATGGAGTCGCTGGTTATTTCCAGCTCTTTGGTATAAATGATCTTTCTACGGCTGAACTGGGCTACCAGGTTGCGTTCGCTGTTTGCATCAATGGCGCTGTCGGTGATCTTTATTGGGGCAATGCTGCTGGTGCCAATGACGGTTGCACTGTTGGGGGCGCCGTTTACAACAGGCATGCTGGT
This sequence comes from Niastella yeongjuensis, assembly GCF_900110245.1. Lineage (GTDB taxonomy): Bacteria > Bacteroidota > Bacteroidia > Chitinophagales > Chitinophagaceae > Niastella > Niastella yeongjuensis. The sequence continues at coordinate 168,367 of NZ_FOCZ01000003.1, forward strand.
TTTCACCACCACATCTTCCCGTTGCGGCAGCCAGAAACGTTTGCCTACGACGCTGCTGCTAAGCATGCTATCGAGGTTTTTAGAGGCCACATCAAGGGTAAAACTGACCCGCATCTGGGGACAGGTATATTTGTATCTGTCAATGGTAACAAATGAACCGCTCATAGAGCTTTTTACCTGGCTTACCCGCAGGGTGCCTTCAAAATCCATCATGCATTCGGCCCCGGTTTGGGTGTTCGTGGACCGATAGAACAGCATGGGCAGGTTTTTAATGCGTACCTGCCTGGTATTTTGGTCATAGGTGCCACGAACAAAAAAGCTTTGGTAAGAATCTTTGAAATAATAGGCAAAAACACCTTCTACCGAGTTGCCTTTTTGTTTTAACACCAGTTCAGTAAGATAGTTATTGTAAACGCCTTGCGCCATAACATCAGCCTTACCATACCAGGACCCCGATATCGATTGGGAAAAAGCAACCCTTCCGGTTACCAGTAATAAGAGTACCAAAATAATGCGTACCATATGTTAATTTAAGTAGAAAAATCAAGCCATGCAATTAATTGCAAATTCCTTAATACGAAATACGCCCGTTAAGTGTATGCCAGTGTTGGGTACTTAACGTTTTCTAAGCGGCCTATGGCTTGTTCCTGGGTGGGTGTTTTTCAATTGGATATTGTTCGGAAGGATACAGATTAAAGGTGTGCTATAACAAGCATGTTATGCCTTGGTACAAAAATATATCGCCGTTTTCAATTAACAGAGTGATGGTGGAAAATAAATTATGGACCGGGTTTTATTCAGTGGTGATGTCGTAGTTATACCATGGGTTGTTTGTGGATAATGCGAGAAAGGGCAGAAGGCAGAAAACCTCAACGCGGCCCTTCTAAGCCATGGCTTGCACCTCAATTAAGAACTTACAAACTAAAGAACTTATTCCTCCATCAACCCTATCAACCATCCACTTTTAACCCAAATGTCTTTCCCTACACGATTAACTTGTTAACGCTATCAACCCTGCCTCGCCCGCCGAAGCCTTGGCGTAGGCGGGTCAACTGATCAACTCACTTCAAATACCGCTTCAACTCCCTATCCGTATCCCGTGCTTTGATCGTTTCCCGTTTATCGTAATTCTTCTTTCCTTTTGCCAGGCCGATCTCCATTTTTACAAAGCCGCGCTCATTAAAGAAAACGCGCAATGGAATGATGGAGTAGCCCCTTTCTTTCATTTTGGCTTCCAGTTTCCGCAACTCTTTTTTGGTTAACAGCAATTTGCGTTCCCGAACTGCATCATGAATGTACAGGGAGCTGTGAGAGTACTGCGCAATGTGAAAGCTTTTGATCCACAGTTCGCCCCTGTGAAAAAAACAATAGCTGTCGTTGAAGCTGGCGCGACCGTCGCGTAATGATTTTACTTCCGAACCCACCAATACCATACCCGCATCGTATTTGTCTTCGATGAAATAATCGTGGTAAGCCGAGCGGTTCCTGAGATCTGCCATATTCGAAGCAGGATGTAGGAAGTAAGAAGTATGAAGTAGGAGTTTGTCATTCGCGAACTCCGACATTTGTCGGGCCGCCTGCAATGAGTACTTTTCTTACTTCTTACCTCTTACTTTGGTTTCCTAATATTACGTTTTACTAATTCTTAAACAAAGACAACACCGTAGCCAGTTTCTCCTTCATTTCCTTACGCGGAACTATGAAGTCCAGGAACCCATGTTCCAGTAAGAACTCGCTGCGTTGAAACCCTTCGGGTAAATCTTTTTTGATTGTTTCCTTAATTACGCGCGGACCGGCAAAACCGATCAGGGCGCCAGGTTCGGCAATATTCAAATCACCGAGCATCCCAAACGAAGCCGAAATACCACCAAAGGAGGGGTCGGTTTGCAGGGAGATATAAGGAATTTTTGCATCTGTTAACTGCGATAATTTGCCCGACACTTTTGCCAGCTGCATCAGCGAATAGGCGCTTTCCATCATCCGGGCGCCACCTGATTTACAAATGATCATCAGGGGAATTCTTTCTTTTATGCAAACGTCGATAGCACGGGCTATACGTTCACCCATTACACTGCCCAGGGAGCCGCCGATGAATTCAAAATCCATACAACCTACCATAAAAGGTATGCCTTTCAGGTTCCCTTTCCCTATGCGAATGGAGTCGGTAATATCTGTCTTAGCCCAGATCTCTTCCAACCGTTTTCCATAATTCTTTAAATCGGTAAAATGGAGTTGGTCTTTGGAACGGATGTTCTCAAACAGCACCTCGTATTTATTATCGTCGAACAGAATTTCAAAATATTCGGCGCTGCCGATGCGATGATGGTGGTTGCATTTAGGGCAAACGAATAGATTTTCCCGAAGTTCGGTCATGGTGCAGATATAGCCGCATTCGGGGCATTTGCTCCATAAACCTTCGGGTGTTTCTTTCTTTTCAGCGGTACTGGTTGTGATACCTTTCTTAATGCGTTTGAACCAGCTTCTCTTGGTTTCTTCACCGGTACCATCTTCGCCTGCTAAGTTGGCTTCAAAATCCTCTTCCTGTTTCATTAAGTAGATTTAAAAGGGGCTAAAGATAGGGAATTTAACAAAATGAGTCCGAAACTCAATCTTTTATACCACCGTAACGTTAAAACCGCCTAAGTATTTTACTGTATGAAAATCATTCTTTCGGCTGGTCAAACAGGGTAAGGCAGGATGGTTTTTACAGGAAAATTTTAACAGGGTGTTGATTTTTAAGCTTGCTGCGTTAAATTTGCGGCAAATTTAATAGCTGCCTTCAGCGATGGATTTTAAAAGCTCTTTGTTCTTTAACCTATCTCAATCTAATGCAGGTGTGCTTTATACCCCTTTAAAAAAAGTATAATTAATACCTGCGCCCTTAACCTTTTTTCAGATGAAACGTCCTTGGCAAATTTCATTATAGATAGAGGGCAATGATAATTTTGTCGGGCGCGATCACTGTTTGCTGGCAGGCTTACAGTGTGGATTATCGTATCAATTAATTCATTTTCGCATGAAATGGTCTGCGTTCTTCACGTCTTCGGTAGGTAAAAAGTTAGTAATGGCATTTACCGGGTTGTTCCTGATCTCGTTTCTAATCGTTCACGCCGGGATCAATGCCTGTATCTGGGCAGATCTGGTGGATGACAGCGACAACGGTGAAATGTTCAACAAAGCGGCTCACTTTATGGGCTCTTCTTATGTGATCCGTATTATGGAAATTGGCCTCTTCATTGGCATCCTCGCTCACATTGTACAAGGGTACATGCTTGAATTACAAAACCGCGCCCGCCGCAAACAAGGTTATCAGGTGGCTATGGGCAGCAAAGGAAGCGCCTGGTACAGAAAGTCAATGGGCTTACTCGGTACGCTCATTCTGCTCTTCCTCATTATCCACATCAATAACTTCTGGGTTCCTTCCCGTATTACTTACGCCTCTACGCTGGGCGAGGTAACTTACAATAACGGAGCACCCATTCACGATTTATACACCCGCATGCTGGTTGTCTTCTCAGAACCCTGGGAAGTGATCTTATACATTGCCGCATGTTTTTCACTGGCCTGGCACCTGTTGCATGGTTTCCAGAGTTCTTTCAGAACCATTGGCGTGTACAACAAAAAATATGTTGCCATGGCAAAAGGGGCCGGCGTTGCTTTCTCAATCATCATTTCAGTAGTGTTTGCATTGATGCCCATCAGTATCTATTTTGGTTGGGTGAACAATAATTAAGAATAATAGTTAAGAAGTTCGTCAATTCAACCAATCATTCTGAACCGTCACGAAATTTAAAAACAAGAAATTCTAGATATGCTTAATTCAAAAATTCCCGCCGGGCAGTTAGATCTGAAGTGGACTGATTATAAGGGACATTGCAAACTCGTAAACCCCGCTAATAAACGCAAGCTGGAAGTGATCATCGTGGGAACCGGACTGGCCGGTGCTTCGGCTGCTGCCTCCTTAGGTGAACTGGGATATAAAGTAAAAGCATTTTGTTTTCAGGATTCCCCCCGCCGTGCGCACTCTATTGCCGCCCAGGGTGGTATCAATGCCGCAAAAAACTATCAAAACGACGGTGACTCCGTTTTCCGTTTGTTCTACGATACTATTAAAGGAGGTGACTACCGTGCCCGTGAAGCCAACGTTCACCGCCTGGCTGAAGTGAGCGCAAACATCATTGACCAGTGTGTGGCACAGGGTGTTCCCCTGGCCCGTGAATATGGCGGCTTGCTCAGTAACCGTTCATTCGGTGGTACACAGGTACAACGTACGTTCTATGCCGCAGGTCAAACCGGTCAGCAGCTGCTGATTGGCGCTTACCAGGCCCTTGAACGTCAGGTAGCCCTGGGTAATGTAACCATGTATACCCGCCACGAAATGCTGGATGTGGTATTGATAAAAGACAAAGACAAAGCTGGTAATGAAGTAGGTGAGGCCAAAGCCCGCGGTATTGTGGTGCGTAACCTGATCACCGGTGAACTCGAACGCCACTTCGGACATGCCGTGTTGTTATGTTCCGGTGGTTATGGCAACGTATTTTACTTAAGTACGAATGCCATGGGCAGCAACGTAACCGCTGCCTGGAAAGCACACCGCAAAGGCGCTTATTTTGGCAACCCCTGTTATACCCAAATTCACCCCACCTGTATTCCGGTGAGTGGCGACCACCAGTCGAAGCTGACGCTGATGTCAGAATCGCTGCGTAACGACGGCCGCATTTGGGTTCCTAAAAAACAGAACGACAACCGCAAACCAAGCGAGATCCCTGAAGAAGAAAGAGATTATTACCTCGAAAGAAGATATCCCGCCTTCGGTAACCTGGTACCACGCGACGTGGCCAGCCGTGCTGCCAAAGAGCGTTGTGATGCCGGTTATGGCGTAGGTTCAAGCAAACAGGCCGTTTACCTCGATTACGCCAATGCCATCGAGCGCTATGGTAAGATCGAGTGCGGTAAACTGGGTATTGACCATCCTTCTGCAGAAGTGATCCGCAAACACGGTCTGGATGTAGTAAAAGAGAAATACGGTAACCTGTTCGATATGTATGAAAAGATTACCGGTGAAAACCCATACGAAGTGCCCATGCGTATTTACCCTGCAGTGCACTACACCATGGGTGGTTTGTGGGTTGATTACGAACTGATGACCACCGTGCCTGGTTTATATGCACTGGGTGAAGCCAACTTCAGCGACCACGGCGCCAACCGCCTGGGAGCCTCTGCCCTGATGCAGGGATTGGCCGATGGGTACTTTGTAATTCCTTATACCATTGGTAACTACCTGGCCGATGAAATTTCTACCAAAGCCATTTCATTGGATCATCCTGAATTCGTAAAATCAGAAAAAGAAGTACGCGACCGCATAGAAAAACTGATGGGTATCAAAGGATCGCAATCAGTTGAAAGTTTCCATAAACGCCTTGGAAAGATCATGTGGGATAAATGCGGTATGGCCCGGAACGCGCAAGGGTTGCAGGAAGCCATCACCGAAATTCAACAACTGAAAAAAGAATTCTGGAGCGATGTGCGCATCCCCGGTGGTGTTGGTGAAATGAACCCCGAACTGGATAAAGCGAACCGTGTAGCCGACTTTATTGAGCTGGGTGAGTTGATGTGTAAAGACGCGCTCAACCGCAGGGAAAGCTGTGGCGGCCACTTCCGCGAAGAGTCACAGACCGAAGAAGGCGAAGCAAAACGCGATGATTCCCAATTCCAGTATGCATCTGCCTGGGAATTCAAAGGCGAAAGCGACTGGCAGTTGCACAAAGAAGAGTTGATCTTTGAACTGGCAAAACCAACTCAGCGCAATTATAAATAAATTCTAAATTCCCTAATTAACACGTTTATATAATGGAGCACTATAATATGAATCTTACCCTGAAAGTCTGGAGACAAAAGAGTAGCAAGGAGCAGGGCAGATTTGAGACATACCAGGTAAGCGATATTTCCTCAGAAATGTCTTTTTTGGAAATGATTGATGTGCTGAATGAGCGACTGATAAAAGAAGGAAAAGACCCTATTGCATTCGACCACGATTGCCGCGAAGGCATTTGCGGTGCCTGCTCAATGTATATTAATGGCCGCCCACATGGCCCCTGGCATGCCAATACCACCTGTCAGCTGCACATGCGTGCCTACAAAGATGGCGACACCATCGTGGTAGAGCCCTGGCGTGCCAACAGCTTCCCGGTTATCAAAGACCTGGTAGTTGACCGCACTGCATTCGATCGCATTGTACAGGCTGGTGGATATATCTCCGTAAATACCGGTAATGCCGTTGATGCCAACGCCATGCTCATCGAGAAAGATAAGGCGGATGCGGCTTTCGCTGCTGCTGCCTGTATCGGATGCGGCGCCTGCGTAGCGGCTTGTAAAAACAGCTCAGCCATGCTGTTCCTGTCGGCCAAGGTATCGCACCTGGCACTGTTGCCACAGGGCGAACCCGAGCGCAAATCACGCGTGTTGAACATGGTTCAGCAAATGGATAAGGAAGGATTCGGTTCCTGCACCTTTACCGAGGCTTGTGAAGCCGTTTGTCCCAAAGAGATCTCTGTGACAAATATCTCCCGCCTCAATAAAGAATACATAATCGCCGGTTTAACCGAGGATAAATAGTTCTGAATTAAAAGGATCTACAGGGTTGACAAAGTGGAAGTGGTAATACCGCTTCACCCTGTCAACCCTCTTTTTTTGTACCATAGAAAGCTCCTGTTAGAATCAGATTAGGATTACCACCAGTGGTGCAAAAACTTTATTACATGTGTAGGGGTTACAGAAGTTTTCAGGTTATATAGAAGCAACCAATTTATAAAACCAAAAAGGCCCGGTTAAATTGTACCATTTAGCCTTGCTTGTCGTGTATGCAACGTAAAGATTTGTACCTAGTAGGGATTCTTGTGCTTATTTTACTCTTCATTTTCCTGCCTCTTTTTTACAGCAACTACATCTTCATGGACGAGATCTTTCAGCTTTGGGGTTACAAGGCTGTCCCCGGTTTTTATATGTTCGTGGATGAAGGACGCTACCTGACCGAAGAATTGATAGGCTGGCTAACGAAAAAGATTGATACCATCCACGATATGATGTACTTACGGTGGTTCTCCCTGTTTGGCTGGATGTTGTGTTTGCCCGTTTGGTATGCCATCATTAAAAAGGAGACAGACAACGTTCCCCAATATAAATACCTGCCGTTTTTTACCTGTTTATACCTGATCACCAACCCTTCTTTTTTGGTGGCTGTTCAATGGTCTTCCTGTTTACAGTTTTTTATCTCAGATACGGCCTGCGTACTGGCAGGTGCCCTGGTCATAAACAGCCTTCGTTCCAAAGACAAAGTAGACAACTTCTTGTGGGCCAGCTTTTTTTCGTTATTGTTAGGTGTTCCAGCTATGTTTTTATACCAGGGATCATGGGCCTGTTTTCTGATCCCCTTTCTCCTGTATTTCGTTAACCCGTTGAACAGCAATAAAGACAAGGTGCTGATAAGAGGGGCAATCGTTCATTTTGCCGTATACGCGGCCTATTTTGTCGTTTATAAGGCCAGCTTCCTTTATTTTTTTAACGGCATTCCGGAAGACCCGCGAAACAAGGTGTATATAGACCCATTTGGAAAAATGGCTTTCTTTTTGGCCCGTCCGTTGGAACGAAGTTTCCGTTTTACCCTGCTCACCGAAGAAACAAGTCCTTTTTCGAAGGTCTGGTATGCATTGTCGGTGTTAAGCATGGGGCTGTTGACGTTGAAACGGTTTGGTAAAGAAAAAAGAGTGCAGGCTGTCAAACACCTGGCGATCCTATTTTTCGGTTTTGGGATAGTATCCTATTTACCTGGTTTGCTGATCAAAGAAAACTTTAACTCCAACAGGACCATGTTTGCATTGAACCTGGTGGTGTTCATCTATTGTCTTGAAATGGCATTGTTCTACATAAAGAACAAACTGTTCTTACAAATAGGAGGCGCAGCCGTTATGGTGTTTTTCATATTCTGTGGCCGTTTTAACTTTTATCAGGGTTTTGCACGGCCGTTAACGGAGGAAACGACAGCGCTTAAAGATTACTTCAAAGAACACTATAACAGCAACATTAAAACCGTTCATTGGATCCGTCCGGACGGGGACGCGTTCGTCAAAAAATTCCATATAAACCGGTCCATGGACGAATACGGGATGCCAAGCAGTTTATTTGTTTGGGTGCCTGATCCTATGAGTAAACAGCTGGTTTACGAAATAACTGGCAACAGACAGCTGGCTTCCAGTCTCCAGATAAAGCAATGGCCCAATGAAAATGAATACAAAAAATCGGGCGAAAAAGCCGACAGTAGCGTATTAGTGGTTGATACAAAGGAAATTATAGCGAATTTAAAGCCCTGATGGCCGGAAAGCGGTATAAAAATTCATAATTCCATATTCCCCATTGTTTGTCGTACCTTTGCGGCTTCAAAATTTTTGCGCACGTATGATTACAGTGAATAACGTGACCCTATCGTTCGGAAAGCGGGTATTATTCGATGAGGTAAATCTTTCCTTTAGTAAAGGCAATTGCTACGGTGTAATTGGCGCCAATGGTGCCGGGAAATCTACTTTCCTGAAAATTCTATCGGGTGAAATAGAGCCTAATAAAGGAACTGTTGATATAACGCCCGGCGAACGCATGGCAGTGTTGAAGCAGAACCATTTTGAATTCGACGAAATTACTGTGTTGAACACGGTTATGATGGGGCACAAGAAATTGTGGGATGTAATGCATGAACGGGATGCCATTTATGCAAAAGCCGATTTTAGCGAAGAAGACGGTATGCGCGCGGCTGATCTGGAAAGTGAGTTTGGCGAAATGGGTGGCTATACTGCCGAAAGCGATGCCGCCAGCATGCTCAGCGAACTGGGGGTGAAAGATGAAATGCACCAGTTGCTGATGAAAGACATCAGCGGCGCCATGAAAGTACGCGTTCTGCTGGTACAGGCACTGTTCGGTAACCCCGACATCCTGATCCTCGATGAGCCTACCAACAACCTTGACCTGGTTACCATCTCCTGGCTGGAGAACTTCCTGGCCGAATATGAGAACATCGTAATTGTTGTATCGCACGACCGTCACTTTCTTGATGCCGTATGTACGCATGTGGCCGATGTGGACCGTCAGAAGATCAAAATATACACCGGTAACTATACCTTCTGGTACGAAAGTAGCCAGCTGGCTGCCCGTCAGTTAGGCGATAAGAATAAGAAGATGGAAGAAAAGCGGAAAGACCTGATGGAGTTCATCGCCCGCTTTAGCGCCAACGCTTCCAAATCGAAACAGGCTACCTCCCGTAAAAAGGCCCTGGAGAAACTGGTTATCGAAGACATCACGCCTTCCAACAGAAAGTATCCTGGTATTATCTTCAAACAACAACGTGAAGTAGGTAACCAGATCCTGAACGTTGAAAAGCTGTCAAAATCAGTAGAAGGCAAAGTGCTCTTCAAAGACATCAGCTTTACCGTTAACAAGAATGATAAGATAGCCATTGTTGCCGATGACCATATGGCCATCACTGCCTTCTTTGAGATCATCAATGGCGAAGTAGCTGCCGATGGTGGTGGTAAAATAGAGTGGGGTGGTACCGTAACAAAAGCCTATTTGCCCAATGATAACTCAAAGTATTTTGCCGAACAGGGCAGCCTGAACCTGATGGACTGGCTGCGTCAGTATGTGCCATCGCATGTTACTGATGTGGATGAACCGTTCCTGCGTGGTTTCCTGGGTAAAATGCTGTTCACCGGCGATGAGATCCTGAAGAAAACAGGGGTACTGAGTGGAGGGGAAAAAGTACGTTGTATGGTTAGCCGTATGATGTTGCAGGACCCCAACGTGGTTATCCTCGATGAGCCTACCAACCACCTCGACCTGGAATCGATACAGTCGTTCAACGAAAGCATGACCAACTTTACCGGTATCGTAATGCTGTCATCGCATGACCATACCTTTATGCAAACCGTTGCCAACCGTGTTATTGAGCTTACGCCCAATGGAGCCATCGATAAACTGATGAGCTTCGATGAATACCTCGAAAGAAAGCAGGCCAATAAATTACAATTGGCTTAAATAAATAATATAGTGGAAGCCCTTCCGATGCATCGGAAGGGCTTTTGTTTTTTATATCCCGGTCCCATCCCTTATCTTTAGAGCACCCGATAATAAGAAATCAGACACCTCTCTAACGAATACATATGGGCACAACTGGCTGGGGAAATTTCTGGCAAGATCAGCGGAAATCGTTTTATGCAGTCATGAAAATGGCTACCGGTTACTTTGTATCGAAGTTTGCGAAACAGTATCCGCTACAACCAGCCGATGAAATTTTCGATTATGGATGCGGACCCGGTTTTGTGGCCGACTCCCTTTCTGGCAAATTGCAGGTTACCGGAGCAGATATCAATGATTTCTTTATAGAAGAATGTCGCAAAAACCATCCAGCCTCCCGCTTCTTTCTTATCTCAACAGACACTGCCGCCAATAAAAAAATACTGGAAGAAACGCTGAACGGAAAGCAATTCGATTACATCCTGCTTTTAAGCATCATACAATACTTTAAAAGTACCGATGACCTCAACGAGGTGATCGGCCTGCTGCGTACTTATTTAAAACCACAGGGCAAACTCATCATTGCCGATGTGCTGGATGAAAACACTTCCTCCAAAAAAGATGCGGTTTCGCTCTTTGTTCATTGTATAAAAAAGGGAAGGATAGGAGCCTTTGTGGGTTTTATCTCCTACCTGTTGTCTTCAGATTACCGTAAAATTTCAAGACAGAATAAACTGCTGCTTGTCTCCGAACAAACCATTCGCAGCATTGCCAGCCGGTATGGGTTCTATTGTGAAAAGGTGAATGGACTTACCCTTCAAAAATCCCGCTCCAATTATATCCTGGGTCACGCTTCGGTAAAATGATCGGTGCAAACCAGTAACAGATCGATAAAATATCATTTCATGCAATAAATGCTAACTTTAAGCGCTATGGTTACCAAACCACCGGCTTTTCAATTGAAACCGTATACCCCTCTTTTGAAAGGGCGGCCATAAAAAATCAAACTAGGTTGTTGATCGGGAAGAACCTGATACTGTGCATTTGTTTTTCCGTTGGCTGGCTGTTGGCTGTTGCCCAGAATCCGCGACCGGTTGCGCCTGCGTCAAACCTGCGTAAAAAGGTGGTTTCCGTAAAGCAGTCCACTATACAGCTCGATAGCATGAGCCTGGTGCCCGGTACCGTTTCCATAGCCGGCATCCCCGACAGCCTGTACAATATTGATTTTGTAAATGCCCGCCTTACCTGGAAGCAGTTACCCCCGCTGGATAGTGTCATTATACATTACCGCGTTTTCAGGACCCGACTGAACGCAGCAGTGAGCCGCATGCAGTACGACAGCATCATGAATAATTTTGCGGGACAGCCATTTACACCCGAATATATGGGAGTAGGCGGCATCGGCGATAACTTTTTCAACTTCGGAAACATAAATTACAATGGTAGCTTTGGCCGGGGCATCTCTTTTGGCAACAGCCAGGACGCCGTTTTTACCAGTAACCTGAACCTGCAGTTGAGCGGTTACCTGGCCGACAGCATCGAGATTGTAGCCGCCATTACTGATAACAACATTCCCATTCAACCCGACGGTACCACCCAGCAGCTGAATGAATTTGACCGCATCTTTCTACAGTTCAAAAAGAAGAACTGGCAGCTAAGCCTGGGCGATATCGATATCAGACAGCAGCAAAGTTATTTCCTGAGTTTTTATAAACGCCTGCAGGGGGTGGCTTTTGAAACCACCACCGCCATTACCGATAGCATTACCAATAATACCATGCTCAGCGGGTCTATTGCCAAGGGTAAGTTCACCCGCAATACCATCACAGGGCAGGAAGGTAACCAGGGCCCTTACCGGTTACAGGGCGCCAATAACGAGTTTTATTTTGTGGTGCTGGCCAATACCGAACGGGTGTACATCGATGGCGTTTTAATGCAGCGCGGGGAAGACAGGGACTATGTGATCAATTACAATACGGCGGAAATTTCATTCACCCCCAAACAAATGGTCACAAAAGACAAACGGATAGTGGTGGAGTTTGAATATGCCGACCGCAATTACCTGAACTCGAATATTTACATTACCAACGAAACCGATTTTACCAATAAGGTAAAAGTAAAGCTGGGGTATTTTAGTAATGCCGATGCCAAAAGCTCGCCCATAAATCAAACCCTGGATGCCGATCAAAAAGCATTCTTAAGGAACCTGGGCGACAGCGTTAACCAGGCTTACTACCCCTATGCACCCAAAGATACCTTTTCAACCGGCGCTATCCTGTATCAAAGAATAGATACCGTTTATAATGGAGCCCATGATTCCATTTACCTGTATTCAACCAACCCCGACAACGCCCAATACTCCCTGTCGTTTATTGAAGTAGGACCTAATAATGGTAACTACATTCCCGACCTTAATGGAGCTAATGGAAAGGTATACCGCTGGGTACAACCGCAAAACGGCATAAAGCAGGGGAACTTTGAACCGGCCGTGTTCCTGGTAGCGCCCAAAAAGCAAATGGTGGCCAACCTGGGGGTTGAATATAACATTACAAAGAATATGTCGCTGAATACCGAAGTGGCTACCAGTAATTATGATGTGAACACATTTTCAAACATCGATAAAAGCAATGACCGGGGGTATGCAGCCAAAGTAGATTTCAAAAACGCCATTCCGTTTAAAGCGTCAATGAAAGGAATCAGATTGACCACCAATCTGGGTTATGAGTATGTAGACTCCCGTTTTAAACCATTGGAACGGTTAAGGAATGTGGAGTTTACCCGCGACTGGGGCCTGCCGTTGTTATTGACCGACCCGGTAAATGAAAACATAGTAACCGCTGCTGTGGGTGTATCGGATAAAAAAAACAATGCCCTGCAATACCAGTTAACCGAATACAACCGCGGTACTTCCTTTACGGGGTTACGTCATAACATTACGCAGGTGCTGGATATAAAAGGCTGGAAGTTCAACAACCAGTTCTCCCTTTCCAATATAGACGCTACCGATAGCAAAGGCTATTTCTGGCGGCCCACCATAAATGTTTCGCGGCAGTTCGCTAAACTTAAAAACTATGTTATAGGCGGTGCGTATGGAGTAGAGCATAATAAAATTCGCGATAAGCTTACTGATACCATGGCCCCGCAAAGCTTTTCGTTTACCAATGCATCGGCCTACTTGAAATCCGACCCTGCCAAACCCAATCACTGGGGCGTGAACTGGTTTACCCGTATCAACTCATACCCACAGGCGTACAGCCTGGTAAAAACCGACCGCAGTCAGAACGTAACTCTCAATGCCGACTTAACAAAAGATCCCCGGCACCTGTTCCGGTTCACCAGTACCTACCGCAAACTGCAGATCCTCGACAGCACATTGAACGGCCAGAAACCGGAAGAAAGCCTGTTAGGCCGGGCCGAATACCAGGTGAATGTAATGAAGGGCTTATTGACCGGTAACCTGTTGTACGAGGTAGGGGCAGGACAGGAACAAAAAAGGGACTATTCTTATCTGGAAGTGCCAGCCGGCCAGGGCCAGTATACCTGGATAGATTATAACAACGATGGCATACAGCAGCTGAATGAGTTTGAAGCGGCCCTGTTCCAGGACCAGGCCAAGTTCATTCGCATTTTTACCCCCACCAATGTCTATGTAAAAGCCAGTTACAATACGTTTAACTACAGCGTTAACCTGAACCCACGCGCTGCTATAAATTTAAATACGGCCAATAAGCTGCGGAAGTTTATTTCAAAAATAAACCTGCAATCCGCATTACAGATCAATAAAAAGGAAGTGGCCGACCAACTGGTGCAGTTTAATCCATTTAAGGCGCCATTAAACGATACTTCCCTGATCACACTTAATAAAAGTTTTGTAAACACGTTCTCGTTTAACCGCTTTAGTCCGAAATGGGGATTTGATGTAACCAATTCCCGTACGGAATCCAAATCGTTGCTTACTTATGGTTATGAAAGCCATAAGCTGGATGAATGGTCAACGCGTACCCGCTGGAATATCTCAAGATTATTTGCATTGGAGTTAACCGGGCGTTCAGGCATCAATCAGCTGATCACCAGCAGTGCCAAGTTTGATAACCGCAATTACCTGGTCAAACAATATTCGGCTGAACCGAGGCTGACCTTCACCAAGGGCGGTAACTTCAGAATGGGAGTAGGGTATAAGTACAGCGATAAGAACAATGAGCAGGCCAGCCAGGAAAAATCGAAAGCCAACTCACTTAATACCGATGTGAAGTATAATATTTTACAGAGCACTTCTATAAATGCAAAATTCACGTATTCAGATATCTCCTTTAAATCGATCGATCCGGTGCCAAATCCCAATTCATCATCAGGGTATATTATACTGGAAGGCTTACAGCCGGGTAAGAACTATTTATGGACGCTTGATCTTACCAAACGACTGATGAACAACCTGGAGTTCAGTATGCAGTATGAAGGGCGTAAACCCGGCACATCGCGCATAGTGCATATAGGGAGAGCATCGATCAGGGCATTGTTATAATAACAATGTTAGTTGCCTGTTGAAGCGTTTCAGTAGTAAATAAAATATTAACCAACGGACGTTTTTGCAAAATGAAAAAGGATAAAACTTTAATTGCTTTGCTGGATAAATTAAAATCGAAGGCAGATTTTAATAAAGTAGAATTTGTTGATTATTGGGATGGCGATCTTTGCGCCATTGGCTTTAAACGAGGGATTCGGCTGGTTTATTTATCCTCATGGAATTTTTCTGATGGTAGAAGTAAAGGCTAAGATTATGATTTTGAATTGCTCAATGAGAATGCGCCCGACAAGCTGAATGTTCTAAAAGAAGCCAGAAATGTTAGTGAAGAAGAGCTTATTGCTGATATAAGAGAGTTTCTGGAGATATAAAAAAAGCCCCGATGGTTACCATCGGGGCTTTTTTCAAATATATAGTGAAAGATTATCCGAAGATGCCACCTTTCTTCAGTGAACGGGTAGCTTCGCCGATCTTGAAACCATTGTGGTATACTTCGATCTTGTAGTTACCTTGTTTGAAAGGGCTGTTTTGTTTCCACGCAAATTCTACGTGTTTAGCTTTACCTGCTTCGAAATCAACAGGAACTTTGGCAGTGAACAGTTTTTCACCTTCTTCACGAGTAGTGAATTTGCCAGAACCTAAAGCTTCAACAGCTACTGGTTGGCCATCAGGACCAGTGATGCAAACATAAACATCAGTAGAACCTGATTGAGCGATGCGGTTAGCAACGTCCATAGCAATTACCAGTTTGTCAACTTTCTTTGCTGAGGTTGTTTCTGATTCTTTACCACCTTTTTTCTCGTTTACAGGAGTAACAGAGATGTTAGAAGCATTCAGGGTAGAAGCGATGTCTACTTTGTTTGCTAACTCATCTTTCTGTTGAGTGGTAGTTTGCAGATCGGTAGTCAGTTTTTCTTTATCAGCAGTCAACTGTGTTTTTTCAGTTGTCAGCGTTTGATTTTCCTGAGTTAAACGAGCTACTTCTGCTTCCAGGTTAGCGATCTTGTCATTCAGTTCGCCAATCAAAGACTGAGCTTTCTTCTTCTCAGCTTCAGACAGACGTTGTTTTTTCAGGATGCTTCCGATCTGACCTTTCAGCTTGGTGATTTCGCTGGTTTTGTCATTTACTTTTCCTTCCAGTTCGTTGTTATAACCGGTTAAGGAATCCAAACGAGTTAAAGCAGCATCGAAACTTTTTTGCAATTCATTCTTTGATGAATCTACTGCAACGTATTGTGTTTGCAGTTGGGTGATCTTTTGATCAGACTTGTTTTTGTCCCATAAGAAGTATCCCCATGTACCGAGAATACCAACGGCCAGTAAGCCGATGATCAGGTTCTTTGAATCACGTTTTGGGGGAGCACCCTGTGGGCTTGCTGATGGATAATTGGTTGTACTCATAATAAGTGTATGTTTATTTTGAAAGGTTATAAAATCGGGTTCAGTATTCGTTTTTATTATGGGTTAGTTCGTCGTTATTGGGTTTCGCATATGGGTTTGACCAAAACCATGCCAGAATTTGGCATTTAACCTTTCCACGAGTCGGCAAAGAACGCAGAAGGGTAGTATTGTATTGTGTTACAGTTGTGTACAATTCGCTATATGTCACGGCTTTTTTTGTGGTAATATTGCAAAGTTTAAACCACGATTTATTAAAACATGTCTGCTGAAAAAATTATATCTGACTGGAAGAAAAAGCTTTTTAAACCCGTTTACTGGCTTGAAGGGGAAGAGGATTATTTTATCGATAAAATAGTGCAATATGCCGAGCATAACATTTTAACGGAGGCTGAGGCTGGTTTTAATTTGACGGTGTTTTATGGAAGGGATGCAGACTGGACACAAGTGATCAATGCCTGTAAAAGATATCCCATGTTTGCAGAACGTCAGGTAGTGCTTTTAAAGGAAGCACAGCATATGCGTGAAATCGACAAATTAGAGTCATACATCGAGCAACCGCTTACATCCACCGTGTTTATTGTAGCATACAAAGAAAAAAAGGTCGATGGCCGTACACAGCTTGCCAAATTGCTGAAAACAAAAGCAGAATTATTCACTACCAAAAAAATGTACGATAACCAGTTGCCCGACTGGACCAATGAGCTGGTTAAAAGTAAAGGCTACACTATTTCACAAAAAGGGTTATTGTTACTGGTTGATCATATCGGAAATGACCTCAGCCGCATAGATAATGAGATCGAAAAAATGCTGGTGAACCTCGGCAGCAGAACCAGCATTACCGAAGATGATATCGAAAAGTATGTGGGGGTAAGCAAAGAGTACAATCCTTTTGAATTGCAATCGGCCATGGCAGCAAAAGACCTGTCGAAAGCCATGCGTATCATCCAGTACTTTGAAGCCAATCCCAAAGCAGCGCCAATACAACTTGTATTGCCTACGCTTTATAACCTGTTTAGTAAAACGTACATGATCTTTGGCCAGGCCAGCAAGGACGAAAAAACAATTGCCGCCAATATTGGCGTGAATGCCTGGTTTGTGAAAGACTATTTACTGGTAGCCCGTAATTACGGCTATAACGGCGTAGAAAAAGCGCTGTTGCTGCTGCATCATTATAACCTCAAAAGCGTAGGTATAAATGATACCGGTACATCCGATGCGTCGTTGTTAAAAGAGATGGTGGTGAAGATGGTTAATTAGGAAAGGCAATGGGCAATTGAAAAAGGCAGTAGGCAGTGGTGAAAGGCAGAGGGCAGAAGGCAGAGGGCAGAAAGAAATACACTGCTTCCCGGCCTACGAGCCCACTCACTACTCACTACTCACTTTTCACTACTCACTACTCACTTTTCAACTCGTCAACCCTAACACTTTTAAAGTATCTTCTTTATCCTTCGCCAATTGTTCAACTAATGCCTCGAGGCCGTTGAACTTTACTTCGCTGCGCAAATATTTTTTGATGTATACGCGCAAGGTTTTGCCGTATATATCCTGGTTAAAATCAAATAGATTTACTTCAATCACCCGGTCAGTACCGCCAATGGTAGGCCGTACACCAATACTCATCATCCCATTCAAGATTGTCTGGCTTTTGCCTACTGCCCACTGCCTGCTGCCTTCTGCCTTTTCGCCATTGCCCATTGCCCATTCCCTATTGCCCTCTTCTCTCTGCCCGCTGCCCGCTGCCTTCTGCCCTTCCATGATCTCCGCCTGCACTGCATAGATCCCATTGCCCGGAATGATCTTTTCTTCATTTTCTATCCGCAGGTTAGCGGTAGGGTAACCCAGTGTGCGGCCCAGCTTATTGCCATCGACAACGGTGCCTTCAAAAAAGAAATCGTAACCCAGCAGGGTATTGGCCACATCGGTATTGCCCTGTAGCAGGGCTTCGCGAATGCGGGTGGAGCTTACCGTGTTGTCATTGATCAGATGGGCCGGTATTTCCAGGAGGTTAAAACCGAGGCGTTGGCTGTAGGTTTCCAGCAATTTGTAATCGCCTTTGCGGTCTTTGCCAAACCGGTGGTCGTACCCGATGATAACAGTATGGGGATGAAATTTCTCAACCAGAAACTGTTGAATGTACTCTTCAGGGGTTTGTTTGGCAAAAGCATCGGTAAAGGGCACTACAACCAGGTGGTCGATGCCATTTTTATCGAGCAGTTCAATTTTTTCATCGATGGTATTGATCAGCTGAATACCGGGCTGCCCGCTCACGATCACTTTACGGGGGTGGGGGTGAAAGGTAATGATCACCGTTTCCCCGCCAATACGGGCGGCTTCCCGCTTCAACTGCTCCAAAATGGTTTTGTGGCCGGTATGCACCCCATCGAACGTGCCTATCGTAACAACAGCCTTCGTAAAGGCCGGAATGGTATCTATGGAAAAATAAACTTTCATAAACGAGGTGCGAATGTACGCCAAGGAAGCCGAAGTAAGAAGTAGGAGATAGGAAGTAGGAGGTAGGAAGTAGGAGGTAGGAAGTAGGAAGTAGGAAGTAGGAAGTAGGAAGTAGGAGGTAGGAAGTAGGAGATAGGAAGTAGGAGGTAAGAATTCGGAGGCAGGAGTTCCGGCGGGCGGATTGTCGCCATTTCTCAGATTGCCCGTAATTCGGGCTTTTCTTACCTCTTACTTCTTACTTCCTGCATCATTTCTTAACTTCGCCCATTCAAATTGCAATTAAGAATAATGAGTTTATATTCACAACGGGGTGTTTCTGCCCAGAAAGAAGAAGTTCACAAGGCTACAGAAAAGTTAGATAAAGGTTTGTATCCCCATGCCTTCTGCAAAATATACCCCGATTACCTTACCGGCCAGCAAGACTGGGTGAATGTAATGCATGCCGATGGCGCCGGTACCAAAAGCATTCTGGCTTATTTATACTGGAAAGAAACCGGCGACCTGTCGGTTTGGAAAGGCATAGCACAGGATGCCGTGGTCATGAACCTCGACGACCTGCTGTGTGTGGGTATCACCGATAACCTGTTATTTTCTTCCACCATCGATAGAAATAAAACGCTGGTATCGGGCGATGTACTGGAAACCGTGATCAACGGCACCCAGGAATTGTTCGACTCCCTGAAACAGTTTGGGGTAAACATCCATTACCTGGGTGGGGAAACCGCCGATGTAGGCGATGTGGTACGTACCATTGCCGTAAACGGTACCATGACCGCCCGCTGGCCCAAGAACCGGCTGGTGACCAACGATAAAATTCAGGCCGGTGACGTAATAGTAGGTTTCAGCAGCTTTGGACAAGCCGTTTACGAAACCGAATACAACAGCGGTATTGGCAGCAATGGATTAACCAGCGCCCGCCACGACGTATTAAGCAAGTTTTACGCAGAAAAATTCAAAGAATCATACGAGAACAGCCTCGCCAGTGAAGTGGTGTACATCGGGCCCTACCTGCTCACCGATACTGTTGGCCGCGAACAATACCAGGTAGGTAAACTGCTGTTATCACCTACCCGTACTTATGCGCCTTTGTTGCAGGCACTGTTTGCCAATCATTTCGACGCCATCCACGGCCTTATACATTGTAGTGGGGGCGGACAAACAAAATGTATGAAATACCTGCCCGGCAACTTCCGGGTTATCAAAGATAATTTATTCGAACCACCCATCATCTTCCAGTTGATTCAGGAAGCCTCCGGTTCAGACAACCGCGAAATGTACCAGGTCTTCAACATGGGCCATCGCCTCGAAGTATTTACCGATGCCGCATCTGCTCCCCAATTCATTGAGGAAGCAAAAAAACTGGGCATCGAAGCACAGATCGTTGGCCGCGTAGAAGCCAGTGATAAAAAAGAACTAATACTGAAAGTAGGCGACGAGCAGATTGTTTATTAGGGAAGGGCAGAAGGCAGAGGGCAGAGGGCAGAAATAGAAAGGCAGTAGGCAGTAGGCAGTAGGAGAAAAGGCAGAGTCAAAGACTGAAAGGCAATGGGCAATGGTGAAAAAGCTGTAAACAGTAAGCAATAGACCACAACACGGCAACGCCTCCGAAAAATTAGAATAAAGATTTTAGTCGCGAGGCCGCGAACCTGGAACAATGAATTAAGAACATAGAACTAAAACCTAATAACCCAAAACCTAATAACTTACAAACCTAATAACCTACAAACCCAATAACTTTAAACTTTCAACTTTCAACTTTAAACTTTCAGCTAAATAACTTCTATCCCCGCATCCCGGTATGGTTTCAGGATCGGATCATCAGGAGATAATTCAGTGATCAGCATATGTATTTTACTGATCTCACAAATGTGGATCGGTTGAATGCTGTTGATCTTTTCGGCAATGCTGAGGCATACCACTTTTTGCGATGATTCCACCATCGCTTTTTTCAATTGCACCACATCCCAGTCGCTGTCGGTAATGCCATCTTTCAGACTAATGGCGTTAACCCCTAAAAAACACAGATCGGCGCGAATGCGTTTGATTTGCGTGATGGCCTCGCCGCCGGTTGTGATCTTACTGTTTTTGGAAACTTTATCGCCGATGGCAATCACATCCACCGATGGATGTTGCATGTATTCCAGTATGGCGGGTATGCTGCCCGAAACAAAGGTGGCTTTTAACCGCGGTGGTAGGGCCCTGGCCATTTCAATGATGGTGGTGCCGCCCGTTGTTAGCACAAACATGCCATCATGTATAAGCGATGCGGCCTTGCGGGCAATGGTTTTTTTATGATCGTGTGAATATACCTGGGAGGAGGTATAATGTACCTGACTGAAAGAGTGCGACAAGGCCCCGCCATGCACTTTTATGATCTTACCTTCATCGGCCAGCTCCTGCAAGTCGCGGCGGATGGTATCTTCCGATACGTTCATGTCCCTGCTGAGGTTACTTGACATCACCTTATTGTGAAGGTTCACCTGGTGTAAAATATAAGCTTGTCGTTCTTTCTTTAACATGTTAATGAGGGCCTTAACCCAATTTTAATTCCGGGCGAAAGCTATAGAAAATACTGTATAATTAATGTAAAATTTTGGTTGAACCGGGGGTTAAAAGCTACACAAAGCTGGTATTAAAATAAAGAGTCATTTACCCCCTGGCAAATGACTCTTCTTATATGCTAAATTTCTTATTTAAGTAATGGGCGCCTGTTTTTTATCAAGTCGGAAAGCGACTTTGAAAAAGTATTGGGCAGGTGGCAAATGATCCCCTTTCGTTAATTGGGGTTTCTTTTCATACACGCTTTTTACCACATCCCGGAATAGCGTTTGTGTTGCTGATTGGCTAAGTGGTCCGGCACCGGCAGGTGATTTATTATCAATATAGCTTACAATTACCAGGTTGTTTAGAGTTTTGGCTTCAACAGGAGCCTCGTCATAGATATTTAAATTACCGATCTCTCCTTTGTTATCAACAGCTATCGAAAAGTATACCACCCCTTCCGCCTGACTGGCCAACGCCTGTTTGGGATAACTGGCAGTGCGGTTAAAATGTTTGCTGATCTTGTACAGAATAGAATCCCGTAGCGGACTGTTCATGGAGGTGTAGTCAGTCGCCGGTTTGGTTTGGGCCATGCTTACCGGTTTGTTGTGATAGTTCACAGCGCCTTCCAGGATCTTTTTGGCAACAGCTTCCTGGTTGGCAGGGTCGCTGAAATAAGCCATGTCTTTTTCATTATTGATGAAACCGCATTCAATCAGCAGGGCAGGACAGGGGGTGCGCTGCAACACCCAGATGTTTTGATTGGTGCGCGTTTTCAAGGTCTGATTGGTTGCATATACCTTACTTAATTCCTGGGCTATAACAGAACCTAATTGTTTCGACTGATTAACGCGTTGCGTGGTATCATTGGGAATATAAATCTCAAAACCGGTTCGGGTAGTGACAGGCTCATCACTATAGGAAGCGTGTATGGAGATATACATATCAGGTTGGATCTTCTCCGCCATGGCGGTACGGGCCCTTAATCCATCATGAATAGTGGTACTGCCGCCCGGTAAATTCTCATCGGTACGTGTCATAACCACGTTCACATTATAAGCCGGTGCCAGGCGCTGTATTGTCTGGCTTATTTGAAGCACCAGGTGACTCTCTTTCACTTTGCCATCCGTGGTTTGGGCGCCCGGATCTATGCCGCCATGGCCGGCATCGACCATGATCGTCAATGGCTTTTTAGCAATTTCAATGGCAGACCGTTGCGCACGAAAGGCGATCGTGCAGAAAACAAGGGCCAGTACAGGCAGCACCATTAACCGGCTGCGATAGCTGTACCGGGTACTTTGATTGTTAGTGATCATGGCAATACGTCTTTTGATATGGTTTTGGAAAAAATGGTTGGTAACGGACGGGTAGTTGGCCTTCATGGTTTGCAGTACCAGTAATTCTGCATAATCGTAGCGGTCGTTGCCCGATATGGCGTATTGATCGGCCAGGAACTCATGAATGGCTTTCAGTTCCTTTTTCAGCAGATGGAAAAATGGGTTCACCCAAAAAAGGGCTGTGATCAGTTCGGTGAATATAATATCGGTGGAATGTTTTTGCTGCACATGAAACAGTTCATGGCGAAAGATCTGCTGGCCGTCGCGACTGTTAAATGTCAGTTCATTGTTCCAGAAAATTGACCGGAAAAAAGAAAATGGTGTACCCGGTTCTCCCGTATTAAAGAACTTCAACCCGCTGATGCGTTCAAACGGATAATGCTTTGATATACGCCTGATGTACAACAGCGATTTGACCAGCATAAAAAGCAGCACCAGCATACCTGCTGCATACAACAGGTAGATCACATTGTCCAGGGTGAACAGCCGGGCTATCAATCCGGGGCCGGCATCCATTGCTTCTTCCTCGCCACGATCAACGGTGAGCACCTGCAGGGTTTGGTATACGGCCTGGTTTACCGGGCTCTGGGGTTGGTACAACACCGGTATCCTGATCAGGGGGAGCAAAACCGATAACAGCAGGGTGGCTTGCAGGTAGAACCGGTTATAGTGGTGAAACCGCTTATTGCGTAAAAAAAGCCAGTAATAGCCCAGCAGAATGCCGGAGCACAGCATAACTTTTTCCAGGTACAGTAAGAAGGTCATTGATTATCGTTTTTGGCATTTTTGATTTGTTCCAGCAACGCTTCCAGGTCTTCCTGGCTCAGCTTGTTATCGTTCACGAAATGCGAGAGCAATTTGGCCGCCGAGCCTTCAAAATATCCTTTTACCAGTTGGTTGATGCTTTTTTTGCCATACTCGGCTTTACTTACTGCCGGTTTGTACAGGTTATTGCGCCCCTGTACTTCATAATTTACAAACCCCTTCTCAATCAATATCTTAAGTATGGTGGCAACGGTATTGGAATGCGGTTTGGGTTCGGGCATCGCATCCATCAGGTCTTTTAAAAAACCCTGATTTAACTGCCACAGGATCTGCATTACCTGTTCTTCGGCTTTTGTAAGAGACTTCATTATAACTAACCTTTTAGTTAATCAAATGTATAACTAATTTGTTAGTTGCTGGGTGTTTTCTTTTATTTTGTTTGAATTATTTTATTAACAGGTTACGTAGGGACTGAAATTTGCTACCAGTTATTAGGAAAAATGAGATATGACAGGCGTTTGGGGGATTGGCATAAGAATAAATATGTATTCGTGACTAATTATTAGTAAAATATTGTTTATGTTATTGCTATTTTATCCACAAAAGCTATGAGGTTTGAAGATTGAATGTTACTTTTGCAGACAGTACCGGATGGATTAACACGTTATTAGCACCTGACTTGCAACCTCCCCGAACATAGTCAGTCTTGCAAATGTTAGTATAGTACCCTTAAACAAAACAAAAAAAGAAAGGCGATTTAATATCGACGATAAAAGTCATTTATATTAAAGTAGATAAGTAGATATGAGACAGCTCAAAATTGCAACCCAGATTACGAATCGTGATTCGCAGGCAGTAGAAAAGTATCTTCAGGAAATATCTAAAATTCCGATGATCACTCCCGAAGAGGAGACCGTACTGGCCCAGCGTATCAAGATGGGTGATCAGAAGGCATTGGATAAATTAGTGCAGGCCAACTTGCGTTTTGTGGTATCTGTTGCTAAGCAGTATCAGCACCAGGGTCTTTCTCTTAGCGATCTGATCAACGAGGGCAACCTCGGTTTGATAAAAGCAGCCCAGCGTTTCGATGAAACCAAGGGTTTTAAATTCATCTCATACGCCGTATGGTGGATTCGCCAGTCCATTTTACAAGCGTTGGCAGAGCAGGGCAGATTAGTCCGCCTGCCTCAAAACAAAATTGGCACCTATAACAAAGCTAACAAAGCGTACATGGCTTTTGAACAGGAACATGAGCGGGAGCCAAGTACCGAAGAATTAGCCGAGTTGCTCGAAATGAGCGAAACCGAGATCAACAACATTTTCCAAAGCAATACCCGTCACACCTCGCTCGATGCTCCGGTTCACGAAGCTGAAGACGTAGCCATGGGTGATTTGCTGGAAGGTGGTGATGATACAGACGACGATGTAATGAAAGATTCATTACGTAACGAAATTCGCCGCGTGTTGAAATCCCTCAGCCCCCGCGAAGCAGAGATCGTAAATGCTTACTTTGGCCTCGACGGTGAGAATGGAGTAACTATTGAGCAGATCGGACAAAAGTACGACCTCACTAAAGAGCGTATTCGTCAAATCAAAGAAAGAGCGATCAAGCGTTTACAGAAAGCTCGTTACAGCAACGCACTGAAAGCATATTTAGGTTAGTATAAGTACTATTAAAGAAACGAACCCCGGTTGGCGTACTGCCTTCCGGGGTTTTTTAATGTCTTAAAAGAGACTTATATTTATTTGAACTTTCATATATCTGGTTCGTTATTTGAATGCTAATGAGGATACCATGAAAAGGCACACCGGGTTAGTAGCTATAATATGGGGGATCATCATTTCTTCCTGCGAAAAAACAATCAACTTCAAGCCCAACGATACGGAGCCGGAACTGGTTGTGGAAGCCTCTATTGAAAATGACCAGCCGCCGGTTGTTATCCTATCTCAAAGTCTAAATTATTTCAATCAGATCAGTACCGAATTACTGGCCAGTTCCTTTGTACACAACGCCGAGATCACTATCTCAAATGGCACAAAAACACACCGCTTAAAAGAACTCCAGGTACCGGTAGCCGGAGGGTATACGCTCTATTATTACACAACAGATTCTTCCAGTTTAAATACGGCTATTACCGGTGAAATGGGTAAAGAATACTCACTCAGCGTGAAAACCGACGACCGGGAATATACAGCTACCACTACCATCCCATTCCTCAAAAAAAAGATCGATTCCCTGTGGTGGACAGACGCCCCCAACAACCCCAATCCCGAAAGAGTGATTGTAATGGGCCGGTTCATTGATCCGCCGGGCCTCGGCAATTATACCCGCTATTACACTTCGGTGGATGGCTGGCCGTTTATGCCCGGCTTAAATTCGGTGTATGACGATCAGCTGACCGATGGAACAACCTACAATATGCAGGTTGAGCAGGGGGTAGACCGGAACAAACAATATAACCTGGAGAACTATGCCTTTTTCGAGCACGGTGATTCTGTGGTAGTAAAATATTGCAATATAGACAAAGCCACCTTCGACTTCTGGCGAACCATGGAGTACAGCTACACCAATATCGGCAACCCCTTCGCCTCACCCAGTAAAGTGATCAGCAACATCCACGGCGGCGGACTGGGCTACTTTGGCGGCTACGCCGTTCAATATAAAACCATTGAAATTCCGTAACCAGGCTTCCCCCAGGCCCCTTTCTACGCAATCAACCTCTCATTTTTACCTCAATCTCCTTACTTTAAACCCTTGTCAACTTGTTAACCTGTCAACTTGTTAACCTGTCAACGTGTTAACCTGTCAACGTGTTAACTGATCAACCCCGTCAACTTATCAACTGATCCACGCTTATCAACCTGTTATCCAGACCGGTGCCCCTTTATATTTTTCGTAACTCATTTTCAGGTAATTTTGTCAAATTTCTCTCAGAATACAGCAAAGAATTATGGAAAGTGAAAAAATACATTGCCTGATAATAGGTAGCGGACCGGCAGGATATACCGCAGCAATTTATGCAGCAAGAGCAAACATGAAACCGGTATTATACCAGGGTATTCAGCCTGGCGGTCAGTTAACGATAACAACAGAAGTAGAAAACTACCCCGGCTACGCCAATGGGGTACAGGGGCCTGAAATGATGGTCGATTTTGAAAAACAGGCTGCCCGCATGGGGGCCGACATTCGATTTGGCCTGGCTACAAAAGTTGATTTTTCAGCTCCTCCTTTTAAAGTTTGGATCGACGAAGATAAACTGGTGGAAGCAGATGCAGTGATCATTGCTACCGGCGCATCGGCCAAATGGCTGGGCCTGGAAAGCGAGGAACGCCTGAATGGCTTTGGCGTTAGCGCCTGTGCCGTATGCGATGGTTTCTTTTTCCGTGGTAAAGAAGTAGCTATAGTAGGTGCCGGCGATACAGCAGCAGAAGAAGCCTTGTATTTGTCGAAATTATGCTCTACCGTACACATGTTCATTCGCCGCGAAGAAATGCGCGCTTCCAAAGTAATGCAGGAAAGGGTACAACGTACCCCAAATATCAAGGTTTACTGGAATACCAACACCGATGAGATCCTGGGTGAAAACAAGGTAGAATCGGTTCGGGTAAAGAATGTAAAAACCGGTGACCTGCAAACCATTCCCATCAGCGGCTTTTTTGTGGCCATTGGTCACCAGCCCAATTCAGACATCTTTAAAGGATGGCTCGATATGGATGAGGCCGGTTATCTGAAAACTATTCCCGGTACATCAAAAACAAATATCGAAGGCGTATTCGCCGCCGGTGATGTACAGGATAAAATATACCGCCAGGCAGTTACCGCCGCAGGAAGTGGCTGTATGGCCGCGCTGGATGCAGAACGCTATTTATCAGCTAAAGGGCTGGTATAGAATTCCAGGCTAAAGGTGAAAGGCTAGAGGTCAAAGGTGAAAGGCTAAAGCCCAATAGCTTAAAGCTTTAAGAGCATGCAAACGCTGAATGTCGAAACCGGATGCACCATCTGCATTAGGTTTAGACTTTCAGCGTTTGGTATTTTATATTTGGCGCAGAGGTGTATTGGCTTTCGCCTTACAGCTTTCACCTTTCACCTGTTTTTATGGCATTGTTTTAGCAAAACAAAATAAGTTTATGGTTGTTATCGAATTAAATCAGGTCCGGCTCCATGCATTTCATGGTATTTATGAAGGGGAGAAACTAACCGGCAGTGAATATGAAATAAATGTCCGGGTAGTATATGAAGAAGGCGACAGCACATTTGATGATTTAAAAAATACGATCAATTACGTTGAAATACTTGATATTGTAAAGCAACGTATGCGAATACCGACAGGTCTTTTGGAAAAGGTGGCAGACAGCATTATTCGCAAGATCAAACATCGATATCCATTTAGTTCAGAGATCAGTATTTCAATCTATAAATTGGATGCCCCTGTAGAAAATTTCCAGGGGAAACTGGGCGTTACATTACTTAAGAAATTTGATGGGTAAACTGGGACGTACAATAGGGCTGTTGCTTTTGTTAATCCTGCCATTCGAAAACGATGCACAGGATATCAACGGGCTGTTGAAAGATGCACAACAGCTCGAAAGCGCATTTAAAGAACCGGAAGCCCTGCAAAAGTACCTGGATATAATTCGGGTACAACCCAACAATTTAACCGCCCTCATTAAAATAAGCGAGCTCTACAGTATTCTAGGAAAACACCAGGGAACAAAAGACAAACAAAAAGAATATTACGGAAACGCCCGCGTGTATGCGCAAAAGGCCTTAAGTGTGAATGCCAATAGCTCCGATGCCAATGTGGTTATGGCCCTCGCCATGGGACGCATGGCCCTTATATCTTCCGGCGATGAAAAGATAAAAGCGGTAAAGGATGTAAAATCCTATTCTGAAAAAGGCGTTCAGCTCGATCCCAATAATTACAAAGCCTATCACGTGCTGGCCAAATGGCACTATGAAGTAAGCGACCTGAATTCGGTAGAAAAATGGCTGGTGAAAGTGGCTTATGAAGCATTGCCCAAAGCCAGTTTGGACGAAGCCATTAAATTTTACGAAAAAAGCCGCCAGCTCAATCCCTCCTTTTTATTGAACTACCTCGAACTGGCCAAATCATACCATCGTAAAGACAACGATAAAAAGGCCGTAGAGCTACTGGAAACCATGCTCAAAATGCCCGTTAAAATGAGCGAAGACAACAACATAAAAGCCAAAGGCAGGAAGTTGTTGGAAGAATACCGGTAACTAGATCACTTTATCCTTCCATTTGCCGCTGCGCATATAAAAGAAAGAAGGTAAGAACAAACAGGTCCAGTACAGCCACTCACTCATCCAGCCAAAAGTGATCGATAAAAAGAATTTATCTAAGGTGAGGTAAATGTATATGCAGTACAACACAATGGCGAAGATCTCAGCCAGCATGGAAATACGGGTATTGCCCGTACCGATAACGGCATTCAGGAATACCACCGCCAGCGACATCATCAAAATGGCTGCCGACATTACCCGCACCACCGGAATGGCCTGAGCAACAAACCCGCCCGACTGACCATAAACCGAAAACAGCAATCCCGGAAACAAATTGAGGAAGATGGCTATAACGATGGCCGAACCCAGGCTTAACCGGATCATTTTTCTGATCAGTGGCCAGATCAGTTCCTGTTTACCCTGGCCAATGATATTGCTTACCATGGCATTGGTAGTGGAACCAAAAGCCCAGATCACAATACCGGCCAGCCCAAGGATGTTGCGCATGGTATTGGAAACGGCCAGGGCAACTTCTCCATGGGCATCTATAAGCAGGAAAAAATACTCCCAGCTCAGCAAACTGATGCCGTGCTGAAAAATAAGCGGGAGCGACATGGAAAGAATAAGCCGCGTTTGATACCCGTCCCACCCAAAATTTTTGAATAAATGCAATTGCTGACTGATGCCTTTTTTCCAGATCACCAGGTAAACCACCAGCAGGCCGGTTATTTCGGCAATGATGGAAGACACAGCAGCCCCGTTCAGGCCCATTTCGGAAAACCCGCCCCGACCAAAGATCAGCAGGTAATCGAGCAGAATATTGGTGCCTGCCTCGGCCAAAGCGCCCCCCACCAGGTATTTACTCTGGTTGGTGCCTACCAGCAGGGCATTGCGCATTTGATAAATGTATAAAAAGGGGAGGCCCCAGATGCGAATCTTACAAAAAGAAACAGCCTGTTGCAGCCGCTCGGGCTCCCTGATAAAGGAACCGAACAGATACGGAGTAACCGTATAGGTAAGCAGAATGCCCAGCAATGAGGCGGTAAGCCCTATAAATACAGCCTGACTGAACAGTTTACCAATTTCTTCCGGTCTGTTTTCCCCGGCCCGGCGGGCAATCAGTGCCTGCAGGCCATTGTTCAGCCCATACCCAATGGCTGAAAATATAAGGTAATACACGCCCGTAAGACCGGCGATGGCCAGTGCTTCTTTACTATAATGCCCTAAAAAAATATTATTGGTAACAAAATTGATTTGTGGTATTAAAATGGAGAAGCTGATCGGTGCAGCCATTTTAATGATCTGCCGGGTAGTGAGTTGTACCTGGAATGCTGTATTTTTAGATAAGGTGCTCATATCTTTAAGGGGCTGCAAAGATACGGGTGAATCGTGAGCGGTCAATAATGAATAGGATACCGGTATTTTCTGGTAACTAGGATATTTTTAGTATCATTGCAACTTTTGATAATTATGCTAAAGGCTAATTTTGATATTGTTCCTGAAATGCGGGACTCCGAAGAGCTTCGAAACAGTCAGCTGTTGATAGAAGTAGGGGAGAAAATGTTCAGCTTTGTTATCTACAACAAAGAGCAAAAGCGTTTTGTGGGGCTTCGGCAATACAACCTCGATTATACACCAGGCAAAACCATGCTGGAAAACCTGCTGGAAATTGTAACCAACGACGAGTGGCTGCAATCGCAGTTTAAAGAAGCCTTTATCATTTACAATTATACCGACAGTAACTTTTTACCGGAAAAGGTTTTTCATATTGAATTGAACCAGCCGGTAACAGAGATCTTATACGGAAATGCCAAAAAGGGATTGTTGTTGAGTGAAAAAGTGATTGGCTATAAAATGTACAATATTTACCGGGTTCCCCGCGAAATACATGCCCTGTTGCAGCGGAAATTCTCCAGCGGCAACTACTGGCATTACTATACGCTGCTATTGTACGATCAACAGGTACAACCATCGGCCGGCGAACAGGTAATAAAAATGGTAATGCGGGCCGATCAGTTTTTAGTAGCCGTTTTCAATGGCGAAAAAATTCAGCTGATCCAGTCATACACTTACCAAACACCAGACGACGTATCGTACTACCTGCTGGGTATCTGTAACAAGTTTAACATCAGCCAGGATAAAGTAACGCTGATCGTTTCCGGTTTGCTCGATGAACAATCACGCCTGTACCAGGAGTTGTTAAAATATTTCTTACAGGTTCAGTGGGACCGCATGCCCGAAAGCATTAAGCTGGATAAGGCATTTTCAGCATTTCCCACCCATTACTTTTCACCGCTTTTGAAAATGGCATTATGCGTATAATAGGAGGGGATTTAGGAGGAAGAAAGATCAATCCGCCAGGTAAAATGCCGCATACCCGGCCTACCACGGATATTGCCAAGGAAGGACTTTTCAATATCATCGAGAACAATCTTGATATAACAGCCTTACATACACTCGATTTGTTTGGCGGAACCGGCAGCATCAGCTACGAGCTTAAATCGCGCGGCGCAGCAGCCTGTACCATTGTAGAGAAGGATACTGCGATGTACGAGTTTATTAAAAAAACATCAGCCACCCTGCAATTGGAGAACTTTAACGTGGTAAAGATGGATGTGTTCAAATTCATTGGCCAGTGCACCAGCAAATTCAATTTTATTTTTGCCGGTCCGCCATACGCATTGGGCACCATCGATGATTTACCAAAGCTGATTGTAGAAAAACAACTGCTGCAACCCGGCGGCTGGTTTGTACTGGAACATACTCCGCGTAATAATTACGAAAGCTATCCCCTGTTTGTTACTGCCCGCAATTATGGAACTACCATCTTCAGCATCTTTGTAAATAAAGAAGGCGTTTAGGTTTCATTAACAAAGGTTGGCAGGAGGTAAGAAGTAGGAAGTAAGAAAAACTCCGAACTTCGTACCCCGCAATTACTTTGTGTTGCGGAATCTAAAAACATGGAAAAAATCTTCGTTACCGGTATAGGTACCGGAATAGGCAAAACCTTCGTGTCAGCCATCGTAGCTAAATCATTGAACGCCGATTACTGGAAACCGGTACAGGCCGGTTTTGAAGACGGCACCGACAGTGAATGGGTGTCGCGCTGGCTAAAGGAAAACGGTTCAATTGTTCACCCGGAAGTATACCGGCTGTCGAAACCGGCATCGCCACATATCGCTGCCCGGGAGGAAGGGATTACCATTGATATTCAACATATTTGTGATAGAATGCCCAATGTCAACCGCACTTTGGTCATCGAAGGGGCAGGGGGATTACTGGTTCCGTTAAATAATACTACCTTTGTAGCCGATTTGATCAAAGCGCTCGGCGCAAAAGTAATCCTGGTCAGTCGAAATTACCTCGGGAGCATCAACCACTCCCTTTTAACAGCACGGGTGTGCCGCGAGCTACAAATACCGGTAATCGGCTGGGTCTTTAACGACCAATACCTTGATTATGAAGAGGAAATAGTACAATGGAGCAACTTTCCCAGGATAGCATCAATTCCCTATTCTGATAACGTAAACGGGACATTTATCAACTCTCAGGCAGCTGCGATACAAAAGCAACTGGAAGAACTATTATGATAAAAAATACCGTTAGAAAAGAATTTTTACAGCGCAGGATGAACTTGCCGGAAGATGAACTGCAAAAACAAACCGCATTAATAGCTTCCAACTTCAAAAAACTGGTCCTTCCACCGGTTAATTATTTGTTATCGTATCATCCACTGGTCAACCGCCGCGAATTCGACGTGTCGGTTTGTGAAGAAATTCTTAAAGAACAGAACCTGATCATGCGGGTAGGCTGGCCTAAAATTCATGTAGACCTGCTTGATATGGAGGCCGTACTGGTTGAAAAAGATGGACTTTTTATAAAGAACAAGTTCAACATCCTGGAGCCCATTGGCGGCATTGTAATTCCGCCCCTGCAGCTTGATCTCATCTTTGTTCCCCTGCTGGGATTTGACACCCGCGGGTACCGGGTTGGGTACGGAAAAGGCTATTACGACCGGTACCTGGCACAATGCCGGCCTGAAGCAATCAAGATCGGTTTCTCATTTTTCGACGCGGTAGAATACATTGAGGACATCGACGAATTTGATGTACCTTTAAATTTTTGCATTACACCGCATCGTATATATGAATTTTAACGCTCCGTTGCTGCGCCCGTTCCGCATATTGTTGTTTCCTTTTTCCCTGGTATATGGCGCAGCGATTTGGTTACGTAACCGACTGTATGACAAAAAGATACTACGGTCAACCGGTTTTAATCTGCCACTCATCTGCATCGGAAACCTGTCAGTAGGCGGCACTGGTAAAAGTCCCATGGTAGAATGGATCGTAAAATACCTGCACACCAATATGGAGGTGGCCATTTTAAGCCGCGGGTATAAACGCCGCACCAAGGGATACGCACTGGCAGGTGAAAATTCTACGGCCCTCGATATTGGCGATGAACCCATGCAGTTTCATCAAAAATTTCCCGATGTGACCGTTGCCGTGGGGGAAGAACGCATTGTGGCCATACCGCAACTACTGCACGACAGGCCCAATACAAAGGTGGTGATCCTCGACGATGCTTTTCAACACCGCGCCATTAAAGCGGGCTTGAATATTGTATTGACTAATTACGATAACCTGTTTACCCGCGACTGGATGCTGCCTACCGGCGACCTGCGCGACGAAAGGCGGTCGTACAAACGGGCCGATGTAATTGTGGTCACCAAATGCCCGGCGGTATTGTCGGTGGAAGAAAAAGAACGGATCAAACAGGAAATAAAATTACTGCCACACCAACAATTGTTCTTTACCACCATCCGGTATGGATCGCCTTACCACATTATCAGCAAAAAAAGAGTATCACTGGATACAGCTACCGAAGTATTGCTGGTAAGCGGCATTGCCAATCCAATGCCATTGAAAAAATATTTGCAGGATGCTACAAAAACCTACTACGAAATATTATACGGCGACCACCACATATTTCGCATCGACGACTGGAAGGAGATCGTAAAGCGGTTTAATAACATCCCCACAGAAAATAAAATTATACTTACTACTGAAAAAGATGCCGTTCGCCTCATAAAATTTGGACAAACCTTACAGGATTACCCCATTTATGTAATACCCATTGAAATCCAATTCCTTTTTAATGAGGGGCATCAGTTTACTGATATTATCAGTAAATTCATTACTGATTTCAGTATCACGAATTAAAATGATTGAATGAGCAGGAAACCAGCTAAGAAGAAAAAGAAGAAAGAAGCTTCCTCGCAACACACCCTGAAAGGTGTTTTAGATATTACCCGGTCAGGCATCGGGTATGTAATTGTCGATAATCTTCCTAATGATATACTCGTGCGCCCGGCAGATTTTAATACTGCCCTGCACGGCGATACCGTACGCGTACGCGTATTAGGCGGCTCCGCTAAAAAAAGCGGTCGTCAGCAGGGAGCGGTCGTTGACGTTTTGCAGCGCAAACAAATGGAGTTCCTCGGTAAAATAGAAATAGGCAAAAACGCCGCTTTCTTTACCGCAGATACCGAAAAGCCCATGCCGGACTTTTTCATTCCCGAAACGGCATTGAACGGCGCTAAAGACGGCGATCGGGTGATCGTTCGCATTACCGAATGGGAAAAACAGAAGAAGCCTGTAGGTGCTGTTATCCAGATCATGGAAGCCGGTAACGAAGGCGATATGGCCATGAAGGAGATCCTGATGGAAAACGGGTTCCCCTTATTTTTCCCGGAGGAAGTAATTGAAGAAACAGAAAGGATCCCGGATACCATCTCGCAGGATGAGATCAATAAAAGAAAAGACGTACGCGATGTTCTCACCTTCACCATCGACCCGGTAGACGCCCGGGACTTTGATGACGCCCTGAGTATTCGCCTGCTCAAGAACGGTATGTACGAAATAGGCGTACACATTGCCGATGTAAGCCATTTTGTAGAACCCGATACGGCGCTCGACAAAGAAGCCTACGATCGCGCTACCTCCGTGTATTTGCCCGATCGCGTAGCTCCCATGCTGCCCGAACGCATCTCGAATGAATTGTGTTCCTTACGTCCGCATGAAGATAAACTGACCTTTTCCGCTATTTTTCAAATAACCGAAGCCGGTGAGGTGAACCAATACTGGTTGGGTAAAACGGTGATCCATAGTAATCACCGCTTCACCTATGAAGAAGTACAGGAGATCATTGAAAAAGGCGAAGGTCTGTACCAGGGTGAGATCATGCTATTGAACAAACTCGCGCAGCAGTTCCGCGCCAAACGCTTCAGGAAAGGTGCTATTAACTTCTCTTCGCAGGAAGTACGCTTCAAGCTCG
Organism: Niastella yeongjuensis; assembly: GCF_900110245.1. GTDB lineage: Bacteria > Bacteroidota > Bacteroidia > Chitinophagales > Chitinophagaceae > Niastella > Niastella yeongjuensis. Next base: position 203,021 of record NZ_FOCZ01000003.1, read on the forward strand.
ATGAAACCGGTAAGCCCATCGGTATCATGGTAAAAGAAAGCAAGGAAGCGCACCAGCTGATTGAAGAGTTCATGCTGCTGGCCAACCGCATAGTAGCGGAAAATGTAAGCAAGGTAAAGGTGAATAAAAAAGACCTGCCCTTCCCTTACCGTGTACACGATACACCCGATGAACAGAAACTGGCGCCATTTGTGGAGTTTGCCAAAAAGTATGGCCATACCTTCGACACCAGTACACCCGAAGGCATAGCCGCCTCTTTTAACCAGATGTTGCAGGATGTTCAGGGTAAACCCGAACAGCACGTGCTGGAACAGCTGGGCATACGTACCATGGCCAAAGCTATATATACCACCGAAAATATCGGTCACTATGGTTTAGGGTTTAAACACTACTGTCACTTTACCTCACCCATACGCCGTTACCCCGACGTACTGGTACACCGCATTTTGCAGGAGGTATTGACCGGAGATGTGGAACCTGAGAAAAAGCTGGAACAGAAGTGTAAACACTGCAGTGAAAAAGAACGTTCGGCTATGGAAGCTGAACGCGCAGCCAATAAATACAAGCAGGTAGAATACATGAAAGAGTTCCTCGGCGAGGAATTTGAAGGCGTGATCAGTGGCGTAGCCTCCTTTGGTTTTTGGGTAGAGACCATCGAGCACAAGTGTGAAGGCCTGGTAAGCATGAACAGCCTGCTGGAGTACGATGATTTCCGCCATGTGGAAAGCGATTACAGCCTGGTAGGTTTACGCAGCGGCCGCAAGTTTGGAATGGGCGATAAAGTGCGCATAAGAGTAGTGGCAGCCAATTTAACCAAACGCCAGCTCGACTACGAATGGGTAATTACCAAAAGCCTGAAGGAAGAAGGGGAGACGAAGAAACCGGCTGGTGGTAAGAGCAAATATATTCCGGCTAAGAAGGGGAAGAGGAAGTAGTTGATCAGTTAACAGGCTAATGGCGTTGACAGGGTTGACGAGTTGAAAAGAGTGGTGAGTAGTGAGTAGTGAGTAGTGAGTAGTGAATGTGCTCGCTAGCTTTTATGAATCCGGCAAATCGGAAACTCACTCACAACTTACAGCTGCCGCGTCGCGGCTCTCTGCCTTCTGCCCTTTGTATTTTTCAAAAAACCGTATTCTACTATTTAAAAGCATATGCATAGTTTCGAAGCCCTTTCTAAACAATTCGCCCAATATTTTAACGTACGCCACTTCCCAAAGGAACCATCCAGCCTATACGATGCTGATGAATATTTTTTAAGCCTGGGTGGCAAACGGGTGCGCCCGGTAATGTGTTTAATGGGCAATGAATTGTTCGATGAGATCAGTAAAGATGCCTGGCCGGTAGCTGCAGCCATAGAACTGTTTCACAACTTCACCCTCATTCACGACGATATAATGGACAAGGCGCCTTTGCGCCGGAACCAGCCTACCGTGCATGCAAAGTATGGCGAGTCTACCGCTTTGCTTTCCGGTGATGTGATGCTGATTGTGGCCTACGATTACCTGAACCAGGTAAGCAACGATTACCTGCACAAGGTGATCCGCCTGTTTAATCAAACCGCCAAAGAAGTGTGCGAAGGACAGCAGATGGATATGGATTTTGAAAAACAGGAAGTAGTGAAAATGGATGAATACATCCGGATGATTGAATTAAAAACGTCCGTATTACTGGCTGCCAGCCTGAGCCTGGGCGCTATTTTAGGCGGGGCCGGACAAGCCAACCAGGAACACATCTACGCTTTTGGCCGCAACCTGGGTATAGCGTTTCAGATCCAGGATGATTACCTGGATGCCTATGGCGATCCTGCAAAATTTGGAAAGCAACCCGGCGGCGATATCATGTCCAATAAAAAAACCTTCTTAATGATCAAGGCGCTGGAATCGGCCAATGCCGCCCAGTTAAAAGAATTAAAACGCCTTATGCAGGAGAATCCGGAAGATAAAGTGGCCCGCGTATTATCGGTTTTCGATGATTGTGGGGTTAACAAATGGGCTGCCGGTCTCAAAGAAAAATACATCAACGAAGCCTTTGAACATCTGGAGGAAATGGCAGTGGTTACCAGTAGAAAAGAACCTTTGCGTGAATTAGCACATTTTCTGGTACAGAGGGAGCATTAGAATATTGAAGATTAACATACTAACAATCATTCGCTTTTTTTAGTAATTTTCCCGCTCAAACCCCACATCATGTCAAACTCATTGTTTCGCACAAAAAAAATTGAATCGATCTTAAAGGAAGGAAGCGATGAGGGGCATGGGGCTTCAGGGTTAAAGCGGGTATTAACAGTACGTGATCTTACCTTTTTTGGTATTGCCGCTATCATAGGAGCGGGCAGCTTCAGCAGTTTGGGCGATGCCTGTTTTAAAGGCGGTCCCGGGGTGGTGGTGTTGTTTATCATATGCGGAATTGCCTGCGCATTCACCGCTTTTTGTTATTCAGAATTTGCCAGCCGTATTCCGGTTGCCGGAAGCGCTTATACCTACGCATATGCCTCCTTTGGTGAATTATTTGCCTGGATCATTGGCTGGGCACTCATCATGGAGTATTCCATCGGGAATATTTATGTGGCATTTTCGTGGAGCGATTACTTCACCTCCTTTCTGCACAAGGTAAATGTGCATATGCCCGATTACCTCACCTGCAGTTACCTGGAAGCGAAAAAAACATTTCTTAATTATGCTTCTCAAACATCAGCCGAACAGATAGCCTTTGTTAAGAACCAGGCCAATGCCGAATTACTAAATGCCTGGAACAATCCCCCCATGCTCGGTTCCCTGAAAGTTATATTTGATTTGCCGGCGCTGATCATCAATGTGCTGATCACATCGCTGGTGTATGTAGGGATCAAAGAATCAAGGAATTTCAGCAACGCCATGGTGATCCTGAAGCTGGCCGTAGTGGCCTTGGTGATCATTGTGGGTGCCTATTATATCGATCCGGCCAATTGGTTACCGGTAAATGATGCAGGTACAAAAGCGTTTATGCCGAATGGTTTTGGGGGAGTGATGGCAGCTGTTTCGGGTGTGTTCTTTGCCTATATTGGTTTTGATGCGGTAAGTGTACTGGCCGAAGAAAGTAAAAATCCCCAGCGCGACCTGCCCCGGGGAATGACCTATTCGCTGGTGATCTGTACGGTGGTGTACATCTTACTGGCGTTAGTACTCACTGGCGTAGTAAACTACAAACAGTTTGAAAACGTGGGCGACCCGCTGGCCAAGATCTTTGAAGTAAAGAACGTAGGCTGGATGCAATTACTGGTTTCTGTGTGTGCCGTTATTGCCATGACCAGCGTATTACTGGTGTTCCAAATGGGACAGCCACGTATCTGGATGAGCATGAGCCGTGATGGATTATTACCACCCGTGTTTCAAACCATTCACAAAAAATACAAAACGCCTTCTTTTGCTACTATTCTAACCGGCCTGGTAGTGGGCGTTCCAATCTTATTTACCGATAAAACCTTTGTACTGGATTTTACCAGTATAGCTACGCTGTTTGCCTTTGTGCTGGTGTGTGGTGGTGTGTTGTTGATACCCCGTAAAGAAAAGGTGGCCGGCCGGTTTAATATGCCGCATATCAATGCCCGGTTTATTTTTCCGCTGCTCATCCTGGCTGCGCTGATCATTCTGGGAGTATGGGCACCCGGTTATTTTTCAGACATGTTCAATTTTGATTTTTCCGGCGATGCGGATTACGCAGCTAATAAAGTAAGTTTTATGGACCTGGCCGTACCCAAGATCTCCCTGATCGTTTTCTGGTTGAGTGCCATTGTATTGGGTATAGTTACCGTGGTTAAAAAATATTCCTTAATTCCACTGATGGGCGTAACCACCTGTTTGTACCTGCTTACGGGTATGACAAAAAGTAACTGGGCCTGGTTTTTGGGCTGGTTGTTGCTGGGCCTGATCATTTATATTTTTTATGGCTACAGAAAAAGCAGACTCGCAAAAGCAGCATAATCTCCGCGCCATATGGGAACAACTGGCTGGTAAGTATTGTAGTGACCCTGCATTGAGTGACCGGCTTTTTAACGAGCTGGAAAAAAAATATACTACCACCCGCAGGCATTATCACAACCTGGCACACATACAGGCGTTACTGGCTTTTTGCGAAAGTTACGAGCACGAATTGAGAGACGCAGATGTAGTGGCCTTTTCGGTTTTTTACCATGATATCATTTACAATGTGCTTCGAAAAGACAACGAACCCCGCAGTGCCCAACTGGCGGTAAAGCGGTTACAGGCATTATCGGTTCCACCCGAAAAAACGGAACAGGTTAAATTGTACATCGAGGCTACGCAAACGCATGCTATTACCACCGCAGTGACCCATACCGGCGATCTGCAATTATTCCTTGATTTTGATATGTCAATTTTAGGCGCCGATTGGGCGGCCTATGAAGCCTATACCCGGCAGGTTCGACGGGAATACCGCATTTATCCCGACAAAGTTTATTATCCGGGCCGGAAGCAGTTTTTGCAGCACTGTCTGCAAACCGGGCACGTTTTTCAAACCCCCGTTTTCTGCGAACAATACGAGGCCCGGGCCCGGGAAAATATGGCGCGGGAGCTTACCACTCTCTACTGACACTCACATCTTCCCCACTACCGATCCCCACCGGGGCTATTCCAGCATTATATCAGATTTAGTAGTCTCTCCCACTTGATACCCAGGTATTTCCTGGTTATTCCGTACATGTCTCGTATCTATATAGATACGAGACATGTACGAGACATGTACGAAACATGTACGGCACATATACGAGAAACCAATAAAGCTGGCATGAGGTTGAACAGACTCTACAGTATGTTTTGTGCCTTGAAAACAAGAATCTAAGCTGGGTGGAAATAGAATGAAAAAGGGCAAAAGTGGAAAGCGGGAGCCTAAAAATGCTCTTTAGTGAGGTTGGCTGGTTAAAAAGGGGCAAAAAGGATACCTGTTTTCGTACCTTTGCCTACTTATATATATAAAAGCACCAATTAAATTATTACCCATGAAATTTGAGGTTGGCGATAAAGTTGTGGTGAATCAAACGAATGAAGAAGGAGAAGTGATAGACATCATTAACGACAAAATGGTGATGGTAGAGGTACGTGGGGTTAAATTTCCCGCTTATGTTGATCAGCTGGATTTTCCTTATTTCAAGCGTTTTTCCGAGAAGAAATTAATTCCCCCGAAAAAGGAAAAGAAATTCATCGATGATTTACCGCGCGAAAAGAAAAAGATCACCGAGCGGGTGGTTGATGGGGTATGGCTCACCTTTATTCCCATAACCGTGAACGATGAATTTGGCGATGATATTGTTACCGAATTAAAAGTTCACCTGGTAAACAGAACCGAACTGGATTATAAATTTACTTATAAACTGACTTATTTAGGCAACGAAGATTTTGAGTTGATCAATTCAATTCGGGCGTTTGAGGATTTTTACCTGCACGATGTGCCGTTCGAAAACCTGAATGATAATCCGGTCTTTAGTTTTGAGTTTTCATTGGTGACACCGCTTAAACTTAAGGCCGATTATTTCGAGTCTAATCTGAAGCTGAAACCCAAACAGGTATTCACGCGTATTGAAGAAGTGCGCAGGAAAGGGGAGGCTACGTTCTCGTATAAATTGTTCGAGGAGTATCCGCCGCGTCCGTACGAAGATGATAAACCAGCCGGGCTCGATCTGGCCAGCCTGGCAAAGGCGGGTTTTAAGATCTATGATGCCAGCAAAGCTCGTCAGAACCTGGAGGCGGCAAAGTCTGAGCTCGATCTGCATATAGAAGCGCTTACCCCTGCATGGGAATCGATGAGCAACCTGGAGATCCTGGGGCTGCAGTTAAAGACTTTCGAAAAATATTTCGATCTGGCAGTATTACACCACCTGCCCTGGATGATCGTTATACACGGCGTGGGCAGCGGCAAGTTGCGCGATGAAATTCATGACATGCTGAAACTGCGTAAAGAAGTGAAAAGCTTTGCAAACCGTTACCATCCGGCTTACGGCTATGGTGCTACGGAAATATATTTTGGATATTAATTACTTTCGCATTTAACTACAAACCGGGCTATCGCGCCCCGGCTTAGCCGGGGTGAGGAAAGTCTGGACAGCATAGGGCAATGTACCGGTGAACAGCCGGGTCTTTCTCTAACTTGTTAGAGGAGGAACAGACAGTGCCACAGAAAATTACAGCCTTCGACCGCCGAATCCGCCAGCTGGCGGAAAAGGCGGTTTTCATCCTGAGCAATCGGGAGGGTGATGGTGAAAACGTGGGGTAAGAGCCCACGGCCTGGGCAGGTGACTGCCGGGGCGGGTAAACCTTGCATGCTGAAATGCCATGTATACCAGCGTTGAAGAGCGGCTCGTTCGAACTCCCGGTAAAACGGGATACGTTGGGTGGGTAGGCAGAACGATCCAGTCAGTAATGGCTGGGCAAGATAAATGATAGCCTCCCGATCTCGATCGGGATACAAAATCCGGCTTACAGGTTTGTAGTTACTTTTTTTGTTGATGACAGTTATGAAGTAAGATTCCGACTTTTCCCCATTCGTAATGTTTTACTTATTGATAGTTAAACCTATATAATCAGGTAAGCTCCAATCACATTAAAACAGGCACCATTTTTGAAATTTTCTACCCGCTTCCATTTATAACCAAACGCATGCGCTGCGTTTATTGGCCAGCGGCTTTTACCGGCCATAGTTAAACGCTTTTTCATTTCCAAACCTTTGTAATTCCCCCCTTTACTGTGATCGTAGGGCCTGATTGGTAATCATAAATTCGCCTTATGAGGAACATCGTTTTTACCCTTGGATGCGGTTTTGTAGCCTTTCTTGCGGGTGTATTGGTATATCTGTACAATCAACCACCACGCAATCTCACCACTGAAACCGGCATTCCTGTTACTGCTACTGAATTATATACCCGGTTCACTACAGACCATTTGCATGCCAATGAGGTTTATTTAAATAAAGTACTGCAGGTAAGCGGACAAGTGCTTACCATAAAAAGCATGCCTTATGCAGAAAGGATCGTGGTGTTAAACACGGGTGATCCCCTAAATGGGATAGTGTGTACATTGAATAAACTGCAATCTGCGGGCCGGTTGGTACATCCCGGCGAAAAAATAATCATTAAAGGTGTTTGCAGCGGTTATGTAAGTCATGTAATGCTTACAAACAGCAGCCTTATCCAGTGATCTATATTCTTGTTGTCCGTACCCAACTAAAAAGCCAGAGCAAAAGGCGGGCGTCACATGAGAGGAGGCGACCCGCCTTTGCCTGGCAACTAATTTATAATACGGATGAGTAAGTATTACATAATGCGTACGGCTACACCTACCTGTACGTGGCTCGATTTCCATTCGTAGCGGTCATCCACTGCATTGATATCGGTAAGGCCTTTGTTGTAGCGGGCATAAAAACCAACTTTATCAAGGTTTACCTGCACACCCGCGTTCGCGCTTACTTCGGTTTTCTCAAATGCCTTGCGGCCTTCTTTTAACAAGTCTTCATCTTCATACACCAGGTAACCGAATTGCGGTCCGGCCATTACGCTTAAGTACTTATTAAAATTGTAACGCGCCAGTACAGGCACACTTATATAGGCCAGGTTGATATCGGCACCGGCGGCGCTTCTGCCCGAATTGTTATAATACGTCATGAAATCATCAGCCTTTTTATAAGGGTTCCAGGTGTACAGCAACTCTGGTTGAATGGACCAATGTTTATTAAAACCCAGTTCAGCAAAAGCCCCGGCCTGAAAACCGGCTGAGTACTTATTCTTCACCCCATCACCTTTAAGGGCGGAATAATTCAGATCGAGTTTGGGGCCAAAGTGAAAGCTTTGTGCGTTGGATACAAACGTCAACAACAAAGCTGCGCATACCAATGTATATTTCATCTTAATACGGAGTTTGATTAAAGGGCTTCAAATTTATTTATCGCTCAGTTTTTTAAAAGTTATAATCTATCAGTAGTAGAAAATAATAGACAAAAAACCCAATTGTTACGATAGTAACCATAACAAAGCGGCCGGTTAACGAGCGATTAACGGTTGTAGATGGGCATAAAAAAACACCTCCCGGTGTATTGGGAGGTGTCTGTTAATCAGTTGTTATTGGAGTTGAAGTTATGCCGGCGTTGCTGCGGTCTTTCGTAATAATCCTTTTGCGCCTGTATAATGGCTTTATCCCTTTCGTGTTCCAGCTCATGAACGCGTTTTTTGCGTTCTTTTCTCTTTATACTCTTATCATGTTTAGCCAGGGAGATCCGTTCGTTGTAATCGGACCTGATGTCCTGGATCTGCAGGTCGAGCTTGGTGGGCCGGCTATACCGGTAGCCATAGCTGTAACCCATAGGGTAGCCATACCCAAAGGGCGGATACCCAAAATAAGGGGAATAGCCAAAACCATAGTAAGGATACGCAGGAAAATAAGGACCAATACCTACACCTACCGAAACCCGCGGACGGGCATAATAGCGGCCGCCGCCGTGGTAATATCCCTGTGCCGAAACACCGGCTGCCAGTAACAGCGATAAACCGAATACCAGAAGTAGCTTTTTCATATATGTACCGTTTAAGAAATACGTCTAAATAAGTTACGACGAAATAACAACGTCAGTTGGGTAAAGTTTTATTTTACCATCCGGTTGTATAACGTTGGCCAGAAGACGAAGAAAAGGTACTCAAATTTTGGGGGCAGTTTAAGCATACCGGTGCGCCGGGACGCTATTTTATGAAAAAAAACTGTTAAATGGCATCATGTTGTCTTTTTAACACTTATTTTTTCTTTCTTATTGGTTCCTGCCGAATTATTTATACATTTACTTTAAGGGTTATTGCTTGTAATATGAATCATTTACCAACGGTCGATTTAACTATAATAGTCATATACTTCGCCGCCATGATAGCGGTGGGTATATTGCTGAGCAGAAAGAATAAGGGGTCTGAACAGTATACCGTTGCCTCCGGTGCTATACCGGGCTGGGCGTTGGGCATGTCGTTTTACGCCACCTTTTTAAGCGCCATTACTTTTTTGGGCGATCCGGGTAAGTCCTTTGGTGCCAACTGGAATTCATTTGTATTCAGTTTGTCGATGCCTTTTGCCGCATTTATCGCTTCGCGGTTCTTTGTTCCCTTTTATCGTAACAGTGAGGCAATCAGTGCCTATACACATCTGGAGGAGCGGTTCGGGGCCTGGGCGCGTACCTATGCCATGATCTGTTTTGTGCTGATACAGCTGGCGCGCATGGGCACTATTTTTTATTCCATTGCATTAACACTGAAAGCGCTCACCGGGTATTCCATGCCGGCCATTATGATCACCACCGGCATTTGTATCATTGTTTATACCATGATGGGCGGCATGAAAGCCGTTATCTGGACCGAAGTGGTACAGGCAGTTATTAAAACACTGGGCGCCTTATTGATCCTGTACCTGATCGTCTCCAACCTGAAAGGCGGCTTCCATTACATTATTGAAACCGGAAAGGCCAATGATAAATTCAGCCTCGGCAGCTTCCGGGTGTCAGGGTTTTCGATGTCTACCTTTTGGGTGATCTTCCTGTACGGCTTCTTTATCAATCTCAATAATTTCGGCATCGATCAGAATTATATTCAGCGTTACCATACCGCCCGAAACAGCCGCGATGCCAGCCGCAGCATCTGGATGTGTGTGGTGTTTTATTTGCCGGTGAGTATGCTGTTCTTTTTTATCGGCACCTCGTTGTTTGCCTATTATCATCAGCATCCGGAACTGGTACTGCCCCTGCAGCAACAGGTGGCAGCGGAAAAGGGGATTGCCTTAAGCAACCTTACTCCTGCCGATTATGGCGACCGGGTATTGCCCTATTTCATGCGCAATGAAGTGCCCCGCGGTTTGCTGGGTCTGATCATTGCCGCCATTTTATCCGCCGCCATGAGCACCATGAGCAGTGGCATGAACAGTTCGGCCACCGTTTTTCTGAAAGATATTTACCTGCGGTACTTTAACAAAGAGGCTTCGCCCAAAGCACAAATGCGGGTGCTGTATGCGGCCACCTGTGTAATGGGCGTGCTGGCCATTAGTTTTGGCATTGGCATGATAGGCGTTAAAAGCCTGCTGGATGCCTGGTGGAAACTGGCGGGTATTTTCTCGGGTGGCATTTTAGGGCTGTTTTTACTGGGGCTGCTGGCCCGTAAAGCGAAGAATATCGAAGCGGTGATTGCCGTCGTTATCGGGGTGCTGGTGATCCTCTGGATCACGTTTTCGCGCCAGCTGCCTGATAATTATGCGTGGCTGCGCACCAACCTGCATGCCAACATGACCATTGTGATAGGCACCCTGACCATTTTTTTAACGGGCAAGTTGCTGGCCGGTCTGCGAAAAAACGCCTGACACCTTCATTTTCAATAGCCTGGCTGCGCGATATTAAATAATGATAATTGTCCGTAATACAATATTTAATTTTTTAATTTTAAAGGGGCGGAAGCCTTCATTTTTAATAACAACAATCAAAAATAAACGGGATGGAAAAAAGATTTGTTCCGGTAATGATAACGCCGTTCAACCTGAAGGCAAAGATCGATTTCGATATGGTGGAGCGGTTGATAGATTTTTACCTGACAGCCGGAGTGAGTGGTTTTTTTGCCAACTGCCTCAGCAGCGAAATGTACAGCATCAGTGAAGACGAGCGGCTTGAGCTGACCAATCACATTGTTCGCTATGTGAATGGCCGGGTACCCGTGGTAGCTACCGGTTCATTCGGGCTTACCATTGAAGACAAGGCCGAGTTCAGCAAAAAGATCTACGACACCGGTATCGATGCCGTGGTGCTGATCACCGGGCATTTCGCCAATGTAGACGACAATGACGACGTGCTGTTGAAGCGGTTCGATAAAATGTTCTCGTTAACGCCCAACATTCCCATGGGTACTTATGAGTGCCCGGCGCCTTATAAACGTATTTTATCTGCCAATGTGTTTAAGGCCCTGTTGGATACAGGCCGGTTGAAATACCATAAAGACACCAGCATCGATCTGGAAAAAGTTAAAGAAAAACTGCAGTTGGCCAATGTGCCGGGTTTCGACTTTTTTGATGCCCACACCCCCAATGCCATGTACAGTTTGCAAATGGGCGCGCGTGGCATGTCGTCTATCAGTGGTAATTTTTATCCGGAGGCATTGGTATGGATGTGTAATAACGCCAATGACCCGGCTAAGCAGGCAGATGTTCAATGGCTGCAGTCTGAACTAACGCGTGTTGACCCGCTTATACATCAGGCGTATCCCATGAGTGCAAAGTATTTCCTGCAGCTGCGTGGTTTACCGGTACGTACCATTAGCCGGGCTTATGTGCAGGAACTTACACCCGATCAGAAAAATGTGTTGAAAGGCATTTATGAAAGTTTTACGCAGTGGTGCAGCCGATTGAATATAACGCCGGTAGATATCCGTTCTATTATGGAACCGAAGATTTTACCAGATCCGGCGATTTAATACGGAGGTAAGAAGTAAGAAGTAGGAGGTATGAAGATCTTGTATCTCCTACCTCTTACTTCGTATTTCTTACTTCTTCATTTTCCTGCCTCAAAGACTCTTTCTAACGTAATTAATCATAGCAATAAAAAGCCCCACCTCCAGCGGTGGGGCTTTTGTCCACATAACCTAAACAACCAATACTTGCTGCCGGAACTTAAAGAAGTAGGAAGTAAGAAGTTCGCGAGTATCATACATCCTATCTCTTACTTCATTTACCTACGACTCAGAAGGATCTTGCAAAACGATCGTCATCTTTACAAACACTAGCCTTTCTTGTAATAATCCTTCTTGGCCTGCAGAATATCATTATCCCTTTCATGCTTCAGATCGTGTACGGCCTGCCGTCTTTGTTTACCGCTGAGGGTTTCGTCATGACGTGCTGACCAGATCTTATCCTTGTAGTCGTTATTGATATCCTGTATCTCCAGGTCGAGTTTTGTTGGCCTTGAAGAACGATAATATCCAGGTCCCGGAGGATAAGCATACCATGGGTTATACCAATAAGGTGCATAAGGGTAATATCCATAGCCACCGCCAAATCCAACACCTACTGAAACATGAGTTCTAGGGTGCGGCGCAACTCGCACCACTTTTTGGGCCGACGCACTCAGTGTTAAGCCCAGCGCACAGATTGCTATTAATACCGTTTTCATCTTTCTCAATTTTAATTACATCTGTAAGACTTCAAAAAGTACGCTAGGTATAAAGCAGGAAAAAAACGATAACTTTTCAATAACAAAATGGGCTTTAATAAATTATATCACTAACAGGAAACCCCGGGACAGATAATACCGTATAATCCTTTTCTTTAAGAACCTTTGGGCTAATTTTAGTCTACCAGATTAACATAATTTGTTTTTGTTTATGAATGATCAGCAGTTATGTGGTACATGGACTGGCGCCTATACCTATGGAAATGAATACGATGTGCCGTTGAAGGGTAAAATGGTCACCTTTGAAATGAAATTAACAATTGTTAATGGTGTCATAACGGGGGAATGTATCGATGCCGAATCAACGAAGCATTTTAAAGCGCCTGCAATCATTGAAGGATCGATGGGAGATGACCATTCGATTAAATTTGTAAAACGGTATCCGCATTACTGGCAGCACGAAAAGTCAGGCCAGCGATTTCTGCCAAAATTACCTTCACAGGAAATCTATTATTCAGGAGCCTTCGTTAACAACGAGTTTGAAGGGGAATGGGAGATTGTTACGGTACTTGTTGATGCACAGGGGGAAATGGTTACTTATCGGGGTTATGGGAGTTGGGGTATGAAGAGGTTAGTTGATAAGGTTGACAAGGCAATGGGAAAAGGCAGTGGGCAGTAGGCAGTAGGCAAAGGGCAGAAGGCAGAGGGCAGAGGGCAGAAAGAAATACACTGCTTCGCGGCCTACGCGGCCCCGAAAGCTTGAACCTTTGTCAACTACCTCAACCTCATCAACGCTATCAACTGTATTTTCTTGTTAACTCGTCAACTTGTTAACTCGTCAACTTGTTAACTCGTCAACTTACTCACTTCTTCTTCGCCACTGCCGCATTGATAACGGAGCGATCAACGTATTGAATGAACTCGTCAATTAATCCTTCACTATTATAATGCATATCCAGATGCACCCAGAAGGTGAGTGACTGTTTGTTTTTATAAGTAGCATGTACCTGGTGCCAGTTCAATACCCAGATGCCTTTGCTTTCTACACTTTGTGGCTGATGTACGTTTAACGGCAGCCAGATCTCTTTACTGGTTTCGATAGAATCGACCATGTTCATGCGGCGGTCTTTCCAGTATTTGGCAATGGCTTCTTTGCCCTTGATACTATCGCCCGATGACCAACGCAATACTACATCATTGGCCATTCCACTGACCCAGCCGTCTATATCGCCACTGGCAAACTTAGCCAGGCTGGCCTTACCCATGTCTATATACTTCTGATCGGCAAACTCTACGGGGCCAGGGGCTTTTGTTGATTCACCGGCAACCACTGCCTGTGTTGATTTTTCGGGTTCATTTTTACACGCTGCCATTGCCATCAGGCAAATCGTTCCCAAAAGGATCTTTTTCATAAATGAATGTTTATGGGTTAAAAAAAGCGGGCGGGACCTGTTTTTAGAGCGGGATTGGCGGGATTACCAGGATGCAGGTGAAGCTAATGTAGGTATATTATTAAAGTTGATCAAATAAATGATATTATAACCTGCTTTAAAAGAACGATTTATGATTTGCGTCATAAAAACGCGGGGTGAAATATACTAAAATAAACGATCAGACACTTGCAACTGCCTCTTTTAATTATTAAATTCACCTAAACCTATTCTGAACCCTTTTAAATCACCCTACCATATGAAACTCCAAACAAACCTCGCGATTTGTACCTGGGTTTTATTATCTGCCTGCGCTTCGGCTGATAAACCCAACCTGCCGGCTATCGGCAACAATGTTGCACTGAACGCTGCACCACCTGCTGATGAAGCATTTAAAAAACAACCTGCAGGTACCATCCTTAACTTTTTACAATGGTATCGTTCAAATGTAACCGAACTGAAAAAGATCGAACTGGTAAAACATTCCTCCAATCCTGATTCTGCTAAGTATTATGTTGTAGATGCGGATGGCACAGAAAAGTTCCTGGGCGCCCTGCAACAAAGCGGATTTGTTAGTGACGGTTACCTTAACAAATGGCGCGCCTATTTCAGGAAATGTAACGACAACCTGCGGAAAACGCCCACTACAGAAGCGCCTGTACAGGGGCTCGACTTTGACCTGGTGATGATGGCGAAAGATTATGAAGAAGATTTGAAAGGCATTGAAAAGTCGACCGTAGAAAATGTAAAAGTGGCAAATGATGAGGGAAGCATTACCCTGGGCTTACCCACCGTTGGACGATTGAAGTACTGGATCTCTAAACAGGATGGCAAATGGCTGATAGAAGATATAAAAGATATGCGCAGTGCGCTTGACCAGGCGCAAAATGACTGATCCTTCAAGGATTATCAGTAACAGTCGGTATACAACAAAAGCCGTCCGCCAATTGGTGGACGGCTTTATTATTAATTCTGCTAAACAAAAAGGGTCCCCCTTATTCAGGAGAACCTTTTTATATTCTATAAAACTAAAATTATGCTTCTGCTTCTACATATGAACTAACCGGTTCGCAGGTACAGATCAGGTTTCTGTCGCCATAGGTGTTGTTCACTCTTGCCACGCTTGGCCAGAATTTATTCTCACGAATGTATGACAGCGGGAACGCAGCCTGTTCGCGGGTATACCCGTGTTTCCAGTCAGCGCTGATCACTACGTGTTGCGTATGCGGTGCGTTTTTCAATGCATTGTCTTTTTTATCGGCTTTGCCTTCTTCAATAGCGCGGATCTCATCGCGGATGCTCAACATGGCATCGCAGAAACGGTCCAGCTCGGCTTTGTCCTCGCTTTCGGTAGGCTCGATCATGATGGTGCCTGGTACGGGGAAGCTGAGGGTTGGCGCGTGGAAGCCATAGTCCATTAAACGTTTGGCTACGTCTTCTGCTTCAATCTCTGCGCTCTTTTTGAACGGACGCAGGTCAACGATAAATTCGTGGGCGCATTCGCCATTGTGGTTGGTGTACAGGATGTCGTATTGTCCTTCCAGGCGGGCGCGCATATAATTTGCGTTCAGGATGGCATATTCAGTGGCTTTACGAACGCCTACAGCGCCCAGCATTCTGATATAAGCATAACTGATAAGCAAGATAGATGCGCTGCCATAAGGCGCTGCACTTACTGCATGCTGCAGGCTGAATGGTGTATGGTCTAATTTACCGGCTGCTGCTTTATAATTATTCAATGTTACGTGGCCTGGTAAGAACTGAGCCAGGTGCGCTTTTACGCAAATGGGGCCCATGCCAGGACCGCCACCACCGTGTGGGATGGCAAATGTTTTATGCAGGTTCAGGTGACATACGTCGGCTCCAATTAAACCAGGCGCAGTTAAACCTACCTGGGCGTTCATGTTGGCGCCATCCATGTAAACCTGTCCACCATGCTGGTGAATGATCTGCGTGATCTCGTTTACGGTTTCTTCATATACCCCATAAGTACTGGGGTAAGTGATCATGATACCGGCCAGGTTCTGGCTATGTTGTTCAGCTTTTGCTTTCAGGTCGTCTACATCGATATAACCATTTTCCAGGGCTTTTACCACCACCACTTTCATGCCTACCATTACTGCGCTGGCGGGGTTGGTTCCGTGGGCAGAAATAGGGATAAGCATTACATTACGATGTGACTCGTTACGGCTGGCGTGGTAAGCGCGGATCACTAATAATCCTGCATATTCACCCTGGGCACCGCTGTTGGGCTGCAGGCTGCAGGCGTCAAAGGCGGTAATGTCGCACAGGTAGCTGCTCAGTTCATCGGTGATCTGTTTGTAGCCTTCTGTTTGGTCAACCGGTGCAAAAGGATGCATTTTGCTCCAGTGCTGCCAGCTTAAAGGGATCATTTCACTGGCGGCGTTCAACTTCATGGTACAGCTGCCCAGTGAGATCATAGAAGTGTTCAGTGACAGGTCTTTGTTCTCCAAACGTTTGATGTACCGCATCATTTGTGTTTCACTGTGGTGTGTATTGAACACCGGGTGAGTGAGGAAATGAGTGGTACGGGTTAACGTGTTGGGAATATTATACAAAACGGCATCTTCGCTTACGCTGAAGCTGGCTACGTTGTGGCCGTTCGGTTGATCGAGGAGTAACAATACATCCAGTACTTCGCTGAGGGTAGTGGTTTCATCGAGTGAAATACCTACCAGGTTATTGCCATAGTAGCGGAAGTTGATCTGTGCAGCTTCTGCTTTTTGACGGATGGTATCTGCGTTTGGTGCTTTAAATACAATGGTATCGAAGAAGTTCTTGTGCAACAGTTCATATCCTTCTGCTTCCAGTTCTTCGGCCAGTGCATTGGCCAGTACGGTTACCCGTTTAGCGATCTTGATCAAACCATCGGGTCCATGGAACACGGCATACATCGCAGCCATATTGGCCAGCAGGGCCTGGGCTGTACAAATGTTGCTGGTGGCCTTTTCGCGTTTGATGTGCTGTTCACGGGTTTGCAGTGCCATGCGCAGGGCGCGGTTGTTCTGGGCATCGATGCTTACGCCAATGATACGGCCGGGGATGCTGCGTTTAAAATCGTCTTTAGCGGAAAAGAAGGCAGCGTGCGGGCCACCAAAACCTAAAGGAACACCAAAACGTTGGGCTGAACCAAATGCTACGTCGGCACCCAGTTCACCGGGAGGGGTTAACAGGGTTAACGCCAGCAGATCGGTAGCCATGGCTACATAAGCGCCTGCCTGGTGTACTTTATAGATAAAGTCGCGATAGTCTTCTATGGCGCCTTTGTCGTTTGGATATTGTACCAGCGCGCCGAAATACGATTCGTCGATGCTGGCAGTGCGATAATCGCCAAACACTACTTCGATGCCTACAGGTACCCCGCGGGTAACCACTACATCTTTTGTTTGGGGGAATGTATCGTTGTCGACAAAGAATTTAGGCCGTACAATGTGGTCATGGTCCTTGTTCAGTGAGTTGAAGAACATGGTCATGGCTTCAGCAGCGGCGGTAGCTTCATCGAGCAGGGAAGCGTTGGTGAGTGGTAAAGCGGTAAGATCGCTTACCATGGTTTGAAAGTTCAGCAGGCTTTCCAGGCGGCCTTGTGAGATCTCAGCCTGGTAAGGTGTGTATTGGGTATACCAACCCGGGTTTTCGAAAATATTACGCAAAATAACGCTGGGCGTAATGGTGTCGTAATACCCCTGGCCGATATAGTTTTTGTATACTTTATTTTTTAACGAGATGTCTTTGATCAGTTGCAGGTATTCGTACTCACTGATGGAAGGCGGAATGCTCAGTGATTGGTTCATTCTAATACCGGCCGGTACGGTTTTATCGATCAGTGCATCGAGGCTGGGTTCTCCAATGACCTGCAGCATTTGGCGGGTTTCAGATTCAGTGGGTCCAATGTGTCGACGGATGAATTCAGTATTCTGTTGTTCAAAAAGATTCATAATCCCGTTTATGTTTGTAGTTTGTTTCTTAACTGAGCGTTGCTTGATTTCCTATAAGGCCGCAAAGGTAACATTTAACGGCGGAACTAACACCTGTTTGCGATGGAGGGTGGGGAAAATGTGCAAATGTGTCCCGGCCCGATTCGCAATAAAAAAACGTAACAGCGGGCAAATGGTTCAATGGGGGACGTATTCAGCCGGGTTGGCTGGCAGGTAGATTTCAATAATGTGTTGGAAGTCAATGTATTTTCGGGATCATCGCTTTACGACGATCACTGCTTCTTCGGGTAAAGAAGTGGTGGGTTGTCCGTTTTCTTCTGCCCGCATTTCTTCGCTGGTCTGGCGGCTGCCATCATGGCTCCAGCCGGGCGGACCAAACAGGTAGTTCCATTTTTCTTTAAACCCAATATCCCTGCGGGCCACATCCTTCCACATGGCTGTCCACTCATGAAAGATGATGGTTAACGGAGTTTCCTTTTCAATGGGTTTGGTTAAGCCGTATTTGATGGGTTGGTATTCGTTGTTGGTCAATTCGGGTTGAAATGTACCGAACATTTTATCCCAGATGATCAGGAACATGCCCATGTTCTTATCCAAATACTTAGCATTGGATGCATGGTGAACCCGGTGATGGGAGGGCGTTACCAGGAAGTACTCCAGAAAGCCCATTTTGTTGATCAGTTTGGTATGTACAAAAATACCCCAGATCTGTGTGGCTGAATAAATGAAAATGATATCAATTGGCTTAAAGCCCATCAATGCCAGGGGTATAAAATACAGGAACCTGTACAGGGGTTGAAATACCGAAGACCGGAAACCTACGGTGAAATTAAAATGTTCCGAGGAGTGGTGCGTAACATGGACTGCCCAGAAAAAACGGATCTCATGATCGAACCGGTGCAGCCAGTAATACATGAAGTCTTCCAGCAACAGCAACATCACCCAATACACCACTACGTGGCTAAAGGAGAACATATGATGCCGGTAAAAATAATCGAGGATCACTACATAAATGCCGCGGAATAACAGGTCAAGCGCACCATTCATCAGCATCAGGTAAACATTGGCTGCGGTATCGCGCCAGGTATAGAGCTTGCGGTGCGCGTAATTACTTAACAGCAGTTCTAACCCGATGATGATCGCGTAAATAGGCGTACTGGTAAGAATCAATATTTGTTCACGAAGGGAATTCATGTAAAGCGGGGCAAAAGTAAACTTTGTCCCTGAAATATCATAATATGATAGTCAGATTAGTAATTCATTATCATATTAGAATGTTTGTTGTTTTGTTACTGCGTTTTCGTGCTTCCTCATCTCTTCGCTTGTCATGCTATGTCCGTCGTGGCTCCAGCCCGGGGGGCCAAAAAGATACATGAACCGTTGTTTTATACTGAGGTCCTTCCGGCGCATGTCGCGCATAATGGCTGCCCATTCGTGAAAAATGAGTGTGGGTATGGAATCATTTTCCAGTTCATGGGTAATGCCATAACGGATAGGTTCATATTGCTGCGGCGGTAACTCCCGTTGAAAAGTGCCGAATAGTTTATCCCAGAAAATGAACACGGTGCCCATGTTTTTATCGAGGTATCTGGGGTTGGATGCATGGTGTACCCGATGGTGGCTGGGCGTAACGAAAATATATTCGAGCCAACCCAGTTTTTTTACCTTCTCTGTATGGGTAAGTATGGCCCAGACCTGGCCTACCGAATAAATAAAGAAGATATCTATGGGCGGAAACCCGGCCAGTGCTATGGGAATAAAGAATAGAAAGCTATAAAATGGTTCCAGTACACCGGTACGAAAGCCGGTGGTGAAATTATAATGAACACTGCTGTGGTGGTTCACATGCACTGCCCAGAAAAAACGACTTTGATGTCCCAGCCGGTGCAGCCAGTAATGCATCATATCAACAAGCAATAAAAGAATGATCCAATAGGCAATGGAATGCGGCCATTTGAAATAACTAAGGCTGAAAAAGAAAGTAAGTACAAGCAGACTTACACCACGCATGACGAGGTCGGTTAAACCGGTCAGGATACTCAGCAGGAAGTTATGAAAGGTATCTTTCCAGGTATATGATCTTACGCCTTCCAAATGACTGATCAATAATTCTGCACCAATGATCAGTACATACAGGGGCGTTGTCAAAAGCAATATGATCTGGTCGTACAATGCGTGCATAGGAATAAAAAGACAAAAACCAAACCATTACGGCGTGGATGGTTTAACTTGCAGATGAATACGTTGTATACCGAAAGGTAGGTTGGCTGAACGTTAAAAAAAAGCCATTTTAACCGTGAAAAAGTAAGGAGCAGGAAATTTTTAATTATAGAATCGTATAATACAGCAATGGCAGCACATCGTGACAATAATGAACCCGTAGGCGGACTGGGAGATGGCAGTTGGAAAAAGAAAAGTGGGGAACACCAGAAGCAATACGGCAATCTGTTGAAGCGGGCAGACAAGACCAAAGTGTTGAAAAAATTGCCCGATCTGCACGAGGAAGCTTTTTCAAAAGTTGACTGCCTGCAATGTGCCGCCTGTTGTAAAAATTATTCTCCGCGTTTTAAGACGCCTGATATCAAACGGATCAGCAAGCACCTTAAAATGAAGGAGAGCGTGTTTATAGAAACTTATTTGCGTTTGGATGAAGAAGGCGATTATGTGGTGAAGCAAACACCATGTGCGTTTTTGGGTGCAGATAATTATTGCAGTATTTATGATGTGCGTCCGTCTGACTGCGAACGGTTCCCCTATACCGATGAAGATGTGATCTTGAAACGGGTGCCGCTTACGTTGAAGAACTCGACTTTTTGTCCGGCGGTGTATTATGTGTTGGAGAGATTGTTGAAGGAGGAGAAATGAGTTGATCAGTTGACGAGTTGATCAGTTGACACGTTGACAGGTTAACATGTTAACAGGTTGACAAGGGGTAATAGGTAAGAAGTAGGAGGAAAAATAGTTACCGGTTGCCAGTTACCAGTCGGCCCGGAAACCGGTGACCGGTAACGGAACCATTGAAATTCAAGTGCCGATAGCTATAGGAAGGCAATTCCCTAAAGACAATATAAGTTAACCAACCGACCAATGTCCCATTTACCAACGCTTATACAAGATCTTGCGCTGATACTGGCTATTGCCGGTGTAACCACCCTGTTATTTAAAAAATTAAAACAACCCGTTGTACTGGGGTATATTCTGGCCGGTATACTGGTTGGGCCCAATTTCTCCTTACTGCCTTCCATCAGTGACCTGGAAGGGGTGAAGGTATGGGCAGATATCGGCGTTATATTCCTGCTGTTCAGTCTGGGGCTTGAATTCAGTTTTAAAAAACTGGTGAATATCGGTGGTACTGCCGGTGTTACCGGTATTTTCGAGATCGTGTGTATGGTGGGGTTAGGCTATGTTACCGGCAGGATGATGGGCTGGCCATCGATGGATTGTATTTTCCTGGGAGGCATCATTGCCATTTCCTCTACAACGATCATCATCCGGTCATTTGATGAACTGGGCGTAAAAACAAGAAAATTCGCCAGTGTAGTATTGGGCGTGCTGGTGGTGGAAGACCTGATGGCGGTATTGCTGATGGTTTTGTTATCAACACTGGCCGTAAGCCGCGAATCGGCGGGTATGGAAATGTTGTATTCCGTATTGAAGCTGGCTTTCTTTTTATTCCTCTGGTTTCTCTCCGGGATCTTTCTGATCCCCGGCTTTTTGAAATGGGGCCGTAAAATAATGAATGATGAAACCATGCTCGTTATTTCATTAGGCCTGTGTTTGCTGATGGTAGTGGCTGCTACCTACGCCGGTTTTTCAGCACCTTTAGGCGCCTTTATCATGGGGTCTATTCTGGCAGAAACACCGCAGGCCGAAAAGATAGAACACCTGGTTCAACCCGTAAAGAATTTATTCGGCGCGGTATTCTTTGTATCCGTAGGCTTGTTAATAGAACCGGATATGCTGATGAAATACATTGGGCCGGTGTTTGTATTGTCATTTGTGGTGATATTGGGTAAAACGCTCCATGTTACCATAGGTGCCCTGATCTCGGGCCAGCCGTTAAAGCAATCATTGCAGGCAGGTATGAGCATGGCGCAAATAGGGGAGTTCTCTTTTATCATTGCCACGCTGGGATTATCGTTACAGGTAACCAGCGATTATTTATACCCGATAGCAGTGGGGGTGTCGGTGATCACCACCTTTACCACACCGTATATGATCAGGCTGGCCGATCCGTTCTTTAGCTGGCTATCGCCCAGGTTGCCTATAAAATGGCGAATCGCCATTAACCAATACAGTACGGGCGCACAAACCATACAGGCCGAAAGCGAATGGCGCATTGTATTGCGATCTTATCTGATGCTGATGGCCACCAACTCGGTGATCGTTATTGCCATTGTGTTTTTGTCGGGCACCTATTTGTTACCCCTCCTAAAAGAAAGTGTGAAGGGCGAGGTATTGGCCGGCATTATAACCTGTGTGATCACCCTGGTGGCTACCGCGCCTTTCTTATGGGCATTGGCCATACGTAAAATGCATTCCCTCTCGTACCGAAATTTGTGGCTCGATAAAAAATATAACCATGGTCCGCTGGTAATGCTGGAAGTAGTGCGGAACGTACTGTTGGTGGTGCTGGTAGGTTTTATGGTAGACCAGCTGTTCAGTACCATGATCGCTTTTGTGGCTATACTGCCCGTGATTATAGTGGTATTGCTGGTGTTCTCCCGAAGATTGAACTCGTTCTATGCGCGGATTGAAAAACGCTTTTTAACGAATTTGAATCAGCGGGAACAGATCCGAAGCTCTGCTTCCGGTGATCTTACCCCCTGGGACGCGCACATGGCTTATTTTACCATGCCGCCTGAATCGACCGTAATAGGTAAAACCCTGCTGGACCTGGCCTGGCGCGAGCAATACGGCATCAACATCGCTTATATTGAACGCGGCACCATTACCATCACGGCTCCTGAACGTACCGATGTGTTGTATCCGTTCGACAAGATCGCGGTGATCGGTACCGATGTGCAGCTGGAACAATTCCGCGCCATTTTAGAATCTGCGATCCTGCCGGCGAAAGACGGAGATGAAGAAATTACCCTGACCAAGATCATAGTTGATGAACACATCGGCGTGCGGGGCAAAACCCTGCGCAATTCCGGCATCCGCGAAGCCACCAATGGATTGGTAGTAGGCATTGAACGGGATGGACAACGGATCCTGAACCCTGACTCCACCACCATTTTTGAATGGGACGATATTGTGTGGATCGTAGGCGACCGGAAAAAGATTGAAGAATTGAAAGAGTCAGGGATCAAATAGCCGGTACCAGTGAGTTTTACTGTTTTCGATCAGTTTTTTGCGTGGTTATAAAGCGGTAACTTAATAAGAAATTACCAGCTATGCCAAAGTTTGTTATTGAAAGGGAAATGCCCGGGGTTGGAAATCTTTCACCCGAACAATTACGCGCTGCTTCCCAAACCTCCTGCGGTGTTTTGCTCGATATGGGGCCACAGATACAATGGGTGCATAGTTATGTAACCGGCGATAAGATCTACTGCATATATAACGCACCGGATGAAGCTGCAATTAAAAAACATGCGCAACTGGCGGGATTTCCGGCTGATAGAATAAGCAGGGTGATGACGATCATTGATCCTACTACGGCGGAAGCTTGAGGGAAAAGGCAGAGGGCAGAAGGCAGAGATGAAAACCTCGTGAGGTTAACCAACTCCCCCTCCTCCGGAGGCTGCGAACCTGGAACCAAGAACTTAATAACCTACGAACCCAATAACTTCAACTTAGGACCCGGATGCGGAAGCTTTAAACTTAAAACTTTGAACTTAAAACCTTGAACTTAAAACTCATTTACTTATACAAACAAGTCGCTGCTAAGATATCTGTCTCCGCGGTCGCATACAATAAATACAATTACTCCTTCTTTGAGTTCCTTTGCTAATCGGAATGCTGCTGAGGCGGCACCGCCACTGCTCATACCGGCAAAAACGCCTTCTACCTTGGCCAGTTGGCGCGAGGTAATGGTTGCATCCTGTTGCGATACATCGATGATGCGATCGACCCTGCTGGGATCAAAGATCTTGGGCAGGTATTCCCTGGGCCAGCGACGAATACCGGGAATGGAGGATTCTTCTGTTGGCTGGCAGCCTACTATCTGAATGTTGGGATTTTTTTCCTTAAAGAACATGGAACAACCCATGATGGTGCCGGTAGTGCCCATGGAGCTTACAAAATGGGTAATACCCTGGTTGGTATCGCGCCAGATCTCCGGACCAGTGGTTTTATAATGGGCTTTATAATTATCAGGATTAGAGAACTGGTTCAGGATCACGTATTCACCGGTGGCAGCTTTTTCTTCGGCATAATCGCGGCATTTTTCAATGCTGTCCAGGAGAGTTACCCTGGCGCCATAAGCTTCCATGGTAAGCGTTCTTTCGCGGGTTGAAGTGGATGGCATTACCAGTTCTATATCAAGGTTGAACAACCGGGCTACCATGGCCAGTGCAATGCCGGTGTTACCGCTTGTTGCCTCAATCAGTTTTGAGCCTGGTTGTATGTCGCCCCGTTCCAGCGCCGATCTGATCATATTCAATGCCGGCCGGTCTTTTACACTACCCCCCGGATTATTCCCTTCCAGCTTTGCATAAATAGTCACATTCGGATTGGGATTCAATTGTTTGATCTCCACCATTGGGGTATTGCCTACCAGGTCTATAATGCTTGCCATTGTATTAATTTAAACAGGAGTTGAAATTACCACTTTTATAATTTATTCTACCGTTGTGATAGAATATAATGTTTTTCTAATGTGCTTATCGGTGCAAAACGATATATGTGGAATACTGGCTATACAACTACCTTAACGAATTGGTTCATTAAAACAGGTTTAATTTTTCATTTCCCGGCCGGCTATTACATATAAGCAATAACAGTTACTTTTGCCCTCGATTTACGTGTTTGTTGAACATCAAATTGTTATAGCATGTCAGCCGATCCGGTAGCCAATGATCCCACAAGTCCCTTTGTATCAGTTCGCATAAAAGAGTTTCGCCTGTTTATTATTCAGCGGTTCTTTTTCATAATGGGTATGCGTATGATTGCTACCGTAATAGGCTGGAAGATGTACCAGCTCACAAAAAATCCACTGGCCCTTGCGTTTGTAGGATTATCGGAAGCGGTACCTGCTATTTCGCTGGCATTGTATGCGGGGCATGTGGTTGACAAAAGCGACAAACGTACACTGCTTTTCAAAATGATCCTCCTGTATTTCCTCTGCACGGTTGCCTTTCTGTTTATAACGTGGCAACATACAGAGTTGAGCCTGGGTAAAAAATTTGTTCAGTTAGCTATTTACGGCGTTATGTTTTGTACCGGGGTGCTGCGTTCGTTTACCGGTCCTGCCACCAGTTCTATTTTAGCCCAACTGGTGCCGAAAACTATTTTGCCCAATGCCGTTACCTGGAGTTCCACTACCTGGTTAACTGCTTCTGTGCTTGGCCATGCTTCTGCCGGTTTCCTGGTTGCCTATACCGGCTATGGCGGTACCTTTTTGCTGATTATGATATACGTAGCCATTGCCGCTACGGCGTTGTTTCAGATAGAACGCAAACCCATTGTGCATTCCAACAAAGGACAGGCTACCTGGGAAAGTGTTAAGGAAGGGGTGCGATATGTTTTCAAAACAAAAGAACTGCTGGGCGCTTTATCGCTCGATATGCTGGCCGTATTGTTTGGCGGCACTACCGCTATGATCCCGTTTTTTGCAGGTGATATTCTGCACGTAGGCGCTATTGGTTTTGGCTGGTTGAATGCCGCGGCAGACATCGGTTCCATGTTCATTATAATAACGCTTACCTTTTTTCCGCTTCGTAAAAAGCAGGGGATGCTGTTGTTGTTTGTGGTAGCCGGTTTCGGGATAAGCATTATTTCTTTCGGCATCTCTACCATCTACTGGCTTTCCTTTTTCGCCTTACTGGTGAGTGGCGCCCTCGATGGCATCAGTGTGGTAATACGGGGAACCATTCTGCAGTTAAAAACACCCGATGAAATGCGCGGTCGGGTTTCTGCCGTAAACTCCATGTTCATTAACTCATCGAACGAGATCGGCGCTTTTGAAAGCGGTGCAGCAGCCAAATTATTAGGCATCGTTCCGTCTGTTATATTTGGCGGCACCATGACCTTACTGGTGGTAACCACTATGTGGTTTAAGGCGCCTACGCTGCGCAAGTTTGAATATTAGGTGAATGCCTTTTTATGGTAACGTAAAATAATGTTGTCCGGGTTCATAATCCTTTTCCAGCGCATCGATGATCACCTGCAGGTGTTTGGGATTGCCCAGAAAATCGGCATTGCTGGCATCGACGATCAGCGTTTTCATGTTGTGCTGCTTTATATAATTCGTATAGGTTTGCTGAATGTTCAGCAGGTATTCATCAGGAATGTGTTGTTCGTAAGAACGATTCCGCTTTTTAATGTTCTGTTGTAAACGTTCTACCGGTGCATGCAGGTAAATCAGCAATTCGGGCTGCACCAGTTGCTGGTGAATGATCTCAAACAGCTTTTGATACAACCGGTATTCTTCTTCAGGCAAATTTACCTTGGCAAATAACAGGCATTTGGTGAACAGGTAATCGGTGATGGTTGTCCGTTGGAACAGATCATTGGTATGGATCAGTTCCTTCAGCTGTTTATAACGTTCAGCCATAAAGAACAGCTCCAACGGGAACGCATATTGCTGTGGGTTCTCATAGAATTTGGGCAGGAAGGGATTATCGGCAAACTCTTCCAGTATCAACCGCGCATTGTAATGCCTGCTCAGCAAATGTGCCAGCGTTGTTTTTCCCGCGCCAATATTTCCTTCTATAGTAATGAAGTGGTATTTCATGTGTGCGTAGTGATCAATTTAACTTCTAAATCATCCTTACATTCTTCCAGCAATGCAGTTACCGTTTTATTAAATATTGGATGAACATAAGCCGGCGCAATCTCTACCAGCGGTATTAGTACAAAACGGCGATTTTGCAATTGCGGGTGGGGGATGGTAAGGTGTGGTTCATGTATCACCAGGTCATTGTAAAAAATGATATCGATATCGATCACCCGTGGCCCGTTCTTTTCCATGCGTAACCGGCCCATTTTTTCTTCCACCGATAATATGGTGGTTATAAGTTCCTGCGGCGTTAAGGCAGTAGTTAACAACAACGCCTGGTTTAAAAAAGCGGCCTGATCGGTTTTGCCCCAGGCTGCCGTTTCGTACACGGCCGATTGTTGTATTACCGGTCCACAGGTAGCCGATAAAAGGGCAATGGCCTGGTGCAGATTTTGCAACCGGTCGCCCATATTGCCGCCTATCAGTAAAAAGACTTTATTCATATATTGCATTCCCTCGAAGGGTCAAATATCTTTGAATTTCGTTTAAAATAAATTTGTTAATGAAGAGCTTTTTTAAAATATTCCTGGCATCGCTACTGGCATTCCTCGTGTTATGTGTCATTTTGTTCTTCGTTTTTGTGGGTTTGATCACGGGCTTGACCTCCTCGGAAAAGGTAAGTACAGGGGCTAAAGCCGTTTTGGTGGTTGACCTGGGCCGTAGTTATCCGGAAATTGGTGTGGAAAATCCGTTGTCCCGTTTTTCCGATAAGGAAGATGGGGATGTACCCTCGCTGTACGATGTGTTGCGCATGATCAGTTATGCAAAAACCGATACCGCTGTAAAAGGTATTTACCTCAAATGTGGCAGCAATGCCAACGGTATGGGCGCCAGCCAGGAAATACGCAATGCCCTCCTTGACTTTAAAGGTTCCGGCAAATTTATTTACGCCTATGGCGATGTAATTACCCAGGGTGGTTACTCGGTGGGTAATATGGCCGACAAAATATATTGTAACCCCAAAGGCGGGGTAGACTGGCGGGGATATGCAGTTCAACTGGCCTTTTTAAAAGGACTGTTGCAAAAACTGGAAGTAGAACCCCAGATCTTTTATGCCGGTAAATTCAAAAGCGCCACCGAACCCTTCCGCGAAACACAAATGACCGATGCCAACCGGCTGCAGTTATCGGTTATGCTGGGTGATTTTTATAACCGCCTGTTGCTGCAAACCGCTGAAGCGCGTAAGCTGGATACTGCATCCCTGCATCAATATGCCAATGAATACAAGATCCAGTTTGCGTCTGATGCAGTAACGTATAAACTGATCGACGGACTGAAATACGACGATGAAGTAAAGAATGAGATCGCCACCAAACTGGGCGGTGTAAAGCTCGACAAGATCAATTTTATTACCGTACAGAAATATGCCAAAGCGGTGGACTTTAAACGTGATGGCAAAGACAAGATCGCTGTTATTTTTGCGCAAGGGGATATCATCGATGGCAAAGGGGACCGCGATATGATCGGCAGTGTTACCTATCGTGAGCTTTTCCGCAAGGCCCGCCTCGATAACAATATAAAAGCAATTGTGGTACGCATCAACTCAGGTGGCGGCAGTGCCCTGGCCAGTGAAAACATGTGGCGCGAACTTACCCTGGCCCGTAAAGGCGGCAAACCCGTAGTGGTTAGCTTTGGTGATGTAGCTGCTTCCGGCGCTTACTATTTATCGTGCAATGCCGACAGTATTTTTGCACAAACCAATACCATTACCGGTTCTATTGGGGTTTTTACGATGTTGCCAAACCTGGAGAAATTCTTTAATAACAAACTGGGTGTAACCTTCGACGGCGTAAAAACAGCGCCCCAGGCAGATATGCTGGTAGCTACCAAACCATTAACGCCTGCTCAACGCACCTGGCTGCAAAACAGCGTCGATTCCACTTATTTAACATTCAAACAAAGAGTGGCCGAAGGCCGCCGAAAAGAAGTAAGCTATATCGACAGTATAGGGCAGGGCCGCGTATGGAGCGGTTCCCGGGCACTGGAACTGGGGCTGGTTGACCGCCTTGGCGGGCTCGACGACGCCATTGCCTGCGCCGCCCGGATGGCCAAAACAAGCGATTACCGGTTACGGGAATATCCCGAAGCACACAACGTGCTGGATGTGCTTTTCGGCAGATACGAAAAAGACAATACCCAAACGGCCATACAGAAAGAATTAGGAGAGGAAGGCATGAAAACCTACCAAACCATGAAAAGGGTAAAGGGAATGATGGGCGTAACGCAGGCCAGGATACCTTTTGAGATGACGATTCAATAATCCTGAAGGGCAGAAGGCAGAGGGCAGAGGGCAGAGGGCAAAGAAGATACCTAAGGTGGTAAGGGGAACGGCAGACAGGGAAAGCAAAAGGCATAGGTCCTCCTTCGTCAAGGCTATGGCGAGGCAGGCGAGGTCGTTTATTAATTTTAAAGGACGCGAACTTGTTTGCCATCTCCGTTTGCCGTCTGCCGATTGCCGATTACCTTTGCCCCTAATTTTTGAGTTAAACTATGTCGGGTCAATACAACCAATGGACGGCCATGTGGGCTATTTGCAGGGCCACCCTGCGGGCCATCTTTAAAAGTCCCCAGGCTATTTTCTTTAGCCTTTTCTTTCCCATTGTACTCATTATGGTATTTGGGGCCTTAACAGGCGGTGGCGGAAAGGCCTATGATGTGGCCTTCGATGCCAAAAGCGATACCACCAACCAGGTTTATTTTGCCATCAGGTCTATTTCGGCTTTCGATATCCACAGCGGCAGTGAGGCAGAACTGTTAGACCAGTTGAAGAAAGGACGCATTACCGCCCTGATAGAAGTAAGAGAACTGCCAGCCAATGCAACCGGCGTTCAATACGATATTCATTTAAAAACCACGTCGGCCAGTCAGAAAGACCTGCCGGCTGTGCAGGCCCTGCTGAAAAGCTTCGTTGATGAAATAACTGCCAAAACCGTCTCCAATAAAGTCGCTACCGTTTCTGTAGAAGAGATCAAGGGGCGACCTTATCACATGATCGATTTTTATTTACCCGGTATGCTGGGTTTCTCCCTGATCGGTTCTGCCGTTTTTGGCGTGGCATTCGTTTTCTTTACCCTGCGGGAAACCCTGGTGTTGAAACGGATGTTTGCTACCCCGGTTCGCAAAACATTTATTGTACTGGGCGAAAGTCTGGCGCGGGTGGCATTCCAGCTCACTACCTCCATTATTCTGATCCTGTTCGGCACCTTCTTTTATCATTTTACCCTGGCGCATGGATTTGTTACGTTCCTGGAATTGCTGGTGTTAAGTTTTCTGGGGGTAACGGTGTTCATGGGTTTTGGTTTTATCATCAGCAGTGTGGCCAAGAACCAGAATGTGATCCCTATTTATGCCAACCTGTTTATGTTCCCGCAATATTTTTTATCGGGCACCTTTTTCCCAAAAGGCTTATTGCCCGAAAGTATGCAGGCTATTATCAATTACCTGCCCCTGACGGCGCTGAATGATGCCATGCGTAAAGTTTCGTTCGAAGGCATGCATTTGCTGGGCGTGGGCAAGGAGATCACTATTTTGATCGTGTGGTGTTTGTTGGCCTATAGCATTCTGATAAGAATATTCCGTTGGGAATAGGATTTAAGGGCAGAGGGCAGAAGGCAGAAGGCAGAGGGCAGAGGGCAGAGGGCAGAGATTCTCATCGCGGTTACCGCGTCGCAGAACTTAGAACCTACGAACCCAATAACTAAGAACTTAAACCCCAAGAACTATAAAATGCGAATAGTGAAACTGGCCATCATCAGTGCGGTGGTGTTATTTTTGGTCACGTACCTTTTTTCTTTAATTATTCCTTCCCAGATCCGGATCTCGAGGGCAATGAATATTGCCGTGCCGGGTGATAGTTTGCGGGCCTGGGTAACTGACCTGCGTCAGTGGAAAGAATGGAATGAGCTGACTAACAATCCCGACCTTACCAATCAGCAATACACTGAAAAAGCTTTTTCGAGCGATCAGTTACATGTTACAAGTCTGCCTTCAAACGGTGATACTCTGTACACGGCCTGGAAACAACAGAAAAATGCGCAGGTACTTGCCAGTGGGTTTACCTGGCAGGGAACAGCCGATCAGTTGGTTATACAATGGTATTTTGATGTGAAATTACGCTGGTACCCCTGGGAAAAATTTGGTAGCATAGTTTTTGATAAGCAATTGGGGCCGCCTATGGAGAAATCGCTGGGCAATTTGAAAAAGTTGCTCGAAAAAAATCCATAAAGGCTTACATTTCATCTTAAAACAGAATAGTATGAAAAAATTGTTGCTTTTGTCTGCCATAGCATTGGTAGCAATAGGCGTACAGGCACAACAGGGTGATAAATCACAAAGACCCAGTCCGCCTGCTAAAGTATCGGAAACTATCAGTAGCGGTGCGGTTGTCTCTATCGATTATAGCCAGCCAGCTGTAAAGGGCCGCGAAATTGGAAAGGAAATTGCGCCTTATGGTCAGGTATGGAGAACCGGCGCCAACGAAGCTACCGTGTTTGAAGTAAGCAAAGATGTAAAAGTAGAAGGCAAAAGCCTGCCCGCAGGAAAATATGGTTTGTACAGCATTCCCGGTAAAGATGAGTGGGTGATCATCTTTAATAAAACCTGGAAGCAATGGGGAACCAATTACAAAGAAGGTGATGACGCTTTGCGCGTAAATGTAAAACCCGGTAAAGCCCCCGGTTTCACCGAACGCATGACCTTCACTGTTAATAAAAGCGGTAAAGTGTCATTATTGTGGGGTAATGATGAAGTAGATTTCAAAGTTCAATAAGGTTACACGTAAATAAGAGTAAAGTAAGCAAGGAGCTGTCCTGAGCGTAAGCAAGGGATGGCTTTTTTTTTTGTTGCCGGTTGCCGGTTCCCGGGCCCCGGGCCCCGGGCCCTTAATGCGGGCATAATTACTAATAGTCAGCCTGCAATTAATTTGAGTCCGGTACCTGGTACCTATTCTTTACAAGTTCTGCATGGTTTAGCGGGAAAAGGAAGTATTACTAATTCCTTTAATTTTAAACCTGCACAAACATGCAATAACGTGCTATTTGTTTTGGTAATCTGCGTTTTAATGCTGAATTTGGTGTTAGCTAACTGTTGCGCCATGCTTTATACCTATAGAAAGGCAACTCAATTGCAAGGAATTGATCGCTGGAATGGTATCTATAGCCATCCCAATATTTCTACCGGGAATACACACATCATCCCAGTTAATCCAACACATCTTTTTTTATCGTCACTACCACCAGGTTGTTGAATCATTGACAACTTCCGGCCCTACCACATCTACTACCCGAAATTTTTGAAACAGCATAAACCTGTCCTTCAAACGATTCATGGTACTTAATTATTAATTCGAAAAAAAGGATTATGACCCAATTTTTATCATTGCGTAGTCGATCAGTAAAAGCAGTTGGCTTATTACTGTTCTGCCAGCTGATGGTGAGCCTGACGTTTGCCCAGGTTCGTATTAGTGGAAAGGTAACCGGAACGGGCAATCAGGCGCTGGCCGGTATTTCTGTGACGGTTAAAAATACCAATTTTGGAACTGCTACTGATCCATCGGGTAATTACTCTATCAATGCGGCACTGAAACCGGGCAATTATTCGGTGGAATTTTCTGGTGTTGGTTTTAAAAAGGCATCCCAGAACCTGACCGTTAGCAGTGCCGACAAATATACGGTAAACATTACGCTGGCCGAAGATGCGCTGGGCCTGGAAGAAGTAGTGGTTACCGGTACATCGGAAGGAACCACCCGTAAACAGGTGGGTAGTTATATAAGCACCGTAAAAGCCGATCAACTCAATAAAGGCGCTACCGGTAACGTACTGGCGGCCCTGCAGGGAAAAACGGCCGGTGCACAGATCATTCAAAACTCGGGCGACCCGGCCGGCGGTATTTCTGTACGCCTGCGTGGGGTTGGTTCGGTAAACAGCTCTTCAGACCCCTTGTATATTGTTGATGGGGTAATCATAAACAACGCCACTAACCGGGTAACCAATACGCAGAACAGTTATGACGGTACCAACTTTATTGGCACCGTTGGCCAAAGCCGGATGGTGGATATCAACCCGGCCGATATAGATCATATTGAAGTACTAAACGGCGCTGCGGCATCGGCTATATACGGGTCAAGGGCCAATAACGGGGTTATTCAAATATTTACCAAACGAGGCAGCACCGGTGCGCCTGTGGTAAGTTTTGCCACCAGCATCATGACAAGCCACCTGCGCAAAAAGCTGGATGTGAACGAAGCACCGGTAAAATTTGGCGGTCCTACCGATGGACCGGGCGCCTTAACGCAGGACCTCATCTCTACGGTTGGTACGCCCCCTGCATTGCCTACCAATACCACCCCGGTAACCCGCTACGATTACCAGGATTACATTTTTCAAACCGGGTTGGGAACCGATAACAACGTATCGGTAAGCGGCGGAAAAGATAAAACCAAATACTTTACCTCAGCTTCCTATTTCTATAACGAGGGTATTATCAAGAATACCGATTTCAAACGTTTCAGTTTCAGGGCTAACCTCGATCAGGAACTGAACAGTTGGGCCAATATGAGCATTGGAATGAACTATGTGAACAGCACCTCCGATGAAAAGCCCGATGGCAATTCGTTCTTCTCACCCATGAACTCCGTTACCATCATTGGTAATTTTCACAACATCTGGCAACGGGATGTATTCGGGAATTTATTGGCAGTGGGAGAACGTGGCCGCGTGAACCCGGTTTCAGTAATTGAAGATTTCAAACAAAAGCAGGAAACCAACCGGCTTATTGCCAATGCCAAACTGAAAATAAGACCAGCCAAAGGATTAAGTTTCGATTATACCATGGGTATAGATAATTACAGCCAGCGTGGTACCACCTTTATGCCGCCTTATACCTATAATGTGAACACGGCATTCTGGGGCGGTGGTGATCCGATTAACCCCACTTTGAACGGGTATGCCAGTACGGGGGCCAATACTTTCTTCCAGATAAACCATGAAGTGAACGGTACCTATCAAACCAACATCAACGATAACCTGGCTTCAACCACTCAGGTTGGTTATTCGGTACAATACGAAAAAAACAACCTGAGTATTTTACAGGGCCGGGGTATGACGCCTTTCATTCAAACCGTGAATAGTGCCAGTACCGTATTACCAGGAACCGATAACCGGACGGAATTCTCCGTTTCAGGTGCCTATTTACAACAGAATTTTAAATTCAAGGACCAGCTCTTTGTCACCGGTGCCGTACGGGTTGATGGCGCTTCTGCTTTTGATAAAGACGAGCGCAACCAGGTGTATGTAAAAGCCAGTGGCAGTTACCTGTTATCGGAAACCGATTTCTGGAGCAAGCTGAACGTTTCAAAATGGTGGAATGTAGCCAAGGTGCGGGTAGCTTATGGTGAATCGGGTAACCTGACGGGTATAGGTCCCTACGACCGGTTCAATTCCTATATCACCTTTCCGTATGTAGGAAGAACTTCTTTTTCTTCCCAATCACAATTGAGCAATGAGAAAATGCGGCCTGAAAAGCAACGTGAACTGGAATTAGGTACCGACCTTTCGTTCTTTACCAACCGGCTGAACCTGCAGTTCAACTATTATATCAAAAAAGTGGATCACCTGCTTATAGCCCGCAACATAGCGCCTACCAATGGTTACTCGAGCCTGCTGGATAACTATGGCGCCCTGGAGAACAAAGGGTTTGAAGTGATGCTGACCGGTACGCCATACAAAGACAAAGACTGGAACCTGGATGTAACGGTAATCTACAATCACAACCGCAATAAAGCCAAAGACATCGGCAAGGCGGCCGCCTTCAGCACCAATGCCGGCGCCCCTGTTTATTTAATACAGGACCAACCGGTAGGTGTTTTTTACGGGACCTTCTTTGCTGTGGATGCCAGTGGCAACCAGGTTAAAAACTCAGCCGGGTTCCCTCAAACTGAAAAAGGCATACAAAATGATTTTACTTCGTATACACCGCAACGCGATGCCAACGGATTGCCTACAGGCACTACTTTGCGTAAAATAATCGGCGATCCCAATCCTGACTGGACAGGTTCTGCAGTAGCTGAATTAAGCTATAAGAAATTGGGTTTACGGGTTCAGTTCGATGCGGTACAGGGCCTGAACGTATGGAATGCCGATTTCAGAACAAGACAGGGAGTGGGTAATGGTAAAGTAGCCGAACAGGAAGACCTGGGGCTATTACCCCGTGGATACATCAACAGCGTATACCAGATAGAAGAATGGCGCGTGGATGATGGCTCGTTTGTAAAACTGCGTGAGATAAACCTGCGCTACAATTTTGGCAAAGTAAAAGTGTTTAGTGACCTCACTTTAAGTGTAAGCGGCCGTAACCTGGTTTCCTGGGATGACTATAAAGGCTATGATCCTGAAGTTAACTCGGGTGGACAAAGCACCCTGCTGCGGGCTATTGACTTCGGTACAGTACCCATTCCCCGCACCTTCAGTTTTAATATTGCTGCTAAATTCTAACACGCAAATTTGATTTTATGAAGCTATTTAATATAAAATATACTATCTGTGTTGCCATGGCCGCGGCAATGTTATTTTCCGTTGGCTGTAAAAAAGATTATGCTGATCCTAACAAGGCCAGCGCCAATAATGTAGAAAAAACTGCTGCGGGGTTAACGGGGCTGGTTACGGGCGTGCATAGAACGTATGCGGCCACCCGTGCCGGTTCTATCTACAACCAGATCACCACAGACGGATTTCTGAGCAACCAGCTAAGTATCCTGAACCAGGGTAATACTGCAGAATACCAGTTTTTCCAGGGGGGCGACAAGGTGGATGCTACCAATACCATTGTATTGTCGTTCTGGATCAACAGTAATAAAGTGATCTTCGATGCCAATACCGTGCTTAAAAACGCCCCATCGTTGACCGATAAAAACTATGCCAGCGGGCTGATCGCCTATGCCAGTATTTTCAAAGCGCTGGCCCTTACCAATCTGGCTATGTTCTGGGAAAGACTTCCCGATACAACCGGAGTGGGCGTACCCGTTAATTTTACGCCCAATACAGAAGGGTATACCAGAGCCCTGGACGTGATCAGCCATGCCATTGCGACCGTTACAGCGGACACCATCAGTCCCGCATTCCGGGGAGGCATTCCGGCCGGGATAGACATTGTGAACACACTGCATGCGTTGAAGGCGCGCCTGTCAATGTATACCGGCAATTATGCCCAGGCGTTAGCGGAAGCCAACCTGGTAAACCTTTCCGCGAGATCTACCTTTAATTTCGACCTGGTTACATTGAACCCGATCTTTGAAACGGCCACTTCTACCAACAACGTGTACCAGCCCATTGATTCTACCATGGGCCTGCCGCCGGCCCTGGCGCCAGACCTGGCTGATAAACGGGAACCTTTCTATATCGCACTTTCGGCAACAAATCCGCGTTACCGGCTCAGCGGTTTTTTTGCAGGCGCAGCTGGTCCCATACCCGTTTATTTACCCGGTGAAATGACCCTGATAAAAGCAGAGGCTTATGCCCGGCAGGCGTCTCCCGACCTGGTAAATGCAAAGGCAGAATTAAACAAGATCATCACTAAACAACCAGCCAGCGATCCATTTGGGGTGGGAGCGGGTTTACCTGCTGATAATACGACGTATACCCAGGCGCAGCTGCTCGATCAGATCTACCGGCAACGGGCTATAGAATTATATTTATCGGGTTTGCGGTTGGCCGACAGCCGCCGGTTTAACCGCCCGGTAAGCGAACGTAAACGCAACTTTTTACCGTATCCGTTCCAGGAACACGACAATAACGGTAGCACCCCGGCAGATCCCGCTTTTTAATATTTTTTAATACAACGGATCAATTTTAATAAAACCCTGCTGTTTTACGGCAGGGTTTTATTTTTCATTAATATTTGATTGAATACTTTTGCCCCTATGACAATGTCGACCATCGGATTAACAGCGGCGCTGCTCACCACAGCAGCTTATGTTCCACAGGCATATAAAACGATCAAAACCAGGTCTACACGAGACCTGTCAATTGTTACTTTTTCAATGCTTTTTTTAGGAACTATCCTTTGGTTCGTATATGGGTTGTATATTCACGATACGCCCATAATTTTGGCCAATGGTGTAACGGCCACCTTATCGGGCATAATTTTTTTTCTAAAAATCGGGTCTTTCAAAAAAAGAAGACGCAGATAAAAAACATTACATGAATTTCAGAGAAGCCTCTTTATCCGATATACCCCAAATGTCGAAGTTACGATTGGCGGTAAAGGAAAACGCCCTGAGCAACCCTGCACTGGTTACCGAGCAGGACTATATCGATTATTTGTCAAAACGTGGCAAAGGCTGGGTGTGTGAAACAGACAATCACATTGTGGGTTTTGCTATTGGTGACCTGGAGAAGCATAACGTATGGGCCTTGTTTGTGCAACCTGATTTTGAAGGCCAGGGAATTGGCCGCGAACTGTTGATTATGTTGCTCGATTGGTACTATACACAAACCACCGACACGATATGGTTAAGCACAGCTCCCAACACGCGTGCGGCCGACTTTTATAAAAGTTTTGGCTGGAAGGAAGCCGGTAAACTGCCCAATGGCGAGTTGAAATTTGAATTGTCTGCCGATGATTGGGGCGTATAAGTCATTAGGTAAAAGCAGGGGCGAACAACCCCTGCTTTTTACGCTTTACTCTATTGTTTCCAAAATATTGATAATCGCGGTATGCACTTTACCTAACTCTTCCCTGGTAATGCAATACGGCGGCATAATGTAAACGGTATTACCCAACGTACGCAGATAAATACCCTGCTCCAATGCTTTTCGGGTAACATCCATTCCTATTGTATTCAAATATCCATCGCGGCCCGATTCAATTTCAAATGCCATGATGGTTCCAATAGCCCTCACATTCTTTACGCGCGTTTCAAAACGCTTATCTGTAGTTAACTGCTGAACAAATTGCTGTTGCTGTTGGCTGATGTGTTCTATTTGCGACAGACAGTCGGGGTGCAATAACAGATCCATACTGGCCAGGGCTGCGGAGCAGGCAAGTGGATTGGCAGTAAAGGAGT
Source organism: Niastella yeongjuensis (assembly GCF_900110245.1). Lineage (GTDB taxonomy): Bacteria > Bacteroidota > Bacteroidia > Chitinophagales > Chitinophagaceae > Niastella > Niastella yeongjuensis. The sequence goes on from NZ_FOCZ01000003.1 coordinate 240,570, forward strand.
GCCCGTGGAAAAATGTTTTTTTCCGGTCGTCGTCTACATAGGCGCTGTGGATCCTGTCTGTACAGGCGGTTACACCCAGCGCCATGGTGCCGCCGGTTAACCCCTTCGACAAACAGATAATATCCGGTTTTTCCTCTACATACAGGCTGGAAAACAATTTTCCGGTTCTGCCAAAACCCGTCATAACCTCATCGGCAATACAGATCACGTCATGGGCATGGCATTGCTGCAATAATTTATTCAGGGCGGTGGCGTCATAAATATTCATGCTGCCAACACCCTGTAACATGGGTTCATAAATAAAACAGGCAATTTCATCCCAGGGGCCATCGTACAAAGGAGCGTCTTTGGTGGGAGCATCGGTAAAAATAACATCGAACAGTTTGTCCTGGAAGGCGAGGGTGAACACACTGCGATTGCTCAGGCTCATGGTGCCAAAGGTATCGCCATGGTACGAGTGGTTCAGCGCCAGGATCTTATTGCGTTTGGTATTGCCTGTGTTCCACCAGTATTGCAGGGCCATTTTAACACCTACTTCCACGGCGGTAGAACCATTATCGGAATAGAAGATCTTTGAAAAATCACCCGGCAGGATCTCCAGCAGGCGTTCGGCCAGCCGTACAGCCGGTTCATGGGTGAACCCGGCAAAAATTACCTGTTCCAGGGTTTTGGCCTGTTCGTATATTTTTTCGGCAATATAAGGGTGTGCGTGTCCATGAATGGTGACCCACCAGCTGCTGATGGCGTCTATATAGGCTTTTCCGTTCTCGTCAATTATGTAGGTCCCGTCTCCCTTTACTACCGGAATGGGCTCCGGCATGGACTTTTGGGGGGTATAGGGGTGCCAGACTGCTTTTTTATCTCTTTCAATTAGTGTTGCCATAGGACCGCAAAGGTCTCAGTTTTTAGTTTAAAGTTCAAAGTTTAAAGTTTAAAGTCGGGGCAGCTTCTTATGTTCTTAGGTTATTAAGTGGTCTTTGTTTTCGGCTGGCTCGCGGCACCGTCGCGGTCTTTCTGCCCGCTGCCTTTTGCCCACTGCCCTTCTGCTACTTAAATATTCTAAATAAATACTATTTCAGAATAGTGGAATAAATAATAAAATTGCATTTTCTACAACCGGTGCAACGGTATGACATCGATCATTGTCACCACATAGCTATAAATGGATTATAACAGGCTGGTTAAAGATTGTTTGAAGGGGCTGCCGGAGGCCCAACGACAGCTCTACGAGCATTTTGCTGAGAGTATGTTGGGGGTGTGCTATCGCTATACCAAGTCTGTGGCCGATGCAGAAGATGTGCTGCAGGAAGGGTTTATAAAAATATTCCGTAACCTGCACCAGTTTAAGTTTGAAGGGGAATTAGGCGGCTGGATCCGCCGGATCATGGTGAATACAGCGTTAAACTATCTCAAAAAGAACAGCCGTTACCAAACCGATCTATCCTTTCCTGAAACAAGCCTGCACCCGGTGTCAGACGATAACCCCGAGGTGACACTGCAGGCAAAAGACCTGGCTGAGTTGATCCGCCAGTTGCCGGCAGGCTACCAAACGGTTTTCAACCTGCATGCTGTTGAAGGATTTTCACATGTAGAAATTGGAAAAATGCTAGGTATTAATGAAGGTACTTCCCGGTCACAATATGCCCGTGCACGTGCATTATTGATAACGTGGTTAAAAAAAACGAGCGTAGAAACAAAAAAGGAAACGTATGTCCGACCATGAATTTGAGAAACAGGTACACCAGAAGTTGCAGGAGCTAAAGCTGCGTCCTTCTGATGGGGTATGGATGGAGGTGCAAAGAAACATCCACCAGGGTAAAAGCCGTCGCCGCATCATGTGGTGGTGGATGGCCGCAGTTTTTGTTGGCATAACCGCCGGAGGCTTTATTCTGTATACTTACACTGCTCAAACGCATACTCATACGACTGACGTTGCAAAGACGGCAGTCACTTCCTTATCAACTACAAAACCCACTGAAACATCGACCAATTCTACTTCTGATAAACACACCACTACTTTACAACCGGTAACGGAGAAAAACACAACTGGCGAAGAAAATGCCAGCCCTAACGCATCATCACAATCCAGTGCACAGCAACCGACCAATGTATCAAATGAATCCTCTGCTGAGGCAACTGGTACCAAACAACCGGTTATTGCGGCCACAACCATTATTAATAAGAGTAAGAAACAGGTTCAACAACCGAATACTTATAATCCCGGAAATAAAAACCGGGGTGAACAGACCTTTACCAATAAGCTAACCTATGAAAAGCAGCGCCATCGTACCAACAAGAATAAGAATGGCGTGCTGGGAACAATTGTTATAATGGAAGCGCCCGAACAGGCGGTAAGCAGTACAATTGGTGATATTGAGGTACCCAAACCTGAGAACCTAAACAGCACCATGCCGGCCCGGGTAAATGACCGGGATAATACTATTGCCACCAACAAAGCAACAGCAACGCCATTTAGTAACAAGCTGCTGCTTTTGCCCGATTCATTGGGTAATACCACTGCGGTTGCCCAGCCTATTCAACATAGAAAACCTTCTTTGTGGCATTGGGGTGCCATGGCTGACGCCGGTTATTCGCGCATTGCTGAAAGCAGACTGTTCCAGTTAAAGGGTTTGTTAGGAACCGAAAAATACTATGCTGAAGACCTGGCGGCCCGCAGCAATGCCAGCCCAAGTGGCAACAACAGTACAAATAACTTCAGCGGTACTGCCAATAACCAAATGGTAAACTGGTCGGCCTATACCGCGCCGCCAAAGAAAGCTTCACCTATTCAGGCTGATTTCTCTTTTTCTGTAGGCCTGTTTGTTCAACGTACTATTTCCCCCCGGTTGAAAATATCATTGGGGCTTGAATACAATTATATAAGTGTACATACCGAGGTAGGGCAGAAGGTGAATTCTGCCGCTAATCCAATTGTAGTGAATGTGGGTCCTTCGCAGGCCACGGTGGTAAAAACCTATTACAAATCTGCAGGTACCGATACGGCACAAACGATTAGCGGGAATGCTTCCTATGCTAATGCAACATACAGCCAGCGTTATACCTATCGTTTTCATTACCTGGAAATGCCATTGACGGTAAGCTGGCAGATCAACAAAGGAAGAAGATTGCCGCCGTTCCAGTTAGAAGGTGGTTTTTCCATAGCCAGGCTGATCTCGGAGGATGCATTGCATTACGAAGGCATAAAAGGCGTATACTATAAAGACAATGATCTGTTCAATAAAACCCAGATCAACTTTGTGGCCGGGTTAAGCGTTGGGTTATTGCAACGCAGCAAACATCCAATATGGATTGGTCCTAACCTTCGCTATGCGCTCAATGGACTGGTTAACAAAGACGTGTCAACCGGGCAGTATGCCTGGTCAACCGGCATCAGTATAAAAGTGCTACTAGGTAAGTTGTAGCAAAATAGTTCTGCGAAAATAACAGGGAGAGGCAACGCTTATTTTCTGACGTTTGTCAGTTGTGAAAAGCTAAACTTATGAAACGGCATCTTATGTCGGGCCTACAGTTAACCATAACTGTAATGTTATCCCTGTTCTTAACCAACTGCGATAAAGAAAAATGCACCCGATCATACACGTTGTATGATCCTGTTTATACTTCGCTTAGCCAGGTGCGGGCCAATATGAAAAGCAATCCTGCACAGGCGTTAAAAAATCCGGGAAAGATCTATATATACGGAAATTATATTTTCCTGAACGAATCGAATGAAGGTATCCATATTATAGATAACAGCAACCCTTCAGCGCCGAAGAACCTTGCGTTTGTTACTATTCCCGGTAATATCGATATGGCAGTAAAAGGCAATACACTTTTTGCTGATTCTTATAGCGACCTGGTGGCTTTTGACATCAGTAACCCGCTGAGTGTAACAGCGAAAAAGTTTGTAAACAATGCATTTCCTTACCGCAATGCCTATTATAGATATGGCAATAATACTACCGACCCTGATTCTATCAAAGTGATCACTGGCTGGAACACACATGATACCGTTATGGCCTGTCCGGGCGGTCCTGTAGCTTATGATTATTCTTTCCTGGCTTCTTCCAGCGCCGGTGGATTCTCCTCGCAAAGACCCGCTGGTAACGGACAGGGTGGCTCTATGGCCCGTTTTACCCTGATGAGCGATTATTTGTACACCGTATCGGACCGCGAATTGTATTCATTTGATGTATCTACCCCGCAGGATCCTAAATACAACAATAAGCTGGTAATCGATAACCAGACGATAGAAACCATCTATCCGTTCAAAAACAAATTGTTCATTGGTTCAACTACCGGTATGTACATTTATGATGTATCGACGCCTGGTACTCCGGTCAGACAAGGAACGTTTTCACATGCACGTAGCTGTGACCCCGTGATCGCCGATGACAATAAGGCCTGGGTTACCTTACGCAGTGGCACCACCTGTGGCAGCACTACCAATTCCCTGGAAGTATTGGATATTACCGATCTTAACCAACCGGCATTATTAAAATCTTACACCCTTACCAGTCCTTTTGGATTATCGAAAGAAGGGAATACGCTGTTTGTTTGCGATGGCAAAGACGGCATTAAAGTATACAATGCAAGCGATGCCAAAGACCTGAAACTGATAAAGCAAATAAGCGGTATGGAAACCTATGATGTTATTGCCTGGAACAACCGCGCGTTGGTGGTAGCCAAAGACGGGTTGTATCAGTTCGATTATGCTGATATGGCTAATATCCGTTTATTGAGTAAAATAGGTTTGACGCAATAATTACATTCCCTGATTATGCCAATAAAGTATTTTTTGTTTTTTGCTCTGCTGACATTGGGATGTGTTTTTATAACCAGTGCACAGGAGATAAAACAGGAACAGCCAGCCAAAAAAGGCTGTTCCTGTTCCTTTAGTTCTATTAATCAGTTGGGCACAGTAGGCGGACGGTGGGGAATAGGGCCGCTGGTGCAAAGTGTTAATGGGGTTCGTTATAAAACCTGGTTTGCCGGGATAGGTGTGGGAATAGATGGTTACAAAAGGGGATCTTTCCCGGTATTTTTAGATGTGCGGAAAGATCTTTTTAGCAAATCTCTTACACCTTTTATTTATGCCGATGCAGGTCTGCATTTTCCCGGTAAGAAAATAGTATCGGATAATCAATGGTTTGAAAGCGAATATTCAACCGGGTTTTACTCCGATGCGGGGATAGGGTACAAGCTGGGCGGCAGCAGGCCGGGCAGGGGAGCTATTGTCAGTGCCGGTTATAGTTACAAATACATTGAACGGGAGTACCGGTATAAACAGAGCGCCTGTGTCAATTGTACTACCAGCTATACTACTTATAACTCTTATTTACACCGCATTTCCATAAAGATAGGCTGGCAGTTGTAAGATCACCCTTTAAGGAATTTTACATTTCGTTGTATGCCCTGAAACTTAGCCCGTTTTAAAGGCGAATGGCGGAAGATCTGTTTAAAGGCTTCTTCGGTCAGTGATTCCCATTCTTTGGTAGTGAAGTTCAGAATTTCGGGAATGGGCGTAAAACCGGCTTCGCTGGTTGGTTTGGCAAACCGGTTCCAGGGACAAACATCCTGGCAAACATCGCAGCCAAACATCCAGTCGGCAAACTGCCCTTTCTTATCATCGGGCAGTAATAAATCCTTTAGTTCAATGGTATAGTAGGAGATGCACTGACTGCCATTGATCACTTTGCCTTCGGTGATAGCCCCGGTAGGACAAGCATCGATACAACGGCGACAGCTGCCGCAATAATCTTTGGCAATGGGATCATCATATTCCAGCTCTAAGTCAACAATGAGTGTAGCTATGAAAAAGAATGACCCCTGTTGTTTGTTGATGAGGTTGCCATTTTTCCCGATCCAGCCCAGGCCACTCCGGTGGGCCCAGCTGCGTTCCAATACCGGCGCCGAATCAACGAAACCCCTTCCCTGAACTTCCCCAATGTGCTCATTGATGAGTACCAGTAGCGCATGCAGCTTCTTTTTGATCACTTCGTGGTAATCGTTCCCGAATGCATATTTTGAAATATGGGGGGTATTGGTTTGCTGGGTTTGTTGCGGGAAGTAATTCAGTAATACGGTTATTACCGATCTGGCACCGGGCACCAGTTTGGTGGGATCGATACGCAGGTCGAAATAGTTTTCCATATACTGCATGTTGCCATGCAGGCCCTTGCTGAGCCACTGCTCCAGCCGCCGGGCATCATCGCCCAATTGCTGCGCCCTGGCAATGCCGCAGAAGTCGAAACCTAATTCGCGTACGAATGATTTTATTTGTTGGGTATGGTATGCTTTATTCGCCATTCAAGATCCTGAATTCATCCGGTAAATATTCCTCCTGTTCCTGTATGCGGAACTGCTTCCGGAAACCCGATGGGGTGAGTTTTTTTAGTTTTAAGAACTGTTTATTGAAATTGGCAAGGGTGTTGAACCCGCTTTCTATGCTGATCTCCAGCACGGTTTTCTGGGTATCTACCAACAGCTTGCAGGCATGGCCTATACGCACTTCGTTTAAAAAATCGATATAGGTCTTCTTCGTACATTTTTTAAAATAGCTGCAGAAAGCCGGGATGCTCATGCCTGCAGTGGCAGCCACATCGCAAAGCGCAATGGATTCCTGAAAATTATCGATGGTGAACTGGAAGATGCGGTCGATGCGGTCTTTGTTTTTTGCCTGGAAGGTTTTTACTTCCTGCGTACTCACTGTTTCGTAATCATGCGCACCGGTTATAATCTGTAAACATTCGCACAGCCTGATGATGCGGGCAAAACCCTGTAAATGTTCCAACCCGGTCAATAACGGTTTTAACTGCTGCCGGGTAGCTCCCTGGATCTTCAACCCCTGCATGGCTACGGAAAACAGTTTTAGAATGCTTTTGCTTTCGGGCAATTGCATAAAACCAGGTCCCCAGAAATCATCGGTAAACTGCACCACCACGGCTGCGGTGGTGAGGTCTTTATGGGCCTTTTGAAAAGTATGCGGCAGGTTGCTGCCCAGGAAAAAAACATCGTCGGTTTTAAACTCACCAATATAGTTACCAATAAAGGCAGTGCCTTCACCTTCCAGGAACAGGATGAGCTCGTATTCAATATGCTGGTGCCAGGGCACTTCAAAATGCGGCGTACGGTAGGTGCGCGCCACAAAAGAGGTGTTTTGAGAAAGCGGTAATTTTTCAACTAAAGGTTTCATAACCTGGCTACTTAACCACTATTTTAAGCAAAAATAAACATATATCTTATCGATTATATTAAAATAGTTTAGGTTTTTGTAAATAAAGTGGTAGGCTATCTGGTTAATATCCAATAATTTCGATTCTTCGATAAAGGTTTTTGGTTAACAGGCAGCAGGTGTAGGGCCAGGAATCAGATCTCAGTCTAAAGCTTGCTGCCTTTTCAGGTCTTCAACCCATTTTCTCATTCTTAGAAATTAGTTAGCTGCCATATGTTATTGCTTGGAATTGATGTAGGCACGTCCTCAATAAAAGTTTCTGTCGTAGACGCCCAAACACAGCAGTGTAAAGCATCTGCCCAATACCCCGAAACAGAATCCCCTATCATCTCTCCCCAGCCTGGCTGGGCCGAACAAAGTCCCGAAATGTGGTGGGAACATGTGCAACAGGCTATTAAAAAAGCGCATGCTACCAATAACTATAATCCCGCTGATATTGGCGCCATTGGTATTTCGTACCAGATGCATGGACTGGTGATGGTTGATGAAAATCAGCAGGCATTGCGCAACTCAATTATCTGGTGCGACAGCCGGGCAGTTGAAATTGGTGAAAAAGCATTCAAGGCTATTGGCAAAAAACAAAGTCTTTCCCATCTGTTGAATTCCCCCGGAAACTTTACTGCCTCCAAACTGGCCTGGGTAAAAGAAGAAGAGCCGGATACCTATAAAAAAGCGATGCGCATTATGCTGCCCGGCGATTTCATTGCCATGAAATTGACGGGTGAGATCACTACCAGCATCTCCGCTTTATCGGAAGGTATTTTCTGGGATTTCAAAAAAAACAGGATCAGCAAGGATGTAATGGAGCATTATGGTTTTGACGATGAACTGATCCCCCCTGTACAGGATGTATTTTCAGACCATGGCCGGCTGAAAGAAAGCATAGCTGCTTCCTTATCGTTACAAGCCGGTATACCGGTTACTTATAAAGCGGGCGACCAGCCCAATAATGCCCTGTCGTTAAATGTGCTGGAACCCGGTGAGGTGGCTGCTACGGCCGGTACTTCAGGTGTTATTTATGGCGTTAGCGACGAACTTACTTATGATCCCGAATCGCGTGTAAACACTTTTGCACACGTTAATTATACCAATGATGAAAAGCGGTTGGGTGTGCTGTTGTGTATCAATGGCACCGGTATTTTGAACCGCTGGGTTAAAAACATTTTCACACCGGCTATCAGCTACAGCCAAATGAACAGCGAAGCGGCAAAAGTACCAATAGGTGCCGATGGTTTACGCGTGCTGCCTTTTGGTAATGGTGCCGAGCGTATGTTGAACAACCAGATCATTGGCGTGCATTTTCATCATATCGATTTAAACCTGCATTCCCAGGCGCATTTGTTCCGCGCCGCGCAGGAAGGCATTGCCTGCGCATTCCGGTATGGACTGGACATCATGCGCGAAAATGGCATGAACCCACAGGTGATCAGGGCTGGTAAAGCCAACCTGTTCCTGAGCGAGCTGTTTGTGGAAGCCTTTGTAAATACCACCCATGTACCGGTTGAATTGTATAACTGCGATGGCAGTATAGGCGCTGCAATAGGCGCAGGAATTGGCGCCGGCGTATATAAAACTCCGAAAGAAGCATTCACCCAGGTTAAACCTTTGACAGTAATTGAGCCAACGAAGAAGAAGGAGTACAAGCATGTATATGAGGAGTGGAAAGTGCTGCTGGATAATATTTTGAAATAAGTTGCAGGTGAGTGGTGAATGGTGAGTAAGGCTCGCGAAAATCGGAGGCATCTGAAAATTGGCGAACCCTTTGACCACTGAAAATTGCTGCGATGGCTACAGGTTACAGCTTGAGGCTTGCAGCTGCATATCTATACACGAAACATCTTACAAGTAAATAATAAACTCAAGAATATGAACATCATTACAGGTGACAAAGAATTCTTTAAAGGCATTGGCCAAATCAGGTATGAAGGCGTGGAGAGCGATAACCCACTGGCCTTTAAATGGTATGATGAGAACAGGATAGTAGCTGGCAAAACCATGAAAGAGCATTTGCGGTTTGCCGTATGTTACTGGCATACGTTCTGTAACACCGGCGCTGATCCGTTTGGCCCCGGTACAAAACATTTTGCCTGGGATGCAGCCGGCGATGCCGTAGCACGTGCTAAAGACAAAATGGATGCGGCTTTTGAATTCATTACCAAGCTGGGTGTTCCTTACTATTGTTTTCACGATATAGACCTGGTTGATGAAGGCGCTAACATAAAAGAATATGAAAGCCGTTTGCAAACCATTGTTGACTATGCCAAACAAAAACAGGCAGCCAGCGGGGTGAAATTATTATGGGGCACTGCCAACGTGTTCAGCAACCCCCGTTACATGAACGGCGCTTCTACCAATCCTGATTTTGCTGCGGTGGCCTATGCCGGTACACAGGTGAAAAATGCGCTTGATGCTACTATTGCCCTGGGTGGTGAGAACTATGTGTTCTGGGGTGGCCGCGAAGGTTATATGAGCCTGCTGAATACCAACATGAAGCGTGAGCTCGATCACCTGGCGCAATTCCTCACCATGGCGCGTGACTACGCCCGCAAACAAGGTTTCAAAGGAGTGTTCTTTATTGAACCCAAACCCTGCGAACCTACCAAACACCAATACGATTATGACAGCGCCACCGTGATCGGTTTCCTGCGTCATTACGGACTGGATAAAGACTTTAAACTGAATATTGAAGTAAACCATGCTACGCTGGCCGGCCATACCTTCCAGCACGAATTACAGGTTGCTGCCGATGCGGGTATGCTGGGCAGCATCGATGCCAACCGCGGTGATGACCAGAATGGCTGGGATACCGATCAGTTCCCGGTTGATTTGAATGAGCTGGTAGAAAGCATGCTCATTATTCTGGAAGCCAAAGGTTTTGCCGGTGGTGGTATAAACTTCGATGCCAAGACCCGTCGTAACTCAACCGACCTCGAAGATATCTTTATGGCGCACATCGGTGGTATGGACACCTTTGCCCGCGCACTGGTGATCGCTGATAAGGTAATGCAGAAATCGCCTTACCTGAAATTCCGCAAAGACCGCTATGCTTCCTTTGACAGTGGTAAAGGAAAAGAGTTTGAGACCGGTGCTTTAAAACTGGAAGACCTGCGGGAGTTTGCCCTGACGAATGGCGAACCAAAACAGACCAGTGGTAAGCAGGAGTGGCTGGAGAATATCATCAACCAGTATATTTAGTAAAGTGTGGGTTTTGTGCATGTAGGCAGGTGATGTAAGCGGTAAGATATAGGAAGTAAGAAGTAAGAGGTAGGATTCAGGTTTTTCATACTTCTTACCTCATGCTTCCTATTTCATTTTGTTGCCACCACAAAGGCCCAACTTTTAACTACCAGTAACGTAACAACAACATAAGTAACCAAACAAAAGCTTGCCATATGCATTTTCTTGGTCCAATCGATTGGTTATTCGTAGGCCTGTACCTTGCCGTAATAGCTGCGATCTCCATCTGGTCGATTAAAAAAGCAAAGGATTCACCGTCAGATTACTTTCTGGCCAACCGTAACCTGGGCTGGTTTGTGATCGGTGCATCTATTCTCGCTTCTAACGTAGGTTCTGAACATATTGTAGGATTAGCCGGAACTGCCGCCAGCAGTGGGGTGGTGATGGGGCATTATGAACTGCACTCCTGGATCATCCTTACGCTGGGTTGGGTATTTGTGCCCTTCTACATGCGCAGCATGGTGTATACCATGCCCGAGTTCCTGGAAAAACGCTTCAATGCAAAAGCAAGATGGCTGTTGTCGATCATACAGCTCATCAGCTATGTAATTGCAAAAGCAGCCGTAACCATTTATGCCGGCGCACTGGTGTTTAACTCCCTGCTGGGGGTTGACTTCTGGACCGGCGCCATCATACTTGTAGTGGTTACGGGGGTGTATACCATCTTCGGCGGGTTGCATGCGGTAATGTATACCGAAGCCATCCAGGCCATTGTATTGTTGCTGGGTTCTGCCGTGCTGCTGTTTATTGGTTTGGATAAAGTAGGCGGCTGGGGAACCCTGATGCATTCGTTGCCCAAGGAGAAACTGAATATGTTCCAGCCATTATCAAATCCCGATTTCCCGTGGGCCGGTATTTTGTTCGCCTCGCCGATAGTGGGGCTATGGTACTGGTGTACCGATCAGCACATCGTACAGCGTTGTCTGGCTGCCCGTAATGAAAAGGAAGCAAGAAGAGGGACCATCTTTGCAGCGTATTTAAAACTGATGCCATTCTTCATCTTTATGATCCCCGGGTTGATCGCCTATACACTGCATCAACAGGGTAAAATAAATATGACCGATACCGATGTGGCCTTCCCTACACTGGTAAAAGAGATCATGCCGGTGGGATTGCGTGGTTTACTGGCCGGTGGTTTGCTGGCCGCGTTGATGAGCTCGCTGGCTTCTGTGTACAATGCGTGTTCAACCCTGTTCACCATGGATATTTATAAGAAAATAAAACCCGAAGCTTCCAACCATGAACTGGTGCGCGTAGGGCGTATTGCAACGGGGATTGTGGTACTGCTGGGCATGATCTGGATCCCGTTGATGAAAAACATTTCAAAAGGATTATATGGCTATTTGCAAAGCGTACAATCGTACCTCGCACCGCCCATTGCCGCAGCCTTTTTGCTGGGTGTTTTCTCCAAACGCATCAACGCAAAAGGCGCCTATACCGCTATGGTGGCAGGGTTTATAATTGGGATCCTGAAGCTGGTGTTTGAATTGATGAAAGCTCAGTTAGGACCTGGCCTGTTGTATGATTTTGCTACCATGAACTTCTTATACTTCTGTATCGCATTGTTCGTGTTCTCCGTTGTGCTGATGGTTGCGATAAGCCTGGCTTCTCCGGCCCCGGATGAAGCGCACATAAAAGGATTGACGTTTGCTACTACTGTTGCTGAAGATAAAAAAGCTTCGCGTGCAAGCTGGAATCAAAAAGATGTGTTGTTAACGGTAGTGGTATTAGTGTTTATTATTGCCATATTTATGTATTTCTCGCCACTGGGAATAGCGAAATAAGCAACAGACTTATATTATTATAGATGCCATCCTGATAGGGGTGGCATTTATATTTTAAACAGTTACCAGTTGTGTTTGGCTATAATGATACAGATGTAAGACTGGTATTTACCACCGTCGCATTTTACAAACCCGATGCCTGCATCGTGCAGTGATGCGTCCCATTCGCCAATGCCCAGCAAATGATTGCGATGGCCTTTTTGGGCATCCTCTTCGTCGATGATCAATGATTTAATGGCGGCTTCGCCGGATTCGTGGCCGGAACCGATGGATTCAAAGAAGTTTTCCTTTTTATCTTTCAGCCAGTCGGCATTCAGGGTATAACCACTTTGATTAATGAAAAAGTTAATGCCATAACCTTCGGGGTTCACATGATCGAAGTAATTGCGTTTGGCCATATCAAGCGCTTTGGCTTCGGCCACCCTTGCCAGGGTATCGTTCCAGCGCAGAGGCGCTTTGGTGATTGGTAATTTTGATTGGAGGTGTAATTCCCTGTAATATTTTTCCGGATTGCTTCGAATAGTATTCAGTAATTGAAACGCCTGTTGGGCTTCTTCTTTTACCACAAAGGGGTTGTTATTATACAGGAACGACAATAACAACATGACTACTGGCACCATGTAGGAAACTGCTTTCATAACGAGTACGGTATGGTTCTGAAATGAAATATCGCTCTTATAATAAATCTAAGCATTGCCGGCCGCATTTCCAATAGGGGCAAAGAGTTAACAAGTTGATAAGTTAACAGGTTGATAGCGTTGAGGGGGGATAAGTGCCTGCAAACTACTTATGAGCAAGGATATTGTACTACCTGTATTAAGTGATTTTGCGTATTTCGGGGAATTGTACTGTAGGCCGGCGCTGCCGGTTTTTTATTTGTTTTTATTTTTCAGGTGCAGGTTCAAACAAGAATTTTTTTGGTAGCACCATAAACGATTAAGGACTGATGATGAACGATGGGCGTTTCGGTTTTCCGGAATGCCCTTTTTTGTTAGTGGTGGTTTGTCAGTTGTGAGTGAGCTCGCGGGAACTCACTCACAACTGACTACTCACTTCTTACTTGCAACCACTTCCGCCTACAGCTTCATCTACGGCACCTTTAAATTGCATGGCAATATCTTTCTTCTGTTCATTAATTAACGACTTCACAAAGAGGATGGCGGCGTAATTGCGGCATTTGTCAATAAACGGCCAGGTACCAAACAGTCCCGGGCTGCTTACTACGGTACTGTTGCCGCTGGCATCTTCTTCCTGGATCCATTCGCCGAGGCCATAGTGAAAACCTTCTGCTACCTTGGGAGTGAACTTTACCGGCAGGTTAGGGAACTGTGGCTTTTCCATTTCCTCGATGGCCTTTTCGCTCAAAATTCTTTTGCCCTCAAACATACCCTTGTTCAGGATCATCGATAAAAAGTTAATATAATCATTGGCAGTACTACGGGCGCCGCCGGAAGGGTTGGGTGCGTAACCGTTCTCATTCATGAATGAGGTTTGCTTCATTTTCAGGGGGCGTAATAATTTCTCCTGAATAAGGCGGTCGAATGGTTTTTTGGAGATCACTTCCAGCACCCGGCCGGCAACGTTCAACCCAATACCGCCGTAATGAAATTCAGTACCGGCATTGTTGGAGATCTCTTTGGCGGCAAACGTATTTACTTCTTCTTCAAGCGATGCGTATTTGCTGCGCTGGACCATCTTCAACAAACTGCCTTTATCATTTTCAATGCCTGTGGTATGCGTAAGGCATTGGCGAATGGTTACGTAGCTCTTCATGTATTTTTCAAATACCGGCAGGTATTTACTTACCGGGTCATCCAGGTTCAATTTGCCTTCATCAACAAATTGCATCACCAGTGCGGCGGTGAGCCATTTGCTGCAACTGGCAATGGGGGCCGGGGTTTTGGCATTGAACTCACCCAGCTCTTTGGTGTGCACCACCTGTCCGTCTTTAAATATGATAGCCACCACATCGTTGCCCAGTGATTTCTGGTTTTTTTGTAAAAGGGCATCTACCTGGCTGAAGTCGGATTGGGAAAAGGAAGACTGAAAGAATAACAGGAAAACGAATAAAATACTGCAAATGAGGCAGATGGAACGCGTTTTTAATGACATAAATGCATGAGTTTTAGGCCTGGATTATGATTTGTAGGTATTCTACAGCTTTTTGAAAATGGGGAACGGAATGAACCGGACCAATCACTTTTACGTTCAGTAAAAGTAAAAGGTTGGTTGAAAGATCCTGGCTACCATTTTCGAAAATTTAAATTATTACAATTTCAAATTAACACGCTATGAACTTAGGAAATTTTACCATTAAGGCGGCAGAAGCGTTTCAACAGGCACAACAATTAGCGTTTAATTCACAGAGTCCAAATATAGAAACGGAGCATGTGTTGAAAGCTTTGCTCGACCAGGAAGATTCACCGGTTGAATACTTATTAAAAAAGAATAATGTAACGGTGAACCTGTTAGAGAACAAACTACAGGAATCGATCAATAAACTGCCTAAAACAAGTGGTGATGCAGCCCAGGCTGTGAGCAGGGAAACCAATAATGCGGTATTGCGCGCAGGCGCCTCATTAAAACAATTCGGTGATGAATTTATTACACCCGAACATTTGCTGCTGGCAATTGTGCAGGGCAACGATTCAACCGCCCGCTTATTAAAAGAAGCCGGATTAAGTGAAAAAGGTTTAGTGACGGCTATAAAAGAATTACGGAAGGGCGACACCGTTCAATCCCAAACCCAGGAAAGCACTTTTAATGCGCTGAATAAATATGCCCGTAATCTGAACGACCTGGCCCGTCAGGGAAAATTAGACCCTGTAATTGGCCGTGATGAAGAAATCCGCAGAACGTTGCATATTCTGTCGCGCCGTACCAAGAACAACCCGATACTGGTAGGGGAGCCCGGTGTAGGTAAAACCGCTATCGCCGAAGGCATTGCTCATCGTATCGTAAACGGAGACGTACCTGAGAACCTGAAAACAAAAGTGATCTATACCCTCGATATGGGCCAGCTGATCGCCGGCGCCAAGTATAAAGGTGAGTTTGAAGAAAGGCTGAAAGGCGTAGTAAAGGAAGTGACCGAAAGCAATGGCGAGATCATTTTGTTCATCGATGAAATCCATACCCTGGTAGGGGCTGGTGGCGGCGAAGGTGCCATGGATGCCGCCAACATTTTGAAACCCGCTTTGGCACGTGGTGAATTGCGGGCGATAGGTGCCACTACCCTGAATGAATACCAGCGCTATTTTGAAAAAGATAAAGCCCTTGAACGCAGGTTCCAGAAAGTTATGATAGATGAACCATCGGTTGAGGATGCGATATCAATTCTGCGTGGGTTGAAAGACCGTTATGAAACGCACCACCATGTGCGCATTAAGGACGAAGCCATTATATCGGCAGTGGAATTATCGGCCAGGTATATTACCGACCGTTTCCTGCCCGATAAGGCGATTGACCTGATTGATGAAGCAGCAGCGAAATTGAGGTTGGAAATGAATTCGATGCCTGAGGAACTGGATCATCTGATACGGCAAATTCGGCAACTGGAAATTGAACGTGAGGCTATTAAACGGGAGAATGATGAAGATAAACTGAAGGAGCTGAATACCGAAATTGCCAATCTGAGTGTGCAACGCGATACCTTAAAAGCCAAATGGCAGGAAGAAAAAGAGCTGGTTGACAAAGTGCAGGATGCCAAGGCACAGGTAGAGCAATTGAAAGTGCAGGCAGAACAGGCTGAACGCAATGGCGATTATGGAACGGTGGCTGAGATCCGCTATGGCAAAATCAAAGAACAGGAGCAGTTGATCAGTGAGTATTCGAAACAGTTGAATGCCATCAGCGAAAACAAACGGTTGATGAAGGAAGAAGTGGATGCAGAAGATATCGCCGAAACAATAGCAAAAGCTACCGGCATACCGGTAAGCCGCATGTTGCAGGGTGATAAAGAGAAATTGTTGTACCTGGAAGAAAAACTGCACGAGCGTGTGGTGGGGCAGGATGAAGCGATAACTGCCGTAGCTGATGCTATTCGCAGAAGCAGGGCGGGATTACATGATCCCAAAAAACCGATTGGTTCATTTATTTTTCTCGGAACAACCGGGGTTGGTAAAACTGAGCTGGCAAAAGCCCTGGCCGATTACCTGTTCGACGATGAAAGTATGATGACCCGGATTGATATGAGTGAATACCAGGAAAAACATACCGTTAGCCGGTTAGTGGGTGCGCCTCCGGGATATGTGGGATATGAAGAAGGTGGTCAACTCACTGAAGCAGTTCGCCGTAAACCTTATAGTGTGGTATTGCTCGATGAAATTGAAAAAGCGCATCCCGATGTTTGGAATGTGTTGTTACAGGTACTGGATGATGGCCGCCTTACCGATGCCAAAGGCCGGGTGGTGAACTTCAAGAACACCATCATCATTATGACCAGCAATATTGGTAGCCATTTGATACAGGAAGCATTTGAAGATGTGAAAGAGCATGATGTGGAAGTTGCAACAGAGCGGGCCAAGGTTGAAGTGATGAACCTGTTACGGCAAACCATCAGACCTGAGTTCCTGAACCGGGTAGATGAAGTGATCATGTTCCAGCCATTGCTGAAAAAACAGATCATGGGTATTGTGCAAATACAATTGAACGGTCTGAAACGGCAGGTGGCGGAGAATGGCATCGATCTGCGATTCAGTAATTATGCGCTGGAGTACCTGGCTGAACAGGGTTTTGATATGCAGTTTGGTGCCCGGCCATTGAAACGGCTGATCCAGAAAGAGATCGTTAATCCGTTGAGTAAAAAGATCCTGGCTGCCGACATCGATAAGTCGAAACCGGTAATGGTCGATGTATTCGATGGAGTAGTGGTATTCAGGAACGAAGCGCCGGAAAAAGTAAAATAATAATGAATCGTTAAAAGGAAGGGAATTGCTATTTGGCTGAGAACTATATCGAAAGGAGAGCGTTATATAAAAGTGAGTGAGATTGAGACCTGTGATAAGAGCCTGTCAGGTCAGTATAAACTGGAGGCATTTGATTTGGGGAGACCTGACAGGTTTTAAACGAACAGGTTATAGGATGAAGTTATTTTTTTAGAACCAGGGCCACTCTGCTGTAAGTAGAGTGGCCTTTTTCTGAAATAAAAACATTAAAACAGCAATCAATTGAAAGAGGAGCAATTATGCCTATAAAAAATGACAAGAACAAGGAGATTATTTCTACAAAAGGATTGTGGGCTGGTGACCCGGAAGCACCGGTGAGTCTGGTTTTATATGGCGATTATGAGAGTGAAGAGTGTGGCAAAGTTCATAGGGTGATAAATAAGTTGTTGGAATCGCATGGCACTAAGATCAGATTCAATTACCGGCATTTTCCGCTTACCCAGATACACCAGCATGCGCATAAAGCGGCTGAAGCAGCAGTGGCTGCAGCCCAGGAAGGCAAGTTCTGGGAAATGCATAACCAGTTGTTTGCGCACCGGCATCGGTTGGGTGCTATCAGCTTACGCGAGTATGCCCGCGAAGTAGGGGTTACCAGCAAAAACTTTCTGCCAGACCTGGTAGAGAGTAAATACGGCTGGACGGTAAGAACAGATTTACTGGAGGGGCTTGATAAAGGCGTTCGTAACGTACCTACGTTGTTTATCAACGACCGCGAATATCATGGAAGGCTTAGTCAGCCTGAATTAACAAAGGCCATTGATGAAGAATGCCACAGTGCAAAGCGCAAAAGGGCCTAAGTATAAGAGACCCGAAAGGGTCAGTGTGTATGGAAAGGTGTCCGCCGGCTGGCGGACACCTTTTTGTTTTAGCCCCGTTTTTTACCCCAAAGCCCCCGTAAATGCACGGTTTTCAAAAAAAAATAAAATTATTTTTCACCTTATTCCAATTTCTGGATAGTCAATTTTTTATCACATATTCTTACAGTTTGACCATTGTTAACAAGGATTAACCAAAATTTAATAACTGCCTTTTGGAAAATGGCCATCCAAATAAAAAAGTAAGGTTAAAAAATAAATATGTAATATTTTATAATATTATAGGCTATGGGGTAGGCAGCTTGGCAATTGGTTACTAACACTTGTTTGATTGGCCAGAAAAAAGAAACTTTGGTTTGTTAATGAAAATTATAACGATTGCCTGTTCATACGCCCCGATTAGTCGGGGTTTTTTTATGCCCCTCTCTGAAAAAAGAGAAGGCAGTGTAGAAACACCGCCTTGATGAATGAATGAATGAATGAATGATTGCTTGCCATATGAAAAACAGTAGTTACGGGTGGAATCGAACCACCGTAGGAGGATTTGCTGGCCTCTGCCTCTCCCCTCGGCCACGTAACTCATGTAAGACAGCTAGTAAGCCGCAATCCGCCAGGTGGCGGACCTCAGCGCGGCAACTATTCCCGCCAATATACCCACCTTAAGTACCAATTACAAATGCCTTCAAAGTACCAGGTAAACAGGATCGCTGCAGCCGGTATCAATAGGATGCTGTACCACCAGGTTGAATAGGCGATCATAACCCCAATGGTAACGGTTAATAATCGCAGGAACTCCAGGTATACCACCCACTTCTTTTGTTCCATAATAGCGCCACAATTGATCAGGGTAAGTAACAGCGCAATGGTGATAAGTATCTGCTGGTGTATGGGCAGGTATTCTTCAAACAAAATGAAAACAAATAACAGCACAATGCTCAATGCAACCTGCCACACTACATACCGGTTCAGGGGTTTGTCTACCGGAATATCATTTTTTTGCACCAGCAGTTTGTCTTCGGCCTGTTGCCTGAAGCGGTGATCGACCAGATCGGGCCGGCCAAACAGCAGCTTTACTTTGTTAAATATTCCACTGGTTTTACGGGCAGCCAGTATCAATTCGGCAATGAAATGAAAATGCTGCCATAAAAAGCTGTAACTCTTTAGCGGGTGTGTTAATCCAAATTGAATGTTTACATCATCTTCTTCCTTTTGAAAGGTTCCAAACAGCTTATCCCATATAATGAACACATCGCCATAGTTTTTATCGAGGTATTTTTCGTTGCTGGCATGGTGCACCCGGTGGTGCGAAGGGGTTACCAATATGTATTCGAGCAAACCCAGTTTCCCGATCAGCTGGGTATGTATAAAGAAAGGATACAACCCGTGCACCAGTAAAATACTGGTGATCATGGATGCCGGAAAACCCAATACCGGAAGCACTGCCCAGAAACCAGTGCGCACAAAAGCCTGGAACACGGTGATACGCGCCGACACCGTATAATTAAAATCCTCACTTTGGTGATGCACCACATGTACGGCCCAAAACAGGTTCACTTCATGCGCCAGCCGGTGATACCAGTACCACAAAAAATCGGTGCACAGCAATAACACGATCCATAGTAAAATGCCCGGTTGAATGGTGAACAATCCAACATGCTTTTGCAGGTAATCATATATGAAAAAGAACAAACCGGTTACCCAAACATCCAGCAGCCGTTCAGCAATGCCTACACTGATGTTGGCAATGGAATGGTGCAGGTTGAAAATGGGTTTCTTTTTTTGGCGGGCAATGAAAAACTCCAATGCCATGAACACTACAAAAAAAGGAACTGCCAGCGCAAGCAGGTTGAATTTCATAGCCGGTAATAATTGGTGCGGATAATTGGTTTTATTGTTTCGGATCCAGTTTTATCAGTTGATATTGCGATGCATCTGTAATGCGGATCTTCTTTTGTTTATATACCGGGTGTTCAATCACCAGGGTAACCGGCAGATCCTGCCAGGTTGAAATAGTAAAGACACCCTTATTATTGGAAAGCGCTTCTTCTTCCCCCGATGTAATATAGATGTACACATTCTCTATGTACTTATCGGTAGCGCTGTTCCTTACTGCACCGGTGATGGTATGCGGTCTTTCAGGATAGATCTCTGATGTATGCAAAATAAAGGCTGGCAACGCAATCAGCCAGCTATTGCGATGTATGCGATTCATGCAACAATAATTGATGGTTTAAAAATGTATACCTGTATAGTTATACATCGTCAACATCGTTCTTTTGAATTATATAGTAGCATGGTGGTGTAATTCATCACAATGATACACCAAATAAATAAGTCTACAAAAAAGGTGGACTAAAAATATATAAAAATAACCCACACGAGGCACGGGTTAGACTGTTGGTTATTTGAAAGGTTTAATGCTGTTTTTGTTAACCGTTTGTGAAGCGGAAGTTATTTATTACGTGTACGTTATGCTGGTAATAGCGTTGGGTAGGTGCAAACATTTATAGTTGTATTTTTTAATAACAAAGGCACGGAAATTGTTAAAGCTCTGTTGAAATGTTTTTGATTCAAAACAAACCATTCGTATATGAAATCAATGAGAAGCCTGTTTAGTTATGTAACGATTGTTGCTGCAGGTGCAATCGTGTTTTATGCGTGTTCCAAAGACAAATCGGATAGTTCAACTGTGCCTTCGGGTAAGCAGGAGCTGAGCCTGTATCTTACCGATGGCCCCACTGATTTTTTTGACAAAGTGAACATCGACATCAAATCGGTAAAGGTGTTGGTTGATACCTGCGATAAAACCCGCAGGCGCCGCGATGATGATGATAGTGTTCAATGTAAAGTATGGGATTCGTTATCTATAACGCCGGGTGTATACGACCTGCTGTCTTTGCGTAATGGTATCGATACCCTGCTTGCCGGTGGAATGGTAAAAGATGGTACTATCAGAAGAATTGTTATTACCCTTGGTACCAACAACTCCATTGTAAAGGATAGTGTTAATTATCCGCTGAACTTATTGAATGGACAAAGCATTACCATCAAGCTGTTTGGTCATGAGTGGGAAAACTTCTCCAGCGGCCGTTACCGCCTGTGGCTCGATTTTGATTGCGGCCGTTCCATTGTTCGTTTGAATAATGGCAAGTTTAACCTGGTGCCTTTTATCCGTGCATTCATTATTAAAGAATCCGGTTCTATCAAAGGCGTTGTTAAACCTGGTAATTCCAAATCGATTGTAACGGTGTTCAATGCTACTGATACCGCCTATGCCCTGCCATGGATAGACGGTCAGTGGAAAGTGCGCGGTTTAAATACCGGAACCTATTCCGTTTATGTGAATGGTGGCAATGGTTACCAGGATACAACAATTAACAATGTATCGGTAACGGTGGGTAAAGAAGCAAATGTAGGAACCATAACTCTGCATAAATAAACAACCGGAACGAAAAACCATACAAGCCCTGGCAGGTTAAACTGCCGGGGTTTTTTATTGCAGGGCAATGGGGCAGAAGGCAGAGGGCAGAAGGCAGAGATGAAAGGCAGAAGGCCCCCTCGCCAAGGCTTCGGCGGGCGAAGCAGTAGGCTTGTTTTAAGCGATCCCCTCCTGGGAGCAACCCGAGCCAACTCCCCATATGATCTTAATCAGAAACTAATCCCATTTCTTTCCTAATTTTGCGCCCTATGTTACTTTATAAAGAATTTACCTTTGATTCAGCCCACTTTTTACCCAATGTACCCGAGGGGCATAAGTGTAAAAACATTCATGGCCATACTTACCGGCTGCGGGTGTGGCTGAAAGGCAAACCCGATCCCCAATATGGTTGGATCATTGATTTTGCAGAACTGAAAACCATCATCAAGCCGGTGGTAACCCAACTCGATCATAAGCTTATGAACGATATACCCGGTTTGGAAAATCCTACCTGCGAACTGATCGCTGTTTGGATCTGGGATAACCTGAAGCCGGCATTGCCTGCCATGCACCGGATTGAGTTGCACGAAACACCTACATCAGGTGTAATATATGAAGGAGAATAGAAGCTCTTGTGTTTCAAAATTGATGAAGTAAGAAGTATGAAGTAAGACATCTCGAAATTCTCGAACAACCTACCTCTTATTTCCTACTTCTGACTTCAGTATTCACGCTTCATGCTTACTGAAGAAATTATCCAGCGAAATAGGGCCGCCTCCTTCAACCAGGAAAAAGATTAGTCCTACCAGCACGATGAATGCAAATGGCAATTCAAAATTGCCAAATGAATCCCGTTGGGTGTTGATGAAAATGACGGCGCCCATCAGGATGGGTACATTCAGCAAAGCGGCCCACCGGGTTAGCAATCCGATAATGATCAGGAAACCGCCCAGCAGGTGCGACCAGGTAATGAAGATAACCATCCAGTCGCTCCGGTTGGCTACCAGGCTTCCTTTAACCAGTTCTTCAAGCGTTGATGTATTTGCCAGGAAGAAGATTCCTTTAAAAAAGAGACACAACCCTACAGCTACCCGCAACACAATCAGCCAGCGGGGATGGTGAGTAAGACTCCAGCGTTGAATTTGTTGAAGCGTATTCATGGCAAACAATTTTAAAGATTTGTAAAATTGCTAATGGGTAAACCCATTAACCAATTACCTGGGTTTGCCCGCTAAGTTGTTAATGTTCTATAAAGTTACACTGGTTTTGCCAGTATAGTTGCAGCCGGGGTTAAAATTCAAATGTCAACAACTTGCTAAAACCCGCCAGGAGACTAAAATATATTCACACATAATGCGTTGTTAACAAATTACCCGACCTTTACCCCCTTTGCCTAGAGCAACGTATGAATCACCCAAACAAGGCCTGGTGGCCTGCTGTTAAAAAATCAATTACCATGAAGAAAACTGCCCTAATCCGGACAGGCACTTTATTCGTACTTTCCCTTTCAACCTTATTGTTCAGTATGTGCAAACCCGACAGTGCCAAAGGACAAACCATCTTGGGCGACGGGACTAAAGCAATGAGTGATACCGAGGTTGTAAAACCTACTGTACCACCGCTTGATACTGTTTTATTCGATTCCAGACTGAATTGGAATGCCAATGGCGATACAAGTGGCCTTTGGCCGGTAAAAGGGGCTTATCCCAATCCAGGTGCGCTATTGCCCTTTAAACGCATTGTAGCCTACTATGGTAATTTCTACTCCAAGAAAATGGGCGTACTGGGTGAATATCCGGAAGACGTGGTAATTGAAAAATTAAACGGTGAAATAAAGAAATGGCAGGCTGCCGACTCCACCATGGAGGTAATTCCCGCCATTCACTATATAGCAGCAACTGCCCAGGGCAGTCCGGGCGATGCCGGCAAATACCGCCTGCGTATGCCAACGGCGCAGATAGACAAAGCCATCAAGATGGCGCAGAAAATGAATGCGTTGGTGTTCCTTGATGTACAAATAGCTTTAAGTACCCTGCCCGAAGAGATCCCGGTGCTGGAGAAATACCTGAAAATGCCAAACGTACACCTGGGTATCGACCCCGAATTTTCCATGAAAACGGGTAAAAAACCCGGTTCGGTTATCGGTACCATGGATGCTGCAGACATCAACTGGACCTCAGATTACCTGGCCAACCTGGTAAAAGCCAATAACCTGCCACCCAAGATCCTGGTAGTGCACCGCTTTACCAAAGCCATGGTCACTAATTACAAACAGATCAAATTACAGCCCGAAGTTCAGGTTGTAATGGATATGGATGGCTGGGGACACCAGGCCCGTAAGTTCAATACCTACAAACAATTTGTTTATAAAGAACCCGTTCAATTCACCGGATTCAAAATATTCTATAAGAACGACCTGCGTGAGCCCAACAGCCACGTATTACAACCGGCAGAAGTGTTGAAGTTAAAGCCACAACCTATTTATATTCAGTACCAATAGATATCTGGTTGAAATAAAATATAAGTTGAAGGGTCCTGATTATATCAGGACTCTTTTTATTGGGTAGAGAATATGGCTTAATTCTTGAGAAAAAGGGGCTGTAAATCCTACTCATATGAAAACGTGCTTCTTAGCAGCGAAAACAACTGCTGCATTTGCCCTGATGGTACTATTAGCTGCCTCCTGTAAAAAAGACAACAAGCATACCGACGACCCTGGTGATAATGGTGGTGATCAATCGGGGTGTACCGTTAGTAAAGCCGATGCCGAAAGCTTTGCCGCTTTCCCGGCCGACAATCCCTGGCGGGCAGATGTTTCCCAGGCTGCCATTGACCCTTACAGTTCCCAAATAATTACTGCGCTGGGCAGTTATGCTATTAAAGCCGACTTTGGCAGTGGCCTCTGGGAAGGGGCGCCCATCGGTATTCCGTATGTGGTGGTTTGTGGCAGCCAGACAAAATACCCGGTAACTTTCCGGGCTAACTCTTATGATGATAATTATGGCAATGAAAGCGATGCGGGCCCTTATGCCATTCCGCTGAATGCCCCCATTGAAGGCAACGGCACCGGTGGCGACAGCCATGTGATTGCCGTTGATAAGGATAACAAGGTATTGTATGAATTGTACAACGCCTCCAAAAAAAGCGATCATTGGGAAGCTTCTTCAGGCGCCATCTTCGATCTTACCACAAATGCCCTGCGTAAAGAAGGAAATACTTCTGCCGATGCAGCCGGATTGCCCATTTTTGCCGGACTGGTGCGTTACGAGGAAATAGTTAAAGGCGAGATCGATCATCCCATTCGCTTTACCCTGGAAAAGCCGAACGTAAAACCGGCTTATATTGCTCCGGCCCGGCATAAGGTAAACAGTACCGGTGGCCAGTATTCACTGCCTTTTGGCGCCAGGATCCGTTTAAAGAATAGTTTCGATATCAGCAGCTATTCTGCTACTAACCAGGTTATTCTAAAAGCTATGAAGAAGTATGGATTGATACTGGCCGATATCGGCAGCAATTTGTACATCACCGGCGCGCCCGACGACCGCTGGAACAATGATGACCTGCAAAAGCTGGGTAAAATAAAAGGATCGGACTTTGAAGTAGTAAAGTTTAACTAGTTGAAGGTCTAAAGTTTAAAATAAGCTAATAAAAAATGGCACGCTTCGAAGGCGTGCCATTTTTTGAATATTATGAGGTTGATGAACCAACCTTAAACTTTCAACTTGCAACTGTAGGCTTTAGTCCACTTTCGTGATCTTTAGTACGTTGGTAGGAATGTGCAGGTGCACTGGTGTACTACCCGTATTCACCACCACATCACCGGTTTTCAGGAATCCTCTTTCTTTCAGGATCCTGATCTGGTCGAACATGATATCGTCCAGGCTTTCTTCCTCATCGTAGAAGAAGGCGCGTACGCCCCAGCTTAAGCTCAGCTGGTTCACCAGTGTTCTTTCTTTGGTGAAGATGTACAAAGGCGAATAAGGACGGTAGCTGCTGAGCACAAACGCGGTGTAGCCGCTTTGTGTTTGTCCGATCAATGCATCGGCCTTGGTATCTTTCGCCAGCTTACAGCCATTATAACAAATAGCATCGCTTAAGAAAGAAGGCGAGTGGGGCAGCGGTTTCAGGTCTTCTTCGCGGTTATAGCGGTATTCAGTGCGTTCTACTTCCAGAATGATCTTGCGCATGGTTTCCACCACCAGGGCCGGGTGTTTACCCGTAGCGGTTTCACCACTCAGCATCACCGCGTCAGCGCCTTCCAGTACGGCGTTGGCTACGTCGGTGATCTCACTGCGGTTGGGTTTTACGCGGTCGATCATGCTTTCCATCATCTGGGTAGCTACGATCACCGGTTTGGCGCGGTGGATACATTTACGAATGATATCACGTTGCGCCATTGGTACTTTTTCAACCGGCAGTTCCACACCCAGGTCGCCACGGGCCACCATTACACCATCCGATTCCAGAATGATGTTACGGAGGTCAACCAGCGCCGAAGGCATTTCTATTTTGGCAATTACTTTCGATTTGCTGTTGGCTTCTGTCAGTCTTCTTTTCAGGTCAACGATGTCCTCTGATTTACGAACGAAAGACAGGGCGATCCAGTCAACCTGCTGGCCAATGATGAAATCCAGGTCAGCCAGGTCTTTTTCGGTTAAGGCGGGCAGCGATATTTTGGTATCTGGCAGGTTTACGCCTTTTTTAGGAAGCAATAAACCACCATAGGTAACTCTTACTTTAACCTCGCCGGCTTTGGTGATCTCTGTTACCACCACTTCCAGCTTACCATCGTCGATCATGATCTTATTGCCTACTTCCACATCTTCGTGCAGGTTAGGGTAAGAAACATAGATCTTTTCTTTGGTGCCCACTACCTTTTCTTTGGAAGTAAAGGTGAGGATGTCGCCGGGTTCAATCAATAAAGCGCCGTTCTCGATTTCACCCACCCGTAATTTGGGGCCCTGTAAGTCGGCCAGTATAGAAATGTTGTATGGTTCTTTTGAATTGATGGCACGGATATGTTCAATGATCTGTGCTTTGTTTTCGTGTGTGCCGTGCGAGAAGTTGAGGCGGAAAATATTAACCCCTGCTTTTACCAGTTCCAGCAGTTTTTCGTACGTGTCACAGGCAGGCCCTACGGTAGCTACGATTTTCGTTCTATGTATTGTATGTTGAATGCCTGCTTCCTTGTCCATTTCATTGTGCAGGTACTTGGTAATATCTCTTGCCATTGTATTTGTTTCTTGATTCTAAAATTCAGGTTTTAATTGATACGGGATTTCAAGATAGGTCAAAACCGGTTAGCTTGCCAGGATCTTTACAATCTTAATCCATTCTTCACTTATCTTTTGTTTTGACTTCACAGCTCTTTCCAGCAGGGTATAATGCATGCGGTTGTTCAGAATGCCCACCATTACGTTATGACGGCCTTCGAGCAGCGACTCTACGGCTGCATAACCCATACGGCTGGCAATAAGCCTATCTAAACAGGTTGGCGAACCACCGCGTTGAATATGCCCCAGAATGCAAACCCGGGTATCAGTTGTGGGGAGGCGTTCTTTCACCACTTTGGCTACTTCATTGGCACCGCCAAACTCGTCCCCTTCTGCCACTACCACCATGTTCACCAGTTTTTTGCGGCGTTCTTTTTCCTGTAAGGAAGCCACCAGCTCTTCAATATCTGTTTTACGCTCGGGGATCAAAATGTGTTCTGCACCGGTAGCAATACCACTGTGCAGGGCAATATAGCCGGCATCACGACCCATTACTTCAATAATGAACAACCGGTCGTGGGCATCGGCCGTATCGCGGATTTTATCGATTGCCTCAACGGCTGTATTTACTGCTGTGTCAAAACCAATGGTAAAATCAGTACCGGCAATGTCTTTGTCGATGGTACCGGGTAAACCAATACAGGGGATGTCGAACTCGCGGCTGAAGATATCGGCGCCTCTGAACGAACCATCGCCACCAATGATCACCAGGCCATCGATACCCAGTTTTTTAAGGTTATTGTATGCTTTCTGACGTCCCTCAGGAGTGAAAAATTCTTTACAGCGAGCTGTTTTCAGAATGGTTCCACCACGTTGGATAATGTTGGCCACACTGCGCGAATGCATAGGCACAATATCATTATCAATGATTCCGCTATAACCGCGCATGATACCAAACACTTCCAATCCATAATAATTTCCGGTTCTCACAACTGCCCGTATCGCGGCGTTCATACCCGGAGAATCACCTCCCGAGGTAAGTACACCGATTTTAGTCACCTTTTTTGCCATGAATAAAATCTGTTTTATTTAAAAATCTTCTAATCTGCAAAGGAATTGTTAAAGGCTGTCTACCAACTTTTGGAAAGGCGGCCCAAAAATAAGGTTTTGTTTTGATACACGTATTAAGTACACACTAGCCCAAAAAAACACTAAAATTGTTCTGTAAAATGATGCTTTTTTTGCGAAACACTATTTTTTTTAACCATTATTGCGCTTTTAGTCAGGAAAAGAGTTTAGCACACGGTTGCATAAAATTCCGTTCGCGCTTCAAGATAATGAATGTGTTATAAAGATTGGTGTAAAGAAATTGAGATTATTATAATTGAAATAAAACGAAATAATAAATTATCAAATGAAAGTGTTAATCACCGGTGCCAATGGGTTATTAGGGCAGCACCTGACCAAATTATTACTCGATAAGAACTATCAGGTTGTAGCTACCAGCCGTGGCGAATCGAGGTTACCGTTTGAACCATCCGGCAATTATACCTATCATTCAATGGATATTGCTAATGCGTTCGATACCTATGCCATCATGAACCGGGAGCAGCCTGATGTGGTGGTTCATGCTGCCGCCATGACGCAGGTAGATGATTGTGAGTTGCAGCCTGAAGTATGTGAACGCATCAACGTGCAGGGTACTGCACAGATCCTCACAGATGCTGAAACTTTTAGCAGTCATTTCATTTATGTCTCTACCGATTTTGTGTTTGATGGCGAGAAAGGAAACTATAGCGAGGAAGAAGATACCAATCCAATCAGCCTGTATGGTTTTACCAAACTACAGGCCGAAAGCATGGTGCAGGTAAGCGATGTTCCGTTTGCTATTGTGCGCACCTGTTTGGTATATGGCAATTTATTAAAAGGCACCCGCAGCAATATTGTAAGCTGGGTACGGGAAAGTCTGGAAAAGGACAAAACCATCCAGGTAGTAAGCGATCAGTTGCGTACACCTACCTATGTGGGCGACCTGGCAAAAGGCATTGCGCTGATCATTGAAAAAAAGGCAACCGGTATTTATCATATCTCGGGTAAAGACTGGTTAACACCTTATGACATCGCACTTAAAACAGCACAAAAATTCCAGCTCGATGCCAGCAAGATCGTAAAGGTAGATGCCTCCACCTTTAAACAACCCGGCCGCCGCCCCTTAAAGACAGGCTTTGTGATTGAGAAGGCAAGGAAGGAGTTGGGTTACGAGCCCATGTCGTTTGATGAAGGGTTAGACTTTATGGGGTGAGGCAAGTTACAGGTTGCAGGTTACAAGGCGTTGATTTTCGTGAACCCTGTTTATTGTTCCGCATCCCGAAATTGATAACCCTGTAACATGCAACCTGAAACACCCTTTTTAATTTCAATTACTCTTTTTAATACTTATTCTCTCTTAAGAAAAACCTCCGCCATCATACAACGCGCACTTCCACCGCCATTGGTTTCAATGGTAGTCAATGGCGCATGCAGGATACGGTTATAGCTTTCGAGCTTTTTTATCTGCGCGGGTTGTAAAGAGTGATAGGCCTGACTCGACATCACCAGCAGTTTTTCACCGGCTTTGTCGTGCACCTGTAACATGTTGCCGGCAAAGCGGTTCATTTGTTCCAGACTGATGCGGATCAATTCCTTGCCTGTATTGCCAATCATTTCCTGCACCATTTTGTTTTCCTCGTGGTTAGGCAACGAGTCCAAACAGATCACTACATAACGATCGGCTACACACATGATCACATTGGTGTGATACACTGCCTGCCCACTGCCATCAACGGAAGTAAACAATACGGGCCGGTACCCCATCTTTTTACAAAAATCATCCAGCACGGGTTGGTGCGTGCGGGGGGAGAGGCAGGCATAAGCTATTTTGTTATCGCGGTCAAGCACCATGCTGCCGGTACCTTCCAAAAACAGGTTCTCCTTTTCATAACCTGTGAAATCAAACGTATTGGTTACGGTAAATAATTGCTGCAGGTGGTGAATCACTGCAGGCTTGCGTTCCTGCCGCCGGTTTTCAGCAAACATGGGATACAAACAAATAGTCCCGGGTTCATGGAACGAGATCCAGTTATTGGGAAATATGGAGTCGGGGGTGTATGGTTCCGGCGTATCGTTGATAACGGATACAAAAACACCGTGTGAACGGAGCACCGTTACAAAATTATCAAACTCCAGTTGCGCCTTTTCCTGGGCAGCAATGTCTGCACCTGCTACCTGGAAGGCATTGTTCACGGCCGTTTGGGCATTAAAGCCAAAGTTCACCGGCCGTATCATCAAAATATGTGAAGTGGTTTGCATAGAATTAAAGCTTACAGGTTATTCAATATCTTCTCTGAACAGGGGCATACTCATACAGTGAAAACCGCCCCTGGCGCGTGACAGCTCGGCCGATGGGATCAGAATGAGGGTATCTTCCAGCTCATCGGGTGTTGTTTCTTCCTTTTCAAACTGGTCGAGCAATTCTTTAACGTGGATAACGTTAAAACCGGCTTCGCGGAATGCCTCCACTGTTTTATCATTGCGATCATAACCCAGCACCACGCCTTCTTTTAACGCCAGCAGGTTGCAGCTGTCGGTCCATTGTTCGCGAGTATCGAAGGGGAACTTGTTGTTGCCGGAATAAATGAATTTTACTTTTCCCTTGCAGTTAAGATCGTTCTCACTGATATCCGTCAACAGGTCTTCGAGGTTATCGAAATAAACCGGGTTTTCCGGGTCTTTCTTTTTAAACTGGATGATCTTGATCTTGTCTTCTTTTTTCTCTTTGCCTTCCAGTATGCGTTCAATGGGGTCGGCCCCTTCGTGTTTTATTACCTTTTTACTAAAGGCGCCCAGCAGTACCCACATGTTCCGTTTTACCTGGGTAAAGATGGTATCTATGTGCATGTAATCGCGGCGGCGCGGTATTTTGATGATCGTTATCTTTTTAACGATGTTCCTTTCAAACAACATATTCACCACCTGGTGAGCGGCTTCCATGGTGGTCCGTTCGCTTATGCCCACCAGTAAGTGGTCTTTGTGTACCACCATTACATCGCCCCCTTCGAGGGTCACCTTTTTTTCATCACCATCACGTGGTAATAAGAAATGATGGGCCGTATCGGGGATCTCCAGGATGTTATTACGATAGATCTCGAACAGGGGATGGTTAAAGAATATGTATTTGGCCAGCAGGGCTTCCCGCAGGCGGGCTGTTTTTGCCGGTTTGTTCAGCAGTACATATTCATTGATAACAATGCCTATATCGCGGGTAAAAATGAAATTGGGAATGGGGGGAAAGATCAGCCGGTCATCTTCAATAGTACCGCTGATGATCACTTTCGAGAGTTTGGTAGGGGAGAGTTCCAGCAACTCATTTTGGGTGGCATAGGAACAACCTTCCACGGCACATACCGAGGCTATGAGCTTTAACTTTATTTCCTGGTCGTGCAGCACGTCGGCCAGCAGCCATTCCAGCTCCACTACTTTATCGGACTTATAAAAATCGGGTTTCTCGGGTTTATAAAAATCGCGGTTGTTTTCAGGTGCGTCAATCTGGTGCAGGCGGCCCCGGATCTTTTCCGGATCTAAAAAATACATCAACACCTTGGTGTAGTAATCATATTCTTTCTTCCGCATGGTTTCCAGGTGCACAATGTCTTCAAATAACCAGTCCTGCGCTTTTGACGGTACTACCTTGCCCAAACCGCTATCGGGGCTGTGTACTAATAATCGTCGTAACCGGCCTACTTCTGAGTTTACCTGAACTACTTTCTTATCTTTTTGCGACATGGGTATCATTAATTTGTTATATCAAAGGAGAATTGATAAGGCAAGATAGTGAATCCGCTAAAAATAAGGCGAACGAATGTTAGTTTTTGAATTGAAATCTATTATCTTGCGAGCAGTTAATTAAATTCGTGATATGCAATTTCAACTTACCGAAGAACATCTAATGATTCAAAAAGCCGCGCGCGATTTTGCCCAGAACGAGTGCCTGCCAGGAGTAATTGAACGCGATGAGCACCAGAAATTTCCCCGGGAACAGATCTTAAAATTGGCTGAGCTTGGTTTTATGGGTATGATGGTAAGTCCTGATTACGGCGGCGCCGGTATGGACACCATCAGCTATGTGCTGGCGATGGAAGAGGTGAGTAAGATCGATGCCAGTGTAAGTGTAAGTATGAGTGTAAACAACAGCCTGGTTTGTTGGGGATTGGAGAAATTTGGTTCAGAAGAACAAAAACAAAAATACCTGGTGCCCCTGGCACAGGGCCGCAAAAACGGCGAACTGTATATTGGCGCCTTTTTGCTAAGTGAACCGGAAGCGGGCAGCGATGCCACTTCACAACGCACAGTAGCCGAAGAAAAAGACGACCATTACGTGTTGAACGGCATCAAAAACTGGATCACCAATGGTAACTCGGCTTCTGTTTACCTGGTGATGGCCCAGTCGGACATTGCAAAAGGCAGCAAAGGTATCAATGTCTTTATTGTTGAAAAAGACTCGCCTGGCGTAACTGTGGGCGCTAAAGAAAACAAACTCGGCATCCGCGGCAGCGATACGCATAGCATTACATTTACCGATGTAAAAGTGCCCAAAGAAAACCGCATCGGCGGCGATGGGTTTGGGTTCGCCTTTGCCATGAAGACCCTGGCCGGTGGCCGTATAGGTATTGCTTCACAGGCATTGGGTATTGCCAGCGGTGCTTATGAACTGGCCCTGAAATATTCAAAGGAAAGAAAAGCCTTTGGTAAAGAGATTATGCATCACCAGGCCATTCAGTTCAAACTGGCCGATATGGCTACCCGCATTGAATGCGCCCGTTTATTGTGTTTAAAAGCTGCCTGGGAAAAAGACCAGCACCTCGATTATACATTGAGTTCATCTATGGCCAAAGTGTTTTCGAGCGAAACTGCCATGTGGGTGGCTACGGAAGCAGTACAGGTACACGGTGGTTATGGATATGTAAAAGAATACCACGTGGAGCGCCTGATGCGCGATGCCAAGATCACGCAGATCTATGAAGGCACCAGCGAGGTACAACGCATTGTGATCAGCCGGTCCATATTGAAGTAGTGGCATAATTATTTACCAGCATAACCTATACCTTTGCGGCGACAAAAAGGTATAGGTTTTTTTATTGAATAAACAGAACAATCGATGGCAGCAAATACAAAGGCTTACCTGGAAATAAATGAGCAATTACAATCACAACAGGTGACGCTGGTGGCTGTATCAAAAACCAAACCGGTAAGCGATATCCTGGAGTTATATGATTTGGGACAACGTGATTTTGGGGAGAACTATGTACAGGAGCTGGCCGAAAAACAGCTGCTGCTGCCCAATGACATCCGCTGGCATTTTATTGGTCACCTGCAATCGAACAAGGTTAAATACATCGCCCCGTTTGTGCATTTGATCCATGGGGTAGACAGCTACAAATTATTACTGGAAATTGACAGACAGGCTAAAAAGTTCGACCGCACCATCCACTGCCTGTTACAGGTACATGTAGCCCAGGAAGAAACCAAATTCGGTTTTAATGAAATGGAATTGATGGCAGCCATGGAAGATATTCATAAGTATAAACTCTTAAACCAGCTTCAAAATATACAAATAGCAGGTTTAATGGGCATGGCTTCGCTTACTGCCGACACCGAACAGGTAACAAAAGAGTTTGCGTACCTGAAAATGCTGTTCGATCACTTTACCGCACAACCGGGAAATGATCAATTCAGGATTTTATCGATGGGTATGAGCAGTGATTACCAGTTGGCCATAGCCGAAGGAAGTACCCTTGTACGTATAGGCAGCCTGTTATTTGGTTCCCGCCAGTAATAGTTTATCGTTTTTTCGGGATGATTCGTCGGTGATTTGGGGGCAAACATCGAATTGATTATGACCGCGGCATCAGGCTGGTTATCTTTGACTTACATAATTAAATAGTGTTTTTCATAGGTTATTGATTAATGGTAAAGGGCTGTGTCTACAGCTCTTTTTTCTTTTATACCCTTCCTCCGCTAAAAAAGGCATTTCACCACGTTTTATACAAAATCCTTATATGGATCATTACCTAAATCATCTTTCACCGTATTGAAAGCCAGTTGCTAACAGGAAGAACCACCCGAACAAACAGGCTGAAACCCGCTCCCAGCCTCATATTACCGGAATATTATTTTAGTCACCAATGCACACGTACGGGTTACCTTTCCCCGTTTTTAGTATAAATTTGTGTACGGTTTAAACGTTCTTTTTTAATTCCTCGCTCAACGCCGCTTGTCTTCTCTTGTAAATCAACAGCTTGCCCCAGTATCTTAACGATTCGCTTTCATATTATTGAATTATTTAAAACAAAGAATATGAAAACAATCATGCTTAAAGCTTTTTCTTTAGTGAAGAAAACTGCTTTTATGTTGCTGGTGCTGTCAATAACCTATGTATCTGCAACAGCCAACACTACAGATTCAACACGCGTAGATGATGAGAACGCCTCTGTATTATGCCTGAAAATGGAAGAAGGCCAGGTGTACTTTAACATTAAGTATGAAAACGCCGATGGTGGCCGTTTCGACATCCTGGTAAATGATATCAATGGCGATAACCTGTACCGTTCTACTTTCTCCGGCAAGAACTTCAACAGAGTGTTCAGAGCGCCGGTTGAAAATGGTAAACTGGTGATCATCATCCGTGATACCAATGGCAGCCACAAATTTGAATTGACCACTGAATCGAAAATGGTTCAGGAGATTCTCGTAAAGAGAATGTAGTTCACCCATTGATCAATAACGATAATTCTTTGTCATTCCTGTCCTAAGTTTCATTCCGGTTTTTCGGAATGAAACTCAACGGAAGGGAAAGAACGATTTTCTCCTTCATTTTGCGCCACGGGCACTCCGGTAGACCCTCCCCATTAAAAAATTATTTCCTGCCTGCGAGAACTGTCCGGTTGACCGGCCATTTTAGCCACCAGAATTTCGTAAATTTGCCAAATTCAATTTATTGAGTTATGGCAGAGATCAACACACCGGAAGAGAAAAGTCTGAATTTTTTAGAAGAGATCATTGAAGAGGACCTGAAATCGGGTAAATATACCACTATTGCCACCCGTTTTCCACCCGAGCCCAATGGCTATTTGCACATTGGCCATGCTTCAAGCATCTGTTTAAATTTCGGGCTTACCAAAAAGTACCCCGGCTATACCAACCTCCGTTTCGATGATACCAACCCGGTAACTGAGGATACCGAGTATGTGGAAAGCATAAAGGATGATATCCGCTGGCTGGGTTTTGAATGGAAGAATGAACTGTACGCCTCCGATTACTTCGACCAGATGTATGAATTCGCAGTTATGCTCATTCAGAAAGGCCTGGCGTATGTTGACGATTCTACCTCCGAGCAGATCGCTGCCATGAAAGGCACCCATACCGAACCGGGAAAAGACAGCCCGTTCCGCACCCGCTCTGTTGAAGAAAACCTGGACATATTTGCCCGCATGAAGAACGGCGAGTTCCCCGACGGGTCCCGTACGCTGCGTGCAAAGATCGATATGGCGCATTTAAATATGCTGATGCGCGACCCTGTTTTGTACCGTATTAAACATGCACACCACCACCGCACGGGCGACAAATGGTGTATTTATCCCATGTACGATATGGCGCATGGTCAAAGCGATTCCATTGAGCATATTACGCACTCTATTTGTACCCTGGAGTTTGTGCCCCATCGTGAGCTGTACGACTGGCTGATCGATAAACTGGGCATTTACCCCTCGCATCAATATGAGTTTGCGCGCCGCAATATAAACTACACTGTAACCAGCAAAAGAAAACTGCTGCAACTGGTGAACGATAAACATGTAACCGGCTGGGACGATCCCCGGATGCCTACGATCTCCGGTTTACGCCGCGCAGGTTATACCCCCGAAAGCATTCGCGAGTTCTGCGAGCGTATCGGTATTGCCAAACGCGAGAACATGATCGATGTATCGCTGCTGGAGTTTTGCGTACGCGAGCACCTGAACAAGATCGCTCAGCGTCGTATGGTGGTGTTTGATCCATTGAAAGTGGTGATCACTAACTATCCGGCCGACGGGGCAGTGGAAATGGTTAGAAGTGAGGACAATCCGGAAGATCCCAATACCACCCACCGGGAGATCCCTTTTACACGGGAGGTATACATCGAGCGGGAAGACTTTATGGAAAACCCGCCCAAGAAATTCTTCCGCCTGGCGCCCGGTCAAATGGTGCGGTTGAAAAGCGCTTACATCATTAAATGTGATGAAGTGATCAAAGACAGCAATGGCAACATTACGGAAGTTCATTGTTCATATATCCCCGAAAGCAAGAGCAATAACGATACATCCGGTATTCATGTAAAAGGCACTTTGCACTGGGTGAGCGTGGCACAGGCCATTAGCATTGAAGTACGCCTGTACGACCGCTTGTTCAGGGTAGAGAACCCTGCCAGTGAAGAAGGCGATTTTAAGGATTATATCAATCCTAATTCATTGCAGGTGGTGAGTACGGCATTTGCAGAACCTGCATTGAAGAACATCCGTTTCAGCGACCGCTGCCAGTTTTTACGCAAAGGTTATTTCTGCCTCGATAAAGACACCTCTGAAGATAAAATGGTTTTTAACAGAACCGTTACGCTGAAAGATACGTGGGCGAAGGAGCAGAAGAAAGGATAACCAGGATGAATTTGTGAAAAAGGGTTACTATTTCATTATAAGTTTCAGAAGTAGGATGTAAGAAGTAGGAAATACGAAAATTAAATAAAAAAGCCCGCCGTTTTAAATGGCAGGCTTTTTTTATTTGTGCGTTATTTTCGAAATTCATAAATTTCTTACCTCTTACCTCTTACCCCCCACCGCTTTCGCATAATCAAATACCAGGTTACAAAACGTCTTTACCCCCACATCCAGCCGGCTGTCGTCGATGTAAAAATCAGGGGTATGATGGGGCGGGGCTTTTGATTTATCGGCGCCTTTAGGCAGGCCACCGATATTTATAAACAGGGCAGGGGCTTTCTCCCCATAATAAGAAAAGTCTTCGGCACCCGTTACCCAGCCGCGTTCCCTTACGTTTTCTTTGCCCGCTGATCTTTCCAGTGTTGGTATCATCATTTTGGTAAGGGCAGGATCGTTGTAAGTAACAAGGGTTTGGGTATCGATAGAAACTTCAGCAGAGGCGCCCATGGCCGATGCAATGGTGGTGGACATCTGTTTAAGCCGTTCGTGTGTTTGCAACCGCATGGTTTTATCCAGTGTACGAATAGTGCCCTGCAGCACTGCCTCTTCAGGAATAATGTTGGGCCGTACGCCGCTGTGAAACTTCCCTACTGTAACAACAACCGGTGCTTTGGTAAGGTCCGATTCGCGGCTTACGATCGTTTGCAGGGCATTGATGATCTCTACACCCACTACAATAGGGTCTACCCCTTTCCAGGGTTGTGAACCATGGCTTTGTTTGCCTTTTATGTTAATGGTGAACCAGTCGGAAGAAGCCATGAAAGCACCTGATTTATATTCCAGGTTCCCTACTTCAATAGCCGATTCAATGTGCATTCCAAAAACGGCATCTACTTTGGGATTATCCATACAGCCTTCTTTTACCATAAGCTGGGCACCACCTTCTTCATCGCCGGGCGGACCTTCTTCTGCCGGTTGAAAAAAGAATTTAACGGTGCCGGGCACTTCTTTTTTCATGGAGGCTAAAATTTCTGCGGCTCCGAGCAACATTGCTACGTGGCTATCGTGTCCACAGGCATGCATAACCGGTACGGTATCGCCCATGTATTCAGCCCGCACGGTAGATTTAAACGGTACATCCACTCTTTCTTTTACCGGCAGGGCATCCATATCGGCCCGTAAAGCCACCACCGGGCCAGGTTGTCCGCCCCGTAAAATGGCCACCACACCGGTTTTTGCTATACCGGTTTGTACTTCCAGTCCCAGCTTTTTTAAATGATCGGCAACAAATTGGGCGGTTTGGTATTCGCGGTTGGACAGCTCGGGGTGCTGGTGCAAATAGCGCCGCCATTCAATGACTTTAGGTAGAATGGCCGCAGCCTTTTGATCGATGGTGGTGGGCTTATTTTGTTGTGCCTGTACGGCGGTTACCAGGATCAAAAAGATGGGTGATAAGATCCATCGTGTTAATGGTTTAAGCAGCATGCTGGTTGATTTTACTGAATGTAGAAAAAAAACAGGAGCCGGCAGCACGACTAAACATATGATTTTTAATCTACTTTATATAGTGTTTATCTTGACTGTAAAGCCCTGATGTACAAACATGTAATAAGTAAATATATTTATCGTTTATTAAGTGTATTTAATCCCGAAAACTGTCCTGAGATGCCCGTCCCTATTCTGAAAACCGCTTTCACCGGCGGCAGACCTGTGTGGTCTATGCTCATTGGTAAGCAAGTATGTAGTGTTTTGCTACTGGCGTTCATCGCTATCCCTGGTCTTTCACAACCGATAGGCAACTGGACATTCAACGGAACTACCTCCGGTTCCAGTGGTACTTACAATACCGTTTCTGTAGCCGATTTTAGTGCAGCTATTCCAACTAAAGCATATAATGGGAGTACCGTGTATTTTGGTGAAGGCGGCTGGCCTGCCGGCGCTCTGGACCCCAACGCATATCTTCAATTTACACTGAGCCCCAACACTGGTTACCAGCTCGATGTAACGAGTATTGTTTTGACCATGCGAAAAAGCACAACGGGCACCGCCGCTGGTTCAGGGCCTACTTCCTGGAGCCTGCGAAGCAGCCAGGATGGCTATACCGCAGATCTTGGTTCAAACAGTTTAACCACCGGCATTCAGAATTATACGGTTACACTGAACAGCAGCTTTCTGCATCTGTTCACCCCGGTCACTTTTCGGTTATATGGGTATAATGCAACTATATCGAGCGGCGGGCTTAGCCGTTTGGTATTGGACAATATCGCTGTGCAAGGCGTAGGTGCTTTATTGCCGCTTACCTTCACTGGTTTTCAGGCTAATCGTAATAGCGATAAAATAGTTTCCCTGAAATGGCAGATGACCAATGTGCAGGAAGGCGATGTGTTTCATGTAGAGCGCTCATTGAACGGCGCTGATTTTACAGCCATCAACAACTTCACTCAAAACGAAAACCAGGTAACCGGTTCGTTTCAATATGACGATAAACAGGCGCCCGGCAATGCCCCTGCTATATACTATCGTATCAAGATAAACGAACCCAGCGGCTGGACTTATTTCTCCTGGCTGGTAAAGGTGAATAACACTATCTCCAAACAACAGTTGGTCAATTATGCCAATTACAATGGACAGTTACTGGTAACCTCGTTACAGGTCCCTGAAAAAGGATCGTACACCCTGTCGGTGGTAACCATGAATGGAGCGGTTCTGCAACAGCAATCCCTTGAACTGGAAGCTGGTGTACAGGTAATCACCACACCAATACAATCCCTGGCGCATGGAACGTATGTTGTTCGTTTGGTTGGTAAAGGGGAGATGAAAAGTAAGAAGTTTATCTGGTAGCACGATTTTCGCCTAAAACAGCATATTTATAAGGCAAAACTGCACAGATATTTTCTTTATTGCGTATACGCGAACAGGGTATTATCTTTGGTCGATTTATTTTTGGATCCTAAATCCCCTGAAAATGCCCGAATATTACCCCTTTACAAAATCAAAAATGTTTGCAGCATTAAAATGCCTCCTTGTCTTCGTTATTCTTTTATCGACTAATCAGCTCAAAAGCCAAACACCTGTAATCACCCGGTTCAATCCGGAAGCGATACCGCAAGGATATCCCACCATTATTGAAGGGCAATATTTTACCGGGGCAACGGCGGTTTACTTTGATGATACTATACCCGCCACTTTTACTGTTGTTTCCGACACCCAGATCAAAACTGCTGTGCCCCGAAATGCCAGAGGTGGATTTGTAAGAGTAACTACACCTGCGGGAACGGGCAGGTCTGCAAGGGCATTTAGCATTGCAAGTGGTGTTCCTTATATTGACTACTTTACACCCAAAAGCGGAATTACTGGTACAGTAGTAACCATGAAGGGATTTAACTTTTCCAAAATAAAGGAAGTTGGCCAGTTATCTGTGGCTGGCTTTACAGTAGTTTCGGATTCCATACTGAAATTTGTTGTGGGTGACAACCTTGCGTGGGACTCAAAATGGGAGATTATTGTATCGTATGACGTTGGCAGCCCAACAATCCCAATGCTTAGTTTTCGTAATACCAATGATACGTTTGCTTATAAATATGCAACTAATCCCATCCCCAGCGTCTGGTCGTTTACACCTGCAACCGGCACGCTTGGTACTCCGGTAACGATCAATGGATATTATCTTACCGGCGCTACAGCTGTTAGCATTGGAGGTATACCGGCAGCTTCATTTACGGTGATTTCCCCAACAAGCATTCAGGCAGTACTGGCCGCAGGAACAAATTCAGGTGCTATAAGTGTAACCACGCCAGGTGGTACCACATCGCTGGATGGCTTTATTTATACTGCACCCAATTTAAGTGCCCCGCATATTAGTTCGTTTACTCCCACCAGTGCAATACCTGGGACCATGGTTACGATCAAAGGTAATAACCTGACCGGAGCAACCGCAGTTAGTTTTGGCGGCACGCCAGCTACTTCATTTACGATAACCTCTGATTCAACTATTACTGCGCAAGTGGGCCTGGGTTCAAGCGGTTCGGTGAAAGTAACAAACCCGGGAGGCCGGGATTCATTAGGCTCATTTACTTATATAGCCTTACTACCGGTAATCACCGGGTTTAACCCGGATGATGTACCACAAGGTTTTAACACTATTATTAATGGGCAATATTTTACCGGTGCAACGGCAGTTTACTTTGATGATACCATACCTGCCACTTTTACTGTTGTTTCAGATACCCAGATCAAAACGGTTGTACCCCGAAATGCTAAAGGTGGACTTGTAAGAGTGATCACACCTGCGGGAACAGGCAGATCTGCAAGGGCATTTATCATTGAAAATGATGTTCCTTATTTTGATTCGTTTACACCAACAAGTGCAGGCCCGGGTACAGTGGTCACCCTGAAAGGGTTTAACTTTACCTCCATAAAGAAAGTTAAGGCGTTTGTTGATGCAGCTTCCTTTACAATAGTTTCCGATTCCATCGTGAAGTTTGTTGTTGGAGGTACCGGCCCTTCATGGGACGTAAAAATGCCGATTGAGGTGTCCTATGGTGAGGAATATTATGGTTTAATTCACAGCCGCAACACTATTGACACATTTACCCTCCTCTATATTCCGCCGCCCCCTGTTATTAGCTCATTTACGCCAACTATGGGCACAGAGGGCACCAAAGTAACGATCAGGGGAACAAACATTATGTATGTAACGGCAGTGTCTATAGGCGGTAAGCCGGTAGCTTCTTTTAGGGAGTTTCCGAACAATGGCGCGGCTATTGAGGCTATCCTGGGTGCAGGAACTTATTCAGGCGCCGTAACTGTAACCACAAGGGGAGGTATCGCATCGCTGGGTGGTTTTAATAGTTCTTTACAACCACCGCATCTCAGTTCGTTTACTCCGGCAAGCGGT
Source organism: Niastella yeongjuensis (assembly GCF_900110245.1). Taxonomy (GTDB): domain Bacteria; phylum Bacteroidota; class Bacteroidia; order Chitinophagales; family Chitinophagaceae; genus Niastella; species Niastella yeongjuensis. The sequence continues at coordinate 281,833 of NZ_FOCZ01000003.1, forward strand.
ACTGTTGGTACTATCATCACCATCAAAGGTTATGATTTTACCGGTACTACAGCTGTTAGGATCGGTGGTACGGCAGCGGCTTCGTTTACAGTGACTTCCGATTCAACTATAAATGCAGTAGTAGCAACAGGAGCATCATCTGGTCTGGTAAGCGTAGCCACATCAAATGGAGCTGATTCCCTGGGTGGATTTACTTTGATCCCTCCCGTACAGCCACCTGTACAAACCGTACAGTCACCAGCCATTATTACCTTTGCGCCAACAACGGGAACCTCTGGCACTATAGTTTCTATTAAAGGATCCCATTTTACCAATGCAACAAGTGTAAGCTTTGGTGGAACACCAGCCGCATCATTTACTATCATTTCCGATTCAACAATTAATGCAGTTGTTGGTGCCGGCGCCAGCGGGATAGTAGAAGTAATTGCTGCAAACGGAACTGATACACTCGGAGGATTTACTTATAGCGTTGGAATTGTTGCCGCTCCCAATCCGGCAACTGGTTATGTGCTGGTTGAACATCCCGTTTCTACCAATAACTCCCAAATTAAAGTCACTAACTCCATGGGTAAAATTCTTGATAATATTAAGATCAGTCCGAACACTTCACAAACCAGGATCGATTTAACCGGTATAGCGCCGGGTATTTATGTTATCTGGTGGGGTGATGGCACCAATTCGTATAGTAAAACAGTGCTTGTAAAATAATAACAACCCGATATTCAATGATAAAGGCTGTCCGCGATGGCGGACAGCCTTTAATTTTTTTATAATAATAAACGGCTACTATTTATACTCCCCAAACACCTCTCTTAACGTATCCGCAATTTCCCCCAACGTACATTTCTGCTCAACCGCTTCAATTACGGTAGGCATAATGTTTTCGCCCGCGGTGGCTTTGTCACTCAGGCCCTGTAATACCTGGTCGCATTTAGCCGGGTCGCGGTTATTGCGCAGGTTCACTAATTGCCGGGTTTGAATTTGTCTAATGGAGTCATCTATTTTGAATACCGGGGTGGTATCTTTTTCTGTGGTTTGGAATTTATTAACGCCTACAATGATCTTTTCGCCGCTCTCGATCTTTCGTTGATAATCGTACGAACTGCGGGCAATGGCATCCTGAATAAATCCTTCCTCGATGGCCGATACACTGCCACCCATGGCATCGATGGTGGCAATAAGCTCATAGGCTTTTTGTTCAATTTCGTTGGTCAGCGATTCAACGTAATAAGAGCCGGCCAGTGGGTCAACGGTATCGGCAGCGCCGCTTTCAAAAGCAACGATCTGTTGGGTACGTAAGGCAATGCGGGCCGCTTCTTCTGTCGGCAGACTTAAGGCTTCATCGAACCCATTGGTGTGTAATGACTGGGTACCGCCCATTACGGCAGCAAGCGTTTGCACCGTAACCCGGGCAATGTTGTTTTGGGGCTGCTGGGCCGTTAGGGTGCTGCCACCGGTTTGGGTGTGAAAGCGCAGCATCATGGCTTTGGGATCGGTAGCGCCCAGTTCTTTCATGATGTTGGCCCACATGCGGCGGGCAGCCCTGAATTTGGCTATTTCTTCAAACAGGTTATTATGCGAGTTGAAAAAGAACGACAGGCGGCGGCCAAACACGTTTAAATCGAGTCCTTTCGCCAGTGCAGCTTTTACATACGCTTTGCCATTGCTTAGCGTAAAAGCGATCTCCTGCACGGCAGTGCTGCCTGCTTCACGAATGTGGTAACCTGAAATGGAAATGGTATTCCACTTAGGCAGTTCCTGGCTGCACCATTCGAAAATATCGGTTATGATGCGCATGGAGGGCTGGGGCGGATAAATATAAGTGCCCCGGGCCGCATATTCTTTCAGGACGTCGTTTTGAATGGTGCCGGTGATCTTTTTCAGGTCGGCGCCCTGTTGTTTAGCCAGTGCTACATAAAACGAGAGCAGGATATAGGCCGTGGCATTGATGGTCATGGAGGTTGAAACCTCTTCGAGTTTGATGCCTTTAAACAGTGTCTGCATGTCCTCTATACTATCGATAGCCACCCCAACTTTTCCTACCTCACCTTCGGCCAGCGCATGATCACTGTCGTACCCGATTTGGGTGGGCAGGTCAAAGGCCACGCTCAGGCCCATTACCCCCTGTGAAAGCAGATAATGATACCGTTTATTGCTTTCCTCGGCCGTGCTGAACCCGGCGTACTGACGCATGGTCCAGAGTTTACCCCGGTACATATCTTCCTGCACGCCCCGGGTAAAGGGGAACTGGCCCGGCATTTCGGGTTGGGTAGAAGGGGGTACATCGGCTGCGGTGTACACTTCTTTTATTTCAATGGCGCTATCGGTAGTTAGTTTCTTTGGCATGGTAGTTTTTGTTGGAATTCTTTCTTTAGCTCATCAGTTTCTTGGCCTCGTAACTAAGCACATCTGCTACCACATTGTGCAGCGATGCCTTGGGCGATTGCATCAGCATTTCCAAAATGCTGCGGCTCAGGTCCTGGCCGGTGGCTTCAGCTGGTAAAAAGGACGCTATCTGATTCACAATCATTATGTTTTGGTCCTTCAGGTTACGTACCGCTTCCCACGATTCGTGCGATACATAGATCTGCTGGGTAACATTGTATTCAAACTCAGAGCGAATGGTTTGGGTCAACAGTACCTGCATATCGCGGGCGGTTAAACCGGCTGTGGGCGTGCGGCTGATGACGTTTGGCAATGCAATGCGGTCAACCAGTAAGATCAGGCGTTCATAGGCTTGCAATTGAAGGGGCTGGGAATGGGTAACGGGTCCGGCGGCTTTTGCTTTCTCGTACTCTTCCGTCATGATCTTGGCTTCTTTACGTTGTTTCCAGAACAAATAAGCTAAGGCTACGCCAAGGGTAAGGGCAATTACAATTGAAATAACCATCTGGGTCTGAGTGAGCATTCATTAGGTTTTAGGTGAACAAAAATACAGTTTGTAGTACTAAGTTGTTTACAAACAATGTACAAGGCTCCTGGAAACGAACAATATGCCTGTATAATTGTTCCAGGGTACAGGTTTCGTCCTTTTGCAACAACATGGTACCGGAATGGGTATCAGATTGTAGTGGAATGGCTTGGGAATTGCCTGAGCATTGCCTGGATATTGCCTGAGAATGGCCTTGTATTACTTACTATCTTAGGCAATACCCAGGCGACCCTTAGGCAATATCGAGGCCATAATGCTACCATATCGATACCATTATGCGGCCATTATGATACCCTTTTTATCGTAAATTTGTAATATAAAATTGAAGTTAGTATGGAAATGACAATGGCTGTTCCTGTGAGCTTTACTGCCGGCGCCCTCGATGAGATCCGTCGCCTGATGAGCGCCCCCGAATTCGATGCAACCAAACATTTGCGGATTGGGGTAAAAGGTGGTGGATGCTCTGGTTTGTCGTATGTGCTGGGGTTCGACGACAGAGAAGCCGATGATTCGGAATTTGAGTTTGAAGGACAATCCTTTATCATGAATAAATCGCATGCCATTTACCTCATGGGTATGCAAATTGACTGGGCTAATGGCTTAAACGCCCGGGGCTTTACCTTCAATAACCCCAATGCCAGCAAAACCTGCGGCTGCGGAACCTCTTTTGCAGTGTAAATAACTCACCACTGAAAGTGGGCCCTAAGTCCAAAGATGTGTACCGGACCGCGGTCTTTGTTGTAGGCCGGGTTCAACACAAACTGGTAATCGGGACTTATTGATAAAAACACCGCAGGAATACTGAATTTATAATAGGCTTCAAAAATGGCTTCCTGACTATAGTTCAGGTTGCCATCGCCAATTATAAACCCGTACCCACCGGCTTTCAGGTAATTGCGGTGCGGGCCTGAAATTCCATTAACTACCACGGCGGTGCCCAGTTCATCGTGCTGTCTTCTCCACGCAGCCCCATTCTATACAATGCCACCCGACAGGGAGTGATCGATTTCTGTAAATGCCCAGGTTTCATTGTGACCGTCGTTCCAGCTTCCTCTCATAAAAATACCGGCCTGATTGCCTACTTCCTGTTCAAACGAAACACCCAGGCCGTTCTTTGACCGCGGATCGCCCCGTACAGCTTCTATATCCGGCGGCTGGCTGTTTTTTACCGCTTCTTCATAGTTGCCCATTCCGGCCAGGTTATGGAATAATAAAAGCCTTACCACGCCTGCCCGCTTATTGATTCGAATGTTTTTTTCCCCTTCTACCGTAATACCATGCGCCTTGCTGATCTGGTTATCGAGGGTAGGGCCGTTGGCATAAGTAGGCACTTGTGTAATACCCGCCCGAACGGCCCAGCCAGGGGTGTGATACTCCACCACAGCACCAATGGTATACCCACGGGTATTGGCGGGGTAGTCCCAGGCCCCATTACTCATCAGGCTCCAGTTCATGAACTGCTCCCGCGGGTCATGACTGTAACTGTTATCATCGAAAAAATCGGCTATGCTGAATTTACCGGCCCTGATGGAGAGGTAGGTGGCGGGAGTATGTTGTTGTATCTGGTTAAGATCATCTGTTTCGTAATCGCTGCCGGGCCCTATGGCAAATTTTTGTTCCAGGTATAACCGGGCTACATATAACTTCAGTTGTTTGCTTCCTATGCGAAAGGTTTCGCCATTGGGAAAGCCGGCAATACCCAGCGCTGAACTTAGCCCGCTGCCCCCGGCCACTTCAGGGTTGAAATAAAGGGCTGCCTGTTTCCATAGTCTTACCCCTGCATATACCGTACTGGTAAAAGAAACCTGTCCTGGCTCAGAAGTTAATAAGCTGTTTTTACCGGTATACGTAGCCGGAAAGTCGGGGTGATATTGCCAGATCGATGTAGCCTGTACATGAAAGCTCCAGGCCCGGTCCTTTGTGGTATCTGCCGGGGATTGGGGCAACGCACATTTACATATTGTAAGTAAAAGAATGATCGCCGGTATTCTCATAAATTATATAAGCTACTGGCGTGCCAGGCTTTTATTGTAAACCCACTTCTGCATTGAAACGAAAGCCAACGCCGTGGATGGTTTCGAGAATGATATTGGGATCGGCTTTAAAGTACTTGCGTAATTTGGTCATAAACACATCCATGCTTCGGCCCAGGAAGTAGTCGTCTTTTCCCCACACATTCAGCAACACTTCATCGCGTTTTAAAATGTGGTTGGCATGTTCACACAGGAATTTCAGCAGGTCTGCTTCTTTTTGGGTAAGCGTAAAAGTTTCTGCTGCGGTATGTAATTTCAGATCGGTATAGGAAAACTTCATTTGTCCAATGGAATACTCCTGTACACTGTCGGCATGCAGTTTACGGGAGCGGCGGATAAATACATCCATACGCAGCAGCAGTTCCTGCATGCTGAAAGGTTTGGTAATGTAGTCGTCGGCGCCGGTGAGGAACCCTTTTATTTTATCTTCTTCCATCGATTTGGCGGTAAGGAAAAGGATGGGCACCATATCGCTTTGCTGACGAATTCTGCGGGCCACGGTAAACCCGTCTTTATTGGGCATCATTACATCGAGCAGGCAAATATCGTATTGGGTTTTATCGAACTTTTCTATGGCGGTTTGTCCATCGGGGCACAACACCACTTCATAACCTGCATCCTGCAGGTTGTCTTTGATCACATATCCTAACGACATATCGTCTTCGGCCAACAGTACTTTTACTTTTTTTGTAAGCATGATCAACTATTTACAGATGCTGGAAGAATAAGCCTGAACTCGGTTCCAATACCCGGCAGGCTGTTTATTTTAATGGATCCGTGGTGGGCATCGATGATCCTTTTTACAAAGTTCAATCCCAATCCAAATCCCTTTACATTGTGTACATCTCCGGTGGGTACGCGATAAAACTTTTTGAACAAACGCTTTTGGTATTTCTTTTCAATACCAATACCATTATCTTTTACTGAAATGTAGATATTTCCATCTTCATGACCTATTGAAATAATGATGTGTGGCTTTACTGAGAATTTAAGGGCGTTCTCCAGCAAATTTACGATAGCCAGCTCCAAATGCCCGCGATCGGCATATAATTCAATGTTCTGATCTTCGTCAATGGGGATATTTACCTCTGCCTTTTTCTCATCGATCAGGGGTTGCATTTTGGCAACCGCCTGTTCAATAAGTTCTCTTAACGGCACCTGTTTTTTCTGAATCGGCAGGTCCCTTCTATCGCTCCGGGCAATCTGCAATAACCGTTCAACCTGTTCCTGCAGGTGCTGGGTTTGATTTTCAACGATGGTGGCATATTTACGCAACCGGTCGGGCTGGGTGGCTATTTTATCCTGCAGCAATACTTCCGCCGATATTTTCATAACAGCCAGCGGGGTTTTAAATTCATGGGTGAAGTTGTTTACGAAATCTTTTTGCACTTCAGCCAGAAATCGCTGCCGGTAAAAGAAGAACAGGATCACGGCCAGGCCAATCAAAACCACAAACAACACCGCGCTGCTGATGAACCAGAAGTTCATCTGTTGCAGAATGTATTTGTTCCGGTGCGGAAAATAAAGCATCAGGTAATTGTGCTTCCGGTTGTATACAGAAAGATTGATGCCTTCGGAACCATAACGGGAAGCTGCTGCGTTGATGTATCTGGTATAGTTATAGTCGAGACTGCCGGCGTGGTAGTAGCCCAGGTAGGCATCGGTCAATACATCAAAATCATTCAGTTCATGCTTCAGGTAAGAGGCAATACTGTCTTCGGGATAATAATTCTCAACGCGGAATAAGTAATAGTCGGTATTGGGCTGTTCAATCAGGTCCTGCAAGTGGTTGGAACGGGTGTCAACCAGGTCAATGTCCTCATACAGGCCACGAATACTTTTTACAACGTTTGTATTAAAAGTTTTTTGTTCGAATGAATACACTTTATTCAGCCAGAACAACTGAACGGCAATTATCAGCATTATTAAAATGCTGGCTAAAAGCACCAGCCATCTGAGTGTTGATGAACGCATAAAATCTGATAAACTCCTAGTAGCAAATTTGCTATCCATTATGCTTACATTTTTTGTAATCTGGTTAAGCAGATGTTAAGGAAAGTTACGGGTTCTGATACAGTTGGGAGATTGTTAATCACCAGTTAAGCAGCCCCCAAAATTTTTCCCGGGTAGCACATTTGAATACTTTCACACCGTCAAATCATTCCCAAACAACCTTCAATATTCACTCATGAAAAAAGTATTATTACTCGCGGGTTTATTCGTAATGACAGGCTATATTACTATGGCTCAGCAACATCACCCAAAGAAAGATTCAACAGGAACAAAACCTGCGCATGTAAAAGAACCAAAGAAAGCTTCTGACACCACTCACCATGCTGGCGGAATGCACCACAATAAAAAGAATTAAAATAGGTCGGTTTCTTTAGGGTTTAAACGTCGCTCCGGGTGGGCGGCGTTTTTGTTTTTAAAGGGCTTTGCCCTTTCCCTATTGCCCACTGCTTTTATTCTTATCTCCATTATGCTTCGCATTATCCCTGATAATACTTTGTAACAGCTTGATCTGTTCGGCCTGTGATTCAATCAGTTTTTTAAATTGTTCCTGTATCAGCAGGTCAATTTTCTGGTGCAGGGTCCTGATCTCGATCTCTGCTTTCAGGTTCACTACATAATCATTTTCATTGCGTTTACGGTCTTTTTCTTCCTGCCGGTTCTGGCTCATCATGATCACCGGGGCCTGAATGGCCGCCAGGCAGGAGAGCAGCAGGTTCAGCAAAATGAAAGGGTAGGGGTCGAACCGGTCGCGGGTCACCAGCACCAGGTTAACACCTATCCAGATAGCTAAGATCACGGCAAACCAGGAAATGAATTTCCAGCTGCCGCCAAAGCGGGCTACCCGGTCTGCCAGCCGCTGGCCAAAGCTAAGTTGTTCGGCGCTTTGTTCATTGATACTTTCCAACAGTAATTTTTCCTGTTCTATGGACTGTAAAACGATCTCATTCAGTTTCTTCAGGTGATCGTTCTCCGTATTCAGCAGCTCATTGATATATTTTGCTTTAGTAGTGTGCATGATCTGTAAGTTGATAAAGTTAATAGGGATAGGTTGACAGGTTAACAAGTTGACAAGTTAACATGTTAACATCGCGAATACCGGTAAAGTTACTGGTTCTCGTTGCAAGTTAAAGATTACAAAATCATGAAAAACGGGTACCAGAAAACTGATACCCGTCGGTGGTCTTCCGGGATTTATTTTATTATAACCTCTATCAATATTATCAACCCTGTCAACCTGTTAACCTGTCAACTTCAACCCATCAGCGTCACGCAACCGTTAACGCCTCTTTAGCCCCCTGTACCCTTCCTGTACGCTTCAATACGCCCCAGCCCTGCAATTCGCCTTTAATCGCTTTCAGGAATGCTTTAAACAATACCACCAGCATTAACCAGCGGTAAATAAGCCGTTGCGGCAATAGCCATAACAGCCGCACTTTCTTTTCCTTTTCAAAATGAAAGGCCAGCACCGATACAGCCACATCTACCAGCATGAACAGTCCGTAATAGAGTAAAATGTGTCCGGCATTACCGGTGAGAATACCGATCAGCATAAAGATATCGGCTACGGGGGCAAAGGCCGGTATAATGAACTGGAACAACAGAATATTAGGGAAGGCTGCCCAGCCCAGTGCTTTGTATTCTTTATTGAACAATACCTGGCGGTGTTTCCAGAATGTTTGCATTACTCCAAAGCTCCAGCGGAACCGTTGTTTTATGAACATGGCCACTGATTCTGGCGCTTCGGTAAACGCCAGGGCTTCATGTTCATTGGCGATGGTATACCCCTGCCGCAGAATACGTACCGACAGGTCACAGTCCTCTGCCAGTGTATCAGTGGTGAAACCGCCGGCATCTTCAATGGCTTTCTTGCGGAAGGCCCCAATAGCGCCCGGTACCACGGTAATGGCATTGAGCCAGGCAAAAGCTTTGCGGTCGAAATTCTGACTGGTAATGTATTCAATACTCTGCCAGCGGGTGAGCATGTTCACCAGGTTGCCCACTTTCACATTACCGGCTACGGCGCCTACGGTGGCCTCCCCCCGACCCCCTCCGGTGGAGGGGGGGCTAGATACCTCGCGACTAAATGCTTCAGCTTTTGAATGCAAGAGTTGGGTGCTTCCAAACTCCTCCCCCATCGGGGGAGGTTGGGAGGGGGCCAAATGCCTCATCATCTTCGAAATTGCATCAGGATGCAGGTGTGTATCGGCATCGATGCAGATCACATATTCAGCTGTTGATTCTTTTATTCCAAAGTTCAATGCCGATGCTTTGCCGCCGTTGGGTTTGGTAAATACTTTTACGCGGTTATGGTGTTGAAAGGCATCGTGCACTTTTTCATAGGTACCGTCCTTGCTGCCATCGTCAACAAAAATGATCTCGGTATTGGGCCAGTTGGTCTTTAATAAATTGTTTACCGAATTAACGGCATTCACCGCTTCGTTGTACGCAGGCACAATGATCGATACCAGCGGATAATCTGTTATATTGGGCCATACCGTTAGTTTTTCTTTACGGCGCTGGCGGGTGGCTAAATAAGCCATAAATGCCAGCCGGGCCATCGACAATACAATAAACACCACAAACAAAGAGAACAGGATTTTACCACCCCAATAACCTGATTCTGCCAACAGGTAGTTCAACTGAACCAGGTAGTAGTCTTTGCCTTTGGGCACAGCCGGCATCAGCTCGGCTTTTTTCTTACCCAGTAAATCAGCAATAGTAGTGAACTGATATCCCCGACTTTTGAAATATTCAATAATGCGGGGCAGGGCCTTGATGGTTTCACTGCGGGTATCGCCGCCTGCATCGTGTAATAAGATAACGTTGCCGCTTAGGCCGGCTGCAGTAAGATCCTGTTTGCGTTTGATGGTCCTTGCCACAATGCTGTCCGCAGTAACGCCAGGTTCCCAGTCAAGCGGGTCAACGGATTCACCTACGTCAAGGTAGTTCTTGGTACGGGCAATGGCAACGGGCAGCAGTTCTTCCATTTTCTCCGGTTCAAAATCGGCGTTATAGGGTGCCCTGAACAGGATGGTTGAGTGACCCGTGATGCATTCCAGCAACAGACGGGTACTTTCTATTTCCAGCAGGGCCCGTTTGGGTGAAATGTCTGCCACGTTGGGATGGGTGAACGTGTGGTTGCCCAGTTCGTACCCTTCTTTATACAGGCGTTTTACAATAGGAATGTTATTTTCAGCATTGATGCCTACCACGAAGAAGGCGGCTGGTACGTTTTCTTTTTTCAGAATGTCGAGCACTTTGGGCGTCCAGGTTGGGTCGGGGCCATCATCAAAAGTGAGCACCAGTTTTTTGGGATCGGCAGTACCGTATTTTTTAACCACAAACATGCTGGGCAGGCTATCGTAATGTTCTTCGCTGATGAGCATATCCGTGCTGTCTATTTCAGGTCTTATGCGGCCATCAACAGGGGTGCTCAGAATGTCGAGGATCTCGCCTTCCCCCATATAATCCACATCGTTGCTCGATTGTACGCGAATGAATTTATTAAAATCAAACTTTGCCAACGCTGCTTTCTGCATATCCAGGCTATAGAACTTCCAAATGCGGCTGTCTTCACTGCCCAGGCGCCATAAAGCAGTTCCGGCCATTCCATATTCGGTGGCAAACCGCAGGCTGTTGAAGGTGGTGGCTGCATCCATAAAATAAACCTGGTGTGGCTTATCATCATCGTCGTAATAACTGTAATGCAGGTTGTAGGAGTTGTTGTCAAAATCGATCACGCCTTCCGATTCTCGGGCAGTTGACAGCGCCTGTTGATACGTGATGTTGGTGGCGTGGCCATGCTGCGGCCAGTCGTACCCGTATGCTGCCAGTGCCAATATCAATTTGTTGGAAGGGATCTTGCGGGCCACTTTATCAACGGCCGACTCAATCCATTGCTGGTGGGCAATAGGACCGGGGCCGGTGTTATCGGCATACTGGTCGTACGCCATCAGGAAAATATAGTCGTTGTATTTAGCCAGTTCTTCATAGTTGTAATCTTCGTTAAAGGGAGATATATCCTGGGTAACCAGCAATCCTTTTGCATGCAGGCGGATATACAATTCTTTTTGAAAAGCTACCAGGGGTTCATCAGAAGATTCTTTCAATTCTTCAAAGTCAACGTTCACACCAATAAAATGATTCTTCTCCAGGATGTTGATCACATCATTGATGAGCTTTTCTTTTTTAGCCGGATTGGTAAGAATTCGGTGCACCGGTTCGCCCAAAAATTCAGTTTTATAGTTGTTGGAAAGAATAGGCATAATGGGCACGCCGCTTTTTTTCATGATGGCAAGTGCCCGGTCATCAACCTGTGTAGTAATGGTGTCAGCTTTGGGATCAATAAACATCCATTCGGGGATCACGAGGTTGAGGTTGGAAATATTTCGTTGCAGCGAATAAAACGATTGCGGGTCCCAGGCTACATAGAAGGCAGAGCGAATGCCACAGGGAAACCGGTTAAAGGAGGCATAGGCCGGTGGCAACTGGTATTTAGGAGCGGTGGGCGCTAATAAGGCGGCTTTCTTTTCCGCAGCTCTTTTTTCTTTACGCCTGATGTATTTCTCAAAACCAGGTGCCCATTTTTTTGAAATAGGGACTTCGTGGTTATCGGGGAGCCCGTTGGTTAATTGGGCGGTGTGGTTGTTCAGGTTGGGAAGTGCGGGTGTATAAACCTGTTTCAACGCAACGATCAGCACCGTGATCGCAAAAATAATTCCCAGCAGAACAAAGAGGAGTGTCCATCTGAACCGGTTCCACCGGGTGGATGAATTAGTCTGGAAAACTTGCATACATGTCGGTTTAGTTAGGTGACTGGTCTATTTGAATGCAAAGTTGGTCCGGGGATACATGGGGGAAGGTTAATACGTGGTTAAGTAGGAGGAGGGGAAGTTAAGTGGTGGTTAATTGAAGTTGATAGTTGATTTTGGTCAGGTTATTTTAGTTTAAAGTTGAAAGTTTAAAGTTGAAAGTTATTGGGTTCGTTGGTTATTAGGTTTGTAAGTTATTAGATTCTGTTATTGGGTTCTGGGTTTTTAGTTCTTTGTTCGCGGCCTTCGGTTTCACCTGCCTTTATTTTCTGCCCACTGCCCACTGCCCACTGCCTTCTGCCTACTGCCTACTGCCCACTGCCTGCTGCCTTTCTTCTCTGCCCTCTGCCTTCTGCCTTCTGCCTTTCATCTCTGCCCTCTGCCCTCTGCCCTCTGCCCTTGCCTTTCAGGCACCATAAATGAAAAAGCCTCCCGTTAAACGAGAGGCTTTTCTATAAAGAATCAGTTCGTTATTACGCTTTATTCGTTACTGCTTTTTGTGTGCTGCTTCCTTTTTGAGGAGCGGGAGCTGCTTCACCCAGCGGTTTGTCTTTGGCAAAGTCGATCAGGATCGGCGCTGCTACAAAGATTGAAGAATAAGTACCGGTGATAACACCAATCAACATAGCGAATGCGAAACCTTTGGTTACCTCGCCACCTACCAGGAACAGGATGAGGATGGTCAGGAACACCGTGAGTGACGTCATAATTGTACGGCTCAGGGTATCGTTGATCGCTTTGTTAAGAATGGTTGTTTTATCGGCGCCATGCATGGTATGACTGTATTCGCGGATACGGTCGTACACGATCACGGTATCGTTCATCGAGAAACCAATCACCGTCAAAATCGCCGCAATAAAGTGCTGGTCAATTTCAAGCGGGAAGGGCACCACATCTTTCAGGAACGAGAACACTGCCATGGTTACCAATACGTCGTGCAACAAGGCTACGATGGTTCCCAATGAATATCTCCAGTCGCGGAAACGGATGAAGATGTAGATGGCAATGATCAGCATTGACCAGAAAGTAGCCCATTGAGCACCTTTCTTAAGGTCATCGGAAATAGTGGGGTTCACCTTGTTGCTACCTTCCAGCAAACGGTTATTGAAATCCTGCTGGGTGGTACCATCTGGTAAGAAAGTTTTCAAACCATTGTACAAGGTGCTTTGAACAGCTGAATCGACAGTTAAACCGGTTTCGCTAACGCGATAGTCGGTAGTGATGTTCAGTTTATCCGGACCGCCATATGTTTTAATGGTTGGTGTAGTTCCGAATGTTTTTTCCAGTGAGTTCCGGATCTCTTCTGCATTTACTGATTTACCGAAGTTCACTACGTAGCTTCTACCACCGCTGAACTCAACGCCATATCTGAAACCGTGGAAGAAAGAAGCCACACCCAGTAATAATACCACTGCAGAGATCATGTAAGCCACTTTGCGGTACTGGATGAACTTGAACGCCGCGTGTTTGAAGATGCGTTTTGATAAACCGGTGAAGTATACGAAGTGTCTGTTTTTGTTGGTATAGAAATCAGTGATGAGGCGTGATACCAGGATACCGCAGAACAACGACAACAGGATACCGAGGATCTGGGTGGTAGCAAAACCTAAAACCGGACCTAAACCATAAATGAACAGGATGATAGCGGTCAACATGGTAGTGATGTGCGCATCGAGTACCGGTGGTAATGAACGCAGGTAACCGGTTTTAACGGCCTGTGCGTAGGTATTACCTTTTGACAGCTCTTCTTTAATACGTTCAAAGATGATTACGTTGGTGTCTACCGCCATACCAATGGTTAACACCAGACCGGCAATACCGGGTGCTGTTAAGGTGGCATTCAGGGCGCTCAGTACGCCGATGGTAAACAACAGGTTCAATATCAGGGCGATGTTGGCTACAATACCAGCAGTATTATAATAAACCAGCATCAGGGCAAATATTACGATAAAGGCAATGGCGAAGGCCATGATACCGCCATTTACAGCTTGTGCACCAAGGGTAGGACCTACCACTTGTTCCTGAACGATGATAGCGGGGGCTTCCAGTTTACCGGCTTTCAAAATGTTGGCCAGGTCATTCGCTTCTTCTACTACCAGTTGCTGGTTTTTACCACCAGAACCCATGGTAACGCGGGAGTGACCGCCTTCGATCTTTTGAATTACGTTAGGAGCGCTGTAAACGATGTCGTCCAGCACAATAGCGATTGGTTTACCTACATTCTTTCCGGTAAGGGTTGCCCAGTTTCTGGCGCCGGTGGGGTTCATTTCCATGGCAACAGCTACTTCGTTGGTAACCTGGTCAAACTCCTGGCGGGCATCTTCGATAGCGTCGCCTTCCAGAGAAGCCTTGTCTTTTCCAGGAACGGTTTTGATGGCATACAATCTGAGGAAATTGCTCAGTTTGCCATCGTCGTCGCGATCTTGTTTACCCCACAGGAACTTCAGGTTAGAAGGGAAACTGTTGCGAACGGCCGGAATGGCCAGGTATTTATTAACCGCAGCAGTATCGGCTAAAAGCGACAGACCCAGTGAAGGGGAGTAGCTTACTTTGCCGGTATTCTGGTCTTGTTGCGGAGGAATGAATTTGATTTTGCTAACCAGGATGTTCCTGGTAGTAGTATCTTTTTTAGCAACGCCGTTTGTATCTACAGTGGTAGCTGACATGTACTCATCGAGGGCTTTAGAGGCGCTCATTACAGAGTTTGACAGCTCTTCCAGGGTGTATACTTCCCAGAATTGCAGGTTGGCGGTTGATTGCAGGTATTTACGAACACGCTCGGGGTCGCTGGCACCGGCCAGTTCCACGGTGATGATACCTTTATTTTCATCGAGGTTGATGTTTGGTTGTGCTACCCCGAACTTGTCAATACGCTTGCGCAGTACCTGGTAGGTCTGTTTCATGGCGGCATTGGCCTGATCGTGGATGTAGTTCAACACGCGACTGTCAGAAGCGTCGCCGGGGAGTTTGTTGTTGGCGTTAACGAACAGGGGAGCCAGTCTGGTGCCCGGGTTTTGTTCGCGGTAAACCGAAGCAAACAGATCGATGAAGTTTTGATCGCTGTTGAGCTTTCTTCTTTGCGCTTCGCCGATGGCCTTCAGTAATTGAGGATCCTTTGGATTGTTAGCCAGGCCGTTTTTGATGAGGCCGTCGAGGGCTATATCCATCGTTACGTTGATACCACCTTGCAGGTCAAGACCCAGCAACAATTCGCTTTCTTTCGCTTTCTGGTAAGTTTGACCCCACCAGGTAATTTTTTTGTCTCTTGTAGCAGTCAGCAAGCTATCGAGATAAGCGTCATGTGCGTTGTCCACGGTATCCTTGTAATAGGCGCGGGCTTCGGTGTTAGTGGGGTACTTTTGTTGAGGAGTAAGGGGATAGGTCCGTTTAACATACATCTCTGCTTTCTTACCCTGCTCTTTTTCGTGCTGGTTTACAAACCAGGTAAAGGAAAGCTGGTATAAAGAGATCAGGATCAACAGACCTGCAAAAATGCTAACCAGTGCTCTCATTGGATTGTTTCGTTTATTTTTTTAGAGTTGGCAAAGATAGTGTTTTCGGTCAGGAAACAATAGCGTTGCAGGTTACAAGTTACAGGTTTCACGGCTATTTGGACCCTTTACAGGACCATTTCACAACTAATAACGCCTTTTAGGGGTAAATACGTATTCCGGCAGGGAAAAGGATACAAAATACCGCCATTGAAAGCGGTTTGCGGGAGAAGCGGGGGAGCAGGATATCGGGGCCGCCAGTAGGGAATTTTGCATTTTGTATAAGATTTTTGCCTTCGAAGCCATGTAACCTGAATCCTGAAACCTGGAACAGCGCCTGCCTTTTCAATTTTTCAAATTTTCATCCCCGGGCATTTTCAGCAAGCCACTTTAGCACATTTGCAGTACTTTTGCGCCACAAAAAAACTACCAACCTAATTATTAGTTTAGTATGCAACTATCATCCCGTTTACAGTTATTCAACGAGCCGGAAACATTGAAGATGGCTAAGTTGGGCCGTGAATTGCGCGCCAAAGGAATTGATGTGATTGATCTGAGCCTCGGCGAACCAGATTTTGATACGCCTGAGCATATTAAAGAAGCTGCCAAGAAGGCAATTGATGAGAACTGGAGCCACTATACACCTGTTGCCGGTTATCCTGAATTGCGTGAAGCCGTTTGTACCAAACTGAAGCGTGATAATAATTTGTCATATAAGCCTGAAAACATCATTGCTTCTACCGGCGCCAAACACAGTCTGGCCAATGCCGTATTTGCAACAGTGAGCAAAGGCGACGAAGTAGTGATCCCCACTCCTTACTGGGTTACTTATTCCGAGATCGTGAAACTGGGCGAAGGCGTTGTGAAACTGGTTCCCACCAAAATTGAGAACAAGTACAAACTGACTCCCGCCGAGCTGGAAGCTGCGATGAGCGATAAAACAAAATTGTTCATTTTCTCTTCTCCCTGTAACCCCAGCGGCAGCGTATACAGCAAAGCCGAATTGGAAGGACTGGCCAGCGTATTCCGCAAATTCCCCAATTGTTATATCCTGTCTGACGAAATTTATGAATACATCAATTTCGTAGGCAAACACGAAAGCATTGCGCAGTTCGAAGACCTGAAAGACCGCGTTATTGTATTGAACGGTTTAAGCAAAGGTTTTGCCATGACAGGTTACCGTTTAGGTTACCTGGCTGCTCACCCTGATGTGATCAAAGCTTGTGAAAAATTACAGGGCCAGTTTACCAGCGGTACCAACAGTATTACCCAACGCGCTGCTATCACCGCATTGACTACCGACCTGAAACCTTCCATGGATATGACGAAGGAATTCGAACGTCGTAAAAAACGCGTGATCGAAATTATGAATAGCATCCCCGGCCTTACTTTCCCAGAGCCGGATGGTGCTTTCTACGTATTCCCAACCGTTACTGCTTTCTTCGGAAAGAGCGATGGTGAAGAAACGATCAAAGATGCCGATGACCTGTGTATGTACCTGCTGAACAAAGCACACGTATCTACCGTTACCGGTCGCGCCTTTGGTGAGCCTGCAGCTATCCGCATCTCTTTTGCCAACAGCATGGAGAAGATCGAAGAAGCCTGGAAGCGCATCACTGCAGCACTGGCGAAATTGAAGTAAGTTGACGAGTTAACACGTTGACAGGTTAACAAGTTAATAAGATATATGAAACCCCAATAGCGGAAACGTTATTGGGGTTTTGTTGTATAAGAAAAATTAAACATGTCAACCTATTAACATGTCAACGTGTTAACCTATCAACCCTATCAACTTAAATTAGTGTCTGCCCGACAATTACCGTATATTTAGTAAAACGAGCGCTTCCATGTTAAAACGATCCCTGTTTGCCATTGGCCTGCTGGCTGCCAACGCTGTATGGGCCCAACCAAAAAAAGACTATCCCGTACAGGCAGTAAACTTCACTGCCGTTCAGTTTACCGATAACTTCTGGTTGCCCCGCATGAAGATCAACCATACCGTTACCATTCCCGCTTCCTTTGCCCGTTGTGAAAGCACCGGGCGGGTAAAGAACTTTGAAATGGCCGCTGCTCATAGCGGTAAGTTCTGCACTACCTATCCTTTTGATGATACCGACATCTACAAAACCATTGAAGGCGCCTCCTTTTCACTAAGCCTGTTCCCCGATAAAAAGCTGGAAGCGTATATCGATTCTTTAATAGATAAAGTGGCTAAAGCACAGGAACCTGATGGATACCTGTATACGGCGCGCACCATAGATCCAACATCGCCGCACGCCTGGGCCGGTAATGAACGCTGGGTGAAAGAACGCGAGTTGAGCCATGAGTTGTACAATGCCGGTCATTTGTATGAAGCCGCCTATGCGCACTATTATGCCACAGGTAAAAAGAACCTGTTGAACATAGCCCTGAAAAATGCTGATCTCGTTTGTTCGGTGTT
This sequence comes from Niastella yeongjuensis, assembly GCF_900110245.1. Lineage (GTDB taxonomy): Bacteria > Bacteroidota > Bacteroidia > Chitinophagales > Chitinophagaceae > Niastella > Niastella yeongjuensis. The sequence continues at coordinate 299,553 of NZ_FOCZ01000003.1, forward strand.
TGGTCCCGATAAACGGCACGTGGCCCCGGGGCATGAGATCGTTGAAATGGGACTGGTAAAATTGTATCGCATCACCGGCAAACCCGAATACCTGCAAACGGCGAAATTCTTTATTGAAGAACGCGGTCATTACGACAAATACGACGCTAAAAGCAAAGACCCCTGGAAAAACGGAGCTTACTGGCAGGATGAAGTGCCGGTAGTTGATCAGCGCGAAGCGGTGGGGCATGCCGTTCGTGCCGGGTACCTTTATTCAGCCGTGGCCGATGTTGCCGCCCTCACCGGCGATGAAAAACTGTTGCAGGCCATTGATTCCATCTGGGAGAATGTGGTTACCAAAAAGATCTATGTGCAGGGCGGACTGGGCGCCATTCCTTCCGGTGAACGCTTTGGTGATAACTATGAACTGCCGAATGCCACTGCTTATAATGAAACCTGTGCAGCCATCGCCGGTGTGTACTGGAACTACCGCATGTTTTTGTTGCATGGCGAATCAAAGTATATGGACGTGCTGGAGAAAATGTTGTACAACGGTCTTATCAGTGGAGTAGGGCTCGATGGAAAATCCTTCTTCTATACCAATGCCATGCAGATCAGGAATAACGCTTCGCACCGCAGTATGGAGCCGGCACGTTCGGGCTGGTTTGAATGTTCGTGTTGTCCTACCAACCTCACCCGGCTGATCCCATCCATTCCCGGGTATGTATATGCACTGAAAGGCGATGCGGTGTATGTGAATCTGTTTGTATCGGGCAACGCCAGCATACCCGTTCATGGTAAGCCTGTGAACATTGTGCAACAGAATAACTATCCCTGGGATGGGGCGCTGAGTTTTACAGTGTCGCCGCAAAAAAGCGATGCATTCAGCCTGCTGGTGCGTATTCCGGGCTGGGCCGGCAACCAGGCCATCCCATCTGACCTGTACTCCTTTACTGATAACCAAAATTGCAAAGTAACTATTTCTGTAAACGGGCAACCGGTTGACTATATCCTTGACAAGGGCTATGCCGTTATAAAACGCACCTGGAAAAAGGGCGATGTGTTGAAGGTTAACATGCCAATGAACGTGCGGCGGGTAGCAGCCAATGAAAAGGTGAAAGACGACCAGGGCAAAGTGGCCCTGCAACGCGGCCCGTTGATCTATTGTGCCGAATGGGCCGATAACGATGGCAAGGCAGCCAACATCCTGCTGCCTGCCGATGCCGCTTTTCAGGCATCTTTCAAACCAGATCTGTTAAATGGGGTAGAAATCTTACAAAGTGATCTGCCGGTAATAACTGTAGATGAAAAAGCACAAACGGTATCTACCACCCGAAAAACGGTAACCGCCATACCTTACTACGCCTGGGCCAACCGGGGTAAAGGGGAAATGATGGTATGGTTCCCGGTTAAGGTGAGGGATATTGATATTTACCCAACGGCCCCTTAAAGGGGTAGAGGGCAGAGGGCAGAAAAGAAAACCGTAAACGGTGATTGTATTTGCTTACAGCTGCCTTCCCACAGCCTACTGCCTCCAATCTCTGCCCTCTGCCTTCTGCCCTGTCTTCACTGGCATACAATTTTATTAACTGGATAGGTATTACCAGAACTATTCTTTCCATTAATAAAATTGACACCAATGAAAAGCGGAACGACCAAATCAGTTATCGATGTCAACTGGTTTACTGTAGCACCCGGAGTATGGGGCCTGCGTGAAGGCTATGTAAACGTATACCTGATACATAATGCCGTTGAAAAGAAGTGGGTGTTGGTAGATGCAGGGTTAAAACGGTCGGCCATGAAGATCAAAGAACTGGCCGAATACCTGTTTTGGCCCGATTCAAAACCAGCCGCCATAATATTAACCCATGGTCATTTCGATCATGTGGGGGCTGCTAAAGAACTGGCCAACGATTGGGATGTACCGGTATTTGCCCAGCTGATGGAAGTGCCTTATTTGTCGGGATTATCGCCTTATCCACCTGCCGATCCATGGGCTGGCGGTGGTTTGTTGTCGGCGGTTTCGTCGGTTTTCCCTACCGGCCCGGTCAATATAAATGAACATCTTCAAATTCTGCCCGATGATGGCAGTCTTCCCTTTTTGCCCGACTGGAAATTCATTCATACACCGGGACATTCACCCGGACATATCAGTTTATGGCGCCGGCGCGACCGGGTACTGCTGGCTGGAGATGCTTTTGTAACCACCCGACAGGAATCTATATGGTCGGTACTCAGGCAAAGCCGCAAATTGACTGGTCCGCCCAGGTACTTTACCTACGATTGGGCGGCGGCTGAAAAGTCGGTAAAAACGCTGGCTGCACTGGAGCCTGAGATCGTTGCAACTGGTCACGGAATGCCGATGAGGGGGGAAGAAATGCGGAAAATGCTCCACAATCTTGCTGATAACTTTAAGGAGCTGGCGGTACCATTACGTGGCCGCTATACCCGCGAACCGGGAGTAGCAGGTACAGAAGGAGTTACATATATACCGAAACCTGTAAATAAGATCACGCCGATTGTTGCTGTAGCGGCCGGAGCTGCTGTGTTGGGCTTTACGGCGTGGATGGTTTATAAGAGTAGGAAGAATAATATTGAAAGTTGAAAGTTCAAAGTTGAAAGTGCCTCTGCCTACCGCGCAATGCTCAATTGGATCAGTTGCTCGTGTAAGGCGAGTACCTGGGGAATAACCGGTTTTTGTTCATCATTGAAGATAACAAAATCGCATAACCGCATTTTAATGGATTCCTGTATTTGCTTGCTCATGCGGGCCAATACCTGTTCGCGGGTAGAACCATCGCGTTTCATTGCCCGCAGCATCCGCAATGGAGTAGGGGCCGATACCCCGATGATATAGTCATGCTGGTCCTGGGTACCGCTTTCAAAAATGATGGCAGCTTCCTTAATGACATAAGGAGTGGTTTGTTTGGCCATCCATTCGGCTGCATCCCGAATGGTAATGGGATGTACCAGGGAATTCATTAAAGCCAGTTTGTCTTTATCGTTAAATACCTGTCCGCCAATATAGGCACGGTCGAGCTGATTGTTTTTGTAAGAAGCCGGCCCAAAATGCTGAATAATCTGCTGGCGCAGCCATTCATCTTCATTCATCAGGCGTTTGGCAGCGTCATCGGCAGAGTATACCGGAATACCGAGTACTTCAAATACTTTGGCCACAGTGCTTTTGCCACTGCCGATGCCTCCCGTTAAACCGATTCTTAAAGTCATAGAAAGGGCAAGGTAGATAAAAAGGTTGAAAGGCAGTAGGGAATGGGCAATAGGGGAAGGCAGAGAGTTGAAAGTTCAAAGTTTGAAGTTGAAAGGTTAACAGGTTGACAAGTTAACAGGTTGATAGGTTAACAGGTTGATAGGGTTGATAGAGTTAATAAAGGCGAAAGGTTGGAGCGAGGTTGTATTTCTCCCCCTTCCGCCAACTGGCGGAGACGGGGGAGGCTGGTGGGGCCGCGCTGAGGTGTATTTGCTTAAAGCTTATGGCTTACAGCTTTCACCTGCATCTAAACAAAAAAGGCGTCCCGATACATCGGAACACCTTCTTAATTATATGACTTCCTTTCGGAAATTACTTAGCTGGTGTAGTAGCAGCTGGCTTGTTTACGTTAGCGGTCATCTCCAGAGAGATAGCGCTTTTTTCAATTTTCATATAGCTGCCTGGGCTGGTTTCCAGCTCAATGGTGCCATCTTCGTTCAGTTTATTTACACGACCATGGATACCGGCAATGGTAACGATCTTGTCGCCTTTCTGTAAATTCTCCTGGAAAGATTTGGCTTGTTTTGCTTTTTTAGCCTGCGGACGGATCATAAATAACCAGAATACGAGGATCATACCTACGAGAAGGATCAACTGCATGTATCCTCCACCGCCACCCTGAGCTTGCAATAAAATAACTGCTGTCATTGTTATGTGAATTTGAAAATTTTAAAATTGGTGAATTGAAATCGAAAGGGATTACTTCCCTTTTTCAACTTCAACATCAAAATGCACTTTATGGTTTTGGGTGCCTTTGGTATTTGCTTCTATATAAATATCCTTGCTGTTATGTCCTTCCCGGCCCTGGCTGTTGAAAGACGCCTTAATAAGGCCTTCGCCACCCGGAGCAACCGGTTCTTTTGGCGGTTCGGCGGCAGTACAACCACAACCTGGTCTAACTGTACGGATAATCAGCGGTTTATCACCTGTATTCTTGAAACGGAAAGAGACATCCAGCTTTTGTCCTTCGGTGATCTTTCCATAATCCTTTGTTGAATCTATCCATTCAATAGTGGTGAATTTAGTACTGTCGAACGCTTCTTTTGGGATCAAAGGGGTACCCGGAGGCGTTTTGTCTGCATAGTCGCAACCGATAAAGGTGGCTACAGCTATAAAGGCCAAAAAGTATTTCATCAAGGGATAAATTTTTGCAAATCTAATCAAAGCAACTCAATCAGGAAGGTTTATTCGCCGATTGCTGTGGCTGTGTTCCATTAGGGGTAAAAGCCACCTTGTGCATTTGATTGTCCCGAACCAGGTCTTTATGTATATTATCCAGAATACCATTTACAAACTGGCCGCTTTGCGGGGTACTGTATTCCTTCGCCAGGTCAATGTATTCGTTAATGGTAACTTTTGGGGGAATGGTCTCGAAAAATAAGAATTCGCAAACACCCATCCGCATCAGGATCATATCCAGGGAGGCAATACGGTCTGGGTCCCAGTTTTTGAGTTTGGGTTTTATGTATTGCAGCGCCAGTTCTTTTTTCTCCAGCGTGGTTTGCAGCAGGTTTTTAGCAAACTGCCATTTTTCTTTGCTCAGTAATTCCTGGAAGTTGTAGGCCGTAGGTTTGTTCAAAAAGTTCTGCATCAGCACTACCAGCATATCGGCATCATCGTCCCAGTTGCTGAAGTACTCTTCAATGTAACTGGTAAAGATTTCATTGGGTAACAACAGGGTGTTGAAAATGTACTCCAGCATTTCCTTTTCCTCTTTCTTATCCCTGCCCTGTACTGCTATGTATTGCTGGTATTTTTCTGAATCAACCAGTTCCTGGTAGATCTTTTTCAGCATGTCCTGGTCAACCCAGCCTTCAGGTCTGTCGTCTTTAACGGCTTGTTTGTAGGAAGGGTGTTCGAGGATCTTCCACAGTAATTCGTTACCGGCTAATTTAATATTAACGTTCAGGTCTTCTTTCGTTGGCAAGTGTTTGGAAGCGCGGTTGCGGGAATCGGTTTCCGCGTAACGGGCCACTTCAGTAACAAAGTGGATCAAATAAATAAAAAGCGAACGGGTTTGATCAAAATGCTTCTGTAAAATCTTCACTGTATCAACTGGCTTGGCTGGTACCTCGCCACCTGATTCTGCGATCTGGCTTTCTACAGAATAAATGGTTTGCATAACCTTCACACGAATGTTTCTTCTGCTGATCATTTTGCAAGAACTTGTTTTTGAGGGCACAAAGCTAAACGATTTACAGGGTACACCCAAAATCGTGTTTATCATCTTTAATACAATATCATTTTCTTGTTCAACGACAATTTACTGGTATAGAATCATTTGAGTGCTGCAAAAATGGCACATTAAAATCCGATAAAGCTGCAGGCCTTTGGCTCATTTCTGCCATACTTTGCCAAAAACCCTGAAAAAATGGCCTTTAGCTAAGGATTGGTATAAAATTCGTTTACTTTTGCCGCCCGGCTTTTTGGCAGGTAAAACCAAAACCGGCATCCTCAAACTCAACATCATCTAAAATCAAAAATTAATACACTATGGCTAAGAAAGTAGATGCTATAAACGTTACCCCGCTGCACGACAGGGTAATTGTTCGCCCAGCTAAAGCGGAAGAAAAAACCGCAGGTGGTATCATTATCCCGGATACTGCTAAAGAAAAGCCTCAACGCGGTACGGTTGTAGCAGCCGGTCCTGGTAAAAAAGATGAGCCGGTTACTGTAAAAGTTGGTGATACAGTTCTGTATGGCAAATATGCAGGTACTGAGATCCAGATCGAAGGCGATGACCTGCTGATCATGCGTGAAAGCGATATTTTAGCTATTGTTTAATCCGAAGCCAACCTTCAGACCTAATTATTCAAAACTTCAAATTCTCAAATTTATAATATGGCAAAACAACTTTTCTTCGATATCGAGGCCCGCAATAGAATGAAAAAGGGTGTTGACGCTCTGGCCAATGCTGTAAAAGTAACTTTAGGCCCTAAAGGCCGTAACGTAGTACTGGAGAAAAAATTCGGTGCTCCTGCTGTAACAAAAGATGGTGTTACTGTAGCAAAAGAAATCGAACTGGAAGATCCCATTGAAAATATGGGTGCCCAAATGGTTAAAGAAGTAGCTTCTAAAACTGCTGACATTGCAGGTGATGGTACTACTACAGCTACCGTTCTGGCACAATCTATCATCAGCGAAGGTTTGAAAAACGTAGCTGCTGGTGCGAACCCAATGGACCTGAAACGCGGTATCGATAAAGCTGTTGAAGCAGTTATCGAAAACCTGCAGGGTCAATCACAACCTGTTGGCATCGACAGCAAAAAGATCCAACAAGTTGCTTCTATCTCTGCCAACAACGACGAAGCTATCGGTAAACTGATCGCTGAAGCGTTCTCTAAAGTAGGTAAAGAAGGTGTTATCACTGTAGAAGAAGCAAAAGGTACCGATACTACTGTTGATGTAGTAGAAGGTATGCAATTCGACCGCGGTTACACTTCAGCTTATTTCGTTACCAACAGCGAAAAAATGCAGGCTGAACTGGACAACCCTTACATCCTGATCTACGACAAAAAGATCAGCGCCATGAAAGATATTCTGCACATTCTGGAAAAGGTAGCACAAAGCGGCCGTCCTTTACTGATCATTGCAGAAGAACTGGAAGGTGAAGCACTGGCTACCCTGGTAGTTAACAAACTGCGTGGTACCCTGAAAGTGGCTGCTGTAAAAGCTCCAGGTTTCGGCGACCGTCGTAAAGAAATGCTGCAGGATATCGCTATCCTTACCAAAGGTATCGTTATCAGCGAAGAGCAAGGTTACAAACTGGAAGGTGCTGACCTGACTTACTTAGGACAAGCAGCTTCTATCACTATCGATAAAGACAATACTACTATCGTAGGTGGTAAAGGTAAAAAAGACGATATCAACGCCCGCGTAAACCAGATCAAAGCTCAGATCGACGTAACTACTTCTGATTACGATAAAGAAAAGTTACAAGAGCGCCTGGCTAAATTAAGCGGTGGTGTGGCTGTACTGTACGTAGGTGCTGCTACTGAAGTTGAAATGAAAGAGAAAAAAGACCGCGTTGACGATGCCCTGCACGCAACCCGCGCTGCCGTTGAAGAAGGCATCGTACCTGGTGGTGGTGTAGCTTACATCCGCGCAATCGCTGGTTTAAACAAACTGAAAGGTTTGAACGAAGATGAGAACACCGGTATTGCTATTGTAAAACGCGCTATTGAAGAGCCGCTGCGTCAAATTGTTGCCAACTGCGGTATCGAAGGTAGCATTGTGGTACAAAAAGTAAAAGAAGGTGAGAACGATTACGGTTTCAATGCACGTACAGAGAAATACGAAAACCTGCTCCGCGCTGGTGTAATCGATCCTACTAAAGTTACTCGTATCGCTTTGGAAAACGCTGCTTCAATCTCTGGCATGGTACTTACCACTGAGTGTGTAATTGCCGATAAACCTAAGAAAGAAGAACCCCATGTACATGGCGGTGGCGCTCCTGGTATGGGTGGCATGGATTATTAATCCTAACTCGCTCTATTATATGTCCCCCCGATTGTATCGGGGGATTTTTTTTGCCCGGTTGCTGCTATTTCCCCTTTCTACTGATATCTTGTGGCAAATCCCTGCCCATGAAACAAATTTTACTCTTACTCTATGGCCTTTTCTCCGGCTTTTTAATGGCGCAGGATTGCAGGGACCATGTGCTGATGCAAAAGGGTGTTCAGCTCACCTACAATGTGTATTGGCCAAAAGGGGATAATTTCTTCAGACCTGTTTCCCGGCTGGTATATGAGGTAAACCAGGTAAAAGACAGTGCTGGTAGTACCTTTAGTTTCATTACCAAAAGAGGTTTTAGCATTGTTGACTCCAATAATCATTTTGAAAGGAAGGTTGTTTTGAAATGCGGCGGACAGCACCTGAATATTCCATTTGATTTTTATTCAAACGATACCTTTTATCTGCAAGATTTAATCCCTGAAGCGAAGGGATATAAAAACGATTATTTTGTTGCCTATACATTACTTGAGGAAGCCATCACTTACATTGTTCCATTGGTAATGGACGGAATTGACGAATTACCGGGAGGGAAAAAGCAGTTTAGACAAAGTGAAATGCAGGGATACAAGCCATACTTTGTATGTGAATGGCATCCTTACCATGAGTACAGTTATACGATCAAGGTCATTAAAAGGGAAGGTCGAAAAATGGTTACAACGCCTGCAGGAGCTTTTGCCTGTGTTAAGTTTTGCATGGAACTTGATGAGAAATGGAAAGGCGATACCTCTCCATTAAAATGTTGGTTATATTTTAACGAGGATGCCGGATTGGTAAAGTTTGAAAATGACCATCACCCTGCTCATGTGGAGCTTGTCAGTATCAGAAATAACAATCAGGAAACGTTTTTAGGCAAATGGTAATAGCACTGAACCGCATTACAAAGTAATTGACTGTTGCCTAAATATTCGTACCTTATACGCAACCAAAAACTGCCATCATGAAGCACATTGCCTGGTGTTTGCTGTTGCTGTGCCAGTGCGCCCTTGGTCAGGACAACAAAAGTGACGATATTATAAGCGGAAATCCTTATTTGTTTAAGGATTGGTGCGATGGGGTAGTACGGTTCTCCAGCGGCAGAACACTGAACCAGTTCAAACTTAAATTCGATTGCCTCAAGAACGCACTCTTATTACAATTCAACGGCAGTGCATTTGCTGCACAAAGTAAAGTGCAGGAATTTGTAATGTATCCCAAAAAGAAAGATTCCCTGCTGTTCCGCCTGGGTTATCCGGTTACCGACAAAACTTCTGAAAACACCTTCTTCCAGGTACTGGTGCAGGATAAAGCCACCCTGCTGCGCTTAATAGCCCGGACCATCATTGAAGAAAAACAGGTTGTTGCAACCGGACGGGCAGAACGCCGTATGGAAGCGGCTGAGTATTACTACCTGCTGCAAAACGGCACCATGACACTGTTACCGGACGATCGAACGGAGTTGCCAACAAGGTTCGCCGACAAAAAAGAACCTATTGCTGCGTTTATTAGCGAACAACAATTGAAGATGCATACACCAGAAGACTTTGTACTGGTGGTGAAGAAGTACAATGAGTTGCTGAGTACAGCCAATCAATAAGTGAATGTTATATTTCAATGGTGCTGAAATACACGCTTTCCGACTGCCGGCTTCGGTCATGCGCAACAAAAGCCACATAAATATGGAAAGTGCCGGTTTTACTGGTGTCAATCTCCAGTATATCAAAACCGTGCGCTCTTACCTGGCCGTAGGGGTTGCTCACCGCTCTGTCTTTTTCAACGTTATACGCCAGCATCATAATCTGATCGCCTTTATGAGAAAGCTCATGGGTAAATAGGGGATCCCAGGTAAATTGAACCCGTTTTCCTTCCAACCTGGTCATCTGTAAATTTTCAGGTAATGGCAGATTGCCCCAACTCAGCTTCACCAATGCCGGGTCAATAGCAAGGGTTTCTCCTTCGCCTGTTATTGCATTTTTGAGTAAATACGACTTCGCAGCAACAAATCCTTCTGATCTTAAGCTATAACCTTTAAAACCGATTCGAACAAAGTCCTGAATAGGTTTTAGCCAGCGCTGGGTAAGTACCCATTTTTTTCGATTTGCCAGCTCACCTGCAGTTGGTGGAGAGGTCCTTTTTTTAGGAAGCGACCGCATATAAGGAATTCCTTTCCAGTTTGCACCGACAACCCTTCCCACTTTTCCCTGGAAAGGTCCATTTATACCCTCATTAAACTTAGCCATAGCGTACGATTTGATTAGTATTGTAATATACTTAAATTATGTAATATATCCAAATAAACAATGGACAATCAGGGAGTTAAATAGGATTTTACAGGGACAAAATCCCTTCGTGGTCCCTGTTATGTCCTTGTTATGTCCTTGTGAGGTCCTTGTTAGATTATGGCAAAAGGCAGAGGGGCATAGGGCAGAAGGCAGAGGGCAGAGAATAAAAGCAGTAAGAGAAAGGCAATGGGCAAGGGTAAATAAGCAATGGGGGAAATGCAGGGCAGAAGGCAGAGGGCAGAGGGCAGAAGGTAAAGATGAAAACCACTAGTCGCGAGGCTGACAACTCCCCCTCCACCGGAGGGGGCCGGGGGGAGGCCCTATAACTCAAACGAATACCCTAAAATCTGTAGAAGATTGTTAAAACGACAGCTATCATGTAGGAGGGAAGTTCAACTTTAATTAGATTGGAGTAAATATCAATCTATGAAAAGGATTATACTTTTTTCTACTGTATTGTGCCTGCTTGCTTTGTCTTTTGCGGGCTGTAAAAAAGAGGAGATCAGTCCTACCCATGCTGTGCAGACCGAAAATGAATTAAAGGCGTTGATTGAAAAGAATAGAGTGCAACGGATTTACCCGCTTCCACTAAAAGCAGGTTTTCCAAACCAGTTTCCTGCCAGCCAGGGAACGGCCTGGTCATTCTCGAATGGATTTATTTATATGCACTACAACGGGTCTATCCCGGCCTACAACCTTGATTACCTGGTGTATTATGCTATTCAGAGCGTTGCCATTGATAATGGTACGTCAGAACCTTCGCTTATTTTGTATATGGATATCCCGTAAAAAAATAAGGGGTCCGTCTACGGACGGACCTCCCTTGTGAAAACGGGTTAAAAAGGGAGCTGGTAGCCTTTATATGACGCCTAATTGTTTCAATTAGTTGTACCGAAACCGCGAATGTTGATAAGTTTGATTGAAATTGCCCTATAATAAACCCTGTCTATGTACACTCGTTATAGTATAACCTGCCTGTTGCTGCTCCTGACCATGCTGGTTGCCGGCAAGCTGCAGGCGCAGGATTCCGCCTACCTGTTGCAACCCGACCGGGTATTCGATGGCGAACAACTACACGAAAATTGGCAGGTGCTGGTAAAGAACGGTTTTATTGAATCGGCCGGCGCCGAATTGAAGGCTCCCGCCGATGCCCGGGTGATCCGGCTAAAAGGCTGCACCCTGCTGCCAGGGCTGATAGAGGGCCATAGCCATTTGTTCCTGCATCCCTATAACGAAGTTCCGTGGGACGACCAGGTTTTAAAAGAATCCCGCGCTGAGCGCACCGCCCGTGCTGTTACTCATGCCCGCGCCACTTTGCTGGCCGGTTTTACTACCGTGCGCGACCTGGGCACCGAAGGGGCCGGGTACGATGATGTGGGTTTAAAAACCGCCATTGAAAAAGGGATTGTTCCGGGCCCCCATATGCTGGTAGCTACCCGTGCCATTGTGGCAACCGGCAGCTATGGACCTAAATCTGCGTCTGCCGATGTGGACTATCCCAAAGGTGCAGCCGAAGTGGGTAATGCGGCAGAGCTGGAAAAAGAGATCAGAACACAGATCGGCAAAGGCGCCGATCTGATAAAAATATACGCCGACTATCGGTGGGGACCTAACGAAGAAGCCAAACCTACGTTTACCCTGGCAGAACTAAAACTGGCAGTAGACATAACCAGCAGCAGCGGCCGGCAGGTGGTGGTTCATGCAGGTTCAGCTGAAGCCATGCGGATCGCCATTCTGGCCGGGGTAAGCACCATAGAACATGGTGACCAGGGAACGAAGGAAATATTCAGACTGATGAAAGAAAAGGGCATGGCTTTATGTCCTACCGTGGCTGCGGGGGAAGCCATTTCGCAATACAAGGGCTGGATAAAAGGAAAAATGTCAGCACCGGAACGGGTTCAAACCAAACGTAAAAGCTTTGCGGCTGCACTTGCCGCCGGTGTAACCATTTGTATGGGTGGCGATGTAGGGGTGTTCCCGCACGGTGATAATGCCCGCGAAATGGAATTACTGGTTGAATATGGCATGAAACCGATCGACGTGCTGCGTTCAGCTACTGCTGTTAACGCCGATGTGTTTAATATCAGTAATAAAGCGGGAAGAATAAAAGCAGGATTGCCTGCGGATATTATTGTAGTGGAAGGTGACCCCACCAGCGCTATTTCACAAATACGAAAAGTAAAGCTGGTGATGAAGGACGGGAAACGCTATAATTAGAGAAGCGTCATTTCTTTTATTATTTGTTCCCGGGCGGGGTAGGTGGCTATCAGCTCTTCCTGTTTAGCCAGATCAAAATCGGTAAAATCAAAACCGGGGCTTACGGTACAGCCAACCAGGGCATACTCACCACCGGGCGCCAGACGGGCGGCAAACCAGTTACCGGCGGGTATTACACATTGAAAGGATTCGTTGTTTTCGGGATCGCAGCCAAGCCGGTGCTCTATTAACTGGCCCTGCTGATCGATCTCATAAACGATGAGGGCATCTCCACAATAGAAATGCCACACTTCATCGCTTTTTATTTTATGAAAAGCCGAGAACTGATGTTGTTGTAACAGAAAGTAAATACTGGTGCAGAAGTTACGATCGCCACTAAAGCCTGCAGGCAGGGCCGACATTGGCGCCAAAACCGGCGAGCGGTATATTTCCTTAAAAGCACCCCCTTCAATATGGGTGGCCAGTTGCAATTTTTTGATCCAGTACTCAGCTGTTCGTTTACTCATGTTGGTATTATTCTACAGTAACCACTCTGTCGCGGCGGGCGCCCCAGTACCAAAAACGTAATGAATCTTTGATACGGGCAGTATCTGCGGGTGACCCTGGTAAGGAGATAACTATTCTGAACAGGGTGGAATCAACTGCTTCCAGCTCCACCTTGTGTTTTAATTTTTCATACATGTCCTGAGCCGTTTTCCGGAACCTCGTAGTCTGCAACACATATTTGAACATTCTGCCATTGCCTGCTGCTACCGGTGCTGCAGTAGGGGCGGCTGGTGCCGGGGTAACAGCCGCTTTTGGTGTGCTGTCGGTGCCTGTCAGATTGCTGTCTTTTTTTGCACCTTCATTCAATGCATTTTGCGGATCGTTTATATTATGCAGATAGGTTGACGTACGTTGTGTATCCTGCTCGCTGGTAGTAGAAGCTGCTGAGGTATCGGGTTCTGTTTTTACTTTAGAAGAAAACAGGCTGTAACCACCCCAAAGAATAATGCCGATCCCTACCACCAACCCAATGCCGATGGCCATTCGTCTGATAGAGGAGTTGCGTCTTTCGTGCGGGTCTTCATCAAAAACAGATTTTCTCTTCAGTGGTCTTTCCGGGTCCTGTTGATCAATAGGCGTGAGGGGTACCGGTGCTTCCAACCGTTGTACAACCGGTTGACCGGGTGTAAACTCGTAAATGCCTTCTTTGTTTTTATGTAAAGTGCCAATGCCTTCGATGTGAAAGGGTTTGCCGATGTTAAGCATCAGCTTGCCATCTGCTACAAACGTTTCGAGGTCCGATTCTGCCAGCGGTCTTATTTTACCGGTATGTTTGCGAATAAACTCGATGAGTTGTTCATCCGGACGTGTAACTGCTTTCTGCGCAAAATGGATGTGTTCAATAAGGTCACGCGAATTCTTATCCGCAATGGTTTGCACGTCTACCACATCACTAAGATAAAAGCTTCCAATACCTGGTAAGTTTAATACCCTGTGCTGGTAAAAATACTGTGCTACTAGAACGGAAATTTTCAAGAGATTAAGGATTTTTGGTGTAAGTTAATCATATTTTGCCTGTGCTACAAACAGGTCGGGTGAAGTTATTATTTTTGCCGGACGTTTTATTCGTTTGTGGATTAATTTATTATGCATGCTTAACGAACAGGAAAGGCGGTTTTTGGAGTACTGGGAAGCAAATCGCTTACGCGAGAAAAAGATCAACAAACAGCTTTTGCTGGGGCTACCCATCGGGTTGTTGTTTGCGGTTCCCGTATTAATTATATTATTTTCGGGCAAATTCTGGTATACGCGCGCCAATATGGAGGCCAATAGCCAGAGCAGTCCGCTCATACTAATGATTGCTGTAATATGTATTGCGGTGTTTGTGGCTGTGTTTTATAAACGCCATCAATGGGAGCAGCGGGAGCAGCATTACCTTGAATTGAAGGCCAGGGAAGAAGAGGGCAGCGGGCAAAGATTGAAAGGCAATGGGGAAAAGGAAGAAGACATTGGGAAATAACAGTTACCGGTTACCGGGTCCCGGTCGTCGGTATCAGCAACCCGCCTAATAGCAGGCATTCTGGCATTGGGAGAACCGGTAACTGGCAACCGGTAACTGGAAACCTGCCCCCTGCAACCAAAAACAAGCAGCAATCATCTTTAAATCATTGTCTTGTACCAGGGTTAACAAAACAAAACAATTTCTGATGAGAAATCTTGTTTGGGGCTTACTGTGCTTTGTGCTTTTTTATTCCTGCAAAAAGGAATCTGGTTGCGGCTACAGCGATAACCATATTGTGGCACCCGTAGCGGAACAACAGGCGGTAAAGGATTATCTTAATTCCAGCAATGTAACTACTGCACTTAAAGATTCCAGTGGTCTTTATTATGAGATCATGGATGGCGGCAGTGGCAGCGGCGCTCCCGGTCTTTGCTCGCAGGTTGAATTATCGTATACCGGTCAACTCACCAACGGACATGTTTTTGATCAGGCTACCACTGCGTTTACGCTGGGCGCTACCATTGAGGGGTTAAGACAGGGACTGCCCTTAATACAAAAAGGCGGGCATATAAAACTGTATATTCCACCCACGCTGGCCTATGGCAGTACGGATGTAAAAGACAACAACGGTGCCGTGATCATTCCGGCCAATTCGATCCTCATTTTTGACATTACCATGAATAATTTTTATTAAGGAGGACCTTGACTCCGCTCAGGGTCAGGGATTTAACGCAAAAAACTAACAACTGTAAACTTTTGCCTTACATTTGTCCAAAATGTAAAGTCCTTTGCCACACGAATCCATTTCCGTATTTGATATATTTAAGATCGGGGTAGGGCCATCCAGTTCCCATACCCTTGGTCCCTGGCGTGCAGCCCAGCTTTTTTTGCAGTCCCTCGAACAAAAACACCAGCTTTTACAGGTAGTATCGCTACAGGTTTTGTTATATGGTTCCTTAGCCAAAACCGGCAAAGGCCACGGTACCGATTTAGCCGTTTTAATGGGTTTGAGTGGCGAAGACCCGGTAACCTGCGATGTTGAAACCCTCGATGATAAAGTACAACGCATTCGCACTACCAAAAAACTGGTACTGCACGGTAAACAGGAGATCAATTTTGATCCTGCCACTGATGTAGCGTTCCTCTTTACAGAATCGCTTCCCTACCATCCTAATGCTTTAACGTTCATGATCACCCTGCACAATGGCGAACAACTGGCTGCTACCTATTACTCGGTAGGCGGCGGGTTTGTACAGCAGGAAAATGAAAAAACAACCACCACCGATGCCGTGCAACTGCCTTTCCCCATCGATACGGCCGACGACCTGTTGCACTGGTGCCGTAAAACGGGTTTAAGCATCAGCGAAGTGGTGATGGAAAACGAGAACAGCTGGCGCAGCGATGAAGACACCCGTAAAGGGGTGCTGAAGATCTGGCAGGTGATGAAGGAATGTATGTTCCGGGGTTGCCATAGCCAGGGTATGTTACCCGGCGGTTTACAGGTAAAACGCAGAGCAGCCGATCTTAATAAAAAGCTTTTAAAAGACAGGACCTATACTGACTACGATAGCTGGATCCAGGCCATACGCGCCGGAGGCAGCGATTTCAAATACATCCTTGACTGGGTAAGTTGTTTTGCCCTCGCCATTAATGAAGAGAATGCGTCGTTTGGCCGCGTAGTCACTGCGCCTACCAATGGCGCTGCCGGGGTAATACCAGCCGTGCTGCATTACCTGGTGGTGTTCTGCGATGGCTACAATGATGATAAGATCATACAGTTTATGTTGACTGCTTCCGAAATAGGCAGCATCTTTAAAAAAGGCGCTACCATTTCTGCTGCTATGGGTGGCTGTCAGGCCGAGATAGGCGTATCGTCTGCCATGGCAGCAGCCGGATTAACCGAAGTAATGGGCGGCAGTCAGCGCCAAACCATGATGGCGTCTGAGATTGCCATGGAGCATCACCTCGGACTTACCTGCGATCCTATTGGCGGACTGGTACAGATACCCTGTATTGAAAGAAATACCATGGGCGCTATTAAGGCCATTACCGCCTCGCAACTGGCCTTGCAAAGCACGCCGGATTTTGCCAAGGTATCGCTCGATACAGTAATAAAAACCATGTGGGATACCGCAATCGATATGAGCCATAAGTATAAAGAGACTGCAGAGGGCGGATTGGCCGTGCATATACCGTTGAGCTTGCCGGAATGTTAGGTGAAGGGCAGAGGGCAGAAGGCAGAAGGCAGAAGGCAGAGGGCAGAGGGCAGAAAGAAATACAAAAGGCAGTAGGATTTGGGCGGTGCAAGTTTGTTTATTAATCTGAATAATCGCGAACCCACTCACTACTCACTACTCACAACTGACAACTCACCATGCGATCAATAGACTTTAACGCAATCAGTCCCTCGGCGAGAGGATTGCTTTTGACTAAAGCAATCACTACCATTCCTTTTGCCACGGAAGCGGCGGCATTGTTGTGGGATGCCGATCAGCTTAAGAACAGGATCAGGGAAAAGGTTTCGAAAGAAAGCTTTATCTGGTTATTACATTTCGAAAACAGGTACCGTACTATCGACTCCCTGCTAACGCCGCCTGGTGTTCCTAACGTGCTGGAGATCGCTTCCGGTTTCTCTTTCCGGGGATTACAGTTATGTAGTCAGTCAGCCATCAATTACTTTGATACAGATCTTCCTGATTCTATAGCTACCAAACAACAGGTGGTAGATAAATTAATAGAACAACATCACCTGGAAACAAAAGGTACCTATCGGTTGATGCCGTTGAATGCACTGGACACCGCTGCATTCAATGCGGTTGTTGATCAGTTTCCACCGGGACCGGTTGCCATTGTCAATGAAGGCCTGCTGATGTACCTGGACGAACCAGAGAAGCGACAACTCTGTGCTAATATTCATGCCGTTCTAACCAAACGTGGCGGCTACTGGATCACAGGCGATATTTATTTGAAGAAAGGCGATCGGGAACACGCTCACACCAACCCGACAGCTGCAGCATTCCTGGCCATGCACAACGTGGAAGAAAAGAAATTCGACAGTTTTAAAGCCGCTACTGACTTCTTTACATCCTGTGGGTTTTCCATTGCCGCAAAAGAAGTGGTGGCGTATGATCAGCTAAGCGCCCTGCGGTTCATTGAACATAGAAATATACCGGAAGAAGTTGTAAGAAGCTGGTTCACGTCCAGGGAAACATGGAAACTTGTGGTCGAACCGTAATTATAAGACTCGCGACAAGTCACAAAAAAGCCCCTCTGCCAATTAGCAGAAGGGCCAAATATATAAACTGGTTAACTTGTCAACCTGTTAACCCTGTCAACTTAATTCATCGAAGGATCCACGTCAATCTTATCCACCTCCATCTCACTATAATCGTGTAATACTTTATACAATGTATCTCTCTCAATAGGTTTTCTTTTCGCCTGTTTAATAAGCGTAACCAGTTGAGCCGTGGTCATAGCCGGGTTTTGTTCTTCAGAACCGGCCATGGAGTATATTTTAGTGGAATCGTCGATGGTTCCATCGATATCATTCACGCCAAAGGATAAAGTCAGTTGCGCATTATGGCGACCCAGCATTGGCCAGTAGGCTTTCAGGTGTGGGAAGTTATCCATATACAGCCGGGCAATGGCGTACATGCGCATATCTTCGATCACGCTCGATTCGGGCACATTGCTCATGTCGTTTTCCTTATTGCGGAACTTAAGCGGTATGAAGGTGTTGAAACCGCCGGTTTTATCCTGCAACTGACGCAGGCGTTCCATATGATCTATCCGGTGACGGAACTCTTCGATATGACCATACAACATGGTGGCATTGCTGTGCATACCCAGTTTGTGGGCAGCTTCATGAATGGCCAGCCAGCCTGCTGCATCTACTTTATCGGCGCAGATCTTTTCCCGTACTTCGGGGTGGAAGATCTCGGCGCCGCCGCCGGGTAAAGAATCCAGACCGGCTTCGTGCAGGTATTTCATGCCTTCATCGGCGGTCAGTTTGGCTTTGCGGAACATATAATCGAGCTCTACAGGGGTAAAGCCTTTGATATGCAGTTCGGGCCGGTGTGCTTTGATCTTGCGCAACAGGTCGGCAAAAAACTCCATGGTCAATTTGGGATGAACACCGCCTACAATGTGTACTTCGGTTACCGGTTTGCCATCATATCCTTTTACAATGTTCAGCATTTGGTCGGTGGTCAGTTCCCAGCCTTCTTCCCGGTGCGCATACAGGCGGGAATAGGAACAGAACGAACACGCGAATACACACACGTTCGTGGGTTCTATATGAAAATTACGATTGAAATAGGTAGTATCTCCATGCAGCCGTTCCCGCACAAAATTGGCCAGGGCGCCTACAAAGGGCAGGCCGGCCTGCTCAAATAATAACAATCCATCTTCGGGGGTAATACGTTGCTTGTTTACGATCTTCTCTGCAATGGTGCGGAGGGCCGGATTTTGTTCTGCTGCTATAACCTGCTGAATGTTAGTACTCATTTTCGCTTCTTTGGTTGTGTAACACTTAAACGGGCGTAAAGTTACGGGAAAAACAGAAAGGGCAGAAGGCAGAGGGCAGAAGGCAGAGAATAAAGGCAGAGGGCAGAAGGCAGAGGGCAGAGAGGGAACAGCCATAAGCACCGGTATGCGGCATTCGCCGTCGCGATAACCGCGTCAAAGAACTTAGAACCCACTAACCAACGAACCTAATATTTTTAGCTGTATTTCTTTCTGCCCTCTGCCCTCTGCCTTCTGCCCTTTGCCTTCTGCCTCCTAATGCACTACCCATTGGGTTGATCGATAAAATACATTAAATTTGTTGAAATTGAATGTAACAATGAGAACAGCAATTATCCGTCAAAAACTGCATCAATTTATAGAAACGGCAGAAGAAAAGAAAGTGAAGGCTATTTATGCACTATTTGAAGATGAAATTGCTCAGGATGAGTGGGAATACACCGATGAATTCAAGGCTGATCTGGATCGTAGATTTTCATATTATAAAAGTGGGGGTAAAATGGTAGGTGCCAAGGATGCAAATAAGCAGATAAATGAATTATTAAAGAAAGGTAAGAAGAAATGAGTTACAGGTATATTTATGATCCTGTCGCTCTGAATGAATTTAAAGAAGCCCTTTGAAATATAAGAAGTAAATTAATTAAAGAGGCCACTGCTAATCAGCAATGGCCTCTCTCCTTTAGGCTTAGCCTGTATTTCTTTCTGCCCTCTGCCTTCTGCCCTTTGCCCTCTGCCCTCTGCCTTCTGCCTTCTGCCCTCTGCCTTTTCTACCTAACAGTGAGTGTTTTCGTTTGCAACGTATGCGCACTGAAATACCCCAAAGCTCCACCAGTCATATTAGTGACCGGATTGGCGGGGGTAGCTGCGTTTCCGCCGCCGCCGGTGGCGCTGCGGCTTAAACTATACCAGTATTTATAGATCACGGGGTCAATGCATTGCATGTCTATTTTTACCAGGTCGCCGGTTTTAATGGAATTGTCTTTTTCATCATCGTCGTTTTTGGGATAGCGCAACTTGGTAACGGTGAGGTTGCCATTGGTCAACTCGTCGTTGCGTACAAAGATCTCCTGTTCTTTTTCTCCGTTCACATATTGCACAAAACGGTAGTTATTGGCCACGCCGGCGGGGTCGTTGTACTGTACGTTCGCCATGTTGCGTTTGCCGCCGGGTGCTTCGTCTTCGGTGATAAATATGCTGTCCATATTCACCGGGGCGGGCATGGTAGATGCCGCCAAAAACG
The DNA here is from genome assembly GCF_900110245.1 of Niastella yeongjuensis. GTDB lineage: Bacteria > Bacteroidota > Bacteroidia > Chitinophagales > Chitinophagaceae > Niastella > Niastella yeongjuensis. The sequence continues at coordinate 319,541 of NZ_FOCZ01000003.1, forward strand.
TCTGGCCCTTTATGGTTACCGACAGGGTATAGGTTTTTCCGGTGGTACCGGTAAGACCGGCAGCCTGGTATACCCCAGCCGATGTTTCTGTTAGTTGAGTGGTGGCACCATCCTTTTCGGTTATTTGTATGGCAGCGCCGCTTACGCCGGTGAAGGCATTGCTGGCGTCAAAATCCTGGGTTTGTGACAACAACACCATACAGGTACCGGACTGGTTGGTGAGCACGCCTTCCACTACGTATTTTTTATCGGCTGTATCCAGTTTTATATTGACTACTTTTTCGCAACTGGTGCCAATCAGCAAGATTATAATTACAGCTAGATAGCGCATGCTTTAAAATTTAAAGTTGTAAGAGATAGAGGGGATGAATTTGAACAAAGCCGTTTGTACGGCTTCTGTTTTGGTGGGATCGCTTTCGCTTTCGCGGAACTCGATGGTATAAGCATTTTCCCGGCCGTACGCATTGTACAGGCTGAACGCCAGTTCAGACAATGTACGTTTGGTTTGTTTCAGCGTACAGGTAGCACCAAGGTCTAACCGGTGATAGGCCGGCATACGATAGCTGTTGCGTTTGGTGTAATAGAACACCTGCTGGTCATCTACCTGGTATTTACCAACGGGGAAGGTAACGGCATCGCCGGTATAGTATACCCAGTTGGCAGAGAGCGTCCATTTTTTGTTCAGCTGATAGGAGCCCACCAGGGAGATGTCGTGCGTTCTGTCCTGCCGGGCGTTGTACCATTCGTTGTTATTGATGCCATCAATCTTGCGTTCTGTTTTCGAAAGCGTGTAACTTACCCAGCCGGTGAAGTGACCGGTTTTCTTTTTAAATAGCCATTCAACCCCATAAGCACGGCCTTTACCGAACAACAACTGCGTTTCAATGGCATCCATGTTGTTGAAGATCTCGGCGCCATCGCGGTAGTCGATCTGGTTCTGCATGGTTTTGTAGTAAGTTTCTACGGTAACCTCATATTTATCACCTGCCAGGTTCTTGTAATAACCAAGGGAAACCTGGTCGGCAATTTCTGGTTTTATGTTGTTGGTGCTGGCTACCCATTTATCGGTTGGGCGCGAAGTAGTGGAACTGCTGATCAGGTGCAGGTTCTGCACATTTCGTACATACGATCCCTTTATGGAGGCCGATGGGGTGAGGGTATAACTCAACGCCAGCCGTGGTTCGGGATTAAGGTATGTTTTTACAACGTCTCCGCTGTTGTAATGCAGGGTATCGGTGACTGCGCCAGTATTGTCGAGGGTATAAAAGTCACCCTTGCCCATAATACTGAACGCAGTCAGACGGATGCCATACGTAACGTTCCATTTGTTGGAGATCTTCCAGCTATTGGTGGCATAGGCCGCGTTTTCAAAGGAATATCTTTCTTGCAGCGTTTGTCCGTTTACTGCAGAGTTTCCGGGAGAGGTTACTTCGCCGGGCCTGATGCGGTGGTAAATGGCATTGACGCCAAAGCGTATGGTATTGTTGCTGTTGGCATACCATTGAAATTCCTGTTTTACATTATAGTCGCGGATCTGTGAAAAAATATTGTAGTTATTGGCCCCATTACGGATGGATACCTTGTAATCGTAATTACTGAATATGAGCGAGGTGTTGGAGAACAGTTTGCTGTTGAAGAGGTGGTTCCAGCGCAGGGTAGCGGTACTGTTGCCCCAACTCATGCCAAACGTTTCACCAAAACCCAGTTTATCGCGCCCGAAATAACCACTCAGGTACAGTTTGTCTTTATCGCCCAATGCATAATTCATTTTGGCGTTGAGATCATAAAAGTACAGCTGGCTGTTTTTGATGTCTTCGTTGTGAGATAATTTCAAAAACATATCTGCATACGTTCTTCTGCCTGCGATCAGGAAGGAAGACTTGTCTTTTTGAATAGGTCCTTCTACATTCAACCGGGTTGAAATAAGTCCTATGCCGCCACTGGCACTGTAGTTCTGGTTGTTGCCATCGTTCATTTTCAGATCGAGTACTGATGACAGCCGGCCGCCATATTGGGCAGGCATACCGCCTTTGTATACCGTTGCATCTTTGATGGCATCTGAGTTGAACGTAGAGAAAAAGCCAAGCAGGTGCGAGGCGTTGTATACCGGTGCTTCATCGAGCAGGATCAGGTTTTGATCGGCTGCGCCACCCCGTACATAAAAACCGGCATTGCCATCACCGGCCGATTTAATACCGGGTAACAATTGGATGGCCTTTACTACATCCCGTTCCCCAAACAACACCGGAATGTTCCTTATTTCTTTGGTGGAAAGGCGCTCGATGCCCATTTGCGAACTGCTGATGCTTCGGCCCCTTGAAGTGGCGGTCACCGTTACAGAATCCATTTTGCTGTCGGCATCGGCCAGTGCCAGGTTCAGGACTTTGTTTTTATCCAGTATAACTTCCTGCACCTTTGGCTGCAGGCCAATGGCGGTTATTTCCAGCCGGTAGGTGCCGGCAGGTAAGGACAGGGAATAAAATCCATACTCATTGCTGGTAGTGCCGGTTTGTTTGTTCAGCACTTTTACCGAAGCTCCAATGAGGGTTTCGCCTGTTTGTTGTGATTTGATGGTTCCACTGATGGTATAGGTTGACTGTGCATGCACCGCCGCCACCATTAGAAGCATAAGGGTTAAAGGTAAAATGAATTTCATGCCGCAAAGTTCCATCAAAGCCGAAGGGCTTGCCGGGGTAAAACAAACGAAGCGGACAAATTGCGGGATGAATGACCTGTAAGGTCCGCCGTCGGGGCTTAAATATTCAGACGATTGATGCGGTCCTGACAGGTCATGCGCAGGTCAGGCGTTTTCAAGCCATTGTAAAAGTTCTCCAGATCGTACTTTGCTGATGATGATGTTCTCGGGGGTGGGAATGGCCAAACGAACCACCAGCCGCCGGGAGAAATAATGCTCGATGTTTACAATAGCCTGGCGGTTAATGATAAATTGCCTGTTGGCGCGGAAAAACAGATCGGGTTGCAGCATGGCTTCCAGCTCATCGAGGGTGGATGGCATCACATATTTTTGATTGGCATGTGTATAGATACTGGTTACCCCGTTGGTATAATGAATACAGGCGATGTCAGTTGTTTTAATTGGAATGATCTTTTCCTGAAAATGAATAAGCAGGGTAGTTTTATAGTTACCGGAGAGCTGGCTCAACAGGTTTTCCAGCTTCTTTTCATAGCCGGTTTTCTCCGGGCTGAAGACATCTTTGAGGGTATCATATTTATCAAGGGCCTGTTGCAGGCGGTTTTCGTCGATGGGTTTTAACAGGTAGTCGATGCCGTTGGTCTCAAAGGCACGGATGGCATATTCGTCGAATGCCGTGCAAAAGATAACCGGGGTATTTACCGGGGTGTTTTTAAAAATGTCGAACGATAACCCGTCGGCCAGCTGAATATCGGAGAAAACCAGGTCGGGGGCGGGGTGCGAACCGAACCATTGGATGCTGTCTTTAATGGTTGGCAATATATCGAGCACGGTAATATCGTGCCGCAATGCGGAAACCAATGATCTCAACTCGCGCGCTGTTTTTATCTCATCCTCAATGATCAATACATTCATGACTGCAATAATGGAAGTTTTACAATGAATTTGGCGCCGGTATTGGTTATTTCGATCTGTTTACCGGATAACAGCTGGTAACGATCGTTTATATTCTGTAAACCTTTGCCGGTGTTTTTTTCTGTTGACAGTTTAGGCTGCATATTGTTTTCCACCGTTAAAATATCGTTTCCATCATTATGGATATAAATGTGCAAGGGATCGCCCGATGAAATGATATTGTGTTTGATGGAATTCTCTATCAGGATCTGCAGGGACAGCGGTACTATATTCCGTGACAACAAGTCTTCAGGCACCTGAATATGCACCTGCAGCGCGTCTTCGAACCGTTCTTTTAAAATGTATAAATAGGAGTTGGTGAACGCCAGCTCGTCTTTTAACGAGGCCACGTTGTTGTCGTTGTAGTTCAATAAATACCGGTATACATTTGAGAGCTGCATAATGTATTGCCGGGTGTTTTGATCGGTGGCAATCGTTTTTAACGTGCTGAGGGAGTTGAATAAGAAGTGCGGACTGATCTGTTGTTTCAACAGGTTCAGCCGGGCCTGCAGGTTTTCTTTCTTCAGCTGCTCTATTTCCATCTTTGAATGCTCTACCTTTTTTATAGCGGCAATGTAATAGACCATGAAATACTGGAAGCCGCCGATGGTGAGTCCGCGGATACCTAAAAAGAAAAATCGCCGCAGGGGCGGGGCATCGCCATTGGCAGTATAGATATGCAATTCGAACAGATCGATGCTAAAGGAAATCAGGATGCACAGCAACACCCCAACAATGCCTTTTACCCAGTTGTTATTAAAGGCTTTTATTCGAAAATGGGTTTGCCGTCCGTACTGGTGTATGAGCCAGCAAATGAAGGAAAAAAGTGTGATCACAGAAAAGGACAGCAGAAATTCGGGCCACCCGCCGTCGTTCCAGCGCACCAGCCGTTGATCGGGGACCGTGCTTTTGAGCGGGATCAGAAAGCGCAGCACAAAAAAACTCCCGATGGAAAGCGAGATGATGATGCCTGGTTTTATATCGGACAATGACCGCATACACAAATGTAGTTATTTGCGTCGCCTTACAGGTGGTAACACAGTAAAGCGGACAATTTAGGCGCTGAATGGCCCATCTGGCGCCGTCCTAACGTTAAACCTTGTTTCTTGTACCTTAATTATTTATCTTCCCGTATTAAAGGAGCTAAGTCCTTCGTCCAATTTTACTCAAAACAAAAAGAATATACTTTGAATATCAGGTTACGTCTCACTATTATGAACTTTCTGGAGTTCTTTGTCTGGGGTTCGTGGCTTATTTCGATGGGCGCTTATATGTTCAATGTGCTGCACTTTTCGGGCATTCAGGTAAGCAGTATTTATGGAACTATGGGCGTGGCCTCTATTTTTACCCCGGCTTTATTTGGTATTGTGGCCGACCGGTGGGTGAATGCAGAAAGGGTGCTGGGGCTTTGTCATATCATAGGTGCGTTACTTTTATTGTGGGCCTCGAAAGTAACCGATTATCCCACACTGTATACCATTATGTTGCTGAACTCTTTTATGTTCATGCCTACACTGGGGTTGAATAACACCGTATCGTACATCGTGCTTGAAACAAGAGGCTTCAATATTGTAAAGGATTTTCCACCCATTCGCGTATGGGGTACCATTGGGTTTGTGGCAGCTATGTGGATGGTTGATCTGTGTGGTTTTAACTTAAGTCCCATGCAATTGTACATCAGTGCGGGAGCAGGTTTGTTACTGGGGGTGTATGCGTTTACGATGCCCGGTTGTCCGCCGGTTAAATCGGTCGTAAAAAGAAGTCTGGCCAGTTCACTGGGGCTCGACGCTTTTGTTTTGTTCAGGAAGAGAAAAATGATGGTCTTTTTCCTGTTTGCCATGTTGCTGGGTGCGGCGTTACAAATTACCAATACCTTCGGCTCTGCCTTCCTCAACGATTTTAATACCAAATACCCCCATGCATTTGGGGTAACGCACTCCAACATAGTCATTTCCATTTCGCAGATCTCTGAAACGCTGTTTATTCTTGCCATTCCTTTCTTTTTGAAACGCTTCGGCATTAAACTGGTTATGCTGATGAGCATCTTTGCCTGGGTTTTCCGTTTCGGGCTGTTTGCTGTAGGCGACCCCGGTACCGGCTTGTGGTTGTTGATCCTTTCCATGATCATTTATGGAATGGCGTTCGACTTCTTCAATATCTCCGGTTCTTTGTTTGTGGAGAAGGAAGCCGATATCAAGATCAGGGCCAGTGCACAGGGATTGTTTATGTTAATGACCAATGGTATTGGAGCCTATGTGGGCAATTACATCAGCGGCCGGGTTGTAGATCATTTTACGGTAGACGGGATAAAGGACTGGCCTGCCATCTGGTTCAGTTTTGCCGGTTATGCGTTGTTGCTGGGTATTATTTTTCCGCTGGTATTTAAGTATAAACATGTTCCTGCCGATGAAAAGGTGGTGGTGGCGCATTGATGAAAAGTTGATCAGAAAATATAAAAGGGCCAAAGTTGTTTAAAACAGCTTTGGCCCTTTCGCTATGTAAGAAGTAATTGTTACTGGGTCCTTTTTACCCTGAACGTATAATTAACAGGGGCTGTTTGTGCAGTTATGGTATCTGTAAGCGTGGTAGTAAAATTACCGGCTATGAACCCGGTGCCTGCGGCGCCAAATTCGGTAATGTTTACGGTGCCGGTGCCTGTTGAATAATAGCCGCGGGTACCAGTATTAATATATACACCAGTGAGTGGGGCAGCGCCCGTTGCCGATGCCGTGAAATCTATATAGGTACTCTCGTTAAAATTTCCGCCTTTACGGGTAACCCACAAAGAATAAGAGGTAGCTGATGATTTATTCAAACTCATGGAATCCGCTGGTGTGGCAAAGTTGTACGTTACGCCGTTCAGGGTGTAGTTGGCAAACTCTGCAATGGTATTGCCGCATGCGTTTAATACGCCTGCTTTTACTGTGCCTGTTGAAACTGACAAAATGGTTGAGCTGCCATTCTGGTTATTGCTGAGGTCATAGGCTGTAAGGGTAGCGGTGGCAGTAGTCGGGTTGCAGCGGTCGAAGACAATGCTGAAGGTGCCGTCGTTTTTAACAAGCACCCGGTTATGCACCCCATCGAGCAGCACATCAACAAAACCATTGGTAACGAAAACCGCATTACAATTGAGCACAGACCCGGTAATGGTCAATTGTGAGGTACTGTTATTGGGTACGGTGATGGTGCCCAGATCGGCCGTAGTTGAAAAGGGACCAATATCTCTTGTATACAACAGTGTATTACATTTGTTGTATACGTTCATCTGTAAGGCCTTATTGATAGGGATCTTTCCACCTACAAAACCGATGTTATCCGTATTACCATATCCGGATATCGTTACGGTGTCAGTCTTAACTTTTAAAATCACCTGGGCCGGATATAAGGGGTTTCCGTTCTGGTCTTTAATGGTTGCTTTTAAATCAACCACCCCATACGGGTAATCGCAGTTCCAGAAAGAGAAATGGCCTACGGTACCTATATAATTGCTGCCTTGTTTGGTGGCAGTTCCTTCTTCTTTCCATAACCCCGATGAATCGTTAAAACTCCATAATGGAATGGTGGCCGGCGCCAGTGACAACAAGCTAGTAGGAATAGGGAAGGTAATGGTAGCTGTTTTGCCAGTGGCCAGCTGCAGTTTTTCACCGCCTGCTCCGTTTAATTCAACGGCCATCATGCCAAAGGATTGCAAACCGGTTTCTTCATTCGATGCATTGATGCCTCTTAAAGCACCGGGCATGATCTCTTTGAAATTGGCTGCTTCTGGATTTATGAAAAAGGCGCTTACCGAAACTGTTCCGGTATAAGCGCTGTTGTTACCGGTATTGGTAAAACTATTTCCCGTAAAGGCAATGGTACCACCGCTTGGTACAGTTACACTTCCACCACCTGTAGTAACGGTACCGGCTACTTTTTTCGGGATCAGTTGTATGGTTACGTTGCTGGTTGCCCCGGCGTTTACTACAATGGTACGGCTGCCTAAAAAGAAACCATCTTTTTCTACTTTCACCAGACCTGCATTTTTATTGAGGCTTACACTGGCGATGGTGAAATTACCATTGATGTCGGTAGTGGCAGAGGCTGCCCCCACTTTTACAACAGCTGCATTCACGGGTTGATTGGCATCGTCCACTACCCGTCCTGATACACCGGCTGTTACATATTCAATGGCCGGTGGTTTGGGTGGGTTGGGATCAGTGGGATCCGGATCTCCGTGACTTGATTTTTGACAGCTGAATGTGATGAGAAGGGTTGCGAACAGGGTCGCAATAGCGAGAGAAAGGGTTGACTTCATGGCGCGTTATTGATTGTTTAAGGCGGAATGAAGATAAACAATCTTTCGTACAGGAGAATGCGAAAGAAAAAAGCGCCCTGACGAGACTGTCAGGGCGCTTTAATACAATGAAAGCAAATTATGCTATATGTTGTTCTATCTTTTTAACAAAGTTGCTTTTAGGTTGTGCACCTACCAGCTTGTCAACCACTTTACCATCTTTTATGAAAAGGATAGCAGGGATAGAAGTAACACCATAATTAATAGATAATTGTGGGTTATGGTCAACGTTAACTTTGCCTACGTTTATTTTACCATCGTATTCTTTCGATAATTCTTCAATAACTGGTCCGATAGCGCGACAAGGACCACACCACTCAGCCCAAAAATCAACAACTGTTAATTTATCAGAATCGAGGACCTTGTCCTGGAAGTTTGTGTCTGTGAATTCTAAAGCCATAAATATAAATTTAGTGTGTAAAGTTTATAAATAATTTCTTAAACGTTTTCCAAAGTTTTGAACTTCAAAAAAGTAATATATTATCGTCGAATTCTATGCCATACCCTTTGTTTGCCTATCCTGTCAGGTGTGGTGCCCACCCTGTCAGTGGGAAAACATCGATCTTCCTGAATGTTTGCAATTTATGCAGTCACTACCTGTATATCCAGGTCGGGACGGCTTTGCAGGAAAGCGGTCATTTCGTCATTCATTTCAAAACCCGTCTCCACACTTGCCAGGCTTACCCGGCACTGTGTTTTAAGATCTTTAACATTGAATTTCAATTTGCTGTTGCCAGGAAAAGCTTTCAGGTTCTTTTCCAGGAAGTTGATCAGCTCCTCATTCACGAACCGCGCTTCAACATCAATAATAACCTGTTTGGTTAGATTTTGTTTAATGCTCTCTAACAAACTCATCTTTTCGATCTTGAACTCAAACTCTGTTTTATTGAACCGGGGTTTGAAAGCACCGGTTATAAACAGGTTTTTACCTTTTTCGAGGTAATTGAGGAAACGCATGTAGTCATCGCTCCACAACATGAACTCGCTTTTGCCGGAATAGTCCTCTATCCAGAAGGAACCAAACTGACGTCCGGTACGGGTAACCCGGTGCTGGGCGTCTGTTACCAGTCCGGCCAGCCTGAAGGGGCGGCCCGGATTGGCCTGCAGGGCCAGGGTATCTTTTATTTCATTGAACTCGGCCATGGTAGTAATACCATAGTGTTTTATTTCGAACCGGAAGTGATCGAGCGGGTGACCGCTCATAAACATCCCGGTAACCTCTTTTTCATAGTTCAGCAGCTCCGTAAGTGACCACTGTTCGCATGGTGGGATCTTCGGTGGTGGTATTTCCATCACCTCTGTAAGCCCGCCAAAAAGCGTATTACTGGTATTTACGTTCTGTGCCTGGTATATGTTGCCATACCGTACGATCTTTTCCAACCCGGTGCTGGTATCGTTTGGCGGTGTAAAGAAGTATTGCGCGCGGTGCATATCTTTAAAACAATCGAAGCCACCCGCATATACCAGACTTTCCAGTGTTTTCTTGTTTACAGTACGCTGGTTCACGCGTTTGATCATGTCGAAGATCGACACGTACTCGCCATTCTTTTCGCGTTCTTCTATCAGGCTTTCCACCGCAGCTTCACCCACACCTTTCAACCCACCCAAACCAAAACGAATGTGCCCTTGTTTATTTACGGAGAACCCTTTTTTCGATTCATTTACATCTGGTCCAAAACAATCTATACCCATGCGTTTACACTCTTCCATAAAGAAGGTGATCTTTTCTATGTTACCGGCGTTGTTCAACACGGCCGCCATGTACTCAGAAGGGTAGTGGGCTTTTAAATAGGCTGTTTGATATGCCACATACGCATAACAGGTAGAGTGCGATTTGTTGAAGGCGTATTGGGCGAACGCTTCCCAGTCGGTCCAGATCTTTTCGAGCTTATCAACCGGGTGGCCTTTTTCAGAAGCGCCTTTTACGAACTGGGCCTTCATTTTGTCAAGTACCGCTTTTTGCTTTTTACCCATCGCTTTACGCAGTACGTCGGCATCCCCTTTACTAAACCCGGCCAGCTTTTGCGCCAGCAACATTACCTGCTCCTGGTATACGGTGATACCGTATGATTCGTGCAGGTACTCTTCCATTTCCGGGAGGTCATATGTGATGGGCTCGCGGCCGTGTTTACGATCGATAAAGTTAGGAATGTAGGCGAGCGGACCGGGGCGATACAAGGCGTTCATCGCAATAAGATCCGCAAACTGGTCAGCCTTCAGGTCGCGCAGGTATTTTTGCATCCCGGGACTTTCAAACTGGAACGTACCAACGGTTTCGGCCTTCTGGTATAATTCGAATGTTTTGGGGTCGTCGAGCGGAATGGTCTCGATGTCAAGTTCAACCCCATGGTTTTCCTTGATCATACGCAGGGCGTTCTTGATGATGGTAAGGGTTTTCAAACCCAGGAAGTCCATCTTAATTACGCCGGCGTCTTCAATAAGGCTTCCCTCAAATTGGGTAACCCACAGGCTGGAGTCTTTCGCAGTAGACACCGGGATCAGATCGGTCAGATCGCAGGGGGCAATGATGATACCCGCTGCGTGGATACCGGTGTTACGAACGGAGCCCTCTAACCGCTCTGCTTCGTGCAGTACGGTAGCGGTTAATCCCTGCCCGTTGTATACTTCACGTAGCTTTTTAACTATTTCAATTTCATCGGGCCCAATGCCTTCTTTTTCTTCCAGTGATTTCTCACCCTCCTTAGCTGTTAAAGGTGCATGTAATACGCGGCCCAGTTCAATGCCCGGCTTTTCCGGTACCATCTTCGCCATGGCGTTCGATTCTACCAGGGGCAGGTCGAGCACACGGGCTACGTCCTTGATACTACTTTTAGCAGCCATGGTACCATAGGTAACGATCTGGGCTACCTGACTTTTACCATATTTCTCCACTACATAGTCGATCACTTTTTGCCGGCCTTCATCATCGAAGTCCGTATCGATATCCGGCATCGACTTACGGTCGGGGTTCAAAAAGCGCTCGAACAGCAGGTTGTATTTAATGGGGTCGATATTGGTAATACCGGTGCAAAAGGCCACGGCACTACCAGCAGCCGATCCACGGCCCGGCCCAATGAACACCCCTCGTTCACGCCCCACTTTTATGAAATCGCTTACAATTAAGAAATAACCGGCAAACCCCATGGTTTTGATGGTAAACAACTCAAAGTCAAGTCGTTCCTGAATTTCAGGCGTTATATCAACGTAGCGTTCCTTCGCGCCCTCGTAAGTAAGGTGTTTCAGAAATTCCCACTGGTTCAGGTTGCTGTCTTCAGTGACCTGGAACTCTTTGGGTAAGGGGAAAGCCGGTAACAGGATGTCTTTTTTCAGGTTCAGCACTTCCACCCGGTCAACGATCATATTGGTATTGTCGATCGACTCGGGAATATCGCTGAACAGCTTCTTCATTTCCTCCTGGGTTTTAAAGTAAAACTGGTCGTTGGGAAATTTGAAGCGGCGGTCTTTTATATTGGTATCGTCGTTTACAAAATCATCGAAACCTGGCGTGCTTTTCTTTTCGCCGGTGTTGATACACAGCAGGATGTCGTGGGCATTGTAATCGTCCTGATCGGTGTAATGGCTGTCGTTGGTGGCAATAACAGGCACATTGTACTTCTTGGAGAACTTCAGCAGGGTTTGGTTGATGATCTCCTGCTCCTTCAGGTTGTGCCGTTGAATTTCAATGAAATAGTCTTCCCCAAACAGATCGAGCCACCATTTGAATTCGGCTTCGGCTTTTTCTTCGCCATCGTGCAGAATGGTTTGCGGCACATAGGCGCCTATACAGCAGGTAGTGGCGATCAATCCCTCGCGGTATTTTTCAATCAGGCCTTTATCGATCCGGGGGTACTTGCTGTACATCCCCTCTATGTAACCCAGACTGGTTAATTTAACCAGGTTCTGGTAACCCACTTTATTTTTTGCCAGCAGTACCTGGTGGTAGCGTTCGTCTTTTACTTCTTTGGAAAAGGTCTTTCTATGACGGTCTTCCACCACATAAAATTCACAACCTACAATGGGTTTTACCTTCAGGCTGCCGTCTTCATTTTTGTGTTTATAAGCTTCAGCCACAAATTCAAAGGCGCCGAACATATTGCCGTGATCGGTAATGGCAAGGGCGGGCATCCCGTCTTTTACGGCTTTTTTATACAATGACTGGATAGACGCCTGTCCATCGAGTAACGAAAACTGGGTATGAACGTGTAGATGAGAAAACTTACACATGTATCTTTAATAAAGTTAATTTGTTCTAAAGTGCTGCTTTTGTGGTTCTTTTCGACGAAATAGGATGTAGGATGTTAGGGTGTCTCCTGATTTTCGGGACTTCTGAACAATTGTTTTTCTTACTTCATTCTTCTTATCTCTTACTTCTGCCCTACCATACCGGAAATCCTGTTCTTTCGCTTAAGCCGCTCATTTCCAATGAGCAACAATTTTAAATTAAAACACGAAATTGTGGTATAAAGTTCTTTATTCAAAAGTGATCCCGAATAATTTATATCCACACTGCCTGCATAAGTTAATTAGGAACGGTGAATGGTAGGAGGGGAGTGCTTTATGTGTAATTCTTTCCAAATTTTAATGCCATACTGGCAATGTATTTGCTATTTTTGGGGCCTTGCTATAACATGATCGGGGCCTGATGAATTGGGATAGGTACTATTATAGCAATAAAATTCCCAGCCTGTGAAGTATCTGATTATCATTATATCCACCCTATTGGTGTATGCTGAACCAGCATCAGCACGTCATCCATTTGGCCTTTATAAGGTATTTCAGGATGGCAAAAGTAAAAAGAAGACCACCAAGAGCACTACCACCACTACTGCCAAAGCCAGGAAGGTGGCGAGTCCTACTACCAGGCTCGCCGCATTAACTCCCGAAGAAGAGAACCGGGTTGCCGACCTGAAGAACCGCAAAGTGATCGGGATCGAGTTAAGCGCACCATTACAGTTTAAATATGCCATTCTGCTTGATATTCCGGTAGAAATGATCAACGATAGCAAGTTGCTGGAATTGATCGACAGCTGGTACGGCACCAAATACAAATACGGCGGCGATACGCACGATGGGGTCGATTGCAGTGGTTTTACCAAATCGTTTATGGCGTCGTATTATAATGTGAACCTCACCCGCAACTCCGCGGATATGTACGATAAAAGCACCCACCTTAAAAAGAAGAAGATAGCCCAGGGCGACCTGGTATTCTTTAAAACCAATGGCTCCAAAGGTGGAATAACCCACGTAGGCGTTTATCTGTGCAATAACAAGTTTATACATGCTGCCACCAGCAGTGGGGTAATAATCAGTGATCTGAATGAGGATTATTATAAAGCCCGTTTCGCAGGGGGCGGACGAGTTGTTAAGTAACTTTTAGCTTAAAGTCAGACATTGAGTTCAACGTTTTAAGTTTAAAGTTGAAAGTTTTAAGTCCAAAGTTTTGAGTTCCAGGCATTAAAAAAGGTTCAACACAGGATATTGGATTTTCCTATATATTGAACCTTGCCATGTTTTTTCTGCCTTCTGCCCTTTAAGCGGCCATCGACAGCGTAATAACTGTTCCTTCGTGTTTCTGATTGTAAATATTGATATTGGCGCCCATAGTGCGGGCTGCTGCCACTACCTGGGAAAATCCATGCGCCACAGTGCTATAAAAATTAGTTCCATTGTTCCGCACAATGATCTGCACGCCCTGGGGTTTCTTAACTGCTTCAATTCGAACACACGCGTTGTGCGAACTAACAATCGCATTGTTTAACAGATTGCCAACGATAAAAGCCAGGATCTGCTCATCGGCATTCAGTTGAAAGCTTTCATCAACATTGTTTATGATAAAACTATGCTGGGTGGCTGCCAGCGGAACAAAGCTGTTCATCAGCTGGTCGATTAATTTGTGTAAGGGTACAGGTACGGAGGTAGAAGTACGGGTTTGAGTGAATACTGGTGCCGGGTGTTGGGCAATTGACAAGCTTTTCATAAAAGGACATTTAATTGATGTAACAATAAATCGAAAAGAGTTCAAAGGGATACGAACTAAAAACGGAAACTAATGCTACGAATCAAACGTTTTCTTAGGGACTGACTACTTTTGTGCTACGAATCAATTGTTAACGAAGGGACTGACAACTTTTAGGCTACGGATCAACTGTTTACTAAAGGACGGCTACTTTTGTGCTACGAATCAATAGTTTACTTAGGGACTGACAACTTTTAGGCTACGGATCAACTGTTTACTAAGGGACGGCTACTTTTATGCTACGAATCAATAGTTTATCAAGGGACTGAACTACATTTTGCGCTACTAATCAACTGTATTCCCAGGGACGGCTACTTTAATGCTACGAATCAACTGTTTTCTTAGGGACTGGCTACTTTCATCAGATATTTGACCAAGAACTCCTGCTTTTTTTCTTTCTGAGTCAAAGTAACGACGCAATGCAACCGTTTGCATCAACGGTTGAGCAGATATAAAGGAAAATAGACTAAAGCATGAATTGGCACTAGGGGTTTTTCTGTAAAAACGGGGTATCTTTTTACGAAAACGATTACATTGGCTTTTTGCTATAAAACGTGAAACGAACATTTGTTAATGTTCATTTGACATTTATCAGCCATGAATACTGTTAAGGGAATACTAAAGAAACTGCATTTATAAGAAGTAGGAAGTAAGAAGTATGAAGTAAGAAGTAGGAAGTAAGAGATAAGAAGTAGGAAGTATGAAGTAAGAAATAAGAAGTCCGAAATAAGAAGCAGAGATTCCGAAAACAGCGAACATCATACATCATACATCTTACTTCCTACTTCTACTTTTCTAAAACAGTAGGCTTTTCCTTACTGTTTTGTCAATTTTAATTTCTTTTTAACTGTCTCCCAGACAGGTAATACATCAGGGGTCAATTTGAGATACAATACACCTGTTGCATACAACAAAATAAACAGGGAGCTGCGCAACACCAGCCAGATAAATCCCTGAAAGGAATTAAAGAGTAAAAAGCAGATGACGTAACAGACTGCGGCCAATAAAAGCGAGTATATTGTTTGCAAAGTGAATGGCTGTAATTTGAATTTCTTTAACAGAAAAAAGTAGCGGATGCCATTGTACACAATGATGGAAAAAAGATTGGCAACAGCAGGCCCTTTTTCATGCAATTCAAGCGTCAACAGATAATTCAATGGCAGGGTTAGCAGTAATAAGATCACCCCACTAAGGATCTCGACTTTCCAGTAAATGCTGGTCCCAATGATCTGGGCATTTAACCCGGTGCCCATATCTATCACTTTGGTAAGACCAATGAACAAGAAAATAATACGGGCATCGAGATAACCCTGTTTTAAATGTAAGGTGAGCACCGCATCGTTAAAGTTGAGCCATATTAAAAGAAATATGGCCACTCCAAAGATCAGCTGGTTGATGCTGCTGCGCTGGTAAATGCGATTGATGCGGCCCATGTCTTTATCCTTCCAGGCTTGCGACAATGGACCTACAGCGGCTGCACTAATAGCCCGTTGCGGTGCAAACACCAGGCCCGACATATTTTGGGCCAGGGTATAAATACCCACGTACATCATGCCATTTGTTACTACAGCGCCAATTACAAGCGTATCAAATACGCTTGATACATTCACTACCAGAAAACCACCCCACACAAACAGGCTGGAACTGATTATTTTCTTAGAGAATTTTTTGCTTACCCGGCTGATGGTAAAAGTAAAATGAAGCTGACGGGTGTAAATCAAATACCCTATCAGCGACCCGGCAATGCCAATATAAGTGAAAGCATATATCTTAATGAACAGGTCAAAGTCTTTAATGAACCGGAAAAAGAGCAGCACGATCAGGATAGTGGCAAACAACCGGAACAATATTTCCTTCACGAAGGTGGTGAACACCGATTTCCGCAATTGCCAGGCAAATGCCTCCAAAACAGTATAGATGGAAAGGCCAAACCCAAAAGGGAAAAACCAGTAATAGTAACGCACCACCTCGGGTGAGTGGGCGGAGTATTTCCGGACCACCAGATCTTTAAATACAAAACCACCGATCATCACAAACAGGAACCCCATAAAACCAACCACCAGGGCTATGGTGATCATGTCGTTTTTTTCGCGCGGCAGGTTGTCTTTATAATACGGATAGAATTTAAAAATGTAGTAGGTGAGGCCCAAATTGGAGAAAGAAAGCATTAGGGTGGCAAAGGCCTGAAAAGACCCTATTAAACCGTACTCTGATTCGGAAAATCCTTTTGCATACAGGTAAGTATTCACCAATCCCAGCCCAATTCCTATATACACCAATATGGAAGAAATAATACTTTGCCGCCGTATGCTCATTTATTTAATTTCTTGATTCGCTATATTTTTTGTTACCAGTTAACTTTCTTTACGTTGATAAAAAAGTTCTTGTCAACGGTAAAGTCGCCGGCATTGGTGCCCGAAATAATGGTCCAGTCCTCATTGGCGCGGATCCATTTTTCGTCTTTGCCGAATTTCACTTTTAATGGCATGCCAAATCCCTTGATGCAATTTGTAAACCGGAATTTAAGGTCCTTACCCTTGAGGGCATATTCCAGCACCGGAATCTGAGTGGTGCGAAGATATTGATCAAACACCTTTGAAAAATCATGATTGGCCTGGCGGCTGATGTAGGTTTCCACCTCTTTTGAGGTCACTGTTTTGTGGTAATAGGTTTTATTAAGACCGCGTAAGATGCTGCGGAAAATAGAATCGTTGTTGATGATCTGCCTGATGGTATGCAGCATGTTGCCCGCTTTGGGATACATATCCCCGCTGCCTTCCTGGTTTACGCCATAGGGGCCGATAATGGGAATATCGTTTCGGATGCCCGCGCGGGAGCCGATGCAATATTCATTACCGGCTTCCACTCCAAATTCGCAGGTAGTGAACAGGGTTTCGGAATAATTGGTAAAACCCTCATGCACCCACATATCTGCAATGTCGTTGCTGGTAATGCTGTTGGCAAACCATTCGTGCCCGCTTTCATGTACAATGATAAAATCCCATTTAAGCCCCCAGCCGGTACCTGACAGATCGCGGCCCAGATAGCCATTCTCAAAGCGGTTGCCATAGGCTACTGCGCTCTGGTGTTCCATACCGAGGTGCGGCGCTTCTACCAGCTTATAGCCATCTTCATAAAAAGGGTAGGGGCCAAACCAATGCTCAAAACACTTCAGCATTTTAGGGGCCTGGGTAAATTGCTTTTTGGCTTTTTCCAGGTCGTAATCCAACACCCAGTAGTCGCAATCGAGGTTGCCTTTTTCACCCGCAAAGTCTTCGTGCCAGGTTACGTATTTACCAATGTAGGGGATAATGTTGTAGTTGTTGATGGGGTTCTTTACCGCCCAGGTATAAGTAGCGGTACCGTTGTTATTGGCTGTTTTTTCCTGCAGGCGGCCATTGGCCACTGCCACCAGCGTATCGGGCACGGTGACGCTGAGGCTGGCGCCGTTATCGGGTTCATCGCTCTGGTGGTCTTTACAGGGGTACCAAACGCTGGCGCCCAGGCCCTGACAGGCCACGCTCATCCAGGGACGGCCCTGTTTGTCCCTGGTCCAGATCCAGCCGCCATCCCATGGGGGGCGAACCGCTTCCCGGGGTTTACCATGGTAAATCACTTCCAGTGCCGGAGTGGTATTGGCAGTTAAAGCCGGCATGGCCACAAACCAGGCATTACCGTCTCTTTCAAAGTTCAGGTTGGTTTTGGTGCCGGTTTGTGCAACTAAGAAAATGCTATCTATGATCATCGGCTCCTGCAGATCCAGCTGTAATTTGTTCTGCGGCTTTAAAACCTGTATGGTGATCCTGTTTTTTCCCTGGATGGTTTTGCTCCCGTAGTCGGGGGTAACCTGGATATCGTACCGTAATACGTTCCACCAGGCCCTTTCGGGGGTGATGGTGCCACGCAATGTGTCCTGGTGGGTGAATTGCTTTTTATTTCCCAGCGGTTGTGCGGCGCAGGAAGACGCTATAATGAGAAATGATAAATTAAGGAGGAGAAATGAAAAAGTACCTATTTTCATAGTTGATGATAGTATATGAAAGCTAAAGTTATATTTTTTGCTGTCTTTTTTGGTGTGATTTTATTTAATTCCTGCGGTAGTCGTACAAGCGGTAATAAACAGGTATTTCATTACAATGAAACTACCGGTATTCCCACGCTTGACCCGGCTTTTGCCAAAAACCAGGCGATCATTTGGGCAGTCCATCAGTTGTACAATACCCTGGTAGAAACAAACGACGCCCTAAAGATCGTTCCCTCCCTGGCTTACCGCTGGGAGGTATCGGCTGACCGCAAGGTTTATACATTCCATTTACGGCCCGGGGTTTTCTTTCATGACAACGATGCTTTCCCCGGGGGGAAAGGCCGGCCCTTAACAGCTTTTGATGTAGCCTACAGCTTCAGCCGCATAATAGACCCGGCAACAGCCAGCAGCGGCGCCTGGATCTTCAACGACCGGGTAAAGGATAAAGACAGTTTTAAGGCACTGAATGATTCTACCTTTCAGCTTACCTTAAAAAGTCCTTTCGCGCCTATTCTGGGTTTGTTGAGCATGCAATACTGCTCCATTGTGCCCAGGGAAGTGGTTACCAGATACGGGGCTGATTTTCGCAGTCATCCCTGCGGTACGGGTCCGTTTCAATTCAAAGCCTGGGAAGAAGGGCAGGCCATGATTTTGCAGAAGAATGACCATTATTTTGAACACGACAGCGCCGGCAGACCCCTGCCGTATCTCGATGGCATCAAGATCACTTTTCTGGACAGCAGGGCTACCGAATTCCTGTTGTTTCAACAGGGCGAACTGGATTTTATCAACGACATAGACCCCTCCTTCAAGGATGAGATCCTTACTAAAAAAGGACAATTGCGTCAGGACTGGCAGGGTAAGATCATTCTTTCCAAACACTCTTATCTGAATACAGAATACCTGGGCATCTTAATGGATAAGAACAATCCACTGGTGACCGGCTCCCCCCTGCGGATGAAAGCCGTACGGCAGGCTATCAATTATGGGTTCGACCGGCGCAAGATGATCATGTACCTGTACAATTCGAAAGGGATGCCGGCAGAAAGCGGGTTTATTCCAGCTGGTTTGCCTTCGTTCGACAGCAGTGTGGTGAAAGGATATTCCTATAATCCGGTTAAAGCCCGCGAATTGTTGCAGTCGGCAGGTTTTCCCGATGGGGAAGGACTGCCGGTAATAAAGCTGCTTACCATCCCCATCTATAGCGATATAGCCGGTTTTATTGCACGTCAGTTAGAAGAAGTAGGCATCAAAATACAGATAGAAGTAATACCCAAGAGCCTGTTGCTGGAACAAACGGCCAAATCGCAGGCGCTGTTCTTCCGTGGCAGCTGGATAGCCGATTTCCCGGAAGCAGAAAATTACCTGAGCGTATTTTATGGCAGCAATCCTGCACCGCCTAACTACACCCGTTATAACAATCCAAAATTCGATGCCCTGTACGATCAGGCCATGGTAACGGAAAACGATAGCCTGCGTTATAAGTTATACCAGCAAATGGACCAACTGGTGATCGATGACGCACCGGTAGTACCATTATTTTATGATGAGGTGGTGAGGTTGGTGCAGCCTAAAGTGAAGCATTTTGCTCCTGATGGATTGAATCAGTTGGAATTGAGGCGAACGTATTTTGAGAAATGAAAAGACCTGTAAGGTGCGCCTTTTGAGTTTGATTTTTTAGACAGTCTAAGCGCTCCTGACAGGTCGGTATATAAAGCGAAAGACCTGTCAGGTGCAAGTCATCATGCTGCGTATGCTAGCTCAAATGATGCACCTTACAGGTCTTGTATTCAACTAGTGTTTCAACTTACTCTTAAACACCTTCTCAAACTTCTCCACCTTGGGTCTGATAACAATGCTGCAATAAGGCTGATCACCATTCTGGTTGTAATAATCCTGGTGATAGTTTTCAGCGGCATAGAACTTCGTGTACGGTGAGATTTCCGTTACGATGGGATCGTTAAAGGCGCCGCTTTTATCCAGTTCAGCTTTATATTTTTCGGCTTTTTCTTTTTGTTCGTTGTTGTGATAAAAGATCACACTGCGGTATTGTGTACCTACGTCGGCACCTTGTCTGTTAAGGGTGGTAGGGTCGTGGGTTTTCCAGAAAACTTCCAGCAACTCATCATAAGTGATCTTTTTAGGATCATACACCACCTGTATTACTTCTGCATGGCCGGTATTGCCGGTACATACCTCTTTATAGGTAGGGTTGGCAACGGTACCGCCGCTGTACCCTGAAGTAGATTTGATCACACCTTCCAGTTCCTGGAAGATAGCCTCTGTACACCAAAAGCAACCGGTACCAAACGTGGCGGTATCGGTGGCCGTGTTCACCATATTTGTAGTTGTTGTCATATCCTTGCTTATATTCTTTTTTTCGTTTCGTTTTTGTGCGCAGGAGAACAATGTGACTATTGTTACCAACACACCTGTCAAAAAGACCTTCATTCCATGTTGTTTTATCAGATGTATCATTGTATTGTTTTTAAACACCACTATATACGCGGGGTGTGCAGTGGCAGATGTTAAGGAAATACAAAAGTAGCAATTGACGGTAATACCATATTAGACGACGGCTAAAATAAAAAACTGCACCTGCCAGTTGGCCGATGCAGTGTAACTAACCTTCGGATATTCAAAACTATCTTCTTCTACGTTTTACAGTAGTGGTGGTTCTGTTTACCTGTCCGCCGTGCGGGCCGCTAACGGTGGTTGTTCTTCTGTGAACAGTGGTGTTGTTGCCGCCGCCAACAGGGGCTGTTCTGGTGCGAACAGGGGCATTGTTGCTGCGAACAACGGTTGTTCTGGTTGTTCTGCGGGCGCGGTAAGTGGTTATTTGAGCCTGGTGACGGGTGGTAACCGTTACCGAAGTAACCCGCATAGGTCTGTAAATAGGTTGTGCTACAACAACGCGGCGGGTGGTAACTACTGCATAATGCGCGCGGTAGTGATAACGAATGGGGCGGTAAACGGTGTATGCCATTGGGCGCCAGGGGCGATACCAAACGGGGTGCGCACGCCAGGTGTAAGGTGATACCCACACTACATAGGAGGGGGCATATACAAACCGAACACAAGGCCAGGCCCAAACGTTCACTATAATACCGTCAGTGGAGAATGGGTTGGCGCTTTCCATATTAGGACCGCCGGCCAGGTTGGATGTACCTTCATTAAACGCATTCTCAGCTTCCTCGGGTTCTACAATGGTTTCCTGTCCATAAATATCTTCGTCGCCGACAATGTCGATCACGGCATTGTCATTACCGGTTTTTTGCAGTTCTATCACGGCAATATCCTGACTTTCGGTTTCAGAGATAATATCCTGCAGCACAAATACCTCCACATCATTCTCACGTTTGCTTACTACTTTTATATAATCGGTGTTGCCATCTTCGTTAAGATCGAGGTTGTTTACTTTACTGTCTTCAGAGTTGAGCAGTTTTTCAAAATCTTCGGGAGACCCTGCTTTTTTAAACAGATCGAGGGCGCCCGATAAACTGAAGTTATCGCCGGGTAACTGGGGACTATCTGATGCCGTGCTGGTTTGTGCTTTCAAGGTGCTGGTAGCTAAAAGAATAAGCACACTGGGTATAAGATACTTCATTGTACGCAATTGATTTGTAAGTCAGACCGGTTCCTGATTAGAAGGTTTAAAAGGGGTAACCGGGTAAAATATTGTATAGTATATTTT
This sequence comes from Niastella yeongjuensis, assembly GCF_900110245.1. Classification (GTDB taxonomy): domain Bacteria; phylum Bacteroidota; class Bacteroidia; order Chitinophagales; family Chitinophagaceae; genus Niastella; species Niastella yeongjuensis. The sequence goes on from NZ_FOCZ01000003.1 coordinate 341,215, forward strand.
ATAAATATATCGGCAGGGGTTGTAGGATCGAATTGACTGTAGTAATATTACGCCCCGCTATAGGAAGCAATTATGAAAAAGATAGAGAACATCCTTTTTTGGCCGGTGCTTATTTTGTTGTTTTTTACTGCATCGAAATTTGGTAGGGCATCAACCGACCTTAATATCGATGATAGCTATTATATCATCCCCAACTCATATGTAGCGGGTACATGTGCCCTGTGGCTGCTGCTGGTTGTCTTTTTGCTGAAATTGATCCGTCGCCGGCACCAGACAGTGAATAAAAAGATCACCCTTACCTACATGGGAGTAACATTGTTACTCGTAACTGGTTTCCTGGCATTGGGACTGGTAAACGGTGGCTCTGCTGCCGGTAATTATACCACTTCCGACCTGGATGCATTGATGTTCAGGAACCAATTGAGGGTGCTATGTGGCTGGTGCTTTTTGCTGGTGCAGGTTATTTTTCTGATATATTTCTTTGTGCAAATCGTAAAAAAGCCCGTCCCGGGTGGTTTATAGGCCATCTGGTTCCAGATAATACCGTGTACATTACCCACAACCAAAAAACTATAGTACCTTTGCCGGTTCGAGAAGAGTTATTTATATGAAGTTTTTTCCTGAAACGGCGTTATCACAACTGGAGTTTGATAAAGTTAAGGCTCTGCTGGAAGAGCATAGTAAAACGGAGTATGCCAAAAGCAAATCGCAAGACCTGCGCATTCATACCCGCAAAGAATTTATTGAGCTGGAGTTACAACAAAGCCACGAATACAAATTATTGATAGAGCACAGCATGTATTTCCCTAATGATTACGTGCTGAACCTGGCCAAAGAATTACGATTACTGGGCATTAGCGGCGCTATGCTTACCGGTGAACAGTTTATGCAAATACGTAAGCTGGCCGAAAGCATTTCAAACATTTTCCGCTGGTTCGATGCGGACCGCCGCCTGGCATATCCAGCCCTGGTAAAAGTGATCGGTGACACCTATTACGAAAAGGTGATCATGGAACTGATAGATGATGTGCTGCTGGAGAATGGCGAGGTAAGAGACAATGCATCGGAAGACCTGGCACGCATTCGCAGCAGCCTGTACCGGCGCCGTACCGAATTGCGCCGCCTGTTCGATAAGATCGTTCAAAAGCTAAGCAAAGCTGGTTATACGGCAGATATCGATGAGGCCTTTCTGAACGGCCGCCGCGTGGTTGCCATCGTAGCAGAACAAAAGCGGCAGGTAAAAGGGATCCTGCACGGTGAAAGCGATACCCGCCGCACCTCGTATATTGAACCGGAAGAAACCATCGAGCTGAACAATGAGATCTTTGGGCTGGAGAATGATGAACGGCGCGAAGTGCACCGCATCCTGCAACAACTCACTGCCCGGCTGGCCATGTATGCTCCCCTGCTGAAAACCTGGCACCAGGTATTGGGTGAATACGATTTTATACAGGCCAAGGCAAAGCTGGCGCTTGATATGAATGGCAACTTCCCCATGCTGCAGGATAAAGCGCATGTGCAGCTGATACAGGCCTATCACCCATTACTGTACCTGTACCATCAGAAATCGAAGAAACCAACCATTCCGGTTGATGTTACACTCGATGAAAAAAGACGCATCCTGGTGATCTCAGGACCTAACGCCGGTGGTAAAACCGTTACCATGAAAACGGTAGGGCTTTCGCAACTAATGATCCAGAGTGGTTTGCTGGTACCGGCACATCCCAATTCGGTGTTTGGTATTTTCAAACAGATCATGATCCATATCGGTGATACCCAAAGCATCGAGTTCGAGTTGAGTACTTACAGCTCGCACCTGTTGCACATGAAGCATTTTATTGAAAATGCCAATGGTAAAACCCTGTTCTTTATCGATGAGCTGGGTAGTGGTAGTGATCCCAATCTGGGGGGCGCATTTGCCGAGGTGATCATGGAAGAACTGGGGCATAAACATGCCATGGGTATTGTTACCACCCACTACCTGAACCTGAAGGTAATGGCCAACAAAACACCGGGCATCATCAACGGAGCTATGGCCTTTGATGAAAAAACATTGATGCCGTTGTATAAACTGACCGTTGGTAAACCCGGTAGCTCGTACACCTTCTCTATTGCCGAACGCATCGGGCTCGATAAACGGTTGATAGAACGCGCACGCAACCTCGTCGATGAAGATCATTTCCGCCTCGATAAATTATTGAACCGCGCCGAGCAGGACCAACGGGAGATTGAAAAGAAAGAGAAGGAACTGTCGAAGCTGATCAAAGAAAATGAAAAGCTGCATAAGGAAATGCAACTGGTGATCAATAAAGAACGACACCTGCAACAGGTGGAAGTATTGAAACACCAGAACCGCATTACCGAAGACCGGATCGCTTTCCTGAAAGACATGGAACGCACCCTGAAACAGCTGGTGTTTGACTGGAAGAAAGCCGAAGCACAGGACGATAAGAAAGACCTGATAAAACAAATGCATGCCCTGTTGTTCAAACAACATCAGAAACAGGTTACGGAGAAAGTAAAGAAAAAGATCAACTCAAAATACGATGAGGTAGGTGGTGACATACAGGTAGGTGATAAAGTATTGATGAAAAAGAACCACCAGGTAGGGGAGGTAAAAGAGCTGCGCGGTAAGAAAGCAGTTGTTCAGTTAGGACTTATGCCTATTACCGTTTCGGTTGATGATCTGGTGGTTGTTACGGAGAAAGAGAATGAGGAATAGTTGAAAGTTGAAAGTTTAAAGTTGAAAGTTCATAGGTTATTATGTTATTGGGTTTGAAGTTGAAAGGTTGACCCGCCTACGCCAAGGCTTCGGCGGGCGAAGCAAGTTAACACGTTGACAAGTTAATACGTTGATAGCGTTGACAGGGAGGTTGAAATTAGTGGCGAGATTGTATTTCTCCCCCTCCACCGGAGGGGGCCGGGGGGAGGCCCACAAAAGCTCCTTTGGATTACCAAAGGAGCTTTTTAGTTAGTTGCTGCTACGCTTATAAACTGGAATGCAGGTAGTCTTTTAACTGGGTAATGGTTTCCTGTTGCGACAGGATCGTTTCTTTTACCACATCATTGATAGAAATGATACCGGTTACCTGGTTCTCGTCGAAAACGGGCAGGTAACGGATGTTTTTGTCGGACATTAACTGCATGCAATAATCAACAGAATCGTGCGCGGTAACACGCGGCAGATCGTTAGACATGATCTCCGATACAATTGTGTCGGTAGAAGATTTCCCCTTGAGAACTACCTTGCGCGAGTAATCACGTTCTGTAACAATGCCCAGGTAGTGGCCATCTTGCAAAACCATCACGGAACCGATATTCTGATCGGCCATGATATGGAGCGCTTCCAGTACTGTTGTTTCCGGTGAAACGGTAGTAATATTGCTTCCCTTACGAAGCAGAACATCGGCCACTTTTTTATTCATACGGCATTGTTTTGGTGAGCAATCATTTAAAGTAAATTACTGAAAAAGCAATAGAAAACCTAAGCCAGACGGGCATTTTATGCAAAAACCGTGAATTTCACGGGGGTTGTCCCCATTTGATCCTTGCCAAAAAATGTGTATTATAGCGCAATTTTTAATCGTATCCTTTCATCATGAAATCCTTAATATCCAAAGCATTAATTCCAACCGTATTATTCATTCAATCCTGTAGCCATTCCAAAAATGCGCAAAGCGATTATTCCCGGGTTCCGTTGGAAAACCTGCTGGATTCCATTGGCAGTTACCAGAATAAAAAAGTAGAGATCCGGGGGTATTACGTTTGTGGTGCAGAACATACTTCAGTTCAGCCTGAGATCCAGCCTGTTTCGGATTATAAATCCTACGATTGGACAGCCCGCATCTGGGTAGAAGCCAAACATTCCAAATCAATGAATGGCTGCGACACCATGAGTAATCGCACTGTTTTGATCCGGGGCACCATCGATTCTTCCCGGCACGGGTACGAAGGCGGTTACCCGGCCACTATCCGGCACGCGGTTATTGAAGTACAGTAGGCCCCCTCCAACCTCCCCACATTAGGGGGAGACTAATAAGTGTTGTAAAATTTACAGGACCTCTATATAACCATCGGTCCCATTTACCCTGATCCGCTGACCGTCTTTAATGAGTTGGGTAGCATTTTCCACCCCTACCACTGCCGGTAAGCCATATTCCCGGGCTATTACGGCGCCATGGGTCATTAGTCCGCCCACTTCGGTGACCAGCCCTTTAATGGACACAAACAAGGGTGTCCAGCTGGGGTCGGTAAAGGCTGTGACCAGGATGTCCCCTTCTTCAAGTTCGGCTTCCTCCATGTTTACGATTACCCGGGCACGGCCTTCTATAATGCCCGAAGAAACAGGTAGACCAACAAGGGCATTCGCCGGCAAATTGGTGCGTTTGTACGCACCCGTCACCATTTCTCCATCGGAAGTAATAACACGGGGTGGCGTTAGCTTTTTATAAGATTCGTAATCGTGCTTTCGTTGGGTGATGATGGCGTAGTTTAGCCGGTGCGTCTGGATCACTTCGCGCAATTCTTCAAAGGTGAGATAATAGATGTCCTCTTTTTCATGGATCACGCTGGCCTGTACCAGTTGTTCGGCCTCTTGTAATAGAGCCTGTTTGTACACGAAGTAACGGTTAACGATGCCATATTTAGGATATTCGCGATAGCCCGCAAAATTGCGGAGAAGGCTGATCATCTCCTTTGTTTCTGCGGCCTTTTCATCACCATCCGCTGATAGTTGCAGTCGTTCCAGCAACTCCTGTTCTTTCTTTAGTGCTTCCTGCTGGCCCTGTTCAAACTTTCGCTTACCAGCTCCGGGTTCCTGGGTTTTGATGTTGGTGAGGATCAGGGGAACCAGGGTGATGGGTTTTTCACTCCAGCGGGTGCGGGTAATATCAATCTCACCGGCACAGCGCATTCCGTATTTGTTGAGATAAGCTTCGATCGCATCCCGGGTTTGCCGGCCACCGTTTAAATGAACCAGCTCATCGAGGAAGTTATCGGCTTTTGTTTGTTGTAGATAGTGAATTACTTCCGGGTAGGGGCGAATTACGTCAGCCACATCCAGTAAAGCCAGTCCCATTTCAGAAGTAACGTTATTGGGTACAGATTGAGAAAGGGTATCTGCTACATTTGTTTCACCTAACCACTCCTTCATTTTTTCATTCAACCAAAAGGAAGCGTCCATTGCTGCCAGGATCACATGCAAACTTTGAGGATCGGCTGAACGTTTTACCTGCTGAATATGTTCCACTATAAAATCCAGGAGCGCGGTACCTGATTGGGTTTGAATCTCCTGTTTTAATGTTTCAAGAGCAGTTTCATTCTTACTGATGAAATCAGGAACAAGCGCTGGATCGTTTTTTATCTGGGTACGAAACCCTACTGTGGTTATCGCTTTTTCGTTTTTACCGGCAGGCGTATCATCCGGTAACAGTTTTATAAAATCACCGCGTTCCAGAACGGTAAGTAAGGCGTCTTTTAAAAGTGGGTCCTGTCCAAACGTATGTAAGATCGTTTGCCTCGTTGCAGGCGAAGCCAGTAAGCCGGTAACATCGACAAACAATCTTCCACCGGCAATAGCCATGGGTTTCGGCGTGGTCAGGTTCCAGAAAGAAAGCCCCAATGGTTTAAAGGGGTCGGTCATCATTTGGTTATGACCAACGGAGACATACACATGATTTTCTTCGTCATTCGCTACAGGAACGGGAAACAGGGTAGTGATCGGCCGGCTTTGAACTATGTAAAATTTATGATCTGCCAGGCACCATTCGATGTCTTGTGGGGAACCGAAATGGGAGGATATCTTTCTGCCCATTTGTTCCAACTGTATAATTTGTTCATCGGTCAAGGTTTGTTGGCTTTGTTGTGCAACCTCGATGGCCTGTTCTTTTGTACCACCGCCAGGCAACGCATAAATGGCGAGTTTTTTGGCAGCTATCATTTTATCGATCACCTGGCCGTTGCGCACTTTGTAATTGTCTGCGTTTACCAGTCCGGCCACCAGCGCTTCACCCAGGCCAAAGCTGGCATCGATGGATACCACTTTTCTGTTGCCATTCACCGGATCGGCCGTAAACAGAATTCCAGCTGCCTGTGGGAAGACCATCCTTTGAACCACTACAGCCAGGTGTACCTGCCGGTGGTGGAACCTGTTTTGCATGCGGTAGGTAACAGCGCGTTCGGTAAACAGCGAGGCCCAGCACTTACTGATGTGCTGCAGGACGGACTGCTTACCAATAACGTTCAAATACGTATCCTGCTGACCGGCAAAGGAGGCTGTGGGCAGGTCCTCTGCCGTGGCGCTTGACCGTACCGCCCAGGCATCCTGTTCATTTAAATAACCTGCAATCGCGGCTTCGATCTCTTGGGGGATAGGAATGCTTTCTATGGCCATGCGGATGGTTGCACTAAGTTCGCCGATGCGTTTCCTTTCTTCCGGCTTCACGAGCGTTAGTTCTTCCAACAAGCTGTTCAACGCGGGATTGGCTGCCGTTACTTTTTTATAGGCTTCCGTGGTAATACAAAAGCCATCGGGTACCAATATGCCATCGATCCCTGACAATTCACCCAGGTTAGCGCCTTTGCCGCCTGCTTCCATCAGGCTGGTGCGGTTGACCTGCTGAAAAGAAAGTACGTATGAGGTCATGGTTTTAGTGCTTTTCGTGATACAAATTAGGGCGAAGGTGCACAAATACCCTGCTGTATCCCAGGCTTTTGGGATATCTTTTTTATTGAAAACAATGGCGCTGTTTCGTTGTTATAAAAGTAAAGAAGTGGTCATTATTGCCTTTGGAAGTTGAAACTTATGGGGTATCTTGCGAACCCATAATCCATGAAATTTATGACCACTAATTTGTACGATATAGTTGTTATTGGCGGCGGTTGTGTAGGGTTATCTACGGCCTATAAGATCAATCAAAAGTACCCTGACCTGAAAATTGCGGTTTTGGAAAAAGAAAGTCAGGTGTCTGCGCATCAAACCGGTAGAAATTCCGGCGTTATCCACTCAGGTATTTACTACAAACCCGGTTCCTACAAAGCCAAAAATTGTGTTACCGGACGAAGAGAACTGGTTGCTTTTGCAAAGGAATATAACATTAAACATGATATATGCGGTAAGATCATAGTAGCTTCTAAAGAAGAGGAGCTGGCGCATATGAATAAGGTTTTTCAGAACGGAATAGCAAACGGCATAGAAGACATCCGGATGATCTCTGCAAAAGAAATAACGGAGATTGAACCTTATTGTGAGGGAATAGCCGGAATATGGGTAGGATGCACCGGGATCATCGATTATGTTGGTTTCACAAAAAAACTGGCAGAGCTGATAGAAAGCAAGTTTACCGGCAGCAAAGTATTTTTAGAGACAGAGGTAAAAGATTTTATAAAAGACGGTCCTATAACCACGGTAAAAACCAACCGCGGCGATTTTACTGCAAAAAATGTCATTGCCTGCGCGGGCCTCCAAAGCGATAGAATTGCCATCAAAGAAGGAACAGGCACAGATAGTGCGATTGTAGGTTTCCGTGGCGACTATTACGACCTAAGTGAAAAAGGAAAGAATAAAGTGCGGAATCTGATCTATCCTGTACCTAACCCGCAGTTCCCTTTTCTGGGTGTGCATTTTACCAGAATGACAAACGGCAGCGTAGAGTGCGGGCCCAATGCCGTGTTCGTATTTAAACGCGAAGGGTATAACAAAACAGATTTTAATTTAAAAGACACCGTACAGGCGTTGGGGTATAAGGGTACGAGGAGATTTTTTGCCAAACACTGGCGTTTCGGGTTAGATGAATACCGGGGTGCCTTCTCCAAAGCGTACTTTTTAAAAAGGCTGCAAAAGCTTATTCCCTCACTTCAGTCAGATGATATTGTTCCCGGCCGTGCAGGCGTACGGGCTATGGCCCTTTCAAGGGAAGGTAATATGATCGATGATTTTAAGATTGAAGCAAAAGGGAATGCGATTCATGTGCTCAACGCACCGTCTCCTGCTGCTACTGCGGCACTGGCAATTGGTGCTGCGATAGAAGAAATAGCAACGAAGCAGTTTAACCTGGGGTAATAATAACTACTTATGTAAACATGCTCTTTGCTGCATCAAGACTATAAAATCAAGTGACAAGACCCATATTTTTTCTTTTGGCAGGTCTGATTACCTGTTTCCTGATAGCGTGTGCCTCCACAAATAACATCCCGGGCAGGTATCGCTCTAAGTTCGCCGTTTACGGTTTCTTTGGTACTGTAATTAAATTGAACCCGGATTCTACATTTGGGTATCGAATGAGCGGCGATATGCAGTTCGATACCTCTAACGGAGATTATAAGGTAAAAAATGGCTATGTGATGCTTTATCACAAGCCTTTTACGCCCGACACTTTTGATGTACTTGCTACGAACAGACACCAGCATAGTCCCGGAAAATATTTACCTGGACACAAGAAATTATTTGTTTGTGATACTACCGGCCACGTCATTAGAAAACAGTCAGGCTATTCAAAGCGTCGCCAGTATATATTTTTTGGTAAACATTACTATAAAAGGCGGTATTACTTAAAACGGGTTGACTGATGAATACGGAAATATTCAAACAGATATCGATAAGGGGACGCTTTGCCTTTGGACTGACTTGTGTAGAAAAAATAATTGATCACTATCGGATAAAAGATGCATTGCTGGATTCAGTCATCGAAGGATTTTGGAGATTTACAAGCGCTGAGAAATGGGGTGAATACGAGGGGTATTTATATAACAGAGATCCTGATTGTGTTTTGTCAGACTTTCCTTCATTGAAAATACAACCTGAAAAGAAACACGAGTTTGGCTATGATGATATTTCTTATTCAGAACTGGAGTCTATCTATGAGCTCTATTTAAAATTACCACCACACATAACAGGTATTTTGACCCATTTGACAACAATAGCTAATTCCAATATTTCAGCAGGCTGCGGTGAATACAGCGAATGTACATTTGCGCCTACTTTGGAGATCTTAGCTATAATTGAAGATTTTGATACTATAGATTTTTATAAACCGGCAGACTTTCTGTTTTCAGGTTTTGATCAGCAATCCGGTTGGGGAGATGAATTTTCAAAAGCGGATATTGAAAGGAAAAAATAGCTGCTTATAGCTCATTGCTGCATCATACGATTTCCAGGCTTTTGTCTATTGATTCCCATGTCTGAATGCAGTTTACTTTATGTGATATTCGGTGGATAGTCGATGCTTATTCCACCAACATCCCGGCAATATGCCACTGTAATGCCACTGTACAGTGGCATTACAGTGGCATTCTGGTGGCATTACAGTGGCATTATTATCGGGGAAACGATATATATGTCAGCAATCTGACTAGAACCTGACAGGAGTCAGACATGGAAAATGGTAGACAGTCTAATGAGTTTGAAGGCGAATGGGGCGCCGTAGTGCGTAATAGGCGCTTTTGGGTGGGTTTGGCTTCGGATGTGGATTTTCCTTCAAAATGGCTTAGGGGTGCTCCAATCGGCTCTAATCAGCAATGAGGCTGTGCGGGTTACCGTCAGTTTTCCCTTATGGACATAGCATTTGACGTGGATTTCTGTATTTGGGTCATAGCGTCGGCATATCGCTTGCCTAGTTTTCTGGCTGATGGCGTATCAAAATGAAGCTGATCGCCTTTGTCAGTAAGGTCTTTTGCCGAAACAACAGCAGTATAAGGAACCAGATCCGGTAAGTGATTAAGAACAGGATTTATAATGTTCTGTTTGTTGAAGTAACCAATCTCTCCTGCTACGAAAGGCAGTTTAGGGTTATTGAATTCGGTTCGTAACCGTGTTATAAGGGTTTTTAATTTTTCGAGATATACAATGGCATGCGCCGAATCGTTGTCGGATTCGCCCTGATGCCATAACACTCCTTTCAATTGCCCACCCTTATGCAGGGCTATCTTTACACGGGCAATCGCGTCATCATAAGGATGCCAATTAAAATAAGTGGCTCCGGGTTCCCATACGTTTATTGGTGAGCCGCCCAGCGCACAGGGAATTAATGCGATCATGATGTGTTTATCTTTGCCAGTCATTTCTTTGGCAAAAGAAATGGCCGGACCAACACCCACTAGTTTGGGTTTATCAAAATGAACCGGGTCTGTAGCTGTTTTCCATTGATTGAGTGAGTCGAGCATAATTATCCGGGGATTCGGATGGTTATCTGCCGAGTCCAAGGGCCCTCTGCCTGCCATGTTAGATTGCCCGATCAACAGATAATAATGAACCTCATATTCTTCCGGTTGAGTTTGTGCTTTGCTGTAAAATGGAATTAAATAAAAAATAAAAAGCAGTAATGAATGTGAAAATGGCAAAAAGTATCGTTTCATACGAATTAAAGATAACGAAATTGAAGGATACTTTTTGTTCCTTCGATGATGAAAGCTTCAGGCCTATTACCTGAAGCTTTTTTTCTTGCACTCGTTAATTAGATTTCGGCGAATTTGATGATATCCCCATCTCTGGGAATAACCACTTTATCGGCAATACCCATTTCATTTACATATTCGTGAAGCTCCCGTCTGCTCAACAGGCAGTGATTGAGTGCTTCCATATGTATCGCCACTAATTTTGCTGCCGGAACAATCTGGTGGACCCGGTAAAAGTCTTCTTTACCCATTATGATGGCACCGTATTTTTCCAGTGTAGCAAAGCCGGCATTGATAAGTACCACATCAGGCGTATGTTCTTTTAAAGTAGCTTCAATGGCAGGGATCCAAATACTGTCTCCGATCATATAAACCGTTTTTTCTGCGGGATGTTTAAAAAGTAAACCAGAAGCCTGTCCGAGAAATTCGGCAAGCCAGGTCACTGAATAAGCTTCGTCAGAGCCATGTTGACATTCTGTTCCAAAGAAACTGACTCCTTCAAAAGAACCCCCGTTTGCAAAAGAACGAACCTGTTGAAAGCCTGCTGCCCTGATCACCGTTGCATCGGCTTCATTTTGTGCGAAAACCGGTTTATTCTTTGGAAGTGTTTGGATAGCTACTTGATCCCAGTGATCCGCATGCAGGTGCGTTACAATTATTGCATCTACATCATATAAAGAGGCTGGGTTTACCGGCAGTGCCTCCAACGGATTACGCAAGTGTGAATTTATTGTGCCCGGAAAGCCAGCATATGCGCCTTTATCTGCCAGCATCGGATCAATGAGAAATTTCTTGCCTGCATAGTGTAATACCACCGTCGCATTTCTAATCAACTGAACACTTGAGTTAGATGACATATTTTTTTATTTAGTACCAGACAAAGGTATACGGGCAATGCTGCCGGTCTTATACCAAAGCGTGGCTGTTTACTACCATTTTGATAACCCGTTTAAAGTAATTTACAGGAGGTATATCTTTGCTATAAAATTACCGGACGTTGAAAACGATTAAATTTCATAAAGGAGAATGTGGGGTTGAATTTCTTTTAAACGTGTTGCCAGGTGGACGGGACAAGGGAAACTATAGAGATAGTGATTTTTTTAATACCGACTTTTTTGAAATAGTTTTCTTTAAAAAGGCAAAAGGGATTTTGATAATAAATCAGCAAAAGATAGAGGTAGCTGATAATAGCCTGGTATTTATATCGGCCTATCAGGAACGGCGGTGGGAATTAGATCCGGGCCATTTAGAATTTACGACCCTGGTTTTTCAGGAAGCGTTTTTAAATGATTTTTTTGCAGATAAGCTTTTTACTTACCGGCTTCAATATTTTCATCAGCTAAAATATCCATTAAAATTGTCGGCCACGGTGGAGGAAATTGAAAAATATTGTGCATTACTCACTGAGATCAAAGCTGAACTCATTACCACCAGGCCAGATAGTGAACATGTCATCCGGTCACTGCTTTATTATTTACTGCAAGCGCTTAACAGGAAATATTCCGACCAGTATAAACTTCCATTACACAGAACAGAGAATAATATTGCTTTTCAGTTTAAAAAAGTATTGGAATCCCGCATCTGTAAAAAACAGCGCATCAATGATTATGCAGCATTGCTGGGGGTTAGCAGAATTCAATTGAATAAAGTAGTGAAGGCGCAGTTTAACATTATCGCTTCGCAAATGATGAAGCAACGGTTATTGTTTGAAGTGCAGCACCTACTCATTTATTCGGGTAAATCGATCAGTGAGATTGCGGATGAATTGGGTTTTTCTGAACCCAATCATCTTATGCGTTTTTTCAAATCACATACAACCTTTACCATATCGCAGTATCTCAACAATTTCCATCAGCAAAAAAAGATATAAAAGAAAGCGCGCCCATTGAAAGCTTCGATGGCTTTGTTCTGAGCCAGGATGGATGGAACTTTTGTATTGGCATCTCTGTTGACTGTGCGTTGGCCCAGCCTTGCGATTGCTGCTTTCCCTTCGGTTTGGCTGATGGCTGCTGTATCGTAAAACAAGTGTAATAACATTTGCTGTGGTGTAAGCTTTTCCTTGTTTTCAATTACAGGTCCATTGTCTGTGATATCACCACCCTCTGGTCCGGTTCCGGCAAGGATCAGTTTATTTACCAGGGCTGGTTCATTAATTACAATCTTTTGGGCAATAAAGGCACCCAGCGAAAAACCGAGCATATCTACTTTTTTCAATCCCAGCGCATGAATGAAAGCGATAGCATCGTTTGCCATGGCATCGATGGTTTCAGGTGCTTCCCCTTCAGAACTGCCAACCCCGCGGTTATCAAATAAGATCACGCGATGTGTTTTGGCTAGTCCATCGGTTAATTCAGGGTCCCAGTTATCCATGGTTCCGGTCAGTAGTTTTAGTTGAAAGACCGTCTGAATTCGAGTGGGGAAGTATTGGTTTTTGTTTTAAAGAATTTACTGAATGACTGCGGGGTAGTAATTTTGGATTAAATGCGTAAGCCAATGATGTCGATTGAACCCTTCATTAAGAATGTTACCAATAAAATCCAATTGTCTCAGGAAGACCTCGACAAACTCATCTCAGCATTCAAAGAGATGAAAGTTGCCAGGAAACAATTGGTTATTCAACCCGGTTTCGTTGCCAGAAACAGGATGTATGTATTGAAAGGCGCTTTCCGGTCGTATGTAATAGATGAAAAAGGAAATGATTGTACCATACAATTTGCTATCGAAGACTGGTGGATCTCGGATTACAACAGTTATATTTATCAAACACCGGCAACGCAGTTTGTAGTAGCCCTGGAAGACAGTGTTGTAATGCAGATCAACTACCAGGATGAACTGGCCCTCAAAGCCTCCAGTCACGGGTTGGAAACCCTTTTCCGAATGATGGCAGAAAAATCGGCTGCGTTCTACGCCAGACGCATTGTTTCAAACCTTACACAGAATGCCGAACAACGTTACAATGAGTTTATTGAGCAATACCCGCAGGTAGCACAACGCCTTCCTCAATATGCACTTGCATCCTATCTTAATATGACCAGGGAATTTCTTTCCAAGATCCGCCATGATAAAGTAAAGAAAAAGTGAACTAGTTCACCTGCTTTTATTAAAGTAGTTCATTTTTGCCGGCTTCCCGACAAGGTAGTTTTGTGGAGTAATTAAAACACATAACAATGTCAGGAAAATTAAAAGGAAAAGTAGCTGTTGTTACCGGTGGCAGCAGCGGTATTGGTTTAAGTATTGCGAAGCGCTTTGCCGAAGAAGGCGCCCGGGTAGCCATTACAGGCCGTAATCAGGCCACAATTGATAAAGCCATTAAAGAGATCGGTCCAAACGGCTTGGGTATACAGGGGGATGTGTCCAGGCTGGATGATCTTGTAGGTGTCTATAAAATTGTTGGTGAAGAACTGGGAAAAGTAGATGCCCTTATTGTAAACGCCGGCGTGTACATACTGGGACCACTTGCGGAATTTACCGAAGAACAATTCGATAAGGTTAGTGACATCAATTTTAAAGGTGCTTTCTTTTCCGTGCAGAAGGCGTTGCCGGTATTGAAGGATGGCGCTTCTGTTGTGCTGCTTTCTTCCACAGCTAATGGAAAGGGATTTCCGAATCATGCGGCCTATTCTGCTACCAAAGCTGCAATACGTTCCCTGGCCCGGAGTTTCTCGGTAGAATTATTAGATAGAAAGATCCGGGTGAATACACTTTCTCCTGGCCCGGTTGATACACCTGTGTTTAGTACTCTTACAAACAATGAAGGGGAAGCAAAAGCAATGATGGAGGCAATGGGCAATTTTACGCCGCTTAAACGGGTTGCTTCTTCTGAAGAAATTGCGGCAGCTGCTTTGTATCTTGTTTCTGAAGAGACTGCTTTTATGCTGGGCGCCGAATTACTCCTCGACGGTGGCCTAAGAGAACTTTAGTTCATTTTTAATTCTAATAACATCATGGCAAAATTAAAAAATAAAGTTGCCGTCGTTACAGGCGGCAGCAGTGGCATTGGCCTGGCTACTGCTAAAAAATTTGTAGAAGAAGGTGCTTATGTATTTATAACTGGACGCCGTCAATCTGAATTGGATAAAGCGGTAAAAGAAATCGGTAGAAACGTTACTGCTATTCAGGGTGATATTTCCCGGTTGGAAGATCTGGACAGGTTATATACCATTATTAAAGCTCAAAAAGGCTCCCTGGACATTATTGTAGCGAGCGCGGGTTTTGTGGAGATCATGTATACCCCACAGGTAAGTTCCGATCACTTCGATAAGACTTTCGATGTAAATGCGCGAGGCACCTTTTTTACTGTGCAAAAAGCGCTTCCTCTTTTAAATGATAAAGCCTCTATCGTGCTGGTAGGCTCTTGCGTATATCTTAAAGGCTTCCCGCAATATGTAACGTATGGGGCTACAAAGGCAGCCATCAGATATTTTACGAAAGCCTGGGCCGCTGAATTGAAAGATCGTGGTATCAGGGTAAATACCCTGAGCCCTGGCGCGGTAGATACACCAATTGTGGATGGTCAGTTCAAAACAGCTGAAGAAGCAGCCGCTGCCAAAGCGATGTTTGCTCAGTTCACCCCGCTTGGTCGTATTGGTAAACCGGAAGAACTGGCTGCTGCTGCACTGTTTCTGGCATCTGAAGATAGTAGTTATATCACCGGGGTAGATCTTGTAGCAGATGGCGGCATGACGCAATTATAGTATCCAAACACTGTTTTATGGACATGAAAAAACAATCATCAATGGTGGATTTATTTCCAGCCATTGATGAGATACCGGCGGAAATAAGAATGGAAAAGCCATTATTTCAAAAGCATATTTTAGTAAATGGTGAGTTGGTAGAATGGAATGGCCCTAACCACCTGGTTAGTTCTCCCATATATGTACGCGACCGGAACGGTCAGTATATACCTGTGATGATAGGAAGTTACCCGTTGGGTAGCGTTAAAGAGGCCGGGGAAGCCCTGCTGGCTGCCGTGAAGGCTTTTGATCATGGCCGGGGATTATGGCCATCCATGAGCATGCAGGATAGGATAGAGCGGCTGGAGGATTTTACAGCTAAGATGGTAAGCAGGCGCCAGGAAATTGTTAAGCTCATAGTATGGGAAATTGGCAAAACAATAGGTGATGCAGGAAAAGAGTTCGATCGTACCGTTGATTATATCAGGGAGACCATCAAGGCGGCGAGCCGGTTAAACAACCGCAATCTGCGAGTGGTCTCTTCCAATAATTTCATTGGCCATAATCGCAAAGTGCCATTTGGGGTGGTATTGTGTATGGGGCCATTCAATTATCCGTTAAACGAAACGTTTACAACATTGATCCCTGCATTGTTAATGGGCAACACCATTTTGTTTAAGCCGCCAAAACAAGGTACGCTCTTGTTTGCGCCATTGCTGGAGGCATTTGCTGAAGCTTTTCCTAATGGAGTTGTCAATACTGTGTATGGCCGGGGCCGTGATGTAGTGCCGGCGCTTATGCAAAGCGCCTTCGGTAGCTGCATAAGATAAGGGCCCCCTTTTTAGGCGGGCCCTCTATTCTAAATTACCAACTGCCAAAAGAAAGAATAAATACTATTTACCAAACAGGTTAAAGGCAAAACCAAGAGTAAGATTGATACTATTGATGGCCTGGTTATAGGAACTTAATCTTCTGCCGGAATTCACTACAAAATTGTCATAAGCAATATCCACTTTAGGTTTGGTAGAGAAATAGTCGCCATTTGCTTTAATAGCAACTGTTTTGGTAAGCTGGTAGTTGATACCAGCGCCCACCTGGAATCCAAACCCACCGCCGGAAGATTCTTTTTGGCTCATAGCGTTATCAGTATAGTCTTCATAAAAGACCTGAAACCCGGCGAGGTGAGTGTTTACATATCCGCCCAAAACCCTTACATCGACCGAAAATTTATTGCCTGCAGGAATACGGTAATAAGGTCCTATCAATACACTTAGCATATGATTGTTGCCTTTCAGGTAAAGGGTAGTGCTGTCTGTACCGGAATCCTCTTTATAACCATCTGAAAGACTTTGTGAACCGGTATGGCCGAATTGTGAATACCCAACCAGTGCACCTACACCCCAGTTTTTGTTGAAATAATAAGTGCCGGTTATATTGAAATGACCGCCGGTAGTGGCATAACCCGATTTCAGATCGGCATAATCGGTTTTGGAAAAATTTCCTACAGGAATAGCGGTGCCGCCGTTTATGGATAACGTGACTATTTTATTAGCGGCATTTTGTGCAAAAGTGCCAACTGTAGCCATACAGGCGATCAGTATAAGCGTTGTTTTTTTCATTGCGAATATTTTATTCAGATCAGTTTATTCAGATCAGTTTATTTAATAGTGATGTTAAAGTCAACGTCCGCATCAGATGAGCCGGGGTCGCAGCTGCCATTCTTGGCATTGGGTTGGTGGCGCAATTGTACGTTTAAAATTCCTGCACTGGCCAAACCGGTGGTGAACAGGTCCTGTAAGCCAACCTCCAGGGAAGGGGTGTTAGTATCCTTATCTGTTCTTTTTACGGTGAGGTTAGGACCAGCTGGCGTGAAGCACAATAAATGATAGTTCCTTCTGTCATAAATATCCTCCGTAACGTCTCCCGCAGGCTTTTTTGTTTCATCCAGAAATTCTACCGACACATTATATGTGCTGTTTGCCTTTAATACCAGGTCGTGGTGGTCGATGCTGTCCGGCGGGTTTGGGATGATAGTAGTATCGGTGATGCTGGCTATCTGCACATCTGTAGGGTCATCGGTGTTGGTTGCTATCAACCTTACCGTTGTTAAAAATTCATTTCCCGGAACAGGAGGCGATACGATTTTTTCATCTTTCTTACAGGCATCAAAGGCTGTCATGATCAGCAATGCCGTAGCAAAAACCCAAAAAGGCTTTTTCATTTGGTTTTAATTTTTAAGATTAGAAATTATTGACTATTTAAAACATGTATTTCATCCGCAGTACCACATTCAACCCCAGGTCATCGGCATAATACCTGAACCGGTTCAGGTAGTCGCGATAGGCTACATTGGTGAGGTTATACGCTGCCAGTTCAATATGCAAAGGGTGTTTACCACTATACCATTCAAAACCGGTATTGGCATTGAGTAATGTATAACCTTTGGGGGGCTGCACATAATCGCTGTTGGGTGGCGTTCTTTTTTGTTGCAACACCGTAACTACTTCACCGCTGATGTACCAGTGCTGCACCCTTTTCCATGACCCTATATCATATTTGAGGGAATTGACGAACCTGTCTGCCGGCATAAACAGCAGGTAATCATGTATGGTTTTATTCCAGGCCCTTACCAGGGAAACCTTTGCATCAACCGATAATTTTTTAAGCAGACTATAGCGCAGCTCAGCATCGAGCCCTTTCATATTCACATCGGCCTGGGTATAGTTGAACAGGGGATAGGTGCCACTCACCAGTGTAATGGGGGTAAGGGCAGGTTTTGCATAAATAAAATTATTGATGATGTTGTTGTACAAAACCACCTCGGCATAGAACCGGTCTGTTTCATATTTGCTCGAAATGGTAAAGTTGTACGACCGTTCCGACTGCAGGCTGGAGTCGCCTTTTTCATAGGAGGCGGCGCTTAAATGAATACCGTTTATATACAATTCATTTACACTGGGCGCCCGCCAGGCGCTGCCCACATTGGCCGAAACAGAAAAATGATTACTAAAACTGTAAGTGCTGCCAATAGTGCCCGTTATATTCCGGTAATTGGTGGTAGTGTTGTAAGTCTCGAGCGTATTGTTATTTAATTTGTATACACGCAGCCAGCGGTAATCATAACGAATACCCGCCTCCAGCAGCCAGTTGTTCTTTGAATACTTTTCAATGGCAAAAACGCCGCCGCTGTAATTCCTGAAATTGGGCACCAGGTACCGGATACCCTTAAATACATTGCCCTGCGTGGCACCACTGATACCAAACAAACCTGAAAAATGATTTTTGTTTTCCTGCTGGTAACTTAGGTCCAATGCATCTGTTTTTATCTGGAAACTGATCTGCGGACGTTTTAAAATCTCAGGATCCGTTGAGTATGGAAAATCTATATCATACTCATCCCGTTTGTTTTTCTGGTGGCTATACTGCGCTTCAATTCTGTCCCCATTTTTCAGTTTATAAAAAGCCGTCACCTTTAACAGGTCGTGCGTGATCTGTTGATACGTTCTGGCAATGTCATAGGAAAAATAAGAAGCGGTTAAGGGTTTGGTTCGTGCAAAGGCTGCATACAAATCGTTTACATTACCTACATGCGACCCTTCGAAGATGCCCACTTTATTATGAAACTCGCTGTAGTAAACCTCTGCCCCAAGGTTGTTTTGTTTGCTTTTATAATTTGTTGCCAGGGAAAAATCACCTTCCCTAAGGCCGGTGTTCTTCAGGTAATAATTAGCAGTTTTAAAATTACCCGCTTGTTTCAACGTACCCTGTACCCGCCAGTTAACACCATACGGTTTGTCGCTGAATTTTCCTTCCAGCAAGCCGGAAAGCGTTCCAACCCGCCCGTTACTTCCTGCGACTGCGTTCACATCGCCCTGTAATTTTTTTTCGGAACTCAGCGTTTTGGGTTCAACCAATACCACGCCCACAATAGCATCGGAACCATACCGTACACTGGACGCGCCTTTTATAATGGTGATCTTATTGGCAATAAAGGGATCAATTTCCGGCGCATGCTCCGAGCCCCATTGCTGACCTTCCTGTTTAACCCCATTGTTTAAAATCAACAACCGGTTACTATGAAGCCCATGAATAACGGGTTTTGAAATAGAAGGCCCTGTTTGTATAGAATTCAATCCCGGTACACCTTTCAGGCTTTCACCCAGGGTGGCGCCCCTTGTTTGAAAAAGCGCAAGCATTTTTATATCAGTATGCGCATTGGTGGCTATACCCTGTTTTCTTTGACCCACTACCTCAACCTGGGACAACGCCTTACCGGTGTGCATTAAAAAAAATGTTTGTTCCATACTGCTGTCTGCTTTTATAACAGCAGTAAGTGAATCGAACCCGGGGCCCTTAATGATAACGGTATACGTTCCCCGGCAAAGACTGTCTATGGTAAACAGTCCATCCTGGTTACTGAGGAAGGAGATGTTCCGTTCCCGTATATGCACCGAAACAGTTGAAATGTGTTCGCGGGTGTCAATGTCGACTACATGGCCTGTAACGGTAAGGGTACAGGGCTGTGCATGCGCTATGGACATAACAAGTCCCAGCAACATTGCCAGAAATGAAGCTTTCAAAAGGAATAATTAAGAATAAAGCAATGGTATTACCGCTATGCCAATACGCAGTGTAATACTTTACAAGACAGTAAATGGGGAATTAGCTGATGGCAGGCGGCCCTCTGAGCTCAGCAAAGATTTGATGAAAGTAGTAGAAGTTTTCAGGACGTTCTGAAAAGATCAGACTCAGGGCAGGCGGTTCGGGGAGGTCAATGGTGCAATTGTTTTCTATAAACGGAGATTCTACAACCAGGTCTTCCGTATTACAATTGAAACCGGCTTTAACAATTTTTGTGGTAATGTGATCCGCACAGGCCTTGCTGTGGGTATCCCGGTGATTAGCAACCAGGTCGTGTAACACCTTTTTAGGCGTAATACTAAATGCAAACAACACCAGCAAAAAGCCGGACAACACGCGTTGTATGGTTGAATGATTTAGCATTTTTGTAACTGGGTTGCAAATTAGGGTATTGTTTTAGAATTACCAAACCCCTTGCATGATTATCAGATTACAATTACTGCGAGCATAAAAAGTAGTGACAATTGTCAATTTCAAATTGCGTCATATGACTTCGTTTTGGAGGACGGGGTGGTCCTAGTTTTGTTCAATGAAAAAACAAAATGATCCGGTCTATTACCAGCAGGCGTCAACGCTTGCTGAGATGATCCGCAACAAAGAAATAACTTCTGTGGAAGTTGTACAGGCGCACCTCGACAGGGTAGCGGCCATTAACCCTAAAATAAATGCTGTGGTAACCTTAATGGGCGAGCAGGCGTTAAAAGATGCGGCTGCTGCCGACAAAGCTGTTGCCGCCGGCCATATATTAGGCCCGCTTCACGGTGTTCCATTCTCTATCAAAGATGCCATTGATACAGCCGGCGTGTTTACGCAATACGGTTCAAAAATCTTTGAAGGCAATGTTCCTTCAAAAGATGCCACCGTTGTTACGCGTATGAAAAACGCTGGCGCTATACCGTTAATGAAAACAAACGTGCCCGAATTTTCTGCACATTGGGAATCGGAAAACCTGCTTACGGGAAGAACGTCAAATCCCTGGGACCTTAACCGCACACCGGGTGGTTCAAGCGGTGGCGAATCTGCAGTTATCGCAGCGGGTCTTTCACCCATTGGTTTAGGAAGTGATCTTTCTATTTCGGTAAGAGGTCCGGGCGCTTTCACCGGTATTGCAGCATTGAAGGCTACACACGGCCGCGTTCCCTATACCGGGCACTTTCCACGTGTATTGAGCCGGTGGTGGCATATTGGCCCTATGGCGCGTACTGTAAAAGATGTGGCATTGGGTTACTCTATCATAAAAGGCGCAGATGGTATTGACGGTTACAGCATTTTTTCAAACAATGCAAAGCCCGCCAACTTCCGCATACCCGGACAAAAAATACGCGTGGGCTGGGCATCTGAACCTGCGTTTGGCCCGATAGATCCTGAAATTAC
The DNA here is from genome assembly GCF_900110245.1 of Niastella yeongjuensis. Taxonomy (GTDB): domain Bacteria; phylum Bacteroidota; class Bacteroidia; order Chitinophagales; family Chitinophagaceae; genus Niastella; species Niastella yeongjuensis. The sequence goes on from NZ_FOCZ01000003.1 coordinate 362,292, forward strand.
TGCTGCTGTTAAAAACACGGCCGCCTTATTAAAAGATCTTGGCTGTGATGTTGAGGAAGTAAGTCTGCCTTTTATGGAAGGTACTGACTGGCTGGGCTTATACTTTAAAGTAATTTACGGTGAGTTGGTTCCCTACATGGAACAATTTACCAAAGGCCGTGAGAACGAACTGCATTTCGTGGGCAAATTCACTATGAATGTTCCGCTGCTTAGCGAAAGGGAATATGCCAGAGCGGAAAATAAATTAGAGGAATTAAGAAGCCATTTTGCAAATTACTTTCTGCAATATGACATACTGTTGTTACCGGTAAATCCGATGACAGCAACACCGCATATGTTGGAAGAGGTTACTGTTAACGGTAAACAAATTGCTGCATTGGATTCAAGTAAAGCCACCGCGCCTTTTAACATTACTGGATTACCAGCTATTTCAGTACCGGTAACGCTTAGTACCGAAAAACTACCCATCAGCATTCAAATGGCTGCAAGGTGGTTTGATGAAGCTACCCTGCTGGAACTGGGTGAAAAAATTCAACTGGCAAGTCCTGCATACGGTTCGCACCCTATAGCATGATCTTTTAACCAGGTTTATTACAAGTCCTTCGGTGAAACGGGGGACTTGTATTTCAGGGGTGTTTGGTAAATTCTTTTCGTATTCTGCTGAGCGTTTCTCTTGAGATGCCCAAATAGGAGGCCACCATGTGCAGCGGCACGCGGTTAAATACACTGGGATATGTTCGCTGAAATTCTTTGTATTTTTCTTCGGCTGAATAACTGATTAAAGAAAAGATCCTGCGCTGGCTTGCCTCATAACTTTTAGCGAGTAACATTTCATTGAACTTTTTAAGCGCCGGAATTGTCTCCATCAGTTCACTCCATTTCGCTTTTGGCCAGATGAAAACGGTGCTGGCAGCAAGGGCTTCAATATTATATTCGGAAGGTTTATTGTTATTATAACTTTCCTGGTCACTGATCCACCAGTTATCTATCCCAAACCTAAGGGTATGGTCCCGGCCGTCTTCGCCCAACCTGTACAAACGAAAACACCCGCTGGCAATAAAACAATTAATTCCCCAGATCTCACCCTCCAGCAGAATGGGCTGCCATTTGCGGATTGAACGTTTCACACTCTCCACCCTGATCAGTTCCAACTCATCATCAGTAATAGGAACATGGTTGCGGAGGTGTTTTTCAAAAACGTCAAACATAAGGGTACAAATATAAAAAAAACAGCATGAAGTCTGCATACAAGCTTAAATTACGCTTAATGTTAATGTTATTCACACTGTGAATCAGGCAATTGGTAAAATTATATATTTATAAGTTAACAGACTTGTCAGTTATCTCGGAAGTCGTACTTTTGGGTTATGAAACCAGTAGTTGTATTGGACAAGATCATAGAGACAGCCGACAGGCTGTTTTATGAGCAGGGCTATAATCTTACAGGGATCAATCAAATTATTGAGGAGGCAGGCATTTCAAAACCCTCTCTTTACAATCACTTCAAATCGAAAAATGATCTGCTGCTGGCTTACCTCGACCAGCTTTATACTAAATGGTTTGATGGTTTGGATGCTTATAGCAAAGATTTCGACGCACCTTTGGATAAATTGATCGCCTTTTTCGATTACCGGATCAACAGGCAAATTGCGACAGGATACAAGGGTTGCCCCTGGAATAAAATTATTAACGAGGTACCATCGGAACAATTTGAAATTTTTGAACGTGCCTCAAAATTCAAAGCAGACCTAAAAGCCCGTATCACCCATCTTGTTAAACAATTAAACCGCTCAAAGGATAAACCACTCAATGATGAGGACCTGGTTGAAGTGATCTTTTCAGAATGCGAATCAGGCGTTTTGATGGCTCGTATTACAAAGTCACATACTTACCTGGAAAAAGCGAAGGATCGCGTTCTCAAGCTGGTTTAAACCGGCAGATTTCAATATACATCAATACGAAGATGCTACCATTTAAAAGCCCTGGCTTGCCGGGGAGGGGCTCCTTTTGCCCTTTTAACGATGGCCTTGCTTGTAACAACAACCTCTAAAGTTTTATGAACTTAATTCTTTTCGCGCTCAAAAAGCCGATCACCATTATGGTGCTGGTGGCATCTCTGCTGTTTTTCGGGATCAGCGCAATGAAGTCTGTCAAGATCGACATCTTTCCCCAGCTGGGTTTACCGGTGTTATATATTGCTCATCCATACGGTGGTTTTACTCCCAACCAGATGGAGACCTTTTTTACCAAGCAATATATCAACACGCTACTTTATGTAAACGGTGTTAAAAGCATAGAAACAAAAAACATCCAGGGTTTAGCACTTATTAAACTGAACTTTTATCCCGGTACTAACATGGCTGCTGCGGAGGCAGAGACCTCAGCGGCGTGTGCGCGTGCCCAGGCATTGTTTCCGGCTGGTTCTAACCCGCCATTCATCATTCGATTTGATGCATCAACGCTGCCCGTGGGACAGGTTATTGTAAGCAGCGACAAGCGTGGTAATAACGAACTGCTTGACCTGGCTAATACCTATGTACGGTCAGCGTTTACCAGTATTCCGGGTTTACTTTCTCCACCGCCATTTGGTGGAAACGTTCGTACCGTGGTTATTAAGCCTGATCCTGAATTGCTGCGCAGCCATAATATGACACTGGAGCAAATCATCCAGGCTATTGATCTTAACAACCAGACCACTCCTTCGGGCAATGTGCGTTTGGGCGATAAAAACTTTATCACGCCCATCAACACCACCATACATAAAGTAAAGGATTTTGAAGATATTCCCTTATTCAAGGGCAGTGTGGGCAATGTATACATTCGTGATGTGGCTACCGTAGAAGATGGGGCCGACATTACTGTAGGTTATGCTTTAGTGAATGGCAAAAGATCGGTTTATATGAGTATTGCCAAGAATGCTGACGCATCTACCTGGGAGGTAGTACAAAAACTGAAACAGGCTTTACCTAAAATGCAGGCCCAGTTGCCTGAAGATGTAAAACTTACTTATTCCTTCGACCAATCTGTTTATGTGATCAATGCGGTGAAAAGCCTGATCTCTGAAGGTGCTATCGGTGCTATCCTTACAGGCCTTATGGTGTTGTTATTTCTGGGTGACTGGCGTGGCGCAACGATTGTAATCCTGACCATTCCGACGTCTATAATCTCCGGCACCCTGTTTCTAAGCCTGTTCGGGCAAACGATCAACATCATGACGCTAAGCGGCCTGTCGCTGGCTATAGGCATCTTAGTAGACGAAAGCACTGTAACAATTGAAAACATTCACCAGCACCTTGACATGGGGAAGCCAAAGCGTTTGGCTATCTGGGATGCATGTAAGGAAATAGCTTTCCCCAAACTGCTCATCCTGCTATGTATACTGGCCGTATTTGCGCCGGCCTTTACTATGGGCGGTATACCGGGCGGTCTGTTTCTGCCATTGGCACTGGCAATAGGCTTCAGTATGATCACGTCTTACTTCCTGGCGCAAACCTTTGTACCGGTGCTCGGTAACTGGATAATGAAAGGTCATAGTAAAAAGGTGCGTGCGGTTCATTCATTCCCGGCATCTACTGGCAACCAGAAAGGTGAACTGGCAGAAGCGTTGGAGCAAACACCCGTGAACAGGCTGAGCCGTTTTGACAAGATGCGCCTGCGCTACCTCCGTTTCATTGACCGGATTTTACCCGTTCGCAAGCCTGTAGTGGTGCTTTATTTACTGGCTTCCATAATCGGAGCGGGGATCCTGTTAAACCTTATTGGTAAGGATATTTTGCCCAAAGTGAATGGCGGACAGTTCCAGGTGCGGATCCGTGCTGCCGAAGGGACGAGGATCGAGCGTACCGAAGAAAAAACACTTCAAACCACGCGAATCATCAAGGAAATAGTTGGCGCTGATAATGTGCTGATCACTTCCGCCTATGTTGGAATACACCCTAATTTGTTTTCGACGAACCCTGTTTTCCTTTGGATGGCAGGGCCGCAGGAAGCGGTGTTGCAGGTAGCCTTTAAGGAAGGCTACCATACAGACCTCGATAAACTGAAGGAAAAAATACGGGACCAGGTTGGCAGACAGATACCCGACGAGAAATTATCTTTTGAACCCATCGAGCTCACCGATAAGATCTTAAGCCAGGGATCACCCACGCCCATTGAAGTTCGTTTTGCAGGCCGCAATAAAAAAATGAACGAGCAGTACGCCGCAAAACTGATGGCTAAACTGAAAGAAATCCCCTACCTGCGCGATATTCAGCTGGGGCAGTCCAATAAATATCCATCGATCAATATTGAAATAGACCGCCAGCGAGCTGCCCAACTGAATGTAGATGTAAGTGAGATTTCACGCTCCCTTATTGCTTCCACTTCATCCTCGCGTTATACCAACCGTAATATCTGGACAGATGAAAAAACAGGCAACAGCTATAACGTACAGGTGCAGGTACCGGAAAACAAAATGCAAAGCCTGAGCGACATTGGGGAGATCCCGCTTTTACGTAATGGCACACGACCGGTACTGAGCGACGTGGCCACCATCAAACAAGACACTACTTATGGCGAAAACGATAACCTGGGTGCTTTACCCATACTTTCAGTTACCGCCAACCTGCATAACAAGGACCTGGGCAAAGCAGCTGCAGATGTGCAAAAGGCTATTGCTTCGCTTGGTGAGTTGCCCCGTGGTACAACCGCAGAACTGGTGGGCTTAAGCCACACGCTCACCGATACACTGAGCAGCCTCCAGGCCGGCCTGCTGGTGGCGATCGTGGTGATCTTCCTGATGCTGGCGGCTAATTTTCAATCATTCCGTATTTCGGCAGTTATCCTGACAACGGTGCCGGCTGTGATCATCGGATCGATGGTTATGCTGCTCATCACCGACTCTACACTCAATTTGCAATCGTATATGGGTATCATTATGTCGGTGGGTGTTTCTATTTCAAACGCCGTATTACTGATCACCAATGCTGAGCAGATCAGACTGAACAATGGTAATGCACTCTTGTCTGCCCGTGATGCCGTTTCATTACGCTTACGCCCCATTTTAATGACTGCCCTTGCCATGATCGCAGGCATGATACCCATGGCCAGCGGCCTTGGGGAGGCGGGTGATCAAACGTCGCCTCTTGGACGCGCCGTAGTGGGCGGCCTGATTGCCTCTACGTTTGCCACTCTTTTCATTTTGCCGCTTGTATTTGCCTGGGCTCAGGAGAAAGCAGGTGTTAAATCGGTTTCCCTTGAAGCGAATGACGAGGAAAGTCTGGAATATATAAATTCTTTAAGCGCTTAAACAGAACGTTCATTTATGAGTAAAACTATTTCGCCCTGGCTGGCGTTGGGAATTGTTCTAACCGCGCCACTCTTATCAGTAATCGATGTTTTTATAATCAATGTAGCCATTCCTTCTATTAAAACGGGCGTTCACGCCAGCGATGCACAGGTTCAGCTTGTTATTGCCGCTTACTTATTGGGTTATGCCGCCTTTCTGATCACCGGCGGGCGCTCGGGCGACCATTACGGCCGTAAGCGCACCTTCTTCTGGGGCATGATCGGTTTCACCGTTTTTTCTTGTTTATGTGGTATTGCTCAAACCCCCGACCAATTGAATCTTATGCGCTTTTTACAGGGTGTGAGTGCTGCCTTTATGGTGCCACAGGCTATCGCCTTCATCCAGGTGCTGTTTTCAGATCCCAAAGAGCGCTCGAAAGCCATTGGCTGGTTTGGCATTACCCTTGGGTTAGCATCTGTTATCGGGCAGGTGCTGGGTGGCTATTTTGCCAGCGGACATTTTTTTGTTCCAGGCTGGAGACTGATTTTCCTGATCAATTTACCGATAGGAGTAGCTTCGCTGATCGCAGCCTGGTTATACCTACCGGAGACTGAAAGGCATACAAACACTAAAATGGATATGTCGGGTGTACTGATTCTCACCATAGCTCTGTTCTGCATGATCTATCCGCTCATTCAGGGCCGTGAAGCTGGCTGGCCCTGGTGGAGCTTCGCATTACTGATTGTATCAGGACTGATCTTCTGGTTTTTCTTTTATGACCAGCACAGGAAGAAAGTAACGGGCAGAGCTCCGCTTATAGATACTGACTTATTTAAATTCCGTGATCTTAATATCGGTCTTGCTGCAGTGCTTTTTCATTTCATGATGCATACATCCTATCTTCTGTTGAGCGCAGTCTTTCTTCAAAATGGCCTTGGTGTGAGCGCGCTTACGTCTGGTTTGTATTTTGTTGCACCGGGTATACTATTTACCATCTCATCTGTTGCAGCTTCCCGCCTGATACCCCGGTATGGTACGCCAGTATTACAGGTTGGTATTGCTATCATTGTAGTGACCATTATCCTGCAGATCGTTTACTTTAAGACGGGTGCCGGTGTACCCATGCTATTTACGTTGCAGGCCTTATATGGTTTAGGCAATGGGCTGGTTTTGCCTTCACTCTTAAACATTACGCTTCGAAGCCTGCCTGCTCATTTTGCAGGAGCGGCAGCCGGCATTTATTCAACTGTTCAACAAACATCGTCTGCACTTGGTATTTGTCTGGTGGGTGGATTATTTTATTACCTGATCGATCATGCCAAAAATGTTCAGCTTGCATTTCATTATGGGCTTGCTACCCACATTGGCTGCCTGGTAATTTTAAGTATTTTACTCATGTGTCTGCCTAAGAAGACATCTGGCGTAGCTACAACGCATGTAGCGGAGTAATGTTTTTTGTGCTATTTTACACGCATGGAATATGTAATCCGTAGAAGATTGCCAGCGATGGCTCTGACTGGCCTGATCGTTTTAATGGTGGCCGTATCGTGTCGAAACCGAACAACAACCCCACCGGTTGCAGTTACACCGCCTGATGACAGTCTGCCTGTACCGCGCGCTGTACAAATATTGCCGGATAGCAGCGTGGCCTGTTTGCTCGACTCGTCAGCGAACATAAGGGTGCCGGCAAATTTTGCCAGCCATCCAATTGTAACTGTCTCCGGCGATGTTTTTCTACGAACTGCGGAACATGGGCTTACTATTCAAACTCCTTTGTTTATTATAACTGTACAAAAAAATTCAGGCCTGCACATTGACGCACCGCTGCATGATCCCTGGGCACAGGTAGACGTAGTTAGCGGGCAGGCCTTTATAAAGAAAAGCTATGCGCCCTCAGAGACAGATACCCTCGGTAGTGGGCAAATGGAAATGATCAATAGAAATATCGACCTTATGGAAAAAGAAGTGTTTGACCCGGGCAAGTGGCAAGCCTGGGTGTCGCTTCATCTGAAATCTACCCGCCTGCGCTAAAGCTTCGGCGGGCGAAGGCAGACCAGACGGGACTCCCTATCCAAAAATAATGTATTGAATTACGGTTGCGGTTATATTTTACTCGATTAATTACTCGTGAATTTGTCCTCCTAAAATATTCTTTTGGATGGATTAAAACAGAACAAACTACAATTAAATCTCTCCTTTAAGCAATTCATGAAACCTTAAAAGCAGCTCATTCATCGATCAACCATGTGATGGATCCGGGCTCCGTAATTTTGATTATTAGTATACACAGTACTGTTACTATTCGCTAATTGTTTACTGATATTTAATAATTATTTTTTTTACAACCAATTAACCATTAAACCAAATGAAACAAATTTCATTATTTGTCTTAAGGCATTTTCTCGCTACCACATGTTTATTTTCAGGTTACTTTTTACAGGCACAGTTAATCACCACCGTTGCAGGAGGAAACATTGGAGATGGCTGGCCGGCTACGTCCTACTCTGTTATAGGGATAAGCGGATTAGCAGTAGGCAGTGCAGAAAATCTGTATATAGCAGATTCAAGGAATTTTCGCATACGAAAAGTGGATCCGGTCAACGGTGTTATTACTACTATTGCAGGTAATGGGCAAAACATTTCATCGGGTGATGGCGGCCCGGCTGTAAGTGCCGGTTTGAAGATTCAGGCGGCAGCCGACGCCAAAATTGCCCTTGATGCCTGGGGAAATATTTACATTTCAGAAAGATCACGAATTCGAAAAATTGATGCAGCTACCGGCATCATTAATACTATTGCCGGAAATGGTTCAACATCATTTAGCGGCGATGGCGGGGCCGCAATAAATGCGGGATTTAATGCCAGTGCATTGACCATCGATGCAGCAGGCAATATCTATTTAACTGACAACAATCGTATCAGAAAAATCACAAAAGCTACCGGCATTATTAACACCATTGCAGGCAGCACAACCAGTGGTTATTCCGGCGACGGAGGCCCCGCTATTGATGCCTTGCTGGCAATTCCTAAGTCGCTTGCATTGGATACAGCCGGAAATTTATATATAGCAGATAGCAGAAACTATGTTATTCGGAAAATAGCCGTTGCTACGGGCATTATTGACACTTATGCAGGTGCAGGCCCCGGACATATCTCTGGTGGTGATGGCGGACTGGCAACGGCTGCAGGATTCAACGCATATTCGATTGTATTGGATGCTGCAGGGAACCTGTATATTTCAGACAATAGCAGGATAAGAAAGGTAGATGCAATCACGGGAATTATTAATACCATAGCCGGTAACAATTCATATGGCTATACCGGCGATGGAGGAGATGCATCGCTTGCCACCTTTTACGTGACCCAACATTTAGCGATTTCTCCTTCCGGCAATTTATACGTCAGTGAATTCAATAATTATTCAGTTCGAAAAATAACCGCTGCAACCAACATCATCACTACCGTTTGTGGCGATCACTCCAACGGTTATGGTGGCATTCCCGGCCTTGCCTTAAACGCCCAGCTTTGGACTCCCGGGCATTTTACTGTTGATTGGCATAATAATATTTATCTGTCTGATAATACGAACAATAAGATCTATCGCATTGATGCATTAACCGATAGCATCATCACCGTTGCAGGTACCGGCGTAAAAGGTGTACATCATGGCGACGGCGGGCTTGCCTTAGCTGCGAACATTGCTATTCCTGCAGGAATAGCAACTGATGCTGTAGGTAATTTTTACTTTTTAGATAATGGATTGGCTGTAAGAAAAGTTACTATTGCTACAGGCATTATTTCTACCGTAGCCGGTAACGGCGTTCAGTCGGGATATAATGGAGATGGCGGCCCGGCAACGTCTGCCTCTTTGAACGGTGCAACGGCATTGGCTTTTGATAAAGACGGCAATCTATATATTGCCGACACAAAAAACAATGTTATTCGAAAAGTTGATGCGGCCACCAGCATCATTTCCACTGTAGCAGGAAACGGCACAGCCGGATATTCGGGCGATGGTGGTTTGGCTACCGCTGCTGCGCTTAATCAACCTGTTTCTGTAACTGTCGACCGGTGGGGCAACCTGTATTTAGGAGAATATGAAAATGTGGTACGCAAGGTGGATGCCGCAACAGGTATCATTACAACTGTTGCCGGAACAGGAATTTATGGATATAGTGGGGATGGGGGGCCCGCAACTGCTGCAAGGCTTTGGACCCCATCCGGATTATCTACCGATACTACCGGCAATGTATTTATAGCAGACCAAAGTAATCGCCGGGTAAGAAAGATCTCCATTACAACAGGCATCATCACAACGGTAGCAGGAACAGGTAATTCAGTATTTAACGGAGATAGTATTCCTGCTTTAACAGCTGCATTAGGCAATGTTACCAACGTGTGCTTTGATACAAGAGGAAATTTATATTTAGTTGACGAGAGTCGGGGCAGAATATGTAAAATCATTTACGACACCCTATCGGCAGATATGGCACCTGTTGCCCGCATTGCATCAAAAACAACTTCTTCAAATGTGGGCCAGATAATTAGCACTAAAATTTATCCCAATCCGGCACATGGAAAGGTGAGCATTTTTGTGAAAGGTAAAATTGATGGAATAACAAATGTTTCGCTTACAGATATGAATGGAAAAGTATTGGTCAGCCAAAATGCAGGCATGCAGCATAGCAGTATGTTCACCACTACCTTACCCCTGCAGCGGTATTCAAAAGGAATTTATTTCGTAACGGTTTATGTAAACAGCGTAAAGTATGTTCAGAAACTGATGATTCAATAATTTAAAAGGCAACAAAGCGCCTAAAAAGCAAAAACCTGCAAATCATTGATTTTGCAGGTTTATTACTTTAAGTTTATCTCATAGTCTTTCCAATCTTGAAGACGCCAAGAAAATTCTTAGCTCCGAAATCGATAGACGAGAACAGAGCATTAGCCATTCGAATAAAGAGATCGGAAATGAAAACAATCTATTTAACAATCGTTACTTTAAAATAACTTGCTGTCATGTAAGCCATTAAGGAATTGCCCAATAGAAATATGCCGGGCTTGCCCAGGCGGTTGGGAGTCAGCCATTTTACTGTTGAATTTTTAAAACCGGCTGCTTTAAATAATTTTATCCAGGTGCCGGGTTTCTGATGTTTATGCCATTCTAAAGAGGGTGCGAGTAAATTTTTAACACCTATATCGTTAAAGAAATTTTTACAAGAACAATCAGTCACAATTAAAACACCCCCTTTTTTCATTATCCTGAATACTTTTTCAAAGATGGTTAAATAGGCCTTGTAACAGTTATCATTTTTTAGTAAATGGATGGCTGCCTCTTCGTTAAGATGGTTGATTGAATTGTGCATTATCACTACATCATACATTTCAGCCGCCGCCTCTTCCAAATGTTCCTGTAACGTAAGAGTTCTCAGTTCAACAGGTAGTGATGCCGGAAAACTCTTACGCAAATCATAAAATTTATTTATTATTCCACTTGTCGATCCGGCGAACTCAGGTTCAAGACATATAACCTTTTTGGCGCCTTTAGCCGCCGCATAAAACGACAGTAGCCCACTGCCTCCGCCCACATCCAACACCCGCTTTTCTGCCAGCTTAACATTGGCAAAAAGGGAGTTAAGTTTAAATTGAAGATTTTTTTTGCAGGAAAACATTTTCCTGTCAATCATAAGATCATAAAAATCGCTTACAATTGTCTGTTTCATTGATATGATATTTTTTATACTTCAAAGACTGCTTTTCTTGACCTTCAATCAAATTTGAAGGAGATTCTCGGATGAAACACAGCTTTTATCCTACGGCATATTTTTTCGAATCTGCAATTACCTTGGAACGATTAATGAAAATTTGCATCAATTTTGTAGCCCCAAAACATAGGAGTAGAATTGAATGTCTTTATTGGGAATTTTTGGCATTTATTTTCCTTTGCATATGAAAATTATCATCCAACAATTCAGCCTGGCCCAAAAACAAGAACCTTGAAGGAAGACTTTTTAAGACCATATGAATGATTATGAACAGTTGAAATTAATAAATACCTGGAAAACTAATAAGGTGATTTTAGTCATCATTGGCTAATTACCTCATTTAAACTTACTCTTCAAAACCTTCATGTCCTCACTGATCTTCTTATCCAAAATTTTTGCATAATGCTGTGTCGTTCTCAAATTTTTATGGCCCAGTAGCTTCGATACTGTTTCAATAGGAACACCATTACTTAGGGTTATTGTAGTAGCAAATGTGTGTCTGGCCATGTGAAAAGTTAGCACTTTTTTTATCCCACATACATCTGCGATTTCCTTCAAATAGGCATTCATTTTCTGATTACTGATAACAGGTAAAACCTGGTCATCCAAAACACATTGGGAGCTGTTTTCGTACCGCTTTATTATGGTAATAGCTGGCGCTAATAACGGTATACGGGCAGCGATATCCGTCTTTTGCCTCCGGCTGGTCAACCATTGAGCGCCATCTACTCCTATATAAATATCAAGTAACGCGCACATAAATGGGAAGATCTCCTGCTTTGTAACCTTTTGGCTTTTTCAGATAAAATAGCAAACCAAAACTCTTTTCCATAAACTCATTTTTAATGTTTTAAAGTTACCTCCGAAAAGGTGTTGAAAATTAGAGTTCGGTTCTTGCAAATTGTTAATAAAGTGCGTCTTATATAAGTTTCAGTGAGTATTTATAAAAAGAAGTAATACTCCACGAATTACTCACTGAACTATGCCCATAAAGTGCAGTAAAAGCAGGTATGTCTAAAAAGTAAAAAAGCCCGCAAACACTTGATTTTGCAGGCTTTTTTGTAAAAAGTTTATTTCATTTAACTGATCACAGCGGAAAGAGAGGGATTCGAACCCTCGGTACAGTTGCCCGTACAACGGTTTTCGAGACCGTCCCATTCAACCACTCTGGCATCTTTCCGAAAAGGGGATGTAATTTAAATGATTTAGGCTAACTGGCAAAAAAGCTATTTGGGGCAAAGAAAAGGCCGTCTCATATTGCTGAAACGGCCTTCGTTTTATTGACGCTGTAGGTTATTTTTTAGTTTTCTACCCATGTTACGGGTGTAAATGATTGAGTGGGGTCAGTCTGATATTGCTTATTTCATTGCCCAGGTCTTTGCCAAAACGTATTGAAATTTCCTGGGTAAACCGGTAATGCAAACCTCCATATATTCTTGAAACTGCCGCCTCATTAAGCAATGCCGACAGAGAGGTGAACTTCCGGGCTGGTAATCCCCGCCAATTGTATGCATTGTCGTTTACAGGAATATCTCCATACGCTCTTATTAATGCTTGTATATAGGGCGCGTAAAAGCCCACCAGGCCTGATGTATATTCAGGATAGGGTGGCGTAGGCAGATAAGATAGCCACGCAGTGTCTATGTTCCGCCGAACATAAGTAATGGGTCTAATGAGGTTGTAATGATATTTAGACCGGAACGTATTGATACCGCCGTCTTTTAATGCAATGCCTGTTTTGGCATACACCTCTGCTGCCTTCCATAAATTGGCGTGTTGATCTTCCTGTACCCAGGTAATGATGGAAAGAACGTGATGGGGTGCCGGTATGCCTACGTTGGGACCACCTGCATCGGCCCACCAATTGGCTGTTGCTTTTTGTTCATCGGTTAAATGTATTCCAATATCATATACTTCTTTAACTGCTTTATAAAACAGGGAAGAAGTATCTTCTGAAAATGGAAAAGGCAATGGGGGTGCAAGGTCCGTTAGGCTATATTCCAGGAAGGGTCTTGAGTCGGCTAAGAAAGGACCTACCGGACTGGCATAGGCAAGTGGGGTAGGCACCCAGGAACCGGGGGTAACAGGTGGTGGTACATACCCCACACTGGAAAGATTGAACCCGTCGGTTAAAGACCAGTCGTAAATAGCAGTTGCTATGGACCGCCCGAAAGCTTGTGAACGCTGCAATACATCTTCTGGCGTGCTTGCACTGAACCGGGTGTAATTGGCCATTTCCATGGAGTCGATACTTGCCTTATTCGCATCGGTAAGTACCAGAAACAATTTAAACATGCTTGCCAGGGCTGCATTGGCACTTTCGCTCCAAAGATATTGACTCCAGGTATCCGTCTGTGGCATGGCAGGCATTTGATACAGGCTGCCTGCTAAGCTTTCAGCTCCTATGTTTCCATTACGAACCGCTTCATATAGGCCTACTCCTATAAACCCAAAATTCCTCATATTCTGGATCACTGCAGGCTGTGGATTGGCCGGACGTTGAACGAGTGCTATAAATTTATACCAGTCATACACCACAGTAGCGCTTTCATCTTGTGGTAGTGGTGGCTTGGGAATTTCGACTTTATGACAACTAAAAAGCAGGCTTATGAGCAGTACAGCCAGCAATAATTTTTCAATACGCGTTCTTTTTGTTATAGGTAAATACATAACGACCCATTTAAAAGTGATAAATGAATGATGAATTGGGGTATGCGAAATCGTTATTGTGTCGTAGTGGAAGGATTGGTAGTAAAGGTCGCGTATTTAAACGGGATCATGATCATCTAATCAGCCAAATCTGTCAAATGCTGATGCCGGTCAGGGTTTGGTATCAAATTTTAATTTACAGTTTCCAATTGGTGTATTATTTCCTGAATATCATCATCGACATCTTTCATTTTTTTCTTTTTTACCGCTGTTATAACCTGGTTTAAATAAACATACCTGGTAAGATCGATGTTGTTATCGTAAACACAATCTTCAATGGCCCGTAACACTTTGTCTTTTTTTCCATTGATGAGGTCTGGCGTTTTTCCAGCTTTTAGTACATTGCCTTTTTCGATTTGATTGAAGGTACTGATTACATTTTTGGTTAAACTTTCATAGTCATTCAATAATTTAACCAGTTGTTTTGTTCCTTCCCGGTTTATAATGGGCTGTAAGGTTTTTATGGCCGATTCAATAGTTGCCTTATTGTGCTTATTACTTAAAAGTAATTCAGCCTGCTTGAACAACAACAGATCATTTAATGTTTGGGGAATGTCAGTTTCCTTTGCAAGTGTAGTAAAAACCTGTGAATCGTTTTTAAGCCGGTCGAGCGAGGTTATTTTTAGCAGGTCTGCAAAGGAAACGTCATAAAAACTTTTTAGGTCTGCTAACTGTTTATTATTGGCAGATTTAAATCCCTCCAGCTCAGTGCTGGTTTTAGTTAAATCATTTACTTTGGCAAGCAGGGCGTTTATACTATCCGTTTTTTTTATTAAACTTAGTTTTCTAAATCCATTGCCGGTGGTATCGTTTATAAGATTTGCTGAAAGCTCTTCTGCGTGTTTCGTTCTTTCTTCCAGGTTATTTATTATTTTGATCTTAGGCTGGTATTTAGCACTATCTCCACTTAGTCTGTTTATGCGTTTTGTCAAATGTTCCGTGTTGGTACGTAAAGTTTCAATGAGTGTGTTTAAAGAATCAGTAATCAATTTGCTTCTTAGCTGAAGCGCATTCAGCTGCAGGGTCTTCTGGTCATATTTTTCCCAGCATTCCTGGGTTTTGTCCGCGGCCTGTGTTTGCCCGCAGATCGTATGTTGTAGAGCCCAAAGTAAAATATTAAGGAGTAGTAGTTTTTTCATTTTTTGACTTATTATTAAAATAAAGTTCAGCGGCTTTATCTTCTTTAATCATCATTTCTTTTAGAGTCTCCAGATCAAATAGTGGCTTTTCAACGGAAACGGAGTAGGTGTGGTAGCTTTTGGCAAAAACATCAAATTCATCAAAAATGGGTCTGAATATGGTGTTGTAATAAGTTGGCATGTCTACCTGCGTTTCATATTTTCCTATGCAGTACTCTACTTTTTTCCTAAGATGTGTAAGGTGTTTATCGTACATTAGCCCTGGTACTGCTTCCAGGCGTTTTTGTAACGATTTACAGTGATTTACATAATGGTTTAAGGCATGGTACCCGGCTGCCCTGGTTATATAATTTTTTGCGCTGGCGAGATCAAATTGTTGAGCATACCCGGTGATCGGGACATTACAGGTAAAGCCACTGGCTTCTACATTAAAAGTATTGATCTCGTCAAACTTGGCCAGGATATCTTTTATGCCACTGAGCGTTGTTGTGTTTTTTATGAATGCTGACCTATACAACCTGCTTAATTCAGTACGAATAATATTTATATTACTTCTTTCCCATTCCGATCCTTTGAAGACGAAATAAGATTGGTTGACAAATACCGGGGTATAGGCAAATTCCAATAGTTGCGATAAGCTGTTGTTGAGATTTGCGTCAATCTTATTAGCATTGGTGTATTCTGTAATGTCATTTTTTATGTTATTATATTCATCTATACAAAAGCAGGAAGCGGGAGCGGTTTTTAAATGATCTATTTTTTGTTTGGTGCATTCCGCAAATGGATTGGGACCCGTTCCTGGTTGTGGATCTGTTTTGCCAGGCCCTATTCTAAAAAATTGAAACAGGCAGAAGCCTACTACCCCTACCACCAGAATTGCCAATGTTATTTTTGTGGCTTTCATGTCTGCAAGTATTAATAGTGAAGTAAATTTATCCGCACGAAAAGCGAATTATCTGGTATCTCTTTTCTGTGGGTTATTTTTAAAAACTTAGCGAAGTTTTCCTTTATTATATTGTAATATTTTTTTTGTACTTCCGTCATTCTGGCTAGTTCAAAATACTCATCCAGATCATTTCTGGTTTCAATGTGTCTTAACCTGGCTGCAAAATCAGTAAGCGTGTATTTTGAATAAACCAGTTTTTGTTGAGTTTTAAGCTTAGGAGAAAGAATTGCTTTAGGTTTATGTTTAGGCGGACGCGTTATTAAAGTATCTGCTGCCGGTTTGTTTTCCGGAATATTGTCAATGGTCGATTTTTTTATAGTGTCCTTTATTAAATCGAGATCCGGGCTATTGTTGGAAATAGGATCAGTGGTAGCAGGAATAAGAAATTGGGAGGTAATAATACCCAGCCACAAGACTACCAGAATTGCTAAGGTTATTTTTATAACTTTCATGGCTGCTAAAATTGATGTTTAAGTAAATCTATCCGGATAAAAAGCCGGGTAGTTGGTAAATCTTCCCGGCCGGCTATTTTTAAAAATTTACTGAAGTTGTCTTTTATTATATTGTAGTAGTTTTTTTCCGTATCCGACATTTTAGCTTCTTCAAAGAGTTTATCCAGATCATCTCTTACTTCAATCCTTTTTATCAGGGTGGCAAACTCTTCGAGTGAATATATTTGCGGAGCCTTCGGTTTTATATTGGGCTGTTTTTTAGGATTATTATCCAAAGATTCATGTCTTGTTGCTTTAACTGCATCTTCTGCCAGCTGTCTTCCCTGTTCTATTCTTTCATTTCTTAACTTATCCGCTTTTATTTTTTTTGCTTCTTTATCCCGTATATCGTTTATTTTATATTGAATGGTAGAGAGCGCTAAGCCGGATCTATTGTCGATTTTGGAAAATATTTCAAAATTATTTTGTATCAGGGTCAATAAATCGTTTTGAGGATCTAAAAGCCCCGGAATATTAGTATATGCGTTTTGGATGTCTTCTTTGTCAGTACAGCTATTGATCGCACTCCTTAATTTAATGGCATTTATCAACCTGGTATAAATTTCATTATAGGAACTATCTGGATGATTTTCCAACTGTTCCCTGTAATCATTTAATTTATTCAGAGACAGATCCATACCATTTACATAAGACTCGATAGCTCTTTTAAGATTGGGATCAGGAAAAGTGGCAGATGAAGAATGTGTAGTTTGGGATTGAGTGGGTGATTGATTCACCTCCTCTTTTGTAGTTGATTGATCATTTCGATAAGGGGGATCTAATGTCGTTATTGCAAGCGCCACTAAACCCATTATGAGGGCTAAAATGCCAAGTAAAACAAACCCAGGACTGTTAAGTTTTTTAAGTATAGGAAACCTGCGTTTCCTTTTTTTCAGTTCAAAAAAAACTGAGCCATACAGTTCATCCTCTGGTACAATTACTCTTGAGGCTGATGCGTATTTTTTCCTGCCATTAATATGAATTATCCAGCTTTGAGTTATGCCTTCTCCATCAAAGATGATGGTACTGTTCGGAACGGAAAATGATTCCGCGGAATTTTTTTTGTTGAAAGTAATACTTATATCTTCTCTTTTTACAACCCCATCCTCATCAGTGACATTGATGACAAGCTCTTTTTTATTAATCTTAAGCGACTGACTTTTTACAATAAATTTCCTCTCACTATGATCAACTTTAAATATGGAAGGATCCGTTTTTACAAGCTCTTCATACGTTCCAGTATATGTTTGGGGGATATGGTATAGTTTGGAATATTCTACATGCAGTTTCGTTTCCCTTGTTATTTCCTGCTTGTCCTCAATGGCTTCATTTTCTACCTTTATTGTAATAGTTTTTGTATCCTGAATGCAAAGCTGATAAGTTGGGTTTTCTATATCAACTTTATGGGTAATGTCCTCTGCTCCTTTTATAGCCGACAGGATGTTGTTGTCATGTCGCTCCTTTTCATTAACCAACAATATTTGCCGGTAATTTTTATACTGGCTTTGGTAAATTTCTTTAAAATAGACAGGTAGTTCGGTATCTGCGTAAAATATATAGGCTGCATCTTTTTCACCCTGTGAAAAAGTAGTGGGATTTGGCTCCTTCTCGAACACATATTTCTGTAAGGTGACTTCTATGAATGACCAGTCTTCAGGCTGAATACCCAGTTTATTTTCAATAGTGTAAGACAGGTACGTTTTCATCAATTCATTGAGCAATTCCTGTATTTGTTTACCACTCAGCTTTTGACCAGCTGGTATAAACAGGGAAATGCCTAAAAAACCAACTGCCATATTCCGGGGACCATCATACATGGCCCGGTATATGGTATATACTTTTCCACCGGGTGAAAAGGAAATGCCATAACATTGTTTGCTAATAGCGTTTTCTGAAGGCGAAGACAGGCGGATATCGTACCCGATGGACATTTTATCTGTTTCAGGTAACTGAGGGCTTACGTACAATGTCTTGAATCCATCTTTTGTACCCTGTATTATTATTCCTGCGTTTGACATAGTTATTGTTTAAAGAAATCCCAAAGCTTACTTTTTCCTCTAAGGATACCGGTTTTGTTTTTCAGTATCGATACGATCTCTGCGGATGAGGTATTATTGAACCTGCATATTTTATTAAAGTATACTTCCCCTAAACTAAATGGTAAAACAGATAAGTCGCTGTTGTCATTGATCCTGTAGTCTCTGCAAACATCTTTAAGTCTGTTTACAAACGAAGGATAGTTGGTATTTAAATAATCTTTTGCTTTATTAAGCCGGACTTTATAAAGTTGCGCAGGATCTAATGCTACATCGCCTTTCTTTTCCAGCAGATCGATCTTGGTTACTACCACATAAATAGCATCCGTAAGCTCTTTGAAAATATCATTATCCTTAAAATATTTCTGTGCGGCAGTTAAATAATCGTCCTGGCACAGCCCGTTGTCATCTTTTTCCTTGGGGTTCTTTCCAAAGTCGAACACGAAGAAATGGATCTTCCTGTTTTTGCTATTTAGAAAATTGGTTACCGTAGTAAATGTTTTTCTATGCTTATCGCTGGTGAATTTTCTGTTAGCCATTTCATTGTAGTAGCAGGTAAAGATCTCGCCAGACAATTCAATAAGCGCAATGGGGTGCTTTTTCCCATGATCATCAGTTAATTCAAATGGTAAACACTGGGTCAGTTCTGTAACAGTGGCTGCTGGCAGGAACCCAATATTAGTATTGAAGATATTCTTCAAGTGGGTCATATAGTGATATCCGGGGCCGCTTCCAATGCCAAACGCGGCTGATTTATCGGCATGGCTAAGAATGCCAGATAAGGCGCAGGTTTTACCTGAACCCGGAATGCCCCAGAAATAAACTTCTGTAAAGCCTTCCGGAATGAACTCAGGGATCTCTCCTAATTCAAGGGTTGGTTCTTTGAAGAAAGCCAGCGATTCAATCACATCCAGTGGAACCCCTAAATTGATTAGATCGGTTTTTGTGATTTTCTCCTGTGTGAGGTATTCGCTAATGATCTTCGGGGTGAAATCACCATTGAGGTTTGCCTTTAGCTTGTCGAGCAGGTCTTTCTTAAATTTGTTTTCATTGGCCTCTTTTTGCTTTAATGTCTCAATTCCAAATTCTGCTAACTGAATATGCTTTCCGGTGGGATAAGCTAAAATATATTTTTCATACGCTTCTATGGTGGACTGTTTTAATGTTTCCACCCAGCATTCCTCTTCCCGGGCTTCATCCTGCGCAATCAGGTCTTCAATTTTTCTTCGTTTGCTGGCTTCCAGCCTGCCTGTATCTTTTATTTTTGAGAATGGGATGTGGCCTGGTTTTATATATTTAAAATAGAGGTCTTCTGCTGAAATATTTTCTATATTATCCATCACATTCCTTTTTTCAGATTCACTCATATATTCTTTCATACATGTATTTGTTAGTAATTATGAATTTTTATAAAATGGCTCCCCGCTCTTCTGTGACTGTCTTTTTTCTGAATAACAGGTCTATTATTCCCGGGTTTCTCGGGTCCCGGTCAGCGGCAAAGTAGGGGATCAATAAAATAAGATATAATAAGGAGGCTATAACGATGGCGGTTACGGCAGGGAATTCACGCTGGGTAAGCTCGCCTTTTATTGAGCCAAATGTAAGTGGATAATCAAACGGGGTACTTTGCGCGTTTGAAGTTGAGTTATCGTAGCGCTTTAATTCTGTCAGCCAACCGTTCGCTGTTTTCTCAACGTTGTTTATGACGTTTAAAAACCTTACGGGCAGGATCCAGTTTGTTGCCAGCTGTTTATCCTGGTTTATTAAATTTATAGCATATTTTTTTGTGGAGTCGTATTTCGATGGCATCAAATCATCTTCGAAGATGGTCATTAACCGGTTTTTCTGTATGGTTAACGATTCACCATTATTTTTGAATCCTTCATTAATAAAAACGCTATAATTTAAATCCTTGCCTGCTATCGCTGCGTTCAGTTCGTATTCATATTTATTCATTCTATCTTTTGCAAACTCTTCATACCTCGTAAACATGTTTGCTACATTATCCAAATCGGTTTCGATCTTTCCTTTCAGCTGATCTTTTTTATTGAGGACCGTAAAGTAATGAGAGAAAGGAATTAAGAATATAATGCCTGCCGTTAGGAATACAATAAGCATGAGTATTTCCAGAAATGCGTTTTGCAGAAAGTTCCTTCTTACCGCCTTTATCTCTTTTAAGACCAGCACAAAACATACAAGAATGAAACTTAGGCATAAGGCTAATAATATGCTTTTTTGCAGGTTGCCATAGGTGAAAAAATACAGGCTAAAAAAGCAGACAGAGGCAAATAGTAAGGAGGCTATAAGACTGATTACTGTGCCAATAGATATTTTGAAGTTCATGTTCGTTTATTTATGTTCACTGATTTGTTGCTTTGTACCTTATAAAAGTTGCTTTGCGGATATTCTGACAGTTCGGCTTTCTTTAATGCTTTTCCCAATTGGACCATATTTCCTACATCGCCTGATACTCGCAAACCTGTTGACGTGAGTATGTTTTTGATCTCAGCTACGCTCAGATTCCGGTTTACGCTTTTTAAAAGCGCTACGGCGCCGGTTACAATGGCGGTGGCTGCACTGGTGCCGCTTAGGTAGTTGTAACTTTTTTTCCCGTAGGTGGTATAGATATTCACACCCGGCGCCGATACCGTTGAGCGTTCGCCAAAATTTGAAAACCGGGTTTTGGAATATGGTCTTTTTGATTTATTTACAGCGGCTACAATGATTGGCTGTGATGACCGCTGTAAAGGATCTACGCCTACCAGTATATTCCCATTACCTGCGGCTATTACTATAGCGGTATTATGTTCATCGGCAATCCTGAATACTTCTTTCCACAACCGCTCTTCTTCCTTAAAATGGTATTGTATAAAATTCCGTTGGGCTGCTCTGGAATAATTAACCAGTTTTTTGGTAAAGGACATACCAAGGGAAATATTTATCACATCTGCCCCGCTATATATCGCAGTTAAAATCCCTTCTACAACGGAAGTGATTGTCATGAGGCCTTTGGAATCTGCCACCTGAACGGGCATAAAGCTGCAATTCGGCGCAATGCCGGAAATGCCTATTCCGTTATTACCCCTTGCCAGCGCTACACCGGCCACCCTGGTACCATGGTCCCAGGCAGAAGGAATGATGGTGTTTGTTTTGTTCCATACGTTAAACGGTTTCACTACTTTTCCTGCCAGCTCCGGGTGATTGAGATTAAACCCTTCATCAATAATGGCCGTCACAATCTCTCGCTTTCCTAATGTTATGTCCCAGCCGTTCCGTACCTGGCAGGCGTTTATATGCCAGCTCCGGGATTTGTTTTGTAAGGCAGGGTCGTTCATTTGGAAAAAGTTTTCAAACAGCGATTCGTCCCAGATAAACACGCTGTACTTGTTCAGTTTTTTGGGTAGCTCCTGTTTTACCAGGTCCCGCTGGGTAGCCGGGATCTCTATTTGCAGGCTCTTTATCTGGGGATCATAATAGATGATCTGGTATTCATTGGGGGGATAAGCATTTTTAAAATCTATAGCAAACTGATAGATGGACGCATTTCCATCCAGGAGTAAATTCAATCTGTTAGTCACAATGTTAACAGCCTTATCGGATCCGATGCCAATGTGTAAGGTGTCTAACGAAATAATAACCCGTGGCTCCGGGGGCAGGTTTTTGCGGATGGGGGGAGGGGTAGTAGTAGAAGTATTAGGACCAGTAGGGATGGTAGGAATGGTAGGAATGGTAGTAGGAAGCGTATCCTTCCCTCTATTCTTATCAGCTGGAATCGGATAGATATACCTGTAAAATATAGTCAGCAGGTAAACTAAGATCACTATCAAACCCATAATACCTATGTAGCCCAATCTTCCGGGTTCGCGCCGGGGTGGTTTCTTCTTACCTGTTTCACCGCTTGGGGAAGCTTGTTGGGGAACCTGTTCATATTGCGCTGTGAATTCGATATCATCAGTTATTTTGATGTTGAGCGGGTTTGGTAGCCAGCCTTTAAAAATATACCCCAAAATTGCTTCAGCGACAGGTATGCCCGACATGGGTAGCTCTTCTCCGCTTTTGACCTTCACCACTGCTGTTCCTTTTATTACTCCCTTGTCACCTGTTATAAAGGATGCCTCATAAAAATCGGGTGATGGGGGATCAACCGGTAGATCAGTTTCCTTTTCCCGGTATTGGGCGGTGAAGATTTTTGTTTCAGTGGCTAAATACACTTCCGGGTCTTCATCCCAACCAATAAATTCAAAATTGCCCAGGGGTATTACAAATGGTATTTCGTCTTTACCAATGTGGGTGTCTTTATCTTTGAGGATAGTTTCGTGTCCATTGATAGTTCCCTGATTGCCTGCATTGAATATTATTTCTATTCTTGGTTTAACAAGGTAAAGGTCTTTGGTATATTCACCACTGATCCTGTTTTTATCACCTTTTGCTTTCATGCCCCAGATCCCAAGCACCACCTTTCCATCAAAACAATAGATAAAATTTTCGTCAATGAACTTTAATGCCTTCTCCAGGTATTCGTGTTCTTCCGTTTTATTTTCCTGCTGGAGGGCATTGATGATTGTATTGTAATGATCAAGTGTTGCCGTTAAAATGGCGTCATATTTTTTTCTGTCAAAACCAGAGAGTTCATAAATATGCCGGGGCGTTTCCTGAAAGGGTACACTATACCACGTAATAATTCCATTCATTCCTGGTTTCGGTTGCGCGACGAAATGCCGGTAATTTACGGCTACCGTATTTTCAATAACGGACCATAACTCAGCATAGCGATTATACAGCTCCAGTTTCCCCACACCTACAGGGGAGTGAAAATCATTTACGTTGCAGGAACAAATGGCAACTTTTCTGGCCATAATTATTTATTTATGCCGTGTAGTTAATATCACCGTATTCTTTCATCAATGTGCCCAATCGTTCATTGGCTTCAATGTCGTAATTGGGAATATCACATACTGAAATAAAGCCCAGCTTCAACAGATCGCGCCATTTTTTATAGTTGCTGTAGCGGGGGATATTTTTTACGATATCCTGGTTTATTTGAGGCTCGTTTAATAAGTCGGGCAGTTTGTCCAATACATCAAACAGTTCCGCTACATTTTCAGTGGTAAAGGTTTCATGCGAAAGTGCATCGTGGTTTAATTCCAGGCCCAGACTTTTGTTTACATTGGCTGTACGGATGTCGACAATTCTTTCTTCGGTGAAATAGGCAAACCCGATGGTGTTTACAAATTTGTTTATTATTTCAGCGCTTATATCCGCTATCATTTCCTGAACATCTTCTATTTTGTCATATCGGTCAACATACTTTCTGATGCTTTCGGCGATCCTGTCTACTAAATGAAGCTTATGGAAAAGAGAACGCAGCATGGTTGTTATATCCCCAATTTCCGATTCGGAAAATACCTCCTGCAGGTTGGTGTACAGTTTTACTTTCAGGCATTGGTCAAACCAATACGCCTCCAGTTCTTCTGCGAGCGTTTTAGAGTAATTTTTAATTCTGTTTTTATTGCCGTAGAAAAGTTCATGCAAATTGATTCCTTCTTTTTCAAAGTCGAGCCTGCATTGCTCCAATGATGACTTTTCATATGCTTTACGCAATATTTCCAGATTGGTATCGAAATCGTTGGTCAGGCTAAGGTTTGGGGTATTTAACCTGATGGCACTGTATTTTTCAATATTGATATTCTGGTCTATTTCTATACTTCTTAATTTGTTCCGGTAGAAGTTATAAATCTCGCCCTCAGTAATTAAAAAGTTTTTGATCAAATTGCTAAAGAAGAATTCTTCACCAAATTTGGCGTCGAGTTTAAGCTGGATATTACCGGCCATTTCTTTTGCTTTCAATAACTGGATGTCAGAGTTTTTACTATGATAGTGTTTCTCCAGTTCTTCCGTTATTTCATTTTTTATGTGTGCTAATTCCCTGACAAACTTTTCATTTCTGGCCACATTTATGTTCATGGCGGCGATGGAAAGGTTTTCAATAATTAAACCTGTTCCATCCTGGTTCATACCTGCCGACCGGCTCCACGATTCTTCCGGTGAGAGAAAGTGTTTTTTTACAAAATCGTAATTCAGGAAGGAGTCTTTTAAATCGATCCTGAAATCGGGATAATTGAAAGGAATAATCTCTTTTATTTCCTGTTTATCACTGTTGTACCCCTCATATAGTTGATTTTGCAGTTCCGATGAATAATAAAAGTCGCGTAGCAGGTAGATGTTCCTGAAATATTTGTCGGTCGTTGTCCAGTTCTTTAACCAGTCATAGATTTCGCAGTTAAAGATCTCCTTCTCCAGCACTATCGAAAATCTTTGCGACCATCGGTTGTTTAAGGCATCACTGTTTCCCTTTTTGTCATTTTGCTCATATTTCAAATCCAGGTTGAACATGGTGCCAATCACAAATAATGGCGGCAGTTTTGACGTAGTAATAAATGCCTGTCTTTTTTCGGGGGTACTACCAATAAAATTTTCAATCCAGCGGTTTAGCAGTTCCGGCATTAATCTTTGAACTGACTGATTTTTGCCATGGCAGAAAAGCAGGGTGTTTATTTTGTAACTGCTGCAGTATTTGTTGAACAGGTAAGCTACCTTACCACGCAACAGCATTTGTGGGATCAACTCGTCCTTAATATTGCTTTCATAAATTTCCATTCGGGCTCTTGCTCCGGGGAAATCAAGCAGGTCTGTTTTTTCTAAAAATGGTTTGCTCTCTTTTAGGTTTTCCGGCAATTTGAATATCAGTTCGGCTACTATGGCACACAGGTATGATTTCGACACATTTTTTTCTACCTTATTGTCGTTTCTATCAATATAACAGATGGGTGTTTCCGGGGTGTAATTTGCTTCCAGATAGGCATGCTGGGGATTTATTTCATTCAGGCGGGCCACATCGAGCAAAGTGCCGAATTCACGAAGAACAGCACTGTAAGGAATATGTGCTTCCGCTACAAATTCAATTTCTTTGAACTTCTGGATCAGTTTACTGAAAATATCGGTGATGCATTTGTTTTTATTCCATAGTATAGAGAAAACAGCAGGCCATTCTGCCGGTTCAAATAGCGATATGGTCAACGATATTTTTTCGAAGTAATCGGAGCACTCCAGGTACGGATTTTTCGATTTAAAGTGAATGTCGAAATAGTTTTTTATTTCAACGACATCATCCTCTTCGATGACCTGTTGGATCGTATTACTCCCTTCCTTTGATCTTACCAATTTATTGATCTCTTTATTAAGATCTTCTGAGTTTATAAGTTTGTGTGAGTTGGAGTCGTTGTAATAAGCGTCACACAGGATCAATACCACATCTACTATGGAAAGGATCTTTATTTTAATAGGGTATTGATTGTTTAGGCTTTTGTGGTGCAATGAAAATCGGGTTACCAGGCCGGTAGCTTCTTTTTGACCGCCAATGGGGTTTATTTCGTTAATAAAATCATAGTTTCTTCCATTGGCATCTGATACACAAAATCGTTGTTCGGGTGTTGACAGCAGCCCACTTACCAGGTAAGATTTACCAACCTGACTTTCGCCATATACGGCTGCTGCGGGATTTTCTCCCATTGCGTCAGCGATCTTTTTCAATTTACCTCTGTTGGTTACCAGCCTGCTGTAAGAGAGTTTCTTTTTTTCCCCATTCAGGTTTCCGTTAACCCAGTCAATTGATTTTTGTAACTTTTCAAGATGTAGGTGAATGGTATTTTTCATGGCTAACTTTCAATTAAGGCCTGGTTTTGATGTCTAAAATAAATTCTCCGGTATCGAGCCAGAAGTTTTCAGGTTCGCTCAAACTTTGAATTTGTAAAGTGAAATAACCAGATGGGAATTCATTGTTGTTATTATCATATACAGATTCCAGGGACAGGGTTTCTTTATCAAGTGCATAATCCTCTCTTGCAATCTTCATATTCAGCGGCATTTGACGGCGGATCTTCAATTTTTCACTTTCTACCATTTCCTTCAATTGCCTGATATTGGTAATGCCATTTTTTTTGAACTTTCGTTCCATGAATTCATCATTGAAATCCAGCACGTAAAAGGCTCTTGTGGGATAGGCTTCAGTGTTCAGTTGTCTGCATCCTAATGTAACAGGCAGGCCTGATACCACAATGGAGGAATAATGTAAATTGGGTGATAGAATAGCAGCGTCTATCCGTTTTGTTTTTTCGTTTATTATTCCAATGTAATCAGCGGTTGATCGCATTTTTTCCCGCAGGGCACTGAGGTCCAGTGAGAACCCTGATAAGCCACCCTGGTCGGAGGCGATATTGCCAATCATGGCACCGATCGTAACGATGGATTTCTGATTTTTAAAATATCCATTTCCATCCTGAAACGGATACCACCTTCCTATCCGGTAATTATTGAGGGTTATCAGTCTGTTGGGTGGTACAGGGAAGTTTTTCTGGAACAGTTCTTCCACTTTTTTTAGCGAGGTAGGCCGGCCGGCTAACAAGACAAAGTCACACTTATAGGCGTACATTAAGGCGGTGACTTTTTTTATCAGCGGTTCAAATGTTTTTACGATGATCAAATTGGCATCATCAATATTATAATTCCACTTTATAGACTTGATGGAAAACCCAAAGTGCTTTTCAAAGTGCGTAAGTATGGTTTCACTGGGGTAATTGCCAGTAGCGAATACTTCATCAAAAGTGAGGTCCTTCGTTTTAATATGCTGCTGAACCAGTTCAAGCAGTTTCAACGCTATGGGCAGTGATACCTGAAGGTTAAAATCGCTTCGATGCTGTCTGTCCCGGGCAGTCATGGAGGAATGGTTCATCCCAAAAAAGTCGAACAACAGGGCAGACGCGCTATCCCCTTTGCCCATTTCTATCAGTTTATTTTTTACAGCGCCATGCGGCCCTTCTATTATAAACTGACGTACAAATTCCTGCAACAGGTCATCACCTGCATAATAAAAACTTTCCCAGAATAAGGGTATCGGTTTCAAAGTTGTTTGGGCTGCATTCGTATTTTCATACGAACAGATCATCAGGTCTGAGGTCCCTGCGCCGATGTCAAAAGAACCTATGGTCAGCGATTTTTGATTGTAACCTGGCAGGTCTTTTCTTACTTTCCCATACAGTTCAAAGTATTCTTTACAGTTGTTAAGATATCGTTTTGAGATTTCAGCGTATAGAAATACAAATTGCGAACAGGTGGCTTCATCATAGGTCCATTCAAGACTTTCTTCTTTATTCGACAGGCTTTTTACAGAAGGAATAATATTGATCTTTGAAGCCAGTTCTTTATATTCAAAGGGAGCATTGTAGGTATTGGCTATAAATCTGTCGAGAATGATGGCTGCTTCTTCAGCACATTTGCGCAAAGAGATCTGTTCCATCTTTGACATGGCGGTGGGACAGGTAATAATGATCCTGTTAATTTTTCTGGGTTTGTCGGCATTGCCCATTTCATCGCGGTACCTGAAACTATTTATTTGCATCCGGGCCTGGGCCAGGATTTCTACAAATGATAGTGTCATCAGGGAGTTTCTTGAATAGGAACTGTTTCTGCCTCCATTTCCTTCCTTATTGATTGACCCGTCACTGTTCAATTGTTGCGATAAACCATTTAACCAGATCGATTCTTTTTCTTCTCCTTTTAACTGAACGGGTTCCCATTCAAATCCATGTTGTCGTTTATCCCATAAATACCGTTTGGGGCTTGAAAACGTAGTAACCTTTTCCTGGCCATTGTTTTCATTAATGGTACTGTAAAGCAAATTATTTGCTTCTTTTCCCAGCCGTACTATGCTTGGATAAATAAATTGTTTGCTCTCCAGCATGTTTATATCGCCAAATCGCGCCTTATGAAAGGCCAGGCGCATATCAAAAGGCTCATGATATTTAGTAACGGGATTGGAAAAATCCTGTAACTCCAGGGGCCTTACCCTGGTAAAATCACCTTCATCGAAAAGGACGGCACTTGTTTTTGAGTTACCGATGTCCAGGGCAAGATCTGCCGTGCACCATTGAACATTTCTGTCCTTATACAGGTTTACGATCGGGAAATTGCAGTTTTGCCGGATATAATTTACCAGGAAAACATAGGATGCCATATACACGAACTTGGGCGGCGTTATGGCAGCAATGTTATCTGTGTGGTGATAAATGCGGAGTATATATTCATTGACCCATTCGCAATTATAATTTTCCGAACAAAAGTCAATCAGCATGAATTCACTTTTACAGGGTGCATAGCTTTTTGCGCTTTCAAACTCACTGGCAAATACAGGTGTTTCGCGGAATTCATCTTCATAATTGCCATCTTCATAAAATGCTCTTGTATCGAAAGCAAAAACCACCTGATATTCCCGCTTACCGGCTATAGAAGCTGCGGTAGGGATCAATTTTATCCTGCACCAATTGGTAGGACCAAAGACTGAATTGTTTTGTTTATTAAGTTCGAAATAAGGAAATGGCAACCAGGTATTTTCAAAGTTTTCGATCTTACATTTATTCAACGACATATTAAAGTTTACGCCGTTGCTTTTGGAGATCTCCTGGATCTCTCTTCTTACAACGTCCCATTCGTCGGTCACTTTACCGTCCTTTAAATACCCATAGGTAAACAGTTCTTTTTTTCTTACCCAAACATCATCGTTGGCATAATAGTGTGCCAGTTCCAGTTTAAGCTTGTTCTCCGTTGAATCGAACCATTCGTAAAAATACATTTTGCCTCTTCCGTCACCGGTATCGATCAATATTTTTTCAGTATGGAATTGAATTCCTGTGTTGGCTATAAGAGATATCATAGACTTCAATTAACAGCAATTAAATTTCTTTTACTAGTTATACTTCAGTAATAGGTATGGAAGGACCTTGTTAGCTGGTAGCTGTGATAGTGTAATTTTACCTATCGGTATATGTTTCCTGTTGCAGTAATGAAGAATTAGATCAGGTGAATTAGATTCCCTGAATGGATGTTGAATAAGGGGCATAATGAGTTAAAACAATCCCAAAAGGATCGCCACGATTTTGATTAGTAATCTGATAAATTAAATAGTAACCAGGGAATCATTTCCTGAGAAACAAAAATTGGTCACGCCTTTCAGATATTGGGGAAGGAATCTCGAATAAGTTGCGATGGTTGGTTGGAAGCAAAGAAAAGCAAGATATGTAAAATAAAATATAATTCAACTATTGTTATGGATAAATTTAGTAAAGCTGATTACTAACGCAGGTTACTGTAACAAATAAAGAACCCGCCGAAGATTGCTTCGGCGGGCTATAACGATACTTCATTTATTACTGTGTTACGGGTACGCTTAATTTTTCTAACTGTTGATCAATAAATCGTAATTCATCGCTTCCAAATGAAAGATCCATAGTTGCAGCATTCTCAATTGCCTGTTGGGCATTTCTGGCGCCTGCCAGCACAACAGAGATTCGGGGTTGCAGGGTTGTCCAGCGTAAAACCAGTTGTGATAGAGATGCCTTTTTATTTTGGGCAATGGGTTCAATAGCCTGTAAGAAAGCTTTTACTTTTTCCAGATCAAACTGTCCAAAGTACCCATTTCGATGGTCATTGTCTTTCAGTTTACTTTCTTTAAAATATTTGCCGGTTAACAAACCTCTTTCCATTGGACTGTATACAATAATGCCTGTATTGGTCTCCTGCGCATAAGGAACCAGATCATTTTCTATTGACCGGTTAAGCATGCTGTAGGAAACCTGATTGCTTGTGAGGTGTAGGGTGCGGTCTGCTTCTTTCATTTGCGTTACACTGTAATTGCTTACACCGGCGGCGCGGACCTTACCCTGTTGTATCAATAGCTCCAGCGCTTCCATGGTTTCACTGATGGGGGTTGAGTTATCGGGCCAGTGCAGTTGCAACAGGTCGACGTAATCGGTACCCAGGCGTTGCAGGCTTTCTTCCAGTTCTTTTATCACGTTGGCTTTGGAAGCATATTTATATATGGGTAGCTTTTTTCCACCGGCTTCTGCATCGAAGAAATATTCACCCTTGCCTTTGTTACTGCCATCCCACACCAGGCCAAATTTGGTCAGGAGTTGAATTGCGGAACGGTCTTTCCCTTTTATCGCTTCTCCAATCATTTCTTCACTTAAGCCAAAGCCATAAAAAGGAGCGGTGTCTATGGTGGTTACGCCACGGTCGAGCGACGCATGTATAGAATCGATAGCTTCTTTTTTTTCTGTGCCGCCCCACATATTGCCACCGATGGCAAATGCGCCATAGGTGATCGCTGACAGTTGTAGGTTGGTATTGCCTAGTTTTCTGTATTCCATTTTAAATCTGTTTAATTATGTTGGTTTATTAACTCGTGTTTGGTGGTTGTTTTGAATACCTGGTTCAGGTGTGCCCGGTACTTTTTCATGTCCCGGTCGATATTGGCGTTCTTTTCTACGTCGTGAAAGTGAAAGCTTTTCAGGGGTTTCATGCCGGTAAAGGCATTCATTCTATGAAACCCAAACAAGGGGCCTTCGTCCACGCTGTGTTCATTAAAGAACTCACCTGGTAATGTGAACGCGGTTTCAGGGGCGTTCCAACTGCTGGTGATCATATACTGTCTGCCATGCAGCATGCCGCCAGTTCCGTAATTGATTGCCGGATTATCTGCTTTTCGACCGTCGCTGTGATAAATACCTTTGTTATGCCCGGCAGTAAATACTTCATCGATGTATTTCTTGAATCCATTTGGCACCTGGAACCACCAGATAGGGGTGTGGTAGATGATGACATCGGCCCAAACGAATTTCTCTACTTCTTCTTTAGGAATATATCCATCGGAGATATTAGTTTGTTTAACTTGCACCTGTTCCTGGTCGCCGAAAAAGGCAAGTGTTTCCGCTGTTACGGTGTGGTTAAACCGGCCACCTGAATGACCGAAATGTTGTCCTGCATTTATAATTAAGATATTTTTCATTTTCCTTCTTTTTAAATTGACAGGGCAAAATTAGACCGGCACCTGGTATTATGGAAATAAGATGATTTATACCTTTGTATCATAAAAATAATAGTTGATGTATGGTTAACCTGGAATGGTACAGGACCTTTAAAGCGATCTACAGAACGGGAACATTAACGGGCGCTGCAGATGCCCTGTTTATTTCACAACCGGGGGTTAGTTTGCATTTGTCTTCGCTGGAGACGTATGTTGGGTACAAACTATTCGATCGTACGGGGCGTAAAATGATCCCTACGGAACGGGGTAAAGTTTTGTACAATGCCATTTCCGATGCATTGACAAAGCTGGAGGATGTGGAGATGAACTTTCAACGGTCAATAGAAAAACATACGCCTACCATTAGTGTAGGGATGTGTTTTGAGACCTTCCAGATCACCCTTGAGCAATATGTTTCCAGACTGCCCTTTAACCTGATCATCAGCTTTGGTGAATATCCTGAGATGCTCGATCAATTAGATAAAGGCATTCTTGACCTGATCATTACTCCCAAAAAAGGAGTTTCCGGAACCATAGAACACGAGGCTTTTTCATCGGAAAATATTGTGCTGGTAGGCGGCAAGGACGTAGACCTCGAAGCGTTCAGAAAAGTTCATAAAACAAAAAACAGGGATAAAACCGAACATTGGCTGAAGCAACAAAAATGGTATGGCACCACGGGCGATATGGAACACCTCTTTAACTTCTGGACGCTGAATTTTGGCAAGAAACCGGAATTCAGACCGAATTATATTGTACCTAACCTGAACTCGATTGTGCGCTGTTTAAGTGGCGGGACAGGCCTGGCCGTGATCCCTGATTTTCTTTGTTATACAGAAATTGAAAGCGGCCAGATAAAGTTGATCTGGGAGGGAGATAAGAAGGTCAAGAATACCCTTTATTTTGGAACAAGAAAGAAAACCACACATCGGGAGGAGATCGACCATATCAAAGTGTTGTTCCGTCAGGTGATGGGAAGGATCAATCAGGGGAAGAAAGGGAAATAAACAACATGGAATCACTTACAAAACATATAGCCGCCCTGTTTAATTTAAGTGAAGAAAATGCCGGGATATTCCTGTCGCAATTATCCAGGATGGAATTAAAGACAAATGAGGTGTTTATTGCTGAAGGACAGGTGCCAGATAGGGTTATTAAAACGGGTAATTGGCGAGCGGTTCAATTTGGGGTTAAAGGCTGGGGGTTAAGCTATTTCTTAGCCCACAGCGGTTTTTTCTTCAACACAATGTTGTAAACGGGACAACCAGGCGCATGAGCTCCGGGCAGGTAACCAGCGCTCATGAGAAACTCATTTACTATTTCGCCGCCGGTGAACTTGAATGTCTTTTTAAACAACTTTACCCATTCTTCTTTTGTTTTGGGATGGTTTTGCTGGAGCCAGTTCTCAAACGAACCAAATTCCTTCTGAAGGGTTACAATGGTTTTGGCATTTTCGATAGCGGCATTTATTTTTAGTTTATTGCGAATAATACCCGCATCGTGCATCAAACGTTCCCGGTCGGCCTCCTTATAGGCAGCCACTTTTTTTATGCTGAAGTTGCTGTAGGCTTTGCGAAAAGATGCTTCCTTCTTCAAAATGGTTTCCCAGCTTAAACCGGCCTGGTTGATCTCCATGATCAAACGGCCAAACAGTTCATCGTCGTCATGAATAGGAAAGCCATAGTAGTTATCATGGTAGTGTTTGTGCAGGCTGCGCCTGGGTTCTTCCATAGATGGGATTACGCTGCAATAAGACATGTGGTAGAGTATTAATGCCTAAAGGTATTAATTGTACGTGGTAATTTTTGTAGCCGGAATGGTATAAGTTGTAGTTGATTGGGTTGGCAAAAAAATAGACTATCCGGGTGGATAGTCTATAAGACAAGAAACCGTCGAACTATATTATTTTTTATATATTTTGAGTGCTGCAGAATATAAGTAGCCGCCTGCCATTTGGTTGTTGGTTCTTAAACCGAAATTTAATTTTACAGGGCCCTTCGGCAGATCCTTTAAAAAATTGACAGTAGTAGATTTTAGTACTCCCTCCTTTGATTGGGTTGTAAGGATTGAATTGGCAATCACCTTGTTATTTGTTTGATCGTATAATTCTACAGAAGTTGTTGCCAGTCCATCGTATGAACTAATATAAGCACTGAATGCAACCGAATCAGCCGGGTAATTTGCGATGTTGAAATCAATGGCCGACAGGGACTCCATTTCATCGGTTAGTTCAATGGCGAGATAAGGACTTGAAGGAATGGGAAAATTTATGATCGTTTCCTTATTGTAAATGCCATTGGCATTACAAACGAAGTCTGTTTTTTGAATTTCGTTGCTGTCCAGCACATTGTTGCTGTTGGCATCGATCCCTGAAACGATCTTGACTCCGCCAACCGCACAATTGACACCGGCTGGTTCAGCTACCTGATTGATCAATGAGTTTTTTCCGGCGGGGCCATCTTCTTTTTTACAGGCTCCGAACATAATACCGGTAATAGCGACGAGAAAAAAGGGCGAACTGATCTTCATAATTACGGTTTGTTTAATAGGATGGTATATATAAACGCAACAAAAATATAAAAGCAAAAAGTCAGTGGCGGATGAATTTGATAAACGTGTCGATTTGGTGGAAAACCGCGCATTTTCTGGCAATAACTGTGTTGCCAACCTTTGATTTTCTAATTTTGCCCCTCCGGTTTTTTACTGCAATTTTGCACCCGAATGGTGCAGATAGGTAATATACAACTCCCTGATTTTCCTTTGTTACTCGCCCCTATGGAGGATGTGAGCGATCCGCCTTTCCGGGTGGTTTGCAAGCGCAATGGGGCCGACCTGGTGTTTACAGAATTCATTTCCAGCGAAGGGTTGATCCGCGACGCCATCCGGTGCCGCCGGAAACTGGATATTTATGATGAGGAACGGCCTACAGGCATTCAATTGTTTGGAGGCGATGAAGAACGCCTGGCGCTGGCTGCGAAGATTGTGGATGTTACGCAGCCCGAACTGCTGGACATCAATTTTGGCTGCCCCGTAAAAGGGATCGTTGCCCAGGGCGCCGGAGCCGGGGTGTTAAGGGATGTTGACCTGATGGTGCGATTGACCGAAGCCTGCGTAAAATCGACCAACCTGCCGGTGACAGTAAAAACCCGCCTGGGTTGGGATGATGATTCCAAAAATATTGAAGAGGTGGCGGAACGCCTGCAGGATGTAGGTATAAAAGCCCTCACTATTCATGGCCGCACCCGCTGCCAGTTGTACAAAGGCGAGGCCGACTGGAGCCTGATTGCCAAAGTAAAGAACAATCCACGAATACATATTCCCATCTTCGGGAACGGAGATATCAATAGTCCGCAGAAAGCGCTTGAATACAAAAACCGCTATGGAGTGGATGGCATCATGATCGGCCGCGCAGTTATCGGGTATCCCTGGCTGTTCAGGGAGATCCGCCACTATCTGCAAACGGGCGAACTATTGCCTGCACCAACCGTATCAGAAAGGGTTGATGTATGCAAACAGCAACTGCATAAATCACTGCAATATAAAGGTCCTGTTGCCGGCATATATGCTATGCGCGGGCATTACCTGCGTTACCTTAAAGGGTTGCCTGGGGTTAAAGAATTTCGCACATCACTAATGACGCTTACGGATCCTGAGGCCATCGCTGCGGTGCTGGATGACATTCTGGTGCGTTATGAAGGGTATACCATGGAGAGAGCGCCTATTGAACTGGTGAACTATCATGAGAATTGTCCTTTGTAATAGGGGGTGATTATTACTTTACAACTTAATGGTTAACACTTGCCGTTACATGTTGCAAGTTACAGGTTGCAGGGCCCGCTTTATTAACCTTGTAACCTGTAACTTGAAACCCGTAACCATTACTTAAGTGTGCCACAAATTGTTTTTACCTCAATGCTGGTTATTATCCAGATTTATATTCACCCGTAACGCTTTCAATCCGCTTACACCCTGTAATTCTTCCAGCTCCAGGAATTCGATTCCCGGCTGTAACAATCTTTTGTTTTGTAAAAACAGGATGTATTCCTGGTATTCCTCGGCTTCTTTAGGGTTGCTGTAAACCATGGCTATCTTTCCCGGTTGTGTTAGTCTTTCCTGGGTACCGCGAATATGTACTTTATCGAGCCTTTTTTTCATGATCTCATAGCGAATGTTATAAGACCCTTCCACATCAAACCGCCGTTCGTCGCGACGGAAGCTGATACTCATGGGTTGGCTGTGTATTAATATCAACTGTGTTGTTTGCAGTGGAACGGGCAGCGTTGGCTGCATGGCGTGTATCATTTGCGCAATCTCGGCCATGGAGGTTAGCTGAAACAACTGAATATTCTTCAGGAACAACATATTGAACGGATTGTGCGGGGCGATGGACTGCCCGATGTAGATCGTGTATTCAACTCCGTCTGTTCTGTATCTTTCAAAATAGTGCGGATACGATTGCTGCATGATGGCCTCCTGCTGCTGGAAGGTTTTTAATACCGCATTGTTGATAGTGGCAAGGGAGATTTCATAGTCGTTCCGGTTGCGATATAAATACCCACTGAAATCATTTACATGAACGAAGTAATTATTGATGATGTCCTGCATTTGCGGGTGACTGCTTTTCAGGTGCTTCAACACCGTATGTACTTCATTGTTGAAGAACTCTGAAATGCGCACTTCATCTTCTGCTGTTACCGTTTGGGCAATGGCCTGCCGGAAATTGAAATTCTTGAATTTTAATCCTTCCAGTAAAGGCAGTGGGAAACGGGTCTGCAGCTGGTCGAACGTTTCATCGACCAGGTCGATGTGTTCCATCAGGTCTTTTTGAAGTGCCCGGCTGCGTTCTACTGAAGAGTTGCGGATATCGATGGCGCCGTATAGCGGGTATACGTTGTCGAATACAACGTTACCCGATACGGGCGCTTCTTTGTATTGCTCTTTGTGCATATATTCCCAGGCCACTTCTGCAAACTTCCATTCCACTGAAGGTTGCAGGGCCGTAAATTTTTCCTTGATGATC
Source organism: Niastella yeongjuensis (assembly GCF_900110245.1). GTDB lineage: Bacteria > Bacteroidota > Bacteroidia > Chitinophagales > Chitinophagaceae > Niastella > Niastella yeongjuensis. The sequence goes on from NZ_FOCZ01000003.1 coordinate 398,580, forward strand.
TTTTCAATGCGATAGGAAAAGGTATCCCGGTTTTTCAGAAAGGCCAGTGAGATCAACGGCATTGCTTTCTCTACCCGGTTCATAACGTCCTGGTCTAACTGGTTGGGAATGGGCGAGGCCAGTTCCAGGATACCCAGTAAACCGTCGTCGTTTTGTATGGGAATGATGATATAACTCCTTATGCCTGCATCGATGAGTATTTGTGTAAAGGGAGCTACCTCCACCACTTTTTCATCGAGTATGGAAAGCGGCATTGGCGCGGGGTGCTCGCTAAAAAATTCTATGCATTTGTGGTAGGTATTAATACTATCCGCATCTGCAGTTCTCCATTTCTTTCCCAAAATACCATATTGGGAACAGGTTTCATCGAGCACAAACCGGTTGTTGAGTTGTAAAAAAGGTGTTAACCCAACCTCTACATCATTGAGGCCAACAAGTGCCTGGATATTGTTTTTGAGTTCATTAATGATGCCGGTGTCGCAGGCTTCCGAGCGCAACAGCACCCGTTTGATGGAATCCAGTGATTCCTGCAGGGTGAAGTCTTCGGCTATCCATACGCCAAAGCCTTCCACTTCAAACAGCTCGAGTGGCATTTTTTCCAGTTGCCGTTCAAGATCTAAGATGCGCAGTGTATTTAAACATACCCCGCAATCCTGTATTTGCGGCAGCTCGCCTTTGGCACTGATATCGATAAACCGGCGGTCGTACCTCAGTTTGTAATAACGCCGCATGCCGGTAGTTTTATCTACTACCGGGTACACGAGGTAGGGCGCTTCATTCAGTTTTATATTGTAGAACTTTTCGAGAATGTGTTCATACATAAGTGCGCACTGGGCCTGTTTAAGATAATCTTCTGTTGCATTTTCGGGCAACAGAAAATGTTCTTCTGTTTCATCGATAAACAATTTCCTGAACGGAGTAGAGTAGTTGAAGATCGAAAATTCGTAAGGCACACTCATGGTGAACATATTTTTTTCATGTTCACTAACTACGGGGAAAAGCGTGGTACCTAACATATCGAGCAGGTCCTGGTGTTCATCCAGGATATGCGAATCAGTAAGCGGCTGTAATAAAGCTGGTGTTTCTTCAAATTTTTCTATAAGGTAATTGTATATTCTCGACCGGGTATTGGAACCCTCGTGTAGTTTTTCTTTTAAATAATTTACAAATGGCCGGAAGGATATCTTGCTATCGATAGACAGGCTGTTATCAACATGTTCTCTATTAGCTGCAAGGATGTTCACTTTGTTAACAGAGCCTATGGCAGGAGCAAACAGATCCGACATAACGGAAATTTTAGCAGTGAGTAAAAAAATGACTATCTATAAAGTTACTAATTTACCCCTGCTGAAATGCTGACCGCCGTCACTGTTTTGCTCCTGATGTATTGTTATACAACCCTGCCCATAAAGGGATCGGTTTTACCCGGTTGTCCATCCTCCAGGTGGCCGGCAAAACGTTGTTCAAATTGTGTATAGCCTTTTATTTTAATTGTAAAGTCGTACCAGCCAAAGCTTTGGGTGAGCGCGAACGACGTTGCTGTTACATTGAATTGTTTAGCACTACCAGCCATTACAGAACCTTTTATAACAGGTAATTTGTATGCATTGTCAATAATTTCAAATGCTATCTTTTTCGGCTCATAATTCATAAATGAGAACGCAAGTTTAACCGGCTGGCTGGGGCCCTGTACCCTAATTTCAGGGGAGCAGACGATTTCTACACGTGGGTCACCAGCCAGGCCTTTGAATTCTCTAAAGAAGCCATTAGGGCCATACACCTGTAAATGGTAAGTGTTGTTTGCAAAATCATTCAGTTGCCAGTGATCCTCTACAGATTGGCCGGGTGCTACAGCATAGGCCCGGTTGGCCATCGTTTGTTGTTGATATTGGGCTGGTGCGTAAATATGAAAGGGTGAACCAGCCGATTGTTTACCGAAGGTGGTGTCGCTGGTTCCCATTTTGATCTGTACGGTTTTCCTGTCTTCCGATAATTTACAATTGGCATGCAATTCATACGGCAGTGCGCAGGCGTTGCGAATGCCTTTTTCCTGTTGTGGCATCAATGAGGAACTCCAGGGCGCTTTATTGATGGCGGCTATTTCATCGGCCGTCAACTTTTTATAATTGGAAGGCAGTGGGCGGAATTGTGCTTTGTGAATGCCTTCAATAAATTCATCTCTTTCAAGAAATTCGGGGAGCGTGATCTTTTCTCCATCATAAGGCCTGAATACTGAGGTGAGGTCGCCACACACCGTACGCCGCCATTGGGAGATATTGGGTTCTTCGATCTTCTTTCCGGTTTTGTTCGATAAGAACGCTTCGAGAAACTGTATAGAAGAAGTATGATCAAACACTTGTGAATTCACCCAGCCCCCGCGACTCCAGGGCGATGCTACCACCATTGGTACACGATAACCCAGCCCGATGGAACTTTCACGCGCCTGTTCCTTGATGGATTGCTGGTCGTTATTGGCCACATAATCTACACCGGTATTGATGCCGGCTGAGGTTAACCCGGTTGACGCTTTATGCGGATGCGGCGCTACGAATGGCGGGATGTGATCGTAGTAACCATCGTTTTCATCATAGGTCAATATGAAGATGGTTTTCTTCCAAACCTCGGGATTTTGCGTTAAAATATCCAGTACCTCACTGATGTACCATACGCCAAACCAGGCGGCCGACGGATGGTCAGAGAAATTCTCGGGCGCCACCAGCCACGATACGGTGGGCAGGGTACCGTTCTTTACATCGTCCCTGAACTGTTGCAGCACATCGCCCTTAGGGGCCTTCATTTGCCGTTCTGTATCGCCATCTTTATAAGTAATGTTGGTAAGCTCGTGGTAGTTAGGGTCTTTTATATTAGTATCAAATGCTTTTTTGTGCAGGGCTTTTTCCCGGGCTGTCAGGCGGTCGAAATTTTCCCTGGTGTATTTTTTTTGATCGGCTTCTATAACGGCCATTTGTCTTTTGAGTTCATCTAACCTCTTCCTGGTTTTATCCATTTCTGTAGTGGCTGCACCGGATGGCAAAGATTGTAACAGGGCTTCTGTTTTTTTGATTGCTGCTGCTGTGTCCGCTGCTGCCTTGGGCAGGTTGTCGATATAAGCCGGATGAAATTTTACATTATATTGCGTGAAGTATTCCAACGGGTTGTCGCCAAAATTGGCCAGCCAGCTGTCTTCTTCGCCGGTAAAACCAACGCCCACGCTTAACTCATTCTGATACACTTTCCAGGATATGCCATTTTCTTCTAATCTTTCAGGAAAGGTGGTCCAGCTAACCATGGTATTATAATCGGCATCTTCATTCCAAACGTTGGCTTGTGCGTTTTCTTCCTGCTTATCCCTGATGGTGCCGCTCCAGAAGAACAGACGGTTAGGTGTAGTGCCGGTGAGTGACGAACAAAAGTTGTGGTCACACACCGTAAAGGCATCGGCCAAAGCATAATAGAATGGAATGTCTTCCCGGGTATGAAAACCCATGGTCAATGGCATGGCACGGTAATCTTTATTGCCTGAATGTTTAGCCTCCAGCCATTTATCGTAATGGCCGTTGTTGCGGGCATCAACCTGGTTGGCCCAGGAGTGGGGGAGGGAGCTCATCCAGGTGGCTTTGGTGTTATGAATATCGAGGCGGAAGGGCGCATAGGTTTCGCCTTCTATATTGGATTGCAGCCACACCAGGTTCTTATTGGGTAAACGGATAGCCCGCGGGTCGTTAAAACCCCGTACGCCCTGCAGGGAGCCAAAGGCATGATCGAACGACCGGTTCTCCTGCATCAGGAATACGATGTGCTCAGCATCTTTCCAGGTGCTCCCGGCTTCGGGATCGATGGCCAGTGCTTTGGCAATAGAAGCCGGTAATAATTGCATTAATCCGGCGCCACCTGTTAGCAGGGATGCTTTTTTAAGGAATTCTCTGCGGGTATCCATAGTGTATTTTGATTGTTAGTGCCTGATAAAAATAAACGGATTAGCCATTCCGTCTTTTGAAAGTATGAAAAATTAAACAGATGTTAATAAAGGATGGTCAGCACTTACAATAATTGCACAGTATTTGCCAAGTATAATCAAACAAGTCCCTTCCCGCCGTTAATTCGTTAACCTATGACCTATGAAGGGGATCTTTACATTATTATTTTTTGTACTGCTATTGCATCATCTTACGCATGCCCAGGCTGGTACCTGTCCCGCCAATATTAATTTTGAAGCAGGCTCACTGCAAAACTTGAACTGTTATGTAGGAACAACCAGTGTTCAGAATAATGATAATATTATAACGGTCAATCCTTCGGCGCCGGTCACCGGCAGGCATATGTTATATGCCAAAGCCGCTGCCACAGTCGTTGATCCGTATGGGTTATTTCCGGTGAACCCACCCGATGGCAGTGGGTATGCCGTGCGATTGGGCAACAATATCAATGGCTCCGAAGCGGAGCGCATGACCTACGAGTTTACTGTTCCCGCCAATGCGAACGACGCCACCTTTACTTACCGGTATGCCGTGGTATTCCAGGACCCTGGCCATAACCCGAATGAACAGCCCCGGTTTATTGCCCGTATTCTCGATGTGCAAACAAACAGCTACCTGCCCTGTGCTTCCAATGAATATATTGCTACGGCATCGCTGCCGGGGTTTCAGACCTCACGGGTTGATGCAGCCGTGAAATTTAAACCCTGGTCATCCGTATTTATAAATCTCGGTGCATATGGCGGCAAACGGCTGAAAGTAGAGTTTACTACAGCCGATTGTACCAAAGGTGCCCATTGGGGTTATGCGTATGTTGATGTAGGGGAATGTAACGTCACTGCTTGTTGCGCAATCCGGCGCTGGCTGGTATTTTCTCGGGTAATTTTCGACTTACGGGTGCCTATCGCAATCAATGGCAGAGTGTAACGGTGCCTTATAGAACGATGGCGGTAAGTGGCGAGTGTAAAATGTTGCGGGGTTTTTCTAATGGCGATTTTATCACTGCGGGTCTGCAGGCTACCAATGACGTGGCGGGTGATTCTAAATTACAACGTACCCAGGTGTTCCCGGTTATTAATTACCACAAACTGTTGAACGAGGATAAAACCACATTTATTTCCCTTGCATTTATGGGTGGTCCGGTGAGTGAGCATTTTGATATTACCAAACTGCGGTTCGATGACCAGTATGTTAATGGGGCTTATAGGATGGCAAATGCCACCCGGCAGCAATTCAGTAATACCGGTTTTACTTATTGGGATACTTCGGCAGGTATTAGTGAAAAAAGCGGAACTCACGTTGTTTGCTCAATTAGGGGCAGCGAATACAAACACTGGAACGATGGGGTGGACGTGGAGATAAAGTGACCACTCACAAGAAAAATCCTCTCGACTGATCGGGAGGATTTTTTATAATTTAACCGGTATATTAAGGAGGCCTACAGTAATTTGGTAGAGAATTTCCAAAGTTCTTCGGTATATCCGCTGATCAGCACCAGTTGGGTAGGGCTGATACTTTTAATATTCCAGATCCGTTGTTGGTTTTCGATGGTTACAATAATTGACTTATTGTCGGGACCAAACGCCCATTTACCGCTTTCTGTAACTTTTAAACTTTGTGCTTCATATACGCCGTTGCTTTTAAAATAAGCATAGGCACCTCTTATGAGGGTACTCGCCATTTTTAACTGGGCTTCTGAGCGGCCCGGTACTTCACGACGCGTTAAAAACCATTTTTTGCTGATCTGGCTTTTGGTAACGGAAACAGTCTTGATATCGGGTAGAGGTTGTTCAACATTATCGGATTCGGTTACATTTGTTCTGGCCATGATAAAAGAGCCCTCACCCAGGGTAAGGATCAATTTGTCTGCACTCAGGCCTATGATCTGAGATTCGTTTGAATTTCCTTTGTATGATGTTATTCTAACTTTGCTTGTAGCTTCGTTCAGGCTCCAGACACCTTCGTCGATGTTATTCATCACAAAAGCCTTGTAGTGATTGTTGGCTTTGAAGTAAAAAGTCATGTTTCCGAAATACTCATTAGCGATTCTCAGTGTGGCAGTATCGTATCTGTGTTTATTGTAAACGTCAACATATTTCCATTTACCAACCAGGGAGTCAGTTTTTTGGGCTTGAACGGATAGTGATAAACCAATAGGAATTAGGAATAGGAATCTAAGTCTAGTCATGTTTGTGGTTTGTACGGTAGTTCCTGGCGCTTTGCCCATTACTGGGCTAATACCATAACGCAAATCAGGGCCGGGTAATTGCACCTTTAGGGTAAATTTTGCGGGGGAAGGTAATAACTTTATGGCATCAGTGCAAAGGAATTAGTAAACAGCCGCTGTTCTCCCTGCAGGATCAGCCATGGTATTGGGTTTCTATAAGAGGGAATTGCGTGAATAATTTTTTTCCGGTGTTTACACAATAAAATTAATGCTGTTCCTTTGTGTGTGATTATCTGATCAATACAGTGGTGCCGCGTTTAAAAACCTTTTCACCGGTATCTATCAAAGTATACCTCAGCAACCATACAAACACCCCGGTTGGTTGCTGCTGTCCATTGAAACGGCCATCCCATTTATTCGTCCAGTTGTTGGTGCGGAAAACAATTTGTCCATACCGGTTATAGATGATAAACTCCAGGTTGGAGGCTTTCCAGGCATTGAGGGGATACAAAAAGTCGTTATGGCCATCGCCATTTGGGGTAAACCCATTAGGAACGGTAATATAGCAGCTGTATACTACTTTCATTTGCTTTACGGTCGTATCAAAGCAATGCAGATCATTTTCAACAATAAGCCTTACCGGGTAGATCCTTTCCCTGCCGCCGGTTACCTGGGGATAGGTTTCCGGCAGGGGATTTTGTAATAAGCTGGTATTTCCATTCCCGAAATTCCAGTTCCATCCTATGATCTTGCCGATGCTGCTGTCGGTGAATACCGCTTTGTCTTCCGGGCATAATACTGCCGGTAAACCAAAGTGTGCTTCCAGGGTATTATCGAGTAGTATTGTAGCCGTTGAAGTATCGGCGCACACATCATTCGAGACGATCAGTTGCACCTGTTTGGGACCAAATACGCTCCAGGTGAAACTTGGGTTTTGATCGTTGCTTTTGCCATCGCCATCAAAGTTCCATTTCCATCTGTTTACATCGTTGTCGCCATCATGCGAGAACTTAACAGAATCAATCTTACAAGCCAGGTATAATTTGTAGGTAAAGTCGGCGTTCACGGTGTCAGCGGTTGAAAAAGTTTCGTAAGCGCCGGGAAGTGTCTGCTGACCGCAATCATCTATGATGGTATTGCCATCAGTACCTGTTTTCAGGGTTATGCGATAATTACCTGCAGATTGGATGGGGGCTGATAATTGTACAAAAATGGAAGTGGCAACACCTCCTACGCATTTACCGGCAGCACCGGTTACTTTAACGGGAGTAGAGCCTGATATAGTAAAATCACTGCCATCGGCGGCAATAGAGTTACAATTTATGGGCCGGCGAAAAACAAGTTCTACTTTGTTAGGTGCACAGCCAACGGGTCTAATACTGTCTAATGGTGTTGGCTGTACAGGGTCAACAACAAAGTTGATGTGGTTACCGGCCGTCATCATTTGGTCACAGTTGTCCAACAGGGTATTGCCATCCGTGCCAGTTTGAACAGTGATCCGATAAGTGTTAGGGGGCAATGCGTTGCTCATGGTAAGTACCACGGTATCCATATCGAAGCTGTTGCTGCAGCCAACAGCGGTGGCAGAGACGATTCTTGCCCGTGCCGGTGATAATCTGAATTCGCTGCCATCGGCCGACAGGCTGCTGCATTTTATTTTTTTGTTCATGATCAGCGTTACCGTAACTCCGCCACAGCTGGCCCAGCTCCCCGCAAGGTCTGGTTCCAGGGGATCTGTGATAGAACCGGTTCCACCGCCAAAGGATAATTTGTACCCGCTTTGTGAATCGGTAAAATGACTGATCAGTAACAGGTAGGTATGCCCTTCCTGTATGGCAGGCATGGTACTGAATGAGTTTTTATTATTAGCGGGATCTGAAGAGCATTGAATATAAGGCACGCCTGAATTGGAAGCACCCGTTACCCCAAAGGTTCCGGCCCAGTTACCGGTAACAATCAGTGAGGTGTTGGTAAAGACTTCATCCGCTTCGCGACCGGTTATATCGAATAACATCCAATCGTAATCGTCGCCCAGGTCGTTTGGTGTAATGAGGAAACCTAAAGTACCCGTTTTATAGCAGGTGAAACGATACCAGAATGGGTTTTTATCGCCGTAAGCGGCGCCATCATCACAACCAGGAACGTAAAGATTGTGATAGCCGCAAATGGGTACAGTTTGTTGTGAAAAAGTATCAGCACCGCATACCGGAAAGGCCGTTGAAGGGGTTTGGCCAAGGGTAGTACAGTCCTGTGCACACAGGGTATTACATATTAGCAAAACCACAACCAACCCAATTAATCTCATATGCATATTTCGATAGACCTAAAAAATTGTGCTAACGTTGCAACATACGGAAATAATGAATACTGCCTTGTTAATAGATGACGATTGTCAATAGTTTGCCGGTTATTTTACCACAATGGCGGAGCCTTGAAAAAATCATGTGGGGTTTGTCCTGTAAATGCTCTGAAGTCTTTTATAAAGTGTGCCTGATCGTAATATCCTGCCGAATAGGCAGCTTCGGTAAAACTTATAGCATCGGTATAGTTTTCGATCAGGCTTTTCAATCGAACAATAGCAGCAAAATGTTTAGGCGACGTACCGGTGATCTTCCTGAATCTCTTTTCAAAGGGATCACGACTAATGGGCAGCCCCGCCACCAGTTCCTTTATTTTAATATCGCCTTTTAAGCGTTTGATCTTTTGTATGGCTTCGCTCACCAGCGCATCTGATTGCGTTATTTTCAGTTCAGATAATAAGAACCGTTCTACAATGAGTATACGCTGGTTGTTGTTATCGGCTGCGGCCAGTTCTTCTTCAATAGCACATACCTTCGATCGTTGAATGAGGTGATCTAGCGATACACTGATGCTGCCCAGTTCATACAGGGGGGCTGAAAAAAATGCTGCAGCTCCGCCTTCCTTAAAGATCACTAACAGGTTGGTGGTCTCTTTTGCATAATCTACAAGCCGGCTCGAATCCCGGATACCCGAAATAACCGTCTGGGGAAAGCTATGTGTAGCGCCGCCATTATCTGACCAGGAAACCTGTCCGCGAAGCCGGAATGCAATTACTATGGAAGTATCGGGTAAAATACGGTTCACCATTCCCTGTTCACAGTCAATGATCAGGAAATTTTTAATATAGGGCTGCAAAGCAGGTGAGGGAAGGAATTGTGCCATATGCTATTCGCCTTGAGAAACAAATCTACAAACTGGGGTTACGCTGACACAACCTTCCAACAAATAAAAAGGTTCAAAAATAGTTTTGAGTAACCGGATGGTTACGTATATATTTGCAACCGGGTGGTTACATAACCGGTGTGTGGCCATCGGCCCGTACGTACTGGCAAAAAATTGAAGTTTACCAAAAAAATACATTATGAAAAATGAACCATTGATCGTGGAGCGCACCTACAATGCGCCAGCCGACAGGGTATGGCATGCAATTACTGATTTAGATCAGATGCGCCAATGGTATTTTAAACTGGTTGCATTCAAGGCTGAAGTTGGTTTCGAATTTCAGTTTGAAGGCGGTCCCAAAGGCGGACCAATGTACTTACATAAATGCCGGATTACGGAAGTAGTACCGGGTGAAAAATTACAGTATAGCTGGCGGTACGATGGGTATGAAGGCAATTCTTTTGTGACGTTTGAACTGTTTGCAGAAGGTGATAAAACCAGGGTGAAATTGACCCATGTAGGTTTGGAAACCCTGGCAGCAGCCAACCCGGAATTTGCAAGGACCAATTTCGAGCAGGGCTGGACATCTATCATTGGTACCAACCTGAAAAACTTTGTAGAACAGGTAAGCGTTTAAATAGCGCCGCCATTTTTGATATCGCCCTTCAGGATAAACCCGCAGGGTTTCATGCCGGCTTTTATTAAAGTGGCCTTGGATGCATTGTTGCTGATATTACAGCGGGCAGCAGGAACCCGCCCCTGGCGATAAATTTCTTTTTTTAGTTCCTGTACGAGTAAACTGCCGAGCCCACGCTGCCGGCAGTTTTCTTTTACGTCCATATAAATATCGGCATAAGGGAAATTGTAATTGAGCATGAATCCGCCATTGGCCACTACTTCGCTATGTTGTACAAGATAGTAACCGCCTGCATCAGCCCCTGTGTTTTCTTCTTTATGGTTTCTGCCAAAATGCACGCCGGTCATGTGGAAATCTGTTTGAACATAGTCTTCAAAAAGAATAGCTTCGGCATAGATATTCTTGGCAAATTCGTAGAGCATGCCTGTTAACAACAAGTCGTTACTCTGGCATTCGATCTTTTTTGTGCCGGAAGTGGAAATAAAATCATGGAAAATGGAACTGACGTATTTTCTATAAGGAGGCAGCAGGTAGAATTCGAAGATGGTATCGCGGTCTTCTCTTTTATCTGACCCCCACACGGCCCCATAGCCAATGCATGCTTCATTAGAGATGATCACATACACATCGGCCCAGCCGTAATAATGGCATTTATCATAGATGAACTGAAAATTATTTTCCTGCAGGAATATCTGACGAAAATCTTTTATGTCTGCCGACTGTGTTTTTTCGATCTTTAACCGCATGGGCATAAGTTAACTATTTTACCCAATAAAAAAAACGAGCCCCAGATGGCAGCTCGTTTTTTAATACTTCGCCCGCCGAAGCTTTAGCGTAGGAGGGTGAGCAATTTGGTTAACACTTGGGAATCGTCACTTTTAACCGGCAGCCGCACCCTGGCGATGATTGCAGGTCAACTGCTCCGTTATACAGGTTGGTTCTGTCGTAAATATTCCGCAAACCGATGCCCTTGGTTTTTTTCAATGGACAAAATCCAACCCCATCATCCTGAATGATAAGTTCAACTGCGTTGTTGTTACTTACCAATTGTACAATTACATGGCTGGCCTTACTGTACTGGATGGTATTCTTCAATTGTTCCTGAACAATTCGGTACAGGGCAATCTTTTTTCCTTCAGAAATATCATCGGTCCATTGCTTATGGCACTGGAATTTGATCTTGAACGGACAGGTTTTTTTAACGTCTTTAACCAGTTCATTGATACTGTCGGCCAGGGTCTTTTCTTTTAATTTGGGCAATACCATTTCTCTTGAAATGGTTTGTATATCGGCAATGGCCATATCAAGCGACTCTACTACTTTACCGGCTATTTCCCTGTTGGCTGCCTCAGCTGGTTTTAAAAGCCCCATATACAGCTTGGCTACCAGCAGCAGCTGGTTGATGTTGTCGTGCAATTCCTGTCCGATGCGGGTGCGCTCTTTCTCCTGTGTATCGATGATGCTTTTGGCAATTTCCTTCTGGTGTTTGAGCTTTTCCTGCAACAACAGGTTTTCCAGTTCTTTTATCTCAGTAAGGTCGAGCAGGGAACCGATGAGCTTCACCGGTTTTTCATGTTCAAACACTACAATACCGCGGTCACGCACCGTTCTGTAAGCGCCATTGAGTTGTTTGAGCCGGTATTCCCACTGCCAGCTGGAAACTTTACTATGCAACAGGTTGGCTACATTTAATTCAACCCGCTCTTTGTCATCGGGGTGAATGCGGTTGTACCACCAGTTATTGGCAATTATTTCTTTATCGGGCGAGCCCAGCAATTCAATCAGGGGTTTGCTTCGAAAAACCTGGTTCGATTTCAGGTCCCACTCCCAGATAGCATCAGTGGTAACCTGGGTTAAACGGATCAGCCGTTCATTGGCCCGGGCAATTTCTTCATGCACATTGTACCCGAAAGTAATGTCCATGGCTTCGCCACCCAGCATTCGTTTTGTTTTATGAGGAACCGGGAAAATGTTTACCAGGAAATAGCTGGTTGTTCCATCGGCCAGGGGATGCTTATAGATCTTTTTATGTGCAGTACCCGTTGCCAGCACATTGCGGTGTGCTTTTTCAAAAATAGCTGTAAAGAATGGCGGTATTACATCAATCGCATTTTGATTGAGAACGTTTTCATTCAGACTTAAAAATCGAAGAAAGGACGGGTTGGCAAAAACAAGCCGCTCCTTGTCATCGATCAGCCAGGTCATGGCTGAAGTAAGATTTAAAAATTCCTTCCGGAATAATTCTTTTTCGCAGGCATACGGTTCTTTATGCCAGGGCAGTTCATTAATAAGCGCAACAAATGAAAAGGGTGCGGTGGCATTGTCATCAAAAAGTGGATAGAAAGAAAATTGTAACCATTTACTGTCTGGGCTGTCAGCACGCATTTCAATTACCTGCTCGTAAGGCTTGCCCGCCAGTAACGTTTTCATCAACGGAGAGCTTTCAAAAGAGATGGGATCAGTAAATATTTTAAAGGAACTACAAAAGCCGGCCAGCTGCGGATTATTCAGCAGGCTTTCAGGTTTGGTGTTTAAAAAATCGGCGGCTTTCTCATTGGCATCCAATACATGGCCATTACTATCCAGGATCAGGATACCAGGGGTGGGTGTATGAGTTGGTTTTTCGATATTTGTTTTATACCCCAGGCATATAAAAAGTTCCGGCTTGTTTTCAATTGACTTTAACCGGGCAACTCGCCAGTTAGCTTTGTGAACCATACTATTTAAAAGATTCATTTTTAAATAGGAGGGGTTCGCTGCAAAACCTGCTTTTTGCAAAGCGTCTTTTAATAGTTCAACGCCAACAGGTGAAAGAAAATTATAAAAGAGGTTTTTTGAAGGAGTGCTTTTTTCAATATACAGGCATTGCACCAATTGTTCATTGGCATATTGAATAACACCATCTTCGTTAATGATGGCAAAATAATAGTCTTCACAGGTATCGGCAATCGTTACTTTATCTTCTTCAGTCATACAGGCTACGGGTTTGGTTCTCACGTGATATTAATGGTTGATTATTCTGCTATTTCTGTTTTTTGAATGTCATTTCCAATGGTTGTCAGTCTATACTCGACCTCTTCAAAATCGAGTGATTTGTCGAAAAAGTGATCAGCGCCGCTTGCGATACAGATCTTTTTATAATGATCATCGGCATGGTTACTGATGATCCAGACTTTGATAGCCGGATACCTGTTTTTGATCAGTTTCAACAGTTGAATGCCGCTTTTACCCGGCATGCTGATATCGAGCAACACCAGATCGATGGTTGCATTTTGTAACCAGCTGATTGCTTCCTCATAATTACGAGCCTGTAAAACAGGGTGAAGGTGCTGCTCGTTGAGCAGGCGAATGATCCTTTGCCTGAAAAGAGCCGCATCATCAACAACCAGCACAGTTAGGTTTCTATCAGGCATGGTGAAAGCTTTGTATCAAAATTAACATATCATACAAGTTATAATAAATAGTCGTTTTTATGTTTGTTTTGTAGTATAAAGTCTACAATTACGCAAACGATTGACTAATTAAATCAATTTATTTTCGAGTGCATACCGGATAAGGTCAGCGTTTGTTTTAAAGTTCATTTTCACCAATATGCGCGCCCGGTAAGTACTGATGGTGGTAGTACTTAATGAAAGATTATCGGCAATTTCAGAAACCGATTTGCCGGCTGACAGCAGTTTGAATACATCAAATTCCCTGTCGGAAAGCCGTTTATAGGGTTCCGGTTGTTTTTCTTCTTCCAGTTGGGTGGCCAGGCTTTCAGCCAGTGTAGGGGTAATGTATTTTTTCCCTGTCAATACCCGCCTTACAGCGTTTACCAGTTCTTCGTGAGCAAGGTCTTTGCTGCAGTAACCCGAGGCGCCGGCTTTTAATGCACGAATGGCGTATTGTTCTTCAGGGTGCATGCTTAAAATAAGCACCGGCAGGCGGGGGTGAGATAAACGGATCTGGTGCAACGCTTCCAGGCCACTTCGCCCCGGCATTGAAATATCACTTATAATCACATCCCACTTGCCATTATTAGCTTTTTGTAATAATTCTTCGGCATTGGCACATTCTTCAATTTCGCCAAACGGGTATTCATCCAATAAGATCTGTTTTAGTCCTTTGCGCACAATTGCATGATCATCGGCCACCAGTACTTTCATGGTCAGGTTATTTATCAATCAGTTTGTCTGTTCAGCCCGCATAACGAGGCTGTTTAATTATTTAAAGTATCTAATAATATGGTACATCATAAACGGATTAATGGTTGCTTTATTGATCCGCTTTTGAGGTAGCCATTTCGTCGTGCAGGGGAGTGATCACTATAATCGTAGTGCCTTCGCCTGGTTTGCTGTTTATTTCAAAACGTCCGCCCAGCATGAGCGTGCGTTCTTTCATGCCCAGTAATCCCAATGTTTTTTTAATGGCAAGTGTTTGCATATCAAAGCCTGCCCCATCATCTATGATGGTTAATATCACCTGTTCGTTCTGTACCAGTAGTTTGCTAAAGACAGTTTTAGCATTAGCATGACGCGCGATATTGGTCAGCGCTTCCTGGTAGATCCTGAACAGGGAAGTGGCGATATTATTGTTAACCGGTAAATGGGCCAGTCCAGGTTCAAAGATGATTTTGATGCCTGATCTTTTCTCAAATTCCTTGCTTTGCCATTCCATGGCTTCTATAAGCCCCAGATCGTCTAACATACTGGGGCGTAACTCGGTAGCAATGCGGCGAACCGATCGGATGGTTTCATTCAACACTTTCAATGCATCGCCCGTTTTTTGTAAAAGACTGGGATCCTCACATTTGTGCAACTTTTGATTGAGCCACGAGAGGTCCATTTTCAGAATTGTAAGCTGCTGCCCCAGTTCATCATGAATTTCGCGGGCGATATTGGTGCGTTCGGTTTCCCTGATATTTATAAGATAATCGCTCAGTTCACGGAGTTGGGTGAATGGTCCCGTGGAAGGATGTTCTGCTTCGAGTGGCTTGTAAATGAACAGATAACCCCCATTGGGTAAGCCAGGTGAAATGGCATGCCGTGTCGTTTGCAGTGTTAATATTTGGCCCGTACCGGTTGTATACGCAATAATGCCCCCGGTAAATGTAGTATTTGAAGCGGCGACCAACAGAAAAGAGAGGGATTGCCCGAGCATATCCTTTTGATTGTAAAGGAACAACGCCAAAGCTGCCGGGTTGCAGGCAGTAATGACAAAATCGGGACCAGTAAATAGGGCAGCTTCACTGATATGCTGTATCAGCAGCTGTTGGGTTGTTGGGTTTGGGGTATCGTTTTCCATTTGCTTATGGGGTGCATAAACACTCAGTTCACACAATTACTTTTTCATAGAAAACGATTCAGCGCAAGATTAGCTCATAATTTTTAATTGACAACATGTGGCAGCCGGGTTGTGGGTAACTGGCCCTGGTTTCTGAATAACTTACAAGTGTAGGCATGACATTAATGGCGCTGGGTAAATGAAAACATTTATTTTGACGGAGTGATTGTATTGGTTTGGCCGTTTATGCGTGCTGTATATTTTTGCCGGCCTGTAAAGGGGTTTACATTTGCTCTGCAAAACAATCCTACCATTAATCCGATTAAGGGACTTCCTTCCTCAATACCTTGATAAACCCTTTTAAACCTGGCGCCTGTATGTAGCATTCGTACGCTAGTAAGACGACAACCATTCTAATTTATGTAATTATGAACAGTTTAGGAACTAAGGTAGCATTGGTAGACGATTCCCCGGTTTTCAGAAACGGGATAAAGGAAATCCTTTCTTTGTGGGGGTATGAAGTGGTACTCACCGCCATTCATGGCAAAGACCTGTTGCGACAACTAACTACAGCCAACAGCCCCGATATTTGTATTACCGACCTTAACATGCCTGTTATGAATGGTTACGAAACCATTGCCGCTCTAAGAGAAAAATGGCCTGGAATAAAAGTTATTGCATTTTCCATTACCAATAGTAGTTGCGAAGAACTGCGGGCCCTGCAGACAGGCGCTCATGCTTTCGTTTCAAAAACTGGCTCCATCATTGAATTGCAAAAGGTTTTGCACGATATGCAACAACCTGCAGGCATCTGATTAAAATAAAATGTGGGAAAATATCTTCTAAGGAGCGTGTTGTCTTTTTAAACTTTCACAAAAAGAAGCCTTCTATTACGTTTATCCCTGTTTGAATCTGTGTAAGGTTCGGCGCTTGTATGCTTTTGTTAGAAGTAGCGGCGTCCGGGGGGCTGCAATCTGGTATTGTAGTTACCTATCACCATGGTAAAAATCGCAGCTCCCCGTGCGCAAATTTGCTACTTTCTTTACTTGCTGAAAGATAAATGTTGCATTCTAATTGTATCTAACTAATAGATGAAAGGAAGGAATCTATCGGGGAAGCGCCTGTTTTTTTCTTTCAATGAAGTTGAATTTCTAAAAATATTCTTAATTCAGATTGGCGTGCAAATAAATCATAGTACAGCGCGTTTCGTAAAAAAGGCATAGTATTTGAAATTATTACGGGTTCGCCTCACTTTCTATTCTAATATCCTGTGCCGGTTTAGGCTGTACATCGTCCCAATATATTTATTCTTTTATACTATATATACCAATATATGTTACAAGCGCTTCCATATCATTTGAAGGTTCGGGATCATTTTGCTCAACAAACGAAGACCTGGAATTTTTTTGCTTCTGTTAATACAAAAGAAGAGCAACTGGCCCAGTATAAAACTGAATTGTTAAAGAATACTTACAAATTTGATGTGAATGCCGATGCGGCCATTTACGAAAAGGTAGAAAAGGCCAAAGAAAAATTGGGACTGGAACAACTACCCGTTACAGTTTACCAGGCGCAATACACCGATGAAATGAATGCGAGTATTGTTTTCCTTAACAACGAAGCACATATTGTTTTCAGCGGCCGTATTACACAGTTATTAGATGACAATGAACTGCTGGCTATACTGGCACATGAATTGACCCATGTAAAATTATACAGTACACTACAGGGTGAGTTGGAAATTGCAGAGCGCATTATAATGGCCATTGCCGGTAATTATCACAGTGAGCCTGCTTATTATGAAACAGCCCGTTTATACAGGCTATACACTGAAATTTATTGCGACCGGGGTGCCTATACTGTAGTAGGCGATACCAGTCCCGTGATCACTTCGCTGGTGAAAATAGCAACTGGGTTGGATAAGGTAAGTGCCGGGAGTTATGCAAAACAGGCAGAAGAAATATTCTCCACTGCCAGTGGAGTAAAAGCAGCCACTATTTCACACCCCGAAAATTTCATCAGGGCAAGGGCCATTCAGCTTTGGCATGAGAAAAAAGAAGATGCCGAAGCGGAGATTATAAAAATGATAGAGGGCAGTACCGACCTGGACCAGCTGGATGTATTTAAACAAAATGAGTTGTTGCTGTTCACGCGTACCTTCATGCAACTGTTATTAAAACCTAACTGGTTCCGCAGTGCCCTGGTTGGCAGTTTGGCCAAACAGTATTTTGCCGATTTCTCCTATGATGAAGAAATAACACCCGATGAACAATTTGTAGAAATAATAAACGGGTCGCATACCAGCATAAAAGATTACCTGGGGTATATTATGCTTGATTTTGCCCTGGTTGATGGCGCCCTGGAACAGATCCCCTTTGGCTGGGCATTTCAATTTGCCGAAACCATTCAGTTAAAAGATGTTTTTGAAGCCATCGTTAAAAAAGAATTACAACTAAGCGATAAAAAGCTGCAGCAGCATAAGCAAAAAACTATGGCCGCCTGGTATAAGTTAAAAGAAGGCGGGAAGGAACAGGTGGTGCTGGAAGGCGACGCCTCCGCTTAATCAAATCCCATTAATACCATTTAGATCTCAATTTATTGATTATGTCAATACAGGTTCAATCATTCAGACAATTCCTGAAATCAGCATTCGATAATGGCGATTATGCAACAGACGATGTAATTGCCTTTGTGCTGCCCTTATGTAAGGAGGTGATCGGTTTTCATGAAGCCGGACTGGTAGCACCATTTGAAAATGAAAATGCCTTGTTTATTACCGATAACCGCATGGACATCGATGAACGGGCTGCCCATAAACCTATGAACGCAATAGGGAAAGTAATAGCCCTGTTTGAAAAGCATAAATCCCGCCATTTTGATCCGGGTGGTGCCACAAAACCAGACATTGACTTCGACGACAGTGCCGTGTCAGTGGAAAATGTACAGGTGCACCTGAATGGCAATGAAACGTTGTCATTCCCGGCCTATATACCCGGTTACCGCTGCTTTGAAATGAATCTCGGACACCACGATGAGCTCACCGATATCTTTTGTTTGGGCTGTGTACTGGGCAGTATGGCATTGGGGTTGAACCTGTATGAAGAAAAAGACCTGGCGTTGTTTGCAAAATACCGCAGCAATCCCATTCTGTACAACCACCGCATACACCCAACCATCAGCGCGCTGATTGCTGAAATGACGGAACTAAGCCGCCAAAAACGCGTGCAGGACCTGTATGATATCGTAAACAGGTTACAACATTACCGGGATTACGATCCGGAAAAAGAAACCGACCTGAGCAATATAGCAGGCTGGATCAATAAATCATTGACTAACCGCAACCAGCTTATCTTAAACAAGCTGCGTAATCGGTTATTCGATACCAGCAGGAGGAACCGCTTATTGTATTACAAACCTAATATGCGGTTTGTAAACCTTACCGTAAGCAGCGTGCCTATGGTGCTGCATTACCAAAGCATTCGCCCGGAATTGTTGTTTACCTGGAACAAAGACATTGCTGACCGCGTAACCGGCATGAAAGAAATCGTGCTGAATAAATACCTGCGGTTTGAAGACCACTTGTATTTACCTTCTTCACTCGATAAAATACGCATAGAAGCGCAACGCGATATTCAGGAATATGGTTTCAGCCAGTTGAAGCTGGTAATTGTGTATTTGAACTGGCACAACCTGAAAGAAGACGCAGAAGAACGGATACAAAGCCCTTTATTATTGGTGCCGGCAGAGCTGAAGAAGAACAAGAAATTAAAGGAGGATCATTATGTATTAAAGATCACCGATAATGTGGCAGAGGTAAATCCGGTGCTGGCCAGTTACCTGAAAGAGTTGTATGGCATTCAACTACCCGATTATGTAGACCTGGATGAAATGACGCCGGAGCAGTTCTATCAATTACTAAAAGGACAAATAGACGCCGCCAACCAGGGGATCGTTTTGAATTATATCCAAAAGCCACGCATCAGGCTGGTGCATAATGTGGCCAAGCAAACAGTGACCAATTTCAAAAAACGGTTACAACGTTCAGGCAAACAGTTAAGCAATTATAAAGATGTTGGGTACAGCTACCAGCAGGGACAATACAAGCCACTGGGGCTGGAAATATTCCGGCAAAGAGTGGAGCCCAAACAAGGCTTCCTGGAATCGCTGGGGCATGAAGAAGCCCGCATTGTACCCTCGCAATTAACCGAAAGCATAGCCGACAAGCGTCGCCCTTCCTTTGAATTGTCAGAAAGCGAAGGCAATCCCTACAGCTGGGATTTTGATATGTGTAACATTGTGCTGGGGAATTTCAACTATAAAAAAATGAGCCTGGTACGCGATTACAATTTTGTGATCGATAACCAGGTACCCAATGAAGTATTTGAACAATTGTTCAGCAGCAAACCCAAACCTACCAGTGATACCACACAAAACTGGAACAGTACGGACGACTGGTACCATGTAATTACGGCCGATCCTACCCAAACGAGGGCCATCCTGAAGAGCAGGGAAAAAGAAAGCTACATAATTCAGGGCCCGCCCGGAACGGGTAAAAGCCAAACGATCACCAATCTGATCGCTGATTTTGCTGCCCGTGGCCATAGTATTTTGTTTGTGTGTGAAAAACGCGCTGCATTGGATGTGGTGTACCATCGCCTGAAACAACAGGGCCTCGATGAATTGTGCTGTTACATCCACGACAGCCTGGGTGATAAAAAGGAATTTATCAGGAATCTGAAAGAAACGTACGAGGACTTCACCAAAAATAAAATGGACCTGGAAAGGATCCAGTCGAGCCGGGATGCCTTACTAAAACAAACCAATGAACAGCTGGAACTGTTGAAACAGTTTCATGCTACCCATACTGCGGTGCCTGAACAGGCCGGTATTGAATTTAGGAAACTGCTCGAAAGGGTAGTGGAATTGAAAGAGCACCTGATCGCCCGGCCGGCAAAAGAAGCAGATGCATTACCGCATTATAAAGAATGGCTGGAATTTGGCAGTGTTATTCAGCAATTGAGTAATGCGCTGGAAGAAACGGGTGCAGAACCCACGTTTGCAGAGCACCCGTTCAGTAAGATCAATGAAAATATCTTCAGCAATGAGAACCCGCAAACCGTGCTGGAAAACCTGTTGCAGCATTCCCGCAATTTGCTCACAGATATTACCACAGTAGTAAAGGATAACCATATTCCACCTGAACATACCAACCGCCTGGAACAGATCAGGAATTTGGTGCAGGTAGCCATTGTATTAAATCCCCTGGCAGAAACGGATAGTCTTGCACTGGTTGATGAAGGCAATGAACAGGCACGGAAGTTTGATAAGGGTGTTCATTTGTATAAACAGCAGCAACAACAATATGAACAGATAAAGGCCCGGAACAAGAACTGGAAAGAAAAACTAAGCGAACAGGATATGCTGGCAGCAATACCATTAGCCGCCAAATTCGAAGAGTCGTTTTTGAAATTCCTGAACAGCAAATGGAACCGGCTGAAGAACAAGATCGATGAATGTTATGATTTCAGCCAGCATGCAGTGCACCCGGGTTATGGTGCCGTATTGCAACAATTGAAAGAAGAATACGATGCTGCCAATATGGTGGCCATGGAACGGCATTTTCTGCAACAGCAATATAAGGTTGATAATGTTGACCTCACCCATTTAAGCATAGACCGCATCAGGGCCAGAAAGGGTGATAAAGAAATAGATTATTTATTGCACCATGCCGAGGCCAATCAACTGGTAACGAAATTGAGCAAGCTCAATAACAGCATGCAAAAGCTGCAAACCCAGTTACAGCAATGTTTGAATGAGTATGATACCAAGCCGGTAAGCGATATTTACGACGAGCTGGAAAGCATCAGCATGAATGCTGAAAGCCTGCAGGACCTGTTACCCGCGTTGCGTGAATACGCTGAATTGCCCGATTCAGTAAAAGAAGTGCTCAGGAAGGTCCCCGTTACCCCCTTACAGGCAGAAGCGGGGATGGCCAATAAAACACTGTCGCATATTTATCACCAGAATAAAGTATTTGCCAATACCGATATGCATGCCATTGAAAAGGCAGTACGGCAAATACAACATTGCTACAAGCAATTACTTAAAGTAAATGCCGATTACATCAGGGCCACTGTACGCCAGCGCTTTTTGCACAATGTTGAATTGAGCAATATCGCCAGCAGTCAGCTGACGCCTGAACAACGGGAGTTTAAAAAGAATTATACCGAAGGACGTAAAATACTGGAAAACGAATTCAACAAAAGCATCCGCTTCAAGAGTATCAGGGAATTGTCTGGCAAGGAAAGCGGCCTGGTGTTGAAAGACCTTAAATCGGTATGGCTGATGAGCCCGTTAAGTGTGAGCGACAGCTTACCGGTCGATATCGATTTCTTTGATGTGGTGATCTTTGATGAAGCCAGTCAGATCACGCTGGAAGAAGGCATCCCGGCTTTGTATCGCGCCAAACAAACCATTATTGTCGGCGATGACAAACAAATGCCGCCTACCAACTTCTTTGCGGTGCGTACTGAAGATCCGGACGATTTGGAAGTGTTTACCGATGATGACGATGAGGAATTGTTAAGCAATGATGCGGACAGTCTGTTGGTACAGGGCGCCAGAAAACTGGGTAATGTAATGTTGGGCTGGCACTACCGAAGCCGGTTTGAGACGTTGATCAGTTTCAGTAACCACGCTTTTTATGAAGCAAACCTGCTTACCATACCCGATAAGACCATTCATCATACGGAAAAGAAGTCCATCGAAATAAACAAACCGCAGGAAGCTACCCAACATGTGGATGCATTATTTGACCGCAGCATCAGTTTTCATTTTCTGCCAAATAGTGTTTATGAAAAACGCATTAATACCGATGAGGCAGATTATATAGCCTATATGGTGAAAACCCTGTTACAAAAGAAAGTACGGGAAAGCATCGGGATAGTTGCCTTTAGCCAGGAGCAACAGGAGGCCATCGAAAATGCCCTGACGAACCTGGCATCGAAAGACAAAGCTTTTGAACAGGCGCTGGAAGATGCCTGGAGCCGTACTGAAGAAGACCAGTTCACCGGTTTGTTTGTAAAAAACCTGGAGAATGTGCAGGGCGACGAACGCGACATCATCATCATGAGTGTCTGTTATGGTTTTGATTCCCGCAAAAAGATGATCATGAACTTCGGGCCTATTAATAAGAAAGGCGGTGAAAAGCGATTGAATGTGATCTTCAGCCGGGCAAAGAAACATATGGCAGTGGTGAGCAGTATCCGTCACCATCACATTACCAACGAGTATAATGAAGGGGCCAATTACTTTAAACGCTTTTTGCAGTATTCAGAGTTAGTGAGCTGTGGTGACATGCGGTCGGCCCGTACTATTCTTGACAGCCTGGTGCTGCATAAAAAAGACAGATCGAAGATCAAGGCAGATAATATCATTCTGAACCAGATCAGGGAACAGCTGGAAAAGAGAGGATATGAAGTGGCAGAACAGGTGGGGCAGTCTGATTTCAAATGTTCACTGGCGGTAAAAGCCAAACCTACCGACACCACCTATAGCCTGAGTATATTGCTGGATGATGACCGGCATTATAAAAACGAAAACCTGCTGGAACAATATTATCAGCGGCCGGCGATTCTGCAAACATTCAACTGGCGTACCATTAATGTGTTTGCGAAAGACTGGTTAAGTCAGCCCGATAAAGTACTGGAGCTGATCATCAAACGGCTGCACCAGGAAGCGGGACAGGAAGAGGAAAAAGCAGTCGATGCGCATGAAGAGCTGGGTGGAGACATCATCAAAGAGTCAGCAGAGGAGGTAACAACATTGGCAACTGTTTCAACTGAACCAGCAGCACCGGCAACACCGTATGATCATTTAACCTTTCACCGGCTTATTAATTCAGAAGGGGAGAACAGCCGTTTCTGGGAAGCAGCGCTGGATGGTTGTAAACTGATCGTTCGTTACGGAAGAGTGGGCACCAAAGGGCAGGTGCAGGTAAAGACCTTTGCCAAAGAAAGCACCGCGCAGCTGGAAAAGGATAAACTGATCAAAGAAAAAGCAAATAAAGGTTATAAGGCCACCTGGCTGTGATGCCTTTATTTTAACGGAATGGCTACGTCTACCCTGCATCCTTTACCAGGAGCAGCGGTAATCGTAGCTTTTCCATTATATGTCTCAACCCTGTTTAAAATATTGGTGATACCAACGCCATTGCGGCATTGACTGGTGTTGAAACCAATGCCGTCATCTTCAATGCAAAGGAATACTCTGGCAGTTGTGTTGTGTATTTTTATTATTGCCTTTTGGGCCCTCGAGTGCCGGATGATGTTCGTTAACTGTTCCTGTATGATCCGGTAAATGGTTTCCTTGATATCATCGGGTATCAGTGCTTCGTTTAAACCATGCAGATCGAGGTATACGGGTTGTTGCTGTAGTATATTGTCAATTGTTTTTTGTAATTCTGCCTGCAAGGTTGTTTCGGCAAAACGCGGCAATACCAGGCGGTGCGATAAATTTCGAATTTCCCGGATAACAGTATCTATATTGTTTTTACATTTTTCGATAGTGCCTTTTTCTTCGTCGTAATTCTCAAGGCTGTACTCCAGTTGCAGTTTTACCGCAGCCAGTATCTGGTTAATATTATCGTGTAATTCCCTGCCCAGTTCATTTCGTTCGTTTTCCTGGGTTTTTATCATTAACTGGTTAATGGCCTTTTGCTGCGCTATGTTGGTAAAGATTACTGCATTGCTGATTTGATCGGGCAAGGCATTTTTTGGAATGTGTTTGGTACGGCTATTGGTTGGTGATTTAACAGGGCGTAATTGAACGGCCGGAGCCGGTTTTTCTGTACAGTAGTAGTGTACGTGTAAGCGATTAGTTTGGTGCATAGGGATTTTGAGATTTTAAGTGAGCATATTGCAGGATGAGGTAAGCGTGAACATGTATGTAAACCTAACGCAGGAATGCACGTTATTAATATGATTTTAATGAGGTATCGTACTTCTTTTATCAGAAGTTGTTTTAGATCAATTAACACGTAATGATGGCTGTTATTTTTATTGTAATACAGGTAAATATAAACGTAGTGTTGGTTGTAAGGTAATTTGAAAAAAGGATAAGGGTTTGCCTGTACGCTTTGCTGTATCAAGATTAGTAACCAATAGCTGCAAAAGCCAAAGCTGACCCTGTTTCGTATTCCTGATACCCGCCACAGGTTCGTAGCCCATTTCAATATGATTGAGGTAAGGTATGGACATTATAACTACACCAATAATGTAAGCCCGAACATTGTTTCAATGAATTGGCGATTTAAATAGTTAAACACTAATGCGTTTACATTTGATTAACAAATCATAAGGGGCGTGGCATGGAATTTTTGAATGTACTCCTAAAGTATAATTTATGAAAAAGTACATATTGATGTTGTGCGTAGCTTCTGCGCTTACGTTGACTACAACTACAACTTTTGCGCAGGATAAAAAGAAAACAGAAACAGCTGATTCAAAAACAAAAGTAAAACCGAATACAACAGCAGGGGATAAGGTGCATAACGCCATACACCCTAAGGATAAAAGATCACATGGAACAAAGGCAAAACATAAAAACGATGCAGGTAAAACAAAAACAGAAACACAACCTGCCCAATAAAAATCATTGAATCTTATAAAAAACAAAAGCTCCATATGGAGCTTTTGTTTTTTTGTATGTCGACGTTAAGGCTGGTTCAATTGTGTAATTATCTCTTTGTAGTAACATACCCATTGAATGAAATGGGCTGGCGGTTATTACTGTTAACAACCATCGAGGCAGAACCGTTTTCAAAGATGGTCATTAGCAGTTCCCGCGGATCTGTGCGGTCCTTGGGTGCAATACTAACATTCCAGCCGCCCTTTTTGTTTGTATTTACGGTGTATTGAAAATCGGTTGAAGTAAACTGCAAGGGGCCTTCGCTGGGGTTTAACGGAGCGGTGTAAGCCCGGCCAAAATAGGGGAGGTCGCTTACGATCGTATCTTTCGATACCCGAAAGTCATAATCCGATGTCAATTGCCGGGTGGCGCCTGCAGTAGGTAAAGCTGTCTGGGCTTTAAAAACATAATTCTGCGCTTCTACAATTCTTTTTATTTCGGCTTTCCTGTCTTTTTTCTGTGCCCAACCCAAAGCTGGCAGGCATATAAAGGCAATGATCGCCAACCAAACATGATTTTTCATACAACACACTGTTTAGTTCTATATAATGAACGACAGTGGGCTATAAATTGTTTGTTAAAAGATACAACAGGCTGTAGATCAAATAAAACTTTTAACGATCAGGCCAACCAGTATACTTAACGAGAAACTCATCAGCGTGCCGATTAAAATATATTCAGCTTCTTTACGGGCTTCGGCGCCTTTAATATCGTTAAAGCGCAGGATTGATTTGGCGGTAATTAAAAAGCCAACCCCTTCAAAATGACCGGTTATAACAAAAGTAAAGACCAGTAAACGTTCAAAAATGCCGATCCATTTACCGGCTTCGTTCAGGCTAACCGAGGAACGGATGTTTTGTTCTTCGGCTTCCCGGCGCCAGCGTTGGGTAGCGCTGGCCAGTAGTAATGATAAGGGAAAGGTAACTATCAGGTAACCGGTAGCGATGGCCCAGGCAGACTGGCTATGCAATACCCATGTCCAGTTCTTAGGTAACCAGCCACCAGGAGCAACAAACAGGCACCATAAAATAAACAGGGTAAGTATATGAAGGAACTGATCTATAATAAAATAAACGATCCCCTCTTTTTGGTTCAGTTTCCAAAGATCAATAATGTAGTGGGTGAACATAACCAGCACCGGCAGTTGCCACAGGCCCCAGCCGGGAGCAAACAGGTAAACTAAAATGCCATGGATGGCACAATGCAGGTAAAGCATCCAGGAGCGGGCTTTTAACCGTTGTTTGTGGCGTACCATGGTACGCGATTGCAGGATAAAGTCGCCTAAGAGGTGAGCGAATATCCATTGAAATAAGGTTACCATGCTTTCGAAGATAACTTAAACAGTTGGTATAACCGATTCAAACCGGTTAAGAATTTTTTGCACAACGGGCCAGCCTGCTGCCTGCAGACGCTGGTGTACCGAGGGTTGTTTAATTTTTAATTTCTTAGCAATGGAAGACTGGGTATGGTCCTGTAATTGCAGGTAAACCGCTTCGGCCTGTTGTTGGGTTAACCGTTCCAGAATGAAATTGAGGGAAGTGCTGTGCACCTGCCATTCGCTGGTGAATTCTTCATCGAAGCCGGCGATGCTGATAATATCCCCGCTTTTGGTCAATGCATCGAGATAGGGGCCCGATGCCTGAAAGGCAGATCCGTCGGAGGTGACTACCTGACCGCTTTTAAAGCTTATATCGCCAACTCCAATGGCCAGGCGGATTTTATAATTGTCCTTTATAAGACAGGTTTGTAATAACAGGGCTATTCGTAATGCGGCCAGGCGGTTGCTGGTGAGTGTTATTTGAATGCTATCGCCGCGATATTGCTGCGCCTGCATATCGGACCACTCTGCTGTGGTGTTTTTTAAGAAGTCATCCAGTAGTTGTTGTAACTTTTTTCTTGAGGCTTGTTTCAGTTGCGATGAGCCAATGATATCGCCGCTGATAACCGATGCCTTTGATATATTAGCCATAACCATCCCCGGCTTTTCACAAATATACCTCTTTTTCCCCGTTTTACATTATAGTGCTATAATACTATAATTTTAAAATATAGTACTGTAAGGCTATAATGATAAGATATAGTATATCAGTACTATACGATTACTACAAAAAAATAACCCTCCCGACATGTCGAGAGGGTTATCATATATAACTTCCTGCTGTTTTTAGTAGCGGTAGTGTTCAGGTTTGAAAGGCCCTTCTTTGGGTAAACCCAGGTAAGAAGCCTGCTCGTTGGTCAGTTCATCCAGTTCAACACCGATCTTTTTCAGGTGCAAACGGGCAACTTTTTCATCGAGGTGTTTAGGCAGAACGTACACTTTGTTTTCGTAGTTCTTGTTGTTTGTCCACAGCTCTAATTGGGCCAGCGTTTGGTTGGTAAATGAATTACTCATTACAAAGCTGGGGTGGCCGGTGGCGCAACCAAGGTTTACTAAGCGGCCTTCAGCCAGCAAAATAACATCCTTTCCATCGATGCTGTATAGGTCTACCTGAGGTTTAATGGTGTCTTTGGTATTTCCGAAGTTATTATTCAACCAGGCTACGTCAATTTCAATATCAAAGTGGCCAATGTTACAAACGATGGCTTTATCCTTCATAGCACGGAAGTGCTTTTCTGTGATCAGGTCGCGGCAGCCTGAAGCGGTAACAATGATATCAGCTTCTTTAACAGCATCGATCATCTTTTTAACTTCAAAACCATCCATAGCAGCCTGTAAAGCGCAAATAGGATCAATTTCGGTAACAATTACGCGGCAACCTGAACCAGCCAGGGAAGCAGCAGAACCTTTACCTACGTCGCCATAACCACCTACAACAGCTACTTTACCAGCCAGCATAACATCGGTAGCGCGGCGGATAGCATCTACCAGGCTTTCTTTACAACCGTATTTGTTGTCGAATTTAGACTTGGTAACAGAGTCGTTTACGTTGATGGCAGGAATTGGTAATGTGCCTTTTGCCATTCTTTCGTACAGGCGGTGAACACCGGTAGTGGTTTCTTCACTCAAGCCTTTGATGTGCTGAACCAGCTCAGGGTATTTATCGAACACGATGTTGGTAAGGTCACCACCATCATCGAGGATCATATTCAATGGACGATCGGCGCCACCAAAGAACAATGTTTGCTCAATACACCAGTCAGCTTCTTCCAGCGTTTGGCCTTTCCAGGCATATACGCCAATACCGGCAGCAGCAATAGCAGCAGCGGCATGGTCCTGGGTAGAGAAGATATTACAAGAGCTCCATTTCACCTCTGCGCCTAAGGCGATCAGGGTTTCAATAAGCACCGCCGTTTGAATGGTCATGTGTAAGCAACCTGCAATGCGGGCACCTTTCAATGGTTGTGAGGCACCATATTCAGCACGTAACGCCATCAAACCCGGCATTTCTGCTTCTGCAAGGCGAATTTCTTTACGACCCCATTCTGCAAGGCTGATATCTTTTACCTTATAGGGAAGAGAAAAATCAATGTTTTTGGTGATAGTAGACATATCTGATTGAATGTTTATTTCGGCCGCAAAACTACAATTAAAGTATGAAACTCAATACAAATCCCCAATATTAAGGAAAGGTTGCGGGTTTGGGCCGTCTGTTATAACTAAGTATTTTAAACCATCTTTTTGGTGAGATCGGCTACGGTTTTCTTTTCCAGAATGCGCAAATTGGCATCCCGTACCAGCACCATCATGTCGTGCAATCCGCACTGCTTTTCATCGCAGTTTTTACATCGTTCATAGAAGTAAAGACTTACGCAGGGCAGCATGGCTATGGGCCCGTCTATTAGTCGAACAATTTTAGCCAGGGGAATATCCTTGGGCGATACTTTGAAGAAATATCCGCCGCCTTTTCCCTTCTTGCTTTCGAGAACACCGGCTTTTTTCAGTTCCAACAATATGTTTTCCAGAAACTTGAGGGGGATCCGCTTCTTCTTTGATATTTCGGCGATAAGAATGGGTTCGTTATCTTTTTTATCAGCCATATACATCAAGGCCTTAAAGGCATACTGGGCTTTCTTGGATAGCATGTATTTTCTTATTTAACACGTAAAGTCGCCTGGTGTTTAAACCAGGTTTATAAGGCCGTAAGATAAAATAATTTATTTATCCTCCACTATCTTAAATGGGGCGGTGTATAAGTCCCTGTTAATCCCGCAGGACAGGCCCAAAACCGGCCCCGGGTGCCCTTATCTTATTATCACCAGTTTGTGGTTGTAAGCATACTTTATAAGCCCTATTACGCTGTTTGTTTTGGTTTTACGGAAGATGTTCTTGCGATGGGTTTCCACTGTTCGTTCGCTTATGAACAGCCTTTCGGCTATCTGCTTATTGCTGTATTCCTGTTCTATCAGGCGAATGACTTCCAGCTCCCGGCCGGTAAGGTGGGAAGGCTCGGGGGCAATTTTTCTGAGGCGGACAGTAGGATTAGGCATTTCTTTCAGCGTTTTATCGGTTGAGTAAATTTTCTCTATCATGCTTTCCAATGCTTTGGTTATGCTGTGTTTATCATTGCTTTTTAATATAAATCCCGCTATGGATCCTTCTTCTATCATTGTGCTCACTATGTTATTCTGCCCTTTTTCAAACAAGGCCACCATTTTTATCCTGGGAAACAACTCTTTCACTTTATGGGTCAGCTCGTACCCCGTGCGGTATAACATGGTTATATCGGCAAACAGAATGTCAACAGGCGTACAGGCCATTTGTCGAAGCAACTCACTGGGATTGGTGGTAATGATAACAGCTTTAAAATATTCATGTTTATGTAACAGGGATAACAATCCGTCGATAACCGTCTGGTGATCTTCTGCAATAGCCATGCGAATTTTTTTTCGTTTCATGTCTGGCAGGTTAAACATTCAGATACTCGCACGCAGGCATCCCTACCTCAGGCCCTGATAGACAGTTGTATCAAATCTTCTGCCACTGCCTGTAAAAAAAGCGACCTGGCTGCAAAAGAGGCTAAAAACAAAATGGGTGAAGGTGGACCGGATGTATTTCCAGATCCGGAGTGTGGGAAGGCAGGACAGGTATAACAAGGATCAATCGGTTTGAGACAGTTCATGAAGCAGTAGTTTTGTAAATCTTACCATAATTTACTTAATTACCCTACAGAAATGTTCAATCTCAATAAATATTGAGCAATATCAAATTTTGTATTGGACAGATAGTGATAAAGATGGGTTGTAATGAAATGTTATCCTGGTTGTTTTTTATGATCATTCCGGTCTTAACAAACTTTCATAAGGAACAATGGCAGTAAAAAGATGGCTTTATCGGTATAAAAGCAAATAACCCCATAGGAGTGGGGTTATTTATGTATATGATATATTTCAATTATTTGTGTGTTCTTACAATCCTAACACATCGCTCATGGTATAAATGCCTTTTTTATTTTGAAGGAATTCTGCAGCCAGTACGGCGCCGGAAGCAAAGCCCTTGCGGTTATGAGCGGTATGTTTTATTTCAATATCGTCAATGTCGGATTTATAAACGATTGTATGTGTGCCGGGGGCCGGATCTTGCCGTTCGCTGATGATCTCCAGTTCAGCCTGGTTATTGGTAGTCTCATTCACCCATTTTTTCTTTTGTTTGAATGAACTCATAATGCCTTCGGCCAGTGTAATAGCGGTACCGCTGGGCGCATCTTTCTTTTGGGTGTGGTGAAGCTCGGTAATAGAAACCTGGTATTCAGGATGAGGAGCTACCAGCTCTGCCAGCTTTTTATTGATGGCGAAGAAAATGTTTACGCCTACACTGAAGTTGCTGGAATATAACAGGGCTCCATTATTTTGGGTGCAATGTGTTTTAGCTTCATTAAATCGTTGTAACCAGCCTGTAGAACCACTTACAACCGGTACACCTGCATCCAGGCATTTGATCACATTGTCAAAAGCTACTTCCGGACCGGTAAATTCAATAGCAACATCAGCCTTCTTTATATTTTCGATGGTATTATCCCCGATGTTTTCAAAGCCTACTTTTAGAACTATTTCATGGCCACGTTGCACAGCGATTTCCTCAATGGCATGGCCCATTTTACCGTATCCGATTAAAGCTATTTTCATCTCTTTGAAGTTAGTTGAATGCGAAACATTTACAGGGGTGCAAAGTTATCGCTTTTCGGCGATTATCTATCGGCAAACTTGAAAACCAGCGCTATACCAATGCTTTGGGGCGATGTAATGGCCGGTTTTATTTGCATGGTGAGGTTGTCGTTTACATTGAATCCTTTCAGGTGGGCGTCAACCGTGGCATCCACAACATTCAACCCCCATAACAGCAGGGTGAATAAAATGGAATAATCCATGTCTTTCCGGTATTCGTTCCGATAGTTGGTAAGTGAGTTTATTGACTGGTGGTCGACAAGGTATTGCAATTTGGGATCAACCTGGTCATACGCTGCCTGGTAACCGGGGTCATTTTTATCAAGCTCGGCAACTGTTATCGCATATTGGATATCGCGATAAATGCCTCTGTTATAGAAGTAGGAATAAATTGGAATACCTACAGCAGCCCACGCCAGCGGAATTTTCCAGTATTTTTTGTTGTAAGCCTGGCCAAGACCGGGAACAACGGCCGACAAAATAGCCGCCTTACGTGGTTCGTAAACGCGCTTACCAGTTGAATCGTATTTATACACCCAGTTGCTCTTCTTCACCTTTGTACTGGTTACCACGTTTCCCGCGGTATCTTTTACAATAAGGGTGTCTTTATGCTGAGACAATGCCAGCATGGGTATACATAGGATAAGCGCAATAACGAAGAAAATAGGTTTCATGCAGGCGAACTTAAGCCGAGACACCGATTTGATCTAATATCTTATTCAGTTCCTGGATAGAATAGTATTCGATCGAAATAGCTCCGTGTCCGTTTTTATTATGATTTAATCTAACCTTGGTACTGAAATGCGTTGCTAAGTTATCCTCTATTTTTTTATAAGCTGGAGGGAGTGAGCTTTTTACCGATTCTTTAACGCCGGCAGCAGTACCACTCTTGTACATTTTTCTAACCAGGTCTTCTGTTTGTCTTACAGACAAACTACGGCTTCTGATCTCGTTGTAAATGAATAATTGTTTATCTACTGTGTCTACATTGATCAATGCGCGGGCATGGCCCATGCTGATCTCGTTTTTGCGCACAGCTACCTGAATATCCGGGGGTAATTTAAGGAGGCGAATGTAGTTGGCAACGGTACTTCTTTCCTTACCCATACGTTCTGCTACCTGTTCCTGGGTATGGTTCAGTTCTTCCATCATGCGTTTGTAGCTCAAAGCTATTTCAACGGCATTCAGGTCTTCACGTTGCAGGTTTTCGAGCAGGGCCAGTTCCAGCAGCTCCTGGTCATTAGCCTGACGAATATAGGCCGGTACATCAACCAACCCGGCAATTTTAGAAGCGCGCCACCGGCGTTCACCCGAAATAAGGCGGTATTTGCCGCTGGCCATTTGGGAAACGGTGATGGGTTGCACAATGTCGTGCAGCTTTATTGAAGAAGCCAGTTCCTGCAAAGCCTGTTCGTCAAAGTCATGACGGGGCTGCCGTGGGTTTGGCTCAATTTGATCGATGGGGATGCGGGATATGGCAACAACATTTTCAGCAACGTCTTTTTTCAAATTGCCAGCCGCATTTTTCAGATCAGAATCGATATTCTGCAACAGGGAACGAATTCCCTTACCCAGCGCGTCTTTATTTTGTTTGGGGTTGGTCATTGATTGTATATGGTTTTTTGTTTTGGATCATGTCAATCCCACCACCTGGCGGGACCTATGCCACCTCATTATTCTAATATCCGCTCTTCCTGCTTGATCTTCGTCATGTCGTTCTTTTGCAGGATCTCCTTGGCCAGGTTCAGATAGTTGACAGCCCCTTTACTTTGACCATCATACAAAATAACCGGTTTTCCAACGCTGGGCGCCTCGCTGATGCGGGCATTGCGGTGGATGATTGTATCAAACACCATCTCATCAAAGTGCTTGCGCACCTCATTTACCACCTGTGTGCACAGGCGTAAACGGCCGTCGTACATGGTCATCAGGATCCCTTCAATGGCCAGATCAGGATTTAAACGGCTTTGAACAATCTTAATTGTGTTTAATAATTTGCCAAGACCTTCCAATGCAAAAAATTCTGCCTGTACCGGAACCATTACCGAATCTGCTGCGGTCAATGCGTTCACAGTTATCAAACCCAGTGAAGGGGAACAGTCGATGATAATAAAATCGTACTGATCTTTCACCGGCTCCAATATGTTTTTTAATACACCTTCCCGGTTGGGATAATTGATCATCTCAATTTCAGCACCTACCAGGTCAATGTGCGACGGAATGATATCCAGGTTCGGTATTTCTGACTTCAGAATTACGTCCTTACCCGGGGTACTGTTTACCATGCAGTCGTACAAGCTCGTTTGAATATTGTGCAGATCAAAACCTACACCGCTGGTACTATTGGCCTGCGGATCGGCATCTACCAATAATGTTTTGAACTCCAGAACGGCCAGGCTGGCCGCCAGGTTGATGGCGGAAGTAGTTTTCCCAACTCCCCCTTTTTGATTGGCTACTCCAATTACTCGGGCCATAGTGATTAATTACATTCCTACCTGCCTGGGCAGGTCATTGGATTTTTTAAATTGGTTTCACTTAATTAGGCGCTGCACCTCGTAAAAACACGAAAAATCAGCACGGCCCTTTCGTCTTTTCCGGTATTTAAACCGTAGAAAGGGCAAAATTCGGTGACAATATACTTATTTACCGCATTCAATACAGTCTGCAAACCCGATAGTGAATAAAATTGTATTAAACTCCCCAATAAAAAGCATCCCCCAAAAAATGGAGGATGCCCAAATTGGAACGCAAAATTATTACATTAGGCTTATTATCAGCATTTAATGTTTTAATATTTTACAAGCCGTTGTTTTTCCGTGTTTTGGGTGAGAAAAATACCGGAAAATTACTTTGCCTTACCGGGTAAAACCCTTCTGGTTTTTCATATCCACGGTCTCTCCAATCTTTGGTAAATGCAACACACAGCTGGTATCGGCAAAAGCCTTTTTGGCGGCAGCCTGGTCAATTTTAATATAGCCAAACGTGTCGTAATGTACACCAATGATCTGCTGGCATTTGATCATGGCGGCGCAACGAACGGCATCTTCCACGTCCATGGTAAAGTTGGAACCGATGGGCAGCACCGCAAAATTCAACTCAGCCCAGGTAGGCACCAGTTGCATATCGAGTGTAAGCGCTGTATCGCCGCTGTAATAGAAATTGCCGGCTTCGGAAGTAACAATAAAGCCAACGGGATTACCGCCGTAAGAGCCGTCTGGTAAGCCTGAGGAGTGCTGGGCCACTACCATTTTCACGGCAAAGTCGCCAAAGTTCCATTTACCACCGGTATTCATGGGGTGCACATTGGTTACCCCCTGTTTGCCCAGCCATTCGTAAATTTCGTAATTGCACACCACTTTGGCACCGGTGCGTTTGGCAATGCTCACCAGGTCGGCAGTATGATCGGCATGGCCATGCGAAACCAGTATGTAATCGGCTTCCACGGTATCGGCATTTACCACTTTATTGGCTAATTCATTGGGTGTAATAAATGGATCGAATAACAGTTTTGTACCTTTGATCTCAACTGAAAAGCAGGAGTGTCCGTAAAAAGTAAAATTCATGTAGTAATTTTTTGTTCTGTGTTTTAAGTTCTTTGTTCTGAGTTTGCAAACATACAAACTATGAACCCAGAACGGAGAACTAAGAACTTTATCCCAACGTTATTAATACAATGAGTGACATCTATACCATCGTTTCCGGAACCAACAGACCCGGAAGTAATACCGAAAAAGTTGCCCGCCATTATCAACAGGTCTTAAAATCAAAGAACATTACCCCAAATTTCCTAAGCCTGGAAGGCTGGAAGTATATTGATAAAACCCCTGAGTTCATACAGCTGGAAAACGACATTTTAGTTCCCACCAATAAATTCATTTTCATTGTTCCTGAATACAACGGCAGCATCCCCGGCGTGCTAAAGCTCATGTTCGATATTTCAGACTACAAAAAAACATGGTGGGGCAAAAAGGCCCTGCTCACCGGCGTGGCCACCGGCCGGGGCGGCAATTTGCGCGGGCTGGAGCATTTAACAAGTATTTTACATTATCTGCGGGTTGTGGTTCATCCCAATAAACTGCCTATTTCACTGGTACATAATCTTATGGATGGCAGCACCGGCGATTTTCATGATGCCGGCACTTTGAAGGCTATCGATATGCAGGTGGAAGAATTTTTACAATTTTAGTTAAGGTGGTTCGTCAACCTATTTAAGACAATGAAGTAAGAGGTAAGAAGTAAGAAATACAGTCGTGAGCTACGAAACTCAGGTTCTTCTTACATCGTATTTCCTACTTCATATTCCTGTTAACCAAAAATTCGGGGTTAAACGGCACTTCATTAAGAAACATTAGTAACTATTTATCGACAATCATGCGTAATTCAGGTTTTTTCTTTTTTCTGCTGGGTATAATGGCCCTGCTGGATATATATGTTTTCCAGGTGTTGCAGGTAGTATTGCCTACTTCTTCAAAGGCCCGACTGGCCATCACAATAGGCTACTGGATCATTTCCATTTCAGCATTGTTATACGTATTTACCTATCCCTATGTAAATCACGACAACTGGCCCCGCTGGGCAGTTACTTATTCGCGGGCCCTCGTATTTGGGCTCATCATTTCTAAATTATTAGCGTCCCTGTTTTTTGCGGTGGATGATATTCGCCGGGCAGGCACCTGGTTAATTGGGAAGATCGGACAAAAACCAATTGACGCTGCCCAAAATGGGGCGGGAATTACCCGTTCCGTTTTTCTGAGTTGGCTGGGCCTGGCTGTGGGTGGAACCGTTTTCAGCACCCTGGTGTATGGCTTTGGCAATAAATACCGCTACCAGGTAAATCGCCTGCGTATGAGCTTTAAAAACCTGCCGGCTGCGTTTAAAGGCATGTGCATAGTGCATATCTCCGACATTCACAGCGGCAGCTTTACCGATAAGGAAGCCGTTGAAAAAGGCATTAAAAAGATCCTGAAAGAAAAACCCGATCTGATCCTGTTTACCGGCGACCTGGTAAATGACCGCGCTTCCGAAATGAAGGATTATATGGACGTGTTCAACAAGCTGAACGCGCCGCTGGGTGTGTATTCAACGCTGGGTAACCACGACTATGGCGATTATGTTCAGTGGGAAAGCCTGGAGGCCAAAAAGGAGAACCTGGAACAGTTGAAACAGGTTCATAAAAACATGGGCTGGCGCCTGCTGATGAATGAACATGTGGTGCTGGAAAAAGGCGGCGATCGCATTGCGCTGTTAGGCATCGAGAACTGGGGCGCCAAAGGCAATTTCAGCAAGTATGGTAAAATGGAAGACGCCTATCCCGGTTCTGAACAATACCCCTTTAAAATACTCATGAGCCATGATCCCAGCCATTGGGATGCAGAAGTGCGCACCAAATACGGCGATATCGATCTTACCCTGGCCGGTCACACCCACGGGATGCAATTCGGGCTGGAAGTGCCCGGTTTTAAATGGAGCCCGGTTCAGTATATGTACAAACAATGGGCTGGTTTATATGAAGCCGGTGACCAGAAATTATATGTGAACCGCGGTTTTGGCTTTCTCGGTTATCCTGGCCGGGTAGGTATTCTGCCTGAAATTACTTTGATTGAGTTGGGATAAAGTTGACAGTTCCCCATTCACGATGCGCGTCGAATGGCATCAGACTTCAGGTGTATTACCTGAGTATTACCTGAGTATTGCCTGAGTATTGCCTGAGTATTGCCTTTCGCACCAGGCGGTTTCTGTAGGGGCCCCAGGCAATTCAGATACTATACCCAGGCCATTTCCCTACCATAACATTACTCTAACACTACCATTAGGTGGCAATCAAGGCCACTCACCATAAAGAAATGACTGCCGGTTTTACCCGGCAGTCATTTTTTGTAAGCCCTTTTTTTTAAGGGCTTCAGAAGAAGCTGCATGTCGCGCCATGCGAATTACTGTAAAAGGTAACCCGTGCTTTGGGCCGGGTACGGATTTCAATACAGGTTACGGATCTGAATGATCTTTGAAACTAAGTTTGGTTGTTGCTACAAGGCAGGGTAAAAATAAGAGACCAGCTAAAATGCTATTTGCTACTTTACGGTTTGGGTTGTTATAGATGAAAAGCTTTTACGAGCGGCGGGCCAGCGTAAATCCATCTTAGCCAGTCTCCTTTCAGAAAACTAAATCAGACCTTGACCATGAACTCATTAGGATTGTATGATTTTTAAATCATAACAGGGTAAAAGGACAAGGAAATTCTACGATGTTAGGGATTAGGGGAAAAACTATTGTGAAACAAGTTGAACGCTAATTATTTCAAGGGTTGTTCGTAGGGCTTTTTGTGTTGACGATATAAATTTACGTTGCCAACGCCTTCTTTATGGGGCAGATTCGATGAACAAGGCAAACATATAGCCGAATGACCGGAAATTTACGGTGAGCGGGTACCGGGGTTTGGTTGCTGTTTTTACGGTGAATTTTTAGAAAACTTTGGCGTTCAATAGTTGATTTACTTCCTGTAACAACAGGTGTTTGTAGTCGTGCAGTTTGTCGAACTCGGTGGAAAGGGTGGCAGCTGCAATATGCCGGGTGGCCAGTTTTTCCAGCTTTTCCAGTTGTTGAAAGAAAGGCGTGTTTTTACCCAGAATGGAAACGGTTGATTGAATATGATGGGCGAGCGAAGCCACCTGTTGGATGTTTTTTTGATCTATGGCATTTTTAAGGGATTCCATTTCACCGGGGAATTGCTTCAGGAACTGTTTTACGATGGTTTTTAAGAACTCACCATTGCCCATCACCAAATCTTCTAAAAAGTTCAGATCGATGTAATGCAGTTCGTTTTTAAGCGATTCAAGGTTGGAGTCGCGGTTGTCATCGAGGTACTTTTTCAGCAGGGAATACAGTTCCTTTTCGTGAATGGGTTTTGAAATATAATCGTTCATGCCATAGCTTAAACATTTTTCCCGTTCACCGGCCAGTGCATGCGCCGTCATGGCAATAATGGGAAGATCGCTTTTCAGGTCTTTTCGAATAGCCTGTGCGGTGGCATAACCATCCATCAGCGGCATTTGAATATCCAGCAACACCAGGTTGAAGGAGGCGTCTTGTAACCATTCAATGGCTTTGGCGCCATTATCGGCCAACTGGTAATTCACCTTCCAGCTTTCGAACGTGAATTTTATCAACAGCTGGTTCATGGAATTGTCTTCCACTACCAGAATATGGGCATGGGGGAAAGCACCGGCGGTGATAGCTGTTTTGTCGCTTAGGGCTGCAGGCAGGGTTTCGCCAATGGGTACCAGTGAATAGGCAATGTCGAATATAAACTCAGTGCCTTTGCCCTGTTCGCTTTCCACAGTGATGTTTCCGGCCTGAAGCTGTACCAGGCTCCTTACAATGGAAAGGCCCAAACCGGTTCCGCCATATTTACGTGTGGTATCGGTTTCTCCCTGTTGAAATCGTTCAAAAATGGGTTCCAGTTTGTTGGCAGGAATGCCAATGCCGCTGTCTTTAACCGAAAACCGTAAACGCACCACTTCCTGGTTTTGTGTAAGGGAAGTGATGTTGATGGCGATGCCGCCTTTTTGTGTAAACTTGATGGCATTGCTGATGAGGTTCACCAGTATTTGTGTAAGCCGCACTGCATCGCCGGTAAGTGTATCGGGAATATTGTCCTGAATGTGAAGCGAAAAAGAAAGGTTCTTCTCCCGGGCCTTGTGATAGAACATAGTCTCAATAGAATTGCAAAGGCCGTGGATACTGAATGGATTGCTTTCAATGCGCAACATACCGGCTTCTATTTTGGAAATATCCAGGATGTCGTTGATGATAGTAAGCAGGTTCTCACTGGCCGATTGTATCAGGTTAACAAACTGTTGTTGTTCCTCTGTCATCGTTGTTTTTTGTATCAGGTTGGTAAAGCCGATGACCGAGTTGATAGGCGTTCTGATCTCATGGCTCATATTGGCGAGAAACTGTTCTTTTACATTGGCCGATTCAATGGTTTGTCGCCGTGCTTCTTTTAAAGCCTGTATCAGTTTATGTTGTTGTAGAATGTGGCGAATAACCAGTAAGGATAAGATCACAATGCCCGAAAGGCCAAGTATGGTTAATAAGCGGCTGATGATTAAGACATAGAAGGTGCGTTTTCTGTTCTGCGCAATACCGGCCTGCAACTGATCGTACAGGTCTTTTTCCAGTTGCATGGAAAGATCGGTAATACTGTCACGGAGAATGGTGCCGGCCTTGCTGGAAATTCTTTTTTCGGCCTGCACTTTACCAAAGCGGGCATATACATCGATGATCTCATTGTTGGTTAAGATCCTTTTTTCAATAAGCGAAGCCAGGCGGGTGAAGGAAGACTGATTATACTGGTTCATGGAAGCTTTTTGCAAGCCTTCCAGTTCCTGTTGTAATAAATTAAGTGTATCCTGAACGCCAACAATGAAATTACTATCACCGGTAATAACAAAGCCACGTACCCGGCTTTCGGTAAGTATAACATTCTTGACGATGTTCTGCAACTTGTTGTGCAAATGAAAAGACTCGACGGCTTCACGGCTGGCAGAGCGGGATTTACTGATGATCCGCTCGGTGTTGAATTGAAGAATAATGCCAGCAGCAATAAAGGCCACCGAAAACGCTATGCTGTAGAGTATAAGCCTGTTAGGTTTTATGTTTCTTTTCATGGTAACTGATGCTACCTCAGTAAGCTGCCTTAACCATGGGAACGGATGCGTTGCTAACTTAATCAATGTAGTGGACCGTTAGTTATCCACATTGTTACTGCAATTTAATTATAATAACTTTATTTTCTGTATCAATTTAGCGCGATAACTTTCGGCAACGGGTATAGGGGTGTTGATAATATTTACAGCGCCATCTTCAATAGAATCTATCTTGTCGAGGGAGATGATATAACTACGATGAACACGCATCAACCGGGCTGAGTTGATCTTTTCTTCCACTGCTTTAAGCGTAGTATGTACAATATGCCATTGGGCTTCGGTTCTGATCTTTACATAATCACCCATGGCCTCGATCCATAATATTTCTTCGAGCC
Source organism: Niastella yeongjuensis (assembly GCF_900110245.1). Classification (GTDB taxonomy): domain Bacteria; phylum Bacteroidota; class Bacteroidia; order Chitinophagales; family Chitinophagaceae; genus Niastella; species Niastella yeongjuensis. Next base: position 438,635 of record NZ_FOCZ01000003.1, read on the forward strand.
GTAATTTTTTCAGCAGGTTATTGTCCCTGATAAAAATATATTCATCGGGAGCGGCTGTTATTTCCTCTTCATTGCGGGATAATATATCCTGCACTTTATCTATGGCCTGCAGTAGGCGGGGCAAATTCACCGGTTTTATGAGGTAATCAACCACATTCAGGTCAAATGCTTCCACCGCATAATCCTTTTTTGAAGTGGTGAGAATGGCCAGGGTTTGTTTGGGTAATATTTTCAACAGGTCGATACCGGTCATTCCCGGCATTTCTATATCTAAAAAAACCAAATCAGGCGGATTGGCCGTAATATTGCGATGGGCTTCAATGGCATCTTTACATTCGCCGGTAATCCGCAGCCTTCCGGTTTGTAGCGCCTGTTGGTGTAAAGTAAGCCTCGACAAGTCGTTATCGTCCACTATCAAACAGGTTATCATAGTGTAATGGTGATATAAGTTAAGGTACTATAAGTTAGCAAAAAATTAGTAATGATTAAACCGGCGGCAGTTTTTTTAATCTCATCTTCGTTGTTCTGCACATTATCCGTGTGTGCCGCCCGTAGACTATTTAGCAAACGTATGAAGAAATTGCTCGTTCTGATTGTTTTAGTGGTTGCCATACAACCGGCTTTTTCCCAGAATGGGGGAAAGCTGGATTCATTATTTTCAAAGGGCGATACCACGGCCATCCTGGATTCTTTATTAAAAGACTTTGATTCCTATTTAGATAGTTTAGCAGGCAGCAAAAGTTTCTTTACCGTTAATACAAGCATCGGTACGGGCTATTTTAGTTTTAATGAAAAGAATTCCGTTACGGTAAATACGCAAAAGAAACTGATCTTTTCGCCGGCCGTAGGGTATTTTCATAAATCGGGTCTGGGCATTTCTGCTTCAGCATTTGCCCTGCTAAACAACGGGATGAATTTTTACCAGTATGCAGTGAGCCCTTCCTTTGACCGCATAAAAAAGAGCTATTCCACCGGCATTGCCTATACCCGGTACTTTACAAAAGATTCACTGAATTTTTATACCACGCCCATACAGAATGAATTGTTTGCTTATTTCTCTTATAAAAAATGGTGGGTGCGGCCAACGATAAGCCTGAGTTATGGCTGGGGTAGTAAAGATGAATTTCAGAAAAGAGAAGCCAGCCGCCTGGCCCGGTTACTGGAAGCAAGGCGCCGCTATTACGTGATCGTAAAGAACACTACCTCGGTAAGCGATTTCTCGGCCACCATTTCACTTCGTAAAGACTTTGACTGGTACAGTGTTTTGTTTAAACGGGATAACATAACGTTAACTCCTATTGCCATGTTGAATGCCGGTACACAAACCTATGGTTTTAACACCTCTTATTCATATAATTTTTCACCCGTGCGTGCCAACTCGCTACCCAGTAACAACGACATTTCCGACAATACGCAATTAGCGTTTCAGTCGGCCTGTATGGCGCTTAGGGGTAGTTATTTAAAAGGAAGGTTCCTGCTGCAGTCGCAGGTATTGTTCGATTATTTTCTTCAGGACCTGCAGGACCCCGGATCAAAATTGAATACCGTTTATTCCATAACAGCCGGATTAAGTTTTTAGTGATTGATTTTTAGGTATTTCTTCACGTAGCTGTTAAGGTAAATTAACAGGCATGGTTGAACCCTGGCATGTAAGTTGAAATTCTATTGTTGAACCAAATAATAACACAGAATATGAAACTTAAATCCCTGGCATTATTAACAATTGCTTCTACGCTGACTTCTATCTCATTTGCACAAGGATTTCATATTGGTGCGAAAGCCGGTGCAAATATCTTCAAGGTAGATGGCACCGCTATGAAAGATGAGTTTAATTTTGGATATAACTTAGGTGCTTTTGCAGAATTGAATTTCAGCGAAACAGTAGGTATACAACCTGAAGTAATGTGGAACCAAACCAATTACCGTACAGGTGATCATTTCGGTTCTATCTATCCACATGGCGTGGATGATGTAAAAGGAAAGCTGAATTACCTGAGCATTCCGGTGCTGTTAAACATAAGCCCCGCTAAATTCCTTACGCTGCAGGCTGGGCCACAATTTGGCATTTTGCTTAACCACGACAAAACCCTGGTAGATAACGGTCAGGATGCCTTTAAGAAAGGCGACTTCTCTATGCTGGGTGGTGTGCAACTGAATATCGGTAGCCTGAAGTTAGGTGGCCGGTATGTGGTAGGCCTTGCTAATATCAATGATATTGATAACAAGGACAAGTGGAAGAACCAGGGATTTCAGGTGTATTTAGGAACAAGGATATTATAGATACTCTTTCTATATAATAAAAAAAGCCCTCCCGGTCGGGAGGGCTTTTTTTATTATACGTTATCTCATACATCTGATTTCAACTTCTTCCAGGCATTGATGAGGCCATTGGTAGAGGAGTCGTGATTGCTCACCGGTTTATCGTCCTGCAGTTCGGGCAGGATTTTATTGGCGAGTTGTTTCCCCAATTCTACACCCCATTGATCAAAGCTGAAGATATTCCAGATAACACCCTGTACAAAGATCTTGTGCTCGTATAAGGCTATCAGCTGGCCCAACGTATAGGGCGTGATCTTTTTAACCAGGATTGAGTTGGTTGGCCGGTTACCGGTGAATACTTTAAACGGCACCAGGGCCTTTATTTCTTCTGAAGATTTACCTGCCTTTATTAACTCGGCTTCCGCTTCCACTTCGGTTTTACCATTCATCAGCGCTTCTGTTTGCGCAAAGAAGTTGGATAACAGTTTTTGATGGTGATCACCTATTGGGTTATGGCTGATGGCCGGTGCAATAAAATCGCAGGGGATCAGCAATGTTCCCTGGTGGATCAACTGGTAAAAAGCGTGCTGGCCATTGGTGCCTGGTTCGCCCCAGATAACCGGCCCCGTGTTGTAACGAACCTGTTTGCCTTTGCGGTCAACACTTTTACCATTGCTTTCCATATTGCCCTGTTGAAAATAAGCGGCAAACCGGTGCATGTACTGGTCGTATGGTAAAATGGCTTCCGTTTGGGTATCGAAGAAGTTGGTGTACCAAAGGCCTACAAGGGCCATTACGACCGGAATATTTTTATCGAAAGATGTAGTGCGGAAATGGTTGTCGGTTGAATGAGCGCCTTTTAACAGCTGTTCAAAATGCTCGTAGCCGATGGTCAGTGCAATGGATAAACCAATGGCGCTCCATAAGGAGTAGCGGCCGCCTACCCAGTCCCAGAATTCGAACATATTGGCTTTGTCGATACCAAATTTCACCACTTCTTTTTCATTGGTGCTAAGTGCCACAAAGTGTTTAGCAATATAACTTTCATCGCCGGCTGCCTCGAGGAACCATTGTCGTGCCGTATGTGCATTGGTCATGGTTTCCTGGGTGGTGAATGTTTTGGAGGCGATCAGGAACAGGGTTTCCTGTGGGGTTACTTTCCGCAGCGTTTCAACAATATGGGTGGCATCAACATTGGATACGTAGAAAACCTGGATGTCTTTTTTCCAGTAGGGCTTCAGCGCTTCGGTAACCATATAAGGGCCCAGGTCGCTGCCGCCAATACCAATATTAACGATGTATTTTATCTTACTACCGGTGTAGCCCGTCCATTCGCCGCTGTGAATGCGTTCACAGAAGTGTTTCATTTGCTGCTGAACCTGGTGTACCTGGGGCATTACATTTTTGCCTTCGGAATATACCGGCTCATTGCTCATATTGCGCAGGGCGGTATGCAATACCGACCGGCCTTCCGTTTCGTTGATAACATCGCCGGTGAACATGGCTTCAATGGCATCGCTCAGTTTGCATTCCTCTGCCAGATCGAGCAGCAATGACATGGTTTTGGCGTTGATGCGGTTCTTGGAGTAATCGAACAATATATCTTCAAACGAAATCGAAAAGTTATTGAACCTGTCCGGGTCATCTGCAAACAACTCGCGCAAATGCGTTTCGGAAATCTTCTTGTAATGGCGTTCCAGTTTATCCCATGCATCGGTCTGATGAGGCTTGATCTTTGGTAACATACTCGGTTGAATTAGCTGTCAAAAATAAATCTTTCCTGGTTATTTAATTGTTAGCTCTAAGTTACTAGCTCATTTGTAAATTAAGAACAGTGTTTACCACATATTGTACCATGGCGGGTGTAATGCCCAAATGCAGCACCATCCTGATGTGGGTGGGTGAAATGGGGATCACCAGGATGTTCTTTTCTTTTAATGCCGCTGCTACCTGGGCCGCCTGAAAGGGTGGTTGTATTTCAAAGATGATGATGTTGGTTTCTACAGGTAATAACCCGGCCGTAAAGGTGGTTTTAATAAGGTTCGAGGCAATTTCCCGGGCGTTATCATGGTCCTGCTGTAATCGGATGATGTTGTTTTTAAGGGCGTACACGCCACAGGCGGCCATGTAACCGGCCTGGCGCATACCGCCGCCAAATACCTTGCGTACCCGCCTTGCCTTTTTAATGAAGGCCTGGCTGCCTATAAGAATGCTTCCGATGGGGCAGCCCAATCCTTTGTTTAAACAAACCGAAATGCTGTGGAACAACTCCCCATATTGTTTGGGCGATTCATTGCGGGCCACAATGGCATTAAACAAACGGGCGCCATCCAGGTGCAGGGACAGGTTATTATTATCGCAAACGGTACGGATCTGTTGTATGTCGGTCAGATCGTAACAACTACCGCCTCCGCGGTTCGAAGTATTTTCCAGGCAAACCAGGGAGGTGTGTGCTTTGTGAACATCATCGGGATTAATAGCCGCGGCCACCTGATCGGCGGTGATGCGTCCCCGGTTGCCGGGTATAAGCCTTGATTGCACGCCTGAATTAAACGCCATACCACCGCCCTCATACTGATATACATGCGCGGTTTGATCGCAGATCACTTCATCGCCCGGCTGGGTATGCACTTTAATGGCAATCTGGTTGCTCATGGTTCCGGTAGGACAATATAACGCGGCTTCCATGCCAAACAATTCGGCAGCCATGGTTTCCAGCATATTTACGGTAGCATCTTCACCAAAAACATCATCACCTACATGCGCTCTTAACATGGCGTCCATCATTTCCGACGTTGGTTGGGTAACTGTATCCGATCTAAGGTCAACTATCATAGATAAATGTTGAATATTGAATGATAAATGTAGAATGTTGAAGCCGAAATTCAATGACCAATTTGGGAAGAGTTCCCAACCACTTGCTGGTTTTTTTTAACATGATATTAAACTTACACTCTCAACGGCCTTCCTAATAGCGCACTTTACCAATACAATTTTTACACTTTAAAAGAACACTCATGAAATGTAGAATTTCAGCTGCTATTGCTATGCTCTTACTGATGGCTTTATCGATTGGCTCCTGTAAAAAAGACGACGGCGCGCAAACTCCTGTAAGCGATACGGAAGCGCAGACTATTAGCCAGGAAGACGCTGCCGCAGAAGGTGAATATGATGATATTACCGAAATGGGACTGGCAGCAGGCGCCGATCTGCAAACCGGCGCCGTTGATAATGGCCGGATAGCAACCGATGGCAACACCGCTCGTATTCGCATTGACCTGTTTGTTAACCTGGCTTTGAAACTGGGGCCCTGCGTTACTATTACTGCTGAACCTAACGACACCACTTTCCCCAAAACAGTTACGGTAAATTATGGCGATGGTTGTATTTGCCGCGATGGCAAATTGAGAAAAGGTAAAGTGATCCTGAACTTTGCTGCGCCTATCCGCAAATCGGGCGCCGTGCTTACCATTACTTTACAGGATTATTATGTTAACCGGGCGCATATTGAAGGGGTGAAAACCATTACCAACCTCAGTGCAAACGGGGCTGTAAAGTACTCGGTTAAAATTTCAGGTGGTAAAGTAGCGTGGCCAAACGGCAGAGGCTTTACCTATGAAGGCACAAAAACAGTTACACAAATTGAAGGCGCCGCCACTGCCACCTGTGCCGATGATGTGTATTCAACAGAAGTGAATACAACCATCAAATATGCCAATGGTATAAATGTAACCAAGAACAGTGAAACACCGTTAATAAAAGCAGTAGCCTGTCATTGGATAGCAAAAGGCAAACTGAAAATAACCATCAACAACCGCGTTTTGTATGTTGACTTTGGTACAACCGCCGATTGTGATGACAGCGCATTATTGATATGGGCCAATGGCCAGGTAGGAATTACCCTGCCATAGAAAGGGCTCCTTGTTCCGTATCGCGAAAATAAAAAAGGGCTCCCAGATACATTGGGGGCCCTTTACTATTGTTACTGGGGTAGTGGTCGGCTATAATTTTTGTTGTGGCGCGTCAAAATCAAAATCGGGCTGTTGGGCAGCTTCGAATGCCGCAGGGTCACCATAGGGTCCAATGTATTGCGCATCGCCAAATGCCAGCAGGGGATAGAAAACGATACCCAGAAAGATCAGGCCAACTGTATAGCCTTCGTCCTTGCCAAAGCTTTTCGACAGCATATTTACTGCCATAATGATGAACACGATGTTTACACCAGGAATGCACATGAGCAGTATCCACCACCATGGCTTTCCTATAATTTTCATCATTATGAAATACTTGTATATGGGGATCAGTGCTTCCCAGCCCGGGCGGCCGGCTTTTTCAAAGATGCGCCAGTATACTACATAAAAAAAGACAACAATGGCTAATAAGAATAGTCCAAGACCAAGAAATGCGCCTACCATAATTTAGTCGGTTTTAGTTAGGAATGTGTACAGATAAAAATGTAAATAATTTTTAGTATTTGCAAGCTTTGCCGGCAATACGCGGTAGGATGGTGATTAGCAACTTATTGTATATAAACACGTTGTGTAATGAACGAAAAAGGGGCTCCCCAAATGTCGGGAGCCCCTTTTAAAATTAGATTATGTCCTGGCTTAGATGGCATCAAATACCACCAACAGGGCAAAGATTACACCTGGGATCCAGAAGAGCAAAGTAAGGATGATGCTGATCCAGAACTTTGAGTTCACTTCTTCTTCTTTCAGGTAAACAGCCAGTGGGGGTAACAGGATAGCCAGAATAGCCAATAATACTTGATCGGTTTCAGAAGCACGACCAGCCCGTTTGTCTGCCTTGTACTCTTTCATTAATTTCTTGGCTTCATTAACGCGTGTTTTGCGCTCAGCTCTTGACAGGCTCTTGAACTCATCAACGGCAGAGTTTACTGTCGCCGGAGCTGGTTCGGTTTTCGCAGTGTTGTCAACTGAAGGCAAAGAAGCGGCCAGTACGGGAGACGTGCAAACAGATACCATTACCAGTAAGGTCAGAATTCGGGTAGTGATCTTTTTCATATTATCTATTTTGGTATAACAAATATAGTGAGGAATTTTTCAGATTTGTGCATCACATGCAATTAAAAGACCAGATTATAATATTGCATCGCTGGTATCATGTTTTTTACCCACATCCGCGTAACGTCGTTGTAGATCACAGTTAGGATAAAGCTGCATACGCCGTACAAAATGATTATTATTGTGTAGAAAATTTTTACCATGGCTGGCATTAGCAAATATTACAGAAAGGAAGGGGAGGTGGAGCAGGCAATAGCGGCATTCTGGCAATGGTTCATCAGCAATGAGCACCGTTTCCGCGGGCTTGAAAAGAATGATTCTGATCAGGCTTTGTCTTTTTTGGAAGAGCTTATTCAACGCATGGCTCCTTATAACCCATATTTGAAAGCCCTGGCCGGCCCGGATAGTAATGGCAACTATGAACTCATCATTACGTCCGATGGCGATATCGCTTTGTTTTGTAAAGTGGAAGACCTGGTAAAAGCCGCGCCACCAGTGAATAACTGGATATTTACAGCGCATAAGCCCGCCCTGGGTTTTGAAGGCATCAGCATAGATCTGTATGGCCTTCAGTTCACTACCGACACTACCAGCTTTTATCCCATAGTACAGGAAAATTATCCCGATGAAGTTAGTATTGTAATCACACACTCGGGATATAACAGTGAAATAGACGAGCATTTTCAGGCAGGCGGTATGATCTATCTTGAAAATGGATTGGGTGAAGTGAACACAGCCACCAAAATAGATAATTATGAAACCGGTCCCCTGCCCGGTGCCGACCAGGGCATTGAAGTAATACCTATTTCAAAACTGCATGAATATTTAAGCTGGCGGGAAAAGGAGTTTGTGGAGAAGTATGAATCGGTTCCCGATGAACGGCCCGATACGTTCCATTTGCTGGAAGCTGAAGACCGGGATGGCCGAAAGATGTTACTAACCGTTAACATGGAATGCCGGTATTGGGACAAAAAGCCGGCTTATTCCTGGTTATTACAGATCAATATGACCTTTACGGGTGATGAAACCGGATTCCCCAGTGAGGAGCAACTGATAGCGCTGCAAACCCTGGAGGAGGAGATCTTTACCCTGCTGCCGGGCGACAAAGCCATCCTGGCCGGAAATAAAACCTACGACAATTGTAAGAATATTTACTTTTATGTGAGCGAATATAAAACCACGGCGGTTTTACTGAACCAGTATATCGAAAATAAGGAAACGCCCTATGAGATCATGTTCTTTATAAGAAGGGATAAATACTGGCGAACTATGGAGCAGTACTTCAACCTGCCAATTGAAGATTGAATAGTAACCTATTCCGGTTATGTAATAAAAACGGTTTGGGTTGTGTAAACCGTTATATTTGAGCCCTGCACGCCATGGAAGTAAGGGTAAGTGGATATGTAATGTTTTTGTTATGAGTGTATTTGCAAAGAAGTGACTGATCAAAAACAATTAGCATATGATCAGACTAAATAGTGTGCTTTTTCGTTTCAATAGTATTCAATTTCCTTAGAAACAACACGTTAGTAGCAGTATGCACGCCTTACGCCTGGATTTAATGCGTTATTGGGTATCCATAAAATCCATTGGGGTAACCCCCGAGATGGAAGAGTATGACAAAAGGAAAATGAGCATTTTTAACCAGCTTAATTTCCTTGGGATCATAACAGGCATCATTGTTCCGCTCATTGGCATCCTTTTCAACGATCACCTTCCCCCACTGGCCTGGTTTATTGCAGCATCTCCACTGGCCATCAGTGTTATTGTACTTTGGTTGAACCATGAACAGTATTACGAACATGCAAGACTTGTATATTTCAGTTTATATCCCATCGCTACCTGTTTGGTTTATCTGGGAAAAGTAGATGTTGGCGTAGAACTGTTCTTCGTATTGTATGGGGTTTTATCGGTGTTCTTTTTGCAGGAGGTTATTCATATCATCTTTGCTTTCACTTTATCCATTACCTGTTATTTCATTGCCTGTATAGTACCGCATGATTATTATTTCAAGCTGGCCAAGTCAAATTATTACTTCTTTGTTTTTAATCACATCACTGCCATCTCCTTTATTTTTTACGCGATCTATTTTATTAAACAGGAGAACAACGGCTATCACTATAGTTTAATCAATAAGTCGAAAGAAAGCGAACTGCAGAAACAGGAGATAGCGCAAAAAGCCAGCCTGCTCGAAGAGCAAACAGCCAAACTAACGGAGCTGAACCAGCTAAAAAATAAACTGTTCTCTGTAATTGCACATGATCTTAAAACGCCTATGTATGCGTTGCGGAACCTGTTCAATAATATGCACATCAATGAAATGCCGGTAAAAGAAATAAAGGCATTACTGCCCGGCATTGTGAGCGAAATGAACTATACCACCAACCTCATGGAAAACCTGTTGCAATGGGCTAAGTCGCAAATGGAAAACTCCAGCCTGCAACCCGAGGTGCTGGATATAGAAACCATGCTCAGCCGGGTATTGCAGTTATTACACTGGCAGGCCAGTAACAAACGCATTCATTTGGAGTCGCAGATTGAAGAACCGTTGTTTTGTTATGCCGATAAAGAAATGGTGAACCTGGTATTGCGCAACCTGTTGTCGAATGCCATCAAGTTCACTCCCGAAAACGGACACGTTAGGGTAGGGGCCAGGGAACAGGCTTCCGGCGTTGAAATATATGTACAGGATGATGGTGTTGGCATCAGTGCCGAACGCCAGCTGCAATTGTTTGGAGACATGTTCTACAGCACCCGGGGTACCAATTCCGAAACGGGTACCGGTTTAGGTCTTAAACTCTGTAAAGATTTTCTGGAAAAGAATGGTGGCCGTATTGCGGTACAAAGCACGGTTGGCAAAGGCAGTACGTTTACAGTTATACTGCCCAGGTTTGGCGGGGAAACAGGTCCGCGGGGAACTATGGGCAATAAGCAATAAGCAATATGCAAACCTAATTTATAGTCAGTTACAAGTTTCAGGTTACAAGTTACAGGTTACAAGTTTCAGGGCTTCTATTGTAAGCGTATTGCCTGCATAAAGCCATGTAACCTGAAACCTGCAACCTGCAACCTGAAACGGCATCTCTCTGTCACATTAGCCAATCACTATTTAAAGATAGTATCGAAGAACGTCTTCATATCATTCCAGGAAGCCGTATCTGCAGCGCCATTGTAGGCAATAGGCAGGTTCCACTTCTTACCTAACTCGGTTGCCTGCGGGTTGGTGAACGCATGCAGGGCGTTAGGATATGACTTAAAGGTGTAGTCGGCTTTTATGGAGTCCATTTGTTTTTTAAACGCAGCTACTTCCGCCGGCTTTACAAAAGGATCAGCTTCCCCATGACATACCAGTATTTTGGCTTTCAACAGGTCTTTGTTGGCAGGAGCGCCTACCAGGTTACCATGAAAGCTCACCACGCCTTTAAAGGGTTCACCCAGGCGCGCTGCGTTCAATACCATGGCGCCGCCAAAGCAATAACCTATGGCTGCTAATTTGCCGGTATCTGCCTGCTGAAAGCTTTTTAACGCTACCAGGGCCGCATCTATACGGGCTTTGGCGCTTAAAGGTTTGGTGTAGAATTGTCCGGCCCATTTACCTGCTACAGCTGGTGAATCGGTATTCATGCCATTGCCGTACATGTCCATGGCCATGGCTATGTAACCCAGTTTGGCCAGTTCGCGCGCGCGCATTTTGGCATAATCATTCAACCCCCACCATTCAGGGATGATAAGGACAGCCGGGCGTTTGGTATCGAGGCTGGTATCATAGGCAACAAAGCCTTTCATTGCAATGTTATCGCCTGCATAGTCGACGTCCAGTTCTTTTAAGCCTGGTTGTTTGGCTGCGGCCGGTTGTTCAGTGGCTGATTGTTCATTTGCTGGTTTTGATGATTGGTCGTTACAGGAAACGATGGCTGTAATAACCAATGAAAGGAAAGCAAAACCCAATTTTTGTTTCATGATAGTATGGTTTATTTATTAGTTAACCTGTCTGCTTGTTATTTATGTTTTTTGTATAGGTACCGCTTTCCAGAACGACTCTTTTTCCTATAAGGTTGCTGCGCAAGTTATTTAATTTCTGCAGTGCTGTATCACCCATTAACAAATGCAATCCTGATGCCGGTAGTCCTTTTTGGGCAATGCGGTTAAAAAGCTTATTAAAAAAGCCGATCCCTTTCTCCGTTTCATCTGTTACCTGTATGCGTTGAAAGCCGGTTTCCCCGAGCAGGGTATGCAACTGTTGCGAGGTGATCAGATGGCTCAGGGAAGCATCTGCGGCCCAGGGAACCGGATAGTGTATGAGTTCCCCATTGTCGAGGATATCGTAATAAATAAACCGTCCGCCAGTGGTTAATACCCGGTGTATTTCCCCATAAAAGGTTTTTTTATCGGCAATATTCATTTGTACGTGTTGTGTAAACACAGCATTAAAGCTGTTGTCTGCAAAAGGGAGCGCCAGCACGCTGCCCTGTACAAAGCGCGTGCTGTGTTGCAGACCGGTCAATACCGATAGTTTTTCAGCCGTTCGAATATAGTCGCCGGTTATATCAATACCGGTAACAATACAGTCAAAATCCGCCGCCAGTAAACGGCAGGTTCCGCCCAGGCCACAACCGGCATCCAAAACGCGCATGCCATGTTGCAGTCCTGCGGCATTGGCCAGCTCGCGCGATACTTCCTGGCCCCGCACATGAAACTCATCAATGGGCGCCAGGTCTTCCCTGGTGACCAGGGCTGGCTCTTTTCCGATTGCCTGCAGAATAACCTCGTACAGGTTTTCATGCGAATAATGGGCTGCTATTTGCGATTCGTTAGTCATGGTTATACAAAGTTAACCAGTTAACGAGATGACGAGGTCGTTAATAGTCAGAAAGCTAAGAAGTCAGGGTAACCTTATCAACCTGTCAACTTGTTAACTTGTTAACTTTTCAACTTATCTTTGGGTCATGACACAAGAAAAAATAAACGATATGAGGTCCCGCCTTGGTGGACTGAGGAGGTTTCTTTGACGTCGATAACCGTCAGTACAAAGTAAACGAAGAAAAACAACTTTCCCTTTCGCCCGGTTTTTGGGACGATAACAAACGGGCCACTGAAATACTCAAAAGCATTAAGCTAAACGAATTCTGGATCAAACTCTTCGATCAGTCAAAGGCTGACGTGGAGGATTTTGTTGTGTTGTTTGATTTCTGGAAAGCCGGCGAAGCCAGCGAAGACGAAACCAAACTGGCTTATGAAAAGGCATTACAGCAATTAGATGAGGCCGAATTCAAAAGCACCCTGAACCAGCCGGAAGATGAATTGCCGGGCGTACTGCAGATAAACAGCGGCGCCGGTGGTACTGAAAGCCAGGACTGGGCCGAAATGCTGGCGCGTATGTACCGCATGTATGGTGAAAAACAAGGCTGGCAGGTAACCGAGCTCGACTGGCAGGAAGGTGATGGCGCTGGTATCAAAAGCGCTACGCTGCAGTTTGACGGACCGTTCGCCTATGGCTTTTTAAAGGCCGAGAGCGGCGTTCACCGCCTGGTACGTATTTCACCCTTCGACAGCAATGCCCGGCGTCACACGTCGTTTGCATCGATATTCGTGTATCCGCTGGTTGATGACAGTATTGCGGTAGAAGTAAACCCCGCCGACCTGGAATGGGAGTTTTACCGAAGCGGTGGTAAGGGCGGACAGAACGTAAACAAGGTGGAAACGGCTGTGCGTTTAAAACACCATCCCAGCGGTATTGTGGTGGAATGCCAGAAAGCCCGTACTCAGGGAGAGAACCGCGAAATGGCGCTGCAGATGCTGAAGAGCCGCCTGTACGAAGAAGAGTTGCGCCGCAGAGAAGCATTGAAGAATGCTACCAATGCCTCTAAAAAGAAGATAGAGTGGGGCAGCCAGATCCGCAGCTATGTGTTCCATCCGTATAAAATGATCAAGGACCACCGTACCGATTATGAAGTAGGGAATGTGCAGCCGGTGATGGATGGCGAGCTGGATGGGTTTATTAAAGCGTATTTGATGAAGGAAGCGGAGGAAGGTTGAGGAGTTGACCAGTTAACGAGTTGATCAGTTGACGAGTTGACGAGTTGATAATGTAATACAGGAAATCTGAGGCCGAAGGCCGAAGTAAAAAATAGAAAGCCGAAAGGGCCAAAGTTGTTAAGACAGCTTTGGCCCTTTTTATTTTTGTATTCCTTTTTTAAACCTATAAACGCTGTTAACCCTATCAGTCTTCCTGCGTCCAAAGCAAAAATCTATTTGCTTTGGACCTTGTTAACTGGTCAACTGATCAACGTTGCCTCCAAAAAAATAAAAACGCCACACTGTTAAGCGTGGCGTTTTTACATGAGTGTATCTCAGCGGACTGAGAACCCAGAAACTCATTCACTGAGAACTCAGAACAAAAATTCTGCCTGCAGGTTCATAGATCACTCTAAGGCTGCAGGCAAAATATGAATACACCAATTAATATTGCCAGAGTAAATTAAACCAATCCGGCATTACTCGTGTGTTTATACTTTCATCAACGATTAGTTCATTGCTGTATCGTTGCTGAGGCCTTGTGCATATAAAGAACCGGGTAATACGTTCCAGATTAAGGACACCATACGGCGACGTTTGTCATCAGCCTTATAGTCTTTCACTCTGTCAGGGTAAGGTAACTCTTCCCCTTTACCCATCCACTTGATGTCGTAGTTGATGAGCTTAGGATTGGGGATCAGAGCTTCATTTATTTTGATAAGGTCAACCAGAAGGTTGGCAATAGATTTTGCTCTAAGTTCAGATAATTTAACGTTCAACTCCTGGCGGGTTGGGTTGTTCGTTTTCATCTTGGCGAGCAGCGGCGAATACAAAGGAGATTCCTTCGCGATCGGCGTTTCGTCAGAGAAACCATAACAAACAATTACCGCCACGAACCTTTGCCTTGGGTGGTCACCAAAGAACTTGATGATCCTTTGTACAATCGGTTCGATTGATTTTTTGGCTTCATCCTGTTTTTCAGGAGGAATACCATAGCCACCGGCAGGGAAGAAAGTGGCTGTTTCAAATGAAGAGAAAGTTGAAATGTCATAAAGGTCGTTCAACGATTTCAGATCGGTCAACGCACTTTGGATGATCACGTTTGTGCGTTCTGCGAACTGAAGGATCTCTTCTTTGGTACCGGTTTTCTCTAACTGAACCGCAACAGCGAGCTGAGTGTCGATTTTTCTTTCAGCTTCTTTGAGGTTCTTGATGATCTCCTTACCAATGTCAGGATCCACTTCATAATTTTTCACTTTTTCTACGGTCAGGGCGATGGCGCGCTGAGCTTCTTTCTTGACTAACTCAAGAGTTTCTTGTGTGGTTTTCGTCAGGCTTTGGACTGTTTTACTAGGGCCGCATGATACTGCCATGCCCAGTGCCAGTCCTGTTACTACCATGATTAATAGGCTACGAAGCATAAGAGTAAAGGTTTTTTTAATAAGCAGGACCAAAAGTGACCTGCTCCTTTGGTTTACTAATTGGCTTTTTCGGATTGGTTCTTAAATGGATACTTGAAGTATCTATCTGACTTTTAACGGCAGATGTGCGAATATATTCTCTTTCTTTAACATTTTTTTCCTTTTTTATTGCTTCTGCCGGTTCAGAATAAGCGTAAGAACTGTACGAATTGTAAGATTTACTATTCTCTTTTTTGGGCGCTGTTTCCGTAGCACTTTCAGTAACCGTTGGAGTTTCAGGTTGTTGTATTTTGGTTGTTGATCGGTTCTTTGCAGCCTTCGTAATTTCCGGGTCCGTTTCGGTCACCGGCGTCCATGAAACAGACGTAATATTCGCGGATGACGGTAATTTTACTTTTAGTAGTTTTTCTATAGACTCATTTATCTCATTAATGTTGTCATCTTTGATGAATGCGTATGATTTTATTCCCATTTCGGTAAACCACTTGCTCCAGATCGTAGTGAGTAAATTGTACTCACCCGTCCAGTCATCTTTTGGATTTAATTCCAGCACAATAATTTTTAAGTTGGGGAAACGTTTATTAACCGGCAGCAAACCATAGTCGCCTTCTTTAAAACGGCTGTTCCAGTCGGGCGCTTTTTTCAGGTTGTTGATGATCTGGGTGCAGGATGTGTATCGGTTGTTGCGGGAAGCGCGGCCTTGCAGGCTTTCAAAATCCATGTAGCCATCGGTGATGATGAATAGTGTATTTTGTGCATCTTTCTCCAGGTCGTCCTGCAGGTCTTCATTAAAATACTTCCAGATGTCGGCGCCTGCATAAGAAGTACTGTTATTGCTGATCACTGCTTTTTTATAGATCTGGGGCAACAGGGTGTTGAAGTTCTTTTCTGTTTCTTCCAGCATTTTAGCCTTTTGTTCGGGCTGGGCCGAAGCCAGCGTTAAACGGAGGTTGCCGGCCATGTCGTACACTTCGTTTGAAGTAGTACGTTGTGGCGCTACCATCAACTTCAGTTTATCGTTCACCGTAAAGTATAACCTGGTGGGATCTTTTGCATTCAGTTTTGACTTGAAAGCGGAGTAGATGGACTGGATAACCTGTATATCTTTTGGAACCTGTTGCTGGTTGTTATACAGTATCCGGTCGCTTAGATCAAGCAAAACCATATAATTGTCTTTGGGCGGTGCGGATCCGTCTTTTTTTGCATCCTTCACAGCCTCTTCGATTTCATTGCAGCCGGCTATAGCCCAGGCGCACATGATTGTGATTAGGAGGTAACGTGCCATAACTCAAGGATAAAGAAACCTATTAAGTAATTATTTGAAATAAGATTCCTGAAACTCTTTTAGTTCTTTTATATAGGCGTCTGTTCGCTCGTTGATGAGCTTTATCTGCTCTTCTCCTTTTTCGCGCCCGTATAAAGTTGCCAGGTAACCATTCCAGCCGTCTCTGAAGTAGTTGATGTTCTTTTCAATGGCATCAACGGGCA
Organism: Niastella yeongjuensis; assembly: GCF_900110245.1. Lineage (GTDB taxonomy): Bacteria > Bacteroidota > Bacteroidia > Chitinophagales > Chitinophagaceae > Niastella > Niastella yeongjuensis. The sequence continues at coordinate 454,842 of NZ_FOCZ01000003.1, forward strand.
GAACGAGTCTGTCTTTCTCCTTGCTCAGGTCATCCGCTCTTTGGGTTATTTGCTGTAACTCCGTTTCGTATAACATCCGTTTTTCTTCCAGCTGCAGGATCTCATCCTGTAAACGGTGAATGCGTTTGTACCGAAGTTTCAGCTGATTGCGTTTGCCCCATTCCATCTGCATTAAATAATACACAGAGCTCCAGATGGCAAACACCCCAAAACCCAAAAAAAGTACCAGGTAAAATCGCGAATCCGCGAATACCGGTACAATCAACGATTTAAATTCATCCCGATTCAATTTGATCAAGATCTCATTCACGGCGGTATGAACCTGAAGAGCAAGCAAAATGTCACCAATAAAAACCAGGCTTAGCAATCCCCAAACAACTTTCCTGTATGACATGCCTCTTTCCGAGAACAGGTGAATGGATGTTCCCAGTGCAAAGAAAATAGTGGGGAATACGATCAGGGGGGGGTAGTTAATAATAAGATAAACCAGTCTTCGAAGGCTGGGTAACAATTGTATGTTTAGCCTTCCTTCCTGGAAAAGGGTCATTGGATCGACACCGTTCAGCGCAAAATCCGCTACACTCATGTAAAAGTATAATAAGTAAAACGATAATGCAACTAAAAGGAACAATAAAAATAAAAAAGTGCCCCAGCTGAAACTGTTATACATCGCCTGATGACGGGGCGAATGGGCTGTGTTTATCTCATCTAATTGATTCTTAAGTAAATTAATCTCAGTCTGTTTGATGGGTACCAGCCCCTTCGTAATATCACGACTGTTATGGATTTCTTCCACCTTACCCTTGACCTCGTAGAATTTTTCCAGTAAGGCTTCAATTTGCTTTTGGATCCGGATACGGGTATCCTCGGTTTTGGGTAACAATCGTAGGGAATCCTGCTCTGAAAGGATGGAACCGCTGCGTACTTTATTCAACAGGCCTTTATATGCTTCAATACCTCCTTTATAGGTACCGGCCTGTTCAACGCCGTATTCGCGCATATCTTTGACAACGATGTTCGACAGATCAGGCATATGATACCTGTTACTATCAGTTAGTCTTGATTTGCCAGAAATGATCACTGATTAATGGGTGTTTTGGGTTATTGCTTCCAAATTTAATTTATTGTGCCCTTCAAAAATTAGTATGTGCACACCCTGTGGATAAAAGCAGGGGCCGGTTTTAAGCCTATTTTATAATATTTTGTTTGTCAGCCCTTTGCCTCAATACTACTGTTTTGTTAATTATAAACCAGCTAAGTAACTTCGCAACCTCAAAAAACACATGATTATGGAATTCGGCTATTTTCATTATCCACTGCCGGCAAACGAACCTGTTTTATCGTATGCCCCGGGGTCGCCTGAAAAAAAGCGGCTAAAAGAAGTGCTCGCGCTTTTGAAACAGGAGCCTGTAGACGTGCCAATGTATATTGGCGGACTGGAAGTGCGCACTAATAAGAAAGAAACCATGAATCCCCCGCATGAAATAAAACATGTACTGGGGCATTATCATATTGGTGAAGAAAAACATGTAAAGCAGGCTATTGAAGCTGCCCTTGCTGCCCGTGAAAGCTGGGCTGCCATGAGCTGGGAAAACCGCGCACATATTTTTCTGAAAGCTGCTGACCTCATTGCAACCAAGTACCGGCCATATATGAACGGTACTACCATGCTGGGTCAAAGCAAGAACGCCTACCAGGCCGAGATCGACAGCGCCTGTGAACTCATCGACTTCTTACGTTTCAATGTACATTTCCTGAGTGAGATCTATCGTCAGCAACCTATCAGTGCAGCTGGCATCCACAACCGGATGGAGTATCGCCCGCTCGAAGGGTTTGTGCTCGCGGTTACGCCTTTCAACTTTACTGCCATCGGCGGCAACCTGCCTACTTCAGCAGCCATGTGTGGTAACGTAGTGGTATGGAAACCCGCTCATACCCAGGTGTACTCCGCGCAGATGTTCATGCGTATTTTAAAAGAAGCTGGTTTGCCCGATGGTGTTATCAACCTTATTTACGTTGATGGGCCAGTGTTAGGTAAAGTTTGTTTCAGCCATCCTGATTTTGCCGGTGTGCATTTTACCGGTTCAACCGGGGTGTTCAACAATATGTGGGAAACCATTGGTAAGAATATGTCTTCTTACAAATCATATCCCCGCATCGTTGGTGAAACCGGTGGAAAAGATTTTGTACTGGCGCACAAGAGTGCTGATGTAGATATCCTGGTGACTGCTTTATTGCGCGGCGCCTTCGAATACCAGGGGCAGAAATGTTCTGCGGCTTCACGGGCATACATTCCCAGCAACCTGGCCGAAGATGTAAAAAAGAAACTGACTGCCGGTATTGAAAGCTTTACCATGGGCACCGTAGAAAACTTCAGCAATTTTATCAATGCCGTGATCGATGAAAAGAGCTTTAATAAAATTGAGAACTATATCGAGAACGCCAAGAACGATCCCAAAGCAGTGATCTGGGCAGGTGGTAAATGCGATAAAACACAAGGTTATTTTGTTCAGCCCACTGTTATTGAAGCCAAAGACCCACAGTATGTAACTATGTGCGAAGAGATCTTTGGACCCGTGCTGACCGTATATGTATACAATGCCGATAAGTTCGAAGATACCCTGGAGCTGGTGAACAAAACATCACCGTATGCATTAACAGGTTCTATCATTGCCCAGGACAGGGCAGCGGTTGAACAGGCTACCGTGAAGTTGCGTCATGCAGCGGGTAATTTCTACATCAACGACAAACCAACCGGTGCAGTAGTTGGTCAGCAGCCTTTTGGCGGAGCCCGTGCCAGTGGTACCAACGATAAAGCCGGTTCTATTTTGAACCTGTATCGTTGGCTTAGTGCAAGAACCATTAAGGAAACATTCAACGCACCCGTTGATTATCGTTATCCTTTCATGGCAGAAGAATAGTTTTTAAGTTCGTTAGTTATTGAGTTAACTTATAAACTTGGTACCTATAAAAGAAGAGGCTGCTTTCTAATTGAAAAGCAGCCTCTTTTATTTGTGTGGGGACGTTTATTATTTTTTAGCAGCACCACCGCCCAGGTGGATCTGGAAGCCTACATTCAAACCGAAATGGTTTTGTCTGTCGTCAGCCACTTCAAAAGCATCACCGCCATAAGACTTATAATACAAAGCAAATTCAAGAGCGGTATTGGGTGTAAGGAAAACAGCAGGGCCAGCTTTGATCTGATAATAATTACCACTTACTGATTCACCACCTTTTTCTTTTGAGCTACCAAAGCCATAAGATGCATCGGCAAAAATATTCAACATTTGGCCTGAAGGCATGAAATAATAGCGTACAAAAGGAGCTAATCCAAAGCTGGTGCTTGATCCTGTGTTTGTACTTGTACCCGATTTGGTTTTGGTTTTAGTATAGCCAAACTCAGGGCGCAACCCAGCGGCTAACTGGTTAATAAAGAAGTAGCCTGCATCGGGAGCGATGGTAATGTCAGTTTGTTTGTTATCGCCTTGTGAAGAGTGATCAAAACCAACACTACCGCCAACCAGCCATTGGCCTTTGTTAACCTGAGCGAAAATTGCATTAGAACATACAAGCAGGGAAGCAGCAATCAAAACTTTTTTCATTGTCTTAGTTTTAGTTTTTACCAAGTGTTATTGATTTTTAACGGCCCAAAGTAATGGCTTAATATTATTTGTTTGATGTATCTATATTTTTATTGATCAAAAACAAGTAATGTATTATGGTAAATCGTTTTACTTGTGTTTGTCATACATAACATGTCCTTCACTGTTATATGTAAAGAACCCGGATGCTTACATGAAAAAGATATATCAAGACAAGCTTGGCGATGTACTAAATACATGCCGCATTATTATATCGAATAGGATTATCGACACTTCATACAACGAGATCAACGGTTCATACCTGTGGTAATTTTTCCCATAAGCTCCCACGTTAATTTTGTTCTGTAAGAAGATTGCATAGCATCTATGCACCCATTTTTCTTTAACCAATCACCCCTTTTAGTCATGAAAAAAGTATTTCTTGTTATGTCCCTGGTTGCAGCCTTATCTATTGCCAAAGCGCAGGATGGTGGTTCAAACGCCATTAAGATCAACCCGCTGTCGTTGTTTCTTGCAACAGGTAACGTGGCTTATGAAAAAGCCACTGCAGCAAACCAGTCTTTTCAATTAGGTGTATTTTATTCAGGAGTTAAGCTATCAAGTTTGAAGTATACCGGTTTTGGTATTACGCCTGAATACCGATTTTACCTGGCCGGCCATAAGGAAGTAATGGATGGCGTATACCTGGCTCCTTTTCTTCGTTATCAGAATTTCAAGATCAAAGACACCGACACAAAGGAAAAAGTTACCTTCAGTTCTTTTGGCGGTGGTGCACTGCTGGGTTGGGAAAAAAGCTGGAGTAGCGGTTTTGTTCTCGATCTGTTCATTGGGCCCGCGTACAACTCTGGTACAGTTAAAGCGGAAAGCGGCTCCAACGAGGAGCATTTCGATATTTCGGGTGGGATCGATGGATTTGGGCTGCGCACCGGTCTTTCTTTAGGTTTCAGATTTTAGTTTATTTACATAGTAATTTAACTGGTCAGTCTGTTCTTAACTGAATAGACTGATTTTTTTTGTCCCCTTTAGCCTTAATTTTCTAATTTGCCGCTTTGCGTTTATTTTTATCAAAATATTTTCCTTGAAGACGATTTTAAATGAGCAGCAACTGGCAATAATTATCCGGCGGCTTAGTCACCAGGTATTGGAGAATAATATCAATCTCGATAATACGGTTTTTATTGGCATTCAGCCAAGGGGGATTTTTGTGAGCGATCAAATGATCCAGGTGATCAGGCAACTGGTTTCGCCTGAAAAAGTGCAGTATGGCAAGCTGGATATCACTTTTTACCGCGATGACGTTCGCAACCAGATCCACGTGCCCAATCAAACCGATATTCCCTTTAGCATAGAAGGGAAGAATGTGGTGCTGATCGACGACGTATTATATACCGGCCGTACCATCAGGGCAGCGCTGGATGCATTACTGGATTTTGGCCGTCCGGCCAAAGTAGAGCTGTGTGTACTCATCGATCGCCGTTTTAGCCGGGAATTACCCATTCAACCCGATTATACCGGCCGTTCTATCGATTCCATCATTTCCCAGAAGGTGAAAGTTTTCTGGAAAGAACGCGATGGAAAAGAGGAGGTTGTATTATTATAATGGACTGATTTTGACGCGTAAAGCAAGTAATTCATTTTTCCCTTAATTTTGCGGCTTGAAATGCAACTTTCAGTTAAACATCTGCTCGGTATACGGGATCTCACCCGTCAGGACATTCAGATTATTTTAGATACTGCCACCCAATTCAAGGAGGTTTTACAACGGCCTATCAAGAAAGTTCCTTCTTTGCGGGATGTGACTATCGTAAACTTGTTTTTCGAGAATTCCACCCGTACCAGGATCTCTTTTGAACTGGCTGAAAAACGCCTGAGTGCAGACTCCATTAATTTTACGGCCAGCGCTTCTTCCGTTTCAAAAGGGGAGACCCTGCTGGACACCGTGAATAATATTTTGTCAATGAAAGTAGACATGGTGGTAATGCGGCATAGTGCCAGCGGCGCCCCACACTTTCTGGCGAAACATATTCCGGCGGCTATCGTAAACGCGGGGGATGGCATAAACGAACATCCCACCCAGGGATTGCTCGATGCTTTTTCCATGCGCGAAAAACTGGGTCGCCTCGAAGGATTGAAAGTCGCCATCATTGGTGACATCATGCACTCGCGGGTAGCTATGAGTAATATTTACCTGCTGAAGAAAATGGGCGCTGAAGTTATGGTAGCTGGTCCGCCAACACTTATTCCAAAATACATTCAGGAAGCATTTGACATCCGGGTTGAATACAACCTGAAAAAAGCCCTGCAATGGTGCGATGTTGCAAACGTGTTGCGTATTCAACTGGAACGCCAGAACCAGGTGCTGTTCTCTTCGCTGCGCGAATACAGTTTGGCGTATGGGATCAACAAACGCTTACTCGATAGTCTTGATAAAAAGATCGTGATCATGCACCCCGGTCCCATCAACAGGGGTGTTGAATTGGATAGTGATGCTGCCGATAGCGCGCAAAGTATCATCCTGAACCAGGTGGAAAATGGGGTAGCGGTGCGGATGGCTGCATTGTACCTGTTATCAGGTGGCCGGGAAATGACAAATTAGTTCCAGGTTTCAGTTTCCAGGAAAAAGATTCCATGAAAATGTAATCGGCAACCTGTACCTTAGGTTTTATTCTGGTACCTTAATATATAATTATGCAACGCATAGCCCTGTTTCCCGGAACCTTTGATCCTATAACAATAGGTCATCTGGATATTATCCATCGTGCACTTCCCCTGTTCGATAAACTGGTGATAGGAATTGGCCGCAATGCCAATAAATCGGCCATGTTCTCTGAAGAACAACGGTTGACGTGGATCAAGGAAATATTCAGGGATAACCCGAAAGTTACAGTGGCTGTGTACGAAGGATTGACCGTAGAATGTTGCCGTAAGGTAGGCGCCAATTTTATAGTACGCGGAATCCGGTACGTAAACGACTTTGAATACGAAAAGGCAATTGCCGACATGAACCGGAGCCTGGATAAGGATATTGAAACTGTATTCTTAACCTGTTTGCCTCAATACACTTCGGTTGCCTCCACCCTGGTACGGGATGTGATCCGCAACGGCGGTGACGCCCGCCAGTTCTTACCCCAGGCCGTAGCTAAAGATATCTAAAAGGCAAAGGGCAGAAGGCAGAGGGCAAAGATTTTGCCGATCGCCGGCTGCCGATTTACGATATATGATTTGGTTCAAAAAAGATCTCCAACTGGAAGAATTCATTCACCTGGGAAATAATACCATGGGTGAACACATCGGCATTGTATTTACCGAACTGGGAACTGATTTTATAAAGGCGAGTATGCCGGTAGATGCCCGCACCAAACAACCATACGGTTTGTTGCATGGCGGGGCCTCTTGTGTATTGGCCGAAACACTCGGCAGCGTTGCTTCGGCAATGGTCATTGATCCGGAAAAATTTATATGTGTTGGCCTGGAGATCAATGCCAACCATGTTCGGGGTGTACGCGAAGGCCGGGTAACCGGAATAGCTACCCCCTTACACCTCGGCGCCACCACCCATGTTTGGGATATCAAGATCCACGACGAACGGGAAAAACTGATTTGCGTTAGCAGACTTACTGTCGCTATTCTTAAAAAATAATCTCTTCATTGCAATCACCGCGAACAAAGAATTCAAAACTCAGAACAAGAATTCCGAACTCAGATCTCTGGATCCGGAACTTTGAACTTGAAACTGAACTTAAAACTTTGAACTAATACCCCGCCGCTTTCATCACATCGTGTATAGCTCCAAAAGTGTTGGACGTATATTTTCCAAAATCAGCCGGTTTTGCCCATTCAATTTTTGTGATCTGCTCAACAGTTTGTGGTACTAATGACTGGTTACCGGGAGCGGATAATAAATACCACCAGGTTTCCTTTAATATATGGTGACCACTTTCATCGTAGGTATGCCAGGTAGTAACCAGGTGTTTTTTCAATTCCACTTCCTGCAAACCCGTTTCTTCCTGAATTTCCCGCACGGCACATTCTTCTAAAGTTTCTCCATCATCCAGTTTGCCTTTGGGCAGGTCCCATTTTCCACGGCGGAAAATGAACAAGCCTTCACCCGCTTCATTCAGTACCAGGCCGCCGGCCGCTTTTACCAAAATGAATTTTTTCCAGAATGCTTTTTTCAGCTCTTCTATATTATTATGTATATAGATCCCGGCATGCACTTTTTCCAATCGCATTTCGTGGATCATGGAATTGATGCCGCCATGCGAAAATTCATCAATCAAAACCGCATCGTCGTGATGGGCATAGGGCTCAATTTCCGGAGTAATCGAATCTGTAAGGAACAGGGGTTTGTCGTTAAAGTATATCTTTGTGTGCATAACTAATTTTCAGTTTTCAGGAAGCAAAGACCAATTTCGCCGCAAATAACTTATATAAAATATGTCTTCGAACGAAAAGGCTGTCGCCGAAAAGTTATTACAAAGTAATGCTATAAAATTAAATCCTGCGCAACCCTTTACCTGGGCTTCGGGGTGGAAGAGTCCAATTTATTGCGATAACCGTCGGGTGTTGTCGTTTCCATTTATTCGTGATTTCGTAAAATCTGAAATGTGCAATGTGATATTTCAGCAATTTCCCGATGCCGAATTATTGGCCGGGGTAGCTACCGCCGGAATTCCCTGGGGCGCCATGGCGGCAGACCAGTTGAAGTTACCTTATATATATGTACGCCCGAAACCAAAAGAACATGGGTTGGGCAATCAGATCGAAGGTTATTTTGAACCCGGACAAAAAGTGGTGGTGATCGAAGATCTGATCTCAACCGGAAAAAGCAGTTTGCAGGTGGTGGATGTAATAAAAGCTGCCGGCATGGAAGTGATGGGAATGGTGTCGATTTTTACTTACGGATTTCCGTTGGCCACCGAGAATTTTGAAAAGGCCGGGGTACCCTATGTGTCGCTGACCAACTATAGTACCCTCATAGAACTGGCGGTTGAAAAAGGAATTGTGTCGCCCGATCAGCAGGAAATTTTAATGGCCTGGCGAAAAGATCCCTCGACCTGGACGGGAAAATAAATTCCGAAATCGATATAAAAAAAGGCCTCCCGATTTTTTCGGGAGGCCTTTTTTATTTTTTGGGTGAATCAGTTATTGCATACCGCCGCCACCGTCTTCAGTTTTTTTACAGCACTTGGGCAGTTTTTTGTAAGCTTCTTCATCAGCTTTTACATCGTCGGCATCGTACCCGGCGTTGGCAATTGCCGCCTTTACATTTTCAATATTTGTACGTTCTGCAACGAAGGTAACTTTGGTAACATGTTTCTTGAAATCCACGTTTGCTTTTTGAACGCCGTCTTCGCGTTTCAAATAATCCTCGATGCGTTTTTTGCAACTTTCGCATTGAACGGTTGGCGTTTGAATGGTCACGGTTTGTATTCCTTTCTTAGCCTGAGCGGATGCGAAAGTGGTAATTCCCAGAACGGCAATCACCAGAAAAAGTAATTTCTTCATACCTCTGTTTTTTTCAAATTTAAATCTTTCGGGGCTTCCTGGTCGTTAATTTTTTACCGGTGGCCGAACCAAAAATCGGGCGCCGAAAAGGTCGAAAAATACGATCTCCGACACGAGAAATTTACTTCGGTTGACTCCGCGTTTGATGGGAAAAAATCGAAAGGGAAGCCGAAATTTCGCAATAGAGCAAAATAGCCACGGCGGACAAACTGACAGAAAATGAAGAGAATTTTGAAATGGCGGTTGGGGTACCTGTTGGCCCGTTGCCAAAATATGGACGGTAAAATTGACGAGAGTTGCAGGTTACCGGTTACCAGTTTCCGGGAACCAATCATGGATTTTCGACAATTGGGTGTAGCCCCAAAATTGCGCGAGCCAAATTTCACGGTTCTCATTTCACTTTTCATGACCTGGATCTGGCGATTCAAATTGTACATTTTTTGATCCGGCAACTCAAAATTGACCACTCACTCTTGACCACCCATCATTGCACTTTTCCAAAATTCTGTCAACCCATACGGTGGGAATGGGATTGATTTTTTGAAGTCACCCCAACAGTTTTTGAAATCTGGCCGGGCGTCAATTTCGACCTGGCTGGTTAGAATTTTTGCGAAGGCCTCAAAAAAAGTTTCAGCAATAGCTAAAATTTTTTGAGGCCTTTTTTAGGATTTGACACATCTTCCAAACTCCGGAAATAAGACGTACAAATTTTTAGGATTGACCAAAATTCCAAAAAGTGGAAATTCAATTTTTTCCAATTTTCCGTCTTTTCGTGCTGCCTAAAATTTGATTTTCTGCATGCCTTCGTACCGGATCGGGTAATTTATAAATATGCCGCTTCGGCCAATTTTTGCATTTCCATCCAATTTTATTTTCACGCTGTCGCTGCCGGTTGCCAGGGTCTGGATCAACTGCATGGCTGTACTGGTCATGTCAACTTTTAAAACCACCGGCAATAAAAAGGTGTCTTTTTTCGGAACCTGAACGGTAGAGTCAAGGGAGGTTTTTCCGAAAAAATTATTGTTCACATATACGTCAACCGACCCTCCTTTCATGGTCACCGGAAATTTATTCGGATTATAAAATTCAGCGTCTGCCCCCACCGTCGATTCCTTCAACCCAAACTTCATCACTTTAAAATTTTTAACCCCCAGGTAATTGAACCCGGTCGGCTTGGCACAGGATACTGCCAGGAGGGGTAGGAGTACCCACAAACTCAGTTTTCGCATGTCGATGATTTTTAAGACACAATGTAGCGGATAAATTTTTCCGGCCAAAAAAGGATCGTATTTTTAGAATTTTCTTTGCTAATTAGTTTAGATTTAGACACATCTAAAACGTCAAAAAATCGTAAAAAATGACTACCAGTATTTTTAGTAACTGTTATTTAAATTAAAATGTTAATTATAAGCGGAATTATGCGTTTTAAGTATAATTAAAGTTGCAAATTTTTAGTACTAAAAAGGATTGCTTTTCGCCGAAAAAGACCCAATCTTAAACAGAATTTTGAAAAAGTAGTATTTTATGAAGTTATTAGTTGAAAGTCAATATTTTCCATCGATTACCTTATTCAGAATGTCAATTCAGTTTTCAGATGTTAAATTTGACATATATGAACCCTGGCGAAAAATGAGTTTCAGAAATCGTTGTGTGGTAGTTGGTTCCAACGGTCCCATTAACCTGAGCATTCCGGTGGTGGAAGGACGGGAGCAAAAAAAGCCGATGAAGGAGGTGATGATCGATAATCGCAAACCCTGGCAGTTGCAACATTGGAGAACCATCGTCTCTTGCTATAACCGGTCGCCCTGGTTTAGCTTTTTTGAGCCGGAATTGGACGACCTGTTCCGCCAGCCGGTTGAGTTGCTGAGCGATTGGAATCGGATCTGTTTTGAGTGGGTAACTAAGAAATTAGGCATGGATATTTATACGGATTATTCCGTATATGTTCCGGGTGAAAATGGAGATGGGGAAGTGGTAGACTGGCGGAATAAACTGACCCCGAAAACGCTCCAAAATGAGTTCCCCGAACCCGTGAAGTATCACCAGGTTTTTGAAGATCGCATAGGATTTATTCCTAATCTGTCGATTTTGGACCTGTTGTTTTGTGAAGGGAAAAATGCCCGGCAGATCCTGGTGGCCCGTGCACAAGATGGTGGCTTTTAGGTCGATATTCCCAATTGTGGAAATGGGAATAATCCCGATTTTAAACCACGTTGGCTTTTAATTATTTAAAGGGATTAACTATTGAAAAACACTTTTTCACAATTTGTTTCATTCTTTTAGAATTTTGTTGCAGCAACTTCAGATGTTTCGATGTCTAGCAAATTATCACGTAGTCACACGATTGAGAATATGAAGTGATGTGGCAGGAAGAAAAAGCGGGTAGTTGTACTTCGATCTTAAATTATACAGAGCTGCAGCATGGACAATCAGGTGATTTTTTACAGTGATGGAATGAGTGGACCAACTATATAACCTTCCCGAAACTGATCGATGGGAAGTTCGAATAAAATCTTAGAGGCCTCAATTGCCTCGACCTTTTTTGGTAATGTCTGCGTAACCAATACCAACTGCGAACAACAAATCCCGCCAAAGGCGGGATTTTGTTTTTAGGTGTTGGCTGCCCAAAAACATCATCCCAGGGCGTTATAATCGCTTTTAAGCCACAAATTTCTTTCTGCCATATAGTCACGGAGTTTCGGCCCTCAACCGCTTGATTTCGAAATTAAGCCGTTTGGTTACATGCTAATTAATTGCCATGTCTCAGCGTTAAGTTTTCTATAGTATGGATAAGTATTCGCCGCTCCGGCTTGGATAGTAGTTTTCCGTTCGTAGCTTTAGCGCGTGATTTTGTTGTCTTTAATCCGGCCCGATTGGAAACTGGAAGGTGATTTTCCAGCCAGTTACCTGCCAACCAACTTTATCCAATGCACATGATCTTTCTCGTATATCCTGCCTTATAAAGGCCGGTTTATTGAATCGGCCTTGCAGGATGTCATCTCCCTGGTTCCTGTTTTTTGCAAAAATCAATCAAAATAATTTGCATTATTTGCAAATCTGCTTCTCTTTTAGTAGTGGATAAAATTTTAATATGATGCTGAGGGGATGAGAGGGGAAGGTGTCTTTGGGGCAAAAAAAATCCCCCGGTGTGTCGGGGGAGGTATCTTAGATCTGAACGATTCGTTTTCTTTTGGCGGTCTGTTTGGGGCATTCCTTTTTCTTCCCGGCCTCCATTTCCTTTTTGTCCTGTTCCAGTTTTCGTAAAGCCTCGCGTTGTTGCAACCGGTCCATAAGAATTTTCTGTTGGGCCAGTTTCAATCTTTCCGCTCTTTCAGTTTGTGCCCGTTGAAAATTACCCAACTGAACCGTATAGGTCTGTTGCATATTTTCAATTTCCTGTTTGGCTTCATCCGCGGCATTTTCGGTTTGCGCATTCAACTTCTTCCAGTCAACCTGCCGAATCGCTTTTTGAATTTCCAGTTGGATCTGGTCGATGTTCACTTTCATACCCTGTGCCTTTAGAGACCCTTCGAGTTTTTTCCAGTCAACCTGCTGCAAAGCCTGCATCGATTTTTCCAGGGATTCTTTGGCTTTGACATCGGCTTCGGTCATCACATATTTTTTAGGCAGGGTAGTGTCCTCTGTTATCTGAAAATAAAAACTGCTTCCGGGCACGTAAGGAAAAACCTGTTGAGCCAGGGGTAGGGGTACCGGTTGAGGAACCGGGGTTCCCTCGGTGAGGGTATAGTCAGCTGCATCCACTGCGCTTACAAAACCTGCCGTCTGTTCGGGGAGGGCATCCAGTTGTTTGTCGAGGGCAGCCAGTTTTGCATCGGTGGTCAATTCAATGATCTGCTCCAGTTTTTCGTATGGGTCTTTTTGCTCGGGGCAGTCTGTTTCTTTTTTGGATTGCTTCGCCGGTTCGTCGGTTGCCACTCTTTCCACTGCTTCCTTAACCAGGTCATCCGCCGCCGGGGTAGCAAAGGTTTGTACGGTCTCAACCACCGGTAATGCTTCCCGAACGGCAACCAGTTTTTTTACGATCAGGTTGCCCGGATTATAAAAACCGATAAAGGCAATGAGTAGGGCAGACACCAGGTAGGCAACCAGTTTTTGGTTGAACGGATTGTTGGCGGGTTCATTTCCCAAAATGCGCTTCACCCGGTTCAGCAAAAAGTATTTATCCTTTCCGGTAGCTGCCAGGGCCAGCTCATTTGTATTGACCCGGTTTTGTTCCAATTTCAATAAAGCGGTGGCATAGCCGTGGGGTTCATAGCAAAACTGCAACACCAGATCATCGCAACAATTTTCCCGCTCTTTTCGAATGATGCTGGTCAGCAACCGGGCAAACGGATTGAAGAACAGGATCACATCCACACAGGAAATAAGCAGGTTCACCAGGTAATCGTTGCGGCGAATATGGTTCAGCTCGTGCAGAATGATGGCTTCGGCCTGTTTCAGAGTGAGGTGATTAACCGCGGCCACCGGTAATAAAATTACTGGTTTGAGTATGCCAAAGGTCACCGGCGTATCAACCAGCGACGACAACCAGATCTGTACTTTCTTTTTTATGCCCAGATGCTGGGCAGCATCCTGTAAAAAAAGCCGCCATTCCACGTGCGCTTTCTGTAAACCGGTGGTAAACAATCGCTGGGTATGACGGTACTGAAAATAAAATCGAACAAAAAGGAACGCGGCGGCCGCCAGGTATGCCAACGACAAAAAAGGCAGGGCCGGTTCAAACCAATGTGAAATTAAACCCGGCAGGGTATTGTTGAAAGCGGGTTCGTTTTCCGTGACATACAACGTGATCACCTGCGGACCGCTGGCAGCTTTGTACAAATTAAAGACCAGGGTAACAAGGAACCAAAGCGAACCGCCGGCTAATGAAAGCAGGGCAATCGCATGTCTTTGACGGGATAGCAATTTTTTTCCGTTCATGGTCAGTCCCACATACACCAGCCACAACAACGCCATTTGCCATAAGCTGTTCAGCAATGCCCATCCCAACGCTTTAAGGAAAGCCGATTGGTACAACAGGTTCATGAATTACTTATTGTTTTTCAGATTGTCTAAAATTTTTTGGATCTCCTCCAGTTCTTCCGCCGACGCTTTGTGATTACCCAGGGCCTGCATCACCAGTTCACCAGGTGAGCCGCCGAACAGGCTGTCGATCATCTTGTTTAAAAGATGCTTTTGGGTTTTTTCTTTACTTACTGCTGCCTGGTAAATATGGGTTTTACTGGAGTCATCCCGTTTAACCAGACCTTTTTCGTGCATGATCTGCATGAGTTTAAGGGTAGTTGTATAGCCAGCTTCTTTAGTTGCCAACAATTCTTCGTGTACTTCGCGTACGCTGGCGTTCCCTTTTTTCCATAAGATCTGCAGAATCTCTAACTCACTCTCGGTGGGTTTTATAGTTTTAGTAGTAGCCATATTGGAATAACATTTGGCTTAAAAATACGATATATTTCGTAAGTTTTTGTTAATGGAAGTTAAATTAAACGAAGGGTTTCGTGGAGCGATTCTAGATAAATGGAGATATGGGGTGGTGAGTGGCTTTAGTTGATAAGTTGACTGGTTGACAGGTTAACACGTTGACAGGTTAACACGTTGAGAGGTTAACACGTTGACGGGTTGATAGGATTGACGATGTTGACGGAGTTGAAAAAGGGAGGATTGGGGTGCTTTTAGAACAGGGCACATATTATATATAGGCACTAATCGGTTGCGTAAAATTGTTCCCTAGGAAAATAGTATAAAATCCTAGGAAATCACCCTATTTTCCTGGGATAATCATATAAAATTCTAGGATAGCACCTTGTTTTCCTAGTATAATCATATAAAATCCTAGGAAATCACCTTGTTTTCCTGGGAAAATCATATAAGATCCTAGGATGCGGACCATTTTTCCGGGGAAATCATCCAAAATCCTGGGATAGATTCCGCCTGGGCTCCACTTAAAACCCAGAACCCAATAACCTAAACCCAAGATCCTGAATCTATAAAACCATTAACGTGTTAACTTGTCAACTTGTCAACCCCATCAACTTTATCAACTTCCTCCCGCCTCATTTCAACAACCGTCTTACTACTTCCATCATGGCTCCATCCCGGTGGACGCCAGCAGTAATTGAACCAGTTGCGAACGGAGCCTGATCGCCAGGCACTTCTAAACATGGTGCCCCATTCCCTGAAAGCAATCCGTACCGGATTGTAGGTGTCGATGTTTTTTGTGAGTCCATAGGTGGGGCGTTCTTTTTCTGGTTGAAAGGTGCCGAACAGCCGGTCCCAGATAATTAAAATACCACCGTGATTTTTATCGAGGTATTGGAGGTCACTGCCATGATGTACGCGGTGGTGTGAGGGGGTATTGAATATAAACTCGATGGGCCGGGGCAACAGGTGTATGGCTTCGGTATGGATCCAGAACTGGTAGATCAAACTGATCTGTTGCATCAGCATAACAACTATTGGATGGAACCCGAGCAACGGCATCCACATCCAGAAAATAAAACCACCGGTAAGGTTACCCGTCCAGGTTTGGCGAAGGGCAGTTGATAAATTATACCGTTGCGAGGAATGATGTACTACATGCGATGCCCAGAACCAACGGATATTATGAGAAGTATAGTGGAACCAGTAATAGGAGAGGTCATCGGCAAAAAAGGCAAGCATCCACATCCACCAGGTGAAGGGAAGGGTGAAAAGCCGGAATTTATATACGAGGACAAAAGCACCGAATACTATTATTTTTGATAAAAAGCCTGATATTACATTGCCGATTCCCATCGCCAGGCTGCTGAATGTATCCCGGACTTCATAAAGATCCTTAGGTTCCTTCCAGGAATACCATGCTTCCAGCAGTAGCAATACCACAAAACCGGGTATGGCAAAGTATAGGATCTCAGGCGCCATATGCAAGCTGTTTATTGAATCGTTTTAACAAAAAAGTAGATTTTTTTCTACATCGCTTTTGACCAACCGGTCTATATTACAATACGTACAATGGTATAATTGATGTATTTAAACAGTAGGCAGATATAAACCGTTAATTGTCATCGCCCTGCCCTAAGTAACCAACGTGAAATATGCCCCAGTCGCTTCGTTACATATTGTGTTCCTGTATCTTCACCATGCTATTCATAGGCGTCTATGGACAAAAGGATAGTACAAAGAAAAAAACGACCGTCAAAACCCTGGCGCATGATGTATATAAAAGTTTTGTAAAGGTAGAAGGTAAAAGGGAGGACTCAACCTTTCTTCAAAAGAGTGAAGCAAGCTTTAAACCTTATGAAGGCAAGGGGATAAGGCATATATATATCGTGAACTTATCATTCAGTGAAAATGTGCTGGACACTTCCAGAAACATCATCAGTACGTTGACCCGGGTGGCCGACGGGTTGCAATCGAATACCAAAGACTGGGTCATCAGGGAAATGCTGTTTGTGAAAAAAGGACAGGCCCTGGACCCATACCGGTTGGCGGATAATGAACGTTTTTTGCGTGACCAGAATTTTATAAAAGATGCACGTATTGTGGTTCGTCCTGTAGAAGAGTATCCAGATTCTGTAGACCTGTATGTTCGTTTGCGCGATGTGTTTAGCTGGGGCGCTGAAATAAACACCTCGGGTATTAATAATGTAAAGACCTCTATTTATGATGCCAATTTTCTGGGCATGGCACAACGCTTACAGTATACCTTATTATATGATAAAAACCGCAACCCGATAACAGGGTCGGAGATCAGGTACCGCAAAACCAGTGTGGTCGGTTCATTTATAAATCTGGAAGCGGCATACACAACCATCAACCAGGGCGGGTTGGCAACCGAAAATGAAACGGCGTATTTCCTGTCACTCGACCGGCCTCTGTATACGCCCAATGCGCGTTTTGCAGGAGGTTTGCAGTTAAGCAAGAACAGAAGCACCAATGTGTTTGAAAAACCGGTTCCGCTGTTTCGCGATTATAAATACCAGTTAGGTGATGTATGGCTGGGTTATAACATAGGGGTGAACAAACAAAAGAGAAAAGGGAGTGACGACCGCAGCCGCCGGTTTGTATCTGTGCGTTATTTCAATCAGCATTTCGATCAGCTGCCCAAACTGGATACCTTCGATCTGCGCTATACCAATAAGAGATATGTGTTGGGACAATTCACCTGGTATAAGATCGACTTCTATAAAACCAATTACATTTACGGCTTTGGACGAACAGAGGATTTGCCCGTGGGTATGACGCGCAAGGTTACCATTGGTCCGGTACAGGTAGACAGCCTGCGACGGATGTATGCAGGATTTGAGTTTGATCACTGGCTGGTAGACAAAAATGAAAACTATTGGGAATATACCCTGGCGTTGGGTACCAATTATTATAAAAAGGAATGGCAGGATAACAGTACGTTGTTGAATATTGGCTGGTACAGCCGGTTAATGGAGTTCCCGAGGGTAAAGATCAGGCAGTATTCTAATTTTAGTTATGCCGGCATATACAATCAACATGTATATGATCCACTGCATATCAACAACGAGTTTGGGTTAGATGAATTTGGTTCCGATAGTATAAGGGCGAGGCAAAGGTTATCGATGGGTACTGAAACAGATTTATATACAAGATGGAACATCCTGGGGTTCAAGATCGGCTTTCTGGCATTTGCCAAGGCAACACTTATGACGCCGCAGCAATTGGGTTACTGGCGGGGCGGTCTGTTTCCTGCGTTGGGTGGGGGAATAAGAACCCGAAACGAAAACCTGATCTTCGGTACCATTGAAGCCCGCCTCACCTGGTTTCCGCATACTTTATTTGGCGTAAATAATTTCACCATAAATATCCGCAGTAACCTCCGTGTAAAATTTACAGGTTCGTTTGTGCAAGCGCCGTGGTTTGCTTTAGTTAAGTAGTGGGAAAATGAAATCCAGCTTAAGGGTTAGTCTGTATGATTTTGCTTTTAAGAAGTGCTGTTATGGTAGCAGCTCATGTAAGTAAGACAATTTATAAGGGTTATCTTGTACGTCCCTTTAGGGGTAGGGGTTAAAAAAAAGGGTCCCCGATGTAGAAACATGGGGACGTTGGTATTTGGTATGATATAGTGCCTTAAGTTGTTACTCCAAAGATAATGTCGTTGTTTGAATATTTTAAGATTTTTTTTTAAATTCTTATTTGATCTTTTTTTCTACTGTATAAGTATTTGTCAGATCACGGTTATGTTCAGGTATTACAGTTTTCTTTTCTGTATGTACAGTCTGCGGATTACCGTTACTATGTATCTGAGCCAGGGTAGGTGCTATTACCAGCGATACAATCGACATCAATTTGATTAAGATGTTCATTGATGGGCCCGATGTATCTTTAAACGGATCACCTACAGTATCACCGGTTACAGAAGCTTTATGGGGTTCACTCTTCTTATAATAGATCTGGCCATTGATCTCCACGCCTTTTTCAAAAGACTTCTTGGCATTATCCCAGGCGCCACCGGCGTTGTTCTGGAACATACCCATCAATACACCACTAACGGTAGCGCCAGCCAGAAAACCACCTAATGCTTCGGGTCCCATCAGGAAACCGATGATCAATGGGGCAACAATGGCTATGGCTCCCGGTAACATCATTTTTTTAATAGAGGCATCTGTAGAGATGGCAACGCACTTGTCGTACTCAGGTTTGCCTTTACCTTCCATGATTCCTGGAATGGTACGGAACTGACGACGTACTTCTTCCACCATGGCCATGGCGGCTTCACCTACTGCGCGTATAGCGAGTGAAGAGAAGATGAAGGGGATCATACCACCTACAAACAGCGCGGCCAGTACATCGGCTTTATAAATATTGATACCTGGAATTTTTGCAACACCTACAAATGCTGCAAACAGCGCAAGCGCAGTGAGGGCAGCAGAGGCGATCGCAAAACCTTTACCGGTTGCAGCGGTAGTGTTACCAACCGCATCCAGTACGTCGGTTTTTTCGCGCACCTCTTTAGGCAATTCGCTCATTTCAGCAATACCACCGGCATTATCGGCAATAGGGCCAAAGGCGTCGATGGCTAACTGCATGGCAGTAGTGGCCATCATACCGGCTGCGGCAATACCTACACCGTACAAACCTGCGCATTGGTAGGAACCCCAGATGCCGGCTGCCAGTACCAGTACAGGCAACAGGGTACTTTCCATACCTACAGCCAAACCGCCAATTACGTTGGTTGCGTGGCCGGTACCTGATTGACGAACGATGCTTAACACCGGACGCTTACCCATGGCGGTATAATATTCAGTGATGATGCTCATTAATGTACCAACCACCAGACCTACTACGATGGCGCCGAGGATGCCTTCGCGGGTGAAGGTTTTTGCGCCTTCGATCAGGGTGCCGTTGAGGGTATCGCGCACCAGGTGAAAATCACCTTCGGGCAATATCCAGAACACCAGACCAACAGAGGCAATGGCAGTAAGGATGATAGAACCCCAGTTACCCATGTTCAGCGCTTTTTGTACCGTGTTGGTGTTTACACCGGCCGATTCGCTGATGCGTACAAAGAAGGTCCCTATGATAGAAAATAAGATCCCTACACCTGCGATCATCATGGGCAGCAGGATCAATGACATGCCACCGAATGAGTCGTTAACAACTGCTTCGCGGCCAAGTACCATGGTAGCTAACACGGTGGCAACATAAGAGCCGAACAGATCGGCGCCCATACCAGCCACATCACCTACGTTATCACCTACGTTATCGGCAATGGTAGCCGGGTTGCGTGGATCATCCTCAGGGATGCCCGCTTCCACTTTACCTACCAGGTCGGCGCCTACGTCGGCAGCCTTCGTATAAATACCACCACCCACCCGGGCAAACAGGGCAATGGATTCAGCACCCAGGGAGAAGCCGGTAAGCACCTCGATGGTCCGCATCATTTCTGCCGAGTTCACGCCCGCATCGGGTGCAAACAACATTTTAAGGATGATAAACAAACTGCTTAAGCCTAAAACAGCCAAACCAGCCACGCCCAAACCCATTACTGAACCGCCGGTAAAGGATACGGCCAGGGCTTTGCTTAAACTGGTACGGGCCGCATTGGCGGTACGCACGTTGGCTTTGGTGGCCACCCGCATACCAATGTAACCGGCTGTTGCACTGAAGATGGCGCCAATAACGAACGCCAGGGCTATTGACCAGTGTGAGTCGGGATTGGCGCTGGCCATGATACCCAGTAATATGGCAACGATAACAACGAAATAGCCGAGAATTTTCCATTCGGCACGTAAAAAGGCCATTGCACCTTGTGCTATGTATGTGCTGATCTCTTTCATGCGGTCGGTGCCCGCGTCTTGTTTAGAAACCCACTTGAATTTTACGAGCGTATACAGCAAGCCCAGAATGCCCATAGCGGGCGCTAAGTAGAACAGTTTGTCCATAGTTTTGATTCTTAATCGCTAGATTTTTATAAGGTGAACAAATATAAGGGAAACCGGAGTGAATATAAAACGGTTCCCGCTTTACGGGTTTTACGAAAAGCCGCTTTTGGCGGGCATTTGGTGGTATTGGGGATAAGCTGTTATAAAAAAGAAAAGGATAACCTGTAAGGTCCGCCATCGAATTTTGCATAATCAGATGGTTAGGAGGTCCTGACAGGTTATCCTTTGCGTTTCATTATGACCTGTCAGGTGCAATCAAGCCTAATACATATGCAAATTAACTTGATGCACCTTACAGGTCATATACTAGTCTTTTTTCTTTATCAGCCCCTTCAGCAGGCCTTTTACCGACTCCTCGGCTTTTTGTTTGGTGGTTTTGGTTGCACTGTCCTTGGTGGCAGTACTATCTTTTTGTCCCAACAGCGTTTTGGTCAGATAGTCTTTACCTGCCTGTACCGCCTGGTTCTTTACCGACTGCAATGTGTCTTTTGCTGCAGCCTTTTTAGCTTCTACCAGTTCTTTTGCCTGGTCTTTCATATCATCGGCCAGGGTATTGCCCGAACCTGCCAGATCAGTTTTTACCGTAGGGTTGGTGATGCTGCCACCCAGGTTTACCTTGAGGTTCACCACATCGCTCACCTTAACGGGAATGCCTTTGCTATTGGCCTGTGATACCAGGTTATTCATCAGGGCATTGGCTTTGTTGCCCAGCTTTTCGCGTGGCACTTTCATGTTGATGGCATAATCGATCGATTGATCAAGCCCATGTTTACCACCGATCTCCATATCCACATCCTGTACTTTTACATTGAAAGGTTTTACAAACACTTTTCCATCGGCGATGTCAAAATAGCTTTTTACATCTTTCAGGGTGATTTCTTTCAGGCCTGAGATGTCGAGTGCAGTGGCCAGTTTATCTAACGGTGCGAATTTATTAAGTACCCCTTGTAACAGCAGCATGGAACCACTGCCGGTCAATGAGCTCAGATCGGGCATCATGGTTTCGCCCAGCTTGCCATTAAGGGTAAGCTTCGAGGTTAATTTACCGTCAATGAACTGACCAATAGGCATCAGTTTCTGCACGGTATTGTAAGCCATGAACGTTTTCTGAATATCGAGGTTCTGAATGTCATAGTTAAGCGCAATATCGGGTTTCTTCTTGCTTACTTTGGTAGAGTAGGAGCCACCCAGTGCAATGGTACCATCGAGCGCTTCCATTTTTACATCTTTCATACTAACGGTTTCATCCTTCACCGCCAGGGTACCGGCAATATTTTTATAATCTACCTTGTCGTATTTAACATCGCCTGCTTTGGCATTGAGGGTAAGGTTCAGGTTTTTAGGAACCGCAAATGGTTCGCTGGCAGCAGGCGTTGCAGTAGTAGTTGCCGTGTCTTTTGCTGCTGGTGCAGGCGTAGTGGCAGTAGCGCTGGTGGTACCCATCAATTTGTTGAGGTCCACTTTATCGGCCGATACATTCAGTACACCAGCCAGTGTTTCATCTTTCAATGCATAACCGATCAGGTTATCGAAGTAACCATTGGCATTGAAATTGGTACCCTGGAAATTTCCGGTTACATCGTTCACCGTAACGTTTTTAGGGTTAAAGGTGAGCTGGGTATTTTTCAGGTTTACACCATCGGGGTAATCTTTCGATTTATAGCTTACGTTAGTAACCTGTATGGTACCAGCAGTTTGGATGGCATCGTACTGGCTTTTATCGATAGCTGATTTATTACCTTTTACCGATACATTGGCATTCAGGTTACCGGCCAGTGAAGTACCTGGTTCAAATTTATAGAACTGGGCTACATTGGCAAGGTTGAAGCTGCCTTTGGCAGTTCCATCAAAATAAGGATTGGAAGCCAGTGTTTTCAACAACAGGTTCAGGTCAACCACATCCTTACCAATTTCGATATGCGCTGCGGGGATGTTTATCACAGCATGGTCTGCCAGCGCATCCGGACTTTCAAAATTTATTCTGGCACTGGTATTCTGTATGGGTGCGGGAAAATCTGTCGATGAATAATACAGTTTGCTGATGTCGATATATCCTTTGGCCGTGAAATCGCCGGGTTGTTGTTTTTGTACAACAGCAAGACTGCCTTTTGCCTGTACATCGGCATCGAGGTTACCTGCGAGTTTGGTGCCGGGCAGTTTTACAAACTGGGTAATGGTGGCCAGGTCCAGCTTGCCTTTGGCGCCGGCATCGATGTACTGGGTGGTCATGGGTTTTTGAAACAGCACGTGAAAGTCGAAAGGATCGGTGCCGAATTCAATATGCCCTTTGGGAATATCAACCACTGCATTGTCGGTTACCCCATCGGGATTGTTCACTTTAAGCACCAGGTTGATATGCTGAACTGGCTTAGGCAGATCGGGATATTGGAAGAACCCGTCCTGAACTTCCAGATTGATGTTGTACGCAGGTATTTGCGTGCTGCTGTAGGTACCTTTTATAAAACCGTTGAACAGCGCTTTACCGCTTGTTTTAATTTTCTCGAAGTCCTGGGCATATACGGCCGGGATTAACGAAAGAATGCTTTTAAAGTCCGTTGAAGGCGCTTTAAAGTTGATATCCATATTGTAGGTGCTATCATTCACCAGTTGAAATGAGCCGTCTGTTGCGAGTTTTAAATCGTTCAGGGCTATTTCATCCGTCTTCCAGGCGTATTTGCTGTTTTTGGTATCTACCTCAATATCCAGGTCAATGCCGGTTTTAGTATTGTTGAGGTAAGGGATGCCGCCATATACAAAAGTGATGGCATCGGCATTGGTGTTGGTTTTTAGCGTGAACAGGTCTGAGGTGAAATCGCCGCTGCCTTCATGCGTAAAATTCACCAGTTCGGCGCTCATGCCCGATTGCGCATCGTCGTATTTTACGTACGCGTTTTTGATGGCATAATGCTGCAGGTTCATTTGAAAGGGCGATGAAGCGGTATCTGCAGGCGTGGCAGGGGCGGCAGTAGCCGTATCGGGTTTGGTTATGTCCCAGTTGGCCTTGCCTTCTTTGGTAACAAGGGCATGAATACGCGGTTGATCGATATTAACCGAATAAATTTTCATATTCTTGCCGCCGATTACGCTGAAAAGGTTTACCGCAACATCAATTTCTTTAGCGCTGATGAGGGTATCTTTGGCAAATACATCGGTACCTAATACCTGTAGTTCTTCAAGTGCTACAGAAACTCTGGGAAAATGACGAAAAAAGGAGAGGCTGAGGTCTTTAAAATCAACCTGGGCATTGATGTTCTTGTTGATCTGTTCTTTGGCAATGGAAATGATCTTGCCTTTGAAAATAAAAGGGGCCACAAACAGGATCACCAATAGAACGCCAAGCGATATTCCGGTGATCTTCAGGATTTTTTTGAGCATAGGTAATTGGTTTACATTCAATCAAGTAGTGTGAAGATAATGGAAAAGAAGCAAGAAACAAGGCTACTGTAAAAAGCCAGACCCAGAATTCAGGTTGCCAACTTGTTATCCGATACCCCGGAAACTGGAAACCGGTAACTGGCAATGGTTTTTTAAAACCCTGAACCCCTGAAACTTGAAACGTGTAACAAAATAAAAAATATGACCCCCGAAAGACGTGCCCGCCTGCTGGCAGTATTGAATAAGCGGCAAAGTGATTTAACGGTAGTGCTGGAGAATGTATTTGATCCGCATAATATTGCAGCAGTAATGCGTACCTGTGATGCGGTTGGGGTACAGGAAGTGTATGTGTTGAATACCAAAATTCCGCGCCATAAAAAATTTGGTGCCAGAAGCAGCAGCAGTGCTGCCAAATGGCTGAGTGTTTATCAGTTCACCGAAGCAGAGGCCTGTTTTTCGGCACTGCGCCAGAAATACGATAAGATCTTAACCACCCATCTTAGCAGTGATGCCGTTAATTTATAC
Source organism: Niastella yeongjuensis (assembly GCF_900110245.1). Lineage (GTDB taxonomy): Bacteria > Bacteroidota > Bacteroidia > Chitinophagales > Chitinophagaceae > Niastella > Niastella yeongjuensis. The sequence goes on from NZ_FOCZ01000003.1 coordinate 479,260, forward strand.
GATATAGATTTTACCGGTCGTATAGCCCTGGTATTTGGGAACGAGCATGCAGGGGTAAGCGATGAGATCAGGGCTATGGCCGATGGTAATTTCATTATTCCGCAGGTTGGTATAATTAAATCGCTGAACATTTCTGTTGCCTGTGCGGTTACTTTGTATGAAGCGCAACGGCAAAAGAAACTGGCGGGGCATTATGATACCTGTCGCATACCGGAACCGCAGTTGAATGAGTTGTTGGAGAAGTGGGGGTTTGAGGAAGAAGCAAGTTCTTAGTTCACAATAAAACACCTATTCCAATGAAAGTTTTATTTCTTACTTCTTACTTTGTATTGCTTACCTCGCTGGTTTTTTGTCAAACTATAAAGAAGGTAAAAGTCACTGAAGTAGAAGAGTACATAAAGAACAGCGATCATCCTATTGTGTTGAATTGCTGGGCCACCTGGTGCGCGCCCTGTGTAGCGGAGATCCCGGATTTTATGGCAACAATAAAAAAGTACAGTGATCAAAAAGTGGAACTGGTGTTAATGAGTCTGGACTTTGCGTCTTCTTATCCAAATAAAATCCTCGATCTGATTAAGAAGAGAAATTTCGAAGCTACTTTTCTGTGGCTGAACGAAACCAATGCTGATTATTTTTGTCCGAAGATAGACCCCAAGTGGGATGGCACCCTGCCTTCCACTTTGTTTGTAGATCCCAAAACGGGGTACCGTCAATTTTTTGGAAGGCCCATGACCGATAGACAAATAGAATTGGAAGTTGGCAGGTTGGTGGGTCTGAAGAAGTAGTTAACCAGTTAACAAGTTGACCTGTTGACCAGTTGATCAGTTGGCCAGGTAACTGGTTAACTGATCAACTGGTCAACAGATCAACTTAATCCTTATTTCAGACTTTTTTCGATAGCTTTCGCTGAATCGAGGTGCATTCTAAGTGTTGGCAGTTTTTGCGATGCGAATGTTTTTACATCAGGATCGGTTCCATCCTTTGCTGTTTTTTCAAAAGCATCTACCACATCTTTATGGTCGCTGACCATCATTTTCATATAGGCTTTATCAAAATCGGCCCCTTTCTTTTTGCTGAGATCTGTTACATGATCTGCATTTTTACCACCCAGTTCAGCAGGTAGGTTTACATTCTTTCCGCGGGCAATGGTTTTCAACTCATCATTGGCTGCGCTGTGATCGCGTACCATCATTTCTGCAAAACCTTTTACCCTTGGATTCATGGCTCTCTCACTGGCAAGTTTGCTTACTTCTACTTCAGTCATGCCACCAACGGCAGCATCATTCATAAAAGTGTGTGTTTTATCATCAACGGTGGTTGTACCCATTTTTGATGAATCGGGCATGTTGTTCACGTCACGATTGGCATCTGAATTATTAGGTGGTGCTTCATTAATACCTGTACCTGTTGAATCAGCATTATCACCATTTTTTGATGCCGGACCCTGACAGGAAAAAACGGAAAACATAGCGCATACTGCAAATGAATAAAAGATTGTTTTTTTCATTCTTAACAATTTTTAGTGTTTTTATAAGTAGCGGCATGGAATCATAGAGCTGTTATATGATCAGCATTTTTTGTGCCTTGCCTGTACCAGCTTGTATAATGACCATAAAATGAATGGCATATGAATGTTGTGGGGAGTTATGTCAACACTCACTAAAGACAAAATCCCCCTCCGACCAGGTCGAAGAGGGATTGTACAGATTTTAAAAACGGGACTTATTGGTGTTAAGAAATTCTCTTAATGCTACAACCAACCGATCTCGATTGTTTAACCGATACTTCTTTCCCGGACACCATCTCATTCATCGCCTCTTTTAAATGATGGCGATTAACACTTGCAGCATCGGATGATGGACTGTCATCAATGGCGCCATGATATACCAGTTTTCCATTTTTATCGAACAGAAAACATTCTGGTGTACGGGAGGCTCCAAATGCATCGGCCAGCTCATTGTTTTTATCTTCGGCATAATACCAACTATAATACTGGCCCTTCGCATAGGCCTGCATGGCGGTCAATGATTCAGAATTGTTTCGGTCAGCTTCATTAGAATTCAATAAAACCACACCAATGCTTTTGCTTGTCGCATACTGACAGATTTCCTTGGTACGGGCCTGATTATTAATAACCACAGGGCAGGTGTTGCAACTAAACATTACCAGCAAGCCGTTCTCCTTCACAGCGTTTTTTAATGTCACCTCTTTGCCGGAAATATCTTTTAACTTATTGTCTGCTTTCGGAATAGCTGACCCCAATGGCAATGGGTCTTTCATAGTAAATGCAAACAAAACCATTGCAGCCAACAGCAATAAGCCGGGTAGAGCTTTTTTCATTTGACATTTATTTATGTGTTATTTAACAGGGCGGGGGAATAAGATCTTCATGGTACTGTATCCTTTCATGAAAATTTTATAACGAAGCTTTCATAGTAGCAGATACTATGACAAATAGCTATGCAAAGTTTACTAAAAAATGCTGGCTTTACCTAGCATTTTCTGTTAAGCGACTTTAAAATTTCATTAAAAAATAGAGGATAATTGCAATGTGAGCCTTTTAACAAAAGTTATACGCGGTCATGAAAAATGAGGTCTTCATTGATATTATGTTGCTGTTTCTGCCGCTCATCGGCCATGGCTTTAATGGAATGGATACTTACATTCAGTTCATACCCAATAAGCAATACAAGCGAATTAATGTATATGATGATCATCAGCACTATGATGGTGCCTATCGATCCGTACAACGCATTGTATTTACCAAAGTTGTTTACAAAGATCGAAAAGCTCAGCGTGGTGAGAATGCTCAGGAAGGTGGCCAGTATGGCACCGGGTGAAAACAACCTGAAACGCTTTTTTATAGCCGGGGCATATTTATAAATAAATCCAATAGCATAAAAGATCAGGGCAACTATAAACAACCAACGTGCTATACCAATGATTTGCAATACCAGGGTATTTTGAATACCCAGCCATTTCAGTACCGCGTTTTGTGCAATCAGCAATATTAAACAGGCCAGTATTAAGCCCATAATGATGACAGTAAGCTTGATGGCTACCATGCGGGTATTTAACCCGGTGCGTTTTTCGAACCCAATGTAGTTCTTGTTGAAAGAACGCATCAGGCCCATCATTCCATTCGAAGCAAAAAAGATCAACAACACGAAACCGAATGATAACAGGGCTATATGATCTTCTTTGAAGAAGCTGTCTACAAAGGTCATGATCCCCTTGTTATAAGTATCAGCCGGAATAATGTCGCGGATTATAGAATGCAGCTGCCGTTTTATTTGTCCCTTGCGAATAAATGGCAATTGGGGGATCAATGTAAACAGGAACAGGCAAGAGGGCGGAATGGACATGATAAAGTTATACGAAACTGCCGATGCCCTTTCTGTTAAACCCACCCGGCGGATCTGTTCTTTAAAAAACTTTATTACATCGAACAGAGGTACTCCGTCGAAGCCTGGTAAAACTATCTTTTTACTTTTTTCAGCAAAAAAGCGGATAGGGGGCGAGTTTAATATAACGCGTTCTACATTCATTTATGTCTTTCTAAACTGTCTTTTATAGCTCTTTTCTGTTGTTCTATCGATAATGCCGTGCGAAACTCGTTGGCCACTTTTACGTGTTGATCAAATGTGGTTGTAAATACATGGCGTCCCGAGAAATCACTTTTGGCTACAAAATAAAGATAATTAGTTTGTGGCGAATGTAAAACTGCATCCAGTGTAATCACTGAAGGGGTACAAATGGGCCCGGGTGGTAAACCCGCGTTCATATACGTATTGTAAGGCGATTCTACGCTGAGGTATTTGGTATGAATACGACGCAGGGTAAAATCTTTCATCGCAAATTTAATGGTGGGGTCGGCCTGTAAACGCATGCCTTTTTTAAACCGGTTCAGGTAAATACTGGCAATGGTGTCCTTATCTGTTCTTATGGTTGATTCTTCTTCTACAATAGAGGCCAGCGTATATGCCTGAATGGGGGTAAGCCCCTGGTTGCGGGCCTGCTGCCGGCGTTCATCGGTCCATACCCTTTTGTATTCTTCATGAAATTTATCGAAGATGTTTTGCATGGACGCATTCCAGAAATAGGTATAGGTATTGGGGTAGATCATGGCCATTACCGTATTGCTGTCGAAGCCTAATGACTTCAGCGAATCATTTAAATAAGTAAGTACGTCCAATGAGTCTACTTCCATTTTACGGCCCAGGAAACCGGCCAGGTTTTCTTTGGTGCGCAGTTTGGTAATAATGAGTTTTACCGGGGCCTGGGTGCCATTACGGAGCAGGCGGGTAATATCCATCAGGCTCATGCCATTCTTTATTTCGTACCGGCCGGCTTTCAGCTTTTCCGGAACATCGAGTTTGGTAGCCAGCAGATCAAACATCCCCGGGCTTTTTACCAGGTTGCTGTCTTTTACTGATTTCAGCACCTCCGGCCAGGTGGCATGACCGGTGTATATATAAAGATATTTCGATTTTTGGGGGAATGCGGTATTGGCTGCGAAAAACTGCCAGCCGGCAAAAGCGCCTGCCAGCACTACAATCATCAGAACGCTTATTACCAGTTTTCTGAACATGGGATATAGATTATTTTTTTATCATCTATTGCTTCTTTTCCAAGCGGTGAAGTGCAAGAACTATGCTAACTAAAGGCAAAGGGCAGCGGGCAGAAGGCAAAGAGAAACGCTCGAAACGCAAATATATTTTTGCCATTTGCTTTCTGCCCTTTGACCCATAAAAAAACCCTGCCCGAAAAAGACAGGGTTGAACTATTTTTTACAATATATTATTTGCTTTGTGCGGGACCTTGTAAAGGTGATCCACTGTTGGGAGCGGGGGCTCCTGCAGCAGGACGGGCATTTATTGACTCGCCTCTGGTTGCTTTACCTTCAGGGATAAAAACAGTTGAAAACAAACACAACAGGGCAATTGCAATTGCCATAACCCAGGTACCTTTTTCCAGTACATCGGTTGTTTGTTTTACGCCCATGAACTGGGTATTGAAACCGGCAATGCTACCAGCCAGTCCACCGCCTTTAGGGTTTTGGATCAGGATAAACAAACCCATGGCCACGCTAGCTATAATTATGAGAACCAAGAACAAGATGATCATGTCACTGTGCTTTTAATTGTTCAATACGACCCGCAAAATAAGGTCTTTTGGCGGGATTAAGCAAACTTAATTTCTCATATACACGTATTGCCTTATCGGGATTTCCCTGTTTGACCCAAACTTCGGCCATGGCCTCAGTCAGCACCTCTTTTTCCTCAATAGAATGTTCTGCAATACGTTGTATGCTTTGGTTGGTCACATCATCTAACGAAGTATTGGTTTCAATGGGGCCAATCCGTTTCATGCTTCGCAACCAGTCGGTAAAGCTTTTCAGCTGTTTACCCAGCTTGTCTTTCAGTTCTTCCTGCAACAGTTTTATGCCTTGGGAAGCAAAATAATCGATGGTGTGGTACGATTCAAAGATCGGTTCACCCAGGTCAACCGCCGATTTACCTTCCTGGGTAGCTGCCGTAAAACCGGCTACCTGTTGGGTAGGGGCTTCCGCCGCAACGGCTATGGGTTCAGCTGCAGGAATTATTTCATTGATCTCTTCAACTAATTGTTCTTCAATAGCTATTTCCGCCGGCGCCAGGGGCTCGGTGGCCACTTCAGTGGCAGTAACAGGCGCTATGGCGGCCAATTCTTCAGGGGCTATTTCAATCGCGGGTACCACGTCATCGGCCACGGCAGTAACTTCCATTTCTATTTTCGTAACGTCAACAGCCGGTACAATGTCATCTTCCGGGGCCGTGGTTTCCAACTCGGCATTGATCACTTCTACCGCAGGCACAATTTCATCGGCGTCTTTATCAGGTTCTACCGAAACGGCAGGTGGTATCAATGCTTCTTCGGTAATGCTAACTGCATTGGCGGCGGCTTCTGTCGTTTTGCTTTCTTCAGCCAGTTGACTGATCTCTGCAATGGCTACGGCTGAGGCGGTTTCTGCAATCGCTTCTTCTTTTTCAACCAGTGAACCGTTTTCGTTCACCTGCAGGCTTTTCTCCTCCTCTTCTGTTGAAATTGATCCTTCCATAGCCGGGGCTGTAGTTTGCTCCGCTACCAGTTGTATAGGTTGTTCTGATGTTGCCGGTTCTTCCGCTAACGGTTCATGTTCTGATGGCCCGTTTTTAGCCAGCTGCACTATCCTGAACCCTGGCTGTTGGTCTGGTTCTTCTGCTTTTACCGGAATCACAGGCGCTTCTTCCTTTTGGTCGAGCTGCCAGCGTAACCATAACGCATTATGAAAGTAAAGGGATGCCTGCTCCCCCTGCTCATAATGATTATAGGAGCCAACGTCCTTGAGCTTTTTAGCATAAAGGAATTGTCCCACCGCGGCATACGGATAATCGTCTGTGAACTGTTTCAGTTCCTGTTCAGTCACCTGTTCAAAGGAGTCTTTATCGAAAAGGTGTTTGACCAGTGTTTGAATGTGATATTGCATGTAACCAGCTTACCAGTTTGAAAAAATACGATTGAATATTTCGTCCACCATGTTTTTTATGATGGTTTCGTTTAATTGGGCTTCAGCCGTGGGTAACGGAACATCCGCGCCGTAGTCGAAGTTACGGGAAACATCGGCTTCAAAGTTCTTCGTAGCATCCAGGTTGTTCCTAAAATTTATGTGTACTACTACAGTAAGCCGCTGAATAGAGGCCTGCTGGGTCGGATTACCCGTACCGCCGGTACCACCCGAGATACCTGATGTAGTAACATTATAACCAGTTACCTGACCACTGATGTCGTAATGCGCATCATCGTTCTGCACGCCGGTTAACCGGGTTTGGTTCATGATCTTCTGGCGTAACTTATCGGTTAACTGCGGACTTAGCTGTGGATTTACATACCGTGCCCGGTTCTCGATATAATTCACCCTAAAAGTTTTTACTTCAGGTGGAATAGAACCAATGTCTTTGAAGCTATAGCAACCGCTAAGTAGGGCAAAGGGCAAAAGGCAAAGGGCAAAGAGGAAATTCAATCTCTGCCTGCGGCCTTCTGCTTTCTGTCCCTGAACTTTATCATTCTTTAATATCATATTCTTTCAATTTACGGTAAAGCGTCCTTTCACTGATACCCAGGTCAAGGGCGGCATCTTTCCGTTTGCCTTTATGTTTTTTAAGTGCTTTCTCTATCAGCTCTTTTTCTTTGTCCATAATGTTCAGCGACTCATCTACTTCTTCATGGTGATGAATATCGTCGTTGTCATGATGGATCATAACCGGCTGGGAAGGTCCCTGCACAACCGGCTGCATATAAGCCGCAGGCAGCAGTTCTTTTGACTTCAACTCGTTTAATAACGATTGATTTTGCACGCTGGTACCCGGGTTCTGCAGAATATCTACAAACATCTTCTTCAGCTCGGTCACATCTTTCTTCATATCGAAAAAGAGCTTGTACAAAATTTCACGTTCGTTGGCAAATTCATGCCCATTGGCTACGGGATTGCCGCTTGCATTGGCCAGCACGGGCAGCCGGTTCATGTCCCGGTTGGGGAGGAACCGTTTTAACTCATTGGATGATACCAATTTATCGGAAGCCAGCACGGAAATTTGTTCTGCAATATTCTTCAATTCACGCACATTACCGGGCCAGGGGTAGTTAATTAACACATCTTTCGCCTCATCATCTAACTGCACCGGTGTGGTTTTATAGCGTTCTGCAAAGTCAACACTGAACCGTCTGAACAGGAGGGGAATGTCTTCGGGCCGGTCGCGCAGGGATGGCACCCTGATAGGTACCGTGCTTAACCTATAATAAAGATCTTCCCTGAACTTACCATTTTGGGTAAAGGTGAGCAGGTCTTTATTGGAGGCTGCAATTACCCGCACGTCGGTTTTTTGCACTTTGGAAGAACCAACACGAATGAACTCACCTGTTTCCAGTACCCGCAGCAGGCGGGCTTGTGTACCCAGTGGCATTTCACCAATTTCATCGAGGAAGATGGTGCCGCCGTTCACGGTTTCAAAATAACCTTTACGGGCGTCAACGGCGCCGGTGAAGGAGCCTTTTTCATGGCCGAACAATTCCGAATCGATAGTGCCTTCAGGAATGGCGCCACAGTTAACTGCAATAAACGGGTTGTGTTTGCGGGCCGATAAGGCATGAATAATCACTGAAAATGCTTCTTTACCCACACCGCTTTCCCCGGCTATCAGCACGGTCAGGTCGGTATTGCTTACCTGTGCAGCTACCTGCAAGGCAAAGTTCAATGCCGGCGAGTTGCCGATTATGCCGAACCTGTTTTTGATACTTTGAATATCCACTTTCTACTAATTTATTTCAGATACCCTCAGCGGTTATCAGTGATAATTTTGCATGAAGGTGATCCGGATTATTTTTAATCAGGGCCACGCCCTGTATGTGTTATGTTATAACAATGCCCTTGTGAAGGGAAGGGCTGGTCTGGCACTTTTGCCAAACTGATAGTTTCAATTCGTTACAATCAGGCGATGGTTGCAGATAGCCAGTTACCAACTCTCCCGCCTTGCAGGAAACCAGGTAACTGGTTTCTTTTATTTAGGGTTCAATTTTTCCAATTAAAGTAGCCACCGTACAATCAGTTACTTTAACCATTACATAGTGGCCTTTGTTCAGTTCATATTGTTCTTTTGGAAACACTATTACTTTGTTCTGGCTGGTACGACCCATCCAGTCTTTGTCACTGCGTTTACTGTTTCCTTCAATGAGTACTTTAAAAGTTTTACCTAAGTCTTTCAGGTTACTTTTATGGCTCAGCGCATTTTGCAGTTTTACGACCTCATCTAACCGACGTTTCTTTACATCTTCAGGTATATCGTCTTTATAACGGCGGGCAGCCAGGGTTCCCGGGCGCTCGCTGTAAAAGAACATATAGCTCATGTCGTACTTGCTGTGCTCCATTATGCTCATCGTGTCCTGGTGGTCTTCTTCCGTTTCGGTACAAAAACCGGTAATGATATCGGAGCTAAGGCCACAATCGGGCATTATTTCCATAATGCGATCAACCTTGGCCATATACCATTCGCGGGTATAGGTGCGGTTCATCAATTGCAATACACGGGTAGAACCACTTTGCACCGGCAGGTGAATGTATTTACAGATGTTCTCATGCTTCGCCATGGTGAACAACACGTCGTCGGTGATGTCTTTGGGATGCGAAGTAGAAAAACGAACCCGTAACAAAGGATTTACCAGCGCCACCATTTCAAGCAGGTTGGCGAAAGTCACCGCGGCCTCCCCCCGGCCCCCTCCGGTAGAGGGGGAGTTATGTTCAGGCACCCAATAATAGCTATCAACGTTTTGTCCAAGAAGTGTTACTTCTCTATATCCGTTATTGAACAGATCGGCACATTCTTTTACAATGGAATGGGGATCGCGGCTGCGTTCACGGCCCCGGGTAAAGGGTACTACACAGAACGAGCACATATTATTACAACCCCGCATAATGCTTACAAAGCCCGACACGCCATTGCTGTCGAGCCGGATGGGGGAGATGTCGGCATAGGTTTCATCCCGGCTCAGCAACACATTCACGGCTTTTTGTCCGGTTTCAGCTTCTGAGATCAAAGCCGGCAGACTGCGGTACGCATCGGGCCCCACCACCATATCAACCAGCTTTTCTTCTTCCAGAAATTGTGCTTTCAGCCGTTCGGCCATACAACCCAGTACGCCAATAAGGGCGCCGGAATTATATTTCTTAACCTTGCGCAATTCGGTAAGGCGTTTGCGTACTGTTTGTTCAGCTTTCTCGCGAATAGAACAGGTATTGATCAGCACCAGGTCGGCTTCTTCAAAATTGCGGGTAGCACCAAACCCGTTTTCATTTAAAATAGAGGCTACGATCTCACTGTCGGCAAAATTCATTGCACAACCATAGCTTTCGATATAGAATTTTTTATTATATGCAGTAGGATCATTTACAAAGGGAGCATAGGCTTCTCCCTGCTTGCTTTCCTCGTGCATCGTATGGTTCATCCGCTCTAGCATCAACAATTCAGTTTTTTGGGATGGCAAAGATAGCCAAAAAAGAGTTTCAATGACAGGTTGACAGGGGAGAAGATGTTCAAAACAAGGGGATTGAGTTCTTAAGGTAGACCAGTTCTGCGTTCCAGGTTCAAAGTTTTAAGTTCGAAGTTCAAAGTCCCGGATCAGGTTCAGGATCCAGCTATAATTTTCCCTATTTTATCATATGTCTAACTCCTTCTTTTTCAAGGCGAACTAAATAGATATCCCGGATATATCCCGGATATATTCCAGTGATGAGCCAGATTTATCCCGCCTCTTTAAAGAGCTGGGATATCCCGATAAAACCGGGTGGTTAGTGCGTTATTGGTATGATTACACGGAGGTTTTCCTATGTCGCTTATTTGCCGTAAAGCACGTACCCATAGCTTTTGTTGCCTATTTCACGGGCTTTTTTGGGAAAGAGACTGATAATGATATTATAAGGAAATTTTAATGTGGGCATTTTACGGCCAATCCGGTCGCCTTCATCGAGCAGGTAGATATTATCGTGTACTTTCCACCCGTGGCTGGTGAAAAACGAAATGGGATCATCCACATCAAATTGCAGGGGCGATTTGGAAAGCATTTTATTCAGCACCCCGGTTCGGCGGTGACGGCGCAAACCACCACTATAGTCCATGATCCAGTACTGGAAGTCGGGCACCGCAAAAATATCTTTTGATAACCGGGCTGCCTGCTCATTGGTCAAATAACCCACCACGCCTTCGGTAATAACAAGCGCGCGTTTGATTTCAGCGCCAAGGCCGGCAAACAGTGCCTTGCGCTCGGCATCGTTGCTGAGATCGGCGGGAATGCGCAGCAGGTGGCAGGCAGGTATATCATTTGCCAGCAGCTGGCTTTTATATTCAATCATGTGAGGGAAATCAACTTCTACCCATCGGATGTTTACCGGCAGCGGCATGCGGTAAGGCCGGGTGTCGAGACCGGCACCTAAGTTAATAATGGTGTCAACGCCCCGTTCAATGGCTTCATTGATCAACCGGTCAATGCCGGTGGTGCGGGTGGTCATGGCAAAGGCCATGTGTTTTTTAATAGGCGTGGCCTCCACCATTTGGAAACCTTTTTCTCCGGCGAGTTTGCGGGCGAAGGTATCTTTGAACGCAGCATCGGGGCGTTCCGATTCCAGGGCCCTGAATGCAGCGATCCAAAGCGCGGTGTCTGAGACGTTATTGATGAGTTGATCTTGCATAACTATCTTCACTTTTACTTTACTAAACGTTTGTACTTTACTGTAACCAGGGCCTGTATAAATTTAATCAATTTTTGGGAGAGTAGGGGAAACAGGCAACCCGGTATTTTTTGCAAGATAAGGCCGGAAAATCACCGTTGATATTATTAATAAAATGTATCTTCATAACCTCCTACCTTATTTAATCTTCCTGTATACTACCACTTTGAAGACTCCACATTCTTAACTTCAAAATCAACACTCATGAGTGAATCAACAACTGTACAAGCAACAGTGAACCCAAACAAGGCTTTATGGGAAAAGGGCGACTTTACGCAAATAGCAGATACCATGCGTGAAAGCGGCACGGCGCTCGTTTCCAAATTGGGTATAAAGCCTGGAATGGATGTATTGGACCTTGGTTGTGGCGACGGTACTACAGCCCTGCCTGAGGCCCGCCTGGGCGCCAGGGTAGTAGGGGTAGATATTGCCGCTAACCTGGTGGCTGCAGCCAATAAACGTATTAAAGAAGAAGGACTGACCAATATCACCGTTAAGGAAGGCGATGCCACTAATTTGCAGGAAATACCCAATGAAAGCTTTGACCTGGTAGTAAGTATTTTCGGTGCCATGTTTGCACCAAAGCCTTTTGATGTAGCAAAAGAAATGGTTAGAGTGGTGCGCAAAGGCGGAAGAATTGTAATGGGTAACTGGATCCCTAACGATCCCACCCTGGTAGCTCAGATCCTGAAGATCAGTTCTGCTTATACACCACCACCGCCGGAAGGATTTGTAAGCCCGATGTTATGGGGAGTAGAAGACCAGGTGAAAGAACGGTTTGCACAGGCTGGTATTCCTCCTGAAAATATAACCTTTGAACGGGATACCTGGATATTCTATGGACTGTATTCACCCACTACATTTTTTGAAAAGTTCAGACAGTTTTATGGTCCTACCATGAATGCATTCGAAGCAGCAGAAAAGAATGGTAAGTCCGCCGATTTGCAACGGGAACTGGAAGAACTGTTCAATAAGGAAAATAGAAGCGGTAATGCAAACACCACCTCTATTCCTGCTACATTTTTACGGGTGATGGTGAAGAAATAATCACCACTAATATTCTATAATGAAAAAGACAATCTGAGCAGGTTGTCTTTTTCATTTATCATTACACCATGAAAACCTACTGAACCTGCTGACGCTTCAGGTGGTTATAAAATGCTTCCTGTGAGCAATATTGTTGTACGCCTTCTTTCCATTCCTGTGTTTCCAGGCTGGATGACAGCAATTGGGTTTTAGTGGCTGGGGTGAATTGTATGGCTATAAAATCAAGCACCTGCTTTTTTATTGCTTCATCGTATACCGGGAATACCACTTCAACCCGGCTTCGCAGATTGCGTTTCATCCAGTCGGCAGAGCCAAGGTAAATAGCCTGCTGCCCTTTATTATGAAAAATGAACACGCGGCTGTGTTCCAGGTACCTGCCAACAACCCTGATCAATGTTATATTTTCGCCTAATCCCGGTACACCTGGTTTTATGCGGCAAATGCTGCGTACACACAATTGTATAGGAACACCGGCCTGCGATGCTTCATACAACTTATTTATCACTTCTTCTTCTTCCAGGTTGTTCACCTTGATAATAATTCCGGATGGTAATCCTTGTCTGGCTGCTGCAATTTCGTTGTCTATCAACTCAACAAATTTTTCAAGGCTTCCAAACTGGCTTACCAGCAAATGTTTGAATGGTTCCGGTTGCTGACGTTTGTATAAATATTGAAACATCGATTCCAGCTCATTGCAGAGATCGGGATTGGAGGTGAATAGGCCCATATCGGAATACAGGGCCGCTGTCTTTTCATTGAAGTTACCAGTGCCGAAGAAGGCGTATTTCTTTTCTTTCCCGTTTTCGCGGCGTTTGATCAGTGCTGCTTTTGCATGCACTTTTATCCCGGGAATGCTATAGGTGATCTCTACACCGGCCTTTGCCATTTGATTGGCCCAATGCAGGTTATTGGCTTCATCGAACCGGGCTTTTAATTCTACAAAAGCCTTTACCTTTTTGCCATTTTTAGCTGCGCTGATCAATGCATTAACAATGTGTGAATCCTGGGCAACGCGATAAAAGGTAGCCATTATTTCCGTTACATCCTGGTCTAATACAGCCAGGTTGAAAAACACCAGTACATAGTCATACGACTGGTAAGGGAAATTAAGCAGGTAATCCTGACTGCCAATAGCATTGAAATAATTTCCGTATAATAATAAGGATGGATGTTTTAAGGGTGTCCAGGCCGATTGTACTAAACTGCTGCCGTTGGGATTGGGAAATCTGAAAAAATCACTGCTGCTTAGATAATGACCTACGGGCAACATTTCTCCTTCTTCCAACTGAAACTGCTGATGGCAGAATTGTATTAAATTTTCCGGCATGGTGGCATCGTATTGAAAGCGGGAAGGTGCGCCGGTTTTTCGTAAATCGAGCCCACGTTGCAACACTTCAACAAAATCTTCTTCATCATCTGTATCGTCATCTACATGCAGGTCAGCATTCCGGTTTATCTTAATGGCATAAATGCCCTTGAACTCATAATTTTTGAACAACGATTGTATTCCCAGCCTGATGATATCATCCAGGAACACGATGTAATTTTTATCCTCAACCTTGCTTAACGTGAAAAACCTGGGCAGGCTATTGGCCGGAATGTTCAATACAATTTTCAGGTCATTCAGCCGTCTGCCTGCATCAACATGAAGCAGGAAGTAAAGCATTCTGTCTTCCAAAAAAACATTGGTATGCGAAGTGATAATTACCGGTTGCAGGTACGATAACACTTTCGACATAAAGATATGCAGGATCTCCTCGTAGTGTTTATCGAGGTAAACGGAATCACCGTAATAAAGATTAATATTGTGATTGCGTAATTCGGGTAACACTACCTGTTCCAGTATTTTTCTGGAGGCAAGGCTTTGATTATATACTTCCCGGCGGGCATCGTACAATGCTTTTAAATTCGTTTGCCTGTCTTCCGGCGATGATTCCCCCACCATGCTTTCCAACGCGGCCAGTCGTACCCGGGCAAATTCGTCGAGGTTGCTGCTATGGATAGCCAGGAATTTTATTTTATCGTATATTTTAAGGTCGTCCAGTAAGGTTTCGTCCAGCACCCGTTTGTTGAAAGAGAGCCAGCTCAGGTCGCGGTCGTTAAAAATGTTTATCTCCATATTAGATTATTAAGGTCTACAAGGCTGCTGCCAACAGTAATGAAATGTTGAACGTAACATAACCAAGCAGCAATACATAAAAAGAAAGCCTGTCGAAACGATGGGAAAGCATTTTTTTGTCTTTCCGGTCGTACAAATGCAATGAAATAGTTGATTCAATCAACGTTAAAAGGATAGTTATAGTACCAATGATGCTGATAATATCTGCTAGCGACATTACACCGGTATTGGGCAGCATAGACGAATTGATATAAGAGTTGGCCACCGCTGCAAACAAGGCGCCCACACCCAGGCCAAACCGGGGATCGGTATCTGTTGGCTTTATAAAAAAGGCCAGGATGGCTACTGCCACTGCTACGTATAAAGGCAGGAACATTTTCAGGAAAAAGCCCCAGCCATCACGTCGGATCCAAACGCCTAACCGGTATTGGGAAAATGTGGCTTTAATGCCGTTTAACCGTGGGTCGCCCCGGGAAGTTTTATAGGAGTGCGGTTTTTCTACGGTGCCTTGTCTATAAATGCGATACCCGGGGATCTTTACTCTTGAACTTACAGAGGAGTTGACGCTGTCTGCGATAAAAACCAGTTTTTGACGCACATAGGAGGGGGCTTCTATGCACACCGTTAACAGGTGGTCATCACAGGGGAAACGCATTTCATCAAATACCGAAGTAATTTTGGCTACAATCCTGTATAAAACGTAGTGGGTTGCACCCTGAATATATTCATCTTTTTTTTCTTTCGATACGATCGAGCCGTCGATCACCTGAAAATTATCAGCTGATTTCAGCAGGGTATCGCTCCAGTTGAACCAGATATAGAAATCCACCGTCCAGCTCAATTCCCGCATGGAGAGTTCTTCAATTCTATCTACATAAATACCCGTAGACACTTTAATGGGCTGAACATCTTTTATAGCGGTGGTGTCTGCCGGTGTTAAACCCGGTTCTGTTTGCAAGGGGTCCATGCGTTCGCGGTAATGAAGCTGGGTTTCCTTCTTGCTTTTATATTCCATTCCCACCAGCGTGGTTCCTACGGCCATTAAAATAACAGTAAAAATAGCCAGCAGCAGCACCACCATCCACCATTGCATACGTTTGGGCGCCTTGTTGTTAGGGATCTTATAAACCTGTTCAGACATCATAATGGTTTGAGGATAAACTCGGTCGTACTAATTTATAGGAAGGCAGCCTTTTTGAAACGCCCGCAACATGATGTTTCAGTTAATATTTACTGTCCAATACGTACAGGCACATGAAAGACTTATTAAATAACGATAGCATTCCAAAACTCTGACTTACGTTTGCGGAAAAAATAGTAGATGAGCTTTAGTAAAAGCAGGGAAAAGTTAGTGATTCCCATTATGGCGGTATCGGCGGGTTCTATTGTGGCCAATTTGTATTATAGTCAGCCAATATTGAATAAAATTGCGCAAACATTTGGCCGGCCTGAAAGCCAGGTGGGCAAAATAAGCATGTTGTCACAACTGGGGTATGGCCTCGGTATGTTCTTTCTGTTGCCACTGGGCGATAAAGTAAATCGTAAAAATCTCATTCTGGGGGTATGTGTGTTGTTGATAGGGGCGTTGCTGGTGATGGCGCGGGTTGAGAATCTTTCCCTATTATTATTTACCAGTTTTTTATTGGGACTTTTTGCCACGCCTACCCAAATTCTGCTGCCCATGGCGGCCATTCTTGGCAAAGAAAACCGGGGCAAAACAGTAGGAAAAGTATTTAGTGGCATTTTGACCGGTATTCTGGGTTCCAGGATCATCAGCGGCTGGCTGGCAGATCTTTGGGGGTGGAAGAGTGTGTTTGTTTTTTCAGCGGTGCTGGTATTAATCAGCTGTTTGTTGTTGTATTATTTTCTTCCTGAAATTCCTATCAAGTTTAAGGGAAACTATGCCAGTCTGTTGAAGTCCACGCTTCAGTTGGTAAAGCAATACAAAACGCTTAGACAGGCGGCATTGCTGGGTGCTTTTACCTTTGGCATCTTTTGTTCGTTCTGGACCACCCTTACTTTCCATTTGAGTGGTGCTCCGTTTCATTATTCAGCTGCCGAGATCGGGATGTTTGGGATCATTGCCATTGGCGGCGCCCTGGTGGCGCCCTACTTCGGGAAAATGGCCGATAAGGGCAATGCGGTCAACAACCTGTTCCTGACAGTAGGCATGATCATTGTGAGTCTTATTGGTTTACAATTGTTTCCTGTTTCAGTGGTGGTATTGTGTCTGGTTATTTTCTTTCTTGATATTGGTGTTCAGGCCACGCAGATCACCAACTTTACGCGGATCTATAGTTTAAATGAAGAAGCACACAGCAGGCTTAATACTGTTTATATGACCACCTATTTTATTGGTGGGGCCATGGGGACTTTCTTTGGGTTATTAAGTTGGAAGGTAGGAGGCTGGTCTGTTGCACTTTGGCAAATGTTGTTGTGGAGCATAATAGCGTTGGTGATCGTTGTGTTGTCGAAGAAGGAGAAGTTGTAATATCGGTATTATAAAATGAAAAAAGACAATCCGAAAAGATTGTCTTTTTTATGAGCGGAAGACGAGATTCGAACTCGCGACCTGAGGCTTGGGAAGCATCCACTCTACCAACTGAGCTACTTCCGCATACGACTAAGTTAATTAAAAATTACATGCGACGGTAAAATTACCACAAAGGTTTTGCCTGATAGTAATCAAGGATCTTTGTACGCAATACATAATCGTAACGGGCTATAATGAGGTTCACATTGGCACGGTCGTAGTTGTTTTTGGCAATGAGGTAGTCAACTGAGGTAGCAGCGCCATTATTGAACCGTACTTCGGCAGCCCGGAACGATTCGGCATAGGCAGCCACCTGTTCAACCAGTGCCTGGTATTTGTTCTTTGCCGCCGTCATATTAAAATAATCCTGCTCTATATTTTGCTTTAGCTGTATTTGTTTTGTTTTAGCTGTAAACTCTGCGCTTTTAAGATCGATCTTAGCCAGTGTTATCTGGTTGCGGAACCGTAAATTATTAAAGATGGGGATGCTGATACTGATCCCTTCATAAGTACGGTAGTAATTGCTGAGCTGGTCGTAATAATCAATTTTATTTTGTGAGGCATCACGGGCCGTGCTGGAGTAGGGGGTATAAAAACCGGCACCGAGTCCAATAGTTGGCAATAAATTACCTCTTGCCGCCCGTACTGCTTTTTCAGCGCTTTTGGTGCGAAGATCGGCTGCTTTTATGATAGCCAGTTGTTGCAACGCAATGGTGAAAATGCTGTCAGGTGTACTGGCATAATTCAATTCTACCTGGTCGGCCCGCAATCTCTCCACCTGTAAGTCTTTATTGAAAGCCTCATTCATCAATTGGGCCAGTGATAACCGGGCTCCATCGAGCGCATTTTGATTGGTGATGATGCTTACCTTATTATCGGCCAACAATCCTTTCAGGTCTGTAAGGTCCGATGGTTTTATGGCACCTTCCTGGTTCATGAGCTCCAGACGTTCAACCTGTTTCTGGGCTACTTCTGCTGTTTTTTGCGATTGCTGTAACAGATCGGTGCTGGTAAGTATTTGTAAATAAGCCAGTATCACGTTCAGCATTAACTGGTCTTTACTTGTTTGCCATTCCATTTTGCTGGCTTCATAGGCATATTGGTTGCTTTTCAACGTATTCATTAACCGCAAACCATTAAACAGGGTTACATTGGCCGATACCTGGTAACTGCCGGAAGTGTAGTTCTGGGTTACATAGTCATTGGTATTGAGATCAATACTACGCCCCTGGTTAAGCTGATGATCTATATCGGCACCCACATTCGGTAACAGGTTGGCTTTTGACTGCCGCAAGGTTACTCCTGCCCGTTCCATGTTGAAGTCGCTTTGCTTTACATCCAGGTTGTTCGACCAGGCTGTTTGCACGCACTCCTGCAATGATAATGGACGACCGGTGATCGTTTGAGACCGGCCATCCATATACATCATCATGGCTATAATTAACACTAAAAAAATCTTTCTTAGTAACATTTGTTTTTTGTTCTGTTTTTAGTTTCCCTGCTCTATTCTTCCGTCCAATAAGTTTATAATATGCGAACCGTAGCCGGCATTCTTTTCAGAGTGGGTAACCTGTATAATGGTTACGCCTTCTTTATTCAGTTGTTTGAACAGGTCCATGATCTCCTCACCCTGTTTTGAGTTCAGGTTACCCGTAGGTTCGTCGGCCAGTAATAATTTAGGTTTAGCGATCAGCGCGCGGGCTATACCTACCAGTTGTTGCTGCCCACCTGAAAGCTGGGTAGGGAAGAGATCTTTTTTACCCACGATATTAAAACGATCGATCATATCAGCTACCATGGCCTTGCGCTCATTGGTTTTTACGTTTTGATAAATCAACGGCGTTTCAATATTCTCGTATACCGTTAACTCATCAATAAGGTGATAGGCCTGAAATACAAAACCTACATGTTGCTTATATATTTGTGAGCGTTGCTTTTCTTTCAGGGAATGCACCGGCTGGTCCATAAAATGGTATTCGCCTTCATTGGCATCATCGAGCATACCCAATATGTGCAGCAGGGTTGATTTACCTGAACCGGATGGTCCCATGATGGAAACAAATTCGCCTTCCTTAATCGTTAGATTAATATCTTTTAATATAAATGTTGGTTTACCGCCTACCTGGTACCATTTTGAAATGTGCTTCAGTTCGATCATAAGTTTTATGCTTGGTTCTTTAATATGGCCCAATACATGCCAGAATGTAATTGGATGATTTGCAAGATATTATAAGGAAATTAAGGTTGTATGCGTTTGTTTTCGATACAGAAACTGTCCGGTTTCGATACAATGGAGCCTCACTCATTGCGTAAACTCTTTACCGGGTTCATCAGCGCGGCCCTGATCGTTTGAAAACTTACAGTAAACACAGCTATCAATGCGGCTGCTACCCCTGCCATTATAAATACCCACCAGCTGATGGTGGTGCGATAGGCAAAGTCCTGCAGCCAGCTGTGCATAAACCACCAGGCCAGCGGAAAGGCAATCACTGCCGACACAATCACCAGTTTTAAAAAGTCTTTTGAGAGCATGGTGGTAATATTACTCACGGTGGCGCCCAGTACTTTTCTGATCCCGATCTCTTTGGTGCGTTGTTCGGCGGCATAAGCGGCCAGTCCAAACAATCCTAAACACGCAATCAAAATAGCCAGTGCAGAAAATGAAATGGCTATAATGCCCATTCGTTGTTCGGTACGGTACAAATTATTGAAGTCTTCATCCATGAACGTATAATTGAATGGCTCACCGGGCGCCATTTTATTATAAAGGTTTTCAATTTGTGCTACCAGGTGTGGTATGTTTGTGCTGTTGATGCGGATCGCTGTGTTGCCGGCGTTCTCACCCAATAATAATGCGAGGGGCCTAACCTGTTGCCTAAAGCTGGTGAAATTAAAATCCTTTACAATGCCAATTACGTGTAACACCGAAACGTTTTTATTGCCAATGTCCCGCAAATAATACAGGTTTTTGCCTATCGGGTCTGTAAAGCCATACATTTTTGCTGCAGCTTCATTGATGATGATGGCGCTTGAATCGGTCAAAAATTCCCTGGAGAAATTTCTACCCGTTGTCAGCTCCATACCAAGCGTAGCTAAATATTGATCGTCTACATCCCAGGTTTGCATTGACACAGCTTTTTTTTGATCAAGGGTCGGGTCTGCAAAAACCGGATTATCATTTCGCCAGCCATTGGTGGGTAAATAGCCGGTCATGGTGGCGTTTTCAACACCGGAAATTTTTACCACTTCCTCCCTGAAGGTTTTTGCTTTACTGCCCAGTGGTAAAGTGCTGTGTAACACCAATACCTGTTCGCGGTTGAACCCGGTTTTATGCGACTGTATAAAGTTGAGTTGTTTATAAATAACAATAGTGGCAATAATGAGTATAATGGAAATGGAAAACTGGAACACCACCAGTCCGCTGCGCAGCCAGCTTGTTTTAAAACCTGCAGCCAGCTTGCCTTTAATAACCTGTATGGGTTTGAAGGATGATAAATAAAATGCAGGATAGCTACCGGCCAGTAAACCGGTTACTAAAACCATCGCCAACAAAATGGGTAACAACCAGGGAGTAGCCAGCAGGTTCAATTTAATCTCTTTTGCCGCCAAATGATTGAAAGTAGGCAGCATGATAAAGGTTAGCGCCAGGGCCAGCACCAACGCTATACAACTGATCAGAATGCTTTCGGTAAGGAACTGTTTTACCAGGTTGGCTTTTAATGAACCTAATACTTTTCGAACGCCTACTTCCCGGGCGCGGTTAGCCGAACGGGCGGTTGACAGGTTCATGAAGTTTACACAGGCAATCAATAAAATGAAAAAGGCAATGGCTGAAAAAATATAGACATATTGAATACTGCTGTTGGGAGCCAGTTCACCGGTTTTATCGGAATAGAGGTGAATGCTGGTCAACGGCGTCAAGTATTGCTTTTCATAATTGCCGCTTTTTTTGAACTCGGCCATATCAATCGACATGATCTGTTTTACTGCAGGGCCTACATATTTGTCGATCAATGCATCAAATTGTACTTCCAGTTTTTTGGGGTCACTGCCTTCTTTTAATACAACATAGGTATTGAAGTTGTTGCTTACCCAGTTGTTTCGCCGGCTCTCTTCGAGTGTGGACATAGATACAAAGAAATCGTAAGTGAAATGTGATTGTGCCGGAATGTCTTTGATCACGCCGGTGATCTTATAATTATCCCGGTTGTTAACGAGCAGGGTGCGGCCAACTGCCTGGGTGGTGTTAAAGTATTTACGGGCCGTGGTGGCAGTGATCACGAGGCTGTTAGGCGTTTGTAAAGCTGTTTGCGGATCGCCATCGAGCAGGGGCAGCGTAAATACATCGAACAAGGTAGAATCGGCGTATATGACCTTATCTTCCTGTACATTCTCATTCCCCTTTTTTAACAGCAGGCCACCATTGTCTCTAAAACGTACATATTGTTCTACCTGGGGATAATCTTTTTTCAGGGTAGAGCCCATGGGGTCTGGTGCCACGGCCAGAATAAAATGATTACCGCCGAATTTTATATCCCCGTCCACGCGGTAAATGCGATCGGCTTTTTTATTATAACGATCGTAACTCAGCTCATCTATTACAAAGAGCATTATGAGTAAACAGGTGGCCAGTCCAATAGCCAGCCCGATTATATTGATGGCCGAAAAGCCCTTGCTTTTCCAAAGGTTGCGTAAGGCTATCTTTATATAGTTTCTTAGCATAACTCAAGGTTATTAATATTGTAATTGAGTATTCCGTTTTCATAAGGCGCTGTTGCAGGTTACATGTTACATGTTTCAGGTTTTATTGGTTTCAAACCCTGTAACCTGTAACTCGCTACTCGCTTCTCAATGCTTTCACAGGATTGGCTAATGCGGCTCTTATAGCTTTGTAGCCCACCGTTATCCAGGCAATTACTACTGAGCCGGCAATGGCGGTTATGAAGAACCAGATGCTTAAAGGAATGCGGTAGGCAAAATTATTCAGCCAGCTGTGCATCATATACCAGGCAACCGGTACCGCAATAAAGAAGGATACAATGATGAGAACGGTGAACTCTTTTGAGAACAATTGCAACAAACTGGTAACGGAAGCGCCCAATACTTTTCTGATGCCCACTTCTTTTGTTTTTTGAACCGCCATAAATGAAACCAGTCCGTATAAACCTAAACAGGAAATAAAAATAGCCAGGCCTGCAAAGATCTTATACAGCAGCGATAACTGTTCTTCCTGCTGATAGAACCGGGCAATGTTTTCATCAAAGAATTGCGGGGAATAGGCATACTCCGGATAAAACTGTTCCCAGGTTTTTTGAATGGCCGCCTGTGTGCCGGCTAATTGTTGGGTTCGTATTTTTATGCCAGTACAGTAATAGAATTTTTTTCGGGTGGTAATAACAACGGGTTTGATGTCTTCCCGCAGGGAACTGGTTTTAAAATCTTTTACTACACCTACTATCGGATACCATTGGTCGCGGCCAATACGAATGGTTTTTCCAATAACTTCATTTGGGTCTTTTATCCCAAGGTCTTTAACCAGTGTTTCATTGATCATGAGTTCGCGCATGGTATCGCTTTCGACCGGAATGCGGCCGCCTATGAGTTGCAGACCAAAAGTTTTGACATAATCTGCATCGGTAAATTTCAATGAGATCTGAAACTTTTCATCGGGCTGATGGTTATAGCCAAAATTAGTTGACCATAAATTATCTGAAGAGGGCGCATCGTTGTTGAAGCTTACTGACTGCACACCTGGTATTTGCAATAACTGTTGTTTAAAAGCGGTTTGTTTTGACAGGGAAATACTATCAGATTTACCGTTTAAGATCAGAACGCCTTCTTTATTAAAACCCAGCTCGGCCTTACTGATGAAGTTCATCTGGCTGATGGCAACGGCTGTAGCAATGATCAATACCTGTGAAATGGTGAATTGCATAATTACCAGACCCCGGCGCAACGATACACCACGTACACCGGCTGAAGCCATTTTATTTTTCAGCGCTGTGATGGGATTGTATTTCGAAAGCACAAAAGAAGGATATAAGCCCGCCAACAGGGTTACTATTATGCCTATGCTTACCACCATAACTACGGTTTGAAGTGTAAACAAACTCAATTGTTCCTGTATAGAGGCGATGTGTTTTATATAGGGCAGCATCATCCAGGCTATACCCAGGGATACAAGAATGGATAGGCATACGATCACGGCGGTTTCGGTCATGACCTGGCCAAATAACTGACTGCGGTTACCGCCCAATACTTTTCTAATACCCACTTCCTTTGACCGGTTAACCGACAGAGCGGTGGCCAGATTGATAAAATTCACACAGGCCATCAGGATAATGAATATGCCGATGAGCGATAAGGTAAGCAGGGTTGATTTACTGGTAACATGATCGCCAAATGAAGCAAAGCGGCGATCGAAATGGAAGCTGCTCAACGGTTGCAGGAAATTCGTTTTTATCGAATTTGACTGCAACGGTTTATATTGATCCCTGCTGAATTGCAACAGGGCACGATTGATATCGTCCATTTTCACGTTAGCGGGCAGCAGTGCCATTATGTTGAAGTTGCTGGAGGTGGTGTTCCAGGTTTCAAAATGGTTATATGCGCCGCCGTTTTGTTTCAACGTTTCATAGGAAACCAATACCGATAAAGGCAGATCGGAGTTCGCAGGCACATTTTTCAGAATACCATTTACTTTTAATGGAACCGTATTGTCGAGCAACACGGTTTTACCCATTGCCTCCTGCCAGGAGCCAAAATATTTTGTGGCAGTTTTTTCATCCAGCACTACATTGTTAGGATCTTTTAACGAGGCCGGACTACCAGTGAGCCATTGATATGAAAACACCTCGAATAGTTGGGGCTCTATAAAAAATAGCCCGGTTTCCACGATAAACTTGTTACCGGTTTCATTTTTGCCGGAAGGAACCGTAATCTGGCTGCCATATGCAGATTCCAGTGCGCCAAATTGTATATGCGGAAATTCAGCGCGCAGTGCCTTCAGGGCAGGCACCGGAATGCCGGCGTTATAGGTAATGTCTTTATCAAATTTATCCTGCGTTACTACCCGGTAAATTCGATTGTAATTGGGCTGAAATTTGTCATAGCTCAATTCATATTGCACCACAATAAACACGAGCAGGCTGGCAGCCATGCCAATAGATAAACCGGTTATATTGATCAATGAGAATGCTTTGTTACGCACAATGCTTCTCCATGCGGTTTTGAGATAGTTCTTGAACATGACCACAGATTATTTATTCTATAATTGAGTACTACGTTTTCATAAGAGACTGTTGCAGGTTGCATGTTGCAGGGTTCAGGTTTTTAGGATTTGAATTCCTTTCAACCTGAAACTTGTAACCTGTAACTCCTTTACTCGGTCCTCAAAGATTTTACCGGGTTTGCTATCGCTGCTTTAAAGGCCTGTAAGCTGATGGTTAAAAGCGCGATCAGCACGGCCAGGGTACCAGCTGCAGCAAATATCCACCAGCTGATACTGGTTCGATACGCAAAATCGAGGAGCCATTTATTCATAAAGTACCAGGCAACCGGTGCAGCGATAAAGAAGGAGATGATCACCAGTTTCAAAAATTCCTTTGATAACAGGTTGATGATATTTGACACTGAAGCGCCCATCACTTTACGGATGCCGATCTCGCGGGTGCGTTGCATGGTGCTGTAAGAAGCGAGTCCCAATAAACCCAAACAGGATATAAAGATGGCCAATGCAGCAAAATTCAGGAACAGTCTACCAAAGCGCTCTTCACTGCGGTATTGGCGGTCAAAGAATTCATCCATGAAATAATAGCTGAAAGGCCGGTTGGGGATAGTTGTTCTAAATAGTTTTTCAATGGCGGTAATGGTGGTTTGCACATTTGTTGGATTCACCTTTACTGATAATAACCTGAATCGATCCCATTCCATGCGCATGGTCAATGGTTTTATGGGCGACTGCAGGGAATGGTAGTTAAAATCTTTTATTACGCCAATGATCTGTCCTTCATGTCCCCACTGTTTAAACCGCCTGCCGATTGCCTGCGCAGGGGAGCTATATCCCAGGATCTTCACCGCCGCTTCATTCAGGATCATGGCGTTGTTAGAATCTGTTTTATAGGTGCGGTCAAATGGCCTGCCTGCTGCCATTTTTATATCATAGAGTGGAATGTAATCGAAGTCTACAAAATACAGATCGAGGTTGGCGATCTGCAGATCGCCTTTTGCATTTTCTACCTGAGAGTAAGCACCCTGGTGGCCGCCACCGGGAACGCTTCCTGACAAGGTAGTGGATTTTACATTGGGTAAGTTGGCCACCAGCTTTTGTAAGGTTTCCCGTTTGTTGTCGCCATTGGTTTCTACAACCAGCACCTGGTCTTTGTTAAAGCCAAGATCCCGGCTGCGCATAAATTTCATTTGGGAATACACGATGATGGTGCCTATGATCAATGCCGTAGAAATAGCGAATTGTGTTATAACAAGGCTTTTGCGCAAAATGCTTCCTTTAGCGCCTGTTGCAAAGCGGCCTTTTAAAACCATGATGGGTTTGAACGCTGATAAAATAAATGCGGGGTAAATGCCCGCCAGCAATCCAATGATAAGGGCTATGCCTAATAAGAGGAACAGCAGGCTAATATTTGAGAAGATGCCTGTGCTGATGATTTTACCTGCCAGTTGGTTAAAGGAAGAGAGCAGCAGGGATGAAAACCCCAACGTTAACAGAAAAGCGATCAGACAGATTATTACCGATTCTCCAATGAACTGCCGGGCCAGTTGGCTGCGCACCGCGCCGGCTACTTTGCGGATGCCCACTTCTTTTGCCCGTTCCGATGCCCGTGCTGTGGTGAGATTAATAAAATTTATACAGGCTATAACCAGGATAAACAAGGCAATGATAGAAAATACATACACATTCATCATATTGCCTTTTGAATCATCACGGGTCGACTTCAGGTATACATCTTTCAGCGGCTCCAGCAACAGGGTAGGGAACATTTGTGAGCTTCTCATTTCCTTTCCGTTCCACTTTTCGAGGAAAGCAGGTAATTTCTTTTGCAATGTCTGGGCATAGGTACCGGGTTTAAGCAGCACATATGTCAGGGCGCCATAGCTGCCCCATTCGTCATCTAAGCCTTTCCAAAATTTCTGTGTGATGGTGGTTATCGACATCACCACATCGCTTTTGATCAGCGTGTTTTCGGGCATGTCTTTCATTACGCCGGTTACAAGGGCAGGTTTTCCTTCGCCGGTGACCAGCAACGTTTGCCCCATGGGATCTTGCTTACCAAAGTATTTTTTGGCAGCCGTTTCAGACAGTACAATACTAAAGGGTTGTACCAATGCGGTGCGTACATCACCCTTCAGCAATGGGAAATTAAAGATGGAGAAGAAAGCCGAGTCGGCCCAGATAGTGCCAGTTTCATTGAACTTGATATCGCCTTTCCGTACAAGCAGGTTATCATAATTCACCCGGGTGAAGGCTTCTACTTCAGGCAGGTCAAACTGTAAGTGTGGGCCCACCGCCCAGGCTGGACCGCTGGGGTGAATGGTCTCTGAAGGTGTTTTCAGATCAGTAACCATCCGGTATATGCGATCTGCCTTGGGATGAAAGGTGTCGTAACTCAGTTCAAACCGTACATACAGGAATATGAGCAGACAGGCCGTCATACCTACGGTTAACCCCATAATATTTATGAAAGAGAAAACCCGGTGACGCCACAGGTTCCTGAATGCGATCTTAAAATAGTTCTTTAACATATGTTGGGTCTTAATCGTTATTACTCATTTCGTAACGCCTTCACCGGATTGGCCATGGCTGCTTTTATTGCCTGCACGCTTACCGTAGTAACGGACACCAGTATGGCAAAAGCGCCAGTTAATGCAAATACCCACCAGGTAATGTTTATCCGCCAGGCATAGCCCTGTAGCCAGTTGTGCATTACATACCAGGAAAGGGGAGTGGCCAGTACCAGCGCTACCGTTATCAGCTTTACAAAATCTTTCGACAACAGGCCCACTACCTGTGATACCGTTGCACCCAATACTTTGCGGATGCCGATCTCTTTGGTACGGTTCAGGGCCGCCAGGGTTGCCAGTCCGAACAAACCCAAACAGGCTAAAAAAATGGAAATGCCACCTGCCCAGCCGGCAATGGAACTCCAGCGGTTTTCGTTTTTATAAAAATTGTCGAATTTCTCATCTACAAAGCTGTATTCAAACGGAGCATCGGGCGCCAGTTGTTTCCAGGTATTGTTTAACAGGGTTAGCTTACTACCGGGGTCGCCTGCCTGCAGCCGTACAAAAATGCGCGATGGCTGAAATTTTGCGGGCCGGTAAAACATTTGTGGCCGTACCATATGGGTCAGGTCTTCAAAGTTGAAATTGCGGGTAACGCCAATGATGGTTTTGGTGCCGCGGTTTCCTTTTGCATTCAGGATTTGAATCCCAATTGCTTTTTCAGGAGTGGTGCCCAGGATATTTTGTACCAGGGCTTCGTTCACAATCACCGCGCCGGTGGTATCTGATGCCAGAGCCGGATTGAAGTGCCTCCCTGCAATGAGGTGCATATCCATGGTGTGTAAATAATTGTAATCGCCCGGGTACTCAATAACTCCTTGTAGTTCGCCTTTGTAATCGCGATAGCCGGTGCCCATTTGTCCTTCTCCGGCGCCCAGTCCCATTTCTGAAGCGGTTACACCGAGGATACCGGCATTATGTTGAATGGCTTGTTTATATAAAGGATATATTTTTTTGTTGTCGATGCGCTCGGTATTGATCATTACCAGGTTCTCTTTATTGAACCCGATATTTTTCGTGCGCATATAGGCAATCTGTTGCAGTATGATGATGGTTGAAATGATCAACCCGATGGATAAAACAAACTGCAGGGTTACCAACGAGCGGGTGAACAGGTTAGAACCGCCTATGCGGATCTTTTTTTTCAATACTTCGATTGGTTTGAACGATGACAATACCAGCGCCGGGTAACTGCCGGCGAGTAATGCTACCAGTAAGGTAAGGCCCAGTAAGAGCCATGCCAATTCCGGAAAACGACTGATCGAAAAAGTCAATTGCCGGTCGGCCAGTTGATTGAACAAGGGTAACAGTCCCTCAGCCAGCAACAGGCCGATAAGGGTGGAGAGCACACTGAGCAGGAGGGATTCTGTCAGAAACTGGCTAATGAGTTGATTACGCCGGATCCCCATTACCTTTTGTACGCCTATTTCTTTGGCACGGTTGGCAGAGCGGCCTATGGCCAGGGTGGTAAAGTTGATACAGGCGATCAGTAAAACGGCTCCGGCAATGGTGATCAGGATCCAGATATTTTTAGGATCATTCCCGCCTTCAATCGTCGGGTTCATATGAATATCGCGAAGCGGTTGTAACCTGAAGCTTGTCTGGATCAGATCTTCTTTGGTAGGATTTTTTTTGGGTTTATAATCATCGGGATAATACTTTCTTCTGAACAGATTGAGCCGGTTTTGTTCACTGGCCAACCGGCTTCCTGGTTTTAATTGCACAAATGCCTGCATACCGATGGTCATATACCAGTTCAAATTGCTTTGCTGCACCATGGGATCGTTGGCGATGTGCTCAAAACTACCCAGCAGGTTGAACTTTACCGAAGAATTGGCGGGGATGTTTTCTGCAACGGCACTGATGGTAAAGGGGATAAAAGTGGTATCGGTTTTCAGTTCCAGTGTTTTACCCACTACGTTGGCTGTACCAAAATATAGCAGGGCTTTTTCCCTGGTTATTACAACCTGGTTGGGTTGCTGTAAAGCCGTTTGGGTATTGCCATATACAAGTGGGAATGTAAATACCTGGAAGAAAGCCGTATCGGCAAAGGTGATAGACGTATGGAAAACTTTATTATCTGCTTTTACCAGGCAATCACTTCCCTTTAGCCGTACTGCATATTCCACATCGGGAAAATCGCGTTTCATGGCTGGTGCTACCGGGGTGTAAGCCCAGGCATACCCGCCCGGTTCCCGCTTTTCTCCCTGCCACCATTCTACAATACGGTAGATACGATTGGTGTTTTTGTGAAACCGGTCGTAGCTGAATTCACTCACCGCGTATAACAGGAATAAACTGAAGCAGGCAATGCCAACCGACAAGCCAACAATATTGATGCCTGAAAGCACCTTCTGCTGGGCCAGGTTACGAAAAGCGATCTTGATATAGTGTTTGATCATGGCTACATGTGTTATACCATTATGTTTTCCAACACGGTTTGTCCGTCGAGCATGCGAATGATGCGATGGCTGTACCGGGCATCGTGTTCACTGTGCGTAACCATGATGATGGTAGTACCCTGTTCGTTCAGGTCGGTTAACAGGGTCATTACCTCATTACCATTGCTGGAGTCGAGGTTACCTGTAGGCTCATCCGCCAATATCAGTTTGGGGTTGTTCACTACGGCGCGCGCTACGGCCACACGTTGTTGCTGACCACCGCTCAATTGTTGGGGATAGTGATTGCGGCGATGCATGATCTGCATTTTGTCAAGCACTTCTTCCACCCGTTTCTTACGATCGCCCGATTTAACGCCGGTATAGATCAATGGTAATTCCACATTTTCGAACACGGTCAGCTCATCGATCAGGTTAAAGCTCTGAAAAACGAACCCGATATTGTGTTTACGCAGATCGGCGCGTTTGCGCTCATTGAAATTCGCCACTTCAATATTGTTGAACAAAAAGCTGCCGTTATCTGGATCGTCTAACAAACCCAATATATTCAGCAGGGTTGATTTGCCACAACCCGATGGACCCATTATAGCTACAAATTCGCCTTCCTTGACATCTATGGAAATTTTGTTCAGGGCTACGGTTTCAACCTCTTCTGTGCGATAGATTTTTTCGAGATCGCGGATCTTTATCATGTGTTGTATGGTTTGAAGTTATGAGTTGTTTAAAAAGTATTGAGAAAATGGTGGGTGGGCAGCAGCTCCATATCATCAATCATCATGGCCACCTTTTTTACAGGTGTTACTGTTGCCTGTTTTACCAGCTTGCCGGGATTACGTACACCGCCGCAATAATTGTTCGACGAAGCCATCCCCGCGCCTATGAGCAATACAGTTAGCAAACAGATGATCTTTATTTTCATGTTGTTGGTTTATTGGTTGACTGATCATTCTTTCTTCAGCACTAACTCCTGCATTTTATCGTAATTTTCATAGCTGCTGGTAACCACTTTGTCGCCGGGTTGTAAACCTTCCAGTACTTCATAATAATCGGGGTTCTGGCGACCAAGCTGGATGTTGATCCGGGAAGCTATCTTGCCATCGTCACTTACTTTAAAGATCCAGTTGCCACCAGTACTTTGGAAGAAACCGCCCTTTGAAACCAGCACGGCCTGTGTTTCGTCGCTCAGCGCCAGTAAGATCTGTAAGGTTTGCCCCCGACGGATATTTTGCGGCACTTCTCCTACAAACTCCATATCAACCTGAAAATGGCCGCTAACTACCTGGGTGTATACTTTTTTGATCTTGAGTTTGTATTCTTTATTCACCAGGGTAAATTTAGCGGTTAAACCGGTAAATACATTGGTGATGTAATGTTCGTCTATATCGGCTCTGATCTTGAAACCGGAGGTGGCATCTATTTGGCCAAGCCGTACACCGGATGCGATGTTCTGGCCGATTTCTGCATCAAAGGAAGTCAGTTGTCCGGTGATAGGGGATTTTACTACCAGGTCGCCCACTTTCTTCTTCATCAGGTCGAGGGCCTTTTTCATGTTCAGGTACGACTGCTCGTTTTGTTGCAATTGTATTTTGTTGGTAGAGGAGTCCTGCCGCATAATGTCTTCCGTTAATTTTTTGCGGCGTACCTGATACTGATAAGTGTTTTCGGCCGATTGGAATTCCTGCGACCCGATCACTTTTTGCGCATACAGTTTTCTATTCAGGTTATATACCCGTTCAGCTTCCTTCAGGGCATTGTCAACTTCTGCCATCTGGTTCAGTCGGGCTACGGTATTTTGCTGGGCATTGTTACGTGCGATCTGCATTTGTGTCAATACATTGAACACACTGGTTTCCTGGTTGGCCAGGTTCAGTTCCAGATCGGGATTGCTTAACCGCAGAATAGGCTGGCCTTCCTGCATCATGGCGCCGTCCTCAACATATTTTTGTTCAACCCGGCCGCCTTCCTGTGCATCGAGGTAGATAGATGTTTGTGGAAGCACGATACCGTTGATAGCGATGGTTACCTGGAAGGGGCCTTTTTTTACTTCACTGATGGTAAGGCGTTCCGTATCTACATTCAGGCGGCTTTTACCTGAAGTGAAGTAATAACTGGCCAGTATCAGCAGGGCGATTGCGGTAATACCTGCAATGGTTACAATCCGTTTAGAGGTCCATTTCTTTTTTGCAATAACTCTATCCACTGTATTTATTTTTAATGTAATCCGAAGCGATATTGGCATACCTCGCAACAATATGCCAGAATATAAGCAAGGTGATTTACAGGCTATTATACCGTAAAATTGTGTCCGGCTGTTCGCAACCAGTACAATAAGTGTACGCTTTTGATACAGTGATACAAAACATCCGTTCTTTCATAAAAAATTGTTTGCCACGGCTTTGTAATTATGGTATAATTGTAGTGACGAATGTTGCATAGAACCCGAAATTTTTAAATTAATTTATGCTACTGAAGAATGCTACCATACTGGTAATTGATGACGACGTGGATGTACTGACTGCTGTGCGATTGCTGCTGAAAACAGAGGCAAAAGAAGTAGTAACAGAAAAGAACCCCGAAAATTTGCGCTGGTTGTTATCGAAGCAGCAATTTGATGTGATCCTGCTCGATATGAATTTCAACAGTTCCATTAATACCGGCAACGAAGGATTATTCTGGTTGAAAAAGGTGAAAGAGTTTAAATCGGAAGCAGCTGTAATTATGATCACAGCTTATGGCGATATTGACCTCGCCGTAAGATCGCTGAAAGAAGGGGCCGCGGATTTTGTTGTAAAACCCTGGCACAATGAAAAGCTGATCGTAACTATAAAGGATGCATTAAGAAAGAAAGAAGGCAAAACTTCCACACCCCAGCAACGCAGCAGTGATTCTATTATCGGCACCGAACTGCTCGGCGAATCAGAGATCATGGCCGATATCTTTTATAAAATAGAAAAGATCGCGCCTACCGATGCCAATATCCTGATCTTAGGGGAGAATGGAACCGGGAAAGACCTGATCGCAAAAGCCATTCATCAGCAGTCGCTGCGGACAAAGAAAGCTTATATCAAAGTAGATGTGGGCGCCCTCACTGAAACACTGTTTGAAAGTGAATTATTTGGCCATAAGAAGGGCGCTTTTACCGATGCCCGGGAAGACCGGGTGGGGCGGTTTGAGGCAGCCAATGGCGGCACGCTTTTCCTGGATGAGATCGGTAATATCTCCCTACATCAACAGGCTAAATTATTAAGCGTATTACAAAACCGGCAGGTGATCAAACTGGGGACCAATGATCCGGTACCTGTTGATATCCGGCTTATTTGTGCTACCAATGTGCCCTTAACGGAACTGGCCAATGAAAACCGTTTCCGCAAAGACCTTATCTATCGCATTAATACGGTTGAGATCATGGTGCCACCCTTACGTAAACGTGGCAACGATATTATTCTGCTGGCGAGGCATTTCAGTCAGATGTACAGTAATAAATACCTGAAACCGGTAATGGAGTTTGATGATAAAGCCATAGAAAAACTGCTGGCCTATCATTTTCCCGGTAACATCAGGGAATTGCAATATACCATCGAGCGGGCAGTGATCATGAGCGACGGACATGTATTGCAGGCTACTGATCTAATCTTCTCGCCCATAGAATCGAACCTGGCGCACGAAAAAGAACCCGATGAGCTCAACCTGAGTGCAGTAGAAAAGAATACCATTCTGCACGTAATTGAAAAACACAATGGGAATATTACCCGTGCTGCAAAGGAACTGGGGCTTACACGAACGGCGTTGTACAGAAGGTTGAGTAAGTACGATATATGAGGGGAGTAGTGACCACTGACAACTCACAATTGCTGTTAAAACCACTAATACTAATTTTTAATTTATCAGCTTGTTTTATAAACGTTTCGAATGGCGGATCATCTTTCAGGTGATATACTTATTTATCACCCTGACTGCAACTTCATTTTTACTGGTAAAAGGCCGGTATGAGTTAATGGTGATTATGGTACCGCTGATTGTTTACGGTCTTATTGCCATATTTCGCTTTTTGCGAAAAGCCCATACCGAGTTGAATCAGTTTGTTGAATCGGTACATTATCGCGATTTCTCCCGCTATTTTGATGTAAAACATGCACCTGTTGAGCTGCAGCCCTTGCGTAAAGGCTTCAACGAGATCAATTCCACATTTAAAGTGATCAGTAAGGAGAAGGAGACGCAGTTTCAATACCTGCAAAAAATACTGGAACTGGTTGATACCGGTATTTTATCGTACCGCGAGCACAATGGGGAAGTGGTGTGGATGAACGAATCGTTGAAACGCATGCTGCAATTGCCTTACCTGAAAACCATTCATTCGCTGGCTCGTCGCGATGCGGAACTGTACCGGCAGGTTACTTTATTAAAACCCGGTGAAACAAAGATTGCAACGGCGCATAGCGAGAAAACATCGTTCAAATTATTGATGTCTGCCACAGCTTTTCAAACCGATGGCAATAAATTTAAGCTCATCGCTTTTCAGAACGTAAGTGAAGCGCTGGATGAAACCGAATCAAAGGCCTGGCAGAAGTTATTGAGTGTAATGACGCATGAGATCATGAATTCCATTGCACCAATTTCATCATTAGCCGAAACGTTGAAATACCGGTTACAACAATTTGCTGTACGACCCGAACTGGAATCCGGTTCCATGGACGACCTGGAACTGGGCATAGATACCATTAAAAGAAGGAGTGAAGGGTTGTTGAAATTTGCGGAGACCTATCGCAATCTGAATAAGATCACCACGCTGAATCTCAAGAAGATTTATGTGCGCGATCTGTTCGAAAACCTGCATCACCTGATGCAGCCTACGCTTGACCAAAAGAATATTGAGATGGAGATCATTTTAAAAGATCCCGATCTGCAATTGGATGCCGATACCAACCTGCTGGAACAGGTGTTGATCAACCTGGTGGTGAATGCGATGGAAGCCGTAAAAGAGCGGGAAGAACCACGTATTATATTATCGGCCTATTTTGCCAATAACCATCGTACCGTAATTAAAGTCGCAGATAACGGTATCGGTATGCCGGAAGAAGTACTGGATAAAATATTCATTCCTTTCTTTAGTACTAAAAAGAGTGGCAGTGGAATAGGCTTAAGCTTATGCAAGCAGATTATGATGCTGCACAAGGGTAATATTCAGGTACAATCCATAGAAGGGCAGGGGACAGCATTTATGATGCAATTCTGAGGTTAGCAAATCTGCTTGCTTAGATTGCTCCTAACGGTAAGTAAATAGTATTTATCCCCAATTCCTTAGATATATTTACTAAAAAATTTATATATAGGAAATAAATGCTATACTTGTGGTATGGTTATACGGCCTATGTTCATAGGCAATTGTAAGGTTCTGTTTAGTATACTTCGCATGGAAAGTATTTTAAAAAAAATCCGTAATACTAAACAAGTAATGCTATGGAAATTACACAAATTCAGTTATTTGATTTATTCAGGAGCAAATTCGGTGACAAAGAAGCAGAAGCATTTGTTCACGTTATTGAAGAAAAGATGGATACAAAAATTAATCAACGTATGCAATTGGTAGCAACGAAGGACGATATCGCAGATCTTCGAATTGCAACAAGGGATGACATTTCAGTTCTACGTTTAGAAATGGCAGCTCTTCGTGAATCACTGAAAGGCGACATCTTAAAGCTGGAAGTGTCAACTCATGATGACATAGGAAAAATGAAGAATGATTTATCGCGTACCATTTATCTCACTTCCCTGGGGCAATTATTTGCCATCGTTGCAGCAGTTGTGTCTTTAACCTTGTTACTGTTAAAAAAATAATTCTCTCTTCCGGACAACAACTACCCCTCCCCTTTCCTACAAACTCAACGAAACTCTCTTTGCAAGCCAGCTATCTTTTACCGGGATCAACCAGTTATTTACCAGTTCTTCTTTTGTTTGAACCAGGTTGTTGAAATACAACGTGTCGGGTGTGATGAAATTATTGTCGATTGCGTATTGCAATTGGTTAAGCGGCAGCATCTGCACTTTATCTTTTACCTGAAAAGTGAGCATTTGCCGATCGAACATATTTACATTGAAAAGCTGTTCAATTTGTTTTATCAGCCGTACTGAGCTGTCGGTGCTGCAACCGCTTACGCCGGTAGCACGCTCATCGGCCATCAGCACAATAAACTGACCAAAGAGCAGGTTGCCATACCCCTTTACCGGACTGCCATGCGAATTCCAGTTGGCGGTGAAGTTATTCAACAGGTCCTCAATATGCAAGGCTTCGCTCATCATAAACAACCGGCTGCTTTGGTACACCCATACTCTTGAATCGGAAGCAAAATCGGCTGGTATCAGTTCTTTGTAGTCTATCATAATGCAAAATTAGTACAAAACATTCAGATCGCCTTCATGGCAATTCGCCATTAGGGCATTGTGAATCAATGTACATACAACGTATTTTGCCCGAAAAAGTTTGGCACCTGCTTAGAAAAAGAAGGGAAAGATGGAAGGGGCTTAGTGTTTTAACAAAAAGGCGGCATACAGGCCCATCATCATTGTAACGAGGGTTAAAATAATAGCCAGCATCCATTTTTTAAGGGCAATGGAGTTATCATGCATTTCATTGCGAAAGCCATGAATTTCTGCTTTAACTTCATTGTGCAAACCATGAATTTCTGCTTTAACTTCACTGCGCAAACCATGAATTTCTGCTTTAACTTCATTGCGCAAACCATGAATTTCTCCTTTCATTTCATTGCGCAAACCGTGAATTTCTTCTTTCATTTCATTGCGTAAACCGTGAATTTCTTCTTTCATTTCAATACGCAAGGCCTGAATTTCTCCTTTTAATTCACTACGAAAAGCATGAATATCTTCTTTTAGGGCGAGACATTCATCTTTGACAAATGCCCTGGTAGCTAATATTTCAGTTTTGTTGTTCAATTCATCTTTTACTTTTATTTCAACATATTGTGTAAGGGCTTCAGCTTCATTTCTGCCCACCTTTTGTGACAACACTTCATACAGCTTCGTTAGCGTTACCTTTTCCATTATGGGTATTGATTAGTATATCAAATATAACAAAAAAATGTAAACCAATAAGTGAGGTTGATAAATTTTTTAGCAAAATTACTAACGTATTAAGTGCAACAAAAAAGGTCTCCCGATAATGGGAGACCTTTACTATGAATATTCGTTTAAATCTATACGTTAAACCTGAAGTGCATCACATCGCCATCTTTTACAATATACTCCTTACCTTCTATGCGCAGCTTACCGGCGTCGCGGCAGGCCGCTTCTGAACCGTAGGTTATGTAGTCGTTATACGCAATTACTTCCGCTTTGATAAAGCCTTTTTCAAAATCGGTGTGAATAACGCTGGCAGCCTGGGGCGCTTTCCAGCCTTCATGGATCGTCCAGGCACGAACTTCCTGTACACCGGCAGTGAAATAGGTTTGCAGGTTCAGCAATTTATATGCTGAGTGGATCAACCGGTCCAGGG
This sequence comes from Niastella yeongjuensis, assembly GCF_900110245.1. Taxonomy (GTDB): domain Bacteria; phylum Bacteroidota; class Bacteroidia; order Chitinophagales; family Chitinophagaceae; genus Niastella; species Niastella yeongjuensis. The sequence goes on from NZ_FOCZ01000003.1 coordinate 515,959, forward strand.
CAGGTTCTTTCATTTTATATTCATCCATGAACATCTGCTTATCGGCCGGGTCTTCCATTTCACTGATCTGGGCTTCAATGCTGTTGTTCATGATAATCACCTGAGCGTTTTCGCCTTTAACGGCTTCCTGCAGGGCGGTAGAGAATTTGTTACCGGTATGCATACTGGCTTCGTCTACATTCGCTACATACAACACCGGTTTTTCGGTGAGCAGGAACAGGTCGGCAATGGCCGGACGCTCTTCCTTGGTTAATCCCAGTCCACGGATGCTTTGCCCTTTTTCCAGGTGTTCTTTACAACGTACCAGTACGTCGTATTCCACTTTCATTTTGGGGTCGATGCGTGCCTGTTTTTCCACCCGGCTTATTTTCTTCTCCACACTTTCCAGGTCTTTCAGCTGTAATTCTATATCAATGATCTCTTTATCACCTACGGGGTTAATGGCGCCTTCGTCGCGTAAAATGTTCTCGTCTTCAAAACAACGAATTACGTGTATAATGGCATCCACTTCGCGAATGTTCCCCAGGAACTTGTTTCCCAGTCCTTCTCCCTTGCTGGCACCACGTACCAGACCGGCAATGTCCACAATTTCAATCTGGGTAGGAACAATTTTATCGGGATGCACCAGTTCTGCCAGTTTTTGCAAACGGGCATCGGGCACATCAACCAGTCCAACATTCGGATCGATAGTACAGAAACGATAGTTGCTGGCTTGTGCTTTGGCACTGTTACTCACTGCATTAAATAAGGTTGATTTCCCAACGTTCGGTAATCCGACAATTCCTGCTTGTAAAGCCATTTTGTTCTTAATTTTTAGTTCTTAGTTCTGAGTTCTAAGTTTTTGGTTTTTAGCCTTTAATTCTGAGTCCCTGATTTTAAGGAACATAGAACTTAAAACATAGAACTTAGAACTGTTTTCGGCGGCGCAAAGATAGGGTATTACCGGGTACCAAAATATGGCCGGATTCCTTTATCTTCAACGCTTAATCTTATTTCCCTTATGGCATTGAGTCGCATCTGGAGCGCCTTTATTCTGATATCCATTTTAGTTGCTGTATTTAAGTTTTCCGCCTGTGGTGAAAAGCAAATTTTCAGCTCCATGGTAGTGGGCAAAAAAGGCGATTCGGTGCAGGTACAGATCAGTCCGGTTGCCCTGGCCGACCCGGCCAAAGTAGGTGCGCTGGACAGCAATGGCGTGGTAGGGGCAGGTACGGCAAAGACCAGGATTCAGGTGGCCAACGGGATTGTAGATACCTGTAAAGACGCAGTAACCCTGTGTCTGGAGCTGATCGGGATGCTGGCCCTGTTCATGGGTTTTATGAGTATTGCCGAAAGGGCGGGGGGCATCAACCTGCTGTCGCGGATCATTGGTCCTTTCTTCTCAAAACTGTTCCCCGAAGTGCCCAAAGGCCATCCGGCCATGGGCCATATGATCATGAATTTTTCCGCCAATTTACTGGGACTCGATAACGCAGCCACCCCTTTCGGGTTAAAAGCCATGCAAAGCCTGCAGGAGCTGAATCCCCAAAAAGAAGTGGCTTCCAATGCCCAGATCATGTTCCTGTGTTTGCATGCGGCGGGTTTTAATATTATTCCGGTTAGTGTTATTGCCATCAGGGCGGCACAACATGCCAGCGATCCTACGGATGTGTTCCTGCCCTGCATGATCGTGACGTTTGTAGGTACCATGACCGCCATGTTCATCGTATCGTTCAGGCAGCAGATCAAATTGTTGCAGCCTGTGATCATTGGATGGGTACTAGGCATTTCTTCAATAGTGGCCCTGATCGTATGGTATATTACCACGCTTGATGCCAATGGCGTACAGTTCTTTTCCAGTGTGCTGAGCAATGGATTGATCCTGCTGGTGTTCCTGCTGATTGTGCTGGGGGGGATTTATAAAAAGATAGACATATTCGATGCATTTATCGATGGCGCTAAAAATGGTTTTGAAACGGCGGTTCGCATCATTCCTTACCTGGTAGGTATTCTGGTTGCCGTAAGTATGCTGCGTACCAGCGGCACCTTCGATGCAGTGATCGACGGCATTAAAAGCTTTTTTGCCTACCTGGGGGCCGATACCCGGTTTGTAGATGGCCTTCCTACGGCGCTAATTCGCCCGTTAAGCGGGGGCGCTGCCCGGGGTATGATGGTGAGTACCATGATCGCAAACGGTCCTGATTCGTTCGCCAGCCGTCTCTCCGGCATTTTCCAGGGCGCGTCTGACACCACTTTCTATGTGGTGGCCGTGTATTTTGGCGCCGTTTCTATCAAGAATACCCGTTATGCCATTGGCTCCATGTTACTGGCCGACCTGGCAGGGGTGATCACTTCCATTATCCTGGCCTATATTTTCTTTGGAAATCTTAGTTAGCATCACCATTTATTGCGGCAAACAGGGCTACGATGTCTTTATCGAGTTCCGCAATCTTATTGTGTAACTGAATGTGTTGATCGAGAAAGGCAGCCCGGGCCTCATATATTTTATCGGTGAATTCGATCAGGTCACAAAAAACACCCCTGAAATCTTCAAAATCCTCATCCAGGGAGCAGGTATCGATCTCCATATTGTTATAATCCCTGATTATTGGGGAGAAGTAGTTGTCATTAAACGCGTCGAATAACTGTTCCAATTGTTCCTGTTGTTTTTCTACAGTGACAAATTCCTGTTCTGCCGCCCGCAACCCATCGATATATGCATCGTAGGTATGGTTGAAGGTATGCAACTGGGTTAATAATGGCTGTGTATCATAGCAAACGCGTTCACTTTCATCAATTGATTCTATTTCATTTTCAGTAAGCGGACCGCCTTCTTCCAGGTAATGCAGCATGGGGGTTAGTAACAGGTATTCATTCTGCAGATCATTGAAGATGCCCTGGCATTGATTTAATGTTGTACCGGTACCTGAATAGTAAGTGTGTAACAGGGTCAATTTGTCTTTATAGGCTTGTGATCCGTTGTGCAGCTCTACATATTTATCAATAGCCTCCAGTTCAAGTGTGCTTAGCGGCGCTTCACTACAATATTCCAGTTTAATAACATGGAAAGGATGGTTAATGATCGTTGGCTTCATAAGCATCTTTTTACGGTCATATAAATCTACTGATAATTTGATGTACTCCGGATAAAATTATACCGGCCTTCATTTTTAAGGTGTTTGAGGTACGCTAAAAGAAAAAGTCCCCCGATGTAGCGGGGGACTTTTTGTATAACCTGTAATATCGTTGACCGAAATACGAAATTATTACCAGAATGGATTTTGCATAGCTTTCTGCATATCGCTGGGGTATAATAGTATTTCTTTGGTAGGAATCGGTGACAGGTAATATTTATCTTCATTAAACTTTCGTGTGGTACCGGCATCATACACCATCAAATAACCGGCTGGATTCAATTTTACGGAAGGGTTGACCGGTACTTTGGCGCCCAGGAGAATATCCGGGTTTTCATTTGTGTCCATCTTAACGCCTTTTTTCCAGCGCATAAGGTCCTGGTAACGGAAGCCGTCCATCATAAGTTCCACCCGTCTTTCGCGGCGTATTTCCCAAATGAGTGATGATACATCCGGATCTTTATTTGCATCAGTAAAAGCAGGAGTATTTACCAGGGTTAATTTCAGGGAATCTACGCCTGCCCTTGTTCTCAGTTTGTTGATGGTTATATCGATTTCGGGTTGCGTTATTGAACCCAGTTCGGCAGCCGCTTCTGCATAGTTGAGGTATACCTCCGATAAATAGAACAGGGGCGCATCGGTAAGGTTAGCGCCGGCTCCAACCGGATAGGTTTTTATTGCATTGGTATCTGGCAGGAACTTGGTTACTCTGTAACCTGTTGTTGAGCTAAGAGAGTTTTTAACATGCCCCTTATAATAAAGATAGGTGGTATCGATAGATAATTTTAATCGTTTATCCCGGTTGGCAAATACATTATTCGAATTAGCGTCACCCTGGTATAAGGGTGATTGGGAGATCGGTTTTCCATCGGTACACAGGTAAGATTCTACCGCATTTTTATTTAACCCACTGATGATTGTGCTACTATATAAATAAGTGATGGTGGAATGTCCCAGATAGGTTGACTCATATCTTTTATACAGGAGTACTTCTTTATTACCTTCTAATTTATCAGCATTATAAATGGTCTGGTATATTGGGTTAAGCGCATAGTCAGGGTTTAATATCAATACCCCGGCTGCATCTTTGGCTTCCTGCAGGAATTTATTTGCTTCGGCTGTAAGGCCCAGGGCAGGGTGGTATTTGCGATAGGTACCTTCGTATAAACAGATCCTTGCTTTCAGCGCCAGGGCTACATCTTTGTTAACAGTATTGGTAGTAGGTTTTTCGGCAGCAGGTGTGCGTAAATTATTAACCGCAAAATTTAAATCCTCCAGTACACTGTCCATAACCAGTTTGCGGGGATCACGGGGTTTATACAATTGTGCGCTGTCTGATGCTGCTATAGTATGACCATACCAGGGTACATCGCCGAAGTTTTGCACCAGGCGGAAATATTGCAGGGCACGAAAAAAACGGGCAATTCCCTTCCAGTGATTTTTTGCTTCATCGTTCATAGGAACTCCGTCTATCCGTTCCAGCATAATGTTCGCCTTTCTTACCCAGGTAAACGACCAATCGCCATTGGTAGGTGGTGCTGTTGCGGCATATTGTGCAAGGCTACCCGCGCACTGGTCATCGTTGAAGGTGGTGAAGTAAAAATCACCATTGAGGCTGCCCTTATCACCAAAACCGGGAAACATATTATAAAACTCCCAGCTATAGGTGCGTACATTGTTCTCATTCTTCCAAAACTCAGGGTCCGACAATGAATCCGGATTGGAAACATCGATGTACTTTTTACAGGATGTACCTGCCAGTAACAACAGGTACAAAAAAGCTTTATTTAATTTCATATATAGAAATTATAATGATTAGTTAGATGTTTAGTAGGTGATCTGAATGCCAAATGAGTACTGACGGTTGAAAGGGTAAACCCTTCCTGTATAACCGGATGTTAAGCTGGCATCTGTGATCTCCGGATCAAGCGGAGCACCTACATTGCTTATTTCAGCCAGGTTTTGGCCGCTCACATAAAACCTTACTTTCTGCACTTTGTATTTAGTAAGCAAACTGGTTGGCATGGTGTAACCGATAGACACATTCTTCAACCGGCAATAGGCCAGGTTCATCAGGTATTTTGTTTGCGGAATAAAGTTATTAGTCCCTGAAGATAAACCAGCCAGGCTGCCTCCATTACCCGGGAAAAGCGCCGGATAGCGGGCGTTTGGATTGTCGGGCGTCCAGTAATCCAATTGATTGGCGTATAAGATATCGAGGCCCTGGTACATTGGCAGTACGGTGTTTCCAACGCCCCACCAGCTGCGTTTGCCAACGCCCTGAATAAAGATATCTACATCAAAGTTTTTCCAGCTGCCACCGATACGGGCGTTATAAATATAACGGGGCTGGGTGTTGCCTATCACTTTCAGATCGCCATGGTTGCCCAACGTCATTGCACCAGTGGTAATAGAATCATTGCCATCCAGATCTTTATATTTGATATCTCCCGCCCCAAGGATGAATTTGGTGTTTGTATTCAGATACTGTTGAACCGGTGATTTAGTTACATCGTCTGCTGATACAAAGTACCTGTCTGTTTCAAAGCCCCAGATCTCGCCATACGTTTTTCCTTTGTAGTTAGACGTATTTACGATTGACATGGCCGGGTTATCCCATTTGGTAAATACTGTTTTATAGTCGCTGAAGCCAATGTTACCGTATATCGCAATGTCTTTTCCGATGGTGTAATTCGCATCGATATTGATCTCATAACCACGGGTGCGGAAGTTACCGGCGTTGATCTTGGGACCATCTGCACCAAAAGTAGCGGGCAGGGTAGTGTTCTGGATCATGCCTTTGGTATTGCGTTCGAACCAGTCGAAGGAAATGCCAATGTGATTGTCGAGAATACGGGCGTCGAGACCGAGATCAAGTGTGCTCACCCGTTCCCATGTCAATGCATCAGGAACCGAAATTGGTTGTTGAACGGTATAGGCGGTAATGCCTGCTGTATTTACCCAGTTTGCGGGAACGCCTTTCATGATCCGCTGATACACGCTTTGACCGTTTGCACTTACATCCTGGTTGCCCAGTTCGCCATATGAGCCACGAATCTTCAGATCGCTTACATACGCTTTTGAAAAGTCCATGAAGTCTTCCTGACTAATTCGGTAACCGGCAGATACCGATGGGAAAAAGGCCCAACGATCCTGACTTGGGAACAGGGAGGACCCGTCGTACCGGCCATTTAACTCCAGCAGGTATTTTTCTTTATAATCATAGTTGATGCGGCCAAAATAACCGGCAAACGCCTTTTTACCATGGCCCAGGTTGCTCCAGCCCAGGGGGACAGCTGTTGGTACACCTCCTGCGCTTGCTGCGCCATAGGTTGTATTGAACTCAGCCTGCAAGGGGTCTAATAATCCATTTTTGCCAGCTACATAGTTTATGTTTTCATTGTCTTCGGCATTGAAACCGCCAATCAGTTTCAGGTTATGATCGCCGAATTTATCTATATAAGTAGCAAAGGTGTTGAGGGTGTTAACCTTAACGCGGCCATTGTAATAGTTTAAAATGTTCTGGGCATCCGTGGAGAGGTCTTTCTGCACCAGTGCACCTGCTGTCCAAAAATCCCATCCAACAACTGGGCCGCCGGCCTCATTCCGTAAAATGTTATCACGGCCAATGGTATAATCGGTACGGATGTTTAATTTTTTACTGAGCTTGATAGTAGCGCCCAGGTCTAAACGCTGGTAGTTACTGCTTGCCTTACCCTGGCTGGCAGCAGCGAGGTAGGCAGAGTTGGTGCGGAAATATTTGCCCTGGTAGGTGCCATAAGGGAAATAAGCGCCCCACCGCCAGAAATAATACCAGTAGTCCTGATATTGAAACGGAAAATCATATTCGTAATTGCGGTACAGGGTTTTAACGCTTACATCGAGCCAGTCGGTAACGGCGGCATTAACACTGGCGGTTACGTTGTATTTTTTTACTGATTCAGGATTCATTTTCATGATGCCGCCATCCTTACTATAACCGGCAGAGAGATAATAAGAGATCTTTTCACTGCCGCCGGTGATACTCAGGTTATGTAATTGAGACTGGGTATACTTTTCCAGCATTTCTTTTTTGGGGTCCCATACTTTATAGAAGTAAGTACGGCCATCGGCTTCTACGTTCCAGTCTTCACCTTTTACCATCTCCAGTCCGTTCTTGCCGGCATAGTTGTTCTTCCAGTTAATGATACCATCTCTTAATGTTAACAGGTTCATGCCGAATAATTCCGGATAGGAAGTACCACTTCTTTTGCCTGCGTCCCATAAACCCTGTAATTCCACTACCGGATCGGCAAAGTCAGGTAAAATGGTTGGTTTGTTCCAGGCCAGGTTGTTGGTGTAGGTAATGGAGGCCTTTTGATTTTTGCGGCCCGATTTTGTTTTGATCATCACCACACCAAAAGCTGCACGGGCACCATAAATTGAGGCCGATGCTGCATCTTTCAGTACGGATATGCTTTCAATGTCCTGTGGGTTGATGATGGAAAGGTCGTCTGTTTGCACATTGTCGACCAAAATCAGCGGTCGGCCGTTCCCGTTAATAGAGCCCACACCGCGAAGGGATACAGTTGCGCCGGTAGTTAATCCACCGTTGCCGTATTGAATGGTTAAACCGGGAACAATACCCTGTAATGCCCTGGTAGGGTCGTTCAGTGGCTTACCGCCAAAAGTTTTGTTTACATCTACCGTGGCTACAGCGCCGGTAAGGTTGGCTTTCTTTTGGGTACCATAGGCCACTACCACCACCTCGCCGAGGGCGGAAGCTGCTTCCAGTTCAACCTGATAATTGGTAGTGCCGGGAATTACATTTACCCGTTGAATTTTATAGCCGGAATGAGATACTTCGAGAAATTCATCCCCGGCATCCAGCGTGAGGGTGAATTTTCCGTTCAGGTCGGTAATCGCTCCTTTTTTGCTTTTACCAGTGAGTACGTTTACACCGGGAATGGGGTTGTGGGTGGTTTTGTCGTACACCTCCCCGCTTATTGATTGGCTATATGCAGCGCCAAAGAAAGAGCTGCATAGCACAAACAGTGCAAGGAAATAGGCTTTTCTCATAAATTGTTTATTTATTAGTTAGTAGGAAAGTGCAGGTACGCAAGGGCGTAACAGTTTCTGGTTTTTCAGTTGAACTGGAAGTAAGAATTTGAGCGGATGCAGTAAGTTATAGCACCTGAATGCCGGCATCGATGTAGGGTCTTAAAACCGGTGCATCGGGTGGCAATTCTGTGATTAGTATGTCTATGTCTGAAATGTTGCAAATGTGAATCGGCTGCAGGGTGTTGATCTTTTCTGAAATGGTGCAGCACACTACTTTTTGTGAGGAGTCGATCATGATCTTTTTCAGCTGTGCAATCTCCCAATCGTTTTCGGTAGTGCCCCGTTTTATGTCGATGGCGTTGATGCCAAGGAAGCACAGATCGGCATTGATGTTTTTGATCTTGGAGATGGCTTCCGCGCCAATGGTGATCTTGGCGTTTTTCGATACCCGGTCGCCGATCATCACCACTTCAATACTGGGGTGTTGCATGTATTCGAGAATGGCGGGAATACTACCTGAAATAAACGTTGCCCGCAAAGCCGGGGGAAGTGCCCGGGCCATTTCAATAATGGTGGTGCCGCCACTGGTGAGTACAAACATGCCATCCTGGATCAGGGCTGCGGCTTTTTGCCCAATGATCTTTTTCATGTCTTGCGAATACACGCTCAAACCAGTATAGGTAACATCGTTAAAGGAATGCGAAAGGGCGCCGCCATGAACTTTTATCAGTTTGCCTTCGTCGGAAAGCTCCATCAAATCGCGGCGGATGGTGTCTTCCGATACGCGGATCTCATGACTCAGGAGCGAAGAGAGTACTTTGTTGTGCAGGTTCACCTGATGCAGGATATATGCCTGACGTTCTTTTTTCAGCATAATCTGGTTAGTTGGTTTCAGCCCAAATATAAAAGGAATGTGGCATGAATACGCAAAAACATGATTATTTATGGATGAATAACGCAAAATAAGACGCAGAATTGGATATTATCTTATTGTTAATGCAGGTTTGTGCGGTTATGGTATATGTGGGACGTATTTTTTGTGAAGTGGCTTGCAGGAATTGACAGGGAGTTGACAGGAAGTTGATAAGGTTGGCACGTTGGCAAGTTAATAAGGGATCAAATCAAGAGCGATTGGATGATTCTCTATGCGCTCTCTTTGCTTCCTCGTTGGCATCTCTTTGAATCCACCATGATGCCTCTCTTGGATTCCCTCCCTCGAGAATACAATTAGGTAGGATAAAGAATGGATTACCCTTTCAACCATATCAACCCTGTCAACATGTTAACATGTCAACTGGTGAACTTATTTCAGCGTAAACCGGATAGTAAGCGCAAACGCATCCGGTACAAAATTGATATCGGGGAGAATGTCAAGTTCGGGTTTCCAGTCGAGGGAGAGATTGACCGGCGCACTGGTGAATTTGTAATCCAGTCCTACAATGCCGGTAGGGCCCAGGTAGGTATCGCCATCCTGAAAACCAACATAGGCGCCGCCACCCATAAACCAGCTTAAACCGGGTGTGTTGAATTTATTATGTACTTCCAGCAAACCGCCAAAACCAAACCGGTTGCCCCAGGAGATCAGGCCCTCAAGTGCCGTTTTATCGGTAGCGAAATATTTAACTGAAATACCACTGCTGAGGGTGGGAGAGGAGTTGCCAAGCCGTACGCCGCCCGCCAGTCGGTAATCCTGGGCAGACGCGCGTTGACATACCAGCGTAATGAATACTATAACGGGCAGGGTTATGGAGATCCTTTTCATGAAAAACAATTTTTGATTTTCAATGATTAAATACAATCTCTACAAACAGCTACCGGCACGTTTACGGCTGGCCGTTCTTTATGCGCCAACGTTATTAGCTGGTGTATTGATCAATGGTGGTTTGATAAAAACGAAAATAATGCCAAATGTATTGATTAACTGATCGTTAAAGTAATAGCTTAACTTTTTAACTTATAATTAGTCCGTTTCCTCCTTTTGCATGTCTTCAATAAATGCATTAAACAAACTGTTTATGTTGTTTTCCTTGCAGGGTTCTTCCCAATAGATGCCGGAAAGATCTTCTGCCACTTCCAGCGAAGTGCTGCCGGGTTTATAGCCGCCGGCTATTCCAAGATAAGCCTCCTCATTTTCCATGAACGTTACCCGGTATAAATAGAATGTGTAGTTTTTGCCCCTAAATTTGGTGACCTTCCTGGTTAGGAATGTGATCTTTTTCACATCATAATCATCACTGGAGATATTGTATAACACGGATTCACCCATAGCCTGCTGGGTCGCATATTGTTGGGGAAACAGGCTGGTTTTGTTAAGGGCTTTCAGTTCTTCGTACAGGCTGGTTCGGGTACCTGTATCAGCGGCCAGTTTCAATAATTCACCGGCAGGTACCGATTGTTTGTTTTTGATCAGTTGCAGGGCGGCTGTTTTTTTAATGGCAGGGTCCTTTAGAGTAAGGTAATTCTTTAAGAGGTCATTTCCGGCAGTACTGTTACAACTTCCAATCACCTTTAGCAGGCCTGAGATATAATAGTTGCCATCCCCTTTTTTAAAAGAAGGAAGATGTTTTATAGCCGATTGTATATAATCATTTTCCGCCACCGCTATTTGCTCCTGTGTTATATACCCCTTGTCTTTTAACTGCAGTGCCAGATCGGCCACAACCAGGCAGCTGGCACTGTCTTTTGCCAGTTTTTGCACGGTTGAAAAAATAGGGACCAGTAAATTCAGGCTGTCTTTGAGTGCATACAGGCCGTGATATTCAAGGCCTGTTACCGGCGGGGCGTACAGTTCCAACAACTGCCCTATAACTGCAAAACTTTCCTGCGTTTTCAGTTTGGCCAGGGTTAACAGTGCCGTATTCTTGAGATAATCTTTTTCGTTTATTAATGAGGGGTATTGTTCTTTTATATATGCGATGGCCGTAGTGTCTTTTAAGCGGCCAAGCTCATAGGTCAGCTTCAAATTGATCTCATCTGTTATAGAGTCTGTATAAGGTGAATAATACTGTTTTAGCAATGCCTGGTGAAGGGCAGGCACATCCTGCTGCTCAAATTGACCATACACATACCGGCCTGCCGTAGCTCTTGTCAACGAATCTCTGCTGGTCAGGTCATGCAGCAGCAGCGCTGCTTTCGATTGCGTTATAAAATGGCTGTTTTGTTGTGGAATAAGTATTTTAAAACTATTCAGAAAGGCCGTAGCGTTGGCATTGTTTACAAAATCTTTATCACCTGCGATAAAGATTTCATACACGATATTGCCGTGCGGTACAATGCGCCATCTTTTATAACTGTAATCTTTATTGATCAACAATTCTTTAGCCGGCTGGCCATTGACTAACAGATCTGTTTCGCTTACCAGACTGTCCGTTTTGATGTAATTTTTTAACGTGCTTTTCCAGAACAGGCTGTCATTTTTGTACCAGGTGTATTTTGAAAGGGTGTCGGAACCCACGTAGTAAGAACTGGCGGTGGTAGAATCGAATGAAAACCGGAGACTGCTGTGTTTATTGTTGTTCATCCGGAATGGGCCAGGCGCCAGCGCCGAGAAGGAAGAGTCTTCCGAGATATATGTCTTCCAGGGTACAACAGGCGCCGGAACGGCACGCAGGGATGAAAAAATATTTTGGGCAACCGGTGCCTGCAGGTGAAGGGAGTCGGCAAGCACCATCAGCACGATGTTGCGATTGTTCTTTACCAGCGAAACGGTCTTCATAAAAAGTCCGGACTGAATGGTATTGACGCCTTGCAAACTAATACCATTATACCCCGCCATTTGAACAGGAGCTGTTTGCAGGTTGGCGTATCGCGCCTGCAGGCTTTTTATTAACTGCTTTTGAACAAGTGTGTCACTGTTGAGGAAATGACCGGGCGTCATGTCTTTTAAATATAAAAAGATGTACATGCCATTGGTCATATCAGAGCCGGTAAAGGCGCTTACATTCCAGCCATCGTGTTCGGCGCTCAGCTTCTTGTTATAAGTTAATTGGGCGGGCGTCATAAAAGCGATGCCCATCACTGAATCGATGAAGGGTTTTGCATCAGCCGCTACAGGTAATTTTTTGGTAATGGTGAATGAACTGAAGAAATGTTCGGCATCGGCCGATGTCAGCGTTTCCTGTTTTAGACTGCTCATAAAGGCTATGTACACCACATTCTCATAAACGAATGCCTGCATGCGCATTTGCTCACCCATGATGGGATGCTGGTATTCGTTGCCTTCCACGCCATTATTGAATACTTTTTTTACCGGTATTTTTTCAGTGGTGCGGAAGATATTATGAGCCAGATCGAGCAAAAGACTGTCTTTATGGATGCCTTTGCGTGGATTAATCACTGCCATGGTGCCGTAACTCGACAGGTTAATAAGATCGAGCATGAATTTCATTTCCATAAACCCATATACCTTAACGTTGGCTGCATTGCCCGGTAAGGATACTTTATAAAGACCACCCTGGCCTTCGGTTTCCGTCCAGGGAAGTTTTACTTCTTTGAATGTGTATTCTTTGGCGTTGATCTTTTTTGAGGAGAACACCGGTTCTACCGTAAATCCCCGTTTTTGTAACAACTGTATAACGCCGCTGTCGCCGGGTAAATGGGCGGTACCAATGGCAATAAACATGGTGCGCAGGGCCGTAAGGCTGTCGATGCGCCGCGCCATTTTTATATTCCGTTTTATCAGTAACAGGTCCCGGTAACCAGGTGATTGCCGGGCACTCGTTGCTTCAATACCGGCAAGGTCCTGGTTGCTGTACATACTGACCATGCTTTCCATCGTCTTACTGCCGGTGTTTTTTATATAGGCAGAATCGCCTGCAAGCACATTGTCTATGTCGGTTTTATCAACAAGTTCATCGATCAGGCCGGCCTGATCAGACATGTCTTCCACGCCGCCCACCCATTTACCCTGGTGGCGGGCAATATTGTACAGGTAGGCATCGAGAAAGGTGGGCATTTCGCCTTTTGCCATGTATTCGCGCAGCCACTTATTCTTTTCTGCCACTATATCGCCGGTGGTTATTTCCGCCGCAGGCTTTTTAAATTTTTTGGAAAGGGCGTCACTGTATTTGTTGTAATCCTTTTCGCTCAGTATCTTCTTCAACTGGGCACCTTCCGCTTCATCGAGGGATTTATTTACATAATAGGCGGCCATTTCATCGGGGTTTAACTCAATAGCCAACCCGTCTGATTTTTCAATAGCCCGGTATACCGAATCGCCTAAATTGAACAGGCGTTTATCGGTCAGGTGCATAGTACCGTATAAATAAGATGGTTCTGTGAGCCCTTTGCCGGTAATGCGCCATAATAAAGTTTTGGGAAGGGATTGCTGACTGTAGGAGCAGGTGAATACAAAGCACAATGCCAGCAGACAGCATGCAAATGAAATACGGCGCATAAGTAAGGGTTTAACTATATGATACGTTGAAATTATTCAAACATGATCCTATGGCTTTTTCCTGCGAAACGTAGCTGGTTCTTTCTTATCGGCCGGTGGGATTGACTGCTCAGCGGGTTGCTTTGACTGCTCTTTCGGTTGGTCAACCTTCGGTTGTTCTTTGATCGTGGGCACTGATGGCGTGGTTACGTGCATACTATCCCCGTGCAAACTGTCAACCAGTGTGCTATCCATGAGCGTGCTGTCCATCAACGTGCTGTCCTTTAAGATAACCGGCTTTTTAATATCTTCAAACAATTCAAACTTGGTTTTGGGCCGCAGGCTTTCGAGCCATTTGAAACTGCGCAGCCGTTTGTTTTCATCCTTAGCCTGTTTTATGGGGTACATGGTACCGTTAACTTCGCTAATGAAAACTACTTTATTCAGTTCCTTGTTCTTGAACCGCATGTCGATAATATCGCTGGTAGCGTTGTTGATGCCTACCAGTTTGCCTTTATCGTCTTTTACATAATAGATGCTTTCGCCATTACCTGTTGCCCGCATATAGTCCATTTCCCCGTCTTTAAAATAACCATTCAGGCGATTGCCTTTTATCTGATTATACATTTCTCCTACGGAATCACTGGTGTTAACGGCAAACCCGTTCTCGAACACGTACATTTTATCTGGCTTCTTATTCTTTGTATACAGGAAAATGGTGTCGCCGGTTACCTGGCTTTTGCTGGCCCACAGAACCGGGTCTTTAAATAATCTGAAGATGGAATCTTTTCCTGAATACCAGAGACTGTCAGCTACTGCCTGCATGGAATCGGAAAAAATACGCACGTGGTTCCAGGCCATGAAGTAGCGGTCGGTACTGTCGTTTTTCTTTTCTGTTGCCGGCTTTGCAGGTTTACTGGAATCCGGTTTTGCGTTGGGAGCCGGGGTTTTGGTAATTACTGCTTTTTTAACCGGAGCTTTATCTTTTAAAACAAGCTTAACCGAATCGCGGGGCAGGCTAACCGAATCTTTGACCACTGGTACTTTTGCCAGTGCCGTATCGGTAACCACCTGTTTGGCAGAATCGGGAAGCACCTGAGTTGAATCTTTGATCACCGGGGTCTTAACCAAAGCCGTATCGACAACCACCTGTTTGCCGGAGTCGGGTAGAAGGGGAGCTGACTCTGCGATCTCAGGTGTTTTTGCCTGCACCGTATCCATAATCACTTTCAGTTGCCCGCTGGTTGAATCTTTATTTACAGACAGATTGCCCAATGTATTATAATTGGTAATCCTCCATTTAAGCGCCCTTGGTTGCAGCTTGAGGCTGTCTGGACGTTTGATGACTTTTTTAGCTGCTGCAGAATCTGCTGCCGCTTGTATCTGTTGAAGGGAATCACGCACCCGTTTGGCTTCCATCAATTTCATTAACGTGCTCAACCGGCCCGAAGCCAGGGTGTCACCGGTAATGTATAAGGAATCTTTGTCCTGTTTTATGATCATTAACGGACGCTGGGTTGCCCAGAAAGTCCCTTCCTGGTTATTGGCTTCAATAAAATTGGCCAGTACCGATACGCCCTGGGCTGTATCTACATACACGGCTCTGCCGCGCAAAATACTTTTGCCTGAACTGTTGTCGCTATCTATGTTATCGGCGGTAATTCTTACTGCGCCGTCATTCAGTACGGGGCGTTTGCCAAAAAAGGCTTTGCGGTTTTGTGTATCGTAAAACCCATCACTGGTTTTGATGGTCCGTTTTGAACTGTCTACAATGGTAGTGGGGGCAATAAATGTAGCTATCTGGGTATTGGTATTATATAATAACGAATCGGACTTTAGGGTGTATTGCGGGTCTTTAAGGTCCACATTTCTTTTGAAATATACATCCTTCAGTTCTTCGTAGTAGGTTCCTTCTTTACTGGTTAGTACCGATTCCTTGTTGATGAGTTTACCGCCATTGTGGTATTCCCCGATCTTCAGGTTCATGTCGTACGTTAGGTCATTGGTGGTTAACGTACTTTTGCTATCGGTTAATGATACATTGTTTTTGAGGTAGGCCATCCTGGTGTCAACATAGTATTGCAGGTATTGCGATCTGATGTTGACGGTGTCATTATCTATGATATGCACGTTGCCAAATGCTTCAACGAACCGGGTCTTTTTGTTAAACACGGCGCTGTCGCAATTGATCAGTGTATTTTCCTGTTTTAGCTGAACATTGCCGGCCAGTATTTGCAGATCGGTCGCAGTATCAGTATGTTTATAACTAAGCCGGTCGGCATTGATCAGCGTAACTACTTTCATGGTGTCAGCGCCGGGCCGGGTAGTTATTACCTGGGAATGTACTTTACCAAAAGATAACAACGCTATAAGCGCAACTATCAGCGGTAAACCCACATATCGTATCATTTAATAAGCTTGTTATTTCAGTGAATCCAGCGGCGCTTTTAAGGGTCCCTTTTTGTCTTTTCCTCCAAACAGGGATATATTAATATAACGTTTTGGATTAACCCGCAGGTCGTCGAGCAAGATAGTCAAACTGCGATTGGTACGGCGGATCTCATCGTACAATTGGCGATCATTTAACAGCGCTCCGGCAGTGCCCTCTTTGCTATCGAGTTTGCCAATGGCGCCTTCCAGTTTCGACATGGTCCTGGTCATACTTTCAATCGCTCCGTTAATATTTGCCTTCGCTAATTTATCGGTTGTTGTTTGCAGATTGCTAAAAGTGCTGTCGATCTTTGGTCCATTACGCGCAAAATCACTGGTAATAGTATTCAAATTGCCAATGGTTTTTGCCAGCATTCCGGTTTCAGTATTGAGCAATTTCTGCAAAGAAGCGCTCGATGTGGCCAGGTTGGCAACAATACCCTGTAAATTGTTACGGGTATTGGGGTCCAGAATTGTGTTCAGTTTTTGCAACACATCATCCAGTGAAACCAGGGTTTTATTGATGTTGTTGATAGCTGGGTCAATGCTTTTCTGAAGCTTATCGGTCAATCCCAATGCCCGTTCGGTATGTATGGTATCGCCTTCTTTCAGAAAATCATTGCCATTACCTAAATAAATATTTACAGCTGTAGTTCCTAATAACTCACTGTTAAGGGTAGCTACGGAATTACGGGGAATGTTCAGGTCCTTCGTTAAAGTAATGGTCACAACAATCCCACTCATGTTCTTGTCTTTTTCCTTCAAACCGGTTACTTTACCTACCTGTAACCCATTAATAAAAACCGGGTTACTTGGGGTCAGTTTTTCAACGTTCGGAAACACAGCGTACACGTCATTGCCACCGGTGCTTTTCCCTTTCAAAAAATTAAAGCCAAGTATAAGCACCGTTATCGCAATTGCGGTTAAGGCGCCTACTTTAGTTTCATTGGAGATTTTCATCTGAATTAGCTATATGTTTTCAATGGCCAGACAAATCCCCGCCTGCAATTGTTCACAACTGGGTGAAAATCTTGCAGTGGTGGTTTCATCTGAACGGGTTTTGTTTCAAAGGTTACCCTTATAAAACGGCTAGTTTGCAGCAAAAGTATATAAAAAATTGAAATAGACGGGGTTGGAATAGTTCTTAGTTCAAAGTTGAAAGTTCAAAGTTCCAGGTTCCTGTTATTAAATTGGTGGGATATTGGGTTCTTAGGTTCTGAGTTCTTTGTTTGCTTTGCCCGCTGAATCCGCCGGCTGGCGGAGTAGGAGGGCCTCATCGCGGATCTTTGCCCTCTGCCTGCTGCCCTGTTTTAGGCTTTCTGCTTTTGGCTTTGGGCCTTAGGAGTGGTCACTTTTGAAACAGGCTGGGCGGTAGTGGTAACCCCCACATTCAGGTAGCGTTTAACGGCTTTTACGATGGCGGAGGCCATTTCTCCCTGTCCTTTGGTGCTGTTCAGCCAGGCTTCATCTTTACTATGGGTAATATACCCGGTTTCTACCAGAATGCTGGGCATGGCAGTGGCCTGCAATACCCAGATACCTTTTTCATTTCGTTGTTTAACCCCCCGGTTCAACCGCCCGTATTTGGTAATTTCTTCCTGTACCAGGGTGGCCAGCAGCATGCTTTTATTAAAAAATCGCTTGGTCCATAATAATGATTTGGCCCTGAACTCAGGGTCATTAAGGTCTGGTACAAATTCATCACCTTCTTCAACATCCTCGGCAATACGTTCGCCCACAGCGTCGCCCTTAAAACCGGTACGATCGGCCGCCCAGATATAGGTTTCCGTGCCGCGGGTGGGGCCATCAGTATAGGTGATCTTATAATTCTTAACCTTGCGGGTGTGTTTTATCTTCTTTTTACCTTTTTTGGTATAATAGGTTTCTTTTTTATACCCTATAAATGTCGAGTGTTTGATTTTGGGAGCAGCATTGGCATGAATGGAGATGAACAGATCGCCTTTGTTGCGGTTCGCATAATCGGCCCGGGCTTTTATTTCGGGGTAAGTATCACCCATGCGGGTATAATATACTTTTATGTCGGGGAAGGCCTGTTTTATCTGGTTGCCGAGTTTCAGGGCAATGGCCAGACAAACTTTTTTTTCTGTGGAAAAATCGCCATGGGCGCCGGGGTCACGGCCGCCATGACCGGCATCTATAATAATAGTTTTAATGCCCGGCTTGAATGGAGCATGCGCATGATCGGTCATTGCAGGGGCAGTATCATAGGCGGATACGACCATGCAACAGACTGTGCCCAGAATGCAATAAATCATTTTTTGCAGCATGTATTCCGGGATTTTAAATTTCAATCAGTGTTCCGGTATGCACAAAGATAGTGCTGCAATTGACTTATCAATTAGTTAATGTTCAAAAAGTGTTGAAATTCAAGGTAAAAAGGGATTTCACTAACCCCGGGGCTTAAACTGGCCGACACGAAACACCAACTGCGCCTGCATTAGGTAGTAGTGATCGTAAAACTCCTATCCCAAAATAAATTATTTACTGGTTTCAGCCGGTTCGGTGGCGGGGGCTGGGGTAGTTTGTTGAGCCGGGGCTGCACCTCCTTCCAGGCTTGACTTATATCGTTTGATGGCGTTTACAATAGCGGTGACTATTTCTTCCTGTCCCTTTTCGCTATTAATATATTCTTCTTCTTCAGTTTGGCTGATAAACCCGGTTTCTACCAGTATACTGGGCATGCCGGTGGCCTGTAATACCCAAATACCTTTCTCATTCCGTTGTTTAACCCCACGGCTGAAGCGGCCTTGTTTTCCAAATTCATCTTCTACCATGGTGGCCAGTAACATGCTTTTGCCAAAATATTTCTTTTCGTAAAGCTGGGAGCGGATCAATGCTTCAGGCGAATTCAGGTCAAGCATGTTGGTGCTGTCTTCTACCACCTCACCACCTGTAGTATCATAGGCATTCCCGCCACCGCCGCCGGTTGAGTTGATGGCATTTCCTTTATAGCCGGTACGGTCGGCAGCCCAGATGTAAGTTTCGGTACCGTGCTCATTATTTTTCTGCCAATAACTTTCGTATATAGGTTCGCGAATCGTTTTTTTACGTCTTTTTGGGCCTTTTCCCACATATACGGTGCGGTTTTTATGCCCAACCACGCGTTTGGCATACCAGCCGCCGGCCCGCATACCATTGGCATTACAATGAATGGCAATAAACAGGTCACCTTTGGCTTCATTGGCCATATCGGCCCGGTAGCGTAAGGCGTCGTGAATACTATTTAAACCGCCCGGTAATTCATCGGTGGTGCGGGTAAATATCAATTTGCTGTCGGGTAATTCGGTGGTCAAAGCCTTGCCCAGCTTCAATGAGATGGATAATGCGACTGCAGCCTCGGTGGAAAACTGACCACTGGCGCCCGGATCAATGCCGCCATGGCCGGGGTCTATTATTATAGTACCAAGTACGGGTTTCTGTTGCGCCCATGCGCCGAAGCCTGAAAACAACAAAATTCCTGCAACAAAAAAGCTTTTAACGCAGCGATATAATTTATTTTTATTCATTTATTGTTCAAGAATTTAGGCTTTAATCTTCACATATTCTTAATGCATTAATACCTATTTTTGCCCACCACCTGCATATGATGAACGGACGCAAAAATAATTTAAAAGATGGTTCGGCCCTGATTTTATCTATATGGCTTTTGCTATTAACGAGTAATATCTGGGCCAATTATTTCTATACACCTCATTTTTACAAATCCTTAACCCAAAATAACCAGGATACAACAAAACCTGTACGGCCGCTAGATACTATTCCTAAGAAGCTCGACAGCCTTCCCCGCATAGCCGATACCATTCCTTCGAAAGATACAGTAATAAACAAAACTGACACTGTTAATGTTCCGGCATCAGAAGATTCGCTGGATGCACCTGTAGCTTACAAGGCTTCCGACAGTATGGTTTTAAGCGTACCCGAAAAAAAGATTACGCTGTTCAGCAAAGCGAATATCAAGTATAAGGATATGGACCTTTCTGCCGACAGCATTGAAATGGACAACGCCAAACAGACAGTGACCGCTACCTATCGTAAAGATACGGCAGGTAAGATAATTGGTAAACCGGTAATGGTGCAGAGCGACAGTAAAATGAATTCAGACGTTATCAGGTACAATTTTAAAAGCCAGAAGGGGATCACCGAAAATACCATGACCATTCAGGGTGAAATGCTGGTGATTGGGGAAAAAGTAAAAAAGATAAACGATAAAGACTATTATGCTTACCGGTCGCAGTTTACTACCTGTAACCTCGATACGCCGCACTTTGCCTTTCGTGCCAATAAAATGAAAATGGTCAGTCAAAAGCTGGCCGTATCAGGACCAATTCACCCGGAGTTTGAAGGCGTACCGGTGCCTATTTACCTGCCATTTGGGTTTTTCCCGCTGTCGCAGGGCCGTCACTCAGGGATCCTGCCTCCGCAATTTGCACAAAGCGAACAGTTTGGTTTGGGGTTGGAGGGCCTGGGGTATTATAAAGTGCTGAATGAATATTTTGATGTGACCCTGCGTTCTAATTTATATTCTTACGGCGGATACTCCCTGTTCCTGACGCCTACGTACCGTAAGCGATACCGGTATAATGGTACCATGAACCTCTCGTACCAGTATACGCGGATGTTACAAAACGCCAGCGAACAGGAATTCCAGACTTACAAAACATACAGCATTAACTGGAGCCACTCGGTAGATAGCCGGGCACGACCCGGTCAGTCGTTTTCAGCAAACGTAAACATTGCCTCTACCAAATACAATCAACTCGTTACTAATAATCCAACGGTCAACTTTACTAATACACTCAGTTCCTCTATTTCATATTCCAAAACCTGGGGCAGCCGGTTTAACCTGACGGCTACGGCAAACCACAGCCAGAATAACCAGACGCAGGATATCCAGTTAAGCCTGCCCAATTTGTCGTTCACCGTCAATACCTTTTATCCTTTGCAGAAAAAGGAATTTACGGGTACTCCCAAATGGTATGAAAAACTGGGTATCGGCTTAAACACTACGGCAGCCAACCAGATGAATTTTAAGGAAAAAGATTTTAGTGTCAGAACGCTGCTAGACACCTTGCAATGGGGCGCCCAGCACTCTATTCCTATTCAGTTGTCGCTGCCTTCATTGGGACCAATACAGATATCACCCGGTATCAGTTACCAGGAAAAATGGTATTCCCGCAAACTGACCCGCAGCTGGGATACCGTAAATTATAAGGTGGATACCTCCGTTACCAAAGGCTTGTACCGGGCCAGCGATGTGTCGTTCAGTCTGGGTATCAATACCGCCATGTACGGGATGTTCGACAAGTTTGGGAAGAAAAGCCCTATTGCGGCCATCCGCCACGTAATACGGCCCAACGTTTCTTTTAGCTATAAACCCGACCTCGGTGCCAAACATTACTACAACCTGCAGGTTGATACAGCGTTTGGGAAAAACCAGGTAACTGGAAGGTACGAGGGACACCAGCAACGGTTCTCTTATTTCGATG
Organism: Niastella yeongjuensis; assembly: GCF_900110245.1. Taxonomy (GTDB): domain Bacteria; phylum Bacteroidota; class Bacteroidia; order Chitinophagales; family Chitinophagaceae; genus Niastella; species Niastella yeongjuensis. The sequence goes on from NZ_FOCZ01000003.1 coordinate 537,423, forward strand.
GAAGCATTTACGGCCCACCGTCTGAAGGCGTTTTTGGCGGTATTGGCTTCGGGATAGATAATAATATAGAAGCTAAAGTGCGTTCGAAAAAAGATACGGCCAACGGTGGCATGAAGAAGGTCCGCCTGATTGATGGATTTGGTTTCACCAGCAGTTACAACTTTATTGCCGACTCATTTAAACTGGCGCCCTTTAGCCTGTACATACGCAGTACCCTGTTCGATAAGATCAACATTACGGCCGGTGCTACCCTGGATCCCTACCGTACCGACTCCATGGGATTCCGCATTAACCGATACACCTGGCAAAGCGGCGCGTTTGGTAAAACAAGCATAGGCAGAATTACCAATGGTAACATTGCCATTTCCACCTCGTTCCAAAGTCAGAATACAAAAGATAAAAAAGCTGCACAAGCAAAAGAAGCCGCATTGCGGGAACAGGGTGGGGTATTGACCGCCGAAGAGCAACAGGCGCAATTGGCGTATGCCCGTGCGAACCCGGCCGAGTTTGCCGATTTCAATGTGCCCTGGTCGCTGAGTTTGTCGTACTCTCTGAGCTTTAGCCGTACTATAAAAACGGATTTTACAGGCTGGCAAACCCAAACGTTCTCGAACCTAAGCTGGAACGGCGACTTTAACCTTACGCCAAAATGGAAATTTGGTATGAACGGGTATTACGACATCAAGTCGTCCAACATACAACAATTTACCATGTACATTTCGCGGGAAATGCACTGCTGGCAGTTAAGCATAAATGTAACACCGGTAGGTTTATACCGTACGTTTAACTTTACCATCAGTCCGAAGTCGGGTATCCTGCGCGATCTGCGGTTGAATAGAACAAGGTATTTCTATCAATAAGGCAGAAGGCAGAGAGCCGCGACGCGGCAACAAAGGAATGGTTAAAAATATTGGGTGAAAGCCTAAAGTTTAAAGCCTAAAGCGAATACAAAGCTGTATTTGCTTTAGGCTTTCTGCTTTTATCTTTAAGCTTGTTGCTTATGGCTGTTTTCTCTCTGCCTTTTGCCCTCTGCCTTCTGCCCATTACCTATTTTGCATTGGCCACATAATAATCATACATTATCTGATGCACCTTTTCTTTCAACGAAACTGTAGTATCGCCGGGTAGAACCGGAATGGGCGGCAGAAAATGCATTTCCATTTTATGGGGAAGCAGAAAAAACGGTTTGCTGGCAGGTAATACTTTGCGGGTATTGAAGATGAGGCTGGGGATTATGGCCTTGCCACTGTCGATGGCCAGGCGAAAAGCGCCATCATGAAAGGTTTTCAGCGGTTGATCGGTAAGGTTACGGGTACCTTCCGGGTAAAGACACATATGTAAACCCATCTCAAGCACTTTCTTCATTTTCAGGTAACTTTCTTTGCGGCTGGCTTCACTTTTACGGTCAACCAATACTGAACCCGTTCTATACATCAGCCCAAAGATGGGGATTTTAGCCATTTCAATTTTGGCGATGGTTTTATTACCACCAGGGATGGCGGGGTAGGAGATAGGCACATCCATAAACGAATTGTGGTTGCAAACCACTACATAGGTTTCACCAGGTACAAAATTCTTTCTGCCGCGCACTTTTAATGGGCAACCGATCAGCGGAAGATACGTGCCCATCCAAATACGGGCTATAGTTGCCCACCGGTTTGTTTTTTTAGGTTCTTCAGCGAAATAACTGAATAACAAAAACGGAAGAAGTATCAGCAGCATGGTAATCACAAATGCCAATGCTGCCCAGAGAGCACATATACGACCTATTATTTCTTTAAAAAACTTCATGGTGTGCAAGTTACAAGTTCTTTGTTGCCGCGTCACAAAACATAGAACTTAAAGTGCCCAATTCACCGGGTCAATCCCATTTCTTACAAGGTATTCATTCGCCTTTGAAAAATGCCGGCAGCCAAAGAATCCATTATAGGCCGACAGCGGGGAAGGATGCGCTGCTTTTAAAACCAGGTGTTTGGTTTCATCGATAAGCACCTGTTTCTCCTGTGCAAATTTCCCCCACAGAATAAACACCACATGTTCTTTTTGTTCGGAGATCTTTTTTATGACGTTATTGGTAAACTCGGCCCAGCCAATTTGGGAATGGCTCATGGGTTCCGCAGCACGAACCGTTAGCGATGCATTCAACAATAACACGCCCTGTTCAGCCCATTTTGTCAAATTACCGTGGTTGGGAATGGCTACGCCGGTATCGGAACTCAATTCTTTAAAAATATTGACCAGTGAAGGCGGTGGCGGTACACCATCCGAAACGGAGAAACACAATCCGTGCGCCTGTCCGGGCCCGTGATACGGGTCCTGACCCAGGATCACCACTTTTACATTATCGATGGGAGTGGTATTAAAGGCATTAAAGATCAGAGAGCCGGGCGGATAAATTGTTCTGCCGGCCATTCTCTCGGTCTTTAAAAACGTAACGATATTTTGGAAATAGGATTTGGCAAATTCGGGTTTTAAGGCTGATTTCCAGCTGTCCTCAATTTGTACGTCCATGGTTTGTCATTAATATTTCGGATAAAAATAAGCAAAGGGAATTTATTTGATATATTAATTTCCCTGCTATGTAACTGCTACGTTTACCAAGTGCTAATATTTTTTTGCAGTTAATTATCGGGGATGCAGTAATATTGTAAGCATTGTAACCAAAACCAAAAACGCTGAACGCACCATTAACGTTAGGTGTTCGGCATGAATATTAACCTATCCAAACTGCTGAAGTTGAATAACGACACCCAGTTGGAAGCCTTGTGGCTACAACGATTGCAACAGAACGACGAGCAGGCTTTGGCTGCCATCATGAGAAAGTATTATACCGCCTTATACAATTACGGGACCCGTTTTACCAACGACGATGCCCTGGCTAAAGATTGTATACAGGAGGTGTTTATCAGTCTATGGCAGCGAAGGGAAAGTGCTGCCGAAATTTTATCTCCCCGTTATTACCTGTTACGCGCGGTAAAGAATAAAGTATTGAAATCCCTGCACAAGCAAACCATCAGAGCAGGTACCATCGATGACGAATCTGCTTACGATTTTTTACAGGAGTTCTCCGTTGAAAAGCTGATCATCGACAAACAAATGTCTGAAGAACAGGCCGCCATCTTACGCAAAACAATGGCGCAGTTAACCAAACGCCAGCATGAATTGATTTACCTGAAGTTTTACCAGCACCTCGATCATGCCCAAATAGCCGGGCTCATGAACCTCAGCAGGCAATCGGTATATAACTTATTACATGAGACAATTCAAAAACTGAGGAGCCTGTGGCAGGCCGAGTTGTTTAATCAATAATACCCTGATACTTTTCCTACCACTTCTGATACTCTTTTAACAAAATCCTTATTTCCCCAGTAGGATTATGGGGTAGCGGGTACTTACAGATATAACCGAGCTGTATGAAGGATTTCCGGCTTTATGATATTTCTGATTTTGTAATAGATGAAGACTTTATCCGCTGGGTACACGAACAGCGCGAAGAAGATAACCTGTTTTGGAATACCTGGCTGCAACAGCATCCCGACAAACACCTGGTGGTTGCCTCTGCCAGGCGTATTGTAGAATCTATACAATTTCCGCAAAGCAATATCAATGAAGCCCAGGTGGAGCAGGAGGTGAGCCGGTTAATGAATACCATCACTTCCCAGCAAATAAAACGGGAGCCAGTAAAGGAAACAGTGATGGTGACAGGTTTTAAATGGTGGTATGCCGCTGCGGCCATCCTGCTGTGTGTAAGCGGCACCTGGTATTTTTATATCAGGGATACCCGCGTGCAACCTTACGCCTATTCCTCCATGGTGGCGGCCAAACAACTGATTGAACATACCAATACCTCGCAAAAACCACTGGTGCTGAAACTGCCCGATGGAAGCCGGATAACCCTGGGTGCTCAAAGCCGTATCAGCTATGCACATACGTTTGGTTCGGCCGATACAGCCAGGAACGGCGTTACACGCGATGTGTATTTATTGGGCGAAGCCTTTTTTGAAGTAACTAAAGATCCGCAACGGCCCTTCCGGGTATTCGCCAATGAAATAGTGACCAAAGTATTGGGCACCAGTTTTACCGTACGTTCTTTTGAAAAAGATACAACCATACAGGTAACCGTAAGAACAGGGAAAGTAAGCGTGTACCCGCAGGCAGCTACCCTGGCTTCTTCGAAAATGAGTGAGATCATACTAACCCCTAACCAGCAACTGGTATATGAAAGAACCGGGCAAAAGTTCCAGAAAGTATTGCTCAACAACCCCATCATAATTGTACCCCCGGCCGTAGAACGATCATTGGTATACGATGATGCGCCGCTCGACAAAGTGTTTGGCGACCTCAGTAAAGTATATGGGATCAATATTGTGTTCGACAGCGATCTGCTGAAAAAATGTACGGTAACTGCCGACCTCAGTAATGAACCGTTCTACCAAAAGTTAAGCCTGATCTGCAGCGCCATTGACGCCCATTACGAATTGATAGACGGACAGGTAGTGATTGAATCGACAGGATGTAAGTAGTGAGTAGTGAGTAGTGAGTGGTGAGTAACCTCAGCGAGGCATGAAATACAAAATATGATAATTGATAATAGTTAAACCCACCAATATGATCCAATTACCACCCTGATAAAGGGTAAAAAAGAACCCCAACATTGTTCGCACCAATGTTAGGGTTGCAGATAATTTGTCCTGCTGGTTTAAACAGTAGCGGGACAATCATTGATTAAAACTGATTGCTTTAACCAACTAATAGTACAAAACTATGAAAAAAGTACTCGTTAACCAGTTAATCTACCGGTTTATGAGAATAGGATTGCTTCCATTACTATTGATCACCGGCTTTGCCGGCATGATGTACGCCCGTCCGGTACACGGACAGGAGGTTCTGAACCAGCGTATTAACCTGGTTGCAGACAACAAGGACGTTAAAACAGTACTGAATGAGATCAGCCGGTTGACTGACCTCAAATTTGTATACAGTTCCCAACGCATTCCGGTTCGGCAAAAGATCTCAGTGGCCGCCCGTAACGAACGCCTGGGCGATGTACTGGAAGTATGTTTGTCGCCATTGAACGTGTTGTATTTCGTTTCGGGCAACCAGATTGTGCTGATGCGGAAGGGCGAAGCCTATAACGTAGCCATGTTGATCACTGATGATCCCCGTAAATTGCTGCTGGAAGAAGAAGCTCCGGCCAAAACCATAACCGGTAAAGTGACCGACGAAAGCGGCGATCCATTGAACGGCGTATCCGTTATCGTTCGCGGTACTAACAGGGGTACCAGCACCAATGAAAAAGGCGTGTTTGTGATCACAGCCGATGCGGGCGAAACGCTGTCATTCACCATGGTCGGGTACAAAGAAAGTACCGTAAAGGTGGGCAGTGAAACCAACATGGCAGTACGGTTGGTATCAGAAACCAGCAACATGAACGAAGTGATCATTGTAGGGTATGGTACCCAGCGCAGAAGTTCATTGACCGGTGCTATTTCATCTATAAATACCAAAGCCATCAATGAACTGCCGGTGGCCAGTGTGGAACAGGCGCTGCAAGGCCGCGTAGCCGGTTTAACGGTTACCAATAATGGTGAGCCGGGCACATCGCCCATTGTGCGCATCAGAGGGGTTAGCTCAATCAACTTCGCTTCTGATCCATTGTATGTGATCGATGGATTTCCTACCAGTAACCTGGTCAACTTCGATAACCGTGACATAGAGTCGGTAGAAGTGCTGAAAGACGCCAGTGCAGCCGCTATTTATGGTTCGCGTGCAACCAACGGTGTTGTATTGATCACTACCAAAAAGGGCAGACGCGACAGAAAGTTAAAAGTAACGCTCGATAGCTATGTTGGTACGCAAAGTCCCTGGAAAAAGATCGATCTGCTGAATACCGAACAATACCTTAAATATGAACGCGCACTGAATGGCGCTGCCAATATTGATCTGCCACCCCGGTTGCAGTCTGCTAATTTCAATCAGCCGCTTTATACAGGAACTAATCAAACCTATGCCCAAACAAATACCGACTGGCAGGATGCTTACTTTAAAAGCGGTGTATTAACGCAACACAATCTGGGTGTAAGCGGCGGCAATGATATCAGCCGTTTCTACACATCAGCCGGTTATTTTAAACAGGATGGGATCTCCCAGGCGGTGTATTATGAAAGAGGCAATTACCGCATCAATTCAGAACATAGGATCAGTAATGTGTTCTCATTTGGTGAGAACCTGTTCCTCTCGTATTCAAAACAACGCTACGACAATACAACCGGTAACAGAACCCGGTTGATGAATGTGATCCGGGGCTTGCCTTATCTGCCCGTGTATGATCCAACAACAAATGGCGGATTCAGAAATGCAGAGAACAGTGTAGACGGCGCCGATCCCACCAATCCGGTTGAAGATGCCGTGTTGCTGGGCAACGCTGTTCGAAAAACATTAAAAGTACTGGGTACAGCCTATGCAGATGTAACATTTACGCCCTGGTTAAAGTTTCGCTCAACCTTTGGGGCTGACCATGTGAACCTGTACCAGCATCAGTTCAAACCTATTTATAACGATAAAGGACGTAGTGATCCGTTAGCTACGATCGATGATGTACGCACCTCCATCACTACTTTATTATTTACTCAACAACTTACGGTAGATAAAAACTTCGGCAACCACCATGTTACGGTTACCGGCGTGTATGAAACACAAAGCGCCAAATCATTTGGAGAACAAATGATCGGTAACCAGGCCACCAACGATGTGGAAACCATGTTAGGTGCTACGAATGTAAGTGCATTCAGTACTAAAAGTGAGAACCTGCTGATCTCCTATGTAGGCCGGTTGAACTATGAGTATGCCGGTAAGTACATGTTAAGTGCAGCCATTCGCCGCGATGGATTATCAGTGTGGGCACCCGGAAAGAAATTTGCCAACTTCCCATCGGCCAGTGTAGGCTGGCGGATAGACCAGGAGGAGTTTATGCGCAACATAAAAGGGATCTCAGAATTGAAACTACGCGGCGGGTACGGCGAAACCGGTTTGAATGGTATTGGCATTTTTGGCAGGCTGCCCAACTCACAATTGTTTAATGATTATCCCTGGCAGGCGATCGTTTCGTTGAATGGGGCGGTGTATCCATTTAATAATACGATGCCGGCAGGTGGTAATGCATCCTACTATAATGCCATTTCAAACCTTGACCTGGAATGGGAAAAGACCAAGCAATTGAATATTGGTGTTGACCTCGGTTTGTTCAATAACCGGATTGCTATCTCGGCCGACTATTACCGTCGTAAAACAGATAACTTAATGCTGAGTGTACCAACACCCGGATCGTTCGGTTTCTCCCGCACGGGCGTACTGGCCAATGTGGGCGCTATGGATAATAATGGGCTCGACTTACAATTGACCTATAAAAAACCGGCAGGTGATTTTAAATGGGACATCACCGGTAACATCAGTTTTATCACCAACAAAGTGGTAAGCCTGAACACGCCTAACGCAACTATTGATCAGGGAGGCGACCAGGATTTTGGTGGTGGTGCACCCATTACCAGAACAAAAGCAGGAGAGGAGATCCAATCGTTCTACGGCTATATTGTTGACGGTATATTTCAAAGTGATGCCGAAGTGACCAGCAGTCCATTCCAGACAGATAAAACAAAAGCCGGTGACCTGAAGTTCAGGGATATCGGCGGCCCGGATGGTAAACCAGATGGTGTTATCACTGCCGATGACAGAACGTTCCTGGGCAATTACATTCCTGACTTTACTTACTCACTGAACTATACGGCCAATTATAAAAACTTCGATGCATCGGTATTCTTTCAGGGGGTGCAGGGCAATCAGATCTTCAATGCAGCCCGCATCATCAGTGAAGGTATGGCGCGTTTGTTTGGTTCCGGTACAGAAGTGTTGAATGCGTGGACGCCAGGCAATACAGGCACCAATGTTCCCCGGGCAATCAGTGGCGATCCCAATCAGAATGTTCGTCCGTCGACCCGCTGGATAGAAAACGGTTCCTACCTGCGGTTAAAAAATATTATGATAGGCTATACGGTCCCTGCCGGTTTTTTACAATCATTTACCAAGGGTACGGTAAGCAGTTTCAGGTTGTATGTTTCCTCGCAAAACCTGTTCACCATTACCAAATACAAAGGCTGGGATCCCGAGATCGGATCAAAAAATACTACACTTACCAACGGTATCGATTATGGGCAGTATCCTGTAGCCCGCTCGTTCCAGTTTGGTTTGCAGGTAGGTTTTTAACCGGATGTTTTATTCATGAAAAAACAATTGATTATTATGAAACCAAAACATATTCTCAGGTATAGCATCGGAGCTGTTTTAATACTTGCCGTTACGATCATAGCCTGTGAAAAGCAACTCAACAAAACTAACCCCAGTTATCCCACGCTGGATACCTATTTCCGTAACACCGATGAATTATTAAAAGGAACCAATTCCATTTACTCGATCTTCCACTCGGGATCATTGATAGGGCGGGAGTGGTTCTTTATACATGACCTGCGCAGTGACGATATGGCATCGGGTGGGGGACAACTGGAAGTGCCCCGGGCACAGATCCTGAACGGGTCCACCACCCCCGATAACTCGGTGATGAATTTGGTATGGAATGGTTTGTATACTGTTATACATCGTTCCAATACTGTTTTAAAATATGCGCCTACCGTTACCGGTAATATGGCATTGCGCGATCGCAATGTAGGCGAAGCAAAATTCTTCAGGGCCTGGGCGTTGTTTGAACTGGTATCTATGTGGGGACCTGTACCTATGTACATGGACCCTGTTACTGCATCGACTCAGTTTCAGTCGCGCGCAACAGAAGCGGCCCTTTACGATCAGATAATAAAGGATTTTACAGATGCTGTGGCCGCATTGCCTACCGTGTATGCAGATGAAGACCGGGGCCGGGTTACCAAAGGAGCAGCTTATGCCATGCTGGGCCGGGTTCAAATGCAAAAAGGTGATTATGCCGCCGCCAAAACTGCTTTGCTGGCGGTGAAAAACCTGGGGTATACCATCAATATACCATATGGCGACAATTTCCTGGAAGAGACAGAATTCAATAAAGAATCCATTTGGGAAGCAGTGTACTTCGAGAATAAACCCAACCAGTTCAACTGGGGTGGAGAGGCTGGCCCTATAGGCGATGATCCCAGTCAGCCACAGGGAACAGTACGCAACCAGGAATATTCACCTATTGCCTGGCGTAACCTGATCCCATCGAACCATTATTTAAATGAGTTTGAAAATACGGCAACCGGTGCCACTAAAACCGATCCGCGTTTTGCCATGTCGGTATACCAATCGGGCGATACCTATAACAATGGTGCCTCTGTGCTTACGGATGATGATCAGAATGGTAATTCATCCGTACTGAATGGCGTTACCAAAAAAATAAGCTGGCGGAAGTTTACGATCATTTATAAACACGGCAAAGGCGGTGATCGTGCGGGTGGGGGTAATAACCAACGGATCATCCGCTATGCAGAAGTGTTGTTGATGCTGGCAGAATGTGAAAATGAATTAAACAATCCGGCAGCAGCCGTAGATTATCTGAACCAGGTGCGCGACCGGCCGGGCGTGAATATGCCGCATTACCCTACCGATCAATTCCCAACTGGAAGCAAAGCAGAAATTGTAAAGGCCATCATGCATGAAAAGACAGTAGAGCTGGGCGGGGAAGAAATTCGAAACCGCGATATTTTACGCTGGCGGAAGAAAGGCTATTTCACTACAGATCCGTTGTCATACTTCAAGGCCGGCCGTGATGAATTGCTGCCCATTACGCAGCAGGAGATAGACAACAATCCGCAGCTGGCTTCGGGCGGTATCAATAAACAAAACGGAGGATACTAAAATTATTTCTAGCCTATGGGTTCATTAAAAAAGCAGATTGCTTTTAGGTTGCCGGTATTATTGATATTTATTTTTTCGATAGGTTGTAAAACAAAAGAAAGGAATAGTTTATTTACGTCATTGCCCTCAACAGCGACAGGTATACATTTTATAAACCAGGTAAATGAAACAGATTCAACCCATTCATTCATCAATGAGTTTGGATATATGGGAGGAGGCGTAGGTATTGGAGATTTTAACAACGATGGATTAAAAGATATTTATTTTACCGGTAACCAGGTGAGCTCAAAGCTGTACATCAATAAAGGCAATAACCGGTTTGAAGACATTACAGCAAAAGCAGGTTGCGGCACCACTGGATGGGCAACCGGAGTAAGTATAGTAGACATCAACAACGACGGATATGATGACATATATGTTTGTGTGTTTGGAAAGAATTTGTTGGAACGCGCGGCCAACCTGCTATTCATCAATCAGCACGATCTTACCTTTAAAGAATCTGCCGCGGAATACGGACTGGCAGACACCAGTTATTCAACCCAGGCAGTTTTTTTTGATTACGACAAAGACGGCGACCTGGATATGTACCTCGCCAATTATTTGCTCAGCAGTGCCAATGCCAATACCATTTACCCTCGCGATCAAACAGGCCGCTCATTGGCCAATGACCGTTTATACCGTAACGATGGGGTAGTGGGCCGGGGGGAGGCTTACCATCCGGTATTTACCGATGTAACGCTGGCCGCCAATATCAAAGACGATGGATATGGATTGGGCGTGGTGGTAAGTGATTTCAACAATGATAACTGGCCGGATATTTATGTGGCCAATGATTTTTTGTCGAACGATATTTTGTGGCTGAACAACCGCAATGGCACGTTTACCAATTGTATAGCCCGCAGCATGCAGCACCAGAGCTACAGCAGCATGGGCGCCGATGCTGCCGATGTAAACAACGACGGCTGGCCCGATGTAGTAACGCTGGATATGATGCCCGAAAACAATGAACGCCGCAAACTTACCTGGTCAGTGATGAATTACGAACGCTACCAGGCCGAACGTTCCTATGGCTATGAGCCGGAGTTTATGCGAAATATGTTGCAGTTGAACAATGGTAATTGGGAAAGTCAGGAAGATATATTCTTGAGCTTGAAAAAACAGCGTGATGCAAATATAAGCGAGACTACCAACACCTCCCCCACCGGGGGAGGCCGGGAGGGGGCCGCCCCCTTCTTCAGCGAAATTGGCCAACTGGCGGGCATCTCCAATACCGACTGGAGCTGGAGTGTGTTGATGGCTGATTTTGATAATGATGGCTGGAAGGACATGCACATCACCAATGGCATTGGGCGCGATTTTATAAATGCCGACTTTCTTGAATTCAGTTCAACTGTAATGGGCAGGGTGAGTGATATAAAGGAACAACGAAAGCTGATCAATAACAAACTGGCTTCACTGCACCATGTTGAATTGGGTAATTATCTGTATCGCAATAATGGCAATTACACGTTCACCGATGTGTCGCAACAGGCGGGGGTGAATGAAGCGGCTATGTCGAATGGGGCCGCCTGGGCTGATCTGGATAACGACGGTGACCTTGACCTCGTAGTGAATAATATCAATAAAGAAGCATTTGTACTCATCAATGGTACCAATGCGGCCGGGAAGCCGGTAGCCAATCACTTTCTTTCCATTGAATTAAAAGGCATGGGTTCCAACCAACATGCCTTTGGCGCAAAAGTAAAGGTGTATACGGGTGATCAGGAGCAGGTACAGGAACAAAGTCCTATACGCGGATATTTTTCAACGGTAGATACCAAACTGTTGTTTGGGGTAGGATCGCATACGTATATCGATTCCATTGTAACCATTTGGCCCGACAATACCTGCCAGGTATTGCGGCAGGTGGCGGTAGATTCGTTATTGGAGATAACGCAACAGCCTGTTAGGGAAACGTGGAGAGCAAAGGACACGCACGATCTGCAGGCTGTATTTTCAGACGTAACATCCGCGACGCAGATCAACTATCGCCATGTAGAAAGTAATTACAACGACTTTGCTGAGCAACGATTGTTGCCACAGAAATTTTCGCAGTTGGGTCCGTATATAACAACGGCCGATATCAATCACGACGGCCTCACCGATCTGTTCGCAGGTGGGGCCTTTAATTTTTCTGGCCGCGTGTTCCTTCAACAAAAGAACGGACAATTCATTGATCATGTCCTCACCGACAGTATAAAAATGGAAGAAGACCAGGATTGTGTTTTCTTCGATGCCGATAGTGACGGCGATGCCGATCTGCTGATCACTGGCGGCAATATACAGGTGGAAGAAAACTCGCCCTACAACACCCCGCGCTTATACAGCAATGATGGTGCGGGGCATTTTCATTTACAACCCAAAGCCATACCACCTGATATCCGAATCATTGCAGGTTGTGTGCAGGCAGGCGATTATGATGGGGATGGACACCCCGATCTGTTTATCGGCAGCCGGGTCACCCATCACTATCCGTTGCCCGGCCGCAGTTATATTTTGCATAACGACAAAGGCGTCTTTACTGACGTGACGGCGAGGGTTTGTCCGGCCCTGCAGCAACCCGGTATGGTCACTTCTGCTGTATGGACAGACCTGAACAACGATCACCAACCCGACCTGATAATAGCCGGCGAGTGGATGCCCATACGCTTTTTCCAAAACGATCATGGCCATTTACAAGAGTTAAACACCGGGGTAGGGCAGTTGAGTGGCATGTGGCGAAGTTTGCGTGCTGTTGATCTCGATCAGGATGGTGATATGGACCTGGTGGCGGGCAACCTGGGTATGAACTGCGATTACCAGGTGAGCGATTCTACCCCCATGGAGTTATATGCCGCCGATCTGGATGGTAATGGAAGCATCGATCCCATTCCTTTTTATTATATAAAAGACCATACGGGCGTAAAGCGATTGTACCCCGGCATCAACCGCCGGCAGTTTGCCGACCAGGTTCCTGCCATCAAAAAGCAGTTCCTGCACCATGCCCAGTATGCGCAGGCTACTTTCGACGACATCTTCAAGGTAAAGGACAGTCTGCACCATTATACCTGTACGGAAACCCGCAGTTGCTGGTTCGAAAACGCCGGGAATGGACAATTCGGCCGCCATTACCTGCCGCCTGAGGCCCAATTTGCCCCGATAAACGCCATTTTGAGCGATGATTTTGATGGCGATGGTATTACCGACCTGCTTTTGGCGGGCAATGAATACCAGTCGGAAGTAATGACTGGCCGGTACGATGCCAGCTACGGCTGTTTCTTAAAAGGTGTAGGACACAAGCAATTCCAGGCAATTCCGCCCGTCCGGAGCGGTTTTATCATCCGCGGTGATGTAAAAGATATGGCATTGATAACCACTGCACGGGGCCAAAAAATGGTGGTTGTAGCCATAAATAATGATTACCTGAAGGTTATGGGAGTGAATTCGATGAAATAGTTTGCTTTGGGTGAGGAAATGTAGCGGTAAAAAGCTATTTTTGCGTCCCCGATGAAAGTTGGGTAGGGTCCGGTAGCTCAGTTGGATAGAGCAACTGCCTTCAAATTACTAGGAGCCTTATAAGGGAAACGAAACCTTATAAGTGGATGCCACTATATCGGTGAAACCTTCCTGCGCAAGCAGATGGCAATACCGAGGAAACTTTGAATCATCTGGTAAGGGTAAATTCTGATGGTACAAATCATATGATATATCATCATACCAAGAACAAAGGTGATTTGGGTGTTTTGAAGGTTAAACTAGATCTTTATTTACAAGGATTTTTGATTCTGGTTCCTGAAACAGAACATGCACCATTCGATATAGTTATTTATAAGGATGGAGTTTACAAGTCTGTTCAGGTTAAGTACAGAAACCTAAGTAAAAATGGAGTGCTTCAAATACCTTTTAGAAGCTGTTACAGTACTTCAAAAGGTGCGATAACAAAAATGATTGATAAGACAAACATTGCTATTTATGCAGTGTATTGTCCACAAACAGATTCTTGTTATTATTTTGATCCGAAGCATTTCAACAGATGTATAAGTTTAAGGGTAAAAACATCATTGAACAATCAGCAACAAGGAATTAGGTTAGCTGAGGATTTCAAAAAGGTTCCGTAGAGACTACACGTGGCACACCTGAAATGGTGAAGATATAGTCCAGACCACAAATTCGCCGCGGCGAAGCAGGGAAACCTGTAGCGGGTAAGCTAAGCAGTAGGTCATTGGTTCGAATCCAATCCGGATCACAGGAAAGCTTCACAGAATTGTGGAGCTTTTTTTATGCCGATAACTTAAAGCATTTGACTATGGAGCAAAAAGGTTTCAGAAAAAGTTAACAGCTCGGTTCCTGAAAAACGGCACCTTTTTTCTTTTTAATTCCTAAGTGGTGCGATTTAAGCATCCATCTGCTTTTTTAGTGTCTCTTTTATTTCGAAGTTTCAATTCCACTATGGTGCGATTCAAGCTATCGTACTTTGTATTTAATGAGTTTTGTTTTTGGAGAGGTATAAGAGGTGTCAAACTTTACTTTGATATTCTCAAAAGGCAGATTAGCAGCTTTTAATTTCTTCTGTAATGATTCAGTTAAATAATCATTACATTGGGCATGGTCAAACGTAATATGTTTTAGGTTATTATCAAATCTTCTTTTGATAAATACAGGACTACCAATTAAAAACCTTTCTGTTGTAGCGAATAACGGCGTATCCTTAATTTGAATCTCAGCAACTTCGGAGCCGAAGCAAATAGATGGATCTTTCATAATGCCATGAATAATTTGCTTTATCAATTCCTCCTTATAAGCACTTATGAAAAAGTAGGAATTGTCATTTAGCATTATTCCATCATTATTTTTCACTGTTGCATTTTCAAACCAGGAAAATGAATATAGACTTAAGAGTCCATGGTGCTCATTATTTCCTAACCATTTATGAATAGCGCCGGTTAAATAGGATTGGTAGTTAAATCCAATAGGCTTACTATTCCTGGTAACTTGCAGATAGAGTCGCATAACTATAGATTTAATGTTTATGATCTTTCGGTTGTATTTATAGCTTCGCCTCCTAAGTCCCATAAGCTTAGTTAATATAATCACAAATAAAACCATAAGTCTTACTGTGTGGGAAATTAGAATGCTCAATGTGTTGGTTGGGGAACTACAGAAAAAGCGACGTTAGAAAAATGAATGCTTTTCTTTTGGGGTGAACTTATGGCCGCATAATAATAATAATAATAATAATAATTTTTATGAGTCTGATGAAATAATCTTTAGATAAATCGCAGTTATTGATTAAAGACAAGTTTACTTATTTCTAACTCCGACTTAAGTATCCGAAGTTCCGGTGCATACAGGGAGGACACGAAGGAGAATTCTTCGTGTTACTCATATGTTGGATCCTTGGCAGAAGGCCATCAATTGCCAAGTAGGAGAGAACATTGGTTTATTCTCATCCATCTAAGAAAATACAATCGGTACGTTATACCGTATCAAAATATTTATAAAAAGATTGTTCCTCTACTTTTTTTGACGATACAGCTGTATCTATAGAAAGATTCAAATTCTTGCTATTTGTTGTGTTGCCTGCAGAAATCGAATCGACACTACATATAAATGATGAGCCGAGAGAAATCTTCCATTATATTGACCAATACAGTGATCGAAAAAGACACCGAATGCAGGTTGATCTATCAAGGGCGGAAAATTTAGTTAAAGAAGGGTATACGCCTCGAATGAGAATTGTGCTTCGTTCAAAATATTTTGATTTTTCCTTGATAAGATACTTTTTAGATTATTTGGCGGAAAATAAAAATAGAAATTAGCACCCCTTATCTGCCTATGCAAGACTATAATGTAAACACTGTTCGGGGCTCTAAGTATGCCATTTGTAAATAGTACCCATCTTCAGCATGGCCAGCATCCGGATATACTATCAACCGGGCATTGGGTAAGCTTTTCGACATAAAACCGCATTTAACTCTATGATCCGACGGTGAAGTCACAGTGAAATGTTTTCAAGTGGGCATATTGGATGCTTAACCAGGCAGATTCAAGGCGCGAACCAGGCATCAGGCCCGCCGCGCCTTATTTATTTCCCGTTGTTTTCTAAATTGTAAAACAGAACCGACTATAAGCATAATAAAAAGCAAAAGAATTGATATTCCAATCAATGGATCATTAGGTCCCTGAGCTAAAGGATGTCCCACCGGAATACGGGTAAATGTTTCATTTACAGTAGGAAGCATTGATAAGAAAAAACTAAATGAAAGAAAGAAATTCTCGACATAACGAGCGCTGTTATTTCCTTGCCTTTTAGCGGAAAGAAAATAAGCCACCGATATCAAAACTATTATCAAAAATGCAAGTATATGTCCAGGATTGACACCCTTAACGCTCGACAATCTTAATGCGGTCAACGAAGTGACTAGTGTAAAATAAAAATAGATTTTGCCTGGGAGTTGTCTCAAATCTATTTTGCCGCTTTTGATAAAAGCCGTAACTGCGGCAACAATCGCAATGACGCCTATAGCCGTGTGAAAAATTCCTAAATTAGAAAGCCCCATTTCTTTAAATTTTAAATTGTAATGTTTTATTGATTATGCGAAATTGCTGTACTGAAAGTGGTTTTATTTTGCGAATCAGGTCAATTATTTGGCAATAAGGCTCAGTAAATACCTGGTAAGTTTTTATCTAGAACGACAAAAGTGACAGGCTGACGTTTACGTAAGCAGCAATTTTATTCTTACTTGTTATAGAAGCACTACCATAGTCTTCCCCATTTCTAAAAATTTTAGAAGATAAAATGTTATTAACTCCTTGTCTTATACTCAGCATGATATTTTTTACAAAAAGATATTCAAATGCTACTCCATTCTTCAATTCGATTGTATTGTAACTTATCTTGCCATTCAGAAACGAATTATGCTGGTTGTAAAAAGTGGAATAAGATTGCTGATTGGAACCAACCATTAACCAGGCATTTTTAGCAACTTCTTTTTTTACATTAATTCCATTGGGCAGGTCCACTATTAATTCAATTCCTGAGGATGTAAACTTATGGTAATAGTTAACGATAGGTTCAACAGGTATGGGTGAGGAAGGATCAATCAATACCAGAAGACCAACAGAGAAGGTGGTATTTTCTTTTCTTACCAAAGGCAAACACAAGCTTCCGTTAAAATTAAAACGACGAACACTGTTTATGCCATCTGAAATGCCTCTTGCCACCAGTGAATAAATAAACTGGTGATTAAAGATCCTATCTGATCTGGAATAATTTAAAGCCAGATCAATCGTATTATTATTAGTAGTCAAAGGTGCCAGTTGTTCATCAGACAATTCATTTGTAATATCTTTCAATTTAAGTGATGTGTATGTATAATAAATAGTGGCCGATAAGGCATTGCCTTTCCATTTGATGGCAGGCGTATTTATAGAAGCGCTGATGCGTTCCGTTTTTACCTTACCGCCAGCAAAATTTTTATCATTCAATTTGGCGTCAAAATCACTATATCCAAAGCTATTAGCTGAGATGTTGAATTGCCTTAAACCCGGATAACGAATGGCCAGCTCTTTTTTGCTGACACCGAGCGTGTCAGCCTCAGCATGTATTGAAGATGTACTGACCATATTCTGCGCCTGGATGCAGCAGGACCAAAGTATAAAACCTGCTAACAGAACTTTTAATTTCATGTTCCTTTATTGTATATGATTTTTAGAAAATGTTTTCTCAGGTTCAAAATCAAGGCTAATGGAATTCATGCAGAATCTTTTGAAAGTTGGTGCCGGACCGTCATTAAAAATATGGCCGAGATGGGCGTTACAGCGTCCACATATTACCTCTATACGATCCATTCCGTAAGAACAGTCTTCAATGTATTGCACACTATTTACCCTTATGGGCTCATAAAAAGCCGGCCAGCCACAACTGCTGGCGAATTTGGCATCCGATTTGAAAAGTACGTTTCCACAAGCAGCACAGTAATAAGTACCTTTTGTGTCGCTTTTCCAGTATTTTCCCGTAAATGGCTTTTCGGTATTTTTTTCTCTTGCTACCGCATATAGATCTGCTGATAATATTTTTTTCCATACAGCATTGGATACGTTCAATTTTGTAGTGTCTGTCGTTGAATAGTATGGATTATTTTCGTGCCCTTTATCTGATTGCTGGTTTTGAGCATAACTTCCAACATAAATTATCACCAGTATATAGCTGAAAATGATTTTCTTCATAGTGATAAAGTTGCGACATAAGAAAGAAAAGGGTTTTGTGGATCAGTCCGGTTATTTGTCAATTTGGTTCAAAAAAAAAGCATACTTAAAACGTAAATTTTAAGTATGCTTTTTGCGGGACGCCAGGCGCGTGTATCCACTATTGCTTTTTGTTAAGTTCTAAACGGTGATTTGTAGGTGTGGTGTTGTATCTATCATGAAAACTTTTAGTAAAATTAGCCAGATCATTAAAGCCGCATTCAAAAGCGATGTCCGTTATACGAGCATCAGAAATCCTAAGCAGTTCGACAGCTCTTTCCAGCCTTTTGTTTTTAATATAATTGGCAGGGGAATCGTTGTACAGCTTTTTAAATTCTCTTTTGAAAGAAGAAACGCTTAAGTTGACTTTTTGCGCCAGATCTTCCACGCTAACCTGTAAAAACAAATTGGCTTCTATAATTTGTTTAAATGTATAGGTGGTTGGCGAAAAGAGTTGAGATAATATGACCTGTATGGTTTCAGCATTCTGTGTCTGTGATAATAAAAGGATTATTTCCTTCAATTTTAAAATCAAAATTTCATCATTTACCAAAGAGGGGTTTTCAAAATAAAAGAGAAGCCCTTCAATATATTTTTGAATCAAAAAGTCATTGTTTATTTTTCCCCATGACTGATTGCTCACTTTATTACCTGGCTGAAATACCAAAGGAAGTTCTCTTTCATAAATTTTCTTTAGTATGTCCGGATGAAAAGTAACGATCACAATTTCCCCTTTGCTCTTAGCGCTTATATCCTGTATTTGTTTCCCGGAGTTGATGCAGTTTAGCAACACTGAATGATTGGTAGGGATATGGATATGATCGTCATGAGATTGATATTGCATTTCACCTTCTAACATATACAAAAAGCAAGCTTGCTCTGCAACAGGAAAAGCAAACTCAAATGGAGGTTTTAATACCACTTTTTGTATGAATGATTTTCCAAATAAGTCAAATTTCTTATAGTCTATAACCATTTCCAAATTTAGAAAAATATAGAATGAGAATGCAAATTTACTATCTAAGATGTGCTTCGGAACTGATGGGTAAATTCAATACTTTGGAAATTAAACAATTCTGTTCGGCCTGCTTCGTGATGGCTTCAAATTCCTCCGCGCTGATACCCGGTACATTACCGGTTATAGAGAGATGCACAGCCGTAATTCCCGCCGCATCCATTGATACAATGGCTTCCGTATCCAATAAAGTTGGATTTAATCCTTTTCCCGTCAATGCAAAACTAACTGCCATTGTAAAACATCCGGCGTGGGCTGCTGCCAGTAACTCTTCTGGATTTGTGCCTTTTTCTTCTCCGGTAAAACGGGTTTTAAAACTGTAGTTGGTGTGGTTTAAAACTTCGCTTTGTGTGGTTAATTCGCCTTTGCCTTCTTTTATACTACCTGCCCAATGTGCTTTTGCTGTTCGCTTCATTTTTTACTTTTTGAATTTTACTGTCATTATTGACAATGCAAAATTGCAAAACAAAAAATCGAAGGATTTTGTGAATCAGGCCAATTATTGGGCAATTTGGTTCAAATAAATGGAAGGTTTCCGGATAGCTGGCACCAGTTGCTTCATTTTATTAGACAAGATAGTATAGTTTTGCGCAAAAAAGAAGATGGCATTTTCCGCATTGGGTTTATCTGCCCCGTTATTAAAGGCAATAGGCGAGCAATCATTTACACAGCCTACGCCTGTGCAGCAGCAGGCTATTCCTGCTATCTTACAGGGAAAGGATATACTCGGCATATCTAAAACCGGTTCTGGCAAAACTGCCGGTTATGTACTGCCTATACTGGAATTGTGCCAGCGCCGGGTAGAAAAGAAAGACAGGCACGTGCGGGTACTGGTAATGGTACCCACCCGTGAGCTGGCTATACAGGTAAATGATGTTTATAAAACCTTCTGTGCTCACCTGCCCAATAAAATAAAAACTATGGCGGTGTATGGCGGTGTTTCCATCAATCCGCAAATGATGACCTTACATGGCATCGAAATATTAATAGCTACACCGGGCCGGTTGCTTGATCTGATAGATCATAAAGCCGTGCACTTGTCACAAGTAGATATACTGGTGCTGGATGAGGCTGATCAAATGCTGAACCTGGGCTTTAAGGAAGAGATGGATAAGGTGTTTCAGCTGCTACCGGCCAAACGCCAGAACCTGTTGTTCTCTGCCACTGCCAGTGATGATATTAAAGATATGCAACGTCACCTGCTGCACCAGCCGGTAACGATTGAGGTGACAGAAGAAGAACAGAACATTGAACTGATTGAACAACTTGCCTATCATGTAACCGCAGCGCGTAAGGGGCCGCTTTTACGCTATCTGATCAAGAATGAAGGTATGCAGCAGGTGCTGGTGTTTACTTCTGCCATAAGAACGGCAGATAACCTTACCGGAAAGCTTATCAAAAATGGTATACAGGCAGCTTCTTTGCACGGTCACTTGAGCCAGACTGGCCGTCTTGAAAAGCTGCAACGCTTCAAAGCAGGAAAGCTGCGGGTACTGGTAGCGTCTGATCTTGCTTCGCGGGGTATTGATATTCCACAATTGCCCATCGTCATTAACTACGAGCTGCCACGTTCCCCCAAAGATTATATTCACCGCATCGGCCGTACCGGCAGGGCAGGGGTTTCGGGCAGGGCTATTTCCCTGATATGTCCTGAAGACCAGCATCATTTTGGCATCATTCAGAAAAAGATGGGGAAAAAAGTAGAGATACTGGAAAGTGACGATATTAATCTGCAGGGCTTTTAATGATTACCGCCTCAATATTGATCTTACTGTAGACTTTGGAAATAATTCAAGATAACCATTCGTCAAACGACGGATGGTTTTTTTATGCCCCTAACCCAAGGCATTTGGCTATGCATTGAAAGGTCTCATGCGATATCACATAATATAAACAGCATACTATCTCCAACAGCCAAAAAATATGGCCGAAAATCAATCCTTTTTGGCCGGAAAACAAACGCGTTTTGGGCGTATTACAGCAACCTTTACAACAGCGGTAAAATAAACTTCCCCACCGCAAATACTAAAATTATGCTTGCCTACAGAAGCATCCGCTGTAGGGGCCCCAAACCGAAAAGCCTAACGAGTAGGAGAAATTGTAACTATGAAAATGCAAAGCGAACTTATTCCCCAAAATCCAGCAGGCCAAATTGTACAACTTACCACCGAGCAAGACTGCTTAAAGTATTTAGGTAAAAGCGGCCTGGAAAAAATGAATGCCTCTTTGCCGGACAATCAAAAAGTGCAAGACTATTTGCCTTTTTATGTAGAGTATTTAAGCACAAGCAGCGTAACCATCAATACTGACATGGTCTATTACGGTTTGCCGCAAGTTATTACCTGCGACACCATAGTGTTCGATGGCGGAAGCATTACTTCTTATGTGCAGTTGGTAATTAATGCCAACACTACACAGTTGGTAACTCCAAGTACTAAAAACGATTACCAGATACTTGTAGTAGGCGCCGCCGGAACTGCAGGTACCAATGGTGCAAATGGCGGACCAGGAACCAATGGCCAAAACGGACAATCAGAATCCGGTAACAGTGGTAAGCCGGGAGGCACCGGAAATACCGGGGGAAATGGATTAAGCGGCGGAAATGGAGTAAATGGCGGGGCTACACCTGTATCAAACCTTAACCTCGGAACTATTCAATTGAGCGGCAGCGACCTCTTCACCATTCTTGCGCAGGGAGGCTCCGGTGGCAACGGAGGTACGGGAGGCACCGGTGGCACAGGTGGAACGGGTGGAACCGGCGGCAACTCAAGCAGCACGGATTGCAGCCAGCATCACAACGGCGGCACCGGCGGTAACGGTGGCGCGGGTGGTATTGGCGGACAAGGTGGCAACGGAGGAAATGGCAGCCCCTCAAATAATCCAGTGACAATCACTGTAGCCACTCAGGCCGATAAAAATAACTTATCAACTACTCCAATACCCGGTAGCGGCGGCCAATTAGGCGCTGGTGGAACTGGCGGTAACGGTGGTGCGGCCGGAAGCGGAGGAACGGGTGAAAAACATGGCCACGACGGAACCTCCGGTTCTAAAGGTACTGCCGGAAGCCAGGGTGGCAATGGTATCAGTGGATCCAACGGCAGTGTGCCTGTAATTAATGTCACCGTTTCTAACTGATCAATTATGGACAGCAGCATTATAGCATTACAAAACCGGGCAAACCTGAACGCCCGTAACACCGTACGCTACCTGCGTATTCCTACGGTTGAAGAAGCCAGGCATTTTTTTGGTCCTGTTGCAGCCGCAGAACGTGTATGGCGTAATGCTGTTTGCTTCGATGCATTACTAACCTCTCCGCGGTCACGGTTAGGCATAGGGGAGCACGACAGGGCAGAGGCTTATATATTCGGGAATGGCGTCTTTCCCGAAGAAGATCGTGCCGCTCATCGAAGGCATTTCCCCGTATCGGTAAAAGTGATGACGATAGATGAATTGTTCATTGCTCCTCATGAAGTGGTTGATCTGAGCGCTCATGCCGATGAATTTCCCTGGAATACTGATGGGGCTGAAATTTATTTACACCTGACGATAAACAGGTTGGCCCTGCATGCTCAAAGTAAGCTTGTAGTGAAAGGCAATGTTTTTATCCTGAATTGTTTAAAAGCGATCGGAAATATCATAGGCGATAACCAGGCTGTGATAGAACTAGGCAGTTCTTCCCTGGTACAACATAGCATCGCCTCTCGTACGATGCCAATGAAACAGTTCAATAATAATGGTCATGATGGTGCAGCTGGTGAACCACTAAAGCAAAGTTCCACACCATTGGGCATACGGGTAAGCGAAGCCTCAGATGCCTGCAATGGACAAAAAGGAGGCGATGGCAGTAGGGGCGCTGATGGATCTGCAGGTGCCAACGGGGCTATGCTTTTCCTGTCAGATCTCCGGTTCGGTGAACTGGAAGGCTTTCAAAAACAGGGCATCAAAATAAGGGCAGGCGCAGCACCCGGCTTTCCGGGAGCTATTGGTGATGTAGGTGGCGCCGGCGGAAAGGGCGGTGAAGGCGCCTCTGGATTGATAACACCCTTTGGCCTTATAAAAGGCTTCGCCGGGGGCAATGGGGGGCACGGAGGCAGCGGTGGCAATGGCGGAAGAGGTGGCAACGGGGGATTGACCTGCGATGTTTTTGTGTCGGTCCCTCATCAGAAATCGACTGTATTTGAAATCGAAACCTTTGCCTCTCCCGGAGGCAAAGGCGGTGATGGTGGCAAAGGAGGAAAGGGAGGTGCGGCAGGTATGCATGGGATGTTTTACGACGATGGCGGTCTTACGCATTCATTAGCCGGTGAAGACGGTGTGAACGGTTTAAACGGACAGGATGGCAAAACAAGAAACGCCCCGAATGTACATATCTATGAAAGACCATAAACAAACAAGCTAACAAACTTAAAATCACTTTTTATGGTTAATGACTATTTTATCAAAGAAGAAGTCTATGATATTCTCGACAACGCCCAAAACAAGATAGGGGTGGATGTTGTAACTTATAAGATCTTCAAATTACTGGACACAAAGAATCTAACCGTATCCAATACCTATTCCGTAACAGTAAAGCACCGGCTTCAGGTAGGTGGATCCGGATGGGAACCAGGTGGCAATTACCAAACAGACGGTTTTAATAATTACCCGATCCTGATAAATGTTCAATCGGGTATAACAGAAGTAAGCAATGCAGGCACAGAAATTATCCTCAAAAAGATCTTTCCAAAAACTATCAACGCAAACGTTGAGCAAAGCACGAATCTCTCTACCGGATCTTCCAGTTCTCAAACAAATCAAACCACATCCGGTTCCAGTTCGTCGAATGTCAACACATTTGGCGTTGACCTCTCATTAGGTTTTTTTGATGAATTGCCAATGGGTTCATTAGGGGTCAGTTATTCCCATAGTTGGGAGAACTCGCAATCACACTCGAATACTGTAGGTATGGCCAATGATACTAACCGTCAGGCGACCTCCGGGAATGAGATGAGTGTGAAAGATTGGTCTGCCTACTCCTTTATACAAAATCTCGATCAAACAAGTGATGATTTTTCAGGTGAATACATCCAATGGAATTGGGGACAAACTTACCCGTGGAATATATTTGATTATAATGAAGCGGGTTCGGGTTCTAACATTCTATTACCTGAAGATGTTGCGGCCCGTCTCTTGTATTATGGTCCTTCCGACAGCGGGGGAACAAATAACCAGAACATTCTTCTTCCTCCCAGTGACCTGTCACTTTTTGGGCTTGATTTTACGATGGCAGCAGAATGGCTGGTAACTTTTCCCAATAGTTTAACTTCTTTTGAAACCTTGTCATTTCAGCACAACGTGACTGTGGTGCAGGCCTCCCATTTAATGACACCTCCTTCCGGAAATGGCGAAGCAACCCTGGTAACCTCATTGACCGCGGGATATAACAACACGATGGCGCAGTCAACGCCAATGGATCTTGGTCAATATGCGCTGGTGCCATTGCTGGAAGGTGACCGCAAGGGCCTGGGAGTAAGTTTTCAAAGCAATCTGTTCGACATACCGCCTGTTAATGCGGCAACAAATTTTAAAATACGATCGAGGGGGAATGATCTGTTGGTCACAGGCCAGGGATTTGGCGCTGGAATGTCGGCAGCGTTTCCGGCCGGTTATACAGGAACGGGAGCAATTTTAAATATAGGGTTTAAAGTGGCCGACGTAACTACCCAATATGCTTTGATCCTGAAACATTGGATAGGGGCGGGAAGTGGGAACATTGTTTTAACCTGTAACGTCAACGGTAATCAAACAGTGATCAATGTTATGGACCTGGAAGGGCAGGGGTCTTCAAACAACATCAATCAACTGGATTTAAGAAATTATGACCTGCGATCTGCTAATTTTCACGACTACCTGGTGCTGGGGTGGAATGTAGTTACCATCGCCATAACGCCATTCAATCCTGCTGCTGCGGCAGAATATATAATCTCAGCATTTTCGTTGGAAGGATAAGCAATTTGATAATGTACTTAATATACAGGAAAAGATGCCAGGGGCTGTAAAAAACAAGGAAGAAA
Organism: Niastella yeongjuensis; assembly: GCF_900110245.1. Lineage (GTDB taxonomy): Bacteria > Bacteroidota > Bacteroidia > Chitinophagales > Chitinophagaceae > Niastella > Niastella yeongjuensis. The sequence continues at coordinate 562,629 of NZ_FOCZ01000003.1, forward strand.
AAAAGGGGCTTAAAAAAGTAGCGCCTTATAAAATTAAAAAGAAATCTGCTGACTCGAATGTAAACAAATCCGGGTCAGCAGATGGCCTTAAGATGTTACGTTCTTATAGCGAACTGGGTTTTGTACGTACCAACAGCGTTAACGATTTAGGTTCGCTGCTGAAACACAGTGAAAGAAACCTGGCGAACGCAGAACATACGGCTATGGCTGTTGACGACAGGGAATATTTCAGCGTTATTGGAGTTTTTTCACGTGAGGCATCCAGGAATTTTGGCAAAGCCTGGCAATCGCAAATGTTGACAGGCCCTCCCGGACAGCGTATGACGGGAAATTCAATGGCCGACGTATCCGACAAGGATATTGCCGCAATGGATTCCCGCCAATCGAGGACTGAGGTATCCACGGACTTTGAAGAGCAAATCCAGGCATTGTTTAAAAACAAAACAGTTCCCCACGTAATTGCAGTCATCGAAGGAAAAGAAGAACAGAACTCTTTTACCTTCAAAACGGAAGTGCCTATGAAAGATGGAAAAAAAGAAAAAAAATCTTCTCTTGCTTCCAAAACAGAGAAAGAAACTAAATCTATTGAACTCGGGTATAAGAAGATGGATTTTTTCCAGGGATACACTGGCGGGGGGACAAAGGACCATAAGCAGAATATGACCTATTATGTGAGGCGTGACCTGGAGAAAGCGTATAGCGTGTCTGAAGTAAAAGTTGATCGAAATGACGAATATATAACCTGTGCTGCTGTAGATTACAAAACGGAAGACGGCAAGCGCTACAGGTCGCTTATTGTTCATATTCCAAATAAATTTATCAAAACAACAGGGGAAGTAGAGAAGACTAATGCCGCTTTTGTCAATTACGCTAAAACAGTTGCAAAGACGAATATCACGGTTACTAACTATTTGGGAGATACCAATTTTAAAAGTCCGTTTTTCGATAAGAGCGTGCCATCAGTGGGAGGACATTTAAAAAAAGGTGAGACCCTCAACCCACAGAGCAGCGGTGCGCAAAGCGAGACCAATTTTATGCAGAGCGTTTCGTTGGGGAAAGGTGAAGAAGGATATAGTGTTCTGCAACCCTCCGTTGCGAATTATATATTTTTAAAAACGGACAGTGACAATAAAGAAGCCACCGATCATCCGAGTACGATCAATTACGTTGCCCATAAAAGTCCGATAGCTAACAGAGATCCGAAGGTTTTTCCGGAATATTATCCATTGGAACAAGTGGTATAAAAGCATATTCAACCCTGCTTTTTTTTACATATTCCGTAGGCGATAAACCATAGAAATTTTTAAAAGCAGTGCTGAAATAGTTCCTGGTTTCAAAACCAACCTTCCAGGCGACTTCCTCAACACAATGCCCGCTTTTAAGGAATTCAGCAGCTTTTTTTAACCGGTAATGTTTGATCATAGTATGGGCGGAGATCCCAGCGATAACGTTCAGTTTCCGGCTCAGGGAACGGGTACTTACGGCTACCCCGGCAGCCAATTTGTCGACGGAAAAACAGGGATCGTCCAGGTGTTGTTCTATGAACTGGTAAACCTGTTTCAAAAAAAGGTTTGGTTTTTCTTCTTCCTGCTCCTGCTTACCCGGTTGGGTTAACTGACTATGGTAACACTTGCGCAGTTGTCGCTGACGGGTCAGGATATTATTTATTCGTAAATTTAATTCACGCGCATTGAATAGTTTGGTAGTACGATCATCTGCTTTCTTTTTTAAGCCTGTTTTAATGCTTTTCCTGGCTTTTACTACCAGCAATTGCAGGGTAAAAGCGGTTCCTTTTTCGAGCAGGTTACTGCTAACTTCAATATAGCCGTTCAGCACTGCTATCAATTCTTTTACCGATGGGTAATACCAGTCGAACGTAAAGGGAGGCTTATCGTTCGATTGCGCTGTTTTGGTATTGGTTATTTTTATAATGAGTAGATCGGTATCGGCGTCTACGTATTGCAAGGTCAATTGTACGGTGATGAACCCTCCGGGCGGCGTACATTCCAGGGCATGGTGTAATAAATTAAGGCATATTTTCCGCAACTTGTTTGCCTCAAACAAATGTTTTCCACGAACATCGGTTGTATTATATATAAGCGATATTCGTTTGGTATGGACATAAGGCATAAATTCATTCGCTATTGCTTTGACAAAAGCGGTTAGGTTATCACGATACAATGCTAACCCCATGCTTTGATGTTCCGGTTTGGGTGGATTAAGGATTTGGATTATTACAAAGCAATGTAAGCAGAGATTAGTATCAGCGACATACATTTTTGTGTATTTAACATACACAATGCCGTTATTGGCCACCTGTAAGCCGGGGATAAATAATTTAATCCGGTTCACAAAAAGATACCCACGTTTTGACGTGGGTATCTTTGCCTATAACAAAAAAACTTGCAAATCTTCCGATTTACGAGGCTTCGTGCCCAGAACTTATCTGAGAATTAGATCAGCAAGGGACGGCGGGTTTTAGAAAATTGGTGGCATGGTTATAAACAGACCACTCTGTTTTTAGAGTATTTCAAAAATTAAATCAATTTTCGAATTGAATTTTTTGCCGAAACGAGCGGCCAGATTTCCTTATGAATCTTGTGAGCGATTAAAGCACCTTCGAATAGCGTGTATATTTCATTGGCTAGTTCCTCCTTTTCTTCAGATGATCCCAGGATGCTGCAGAAAAGTTCTCTGACGTCATCTTTTTGCTTTTTGATCTGTAGTCGTATTCTTTCCTCGCCATCTGGCATTTCATATACGATATTCAAAAAATTGCATCCGCAAAAATCCGTACGACCGACCAACTCCAATAAATGATCGAAAATAGCCAGAATTTTATCTAACGGTGTTTTGCCTTTCTGGGAAGCCTTATTCAAACCTTCCATGGTTGTTACTCCTGTCTCCTCCAGATACGCTATTAGCAAATCCTCTTTAGATTGAAAATGTTTATACAAGGTGGCTTTTGCAATTTTTGCTTCGTCAATGATTTGATTTATACCAGTATTTGAATAGCCCTGCTTATAAAATAACTGGGAAGCTGCTGTCATTATCGCTTTTCTGGCCTGGTGACGATTCATACATTCAAAGGTAAAGTAAAATAATAAAAACAGACAAGTCTGTATTGATATGGCTAAAAAAAATTCGCCTTTTCGCGAATAATTTTTAAGACAGTATTTTAGCAGCTATTTTTTTGGCGCTTTCAACTGGCCATACTTTATGATGCACTTTATTGGCAATGAGCGCGCCTTCAAATAATACATATATATTATCGGCGAGATCTTCTTTCCCTATCGGTTCCAGGATGGTGAAAAAAAGCGTTCTAACGCCATTCTTTTGCTTTTGAATCTGTTTGATCACTCTTTCTGCCTCTGCAGGTATTTCGGAAATAATATTCAAAAAATTACAGCCATAGTATTCTTTTTCCTGTACCAGGTCGATCAGGTAATCGAAGACAGCCAAGACTTTTGCTTTGGGGTCTTTACCTTTATCCGAAGCTGCCTTCAAAGCCGCATCAGTCGATGCACCGGAGCTAATCAGATATTCCATCAGGATATCTTCTTTGGTACGAAACGTAGCATACAGCGTCGATTTCACAACTCCTGATTCTTCAATGATCTGGTTGATGCCCGTATTCACATACCCCTGCTTGTAAAACAGCCTTGTAGCCGTATCTATGATAGTTTGGCGAACAGCATTTTTTCTATCCTTCTGCATGCCCTCAAAGATAGTAAATAAATTGGCAAACAGACAAGTCTGTATAGTTGGTTATGGTTTTTTAAATATATGTTGCATTTCGGAATCTGTCTTATTATTGTTGAATAGCTTTTTCGCCGAAATAGCTGATTAGGTAGAAGGCAACGCCCAAAGAAATGACATCTTTAAATAAGAACAATCCAAGGAAGCTCATGTAGCCAATTCCATTAACTGATATAATAGCATCAGGTGTGGTAATCACCATTGTACTGGTCACAAAGAACATTACCATAGCTATCAGCCCACCGATTACACCTGCTTTAGGCTTAAAATATCCAATGATCATAAATATGGCGGCAATGATTTCTGTAAGACCGATCAAATCGGACCCAATGTACCTGCCGAATAATTTAAATTGCCAGCTAATTAAAGGGCTGTTGGTTACTAACGGCACAATGCCATCAGCTCCTGGTACTGTCATCTTATAAGCGCCTGCCCAAAGGAGCATTACAATCATACCAATACTTGTAATTAAAAAAGGAATGTTGCGGTTATTTACCCAGGTTGCTAATTTAATTAAAGGAGTTTGCGCGGATGTCATTTGATTTGCAGAGACTTTTTGTTTTTCTGTTAAAGTTGAAGCTGTTTTCATGTTTTTTTATTTAATTATTGAGGCCTCAAAGGTCCAATGAAATCCACTTGCGAAACATGTATGAATAGCCCGAAGAATTGGTGATATTTCCCGAGAAAATAAGAACTCGTGGTTTAGCTTCTTGTAAAATTTATTTTTTTAAATTCAGTTGGAGATTGTCCGCTACGACTTTTAAAAAATCTGCTAAAATGTGCTGCGTCTTCAAAACCAAGATCATAACCGATCTCTTTGGCAGTCTTATCTGTATAATATAATAACCGTTTGGCTTCCATGAGAAGTCTGTCCTGAATTATCAACAGGGGGCTTTTATGGTTGTATAAGGCAAATAAATTTGAAAGAGTTTTTGGTGATTTGAAGAGCTGCTCAGCATAGAATTTTACCTGATGCTGATTTTTATAATGCGTTTCAACGAGAATGTTATATTTACGAATAATATCAAATTTATCTGTCGGAAGTGAATCTTTATTGATGTACTGCTGCTTTGCCAGCCTGGTCACAATTATAATGAGTTGTTTTAGCAGGACTTGCATCATGTCACCTTGTATGCGATCCCGGTTTTCAAATTCATCCTGACACATTTGTAAAATCGTTTCAACTTGTCTGCGGTCATTTTCTGCCAGTTGTATAAACATCTTTTTGGGAGGACCAAAAAAGATGAAACCTACGCAACTGACTTCTTTATCATGGTCTACTATGCAGTAAAATTCACGGCTAAATTGCCATGCGACGATATTTTGAGGTTGTTCCAACTGAAATGTTTCACTGACCATCAGGCAGTGTATGGTATTTGCCGGAAAGATGAAGACGTCCTTATCTATGGTGATATTTTGATCTGCTCCCCGGTTCCAGGCAATGGTCAATAATTTCTCTTTATGATCTCTGCCATAAAAGTTCCGGTCCAGTGTGGCTTCATCATATACCATTCTAAAAAGTGCTTTTGTTTGGTCGTTAAAGATCTGGTGCTTCATGTAATACAATAACCATTATTTATTTAAATCGACTTTATTTCTCCGCTGTCCATTCTAATAGCGGTGCCGGTTTTTTTATTAAATAGCTTCCCAAAGAGTGTCTACAAACCAGGCTTTACTGTCATAAAATTGAGCAGCCGTTTTAAAACCCGCCTTCATGGCCATCTGATCGATTTCACTGGTAGTGTATTTTTGGGACACTTCCATATATATAGCCTCTCCCTTTTTAAAGTGGATCTTTTCGAAACTACCTTTGTTTGTTATTTGTACCACCTGGTCTGACTGACTTATTAAGTAACTCTTGCAAGACCCTGTTACAGGATCATACGTAGGATAATGCGCAAAATTTGTGAGATCGAAGTCTGCTTTCAATTCTTTATTGATCCTTTCCAGTAAATTTAAATTGAACTGTTTCGTAATTCCTGCCTTGTCGTTATAGGCAGCTAATATTGTGCGTGGGTCTTTTTTTAGATCCAGTCCAACTATCACCATATCTTTCTGCTGTAAATGACTACGTAAAGTGCGGCTAAATGCGAGGGCCTGGTCAGGCAACATATTACCAAGATTAGAACCCAGGAACAATATTACCTTGCGGCGGCAAGACAGGGCTGATGCTTTTGCAAGCATTTCACCATACTCTCCATGTAGCCCCATCACCTGCACGCCTGGCACAGCTATCGGTAATTTACCTACGAGATAACTGATAATATTTGCCGATATGTCGATGGGCATATAAGTAAACTCAACCTGCCTTTTCAACAGTTCTTTCAGCAGGTATCCCGACTTCGTACAATCTCCGGCGCCGAGTTCAATCAGGTCAAAACTTCCGGTTTGATCTGTGATCGCTGTAACCAGTTCAGCGGTACGCTGACTGAATATTTCCAACTCCGAGCTGAAGGGATAATATTCTTCACACCGCATGATCTCCTGGAACAGGCGGTCGCCTTTGGCATTATAAAAATATTTTGACTGCAGGTATTTTTGCTCCGCCCGCAAACCTGCTATAACATCCTTATAAAATGTCGACCGCTCATTAGCCTGTGTTGTCTTACTCACGGGCCTGTATACAGTTTTGATGTTTGTCATTGGTTCAAATTATTATTAAGACCAGCTACCGGGGCCGTATTATTTTGCCAACCTTATCCCGGTAAACTGCCATCTTTGATTTGTGGGAAAAAAGTTGCGGTAAGTTCTGCGGCTATGGCCTGCCGGTGTTGCTATTGAAGCGCCTCTGAGGACATGTTGATTAACCATGAACTTACCATTATACTCACCGAGTGCGCCTGGGGCTTTTGAAAAATGGGGGTAGGGCAGGTAGGCGCTCTGTGTCCATTCCCAACGCTTTCCCCATTCGAATAGCAGTGATGCCACTTCCCATTCAAATTCAGTTGGCAGCCGCAAGCCCTTCCAGGTGGCAAATGCCGCCGCTTCAAAGAAATTTATATGGCAAACAGGCTCTTCTTTATTCACAGGTTGCAATCCATTAAATGTATAGTTCATCCACTGACCATCTTCCCTGTGCCAGTACATCGGTGCATGGATGTGCTGCTTTTTTACCCAGTCCCATCCTTCTGAATGCCAATGTTGAAACTGTTCATACCCACCGTCTTCCATGAACTCCAAATATTCTTCATTGGTAACAAGACTGTCTGAAATTTCAAATACATTCAGGTATACCTTATGTCTCGCAAGTTCATTGTCCCAGCAGAAGCCATCACCCTCGTAGCCTGTTTCATAAATACCCTCCGGAATCACCATCATTTTAGTTGTTCGCCCCGGTTGCGATGTCATCTCCAATTTTTCAGTTGAATAGGGCGGGAAAAGTGGATTGTGACCTAAAATGTACTTGATATCGGTATACAGTAACTCCTGGTGTTGCTCTTCATGATTAAAGCCCAGGATTATCAGGTGGATAAGCTCAGATGTTAGTGAACATTTACCTATAAATTCCACCATTGCGTTGTCCACATATTTTCGATACCTGTAAATGTCTTTTACGGTAGGACGGCTCAGATTGCCACGATTTGTGCGGATGACCCTGGCACCCACCGATTCGTAATAGCTGTTGAATACATAATTGTATTGCGGGTCAAAAAGCCGGTAACCCGGTGCATGAAATTTTAAAATAAAGGTTTCAAAGAACCACGTTGTATGTCCAAGGTGCCATTTAGGCGGACTTACTTCCTGCACCGGTTGAACCACATAGTCTTCGGCTTGAAGCGGGCTGCAAATCTGTTCACTATTCATACGTACCTGCTTGTATCGATTGATCAACTCGTCTTTTGTCACCAAGAGTTTCATTATGATTATATTTATTTTTACGATTGAACATATAAGCTGATCTGTCAGATTTAAAACAAACAGGTTTGTTTTATTGATGTTGAAAAAACTGGCTACTTTCCTGCAGTTTCCCCTTGCCACCCTAATTTGATCCATTCACGCCCTAATCTGCTGTATATTCCGAAATGGACTCCTTTAGAAATAGTTAACTTTCTAACCAATTTATTTTCGTTGGATCAAAGATATAAAATCTAAACCAATACAGACAAGTCTGTTTTGTAAAATATATAATTTATCTTCCTGAATCTCATAAAGTGTAAATATAAGAACCATTGATAGTTAAACACTATTTTTCCAATGAAAATGAAATATTTCATGCACATTTACCCGGGTCTGTTGGTTGCCAGGCATCTTAAAAGCGAGTAACAATAATAAAACAAACTTGTCTGTATTGTTAGTAAATTTTAATTTATTCTATACTCTTGAGGCATCCTGGATGGTCCATTCAGCACTGTAAGTAAATAGAGTCTTGTACTGTTCTTAAGAGATGAAATACAAAGGCGGAGACAATGTCCCCGCCTTCGTATTTTCTTTTCATCTATTTTTTACAGGCATCCGTACACACATGTCCTTTTTCTCCATGTGCATACACATGTTTGCCGCTATCATGACAGGCCTGGGTACATACATGTTCTTTAAGCTTCATCTTCTTCTCTTTTTTGGGTTTTTCCGGGTCCTGTTTTTTGTCCTGCGCCTGACTGGCCAGTGAAAGGTTCAACAGAATAACGGTGGCCGCAAATACCTTGCTGATTGATTTCATATTTCTTTATTTGTTTGTTATTGAATTGTTACTTTGATGATGTTGTTGTTGGCTGGCAGCGTAGTAAAACCATTAGGATTGGGCACGGCCTGAATTGCCTTTGATTCACTGAGCGGAGTACCTGCCAGGTTGAATTGCGTGATGCCGGCACCGGGGAATTGATTAATAGCAGTACCATCATCATACAAACCAATAGCTGTAGAAAGATCGCCTTTCTGCGTAGCATCCCAGTCATTGCCTGAAGTGGCAAAGAACCAATCGTTCGAAAATCCATACATGGTGGCAATAGCAATTCTATCCCCTTTAACAACCGATAAAGCCTGCGATACTTTTCCGCCGTTCGCGCCATCGATGCGGGGGAGCAACACAGTGTTGGCGGCGTCTTTCAGTACATACACCGCTTTTACCCCTTGTTTTGATTTCAGGGCAGCAGCGAGTATATCGCCATTGCCTTTTTGCGCCAGGTCTTTCAATCCTTCACCACGGTCATTCTCTCCGGTCATAAAAAATGGATTCTGCTGGCCATTATATACAACTACCAACACGGGGGACAATGGTGTGAAGATGCCTGTTTTACTCATCAGGTACGTATTCAGTGCGGCGTTGTCGCCCATTTCTGCAATATTGGTAAGGCCGTTTGCGGATGGCTTGCCATTTGAGTAGATGGCTTCTGGCAATAACTGGTTACCGCCAGCTACATACGAAATGGTCCAAACGCCCGGACTGAATGGCGTTTCATTGGCTGTTCCGCCCGATTTGTTGGTGATGGTTGCCGTAAATACTGAGTTGCCATTGTAAGCAAGGGACACCTGCATCAGCTTTGACGCAGCCAGGTAGGTATTACCATAATCATCCGTTCCATTTACTTCTTTGATACTTTTAGTGGCTTTTTCCAGGGTGCCGGGGTGAACAACCGCTGAACCTGGTACCTGATTTACCCGCGTGCCATTGTCCCAAAGTTTTATTTGTGCAGAGACATCGCCCGTAATGGGTGAACCATCATCGTTGTACAATTTGATACCCGGATTATCAGGCGCAAAGAACAGGTCATTGCTCCAGCCATACATAGTGGCAAAGGTGAGCCGCTGGTTTTTAGCTGCTGAGAAAGTAAAGGTGGTTGACTGGCCGGGCAGGATAACAGGTGGGTTACCGGTTCCCTGGAAAGTACCGGTTTCCACCAGTGGTTTGCTGTCCAGCACATTTTCAATGGTAATGGTGGCAGCCTGGCCAGGAGGCGCATCATTATCTTTTTTACAGGCGGCCAGAGATAATACAGAGGCGAATAACGTACACGTTTTTAATAAGTTATATTTCATTTGTGGTATGTTTTAATACCACAAAACAAAAGAAACAGTATCCCATAGGTGTCGCGGAATTATAACAAAAGTATCACGGTGACTATTCCTGTGTTTTATTTATCAACTTTGCAGCTATCATTATGGATAATAAAACTGTATTGATCATCGAAGATGATCCAAACATAGTGGAACTGCTGCGCATACATCTGCACGACCTGGGTTGCAAAGTGGCGGCTGAAGGTGATGGACTGAAAGGATTGGCGTCGGCAAAGGAAGGCCATTTCCATCTTATTATACTCGACATTACTTTACCCGGGTTGAATGGTATGGAGATCTGCCGGAAAATACGACAAACAGACCGGCAAACGCCCATAATTATGCTTACCGCCAGAAGTGAAGAAATTGATAAAGTGATGGGCCTGGAAACCGGTGCTGATGATTACCTCACCAAACCTTTCAGCATTCGCGAATTCATTGCCCGGGTAAAAGTTATCTTCCGCAGAAGCGAAGAGTTTGCTATCGAAACAGACCCCACTCCGGCATCTGCTGTAATAAATTGTAATGGTCTTGAAATAGATCTCGATAAAAGAAAGGTAACGCTCAATAACAACCGGGTCGACCTGTCGCCCAAAGAGTTTGAACTGATCACGCTGCTGGCATCGAACCCCGGTAAAAGTTATAGCCGCAAGCGGCTGCTCAACCTGGTGTGGGGATATGATTTTGAAGGCTATGAGCATACGGTGAACAGCCACATTAACCGGTTACGGGCGAAGATCGAAGAGGATGTGTCCAACCCAAAATTTATTTTAACCACCTGGGGCGTAGGCTACAGGTTTAACGAGGAGTTATAAATGTCAGTACGAACAATCCACGGGAACAGGTTATTCTGGAAGATCACGGCTGTGTTCACAATACTATTGATCGTATTGGGAATTGTGTTTGTAGTCATTGCCTCAAAATTCAGCAGGTCATATTATACTGCTGCCCACCAGGAATTATATGGCGATATAGCTCAGCACCTGGCTACTTTTACCCAGCCCTTTAAAAATGGCAAACCTGATACTACCGTAACGCATGATATCATACATTCTACCATGGTGGCCAATCCCAGTGTTGAAGTATATCTGCTGGATACGGCAGGTAATATTAAAGACTATGTAGTGCCCGACAAAACGGTGCAGATCCACCAGGTGAATATTGCCAAAGTAAAACAGTGGATTGCAGCCCCCAGGATGCAGCGCCCCATGGGTGATAATCCCAAACAACCCGGTGATCCCAGCATCTTTTCTGCAGCCCCGGTTTATGAAAAAGGCCGGTTAGTGGGATATGTATACGCCGTGCTGGCCAGTGAAAAACAAAAAGCCATTCTGCAGTCCTTGGATAATAACTTATACCTGCGGCTGGCCAGCTATATGTTTTATGCGGCCCTTGTAGTGGCGTTTATCGTAGGCATTGTTACTTTTTTCCTTATAACAGATAGTATTTGCCATATAGCCGGGGTAGTTAAACGTTTTAAGGAAGGCGATTATGCTGCACGGATAGAAGGATATAAAAAGGGTAACCTGGGCATGCTTACTTCTACCTTTAATGAAATGGCAGATGTTATAGTTGATAACATTGACAAGATCTCTGCCACAGACAAGTTTCGGCAGGAGCTGATCGCGAATGTATCACACGATCTTCGTACGCCTTTATCCATCATGCAGGGATATGTTGAAACGCTGATGATGAAAAAGGACGGGCTGACAGCAGCAGACAGGGAAAAATACCTGACGATCGTATATGACAGTAATCGCAAATTGTCTGTACTGGTAGAGCAACTCTTTCAGTACGCCAAACTGGAGGCAAATCTGATAACGCCGGAAAAAGAGCCATTCCTGATTGCAGAACTGGCAGCAGACATTATGATGGCTTACCAGCTGAAAGCTGAGGAGAAGAAGATCTGGCTCAACATTCAGGCCCCTGATAATTTACCGCTTGTTTTTGCAGATATTTCACTTACAGAACGGGTGCTGCAAAACCTGCTGGACAATGCATTTAAGTTTACACCTGTCGGTGGCAGCATCACTATTCTATTATCAGAAACCAATGCCGGCATAAAAGTGGCGGTGACAGATACCGGGGTAGGGATCTCTCCCGAAAACCTGGCGCACATATTTGAACGGTACAAACAGATCCACCCCAGGTCTGCAGAGTCGAAGGGTATGGGTATTGGCCTGGCAATCGTAAAGAAAATCCTGGAGTTGCATCAGGCATCCATTATAGTAGCCAGTGAGCCCGGTAAAGGAACAACTTTCAATTTTGAGTTACAAGCTATATGAATAAATTCATGGTATTTTTTTCCAACGTATTATTGCTTTTTGTTAAAAGTGCCGTATAATAGCGGAATATATTGTTGACAGCAGCGCAATGAGTCGCCTGCAAGCAATACCGAACTGCTATATGCTATTTATGAAAACTATTTTATTTATAATATCTTTCTCGATTATTGCTAGCTGTAATTATTATTCCCAGGCAGACACAAATCAATTGCCTCCTGAAAAGTCGTCAATTAAAGTAATAAAACTTGTTGACAGTTTAGGTAGTATTACATTTTCAATTCCGAGCCGCTACGACACAACTTTTATTTGGACACATTATTCTGATTGTGGCAAGCCCTGTGACGAAATAAAATATCGCTTACAACCCAAAAGCTTAAAAATATTTCAGGAATCGGGATTTTATTGGAGAGGAGAGCCTAAAGACTCAGTAGAACGATTTACTATTGTACATTCCGGCTATTTCCCATTTTATAACAATACAGATAGTAATTCAATATTTCAACAACACTTTGCAAAGAAGCAGAATACAATAAGCGATCCGGACACTTACAAGATCAAGTCAGATACAGTGGAGAAAATCGGCGATAGGTACTTTTCAATAATTGTCATAGATCTTTATGATACTTTGAAAAATCAATATTCAAAAAAATTATTAGCGTCAACGACCATTAAAGGCAATATTGTTGACTTTAAGTATGAGCTATTAACAAAAAGAAATGATTCGCTGAATAAGAATTTTATTACTAATTCAAAGTATTATTTAAGGACAATTCGCATTAGCAACGGCATGTAATATTAACCTTTATAATATAAAAAATATAACGTTGTTAGCAAGCTTATTATGAAATATTCCGTTAGACAAATGATTGAAAGTAGTCCAGCTCTTACTTCGGCTACACCTGTTTATACTGACAACTTCGCGCTTACAATTGGTGGCGTTCTTAATATTTATTATGATCTTACCAAAGAAGACTGCGACTTGATACTTGGCGCAGAAAAGTTCACTCAAATTCAATTTGCAGGTGACAAACTAAACGACAAAACACTTAATTACATAAACGAGCTTCTATTATCTTCCCGTCAAAATATTTTCTTACGAGTAGTGATGAACGGATACGGTGTGTTTAATAACTTAAACTTCTTATCCAAACTTCCAAACTTAAAAAATTTAACAGCAGACTTATTCCGAACAGATGAGATTGAAAAAATTAATGAGTATTTGAGGTTGGAAGTATTGGCTATAGGTACTCATAAAGTGTCTTTAAAGCCAATTATTCGGCAAACGGCTTTAAAAAAATTATTTGTTTTTGACAAACCCAAAGACATCGAGGTAATTGGACAAATGCCCTGGCTTCAAAATCTCACATTTTCTATGCAAACCTTAAAAAGCCTTGACTTTTTGACTCCTTTATGTAATTTGAAGGAATTACATTTTTTACTTGGTGGGACAAAGAATTTTGTTGACTTGCCAAATATTGGTAAAATAGAAAAGCTTTCTTTTATAAGGGTACGACAACTGATGATTGAAAATCTATTGCCAATTAATGAAATGAAATATTTAAAAGAGCTTTCGTTTGACACACAAGCTCATTTGACAGATTTGGATTGGCTAAAGGATAAAAGCATTAAGACCGAAATAATCAATTGCAAAAACTTTAAACGATGAAAGTCCGCAGACAAAACATAGTTGCCTGCAGTTAATGATGTGTCTGCGGGTGCAATATCTTAAACAGCTCCTTTTGCAGATCTTCGTTTGACAGTTTGTTTAATAACTCGGATTCAATTTCATACCATTTCTTTTTATTGCCTAATACACCAATTACATAGGTGTGTCCGGCCGGCACTGTTTCGCCGGTTTCGGGATGCTTTTTTGATAGTGTTACCACTACATCTTTAAATTTTGACATAACAGGAAGTTAACAAAAAAAAATGACAGTACCGAAAAGTGCGGGACTACACGAATCCGTACATCGGGCTGTTCGCTTTCGTACAGTTATAGGAAATGCTTATTCCGAAAACGGTTGACCTGTAAGGTCTTAAAGATTGGCACACCCGTTGAACCTGATTTTAACCTGAAAGGAAATAAACTTAAAATATAACGTATGAGAATTATATCAACCTTTTTGCTGTTGGGTTCATTATTGGTAGCCGGTGCAGTGTCTGCCCAGCAAACAGAAACAAGAAAAGTTTCTGACGTTACCAAACTTGACATTGGCGGCAGTTTCGACGCCGTGCTTCGACAGGGAAATGAAACATCGGTGAAAATTATTGCGGAGAATATTGATACCAAAAGAATTCTTACCGAAACAAACGGCAACAAGTTAAGGGTCTCACTTGAAAAAGGGTCTTATAAGAACATAAAGATCAAACTGGAGATCACCTATAAAAATCTGGATGCACTTAACAAATCCGGTTCCGGTAACCTCACCTGTGAATCTGATCTCGGTGGCACCGGCGACTTTGATCTTAGCTTAAGTGGCTCCGGAAATATGACCATTGCGGGAACCGTTAAAGGGGCCAGTATCTCTATTGCAAGAAGCGGCAGCGGTAATATGAAATTGGCCCGGCTGCAGTCCGACCGTTCAAAGATGTCTTTCTCGGGTTCCGGCAATTTTGAAGTCCGCGACGGGGCTACAAAAACGCAAACCATCCATCTGAGTGGTTCCGGTAACGTAAGCGCCTTTGGATTGAAAACTGAAACCTGCGACGCTGCCATATCCGGTTCAGGCGATATTGAAGTAAGCGTAAGTAATTCAATTGAAGCTTTCATCTCCGGCTCCGGTAATTTAGAATACCGTGGCAATGCCCAGGTCACTAAATTAGCTGTGCACGGCTCGGGCAAGATCAGCAAAAAAAGTTAACGGGGTTTAAAAAATTTAACACACGTACGTTAGAGTAGGAGGGCAGTAAGGGCATTAATTAATGCCTTTACTGCCCTCCCGATTTTAAAACAGTCGTTTGAAAAATAAGATTAAGAACAGCAGCACACTAATACAGACTTTCAAAACTGCTGATGATTGTGAGCCGTATACCCAGTTACTGATCAAAAATTCAATTGCAAATAGCCCAATAAAAAGCAGATAAAAAACAAATCTGTTACCTGCAGTTGATATTTTTTTAAGCCCGTAAAAAAGGGGAGGGCCTATTACAATCATTTCTATCAGAACAGGAATTCCAAACAGCCAAATAAAATAAAACCAATCTTCGCCACTTCTCAAATCAGAGGACTTTACAAACCTGGCATCTTTATTCGTAGCATAAACTACGGTCAAATAAAGAACGTATCGAAGAAAAATATATCCCGCAACTTTTGTTGTTAAGTTTCTCATGGATTATTTATTTATAGCGTTGATAAAAAGCCGGAGCAGGTCGTAGCCATCTGTAAACAGGGATTAAGCCGTCATTTGCCTTACTTATTGGCTCCCTGTATCCTGTTAATTCTCTGCCATGAGTTGCTTTAAAAGAAGGCTGATTATACTGGAATAACTGAACGTTATTGACAGATAATGTTGCCGATGGGAAAATATCGGTAGCTGCTGTGACCGAAAGGTTAGTGCCATTCAAACCTATTGTTAGTTTTTGAGCAACATTCACTTTTTCAAAGCCCATCATCAGCAATCCCGTTTCTTCAAAGCCATTCACTTTTGCATGCTGTTCAAAGGTGGCAAAACCACTTTTAGCTCCTTTGATATTTAATGCAACATTTTTTTGACCCGGGAAGTAGCCATCGCCCTGGATAATGCCGCCGGTCTTGTGAACGTCAACACTTGACTTAATATCTACTGAAAGCAAATTGTTATTAGCATCAGTGTTTGAAGTAACCGTAATAGTTGAAGTAAGTTTATCTCCTGCAGGAAAACTTCCCAAAGGTCCATCCCACAACTTGGCATCAATATAGCTGTTAAACTTAAACGTAAGGTCTTTACCTAAATAAGTTTCGCCTGCTTTAGTTGTAGCCTGAGACTTTGCATCCTTATCCCAATGTATTTGCCCGGTCTTATTATCCTTTACAAAATCTTCCGGAGCAGCTCCTGTGGGGTCGGCAAATCGTATTGGGTCATCAAAAGCAAAGCTATAAGGAGACCATCCGGGGAACTTGTGACTTAGTGGGTCAACACTCTGCCAGATACTTGTTCTGGGATCATAATACCCTGCTCCATAATAATACAGTCCGGTTTCTTCATCCAGCTCCTTACCATTGAACAGATAAGGCGTACGATTGGTGTTACTATGTTCTTCCACAAAAGTTTCACCAAAATGGGAAGTATTCCAGGTGCTGATACACTTCACCCGAAGCGTCGGTTATATAATTGATGCGTTGTGGCCCTGGCCGGTAACATCTTTCCAGAAGCCATTCAGGGTGCCGGTACTATCGGCCCGTAGCCAAACAACCGGATAATCTGCCTGAGTGAGCGTTTGGCCATATGAGCATATGCCCGCCAAAAGAAATAGGGTAAATAGCGAATGTTTGCAATAACGGTGCAGATGCACAGAAACTACTGCCAGATATCCACTGGTCATTAGGGTACGATTTATGTTAATATTCAGGGGTATGATTAGCAAGCGCGAATGTATGGTTGGAAAACTACATGTGCAAGTCAATTAACAAAATTTAATCATATGGCGCTAAC
This sequence comes from Niastella yeongjuensis, assembly GCF_900110245.1. Lineage (GTDB taxonomy): Bacteria > Bacteroidota > Bacteroidia > Chitinophagales > Chitinophagaceae > Niastella > Niastella yeongjuensis. The sequence goes on from NZ_FOCZ01000003.1 coordinate 579,295, forward strand.
GGCCACTAACGCCGAAAGCGCATAACCCTTTAAGTTTACGTGTGTTAGAATAAATAAAATACGGGCAGGATCAGCAAAAAAAGTTTACCCATTACCGGCATCAATCTATTTTTTTGTTGCTTGCGGCATAGGCAGTTGGCGACATCCCAAATTGTTTTTGAAAGGCACGGCCCAGTCATCCGGCGAATCAATCTCCCTCAACGGCAAACAAACAACAATTTCATTCAAACTTAAATGGACATTCCCCATGAACTATGCGGAGATCATTTCGGGAGATGGCAACAAGGTGTACCGTGAACGAATTTCCTTGCAATATACCCATCCTTTTGGTGAGCAAACCTTCAATGTACCTCTTGATCTCGCCGGCAGAAAATGGGTGCGGCTGGAAGCCTGGGATGTGGCTGCAAACGGTGCATTTACTCAAACCGTGTGGGTGAAGTAAGCTTTCGCCCTGAAAAAACGAGTTAAAGAGCAATCATATTCGGTAGCTACATTAAAGTATAGACGAAGTAAGAGAAATAGAATTCGTCTGCCGAATTTTGTGCAAGCCTGGGCACAAAATCGATTTCCAATGCATTTAAAGTGATCTTCGTCAGCCCAGCCCGATCAGTAACTGGTAGTTTTTTAAATTTAACTACCATTAATCACATCAAACTTGAGGCATATGACTAAGAACATCACACAGGACGATGTTATTTACTTTGTAATAACCGACCGTTTCTTTTCGCAGCACAAGACTTTTCCAGCAGTGGCCGATTCAAAGATCCACGGCGGCACGCTTGATGGGCTAATTGATAAGATCGATTATTTGCTGGAACTTGGTATAACCGCCGTGTGGATCACCCCGGTTTACGAAAACATCCGCAACTTTGGAACATCGGAACCCTATCACTACTACTGGCCTGCCAATTTTAACAAGATGGACCAGCGTCTTTTAGACGGAACGCGTTTACCGAATTCAACCAATATGAGTACCCTCGGCAGCTTCGTTGATGCATGTGAGGCAAAGGGATTGAAAGTGATACTTGATACGGTAGTTAATCATGCAGGGTATGGCGCTAAACCAAATTTTGACAGCAGTTGGTTCAATGTTAACGGGCATGATGAAACTACTGAGGAACTGGCCGATCTGCCCGACTTCAATCACGCAAATCCGGAAGTACTCGACTATTTCATTAACAATATCCGTGACTGGAAAGTGCAGGGTAAAGTGACCAATATTCGAATGGATACCGTAAAACATGTAAACCCCGTGTTCTGGCATTATTTTAAAACGGAACTGCGCGGCGCATTCCCTGATACGTTCTTAGTTGGTGAGGTATTGTTGGAGAGAAAGGAAGATATTCCACAGCTCCTGGAATACCAGAACTACCACGACTTTGATTCTATTTTTGATTTCCCGCTTTGCAATGCTTTACGCTCCACGCTTATATATGACCAAAGCCTGCGATATTCGCTCGCAAAACCCCGGCTTAATGACAACGAGCCAAACGGCGTTCTTGATGCGGACAACCCGCTGAAAGGCGGCTACCGGGACGCAAACCAACTGGTGACCCTGCTCGATAATCATGACCTGCAAAAACGCATCATGAGCCATGCACGCACAAAACATACCGGAGAAGACGAGGGACTGAAGTGGGCTGTCCGCGTAACCAAACTTTGCCTGGGAGCCCTCTTTACCATACGCGGAATACCTCAGTTGTACTATGGAACAGAAGTGGGATTGGAAGGATGGAAAAACGATAGAGATGATGCCGACCTGCGCCGGGATTTCCCCTGGCAATTGATCGGGGCAGACAACCGCCCAACGCAACTACAGCCCACCAGCTTCGAGATCTATCATTGGACGCGTGACCTCATCCGCTTAAGAAAGGGAAACAATGCGCTCAAATACGGCACTACCATTACTCTTTGGTCCGACGATTTCGTGTATGCCTTTCTGCGTGTGGCGCTTGATACAGTTGTTTTCGTAATTATCAACAACGGTTATTTGCAGATGCCGTTCCCGATACAAATTGCGCTGAATAAACTGGTAATTCCGGAAAGGGTGATAAACATGGTAAAAGGGTTGAAGCACTGGAAAACCGGTAGCCCGTTGCAGGTTCAGAACAATACGATCCTTATAACAGTTGATGGAAAATCAATTGATATTTTTTGTAGTTCACAGTTAACGTAAAATAATCTCTTCTATATAATCTTCTATTTATGTCACAATAATGTGACATATTTCCTACCTTTGCGTCATGGATACGAGGCAAAAGATAGTGGATGCTGCCATTACCGTCTTAAATGAGGATTTTTCTGCCCCTTTAGACCGGATAGCAGAAAAAACTGATTTAAGCCGCCGCACCTTACATCGTTACTTTCCAGACCGGACAGAACTGATCGAGGCTTGCCGGCAGGATATGATGCAAACCTGGCAAACAGCCATATTACAAGCCTGTAACAGCACCCAGGACCCATTGATTCAACTGGAGAGAATGCTATACGCCGGTATAGACTGTGGGGTGCGATATATCTTCCTGCATAAGTTATTAAGTCAGCCGGATGTAAACAAGCCAACGGGCGTCCCACAAAATGCTTCCTATGAAGCTGCCCGGGATAACTGGTTCCAGCTGGTCCCTGAACTACAACGCCGGGGACTGATCAGTGAACAGGTAAATGTCACCTGGATAAGGTTGTTATTTACCCAGATGGTCTCGGTTACCATACAGGCGTACCAGTCGGGCAACATTGCGCAGAATGATATAAAAAAGCTTGCCTGGTATTCCTTCCGCAGAAGTATCGGTATGGAGTAAAAACAACAAAGTAATACAAATGATAGCGTCTTTTTTATTGATTGGACAGTCGAATATGGCTGGACGTGGTTATAGTCATGAAGTACCGCCCATTATCAACGAGGGTATAAAAGTGCTTAGGAATGGCCGGTGGCAAATGATGGCAGAACCTTTACATAATGATCGCGCCAGTGCCGGAATAGGGCTGGCAGGTAGTTTTGGCGCTGCCTGGCGTATGCAACATCCGGATGAGGAAATCGGCTTTATACCCTGCGCTGAAGGTGGAACCAGTCTGGATGACTGGGCGATTGGTGGTCCGCTGTTTAATCATGCATTGTTGCAGGCGAAGCTGGCACAACGGAGCAGTACCTTAACAGGTATACTATGGCACCAGGGCGAAAGTGATTGTTTTCCTGAAAAGGTCGGTGAGTATGAAGGCAGGTTGAAGATCCTCATAGATGCTTTCCGAAAGGAATTGAATGCGGCCGATGTTCCGCTCGTTGTTGGCGGAATAGGCGACTTCCTGACCAGTGGTATTTATGGAAAGTATTTTGGTAATTATCCACTTATTAACGAGGCATTGATGCGTTATGCGCAATCGCAGGCGCTTTGTTATTTTGCCACTGCAGAAGGATTAACCAGTAATCCCGATGGCCTGCATTTCAATGCTGCCTCATTACGGACACTGGGTGTAAGGTATTATGAGGCATTCCGCACGCGGCAATTTATTACAAGACCTTTGGCGGAAGAAAGTAAGATCCTGGCTGAAATTTATAACCGGCCTCATACGCAGAAAGAGCTGATCTTTCAACTGGAGCATCGCTTTACAACAGCTAAAATAGGAGTGGAGCAGTTTCAAAGTGAATTAAGTAATATACAACAACGTTAGCATGGTTCTCCTGGTAATTCCCGGCACCAGTGGGGAATTATCAGGCTTTTTGGATAATATATTATCTTTGAGGTTCTTTAAAAGAACAGTGAATGAATTTTTATACGAGAAAATGGGTTAAACCGGAAGACCTGAATGCACATGGTACTTTGTTTGGAGGAAGTTTGTTGGCCTGGATCGATGAAGAAGCCGCTATCTACGCAATAATACAATTAGGCACCAATCACTGCGTAACCAAGTACATGAGTGAAATCAATTTTATTAGCTCCGCCAAACAGGGCGACATCATCGAGTTAGGGATCAAGGCCACGCATTTTGGCCGCACATCTTTAACACTTGAGTGCGAAGTGCGCAATAAGATTACCCGCAAAAGTATTTTAACTATTGAAAAGATCGTATTTGTGAGTGTTGACGAAAATGGCGTACCATGGCCTCATGGCAAAACACACATTACCTACACAGATGAAAGGTTAAGAGAACACTAATCTTTTTTAAAGTTATTCGCTTCTCAGGCTCCTTATAGGATTTGCCACAGCTGCTTTTATTGCATGAGCGCTAATGGTAAGCAATGCAAATGCAACAGCCGTTAAGCCTGCAATAACAAATGCCCAGATGCTAACCTGTATCCTGTAGGTGAATGACATCAGCCAGTTATTCATGAGATACCAGGCTATTGGCGAAGCAATCAGGATGGAAACGATCACCAGCTTAAGAAAATCGCCCGTTAATAATCTCGTGATGCCGGATACGGTGGCTCCCAGCACTTTGCGAATGCCTATTTCTTTTTTTCTTTGTTCAGCGATAAAAGCAGCCAATCCAAACAATCCTAAACAGGCTACGAATATGGCTAACATCGAAAACACGGTAGCGGTTCTTGCTGTATGGTGTTCAGAGATATACAGGTTCTGGATATGACTATCTAAAAATTCATAGTCAAAGCTTGCATTCGGCATATCGGCTTTAACCACATTTTGCATCTGCTCTATAAACCGGGGCAGCCGTTGGGCGTTGTACCGGATCAATAAGGTTCTCTTCGATTCAGGAGCTTTATTCATCTCATAATAAACATAGCCACCTATCTCGCTTTTGAGCGACTGGTAGTTGAAGTTTTTTACCACACCAACGATAATAGCCTTGTCAAGCATTTCTGTATGAATATATCTTCCTACGGCATCCTGTGGAGATTTGTAATCAAGGAATTTCAACACAGCTTCATTGATCAATACGTAACAATTGGTATCGCTCACCGCAAGGGTTGGCGGCAGCGAACTGCCCGCCAATAACTTTAGTTGCAAGGTCTTTACTATTGAACCATCTGTATTGCATGTTTTTACCGGCATGCTCTCTTTATCTGTCGATAGTTTTTTTATGCTTCTGCCGCTTTCCACATCGCCTGGAATGGATTGAACTGCCGAAATACTTTCAACGCCAGTCATTCCAGATAGATCATTCACCAGGGCTGCAACCTGTTGCTTGTTTTGTGCTGCTTTTATGTTAACAGTCACTACGCCATCCGGATTATACCCCAGGTTTTTGTTTCTGATATAATTGATCTGCTGAAGGATGACAATAACCGAGATAATGAGGATAATGGAAGATGCAAACTGAAATACCACCAACAGCCGGCGGACAAAGTCTGCGACACTGTGTTTTAATTTTAGCTTGTTCATTAAAACAAGCGGTGAAATGCGCGACATAGAATACGCCGGGTAGCTTCCTGCCATGATGGTTACAATTAACCATGTTGCCAATAAGCTTAGTATAAGGGGTGTGGTGAATAATGTCGAAGGATTAATTATAATGCCTGTAACGTTTTCGAATATTGGCCGGGCAGCAAAGGCCAGTACATAACCAATAACAATGGCAATAAATGAAAGCAAAGCCGTTTCGGCATATAGAAGTCCGAGTAAACGGCCCTTATCTGCACCTAGAACTTTGTTAACGCCTATCCCCATTGCGCGTTCCTGTGAACGTGCAGTAGCCATGTTCATGTAATTAATGCAGGCAATGATCAACACCAGCAACGATAAAAATAATAATGCTTTTACTGTGCTGATGTTGCCTATTCTGCCGGAATATCCTTCACGTATGTCTGCAGAATAGAGGTGAATATCCGAAAGCGCCTGGAATATGAAATTGCTGAAATACTTATTTTCCTTTTTTACATTTTTATCAATGAGTGCCGTAGCTTGTGCCTGTACCTGCTGTACATCTCCGCCAGGTTGCAACAGACAGTAGGTTTCATAACTGGAATTACTCCAATAGACATCTTTGCCGGCCCATGAATCCATGATGTTATAGATCATGTCGCAATCAATGGTGCTGTTAACCGGCAGGTCGGCATAAACACCCGATACATACAGGGTGTCGTGGTTATTTACGTAAATGATCTTTCCGAACGCCGGTTCTTTACCGTACAGCCTTTCCTTGGCTGATTGTGAAAGAACTATTGACTTAGGTTGTGCAAATGCCGATTGTGCGCTGCCCTCTGTAAATTTGATATCGAACATATTAAAAACCGCAGCGTCGGCCATGTACAATCGTTTTTCGGTGAAATTCCGGTCGTCGGTTTTTATGGAGACCCGGGCACCAAAATCATGCTTGATAAGCCGGGTCATGGATTTTACCTGCGGGATCGTTTGAACAATAGCAGGCCCAACTGAGTTGGGTAACTGTGCCCATACCTGGTAATTGTATTGGGCATCAGTCTGCATGTTTACCCGGTAAATGTTCTTTGAGTTTTTATACATGCGGTCAAAACTCAGTTCGTATGAAATGGAGGCAAACAAAGTAATACATACGCACATACCAATACTAAGCCCGGCAACATTAAGCGAAGTGAAAAGCTTATTGGCTGCCATGTTACGAAAGGCCATTTTCAGATAGTTCTTTATCATAACATCAATTCATTAGTTATTGGTTGCCAGGTAAATTCCAAATACTGTTCCTTTTTGTAAACTTTTGCTATTCAAATTATTATTGATGAATTAAATTCAGGTGTTGTCCGTTTTCGATACATCGGACGTTCATTTTCGTTAAAGTGCAGGTTATAAAACGTTAGTATTGTCTGCATTCAGTAAATAAATTATTTCCTCACCATACTTGCTGATCTTCTTTTCACCCATACCTTTTACTGTCTGAAGCTCTTCTACTGAAGTTGGATTAAGTCTTGCTATTGTGGCAAGTTCAGCGTTTGAGGCTAAGATATAGCCTGGTAATGCCTGTTGCCGTGCTGACTCGCTGCGCCAGGTGCGTAAGGCTTCATACCTTGCTTTTTCATCTTTTGTAAATGAGGAAATGTCAATTGCAGTTTTTTCCTGTTTATGTTTTCCAAACGATGTAACGACATTGTAGAAAACCAAAACTGACCAATACGGTGTTTGTCCCACCATAACAAGTTGTTGTATGGTTTTTTCAACAACAACCGTTTTCAAAAACTCATTTAAGTTGTCTTCATCGGCTTGAAGACAGTCGTTTGCCAGCCTTAGCTGGAAGTGTTTAATTTTCATATTAACGGTTATGATTAGTGTCTGTGAATTTACGAAAAAGTTATTGAAATATTATGAATATATTTTATAAGTTATTAACACTAACAATACTCCCTATGCGTGTGATACTACGGGTCACAATATAATTTGATTGACAGTGACTTATGAGATGTGTGAAGTCTTTATGAAGTAATAATGTATTGAAAATCATATATTTATTAGCTTTCAGGCTCGTTTTTGTTCGGGATTTCTTCGGGTCTTCCCTGGAGAAACACCCTGTTTTCTTCGGGAAAAGCAAAAGAAATCCCGAACATGACCAGGTGGAGACTGGGAGCTGAGTAAAGGACTAAGAAAGCCGGGATTGTGCCGGTATTACGCCGGGTATTGTTCGGACTTTGTTCGGACTCTCCCCGGGGATGTTCGGGCGTACACAGGGAAAACCCGAACAAAGTCCGAACAAAGCAGGGCGCAAACCCGGCTCAATACCAGTAATAACTGCCTTTACGACGCTTTCTTTGAAGATCGTTTGGTATTCAAACTTTCTTTCAGTTTCGCCATTAGATCAGTTGTAGTCGCGTTATGCACCACTTTAAGTGTTTTGGGAGCTTTGCCTTTAGATTTGGCTTCAATTACAGCCATAAGCTTCTCTGAATAGGTATCTTTGTAATCGTCAGGTTTAAATGGGCTGGTGAGTTGACTAATAAGCATGCTGGCCATTTTAAGTTCGTCTTTCTTCACGTCGGTATCAGGAATGGCCAGGCCTTTTTCGCTGCGAATTTCATCAGTAAACCGTAACCGGTGCATTACTAACACCTTTCTCATGGCCTTGATGAGGCACAGCCACTCTTTGTTGTGATAAACGAGCAGCCCCAGGCCAACCTTTCCCTCCAAAAGAAGCGCATCCCGAAGTAATGCATACGCCTTTATGCCCTGCTTTTCAGGTTCCAGGTAATACGGCTTTTCATAATACACCGCATCAATTTCCTTTTCATCCACAAACTGGAGGATTTCCAGATGGTCAATTTTTTCAGGCATCGCCTTCTCCAGGTCGCTGTCCTCTACGATTACTACCTGTCCATCAATTTCGTAACCTCTCACAATATCTTCCTGGTGCAGTTCTTTACCTGTATTTTCGTTTACTTTTTTGTAACGTATCCTGGCGTGATCTTTTGCATCCAGCTGCATAAATGAAATAGTCGATTCTTCTGTTGCCACGTACATTTTGACGGGGATGTTTACAAGGCCAAACCCCAGGCTGCCCTTCCACATTGACCGCATACCAAATAGTTTAAAAGTTTGCGAATAATGGATACGGGAGAATCGAAATCAATGGGTGGAAGTAGGTTTACAAAGGTACATGGAATTTTTATGCCATTAAATGTTGCGCGGTGATTTGAGGCAGGCACCATTAATTAACCTGTTCTTAATGGTTATTGGCTAACTTTGCGGATGCCTTTAGTAAGAAAAGTTACCTACCCGGTTTTCAAAAAGAATCAGCCGGACGATTCCTTCAAATTCAAACCACTGCCTGAACCTACAGGCAAATATCCTTTTCACCTGGATTTGCATTCCGTGATACCTAACATTGGTACTGAAAAAATGGTATTTCACATGGTGGGTGATACGGGCAGCCTATACGGCGGTAATTTTCAACGGATTGTCGCCGGTGAAATGAAGCGGCAATACCTGGAAGCGCCTGCTTTGAAAGATAAACCTCAGTTTTTATACCACCTGGGTGATGTAGTATACACTTATGGGGAAGCTGCGAATTATTATCCGCAGTTTTTTGAACCGTATCGTGATTATCCGGGACCGGTGTTTGCCATTCCCGGCAACCACGATGGTGATATTAATCCAAACGCCAAACCTTATAATAGCCTCGACGCCTTTATGAAGGTCTTTTGCGACGTTGAATCCCGCCCTGTCCCTTTCAGCGTTGATGTAAACAGGAAAAGTATGATACAGCCAAATGTTTACTGGACGTTGGAAACGCCGCTGGCCAACATCATCGGCCTCTATGGAAATACCACAAAGTTTGGAACGATCACAGACCAACAGCGGGACTGGTTTATTCGCGAACTTAAAATTGCCCGCTCGCAGGGACAGGGGAAAGCGTTGATTGTCTGTGTGCACCATGCCCCTTATTCGGCGGATTCCAACCACGGTGCAAGCGCTTACATGATTGAATTTCTGGAAAACGCTTTTATAGAATCAGGCGTGCTTCCTGATATTGTTTTCAGCGGACATGTGCACAATTATCAGCGATTTAGCCGCCAGTATGCCAATGGCTCAATGGTTCGTTATATTGTTGCAGGTGCCGGTGGTTACGATGACTTGCATAGTCTGGTTAAAGAGGGAGATAAAAATTTTGCTGCGGATGACACTTTAACCGATCAGGTTCGTCTGGAGCATTTCTGTGACGACAGACATGGTTTTTTGAAGATCTCGATTGAAAAAACCGATAAAGGCGTGCTGGTAACCGGGGAATACTTTTCCATACCGCATGAAGCCAGACCGGGTCAGGAAACAACATCGATACTGACGGATAAATTCGAAATGTCCTGTTCGGGGTAGGCGGCCGGCAACTGATTTAACATAGATAATTTCTTTCTGGTTTGGGAGTTGCCTAACTTCATAGAGAGATTGTGTTATTTCTGTCAGCCAAAACTACTGTTATGAAAATCATTGCTGCAATCTTCATCGGTTGTTTTTTGAATGTGGATGCTAACAGTCAGTCTTTTAAATTTTTAGGTAATTACAGCCTGGGTTTACCGCAACAACAAATGGCTAAGAACATTCAGGCAATTCATAGTTTTAATATTGGTGGCTTATACTCGTTGCCAAATCATTTAAAAAATCTCTCTGTAGGCCTGGAACTGGGGTGTGGCATCTATGCTTATAAAAAGATCGATCAAACTTTTTACTTCGACGCAAATCCCACCGTGGTACCGGTTAATTACAGCAGCAGCGTGTTTAATGCGAACATTCAGGCCAGGTATCAGTTTTTGGATGAAAACAACCATCTGATTGTGCCTTATATCAATGCAAAAGCAGGGTCCTATAATTTTTATAGTGATATTTCCATCGAGGACCCGAGTGATCCCATGGGTTGTCATCCACTCGAGAAAAAAAAGCTGATCAATGATAACACCTTTTATTGGGGTGCCGGTGTTGGCTTTCAGATCAATCCGTCTATACATTCAAAGCGCCAAAAGAAACTGCCTGTTCTGCTCGATGTCAGCATGAACACCATCCGTGGTGGCAACCTTGATTATATCAATACCAAACACCTGAAAGATGAGCAGGATTTCAATCCGGTAGATGGCAAACCAATGCTGGTGAAATTTATAAATGTAAGTACCCAGGATGTTCATGAGCATAAAGTAGCGCAGGTATATAATTCACCCCTGCGGATCCTGGAGATCAAAGCAGGAGTGATCCTGAAATTTGAGAAGTTGTAGGTTTAATTATTTGATTTTTTAAAATCGGAAATACGAAAGGTAAGATTGATACGTGGGCCTACCGGCCGGGCTGTTTTAGGAACGTGGTGTTCATAAAAGTCCTGCATGGTTTCACCCATTAACAGAAAGGACCCATGAGTAAGCGGAATTTCGAACTGCGTGATATCTTTTCTGAACTTATGTCGCACTTTAAATAAACGGGTATCGCCAAAAGTAACAGAGGCAATATGATGGTGTTTGCCGTCTGCAGGTAATGTATCACTGTGCCAGGATACGGAATCACTGCCATCCCGATAATAATTTAACAACACCCGGTTAAAGATATGACCGCATTCTGCTTCCACCTTTGCTTTAATGGCTAAAAGTTCCGGCGTCCACTCTAAACCATTTGGGCCGCCATAATAAGCCGTTAACCGGGGATCGAGGACGGTTTTATCATACATCTTTCTTTTCCTTTGTTGCCAGGGCGAATTAGCTAACAAATGCCCGAAATAATGGTCAGATTCCTCTTTAGAAAAAAACTGCTGCCACAGACGTAATTCGGTATCCGGTAATTCAAAGTCTTTATATTGCTTCCTGCCCGGATCAAAAAACGCCGCATCTCCAAACAAATTCATGTTGCAAATTTACGAATAAGTGTTAAGAGTTGCTAATTAATTTAGTATTTTTAATATTTGTAACATTACGCTGCTGATAACCGTATGGATGTTGGCAGCAATAGAAAAATAGGGTAGTAACCACTTTATCGTGTTCACTAATACTGGTTATTAGCACTGCTTAATGCTTCCCGGTTTTCTCAGGTACAAATGGTGGCCATTCATCAAAAAGTGACTTACTAAAATTTATAACTAACAAACGTATACTGAAAGGGTTATGCGAATATCTTCCTGTACTCTAACGGCCCATATGATTATTTTTTGTTAATCAACTTGCACATGTAGATTTCACACCATACATTCGCGGCTGGTAATCATACCGTAGAATATTAACCTAAATCGTACCCTGATGACCAGTGAAAACCTGGCAGTGAAATCGGTTTTTCCAAACCGTTATTTCATTCACCTGCTCTTTGCCCTGCTTTTATTGACGAGCATAGGCTCGTTTGGCCAAAACCTCAGTTCCGCAGACTATCCGGTCGTGTGGCTGCGTGCCGATAATACCGGTACCCTCAATGGCTTCTGGAAAGATGCCACCGGCCAGGGCCACAATGCATCGATCTTTGGACAACCGGTGCGTGTGAACAGCTCGCTCAATTACAATCCCGCTTTTCGTTTTAATGGTTTTAGTGATTCCTTAAGTATTCCCTGTAATGTAGATAGTATGGCTGAAGTTACGGTTATAGCCGTGATTCAGCCGGCAGATACCGTTGAAACGGGCGTGTGGGGCGCAGGTAATGCCGCGGCACATAAAATGATGATGACCACCCACCGCGTTATGGGGCCTGATAGCAGCGTAAATGACATCGGTATTAATGGTGGGTTTGCTTTGTTAAGCACCGTTATTCAAAACTGGCCGTCCACTGCCGCCATAAGCGAAAACGCCTACCTGTTGTTTGGTGTAACTCAAAACAATACCCGGCCATTTAAAGGCACTATAGCAGAGCTGTTGGTTTTTGACAGAAGCCTGGATGTTCTTACGCAAATTCAATACGAAACTTATTTGGCGATTAAATATGGTATTCCCCTTGCAAAAGGAAACTATGTAAGCGCCGGTGAAACCGTACTTTGGAATGCCGATAAAAATAAAGATTTCGCTTATCGTACAACGGGGCTTGGGCGGGAAGATTTCTTTTCCCTTCATCAAAAGCAATCGATCAGTGCCATTGACCCCGATGGCTTGCTGGCCATCAGTAATGGCCGGTTTATGGCCACCAACGCCGCCAATACCGACACCCTTGCCAATGGCAATTACCTGGTATGGGGCGATAACAATAAATCATTTGGTAAATCGACTACAGCTGATGGTCAGTTGCAACTGGTGAACAGGCAATGGCTGATGAATGCCAGTGGTCCAGGTGCCCATACTTTGAATACAACCATTCAATTAAACCAGCAATTGCTGGGCACGGGTAAATACTGGCTTGTTGTAAACCCCGGTGCTTACAAAGGTTTTCCGGTTGACAGCCTGAATTATTATTTCCCCGACAGTGTTACTGCCGACGGCCAGGTCATCTATCGCAATGTGAGGTGGGATACTGACCAGTCGGGCAACGATCTGTTTGGTTTTGCCGTGGCCAAAGACCTGTTGGTAAAAATGAACGTGGTAGATACGCCTTCCTGTGTATCTGCAGATGCAGGTAGTGTACGGTTACAGGCAATTGGCGGCCAGGCGCCCTACGTCTACCTGGTAACAAATGCGCAAGGTGATGTGGTATCGAACGGTACCTTCTATAACAAAACCTTGGTAGATGTTAGCAACCTGCGTGTTGGCACCTACCGCGTGGTTGTCAAAGACAGTAAAGGCCATCAGGATATTCGCACCCTGCAAATGCCGGCGCCGGTTGCGCAACGCCTGCAGATGGGCTTGGAACCCAACCAGGCATTGCCGGCAACAGGAGAGTTGTTACTGGATGCGGCACAGCATATAACGCCCGGTGATGCCACCAGTTATCAATGGACATGTCAGAACGGGTTCAATGCAGCTACACCGCAAATAACCGTAAAACAACCAGGCACCTATGTAGTAAAGGCTACCAGCAAAGCGGGTTGTGTGTTCAGCGATACGGTGAATGTGACCGGCAAAGCACTGCAACATGTTTCGGTTTATCCATCACCTTCCATAGACGGTAACTTCACCATCAGTGTGTCATTCCCACAGGCCACCGATGTAAAGGTGGGCATCTATGACATGAAAGGCAATAAGATGCAGGAAATGACTGGTAAGAACAATACAGAATACCGTTTCCCTGGTCATCTTATGACCGCAGGCAACTATACAATTACGGTGGTTACCAAAGATGGCGTTGATTCCCGTAGCCTACAGGTGCTTTAATAGTCTCTGCAACTCAAATTCATAATCCCAATCCGGTAAACCTATCCTTATCTAACCCCTATCTCATGAAATTGAATGCTGTTCGAAATATTTCCTATGCACTGATCGTACTATCCGTTGGTGCATTCAGTTATGGTAAGTTACCTGTTGGTAAAGGCCATTATATACCAACTGAGCGGTACTTCTCCCGCCAGCAGGAAGGAGTCATTGGCCGTTCCACCAATAATGGAGCTGATAATCCTTCCGACAACCTTTTTCACGTATACCTGAAAGCTCCCTTACAGGAGAATGAGCGGGTATACCTTTCTTATGACCTGGACGGTGTACAGGACTTCACAGCAGTTAGCCGGAGTGTCAACGATCAGTTGTCGGCAGGCGGCTACCTGGTAAAGAAGCGGCAGGGCTGGGCCCGACAGAGAGAGCAGCTGAGTGCTGCCTGGCTAAAGCAGGGCGACAATGTGATCCGGTTTTCTGTGCCCGAGGGAGCGGATTATAACTATAAGGTGCGCAACCTGGCCGTTGAAGTGGAAGTGGGTAACACAACAGCTGCGATCGTTATTGACCATCCCTCCCTGACCTATTATGACAATAAAGGGTATATCAAAGGGTTCATCACCGGTGCAGGTAAAGACAAAGCCATTGTTAAGATTGCAGGCAGGCAGGCCCGGTATTGGAAAGGGGCATTCGAAGCGATCGTTGACCGGCCAGCGAGTGCCGGTTCAACCTGGGCTGCCACCATCGAAGTGCTGTACGCCGATGGCAGCAGGCAGCAGCAGACGGTGCAATTTGCCAAAGAACAAAAGGCAGACTATCATTTTGAATTAACCAACAATATTGCACACTCGCAAAAATTAATTCTGCAAAACGAGGCGGCGGCATTGTCCGTGGCTGGAGCGGCCATCACGATCCCCAAAGGGGCATTGCGGTCCACAGCCACCGTGTCAGTGACTGCGTTGCGTTTTATCGATATCCCCGCTCTCGATGCCGGTATGGTGAATGTGACTCGTGGTGTGGGCGGTTACCGCTTCTTACCCCATGGAACTATTTTTAGCAAAGAAGCGCGGCTGGCATTGGATTATGAGGAAGGGAAAATACCTGATGGCTATACGACCAGGGATATCCGTACCTATTATTTTGACGAAAAGAAGGGGCATTGGATTGCCCTGCCGGTAGACAGCGTTTCGACTGCAACAGGTAAATTGTATGCGCGTACCGGACATTTTACCGATATGATCAATGCGGTGCTCAAGGTACCGGAATCTCCGCAGGTGGAAGGTTACAGTTCTACCTCAATGAAAGGCATTAAGGCGGCTGATCCCTCAGCCGGGGTCAACCTGATCAGCGTACCACAGGCAAACAACATGGGCCATGCTTCGCTGGGTTATCCCATCGAACTGCCAGCTGGCCGTGCTGGTATGCAGCCGCAACTGGCGATCAGCTACAAAAGCTCGGGCGGCGATGGCTTGCTCGGGGTGGGCTGGGACCTTTCGATACCTTCCATTGGCATCGATACCCGTTGGGGTGTACCGCGTTTTGACACTCAGAATGAAACAGAAACATATTCCCTGAATGGAGAGCAGCTTAGCCCGGTGGCACACAGGGGCACCCTGCAAACCCGTACTGGTGAAAAACAATTTTTCCCCCGCATCGAAGGGGCTTTCAATAAGATCATCCGCCATGGCAACAGTCCACAGAACTATTGGTGGGAAGTGACCGATAAACAAGGCACGCGGCATTTTTATGGCGGTGATCCATCAACCGGAGCAGACCCCGCGAGCACGCTCAGCGATGGCGCAGGCAATATTGCCCATTGGGCGTTGCGGGAAACGCGCGATCTCCATGGCAACTTCGTTCGTTATTCCTACACCAAAGTGAGCGATGCCGGCGTAGCAGGCAGCACTGTTATGGGCGTGCAGCTGTACATCAGTAAGATCAGCTATACGGGCTTTAACGGAACGGAAGGAAAATATGCGGTCTTGTTTAAACGCGACAGAGACCTCGATGGACATACAGGCCGCAAAGACGTGACCATCACGGCCAGCAACGGCTTTAAAGAAGTAACGGCCGATCTGTTGAAACGCATCGACGTACTATATGCGGGCAATGCGGTACGGCACTATGAACTCACTTATAAAGAAGGCGCCTTTTATAAAACCCTGCTGGCGAAAATCAGTCAGTACGATGCCGCAGGGAAATTTTTCAATCAACACACCTTTGACTATTATAACGACATTGGGTCGGGTAATGCATTGGTGCCACTGGCCACGCCGCTAAACTGGCAGGCCGGATCTGATAATGTGCATGGCAGCATGCTCACCCATCTCAATGGTTTTACTGACGAGGCCTCCGCGCTGAGCGGTACTTCTCATACCGATATCAGTGCCGGGGTGGGCATTGCTGTGGGATTTGATGCGAACGTGATGTCAAAAGAAAATTCTGTGGGCGCTTCCTTTGGGTATTCCCAATCTACCAGTAAAGGCATGCTGGCGATGGTCGATATCAATGGCGATGGTCTTCCCGATAAACTCTTCCTGGATGGGGGCAGCAATAGCCTGTACTACCGGGCCAACCTGTCGGGAACGACAGGCAAAACCGGCTTTGGCGGCAAGATCGCGATCAATGGCATTAATGTTTTCCAGAAGGACAAGACCACCGGTTATACCGTAGGGTTGGAAGCTGATGCGCCCGGTTCCTTCGGACTAATGGCCGGCGCCAATAAGGGCTGGTCCACTACTACTACCACCATTTATTTTACGGAAGCCAATGGCGACCAGTTGCCCGATATCGTCAAGGACGGTCAGATATATTTTAACCACTTCGATTCTGCCAGCGGACAGATCACTTTTACCCCCACCAGTGTGGGGACGCCCAGTGCCATCTTTGCCGGGGTTAAAATCAGCTCAAACCTGGTTGACCAGACACAGCTGGAAGCCGAGCGGCAGCAGGCTATTGACAATAATCCCCTGCAGGATATTGTGCGGATGTGGCAGGCTCCTTATAGCGGAACGATCAATATAACAGGGCCTGTGCAATTATTGCCGAGCAATGACCCGGAGCGGGCTGCCGCACCGGCCGATGGGGTCAGGGTCGCCATTCAGTTGAAAGGAACTGAACGCTGGAGCCAGGTCATTGCTCCCGATGATTATTCCGTGCATCAGCCAACCGGAGTGGCCGGTTTGACAATACAGAAGGGCGACCGGATTTATTTTAGGGTCGGTTCTATCGATAACGGTTCTTATGACTCAGTGAGCTGGGCGCCGGTAATTGAATATACTAACCAGGACCTGCAGGTGACCGATGCCAATAGCAAACCATTGTATCAATTCGACGTAGCAAAAGACTTTAAGCTCGGCTCCACGCAAACACTTACACCACCCATCAACGGAACGGTACATATAGGTGGAGCTTTTGTTAAACCGGTCACCACAGACGATGTAACGTTGATGGTGGTGCATTCGGGGGCAGGCGGCATCAATACCATCTGGCAGCAAACCTATGCCCGTAATCAGGCCGTGAATACCACCATTTCATTGGATGATATTTCGGTGACCAATACCGATCAATATAGTTTTAAGGTGATGTCGCCCACTAATATCGATTGGGCAGCGGTAACCTGGCAGCCGGTGATGACGTTCACCAGTGCTGCAGACCCGAACATCGACCTGGCGAAGACGCAGGTACAGGCTACCGCTGTTCCGCAGTATACGATACTGGCCAATGGTTTGCAGCCGAGCCTTCCATATAAAGTAGTGTTGGGCGATACGGCCTTGCATCAGGTAACGGTTACGCCGCAGGTACCCATCAATCAACTGCAGCTCCTGGGCGGTGGTGGCAACGGTACCATTATGTTTTCAGTAAAGGCGAAAGGGCTTTTGTTGGGTGAGGTGAGCATGCCGGTGTTAAATGGCGTTGTGCAGGGTGGAAACTATGCATTGAATGTGGGTGTACACAATAATGATCAGTTATACGTAGAATACCATGTGACCAATAATACGCTGGCCGCGGCCATCACAACGGCTACGGCCATACTGAGTGGTGCGCTTAACGGGACTGTAACCGCAGGACTGTGGTCTACAGTGCCAAAGAACGGGAAGGAAGAAGATATTATTTTCGGCAGCTTTTACCGGGGCTGGGGCCAGTTTGCCTGGAATGGGAACCGCGACTTTGCTACCCAACCCATTGACGAAACCTGGCTGAAGCCCAGCGACCAGATCGCGGCGAAGTTGAACGTTGATGTAAATTCACTTTCGCAGCAAAACGGGGACCAGCTAACATCTTCGCAAACCTATGATCCTAAAACGGACCGCTTTATCATTCTCATTGCAGATGGCAACCAGCAGCGCTGGGGTGGTTATGATCCCCTGATCTTCGTGAAGGGTATAATAATGAGCAGCAGCAGGATGGGGCAGAAGGACCTGAACCCACTCACCATCAATACGGGTGATGGTACCGGTTCGCCGGGGATCGACAAGGTGAGCAAGGTAACAAGCGTATCCTTTACAGCCGGCGCCGGCATTGGCCCAATAGGGGCCAGCGGCAGTGTTTCCAATTCAACGAGCAAGACACTGACCGATTTTATCGACATGAATGGCGACCGGTATCCGGATGTGGTAAGTCAAAACATTATACAATATACAGATGCCCGCGGTGGCTTGTCTGCAAGGACTACCTCCAATAGCGGACAGGTTGATGAATCGACCGCTAACACAACGGGTGTAAGTCTCACAGGTTCGGGAAGTATACCTACGGCTGTTTTCGGGAAAACGCCCAACGGTGCGCAGCATACCGATGCCGGTAATGCGCAAACCAATGCCGGTTCAGCCAGCATTAGTGTAAGCGGCAACCTGGGAGTAGTGAATGGAAGCAACCAGTCTGGTTTTGCTTACCTCGATATGAATGGCGATGGATTGCCCGACCGTGTAAGCAATAACGGTTTAAAAGTAGCCATGAACCTGGGTTATGGTTTTGGCCCTGAGGAAGACTGGGGTGTTGAGCAGATCCATTCAGGCAGCAGCCATTCCTTCAGTGGGGGTGCGGGCCTGGGCCTGGTAACGGGCCATAAGAGTTTTGCCGTCGGCTTCAGTTTATCGCGTTCTGAGAACAGCAGCGATATTATGCTGCAGGATATGAACGGGGATGGATTGCCCGACCTGGTAATGGTAGCTCCAAGGCCAGGCGGAACTCAGGGAGTACAGGTGCGGCTCAATACCGGTAATGGTTTTAGTACCGAGGTGCTCAACTGGAAAGGAGCATTTGCGCTAAATAGTAATAGCAGTACTACAGAGTCAGGCAACCTGGCTTTTACAGCAGGCTTTCCCATATTTAGTTTAAAATTTATCATCAACGCCAGTGCGGATGTGGGTGATGGCATGAGCCGGGAACTGGTGAAAATGGTAGATATGAACGGCGACGGTTATCCGGATTTTGTAAGTTCTGCCACCGACGATAAACTCACAGTGTCCCTGTCCTCCATTGGCCGCACCAACCTGCTGCAAACGGTACACCGCCCGATGGGAGGCGCGTTCACGTTGGATTATCAACGGCAGGGCAATACCTACAGCATGCCCAATAGTGTGTGGACGCTGGCAAGCGTCAAAGTCTTCGACGGCTTTACTGGCGACGGGCCCGATACCCTGCTGGCGACCTTTGATTACCAGGGCGGGCATTTTGACCGTGATGAACGCGAGTTCTACGGATTCGGCACCGTGCAAACCCACAGCCATGATGCTGCTCATAACAACACCGTTTATACAACGGCCACTGAAACTTACAACAATGATAATTACTATACCAAAGGCCTGGTAATGACACAGCTTACGCAGAGCGGGGATGGTAAGAAATATACCGAGCAGATCAATGCTTATGAACTGAGGGATGTAACCACAGGTGCAGTGCTGCCAGACCTCTATAAAACCA
This sequence comes from Niastella yeongjuensis, assembly GCF_900110245.1. Classification (GTDB taxonomy): domain Bacteria; phylum Bacteroidota; class Bacteroidia; order Chitinophagales; family Chitinophagaceae; genus Niastella; species Niastella yeongjuensis. The sequence continues at coordinate 598,817 of NZ_FOCZ01000003.1, forward strand.
ATAATGCCGGAGCAGCCTTTGTGGCCCTGAGCCGCACAGATCACCGGTTTTACGAGGGACAGCCACAACCGGGCAAAACAACCTACATGACCTATGGGTATGATGCCAAAGGAAATATTACCCGGTATACAGATTTTGGCGACGATGGGCCGGCTGATGACATCAGTGCCACCATCACCTACCACAACGTGACGGATAAATATATCTTAAGCGAACCCAGTTCCATTCTCGTAACGGGCGCTGGTAAAACCTATCGCAAACGGGAGAGCAGGATCAACCGGCAAACCGGGGACGTTACTCAAATAAAACAATACCTGGAGAACGGGAATGCAGCAGCTAGTGACATGGGTTATGATGCCTATGGCAATCTGATCAACATCACCGGTGCTTCCAATGCCAAAGGGCAGCGCTTCCGGTTGGACTATACTTTCGATGATCAGGTTCATAGTCATGTTGTAAAAGCGGCCAATAGCTATGGTTATAGTTCTACAGCCACTTTTGACTATCGGTTTAACGAACTGCTCAGCAGCAAAGACCTCAATGGGAACGTCATTACCTACGTGCTGGATGACCTGGGAAGAATAATTCAGATCACGGGCCCTTATGAGCAGATTTCAGGAGCACCCTATACGCTGCGCTTTGCCTACCATCCTGAAGCCCAGGTGCCTTGGGCGCAGACCCTTCATTACGACCCTGCCCATACCGGCAATGACCTGGAAACGGTGACCTTTATGGATGGAATGGGCCGGCTGCTGCAAACCAAAAAAGATGGCTCCCTATACCGCGGCAGTGGAAAAGCAGACCAGGAGCAAATGATTGTTTCGGGACGGATACTCTTTGACGGTCTTGGTCGCCAGGTAGCTGATTATTATCCGACGGTGGAAGACAAAGGGACAGATAGTGTATTTAACAAGGGCTTTGATAAGGTCACTCCCACACGCTCAACCCTTGATGTGCTGAACCGCGTGCTGAGTGAAACCCTACCGGATGGCTCGGTGACCCAGACCGCCTATAGCTTTGGGAACGATCGGCAACAGCAGCAGCAATTCAGCACCAAAACTACGGATGCCAATGGCAGGGTGACGGAACAATTTACCAATGTGCGGGGATTGATGATGGCGCACAAAAGCACCACCGGCAAGGGAGATGTTTGGACAAGCTTCACCTACGACGCCATCAATGAACAGTTGTCGGCCACCGATGATATCGGTGCTACCACCACCTGGACATATGACCTGTTTGGTCGGAAGCTCAGTCGCTCGCATCCTGATGAAGGGCTGAGCCAATACAGTTATGACCTGGTGGGCAATATGACCCGGCTGGTTACGGCCAACCTACAAAAGGATACTATGGCAATTACGTATAACTATGATTTTGGCCGCGTGACCGATATCACTTACCCGCATAACTCAGAGAACAATGTGCATTATACCTACGGCACAGCTGGCGCTGCGTTTAACCGGGCAGGAAAGGTAGTGACACAGGAAGACGCATCGGGTGCACAGGAATTCTTTTATGGCCCATTAGGAGAGACAATAAAAAATGTTCGCACCATTGTGATCCCTAAATTCGGTACACAGACCTATGTAACGCAATGGACTTATGATACCTGGAACCGCCTTACATCAATGATCTATCCGGATAGCGAAGTGATTAAATATACTTACAACCTGGGTGGGCTGCTGAACGCCATGAGCGGCAACCGGCAGGGACAAGATTACTCTTACGTGCAGCAGTTAGGGTACGACCAGTTTGAATCGCGGGTATTTCTGAATTATGGTAATGGAACACAAACCACCTATACCTATGAACCAGATCGTCGCCGACTGCAGAACATGCTGGCTACAACAGGCAAAGGCCGCCGCATTATGGACTATACCTACGGATATGACAAAGAGGATAACATGCTTAGTCTGACAAACAACGCACCCGTTCCGGCAAGCAACCTGATGGGAGGTTCTTCCCAATACAGTTATACCTATGACGACCTTTACCGGCTTACTACCGCAAGCGGTACGTATAAGGGGCCAAATGAGCAGGACCGTTATAGTATGACCATGGAATACAACACGGTGGGGGGTATCACCCGCAAAACGCAGACCAGTGACAAAATCAATGGGCCAGGCGGAAATAAATGGATCCCGCAAAAGAAGCTAACTTATGACCAAACCTATACTTACGGTTCAAGACAACCGCATGCGGCCACACACATTGGTAACCAAACCTATACCTATGACGCAAACGGCAACCAAACCGGCTGGACGAGCGATCTCACCGGGCAACGCCAAAGCTTAGTCTGGGACGAAGAAAACCGGCTCCGCAGTGTGGCGGTGAACGGACAACTCAACAGTTATGTTTATGATGCATCTGGCGAACGGGTATTGAAGGGACAGGGCGCTGGTCAGTCGGTGTTTGTAAACGGAGAACTTAAAGCAGGCTCGGGTGGGGTAGGCAACTTCACTGTCTATGTCAATCCATTCCTGGTGGTACAGAGCGGTCAATACTCGAAACATTACTTTATCGAGAGCCAGCGGATCACTACCCGGCTGGAGCTGGGCTGGCAGCAGCAGGTATCTACCAATGTAGATACAACCGGCTATTCGAAAAAAGAACAGAAAATATTACAGGGAATTGTGAGGGACCAACAGGCCGTGCAGGGAAAAGGTCAGCAACAAGTAAACACGGTTACCGGTACAAACCCGCGGGGTGTTATCAGCAGCAATGGCCAGGCCGGTGGAAATGGGAATGGGAACGGAACCACTGGTGGCAGTGCAGACACTACCAACAACGGGAATCATTATGCCTATGGTCACAACAAAGGGCACAACAGCACTACCAACCAAAGTTTCCTGTATTTTTACCACACAGATCATTTGGGCAGCACGAGTTATGTTACAGATGATGCCGGTGAAGTATATGAGCACATGGAGTACTTTGCCTATGGCGAGATCTTTGTGCAGGAACACAGCAATACCAATCGCGTACCTTATCTGTTCAACGGGAAGGAACTGGACGAAGAAACAGGCCTTTATTATTATGGTGCAAGGTATTTTGATCCCAGAACGAGTGTATGGCAGAGTGTGGACCCGAAAGCGGATGAGATGCCGGCCTGGTCGCCTTATAATTATGCCCTGGGTAATCCGGTTAAAATGGTAGATCCCGATGGTATGAAGCCAACAGGGGATTACTATAATGAGCGTGGGCAGCTTATTGGAAACGATAAAAAACCTGATAATAAGAATTATGTAATAAAGACTACGAAGTCAACAAATACGTTATATGGCAGTGGTAAAAAAAACGAAAAAGGAAATTCTAATCCCATCAGTGCAAAAGATGCAGCGGATACAGAAAAGAAAATAAAAGTAGGTCAATTTGATAATTCAGTTATGGCGAATGTGGTGGAGATAGAACCAATGGCGACACTGAAGCAAATGAAAACGGAGGTATCTAAAGATAATGGCAGAGGTGGAACATCTGCGGCCAATAACACAGAATATGGCGGGCTTGTTTTTAAACATACCGTAATAGCTGCAAAACCGGGTCCGGTGTCTGATCCAACAAAGAAAAAGAATGCAAGTATTTCAAGTACATTTCTTGAATTAACATTTCATAGCCATCCCAGCGGTGCCGTGAAAGTGAATCTGGGCGGGGGAAAAACAGGAACTGCAGCGTGGGTACAGCCTCCTTCACTTACCGACATTTCCAGTGCCAGGGGAACGCAGTATGTATTTGGTATGCAGGATAAAAGGTTGTATATATACAATAAATCAGGGGTCATTGCCACTGTACCTCAATCAATCATCAAATAATTATTTATGAGAGTCAAATCTATCTGGTTAATAATCGCTTTGATCGTAAGTGTCTCCTTTAAAAATAGGGAAAAAGGAGCCGACAGTGTGTATGCAATGGCTATTATGCAACATATGGAGAAATTTCCGACCGAAACACTTTATGTGTGGAAATGTGACGATATTGAACTGCCATCAAAATTGGGTCAGCATAAGATCATAAACATTGAAAATTTTGACGCAGTTATGAAAGGAAGAAAAAGCCTGAGTGTTTTGAAACTATTTCCTATAGAACTAAATAAGGGTAACTTTGATGTAGGCATTATTGATTACCAGGTTGAGAAAAAGTCTACAGGAATTAATTTGCTCAATGGTGGAAGTGAGGTGTTTACTTTTTCTTACAATGCAGATCAGGATAAATATCAAATAATAGATAGAAAAAAATTTAGTATGTAGTTTTCAATGAAGGCACAAAATTAAAGCAGGTCGAAAGGCCTGCTTTTTTATTGGGTTATACTCAATTCCAACTTTATTGTATTCAAACAGAATTAATCAGAAAATGACGATTACCATCCACGTCCAGCACCAGACACCGGCACGTGGATAGCAGATTATTCCATGTCCGGTTAAGATAGTCCTGCGATAGAGGGTGTATTGAGACTGCTCAATCAATGCCTGAGACTTCGTGAACGGCTGTACGCTCCATAAGTATAGCCGTAGATATTGAGCACCATCAAATTTGCACGAAATCAGAAGCGAGATTGGAAAAAGCATATTGATAATCGTTAGAAAATGGGAGTTTCAGGAAGTGTAGTTTATAGCTGCTCCACCCGTTCCCAATTATTTTGATGTAATTTGTCTGCCAACATATACTCAGTCTCAACTTTATTGTATTCAAACAAATTAGAAAATTGTTTCTCACTATATTGGTGAATTGTTTTGGGTAACGCAATTCTGTATTTCAAATAAACCCTGGCAGCTTTCCAGTAATCAATAATTTGCCCGACTTCAATGTATCTGATGGGCCGGGTAGAATTAGCTGCCAGTTGTTTTAAGTCTTTTTGTGTATAAAAGCAAAATAAAATTCCTGTAGTGTCAATTTTGATATTTGCAGGATCTAAAGTTTCAATAAGCGAATTATTATTATACCTGTCCAGGGAAATTCGTAGCGTGTCACCATCGAGTATCAGGTCTTTCGTTTGAAGGAAATTTTTAATTGCTGTTGAAATTAATCCATATTGTCCTTTTGGCTCCACTCTGTAAATACTATTTGAGTCAATGTAAAACAGCTGCCGGGGAGGAAAGCCGTTTTTTAATTTGCCTGTTTCCCTGTTATAATCCACCCCGCCTAATTGTATTCCATTTGCAGATTTGGTTAACTTGTATTTTTCAATTTTTGCAACAGGATACATAAAACCTGTTGCTGAGTCAAATTTAACTTCGTGGCCGCAATAATCGCAATTGTTCATGGTCAGGTTAACAACTGTGCCAGTGTCTGTATGCTGTATTGCTCCGTAATAATAATAAAATGCGCCGTCCGCCGCTGAATAATTTTTTTGGTTGTTAACTATTTTGAGTGGCACCTTGTACATAAAGATACTGTCATTATCTATAAGCAATAAGTTCTCGTGGTACCATTTTCTGGGTGCATCATAATAATGGACCTTACCCGCTTCATCAGTCCAACATATTCTTTCAAGCCCTTTATATAAACCATTTTCAAATTGACAATATAAGTTGGAAGTAAGGGTAAGAAAAAACAGAAGGGTACAGAGTTGTTTCATGGCATTAATTGGCGCACAATATAATAATTTACCAGGACGATAGCTATAGGTTGACCTAAACCATACGGGACGTAATAAATCTTTAATAACCAGGATTCTGCTCAAATTGCGGATTGGCACCCATGATGTCCCGGCCTATAGGGAAGATGGCCGTGTGGTCATCGGCGTCAGGTTGTTTATCCCACCAGGTACCCGTGTTAAATAAGCCCCAGCGGATAAGGTCTGTGCGGCGGCGGTTCTCACCAAAAAATTCACGTCCCCATTCATCCAGCATTTCCTGATCGTTCAACTGGCTGCCATCAGCCGCATACAGGCTGGGCGAGCCCACGGGATAATTGCGCTGGCGAACGGCATTCAACAACACGGCTGCGCCAGCCTTGTCGCCAGCCCGGTATTTACATTCTGCCAGTGAATAATAGATCTCCGACAACCGTACTTCTGCATACGCCGATGTAATACGATTAGGATCGGGAGTAGGGTACAAGGGATACTTGAGAAAGAAAACACCCGAGTTGTGGTCGGCATGGTTCATGTCGGATTCTTTATCAGTGATCCGCTGCCCGGGTTTGGCATCCAGGAACCAGCCTACCTGATCACGAATGAACAATGGATAATTGCCTTTATTACCCCGTACCGTATCCGTAACTGTATTCCCATTTACCACATGCTGGTACGGCAGGTAACCGAACAGGAACATGCCTTCCCGTTTGCTGCCGCCCAGGTTTTTATACAGCTTCAGGCGATAGTCGTCTGGATAATGCTGGAATTTTATAAAGGGCTTACCTAGTTTAAAGGGGTATTCAATGCTATCTACATCCCGGCCGGGCTGAAGGGCATAGCGGGGATTAGCCTGGTTAAAATCTGTAAAGCCACAATACAGCGGCGCGGCGTCGTAGGTCATTGCCCAGAAAAACATCCCGCCGTCGTATTGCCAGTGCGTACGGGAAAGACTACACGGAAAGCCATAGATCGTTTCTGAGTTGATCGTATTATTGGTATAGTCGAACGGCGCATCCCAGCGGTTATCTAATTTATAGTTACCGTATTTGCCGTCTATGATATCCTGGCAAACGACAGCACAATCAGCATAACCGTCTTTGCCGATGTAAGCCTTTGCATTCAAATACAAGCGTGCCAGCAAGGCGGCTGCACCGGCCTGTGTCCACCGGCCAATACCTTTATCACCCAGCGTTTCCCGTTTGGGAAGGTCTGGCAGCGCCGCTTTCAGCTCCGACTCTATGTAGTTGAATGTTTCCTGTGGGGGCGATTGTTTGTTGCCTGTAGTGGTATGTTTTACATCCGTTATAATTTCAATGTTCCGGTAAAAATCAAATGCCCTTAAATAGAACCAGGCCCTGAGTGTTCTGAGTTCGGCTTTAAAATCGGCCAGCTCGGTTACTGAAACATTTAGTTTGCCCGGGTCCGTTATGCTTTCCATATCCTGCAGGGAGTTGGTGGCCAGTACAATGCCCTGGTAAAAGGCGGTCCAGGCGCCACTGGTGAAATTGTCCTGGATAGTCCAGCTATGCTGGTGCATCCGCTGGTAATAGTTTCCATCCTGCCAGTCGCCCTGGCGATTAAAGGTGCCTATTTCATCGGTGCTGTTCTCGCTGGCAGCATAAATATCATTTCCCTGAATGCTCCAGTAGGCATGTTCAAATGGCCGTAAAAAATCCCTGACCACATCGTCGCGCCGGGTGAGGAATTGCGACACTTCCACTTTATCATACACATGCTCGTCCAATTTTGTACAGCCGCCGGCAATCAGTACCAGAATGAATGCGGCCATTACACTATATTTTTTATAATTGTTTTGCATTACTTAAACCGGTTAATTGTTTATAATGTTACCTGCACGCCTGCCAGCACCTGTATGGTAGCGGGATAAAAGTTCAGCCCATAGGTATTGTTACGCGGATTCCCCTGCACGCCGGGTGTTAAGTCGTTAACCGGGTACAGGTCGGGGTCTCCGCCTTTGAATTTGGTAAACGTATGCAGGTTGTTGGCCGCCGCATAAATTCGGACGGCACTCAGGTACCTGGATTTAACCGAACAGTTGTAACCCAGGGTTACATTGTCGATCTTAACAAAGGAGCCCGATTCCAGGAAATAATCGGAAGCAAGCGAGGTGGTAGCTGGGTTGGTGAGCTGTGAATATTTGCTTTTGGGATCATAGGCGGATTTTAGGGTATTCGCATCCGTTTGTGTGGCGGGCGTACCTATGTAAAATGCCTGCATGTTGAATAACTGATAGCCGAAGTTCCCTCTCAAAAAGAGGTTAAGGTCCCAGTTTTTATAGCTGAATACATTGCCCAGCGAACCGGTAAATTTGGGCAGGCCATTGCCGACAAATTGTTTGTCGTCTGCATTCGATTGGTTGGCAGGTACCACGGAACCATCCTTTTTATAAACCTGCAGTGCCCCATTTCTATCCACGCCTGCCGATCGCAACATATAAAACTCACCGATGCGATGCCCTTCCTGCAAACGCTGGATGGGACCGGGGCTGCCGGGTGCAGGCAAACCGGCCATATCCTGGTAAGGCGCGCCCTGGTACAGTTTGTTGGAAAAGGAAACAAATTTATTATTGTTGTAAGCGGTTGTAAACGATACGTTGTAACTAAATGGCCTGCGTTGTATAATGGCTGCGCTCAGTTGCACCTCGATGCCGGAGTTCTTCATGGTGCCCACATTCGTAAACGTTTGTGATTGCGGGTTAGGCGGAAGCGGTACATTATAATTACCCAACAGGTCTTTATTGGTGCGTGAATAATAGTTCAGTGAACCTGATAAACGGTTGTTCAGCAGTTCAAAGTCGATACCCGCATTAAAGTTGATGGCTTTTTCCCAACCCAGGTCGGGATTAATGTTTTGCGATGGGCCATAAACCTGGTAGGTGGTGCCATTGAAAGGAAAATAACCGTAACCTCCGTATAAAAGCAATGATTTGTAGTTGTCAAAATCCTGGTTGCCGGTCACACCGTAATCGGCCCTTAGCTTCAGGTCGTTCAACCAGGGTAGCTTATCTTTCAAAAAGCCTTCATCGGAAATACGCCAGGCAACAGACAGGGCAGGGAAATCGCCCCACTTGTTGTCGGTGCCGAATTTTGAGGAGCCCTCATGGCGCAGACTTGCTGTAAGGATGTATTTATTATCGAAATCATAATTTATTCTGCCGTAGAAAGCTGCCAGGCGCGAATCATTCTGGGTAGATGACACGGCTCCCTGCCCGTTACCCTGGCCACCGCCATTCCAGGTACCGGAGCCCAGGTTGTTCCATGAGAAGGAATTAAACGGAAAATCGTAGTTATTGGCGCTGAACTGCTGATAATTGAAATAACTGTACGAATACCCGCCCAACACTTTGAAGTGGTTTTGCCTCACGGTGAGCGCGTAATTGACTGTCCATTCCAGGTTGCGCTGGTCGTTGTCTATCTGCTCCTGCGAAGCATAGTTGGTTTTAGTGGTTTGCCCGGAATGTACAATAGTGGTTAGGGTAGAAGGGCGGAAGTTCAGGTTTTTGTAGGAGGATTTGATGTTGGAGATGGTGATGGTTGAATACAGATTTTTCAGGAGATTCACCTTTAAGGAACCGCGCATATCCAGCTCCTTTATTTCGGCCTCGCTTTTAATAAGCCGGGCGTTTTCAACCGGGTTGTTGGAGAAAAAGCCGGTATTGAGATAGTGGTACCCTGAGCTGTCGTAAACAGGCTGGGTTGGGTTCAACGTAATGGCGTTGTTAAAGTTCCCCTGGTCCGCGTTGCTTGTATGCATGTACCGGGGCGCCACTTCCAACGACACGGTATACACATTGCTTTTGGAAGTATGGTTCAGGTTCACCCGGCCGCCATATTCTTTTTTATAGGCGCGCAGGTCTATCCCATTTGCATTCCGGTAGTCGGCCGAAGCAAAGTAGTTATCGTTCCCATTTCCCCCGGAGATCTGCAGCGTGTGTTTTTGAGCGTATGATTCGGGGCGGGTAACTGCTTTCACCCAGTCGGTGCCGGCTCCATAGTCAATACCGCGGGCGGGGTTGGCATTCACCCGGTGTTCGCGAAATTCACTGGCGGTAAGCACTTCTGGTACCATCGTTAATTTATCCATGGTAACATAGCCGTTGTACACCATTTTCGATTCGCCGCTGCCTTTTTTGGTGGTGATGAGAATAACGCCATTACTACCACGCGTACCATATATAGCCGATGCCGCACCACCTTTGAGCACGTCGATGGATTCAATATCGTTTTGATTGATGTTATCGATGTTACCACCCGGAACGCCGTTCACCACATACAGGGGCCCTAAACCGGCGCTGCGCGATGATACGCCGCGCAACTGCACACTTGGGGAGGAGTTAGGGTCGGCCGTGGCCGTATTGGAAATGGTTAAACCTGCCACTTTACCCTGTAAGGCCATTAAAGGGTTGTTGCCCGCAACCGTTTTCAATTCTTTGGCGCTCACGTGCGTGATCGCACTCGATACTTCTTTTTTATTCAGGGTGCCGTATCCCACACTTACTACCTCAACCCCTTTCAGTTCCTGGGCCGCCGGCGCCAGCCTGATCAGCAGATTGCTTTCATCGGTTATGGGAACTGTTTGCATTGCATAGTTGACCGAAGAAAAAATAAGTGTACCCCCCGTAGCCGGCAGGCTTACCTTAAAGGAGCCGCTTACATCGGTACTGGTACCGGTTTGGGTACCACTAACCCTTACAGTTACGCCGGGTACCGGGCTGGAAGTGATGGAATCGACTACTTTCCCGGTTATCACCCTGTTTTGCGAGAAAACGGGATGAACCTGGACGAATAACAAAAGGAAACAACTTAATAATGGCAGCAATTTTCTTGACATAAGCAATCAGATTAATGGATATTAATGCAGAAATTTCGTCGCCGGCCGGTATTGGCCAGGAGGTTTTAAGCGGCTATTCAAAGTAAAATACTAATCCCGCGTATTAGGCCGCAAACACGCGTTGCCGGTAAAAAATCAAACCGGTTTAAAAATTATTTCCCTGATTTGCAATTGTTTAATCACCGGTTGGTTGCGAAAAATCTAAATGATAATCGGGCTGTTCCCGGCAGAATTACCTGCTAAACTGCCTACATTTAATAGCGTATGAGGTGCCATATGAATAAAATAGTATTTGTTTTGCTTTTTTTGATGGGATGGTTTACAGGGTATTCGCAAAGCTTACGATCAGATAGTCTTTTACAGGTGTTGAAATCAGCGTTGAAGCAGCAACATTTATATGTTCAGGAAAAAGAAAAAAGGATAGGGGAGCTCCGGTTCGCATTGCGTACTGCCAATAGTGCCGGTTTTAATGCGCAGTTCAACCTTTGCTCAAAGCTCTTCGAGGAGTATCGTTCCTATAAGTTCGACTCGGCTTTTGTATATGTGAGAAAGCTGATCGCGCTTGCTGAACGATTTCAGCAAAAAGACAACCTGATCAGGAGTACCATTAAGCTGGGAAGCATCTTGTTGAATTCCGGCTTGTATAAAGAAGCTTTTGATATTATTCAGAAAATTGATACAGCCAATTTGCCGAACGCCCTTCAATCCGATTTCCTGGTATTACGGGCAAGATTGAATGGCGGTATTGGCGAATATGATAATGATGCTTTTTTTACAGAGAATTACTACAGGCAGGCTGACAAAGATTTTAAACTGGCCGATAGCCTTACACCGCCCAGCGATTTTGAAGACACCATCAATATGGCTTTCATTCCCGATTCAGTAAAGCACAAACAGTTAACGCCTGCTTTCTACTATCAGTTAATCACCCGGCGCCCAATGCCGGCCCATAACCTGGCAATGGTAGCTACGAGGCTAAGTTTTGCTTTTACCGGTGAAGACCGGCTTTTTTTCATTATCCTGGGTGCCATCAATGACATTCGCTCTGCCACCAAAGAAACGCTGGCCATTTTTTTACTGGGGCAGGAGCTGTTTAAAAGAAATCAAACAACCGATGCTTTTGCCTGTATGCAGGAAGCTGACCGCAACGCCGTTTTTTATGGCACCAGGAACCGGGCTTTACAAATTGAATCGATGTTGCCATTGATCTCGGCAAAGCTGATCGATGAAAAGCAGCATCAAAAAGATAAGCTGTTGATAGGGCTGCTGACATTTTTGATCGTTGCTGTTATCTTGTTCTTTTTACTGGTTATTTACCGCAGGCAAATATTGAGGATCAAAACCAGTGAAGGGATGATAAGGGAAAAAAATGCGGAGCTGGAAAGCGTAAATGATAAGTTGTGGGAATCTTCTAAAATAAAGGAAGAGTTGATCGGGTTGTTTTTTAAGACCTGTTCGTTATATATCGAAAAGCTGGATACCCTAAAACGGGAAACCCAGCATTATATAAAGCTGGGGAAAACCAATGAGGTGCACCAGCTTTTAAAGAACATGCATATCGACAAAGAGAAGGGGAATTTGTATAAAATGCTTGACTCCATTTTTTTAACGATGTTCCCTAATTTCATTGCATCTTTCAATGCGCTTTTACAGCAGGAAGATCAGTTCTGGCCAAAATCGGGCGAAACCCTGAATGCTACAGTCAGGATATTCGCCCTGATGCGATTGGGAATAACCGAGAATGAGGCCATCGCCAAAATACTGGACTACAGTGTAAGCACCATTTACACCTACAAAGCGCGCATCAAGTCGCGGGCATTGGTTCCGGCCAATGATTTCGACCGGAAAATAATGGAAATAGAATTTATTGATAAACCGGGGGAGGGGTAGTTGCACTTTTAAATTATTTAATGTACATTAGGGATAAATATTGTTGATTATCAATAATTTAATTTGCAGGACTTTTAGAATTTAAATAGGTCTCCTGATTATAATTGTCAAACAAACCTTTATGTTTGCATTGTAAAATATAATTTATATCTTGTTGGGTATACATTATACTCACCACGATTGCAGGAAGATGATCCGAATTGCCAGATGATAATTTTTAAAACCTGCAAAAAAATTTATCTCTTTCATTATGAAGAACCTGGTATTCGTTTTTCTTTTACTGAGTACTGCCTGTGCAGTGGCCCAAACATCCGTTTACACAACAGCTAATGCGCACGCGCACAATGACTATCAGCACGAGCCGCCGCTGGTATCTGCTTATAATAATAAGTTTGGTTCCATTGAGGCAGATGTATATTTCAGCGAAAATGAATTATATGTAGCTCACACGGAAAGAGATGTTAATAGTCAGAAAAAGTTTGAAGATGTATACGTTAAACCGTTGGTTGATTATATTACCGCCAACAAAGGTTATGTATATGAAGATACCACGCTGCGTCTGATCCTGATGATAGATGTAAAATCTGAAGCCGGCCCTGCTATCACAAAACTGATTAGAATAATTTCAAAGTATCCTGAAATTACCAAGTGCAAATCACTGATGGTACTGGTAAGTGGTAACAAGCCAGATCCCACGTCTTTTGTTAACTACCCTGATTTTATCTGGTTCGACGGGTTGTTGAGCAATAGATACAAAAAAGAGGAGCTCGATCGTATTGCCATCCTGAGCGATAACTTCATTAACTATACCAGCTGGAAAGGTGCCGGCGATCCTCCGGCGAAAGATTGGGCCGATTTACAAAAAGCAGTTGCCAAAGGACATGAATTAGGAAAAAAAGTAAGGTTTTGGAACACGCCTGACAACGAAGAAGGCTGGCAAAAAGTGCTTGGACTGGGGGTTGATTATTTAGACACGTACAGTATTAAAGCCCTGGCTGAGTTTTTGAAAAAGAACCAGATCGCCAAAGCAAAATAGGTATAAACCTGTATATATAATTACAGAGCCCCGACGGTACCGTCGGGGCTCTGTCGTTTTAATCTATTTTCCCGTGACATTGCCTATGGAACAGGATGCCGGCTTCCACAAAAGAACTATTTTTACACATTCGAAATTAAACAGTCAATGAGTAAACCAGTTGCCGTTAAGTATAACACCAGTTATCCTTCGATTGAAGACCTGAGAAACAAAGCCAGGAAAAAGATCCCAAAATTTGCCTTTGAATACCTCGATGGAGGATGTAATGAAGATGTAAACCTGCATAAAAACACGGCCGAGATCAGAGATGTGGAATTAGCTCCTTATTATCTGAGCAAACACAAAGGGTCGAACCTGCAAACCGAATTGTTCGGTCATGTATACGATGCGCCCTTTGGTATTGCACCGGTTGGGTTACAGGGGCTCATCTGGCCCAATTCGCCGCAGATCCTTGCCAAAGCCGCAAAGGAACATAATATCCCCTTTATACTGAGTACGGTTACCACGGCCGATATTGAAACCATCAGCCAGATAACGGAAGGCAAGGCCTGGTACCAGTTGTACCATCCTGCCGAGAACGATGTACGCGACGATATTTTAAAACGGCTCGAAGCCGCCCAATACCCCGTGCTGGTGTTGCTGAGCGATGTACCTTCCTTCGGGTTCAGACCCAGAGACATTCGCAATGGACTGGCCATGCCGCCCCGGATGACCCTGAAAAATATTCTTCAGATCATGACGCGGCCTGAGTGGGCATTAAAGACCTTAGTGCACGGTACGCCTAATTTTGCCACGCTGAAGCCTTATATGCCAAAGGGTTTGAATATGAAACAGCTGGGGCTGTTCATGAATCGTACGTTCGCAGGCAGGCTGAATGCAGATAAAATTGCACCCATCCGCGACAAATGGAAAGGGAAGATCGTAGTTAAAGGCATTGCCACCGAAGCTGATACCGAAATGTGCATCAAGCTGGGTGTAGATGGTATTATCGTTTCCAACCACGGCGGCAGACAGCTGGATGCCGGTCAGTCGGCCATAAAATCCATGAACCCGATCATCGATAACTATAAAGGGAAAATAAAGATCATGATGGACAGTGGGCTGCGCTCAGGCCCGGATGTAGCGCGGGTAATGGCGAGTGGCGCCGATTTTACTTTTATGGGCCGTTCGTTTATGTACAGCGTGGCTGCGCTGGGCAACGAAGGCGGCGATCATGTGATCGCTATGCTGAAAACACAATTACAGCAGGTAATGGACCAGGTTTGTTGCGAACAGATCGCTGACCTGCCGAAGCATCTCATCAAATAAAGCATTTACGCGGATATATATATTCCAAAAAGCCTTCAGAATCATTGATTTTGAAGGCTTTTCCTTTTATTGATCACGATGTTGTCCCGCCTACACCTGGTCTATCCGTATCCACCGCATCCCAGCTGCTACTGCGGCCTGTACACCCGGGTTCCCGTCTTCAAAAACGAGGCACCTGGTTGGGTCAACGCCTAATTGTTCTGCTGCAGATAAAAAAGGATCAGGGTAGGGTTTGCCCCGAACCGTATCACCGGCGCATACCAATACTTCAACAAGCGAAGTAACACCAATTTGTTGAAGTGTTCTGGACACCGAAACCCGGCCGCCGCCCGATACCACACCGATCCGTACTTTGCCGGCATGCGCTTTCAGATGTGCTACCACAAAATCAATGGGTTTTGTTTCCTGGATAAAAGTATCTTCATACAACATGTTCTTTAGCTGCGCAAAAACTTCCGGGTTAAAATTAACGCCATATTGTTTCCTGATCTCATCAGCCACTTGTATAATTGGCCAGCCAGCCAGTTCATCGATAATGGTATCATCCAGTTCAAACCCATACATAAGCGCTGCCGCGCGGTAAGAGGCTTTGTGCCCTTCCATGTTATCGGCAAGCGTACCATCACAATCATATAAGAACGCATCAAAATCACCTTTGCTCAACTCGGTAAGGACCTTTTGTTTATTTCTTACAACAGAAGCACCATTCATACAAATCGCTTAAATAATTTTATAAAGATACGAATCAAAGAACCGGGAGAACCAGCCTGCCCGCGAAACACCCCGCTCCACCAGGGTAATGCCTGTAATGGCACAACAAATGCCCGCCAGTACATCCAGCACATAGTGATGACTGGTATATACAGCCGAACACCAGATGCCGATCATGATCACGGCAAAAATAACAGCCGCATTCCGGTAACGCCCTTTTAAACCATAAAACAATACGATCACCGGATAGGAGGAATGCAACGAAGGCATTGCTGCAAATACATTCGACCCCTTAGCATACAAAGATTGAAAAACCGGAACACCCACCAATTCATCGAACCGTATCAGCCCGCCCGTATTGCCGGGTGTAGCAGCGATAAAATTAAATTGATGTTCCTGTACATACCAAGGCGGGGCAGCCGGGTAAATATAATACACCACAAATCCAATCATATTCACCACAAAGAATGCAAGCGCAAACCGCAGGAATAAAGACCGGTTCCTGAAAAACAAATAAGAAGCAAACAACAAAGGTACCGGTACCCAGCACAAATAAAAAAGGCCGCTTAACAGATCACCGACCATAAAATGATGCTGCCGGAAAAATTCATTGGGCGTAACCACGCCGGTTGAAGTAGTGATGCCGAACAGATGTTTTTCAGCCTGGTACAATTGGCTTATATGCACCTCCCTGAATATATAATTAGGAAAGGCTTTCATGTAATCAAAAATGATCCAATACACGATAAAGATCGAAAACCCGGTTATAAACTTCCGGGTAGTACCGGAGGCATAGTACATTCCGTTAAAAATGGCTATCAATACCAGTTGATCGGTTTTGAAGCCAACCAGCAACCCCGACAATAACAGGTATGCTACGGATATAAGCGTAGTCACCATTACAGTTCTGGGTGCCACGAAAACAACAGGAGCGGATTTAATCATATTACTTTTTCTTCTTTGGAAAACCAGATTGGAAAATAACATCCCACAAAGAGGAACTTACACCATACCCTTTGGTAGGGTCATCATAATGATGAAGCATGTGGTGTTGTTTGATCCGCTTCATCAGGTTGCTTTTGAAATTATAATGGTGCATGGCATAATGCAGCATATCATACACCAGGTAGCCTGCTATAAAACCGGCAAAGAATGGATACAAAAGCGTTTTATTCGTAAATACCAGCGAAAACAAAAAATAGAAAAGGATGGCAATGGGAATGCTGGCCGAAGGCGGCATCACCAATCGTTTGGTATCTTTAGGATAATCGTGGTGTACCCCATGAAATATAAAATGGATCCGTTTGCCCCATTCGGAAGCAGGTTCAAAATGGAAAACAAAACGGTGTAGTATATATTCTGTAACCGTCCATATCAACACGCCGGCTCCCAGTAACAAAAAATAGCTTTCTATTGAAATGTTCCTGTCAAATGCCAGCCAGGTCATGACGGCAATAACGGGAACATAGATAAAAAGCGGTATGGAGAAATGCACCTTCGACAAAGCTTCCATCCAGTTGCTTTTGAACATCCGCACCGAGTCGGTGGAATTTGAAACATACAACTTTTTCATTGCAGAAAAATTTAATGACCATCACTCTCTTTTATTTCATTCGTCAGTACCTTCTTACGCTCGGCCACAGGTTTGCCGCTGGCGGGATCTGTGCCACTCACTTCGAAATATTCAATATCGGGCGACCACATAGAGCCGCCTGTGATCTTTACAAAAATGCGGTTGAGGATCATCTGCCTGCCGTTAATGGGTGCATACAGGTGGTATTTTTTATCTGCCCCTTTTTTCAGGTACATGGAATAGCCGGCATAAGAAACCAATCGTATCCGGTAACTGCTATCGGACAGTAACTTGACTTTTACCCCGTAAGCAAACACGCGCTGGATCCAGCTCAATTCTGCCCTTTGTCCTTTTTCAGCATACCTGATCCAGAAAACATGAACCGGGTTATCCTCGTCCAGGATCCCTTTTTTGTAATTCAGCTCGTATACGATCGTATTGGTATTTGAGGTTCGTTGTAAATAGAACAACTGGCTGGCATTACCTACAGGAACAGGAAATCCTTCCTGTGCTGTCACATACAAAGACACCAGACTACACCATACCACCAGGAAAATGCTTCGTATCATACGTTATTGTCGAGCGCTTTTTTAGCGTCTATCAATCTTTTAATAGCGGTAATATTTGTTAACACAGCCATTACCGTGATCGGAATGGTAAAAACCGACATGGTTTCAAATACATGGAAAGGAATACCCGATATGGTCAGCTTATAATTACCACCGATAATCGAAGCTGTAATGCCGCAGGCTATGGCCGACAAGGCAGTTAACACCACTCTTTCCGGCCGTTGCATCAATCCACCTTTATTTTGAATGCCGAGTCCTTCACTACGGGCGCGGGTGTAACTCACCATCATAGAACCGATGAGCGCAATAAAAGCAAACAGGGAGCTTAAAAAATAATGGTGGGCCACCAGGTAATAACAAATGCCAAGGAACATAAACAACTCACTATAGCGGTCTAATACAGAATCATACAAGGCACCAAAACGAGAGCTCATATTCCCGATCCGCGCCACCTGTCCGTCGAGCATATCGAACAGACCTGCAAAGAGAATGAGGCCGCCCGCCCAGCCAACATAAGAAAGATCGCCGCGGTTGCCTTCTTCAGCACCAATGATGAACACTACGGCTACTCCTATATTCAACACAAGACCGGTGGTGGTAATAAAATTCGGCGTTACGCCTGCTTTTACCAATCCATGTACCACAGGATCTATTACACTGTAAATATTTTTTTGCAAACGGTCACGCATAGCTATCTGACTCATAAAAAATAGTTTAATCAAAATTCAAACCTCGCCCTGGCGCGAATGCCCCAGTTGGGTACATCAGGATTCTCCAGGTAGGTAAGCCGTTTTATCAGGTCTACCCGAAGTATTTTGAAGATATTACTGATGCCAACACTGGCTTCCATATAGGGTTTGCCCGCCAGCGAAAAAGTGGTGGTCTGGCCCTTTTCATCTGTAGGGAATAAAAACGTTTCTTTATTATAGTTGGGATCATTTTCCTGTCGTACCCCGCCATAGACCATTTTGAAGCCGGCCACCTCACGCAGCTTCAGGTTTTTGATGAGGGGCAGTTTATTAAAAATAAATCCGTTGAAATAGTAATCCGTACTTACCGATGCATAATGGTCGCTTACAAATTCCATGAAGTTCATCATGTTGAACGAATTAAGCTGGTAGGCATACGTTTGGTTGGCCCGGTGAATGGTTAACAAAGGGTAGGGGACCTGGCCGAAGATATTGCCGCCTTCAGCCACCACATCCGCATAACCGAATTGCGAGAAATAAAACCGCTTGAAAACATTAAGGGTCAGCTGCTGGTAATTATAATCGCCATTCGCGAGCCCTTTGATACCGGCAATATAACGAAGCCTGAAAATCGGGTATTTGTTAAAGACAGGAATGCGGTATACTTTCCCCTGGTAAAACTGTTCATGGGGCGCCCAGCGCAGTTCAGCCGACAGTTCGGTAGTGGTGATCTCTGGTATGGTAGACGTACCGGTAGCGTCGAATTTTTGATAGATGATGCTGCCGGCAGGTTGTTGTTTCCAGTTTTTGAATCCCAGTGTATAACTGATGTTCTTGCCAAACTCCCGTACGTACTCTGCTGTGAAAATATCGTTGTACAACCACTTGTTGTTGTTACCCCGTTTAAACGAAAGCAGGAAATTATCTTCCTGCACAAACTGCAGTTCCTGTCCCGGTATCTTGGTGTCATGCTGATAGCTAACCTTCAAATAATTCAACGGAAATGAATAGATCGATTTTCCATTGAAGGAGTAAGCCCCGGATAAAAAATATTTCCATTTTTCGTCTTTAAAACCATACGCCGCATATGTTTCAAAGTAGAGCCGCTTACTGAACTTAGGGGTGGTACGACCTCCCAACCGTAATCGGAAACCTTCTACCGGATTGAAACTGTAAAAGGCATTCACTGGTCCCACCTCAAACGGTCCGGCAGATTTATAACCTGCCAGTAAAAAAGTAGCCCAGTCCATCAGCCGCTTGTACGACTTCATGTTCTTAAGGCTGTCCATATTGGTATACGCTTTCTCTTCGGTAGCAGAAAGGGCGGTGTGCCTGTTGGCTGTCCAAAAACTATCGGCGCCGCCTGTTGCATCAACGATCACTTCAGGTTTGCCATCATATACTGAATCGGGTGCACGTTGATTAATGACATAGTTCTTATAAGAAACGGTTCGTTCGCCTACCAGTCCGCCGGTAGCTTTTTTTGACAAGGCAAATTCTGACATTATATTGCTCATCACTACATGGTAGCGGCCATCGGCACCACGTTCAAAATCCTGGTTAATGCGCAGTTCTTTTGTCCAGTTAATGTTGGCATGTTTGGCCAGCCCCATCTGGATCTTTTGAACGGCATAGTTGCTATCGAGTGTTACGTACATGGAACCCCTGAACAAAAGGTCGTTGGGATTACGGGGCGCAAAACTCAGCTTCACCAGTTTGATGCCATCCAGCTCAACGGTATCGCCCAGGTAAAAGCGGTAAAAGGTAGGAGCGAGGTCTGAAATAGGGCTGAGCAACTGGTTCGACAACAACATCAGGTTGGGTTCATAAATATCGATGGGCGTGTACATACTGTTCAGGTAACGCGTAATGCCATCGTTGTCTACAAACTCACCGAGGTTTACCTTCTTCTTTGCCAGCACATATGTTTTTTCTTTTTGCGGGCTTTTTCTGAAAAATTTATTGGAGATGGTTTCCTCGATGTAAACAGGTACCAGGGCTTTCCCTTCAATCTTTGTAGTATCCTGGTTCTCTACCAAAAACCGGTAATTTTTCAACAGCCTGTTGTGCATTAGTTTTTCAGGCTTATTGGTAAGCGACAATTCCATCTTCTCATATTGCTGGTATTGCACATACTCAAAAGCCTTCATCCGGTTGTGTTCCCGGTTATCTACCACTTTTCTTATCAGGTCTACTGCCGGGTTATTCTTGTTGCTGTATTTTGTTCGTCTTCTTGAATTCACTGTTACGGAAGCCATTTCGGCCACTTCCAGATTGGCATCGATGTCCTGTGTGATGCCAACCGTTATTTTTTTTCGCAGCACCTTATATCCATTGAAGGAAAACTCCAGTGTGGTGTTTTTCGGGTTGCTGGTGGATATGGAATAACTGCCGTCTTCACCGCTTACAACACCTTTGCTGCCCTTGAAATATGCGCTTACAAAGGCCAGCGGTGCATGTGTTTGGGCATCTTTTACAAATCCCCTGACTACTGTTTGCGCCTGCGTGCAAACAAAACAGGTAATAAAGAGGAATAAGGTGAAGCCTTTTTTACTATCTATCAAACTAATCATCGTCTACCAATTATTGCTGAACACGAAATTCTTTTGCAGGGGATAATTATACAGGAAAGCAACCAGTACAGATGTCAACACTTTCGATACGGTGTAATGCAGCCCCGCCTGGGAGGTAAATACATATACACCACCTGTATTCAGGAACAAATTGCCGGTCCATACCAATGCATACTTCCACAATTGCCTTACTGCCTTTTCATCACCTGCCTGGAAAACCCAATGCCTGCCTATCAAAAAATTTATAATCCCTCCTGTTACGGTACCTGCTGCCGCAGCTGTTACCACGGCTAGCCGGCACCATTGCACCAGCAGCACCGTCATCAAAAAATCACTTAATGAAGCTGCGAGCGATGCTATATTGGCTTTCAGAAAAGTGATCATCCTTACAAAAATTTACCCATCACTATTGCCCGCAGGATTAACTGGGCATAAACGCCTGCCAACACATCATCGGCCATTACCCCTATACCGCGAGGCAATGATTCTGCCCGTTTAATGCCCAGCGGTTTCACTATGTCAAAAAAGCGGAAGAGCACACAGCCGGTAATTATATACACGCTTTGCTGAGGTAGAAAGAGTAATGTTATCATCATGCCGGCTACCTCATCTATCACGATCCTGTTGCTGTCGTGTTCCCATACGGTTTCCATTTTGGTGGCGCTCCAGGTGCCTACTGCCAGTATCGCCACCAGCAACAAGGCCTGGTAAACAAATCCTATTGGAAAAAAATACCAGGCTATACAAAAAACAACTGCAGCGGCTGTGCCTCCACCCTTAACAAGGAAGCCAATTCCGCCTGCAGTCGCTATAATGGTGGCAATTTTTCTCATACTACCTGCTCAGTTGCTTTGGCACGATTCACGGCCGCCGGCAACTCCTGTGTTTGCCCCTGCATCATATCACGTAATACCTGTTTCAGCGTATTCAGTTGTTTGAAAATATCATTCTCTGCAGGTTCACCCTGTTTTGTCTGGGGCGATTTAAGATAGAACGACAACCAGTCCTGTACACCGTACATGCCTGCACGTTGGGACAGGTCGGCAAAAAGCGCCAGGTCAAGAACAATGGGAGCTGCCAGGATAGAGTCGCGGCAAAGGAAATTGATCTTGATCTGCATAGGATAATTAAGCCAGCCGAAGATGTCGATATTGTCCCAGCTTTCTTTGTTATCGCCATGTGGAGGATAATAATTGATGCGGATCTTATGATACAATTCTCCATACAAATCAGGGTGCAGATCAGGGCGCAGGATATCTTCCAGCACACCCAGTTTTGACACCTCTTTTGTTTTGAAATTCTGCTCATCATCCAGTACCAGCCCATCGCGGTTACCCAGGATGTTGGTAGAGAACCAACCGGTAACACCCAGAGAACGGGCTGCCAGTCCGGGCGCAACGATCGTTTTCATCAGTGTTTGTCCGGTTTTGAAATCCTTACCGCCGATCGGGGTTTTTGTTTTTTGGGCCAGTTGTACAATGGCCGGAATATCGGTGGTGAGGTTAGGGGCGCCATTGATAAATGGTATACCTGAGCTTACTGCTGCGTACGCATACACCATACTGGGGGCAATAGCCGGATCGTTATTCTTCAGTCCTGCTTCAAATGAAGCGATCGTTTCATGTACGGCAGACTGCTCCAGGTATTTTTCGGTAGAACCGGTCCATACGATCACAACGCGGTTTACATTGTTCTCTTTTTTGAACGTTTCAATATCCCTGATCAGTTCCTGGGCTGCATCCCATTTATTTGCGGATTGCTTAATGAATTTGCCATCCAGGTTCTTTACATAATTTCTGTCAAATACAGCTTTCATGGGTTTGATCGCTTCCAGCTCGGGCCTGATGGCATTCAGCAAATGCTGGTCGAGCACACGCGCCTGGCTTGCTGCCTGAAATACGTTATCTTCATAAATGTCCCATCCGCCAAATACTATATCTTCCAGTGAAGCCAGCGGTACAAAATCCCTGATAAGGGGATAATTATCTCCCTTTCCATCTGCCAGCTCAATATGACCGGTTTGTGTATACGATCCGATCGGTTTGGCCAATCCCTTCCTGCTGGCAATAACTCCTGCAATCATAGTAGACGCAACAGCACCCAGACCAGGAAGCAGAATGCCTAATTTTCCTTCTGCCGGCAAAATTTGTTCTTTCATAAAACCTTAATTTTTCTTATATAAATTATAACCACTTGTTTAAACGGTACCATTGCAACGTTTCCCTGAGCCCCTGCTCCAAAGAATATTGCGGATAAAAATTCAGATACTTTTTTGCTTTTTCAATACTGCACTGCCAGTTGATTGCCGTTAGTTCGTTCAGCTTTTCCCTGTTCAGCACCGGCGTTTTTCCCCGCCAGCTACCCCATTTTTCCAGGGCAAAGGCCATCCCTTTTACCATATTGTATGGTAAGTGCAACCGGAATGTTTTTTTGTTCAGTATTTGTTTGGCAAAATCGGCGAGCTCGTATTGATCATAACTGGCCCCATCGGATATATTGAACGTTATATGCGATAAGCCGGTGAATAAAGAATTAATTGTCACCGCGGCCAGGTCCTTTACATATATGAAACTCAGATGTTGATCGGCCACCCGGCCTATATAAGGTTCCATACCGCGATGGATAGAACGCAGCATAATAAAGATATCACGTTCCCGCGGACCATATACTGCTGTGGGCCGCAGCACCACCAACGGCAGCGATGGCAGTGTTTTTAATTGTTGTTCTGCAAGCAGTTTACTTCTTCCGTAAGCTGTTACCGGTGCCGGCGTTGTGTCTTCCGTGATCATCCGAAGCCGGCTGTCGAGCGGACCCACTGCAGCCAGGCTGCTCATAAAAACAAATTTTTTCAGGTTCTCTTCGAGCCCTTTTAAAGCAGCGCTGGCCAGGTTAAGCGCATACGTGGCATTGATCGCATCATACATTTGTTGTGAGGCAGCCCTTGTAGCACCAGCCGCATGAATGATGTAATTAAAGCCTCCGTCCCTTAATTGTTTCGCCAGCAGTTGCTCATTGGTATAGTTCAGTTCAAAAAGACTGATATCGTATTCTTTCAGGTGCCTGATGTCACTGCCTGGTCTTACTGCTGCATATACATGGAGGCCTTTGTCCAGTGCCGCTTCAATGAGGTGAAAACCGATGAAGCCGCTGGCGCCCGTTATCAATACCTTTTCTTTCATAAAGGTTTTTCATATATACGGTAACGTTTGTATACCTTCCCGTTGATACTTTCAATTCCTTTATTCATCATTTCATTGTGCTCCAGTATCCACGATGCTTCCGCGCCCTTCATGTTGCGTTCGCCTGCACGTTTTATAATGGCCGCGTAAAAACAGGCTTCAATGCCCAGTTTTCTGTATTCTTTATTTACGCCCAGCGCCAGTACCCGAATACGGTTAACCTTTTTCATGTTGAACAGCAGTTTGAAGATGCCGGTTGGCAGTAATCTTCCCCGCCGCACTTTGATCAGGATCTGGTTTATATCTGGAATGGCCAGCGCAAATCCGATCTGTTTGCCATCGTGTTCGGCTATCAGACAAAGTTGTTCGTCCAGCACCATCTTCAGGTCATTGGCCAGATAACTGAACTCTTTATCTGTCATAGGTACAAATCCCATGTTCTTGTCCCAGGCGGCATTGTACACTTCACGCACGTTTTTGGCTTCGTTTGCCAGGTCTTTCTTGCTAACCGCCCGGATGGTAATGTTTTTCTGTTGTAGCCTGCTCAGCAAACGTTCCTGTAGCAATAACGGCCGGTCGCCTACCTCATCTGTGTTGATGTTATAAGCCAGCAGGTCTACCTTTTTTTTAAGGGCTACTGCCTCCATTAAAGAAATATAATAAGGTTTATTGTACGTCATCATGGCCAGCGGCGGATCGTTGAAACCATCTACCAGCATACCACAGGGCTCATTGGTTGATGGGTTCACCGGGCCAATAATGGTAGTGGCCCCTTGTTCCCGCAGCCAGTGTTCTGCGGTATCGAATAAAGTTGATGCTACCTGCAGGTCGTTGATGCTCTCGAAAAAACCAAAGAATCCGTCGGTAGTATTGTTGAAACTATTGTGATTATTGTTCAGAATGGCCGCGATCCTTCCACTGATCGCATTATTCTTATAATAAAGGAATAACTGCACCTTTGAATGTTCATGAAAAGGGTGTTTACCCGGCGTTAACAGATCCCGCTGTGCAATAAAAAGTTCTGGTACATAATTGCTATCGCCTTCATACAGGTCATGCGGAAAATCAACGAAAGCCTTTAACTGTTTCTTGGTAATTACGTTTACTATACCGGTCATGCGCTTTCTTTTTTCAGTTTCAGTTCAATACCCAGCATCAGGGCTGTTTCTTTCATTTTCTCCACCGCTTCCTCGATCTGGCTGAAAGAATGCGTAGCCATCAGCGAAAGTCTTATTAAAGATGATTCAGAGGGGACCGCAGGTGATACCACCGGGTTTACAAAAACGCCTTTGTCCTGTAGGGTTTTGGTAAACAGAAAAGTCTTGTGGTTGTCACCAATGTGTACCGGTACAATAGGGCTTTGTGTTTCACCGGTATCGAAGCCATGCTCCTGCAGCAATTCCAACATATGGTTGGTGTTATCCCATAGTTTTTGAATGCGCTGTGGTTCCTCTTCAATAATATCCAGCGCAGCTATTACACTGGCGGTAGAAGCGGGTGTCATGCTGGCGCTGAAAATAAGCGCCCTCGCTTTATGTTTCAGGTAATCGATCACTGCTGCATCACCAGCCACAAAACCACCTAACGAGGCCAGCGATTTGCTGAAGGTGCCCATGATCAGGTCAGTTTCATTGGTGAGGTTGAAGTGTGACCCAGTTCCTGCTCCATTCTGTCCAATAACACCTAACGCATGTGCATCATCGACCATTACGGCGGCGCCGTATTTATCTGCAAGCGCGGTAATGGCCGGCAGATTGGCGATGTCACCTTCCATACTGAAAATACCATCAGTAACGATCAGCTTAAAGGCATTAGGAGGAAGCAACTGTAAGCGATGCTCCAGATCATGCATATTATTATGGCGGTATTTGATCACCCGTGAGAACGAAAGCCTGCTGCCATCAATAATCGACGCATGGTCGTACTCATCCAGTAACAATACATCTGCACGCTCGGCCAGTGCTGAAAGCACGCCCAGGTTGGCCTGGAAGCCGGTGCTGAAAAGAATAGCGTCTTCTTTGCCGGTATAAGCTGCCAGTCTTCTTTCCAGTTCTACATGTAAGTCGAGGGTGCCGTTTAAAAACCGGGACCCTGCACATCCGCTGCCGTATTTTTCAATAGCGCGACTGGCTGCTTCTGCTATCCTCGGGTGGTTAGTAAGTCCAAGGTAAGAGTTGGAGCCAAACATCAAAACTCGTTTGCCGTTTAGTGTTACCTCTGTTTCCTGTCCTGATTCAATCACGCGGAAATAAGGATATAGACCTGTTGCTCTGATTTGATTTGCGTCTTCAAACAGTGCAATCTTTTGCTGTAGTATATTTCGCATTAAATAACTTTCCAAACTTTATATGATCCAATCTTCGGATGCAAAGTTGGAAAGAGAACAACACAAGCACAATGTCAGAAAGTCGCCGGGATATGTCTAAAATTCCTCTATTGGAATTACCGTCTGTTGAATAAAAAAAATGAGTTGTTGACTGAACAATAGCTTGTTCAGGATTGTATTGTACTACTATAATGCATGATAGTATACCGGCATAACCCGGCTTATAAACCGGCATGATCTATGTCAAAAAGGAAAGTATAATAATCTGCCTAAACGCCTTTTCTATAGTCGGAAGGGGTAGTTCCAGTGTAACGTTTAAAGAATTTGCTAAAGAAAAACTGGTCGCTGAAATAAAGGAGGTCTGCCACCTGTGCAATGGTCAGGGAGGGGTCACGCAATAAACTTTTGGCTTCTACAATAACCAGGTCGTCAATGTATTTTCCTGCTGTTTTTCCTGTCAGTTTCTTTACCGTTTGCGTGAGGTATTTGGGCGTTACATACAATCTGTTGGCATAAAACAGTAAACTGCGTTCTGATTTTATATGTTTCGAAAGCAAGCCAAGAAACCGCCAGAGGATCTCCTCTTTGTGGTCATGTACTGCTTTTTTCTGGTTTGAATATTTGTGGTAAAGACCCGCCAGTTCAAACTGGAACACATTAAAAAAATGACGTACCACATCGGCGGAAAACGGATGGTGGTGGTCCCGGGCGAAATTCTTTTCCTGTAACAGGGCGATCATGGTCATGAACCGGGAAGCATCATCAGGATCCAGGTGAAGATGCGTGCTGCGGCTATTTAAAAGGAATTCAAACAGCTCAATATGCCTTTGCGAAAGGCCTGTATCTAACAGGAATTCAGGCGTAAATGCCACGCAGGCCGCTTTACAGTTGTTGGCCGCTCCATCTGACTGCCGCACCATATGCGGTGGAATGATCAGCAGGTCATTTTTTTTTACAACATGCTCTTCTCCATTCAGTTGAATAGTTAAAGAATCATCCATAACCAATAATACCCAATAGGAATCAGTGCGGAAAGGATGGGAAAAAGGAGGCTTGGCATGTTCAGGTTTTTTTATCAAAACCCGCAAGCCTTCCATGTGCCATGAATGACCAGTATTATCATTCATATCCTTAATAGAATGGACGTATACGGGACTAATACTCCTCATACAAAAAATTTAAAGTGTATGAAGAAGGCACGAATAACCAAGGTGTATATAATAATATACTCCTGACAAGTTTAAATGTCATAGCAGTGCAGTATATGTTGTAACATTCCTTTTATATTGGCATGAAAGGAATGTCAGATCAAAATTAACGAGGAAGTAACAGAGGAGATTCGTTGATTGTTCGCCAGGTTTAATAAAAAGGCTGATTTTTTTTATGACCTCAATAATTATTTAATACGTTTATAGAAATCAGCGCGGTACATGTCTGATATAGGAATTACATTATTTTGAATGGTGATTCTATCCTTTTCTACCGATTCTATCTTATTAAGGGAGATCAAAAAAGATTTATGGACCCGGCAAAACTGGCTGCCTGGTAATTTCGATTCCAACATGGTGAAAGTTTCCGAAGTCATGGTTTTCCTGTTGTCACGGCAAATAATTTTTCGGTAATCGCGAACCCCTTCAATAAATAGGAGGTCTTCCAAAAAGATCTTGATATATTGAAACCCTGATCTTACAAAGAGGTACGGCTCTTGTATGGCCGGCCGGGTACTCTTTAATTTATTTTGTACTTTGATCACGGCCTGAAGAAATCGTTCAAAAGGAAAAGGTTTTACCAGGTAATCGGCTACTTCCAGTTCAAAACCCTTTACTGCATATTCATCAAATGCAGTTGTAATGATTACTTCAGGTCTTTGTTTTATGGATTCAAGCAACTGAATACCGGAGAGGCAATCCATTTGAATGTCGAGAAAAATAAGATCTGCCTTTTCGGTTTGCAGAAAGATGATCGCTTCCAGTGCATTGTCAAAAGCCCGCAGCATTTTGAGGAACGGTATTTTTTGCGCATACTGTTGAATGCGCAACATAGCCAATGGCTCGTCTTCGATGATGATGTAGTTAATGTTCATCCAGTTTTATTACAGACGTAACGCAATACAAATTTTCCCGCTGGTTTATTTCTAATTTATAATGGTCCTTATATAACAGGTCCAGTCTTTGTCTTATTAATGCAATTCCTAATCCGCTGTGCTCTTCTATCAATGATTTGGATTTGTCATATAGATTGATGCAGGTAAAATGGATCTGCTTTTCAGCTATTAAAATTTCCAGGGTGATGGCGCCGTTCGTTTTTTTGTTGCTGGCATGTTTAAATGCATTTTCAATGAACGGAATAAATAACATGGGGCCAATCATTAGTTGCCCGGGATTACCTAAGATATTCAAATTTACATATTGTTTATTGGATGTTCTTATTTGTTGCAGTTCTACATATTTTTTGATATAAGCAAGTTCTTTTGTAAGCGGGATCTTTTCCTGTGAGGTTTCATAAACAATAAAGCGTAGTATATCTGACAGCTTTTGCAGATAAGAAGAGGCTGCTTGGGGATCCGTTCCAATCAGCATATCGATGTTGTTTAAGGTATTGAATAAGAAATGCGGATTTAGTTGTGCTTTTAGCAGGGATAGTTCCATCTGCAGATTCTTTTTTTCCAGCTCAGTTTTTTCATGCAGCTCATGGTACCAAATAAAAAAACCTTTAATAATGGTGGCCATTATACTATTTGCCAGTGCAAGGCCCATAAAAACGAGGAAAGCTTTCTGTTCCTGAACCCATTGAATTCCTGTTGTGGCTATTGCAGGTGAATCCCGGTTACTGAGTGGTGTTAGCAGGGTGGAAATAAAGGCTGTCACTATAAGTGCCATTATGCCCCACCCAAAAAAAGGGAGGAACTTATTTTTTGCCAGGAACCCGGGCACCAGCAGTAAATAAAATATAAAAAAGCTAAAACCGCCATTAAGAAAGTATATTAACCAGGTATCTAATGGCTCAATTCCATGGTAGGCATCTCTCCCTGATGCGAACAGGTAAATCAGCCAGTAACCACTGACAAAAAATAATGGGGTTGATTTTTTCATTATTTGGTATCCACTGAATGTAAGAAAAAACCAAGTACCGCCATTGCTTCATTTACATTGAGCGGTGCTTCCATTATATTAGCGGTTATGGCGAAGGTGTAGCCGCTTTCGGGATAAAACAACACAAAGGTTCTGCCGCCTTGTATGGCGCCGCCATGATGGATAAAGGTTAAACCGGTTTTGGTGGTATTGATGCGCCAGGCTATTCCAACATTGGTGTTTTTCCCGTTTTCCAGGTGTTGGGCGGTGAATAATAACTGAAGTGCTTTTTGCTGTAAAACCTTTTGATTTAATAAACCCATTGTCATTTTTACCAAATCATACGGCGTTGATAAAAAACCGCCACCAGCCCATTTATAGCTGTTATTTACCAGGGGTGCATTCACCAGTTTATTACCCGCCTGTTCGTAAAACCTTACCCGGTTGGGTATGATGCTGTCGTTAATATCTGCCGTTGTATGGGTCATTCCGAATGGAACAAAAATGCTGTCCTGCATATAAGATAGAAACGGCATATGTGCGGCTCCTTCAATAACGGCGCTTAATAAGGAATAGCCATATGTTGAATATTCATAGTTGGTGCCCGGTTTGAAAAGCAGGGTGTCGTCTTTAAAAATGGACAGCCCTTCCCAAACACTTTTATATTCCTTTGGAATGGTAAGCGGGTCATCCTTTCTGTAGTGGCGGATGCCGGATATATGTCCTGCCAGTTGTCTGCTGGTAACAGGATACTTCTTAACAGGGAAGTCGGGGACATATTGTTGAACCGGTGCATCCAGGTCCAGCTTTCCCTCCTGGCATAATTTACCTACAGCTAATGACGTGAGTAGTTTGGAAACAGACCCCAGCCGGAATTTTGAATAGATGGATAATGGGGTATTATTCTCAAGATCTGCAAAGCCAAAAGCTTCTGCCCACAGTATTTTTTCTTTATTCCCTACACATACAGATATACCGGGGAGCTTATTTTTTTCGCGTAAGGAGTCGATGAATTTTTCAGCTTTCTTAATCGCTGCGCTGCATGACTTATCCCTGATCGTTTCGCCTGCCTGTTTGTTTTGCGCAAATCCCAGGTTGATCAGGAGCGTTAGCATGATGGTTAGATGTTGTTTCATGTCATAAAACTCCCATCTGCTGTCCAAATGAAAAAATCGCTTCTGCATATGCGCACATCCGGGCTGCAAAATGCCTTTATTGTCCATTAAGTTCAATTTGGCAAAAGTCCGATCGGGGATACCCATTTAAGTGATTTTACGGCCACTGGCAAACAAATTCTATGGCCTCAGACGTTGAGGGTCATTCTATATAATAAAAAAAGCTATATAATAATGACTGTCATATGAGAAATTAATATACAGTAATTAATTATCGTTTATATTTGCGCCTCTTAATAATTAAGCCTGATTTGTGAAAACCCCTCAACCAACAACTACTGCCCGTAGGCAATTCATTAAGCATGCCGCTATGTTGGCCCCTGCTATTACACTATTTCCATCGTGGTTAACTGCATCAACCGGCTCACGCCTGCGTGTCGCATTTATTGGCATGGGGGAGTGGGGGCAGCAATACCTGAGAACGGCCCTGCTGCATAAAGATATTGCTGTGCATGCTGTTTGTGAGCACGATACAGCAGCTCTGCAACAGGCAAAACAAATTTTCAGGAGTGCTGGCATGGCCTTACCTGCATTGTATAACGAAGGGGCAACAGATTATACAAAACTGCTGACGCGCAGAGATATCGATGCCGTGATCATCGCCACCCCCTGGCAAACCCATTACGAAATTGCGAAAGCTGCTTTACTGGCCGGCAAACATGTAGCCTGCGGCGCCATCATGGGCAGCACCGTTGAAGAACATTGGGATATTGTAAATACCAGTAAGCAAACCGGCAAACAATATGTGACGCTCGACGAGCTGAGTTATCGCCCCGAGCTGATGGCCATTACCAGTTTGGTTAAGGAAGGAAAACTGGGGGAACTGCAAACGATACATGCCGGTGCAGATTATGCTGCATTAAACAATACAACAATAAGTGGAACTCAGCCGTACCCTGTTTATCCGGCAGCCGCTACTGCTGATCTCTTAGGTATTTCGGCCACCAATCAATATATTTCGCTGAGTGTACAAGAACGCCAGCAGAGTTATGTGATCAGCAAAGCTGATCCCAAAACAGGCAAACCGCAATTAATTATCACGAACGGACTGGTTAATAGCATTAGTCTGGGTACCAGCAATAACCAATCTGTTTTATTTCAGTCTAATTTCAATACACATAGTTTTTCAACCGGTTTTTGGTTACAGGCTACCGGTGGCCACTGGACAGACCTTTCGAAATCGGTTCAAATAACCGGTGAGCATGCGGCCCACCTTAATTTAAACTCCAATCATCCTCAGGGTAACATCGCATTGGCGCTGCATGATTTTGTAAACAAGGTACGGCAGCCAACTGAACAATTAGCAGTATGCGCAGCGGCAACCAACAGCGTAATTGGTACGCTGGCCGGTTTGTCGGCAGCACAAAATGGGGCTACTATTCAATTTCCTGACTTTTATTCATAACGTTAAACACTTGCTATAGCAGGAGCTTGGCATTCGGTTTAGAATAATTATTGTAAACACGGGTTACTCATACACTAAATTTTTACTTACATGAATCCATTGTTAGCCTTGATCACGATGTTTGGTGGCGACTTTGCGCCACTTGGCTGGGCTTTTTGCCAGGGCCAGCTTTTGGCAATTTCCCAAAATACTGCGCTGTTCTCATTATTGGGAACTTATTATGGCGGTGATGGCCAAACCACTTTCGCATTACCTGATCTGCGCGGGCGGGTTCCTGTTGGTATTGGCCAGGGCCCGGGTTTAACAAGTGTAAGCATTGGCGAGGTGGCCGGGTCGCCAACCATTACCCTTACCATTACCAACATGCCTGCACATACCCATACAGCCAGTGGTAACGGGTTAACGGTAGCGCAATCGGCCAGTACGGCTGCCGCCACTACCAACACGCCCGGCAGCACCCTGGTGC
This sequence comes from Niastella yeongjuensis, assembly GCF_900110245.1. Taxonomy (GTDB): domain Bacteria; phylum Bacteroidota; class Bacteroidia; order Chitinophagales; family Chitinophagaceae; genus Niastella; species Niastella yeongjuensis. The sequence goes on from NZ_FOCZ01000003.1 coordinate 631,211, forward strand.
CTGCTGTATTGCCTACTATTGGCAGTGGCCCCACTGCTACTCCTATTAAAGGGTATGCTGCCAAGGATAACAGTACTACATTGGCGTCAAGCAGTATAAGTGGGAACCTGACAACCAACATTACCGGTGGCAGTCAGCCAATTTCAATCATGCAGCCTTATTTGGGTGTGAATTATATCATTGCCATGCAAGGTATTTACCCCAGCAGAAACTAGGATCGTTATTTAATCGCTCTTTCATTATAAGCCATGAACGCCCCCCTTACCGTTGGATTTCTGACACCATATTCGAGCACCTATCCATTTTATGCGCAACACCTGCTCACCGGCTGGTTGCTGGGTATGGAACTTGATCCCGTACGGCAACGCACCATTCAGTTCGTGCAGGAGTACACCAACCTGGGCAGTGCGCATGATACCGAAGCTGCAGCCCGCAAGCTGCTCTTCTTCAACAGGGTTGATGTTATATCGGGATTGATAAGCTATAAAGCCATTCCCGATATAACGCCCCTGATAGAACGAGAAGGAAAACCGGCGTTCTTTTTCGACATGGGCGAACACGTACCCTTCTTCCCCTTATTAAGCCCTGACATCTTTTACGCGTCGCATCAATTATGGCAATCGCAATTTGCATTAGGTTACTGGGCGCAAAAGACCTGGGGCAGCGGCGGGCATCTTATTATGCCTATTTATGAAGCCGGTTACCACTTGAACAGTACGTTTCAACAGGGCGTAGCTGCTGCCGGCGGCACACAGGTGCAGCTTACTGTAATCCCTTACGACACAAACAACCCCAGCCTCATGGAGTTGGGTAGCTTTTACGATCACCTGGCTAAAGAACCACCCCCTTATGTACACGCTATCTTCAGCGGTAACATGGGCATCGAATTCCTTAAAACATGGTTGAACAGCGGCTTTCATAAAAAAATACCACTGCTGGTTCAGGAAACCATGGCCTATGACGATATCATAGGCGATCTGAAACATCTTGACCTGGAAATTTACACGGGCCAGCAATGGATCCGCGAAGCAGAAAGTAAACCCAACCAGGTATTTGTAAAAAGGTTTGAGAATTTAGCCAAACAATCCGCCAATATCTATGCATTACTGGGTTACGAAGCCGGGCTTATCTGGAAAGAAGTATTACCACATGCCCTGAAAAGGGATTGGGATACAGTAAAGGCGCAACTGCGGGAGGGCATCATTGTGAGCCCCCGCGGCGAGAAGAATTTCTTTCCCCGTTCCGGCTTTGCATTGCCCACTACCAATATCCTCAAGTTGACAACATCAAATAACAAAACACATAAACTTATTCTTGACCAGGGAAAAGGGATGCGTTTCGATGCACAGGAATTTGAACTGATCCATCGGGAAAGCGCTTCAGGCTGGCAAAACCCGTTTCTCTGTTATTAACCCCCCGAACATGAACCATTTATTGTTTAAACGCACAGGATTGTTATTGCTCTTCCTGGGCTTTTTTCTTTTTTCCCTGCAAAGCCGCGCGCAATACACGGCAACCGATTTTGAAACCGGTAATTATTATACCGCGTTAGCCAAAGACAACAATGATAATGTGTATGGCACCCGGTATAATACCGCTATCAGCACCTGGGAAGTAGTAAAGTACACGAATGGTACGGGTACCCCGGCTGTTATTTATTCCGGGTTGACGAATCCATCAACCGAAGTTCCCTGGGGGCTTACGGTAAATAGCATTGGCGATGTGTTTGTAACAAACATGGTGGGGCAATGGCAGATCATTAAGCTCGCAGCTCCTACTTATACTGCTTCAGTGATCCAAAGTGGCAATTATTATGCTGCTCTGGGTACGGATAATAGCAATAACCTGCTATCGATGGAATTTAATAGCGGCACCAATAGCTACCAGCTGGTACGGTATCCTTTCGGCGCTGAACAATTAGCAGGATCTGTTGTTTATAACGGGCTTCCGCTTCCCACCATCCCTGATGACTCCTATCCCTGGGGAATAGTGACCGACCAGAATAACAATATTTATCTCCTTGATTTTCTTACCCACAACAATGGTCAGATAATCAAGTTGACTGCACCGGCGTATACGGCTACCACGGTGGCTACCAATAGATATTTTACCGCGTTGGCAAAGGATGCTTCGAATAATTTCTATACCATTGAAGGTGATCCGGGTAATGCGTCACAGGCGCGTATTATGAAATATACCGACCTGGCAGCTGCCGGCACCCAGCTTTATACAGGGTTAAGCACACGGGCCTATGAACGTCCCTGGGGATTGGCGGTAACCAGTAACGGAACTGTGTATGCAGGTGATTATGGAGGACTTCCCAATACAAGACTGATAAAGTTAACCCCGCCCGGAGTTGCCGTCACCAGTGTGAACCGGGTTGGCGCCGCTGCTACCAATACCACCACCACTGTACAATATACGGTTACGTTCGACGGTCCGGCAAGCGGTGTAAACGTCAACTCGTTTAGTTTAACAACTTCCGGCAGTTTAACCGGCGTTGCCATAGGCAGTGTAAGCGGCAGCGGAACTACTTATACGGTAACCGTTAATGTAGGCACTGGTGAAGGTACCATACGGCTCAATGTGAGGGGCACCGGCATAACCCCTACGGTTACCAATGTACCATTTACCGGGCAGGTGTATACCATCGACAGAACAGCACCTGTTACCACACTTGTTAGCGGACCCCCGTCATTAACAAACAGTACCACTGCTAACTTCACCTTTAGTTCGAATGAGGCCGGCGGTACCTTTGAGGTAAGCCTCGATGGCGGCGGCTATACGGCGGCCACAAGTCCTATGAACTTTACCGGGCTTGGGTCTGGCGGCCACACGTTCTCAGTACGCGCCATCGATGCAGCCGGAAATGTAGACGCTACACCGGAACCATATAGCTGGACGGTCGATGCAACAGCGCCCAATACCTCAATAGTAACAAAACCAACCGACCCAAGCAGCAGTACAACGGCCACCTTTACATTTATTGCCAATGAAGCGAATTGTACCTTCAAGGGCAGACTGGATGGTGGTCCCAATAATACGGTTACCACTCCTCTAACTTTTACCGGGTTGAGTCAGGGCCCTCATACCTTCCAGGTACAGGCAGTTGATGCTGCGGGCAATGTCGATGCTTCGCCCGACGGCTATTTGTGGGTGGTGGATATGATACCCACTGTTACCCAGGTGAATGTGCCGATCAATGGCTATTATAAAGCGGGCCAGATACTGGACTTTATGATAAGGTTCAGTGAGAATGTTTTTGTTACCGGCACGCCGTACTTGCCTATTACAATTGGTTCAACAACTGTGCCTGTCAATTTCAGCGGGGGATCAGGTACCAATTCATTGATATTTAGTTATACGGTACAGCCAGGCGATAATGATATGGACGGCATTGGAGTGGGGACCGCTATTCAGTTGAATGGCGGCACTGTCAGGGATGCCAGCAATGATGCTGTTGTTACCCTAAGCACTGTTCCTTCTACCGCCAACGTGTTTGTAAATACGGTTACTCCATCGGTAGTGTTGTCAACAACCGCTTCCGGCCTGATAAACACGCCATTCACTGTAACTGCTACGTCTAGTGAAGCCGTTACAGGGTTAACAGTCGCCGATTTTGCTGTAACCAATGCCACGGTAAGCAACCTGAGCACTACAAACAACATTACTTATACCGTACTTGTAACGCCTGCTTCTGATGGCCCGGTTACCATAAATCTTCCAGTTGATGTGGCAATAAATATTGGCAACAACGGGAATACGGCTTCCAATACAATTTCAACTTTTTATGATAGTAACCCGCCAGGCATTAATTCGGTAACTGTACCGGCCGATGGATATTATAAGGCCGGCGACAAGCTGACATTTACTATTAATTTCAATGAATTAGTGTATGTGGAAGGCGCACCAACCAATACACCGTACCTCGAACTGCAATTGGCTTCAGGAACCGTGAGAGCTTATAGTGTAGATGGAGGCCCTGCCACATCTTTACAATTCGATTATACGATAGTGGATGGTGACATGGATATGGACGGTATTGTAGTGAACAGCCTGCAACTCAATGGCGGCAGAATGCATGATCCGGCAGGTAATAACCTGGTTACAACCCTGGTTGGTGTGGGTAATACCAGTCAGGTTCGGGTAAATACCTCCATCCCAAGCGTAAGCCTTTCAACAACCGCTACCAGCCCGGTAACCACACCATTCACAATGAACATTGCGTTTAGCGAGAATGTGACCGGTTTCACTTCAGCAGATATAGTTGCAACAGGTGCAACCGTCAGCCCGGTAACGGTGATCGACAATGCCCACTATTCCGTAATTGTAGTTCCAACAGGAGCTGGTACCATTTCAATTAATGTGCCGGCAGATGTAGCAGCGAACATTGGCGGCAATGGTAACTCAGCGTCAAATACGATAACGTTAACTTACGATGTAACGCCACCGGTTGTTACTTCGGTTTCAGTACCGGCAAACGGTTATTATAAAGCAGGGAATACACTCTCATTCACTGTTAATTTCGATGAGAATGTTGTTGTTACCGGCACACCATCACTTCCCGTAACAATTGGCACATCAACAGTTATGGCTAATTATACCGGCGGTTCAGGTACCAATGCATTGACTTTTGCTTATACGGTAATCGCTGGTAATAATGATATGGATGGCATTGCAACGGGTACTGCGCTGCAGTTAAATGGCGGAACTATTAAAGATGTGGCGACCAATGATGCCAACCTTACCCTTAACAGTGTAGGCAATACCAGTGGCGTATTTGTGAACACAACCATTCCTTCGGTCGCAATTATTGGCTCTGCTGTTTTAAATGCACCCTGGACCGCAACCATCGTCTTCAGCGAAAAAGTAACCGGCTTTATAGCAGCTGATATTTTACTTTCGAATGCTTCGTCCAGTAACTTTCAAACAACCGATAACATCACATATACCGTATTGATAACGCCCATTGCGCCGGGTACAGTAAGTATTACCGTTCCGGCCGGAGCTGCCGTTAATATTGGTGATAATGGCAATACGGCATCCAGTCCGTTGACTTATACATATGATCCGAACCCATCGGTGATCACCTCAGTAGACCTGCCTGCAACTGGTATTTATAAGGCCGGCGATGTACTTACCTTCACGGTCAACTTCGATGAGAGCGTACTGGTAACTGGTGCACCAACATTGCCGGTGATCATTGGCAGCACAACCGTACAGGCTGCTTATGTAGGCGGTTCTGGCACCAACTCGCTGACATTCACCTATACCGTTCAGGATGGGGATCAGGACATGGATGGAATTTCATTGGGAACCGATCTTCAAATTGGCAGCGCAGCTATCAAAGATGTGTCTGGCAACAATGCAACAACAACCTTGAACAGTGTCTTCGGCAATGTTGTAAAAGTGAATACCACGCATGCTACGGTAGTCCTGTCAACCGCAGCAGCAAGAGTGAATGCAGCGTATACCGTAACTGCTGCCTTCAGTGAAGAAGTAACCGGATTGACGCTTGCTGACTTTACAGCCACCAATGCCACTATAAGTAATCTTCAAACAACCGATAATATTACTTATACCATAGTAGTAACACCTGCTGCAGATGGAAATGTAAGCCTTAACCTGCCTGCCGATGCGGCTGTGAATGTGGCCGGCAACGGTAATAAAGCATCCAACACCTTAACGGTTACTATGGACGCTACCGCACCGGTAATTACTGCTGCGCAGAATTTCAACATTTTGCAGAACAGCACTGCCGGTACACAAATTGGACAGGTGCTTGCAACCGATGCAAGCGGAATCATCCAGAACTTTGCGATCGCTTCCGATCCTACTGGCGGCGCCTTTGCAATAAGCGCTACAGGTATGATCAGTGTGAACGATATGGCTATTCTTAATAATAACGTGGGCGGTGCCATCAACCTGCTGGTAACTGTAACCGATGGTTTGAACACCAGCACAGCCACTGCAGTAGCCGTTAAAATAAATGGGATCAACAAAGCGCCGGTGCTCGATGCCATCAACAATGTAACGCTTTGTGCTACCACCAGCAGCCAAACCATTCAGTTGACCGGCGCTTCAGCGGTAGAACCAGCACAAACCTATACATTAGGCATTGCCAGCAGCCAGGCTTACTTTGATGTACTTTCTGTGAATGCGGCAGGGTTGATCACTTATCAATTGAAGTCAGGTGTGACTTCAGGTGTAACTACCATCACCGTTACCATTAAAGACAACGGCGGTACTGCCAATGGCGGGGTTGATACTTACCAGCGCACCTTCACCATCACGGTGAATCCGTTACCGGTGGTAACCATTGCCAGCGATAAAGGCAACAGCGTATCGAAAGGCGATGTTGTTCACCTCACCGCAACCGGCGGCGCTACCTATAACTGGACTGCCAACAGCAGCATAGTAAGTGGACAGCAGGATGCCGTAGCTGAGGTAAGGCCGCAGGCCAATACCACTTACCAGGTAACGGCTGTCAGCAATATGGGTTGTAACAATACCGCTTCTATCAATATTGCAACCATAGAAGATTTTAAAGTGGATGCCACCAACGTGCTTACACCCAACGGCGACGGCAAAAACGATAAATGGGTTATCAGGAATATCGATAGTTATCCGGATAATGAACTGAAGATCTTCGATCGCAGCGGTCGACTGGTATTCAGCCAACGGAATTATAACAATAACTGGGATGGAAAAGTAAACGGCAATCCGCTGTCGGAAGGCACTTACTATTATTTCCTGAGTATTTCCGGGGGCGCCAAAACCGCCAAAGGTTTCATCACCATTATCCTGAAAGCTAATTGATCACCTTAAAAATTACGATTATGCGCTATACAACACATTCAATATATACTAAGCAGATGCGGAAGTTCCTGTTATGCGGGTTATTTACCGCCGGTATATTTGTTCAGAAAGGCATTGCTCAGTCACCGAGCAATGCCCAGGGTTTACTGGAGCCGTCGGCTACCGTTCTTTACCAGAACCAGTACCTGGGCAACGCAGCCATGGCAGGTATCGATTCAGGCCTGCACCTCAATGCAGCGCATCGCCGTCAATGGCAGAACAGTATCGAAGGCGCACCGGTAAGTACCTTCGTTACAGCCGATTTTAACACCGGCAACCGCGGTGGCATAGGTTTGAACATGATGGCCGATGCAGCCGGTTTGATAAAAAGGACACACCTGGCATTGTCTTATGCCTATCACATGCCACTAAGCGCTACCCGTAACCAGGTATTGCACTTTGGCCTGTCGATGTCATTCGATTTTCAACGGATAAACCTTGATAAAGTTGACGGCGACCTCAATGATCCCACTTTGTTGGCATACAATGCGCGCGACAATTATTTTGGCGGTGATTTTGGTATGGCTTATACCGACGACCACTGGACCATTCAAAGTTCGCTGCCCAACATCAGGGCTATGTTCACTGGGGTGAACCGTGGTATAAATGGCGGTACGCTGGTATATTCAGCTGCTGCCTATAAACTTAAAATGGAAGGAGCTGTAAGCACCATTGAGCCCAAGGTTGCCTATCGCGCTATAAGAGGATATGATGATATTATCGATGCAGGGGTAAACGTATCCTTCCTTGATAATTTGGCTAACGTAATGGCTGTATACCATACTTCTAAAAGTGTAACGGCCGGCATTGGTGTAAATATCAAAAAGACAGCAGTTATTCAATTGATGTACACCACCCAAACCGGTGGCATAAAATCATATGTTGATGGCAGTTACGAAATAGGCGCCACCATTAATTTGTTTAATTAGGACTTACCCGTCGTATTATAATATAGATCCCGCCCCGGTTGATCCGGGGCGGGATTTTTTTATCGCGGGACGAAGACTGGCTTCATGTTACGCTCCCTGTAAACAGAAACTGGCTGGCTTCCTGCTGGTATTGTGTTCCTATCAAAAAACGCAGAATTTCTATGGAAAACGATATTTATTCACAGCCAGCAGAAAAACGGCCAATTAATGAATCGAGTTTGCTTTTGAAGCCTTGGGCATCATAGTGCTAAATTTATAAAGCCCGCTACCATGGCGGGTTTTAACATTTTGTACACGGTTTTACCATCCTAAAAACCACGTTGAGTTGATTTCCAGGGAGCCGAAACGCGCAGTATGTTTGCATCATCAAACGAAACAAAAGAGTAAAACATACAATTATGAAAACTGATTCGGGGAATTTTGGAAAGTTAGCTGTAGTTGCCCTTGCTTTAACCCTGGCATTTACAATCCCTGCACTGGCTAACGACGGAGAGAAAGACGATCACAAAACTGAATTGAAGTTCATCGGAAACATGGAAAATCAACCGGTATTCGAATTGAACCTGGCAAATAAAGAAGAAGACGAGTATACAGTAGTTTTCCGCGATGAATTTGGCAATGTGTTATATAAGGAAAAATTCAAAGGCGCTGGTCTTACCAGGAAATTCCTGTTGAAATCTGAAGATTTTGGTGATGCTGCCCTGCATGTGACCGTAAAATCCAAAAAAGGAAACACCACAGAAGTATATTCAATTAACAGAAGCCACAGTTATGTGGAAGAAACCCTGGTAAGTAAGGTTAAATAAGTATTTCAGTCAATAGTCATTTAGTGTTTTGAAAGGCGTCCCACTCAATTGGGACGTTTTTTTTTGCCTGATACCCAGGCTTAATGATCCTTCATTTCTTTGATTACCATTAAAATTCTGGGAGAAATAAGTGTTTATATTGATAAAGATATCATAAAGTTATTTTAACTTTATTCACGTCAGAATAACAATTATTTAGAAACATACCGGGCCATTGCATATTGCTGGCCCTGCCATACGAAATAAATGCAGCCCTAATTTTAACAGCCTTCAGGAAAATAAATCCTGAAAAACCTGGCTTTTATGCTCCTTTCGAAGCAAAAATGAGAGCCGATAAGGGGTGTAAATGCTTTAAACACAAATCAAAACGATTGCAGTATGAAAAGTAAGATGCTTCTGCTTGTTCTGATGCTATGGACTTGTAGCTTGTTCGCCCAGGAACAAAAGGTATCAGGAACTATTACAGAAAAAAGTACGGGTTCAGGCCTTGCTGATGTCTCCGTGACAGTTAAAGGCACCAATATTGGCACCCGTACGAATGAAAAGGGATTTTTTTCTTTCTCAGTAGCCCGGTCGGGCGATGTACAATTGGAAATAAGTCTGGTGGGGTATGTTAAAAAACAAGTGACCGCCAAAAGTGGTGAGCCGCTGAGTATTACCCTCGACAAAGAAGCGACCAACCTGAACGAAGTGGTGGTGATAGGGTATGGTACGGTTAAGAAAAAAGATCTGACCGGTTCTGTAGCCTCCGTGAGTGGAAAAGTGATTTCGGACGCTCCGGTTCCCAATATTGCGCAGGCTATGCAGGGAAAATTACCAGGTGTAAATATTGTTACACAGGATGGCCGGCCAGGTGCAGATGTCGCTATCCGTGTGCGGGGCGGAACTTCCATCTCGCAAAGCAATCAGCCATTGATCCTTGTTGATGGCGTTCCCGGTAATATAAGTGATGTGCCTGCAGACCAGGTGAAAAGCATTGATGTGTTGAAAGATGCCTCTGCTACGGCCATTTATGGTGCACAGGGCGCCAATGGCGTAATTCTTATTACAACAAAAGGCGCAACGGCCGGCAAAACAACCATCAGTTATAATGGCTATCAGAAATGGAATACGCCGGTAAAATACCTGGCAGCATTGAATCCTTATGATTACCTGCAGTATGTATGGGCCAATACTGCTGCCAATGGCGCTGCGTATCAAACCCCATTCGAGAAATTGTATGGTCTTGGGGCCAATGCCGGCAACAATACAGGCGGCATTGATAGTTACAAGGGGCTTGCCACCCACGATCCGCAACGGGATATCTATAATAGTTCTAACTCGCAAAACCACGATTTGACCATAACCGGCGGTACAGAAAAAACAAAGGTTTTTGTTTCGGCCAACTACCTCGATGAACAGGGAATGAAGCTGAATTCTTATTTGAAACGGGCTAACATCTCATTCAAGGTCAGCCACAAGTTGTTCGATAATGTAACCTTTGGTTTAGATACCCGGCTTATTGATACCAGAAGCCTTGGTGATGAAGGTACCACGAATGGTAGCGGATCTATACTTTCTACAGCCTATAAATTCCGGCCAATTACCACGGGTAATATATTAGGCGATCTGAATGCGCTGACCACTGGCAATATTGAGCTATACGGGAAAAACGCTTTGTGGGACATGTATGCTCCGTCTGTGCGCGCTGCAGATTATAACCCGCTTACACTCGATCAAACGCTTCGTGGCCAGGCGTCTTTAAACTGGGAAGTGATAAAGGGGCTCACAGCGCATACCGACCTGTTTTTTAACAGGGGATGGAATCAGCGTAAATTCTGGTCGGGCGCTATTTACAATAATTATGTGGATGATGCAGGGGTAGCAAAATATGCAGGCAATGTTGACTATCGCAAAAACGATAGCTGGCAAATGCGTTGGTCAAATACATTGAATTATCAATTCCAGCTCAATGACGCCAACCGGTTTAATGTGTTGGGTGGTTATGAAATATACAATTCCGGCGGTACCAATATGGGCATTCAGGCGACCCGCTTTCCTTCGAATTTTGACGAGAAAACGGCATTTGCCCAGATCAACCAGTTCGATTCATCGGGTTCGTCTACAATATCTTCCAGCGTAGCTACGCCCGTTCGCATCAACTCTTATTTTACCCGGATCAACTATACCTTACTTGACCGGTTTTTGTTTACGTTCACGTTCCGGGCCGATGGCTCTTCTAAATTTTCCCCGGTTAACCGTTGGGGGTACTTCCCGGCAGGCGCTTTTGCCTGGAAGATGTCGGATGAATCTTTTTTGAAGGATGTTAACTGGCTGGATAATTTAAAACTGCGTGCTTCATTCGGTGAGGTAGGTAATAATGGTATTGATGCCAGCAAATGGTCTCAATTATGGGCCTCCGTTACTGATCAGCGATTGCAATATTCCATCAATCAACGGCGCCAGTCTGCTTATGACTTTGCTTCCACAACCCTTGCAAACTCCAACCTGAAATGGGAAACAACCATCACCCGCGATTTGGGTGTTGACTTCTCTTTCTTTAAAAACCGGGTGTCGGGAACTATCGATGTGTATCATAACACAACCAAGGATCTGCTGATGATTGCCACCATTCCAGGAATCACCGGTTTCACCCAAACAACTGCCAATATTGGACAAACAAGTAACAAAGGGGTGGAATTGTCATTGAACGCAACACTTTTCGAAAATAAAGACTGGAACGTGTCTGTAGGTGGTAATATCAACTGGAATAAAAGCAATATAGATGAACTGGCAGGCAACGTAAACGGTTTGTATACTGCCGCCTGGTCTGGTACCCAGTCTTATCCAACCCAGGATTATATCCTGCAACAGGGCCGTCCTGTTGGACTGGTTCGTGGCCTGGTGTATGATGGTTTTTATACAACTAATGATTTTGATTATAATAACGGGACATATACCCTTAAAAAAGGTGTTCCCAGCGGAGGAACTAATATTGGCGTTGTGCATGGTGTGCCCAATTCGGCTGCCTATCCCGGATTGCCAAAATTCAAAGACCTCGATACGAACGGTATTATCGATGGGAACGATATTGCCGTTATTGGCAATATGAATCCAATCCATACAGGCGGGTTCAACGTAAGTGCTTCCTATAAAGGTTTTGATCTGGGTATGTACTTTAACTGGAGCTATGGCAACCAGATCTATAATGCTAATAAACTGGCTACGTTATATGGTCCCAAGGAAGCAGGTGTTTATGAAAACCACCTGGCCATTCTTAAAGACGCGTATAAAATATACGATGTACAGAACGGACAACTGGTAAAATTGACCACACCCGATCAGTTAAATGCCGCCAATGCAAATGCAAAATTGCCGCTGGCTTATAATGAGGTAGGCGTAACCTCAACGCTGGGTATCGAAGACGGTTCATTCTTGCGCCTGAACACGCTGGTGTTGGGGTATACATTACCTAAATCTATAGTGTCTAAAGCGAAGATCAGTCGGCTGCGTATTTATGGTAGCGTATATAATGTGTTTACGCTTACCAGCTATTCAGGGCTCGATCCTGAAGTAAACGTAGATCCTAACCACAACAACAGCCAATATCCTACCACCGGTCTTGATTTTGGTGCATATCCCCGGCCCCGGTCTTATGTTGTTGGTGTTAATCTTAGTTTCTAATTTTAAAAAGCGCAAAAATGAAAAAGTTAATCAACTATATATTACCAATTACGCTGTGCATTGCTTTTACCCAATGTAAAAAAGATTGGCTGGACACCAATTCCCCATCCAATGTAGACGATGCATTCGTTACCTCCACACCATCGGAAACATACAAAACACTTTCCTGGTGTTATGCCAACTACCGGCAGAACTGTATTATGGGAACCTACAGATGGAACGACCCCATTGGTTCGGATGCAGAAATGTATCCCGAGGATGGTTCCAGTAATAACCTGAATGCCATTTTACGGTCTGATCTGTTACCTATAAACGCTGTATCAGGTGGGTTTAACGGTTTGTATAGCACCCTGGCCCGTGCAAAGAAAGTAGCCGGTCTTATTAAAGCAAAACAGGTTTATCAGGACGATGCAGCCGGCGGTAAACCAACCGACTGGACGCAGCTCTACGGCGAGGCTATGACAATAAAGGCGCTGTGTTACTTTGATTTGATAAAACATTTTGGCGATGTGCCTTATGGTTATGAATATAATAACGCCATTTCAGACTATTCACTGAGTTCCCGTTTTGCTATTTACGATAGCCTGATCGCTGATCTGAAAGAGGCCGAACCGCTGATGTACAGACTGGGTGAGGGTGGAATAGGTGCCGAGAGAATGTCAAGAACATTCTGCGATGCACTCATTGGGGAAATGGCGCTTTATTCAGGCGGCTATCAAACCATCCGTACAGATGTATCAGGGTTATATGGGGATGTACAATTTACAAAAAAGGGAGCTGAACAATTCGGTTGTGTGTATGCCCGCCGTGTCGATTACCTCGCTTATTACAATATGGCCGATCAGTATTTGCAGGCCGCCATCGACAATAAAGGGTCAGCGACTTTAATTACTACTGATGACAGGGCCGGATTTAACAACCCATTCCAACGGCATTTCCAGTTTTTTGCTGATCTGAAAACAAGTCCGGAGTCTTTGTTTCAGTTGGGAAATATCCAGGGTGGGGTATCGGCAACCACCAGCGAATACCCCTATGCATTTGGCCGGCCATCAGATGGTGGCAGCAACAATGCCGCACCTACCAAAACGTTCGGCGCGCTTAGGATCATTCCCACTTTTTACTATGGGGAATTTGAAAATGGCGATAAAAGACGGGATGCCAGTGTGACTGTTACTGGTAGCAATGGCGATGGAAATGAAAAAATACTTTCTTTTCTTCCGGGAAATAAAAGCACCGGTGGCATTTCGATCAACAAATGGGACGAGAACAGGATGGCCCCGCCATACACGTCGGCTCAAAGAAACTCAGGGATGGACTGGCCGATCTTAAGAATGGCCGATGTGCTGTTGATGTCGGCTGAAGTGAAAGCTGAATTGGGACAAAACGCAGCTGCCATTACCCTGGTGAACCAGATCAGGCAACGGGCTTTTGGCAATGCCAGTCATAATATAGGTGCGCTGGCCGGTGACGCCTTAAAAGAAGCGGTGTTACAGGAACGTAAACTGGAACTGGTAGGCGAAGGAACCCGTCGCTGGGATTTGATTCGCTCAGGTAAGTTTCCAGAAAAAGCATTGGCAGTTCGCCAGGAAATGGCTACCATGATAAACGATCTCAAGTCGCAGGGCTTTCATATATTCCCCAATGGTAACCAGATCTCTAATTATATTTATACAAAAATGGTTACGTTAGCAAACCCATTGACTAACGATGTGACCGACAGCACCAGGCCGGAGCTTTATCCTGGCTGGAGAGGTCAATATAATTTCAGTTCCATCAGTTCCGTAAAAGTAAATGGAACTGCGCATAACCTGGCCATTCAGGGTTTATTTATAAATATTCATGATACAATTGCGGCAAAACTGGTAGGCCAGGGCTATGTAAAAACCAATTGGGGATATAATTTAATAAGCGCTCCTGCTACTATTGCTGCCTATGACCGGAATATTCTTTCGGGAATCACCAGTCCCAATGATCCGCCCAGGTACTACTGGCCAATACCTTCTGAAACGATCAATAATTCGAAAGGAAAAGTCAGGAACGGTTATGGATTGCCACAATCGTAAACTATAATATAAAAAGAACACGGAAACAACTCCGTGTTCTTTTTTTAAATACTAAACAATGTATGGCTTTTGCAAAAGGAACCTTTGGCTATGATCTTGATTTTTTGAAACAATATCATCACGATCTCATTGTTTTAGATGATGATGATTCAGGTGCAGCAGTGATCATTCTGCCTGCTTACCAGGGCAGGGTTATGACCAGCACTACAGATGGTATGAATGGACAAAGTTTCGGCTGGGTGAACCAAGAACTGATCGCTTCCCGAAAAACGGTTGAACATATGAATGCTTTTGGCGGGGAAGAACGTGTATGGCTTGGCCCCGAAGGCGGGCAGTTCTCCGTGTATTTCAAAAAAGGTGCTGACTTTACATTCGACAACTGGTTTGTGCCTGCAGCATTCGATACAGAGGCATTTGACGTAATAAGCGTTTCCCAATCGCAGGCACGTTTTAAAAAGGCTATGCGGCTTGAAAATTATTCAGGCAACACCTTTGATCTGGAAATAGATCGAACCATCAGTCTTTGGGATAACAAGGGGATTGAAAATTTATTGGGAATGGTGATCCCTCAGGGAATAAAGGCTGTTGGGTTTGAAACGGTAAACGGCCTTACCAATACCGGTACAAATGCCTGGGATAAAAAATATGGCATGTTGTCGATCTGGATCCTTTGCATGATGAACGCTTCTGACAAAACAAATGTGGCTATTCCTTATAAACAAGGGGATGCCTCCATATTGGGGAAGATAGTAACCGACGATTACTTTGGCAAAGTTCCGGCCGAAAGGTTACAGGCGGCAAACGGACTTATCTTATTTAAAGCAGATGCCAATCACCGGAGTAAAATTGGCATTTCTCCTTTACGGGCAATGCCGTTGGCCGTTAGTTACGATGCCACCAACCAGGTGCTGACGGTCACTCAATTTTCCCTGCAGGAAGGCATAACCGATTATGTTAACTCCTTATGGCAAATACAGGAGGAACCATTTGCCGGTGATGCCGTAAATGCCTATAACGACGGTCCGATAAACGGCAGCCAGATGGGCCGGTTCTATGAAATAGAAAGTTCTTCACCAGCCGCGGCCCTTCAGCCAGGCGAAACCATGATACACCGGAATGCGGTCATTCATTTTACAGGTGATAAAGAAAGCCTGAATAATATTTCAATGAAATTGTTGGGTGTAGCGGTGGATGCCATTACCCTGTAAATAAAATAAAGCACATGATAAAAGTTTTCCTGACCTTAAGTATACTGGTAGTGGGCTTATATTATCAGAATAATAACAAGAAACCCGGCGTTGTGCAGGAAGAATTTCTATATAAGAGTGCACCCTTTCCTTCCTGCCATGCAGTAACAATTGTTGAACTCGAAAACAAAGAATTGCTGGCCACCTATTTCGGTGGTACGGCTGAAAGGAATCCCGATGTAGAGATACGGTTGCAACGCAAAAAAACAGATGGTACCTGGACGCCCCCCATCTCTGTGGCTGATGGCATACAACCAGATGGCAAACGATTTCCTACCTGGAATCCGGTTATCTTTCAACCAAAAGGTGGTCCGGTGATGCTGTATTATAAAGTAGGGCCCAATCCCCGGGAATGGTGGGGAGAGTATAAAACTTCCAGTGATAATGGCCACACCTGGAGTAAAGCGCAGAAACTGCCGGGCAACCTGCTTGGTCCAATAAAAAACAAACCCATCCAATTACATGATGGCACCATTCTTTCCGGATCCAGCACTGAAACTAACGGTTGGCGTGCTCATATTGAAAGGAGTACAGACGGTGGTAAGTCCTGCGCCTTTATTGGGCCACTGAATGACCCGCTAAAAATTGGCGCCATACAGCCCACCTTACTCACGTATGCAGATGGCCGTATTCAGCTATTATGTAGAACCCCTTATAATGCAGACGGTCATATTGCAGAGTGCTGGTCCGAAGATAAAGGACTTACCTGGTCGGAAATGACAAATACCTCGCTGCCCAATAACAACTCCGGCCTGGATGCGGTTACGCTTAAAGATGGGCGACAGATGCTGGTATATAACCATGCCACCCGCGATGAAAAAGACATGGGCCACAACGGACGCGGCATCATAAATGTAGCCGTAAGCAGGGATGGCCACAACTGGGAGGCTGCATTGATCCTTGACTATATGGCTGACTCAACCAAACAATATTCTTATCCGTCTATCATTCAAACCTCCGACGGACTGGTACATATTGTATACACCTGGCACCGGGAACGCATCAAACATGTGGTAATAGACCCAAACAAACTTGTAACCTTCCCAATAAAGGATGGTCAATGGCCTTTTGATAAGATTCCACTGGTGAAGAGTGAGGAGAAATAGGGGCATTCCTGGTAATAAAAAAGGACAAAGCAATTCAATGATTTGCTTTGTCCTTTTTTATTTCATGTATTATTATTTTGAAAGAAAGAAATCCAACAGTCCTTTTTGCACCTCGGCCGTATTCTCCTGTACTATCCAATGCCCGGCGCCTTTGATATTGGTGCCTGTTACATGTTCTGCAACCAGTTTGCAGTGGTCTGCCAGGTAGGTTGCGGCGGAATATTCGCCACCCATTGCAAGTAAAGGCATTTTTAATTTGGTCTTCATAAATACCTTATTGTCTTTTGCGTCCTGTTCAAATGCACCGAACCAGTGAAAGGCGCCTGTGGTGCCACCTTTTACGGTGTAAGCCCGTATAAATTCATTTACTTCTTCAGTGGTGAACGGGTCTTTTACATGACCTACTACCGGCCAGAAATTAGTAAGGAATAAACGTTCTCTGCCAGCTACCAACTCACCAGAAGCCGGAAAGGAAAAGAAGCCAAACCACCAGGCAGAACCTTTCACCTGAGTCCAAACCGGCTCAATACCAGGCAGCAATGCATCCATCAACGCCAGTTTGTTTACCTCGTTGGAGAACTGTGCGGCGTAGGCATAGGCTACCATCAGGCCAATGTCGTGACCTGCCAGGTTAATGTGGTCGTAACCCAGTTGTTTTACGACACCATGGATATAAGTAGCCAGTGTTTTTTTATCGTAACCACTATCTGGTTTTCCCGATTCGCCCAAACCTGGCAGGTCAGGTGTTATTACGGTGAAATGTTTGGAGAACTCTGGCAGCAGCCGGTTCCACATATACCAGTTCTGTCCAAAGCCATGCAATAACACAAGCGGTTCACCTGAACCACCGATCACATAGTGGACGTCGATGCCATTTACTTTTGCCGTGGCGTGTTTGAAATTGGCTGGGGGAGATGCTGGTTGAATGGTTGACGTAATGTTGGTGCTGTCTGCCGGAGTGTCGGCAGCAGTTGTTGTTGCAGGCTCATTGTTGCACGCTGCCAATAAAAAGCCGGCAGCAAAAAATACTGAAGCTAATTTTTTCATAAAATGCTTTGCTTTGAGATAATTAGTGAAGTTATCAAATAATCCGAAAGTATGCTGTCGCAATCCACCACTCAAAATGTCGCATTTGCACCCCTGTAATAGGTGCTAAAGACGCTAAGTTTGTCAATAAACGTTATAATATGAATCAGAAACCAATGATAACAGTAACCAGTGAGATCCATGCGCCCATTGAACTGATCTGGAAGCTGTGGAATGATCCGAAAGCTATTCAACAATGGAATAATATAAATGATGACTGGCACAACCCGGTGGTAGAAAATGATCCCCGGGCCGGCGGGAAATTTTTATACAGGATGGGTACGAAAGATGGCAGTTTTAATTTCGATTTTACCGGTACCTACGATGAGGTTGTAGAACATAAACTGATCACTTATACCTTAAACAGTGGCCGCACGGCTAAAATTACTTTCAGCGAGGGTAACCCGGTAATACTTACAGAAGCTTTTGAACCGGATGATAAACCATCAGTTGAGGAACAGCGGAATTTTTGCCAGGCTGTAGTTGATTCTTTCAAGAGTTATGTAGAGGAAAAAGTAAAGTAACACTTCTTAAAACGCATTCGTATATGCTGCTTTGTTGAACTTATTGCGGTAATCGCCGGGCGTCATCCCGGCTATTTTTTTAAATAGTTGGCGAAAGGCTTTTACGTCTACATATCCCACCTCATACATCACTTCGTTGATTTGTTTACCGGTGGATTCAAAAAGACGTTTGGCGCCTTCTACTTTAATTCGTTGAACATAGTCGGCAG
This sequence comes from Niastella yeongjuensis, assembly GCF_900110245.1. GTDB lineage: Bacteria > Bacteroidota > Bacteroidia > Chitinophagales > Chitinophagaceae > Niastella > Niastella yeongjuensis. The sequence continues at coordinate 649,702 of NZ_FOCZ01000003.1, forward strand.
GGGAGAGTTGCGTAGCTTTTTTAAACCGCCTGGTAAAGTTTATGCGGTCCATACTACAATGTATGGCAAGTTGGTCTACTGTCAGCCGGTCACCCATATGTTGTTCAATAAAATGTTGAATATCGCGTATCACTTCATCTTTATGATCTTTTAAGCCTTCGAACATAATGAAAGACGATTGTGAATCCCGGTCAATGTCGATCTGCAAAACCCGGGCAACATATAACGCCGTTTCACGACCACTGTATTTTTCTACGATATACAACGCCAGGTTAAGACTTGAGATGGCGCCTCCTGCAGTATAAACACCATCCTGGTCGGTCACAATTTTGTTGGTATGCAGGTCCAGTTCGGGGAACAACCGACGAAAGTAGGCTTCCGCTTTCCAATGGGTGGCGCAAGGTTTACCATTCAACAGTCCGGTAGCTGCCAGCAGAAACGTACCAGTACACAAACTGGCAACTTCTGAGCCTGCGTGGTATTGACTGATAATCCAATCCAATACGGCACGGTTTTTACGGATCGCATAATCTTCCTGCTCTGCAAAGCTTGGCAGGATAATTATTCCGGCTTTATCGATGTCCTGAAGCGGCGCTACCTGCAGGCTGAATAAGCCATTCACCAACCGTTGTTGCAAATTGGTTCCTGTAAGCCGGATATCGAAGTAAGGTTCACCAGTAATTTGTTCCAAAAACTCGTTGGCTTTTTCGAACACCTCGATCGCATTGAAAAGGCTACTTGGTTTCAATATCCCGTCAGCAATCAAAAAGGTCACTTGTTTCATTAAGCTAAGGTATCATGGGATAATTGAACAAACAACCCCTCAAATTGCTAAATGTACACCCCCTCAGCAATTAAGCTGCTTTATAGTTTTGTCTCTATGAAAAATAACAATATTCTCGTCAGCGGTGCCGCTGGTAATAGTGGCACTTTGATCGTGCAGGCACTGGCTGCCCAACAAATACCCGTTCGTGCCCTGGTGCGCGATACAGCTAAAGCCCAACAGGTGGCTAATTTGCCTGGAGTAGATTTATATACAGGCGACATGGCGGTCAGGGAAACACTGAAAGCGGTATTGGAAGGAGTGGAGCGGGTTCTGTTGATCTCAGGAGCAAATGACCGGATGGTTGAAACGCAATGCACTTTTATCGATGCCTGTAAACAGGCAGGTGTACATCATGTAATTAAATTCTCCGGTGAGGAATCACAGCAAGGCTACGACCCACAACGATTCCGGTATACCCGCGAACATGAACAGATCGAAGATTACCTGGAACGGTCCGGTCTTCAGTGGACGCACCTGCGTCCCAGCCAGTTTATGCAGGTGTACCTGCGTGAAGCAGCAGCCATGCGTGAGAGTGGTGAACTACGTTTACCATTGGAAAAAATAAGTATGTCCCCGGTTGATCTCCGCGACGTAGCAAAGATAGCTGCGGCATTATTGATAGAAGGCGGGCACTATGGCGAATCACTGCGTGTAACCGGTCCGGCAGCATTGTCTATGGCAGACATTGCTGGTATCGTAAGTAGCGTTACTGATAAACCGATCAGGTATGTGCCTGTAAGTTGGAACGAACGGAAAACAACCTTGTCATCGGCAGGTTTGCCGCCCTATTTTATCGATGCACTAGCAGAGCAGGCTGCAGAAAGAATAAGGAATCCCAAGGCGTTTGTAGATAATCACACACATCAACTTTTCGGGATAACACCCACCTCCTTTGAACAATTTGCTGCGCAACACAACCATATTTTTAATTAATCAGATAAACAAACATGAACAACTACGAAATATTCCTGCAGCTGCATCAGCAGCCAACACCCTTTATTATTGCCAATGCCTGGAATGTAAAAAGTGCGAGTCGTATAGAAGAAAACGGCTATAAAGCCATTGCGACATCAAGTAGCGCTATAGCCAATTCATTGGGTTATGAAGATGGTGAAAAAATACCCTTTAGTGAATTGTTGTTTGTGATCCGGCGAATAAGCGCATGCACCAGTATTCCGCTGTCTGTTGATCTTGAAAGGGGGTATACAAATGACCTGGCTGAATTAAACGACAATATCCGGCAATTGATTGAGGCGGGTGTTGTTGGGATCAATTTGGAAGATGCGGCTGTTAAAACCCTGGCAGAATGCGGCGTAAAACGGATCAGTATGGCTGTTTTCTTATACAACGCAACGTATAAACATTTGGATACCCTTGTTAAAAAAGTTAATGCAGAACAGTCGTTTACCTCTTTGTTTTAAAGTGTAATTATTCAAACGCTGCAATTGTCATTTTTAAGGCCATATCTGTTTATTATATGGCCCCCGGCTTGAAAAGTATTTTAGAATAATACTTCAGAATTATGCAACGGCATTACTGATGCGTATTTATTTTAGAAACGCACAGGATGCAAAAAGCCGGTATAAAGCATTTTTGATAAAATATCCATTATTGAATGCACAAATTCCCCAATATTTGATTGCTTCCTATCTCGGCATTTCTCCTGAAATGCTGAGTAAGATCCGGGCACAAAAGGACTTGTAGTTATTTCTTGAACCAGTTTAATTTATTTTTTTACAAATAGGAAGAATTTTACAGGCTAATAAAAAATGCCAGTAATGAAGATATTAAGCGTACAATCGAGTGCCGGAATGGAAAGGTCCCTCACCCGGAAATTGTCGGCCGATTTTCTGGATCTTCTTAAATTGGGCCTCCAGCAGGTTGAAATAGAAGAACTGGATTTGGTAAAATGTCCGCCTCCCTTTGTAACATCTGAATGGATTGCAGGCGCCTTTTCCAAAAAAGAATTGACCGAACTACAACGAAAAGCGTTGGCCAGATCAGACGAGTTCATCGGCCAGATTGAAGCGGCCGATCTTATTATAATTGGTACTCCCATGTATAATTATGGAATGCCTGCCGTGTTGAAAGCGTGGTTCGATCAGATTGCCCGGATCAGTAAAACTTTTTCATTTGACCTTTCCCGTGGCGATTTTCCCATCGAGCCTGTTTTATCAGGAAAAAAACTGCTGGTTTTCACTGCTTCGGGTGAATTTGAATTCCAAAAAGGCGGGATCAGGGAGAGTATCAATCACCTGGTGCCTCATATTAAAAGCTTAACACATTTTCTAGGTGTTACCGATGAAAAAGATTTTTATCATGTGGGGATCGAATACCAGGAGTTTAAGGATGAAAGATACGAACGGTCAAAAAACGAAGCTTTCGCTAACCTGGCCAAATTAGTGGATGAAATCCTGATTGATTTCTTAATTAGGAAGTATTGAAAATATGTTTAATTTACCCTGTCAGGAGCAAAAAAATCTGTTTTTATAGCAATTCTTTAGTCCTTTGCTCGTCATACTATATAGAATAATTCATCATGAAAACAAAAGGTGGTGCACCCCCCGCAAAGCCAAAGATCAATGCATTGGTGCTCGGGTATAAAAAGCTGATTGCGTTGTTAAGTTTTTTTACCGTCAGCGCCAGCCTGTTGGGGTTACTGATCCCAAAGATCATTGCAAAGGCGATAGATTCCTATGCGCAGGCGCATACGATCAAAGAACAACTGCTGTGGCAATTTGCTATCGTAACTTTTCTGGTGTTTATTTTCACCTACCTGCAGTCGGTGGTACAGTCATATGCTTCTGAAGTGGTGGCCAGGGACCTGCGGCAGAAACTGGCAGAAAAGATTGCATTGCAAAATTATTCCTATGTAATGGAAGTATCGCCGGCTCGTTTGCTTACCAATCTTACTTCTGACGTAGATGCGGTAAAATTATTTGTTGGCATGGCGGTGGGCAACCTCATTTCTTCTTACTGTTTACTTTTCGGCGCCAGTATTTTACTATTGATCACCAATTGGAAGCTGGCTTTGGTCGTACTGTCACTGATCTCTGTTATTTGGGTGGCCCGTACAATCATCATGAAAAAGATCAGGAAGTTTTTCAGGGAAGTACAGGGCGTTATAGACTGGTTGAACAAAGTGATCAATGAAAGCATCCTGGGTGCGGCGCTTATCCGGGTATTGAATACCCAGCACCAGGAAAACAATAAATTTATCGAAGCCAATACAAAGGCCCGTGATATCCGGTTATCGATAATCAGGTATTTAGCGATCCTTATTCCGGTGATTACTTTTGTGGCCAGTCTTTGTTCGATGGCGGTACTGTTGTTGGGCGGTCATTTTGTGATCACCGACAGTATGTCGCTGGGTGATTTTTCTGCGTTTTCGAGTTACATCGGCATTATGATCTTCCCGATCATCATGATCGGTTTTATGGCCAACATCATTGCCCAGTCTTCAGCCTCATATGAACGCGTTTCTGCACTCTTATCGGCAGAAGGCCCCCCAAAAACAGGTACGCAACCTGTTCAATTAACCGGGCCGGTGCAGTTGGCTGACATCACCCTCCGGTTTGGTGAAAAGAAAGTGCTGGATGAGATTTCACTCACCATACAACCTGGTACCAGAACAGCCATCATTGGCCCCACCGCAGCTGGGAAAACGCAATTGTTATATGTAATGAGCGGGCTGGTAAAGCCACAACAGGGGAAGGTGTTGTACAGTGGCGTACTACTGGAAGAGATGGATAAACAACTATTTCACCGCCAAATGGGCTTTGTGTTCCAGGATAGTGTGGTCTTCAACATGAGCATTAAGGAGAATATCGCATTTGCGGAACAGGTTACCCTGGAAGATATGCAGAAGGCCATTCGTGCAGCAGAGTTGTCAGATTTTATTGAATCATTGCCCGATAAGCTGGAAACGGTTATCTCTGAACGCGGACTGAATTTATCGGGTGGCCAGAAACAGCGGATCATGCTGGCCCGTGCATTGGCCTTAAACCCTAAAGTGTTGTTGTTGGATGATTTCACCGCGCGGGTAGATGCACAAACCGAAAAAAGGATCCTGGAGAATGTGAGCACGCTGTACCCGGGCATTACGTTGATCTCGGTTACCCAGAAGATCTCCTCTGTTACCGATTACGATCAGTGTGTGTTGCTGATGGAAGGAGAGATCATTGCTACCGGAACACATGCGCAACTGCTTCAACACTCACCTGAATATAATCAACTGTTCGAATCACAAAAGAGTACCAGCGAGTATGAATTATCAGCTTAATACAGGAACAAGCAAGCCCTTTACCGCGTTAAGAAAATTAATGCCCATTATAAAAGGTGAGCGCAGGGTCATGTCTTTGGCTTTTATGGCCCTGATCGCCAATACCCTTACTGCCCTGATAGTACCGATCATTATTGCCCATACCATCAATACCTCTATTATTACCAAAGATTTTTCGGGTGTTGTGCGTGCTTCTGCATTGGTTTTTGCATTGTACCTGGTGGGGTTTGTTGCCAGTTATTTTCAAACCCGGTGGATGGGCGCTGTAGGCCAGCATATCCTGTTTTCCCTGCGCAACCAGTTGTTCTCGAAATTACAGTCGCTACCCGTTGCCTTCTTCAGCCAGAACAAAGCCGGAGACCTGATCTCACGCATCAACAACGATACCGATAAACTGAACCAGTTTTTTTCACAGGGCTTGCTGCAATTCGTGGGTAATTTGTTCATGATGATCGGCGCAGCTGTTTTTATTCTGGCCGTAAATATAAAACTGGGTTTGGCTGCCCTGGCGCCTGCGATGATCGTGTTGCTTTTTACAAAATTCATGTCACCCTGGATCAAAAAACGAAATGCGGCCAGTCTGCAAACAGTAGGCAGCATGAGTGCTGAAATACAGGAAGGCCTGGATAATTTTAAAGTGGTAGTGGCTTTTAACCGGCGCGATTATTTTAGTAAACGGTTTGCAACTATCAATAATCAGAACTATCGCCGGGCAGTAGCAGCGGGTGTAGCCAATAATATTTTTATTCCGTCATATGGCCTTGCCGGTAATGTGGCACAGATCATCGTACTGTTCTTTGGCATTTTTCTGCTGCAGCAGGGGCAGTTCACTATCGGGTTTATGATCAGTTATTTTGTTTATCTGTCCCGCTTTTATGATCCAATGCGGCAGATTGCTGGTATCTGGCCAATATTTCAGGTAGCCATGGCTGGCTGGGACCGCATTTCCGCAGTACTGGCTATGGAATCGGATATGCCGGTGATGAATGTGGAGGCCGCGAATGGAAAAGGATTGCTGGAGTTTCGGGAGGTGTCATTTAAATATGGCGAAAAGGAAGTATTGCGTCAGGTGAACTTTACCCTGGAACGTGGAAAAACGTATGCTTTTGTTGGTCCCACCGGTGGTGGTAAAACCACCACAGCTTCGTTGATAGCGCGGTTGTACGACCCTGTAAGCGGACAGGTATTACTCGATGGAAAAGATATCCGCACGTACAAAACGGAAGAAAGAACGCAGAAGATCGGTTTTATTTTGCAGGAACCATTTTTATTTACCGGTACCCTGTACGACAATATCCTGTATGGTAACGAAAAGTACCAGCAATACAGCCGGGAGCAACTGAATGACATATTACAACAAAAAGGGCTGTTGCACATCCTGGAACGGTTCGATAAGGGATTGCAAACACCGGTAACCAGCAAGGGTGAAAGCATGAGTCTGGGCCAGCGGCAATTGATCGCATTTGTACGGGCATTGTTGCGGGAACCGGAATTGCTTATCCTCGACGAAGCTACCGCCAATATAGATACGGTAACCGAACAGCTGTTGGGTGAAATACTGGATAAACTGCCTGCCCAAACCACCCAGATAATAATAGCCCACCGGTTAAACACCATTGAAAAGTCAGATGAAATATTTTTTGTAAATGCCGGACAGATCATTCAGGCCGGTTCGTTTGATCATGCCATTCGGTTGTTGATGGAAGGGAAGCGGGTTAGCTAATGGGTATTATAATATTTTATCATAATAGTATTTTCCGTTATTCTTTTTACACGGCTATTCCCTGAATCAACGCGTTTATCGCTAAATATGCGCACTTATCAAAAAGGAGCACCGATATGATTGTTGAATGATCAACAATATTAAATTTGTCAGGTAAACCAATCTAATACATTGGGTAGAGTCACACGAGAAAATCATTGCACTTCTGACGCAAATGACCTGATTGTACTGCCATGCAATGCCATATCTTCCAATGGTGCTTCAACTGATTAGATTACACTGTACATTTTCCTTATTACATTATTTGGTATAGATGCCCGTTCAGTGACTGAACTGACCTGATTGCGTATGGCAAAACGGGTAAGGTGGCTTTTTCATATAAAATTATTGGTATGGTCTACCGGCAACGATTGTTTGCCGGATGGGAATTTATTACTCATTGCGAAAGCAATACATATAATAATCTATCCTGAACGAAAATATAACCATTACGAATTAAAGCCTTAGCCGATGTTCTTCTCTAAACGTTCCGTCCGGTCCTACGCCCGCATGTTGTTTTTTTTAATCGGGTTTGTAGCCTGTTATTCCAACAACTTACAAGCACAGTGTGAACCTGAATTATATATATACAAAGTTAGTCCGGCAGGTGAAATATGTTCCCCCGGATATGTAAAGATCCGCGCAGAATATTCGCCTGATGGGCCAATGGATGAATACTGGTATGGACAGTTGCGCTGGTATCAGACAGAAACATCTTCCAGTCCGTCCCAGATCAATTATATGGCTTATTACGGGGATACCTGGGCAGAATATACTTTCTATGCCGGTAAGAACGGAGATGGTGCGTGGTATTCATTTTATGATGGTAGAACAGGATGCACATCACCCAGGTATAAATTTACTGTTAATATAAGTACAACGCCTTCCTTATACATTGACGCCTGGTCCTGCGGCAGGTTCGATGGTCATGTTCAGGCAGGCAGCAGTGCTTCAGGCGCTTATTATACATTGAATTATCTGGACCCAAATCTTAATGAATACCAGTTTTTGCAGGGTAATTATACGGGTAATTTTTACATTGATGGATTTCAGATTGCAGACCAGGATAACTATTATGTACAAGTTACTTCATTTTCGAGCTGTTCAGTACCCTATTACCAACAGGTGTCGTTTCAGATAATGGATCCAACGGCGCCACCGGTTACCGGTAATTTAACCTGGTGCGAGGGAACGCCACCACCTATGTTGTCGATCAATGCCAACCTGGATACTTATCAATGGTTCGATGGTGCAAATAATTTATTACTGGAAGACCAGCAGTATACGCCGCCTCCATTACCTGCTGGTACCTATAATTACATGGCCCGTGGGTACAACAGTAGTTATGGCTGTTATACCGATCCCACTTATATTACAACGACAGTTAATCCCAAGCCGGTAGATGGTACCATTACTGCCAGCGCCACTACCGTATATGTTTGTGAGCCGGTAACCATCAGCAGCCAGGGCGGTGTGGGTACGCCTCATTACTGGGGCAGCAGCAACGGCGGTACAAGCTGGGACCTTTTTGCCGATTCCCATGTTAACCAGCAATCATTTACCCAAACATTTACAACACCGGGTACTTACCGGTTTCATACGCGCAACAGCACGGTTTGTGGTTTTTGCTGGGATCAGCCCGGTGGTTGTAACACATTTCCGTATGTAGATGTAACAGTGGTTGATGTTACACCCGCGGTGATTGGAGCTATTACGCCTACCAGTCAAACCATTCTTTACAATGGCACCGCAGCGGCCATTACAGTGAACGGCGTTAGCGGCGGCACCGGCTCCTATACCTATCAATGGCAAAGCAGCGGTAATAGCGCATTTGATAATCCGGAAAATATAGCCGGTGCCAATTTTATTTCGTATACGCCCACTGATGTTACACGCTCAAAATATTACCGCCTGATGGTGAATACTGGTTGCAGCAACGGTTTCAATATAATTTCTTATAGTGCTGTGGCACATGTAATCGTATATCCAAAACTTGACCCCAATGCCATCGTGCCGGCGGAAATAGTTATTCCTTCCGGAACAAAACCCGGTGTTATAACTGCGGGCACGGCCAGCGGCGGCGGGTGCAATGGCAATTACCAGTATCAGTGGCAGCAGTCTGCTGACGGCTCCAACTTTACAGATATTCCACAGGCTGTAGCTATAACTTACGAACCGGCAGAACAGTATGCACCGGTTTACTACCGGCGGAAAGTGACCTGTGCCAACACGGGAGAAGTGGCGGCTACAAATGCCTGCCACATAGGTATTGGAACAGTTACCACTACGCTGGACCTGAACTATATCCGTACAAGAACATTTGAGCGGCCGGGCATCACAGATTTATCGACCGCCAATGGTATTACGTCGCTTGCAGAGGCAAAGCAGGGGACCGTTTATTATGATGGGGTGGGCCGTAGCATGCAAACCGTAGTAAAACAGGGAAGTTATAACGTCAATAATAATGCGTACATAGATGTGGTATCGCCGATGGTTTACGACGCGTTTGGCCGGGAAACCATTAAATGGCTGCCTTATGTATCTCCTACCGGTGATGGAAATTATAAAGCCAACCCCCTGCAGGAGGAAAAGGCATTTTATAAAGTACAGGAGCCAAACGAACATTTCTATTACAATCAGGGAATACTGGAATCCTCACCCTTAAACCGGGTGCTAAAGGCCATGCCCCAGGGCGATAGCTGGACGGGCAGTGGCCGGGGCGTTGAAAGCAACTATTCCATCAATACAAGTATCGATGCGGTAAGGATCTGGTATGTAACAGATGTGCCGAATGGACTGGGTACTTATTACACCCCGGCAGGAGAGGCAGGAAAATATCAGCCGGGTACTTTGTACAAAAATATTACGACTGATGAAAAAGGGACGCAGGTAATTGAGTTTACAGATAAGGATGGATTGCTGATCTTAAAAAAGGTTCAGGTAAAGGCAATGCCCGATAATGGTGAAGGAAGCGGATATGCTGACTGGTTATGCACCTATTATATTTATGACGATCTCAAAAATCAGCGTTGTGTAGTACAACCGAGAGGCGTGGAATTGCTGATACAGAATAACTGGGATCTTTCCGCACTCAACGGAGATATCCTGAATGAACAATGCTTCAGGTATGAATACGATCATCGCAAACGGACGATCATGAGAAAAGCGCCCGGTGCCGATGTGTCCTATATGGTATATGATATGCGCGACAGGGTGGTAATGGCACAGGATGCCAACATGAGGAAGCAGGGTAAATGGATAGTGACCGGTTACGACGGCCAGAACCGGGTTGTTACAACAGGCTCATGGTCCAATAGTACGGCATTGGCCAGTCATTTGTCGGCAGCAAGTACCAGCAGCAGTTACCCAACGGCCACCATGCTGGCAACCGGTTATGAATTGTTAACGGAAACTCATTACGATGATTATAATAATTTGCCTGCCGGGTTAACCAGCACCCTGGATAATAACTGGGGCAGCGAATTTATCTCCGTGTATAATACCTCACCCGACTATGCGCAGGAAATGGTAAAATCCCCTGATGTAAAAGGATTGGTTACCTGGAAACGGGTAAAAGTATTGGGTACTGCCAATCAGTATTTACCTGCGGTAAATATTTATGATAAGTATGGCCAGGTGATCCAGGTGAAATCGATCAATCAAACCGGGGAACAGGATATCGTGAGCTCTCAGTATGACTTTTCAGGAAGGGCACTGCGTGCAGTAGTAGAACATCAGAAGGCGTTTCCAAACGGATTGGTCACTTACGTATTCAATCGTAATACCTATGACAATCTTGGCAGAAGAACAAAGGCCGAGAATAAAGTGGGTTTAGCTAACTGGAAAACCATAGCTGTATCGGATTATGATGCACTGGGCAGATTGTGGCATAAGAACCTGGGAACAAAGCCGGGTACTACTGAAGCACTTGAGACCCTGACCTATGACTATAACATCCGGGACTGGCTGTTGGGCGTTAACCGGGACTATATTTCAGGGACCACTACCAACAACTATTTCGGATTTGAAGTGGGGTATGACAGGAAGGCCAATAAAGTAAACCAGGATTTTAAAGAAGCGCAATACAACGGAAGCATCAGCGGTACTACCTGGCTGAGCAAAGGGGATGGCATTCAGCGTAAATACGATTTTAGCTATGACAACGCCAGGCGGTTTTTAAAAGCCGATTTCATTCAGCATAATACAGATGGCAGCTGGAATAAGAACGAGGTAAACTTTGATGTTAAGATCGGAGATGGCAGCGATCCGTATACTGCGTATGATGCCAATGGAAATATTCAGCGGATGCAGCAATGGGGATTGAAAGGCGCTGTAGCGGCACCCATTGACGACCTTACTTATAACTATATAAAAACCGGAAACAGCACCCAGGTGTCCAATAAGTTGTATAAGGTATCAGACCTGTACAGCGATCCCAATTCCAAACTGGGCGACTTTAAAGATGGTACCAATACCGGCGATGATTTTGATTATGATGAAAACGGCAATCTGAAATTGGATAACAATAAAGGCATCGGCACCATTACCTATAATTACCTGAACTTACCGCAGTTGATCACCTTTCCTAATAAGGGAACAATTGAATACACATACGATGCATCCGGCAATAAATTGCAGAAGATCGTAACCGAGGGTGACGTGAAAACAACTACGCAGTACATATTGGGTTTTGCCTATGAAACCAGAGAGCATATTACGGTGCCGGCTGTGGATGATTATTTTGGTAAACAATTGTATCTTCCCCTGGAAGAAGGCCGCATCCGGCTGGTACCGGAAGACCTGACCTATTACTATGATTATTATATAAAAGACCATTTGGATAATATCCGCATGGTATTGACCGAGCAACAAAAGCAGGATCTTTATCCCGCAGCAACCCTGGAAGGGAATATCAGCAGTGCAACGGATGCGGTGTATTATGAAAACCAGTTTTACAATATCAATACCGGCAATATTGTGAACAAACCAGCCAATGCAACCAATATCAATAAAAATGGGGGGCCAGCGGCTACAGATCAACCGATAAATCCTAACTACTACAGCGATGCAACCGCCAACAGCCAGAAAATGTATATGCTGAAAGCCAACGCGGCTAGTGGAGCAGGGGCTACTGGTTTAGGCATGGCATTGAAAGTAATGAGCGGCGACCGGATCGATATCTGGGGTAAAACTTACTATGCAGCTGACAATACCAATAACCCTGATTACAACATTCCGGTACTGGACATTCTAACCGGATTATTAGGGGCACCGCTGAATGTGGCGGCAGGCAAAGGCCTTACCCCAACCGGTTTAAACGGCATGGCCGGGGTATATAACGGCGTAGATGACTTTTTGGGCGACCAGACGCGCGGACCTTCCGGATCAAAACCTAAAGCCTATATAAATTGGATCTTACTGGATGAGAATTTTAAGTACGTAGATGGGCATTTTCAAAGAGTAGATCAGCCAAACGTAGTGGAAGACCATAACCTTTCTAACATTGCCGTTACAAAAAATGGCTATCTGTATGTATATGTAAGTAATGAAAGCCCGGTAGAAGTATATTTCGATAACCTGCAGGTAATGCATACCCATGGAGCGTTACTTGAAGAAACCCACTATTATCCGTTTGGGCTAACGATGGCAGGCATAAGCAGTAAAGCCGCTAATATGCCGGATAATAAATTTCACTTTAATGGAAAAGAACAGCAGAAAAAGGAGTTTAGTGACGAGAGTGGATTGGACTGGTATGACTTTGGCGCCCGGATGTATGATGCTCAGATTGGCAGGTGGCATGCGCAGGACCCCCATGCAGACCGGTATGTGCCAATCAGTCCTTTCGTGTACGCTGGAAATAATCCGGTGCTCTTTATGGATCCCGATGGAAAAGACATTATCATAAGCTATCAGAATGCGGAAGGAAAAACCGAGACGTTTGTTTATGTCTTTAAGAAAAACAGGAAACAGGATGACGATACCCCGCAGTTCCTGAAGCAGACGGTGGAAGCATTGGATATCCTGTATACCTGTGGCTCCAAGGAAGCAAAACAAATAATCGATGATTTGGTGAACGATCATACTTATACAGTGACAATTACGGAAACCAAAAAGTTTGCTAATAACAGATATAAAGAAAATCAGGAAATATTGTGGAATCCTTTGCAGGGATTTCAATTACGAATTCCTAATCCGGAAACGGGGAATGACAGGCAAAGTCCAATGGTAGGATTACTCCATGAACTGGATCATGCTAACGTTGACAGGGGTTTTTTGAATTCCATAGCAAATGCAACAACAGAAGAAGAAAGAGAAAGGGCCTGCCAACGAAGAGAATTTCGTCTGAAAAGCCAAGATGAGCGGATGGAGGAAGAAAATAAAGTAATGGAACGTACTGAGTGGACAACTTATAAAATATTTAAAGAAGGGGTGAGAACGAGCTATACATATGATGTTAAAAAAGTATTTAAGGCTGCCGGTGTAAGCTCAACCGCAGATGGACAAGCTACAAAAGAAGAAAAACAGGAGTTGAAGGAAATAAACAAAGCAGTGAGAAAAATTTTCAAGAGTTAATTATGAAGCTATATTTCTTAGTGATGGTATCAATGCTATTCAATTATGAAGATGTTGGATTGCAAAAAAACAAAACCGAAGTAGTTATATATGCTACGCCACTGTTTGATTTTAGAAACTTTCCTATGAGCAAGGAATTGCTCAAAATATCCTATGAGTTTTGTACCAGGCTGTCGGGGGAAGAATATGTAAATGATTTTTTGCAAATGGCGGGTACTTATGATAGTACAGCTGCCTGTGAAAAATGTAACCAGCCGTTGGATACCAGGATCTATGTGCAGGTATATGATAAAGGAAAGCTAAAAACGGAGATGGAAATAGGCGTGGGCGGAGGCTGCATTAAAATTTCGAACAAGCCTTATTGTGTGATCAAAGCAACGCTTGATTATCTGATAAGTTATTTCCCGGCAAAATTCCGGGATAAATACACTACTGTATATAATTAACAAAGCAATACCCGTAACCTTATCATCATTTAAATATCATTTGTATGCGTTCGTTCCCATTGCTGCCGCTTGTTTTTTTATTAAGTATAGTTACTTTTTCTATACAGGCGCAGGACAATTACGTGCCTAAAATTATACCTCCTTCGCCCAACGCATCTTCTTTACTAAAGTTTACCGAGGTGCCGGTGAATACCTATACAGGTACGGCCTCCGCAACGGTGCCTATCTATACTATCCAGGCCAAGGGATTACCCATACCGGTGAGCCTGGATTATCATACCGGTGGGATAAGGTTGAAAGAAGAAGCAGGGTGGGTCGGTTTGGGCTGGGCGCTTACTGCTGGTGGTGTGATCTCGAAAACCATTATGGATGAAGACGATTTTGGGGCTAATAAAACCTATTTTACCCCGGTAGTACCTCAGGTGGCCGGCGATATAAGTACCATTCAGGATGACGGATGGGCAGCAGGTCATTTCTATTCGGGAGAACATTATCGCGAGTTCTTATGCAATTACAAGGTAAATACCACGGCCGGCCTAACAGATTATTCCACACCCTTGTCGTTTTATCCCTGCCCCTATGACCTGGAACCTGATATTTACCACTACAGATTTCTCGATAAAAGCGGTTCTTTTATGATCACCCGCGACCGGAAAATTGTGTTGCAGAAGCAGGATAATATAAAAATAGAGTTTGAGAACAATGGTAATTCATTTACCATAACCGATGAACATGGGAACCAGTTTTACTTCAGTGATAAAGAGTATACCATGTCGGCCACCGGGGCTGCATCTACATTCGCCTTCAGCTCGTGGTATCTATCGAAAATAACAACAGCGCAGCAGGATGTAATAACCTTTCATTATGTCAATGACAATACCTGGACTTCTGTAAAGCCGGAATACTATGAAATGTATCATGCGTTTTGTGGATCGGGTGGATGGGAATACGGCAATGCTGCCGGTACCTGGTATACCAACAACCTGTTACAAAGTATTGATTTTGCCGAAGGGCAGTTGCAGTTTCTCTTCGACAACCAGCGGTCCGATTTACAGGACGGCAGGAAACTAAACACCATAAAATTATACTCAAAAACAAATGGTGCCTTAAATTATCAAAAGGAGTTTCACCTGAACTATTCTTATTTTCCCACGTTACCCGGCGCCGACGATCTCGAATTTAAAAGATTAAGGTTGGATGCGGTTCAGGAAATGTCTGGTTCAACGGTAGTTCCACCTTATACGTTTACTTATGAAGAACCCAACCCCAGCGTTCTGCTGGCAAAACATTCCTACAGCATTGATCATTGGGGGTATTATAATGGCATCGGTAACTCACATTTTATACCTACGATGAATGTTTTTTATAACCCACCTAACGCCGTTTCCCCTAATCCGCAACCCACTCAATTTAATTTTGGCGGTGCTGACCGTAGCACCAGTGAATCGTACATGAAGGCATTTTCTTTAACGCAGATGCAATATCCAACAGGCGGTAAAACGGTTTTTGAATATGAAGCAAACGATTATGATCCGGATAGATCCAGAAATGGTCCCATCGATTTTCCGCATACGGATGTAGTTACCGTTCAAAAAACCATTGCCATCATCAATAAGGGAATTACTACCGGTTCCATAGACCTGAGCCATTTGCATGGTGTTGCTGCAGAGGGTTCCAATGTAACCAACCTGCATTTAATAGTTGCTTTCCGCAGCTCCAATAACGATTGCAATACGCATTACACCAATTCCTTCGACAAAATATATTTCAAATTTCTGGGACCTGGTTTTAATTTAAAGGAGGATATAGGCAGTCGCAATCTTAACTGTACGCAAAATTCACCTGTTAATTTTGTTGACCTCGAGCTAAGCATCACCAATTTGGCAGGGCCCTATAGCTTTGAAGGTTATATCGATCCTACAGTAGATATCAACTATTTCCAGGACATCAGGGTAACATTGCAATACCAGGAGGTAAAAGAAACGAACAACCAAAGTAATGGCGTTTTTACTGAAAAAGCAGGCGGGTTAAGAATAAAGTCTGTTACCGACTACGCCGATGATAACACCGTTGCCAAAAAAAGGACCTATGAATATAATTATTACAATGGCATTTACAAGTACAGTTATGGCAGGCTCATGTCACAGCCTTCTTACGCCCGGTATGTTAGCGTGCCAAACGGATCAAATGGCGTCTGTAGTAATTTAACACTGATGGGGACCAGTCAAAATGCACTGACCAGCATTGCACAGGGAAATATTGTTGGGTACGACCAGGTTACTGAATATACAGTTGACCCCAATAATAATACCACTAACGGAAAAACCGTATACGCTTATGTAAATACGCCTGATACCACCCTGTATTATTATGGATTCAGGTTTCCGGGCATACCCAATATCGGCAATCAGTTAAATGGGTCGTTATTGACAAAGAAAGTATACGCCGGCGCCGGTCCTGATTATCAACCGGTATCGGAAACCTATAATTACTTTCGTGCTGATAACCGGAAGATCTATTTCAGTCTCAAAACCCAAACGCCGCCTGGCGGCACACACAGTTACAACGGCAATACTTGTCTGTCTGGCGTTACAACGCCTGTTGATTGGCTGGCCTGTATCTATCCTTCTATAAAATCGGAGAAGCTGTTAATGGATTCTACCAAAGAGATCACCTACGATCTGCATGATCCAACAAAAACGATCAGCAAAGTGACCGGTTATTATTACGATAACACAAACCATTTCATGGTTACCCGCATGGTGAGTAAGAATAGTAAGCAAAATAGAAATACCTCTTATATAAAATACGCGCAGGATTATCTTGCTTCGGGAAGTACAAGTACCGGAAATAGTCAACTGGATGGTCTGATCAACCGGAACATGGTGGCGGAAGTGATTGAAAAGCGCGACAGTCTTTTTTATCCCGGCGCTTCCACCGGTAAAATAACTGGTGCGCAGCTCAGTAACTATAAAGTGCTCCCTTCTACCGCTTTGGCATTAGATGCGCAGCAGCAATTAAACATTTCAACACCTGTAACAAACTTTCAGCCATTTGCTGTAAATGGCAATATTGGTACCCAGGATAACCGATACGAAAAAATGATCGTTTTCGACCAATACGATGATGCCAATAATATCAGCCAGTTCACACCGGTGAAGGCGGGCCCTGTGTCGATACTCTGGGATTACGCTAAACACTTTCCTATTTGTGAGGTAAAGAATGCCGGATTAAATGATATTGCCAGCACCTCATTTGAAGCGGAAGGCGGTGGCAACTGGACTATCGGAAGCCCTGCGCGTATTGCAGGTGGTATAACAGGCAATTCCTGTTATCAGTTGGGCAATGGCGGTATTAGCAAGTCAGGGTTAACAACCACCACCACCTATATTGTTTCCTACTGGACCAATAACGGTACGCCTTTTACCATTAGTGGTACGCAGGGAAGTGTAGTAAAGGGAAAAGTGGTAAATGGCTGGACCTATTATGAACACAAAGTAACTGGCGTTACACAGGTAGACATTCCGCAAACAGGCGGATTGATTGATGAATTACGGTTGTATCCTGCCGGTGCACAAATGACCACTTTTACCTATACGCCAACAATTGGTATGACCACCAGTTGTTCCTTCAATAATACCATTACTTATTATGTATACGATGCGCTGGGGCGGCTGCAGGTGGTCAAAGACCAGGATGGAAATATTATTAAAACAATAGAATATCATTACAAGGGGCAATAAGATCCCTGACAGTATTCCGAAACCGAACAATTGTTAGTTGATGATCGGGAACGCGACCGCCTGAATGGGCGGTCGCTTTTTTAATAACTGTTATCAGAACAGTTTGATTATATTAGCAAATACATTATTGCCATCGGGTAATTAAAAATCAATCTAACGATATGCCAGGATCAAACTTTAACCGTCGTAAGTTTTTAAAAGAGGCAGCGTCCATTACAGGAATGGGGTTGTTTGCTTCACTTCCGGAAACAATAACTGCTGCCGAAAAATATCAGCAAGAGGCAAGACCATTGGAAGAACCCCGAATAAAATTTTCAGTCATAGGGATCAATCATGGCCATATTTACGGGCAGGTGAATGCGGTGATCCGGGGCGGGGGAGAACTGGTATCGCTTTATGCAAAGGAAGCCGACCTGGTGGCGGAATTTAAAAAACGGTATCCACAGGTAAAAGTGGCTGAGAGTGAAAAGGAGATCCTGGAAGATAAATCCATTCAGTTGATCCTGAGTTCTGCCATTCCAATTGACCGGGCAGGCATCGGCATCAGGGCCATGCAACATGGAAAAGATTATATGTCTGATAAACCAGGAATTATCACCCTGGAACAATTGGAAGAAGTGCGTAAGGTGCAAAAACAAACCAACCGCATTTATTCCATCATGTACAGTGAGCGGTTCGAGAACAAAGCCACCGTGAAAGCGGGTGAGCTGGTGAAGCAGGGCGCCATTGGAAATGTTATTCAAACCGTTATTATGGCGCCCCATCGTATGAGTGCAAAAGACCGCCCGCAATGGTTCTTTGATAAAAAATATTTTGGCGGTGTTATCACCGACATCGGCTCGCATCAGTTTGACCAGTTCCTTTACTTTACCGGTTCCGATAAGGCCGAGATCATCGCTTCCCAGATCGGAAACGTGGCGCATCCGCAATATCCGCAATTCGAAGATTTTGGAGACATCATGCTGCGGGGCAATGGCGGTACCGGATATATCAGAGTGGACTGGTTTACGCCAGACGGATTAAAAACCTGGGGTGATGGCCGATTGACCATCCTGGGTACAAAAGGGTATATTGAAGTTCGTAAGAACATCGATATCGTAAATCACCCCGGCGGCAACCATCTTTATTTAGTGAACGACAAAGACACCCAATACATCGATTGTAATAATGTGGAATTGCCGTACGGTAAACAATTGGTTGATGATGTAATCAATCGCACAGAAACGGCCATGACCCAACATCATTGCTTCCTGGCAACAGAATTGGCGCTGAAAGCACAGAAGAACGCACAGAAACTCAATTATAACAAGGCGTAACTTATGAGCTGACTTTTGTTGTTTGTCTCAAAAAACAATTGATTTTCCCGTTTGGGCAACCTGCAACGTGAAAACGACGTCTGGTTACAGCAGGTTATCAATTTTTGAAAGGATCTGATCAAAAATCAAACCTCCCGGTCTTTTTACTTAGTTAAGTTTGTTGCTATAATATCGAAACACGTTGCAAAACATATGAAATACTCAATTGTATTAATCGCCCTTTGTTCTCTTTTCGGCACCCGAAATGCCATAGCACAGGATAATGTACAAAAAGGCCTCGATCGCATCGATCCACGTCCCTTTGCCGACAATTCAGGCCACTGGTACATGGGCAAGGATGATAAACGCATGATCAATCCCAGTCCGGCCAAACCCAAATACCAGCCCACACAGCTGAAAGAGATTGGCGACAACATGGTCCTTTTTCAGAAAGACAATGGCGGCTGGCCAAAGAATTACGACTTCTTTGCCATACTTACCGATGCACAGAAAGATTCTGTGCGCAGCCGGCACAGCGAATTAAATACCACCTTCGATAATGGAACCAGCTATACCCACATTGCAGCATTGTCTGTTATCTATAAAAATACAGGGGATGCCAGGTACCGCGATGCGGCGGTAAAAGGGCTGCATTTTTTATTGAAAGCACAATACGCAAACGGCGGCTGGCCGCAGTATTATCCGCTGGAGGAAGAGGGGTATAGTAAAGAGATCACCTTCAACGACGGCGCTTTTGAGGGCATTATGGAATTGCTGAAGGATATAATGAACAAACAGCCGCAATACGACTACCTGGATGCACCGGACCGCAAGCAGGTTGAACAGGCCTTTAGTAAAGGCATTGACTGTATTGTTAAAACACAAATCAATGACGCAGGCGTTCCTACAGCCTGGTGTCAGCAATACGATGAGCATACCCTGCAACCGGCGTGGGCCCGCAAATTTGAACCGGCGAGTATTTGTAACGGCGAAAGTGCAGATCTGGTACTGTTCCTTATGAATCTCGATCATCCTGAGCAACGCGTGGTAGATGCCATACAATACGCCGTAAAATGGTTTCAGGATTCGAAGATCTACAACACCCGGGTTGATGTTATTCCCGCTCCACGAATGGAAACGCCATTCCGTACTTCTACAACCGACAGAGTAGTGGTTCGTGATACAACAGCGGCACCCATCTGGACGCGATACTACGAATTGAAAACGCACAAACCCCTGTTCTGCAACCGGGACAGTAAAGTGGTTTATTCACTGGCCGAAGTTGCCCGGGAAAGACGCGATGGGTACGCATGGTATACATATGCCCCGCAGAAAGTGTTGAATAAGTATCCATCCTGGCAAAAGAAATGGGGGCAGGGCAAAGATGTACTGGCGCAAATAAACAGGCGATAGGAGAAAGAGCATAGTTTTTATTATCATGTAAGCAGCAAAAGCCGCCTAATAGCGGCCTTTAGAGAAAGGCATGTCCTTCAGGATAGCACAGGACAGTTCAGGATGATTTTAGCAACCGGAAAGGATAAATTACAAATGCTTTTGCTAAATTAAACTCTAACTGCTAATATGAAACAAACGATTGCTTGCAGGCGATATGTCCTGCCCATTTTGCTATTGAACCTATTGACCATTTTTTCCTTTGCACAATCCAATTTCCCCGTAACCGGTAAAATAACAGACAATGGAGGTAATCCATTGCAGGGTGTTACCGTGCAGGTGAAAGGTTCTAAAGTAGTAACCGCCTCCAATGCAGATGGCAGCTTCACCATCAATGCGCCCTCTGGCAGTTCAGTGCTTGTATTTAGCTCTGTTGGTTTCACTGCCAAAGAAGTAGCCCTCGAAAATAAAGGGCAGCTGGCGATAATCCTGAGCGCTGCAGACAACTCGATGGACCAGGTAGTGGTTATTGGTTATGGCGCGGTGAAAAGGAAAGATGTAACCGGCGCTGTTACTGGTATCAATGAAAAAGAAATTAAGTCAAGACCTGTAGACAATGCCCTGCAGGCGATGCAGGGAAAGGTAGCGGGTGTCGATATCGGCTCCAATGAACGGCCCGGTCAGGTAGGTACCATTAATATCCGCGGTGTTCGTTCTTTAACTGCTTCCAATACGCCGTTGTATGTTGTAGACGGAATTCCCCTGATGACCGGTGGTATTGAATACATCAACCCCAATGATATTGAATCGATCGATGTGCTGAAGGATGCTTCGGCCACCGCCATTTATGGTTCCCGCGGCGCCAATGGGGTAGTGATCGTTACTACCAAACAGGGCAAGGCCGGTAAAACAAACCTGAATCTGAACGTGTCTACCACGGCTGAAAAGCTGATCGACAGACAGGAGCAGATGAACTCCTCGGACTATATTACATTCCGCCGCTGGGCCCGTTATTATCAGAACCCATCCGCCAACCCCCGTGGCGATAATCCCAACATGGCTTTTGATAAAACGATCTTCCTGGCCACCAGCGATCCCTCTGCCTGGGCAAATATTGCAAAAGGCTGGGCTACGGGAACCTGGGACGGCTCCAAGGTGGGAACCACCGACTGGATGGGCATGGTGACCCAAACCGGCATCACCAAAAATCTGAATTTAAGCGTTAGCGGCGGCAGTGAAAAAGCAAAAATGTATGCCTCATTTGGCTACCTGGATAACAGCGGTACAACAAAAGGACAGGGTTATACAAGATATACTGCCAACGTCAATACCGACATCAATGCCACCAAGTGGTTCCAGTTCGGCGCTAACCTCACCGTCTCCTACAGCATACAGGAATTCGGGCAATCAAAAATAGGCGCTACCACCGTGTCTTCTTCCAACAGCCTGTATGAATCTGCCCGGGCGCTGTTCCCTTATGCAGTGCCTTATGATTCTCTGGGAAACAGGATCTATAATCCCGGCGGTGATATCTCCTGGAAAAATGTGGCAGACGAGTGGAATTTAAACCAGGACCAGCGTACAACCCTTCGTGCCTTCGGTAGCTTATACGGGCAGGTTGACTTCGGCGCCATCGTTCCCGCGTTGAAAGATCTGAAATACCGGCTTAATTTTGGTCCCGACATCTCCACCTACCGGGATGGGACCTACGTAGACGCCAATTCGGTGATCAGTAGTGGTTCCAACTCAGCTTCACTGAATAAACAAATGACCTACTCTTATACCCTCGATCATTTGCTTTATTATAATAAAAGCTTTGGCGCGCATGACCTCGGTCTTACATTATTATACAGCCAGACTAAATTTTCACGGGACAGTAGTTTTATTTCTGCCAACGGTATTGCATTTGGAAGCCAGAAATGGAATGCATTGTCAAAAAATTATATCCCCGCAGCTAATTTGACCGGGTATGCGGGCGGTCTTACAGAAAGCCAGTTGCAATCCTTTATGGCGCGTATCAACTACAGCCTTAACGACAAATATTTACTTACTGTATCGGCTCGTCGTGATGGCGCTTCCATGCTTGCTGAAGGGCATAAATATTCCTGGTTTCCTTCCATGGCGCTTGCCTGGAGAATGAATAATGAAGATTTTTTACAGAATGCCACCTGGGTGAACGACCTCAAATTACGGTTTGGGGTGGGCGTTACCGGTAACTCGGCCATCAACCCATATGCAACACAGGGTGCTACCATTCCGTTGTTTTATCCCTTCACAACAACTACTACTGTCGTAACACCCGGAACAATTCCCCCGGCAACATTCGCCAACTCTACCCTGGGCTGGGAGAAAACCACGCAATACAATCTGGGTATTGATTTCGCCGTGTTGAACAGAAGAATATCCGGTAGCCTGGACATTTATAAATCAAAGACCACCGACCTGTTAATGCAAATGTCAGTTCCTTCGGTTAACGGGTTTACAAACACCTATTCAAATATTGGAGAAACCTCCAACAAGGGTTTCGATTTTAGTTTAACAACCGTGAATATAAGCACCAGGAACCTCAGTTGGACAACCAATGCCAGCATCTCCTGGCAAAAAGACAAGATCACCACCCTGGCAAACGGAAAACAGGATGACATCAATAACAACTGGTTCATTGGCCAGTCTATAGGAATGATCTACGGATACCAGAGCGCAGGTCTGTGGCATACTGAAGATGCAGATACTTACAAGGCCTATAATACCAAAGGAAAAACCAGTTTTACACCTGGTAGCGCAAGACCGCTCGATGTGAATGGCGATACACTGATCGATGCCAACCACGACCGGGTGCTCATTGGGCATTCAAGACCAAGATGGATAGTAGGTATGACCAATACGCTTGCATATAAAAACTTTGAATTTTCGATCTTCATTTATGGCCGGTTGGGGTACACGTATAACTATGGTGGCGAAACGGAAACTGCCCGTGGTGTACAGCGCCAGATCAATTATTATAACGAGAACAATACGAATGCAGAATTTCAGAAACCATTCTATTCAGAGGGAAGCGGCGATCCTTACTATGTAATATTTGGTTACAGGAATGGCTCCTTTCTCAAAATACGCAATATATCGTTGGGGTACAACCTGAGTGGCAAAGCATTGAAAACATCTGCCATTCAGAATCTGAAAGCATATGTACAGGTGGTAAACCCGGGAATGATCTTCTCGAAGATCGACTGGCTGGATATGGACGTGGTTGGCCCTACTTATAACAGAGGGATCACTTTTGGAATCAACGCAACATTTTAACCCCAACGATTAACGCTAAAAAATAAGAAAATGAAGACTTTAAAATTAATTTTCAATATATCCCTCCTGACGGGTTTGGTGGTGATGGCATCGTGCAAAAAAGATTTTCTGGATGAGACACTGACTACCGACCGGAATATGGAATTCTTTAAAACCGATGCCGGTATTATGTCACTGGCCACCGGTACGTATTACCAGGTGTTTGCTTTACCATTTAGTTCGGAGTGGGCATATTGTACCATGAACTACGGCGTGGATGAATTCAGCGTAGGGGGTGACCCTTCCAATGGTTCCTGGAACAACTATGATGCCGGGTACAAGTCTATTGTAACCCTCAACAATACCAATACGGCTACTGCCAATGTGCAGTGGGATACTTTGTACACCGGCATAGGCGACGCCAATCTGCTGATCCAGAATGCGAATGCCAGTACCAATACTTCAGATGCTATTAAAAAAGTAGCGCTGGGCGAAGGATATTTTTTCAGGGCCTACAATTACCTGCGACTAGTTGCTCAATATGGTGCCGTGCCGCTGAAGACAGAGCCCAGTGAAAAGATCACCTTTGAATATACCCGGGCCACACCGGAAGAAGTTTGCAAACTGATCATCAGTGATTTTACACAGGCATATAATCTGTTGCCCAATACCGGTGCGCCTGCAAAGGTCACAAAGGATGCCGCCGCCCATTATCTGGCAAAAGCATACCTGTTCCGGGCCAGTGAGATCAATGATTCCTGGAATTCGGCCACCAAGGCCGCTGATCTGGCTGCCATAGTACCCTTGTGCGATGAAGTTATTTCCCACCATCCGCTGACAACAAATTTTGCAGACCTCTGGAGATATACTGCACCTGATGCACCCAATGAAAAGCTACCGGAACTCATTCTGTCGGCGCAATTCACAGCCGACGTTTCTACCAACGGTACCAATACCCAGCACCTGTATTGGGGATCCCGGTATGACGATATCTCACAAATGCAACGTGATGTTACCGGTGACAGGCCCTTCAGCCGCCTGCGCACCAATTACTATATGTTCAGGATCTATGACCAGGAGAATGACTCGCGGTTCTGGAAAGGCTTCAGAACAAAATGGCGGTTGAACAAAACGGCGAATACTTATTATGTCAATGGCGATCTGGGTATCATGTATGTCATCAATCAGCCAGGTGATAACCGTTTTTCCGGTTCTAAAATAAATGATTCGGTTGTTTATTCGAAAACAGGCAAAACGATCCCGAACGTGTATGTGGCTTATCCAAAAGGGGTAACTGCCGATGGTGCCCTGCTGGGCGACGTGCGGTATCCGCCATTAAGCAAACATATGGATGGGTCAAGAATAGCGTTGAATGAAACCCGGGGCCTGCGCGACATGAACCTTGCCCGGAGCGCAGAAACCTATTTAATGGCTGCCGAAGCCAAGATCAGACTGGCAAAAATGGGCATGGCCGCTTATACCGATGCATTGCCCTACATAAATAAAGTTCGGGCCCGCGCCCAATTTGTAGCCGGTGAGGATCGCGCTGCTTATTTTGATGGAGGTGCCGCACAGGGAACATCCGGTCAAAGCATCACCATCAACTCTTTCATCGCTGAAAACTCCTATTACGAATCGAATAATATTCCACCAACCACGGCGGCTTCAGCAAGCCTGGAAATTGCCAACATAAACGCACTGCCCGCCGGTGATGAGTATGTGATCTCGAGACTGGGTTTAAGTGGAGATTATGACAGAATGCTGGCGCTGGTTCTGGATGAACGCTCCCGGGAACTGGCGGGTGAGTACAAACGCTGGGAAGACCTTTCAAGAACCAAAACCCTGGTGCCGCGGGTAAAAGCATTCAATGCGCAGGCGGCGGGCAATATCAGGGACATCCATTTGCTGCGGCCAATTCCGCAAACTTACCTCGATGGCATCCAGTCGAACGGCAAGGCCCTGTCGGCAGATGAAAAACAATCGCAGCAAAATCCTGGTTTTTAATTGTAAGAGTTACCAGTTACCAGGTCCCGGTTGCCAGGTTTTCCCCCGGTAACCGGTAACTGGAAACCGGGAACCAGAAACATATTAGCAGCAAGAGCCCCTGGCGATACAGTCAGGGGTTCTTTTTATTTATTCCTCAATTGTAAATAATTGTATTTCAATTAGTCTTTTCCCATACTGTACTTATTCGAACCATTTTTGTACAAACAGAAACCCATTCACAACTACTAAACGATAGGTTTACAATTCATAACCTGAGCATGAAACGAATCAGTTTGCTGTATATACTTTGTTCAATAATAATGACCAGTGCCGTTGCCAACAACGGTAATGGAAATGATAAACGCTATAATATTACCGAGCAGGGTGCCCTGGGCGACGGTAAAACGCTTAACACCCAAAAGATTCAGGCGTCGATCGATGCGTGTGCGCAAAATGGGGGCGGAACCGTCGTTATTCCAAAAGGCGTATTTGTAAGTGGTGCCTTGTTCCTGAAGCGGGGGGTAAATGTAGAATTGCAGGAAGGCGCTGTATTGAAAGGTTCAACAAATATAAACGACTATCCAAAACTGAATACCCGTATTGAAGGTCATTTTGAACCCTGGCGGGTGGCATTGATCAACGGTGATAGCCTGGAACATGTAACCATCAGTGGTGCCGGTATTTTAGATGGCAGCGGCGAACCGTTCTGGAAAGAGTTCTACAGTAGGCGGGAGGCAGATAACAAAACTACCAACCTGAACGTGGAGCGCCCCAGGCTTACTTTTATTCAACATTCGAAAGACGTAAAAATAAGCGGCATTACTTTTCTTAATTCAGGTTTCTGGAACCTGCACTTGTATCACTGTCAGGAAGTAACCGTTGAATATTGCCGCTTTCATGCACCATCAGGCCCCAAACCCTATCACCAGGCGCCCAGTTCGGATGGCATCGATGTAGACTGTTCACAGGGCATTTACATCCGCCATTGCTTTTTTTCTGTTGGCGACGATTGCATTGCACTGAAAGGTTCAAAAGGGCCCTTTGCCATGCAGGATCAGAGCGGAATGCCGGTAGAAAACATCGAGATCAGCGATTGCATATTTGAAGCGGGCGGCGGTATCGTAACCTTTGGAAGCGAAGCCACCATTGTACGCAACGTGACCATTCAACGCTGCACCACGCTTCGGCCAACGGTGTTGCGGTTGAAATTACGTCCCGATACGCCGCAGCTGTATGAAAACATTACGATGGATGATATAACCCTGGTTGACGGGGGCGCTATATTTAAGGTTTCACCCTGGACGCAATACTTCGATCTGAAGGGCCAGGCGCCGCCAAAAGCGCAGGTACGCGGGATCAAAATTTCGAATGTACATGGAAAAGGAAGTTCGTTGGGCGAGATCACGGGTCATAACCAGGCTACCATCAGTGATATTCTGGTTGAAAACGTAGATGTGACCCTGAAATCTACCGACTTCCACCTGGGTAACGTACAAAACCTGCGGTTTAAAAATGTAAAGGTGAATGGTAAAAATTTACCAACCCCTGAACCCAAAACCATGGTAAAAAAGTAAGCAAGCCGTATGAAAATAAAAATAGTTGTATTTGGACTAATTATCGCCTTTTCCTCTAATGATACACTTGCACAGCCGGTGGCTTTCCCGGGCGCATCAGGGTTCGGGAGCCAGGCTTCCGGTGGCCGGGGTGGTAACGTGTTTCATGTTACCAGCCTCGCCGATTCGGGTACCGGTACTTTTCGCGAAGCGGTAAGTGAACCAAACCGTACTGTCGTTTTTGACGTGGCCGGTGTTATTCGCATTATCAATAAAATAGCAGCAGCACCTAACCTCACCATTTCAGGACAAACAGCCCCTGGTGAAGGGATCGTAGTGTATGGTAATGGCATTTCGTTTAAAGAAAATACCATCGTGCGTTATATGCGGTTCCGCGGCAGCATCAACATGCCGCGCGGCGCCTGCACCGTAAACATCGATAGTTGCAAAAACGTGATCCTCGACCACGTTTCCATCGAGTGGGGCCGGTGGGATAACCTGCACATCAAAAACAGCAGCAACGTAACGCTGCAGTACTGTCTCGTTGGCGAACCCATCGATCCGCAACGCTTCGGCGCTTTATTCGAGCACCCTACCAACATCACGGTGCATCATTGTCTCTGGATCGATAACCAAAGCCGCAACCCCAAGGCAAAAGCCGGCATCGAATACATCAACAATGTGGTATACAACTGGGGTGTTAGCGGACTGGTAGGCGGTCACTCCGAAGCCGATCATTTTCAGGATGTGATCAATAACTATTTCATAGCCGGGCCCAATTCCAATAACAATTTCATTGCCATGTTCACCGCCACCGACCATGTGTACCACAGCGGTAATATGGTAGATGACAACAAAGACGGGATGTTGAACGGCCGGGTGGCAATAGATACCGATTTTGTGCACGTAAAGGCAACGCTCGTACCTAAAAAACAAAACCTGCCTGCCAATGCAGTAACCGTGGAAACTGCCGAAGCCGCATACAAAACGGTGCTGGCCCAGGCCGGCGCTTCGTTGCACCGCGATGCCATTGACACCCGCATCATCAACTACCTGAAATCACTCGGTAAGGAAGGTAAAATATTTAAAACAGAAGTGGATGCCGGTGGTCAGGGGCCAATTGCCGATGGAAAAACCGGTACCGACTCCGATGGCGATGGCATCCCCGATAAATGGGAAACCGCCCATAAAGGGAACCCTAAAGATGCGAAGGATGCGGCAGCAGTAAACAGCGCAGGGTATTCCCGCCTGGAAGAATATTGCAACGGGTTGGTGTTATAGCAGAAACTAACCCGCCTGATTCTTGTTTAATACACCTTTTTTCATTTCTTTTGGTTATACAATTGGAATGATTTGGGTGATATATATTGCAAGATTGCTGTTAAACGTCATTTGTACGGTTTATGTTTTTGCTTCCTGTTTGCCATAGGTGTTCAGGCCCAGCCAAAATACAAGATAGAACATTATGCTACCGAACAGGGCCTTTCGCATCGCAAGGTAAATTGTATGATGAAGGACCAGGAGGGGTTTATGTGGTTTGGCACCTGGGACGGTATCAATCGCTTTGATGGCCGGGCATTTGTTTCCTTTAAGTCTTCACCCGAAGAAAAATACCAATTGGGTAACAGCCGCATAGCACGGGTGGTGGAAGACCAGAACAATCATTTATGGGTACAGGCATATGATTACCAGATCTACCGGTTCGATAAAAAAACAGCACAATTCCTGCCGCTGGCAACCCTGTTACAATCAGATCATAGAATTGAATTCAATAACATCCTGCTGGCTGCCGATGGTTGGGTATGGCTTCAAACCAAGAACGACGGCATCTATCGGGTCTCCCAGACTGATTTATCGAAAGAATCTATTGTACAATATCCCAAATCCCAGGAATCCCCAATATCCTATATCGCTAAGTATAAAATATCCCAGCCATCCTTATTAGCCCATCTATCTCAGTCCCAGTATGCAGTTGAAGAAGATTCAGACCATGTATACTTTGGCCTTGCAGACGGCCGGCTGATCACTTTTGAAAAAAGATCCAAAGCATTTACGGAGCGAAAGATCGCTACAGGCCGCATCAATGCCTTGCTGCGCTCAAAGAAAAGCGATGTGCTGTATGCGAGTGCTGCTGCGGGTGAACTGATCATGGTAGGCCTCGGCGATAAACAGGTTACCACTGTAAATTACCGCACAAAAGAAAGCCTCTCGGCTTTGTATGAAGATAAATCAGGCGGGGTATGGATAGAACCGGAAACGCAGGGTGCCATCCGGTTTGATCCGCAAAACCGTTCCTTCCGGTTGTTTTCAGTATACACCGGACCCATACTCAATGATGTTAACAACCGGTATTTCTGGGTGCAGGAAGATTATAAAGGAACCGTTTGGGTAAGTATGAAAGGGCGGGGCTTTGGTTATTATAAACCAGGCAGTACATCGTTGGAGAATATATTGACAACTTCCGAAGGTGCCAGTTATCAATTGCCGGCCAATATAACCGGACATTATTACGACAGCGCCGGTATTCTCTGGCTCACCACCAAGGAAGGCGGGTTGATAAAAATTGTTATCCAGGACAATGATTTTGAACAACAGGTTTTAGTTGACCAGGAATCTGCCCGGTCGGGCAATGAAGTGCGGGTAATGTATAACGACCAGCAGGGCCGCTTATGGTTGGGAACAAAAATGAGCGACCTCACCGTTTACCAAAATAATAAACCAATAAAAGGGTTGTTTGAAAATGAACCCGCCGGCGGGGTAGTAGGTGTGTATGCCATTTTGCAGGACAGCAGGGGTAATATGTGGCTGGGCACAAAAGGCGATGGCCTTTACAAAGCCACGCCGGTAAATAATGAACAAACAAGATACCGGCTAAGTCATTTTCAACGGCATAAAGAGATTACAGACAGTTTACCGTTTAACCAGATCTATTCATTGCTGGAAGACAAACAGGGCCGCATCTGGATCGGTTCGCTCGACAATGGACTGGCATTAATTGAGCAGAACCCCGGTGGCACCAAATTCATTCACAGCGGTAATGCTTTTACAAACTATCCGCAAGGGGCTTTCCAGAATATCCGTACCATGTGCCTCGATGCAGCCGGAAACATCTGGCTGGGTACCACTACCGGTTTGCTGGTGCTGGATGCCAATGAACAACATTCGCCGGTGTATCAATACAAAACATACAGCACCATTCCGGGCAATCCGGAAAGCCTGGGTAATAATGACATCCTGTTTATTTATCGCGACAGAAAGAACAGGATGTGGCTGGCTACATCAGGTGGTGGTTTTTGTGAGGCCGTGGGTGACAACCCTTTTCAGGCATTGCGTTTTAAAAATTATACTACCAGGAATGGATTGCCCAATGATTATATTCTAAGTTGCGCCGAAGACAGTGAGCGTAATTTATGGCTGGCCACTGAAAATGGGTTGTCGAAATTTAACCCGGAAACGCAGATCTTCCGGAACTTTGATTCATATGATGCGTTGCCGCCTAATTTATCATTTTCCGAAGCGTCCGTTACAAAAGGGCAGGCGGGCCAGCATCTTATTTTCGGTACGGTAACCGGGTATTTGTCATTTGACCCGGGCCAGATCAACGCCAGCCGCATCAAAGCAAATATTGTATTTACCAATCTTCAGATCAATAACGAAGATGTGGGGCCAAAGGCAAACAAACAACCGCTGTCGACAGATATCAACTATGTCAACCGGCTGAACTTACAATACAACCAGAATATCATCAGCATATATTACGCGATCCTCGATCCCCGGGGAAGTGGCGACCGCCAGGGTTTTGCCTATCGGCTTACTGGTTTCGATACTACCTGGCACAACGACTGGCAATTCAGAAAGGCTACCTACACCAACCTGCCACCGGGTAATTATGTATTTGAAGTAAAAAGCCTGAGCCGCGATCTGTATTCCAATCAACCCTACAAACAGCTGGCCATTACCATACTGCCACCACCGTGGAAAACCTGGTGGGCGTATTTGTTGTATGCGCTGTTGCTGGGTGTTGTATTGTTTTTTATTCGTCGTTATGCCCTGGCCATGATCGGGTTGCGTCAGAAAATTGCCGTAGAGCAAAAACTCGCGGCATTGAAGATGCATTTCTTTACCAACGTGTCGCACGAACTGCGAACACCGCTTACGTTAATTGTAAATCCATTGGAACATGTGGCAAAGAAAGGAGGTCTGTCTCCTGAAATGTCATCTTATATAGAGGTGGCACGTAAGAACGCAAGCCGCATGGTGCGTTTCATCAACCAATTGCTGGACCTTCGAAAAGTGCAAAGTGAAAAAGCCACCCTGCGCATTTCAAGGCTCGACCTGGTGGCCTTTGTAAAAAAAATTACTGAGCTCTTTGCCGAAGCTGCCAGAAGCAAACGGATAAACCTGGAAGTGGTAGCTGAGCAGAAGGAATGCATTGCCTGGGTGGATGCGGAAAAGCTGGATGTGGTGGTCTATAACCTGTTGGCCAATGCCCTTAAGTTCACGCCCGACGGAAAATCGATCCGGGTGCTGATCAGCTTCAATGAGCCGGCACAGGTTTTTTTTATTGCGGTGCACGACCAGGGATCTGGTGTACCAAAGGAAAAACTGGAACAGATCTTTGACCTGTTTCAGGAAGGGGAGCATACGAATGGCCGGGAACTGAAAGGAACGGGGATTGGCCTGGCGCTTTCCCGTGAATTTGTACAATTGCACGGCGGCCGCATTTGGGCGGAAAACAATGCCGAAGGCGGGCTTTCGGTAATAGTAAAACTGAACGCCGGTTCGGCACATTATGCGCAGAAAGAAGTGTCTTTTGTAGAGCAGCCGCAAACAACTGCTTTTGTTGAAACGCCCATAGAACCGCAGGTGCTGGCTCAAATAGCCGGCAACGGTTCCAGCCAAAACCAGGAAGGCCCGCTGGTACTGCTGGTAGAAGACAATGACGAGCTCCGCTCTTTTATAAAAGCACAACTGAGTGAATATTACCGCGTGGAAACAGCCGGTAATGGGGAAGAAGGCCTGCAAAAAGCCATCAGCCTGATCCCTGATCTGATCGTTAGCGATATCATGATGCCGAAAATGGATGGCCTGCAAATGCTCGACAAGGTAAAAAATGACGTGACCACCAGTCATATTCCGGTAGTGTTGTTATCGGCCAAATACTCCATCGAAAGCCAGATCGAGGGGCTCCACTACGGCGCCGATCATTATATCACCAAGCCTTTCAACAATGAGTTTTTGATCGCCAGCATCGATAACCTGCTGCAACAGCGAAAGAAATTGTTCGAAGGACTGGTAGAGAAAAAGAAGACCATCGAACTAAGTCCCGAGCCCATCGTGATCACTTCCAAAGACGAATCTTTTCTCAAGGACGTTATCAAAGTGGTAGAAAGCAAAATGGAGGACCCCGATTTTAATATCGATACAGTGGCCGAAACCATGGCTTTCAGTCGTACCAACTTTTATAAGAAATTCAAAAGTCTAACCACGTTAACCCCCATGGAGTTTGTCCGCGACATGCGTTTGCAACGGGCAAAACAATACCTCGATGCCGGTGGCCACAATATTTCCGAAGTAGCCTACCTGACCGGCTTCAGCAATCCCAAATATTTCAGCACGTTGTTTAAGGAGAAGTATCATGTGTCGCCTACGGATTATGTAAAGAGTAAGAATGGATAGCTGGTTACTTACGTGTTTATCGAGAGGCGGAGAAGGGTAGAGGGCAGAAGGCAGAGAAAAAGAAGGCCTGTTTTCTCCCTTTCCAACCCTGCTTTTTGCCCTGTCAGAACCATCTCTGATTCACGTGATTATAAAAGATATCCCATAGATATTCCATAGATGTTCCAGAGATGTCCCAGAGATATCCCGCCTCTTTATAGAGGTGGGATATCTCTGGGTAAAAGGCAAAGATTCCGTGTTTGTTCTATGAATATCCCCAGTTAATACCTGCAACAAAAATAGTGTCATCAATAGTGATGGCCCGGTGAAAAGTAGGTTCAACTATAACTTGCAAAAGAATCTCAGTCTTTTATCCCATTGCCCATTGCCTTTGGTTTTCCCTACTGCCTACTGCCCACCGCCCATTGCCTTTTGTATTTCTCTCTGCCTTCTGCCCTCTGCCTTCTGCCCCGCCACATAATTCCCCAAAGCATCATTCCATCCCATAACTACTTGCATATCAATAGGAATTTCCTTACGCTGTACGCATTCAAACCATTTCTGCACAAACGGGAACCCTCCTGTAGGGGCTAATATTTAGGTTTGTGGCAATCTCTTTTGTTAGAACCAAATGTAAACTGCCATGCACAAGGAAAAAACGATTGCACGTAGACTGCTCCTATTTTTTGCCTCCCTATTATTTTGGTCGGCAACTTTCGCACAAAATGGCATCCCTGTTACGGGTACCGTACAAGACAAAGCCGGCCCATTAGAAGGAGTGAATGTGTCAGTAGCCGGAGGAACCGGCGGTACGCTGACCGACAAAGACGGTAAATTTTCCATCACTGTTCCCGGTAAAAATGCTTCCCTTTCCATTTCTTTTATTGGTTATGTTACCCGCACCGTAGCGGTGGGCAATAACACTACTTTCAATATTACCCTGCAGACGCAGGATAAGTCGATGGATGAAGTAGTGGTGATTGGTTATGGAACGGCCAGGAAGAAAGATCTTACCGGGGCAACTGCTTCTGTAAGCGGGGCCGAGATCTCGAAGATCCCGGTAACATCCGCGGCACAGGCCATCACCGGTAAAATTGCCGGGGTGAATGTAGTTACACAAAGCGGGGCCCCCGGGGCCGATATCAACATTGTGGTACGTGGCGGTACCTCCATTACCCAGGGTAATAAACCGCTTTACATTGTAGACGGCTTTCAAATGGACGATGGGTTGAAAAATGTCGATATGAACGACATTGAAACCATCGATGTAATGAAAGACGCATCTGCAACCGCCATTTATGGCGCCCGCGGTTCAAATGGGGTAATCCTGATCACTACCAAATCGGGTAAAAGCGGAAAAACCCAGGTAACCTACAACGGCTACCAGAGTTTTGAAAAGCTGGCCAAACAGCTCGATATGATGAACCCCGAGCAGTATGCCGATTACCAGTATGAATTTCAAATACTGGCTGGTAAACCCGACAAATGGGTGAAGAACTTTGGCGGCGATGTAAACGACCCAAACTTTTACACCGGTGCGGCAAACTATATCCACAATACCTATGGTGGCCAGTCGGGCATCAACTGGCAGGATGCGGTGTTTGGCGGTACCGCCAGGTTACAAAACCATTCCCTGTCTGTAAGTGGTGGCAGCGACAAAACAAAGTTCCTGCTTAACGGAAGTTTCACCGGTCAGGATGGTATTCTTGCCAAACATGGTTATCAAAAAATGAACCTGCGCTTTAAGATAAACCACAAGATCAACGACCGCATTCGGGTAGATTTCAATACCAATTATAATAATATGCAGTTGAAGGGCGGTGGTTCACTGGCCGGACAACTGAAACTGAGTTTGCTGCAACCGCCCACCGGCGGGGTGCGTTTCAACAATGACCAGCTGTTGAATACAGATGTGAGCGAACTGCTGCAGGCAGACGATTCGCAATATGATATTTATAACCCCATCATCACCAACGATGCGGTTACTCAAACCAACTACGTTCGTCAGTATACAACCAATGCCGGCATTGATATCGATCTGCTGAAAAATCTTACCTGGCGTACACAGGGTACCTATATGTGGCAACAGACACGGGAAGATTACTGGGACGATGGCCGTACAAAAGAATCGCAAAAATACAATGGGCCGTGGGGCAAACGTAACAACAGCGAAAAGAACAGCTGGCAGGTAACAAACACCCTCAACTGGAAAAAGTATTTCGGCGAGCACAACCTGAATGTGATGGTAGGACAGGAGACTTTTTTAAGTGAGAACATGAACCTGGACAATACCTATTCTGATTTTCCCGATGGCAATTTTGGTTTGAACAATGTGTCCGTGGCTGGAAGATTGTTTTCCA
The DNA here is from genome assembly GCF_900110245.1 of Niastella yeongjuensis. Classification (GTDB taxonomy): domain Bacteria; phylum Bacteroidota; class Bacteroidia; order Chitinophagales; family Chitinophagaceae; genus Niastella; species Niastella yeongjuensis. The sequence goes on from NZ_FOCZ01000003.1 coordinate 684,857, forward strand.
AAGGTTCGGGCAAAACCCAGTTTGCCATTGCATCGGTCTTTGGCCGGGTGATGTACAGCTATGCTGATCGTTACCTGATTTCAGCGACTATGCGTGGTGATGGTGTTTCCAAGTTTGCGCCCGGTAAACAGTGGGGCATGCTGCCATCGGTATCAGCAGCCTGGCGCATTTCTGAAGAGAATTTCATGAAGGGCAATAAGATATTCGATCAGTTAAAATTACGGGTGGGTTATGGTACAACCGGTAACTGCAACATCAACGACTATATGTATGTGACCGGTTATCAGGCAGGTTTTTATGCCATCAACAACCAGGAAGTGGTTTCCCTGCGACCAAAAGATACGCTGGCCAATGAGAACCTGCAATGGGAAAAGACCAACTCTTTCAACGTAGGTCTCGATATGGCAGTGCTCAACAACCGCGTAAACTTAACCGTTGATTTCTACAACCAGCAATCAAACAACCTGTTGTTGAATGCGGCCATCCCTACTTCAACCGGTTATGGCTCGCAGATCCAGAATGTGGGTGCTGTACGCAACAGAGGGGTAGAGATAGTATTGAATACCCAGAACATTGTGAACAAAAATTTTAAATGGACAACCGGTTTCAATATCTCCTTCAACCGCTCGAAAGTGCTTGACCTGTATGGTAACGGCAGTAACATTCTGTACGATGGTAATTTCATAGTGCAGGTGGGCCAGCGTTTGGGACAGTTTTACGGGTACAAATATGATGGCGTATATACTACCGATGATTTTATTCAGAATGCAAACGGTACGTATGCTTTAAAAGACGGCGTTATCAGACTGAAAGGAGGTAATGCAGCCAATGTAAAACCGGGTGATATAAAATTCGCGTCCACAACCGGCGAAATGGATGCCAAGAACAACCCGGTATTCAGTACAAGCGACCGCACCATTATGGGTAATGGCGAACCAAACTATACTGGTGGTATCACCAATAACTTTACCTATAAGGGTTTCGATCTGAGCATCTTTATGAACTTTACCGGCGGCAATAAAATATTCAATGCCAATGCCCGTCGTTTCTATGGTCCTTATCTGCCAAACGAGAACACGTTTTCGGCTATGACAAACCGATTCAGGCTTATTGATCCGGTTACCGGTAAGGAAACAACCAACCTGGCCCGCCTGGCTGAGTTGAACCCCAATCAATATTCGAAAGATCAGATCTGGAGCCTGCATGCAGACAACAGTAAATCCATCAGCGATCCTGCTATTGATTATTTCCTGGAAGATGGTTCGTTCCTTCGATTGAATACAATCACCCTGGGTTATTCATTGCCGCATGACCTGTTGAAAAAAGCAGGCATCTACAATGCCAGGTTCTATGCAACCGTGAATAACATTCACACTTTTACCAAATACAGCGGGTACGATCCTGAAGTGAACAATTCAGACAAGCCTACCAAAAAAGGCGGTTATGATGACTCCGCTTATCCCCGCTCAAAAAGTATTGTTGTTGGTTTGAACTTAACCTTCTAAGCCTAATCAAAAAAAGAACGACAATGAAAAAGATACTTTATAATATATCAATAGTTGTTTTGTCAGGAGTGATGCTTACTTCCTGCAAAAAATTTCTCGACAGAAGAAGCGAAGCTTCGTTCGACAGCGAATCAACCTTTCAGGATGCTTCCCGGGCTGAAATGGTGGTACTGGGTATTTACAGCCTTAGTTTCAACAGGGAGTTGTATTATCAGTTTGGAATGGGTACCGATGAGTGTATTTCCACCGAAGGGGAAACCAACTCAAAGAACATGTTTGCAAACTACGTGTACTCGCCCGATATTACGCCCACAGATACCTATGCTGCCATGTATAAGGCCATCGAGTATGCAAACATCTGTATAAAAAATTTGCCCGGCATTACACCCGCCGATGATAAAGACCAAAAGAAATTGAACATGTTGCTGGGCGAAGCGTACGCTTTGCGGGCCATGTGTTATATGAACGTGGTACGGTATTTCGGCGATGTGCCGTATCCTACCATTCCCGTTCAGGATGCCGGTACCTATACTTCTTCCCGGGTTAGCAGAGACACCATCTATGATGGTTGTGTGGCCGATCTGCAAAAAGCAGTACAGTTATTGCCCTGGAAAAGCGAAGGCATGGTGCCCACTATTGAACGGTTCACAAAAAATGCGGCCTATGGCATTCTGGCCCGTACCGCCTTGTATGCAGCCGGTTATTCATTACGCTGGGACCTGAACACGTTCGCTGCCTCCTCTATAAAACTGGCGCAGCGGAGTGATGCTGCACGCGTAAGAGAATTGTATCAGATCGCTTCCGATGCCTGCAATGCAGTGATGCAAAAAGGCGAGAACAGTTTGCTCACCAGTTATGAAACCGTTTTTCGCGACCTGGTGAACGGCAGATATAACAATGAATCGATGCTGGAATTCGGCCAGTATGGTCCCGATGTGAACGGTTCGGCCATTGGTTATACAAACGGCATGTTCAGCCATACCAGTTCTTTGTTTGGAAAGGCGCAGCCGGCCATGGGCGTTATGCCAACCTTTTATTTTGATTTTGAAGATGGTGATACCCGCCGCGATGTAAGTATTACCAACTACGGCATTACCGACAAAAGCGCCCGCCAGTTAAATAGTTACGGCGCCAATACCATTGGTAAGTTCCGCGTAACCTGGAAAACCACAGCAGGTACAGGTATCAATCTACGTGATATCAACTGGCCCTGGCTGCGGTATTCCGATGTGTTGTTGATGTATGCCGAAGCACAGAACGAATTGAACAGTGCGCCTACTCCCACTGCAATAGCCGCCTACGAACAGGTAAGAAAACGTGGCTTTGGTGGCAATGCCACTAAAATAGGGGTTACGCCTGTTACTTACCAGGATTTCAAAAATGCGGTTATCAATGAACGCAAGCTGGAGTTATCTTTCGAAGGCTGGCGCCGGACCGACCTGGTGCGTTGGGGCATTCAATTTGAAACCCTTACCCAAACAAAACAAAACCTGATCGATATGACGAACCACACCGGTAAATACGCCAACATCGATCTGTACAGGACCTATAAACTCGAAACTGCCACCGGCTTCAATGATCCGGTTGTAGCCGTTCCGTTCACCGGTTTTAAAGCAAAGCTCAACACTACCGACAGCGCTACTGCCAAATCAAATGGGCTCACCATCCTGGATATGTACAGCGCCACAGCTATAAGCGGCGGTCAGGTTCTGGGCGCTACGCAAGCCTGGGTGAAAGCAATATTCAGAGGGCTGGAGAAAAATAAAACAGAACTGTTGCCCCTGAATACGACCACTATCAATAATAATCCGGGTTTAGCCGGACAGCAACATCCGTTGTATTAAGAAGAAGACGAAGTAGGAGGTAGGAAGTAGGAAGTAAGAAGAGGTTTATTATTCAAGCCTCGAAATTGATTTCAACTTTGTATTTCCTACTTCTTATTTCTTACATCTTACTTCTTGCTTTCTACTTCAGAATTAAAGTTTCTTCAGCTACGCCATTGCACTCCCTTTTTCCCCGCTCCACATTCCTGAAAGACCAATCAAACGATTGTTAACAAATTAAACAAAGTTTAATTGTGCATTGCTATGAGAAAAAACTACACTAACCGGGTACCATACCCGTCATTATTCCTCGTGTTCCTTTCTTTTTTATCCCTGCAACAACTGCATGCCCAAACCCTGGCCTTTCCCGGGGCAGAAGGTTTTGGTAAATATGCAAAGGGAGGAAGATATGGATCGGTTTACCATGTTACCAATTTAAACAATTCAGGTGCCGGCTCCTTACGCGATGCCGTTAGTGCGCCCAACCGAATTGTTGTATTCGATGTGGCCGGTGTTATTAAGATCACGTCCCGCATTGTGGTTTCGGCCAATATTTATCTGGCTGGTCAAACTGCACCCGGTGAAGGCATTACCGTGTATGGTAATGGCTGGAGCTTTTCCGGCGCCGACAATACCATTTGCCGGTATATTAAAATAAGAATGGGTATTGTTGGGGATGACGGCAAAGATGCCAATGGACTCGCCGATGGACAAAACGTCATCTGGGACCACTGTTCGGTATCCTGGGGGCGTGATGAGAATTTCTCTATCAACTCCACTACGGGCAAGAACATTACCATTCAGAATTGTATTATCTCCCAGGGCCTGCTCACACACTCGGCTGGTGGTCTGATGCAGGTAGACAGCATCACCCTATACCGTAACCTGTATGTAGACAACAGCACCCGCAACAACAAGATAAAAGGCGTTAACCAGTATGTAAACAATATTGTTTACAACTGGAAAGATGGCGCTTATATCATGGGGGGCGAATCGGAAGGCCAGACTTATGCCAACGCCATCGGCAGTTGTTTTATCAAGGGACCTTCAAACGGTGTACCGCCTTTCAATTTAGGCAACCTTAATTACCACATTTATCAAACAGACAATATTTTCGACAGCAGCCGCAATGGCCAGTTCGACCCGTATACCATTCCGCCGGCAGAATTTGTAGGGCCGCCGGATTTTCAGTCTACTCCATATCCCTTTCCAGTGTTGCCAACCGTTCCAGCCAACACATTGGTGAATACGTTATTACCGACCGTTGGCGCCAGTTTGCCTTACCGCGATTATGCCGACTATTATGTAGTGAACGAAGTAAAATCATTTGGTAAGAAAGGGGAACTGATCGCCAATGAAAACTCATTGCCTTTTGGTGCGCCCAGTTCCTGGAATTTATGGCCCGGAACACCACGTATCGATACCGATAACGACGGTATGCCCGATGCATGGGAATCGGCGAATGGTACCAATCCTTCGGCAGACGACGCCATGGTGATCACTGCCAATGGATATGCCAACATAGAAAATTACATCAACAGTATTACGGCCAGCAATTCGCAAGACTATTTACGCGCCCCGATGAAACTGAAACAGGATTCAGCTATCCAAAGCGCGGTATATCTTTCCTGGCTCGATTATACCGAGAAAGAACAAGGCTACATCGTAGAAAGAATGGTCAATGGTGCCTGGACGCAAATTGGCACCACCGGGGTTAATGTAAACTATTTTGCTTTAACAGGCATGCAGCCCGAAGAATCTGATACCTTTCGTGTAAAAGCGTTCAATGCATTGGGTGAGTCGGGTTATTCAAATGAACTGATCGCAAAAAGCAAACCAGTGGAAGTGCCCGTGCTGAATCCCGGCACCTTTACACCTGCATTAACCTGGACGGGTGCGTTGAGTACCGACTGGGATAAAACCACCAAAAACTGGACAGACAGTACCAATACCCCCGCGTTGTTTACCGACAGCAGTTCCCTTACTTTCCCTGAATCGGGTCAGGCAGGAAGAACGGTAAACATTATAGCGCCCATGGCGGCCGGTGATGTGCTGGTGAATGGCAATGGCAATTATACCTTCTCCGGCGCTGGTAATATAACCGGTACCAAATCACTAAACAAAGCCGGCAGTGGTTCCTTATCGCTGCTTACCAATAATACTTATACGGGTACCACGGTTTTACACGGTGGTACTATTGGGATGAATTCTTTGACGAATGGGGGAGTGCCCAGTTCAATTGGGGCCTCTGCCAACTACGCCTTCAACTGGGTTTGGAAAGGCGGCAGCTGGATGTACACCGGTGCTACAACCAGTACCGACCGGAATGCAACACTGGATGCTACTACTGAATTCAATGTAAGTAACCCGGGCAGCACCGTAACCTTTACGGGTGTGTTGTCGGGCGATGGCGGATTGATAAAATCCGGTGCGGGTAGAATGGTGGTAAAAAATGCCAATCCTTATGCCGGTGAAACGGTTATCAATGGCGGTATTCTGGAAGTGAGTCCGGTGAGTGCTGCTACAGCCGCCGGTGATATCATCGATAACAACCAGGGCATCGGTACTTCGAATGTGCTGCGGCTGCACAATGGCAGCTATGTTACCAGCAATGGCAGTGGTACCATTTATGAGAATTATCCGCTGCAATTATACATCGACGACAGCACGGTGAATGGTTTTACCTGCGATCGCAATGCCAACCTGAATATGACGGTACATGGCGGCGGCATCCTGAATTATACCATTCCCTATTTAAGAGAGATCATTCAGGGCGACTGGAGCGACTTTACCGGCACGCTGGTTGCCAATGGTATCAATACAGATGATACATATAGCCTGTTGCCAATCGATAACGGCACCGGGTTCCCCAATAACCGTCTTGTTATTACCGGCAATACCAAAATTGCCGCCTATAGCAACAATAACACATTTTCTATTGGCGGGTTAAGTGGTAATGCTGGAACCTGGCTTTCTTGTGGAGGGACAAAATCACCCACCTTTGGCAATGGCTTCACTACGTATGTGGTAGGTGGCATGGGTACCGATGAAACCTTTAACGGCATCATCAATAACCACCTGTACGGAAATGCGGCTGATGGCAATGCCACTACTACCATTGTTAAGACCGGTACCGGACTATGGCGGTTGAACGGCGACAACACTTACATTGGTACTACTACCGTAGAAGGTGGTAAACTGATTGTGAACGGCGCCAACAGTGGTAATGGAAAAGTGACGGTGAATGAAGGCGCTGTATTAGCTGGCAAAGGATCAGTTACCGGCGAAATAGCTGTAGCGGGTACATTGGAACCAGGTGATAGTTCCATCGGTACTTTTACCGGTAAAGACAATGTGACCCTGCAATCAACTGCAGTGACTGCCATCGAGATCAATAAGAGTAACAACACCTGGGACAAGGTGACTGTAACAAAAGATATTGTTTATAACGGTACCCTGAAGATCAGTTTCACCGGAACACCGGCTTCAGGTGATAAATACAAGATCTTTAATGTATCTGGCGCTACAACTGGCAACATTACCCGGTTCGATCCGGCAACGCCAGCACCCGGTTTATTGTGGGTGTTTAAACCAGCCACCGGCGAACTGGCTATTCAATCGCCCAACTTTGTAGAAGCGCCAACCGGTCTTACCCTGAGTGCACCCGTGGCCAAGGCAGGAATGCCCAGCCAGGTGAATGTTGGCTGGACAGACAATTCCAATAATGAAGATTATTTTGTTGTAGAGCGCAGCGCAGACAGCGTGAACTTTACCGATGTGGCGCATCCTGCAGCAGATGCAACTGCGTATACGGATGGCGGCCTGCAATCGGGCATGAAATATTACTACCGGGTTAAGGCACACAGTCCGTTGAATGAATCGGCTTACAGCGGTATTGTGTCTGTAACAACACCGGTGGAAGGCACCCTGCCTTTAACAACGGTGAATCCTTCACCGGTTCAAAATGCGACCAATGTATTCCTGAACAATCAAACCGCTGCATTCAGCTGGGATGGCAATTATGCAGATAGCTTTGAGGTGTATATAGGTACTACGCCAGATAGCCTGGTGAAAGTGGGCGAGGTGGCAGCTGCCAACGCTACATTTACTCCGGCCAGCCTGGATCCCAATACGCAGTACTACTGGCGCATCGATGGCAAAAACAGCAACGGTACAACCACTGGTACAGTATGGAATTTCCAAACGGCAAATATTCCGGTGTCGGTAGCCGGTGATTACCGGTCAAAAGCCAGTGGTAACTGGGGTACCTCTACTGTAGCCACCGATATCTGGGAAACATATGACGGCAGCAACTGGCAAAGTACGGCCACACCGCCAAACGGTTCAACCCCAACGGTGACTATTAAAACAGGACATACAGTAGCCCTGAACGCTACTACGGGCGTTAATAACGTTGTTGTTGAAACCGGGGCCAACCTTGTTTCGGGAACAACTGATGGAGGAAGCGGCACGGCTTCCCAAAGAAACCTACGGGTAGCCAGCAGCCTTAATAATTATGGTACAGTGGGTTCAGGTGTTACAGCTGCCAACAGAATAAACTTTGAAGGTTATCGCGACAACGGTAAGATCTTTATTACCGGTACAGGTACCTGCTACCTGAATACATTTACAGTAAATGGCATCGCCCAAACACTGGAAGTAGTAATAGATAACAACCTGAACCTGGCCAGTTATATGCGGGCCAACTATGCTACTGCTACCACATTGCCATGGGCATCTGCTCCGCAAAATGATGATAACATCACCATTACCATTAAAGAAGGTAAAACAGTAACCATCGGCAGTTCAGGTTATCTGCAAAATGGCAGCAGTCCAACAACCAATACCGTTGGTGAATTTGGAAACTACACATTTAATATCAACGGTACTTTGGATATGCGGTCAACCGGTACCTCGTGTGTGGTTGGTCACGCTACTTTACCAGGCGCCACTACCATCAATGTAAACGGGACCTGGCTCATGGGGAATGCCATTCGTTTTATCACCTCTGCCACTACGCCATCAGTGGGTACGGTAGTATTGAATATTGGCGACAAAGGTGTTGCAGATGCAGGTGCCAGAACGATCGGCAGCAGTAATGGAGCTACTAATATTGTAGCTACCAACACTAATTTTACCCCAGGTGTTTTCTTTAATATCACCGGCGGTGGGTTGTTAAAAACAAAAGTAGCCACCAGCGCGGTGACCTATCAGATAGGTACCGATAAAACATACGGTCCTGTGAAATTAACCAATACCGGCACGGCTGATATTATTGGAGTAGGGGTGAAGACCGGTGTGAACTTCCCGGTGGCAGACAGTACAAAACTGGTAAACAAATTGTATACGGTTGTACCTGCAACCCCGGCTACTACCAATCTTACTATTGGTTTGGGTTGGCTTACTGCCAGTCAGGGCGCTAACCTGAACCCGGCCGGTTCCATGGTACAGGGCCGGTATACCAACAATACCTGGACTGAATTTCCGGCCACGGTATCCGGCGCGGGTACTTATGCCAATCCGTATTATGCAACGGCAGCCGGTTACACCAGCTTTGGCAACTTTGCTGCCGGTCAAACAGGTGCGGTTAAAGATGCAGAAGCACCAGTCGTACGTACCAAAACGATAGCCATTACACTCGGACTGGACGGTACCGCTTCCATTACTCCTGAACAGGTAAATGACAGTTCTTATGACCATAGCAGTACAGTAACGCTAAGCGTAACACCAAACCGGTTTACAACAGCCGATGCAGGTGTTGACTCGGTAACCCTTACCGCTACAGATGCCAGTGGTAACAGTGCACAGGCAAAGACCACCGTCACAATACAAAAACGTACTCCCTTAATTGTATATACCGGTGACAGCACCGAACAATATTCCGACAAACAAACGCTGACCGCTGTATTGACAGATTCAGCTACTGGTATAGTCATGAAAAGCAAAGCCGTTCATTTTGAACTCGGCAACCAGGCAGTGAGTGCGTTAACAGATACTACAGGTAAAGCCGGTACCAGTCTGCTGATTACACAGGACCCCGCATTGGCTTATATGCTGAACACGGTGTTTACAGGTGACAGCCTGTTTGCACCGGCCATTGACAGCGTTCCTTTTGTAGTGAAACAGGAAGATGCGCGCGCTTATTATAGTGGCTCCCTGTTTGGTTCAACCGGATCAGGTACTACCACTACCATTACCCTGAGTGCCACGGTTCGCGACATTACCGCAGAAACAACGGCTGCTTCAACCGATCCGTTTGCAGGTGATATCAGCAAAGCGAAGGTTACCTTCATCGACCGCACTACCAATACGGTTATTGCCACCGTTCCGGTAAGTCTGGTGAATAACCAGGATACTAAAACAGGAACAGCTACTTATAACTGGCCTGTTGATTTGGGTACCAGCAATGCAAAGGATTTCACCATTGGCGTACAGGTAACTGGTTATTACCAGCGCGATGTGTCGGTTGACAATACCATCGTTACTGTATCCAGATCACTGAAAGAGTTTGTAAGCGGCGGTGGCTTTATTCAGTTATCGCATGCTGCCGGACAAATGGCTGGTGATATAGGTAGCAAGAACAATTTTGGTTTCAATGTGAAGTATAACAAGAGCAGTAAAAACCTGCAGGGTAATTTCAATACCATTATTCGTCGCACCGAGGCGGATGGCGTGCATGTTTACCAGGTAAAAGGAAATGCATTGAATACCTTATGGGCTATTCCTGGTATCGGTATCATTCCGGCATGGGCCAGCTTTACCGGCAAAGCCAGCATCCAGGATATTACCAATCCGATGGCACCCGTATCAGTTGATGGCAACGCCACCATAAAGGTTGATATGACTGACCGTACCGATGGTGGCAGCGGTGATGCCATTGCCATCACCATCTGGAATAAAACCGGCGGCTTATTATTTGCCAGCAACTGGAATGGTATTCTGAACGATCAACAGGTGTTGGCCGGTGGAAATATTAATATCAATAACGGCGCGTCCTTATTGGAAACGATCATTTCAGCTGTTACCGATGCCGTTGATGACAGTCATGGTCAGGGCAGTCTGCTGAGTGTGGCATTAGCGCCTAACCCTGCTGTTTCCAGTACTAATCTTACCATCGATGCCGATCCTAAAAAAGGGAACGTGCGCATCATAGTAACAGACCTGTTTGGTAAAGTGATCGAATCGAAAGAGATCGCGGCAGGTAAAAGCACTATTAAGTTGGGTAATAGTTACAGACCAGGCATTTACGTAATAGAAGTAACCCAGGGTCTGGAGAAGAAAACAGTACAATTGATCAAGTTGACCCAATAGCAGTTTTTGTTAGTTAACATCGCACAAGCAAAGCCTTCCCGATTCATCGGGAGGGCTTTTTTCTTAATTGCCTCGTTCGTCGGGGTAGCCTTTCCAATCACCTAACTGGGTAAAATTCCATATATGCTGTAGTAAATAATACGGTTTATATGGGTTTTTTAATTTCGCGGACTCCTTTTGTAACAGGAACAACAATAGGCAATGGAATTAAACGTTTATTGGCCTGATCTGCGCGAATATTAGTATAAACTACACTGCTATTAAACATATTTTTTCAACACTCATATATTAATAACCCCTAATTGGTAGCAAATTCTATTCGTTTTATGAAACAGATTTCTTTTGTGTTGGTTTTGTGCGTGGCGATATTGTCATGTCATAAGAAGGTTGACAATCCCGCGCCTATTTTGGATTTTAATCAAACTACGCTTTCACTACCAGCTACACCAGGTGCCTCGGCGGATCTGATAGTGGAATCGAATATCGACTGGCAGGTATCGTTATCGTCCGGGGCCGACTGGCTGCAGCTTAATAAAACATCGGGTCATGCAAATGATACCATTCATATTACGGTAATTAAAGAAAGCGATGGTGCACAGAGTCGCACGGCCTCCATTACCGCCGTGCCGGCGAATACCTCAATCAGTTTGCAGGCGCAGGCAACTATCGAACAGAAGCCTTATAATGCGCAATTGCTATCACAAAAAACATTAGGTGGCAATGGTACAGATAATATTGATCAGGCCGTGCACACTTCAGATGGTGGCCTTTTGTTGGTTGGTAAAACCCAAAGTAATAAAACCGGCGATGTAGGTACCAATCATGGAAGTACCGATGCGTGGATCATCAGGTTAAACAGCAACCTGGATACTGTATGGACCCGCGTTATGGGCGGAACCGGTTATGATGAAGCTCATAAAGCTATTGCTACTACAGATGGCGGTTTTATTGTGGCCGGTACTACCGAAAGCAATAATAGTGGCGATGTAGGCGCCAATCATGGCGCTTCGGATTGGTGGATAATAAAACTAAAAAGCAATGGTGATACTGCCTGGACCAGCGTGTTTGGCAGGGCTTATGATGATGCTTTAAGGGGTATGGCTGCTACTGCCGACGGTGGATTTGTGGTTGCTGGGTATACTGTAAACAAACCTTCTTCCAGTGACGTTGATGTAATGGTGGCGAAATTTAACAGCAGCGGAAACGTTGTCTGGCAAAAAATAGTGGGCGGTACAGTGGAGGATTTTGGCAGAGATGTTAGTGTAGCCTCTGATGGATCAATATATGTAGTGGCCAGCACATCGAACAATAATACCCGCGATGTAGGTGCCAGTCATGGACGTGAGGATTACTGGGTAATAAAATTAAAAGATAATGGCGATCCGGTATGGATGAAGCTTTTTGGGGGAGATCAATCGGATTCTCCTTACGCAATAGCCAGTACAACTGATGGCGGAGCCATTATAACAGGTTCAAGCACCAGTAATCAAAGCGGTGACGTTGGCGTCAATCATGGTGGACAAGACCTGTGGGTTGTTAAAGTAAATGCCAATGGCGATATGGGCTGGAACAAACTGTTGGGCGGCAGCGGTTATGAAGCGTCCCATGCTGTAAATGCCACACCCGATGGTGGGTACCTGATAGCCGGATCTTCCAATTCAACTGATGGCGATGTTGGCCCAACACAGGGGGCAGATGATCTGTGGGTATTAAAGTTGAACGGTGCAGGCCAAATACTTTGGAGTAAAACTTTTGGCAGTTCAGGATATGATGACGAAAGCTCCCTCTTGTTAAATTCAGATGGCAGCTTTTACGTAACCGGTTATACCGATAACAATCCACATGGAAATGGTGACGGCTGGTTACTGAAACTCAAAGATCAATAAACTTTAAGTTGTACATACAGCGTTAATTTTTTGTTATTGCACCGGCCCCAGGGTTGGTGCAATTCATTTAGTGCGCGATTATCCGATGTTTTCAGAAGCGAAGTTCCTGGAAGATAGCGGGGAATTTGACTTCAATGTCTTTTTTTATTGCTTCCCATTGCGTACCCACATTTACATAGGCAACGGGTTTGCCCTGAAAATTTACATTTTCTACAAATGTGGCTCCCCGGTGCAGAGCAACCACTTCCCAGGAGTCATTTAAAACGGGTGAACCCGACGAGCCTCCGTCGGTATCGGTAAAATAACGGAGGTCGACATCCGTTGAAGCACTGACCAGGTTGTTGCGTATGCCCACCCTTTTTGCTTTTCCACCGGGGTGCTGAATGATGTTCACGGCTACCGGATTGGCGCTGGAGAGACGCTCCTTAGCGGGTTTTAACCCGGGTCTGCCGGTAGCGGTGATCCGGATCAATGCATAGTCTAATGCTTTGTTAGAGCCAAGTAGTGAGGTGCCTGTGACCGGCGTCCCTTCCACCGTTGCGTCATCAAAGTCAAAGATAGCCACCAGGTTATTTCCCTGTAGTTGCAGGTCTGCGTCCGATGCATCGGGTTCGCCCTCCCTTCTGGCGTTGATCACGTGGTGATTGGTGACGAGGATGGATTCTGTTAAAAGCCATCCTGTACCATTTCCCACCTGCGGCATGCCGGTCCCCAGCATTTTAGGCTGGCCATTTTCAAATGCCTGTACTTTCAGCTTGGAGACCGAACGGGCTATTTTAACTCCCATTTCCATAAATAAAATGGGCAGTGTATCATCTGTATTAACAATTAGCTCCTGCCGTTCCGGAATAGCGGCCACATTAACCCGCGGTGCTCCGTTTACCAGGTGAACAAGGGAATCCCGGATCTTTTTTACAATGGTTTGTTGCGTTGGCGCAGCTTCCATTTCGGGAATAATATTTTCTAAATAGATCAACAGCGGTACATCCCCGTTAGTCAGTTGCTCGGTCATATCCATTATTGCGATGTCTGATTTCACCTGCGCCGCCGGAGGAAGATCTACTCTTAAGGTAGCAACATAAGAGGCTTTTATATACATCATAAATATCGGCCGGAGTTTTACCGTGTCGATGCCGGAATCGATAATAGCTTGTGCCAGTTCCCTTGCTTGTTGTGGAGTTAAGAGCGCCATTATACCAGACTGTTTAAAGTGACAAAATCATCCCCGCTTTCTTCCCAGCCCTCCCGGTATTGCGATAATCCCTGAAGGTCTTCTGATGTTAGTATAGCGGGCGTTATTGAATAGGGACTTGTTTTGTAATTCGAAAGGGAATTCACTGTTTTGGGGAACTCTTCTCCCAGCAGGTCTATCACCAGCACCAGTACAAACCCCAGGTCCACGATATGGCTTTCATTAATCCGTTGTGCAGCTTCATTGAGGGTAACCCTGATAGCCGCGGCCGGTTCGGGTAGAGGAACAGAATAAAACCTGCGTAATAACAGGCGATGACAAAGGATATGGATATAAGCAACGGGGTCTTCGGCATTGACTACCGCTTTACCAGCTTCTGTTAATGATTGATCTGCTTCAGGAATATTTTCCATTAATAACCTTACCTGTGATTGCAGCCAGAAAAGTTCGGCCAGTCTGCCCCGGTTCCCCGATTCACTTAAGAGGACAATACCGCGTTCTATGCATTGAAGGGCGCTGTTTAAATCATCTACGGAGATATAGACCTTTGTTTCCAATGCAAAAAGCGGACTGTTGGGACATCGTTCCTCTCTTTCGCCCAGTAACTCCAGCGCCCGCATAAAATCGGTTTCCGTGATGGCGATCTTTACTTTACGAATAATATAGCGTTCCCAATCGAGGGTATCAACCTGGCGGGATTCCTTTTCCGACAATTGGATCCCTATCCTGGGGGCCAGCCAGCTCTTCATGGTCAATGAATACTCTATAAGGTTGGCGGCAATGGAAGATTCTATACCTTTTATCCATCGTTCTTCAAGGGTTTGCACATTGTCTTCCCCAAGCGCCAGGCGATGGTACATTTCTTCCGCTCTTGCATCTGGTGTTTCCTGTTGCGAATAATATTCAACAGCCTTTCGGTGAAGCATTTTTACCTCACTCAATTTATCCCGGATGAGCAACCGTAACATGGGCTGCCGGATCTCTGTTCTATATACCAGATTTTCTTTTTCTCCTGTTTGAACCAGGGACTGTTCCCGTTTTAAAGTAAGGAACAACTCGTGGGCATCGGCTGGCCCATTTACAAAGATCTCGCATACGGGTGAAAGTACATTCAGGATGATCTCGGGCGTTACGGTGCGAAGTACCATACCGGGGTGAGCGATCTTCCGAACCCGTTCGTCATGTATGTGAGATAAAACCCTTGCATACAGCTGCCCTATCACCAACTGTTCATCTACCTGGAATAAGAGCCATTTACGGGTTACCAGTCCTTTGATGCCATCGCTGCTGTTGGCAGCTGATTTATCAGATCGCACCAGGCTTGCGGCGAGTCTTAACGATAGTGGGTTGCCGCCGATTTGTTTGGCAATGGCTTTTGCCACTTCCTGTTCAACACCGAGGCGTACCAGCAACAATACCTGGTTCTCGCTATCCAGTTCAGCTAATTTCAATTCGGTGAGTATTTGTGGATCAATGCCGAGATCGGCAATACTGTTCCTGCCGGCAATGATTATTCTCAATACAGGACTACTTTGGGTGAGCTGGTACAGCATCCGCCAAAAGGAAGAAAGCCGTTCCTGATCGCGGTAAGAGACTTCTTCGAATGTATCGAAGAATAACAAGGCTTTCTTCGGCGTATTGCCAGAAATGGATACAACAAGCCGGTTGATGAAATAAGCAAAATTTTCAAACAGATCATAGTCGCTCGAAAAGAATTCATGGATCCGCCCTGATCTTGCCGCTTGGGAGAATTCTTTGGAGACGATGCGCCCGCGCCTGTCACGAAATTCGCGCACCCGGTCATTGAACTCCAGAACTATATCAGCCTGTTCGGGGTACTGTTGGCTGATCTGTGAAGCAGCTTCTACCAGCAATGTAAACAGGTCATCGATTCGTAACATAGCCTGGTCAAAGGGCAGGTATGCAAAAGGGATCCGGCGGCCCTCATCCTGCATATTGTCCCAAAGCAATTTTCCAATCAAGGCTGATTTGCCGATGCCGCCCGGCCCATGTACGGATAATACCGGCAGCGGTGTGCCGGGATTGAACCATTCCTTTATTTTTTGTAAAGTGCCGGTACTTTTTCCATTGTAAATATGGCGTTGCAAAAAATCGAGTTCTGTATTCCTGCCGATAAAATTTTCTATGATCAGGTGCTCGAAATTTGTAACAACACTTTTTTTTCGAAGCATTGCTTTTATTTCATCGAGCGGTGGAAGGGTAAGATCGATGTTTTCCATCCAGGAAACGATCTGGCAATAGTCTGTCAATTCGTTATACGATAGTTGGTTTGGGTCAGGCAATTCTCCGGATTTCAGGTAGCGTTGCCACATCTTCATGGTTTGTGTTTGTGGCTGTTCCCTGTTTTTTTCGATCACTGCAAGCATCTCTTCCCGGTTGCTGTAACGGCGGAGTGCCAGCTTGCGGATCTCGGGTTTCAGTATAAAAAGATTTTCATAAGCCCGGCCCGGTGCGTACAACATATCTTCATACAACAAAATTCTCGGGCTTTTTTCAGTAGCAGCGGTAAAAGCAGGTTGCAATGTTTCGGGGTTAAAAAAATGGAGCACCGCGGCTGCCTGTCTGAACGCCCAGCGCGCCAACTCCTCCTGGTCAGTGCTTTCAGACTGCTCCATTTTTTTTTGAAAGTTGGCTAGTATTTTATCTGTGATATTTTCTGGCATATAAAGCTATCCTCTTAAAAATGGTGGGGTAATGATGCGTTAAAGACCCTCCAGCGAACCCTGTAGTGCCAATAGCCGTTTTCTCAATTCTGCTGGTGGCTGAGCCTGGGACTGCAGGTCTTTCAATACCTGTAATAAGATGGCGCCGAAATTGGCGTCCGTCACTGTCGCTATAAGCAGGCTGACCTTTATCACGGCCTCAATCAATACCCGCAGCCGCATATTCAGCACTTCCATCTTTTTTTCGGGTACCGGTAAATTTGTTTTTATAAAATCATAGATAAAAGCCAATACCGCATTGTCGGTAATCGAGGGCCCGCGTTTAAGGATCTCCATAATGGCAACATCCAAATCTGCTTCGGTGCATGGGCCAATGATCTCTTCGTTAACTTTACCTGGTTCAACCGATAATGCAGCCCGATCGAAGTCGATCAGTATGATCCGGCATTTTCTGGGAAATATGCCGGTTGTTACATTGTTGGAAAGGGCAATCAGAAAATCACGGCTATCGGGACGAACATCCTGGTTGTTGAAATTATCCAGGATGAACCAGTGTTGGTTTTCGAGCCGGGATGCTTTATTCAACACCCAAAGCGCCAGATCGTTTACATATTTTTTCTTATTCGTATTTTCCCCGGGCTGGCCCGATGTGTCGGCGCCCATCATCATCACCAGGTTGTTGGCGATCTCGGCAGGTCCCATGTCGAGTTCTGTGCCAGGCTCTATGGTAATGGGGTAAGTGACTACAATACCTTTAATGCCAGAGAAATGTTCGATATACCTGGCGGAATAGCTCTTGCCGCTTTTCTGCGTACCTGTTACTACCAGTATCGGCTTCAATTTAGCCGTGTCAGTTACCAGGGTATCTAATTCGCTTCGAAGGCTTTTTCGGTTAACAAAAGGCGTTTGATTGTTGATGATAGTGGATGCCAGAGGATCGTCTTCCGGAGGCGGCGGGTGTTTAGCTCTTTCCCAGATCTCATTGACTTTGGGAGTCAGCCGTAATTGATACATGTCGAGCAATACTTCCATCCAAATCGGATTGTGGCCCCATCCGTCTGCAATACAAAGACGCATGGCGTCCATCAAAACAACCATGGCGTTGCCTTCAGTAAGTTCATTGGGAAGGTTTGTTCCTATAAACTGACTGGCAATAAATGCCCGGGGCGATGGCTCAAGGGCCAATCGCTCCAGTATTTTTTCAACGATGAAATCTTTGTCCTGTTGTGAAAACATAATTGTGTTTATTCAGTGAACCATGTCTGCCAGGGAATACGTACCATTCCGGGCGGGGTTGGTCCGGTTGCAGGAGCCAGCTCAGGCGTAATGGCTGGTTCCGTATTGATGGGTCTTGTCTGGTTAAACCAATCGAACTCAAATACCTCCGTGTAATATTTCGCAATGTCACGGGAATAGAAGATCAGGCTGCTATCGCGGTTGTACTGGGTACCATCGCTCGACCAGTTATTGCTGCCTACTACAGCGATCTTACCATCTATGATGACCCCCTTGTTGTGCAATTTGCTTTTTTGGATCTTGAACATTTTGCGTTTCCATTTGCGTTTGGCAATTAAGAAATCGCTGTTCACCGGTTTTTGACTGGTGCCTACAATAACTCTTACATCCAGTCCGGCCTGCATTTTTTCACCCACTGCCGTTATGATCTCGTCAAATTTTTCAGCGGGTTTATTGATGTAGGAAAACTGAAGGAACACAGATGTCTTTGCCTTGGAAATGAGATCGAGTATACCATCTGCATAATTATCGGGACTCATTAACGGTACCACGTCGATGGATTCGCCATTGGCGGCAAAATCTTTTGGTTCGAAAGGATGCGGCTGGATCAATACAGCTTCGGGTTGAAAAAATGATTCGGGTACCAGCAGGTCGGGCAGCAGCTGTGCTGCTTCAGGTTCAGGTATATTACTGGCTGCGTCCATATCGAACTTTATCATTTCTTCGTACAGCGCGGCCAGTTTTTTGTCTTTGATGATCACATGCCATTCCCGATTGCCATTGCGATAGATCACCTGATCGCTGCCCGGTGCTATGATGGGCTGACTGTTAGGGCTCCAGTTACCGCTGGAAAGCCACATATCTTTGGAGTCGCGTACGGCAACCTTGGTGTGATAGGAATTGTTAAAAAGCCGCTGCGGCCCTTTTACGGAAGCCTTTACAAATTTCAGTCTGTCGCCCCAGCTTCCCCGTAATTGCTCTTCGCAGTCGGCATCGTTCTTGTCTACCTGCAGTATGAGGTCCAGGGTGGCTTCTGTTTCCTCACCTAGTTTCTTTACCGTTTCCAATATATGTTCAGCATAAAATTCATACATGGCTACGGTAAGGCTTTTTTCTGTTCCTTCCAGAAAGGGCTTTAACATTTTCCAGCCTCTGTCGGGGCCTACATGACAGGTGATATTTTTTACCGGTATCTTTTTTGAATCCAGCGGAGAAGGATCGGGTGGGGTATAATTGATGTGGGGCGCGGCTTCTGTTTGTACATCTTCCCAAAATCTGATTGGTTCAACACCTTCTACAAGGTCCTGCACAGATGCTTTTCTTATTTCAACCGGCACGCCGTTGATCTGAACGGGGAGGCCCGTTACAGTCGCTCCCGGTTGCACCACTGCTACAATGACCGGATATGGATTGTTTGTATCAAGCTGGCTGAAGCCTGGCCGCAGACCGATCACGGGGGCTTTTACATATTGAGCGCCCTCGGCTTTGATGGCTGCAATGGCTTGTTCAAGATTGTCCTGGTCATCAAAAGGAGCAGGAGTTGATCCGGAAACATTGACTAACATAAATAGTTATTTTCGATTAATGATAACAGGGTGATCATACACCGGCCTCTTTCCAGGCTTTTAGATTATCAAATACCGCATCGTGTATGCGGGTGCCTGAGTTCGATTGTTGCCCGCCATAAGCATGAATGCCCACCGCCCATCGTACTTTGTCCTTGATAACATAAACCGGACAACCACTTTGTCCACCGGCAGTGTCTGCCTGGTAATATACTTTTTCCGGTTCCACTTTTCCCATTGCCCTGTTATCGTACCACAAGGTGCCGCTTGTTTTGTCGGAAGGATAGCCGGGAACATTGGCTGGTTTGTTAAGCAGTTCTTCATCGTTATATACCCTGAAACCAAAACTGCCCAGGTCCTTTTCAAAAGGAACAGGCAGAATTATGGCACCATAGTCACAGGTCTCCAAACCCGATTCACCCCAGCCTTTAACAGTCCAGAATTCAGTTGCGGTAATACTGCCATAAGGAAGTTTAATACCACTTCGCCCGGGCATTACCTGTATTTTTTTTACCCAGCCATTTCTTTCAACAGTCTCCTCATTTTTGATATATACGCAATGGCCGGCCGTGATCAATGTTCTGGGGCTTGTGAACCAGGCGGTACCGATCCAGCTGGTATTGTCTGCAGCGGTAATAAGCAGGGAAGCAATAGCGCACCACGGAAATTTGGAAGTGTCTTCGACCTGTATGCGTTCATCGGTGCCAAAACGTGTTTCACGAATAGATAAACCAAATGTAGCGGCGCCAATATCTGCGAGCCCTTCCAGATCTGGTATCCTGAAATCTACAATTGAGGATTCCAAAATGGTGCGCGGAATGGTTTCTATCCCCAGGTCTTCCCCGATGGCCAGTTCGCCCAACTCGCCTATTTGCCCCGCAGAAATTTTTGAGTTGTCCAGGGAAGATTCAGTTCTTACAACGTTTGTTATGGGCGTGTGCAATCCGTTTGGTGTGGTACCAATTGTCATGTTGTGAAAAAATTGAACGTATTAGAATTAGATACTTAGCTCAATCCCTGAAAGTCTGTCAAAAAAGTAAAGAAGAATTCATCTCAAGTTATTAAGATATTGGCTTGTAAAATCAGGTGTTTTTCACGTATTTTTTGTTGCAACGCCTATTGGTGAATAGTTAGATTTGAATGATATTTTTTCCTGCCTTCAACCCATATTCTTTTCCTTTCCAGACGAGGGTACCCGTTGTTTTTACCGGGAGCGAGATCTCCATCATCCATTTGCCGTTTTGTAGTTGATACCTAACGGCAATATTTCCATTAGGGTGCGGCATTGTTCCGGCCAGGCTGGTCAGCTTGCCGGGGTGTGGGGTTATTTTGATCTTTTTAAAACCCGGTGCATCGCTATCGATGCCTAATACCGTTCTGAAAAACTCAATATTCGGACTGCTGCCCCAGGCATGACAATCACTCCGGGTGTAATCTATATTGCTGTCTTCCGTCCAGGTGGTAAGGCCGGCGGCTATGTTTTTATACCAGATGTCGAGCCAGTTCATATACTGATCACCCAAACCTGCTTTAACAAGCGCCTGGTGCAGGTAATACTTAAAATAAATGGTACACTGGGTAAGCGTGCTGTCGGTGAGCAGCCGGCTGGCTACCGCAGTTATATTGGTGCTGTTAAGCATACCGGTTAAGATAGCCAGTGAGTTGGTATGTTGGGAGAAACTGTTTTGTTCTTTGGTGTCGGCATATAAACCATGGGCGGCATTCCAGTATTTGCGCTGGATGGTTTGTTTCAGCTGCGCTGCTTTTTGGGTGTATTGATTGGTATAATAAGGTATGCCGAGCTGGCTTTCCAAACCGGCGGCCCATTGGTACGCCCACAGTAGTTGCAGATCAAGTATGGCCGAGCTGCCATCTGATCCTTTGGGTGGTGAACCAACAAACCAGTTTTGGCCATTGGCCCAGTCAACGAAGGTCCAGTAGGGTGTATTTTTTAAAGAACCATCTGCAGCCTGGTATTTGTTGAAGAACGAAAGGATGGCCCGGGCGCCGGCCAGTTTGCTGCCTATAAAAGTACTGTCGCCACGGTATTGCCAGTAATCGTGCAACATGCCAATGTACCACAGCGAGAAGGTAGAAATGATCTGTGTGCCTTTGGAGGGATACCGGCTAAGGGTAACGCCGTCTGTTAACCGGGAATGGTCCATCAGGTCAATGGCATTGCGGGGCAGCCGGTCATCGGCGCTGTTGTAATACGTGATCATGGCCTGCACACGGGTATCGCCAATGTATTGCAACTGCTCGTAGTATGGGCAGTCGGTATACGTTTCCCAGGCGTTCAATCGCGCTGTGCGCCAGCCTATTTCGAGTATTTTGTTTATGCCGGTATCGGTGGTTACAAAGCTGGATGGCTGTTGAAAAGGATAACCGGTAAAGGTGCCGAAGAGATCATCGATCACCAATGGGTCATTTTGCGTTTGTACCAGTAATTGTATGTATCGAAAAGTACGGAAGTTTAAATTGGTGTATACCTGGTTGTCACTGCCATCGGAAACCAGGCTGTCTTTGCGACCGCTGAAAAGCTTTCCTTCCACTTCATTGCGGTTCCCTTTACGGGCGCCGTATTTGGTGAATTCGGCCACCAGTGATTCTGCATAACGCAGCGAGATGCCGGCGTTTTTACCTTTGCTGAAATGCATAGTAACATAGGCATTGGTAAGAAACGTTTGGTCGAGCAATAAAGTCACGGTGGTGTTTGCGGGAATGGTTACCGCCGTTTTATTTGCCGGGAATCCTGCAGGCATTGCAATACCGGTTGCTTTGCGGCAAACCGGAATGCGTTGATACGTCATTTCCCGCGGTGGCAAAGAGGAAGGCACCAGCATCCACCCAAACCCATCCGACAACCCTTTGGGCTGACCGCTGATGAGGTTATTGGCATGGGGCCAGGCGCTGTCGTCGAAAGTAGTGCTCATCCAGTGGTTGATGGTTTTGTTCCGGTCAACCAGCTCACCAACTGTAGCAGCAAAAAAGCCACCGATAGGGTGGTAGG
The DNA here is from genome assembly GCF_900110245.1 of Niastella yeongjuensis. Classification (GTDB taxonomy): domain Bacteria; phylum Bacteroidota; class Bacteroidia; order Chitinophagales; family Chitinophagaceae; genus Niastella; species Niastella yeongjuensis. The sequence goes on from NZ_FOCZ01000003.1 coordinate 707,069, forward strand.
CATTATCGCGGATACACTTCCAGCTGTTGTTGGTATTGAGTATTTCTTCTGCTTTGGTATTTCCCTGTACAATAAACGCAGTGCGGAAACTTATTTGTGCTTCGGGCCGGTGATCGGCTTCATTCCACACCATGGCGGCAATGGTATTTTTTCCGGCCACCAGGAATGGTGCGAGGTCAACCGTTTCATAGTTCCAGTTGTACAGGTCGCCTCTTGCCGGTCCTAATGATACCAGGCTGTCGTTCACATATAATTTGTACCGGTTGTCGGCCGAGACATGAATGATGAAACTGGCTGGTTTGGCCGTCAGTTCAAGCTGTTTTCTAAAATAGTAAATCCCATATTCACGCCCATCATCACCGGGCGCAGCAATCCAGCTGGCGTTCCAGGCAGTTGGCGGTTCATTGTTGTTGGCCATCGGCCGGGGAGTGGTGTGGGCGGCTTTGCTAAAAACTACGATCAATGCAGTAATGATGAGCGTGAATCGGAATTTCATCTGGTGAATTTAATATTGATTGATTATTGCAATAAAACTTTTGTTACCTGGCTGTATTCCTCATTTTGCACCTGCAGAAAATAGGTGCCGGGTTGTAAGCCTTTGGGCAAGTTAACGGTTAAGTTGGCGGTTGGCCCGCTAACAGCGATCTTATTGCTGTAAACGGACTGTCCGGTTGTAGTTCGCAACACCAGGTTTGCCGTTCTTCCTTTAAACCCGTTGAGCAATACCGTAAGACAAGAATGACCCGGGTTGGGATAAACCGACAACCTGCCACGATGAACAGGGGCAGCCATGCCAAATACATTGGACAAAGTGATGCTGGAATCTAAAAGCGACAATGGCACCCGCAAACCGCGTGGCCGATAGTAATCAGGGTTAAACCCATTATTGATACAAGCCGGTACGCAGGTGCTGAAGGTGTTGATGTCGTAGGTTATGAGGATCTCATTGTTTGTATTGATGTACTCCGGATGCAGGGCCGGTGCATAAAAGAATGGCGTATGCCCCAACTCATTATCGGGTATAGTGTACAACACTTTTCTATTGGTAAACGGACCCGTAATGCTGTTGCTGGTGGCCACATAAATGCGGGTGCCGGCATCGCAGCTTATGCTGAACTCTGTGCTCAATGCCACATATTTATTGCGCACTTTTGCTACGTATACACCATTGGAAGCACCCTGGCTCACTGGTGCGATATGGGAGACCGCGGTATCCCAGGCCGAGCCATTCCAGAACGACCAGGGCGCCCGGGGATTATTTCGGGGGAAACGCGCCACTACAATATTGCTGGTGATAAAAGCACTTTGTACACCCCAGGTATAAATATAATTGCCCGGCTCGTCGGTATCGAAGCCAATGCCGAAGGTGATGTCGTTGAAGTTTTGCAACGCATCAAAACCGACTACGGAAAGACCGGGCATGATCATTTTACCAAGGAAGTCGTTGCCGCCCCGGGTAAAGCCAAGGCCTTCGTTGCTGTTTTTTATATTGCTGTTATATACATACACGGTATCGCCATTCTGGTAACCACCGGTTGGCCACAGCAGATAGTTATCGTCGGTATTGTTCTTGAACAAACTGGGGATGCCCGAACTGGTGCCGATGCGCGTGCTGGTAGCGGTCCAGTTCCAGTTGCCCAAGGGTTGTACCAACGCGGCATTCCGCACCTGGAACAAACAGGGCGTGGTACCGGCCACCGTATCCAGGTGATCGATGTAACTATCGTTCATGGCCCATAATACCCGTCCGTCTGAGAGCGGAATGGTAAGCGCGCCATCGCTGGCGATCCAGCCTGTTTTTCTATCGAAGAAAGCGGTTACCAGCGGATCTTTATAAATACCGGCATTGCCGGGTAGGGTGGTATTGGTGCGCAGCATCAGATTAGGTGCCGGCGTGATGTAGTTGAGTGCGTCCTGGCTACCGGTAAAAAGCATTCGAAATTGATAGATGCTGTCCTTCGACAACGAAGCGGTTGGTTTTATACACCATTCATATTCCTTCCTGTTGCCGGCATTGATGGTATCGGTGAATTGCCAGGTGCTTACCAGCACCTTCCCACCGGTAAACGTACCGGCGCCATCATCCCTGATCTGTAAAGTAGTCGCTTGTTTGTCGGTAACAAATGCACTGGAGCCCGCCATTACAAAATCATGACCGGTTGTGGTGGTGTTGATGGTTGTCCAGGCACCGGCGCTGCCGCGTTGGTATTGCAGGTTTACCACCCCGGTTTCGGTATTGGTTAAACTGTTGTACACCTCTATGCGAAGGCGGAGGGGGGAACCGGCTACAAAGGCCTGGGTGGAAGGGAAATCCTGCGGACTGAACCAGGCCGCTTTATTTTCAGTGCCATTGTCTTTTCGCCAGCGCCAGTGGGCCTGGCTAAAGTTGGCAACAACCTGGCTGCTGAAAATAAACAGCCCCAGGCATACAGCAAGTAATCGTTTTGATCTCATGTTAATTTGGTTTTCTGGTGTATGAAAATGGTGGTGATCAGCAGGAGTAAGCAAATGCAGGCGGGTAATTGGGGGAAACGGACGGCGATGGTTTTAATCGTATTGGGACGGATGGTAACCAGCTCCCCATCATCGATGCGGCCTGATGCACTGACGAGACCGCACCGGCCGTTGTTGCTGTTGATGGCAAGGTCTTTACGGGTTTCTACCGCCCGCAGCCGCGCATTATAAAAATGACTGTTTACGAGATAGGTATTGCGGAACCAGCCATCGTTGCTCAGGTTCAACAAAAACTGCGCGCCCTGCCGCACAGTAGAGGCAGCGGCTTGGGGCAATACCGATTCATTACAGATGAGGATACCCGCTTTTCCATAAGGGGTGAACAAGGGCAACTGGTTGTTACCCGGCAATACCGAATAGCCATTAGCCGAAAAGAAAGGGAGTAACAAACCCTGCCAGGGCCGTTCAATAAACACCAGCGGTGTTGCCTTATCATACCGGCCAGCAAGCCGGCCGCCCGGTAACAGGCAATAGGCAGAGTTACCAACAACGTCGCTGGTAACGGCGGTGTTCATACCCAGGATATGTGTGATGCGGGCAGTATCGGAATTATGAAGCAGTTCCCTGACCAGGTCATCGTCAGGGGAGTAGGTCCACGGAATGGCCGATTCAGACCACAGGATCATGTTGGGGTGTTGCACTATGCACCGGCGTTCCTGTTGCAGCAGTTGCTGCACCAGCGCATTGCCATTGGCTTCATCCCATTGCAGGTTGGGTGGAATATGTTGTTGTAAAAGCGCGAGCCTGAATGTTGCTTGTTGGGCGGTGTTGTTATTAGAATGGTCGAATAAAACCAGCAGCAACCAGCCCCAACCCATAAAAGCGGTAAACAGGGATCCAGGTAACCATAATTGTTTATAGCGGCGTTGGGCGATCGCTTTTGCAATCAGCGCATTCACCAGTACTATTAGAAAGCTGCAGCCGGTAACACCTATTACAGACACCGGCTGAATAGCATATAGATTTGCTGAAAGGGCATTGCCGGCATGAAAAAGGAACCAGGGCAATCCGCCTGCCGCCCCTTGTAAAACAAATTCAGCGAGTGCCCAGATGGCGGCGATATATAAAGGATTGGGAATCAAAAAGGCCAGCCATAACACAAGCGCGCAACCGAGGGCGAAGAACAGGGTGCAGATCAGGAAAGCTGCGATGCCATAACCAACGGATAAACCGGTAAACGCAGGTACGCCGTTGATCATCCAGGCAAAAGCGCAGCATGAAACGGTTCCACCCAAAATAAATCCGGAGAAAAATGACTGCCGCGATGGCTTAGGGCTTATAACTTGCCACTGAAGGCTGAATACCGGTACCAATGCTATCCATCCCAAAATAAATACGGCATGTTGCACGGCAATAAACAGGCATAAGCCGGAAATAATAGCTCCTCCAATTTGTTTATAACGGTTCATAAGCAGGCAATCAGCAGTTGCAGGAATTAAAAGTAAGTGCTAAATATTGAATTTAAATACTTTTATATCAGGCTGAATTTGAGCCATGGTAAAATAATACTACTGGATGGAAGCGGTTTTACGGGTAGAAACAACCAACACGATCAAACCGGTCAGGATCCAACCCAGTGCGAGAAACTGGGCCTGGCTTAGCTTCCAAATGCCCAACTGATAGCGGGGATTAATGCGGATGAATTCAATGCAGAAACGTTCGGCACCGTTAAGGATGGCAAAATAAGCAAAAAGAATTCCTGGTTTTTTTATGGTGCGGCGCAGGCGCCAGAGGAGTAAAAACAGGCAAAAGCAGATAATAGCCTCATACAAAGGGGTAGGGTAAACGGGTGTTTGCAGTATGGTGCAATTGCTGCCGGTGCACCCCGGGATATAAATACCCTGGTGTATACTGTTATGTGGATAGCGGCTGGCCCACAGCCATTCGGGTAACCAGGCGGGGCCCGGTTGTACATTCTTAATACCCCAGTCGCCATCACCGGCTACATGACAACCCATTCTGCCAATAGCATAGGCCAGCATCATACCGGGGCTGCCAATGTCCACAGCTATGGCGGGGCGGATGCCATACCGTTTATTGATGTATAAATAAGTAAGCGTGCCGGCGATCAATCCGCCATAGTAATTCAATCCATTGAAGGAAAAGAAAGAGGCATCACTGGATAAGGCCTCCACTTTGGCAAAAACAACTGCGCCGGCAAAACCAAACAACCCGCAATACAACAGCAGGTAATCCATCAATTGGTAAGGGTGCATGGGTTCGGTTGCGGGGTTAGCTGGTTGTCGTCTTGCTATGAACCATACAATTAGTCCGGTCACTACACCAGCCCACCCATTACCACGGCTGGAGAAGATAAAATCCTGCGGGGTTCCGATATACATATGGCGATGCAGCCACCAGTAAACGAGTTTAGCGCCTGTCACAAACCCCAATAAGGCCCAAACAAGCGGATGCACGGTTAGGGCCGGCCCAATGAAAGGACGGATAAGGCCAACCGCTTCCTTTCGCCGGTATTCCAGCCAAAAGGCAACGTAAGCAGCTGCAAAAGCCAGCAACAGAAATAATCCAAAGGGAGCAATCATTGTACTATTATAACATAACTTATTTTAACGCAGGCAGAAAAGTATATAAAAAAGCTTCCTAAAACGGTTTTTCTTTCTACATTTAATCAGGCAATCACGATTTGCCACGAATAAAAAGCCAAAATCAACAAGGCGCAACCGCCTGAATTCTTAACGCTAATTGCTTGTGTATGATATTAAAACCGTTATTACACCACTCCCGGGCACTACTCCCGAATTACTGCCATCACCATGCTGGTACCCGTTGTTCCGGATTGAATGCACCACACCATTTTTTACCACCATTTACCCAATTAACACCTTTGGTTGACCATTTTCTACCGGGCTGACCAACATTTTTTTAGCCATTTGAGGCTTAAATATCTGTACAATTTTACCATAAGTGGATCTAAACTCTGCTAAAAAATGAAAAAACCTGCCATAGCAGTATTGACGATTGCTGCATTGTTGGCCCTGACGACTGCCTGTAAGAAAACGAGTTTTCTTGACCAGACCGTAACCTCGAGCCTGGATGAGAACAGCACTTTCAGCGATAGTTCGAACGCCATGCAGTTCCTGAATAATATTTATGTAGATATCGGGTTTGCCAGTGACCCACGCCGGTTCACCAATAGCGCCGGTACGTATTGGGGCGGGCTGGAAGCGGCCTGTGATGAAGCCGAGGGGCCCAATGCGGCCAGTACCAATGGCTTTATTCAATTTGCCACCGGTTCGGTAAACCCCACCGTTGTACCCGATGATGCCTGGAAAAAATGTTATACCGACATCCGCGCGGTTAACCAGTTCCTGAAACACCTGCCTGTTATTCCATTCAACAAAGCGTTGAAAACACAGGTATCGGCCGAAGCCCGTTTTCTGCGCGCCTGGTATTATAGCATCCTGATGCAGCATTACGGCGGCGTGCCGTTGATTGGGGATACCATTTATACGTCGGCCAATAACATCGAAGTACAACGCAATACCTATAAGGAATGTGTAAACTATGTATTGTCGGAATTGGATATGGCAGCAGCAGTGCTGCCCACTACCTGGACGGGTGCACAATACGGCCGGGCCAGCAGAGGGGCCTGTATGGCAGTAAAAGCCAGGGTGTTATTATTTGCTGCGAGTCCCTTATTTAATAAAGGCGGAATGGCCGCCGGGGATGCTAACCTCGCGGGTATTGTTGCTTATCCGGATGCTGATCCCAATCGCTGGCAGCTGGCAGCAGATGCCGCCAGAGCAGTAATTGCGCTCAATGCATACCAGCTGTTTGTAGATTCTACCTCAAAACCCGGTGAATTGGGGTATGGCTTTCAGGAGCTGTTTACCAAACGTTACAATACCGAATACATCCTGCCCCGGATGATGGGGGACAATAAATACCTGGAGTCCTTATGGGATGTGCCTTCGCGTGGCGGATCCGGTGGTTCTTTCCCTTACCAGGAAATGGTAGATGCCTTCCCCATGAGCAATGGGCTGGAGATTACCGATCCGGCATCGGGGTATGATCCGCAAAATCCGTATCAGAACCGGGATCCCCGTTTTGGTTATTCTATCATGCACGATTCCACGATGCGGGTAACTTTTGGTACCAACCAGCCTTCGCCGCTTCAGTTATATATCAATACGGCAGGAACGTCAGCCGTGGCATCCAGCGGCGATGCGGTGTACAAAGGCACGCCAACAGGGCTCTACATTTATAAGATGGTAGACCCCAATGTGATCAACAACAGCGTGGGTAACACGGCAAGGGTATTACCGGTTATCCGGTATGCAGAGGTGGTGTTGAATTTCGCGGAAGCTACCAATGAAGCCGTGGGGCCTACTGCGGAAGTGTACCAGTCAATAGAAGCCATCAGACAGCGGGCAGGTTTGCGGCCCTGGCAATTGCCTGCGGGCCTCAGCCAGGAGCAGATGCGCACGGTGATCCGGAAGGAAAGAAGACTGGAACTGGCCTTTGAAGGGTTTCGTTTTTGGGATGTACGCCGCTGGCTGATCGCCGACCAAACGGAAAATCAAACTATGCATGGCATGGAAGTAAGCCGCGGACAGGGTGTTGTGTACAAGCCTTTCGTTGTTCGAAAACACAATTTCACCAACGCGATGTACCTGTGGCCGATTCCGCTGCCGGAAATTGCCAAATCGCCCGAACTGTTACAGAATCCATTATACTAACTGCGATAGCTATATGAAGAAAATCTTATTACCCATATTATGCTCCCTGGCCTTATTTGCCTGTAAGCCGGAGCTGATGATTGCGCCATCAGAACCTGTTAAGAACTTGTCGGGCAACTGGCAGATCATCAAGGCCACGCGCAATGGAACGGACCTTACCACCCGGTTCGACTTCTCACAATTCAGGATCCATTTTACCGACAGCAGCTATACCATCGACAGCCTGGTGCCTTTTATCGTGAGCCGCAATGGGAAATGGGCGTTCGACGATCCCACGTATCCCTTTAAGCTCAGCTTTCAGGCTACCGACAGCAGCGCAAAAACTTCGCCGCTTCAGTATCCGGTTACCGAGGGGCAGCGGAACCTGATCATTACGTTCAGTCCCGGCTGCAGTTTGAACACCTATCAATACACCCTTCAAAAAGCGAACTAATGCATAACCAGCCTGTACAACATAACCCATCGGGTAAACGCAAACTATCAGCCGGTGTGATCTGGAAAATCATTGGCGGTCTGCTGTTGCTGATCATTGCGGCCTGTGGCATCACCATCGATAATGTGGCCATCCCTGCCAGTGTCAATGGGGGCAGTGTACTGCCCATTACCCTTAATGTAACCATTAAAATCGACCAGGGACAAACCTCCAACTTTATGGTAGCGGTGCTGGTGCCAAAAGTGTGGAAGACGGCACAAAACGCTGCCATTACTTTTACCAGCGACATCACCTCCGGCGACCAGGCCATGACGGTGATCCCGGCCGGCACCCCGGCACCACAGGGTGGTGGTATGGATTGGCCCACACTGCTGGCCACTAAAGTAGGGAACGGTGGCAACCTGCTGCCCGATTATGAATGGGTGGCGTTCTATTCCAACGCCAGTTATCCGGTATCTGACAATTCAACCGTACACGCCACCGTGAGTATAAAGATCAAAACAAGTCCCGATAACCTGCTGTTCAAACTGGGCTATTGTGTGGCCAACAGTACAGATGGGTTAAGCAGTTCTGACCGCTATGCTACGGCCTACTCCGGTTGTTTTCAGGTAAATGGTACCGGTGATCTGATCGATTTTTGTAATCCCCAGATCTCCACGGTTGACCCACGCACTTCGCTCGACAATGACATCATCACGCTCTCTTTCGACGGCGGTGTGCAATCAACGAAGCTGGATAATGCCTCGCAGGTTTACCTATGTATTTCGGGTATTACAGAATCGGGCGACAGCCTGTCTGTTTGTACGCAAACCGATGCCACCAAAATGACGACGCTGGGTTTGAATAAATGGCAGAAAGACATCTGGCCCCGAAAACTGTTTAATCTTTCCGCCAGCCAGCACCTCACCGGCCTCCGGTATTGGTTTACCGATGCCAGCGGAAACAACAAGGTGGGGTATGCCGGTGGAACCGCGCCATTCCTGTATACGTTCAAATGTCAATAATAACTCTGCACATTTTAACTGCTTAATATGGTTCACTCCAGTATATATAAAAACATTGTAAAAACCGGCAGCGTGCTGTTCATAGCGCTGTTGTGTATCGCCTGGCCGCACAGCTGCCTGGCGCAAACCGCCGTTAATGGAACGGTGGTGGATGATTTCGGCTACCCGGTACAGGGTGCCATGGTGCACCTGAAAGGGGAGAAGATCGCTCAGGTCACCAATAAGGATGGCGTATTTGAAATAATTGCGACGCCTGGCGCCGTGTTGGTGTTTGAATACCCGGGTTATAATACCATTGAAGTAAAAGCGGGTAATAGACGGCCTTTGTTTGTTCGATTGCCGGCCCGATACCTGGAACAAAAAAACGGCCCGGCCATTAAAACAGTGGCTGCCGGTGATACGATCTATATTGCCAATAAACCGGCGCCTGCTTTGAATGTGTTGTATGGCCAAACCAATGCGAGTTCTTTTTTGGGATCCATTGCAACCGTGGGCTCTAATGAGTTGGGCAATACACCCGCTTCATCGTATACCTACGCCTTACCCGGCCGGCTGGCCGGGTTGAATGTAAACCAGACCAGTGGCTTTTATACACCCTTAACGGGAAGCCTTACCAGCAAGGATATTTTTATTGGGAACATTCCAAACAATACCAGCGGTGCGGGGCCTACTGATAATACCGAGTTCAATATTCAGTTAAGGGGGCACAATGCCAGTGCGGGCCAATCGCCCATTGTAGTGGTCGATGGCGTACAGCGCGAATTTTATTCGCTCGATCCGGAAAATATAGCGTCTGTAAGTGTATTGAAAGATGCCTTGTCAACCATTTTACTGGGGCAGAACAGTGCCCGCGGCGCATTGATAGTAACCACCAAACAACCGGTTACCGGTGCACCACGCGTGGCGTTTACGGCAGAGACCGGTGTGCAGAAACCGGTTCAATTGCCCAAACCATTACCCGCTTATCAGTATGCCTATTTGTTGAACGAGGCGTTGTTGAATGACAACAAAACACCGGCCTATACCGCGGCTGACTTTGCCGCGTACCGCGATCAAAGCGATCCGGTTGGTCATCCTGATGTGAACTGGTACAATACCATTTTGCGCGATCAGGCAAGTTTGAACCGGTATAACCTGAGTGTTACCGGTGGCGGCGCTACAGCCCGCTATGTAATAGGGTTGAACTATATGAATCAGAACGGACTGTTTGTTGAATCTGATTCCAACTCCTATAATACCAATGCGCAGTTGAAACGGTATATGATCAATTCCCGCATTGATATAGACGTAAATAAGAATTTCAATGTAGGGGTACAATTGTTCGGGCGTTTACAGGATGGCACACAACCCGGAGCTACTACTGCTACCATTTTACAGGGATTGTTAACCACGCCCAATAATGCGTATCCCGTGTATAATCCCAACGGATCGTTTGGCGGTTCTGCCAACTATACCCAGAACCTGCTGGCACAAACCATTTCATCGGGTTATATGGCCGATCACCTGCGCGATGTAATGGTTAACCTGGACCTTAACTACAAACTGGATAACTGGGTAAAAGGCTGGTGGGCGAAAGCAAAAGGAAATGTATCGGTACAGGAAGCCAGCAACCAGGACCGCAGCAAACAGGCGCCGGTGTTTTCGCAATCTATTTCAAATGCAGGCGATACGGCTTATCACCGCTATGGCAGTACGATTAACCAGGTAAATAATTTCACCAACACTTCCTGGGCCCGGTATCGCTTTGTGCAGTTGTCAACCGGGTATAACCGGCAGTTTGGCGATCACAACATTGCCGCTATGCTGTTGTTCGATCAAAAGAATGTGTTATTGAATTACGATATCCCTTCGGCGTTGACCAATTTTGCGGGCAAGGCCGCTTATAATTATGCCGATAAATACTTTGTAGAAGGTGCGTTGAACTACAGCGGATACAATCGCTATGCACCCGGTAACCAGTACGGGCTTTTTTATGCCGGTGGAGCAGGGTGGAACATGGCGAAGGAAAGCTGGATGCGGGCGACCTCCAACTGGCTCAATCAACTGAAATGGCGTGTTACGTATGGCCGTACCGGTAATGCCAATGTAGACAACTATGGTTATTTTATCTGGCGGCAGTTTTATACGCAGGTAGCCGGTACTTACCCCATTGGCAGCAATTATCCCAATGGGGCCGGTTTGGGTGAACAGGGTGTACCCGGCAGCCAGGTGCTCGCGAATGTGAGTGCCACCTGGGAAAAAGCCGATAAACTGAATGCCGGTGTTGATATGGCTTTCTTTAATAACCGGCTGTTGCTGACTGCCGATTATTACCACGAACGCTATTTTGATGTGATGCAAACGCGTGGACGCAACATTGCGTTGATCGGTTCTACCTACCCCGTGGAAAATATCGGGATCGATCTGTACGAAGGCGGCGAATTATCACTTACCTACCAGGACCGCATCGGCAGCCTCAACTACTTTGTAACCGGCAATGCTGCCATACAACAATCGAAAGTGATCTTTATGGATGAACAATACCAGGCCTACCCCTGGAATGTTCATACCGGCCACCCCGTGGGGCAACGGTATGGACTTATTGCCGATGGATTGTTGCAAACAGGAGCAGATGCGGCAGCAGCGGCTACGATTGCAGGTTATACGCCACATGCCGGTGATATAAAATACAAAGACCTCAACAATGATCATGTGATCGATCAGTTTGATGTGGCGCCCATTGGAAAGGAACGGCCGTTGATCTATTATGGCGTTACGGCTGGTTTCGACTACAAGGGCATAGAAGCCAGCATCTTACTGCAGGGGGTAGCGAACCGGGAAAATTATGTGGGCAGCAATGCCCTCGATGCTGGTTTTCAGGGGCAGAACAACGGCTATTCGCAAGCCTATATCCAGTCACTGGGCCGCTGGATTCCCGAAACAGCCACCACCGCTCTATATCCCCGGTTGACCGCAGGTGGCAATGGCTACAATTATGCACCGCTGTTTCAATCAAGCTCGTATTTTCTCCGAAATGGGAATTATCTCCGCGTAAAGAATGTGGCAATAGGTTATAATCTTCCTTATGCGTGGATAAGAAAACTAAGGCTGCGGGGCATAAAGGTCTTTGCCAATGCGCAAAACCTGTTTACCCATTCGGCTTATAAAGGGGTAGATCCTGAAGTGCCGTTCCCTGCTTATCCCTTACAAAAAGTAATCAATACCGGTATCACTGTAAAACTGTAAACAACATGAAGCAACTACTTTATATAATTATTGTACTGTTTTTGGTTGGCTCTCTGTTCAGTGCTTGCCGTAAAACATATGAAAGCGTTCCGCTGGGGCAGCAAATAACGCCTGACCTTGCTTTTGATCCCCGCGATTCGCTGGGTAAACAGGCTATGACCTACCTGCTTACCACTTATCAGCAGGCATTTTATAATGGCCACAACAGAATTGGTGGTAATTACCTCGATGCAGCTTCCGATGATGCAGTGGCTTCCGCCTCCGGCATTCCTGCGGTGCAGGGAATAGCAACCGGTGCTTATTCTGCAACACTCACCAATGCCGATGATATGTGGTCGCGTAACTATACCGCTATTCGTAATGCCACTGTTTTTATCGTAAACATTAACCGCGTGCCGATGATCGAAAAGCTGCCCAATGGCCAGCCGGCCCGAGCCGCCTATCGCAGCGAAGCCCGCTTTTTAAGGGCCTGGTTGTATTTCCAACTGGTAAAGCGGTATGGGGGTGTTCCATTGTTGGGTGATTCCATTCGCCAGATAACAGATAACGTGCAACTGCCACGTGCTTCTTTTGGTGATTGTATCAATTATATCGTCAGCGAATGCGATAATATAAAAGACAGTCTGCGTACAGCCGCCATGGTTACGGCCAATACCTATGGGCGTATCACCCGGGGCGCTGCCATGGCTTTGAAGGCAGAGGCGTTGTTGTACGCTGCAAGCCCGTTGTTTAACGGGGGCAATATCGAGGGCGGCAATGAACTCACCGGCTATACCGGTTATGATCTCAACCGCTGGAAGCTGGCTGCCGATGCGGCCAAAGCCATTATCGATGAGGGCGCTTACAAACTGATGCCCAACTTTAACGATGTGTTCATTACCCAGGCAGCACCAGTGGGCAACAATACCGAGATCATTTGCTGGATGCAGGTTGGTACACCGGATAACAAGGTAGAATCATCGAATGCGCCGGTGGGGTATACATCGGCCGGTGGGAATGGGGCTACCAGTCCAACCCAGAACCTGGTTGATGCTTTTGGTTCCGATTCCGGATATGCCATCACGGATCCTGCCGCGCATTATAATGTGAATGATCCGTACGCTCACCGTGATCCCCGGTTGAATTTAACTGTATTTCACAATGGCTCGTTATGGCTGAACAGACAGGTGCAAACATATAATGGCGGGCTCGACAAACCAGGCGGTACTGTACAGCAAACAAAAACTTCGTACTACCTGCGCAAGTTTATGGGCGCCTTTGAAAGTGTGAATAACACCCCCCCTTCTTATTCGGGTATGTACCACGACTGGGTATATTACCGCTATGCCGGTGTGTTGCTGAATTATGCAGAAGCGCTCAACGAGTTCTCCGGTCCGTCTACGGAAGTATACAATGTGTTGTATGCATTGCGAAAAAGAGCAGGCATATTGACCGATGCCGGCAATACCTATGGAGTACCACAGGGAATGAGCCAGGAAGATATGCGCACCTTTCTTCGCAATGAACGGCGGGTAGAGCTGGCATTTGAAGAACAACGCTACTGGGACATTCGCCGTTGGAAAATAGCAGGGCCGGTATATAACAATGCCCCCCTGCGCGGATTAGACCTGCAATTATCCAGCAGCGGACAATTGTTTTACAATCCCATCCCGGTGCTTACAACTGTTTTCCGTGATCCGCAGATGTACCTGTATCCTGTTCCCTATAGTGAAGTGATCAGGAACAGCCAGATGCAACAAAACCCGCTTTGGTAACAACAAACCAATACTAACAACCTAATTTAATTATATGAACAAGCTTGTCGTTCTATTTTCAATAGCTGTTCTTTTTCTTCCCGGTCTTGCTGTGGCGCAGGATAAAGTGGTAACCGGTACAGTGAAAGATGCCAACGGTCCATTGGCGGGCGCAACCGTTGCCGAAAAGCAGGAGTCGCGCAATGCAGTGGCAGCCGATAGCCGCGGCCATTTCAGGATCATCTTACGCGGTAATTCCGGCGTGCTGGTTTTTTCTTACCTCAATTACCAGCAACAGGAGGTGAACGTTAAAAAGGACCACGAGATAGAAGTAATAATGCAACAATCGGTACAGGGGATGGAAGAGATGGTGGTCGTTGGCTTTGGTAAAAAGAAACGTATTACGAATACGGGCGCCGTTAGTTCCATCAATGCGGCAGAGATCCGCGACGTACCTACTTCCAGTGTACAGAATGCGCTGGCGGGTAAACTGCCTGGTTTTTTTACCCAGCAACGTTCGGGTCAGCCGGGTAAAGACGCCTCCGATTATTTTATCCGCGGCGTTAGCTCCCTGAACCCCGATGGCAACCAGCCGTTGATTGTGGTTGATGATATTCAATATACCTACCAGCAACTGGCACAGATAAATGTAAATGAGATCGAAAGCATTTCTATTTTAAAAGATGCCAGCACCACGGCCATCTATGGTATTAAAGGTGCCAATGGCGTATTGGTAGTGACTACGCGCCGTGGTGCAGCAGGCAAACCAAAATTCAATGTACGGATGGAAGGCGGCGCGCAGGCGCCGGTAAGAACACCTAAGTTCCTCGATTCGTACCATACGGCCGAACTGGTGAACGAAGCCTATACCAATGATGGCCTTACCCCGGTCTTCAGTCAGGCCGATCTGGATGCTTTTAAAACAGGCAATGATCCTTATGGCCATCCCGATGTGAACTGGTATAAAGCCATCAACCGGCCTTATTCATTACAGGGAAACAGCAATCTCGATATCTCTGGCGGTACCAGCCATGTAAAGTATTTTATTTCCGGCGGCGCCTTTTCGCAAAGCGGAAGCATCAGGAATTTCTCCACCAATACCGATGGCGTAAACAGCAACTACTTTTACAAACGGTATAATGTCCGTTCGAACCTCGATATACAGGCTACCAAAAACCTGACCGTGCGGCTGGATGCTACCGTACGTTTTGGCGATATCAACCAGCCATATGCGATGGATGTGATCAGCAATATTTACGACTTCTCCAAAATACATCCTTACTCAGCGCCTTTTATCAATCCCGACGGCAGCTGGGCTTATGCGTATGATACGGAAAAGCAGTTGCCTACCATCAACGCGCAACTGGCATCGCAGGGATATAAACGCGATCGCCGTACCGATTACAATGTTTTGTTAGGTTTTACAGAAAAGCTCGATGATATTACGCCTGGCCTGTCGCTCACCGGCCGCCTGGCTTATGCAAGTGTGGAACAAAACAACCTGACCCTGTTCAGGACATTTCCGCCAAGCTATCATTACGATCCGAGAGATAACAGCTATCACCTGAATACCGGCGTAAGTACCGGTGGTTATACCTATGGTACTTACAGAACATTGGGCAATACCGACATCGACAACCAGCGTACCAACGTACAGGTTTACCTGAATTATGATCGCGTATTTGCTGCCGATCACCATTTCTCGGGACTGTTGTTATGGAACCAGGAAAGTTACCGGGTAGATGTAGATAATACCGGCTTTTTCCCGGTTGTTGGCCAGGTACCGCATAAGTACCGCGGTTATTCATTAAAAGTAGGGTACGACTACAAACAAAAATACCTGATCGATTTTAACGGCGCGTTCAATGGATCAGACCGTTTTCAGGCCAGCAAACGAAATGGGTTCTTCCCCGCAGTGGGTGTAGGCTGGAACATGGCCAAAGAAGAATTTTTCGACAAACTGTTACCGGCTTTCAGCCTGTTCAAGTTACGCGCCACTTATGGCATAGTGGGTTCCGATGTGGCGCCGGGCAATCAATATCTCTACAACCAGGTGTACAACCAGGGCGGTGGCTACAGCTTTGGACAAAACAACCAGGGCGCGGGTACTATTTATGAAGGCGCATTGGGTACGAAAAATGTTACCTGGGAAAAAGCAAAGAAGTTTGATGCCGGTTTAGACGTGAACCTGTTCAATGATAAAATATCATTGTCGGCCGATTATTTTCATGAGTACCGCTATGACCAGCTGGTAACACCGGGTAATATACAATTGATTGCGGGTATAGGCGTTTCACCCACCAACGTGGGTATTACGGTGAACAGGGGCTGGGAGGAAACATTCAACTACCACGACAAAATAGGAAACGTGCAATACAGCGTAGGACTGGTATGGTCATACGCAAAGAACAAGATCCTGTATATGGCGGAAGCTTCGCCGCGGTTTCCCTGGCTGGCAAAAACAGGTCATTCCATTAACCAGCCGCAGGGTTATTTATTCAATGGATTTTACAGCGAAGATGACATAGCCGATCCCAAGGCTGCCAAACCCGTTGGCTCGGGAACTTTACAGGCGGGTGACCTGAAATACAAAGACCTGAATGGCGATGGCATTATTGATCAGAACGATATCACCAATATTGGCAAGCCTAACCTTCCTAATACAACCATTGGTTTACCGATAAAGATCGGGTACAAGGGTTTTGATGCCAGCGTGCTTTTCCAGGGCGCCTTTGGCTATAGCCTGGGGCTCACCGGTACCGCCATCGAACCATTCAAAGGACAGTTTCAGCCGTTGCATGAGGACCGGTGGACACCCGCCACGGCAGCTACTGCGCGGTTCCCGCGGTTGACTACCAATCCAACTACCATCAATAGCCCGGGAGCATATAACTCCGATTTCTGGGTGATCAATGCGCATTATATCCGCCTTAAAACAGTGGAGCTGAGTTATATTTTACCACGCCGGTGGCTGCCCTTAAAAATGAATAATGGCCGCCTGTACCTCAGCGCCTATAACCTTGCTACGTGGAGCAATGTAAGCAAGAAATACCAGGCCGACCCCGAGGTGGCCAGCAATACCGCGGGTGATGCCTACCTGGCACAACGCGTAATAAACATTGGATTACAGCTGGGATTTTAGCTGTAAGCCATAAGCTGTAAGCGGTAAGCAAAGGCAGGCAGCATGCTTTACAAAGGCAACCTGGCCGCGATGGCTTAAAGCTTACGGCTTGAAGCTTATAGCCTGGCCTTATTCGAAGGACAAAAATTTAATCTTTCGGTTAATATTATATGAACAAAAAGAGACAATATTTAATGGCGTCCCTGTTGTTAACTACCTTATCAGGCGCTGGGCAGTTATTAAGACAACCCGTGTCGTATGTGAATCCTTTTATTGGCGCCAGCACCAGTATCGATAAAGCAGGTGCCAGCCATGGGTTAGGAAAAACTTTCCCCGGCGCTACCACGCCGTATGGCATGGTGCAGGTGAGCCCGAATACAATAACGGGCGGCGACAATGGTTCAGGGTATAGCTATGAACATACTTCCATTGAAGGGTTCGCTTTTACGCAATTAAGTGGTATAGGCTGGTATGGCGACCTCGGTAATTTTTTAGTGATGCCGGCTACCGGGCCATTAAAAACATCGGCCGGCCGGCCTGATCATGAAGCAGAAGGGTACCGGTCGGCTTTTACCAAGCAATCGGAAGCTGCCAGTCCCGGTTACTACAAAGTAGTATTGTCGAAGTACAAAGTAAAAGCGGAGATGACGGCTACACCGCACAGTGGGATGTTGCGTTTTACCTTTCCCGCCAATGACCGTTCACGCATCCAGATCGATCTGGCGCGCAGGGTAGGGGGCACTTCAACGGAACAATATGTGCGGGTGGTTGATGAGCATACCATCGAGGGCTGGATGAAATGCACCCCCGATGGCGGTGGCTGGGGCAATGGCGAAGGCCATGCAGACTATACCGTTTACTTCTATGCTCAATTCAGCAAACCGTTAAAACAATACGGCGTTTGGAGTGCTGCTATTCCCGATGACTGGACACGCAAAAGAGAAGATATCGAAAGCCAGCGGTACCAGCAACAGATTGCCGCTGCGGCCACCAATGGCATCACCAAACAACCGCGGGAACAAAAAGGAAAACACCTCGGTTTCTTTACCGAATTCGCTACCAAAGAAAATGAACAGGTACTGATGAAGGCCGGTATTTCCTTTACCGATGTGGCGCATGCGAAAATGAACCTGGAACAGGAGATCACCGGCTGGGACTTTGATAAAGTACATGCCAATGCCCGCACGCAATGGAACCAGGCGCTGGAAAAAATAAAAATAGAAGGGGGTACCGAAGAAGAAAGGGCGGTCTTTTATACGGCCTTATACCATACCATGATCGATCCCCGCATTGTATCGGATGTGGATGGCGCCTTTACCGGTGGTGATGGAAAGATACATACCGGTGCTGCCGCTCAAACCCGCCGTACTGTCTTCAGCGGTTGGGATGTGTTCCGCAGCCAGATGCCTTTACAAACTATTATCAATCCGTCGCTGGTGAATGACCTGCTGCGTTCATTGACCGACCTGGCCGATGAAACCGGCCGGCATTATTTTGAACGCTGGGAATTACTGAATGCCTATTCAGGTTGTATGATCGGCAACCCGGCCGTATCAGTGCTGGCCGATGCCTATGCAAAAGGCATCAGGAATTACGATATGGCGAAAGCGTATGCCTATGCCCGAAATAGCTGTGAACGATTTGGGAATGGTGATAAGGGCTGGACCTTCAGCACCGAGCCGGAAGACAACCGTCGTAATTCTTATGGCAATTCCCCATTTCCTATTTCCAATACATTGGAGAATGCCTATTCGGAATGGTGTTTGTCGCGCCTGGCAGCAGCACTGGGAAAGAAGGATGACGAAAGTAAATATGCGCAACGGGCGCAGAGTTATAAGAACGTGTTTGATGTATCGAAGAACTGGTTCCGGCCACGTAAGGCAGATGGCAGTTGGGAAGACTGGCCAGCTGAAGGCCGCCTGAAACAATTCTATGGCACCGTAGAAAGCAATCCCTATCAACAGGGCTGGTTTGTGCCGCACGATGTACCGGGGATGGTACAACTGATGGGTGGCCGCGACAGCGTGATCGCCGACCTGCTGCATTTCTTTAACAATGCCCCCGCAGACCTTTTATGGAACGATTACTACAATCATGCGAATGAACCGGTGCATCATGTGCCGTTTCTTTTTAATCGCCTCAGCGCACCCTGGCTAACGCAGGAGTGGAGCCGCAAGATCTGCGCCCGCGCTTATCATAACAAAGTAGAGGGGCTCGTGGGTAATGAAGATGTGGGGCAAATGTCGGCCTGGTATGTGCTCGCGGCATCGGGCATTCATCCCGTATGTCCCGGTGAAACACGGTATGAGATCACCAGTCCGGTGTTCGCTAAAATTGAAATGCAGTTAGACCCGCAATATGCAACAGGCAAAACCTTTACGGTGATAGCCAAAAATAACAGCACAAAGAATGTATACATCCAGCGTGCCTGGCTGAATGGAAAACCCTATAATAATTGTTTTCTCGATCATGCCGATATAGCTGCAGGCGGGGTGCTGGAACTGGAGATGGGGCCGGCGCCTAACAAACATTGGGGCGTTGAAACAACTGACGACCTGGTGAAATATGCGAACACCCTGCAGGGCACGGCCTCAGATTTTGGTTGCAGTTACGGCAATACGTATCCTACTACTGCGCTTCCGTTTAGCATGAATGCCTGGAGCCCGCAAACAGGGAAGAATGGCGATGGCTGGAAATACCAATACAGCGCTACTACCATCCGTGGGTTTGGTCAAACCCATCAATGCAGCCCCTGGGTGAATGACTATGCCGTGTTTACCCTGATGCCGGTTGCCGGTACGCTGGTAGTGGATGAGAACAAAAGGGCGGCAGCCTTTCATCATGAAAAGGAGACCGGCCGGCCGGATTATTATAAAGTAACATTCGACAATGGAATAACTACTGAAATCACTCCGGTGGAACGCGGTGCGGCCATGCGATTTTCATATCCGCAAACGGCCGAAGGTTACCTGGTGCTGGATGGCTATACGCAGCTAAGCGGCGTGAACATCGATGCCGGTCATCGCCGTATAAGCGGCTGGGTGAACAATGCCCGTTGGACGCCCGCCCAATTCCGCAATTATTTTGTGCTGGAATTTGATCAGCCCTTTGTGCGTTACGGTACCTGGGAGAATGAAAAAAATACCATCCTTACCGACAGTACCCACAGAGAAGGCAAAGGCGCCGGCGCCTGGTTGCAATTCCCAAAAGGCGCTGTAGTGCAGGTAAAGATCGCTTCTTCCTATATCAGTCCCGAACAGGCAGTCATCACCCTGCAGCGGGAGCTGGGGAAGTATGCAGGTGTCGATGATACCCGCCAGGCAGCGCAACAGGTCTGGAACAAATTGTTCCACCGCGTGCTGGTAGAAGGGGGAACAGAAGAACAGAAAGCTACATTCTATTCCTGTCTGTTCAGGGCCAACCTTTTTTCGCACCAGTTCTTCGAATATAACGAACAGGGACAACCTGTTTATTATAGTCCTTACGACGGCGCCATTCACAATGGCTATATGTATACCGATAATGGTTTCTGGGACACCTTTCGTTCCCAGTTCCCGCTCAATACCATTTTGCACCCAACCATGGAAGGGCAGTATATGCAAGCCCTGCTGGCAGCACAGCAACAATGTGGCTGGCTGCCCGCCTGGTCATTTCCTTCCGAAACAGGCGGTATGCTGGGTAACCATGCCATTTCGCTGTTAACGGATGCCTGGGTAAAAGGTATTCGCCCCTTTAGTGCCGACTCGGCCTTAAAGGCTTATTATCACGAAGCTACCAACAAAGGTCCCTGGGGTGGCGCCAATGGGCGCCAGGGCTGGAAGGATTATTTCCAGCTGGGTTATGTAACCTATCCCGAATCGCAGGGGTCTACAGCGCAAACGCTGGAATATGCCTATGACGACTTTTGCGCCTGGCAGTTGGCATCTAAAACGGGCAACCGCTTTTATACCAACGTGTTTGCCCGCCAGATGTACAATTACCGGAATGTATTTGACCCAGCTACCAACTTTATGCGTGGCCGGCAAATGAACGGTCAATGGGCGCCGCAGTTCGATCCGCTCGACTGGGGCGGGCCATATACGGAAGGGAATGCCTGGCATTATACCTGGTCGGTCTTTCACGATGTGCAGGGACTGATCAACCTGATGGGGGGTGAACAAAAATTCACTGCCAAACTTGACTCAGTTTTCTCTCTGCCTAATACCATAAAGCCCGGAACTTATGGCGGTATTATTCATGAAATGAAAGAAATGCAGCTGGCCAACATGGGACAATATGCCCACGGTAACCAGCCCATTCAACATATGATCTACCTGTACAATTATGCCCGGCAGCCCTGGAAGGCACAGGCGCATGTAAGGGCGGTGATGGACCAGTTGTACAATGCTACAGAAAAAGGATTCCCGGGCGATGAAGACCAGGGCGGCATGTCATCGTGGTATGTACTGAGCGCGCTGGGTATTTATGCCGTATGCCCCGGTACCGACCAGTATGTGATCGGCAGCCCGCTGTTTCCCAAAGTGACCCTCACCCTGGAAAATGGAAAGCAATTTATCATAGAGGCGAAAAACAACAACGCCGGCAACGTGTATATTGCCAATGCCACCCTGAACGGAAAGGCATACACGCATAACTGGATCACGCATGCCGACATCGTCAACGGCGGTGTTTTACATTTTGATATGAGCAATAAACCCGCCACCGGCCGGGGTATTTTGAACGCAGATAAACCGTTTTCTTTAACAACCAAATAGGATGGCTAGTTTTTATTCACGAATGGCAGGCGGTCTTTTATTATTGACCGCTTTAACAACAACAGCACAGGAAAAGACAGACCTCAATAGTTCAACCGGCATCCAATGGAAATTGACGCCGCAGGCGGAGATAGGCCGGGACAGTGTGCAGGCTTTTAAGGAGGGATATGATACGAAACGCTGGGTGCCCGCCGTAGTGCCGGGTTGTGTGTTTACTTCTTATGTGCAGGCCCGGCTGGAGAAGGACCCCAATTTCGGTGATAATATTTACCAGGTTGACCAACAAAAATACAATCGCAATTTTTGGTACAGAACGGAGTTTGCCAGTCCTGCAATGGGAGGGGGTAAAACCTGCCGGCTTCATTTCAAAGGCATCAACCGAAAGGGCGAAGTATTTTTCAACGGCGTACGAATAGGGCTGCTGGATGGATTTATGGATAGAGGCGATTTTGATGTAACGAAATTATTGTCGCCATCAGGAAAGAATGTGCTGGCAGTACTGGTTTACTGGCCGGGCAAACCCATCGCCAATCACGCCAGCCCAACCTATATTTCAAGTGATGGCTGGGATTGGATGCCCTCGGTTCCCGGTTTGTTACAAGGTATTGTAAGCGATGTGTACCTGTCGGTGACAGGTGGTGTTGTTATTTCCGATCCCTGGGTACGCACAGCGTTGCCAGCTAAAAACCAGGCTGTTTTATCGCTGAACCTGGGTTTGAATAATTTGTCTGACAAAACAGACTCCGGTGAACTGACAGCTGTTATTCAACCAGGGAATATTGTAGTTAAGCAATCCGTACATATGCGTGCCGGCGAACATGCAGCGCTGCAATTTAATGCGGCTAAGTTTTCACAGCTACAGATAAAGGACCCGTTGCTGTGGTGGCCCAATGGGTATGGCGATCCAAACTTATATTCCTGCACTATTAAATACACTTCCGGGGGGCGGGTTTCCGACAGCCAACGGGTGCAATTTGGCATTAGGAAATACAGTTACGATACAACAGGTGGTGTGCTGCATATTAAGATCAATGGAGAAAAAGTATATGTGCGTGGCGGCAACTGGGGTATGAGTGAGTACCTGCTGCGTTGCCGCGGTAGTGAATACGAGGTAAAAGTTAAACTGCATCGTGCCATGAACTTAAACATGATCCGCAACTGGATCGGTTCTGTTACCGACGACGAACTGTACGAGGCCTGTGATAAATATGGCATTATGATCTGGGATGATTTCTGGTTGAATTCGCATCCCAATTTGCCCGATGATGTTTATGCGTTCAATAAAAATGCGGTCGAGAAAATAAAGCGGTTGCGGAACCATCCTTCCATTGCCGTTTGGTGCGGCGATAATGAAGGCTATCCGTTGCCACCTTTGAATGGCTGGCTACGCGAAGATGTAACAACCTTCGATGGCGGCGATCGCTGGTACCAGCCGAATTCGCATTCCGATGCGTTGACGGGCAGCGGCCCCTGGACCAATTTTCATCCCAACTGGTACTTTACGAAATATCCGGGCGGTTTTGGCGGAAATGCCGGGTGGGGGTTTCGTACTGAAATTGGTACGGCGGTGTTCACCACCTATGAGAGCTTTAAGAAATTCATACCTGATAGTTCCGCCTGGCCCAGATCAACCATGTGGGATAAACATTTCTTTGGTAAGTCGGCTGCCAATGCAGGGCCCGATAACTACGACGCTGCGGTGAAAAGTTATGGGGTGCCAACCGGCATTGAAGATTATTGCCGCAAGGCGCAGCTGGTAAATATAGAAACGAACAAGGCTTTATACGAAGGCTGGCAGCATCATATGTGGAATGATGCCTCAGGCGTAATGACCTGGATGAGCCAGTCGGCCTACCCCTCGTTTGTTTGGCAGACCTACGATTATTATTATGACCTTACCGGCGCGTATTGGGGCGTTAAAAAAGCCTGTGAACCGCTGCATATACAATGGAGCTATGCTGATAACTCCGTGAAGGTGATCAACACCACGTTGGAAAACCACCCGGGGTTAAAAGCGGAAGCGATCATCTATGACCTCAATGGCCGGGTGCAAACAAAGTATGGTAAAACAGCAACAATAGAAGCTGCTGCTGACACCACTACTTCCTGTTTTGATCTTAACTTCAGCACCGAAAACATTGCGTATAAAAAAAGTGCTGTAGCTTCATCAGGTGCGGTGGAAGCGCCGGATGCTGCAGCCATTACAGATGGCAACAGTGGTTCCCGCTGGAGCAGTGGGTATTCAGATAACGAATGGGTATATGTTGACCTGGGTGTTGAACAAACCATAAAAACCGTGGTCCTGAATTGGGAAGCAGCCCATGCCCGCGCTTATATAATACAGGTGTCGAACGATGCAATACATTGGACAGATGTATACAGCACCAGTGAAGGCAGGGGCAGCGTTGAACAGATCTCATTGACGCCGGTAAAAGCCCGTTTTGTAAAAATGCAGGGGCTGCAACGGGCTACTGATTTTGGCTATTCGCTGTACGATCTGGAAGTATACAATACCAACCGGCCGGCCCTTACCGATGTACAGTTTATAAAACTGTTGCTCACGGATGCGCAGGGTAAAACAGTGTCTGATAACTTTTACTGGCGCAGCAATAAGCTGGCCGATTATACAGCCCTGAGTAAATTGCCGAAAGCAGCAGTAAAATATGAATCGAAGCTGGTAAACAGCAATGGCAAGGCGGTCATTGAAGTAACGGTGAGTAACCCAACTGCACCTGTTGCCTTTGCCATTCGGGTACAGGCAATAAGAACAAGCGACGGCGAGCGGCTGTTGCCTGCCCTTATGGATGATAACTATTTCACCTTGTTCAAAGGCGAACGTAAAAAGATCGAAATTGAATTTGATGCGGCCCTGTTACAGGGCGGCGGTTATAAACTAATTGTGGAACCCTATAATAAGTAGCCATGAAAAAAGTATGGATGACCTTACTGGTTGTTTGTTTTTATCCGGTAATTGCGTGTGCCAATTTGCAACTGGGCAGTGGTTTGCAGGACAGTATGGTGGTGCAGCAAAATAAACCTCTAACCATTTGGGGCAAGGCACCGGTTGGTTCAGTTGTGTCCATTCGTGCTGACTGGATGCAGACAGCTGTAACAGTAAAGACTGATGAGGATGGGAATTTCTTAGGCATAGTGACTGTTCCTGCCGTGCAACCGGGCGATTACCATCCGCATACCATCGAGGTAACAGATGGAGTTGCTTCCACTGTGTTGAATAATGTATTGATAGGGGAGTTGTGGTTGTGCAGTGGGCAATCGAACATGCAATTCAGTATGAAGGAAGTAGTGGATGCCGGCAATGAAGTAGCGGCGGCTAATTATCCCAACCTGCGATTGTTGAATGTGGGTCTGAACTTCAGCGCCACGCCGTATGATTCTTTCTCTGGCAAATGGACGGCTTGCCGTCCGGCCACGGTAAAAGATTTCAGCGGTGTTGGTTATTATTTTGGCCGTGAGCTACAACAAAGACTGGATGTGCCGGTTGGAATTATCTTCTCCGGTATTGGCGCTTCTGCCGCGCAGGCCTACGTACCGCAACCAGTGCTGGCTGCTGATACTATGTTGAACCGGGTGTACCTGCAGCCTTATTTGAACGGTCCGAAATCGAAAGAGAAAATAGATGGCGGTTTTAGTTTTGAAAAAGTAACGCGTCCGTATTTATTATACAATGCGCTTATTTATCCATTGCGGCATTTCAGCATCAGAGGTGTTTGCTGGTACCAGGGCGAAGCCAACAGAAAAGAACGTGATTGTTATACAAAACTTACACAAACGCTGATCCAGAGCTGGCGGCAGACCTTTGAGCAAAACGATCTGCCTTTCTATTATGTTCAGGTAGCGCCTTATTTCCTGGAAAAGGAAGATCCCACGCTGGCCGATTACGCCTTCTTTCGCGAAGCGCAGGAAAAAGTATCGGTATTGAACAACACCGCTATGATCACCACCATCGATGTGGGCGAGGCAAAGAACCTGCATCCGCACAACAAAAAGCCTATTGGCATAAGGTTGGCGAAAACTGCATTGAACCGTACTTACGGACAACTGAATGTTGTTTGGCGCGGGCCGCAATACCAGTACCTGGAAGTGAGTGGTAAAAAAGCCATTGTACATTTTGAACCCGGTACCACAACTGGTGGTTTGCAAACAGATGATGGCAGCGCGCCAAAGTTCTTTCTCATAGCTGGCGCCGATCAGCAATTCTATCCGGCTGAAGCCACTTTAGATGCCGATAAAGTCATTGTATGGAGTGATAAAGTGAAAAAGCCGGTGGCAGTGCGGTATGCATTTACCAATTACGCGGTCACCAGTTTACATAACGGCGAAGGCTGGCCTGTAATTCCATTCCGTACCGATAACTGGACAGAACCAACTCCAAAAACCGATTAATGAAGCAACTACTGTTTTCTATATTATTGTTTTGTGTATTGAAGGCCCCTGCCCAAACTGCCTGGTTTATCGATGGTTATCATGGCGGGATCTATGGGCATATCCCATCGTGGCAAACCAAGTTCATGGTGGAGAAGCTGGCACAATATCCCAGCTGGTTTATCAACCTGGAGCTGGAACCCGAATCGTGGGATACGATTGCCGTGCGTGATGCAGTCAACTATGCGGCATTTCAAAAACTGATCAGTGATCAGTCGGCCAATGCCCGTATTGAATATGTTAACCCGGCCTATGGACAGGCGTATATGTATAATATTGCCGGCGAAAGCGTGATCAGGCAATTTTATTATGGGATAAAAAAACTGCGGCAGCATTTTCCGGGCATACCATTCACGACCTATTCCTCGGAGGAGCCTTGCTTCACCAGCGCCTTGCCGCAAATCCTGCAGTCCTATGGGTTTAAGTATGCCTCTTTGAAAAATCCCAATACCTGCTGGGGTGGTTATACCCGTGCCTTTGGCGGAGAACTGGTAAACTGGATTGGTCCGGATGGGAGTTCGATACTTACTTCACCCCGGTATGAAGTGGAAGCTTTCAAACCCCATTCCATTTGGGAAACCATTGCCTCGGGCAACAGCAAAGAATATGTACAAAAGGCATTTGCCTATGGCATACAACACCCGGTAGGGATGTGTTTGCAGGATGCCGGCTGGTCTTTTGGCCCCTGGTTACGGGGCGCTAATGAAACCGGTAACAACGGCGTGTATGTGCCCACGAAATATACCACCTGGCGGAATTATTTCCGGAACGTCGCCGAAGGCCATGTTATTAAAGACTGGCATTTCTCCCAGGAAGATGTGCTGGTAGGACTGATGTGGGGCGCGCAGGTTTTACAACGCATCGCACAACGGGTACGGTATGCCGAGAATGCCATGCTCCAGGCAGAAAAGCTGGCCGCCATGGCAACCAGCTGGAAAGGGACAACCTGGCCGGAAAACAGCTTTAGTGAAGCCTGGCGCACTTTGTTATTGTCCCAACACCACGATTGCTGGATTGTTCCTTATAACGGAAAGAAAGACGATACCTGGGCCGACAAAGTAGTTAAATGGACGGGTTTCACCAATCATCTCAGCGACAGCATAACAACGCTGGCTACACAACAACTGTCGGGCAGGGCCGGTGATTACGTACGCGTATTCAATACCACGGCAACAGAACGTAACGAGTTGGTGCGGTATGGCGATCAGTTGTTCCGCGCCAAGGTACCGCCAATGGGTTATGTTAGCTATCAACTTAATGCCCTGCCACTGGTAAAAGGAGCTTCCTTAAACAAGCTTACCAACGGCTTGTACCAGGTAGAAACTGATCTGTATCGCATTGTAATAGACCCGGCAAAAGGCGGTACTGTTACCAGTTGGATTGCCAAACAGGTAAACAACAAAGAATTTATAGAACCAGGCAAGCGGTTGAATGAATTGCGTGGCAATTTTTACAATAAGGGCGGCATGCTGTCAAGCGCCGATAAAACAGCAGAAGTAGAAGTGTTGGAGAACGGTCCGGCAGAAGTAAAGCTGGCCATAAAGGGCAGCATAGCTGGTACTCCTTTTACGCAAACGATAAGAGTACAGCAAGGGCAGCCACGGGTAGACATCCATTTAAAAATTGATTGGAAAGACAACCCAGCCATCGGTGAATATTATGATGAACCGAAGGATACCCAGGTAAGAAAGGCATATTATGACGACCGGTTCAAACTGCTGGCCTTGTTCCCGGTAAACCTTTCTGCTCAAAGAATAGTGAAGAATGCGCCGTTCGATGTAACGCAAAGCAAACTCAGCAATACCTTTTACAATCGCTGGGATAGTATCAAAAACAATGTGCTGTTAAACTGGGTTGATGTGGAAGATGGAAAAGGGGAGTACGGCCTGGCCTTGTTCAGCGATCATACCACCACCTATACGCATGGAGAAAATTTTCCGCTGGGGTTAACCATCCAATATTCAGGCAACGGCATCTTCTACCGCAATTATACCATTGACGGACCAACCGAAATAAACTATGCCTTACTACCGCATAAGGGTAAGTGGGATGCAGCCGGTTTGTGGGCTGAAGGCACCAAATGGAATGAACCACTGATCACCACGGCAGCGGCTGATGATGGCCGGCGTTCTTTGCTGCAAACGGAACAGGGGATAGAAGTGTCTTCCGTAACAGCTGTTGACAATGCATTACAGGTACGACTCTTCAATGCCGCCGCAAAAAGTCCCGTGGTAAAGGTATACCTGGGTTTTACTGCCAGGTCTGCTGTGGAGGTAGAACTGGATGGCCGCACCATAAAGACATTCCCCATTCATACCGATAAAACCGGGCGCCGCTGGGTAGCATTACCTATGCCCCAATTTGCAATCCGAACCATAAAATTTGAACATGCATAAAAGAATCTTTCTCTCCTTACTGGCTATAGCTAGCCTGACAACTAACAGCGAGGCACAGGTACAACCGCTATCCCCCTTTCAGGCGGGCGAGCGGGCTTGTTTTGTAGGCAATAGTATTACCGAGGCCGGTTATTACGAATCGTATATCTGGCTGTATTATATGCTTCATTTTCCGGGTCGCAAAATAACTGTGTACAATTGTGGCATCGGGGGCGACCGGGCACAAAACATTTTAGGTCGCATCGAAGCCGATGTGTTTGCAAAAAAGCCTACCACCATTTGTGTGACCTTTGGCATGAACGACAGCGGCTATTTCGAATACCTGAGTGGCAATGGCGATTCAACCGGAAAGAAAAGAGCGCAGGAAAGCCAGCGCTATTTTGATACCATTTCCCTTAAGTTAAAAGCATATACCGCGGCAAAGAAAATAATGATCACTTCTTCGTTGTACGACGAAACCATGAAGAACCCCAAGAACTATTTCCCTAAGAAAAGCCTGTCAATGAATACCATTGCGGCTTTCCAGGAAAAAGCGGCGCAGGACAATCACTGGGGCTTTGTAGATTTTTTACATCCCATGACCGAGATCACGCTGCTTGAGCAACGCAAAGATTCTGCCTTTACACTCACCAGTTCCGACCGCATCCATCCCGGTAATGCTGGGCATTTTGTGATGGCCTGGTTGTTTTTAAAACAACAGGGTCTTGCCGGTAAACCGGTGGCTGATATAGCGATCGATGCCGCGGCTAAGAAAATACAACACGCTGAAAATTGCCAGCTCACATGTTTAAGTGTAACACCTGGTACCATTCAGGTAGATTACCTCGCTAATTCATTGCCTTTCCCGCAGGATACAGTTTCACGCATGTGGGAGAATCCGCAGCGGCAGGCAGATGCGTTAAAGGTGATCCCCTTTACTGAAGAAATGAACCGCGAAATGCTGACTGTGCATGGATTGAACAATGGTAATTATTCCCTGCTGATAGATGGAAAGTCCATTGGTAAATACTCAGGTGAACAACTGGGGGCTGGTATCAACCTGGCGCTGATAAAAACCACTCCGCAGTACGATCAGGCGATGACGGTGTTATTGCTGAATGAGGAGCGCATGGCAATTGAATCCAGGTTGCGTGCTTATTACTGGTTACAGTTTAATTACCTGAAAGAGATAGGCATGCAGTTTAATGATAACAAGGTGGCGATGGATTCTGTAGCTTCCAGGGCAACGCGGGATTGGGCCGTTGCATCAAAAAGAGATAACTACCGCGCGGCACGGTATGCAGCTGTGCGTGCCAGCTGGCAGCGGCAGCTAGATGCATTGGTGAATGAGATCTATACGCTCAATCAACCAAAGAAACATACGATCCGGATAGTAAAAGCAGATTAAAAAAAGAGGCGTTCGCCCACGTTGCCGTGTTTATGGCGAAAATCTTTGGGGGTAAGACCTTTTTGACGTTTAAAGGTCCTGTTGAAGTTGGAAATATTGATAAACCCACAAGCGGCGGCAATTTCTGCAATAGAATCTTTGGTGTCGATCAACAAACGGGCGGCATGACCGAGGCGGATATCGTTTAAGAAATCAACAAAGGTTACGCCCGTTTTTGTTTTAAAGAACCGGCTGAAGGCAGTCTCGGCCATATTTACCAACGTGGCCGCTTCTGCTAACCGCACCGGCCGGTTAAAATTGGCGTTCATAAACTCGATCAGTTTTTCCATACGAACACTGTCCATATAGATATAATCTGCATTGTAGATCTTCTCACCCGATAAACAACGGGCACGCGGATCAATAGACAGGTCGTTCAGGATGATCATCAGTTCTACTACTGAATCAAAACCCGTTTTATGTTCCAGTTCTTTTAACCGCGGTGCAATGCGTTGAATGGTTTCTTTGGAGAACAGGATGCCTTTGATGGATTGTTCAAACAGTTCGCGGATGGAACTGAGTTGTGTTCTTTTTAGCAGGGTTTCAGGAAACAGGTCGCGGTGAAATTGAATGGTGACCTCAAAAATTTTATCGCTCTGGCATTTGTGGGTGAACCAGGCATGCGGAATATTAGGGCCTACCAATACCAGTTCCAGGTCATCGATCTCTTCCATACTATCGCCCACCACGCGTTTAACGCCTTTGGCATTTTCAATAAAGTTCAATTCATATTCTTCATGAAAATGAAGCGGAAAATCGAATTCCGATTTGAACCTGGCAAACAACGAGAAGCAGTCCGACTTGGTCAAAGGGGGTGCTTCTTTGAGAATTGATCTGGACATACTACTAAGTTAATGAATCCGCTGAGATGAACAACGGGCTATCAGGGTGGTCTTCAGCACCGTGGTGGCGGCAATATTGTATTTAGGGTCGTTTATTTTATTCAGCAGCAGGTGTATGCAGGTTTCTGCCATCTGGGTGATCGGTTGTTCCAGCGTGGTAAGCGATGGCTCTATCACTTCAGAGCGTGAATCATTGCTGAAACCCACTATACCCAGTTCGGGGCCTACTTGTATGCCTTTCTTTTTTGCTTCAAAGATCAATTGAATGGCCGCCGGATCATTAACTGCAAAAACCGCATCGGGCCGGGGCGATCTCTCCAGTAAAGTTTGGGCGCAGTGTATTGCTCCGGCCGGGGACAGATCATGGTAAACGATCCAGTCGGGATTGTATTCCAATTTATATTTATTTAATGCATCCTTGTAACCCTGAAACCGGTTTTTGCTTATCTGCAGGTTCTCGGGGCCGCCAATATGCCCTATCTTTTTATACCCGTTATTAATAAGGTGTTCAACGCCTATAAAAGCGCCGTGGTAATCATCGGCCAGTACTTTGGGAAAACCGGGTTTGTTTTTTACGCGGTTGAACTGGATCACCGGCACCCCGGCATCTTCAAATGGCTGTAAATGTTCAAGTGATTTTGTTTCGCTGCTCAACGACAACAGGATGCCATCCACCTGATAGGCAAAAAGCCTTTTCAATACGTCCCGTTCATTGCTGAAGCTTTCGTTGCTGTGGCAGATAACCACTTCATAGCCGGCCAGGGAAGCGGCTTTTTGGGCACTGATAATAAATTGGGAAAAGAAATTGGTGATCAGTTCGGGTACTACTATTCCAATGGAATAACTTCTTCTTTTTACCAGGCTCGATGCAAAATAATTGGGCACATAATTCAGCTTCTGCGCCATTTTCAACACGGCATTCCTTGTTTCCAGGCTGATGTCTGTACTGTTTCGCAGCGCCCGGGAAACGGTGGATTTCGAAATTTTTAATTTCTGGGCAATGTCCAGTATAGTGGCATGGTGCCGGGTGCTGTTTGTTTCGGTAGCGGTGGGGGCAGCTGATTGTAACGTAAAATAATAACCACAATGTTTACAATGGTACCGTTGTTTACCCCTTACTTTTCCTGCTTTGGCAATCCCGCTTACCTCATCGCATTTGATGCATCTTATCACTGATCGGAGAGTTTTATTTGAACCTTTGTTGAAAATAATAAAAAA
Source organism: Niastella yeongjuensis (assembly GCF_900110245.1). GTDB lineage: Bacteria > Bacteroidota > Bacteroidia > Chitinophagales > Chitinophagaceae > Niastella > Niastella yeongjuensis. The sequence goes on from NZ_FOCZ01000003.1 coordinate 738,878, forward strand.
AACTGAATATCGGGAACGGTTCCGACATCGTTCCCGATACATGTTGTTGATGCTCAGGTTATCGGAAATAAAAATCAGCTGTAAATTGGGCATGAACTTTACATGGTTACTCCGGTAACAACCTTCTATTAGAAACAACGATTGAATGCTTATGAACAAAAGAATCCTGAACCAGCTCAGGCTGCGTCCTGTAAGTCTGATGCTACTGACCATGCTACTTTTCGGGTTTGCGGCTACCGCCCAAACGCAACCCATTAAAGGAATTATTGTCGATGAAAAAGGCCAGCCTGTTGCCGGTGCTACCATCCGGGTAAAAGGCAGCCAGGCAGTTACCACCTCCGGTGATGATGGTACTTACTCATTAAATGCACCCTCCGGCGCCTCGCTGATTATCAGCTACACCGGGTTTGAAGAAACGACCATCAATACGCAACACGACAATTACGAAAAAATTAAACTAAAACGACGCGATGCCAGTCTGGATGATGTGGTGGTGATTGGTTATGGCTCGCGTAAAAAGTCTGAAATAACCAGTGCTATCACTTCGGTAAAAGCGGCAGACCTGTTACAAACGCCGGTGGCCAACCTGGCCCAGGGTTTACAGGGCCGCGTAGCTGGTTTGCAGATCACCCAAAACAATGCGGCCCCGGGCGGCAGCATCAGCGTGCGGTTGCGCGGTACCAACTCCATCAATGGTTCCTCTGAACCACTATATATTGTAGATGGAGTGCAGCTTCAGAATTCAACCGCGCCCGGTGTTTCCGGTCCCCCTACATTGGGCAATATCAGCGGCGTAGGCGGATTCTCCAACCAGGTGAGCTCACTGTCTTTTCTTAATCCAAACGATATCGAATCTATTGAAGTATTGAAGGACGCCTCTGCCGCCGCCATTTATGGTTCACAGGCTGCCAATGGGGTGATCATTATCACTACTAAAAAAGGTAAAGCCGGTACTTCCGTCATCAGCTACGATGGGTATTATGGCGTACAGCAGGTTTCAAAAACCCTTCCTGTGCTGAATGCTACCGAGTTTGCCAAAATAGAGAACGAAACCTACAATACCAACCGGTTCCCGGATCCTGACTCGTTTGCCACCGGTACCAACTGGCAGGATGTATTATTTCGCGATGCCGCTATACAAAACCATCAGTTGAACTTTTCAGGGGGTAACGATAAAACCCAGGTATTGCTGTCATTAAACTATTTTGACCAGGAAGGCGTAGTGAAGCAATCCAGGTTTGACCGGTATGCCATCCGTTTCAACCTCGATCATACCGTAAAGAAATGGTTGAAGATAGGGACCACTACTACCTTTACCCGTTCCATCAATAACCGTATTCAGACAGGCTCTGTCAATAACGATGGCGGTGGGTTAACACAATCGCTGATCGGTGCTGCATTAAGTGCGCCGCCGGTACTTAAGCCTTACAACGACGATGGCAGTGTATATGCCTGGAAGGACCAGCCTTACGGTTCTTACTACTCTGAATTGAGAAATCCGGTGCTTGGGTTACAGGCAACAGATGTTACCCGTACCAATACCATTTTGAGTAATTTTTACCTTGATCTCACTTTATTGAAAGGATTGAAGTACCGGATGAACCTGAGTGTGAATACGAACAATGCGCTGAACGATTACTATTTCCCCACGTCTGCGTTTTCTGCAGGTGAGATCTCCCTGGCCGGAGGCCTTGGTGGCTATGGGATGAAATACAACAGCAATTTCATCAGGCTCATGCATGAAAGCATACTCACGTATGATAAAACCTTCAACGATGATCATGTGTTCAAATTCACCGGGGTGTTCAGTGCACTGGAGAACAACAATAACTATAACTACATGATCGGGTATGGCTTCATCAATGATGCCACTACCAACGAAGCCCTGCAGCTGGCGAAGAACTTTTCCATCAACTCAGGCCGAACCAAAGACGATCTGATCTCTTACCTGGGAAGGATCAACTATAATTTCAGGGGTAAGTATTATCTCGATCTCACTGCCCGTGTAGATGGCAGCAGTAAATTCGGAGAGAATAATAAGTATGGTTTCTTTCCGGCTGCATCGGTAGCCTGGAACCTTAAGCGCGAAAATTTCCTACTAGGAGTAAGGTCCATTTCCAACCTGAAATTAAGAGCAAGTTTGGGTAAAACCGGTAACCAGGCCGCTATCGATCCTTATCAGTCACTGGCAACTGTTGCCGCTGGTAACGACTACATTTTCAACAATGCGCTGGCAAAGGCAATTCTGCCAACGGGAGTTCCCAACCCCGACTTAAGATGGGAAACCTCGGTACAATCAGACATTGGGCTGGAAGCCGACCTCTTCGACAACCGCGTAAATTTTGTAATGGATGTGTACCGCAAAAAAACAACCGACCTCATCTATAAGAAAAACCTGCCGTTGTCATCAGGTTATGAAACAGTAACCGGCAATTTTGCTTCGCTGGAAAATAAGGGCATTGAGTTGTCATTGGGCGGCGACATCATCCGCAATAACGATCTGCGGTGGAATGTAAATGCCAACGTAACCATCAATCGTAATAAATTACTTCGCCTGTCTGATGATACTACGCAGGAGATCGCCATCAATAACTACAACATCCTGCGCGTAGGCAGTCCATTGGGGCTTTTCAAAACCTATGTATATGATGGTTTAATGCAGGTAGGCGATCCGCTCATTCCCGGCCAGCCGGTTACCAATCCAAGACCGGGCACCCAACGGGTAAAAGATATTACCGGCCCGGATGGCAAACCCGATGGAAAGATCACCGATGCAGACCGCGTTATCACCGGCAATGCCAATCCTAAGTTTGTATATGGGTTCTCTACCAACCTGAAATATAAGAACCTTGATTTCTCGGCTTTCTTCTCCGGAGTGCAGGGGAATAAGATCTTCAACCTGGCCCGCTGGTCGCTGGAGAATCCCGTGGGTGGCCGTAACCTGCTGGCAGGTGCTGCTGACCGGTATACACCCACCAATACAGATGGTACTTTCCAGATTGCTGCGGGCAGTCTTGGCGGACGCCTGCCTTTATCTGACCACTACCTGGAGGATGGTTCATTCCTGCGTTGTAAGAACATCTCCCTGGGTTATACCTTCCAGGTAAAAGGCATTTCAAATTTAAGGGCCTATGTAAGCGCCAATAACGTGTTCACCGTAACCAGTTATACTGGTTTCGATCCTGAAGTAGGTTCATTCGGTAATTCGAATACCCAATTTGGCGTAGATAACATTGTATACCCCGCATCCCGCTCATTCCTGATTGGCGCCCAGGTAACTTTCTAAAACGATTATCATGAAAAAGCTTCCATATATTTTAATCCTGTTCATTGGTGTTACCAGTTGTAAAAAAGCACTGGAAGAAAAGGCCTATTCCAATACCTATACCAAGGACTTTTATTCCAACGCAGCAGAAGCCGAAGCGGCCATTACGGCGGTGTATGGCAACCTGTATGGTATGTATAACAGCGGGGCGCCCTTCTTTGCTTCCGACTGGTCGGCCGATCAAACTTTTCCCCGCAATGTAGTGGGCAGAAATACGCTGACGCAATTTTCATACGATGCGCAATATTCCGTACAAAACAGCTTTGGCCGCTCGAATGAATCACCCATGGAGATCTGGAAACGGGCCTATATTGCCATCGAAAGCGCCAACTGGGTTATTGCAAAAGTTCCTGCAACGCCCATGGATCCGGTGAGAAGGGATAACATTGTAGGTGAAGCTTATTTTCTGCGGGCGTTTTTCCACTGGACGCTCACCAAAAATTTCGGCAACATTGTAGTGAAAATAAATCCAACCAATGCCATCAGCAACACCGTGGTAGGCAAAAGCTCCATCGATGATGTATATAAACAAATATTTGATGACCTCACAAAAGCAGAACAACTGTTGCCGGATTATTCGGCGTCCTTTGTAAAAGGACGGGTATCGAAACAGTCAGCCCTGCTGCTTCATGCAAAAGCGGCGCTGTACAACGAGAAGTGGGCAGATGCGTTAACGAGTGCAAAGGCGGTGATCGATTCAAAAAAGTATACACTGGTGCCTTCGTTTACCGATCTGTTTACAGCTGCGAAAAAGGACCTGGCGCGACAGGAAGTGCTGTTTGATGTAGAGTTGAACAATACCACCAACCCGGTGCGGCAATCACAGATCCATTACTTCTATGCACCCAATGGATCGTCTGACTATAACAAAGGCGGTGCAGGCGGTATCTATGTGTACAGTAAATTCTATAATTCATTTATTGCCGGGGACAAACGCAAAGACCTGCTGGCCACCAGTTATACCACCAGTGCCGGCGCTGTAGTGCAGCAGGCAAACATCGATACCCGGCTGGCCACAAAAGACCTGGTGTTGATGGGTAAATACAAAGATCCCAATTCAGTGGGCGCTTATGCCAGCAATAATATTTACCTGTTGCGTTTGGCCGATGCGTATCTCATCGCTGCAGAAGCGGAAGGGCATCAGAATGGAGCCACTGCGGCTGCGTATTCCTACATCAATGAAGTGAGAAAAAGAGCCGCCATACCTGATCTAACCGCAGGTCTTACCCAACAGGCATTTATCGATTCTACGCTGCAGGAAAGATCCTGGGAGTTTTATGGCGAAGGCGACCGTTGGTACGATCTTACGCGCACCAACAAATTCCTGACGGTGATCCCGGCTGCGGTGAATGCCGATTACCCGGTAAGAACACCCGCAGCAAAAAACAAATACTTTCCAATTCCCCAGATAGAGATCAATGCCAATACTTTGTTGGAACAAAACGATGACTGGAAATAATAACGGCAATATCATTTCATCAACCATATAAACCTTAGTAAGTATCAACGTATGATAGTGAATGAAGGCGGAAACGCGAGAAGTCTTTTTAAGGAAACGATCAATTCAGATTTTATTATTGTGGGTGGCGGCATGAGCGGCGTTTGCTGCGCCATCACGGCTGCACGGGAAGGGTTAAAAGTAACCCTTGTGCAGGACCGGCCTGTATTGGGCGGCAACGCTTCCAGTGAAATACGATTGTGGATCCTCGGCGCTACCTCGCATATGGGTAATAATAACCGGTGGGCGCGGGAAGGCGGGGTTATCGATGAAATACTGGTTGAGAACACCTATCGCAATCCTGAAGGCAACCCGGTGATCTTTGATTCCATCCTGCTGGAGAAGGTAGTGCAGGAAAAGAATATTACACTGTTCCTGAATACCGCAGTGTATGAAGTGATAAAGAACACCCCTGATTCAATAAAGGCCCTTACGGGTTATTGCAGCCAGAACCAGACCGCCTATACATTTCAGGCGCCTTTGTTTTGCGATGCATCGGGTGATGGCGTGATCGCCTTTTTATCAGGTGCCGCATTTAAAATGGGCGCTGAGTCAAGGGAGGAGTTCGGCGAACAGTTTGCCCCGTCAAAAGAATATGGGGAGTTACTGGGCCACAGTATGTACTTCTATTCAAAAGATACCGGCCAGCCTGTGGAGTTTATACCTCCTTCCTTTGCCCTGACAGATATAACTGCCATTCCCCGTTATAAAACATTTAATCTGCAGGACCAGGGTTGCAAACTCTGGTGGATCGAATATGGCGGCCGCCTCGATACCATAAAAGATACCGAGCTTATAAAGTGGGAACTGTGGCGTGTTGTTTATGGCGTTTGGAATTACATCAAGAATTCAGGCAATTTCCCTGAGGCTGCCAACTATACCCTTGAATGGGTGGGCGCCATTCCCGGCAAACGCGAAAGCCGCCGGTTTATGGGCGACTATATGCTGCGGCAGCAGGACGTTGTGCAACAGCGCCCGCAGGAAGATGCCGTTTCATTTGGCGGCTGGTCAATAGATCTGCATCCCGCTGATGGCGTCTTCAGCGAACTGCCGGGGTGTAACCAGTGGCATAGCAAAGGCATTTATGAAATCCCTTACCGTTGCCTGTATAGTAAAAACATCACCAATCTTTTTTTAACAGGTCGTATCATTAGTGCTTCGCATGTTGCTTTCGGCTCTACCAGGGTAATGGGCACATCGGCAAATAATGCGCAGGCTGTAGCCATGGCTGCTGTGCTGGCAACAGCACAACAGCTATTACCGAGGCAGGTGAATGAACAAATGAAGACCCTGCAGCAACAATTGTTAAAGAGTGGTCAGTTTATACCGGGTATAAAAAACGACGATGTCAGCGACAAGGCAACAGAAGCAACCATAACAGCTTCCAGTGAATACAAACTATCCGGCCTGCCCGAAAATGGTGAACTGTATGCACTGGATGCCGGCATGGCCCAGTTGCTGCCGGTATCGCCGGGTAAATTGCCGGTGATGCGTTTTCATTTGCAGGCCAAAGAAAAAACAGCTGTTGTCATTCACCTGGCTGTGTGCAGCAGGAAGGGAAGTTATACCCCCGACCTTGTGCTGGAAGAACGCACCATCACTTTACAGGCAGGTAAGAATTGTGTAGAGCTGGAATGGGAAACCATCATTGCCGATAACCGGTATGCTTTTGTGATCCTTAGAAAGAATCCCGGCGTATCGGCCTATTTATCCGGTACAAGAGTTACCGGTGTGTTGTCGTTGTTCCAGGCCGAGAACAAAGCTGTTTCCAACACCGGCGTACAAACGCCGCCCGAAGGCATCGGCATGGATGCCTTCGAATTCTGGACACCCAAACGCCGCCCGGAAGGACTTAACCTGGCCATTGGTTTTGCAACGCCTTTATATACCTATGCCGCAGCTAATGTACAGAATGGGTATGCCCGGCCATACCATGCGCCCAATGCCTGGGCTGCTGATCTGGCCGATGTTTCACCCCGGCTTACCTTACAGTGGGATCAGCCACGAAGCATTCAAACTATACAATTGAGTTTTGATACAGACTTCGATCATCCCATGGAATCGGTGCTGATGCGTCATCCCGAACATGTGATGCCTTTTTGTGTAAGGAATTACGCTGTATATGATGGCCAGGGTAATCTGTTGAGAAAAATAAGTGGTAATTACCAAACAAGAAATATCATTACCTTACAGGAACCGCTTGTTACTGATACCCTGGTTATTGCCTGCGAACATCCGGCGGCCCATGTGCCCGCTGCTATTTTTGAGATAAGATGCTATTAAAATATTTATGAGTAAACTGGATTTTGTTGTAATGAGTGTTTTCGCTATCCTGATGGTGATCATCGGGCTGGTATTTACTGTACAAAGCAGTAAAAGCTCAAAATCATTTTTTGAGGCAGGGGGTGCAACACCCTGGTGGATCAATGGGCTTTCACTGTTCATTTCCTATTTTTCAGCAGCCACCTTTGTGGTGTGGGGCTCTATTGCCTACAGGTACGGACTGGTATCGAATGCCATTCAATTCACCATGTGTGTGAGTGGACTGGTGACTGCCTTGTTTATTGCGGGCCGGTGGAAAAATACGGGCGCTACTACGGCAGCCGAATACCTGGGCAAACGGTTCGGCCGCACCGCTAAACAATATTACAGTTACATGGTCTTGTTGTACAGTCTGGTGAGCACGGCCGCGGTGTTATACGCTGTTGGAAAGATCGTGTACGTGGCTACACCTTTTTCACTGGAAGCCTGTATTACGGTGATCGGCATTACGATCGTTATTTATACAACAGGTGGCGGATTGTGGGGCGTACTGGCCACTGATGTAGTACAGTTTGTAATTCTCTCCGCTGCTGTGATCATCATCATACCCTTGTCGTTGTCAGACGTGGGTGGTATGTCGAACTTTTTACAGAAGGTACCCGATCGTTTTTTTGAACCGGTGAATGAAGAATACAGCATTGGGTTTATGGCAGCTTTTTTTATTTACCAGGTGGTATACATTGCTGGTAACTGGAGTTATGTGCAACGTTATACCTCGGTATCGACAAAACGCAATGCAAAAAAAGTAGCGTATCTGTTTACGGCCCTGTACCTGGTGGCGCCCATTATCTGGATGTTGCCACCCATGATCTACCGGGTAATAAATCCCGGTTTGCAGGGAACAGAAGCGGAAGGGGCGTACATGATGCTTTGTCAAAAAGTGCTGCCGGCGGGGTTGATCGGACTGGTATTGTCGGGTATGATAGCAGCTACAGCAAGCAAAGCAAATACCACTATCAATACTGCCGCCATCATTTTCGCACAGGATATCTATAAAGGAGTGTTTTTTAAACGCGCATCAGAGAAACGGACCATCCTGGTGGCCAGGTTATTTACCGTGCTTTTTGGGGCCGGCACAATATTCCTGGCCATCCTGGTCCCGGCTGCCGGGGGGATTGTAGAAGTAGTGTTAAGCACAGCCGCTATTGCAGGCGGTAGCTTATTCGGCCCGGTCATTTATTCGCTTTTCTCAAAACGACAAACCGCCACTTCATTGATCACGATCTCTGCTGTTTCTATGGTGGTAAGTCTTTTCTTCAAAATATTCGGGCCGTCTGTGCTGGGCATTACTTTATCCCGTACCATGGAAACGGTGTTAGGCGTTGGGTTCCCTTTTCTGTTATTAGTGCTATTCGAAATGTATGCGCGCGCAACAAAAAAAGAAGTGCCTTTTCTCTTGCATGTGGAAAAAGAGACAGGCGCATATACCAGTCCTGAAGCGGTCAAACAGAACCGCTTTGGCGTGCGGGTTATAGCCTGGAGCACCGCATTTGTGGGACTGGGTATTGCCATACTGGGGTATATAGCCGAAAACGGAAGAATAGCCCTGATTGTAGGTATTACCATCCTGGTGGCAGTGGCGGCCGTGCTGATAAAACAATATTCAAACACCTCCAAGGTTGAACTAAATATTTCGCAATAACGAATCATGACTGGCAGCAGCGCAAAAAGAAACTGTTTATTATCCGGGCCCTGTTGGTTGGTACTGCTGTTGCACGTATTGTGTACTACTGCTTCCGCCCAACAGCGATATTATAAAGCCGATCAGCAAATAACTTTCAAATGGCGGTACGGCTATAGTGAGTTCCCATTCCCGGCAGAAAGCACCGTGGCGCAGGAAGATGCGCAGCGGGGTACGTTTGGCTGGTACGATGGGGCACTTTGGTCGCAGGCATACAAATGGAATGACAGTACCATCTTACATGGGGTTCAGTTGCTGTTCAGAGGCGGTTCTCCTTATGCACGCGAAGTAATGTGCACCAGTGACCTGGTGCCTTATCAGGCAGCCGGTGCGCCGGTATCGTTCCTGATGCCCTTCCAATATACCATCGGCAGCGAAGAAGAACTGGCGTTCTCCTTACGAATAAAAGGCAGTACGGAAGAAACCATCGTTTGCAAATTGCATCCGAAGGCCGTTACCACCTTCACCGGTGGTTTGTTCAAGGTTTCGTTTATCACCCTGAAAGTAAGCAGTCCGGAAGGCCCCAAACCATTGGTGACCGTTACAGGTATGATGCACATCCGCGCTTATCCGCAATTGATTAATTACGGCAACAGGCTTTCTATTATATTTAGTTCTGTTACGCATCATATGGATGTAGAATCCTCACTGGTACTTGGTTCTGTTTTTAAGAATATGGCTGAGGTGGACCCTTACCAACTGGCAGATAACATAAAACTGTCGTCCGATTCAATAACCGCCGCCTGGCAACGGCATGATACGCGGTTGCGCCAATGGCGGCAAACCACCGCCCAACGCGCGGCCTCTTTATTACAAAAGGGCAGGGTAGAAGTGGCTTGTCAGGGCCCGGTACAACCAAGAGATAAAGGGGAGTTGCGCGTAATGGCGTATTCGGGCAACCCAGTCAAGGATTTTCAATATGGGCCGCCATCTTCACAAATGAAAGAAATGGCCCAGGCGGTAACAACGGTTTTGGGCAGGCATTTTTCGCTGTTCCGCTATCAGCATCATTACCTGCCCTGGAAAATGGATAAGCCTGCAGAGTTAGACTCCACCCAGTTGCCTTATCTGCAACAATGGCTTGAAGCAGCTGGCGCAGCAGCCGATACCGTGTTGCTCGATCTGCAGCTCTCACCCATAGTAAAATTATACAAGCAATACAGTCAAATGGGACAACTGCCTTTACCGGCGGCAGGCATTCCCGGGGTGGAATGGGACAAGATAAAACAGGGTTATTTAACCACTTTGATCTATGCAAAGAAGATTTGTCCGGCCTTACGTATTGTACAGATGCCGTATGAGCTGGATAATATAACCAACACAGCAGTACATGCCGATGCGCATTATCAGTTCTTCAAATGCCTGTACGAAGCAGTGGCCTCATTCAATGCGCTACAAAGAAAAGGGGATCAATTACTGATCGCAGGGTTGGGAAGTAACAATCCTACCAGTCGCCGGGATTTTATAAAAGGTTTTCTGCAGCGTTACAGTATGGACACCTCTTCCAACAAACACCTTGATTTTATAACCTGGCATACCTATCTCTTTCCCGGAAATTATCCGGCACAAATAAAAGGCGTGGCAGACAGCCTGCAACGTTTTCAACAGCGTTACCATCTTGAAAAAAGTATTCCGGTGATCGTTGATGAAATGGGGCTTGCAGAACCTTCTACCATTGAAGACCTGAGCGACCTGCAAGGCGCCATGAAGAAAGAAGCAGCCATGGCCTGTTTTACTACCGCCTTACAGGATTATTATGAAAAAGAACCGGGAACGTTTTTTCCTATCAGCGGCGCAGGCTGGCATTTCGCATTACTGACCTATGGCAAACAAAATGTATTGTCAACCTATGCCAAAGGGCTGGTGTTGCGCAGTAAACTGGGTGATGAGAAATTACCGGTGCATACAACACCAGTAGATGCAGAAGGCTGGGGTTTACATGCAGTGGCTACGAAAGAAAGAAATAAGCTCAGTGTTTTATTGTTCAGCGCCTCGCCTTCGATCTTTTATGAACAGGCAGCACCGTTGAATTATTCTGATATTGACCTGATCATAAAAGACCTGCCGGCTAGCTTCAGAAATACAAAATTGAAAATCACGCAATGGTACAGTTCGCCCGGGGACGAAGGGTATAAACAAATACTATCGCAGGAAAAGTACCAGACGTTGCCATTGACGCGTGGGGCCGACCGGTATGAAAAAGACTTCTCACCCGGGGAAGTAAAACGACTGAATGAAATAAAAACCCAGACAACCTACGTGCAATCAGGTAAAGAAAACCTTACCCTGTCTGCCGCCATCGATGCGTATGGCATGCGGCTTATTCAAATTGAACCCGTACAAGGGAAATAGAGAACCTATTATAACGATGCTGAAACAACTTATACTTCCCATATTTTGTCTTTTATTGATTGTTAGCCAGGACAGCTACTCGCAATCCGGGATCGGGAACCAATACTATTCGGTTCAACCAGTTGCCGGTTTTCAACAAACGCCTGCTTTTATCGTGATACATAAGGCTGGCAATATCAAACGTACTATTGTGCCACAGGTGCAACTGGTGTTTACTGGCAGTGAACCTGAACTCCTCAGCTCATCAATGGACGGACAACAGGGGATCGTAGCCTGGAGAACGGCCAATGGTGTTAGCCAGGACATCGGTAAACTGGGCAGCAAATCGCTCGTAGCGCAATCCTATAAGATCAGGAACAACCAATTGGAGTTTACATTTCCTCGTCAGGCGGAAGCAACTGTATCGCTGGTGGTAAAATTTGTGCCCGGTCAACAGGCGCCGGTATTTGAGTTGTCGTTACAGGCACAACAGCCTGGTAATTTTTCCTTAGGGTTTACCGGTATGCCTGCGGTTGATTCAGCTGATCTCGATTTTGTGTACCAGCCACTGACATGGAGCTGGAAAAGATTTCCCAGCCACTTTGCATTGACGGAAGAGGCGTATGCCAATACCGCGGCCGTATTCACCAATCACCATGGCTATACCGAAGGGCTGGCCGTTTCACTGGCAGATATTCCTTATCGTTATGCCGTGTCGGCCCAATGGAACAATGCCGGCAAACAGGATAATCAATTCTGGAAGGTTTTCCCTTCAGACGGACCAAAGGCAAACAGTTTGTTTGGAATGGCCATTCGCAATCCGGCCGGAAAAGCGCAGCCCATTATCTATGCGCCATTACCCGGCACAGCCCGGGCAAAACTGGATAAAGGTGAAAAGCATAGTTTGTCATTGGTGTACCTGTTGCACCCGGGTGATTGGCAAAAAGGGACTGACTATCTTCTGTCATCCATTTTTCATTATCGTACCGAACGGGAGAATGCCCGGGTGTCGTTGAACACTACCCTGGATAATATGCTGGCATTTGCGATGAACGATGAATACAGTGGCTGGAATGAAACACTCAAAGCGAGCAACTACCAGTTTGATGTGCCTGGTACAGTAAAGAATGTTTCTGCGCTGCATCCGTTGAGTCTGGCTATTGTTACCGGTAACGATACCATTTTGCGGCGGCGGGCATTGCCGATGATAGAATATGTAATGAGCCGTGAGAAATTTTTATATACCACCAGCGATACGCCGCATCAGGCCCAACAGCCTTCTCATTTATTAAAGGGCCCTTGTGTAGACATTGGCGAGTTAGGAGCGTTACATACGTTTACCCGGGGCTATACGCCTGCTTTTTCATTGGAAGCCAACCGGCTTTTTGGAAAAAGCCGGCAACTGAATATGAATACTGAAACCGGCGGTGGCAGCTGGCAGGATTACCTGGCACGATACAGGATGTACCGCCAAGCAACTGATCTGCAGAAAGCCATTGAAGGAGCGAATGTTTATCTGAAACAGGTGTACGATCATTATTCCCAAACTTTTTTTGATTCGCCCGGCCTCAGGGACAAAGGCGCCGGTTTTACTACAGATTATGGGTACCGCATTTACGACCTGTTTGAATTGTATCTTGAAACAAAGAAAGAGGAGTACTTACAGGCTGCTGTAACCGGCGCCCGGCAATTGTTACTATGGACAAGAAGCAATCCGGCGCCACCAGCCGGAAACATTGTGGTAAATAAAAATAATGAAGTGAAGGGTATTTTTCCGGGTCGCAGGGCAAGTGCAGTGGAAGGCTCGCCCTTTGTGCCTATGGATGAAACCACCCATTTGCCGCAACAGGAAATACCCGGGTGGCAAACCTCTTTGAATGGACTGATACCCGAAGCGCCCAATACCTATATGTTTGGTCCGGTTATGCTGGCCCACCATGCAGCCTGGTTATTACGGCTGGCGCATTATTCCGGTGACACGTTGTTGAGGAATGCCGCCTACAATGCCATCATTGGCCGTTATGCCAACTTTCCGGGTTATTACTTCACCTCACTGCATACAAATGTATATCAACAGGCAGATTATCCGATGCATCCTTTCAGGGAGGTGAAATACAATGCGATCTTTTATAACCATGTATGGCCGCATCTTACTTTACTGGTCGATTTTCTGGTGTCGGATTTTTATTACCGCTCAAAAGGAAAGATCGATTTTCCAGGAACCTATGCTCCCGGTTATGCCTTCCTCACCAGTCAGGTGTATGGCGCTAACAAAGGCACTGTAATGGGCAATAAGGATGTTCAGCTTTGGCTGCCCACAAACGCTTTGCAAGCCAATGGGATCGCTTTTAATTACCTGATGGGGCATAACGAGCAGGATGTATTTATTGCATTTGCCAACACCACCCAAAGGCATGTTACTGAACAGATCACGCTGAATAAACAAGTCATTCCCTGGCTTGCGGGAAAATCGTACCCGGTTGTGGTGTATGATAACAATGGCAACGCTAAAAATGGCGTGATGAAAAACGGGAGGTTGACAGTAACGCTGCCGGCAAATGGCCTTAATTGCATTCAGATAAAGGGCATATATCCCAAACAGGAAAAAGTAAACACGCCAACCCTTTCGGGCAGGAACCGGTTGATACGGTATACAGCCAATGAAGACAGTACGGCCGCCGCAACGGCCATGATCATTCAACCTAATGCGCAGCTGGCTGTATGTTATGTGTATTGTAACAAAACCGAAAAGGATTGGAAACAGTGCAGTCTTCGCTACCGCGTGAACAACGATTCCCGGTGGACCACTGTAACAGATACCGCTTATCCGTTTGAATTCGACTGGGCCTTACATCCCGGCGATGTAATTACGTTTGAGGTAACTGCTGTTAAACAGGATGGAAGTACCATTAGCTTTCCGGTACAAACGATCAACGGTGAAGGAAGAAAATTTACGCTGCTGGGTTTGGGTGATTCCATAACCGAAGGCGGACCTAATTTCTTTTCTTATTTGTTTCCGCTCGATTCTTTATTAAAACAGGCCGGCTATCAACCAGAATTTATCGGGCCGCGCCGTTCTGTACAAAATGGCGATACGCTGAACCATTCGGGGTTTAGTGGTAAAACGGCTGAGTTCCTGGCAAAGCAGATCGATAGCATCTATACAGCCTTTCCTGCTGATGTGGTTTTGCTGCATTCGGGGCATAACCATTTTAATACAGAAGCGCCGGTGGCCGGCATTATCAAAGCCCAACAGGCAATTATAGCAACTATTAAAAAGAAGAACCCGAATGCGTTGATCCTGGTAGCCGGTGTTATCACCAGTGGAAAACTGCCTAAATACGAATACATTCCAGCTCTTGACACTGCCATTAAAGCAATGGTCGATTCCCTGCATGATGCCAGGATCGTTTTTGTAGATCAGCAGCAGGGCTGGGATTGGCCCCGTTATACCATCGATGATAAAGTGCATCCCAATAGAACGGGCGCGGGAATTATCGCTGCCAATTGGTTCCACGCACTCAATGCCATCCAGAATAAAAAATAATAAGTATGTATTATCTGAAAATAAAACATCGATTGATTGGGTTGGGTCTTTTTGTGTGTTTGTATGCTTCAATTCCCGGGCAGGCCCAGTCGACCGTATCCCAGTCATCCCAAACATCCCAGACCATCCGGGTTCAGACAGATTCGTTGCTGCCGGCAAAAGAGTTATCAATAAGAAATTGTTTGCCGAATTTCTTTGCCAAAGTAAAAGCGGGGAAACCGGTCAGCGTTGCTTTTCTGGGTGGCAGTATTACCCGGGCGGGAAATGGGTATCGCGATCAGTTGTTAAGCTGGTTCCGTAGTCAATACCCGGCTTGTAAGTTTGAAGAAATTATGGCGGCGGTAAGCGGTACAGGGTCCGACTTTGGCGCCTGCCGCGTACAGCAACATGTTATTGACCACCAACCCGACCTGGTGTTTATTGAATTTGCCGTAAACGATAACCACATGCCTATGCAGCTGGTACGGGAAACTATGGAAGGAATCGTTCGCCAGATCTGGAAAGCAAACGCCAAAACCGACATTTGTTTTATCTACACACTGGCCAAAGAGAACCTGCCTGAGCTGCAAAAAGGCATATTTCCTGCCTCAGTTTCGGCCATGGAACCTATTGCCACGCATTATAACATCCCATCGATCCACATGGGCCTGGCAGTAGTGGAGGAGATCACAAAAGGGAAACTGGAGATCATGGGTAAAAAAGAGGAACCATCCACTACTCCCATCTTCTCGGTTGATGGGGTGCATCCGCTGCCTGAGACCGGTCATAAGATATATACGCAGGTGCTCAAAAAATGCCTGCTGCAAATGCAGGACAATGGATCACCGGCCAAACATACAATAGGGGCCGCGGTTGAACCGGACAACTGGAGCAATGCCGGCATGATAGCGGGGTGGAAAAAAGCTTCATTTAAAGGTGACTGGCAACTGACCGATTCGGTTACTAAAGGCCGCGAGTATTATCAGTTGTTGCCCCGGGTTTACGGCACGGCGGCAAAGGATGCCAGCGTTACCGTTCATTTTAAAGGTACACGCTTTGGCCTGGCGGATATAATGGGTCCTGGCACAGCAAATGTTGAAATAACCATCGATCAGCAGGCGCCCCGGGTGATCAGCCGGTTTGACGCCTTCTGCACCTATTACCGGTTAAATTATTTTTTAATTTCAGATCTTCAGCCTGGTAAACACACCGCCACCATCAGGCTGTCGCCTGATCCTGTTGACAAAGCCGCCATCTTAAAAACCCGGAACGTAACAGTGACCAACTGGCAACCCTATGAAAAGAATGCGATGTACATTGGCGCTATCCTGTATTAATGAATTAAAGTTGTATGAAAAAAATAGTTCTGTTTTTATTGTTGATCAGTAGCGCGTTCGTTCATGCGCAAACCTATTCGCCCAATTGGGAATCGTTGGATGCGCGGCCTGCGCCGCAATGGTTTAAAGACGCAAAATTCGGCATCTTTATTCATTGGGGTGTTTACTCCGTGCCCGCCTGGGCGCCGGTAGGAAAGGATTATGCCGTGTATTCAAAATATTCAGAATGGTACTGGAACCGCCTGGTGACGGATAGTTCAAAAGTAGGGAAGGCGTTCAGGGCGTATCACAACAGTACCTATGGCCCTAATTTTAAATACCAGGATTTTGCACCGCTGTTTAAAGCAGAACTGTTCAATCCCGAACAATGGGCCGATGTTTTCAAAAATGCCGGCGCACAATATGTAGTACTGACTTCAAAACACCACGATGGTTTTGCGTTATGGCCCAGTGCAGAAGCCTGGAACTGGAATGCAGCCGATGTGGGACCGCACAAAGACCTGGCCGGTGAACTCACCAATGCAGTAAAAGAAAAAGGGTTGCACATGGGTTTTTATTATTCGTTGTATGAGTGGTTCAATCCATTGTACAAAAGCGATATCGATAAATATGTTTCTGAACACATGATGCCCCAGTTGAAGGACCTGGTGAATCGATACAAACCCGATATTATTTGGCCTGATGGCGAATGGGAACATCCCAGCGAGACCTGGAAGAGCACCCAGTTCTTAGCGTGGCTGTATAATGAAAGTCCGGTAAAAAATACGGTGGTGGTAAATGACCGCTGGGGTAAGGAAACACGCAGTAAGCACGGTGGCTATTATACAACCGAGTACGATATTGTACATAATGAAGATGCCAGTAAGAAACAATTTGAACATCCCTGGGAAGAATGCCGGGGTATTGGTGGTTCTTTTGGTTATAACCGGAATGAAACGCTGGGTGATTATGAAACTTCCGATGCGGTGATCCACATGTTGATCCAGAAAGTGGCCCGTGGCGGTAATTTGCTGCTCGATATCGGGCCCGCTGCAGATGGTACCATTCCGGTGATCATGCAGCAACGGCTGGCTGATATGGGCGCCTGGCTGAAAACAAACGGCGAAGCTATTTTTGGAACTACTGCCACGAAACAACCATCAATCAATGGCGCCTGGTTCACACAAAAGAACATGGACCTGTATGTGATACTCACCGCTAAAATGGATAAGCCGCTTACCTTTGACCTGGCGACTGCGCCTGGAAAGGCTACATTATTAGGAGTAAACAAAAAAGTGACTGTTTCCTACAGGAGCGGGAAGTGTACCATTAATCCATTGGAATTGTATCCGAACCTGCCCGCCGGCGGTTATGCCTGGGTGATAAAGCTGGAAGGGGCGGCCGGTAAATAAAGTTTGCAATAACCAGCAAATAATAAATATGGATAAACCTTTATTAGTTGTGGTGACAGGCAGCCCCGCTTCGGGAAAATCCACCCTGGCGCATATCTTAGCCCGTAAAATCAATTGTCCGCTTGTTTCAAGAGATGAATTGAAGGAAGGGTTGATAAATACATTGGGCGTTTCGCATAGTCAATTGAACAAACCCATTGATCTGCAGGTGTATGAAATATTTTTTGAAACTATCGCGTTATTACTGTCAAAAGGAATATCGTTGGTCATCGAAGCAGCTTTTCAGGATAAATTATGGAGACCAAAGCTGACTAACTTATTGCAGCAAGCAACAATCAGGATCATCGTTTGCAAAACGGATACTGCGCTGATAAGGGAACGGTTTGCGACCCGGCTTTTAAATAACCCCGGCAGGGAGCAATTTCATGGCGACCAATCATTAAATGAAGAACAATTCGCTTTATTGATCGAAAATTACCAGCCTGTGAATATGGAGATACCTACCTTGCAGGTGGATACAACCAACCAGTATAACCCGGACATGGAAGTTGTCATTCAATTTGTAAAGCAACATAACGGCATTTGACCTATTATAATAAGAAAGGGTGTCCCGGATCATCGGAACACCCTTTCTTATGTTTGTTATATTTATTACTTGCTGGCTGTACTGGCTGTCGGGTTTTGCAACAATTTGTACAACTCATCCAGTTTGGGCGATAAGATGATGTCGGTTCTTCTGTTCTGTGCCCGTCCTTCAGCTGTGCTGTTTGTTTGGATGGGTTCAAACTGGCTATGGCCAGAAGCAACAACTCTTTCAGGTGTTACTTTATAATCGGTCGTAAGAATTCTTACAATAGAAGCGGCACGTGCCAGGCTCAGGTCCCAGTTATCCTGGTATTTACCGCGGATGGGAATTGAATCGGTATGACCTTCGATATCAACGGTGATATCCGGATTTATATTCAATACATCTGCCAGTTTGTGCAGGGCTTCTTTTCCCTTAGGGTTCACCACAGCACTACCAGAAGGGAACAGCAGGTTTTCCTGAAGACTTACATATACTTTACCATTTTTGGTAGCTACTGTAAGTTCGCTCGATTTGAAGCCATTAAGGGCAGCAGCCATCTTTTTTCTGATCTCTTCGATTGCCTGTTTCTGCTGGTCCATCAGGGCTTGTAATTGTTCCAGTTTCTTTTTCTGACTTACCAATTCCTGGCCGCTTTTGGTCAGCTGGGATTGTTTACTGGAAGCATCATTTATCAGTTTTACTTTTTCCTGGTTCAGGTCAGAAATATCCTTTGACAATTTGTCAATTTCCTGGTCCAGGTCGCTTATACTTTTGTTTTTCGACTCAACGGAGGCCTGCAGGTCAGCGACCTGTTGTTTTAGCTGACTCACATGCTGGGCGAGTACAGCGCTGTCGTTTCTGGCGGATTGCAATGCCGCCTGGGAGGCTTTGAATTTTTTTGTTGGAACACAACTACTCAAAAAGATCAGGGTACCAATAGAGATCTTCGTTACGGTTACAATTCTGTTCATAAAATACAGTACGATTTTTTATCAGGTGTACAAGGATTGGCTTCTTACCGATAAAAGCATGCCAAATATTTAAAGAGGTGTTTTTGAAGCATTAAGTTGCATTAAAAAACGCTTAGAATAAAGGAAACAATAAAGCCCCTTTTACAGGGGCTTTATTATATACAGGATAATAACTGTTATGACTTTCTGGCACCATTCGTTTTTAAGAACTCAGCCAGGGCTTTTATGCTGTCGGAATCTATATAATCAACGCCCAGTTCGATGAGTTTGGCCCAGCCCTCGTTGAAATCGGGGGTGTTCCATATTCTTATTTTTTTGCCTAAAGCGTGGCCCTTGTCAACTGCTTTTTTAAGTTTTTCCCATTCAGCAGGCAACATGGCTTCACGTCCTTTCCAGGTTGAATAATTAATAAAGTTATCGTTCAGAAAGGCGATGTGGGAGAGCGCGTCTTTGCTATAATTGGAGCTTAACAGGCCGTCGAACCACAGGAAGGAAGGGTAGGAGCTATAGGTAGAATGAGGCGGTTTATCGCCGGTTACCAGTATGGTCAGGGAACGGCAGCTGGTAATAGCCGGATATTTCATCAACACTTCTATGAGCCTGTTAACGGAAGCGACCCCTTCTCTTTTTATATCGAGCATCAGTACCAGTTTGCGGGCGGTATCTGCATATACATTGCCGCCGTTTTTTCCGATCATGTCAGCTAAGGGAGCCAGGTACAGGTTTTCGAAAGTGCGGTGTTGTTCAAGGTCTTTAAATGTATGCGCAACATACAACTCACTCTCGTTTAAATAAACATCGGCTTCCATGGAACCATATTCCAGGTTATAAGCGTTGAAAAAAGGTGCCGATTGTTGGTAATCATTATGCGAATGCGCATTGGCCGTAGTGTAAACAGCAGGTTGAGCAAGCACATGCATGCATGGAAAAAGAGCTAAAAAAAGCAGGGTTTTCATATGTATCGTTATCTGGGAATTAATTAAGCAAGCTCAAGTGTACGTTCTTCTCAGGGAAAGATATAATGGTAGGATGTTAGTGCAGGCAAATAAAGAAAAGAATAGTGAAAATTGCAACATTTTTTACAAATACATTGCCTGCTAAGCAAGCAATGTATTTGCTTTTTCTGTAATAAATGAGGCTATCTGGCCCTTGAACAGTGATACCGCGAAAGGCAGATCCGATTCCAGCAACACTTCATTTTCTTTTACCTGAATGGTGCCGGCAATATTGAAACCTTTGGCAGAAAAGCTGAAATCGCCATTGGGACCGTTCCAGTTTTCCTGAACATCGGTGATTGTGCCCTTTTGTTCTTCCTGCAGGCGGCTCAACATTTGTTTAATGCGGCTTAATGCCTCTTCCTGAGTTTGGGAATGCGGTATATTCAATGATAATTTCGACATATTGGTTTTCTTTTTACGCGCTGTTTTACCTGTTATACTAAAATATTGTGCCTGCAAAGGTAGGGCATCTGCCCAAATGAAATGCCCCGAAAGTTAGACAGTTTGGGGGCATTTGTCGTAACTTACTTATCCGTTCCCGCCAATTACCCTTCCAAACTGCGATATACTCAGCCAAATTTCAGCCCTTCCCTGTAAAACGGATCTTTGTACCACATGAACTGTTGCCAATACATATTGCTAATATGAGTAAGGCAGGTAAAATAATGCTTTTAGTAGTGCTTTTCTTTATGCGGGCAGTAGCTTTTGCGCAGCATAACCCTATTGAGAACCCGGGTAACCTGGCGCCCTTTACAAACGACACCAATCGTATCGATTGCCTGAATGCACTAAGTTATAAGTACATTATTCTTGAAAAAAAAGATTCTGCTGAATATTTTGCCACCTTAGCCTGTAAGGAAGCTCAAAAGATCAATTATATCCATGGCATTGCCGTAGCTTATTCCCGTCAGTCGCAAATAGCGAAACATTTTGACGATGATTTTATTAAATCGGAGACACTGGGAAAAACATCGCTGCAGTGGTATGAAAAGACCGGAAACAAGGAAGGCATCGATACCTTGTATAACTATCTTATATATACAGTTTTTTCCCAAAGCAGGTTTGAAGAAGCCATTGATTATACAGAAAAGAAATATGCCTTTGCAAAACAAAGCGATAATCTATCAAAAACGATGGATGCGTTGACCTGGATGTTTGCCATCTATAGGCAGCGCGGCATGTATGAAAAAAGCTTTCAGTTTGCCCGGCAGCGATATGACCTTGCCTTACAATCAAAAAATAAGATCTGGATCTCAACAGCCTTATACGGCATGGCACAGTTGTACATGTTGATAGAAGATTATCCGGACGCTTTATCTTATTTCCGGCGGGTGCTTCAGATGGATGATCAGGAAACCATACATGAAAGAATAAGTACCGACAATGACATTTGGTTTAAGATGGAGTTTACCGAGGTGTTCAGTCATTTGAAACTGTTTGATTCTGCCTGGCATTATTATAATTTATTTAAGCCGGCCAGTAACAAGGCGGCCTACTTTCGGGTGTATTGGGTTAGTACGGGAGAATGTTATTTATTGCAAAAAGATTATAATCGGGCACTGCAAAACTTTCAACTGGGGCTAAAAGAACACCAAAAACTGAATGACCGGAATGAAGTGATGCGTACATTGCTCGATATCGGGAAAACCTGGCTGGCATTAGGGGATGATAAGGCTGCTTTACAGTATGCAAGGGATGGATTACAAATAGCGCTTACAACAAAAACAAAACAGTTTATAAGAGACGGGTATCAGGTTTTGTATTCGGTTTTTGACCGCTGGCATCAAACAGACAGCGCCAACTTTTATTTCCGGAAGTATACGGCTATGAAGGACCTGGTAGCCAATGACCAGATAAAGGCAAAGTTTGCAGCCTATAAATACGATCAGCAGATTGAACTGCTGAATACAGAAAAACAGTTGCAACAGGAACGCCTCAGGCAAACAACCACCCAGAAAGAATTCCTGATCGTAATAATTGTAGGTATTGTATTGCTTGTCCCCGTGCTGCTTCGCAACTTTTTTTTAAAAAGAAAAAACGAAACCCATCGCCGAAAAATAGCAGAAAGCGAATTGCAATTACAAAAGCTGGAAGTCGAAAGAGCCAAAGCAGCTTTTCAAAAGCAGGCCGCTGACCTCGAAATGCAGGCACTGCGCGCACAAATGAATCCCCATTTTATTTTCAATTCGCTCAATTCCATAAACTGTTTTATTCTGAAAAACGACAAGCTACAAGCGTCTGCCTATCTTACCAAATTTTCAAAACTGATCAGGCTGATCCTTCAAAATTCACAGTCTGCCTTCATTACACTGGAAAATGAATTGGACGCTTTGCAATTATATCTCGAATTGGAAGCCGTACGTTTCGACCAGCAGTTCAGCTACGGTATTACGACAGCCGGTCTTGATGTTGCTATAATAAAAGTGCCGCCGCTGATCATACAACCCTATGTAGAAAACGCTATCTGGCATGGATTGATGTTGAAAGAAGAAAAAGGCCATCTTGAAATTAATTTATTCACGGAGGATACTACGCTGTATTGTAAAATAACGGATGATGGTATTGGGCGCCAAAGAGCAAAGGAATTGGGAAGCCGTTCTTCCCGCGACTATAAGTCGATGGGAATGCATATTACGGCAGAACGTATTACTATGCTGCAGCATAAAAAGCAATTGGATACAGTTATAGAAGTTACCGATCTGGCTCAGGCAGATGAGCATTCCGGAGGAACGGAAGTACTATTAAAAATACCTTTGTTGTATGATTAAAGCAATATGTATAGATGATGAAGTGCATTGTCTGGATACACTTGCTCTTTTGCTAAAAGAGTATTGTCCGCAGGTGCAGGTCATCGGGCAATGCCGTTCTGCAAAAAAAGGGTTAGAGGTTATTGAAAGTACCAAACCCGATCTGGTCTTTCTTGACATAGAGATGCCAGGAATGAATGGGTTTGATATGCTGGAACAGTTTGTCGAAATTCCATTTGCCATTATTTTTATCACCAGTTACGATCAGTATGCCATCAAAGCAATACGTTTCAGTGCGTTGGACTACCTGTTAAAACCCATCGATCCGAAAGAGTTAATTGTTGCTGTGCAAAAAGTGGAAGCCCGTAAAAGTCTTCCCGCTGCAGCGCAGTTCGACATGCTGTTGAAACAGATCAATCATAAAAGAAGTGATTTTGTAAAAATTGCCATTCCCACAGCAGAAGGCTTTGAATTAATTCCCGCTGATGAAGTAATACGTTGTCAGGCCAATGACAACTATACTTTTATTTTTATAAAAAACAGGAGCAGGGTCACCGCCTGCCGTACGTTGAAGGAAATGGAAGAATTGCTGGAACCATTTTCATTCTTTATACGGGTTCATCATTCCTGGATTGTAAACCTCAATGAGGTGATCAGGTATGTTCGGGGCGAAGGTGGTTATCTTGTTATGAGCGATGACAGTATGGTTAATGTGTCACGCAGCCGTAAGGAGTCGTTGTTGAAGTTTTTCTAAGGCTATTTTACCAATTACCCATCATTGCCGCTAACTACTCAGTTGCACTGGAAATGGCTGTTATGCCGACCTACCTTTGAGGCATAAAATTTACAGTCATGAAAAAAACAGCCATTTTCTTTCTCGCCCTGATTTTGCTTAACTGGAATACAAATACTATACAGGCCCAGTTAGCTAAAACTTCTATCCGGTTCGATGCTGTTCCTGCTGTGAGTCCCGGCATGTCTTCAGCAACAGTAGAAGAGTTTAACGCTAATTCAAAGGCAGGAAAAAGCTTTGCCAGAAAATATGAAAATGCCACCCATGCAAAATGGACCCAACTTCGTGATGGCAGTTCACTGGTCCATTTTTACATAGATGGCATTCAAACAAAAATATTCTACAACCGGAAAGGCAACGAGACAGGTATGATGCGTTATTATACTGAGCACGAATTGCCCGCTGATCTTCGGCAACAGGTAAAATCGGTTTACTACGATTTTGATATCTTTCAGGTGACTGAAGTTACAGTTGGTAATAAGACCGTTTACCTGGTGAAAATTAAAGATAAGAGCTGTACAAAAACAGTCCGGGTTGCGAACGGTGAAATGGATGTAGTGGAAGAAATCGAGAACTTATAAGCGGGTGTTATTCCCTTGTGAACTCGAAAAAATCAACATAATCGTTGTAATGAATAGAACCGGTAAAAGTGTCTCCCCAGGTATCCACGTCCACGGCCAGGTCAATGGTCTCAGTTCCGGAATAGTTGGAGACATTGATTGAAAGTTGGTGGTGGTTGGCCTCATAATAATTTCCATCCGAAGCAAAATAACCGGAATTAAAATCGTGTAAGGCCCAGGTACCGGTTAACGTATTACTTCCAATAGCGTATTCGGCGTTTCCGTTTTGATAGAAGGTAAAAACACCATCATCAAAACCACTTTCCACCTCATACCAGTTGGAATCGGTTCTTTCCAATTCTGAAGAATTGGTGATAGACCAGGAGCCAACGATAAAAGGTGGCGGCGGAGGTGGAGGGGTATAGGTACCTTTACTACAACTGGAAAGACTGGCAACGGTTATGCCTAAAACAGCAAGGGGTAAAATTGTTTTCATAAAATCGGGTTGTTAATTATCAGATGGATAATTGACGACCCGGTTTATTGTTGCGGGGTAATTAAGAGGGTTTTAACAAGTGGGGAGCCTATATTAGATAATTTCTTTCTGCGATCTTTTTTCAGGGAATGCCTTTTGTAGGGTTTCTATAAATATTTTAAGACTAGGGTTAAGAGCATGTTTCTGCATTAAAATTTTATTCTTTTTCATATCCTCAGATAAGGTTTGGTAAGATTTGCCTTCTTCATAATTTTTTTGATGAATTGAGAATCCTTTTTTTATAGCTATGTTTTCGATAGCCTTTTGACAACCTACCATTTTCGAATAATGAGCAGGTTGATTTGAATTAAAGGGCATTAACCAACACTCCATGTCATGAATGCAAATTGCAAATAAAAATTTATCCTCATTTTCATAATAATAATCGCTGCCAATCCTTTTTATTAATGAAGTTATTACTTTGTCTATAAAAGTCGAAACTTGTGAGTCGTCATCGCCTATATGTTTTAAGTCATCTTTCCACTCTTCACATTTGTCAGTATCGACCTGTATTATTGTATAATCACTATAATCTACCCCTTCTCTAAATTCCAGCGTAGATAGATAGTTAAATAGATTGCCCCAACCTACTGGTTCAGTTTGTTTTGGCAATAGCCTCGTTACAGGCAAATTCTTATCGTTAAAAAAGCCAATTAGCAGATTTTTAATTACAATAAAATCTGTTAATCCTTCACCGGCAAATGCAATCATTATTCAATAGTTTCTGGATTACCACCAATATATCCTCTTATCCACGCTTCAGATAACTTCACATTTTTAGGTTGTTTAGTTATTTTATCTGCAATTGTTTCTCCTTCGGAGTTCCGTCTTATAACAAATAGGCTTTGTTCAACATCTTGCAGATTAAGGCCATCTAATACGTGTGGATTTTGAGTAGTTAAGATCAGTTGTTTGTTATGGTTTTTTGCAAGCTCAACTAATTGTTTTATTAACTCCTCGCAAAGTCGAGGATGAAAAGACGCTTCAATATTATCAATGGCAAAAAAAGCAGGGGTTTCTTTGCTTATGATTAAAGAAATATAAAATAATAAGAAAAGGAACCCTTCATTTACGTTGTGTTGGTTTAAAGACAAACTGGGTATAAATCTGTCTTTTACTATTAAGCTTTTTCTTTCTGTTGTTTTATCAGAAACTGCCTCGAAGTCGTCAAACCACTCAATAATATGCAAATACTTCTTTATTTCATTGATTGTTTCTTGTCCATAATTTTCATTGAAAATTTGAAGTAGGTTAAATAGTCCTTCTCCTTTGATTCCTAATGGTTGTATTTGACTTTCCTCTTCAAGTTTTCTTAAGGAACTTTGTTCTGGACTGTAAATTATAAAATTTGATAAAATATTATTATGATCTACTAACTCAGATGCATGTAATAAACTCTCTAACTCCGCAATTTTTTGTTTGTGCTTTACATGTTTATCATTTAATAGGTTACTTTTTTCCAAAGAGATATTTTCCAATTTTGCTTTTTCTAATTCAACATCAAAATCGTTAATTTCTTTAGTTAACTTATTTAGCAGATGCACAACATTTTGGAGAATGTTATACTTGGTTTCATTTTCTTTTACACTCCATTTCGGAATAGGAGATTTTGTTTCAAAAATTGTATGTGAATAATCTATTCCGATTTCATTTCTTGCGATAATCCTGAAATTTATTTCAATCGACTCTGGAGATGTACCATCAGTAAAAGCACTTTTCATTAAACGAGCTTCTGACGTTCTAATTCCTCTTGATCCTAAAAATTCATTATCTAGCCTATCCGCAGATGCTGCGGCTCCAAACGCTATGGCTTCTAAAATATTAGATTTACCAGAACCGTTTGATCCAATCAAAATATTAAATCGACTTAAGGGAAGCGTTAAATCCTGTACAGACTTGAAATTTTTAATTCTTACTTCTTTTATCACGAATTGTTATTTGATCAATCAAATATAGTTCTTTTGCCGATTTATGCATAAACTAATGAATAGCAGTGTGTTTTGCGTATTGCTGTATGGATTACAGATTAACTTTATTACCCCCCTCACAACCACTTCCCAAACCACTCAAACATCATTTGTTCATGCTCAGGTGTTACTTTATGCGGCGTATTGGGAGCTACATAAATTTTTAGCTTATCCGTTGCATGAGCGCTTTCATAAGTTGCTGCAGCTGCGCTAAAAGCTATCTTAGCCCCGGGGAGCGGACAATTCTGATCAAGTTCTGAATTCAGGATCAATAGGGGTCGGGGCGCGAAAAGCCGTATCATGGAAGGACAATCGAATTCGCCGGTTATGCCGGGAACGACCTTGTTCCAGAGTTGAAGGATGTTTTGTTGGTTGATAGCAGAATCGCCCAGGTCTTTTGCAGCCTGTAGATGCGCTCCTTTGATAGTACCCACACGGCCCTGCCATTTATTATTTTCTAGCGACCATTTAAAACTCTGTACCCCGATCATCGGCACGGCCACTTTAATTCGTTTGTCAACAGACGCAGCCATCCAGGTTTCAATGCCACCCATGGAAATACCTGTCATGCCAATGCGTTTGGGCTGAACATCGGGCCGGGTGATGAGGTAGTCGGTCAGCCGCCAGAGATCATATACGGTATCAAAATAAAACGGATGCTCCTGGTGACTGCTGTCGGTGTTTTGCCAGGCCCGGGTAATAGCGCCCACATACCCGCCTGTTGCTTTTAAACTGTCTGTCAGTCTTTCGCCATGGTACCGGGCATCGATAGCAATCCCCATAATGCCCATTGTAGAGAATTTATACAAAAACCGCTTTATATCGCCCTGGCTTTTGTTGCCGCCAGTACCGTGCAGGCAAATAACAACCGGAAATGATTTCAGTTTGGTATGAACCGGTTTGTAAATGAGGATGGGGATCTTTTCGTTGGCTTCTGAATAAATAAATCCCTTTTCGATAATAACGGAATCGGTACGGGTAACCTCAAAGGAAGGACGGAATGGAGTAGCGGGTCTTTTCAACAAACTGGTAAAGTCGCTGGCCACTTTGTCAGCCGGAAGATAACTGTCGGATTGTGCCATGCCGGACTTACAGCTTAGAAGCAATAAAACCAGTAATAATAAACGGCCGGACTGTTTGTAAAATATTGAGTTCATAGGCAAATGATCTATTGTCCCTGCGAATATAAGGCTATATTTTACTTCCAATTCCCAAAATGTGACGGGCTTCGGAAAGACATGGGACGGTTCGAGGCAAATGGTGGGATGAAATGCAATGTCGCCTCGGAAAACTCAATTTTCGTGTGACGGTTCGAGGAAAACCGTGTGACGAAAGGTAGAAAACCGGGGATCGGTTTTCTGATCCTCCTCTTTGGAGCCTCCATTGATCCTCAATGGAGCCTCGGAATCCGAGAAAGCATTGAGGTAGCATCAAGGATAGTGTATGTGTCCGAGATAATGTTCTTCAACCGGTATTGAGCCGGGTTTGATCCCCACATTGTTCGGACTTTGTTCGGATTTTCCCTGTGTACACCCGAACATTCCCAGGGAGAATCCGAACAACTTCCGAACACAATCAGGTACCACACCCCGTGATTACCGGCGCCATCCCGAACAATACCATGTTTTTCCCATAACCATGTAAGACATATATATACCATTGTAGACATAAATAGGAGACATAAACCGTTATAGACC
Organism: Niastella yeongjuensis; assembly: GCF_900110245.1. Lineage (GTDB taxonomy): Bacteria > Bacteroidota > Bacteroidia > Chitinophagales > Chitinophagaceae > Niastella > Niastella yeongjuensis. The sequence goes on from NZ_FOCZ01000003.1 coordinate 767,125, forward strand.
ATCTTAGACATGCAAACGATTGTTTCTGCATAAAACCAACTTACATTTGTATGGAAGGAGGGAGATGGATTCCGAATTCCTGATTTCAATCAGTTTCCTGAATCATCAAAACATCTTTACTTTGTATTGTTTATTACCTCTCCTGTATAAGGACACTTCTAAATCTACGGCCATACTTTATATGGCAAGCGCCTGATTCAAATCGTCAAAAACTTTTACTATTAGCTGTCCGGTTAGCCGGTAACAGGGTTGGTTCTCTTTGTCCAAAAATACTTTTCTTGAAAAATAAACGAGTTCCCTGTGATGATGCATTCTATAAAACAATTCTAAAATTTTTGGACTATGAGGACAATTTTACGCTTCAAGAAGCATTTGCTGCTTACTGCCTGTATTATTTTAGCCAACATTAGTTTTTCGCAATTGTCCCAGGAATGGGTATCGCGCTATAACGGTTCCGGAAACGGCAGTGACGGGGCCAGATCGCTGGCGCTTGACAAAGACGGTAATGTATATGTAACGGGAAGCACTACCGGCACTACATCGGGTTTGGATTACAGAACAATAAAATACAGTCCTGCCGGCCAGGTACTCTGGAAAACCGTTTGGAATGGTTCTGCTAACGGAGATGATGAAGCCTTTTCAATAGCTGTAGATGGCGATGGCAATGCTTATGTTACCGGAAGGAGCCAGGGTAATGGGACTGGGTTCGATATGGTTACCATAAAATATAATTCAGCTGGCGTACGGCAATGGTCGGCAAAGTATAACACCCCCGGAAATACGCTCGACTGGGCGAAATCCATTGCAGTTGATAGTAAAGGTAATGTATACATTACCGGGGAAGGTGGACTGGGCGCCGATCTGACATCCGACTATGTCACTATAAAGTATAATACCAATGGAACGCGGCTATGGGTGGCCAGGTACGATGGCCCGGGCCGTAACGACGGCGCCAATGCTTTAGCGTTGGATGAAGATGGCAATGTGTATGTAACGGGTAGAAGCCCTGCCGGTATCGACATCGATGAGGAAGATATGGATATGACCACCGTCAAGTACAATACGAATGGGGTTCAGCAATGGGTAGCCAGGTATGATGGGCCTGTTGCCGGCAATTTTTTTGATCAGGGACAAGCCATTGCAGTCGACAGGCTGGGGAATGTATATGTAACCGGAAACAGCGCCGGCAGTAATCTGGAAGATGCCGCAGACTATGCCACTGTTAAATATAACCGGAATGGTATACAACTGTGGTCCGCAAGATACAATGGCCCCGGTAATTCCACCGACGTCCCCTGGTCAATTGCGGTAGACCAAGCCCTGAATGTTTACATTACAGGCTGGAGTGCTGCGGGGCCAAATGAAACGAATTTTGATTATGCTACTATCAAATACAACGTATACGGACAACAACTTTGGTTAAAAAGATATAACGGGCCGGCCAATGGTAATGACCAGGCAAGTGCCCTTGCCATTGACAAAGATCATAACGTATATGTAACCGGGCGAAGTACAGGTATTGGCACGGGATATGATTTTGCAACCATTAAATACAATCTGTCTGGCCATGAACAATCGGTGGCAAGATATAATGGCCCGGGAAATGGCGCCGATGGCACGGCGATCTTTATTGGATTGTATACATCGCATCCCATAGCTGTTGACAAAGACCGCAATGTATATGTAACGGGGCTAAGTACCGGAAATACCAACAATTTCGATCTTACCACTATTAAATATGGGCAGCCTGATGCGGTACTTCCTCCACTTATTACAAGCGACACAGAAGGTACAGGAGTCAGGAATACCATACCACCCAGCTTTAAGGTATTTGTGGCGCCTAATCCGGTAGCTATTACAACAAAAATCTCATATGATTTGCCGGTTGAAGGCAAGGTGTCCATAGGCATCTACGACATGCTGGGCAGGAAGATCTCAACGCTGGTTGATGCCACCAAACCGGCGGGCATGCATTACACGGACTTCGATGTGTCTGCCCTGCCATCCGGTATATATACTTACCAGATCATGGTAAAAACGCCGCAATCATCGTGGTCACAAACAGGGAAGATAAGTGTAGTAAAATAAAGGTTAGTAACAAGGGCTTCGTCTGTAAGTAGGCGAAGCCTTTTCTTTTTCGTTATTTCATTGCTTATTTAAAGAAAGGACTGACGTTTAGAATATCCCGGTCAGTTTGTTGAAGTATACAGTTGGGGTAAATCAGGTAGCCTGTCCACATGATTGCCAGATCATTCATATTATCCGGATGAGGCAGCCCGAAGGCATGACCTAATTCATGTCCGCCGCCGCCAATCCATCTGTTGGGATCTGGGTTTTCGGGGTTTAAACCAAGGAGGCCCTTTAAGTCCTGATCGCCCATTGCACAGAAGCCTGTTGATCCGGCTCCGCCGCCCGGTGCAGCCACATAAACAAAATAGGCATAGTTTGTAGTGTTAAAAGAACTGCCTAATAATTGTTGCATTTCATAGTACGTGTTATTGTAAGCATAAAAGCGGGGATCTGTTCCGCTGATGCTTCCATTGTCACTGTTATACCAGGTGCTGTCATGTAAGCCCGTTAATGTATCAACTACCAGCGGATTTAACACGAACGTTTTGTTATTCCCCATCTGTGTTTTATACCAGGCCTGTATATTCGTGGTTGCATCTTTTAATGCAGTATAGTAGCTTTGATTAAACTGTTTGCCTCTGGGTGTTATAAGGTAAACTACTACTGAATTCAGGATAGGGGCAATTGTTATTTCTTTTATTACACTGTCCCTGCCTATGGCATTCATTGCTACCAGTTTTACCGAGTAGGTTCGCGGCGAATTATAGGTACGTTTTTCGTTTTTGTTGTTTGATACGTCGGTACCTGAGAAATACCATATATAACTGTTGCTGTAGGTGGAGGTGTTATTGAAAGTCACGGTGCATGGCACCTGTCTGCTGTTATTTAAACTGAATGTGAAATCAGCTTGCGGTTTCTTTCCCGTTGATGGTTTATCTATACCACAGTCATAGTCCTTTTTACAGGAAATAAAAAAAGTAAGCGTGGATAAGACGACGATAGAAAAAAGTTTTGGCTGCATGTCGAACGTTTTTGAATCAAATTATAAGAATCGTTTTGAAATGCATGCTCAAACTATTCAAGGTCATCGTTTAGCCAGGTAATAAACCATTAAAGCGCCTGTTTATTGATCTAAATCATAAATTATCGGGTACCCATTTTATAAAATTGTGCATGTGCCCGGGTTATTGCAACCAGCCTTCTCTTTTCAAATATATCAACAAGCTGGAATCTCCAGCCGATAAAGGCGGTAACCAAATAGCGAGTTGTTCACGCGACCACCAGTTGCCTTCGGCATTGCCTGGTTTGGCAAACCGGTAGCGATACAAAATTGCCCGAATGTACTTAGGTGGGTTATGGGGAAAAGGATTTTGTGCAAACAAACTGGTTGCCATGGGATCGTTGTGCAACAATTTGTATATGAGGTGTAAAGTCCAGGGATATTCATCGGCAGTTGACATGGCTGCGAACCACATTTGCCAGTCAAGCCGCAATTGATAAGGCGCTACTTGCGGCGATGGTTGGTTGAGTAGCACCGGTAGCCCCTTATACAGATAAGGTTGCCAGTGAGCATTGTCGCTAGAGTCGTTATCCGCGGTTCCTTCAAACACTACATTGAGGCGTTCCTGGCCTACCGACCCGAATGCGCCATACGTATTCACCAATTCAAACGGATCGAAGGAAGTGTTCATGATCTGTTTGGAGGAGAAAAGGTTTGCTGCGGGTTGAATACTGAGCAGTCCAACAATGAGGGTCACAGCCCAGGCGGTTGTTTGCATGGGTTTTGAATAGACAGCGGTTTCTCGGGCAGCATCAGCTTTTTGCACCAGTCTTTTGGGAAGTAGTTTTGTCCAGAAGCCATCGTCGAAACACGCCAGGGCCGGAATGATGGACAGCCAGTTCAGAAAGGAAAGATTGCCGCTGGCAATCAGGGTAAGCTGTAATAAGATCATGATCACTCCGGCAATATGCCTTGCGGGGCGGGGCCAGAAAGCAAAGACCGGCGCTACCAGCTCTGCGAGCCAGTTGAACCATACGCCTATCCTTAAAACGCTGTGTGGCAGAAAATGAAACCAGCGGCTTAACGGACCGGGAATAGGTTGTGTTTCGAAATGATAATACAACGCGGTGCTGTTGCGCCATACTTCATCACCCCGCAATTTGATCAGTCCTGCGCCCAGCATTAACCGGCAAATCAACCAACGGAACAGCACAATAATGGGAAAGGGAGGCGCCCGCCGGGGAAAAGGACGCATATCGAGCAACGGACAAAGAAAGATGGCCAGAAAGCCGGTTTCACACAATTGAATTTCCCAACCATAGCCGTACCATTCCTGCCCTATATGAACCAGTGACAGGTACAACACCCACAGCAGCGCCATAATAATTGCATTGGCAAACCCGGCTGCCACTAAACACGACAGCACAAACCCGATCCACGAAACTGTTATCAACGCGGTGTCGGTATGCCAGAACCAGAAAATGGAAGGCAATTTTATAAATGAAGCACCATTGGAACCCAGCCATTGGCTGATGCTTTTTATGTACAAACTAACCGGAAGCAATCCATGTGAACCAATGAGGGGCAGTACCTGGTTGATGGCCACCAGAAAGGCGATCGCATAAATAAGACCCAGCATACGAAGGATCATAAACCGGGTGAGCCAGTAGGAAGGGGCAGCGCGTTCTTCAATAGTTGTTTTGTTGTTCATATACAAAGGTTTGAAGTGAACGGGTAATTACAGCGCTACAAACCGGATGCCTGTTTGTTTTATATTAAAAAATTGTAAAGTTTCTCTGGGAGAAAGGTAAAAGATAACCATGAATTTTAAGTTTGCACCAAGGTTTATTACGGATGGGAAAGGTATATATAGAAAATGTTCTGCTACAGGCCACAGCGGAAGGCGATGAAAAAGCCTTCAGTGAAATATTCAATCATTACCGCAATAAGATCTATTCCTTTGCCTGCCGCCTTACCGGTTCAACCGATGTTGCTGACGAAATATTACTGGATGTTTTTCTAAGGGTGTGGATGAAGCGGGAAGAACTTCCTGAGATAAAGCTTTTTCAGGCATGGCTTTTTACCATTACCCGTAACAGGGTCTTCAGTACGCTGAAACAAATGGCGCTTCGAAAAGAAGCAGAGAATTCCTTTGAAAAAGGAAATAACCTTTTGCTGGAGTCAACCCCGCATGATTTTTTGCTGGATAAAGAATACCAGGACGTGCTGCAAAAGGCAGTTGCCCAATTACCGCCTCAACAGAAAAAAGTGTACATGCTCATCAAAGAGTATGGTATGAAAAGGGAAGAGGCTGCACAGGAATTGAACCTGTCGCCCGAAACAGTGAAACATTATTTGTCAGAAGCTATGTATTCCGTTCGTACGTATTGCCTTGCTCACTTAGGTGTTTATGCAACCCTGCTTATTATTAAGGACCTCTATTAATTGTTTCCCGCTACAGCTTCGTAATATTAAGAAATTGTTACACGAACATTTTTTTTAGTTTTCAGCCCCCCCATCTTTTTTTAACAGGAGTCTTGTATTGTAAACTCACTGTCTGTGTCTGATTTTATAACATTGTTCCGCAAATACGCTGAGGGTTCCTGTACCGATAACGAAAAACAGGAATTGTTTACGCTGATCGCTTTATCGGAAAATGATTCCATGCTACATGATGAATTGGATCTTCTTATCAACACCATGGATGAAGATCTGGCGGTACCTAATGAGAAGGCCAATGAGATCCTGTCGGTTATTCTACGCCTAAAACCGGGGAAAGCAAAAACAAAAAGACTGTTCCCATTTGTATGGCAGGCTGCTGCTGCCATCCTGTTGCTGTTGGGCAGCGGTCTGTATTTTCTGCTTACACGACCTGCAGCCACGAATACTACACAGCTGGCTGTTGTAAAAGAAATAACGCCGGCTGCCAACGGCGCCATTCTTACACTCGATAATGGGAGGACCATTCTATTGGATAGTATGCAGCAGAATGTTATTTACCAAAGTGGATCAACAATAAAACTGAATAAAGGCGTGGTGACATATGAAGCAAATACTTCCGGTACTGCCAGCTACAACACCCTCACCACACCTAAAGGAAGAATATTTCACCTGGTGCTGCCCGATAGTTCAGATGTATGGTTGAATGCAGGCAGTTCAATAAGATACCCTACTGCATTTACAGGCGCCGAAAGAAAGGTAGAGCTGCAGGGGGAAGCCTATTTTGAAGTAGCGCACAATGCCCACAAGCCGTTTATCGTAAGCAAGGGCAGTACTACTGTACAGGTACTCGGCACCCATTTCAATGTGAACGCTTATGATGATGAAGAGGCAATCAAAACAACCTTGCTGGAAGGAAGCGTGAAAGTGGTGTTATCGGCAGGCCGCAATCCACAATCGGCAATATTAAAACCTGGTCAGCAAGCCATTGCAATAGGCAGCCCGGTCACCACTGCCCATTCACTACTCACCATAAACAATTCTCCGGATCTTGACCAGGTAATTGCCTGGCGAAAAGGCATCTTCAATTTTGAGAATGCTGATCTTAAAGCGGTGATGCGTCAACTGGAAAGGTGGTACGATATACAGGTGGCGTACGAAAACAATGTGCCCAATATTGTCTTTGGCGGAAAAATGAAACGCGATCTGAACCTGTCTCAGGTGCTCAGGATCCTGGAAATATCAAAGGTGAATTTCAGGCTAGAGGACAGAAAATTGATTGTTAGCAGCCAATTATCTAATTAATAACTGAACTCCATATTGCTCAATTTTAAATTCAACTCTCCCCTCCATGAGTACTTACTTAATGGGTAAGCCCTTCAGGCATTTTACCAAAAAGCTAATGGCAATGAAATTGATTATGGTGCTGATGACAGCCGCGTTCCTGCAGGTGCGCGCTACAGAAGCCGAATCGCAGACCATCACTTTATCGGGACGCAACTTTACCTTGAAGGAAGTATTTGCTTCACTGGAAAGGCAAACCGATTATGTGGTGTTTTACAATGTGGCATTATTGCAGCATACCAAACCGGTAACTGTATCGGTGAAGAATATGCCGGTAGAGGATTTTATGAAAATGATTATGACCAATCAGCCGGTGTATTATGAAGTGAGTGGTAAAACTATTACCATCAAAGAGAAGATCAATGCGGAAAAAGGGGTGACGGAACAACCTGCGCCGTCGGTGGCAACAGACCCCGTAACGGGAAAGGTTACTGACGAAGAAGGGCGACCGCTTTCAGGGGCTACAGTAAGAGTTGCAGGCACCAAAAGATCTGTACAGACCAGTTCAACCGGTGAGTTTACCATCGAGGCAAAAAGTGCTGATGTACTGGTAGTATCCTTTGTTGGTTTCGAAGAGAAACGGATACAAGCGGGAAAAGGATCTTTACCGGTTCAGGTAAAGCTGAGTGTGTCTGCCAACAATCTGGAAGAAGTAGTGGCCATTGGTTATGGCAATGCAAGGAAGAAAGACCTTACGGGCGCTGTTTCCACCGTGAAAATGCGCGATCTGCAGAATATTCCGGTTCCCCGTGTTGACCAAATGCTTGCCGGCAGAATTGCAGGGGCAGAGTTTATGTCGACTGATGGCCAGCCCGGTTCCGGAGCCTCTGTACGTATCCGTGGTACCCGGTCTATCACTGCAAGTAATGAACCGCTTTATATAGTAGATGGAGTAATGGATGGCATTAACAGTTTAAATGATTTGAATCCTTCTGATATTGCCAGCATCAGCGTACTAAAGGATGCTTCTTCTACCGCCATATATGGTTCAAGGGGTGCCAACGGGGTAATCATCATTACAACCAAGAGCGGAGCCGATAAGGGTGGTAAAACTGATTTTACAGCCAGAACAAATCAGGGTTTTGCGGAAATGGCCAGCTACCTGAAAGTGATGGATGCTACGCAGTTTGCCCAGTTACAGAATGACCGGTTTTACTTTACCAGTACTGCCAACCAGACAAAGCCACTGGAAGACTATCCCTATCCCGATCCGCTTTCATTGGGTAAGGGCAGCGACTGGCAACGGGCCATAACCCGTCGTGCACGTTTTTCAAATTATGCATTGAGTGCCTCAGGTGGCAATAAAAATACCCGGTACTATTTCTCCGGTAACTATGATAATATCAACGCGGTGATCCTGAACAGTGGCATGAAGCGTTACCAGTTTCGCCTGAACCTCGATCAAACACTTAGTAAGTATGTAAAAGCAGGTGTGCGTTTAAATTATTCCAATGCTAAACAGGAACAACCGTTGCGTTATTTAGGTGCCTATGCCAACTGGAGTGTGAACTACACCATGGTGGCGCCTGTTGTTCCCATCTATAATCCAGATGGTACCCTGAACGACTGGAATTCACAACAATATTCTGGCGCCGTATTCGATTCTCCTATGTTTGAAGCGACACTGAGAAAGAATACCCTGAATGATGGAACACTGGGTTCTATGATGTACATGGAGGTGCAGCCTATAAAAGATCTGTTGCTGCGTTCTACCATTTCTTATTCGAACTATGTGGGTTCTGCTGACGCGTTGGTGCCTTCCACCATGCCCAGCCGGGCTACTACCGGTCCGGCCACTTCTAAAAGTGTGACGCGGAATAATAATCTCCTGAATGAAAACACGATCACTTATAATCACAATTTTGGCAGCAACCATCATTTCAATGCCCTGTATGGATTTACCATACAAAAGCAGAATTTTAACCGGATAGCATTAAGCGGTACCGGTTATTATATAGACGAAACTGCTTTATGGGATATAGGATCTATCCCTAACAAAAACAACCTGACTGTCAGCGGGTCGAAAGAAATGCAAAGCCGCATGTCGCACCTGGCCCGTATCAATTATAATTATGCGGAAAAATATTACCTGACTGCTACTTTGCGCAGGGATGGTGCCTCCAACTTTGCCGCCAATAATAAATGGGCGTATTTTCCTTCAGCAGGTTTTCGCTGGAATGTGCTGAATGAAAATTTCATGAAAGGCGCCAAACTGGATGAATTTGCCTTCCGGCTAAGTGCAGGTACATCGGGTAATGATGCCATTGCCCGGTACCAGTCGCTCGACCGCCTGAGTTCCACTACATCCGGCTACCTGTTCGGTGGTACCCAGCCGGTGGCTTTTTATCCTACCGGATTGGCCAATGCCGGCCTTAAATGGGAAAAGACGAGTACCTATAATGCAGGCGTTGACCTTTCCTTCTTCAATAAACGCCTTGGTGTTACGGTAGATGCTTATAAGAGCAATACCTCTGACCTGTTGCTGACGGTGCAGCTGCCCAACCAGACAGGCTTTGCCTCAAGGCTGATGAATTTTGGTAAAACATCCAACAAGGGTATTGAACTGACGGTTAACTACGATGTTATCCGCAAACGCGACTTTAGCTGGTCTACCAGCTTTACCATTGCACACAATAAACAAATGGTAGATGCGATAGGGCTGGTTGGAAGGGTTGTTACCAACACATATACCTATGGTGCGCAATATATGATCAATGGTTACCAGGAAGGCTACCCGCTGAATGCCGTTTACGGTTTCCAATATGCAGGGGTATGGAAAAGTCAGGCCGAGATAGACAAGAATAAAACAGATAAGAAATATGCTTCGGCTTCAGCGGCTTTTTTAGTTCCCGGGCGTGAACGTTATATCGATCAGAACAATGATGGCTTGTTAAATACCGATGATATGGTATACCTGGGTAATGCCGATCCCGATGTGTATGGCGGTCTTCAGAATACCTTTCGTTATAAAAATGTTTTCCTGTCGTTTTATTTAAACTATTCATTGGGTGGCAGATTGTATAATCCTGCTGAAATGTTTATGGGAACGGGCGTATACCTGAATAATCAATATAGTTATATGACCAATGCCTGGCAGCCTGTACGAAATCCTGATTCAGATATACCAAGAGCTGATTCAAAAGATGAGATCCCCAACGACCGGTTTGTACACGATGCTTCTTTTTTACGGTTGAAAGCAGCATCGATTGGGTATTCATTCGATCTGTCAAAACTCACCAACCAAAAACTGAAATCATTAGCGCTTTCGTTGAACGGCAGCAACCTGTTCCTGTTGAAACACTATAACGGGTTCGATCCGGAGGTGTCTACCCAAAGCAGTAATTCTGCTTTGCGCCGGATAGACAATGGTGCTTTCCCGCCCAACCGTACAATAACATTTACCGCTGAACTTAAATTCTAAAAAAACATGAAACAGATAAAGATCTATTCACTGGCTGTTTTCGCTTTTCTGGCCTTGTGTACCAGTAGTTGCAGCAAGTTTCTGGATGAAAAGCCCGAGAGTTTCACCAATGCGTCTACATTTTACCAAACAGAGGCTCAGGCACAAGCTGCTGTGAATGCCTGTTATCTAAAACTGTACAATATCTTCAGCGGTACCAGTGGCGGGTTGATCTGTGCAACAGAATATACCAGCGACCTGGCTTATCTTACTTCCGGCACGGTAGACCAGGTCTTTGGCATGTCGCCTTCCAATCCCGGATTTGGCGATGATGTATGGACGGCTGCATACAATGGCATTATGATCTGTAATGCCACTATTGCCGGAATTGAAAATTCTACTGCTATTGCAGCCGCAAAGAAACCTGCTTTGATTGGTGAAGCGGCTACCATGCGGGCGATGTATTATTATATCCTTACCAGCATGTTTGGCGATGTGCCTTTTTATACTGATGATGCGAGCGCCAGTTTTGATGCGCTTTTAAAAGTAGCGGTACTGGGAAGAATGTCTGCAAAAGATACCAGAGACAGCCTGATTGCCGATCTGCAGCGCTGGGCGCCCGAATTACCGCAAACAAAAAGTTCAGCCATTGCCAATAACAGGGTAGGGGCAGCTGTTGCGTATATCCTGATCGGTAAGATGGCATTGTGGAACAAAGAATGGGATGTTTGTATAGATGCTATGCAAAAGCTCAAAGGCATTTATGGTGCGCTGTCGCAGTATTCATTAAACGATACCTGGTTCCGGAGCAAGAATAAACCGGAGTCCATTTTTGAGATACAATACAATTATTCTTCAACAGGTATTATAAAGGTGTCTGACGTAGCAACGCAGTTAACCCCAACCCGGGCTACCGGAGTTGCGGTATATGATGGGGTTACTATTTCAGAGCTGGGTACAACAGCTACTGTTTATACTACGGTTACGCCTACCGACTATTTGATCTCCCTGTACGATGCCGCTGATCCCAGAAGAAATATGATTTTGGCATACACCTATAATGGTACCTGGTTCAACAGACCTAAAGCCAATAATTATACCGGTAAGCCATGGCCTGGCCCAAAATTCTGGTGTCCCAATATGAGCCTGGCTAATGATGGGAATAATCAGAAAGTATTCCGGTATGCCGATGCCTTGCTGATGCTGGCCGAAGCAGCCAATGAAAAAGAAGATGCCGCCACGGCGATGCAGGCGCTCAATGAAGTAAAAGCAAGGGCTAAAGCCGATTTTGTATTGGCAAGCTATCCCGGCAAGGCAGCGTTTTTGGAAGAAGTAAAAAAAGAACGTGCCCGCGAATTGATGGGAGAATATGGCCGCAAATGGGACCTGGTACGCTGGGGTGACTTTTATACACGGGTAAGCGCTACATCAGCAACTGAAGTGCAAGCCATTAAAACAAATCTGCGCCCCTACCATGAGTATTATCCGATACCACAGGCAGAGATCGATCGTTCAAAAGGAGCCCTGACAAATGATGCGTATAATTTATAAATTCAAAATCATGACCCGAATAATAATAATAGCCTTCGCCTTTTTAATAACGCTGGTAGCAAGTTGCTCAAAAAAGGATGACACATTTAAAACATATCTTGCGCTCGATTCAAGATTTATAATACTAAATGGGCCAGCTGATACCACGAAAATGATCATTTATTCAGACAAAAGCTGGACTGTGGAATCGATCGATGATACACCCTGGTTAACTGTTCAAACGGGATCAGGCAGCGGTGTTGCGTATGCTGTTGTTGCCGTGACTGATAACAGCGCCAACCTGCCCCGTATTGGCCGGTTGCTGGTAAAAGCAGGCGACAAAACAGATACCATCAGGCTGGGACAAAGAGGTATAGTACCTAAGATCAGCATTACCGCTACAGCTGTATCGGGGGGCGCTACAGGCGGTGCCATACAAACACCTATCAGTACCAACCTCCCATTGGAGCTTATGACTGTAAACTACAACTACGATGCCAATGGAACGGACTGGATCTCAGGCCTGCAGATCGATAATAGTAATTTGTCATTCAATGTGGCTGGTAATAGCACGGCCGCAGCCCGCAGCGCTACTATTTTACTGAGCTATCTCGATGCAGTAGGTACCACCACTAAAGATTCAATTAAAGTAAATCAGCCCAAGCAATAAGATCTAATGAAAAAGAAACTAATACTGTTTTTTACGGCCATTGTATACATGGCAAACATTATGGCGCAATTATCCGGTACTGCCCCGTTGAAGTTAAGGGTAGGGTCTTATAATGTCGGACACTTTAACCAGGGTATGAAGGGGGGACTGGAAGTAAGAGGAAAAGCTTTTTATCCCGATAATAAAGAGGTAACCGGAAAATACATCCGGCAGGAAATGTTAGGCTGGCGGAAATGGATCGGTGAACAAAGCCTGGATTTTTTTGCCGTACAGGAGTGGAACCGGTATTTTGACCAGGACAGCACATTCATTGCCGAAAATGAATTGCTGAAGCCGTACTACAACAACGTTTATTTTGGCGATGAGCATGCCTGGATCTACAATGGCATTGCCACCAATTACCAGTTGTTGAATTGTCAGCAGAAATATTGGTTTCAGGATTATTATGCCATTAGCGGTGAGTTGAAAGTAGGGAATAAAACAGTTCATATTATAAGCACCCATATTCCCTGGCAGGTGCAGGGGCATCTTCCGGCATTGGATTCGATCATTGCCACTTTGAAAAAATATGAATATTTCATTTGCTTTGGCGATACCAACTCTTCAGATGCTGAGATTTTACGCTTTCAGGCTGCAGGTTTTAATATTGCCAACGGCGGAAGCCAGGGTTGGTTTGCCACCGCATCGGGAAACATTAAACTGGATGGTATGAAAGATGGCCTCAATCGCCATATAGATAATATCATTACCAGTAAAAATATCAAGATCATGAATGTAATGGCACCTAATACCGGGCTAAATGACCTTGATCATTTGCCCATTATAGCGGATGTGATCATTACTCAGTAGTAAATGCTATTAGTTATCTGTTTATCACTTTTTATTTTACGGTAAAACAGTAAGCCTGCCTTCAGCCCAGAAAAAAATATCGTAAATTTTGTTATGGCGTCAAAACTGGCATACGGGGAATGAAATGAAACAGGGATAAGTATATGGAAGCTGGTTATTTAAAAACAGTGAATGAAAGCAATGCATTTGGTACTTTGTTGCTCGATGTTGGGATCTCTCTTTTACAAGCTGGTGCCAATAACGACAGAGTAAGGGTAGCCATGTCTGAACTGGCGGCGGTTTACCAGTATGTACCGCATATCATCGTTGCGTCCGGATCGGTTTCTCTTGTTTTAGATGATAAAGAGGGGAATACCCTATTCAATGATATTCGCAGCACTTCCATCTCCGGCATCAACTTTACCGTAATTTCAGGGATAAGCAGGTTAAGCTGGGTGGCGGCTGAAAAAGGCTGGACAATACTGGAACTAAAGAACGAATTTATTAAGTGCCAGGCAGCTGGTCATTATTCCCGGCTGATCATTCTTTTTTTTATGAGCATTGCCGGCGCCGCCACGTGTTATACCTTCGGCGGCGGGTATATTGAAATGGCCATCACGTTCAGCGCCACCTTTATTGGCTTGTTTGTAAAACAGCAATTGACAAAGTCAAACCCCAATCCTTTTATCTGCACCTATATAGCAGCAGCGGTAGCCTCCCTTTTTACCGGCTTCTTTAATTTTGCCGGTTTAGCTGTCACGCCGGTAAATGCCTTCTCAACCAGTGTGTTGTTTCTCATTCCGGGTGTGCTGTTGATAAATTCTTTCGCCGATCTTATTGAGGGAAGCACGGTGAGTGGAATAGTAAGAGGAGTCAATGCCCTGATACATATACTTGCTATCGCCTTGGGTTTATTAACCACCATTGTCATTTTAAATCTGAAAGGATAATGCCGGAACTGTTAAATGTTTTATTCAAATCTTTTTGGGTTGGCTGTGCTGCCTTTGGCTTCGGCATACTTTTTAATGTGCCAAAGAAATACCTGGCTGTTGTATGGTTAGGTGGCGCCATTGTAGGATTTATCAAATTCAGTGTATTACTCTATATTTCCTCTTCCATAATACTGGCCACATTTCTCGCAGCGCTGGTAGTAGGTATTTATAGTGTGATCATAGCTTACGTACGTAATGAACCACCCATGATTTTCGCTATCCCCCCGGTTATCCCCCTGGTTCCGGGTGCGTTTGCTTATCGCACCATGTATGGACTGATAAAGTTGACCGGTAATGTAGATGCTGAATTTTCCCGTACACTTTCAGAAACGGTGCGTAATGGGGCACTGACTCTTTTTATCATCATGTCATTTACTATAGGCGTGATCATACCTTATGAGATCGGAAAAGAGATTTCCAGGAAAATCAATTAAAAGAGATGGAATAAAAAATACGGCAGGCGAAATCATTATATTTCGCCTGCCGTTTACGTTTTTCGAGAGCTGCATAACAGTCCTTCCAAATTCGATTTACCAGATCCTGATTTGTTTATCGTTAGCGAGATACATCTTGTCAGTTGGTTTTACATCAAAGGCTGAGTAAAAGGCCGGGTGGTTCATGAGTGGGCCATTCACTCTCCACATGGGTGGCGAATGGGGATCGTTGTTTATCCAGTAGCGCAGGTATTCGTCTTTCATTTTCACCCGCCAGATCTTGGCTACAGAAAAGAAGAATCGCTGAATGGGGGTGAACCCGCCGATCTTCGTGGTATCCTGTCCCTGTTTGGTCATTTTAAAAGCATCAAACGCTACCGCAACGCCGCTTATGTCCGCTGTATTTTCTCCAACTGTAAGCGCGCCTTTTACATGAACGCTGTCAAGCACGGTGAATGTAGAATATAGGTCAATGACCTGTTGGGTTTTGGCCTTGAACTTTTCATAGTCTTGCTTTGTCCACCAGTTTTTTACATTTCCGTCTTTATCAAACTGGGCTCCCTGGTCATCGAAGGTATGCGTCATTTCATGCCCGATTACCATCCCAATACCTCCATAGTTAAGCGCGTCATCGGCATTGTTGTCAAAATAAGGTGACTGCAGAATGCCGGCCGGGAACACGATCTCATTGGCGTAAGGATTGTTATACGCTGTGACTGTGGATGGGGTAGTGAACCACTCTGTTTTATCAACCGGTTTTCCCAGTTTGGCCAGGTCATACTGAAAGTTGTTCGCAGCGGCAGCTATCACATTCTCAAAATATTTATTCTTTACAATAGTCACTTTACCGTATTCGCGCCACTTATCAGGATATCCGATCTTTTTAGTGATGGCAAATAATTTCTCTTTTGCTTTTTGCTTGGTGCTGTCACTCATCCAATCCAACTGGTCAACCCGGTTGGAAAACGCTTTCTGCAGGTTATTCACCAGCTCCAGCATCCGCTTTTTAGCAGACTCCGGGAAATATAGTTTTGTATACAATTGTCCCAATGCCTGCCCCAGATAAGTATCTACCGCGCTGGCCATGATCTCGCCGCGTGATTTTTGTACGGTTTGTCCCGTTAAGGCCTTGTTATAGCCAAAGGATGCATCTACAAAAGGCTTGCTGAGGTAATCTGCATAACTATTGATATAATTTGCTTTCAGGTATATTTTCCAATCCGCCAGCGGGATCGATTTCAGGAGCGTGTTTAGTTTATCGTAATACTGTGGCTGGGCCACATCCAGGGAGTCCATAGTGGCGCCCAGATTCTTGAAGTAAGTCGTCCAGCCGATATTGACCTGCTGTTTATTTAAATCGGCCAGGGCCATTTTATGAAAATTGCCTTTTATATCCCGTGTTTCAATATTGGTTTTATGTGACGCTGACAGTTGTTTTTCGATATTGTAAACAAGCGCTGCGTTTTTTTGTGCCAATGCGGGATCGCTTCCAGTCAACATAAAAAGATCAGCGAGGTATTTGGTATAGGCTTGCTGGATAGCAAGGGTGGCAGAGTCGGTTTTGAAATAATAATCCCGGTCGGGCATGCCGATACCCGTTTGAACAATATGCCCCATATTCATACTGCTGTTTTCCTGATCGGGTGCTACCTGAAACGCAATGAGGGAGAAGTTGGACAATTGGGTTTGTGCCGCGATGAATGAAAGCATGTCAGCTATACTGGTGAAGCCATTGATCTTATCCAACCCGGTTTTGAGTGGCTCAAAGCCACGCTGGTTGATGGTATTGGTATCCATTCCGGAAGCAAAGAAATCACCGATCTTTTGTTCCAGGCTGCCCGGCGCATTGTTACTTTTCGATACGCTGTCCAGGATACTTTGTAACCGGAGGCGCTGCTGAAAGTTCATGAACCGGTAGGCACCTACGCCCGACTGGCTTGACGGTATTTGCACGGTATCATACCATTTAGCATTTACATATTTGAAAAAATTATCACCCGGCTGGCGGGTTGAATCTATCCCTTCAATGGCTATGAAGGGTTTTTCGGTAGTATTTGTTTTACAGGCAACAAATGAAACTAAGGTGACTGATAGTAAAAACCAATTTCTCATATCGATTTAGTTGGTGGCGAAACGATGTTGAATATGGATAAAGATATCATTTTTGGTTTATAAATAAACAACTAAGGCATTCTGTACAGGCTGCGCCCACATATATAAAATTGCAATAATTTCGTCCGGCAACATTCCATTTCAGTGCCGAATAAACGAAGTAAAGGAGCATATAGTCCACCCAGGTAGTAGAGCCATTTTCGATTTTGCGCTAATTTTGTGATCGCACAATCAATTCCAACACCAAATTTAACGATTATGAAACTTCATCTTGCCTGCAACCGGAGGTGGCTTCACGCTGCCGCCGTGTTGTTGCTCTCCATGAGCATGAATTCCTGTTCGAAATTGGGTTTGAAGGACGACCCGTCTTCCTTATCCGGCAGTGGATCAAACCTTCATACTGAATTGGCCGTTTTTGCCATTCCCAGTCCACCCAATCACAAAATAGTTTATTACGCATTTGATGCAACGCCTACCGGCACTCCGGCCGTAAAGCTTCCGTTAACCAACTTTGCGAACGCAGCCAATGAAGTGGTCCTCTTCGAGGGAACGCCCTGGGAGATGGCCGATTCGGTTCATTACGGCAGCAGGAGCAGTTATATCCTTACCGTTAATCCCAACTACACCTCTTATGCTTCCATTATAAGAGATGCAAGGGTCCTGCAATCGCGTGGGGTTAAGGTACTGTGGAATGTAGATGATGCCAATTCGTGGAATACCACTACTCCTTTTACCACGTACAACGGAACGAAGTTGAACTATCACCAGTTTGCCGCATTTGTTAAAGCCTGCGTTGTCGATTCGCTGCATTTTGACGGAATAGCCCTGGATGTAGAGCACATGGGCAATACGGCCGCCAACACCAACTACACCAACCTGATTAAGGAATTCGGATTGTATTTTGGGCCGCGGTCTTCCAATCCCACCGGCACCATTTATACCGCAGCGATTTACGACGGTGCACGGGCCGGTTTTGCTATCGGTCAATCCACTACCGTTGCGGCCTACCTAAACTATGTAGAGGACATGGGCTATTTTGAAAACAATACTACACGCTTCAACCGCTGGGCTAATGTTATAGGGGCTTCGAAAACGATGATCGGGGTTTCCAAACAGTATAATAGCCTTAGTAATGCTACCGCTGCGGCGGCCTGGGAGCCAGCTGGTGGTACCAAAGCCGGTATTATGGTGTTTGCGGGGAATGTCGATTCTTCCTATACGAATAAAATATTCAGGGCTGTAAAATAGATTATAAAACAGAAGTCCCATGCTGGTGATACCGGAATGGGACTTCTGCTCTTTTTTGGTGAAGGTTTGAATAAATACCCTTACATTTACTGATATAACGTATCCGCTGTTCTTCCACTACCCGCTGTTGATCCATTTATCCAGCTCCAACAAATCCAAAGTTATTTAATCAAATTCCAGATAATGGGATTATGACAGGCGAAGCCCTTGAGTTTTAAATAACAACCTTCATCAAATAATATTTATGGAACCGACCAAAACCTGGTATGCCCTCGCCGGGGTGATATGCGCATTCTTAGTTTCTTCCTGTGCCAGTACCAACAAAGTCGTTTATCTGAAAGATGCCAAAGATTCGGAAGTGACTATTTTGGAAAAACTGGAGCCTGCTATTCAAAAAAATGACCTGCTTAGCATTACGGTTACCAGTCCTAATGCTACAGCCAGCCAACCATTTAATACAACCGTAGCCGTAACTACTCAGGTGATAGGTTACACCAGCACCCAGGCCTCTGGTTACCTGGTTGATCAGGAAGGTTATATTGACCTTCCTATGCTTGGCAGGGTAAAAGCAGCAGGGTTAACTAAAAAGCAGTTAAGAGAAAAAATAACCACCATCCTCGTTGAAAAAAAATATCTCATGCAACCCGTGGTTAACGTGCGATACCTGAATTTTAAAGTAACGGTGTTGGGTGAGGTTGCACGCCCCATGGTCATCAATGTGCCTGACGAAAGTATAAATATCCTGGAAGCATTAGGGTTTGCCGGCGACATGACGGTGTATGCGAAAAGAGATAACGTGGTATTGATCAGAGAAGAGGGCGGGAAACGAATAACGAAGCGGCTTGACCTGAATTCAAACCAGGTGCTGCAATCGCCTTATTATTACTTAAAGCCCAATGACATCATTTACGTAGAGCCCTCTAACGCCAAAGTTAACGCTACGGGAAATGCCCGGATCTGGGTGCCTGCTCTTCTTGCCGGGCTTTCGGCAGTTGTTGTAATTGTAGATAATGTAGCAAGATAGTAACTGCTCAATTTATTGCTATACTAAAAAGGTTTCAAAAGGATCGCCTAATCGCGGTCCTTTTTTTATGCGCTATGAATGGGCTTCTGATTGCCTTTCATTATTTGGAGTTGCACTTTTTTATTTCGCTTGTTCAAAAAACACCCACGTTTCTCCTGGTTTGGTACCACTGATTCCTTCCTGGTATTGTGCCATCATTTTGTTCCAGTCATTTACGCGTGGATTATTTTCGGTGGTCTTGCTATTTATTTTCTCAAAATCAGCTCCTTTAGGAATGCTGATAACAAGCATCAACTGCCTGCCGTTCTTAAAGATCAGCAACTGTTGAAAACCGGCATTACAAAAGCCTTGCGAGATCTCGGGCCATTGTTTGAATTGGGTGGCATGATGTTGTAAATACTCCCGCTGCTTTATGGTATCGGATACCAGGTTGGCGGTAAGGATGATATGCTCCCATTCTTTGGCCGGTGTTTTATTACTGCAGTTGTCCTGATTACTGAATAGGTAAAAAGGACTTTCATACAATTTTACTGTTGCTGCGGGAAATAGCTGCTGCAAACGTTGTTGGTTATTCCTGACATTGGGTATGTGGCCAAATATTACGGCCCGGTTCTGCCATTGGTAAACCGACGACTGCGGGATATGATGACTTTTGCAAAAGGCTTTTATCTTTTTGATATCGGGGTGTGCAGTAGCTGAATATACAATTTCTATTGCTTCAAATGGATCGCCCCCGGGAGAAGGTTTGGCAACAGCAGCCTGCGTAGCGCATGACAGGGCTGATAAGAGAATACAAAAAATTAATCTGTATAAAGTAGTGATCATATGGCTGGTTTACAATCAAAGATAAACAGCCCGGGGCAAATAGTAAACTTTTAACCCTAGCCCTGGAAATTTCACTAAAAAGGGCCGTGATTATAAAGTTTATGAAGGATATGAAGTATTTTACCGGTTATAAGTAAAGATGAGCGTTATGATAATTAATGAAATGATGGATTTATTTTGGAATCACACAATTTCAGAAGAAGAGATACTTTCCAGCTACCGCAATAAGGTAACATACGCTGATTTTAAAACAAGTTTGGAAACAGCCAATCAAAACAAAGATAAAAAACTGCTGAAAAACACTTTTTTTGTGGGTTTTTGGTTTGATTTTTTTGATGAAGGGACTGGAACTATTTTAAAAGATCTAATACTGGGTAACTGGCACAGCAAGCATGAGGATATAGCCGGAATTTTCCAGCGTATATTCCATACGGAAAAAGAAAGTATTCCTGTTTTATTGAAAGCAATAGATACAATACCAGAATATTTACAGCAGGAGGATTATAAATATCCCTACATCCGTAAACTCATTTATGCAATAGGGGCGCAGCCTGAAATGGATAATATCGAGGCATTAAAAAAACTGGCTCAATCAGATGATGAACAGATAATAGAATTGGCGTTACATCAGATTAAAAAAAGAGGAGAACTCGGTAGATGGGATCAAGTTAAATTTTTGGGGGATTGGGTTTTTACGCATAGATTTTCTGGAGTCTGAATAAGAAGAAGTTAATATCTCTTACACCTCTGGCAGAAGCCCTAAAAGATTTTATTTTGGCATTAAAAGCTTCAGCAGAAGCGTTGGTACTTCTGTTGTTAAAGTAGTTGAGTATAGTCAAATAGTGGGTTTCAATTGATCTGGCAACGGATCTGAAAGAATCAATACCAGCGGCTTCTACTTCATTATACCATAAAGCCAGCTTTTTAAAAGCCTCTTCTTTGCACTTGCAGGAGTTAAATATGATAGTCAGTTTCATTGATAGATCATAGGCCGCCTTTATTG